>NZ_SOZD01000009.1 GCF_004519335.1 Jiella endophytica | reverse complement strand
GACATCTCCATGGATGCTTCCAGAATCAATCAGAGCCAAAACCGCAAGCCCGATCAGCTTCAAATCACCGCCGGCCATATGCGATTCGCCTGCCCTTGAGGGGGAGATGCCGGCAGGCAGAGGGGGGCGCACAGCACCGTCGCAGAAAGTCGAGGCTGCAATCAAAACCGCGATGGAGCGGGTCGTTCTGACCAGCCAGCCGACAAGAACCGGGAGAGCCAATTCATGACCGACCGTCCAACCATCGGATTCATCGGCGCCGGGCTGATGGGCCACGGCATGGCGAAGAACCTCGTCGAGGCCGGGTACCCGTTGTCCGTTCTCGCTCATCGCAACCGCGAGCCGATCGACGACCTTGTTTCACGTGGAGCATCGGAGGCGAAGAGCGTCGCCGGGATCGCCGAAACGGCGGAAATCGTCTTTCTCTGCCTGCCCGGCAGCCCGCAGGTGGAGGAAACGGTCGCCGAACTGATCGCCGCCAGGGGCGCGGTGACGACGGTCATTGACACCTCCACCGCCAATCCGGTTTCCAGCCGCGCGCTGGCCGAGAAGCTTCAGGGCGAGGGCATCACTTTCGTTGACGCGCCGCTGTCGCGCACCCCGAAGGAGGCCTGGGAGGGCAATCTCGACGTCATGGTCGGCGCGAGCGAGGAAGTGTTCGAGAAGGTGAAGCCCTATCTCGAACCGATCGCCGGCAAGGTCGTCAGGGTCGGCGAAACCGGCGCCGGCCACACGATGAAGCTCCTCAACAACTTCATCTCCCTCGGCTATGCCGCGCTCTATTCCGAGGCGCTGGCGATCGGCGGCAAGAACGGCATCACGCCCGAGGTCTTCCACTCGGTCATCGGCGGCGGCCGGATGGATTGCGGTTTCTACCAGACCTTCATGGACTATGTGGTGGGCGGCAATCCGAACGCCCACAAATTCGCCCTGCGCAATGCCCACAAGGACATGCGCTATCTGGTCTCGCTGGCAAACGAGAGCGGCATCGCCAGCCACGTCTCCTCGGCGGTGAAGAACGACTTCGCCACGGCCGAAGCGCTCGGCAAGGGCGAGCAGTATCTGCCGACGCTCGCCGACATCATCGCCGGGCTGAACGGCGTTCCGGGCAAGCCGCTCTGAAGGGCGAAGGACGGAAAGGACAAGCGGGACGTGATGGCGCCATGGTGGAGATGAAGCCGGAAGACCTTTCCGAGGACGACGTCGCAGAGGCGCAGGCGACCGATGCCGGCCGGCAGCGCAAGCAGCGCCCTTTGCCGACGCCGGGCGGTTCGCGGCCGCGGCCGACGCTGCAGGGGTTGGCCCGCATGCCGGCCCGCGACCGGGCCTATCACGATTTGAAGTTCCGCATCCTCGAAGGCCGCCTGCCGCCGGGGACGAAGCTCCTCGAGGCCGAGGTCGCCAGCCTTCTCGGTCTGTCGCGCACGCCGGTGCGCGAGGCGCTGATCCGGCTGGAGGAAGAGGATCTCGTCGAGGTGCGGCCGCGCCACGGCATCACCGTGAAGTCCCAGTCGCTGGAGGACCTTGCCCAGATCTACGACGTCCTGTCGCCGCTGGAGGTGAAGGCGGCCGCGCTTCTCGCCCGCCGCGGCCTCAAGGAGGACGAGGCGCGGCGACTGTCCGGCCTGCTCGACCAGATGGAGCGCGAGACCGCGCGGGGCGACATTGTCCAGTGGTCGCATCTCGACAACGTCTTCCATTCCGAACTCGTCGGGCTTTGCGAAAACCGCCGGCTGCAGGGAGCGTTGCGGCTCTGCTGGGACCAGCAGTATCGCGCCCATATGGCGATCGTGAAGCTGCGGCCCCGGCCGACGCAGTCCGATCTCGAACACCGGGCGATCTTCGAGGCGATCCGCGCCGGCGACGTGTGGCTCGCCTCGCATCTGCACGCCCAGCATCGCGAGCGCGCCGACCGCATGGCGCTGGCGATCCTGACCCGGCAGGCGGCAGGTTTCGCCGTCCGGCCATGACCGCGGCGCGGCCGATGACGTATACGTTGAATAACCGGGAGCGATATGCCATGGCGATGCCGGATGCGCCGCCTGGCGGGAGGGAGAAGCAATGAACAGGATCGATCTCGAGGGTCGCAGGGCCGTCGTCACCGGCGGGGCGCGGGGCATCGGCTTCGCCACCGCGCAGCGCATGCTGGAAAGCGGCGCCTCGGTCGTCCTCTGGGACGTCGACGGCGCGGCGATCGAGGAGGCCGTGGCGGGGCTCGGCCCCAGCGCCAGCGGCACGGTGGTCGAGCTGACCGACGAGACCTCCGTCGGTGCTGCGGCCGTTGCGGCGCTTGCCGGCGGCAATGTCGATATCCTCGTCAACAATGCCGGGATCACCGGCGGCAACGGCAAGACCTGGGAGCTCGATCCGGCGATCTGGCGAAAGACCGTCGAGGTCAATCTGGTCGGACCGTATCTGACCGCCCGGGCCCTCGTCCCCTCGATGGTCGAGGCCGGCTACGGGCGGATCGTCAATGTCGCCTCGATCGCCGGCAAGGAAGGCAATCCCAACGCCTCGCACTATTCGGCCTCGAAGGCCGGACTGATCGGCCTCACCAAGTCGCTCGGCAAGGAGCTCGCCGGCGCCGGCGTCCTCGTCAACTGCATCACGCCGGCGGCGGCGCGCACCGCGATCTTCGACCAGATGAGCCAGGAACACATCGACTACATGCTCTCGAAGATCCCGATGAATCGCTTCGTCGAGCCGGCCGAGGTCGCCGCGCTGATCACCTGGCTGTCGTCCGAGGACTGCTCGTTTTCCACCGGCGCCGTCTTCGACATTTCCGGCGGCCGGGCGGTGTATTAGACGCATGTGTGACGTTCCAGAGCGCGCATCCCCCTTTACCCTTATGGTGAGCTTGCCGAACCAAAGGGTTGAAGGCTCCATCTGGCGCCGAGCGCTCTTTGCCCTTCGATATGCTCGAGTCGAGGAGCCATTGAGATGTCAAGCTTTCGAAGATGCGGATGCGGCTTCCGGCTTAGGGCCTCGCATGAAGAGCGCGTCATCCTCGGGCTTGTCCCGAGGATCTACCGCCGCGACCATAACCTCTTTGTTTCGCGGCGATTTGCCTGCATGTAAGGCTCCTAGAGCGGGGATGACAGTAGATCCTCGGGACGAGCCCGAGGATGACGGCGCGTCGGTGTGGCGCGCCGATTTGCCGGCCAATGCCCTTCGTCACCTGGCACCGCAATGCGCGCTACTACCGACGCTTCGTCATCCCGGCCTCCGAGCCGGGATCCATTCCTCGGCGCAGTACCTCGCATGTCGCTGCAGAGGAAACTCCTTTGGTTCGAACGGCTTAGCGGCAACGACTTCAACGATTTGGAATGGATCCCGGGTCAAGCCCGGGATGACGAGGCATTGATGCGACCGCACACTCGGCGACCTGAACGGGCCGCTCCGACAGCCGCATATTCCGACCCGGCAGGAAGGGCGCACGGTGCCTGGACAAACCTCGTCCGGCGACGACGTCGCAGTGGGAGGACCTGACAGCTAGGTCGTCCTGACCCGCCCCGCAATTCAACCCTTCATCTTCGAAAGGACATCATGAAACTCCTCCGCTATGGCCCGCTCGGCCAGGAAAAGCCCGGCGTGCTCGATGCCGACGGCAAGATCCGCGATCTTTCCGGCCATGTCGCCGACATTGCCGGCGAGGTCCTCTCGCCGAAGGGGCTGCAGGCCCTGAAGGCGATCGATCCCGCTTCGCTTCCCGTCGTCGGCGGCGAGCAGCGCTACGGCTCGCCGGTCGCCGGCGTCTCCAAGATCCTCTGCATCGGCCTCAACTATTCCGACCACGCCGCCGAGACCGGCGCCGAGCCGCCGTCGGAGCCGATCATCTTCACCAAGCAGATCAATGCGCTGTGCGGTCCGAACGACGAGGTCGAGCAGCCGCGCGGCTCCGACGCCCTCGACTGGGAGGTCGAGCTGGCGGTGATCATCGGTTCGCGGGCGAAATACGTCTCGCAGTCCGATGCAATGGACTACGTCGCCGGCTTCGCGGTGATGAACGACGTCTCCGAGCGGACCTTCCAGACCAAGCGCCAGGGCCAGTGGACCAAGGGCAAGAGCCACGACACCTTCGGTCCCCTCGGCCCCTGGCTGGTGACGAAGGACGAGGTCGCCGATCCCCATGCGCTGGACATGTGGCTCGACGTCAATGGCGAGCGCCGCCAGACCGGCAACACCAACACGCTGATCTTCAACGTGCCGCATGTCGTCTCCTACTGCTCGCAGTTCATGACGCTGATGCCGGGCGACGTCATTACCACCGGCACGCCTCCAGGCGTCGGCATGGGCATGAAGCCGCCGCAGTATCTGAAGGTCGGTGACGTCATGACCCTCGGCATCGCCGGTCTCGGCGAGCAGAAGCAGACGGTCGTCGCGGCGCGCGACTGAGGTTCCGGCTGCCCTTTTCCGCTTCGGGAGGGGGCAGTTCCGCCGCAGTGGATCTCGACGCTCCAAGCCGGAGCGAAATTCGGAAAGCGCGATGCTGTGATACAATACCTTGGAGCGTCATTTATGCGACCATTCGGACGCACGGCGCACTAAGGTGCCTCGCATGGCACGCTCTCCCACCAGCGCTCGGCGCTGGCGATGGCTGTGACGATGTGAGATGAATTTCTCTCTCGCCATCGGAGGAATGCTCATGGCGTCAGTGACACTGTCCGTGCCGGATGCGATGAAGGAATGGATCGATCGCCAGGTGATCGAAGGCGACTACGCCAGCACCGGCGACTATTTGCGCGACCTCGTGCGCCGCGATCGGGAGCGGCGCACGCATCCCGATTTGTCGCTCGACGATCTGCGGCGCATGGTCGAGGAGGCCCGCGCCGGCGGACCCGGCGAGCTTTCACCTGACGATATCAAGGCCGAGGCTCGCCGCCGCGCCGCGGCAACACGCAGCGGGACGCGCGATTGAGACGCTTTCGCCTCGCGAGGCGGGCCGAAGAGGACATCACCGAGATTTTCGCTTTCGGCTATGGGCTGTTCGGTGAAGCCCAGGCGGATGCCTATGCCGACGGGATGTTCCACGTTTTCGCGCTGCTTGCGGACAATCCGCGCATGGGACGGCCGGCGAAGACGATCGCGCCCGGCGTTCGCAGGCACGAGTACCGGTCCCACGTCATCCTCTACGAAGAGGCGCCGGACGGCGTGATGATCCTCGCCGTGGTCCACGGCAGGAGCGTTGCCGGGCTGTCGTTCTGATGATGCATTTCGGCTTCTGGCAACCTATCACCCGGCTGGGTTTGCCTCGCGACAACCGCAATCTGACCGCCGGTCAATCGATAAATCATCCAGATTGATTTGCTCACGTATACGTTGACACTGCGCAACGCCATCTGAATAGTGCAGCGCGAATGAGATCGCCGCATGCGGCGGCCCGATCGCAAGGGGCTGGGAGGCGCCGGGCGATCGCAAGGGGCCGGTCCGGGACATACGTCTCGGCGATCCATCCGCGTTTGGGAGGAAAGACATCATGCAACGACGTTCGCTTCTCGCCGCCGTGGCGGCCATGGCCGTTGCGGGCAGCTTCACGCTAGCGCCGGTCGCGCAGGCTCAGGAAGACTATCCGAGCCGGCCGATCCAGATGATCGTGCCCTGGGGCGCCGGCGGCGGCACCGATGCGGTTGGCCGGGTCATCGCCTCGCTGCTGCAGGAAGAGCTCGGCCAGCCGGTCAATGTCGTCAACCGCACCGGCGGCTCCGGCGTCGTTGGCCACAGCGCCATCGCCAATGCGGCTCCCGACGGCTACACCCTCGGCATCATGACGATCGAGATCGACATGATGCACTGGCAGGGCCTGACCGACCTCACTTACGAGAATTACGACATCCTCGCCCTCGTCAATGCCGATCCGGGCGGCGTGATGGTCTCCACCGATTCCGACTACAAGGACGTCCAGTCGCTGCTCGACAAGATCAAGTCCGAGCCGAAGGGCACCTTCAAGGCGTCCGGCACCGGCCAGGGCGGCATCTGGCATCTCGGCCTCGCCGGCTGGATGCTGTCGGAGGGCCTACCGCCGGACCAGGTGACCTTCGTGCCGAGCCAGGGCGCGGCTGCCGGCATCACCGACATGGTGGCCGGCGGCGTCGACATCGTCCCCTCCTCGCTCGCCGAGGGCCGCTCGATGATCGATGCCGGTCGTGTCAAGCCGCTCGCCTCGATGTCTGCCGAGCGCCAGGAGATGTTCCCGGACGTGCCGACCCTGAAGGAAGGCACCGGTTCCGACTGGACGCTGGCCGTCTGGCGGGCCGTGGTGGCGCCGAAGGGCCTGCCCGACGACGTCAAGACGAAGCTCGAGGACGCCGTCGAGAAGGCCTATAACTCCGAGGAATACCAGACCTTCATGAAGGAGCGCGGCTTTGGCGTGCGCTGGGCGAAGGGCGAGGAGGCGACCAAGATCGTCGCCGAGGACGACAAGGCGCTCGGCGAGGTCATGCAGAAGGCGGGGCTGGCGAAGCAGTAGTCGCCTCGGGGGGGGGGCGGCTTGCGCAGGCGCCGTATGGCGCCTCCCTTAATGCGTTGCCGCCAGGCACCCCCCTCTGGGCTGCCGCCCATCTCCCCCTCAAGGGGGGAGATCATCTCTCCGCCAGCGTTTCGCCTCAACTTTCGACGTTCGATCGCTCGAGCCATGGCGTGAGAAATCTGGGCGCAGGCACGAAATCGAGCGACTGATCTCCCCCCTTGAGGGGGAGATGCCGGCAGGCAGAGGGGGGTGCGCCCCTCGCACTCGCCTTCAAACCTTGCGCTGCATGCCTGGCGCCACCCAGCAGACCAGCCGCCGCCGATCCCGAGAGCGGCAGCCACGGACCACCCGATGAAATTCAACGATCTCCTACTCGGCCTTCTCGTCCTTCTCGGCGGCGTCGCGATCTATGTCTCCGCCCTCGGCTTCACCGACATTCCCGGTCAGTCCTACGGGGCGGGGACGATGCCGCGGGCGATCGCCATCTTTTCCGGCTGCCTCGGCCTATTCATGATGGGGCGGGCGATACTCGAGGGTGCGCGCATGCCGCGGCTCGAACTCGCCGCCTGGGTCCGCTCCCGCCGCTCGGTGCTGTCGGCCCTGGTCGCCCTCGCCCTCATCGTCTTCTACATCGCCGCGGCGCCGGCGATCGGCTTCGTCCCCACCTCGCTCGTCGTCATGGCCGCCCTGATGCTGACCCTGCGGACGAAGCCGCTGACGGCCATCGCCGTCTCGATCCTCGCCTGCATCGTGATCCAGCAGGCCTTCGGCCGGCTTTTGCTGGTGCCGCTGCCGCGCAGCGAGTTCCTGACCTTCCTCTGGTAGTGGCCCCCGGATCTGGCGATGCCCATTCTTTCCGAAGCCTTCGGGCTGGTCTTCCAGCCCTATGTCCTCCTGGTGATCCTTGCTTCGGCCGCCTTCGGCATGTTCGTCGGCGCGATCCCCGGCCTGACCGCCACCATGGCGACGGCGCTGCTCGTGCCGGTCACCTTCTTCATGGATCCGGTGCCGGCGATCGCGGCGATCGTCACGGCGACGGCGATGGCGATCTTTGCCGGCGACATTCCCGGCTCGCTTTTAAGGATGCCCGGCACGCCGGCCAGCGCCGCCTATGTCGAGGACGCCTACAGGATGACCCGCTCCGGCCGGTCGGAGGAGGCGCTCGGCGCCTCGCTGGTGTTTTCGGCGATCGGCGGCATCTTCGGCACCATCGTCCTGATCACCGCCTCGCCGGTGCTGGCCGACATCGCGCTGCGGTTTTCGTCCTTCGAATATTTCTGGCTGGTCGTCCTCGGCCTCTCCTGCGCGATCTTCGTCTCGCCGGGCTCGGTGCCGCGGGGCATGATCTCGCTGATCATCGGCCTCTTCGCCGCGACCATCGGCATCGACAATCCGGCCGGCCAGCCGCGCTACACCTTCGGCAATGTCGAGCTTCTCGCCGGCGTCCAGTTCATTCCGGCGATGATCGGCCTCTTCGCCGTCTCGGAGGTGCTGCGCTCGGTGGTTGCGGGGGCGGATACGCCGGCCGTCGAGAAGGGCGGGCAGAAGGGCATCTTCTCGCATCAGTGGGACAACATCCGGCGCTATCCCTTCCAGGCGCTGCGCGGAAGCGTCGTCGGCACGGCGATCGGCGCGCTGCCGGGCGCCGGTGCCGACATCGCCGCCTGGATCTCCTATGCGATCTCGAAGAAGTTTTCCAAACAGAAGGAAAAATTCGGCACCGGCCATGTCGAGGGCATCGTCGAAGCCGGCGCCTCCAACAACGGCGCCGTCAGCGGCGCCTGGATCCCCGCCCTCGTCTTCGGCATTCCCGGCGATTCGATCACCGCGATCGTCATCGGCGTCCTGTACATCAAGGGCCTCAATCCCGGCCCGACGATCTTCATCAACGAGCCGCAGCTGATCTATGCCGTCTTCATCGTCTTCTTCCTCGCCAATCTGATCATGCTGCCGATGGGCTGGGCGGCGATCAAGACGGCGCGCACCATCCTCTCCATCCCCGCCCGGATCCTGATGCCGATCATCCTGATGTTCTGCATCGTCGGCTCCTTCGCCATCAACAATTCGCCCTTCGGGATCATTCTGATGCTGGTCTTCGGCATCATCGGCTTCCTGATGGAGGAGAACGACATTCCGATCGCCCCGGCGATCCTCGGCCTCGTCCTCGGGCCGATGCTGGAGCAGAACTTCGTGACCTCGATGATCAAGGCGGATGGCAGCTTCCTCGCCTTCTTCGAACGGCCGATCGCCGCCGGCCTCGGCCTCTTCACCATCGCCATCTGGTCGATCCCTCTGGTGATGGCGGCGCTGCGACGGGGCCGGCGCGCCCGGCCGGCCGACGCCTGACTCGGGGCGATCGCTTGCAGGCAAGCGCCGCCGGTGACGCATCGATCTCCCCCCTTGCGGGGAAGATGCGGGTAGGCAGAGGGGGGCGCGACGGGCGCCGACACGTCCGATCGCCAGCGCTGCACCCCCCTCTGGGTTGCCACCCATCTCCCCCTCAAGGGGGGAGATCGGCCAATGAACGACGCCCAGGCTGTGTTCGCCCTGGCGCCCGACCGCGCCACTTGCACTTTCAATGCGGATGCGGTCTGCCCAGCCGGACATCGCCCCCCGCCTCATCAAGGACCGACCATGGCCAAGCCCGATCTGTTGCAAATCTGCCCCTTCGCCGCGCCCGTCGAGGCATCGCTGGAGGAAGACTTCACCTGCCACCGCTATTTCGAGGCGGACGACAGGCCGGCCCTCCTCCAGCGCCTCGCACCCACCTGCCGCTTCGTCGCCACCGGCGGCCATCACGGCGCCTCGCGGGAGATGATCGCGGCGATGCCGAATCTCGAAATCATCTCGTCTTTCGGCGTCGGCTACGACGCGGTGGACGTTCAGGCGGCCAAGGAGCACGGCGTCTCCGTCACCAACACGCCCGATGTCCTGAACGACTGCGTCGCCGAGACGACCCTCGCTTTGATGCTGGCGCTCTGCCACCGCGTGCCCCAGGCCGACGCCTATGTCCGCGCCGGCCGCTGGGAGAGCGAAGGCACCTTTGGCCTCACCGACGAGTTGACCGGCCGGCGCGTCGGCATTTTGGGCCTCGGCCGCATCGGCAAGACCATCGCCAAGCTCTGCCAGGCCTTCAACATGGAGGTGGTCTATCACGGCCGCACCCGCCAGGAGCACGTGCCCTACCCCTATTATGCCGACCTCGCCGAGATGGCGAAGGCGGTCGACTGGCTGGTGGCGATCGCGCCGGGCACCGCCGAGACCAAGGGCATCGTCAGCCGCAAGGTGCTGGAGGCCCTCGGGCCGAAGGGCAAGCTCGTCAATATGGGCCGCGGCACGCTGGTCGACGAAGCGGCGATGATCGAGCTCCTGGAGACCGGCGGCCTCGGCGGCGCCGCCCTCGACGTCTTCGAGAAGGAGCCGCATGTGCCGGAGAAGCTGCGGGCGCTCGAAAACGTTGTCCTCCTGCCGCATCAGGGCTCGGCGACGCACAAGACCCGGGCCGCCATGGGCCAGATGGTGGTCAAGAACCTCAAGGCGCATCTGAGGGGCGAACCGCTGCTCAGCCCCGTGGTGTGAGGGGCGGCGGCGGATTTCTGATGCTTGTCGGTTCGTGGCTCGGTGGCGTATCGCCGCGACTACTCGACTGGCAAAGCTTTGTCCATTAGGACGCCGCGCGCTGTTGGATCACAATTACAGGCCCTTTCCGAGCCCGATCGGCCGGCCTGTGGTTTCCGTCAAAGGCCATCAAATACGTAATGTGGACCATTTTTCTTATATATCACGATTTCAATATCAAAACCTTTCAAGATGCTGATATTTGACTGCTTGAGTCCAGAGGGGACAATCAATATTTTACGGTAGTGACCACCAAGAAGTTTATCGTAGAATAAAAGTTGTCCTAGCGCCTTTAGGAAATCTGAGGAGCCAACGGCAGTCTTGATTTCGTATAGAGCCGGCTGGACCATATCTAACGTATAGAGATCGGGACCAAGCGAGCCGACCCGCAGGTTGGCGACTTTAATACCTCTTCCCTCCAATGTTTGGCGCAGGGCATGCCACACCCGAGCATGGATACGATCGTAGCTTTTCGCGTCCTGCGGTCCTGCGGAGATGGTGCCTATGGCTTCTTCGGAAATCAGGGCTTTCTCCTGAACTTCGAACGAGCGAGACGATTTGTCCGCGACAAGCGCACGGAGCTTGATGCACGCGTTCATGTAACGTTGTGTGCTCAAAACGATCTCAAGATAACTCTCGTTCAGGCAGGCGACGACGTAATAGGGTCTTTGACTTCCATCCGAGAAATGAACATCGACACGATCTGCTGCATGGTTCGCTGTATAGTCTCGGAGGTGGATGCGCTTGACGCCCGCATTCATCTCGCCAGCGTGGAGAATCCAGTCTCGCCCCGCGTCATCAGTAGCTACCAGTCCTTGCCAGCGTCCTGGTATCTCGCCGTCAGGTGGATTGACTTCAACGATGAGATTTCGCTCTTTCGGCCCACCTAGCCTGTTCCCGATGCCGTTCCAGTATCGGTAGCCCCCAGAACGTTCCCATCCACCGGCGGCAAACCAGAACCCCATTTTCTCGACCCAAATCAGGTTGTTTGCGAACGAATGCTGCCGCGTTCCAATTTGATCGAAGGCCATCTCCCATCGGTCAATTGCTTGATGAATTGCCTGCCTATCTTTGATAGCTCGATAGCTCATTTGTAGCCCTGCAACCAAAGTCTAATTAACTTATCTTCCACACGTTTAAGGACGTGTCCAGTGGTTCAGCAAACCACCTTGCGCGACGCGGGTGGCGGCTCCATAGGCTGGGCGCTCCACATTCGTGAAAAAGAGCCCCTCCTTGCGCGTCAATCTGCGTGATCTGACACCATCCGCCGTCACCATGGGGCTGCTTGCAGCCGTCGTCGGCTATGCAGCCTCTTTCTCGATCGTTCTGGCAGGCCTCTCCGGTGTCGGTGCCAGCGATGAGCAAGCGGCGACCGGTCTGTTCTTTGCGACACTGGCGATGGCGCTCTGCAGCATCTGGATTCCCCTGGTGACCCGCACCCCTGCGGCCGTCGCCTGGTCGACGCCCGGGGCTGCCTTTCTCGCTTCGTCCGCCGTGCTGCCCGGTGGCTTTTCCGAAGCGGTCGGTGGACTGATCCTGTGCGCCGGGCTGATCGTCCTGACCGGTCTCCTGCCGCCCTTGCGGCGTCTGGTGGCGATGATCCCGAAGGCCCTGGCGAGTGCGCTCCTTGCCGGGGTGTTGTTCCGCCTGTGCATCGCCCCTGCTTTGGCTCTCGGCTCCATCCCGGCACTGATGGGGCCGATCATCATTGCCTGGGGCATCGGGCTTTGCTGGCATCGGCTTGCCGCCATGCCACTGGCCGTCGTCGCCTTCGTCGGCGTTCTCGTCATCGGCAACGACGGCTCGGCCACGACCGGAACGCCCGGGCTCGCATTCCTTCCCGTCCTCGAGCCCGTGCTGCCGCACCTGACCGCCGCGGCATTCATATCCATCGCCTTGCCGCTCTACCTCGTGACCATGGCGGGCCAGAACATTCCGGGTTTCGCGATGCTGGAACTCCATGGCTATCCCGTCGAACGGGGACAACTGCTTCGGCGAACCGGAACTGCCAGCCTTCTGATCGCTCCCTTCGGCGCCGTACCGGTCAACATGTCGGCGATCGTCGCGGCGATGATGTCCAGCGAGGATGCGGGGGCGGACCCCGCAAAGCGCTACTGGGCCGCGATCATCAACGGCTTTGCGCTGATCGCCCTCGCCTTTCTGGCGGGTGTCGTCGTCTGGCTGGGCAACATCGCGCCTCCGGACCTCTTCACCGGCCTGGCGGGACTGGCTCTGATCCCCGCCTTCGTTGCCGCGTGCAAGGGGGCGTTCGACGATGTTTCGACGGGGATCGAGGCGCCCGCCCTGACCTTCCTCATCGTCGCGAGCGGCATGAGCTTTGCCGGCTTCAGCGGAGCCGTCTGGGGACTTGTCGCCGGTGGATTGCTCACGATGGCTCGCAAGCATGGACGCAAGGCATCATAGCGACGACGACGGCAGCGGTCCGAAAATCCGGCATCGATTTTCGGAAAGATGCTGCGGTGATTCAATAAGCTAGGGCGTCTTTCGTGCGTCCATTTCAACGCACGGCGCCCTAGACCCGACGTTCCGCCCCGACGCCGGTGGCCAGGATGTCGCGGATCTCCTCCAAGAGCTTTTCCTCCCGCGGCACTTCGGCGATCGGCGCGGGCTTTTCCTCCTCCTTGCGCTTCAGCCGGTTCATCATCTTGACGACGAGGAACAGGATGAAGGCGACGATGAGAAAGTTGATCGTCAGGGTGATGAACTTGCCATAGGCGAAGACCGGCCCCTGCTTGCGGGCCTCTTCGAGACCAGCCGCGGTGACATTGCTCGAAAGCGCAAGAAACTTGTTGGAGAAGTCGACGCCCCCGGTGATCACTGCGACCAGGGGCATGAACAGGTCCGAGACGATGGAATTGACGAGGCCGGAAAACGCCGCCCCGATGATGATGCCGATGGCGAGATCGACCATGTTGCCCTTGAGGGCGAATTCGCGAAATTCCTTCAGCATGACGATCATCTCCAGCAAGACGTCCGACGGCGGGACGCATGGGATGAGATAGGCGCGCCCTCGGAGTTTTCCCCCGGCGTTTCACGTGAAATCGATCGTCGGCCCGGCCGCCGGCGCGCCAACCAAACGAAGGTCGCACGCCGTCGGGGTTGAGGTCGGGCGGCCCGATGTGACAAGTTCACGCCCGGGCCGTGTCGGCCCGTCACGGGAGGAAATTCATGAGACATTTCGCGCGACTTGCCGCGACCGCCATGGTCGCCGGCTTCGCCTTCGCCCCCGCTTCGGCCTCGGCCCAGCAGTTCATCAACGTGCTCACCGGCGGCACGTCCGGCGTCTACTATCCGCTCGGCGTTGCCCTCGCCAAGGTCTATGGCGACAACATCGAGGGGGTTAAGACGCAGGTCCAGTCGACCAAGGCGTCGGTCGAGAACATTAAGCTTGTTGCCCAAGGGCGCGGCGAGATCGGCTTCGCCCTCGGCGACTCGGTCAAGGCGGCGGCGGAAGGCAATGCCGAGGCGGGCTTTCCCGAAAAGGTGGAGAAGCTGAGGGCGATCGCGGCGATCTATCCGAACTATGTCCAGATCGTCGCCTCGAAGGATTCCGGCATCACCGATCTGGCAGGGCTGAAGGGCAAGGCCCTGTCGGTCGGCGCGCCGGCTTCCGGCACCGAGCTCAATGCCCGGGCGATCTTTTCGGCCGCCGGCATGAGCTATGACGATCTCGGCAAGACCGAATATCTGCCCTTTGCCGAATCCGTCGAACTGATCAAGAACCGCCAGCTCGATGCGACGCTGCAGTCGGCCGGCCTCGGCGTCGCCTCGATCCGCGACCTCGCCGCCTCGCTGCCGATCACCGTCGTCGCCGTTCCGGCCGAGATCGCCGAGAAGCTTGGCGCGCCGTTCCAGTCCGCCGAGATCCCCGCCGGCACCTATGACGGACAGGACAAGGCGGTCCCGACCCTCGCCATCACCAACATCCTGGTCACCTCTTCGGATGTCGACGAGGAGCTCGCCTATCAGATGACCAAGCAGCTCTTCGAGCATCTGCCGGATCTCGTCGCCGCCCACAATGCGGCGAAGGCCATCGATCCGAAGACGGCGGCGAAGAACCTGCCGGTGCCGCTGCATCCCGGCGCCGAGCGCTACTACAAGGAAGCCGGGCTGCTGTGAGGCGCGAAGGCTGAAGCAAGAGACGCGGGCGCCGGCGGGAGGATCTGCCGGCGCTGTTCTTTTTCAGTAAGGTCGTTCCGCTGCCGGCGTCCTGCCGTGCGGCGCGGCTTGCTGGAACAGATGGTAGGGCGCATATTCGGCCATGAGGATCGGCTGGAGTGACGAGAAGAATGCGATCCTCAGGCGCCAATACGGGTTTGGCTTCGAACGGATCGTCTTGGCGCTTTCACAAGAATGCCTCCTGGACGAAAGAGCCCATCCCAACGCCGAGCGTTATCCGCACCAGCGCCAATGGATCGTCGACCTCGACGGCTATGCCTGGGTCGTTCCCTTCGTCGACCGTCCTGACGGCGTGTTTCTGAAGACGATGTATCCCAGCCGCAAGGCGACACGGGAGTATCTGGAGAGCCGCAAATGAAACCCGGAAACGAGCCGCTGCCGGTCCTGGAGACGGACGAGGAGCGGGCCGAATATGAATTCAACGAAGCGGATGGCTGGGTCTCGATCGGCGAACTCGGCGAAAGGCGGGTGGCACTCAAGGAGACTGCCCTCGGGATGCTCAGAGGTTCGGGTCGCCAGCAGATCGCGATTTCGGTTTCGGAGCGGGATCTTGCTCGCCTGAAGCAGAAGGCGAGCGAAAAGGGCGTGCACTACCGCACTCTGATCGACACGATCCTCCACGACTATGCCGAGGAATGACACAAGATTGCGCGCCGCTGTGGAGCGTCCGGCTCCTCATCGAGCCCGGTTGCGTCGCCTCTGAAAGGCGGGTCATCCGGTCCGTTTCAGCAACCCTTCGAGATCTCCGCCGGAAAACACCGGCGCACGGCAGACGCGGTTTTCGCACAGCAGCGCCGCGGGCAGCCGCTCAGGCCTGATGCCGGCAATGGCGAGTTCCGCCGGCAGCTCCTCGGGCGAGCCGGCGAAAAGGTCGAGCCGGTCGAGGTCGACGGTGGCGAGGGCCGTTTTCCGCATCGCGTCGAACCGCTCTTCGCCCGGCTCTCCGAAGATCGCCAGCTCGCTGCCGCGGGCAAGTCGCCGGGAGGCGGCGAGAATGCCCGGATGGCCGGACACCCTGTCGCCGATGCGGGCCGCCGCCGCCGCCGCCGCGCGCTCGGCCGCCTCGATCACCGCGATGCGCCCCGTCGCCTGGCCGAGCAGCGAGAGCCCGTCGATGACGAGCGATGTGGCGCTCGCGACTGCCTCGTCCTGGTCGCCCCTCAGGCGAAACAGCACGTCGGCTGAATCGGACGCGTTGAGCGTGTGGCCGCCCTCCCCGTCGCCGTGCCAGCGTTCGAGCTCTTCGGCGAGCCACAGGCCGCGATCGAGATAGGTGGCGTCGCGGGTCTCGGCAAACAGCGCCGCGGCAGCCGCGATCAGCGCCCCATAGTCGGAGGAGAGTGCAAGGCCCGCCGTCCGGCCATCCCTTGCCGCATGGCGCAGCCGGCCATCCACCACCATCTCGTCCATCACGAAGGCGAAGGCGTCCTTCGCCATCTGCAGCGCCCGGTGGTCGTCGAGGATATAGGAGACCTCGCAGAGCGTCCGGATCGCCAGCCCGTTCCAGTCGGCGAGCACCTTGTCGTCGCGGCCCGGCCGGGCCCTCTTCTCGCGCGCCTCGAGCAGCCTTGCCCGCGCCTCGGCGAAATCCGGATCGTCGGTCCGCGCGCCGGGATGCAGCCGGTGGAGGATGGTCTTGCCCTCCCAGTTGCCGTCGGCCGAGACGTCATAGGCGGCGGCAAAGCCCGGCGCCGTGTCACCAAGCACGGCGTCGATCTCGCCTTTCCGCCAGACATAGAACGCCCCCTCCTCCGGATGCCCGTGCTCGTCGGGGCTGTCGGCGTCGAGCGAGGCCGCTAGACCGCCGCCAGGGGTCAGCATCTCGCGATGGAGCCAGCCGACGGTCTCCTCGATGCGGCTCCGGAAGAGGTCGTCGCCGGTGGCGCGGAAGGCCCAGCCGAGATGGCGCAGGAACTGGGCGTTGTCATAGAGCATCTTTTCGAAATGCGGCACCAGCCAGCGGTCGTCGGTGGAATAGCGGTGCAGCCCGCCGCCGAGATGATCGTAGATGCCGCCATTGGAGAGCGCCTGCATGGTCTTCAGGAAGGCGGCGAGATGCGCCTCATCGCCGGTTTCGAAGGCCGATCGGGCGAGGATTTCCATGAAGGGCGCGTTGGGAAACTTCGGTGCGCCGCGCATGCCGCCGCGGGCGGGATCGATCATGGCATGGATGCGCGCGGCGGCAGCGGCGAGGTCGAGACCGGCCGGCCCGGCATCGCCGCCCGTTTGCCCGCCTTTCTGCTGGCCGATCGCCGACTGGCCGATGACCGACTGGATATGATCGGCGATCGTCCCGGCGCTCCTGTCGATCTCGGCGCGCCGCTCCGTCCACGCCTTGGCGATCGCCTCCATCACCTGGACGAAGCCCGGCCGGCCATAGCGCGGCTCCTTCGGGAAATAGGTGCCGCCGAAGAACGGCCGCCCGTCCGGCGTCAGGAACATCGTCATCGGCCAGCCGCCCTGCTCGCCGAGTGCGTGCAGCGCCGACATGTAGAGATGGTCGATGTCCGGCCGTTCCTCCCGGTCGACCTTCACATTGACGAAGAGCCGGTTCATCACTCCGGCGACGCCCGCATCCTCGAAGCTCTCATGGGCCATGACGTGGCACCAGTGGCAGGCGGCATAGCCGACCGACAGGAGCACCGGGCAGTCGCGCGCCTTCGCCTCGGCGAGCGCTTCGGCCGACCATTGCCGCCAGTCGACGGGATTGTCCTTGTGCTGCAGGAGATAGGGGCTGACGGCATCGCCGAGCTGGTTGCTCATGGGGGTGCTCCGGCCTCGAGGTTGGAAAGCATGGCTCCGCCGCCACATCGAGATGGACGGCTGCGCGACGGGAGGGGACAGCTAGAGGGCGTGGGCGGCTCTTCGAGTGGGGGCGTGCCGCCGGTGCCAGCCGGCCAATGGAGTGACGGGGCTCGCCTGTCTCGACGCCGGGCGTCCTCCGGTCAATATGCCCGCGCCGCTTTTCGGGCTGCGCAAGGCCCGGTTCCGGTTTAAGGACAGGCGCCTTGGCCCTGAACGGCGCCGGATGGAGAAGACGGAGATGACGACTGCCTCGATCGCGCCTTTCGCCGCCTATGCAGCGGCCCTTGGCATCGCCGCCTTCATCCCTGGTCCCGGCGTTGCCGGGCTGGTCGGCCAGTCGCTCGGCAGCGGGCTCAGAGCCGCGCTGTTCTTTCTGGCGGGGCTTGCCCTCGGCGATCTCGCCTATCTGACCATCGCCGTCGCCGGGCTGGCGGCTCTCGCGGAAATCTTCGCCGAAGCCTTCCTCGTCGTGAAGATCCTCGGCGGCGCCTATCTCATCTATCTTGCCACTGTCTTCTGGAGAAACCGCGGCGGGCTCGCCGAGTTGCATGCGGCGAAGGCGAGGAGCGGGGCGAGGTCGCTGCTCGCCGGCTTCATGGTCACCCTCGGCAATCCCAAGACGATCGTCTTCTATCTCGCGCTTCTGCCTTCCGTCCTCGACCTTCGCGGCGTCGGCGTCTCGCAGTACGTGGTGCTTTCGATCCTGACCATCCTCGTTCTCTTCCTCGTCCTGTCGCCCTATGCCTTCGTCGCGGCCAAGGCCCGGGGCATGATGACGAGGCCGCAAGCCATCCGCCGGCTCAACCGCGCGGCCGGCGGAGTGATCGGCGGCGCGGGGGCGCTGATCCTCGGCGAAGCCGCGGTGGCGGCGCTAAGGCGGGTCTGAGACCGAGGCAGCAATGACGTTTCCTCATTTTTCGGCTTTGTTTGGTAGGGGTCCTCTCGAAACACCGATACCGCCCGGCAACTGGCCACCCTCACGCGTTGCAGCACTGCTCCTAGATTCTTGGGCCCCGTCCCGACAAGATTCACAGGTTG
The DNA here is from genome assembly GCF_004519335.1 of Jiella endophytica. Taxonomy (GTDB): domain Bacteria; phylum Pseudomonadota; class Alphaproteobacteria; order Rhizobiales; family Rhizobiaceae; genus Jiella; species Jiella endophytica. The sequence goes on along the minus strand of NZ_SOZD01000009.1, from coordinate 67,456 downwards.
GGTGGGCTTCTTCGGCGTGGGAGAATGGCCGGCAAGCTTGAAGCTTCGTCATCCCGGCCCCTGAGCCGGGATCCATTCCTCAGCGGTGGAGCGGTCTGTTCAGTGCAGATAAAACAATGCCTTGGCAGCGGTCGCCGCGACGAAGGCAACGGTTTGGAATGGATCCCGGGTCGAGCCCGGGATGACGAAGTTTCGATGCTCTAACACCCTGTTGCGAGGTTTTCGACAACCCTCGCGGCCTTCATCGACGTGGGGCCGGCCCCGCCGCTGCGTCATTCTCGGGCCCCGTCCTGGGTATCCAGGGGCATCGCCATTCGGATGTCTTCAAGCGTCGCGCTCGCGGCTGCCATGTCGTAAGCTCCGGCCCTGACCAACGCCGAACACCGAGGCCGCCGGCCATGCATGCCGATACCATCGCAGCCCTTTCCTCCGGCGCGCTGCCGTCCGGGGTCGCCGTCGTCCGGGTAAGCGGGCCGGACGCCCGCAGCGCCCTCGAGCGGCTGTGCGGCTCGGTGCCGCCGGAGCGGCGGGCGAGCCTGCGCGCGTTCAGGGACGCGGCCGGCGGGCCGATCGACCGGGGCATTGCGATCTTCTTTCCGGGGCCTGAGACGGTCACCGGCGAGGATGTGGCGGAATTCCATCTTCATGGCGGCCGGGCGGTCGTCGCTGCCTGCCTCGAGGCGATCACCACCAGCGTCGGCACGCGGCTCGCCGAAGCCGGCGAATTCACCCGCCGGGCCTTCGAGAACGGCCGCATCGACCTGACCGAGGCCGAGGGGCTCGCCGACCTCATCGCGGCGGAGACCGAGGGCCAGCACCGGGCCGCAGTGCTCCAGGCGAACGGCACCCTGCGCAAGCTGTACGAAGGCTGGATGCAGCGTCTCACCGAGGCCCGCGCGCGGCTCGAAGCCTCCTTCGACTTTGCCGACGAGGGGGATGTCGGAGAGGATGTCGCCGACCGCCTGACGGCGGATGTCGCCGGATTGGTGTCGGAGATCCGCGCCCATCTCGTCCGGGCAGACCGCGGCGAGATCCTGCGTTCCGGCTTCAAGGTGGCGATCGTCGGCGCGCCGAACGCCGGCAAGTCGAGCCTTCTCAACGCGCTCGCCGACCGCGAGGTGGCGATCGTGACGGAGGTGCCTGGCACCACCCGCGACGTCATCGAGGCGACTCTCGATCTCGGCGGTATTCCAGTGCGCTTTTCCGACACGGCCGGGATTCGCGAGACGTCGGACAAGGTCGAGGCGATCGGCGTCGAGCGGGCCCGTGAGGTGATGGCGAAGGCCGATCTCGTGCTTGCGCTCGTCGACACCCAGCATGGCCACGGCCCCCTAGCCCGCTTCACCGAGCTCCTGTCTCACGTGAAACATCCCATGCTGCTTGCCGCCGACGCCTCCCATCAGGATCTCGTCGAGGGCACGGCGAAAGGCCGTCGGCGCATCCTCACCGTTCGCACCAAGGCGGACAGGCCGGCGCCGAGCGGTCTCGTTGCCCGCTTCGGCAACGAGTGGAACGATTTCCGTTTCGACTTTGCGATTTCCGCCAAGACCGGCGAGGGCCTCGACGCGCTGACGGACAGGATCGCCGAACTTGCAGCGGCCGCGGCCGGTACCGAAGGCGGCGGTACCAGCGAGGCGATCCCGCTTCGCACCCGCCAGCGCGATCTTCTCAACGAGACCCTGCGGATCCTCGAGGAGTTCGTCGGCAATTCCACCCTCCCCGCCGAGATCGGCGCGGAGACGCTCAGGCGGGCCGCCGACACGCTCGGCCGGCTCACCGGCAAGGTCGGCATCGAAGACCTTCTGGACGTGATCTTTTCGGAATTCTGTATCGGCAAGTGAGGAGTGGCCGATGGCGGCGACATTCACCATCCGTGCCGCGCGGGAGGGCGATCTCGCCGGGCTGAACGCCTTGATGAACCTTCCGAACTATCGGCAGGGCACGCTGCGCATGCCACATGAGAGCTTCGCGGGAACCCGGCAGCGGCTGTTCGATCGCGGACCGAACTTCACGCTGCTGGTTGTCGAAGCCGAAGGGACCATCACGGGCGCGGCGAGCCTGCTGCGTCTGCTCGGCCGGCGCAGCCATGTCGGGCAGATCGGCATGGGCGTCCATGACGATCATCTCCGTCAGGGGTTCGGAACGGCGCTGCTTCTGGAACTGCTGGCGCTTGCCGACGACTGGCTCGGCCTGTCGCGGCTCGAGCTCGACGTCATCGCCGACAACAAGCCGGCCATTGCGCTTTACGAAAGCCACGGCTTCGAGATCGAGGGACGCTTGCGGGCGGCGGCGCTGCGACAAGGCGTTCTGGTCGACACGCTGATGATGGGGCGTGTGAAGGAGCCGCCACGCCGCGGCGACGCCGGCTGAGGCCGAACCCCCGCTCTCTCGTTGCCGCGATCAGGCCGCGTCCTGGTGGATGCTGCGGATTTCCGCTGCGACCAGCTCCTGCAGACGCCAGAGATTGCGGTCGCGGATGCCGAACTCCTCGAGGTGCCGGACGGTGTTGTGGAGATATTCCGCGCAGGAGCCGGCATGGCCGCAGGCCCTCGCCAGCACATGCGCGACCTCTGCCAGTGGCAGCCGGCTGGCGATCCGCTCCCCGGTCGGCCCGGCCCAGAAGGTCAAGGCACGCAGCTTGCCCCCGGCGGTGTGAACGGGCACCCAGCGGGCCATCGAAAGGTTCTCGCGAAAGCGGATCTCGCGATAGAGCACCCGGCGCAGCTGCGCCTCGCGATCCTCGTCCCGCAGCCGGTAGATGACACCGTCGCAGCGCCCGCCGCGCTCCAGCGCCATCATCAGGCCCGGCTGTTCGGGCGAGCCGCGCCAGCGGGTCATCTTCAGGCAGAAGGAGCGGTGCCAGCCATAAGCAGTGGCCCGGCGGTGATCGATGGCGTCGAAATCCGGCTTCCAGATCAGCGAGCCATAGGCGAAGACCCAGAGCGGCTCGCCGTGGCTCTCGGCCAGATACTGCCGTGCCAACGCGTCGAGTTCATCCTCGTCGAGCGCCGTCCATCCCGGCTCCGGGCCCAGATCCGGCTCGGGCCGGATCGTCAGCGCCACGAGGTCCGGCGTCAGGGTGATCGCCGCGGCGGTTTCGGAAGGTGGTGCCATGAAGACTGCGATCGCCCCGGCTGGTGATATTTCAGCCACCCGCCCGTCCTGCCGAGAAATGAGGCGGGTTGGTTTCATGGCACACTATCGCAAGGAGCGTGGTCGTCCAGACCTCTCGGGTTGACAGTCCGTCGAAGGGCGTCGGGGGTGTTGCCGGGCCAAGCGGTCCCCGCGCCTCAGTCGTCGAAACTCAGCCGGTCGTAGATCTCGGCGAGCGGCAGTTCGAGGGCGACGGCGTCGAGGCGGATGACACGTTCGAGCCCGATCATTTCTTCGGCGGTCCACTTGCCGGCACTCTCGCTCGCCATGTTCCGCGACCAGACCAGAACCTGCGGCCGCTTTGGCTCGACGACGACGATGTGGCGCATCGTCGATACCTGCTTGTATTCATCGACCTTGCGCAGTCGGTCGAAGTCCCGCGTCGATGGTGAGAGCACTTCGAAGACGACGATGGGCTTGGCGGCGAGATAGCCGTCGGGGTCAAAGATGCCGCAGTCGATGCCGGCATCCGGCCGGCGGATCTGGCCGGGGAGGGTTTCGACCCCGATATTGGCAGTGAAAGCGCGACAAGGCGAGCGACGCAGCCGCTGGCCGATCCCGCCAAGAATGTTCACGACGAGGAGGTTATGGCCCATCGGCGCTCGTGGCTGAAGCAGTGGGAAGCCGTTGACGAGTTCGTAGCGCTCGTCCTGGCTCTCCTGCCAGGCGAAGAACTCGGCAGGAGTCGAAGCCCGGATCTCCAGAAGACTCATCGCATGCGACCTCCGGGGTGCCGGGACGGGCAACGACCGCAACATTGTTCCAAGCTGCGGTCTATCCTATAGGAACGGATGATAGAGCAAAGCGCACGGCGGCCCAACCGGGGATCCGCCGCTGGCGGCATCCTTGAGGGCGGCCGGGTGTAAGGGCGCAGTCCTCCGCTTTCGCCGACGACCTCTGCCCGGCCCGACCCGACGATTAAGACGACAGTCCGACCATCATGACCAAGACCCGTTCCCCTTCCCCCGTTCTGCCCGACATTCCGGTGAGCGCCGACGTCGTCGTCGTCGGTGGCGGCCATGCCGGCTGCGAGGCGGCGAGCGCCGCCGCGCGGGCGGGCGCGGCGACGATCCTCGTCACCCACCGTTTCGAAACGGTCGGCGCGATGAGCTGCAATCCCGCCATCGGGGGGATCGGCAAGGGCCACCTGGTGCGCGAGATCGATGCGCTGGGCGGCCTGATGGGGATCGCCGCCGACAAGGGCGGCATCCAGTTCCGCATGCTCAACCGCAGCAAGGGGCCGGCCGTCTGGGGGCCGCGCACCCAGGCCGACCGCAAGCTCTATCGCGCGGCGATGCAGGAGCTGATCGCCGCGACGAAGAACCTCGCCGTTGTCGAGGGGGACGTCTTCGACCTCTGCCTCGACGACTCGGGCGCGGTTTGCGGCGTCGTCTTCGCCGATGGCAGGTCGATCGCCTGCCGCGCCGTCGTCATCACCACCGGCACCTTTCTCGGCGGTCTGATCCATCTCGGCGAGCGGCAGATCCCGGCGGGGCGGATGGGCGAGGATCCTTCCCTCGGCCTCTCCGGGACGCTGCGCCGGCTCGGGCTGGAACTCGGCCGGCTGAAGACCGGCACGCCGGCAAGGCTCGACGGCAAGACCATCGACTGGGACAGTCTCGACCGGCAGCGGCCGGACGACGATCCGGTGCCCTTCTCGTTCCTGACGGAGCGGATCGACAATCCGCAGATCGATTGCGGCATCACCCGCACGACGCCGGCGACCCACGCGATCATCCGGCAGAACCTCTCCCGCTCGGCGCTCTATTCCGGCCGCATCGAGGGCGTCGGTCCGCGCTACTGCCCTTCCATCGAAGACAAGATCGTCAAGTTCGGTGATCGGGACGGCCACCAGATCTTCCTCGAACCGGAGGGCCTCGACGACGACACGGTCTATCCGAATGGCCTGTCGACTTCGCTGCCCGAGGACGTGCAGGAGGTATTCCTGCGCTCGATCCCCGGGCTGGAGCATGTCCGCATCCTGAAGCCCGGCTACGCCATCGAATACGATTACGTCGACCCGCGCGAACTCGACCGCTCTCTCGCCTTGCGCAAGGCGCCGGGGCTGTTCCTCGCCGGCCAGATCAACGGCACCACCGGCTATGAGGAGGCGGGCGCGCAGGGGCTCGTCGCCGGGCTGAATGCAGCGCGGCTCGCCGGCGGGTCCGCGCCCATCATCATCGGCCGCGCCGACGCCTATGTCGGCGTGATGATCGACGATCTGACGCGGACCGGCGTGACCGAGCCCTACCGGATGTTCACCTCGCGGGCCGAATTCCGCCTGTCGCTGAGGGCCGACAATGCCGACCGGCGGCTGACGCCGCTTGCCATCTCGCTCGGCATCGCCTCGGAAGAGCGTGCAAGACTCTTCGCGGAAGGCGAGGCGGCCTTCGTCGCTGCCCGCGGGGCGCTGGAAGCGGCGACCATCACGCCGGCAGAGGCCGGACGACACGGCATCGCCGTCAATCAGGACGGCCGGCGGCGCAGCGCCTGGCAGCTTCTTGCCCAGGGCGCCGTCGAATTCGAGCGGCTCCTTGCGGTCTGGCCGTCGCTTGCCGCGATCGACGACAAGACCTTCGCCAGGGTGAAGATCGAAGCGGCCTACGACGTCTATCTCGACCGCCAGAAGAAGGATCAGGAGCGGCTGCGCAGGGACGAGGCGCGGGAGATCCCGCCCGGCCTCGACTATGGCGCGATTGCCGGCCTGTCCAACGAGCTGCGCCAGAAGCTTCAGGCGCGTCGGCCGGCGACCGTTGCCGAGGCCGAACGCATCGACGGAATGACGCCGGCGGCACTGGCGCTCCTGCTCCTTGCCATGCGACGGGGTGCGCTTCTCGATGCGGCGTGACCGGCCGACACGCGCCCACCCGGCGGACCGTCGCGGCCCTCAGAGTGACCGCGAAGGCTCTTTTGCCGAGGGGACAGTCCTTCGCCCCAAACCCCATGCTTCGGCCAAGAAACCGATCAAGGCGAAGCGACCGAACGCCGGTGATGTTGCGGCGCAGCAAATCTCGGGCCGGGCCTGGTTCGCGCAGCACTTCGCCGTTTCACGTGAAACCATGGACCGGCTGGATATCTATGTGGGGCTTCTCACCGAGTGGCAGGCGCGGGTGAATCTCGTCGCTCCCTCGACGATCGGCGATGTCTGGCGCCGCCACATCGCCGACGCCATGGGTCTCGAAAAGCTGCTTCCGGCGTTCTCGCGCGGCGTCGATCTCGGCTCCGGCGGCGGTCTTCCGGCGCTGGTCGTTGCGGCGTGTCGGCCGGAAAGCTCCGTCGACATGGTCGAATCGAGCCACAAGAAGGCGGCGTTTCTCGCAGCAGCGCAGCGGGAAATGGGGCTGAAGGGCCGCGCCCATCCAGTGCGCATCGAGGCCGCGGGGCCGGTTATCGCGAGCGCTGAGGTCATCACCGCCCGGGCTCTGGCGCCGCTCGACGATCTTCTCGCCATGGTCGCGCCGCATGTTTCACGTGAAACCCGGTGTTTCTTTCCCAAAGGCCGCAGTCATGAACAGGAAATTGCGGCGGCGGCTGCCAAATGGCGATTCACCATGTTAGTTCATGTTTCCGAGGTCGAAGCTGATTCGGTCATCCTCGAGATTACCGATATCGCGCCTCGCCTCGGCTGACGAGCAGGCGCCAGGGGCGCGGAGAAGCCCGATCGCCGGCAGGCGAAGCTTCGGCCGATCGATGCCAAGACGTTGAAGAACATGGACTTTCAGCCAATGGACGTGGCAGCGAAGAAACCCATGCGGATCATCACGATCGCCAATCAGAAGGGCGGCGTCGGCAAGACGACGACGGCGATCAACCTCGCCACGGCGCTGGCGGCGATCGACAAGCGGGCGCTCCTCATCGATCTCGACCCGCAGGGAAACGCCTCCACCGGCCTCGGTATCGACAAGGACGACCGCGAGATCTCCTCCTACGACGTCCTGAAGGAGACCGCCTCGATCCGCGACGCGGCGATGGCGACCGCCGTGCCGAACCTGTCGATCATCCCCTCGACCATGGATCTCCTCGGCTTCGAGATGGAGATTTCCGGCGTTCACGGCCGCGCCTACCGGCTCCGGGACGCGCTGCATTTTCACCAGCAGGAACAGGCCGATTTCGACTTCGTGCTGGTCGACTGCCCGCCGTCGCTCAATCTCCTCACCATCAACGCCATGGCGGCGGCGGATGCGATCCTGGTGCCGCTGCAATGCGAGTTCTTCGCGCTGGAGGGCCTGTCGCAGCTTCTCCAGACGGTGGAGCAGGTGCGCGACAGCCTCAACCCGATGCTCGGGCTGCACGGCATCGTGCTGACCATGTATGACAGCCGCAACAATCTCGCCGCCCAGGTGGTGCGCGACGTGCGCTCCTATATGGGCGAGCACGTCTACGAGACGATGATCCCCCGCAATGTCCGGGTGTCCGAGGCGCCGTCCTACGGCAAGCCGGCGATCCTCTACGATATGAAGTGCCCCGGCAGCCAGGCCTATATCCAGCTCGCCTCCGAGGTGATCCGCCGCGAGGGGCGGCTGGTCGCGGCATGAGCGGGGCGAAGGAGAAGGGCGCTGGAGCGGCGGACGTGCAGGATGGCGATGCGGCGACAAGCCGGAAGACGGGCGAGAGCAGGAGATCTCCCATGAGCGAAGACAGATCGCGCCAGAGACTGGGCCGGGGCCTTGCCTCGCTGATCGGATCGGGCGTCGCCGCTCCCATGCGGCCGGTGCCGGGTTTCGATCCGCAGCCTGCCGCGCCGACGATCGCGCCGGAGCGCAGCGTCGCCCTTGATCGCATCAGCCCCAATCCGCACAATCCGCGCCGGACGTTTCGCGAGGAGGATCTTGCCGAACTCTCCGCCTCGATCCGCCAGCATGGCGTGGTGCAGCCGCTGCTGGTGCGCCCGCTTGCCGGCGACGGCGGACGTTTCGAGCTCGTCGCTGGCGAAAGGCGGCTGCGCGCCGCGACCCTGGCGGGGCTCGCCGAAGTGCCGGTGGTGCTGCGCGAGATCAACGATCGCCAGTCGCTCGAAATCGCCATCATCGAGAACGTCCAGCGTGCCGATCTCAACGCCATCGAGGAGGCGCTGGGCTATCAGGCGCTGATCGACGAGCACGGCTACACCCAGGCCGATCTCGCCGACGTCCTTGCCAAGAGCCGCAGCCATGTGGCGAACACGCTGCGACTTCTGAAGCTGCCGACCGACGTGCGCGCGATGGTCGAGGCCGGGGCGCTGTCGGCCGGCGCGGCCCGAACCGTAGTGACCGCCGATGATCCGGTGGGGCTCGCCCGCCGCATCGTCGCCGAAAACCTCTCGGTCCGCGAGGCCGAGGCGCTCGCCCGCGACCCCGCCGCCGAGGAGGCTCCGAAGCCGCGAGGCCGTGGCCGGAAGCCGGCCGGCGAGACGGCGAAGAGCGAGGCACAGATTGCCCAGGAGCAGCGGTTTCGCGAGGCGACGGGCCTCGACGCGGCGATCGCCGTCTCCGGCGGCAGGACGACGCTGACCGTCACGCTCGACAGCGAGGCCGATCTCGATGCGCTGCTCGAACGGCTGGAGCAGCGGGGAGGTGGCTACACCGCAGCCTTCACCGCGCCGCGGCTGCGCTCGCTTTAGAGCGCAGTGCGTCCGAACGCATGCGCAGAGGACGCTCGAAACTATTGAGTCGCAGCACCGTGCGGCCCGAAAATCGATTCCGATTTTCGGGCGATGTGCAGCGCGCAAGCCGGTCGCGTCGTCGGCCGCGACGAATCGCGGCGCCCATGGTCGCTGCCGCGGCACGAGCCCGTCGAGACTCGTTGTGGACGCCGTGGCCCCTTTGGCTCGGCAGTCCCCGATCGCGCCAGGGACGCCCTCAGTCGCCGGCGTAGTCCGCGTCGGTCACCTGCTCCATCCAGTCGGCGGGAAGCCCGTCCTTGCGCTCCTGTATGGCGATATGGGTCATGCTGGTGGTCGCGGTCGCGCCATGCCAGTGACGCTCGCCGGGGTCGATCCAGACGATGTCGCCGGGATGGATCGTCTCTTTCGGCCCACCGCCCCGGCGCACCCAGCCGCAGCCCTCGGTGACGATCAGCGTCTGGCCGTAGGGGTGGGTGTGCCAGGCGGTGCGGGCACCCGGCTCGAAGGTCACGCGGGCGACCTGCACCCGGGCGGGCTCGGGTGGACGCACGATCGGATCGATCCGCACATGGCCGGTGAAGTATTCCGAAGGGCCGGCCCCCGAAGGCGTTTCGCCGCTGCGTGTGATTTCCATCGGTTCCTCTCCCGTTTTCGTTGCATGATTTGCCGGGATGTCCTGCGGTTCAAGCCCGTTGCGGCGATTTTCCACGGCGGCAGCTACGAAACCCTGTCGATTGCCGGTCAAAACGTCGGGCCCTGCGGAAGAAACTCTTTGCCTTGCCGAACGGGAGGCGAGGTGATGATTGAAATAAGCCGGCTAAAGTCGCACAGTTCTAGCCAACGCATCAGCCCCGGCCGCGCGCCCGCAGCCGCGCCGCCTCGACCGCGGTGTCCATCAGCGTGCGATGGGTGATGGTGAGTGCCAGGCCGGCATCCTTGCGGCTGGCCAGAATGTCGGACTCGATCGCCTGCAGTCTCGCGTCGATGGCAGAGAGCGTCCAGGCGGCCAGTGCCGACTCCATCGCCGGTCGCCGGCGAAAATGCGGCCTGCGGCGGTCGATGGCGCGGCCGACGGGCTCGCCCCGTCTCTCGACGCCCTCCCGCAGCGCCTGCAGCTGCTGGAAATAGCGCAGCAGCGTCTGATGCAGCTGGAAGGTCGGTGTGCCGGCCGTCGCCAGCCGGTCGATCAGATGCGGCAGTCGTTTCACCTCGCCCGAAGCGGCCGCGTCGATGGCTTCGTCCAGGGCATCGGCCGAGACGTCGCCGACGATCGCCGCGACGTCCTCTTCGGTGACCGTCGGGGCGCCGAGTGCATAGAGGCAGAGCTTCTTCACCTCGCCGCGGGAGGCGATGCGGTCGGCGCCGAGCCGCGCCTTCAGAGCGTCGCGGGCGTCGCGGTCCATCGACAGGCCGGCATTCGAAAGCTCTTCGTCGATCATCTGGTCGAGCGCCCGGCCTTCGTCCTGATAGCAGGGAAGGGCCATTGCGTGGCGGCCGCGCTCGGCGTTGAGCCGAAGCCCGGCGCTCTTCTTCAGATCGCCCGCCTCGACGATCACCAGCGTGTCCTCGAGCTTCTCGCCGGAAAGTTCGCCAATGGCATCGGAAAGCGCCCGGCCGGCGCCGGCGCCGCGCACCCGCACGAGCCGCTTACCGCCAAGGAGGGAGAGGGCCTTCGCCTCGTCGAACAGCCGGCCGATGTCCTTTTCCAGCTCGTCGGCCGACAGCGTCACCGCCGCGAAAGGATCGGAAGGCTCGACGCCGAAATTCTTGGCGAGCTTGGCCGATCGCTCGGCGACGAGGCCGCTATCCGGCCCGTAGACGAGGACGAGCGAAAAGGAAAAGTCAGGCTGGGAGAGAAAGGCTTCGACTTCGCCGGCTTTCTTCTGCGCCAAGGCCAGGCTTCCTTTCAGCTGACGGCGGTCTTTCGGCCGCGCGGCTCCTCATCCACGCCGGAGCGCGCCCCGCTGACCGGGGAGGGGCGCTCAGTGGGCGCGACGCCCTAGAGCGTCGTGCGTTCAAATGGACGCACGAACGACGTTCCAAGTTATTGAATCTGCGCATCGGCCCGAAAATCGATTTCGATTTTCGGACCGATGCTGCAGCTCAGCCGCCGCTGCGCGACAGGGCGCTCGCCACCGCGAGTTCCAGCTGGCCGGCGAGCTGCTTGCTCGCCTCCTCGCGGGCATTCTTCAGGGACCGCTGGCTCTGATAGAGCTGGATCGTCTGGTCGTAGGGCACCGTCGCCGAGCGTTCGCCGGAAGCGACGACCTGCTGATCGGACAGCCGCACGAGCTGGTATTTCGCCCGCTCGATGTAGATGACCGAGCGCGAGACGCCCTCGCTCTCGACGATCGTGCCGCGGGCCTTGCCGCTGACCGACAGGCGCAGCTCGTAGACCGGATCGACCACCGGCCTGCCGCGGTTCAGCCGGAACAGGAGCTCGTTGCGCACCAGCTGGTCGGTGCGGGTGTCGGCCTCGGTGATGGCAATGCGGCCGGCATAGGGCAGCCGCGCGGCCTCGCCGCCGATATCGGTGCCGCCGACGCCGTGGGTGCCGTAGAGCGGGCCGGCGGTGCAGCCGGACAGCAGCCCCGCAGCGAGGGCCGCCACGGGCGCAAGGCGCAGCCATCGGCCTTTCGGCGAGCCCACGGCAGGAACGCGCCGGGCGCGATCAGACGACGACATTGACGATTCTCCCCGGCACCACCACCAGGCGTTTGGGCGCCTGGCCGGCCAGTGCCGCGCTCACCACATCGAGCGCCAGCACGGCCTTCTCGATCTCAGCTTTGCCGGCCGCGGCCGGCACGGTCAAGTCGCCGCGCTTCTTGCCATTGATCTGGATCGGCAGTGTGACCGTATCGTCCGAAAGCAGGCTGTCGTCCACCTGCGGCCAGGGCGCGGCCGCGGCAAGGCCGGTCTCGCCGAGCACCTCCCAGAGGCTTTCGGCAAGATGCGGCATCATCGGCGCGACGATGCGGGTCAGCATCGACAGCGCGTCGCGCGCGGCTGCCGTCTCGCCGGCATTGGCCGGGTCGATCTTGCCGAAGGCGGCGGAGAGCTGGTTGACCAGCTCGTGGACGCGGGCGATCGCCTTGTTGAAGGCGAGGCGCTCGATATCGTCGGAAACGCCGGCGACCGTGCGGTGGGCGGCCTTGCGGATCTCCAGCGCCGCGCCGTCGGTGCCGGGCGCACCGGCCGCGTTCGGAAGCTTCGGCGCTGTCTCGGTGACCAGCCGCCAAAGCCGCTGGACGAAGCGGTGGGCCCCCTCCACGCCGGCCTCGGACCAGATCACGTCGCGATCGGGCGGCGAGTCGGACAGGACGAACCAGCGGGCGGTGTCGGCGCCGTAGGAGGCGATGATGTCGTCGGGATCGACGACGTTCTTCTTCGACTTCGACATCTTCTCGATGCCGCCGATGTCGAGCGGCGTGTCGGTGGAGATGCGGGTCGCGACGCGGCGGCCGTCAGCCTCGACGATCCTCACATCGACGGGCGCCACCCATTCGCGGCCGTCGCGATAGGTCTCGTGGACCACCATCCCCTGGGTGAACAGGCCCTTGAACGGCTCGTCGAGGTCGAGATGGCCGCATTCCCGCATCGCCCGGATGAAGAAGCGCGAATAGAGGAGATGCAGGATCGCGTGCTCGATGCCGCCGATATACTGGTCGACAGGCAGCCAGGCATTGGCGGCCTGCGGGTCGGTCGGCTCGTCGGCGCGCGGCGCGGTGAAGCGCGCGAAATACCACGAGGAATCGACGAAGGTGTCCATCGTGTCGGTTTCACGTGAAGCATCGCCGCCGCAGACCGGGCAGGTGGCCTTGCGCCAGGTCGGGTGCCGGTCGAGCGGATTGCCGGGCTTTTCGAAGTCGATGTCGTCGGGAAGCTTTACCGGGAGATTTTCGCGAGCCTCCGGGACGACGCCGCAGCTCTCGCAGTGGAGCACCGGGATCGGGCAGCCCCAGTAGCGCTGGCGCGAGATGCCCCAGTCCCGCAGGCGATAATTGACCTTCCGGCTCGCCTGGGGTGCCCCGAAGAGATCGCTCGCCTCGAGCTTCTCGGCGACGGCCTCGAAGGCCTCGTCCGGGCTCTTGCCGTCGAGAAACTGCGAATTATAGATGACGCCGTCCTCGACATAGGCCTTGTCCGCGACCGAGAAGGCGACCGGATCCTCATGCGGCGGCAGGACGACGGGGCGAACCGGCAGGTCGTATTTGCGGGCGAAGTCGAGGTCGCGCTGGTCGTGGGCCGGGCAGCCGAAGACGGCGCCGGTGCCGTATTCCATCAGCACGAAATTCGCCACATAGACCGGCACGCGCCATGTCTCGTCGAGCGGATGCACCGCCTCGATCGCCGTGCGGTAGCCCTTCTTCTCGGCGGTCTCGATCGCCTCGGCCGAAGTGCCGGTGCGGCGGGTCTCGGCGATGAAGGCCTCAAGCGCAGGGTCGATTTCGGCCGCCTTCTGCGCTAGCGGATGGTCGGGGGCGACGGCGATGAAGGAGGCGCCATAGAGCGTGTCCGGCCGGGTGGTGAACACCGTCACCTCGCGCTCGCCGTCCGGGGCAGTCCCCTTGGCTAGCGCCCAGCGCAGCATCAGCCCTTCCGACTTGCCGATCCAGTTTCGCTGCATCAGCCGGACCTTTTCCGGCCACTCGGGCAGGCTGTCCAGGGCGCTCGCAAGATCGTCGGCAAAGTCGGTTATCTTGAAGAACCACTGGACCAGCTCGCGCTGTTCGACCTCGGCGCCGGAGCGCCAGCCCTTGCCGTCGATCACCTGCTCGTTGGCGAGCACCGTCATGTCGACCGGATCCCAGTTGACCTTCGACTTCTTGCGATAGGCGAGGCCCTTGTCCAGCATGTCGAGGAAGAGCATCTGCTGGCGGTGATAGTATTCGACGTCGCAGGTGGCGAACTCGCGCGACCAGTCGAGCGAAAGCCCCATCGACTTCAGCTGCTTGCGCATCGTGTCGATGTTCTCGTAGGTCCATTTCGCCGGATGGACCTTGTTCTGCATCGCGGCGTTCTCGGCCGGCATGCCGAAGGCGTCCCAGCCCATCGGATGCAGGACGTTGCAGCCCTTCGCCCGCTTGTAGCGCGCCACCACGTCGCCGAGCGCGTAGTTGCGCACATGGCCCATGTGGATGCGCCCCGAGGGATAGGGGAACATCTCGAGGACGTAGTATTTCTCGCCCGCCGCCTCGGTCTGCGTCTCGAAGAGCTTCGCGTCGGCCCAGGCCTTCTGCCATTTCGGCTCGGCGGTGCGGGGATTGTAGCGTTCGGTGGTCATCGGGGCATCTCGTCGGACAGTCACGCCGGGACAGAGATCGTCCCTGCTGAAGTTGTTCGACGGGTTATCCGTGAAGATGCCAAAGCGCAATGCCGGTGTCCCGGCGGCGCCACGGAACGGCGCGATTCCACTTCGCGAAGGCGGAGCGAGAACACCCGGTCGGGAACCGTCCCGGAGCGAGCGCGATAAGCGATTGATCGCCTGTCGCGACCGGGATAACCGCTCGAAGCCGCTGCCGGACAGAGCGATTGGCCTAATCTCCCAGCAAGGGAAGAGATCGATGCGTCGCGAATGGCACTCACCTTTCGGCGTTTGCCATGCGGTCGTGACGATAGCGCATCGGCCGAAGGACCCGCAGTTCTCCGGCCGGTGCCGTCTCGCAAACCTACTGCCGGCGCCCTTTGGTCAGGATACCTCCTTTGCAGGCCGTTAGGATGAGCCCAGCTTTTCGACGTCGGCAGAAGAGACGGGCGAGCCGCCGATGCGGATGATCGACGACAGCTGCCATTTGCCGGGGGAGTCCTTGTTGTCCTCGCCGTCCTCCAGCAGCGGATCGTCAGCAGGCGTCCAGCACGGTTGGCTATTCACCCAGCTCGACGGATCGCCCTTGAGGAGGCCCGCAAAGACCGCCGCGACGATGGTCGAGCCGAGAGGTCCCAGCTTTTCGCCGCGTTCGCGGATCTCGGCCTCCTTCAGGATATAGAACCAGAGCGCGTCTTCTGACGGATCGATGTCGATCGGATCGATGCAGAACTTCCTCGCGACGCTCGTGCCGGAGGGCAACTCGAAGCGCACGCCGCGCAACAGATTGCGGAAGGCGAGAATGTTCATGTTTCGCCCGCTCTCGCGGAGAAAGGCCAGCGCGTTAGCCATGCGGCTGTCGATCTTGCGCGCCATCTGTGGGAAGGGGCCCGACGAGGACTGAGTCGGCAAAAACCAGTCCCACTGGATGATGTTGGTTCGTTGCATGGCGCGAAATCCGCTGAGATCTTTGCGGCTGTCGCGGTCGGCCGGGTCCCCGGAGCGATCGAAGATTGGTGCGAAATTACCAAAGCCGCGGAACGGTTCGTTCGTCTGATAGCTGTTGCGGACCATCGAGTGGCCATAGCGATAAGCCGCGACGGCGAACTCCACCGGCATGAAGGGCATCTCCTTCCAGCTGTAGACGTGTTTCAGCCCGAGCTCGAGCGACTGTCCGGAGGGACCGAAGCTCTCTTTCTTGAGCGCCTCCTGGCGCACGTCATCGCGCAAGATTCGAGCGAGAAAATCGTGCCAGACGATCCATTGATAGAGCCAGCGCAGCGTCTTGCGGGCGGCTTCGAAGCTGTTCGCCGCGCCAAACGCACGAGCTCGGTCGGCAAGTGCGTTGTGGGCCTTGAGGAAAGCGAGCTGCAGCTGGGAGACCATGGCGTTTTCATCGTTGCGCATGTCGCCGATCAGCGCCCGTCCCTGGCCGTTACGCGGCAGGTCGGGTAGGCCCGTGGGCGTCGGCGTGCCGCTGCGCTGTTCGATGATCTCGCCGATCAGGAACTTGTCGACGATTTCCTTCCCGGATGCGTCGCGTACCACGTCGTCGCGGTCGTAGAGATAGGGGCTGTCATCAGGGCCGCGCCCATAGACATTGTCGAGATCGAGCCGCGGAGTCCGGTGATTGAGGAGGCCGGCCGGATCGTTCTCCCGCATCAGGCTGGAGGCGGGATCGAAGGTGATGTCATGGTCGACGAACTGGCCGAAATAGGTATAGCCGGCAGGCGTCGTCGAACTGAAGACGTTCTCGAGATCGCGGATCCGACCGCTGTCCTGGGCAATCTCCTCGGGCGTGACGCTATCGGCTTCAAGCATCTTTTCTGCGATCGCCAGAAGATGGTCGTCGAGATCGTTCGGCTTCTTCGGATCCACCGAGGGCGGGAACCACGGTTCGAGATCGCTGCATATGCGGCCGAACGGCCCTTGGTAGAATTTGGAACGAGGGGCTACGACGTGGTTTTCAAAGGTACCGCCATGGGGCATTGGACTACTCTCCTGGTTGCATATAAAACCAAGGGTAGCATAAATTGCCGTAACGTCACAGTGCCTGAGAGCCGATGTACCGGTATCAGATGACAAGGAATCAGATTCGTGCGACCAAATCGGCATGCACGGCGCAGGACGATAGCCTTGTCGATCCGAGATGCAGCCAATACCCTCGAAAGTCTGACGAAGCGGCGAGGTCCTATCCGATGTCCACGCTGCCGCCGGGCGCCAGCGCCACAAACCGTCCGGGGTCGATCCCTTGCTCCGATAGCGCTGCCTGCAGCAGATGAGCCGGCTCTTCATGGGGCTCGTCGGTGAGCTGGACGGTCCCCCAATGGATGGCCATCGCATTTTGCGCGCCGACGTCCTGAAAAACGCTCACCGCCTCTTCGGGATTCATGTGCTGGGCCTTCATGAACCAGCGGGGCGCATAGGCGCCAATGGGGATCAGTGCGAGATCGGGGGCGCCGTGGCGCGCGGCGATGTCGCGGAAGATGCGCCCATCGCCATAGCCGCTGTCGCCGGCGAAATAGACCGTCAGGCCGCCGGCCTTCACCACGAATCCGCACCACAGCGCCATCCTCGTGTCGCGGATGCCCCGGCGCGACCAGTGCTGGGCCGGGACGATCGCGACGCGGGCATCGCCTGCCGCGGAGCGTGCGGACTGGTGGCTTTCACCGTCGACCGGCCCTCGAACGACGCCCTCGGCGAGCGCGATCTCGTCGCCCCAGTCGCCGGCGACGACGTCGATGCCGGCGATCGCGCGGGACAGGAGCGCGTCGTTGCCGAGCGCCGTGACGATCTTCGGCCGATGGCTCTCATGCAGGCGCCTCAGAGTGTGCAGGTCGCAGTGGTCGTAGTGATTGTGCGACAGGAGCACGAGGTCGATCGGCGGCAGGTCCTCGAAGCGGATGCCGGGCGCGGCGACCCGCTTCGGCCCGGCGAATGTGCTGGGGCTGACGCGATCGGACCACACCGGATCGGTGAGGATGTTGAGCCCAGCGAGTTGGATCAGCACGCTGGCATGGCCGACCATCGTCGCCTTCAGGCCGGCGACGCGGGGAACGGGGAGGGCGGGTGTCACCGGAACATGGCTCGGCCATTTCGCCCGCTCGCCGTTGAACTGCCATTTCAAAAGATCCCTGAACCCGCGGTCGGTGGGCGAATGGCCGGGATTGAAGAAGCGGGTCCCGTCGAAATGGTCGGAGACGAGGCCGGAGTAGTAGGGGTTTTTGGCCATGGTCATGCCCTTGCTTCAAATCATTTCGGGTCCAGAGCGGAGTGCTCCGGATGGATGCGCAAGGCGCTCTCATTTTGAATCCACGCATCGTGCTTTCCGACAATCGATTCCGATTTCCGGGCCGATGCTGCAGCGGTGGCGACTCGAGGCGAGCCCGCCGGTGGAACGAAAAAGGCCCGGGCGGTTCCCCACCCGGGCCATGGCGACACCAACGCGGCATCGCCTCGATCGTTGCCTTCTGAACTTCCTCAGCCCTTCTTGTTCTGCCGGTGGTCGATCAGATCGTCCACCACAGCCGGGTCGGCGAGGGTCGAGGTGTCGCCGAGCGCGCCGAAATCGTCCTCCGCGATCTTTCTGAGGATCCGGCGCATGATCTTGCCGGAGCGGGTCTTCGGCAGGCCGGGGGCGAACTGGATCTTGTCCGGCGAGGCGATCGGGCCGATCTCGTTCCTGACATGGGCGACGAGCTCCTTGCGCAGCTCGTCGGAGCCTTCCTGGCCCTCCATGAGGGTGACGTAGCAATAGATGCCCTGGCCCTTCATGTCGTGGGGATAGCCGACGACGGCGGCCTCCGACACCTTCGGATGGGAGACCAGCGCCGATTCCACCTCGGCGGTGCCCATCCGGTGGCCGGAGACGTTGAGGACGTCGTCGACCCGGCCGGTGATCCACCAGTAGCCGTCCTCGTCGCGCTTGGCGCCGTCGCCGGTGAAGTACTTGTTCTTGTAGGTGGCGAAATAGGTCTGCTCGAAGCGTTCGTGATCGCCATAGACGGTGCGCATCTGGCCAGGCCAGCTATCGGTGATGCAGAGATTGCCCTCGGTGGCGCCGTCGAGGACTTTGCCTTCATTGTCGACGAGCTGCGGCTGGACCCCGAAGAACGGCCGCGTTGCCGAGCCGGGCTTCAGGTCCGTCGCGCCGGGGAGGGGGGTGATCAGGATGCCGCCGGTCTCGGTCTGCCACCAGGTATCGACGATCGGGCAGCGCTCGTCGCCGACGACCTTGTAGTACCACATCCAGGCTTCCGGATTGATCGGCTCGCCGACCGAGCCGAGAACCTTCAGCGTTTCACGTGAAGCGCGCTTCACCTTGTCGTCGCCGGCGCCCATCAGCGCGCGGATCGCCGTCGGCGCGGTGTAGAAGATGTTGACCTTGTGCTTGTCGACGACGTCCCACATGCGGCCGGCATCGGGATAGTTCGGCACGCCCTCGAACATCAGCGTCGTCGCGCCGTTGGCGAGCGGGCCGTAGACGATGTAGCTGTGGCCGGTGACCCAGCCGACATCGGCGGTGCACCAGTAGATGTCGCCGTCGTGATAGTCGAAGACGAATTCATGGGTCATCGAGGCATAGACGAGGTAGCCACCCGAGGTGTGGACGACGCCCTTCGGCTTGCCGGTCGAACCCGACGTGTAGAGGATGAACAGCGGATCCTCTGCGTCCATTTCCTCCGGCGGGCAGTCGGTGGAGGCGGCGTCCCGCGCCTCGTGCCACCAGATGTCGCGCCCCTCTGCCCAAGCGATCTCGCCGCCGGTGCGCTTGACGACGAGGACGGTTTCGACGCTCTGGCCGGCTTTTGCCGCGATCTCGCAGGCCTTGTCGGCGTTCTTCTTCAGCGGGATCTTCTTGCCGCCGCGAAGGCCTTCGTCGGCAGTGATGAGGACGCTCGATTGGGCGCCTTCCAGACGGCCCGCCAGCGCATCCGGCGAGAAGCCGCCGAAGACGACGGAATGGATGGCGCCGATCCTGGCCGAGGCGAGCATGGCATAGGCCGCCTCCGGGATCATCGGCATGTAGATGGTGACCCGGTCGCCCTTTTTGACGCCGCGATCCTTGAGGACGTTCGCCATCCGGCAGACTTCCTCATGAAGCTCGCGATAGGTGATTGCCCGCGAATCCTTCGGATCGTCGCCTTCCCAGATGATCGCCACCTGGTCGGCGCGGGTGTCGAGATGGCGGTCGACGCAGTTGGCGCAGACATTGAGGATGCCGTCCTCGAACCAGCGAATGTCGATATTGCCCGGCTCGTAGGAGGTGTTCTTGACCTTGGAGTACTGCCTGACCCAGTCGATCCGCCGCCCGTGCTCGCCCCAGAAGCCGTCCGGGTCCTCGACGCTCCGCCTGTACATCGCACGATAGTTGTCGTCATCGAGCTTGGCGCGCTGTTTCCACTCGTCCTTGACGGGGATCGTCGTCATGGCTTCCTCCCATTGCTGCTCTTGCCGCCGTCGAGGCGGTCTCCTCCCGCCCGAACTTACGGCGAGAGGTTCATCATGGTCTAGGTGACGGCCCTTAGACTTTCGGCAAGCCCCGTTCGGGGGTGTCGCGAAGGCGTGACCCGAGCCCGGGCCTTGAGAAGCACTGCGCGCTCTAGCCAAGCGTTCCGATGACCACTCCCATGATCAGGAAGGCGCCCAGCCAGTGGCCGCCATTCACCAAGGTCAGCCTGCGCGGCCGCGCCTCGAAGGAGTGGTCGACGACCATCGCCGCGAGGACGAACCCGGCCCAGACCATCAGGGCGTTGACCAGCGCATTGCCAAGGGTGATGCCGCCGATATGGGCGGTCAGCCCGGCGAGCATCTCGGCGATGACGAAATAGGCGATGAAGACGACGACCAGCGGCGCGATCTTCAATCCCGGCCGTCCCTCGTAGCCGGGGGCGGTCATCCAGCGCTTTTCGAAGAAGCGGTGCCAAAGGAAGCCGAAACCGAAGGCGAGCAGGGCGGCAAGAAATGCGGGAAGGGGATTGGCGGCGGCGGCAAGGCCCATGGATGATGCTCCGGAAGGTGGTGCGGCCCTGAGGCGGGCTTGTCCTCGCCAACGCTTCAGCCCCGGCATCGTTTCCGGCGGCCTGTCCTACCCTCTGGGCGTCGGCGCGTTCGACGCAGCGGTGGGCAGCGCGACCGATGCGGCGGGCAATGATCGCAGATGCAATCTCGAATTGTTGATATTAAACGAACTCGTCCCGTAATTGCGGCGACGAAGATTGGATGCAAGCTGCTCGCGCCACATCGTTCATGGGAGAAAACACGATGGCTCACAGACGCATCCTCACAGCCGCCGCGGCGGCCGCTTCCCTTGCTGCAGCGACCTTTGCCGCCGCCCCGCCGGCCGCCGCGCAGACCGCCGCCTGCGTCAACCTCCTGGTTGGCGCCGGCTATTCCGCCTGGATGGGCGTCCAGGTCGGCAAGGGCATCACCTGGTCCTCCAGCTTTCCGATCGGCAAGACCCGCTGCATCCGCCTGCCGGTGGAAGGCATGGTCCAGGGCACGCCCTATTCGGTGATCGTCTCGGCAGCCCTCGGCAAGCGCGTCACCTGTTCGCCCGACAATCTGACCTATTCCTCGTCGACGCCCTATTCGGTCGTCTTCAACGCCTGGGGAACGTCACTGTCGCCGAAATGCGCGATGCCTGACGCCGAGACGACGACCGGTGCGGAATCGGCCGACATGGATACGACGGCGGCCGGCCAGCGGGCGCTCGAGGAGTTCCTGAGCAAGGGCCCGCAGGAATATTCCGGCGAGTGAGGCCGGAACTGCCGCGCGTCTTGCGGCAAACGACGTCATGCGGCCGGGTTGGGGCGAGCCCTCCGCCCGGCCGCATTGCGCCAGGATCGCCGTCTGGGCCTCGCCGACAGCGTTCAGGCGGCATCCGGCGCCGAATCGTGGGGGCCGCCGAGCGTGTCGTTCACATAAAGCTCGCGCACGAAGACCATGATGACGGCGATCAGAGGCACGGCGAGCGCGATGCCGATGGTGCCGAGGAGAACGCCGAACACCACCTGCGCCCCGAGGGTCAGCACCGGCGGCAGGGCGCTGGTGTAGCGCTGGGCGACCGGCTGGGCGACGTTGCTCTCGACGCTCTGGACGAGCACATAGACGCCGAGGCCGAGCAGCGCCATTTGCATCGATTCCGACAGTCCGACGAGAACGATCGGAATGCCGGCGATGAACGGGCCGAGGGTCGGGATGAAGGCGAGGACGCCGGCCTGAAGGGCCAGCAGGAAGGCGCTCGGCATGCCGATCAGCCAGAGGCCGACGAAGGTGACGACGAAGACGATCGCCATCGAGATGCCGGTGCCGCAGACCCAGAGGATCAGCTCCTCGGTCGCGTCGCCGATGGTCTCGTCGAGCCGCGCCCGCTTCGCCTTCGGGAACAGGCTGACGAGGCCGCGGCGATAGGTTTCCGGCTGGGCGAGCAGGAAGATCGCGATGAAGACGACGACGAAGACGTTGCCGAGCGCACCGAGCACCGAGAACATCGCCTGCGACGCCGAGGAAAAGATGCCGGAGGGGTTCGGCAGGAGGTCGTCGAGGCCGACGGACTTGCCGTCGCCGCCGTTGCCCCCCGGCTGCAGCCCCATGTCGCCCATGGTCTGGGCGAGCGCCTGAAGCTGCTCGCGCAGCTGCCGCCACAGCTCGTGGAACTGGTTGACCAGGGTGAAGCCGCCGTAGAACAGCCCGCCGCCGATGGCGACGAAGAGAAAGGCGATGACGATCGCGAAGGCCCAGCCGCGGCGAAGCCCCGCCCATTGCAGGGGCCTTGCCAGCGCGGCGACGATCGCTGCCAGCAGCATGCCGCCGAAGATCAGAAGCAGCGCCATGGCTGCCGCCCAGACCAGCGCCACCGTCGCCGTCATCGCGAGCACCACCGAGGTGACGATCGTCGCCTTCTTGGTGAGCTGTTCCTCGACTGCGTCTTTCAAAGCCGTGCCCCTTCGCGCTCGCTCCCCGAAGGGGGCGATATGGGAACGCTCGCCGGAGGCGACAGGCGCGAAAAGCGTGGCCGCAACTCTACCGCAATGAGCCCGGTCCCCCGGCGGCCCGTCTCAGCGCGGCGGCCTGCCGGCGCCCTGCGCCTGACGCCAGGCGGCCGGCGTCTCCCCGGCGATCTGCCGGAACATCCGGGTGAAATGCGCCTGGTCGGTGAAGCCGAGCTGCGAGGCGACGGCGGCGACCGTCAGCTCGCGGCGCATCAGCAATGTCTTGGCGCGGGCGATGCGGCTGGCGAGCTGCCACTGCAGCGGCGTCTGGCCGGTCGTCTGCTTGAAGCGCGCGGTGAAGCGATCCGCCGAGAGGTCGACGATCGCCGCCATGTCGGCCACCGTCAGACGGCCCTTTTCCTCGAGGTGGGCGGCGAGCTTTTCCATCTCGGCCGGCGCCAGGCCGCCGTCTCCCGTGTCGATGTCGGGAGGAAGCTCCAGCATGGCGGTCGCAATGCTTCCGACGAGGGATTCCGCATAGACGCCGTGCCGCACCGGGGCTGCAAGCTCGTCGGCGAGCAGCTTTGCGAGGGTCTCGATCGCGCCGGCGGCCTCGATCTCGGCAGGGCGACGGAGCGCCGCTTGAGCGGCCGAGCTGCCGACGGAGGGGGCGAGGAACCGCAGCATGCGGTCCCGGTGGAGATGCAGATCGAGATGCGAGAAGCTGTGGGCCGCGGTGAAGTCCGTCCACATCGGCTGCCCGGCGGGAACGTAGATCGCCCGCGGCATCGGCCGGAACTCTGCCGGCGATCCGCCCGGCTGGTTGCTCATCCGGATCTGCGCGGAGACGTCGTTGAGGAAGACGACGATCCGCGGATCCGGCGAGACGTAGAAGCCCTTGGCTCGCGAATGTCCCTCGGCGACCCAGTGGACGCCGACGATGCCGTCGAGGTTGCGCCATCTGACCGGACGGGTCGGCCGGATGCCCTCGGTGCGGGCGCGCATGGAAATGCGGAAACTCAACGTCGCAATCCGCCGCTGCTGGAGGCTTGAGACCGGTGTGCCGGTCGGGCGCTGCGCGCGGGATTGCCGGACCCGGACCTTAAATCCTGAGCCGGCAGATCTGGCCCCGTCGAAAACCTGATTTTCTTGCGCAACAGAGACCTCGTTTCACGTGAAGCGGCGACGTGAGGCATGTGGATTTCTGGAACGGTTCGAGGCCAGCCCGGATAGGACCCGCCGAACGTTGCAGAACCGCCACAGCCCTTCAGGCCGATGGGGTTCGGCACCGGGATTCCTACAAGACACGGCGTTTCTACAATACTGGATGTTTTCACTCAAGTTAACCGATGAGGGCTGAAGGAGGGCTGTCACGACCCCGTCAGCGAAGGAGACGCCGCCCATGACAGCCCGGCGAAACGGGCGCTCGGGCGGATGCGAGTAACAGTAGGGCGAGGCGCGCAGCCGCGATCGCCGGACAAGAGAATGGCTGGATCATGGATTTCGACGAGGGGCGCGGCAACGCTGACATCGAATCGCGCGGCAGGCGCGACGCGGCCGATTGGCGCTCCGTCGTAAAACTGCGGCGGCACCGGACCCGACGCTCCGCAGCCCTGCTGTTCTGCGGCACCGCGCTGAGCCTCGTCCAGCCCTCCCTTTCGCTCGCCCAGGAGGCCGAGGGCGGCACGATCACCCTCGACACCGTCACCATCGATGGGGAGGGTGGCAGTGCCGTCGGCCCGGACAGCACCATCGTCGCCAGGGATACCGCGGTCGGCTCGAAGACCGACACGCCGATCCTCGACGTTCCCGCCGCGGTTTCGGTGGTGACCGAAAAGGAGATGCAGGAGCGCGACGTCCACACGCTCGACGAGGCGCTTTCCTACACGGCCGGCGTTTCGACGGACATCTACGGCAGCGACGATCGCTACGACTTCTACCTCATTCGCGGCTTCTACCAGACCGGCACCGGCACCTATCGCGACGGCCTGCCGCTCAGGATCTTCGGCTATACCGGCGCGCGGCTCGAGCCCTATGGCATGCAGCGCATCGAGGTTCTGAAGGGATCGACCTCGACGCTGTTCGGCCTCAACGCCCCCGGCGGCATCGTCAACGCCATCACCAAGCGGCCGACCGACTATGCCTTCGGCGAGGTCTACACGACCTTCGGCGACGGCCACATCGAGACCGGCACCGATGTCGGCGGGCCGCTGACGGCGACCGGCGACTGGTCCTACCGCATCACCGCCAAGTGGCAGGACGGCGACAACGGCGCCGACCACACCAATGACGACCGGCTCTATATCGCCCCGGCGCTGACCTGGAGCCCGGACGCTTCCACCAGCCTGACCATCCTCGGCGACTACAACAAGCGCAAGGGCAACACCTCCCACGGCATCCCGCTCGGCTCCGGCCTCGATCCCGACACCTATCTGGGCGAGCCGGACTTCGACAAAATGGACACCGAGGAGAAGAACATCGGCTGGCTGTTCCGCCACGACTTCGGCGACGGCTTCGAGTTCCGCCAGAACGCCCGCTATTCCGACCTCGATCTGACCTATGAATCGGTCTATGGCGGCACGCTCGACCCGGCCGATACGCGCAGCGCCTGGGCCGTCTACGGCAAGACCAAGCGTTTTTCCATCGACAACCAGCTCGAATACGACACGAGCGCCGGCCAGTTCGACAGCCGGCTGCTCGTCGGCCTCGACTACAGCCACGACGACACCAGCGAATACCGGGTCTACGGCTCGGCGAGCGGGATCGATCCCTACGATCCCGATTATTGCGGCCTGTCCTGCATCACCCTGCCGCCGGGCTATACCTGGAACAACACCCAGGCGGCGACGGGCCTCTATCTGCAGGAGGAACTGACCGTCGAGGACAGCCTGATCTTCACCGTCGGCGGCCGTTTCGATCATGTCGACACGACGAGCGACTATCCCGACTACGATCTCGCCTACGACAGCACGGACAACGCCTTCACCAAGCGGTTCGGCGTCACCTGGAAGACGACGGACGAGATGTCCCTCTATGCGAACTATTCGGAGAGCTTTGATCCGCTCGGCGCCGATCGCTCGACCATCGTCGGCGAGGCCAAGCCCCAGGAAGGCACCCAGTACGAGGTCGGCGCGAAATACCGGCCGGACGGCTTCGACGGGCTCTTCACCCTCGCTCTGTTCGACCTCACCCAGACCAACGTGCCCTATTACGTCACCGCGACGACCCAGGAGCAGGTCGGCAAGGTGCGGGTGCGCGGCGCCGAGCTGGAAGCGAAGGTGGCGATGACCGACCGCTTCGACCTGACGGCGGCCTATTCCTACTGGGATGCGGAGATCCTCGAAGACGGTCTCGACGGCAATGTCGGCAACCGGCCGCAGCTGGTGCCCGAGCACATCGCCTCACTGTGGGGCGACTACACGATCCCCGGCGAGGGGATGATCGGCGACCTGACGCTCGGCGCCGGCGTCCGCTTCATCGGCGACACCTTTGCCGACAACGCCAACGCCATCGATCTCGACGCCCGCACCACGGTGGATGCGGCACTGACCTACAAGATCAGCGCCAACGCGACGCTGCAGGTCAACGCCACCAACATCTTCGACACGCGCTATGTCGCCCAGGTCGATACCTATAACGGCACCGAATATTACAACGACGGCCGCACCGTGCGCGGGACGCTGCGCTACAGCTGGTAGGCGGGCGTGAAGGAATCCGGCGACCCCCCATCACGACGGCGGCGCCGCCGGAGCCTCAGAGCATCAGCCAGAGCTGGAACAGCACGCCGCAGGCGAGCGATCCGGCAAGCGCGAGGCCGAGATAGAGGGCGAAGACCGGCGGCCGGGCGAGCGCCCAGACGGCGATCGCCGCCGGCAGGGAGGTGACCCCGCCCGCCACCAGAAAGGCGAGGCCCGCGCCCTGCGACATGCCCTGGTCGATCAGGCCGGCGACCAGCGGCAGGGCCGCATAGCCGTTGAGATAGGCCGGGACGCCGACGAGGGTGGCAATCAGGATGGCGGCGAAATCGCCGCCGCCAAGGGCGCTCGCCACCCAGTCTCCGGGCAGATGGGCGATCATCAGGCTCTCGAGGATGAAGGCGAGGGCCAGCCATTTGAGCAGGAAGAGCGCCGAGCCGACGCCTTCCCGGGCAAAGCTCGCGCGCCGCGCCGGCTCTTCCCAGAAGCGCCAGACCACGCGCTTGCGCTGGCGAACCGACGCGGCACCGCAGCCGCCATTGCCGACACCCTCGCGCAGCGGCGAGGCGAGCAGCCCTCGCCCGGAAAGCGCCATCGTCACCATCCCGCCGAAGATCCCGATGCCGATCGCCGCCAGGGTCTTGGCGACCGCGAACTGGAGATCCACCACCCCTGCCGTCAGCACGAACATCGACGGGTCGATGACCGGCGAAGCCAGCCAGAAGGCCATGACCGCCGAAAGCGGCACGCCCATCGACAGGAGCGCGGCGATCAGCGGGATCACCCCGCAGGAGCAGAAGGGCGATAGCCCGCCCATCAGAGCGGCGAGGAGGACCATCAGCGTCGGCGATCCGGTGAAGGCCGAGGCGATGAGGCCGTCGGCGCCGCTGGCCCGCGCATAGGCGGCGAGAAGGACGGAGAGCGCCAGATAGGGCGCAGTCTGCAGGATGTTCCGGATGGCGAAGGCGAGGCTGGCGCCGCCCTGTGCCGGATCGAACAGGAACAGCGCGAGAAGGAGGATCGCCGCGGCGATCCAGACGCGCTCCCTTGCCAGCGCACGGGCGATGCCCGAGCCGCGGTTTCCCGGCTGCATGATCAGTTCGGCCATCGGACCACACTCCTTCGTTTTGTCATCATAAAACCAGAAATACAGTTATTTCAGAGCAGAGGAGACGTTGACGGGGCGCTCAGGGGCAGACCGGCGTCTCATGGCGTCCGTCCCGGTCTTTGGCCGGGACAAAGGGGCAGTGCTCAAGCGCCGAGCGGGCTCGATAGCAGCGACCGAATGTCGATCTCCCGGCCCAATGGCATCAGGCCACGTCCTGTCTCACCACCGCCACCCCCTTGCAGCATTCCTCGGTCAGATAGCGAAGCGCGCCGTTGAGCGCGCCATAGTCGGCGCGGTTGAGTATCTCGCGGCCGCGCCGCTCCTGTGCGACGAGCCCCGCCGCGACCAGAGCCCTGAGATGATGGGCAAGGGTCGACAGCGGCAGGGCCGTATGGGCGGCGATGTCGCCGACGATCAGTCCGTCGTCGCCGGCGCGCACCAGCAGGCGGAAGATCTCGAGACGGGCTTCGTGGCCGAGGGCCGCGAGCGCTCTCGCGGTCCGGGCATGATCCTGCTTCATGACCGAATCATATAACCGGGTTTATGGTGATATCAAGCGAAATCCGGCACGGGTTCGGTCGATCCCGGTCCTCGGACCGACCGCCCGGTGCGGCAACGGGCCTCGTCATGGGGCCCGGAGGCCAGGGCAGGGCTTGCAGAAACCGTCACGCGGCTGAACCCTCCGTCCCGCCGATTGGCCGGTGAGAAGATTATCTGCTATTTCTGATCGTCTGTCGCCAACAGGATCCAAGTTGCGATGGCGCTCACTCGCCGTCTGGCCGCCATCCTGGCCATGGATGTCGAAGGCTATTCCGGCCTGATTGCCGCCGACGAGGCCGGGACCCTGGCCGCGGTCGATCGCGCTTACCGCAAATGCGTGCTTCCGACGGTCGGCGAATTCGGCGGCGAAATCTTCAACACCAGCGGCGACGGCCTGCTGATCGAATTCGCCAGCGCGGTCAACGCCGTCGAATGGGCGGCGCGCTTCCAGCGCTCGCTGGTGGCCGACCGGATCGACGGCAAGGATGTCCTGCCGGTGCGGATCGGCGTCGTCATCGGCGACGTCGTCGTCACCGACATCGACCGCTTCGGCGAGGGCATCGTGCTCGCAACGCGCGTCCAGACCGTCTCGCCGCCGGGCGGAATGGCGATCACCCGCGGCGTCTTCGAATATCTGAAGGGCAAGACCAACCTTTATTTCACCGATGTCGGCCCCTGCAGCTTCAAGGGATTTTCCGAGCGCGAGCGGGTCTGGATCTGGTCGCCGAGGATCGTCAGCGCCGCGCGCAGCCGCCGCATCGCCGTGCCCGATCCGGCGACCCAGCCCTCGGTCGCCGTGCTGCCCTTCGAAAATGTCGGCAAGGACCCCGTTCGCGAGACCTTCATCGACGGCATGGTCGAGGAGATCACCGCCAGCCTGTCGCGGGTGCGCGAATTCCTCGTCATCGCCCGCCAGTCGGCAGCGCTCTATCGCGGCACCGCCCTCGGGGCGAAGGACATCGCCGCCGAACTCGGCGTCCGCTACATCCTGCAGGGGAGCGTGCGCTTCTCCGACAGCCGGATGCGCGTCTCGCTGCAACTGGTCGACGGCGAGACCGCGCTGCAGATCTGGAGCGATCGGATCGAGGCGCGGGCCGACGACCTCTTCCAGATCCAGGACCAGATCGCCGAAACGGTGTCGGGCGCCCTCCACCCGACGATCCGCCAGGCCGAGGTGGAGCGCTCGCGCCGCAAGCCGCCGGAAAACCTCGCAGCTTACGACCTCGTCATGCGGGCGCTGCCGTATCTCTGGGCCAACCGCCACGTCGAGAACGAACGCGCCATCGCCCTCGTCGAGGAGGCGCTGGCGCTCGAGCCGGACAATGGCCGGGCCGCGGCGATCGGCGCCTGGGCCCATGCCCAGCACATCGCCTATAACTGGGCGACCGACATCTCCGAGCAGCGGCTGCGCGGCCGCAAGCTGCTCGAGGAAACGCTTGGGGAGGTCGACGACGATCCGCTGGCGCTCACCGCCGCGGCGACGGCGACCATGCTGATCGAGGGCGACCTCGAGCGGGCGAATGCCCTGGTCGACCGGGCGCTCGATCTCGACGTCAACCACGCCTGGGCGTGGACGCGGCGGGGCTTTGCCCGGGTCTATGCCGGCCAGCCGGACGACGCCTTTGCCTGTTTCGAGCGGTCGCTGCGCCTGTCGCCGCTGGACCCTCTGGCCTTCAACTCCTTCATCGGGATCGGCCTTGCGCATTTTTCCTCCGGCTGGTCGGTGGAGGCGGCGCGCTGGACGAGACGGGCGCTCGCCGAAAAGTCCGGCATGTCCTGGCCCTATCGCGACCTGGCGGCGTTTCTCGGAAATGCCGGCCAGATCGTCCCGGCGAGGGAGGCGCTCGCGGTGTTCCTGGAAAGCCGGCCCGGCGCCAGCCTCTCGATCGTCCGCGACGCACTGACCTTCATGAATCGCGGCCTGCTCGATCGCTACTGCGCCGGGCTCGCCGCAGCAGGCCTTGCCGAAAACGGCGAGACGGTCCTCGAAAACGCCACCTGACCGGCGATCAGCGAAGATCACCGGGCGCTCGGCAAAGCATCGGGACGCTCTTCTCTCATCTTCAACGATGTATAAACGGATCTACTGCGCGATAATCGCAACTGGATATTGCGGTCGGAATGACGCAGACTGTCAGAATGGGAAAAAATACCGCAGCGGCATGAGGCCGCGGCGGACCGGCGATCGAGGAGGCAAGCCATGCAGTCCTATAAGGTCATCCAGCCATCGAAGACGCCGGCGCCCGGCTGGGTCGGCGGGTTCTCCGCTTCCAATCCGAAATTTTCCTATCCCGATCCCGACCTCTCGCCGCTACCGATGCTCGACAACATGGCGAATGTACCGCTGTTGCAGCGCCAGCTCGACGTGCTCTGGCCGGAATTCAGCTGGGAAACGGTGATCGGCGATCCGTCGTCGCGCTGCTACCAGATGTTCGCGCCCGACATCTCCCGCGCCGGCTATGACGATGCCGGCCGGATCTTCTCGATCATCTGCCCGCAGCAGGGCACCTATTCGCCGACCATCGGCGATCTCAACATCGAGGTGACGGTCACCGGCCAGCGCGGTTGGGTCAACGAGACGGCGAGCGATCTCGACTATGACCTCGTCGCTGCCGACATGACGGTGACCGGCAAGATCTGGTTCGGCCCGAGCGCCAGGGACAAGCGCCTCTACCAGTGGCTGGAGGCCTATTTCAGGGCCGAGAACCTGCCCTTTCCCGCCGACAAGGCCAATGCCATCCAGGTGACGCTGCATCATGTCGGCGATCCGGAGCAGCCGATCATCTCGGTGCGCTCCGGCATCAATGACGGCTTTCCCAACCCGGACTTCGCGCGGCACGAGGCCGAGGCCTGGGCGGTCGCCAATGTGGCGGTGCAGATCGGGCCGATCATGTCGCGGCGCCATCCGCTGGTCGACGACTTCAATGCCCTCGTCATGCGGATCTTCAATCTCGGCTCGGGCAATTTGCTGCAGCCGACGAATGTGCTGACCTGGAACGTCTGGCTCGACGCGCCGACCCTCGTCGACCAGGCGGAATGGAAGGCCCATGCGGAGAAATGGCGCCATTCGATCGACACCGGCCATGGCAGCCCCGACGGGCCGGGCACGCCGCCGCGCTATTTCGACGGCACGCCCTTCAATGCTCTCGAGGCGGTCGTCGAGGGCGAAGGGGAGGCGATCGAGGCCTTTTTGAAGAAGCACCATCTCTGGCCGTAGGACAGGCGTGGCCGCCCCTTAGACCGGAACAAGCCTGCGCAACGGCTTCGGCCTGTCGCCGTCCGTCCCAGGGCGGACGCGGCATCACAAGGCTTCGATGGCGATCCATGCCCCGGCGAGGATGAACACCGGCCCGAGCGCCAGCGCCAGCCTGTCGCCGCGCGGCAGCAGCTTTTCCAGGAGCACGACGATGGCGAGGCCGGCGATCCAGTAGACATTCATGATGCCGCCGACGAAGAGCAGCGCCATCAGCGCCCAGCAGCAGCCGAGGCAATAGGCGCCATGCGTAATCCCCATGCGCAGCGCGCCCGCCTGGCCAGGCCGCCAGTGCCGCGAGAGAAATTCCGCCGGTGAGCGGCAATGTTCGAGGCAGGCGCGCTTGAAGGGCGACAGCTGGTAGAGGCCGGCGGCGATCAGCACCGCGGCCGCCAGCCAGGCACTGACCGACCACATCATCGGCTGCGAGAGCAGGCCGAGCCTTTCGCTGAAATGCTGGAGGGCCGTCGCGACCAGCGAGAAGCCGAGCCAGACGAGCAGGTAGCCGGCAAGAAAGGTGCCCGTCGGCACCGGACCGGCGGGCATCTGGTCCTTCACCTGGGCGTGGCGGCTGACCCGCGCGTGCAGCAGCACCATTGGCGCGGCGCTCGGCAGCATCATGGCGATCATCATGATCCACCACATCGCCGCGATGACCAGCCAGGTTCCGGCCGACCACGGCATCACAGGCGTTTCCGGCATCACCTCCTCACCGGGCATCGCCGGTTTCCCGGGCGTTGCCGCCTGGTCGGGCATCGGCGCCATTCCCGCCATTCCAGCCATGTTGGGCGTGGCCGGCGTCTCGGGGCTCGGCTGCATGCCCGGCATGGTCTGCATGGTCGCCATGCCGGCGTCGCCGCCCGGAAAGATCGCCGGCCGGCTCATCATCCAGACGCTCATGCCGGTGCCGGCGCCGACGAGCAGCCAAAGCCAGGAGAGCACCATCAGCGCGAGGATGCCCGCCGCCATGATCCAACGATCGCGGCGGACGAGCATTTCGACGGTCGAGGGCTGCGGCGCCGTGCCGGCCATGTCAGTGCCGGACCGGTCCCTGGCCGCTGAGATGCAGCCGGGCGAACTGGCCATAGGAATCCTTCAGCGACAGCGCGATCGGCCCCTTGGTCTGCGTCGAGGCGCTGCCGATCTCGGCCAGCGAATATTCAAAGCCGTTGGGCAGGTCGATGCGGGCGCGGTGGGGCTGGCCGGTCACCGGGTTGCGGATCGGCTCGCCCGCCGTGTCGATGAAGCCGTCGACATGGATGCTGCCGCGCCGCTCGTCGACGTCAACCGTCATGGCGATCTTGCGGAAGGCCGGGTCGAAGACCTGGTCGAGGGTCGAGGCGAAGACGTTGAACATCGTGCGGCCGGGCTCGGAATCCTCGCCGGACATGATCTTCAGAAGCGCCATGCGCTGGGCCTCGTCGGCGCTTTCGTCGACGATCGGCTGGCATTTCCCGCCTCCCTCGTGGATCGGCCCCGGCCACTGGAAGATGAAGGCAATGCGCGTGCCGTCGAGGCTGACATCGCCATGATGTCCCCGGTGGATCTCGATGGCTCCCGCCGCCTGGCAGTGACCGTGGGTGGGCAGGGCGTTGAACTGGCAGGGGCAGCCATAGGCGCAGTTGCAGTTGACCAGTTCGACGCCTTCGATTTCCCAGGGGGTCATGACGTGGTTCTCCCATTACAAGCGCGATCCCTTTCGATCGGTCTTTCGCAAGCCGGCGGCCCGGGACGCGGCCGATCGCCGACCATCTTTGACCAGACTGCGGCCAAGCCGGCGGCGCGGCAGGCAATGCGGGCCGACGCGGGGCGCCGCGGACCCTCCCGCTGTCAGGGGGCGATGATCCCATAGGGCCCGTAGGCGGCCTGCCAGAGGGCGCCGTAGCGGCTGCGTCGCTGCATCTCAATATCGCCTTCGGCGGTGAAGGTGCCGCTCGCGACCTCCGCCTCGCGAAACTCGAACCCCTCCGGCAGCACGATGCGGGCCCGGTGCGGCGCACCGGTCACCGGGTTCCTGATCGGCTCGAGGGAGAGGTTCAGCTTGCCGTCGATGCCGAACCAGCCGGTGCGGGCCTCGATGTCGCAGCCGAAACCGATCGCTGCAAAGACCGGCGGCAGCTCCTGGTCGATGGTCGCGCCATAGATGTTGAAGACGGTGGTCGGCTCCTGCTCGCCGCCGCCGAGGATCGTCGCGAGCGCCTCGACCTGGGCATCCGAAGCCGCCTCGTCGATGAAGCCCTGGACGATGCCGCCGCCCTCGTGCACGGGGCCTGGCCAGCGATAGGCGGCCGCCACCTTCAGCCCGTCCAGCCGCAACTCGCCGAACCAGCCTTCGTCGATACGCATGCATTCGAGGCCTTCGCAGAGGCCCTCGGTCGGTCTGCCGTTGAATTCGCAGGGACAGCCATAGTCGCAACTGCACGCCGCGATCTTCGGCCCCTTGATCGCCCAGTCGACATAGGGCATCGGGTCCTCCGAGACGTCATTCAGAGCCGCTGGAAAGTAAGCTAGCAGAAGTTGCCGTTAAGGAATAGTCGGTAATTGACCGTCGCCAAGGAAGCTCCCGGCCCCCGGTTGATGCTATTGCGACGCGTGTCCGGGCTTTTATCGGCTTGTCTGCTTGGAGCTTTTGCCGTCGGTCTCCGTCGCTGCTGTCCAAAAGCGAGGAATTCGCAACCGTAGCAGACGCAACCGTTTCGTTGCTTGCAGCTTGGTTAGTCTCAGGCACCCGCTCGCGGGACTCCCCGCCGCGAGGAGAACTTCATGCCCGGGGCGGCGAGGCGCTCGGCCGGGCCGGTCCAGGCATAGGC
The DNA here is from genome assembly GCF_004519335.1 of Jiella endophytica. Taxonomy (GTDB): domain Bacteria; phylum Pseudomonadota; class Alphaproteobacteria; order Rhizobiales; family Rhizobiaceae; genus Jiella; species Jiella endophytica. The sequence continues at coordinate 34,056 of NZ_SOZD01000009.1, read as the reverse complement.
GAGGAGGCAGGGATCCTGCTCGCCGGTGGTGATGCGGTGTTCGACGCCGGAGCGGTTGAGGATCAGCGAGCCCGGCGCATAGACGGCGCCGTCGTTCTCCGACCAGGCGCCGGCCACCGAGACGTAGCTCTCCTCGATGCCCTGATGGGCGTGCTGGGGATAGGTCGTGCCCGGCGCAAACAGCACGAAGCCGAGGATCAGCCCGTCCGCCTTGACCGGGCCGGTCGGCCCCAGCACCTCGGCATAGGCGTATTTGCGCGACAGCGCCTTCGGCACGCTCGGATAGCCGTAGGACCAGACGAGCGAAGCGGCGACATGGCCGAGCGCCCGGGCAATGCCGCTGACGGCAGAGCGCGCGCCGAGGTCGAGGGCGCGGGAGAGATGGGCGGTGACCGGCTTGACCGCCGGCGCGTCGATGACGATCGGCGGATCCTCCTCGACGATTGCAGAGAGGGTGTCGCGCACGCGCTTGCGATGGCTGCGGATCGCCTTGCTCCCGCCGGCCGAGCCGTGGCGGTAGAGGACGTCGAACTCCTGCAGGAGGTATTTCCAGTCGGGGCAGTCGGACAGCTTTTCGCTCATGCCGATGGAGCTATCGCGCCGATGCGGCGCGGCGAGTCCGGCTGCCTGTCGCAGCGGTCGTGCGGATGAAGGACGGTCGCCGGCGACGAGATCGCGGGGGCGCTTTCAGGCCGAGAATCCTCGCCCCAACGCGCGGCTCGCAGCAGCGGCTATCGGATCGCCGCTGGCTGTCGAAATGGCCCGAACAGCGCCGGGCCACGGTGCGCTCAGCCGCGGGCGGTGCGGGCGAGGGTGATGCCCCGGCGCTTCGGCAGGATGGCGTCCTGATGGTCGTCGTAGATGCCGTATTCGGTCGCCTGCTGATAGAGCATGTCGCCCTTGGTGCCAGCGAGAATGCGCAGCTCCTTCAGCTCGCAGAGCAGCGTGATGCGGAAGGCGAGGGCGCGAAGGTGGACGCGGTTGTAGCAGAAGAAGGCGAGCCTGGCCCGCTCCATCGCCGGGATCGCGCGGATCAGGTCGTCGCGGAGGTCCCCGTCCGACCGCAGCAGCTTGGCCAGAAGGTCGAGGGAAACCGGACAGGTGGTCTCGTTCGGAATACCGTCTCTGTTGGCTGCCATTTCATCACCTCTTTCCGGTTCTGGCCCTTCGTGCTCGGTTGATATTGTTGGCCCGATTTCAGCACCCTAGCGGCCCGGGCTTGTCCTGACCTTGATCACGTGCCTGTGAGCCTCTGTATTTTGTAAGTTTCCCGTCCAAATATTCGTGGCCGGGCAAAGATTAGGCTGCATTAAGTTGCGCGACGATGAAATTACATCGCGCATGCTTTAACTCTTGATTGTATCGGATCTGCGGAGATTGCGAAACGTCGTGACGGCATCCACCCGAGAAGGCGCGAATATGTCGCACCAGCAAGTATAGTTCGGGTTTCAGGCGACAAGCTGAAGAGTAAAACGCGGATATAGCAGAGTTTACACTTCCGGACGCCGGGCAAGCAGCATGTAGTTCACGTCCCGATCGCGCGAGAGCCGCCATTCGTCGGCCAGCGGGTGATAGACGACGCCGGTCTCGTCGATCATCGACAGCCCCGCCGCCTGGACCGGACGCTCGATCTCCTCCGGCCGCACCAGCTTCGAATATTGGTGCGTCCCCTTCGGCAGCCAGCCGAGCACATATTCGGCTCCGACGATGGCGAAGGTCAGTGCCTTGAACGTCCGGTTGATCGTCGCGACGAAGAGCAGGCCGCCGGGCTTCACCATCGCCGCGCAGGAGGACAGGAAGAGATCGACATCGGCGACATGCTCGACGATCTCGAGCGCCAATACGACATCGAAGGTCTCGCCGCCGGCGGCGATCGCCTCGGCCGTCGTCGCCCGGTAGTCGATCGAGAGGCCGGTGCCCGAGGCGTGCAGCCGCGCCACCTCGATATTGGTCTCCGACGCGTCGGCGCCCACCACCGTCGCGCCGAGCCGCGCCAGGGGCTCGGAGATCAGCCCGCCGCCGCAGCCGATATCGAGGATCGACAGGCCTTCGAAGGGCTTCGGCTGCAGAGGATCGCGAGCGAAATTGGTGGCGATCTCGTTGCGGATATAATCGAGCCGGACGGGGTTGAACTTGTGCAGCGGCTTGAACTTGCCGGCAGGGTTCCACCACTCCCTGGCGAGGCGCGAAAAGCGTTCCACCTCGCCCGCGTCGATCGTCGTTGCGTCCGGCATCGATCCGTTCCGTTCATTGCATTTGCAGGCGGCATGTTCGCTCCGTGGCCGCGAAGTCAAGCGCATGACGCGGCAATAAGGGAATTGCGTGGCAGCCATGCGGGGATGGCGACCCCGGCAATGGACAGCCGGCAAAGCGAAAACCCCTGCGGATGCGGGAACGACCGTCAGCCTTACAACCTTCTAGCGGTGCAAATTCGTCATGCGATCTGACGTCACCATGAGCGCTCGCTCCCACAGGGCGTCGACATTCGCTTTCGATGTGCTTGACCGCTTCGGCCGGCAGAGCGGGAGTTCGCAGTTGCGCCGCGCTTAGCAACGGCAAGGTTTTTGAGAGGACGGTCTGTTCCGTGTCGCCAGAGTTCCCCCAGCCTGCGCAGATCGCCGATGCCGCGCCCCGGTGCGTGCCCGGGCCGGGCGGTGTCGGCGGGCGGCGGGCGCTGCCGCTGGTGGCGGTGCCGGTGCGCAACGAAGCCGAACGGATCGCCGGGCTGATCGAGGCGCTCGGCCGGCAGACATTCCTTGCCGCCGCTTCGGCGCCTCTGCCGCTCGTCCTCGTCTTCAACAACTGCACCGATGCCTCCGCCAAGATCGCCGCCGAGGCCGCCGCCACGCAGCCAGGCATTGCGCTCTATCCGGTGGTGGTCGACTTCCCGCCGCCATGCGCCCATGTCGGCTCGGCCCGCCGGCTGGCGCTCGACGTCGCGCGGTCGCTGTCGCCACGCTCCGACGAAGCCGTGCTGCTGACCACCGACGCCGACGCCCGGCCCTTTGAGACTTGGATCGAGGCCAATCTTGCGGCGATCGCCGCCGGAGCGGATGCCGTCGGCGGGCAGATCGTCGGCAATGCCGCCGAAGAGGCGATGCTCGGCGAGAAGTTTCTTGCCCGGGCCCGCGACCATGAGTGCTACGCGATGCTGGCGGACCAGCTCACCGCGATCATCGACCCGATCGCCCACGATCCCTGGCCGCGCCATCGACACCACACCGGCGCGAGCCTCGCCTTCCGGGCGCAAGTCTATGACAGCATCGGCGGGTTCGCCGCCCTGCCGACCCGCGAGGACCTCGATTTCGTCTCGCGGCTTCGGGCCGCCGGGTTTCGGCTGCGGCATGCGCCCGAGGTCGTCGTGGAAGTCTCGGCGCGCACCGTCGGCCGGGCACTTGGCGGTATGGCCGATTGCCTGCGCGACTGGGTGGACATGGCGAATGCCGATCGGCCGCATCTCGTCGAGGCGCCGTCGGCCGTCGTCGAACGTGCCCGGCTGCGGTCCTATCTGCGGTCCGGCCGGCTGGAAGGCCCTGCCGGCGATCAGGATCTCGCCAGCCTTCTCGGCATTGCGGCCCATGAATGGCGCGCCCGACGGGGCGACGGCAGCTTCCGGGCGTTTCTCGTCGAGCGCTTCGCCCCGGACGAGCCGGATGCGCCGGCGAGCGTGCCCGTCGCAGAGGCGATCGCGGAACTCACCGCCCATCTCGCCGGCTATGAGGATATCGGCCATGCGGCATGAGACCATCATCGCGAAAAGCCGAAATGTCGAAGGGTTCGACGGTCTGTCGAAGGAGATCGCCGCCGCGGTTGGCGGCGCTGACGACCGCGACGCCTTTCCCGCGGAAGGCTTTGATGTCCTGCGCAAGCGCGGCCTCTGTTCGAGGCCGCCGATCGGCAAAGGCGAGGGGCGCTCTCTCCTCAGGCTGCTCGCCGCGGTCGGGCAGGGCGATCTTGGCCTCGGCAGGCTCTATGAGGGCCATGTCAACGCGCTCGATCTCGTCCGGCGGTTCGGCCCGCCGGAGATCGTCAGAAAGGTACACGCGCTGGCCGAGGCGGGCGGCCTCTTCGGCGTCTGGAACACCGACCAGCCGGGCGATCCGCTGACCTCTCGCGACGGCCGGCTCACCGGCAGGAAGAACTTTGCCTCCGGCGTCGACGGCCTCAGCCATGCGATCGTCACCGCCCCGGTCCCGGACGGCCGGCAGATGTTCATCGTCGGGCTCGATGCGGTCGCGGTCGACCGCTCCTGGTGGCGACCCCTCGGCATGACGGCCTCCGGCAGCCATGTGGTGGATTTCGCCCCGGTGCCGGCAGAGGCCATCACGCCGCTCGGCGTACCCGGCGACTACATCGCCGAGCCGTGGTTCACTGGCGGCGCCATCCGTTTTTCCGCAGTCCATGTCGGCGGCATGCGGGCGGTGGCGCAGGCGGCAGTCGATCACCTTCAGGCTTCGGGTCGGTCCGGAAATCCCCATCAGGCGCATCGTCTGGGGAGGATGGGGCTGGCGCTCGAAACCGGTCGGCTGTGGCTGGAATCGGCCGCAGACGCCTGGGACGCGGCCGAGACGGCGGTGGGTGCAGATCCCGATGGCGCCCGGCTGCGTGCCGTTGCCAACGGCTTCAGGACGGTGGTCGAGCAACTGGCGATGGAGGTTCTCGAAACCGCCGAGCGGGCGGTCGGTGCCGCCGGCTTCAATGCGCCGCATCCTCTGGAGCGGCTGATCCCCGACCTTCGCACCTATCTTCGCCAGCCGAACCCCGACGGCGCCCTCACCGGATTTGCCGACGCCTTTCTCGCCGGCGAAATGGCGGCCGGCCGGTGACGATGCCGCGCCTTCTCGACCCCCGCGACATCGATGCCCGCCGCATCCTCGTCATCGCGCCGCATCCGGACGACGAGTCTCTCGGCTGCGGCGGTCTGATGGTCATGCTGGCGGCGGGCGGGCGGCAGATCCACACGCTGTTCGTCACCGACGGCGGCGCCTCGCATCCCGCCTCAAAAAGCTGGCCGCGCCAGCGCCTCGCCTCGCAGCGGGAGAGCGAAGCGGCCGAAGCGCTCGCCCGTCTCGGTCTCGGCAATCAGCCGCGCAGCTTCCTGCGGCTGAGGGACGCCGACATGCCGCAGCCGGGCTCGGCGGAATGGACCGCCGCGCGCGACAGGGTCGAGCAGCTGCTCGCCGGCTTCCGGCCGGATCTCGTCCTGCTGCCGTGGCGCCGCGATCCGCATCGCGACCATCGCGATTCCTGGCGCCTGTCGACGGAGGCGATCGCCGCGTCTGGCCGTGCCATCGCGACCATGGAATATGCGATCTGGCTCGACGAGTTCGGTCAACTCGGTGACCGACCGGCGCCGGACGAGGCCGAGTTCGTCGCCTTCGACGTCTCGCATCTCAGGGTCGCCAAGCGCCAGGCGGTGGCGGCGCATCTGTCGCAGACGACGGCCCTGATCGACGACGATCCGGACGGCTTCCTGCTCGGCGAAGAGACCATCGCACGGCTGACCGGGCCGCTGGAGATCTATGTGCGGCCATGGGACGGGTGATCGATGCCGACGGTTTCGAGGCGCTGTTCCGAGCCGATCCCGATCCGTGGAACTATGCCGGCTCACTATTTGAGCGGAACAAGCGTGAGGTGCTTCTGAAAGGCTGCGGCCCACGCTGCCGGGGCCGGGTGCTGGAACTCGCCTGCGCCAATGGCGAGACCACCGCGGCGCTCCGCCGCTCGGCGCTGAGGCTCGTCGCGCAGGATGCATCGCCCACCGCGCTCGCCCATGCGGCGGCGAGGAATGTAGGGGCGAAGAACGTCCGTTTCGTCAGAGGCCTGCTGCCGCAAGGACTGCCGCGGGGGCCGTTCGACCTGATCGTCGCGTCGGAGATCCTCTATTACCTGCCGCGCCGCGATCTCGAGGCGTGCCTCAGGCGGATCGAGGCGGCGCTGGCGCCTGGCGGCCGGCTGGTCGCGCTGCATCACGTCGTTCCATTCGGCGATGCCGCAACGCGGCCTGCCGCCGCGGCGCGTCTCGTCGAGCGCCATTGCCGCCGACGCCTGCTGCCGGCGCTCTCCAGCCGTACCAGCCGCTATCGGATGGACGCCTTCGACAAGCCTCTCGCAAGATCGGGGCCGCGGTGAACGGTCTCTCGCCGCAGTGCCGGATCCGGGCAGCCGGTGGCCCCCGGAAGCGAAAGATTGCGCCGACCGCCGCCATCGGTTAGGGAACGCGCGCCGAAGGGGCAGGCGCACCGCTGCCTCCGGGGGTGAACGAACGAAGGAACAGCCGGACCCGCCAGGGTGCCGCGCCGCCCAGGTGAACAAACGCAGCCCATGGCCCGTCTCGTCCTGAAATTCGGCGGAACATCCGTCGGCGACGTCGACCGCATCCGCAATGTCGCCCGGCATGTCAAACGCGAGGTCGATGCCGGTCACCATGTCGCCGTGGTGGTATCGGCGATGGCGGGCAAGACCAACGAGCTGGTCGGCTGGTGCCGCGCGGCTTCGCCCATCCACGACGCCCGCGAATATGACGCGGTGGTCGCCTCGGGCGAACAGGTCACCGCCGGGCTCCTGGCGATCACGCTGCAGCAGATGGGCATCAACGCCCGCTCCTGGCAGGGCTGGCAGATCCCGATCCGCACCGACGGCTCCCATGGCGCCGCGAGGATCCAGGAGATCGACGCCGCCGAGATCGTCCGCCGCTTCGACGAGGAGCAGCAGGTGGCGGTCGTCGCCGGCTTCCAGGGGATCGCCCCGGACAACCGCATCGCGACGCTCGGGCGCGGCGGTTCGGACACCAGCGCCGTCGCCATCGCCGCGGCGATCGCCGCCGATCGCTGCGACATCTATACCGACGTCGACGGCGTCTACACCACCGATCCGCGGATCGAGCCCAAGGCCCGGCGCATGGCGAGGATCTCCTTCGAGGAGATGCTCGAAATGGCCTCGCTCGGTGCCAAGGTGCTGCAGGTGCGCTCGGTCGAGCTCGCCATGGTACACAAGGTGCGCACCTTCGTGCGCTCCTCCTTCGAGGATCCGGATGCTCCCGGCATGGGCGATTTCGACAATCCGCCGGGAACCCTCATATGCGACGAGGACGAAATCGTGGAACAGCAGGTGGTGACGGGTATCGCCTATTCGCGGGACGAGGCGCAGATCTCGCTGAGGCGCGTCGAGGACCGCCCGGGCGTCGCGGCGGCGATCTTCGGTCCGCTGGCCGATGCCGGCGTCAATGTCGACATGATCGTCCAGAACATCTCCGAATCCGGCGATGCGACGGATATGACCTTCACGGTGCCGGCCGGCGACCTGCAGAAGGCCACGGCGATCCTCGAAAAGGCCAAGGCCGAGATGCGCTATGATTCGCTGCAGAGCGAATCCGGACTCACCAAGGTCTCGGTGATCGGCATCGGCATGCGCAGCCACACCGGCGTCGCGGCGACGGCCTTCAAGGCGCTCGCCGCCCGCGGTATCAACATCAAGGCGATCACCACCTCCGAGATCAAGATCTCGATCCTGATCGACGGCGACTACACCGAACTGGCCGTGCGGGCGCTGCACGGCGTCTACGGCCTCGACAAGGCCTGACTCTCGACCCCCCGGAACCGTCGCGGCCCGCCGCGATGGCCGGCGGCAACCGAAAACGGCTGGGTTCTTGCCTCGCAACCCGCAAATCCGGCACCATGGTCTCGTGGCCGTTGAGTCGCATGGGCCGGATTGCCATGGCGGTGATGAAGCAGTTTCGGAACCGGATTGATTCCGGACATCCTTGGCGGCACAGGACGGAAGGCAGGGGTTGAACAGGAGCGACACCTCAGGACCGCGGGTGCTGATGCGCCGCATCCGGGAGCTCATGATCGAGCCCCTGGAGCCGCAGGCGCGTCTCGATCAGATCGTCAAGCTGATCGCCAAGCACATGGAGACCGAGGTCTGCTCGCTTTATGTGCTGCGTTCCGACGGTGTGCTCGAACTGTATGCCACCGAAGGCCTCAATCCCGGTTCGGTGCATCTCGCCCAGCTGAAGCTCGGCGAGGGCCTCGTCGGCACCATCGCCGCGACCGCCCGGCCGCTGAACCTCTCCGACGCCCAGAACCATCCGGCCTTCACCTACCTTCCCGAAACCGGCGAGGAGATCTATGCGACCTTCCTCGGCGTGCCCGTGTTGAGGGCAGGGCGCACCCTCGGCGTGCTCGTCGTCCAGAACAAGGCGGCCGGCCGGGTCTATCCCGAGGAGGAATCGGAAGCCTTCGAGACCGTCGCCATGGTGATCGCCGAGATGATCGCCGCCGGCGGGCTGGAGGGGCTGACCCGCCCCGGCGCCACCCTCGACCTCACCCGCCCGGTCAGCTTCGAGGGCGAGCCGCTCTGCGACGGCATCGGCATCGGCCGCGTCGTCCTGCACGAGCCGCGGGTGGTCGTCTCGAGCCTTTTCAACGAGGACGTCGAGACCGAGGTGTCGCGGCTGACCGAGGCGCTGGCGATCCTGCGGGAATCGATCGCCGACATGCTCGACCGGCGCGACGTCGCCGACGAGGGCGAGCACCGCGCCGTGCTCGAGACCTATCGCAAGTTCGCCCAGGACCGCGGCTGGGTGCGCCGGCTTGAAGAGGCGGTGCGCAACGGCCTCACCGCCGAGGCGGCGGTCGAGAAGGTGCAATCGGACATGCGGGCGCGCATGATGCACCTCACCGACCCCTATATCCGCGAGCGGCTGCACGACTTCGACGATCTCGCCAACCGGCTTTTACGCCAGCTGATCGGCCAGGGCGGCGTCAGCGCCGACATCGCCGACGCGGTGGTCGTCGCCCGTAACATGGGCGCCGCCGAGCTGCTCGACTATCATCGCGGCCAGATCCGCGGCCTCGTCCTCGAGGAGGGCGCTGCGACGAGCCACGTCGTCATCGTCGCCAGGGCCCTCGGCATTCCCGTCGCGGGCCAGGTGAAGGGCGTCGTCTCGCGCTCGGAGAAAGGCGATTCGATCATCGTCGACGGCGAGAGCGGCGACGTGCATCTGCGCCCGCCGCCGGAGGTCCACGACCTCTTCTCCGACAAGCTGCGCTTCCGTGCCGAACGCCAGCAGCGCTACCGCTCGCTGCGCGACCAGCCGGCGCGCACCGTCGACGGCACGATGATCGGCCTGCAGATGAATGCCGGGCTGCTCGTCGACCTGCCGCAGCTCGCCGAATCCGGCGCCGAGGGGATCGGCCTGTTCCGCACCGAGCTGCAGTTCATGGTCGCCTCGACCATGCCGCGGGCCGGCGACCAGGAGCGTCTCTATCGGGCCGTGCTCGATGCCGCCGGCGACAAGCCGGTGACCTTCCGCACCCTCGATGTCGGCGGCGACAAGCTGTTGCCCTATCTCAGCCACGGCCCGGAGGAGAACCCGGCGCTCGGCTACCGGGCGATGCGGCTGGCGCTCGACCGGCCCGGCCTCCTGCGCACCCAGCTGCGGGCGCTCCTGAAGGCCTCGTCCGGCCGGGAAAGCCGGATCATGTTTCCGATGGTCACCGATCTTTTTGAGATCCGCGCTGCCCGCGCGCTGATCGACCGCGAGCTCGACCATCTCACGCGCTTCGGCTACGAGCCGCCGAAGAAGCTGTCGATCGGCGCGATGCTGGAGGTGCCGTCGCTGCTCTATCAGCTGGATCCGCTGATGGCGGGGCTCGACTTCGTCTCGATCGGCTCGAACGACCTGTTCCAGTTCTTCTTCGCCGTCGATCGCGGCAACGCCAATGTCTCCGGCCGCTACGACGACCTGTCGGTGCCGTTCCTCAGGGCGTTGCGCAGCGTGGTCGCGGCCAGCGAGAGGAACGGCGTGCATCTCTCGCTCTGCGGCGAGATGGCCGGCCGGCCGCTCTCGGCGATGGCTCTCATCGGCCTCGGCTTCCGGAACATTTCGATGGCGCCGCCGTCGATCGGCCCGGTCAAGGCGATGCTGACGACCCTCGACGCCGCGGCGCTTTCGGGCGAACTCCATGCGCTTCTCGACGATGGCGAGGAGACAGGATCGGCGCGGGCGTTCCTGAAGGATTTCGCCGAGCGCCATGCCATCCCATATTAGCGACATGCGCTGAGATCAGCTAAAGCGCATTGCGGCAAAGCGAGCAGGCGGAGCGTCGGCTTCCGCCCGGCCTTAATGCCGCAGACATTTTCATTCAGGCATTGAACCGGACATCATGGCGACCCTGCCGAACGCGACATTGAACGAGATCCAGAACCGCTTCGCCACTCTCGAGCGGGAAATGGCGAAAGGGCCGGAGCACGAGGTCTATTCGAAGCTCGCCGCGGAATACGCCTCCCTAGAGGAGGTCAATGCGGCGATCGGCGACTACCGCCGGGCCGAGGAGGAGCTGAAGGGGTCCCGCGCCCTCCTCACCGATCCCTCCGCCGACCGGGAGATGCGCGAACTCGCCGAGCTCGAGATCGACAGCCTGAGGGACCGGATCGAGGTGCTGACCCAGCGGATCAGGCTGCTGCTTCTGCCCAAGGACGCCGCCGACGAGAAGGGCGCGATCCTCGAGATCCGTGCCGGCACCGGCGGCTCCGAGGCGGGGCTCTTCGCCGGCGACCTCTTCCGCATGTATCAGCGCTATTCCGAACTCAATCGCTGGAAGCTCGAGATTCTTTCCGCGAGCGAGGGCGAAGTCGGGGGATACAAGGAGGTGATCGCGGCGATCCGCGGTGCCGGCGTCTTCTCGCGGCTGAAGTTCGAATCCGGCGTCCACCGTGTCCAGCGCGTGCCGGAGACCGAATCCGGCGGCCGCATCCACACCTCGGCCGCGACCGTCGCGGTCCTCCCCGAGGCCGAGGACATCGACGTCGACGTCCGGGCCGAGGACATCCGCATCGATACGATGCGCTCTTCCGGTGCCGGCGGCCAGCACGTCAACACCACCGATTCGGCGGTGCGCATCACCCACCTGCCGACCGGGATCGTGGTGACCTCCTCGGAAAAGTCGCAGCACCAGAACCGGGCGAGGGCGATGCAGGTGCTGAAGGCGCGGCTGTTCGACATGGAACGCCAGAAGGCCGACGACGAGCGCTCCGCCGCCCGCAAGAGCCAGGTCGGCTCCGGCGACCGCTCCGAGCGCATCCGCACCTACAATTTTCCGCAAGGCCGGGTGACCGACCACCGGATCAACCTCACCCTCTACAAGCTCGACCGGGTGATGGAGGGCGAGATCGACGAACTGGTCGAGGCGCTCGTTTCCGACCATCAGGCGAAGCTTTTGGCCGCCGTCGGCGGCGAGGACGAGGCGTGAGGCGCCCGGCATGATCCGGGCAGAAAAGACGCCGGTGGCGGCCACGGCCGGGGAACCGTTGAGGGACGGTCCGGCGGGCGCGGCTCCGCCTGCCGCCGCGCCGTCTCCAGCCTCTGCGCCATTGCCCTCGGACGCCGCCATTCGGCTCGGCACCCTCTACAGCGAGGCGGTGGCCCGGCTGCGCGAGGCCGGCTCGGTTGCCGCGACAAGAGGCTCAGGACCGGCGATCCCGACGCCGGAACTCGATGCCCGGCTGCTGCTCGCCGAAGCGACTGGCGCCGGGCCAAGTGATATCCACCGCCACAGCGCTCTGCCGCTGGCAGGCAACGAAATCAAGAATTTTGCCGGCTTACTGGAGCGCCGTATCGCCGGCGAGCCGGTGCACCGGATCATCGGCCGGCGGGCCTTCTACGAGCACGAATTCGCCCTGTCGCCGGAGACGCTGGAGCCGCGGCCGGAAACCGAGATCCTCGTCGAGGTCGCCCGGCCGCTGGTCGAAGCCGCGATCGCGGCGAGCGGCCGCTGCCTGTTCGCCGATGTCGGCACCGGAGCGGGCGCCATCGCCGTCTCGCTGCTGGCCCTCTGCCCGGCGGCCGAGGCCATCGCCATCGACATTTCCGAGGGCGCGCTCGCGACCGCGCGGTGGAACGCCGTTGCGGCGGGGGTCGCCGACCGGTTCTTTCCGGTCAGGGCCGATCATCTTTCGCCCCTCGGCGGAAAATTCGATCTGATCGTCTCGAATCCGCCCTATATTCCGACGAGTGAGATCGCCGAGCTCGATATCGGGGTGCGCCGGCACGATCCTATGCTCGCCCTCGACGGCGGGGCGGACGGGCTCGACGCATACCGGACGATCGCGGGCGAAGCGGCTCGCCTGCTGCGGCCGGGCGGAGCTGCCGTTCTGGAGATCGGACGTGGGCAGGCAGGCGACGTCGAGGCGCTCTTCGCAGCGGGCGGATTTGCGTCGTCCCGCCGGACGCGAGATCTTTCCGGCATCGAGCGCGTCCTGACGCTGACCAGAGCCGCGGACCCGGTGTCCAAGCTTTCGTGAAGCCCGCAGGCTTGCAGGAGGATTTGCCAAATCCGGGAAATAAGGCTTGTCGCTGTTTGGTTTCACCTCTATTGTCTGCGGCGTACGGAGGAATCGAGGGGGACATCTCAGACGGCAGGGCCGGGAGATGCTCGAGATGACCGAACGGTCGTCCGTTGAACTGGGATTTCGGATCGCCAGTCGAAACCGACTTTAGAACATTTCCATCGCCGGCCCGTCCTGGGAGAGGGCCGAGCACAGGAGCTGTTTTACGCGCTCCCGACGCGGAACATCGCGGATGTTCCCGATACACAAGAGACAGGAAGAGTATGAGGCCAGGACAGCAGAAGAACCGTATGCGCGGTCGTGGGCGCAAGGGTCCGAATCCGCTTTCGCGCAACTACGAGTCGAACGGCCCTGACGTCAAGATCCGCGGATCGGCCCAGCACGTCGCCGAAAAATACTCGATGCTGGCGCGCGACGCCGCTGCCGCCGGCGACCGTGTCATGGCGGAGAACTATCTCCAGCACGCCGAGCACTACAACCGCATCATCGCCGCCGCCCAGGCGCAGTTTCAGCAGCCGCGCGACGATCGCGACATGCGCGATTCCGACGACGATGACGACGATGACGACATGGTCGACAACGGCAGCTATGGCCGCAACGACCGTGGCGACCGGAACGACCGGGGCGACCGGAACGAGCGCCGGCCGCAGCATTCGGGCCGTGACCAGAACGGCCGCGACTACGGCAACGGCCGCGACAACCAGCGCAACCGCGACGACAACGGCCATCGCGATCGCCGCGACCGCAATCAGCCGCCGGCCGGCACCGGCCCGCAGCCGGTCATGGTGCGCGACGACAACCGCGCCAATGGCCATGGCGGCATGAACGGCGCCGAGGCCCATGGCCGCGATCGCCGCTCGGAGGAGCGCAACGATGCCGCGAAAGAGCAGACGCGCGAGACCGCTGGCAGCGACGAGGCCGAAACGCCGATCGGCATGACGGCGGCAGAGGCGCTGGAAGAGACCCAGAGCCGCGCCAAGCGCCGGCCGCGCACGCGCCGGCCGCGTCTTTCCGACAAGACCGAGGCGAGCGCCGAGGCAGCTGGCGAGACCGCTGAGCCGGCCGAGGAGGCGAAGTCGCCCGAGGCCGAGCCGGCCGCCGCCGAGCCGAAGAAGACGCGCCGCAAGGCGAAGTCCGAGACCGATGGCGAGGAAAAGCCGAAGCGCCGCCGCACCACCCGTTCCAAGAAATCCGACGAGGACGATGGCGAGCAGCAGCTGCCGGACTTCCTCCTAGCCTCGAACGGCTGATCGACGCGTTTTCCCGCCGGCCGTTACTTCGGGACGCTGGCGATGCGATGATAGCGCCGCCTCGAAAGGGGCGGCGTTTTTGTTGGCCGATGCGGCATCGGCCAGAAAATCGGAATCGATTGTCGGGAAAGCACGATGCGTTGCTTCAACGAGTGGGGCGTCCGCCCTGAGACCATTCCAACACACGGCGCTTTGACGCAGTCGTGACAGCGCTCCGGAGGGCGTCGCAGCCTCCCCGCTCAAATAGAAATCCTGACGAAACAAACCCTGAGTAGATGGCCGCGTCCCTTCACGCGAGGTTCCACTCATGGACGCTGTCACGAATGCCTGGCCGCAGAAAACGCGGGAGTTCCACAACCACCACTTCGATTCGACGATCTGGAACGATTTTGCGTTTCGCAACGACGACGTCGTCATCGCCACCTACGGTAAATCCGGCACGACCTGGACCCAGCAGATCATCGGCCAGCTGATCTTCGGCGGTTCTGCCGAGATCTCGGTCGCCGAGCTCTCGCCCTGGCTGGACCTGAGGGTTCCGCCCAAGGCGGTGAAGCTCGAGGCGATGGAGGCGCAGACCCATCGGCGCTTCATCAAGACCCATCTGCCGGTGGACGCGCTCGTCTTCTCGCCGAAGGCCCGCTACGTCTTCGTCGGCCGCGACGGCCGCGACGTGATCTGGAGCATGTACAACCACCATGCCCGGGCGAATGCCGACTGGTATGCGAAACTCAACGAGACGCCCGGGCGCGTTGGCCCGCCGATCGAGCCGCCGCCGGCCTCGACCCGGCGCTATTTCCTCGAATGGCTGGAACAGGACGGCCATCCGTTCTGGCCGTTCTTCTCCCATGTGAGGTCCTGGTGGGCGGTGCGCGACCTGCCCAACGTGCTGATGGTGCATTTCGCCGATCTCAAGGCCGACATGCCGGGCGAGATCGCCCGGATCGCGGCATTCCTCGGCATCGAGGCCGATCCGGCGTCCTGGCCGACGATCCTTCAGCATTGCAGCTTCGACTACATGAAGGCCCATGCAGCACAATCGGCGCCGCTCGGCGGCGCGTTCTGGGACGGCGGTGCCGAGACCTTCATCCATCGCGGCACCAACGGCCGCTGGCACGACGAACTGACGGCCGAGGACGTCGCCGCCTATGAGGCGAAGGTCGCCGCAGAGCTGCCGGCGGACTGCGCCGCCTGGCTCGCGGAGGGCCGGCTGGCCGGCAACGCCGCCTCCCTCGCCGCCTGAGGGGCCACCGCGCGCCGCCCGGCTCAGCCCCGGGCGGCGGCCTCGATGGCGGCGATGTCGATCTTCTTCATCGTCATCATCGCCTCCATCACGCGCTTCGCCTTCGCCCGGTCGGGATCGTTCAGGAGCACCGTCATGATGCGCGGGACGATCTGCCAGGACAGGCCGAAGCGGTCCTTCACCCAGCTGCAGGCCTCGCTTTCGGGATGCGCCGAAAGCGCTGCGTGATAGCGGTCGACCTCCTCCTGCGTGTCGCAGTCGACCGACAGCGAGATCGCCTCCGTGAAGGTAAAGTTCGGGCCGCCGTTCAGCGCCTGGAAGCGCCGGCCGCACAGCGTGAACTCCACCAGCAGCACGTTGCCGGTGCTGCCGGACGGATAGTCGGCCGGAGCATGCATGATCCGGTCGATCGAGGAATCCGGAAAGAGGTCGACATAGAAGCGGGCAGCTTCCTCGCCGTTTCCGTCGAACCACAGGCAGGTGGCGAGCTTGTCTTCGATGGTCATCGGTCAAGCCTTTCTCGGTCCGACGAGGCCGAAACGGGCGCCCTGCGGGTCGGCGCAGACGAGGGTGAAGGAGCCGCCGGGGATCTCGCTCGGCCCGTAGAGCGCCATGCCGCCCGCCAGTTCGAGACGTCCATGCGCCGCGTCGATGTCGTCGACCGAGAAATATACCTGCCAGCCCGACTTGCCGCCGGGCATCTGCGGCATGACGGCGCCGATGCGGGTCTCGCCGACATACCAGAACTTGTAGTCGCCGAGGTCGCCCATCGGAAAGGCGCCGTCCTGCCTGAGGCCGAGGAGATCGCCGTAGAAGGCGAGCGCTCCGGCCTGGTCCGGCGTCGACAGCTCGTTCCACACCGCATGGCCGGCGATCGCCGTCTCACCGTCCTGAAAGGCGCGGCTGTCCTCGCTGGAGAGACCCCGCATCAGATAGAACAGGCAGCCCTGCGGATCGGCGAGGAAGGAGAAGCGCCCGACATCCGGAATGTCCATCGGCGGCATGTGGACGGCCGCACCGAGGCTCGTCGCCTTTTCCGTCGCCCGGTCGACGTCGTCGACGCCGAAATAGATCAGCCAGCTCGGCGGCATCGGCGCCCCCTCCGGCATCTTCATGATACCGCCGACGGGTCCGTCCTCGGCCGCGGCGACCCGGTAGTCGACACCCGGCGGTCCCATCTCGGGCCGGGCGATCGTCCAGCCGAGCAGTTTTTCGTAAAAGCCCTGCGCCGCGTTCTGGTCGCTGGTCAGAAGCTCGTACCAGATCGGTGTTCCCTGCGGATTGGCCATGGCGGCCTCCTTCCTGAAAGATTGCTGTCCCGGATTTCGGCGCTCTCAGACGGGAGCGAAGCCGGCATAGATCATCCGCTTGCCGTCGAAGGGCATTTCCTGCGGCATGTCGCTCATCCGCGCGTCCTCCATCACCGCCTTCATGCCGGCGTCCCGCGTCGCCTTGTCCGGCCATTCGAGAAAGGCGAAGGCGATGGCTTCGCCGTCTTTCGCATGGGCGGCGCGGTAGAAATCCGTGACCTCGCCGCGGGGGACGTCGTCGCTCCAGCACTCCACCTGGCGCTTCGCGCCATGCTCGCGGAAGATCCGCCAGCTCGCCCGCGCCAGATTGGCGTAGCCCTCGCGATTGGCGTCCGGCACCGGGATGACGAAGCCGTCGACATAGCCGCCCGGCACCGTCTCGCCTGCCTCGAAAAGGGCCTCGAAGCTGCCATAGATCATCCGCTTGCCGTCGAAGGGCATGTCGGCGAGGGCCTGCATGCGCGGGTCGCTCTTCATCCGGTCGGTGGCCGTTTCCGCCGCCGCCTTGTCGGCGAACTCCATCCAGCCGAAGCAGACGGTCTCGTCCGGTCTGGCCGCGACGGCGCCCTTGAAGTCGTTGACCTTGCCGTCGGGGACGTCGTCGCCCCAGACGTCGACCATGCGGATCGCGCCGAGATCGGTCATCACGCCGGACGCCTTGCGGCAGTGGTCGGCGAAGGCCTCGCGGTTCACCGTCGGCACGGCGGTCACATAGCCGATGACATAGGTCATGTCCTCATCCTCCTCGGTGCGCGCGGCTTTTCGGCGGCGCGGCTTCAGCCTTCGCCCATCGCCTTTTCCATGGCGGCGAGATCCATCCAGCTCACTTCCCAGATGTGCCCGTCCGGATCCTCGTAGGATCGGCCGTACATGAAGCCGTAATCCTGTTTCGGTGTCGGGTCGGCCGCGCCGCCGGCGGCAACCGCCGTCTCGACGGCGGCATCGCAAGCCGCGCCGCTTTCCAGCGTCAGGCACAGCAGCACCTGGGCGCTCGCCTTCGCGTCGGGGATGGTCTTGGTGGTGAAATCCCGCCAGCGCGTGTGCTCGAGGAGCATGACATGGATTTCCTCGCTGAGGACCATGCAGGACGTCGTCTCGTTGGAGAAGCGCTCGTTCTTCCTCGCCCCCATCGCTTCGTAAAAGGCCGTCGAGCGCTTCACGTCGGTGACAGGCAGGTTGATGAAGATCTTCTGGCTCACGGGGGACTCCGGTTTGAATGCTGAGATTTCCGAAGGCTCAGTCGCGGTCCGGCGCGCCGAGCGGGAACAGCGGGCGATAGGGCCGCGCCGCCTCGATGCAGCGGGCGAAGGACGCTCGGGCGTTCAGCCGCTCGCGATAGGCGGTGACGGCGGGAAAGCGATCGCCGATCGGATGCGTCCAGTCGGCATAGAAGAGCTGCGGCGCGGCGGCGCAGTCGGCGAGGGAAAAATTCTCGCCGACGGCCCACTGGCGGCCCGCCATGTGGCGTTCGAGGTAGCCATAGGCCTTGTCGAGCATCGCCCCGGCGCGCTCGACGCCGAGGGGATCGCGGCTGTCCGCCGGCCGAAGGGCGTCGTCGACGAACTTGTTCTGCGGCGTTGCGACGTAGTTGTCGAAGAAGCGGTCCCAGAAGCGCACCTTCAGCGCCGCCTCCGGATCGGCCGGAACCAGCCGGGCGGGGCCGGGATGATGGACGTCGAGATATTCGACGATGACCGAAGCCTCGATCACCGGCCGGCCGTCATCGACGAGCACCGGAAACTTGCCGAACGGCCAGTGGCCAAGGAGTTCGGCGAAGTTGTCGGGATTTTCGGGTGAAAGCATCCGCAGCCGGAAGGGCGTGTCGTTTTCATAAAGGGCTGTCAGCGCCTTCTGGCAGTAGGAGGAGAAGGGATGGGCGAAGAGTTCGAGCATCGCGCTTCAGCCTTCCATCGCGAAGGAGCCCGTCGCGACGTCCCCCTTGGGCTCGTAGACCGCGATGATCACGCCGCTTTCCGAGACGCGGTGGTCGACGAGCTTGCAGGCTGTCGGCGCGGCGCCGGGAAGCGCCCGCTTGCCGCTGCCGAGGACGACCGGCATGGTGATCAGAAACAGCCGGTCGACCAGCCGCCGAGACAGGAGCTGCGGATAGATCGTGCTCGATCCCTGGACGATCAGCCGCGGCCCTTCGGTTTCTTTCAAAGTGGCCAGCGCGTCGAAATCCGCCAACCGATGGGAGTTGTTCCAGGCGAGCGGCTCCGTGGACGACGTCAGGACGTATTTCGCCGCCGTGTTCAGCGCGTCGGCGAAGGGATCGTTCTCGATCTTCGGCCAATGGCCCGCGAAGATCTCGTAGGTCCTGCGACCAAGCAGCAGGTCGAACGGTCCCTGGAAGAGTTCACCCATGAAGCCGATGAGGACCTCGTCGAAATGCGGCACGCCCCAGCCGCCGAAGGCAAAGCCGCCGCTTTCGTCTTCCTGCGGCCCGCCCGGCGCCTGGACGACGCCGTCGAGCGACTGGAACAATCCGGCAATCACCTGGCGCATGGGACGTCCTTCTGTCTTTCAACGATGTCGATGAGGGTCAGTAGCGAAGGCTCGGATACCAGTCGGCGCCGCGCCCCTCGGGCGTCGTGTCGAGGATGATCCAGAGGGGATTGAGGTCCGGCGCCATATGCGGGTCCTGGCCGGGATCGGCGATCTCGCTGCCGCCTTCCGGGGCCCAGAAGTGCCGGATCGTCCCGCCCTTGCGGGTAAAGACGTTGTAGGCCGGCATGTCGGCGTCAGGATCGCCGACATAGTCCTTGGTGTAGTCGCCGGAGACATCGCTGAAGAGCTTGAGGTTCCGCCAGCCGCGCTCGGCGGCAAGCTCGCGGATGCGCCCGATCGGCGAGCGGGCGACCGTGGCGAAGGCCACCCGCTGCTCGATATGCGGGACTTCGCCGTCCCAGGCGGTCATCGTCGCGCCGCACATCGGGCAGAGCGCCTTGCGGGCCGGCCCGTACATGAAGCTGTAGAGGACTAGCGTGTCGTGCCGGCCGAACAGATCGCCGAGCCCGACTTCGCCGTCCTCGCCGACGAAGCGATAGTCGGCGGTCACCTCGCCGCCTGGCGGCAGCTCCCGGCGCAGCGCGGCGACGCGGGCGATGTGGCGCCTCAGCTCGATCTCCTCGGCGAGAAGCGCTGTCCGCGCCTTGCGATAGTCGGCGCTCTCATTGGGAAAATGCGCCGGTTTCAGCCGCGCGAGCTCCGCCGCGGGCGTCAGTTCGCTATTCTGCATGTCTCGTCTCCGGAGGCTTTCGCGAATTGGGCCCGCGTCAGGCCGCCTGTTCGTAGCGGTGGGCGTTTTCGGCGAAGGGCTTCACCTGCTCGTCGAGGGCTTTTGCGAAGGCCGGCCGGGCGAGGCAGCGCTCGAGATAGGCCGAAAGGGCGGGAAATTTCGAAAGCACGTCGCAATGGCCGAGGTCGCGCAGCACCGTCGCCATCAGGATGTCAGGCGCGGAGAATTCGCCGGTCAGATACTCGGCCTCGCCGAGTGCGGCCTGAAGCTGGGCGAGCCGGGTCTCGACCGCCTTGATCGCGCGAGGCCGCAGCTTTTCCTTCACCTCGGCGTCGTCGATGAAGAACTCGACCTCGGCGAGGCGGGCGACCACCGGCTCGAGGGTGTTGAGGGCGGCGAAACACCAGGTGAGCGCCTTGCGCCGGCCGGCCGCGTCCTTCGGCAGGAGGTTGTCGCTCGCTTCGGCGATGGTCCAGACGATGGCACCGGATTCGAACATCGAGCCGCCGTCGAGGTCGATCACCGGAACCTGGGCGAAGGGCTGGCGGGCGAGATGCTCCGCCTCGGTCTTCTGCTGGTGGTCGATCAGCCGCGTCTCGTAAGGGGTCTCGGCCTCGTTGAGCGCCCAGCGAACCCTCAGGTCGCGCACATGGCCCTGGGCGAAGGACGGCACCCAGTCATAGGCCGTAACGACAACGGAATTGCCCTGCATCGAAACCTCCCCTTCGACTTGACGGATAGGTTGATATCAACATAAATGAACCATGTCAAACCGGAATGATTCGCCTCACGAACCGTTGAAGACCGTCGTCCCCTTCACGACGACGATCGACGTTCGCGACCGCTGCCTGTGCCTGCATACCCAGCGGGCTGCGCGGGCGATTGCGAGGCGGTTCGACGACGCCTTCCGGCCGCTGAACCTCACCGGCGGGCAGTTCTCGATCCTGATGTCGCTCAATCGCCCCGCGCCGCCGACGCTCGGCCAAGTGGCGCAGCTTCTCGGCCTCGATCGCACGACGCTGACCGCCAATCTCAAGCCACTGGAGCGCCGCGGCCTCGTCATCGTTTCGGCCGATCCGCAGGACAAGCGCTCGCGCCGGCCGCGCCTGACCGAGGAGGGTCTCAAGCTGCTCGTCAGGGCCGTGCCGCTGTGGGAGGAGACCCAGGCAGCGCTCGAAAAGGCTCTCGGCATCGCCGGTGAGGCCGACCGGCTGCGCGGCGACCTCAACGTCTTCGCCTGACGGCCGGTCCCCCGGCCTTGAGCGGCTTTCCGCGCCCGATGCCGCTCGTAGCCCCGGTTTCAGACGCCGGACCGGCGGCCGCCCCACCTCCCCAAGGGGGTCGCATTCCTTGCGTTGTCCGGCGTTTTGCCACATTGCCATGCTGGCAGAGGGCGGGGATTCGGGGACGCGAAGAAGGGGGTGTCGGTGAACGACCAATACGCAGACGGGGATCGTCGGGGCTATGGCGGCCGTTCGTTCAAGCCGTCGCCTGCCCCCAAGCCGCCGAGGCGCTCGCGCCATGCCCGCAATCAGGTGGTGGTGTTCCTGAACTTCTGCCTGTCGGCGGCGCTCTTCGTGGTGCTCGCGGCCGGCGCGCTGCTCTATTGGGGCAAGAGCGAATTCGACAGCCCGGGGCCGCTGAAGCAGGAGGCGACCTATGTGGTGCCGCGCTCCACCGGCGTCTCGGCGATCGCCTCCGGTCTCGAGGGCGAGGGCATCATTTCCAGCGCCGAAGTGTTCGAATACGGTGTTCGGCTTTCCGGCGCCGGCGGCCAGCTGAAGGCCGGCGAATTCGCCTTCCCGCCCGGTGCGTCGATGCGCCAGGTGATGGAGAAGCTGAAGAGCGGCGATTCGATCATGCACGCCGTGACCATTCCGGAAGGCTGGACGGTCAACCGCGCCTATGAGCGCATCGCCAATGCCGATTTCCTCTCCGGCGAGATGCCCGGCGAGGTGCCGGAGGGCACGTTGAAGCCCGACACCTATCTCGTCCAGCGCGGCGCCACCCGCAAGGAGATCGTCCGGCGGATGAAGACCGCCCAGGACCAGCTGGTCGAGGAGATCTGGAAGGGCCGCGACCCCGACCTGCCGATCAAGGACATCGGCCAGTTCATCACGCTCGCCTCGATCGTCGAGCGCGAGACCGGCATCGACGGCGAGCGGGCGCATGTCGCCTCGGTCTTCATCAACCGGCTGAAGAAGGGCATGCGGCTCGATTCCGACCCGACCTTCCTCTATGGCGTCTATGGCGGCGCCGGAAAGCCCTCCGGCCAGCCGGTGTCGCAGTCCGACAAGGACAGCGACACCCCCTACAACACCTACAAGGTCCGCGGCCTGCCGCCCGGCCCGATCGCCAATCCGGGCAAGGCGGCGCTCGAAGCCGTCGCCCATCCGATGGAGACCGACGACCTCTATTTCGTCGCCGACGGCACCGGCGGTCACGTCTTCTCGTCGAGCCTGAAAGAGCACAACAACAACGTCGCCAAGTACCGGGCGCTGGAGCGCCAGCGGGCGGCCGAGCGGGACGCGGCGCCGGGCAGCGGCGGCTGATCGGCGCGACAGCCGGAGACGGGCGATTTCTGCGGCCTTGCCGGGCCGGGACTTGATCCTTCGGCCGCGATGGGACACTCAATCGTCCAACGAAGCCGCTCGACCGTTTGGGGCCGCAGGCGGCAGGACCGACGACAAGAAGGGCGCGCGATGGCGGTGAGGAGCATGACGGGCTTTGCCCGGACCGAGGTCGAGACGGCTGCGGGCTCCTTCGTCTGGGAGCTGCGCGCGGTCAACGGCAAGGGCCTCGACGTCCGCTTCCGCCTGCCCCAGGGCATGGAGCATCTGGAAGCCGACCTGAAACGCCGTCTGTCGGCCGTCATCACCCGCGGCAATCTCCAGGCCAATCTGCAATGGCGGCGCGAGGGCGGCGCGCCGAGCCTCGTCGTCAACGAGGAGATGCTGTCGCGCCTGCTCGCCATGTCCGGCAAGCTGGTTGCCGAGGGCCATGCCGCACCGCCCACCGCCGACGGTCTCCTCGCCATCAAGGGGCTGATCGATATCGCCGAGGAGAGCCTCGACGAGACCGGTGCGAAAGCCCGCGACGCGGCAGTCGTCGCCGGCTTCGAGGATGCGCTGGCGCGGCTCGAGGAGGTCCGGCGCGAGGAGGGTGCGGCGCTGGCGAAGGTGCTTTCCGCCCGCCTCGGCGAGATCTCGGAACTGGCGGAAAAGGCCGACCGCGACCCTGCGCGCACCACCGAGGCGATCCGCAGGCGGCTTCAGGAACAGGTTGAGGCGCTGATCGGCGCCAGCGAGGATCTCGATCCCGCGCGGCTGCATCAGGAGGCCGCGATCCTCGCCGCCAAGGCCGACATCCGCGAGGAGATCGACCGGCTGCGCGCCCATCTGGCGGCGACCGGGACGCTTCTTGCCGACGGCGGCGTCATCGGCCGGCGGCTCGATTTTCTTTCGCAGGAATTTCACCGCGAATCGAATACGATCTGCTCCAAATCCAACGCAGCGTCGCTGACGGCCATCGGGCTCGACCTGAAGGTCGTCGTCGACCAGTTCCGCGAGCAGGTGCAGAACATCGAATGACCCTTCCGACCGACCTCGGCTCGACGCCGGACATCGCCCGCCGCGGCATCATGCTGGTGCTTTCTTCGCCCTCGGGGGCGGGCAAGTCGACGATCGCCCGCAACCTCCTCGAATTCGATCCCGCCTTCCAGCTGTCGGTCTCGGTGACCACCCGCAAGCGGCGCACCAGCGAGATCGACGGCATCCACTACCGCTTCGTCGACAAGCAGGAATTCGACCTCCTGCGCGCCGGCGACGGTCTGCTCGAATGGGCCGAGGTGCACGGCAATTTTTACGGCACGCCGCGCGCGCCGGCCGAACGGGCGATGCTGGAGGGCCGCGACATGCTCTTCGACATCGACTATCAGGGCGCGCTGCAGCTGCAGGAGAAGGCCAAGGACGACGTCGTCTCGATCTTCATCCTGCCGCCCTCGATGGAGGAGTTGAAGAACCGGCTGACGCGCCGCGCCGAGGATTCCGCCGAGACGATCGCTATCCGCCTGAAGAATGCCAAGGTCGAGATCGAACGCTGGCGCGACTACGACTATGTCGTCGTCAATGACGACCTCGACCGGGCGTTCCAGGCGGTGCGGGCGATCATTGCCGCCGAAAGGCTGAAGCGCGACCGCCGGCCGGGGCTCGAGGCCTTCACCAAGGTGCTGCTCGGCGACGAGGCCGGCTGAACGCCGCTTCCGCCGCCTGCCGAAGTGACCCCGTCGGCGCAGTGCCTGGTCTCGGCCTCAGCGTCCACCGACATTATTTCCGGCTGCTTGCGGCCGATGCGTTTTGAGGATGATCCCGCAATGAATCTCGACCTTTTGAAGCGGCTCTGCGAGACGCCGGGCGTTCCCGGCCGCGAGACCCGCGTGCGCGCCCTGATCGAGGCGGAGGCGAAGGGCCTCTTCGACGAGATGCGCACCGACGCCCTCGGCTCGCTGATCTGCACCCGCAAGGGCAAGGGCGCCAGCCCCGAGAAGATCCTTCTCCTCTGCCACATGGACGAGATCGGCTTCCTGGTCTCCCACGTCACCGACAAGGGCTTCGTCCATGTCGACCCGGTCGGCGGCTTCGATCCGCGCAACCTGTTCTCCCGCCGCGTCCTCGTCTGCACCGAGGACGGCGACATTCCGGGCGTGATGAATGCCGAGGGCAAGCCGATCCACATCCAGTCGCCGGACGAGCGCAAGAAGATGCCGGAGCCGAACGAGTTCGTCGTCGACACCGGTCTGGGTGCGGCCGCGAAAGAGAGGATCCGCGTCGGCGACTATGTCGTCATGCACGAGCCCTTCGAGGAGATGGGCGAGAAGATCGTTTCGAAAGCTCTCGACAACCGCATCGCCTGCTGGCTCGGCATCGAAGCGGTGAGGAAGCTGGTCGAGAACGGTCACGGCCACGACTGCGAACTGACCGTCGCCTTCACCGCCCAGGAGGAAGTCGGCCTGCGTGGTGCCAAGACCGCCTCCTACGGCGTCGCGCCGGACATCGCCATCGGCGTCGACACGACGCTCGCCTGCGACACGCCGGGGGTTCCCGAGAAGGACCGCACGACGGTCCAGGGCGCCGGTTTCGGCCTGCACATGAAGGACGGCTCCTTCATCGCCGACTACGCCCTGGTGCGCGAGATCGAGGAACTGGCGAAGGAAAAGGACATCGCCTGCCAGCGCACGATCCTTGCAAGGGGCGGGCAGGACGGCGCCGCGGCGCAGCAGGCCGGCGCCGGCGCGAGGGCGGTCGGCATCGTGGTGGGTACGCGCTACATCCACACCGTCGCCGAGATGATCGACAAGCGCGATCTTCGCGCCGCCCGTAAGATCCTGACAGCCTTCGTCGCGGCGCATTGAGCGACGCGAAGAACGCAAAACAACGGAAGCAAGACGTAACGAGACGTCTTGCTCCTCTTCATAAGACGGTATGCGAGGGCAAGGCGCCGACCGGGCGAGGGAACACTATCAAACGCTTCCCCGACCCCACACTCGTCTGCCGGACGGCCCGCCTCACATCTGTTCGAGCAGTGCCTCGGCGCTCGACTTGTCGGCCTGGCCGGGGCTTTCCTCGATGTTCAGCTGCTTGACCACGCCGTCCTCGACCAGCATCGAATAGCGCTTCGAGCGGACGCCGAGCCCGGCGACCGAGAGATCGATATCGAGGCCGAGCGCCTTGGTGAACTCGCCGTTGCCGTCGGAGAGGAACAGGATCTTGCCGCCCGCCTCGGTCGACTTCTCCCAGGCGCCCATGACGAAGATGTCGTTGACCGCGACCACCGCGATGGTGTCGACGCCCTTCTGGCGGAACTCGTCATTGTGGGTGACGAAGCCCGGCAGGTGGTTCATCGAGCAGGTCGGGGTGAAGGCGCCGGGAACGCCGAAGAGCACGACCTTTTTGCCGGAGAAGATCTCCTCGGTCGAAAGGTCCGCCGGGCCGTCCTCGGTGCGGGTCTTGACGGTGGCGTTCGGGATCTTGTCGCCGATGGCGATGGTCATGTCTGTCACTCCGCTGGATGGCAATGGCTGACGAACCCATGTGATCCGTCTCATCGCGTGTCGATCTGGCGCCTGGCGAAGGCTTGTCCAGCTTCGGTCTTCACGCTTTCGGCAATTGACCCTCTGAAAGCCCGCTCAGCGTCCCGAAACCACCGGCACGCCGGTCGCCTCGACGCCCTTGCCGCCATCGGTGAGGAGAAGGTCGACGGCCTCCGGCGCTCCTGCAGCTTCCGCCGGGCTCTCGGCGATCGGCACCGTGAAGACGGTGCTGCTGCCCTGTCGCATCGGCTTCCCGGGTTCGTCGAAGAACCAGCCGTCGCCGGAGGTTACGAAAAGCTCGGGCGTCTTGCCGGCCCCGCCAGCATCCTTGACCGAAACGTCCAGGCTCTTGCCGTCGGCGCCTGAGGTGACCGTGAAGCGGTCGTCGCCGGCCTCCTGAGGCAATGCGGCGAAGGCCGCGGCCACCGCCGCGTCGCCGGCAGCGCCGGAAGGTTCGGCCGTGAGCTCGGCCGAGACCGGGATGCAGATCTCCTTGCAGACGCCGAGAAACACCGAAGCCTTCACCGCATCGATGGTCTCGCCGGGCTCGACATCGAGCTCGAAAGCGAAGGCGGTTCTGCCCTCGTAGCCGTTGGCGCGGGTCGGCCCCTCGCCGAAGCGGGTGGGCGCCGGCAGATGCTGGTAGATGGTCTGGAAGCCGGCGGTCTTCGACAGGTCGATCTGCGGTGGGACACCCGAGGCGCCGGGATCGGTCCAGTAGGTGTGCCAGCCGGGCGCGAGATCGATCAGGAGTGCGGCACGCACCGCGCCATCCACCGGCTCTCCGGCGCGCACCAGCTGAAGCGTCACTTCCTCGTTGCGAAAGACGCCGGCGTCACCGCCCTCGGCAAAGGCTTCCGGCGAGGGGGCGAGGCCGGCAAGGAGGCCGAAACATCCGACAACCGCCGCGCAGCCCGACCGCAGGACGGCACCTCGGGGCCTGCGGAATGTCTCCCCCGGGCCAGCCGCAAGGCAGCCGTAACGGCGAAAAATGCCTGTCATTTGTCGGTCTCTCTTACCGTTTTCGCGCTGAGATAACGGGTTTTTTTCCGATTTGGAAAGCGCGTGGCAATTCTGCTCTGGTCATTATTCGGCGCGGATGTCACCTTGGTTTCACGGAAGCTTTTTCGCGCGTGATCCGAAATGATGGAAGCAGGTCTTCCGATGCTGGTTCCGGTGCGACATGTGCCGCCCTTGCGGTGCCTGATGCATCCATCGACCGGATGACGCGACACCGGATGCGCGTCAGGGCGCGGCGAGGGCGCCGCGAAGACGCGCGGCAACGCGTTCCGCAGTCGCAACCATGCGGGTGAGGTAGGATGAAGCTCGATATCGATCTCGATTCCGTCGAAGGTGACGTCGCCCACTCGCTGGAAGGGCATTTCCTGATCGCCATGCCGACGGTCAGCGACGAGCCCTTCGCCCGCACGGTGATCTATCTCTGCGCCCATTCGCCCAACGGCGCCATGGGCTTCATCATCAACAAGTCGCAACCGATGAGCTTTCCGGCGCTGCTAACCCAGCTCGGGGTCGTCGAGAGCGAGGACGATATCCGCCTGCCGTCGGGCGGGCGCGAGGTCTCGGTGTGCGTCGGCGGGCCGGTGGAAAAGGGGCGGGGCTTCGTCCTCCACTCCGACGACTACGATTCGGAATCGACCGTCCACGTCGCCGAGAACATCGCGCTGACGCCGACAGTCGACATTCTGAGGGCGATCTCGGAGGGGATGGGGCCGCGCACGGCGATCATGGCGCTCGGCTATTCCGGCTGGGCGCCGGGCCAGCTCGAGGAAGAGATCGCCGCCAATGGCTGGCTGACCTGCAAGGCCGATCTCGGCATCGTCTTCGACACCGATCTCGAGGCCAAGTACAAGCGGGCGCTCGGCCTGCTCGGCATCGAGCCGGCCTTCCTGGCGGGCGAGGCCGGCCACGCCTGAGAAAGTGGTGGGCGCGTTGGGACTCGAACCCAAGACCTACAGATTAAAAGTCCGTTGCTCTACCAACTGAGCTACGCGCCCGCGCCGGACGTTCGGTCCGGATGAGGGGCCTGATACGGAATCGGCGCCAAACAATCAACACCGCGCGTCAGCGCGCCAGGCGAAAGCCGGCGGGGGATGCCGCCGGGGCCATCCGTGCCGGGACGCCAGACGATCTCTCCGGCACCGTGCCTCGCGTCCCCTCGGCATCTCATTCGCAACGCGAGAGCGCCAAGTGTCCCGTCGGACGCGCAAGCGACACTCGAACCCTCGTGGTCACCGCATCGTGCTTTCCGAAAAAAGCGATTCCGACTTTCGGTCCGAAGCCGCAGGCCGGGCGCGCCGCGGTCCGTGCCCGGCACCGCGGCAGCCGGGCACCCGTCTCGTCAGGTGATGGGAGAAGCTTGCTCCTCACATCGCCTTCATCTTGTCGGTGACGGTCGAGACCCAGGCGCCTTCCGGCTTCTTGGTGATCACCGGGTCGGAGCCGCCGGACATCAGCACGTCGACGGTGTTCTCCGCCGCAGACGTGTCGAGCGTGCCGTCGGAGCCGTCGACCAGCTTGTTGATCTCGCCGACCATGCGCTTTTGATGCTCCTCGGTCTGGGCGCCGGTCATGTCGTTGTCGAGGACGATCTCGGCCGCCTCGTCGGGATGCTCGGCGGCATAGGCCCAGCCCTTCATCGAGGCCTTCACGAACTTGGCGAGGTCTTCGACCATCTTCGGGTCGTCGAGGCTTTTTTCGAGCACATACAGACCGTCCTCCAAAGTGGCGACGCCCTGGTCCTCGTATTTGAAGACGGTCAGTTCCTCGGCCGGGATGCCGGCGTCGATCACCTGCCAGTATTCGTTGTAGGTCATGGTCGAGATGCAGTCGGCCTGCTTCTGGATCAGCGGGTCGACATTGAAGCCCTGCTTGATGACGGTGACGCCGTCAGGACCGCCCTCGGTGGAAAGCCCGAGCTTCGACATCCAGGAGAGGAACGGATATTCGTTGCCGGAGAACCAGACGCCCAGCGTCTTGCCCTTGAAGTCCTCGGGCTTCTCGATGCCGGTATCCTTCCGGCAGGTGAGCTCCATGCCGGACTTCTTGAAGGGCTGGGCGATGTTGACCAGCGGCAGGCCCTTTTCCCTGGCAGCAAGAGCCGCCGGCATCCAGTCGACGATGACGTCAGCGCCGCCGCCGGCGATCACCTGTTCCGGGGCGATGTCCGGGCCGCCGGGCTTGATCGTCACGTCGAGGCCGGCCTCGTCATAATAGCCTTTCTCTTTGGCGACGTAGTAGCCGGCGAACTGGCCCTGGGTCACCCATTTCAGCTGCAGCGTCAGCGCGTCGGCCGCATGGGCAGAGCCGGCAAGGCCGGTGGCCGAAAGGCAGATCGCCATGCCGATCAGTGATGCTTTCATCTGAAATTCCCCTGTTGCTTGTTGTCGAAGCTTTGGCCGCCTATCCCTTGCGGACCGACGGATGCCAGAAGGTGGCGCGCCGCTCGATCAGCGCGATCGCGCCGTAGCTGAGCGAGCCGACGAGGGCGGCCACAGTGATCTCGGCCCAGACCATCGGCGTGTTCATCCGGCCGATCTCGGCGGAGATGCGAAAGCCCATGCCGACGATCGGCGTGCCGAAGAATTCCGCGACGATGGCGCCGATGAGGGCGAGGGTGGCGTTGATCTTCAGGGCATTGAAGATGAAGGGCAGCGCCGCCGGCAGCCGCAGCTTGAAAAGCGTCTGGCCGTGGCTCGCGGCATAGGTGCGCATCAGGTCGCGCTCCATGGCGGAGGAGGCGGCAAGGCCGGCGACGGTGTTCACCAGCATCGGAAAGAAGGTCATGACGACGACGACGGCCGCCTTGGACGGCCAGTCGAAGCCGAACCACATGACCATGATCGGCGCGACGCCGACGATGGGAAGGGCGGAGACGAGATTGCCGATCGGCAGGAGGCCGCGTTTGAGAAACGGCGACCGGTCGACGAGGAGGGCGGTGAGGAACCCGGCGCCGCAGCCGAGGACGTAGCCGGCGATCACCGCCTTCAGGAAGGTCTGGACGAAATCGGCAAAGAGCAGCCCGGCCGAGGAGACGATCGTCGCCGCGATCGCCGAGGGCGGCGGAAGGAGCACCGGCGGAACGTTCAGGCCGCGCACGACGCATTCCCACAGGAAGAGCAGCGTCACGCCGAAGGTGAGCGGGATGGCGATCGCGAGGGCCCGCCCCGCTGCCGGTGATTTCGGCTGCAGCCGCGCCATCGTGGCGGTCAGCGCCCAGGCGGCGGCCCAGACGGCGAGAGCGGCGAGGGCGAGCAGCCAGCCGCCGTCCGGCAGCAGCATGATGGCCGCCAGCGCGAGGAGTGCGGTCAAGACGGCAAGGCCGCCGAGCCGTGTCGCCGGCGATTGGGAGCCTCGAAGAGCGGGGGCGAGGCTGGCTTTGCTCACCGCAGCATCCCCTGCCGCCGCAGCGCCGCCCTCTCGCAGAGCCCGACCAGCCAGACGAGGACGGCAGCCATCAGCGAGGCCATCACCAGCGCCGACCAGATCTGGATCGTCTGGCCATAATAGGAGCCGGCGAGAAGCCGCGCGCCGAGACCTGCCACCGCGCCGGTCGGCAGTTCGCCGACGATGGCCCCGACGAGGGAAGCCGCGACCGCCACCTTCATCGAGGTGAAGAGAAACGGCAGCGAGGCGGGAAAGCGCAGCTTGACCAGCGTCTGCAGCGAGTTCGCCGAATAGGAGTGCATCAGGTCGATCAGCATCCGGTCCGGCGAACGCAGCCCCTTCACCATACCGACGGTGACCGGGAAGAAGGAGAGATAGGTCGAGATGAACGCCTTCGGAAGAAGCCCCTGCACCCCCATGGAATTCAGGACCACGATGATCATCGGCGCGATGGCGAGGATCGGGATGGTCTGGGAGATCACCACCCAGGGCATCAGGCTCTTGTCGAGGGTTCGCGAGAACAGGATGCCGACGGCGAGAAGCACGCCGAGGGCCGAGCCGAAGAGAAAGCCGAGCAGCGTCGAGGAGAGCGTCACCCAGGCATGGAAGAGCAGCGAGCGCGGCGAAGTCGGCCGCACCTCGAAGACCGTCTTCCAGACTTCGGCGACGATCTGATGCGGCACCGGGAGCACCGGGCGCTCGGCCGACCAGGTGGCGGCGACGGCGTTCAAGGTCGAATAGTCGCCGGCCCGGGCGAGCTTGTCGGTCTCTGTCGCCCAGTTGACGCCGATGGCGGCGCAGTACCAGAGGCCGAGAATGGCGAGGCAGACGGCGATGACGGGGATGGTCCTGCCCTCGGCCCGCCGCCGCAGGAAGCGGCCGACGGGGCCGGCATAGCCGATGCCGGCGGAAGGTTCTGCAATGGCGGGCGAGGCGCTTATGGCAGGTCCTTTCCGGTTCCCCTGACGTCGTGCGACGGCATCGCCCACCGTCGCCGGGAGACTGGAAAAGGTCAAGGGCGGGTGGGGGAAAGATGAAACCGGGCGAACACGTCGGAACGCCGTCATCCTCGGGCTTGTCCCGAGGATCTGCTGCCGCCGGCACACCAGAAGCATCACAGACCGACCTTCCGCTGGCGGACGGTCTGACGATCAACCCGCAGTAGATCCTCGGGACAAGCCCGAGGATGACGCCGCGTCGACATATGTCTCTAAAAATGCGGACGTTCAGGCGATGCGCTGACAGTCGCGCTTCCTCGTTGCAGCCGGGCTGACGTCCTCTGCATCAGGACGCACTGGAGGCACGAACGGGGCGCCCGCGCCGCAGCCTGGTCGGGCGGACGCCGATCCTCTCACCCGCGCAGCATCTCCGCCACCATCGGCGAGAAGTAGGTGAGGATGCCCGACGCCCCGGCGCGCTTGTAGGCCGACAGCGTCTCGACCATCGCCTTTTCGCCGTCCATCCAGCCGTTCTCAGCCGCCGCCATGATCATCGAGTATTCGCCCGAGGTCTGGTAGGCGAAGGTCGGCACGCCGAATTCGGCGGCAAGCCGGGCAAGGATGTCGAGATAGGGAAGACCCGGCTTGACCATGATCATGTCGGCGCCCTCGGCGAGGTCCTGGGCGGCTTCGCGTAGCGCCTCGTCGGTGTTGCCGTAGTCCATCTGATAGGTGCGCTTGTCGCCCTTCAGCATGCCGCCGGAGCCGACCGCGTCGCGGAACGGCCCGTAGAAGGCCGAGGCGTATTTGGCGCTGTAGGCCATGATCATCGCGTCCCGGCAGCCGGCGGCGTCGAGAGCGTGGCGGATGCAGGCGACGCGTCCGTCCATCATGTCGGACGGGCCGATGATGTCGCAGCCGGCCTCGGCCTGGACGACCGCCTGGCGGCAGAGAAGCTCAACGGATTCGTCATTGAGGATGCGCTCGCCCCGCATCACCCCGTCATGGCCGTGGCTGGTATAGGGATCGAGGGCGACGTCGCAGAGAATGCCGACCTCCGGCACCGCCGCCTTCATCGCCCGCGTGGCGCGGCAGACGAGATTGTCGGGGTTGAGCGCCTCGCTGCCCGTCTCGTCGCGCAAGCCGGGGTCGGTATAGGGAAACAGCGCGATGACCGGGATCGCGAGGTCGCGGGCCCGCTTCGCCGCCTCGACGCAGCCTTCCACCGTCAGCCGGTCGACCCCCGGCATCGAGGCCACCGGCTGCTTCTCGCCGCTGCCCTCGCGCACGAAGATCGGCCAGATCAGATCGGCGGTGGAGAGCTGGGTCTCGCGCACCAGCCGCCGGCTCCAGTCGGCCTGGCGCAGGCGGCGCAGGCGCGTGCCGCCGGTTACGGCGTCGATGCGCTCGGTGGTGGAGACGGAAAAATTCGTCATGGCGGCTGTCCGTTTCTGGTGGCGCGGCATGGGTCATGCGCCGGGCGGCCCCATTCGCGCCGTCCACGCAAGCGGTCCGATTCCGACATTTGGTACTGTCTTGTGACACTGACCCGGCAAATGTCGGAATCGAAAGACCACTCGCCAAGTCAGTGCTTCTCGTGGAATTCCGAATTTGACATTCGATGCGTCTCCCGACCTCGCCCGGGACTCGAGTGTCAAATTCAATCCACCAGAGCTTTGCCTATGCCCTTGTGGCGAAAGCCGCAAGATTGACCTTTCGCCCCGCCAGGCACTAGGTTCCGCAGCCCGGCGGCCCGGCCATGCCGACGATCCGCCGGCGCAAGCGACGCGATCCCGGGGCGAGGCCGACCATGACCATCGAGCTGTCGGGCGAATCGAAGGCGACCAGCCTCAATCGCCGGCTCACCGTCTGGCTCTACCGGCTGGCGGGGCTCCTTCTGTTTTCCGTCGGCATCTTCTACTGGGTCCGGCTGATCGGCATCGACGCCGCCCATCTCGGCCGCTTTGACCTGATGCCGATCTGGTGGCGCATCGCCGCGCCGGCGCTGGCGGTGCTCTATCCGGTGGCCGGCATCGGCCTCTGGATGACGGCGGGATGGGGGGCGGTGATCTGGGTGCTGATCGCCATCATCGAGGTGGTGATGCATCTCGGCTTTCCGGACCTCTTCGGCCCGAACGCTCTCGGCCTCGTCGCTCACGCCCTCGGCCTTGGAACGCTGGCGGTGCTGCGCCTCCTAGCCTGGCGCGAGGATGGCCGGCGGCTCGGGCGCTGAGCCGGCCCGGCGGGCAGGCGAAGGAAAATCGTTAAGCAAGAAATTCGTTCGACCGCCGTAAGATCGTGTTAAGTCTGAGGTTTAAGTCGAATTTTAGATGCGCCGCGTAGATTGGTCTCCAAGATGGATAGACAAAACAATAATCCATCACTTCAACAGCGGAGCAATATCATGGTCACGACCAACAAGACGCAGACGGTTCCTGTTCAGGAAGAAAAGACGGAACTGAAGTCTCTCTACCTCGAAACACTGCAGCTGGTCGAGCGGCTTCACCGCCGTCTGCTGGACGTGATCAAGGACGAGTTCGACCGGGCCGGTCGCACCGACATCAACGCCGTGCAGGCTCTGCTCCTGTTCAATATCGGCGACTCGGTGCTGACCGCCGGCGAGCTTCGCACCCGCGGCTTCTATCTCGGCTCGAACGTCTCCTACAATCTGAAGAAGCTCGTCGAGCTCGGCTTCATCGACCACCAGAAGTCCCGCGTCGACCGCCGCGCCGTCCGGGTGTCGCTGACCGAAACCGGCATGGAGGTCGCCCAGGTCGTCGCCGACCTCTACGACCGCCACATCGGCTCGATCGACAAGGTCGGTGGCCTCGACGAGCAGGAATTCACCAAGATGAACAAGGCGCTGCAGCGTCTCGACCGGTTCTGGAACGACCAGATCCTCTATCGCCTCTGATCGTCGCCTGACCTCCAGCGATCATGGTGCTCCGATCCGCCCCGGGTTTTCCCGCGGGCGGCGTCGGCGCATGTTGTTGTGGCGGTGGTGAGGGCATCGCCGCGATGTGACTCCACGTCGTCGCACTTGTGGAGCCGCGTGCATAGATGACGCGTCCTGTCGGACGTACGGCGTCAGGCGCCCCCCTCTGCCTGCCGGCATCTCCCCCGCAAGGGCAGGCGAATCGCATATGGCCGGCGGTGATTTGAAGCTGATCGGGCTTGCGGTTTTGGCTCTGATTGATTCTGGAAGCATCCATGGAGATGTCCCGTGGAGGCGAAGAT
>NZ_SOZD01000008.1 GCF_004519335.1 Jiella endophytica | reverse complement strand
GGCGCCTCGCCCTCAACGTCGCCAGACTGCATCCCGACAAGACCCCCATGCGACGAAAACTCCTCAAGGCCGGATGGGACGAAAGCTTCTTCTTCGATCTCATTCGCCATATGCGATAGACCTGCCCCTTGAGGGGGAGATGCCGGCAGGCAGAGGGGGGCGCGACAGCAGCCAACCTGTCCGAACGCCGGCGCCGCACCCCGACCTGGGTTGCCACCCTCAAGGGCGGAGATCGAAGCGTCAGCGACGGCGCTTGCCTTCAGGCGATCGCCCTGACCGGCGGCGGGCGCCCTTGATTGTCGGCCCCGCGCCGTCGTAGTCACGCGCGACCGGCGGGCATCGGCCGGACGGTCGAAACGGACGGAATTGCGATGACCGATGCGAGGCAGACGGACGAGGCAACGCAAGCCGCCGACTTCCGCCGCCACGTCTTCTACATCCACGGTTTCGACCCGCGCGGCGCCTCGATCTATCACGGCCATTTCCGGTCCGGGCTCAAAGCCGCCTCGGCCCGCTGGCAGCGGCGGATCGAGATTGCGGAAGCCGAGCCCGAGGCAATCGAAGCGGCCGCCTGGACCGTTTCGGCGAAGATCGGTGCCGAGGGGCCGAGCGTCACAGCACGCTACGAAATGCTCCTGTGGACGGATATCGTCGGGCGCTACTGGTTCCCGCGCCGGCAGATCCGGCTCGCGGGCGAATCCTTCCGCTTTGCCTGGACTTGCTGGCGCCGCGGCATCCTCGGCCGCTTCTACCGGCCGGCCTGGGCGCTGTTCGTGGCGATCCTGATGACGCCGGCGCTGGTGCTTCTCGCGCTCGCCTTCGGCATCGCCGCCCTTGCGGCGACGCTCGCCGGTGTGTCGACTGCCGCCACCTCGCTGGGCGCTCCCGGGTGGCTGGCCACAGGCGCGGCGGTCGTCGCAGCCGGCGCCGTCCTCGCCCTCTGCATCTTCGGATGGAGCCGCCTGAAGGCCTGGCTGAACGTCTGGTGGGTGACGCGTTTTCTCGGCTATCTCCGCGGCACGGCCGACGGCCGGTT
This sequence comes from Jiella endophytica, assembly GCF_004519335.1. Taxonomy (GTDB): domain Bacteria; phylum Pseudomonadota; class Alphaproteobacteria; order Rhizobiales; family Rhizobiaceae; genus Jiella; species Jiella endophytica. The sequence continues at coordinate 153,806 of NZ_SOZD01000008.1, read as the reverse complement.
CGATCGCGACGAGGGCCGCGCCGAAGCCTTCGCCGAACGGATATTCGAGGTCTGGCAGCGGCGCGAGGTCGACGAGATCCTGGTCGTCGGCCACAGCCTCGGCGCCATCCATCTGGTGCGGGCGGGCGCGCGGCTGCTTCGCCGGCTGCCGGACGATGCAGCCTCCGGCGCGCCGAACATCGTGCTCCTCACCCTCGGCCACACGGTGCCGCTCTATACGCTGCTCGGCGGCGACGAGGGTTTTCGTAGCGATCTCGCCGACATCGCCACGAGCGACCGCCTGCGCCTTCTCGACGTCACCTCCGGCTCCGACCCCGGTTCGAGCTGCCGCATCCCTCTTATCGAGGGGATCGATCTTTCCGGCAGGCCCTCGCGGGTCGTCAGTCGCGAGCCGGACTTCCATGACATCCTCGAGCCCGATACCTTCCGGCATATCCGGCTGCGGCCACTCGACTTTCATTTCCAGTATCTCAAACCCTCCGAGCGCGGCCACGGCTTCGACTATTTCGAACTGGTGACCCGGCCGCGACCCATCGAAACGAGCGTCGCAAGACCATGACCACCGACTTCCGCCCGGCTCTGCCCAAGGCCCAGGACGATCATCCCGAGACGCCGCTGGAGCGCATCCGCGGCCATCTGAAATCGAGCCTCGGCCTGTTTTTGAAGGGCAGCTACGGCTTCATCGGGGTCAGCCGCCACCGCATCCCGTCGCTGCCGACGATGAAGAAGCGCGAACTCTTCAATGTCCGCGATCCGGAGGTGATCCGGGACATTCTGATCAAGCGCTACAGGGAGTTTCCGAAGGGCGAACTGATGGAGCGGATGATGCGCAAGCTCTCCGGCTATTCCATCTTCGTCTCCAACGGCGAAGCCTGGGAGCGCCACCGGCGGATCGTCGACCAGGCCTTCAGCAATGCCGGCGTCAGGAACGTTTTCACGCTGATGCGCGACGCCTCCGACGCCAGCATCGCGCGCCTGGCTTTGCAGGCCGACACTGGCAAGGAAGTCGCGATCGATGCGGAGATGACGCATTTTGCCGGCGACGTGATCTTCCGGACGATCTTTTCCGAGCCGATGTCGGCCGAAGACGCCAACCGGATCTTCTCGGCCTTCGACGAGTTCCAGGCGATCGCCTTCGCGCAGGGGATGATCGGCCTCGTCGGCGTGCCGATCCACTGGCTGTGGTCGAACCGGCGGGCCCGCAGGATGGCGAAGGAGATCCGCAACGTTCTCAACGGCCCGCTGCAGCGCCGGCTGAAGGCGGTCAAGCAGGGCCGCGCGGTGCCGACCAACGACATTCTGTCGGTGCTGATGACGGCCGAAGACCCGGTGACCCAGACGAAGTTCGAGGGCGAGGAACTGCTCGACCAGATCGCCATGCTCTTCCTTGCCGGCCACGAGACGTCGGCCGCCGGCATCGCCTGGGGTCTCTACTGCCTCGCCAACCGGCCGGACGTGCAGGCGGAGATGCGCGAGGAGGCGCGGACGGTGCTCGCCGACCGGCAGCCGGAATTTTCCGACATGAAGCGGCTGGAGCGCACCCGCGACATCTTCCGGGAAGTCCTGCGGCTCTATCCGCCGATCGCCTATCTGTCCCGCGACACCCAGAAGCCGGAACGCCTCGGCGACCAGGACGTGCCCTGCGGATCGCCGGTGGTGGTGCCGATCTGGCTGATGCACCGGCACACGAGTTACTGGCAGAACCCCAACGACTTCGATCCCGACCGCTTCACCTCACCCGAGACGCGCGAGGCGCAGCGCTGCGCCTATATGCCGTTCTCCATGGGGGCGCGGGTCTGCGTCGGTGCGTCGTTTGCCCTGCAGGAAGCGACGCTCGTGCTGGCGGAGATCGTCCGCCGCTTCGAGGTCCGGCCGGTTCCGGGCCACGAGCCGCAGCCGGTCTCGCGTCTGACCGTGCGTTCCGAGAACGGCATCCGGCTGTTCGTCAGCAAGGCTGACTAGATCGTCGCCTTCCTCGCAATATCGATGCATGAGAAACCGTTGGATCGCGTGGATATTGCGCGAGAGTCTTTTTGCGCTCCCTTGCGGAATATCCATAAATCCAACATGATCTTCGCAGATGCAAAAGATCATCGCGTCGATTTTTGGCTTGAACCCTTGGGGGAGGATGAATGGCCGGCGGAGCAAAATTCCATATCGTTTTCGTAAAGCCGACCCATTACGACGACGAGGGCTATCCGCTGCAGTGGCGGCGCTCCACCATCCCGGCCAATTCGCTCGCCTGCCTGAACGGTATCGCGCAGGACTGCATCTCGCGAAAGGTCCTCGGCGACACCGACATGGTGATCCACACGATCGACGAGACGAATACGCGCGTTAAGCCGAAGAAGCTGATCGAGATGATGACTGCGGACGGGGGCAGGGGCATGCTCGCCCTCGTCGGCGTCCAGTCGAACCAGTTCCCGCGCGCCGTCGATCTTGCCCGACCGTTTCTCGCGGCGGGCATTCCGGTCTGCCTCGGCGGCTTCCACGTCGCCGGCTCCCTCGCCATGCTCGACGGAACGCCGCCCGAGATCGAAGACGCTGGCCGCATGGGCATCAGCTTCTTCGTCGGCGAGGCGGAGGGCGGGCGCTTCGATCAGGTGCTGCGCGACGGCTTCGCGGGCAAGCTGCAGCCCTTCTACCGTCACGATGCCGACCTGCCGGGCCTTGAAGGCGCCGAGATTCCCTTTCTCGACCGGGCGCAGGTGGAAAAGACCTTCGGCCTTTATTCGAGCTTCGACATCGGCCGCGGCTGCCCCTTCCAGTGCACCTTCTGCACCATCATCAACGTCCAGGGGCGGGTCAGCCGCTTCCGCTCGGCCGACGATCTGGAAAAGATCGTCCGCGCCAACTGGGCGATCGGCGTCGACCTGTTCTTCGTCACCGACGACAATCTTGCCCGCAACCGCAACTGGGAGGCCTTTTTCGACCGGCTGATCCAGCTTCGCGAGACGCAAGGCATCAAGATCCGCATGCAGATCCAGGTGGACACTCGCTGCCACAAGATCCCAGGCTTCATCGATAAGGCGGTGCGCGCCGGCGTCGACCAGGTCTTCGTCGGGATGGAGAACATCAATCCCGACAACCTCATCGCGGTGAAGAAGAACCAGAACAAGATCATCGAATATCGCGAGATGTTCCTCGAGTGGAAAAAGCGCTCGGTGATGATCACCGTCGGCTACATCATCGGCTTTCCAAACGATACGCGGGAATCGATCCTGCACGACGTCGACGTGATCAAGCGGGAACTGCCGATCGATCTCATCTACTTCACCAACCTGACGCCGCTACCGGGAAGCGAGGATCACCAGACGCTCGCCAGGAAGGGCGTCTGGATGGACCCCGACCTCAACAAATACGACCTCAACCATCGCGTCACCCATCACGAGAAGATGCCCGACGCCGAATGGGACAAGGTCTATGAGGAGGTCTGGGGCCGCTTCTATTCCTGGGATCACATCGCGACGATCATGAAGCGGATGCGGGCGACCGGATCGGTCCGCAAGATGATGCTGCTCTTCCGCATCCTTGGATACCGCAACTACCACATGATCTACGGGGTCCACCCGCTCGAAGGCGGCTATCTGCGCGTCAAGTCGCGGCGCGACAGGCGCCACGGCATGAAGCTCGAAAACCCGCTGATCTTCTATCCGCGCTATGCCTACTCCGAGGCGCGGGCGATCGTCCTGATGTTCCGGGACTATGTGCGGATGAAGCGGATGGCCGACCGGATCTGGGCCGATCCCGAGGCGGAAAGCTATCGCGACCTCGCCATCACCCCGCCGGATGCCGACGAACTCAACCTGGCTCTCTATTCAGAGACGCGTGGCACGTCGGCGGAAATCGCTCGCATGCGTCGCCAGGAGGCCCTGATCCGCGAGGCGCGGGTGAAGAAGGAAAAGGCGGCCTGACGAGCGCAGTTCCCGTTGGACATCGAACCGTCGCGGCAGATTAACGCGTCGGCTGTCCAGCTGGCAGTTCACCTGCATCAAAGCCCTGCATTTCGGCCGACGGAGCGTGGCGCCATCGCAGCCCATGGCTTCGCCTGATCGTCAGTCAGCGCGATCTCTGCTTTCTCGCCGCTCTTCTTGCGCCGACGCTGCGGCTGCCTGTGGATAGTCTCGCAGATCGTAAAGAGAGTTGACGCCTAATCAAAAGCCTAGCACGATAGCTCAATCGAAATGCATGCCTTTCGTTTGTGCAGCGAGGCAACTCTTCGCGCTCGTCTCTGACGTGGATGGGTTCTTTCTTCCGAGGCGTCGACGTCTCGTTGCGATTTTCTGAGCCCGGCGGACGGCCGGCAAGCTCGTCGCGGAAAGGAATCCCGCATGTCTCTCACCATGAAGATTTTGATCGGAATGCTCGCCGGCGTCGTCGTCGGCGCGGCGATCAACACGGCCGACGTGGCCTTCCTGAACGAATACGTCGTCGGCGGTTTCTTCGCCATGATCGGCACGATGTTCGTCAACGCCCTGAAGCTCCTGGTCGTGCCGCTGGTGTTCTTCTCGCTGATCTGCGGCGTCGCCGGCATCGGCGACATCCGCCTGCTCGGCCGGGTCGGCGGCAAGTCCTTCGGCCTCTACATCTTCACCACGGCGGTGGCGATCGGCGTTGCCATCCTGCTCGCCCAACTCGTGGGTCCTGGGCAGGGCTTCGACATGCAGGGCGTCGAGGCCGGCGGCATCTCCGCCAAGGAGGCGCCCTCGGTCTGGGAGGTCTTCGCGAACATCGTTCCGACCAATCCGATCCAGGCCTTCGCCTCGGGCGAGATGCTGCAGATCATCTTCTACACGGTGCTGCTCGGCGTCGCCGTGGTGATGCTGGGCGACCAGTCGGCGCCGTTCATCCGCGCCTGCGAATACATGAACGAGGTGATGATGAAGATCGTCTCCATCGTCATGGCCGCCGCCCCTTACGGCGTCTTCTGCCTGATCGCCAAGACCTTCGCCGAACAGGGCATCGACCTGTTCGTGCCGGTGATGGCCTATGTCGGCACGCTGGTCGGGGCGCTGTTCCTGCATCTCTTCGTCACGCTGATGATCCTCCTGAAGCTTCTGTCGGGGCTCAACCCCTTCACCTTCATGCGGAAGATGCGGCCGGCCCAGATCTTCGCCTTCTCGACGGCGAGCTCCAACGCCACCATCCCTGTCACCCTGCAATGCGTGACCGAGCGCATCGGCGTGAAGAACTCCGTCGCCTCCTTCACGATCCCCTTCGGGGCGACGATCAACATGGACGGCACGGCGATCATGCAGGGCGTCGCCACCGTCTTCCTTGCCAATGTCTACGGCATCGAGCTCGGCATCACCGGCTATCTGACGGTGATCGCCATGGCCGTTCTCGCCTCGATCGGCACCGCCGGCGTGCCGGGCGTCGGCCTGGTGATGCTGACCATGGTGCTCAACCAGGTCGGCCTGCCGATCGAGGGCATCGCGCTGATCCTCGGCGTCGACCGGCTGATGGACATGATCCGCACGGCGGTGAACATCACCGGCGACGCGGTGGTCTCGACCATCGTCGCCAAGATGGAGGGCGAGTTCGACCAGGCGGTCTTCGACGATCCGAATGCCGGGATCGAGACCGACCACGATCTCGACATCGACCACGCGGCCGAGGAGCGGCTCGCCGGCGAGGCGCGGCGCCATCCGCGCCCGCAGCCGGCGACCTGAGCGTCCGCCAGGCCGGAATTTTTGGACTGATGCATTCAGGGCGGCCGGCGACGGCCGCCCCGTTTCGTTGCGTCCGGCAGCCGGCCGGCGGGCTCGGGGAACATCGGGGCAGGCGCGTGCTTGCGCCTCCGGAGCCTCGCGACTATGGAACACTGGCGCTTTGGCATCGGCGCAGGCGCTCTTGCCGATTCTCTCGGCGGGCCTGCTTCGCCCGATGCCGAAGGAGCCTTTCATGCGTGCGCCCGGTCGCGCGCAGGGCGCCCGGATGGCGCGGCGGTTTGACAGAAACAGGAAGTCGGCGATGGAATTCGAGGCGGCCCGCATCAAGATGGTCGACAACCAGATCCGGACGACGGATGTCACCAGTCACGAGATCCTGAGGGCCTTCCTGCAGGTTCCGCGGGAGGAATTCCTCCCCGCCTCGCGCCGTCCGCTCGCCTATGTCGACGACGACATTCCGCTCGGCGACGGGCGCTACGTGATGGAGCCGTCGCCGCTCGCCAAGCTCCTGCAGCTCGCCGCCATCGACAAGGACGACGTGGTCCTCGATGTCGGCTGCAACACCGGCTACTCCTCGGCCATCATGTCGTATCTCGCGAGCTCGGTCGTGGCGCTGGAGGAAGATCCGGCCCTCGCCGCGGCAGCGACCGACAATCTCGCCCGGCTCGACTACGTGACCTGCGCCGTCGTCGAGAACGCGCTTCTCGAGGGCTGCCGGGCCGAAGCTCCCTACGACGTGATCATCTTCCAGGGCTCGGTGGAGGTCCTCCCGGACACCTTCTTCGACCAGATGAAGCGGGGCGGCCGGATGGTCGTCGTGCGCGGCATCGGCAACGCCGCCGAGGCGATGCTGTATGTCAAGGACGAGGATGGCGTCGTCTCCGAACGCTTCGCTTTCAACTGCTCCGTAAAGCCGCTGCCGAGCTTCCGCCGCAAGCCCGAGTTCGTTTTCTAAGCTGCCGCGAGGTTCCGTTGCAGATTTGCCCCGGTCGCCGGAAAACCGGCGGCCTCTCGGCAATATTAGACTGCTTCGTTCATTTAATCAGTTATTAGCTTCGGGCAGGCGGTTTGGCGCCGGAGTTGTCGCTCAGCGACCCCGCGCAAAGACCGGATTGCGATGCAGCCCGGAGTATCGATTGGTGCTGAAGACCTTCTCCCTCCTCGCCCTGTTGTCCGGCTCCGTTTGCCTCGGTGCCCTTTCGCCGGTGAACGCGGAGACCCTCGCCGGGGCCCTCGCGAAGACCTATGCGAACAATCAGGATCTGAATGCGGCCCGCGCCCAGCTGCGGGCGACCGACGAAGCCGTGCCGCAGGCCAAGGCCGGCCTGCGCCCGCAGGTCAACGGTGTCGGCACCCTGAGCGCGAGCCGGAGCCGTACGACGTCCGGCGACGGCATTTCGCCGGCCAACGCAGAGGCTCTTTCGTCGAGTTTCGGCATTCAGATCAACCAGACGATCTTCGACGGCTTCCAGACCCCGAACAACATCCGCTCGGCCAAGGCACAGATCCAGGCCGCGCAGTACAACCTGTCGAACACCGAGCAGAACACCCTGCTCGACGCCGCGACGGCCTATATGAACGTCATCCGCGATCGGCAGATCGCCGATCTGAGGCGGCAGAATCTCGGCTTCCTCAACGAGCAGGTCCGGGCCGCCCGCGCCCGCTTCGACGTCGGCGAAGGCACTCGCACCGATGTCGCTCAGGCCGAATCGGAACAGGCGCTCGCCACGGCGACGCTCAACAGCGCCCTGTCCAGCGTCGCCTCGAGCGAGGCGACCTATTTTCAGGTCATCGGCGACGCGCCGAGGAATCTCTCGCCGGCCAGCGCCCCGATGAGCCTGCTGCCGCGTTCCGTCGCGTCTGCCTATGCGCTGTCCCAGCGCCAGCATCCGGCGATCCTCGCGACGCTCTCCGCGGTCGACGCCGCGGCCTATCAGGTGAAGTCGGCTGAGGGCGCGCTGCTGCCGCAGGTCTCCCTCTCGGGCGAGGTGTCGAACACCTATTCGCTGAGCGATACCGGCGGCGGCAATCTGCCGGGTGTGAACACCACTGCCGGTATCCCGGACGTCATCACCCAGAACGAAGTCTCCGGGACCGTCGCCGCGCAGATCACCATCCCGATCTATCAGGGCGGTGCGGCGAGCTCGCTGGTTCGCCAGTACAAGGAGACCCTCGGCCAGCGGCGGATCGAGGTGGACGGCACCCGCGATCAGGTCCGGGCCGCGGTCGCCACCGCCTGGGCCGAGCTGCAGGCGGCGAGAGCCAACATCACCGGCTTCGAGGCGCAGGTGCGGGCGGCGCGGCTCGCCCTCGACGGCGTCATCGAGGAGCGCAATGTCGGCCAGCGCACGACGCTCGATGTGCTCGATTCCCAGGCGGACCTGATCTCCGCGCAGATCCTGCTGGTCGGCTCACGGCGCGACGAGGTGGTGGCCGCCTATTCGCTGCTCTCCTCCGTCGGCCTCCTGTCGCAGAAGTCGCTGAAGCTCGCGGCGACGAATTACGATCCGAATGACCATTACATTGCGGTCGAGGACAAGTGGTACGGCCTGCGCACGCCCGACGGTCGCTGAGCGCTCGGCCAAAGCGAGGGCTGGTCGCGATCGACGCGGCCGGCCGGCATTGCGCACGCATGGCGTCCCCCTGGTGCCGATCGGGGAATTAATCTGGTGAAACCGCGGCTTCCGGGCCCATCGGGATTCACCTCGCTGGCCGTTCGGCATAGGCTTCGCGCATGATTCGGGCGTTACGAACGGAACGTCGCCAAATTTGCGGGAGCCATTCATGAGCAACGCGCTGCCGGCCCGAGACCAGTCGATGGACGAAATCCTCGCCTCGATCCGCCGGATCATCGAGACCGGAGACGAACGCCTGGCGCGCAACGCCTCGGCCATCGATGCGGCGGCGCGCGCCGCCGTCGAGCCTGCCGCGACGCGTGCGAAGGCTGCCGGCGGGACGCGTGCGACGGCCGTCGGCGCGGCCCAGCCGATGCCCGAAATGGCCAGCCAGGCCGACGAGATCGCCCGGGCGCGGCTGCGTGCCGAATCGCTGGCGGCGGGCGGCGAGCCCCTCGGCGAAGACGCTTCCGAATATCCCGCGGCCGACACCGCGCGGGTTTCCGCCAATGCGCCGCGCTCGATCCGTCGCCCGGCGCCGGGCCATGTCGGCGATTTGCCGGAATGGCCGCAGGCGATCGCCGCCAACGACCGCTATGTCGAGGTGGCGGCGGAGATGTTCGTCGACGAATTCGACGAGGCCGGCTTTGCCGAGGAACTGCTGAACGGCGCGATCGCCGCCGAGGAGCCGGCCGAGGCCGTGTCGGAAGCGGCCGAGCTCGCCGAGCCTGACGCTGGCGAGGGCGGCACCGACTTTGCCGCCGACCGCACGCGCCTTGCGAGTTTCCACCCGGCGGCGTCCGTCTCCGAGCCTCTCGACGACGGCATGAAATTCGCCCATGCGCTGATATCGCGCGAGGCGGGCGAGCGAGTCGCGGCGTCCTTCTCGGAGCTTGCCGCGGCGATCCGCGACGACCATCTGCGCGATTCCGACGCGATCGTTCGCGAGGTGATGCGGCCGATGCTGCAGGAGTGGCTGGACGAGAACCTGCCGCGTCTCGTCGAGCAGCTGGTGCGCGAGGAGATCGAGCGCATCGCCCGCGGCGGCAGCCGCTGACCCGATAATCTGCCGAGATCAGGATCCCGCGCGGGGCGGGCACCGGAGGGTGCCGCGCCCCGCTTCGCGTTGACAGGCGCAAGAGCAAGTGGGTAACCGGAAGGCAACGCGATTTCGCTTTCTGGACAATTCATGATCGACAAGACCTATGACGCGGCTGCCATCGAGCCGCGGATCGCCGCCCGATGGGAGGACGCGAACGCCTTTGCGGCCGGCGCCGGGGCGAAGGAGGGCGCCGAGCCCTATTCGATCGTCATTCCGCCGCCCAACGTCACCGGCTCGCTACATATGGGCCACGCGCTCAACAACACGCTGCAGGACATCCTGATCCGCACCCAGCGCATGCGCGGGCGCAACGTCCTCTGGCAGCCGGGCCTCGACCACGCCGGCATCGCCACGCAGATGGTGGTGGAGCGGCAGATGGCCGCATCGGGCGAGAACGTCACCCGCCGCGAGCTCGGCCGCGAAGGCTTCATCGAGCGGGTCTGGCAGTGGAAGGCGGAGTCCGGCGGCACGATCCTCGGCCAGCTGAGGCGCCTCGGCGCCTCTTGCGACTGGTCCAGAGAGCGCTTCACCATGGACGAGGGCCTGTCCAAGGCCGTTCGCCACGTCTTCGTCGAACTCTACCGCAAGGGCCTGATCTACAAGGACAAGCGGCTCGTCAACTGGGATCCGAAATTCGAGACCGCGATCTCCGACCTCGAGGTCGAGAACCGCGAGATCGACGGCCATATGTGGCACTTCAAATACCCGCTGGCCGGCGGCGAGACCTATGACTATGTCGAGAAGGACGACGACGGGAACGAGATCCTGCGCGAGACGCGGGACTACATCTCCATCGCCACGACCCGGCCGGAGACGATGCTCGGCGACGGCGCCGTCGCCGTCCATCCGGAGGACGAGCGCTACGCACCGATCGTCGGCAAGCTTTGCGAGATCCCCGTCGGCCCGAAAGAGCACCGCCGGCTGATCCCGATCATCACCGACGAATATCCGGACAGGAATTTCGGCTCCGGCGCGGTGAAGATCACCGGCGCCCACGACTTCAACGATTACCAGGTCGCGCGGCGGAACGACATTCCCTGCTACCGGCTGATGGACGAGAAAGGGGCAATGCGCGCCGACGGCGACGCCTATGCCGAGGCGGCCGGCCGGGCCGCCGAGATCGTCCGTTCCGGCGAGACGCCGGAGGCCTCCTTCGTCGACGAGATCAACCTCGTCCCCGACAGCTTCCGCGGCCTCGATCGCTTCGCCGCCCGCGAGAAGGTCGTCGCCGAGATCGATGCCGAAGGGCTGATGATCATGGTCGAGGACAAGAAGATCATGCAGCCCTTCGGCGACCGTTCCGGCGTCGTCGTCGAGCCGATGCTGACCGACCAGTGGTTCGCCGACGCCAAGACGCTGGCCGAGCCGGCGATCGCCGCGGTTCGCGAGGGGCGGACGAAGTTCGTGCCAGAGAACTGGTCGAAGACCTACTACCAGTGGATGGAGAACATCGAGCCCTGGTGCATCTCGCGCCAGCTCTGGTGGGGCCACCGGATCCCGGCCTGGTACGGGCCGGACGGCTCGATCTTCGTCGAGAAGAGCGAGGAAGAGGCCGTCGCTGCCGCACTCGCCCATTACGTGACCAACGGAACGATCACCGACGAGGACGCCCGCGCGATGGCGGCCGATCCGGAGCGCCGCGAGAGCTTCCTCGCGCGCGACGAGGATGTCCTCGACACCTGGTTCTCCTCGGCGCTCTGGCCGTTCTCGACGCTCGGCTGGCCGGACGAGACGAAGGAGCTCTCGACCTATTATCCGACCTCGGCCCTCGTCACCGGCTTCGACATCATCTTCTTCTGGGTCGCTCGGATGATGATGATGGGGCTCGAATTCATGGAGCGCGAGCCCTTCGAGACGGTCTATGTCCACGCTTTGGTGCGCGACAAGACCGGCGCGAAGATGTCGAAGTCGAAGGGCAACGTCATCGATCCGCTCGACCTGATCGACGAGTTCGGCGCCGACGCTTTGCGCTTCACCCTCGCCATCATGGCGGCGCAGGGCCGCGACGTGAAGCTCGATCCGCAGCGCATCGCCGGCTACCGCAACTTCGGCACCAAGCTGTGGAATGCCACGCGCTTTGCCGAGATGAACGGCGCCGTCCACGGCGCCGCGCTCAGCCCTCAGAGCCTGACCCAGCCGCTCAACCGCTGGATCGTCACGGAGCTGTCGCGCACCATCGCCGAGGCCGACGAGGCGCTGGCAGGTTATCGCTTCAACGATGCGGCGAGCACCATCTACCGCTTCGTCTGGAACCTCTTCTGCGACTGGTATCTTGAGCTTTCCAAGCCGACCTTGTCCGGCGAGGACCAGGACGCCGCGAGCGAAGTCCGCCATGTGACCGGCTTCGTCCTCGACCAGGTCTTCGCGCTGCTCCACCCGTTCATGCCCTTCATCACCGAGGAGCTGTGGCAGGTGACGGGAGGCGAGACGAGTCGCGAAAAGCTGCTCTGCCACACCGCCTGGCCGTCGGTCGACTTCGCCGATCCGGAGGCGGCCAGCGACATCAACTGGCTGGTGGCGCTGGTCTCGGAGATCCGCTCGATCCGCGCCGAGATGAACGTGCCGCCCGGCGCCGAGGCGGCGCTCGTCGCGATCGATCCGGACGGCGAGACGGCAGACCGGCTGAAACGCCACGACCTGCAGCTGCGCCGGCTGGCGCGTCTTGCCGGCGTCACCACGGCCGTGAGCGCGCCGGCCCAGTCGGCTCAGGTGATCGTCGCCGGCGCGAGCTTCGCCCTGCCGCTCGCCGGCATGATCGACGTCGAGGCGGAGCGGGCGCGGCTTTCCAAGGCAAAGAAGAAGGCCGAGGACGAGATCGCCCGGATCGACAAGAAGCTCTCCAACGAGCGCTTCGTCGCCAATGCGCCGGAAGAGATCGTCGAGCAGGAGCGCGAGAAGCGCGAGGGGTACCGGCTCGAGGCCGAGAAGCTGGCGGCTGCGTTGGCGAGCCTGGGGTGAGTAACAGCCGGCCTCCCTCGACGAAGATGGTTTCGATGAATGGGATTGGTCGGGGCGAGGCGCCACTCCTCGAGCTCTGTCCGAAGCTGGCGAACGGCATTGTCTTGGAAGCGCGGCACCCCCCTCTGCCCTTCGGGCATCTCCCCCTCAAGGGGGGAGATCGTCTGGCGCCAGTTTCGAGGCCCGGCGGGTCCGGTTTACGCGTTTGCCGTGAAAGGACCGAATCGGCGCGGTGATCGATGAAGGCATGATCTCCCCCCTTGAGGGGGAGATGCCCGGCAGGGCAGAGGGGGGTACTGAGGCGATCGTCGTCGTATCACCCGCAGGATCGGCGAGGCGTCTGGCCGCAAAGCTTCCGTCGCGGGGGCGCCACCGAAAGAAGGGCATCAGTCTTGGGAGCAGATCTATCCTATCCGACGGCGGTTCTGGCAGGGGCGCTGTCGTTCCTGTCGCCCTGCGTGTTGCCGCTGGTGCCACCCTATCTCTGCTACATGGCGGGGGTCTCGGCGGATGACCTGAAGACCGGCCCGGCGGTCGCCTCGACGGGCTATGCGCGGCTCATCGGCTCGGCGGTGATCTTCGTTCTCGGCTTTGCCACCGTCTTCGTCGCGCTCGGCGCGGGGGCGAGTTCGATCGGGCTGTTCCTCAGGCAGAATCTCGACTGGCTCGGCATCGTCGCCGGCGTCGCCATCATCGTCATGGGGCTGAACTTCCTCGGCGTCTTCCGCCTGTCATTCCTGTCCCGCGAAGCGCGGCTGCAGGCGCCGGACAAACCGCGCAGCCTTCTTGGCGCCTATCTCATGGGTCTCGCCTTCGCCTTCGGCTGGACACCCTGCATCGGGCCGGTGCTGGGCGCCATTCTGGGGCTTGCAGGAACCAGCAGCACGGTCGGCGAGGGCGCTGTCATGCTCGCCTTCTATTCCGCCGGCCTCGGCATTCCCTTCATCCTGGCGGCCGCGTTCTCAGGCGTCTTCCTGCGCTGGCTAGGCAGCTTTCGACGCCATCTCGGCATGGTCGAAAAGGCGATGGGTGGCCTGCTCGTCGTCACCGGCGTGTTGTTCCTGACTGGTGGCATGCAGTCGATGTCGTTCTGGCTGCTCGAGACCTTTCCGGCGCTCCAGTCGATCGGCTGACCGCAAAAAGCCGGCTCCGGTCGCGTTTTGGCCGGATTTCGTGCTACGGCGCGAGCAGGTAACCCACCCAGAGTTTTTCAGAGGCTTTCCATGGCAAGACGCTGCCTGTCGATCATCCTGGCCGCGGGCGAGGGCACGCGGATGAAGTCCGCCCGCGTCAAGGTGCTGCACGAGGTGGCGGGGCTCGCCATGGTCCGCCATGTCGTCGCCGCGGCAGGCAAGGCGGGCTCGGACCGGATCGCCGTCGTTTCCGGCCGCGACAGCGACGCGGTCGTCGCGGCGGTGCGCAAGGACCGGGACGATGCCGAACATTTCGTCCAGGACGAGCGGCTCGGCACCGCCCATGCCGTGCTGGCGGCGCGCCCGGCGATCGAGGCCGGCACCGATGACATCCTGGTCCTCTTCGCCGACACGCCGCTGATCCGGCCCGAGACCCTCGCCAGGGCGCGGGCCTCGCTGATCGCCGGCACCGACATCTGCGTCATCGGCTTTCGCCCGAAGAATCCCGCCGGCTACGGCCGGCTGCTCGAGCGCGACGGCGAACTCCTGGCGATCCGCGAGGACAAGGACGCCAGCGATTCCGAGCGCGCCATCGATTTCTGCAATGCCGGCGTGATGGCGCTGTCCGGCGAAAGGGCGCTGGCGATCCTCGACGCCATCGGCAATGCCAACGCCAAGGGCGAATACTATCTCACCGACGCCGTCGAGATCGCCCGGCGCGAGGGGCTGAAGGTCCGCGCCATCGAGGCGGAAGCCTTCGAGGTGGCCGGCGTCAACAACCGCGCCGAATTGTCCGCCGTCGAGGCGACGTGGCAGGAACGGCGCCGCCGCCACGCGATGATCGAGGAGGGCGCAACGCTGATCGCCCCCGAGACGGTGACCTTCTCCCACGACACGGTGCTCGCCCGCGACGTCACCGTCGAGCCGAATGTCGTCTTCGGCCCAGGCGTCAGCGTCGGCGAAGGCGCGGTGATCCATGCCTTCTCCCATTTGTCGGGCGCGCGCGTCGCGCCGGGCGTCTCGGTCGGTCCCTTCGCCCGGCTGCGCGAGGGATCGGACCTCCAGGCCGGGTCGAAGGTCGGCAATTTCTGCGAGATCAAGAACGCGACGCTCTTCGAAGGCGCCAAGGTCAATCACCTCAGCTATATCGGCGACGCCGAGATCGGCGCGCGGACGAATGTCGGTGCCGGCACGATCACCTGCAACTACGACGGCGCGCTGAAGCACCGCACCGTGGTCGGCGCCGATGCCTTCATTGGCTCGGACACCTCGCTGATCGCCCCGGTCAGCGTCGGCGACAACGCCTATATCGGCACCGGCAGCGTCATCACCGAGGACGTCCCGGCCGGCGCGCTGGCGATCGCCCGCGAGAGGCAGGTGAACAAAGACGGGCGGGGGCTTCAGATCGCCGAGCGCAACCGCGCCGCCAAGGCGGCGAAGGACGGCGGCAAGCCGGTGAAGACAGCGGCTGCCTCGGGCAAGCCTTCCGCCGCCGCGGGCAAGTCGTCCGCCGGTGCGGCGAAAGCCGGCACCAAGCCGGCGGCGAAACCTGCCGCAGCCGCGGGAAAACCCGGTGCGGGCGCTAAAAGACAATCGTAACGTTAAGTCATCAATCGTTATTCTGCCCCGCTCCGGACATGCGATAAAGCGGAGCGCCGGGCCGTCGCCGCGCCAATGTCGCCATTCGGCGCGGCACGGCGTGCGGTCGTCGCCGCGGCGGGCCGATGCCAGAAGTCGGCGGGGGCCCGCGAAACATGAAATGCGGGCGCATGTCCGAAAGCTCTTCGACGGCTTTCCGGGCGATGCGGGCTCCAGCGCGAGGATCGAGAGAATGTGCGGTATCATCGGGATCATCAGCCGCGAGCCTGTGGCAGGCCGGCTGATCGACGCGCTGAAGCGGCTGGAATATCGCGGCTATGACTCGGCCGGTGTCGCGACGCTGGAAAACGGCCGGCTGACCCGCCGACGGGCCGAGGGCAAGCTGTCGAACCTTGCCAAGCTCGTCGAGACACAGCCGCTGGAGGGGACCATCGGCATCGGCCATACGCGCTGGGCGACCCATGGCGTTCCGAACGTCACCAACGCCCATCCCCATGCGACCAAGCGTCTGGCCGTCGTCCACAACGGCATCATTGAGAACTACCGCGAACTCCGCGCCGAGCTCGAGGCGGACGGCGCCCGCTTCGAAACCCAGACCGATACCGAGACCGTCGCCCATCTCGTCACCCGCGAACTCGACCGGGGCGCCTCGCCGAAGGACGCCGTCGAGGCCTCGCTGAAGCGCCTCGAAGGGGCCTTCTCGCTGGCCTTCGTCTTCGACGGCGACGAGGAACTCCTGATCGGCGCGCGGCGTGGCAGCCCGCTCGCCGTCGGCGAAGGCGAGGGCGAGATGTTCCTCGGCTCCGACGGCATCGCCCTTTCGCCCTTCACCGATTCGATCCGCTATCTGGAGGAGGGCGACTTCGCCGTCCTCGAACACGGGCGGATCACCATCTATGACGAGCACGGCGCCGAGGTGACGCGGCCGATCAAGCGCTCCGGCGGCAAGAGTTTCTATGTCGACAAGGGCAATTACCGCCACTTCATGCAGAAGGAGATCTATGAGCAGCCGGAGGTTCTCTCCCACACGCTCTCCTCCTTCGTCGACATGACCACCGGGGCGACGCGGCTGCCGAAGGGCCAGGCGATCGATTTCTCCAAGGTGCGGCGCATCGCGCTGTCCGCCTGCGGCACCGGCTTCTATGCCGCATTGGTGGGGCGCTATTATTTCGAGCGCTACGCCCGCATCCCCTGCGATCTCGATGTCGCGTCGGAATTCCGCTACCGCGAGAGCCCGCTTTCCGACGTCGATCTGGCGCTCTTCGTCTCGCAGTCCGGCGAGACTGCCGACACGCTCGCCTCGCTGCGCTACGCGAAAGCCGAAGGCCTGAAGACCGCGGCGATCGTCAATGTCGTGGAATCGACCATTGCCCGCGAGGCGGACCTCGTCTTCCCGACGCTCGCCGGGCCGGAAATCGGCGTCGCCTCCACCAAAGCCTTCACCTGCCAGCTGATGGCGCTGGCGGCACTGGCGATCCGCGCCGGCGTCGACCGGGGCGTCATCTCGGGCGACGAAGAGACCGAGTTCACCCGCATCCTCGCCGAGGCGCCGCGGCTCGCCAATGAGGCGATCCGGCTGGAAGGCGCCATCGAGGCGCTGGCCCGCAAGATGGCGACGCGTCGCCACGCGCTGTTCCTCGGCCGCGGTTTCTCCTATCCGCTGGCGCTCGAAGGCGCGCTGAAGCTGAAGGAGATCAGCTATATCCACGCCGAGGGCTATGCCGCCGGCGAGCTCAAGCACGGGCCGATCGCGCTGATCGACGAGACCATGCCGGTGGTGGTGGTGGCGCCGCACGACCGCAGTTTCGAAAAGACCGCCTCGAACGTTCAGGAGGTCGCGGCGCGGGGCGGCGAGATCATCCTCTTCACCGACGTGAAGGGCGCTTCCAGCGGCATCGTCGACGGCGCCGAGATCATCGCCGTGCCGGAGATGCCGGAAATCCTGACGCCGATCGTCTACGCCGTGCCGCTGCAGCTTCTCGCCTATCACACGGCGATCCAGATGGGCACCGACGTCGACCAGCCGCGCAATCTCGCCAAGTCGGTGACTGTCGAGTAGGCGTCATCGACGTCGCGCTATGCTGCGATTGCGAATGAAGCCTTGCTTTCGCCCCGGCGCGGAACGATGCTTCCCTTCGACGATTTTCTCTCCGGTCAAATCGCCGCGTTCGGCCGGCGCCCGGTTCGCGATGGCCGAAAGGTGACCTTCGATCATGATGCGGCTCAGAAACTACTTCCTGACGGGCTTCATCGTCTGCGCGCCGCTGGCGATCACCGCCTGGATCACCTGGTCCTTCATGGGCTGGGTCGATTCATGGGTGAAGCCCTATATTCCGGCGCGCTACTGGCCGGATTCCTATCTGCCTTTCGCGATCCCCGGCTTCGGCCTCGTCGTCGCCTTGATCCTGATCACGCTGATCGGCTTCCTGACCGCCAACATCATCGGCCGCACCATCATCGGCTGGGGCGAGCGGCTCCTCTCCCGCACGCCGCTGGTGCGCACGGTCTATACGGCGCTGAAGCAGATCTTCGAGACGGTGCTCGCCGACCGCTCGGCCTCCTTCAAGACAGCGGCGCTGATGGAATATCCGCGCAAGGGCGTCTGGTGCGTCGTGCTCGTCGCCACGGACGCCCGCGGCGAGGTGGCGCGGGTCCTTGCCGACCAGTCCGACGAGATGACCGCGGTGTTCCTGCCGCCGACGCCCAACCCGACCTCGGGCTTCCTGCTCTATGTGCCGCGGCAGGACCTGCGCATTCTCGACATGAGCATCGAGAACGCCCTGAAGCTGGTCGTCTCCTCTGGCCTGGTGACGCCGGACGATCCGGCCGCCCGGATCTCGATCGACGAGGCCGCGAAGATCATCGCCGCCCGCCAGGGCCGCGAACGCGAGACCGAACCGGCGGCGTGACAAGCGGTCATCTTGCCCGGGCTGCCACGGTCGCACTTCGAGCTTCCCAGAAAATTCAGTTCCTGATTTAGTTCGTCTCGCAAACCACCGAGAGGTGAGCGATGACGTTTCCGACGAATACAGAGAGCGATGGTCCACACTTTCGCTTTCTGACCAGACGTGACCAACGCTTCTTTCCACCATACCGGCAGAGCGCCACGGAAAAGGAGCAGATCAAGGCTCTGGCGAGCTTTCTGAACCTCATTGGCGTCGGGTTTATCACGGTCGGAGTCATCGCACCCGCAATCGGGATCCTGCGAGAGATCATCACCGGCGAGGGGCTCGATCTCGACCGATCACAGATGCTTCAGATCGCATCTCTTTTGGCGGCAAGCGCTGCTGGTGGTATGCTGTTCCGCGTCGCCTCTCATCGTGCATTCATTGCTCTACAGGACAATCTCAACGAGGTTGGAGATGTTTCCTGAAGTCCTATTTGCCGCTTCTCTTCCCATCATCGCCCGGTTGATAGCTCTCGGTTATGTGGAGCTGAAAATCCGGCGCGCGAAGAAGCCGATACTTCAGCGGGATCGCGATATGATTTACAGCGGATCATCGTCTGGGCGGCGCCACGCCCACGCGGCCGAGTAGCTGCCTGTCAGCTGGTCTCGGCCGCTGATCCACCAAATATCGACCAGCCCATGCGGGCCGTCAGCCTTTCCAGCGCGATGCGGCCGAGATGCGAATTGCCGGCGGCGTCGAGCCCCGGCGCCCAGACCGCAACGCTCGCCTTGCCGGGCACGATGGCGAGGATCGCGCCGCCGACGCCGCTCTTGCCCGGCAGGCCGACCCGGTAGGCGAATTCGCCCGAGCCGTCATAGTGTCCGCAGGTGAGCATGACGGCGTTGATGCGCCGCGCCCGCTCGGCCGTCACCACCGAATGGCCGGTCGCCGGGTTCCTGCCCTGATGGGCGAGGAAGCTGCCGGACCGCGCCAGCTGGCGGGCCGTCATGGCGATGGCACAGTGGTGGAAATAGACGCCGAGGACAAATTCGACCGGATTGTCGACGACCCCGAAGCCTTTCATGAAGTTGGCGAGCGCCCGGTTGTTGTAGCCGGTGCGCTCCTCCGAGGCGGCGACCGCCTTGTCGATGAAGACGCTGTCGTCGTTCGACAGGAACTGCAGGAAGCGCAGGATCTCGCCCAGCGCTTCGCGCGGCTGGTGGCCGGAGAGGATCATGTCGGTGACGGCGATCGCGCCGGCATTGATGAAGGGATTGCGCGGGATGCCGCGCTCCTGCTCGAGCTGGACAATGGAGTTGAACCGGCTGCCGGACGGCTCGCGCCCGACCCGGTTCCACAAGCGGTCGCCGGCAAGACCTAAGGCCAGCGTCAGGGTGAAGACCTTCGAGACGCTCTGGATCGAGAAGAAGGTCTCGCAGTCGCCGCCCTCGACGACGGAGCCGTCGGCGAGCGCGACGGCGATGGCAAACTGGTTCGGATCGACGCGGCCGAGTTCGGGGATGTAGGTCGCGACCTGCCCGCGGTCGGGCCGCGCGGCCATTTCGGCCGCGATCTCGGCGACGACGTCGGAAAGCTGGGGCATGGCGGTGTCCCTTCGGGTCGTTTCGGGCGTCGCGCTTGCGGTCGTTCCGTCCGGCGAGGGTGCCGCCGCGCCGACCCCCCCCTCTGCCCTGCCGGGCATCTCCCCCGCAAGGGGGGAGATCGTCCGAGCGTTGCGGCTGCGGCCAATCCCGGCATTTCAAGCTTCCTGAATGACGGGATGCCCGGAAGTTCGTGGTCCGTCAAATCCGCCTGATCTCCCCCCTTGCGGGGGAGATGCCGCCCTTCGACAGGCTCAGGAGGCCGAGGGGGATGCCTCGGCGCAACGGCCGCCGTGTTTCTCTCCCTCCTGCCATCCCGTCCGCCCGAGATGTCGCCCCGCGCCAAAACCTCCGGCGGCGCGGCGCGGCCCGGTTTTCGCCCATGCGATGCACCCCTCTCCGTAAGGAGCCGGGTCTTTTCCGCCCGACAGGCGGACAGCGGAACGCCGGAGGCAGGCCCTCCGATAGTCTGGTATTCTACGGCCCGCCTCCGGCGTTCCGCGCGGCGTCTTTTCGGGGTCTTCTCGGCTCACCCACCCTGTCCTGTGCTTTGGCCTTGTGAGCCAAAGCGCCGACCTCGGGCCGGCAACACCGGCTGCTGGCTCTTCGCCCGCCGCACCTTTTCAGCACGGCGACCTCAAGCGGACCGATCCGCACCCGCGCCGTATTACGCGAGGGCCCTTCGACAGGCTCAGGAGCGGAGCCTCGAACCCGTCCGGGATGCGAACACCCTCCGGAAGGGGTCGCACCGCGGACACCGCCCGCCCTCCCGAACGATCCCGGCGATCGTCCGTGTCCCTCGGGATGGCGGTGCGGCGATTGTGTACGGGGTGGGAGGTGGCGGGGATATCTTTTCCCCGGCTCCGCTGACGGTACGAGGCGAAAGGCCTGTTCTTCCAGCGGTTGTGCCGCAAGCGACCGCACAGAACGAAGCGCCGCAATCCCCGCTTCGTCATCCTCGGCCTTGTGCCGGGGATCTACTGCGGGCGACGCGATGGATCGGCGACGGCGACGGACCGCCGATGAGGCTATGACGGCTTTCGTCGGCAGAACCGACCGATGGAGATTTTCCTCGGCCGAGCCGACGGACCATGGCTCGACGCCGAAAACGCCTTTCCGCCGCCGGATCGGATAGGGCCACCCGCAGTAGATCCTCGGCACAAGGCCGAGGATGACGACGCGTTTGGCATGATCGCTGCTGCGTTGCCTGACAGGGCGAAGCACACCCGCATCGTCATTCTCGGGCCCCGTCCCGAGAATCTAGGGGCGGATTCCGCAGCCTCGGCAGGTCGTCCCTTTTTCCGACTAATCACAGCGGTGGAGTGCCATGCGATCGCTGGATTCTCGGGACGGGGCCCGAGAATGACGAGGCACTGATGCCGTCGCCTGGCTTTCCTTCTCACCCCGACCTCAGCAACCGCACCGCCTCGTCCTTCCCGAACAGATAGAGCAGCGCCCGCAGCGCCTCGCCGCGTTCGCCCTGCAGATCCGGGTCCTTCGCCAGCACCAGCCGGGCGTCGTCGCGCGCCACCTCCATCAGGTCGGCGTGGTGTTCCGTCCTCGCGATGCGGAAGAACGGCAGGCCCGATTGCTGGGTGCCGAGGAGGTCGCCTTCGCCGCGCAGCTTTAAATCTTCCTCGGCGATGCGGAAGCCGTCTTCGGTTTCGCGCATGACTTTCAGGCGGGCGGCGGCGGTTTCGCTCAAGGGGCCGCGATAGAGGAGGACGCAGGAGGAGGGCTTGTCGCCGCGCCCGACGCGGCCCCGCAGCTGGTGGAGCTGGGAGAGGCCGAAGCGCTCGGCGTGTTCGATGACGATGATCGTCGCCTCCGGCACGTCGACGCCGACCTCGATGACGGTGGTGGCGACGACGAGGCGCTTTTCGCCGCGCTTGAAGGCGCCCATGACGGTGTCCTTCTCCTCGGCATTCATGCGGCCGTGGACGACGCCGACGGTCTCCGGACCGAAGACCTCGGCCAGCTGGCGGCCGCGCTCCTCGGCGGCCATCAGGTCGCTCTTGTCGCTCTCCTCGACCAGCGGGCAGACCCAGTAGACGCGCTGCCCGCCTGCGATGGCGTTGCCGATGCGCTCGACCACCTCCTCGATGCGGTCGGTCGGCAGGGCCACGGTGGCGATCGGCTTGCGACCCTTGGGTTTTTCGGCGAGGCGCGAGACCTCCATGTCGCCGAAGGCGGAGAGGACGAGGGTGCGCGGGATGGGCGTCGCGGTCATCACCAGGAGATCGGCGCCACGGCCCTTTCTGGTGAGGGAGAGCCGCTGGTGGACGCCGAAGCGGTGCTGCTCGTCGACGATGACGAGGCCGAGATCCCCGTAAGCAACGTCTTCCTGAAAGAGCGCATGGGTGCCGACAATAATGTCGGTCTCGCCGCTCGCGATCGCGTCGAGCTTGGCGGCTCGGGCGCGGCCGTTGTCGCGGCCGGTCAGCAGCGTCATGGTCAGGCCGGCGGCGTCTGCGAGCTTCGAGAGGCCGGTGAAATGCTGGCGGGCGAGGATTTCCGTCGGGGCGAGCAGCGCCGACTGGCAGCTTGAGCCCGCCGCCACCGCCATCGCCATCAGCGCGACGATGGTCTTGCCGGCGCCGACGTCGCCCTGGAGAAGCCGCAGCATGCGCTCAGGCGCCGCCATGTCGGCGGCGATCTCGGCGAAGGCTTGCTCCTGGCCGGCCGTCAGCGCGAAGGGCAGGGCAGCGCGGACTTTTGCGAGGCGGCCGGCGGGGTCGGTCAGCGCCCGGCCGGGCACCGCCTTCTGGTTCTGACGCGACAAGGCCAGTGCCAGCTGGCTCGCCAGATATTCGTCATAGGCGATGCGCCGCCAGGCGGGGTTTTCGGGCGAGATGTCGGCGGCGTCGGCTGGATCGTGCAGCCGCGTCAGGGCCTCGGTGAAGGCAGGAAAGCCTTGGCTCTTGACCACCGAAGGCTCGATCCATTCGAGGAAGGCGGGCACCCGCTCCAACGCCTGGCCGATCGCCTTGCGCAAGACCTTGCCCGACAGCCCCGCCGTCATCGGATAGACCGGCTCGACGAGGCTCATCGTCTCGGCCCGCTCGAGGCTGGCGACGAAGTCCGGATGGACCATCGACGGCCGGCCGTTGAACCACTCGACCTTGCCGGAGACGACCATCGTCTCGCCGAGGGGGAAGAGATTCTCCATCCAGGCCGGCTGGGCCCGAAAATAGGTGAGCGCGATCTCGCCGGTCTCGTCCTGCACGAAGACGCGGTAAGGCGCGGATTTCTGCGCCCGGCCGGGGGCCTGATGCCGGTCGATGCGGACCGTGAGGGTGACGATCGACCCTTCCGGCGCGGTGGCGATCTCGGCGCGCTGGCGCCGGTCGACGAGGCCGGTGGGCAGGTGGAAGACGAGATCACGAATGCGCAGCGTCTCGCCGGGGCGCAACAGCAGCGTCTGCAGAAGGCCGGCAAGCTTCGGCCCGACGCCTTCGAGGGTCGTCACGGCGGCAAAGAGAGGGTCGAGGAGGGACGGGCGCATGGGGCGGGATTTGACCGCATCGGGCGGTCATTGCAAGCCGGCGGGCGGCGTGGCGGGCCGGTCGTTTCAATGCAGACGCCGTCGCTCCCGCTTGGCCGATCTCCCCCCTTGAGGGGGAGATGCCGCCCTTCGACTGGCTCAGGAGGCAGAGGGGGGTGACGCCGCGCCAACCTGTCCCAACGCCGGCGCCATACCCCCCTCTGGGTTGCCACCCATCTCCCCCTCAAGGGGGGAGATCGACGCGTCAGCGACCGCGCGTGCTTGCAAGCGATGGCCATGAGGCCATCGTCGAAGAGCGTGAACCCGGTCGCTCTCCGGGCCGGGACAAACGCCTGCGCTATGGCGAAAAGCGTCAGGCCGCGGCCGAGAAACAGGGCGCCGAAAAATCCGCTGAGGGCAGTGTGCAGGGCGACGAGGTCCAGGCACGCCGCAAAAGCGGGGTCGAGGCTTGCCATGACGCAAAGGCCGTAACCGACGGTGAAGAGCGCGGCTTTCCGGACGTTGAGGACGGGTAGACGCGCGGAGCCCCAACCCCTACATCTCGTCGCAACTTCCGACACGCAGGAGAACCGGGCCATCGAAACGCGTGGCCCGGCTTTGGCGCGTTTCCATCGGCAATATGGCGATCTTTCCATGACAGGCATGCAGCGCTCATCGAGCGATCTCGACATCCGCCGCCGCAAGGCGCTCTTCCGCTCATGGCATCGCGGCATCCGGGAGATGGATCTCGTGCTCGGGCAGTTCGCCGACGCGAAGATCGGGGAGATGAGCGAGGCCGAGCTTTCTGATTACGAGCAGCTGATGGAAGCGCAGGATCGCGATATCTTCGCCTGGCTGACCGGCGAGGCCGAGACGCCTCAGAATTTCGACACGGCGGTGTTCCGGCAGATCCGTGAATTTCATGTCGGCTCCGACGAGCCCGGCCATCTCGCGGTCGTCGCCGAGCGCGGCGGGGGAGCCGAGCGTTGAGCCTGCCGGAGCCCCTGAAGAAGGCCCTCGAGAAGGACGGCGCGCTCGACATCGGCGGCGTCGTCGAGGGCTCGGAAGCCTTCGTCCTCGCCGAGGTCGCCCGAAGCCGGGCAACGAAGCGGCCGCTCGTCTTCGTCATGCGCGACGGCAACCGTCTCGCCGAGGTCGAGGAGGCGCTGAGATTCGTCGCGCCGGACCTGCCGGTGCTCAGCCTGCCGGCCTGGGACTGCCTGCCCTACGACCGCGTCGGCCCGTCGTCGGACGCCGCGGCGCTGCGGCTCGCGGCGATGGCCTCGATCGCCAGCCTCAGGGACGATCCGCACCGGGCGGTGATTCTGACGACGGCGAATGCGCTTCTCCAGAAGATGCCGCCCGCCGAACTCCTCGCCGAAGAGGCAATCTCGGTCGGCGCCGGTGGCCAGATGCCGATGGAGAAGATTGTCACGGCGCTGACGCGGGGCGGCTTCGAGCGCGTCGCGACGGTGCGCGAGCGCGGCGAATATGCCGTCAGGGGCGGCATTCTCGACGTCTTCGCGCCGGGCGCCGAGGAGCCGGTGCGGCTCGACTTCTTCGGCGACACGCTGGAGACGGTGCGGGCCTTCGATCCGGCGAGCCAGAGGACGACGAAGCAGCTGAAGCGCTTCGAGCTCTCGCCGGTCTCGGAGGTGTCGCTGAACGAGACGACGATCAGCCGCTTCCGCTCGAACTACATCAAGCGCTTCGGCGCCGCCCAGCGCGGCGATGCGCTGTACGAATCGATCTCCGAGGGCAAGCGCTTCTCCGGCATGGAGCACTGGCTGCCCCTGTTCTACGAGCGGCTCGACACGCTGTTCGACCATTGCCGCGGCTTTGCCTTCGTCCTCGATCATCTCACCGTGGAGGCGATCGCCGAGCGCCGGGCGCTGATTGCCGATCACTACGAGTCGCGCAAGCGGCAGAGTGGCGAGACCGGCGGCGAGGGAGGCGTGCCCTACCATCCGGTGGAGCCGGACGCGCTCTATCTCGGCGAGGACGAGCTGGCCGGCGGCCTTGCCAGCGCCGCGCCGGTGCGCTTTTCCGCCTATGGTGTCACCGACGTCATCGGGCGCCAGGCCTTCAATCTCGACTACAGGCGCGGCCGGAATTTCTCCACCGAGCGGACCGCCGAAGGCGTCAATGTCTTCCAGGCGGCGGTCGAGCATGTGGCGAAGCTGCGGGCCGGGGGCCAGCGTGTGCTGCTCGCCGGCTGGACCGAAGGTTCGCGCGAGCGCCTGACACAGGTGCTCGAGGAACACGGGCTCGGCAGCGTCAAGCCGGTCGACAACCTGAAGCAAGCCCGCGAGGCGCCGAAAGATTTCGTCGTCACCGCCGTCCTCGGCATCGAGGCGGGCTTCGAGACCGGCGATCTGGTGGTCGTCGCCGAGCAGGACATTCTCGGCGACCGCCTCGTCAGGCGGGGCCGCAAGCGCCGGCGGAATTCCGATTTCATCTCGGAGGTCGCCGGTCTCGACGAGGGCGACATCGTCGTCCATGTCGATCACGGCATCGGCCGCTTCGTCGGGCTGAAGACCATCGAGGCGGCCGGCGCGCCGCACGACTGCCTGGAACTGCGCTATCACGGCGACGACCGGCTGTTCCTGCCGGTCGAGAATATCGAGCTTCTGTCGCGCTATGGCGGCGAGGGCTCCGAGGCGATGCTCGACCGGCTCGGCGGCGGCGCCTGGCAGGCGCGCAAGGCCAAGCTGAAGAAGAAGCTGCTCGAAATGGCGGGCGGCCTCATCAAGATCGCCGCCGAGCGCGAGATGCGCGGCGCGCCGCGGCTCTTGCCGCCGGAAGGTCTCTGGGACGAGTTCGCCGCGCGGTTCCCCTATGAGGAGACCGAGGATCAGCTCGGCGCGATCGATTCGGTCGCCGACGATCTCGCTGCCGGCAAGCCGATGGACCGCCTCGTCTGCGGCGATGTCGGTTTCGGCAAGACCGAGGTGGCCCTCAGGGCCGCCTTCATCGCGGCGATGAACGGGCTGCAGGTGGCGGTCGTCGTGCCGACGACGCTGCTCGCCCGCCAGCATTTTAAGACCTTCTCGGAGCGGTTCCGGGGTCTGCCGATCCAGGTGGGACAGGCCTCGCGGCTGGTCTCCTCGAAGGAGCTCTCGAACGTCAAGAAGGGCATTGCCGACGGCACGCTCGACATCGTCGTTGGTACCCACGCGCTGCTCGGCAAGGCGGTGAACTTCAAGTCGCTCGGCCTTCTGATCGTCGACGAGGAGCAGCATTTCGGCGTCAAGCACAAGGAGCGGCTGAAGGAGCTGAAGTCGGACGTCCACGTTCTCACATTGTCGGCGACGCCGATCCCGCGGACGCTGCAGCTTGCCCTGACCGGAGTCCGCGAACTGTCGCTGATCACCACGCCGCCGGTCGACCGCATGGCGGTGCGCACCTTCGTCTCGCCCTTCGATGCCATGGTGGTGCGCGAGACGCTTTTGCGCGAGCGCTACCGGGGCGGCCAGAGCTTCTATGTCTGCCCGCGGGTGTCCGATCTCGCCTCGGTCAAGGAGTTCCTCGACACCCAGGTGCCGGAGCTGAAGGTCGCGGTCGCCCACGGCCAGATGGCGGCGGGCGAACTCGACGACATCATGAACGCCTTCTATGAGGGCCAGTACGACGTGCTGCTCGCGACGACCATCGTCGAATCCGGCCTCGACATCCCGACGGCGAACACGCTGATCGTCCACCGGGCCGACATGTTCGGCCTCGCCCAGCTCTACCAGATCCGCGGCCGTGTCGGCCGATCCAAGCAGCGGGCCTATGCCCTGCTGACCCTGCCGGCGAACAAGACGCCGACCAAGGGCGCCGACCGGCGGCTGAAGGTGCTGCAGTCGCTGGATACGCTCGGCGCCGGCTTCCAGCTGGCGAGCCACGATCTCGACCAGCGCGGGGCCGGCAACCTTCTCGGCGACGAGCAGTCGGGCCACATCAAGGAAGTCGGCTTCGAGCTCTATCAGCAGATGCTGGAAGAGGCGGTCGCCGAGATGAAGGGCGTCGAATCGGAGACCGATGGCCAGTGGTCGCCGCAGATCACCCTCGGCACCGCGGTGATGATCCCGGAGCACTACGTCCCGGACCTGCAGCTGCGCATGACGCTCTATCGCCGGCTTGCCGATCTATCCGATGCCCGCGAGATCGACGGCTTCGGCGCCGAGCTGATCGACCGCTTCGGGCCGTTGCCGACTGAGGTCGAGCACCTGCTGAAGGTGGTTTTCATCAAGGCGCTCTGCCGCAAGGCCAATATCGAGAAGCTCGATGCCGGGCCGAAGGGCGTCGTCGTCTCCTTCCGCGACAAGTCCTTCGCCAATCCGGCGGCGCTGGTGCGCTATATCGGCGAGCAGGGGGCGGCGGCGAAGATCCGGCCCGACCAGTCGATCGTCTTGATCCGCGACTGGCCGACGCCGGAGAAGCGGCTGAACGGCGCGGCGACGATCGCCACCAATCTCGCCCGCTTCGTCGACGAGGGCGAGAAGAAGGCGGCCTGAGACGAGCGCCGCCACAGGCGAAGCCATCCATGGGGGCATCGCGCCACGCCGCAGCGCCCGCCGTCCGTTTCAAGGCGTTTCACCCTAGCTTGTCGAGATAGGAGGCAGTCACCGCCTGAGCCGGGGTAAGTTCGCCATCAGGCGCTGTGCCGCCGCTCGGCATCGAGCCGAGGCCGTCAGCGTCGATGAACAGCCAGGCCTTCGAGGCGAGGGTCTCCAGAGCGGTCCGATTGCGCAGTGTCAGATAGTCCGCCAGCGTCTCCTGAGCGGTGGCACGCAGGCTCTCGATATAGTCCTCGTCGATCTTGCCGGTAACACCGTTCGCCGCGCCCGGAAAGGCCGTGGCGGGGGCCGCGTCGGGCTGGTCCAGCATCAGGTCGGAAGAGGCTGCCAGCGGCTCGGGACGGACCGGCAAGGCAGGCGATATCACGGACATGCGGCAAGGCCTCCGGTTTCGAGACTTGCCGCGATCCTGCTCTTAAAATTCTTTTCGCTGATTATCTATTCGTTTGACAATTTTAACGGTCGATCAATCGTTTGCTGATCGAGGTTTCAGACGCCGTCGCTGCGATAGGCAGCCTGCGCGACGGCGACGCTGACCGACCCGGTGGACGCCTCGACGGTCGCTTCGCCGCCATCGCTCGACGTGACCGCGGTGACCATCACGATCGAGGCCTCGGCGGCCTGTCCTTCCAGCTGCATGCGGGTGCGGATCGCCCGGGAATTGGCGGCCCGCTCCTCGGCTCTCGCCTTCAGCTCCTCGATATAGGCCTGGGTGATCTCGGGCGAACGGGCCGCGCCGGCCAGCGATGCGCGCAGTTCCTCCGGAACGGGCGCGGCGCTGCGGGCGGACGGCGAGAAGGCAGCGGGGCTTTCCGCATATGCCGCAACCGGCGATCCGAGCGAGGCCAACTGGCTGGTCATTGTCACAAGGGGGATTCCCGAATGCATGTCTTCGGGAACAGGTGAACGGCAAAATGTTTCGGCGATCCTTTCCGCACGGCGACGATCTTAATCAATCGGCCCCGGGCGGCGGAGAATGGCGCCTCGGCGCGGGGAATGGCTGGCGAAGTCTTTCCCGGATGCGGCGCAATTGAATCGCTTCCTCACGGACCCGCCTCGCGCGCCGTGGGTTCGAAAGGAGGCACACAGGACGGTCAAGTCCCTGAAACAGGCATCGGCCCGAAAATCGATTGCGATTTTCGGGCCGATGTTCGCGACGAAGGCGATCCGTGACGAAGCCGAGGCGGGATGGTGCCGGCCGGTCAGGCGGCCCTGCGGTAGGTCGCTGCCGCCGGAGCGCTCTTTTCGACCTCGAACTTCTCGACGATCCCGTCGAGCCTGTCGGCCTCGCTCGCCAGCGAACGTGCCGCGGCCGTCGCCTCTTCGACGATGGCGGCATTCTGCTGGGTCGCCTTGTCCATGGCGTCGGCGGCGCTGGAGAGCTCCCGCAGGCTGGTCGCCTGGTTGCCCGCCGAGCTGGCGATCTCGTTGATCGTATCGGTCATCGACGTGACCTCGGCGACGATCTCCTCGAGGCTCTTGCCCGATGCCGTCACCAGCTCGACGCCGCTTTCCACCTGTTCCGAGGAGGTCGAGATCAGGCTCTTGATCTCCTTGGCGGCTTCCGCCGAACGCTGGGCGAGCGCCCGCACCTCTTGGGCGACGACGGCAAAGCCCTTGCCGGCCTCGCCCGCCCGTGCCGCCTCGACGCCGGCATTGAGGGCGAGGAGATTGGTCTGGAAGGCGATCTCGTCGATCACCGAGATGATCTGGTTGATCTGCTGCGAGGAGCTTTCGATGCGGTTCATCGCCTCGATGGCCGAGGCGACGACTTCGCCGCCGCGGGTCGCCTTTTCACGTGCCGTGGAGGCGGTTTTCTGGGCAGCGCTGGCATTCTGCGCCGTGGCGTTGACTGCCCGCGAGATCTCGTTCAGCGCCGCGACGGTCTCTTCGAGCGTCGCCGCCTGCTGTTCGGTACGGCGCGACAGATCGTCGGCCGTCGAGGCGATCTCGTTCGACGTTGCCGCGACAGAACGGACCGATTCGGTCACCTCGCCCATCGCTGTACCGAGCGAGCCGATCGCCGAATCGAAGTCCTGGCCGATCCGCTCGAAACCGGCCGGCATCTTGGCGCCGACGCGGACCGACAGGTCGCCGCCGGCAACCTTGGCGAGGCCGTTCGCGAGCGTCTCGAAGGCCGCGACCTGCTTCTTGGCCGCAGCCTCTTCGGCAAGGCGGGCCTTTTCCTGCTGCTCGCGCATTTCGACCATGATCGACATGTCGACCAGAAAGGTGAACAGTGCTGGGCGTCCGTTCACGGTGCCCTGCATCAGCGTCACGAAGCCGGGGAAGGTGCTGCCGTCGCAGCGCTTCATCTGCCATTCGAAGCGGGTGACGCCGTCCCTTGCGACGGCCTGCATATGCCGACCGGCGAGTTCGGAGGACGCCGTGCCGCAGGGCTGGCGCTCGGGAGCGAGATTTTCCGGCCGCATGCCGATCAGCTGCGACCGATTGCCCTTCAGCATGCGCTCGGTGGCGGGGTTGCACTCTGTCAGGATGCCGTCGACGAAGACGTAATAGGCGTCCGGCGACAGGCGGAAAACCTCTTCCGCGACCTGATCTCCGAAGGTTTTGCTCGACCGAATTCTATTGAACACTTATCATTCTCCGGATTGGGCAACGATCTACGGGAACAATCGAGAAAATTCGTCAAAAAATTACTATCGGCACTGCGCTCTTCAGGGGCATGGACGACAAGATCCCGAGCAGACTTGCCGCCGCCGTGGCAAAAAGGCGCAGGAGCGCTGTAGAGGGAGCCGATATTTCCGAGCGCCGGAGGGTGGCGCCCCTCGACCCTTCCAGATGATGGCCTGCGTGCAGCGTTTTCTTCCCGCCTTCCCTGCGATCTTCGTCCTGCTCTGGTCGACCGGCTTCATCGGCGCGCGCTACGCCATGCCCTATGCCGAGCCGTTCACCTTCCTGTCGATGCGCTTCGGCCTCGCCCTCGGGCTGCTCGGCATCATGGCCGTGGCCGCCCGGGCGCCATGGCCGCGGGTGCGCCTTGCCGGCCACTCGATGATTGCCGGCAGCCTGATCCACGGTGTCTATCTCGGCGGGGTGTTCTTCTCCGTGCGCCACGGACTGAACGCTGGCGTCGCGGCGCTGATCGTCGGGCTGCAGCCGATCATCACGGCCGTGATCGCAGCGCCGGCGCTCGGCGAGACGGTTCGGCCGCGCCATGCGCTCGGCCTGGCGCTGGGACTCGCAGGCGTCGCGCTGGTCATCCTGCCGAAGCTCGGGGCGAGCGGCGACTACCACTTCGTCAATGTCGCACCGGCCTGCCTTTCGGCGCTCGGCATCTCGATCGGCACCATCTGGCAGAAGCGCTTCGCCACCGGCATCGACGTCAGGACCGGCACCTTCTACCAGTATCTCGGCGCGCTGCTGCCGACGCTCGTCATGGCCGCAGCGTTGGAGACGATGGCGGTCGAATGGAACGGCGAAGTCGTCTTCGCCCTCTTGTGGCTGACCGTCGTCCTGTCGATCGGGGCGATCTTCCTGATGATGATCCTGATCCGGGAGGGCGCGGTGTCGAAGGTCGCATCGCTGATGTATCTGACGCCGGGCGTCACCGCGGTGATGGCGTATCTCCTGTTCGGCGAGACGCTTACCCTCGTACAACTCGCCGGCCTGCTCCTGGCGGGCGTCGGCGTCGCGGCCGCGATGGGCCGCATGCGGCGGCCGGCGGGGTGAACCGCTGGAAAGAGCGACGAGTCGCGGTTCGATGAATTGCTCGTCGATCTTATATGCTTGTGGATGACCACTCGTTTCGAAACCGAAAGGACGGCATGTCCAGTTTCCTGACCTACATGGCTCTCCTGGTGATGATCGTAACGGCGGGGGTGCTGCTCGCCGGGCTGGTCAACATGATGCGCGGCGGCTCGGGCAACACGTCCCAGAAGCTGATGCGCGCCCGCGTCATGCTGCAGGGCCTGGCGGTGATCCTCATCGTCGGCGTCCTGCTGCTCGCCAAGCATTGAGGACCGGTCTGAGGCCGAATCGGAGCGAGGGAGGCGGAGTTGGTCCGGCTGAACAAGATCTATACGCGCACCGGCGACAAGGGCGAGACCGCGCTCGGCAACGGCGAGCGCCGCTCCAAGGCGGATCTGAGGGTCGAGACCTACGGGACCATCGACGAACTCAATGCCGTGATCGGTCTTGCGAGGCTTTATACCGGCGACGCGCTAGACGCGATGCTGGCTCGGATCCAGAACGAGCTCTTCGATCTCGGCGCCGAGCTCGCGACCCCCGACACCGGCAAGAAACTCGAATTCGAACCCTTGAAGGTCGTGGATAGCCAGGTCGAGCGGCTCGAGGCCGAGATCGACGCCATGAATGACAAGCTCTCGCCGCTGCGGTCCTTCGTGCTTCCAGCAGGTTCGCCTGCCGCGGCGCATCTGCACCATGCGCGCACGGTGGCGCGGCGGGCCGAGCGGCTGATGATCGCGCTGGCCGTCAAGGAGGGCGAGCCCGTCGCCGACACCGCGATCCGCTACGTCAACCGGCTGTCCGACCACCTCTTCGTCGCCGCCCGCATCGCCAATGACGAGGGCCGCGCCGACGTTCTCTGGGTGCCGGGCGGCAGCCGCTAGATCGCCGCCGAGGGCGGGCGGCATTGCGAGCGTCCGGGCCATAGGGCTGATTTTCGCGTCGTGCCTCTTAGGTTCCGCCGTGAATGCCGCGCGACCGGCCTGTTGTCGGCGCTTGCCAAGGCGCCTCGCTTTGCGCGAGAAGTGCGCCGACAAAATCAGAGTTTCGACGTATCGAAGGAGCGCCCATGAAAGTTCTCGTCGCAGTCAAGCGGGTGGTCGACTACAACGTGAAGATCCGGGTGAAGTCCGACGGTTCGGGCGTCGAGCTCGCCAATGTCAAGATGAGCATGAACCCCTTCGACGAGATTGCCGTCGAGGAGGCGATCCGCCTGAAGGAGGCCGGCACCGCGAGCGAGGTGATCGCCGTTTCGGTCGGCCCGCAGCAGTCGCAGGAGACGATCCGCACCGCGCTGGCGATGGGGGCCGACCGCGGCATTCTCGTCAAGACCGACCAGCCGACCGAGCCGCTCGCCGTCGCCAAGATCCTCAAGGGCGTCGTCGAGGCGGAAGGCCCCGACCTCGTCATCGTCGGCAAGCAGGCGATCGACGACGACTGCAACCAGACCGGCCAGATGCTCGCCGCGCTGCTGGGCTGGAGCCAGGGCACCTTCGCCAACGAGGTGGCCTTTGCCGACGGCCATGCCAAGGTCACCCGCGAGGTCGACGGCGGCCTGCAGACGGTCGATCTGAAGATGCCGGCGGTCGTCACCACCGATCTGCGCCTCAACGAGCCGCGCTACGCCTCGCTGCCGAACATCATGAAGGCGAAGAAGAAGCCGATCGAGGAGAAGAGCCCCGACGATTTCGGGGTCGACGTCTCGCCGCGTCTGGAGGTTCTCAAGACCGAGGAGCCGAAGAAGCGCGAGGGCGGCGTCAAGGTCGCCTCCGTCGACGAGCTTCTCGGCAAGCTGAAAAACGAGGCTGGCGTCCTCTGAGGGCGTCCGGGTGGAACGCCGCCGGGAGCCCTTGAAGGCGAGGCGGCGTGACCCGGCCAGGACAGGCTCGGCGTCTGCCGGGCGGCTATTTCGAGGATTTTGCGCTTCATCGCCGTCCAGGCGATCCGACCGGAGCGCCGGAGAGACAAGATGACCACACTTCTCATCGCCGAACACGACAATCAGAGCCTTTCGGAGCAGACCGCCAAGGCGCTCGCCGCGGCCACCAAGCTTGGCAGCGACGTGCATGTTCTCGTTGCCGGTGAGGGGGCCGGCAGCGTCGCGGAAGCCGCGGCGAAGCTCGAGGGGATCGCGAAGGTGCTGACCGCAGATGACGCGGCCTATGCCCATCAGCTCGCCGAGCCGCTCGCCGATCTGGTCGTCAAGCTCGCCGGCGACTACGACGCCATCGTCTTTGCCGCAACGACCACCGGCAAGAACGTCGCACCGCGCGTCGCGGCGCTTCTCGACGTCATGCAGGTTTCGGATGTGACCGGCGTCGTCGCTGCCGATACGTTCGAGCGGCCGATCTATGCCGGCAACGCCATCCAGACGGTGAAGTCGAAGGACGCCAAGAAGGTCATCACGGTGCGCACCTCGGCCTTCCAGGCGGCAGGCGAGGGCGGATCTGCGGACATTGCGAGCGTCGACGCTGCGGGCGATCCTGGGCTTTCGAGCTTCGTCGAGGAGAAGCTCGCCCATTCCGAGCGGCCGGAGCTGACGGCGGCGAAGATCATCCTCTCCGGCGGCCGGGCGCTCGGCTCGAAGGAGAAGTTCGACGAGGTCATCCTGCCACTCGCCGACAAGCTCGGCGCAGCCGTCGGCGCCTCGCGGGCGGCGGTGGATGCCGGATACGCCCCCAACGACTGGCAGGTCGGCCAGACCGGCAAGGTCGTGGCGCCGGAGCTCTACATCGCTGCCGGCATTTCCGGCGCGATCCAGCATCTCGCCGGCATGAAGGATTCCAAGGTCATCGTCGCCATCAACAAGGACGAGGAAGCGCCGATCTTCCAGATCGCTGATTACGGCCTCGTCGGCGATCTGTTCCAGATCCTCCCGGAGATGAAGGACAAGCTGTGATGCCTGCATCCGCTTGATCGCCGCTCCACCGGCGACTATGCTGCGATGCAACAAAAAGACATGGGAGAGAGCCGCTATGGCCACTGAGATCAGGACGGTCGGCGTCGTCGGTGCGGGGCAGATGGGCGCGGGCATCGCCCATGTGGCGGCTCTCGCCGGCTTCGATGTGAAGCTCTACGATCTGGCGGAGGACCAGATCTCGGCAGGCATGCAGCGGATCGAGAAGTCGATGGGCCGCCAGCTCGCCTCCGAGAAGATCACCGAGGCGGAAAAGGCCGACGCCCTCGCGCGCATTTCCGTCACGGTCGACGTCAAGGACCTTGCCGATCGCGACCTCGTCATCGAGGC
The DNA here is from genome assembly GCF_004519335.1 of Jiella endophytica. Taxonomy (GTDB): domain Bacteria; phylum Pseudomonadota; class Alphaproteobacteria; order Rhizobiales; family Rhizobiaceae; genus Jiella; species Jiella endophytica. The sequence continues at coordinate 119,237 of NZ_SOZD01000008.1, read as the reverse complement.
GGCGACCGAGGACGAGACCGTCAAGCGCAAGATCTACCGCGAGATCTGTCCGCATCTGAAGCCCGAGGCGATGCTGGCGACGAACACCTCGTCGATCTCGATCACCCGGCTGGCGGCGGCCACCGACCGGCCCGAGCGCTTCATGGGCATCCACTTCATGAACCCGGTACCGGTGATGAAGCTGGTCGAGCTGGTGCGCGGCATCGCCACCGAGGAAGAAACCTTCGGGGCGGCAAAAACCTTCGTCAGCGCGCTCGACAAGACGATCACCGTGTCGGAGGATTTTCCGGCCTTCATCGTCAACCGCATCCTGCTGCCGATGATCAACGAGGCGATCTACACGCTCTATGAGGGCGTCGGCTCGGTCACCTCGATCGACACCGCGATGAAGCTCGGCGCCAACCATCCGATGGGGCCGCTGCAGCTCGCCGACTTCATCGGCCTCGATACCTGCCTGTCGATCATGCAGGTGCTCTATGACGGGCTGGCGGATTCCAAGTACCGGCCGTGCCCGCTGCTGGTGAAATATGTCGAGGCAGGCTGGCTCGGCCGCAAGGCCGGCCGCGGCTTCTACGATTATCGCGGCGAGGAGCCCGTGCCGACACGCTGATGGCGCGTTCGGCGGCCTTGCCGCTGCCGCTGCCGCTCTCGCTCATGCGCCGGCGGGCTCGGCCTGCTTTACCGCGTCGATCAGCCTGATCGCGTCGGGGCTTGCCCATTCGGCCGGCCCCGCCACCGCCGCGCGCGCGCAGCCGTCCGGCCCGACGATCAGCGAGACCGGCAGGCCGAGAGTCAGGCCCCTGGTCTTCAGGTCGTTGAAGGTCGCGAGCGTTCCGTCATGCAGCAGCGGCAGGCTCTTCAGATTGGTTTCGGCGTAGAATTTCTTCGGCTTTGCGGCATCGCCATTGTCGACATTGATCGGCAGCACGGCGAAGTCCTTGCCGCCCTTCTGGCGCTCCAGCGCGTCGAGGGCCGGCATCTCGGCCCGGCACGGCGCGCACCATGTCGCCCAGACATTGACGAGCAGCGTCTGCCCGGCGAAGTCGGCGAGCTGCGCCTTGTTGCCGTCGGCGGTCTGAAAGCTGATCGCGCCCGCGTCGAAGGGCTCGTCCAGAGCCCGAACCGCGGCGACTTCGCCGGTCGCATTGTCGTCGATCGCGGCGGTGAAGGTTTTGTCGAGGGGGCAGGACGAGGCGACCGCGTTGCCAGACCGGGTTTCGCTCACGTATAGCACACCGAACCCTGCGGCGATGCCGAAGACGAGCGCCAGGCCCGCAATGGCGAGAAGGCGCCTGTCGAAGCGCCGTGGTCTTTCAGCCGTCATTCGCCGATCACTCCCAAACTTTCGTCCAACGGTACCGATGAGCCAGAAATCCAGCAACGAGATGTGGGGCGGACGCTTCGCCTCCGGCCCCGACGCGATCATGGAGGAGATCAACGCCTCGATCGATTTCGACAAGCGGCTCTATCGCGAAGACATCCAGGGTTCCAAGGCCCATGCGGAAATGCTGGGCGCTCGGGGCATCATTTCGGCGGAAGACGCCGCGCGGATCGTCGAGGGTCTGGAACAGATCGAAGGCGAGATCGAGAGCGGCAGCTTCACATTCTCGCGACAGCTCGAGGACATCCACATGAACGTGGAGTCCCGCCTCGCCGAGCTGATCGGGCCGGCGGCCGGGCGTCTGCACACCGCGCGCTCGCGCAACGACCAGGTGGCGCTCGACTTCCGCCTGCATGTGCGTGCGGCGCTCCAGACGCTGGAGGCCAAGCTCACCGACTTCCTCGCCGCGCTGCTCGACAAGGCCGAGGCCCATGCCGAGACCGTCATGCCGGGCTTCACGCATCTCCAGGTCGCCCAGCCGGTGACCTTCGGCCATCACTGCCTTGCCTATGTCGAGATGGCCGCCCGCGACCGCTCGCGCTGCCGCGACGCGCTTCGGCGGCTGGACGAATGTCCGCTGGGAGCCGCGGCGCTGGCCGGCACCGGCTTTGCCATCGACCGGCACATGGTGGCCGAAGCGCTGGGCTTTTCGACGCCGACCCGCAACTCGCTCGACACGGTGTCGGATCGCGACTTCGCGCTCGAATTCCTCTCGCTCGCGGCGATCTCGGCCACCCATCTGTCGCGGCTCGCCGAGGAGATCGTCATCTGGTCGACGCCGCAATTCGGCTTCGTCAGGCTGTCCGACGCCTTTTCCACCGGCTCCTCGATCATGCCGCAGAAGCGCAATCCGGACGCCGCCGAACTCGTGCGCGCCAAGCCCGGCCGGATCAATGGGGCGCTGATCTCGCTTTTGACGGTGATGAAAGGCCTGCCGCTGACCTATTCGAAGGACATGCAGGAGGACAAGCAGCAGGTCTTCGACGCCATCGATTCGCTCAGCCTGGCGCTGGCGGCGGCGACCGGCATGATCCGCGATCTTCAGGTGAACGCCGAGGCGATGCGCAAGGCTGCCGGCCATGGCTATTCGACCGCGACGGACCTTGCCGACTATCTGGTGCGCGAGCTCGGCCTGCCGTTCCGCGAGGCCCACCACGTCACCGGCCGGGCGGTCTCGCTCGCCGAAGGGTCCGGCCTCGGGCTGGAGGAACTGCCGCTCGATGTCCTGAAATCGCTCGATGGGAGGATCGGCGAGGGCGTCTATGCGGTGCTCGGGGTCGATGCCTCGGTGCGCAGCCGCACGAGCTTCGGCGGCACGGCGCCGGACAATGTCCGCCAGCAAGTGGCCTACTGGCGACAGCGCCTTGCCTCCGAGTGAAATTCCGGCTCGCGGCGGGTGCTTTTGCTGGCGGAACCCGCTATCACCGTTCCCGACCATCGGAATGGCGCGATCTGCGCGGGGCATTCGGCAATGAAAAAGCGATCCTTGAAGCTGGTATGGACGAGCCTCGTGGCGACGGCGCTCCTGGCCGGCTGCGGCGTGAAGAATCTGCCGGTCGGCCCGACCACCAAGGAGGTGCCGCCGGTCGTCAAGGGCGCGGACAACAGCCGCAAGAGCGGCGACACCGCTGCCATGCTCCGGCCGAAGTCGCTGACGGACGCCAGCCGGAACCTCTCGATCAGCGGCGCGGAGGTCTCCAAGAACGACGTTCCGCCGCGGCCATTCATCCTCGATCCGCTGCTGAACTGACGCGATGAACCACTTCGAATTCAAGGACGGCCGCCTCCACGCGGAGGAAGTCGGCATCGAAACGATCGCCGCCGAAATCGGGACGCCGTTCTACTGCTATTCGACGGCGACGCTCTCGCGCCACTATCAGGTCTTTGCCGGCGCCTTTTCCGATATCGATGCGCTGGTCTGCTACGCCGTCAAGGCGAACTCCAACCAGGCGGTGCTGGCGACCCTCGCGGCGCTCGGGGCCGGCGCGGACGTGGTGTCCGGCGGCGAGCTGATCCGGGCGATCAGGGCCGGCATTCCGCCTCAGAAGATCATGTTCTCCGGCGTCGGCAAGACCGTCGCCGAGATCGACATTGCTCTTGCCTCGCAGATCTTCTGCTTCAACGTCGAATCGGAACCGGAGCTCGAGGCGATCTCGGCCCGCGCCAGCGAAGCGGGGCTGGTCGCCAACGTCTCCTTCCGGATCAATCCGGATGTCGATGCCGGCGGCCACGCCAAGATCTCCACCGGCAAGAAGTCCGACAAGTTCGGCATCGCCTTCGACCGCGCCGAGGCGGTCTACGAGCGGGCGCGGGCACTGCCCGGCATCGCCGTGACCGGCATCGACATGCATATCGGCAGCCAGATCGAGGCGCTGGAGCCGTTCGACCGGGCCTTCGACCGACTGGCAGGATTGGTCAGGCGGCTGCGCGCCCTTGGCCATCCGATCAGTCACGTCGATCTCGGCGGCGGGCTCGGAGTTCCCTATCGACGCGATAACCTGCCGCCGCCCGAGCCGCCGGCCTATGCCGAGATCGTCAAGCGGCACGTGCGCGACCTCGACTGCCAGGTGGTGTTCGAGCCCGGCCGGCTGATCGCCGCCAATGCCGGCATCCTCGTCTCCCGGGTGATCTACGTGAAGGAGGCCGAGGGCAAGACCTTCGTCGTTCTCGACGCGGCGATGAACGACCTGATCCGCCCGACCCTTTACGACGCCTGGCACGATATCGCGCCGGTGCGCGAATCGACCGGCGACGACCGCTTCACCGTCGACGTCGTCGGGCCGGTCTGCGAGAGCGGCGACTTCCTTGCCAAAGATCGCGAGATGCCGCGGGTGAAGGCCGGCGACCTCGTCTATATCTCCTCCGCCGGCGCCTATGGGGCGGTGCAGTCCTCGACCTACAATTCGAGGCCGCTCGTCGCCGAGGTTCTCGTCAAGGGCGGGGAGTTCGCCGCCGTGCGGCCGCGCCAGACCATTGACGAATTGATCGGGCTCGACCGGCTGCCGCCCTGGCTCTCCATCGATCACTGAGCGGGCGAACGTGCCGCCGCCGGCTCTGCGACGCACGGCAAGGTCTTGAGGTCGCAGGGTCTTCACAGTCCCGTCAGCCGCCTCCACTTCGCCTCAAATCCTGCTACGGTTGAAGCCTGACGGTGCGAGACGGGGCAGGGAATGGCTGACAGCGGCGCAGCACGGACATGGCAGCCCACGCGGCGCCTCGGATGGACCCGGCGCGCCACCCATGCGGCGATGATGGTCGAGCGGACCTGGCCCGCGGTTCTCGGCCTTGCCTGCACGGCCGCGCTGTTTCTCGCCTTTGCCTGGTTCGGGCTGTTCCGGCTGATGCCGGACATGCTGCGCATCGTCGTGCTCGGCGCTCTTGCAATTCTCGCAATCCTCTCCGTCGCTTCGCTCGCCATCGGCCGGCGGCGCCTGCATCTGCCGTCGCGCGTCGAGGTCGACCGGCGGATCGAGGCGACGAGCCGGCTGCGTCACCAGCCGCTGCGCGCCCAGGGCGAGCGGCCGAGCGGCGACGATCCCTTCGCCGTGGCGCTCTGGCGCGAACACCAGCGGCGGATGGAAAAGGACCTTCGCCATCTGACCGGCGGTGCGCCGGCGACGCGAAGCGAGCGGCTCGACCCGCTCGGCCTTCGTGCCGTTGCGGCGCTGCTTCTCGTCACGGCATTCGCCTTTTCCTTCGGCCCCGCTGGCGGGCGAATCGGCGACGCCTTCCTGAGGCCGGTCACCGAGGCGGCAGCCGGCCGCCGCGTCGATGCCTGGGTGACGCCGCCGGCCTATACGAGGCGGGCGCCGATCTTCCTTTCCGCCGCCGATGCCCAGCCCGTCACCGTCCCGGAAGGCAGCCGCTTCTCGCTGCGCGTCAGCGACGGCGCCGATGTGGCGGTGAACTTCAGGCCGGCGAAGGAGGGGGCTGAGGCAGTCGCCGTGCCGTCGACGGCCGAGGTCGAGGCGGCAAAGAAGGCGGCCGAGGAACAGGCAAAGGACGGCGGCGCCAAGCCTGCCGAAGGCGATACGAATTCGGCGGACAAGTCCCAAGCCCCGGAGAAGGCGGAAACGGCGACGGCGGACGCTGCGCCGGCCGATGGTCCGCGGGACTACGAGTTCACCCTCGGCGAAGGCGGCTCGCTCAGCGTCGCGACGAGCTTTTCCTCGCTCGGCGAATGGCGCTTCGACGTCATCCCTGACGATGATCCGACCATCGCCTTCAAGGAGGAGCCGAGCGAGGCCCGCAACGGCGCGCTGCAGCTCGCCTACGAGGTCGGCGACGACTACGGGGTGCGCAAGGCGCAGGGCGAGATCGCGGTGGAAGGCGAGAAGGCCGCCGGGGCGAGACCGCTCTATCCGGCGCCGGAGATGCGCCTGGCGCTGCCACGGCGCGGCAAGGGCACGTCCGAGGCGAAATCGAGCGTCGATCTCACCGAAAGCCCCTATGCCGGCGCGAAGGTGGCGCTGACCCTCGTTGCCGAGGACGACGCCGGCCAGACCGGCCGCTCCGAGTCCAGGGTGCTGACGCTGCCGGAGCGGCGTTTCCTCAATCCGCTGGCGAAGGCCGTGGTGGAGCAGCGCCGGATTCTCGCCCTCGACGCCAACCAGGCGGACCGCGTCGTCGAGATGCTCGACGCCGTCACACTTCGCGGCGACGAGTTCATCCCCAATCCGTCCGACTATCTCGCGCTGAAGGCCGTGCGCACCCGCATCGCCACGGCCCACGACGACGATGCGCTGCGCTCTGCCGCGGACTTCATGTGGGAGATCGCCCTCGGCATAGAGGATGGCGACCTCTCGCTGGCCGAGCGCCGGCTGCGGGACGCCCGCGAGAAGCTTGCCGAGGCGCTGGAGAACGGCGCCTCGAACGAGGAGATCGACAAGCTCATGCAGGAGCTGCGCGAGGCGATGCAGGAATACATGCAGGCTCTCGCCGAGCAGATGAAGAACATGCCGCCGATGAGCCAGGAGGAGATGCAGTCGCAGAACTTCCAGGAGCTGCGGCCGCAGGACCTGCAGAAGATGCTCGACCGGATCGAGGATCTGGCGAAGTCCGGCTCGAAGGACGCGGCCCAGCAGCTGCTCTCGGAGCTGCAGCAGATGATGGACAATCTGCAGGCCATGCGGCCCGGCCAGCAGCGCCAGGGGCAGGGCCAGCAGAACCAGATGCAGCAGCAGATGAACAAGATGGGCGAACTGCTGCAGCGCCAGCAGCAGCTGCGCGACCAGACCTACGATCTCGGCCGCCAGCAATATCGTCGCCAGCAGGACGGCCAGCAGCAACCGGGGCAGGAGGGCCAGCAGCAGCAGAATGGCGGCCAGCAGCCGGGCGGCGAGATGACCGCCGAACAGATGCAGGAGATGCTGAAGCAGCTGCAGAAGGAGCAGGGCCAGCTTCAGAAGGAGCTCGATGCCATGGGCAAGGAGCTCGAGGGCATGGGCATGCAGCCCTCCGACGATTTCGGCGAGGCCGGCAAGGAAATGGGCAGTGCCGAAGGCGCGCTCGGCGACGGGCGGGACGGCGAGGCCTTCGGCCATCAGGGCAAGGCCCTCGATGCGCTGAGGCGGGGCGCCCAGAACATGATGCAGCAGATGCAACAGGCGATGCAGCAGGGCCAGCAGCCCGGTCAGGGCCAGATGGGGCCGGGCTTCGGCGGCCGCCAGATGAACCAGTCGAGCCGCGATCCGCTCGGCCGCCAGCGCAACACCCAGGGGCCGGATTTCGGCCAGGATGTCGGCGTGCCCGACGAGATCGACACCCAGCGCGCCCGCCGCATCCTCGACCAGATCCGCAAGCGGCTCGGCAACCAGCTGTCGCCGCAGCAGGAGCGCGACTATCTGGAGCGGCTCCTGCAGACGCCCTGATCGCTTCGAGCGTTTCCGAGCGGTCGTACCTAGGCTCGCGCCGCAGGCGATCCGGCAGGAGATTACGGGGGATCCCGGCAGGCCCTTATGCCGCTGCGGCAGCGTCCCGCACCCGGCAAATCCGCATCGGCGGCGCATTGCGGGCATGGCGAAGGCCGGGTGATCGGCCTATAAGACGGAACGGGGCTGCCGCTCGGCCGCCCGCCCCGTCACGGCGCTCGAGCTGGTGCCTCGTGCCGGGCCTGCCATCCTCCCCTGGAGTTTCCGATGACCCTGCAGCCGAACTCGATCGAGGCGCGCGACGTCGCCTATCACCTCCACAGCTACACCAATGCCCGCCGGCACGAGGAGGTCGGCCCGATCGTCATCGAGAGCGGCGAAGGCGTGCATGTCACCGATACGGACGGCAAGCGCTATATCGAGGCGATGGCAGGGCTCTGGTCGGTCGCCGTCGGCTTCGGCGAGAAGCGCCTCGCGGATGCCGCCAGCCGGCAGATGCAGAAGCTGAATTTCTACCACACCTTCACCCACAAGTCGCATCAGCCGGCGATCGAGCTTGCCGAGAAGCTGATCGCCATGGCGCCGGTGAAGATGTCGAAGGTCTATTTCACCAATTCCGGCTCCGAAGCCAACGACACGATGATCAAGCTGGTGCGCTATCGCGCCAATGCGCTCGGCCAGCCGGAAAAGAAGAAGATCATCAGCCGGATCAAGGGCTATCACGGGGTGACGCTGGCCTCCGCCAGCCTGACCGGGCTCGTCAACAACCACCGGGCCTTCGATCTGCCGATGGAGGGCATCCTCCACACGACCTGCCCGCACTACTGGCGCGAGGGCCATGAGGGCGAGAGCGAAGAGGATTTCGCCAGCCGCTGTGCCGCCGATCTCGAGGCGATGATCCTCGCCGAGGGGCCCGAGACGGTCGCCGCCTTCATCGGCGAGCCGGTGATGGGTGCGGGCGGGGTGATCGTGCCGCCGAAGACCTATTGGGAGAAGATCCAGGCGGTCCTGAAGAAATACGACATCCTGCTGGTCGCCGACGAGGTGATCTGCGGCTTCGGCCGGACGGGCAACATGTTCGGCTGCCAGACCTACGGCATCGAGCCGGACATCATGACCGTCTCCAAGGCGCTGTCGTCCTCCTACCTGCCGATCTCGGCATTGATCATCAACGACCGCGTCTATCAGCCGGTGGCCGACCAGTCCTCCGAGATCGGCACCTTCGGCCACGGTTTCACCGCCTCGGGCCATCCGGTGGCGGCTGCGGTTTCGCTCGAGAACCTCGCGATCATCGAGGAAAAGCGTCTGGTCGAGCACGCCGCCGAGATCGCCCCCTATTTCCAGGAGCAGCTCGGCTCGCTGCTCGATCACCCGCTGGTCGGCGAAGTGCGCGGTGTCGGCCTGATCGCGGCAGTCGAACTCGTCACCGACAAGAAGGCGAAGGTGGCGATGCAGCCGCCGGGGGCGATGGCGGCGGCAGCCTTCGGCCTTGTCCAGGCGAATGGCGTGATTTCGCGGGCGATCGGCGACTGCCTCGCCTTCTGCCCGCCGCTGATCGTCGAGAAGGAGCATATCGACACGATCGTCGCCGCGACCCGCAAGGGGCTCGACGAGTTGAAGGCGACGCTCTGAGCTTTGCGACGCTGCAGAAAATGCAAGGGCGCGACCCGTCCAGATGGCCGGTCGCGCCCTGTTATCACTACGCAGTCACTCTGCCGGGTGCTCTCGGGGCGGCCATGTCCACACGCGTGACCCGCGATGGCCGGGCATGAAAGAAAAATCGCCCCTTCGACATCGGGCGACGCACCCTGCCTTGGATGTCAATTCGTCGTGATTTCCGCAGTGACGAGAGCAGTGACTGGTTCCGAGGCATTGCCGGTCATCATCGTATCGGCAGCGCCCGCAGGCGACTTGCCGACGAAGCGATAGCCCTGTTCGACCTGGGAATAGTAAGCCGGCCCGGTCCTGTCACCAATGGTGACGATGCGGACGATGGGTGGCTGGCTGTCTCCAGCCGGGGCCGCAAAGCCGGCAATGGCGATCACCGCGCCAACGGCCATGAGGCCGCAGAGGATGCGACGGCTCATCAGTTTGCTCCAACCTGTCGTCGGAAAGCTGCCCCGATCATTCGTGCCGGCGCTCTGACTTTCCTTAGCGTCAATGTGTCGATGGATCGACCCGTTTGCAATAGAACGAAAAAGTGAGCGTCTGGTTTCACCCTGCGGGGCGCCTCTCGCAAAAGTCGGTGTTTCCCCGCAAGCCCAACGCGCGGATGCGGATTTTCCGGCGGAAGGTGAAGGAAGTCTGTGCGCTTGCGAGAAAGGCTTTGACAGGCGCGCCGGGCGACAACATCATCTGCGGCGCTCGTTCCGGTCGTCCTCCCGACGGCGCGGAGCAGGGCCTATCGCAATCTCATCGACGGCTGGGGCGCGACCCAAGTCGGGGCGCCGGTCGACCAATTCCGAGGGACTTCATGCCGAAACGCACTCTTCTCGCCGCCGCCGCGGTTCTCGCAACGCCGCTGCCGGCCTTTGCCCATCTCAATCCGGCCGAACACGGCTCGTTCCTCGCTGGCGTCTCGCATCCGCTCACCGGCCTCGACCATAACGTGGTCATGCTTCTCGTCGGCGTCTGGGCCGCGACCTTCAGGGGCTCTGCCCGCTTCGTCATCCCGGCGGCCTTCGTCGGCATGATGCTGGTCGGCTTCGGCCTCGCGATGGCCGGCGTCACGCTGCCCTTCGTCGAGCCGGCGATCCTCGCCTCGGTCGTCGCCGTCGGTCTGCTGGTGGCACTTGCGGTGCGCGTTCCCGCGTTGGCCGCTGCCGCGATCGTCGGCGTCTTCGCGATCTTCCACGGCCACGCCCATGGCTCCGAGCTCGGTGCCGCCGTGGCGCTTTCCTATGCCGGCGGTTTCGCTCTGGCGACGGCCGCCCTCCATGGTGCCGGCCTCTGGCTCGGTTCGGCCGCGGTGCGTCATGCCCAGCCGATCGCCATCCGCGCTGCCGGTCTCGCCGGCGCCGCGGCCGGCCTGATGCTGTTCGCCGCCTGACGCCATGCTTTCGAGGCGGCCTGCCGGTCTCGGCCGGGCCGCCTCGCTTCACTCGAGCGCCGTGCGTCCGAATGGACGCACAAAGGATGCTCCAGGTTATTGAATCTGCGCATCGCGCTTCCAGAAAATCGATTCCGATTTTCGCGCCGATGCTGCAGAGCGCAGGCGACGGTCTTGCGTAGCTGAACGAACCGCTGACGGCAGGACGAGGGCGCGCGCATGATTCCCGGCGAGATCATCACCAAGGACGGCGAGTTGACGCTGAACGAGGGGCAGGAAGCCATCGCTCTGACGGTCAGCAACACCGGCGACCGGCCCGTGCAGGTCGGCAGCCACTATCATTTCGCCGAGACCAATCCGGCCCTCGATTTCGACCGGCAGGCCGCGCGGGGCATGCGGCTCGACATTGCGGCTGGAACGGCCGTCCGCTTCGAGCCCGGGCAGACCCTCGACGTCTCGCTCGTGCCGCTGCGCGGCGAGCGTAAGGTCTTCGGCTTCAATGCCAAGGTGATGGGACGTCTCTGAGCGGCGCTGCGCTGCCGCCTACAGCATCGGCCCGAAAATCGGAATCGATCTTCGGAAAGCAGGATGTGGAAAATCAAAGACAGCGCGGCCTCTGTGCGTCCTGTCTGACGCGCGGCGCCCCAAGGTAGGGCCCGCGGCCCTTTCGGCTCTGGCCGTGTCCCCATCCTGAAGCCGCGTCGCTTTGAAAGCCGCGGCCAGGTTCAGTTTCTTTCAAGACGACCGTTCCCCGCAGCCGGCAGGCACGCCGGCCGCTCAGTCGCCGGCCGCGTCGGGCGTCGCGCTCGGCGCAGCTTCGAGGCCGGAGCGGATGGAGCCGAGATCGATCCCGACGCGCGGGGAGGGCAGCCTCGGAGCCTGTCCCTGCTGCGTCGAATACGGCGTCGTATCGTTGGGGCCTGAAAGGCCGTCACCCATGCTGAGGCTGGTGGTCGCGCTGGTGCCGAGATTGCCGGAACGGGCGAGGGCATCGACATTCGAGCTGTCGATCGCCGAGTTGCCCTCGGTCGCGCGAAGCTGCGTCGCGTCGGGAGATGCGTTGTTGCCGGACTGAACGCCGCTGCCGATGGTGGAGGAAGAGCCGGCGCCGACGGTCTGGGCCGCTGCACCGCCTGCCAGCGCCGCTCCTGCGAGAAGGGCGATGGCCGCAGCAAGCGCGCTGAAATTCGTGATACGCATGAGAATTCTCCATCAGACACGGAATGCGGCGCAGCCTGGCGAAGACGTCAGTCCGCTCCGGGGTTTCTGACCGTTCCTGCCTCGCTCGCCCGTCTGCGATTGCCAGGGTGGCACTTTGCCAGCCGGCCGCTCGGCGAATCGAGGACAGATGAGCCCGGCGCCCGGGCGGCAGGATACCGCCGGAATGTGTCGTTCCAACAATCTGCCAGCGACCGTCTTGGTTCCCCTGTGACGCCGGATGGCAAATCAGCCTTTTCTCAGGGATCCCGTCGGATGATGGCGCGATGCGACCCGCTGGAGCTGCCATGGGTCACTTCGCTGGAGCCCAAGGCGCCGGGACCCTCCTTGGCGAAGCTTCCGGCCCGGCCCGGATCGAGGCGCGGATCACCCTCCCGTGCCCGGCGCTGGATCGATGCGTCGTCGCTCGATCCCCGCGGCACGCGGGGGGTGAGATAGCTGTCGTCGTAGTCGCGGCCGTAATAGCGCTCTTCGACCGTGTCGCCGAAGACCGGGGCGTTGCGGATCCGGCGGTTGTTCAGCTTCGGCGGCGCACCGCCGATGCGCTTTCCCGCCATGGAGGAGCCGGGCACGATGATGCCGGGGCCGGGATCGAACGGTTGCGCCGCCGCCGGCAGGGCCAGCGTCGTTGCGGCAAGGAGGAGGGCGGCGCTTCGCATGGCGGTTGCTTCCCTGAATCAGTCGGTCTCGGCGCGGGCGGGCCTTCATGCCCTTGCTTGGCGCATTCGCCCGAATGAGTGAAGACAAGCTTTCGCGACCGACATATGCTGCCCTTGTTGCAGCGCGGTCCCGCGCCGCCCGTCCGCCTCGAAGGTACGCCGCTTTCCACGAAAGAGACGCCATGCCAGCCAAGATCTCGCGCGCTTCCTACGCCGCCATGTTCGGTCCGACGACGGGCGACAGGGTCCGGCTCGCCGATACGGAGCTGTTCATCGAGGTCGAGAAGGACCTGACGACCTATGGCGAGGAGGTGAAGTTCGGCGGCGGCAAGGTGATCCGCGACGGCATGGGCCAGTCGCAGCATTCGCGCGCCGACGGGGCGGTGGACACGGTGATCACCAATGCGCTGATCCTCGATCACACCGGCATCTACAAGGCCGATATCGGCCTGAAGGACGGGCGGATCGTGGCGATCGGCAAGGCCGGCAATCCCGACACCCAGCCGGGCGTCGACATCGTCATCGGGCCCGGCACGGAGGCGATCGCCTGCGAGGGCAAGATCGTCACCGCCGGCGGCTTCGACAGCCATATCCATTTCATCTGCCCGCAGCAGATCGAGGAGGCGCTGTTTTCCGGCGTCACCACCATGCTCGGCGGCGGCACCGGCCCGGCTCACGGCACGCTGGCGACCACCTGCACGCCCGGCGCCTGGCATCTCGGCCGGATGATCCAGGCGACCGACGCCTTCCCGATGAATCTCGGCTTTTCCGGCAAGGGAAACGCGTCGCTGCCGGCGCCGCTCGTCGAGATGATCGAGGGCGGCGCCTGTGCCATGAAGCTGCACGAGGACTGGGGCACGACGCCGGCGGCGATCGACAACTGCCTCTCCGTCGCCGACGATCACGACGTCCAGGTGATGATCCACACCGACACGCTGAACGAATCGGGCTTCGTCGAGAACACCGTCGACGCCTTCAAGGGCCGCACCATCCACGCCTTCCACACCGAGGGGGCCGGCGGCGGCCACGCGCCGGACATCATCAAGGTCTGCGGGCTCGAAAACGTCCTGCCGTCCTCGACCAACCCGACCCGGCCTTACACGGTGAACACCCTCGAAGAGCATCTCGACATGCTCATGGTCTGCCACCACCTCGACGCTTCGATCCCGGAGGACATCGCCTTCGCCGAATCGCGGATCCGCAAGGAGACGATCGCCGCCGAGGACATCCTCCACGACATGGGGGCCTTCTCGATCATCGCCTCGGACTCACAGGCCATGGGCCGCGTCGGCGAGGTGATCATCCGCACCTGGCAGACCGCCGACAAGATGAAGCGCCAGCGCGGCCGCCTCACCGAGGAGACCGGCGACAACGACAATTTCCGGGCCAGGCGCTACGTCGCCAAATACACCATCAATCCGGCGATCGCCCACGGCATGGCCGGGGAGATCGGCTCCATCGAGGTCGGCAAGCGGGCCGATCTCGTGCTCTGGGACCCGGCCTTCTTCGGCGTCAAGCCGATGATGGTGCTCCTCGGCGGCATGATCGCGGCCGCGCCGATGGGCGACCCCAACGCCTCGATCCCGACGCCGCAGCCGGTGCACTATAGGCCGATGTTCGGCGCCTATGGCAAGGCGATCGGCGCCTCCGCCGTCACCTTCGTCTCCGGCGCGGCGATGGAGAGGAATCTGAGAGACGCGCTCGGCTGCGAGAAGACCTTTCTCGGCGTGAAGAACACCCGCGGCGGCATCGGCAAATCGGCGATGATCCACAACGCCGCAACGCCGAAGATCGAGGTGCATCCCGAGACCTACGAGGTGCGCGCCGACGGCGTGCTGCTCACCTGCGAGCCGGCGAAGGAACTCGCCATGGCGCAGCGCTATTTCCTGTTCTGAGGCTGCGCCGGCCCTGCGGCAGGGCGCGGCGGAAAGGACGAGCGATGATGTCGACGCTTCGCGACACGATGGCACGGCCCGGCAAGCCGGACGACGCGGCGGCGGGCGCTGCGGATTACGACAGGGATTTCTATGCCTGGACGCAGTCGCAGGCGGAGCGACTGCGCAGCGGGCATGCCAATGCCATCGATTGGGAGAGACTGGCCGAGGAGATCGAAAACTTGGGCGGTTCGGAAATCGGCGAAATTGAAAATCGGCTGAATGTCCTCATCCTTCACCTTCTGAAATGGCGGCACCAACCATCGCACCGCTCCAGCGGATGGAAGGGGACGATCCTCGAGCAGCGGCGCCGGATCGCCAAGCGGATGATCCGCAGCCCCAGCCTCAAGGCGCTGCCCGGCCAGATCCTGCAGGAAGAATACGCATCCGCCCGCCTCAAGGCCGCCGGCGAAACGGGGCTTGCCGAAGAGGCCTTTCCGGCAGATTGCCCTTTCAGCGTCGAACAGATCCTCGACGAGGCTTTCTACCCGGAGGCCTGACGCGGCGCCGGAATTGCCCATCGCTTGATGATCGGCTCACGCCCTGCAACACGTCGCCGCCCCGGGATTTCGGATCGCCCCGCTGGCGAAACGCTCGCTGCGGGCGTATTTCTGTGAGCCAACGAAACGATACGGTAAGTTCACATGATCGTCGGAGACAAGGTCGTCAGACGGGGCGAGTGGGCGGAGGCGGCCGACACGATCACGCTCGACGAGACGGCGCGCCACCGTCGGCGCATGGCGATGGTTTCCGATGGCGGCATCGCTTTCCTGCTCGACCTGCCGGAAGCGACGCTGCTGCGCGAAAGCGACGGCATCCTCCTCTCCAACGGCCAGATCATCGTGGTGAAGGCCAAGCCCGAGCCGCTCTACGAGGTCCGCGGCCGTGATGCGGCCCATCTCGTCGCCATCGCCTGGCAACTCGGCAACCGCCATCTCGCCGCGCAGATCTTTGCCGACCGGCTGCTGATCCGCCGCGACGCGGTGATCCGCACCATGCTCGAAGGCCTCGGCGCCTCGGTGGCAGAGACCGAGGCGGCGTTCGATCCGGAGGGCGGCGCCTATCACGCCCATCCCCACTGACGAGCGCTGGCGATGTCGCGATCCAGCTGGTCGAGGGAGGCCGATGCCGGCCTGAACGGCGTCGCCGCGGGAAGCCCGGCGCATCTCGCGCCGCTGATGACGCTGTTCTCGGCAAGCTTTCCGACCGGCGGTTTTGCCTATTCCCACGGCCTGGAAGCGGCGGTGCGCGAAGGATACGTCACCAGCGCAGAAGCCGTTCGCGACTGGATCGACTTCCTCCTGCGGCAGGGCAGCGGCTGGAACGATCTCGTCCTCGCCGCCGGTGCCCATCGTGCGGTCGCGGAGGCAGCCTCGCCGGATCTTCGCGAGCTCTGCGAACTGGCCACTGCCCTGTCCGGCAGCGCCGAGCGGCGCGTCGAGACGACTCGGCTCGGCGAAGCCTTCGTCGCAGCGGCGAGCCCCTGGATCGGCGAATCCCCTTTCGACGGGATACCCATGCCCCTGCCCGTCGCGGCCGGGGCGGTGACGGCCCGTGCCGGCCTGGCGCTGAACGAGACCCTCGTCGCCTACGCCCATAACTTTGCCGGGAGCCTTCTCGCGGCGGCCGTGCGGCTGGTGCCGCTCGGCCAGAGCGAGTGGGTCGGCGTGATGCACGATCTCCTGCCGGTGATCGAGACGAGCGCTCGCAACGCCGCGCGATCGACGCTGGACGACTTGGGGTCTGCCGCCATAGTCTCGGAAATCGCCGCAATGCGGCATGAAACGCTCGGCACGAGGCTCTTTCGTTCATGACATCGGCACATGGCCCCCTCAGGGTAGGAATCGGCGGGCCGGTCGGCTCCGGCAAGACGACTCTGACGGAAAAGCTCTGCAAGGCGGCGCGCGAGCGCTGGTCGATCGGCGTCGTCACCAACGACATCTACACGCGCGAAGACGCCGAGGCGCTGGTGCGGATGCAGGCGCTTGCGGCCGATCGGATCATCGGCGTCGAGACCGGCGGCTGCCCGCACACGGCAATCCGCGAGGACGCCTCGATCAACATCGCGGCGATCCGCGAGTTGAGCCAGCGACACCCGGATCTCGACCTCGTCCTCGTCGAATCGGGCGGCGACAACCTCGCCGCCACCTTCTCGCCGGACCTCGTCGATCTGTCGATCTATGTCATCTCGGTCTGCCAGGGAGACGACATTCCGCGCAAAGGCGGCCCGGCGATCACCCGCTCTGATCTCCTCGTCGTCAACAAGACCGATCTCGCGCCCCATGTCGGAGCCGATCTCGAGCGGATGCGGCGTGATGCGGAGGCGGGACGGGGAGCCTTGCCGACGGTCTTCACCGACCTGTCGCGGGCGAAGGGCGTGTCGGCGATCCTTGATTTCCTGGCGGCGACGGGCGGTCTTTCGCGGATCGAAGCTGCGGCCTGACCGCCGATCATCGATGGCCGCCCGCATCGCTGGGGTCCTGCTGATTCTCGAACGGCAGCCTTACCGCAGGGCGGCGGCAGCCGGCGCCCGGCCGATCTGCCGGTTTGGGCCGGACGTTCGCTCGAGGTCTGCCGCGATCCGCCGCAGTCGCTGGCGATTGGCGCCGAAATCGCCGCGCCCGAGCAGCGAGCGGGAATAGAGCTTGAGCGCCGTACGGCCGTCGCCGGCGATCGTTGCCCTGGCATCGAGCGTGTCGGGAAATTCCAGGACGCGGCTGCGAAAGACGTAGCGCCGATAGGTCTCGTCGCGCCCGTCGTCGACCCGTTTGCCCTGACCCATGGCGATCACCACGGGGTCGAACCTGGCCATGATAAGCTGCGGGGCGGCGTCGAAATGCGGCAGTTCGAAATCGACCCGCTGGCGGCAGGTGCCCTTCGAGCAGGCGAGGGCGTCGTTCGGAACGCGGCGGCGGACGAGATGGTCGAAATCGACGGGCCCTTGGTCGGCCGGCCCGCCGATCCATTCCCAGACACGCTTCGGGCCGGCAATGACGAAGCCGCCCGCGACGACGGCTGTGACACCGAGGACGCCGACGGCGATCGATCGGCGACGCGGGTGGTATCTCGAAACGCGGGACATCGGCGCAACAGCTCCGGTCGAAAGCGGGATCAACGGCGCTGGTGCTTCGCTTGTTCCGCCAGAAGGCCCAGCGCTTTCTCCGCCCATGCATCGGTGCCGATGGGGCCCGGCGGCGGTTTCCCGTCCCTTGCTCAATCGGCGAGAGACAGCCCTGGGGTCCAGAGCGCCATACGTCCGAATGGACGCACAAAAGACACCGTAACTTATTGAATCAACGCACCGTACTTTCCGAAAATCGATTCCGATTTTGCGGCCGATGCTGTAGTCGCGGCGGATCAGGTCGCACTGCAACGGGAAGATCGTCGGCGCACTCCCTTGCCGCAGCACGGCATATAGTTTAGGGGAACCGAAGCTGATTATCCGGCGCCTGACGCCGATCCGCACCCGTAGCTCAGCTGGATAGAGTGTCGCCCTCCGAAGGCGAAGGTCACAGGTTCGAATCCTGTCGGGTGCGCCAGTTTTCCGCCGCTGTCTTGGCCAGCGTGGCCAGATTACCACGGTCATCATCGAACGTCGCCCACAGTCATCACAGGACGTCGCGGAGGCTCCTGCTGGCTACGGCCCGCCGTCTTTCCCGGTTTCGCGGTCGCGCTCGAAATGCGCTGCCAGCGGAAAGGGCGGCAGCCAGGCTTCGCGGCGGATGGTCCAGTTTTCATAGGTCGGGGTCAGCTGGTCAGGCTCGTTGAGGGAGCCGAGATGCAGCTCGATCTCGCCCCCGCTGCGGGCGAACACCGACGAGCCGCAGCGCGGGCAGAAGAACCGCCCGGCATAGTCGCGGGCCTCGCCCTCGATGGTGACTGCCTTCTCCGGATAGATGGCTGCGGCGTAGAACAAGGCGCCGTGATGCTTGCGGCAGTCGAGACAGTGGCAGATGCCGACCCGGTCGGGCCGTCCCGACGCCGTGAACCGCACCTCGCCGCAAAGACAGCCGCCCCGATAGGTCTCCATGCCCGTCTCCCTGATTTCGTGACAGCTCGATCCTAGCGACGACTTCGGCTCTCTGCACGACAGGTCGGGCTATGCAAAGGAGACAGCCCCGGCTCTTCCCGATGCGGTTTCGCGGCGGCGAAGTGGCTCCATCGCACGGCCTCGTGCCTTCGCGCGCCGTACGTCCGATAGGACGCCTAGAGGACACGCTGTCTCTTTGATCCTCCGGATCATCCTTGCCGAAAATCGATTCCGGGTTTCGGGCCGGTGCTGTAGCCGTCGGCATCGGCTGCAAGTGAAGTCTGACCGGTTTGTAAGGTTCCATTCATTGGTGTAGAGACAGCCGCCAGGATGGCGGGCTGCCGTACCTCGCGGGAACGCGCCGCCCTTCTTGACGCCACAATGGCGATGGATCGTCGCCGGGCACCCCGCCGTCGATCTTCCCTTGACCCGAGGACACTGCCGGATCGCCGGCCACCAGGAGCGCTCATGGATCGCATTCGCATTCGCGGCGGCAACGAACTCAACGGCACGATCCCGATCTCCGGGGCGAAGAACGCCACGCTGCCGCTGATGATCGCCTCGCTCCTCACCGACGACACGCTGACGCTGGAGAACGTCCCGCATCTCGCCGATGTCGAGCTGCTGACGCGGATCCTCGGCAATCACGGCGTCGATTTCTCGGTAACCGGCAAGCGGCTTCGCCAGGAATCGAGCTTTGGTCGCACCATCCACTTCACTGCCCGCAACATCGTCGACACCACCGCGCCTTATGAGCTCGTCTCCAAGATGCGGGCGAGCTTCTGGGTGATCGGCCCGCTGCTGGCCCGCATGCACGAGGCGCGGGTGTCGCTGCCCGGCGGCTGCGCCATCGGCACGCGGCCGGTCGACATCTTCATTGACGGCCTGCGGGCGCTTGGCGCCGACATCGAGATTGAGGCCGGCTATGCCGTCGCCAGCGCCAAAGGCGGCCTCGTCGGCAACCGCTACAGGCTGCCGAAGGTCTCCGTCGGCGCGACCCATGTGCTGATGATGGCCGCGACCCTCGCCAAGGGCGAAACCATCCTCGAAAACGCCGCGCGTGAGCCGGAGATCGCCGATCTCGCCGCCTGCCTGACGGCGATGGGCGCCAAGATCGACGGCGCCGGCACGTCGACGATCCGCATCGACGGGGTGCGCTCGCTCTCCGGCGCGCGCCACCGGGTGCTGCCGGACCGGATCGAGACCGGCACCTATGCCATGGCCGTGGCGATGACCGGTGGCGACGTGACCCTCACCGGCACAAGGGCGGACCTCCTGCCGACGGCGATCGAGACGCTGGCCCGGGCCGGCGCCGCGCTGACGCCGGTGGAGGACGGGATCCGCGTCTATCGCAATGGCGGCGGCATCGCGCCGGTGGATGTCAGCACCGATCCCTATCCGGGCTTTCCGACCGATCTGCAGGCGCAGTTCATGGCGCTGATGACCAGGGCGTCGGGAACCGCCAAGATCACCGAGACGATCTTTGAGAACCGTTTCATGCACGTCCAGGAACTGGCGCGGCTCGGCGCGAAGATCTCGCTCGCCGGCCAGGTCGCGCGGGTCGAGGGCGTCGAGCGGCTGAAGGGGGCGCCGGTGATGGCGACGGATCTTCGCGCCTCCGTCTCGCTGGTCATCGCCGGCCTCGTCGCCGAGGGCGATACCGAGGTGAACCGGGTCTATCACCTCGATCGCGGTTTCGAGCGGCTCGAGGAAAAGCTCGGCAATTGCGGCGCTGAGATCGAGCGCATCTCCGGGTGAGGCCGGGTCGGCCGCGTTCGTCTTCCGGAAATCCCGGAGCCTTCGGACCGGCTTGCAATTTGCGGCGATTGCGCCGATTTAAGGGGCGTTTTCCGGTTGACCGTGCCAGGCTCGGCACGCACACGGCTTCATGGCCGCCCGTCGCAAGGACTTTCCGAGGGAAAACCTTCGTCGGGCACGCCAGCCGTCTTGACGTAGTGCAACATCGACGCGATGCGGCGGCACCGGTCCGCTCATCGCCCCATCTTGCGGCGCCGGCCCGTCCGGGCGCCGCAGCCGAACGAATACTAGGATCGCACAGCGTATGGCAAAAGAAGAAGTTCTCGAATTTCCGGGCGTCGTCACGGAGCTGCTGCCGAATGCGACATTTCGGATCAAGCTCGAGAACGACCACGAGATCATCGCCCACACGGCGGGCAGGATGCGCAAGAACCGCATCCGCGTCCTGACCGGCGACAAGGTGCTGGTCGAAATGACGCCCTACGACCTGACCAAGGGTCGCATCACCTACCGCTTCAAGTAAGCCTCGAAGCCGCGCCCGGATGTCTTCCTTGCAACGCCTGGTCCTTGCCTCCGGCTCGCCGCGGCGGCTGGCGCTTCTCCAGCAGGCGGGCGTCGAGCCGGACCGGCTGATGCCGGCCGACATCGACGAGACGCCGCAAAAGAGCGAGCACCCGCGCTCCCTCGCCAAGCGCCTGTCGAAGGGCAAGGCGGAGGTGGCGGCGCGGCGGCTGCGCGAGCTCGACTACGGGCCTGCGACCATCCTCGCGGCAGACACGGTGGTTTCCGTCGGCCGGCAGATCATGCCGAAGGCGGAGCTTGCCGAGGACGCGCTGGCCAATCTTAGAACGCTCTCCGGCCGCACCCACAGGGTCTATACCGGGGTCTGCGTCATCGGACCGAACGGCGCCCTGCGTCAGCGCCTGATCGAGACGCGGGTGCGCTTCAAGCGGCTGTCGCGCCAGGACATCCAGAGCTACGTCGCCTCGGACGAATGGCGCGGCAAGGCCGGCGGATACGCGATCCAGGGACTGGCGGGAAGCTTCGTCGTCCGGCTGGTCGGCTCCTACACCAATGTCGTCGGGCTGCCGCTCGCCGAGACCCTGGCGCTGCTTGCCGGCGAGGGCTACGACATCCACGCCCGCTGGCGCGCGCCGCAGATGGACGTGCCGCCCGAGGACGAGGATCCGGACGAGGATTTCGAGGACGACCGGAAGGCCGAGGCGTTAAGCGACGAGCGGCAGTGGGGCTTCCGGCCGGTGGCCGCGCCGCCGCCGCGGGCTCTGCCGCCGGCGCAGGCGACGCCGCGTGACGACGTGGCGGATGACGAACTCAAGGATGCAGCGCCGGCGGAGCGCCGCAAGGACGGCGAGGGACATTCCGACGGCCTTGCGATCGCGGTCGGCGGGCCCACCGGCGACGAAAAGGCTGCCTCGACGTCTGACGCGCCGGGCGATCCGGCCGGACCGCGGTCGGGCGATGACGATCGCCGCAAGGAGCCGTCGGCGGACGAACGACCATGACCAAGGCAGCCGAACCACCGACGCCGCTGCGCCCGAAGCGCAAGTGCCCCGAATGCGGCAAGCCCTCCGACCGCGCGACCTTTCCCTTCTGCTCGCCGCGCTGCAAGGCGGTAGACCTCAATCGGTGGCTTTCCGGCAGCTACGTCATTCCCGGACCTTCCGTCGACCAGACAGGCGAGGGCGAGGAGAGCTGAGCGGCCTGCCGCCTGCTCTTTCCGTTTGACGGACATTTTTTCGGCCACGGCGGGGTTCGACTGCGTGTCCGCGGAATCTGGTATCCGCCCGCCCGGGGCCCCAAAGCCGGTCGGACGGCCCTGAAGGCTCTCAACGCCGCTCTCTTTTTGTAGATTCACCCCTCGACATCAGACCGTTTTGTCGATGCCGCGAAGGGTCGGGTCGCCCACCCGCCTCAGTTCCCGGATTGTTCATCCGCATTTATATTTTCTGCCGACTAAAGCAGGTAGTTTTGCTTATTCAAGCTAAGATAGACGAAGAAGATACCCTTAAGTAAATTTCAAGATAGCGATTCGGAATACCGCGAGGGGACGCGTTGTGGGCAGTCTGCTGCATCTGGAAAGCAAATGGGGCGGAGAGATCCTGAGAGGCGATCCCGCCGTTCTGCCACTCCCCGATGATCGCGATCTCCAGCTCGAACGGTTCTGCCGGCTCGCCCAGCAGACGCTGCGCGCACCGGCTGCCATCGTCACCATCGGCTCCGACCATCGCCAGTGGGTGAAGGCGTCGCAGGGCAGGGAGGTCGCCGACGCCCTGCCGGCAGAAGAGCCGCTTCCCCTCGAGATCTTCGGCCGTGTCGTCGAGTCGGACCAGCCGGTGGAGCTGCAGTTCGACGCGGCGGCCTGCGAAGGAGGGGCGGCGATCTGGATCGAGACGGGGCCCGCCGCCTCGCTGCTCGCGACGCCGCTTCGCGACCGCGACGGTGGCCTTCTCGGGACGCTGTCGGTTCTCGACGCCCGGCCCCGCAAATGGAACGCCTGGCAGCGCGACGCGCTGACGACGATCGCGGCGATCGTCGAAAATCACATCGATACCGACACCAAGGTCGCGGGCATGCGGGCCGAGCAGTGGCGCTCGGACCTCGTCGCCCGCGAGATGTCGCATCGCATGCGCAACGTCTTCACGGTCGTCTCGGGTTTCGTGACGATCTCGGCGAAGAACCATCCCGGAAGCGCCGGCCTCGCCCAGATGATCCTCGGCCGCATCGAGGCCTTCGCGACGGCCAACGACTATGTCGTGTCGAAACAGTCTCCGCTCGCCGCCGCATCGGACAGGGCGGAGCTTGCAGGGCTGATCGAGGTGCTCTGCCGGGCCTATGACTCCTCCGGCCGGATCTCGGTCGAGGGGGGCGCGCTGCCGGTGAACGAGAAGGCTGCGCTGGTCATCTCCCTCGTCATCCATGAGCTCGGCACCAATTCGCTGAAATACGGCTCCCTGTCCTGCCCGGACGGCCGCGTGGCGATCCGCTGCGAAGAGGCGGGAGCCCGTTTCCGGATCGTCTGGCGCGAATATGACGGCCCCTCGATCGACTGTCCGCCGACCCGCATCGGTTTCGGCTCGCGGATGTGCCAGCAGGCCGTGGCGGGCAGCATCGACGGCAAGGTCACCTATGACTGGCGGCCCGACGGGCTGACGGTCAGCATCGACGCGGCCCGGGCGGCGTTGATCAAGTGAGCCGCGCGGAGCAGCTGCGGGCCAGGGATCTCCTCACGGCGTACGCTTCGGGACATCACGGACGTGCCGCTCGGGCCGCCGCGCAGCCGCAGGCATCGCCGCAACGGGCGAAACTTGCCGGCGCGTCTCCGGCGATCGCTCAGTTGCAGTTGGCCGGGCTCATCTCGATGACCGGCGCCTGCGCCGACAACACGGTCAGGATACCGCGCCTGATGCCGTCGAGCGTATAGGGCTTGTCGATGCAGACGGCCGCGGGAGCGCGTCCGCGGACCTCGTCGCTGCTCCCCGACACGAACAGGACGGGGACGTCGACGAAGTCCCTGATCCGCTCGCTCGCCGAAACGCCGTCGCCACTCTTCAGGCGGAAGTCGGAGATCACCAGATGCGGGCGGAGATCGATCGCCGCCTGCACCGCATCATCCTCGCTGGCCGCTGTGCCGCAGATCTCGAAGCCGATCTCCTCCAGCATCTGCGACAACATCATCGCCGCGAGGAAATCATCCTCGACGATGAGAACTCGGTCTATTCCGCTACCCTGCACCGGACTTATCCTTTCGGGTCTGGTCACGTTGGAAAATAACGCAAATAAAATTTCTTTATTATCATCTATTGACTCACTAATAGAACGAATTTAAACTTGCCCGGGTATACGTAATTTCCGAAGTCCTCTGTTAGCTGGCTGAGGCAATCAGGCGATATTTTCTAAGTATAACTGATAGTGACAAATGATCGGGCCGGGACGAAGTCTGCCCACGTCGATTTGACTGTCGATAGCGGGGTTGATTGTATCGAAGTAACAGAAATCGATGATCTGAAAGGCCAAGGTCATGCCTGACCACCCGACCATTCGGGTATGGCTCCATTGAGCCTGGTCACCAAACTGTCCCTGGCGATGGTCGGTCTGGTCGTGGCAACGGCGCTTTCGGTCGGCCTTCTGATCTACGGCCAGACGAGCCGGGTGGCGCTGCCGCTGGCGCTGGACAGCCTGAGCGACAATACCGGTCTCGTCGCCTCCTATCTGGACGGCTACCTCG
This sequence comes from Jiella endophytica, assembly GCF_004519335.1. Lineage (GTDB taxonomy): Bacteria > Pseudomonadota > Alphaproteobacteria > Rhizobiales > Rhizobiaceae > Jiella > Jiella endophytica. Next base: position 95,092 of record NZ_SOZD01000008.1, on the reverse strand, counting down.
CTGCGCCCGAAGACGACATCGTCGCGGCCGCCTCCATGCCGGCCGTCCTCGACTACGTCGCCCGCGCCGATCGGCCGTCCGGCAGCGGCGAAGCGCCGCAGGCTGCGGGGCTCACGACGAACGTCGCGCGGGAATTCACCGCCCTCCTTCAGGCCAAGCCGCAATATGATCAGCTGCGGCTGATCGGGACCGCGAACGAAGGGCGGGAGATCGTGCGCATCGACCGACGCGGACCGGGGGGGCGGCTGCAGCGGGTCGGGGAGGCGGACCTCCAGAGCAAGGCGAGGCGCGACTATTTCGAGAGGATCTTCGCCGAGGAGGGCGACGGCATCTACGTCTCGCCGATCGACTACAATCGAGAGGACGGCGTCGTCGAAGATCCGCCCGTGCCGACGATCCGCATCGGCAAGCGCATTCTCCTCGACGGGGTCGCGAGCGACTATTTCGTCATCCTCAATGTCGACCTCAGGCCGGTGTTTCGCCATCTCGGCAATCTCGACATGGCGGAAGGAAAGATCCGGCTCGTCGACGAAGCGGGAAACTACCTCGTCAACGCCGCGGCGCCCGAGCGGGTGTTCGGCTTCGAGCGGGAGAAGAGCTTCACGGCACCGCAGGACTGGCCGCAGATCGCGGCGGCGCTCGATGCGGCGGAGCCATCCGTCATCGTTGCCGAGGGTGCGAATGGCGAGGCCGAGGCGATTGCTGCCTGGCCGCTGCTGCTGGCCGGATCACGCCGGGTGACGCTGCTGCAATCGGCCGGCGTCGACGGCCTCCTCGCGGCGGCGCGGTCCTCGATCGGAACGAGCAGCCTCTTCGGCGCAGTGCTCTGCGGCCTGATCGCGGTCCTTCTCGCGGTGTTTCTGGCGACCCGGCTCGTCCGCCCGATCCGGCAGCTGACGAAGGCCGTCGACGATGCGACGAACGGCCAGCCGGTCGAGTTGCCGACCGCAGCGGGCGGCGAGGTCGGGGCACTCGCCCGGGCGACCGAACGCTATATCGAACGCGAGGCCCTGCTCTTTGCCCTGGTCCGATCCTCGCATGATCCGGTTCTGACCAAGGATCTCGACGCCGTCATCACCTCGTGGAACGGCGCTGCGGAAAGGCTCTACGGCTATACGGCGACGGAGGCGGTCGGCTCGCGGCTCGACATCATCATCCCGCCGGACCGCATGGAGGAACTCGACCGCTTCATGGCCGAGATCCGCGCCGGCCGGCGTGTCGGATCGTTCCGCACCGTCCGCCGGTCGAAAGCTGGTGAGCGGCTCGACGTCGAACTCACCATTTCGCCGATCCGCAACGCCTCCGGCGAGATCATCGGCGCCTCGACCGTCACCCGCGACATCACCCGCATGCTGCAGGACGCGCGGAGCCTGCAGAGGCTGCAGGCTGAGGCAGCGCACACCTCGCGCGTCACCGCAGCGGGGCAGATGGCCGCAACGCTTGCCCATGAGATCAACCAGCCGCTGACCGCCGTCGTCAACTACGTCAAGGCGCTGCAGCGCCTGCTTCAGGACGGCGGAATGGAGCTGGAGGCAAAGCCGCTGATCTATGCGCGCAAGGCGATCGAGCAGAGCAACCGCGCCAGCGAGATCGTCAAGCGGGTGCGCAGCTTCATCGGCAATCGCCAGACCAATGTGTCTGCGGCGAGACTCAACGACATCGTCGAGGACGGCCTTGCCGTCGTCTTCATGGGCCGCGAGGCCGATCGGATTCTGGTCGAGCGCGACTATGCGAGCGACCTGCCGGAAGTCTATGTCGACCGTACGCACATTCAGCAGATCGTCGCCAATCTCACCGGCAACGCCCTCGAGGCGATGGCCGAGATGTCCGACCGCAAGCTCACCGTCGCGACCCGGCTGAACGGCGAGACGATCGTCGTCAGCTTCGCCGACACCGGAATGGGGGTGGACCAGTCCATCGTCGAGCGGCTGTTCGAGCCGTTCACCACCACCAAGCCGAACGGCATGGGCTTCGGGCTCAATATCAGCCGCTCACTGGTCGAGGCCCATGGCGGGAAGCTCTCGGTGCAAAGCAGCCGCCGGGGCGCCGTCTTCGAATTCACGCTGCCGGTGGGGCCGCCGATCAGCCTTCGCCACTGATCGCGGGACGGCGGTTGTTCCGCCATCCCGCAGCTTCGCGCCACCCCCGGCCTTCTGGGGACAAGGCAATGCGCCTGTCAGCCGGGGGTATGCTCAATCCGTCCGGCCATGCTTGGACGCGGGGCGGCGGCGCTGCATCTCCTCCAGAAGCGTCAGCGCATCGACCTCCAGCGGCATGCGCGACGCCGCCTCGACCTGGTGGCGCTCGAGCCCGGTGATGTCCCGCAGGACGTCGTCGTCGACCCGCAGCAGCGTGGCGATCGCGTCGCGGCGCAGCTTGTGATGCCGCCGCTCCTCCGACCAGCCGCGCAGCCAGCCGTTCGCCCGGCCTGCCCGGACATTGCTTGCCGCGGTGTCTTCGATGCGCGGCGAATAGACCCACTGAAACATCTCGTTCTCCTATGCCCTTCGATGAGAGCGAAGGTGGGCGAACGGGATTGATGAGTCCAACGAAAAGGATTAACGTGTAATGTGAGCTAATCTCATTGATAACGAAAAAGGCCAGCGTGATGAACCAGATGCTGCCGGCGATCGGCAATCTCGACATCGATCTTGCCCGGACATTCGTGGCGATCTGCGAGACGGGCAACTTCACCCGGGCGGCGGAACGGGTGTTCCGCTCGCCCTCGGCCGTCAGCCTGCAGGTGAAGAAGCTCGAAGAGACCTTCGGGCGGCCGCTGTTTCGCCGCGAGACACGGTCGGTGGAGCTGACCGTCGACGGCGAATTCTTCCTCGGCTATGCGCGCAAGATGCTGCGGCTGAACGACGAGGTGGTGGAGTATTTCCGCAAGCCGCCGATCGAGGGGCGGGTCTCGCTCGGCGCGCCTTACGACGCCGGCATTTTCGCGATCCCGCTGATCCTGAAGATGTTTGCCTCGACGCATCCGCATGTCGATGTCGACGTCCGGCTGGAATCGAGCGGCGAACTCCGCCGCCAGTGCCTTGCCGGCGAGATCGACGTGGCGCTGATGGCGACGGACGAGCATCCGGGATTCCTCGCCGTCGAGGCGCATAGCGAGCCGCTGGCCTGGATCGGGCTGCGCAACGGCTCGGCGGCGAGGCGCGAGCCGCTGCCGCTGGCGCTCGCCGATCAGGGCTGCCTGTGGCGGGCGGCGGCACTCGATGCCCTCGACAAGGCTGGCGCCGCCTATCGCGTCGCCTATACGAGCAAGAACTGCCAGGCGCAGATCGCAGCGGTGGAGGCGGATCTGGCGATCGCGCCGCTGCCCGTCAGCGTGGTGTCGCAAAGGCTGGTGCGCCTCGACACGCCGGGCGGCCTGCCGCCGCTCGGCAACTACCGGGTCTATCTGATGAACCGCGAAGGAGCGGGGCCGGTTGCCGATGCCCTGCGCGAGCACGTCCTTGCCAGCTTCCGCGAGATCGCCGGCCGCGGCGCCCGGATTTTTGCCTGAGCGTCTCCTGCGACGGTGCGGGCTGCTGCGACGCTAGCGCGCCGTGCGTCTGATAGGACGCACAAAGGACGTGCTATCTCTTTGATTCACCGCATCGTGCTTTTTCGAAAATCGATTTCGATTTTCGGGCCGATGCTGGACCGGCGCCGCCTCAGTAGCCGCCATTTTCGCGGATGAGATCGTCGATGCTGATCGGCTGCAGCACCGCCTCGCCGGCGCTGCTCGGTGCGGCATTGCTGGCGATCGTGGTCATGCCGGCTCCCGGCGGCGTTGCCGGCATCGGCACGGCCTGCGGCTCGGGGGCTGCCTGCCGGCGGACGGCGACCTTCGCCGGCGACGAATAGCTCTGCTGCGCCGGCGTCGTCTGGTAGCCGAGCAGCATCACCCGCGCGGCGCGGTTCGCCGCCTCGAGCCCCGGCGGGTTGACGAAGGCCGGGTCGCTCTTGCGGCGGGCGTTCTTGCGCTTGTCGTAGAAGACGTTGCCGCCGGCTTCCACCAGGTAGTGCATGTTGGTGTAGGGGAAGGTCATGCCGGCGGTGTGGAAGAACTTGGCGTTGCCGACATAGCGGTGGCGGCCGCCCTTCAGCACCTTGGTCGCCATGTTGGCGGCAAGCCGGCTGCCCTTGCCCATCGAGCGGGAGAGGACGCCGGGGGCGAACTGGTTCGGCTGGCCGACCACGGCGCAGACGGTGTCCGGATAGAGCTTGCTCTCCACCCGGTTCATCACCACCGTGCCGACGGCGAGCATGCCCTCGGGGCTCGAGCGGTTGGATTCGAAATACATCACCCGCGTCATGCATTCGTGCTCGCTCATCACCCGGCGCCCGAACAGCGAGGACGCGCAGCCGGACAGGCTGGTGACGAGCAAAAGAAGGATGGCGGTTCTGAAGGCGCGGGCCGACGTCGGTGAGAGCATTGCGGAACTCGGATGGCCGATTGCGATTCGGGCGTATCGAGTCCGCGATATTGTCCGGCAGGGCTTAACGGGTGGTACCGAACTGCCATGTTTCCCGGATTTTTGCCCGGCAAGGTTAACATTTTCAGAAAATTCGCGGCAATCGGCCACCCCGGTCGATCGGGCAACGGACCCGCGCCTCGCACGTTGTCAGGACGAGGCCGGTGACGGCCGAGGAAAAGAGCAGAAGAAGGGCTGACGTCATGTTGGACAAGCCGATCGACTACAAGACCTGGATCCTCGTCGCCGATGGCGAGAAGGCACTGTTTCTTCAGAACATGGGTGACGGCGAACTGCCGAATTTCGAGATCCGCCGGGTCGAGGAACAGGACAATCCGCCGGACCGCGAGCAGGGCGCCAACCGCCCGGGGCGGATGAGCGACGCCGGCACGTCACACCATTCCGCGGTCGAGGACACCGACTGGCACGAACTCGGCAAGGAGCGCTTTGCCGCCGAGATCACCGGCATCCTTTACAAGATGGCCCATCGCGGCGTCTTCGAGAAGATCGTCGTCGTCGCGCCGCCGAAGATCCTCGGCGAGATGCGCCAGCACTATCACAAGGAGGTCGCGGACCGGGTTGTCGGCGAGATCGCCAAGGACTTCACCAACCATCCGGTCGACAAGATCGAGAAGCTGCTCGCAGCCTGATCGTCGCTGATTTTCAGAACAAGGGCCCGCGCGCCGGAAGCGGCGCGCGGGCCTTTTCCGTGCAAGGCTTCAGCCCGATCGAACAGGCTTCAGCCGGCTGGCCGCTGATATTTGATGAAGGGCGTCTTCTCGCCGATCCGGTCGTAGAGCATCCGGCCGGCATAGTTGAACTCCTGCGTCGTCCAGTAGACCGAAGGACAGCCGGCCTCGTCGGCAACGCGGTAGACCGCCTCGATCAGTGCCCGGCCGACGCCTTTGCCGCGGATGGCGGGATCGGCGAAGAGATCCTGCAGGTAGCAGACATTCTCGATCCTCCAGCAATGGCGGTGGAAGAAGTAGTGGACGAGCCCGACCGGCCGTCCGTCGAGGACGGCGAGGAAGCCCTTGGGATCATAGGGCTCGTTGCCGAGGAGCCGGGCGAAGGTCGAGGCGTAGACGTCGTCTGAGACCTTCGACTTGTAGAATTCCAGATAGCCGGTCCACAGCCGGCGCCATTCGGACTCGTCGGAGGCAACGATCGGGCGGATGACGAGGTCGCTCATCCCTGCCGCCTTGCCAGAAACGCCAGCCGCTCGAAGAGATGCACGTCCTGCTCGTTCTTCAGGAGCGCGCCGTGAAGCTTGGGCAGCACCTTCGTCGGGCTCTCGCGCAGGTCCTTCGCCTCGACGTCCTCGGCGACGAGGAGGCGGATCCAGTCGAGCGCCTCGGAGGTCGAGGGCTTCTTCTTCAGGCCCGGCTGTTCGCGGATCTCGTAGAACTGGGTGAGGGCGGCGCGCACCAGCTCCCGCTTGATGCCAGGGTAATGGACGTCGACGATCTGCTGCAGCGTCTCGGCGTCGGGAAACTGGATGTAGTGAAAGAAGCAGCGGCGCAGGAAGGCGTCCGGCAGTTCCTTTTCGTTGTTCGAGGTGATCACGACGATCGGCCGATGCTTCGCCGCGATCGTCTCGCCGGTCTCGACGACGTCGAAGCTCATCTTGTCGAGCTCCTGCAGGAGGTCGTTCGGAAACTCGATATCGGCCTTGTCGATCTCGTCGATCAAGAGCACGACCCGTTCCTCGGAGGCGAAGGCGTCCCAGAGCTTGCCGGGCCTGATGTAGTTGCGGATGTCGTGGACCCGCTCGTCGCCGAGCTGGCTGTCGCGCAGCCGCGAGACGGCGTCATATTCGTAGAGGCCCTGGGCGGCGCGGGTGGTCGACTTCACCGTCCACTGGATCAGCCTGAGGCCGAGGGCCTCGGCGATCTGGAAGGCGAGTTCGGTCTTGCCGGTGCCGGGCTCGCCCTTGACGAGAAGCGGGCGCTCGAGGGTGATCGCGGCGTTGACGGCAACCATCAGGTCCTTGCCGGCGACATAGGTGTCGGTTCCTGAAAAGCGCATGCATCGTCCCTGTCGCTGCGGCCTCTTCCGGCCCTGTCTGGCGTCGCCGCAACCATAGGCGGCCCCGTCGCCGTTGCAAGGCGGAGGATGTTCGAGGCGAAGACTGTCCGTTCGACCTTTTCGGGCGGTCCGCATCTGGATTGTTCCGCAACCGCGAATACGTTTCGGCGAGACGGGCGGAGGCAATCCGCCCTTTTTCGTTTCCGGCGCCTGCCGGCGCAGACGCCGCCGCCGCCTCGGCGGCGGGTCCCCGTGAAGTGAAAGCCACCGATGAGCCAGACTGCGACGAACACCGCCCCCGCCAATGACAGCGCCGGCCTCGGGCCGGTGCTGACCTTCCTGTTTGCGCTGTCCTGCGGCGCTCTCGCCGCCAATCTCTATTACGCCCAGCCGCTGGTTTCGCTGATGGGCTCAGATCTCGGCCTCGCCGTCGCTGCGGAAAGCTCGATCGTCACGGTGGCGCAGATCGGCTATGCCATCGGCCTTATCTTCCTGGTGCCGCTCGGCGATCTCGTCGAGAACCGCAAGCTCATCCTCCTGACCATGGGGGCCAACGTGGTCGCCCTGACGGGTCTGGCGCTGGCGCCCGGGCTGACGCTGCTCTTTGCCGGCATGCTGATCGTCGGCATCACCTCCTGCGCGGCGCAGATGCTGGTGCCGCTCGCCGCCAATCTGGCGCCGGAGGAGGAACGGGGCGCCGTCGTCGGCAACGTCATGAGCGGGCTTCTCGGCGGGATCCTGCTCGCCCGGCCGGTGTCGAGCTTCCTTGCCGACTATCTCGGCTGGCGCGGCGTCTTCGGCCTGTCGGCGGCGCTGATCGCGGTTCTCGCCGCCGTCTCGCTGGTGCTGCTGCCGCGCCGCGAACCCGGCGGCGAGCGGGGCTATCTCGCGCTGATCCGCTCGCTCGGCCGGCTGTTCGTCAACGAGCCGGTGCTGCGGCGCCGCGGGCTCTACCACGCGGCGATGTTCGCGGCCTTCTCGCTGTTCTGGACGGCGGCGCCGATCATCCTGATGCGCGACCCGTTCGATTTCTCGCCGAGCGGCGTCGCGCTGTTCGCTCTCGCCGGCGTCCTCGGCGTCTTCGCCGCGCCGGTGGCGGGACGGCTCGCCGACCGCGGCTTTTCCCGCATCGGCACGGTCTGCGCCATTGCGATGGTGGTCGCCGGCTTCCTCGTCTCGACCTTCGGCACGACGTCGCTCGCAGCGCTGGTCTTTGCCGCCGTCGTCGTCGATCTCGGAGTGCAGGCCAATCTGGTCTTCGGCCAGCGCGAGATCTTCCGTCTCGCACCGGATATCCGCAATCGCCTCAACGCCGTCTACATGACGACCTTCTTCATCGGCGGGGCGCTCGGCTCGGCGCTGGCGAGCCCGGTGCTGGAAGTCGGCGGCTGGCTCGGCGTCTGCGTCCTCGGCATGGCGATGCCGGGGGCTGCGCTCATTTATTTCGCGCTGGTGGACGGCGCCGGGGACTGACGCTCCCACTTGTCGAGAAACGCCTCGATCGGCAGGACCTGCATGTCGGGAATGGCGTCGAACAGCGTTTCCAGCGGCCAGTCCCACCAGGCGAGGGCGGTGATCCTCGCGGCGATTTCCGGCGGGAAACGCTCGCGGATTGGCTTTGCCGGAACGCCTGCGGCGATGGTGAAGGGCGGAATATCGTGGGTGACGACGGCGCCGGCACCGACCACCGCGCCATTGCCGATCGCAACGCCCGGCATGACGATCGCGCCATGGCCGATCCAGACGTCGTGGCCGATGGTAACGGCGTCCGCCTTGCGCGCCTCGACGACGCTCTGGTCGACGGGAAGCCAGCGGAAATATTCGTTCGGCCGGTAGCTCACCTTGTGGGTGGTCAGCCGCTCCATCGGGTGGGCGAGGGCGTTGATCCTGACATTCGCCGCGATCGAGCAGAACCTGCCGATGCTGGAGTGGATCGCCTCGCCGCCCCGTTCGAAATAGGAAAAGTCGCCGAGCTCGACCTCGCGCAGGACGACACGCTGGCCGATCTCGCAATAGCGGCCGAGTTTGGTGCGCTTCAGCTCCGCAGTCGTGGCGATCTTCGGCTCGCTGTCGCGAAAGCGCAGTTCCTCGAAATTCTCAGGTCGCGGAGTTTCTGGCTGCATCGGGTATCGCGGCAGGTTCGGTTGCTTGCGCATATCCGTAGTCCTGATCCTCGGGCGACGCCACCACCAGCGAGGATACCGGCTCGCCGGAAGGCTCGCGACGCGTCCGCCCAAGGTGGTGGGCGACGGCGAGCTGGATGGCGAGGCCGATCGCGATCGCGGTGAGTTCCAGGGCCAGCGGGAACGAGCCATGGCAGATCACGACGGCGGCGGCGGTGTTCGACAGGACGATGCCGGTGACGAAGATCGGCAGGCTGTTGCGGCCGGCGGCGTGAACTGGCCCCAGCCATGACCACGCGAAGACCCGCTTCAGAGCGTCGAGATTGAAGACGACATAGGCGATGGCGAGCGCGTTGAGGACGCGCAGCGGGCCCTCGCTGGTCTTCGACATCAGGAGATGGCGCACCGGCGAATCGGCGCTGACTTCAAGCTGCATGTAGAGATTGGCGGGGATCGCGACCAGCGCGAAGAGGGCCGCCGCGACGAACACCGGACGCGAATAGGGAAACGGCTCCTCGCCGCGCTTGATCCTGAGGCCCGCCAGAAGGCCGCACAGGAAGATCAGCTGCCAGGAGAACGGATTGAAGAACCAGCCGGATCTCGCCTCGGCAAGGTTCGTCAGGTTGAGATGGAGGAGGCCCGCCGCCAGCCAGAGCCCCAGCGAAAGGCCGAGGGCGAGCATTGCCGAGCGCTGTGCGATGCCGAGAAACAGCGGCACCGCCGCGATTAAAAGGACATAGAGCGGCAGGATGTCGAGATCGGCCGGCATGTAGCGCAGCGACACGGCTTCCAGAGCGTAGCGCCAGGGCGCGGCAAAGACCGGGTCGAGCGCCCAGGCAGAGCGCAGCTCCTGGCTCCAGGGCAGCGGCAGCATCGCCACCGCGGCGAGCATCGCGGCAAGGAGAACGAGATGCACCCGGTAGAGCTTGAAGGCCCGCCGCCACGTCCGCGAGCCGACCCGGCCGAGATTTGCCCGGCCGCCGGGCGGCGCATAGGCGAGCGCAGCGGACATGCCGGCCATCATGACGAACAGCTCCGCGGCGTCGCAGAAGCCGCGGCTCTGCTGCAGCAGCGTCGAGAAGGACACATCGGAATGGTCGACGAAGATGAACAGCAGCGAGATGCCGCGCACGAGGTCGATGCGGGTTTCGCGGGAGCCCGGCATGGAGAGGACAATCCGGTAGAGAGGCGGGGCTCCGATCTAGCACCGCATTGGCTTACGAAGCGTAAGGATATTTCGTCGCCTTTGTCCGGTGGAGAAAAAGTGACCGGGCGAGTCTTCCGCCCCGTCGCACCGGCGCCGGCAATGGGCTAGGGATGGCGGATGGTGAGCCCGCCGACGGAACCGATGCCCGACAGCGCGAAGAAGACGGGTGGCCCCATCCGCCTTGCCGCCGCCGCAGCCGCGATCGCGGTGCTCGGGCTCATCGCCGTCGTCGGTTTCTCCCTGTGGCTTGCAAAGGGCGAAGCGGTTTTCGTAAGGCTCGCCGCAGACGCCTGGGCGAGCTGCTTCTGACCGCTTCGCCGCGCCCCGACAGGGCTGGCCACGCAATCTTCCGGAGTTCGCGGGATGAACACGCGCACGATCATTCAAACCGGCCTTTGGGCCGTCGTGGCTCTCGTCGCCGGGATTCTCGCCGTCACCTACTTCAATCTCGTCGGCCAGAGCAGCGCCTCCGGCGAGCCCTACGGCACACCCTTCACCCTGGTCGACCAGAACGGCACATCCTTCAGTTCCGACCAGCTGAAGGGCAAGCCCTATGCGCTGTTCTTCGGCTATACGCATTGCCCCGACGTCTGCCCGACGACGCTCTTTGAACTCGCCTCGCATCACGACGAGATCGAGAAGAAGGGCGGCGACTTCCGCATCGTCTTCGTCACCGTCGATCCCGAGCGCGACACGCCGGCGATCCTCAAGGACTATGTCGACGCCGTCTCGCCGGACATCGTCGCGCTGACCGGTGAGAAGGGCGATGTCGCCAGGATGGCGAAGGGCTGGGGCGCCTTCTTCGCCAAATCGGGCGAGGGCGAGGACTATCTGATGGACCACACTTCGACGACTTTCCTCATCGACGCGGAAGGCCATCTCGCCGGCACCATCGCCTATGGCGAGGACCCGAAGACCGTCACCGGCAAACTCGACAGGCTGGCCGGCGTCTGAGCCGTCGATCGCCGGATGACCGACCGCGTCGGCGCGATCGACGCGCATTGATTGCGGACGGGCCATGGGCCGTTTCCGCCACCGCCATATCTTTCTCCATCGACGACCGTGCTGCCGGGCGAGAGCCTCTGCCGCCCCGAACCGACAGGATCCCTCGCTGATGCACGATCTTGCCATGCAGCTCGCCATCATCGGCATCGCGGGCATCGCCTCGCAATGGCTGGCCTGGCGGCTCCAGATCCCCGCCATCGTCATGCTGCTCGGCGTCGGCCTCGTCTTCGGCCCGCTGACCGGCCTGATGAACCCGCGGGAAGATTTCGGCGAGCTCTATACGCCGCTGGTCTCGACCGCCGTCGCCATCATCCTCTTCGAGGGCGGGCTGACGCTCAATCTCCGGGAGATCCGCGAAACCTCGACGGCGGTGCGCCGCGTCGTGCTGGTGTCGGGGCCGATGGTCTGGCTGATGACGGCGCTCGCCGCCCACTATGTCGGCGACATGGCCTGGCCGGTCGCCATCATTCTCGGCGCGCTGCTCGTCGTCACCGGCCCGACCGTCATCATGCCGCTTCTGCGCCACGCGCGGCTGCGCACCCGGCCGGGCTCGATCCTGCGCTGGGAGGCGATCCTCAACGATCCTGTCGGGGCGCTCTTCGCCGTCATCGCCTTCGAAGCCTATCTCGTGCTGCGCGGCGCCCACGATGCCGAACACCTGATCCTGACCACCGTCGCCGCTATTGTCCTCGCGATCCTCGGCGGCATCGTCGCCGGGCGGGCGCTGACGACCTTTTTCGCTCGGGGCCACGCGCCGGAATATCTGAAGGCGCCGATTCTTCTCGCCGTCGTCGTCGGCATGAATGCGCTGACGAATCTGCTGCTCGAAGAGGCCGGGCTCCTCACCGTGACCGTCATGGGCGTCACCATGGCGAATGCCCGGCTCGCGAGCCTTGCCGAGCTCCGCAAGTTCAAGGAGACGATCACCGTCCTTCTCGTCTCGGGCCTGTTCATCATCCTAACCGCTTCGCTGCAGCGCTCGGTGATTCTCAGCCTCGAATGGCGGGTGGTGGTGTTCCTCGCGCTGGTGCTGCTGGTCATCCGGCCGATCGCCATCTTCGTCTCGACGATCGGAGCGGGGCTCGGTTTCCGCGAGCGGCTGCTGGTCAGCTGGATCGCCCCGCGCGGTATCGTCGCCGTCGCGGTCGCCGGCCTGTTCGGCACGACGCTGTCGCGGATCGGCCTCGAGGACGCCGACCGGATGGTCGCCTACACCTTCGCCGTCGTCGCCGCGACGATCATCCTCCATGGCTTTTCCCTGCGGCCGCTCGCCCAGCTCCTCGACCTTAGGGTCACCAACCGGCCCGGCATCCTCATCGTCGGTGCCTCGCGCTTCTCCATCGCGCTGGCGCGGCGGCTGAAGGCGCAGGAGGTGCCGGTGCTGATCGCCGACGCCAACTGGTCGCATGTCTCGGAAGCGCGCCTCGCCGAGGTCGACGTCTGGTTCGGCGAGATCCTTTCCGAAGAAGCGCACCATTCCCTCGATCTGTCGCGCTTCGACCACATGATCGCCGCGACCGACAACGACGCCTACAATGCGCTGGTCTGCACCGATTTCGGCGCCGAGATCGGCCGCTCCGAGGTGTTCCAGATCGGCTCGACGGCGGGCAGCCAGCAGACGTCGGGCGCCCGCCACGCCATGCATTTCACCATCGGCGGCATGCCGCTGTTCAAGCCGCCGCGCAGCTACAACGACCTGCGCGACAACGTCATCGACGGCTGGACCTTCCAGGCGACGCGGCTGACGGCGGAGTTCCGGCTCGAACAGTTCCACGAGAGCCGGCCGGAGGGAACGCTTCCGGTGCTGTGGATCAAGCCCTCCCACGAGATCGTTTTCGCCGTCGGCGAGGGCGCCGGAGAGCCGGCGACCGGCGACACCATCATCTCCTTCGGGCCGCCCCGCGCCGAGCGCGAGCAGGAAAAGATCGTCCGCGGCACCTTGACCGAACGCGAGGCGCGCAGGGAAAAGGCGCGCAAGACCTCCGAGGAGGTTTCCAGGCAGAGCGAAGGGACGAGCTGACGGTGCAAGTGCGCTATTTCCTGACGGCCAGGCGCCCGGACGCCGAGGCCGCCTATTCCCGCATCGAGGCAGCCTTCGAGGACGAGGGCGCGCCGATCGCCATCATCGAGATGGACGAGGCGGCGGCCCTGTTCGAGGTCTCGGCCTATCTCGAGGTCGCCGAAGGCGAGGATCGGGCCGAGGAATTCAGGGCGGGGGCGGCTGTCGGCCCCGATGTCGCGATCGGTCGGGAGGACCTGCCGGAAAAGGACTGGATGGCGGCGGTGCTCGCCGAGCTGAAGCCCGTGCGGGCCGGCCGATTCGTCGTTCACGGCGCCCATGACCGCGAGCGGGTCGGCGCCCATGAGCTGGCGATCGAGATCGAGGCCGGGATGGCCTTCGGCACCGGCCACCACGGCACCACGGCGGGCTGCCTGACGATGATCGACAAGGTGGTCCGGCTGAGCCGGCCCCGCTCCGTCCTCGATCTCGGCACCGGCAGCGCGGTGCTCGCCATCGCCCTTGCCAAGCTGGCCCGGCTCGACGTGGTGGCGACCGACATCGACCCCGTCGCCGTCGCCGTCGCTGCGGCGAATGCCAAGGCCAACGGCGTGGCGAGGAAGATCGAGGCGGTCGTCGCGGGCGGCTTTGCCTCGCCGGTGGTGCGTCGGCGCGGGCCCTACGATCTCATCGTCGCGAATATCCTCGCGGGACCGCTGATGCGCCTTGCTCCGGATTTTCGGCGCAACGCCACGCGCGACGCCAATATCATCCTCTCGGGCATTCTCGTCGGCCAGGCGGCGGCGGTGCGCGCGGCCTTCCGCGCCCAGGGCTTCGTCCACCGCGAGACCCTCGTCCGGGGCGAGTGGGTCGCCCTGCACCTCGTCCGGGCGGCTGGGTGATGCCAGCAAAAAGGCCCGGCCACCGAGAACGGTGCCGGGCCTCTTGAATGGATCGCGCCGGTGAAGGGACGGGATCGTCCCCGGCGAATGCCTTACGAACGCTGGGGCGCGCGGCCTTCGAAATGCGACGCGGTCTCGGTGCCGAACGCCTCGGGCGCGAAGCGCTTGCCGTAGTGGGTGGCGATGTAGCGGCGAGCCTCGCGCTCGCGGGCTTCCATCATCCGGTTGATGACGGTGCGCATGATGCCGACGCTCTGCTGGCGCGGGCGGGTAGTGGTGGTCTCGTTGCTGGCCATTTGCCGATCTCCTTGAGAAAGCTGTTTCCGGCCTCCCGTTGCAATGCAATATGCCGATTACGGACGCCCTGCGGTAGCGCCTTCGCCGCATAGGTCCATCCCACTTATTGCAACGCAGCATGGCCCGCCGTTTACCGGGTTGTAACCCTTGCCGGACGGGTCGCGATGGACGCCCTCGGGCCCGCACTTGCGGCGCCGGGCAAAATGCCGGACACAACGCGCTTCGGTATTGTCGTGATGGCGCCCCGGGAAACTGCCGGCAGGTCTCCGGCGACGGCGCAGCGAAAGGGCAGACATGTTCCAGAACTTCGACAATCGTAGCGATTTCTCGCAGAGCGCTGCGCGGATCGCCGAACTGCGGCAGGTTCTGAAAGAGGCCGGCGTCGACGGCTTCATCGTGCCGCGGGCCGACGAGCATCAGGGCGAATACATTCCGCCTTCGGCCGCGAGGCTGGAATGGCTGACCGGCTTTTCCGGCTCGGCGGGCGTCGCCATCGTTCTTAAGGACCGCGCCGCCATCCTGGTCGATGGGCGCTATACGCTGCAGGTGCGCGATCAGGTGGATCTGTCGGTGGTGACGCCGCTCTCCTCGATCGACACGCCGCTTTCGGCCTATCTGAAGAGCGAGGCGGCCGGAAAGAAGATCGCCTACGATCCCTGGCTGCACACGATCGGCGAGGTGGAGCGGCTGAGCGAGATCATGACCGCTTCCGGCGGCGAACTGGTGGCGCTGGCGGACAATCCCGTCGACCGCATCTGGACGGATCGCCCTCAGCCGCCGAAGGGGCGCGCCTTCCTGCATGGCGACAATCTCGCCGGCAAGAACGCGGCGGCGAAGATCGGCGAGGTGCAGACGGCGATCGCCGAAGCCAATGCGGATCTCACCGTCCTCACCGATCCGTCCTCGATCGCCTGGCTGTTCAACATCCGTGGCGCCGATGTCGACCACACCCCGCTGATGCTCGCCTTCGCGATCGTCCCCGCCGACGGCCGGCCGCGCCTCTATGTCGATCCGGACAAGCTCGAGCCCGGCATTGCCGGCCATCTTGCGAGCCTTGCCGATATCGGCTCGCCGCAAGCCTTCGAGCCGGACCTTGCCGACCTGGTAAAGGCTCGCGCGGCGGGCCTCGACCCGGCTCTGGCGGCAGCGCGCCTTGCCGAAATCGTCGAGACCGCGGGCGGGCACATCGTCGAACTCGCCGATCCGGCGCGGCTCCCCCGGGCGATCAAGAACGAGGGCGAACTTTCCGGCAGCCGCGCGGCGCATCGCCGCGACGGCGTCGCGATGGTGCGCTTCCTCGCCTGGCTCGACCGCCAGGTGCCTGGCTCGATCGACGAGATCGGCGCGGCGGAGCGGCTGGAAGCCTTTCGGGCGGAGGCAGGGGAGGCGGACGGCGTTTCCCTCGCAGACATCTCCTTCGACACGATTGCCGGCGCCGGGCCGAACGGCGCCATCGTCCACTACCGGGTCAACCGCGACACCAACCGCACGCTCGGGGCCGGCGAACTCTTCCTCATCGATTCGGGGGCGCAGTATCTCGACGGAACGACGGACATCACCCGCACCGTTCCGATCGGCGAGCCCGAGCCGATCATGCGGACGCGCTTCACCCAGGTCCTCAAGGGGATGATCGCGATCTCGCTCGCCCGGTTTCCGAAGGGGACGCGCGGCGTCGACATCGACGTCCTTGCCCGCATCGCGCTCTGGAAGGCCGGCTGCGACTATGCCCACGGGACGGGCCATGGCGTCGGCGCGTTCCTCGCGGTGCACGAGGGCCCGCAGTCGATCTCCCGGCGCGGCATGGCGGTGCTGCATCCGGGCATGATCGTTTCGAACGAGCCCGGCTACTACAAGGAGGGCGCCTTCGGGATCCGCATCGAGAACCTCGTCATCGTCAGGCCGGCCGAGGACATCGCCGAGGGCGATGCCCCGATGCACGGCTTCGAAACGCTGACGCTGGCGCCGATCGACCGCCGGCTGATCGATCCGGTGCTGCTCACCGAAGAAGAGCGCGGCTGGCTGAACGCCTACCACGCTTCGGTTCGAGAGACACTGTCGGACGCCCTTTCCGCGGACGACGCCACCTGGCTGGAGGCTGCGACCCGGCCGATCTGAGCCGGGCCGCCGAGCACCTTTCGCCGCGCCGCGCGAGGCTCAGCGGCAGAGACGCCGGGGCCCGTGATAGGGCTTGAAGGTGCCCGAGCGCGCATCGAAGGAGCGATATTTCGACGCGCAATAGCGATACCAGGCGCGGGAGCGAACGCGCGGCGCGTCGTAGCGCGGATAGACGCGATAGACCGGGCGCGGCCGGTAGTAATACGGGTCGTAGTAATAGGGGTCGGCAAGGCCGATGCCGATTCCGATCCCGAGGATGCTGCCGATCACCGCGGCGGCGCCGATGCCATGATGATGATGGTGATGACGATAGTGGCGATGCCGATGGCCGGCCTCGGCGGTCACGGCGCCGATCATCGGGGTGCCGGTCGGCACGGCGACCGGCGCGACCGTCAGCGCGACGGCGGTGGCCACGGCGATCAGCGACAGCCGCCGGAACCAGAATTTCGGGGCGAATGGCATCTTGTTTCCTCCCAGGTTGCAGATGAAAGACGGCCCCGCCGCCGAGGCCCAAATCCGGCGGCGACCCGACCTCGCCGGATCTCGCAAGAGCTTGGAAATTCAGACAGAAACGAATTTGTTGACGTATAGTGAACCATACGCCCGCGCATTGCAACTGCCGGTGGGCCCTGCGGCATTGCAGAATGGGCGCCGCGATGCGACAAAGCGACCTGGAGGCTGCCGATGATCGCCCATCTCGTCTATTTCGCCGATCCGATGTGCTCCTGGTGCTGGGGCTTTTCCCCGGCCATCGATGCGATTGCGGCGAAACATCCCGATCTGCCGATCCGGCTGGTGCTCGGCGGGCTGCGGCCGTTCACCAGGACGCCGATGGACGAGGCGGCGAAAGCCAGGACCCGGCAGCATTGGGAGCATGTCGAGGCCGCGAGCGGCCAGCCCTTCGACTACGGCTTCTTCGACCGCGAGGGTTTCGTCTACGACACCGAGCCGGCGGCGCGGGCGGTGGTGGCGGCGCGCCGGCTCGATCCGGCCCGGGTGTTCGCGCTGAAGCGGCGGATCGCCCACGCCTTCTATGCCGAGAACCAGGACGTCACCGATGCCGCTATCCTCGTCACGCTCGCCGACGAGGAAGGGCTCGACCGCGACGCCTTTGCCGCGACCTTCGAGGCGGATGCGACCCGCGAGGAGACGCTGGCGGATTTCGCCGTCAGCAAGGCCTCCGGCGTGACTGGATTTCCGACGCTGGTCGCGGGTCCGGCCGGCGACAAGGGGGACCGCTACGAGCCGATCGCCCTCGGCTTCCTGCCTGCGGACGAGGTGCTCGCCCGCGTCGACGCGTTTTTCGAAGGCCGCTGACGCTGCCGATCCGCCGGGCGCTGCGCGCGTCGGTGTGGGTTGCAGGTCGAAACGACCGCTGCGGTCGAGCAAGAGCACAATGATTTCAGTGGCAGTCGTCTTTGCGCCAAACGTCGGTGCCCCACTTGTTCTGTCCCACTGCGTCAAACCGCATAGCGTGCATGCAATTTAAACAAGGACTTTTGACGAAAAGTCTCGACATCCGGCCAAAATTATGCTTTCCTTACGGTAGGAATTGGCGGAATGTCTTTTGTTTTTCTTGGGTTGAGTGAGCTTTTGACGGTCGTTTGAAAGTCATTCCGTTTGGGATGGCAAGTCGACGTGTCCTGGGAAAGGCGAACCGCTGCCGAGTAAGGTCTGGCAGGGTGCGGACTGGCTGGATGAGGACGGGCCCGGCGAGGAGGGGGACGACCGGTCAGTGACGATAGCCGACGACCGGCCGAGCCCGACTGCTCGGGGCGCGACTTGGCGACCGAAGCAAGCGATCGACGCGCTGAGCCATCTGGATCTCGGCGAGCCGAAGGGTGTGTGCCGGCAGGAAGGGGCGCCTGCCGGCCGCACCTTCGCCTTGTCCCGCCTGTCGAATGCTTGCAAGGACCAGCCCCACCGGCACGCCTGAAGGGCCGAATGCCCTTCAGGGCAGCGGCTCACCCGGCCCCAATTCTGCGGCGACGGGGCTATCTGTCGATCATCGTCGGCTATGGCAGCAGTGAGCGACGGGCGCCCGAATTTCAGTCCGGCCGCTCCGTCGCCCGGCCGGAGCGCCGTGCGTCCCGTATGGACGCACAAAGGACGCTCTCAGTTAAGGACGCTCTCAGTTATTGAGTCACCGCATCGTGCCCTTCAAAAAATCGAGGCCGATTTTCGGGCCGATGCTGCAGGCCGTGCGGCTGGTACGTCCCGCCCACGTCCTGCTTCGTCTCGTGAGACGCTTGCCGGGCTGCTAATCGGCGATTTCGAGCGGTCGGCCGAGGCGGCCGGCAAGGTCCATGATGAATTGGTGGGCGACGCGGCCGGAACGGCTGCCGCGGGTGGTCGCCCATTCGAGCGACTGGCGCCGTACCTCGTCCGGCTCGATGACGTCGCCAAGGCCATAGGCCGCGACATAGCCATCCACCATCGCGAGAAATTGATCCTGGCTGCAATTGTGGAAGCCGAGCCACAGGCCGAAGCGGTCCGACAGCGACACCTTCTCCTCCACTGCCTCGCCGGGATTGATCGCCGTCGAGCGCTCGTTCTCGATCATGTCGCGCGGCAGGAGATGGCGCCGGTTCGACGTCGCGTAGAACAGGACGTTGGCCGGCCGCCCCTCGATGCCGCCCTCCAGCGCCGCCTTCAGCGACTTGTAGGCGGTGTCGTCGTGATCGAAGGAAAGATCGTCGCAGAACAAGAGCACCGGGGCAGGGGCCCTGACCAGAAGCGTCATCAGCCCCGGCAGGTGGTCGATGTCCTCGCGCGGGATCTCGACCAGCCTCAGCGCCGGCCTGCCGCTGGCGGCGATCTCGGCATTGACCGCGGCATGCACGGCCTTGACCAGCGACGACTTGCCCATGCCCCTCGCGCCCCAGAGGAGGGCGTTGTTGGCCGGCAGGCCCTTGGCGAAGCGCAGCGTGTTGTCGAAGAGGATGTCGCGGGAGCGGTCGATCCCCTTCAGAAGGACGATCGGCACGCGGTTGACCCTTGTCACCGGCTTGAGGCCGATCTCCGGCTCGAAGACGAAGCAGTCGGCCGCGTCGAAGTCGGGCTGGCTCGTCTCGCGGGGCGCGAGGCGGGCAAGGCTCGCGGCGATCGTCTCGAGGCTGGCGGCGATGCGGGCGAGGTCAGTGTCGTTCGGCATGGCTAAATCCGTCGATCGGGCGGGATGCTGGGCTGTCGGAGAGCGTCAGGGAAGCCGGCGTGATGGGATCCCGCCTCCATAGGCGCGGATTCGATCCTCTGCAAATGCCGAGGCTTGTTGCATTGAGGTGGGCCGTTCGTATATTGCGGCCACGTCTGGACGGGTCTCCCTCGGGAAATCCGCGCAATTCGACGGCCCCGTTGTCGGCCGTTCGCCGAAAACTCTTTCTGACGAGGTCGATAATGTTCGTGTCCGAGGCTTTCGCCCAGTCCGGTGGTGCTGCCGGGGGTGGAAGTGAATTGTTGTTCAGTATTCTTCCCTTCATCGCGATCTTCGCGATCATGTACTTCCTCATCATTCGCCCGCAGCGGACGCAGATGAAGAAGCGCGAGGAGATGCTGAAAAACATCCGGCGCGGCGACACGATCGTGACCGGCGGCGGCATCGTCGGCAAGGTGACCAAGGTTCTCGACAACGGCGAGGTGGAGGTGCAGATCTCCGATCAGGTGCGCGTCCGGGTGGTGCAGGCATCGGTGACCGACGTCAGGGTCAAGGGCGAGCCGACGGCCGCCAACACCAAATAGCCGAGTTCTTGTTCCAACGGCAGCCAATGCCGTAATCTCGCCAGCTCTGCCGCAGATGCGGCAAGACGGCGACCCACGCTGAAACCGGACCCGGGCGCGGCCCGCGGTCCGACACTTGCGAGCCCGCCATGCTCTATTTCTCGCGCTGGAAGACGATCCTGATCTGGCTGACGGTGCTCGTCGGCATCGTCTATGCCGCGCCGAACGTGCTTCCGCGCAACGTGACCGACAGTCTGCCGGAATTCTGGCCGACCAAGTCCGTCACGCTCGGGCTCGACCTCCAGGGCGGCTCCTACATCCTGCTCGAGGTGGACCGCGCTTCGCTCGTCAAGGAGCGGCTGCAGGCGGTGCAGGACGAGACGCGGCAGCTCCTGCGCAAGGAGCGGATCGGCTATTCGGCGATCACCGCCAACGACCGCTCGGTGACCGTGCGGCTGCGCGACCCGTCGCAGGCCGATGCCGCGCGCACGGCGCTGCAGCCTCTGACCCAGCCGATCTCCAGCGGCCTGATGTCCGGCGGTTCGGTCTCCGAGGTGGAACTCGCCGCACCGCAGCCCGGCGTCATCGCCGTCAATCTCAGCGATCAGGGCATCGACTACCGTGTCTCCGCGGCCGTCACCCAGTCGATCGAGGTGGTGCGCAAGCGCGTCGACGAACTCGGCACCACCGAGCCGGTGATCCAGCGCCAGGGCGACGACCGGATCATGGTCCAGGTGCCGGGCCTCGGCGATCCGCAGCGGCTGAAGGAGCTTCTCAACCAGACCGCCAAGCTGACCTTCCAGCTCGTCGACCAGAGCGCCAATGCCGAACAGGTGGCCAAGGGTTCGCGGGCGCCGGCAGGCTCGGAACTCCTCTACACCAACGACAGCACGCCCCAGCCGGTGCTGGTCAAGAACCAGGTGATGGTCTCCGGCGAGAACCTCACCGACGCCCAGCCGGGTTTCGACCAGCAGACCAACGAGCCCGTCGTCAACATCCGCTTCGATTCGCAAGGGGCCCAGCGCTTCGGCCGGGTGACCCAGGCCAATGTCGGCAAGCCTTTCGCCATCGTCCTCGACAACAAGGTGCTGTCGGCCCCGGTGATCCGCACCGCCATTCTCGGCGGCCAGGCGCAGATCTCGGGCTCCTTCACCGTCCAGAGCGCCAATGATCTGGCCGTGCTGCTGCGGGCCGGCGCGCTGCCGGCGACGCTCGACATCATCGAGGAGCGGACCGTCGGGCCGGGCCTCGGCGCCGATTCGATCGCCGCCGGCGAGATCGCCGGTGTCATCGGCGCGGTCGCCGTCGTCGTCTTCATGCTGGCCGCCTACGGCTTTCTTGGCGTCATCGCCAACATCGCCCTGGCGGTGAACGTCGTCCTGCTCTTCGCCATCCTCACCGCCATCGGCTCGACCCTGACGCTGCCGGGCATCGCCGGCATCGTCCTGACGATGGGCATGGCGGTCGATTCCAACGTGCTGATCTACGAGCGCATCCGCGACGAGCGGCGACAGGGACGATCGGTGGTCCAGGCGATCGACATCGGCTTCCGAAAAGCCCTGGCGACGATCCTCGACGCCAACATCACCACCCTCATCGCCGCTGTCGTCCTGTTCTTCCTCGGCTCGGGCCCGGTGCGCGGCTTCGCCGTGACGCTGGCGATCGGCATCATCACCACCGTCTTCACCGCCTTCACCCTGACCCGCTGGCTGGTCGCCGCCTGGGTGCGCGGCCGCCGGCCGCGCGAGCTGCCGAAGGGCTGGCTGCGCCTCGTTCCGGAGGTCACCCGCATCCCCTTCATGAAGGTGCGGCTGAAGATCTTCGGACTGTCGATGGCGCTCTGCGTCGCGTCGCTGGCCTCGCTCTTCGCCATCGGGCCGAATTTCGGCATCGACTTCACCGGCGGAACGCTGATCGAGGTGCAGGCGAAACAGGGGCAGGCCGATATCGGCGACATCCGAACGCGGCTCGGCGAGGCAGGGATCGCCGATCCGCAGGTGCAGGAATTCGGCACCGACCGCGAGGCGCTGATCCGCATCGGTTCGGCGGGCGACGTCTCCGACGCCTCGCAGCAGGCGCTGGTCGACAAGGCCAGCGGCGCGATCGCGGCGGATTACGACATCCGCCGCACCGAGGTGGTCGGGCCGACGGTTTCGGGCGAGCTCGCCTGGGCGGCGATCCTCGGCGTCCTCGCCTCGCTCTTTGCGATCCTCATCTATGTCTGGCTGCGCTTCGAGTGGCAGTTCGCCGTCGGCGCGATCATCGCCACGATCAACGACGTGATCCTGACCCTCGGCTTCCTGGTGGTGACGCAGCTCGATGTCAGCCTCTCGACCGTCGCGGCGATCCTGACCATCGTCGGCTATTCGCTGAACGACACCGTCGTCATCTACGACCGGGTGCGGGAGAATCTCCGCAGGTTCAAGAAGATGCCGCTCGGCCAGCTGCTCGACCTCTCGGACAACGAGATGCTGTCGCGCACGACCATGACCTCGGCGACGACGGTGCTTGCCCTGGCCGCGCTGTTCATCTTCGGCGGCGAGGTGATCCGGTCCTTCGTCGCCTCGATGCTGTTCGGCGTCGTCATCGGCACCTTCTCGTCGATCTTCGTCGCGGCGCCGATCCTGATCTTCTTCAAGCTGCGCCCGACCGATGCGGCGGCTGCCGCCAAGGCCGCGGAAGCAGCGGAGAAGGAAGAGGCGGAAAACCCGACCGAGCGCGGCACGATCAATCCCGGCCGGGCCTGATCGATGGTCAAGGGAATCGAGATCCGGCAGGCCCATTTTCCGGGCCGCGCGCCGATCGAGGCATATGGCAACGGCGGCTTCCGCTTTGCCGAGATGTCGCATCGCGGCTCGATCCTGTGCCTTCCCACCGGCATCTACGGCTGGTCGGCGACGCAGGAGGAGCCGTTCACCGGCGAGCGACTGGATCTCGTCTTCGAGACGGACATCAAGTTTCTCCTCTTCGGGACCGGCACCGAGATCCGGCGGCTGCCGCCGGGCCTTGCCGAGCGGATGAAGCGGGCGGGGATTTCCTGCGATCCGATGTCGACCGGCGCCGCGGTGCGCACCTTCAATGTCATGCTTTCGGAGGGCCGGCCGGTCGGAGCGGCGCTCGTCGCGGTCGACTGATCCTCCGCCCCGCAGGACCGCTCCCGGAAGACCGTCACGCCGACTCGGCTGCGGTTGAATGCGCCGGCATCGTCGCCACATCGCGGGAACTAGTGTTCCCTGTTCGGAGTCCGGATGACCGATCCCTGCCGCGAACTGGTCGAGGAAAGCGACCGGGACCGCGCCTTGTCGCTGGCCTTCGCGCCGGAACATCTGCGCGATGATCTCGCCGCGCTCTACGCCTTTAATGTCGAGATCGCCCGGGTGCGCGACCAGATCAGCCAGCCAATGCCCGGCGAGATCCGCCTGCAATGGTGGCGCGACGTGCTCGCCGCCGGGGACGGCGACGCGGGCGCGGATGACAGCACGAGCCAGGCTCCTGGCGGGGGCGAGGCAGGGCACCCGGTCGCGAGCCGCCTCGTCGAGGTCGTCGCCCGGCACCGGCTGCCTGCGGCCGCCTTGGACAGGATGCTGGAAGCCCGAATCTTCGACCTCTACGACGATCCGATGCCGTCACGGACCGAATTCGAGGCCTATGCCGGCGAGACGGCTTCGACGCTGATCATGCTGGCTGCGACGGTCCTATCGCGGGAGGGCGCCGACACGATCGCCGATGCGGCGGGCCATGCCGGCGTCGCCCAGACCGTCGCAGGCACGCTGCGGCTTTTGCCGATCCACCGGGCAAGACGGCAGGTGTACATACCCGCCGACATATTGTCGGCCGCGGCCTGCTCGCCGGAGCAATTGCTCGCCGGCGAGGCCGAGCCCTCTACCCGCGCCATCGCCGCGATGGCAGCCTTCGGCCGCGAGCATCTTGCCGAGGCTCGGCGGCATTTTGCGCATGTGCCGCGGGCACTCCGCCCCGCCTTCCTGCCGGCACTGCTCGCATCGCCATATTTGGACCGCATCGAACGGTCAGGAGCGGGTGCATTGCACGAGCCGCCGGACGTTTCGGCGCCCCGCAAGGCGTTCTACTACTGGCGCTGGATGCGCGGCTGACAAAGGGCGAGCATTGCCCGCAATGCAGAGGGACATGGACGTCGAAAAGGCTCCGAGGCTGCGCAAATGGGCCGGCCGCTTTGCCGGGTCGCTCGCAAGGGGCGCCGAGACGGCACTGCTGCGCTTTCCCGTCGCGGCTCTGTGCGTCGTTGCAATCACGGTCCTCGGCAATCTGTCGATCGCCGACATCGACATTCCCGATCCGCAGAACCTCGTCTGGCTGATCGCGGCGCTCTACGGCGCTGCCGCCGCCTCGATCGCCGCGACGCTCGTCGGCGAGACGAGGGGAGCAGGGCGTCCGACGCAGAGGCTCGCGGCGCTCGTCGCTGCTGTCATTGCCGGCGCCGCGGTGTATTTCTGCGGACGGGCGGACAATCACCTGCCGGCGCTGACCTCGGCGCTGACGCTGGCGATCCCGCTGGCGCCCTATGTCGGGCGGGGCGGGCCGCTGCGCTTCTGGACCTTCACGCTTTGGTCGGCGGTCGGTGCGGCACTCGCCTTCCTGTCCGTGCTTCTCTTCATGCTCGGCCTTTCGGCAATCCTCGAGATGATCCGCTTCCTCTTCGAGATGGGTCTCAGCTCGACCGCCTACGAGCACATCTATGCCACCGCCTTTGCCCTCGTCGGCCCGCTCTTTGCGATGGGGCGGCTGCCGCGCGAATTCGACGAGCGGGTCGGCACCGGCGAGGACCGGCTGATCGGCGGCGTCAGGCTGTTGATCGACTGGGTGGCGACGCCGCTGGCGCTGGCAACGGCGGTCATCCTGCATCTCTACGCCGCCAAGATCGCGCTGACCGCGACGATGCCGAAGAACGAGATCGGATGGATCGTCACCTTCGATGCGCTGCTGGTCCTGTCGCTGCGGATCGCCGCCGAGCCGTTTCTGAGGAACGGCGCCCTGCCGGCGCGGCTGTTCGGGCGGTTGTGGGCCATCATGCTGCTGGTGCCGCTGGCGCTGGCGAGCCTCGGGATCTTCATGCGGATCTCGTCGGAAGGCGTCAGCATCGAGCGCTACTATGTCGCGCTGGCGATCCTCGCCGCCTTCCTCGTGGTCGCGGTGCAGCTCATTCCCAAGCTTGCCGGCGACATCCGGGTGATGGCGGCGATCCCCCTCGTGCTTCTCGGACTGTCCGCCTTCGGGCCATGGGGCGCCTCGGGGCTCACCGGTCGCAGCCAGGTCGCGCGGATCGTCGAGGAGTTCGGGGCGCGGGTGCCGGGGACCGAGAGCATCGCCGTCAGGCCGGCGGCAGGGCGGAGCCAGGCGGCGCAGGCGCGGCTGCGCTCGCGGCTCTACGAGCTTGCCGGGGCCGACCGGCTGGGCGATCTCGTGCCCTATCTCGATCCGGAGGTCGGAGATCGTCTGGACATGGCGCTTAACAGCGAACCGGAGCGGGCGATCGCCGTCGTCACCGACGCCCTTGGCGCCGACGTCTCGGCCTGGACCCATGCACGGCCGCGGGGCTTTGCCGCCTTCAAGCCGGGCGAGGTCGATCTCGCCGGATATGATCGCGCGGCGCTCCACCGGATCGCGACGCCGAACGAGGCTGACGCTGCCGACGAGGCCGACGGGATGGCCTTCAGGCTCGATGGCGGCGCACTGGTCGCGACGCTCGGCGAGACCTCGGACCGGTTCGACCTGGGCGACGCAATCAAGACGCTGCCGCCGGAGCTCTTCTCCGCCGTCGCGCGGCAGGTCACGCCGCCGGCCCTCGATCTTCGGGCAGAGGACGGGAGGCATCTGCGCCTCTCCATCCGGCGGCTCGCCCAGAGCGACGAAGGCGACATCAACTTCCTCGAATTCGACGCCTTCTATCGTTCGGCGGAATGGCGCTGAGGTAAGCGCCGCACGGGCGGGTTGCCGGGGCTATTCGGCGGCCTGCCGCGTTCCCGCCGCGGCCAGCCAGGCGGCAAAGTCGGCGAGCGCCCGGCGGGCGAGGGCGTTCTTCTTGGCGACGGCCTTTTCCTTGCCGCGGAAGCGCTTCTGGCCTTCGGGCTTCTGGATGGCGCCGGGCTCGAGCGCCGGGAACAGGCCGAAATTGACGTTCATGGGCTGGAAGGATCGCTTGCCGCCATCCTCCTCATGGGCGAGATGGCCGCCGGTGATGTGGGCGATCAGCGCCCCCGAGGCCGTCGTCTGCGGCGGCACGGCGATCGACTCGCCGCGCCTTTCGGCGGCGGTGAAGCGCCCCGCCATCAGCCCGACGGCCGCCGATTCGACATAGCCCTCGCAGCCGGTAATCTGGCCGGCGAACCGCAGATGCGGCCGTGCCTTGAGGCGCAGCGTCCCGTCGAGAAGCACCGGCGAGTTCAGATAGGTGTTGCGGTGGAGGCCGCCGAGGCGGGCGAATTCGGCATTTTCGAGCCCGGGGATCATCCGGAAGATGCCGGCCTGGGCGCCGTATTTCAGCTTCGTCTGGAAGCCGACGATGTTGTAGAGCGTGCCGAGCGCATTGTCCTGGCGCAGCTGAACGACGGCGTAGGGCTTGATGTCGGGCTGGTGGGCGTTGGTGAGACCCATCGGCTTCATCGGCCCGTGGCGGAGCGTCTCCGGTCCCCGCTCGGCCATCACCTCGATCGGCAGGCAGCCGTCGAAATAGGGCGTGCCCTCCCACTCCTTGAACTCCGTCCGGTCGCCCTCGACGAGGGCGGCGACGAAGCGCTCGTAGGTCTCCTTGTCGAGCGGGCAGTTGACGTAGTCCTTGCCGGTGCCGCCGGGGCCGACCTTGTCGTAGCGCGACTGGAACCAGGCCTTGTCCATGTCGATCGAATCGAAATGGACGATCGGTGCGATGGCATCGAAGAAGGCGAGAGCGTCCGCGCCTGTGGCACCGGCGATCGCCTCGGCGAGGGAAGGCGCGGTGAGCGGCCCGGTGGCGACGATGGTGGTGCCCCACTCTTCCGGCGGGAGGCCTTCGACGACGCCCCGCTCGATCGTGACGAGCGGGTGGCCGGAAAGGGCTTTCGACACGGCATCGGAAAAGCCTTCGCGATCGACCGCCAGCGCGCCGCCGGCAGGCACCTGATGCCGATCAGCCATGGCCATGATCAGCGAGCCGGCAAGCCGCATCTCGGCATGCAGCACGCCCACCGCGTTGGCGGTGGCGTCGTCGGAGCGGAAGGAGTTGGAACAGACGAGTTCGGCGAGGCCGTCGGTCTTGTGGGCCTCGGTGCCACGCATCGGGCGCATCTCGTGAAGGACCACGGGAAGGCCCGCCTCGGCGATCTGCCAGGCGGCTTCCGAGCCGGCGAGACCGCCACCGACGACATGAATGGGTTGGTTCGACATGAGCCGTATTTAAGCGAGAGACGGGCGATGCGAAACCGTCATCTTCGCCGCGGGCGCATCGCTGCCGCCCATCCGGGAGGCCAGAACGACGAAACCCGCCGGGGGAGGACCGGCGGGCTTCGCTTGTCTGGCCTGCATTTGGGAGGAGGATCTGCAGGCCGTATCCGCTCCGGCCCGGGAGGAGGTGGGCCTTTGCGAAATTCAAAACTCTGAACTGACCGAAATGCGCCCGCCGGGGGAGGACCGGCGGGCGACATCGGTAGGTCTGCCGGTTGGGAGGAGGTTGGCAGACCCGTCTTCCGCCGTAGCCCGGGAGGAGGTGGGCCTTGGCGAAACCTTCAAACTTTGCCCCGAATGCGCCCGCCGGGGGAGGACCGGCGGGCGACATCGGTAGGTCTGCCGGTTGGGAGGAGGTTGGCAGACCGTTTTCCGCCTAGGCCCGGGAGGAGGTGGGCTTCGGCGAAACCTTGAAACTCTTGACTTAGACGGCAGTGCGGCGAGCGACGGCCGGGATGTCGGTGCGGGCGATGCCGAGGTCGGCAAGCTCGCGCTGCGACAGACGGTTCAGCTCGTTGACGGTCTCGCGATAGCGGCGCCAGGACTGGTAGGAGCGGACAAGGTTCATGGCGGAACCTCCTTTTCAATTCGAACTTCAGCCTTCGGGGAAGCGTTTTTTCCGCTTCGTCCCTCGTGTTGATTGCAAAATATGCTGGGCCGCCCGTTGCCGGTAGAGCCTCGGCTGCATGGCAGCAATGCGGATTGTGCAATGCAACATAGAGCATTAATGAATTAGCGAACACAAGGAGTTGGCAGCGATTGCTCAAAAGCGCGCCGTCCCGTTTGAAGTCTATTGGTCAACGAAGGTGCTTTATCCTTGGCGCTCCGCCGGCAGATCGCGGACTGGCGATCGTCCCTTTGAAGCCGATATCCGCCTCCGGAACGGTCGGTTTTGCCCTTTCGTGGTCGAATTCGCGGTGATATAGAGGCCCGCGCTTCGCAACGTCCGTGGCCGGCGCGCCTGGCGGGTGTGGCGGAATTGGCAGACGCACTTGGTTTAGGTCCAAGCGCCGAGAGGCATGGGGGTTCAAGTCCCTCCACCCGCACCATTTGCCGAATTCAACGAGAGTGCGCTCGGCCAGGCCCTGGAGAGGCCGGCCCGCGCAGCGAACAGGATCAAGAAGGTAATACAATATGCAGGTTACGGAAACCAAGGCCGAGGGCCTGAAGCGCGAGATCGAGATTGTCGTGCCCGCCTCGGACCTTGAAGCGCGCCTTCAGACCCGCCTCTTCGAGGCCAAGGACAAGGTGCAGCTGAAGGGTTTCCGTCCCGGCAAGGTGCCGGTCGGCCATCTGCGCAAGATGTACGGCAAGTCGCTGATGGCGGAGATCGTCAACCAGATCCTCAACGAGACGCCGGGTTCGATCATCGCCGAGCGCAAGGAGCGCGCGGCGATGCGTCCGGAAATCGCCATGAGCGAGGACGAGGCCGAAGCCGAGAAGGTTCTGAGCGGCGGGACCGATTTCAAGTTCACCCTGTCCTACGAGACCCTGCCGGACTTCGAGGTCAAGGACACCAGCGGCATCAAGATCGAGCGGCCGATCGTCGAGGTCTCGGACGAAGAGGTCGACGAGCAGGTCGAGCGGATCGCCGAGAACGCCCGCACCTACGAGGAAAAGGACGGCGCCGCCGAAAAGGGCGACAAGGTCACCATCGACTTCGTCGGCAAGATCGACGGTGAGCCCTTCGAGGGCGGTGCGGCCGAGGATTCCGACCTGGTGATCGGCTCGGGGCGGTTCATCCCCGGCTTCGAAGAGCAGTTGATCGGCAAGAAGAAGGGCGACGAGACCGTCGTCGAGGTGACCTTCCCCGAGGATTACGGCGCCGCCCATCTCGCCGGCAAGGCTGCCAGCTTCGAGACCAAGGTCAAGGCCGTGCAGGGCCCGACCGAGACGGCGATCGACGACGAGACCGCCAAGAAGCTCGGCCTCGAATCACTCGACAAGCTCAAGGAGATCGTCCGCGATCAGATCCAGAGCCAGTACGGCCTGGCGACCCGCCAGAAGGTCAAGCGCCAGCTGCTCGACGCGCTCGACAAGGACTATGACTTCGCCCTGCCGGAGAAGCTGGTCGAGGCCGAGTTCGACAACATCTGGAACCAGGTGCAGCGCGAACTGACCGAGAGCGGCAAGACCTTCGAGGACGAGGACACCACCGAGGAGAAGGCCCGCGCCGACTATCGCCGTCTGGCCGAGCGCCGCGTCCGTCTCGGCCTGGTGCTCTCCGAGATCGGCGAGAAGGCCGGCGTCGAGGTCGGCGAGGAGGAGATGCAGCGCGCGCTGTTCGAGCAGATGCGCCGCTATCCCGGCCAGGAACAGGAAATCCTGAAGATGTTCCAGGAGAATCCGGACGCCATCCAGAGCATCCGCGCGCCGCTCTATGAAGAGAAGGTCGTCGACCATCTGCTGGCCCAGGTCGACGTCACCGACAAGACGGTGACGAAGGACGAGCTGATGGCCGAGGACGAGGCCGAAGACGGCGTGGCCGCCGGCGCCTGAGCCCGATCAGACGTCACAATCGCAGAAGGGCCGGCGATCGTCGGCCCTTTTTCGTTCTGCCCCACTGTCGTCAAAGCGATTGGCGATAGGCAGCCCGATTCGACGCCGCTTCGCGGCCGCCACGCACGTTTCCCGCCGGGCGCTTCCCGGCTGCCGGACCCTGAGAAAAGACCTTTCCCGATCATGATGCTGAGCTGCCTGCGTTCCCGCCTTGCCCGCTGCCTGACGAGCGGTCTTGCCGCTTTCGTCATCCTGCTGGCGGTGGCACCGCAGCTGGCATCCGCCCAGTCGCTGCCGTCGCTACCAGGCGCCACCGGCTCGGACACGGCGGCGAGCGGCGACAGCGCGGCGAAGTCTTCCGAGCCCTCGCTCGACGACCTGATCAAGATTCTCGAGAACGACGACACCCGCAAGAAGCTGGTCGAATCGCTGAAGGCGGCGGCCTACCAGGCGCCCAAGGACGGCAAGGCGGACCAGGCGGCCGACGCCAATCCCGAAAAGCCCGGCGAGATCGTCCGGACGCTGCCGGGGCAGGTCGCCGAATATACGCGGATGATCATCGGCGTCGTCGCCGAGAGCGTCCAGGAGGTGCCCCAGTATCTCGAGCTCTCCGCGGACATGCTGTCCGGCGCAAGTTCGATCGACCTCCCCAGCATCCTGCGGGCGATCCTGCCCGTCGCCCTCGTCGCCCTCGTCGTATTCGCGATCCTTTTCGGCAGCCGATATCTCGAGCGGCGCATCTTCGCCCGGCTGGCGCACGGCGCCGAACATGCCAGCCCGATCCGCAAGCTCGCCTATCTGATCCTCTCCGGCCTCGTCGAAGCCTTTGTCGTGGTGCTGAGCTGGGCCTGCGGCTATCTGGTGGCAACGCTCTACAGCGGCACGCGGCCGGGATTCAGCCAGGCACTGTTCCTCAACGCCTTCCTGCTGATCGAGATGATCAAGGTCGGCCTGTCCGCCTTCGTCGCGCCGAACTATCCCTCGCTGCGGCTGACGCCCTTCTCCAACCGGCAGGCGAGCTACTGGTATTTCTGGCTGTCGCGGCTGGTCTCGATCCTCGGCTACACCTTTCTCTTCGTCGCGCCGATCGTGCAGTGGGCATCGACCCAGGCAGCCGCCGAGGCGACCCAGTTCATCGTCGCCTTCGGTTCGCTCTGCCTGACGATCGGCCTCATCCTGAAGAATCGCGGCGTCGTGCGCGAGCGGCTGAAGCGCGCCCGCAAGAACGGCGACACCAGCTTCCGGGCGTTCGTCCATGCGCTGATCGGGCAGATCTGGTGGGTCCTCGCCATCGCCGCGGCGATCGCCGTCTTCGTCGTCTGGCTGCAGAGCCCGCGCGACGGCTTGCAGTTCGTCGCCGTCGCGGCCGGCAAGTCGATCGCCGCCATGGCGCTGGGCGGCCTTCTGTTCTCGACCCTGTCGCGGATGATCGCCCATGGCGTGACGGTGCCGCAGGAGCTGAAATATCGCCTGCCGCTGCTCGAGCGCAGGCTGAACGGCTTCGTGCCGAAGATATTGACGGTGTTCAGCGTCGTCGTGGTGATCGTCGTCTTCACCTATATCCTCGACGCCTGGGACATTTCCAATTTCGCCGGCTGGTTCTCCTCCAACACCGGCCAGACGATCATCGCCGGATTCCTCGGCGCCCTGCTGATCGTGGTCATTGCCGTCGGCATCTATCTCGGCGTCTCGTCCTGGATCGAATACCGGCTGAACCCGAATTACGGCCGGGTCCCGACGGCACGCGAGCGCACGCTTTTGTCGCTCTTCCGCAATGCCTTCACGATCACCCTCGTCGTCGTCATCTCGATGCTGGTGCTCTCGCAGATCGGCATCGACATCGCGCCGCTCCTCGCCGGTGCCGGTGTCGTCGGCCTCGCCATCGGTTTCGGTGCGCAGAAGCTGGTGCAGGACATCATCACCGGCGCCTTCATCCAGATCCAGAACGCCATGAACGAGGGCGACGTCGTCGAATTGAACGGCGTGTCCGGCGTCGTCGAGCAGCTGACCGTTCGCTCGGTCGGCCTTCGAAGCGTCGACGGCACGTGGTACCTGATCCCGTTCTCGTCGGTCGATCAGGTGGCGAACTTCTCCAAGGACTTCGCCTACTACGTCGCCGATATCGGCGTCGCCTACCGCGAGAACGTCGAGGACGTGAAAGCGATGATGATCGACGCCTTCGAGGAGCTGAAAGGCACCAATGTCGGCGAGAACCTGATCTCCGGCTTCGACATGTGGGGCGTCAACGAACTCGGCGATTCGGCCGTCGTCGTGCGTGGCCGCGTGATGACCAAGCCGGGCACCCAATGGGGTGTCGGCCGGGCCTATCGCGAGATCGTGAAGCGGATTGCCGACGAGCGCGGCATCGAGATCCCGTTCCCGCACATGACCATCTGGTTCGGCGAGGATCGCGACGGCAAGGCGCCGCCGATCCGCATGCGCAACGACCCTGCGGCCAGGCAGAAGGTCGTCGAATCGGAAGCCGTGCAGCGCCCGAGCGAGGACCGGGACATGACCAGACACGGGACGAGCGAGGCGGACGGACGGCCGATCCCGCCGGATCAGGTCGATATCGACAGCGCCGGCGGCGGCCGCGGTTAACCGCGACGGCGCGTCCGGCAGGGCGCCACCGCCGCAGTGGCGGTGCGTCGCGGCCGATAGGCAGCAAGGCTTGGCATTTACTCCATTGCCAGACTGCCGGCGCCGCGACCGGCGGACGGGTTGCGAAGCGCCGGCGCTACGCCCTATCTAGGACGAACGCTTTCTTCCGCTGATTCCCGGCGGGAGTGGCACAGCCCATTTTTCGCGACCTTTGAGACACCACGATGAATCACCCGATCGAAACCGCGATGAACCTCGTTCCGATGGTGGTCGAACAGACCAATCGCGGCGAGCGCGCCTATGACATCTTCTCGCGACTCCTCAAGGAGCGGGTGATCTTCATCACCGGTCCGATCGAGGACTCCATGGCGACGCTGGTCTGCGCCCAGCTGCTGTTCCTCGAGGCGGAAAACCCGAAGAAGGAAATCGCGCTCTACATCAACTCCCCCGGCGGCGTGGTGACCTCCGGCATGGCGATCTACGACACCATGCAGTTCATCAAGCCCGCCGTCTCGACGCTCTGCATCGGCCAGGCCGCTTCGATGGGGTCGCTGCTGCTCTGCGCCGGCCACAAGGACATGCGTTTCGCGACGCCGAACGCCCGGATCATGGTGCATCAGCCTTCCGGCGGCTTCTCCGGCCAAGCCTCGGACATCGAGCGTCACGCGCAGGACATCATCAAGCTGAAGCGGCGCCTCAACGAGGTCTATGTCGAACACACCGGCCAGGACTACGAAACCATTGAACGCACTCTCGACCGTGACCACTTCATGACGGCCGGCGAGGCACAGGCGTTCGGCCTGATCGACAAGGTCTATTCATCCCGCGAGGCTCTGGAGAAGGAATTGTCCCGATAGGGGCAATTCGCGCCGGTTCGTCACTTGCCGGCCACAGTTGAACGTCGATAATGTCGGGAATCCTCGTTAAGGGCCACATAAGCAATTGGCGTTATGCCGTATGATGTGGATTGCTATGTGAGGTTCTAAGAGGAATCGGCGCTCCCGCACCGGGTTCGAATGCACGCCCTCGTCGGGCGCAGTTTCGCAGTAGAGACGCAAACGGGTGCCGTTTACCCGATCGGAAGGAAAGACGAATGAGCAAAACGAGCGGCGGCGATTCCAAGAACACGCTCTATTGCTCTTTCTGCGGAAAGAGCCAGCACGAAGTCCGTAAGCTGATCGCCGGGCCGACGGTCTTTATCTGCGACGAGTGTGTCGAACTCTGCATGGACATCATCCGCGAGGAAAACAAGTCCTCGATGGTGAAGTCCCGGGAAGGCGTGCCGACCCCGCAGGAGATCATCGCGGTTCTGGACGACTACGTCATCGGCCAGTCCTACGCCAAGAAGGTCCTGTCGGTCGCGGTCCACAATCACTACAAGCGCCTGGCGCATGCGGCGAAGAACAATGACGTCGAGCTGGCGAAGTCGAACATCCTGCTGATCGGCCCGACCGGCTGCGGCAAGACGCTGCTCGCCCAGACGCTGGCCCGCATCCTCGACGTGCCGTTCACCATGGCCGATGCGACGACGCTGACCGAGGCCGGCTATGTCGGCGAGGACGTCGAGAACATCATTCTGAAGCTTCTGCAGTCGGCCGACTACAATGTCGAGCGGGCGCAGCGCGGCATCGTCTACATCGACGAGATCGACAAGATCTCCCGCAAGTCTGACAACCCGTCGATCACCCGCGACGTCTCGGGCGAGGGCGTCCAGCAGGCGCTTCTGAAGATCATGGAAGGCACCGTCGCCTCGGTGCCGCCGCAGGGTGGCCGCAAGCATCCGCAGCAGGAGTTCCTGCAGGTGGATACGGCGAACATCCTGTTCATCTGCGGCGGCGCCTTCGCCGGCCTCGACAAGATCATCTCCGACCGCGGCCGCAAGACCTCGATCGGCTTTGCCGCCAACGTCGAATCGCCGGAAGACCGCCGTTCGGGCGAACTGTTCCGGAAGGTCGAGCCGGAGGATCTGCTGAAGTTCGGCCTGATCCCGGAATTCGTCGGCCGCCTGCCGGTGCTGGCGACGCTCGAGGACCTCGACGAGGTCGCTCTGGTGCAGATCCTGGAGCAGCCGAAGAACGCGCTGGTCAAGCAGTATCAGCGGCTGTTCGAGATGGAGAATGTCGACCTGACGTTCCATGAGGACGCGCTGAAGGCCATCGCCCGCAAGGCGATCGAGCGCAAGACCGGCGCCCGCGGCCTGCGCTCCATCATGGAGGCGATGCTGCTCGACACGATGTTCGACCTGCCGACGCTCGAGGGCGTCCAGGAAGTCGTGATTTCCGAGGAGGTCATCGACGGCAGCGCCCGTCCCCTCTACATCTACGCCGACCGGGCGGATGAAAAGGAAAACGTCTCAGCGTGACGAATCGTCTCGCCCCTTCGGACTTCCAATCGTCGGATGCCCGCCCCGGTTAACCGTGGCGGGCATTTCTTTGTCTTGCGTGGATCTGTTGCTGCAGCGCCAAAAGGCGCCGGAGCGCTTGAAAATCAGGGATTCCGACGCCAGATTGGGTTCGGCGAATGGCCTCTCGCGCAAGCGCTTAGGATTAAGGTTTACGCTTGAGGGCCGCACACGGCCTTGGCCGTAGAAAGGAAAAATCATGTCCAACACGCCAGAACGCCCCGAGGTGGATGAGACGGCGCTGTTTCCCGTGCTGCCGCTTCGGGACATTGTTGTGTTTCCGCATATGATCGTGCCGCTCTTCGTCGGCCGCGAGAAGTCGATCAAGGCTCTCGAGGAGGTCATGGGCGCGGACAAACAGATCCTGCTGGCCACCCAGAAGAACGCCGGCGATGCCGATCCTGCGCCCGACGGCATCTATCCGGTCGGCACGGTGGCCAATGTGCTGCAGCTCCTGAAGCTGCCCGACGGGACCGTGAAGGTCCTGGTCGAAGGCGTGTCGCGGGCGATGATCCGCTCCTTCACCCAGCGCAGCGAATGGCACGAGGCCGAGGCGGATGTCGTCGGCGATGGCGAGGACGATCCGGTCGAGGTCGAGGCGCTGGCGCGTTCGGTGGTCTCGGAGTTCGAGAACTATGTCAAGCTGAACAAGAAGATCTCTCCCGAAGTGGTCGGCGCCGCCGGCCAGATCGAGGACTATTCCAAGCTCGCCGACACCGTCGCCTCGCATCTCGCGATCAAGATCCCTGAGAAGCAGGAAATGCTCTCGCTGTTCTCGGTGCGCGAGCGCCTCGAGCGGGCGCTCGGCTTCATGGAATCCGAGATCTCCGTGCTGCAGGTGGAAAAGCGCATCCGCTCGCGCGTCAAGCGCCAGATGGAGAAGACCCAGCGCGAGTACTACCTCAACGAACAGATGAAGGCGATCCAGAAGGAGCTCGGCGACGGCGAGGACGGCCGCGACGAGATGGCCGAGATCGAGGAGCGCATCAAGAAGACCAAGCTGTCGAAGGAGGCGCGGGAGAAGGCGAATGCCGAGCTGAAGAAGCTCAAGCAGATGTCGCCGATGTCCGCCGAGGCGACGGTGGTGCGCAACTATCTCGACTGGCTGCTGGGCCTGCCCTGGGGCGTGAAGTCGAAGATCAAGATCGACCTGAAGAAGGCCGAGGAGATCCTCGACGCGGACCATTACGGCCTCGACAAGGTCAAGGAGCGCATCGTCGAATATCTCGCCGTGCAGAGCCGCCAGAACAAGCTGAAGGGCCCGATCCTGTGCCTCGTCGGCCCTCCGGGCGTCGGCAAGACCTCGCTCGCCAAGTCGATCGCCAAGGCGACCGGCCGCGAATATGTGCGCATGGCGCTTGGCGGCGTTCGCGACGAGGCCGAGATCCGGGGTCACCGGCGGACCTATATCGGCTCGATGCCGGGCAAGGTCGTCCAGTCGATGAAGAAGGCGAAGAAGGCCAACCCGCTGTTCCTGCTCGACGAGATCGACAAGATGGGCATGGACTTCAGGGGCGATCCGTCCTCGGCGCTGCTCGAGGTGCTCGATCCCGAGCAGAACGCCACCTTCATGGACCACTATCTCGAGGTCGAATACGACCTGTCGGCGACGATGTTCGTGACGACGGCCAACACCCTCAACATCCCGGCGCCGCTGATGGATCGGATGGAGATCATCCGCATCGCCGGCTACACCGAGGACGAGAAGGTGGAGATCGCCCGCCGGCATCTGCTGCCGAAGGCCGTGCGCGACCATGCCCTGAAGGACGGGGAGTTTTCGGTTTCCGACGACGCCCTGCGCGAGATTGCGCGCCGCTATACCCGCGAAGCCGGGGTGCGTAATTTCGAGCGCGAGCTGATGACGCTCGCCCGCAAGGCGGTGACCAAGATCCTCAAGGGGGAGACCACCACCGTCGAGGTGACGGCCGAGAACATCTCCGACTATCTCGGCGTGCCGCGGTTCCGCTATGGCGAGGCCGAACTCGACGATCAGGTCGGCGTGGTGACCGGGCTTGCCTGGACCGAGGTCGGCGGCGAGCTGCTGACGATCGAAGGCGTCATGATGCCCGGCAAGGGCAAGATGACGGTGACGGGCAATCTGAAGGACGTGATGAAGGAGTCGATCTCCGCTGCGGCCTCCTATGTCCGCTCGCGGGCCCTCGACTACGGCATCAAGCCGCCGCTGTTCGACAAGCGCGACATCCACGTCCACGTGCCGGAGGGAGCGACGCCGAAGGACGGGCCGTCTGCCGGCACCGCGATGGCGACGGCGATCGTCTCCGTCATGACCGGCATTCCGGTGCGACGCGACATCGCCATGACCGGCGAGATCACGCTGCGCGGCCGGGTCCTGCCGATCGGCGGGCTGAAGGAGAAGCTGCTCGCCGCGCTGCGGGGCGGCATCAAGAAGGTTCTGATCCCCGAGGAGAACGCCAAGGATCTGGCGGACATCCCCGACAACGTGAAGAACGAGCTCGAGATCGTCCCTGTCTCGCGCATGGGCGAAGTCCTCCAGCATGCGCTGGTGGAGCCGCTGAAACCGGTCGAATGGTCTGAAAAGGAAGAACCTTTGGCAGGACCGGAACCGGTGGAGGAGGGCGCAACGGCTGTTGCGCACTGACCTCACCTCGCGGATTATGTGAGAAATGCCGCCTTTACGGGCGGCATTTTTTTACACACCCGGCAATTCCAGGCTCTCGGACATTGCCGAATTAGAGCCTTTCCGCAAAAGTGATCGCTGGTTCTCTGTATGGAATCAGATGGGCTCAGACGCCCGACAAGGAGGATGCCTATGAATAAAAATGATCTCGTCTCGGCCGTTGCCGAACAGGCGGAGCTTTCGAAGCAGCAGGCCGGCTCTGCGGTCGATGCCGTTTTCGACGCGATCGAGTCCGCGATGTCCAAGGGCGACGATGTCCGCCTGGTGGGCTTCGGGACCTTCTCGGTCTCGCACCGTGCTGCCTCGAAGGGACGCAATCCCTCGACCGGCGCCGAGGTGGACATTCCGGCTCGCAACGTGCCGAAATTCGCGCCCGGCAAGGGCCTGAAGGACGCCGTCAACAAGTAAGACCGTTTTCGGGTCCGGCCTGCAGACGCAGGCTGGACCCGCGGCCGCTTTCCCGAAGTTTCAGGATACCGTGATCGCGACCTGTCGCTGGCGGGTTTTCGGGGCGGTTGCGGGCAGTGGCCCGCACGACAATCGATACCCTTTGCATGATCGCTTGCCCGGGGCGTGCCCCGGCAAGGGGCATCGGACCGATGTCCAACGCTATCCCGCGCATCGCCGTGTCGTTGCCGACCGGCCCGGGACACCCGTCCGACGGCGTCAAATCGCATCGACCGGCCATCCAGTCTTCCAATCCCGACAGATCCTTTGTCCCGTTGCCTCCCGACAGGGCACCGAGCGCCGGCGGTCGTCTGTATGATCGCGCGTTCTGCCGATTTGCGCGTGCGGGGGCTGGCGCGATGCGCCTGAGTTTCCGCCTGCGAGGCCTGGCCGGAGATTGCGCGTCGTCAAGGACGATCACGCCCGATTGATCATCGGAGTTGGTAGGTGGCTGAAAACAAAGATGTTTCGGCACCGCAACTGAACAGCCGAGTGAGCATTTTACAGGCATCGGAAATATCTCAAGGACGATGTCATGAAACTCCTCGTCGCGGCTGCGGCCGCCACCCTTTTCGCTGCGCCTGCCTTCGCCCAGACCGGGACGGGCACTGCCGCGGAGACTTCCGCCCAGATGGATTCCTCGCGCTCCAACGAAGAAGCGCCGACGACTTCCGGCTCGGCGACCGACTGCGCCGCGAATCCGACCGCGGCCCAGTGCGACGACGCGGCCACGACCAACTCGACCGGCTCCACCATGTCGACGAGTGGTGGAACCATGAACAGCAACGAGGCGACCAACTCGGATTCGGCCGGTTCCTCGACTGCCAAGAGCGGCGACATGGGCAACGGTTCGGACACCACGGCGCCGGCAGGCGGCCTCGTTCCGGGGCAGACCAGCAACTGACCTAGCTGAAGGCTTGTCTCGCGCGCGACCGCGCGCTTGCGATGAATGAGCAAAGCTTTGGGGGATCGCCCGAGTGACATGGGCGGTCCCTTTTTGCGTGGCCAGAGCCACGGCTGGACCTGTCGCTATCAGTGACCGTGGGACGTAACCTGCGTCCTTGTGGGCGCAATTACACCCGGACGATTGGCCTGTCGTTTCAGGTTGCGATGGACTGCCAGCAACCCAGCCGGCAGACGCTGCGGGATCTTTTCTCCCCTCGCACGCCGCTGCGCGTCACCTCGGCCGGCAGCCGCTCGCAACAAAACGTCATCCAACGGTCCGATTTATGCCGGGATGGGATCGGAGATTCCGCGCGACGCTGAATCGATGGCGCCCCGCTGCTGAAAGCGGAACGGGGCGATCGTCGGAATCGACGGAGAAGCGGATGATCGGTTTCGTGCTGCGGCTGTCGCGCCGCTTCGCTTCGCAGGCGCTGCTTTCCGGTTCGGTGATGGTGGCGCTGCATGCGCTGGGCGGCGGGGCAGGGCTGACGACGCTGATCTTCGGCAAGGAGGATGGGCCCGCTCCCGCTGTCGAGGCGCCTTTGCCGACCGCCACGATCGGGCCAATGCCCGGGATTGATCAGTCGCCCGCTGCAGAGCCCGCCGGGGCGGATGCGCCGCCAAGCCAAACCCTGGCCGATGCGACGTCGGCGCCGAAGACCTCGTCGGAGCCGGCCGGGCGGCAGCTGGCGGAAGCGACGCCGCCGAAATCGCGCAGCGGCAAGGATCAGACGATCCCCGCAGGCGTCATCCTGTTCGACACCTGCTTGCGCGGCTGCGAATCCCGCGATCCGCTGCTGGCCGATGACGAAATGCCGAAGACCGGCTCGGGCCGAGGAGCGGCGAGCGGCACTCACTCATCGTTCGCCGCGCAAGCCGAGCCCGATGATCCCGACCTTGCGGCACGGATCACCCGGCCCATCGCGACGGGCGCGCGGTTCGTTTCCGGCGAGGTCGGGTCGCTGGTCGACGGTGCCGGATCGGCGTTGTCTTCGGCCGTTCACTGGTAGCGGCAAGGCGGAAGCGGCTCAGAGGCTCGCATCTGCCAACATCGATCCGGAACGAAGAATGTCAGCGATGACAGGGGCTTGCCGGGCCGTGGCGAGACCTCTCGCCGGATGCAGGACCGCGGATTGCGCACTCGACCGCGTTTACCGATCATTAGGGCTAAATTCTCTTTTCAACCACGGGGCGGCCTATCGTTCGTCGCCGTTAGGTTTTTCTAACGAGCTGGCGCGGCATCAACTCCCCATCGCGATGCGTCCCCCGACACCACTGCCGGGCGCAGGCATGACGCCGTATCGCGTTACCGGCCAGCCCGGAATGTCCCAATCTTGTGCTTGCGTATGGGACGCAGACTGATGACCAGCATCGTTACCAACACCTCCGCCATGACGGCTCTCCAGAGCCTTCAGTCGATCAACGACTCGCTCGACACCACCCAGGGCCGCATCTCGACCGGCTACCGGGTTTCGGAAGCCAAGGACAACGCCGCTTATTGGTCGATCGCCACCACCATGCGGTCGGACAACAGCGCTCTGTCCGCCGTCGCCGATTCGCTCGGCATCGGTGCCGCCACCGTCGACGCCGCCTATACCGGCCTCGACTCGGCCAAGGACATGCTCGATTCGATCAAGGCGAAGCTGACCACAGCGACGTCGGACGGCGTCGACAAGTCGAAGATCCAGTCCGAGATCACGGCCCTCCAGGGCCAGCTGAAGACGATCGCCGACTCGGCCTCGTTCTCCGGACAGAACTGGCTGTCGACCGGCTCTTCCACGGCCTTCGCCAAGGAAATCGTTTCCACGATCGCTCGTGACACTTCGGGCTCGCTGACCGTCGGTTCGATTTCCGTCGACATCACCAATATCCGCCTCTTCGGCGACATCGACGCCGGCGGCGCGCAGTCGGGCATTCTCGACAAGACCATCGACCTCAACACCTACACCAACACCTCTGGCGTGGCGGCAACGGTCGAGACGACGGCGGTTTCCTTCGCCAACACCGACGACCTCGTGAGCTTCTCGGTCAAGCAGGGCGGCGCTGCGGCGAAGACCGTCGAGATCACCGACCAGACGCTGCTCGATGCCGGCCTGACCGACACCACGATCCGGTCGAACGCCGACCTCGCGGCGGTCCTCACCCAGGCGCTGAAGGATGCCGACATCACCGGTATCGACGTCTCGATCGACGGTTCCGACAACGTCGTGTTCTCCTCGACGGACACCTTCTCGCTGGGCGACGCGGCCGCCTCGGGCACTTCCAGCATCACCGCAGCCAGCCTCGGCCTCAACACAACGGCGACCGCGACGTCGGCGGCCTCGGCCGGGGCGATCTCCGTCATGGACATCGACATCAGCTCGGTCACCACCACCGACATCAAGAACTACATCAAGGTCGTCGACGAGGCGCTTTCGCAGGTCACCAGCGCGGCATCCAGCCTCGGTGCCATCCAGAACCGCGTCGAGATGCAGACGGAGTTCGTCTCCAAGCTGATGGACACGATCGACACGGGCGTCGGAACGCTGGTCGATGCCGACATGACCGAGGAGTCCACCCGGCTCAAGGCGCTGCAGACCCAGCAGCAGCTCGGCGTCCAGGCGCTGTCGATCGCCAATGCCTCTTCGGAATCGTTGCTGTCGCTCTTCCGCTAAGGGCAGCGGCGCGGGATCCTCATCCCGCTCGATCCGTTCGGACCGTGAGGATCATCTCGATCCTTGGTCTGTTCCCGACATCTGGAGGGCCCGGCCATCGCCGGGCCTTCGTCGTTTGCGCCGAGCCTTCGACACGACGGTCCACAGGCATGCGTCCAGCGCGGTCATGCGGTCTCGCAACGGCAGGGACCGGCAGGCACGACGCACAGGACAAGGGACGAGACCGCGCGGTTCCGCGGTGTCGGCTCACTCGAAGCCGGCGGGCACTTGGCAGATTGTTGGCTGTGGCTGGATGAAATGGTGGGCGCGACAGGGATCGAACCTGTGACCCCTTCGGTGTGAACGAAGTGCTCTCCCGCTGAGCTACGCGCCCGCATCCGCCTTCGGGGGCGATGCCGTCTTTCGTCCCGCACGTTTCCGGCGGACATCCGCCTCACACTTTTCTGGATACGCGCTCGGCGCCGCTGGCGACGCAAGGGCTGCCTATAGGGCTCGTCGGCAGCTTCCGTCAATAGCCGATCGTCACGGCAGCGCATTCCATTGGGCCGCGGTCACGGCGAGAGGCGGTGGATCGCCTATGGCAGGTCGCCGGCCCCGCCGGAGATCAACCGGGCGACGAAGGCCGGCGTCAGTTCGGCATAGTCGGTGATCTTGGCCGAGGCTCTGCCGCGGGCCGCGGCGTCGGGCGCATAGCCGAAATCGACGAGCACCGAGGGGACCTTCGCGGCGAAGGCCGATTCGATGTCGGCGGCGGAATCGCCGATCATCAATGCCCGCTCCCTCGCCGCGCCGGCTCGCTCGATCGTCGCTTCGATATGGGCAGGGTGCGGCTTGCGGAAGGCCACGGTGTCGGCGCCGCAGATCGCCGCGAAGCGGTCGGCAAGACCGAGCGTCTCGAGGAGCAGCGTTGCCAGGCCCTCGCGCTTGTTGGTGCAGACGGCGAGCCGGTAGCCGGCACCGGCAAGGCCGTCCATCGCCGAAACGACGTTCGGATAGGGACGCGACCGATCGGCGATATGCGCCGCATAGTGGTCGAGAAAGCGTTCCAGCGCGGCTTCCATCTCCGGCTCGGTCAGGACCCGCCCGCGGCGCTCATAGGCGGCGGTGAGCATGGCGCGGGCGCCGTGGCCGGCATGGGGACGAACGACGGCCAGCGCATCCGCCTCGTGACCGTCGACGCCGAGGCAATGATTGAGAGCGGCGGCGAGATCCGGCGCGGTGTCGACCAGCGTGCCGTCGAGATCGAAGATGACGATGCCGGCCATGCGCTGCTTCCTCCTGTCCCGGGCCGTCGCTGCGGCGAGGCGGATCCTTATGCTGAGGGCGGCAGGCGAGCGTCAAGGCCGCGGGCGGTCGTGGATGCCATGTCCCGCAGGCTGAGCGTCCGGGTCGGTTCCGAGATCGCTGCCGCGATGGGGCGTTTTGCGAAGGGTCGCTGACGAAACGCTCTTGATACGTCACGCAACCTGTAGTACAAATCAGGAACATCGGGTCTGCCGCCCCGTTTTAGGCGCGGCCGACAGGGTGTCGGCTGCCACCGATGTCGACGCTGACAAATCTTCTCCTGCCAGTTCCGATCTCCATAGGCTTCAGGCGAGGCATTCGAGCCTGAACGCGGGCGTGGCCTGCTGGCCGACACTCCGGGCCTGAGCCTCTCCACGACATGATCGCCCGGTGCGCTTCCAGCGTGCCGGGCTTTTTCGTTTTCACGATCCCCATCGAAGGAGCGAACCATGACATTCGAAGCCTGGCTGCAGAGCCGGCTGACGGCGCACGGATTTGCCTGCGGGCCGATCGACGGCGTCGTCGGCCCGATCACCACGGCGGCGATCCGCGCATTCGAGGCGGCGAAGGCGTTGCCCGTCGACGGCATGGCCGACGAGGCCGTCGTCTCGGCCCTCAGGCAGTCGTCGAGCCGGGTCGATCCTAAGACCGCGGCCGCCGTCGAGCATCGCGAGGTGCCCGAGGCGGAGGTGCAGAAAATTGCCCTCGTCGGCAACACCTGGCCGCGGCAGAGCGGCGTTCCGGCATTCTACGGCGCAGTCGGCACCCGCCAGACGCGGATCGAGGTGCCCTTCGACATGGTGCTCGCCTGGTCGAAGACGACGCGGGTGAAGACGATGACGCTGCACGAGAAGGTGGCTGCGTCCGCGACCCGGGTGCTGCAGCGCGCCGCCCAGACCTATTCTGCGGCCGACCGTGCGGCGCTCGGCATCGATCTCTTCGGCGGCTCGCTGAACGTTCGCCGGATGCGCGGCGGCTCGGCCTGGTCGATGCATGCCTGGGGCATTGCGATCGATTTCGATCCCGAGCGCAACCAGCTGAAATGGGGCGTGCCGCAGGCCCGGCTGTCCCACTCCGACGCCCTGCCGTTCTGGCAGGCCTTCGAGGCCGAAGGCTGGCTCTCCCTCGGCCGGGCGCGGAACTACGACTTCATGCATGTCCAGGCAGCGCGGCTCTGAGGCCGCAGGAAAGCCGATAAGCGGGCGAGCGCAAGCGTCCGTCGCCGATCCCATCCCCCGATCACCGGAAAGGACCTCTCATGGATATCGCCAAGATCGCCAAGGCCATCGCGGCCACCGGCGCGACCATCGCCGCCACCGGCACCACCGTCTTCGCCACCGTGCCCGACGGTGTCGAGATGCCCTGGTACGCCTGGCTGGGGCTCGGCGTCTTCAACGCGCTGCTCGGCTTTGCCGTCGTCTATCTGGCGCCGAAAAACGCCGCGGCGGACGAGCGGTGATGATCCTCGTCCATGTGCGGAAGAAGGCGCGCAAGCGGGCGTCGGAATGGTTCTGCGCCCTCAATCTGGCGCTCTTCGGCCTGACCCTGCTCCTGCCCGGCGCGACGTTTTCCGCGCCGGGCTATGCGGCGTTCGACGCGGTGCTCGGCGAGGTCCCGACCGGAGCGCTGGCGCTGGCGCTCGGGCTCACCTGGGCGGCCGGGCTGGTGGTCAACGGCGTGCTGCAGAACCTCACCTCGACGGTGCGGGCGACCTGCTGCTTTGCCGGGTCGATCGTCTATGCCCTGATCACTGCCGCTTACACGATCGGAGCGGCGAGGAGCGGCCTGCCGAGCCCGGGCGCTGCCGGCAACGGCGCGATCACCATCCTTGCGCTCTTCTGCCTCTATTGGATCGGCGAGGAGAAGGGCTGCCGCGACGATGTTTGACGCAAGCACGCTTCCCGAATGGGTGCTGTGGATCGGCGGCGGCTTCGGCGTCGCCGTGTCCACCGTCGTTCTCAAGCTGGGGCTGAAGAGCGGCGAGAGGACCGGCGAGACATCG
Source organism: Jiella endophytica (assembly GCF_004519335.1). GTDB lineage: Bacteria > Pseudomonadota > Alphaproteobacteria > Rhizobiales > Rhizobiaceae > Jiella > Jiella endophytica. The sequence goes on along the minus strand of NZ_SOZD01000008.1, from coordinate 50,286 downwards.
GAACCCGCGCGCCTCGACGCGGCGCTGGTCGACGGCGTTTCGGTGCGTCATCTGGCGGCGTCGGTCGAGGGGCTGTCGCTGACCATGCGCGACCTCGACCGGCGATCTGCCGAGCGGGCGCGGGAGAGCGGCCACACGGCCGTCCAGCACGCCGAGGCGCTCGGCGATCTTGCCCGCGATCTCACCCGGGAGGTCCAGGAACTGCGGCTCGAACTGCGCCAGATCCGGGCCGAACTCAGCCGCGGCTGACGGATCGCCAGCCTGCGCCCGGATCGCTGTGACGGAAGGGAGGAATCGGCTTCAAAAAGCGCCGATCTTTCCTTATGTCAGGAACGACCCGCCCGGCACGGGCCCACAGCTGAGGAAACACGGCATGTCCTTCAACGATCGCGCCCAGGATTTCGAGTCGCGCTACGTCCACGATCAGGAGCTGCGGTTCCGCATCGAGGCGCGGCGCAACAAGCTGCTCGGGCTGTGGGCGGCGGAAAAGCTGGGCCTCAGCGGCGAGGACGCGACGCGCTATGCGCAGGACGTCATCAACGTCGCCTTCCAGACACCTGGCGACGACGGCATCTTCCAGAAGCTGAGGGCCGATTTCGACGGCGCTGGCGTCGACCAGTCGGACCACCAGATCCACCGCCATATGGGCGAGTTCCTCGCCGAGGCCGAGACCCAGCTCCGCAACGACTGACCGCCGGCTGCCGGCAAAACCGGCAGCAAGGGCAGGCACTCAGTCGCCCGGCCGCGGCAGCTGGCTCATGAAGCGGCCGAAGGTCAACAGACCCTCCGGCCAGGGACCATGGCCGCTCTCGGCATTGACGTGGCCGACGTCGCCAGCGTCGACGAACAGCGATCCCCAGGCGCCGGCGATGTCCTCGGCGGCGTCGAAGGACGAGAACATGTCGTTGCGGCTGGCGACGACGAGGCTCGGAAAAGGCAGCGGATCGCGCGGATAGGGGCCGAAGGTGCGCAGATGCTTCGGCCGGATCGCCTCGTCCGCAACGTCCGGCGGTGCGACGAAGAAGCCGCCGGCGATCGGCCGGTTGATCTTCGGCAGCGCCTGGATCGCCGCGGCGACGCCGAGCGAATGGGCGACGAGGACGACCGGCCTTTCGCAGCCGTTCACTGCATCTGCAACCGCGTCGGTCCAGTCGTCGACGACGGGCTTCGACCATTCCAGCTGATGGACCCGGCGGGCGGTCGAGAGCTTGCGCTCCCAACGGCTCTGCCAGTGATCGTCCGGTGATCCCTTGTAGCCGGGAATGATGAGGATATCGGCTTCGGCAACGCGCATGTCCTGCAGATGCGAAGTGGCGCCGCCGAAGTCAACACTTCGCCGGCGCCGAAAGTTTGAAGCCTCGCCCGGCGGGTCCGCCCGAGATGCCGGGCGAGAGCCGGCCACGCGCTTGCGCCGCCTCGCCGGTCAGCTGGCCGGCACGAAGGCGAGCTCGAAGGTCACCGGCGAGGAGGGCGTGATCGGGATGTCGCCGGCGGCCTCGCTGAGCTTCTGCAGCCCGTCCTGCATGTTGAAGTCGGCGGTCGAGACGGTGACCGGCTTGGCCGAACTCACCGCCACCAGCCCGTCGCCGAGCTTCGAGATGACGACCGGGACCATCAGCTCCTTGCTGACGCCGTGGATCGACAGGGTCACCGGCAGTTCGTAGCTGATCTGCGCATTGTCGAAGAGCGAGTCGATCTGGGCCGGATCGAACTTGGCGGTGATCGTCGCTTCCGGGAACTGCTCCACGTCGAAGAGCAGGAAGCGCATCCTGACGTCGCGGATGTCGATGCCGGTCGAGACCGATTCCAGCCGGATCTTCACCTCCGCTTCGCCGCCAGGGGTCACCGAGCCAGTGAGATCGCCGAACTGGTGGGTCTCGACGACGGTGCCCTTCTTGATGGTGACGAAGTTCAGCCGCGAGCGGGCCTTGTCGAGGCTCCAGCCGTGGGAGAAGAACGCCGCCTTCGCGCTCGGCTCCGGGGCTGAGGCCTCGCCCCGCGCCGATTCCGGCGTCGCGGCGGTGACCGCGGCGACGCTGGTGCCGTCCGGGGCGGGCGGTGCGCCGGACGGCGCCTTCACCCAGCCGTCGACGTTATATTTTACGTTGGCGACGGTATAGAATTCGAGCCGGTGCCAGGTGTTGCCGGCGCCATCCGAATGTTCCTCCATGACGCAGGCCTGCGTCGCCTCGGGGAGGATGGCGACGGCGAGCCCTGCGCCGGCGTCGGGCTTGTCGAAGAGTTCGGTCCGGCTGTCGATCGCCTCGTAGAACTCGCAGGCTCCGGCCTCGCCGGCGAGGCACAGCATCGCCGCGATCACGCCTGCTGCCGGCATCATCTGTCTGATGAGCATGGGACGCTCCTTTTTCGCCTTGTCTGAAAGGGGCCGCCAGCGAAGCGGCGCGTTCGTCGGGCTCTATTGGCAGCCGCTGGCCGCCCAGGTGGAGAGCGCCTTCTTGTAGGGCCCGCCATAGGGATGCTGGATGCGGATGATGCTCGCGGGGTTCGCCATGTAGGACTTGCCCTGGTCGCAGAGCCTGTCCTTGTTCCACTGGTGGCAGGAGGTGCACTGCTTCTTCCAGCGGGTTTCCGGCAGGCCCTCGATCGGCGAGAACAGGGGCAGGCTGTTGGCGAGCTGTTCGATGCTGCGGCCGCGCACCGGGAAGGGACCGAAGGGCACCGGGTCGCTGAAGTTGAGCGTCACCGGATCCTCGCCGCCCGCCGGGGCGTCGCCCGTCGAGGGCGGCGCTGCCGCCGTATCGTCGCCCGGCTGCGCGTCGCCGGGTTGGCCGTCGCCGGCCACCGGGGCGGGGCCGCCGGCAGGCGCCTCGACTTTGGCGAGGTAGCGCAGCGACGTCCAGCCCTCGACCTTCTGGGTGGCGCTGCCGTCCGGCCGGCTCTTCGACACCACCAGGCCCCAGTCCTGCCCGCCCGCCGGCTGGTTGCTCGAAACGCAGACGAGTTCGTTGTAGCGCAACACGTCGAGGATCGTGCCGAAGACGTTCGGCTCGGCCCGCATGTTGAGCAGCCGGGCCTCGACGCGATAGGTGTCGCAGGACTGGGCGAGCGCCGGGGCGGCGAGGGTCAGCGCTCCGACGACGGCCGCGACGATGCTGATGATCCTAGGCATGAGGTACCTCGTAACTTTGACTCAAGGGGGCGAAAGGGCTCATTCGCCAGGCATTGCGGCCGGCGTCATCGGGAAGAGCGGGCGACGGAGGTCGCCGGCGCGTCGGCCGGCGGCGAAAGCTGAAGAAGCCCGGCCCCGCAGCCTTTCGGGCATTCGGTGCTGGAGCGGGGAAGGGCGGTCGAGACGAGCGCCTGGCGGGCTTCGGCGGCGGTGATCGCCGGCCGTTCCGAAGCCAGCGCCGCCACCGCGGCGGCGACCAGCGGCGAGGCCATGGAGGTGCCCTGGTAGGGCGCATAACCGCCGGAGACCATCGAGACGATGCCGTCGGGCACCATGTTGCCGTCGTCGTCCCGGGTGACGTCGCCGCCGGGGGCGAGAATGTCGATGCGGGGACCGAAATTCGAATAAGGCGTCATCACGCCGCGCGCGTCCGATGCTCCGACGGTGATGACGCCGGTGCAGCTGGCGGGCGTCGTCTGACGGGCATCCTCGGCGCTGTTGCCGGCAGCGACGACGATGATCGTGCCGGCGGCCAGCACCTCGTCCACTGCCGCCTGATAGGCGACCGGGCAGGCGGAGGGGCCGCCGAGCGACATGTTGATCACCTTGGCCGGATTGGGGTTCGCCGGAACGCCGGTGACCGCCAGCCCGGCAGCCCAGCGCATCGCGTCGATGATGTCGGAGGTGGTGCCGCCGCAGCGACCGAGGGCACGCACCGGAACGATGCGGACGGGAACGCCCGGATAGCCGATGCCGATGCGGTTGTCGCTTCGGGTCGCGCCGGCGATGCCGGCGACATGCGAGCCGTGCCAGCTGCTCTCTGTCGCCGGCGATCCCTTGAAGCAATGGTCGGCAGGCGCGCCGTCGCCGGTATCGGTGGCGTCGGCATCACGCCCGCCGCCGTCATTGGCGACGAGGTCGAGCGAGATGAAATCGTAGCCTGGCAGCACCCGCTCGGTGTCGAGATCCTCGTGGGCGGCGACGAGGCCGGTATCGACGATCGCGACGATCGGGGCCGGACCGGTGAGCTGGCGATGGGCGTCCCGCCAGGTCTGAAAGCCGGTGCCACCCGGCAGGGCGGTGGCCGAGAAGGTCTCGGCATGATCCAGAAGTTGCCACTGGAAGACGGCGAACGGATCGTCCGACAGCTGCGGCACGGCGTTGGCGAGCGGCCTTTGCCCCGGCAAAGGCTGCGGCGCGCTGCCGATGCCTGGCGCGTTGCCGCGGGCGACCGGCGCGGGAAGCCGCCCGGCGTTCGGCGCAGGACCGGCGCCGAGAATGGCATTGATGCTGTCGGCCGCGGAGGAGCCCTGATTGGCGAAGAGGAAGAGGTCCGGCTCGACGGCCTCGACCTGCGGCATCTGGCGCAGTTCCTCGACGAGATGGGCGGCGTCCGGAGCGAGGTTGGCGGCAAAGTCGTTCGGATCGGCGGGGACGGCGGGAGCGGCGGGGCGGCCGCTCTGCTCGTTGCTCGCCGCGGGCAGCTCGACGACGAGGCTCTGGCCGCCGCTGGCACTCGCCGCTTCGATCGCGGCGACGACGGCGTCCATCCGGCCGTCGGAGGATTCGCGCTGGCGGCGTGACGCCTCGGTCTTCAGGCTCTCGCGGTTTTCGCCGGCCTTGAGGGTGACGAGGACGCGGGTCGGATTGATCAGGCGGGGCGCCTGGTCCGCCAGTGGCGAACCGATCGTCGGCTTCAGCAGCTGGCCCGCGGGGGCGGGTGTCTGCTGGGCGAAGGCCGCGCCGGCAAGAAGCCCGGCTGCGAGCGATCCGGTGAGGAGGCCGGCGCCCTTCAGGGCGTGGGCGGGCAGCCGGCGGGAACTCTGGGCACTGCGATCAATCCTACGCATCTCTCGGAAGCTCCAGGATATTTCGACGGGCGAAAGGGGGATGGTCGGGTCGGGCGGCGATATCCGTCCGCTGCGGTTGCGGGCCTGGCAGGCATGCCGGCCATTGCGTCTCATGCTCGAGGGGATGATGCGGCGCCCGTCCGGTCGGGACGGGCGCCGCAGTCATGTCAGTTCTCGCGGATGCCGAGAGCTTCGACGACGATCTCGTTCGAGCCCTGGGTCTGCGGTTCGGCGACGACGCCCATCAGCTCCAGCATCAGCCGGATGTTGCGCAGGATGCGCTGCTGGTCGGAGCGGGTCTTGTAGGAGAAGGTGATCTCGGAGAAGTCGGACGAGCTGACGTCGAGGTCGAGAGCGCACTTCCAGTAGGCCATGTACTCTTCGACGGCGTTCATCTGGCGCTGCTCGAAGCCCCGGAAGGTCACCGAGAAGGTGGTCGGGATGTTGTCGCAGACGCCGCCGCCGACACCGCCATGGGGAAGCGTCGCGACATCGGTCTCGATCGCGTCGTTGACCGGCGCGTCGTCGATGAGGCCTGCCTTGCCGGCACCGCCGCCGCCATACTGACGGCCGAGCAGCGCGGCCAGCTGGATCGCCAGCTTGTTGCCGGCATTGCGGGCGAGCTTCTCGCCGTTGAGCGAGACGAACTCCTTGATGCAGTGCGGATCGGCCGGGGTGCCGTTCAGCCCGGCGGCGCAGCCGGAGAAGGACACGCCCTTGGTGTCGAGGTCGAGATTGTCCGAGCCGACGAAGCGGCCGCTGCGCACGTCGATGGCGCGGTAGTTCAGCGACATCTGCAGCTTGACGATGCCGCTGTAGGGCTCGGTCACCGCACGGGCGTAGATCGTGTAGGGGACGACGATGTCCATCTGCGGGTTGTCGATCGAACGCACCACCGAGATCAGCTCCTCGTCGGTGCGGCGCTGGCGGTCCTGCTGATAAAAGTTCAGCGTCAGCGCGGTCTCGTCATAGACGTCCATGCCTTCGATGCCGTACTGGCGCAGCCGCGACTGATAGGCCGGGGCGTTGAGCGTCTGGTTGATCGTCGAAAGCACCGCGTTCTGGATGCGGTTGTTGCGAACCAGGCTCTCCTGGTCCCAGTCCTCCTGCATGACGAGGAGGTTGATGGTGGCGGCGCTGGCCGCTCCGGTCAGGGCGCAGATGCCGAACATCGCGGCAGCAGCGGTCTTGGCAAGCATCTTCATGGGGGATCTCCGATTACTGAAGGGTTCACTGGACTGTTGAACTGATGGCACGGCGTTGCGGCCGGTCCTGAAAGGCGAAAGGTCTTGCGTGGCGTGCCCTCCCTCAGTTCGCGATCGCGGAGTTCTGATTGTCCGCCGGACTGGCCGGCGGGCGGGCGACCGGAGTCGTGGCGTCGGCCTTCGGCGCCGGATCGGGGTCCGGTTCGGGCGCTTCGACCGCCACGGGCTCGGGCTGGCTGCGGCGGATGTCGCCGCAGGGGACCGGCGTCGGGCGATTGCCGAAATCGTCGAGGCCGGTGTCGGCGGGACGCGGATCGGCGATGCCCTCGGTGCCTTCGCAATCGACCGCGGCAGGTCCCGGCCCGGCGTCGTAGGCGGCAAGGCCGAGGTCCTCGGCGCTCGGCGCCGCGCCCTTGCGATAGGTCGGGCGGGGCGCCTCGAAGCGCTCGGAGGTCGGGCCGGAATAGCCGTCCTCGATCAGGGTGATCTCGACCCGCCGGTTGATGCCGTCGCGCGGCCGCTTGCGATCGGCAAGCCGCGTCTCGCCGAAGCCGACGACGATCAGCCGGTCGGGATCGATGCGGAAGTTCTTGACGAGGTAGCGCTTGGCCGACAGCGCGCGGCTTTCGGAAAGCCACTGATTGTAGCCCTCCTTGCCGGTCGAGTCGGTGTGGCCGGCGACGAGATACTGGCCGCCTTCGAGCTCGCTCGCTTCCAGCGCATAGCCGAGATCGTCGAGCACCTCGGCCGTCTCCGGCGTGATGTCGAAGCTGTCGAAATTGTAGTAGACGGCGAGATCGACGGAGTGGTTGTAGTTGAGGATCACCTTCTTCACGCCGCGGTCCGGCAGCGGGATCTCCATCTCGATGATGCGGTTGGCGTAGGCCGCGTCGGAATAGCGGCTGCGGGCGGCCGGTTTCAGCGTCCGGATGATCCGCTCGGCCCGTTCGCTCATCGCGCCCTTGGTCTGCTGCGCCATGGCCGGACTGCCGGCACCGACGAGCGCCGGCGCCGCCGAGGCCATGAGCGCTGCCAGGAGCAGCCGCGCCAGCCGGGTGCGGCCGTGCCGGCGGGCAGGCCTTGCGCCGCTTCCGGCGCCGTTCGTTCCGACTGTCGAACCCGTCATCTTCGCCATTTCCTTCAGCCTTCTGATGCGGTTGATCGGTTGTCCCGAGGGGAGTGGAAACCCCAGAGCGTTTCGCTCGGCCTCACTGGCCGATGAGGTCGTTGTAGGGTCTGGCCGGATCGCCTTGCCCGATCGCCTCGTTCGAACTGGCGGCAGCGGCCGGCTGGCGGGCGCTGGTCGGCTGGGCGTTGGTCGGTTGGGCGTTGGGCGCCGGCTGGGTCGCGGCGGCGGCGGTCGGAGCATCCGGTGGCGTCGGCGTGGCGGCCGCGGCGACGGGCGCCGATCCGCTCGTTGGCGGTGCGAGGTGCAGGAAGGCGCTCTCGGCGATCACGTCGGTGACGTTCGAGCCCTCGTTGAAGCTGTTCGGGTCGTTCTCGTTGAGCCCGCCGGTGTGGTGGATGCCGACCACCTGCCTCTCGGAGTTGAAGATCAGCGCGCCCGATGAGCCCGGCAGCGTATCGCAGCGATGGCGCAGCTTCGGCCCGTCCGCCTGCTTCTCGGCCGCATAGCAGCGGAACTGCGTCATCATCTTCGGCTGGCCGGCGGGATGATGGACGATGGTCAGGCGTTCGAGCGGGCGCGAGCGTTCGCGGGCGAAGGGGATCGGCAGGAGGCCGGCGGGCGCCGGGCCGGCGAGCCGCGACAGCGAATAGTCGAGATTGGGGTCCTTCTCGACCGGCGTCGTCTCGACGGGAATCCGCGTCGTCTGGCTGTCCGGGCCATAATAGTCGAGGAGGATCGAGGCCTCGAGCACCTTGCCGGAAAAGCCGGGAATGCAGTGGTAGTTGGTGAGGACGAGATTGCCCTCGACGATCGTCGCCGTGCAGGTCGACAGGAACTGCTGGCCGTTCTCCTCGACTTTCAGGTCGAGCCGGCCGATGGCCCGCGCCAGGCGCCGCATCGGATCGTCCTCGCGCAACAGGCCGATCGGCTCGAAGACGTTCTGCCGGTCGACGACGTCGCGGGCGGCGTCGCCGAGCGACTGGTGCAGCGGCAGGACGTCCTTGCCGTAGTCCTCGGCCGGCAGCTTGAAGTCGACGGCGCCTGCCGCCGAGGGGAGGGCGGCGGCACCGAGCATCGCCGCGGCGAGAAGTGCGGCAAGCCGGCGTCTTGCAAGCGCGGCAGTGGGGGCGGCATTGGGGGCGGAATGAAAGGCGGGGCGCGCCATGACGAGGCTCCTCAGCTTCCGGGAGTTCTGTTGACGAGTCTGAGGCCGAAGCTCTCGACGGTCGGATTGGCGGCATCGATCTGGTCGTCCCAGACCGCCTCGACGCCGATGGTCAGCGCCTTCACGTCGAGCGGCCGGATCGGCGTCATGATTTCCCGGCCGGGGCCGAGGGCGATGCCGGAATTCAGCCGGCTGTCCGAGACGATCGCGACGGTCTTCAGCTCCTCGCCGACCCGGACGACGACCGTGCGCTTGTCGGATTCGTTGCGAAGCCCGAGGAGGCACAGCTGGCCAAGATCGAAATCCACCGTGCCGCCGACATTCGGGCTGTGGCGCACGCGGGTCGACGGGCGGATGTCGAAGAGGACGTCCTGGCACTTCTCGCCGGGAAGCGGGTGCACCGAGATGACCGCGAGGTTTTCCACCGGGTGGTCGCTGGTGACCCAGCGTTCCTCGCTGCCGCGGTCTGGCGCGGCGGCAGGGGCGGCCTGATCCTGCGGCACCGGTTGAGGCGCCGGCTGCGGCGCCGCCTGGGGCGTGCCGGGGAAGGGCTGCGGCCGGATGCCGGGCGTTCCGGCATCGGCACCGGCGGCGGGCTGCTCGCCGCCGAGGATGGCGTTGATGTCGGCCTGGGCGAGTGCCGGAACCGGCGAGGCGAGGCCGGCGGCGACACAGGCGGCAAGGCCTGCGGCCAGCGCGAGAAGACCGCGCGGCCGGGCGAAAAGGACGGTGGAGCGTCCGTCGGAGCGAAGCATTCGGGTCATGCCATTCCTCCCTCGTGACGGAACGCCGCCAGGCGGCTTGCTAGTCGATTGCGATGCTGACGCGGCTTTCGAGCCCGGTCGGGTCGCGCATCACCGCGTCCGCCTGCATGGGATCGGGCGGCCGGGTGAAGTAGAGCAGGGTGGATTCCCCCGACGACAGTTCGCCGCCGGTCAGGACCGAGGCTCCGCCGGGGATCGCCAGGCTGGTCAGCCTCGCGTCGACGAACAGCTTCTGCGCCTGGTCCGACAGGTTGCGCAGCCTCAGGCCGCACAGCCCCTCGCGGGCCTTCAGGGCATAGCCGCCCGCCTGCCGCAGCGCCGGTTCGATGGCAAACTGGCCACCGGTGTAGATCTTCTCCTGACATGCCGCTCTCGTCTCCGCGTAGAGCCCGTCCACCGCGAGGTTGTCGCTCGCGGCGATCAGGGCCCGTTCGGGCTGCCGCCCCGTCTCGGGAGAGGGAGTGGAACGCTCAGACGACAAAACGGCGTAGCCGGCGGCCGCCGCGGCGAGAATTGCGGCAAGGCCGGCGACCGCAAGGACCGGCCGGCCGGGCCTGCGCCCTTCGGGAAGGGCCGCTGCGCCGCCGGCGGCGGAGAGGCCGGCGAGTGGCATCGGCGCTGCGAGCGGCAGGACCTCGGCGCCGGCTGGCTCGGATCCGCTCTCACCGGTGTCGATCGCGAGGTCGAACGCGTCGAGAACCTCCGCCGCGCTGGCGGCGATCGTCAATTCGACGCCGAACTCCTCGCAGAAGGCCTCGATCGTCTCGCGCTCGGCAACGCTCTGCGGCGGCGGGACGACCATGACGGCCCGCTGGCCCAGCGTTTCCGCCTCGGCGAAGATCGGCCGGGAAAGCTCGAGCTTCAGCGGGATGTGGTAGTCGGCGCTCTGCGGATTGAGATCGGCATCGACCATGCCGGTCGCCCAGACCAGCATCGGTTCGGCCTCGGTGAGCCTTCCGGCGGATTCGAGCAGATGGGCGATGAGCACCGGCAGTTCCCAGGACCTGCCGCAGTCGAGCGCGTCCGAGAGGCTGAGTTCGACCGACGGCAGATCCGCGACGACGAGGCGGAGCGGCCCGTTGACGAAGCGGTGGTAGTCGGAAGACAGCGCCAGCGGACGGAAGTCGCCGGCCGTCGCCATGTAGCTCGCCGGCACCCGCGGCCGCCGCTTGATGGCGCGCAGTTCGACCGGTTTCGCGGTAGTCGGGATGATGACACGCATACGCCTTCGCGCGTTGACGCTCGCCGCGAGACGCGCCGCATCGAGAACAGGGTCGGAAGCCGGACTGTGCGTGAACTGACGCACGGTTTCAAGCGCTTGCATCCGATTGTTCTCGATACCTTCCTCGCAAACTTCATGATCGGGCCGCTTTGGCCTTGCGGAAGTTGCGGTAATTTCGACCGGGTTACGACAAGTAGATTTCCGTCTTCGGATCCTTCAGGAGATCTATCACTCTGCGATCGCCGTCCGATGACGGATCGAGCCCGATCTGAAGCACACCGCCAATAGGATTACCCAACGGAATGTCGAGTGACAATCTCATTTCTTCATGGATCAAGGTAAGGTGACGGGGGAGCTTGCCTTCGGCGTCGGCCGAGACGACGACGAAGAAGGCGTCGCCCTCGTCGACGAGCTCCATCCGGAAGCCGCCGATGGTGCGTGCGACGTCGGTCTCGGTGCTCGCCGCCCGGGCGACCGTCGAGAAGGCGAGGCTGCGGCTCTGGAGATAGCGGCGGCGTAGCCTGAGGAGGCCGATCGGCACCGGTCCGGCGCCGGCATCGGCGGTCCGGCCGGCGAGAAAGCTGGCGATGTCGACGCGGCCGGTGCGTTCGGCCGGCTCGAGGCCGTCGCCCGCCAGGTCACGCGCCGCGCGGCGATCGGCAAAGCGCCGCTCGGCTTCTGCGAGAAGCTCCGGGGTGGTGATCTGGTCGAGGCGGATGGTCACGGTCTTATCCCTTTTCGGTTCGGCCCCTCTTCGGACCTTGTTCTTTGATCGCTACGGTTCACTCGTCGGTGCTGCGGATCGCCCCGTCGAGGCGTCGCGAATGTCAGCCGGCATAGAGCCGGCGAAGCTGCTCGGCGAAACGCGACCGGTCGGCTTCGAAGCCGATGTCGAGGTCCTCGTTGCGCCGCGCCCGGCCGCGAACGGCCGTGCGGTATTCGGCGAGCGCCCTTGCCAGCGCCATCAGCGGCCGCTCGACGGCGGAAAAGGCGATGCCGAGCTCCTCTCGCGGCCTTGCCAGAGACTGGCTGCGCCGTGTCTTGAGGAGCGCGACGCCCTCGGCTCTGATGGCATCGGCCCGGGCATTGCCGGTCGCTTCTTCGGTGCGGACGGCAAAGGCGATCTTCAGCCATTCCGTCATCGCGGTTTCGAGCTCACCGATCTCGCCCATCAGCACGCCGTAGCGCCGGGCTTCGACGCAGGTGACGCGCTCTTCGAGCGAGAGGGTGGCCTTGCCTGTCCTCAGAGAATTGGAAAGCGCAGACTGGATCGGGTGAAAGGCAAGCAGCCGCAGCGTTGCGACCGGCAGGCTGCAGCCGAAGCCGCCGGCCGAGACGATCGGCGCGGCCAGCATCTCCTCGCGCTTCTTGATCAGCTTGACGTCGCTCTCGGCGATCGCCTTCAGGGCCGCCGCAGCGGCGCTCTCGCCGCCCTGATACGCCGCGGCGGCCTGCTCCGCCTCCTCCGCGACGTCGCCGAGATCGTCCTCCTCGGTGTCGAAGGGGTCGACGAAATCGACTGCCAGCTCGGCCGAAATGCCCGGCGCGTCGATCTCGCCGGCCCGCCGCATGGCGGCGCGCGAGCGCGCATCGGCCAGCGCGTCGACATAGTCCTTCAGGGCGAAGAAGCTCGCCTGATAGGTCTTGAAATGGGCGTTCGCCTCGGCCGACCAGAATTCGAAGACCGTGTCGTCGGTAATGGTGTCGCCGACCCCGGCGAGATAGGCGCGCAGGATCGAGAAGGCCGACGTCGCGTGGCCGTCGTCGAAATGCTCGGTGCGATAGCGGTAGAGGATCCTGGCGATGGACCGGACCGCCGTGTCGATGGCGGCCTTGTCGGTCAGCCCCGCCTTCAGGCAGGCATCGAGCAGGCCGGCGACCTCTTCCGAATGGCCGAAGCCATTGCAGGAGATCAGGAATTCCAGATATTTCTGGAGCAGCTTGTGGCGAAAGCGGTCGAGCAGGAGACCGCCGCCGGGCAGTTTCAGGTGATAGGATCCGCCCTCGTTGGCAGAGACGGCCGGATGCCGGCTGGCGCCGAGATGGGCGAAGCAGTCATTCGCCGGCATCCAGAGAAAGTCGAGCGCGCTGGACAGCCCGGCGCCGGTCTCGCCGAGGAGTGCCAGCGTGCCGGCCAGCGCCCAGACCGGCTTGTCGCGGTTGGAGCCCCAGCCATTGGCGATCGTCTGGGCCAGTGCGAGGCGGAAGCGCTCCGAGGCGTTGGTGCCGTCGACGAGGGCCTCGAATTCCGTTCTTGCGGTTTCGGACCAGGTGAAGAGCGTGTCGGGCTGCCCCATGCTGATTGCCTCTCGCGTCCTTGAAAGGGTCAAGTCTTTGAACGGGTCGAGGGGCCGGGCCGCATTCTTGCGTCCCGTCCCCTCGCATGGCGGCCCACGCAACGCCTTTTCGCGTCGTTTCAGCCCTTCTCGTCGAATTCCCGCACCAGCTGGCGGGCATGATCGGCATAGCGGCCGGTGGGGCGCTTTCTCAGATATTCGACGAGGGCCTCGCGGGAGCGCTCCACCAGGACGGTCTGCCAGTCGGTCTCGTCCTGCAGCATCTCGATCCGGTCGCGTGCCTCGCGCAGATGCTTGCCGCTCGGATATTGCAGCACGTAGCGGCGATAGGCCTCGACCGTGTGGAGGTTGGAGACTTCCTCCCAGGTGGCCTCCTGGGCGAGCAGGCTGGTCAGCCGCTCCTTGATTTCGGGGACGTAGACGCTGGTCGGATAGTGCTCGAGAAAGGCGTCGTAGTCGGCGGAGTTCGAGGAGAGCATCACCGTCTTGTAGGACTTCAGATCCTCGCTCTCGACGGCGGCGGCCCGCTCCGGCGCATGCGGGATGGTGATCGGGTTGTCGTCCCGGGAGGCGAAGTCCGGCCGGCTCTCGATCTCGGCGACGAGCTTGATCGCCTCGCCCATCCGGCGGCAGGCGCCGCAGACCGGCGGCAGGTCGTTGCAGCTGGCGAGGTAGCGCAGCAGCCCGTCATAGGAGCGGTCGGCCGGAAACTGCGTCTCGACCGTCTCATGGGCACGCTGGCAGATGCCGGCGACCTTCTTCTCGCCGTCGCGCTTCTTGGTGCAGTCCTCGCAGTTCTGGACATAGTACCAGTAGGCGTCGAGGGTCCCGTCCTTTTCCGCCGCGGCCCAGAGCGCCTCGTCCTTCAGCGCGCCGGGATCCGGTTGCTTCAGCGCGGCGAGGCGATCCTCCAGCGGCTTCTTGTCGCCGCAGCATTCGCAGCCCTGCAGATAGGCGCCGATCTCGAGTGCGCTGCCGCGCTTGAGGAGTTCGGCGGCGTGCCGCTCCTCGGCCCGGCAGATCGCCTCGCGCCGCCGTTCGGTCTGGACGAGATCGCGGAGCTCCTCCTTCAGCGGGCAGTAGACGCAGCCGCGAAGATAGGGCTGGATGCCGCCGAGGTCCTTGGATTCGAGGATTTCCCGCGCGGTGAGCAGTTCGTAGTGCTCGCGCTCGGTTGCCTCCTCGCGGCCGATGCCGTCGCCGGGCAGGGTGAAGATGATGTCGCCCGCCGCGGCGCCGTCGATTTCCGGCGTCTGGCGGAATTCCGGACGCAGCTGCTTGATGCGGCGCGACATCCGTGTATCGAGGAAGCTCTCGAGTTCCGCCACGGTGACGCGGCCGTCGGCATTGCCGCCGAAGCGGGCCTCGTCGGCCTCGCCGTAGAGCGCCGAGACGAGGGCATCGGTGAAGACGCCGTGGCGGTAGTCGGAATCCCAGACGGCGACCTGATCGGAATGGGCCGCGGCAATCAGCGTCACGCCCTTGCCGGCCTTCAGCACCGGGGCCGCGCCGGAATTCGGCGCGCTGATTCCGGTGACGAGATCGCCGGCGTCGGAGCGGCCGGAAAAGCAGCTCTCCAGCATCACCACCACCCGGCCCTTCGGGAACGCCTTTTCGCGCATGGCGGCGAGCTGGCCGATCATGGTGTTGAGGTCGTAGCCGGTCAGGTCGAGCCGGTCCGGCCGGCTGTCGGCGCCGAGGAGATAGGGCGTGCGGTCCGACCCGCCGCCCATGAAGGAGCGCGAGCCGTGGCCGACGAAATAGACATAGACCTCGGCATTCGGGCCGCTCACCTGGTTGGCGATGGTGCCCGGCTTGTCGGCGTCGCCGAACAGATATTCGAGCTCGGCCTTGGTCAGATCCTCGTAGCGGGTGATGTTCGCCGGGGCGAGGCCGAACTGTTCGACGAAGAGCTTCTCGATGGCGCTCGCGTCGTTGCTGGCGTAGCGCACATCCTCGGCATAGCGGTAGGTGTGGTTGGCGATGATGAAGAGATGGCGCTGCGGCTGGCCGGTGTCGTCGGCAGCGGCGGTGGCGTCCTTGGTCGCCGCGTCCGCCTGCACGGTCTGATCGGCCTGGTCGACCGGGGTGGCAGCTGCCGGCTGGTCGGCCTTGGCGGCGTCCGCGGGCTTTTTGGGGGCCGTTTCGGGTTTGGAGGCGGTTGCGGGAGCCGCCGGCTCCGTCGCGGCTTCGACGATGGCGGCCGGGCGGCAGCCGTCGAGCATGCCGTCGTCGGCGACGGCCAGGGCGCGGCGCCGCGCCAGCACCGTGTCGGCCTGGCGGATGGTGATCGTCAGGTCGACGATGCGGCTGTCGCGCTCCGGCAGGCGGTAGGCGACCTCCATGACGATGCCGCCATCTTTCGCGTCGCCGTCTTTCGTGCCGCCCTCGGGCGTGTTCTGCCCGGTCATCAGCGCCGGCAGAGGCTTGCCGTCGAGCCAGGCGGCGAGCTCGCCCTCCTGCATCTGGAAATAGGCGGTGGTGAAGGTGTCGGCGGCGCGCTGCGACAGCGAGCAGTTGCCGTCGATCCGCATGTCCGGCCGGAACGACAGGCTGGCGGCGCTCGACAGCTTCGGCGCGACGCCGGCGAGCACCGACTGGTAGGCGCCGGAGAGCTCGACGAGGTCGACGCTGGAGCCGCGGAAGTCGCCGATCGCGGTGAAGGACGGCAGGTGAAGATTGACGCCGACGGTGCGGTTGCAGCTGTAGGAGCCGGAGCCGGAGCGCGCGAAGATCGAGATGGTCAGGCGCGAGACGTCGACCGTCGGCCGCGATGCCTGGACGGCGACGGCGAAGGTCGAGGCGTATAGCCGGTTGACCATCTGCTCGAGCTGGCGGCCGCTCTCGCCGCCGGAGCCGAGGATCGGCAGAAGCACGCGGGCGTTCTCGGCGGTGTTGACGTTGATCGCCAGGCCCGAGCCCCGGATCGCGTCCTGCATCGCGCCGTTAATGCGCGAGCGCAGGCTCTCCGACACGTGCGGGTCGCCGGCGGGAAGGCCGAGATAGGTGAGATCGTAGGGGCGGGGCGCGTCGGGCGCGATGCAGTTGGAGGTGAGGATGCCGGCGATCGCGGCGGTCACCTCGGCGCGGACGGTGTCGACGACGGGCGCTCCCGGCCGCAACACTTCCCTCTCGGCAGCGCCTGCTGCAGTTCCGGCAAAAACCAGGGCGAAAAAAGTGTAGACGAAGAGATGACGCAGGAGAAATCCGCTTTTCAGAACTCCGCACATCGCCGTTGCGTCCTTTATGACCGTGATAAGTCTATCATGAAGCCGTTCGATTGGAAGCCATGGGGACGGTTGCTCGCAAGAGAGGGCCGCCGCAAGTCTCGAAGGCCGGAATGATGCAATCTTACGTAGCGTGACTGAGACATGAACACGCGGCTGCGGGAGCATCGGGTGTCGCTGGGCCGTCGCCGGAGGCCTGGTGCAGCGAATTCGACATTCGAGCTCCGATCGATGTGGGCTGCAGATCAGATGTCGGAATCGAACCGCTCGCCTTGGCGTGTCGAACGGGCCGGCGTTGGCCGGCCCGCTCCGATCGGTCAGTGCCCGACCTTGCAGACCTCGATCAGCCGGCCGCCGCCGAAATCGTCGAGATCCTGGAAGCCCGCCGCGACGACGCGTCCCTCGACCCTGTAGCCGGCATAGGGATAGGCCGGCACACTGCAGGTCGGCTCCGCCTCGACGGCGTCGCGATCGGCGACCCGGTCGCCGGCCTTGTCGAGATCAAGGCCGAGCAGCGAGATCACCACCTGGCGGTTTTCCGCGGCCAGCGGATCGTCGATCCCGGGCGCCGTCGCTTCGCCGATCGGCGCTTCGACAAAGCGCTCGACCTGGATGTCGAACTTGTCGGCGAGGTAGGACTTCACCGTCTCGATGCGCTTCTTCGAGATCGCCTCGTTCTGCTCGCGGGTGCCGGTGGCGTCGGTATAGGCCGAGATCAGGATGCGGACGTCAGTCTCGGCATAGGCGAGAAGGATGTTGCCGATGCGGTCGAGATCGGCCGTCGCCGTCTCGCTGAGATCGCCGCTGCCGGACGCAAAGAGGATCGGCCGGCCGACATCGCTGCGCGGCTCGGGCTGTTCCATCTCGGAAGCCATGCCGTCCATCTCGTCCGCCGGAGCGGCAGAGTGGATGACCCGGGCGAAAGGCGAATAGGTCCGGTAGGTGGTGATCAGCCGGCCGTCGCGGTTCACCGTGCCGAAATCGTCGAGGTCGGTGAGGTCCCGGCCGTAGCCGTAGTCGTCACGGTCGTAGCCGTAGTCGACATAGCCGTAGCCATGATCGCCGTAGCCATGGTCGCTGTAGCCATGACCGTACCCATAGTCGGCATGGCCGTAGCCGCGGGAGACATATCCGGCGCGGTGGCCGTAGCCGCCGGAAGAGCCGTAGCCGCCGCCATAGCGCGGGGCGTAGTGGCCGGTGGAGCCGGCATTGATCACGTGGTTGATCTCGGCAGCGCTGGCGCGCGGCGCGTAGTAGCCGTCGGCCCGCGCGGCCTGCGGCTGGAGCGCCGCGCCGGAGAGCATCACGGTCAGGATGGCAGTGGTCGAAAGGATCGAGCGCATCGTTGATCTCCTCAGGGTCGAAAAGCTCGCTGGATTTCGCTTGCCGAGTGGAAGCCCCAGACCCGATCCGGCGGGGCGGGGTGCAAAAGCCGACGCCCGACCGCGAATTTCGGGTCGGGCGTCGTCCGGTGCTGATGGTCGGGACCCCGGGAAGGAGGGCCGCCGGGCTCCGGCGTTCAGCGGTTCTGGTCGACGGCGTCGAAGCCAGTGTCCCGGGGCAGCCGGAGGGTGTGGAGGAAGGCAATCAGGGCGTTCTGATCCGCCTCGGGCAGCGCCTGGAAGGCGGCGACCGCAGCGTTCGCCTCGCTGACATAGCCGGAACCGTTGTCGGCACAGGCATTGTCGGAGTGCTTCAGGATCGCGTCGCGGATGCTGAGCGCCCGGCCGTCATGCAGCCAGGGACCGGTATCGGCGAGGCCCCAGAGCGGCCGGGTGACGAACTGGTCCCGCGGCACGAAGACGCCGGCACGGTCGGTCTGCTGATGGATGACGTCGGCGAGGCAGCGGCCCATCTTGTGGCGCTTCAGGTCCGAGAACAGCGGCACCACGATGGCGCCGGTGGCGTCGGAGGCAAGCCGCGGCTGCGCGGCGAGGAAGACGCGGTCCTCGAAGGGCGTGTTCATGTTGAGATTGAAGGCGAAGGCCGCGCCCGCCGGCAGCTGCCGGCCGGTCGATTCCTTGGCCGTTGCGGCCGCGGCGACCGCCCGTTCCTGGGCGGCGGTCTGGCCGCCCTCGAGGAACTCCTGCTCGACCGGCAGCGGCAGGCCGCGCGGCGCCGCCTGGCCGAGGCCGACACCGTTCTCGGTGACGGTCAGGACAGGGGCGGTGCCGGAGGATTCCCGGGCGACGATCCGCATCGATTCCTGGTCGGGGCGCGGGTCGTGGACCCGGACGACGGGGTTCAGCACGGTCTTCGACGACTGATGGCAGGTGACGCAGGCGACCGACGGATCACCGCCGGCGCGGCCCTCGAAGATGCTGCGGCCGCGCGCCACCTCGGCCACCTCGCCGGCGTCCGTCGGCGTGAAGACCGAGGGCGGGCGGGCACCGAGGGCAAAGGTCGTCAGCGCCGTGACCTCGCCGATCGAGACCTCGTGGACGAAGCCGTCGCCATCGGGGTCGGGATTGGCGCCCTGGGCGATCAGCTCGTCCGGAACCATGCCGAAATGGAAGTTCAGCGCGTCGCGCACGAAGTTGCGCATGTTCGAGGCGATGCCCTTCCATTGGAAGGGACGGACGATGAAGTCCTCGCTGACGCCCTCGATCCGGTCGCAGCGCTCGGTCAGGCCGGGCTCGCTGCCGCAGGGCTGCAGGAGTTCGCCAGGGGCAGGTGCGCCCTGGTCGACGCGCACCTGGTAGCGGCCGAAGCTGGTGCCCTTGGAGTTCAGCCGGATCTCGTACCACTGGCCGCGGTTCTGCACCGCCTGGTCGATCGCCGCGCGGCGCTGGGAGAGAAGGTCGAAGCTCATCTCCTCGGCGAGCTTCTGGGTATAGCCGGCGCCGAAGACATGCGGCGGATTGCGCAGGAAGACGGCATACATGTTGCCGGGATCCGTCACGCCACGCTCGGCAAAGGCGTCGACCACCCATTTCGGGGCCGGCAGCTCGAGCAGCGGGTTGATGATCGCCGCCGAAGTCACCGCACCGGCGCCGGAGACGCGGTCCGGACGCACCGTCCGGCCGGGAGTCGCGCCGCCGGCCGGCGTCTCGAAGCCAGCGACGTTGTGGCATTCGAGGCAGGCCTGCGCATCGAGGCCATGGACGCGCATCCAGGGGATCTGGGCAAAGGCGGCCATCGGCCCGATGCCGTTGCCGTTCATCTGGTGGCGCTTCTGCTCGCGCGGGCCCGTCGGTCCCTCGCCATAGCCCTCGACGGAGGTGAAGGACTGGGTGAACAGGTGGCGGCCGATCTCCATCATCTGACGGAAGCCGACATTGCCGCTGGAAATCTCCTCCTGCGAGAGGCGGATGCCGGTGCCGAGCGAGGGTTCGTCGCCGCTGGTCAGCCGGGCGAGGACCGGCGCGCCGGCGCCGGGCATCGGGGCCGGGCCACCGCCCGAATAGTTGGGGTCGGCGTCGGCGGCGGCCGGCTGTTCGGCGGCGGCCGGCGGGGCGATCGGTTCGGGATCCGCCTTGGCGGCAGGGTCCGGCTGCGCATCCTGCTGCGGATCGGGAGCGGCTGCGGCAGGCGGCTGTTCGCTCACCGGCGGCTCTGCGGCTGCGGGCGGCTGCTCGGCGGGCGGGGGGGCCTGCGGGTTCTCGACCTGGGGCTGGCGCTGGCCGCCGCCGAGGATCGCGTCGTTGATGGCGTCGCTGAGCTGCGCCTTGAGCGGCGTCGACGCGCCGACGAAGAGACACAGCGCCGTGCCGGCGAGGATGGCATTGCGGTGCTTGGGCATCGGTTCAGGCCTCACGGATGGGGAAGGGGCGTTGCAGGCGTCGCCGGCTCGGGCAAGCCGGCGCCGGGAAAAGGGAGTGAAGCGGATGCGTGCGAAGGAGCCGGTGCCTGCCCTGTCGGTCATGATCACTCATCGACGATCCAATCTCTGCAGCGTGCCGGGTTCGCCACGGCCGCAGTGGAAGCACCAGAGGGATTTGCGCGCTGCCCGGCACGCATGGTCGGGCGGGCAGCAGCGATCCCGGGACGTATCGCGGCCGGAAGGTAGCCCTGATCATTTTGCTTACGCAACGGAAATTAATGTGATCGGTGTTGCGCGTGCAGAGCTTGGGCGACGCGTCGGGCGGCTTGCCGCCCGTTCACCATGATCGGCGTGCAGCCCGTCGGTCGGCGGGCCGCGTGATATGCTCGCCCTATGGAAAGCCGCGGCGAAGGACGGTATGGCTTGCACCGACCCCGCGGGGGAGCCAGCAACCGTCTGACCCGGCCGAAACCACAAGCGGTGAATTTCTCCATGGCAGCATCGCCCACCATCATCCCGATCATCATGGCCGGCGGCGCCGGGTCCAGGCTTTGGCCGGTGTCGCGTGACACGATGCCGAAGCAGTTCATCCAGCTCCTCGACGGCGGGCTGTCGGCCTTCCAGGCGACGATGCGCCGGGTGGTCGGCGAAGGCTTCGGCCGGCCGATCGTCGTCACCAACAACGACTTCCGCTTCATCACCGCCGAGCAGCTGGCGGCGCTCGGCATCGAGGCCGAGATCGTGCTCGAGCCCGAACGCCGCGACAGCGCCGCGGCCGTCGCCGTCGGCGCGCTGATGGCCGAACGCCAGGGCATCGGCGGCGTCTGCCTGCTGCTGGCATCGGACCACGTCATCCGCGACGAGCCGGGCTTTCGCGAGGCGGTGCGCAAGGCAGCGAGCGTTGCCGCGACCGGCCGGATCATGACCCTCGGCATCACCCCGGACCATCCCTCGACGGCCTATGGCTACATCCATCCGGGCGCCGAGAGCCTCGGAGAGGGCGCCCGCTCGATTGAGCGCTTCGTCGAAAAGCCCGACCGGGCGACGGCCGAGGGCTACATCGCCGAGGGCTATGTCTGGAACTCCGGAAACTTCGCCTTTTCGATCGAGGTGATGCTGGGCGAGCTCGAGGCCCATGCCCCGAACGTCCTGTCCGCCGCCCGCGAGGCGGTCGACAGGGCGGCGCGCGACCTCGACTTCGTCCGGCTGGATGCTGCCGCATTTGCCGCCTCGCCGACGATCTCCATCGACTATGCGGTGATGGAGAAGACCCGGGCGGGCGGCGTGCTCGCCGCCGAATTCGGCTGGTCGGACATCGGCTCGTGGGATTCGCTGCATCAGGTGAAGGACAAGGACGACAACGGCAACTGCCTCGAAGGCGACGTCCTGGCGATCGAGACGACCAACAGCTTCGTGCGCTCGGAAGAGACGCTGACCACCGTGCTCGGCCTCGACGACGTCGTCGTCGTCACCACCCATGACGCGGTGCTGGTCGCCTCGATGGCTGCCGCACCGCAGGTGAAGACCCTCGTCGGCGAATTGAAGAAGGCCGGCCGGCGCGAGGCGGGCGAACACCTTCGCATCCACCGGCCCTGGGGCTGGTACCAGCGGATCGACATCGGCGACCGGTTTCAGGTGAAGCACATCTGCGTCAAGCCCGGCGGCCGGCTGTCGCTGCAGCGTCACCACCACCGCGCCGAGCACTGGGTGGTCGTCCATGGGACTGCGGAAGTCACCATCGACGGCGAGGTGAAGTTCTATCACGAGAACGAGGCGGCCTATCTGCCGATCGGCTGCGTCCACCGGCTGCACAATCCCGGCAAGATCGACCTGAAGCTCATCGAGGTGCAGGTCGGCAGCTATACCGGCGAGGACGACATCGTCCGCATCGAGGACGTCTACGCCAGAAGCTGAGGGCCTCGGCGCGGCGCTCTTCTGGCAGGCAAAGGACGAGGACGGACATGACCAGCCTGAAATTCGGCACCAGCGGGCTGCGCGGCCTCGTCGGCGATCTCCTCGGCTGGCCGAGCTACGGCTACAGCCTCGCCTTCCTGCGCCATCTCGACGTGGCGGGGCTCGCACGCAAGTCGCGCGAGCTGCTGGTCGGTCGGGATCTCAGATCGAGCAGTCCCGAGATCGCCGGGCTTGTGCTCGCCGCCGCAGAGGCTGCCGGCTTCGAGCCGATCGACTGCGGCGCGTTGCCGACGCCGGCGCTGGCTCTTGCCGCGCTGGAGCGCCAGGCCGCGGCGATCATGGTCACCGGCAGCCACATTCCCGACGACCGCAACGGCCTGAAATTCTATTCGCCGGCCGGCGAGATCGGCAAGGCGGACGAGGCCGGCATCCTCGAGGCCTTCGCGGCCCTCGGCGAGCGGGATCTCCTCGAATTCGAGGCGCGCGGCGAATGGCAGCGACCAGCCCAAACCCTCGACGCGGTGACGCCCTATATCGAGCGCTACGCGGCCTTCTTCGGGCCGGACGCCCTCACGGGTCTCACCATCGGCGTCTACCAGCATTCCTCCGTCGCCCGCGACATCCTGGCGGAAACGCTGGAGAGGCTCGGGGCCGAGACGCTTCGCTACGGGCGGGCTGACAGCTTCATCCCGGTCGATACCGAGGCGCACCGGCCGGAGGATCTGGAACTCCTGAAGGGCTGGGCCGCGGAAAAGCGCTGCGACGCTTTCGTCTCGACGGACGGCGACGCCGACCGGCCGCTCGTCGCCGATGCCGAGGGCACGGTCTTGCGGGGCGACGTCATCGGGCTCCTCACCGCCCATCATCTCGGCTTGTCGACCATCGTCACGCCGGTAACCTCGAGTTCGGCGATCGAGCGTTCGGGGATCGCCAGGACCGTCCGGCGCACCAGGGTCGGCAGCCCCTTCGTCATCGCGGCGATGGAGGAGGGCGCGAAGGCGGGCGAGCCCGGCATTGTCGGCTTCGAGGCGAATGGCGGCCTGCTTCTCGGCTCCGACGTCGAGCGCGAGGGGCGCAGCCTCGCGGCCCTTGCGACCCGCGACAGCCTGCTGCCGATCATCGCGGTCCTCGCCGAGATGGCCGCGACGAAGACGCCGCTGGCAAAGCTCGTCGACGGGCTCGATGCCGGGTTTACCGCGGCCCATCGCCTGCAAGAGGTACCGGCGAGCGAGAGCTCACCGTTTCTCGAAAGACTGGCGGGCGACCAGGCCTATCGCGAGGCGTTCTTCTCGGCCATCGGCGAGGTAACCGACGTCAACCACCTCGACGGGCTGCGGATCTCCCTTCGATCCGGCGAGACGGTGCATTACCGCGCCTCGGGCAATGCGCCGGAGCTTCGGTGCTATGTCGAGGCGGCCAGCGGCGAGGCCGCCGGCAGGCTGCTCGAATGGGGGCTTGAAGCCGCGGAAAAGGCGCTCGCCCGTGGCTGAGCGCATCCCCAAATTGGCCGCGCTCTGAACGCAAAAACCCCGCCGGCATCGGCGGGGTTCGAAATCATCGCAACATTCTCGGGGACGCCCGGCCGCCCGTGGGGATCGGCCGTGCCCCGGAATGGCCCGGATCAGGCCGCCGAGCCGCGCAGATGGGCGCGCAGCATCCAGGCAAACTTGTCGTGCACCTCGATGCGGGCGGTGGCCATGTCGTTGGTCGCCCAGTCGCCATGCTGGTCGGCGACGGCGGCGAGGGCCGAGAGCGTCGAGGACAGCGTCTCCTGGTCCTTCAGGAGGACCTCGATCATCGTCTTCGCGTCGGTCTTGCCGTCATGCTCGGTGATGGCGCTGCGCGACAGGAAGACGCTGAGCCGGCCCTCGGCATGGGCGTCCATCGCCTTGATGCGCTCGGCGAGAAAGTCCTGACCCTCGAAGTGATCCTCGTAGATCTTCTGGAACAGCTCGTGCAGCGGGCCGAAAGCCATGCCGGTGACGTTCCAATGGAAGTTCTGCGCCTTCATCGTCTCGACGGCCGTTTCGGCCAGCGCCTGGGTCAGACCCTCGACGATCTCTTCCTTGGCGGTCGGTTCCATCTTCGCGGCCACGAGAGCCATTGCAGTCTCCTTTCTCAAATCTCGAATCGCAAACGCCCTGCGGCGTCCTTGGTTTCCCACAATAGAACGCTTCTAAAGAACATGGTACCCCGAGCCCCGAAGAATTTTCCGGACATGGCACACCCGTTTCCGCAAACCCGGATTGTTGGGCATCAGGCGTGTGCCACCGGCGTTCTGGCCGCCCTTGGAGCGCGCCGATAAGAGGAGCTTGATGCCGGAACCTGGCAGGCGAACGCCGTCGGCCGGACGGGCAAGGTCCGTGCGAGGGTGCAGGGGCGTGCGGGATGAAGCCGGGGGTCGAGACGCGATTGCTGCCATGCCGGCCCCTTCTGGCTCAAAGGTGGTTGGCGAATGCCTCGGCGAGGAAACGCAGCCAGCGCCGGCCTTCAGGCCCGACGCGCCAGGAGATCAGCGCGGAGCCGGCCTTGCGGTCGCCCTCGCGCCAGGCATCGAGCAGGCGGAGCAGCCAGATCTCGTCCTCCGACGGCCGGCGGGCGCCGGGGCGATAGAGGGAGAGCTCGCGATTGGCGTGTTCGTCGAGGGCCCGGAAGAAGATATTGGCGAGATCGTCGATCCTCGCTTCCGCCTGGGCGGACAGGACGAGGCAGGCGCGCTCGACGTCCGGCTTCGGCGACAGCCGGCTCTTCAGCGCGAACCAGCGCAGGCGGTTCAGCCGGACGACGTCCTCCTCGGCGAGCTGCGGCACCCGCTGTGCCACCGTCGGGCACTGGAAGGTTCCGCCATCGCGCTGAAAGGGGAGAATCACGGCACCGGCGAAAGCCGGTTCTGCATAGGCGAATGCTGCGCTCATCGGGTCGTCCGTCGAGGATTCCCGGCTTTCCGGCTGATGCGCACCGGCCAGTCTGGAATCATTCAAAAACTTGACAATCACTGTCAGCCTTTATAGCAGCCAAATCCGCCGGGTCAAAGTGACGATCCGCTGCGTTGCGTCCACCTTGGT
This sequence comes from Jiella endophytica, assembly GCF_004519335.1. Lineage (GTDB taxonomy): Bacteria > Pseudomonadota > Alphaproteobacteria > Rhizobiales > Rhizobiaceae > Jiella > Jiella endophytica. Next base: position 25,555 of record NZ_SOZD01000008.1, on the reverse strand, counting down.
CGGACGCCTGCTTTTCCCGTCCCGGCGAATTGGCCGGGCTCTTTTCAGAGGATGTTCGTGGCGAAACGATGGGCCAAGGCGCCGTCGCCCTGTATCGGCGTCTGCAAGTTCCGCGGCGAGGATGGCAGCTGCATCGGCTGTTCGATGACCCGCCGCGACAAGAAGCGCTTCAAGCGGCTGGAAAAGAAGCCGAAGAAAAAGGCGTTCTTCCGCGAACTCGTCGCAAGGCTGGTCGAACGCGGCCGGCTGTCGCGATGGGAGCGGGTCTATCGTCGCAAATGCGACCGCAAGGCCGTTCCCTGTCCGCTCGACCGGATCTGACTTCGCATAAGTCTCCGCCGCGGGATCCACTGTTGCGCCGAACGGTCTGCGCCAGCTTGTCCGGCAATACTGTCAGCCGGGCGCTGGTCTCCCTGCGGTTGCGGGCGTCTTAACCGAAAATTCGGCATTTCGTTGCGGCGGCCGATGAACGGCGGAACAATGGATCGCCGTGGCGACGATTAAAGTCGCCGCACCTTCGGCGGAGGCCTGCCTTGTATTTCCGGATCTTCGATTGCTGGCGCTTCGTCGCCGCGATCCTGATCATGGCCTATCATTTCCTGTTCTGGGCGCCTTACGGCGTCGAGACGGGAACGAGCGTGCTCTATCGGCTGCTGCCGCTGCTCGACATGTTCTTCATGATCTCCGGCTTCTTCATCACGACCCGCTATCAGGCAAGGGTCGGCGACCTTGCCTCCTATGGCCGGTTCATGCGGGCCCGCGCGGCGCGCCTCTTGCCGCTGCACTACGTCATCACGCTATTCTTTGCCGCCGTGGCGCTCCTCGCCTTTGCGATGGGCGCGCCGAACTATCCCTGGCGGCACGACCTTGCGGCGCTGCCGTTCCACCTCCTGCTCCTGCACGCGCTGGGGACGACCGACGGGCTCGCGCTCAACTATCCGTCCTGGTCGATCAGCGCGGAGTTCTTCTGCTATGCGCTGTTTCCGCTGGTGCTGATCGTTCTGAGGCGAGGCGGGCTCGCGGCGCTTCTGGCCGCCATCGCTTTGTGGATCGGCGTCCTCGAGATCGCCTCGGCGCGGGGCTGGTTTCCAAGCGGTCACTGGATGACCGCCGATTCCATGGGCGCCTATCGCGCGCTCGCCGATTTCATGATCGGTGCGGCCACGGCAGTCGTCGTCGAGCGCCGGCTGCTCGACGTCAGGAGCCACTGGCCCGGTCTCCTGACGACGGCGCTGGTCGTCGTCGCCATGCTGGCCGGCTGCGACTACTATGTCGTTATGCCGCTGATGATCGCCGCGCTGACGCTGACGGCGCTCGCCGAGACCGCCGCGCCCGATTCGACCGCGATGCTGGCGCCGCTGATGCCGGTGACGCGGGTCGCCTTCGGCATCTACCTGATCCATCCGGTGATGGAGTTCATCTTCCTCGAAGTCGTCTGGTATCACGGCCTGCGGCAGATGAACGTTATCGACTTCTATGTCTTCTGGACCCTGCCGATGCTCGCGACGGTGGTCGTGGCGGTGCTTTCCGGGATCTACTTCGAGCCGCTCTGCGCCAGGATGCTGAGTTCCCGCAAGGGGGGATCGCCCCGCGCCGGGCCGGGTCTTGCCTCGGCCTGAGCCTTTCGCCGAGGGGCGGCCGCCCAAAGCCCGGCGGACTATGCCTCAACTGCGGCCTATGGTATCGGCGAGCGAACGTTCCTAAATGAGCGGGCAGTCTGCAGCGCGAAGTCCGGCGCGGAACACCATTTGCGCGACGATCGAACGCTGCGAAAGATGTCGCCATCTGTGGTGGCGGTCGCGATTCCGTCCGCCCATGACCGATGGCATCTACGGTTCAAGGTCCGGCGCCGCCCGGGCCATCACGAATGTCCGGATCGCTCGGCGGCACGAGCGGCGGGCGGTCGCACGCCACGCGGCCGCGGCGTTGGCCGGCACGACAATTGATGGAAGCGTGAATGAAGGTCGATTACTACGAAATGCTCGGCGTGGCCCGCGACGTGGACGAGAAGGGGCTCAAGAGTGCGTTTCGCAAGCTCGCCATGCAGTTCCATCCGGATCGCAATCCGGGCGACGCCGAAGCCGAGATGAAGTTCAAGGAGCTCGGCGAGGCCTATGAGGTCCTGAAGGATCCGCAGAAGCGCGCTGCCTATGATCGCTTCGGCCATGCCGCCTTCCAGAACGGCGGCGCCGGTGCCGGCGGGTTCAGGGGCGACTTCGCCTCGTCGATGGCCGACATCTTCGACGACATCTTCGGCGAGATGATGGGCGGACGCGCCCGCGGGCGGCAGGGCTCCGGCGGCCGCGAGCGCGGTTCGGACCTTCGCTACAACATGGAGATCACCCTCGAGGAGGCGTTTTCCGGCAAGACCGCCGAGATCGGCGTGCCGACGACGATCCAGTGCGACGTGTGCTCGGGCTCCGGCGCCAAGCCGGGGTCGAGCCCGAAGGCCTGCCCGACCTGCGGCGGCGTCGGCCGGGTGCGGGCGGCGCAGGGCTTCTTCTCGATCGAGCGGACCTGTCCCAACTGCCAGGGCCGCGGCCAGGTCATCACCGACCCCTGCGACAAGTGCGGCGGCGAGGGCCGGCTCCCCGAGGAGCGCAGCCTCTCCGTCAACATTCCCGCCGGCATCGAGGACGGCACCCGCATCCGGCTGGCCGGCGAGGGCGAGGCGGGCCTCAGGGGCGGGCCGGCGGGCGATCTCTACATCTTCCTGTCGATCCGTCCGCACGAGTTCTTCCAGCGCGACGGCGCCGATCTGTTCTGCAAGGTGCCGGTCTCGATGACCACCGCCGCGCTCGGCGGCAACATCGACGTCCAGACCCTCGACGGTAATGCCAGCCGGGTGAAGATCCCCGACGGCACCCAGTCGGGCAAGCAGTTCCGGCTGCGCGGCAAGGGCATGCCGGTGCTGCGCTCGCAGCAGACCGGCGATCTGTTCATCCAGGTGGCGATCGAGACCCCGCAGAACCTCTCGCGGCAGCAGCGCGAGCTGCTGGAGGAGTTCGAGCGGATCTCCTCGAAGGAAAATTCGCCTCAATCCAGCGGCTTCTTCGCCCGGATGAAGGAATTCTTCGAAGGGTTGAGCGACGGCTGAGCCGCCCCATCTTCAAGATACCGTTTCGTATCGGCGGCTGATGTTCAGGACACGCCGGTTCCCGCAACAGGCCGGACTCGTATCGTCCGGCGAGTCTCCCGGTGGGATGGAGGAAAAGGCGTGCTCGAACTACCGCAGCGGCGATCACCTGCAGCCGCGCGCCCGCGCATCAAGGTCAGCGACGAGGCGCGATTCTTTCGCGGGTGGCTGCAGCGGCCGTTGATCACCGGAGCCGTATCGCCTTCCTCGCGGGCGCTCGGCCGCGCTATGGCGGCCTATGTTCCCGATCCCGCAGCCTTCTCTGCCAATTCCAAGGTTCTGGAACTCGGTCCCGGCACCGGCGTCGTCACCCAGATGCTGATCGCCCGCGGCGTACCGGAGCGCTCGCTGGTGCTCGTCGAATATTCGAGCGAGTTCTGCAAGCTTCTGAAGAAGCGCTTCCCGGACGCCGAGGTCATTCAGGGCGACGCCTATTCGATCGGCGCTTCTCTGCCGCAGTGGATCGGCGTCGATCCTCTTGAGGCGGTGGTTTCCAGCCTGCCGCTGTTCACCCGGCCGGACGAGATGCGCGAGACGGTCATCGGACGCTCGCTCGAGCGGATGCAGCCTGGCGCGCCCTTCATCCAGTTTTCCTATGCCCTGACCCAGCCGGTGAAGCCGGCGCGGATCGGCGCGCGGCTGGAGCTCAGCCCGTGGATCAAGCGGAACCTGCCGCCGGCGCGCGTCCTCGTCTATCGGTCCGCCTGATCCGTCCCCGGGCGGAGAGCCCGGCAATGCACGACCGGCGAGGGCGGCAATGCCGCCGGAAACGATCGTGGCGAAGCAGACGATGCAGCGTGTGGCGGGCAACCCGCCCCGTTCCGAGACGACCCGTTGTTCGAGTCCTGAGGGTTTATCATGAGCCGACCGAATCCGCAGTCCCACGAGAGCGACTGGCTCCCCTTCCTGGCGACCTGGGTGCGCAGCCCGGCGAAGATGGGCGCGGTGGCGCCGTCGAGCCGGTCCTACTGCCGGATGATGGTCAAGCACGCCACGACCGAACTCGACGGACCGATCCTCGAACTCGGTCCCGGCCTCGGCGTCGTCACAAGGACGTTGCTCGAACAGGGCGTTGCACCCGAGCGCATCACCTCGATCGAATACGACCGCGAGTTTGCCGAAAAGCTGAAGAAGCGCTTTCCGGGCGTCAACGTCATCCAGGGTGACGGTCTCGATCTCGACAAGACGCTCGGTCCGGTCGGCGAGAGCCCGAAATACGCCGCCATCCTGTTCGCCATCCCGATCGTCAACATGGCGCAGTCGACGCGCCAGGCGCTGTTCTCGCGCTATTTCGAGCGGCTCTTGCCGGGCGGCAACCTCACCCAGCTTTCCTACATGGTGACGCCGCCGGTGCGGCCGGTGCCGGGGGTGTTCACCGTCAAGTCCTCCCGCCGGGTCTGGAACAACATCCCGCCGGCGCGGGTGTGGATCTACGATCAGGACCGCCAGAGCGCCGCGGGAGACGTAGCCGCTTGAGCACCAATGTCCTGATCATGCCGGGCTCGCTCCGGCTCGGCTCCTATAATCGCCGTCTCGCTTCGGAGGCGATGCGGCTGATCTCGGTGACCGACGCCGTCGTCAGCCGCATCGATCTCGCCGATTATCCGCTGCCGATCTATGACGGCGACGTCGAGGCCGAGACGGGCGTGCCGCACAACGCCCAGCTGATCGCCCAGCGCATTGCCGCGCAGGACGCCCTCCTGATCGTCTCGCCGGAATACAACGCTTCGATCCCGCCGCTTCTGAAGAACACCATCGACTGGGCGAGCCGGGTGCGGAAGGTGCAGGAGCGCCCCGTCCAGCCCTTCAAGGGCCTCGTCGTCGGTCTCGCCTCGGCCTCGCCGGGCCGCTTCGGCGGGCTGCGTGGTCTCGAGGCGGTGCGTATCGTGCTGCGCGCCCTCGGCGCCGAGGTGCTGACCCAGCAGTGTCTGGTGCCGCGGGCGGCCGAAGGCTTCGACGAGAACGGCCGGCTGACCGACGACGTCGCCCGCTCGAGCCTCGAGACGCTCTGCGAGAAGCTGCTCGACACGGCGCGGAGCCTCACGCGCCACGGCTGAGGCAAAAATTCTGTTCGATCACGGCGCCGTCATCTGGAAAGATCGGCCTGCGGCTATGATCTTGTCGGTGGAGGAAGCCGATGGTCCGGGCTGGACGCTTCCAGGTCGGATCCCGTTTGCTCGCGGCCGAAGCCGCGATCGCGTGACCGTCGGTTCCGACTTCGAATGTCCGATGGGTTCAGAGTTGAGGATGAAACGATGTCGATCGAGCCGGGAACGGGTGATCCGATCAATGCCAGCGCCAAGCAGCGCGAGGCCGTGAAGGCGGTCCAGCGCTATCTCCACGACCACTGGAAATATTATGCCTTCCAGGGCGGCCTGATGATCGTCGTCGGTTTCCTGGCACTGCTCGTGCCCTTTGCTGCGACGCTGGCGACGACGCTGTTCTTCGGCTGGCTTTTGATCCTCGGCGGTGTCGTCGGCGCAATCGCCGCCTTCCGCTCGAAGGAAGCGCCGGGCTTCTGGTCAAACCTTCTCCTTGCCGTCCTCAGCGTCATTCTCGGCGCCGTCATCATCGCCGACCCGTTCGCCGGCAGCGTCACGCTGACCTGGGTGCTCGCGGCGTTCTTCCTGCTCTCGGGCCTGTTCAACCTGTCGATCGCCCGGGCGGTCCGTCTGTCGACGACGCGCTTCTGGCTGGTGATCCTCTCAGGCATCATCGACATCGCACTCGCCGTGTTCCTCATCCTCGGCCTGCCGGGCACGGCGGTGTGGGCGGTCGGCGTATTCCTCGGCATCTCCTTCATCTCGTCCGGCTTCGGGCTGCTGTTCTCCGCGCTCGACGCCCGCAACAACCCGCCGGCGAACAGGGTGTGACGATCGCAAGGGACGCGAAAAAAGGCCTGGATGGTCGACCGCCTGCTGGCTCAGACGCCGAAGACCTATGCCGAGGAGATGGGGATCGATCTCGCCCGCAATTCGCCGATGCCGCTATTCCTCTGGCTGGTCGCGATCGTTATCTTCTCGGCGCCGATCTCGACGGCGCTTCGGCTGAGATCCACAGAGGCTGAGCTTCAGCGTCACATCGCCGGTGGTCAGACGTGCTGGCCGCCATTGATGTGGAGTTCGGAGCCGCTGACATAGCTCGACTGGTTCGAGCACAGGAAGAAGATCACGTCGGCGACCTCCGAGGTCTGGCCGAGCCTGCGCAGCGGGATGTCGTCGATCATGTTCTCGGTGCCCGGCGACAGGATCGCCGTCTCGATTTCGCCAGGCGCAATCGCGTTTACGCGGATCCCGGCCGGGCCGAAATCGTGGGCCATCTCGCGGGTCAGCGAGTTCAGCGCCGCCTTCGACGTCGCATAGGCCGTCCCGGCAAAGGGATGGACGCGGCCGCCGGCGATCGACGTGACGTTGACGATCGAGCCTTTGGCAGCCGAAAGCTCGCGGAACAGCCCGCGCGCCAGCATGATCGGCGCGAAGAAGTTCACCTGGAAGACGTCGCGCCACATGTGCATCGGCGTCTGGATCGAATCGAGCCGCCCACCGCCGCTGGCCTTCGGGGAGATCGCCGCATTGTTGACCAAAGCGTGCAGCTGCGAGCCGTTCGCCTCCAGCCGCCGGCGGATCTCCGAGGTGGCGTAGCCGACGTCTTCCGGATCCGACAGATCGACCCGGATGTGGTCCTCGGGGCCGGCCGGCCAGGGGCAGTTTTCGGCGAAATCCTGCCGCGAGCAGGTGATCACCCGCCAGCCTTCCCGGGAGAAGCGCTTGACGGTGGCATGGCCGATGCCCCTCGATGCGCCGGTCAATACCAGCGTCTTGCGTTCGTCGCGCTCGCTCATGTGCTGCGTCCTCCGGGCCGGCTCGATGGCCTGCCGTGGGTTTAATCGAAACTCTGCCGTCATTCCTTATCCGAAGCGCCGGCCGTTGGCACCGGGTCATGCGTCATGCTTAGTGTGCGTGAAACGGAAACAATTCGTCTCGCCGAGCGAAGCTATGACGAAGCGGGCACCGCCGCTGCGGCAAAGAAGGGTCGAGGAGAGGATATGGTTCAAAAGCGGATCGCTGCCATGGTCGTCGCAGCCGGGCTGACGCTGACGGGCGCTGCGAAGGCCGAGGAGGCTGTGCCCGCAGGCTGGCAGACGGTGCTCGACCAGGCCAAGGGCCAGACCGTCTATTTCGACGCCTGGGGCGGCTCGCAGAACATCAACGACTATATCGGCTGGGTCGGCGAAACGGTCGGCGAGCGGTTCGGCATCACGCTGAAGCATGTGAAGCTCGACGACACCGCCAGCGCCGTCTCGACCGTCGTCGCCGAAAAGGCCGCCGGCAAGGACGATGGCGGCTCGATCGATCTCATCTGGATCAATGGCGAGAATTTCGCCGCGATGCAGGAGCAGGGGCTGCTCGCCGACGGGTTTGCGACGACGCTGCCGAACTGGCGCTATGTCGACATCGCCAATCCCAGCGTGACCGTCGACTTCACTTTGCCGACCGAGGGCCAGGAATCGCCCTGGGGCGGGGCCAAGCTGGTGTTCTTCTCCGACACCGCCCGCTCCGGGTCGGTCGACGACATGCCGAAATCGGCGGTGGAACTGCTGGACTGGGCAAAGGCCCATCCCGGCCGCTTCTCCTATCCGACGCCGCCGGACTTCGTCGGCTCGAGTTTTCTCAAGCAGGTGCTGGTCGAGACTGTCGCCGACAGGGATGCGCTGCAGAAGCCCGTGGACGAGGCGAGCTTCGCGACGGTGACGAAACCGCTGTGGGACTGGCTCGACCAGATCCAGCCGGTGCTCTGGCGCTCCGGCCGCGATCATCCGCAGAACTATCCGGCGATGAAGCAGCTTCTCGCCGACGGCGAGCTCGACATCATCTTCGCCTTCAATCCGGCCGAGGCCTCCTCGGCCATCGCCGCCGGCGAACTGCCGGATACGGTGCGCTCCTTCGTGTTTCCGGGGGGCACCCTCGGCAACACCCACTTCGTCGCGGTCCCCTACAACTCCTCGGCCAAGGCGGCGGCGAAGGTGGTCGCGAACTTCCTGATCTCGCCAGAGGCCCAGCTTCGCAAGGAGGATCCGCGTTACTGGGGCGACCCGACCGTGCTCGCCATGGACAAGCTCGCCCCGGAGGACCGCGACGCTTTCGCCGAGATCGACCGCGGCATCGCCACCCTGCCGCCGGCGAAGCTCGGACCGGTGCTCGCCGAGCCGCATCCGACCTGGATGACGCACATCGAGGCCGAGTGGCAGAAGCGCTACGGAACGTGAGGTGATTGTGATGCAGTGTTGGAGCAATTGACAACGCATGGTGCCGCTGGTTTCATTCCTGTGAAATGAGGGCCGAACTTCTGATACGCGAGCGGCGTCAGGTCGCTCCGGATGCCTTCATCGACGCAAAGGTATGGCGTGTTCCGTTGCCCGTTCGCGCTTCGGACCACGCCTTCAAATACTCGCTGGCGCTTGTGGCTGGCGATGTCTGCGTCTTTCGCTACGACAACGAGGCGGGCAAGGGCGATCATCTGCATCGAGGCTCGGTCGAACTGCCCTATCGCTTCGTCTCCATCGAGAAGCTGATGAACGATTTCATTGGGGATGTACGAGAATGGCTGATGCAAAGAACACCGTGAAACTCTCTGTATCCTCGGACGAAGACTTCAGAAGAAGGGTCGAGCAGGCATTCACGGGTATTCCTCAGGGCAATCACATCAGCTTTGCGACCCCGGAGCTTCTTTGGCAGACCCTGACGGCAAAGCGCTGGGAGATTCTCAGGGCGATGACTGGAGCCGGACCGATGGCGATGCGGGAGGTCGCTCGTCGTGTGGGACGCGATGTCAAAGCGGTTCACGGCGACATTACGGCCTTGATCCATGCCGGTGTCCTGGAGCGAAGCAAAGCTGGCGTCGTGTTCCCTTACGACGCCATCCACGTGGATTTCGTCGTAGAGGCGGCATGAATGTTCGGGCTGTGATTGCCAGTTGCCAATGCCGTCATGGCTGATGACCTGCCGGTGCGTCGTTCTCGATCAGTCGCCGCCGTCGCCGTTCCCCTGATCCTGGCTCTGCCGGTAGCCATCGGGCTTGTCGGCGTTCTCCTGCCGGCCTTCGGCTACCTGCCAGCGCTCGGCGGCGATGACTTCTCGCTCGATCCCTTCCGCCAGCTCCTGGCGACGCCGGGTCTGATGGTCTCTGCGCTGCTTTCGCTCGCCAGCGGCCTTGTGACCACGGCGATCGCGACCCTCGGCGTCGCGCTGCTCCTCGCAGCCTATCATGGCACCACCGCGGTCCGGGTGATGCGGCAGGCGCTGGCGCCGCTGCTCGCGGTGCCGCACGCCGCGGCGGCCTTCGGCCTTGCCTTCCTGATTGCGCCCTCCGGCCTGATCTTCCGGCTCCTCGCCTGGCCGCTCGGCATCACCCGTCCGCCGGATCTCCTCATCATCGGCGATCCGCTCGGCCTGTCGATGATGGCGGCGCTCGTCGCCAAGGAGATGCCCTTCCTGCTCCTCGTCGCTTTCGCCGCGCTGCCGCAGGCCGACCCCGACCGGCGCCTGCGGCTCGCGGCCTCGCTCGGCTACGGCCGGATGGCGGGTTTCCTGCTCACCGTCTGGCCTGGCGTCTACCGGCAGATTCGCCTGCCGGTGCTGGCGGTCGCGGCCTATGCCTCTGGCGTGGTCGACGTCGCGCTGATCCTCGGGCCTTCGACGCCGGCGCCGCTGGCGGTGCGGCTCGTCGCCTGGATGAACGATCCCGACCTTTCGCGGCGCTTCGTCGCCTCCGCCGGCGCACTTCTGCAGCTCGCCGTCACGGCGGCGGTGCTCGGCACATGGTTCGCGGGCGAGCGCATCGCGGCCGCGATCGGCCGACGGATCACCACGGGCGGCAGACGCTTCGGCCGGGACGGGGCGTTGCGGCCGGTGGCGGCGATGCCGGTCATCCTCGCCGGCGGGGCCGTCTTCTTCGGTCTCGTCTGGCTGTCCGTCTGGTCGATCGCGGGCTTCTGGGCGTATCCGGCGATCCTGCCGCCGAGCCTCAGCCTCGCCACATGGAGCCGCTCGCTCGCCGGCGCCGGCGGTCCGCTCGCCAACACCTTTCTCGTCGCGATCCTATCGGCGAGTGTGGCGCTTTTTCTGGTGATCGTCCTTCTCGAAGCCCGGCGCCGGCAGTTCCGCGCCTCGGCGGGGCGGGTGGTCCGGCTGACGCCGGCCGTCGCGGCGCTGATCTATCTGCCGCTGCTGGTGCCGCAGATCGCTTTCGTCTTCGGCCTGGAAGTTGCGATCCTCGCGGCCGGCCTGGAGCCGTCGATCCCGCTTCTGGCCGCCGTCCATCTGGTCTTCGTCGCGCCCTATGTGGCGCTGGCGCTCGCCGATCCCTGGTTCGCCGTCGATCCGCGCTACGAACAGGTCTCCGCCAGCCTCGGCCACGGCGCGGTCACGACGTTGTTCCGCATCCGCCTGCCGATTCTCACCCATGCGGTGCTGACGGCGCTCGCCATCGGCTTTGCGACATCGGTCGGGCAATATCTGCCGACGCTGCTGATCGGCGCAGGGCGGCTCACCACCATCACCACCGAGGCGGTGGCGCTCTCCTCAGGCGGCAACCGGCGGGTTATCGGCGCCTATGCGCTGCTGCAGACGCTGCTCCCCTTCCTTGCCTTCATTCTCTCGGGCACGTTGCCGCGCTTGCTCTCGGGCGGGCGATTGGCGATGAAGCGCGGATGAACCGTCCGATGGCAAATCCGCCCGGCAGCGCCCCGACCGGCCCGGTCGACGGGCTGACGTTCCAGGGTGTCGAGATATCGCTCGCCGGCCGGCGGCTGCTCTCTCTCGATCGCGTCGTCGCCCCGGGCGAGACGCTGACCGTGATGGGACCGTCGGGTTCCGGCAAGTCGACACTCTTTGCCTTCGTCGCCGGGTTTCTCGATCCGGCCTTCACCGCCCGCGGCCGGATCGCCCTCAACGGCACCGATCTGACCAAGTTGGCGCCACAGCGCCGGCATCTTGGGCTGGTGTTTCAGGATGCGCTGCTCTTCCCGCACATGTCGGTCGGCGAGAATCTTCTCTTCGCCCTGCCGCCCGGGATTCGCGGCGGCAACGCGCGACAGGCGGCGGCGGAGGCGATGCTCGCCGAAGTCGGGCTCGCGGGCCTGTTCTCCCGTGATCCGGCGACCCTCTCCGGCGGTCAGGCGGCGCGGGTGGCGCTGGCCCGCACGCTCCTCGCCGAACCGCGGGCGCTGCTTCTCGACGAGCCCTTTTCCCGGCTCGACCAGGCTTTGCGCGCCGCGACCCGCGACCTCGTTTTCGCCCGCATTCGCGAACGGAACATCCCGGCGATCCTGGTGACCCACGACCCCGCCGACGCTGCCGCAGCCGGCGGCGATCTGGTGGTGATCGGCGAGGCGGAAGCCGGCGAGGGTGAAACTGTCGGAGCGCCGACGGCGGCGACCGCCCCATGAGCGCCGGCTGGGTGCATGAACTGCCCGGGGACGCGCGGGGCCTGCCGGTCGTCGAGGTTCTTGGCGAGCTTTCCGACGCCCTTGCGCGTCACGGCAGCGCCGTCCTGGTCGCACCGCCCGGCGCCGGCAAGACGACGCTGGTGCCGATCCATCTGCTGCGCTCGGGGCTTGCCGGGCGCATCGTGCTGATCGAGCCGCGCCGGCTCGCCGCACGGGCGGCCGCCAGGCGCATGGCCTCGCTGCTCGGCGAGGAGGTCGGCGAGACGGTCGGCTGGCGCATGCGCCTCGACACGAAGATCTCCCGCAAGACCCGGATCGAGGTCGTCACCGAGGGCGTCTTCGCCCGCATGGTTCTCGACGATCCCGAGCTTGCCGGCATCGACGCCGTGCTGTTCGACGAGTTCCACGAGCGCTCTCTCGACGCCGATTTCGGCCTGGCACTGGCGATCGACGTTGCGACCGGGCTGCGCGAGGATCTGAAGCTCCTGGTCATGTCGGCGACGCTCGACGGCGCCCGGGTGGCCAGGCTGCTCGGCGATGCGCCGGTGGTGGAAAGCCAGGGAAGGGCCTTTCCGGTGCGGATCGAGCATCGCGACCGGCCGGGCACGATGACGATCGAGGATGCGGTGCTGTCGGCCGTGCGCGCCGCACTCGGCGACGAGACGGGCAGCATCCTCGTCTTCCTGCCCGGACAGAAGGAGATCCGCCGCGTCGCCGAGCGGCTGGAGCCCCTGCTTCCCGAGACCGTCCATCTCGCGCCGCTCTACGGCGCGTTGGAGGCGAGCGAGCAGGACCGGGCCGTCCGGCCCGCGCCGCCGGGCACCCGCAAGATCGTTCTTGCGACGGATATCGCGGAGACCTCCCTGACCATCGAGGGCGTGCGCGTCGTCGTCGATTCCGGCCTGAAGCGGCGGCCGGCCTTCGAGCCCGAGACCGGCCTGACGCGGCTCGAGACCGTCAGGGTGTCGCAAGCTTCGGCGGAGCAGCGGGCCGGCCGCGCCGGGCGCACGGCACCCGGTGTTGCGATCCGCCTCTGGCGGGCCGAGCAGACCGCCGCGCTCGACGCCTTCGACCAGCCGGAGATCCTGGCGAGCGACCTTTCAAGTCTTGTGCTCGATTGCGCGGCCTGGGGCGTCAGCGACCCGGCGCAACTGTCGCTGCTCGATCCGCCACCTGCGCCCGCCGTCAGGGAAGCTGCAAAGCTTCTCAGCGATCTCGGCGCGCTCGACGAAGACGGCCGGCTGACGGCTGCCGGCGAAGCGATGCGCCGGCTGCCGCTGCCGCCTCGGCTGGCTCACATGGTCGCGGCGGCCGATCCCGAGGACAGGCAGACGGCGGCGGAGCTTGCCGTGCTCCTTACCGAGCGGGGCCTTGGCGGCAACGACGTCGATCTTTCCGCAAGGCTCGGCCGGTTCCGCAGCTCGCGCGACCCGCGCTCAAAGGCGGCGCTCGGCCTGGCGCGGCGCATCGCCGGTACGGGGGAGGGCGGTTTGCGCGATGCCAGGGTCACGGAGGCGGCATGGAAGACCGACGGCGATGTCGGCGCGATCCTGGCACTCGGCTATCCTGATCGCGTCGCGCTGCAGCATGGGGCGAAGGGCCGCTTTACCCTCGCCAATGGCCGCGGCGGGATGCTGGATGCGGCAAATGCCCTTGCGCGGGAACGGGCGCTGGTGGTCGCGGAGATGCAGGGGCCTGCTTCGGGCGGCACGATCGTTTCCGCCGCAGTTTTGGAGAAACCGGCGCTCGACCGTCTCGTCGCGGCCCGCGCCGGCGAGGAAGAGATCGTCGAATTCGTCGCCGAGGCGAGGGCGGTGCGGGCGTTTGGGGTGCGGCGGTTCGGCAAGGCAACGCTCGACAGCGTCCCGATGCGGTTGCCGAACGACGACAGGGTTGCGTCGGCGCTCGCCGGCGGTATCGCCCGGCTGGGCCTGTCGCGGCTCGATCTCGGCAAGGAGGGCGAGCGGCTCCTGGCGCGACTGCGCTTTCTCGCGAAAGCCTATGGGCCGCCATGGCCGGACCTCTCCGACGCAGCGCTCGGAGACAACGCCGAAGCCTGGCTGCTGCCCTATTGTCCGGGCGCCGCGAGTTTCGAAGACCTGACGCCCGGCCGGATCGTCGCAGCGCTCGAAGGGCTGATCCCGCCGGAGTTCATGGGACGGCTGGAGATGCTTGCACCGAGCCACTTCGATGCGCCGTCCGGCTCTCGGGTGCCGATCCGCTACGAGATCGACCAGCCCGTCCTGTCGATCCGCGTCCAGGAACTGTTCGGGCTTTCGACCCACCCGACGCTTGCCGACGGACGCCTGCCGCTGACGTTGGAACTGCTGTCGCCGGCGCATCGGCCGATCCAGATCACCCGGGACCTTCCCGGCTTCTGGCAGGGCTCCTGGCGGGACGTGCGGGCCGATCTGCGCGGCCGCTATCCGAAGCACGAATGGCCGGAGGATCCGGCCGTCGCAAAGGCAACGGCGCGGGCAAAGCCGCGCCGTTGACCGTCTCGCTCATCTGAAACGCCGCCGCAGGAGAGCGCCGGCGAAGCGCCTCAGGCTGCGGCCTTGTTGATGCCGCCGACGGCGATCTCGGTCATCGTGCGATCGCCGTGCTCGGTCGCATCGAGGCATTTCTGCAGTTTGTGGGCATCCTCGCTGAGGCCGAGGCGCTTGGCGAAGGCGGCGAGACAGCCATAGCCGGCGATGCCGTAATGCGCCATGCGCTGATACTGGGTGATGATCATCGCGTCGCGGGCATCGGCGTCGGTGATGTCCTCGTCGAGCCCGTGGGAGCGGGCCTCCTTGACGAGGCCCTCCATGCCCTTGCAGAACTCGCCGGTCGGATCGGCGCCGTGCGACTTGATGATCTCGGAGAGCGTCCGGCGGCCTTCCTCGATGCCTTCGACGCCGGCCGTGAGCGCGCGCTTCAGCTCCGGATGGCTGGCCGCCTCGGCGAGCTCCCGCGTCACCTTTTCCGACTGGGTGTTGGCACTGAAGATGTCCTGCAGCTGGTCGATATAGATGTCCTTGAGATTGGCGATAGCCATGGCCGTCTCCTTCAGGTTGGGGTTCGCGGGTCCTCGAGGCGCTGGATGCTGCCTCGGCGGCGAAATGCTCGCCGCCCTGTCCCGCAGGTTGGTCGGTAAATCGCCTTGAGCGGCCCGGCGTTCCCCCATGGCGGCGCTGGTTTCTTGGCTGGCTAGCAATCTTGCCGGGCGATGGCGCAGGACGGTCGGGCGCGCTTGGCGAACAACCCGGGGGGCGTTCATCGCCGACCAGCGCCTTATAATGGTGCACTGAACTTCATTGCGGACTGGACGACATGAACGAAGCAAGCCCCGAGACCCGCCAGCATCATGCGCTGGAATTTCCCAGCAGCATGCGGGAGAGCCAGCGGCTGAGACTGGCGACGCTGGTGCGGCTGCGCTGGCTCTCGGTCGCCGGTCAGGTCACCACCTGCATTGCGGTCGCCTGGGGTCTCGGCTGGAGCTTTCCCGTCCTGCCCTGCTTTGCGCTGATCGCGACATCCGCGGGGCTGAACCTCTATCTCGCCAGCCGCTATTCCGGCAGTTTCCGGTTGTCCTCGACGGCCGCCCTCGCGGTCCTGACTTTCGACATTCTCCAGCCGACCGGCCTCCTGATGCTGACCGGCGGCATCCAGAACCCCTTCATCGTCTTCCTGATCGTGCCGGCGCTGATCGCGCCCGCCACGCAGCCGCCGCTGACGGTCATCGCGATCACCAGCTTCGCCGTGGCGGCGACGACCCTCCTCGCGGTCGTCCATCTGCCGCTGCCCTGGTCGGAGGTCGGCGGCGTGATGCTTCCCGGCGGCTACGTCGCTGCCCTGTGGTTCGCGATCGTCACGACGCTGCTGTTTGCGGCGGTCTATCTCTACCGTATCGCGGCGGAATCCCGCGCGCTCGCCGATGCGCTTTCGGCGACGGAGCTGGTGCTGCAGCGCGAGCAGCATCTCTCCGCCCTCGATGGCCTCGCGGCCGCGGCGGCTCACGAACTCGGCACACCGCTCTCGACCATCGCCCTCGTCGCCAAGGAGATGAAGCGCTCGCTGCCCAAGGACCAGCCGACCCCCGACGACATCACGCTCCTCGTCGAACAGTCGGAGCGCTGCCGGCTGATCCTGCGGCGGCTGACGTCGCTTTCCGCCACCAATGAGACCCATCTCGCCAATCTCTCGCTGCTCGCCCTGATCGACGAGGTGGCCGAGCCGCACCGCAATTTCGGCGTCGAACTGGATGTCGAGGTGGTCGAGCGGGAGGGCGAGGAGCCGATGGCGAGGCGCAATGCCGCGGTGATCTACGGTATCGGCAACATCGTCGAGAATGCGGTCGATTTCGCCCAGTCGGCGGTGCTGATCCGTACCGGCTGGACGAACACCACCGTCTGGGTCGAGGTGCTCGACGACGGGCCGGGATTTCCGCCGGCGCAGCTCAGCCGGATCGGCGATCCCTACATGCCGAGGCGCGACTATCGCGACCACCGCAATGCCGGCGGGCTCGGCCTCGGCCTGTTCATCGCCATGACGCTGCTGCAGCGCTCCGGCGCGACGGTAAAAATCGCCAACCGGCCGAAGAAGGGTGCGATCGCCGCTGTCGTCTGGCCGCGTCCGGTCTATTCGGCGAGCATGTCTTCGGGGTGAGCCGGCCCTGTCGCCGTTGATTCGCCTCAAACGCCCGGGAAAGGTGCCGAAAGCTGCGGTGACGTGTCGCAGTGCCGGGCCGAGGAGCCGGCTTCCTCGATAGCCGGAAAAATAAATCGGGTCGTAAGTCAACCACCATCTTCAACTGAAGTGATCGCCCGCGACGATCATCAGTGCCAGGGCTGACCAATTCGGACAGGACTGGCGAAAGGGCTTTCCCGGCGACGGCTAACAGCCCGTGAAATCATGCGTTTCGGGCAAATTCGCGCGGCGGCAGATCTACTGTGCCGTCGCCAGTGACCTCCACAATAAAACCTGATGTTTTTCGTAGAGTTCGCTGATGCCTCAATGTTTTCAACGCTTCCGATCAGCGCCGCGAAACTGTTTTATGAAAAGATGATGGCGATCAAAAAAAATTTAGTTCACGTCTGACGCATCTGCGCAATTAGTCGCAGCGTAGCTGGGAGAGTTGAGGGCGCGACGTTTGCGCGCACCCACCGTGAAAACCACCTGGACGTGCATTGTGCGTCTGGAGACACCGGCCGGTTGCCGGACCGCATATGGGATGAAAGAGATTGGGCCGCAGAATGCTCGAGCACACAATGACATTGCCAGACATGCCGCTGCCAGTGGGCGATCCGTCGCTCCTGCTCATCGATGACGACAAGCCGTTCCTCCAGCGCATGAGCCGCGCGCTGGACCAGCGCGGCTTCCGCGTCAGCACCGCGGAGAGCATCGCCAGCGGCCTCTCCGCCCTCGAAGACCACGCCCCGGCCCACGCCGTGGTCGACATGCGGCTCAGCGACGGCAACGGCCTCGACGTCGTCGCGGCGCTGCAGCGCAAGCGTCCGGATGCGCGGGTCATCGTCCTGACCGGCTACGGCAACATCGCCACCGCCGTGACGGCGGTGAAGCTCGGTGCGATCGACTATCTCGCCAAGCCCGCCGATGCGGACGACGTCACCGCGGCGCTTTTGCGCTGTTCCGGCATCAAGGTGGAACTGCCGGACAATCCGATGTCCGCCGACCGGGTCCGCTGGGAGCATATCCAGAGGGTCTACGAACTCTGCGACCGCAACGTCTCGGAGACGGCGCGACGCCTGTCGATGCACCGGCGCACGCTGCAGCGGATCCTCGCCAAGCGCGCCCCGCGCTGAGCGGACAGGCAACTCGCGCGAAACGCGGGAACGCCCGGCATCGGCCAGGCTCCCGCCGGTGTGCCGGTTCGGGCGATGAAGACATTCGTCCGCGCAGCCAAACATACGCCTCGATGCGTTGCGGGCCGCCATGCCCGCCGCCACGGTCTCTGTCATATCCCCTGTTCGCGGTGATCGCGCGGTTCGTTACCTCGCGAGCGAGGAGCCGAAGGCCATTTTCGTTCCAAGCTTTGATGTGCCGATCCGATTTTGATCCGATGCCCTGTCAATTTCGGTCGATCGTCGCCGCGGAAATATTCGATCTTGCTTGAAATCGGTCCATTTCGGGACAGTCGTTTCCAGCCCAACCCGACGCATCCCGTAATGAGGCAGGAATGTCTTTGGTATTTTTCCAATCGATATCGCCAGAGAACATCTGTACTCGACAGTATTAATTCACGAAAACGTTGAATCGCTTTGACTAGAAAATTGGTCAGCCGCATTGATCTTCGCGAACTCCTCCGACGTATCTGGTTAACAGATCGTTAATGTTGGAGTTCGCGTTTCGATGACCACTGCAAATCTCGAAGGCAGCAGCTGGGTCAAGCCAGACCCGATGAGTAACCCGCAAAGCCTGGAGCGCCAGTTCCGGACACGGCGCTTTCGCCATGTGCGCCAGCTGCTTGAGGCGGCCCTCGAAAAGCAGGAGCGGATCGAGGTGCTCGATCTCGGCGGCACCGAGGCCTATTGGTCGATCGCCGCGGACTTCATTGCCGAGCATCAGGGCCGCATCTCGATCACCCTTCTCAACAACGAGCCCATCGACCCGCCGAAGAGCGACGTCTTTCAGGCAATTTCGGGTGATGCCTGCGACGGCGAACTCTTCGCCGGCCGCAGCTTCGACGTCGTGCATTCGAATTCGGTGATCGAGCATGTCGGCGAGTTCGGCCGGATGCAGGCCTTTGCGGACAATGTCCGGCGGCTTTCCGACGCTTATTTCGTCCAGACGCCGAACTACTGGTTTCCGCTCGAGCCGCATTTTCGCGTCGTCGGATTTCAGTGGCTGCCGGTCGCAGTCCGCGCCGCGCTGATGCAGCGCTACAATCTCGGCTTTTTCCCGCGGGCGCAGAGCCGCGAGGAGGCCCGCCGCAATGTCGAGGAGATCCGGCTGCTCGACGCGAGGATGATGAAGCGGCTGTTTCCGGAGGCGACGCAGATCGAGGAGCGCGTCGCCGGGCTGACCAAGTCGATCATGGCGCTCCACCCGGCCGGTTGACGCGGGCCTTTCCGGCGAGATCGCGATCGGCCCCTGACGGGCCGGTCGCGTCATCGGAATCGTTTTCCGACCTCGGCGCCCGCGGCGTCGTAGGCGTCGTGCCTATTCGGCCGCGTCGTCGGCCGACTTCCGCCACACCTCGACCGGACCCTTCAGCTTGATGGTCAGCGGCTTGCCCTTGCGATCCATGGCCTTGCCGGCCTGGACGCGGATCCAGCCCTCGCTGACGCAATATTCCTCGACATTGGTTTTCTCTTCGCCCTTGAAGCGCACGCCGACGCCATCGGCGAGCGCAGCCTCGTCGTAATAGGGGCTCTGAGGATCGATGCTCAGCCGGTCGGGAAGCTCGCTGGTCATGTCTGTTACTGCTCCGATTTCGATGGCGCGCACCCTAAACGCATGACGTGCGGTGTTGGGAAGGCCTTGCTCGCGGATATTTCCGCTGAAGGCCTGCAAGTGGCGAAAACCGCTCTGGTCTTTCCACTGCGCTGGTGGTTCGATTCCGACATTTGCGTCCGTCTTGTATCGAGCTCGCGGCAAATGTCGGAATCAGAGAACCACTAGGTCAATCTCTGTTTCTGGTGGAGCTTTCGAATTCGACATTTGGTGCGAAGCCCACAGCGGCCGGGACGCAAATGTCGAATTCGCTCCACGAGGGGCATTACGCCCAAGGCCCGATCCTGGAACACGACGCCATGCGACGTGGTTGATGGGCTCGGGTAGCGGGCAGGGTTCGGGGCGCTCGCCGGATGGCCATTTTCATGTCCGGTTCATCTGGCAAGCCCCAGGATCGAAAGCCATGTTTTGCTGCGCCGAACTGACGAATCGCCGCTTCCGGCGCGGCGACGGGGCGCATCCTGGCCCATCCCGAATGGCTTTGGCGCTGAAGGACGATGCGCCGGACGACGAGGCGAAGGACGATCGAACTGATGACGAGACCGGTACGAGCATGCCTGACGGGCATCATTCTCCTCGGCGCGATGGCTGCACCGGCCATGGCGCAAGGCGCGTCCGAAGGCGGCGCGACCGTTCGTCTCGCCCAGGGCTATGGCGGCGGCGTTCCGGACGGGGCCGTCGAGGTCTATGTCGATCAGTACGGCCAGCGGGTCTATCTCGACCGGCGAGGGCGGGTCATCGGCGTCGACGGCGGACGGGCCAACCGTTTCCAGCGTCGGCGCGACCAGTTTCGCGACCGCCGCGGCGCGATCATCGATGCGCCGCCGCCGCCGGGCGTGACGCTGCAGGGCCGCGTCGATGTCGGCCGGCAGGACGGCTACCGGGACTATGACGGCTACGACAGGCCGCAGACCATCGACCCCTATGACGATAATGGCCAGGACGGCGGCTACGGGCCGGACGGCGACAGGCGCTACTACGAGGAAGGCCCGGTCCAGGCAACGCCGCTGCCGGCACCCGGCGGCGAGGGCGATACGCTCCGCGAGGCGGGGCTGCCGCAGACCAATCAGGACCAGCCGCTCAGCACCGGCCCTGCTGCGGGCACGCTCGGCAGCGAACCCTTCCCGAGCGGTGAAGGCCAAACCATCGAGGAGAGCAATCCGGCACCGGCGGTCGAGGCCCCGGGCAAGGCCGACAAGGCTCAGGTCGCGGCGCTGCAGATCCTGCTCGACCGGGCCGGCATGTCGCCGGGCGTGATCGACGGGCGCATGGGCGGCAACGTCAACAAGGCGGTGGCCGCCTATCGCGAGAAATTCGGCAAGACGCTGCAGACCGGAGATCCGAAGGTTCTCGCCGAGGAACTCGACGTGACCGGCGGCCCGGCGATCACGGAATACGAGATCACCAATGAGGACGTTGCCGGACCCTATGTCGCCTCGATCCCCGGAGACTATGCCGAGAAGGCGAAGCTGCCGGAGATGAGCTTCGAGCGGGTTTCCGAGCGCCTCGCCGAGCGCTTCCACATGGACGAGAACTATCTGAAGGCGATCAATCCCGGCGCCGACTTCAACCGCGCCGGAACCCGCATCAAGGTCGCCAATATCGGCACCAATGTCAGCGGCGACGTCACGCGGATCATCGCCGACAAGGGCCGCGAACAGGTCCGCGCCTATGGCGCCGACGGAACGCTGCTGGCCGCCTATCCGGCGACCATCGGCTCGACCGACACGCCGTCGCCCTCCGGCACGGTCGAGGTCAACCGCGTCGCCTTCAACCCGAACTACACCTACAATCCGAAGGTCAATTTCAAGCAGGGCGAGAACGACAAGGTGCTGACCATTCCGCCGGGTCCGAACGGTCCGGTCGGGACGATCTGGATCGCGCTGTCGAAGCCGACCTACGGCATCCACGGCACGCCGGAGCCCTCGAAGATCGGCAAGACCAACAGCCACGGCTGCGTGCGCCTGACCAATTGGGACGCCACCGAGCTTGCCAAGATGGTCAAGCCCGGCGTCACCGTGGAATTCGCCGAATAGCCTGGCAGAGGCCGCCTTCCGTCATACCCGTCCTCATCGGGCATGATCGGATGGGGAGCCTTTCGGGCGCCTCGTGCGTTGCCTCCCTGTTCCCGGCTACCGGCCGGCCGAGTCAGGACGAGTTCACATGGGCGTCTTCGTTGGCAGTCTCACGAAACGCCATGGGGCGCGCCGGCGCCTTGGCGGCGCATCGGCCCCGGCGCGGTCGCCGAATGGTCGCCGAACCGCCATCGCAAAAATCCTCGCCGCGGCGATGATCGCGGCGCCATCTCTAGTGTTATCCCCGCAAGCGGGCGCCGCCGCCACTTTGCCATCTGCCGACCATGCACCAAAGCCGGTGCCGAGGCCGGACAGCGAACCGGCAAAAGGCGAGACTGACACGAAGTCCCCAAAGGACAAGGCCTCGAAGGACGAATCCGCAAAAGACGCGGCCGCGAAGGACGGGGCCGAAAAGGATGCGCCGAAGGGTGGCGCTCCTGCGGGCCTCGACGAACCGGCAGCCGATCGGTCCGCCGTGCCCCGCAAGGGCAGTCTCGAGCCGGTCGCCGGTGGCACCTCTGCCGAAGAGCCGCTGCCCGATAGCGGACCGCTTCCCGAAAAGCGACCCGACGCACCGGCCGATGCGGAAGCCGAGCCCGTAACGGGCAATGCCCATGCCGACCCGGCGACGCTCCGCTCCGAAGCGGTCAGCGTCACCCCGGAACTTGCCGTGGAGGCTGCCGCCGCGGTGGTCGATGCGCAAAAATGCGAGGGCGAGCTGAAGCGCCGCGGCGTCGAATTCTCCGTCGAAAAGAGCATTTCGGAAGGCCGCTGCGGCGTGCTGCGGCCGGTCTCGGTCGAAAGGCTTTCTTCGGGCATCCGCGTCGGACCGAAGACCGAGCTTCTCTGCCAGACGGTCCTTGCCCTCGACGACTGGGCAAAGGATGCGGTGGTGCCCGCAGCAGCCGCGGCTTTCAGACCGAAGCGCAAGGTCGTCGCGATCAGCCAGGTCTCGACCTATGTCTGCCGGCCGCGGTCCTCGGAGGACAAGATCTCCGAACATGCCCGCGGCAGCGCCATCGACATCGGCTCCTTCACCCTCTCGGACGAGAGCACCGTCGCAGTGCGTGCGGTTCCTGGGACCGGTGGGGCAGCGAACAATGCCGGCGATGAGAATACCGCGAAGCCCGGTGACGACGAGGCCTTTGTCGAGGATCCAGCCGAGGACAGCTCGGACGGTGACAACGACGCCGACGCTGCCGCCGCGAAAAAGCCGACGCCGGCCAGCGGCGAGAATGCCAGCGAGGCGCAGTTCCTCGATCGGATCAGGGCGGCGGCCTGCGGGCCATTCAAGACGGTGCTCGGTCCGGGCACCGATGCCGATCACGCGACGCACTTCCATCTCGACATGGCCGCCCGGCACAACGGCTACACTTACTGCAAGTAGTCACGCCCCTCGCGGTCGTGGCTGCCGTCAGCGGTGACCTTCCGGCGAAACTGCCGTCACTGCGCGGCCAGCAGCGGCGCGTCGACATTGTCCTCGAGCAGCGCGTCGATCCGGTCGCGTTCGCGCTTGAAGGTGGCAAGGTCGGTGCCCTTCAATACCTTGCCGGGCGGGATCTTGATCCGCATCGGGTCGACCGGCTTGTCGTTGACATGCACCTCGAAATGCAGGTGGTTGCCGGTGGAAAGCCCGGTCGAGCCGACATAGCCGATCACCTGGCCCTGGCGCACCCGCGCCCCGGGCTTGATGCCTTTGGCGATGCCGCTCTGATGGGCATAGACGGTTTCATAGCCGTTGGCGTGGCGGATGGCCGTTTCGCGGCCGTAGCCGCTGGACCAGCCGGCCTTGGTGACGACGCCGTCGCCGGCGGCAAGAATCGGCGTTCCCCGCGGTGCCGCCCAGTCGACGCCCCAATGCGGACGGACATAGCCGAGCACCGGATGCTTGCGGCCGGTGGAAAAGCTCGAGCTGAACCGGGCGTTGGGCACCGGCTTCCTCAGAAGGAAATGGCCGGCGCTCTGGCCGTCCTGGTCGAAATAGTCGGCAACGCCCGATTCGGACGGCCGGAAGCGGTAGTAGCGCTTGACCATGTCGCCGAGATGGACCTCGACATAGAGGAGCTCGCCCGGCTCCTCGTCGTCGCCGTCCTTGGTCATCGAATAGAAGACCACGAGACGGTCGGTCGGCGAGAGCCGCGCCTGCAGGTCGATGTCGGTGGCGAGCATGTGGACCAGCTGGCGGCACATGCGAAGGTCGAGGCCATAGGAGAGCGCCGCCTGGAAGATGCCGTCATAGACCGTCGGCATGTCGCTGCGGATCGGCGCCTCGTTCTCGTTCTCGTCGATCGCCTCGGCGACCGAATCTGACATTTCCGGCGAGATCGACGGCTCGAACGGGCCGTCCTGCGTCGCCGCGACGGTGGCGAGATGGTCGCCGCCGCGATAGGCCGACAGCCGCACGACGGCATTGTCGGCCGCCTTGTCGGCGTCCTCGTCGGTGGCCGGCTGGGTCTCGACGCCGATCCTGAGCGCGTCGCCGGGCTCCAGGCTGTCGCTGCCGACGAGCTTTGCGAGCGCCTCGACGGCGGCTTCCGCGCCGGGACCGTCATGGCCGGCGCGGGCGAGGATCTCGGCCATCTTGGCCTTCTGCCGGAACGGCACGATCTCTTCGTGGAAGCGTGGCAGGTCGTCGTCGCGGGTGTCGGCGACCGCAAAGGAGACGTTCTGGGCGACCACCCGGAAGGCGGAGCCGGGTTCGTATTCGGTCACCGGATCGGGATTGAGGCCGAAGCGGAACGGATCGACCGTGCCGAGCGAGGCGACCTGCACCGGCTGGCTGCCGAGGCGCGAGGCGACGGAGCGCACCAGCCCTTCCGCCGCCGTGGCGTCGAGATCGACATTGCGCTCGTAGGAGGTCGGATTGAAGTCGAAACTGGACACCTTCAGCCGGACCTCCGACTCCACCCGCGCGCCGTAGATCTTGGTCGATTCGGCTTCCGTCGCCCGTTCCTCGCCGTCGTCCTCGGTGGTGAAGATCGCCAGCGGGTCGAAGGAGGGATAGTCGGTCGTCGCCTGGTAGCGGGCAGCCAGCAGCATGCTGACATAGCCGAAGGGGAGGGTGCGCAGCACCTCCCGGTCGCCGCTTCGCGTCAGCGTCGAAAGTTCCATGATCTGCCGCGAACGGGCGACGGGGAGGGCGGTGGCGACGACGCGCTCGCCCTTGGCGAGATCGCCGTCGACGGCATCGGTGGCGGCCATCGCCATTGCCGGGCGCGCTGCACCCTGATGTCCGTCGAGGGCGGCCGAAAGCGCAATGCCCATCAGCGCCGTCGATGTCAGACCGGTGAGAAGGGTGCCGCTCAGCCAGCGCGCCGAGACCTGCCGCTTGTCCGGCCGGCGGCGGCGATCGGCGATCAGCGCCGGCGCATCTCCGAGGGCCGGGCGAAAGCTGGGCCTGTCATGCGGCGTACGGTTCATTCCTCTCCCCAGAAGGCCTTGATCCGGAACGTCGGCTCCGTCCGCTCCCGAGAGGAGCAAGCTGGCCTTGACCCAACAAGTTGGCGAAATCCCGGCCGATCCCCTCGGCACTGGTCCCCTCGCCAGCCGGTAGGGACTTCTTAACCGATAGCCGAGCGCGGCCGGTCGCTCAAGCTCGTCAAACGGCAGCACTGGGGAAGGGCTGACGGGCGAGGGGCTGACGGGGGAGGGGCCGCGGCGATGTCTCCGGGCCAAGGCCATTCATGAGAACCCGCAGCCGCGGAACCGGCCCGCCTTGGCCCGCCAGGGCCCGCAGGCGCCTGGAATCGGCTCCCGGCGGGTTTTTTGAAGTTTTTGCGAAAGGGCCGTTGACAGGCCGCGAAACCATCGCCTATATGGCCCTCATCGACGACGGCGGTGGCGCCGGGCCGCTCCAGACGGAGCGGACAGCCTCCGGTTCGGGAGAGAAATCTCCAACCGGATGGTTTTCGCGCCTCCTACGTCGCTATCTTTTGAGTTTTGTCGACGGGTTCGGCCTTCACCACGAGGGTCCGATGTCTTTCGCACTTCTCGCCGATCACCGCCCGTGATCGTGATCTTTGACATTGTTGGTAGTAGAGACAAGAAAGAGAAGCGTGGGCGGCGGAAGTCCTGCGGCTTGGGCTGGTCGGTATCCTTTCCGATTGGTTCGAGTTTGTGAGATGACCCAAGTCGTTTCATGTTTCTTTTGGATGAGAAGTCTCTCCGGTTTGTTTGATGGCTGGCCTGGTCCTTCGGGGTTGGGTTGGCGATCGTGACTGGAGGGAATGGCATCTTTGTCGGCTGTTTCGCAGGATTGCGGATCGGCCTTTTGGCGTTCGGGCTTTCGGGTTCGGTGCCTGGCAGGGATGTTGAGAATTCTCGTCAAAGCTTTGAGACAGTGACGGCTGGGACAACTCTTATCAAACCTGAGAGTTTGATCCTGGCTCAGAACGAACGCTGGCGGCAGGCTTAACACATGCAAGTCGAACGCCCCGCAAG
>NZ_SOZD01000007.1 GCF_004519335.1 Jiella endophytica | reverse complement strand
AACCGTCGCGGCCCTCGGCGAGGTGACCGGCGGCGTCAACCGGACGGCCGACAATGCCGGCCAGGCCCGCAAGACGGCGGATTCGGCGAAGGTCAAGGCGCAGAAGGGCGGCGAGATCGTTGCCGAGGCGGTCACCGCGATGAATGCCATCGAGGGGTCGTCCCAGCAGATCTCGCAGATCATCGGCGTCATCGACGAGATCGCCTTCCAGACCAACCTCCTGGCGCTGAATGCCGGCGTCGAGGCGGCACGCGCTGGCGAGGCCGGCAAGGGCTTTGCCGTCGTCGCTCAGGAAGTCAGGGCGCTCGCCCAGCGCTCTGCCGAGGCTGCGAAGGAGATCAAGGGCCTCATCACCGCCTCCTCGGAGCAGGTCGGCAGGGGCGTCGAGCTCGTCAGCGCGTCCGGCAAGAGCCTCGACGAGATCCTCGCCGAGGTCGCCGGAATGGCGGAGATCGTCGCGGCGATCGCCGATTCGGCCCGCGAACAGGCGACCAGCCTTCGCGAAGTCTCCGGTGCGGCCGACCAGATGGATAAGGTGACCCAGCAGAACGCCGCGATGGTGGAAGAGTCCACCGCCGCCGCGCAGACGCTGCAGGCCGAGACCGACGGCCTTGCCCAGGCGATCACCCGCTTCACGGTGAAGGGCGCCAAACCCGCTGCCGTGGCGCCGGCCCGCCCGGTGGCAGTGAGGCCCGCTCAGCCGAAGGCTGCCTCCAAGCCGGTTGCGCAGATGCGCAGCACCGGCACCGGCGGCGCCGCCAGGAAGCCGGCCGCCGAGGACCAGAGCTGGGAAGAGTTCTGACCGGCGCCTGCCTGTCTCGACCAGCGACGGAAAATGGGGCGGCTTCGGCCGCCCCATTTTCGTTTGGCCTGCGCCTGCCGGCGCGTAGCCCCGACGGGATCAGGCCGCGTCGGCCGCGTGGCTATCCCGGCAGGTCGTCTGGATGCTGTTCGTAGCACATCCGTCTGTGTCCGAAGATCGGCGGGCCCGCGCGGGCGTCACGTCCGACCATCACGACTTGTATCCGCTCGAGTCAATTTCATATAATAACCGTATCGATCTTTACTCGGCTACACCTGGATCGTCTGTTCAGTTTAACAAAGTAACGCCTCGTATTTTCTTAAACTATTTTATTCATCTTCGTCACGACCGAGCCGAAGTCATGGAGGGTCTGCGAAGGTTATGTCCTCCAACATATTGTTCTGAAACAATCCTCGTGGTGACGCGATCGTCGGATCGCCGATGCCTGGATCAAGCGATGTGAGACACCGATGGCCGAAATGGCGCGCTCTCCTCTCAATCTGTCGGTCGCCGGCAAGCTCCGTGCGACGCTGGTCATCACGATCGCGGCCTTCGCCGTCGTGGCGGCGATCGCCTTCGCTTCGGGACGGGCCATCGAGGCCAGCATGGCCGAGGCGGAAACGGTGCGCGACAATCTCAGCACCGCCGGTGCGATGCGGCTTGCCAATATCGAACTGGTCCTTGCGGCGATGGATTCGATCATCGACCGGGACGAAGGCAAGATCAACGACGAGCGGATGGACATCATCCGGACCAACACGGCCTATCTGGCAGGTCATGTCGCCAGCGCCGAGGCGTTGGCGAAATCGCTCGGCGTCGAAGGCGAAGTGACGACCCTTGCCGCCGACATTGACGGGGTCAGCAAGGCGATCGGCGAAACCCTGCCGCGGCTGATCGAGCAGCGCGCGCCTCTCGATGATTTCGCGGCCATCGACGATGCCATCGACGACAGCGGCGACAAGATCACCAAGGCGCTCGAGACGCTGGAGACCCGGGCCCACCAGGCGCTGGCCGCCACGCTGCAGCGCACCCGCGACGATGTCGGGACGAGCCTTTACGCCCAGCTGGCCGCGACGCTTGCCTGCCTGTTGCTGGTCGGGGCGGTGACCTTTCTGACGAGCCGCTCTATCGTCGGCGGACTGAGCGGCCTCAGGGACGCGATGCTGAAGCTCGCCTCGGGCGACCGGTCGGTCGACGTGCCGGCGCGAGGTCGCGGCGACGAGATCGGCGACATGGCAGGGGCAGTCGAGACCTTCAAGCAGGCGGCGATCGAGCAGCAGCGGCTTCAGGAGGAGACCGAGGCGTCGCGCATCGACCAGGAGGCGGCCAAGCAGCGCCAGGCGGATCTGGAGCATGCCAAGGCCGAGGATCTGAGGGCCTTCATGGGGGTCGTCGATGCGAGCTTCGACAGGCTGTCCTCGGGCGATCTCACCGTCCGCATGACCGAGAAGGTGGCGGCTGAATTCGAGCCGATCAAGGCGAAGTTCAATGCCTCGGTGGAAGAGCTCGAAGGCGCCATCGGCCAGGTGGTCGGCGCCGTCGGCACGATCCGCACCGGGCTCGGCGAGATCACCGTGGCGTCCAACGATCTCGCCCACCGCACCGAGCAGCAGGCGGCGAGCCTCGAGGAAACCGTCGCCGCGCTCGGCGAGGTGACGAGCGGCGTCAACCGCACGGCGGAAGGCGCCGGCAAGGCCCGCCAGACGGCGGAATCGGCCCGCCAGAAGGCGAGCCGCGGCGGCGAGATCGTCGCCGAGGCGGTGACCGCGATGACCGCCATCGAGGCCTCGTCCCAGCAGATCAACCAGATCATCGGCGTCATCGACGAGATCGCCTTCCAGACCAACCTCCTGGCGCTGAATGCCGGCGTCGAGGCGGCGCGGGCCGGCGAGGCGGGCAAGGGCTTTGCCGTCGTCGCCCAGGAAGTGCGGGCTCTCGCCCAGCGCTCGGCCGAGGCGGCGAAGGAGATCAAGAGCCTGATCAACGCCTCGTCGGAACATGTCGAAAAGGGCGTCGGCCTCGTCACCGCCTCGGGCAAGTCGCTCGACGAGATCCTTGCGGAAGTCGCCGGCATGGCCGAGGTGATCGCCGAGATCGCCGACAATGCCCGCGAACAGGCGACGAGCCTTCGCGAAGTGTCAGGCGCCGCCGACCAGATGGACAAGGTGACCCAGCAGAACGCCGCCATGGTGGAACAGTCCACCGCTGCCGCGCAGACGCTGTCTGCCGAGACCGACGGTCTTGCCCAGACGATCGGGCGGTTCAGGGTGAAAGGCGGCGCCGGTGGTGCGTCGGCTGCCCGCCCGGCCGCTGTCAAACCCGCGCAGCCCAAAGCCTCTCCGCCGAAGCCGGCTGCCAGGCCGGTGGCGCAGATGAAGGCGACCGGCCCCGGCGGCGCGGCGAAAAAGCCCGCCGATGCGCAGGACAGCTGGGAAGAGTTCTGACCGGAAGGACGACCGACGGGCGGATCGCCCGTCGGCAAGCCTGATCTTCAGACAATCCGGAAGGGGCGGCCATGGCTGCCCCTTTTCTTTCCACGTTCCGCCTCGCCCTCGCAGGCCTCCGCGGGGAACTGCCGTCACCCTCGACTTAAACTTTCGTCATGGACGCAGACGACCTTGCTGTCCGCCACCGCCCATCCATTTGCTGCAGGAGCGAACAGCAAAGGATGAGTGCCATGCAGCTCGAAGGAAACGTCGCCGTCGTCACCGGTGCGAGTTCGGGAATTGGCCGGACCATCGCCGAGACATTCGTCCGCGAGGGCGGCAAGGTCGCGATCTGCGACATCAACATGGGCGGCGCCGAAAAGGCCGTCGCCGAGATCAAGGCGGCCGGCGGTGACGCGATGGCGGTCGAGATGGACGTCACCGACGAGGACGCCGTCAATCGCGGCGTCGATGCGGTCGCCGATCGCTACGGCCGCATCGACACGATGGTCTCCAATGCCGGCATCCAGATCGTCCATCCGATCGAGGAATTTCCCTATGCGGAATTCCGCAAGCTGGTGACGATTCATCTCGACGGCTCGTTTCTTCTGACCAAGGCCTGCGTGAAGCACATGTATCCGCGCAAGTCCGGATCCTTGATCTATATGGGCTCGGTCCACAGCCACGAGCCTTCCGCCCTGAAGACCGCCTATGTCGCGGCCAAGCACGGCATACTCGGCCTTGCCCGGGTGATGGCCAAGGAGGGCGCCAAGCACGGCGTGAGGTCGAACACCATCTGCCCCGGCTTCGTGAAGACGCCGCTGGTCGAAAAGCAGATCCCCGAACAGGCACAGAATCTCGGCATCTCCGAAGAAGACGTCGTGAACAAGATCATGCTCGGCGAGACCGTCGACCAGACCTTCACGACCATGGAAGATGTCGCCGAGGTCGCGCTGTTCCTGGCCAGCTTCAAGTCGAATGCCCTGACCGGACAGTCGATCGTGCCGAGCCACGGCTGGTACATGGCCTGAAGCCTTTTGCGCCGGGCGCAACACCCCCGGCGCAACCGAGGTTTCCAGCGGCAAGGGGCCGCTCTGCCGCCGGCCGGGGCTTCCCGGCCGGAGGATTCGATGGCTGCGGGCTTGATGCCGGGCCTGCACTGCCTTTCGATCATCCCGCGATGGGCGCCGCTCCCCGGGGTGAGATCGCCGGCGGTCGCCGCGTCCGCGATCTGCGCTCCAGGACCCGGCAATCGTCGCCGCGACGCCTGGCCGGCTTGGCCGGCGATATGCCCGGCCGGCTGCGCTTCGACTCGTTCTTGACGTTCTTGCAGAAGTTGTCGCGGCCTTCCGTGCGTCTCCCCCGTCTGCGATGGAAGCGGATGCGACGGTGACGACGGCCTCTGGTGGAGCGAATTCGACATTCAAGTCCCGGCCGACGTGGGCTTGCCATCCAATGTCGAATTCGAAATCTTCAAAAGAGACAGAGATTTACCGAGTGCCTCTTGAATTCCGACATTTGCCGCGAGGCTGATCCCGGACGAACGCAAATGTCGGAACCGAACCACTCGTCTTCCCGGCTCTGCCCTGAAACCTCTGGCCTTTGCAAAACATCAGTCTGCCAAACATAGAAATATTGCTGTACAACCGTAGCGGAAGATTTTCCAAGTTAAGTTCTGCTCAAGTGTTTTGGCGCATTGATATTCCAAAGCAACAATCTGTTAATCGGTGTAATAGATAAACCAGATTGATTTTGTTTTTGGAGCACTCAACCAATGCGTCTGTCCACCCGCTTAGGCGCAGTCTCGATATCGACCTGCGCCGCCGTGTTCGTCTCCAGTCTTGTCGGCTGGTATGCGCTCGATGAATCGAAGGTCACCGGCGCCATCTACGGCCAGATCGTCGAGTCGAAGGATCTCCTCGCCGATATCCTGCCGCCGCCGGCCTATGTCATCGAATCCTATCTCGACGTCACCCTGGCAAAGGAGGGCAGGGTCAGCGCCGAGACGGCGAAGCAGGAGCTGGAAACCTTGCGGCAGGCATATGCCGAGCGCCGGGACCACTGGCGGAATTCGGCGATGCCGGCGGACATCAAGGCGCTGGTCGAAGAGTCCGATGCGTCCGTCGCGTCCATCTGGAGCGAAATCGAGACCTCCTTCCTGCCCGCGCTCAACTCCGGCAATGCGACGGCGATCGCCGCCGCCTACGACAGGATCAGCGATCTCTATGCCGCCCACCGCAAGGTCATCGACGCGCTGGTCGAGCGCTCGGTGGCAATGGCGACGGATCTCGAGACGTCGGCCTCGGGCACGGTGGAACTCGCGACCATGCTGCAGATCCTTTCGGCGTTGCTCGCCCTCTTGATCGTGCTCGCCGGCGCCTGGTCGCTGCGCCGGAAGATGATCTCGCCGCTGGCGCTCCTCACCCGCAACATGAACCGTCTCGCCGAGGGCAATCTCGACGACGAGCCGGTCTTTGCCGGCCGCCCGGACGAGATCGGCGAGATGGCCCGGGCCCTCGACAAGTTCCGCGAGGCGGAGGTTTCGCGGCGGCAGCTCTCCGAGGCGAGCGAGCGCGAGCGCGGCGAGAACGACAGGCGCACCCAGGCCGGCATCGAGACCGAGCGCGAGCGCAGCGGCGCCCTGCAGGACTTCGTCGCCGGCATCGAGGCGGGCTTCAACCGGCTGTCCTCGGGCGACCTGACGGTCCGCATGAGCGATCGGGTGGCGCCGGAATTCGAGCCGATCCGGGCAAAGTTCAACGCCTCGGTGGAAGAGCTCGAAGGCGCCATCGGCCAGGTGGTCGGCGCGGTCGGCACGATTCGTGCCGGTCTCGGCGAGATCACCACCGCCTCCGTCGATCTCGCCCAGCGCACCGAGCAGCAGGCGGCCAGCATCGAGGAGACTGCCGCGGCGCTCGGCGAGGTGACCGGCGGCGTCAACCGCACGGCGGAAGGCGCGGGAACGGCTCGCCAGACGGCCAATTCGGCGCGGCAGAAGGCAGAAAAGGGCGGCGAGATCGTCGCCGAGGCAGTGACCGCGATGAACGCCATCGAGGCCTCCTCGCAGCAGATCTCGCAGATCATCGGCGTCATCGACGAGATCGCCTTCCAGACCAATCTACTCGCCCTCAATGCCGGCGTCGAGGCGGCACGCGCCGGCGAGGCCGGCAAGGGCTTCGCGGTTGTGGCGCAGGAGGTGCGGGCTCTCGCCCAGCGCTCGGCGGAAGCGGCCAAGGAGATCAAGGGTCTCATCAACGCCTCGTCGGGGCATGTCGAAAAGGGCGTCGAACTGGTCACCGCCTCCGGCCGGTCGCTCGAGGAGATCGTCGCGGAAGTTTCCGGCATGGCGAAGGTGATCGCCGAGATCGCCGACAATGCCCGCGAACAGGCAACGAGCCTTCGCGAGGTTTCCGGCGCTGCCGACCTGATGGACAAAGTGACGCAGCAGAACGCCGCGATGGTCGAACAGTCGACCGCCGCCGCCCGGACGCTGTCGGAGGAGACCGACGGCCTCGCTCTGACGATCGGCCGCTTCAAGGTGAAGCAGGCGCCTGCCGCCAGAGCCGCTGCCCCGCAGACGGTCGCCAGAGCCGCCTGAGAGAAGGCGCGTCGGCGAAAAGCCTGGCGCCCCAGCTCGACCAAGATGCCGCATTGTAACCGTCGATAATAATCACTGCGGCATCTTTTCCATGCGCCATACGATATTCGGAAATACTGGCGACTCGAAATATATGTTAATGGATTTTTCTTCTATTGCTGCTCATTGTCGGATAGCCAACCGGTTATTCGTCTCGTCAACGAAACCAACAGGACACGGAGAAACGCTCATGAAAACCAACGGTCTGATCAAGGGCGCCATGGCGCTCGCACTCGCCGGCTTCGTTCTCGCCACCCCGGCCGTCGCCGAAGAGCCGCATGTCGCGCCGATCAAGGAACTCGTCACGTCCAAGCTGAAGCCGGCGCTGAACGATCCGAAGATCATCGCCGCCATCAAGGCGCAGAACGAGGCCAACCAGAATCTCGGCCAGAGCGACGTCGACGCCCTCGACACCGAATGGCGGTCGGAAGTCGAAGCCGGCGGCGGCGAGATGATGGACAAGTCCCTCAATTCGCCCGCCTCGGGCTATCTGAAGACGGTCCGCGACGGCGCAGGCGGCCTCATCACCGAAGTCTTCGTGATGGACGCCCATGGTCTCAACGTCGCCCAGAGCGATCCGACCTCGGACTACTGGCAGGGCGACGAAGCCAAGTGGCAGAAGACCTATGGCAGCGGCGCCGACACGGTGTTCGTCGACGAGATCGAACAGGACGAGTCGACCCAGATGCTGCAGTCGCAGGCGAGCTTCACCATCGTCGATCCCGACACCGGCAAGCCCATCGGCGCGGCCACCGTCGGCATCAATCTCGACATGCTGGATCTCTGATCACCTCACCTCAGAAGAGGCCTTGCCCCATGCCCAGACACACGACCCCGGCCGCTGGCCCGATTGCAGGTAAGACCCTGTCTCTCAGCCTGAAGGCGGCCCTCGTGACGGCCGTTCCGATCGTCGTCGGCATCATCGTGCTCGTTGCAGTCCAGATGCAGCAGATGCAGGCGATGCTCTATCAGACGGCGAAGACCAAGGCGTCGATCGAGACCGACCTGATGGCCGACCAGATGGCCGGGGGCGTGAAATGGGGCAAGGCCGAGGTGGTCGAGGCGGTCTATGCCGATCTCATCGAATCGCCGACCAACGCGCTCTCCAACGTGCTGGTGCTCGACCGTGAGGGCAAGCCGCTGACGAGCTTCGCCTCGCCCAAGCTGCCGAAGGTCGAGGACCTGTCGGTCTATGCGAAGGACGTCAAGGAGATGCGCAGCGAATGGGCCGGCGACCATGTGGTCGTCGCCGTTCCCGTCGGCGGCGGTGAAAAGCCAGTCGGAACGCTGGTCACCGCGACGGACACTTCCCGCGTCGCGGCGGCCGTTAACCGGCAGATGCTCTTTGCCGTCGTCCTCGGCCTGATCATTGCGGGCGTCGTCGTCGGCATCGTCACCTTCTTCCTGAAGCGCAGCGTCACCAGGCCGATCCGGCAGGTGACCGACGTCATGTCGGCGCTTGCCGCCGGCGACCGCTCGGTCGCGGTCCCCCATGCCGGGCGCCGCGACGAGATCGGCGAGATGGCGGCGGCCGTCGGGGTGTTCAAGGACGCCGCGGTCCGTCAGGAAGAGATGCAGCGCGAGGCGGACGCCGCCCGCATCGACCAGGAGGCTGCCAAGCAGCGCCAGGCCGATCTGGAACATGCGAAGGCGGAGGATCTGAGGGCCTTCATGGGGGTCGTCGATGCGAGCTTCGACAGGCTGTCCTCGGGTGATCTCACCGTCCGCATGAGCGAGAAGGTGGCGGCTGAATTCGAGCCGATCAAGGCGAAGTTCAATGCCTCGGTGGAAGAGCTCGAAGGCGCCATCGGCCAGGTGGTCGGCGCCGTCGGCACGATCCGCACCGGGCTCGGCGAGATCACCGTGGCGTCCAACGATCTCGCCCACCGCACCGAGCAGCAGGCGGCGAGCCTCGAGGAAACCGTCGCCGCGCTCGGCGAGGTGACGAGCGGCGTCAACCGCACGGCGGAAGGCGCCGGCAAGGCCCGCCAGACGGCGGAATCGGCCCGCCAGAAGGCGAGCCGCGGCGGCGAGATCGTCGCCGAGGCGGTGACCGCGATGACCGCCATCGAGGCCTCGTCCCAGCAGATCAACCAGATCATCGGCGTCATCGACGAGATCGCCTTCCAGACCAACCTCCTGGCGCTGAATGCCGGCGTCGAGGCGGCGCGGGCCGGCGAGGCGGGCAAGGGCTTTGCCGTCGTCGCCCAGGAAGTGCGGGCTCTCGCCCAGCGCTCGGCCGAGGCGGCGAAGGAGATCAAGAGCCTGATCAACGCCTCGTCGGAACATGTCGAAAAGGGCGTCGGCCTCGTCACCGCCTCGGGCAAGTCGCTCGACGAGATCCTTGCGGAAGTCGCCGGCATGGCCGAGGTGATCGCCGAGATCGCCGACAATGCCCGCGAACAGGCGACGAGCCTTCGGGAAGTGTCAGGCGCCGCCGACCAGATGGACAAGGTGACCCAGCAGAACGCCGCGATGGTGGAACAGTCCACCGCGGCCGCGCAGACGCTGTCTGCCGAGACCGACGGTCTTGCCCAGACGATCGGGCGGTTCAGGGTGAAAGGCGGCGCCGGCGCCGCGTCGACCGCCCGCCCGGCCGCTGTCAAACCCGCGCAGCCCAAAGCCTCTCCGCCGAAGCCGGCTGCCAGGCCGGTGGCGCAGATGAAGGCGACCGGCAGCGGCGGCGCGGCGAAAAAGCCCGCCGATGCGCAGGACAGCTGGGAAGAGTTCTGACCGGAACGGACAAGCGTGGGCGGTCTCGCCCCGTCGGCAAGCCTGATCTCCAGACAATCCGGAAGGGGCGGCCATGGCCGCCCCCTTCTTTTGGGGGCTAGGGACGCCGCATCGCCGCATCCGGCCGTCGCCCTTTGCATGCTTGCCCCAGCCGCAATCGGCTGGCTCCGAAGGCAACGAAATCTCCTGCGCGAGGGCGGCATTCCGAAACTTTGTATGGGATGCGACGGATTTTCCGGCGAGGACTCACATGTCCATCCGGCTCCCCTAATTACCGGCCTCTATCGGAGGCCCCCCATGGAAGTCATCGCCATTCAGCCGCTCGTCGCCCTCGTCGCCGGGATCCTGATCCTCGTCGTGCCGCGGCTGCTCAACATCATCGTCGCCATCTATCTCATCGTCGTCGGACTGATGGGGCTGTTTCCCAATCTCATCCATCTGCCGGGCTGACCGTGGCCGATCTGCCCCGCGTCGTCATCCTGGGCGGCGGAGCCGGCGGCTCCGAGCTCGCGGCGCGGCTCGGCACCCGGAGCGACATGACGGTGACGCTGGTCGACCGTCAGGCCTCGCATCTGTGGAAGCCGCGGCTGCATGAATTTGCCGCCGGGACGATCGATTCGACGCTGTCAGAGCTCAGCTACTACATGGTCGCGCGCATGCGCGGCTTCGAGTTCGAGCAGGGCAATGTCGAGACGATCGACACGGCCCGAAAGTCGGTGCACCTCACCGGCCCGACCGCCCCTGACGGGCGCGGGGCCGCGCCGCGCGACATCTCCTACGACCATCTCGTGGTGGCGCTCGGCGGCGTGACGCCGGATTTCGGCACAAGGGGCGTCGTCGAACATGCGGTGCGGCTCGACGAGCGCACCGACGCCGACCGCTTCCGGGCGCGCTTCATCGCGCTGATGATCACTGCCCGCGAGAGCGGCAGGCCGGCCCATGTCGTCATCGTCGGCTCGGGCGCCACCGGCACCGAACTCGCTGCGCATCTGCGCGAGGTCGAGGGCGGCTTCTTCCGATCGGGCGGCAGGGGCCCGCGCGACATGCTGCGCATCCTGATCGCCGAGGCGGCCCCCGAGCTGATGCCGGGAGCCGGCGACGACCTTCGCCGCAACGTCGCGGCGCGGCTGGAAGCGCTCGACATCGACACGCTCACCGGTGCGCAGATCGCCGAGGTGACGCCGGACGAGGTGGTTGCAAAGGACGGCACCCGCCACCCCGCCGATATCACCGTCTGGGCGGCCGGCCTCGTCGGCAATCCGGCGCTGGCAAAGCTTGCCGATTTTCAGACCGACAAGAAGGGCCGCATCGTCGTCGACCAGCGCCTCTGCACCTTTCTCGACCCGGCGATCCAGGTGATG
Source organism: Jiella endophytica (assembly GCF_004519335.1). GTDB lineage: Bacteria > Pseudomonadota > Alphaproteobacteria > Rhizobiales > Rhizobiaceae > Jiella > Jiella endophytica. The sequence continues at coordinate 161,383 of NZ_SOZD01000007.1, read as the reverse complement.
GGAGACGCCGCCGCCTTCACGCCCGAGGGCGCCGACGCGCCGCTGCCGCCCACGGCGCAATGCGCCAGCCAGCAGGCCGACTATCTGGCCACGGCGATCCCGAAGCTGCTTGGCGGCGAGCAGCCCGAACCCTTCGTCTATTCCGATCGCGGACGCCTGTTGTCGCTGGCAAGGGCCGGATCGGTCGGGCAGATCGGCTTCGGTCGCAAGAACGACTTTCTGGTCAAGGGCCGCTTCGCCCTTGCCGCCTATCAGAGCCTGCAGCGCCGCCATCAATGGACGCTGCTCGGCCCGTTGCGCGGTGGCGTCGCGATCTTTGCGGACTGGCTGTCGCCCGCCAAGGGCGCGCAGCTGAAGCTGCATGGCTGAGCTCTCGGCGAGCCGCTGTCCGGATGCGCCGTTTTTGCGACACCGGCGTTGGCAATTGAGCAAATTTTCCTAACGGCGTCTTAATCTTAAGTCACTCTTAACCTCAATGACCGTAGGCTGCCGGCAGTTTGGAGGATGCCGGACCGATGACCGGGCGGCCCTCTGATCCGAGAATTCCTGACGGGTCGGGTAATGGCGTATCTAGCGGTCGGCGAGCAGCAGAGTTCCTTCTTTCGGCGCGGCATCGAGGTGGCGGGGGCGATCGGCCTTCTGCTGCTTGCGGCCTATCTTGGCCTTGCCTGCGCCACATGGTCGGTCACCGACCCTTCGCTCAGCCAGTCCAACCAGAACATGATCGAGAACGCCGCCGGCGCCACCGGGGCGATCGTCGCCGATCTGGTGATGCAGATCTTCGGCATCGGCGCGGCGCTGGTGATCGCTTTGCCGGTGATCTGGGCCCTGCGGCTGATCAGCGGTCGCAGCGTCGACCATGTCTGGAAGCGCGGCTGGTACGCGGTCGGCGGCATCGTCGTCGCCTGCGCCGCCCTCGGCTGCCTGCCGGCGCCGGAAAGCTGGCCGCTGCCGATCGGCATCGGCGGCGTTGCCGGCGATCTTCTTCTAAAAATTCCGGCCGGGATTTTCGGCGGCTATCCGAGCGGCGTCTGGGCGCTGCCGCTGGCCGCGATCCTCGCAGCTCCCGCCGCCTGGCTCTATCTCAACGGCGCCGCGCTGATCGGCCGCTATGTCGAAAAGCCCCGCAGCCTCGATGCCGAGGACGAAGGCGAGGGGCGCCTGTCGCTCCTCATCGGCGCCGGCGCCCACATGCTGTTTTCCGCCAAGGCCGCCTGGCAGCGCCACAGCGAGCAGCGCCGCAAGGTCAAGGAGCCGGAATTCGGCGAGCGCTTCCAGAACTGGCACGACGAGGACGACGGCAATTTCGCGCCGCCGGCCCCGGCTCTCGTCGACCCGTCCAGCCGCTCGATCCGCGTCTCGATGCCTGCCAACAACAGCCAGAGCTTCGTCGATCCGACCGACTGGCAGGACGACGAGGACGAGGACTTCACCGACTGGCAGCCGGAGGGCGACTGGCAGGCGGCCGAGCAGGACGGCTTCGACGCCGAGATCCGCGCGGCGGCGGCAAACCCCGCTCCGCAAGTCGGCGACGCGATGTCGCTCAGCCCCGACGACCGGGTGACCACCGGCCGCGGCGAGGCCCGCGAGGAAGAGGGCGGCGGCTGGCGCGGCCTTCTCTCCGGCAACATCGTCGCCTTTCCCGGACGCAAGGCGGCCCGCGAGAAGCAGCGCAGCGAACCGGACATGGATCGCCCGGCGGCCGGCCAGCCCTCGCGCCCGCAGCCTTCGCCCGCCCGTTCGAACCCGGCCGAGGCGTCCGGCGGCGGCGACACCCGCGTCGTCCCCCAGCGCACGGTGACCGCCGACCAGCAGCGGCTGCGCACCGGCTCCGGCCGGGCCGTCGCGATGAAATCCGCGCCGCAGCCGATGACCGTCGCCGATTCGGCGACCTTCGAGCTGCCCTCGATCGAGTTTCTCTCGCCGGCCAAGGCGACCGGCCGCGATTCCTCGATGTCGCCCGAGGCGCTGCAGGAAAACGCCAGGCTGCTCGAAGGCGTTCTGGAAGATTTCGGCGTCAAGGGCGAGATCATCGAGGTGCGGCCGGGACCGGTCGTCACCCTCTACGAGCTCGAGCCGGCGCCGGGCATCAAGTCCTCCCGCGTCATTGGCCTTGCCGACGACATCGCCCGCTCGATGTCGGCGATCGCCGCCCGCGTCGCGGTCATCCCCGGCAAGAACGCCATCGGCATCGAGCTGCCGAACCAGCGCCGCGAGACGGTCTATTATCGCGAGATGATCGCCTCCGAGGCGTTCAACCAGAACAAGGGCAAGCTGCCGCTGGTCCTCGGCAAGACCATCGGCGGCGAGGCGGTGATCGCCGATCTCGCCAAGATGCCGCATCTTCTCGTCGCCGGCACCACGGGATCCGGTAAATCCGTGTCGATCAACACGATGATCCTGTCGCTGCTCTACCGCTTCACCCCGGCCGAATGCCGGCTGATCATGATCGATCCGAAGATGCTGGAACTGTCGATCTATGACGGCATCCCGCATCTCCTCTCGCCGGTCGTCACCGATCCGAAGAAGGCCGTCGTCGCGCTGAAATGGACGGTCCGCGAGATGGAGGACCGCTATCGCAAGATGTCGAAGGTGGGCGTGCGCAACATCGACGGCTTCAACTCCCGCGTCAAACAGGCGATGGAGCGGGGCGAGACGATGTCCCGAACGGTGCAGACCGGCTTCGACCGGGAGACCGGCGAGCCGATCTTCGAGACCGAGGAGTTCGATCTCGAGCCGTTGCCCTATATCGTCGTCATCATCGACGAGATGGCCGACCTGATGATGGTCGCCGGCAAGGACATCGAGGGCGCCGTCCAGCGCCTCGCCCAGATGGCCCGAGCCGCCGGCATCCACGTGATCATGGCGACCCAGCGCCCCTCGGTCGACGTCATCACCGGCACGATCAAGGCGAACTTCCCGACCCGTATCTCCTTCCAGGTGACGTCGAAGATCGACTCGCGCACCATCTTGGGCGAACAGGGCGCCGAGCAGCTGCTCGGCATGGGCGACATGCTGTTCATGGCCGGCGGCGGGCGCATCCAGCGCGTCCACGGCCCCTTCGTCGACGATCCGGAAGTCCAGAAGATCGTCAATCACCTGAAGTCGCAGGGCGTGCCCGACTATCTCGATGCGATCCTCGAGGACGAGGACGAGGACGGCGGCTCCGCCGGCGGCGGGGCGTCGGGGTCGGGCGGCTCCTCCGGCGGGATGGGCGACGATTCCGACGATCCCTACGACCAGGCGGTGGCGGTCGTGCTTCGGGACGGCAAGGCGTCCACCTCCTACATCCAGCGCCGGCTCGGCATTGGCTACAACCGCGCCGCCTCGATCATCGAGAAGATGGAGCAGGAGGGCATCGTCGGCCCGGCCAACCACGCCGGCAAGCGCGAGATCCTGGTGCCGACCGAAGACGAGATGTGAGGCCCGCAGGCTTTTGAACGAATCGTCTGTGGCACGCCGACAAGGGAAGGCATCGTGGTTGCGGGGCCAGAGCCTGCCCGTTTCGGCATCGGCCCGAAAATCGCAATCGAGTTTCGGAAAGCTCGATGCGCAGCATCAAAGAGATAGCGCGTCCTTCGTCAGTCCTATCGGACGCACGGCGCGCTGGCGGGAACGCGCCGGCCTCCCTGTCGCCCGTGACCTCTGCGGCGTCGGGCCAGCTTGACACTTGCCCTGCCGAGGCCTCTGCTTGAACGCGATCTCAGCGTTTCTCCGGAGGCAGGCGATGTTTCTCGACGAGAAGAACGAGTGGAGCCCGCCGGAGCCAGGGCGCAGGCGGCTGTCCGAGCGCGACGAGACGATCATCCTGTGGTCGGTCGGCGCCTTCGTCGTCTCGCTGGTGATTGCGCCGATCGGCGGCGCCAGCGTCATCCAGGCGATCTACGCGGTCGTCGCCGGATAGGCCGCGAGCCTTTTTGGCCGGCCGCGATCGACCTCGGCATTGCGCCGCACCGGTTCATCTGGCCGCTTGCAGCGACCGTAAACGGATCACCGCTTCGGCTGGGCCGGTTGACGGGTCACTGCTTCGGCTGGGCCGGACGGGTGATGAGGAAACGCTTGGCGTTGGCGATCTGGACGAGCGGGGCCATCGGACTGATCCTTCGTGGTTGCGATCGATCAGTCATTGGAAGCGCCAGAGCCCGCGTCGCGGCGATCAGCTCGCCCGTTTCAGGCTCGCCGAGCGGTCGACCAGCAGTCGCCGCGCCATCTCGAAGTTCAAGGGCGGCGAGAAGGCGAAGCTCTGGGCGTATTCGCAGTTCAGCTGCCTCAGCTGGACGATGTCGCCCTCGGTCTCGACGCCCTCTGCGACGACCTTCAGCTCCAGATCGTGGGCCATGGTCACGATCGAATGGAGGATGATCGGCCGCTGCGGCCGGTCGTTGTTCCTCAGGAACGACTGGTCGATCTTCAGCGTGTCGAAGGGAAAGCGCATCAGATAGGCGAGCGAGGAGTGGCCGGTGCCGAAATCGTCGAGGGACAGGCCGATGCCGAGGTCGCGCAGCCGGGCCAGGAGCTTCGCCGAACGCTCGGGATTGTCCATCACCATCGACTCGGTCAGTTCGAGCTTCAGGCTGGCGGGCGACAGCTTGTAGCGATCGAGCACGCTTTTGACGTCGGCGATCAGGTCCTGGCGGATCAGCTGGCGGCTGGAGATGTTCACCGACATGAAGAAGCTGTCGTCGCCGGTCGCCCGGTGCAGGTCGCAGAGCCGCTTGGCCGCCTCCTCCAGCGCGAACTGGCCGAGGGTGACGATGAGGCCGGTATTCTCGGCGATCGGGATGAACTCCGCCGGCGAGATCGTGCCGCGGCGCGGATGCTCCCAGCGCAGGAGCGCCTCGAAGCCGGCGACCTTCTCGGTTTCGAGGTCGACGATCGGCTGGAACGCCAGCGACAGTTCCGAGCGCTCGAAGGCCCGGCGCAGATCCGATTCCAGCTGCAGGCGCCCCGAGCCGATGGTCTTGTAGGCCGGCCGGAACGGCTCGATCCGGTCGCCGCCGAAGCGCTTGGCCTGATACATGGCGAGTTCGGCTTCCTTCAGCGTCTCCTCGCTGGTGGCGCCCTCCGCCCAGCCACTGAGGCCGATCGAGCCGGTCAGCACGATCTCCCGGCCGGCGAGCGAGATCGGCGCCTTGATCGCCTCGCGCAGCGTTTCGGCAAAGGCCGCGACGGCGCCGACGTCGCTTTCGGAGACGAGGATCAGGCCGAACTGGTCGCTGCCGAGACGGGCGAGGGAGTCCTGCGGCTTCAGGATGCGCTTCAGCCGCCGGCCGACGGTGAGGAGGATGGTGTCGCCCACCGCCAGGCCGAAGTCGTCGTTCACCTGCTTGAAGCGGTCGATGTCGATGACGAAGATCGTCGGTCGCACGTCGTCGCGGGTGGCGGCAAGAACGCCGATCGCCTCCAGCCGGTCGCCGAAGAGCTCGCGGTTCGGCAGGCCCGTCAGCTGGTCGTGCAGCGCGTCGTGGAGCAGGCGCTCCTCGGCCTTCTTCAGGTCGGTGACGTCCTTCATCGTGCCGACGCAGCGCACCACCTCGCCGTCGGAGCCGAGCACGGGGCGGGCCCGCAGCTGCATCCAGTGATAATGGCCGTCCTCGTCGGAAACCCGGAATTCCTGGACGATGCGGCCGCGGCGATGCTCGATCACCGTGTCGAAGGTCAGCTTGAAGCGGTCGCGGTCGTCGGGATGGAGGATCGGCAGCCAGTCCCGGGCGGCGCCGTTCATCGCGGCGATCGGCATGCCGGAAAGGGTGTCGCCGTCGGCGCCGAGGAAGATGCGGTCGCGGGGCACGTCCCAGTCGAACACCGCGTCCCCGGCCCCTGCGAGCGCCAGCGAACGGCGCTCCATGTCGGAGAGCAGCCCCTGGGCGAAGCTGCCGCCGGCAAAGGCGTGCTGCATCACCGTGAAGCCGATCAGCAGAACGATCAGCACCAGGCCGCCGCCGAGCGCCGGCTGGATGATGTCGTTGTCGATGCGGCCGGTGACCGTCATCCAGCTGGCCACCAGCCAGAGAATGATCAGGCACCAGGTGGGGATCAGCATCACCGCCCGGTCGAAGCCCTGGAAGGCGAGGCCGGCGATCAGCGCGAGGCCGATGCCGGCGGTCGCCGCCAGCGACAGACGGGCGATGCCCGAGGCGACCACCGGCTCGAAGGCGGCGAGCGCCCCGAGGCCGGCGAGCAGCGTCAGCCAGACGAGGAGGGTGATCGACAGCGCCCGGTGCCAGCGGTTGAGGTTGAGATAGGCAAACAGGAACATCGCCAGAGTGAAGGCGAGGGCGACTTCGGTGCCGGCCCGCCAGATCCGCTCCTGGCCGGGGGCGAGCGGCAGGAGCTTCTGCCAGAAGTCGAAGTCGATGCAGATATAGGCGAGCACCGCCCAGGCGAGCGCCGCTGCGGCGGGGAACATCGCCGATCCCTTGACGACGAAGAGGATCGTCAGGAACACCGCGAGCAGGCCGGCAATGCCGAGAACGATGCCGCGATAAAGGGTGAAGGCGTTGATCGTGTCCTTGTAGCCGTTCGGCTCCCAGAGCCGCAACTCGGGCAGCCTGGGGCTGGTCAGCTCGGCGACGAAGGTCACCACCGAGCCGGGATCGAGGGTGACGAGGAAGACGTCGGCGTCGGTGCTCGCCTGCCGCTCCAGCGCGAAACCCTGGCTGGGGGTGATCGAGGCGATGCGCTGCGAGCCGAGGTCGGGCGACAGGATGCCGGAGCCGACGAGCCGGAAATGCGAGGCGACCACCAGCCGGTCGAGCTGTTCGTCGGTGTTGTTGGCGAGGGCGAAGACCGCCCAGTTGCCGGAGGCCGCAGGCGATTTCGCCTCCACCTCGATGCGGCGCACGATGCCGTCGGCGCCCGGCACGGTGGTCACCTGGAAATTGCGGCCCTGGCCGAAATAAAGGTCGGTCGCCGGCTTCAGGTCGATGGCGACGTCGTCCCGCGAGACGCTCACCGGTTCGAGCGCGAAGGCCGGCGAGATCTCGCCGAGAAACGGGGCGAAGGCGACAATGACGATCAGCCAACGCAGAATGATGAACCGCATACCCTCCGGCGCTTTCCTTTTGGCCACGTCACGCCGTCCCGTCGGTGGGCCGCATGACGGGGCGGCCGCCAAGTTTCGTTGTCACCGCATGCCCCGTAGCGAAGGATTGTCGCAGTTTTCGGCGCCGTGGTGAAGTTGTAATCAGCCGTCCAGCGCAACGGGATCCTGCGAGGACGTCCGTGGCTGCGACGGCCGATCCGCCGACCGCAGCCAATCTTCCGCAAGCAATGCGTAGAGACAATGATCTTCCCACTTCCCGGCGATCTTGAGATAGCCGCGAAGATGGCCCTCGCGGGTGAAGCCGCAGCGCTCCAGAAGCCGGATCGACCGCTGGTTCTTCGGCAGGCACGCCGCCTCGATGCGATGCAGGCCCTCGACCTCGAAGGCGAACAGCTTCACCGCCTCGACGGCATGGCGCATGTGGCCCCTGCCGGCGAAACGCTCGCCCATCCAGTAGCCGAGCGTCGCCGACTGGGCAACGCCGCGGCGGATGTGGCCGACGGTGATGCCGCCGAGCAGCGTGTTGCCGGGCGCGTCGAAGACGAAGAAGCCGTAGCCGCTGCCCTCGCGGGCGTCCTGGTTGCAGCGGGCGATGCGGCGGCGGAAGGACGGCCAGGCGAGCTCGTCCTCGGTCCAGACCGGCTCCCAGGGCGTCAGGAAGGCGCGGCTGTCGCCCCGCAACGCCCGCCAGGCCGGATAGTCGGAGCGGCGCGGCAGGCGCAGCATCACATCCTCGCCGGCGAGGACGGGAACATGCGGCTGGCTGAAATGGTCGATCAGGCCCATGGCTGCGGTTGCTTCGATGCGGGCCTGAGCGGCAGCCGGCCCGGCGGGAACAGGTCCGATCGCGCTCCAGGGCGCCGGCAGAGCGGGCGGATTCGTTCAAGGGACGCGCAACGTTCCGGGATCATGCTCAAGTGGACCGAGTTCGACAATTGATCTTTGCCCGCGGCGTCCACCGTTGCAACGCCGATCCGGAGTTTCCCACGGATCGTGAGGAGGGAGACGGCCCCTCGCCATCGTCGACCAGCCTGCCGACCCCTTCGCCAAACGGGCCGTGGCCGGATGGTCTGGGCCGAATGGTCGGAGTCGATCGGGGCTGTGGCCGGCGACGGCCTACCGCCCGGATGCGGCAAGGCGAGGCGGCGCCGCGCCGAGGCGGCCGGAGATCTCGTCGAGGCCGGGCAGGCGCGACAGTGGGCCGATCGCCGCCAGCGTCGGCACCGACCCGGTGAAGAGCCGGCCCGCGAGATCGGCGAGCCGCGGCGCGGTGATCGCGTCGAGCCGGGCGATCAGCTCGTCATTGGGGATCACCTCGCCGTTGAACATCAGCTGCCGGGCGATCTGGCCGGCGCGCGAGGCCGGGCTTTCCTGCGACATCAGAAGGCTTGCGCGCATCTGCGCCCGGGCCCGCGTCACCTCGGCCTCGGAAATGCCGTTCGCCGCCTCGACGAGCTCGTCGGCGATCACCGGGGCAAGCTCGGCAAGCTCTTCTTCGCCGGTTGCCGCATGGATGCCGAAGACGCCACTGTCGGAGAAGCTCCAGTGGAAGGCATAGATGGCGTAGCAGAGGCCGCGCCGCTCGCGCACTTCCTGGAACAGCCGCGACGACATGCCGCCGCCGAGAATCAGCGACAGAACCTGGCTGGCATAGAAGTCCCGGGCGTAATAGGGGCGGCCCTCGAAGCCGAGCACCATCTGGGCGTCGGCGAGTTCGCGGTTCTGGCGAAATTCGCCGCCGACATAGGTGGCCGGACTGCGCGCCTCGGTCTCCGCCGGCGCCGGGGTGGCGTCGGAGCCGAGCGCCTCGGCGACCTGCCGGACGATCGCCTCGTGGGACACCGCGCCCGCCGCCGAGACGATCATCCGGTCCGGCCCGTAATGGCGCGAGAGATAGGCCCTGAGATCGTCGGGGGTGAAGGACTTCACCGTCTGCCGCGTGCCGAGGATGGGCCGACCGATGATCTGGTCACGGAAGGCGGCCGCCTGGAAATGGTCGAAGACGATGTCGTCGGGCGTGTCCTCGGCGGCGCCGATCTCCTGCAGGATCACCTGCTGCTCGCGCTCGAGTTCGGCCTCGTCGAAGCGCGAATCGACCAGGATGTCGGTAAGGATGTCGATCGCCAGTGGCACGTCGTTCTTCAGGACACGTGCGTAGTAGGAGGTGGTCTCGACGCTGGTCGCGGCGTTGAGGTCGCCGCCGACATCCTCGATCTCCTCGGCGATCTGGCGGGCGGAGCGCCGCGAGGTGCCCTTGAAGGCCATGTGTTCGAGGAGATGGGCGATGCCGTGCTCGTTCGCCATCTCGTCGCGCGCGCCGGCCTTCACCCAGATGCCGAGGGCGGCGCTTTCCAGCGTCGGCATCGTCTCGGTCGCGATGGTGAGGCCGTTGGCGAGCCGCGTGATCTCGACGCTCATGCCCTGTCTCCCGCCAGTTCGGCGCGCGTGCGCGCCCTGATATAGTCTTCGACTGCGCCAAGATCGGCAGGCAGCCGGTCGAAGCGCTCGGTGCGTTCCATCAGCCCGACATGGGCCGGGGGCAGCGCCGGCGCCGTGCCGCTCGCCTGTTCCACCGCGGCGGGGAATTTCGCCGGATGGGCGGTGCCGAGGGTGATCATCGCGGTGCCCTCCGCCGTCTCGCCGAGCATCGTCTCGGCGACGGCAACGCCGACCGCCGTATGCGGATCGAGGAGATAGGCATTGGTCTCGAGTACTTTGCGGATCGTCGCCGCGGTGGCCGCCTCGTCGGTGGCGCCGGCCTCGAAGATCCCGCGGATCGCCGTCAGCACGGCTTCCGGCAATTCGAAGCCGCCGGACTGGGAGAGGCTTCCCATCAGCCGGCGGACCAGGGGGGCGTCGCGGCCGCTCGCCTCGAAGATCAGCCGCTCGAAATTCGACGAGACCTGGATGTCCATCGACGGCGACATGGTCGCGTGGACCGCGCCGGTCTCGTAGCGCCCGGTGGCGAGGGTGCGGGCGAGAATGTCGTTGGAATTGGTGGCGATCACCAGCTTCTCGACCGGCAGCCCCATGCGCATCGCCGCATAGCCGGCGAAGATGTCGCCGAAATTGCCGGTCGGCACCGTGAAGGCGATCTTGCGGCGGGGCGCGCCGAGACTGGCGGCGGCGGTGAAATAGTAGACGATCTGGGCCATGATCCGGCCCCAGTTGATCGAATTGACGCCGGAGAGGCCGACCTCTTCGTTGAAGCGGCGGTCGGCGAACATCGCCTTCACCAGCGCCTGGCAGTCGTCGAAATGGCCGTCGACGGCGACGGCATGGACATTCGCCTCGCCAGAGGTGGTCATCTGGCGCTGCTGCACCGGCGAGACCCGGCCATGGGGGAAGAGGATGAAGAGATCGGTCCGCCGGCTGCCGGCGAAGGCCGCGATCGCGGCGCCGCCGGTATCGCCCGACGTCGCGCCGACGATGGTGGCGCGCTCGCCGCGCTCCTTCAGCACGTGGTCCATCAGCCGGGCGATCAGCTGCATGGCGACGTCCTTGAAGGCGAGCGTCGGGCCATGGAAGAGTTCGAGGACGAAGTGGCGGGGGCCGATCTGCACCAGCGGCGCCACCGCCGGATGGGCGAAGGTGCCATAGGCCTCGTCGATCATCGCCCTCAAGGCGTCCGGCGCGATGTCGTCGCCGACGAAGGGGCGGAACACCGCCTCTGCCACGCCCGCATAGGGGCGTCCGGCGAAACCTTCGATCACGTCGGGGGCAAGTTGCGGCCAGGTTTCGGGCAGATAGAGACCGCCATCGGCGCCAAGCCCCTTGAGGAGGGCATCGGCGAAACCGAGGGGCTCGGCCTCACCGCGCGTACTCACATACCTCACGTTTTCCAAACTCCCTGCCGGACCTGCGGCGGAAATGTCGCGGTCCGTCCCGACGGTCTCAGGCCGTGTCGCCTAACCCGGACCGGGCTGATATAGAACGGCCCGTCACAGTAAGGGAAGAACCCAGCGATGCATACCGTGCCGGCCATCCGGAACCTCATCGTCGCAGCACTCGCGGCCAGTCTCGCAGCCTGCACGACGGCCGATCACATCGAGAACACCGATCTCGGGCCACCGGCCGCAGCTTCCGAAACGGGCTCGGACACGGGTGCCACCGATACGCCCGTCCGGGTCGCCGAAGGCACGGAAGCGCGCTTCTGTCCGCAGGCCTCGATCCGCGAGGGCACCTCCACCCTTTCCAAGAAGGAGGGCGACGCGCTCGACTATCAGGCGGTGCTCGTCAATGCAAAGCGCGATTGTCGGATCGTCGACGGCAAGCTGAAGATCACCGTCGGCGTCGAGGGCCGGCTGATGCCCGGCCGGGCGGCGAAGAGCCGCACCGTCGAGCTGCCGGTCCGCGTCGCCGTCGTCGGCCAGGACGGCGTCGTCTATTCCAATCTCGGCAAGATCAAGGTCGCGGTCGAAAAGGGCGCGACCTCCCGCAGCTTCCGCTATGTCGACGAGAAGATCGTCATCCCGCCGGCCTCGGGCGGCATGATCGTCTATACCGGCTTCGACGAGGGCCCGCCGAAACAGGGCTGAGGGTAAGGCGCAGCGGCGACGGGTCCGCCCGTCGCCGGCCGTTCAGGCGTAAGGCCTCGCGTTTGCCGGACGATGGCGGTCAGGCACGCCGGAGCCGCCATCGGCCCCGCGAGCTCTCCGTGGACTTTCGCCCTCAGAACTCCGCCCAGCTTTCCTGGCTCGGGGCCTGCTTCAGCGCCGTGTTGCCCGCGGTCGCGGGACGGGCCTGGTTCGCCGCGCGGGGCCTTGCCGGCGCGGCGGCCTTGGCCGGCTTGCGGGCCGATGCCTTGGCGTCGGAGGCGGTGCGGAAGCGCTGCATCAGCGTTGCCAGCTGCTCGGTCTCGACGCTGAGATTGCTGGCGGCCGCCGTCGTCTCCTCGACCATCGCGGCATTCTGCTGGGTCACCTTGTCCATCTGGTCGGCGGCCGTCGAGACCTCGCGCAGCGTTCCCGCCTGCTGGTCGGCGCTGCGGGCGATCTCGGAGACGAGCTGGCTCACCTCCTGCACGCGGGCGACGATCTCCTCCAGCGACTTGCCGGAGGCGCGGGCGAGCTGCACGCCGCTCTCGACCTGTTCCGACGAGGTGGTGATGAGGCCCTTGATCTCCTTGGCGGCCTCGGCCGAACGCTGGGCGAGCGCCCGCACTTCCTGCGCCACCACCGCGAAGCCCTTGCCTGCCTCGCCCGCCCGCGCCGCCTCGACGCCGGCGTTCAATGCCAGGAGGTTGGTCTGGAAGGCGATCTCGTCGATCACCGAGATAATCTGGTTGATCTGCTGGGACGAGGCCTCGATCTGGCTCATCGCGTCGATCGCCTTGGCGACAACCTGGCCGCCATTCTCGGCGTCGCGCAGCGCGGTCGCGGTCGTCTGATTCGCCTTCACAGCATCGGCGGCGGTCTCGTTGATGCCGCGGGTGATCTCCGACAGCGCCGCGACGGTCTCTTCGAGCGAGGCGGCCTGCTGTTCGGTGCGCTGGGAGAGGTCGTTCGCCGCGGTATGGATCTCGCTCATGCCCTCGCCGATGGTCGAGGTGGCCGATTTCACCTGGCCCATGGCGGACTCGAGATTGGAAAGCGCCTCGTTGTAGTCGACGCGCAGCTTGTCGAGTTCGGGCGTCAGCGGCACGTCGATGCGGCGGTCGAGCTTGCCCTCGGCAAGCGCCGACAGCGCCGCGCCGATCTCGGCCACCGCCTTGACGCGCTGGGTGACGTCGACGGCGTATTTGACGACCTTGGTGACCTTGCCCTTCTCGTCGAGGATCGGGTTGTAGGAGCCCTGGATCCACACTTCCCGGCCGCCCTTGCCGACGCGGCGGAATTCCGCCGCCTGGAAGCGGCCGGCGCGCAGGCCGTCCCAGAAGGCTGTGTAGTCGGCGCTGTCGCGGTGGGCCGCCTCGACGAACATCGAGTGGTGCTTGCCGACGATCTCGTCGAGGGAATAGCCCATCGTCGTGAGAAAGTTCCCGTTGGCAGCCGTGATCGTGCCGTCGGTCTGGAACTCGATGACCGCCTGGGAGCGATGCACTGCGGCGATCTGGCCGGCATAGTCGAGGTTCAGGAGGCGCTCCTTGGCGTCGGCCCATTCGACGACGAAACCGGTCGTCGTATTGCCCTCGCGCAGCGGCGTGACGAGAAGATCGAAGACGCGCTTACCGACCTTGATGGTGGCGCTGTGGGGACGCTGCAGCGCTGCCAGCATGCCACGCTGGTGGCTGGGGTTTTTATGGAAGATGTCGATGTTGCTGCCGATCAGCGTGTCGACGTTGAAGCGGGGAAGCTCCCGCTTCAACTCGGCCTCAGCCTCGCGCAGCAGACGTTCGAGCTCGGGATTGAGATAGGCGATGTTGAGCTTGGCGTCGGCGATCATCACGTTGGCGCGGAGCGCGTCCATCGCGGCGATCTTCTGGGTGGCAAGGCTGGGGCGACGGAAAGGCATCGACATCGGGCGCTCTCGCAATGGGGACTGGTCTCGTCGTCGAACCCGTCAAGCGGGACGTGTCTGCCCCTTCTCGCCAGCTCGAAGACTTTCGTCCCTCAAATGTCGCGAAACACCTTAAGAAAGCCTTTGCCATGGGCGGTTTTCATGTATTTCTCTCTGCAGGTTTCTTCTGCAACAAGTTCTATTCAGATGTAAGCTTGATATTCTGGCAGGCTTCTATTTCTGCGGGTGGCGATCCGGATCAGATGTCCTGCCAGCTGCCGAGCACCTCGACGATGGCGGGAAAGTCGGCAAGGCGGCTGATCACCGTCTCGGCGCCGGCCTCGGTCAGCGCATCGGCATGGCCGGGATAGCTGTGGGCGGCGCCGGTGAAGCCGACGACCCGGCAGCCGGCGGCCTTCGCGCCGGCAACGCCATGGACCGAATCCTCCAGCACGACCGCCCGCTCGCCGGCGACCTCGAAGACCCTCAGCGCATGCAGGAAGACGTCGGGCGCAGGCTTGGCCTTGCCGACATCCATGGCGCTGAAGACGTAAGGCCGAAAACGGTCCCAGAGGCCGACATGATCGAGCTCGAGTTCGAGCCGCGCGGCGCTCGAGTTCGAGCAGATGCAGCGGGGCAGCTCCAGCCGGTCGAGCATGTCGTGGGCGCCGGCGATCTCCTCGGCGTCGGTGCCGAGCCGCCGGTCGATCTCGTCGTCGACCCGCTTCATGAAAGCCTTGGAGAAGCGCTGGCCGGTCTCCTCGCTGAGGCGCTCGACGATTGCCGGCCAGGTGAGGCCGGCAAAGCGCGCCGCCAGATCTCCCGCGTCGAGCTCGATGCCTTCCTCGAGCAGCAGCTCGCACTGGACCCTGGCGGCGATCACCTCGGAATCGATGAGCACGCCGTCGCAATCGAAGATCAGAAGCAGTGGCTGTGGCATTCTCTGGCCTGTCCCCATGGGTCGGTTCGTGCGGGCGCGATCGGCGGGGCCTGCCGGAGGCGGGTCCGCCATCTTCATGCGAACCGTGCGGTAGCACGCCGGGACGCCGGCGCAAACGTTTCTGCCGGCGATGCCGGGCAGCGGGCCGGCGACATCCAGGGGCTCGTGGTCGGCTCGCCGGGATGGGCGGCGAAATAATCTGACGATTTTATCGATTGTTTACCTCGCTCGGTAACCATGTCGGCGAAACTGTTCCGGCGTATTCGGTGTTTTTCCATGGCTCGTTCCCGCTCCGCTCTCCTGACAACGCCGGCCGTTCCGGCTCCGTCCTTCAGGGACCAGATCCTTCAGGGGCACTGCGTTTCGCAGATGGAAATGCTGCCGGCAGGCTCGGTCGACGTGATCTTCGCCGACCCGCCCTACAATCTGCAGCTCGCGGGGGATCTGCACCGGCCGGACCAGTCGAAGGTCGATGCCGTCGACGACGCCTGGGACCAGTTCGAAAGTTTTCAGGCCTATGACGCCTTCACCAGGGCCTGGCTGCTCGCCGCCCGCCGGGTGCTGAAGCCGAACGGCACGATCTGGGTGATCGGCTCCTACCACAACATCTTCCGCGTCGGCGCCTCGATGCAGGACCTCGGCTACTGGATCCTCAACGACGTCGTCTGGCGCAAGACCAACCCGATGCCCAATTTTCGCGGCCGCCGGTTCCAGAATGCCCACGAGACGCTGATCTGGGCGTCCCGCGACAGCGGGGCCAAGGGCTACACCTTCAACTACGATTCCCTGAAGGCGGCCAATGACGACGTCCAGATGCGCTCCGACTGGCTGTTCCCGATCTGCACCGGCGGCGAGCGGCTGAAGGACGAGGAGGGGCAGAAGCTGCATCCGACCCAGAAGCCGGAAGCTTTGCTTGCCCGCATCCTGCTCGCCTCGACGAAGCCCGGCGACACCGTGCTGGACCCGTTCTTCGGCACCGGCACCACCGGCGCGGTGGCAAGGCGCCTCGGCCGGCATTTCGTCGGGATCGAGCGGGATGTCGACTATATCGAGGCGGCCGAGCGGCGCATCGCCGCCGTCGAGCCGCTCGGGGCGGAGAGCCTGGAAATCTTCGGCGGCAAGCGGGCCGAGCCGCGGGTGCCCTTTGCGAGCCTGCTCGAGGCCGGGCTGATCGAGCCGGGCACGCGCCTCACCGACGCCGGTCGGCGCCATGTCGCCCATGTCCGGGCGGACGGCACAGTGGCGGTCGCCGGCGAGGCGGCCTCGATCCACCGCGTCGGCGCCAAGGTGCAGGGCCTTTCCGCCTGCAACGGCTGGACCTTCTGGCATGTCGAGGCGGAAGGCGAGTTGCGGCCGATCGACGAGCTGCGTCGGCTGGTCCGCGAGCGGATGGCCCAGCGCCCGGCCTGAGGCGGTCGTTGGGGCAGGGCGCAAGAGGGATGGGCTACAGCATCGCCGGAAGATCGGCCTCGATCTTCTGCAGCATCGGCCCGAAAATCGGGATCGATTTTCGGAAAAGATCGATGCGGTGATGCAGTAACTTATAGCATCCTCTGTGCGTCCTATCGGGCGCACGGCGCGCGACAAAGCACGATGCAGTCATTCAATGACTGAGATCGTCCTTGGCGCGTCCCTGGCGCATCCGACCGGACGCGCGGCGCTCTGCACAGGTGCAGGCTGGTGAGCCACACCCGCCGCGCCGCCGCCGCCGATCTTCGGCACCCGCACGTCAACCCGCACACACAGTAAAACCGTCCCCCGGAAGCCGAGGAACGGCGGCAGATCGTCGTCGCGATAAAGCCGGCACATGGCGCGCCGTCATGACTTCGTCACCGGCCAGCGCTACTCCTCCGCGCGGGCCGGATGCTCGTCTCGTCGGAACGCGGCGTCGCGCCGCAAATCAGGCTGCGGCGAAACCCGGGCCGGATCGGGAATTCAGGCAGGCTGCAGGTTGACGGCCTTAGGGCCCTTGCCGCGCTTGTCCGGCTCGGTGTCGAAGGAGACCTTCTGGTTTTCCTGCAGGCCGGGAAGGCCGGATGCCTGAACGGCAGAGATATGGACGAAGATGTCGGCTCCGCCATTGTCCGGCTTGATGAAACCGAAACCCTTTTCGGTATTGAAGAATTTGACCGTGCCGGTCTGTGCCATTGTCGGAATCCTCATCCTGGCATGTATGGGCGCCCATGGGGCAGCGGCAGGCAAGTCTTGATTAGGATTAGGAACCGACTCATCGTAGACCGAAGGGCCCACCCGGGAGAGGCGCTCCCGATACGCAATTCGTCCATTACCCGTGTTCGCGAATTTGCCCGAACGCGGGGAAGAATGCTAATTTCCCGCCATCATTGCAAGTGAAAGATTTCTGACGCGCTTCACGTTTCATTACGGCACAGCTTCCCCGTCAGTACCCCCTCATCACCAAGTAGCGGAATTCGTTCGACTATGTCGATTCTCGTCGTTGGCTTCGCAGCCTTTCCGGGGGTTGCCCGAAATCCGTCGCAGGACCTCGTCGAGGCGCTGTCCGGGCGTCTGGAGGCGTTCCGGGCGACCAGCCTCGTCCTGCCGGTCAGCTGGGACCAGAGCTGGCCGCAGCTCGAGGCGGCGATCAGGGAGCGCCGGGCGACGACGGTGCTGATGTTCGGGGCGCATCTTCGCGCCGAGCGCTTCCGGGTCGAGCTGCAGGCCCGCAATCATCGCGAGCTCGGCCGGCAGGACGCGCTCGGCGCCTTCGCAGCCGGGCCCTCCGTCGGCGACGGGCCGGCGGCGCTGCCATGCCGGCTCGACTTTACCGCCGTGGCGGCAGCGCTGCGGAGCGCCCCGATCGACTTCGAATGGTCGACCAATGCCGGCGGTTATCTCTGCAACGACACGCTCTACCACCTCGCTCTTGCCGCGAGCGGCCTCGGCGTCTCGCGCTTCGGCTTCTTCCACCTCCCCTCCAGCGACGAGGGCGTCGCCGACCTGATCGCCCATCCGCCGCTGCCGGAGGTCTTTCTCACCGTGCCGATGGCGCGGCTCGAGGCGGCGGCGCTGGCGCTCTTGCAAATGAGCGCCGCGACAGGCAGTGACGCCGTGCCCGCCGCCTGAAGGATCTGACCGCCATGTCCGGACCGAAATTCGACGAGGACGCCCTCGAAGGCGTCTATGGCGAGGCGCTCGCCGAGGAGAAGGCCGGCCGGTTCGATGCGGCTGCGAAGGCCTATCGTGCCTGTCTTGAGATCGATCCCGACGACCATGTCGGTGCCCGTCTGCGCCTCGCCGCGCTCGGCCTCGGCGAGACGCCGGAGACGGCGGGGGACGCCTATGTGGCGACGCTGTTCGACCAGCAGGCCGAGATGTTCGAGGACATTCTCGTTCGCCAGCTCGGCTATGGCGTACCGGCGCTGATCGGCGAGGCGCTGACGCGGCTCGGCTTTCATCATTTCGAGCGGGCGCTCGATCTTGGCTGCGGCACCGGCCTCGTCGGCCTCGCCCTCGACGGGCGGGCGGACACGATGATGGGGGTCGACCTCTCGGAGAACATGGTCGAGATCGCCTTCGATTCCGGCGCCTACGACCATCTCTATATCGGCGAGGCGCTCGGCTTTCTGGGCGATTTCGAGGAGGACGAGCCCTTCGATCTGATCGCGGCGGCCGACGTCCTGCCTTATTTCGGCGAGCTTTCGCCGCTGCTCGAAGCGGTCTTTGCGCGGCTGGCACCGGGCGGGGTCTTCGTCGCCTCGACGGAGACGTTCGCCACAGACGGGGCCGGCGGGTCTGACGGGCCGGGCGCGCCAGGCGAACCGGGCAGGCCGGAAGGCGGGGCGCAGCGGCATGCGGGCCGCGCCGGCGGCGCGGATTTTGCCGTCGGCCGCGACCACCGCTTCCATCATGGCGAGGACTATGTCCGCAAGGCCTTCGAGGCGGCGGGGCTCGAGGTCCTTCAGGCCGAGCCGATTATCGTGCGCATGCAGGAGGGGCGCCCGGCGCCGGGCCATCTCTTCGTTGCCCGGCGCTCGCTCTGAAGGCATCGGATCTAAAATCGGCACCGATCGTCGAAAAGGTATCATGCGTCGACGCAAGCGGATTGCGCGTCGCCGGCTCGCCCCATTGGAGGCGCGGCGCTCGCAAAGAGCACAGCGAGGCGCCACTCCTGCCGGTATCCATGAGCGCGCTGCAAGGTCCCGGCCCGACCGGCGGATGGGCGGCGATGGTTAAACGTCGCTTATGCCTGCCTGCCGGGATGCGGAACCGCACCGATAAACGAAACCCGCCGATCGGCTCGTCGGCGGGCGATGCACTGATTCATTGTGAAACAGTAAAGGCGGCGATTGTTCCCAGGCAACAGTCGGTCAGAAACCGACCGGTTCCGGCTCTTCGGTGACGCTCGCCTCCGGGTCGCGCCGGATGAATCGGGCGAAAACTTGGCCTTCGTCGTCGAGGGCCTGCCGTAGGCTTTCGAGAGCATCGTTGTTGGCACGCAGACGATGCAAAAGCCCTTCGTCCTCAAGCACATCGGGAGCATCGACCCAGGACCAAGCGGCCCTTTCGCCCGACTGCACATCGCCATAACCCCTCAATGCCACGGCTAACCCTCCTGTCCGAAATCTGTGAATCCGGCACTTCCAAGGCACGATCGGACAATACCCCATTTCGGGGCCGTTGCTAAGCGCTTTTCTTGCCGATGTTGCACGACCTCAACAAAACTTGACAGGACGCCGGCCTTTCGCTCAGGTCGCGCCGGGCGCGGGCGTGGCGGAATGGTAGACGCAAGGGACTTAAAATCCCTGGGCTTTGGCCGTGCGGGTTCGAGTCCCGCCGCCCGTACCAGATCGGCACAGCTTTGCCCTAAAACCCGCCAGCCTGCGACAAAACGCCCGAGGCTCTTGATGCCCGGCAGCGATCCGCCAAGCGCCGGCAGCCGATCGCCGGATGGAGTCCACCGGTTCAACTGCCGCCTTCCGGCGATCGCCGATCGGCAGGCCGCTTCGCCCGCCGCGCCGTTCCGGCAAAATGCGGCTTTCCCCTGCCGGGCCCAGATGCGACATTCGCGCCGACAGGAGTGAGGAGTGCGCCATGCCCGAAACCAACGACCAATGGCGCATTGCGCCCTTCGAGGCGGTGGCGAGCCGCCTCGTCGACGTCGCCATGGGCCGCGCCGCGGCCGATCTCGTGGTGCGGAACGCCCGGTGGGTGAACGTTCACTCCGGCGAGATCATCCCTTCGACCGACATCGCCGTCGCCGCCGGCCGCTTCGCCTATTGCGGGCCGGACGCCTCCCACGCGATCGGGCCTGGCACCGAGGTGGTCGACGCCGTCGGGCGCTACGTCATGCCCGGCCTCTGCGACGCCCACATGCATGTCGAGAGCGGCATGGTGACGGTCACCGAGTTCTGCCGGGCGGTCATCCCCCACGGCACCACCTCGATGTTCGTCGATCCGCACGAGATCGCCAATGTCCTCGGCCTGTCCGGGGTCAGGCTGATGCATGACGAGGCGGTGAAGCAGCCGGTCAGCGTCTTCGTGCAGATGCCGTCCTGCGTGCCTTCCGCGCCGGGGCTGGAAGAGGGCGGCGCGGTACTCGGTCCGGCCGACGTCGCCGAAGCGATGACCTGGCCGCAGATCGTCGGGCTCGGCGAGGTGATGAACTTTCCGGGCGTCGCCGCCAACGACCCGACGATGGTCGGCGAGATCGCCGCGACGCGGGGCGCCGGCAAGACGGTCGGTGGCCACTATGCCTCCCCCGATCTCGGCCTTGCCTTCCACGGCTATGTCGCCGGCGGGCCCGAGGACGACCACGAGGGCACGCGGATGGAGGATGCAGCGGCCAGGGTGCGCCAGGGCATGAAGGCGATGCTGCGGCTCGGCTCGGCCTGGTACGATGTCGCGGAGCAGGTGAAGGCGATCACCGAGATGGGGCTCGATTCCCGCCACTTCATCCTCTGCACTGACGACTGCCACTCCGGCACGCTGGTCCGCGACGGCCACATGAACCGGGTGGTGCGCCATGCGATCGCGCAGGGACTTAAGCCGATGACGGCGATCCAGATGGCGACGATCAACACCGCCGAACACTTCAAGATGGAGCGCGAGATCGGCTCGGTCACGCCGGGACGGCGGGCCGACTTCCTGATCGTCTCCGACCTTGCCGAACTGTCGATCGACGCGGTCTATGCCCGCGGCATGCGTCTGGCGTCAGGCGGCCGTCTCGAGGCCGACATGCCGGCCCATGCCTATCCGGAGAGCGTGCGCAACACGGTGCGGCTCGGCCGCCGGCTGACCGCCGAGGATTTTCGCGTCGCGGCCCCCGCCGGCGCAGAGGGCAGCGTCGAGGCACGGGTGATCGGCGTCGTCGAGAACCAGGCGCCGACGAAGGCACTGACGGCGCGGGTGCCGGTGCAGGACGGCGTCGCCATGCCCGATCCCGACAACGACATCTGCCGCATCGCCCTTGTCGAGCGGCACCGGGCGAGCGGCGACGTCACCAACGGCTTCGTCTCGGGCTTCGGCTATCGTGGCGCCTGCGCCATGGCCTCCACCGTCGCCCATGACAGCCATCACATGATCGTCGTCGGCACCAGCGAAACGGACATGGCGCTCGCCGCCAACCGGCTTGGCGAGGCCGGCGGCGGGGTGGTGTTCTTCGCCGATGGCAAGGAGAAGGCCCTCATCGAGATGCCGATCGCCGGGCTGATGTCGGACGAGCGCGCCGAGATCGTCGCCAAAAAGGCCGACCGGCTGATCGCCGCGATGCGCGAGGGCGGCTGCACGCTGAACAATGCCTATATGCAGCACTCGCTCCTGGCCCTCGTCGTCATCCCGGCTCTCAGGATCTCCGACAAGGGCATCGTCGACAGCGCCGGTTTCCGGATCGTCGACCTCTTCGTCTGAGCCGAAGCTTCAGGATCCCGACGCGCGAGGCCGGGACACGAGCACGGTCTCGAGAGCGTCGCTGCGCCGGCAGAATATCGATGGGAGCGTGGGGGAAGCCGGAAAGGCGGCGGCTCCGACGATTTGGGGCGTTGATCGTCGGAGCCGTCCAACCCGGATCACAGCGGCATGTGAGCCGGGTAGATTGTGGCAGCCTTTTCAGTCATTTGGTGGCGCCGTCTGCGGTGCCGTGGCTGCGATGTGTCAGAGGTTAGTCTGACTATGTTTCGTCGCGATGGCGTGAAGATTTGCCAATGTTTCGTCACCGTTTCGACAATGTTCACTGAGTGCGAAAATCGGTGAAACAGGCTTTTTCGCCCCTCTTTCACTCGGCCGGAACGCCGAAGAGGACGATCGCGACGCCGAGACAGGCCATCAGCAGGAACAGCGCGGCGCGGATGTTCCGGCCGGCCCGGTGCGCGGCGACGGCTGCGAGCGCCGACTGGAGCCCGTAATAGAGAGCGAAGGCCCGCGAGGCGTAGGCGATGATCTCGAAGACCCCCGATGTCCAGGTGATGGCAAGGCCGAGCGAGCACAGAACCGCATAGGCCTGGCGCTGCGACAGCCTGCCGCCGGTCAGTTCGACGGTCAGCCCGCCGGCTCCGCCGGTATCGGCGATGGCCGCCGAGAACTGCGCGGCAAGCGCCGCCAGCACCAGCATCGCCGGCAGGATCGGCGCGACGACGCCCATCATGTCGATGATCGCGGTCTCGCTGAGATGCGTTTCGCTGGCTGGAAAGCTCATCGTCAGGAACAGGATGTAGACGAGATAGATCGCCGCCGAGATCCACTGGGCAAGGCGCATCGAGGCGATGCGGGTCCGGGCGTCATAGCTCCGGCCGAGATAGCGCGAGGTCTCGAAACCCTGCACCGTGACGATCAGGCCGAAGGCCAGCGTGATGCTGCGCCAGGCCGATGTCGGCTCGGGATTGTCGTAGAGCGCGCCGCCCCGCCACAGGCCGAAGAAGAACAGGCCGAGCCCGACGAGGAGGCCGGCGATGATCGCCAGCTTCAGGCTGACCGATACCGTCTCCATCCGCTCCAGCGCCTTGAAGCCCCAGCCCCAGCCGACGAGGAGGATCAGGATGAGCATGGCGCTGGTCAAAAGTCGGGCTTCGAACGGCGTGTCGAAGGGCGTCAGATGCAGGGCGAAGGCGCCGAAGAGGTTCAGGTAGTAGGCGACCGAGACGACATAGGCGAAGGCCAGCGCCCAGGAGGCCGCGTCCTCCAGCCAGCGTTCCGCCCGTGAGCGGTCGCCCGCCGCCTCGATTGCGGCGATGTTCGCCCTGACGGCGGCGCCGAAGCCGTAGGCGGCGAGGCACAGCAGCGCCATGACCATGGGGGCGTAGCCGCCATATTCCGTGGTCAGGATCGGCCCGAGGACGAGAAAGCCGCTGCCGATGATCGAGGCGAGCGGCGTCACCGTCGCCCGCCAGAGCGTGCTTCGCCGCACCGCCGGCAGGAGCAGCACGGCGACCGCGGCAAGGACGGCGGCGACGACGATGAGATCAGTCATGCGGATATTCGCTGGATTTCCCGGAGGAGGAGGCGGGGAGAGTTTCGGGCCGACGCCCGTCCGATTCGCATTTTTCGGTCGGCTTTTGCCGGCTTACCGCAGCCGGTGCCGGCCGTCTCCCCTCAACGCCGATTCATGCAGCCCGCGCCGGCCGTGCCGGCGATGAGGCGGCTCAGGCCCACTCCACCCGGTTGCGCCCGCCGAGCTTTGCCGCATAGAGGCGCCTGTCGGCGATCCCCAGCAGCGTCTGGTGATCGCAGCCGTCTTCGGGGCAGGCCGCAACGCCGATGCTCGCGGTGAAGGACAGCGTCTTGCCGGCATCCTCGAAGGATGACGCCTCGATGAGGTGGCGCAGCTTCTCCGCCGCCTCTCTCGCATCCCTTGCCGAGGCGTTGGCCAGCAGCAGGCAGAACTCCTCGCCGCCATAGCGAAAGACGTCGTCATTGGTGCGGACGTTGTCGCTGAGCAGCGCGGACATCGCCTTCAGCGCGTTGTCGCCGGCGTCGTGGCCATGGGAATCGTTGATCTTCTTGAAGTAGTCGATGTCGAGCAGCAGCAGGGCGTGAGACGTCCCGTAGCGCTCGTGCCGCGCCTCCTCTTCTTCGGCTCTGAGCTGCAGCAAGGCGCGGTTTCCGAGCCCGGTGAGGGGATCCGTCAGGGCCTGGCGCTGCAGGGCCTTTTCCGCGCGCGAGCGCGACGTCTCATAGACGAAGGAAAAGCCGAAGATGCAGAGGGCGACCCCGGCGACGTTCAGGAGAGCCCGGGCGTTGCCGTGGACCGCACTGTCGGCAAAGCGCATGTAGTAGATGAGGAAGGCCGTCACCAGAAAGACGACGGTGACGCCGCCACCCAGGGCCCGGCCGAGCAGCATATGCGACAGGATGGGGATCAGCAGGACCCAGGCGAAGACCGATGGCGCCGACTGCGGCGTCGCGAGGATCAGCATCATCGTCGTATTGAACAGGACGAGATAGACGAGCGACCAGCGGATGAGATGCGGCGTCTTCCTGACGAGAGGGATGATGACGAGCGCGAAGGTCCCCATGGCGATCTCGCCGAACATCGCCTTGTAGTTATCGTTCAGGTAGTTGAGGACGGCGAAGCTGGCGCCGAAGCTGGAGGTGAACAGCAACAGGACGATGAGGACGGAGCGGCGGAACGCGTCGACATTGTCGAATGGGCTCGTCTTCTTCGCCAAGATGCGACGCTCATGCTTCACGGTTCAATCGGTCCGGCGCCCTGTGAAATGCCGATGCTCCGGCCGTCGGGCCATGACTATCGAACGACAGGGGTCGAGCCGCCTCAAGATTGCCTTCGCTGCGTTGACTGAGGGTTTTCTTAAGCGTGAATTATGAATTCTGGTTTAATCATGCGGTCGACGGTCACGCCAGCCCCGGCATCCGGGCGAGTGGGCGGCGTTGCATCCCGCGGGCCTTCGCTGCGTCACCGACGTCCATTCCTGTGCGCGATGTCCATTCCTGGGCGCGATGTCCGTCGCCGGACCATTGCGACATCTTCGTCCGGCAAGTGCGATGGCCGCACTCACTGCCATCGCCGGCGGCGACATCTGTTCGTCGCCGAAAGGCTGGTTTGCTTCTTGACGTAGCGGCTGCTCAAACTCGCGGGCGCCGATCCTCGGGTTGAATTTCGGGACGGGGCGCTGAGGTTCCGGGCAGCCGTCGGCGCCGCTTGGTGCTATATCGCGCCGACAGGAATCACGCAGGGCCTCCCATGACCACCGACTGGAACGCCGACCTCTATCTCCGCTTCGCCGAGGAGCGGACGCGGCCCGCCGCCGAGCTGCTCGCACGGGTGCCGCTCGAAAGTCCCGGCCGCGCCGTCGATCTCGGCTGCGGCCCCGGCAATTCGACCGAGCTGATCGCCAGGCGCTATCCGGCTGCGAGCCTTGCCGGCGTCGACACCTCGCCGGACATGCTGGAAAAGGCGAAGGCGCGGCTGCCGGGCGTTTCCTTCATTCTCGGCGACATCGAGCACTTTCGCGCCGAGCCTGCGGCCGACCTTCTCTATGCCAATGCCGCCCTGCAATGGCTGCCGGATCACGAGAGCCTGCTTCCGCGATTGATGGAGAGCCTCGCACCGGGCGGCGTCCTCGCGGTGCAGATGCCGGACAATCTCGACCAGCCGTCGCACCGGCTGATGCGCGAGGTCGCCTCCCGGCCGGATTTCGTCGCCAAAATCGGCGCCGCGGAGAAGGTCCGCGCGCAAATTCTCTCCGCCGAACACTATTACGACCTTCTTGCGCCCCTCGCGTCGTCGATCGACATCTGGCGCACGACCTATTGTCACGTCCTGGCCGACGCGCCGGCGATCGTCGAGTGGGTCCGCGCGACGGGCCTCAGGCCCTTCCTCGAGCCTCTGGACGACGCCGAACGCACAGCCTTCCTGACGGCTTATGAGCGGGAGATCACCGCCGCCTATCCGCCGCGCATCGATGGAAGGGTGATCCTGCCTTTCCCGCGCCTGTTCATCGTCGCTCGGCGCTGAATTCATTTTCGAAGACGGATCTCGCCTTTCCATGTCCCCCACATGCCCGATCGCCATTCCTGCCGGCTACGACATGGCCGAAGAAACCCCGACGCTCGACGACTACCGCTGGCTGCGGAAAGTCTCGGGCCTGTCGGAAAAGAGCGAGGAGGCGGCACGGATCGCCCTGCCGAACACGCTTCATTCTGTGGTCGTCCGGCAGGACGGCCGGGCGGTCGGCATGGGCCGGGTGGTCGGCGACGGCGGTTGCCACATGCAGATCGTCGACATGGCGGTCGAGCCGAAGCACCAGGGCAGGGGCATCGGCAAGGCGATCTTTTCGGCGCTCGAGGCCTGGCTGCAGCGGACGGTGCCGGACACGGCCTATGTCAGCCTGATCGCCGACGGCGACGCCAGGCATCTCTACGCCAAGTTCGGCTTCGAACCGGTGATGCCGGCCTCGATCGGCATGGCGCGGTTCTATCGCGGCGACCCGGCGAAAAGGTGATCCGGTCGCGGCATCATCCGTTTGCGGCCGGCTTCGAGAGGCTCTAAGTTGACCGCCATGACCGACCTTTCCGCCAGCGCCAAGCCGTCGCGCTTCAGCCTCCTCGCCAATCCGACGCGGTTCCTCGACCTGTCCGGGAAGGTTCAGCCCTGGCTCTACGGCGTCGCGCTCGTCGCGGTGGCGGCCGGCGTCTTTCTCGGCTTGACCGCCCCGGCCGACTATCAGCAGGGCGCGACGGTCGAGATCATGTTCATCCACGTGCCCTTCGCCTGGCTCGCCATGATGATCTGGACGGTGATGAGCCTTTCGGCGCTCGGCACGCTGGTCTGGCGCCATCCGCTGGCCGACGTGTCGATCAAGGCGGCGGCGCCCATCGGCGCGGTGTTTACCGCCCTCTGCCTGATCACCGGCTCGATCTGGGGCCGGCCGATGTGGGGCACCTGGTGGGTCTGGGATGCGCGGCTCACCTCGGTCTTCGTGCTGTTCCTGATGTATCTCGGCCTGATCGCGCTCACCCGCGCGCTGGAGGAGCCGGGCAAGGCGGCAAGGCCAGCCGCGATCCTCGTTCTCGTCGGCTTCGTCAACATCCCGATCATCAAGTTCTCGGTCGACTGGTGGAACACGCTGCACCAGCCGGCGAGCGTCATGCGGATGGGCGGGCCGGCGATGCCGGCGGCCTATCTGACGCCGCTGCTCGTCTCGGCGGTCGGCTTCACGCTCTTGTTCTTCGCTCTGCATCTGACGGCGATGCGGACCGAGATCCTGCGCCGGCGCGTCGCCGCCTTGTCGCGGCTCGCCGCCCGGCGGGCGGAAGCCTGAGCCGGTCACCGGAGAGAACCATGCAGGCCGAATATTCCGCCTTCATCGCTGCCGCCTACGGCATTTCGGCAGTCGCCATCCTTGCCCTCTTCGTCTGGATCTTCTTCGACGCGCGGGCGCAGCGAAAGGCCCTGAAGGGGCTCGAGGCCCGCGGCGTGCGCCGGCGCTCCGACGTGGCTGCGCCGCGCAATGCGGAGAGCGCCCGATGAGCGTCGAGGAGAGGGACGAGACGCTGCTTGCGACCGCATCCACAGACGAGCCGCAGACGGCGGCCGGCAGCCGGCGCGGCGGCGTGCGTCTCGTCGTCGTCCTGCCGCTCCTCCTCTTCCTCGGCCTTGCGGCGGTCTTCCTCTATCAGCTGGTCTCCGGCCACGACCCGAAGGAGATCCCTTCCGTCCTCGTCGGCAAGACCGCGCCGATGACTGTGCTGCCGGCGCTTCAGGGCGCTTCGCTCCCCGACGGCTCGCCGACGCCCGGTCTCGACCTTTCCGGCCCCGGCGACGGCCGGCCGGTGCTGGTCAACGTCTTTGCCTCCTGGTGCGCGCCCTGCCGCGAGGAGCATCCGCTGCTGATGCAGCTTGCGAAGGACAAGCGCTTCCGGCTGGTGGCGATCAACTACAAGGACAAGCCGGGCAACGCCCGCGCCTTCCTTTCCAATCTCGGCGATCCCTATGCGGCGATCGGCGTCGACGAGAAGGGCGCCGCGACCATCGACTGGGGTGTCTACGGCGTGCCCGAGAGCTTCCTCGTCGCCCCCGACGGCGAGATCCTCTACAAGCAGACCGGCCCCTTCACGCCTGAGACGATCGAGAACGGCCTGATGCCGGCCGTCGAAAAGGCGTTGCAGCGCGAGCCGAAGGATCGGGCGAAGACGAGCTGAGGCTCTGCAGCCGCCAGATCAGGTTGCCGTCAGGCCCGGTACGGCCTAGCTTTGTGGCAAGTCCAGCGACCCCGGGAGATCGGCGATGAGCGCCATGAAGACCATCGATCTCGGCGACCATTTCGGCGCCTTCGTCGACGCCCAGGTCGAAGCCGGCAATTTCGCCAGCGCCGACGAGGTGATCCGCGCAGGGCTCTCGCTGCTCGAGCGCGAGGATGCCGACGAGGAGGCGCGGATCCGCGCGGCGATCGAGGAGGGGCTTGCCAGCGGCGACCCCCTGCCGTTCGAACTCGATGATTTCCTGCATCGGATGCATCTGCGCGTCGGTAACGGGGATCGGTGAGCCGCCTTCATTTCACCCCGGCGGCGGATCGCGACCTGGCGGCCATCTACATCTATTCCTACGCCCGCTTCGGACAGGCCCAGGCCGATCGCTACGTCACCGAGATCGTTCGGCGGTGTGAAGCGGTCGCATCGGGTCGGCTGCCGAGCCGTGACGCCTCGCGATATCGCAAGGGTCTGAGGAGCCATCGGACGGGAAGCCACATCGTTTTTCATCTCGACAGCGGTCGGGGCGAGCTCCTCGTCGTCCGCATCCTCCATTCCCGGATGCGTCTCGACGACCATCTATAGGCCCATGGCCGAGCCTTCCTTCTCCCTCCGCACGCCCGAGGACGACGACATCCCCCGCAGGATCTGCGACAGCTGTGGTTTTGTCGCCTATGAGAATCCCAAGATCGTCGTCGGCTCCGTCGTGCGCCACGAGGGGCGGATCCTGCTATGTCGCCGGGCGATCGAGCCGCGCCGGGGCTTCTGGACGATTCCCGCCGGCTATCTCGAACTGAACGAGACCCCCGAGGACGGTGCCCGCCGCGAGGCGCGGGAAGAGGCCGAGGCGGAACTTTCGATCGAGCGTCTGCTGGCGGTCTATTCGGTGCCGCGGATCAGCCAGGTGCAGCTGATCTACCGGGCGCAGCTGAAGACCTCGCATTTCGCGCCGGGCCCCGAAAGCCTCGATGTCGCGCTCTTCGCGCCAGCCGAAATCCCCTATGGCGAACTCGCCTTTCCCTCGGTGCACTGGGCGCTCGCCCATGACGCCGAGGCGAAGAACGGCGCGCCGCCGGTCCCCTTCGCCAATCCGCCGGGCGAGACCGGCAACCGGATGCCGGACGGGCGGTCGATCGCGCCCGGCGAGGGTTGAGCGGAGAGGGAGATCAAGCCCCTACCGTCGAAAAGCGGCCGGGGCGATCGGGGAGGAGGCCAGGCTATTCCGCGGCCATCGCCGAATCGTGCTCCTCGGTCAGCGCCAGCCAGTCCTCCTCGCAGGATTCCAGCGTCTTCGCCGCATCGGCGCGCTGCTTGGCAAGGGCCGAAGCCTTCGCCGGCTCCTTCGTATAGAGCGCCGGGTCGGCGAGCTTCTGGTCGAACTCCGCCAGCGTCTTCTGCAACCGGGAGATCTGGATCTCGAGCTGCGAGATCTTCTTCTTCAACGGTTTAAGCGCCTCGCGCCGTTCCGCCGCCTGGCGGCGCTGGTCGACCTTGGAGACCTGCGGCTCGGCCTCGACGGGCTCTGTGCCCGCCCCGCCCGCCGCGCCGCCGCCCGAGCGGGCGCCGGAAAGGATCAGCTTCTTGTAGTCCTCGAGGTCGCCGTCATAGCGCGAGACGGTGCCCTCGCCGACGATCCACAGCCGGTCCATCGTCGCCTCGACCATGTGGCGGTCGTGGCTGATCAGGATGACCGCGCCCGGAAAGTCGTTGAGGGCATGGACGAGGCTTTCGCGCGCCTCGATGTCGAGATGGTTGGTCGGCTCGTCGAGGATCAGAAGGTTCGGCGCGTCGAGGGTGGCGAGACCCATCAGCAGCCGCGCCTTCTCGCCGCCGGAGAGCTTCTCGGCCGCGGTGTCCATCTTCACCGTCGGCAGGCCCATCTGGGCGACCCGCGCGCGGACCTTGGCCTCCGGCGCATCGGGCATCTGCCGGCGGACATGCTGGACGGCGCTCTCGGCGGGGCGCAGATCGTCGATCTGGTGCTGGGCGAAGAAGGCGATCTTCAGCCCCGGCGCCCGGGTGATCGCGCCGGTCTCGGCGCCAAGCCGCTCGGCGAGAAGCTTGGCGAAGGTCGACTTGCCGTTGCCGTTCTGGCCGAGGAGCGCGATCCGGTCGTCGGTGTCGATCCGCAGATCGAGGTTCTTCAGGATCGGGCGGCCGGGCTGGTAGCCGACCGAGACTTTCTCCATCCGGATGATCGGCGAGGCCGGCTGCTTTTCCGGCGCCGGGAAGGAGAAGGGCGTGACGCTTTCTTCGACGATCGACTGTAGCGGGCCCATCTTTTCCAGCGCCTTCAGCCGCGACTGGGCCTGCCGCGCCTTCGAGGCCTTGGCGCGGAAGCGCTCGACGAAGGCTTCCATGTGCTTGCGCTGGGCGTCTTGCTTGGCGATCGACTTCTGAAGCAACTCCAGTTTCTCGGCCCGCTGGCGGGCGAACTGGTCGTAGTCGCCGCGGTAGAAGTTGAGCTTCTTCTGGTCGAGATGGACGATGGACGAGACCGCATTGTTGAGCACGTCGCGGTCATGGGAGATGACCAGCACGGTGTAGGGATAGCGCTGGACGAAATTCTCCAGCCACAGCGTGCCTTCGAGGTCGAGATAGTTGGTCGGCTCGTCGAGGAGCAGGAGGTCCGGCCGCGAGAACAAGACCGCCGCCAGCGCGACGCGCATGCGCCAGCCGCCGGAAAAGGACGAGGCGGGGCGCGCCTGCGCCGCCATGTCGAAGCCGAGGCCGGAAAGGATCGAAGAGGCCCTCGCCTCGGCCGAATGGGACTCGATGTCGGCAAGTCGCATATGGATGTCGGCGATCCGCGTCGGGTCGCTCGCCGTCTCGGCCTCTTCGAGCAGCGCAAGGCGCTCGGTGTCCGCCTTGAGCACGATCTCGATCAGCGACTCCTCGGTACCGGGCGCCTCCTGGGCGACCTGGCCGAGCCGGGTGTTCTTCGGGAAGGACACCGAACCGGTCTCCGGTGCGAGGTCGCCGGTGATGACGCGGAACAGCGTCGACTTGCCGGCGCCGTTGCGCCCGACGAGCCCGGCCTTGGTGCCAGCCGGCAAGGTGAGGCTCGCATGGTCGATGAGCAGGCGCCCGGCAACGCGCGCGGTAAGGTCGGTGATCTGAAGCATGGCGGCCTTTTGCCACGCGGCGCGATCTGGGGAAAGGGGCCGCGTCGATCGATCGACGCGGCTGGCGAGCGGGTCAGCGTTGCCCGTGACGCCGCCATGCGCCGGGAGCGGCGCTTTCCATCGCGGTCGCTGCCCAAGGGCGCCTGCAGCGGCTTCAGCGAATTGGTTACCGAACTCTTAAGCTTCGGCCAAGCTGGCTGTCCCTATGCTGAGGACGATCCGCACCGCCGTCGCGACGGTTTCGATCGCGACCTGCGGCAGCGCAGGCAGGACTCTCGACCGCAGCCGCGCCCGCTTTTCACGAGGCGCCGGCATCGTCCAACGCAAACACGCGCTCCGCCAGGGACCGCAGAAAGGCTTTTCAATGATCTCCGTCGTTTCCGTCGGCTCCCTCAAGACCTCCGGCTCCTCGACCATGGCGCTGACCTTGGCGAGCGTCGCCGCCGCCGCCGACATTCCCGTCCTTCTCATCGACGCGGCCCGCGACGGCGACATCGCCGACTGGGCGACGCGCAACGCCGTCCCGACCAAGCTCTGGGTCGAGCGCGCCCGCGACGAGGCGACGATCGAAAAGCTGGTGCGTGCCGGCCGTCGGCGGGGCGATCTCGTGGTCATCGACGCCGGCGACGAGGCCGCGACGATCCGCGCCGGCGCCAGGCTGGCCGACCGGGCGGTGATCCCGGTCCGCTTCTCGCCGGCCTCTGCCTTCTACGCCGTCGAGACGGACCGGCTGCTCAACGAGGATGCCGGCCGCGGCCGCCGCGCCCGCGACTGGTGCTTCGTCGCCAGCGCCGTCGCAACCATCCCGAGCCGCATTGCCCGCGGCGTCGAGGCGATCATCGAGGCCAGCCAGACGCCGCGCCTGCCTATCGGCCTCGTCCAGCGGGCCGCCTACGAGGCGCCCTTCCTGTTCGGCGGCACGATCTTCACCCTCGAGGACGCCGCCGCCCCCGGCCTCGACCGGGCCCGGGCCGAAGCCGCCAGCCTTGCCTATGAGATCGGCATTCTCGGCCGCCGGAGCGAGAGCGTCGCGCCGGTTGCAGCGCCGCGCGAGACCCTGCCGAAGGCTGCCTGAGGATCTCGCAAAACTCTTTTCGCGGGGCGAAACCCGCCTCGCGAAGCTCCGACCCGTGACGATGGAAACCGGCGAGACCCTGTCAGGTGTCGTCGGAAATTTCCGTCTGCGGGCGATCTGAGCCGGAGGAGACCTCCGCATGCCAGTGGCCGCCCGCATCCTCCCAGACGATGCCGGCGGATTCGCCGGGGCGCTGCTGCCGCACCGCGGCGCGCCTGGCAGCGAGGAAGGCCTCGTCGTGGGTCCTGAAGGTTTCCGAATAGACGTCGTTCAGCCGGTAGGCGAAGCCGCCGTCATGTTCGACGATGTGGTAGGTGATCTTGGCCATCGAAGCGTCCATCGTTGAGCTTTTGTCCGGCAGATAAACGGCCGGCGGGATTCGCAAAGACCGGCCGCCGACAATTGTCACCGAACGCGCCGGGAGCAATGCCTTTCCCACCGCCCACCGCCCACCGCCCACCGCCCACCGCCCGTCGCAGTCGCCCGCCCGGCTTAGGGCGCCGGCGCGACTTTTCCGGTCTGCACCTCCTCCAATGCCAGCTTCCTCGGATTGAAGGCCCGGCGGATCTCGACATAGAAGACCGGCTTCGGGAACAGCCCCACCACTGTCACGCCGAGCATGCCGGGAGAACACCGCTGTGCCGAGCGAGCGGTAGATCGGCGACGTCGATTGCATGCCCTGCCTCATCGTGCCGTTCGACCCGGGACGGTGCGACGAGCATCACCTCCAGGCTGTGCAGGCTGGGACCGGCAGCAGGCGAGCGAGGATCGGACGCGCCGGCTTGGCGGCGACTGACCTTTACGCTAACGTCAAAACGGGAGGAATTTTGCATGAACAAACCCTGGCTCGCGCACTACCCGAAAGGGGTGCCGTCCGAGCTCGGCGAGATCGGCTATCGATCGCTCGCCGACCTTCTGGACAATGCCTTCGAAAGCTTTGCCGATCTGAATGCCCTGCATTTCATGGGCGCAGCCTACAGCTATCGCCGCTTCGGCGAGCTCGCAGGCGATTTCGCCGCCTATCTCCAGTCGCTGGGGCTGAAGAAGGGCGACCGCATCGCGCTGATGATGCCCAATGTGCCGCAATATCCGGTGGCGATTGCCGGCGCGGCCAAGGCCGGGCTCACCATCGTCAACACCAATCCGCTCTACACGCCAGGCGAACTCGCCCATCAGCTGAAGGATTCCGGCGCCAAGGCCATCGTCGTCCTCGAGAACATGGCAGCGACCTTCGCCGCCTGCCGGACGAAGACCGACGTCGAGCACGTCGTCGTCACCGGCCTCGGCGACCTTCTGCCTTTCGTCAAAGGCACGATCGTCAATTTCGTCCTGAAGCGGGTGAAGAAGATGGTGCCGGCCTACGACCTGCCCGGCGCGGTGACGTTCAAGCGGGCGCTCGCCATCGGCGGCAAGCGCAAGCTCGAAAAGGTCGACGTCGCGCCGGGGGACATCGCCGTCCTGCAATATACCGGCGGCACCACGGGCGTCGCCAAGGGCGCGATGCTCTCCCATGCCAACATCGTCGCCAATGTGCTGCAGTCGCAGATGTGGAATGCGCCGGCCCTCGACAACATCCCGGCCGGCGAGCAGTCGGTGACGATCTGCGCCTTGCCGATCTACCACATCTTCGGCTTCACGGTGAATCTGATGCTGTCGATGCGCAATGGCGGTGCGGCGATACTCATCCCCAATCCCCGCGACATCCCGGCGACGCTGAAGGCGATCAAGCCGTTCCGCTTCCACTCCTTCCCGGCCGTCAACACGCTGTTCAACGCCATCGCGCTGCATCCGGAGGCGAAAAGCGTCGACTGGTCGTCGCTGAAACTCTCCGTGGGGGGCGGCATGGCGGTGCAGGCGGCGACGGCCGAGCGCTGGAAGAAGCTGACCGGGGTGTCGATCTGCGAGGGCTACGGCCTGTCGGAGACTTCCCCCTCAGCCTGCTGCAACCCGACCGACCGCTCCGAATATACCGGCATGATCGGCGTGCCGCTGCCGTCGACCGAGCTGGCCATCCTCGCCGAGGACGGCAGCCATCTTGCTGCGGGCGAGGTCGGCGAGGTCGCCATTCGCGGGCCGCAGGTGATGGCCGGCTATTGGAACCGTCCCGAGGAGACCGCCGCGGTGATGACGCCGGACGGCTTCTTCCGCTCCGGCGATGTCGGCACGATGAGCCCCGACGGCATCTTCAAGATCGTCGACCGCAAGAAGGACATGATCAACGTCTCGGGCTTCAACGTCTATCCGAACGAGATCGAGGAGGTGGTGACGCGCATGCCCGGGGTCGTCGAGGCTGCGGCCATCGCCATCGCCGACGAGGCCTCCGGCGAGGCGGTCAAGCTCTTCGTGGTGCGCGAGGACGAGGCGCTCGGCGAGGAGGCGATCCGCTCCTACTGCAAGGAGAACCTCACCGGCTACAAGCGCCCGCGTATCATCGAGTTCCGCGAGGAACTGCCGAAATCGGCGGTGGGCAAGGTGCTGAGGCGCGAATTGCGCGGCTGACGGTGCGGGGGCGCCGAAGATCAGGTCGTCGCCTTTTCCTTCGCCGCCTTCGCCGTGGTGAACTGCTCGTCGAGGGCGTAGCCGGCGCCGCGCACGGTGCGGATCGGATCGCGCTGGCGGCCGCGATTGATCGCCTTTCGCAGCCGTCCGACATGGACGTCGACGGTGCGCTCGTCGACATAGATGTCGCGGCCCCAGACGCCGTCAAGCAGCTGCTCGCGGGAGAACACCCGGCCAGGCGACTGCATGAAGAATTCCAGGAGCCGGAATTCCGTCGGCCCGAGCTTGATCTCGCGGCCGGCGCGGCGGACACGATGGGTCTCGCGGTCGAGGTCGATGTCGCCGGCCGACAGATGCGTGGCGATCTTCTCCGGCTTGGCCCGCCGCAGCATGGCGCGCACCCGCGCGACCAGCTCCGGCGTCGAGAACGGCTTCACCACATAGTCGTCGGCGCCGACCGAGAGGCCGCGCACCCGCTCCGATTCCTCGCCCCGCGCCGTCAGCATGATGATCGGCAGGCGTTCCGATTCCTCGCGCTGGCGAAGCCGTCGGCAGAGTTCGACGCCGGAAAGCCCTGGCAGCATCCAGTCGAGGATCAGGAGGTCGGGAAGCTCCTCCTTGAGCCGGAGGTCCGCCTCGTCGCCGCGGGCGATGACGTCGACGGAATAACCTTCGGATTCGAGGTTGTAGCGCAGGAGGACGCCCAGCGCCTCCTCGTCCTCGACCACCGCGATGCGTGCGCTCATGCCCTCAGGCTCCCGGGCCGCCCGGCGGCGGCGTCGTCAGATCGGTGTGGGCGAGGGAGGGGGTCGAGTCGCCCTTCGGCCGCTCGGCTTCCATCTGCTCGCCAGTCTTGATGTAGTAGACGGTCTCGGCGATGTTCGTGGCGTGGTCGCCGATGCGCTCGATGTTCTTGGCGCTGAACAGGAGATGCGTGCAGGCGGTGATGTTGCGCGGATCTTCCATCATGTAAGTGAGGAGCTCGCGGAAGATCGAGGTGTAGACCGCGTCGATCGCCTCGTCGCCGTCGCGCACCGCCAGCGCCTGCTTCTCGTCCCGCGTCGCATAGGCATCGAGGACTTCCTTCAGCTGCGCCAGAGCGAGGTCGGAGAGGTGCTCGATGC
The DNA here is from genome assembly GCF_004519335.1 of Jiella endophytica. Taxonomy (GTDB): domain Bacteria; phylum Pseudomonadota; class Alphaproteobacteria; order Rhizobiales; family Rhizobiaceae; genus Jiella; species Jiella endophytica. Next base: position 125,976 of record NZ_SOZD01000007.1, on the reverse strand, counting down.
CGCGCACCAGCTGCATCGGCTGGGAGTGTTCGTGAACCGCGATGACGCGCTTGGCGGTGTTCTTGGCGAGATCGCCGATGCGCTCGAGGTCGTTGGAAATGCGGATCGCGCCGACGATCTCGCGCAGGTCAACGGCCATCGGCTGGCGCTTGGCGATGGTGCGGATCGCCCGTTCGTCGATCTCGCGCTGCACGGCGTCGAGCAGCACGTCGTCGGCGACGACCGACTGGGCAAGCCCCCAGTCGGAATGCATCAGGGCGCTGACCGACTGTTCGACCATGCGCTCGGCCTGGCCGCCCATTTCGGAAATGCGGCGGATGATGAACTTCAGCTCGTCCTCGTAGGACGTGACGATGTGTTCGGCCATTCTGGTCTCCTCGTGATGGTTCCCGTCAGCCGAAGCGGCCCGTGATGTAGTCCTGGGTCCGCTTGTCGTCCGGATTGGAGAACATCTTCTCGGTCGGGCCGACCTCGGCGAGGTCGCCGAGATGGAACATGGCGGTCAGCTGCGAGACACGCGCCGCCTGCTGCATGGAGTGGGTGACGATGACGATGGTGTAGTTCTCGCGCAGCTCGTCGATCAGCTCCTCGACCGTCGCCGTGGCGATCGGGTCGAGCGCCGAGCAGGGCTCGTCCATCAGGATGACCTCGGGCGAGACGGCGATGGCTCTGGCGATGCAGAGGCGCTGCTGCTGGCCGCCGGAAAGCCCGGTGCCCGGCTCGTCGAGACGGTCGTGAACCTCCTTGTAGAGGCCGGCGCGGCGCAGGCTGGTATGGACGATCTCGTCGAGCTCCTGCTTGGAGCGGGCGAGGCCGTGAATCTTCGGGCCGTAGGCGACATTGTCGAAGATCGACTTCGGAAACGGGTTCGGCTTCTGGAAGACCATGCCGACCCGGGCCCTGAGCTCCACGACGTCGATGTCCGGGTCGTAGACGTCCTCGCCGTCGAGCAGGATCTCGCCGCCGACCTTGGCGATGTCGATCGTGTCGTTCATCCGGTTGAGGCAGCGCAGATAGGTGGACTTGCCGCAGCCCGACGGGCCGATCAGCGCCGTCACCTGGTTCTCGGGGATGTTCAGCGTGACGCCGTTGAGGGCCTGCTTGGCGCCGTAATGGACGGTGACGTCCTTGGTCTTCATCTTGATCGGTTTGGCAGCTTGCACGGCCGGGCCCCTGTTCAGAGTGGCTTGAATGTTTTCCATCATCTCTGGCTCCTACCAGCGGCGTTCGAAGCGGCGGCGAAGGAAGATCGCCGTGAGGTTCATGATTGCCAGGAATGCGAGAAGAATGATGATCGCGCCGGACGTCCTCTCGACGAAGGCGCGCTCGGCCTCGTTGGCCCACATGTAGATCTGCACCGGCAGCGCCGTCGCCGGCTCCATCGGCGTCGCCGGATAGTCGGCGACGAAGGCGACCATGCCGATCAGCAGAAGCGGCGCGGTTTCGCCGAGCGCCTGGGCGAGGCCGATGATCGTGCCGGTCAGGATGCCGGGCGCCGCCAGCGGCAGGACGTGGTGGAAGATCGTCTGGGTGCGCGAGGCGCCGAGGCCAAGGGCGGCCCAGCGGATCGACGGCGGCACGGCGCGCAGCGCCGCCCGCGTGGCGATGATGATCGTCGGCAGCGTCATCAAAGTGAGGACGAGGCCGCCGACCAGCGGCGCCGAGCGCGGCAGACCGAACCAGTTGATGAAGACGGCAAGGCCGAGCAGGCCGAAGACGATCGACGGCACGGCGGCGAGATTGTTGATGTTCACCTCGATGAGGTCGGTGAACTTGTTCTTCGGCGCGAACTCCTCGAGATAGATCGAGGCGGCGACGCCGATCGGCAGCGCCAGAGCCAGCACGATCAGCATCATGTAGAACGAGCCGATGATGGCGACGCCGAGGCCGGCGGTCTCGGCTCTGGACGAGGCGCCGAAGGTGAAGAGCCCCCAGTTGAAGCGCTCCTCGATCGCCCCTTGCGACTTCAGCTTGTCGATATATTCCAGCTGCAGGTCGCTGATCGGGCGCCGGTTTTCAGGCACCGAAAGGTCGTATTGCCCCTTCATGGCGCTGTCGAGCTCGGAGCTCGCATAGAGCCAGACGTCCTCGGTCGTGCCGATGATCGACAGGTCGTTCATCACCATGTCGCGCAGGGTGACGCGGGTACCGGAGGAGATCAGCCCGTTGGCGGCGGAGACCGCCTTCTTGTCGTCGGCGCTGATCCCGAGAAGCTGGACGAGGCCGTCGCGGGCGAGCTGCGGATAGTTCGCCATCAAGAGCTTGGTCTGGCTCTTGACCGCCTGCTCCGGCGTGCCGAGCACCTTTTCCGTGAAGGTGATCGGCACCTTGATCTCGGTCTGCCAGAAGGCGGTGTAGCCCTTCGAGATGATGCTCGTCAGCAGCATCACCAGGAAGGCGAGGCCGATGGCGATGGCGATGATGCCATAGGCCTTGAAGCGGCGCTCGGCGGCATAGCGCCGGCCGATGCCGATGTCGCGGCGTGGCTTTCGTTCGGCAGCCGTTGCGGCGATGCCGTTGGCGGTGGCGTCGCTCATTCGTACTGCTCCTTGTATTTGCGCACGATGTAGAGCGCATAGACGTTGAGGCACAAGGTGATGACGAAGAGCGTCATGCCGAGCGCGAAGGCGACGAGGGTCTGCGGCGAATTGAATTCGAGGTCGCCGGTCAGCTGCGCGACGATCTTCACGGTGATCGTCGTCATCGCATCGAAGGGGTTGATGGTGAGATTGGCGGCGACGCCGGCCGCCAGCACCACGATCATCGTCTCGCCGATGGCGCGCGATGCGGTGAGCAGCAACGCCGAGACGATGCCCGGAAGCGCCGCCGGTAGGATCACCCGCTTCACCGTCTCGGAGCGGGTCGCGCCGAGGCCGAGCGAGCCGTCACGCAGCGACTGCGGTACCGAGGTGATGATGTCGTCCGACAGCGACGACACGAAGGGGATCAGCATGATCGCCATCACCAGGCCGGCGGTCAGCACGCTCTGGGCCTGGATGAAGCTGGCATAGTCGCCGGTGACGATGCCGCTGATCTGTGCCGAGAGGTCGCGCAGGAACGGCCCGACCGTGACGAGGGCGAAGAAGCCGTAGACGATGGTCGGGATACCGGCCAGCACCTCGAGCAGCGGCTTGACCACCGACCGCGTCCGGTTGTCGGCATATTCCGCCATGTAGATCGCGGCGAAGAGGCCGATCGGCACGGCGATCAGCATGGCGACGGCGCTGATGTAGAGCGTGCCGGCGAGCAGCGGGATGAAGCCGAAGCTGCCGGCATTGCCGGTCGAGCCCGCGGCGGAGAAGCGCGGCTCCCAGACCGTGCCGAAGAAGAACTCCGCCGGCGAGATCCGCGAGAAGAAGTCGATGGTCTCGAACAGCATCGAGAAGACGATGCCGATGGTGGTCATGATGGCGATCGAGGAGGCCGCGATCAGCGCGCCCTTGACGACGCCCTCCACCTTGTTGCGGGCACGCAGCCGCGGCGCGATCTGGCGGTAGCCCCAGTAGGCGCCGGCAAGAGCGAGGGCAATGACGACCACCGTCATCGCCAGCCGGCTCCAGAACTGCATGGTGTCGATGTCGAGCGCCAGCGGCACCATCCAGTCGGCGCTGGCAGAGGCGACCGGCAGGCCGCGATTGCGCAACAGGGCGGCGAGATCCTTGACCGGCATCTCGTCGGTGACGGTCGCGCGCTCGTCGTCGGGCAGGACCGAGAGGCCGTTGCCGAGGGATTCGACGATGCCGTAGGCGAGGTCCTCGGTCAGCTGGCTCTCGGCGAGGACGCCTTCGGGAAAGCTGCCGCGGACCTGGCTCTCGATGACGATCGGCGAGGCGATGAGCCAGACCGCCAGCAGCAGCAGCGACGGAATGATCGCCCAGGAAGCGACGTAGGAGGCATGGTAGACCGGCCGGGAATGCGGCTTGACGCCCGCGGGCGCCTGCAGCGCCCGGCTGTGCCGGTAGCCGAGAAACGCGCCGGCGAGGCCGATCGCGAGAACGACAAGGATGATCGTGAAGGTCGACACGGGGGAAACTTCTGCCGCCGGGCTCGGGAGAACAAGGGCCGGTCAGGTCGCCGTGTGGCCGACGGGGACGCGACGGGCAAGGGGCTCTTGTACGGCGATGCCGCCGACCGCGTGAGCGGTCGGCGGACTGTGTCTCTCCTTGGCCGGAGAGAAGGGCCTTTCGAAGTCGATTACGACTTCGAGCCGAGGGTGACGCCGTTCTCGAAGTTCGAGACCTGCTCGTCACGCTCGTCGGCCGGCAGCGGAACCAGGCCGTATTCGACGGTCGGCGAGCCTTCGCCGGTCATCTGCTCGGAGAGGAAGAACTGGACGTATTCCGACAGGCCCGGAACGACGCCGAGGTGAGCGCGCTTGACGTAGAAGAACAGCGGACGCGAGACCGGATATTCGCCCGAGGCGATGGTGTCGGCCGACGGGACGACGTCGTTGATCGTGGCGACCTTCAGCTTGTCCTGGTTCTGCTCGTAGAAGGCCAGGCCGAAGACGCCGATGGCCTTCTGGTTGGCCTCGATGCGGGCGAGGGTCTCGGTGTAGTCGCCGGAGATCTCGGAGATCGAGCCGTCGTTGCGGACGCTCATGCAAGCTTCTTCGGCCGCGTCCTTGTCCATGCCGGACTTGGTGAAGGCTTCCATCGCGCCGGAGTCTTCACAGCCCTGCTTCAGGACCTTCTCCTCGAACACTTCGCGGGTGCCGTGGTTGGAGGCCGGGATGAAGGCGGTGATCTCCTGGTCGGGCAGCGAGGAGTCGACCTCGTTCCACGACTTGGCGGCGTTGTCGACGACCTTGCCGTCCTGCGGGACCTTGGCGGCCATCGCCGTGAAGATCATCGCCGGGGTCAGCTTGAAGTCCGGGCCGGAAGCCGAAGAGGCGAAGACGATGCCGTCATAGCCGAACTTGACTTCCGAGATCTCGGTCACGCCGGCGTCGGCGCAGGCCTTGATTTCCTTTTCGCGGATCGAGCGCGAGGCATCGGCGACGTCGATGGTGTCGGGGCCGACGCCCTGGCAGAACTGCTTCAGGCCGGCCGACGAGCCGCCCGACTCGATGATCGGCGTCTGGTAGTCCGGGAAGGTCTCGCCGAAGTTCTCGGCAACGATCTGCGCATAGGGCAGAACCGTCGACGAACCGGCGACGTGGATCTGCTGGTTGCTCTGGGCGAAGGCCGGACCGGCGAACACGGTCGCGGTGCCGAGCGCAAGGCCGGCAAGAAGGGTCTTGTTCATGGATTGGCTCTCCCTGTGGAGGTTTTTCGGACGAACCATTGGCTGTTCAGTCACAACGCGCGACTGCGGTTCGGGTCCATTAGCTATAGGCTCCGTAAGAAAGCTCTATGACAAACTTGTTGCCGTTGTATGACAGTATAAGATATTGAAAACTATGACGTTTCCAGAATCTTCGGAGATTCCTTGTCATTTTGGGCCAGGGCGGGAAAGCGCACCGTGAAGGTCGAGCCGCGGCCGACGACGGAGTCGACGATGAGGCGGCTTTTGTGGCGCAGAAGGATGTTGCGGACGATCGACAGGCCGAGCCCAGTGCCGCGTTTGGACCGGGAATTGCCGACATCGACGCGGTAGAAGCGTTCGGTCAGCCGCGGCACGTGTTCGGCCGGGATGCCGGCCCCGAAATCGCGCACCGAAGCGTCGATGACCGGCTCGCCGCGTTCGCTCGATCGCTCGAGGGCGATTTCCACCTTGCCGCCATCGGCGCCGTATTTGCAGGCGTTCTCAATCAGATTGGCGAAGACCTGGATCAGCTCGTCCTCGTCGCCGACGACGACGAAGCGTTCGTTGGGCGGGGTGAAGTCGAGCTTGAGGCCGAGATCCTCGGCGAGCGGCCCGAGCTGCGAGCGGACCTTGGCGATGACGGCAACGAGATCGGCCCTGGCCTGAGGCGCCACGTGGCGGCGCATCTCGATCCGCGACAGCGACAAAAGGTCGTCGATCAGCCGCGACATCCGCGTCGCCTGCTCGCGCATGATGGCGAGGAACCGGTCGCGCGCCTGCGGATCGTCGCGGGCCGGGCCCTGCAGCGTCTCGATGAAGCCGGCGAGCGAGGCGAGCGGCGTCCTCAGCTCATGGGAGGCGTTGGCGACGAAGTCCGAGCGCATCCGCTCGACCCGCCGCTCGGCCGTCCGGTCGTGGAACAGCACCAGGAAGAAGTTCGGCTGCATGCCCTGATAGGCCGGGACGGGGAGGATCTCGATCAGCCAGTGGCGCTCGATCGGCCGGCGCTCGTCGAGGGTCGCGGTGGTGGCCGCGGCATTGGCGATCGCCGCCTCGATCGAGGCGAGGAGCTCCGGCGAGCGGAAGCGCAGCGACAGGGGATCGGCCAGCGCCATGTTGCCGAAGGCGACCGCCGAGACCGGGTTGCGGTAGCGGATCAGGAGTTCGCGATCGACGATCAGCGCCGGCTCCTGCAGCGCTTCCAGGACCGCCTTCATGCCGCGGTCCGGCCAGATCTGGTCGGCCGAGCGCCCGTCCGCCTCGCTGCGCCTGGTGCGCTCGCGGCTCGGCCAGAGGATCGCCAGCACGATCACCGCAAAGACGCCGGCCGCGGCGAAGGCCGCCTGCGGATACCATGCCGCGAGCGCCAGCAGCGCGAGGGCTGCGATGAAGGTGAGGCGTTTCCTGCGCATGGCGGCTTCTTCGCCGTTCGGGGTTGCCGGGGGCTTTGACCGGCGCGCCGCAGATGCCGCTGCGACACGCGAATCAGACGGCCTATTCGAAACTCGTTACCATGCGATTGTGAAGATCAGGACGCGGCTTCTGCCGGTTTGATTCAGGAGGCATGGCGCAGCTTCAGGCCGTAGAACATCAGGTCCTTGCCGCCCGCCCCGACGGAGGGATCGATGGCGATCTGGCCGCCGGTGCCGGCCTCCGGCGGAAATTCCAGGTGAAAGAGGAAATTCTCCTCCGGCAGCGAAGTGGTGAAGCGCTGGCGGCCGCAGGCGCTGTCGCCGCCGAACAGGCAGCGCAGCGAGAATTCCCGCGGCTTGCCGTCCGGCGAGCCGACGACGATCTCGCCCTCGACCTTCTTGCCGGCAAATCCCCGTGCGACATCGCCGCTGATCGGCAGTTCGATCTCCCGGGAACCGGCGTCGCCCGCTCCGCTGCCATCCTGCTGGGCGGCATCCGCCGGCTGCATCAGCTTCAGGACCGGTTCGCCGCCGGCGGGCGTCGCGTCCTCGATGGCGTCGTCGCTGCCGGCAAATTCGCGCAACGCCTCGGGCGTGTAGACCTCGACCCATTCCGGCGCCGCATCGGCCGTCGGCGCCGTGCCGGAATTTTCGCGGATCGCCTCCGCCACCGACAGGCCGCCGGCGTCCGTGGAGGGGGCGCCGCGCGACGCCGTGTCGTCGGACGGCAGCATCGGCAGGACGATCCAGACGGCCGCGCCCACCAGGAACAGCAGAAGCAAAACGATGACCAGGCTGACCAGCGTGCGCCCCGCCCGCGACCGCCGGCGGGGAGCCTCGTCGTCCTCGTCCTCGCTTGCGGCGTTCAGCGGCTCGCGGTCTGAATATCTGTCTTCGAGGAGGTCGGCGGCCATCGGCTCGGGAGCCTCGTGACCGGCATCCTGCGCCTCCACTGCCGCCTCGTCCTCCGCCGCCGGGGCTTCCAGCCTCTCGTCGGCCGGCGTCTTGCCGGGCGTGGCGGGGCCAAGCGGCGGCGCATCGTCTTCAGCCTCCGCAGGCGGCCCGGCCTCGGCGAAGTCGTTCTCGATGGCTTCGATCGCGCCGATCAATTCACGGCGATGGGCCTCCTTGGCAGCCTCCGGCGTCTGCTTGTCGGCTTCCAGGCGCAACAGCGCCCGTTCGGCGGCTTCATAGATCTGCAGGCGGAAGTCCGGATCGGCGGCGTCACCTTTCGCAAGGGCACGCCGCAGGCTCCTTTCGATCGCGCTTCCCAAAAACTGCCATCCCTTTCAATCGGATGCCGCACGTCCGCTACGCCGCACTGCAGCGATATGTAACAGTCGGACGCGATGTTGCAAATGGTTCAGATGGGCGGTGAGCGCGCTGCACCGGCGGCCGCCGGCCTTCACCTTCCGCCTCGAAGACCAATCTTCGCACGACCGATCACCCTGCCAGGAAGCTCATGCCCGACCGTCAGACCCCCGAGCCGCCCAATCCAATATCCGCCCATGGCGTGATCGGCGACATGAACACCATCGCGCTGGTGGCGCAGGACGGGACCATCGACTTCCTGTCCCACCAGCACATCGACGCGCCGACGCTGTTTGCGGCGCTGCTCGATCCCGAGCGGGGCGGCCGTTTCGCCTTCCATGTCGAGGACGGGACGATCACCTACCGGCAGATCTATCTGCCCGACACCAACATCCTGGTCAGCCGCTTCCTCGGCGACGAGGGCATCGGCGAAGTCTGCGACTACATGCCGATCGACGGCTTCGGGCGGATCGTCCGGCGCGCCAAGGCGATCGTCGGGACGAAGACCTTCCGCCTGTCGGTGTCGCCCCGCCCGGACTATGCGAGAGCCAGGCCGACGCTCTCGCCGATCGAGGGCGGCGTCGCCGTCGCCTGGACGGACCAGGACGGCAGCGAGCAGAAGGTCACCCTCTATGCCTCGCGGCCGCTGACGATCGTCGGCGAGGACATCGACGCGAAGATCGAGCTCGCCGAGGGCGAGGAGTGCTGGGTGGTGCTGTGTCCGGGCCACCCCGATGCGCCTGCGGTGTCGGCGAAATATGTCCGCCGGTCCTTCGACCGGACCCGCGACTACTGGCACAAATGGGTGAACCGCGGCAGCTATCCGACCTTCTGGCGCGAACTGGTGGTGCGCTCCGCCCTGACGCTGAAGCTGCTCACCTCGTCGCAATACGGCTCGATCGCCGCGGCGGCGACCTTCGGCCTGCCGGAAGTCATCGGCGGCGAGCGCAACTGGGACTATCGCTACTGCTGGGTCCGCGATTCCGCCTTCACGCTCTATTCGCTGTCGCGTCTCGGCTACTACGACGAGGCGGAATCCTTCATCCATTTCCTGATGGAGAGGGCCGTCGAGACCGGCGAGTCCGGCCTGCAGATCATGTACCGCATGGATGGCGGCGGCGAGATGCCGGAATCTTCCCTCGATCACCTCGAGGGCTATGCCGGCTCGCAGCCGGTGCGGGTCGGCAATGCGGCGTACCAGCAGCGCCAGATGGACATCTACGGCGAGTTCCTCGACGCGCTCTACATCTCGACCAAGGCGCGGGGAAAGCCGGCCTATGCCGTCTGGGAGAAGATCTCCCGCATCGTCGACTGGCTGTCGCACAACTGGCACCTTGAGGATCGCGGCATCTGGGAGAGCCGCGGCGAGCCGAGGGCCTATCTCTCCTCGCGGCTGATGTGCTGGGTGGCGCTCGACCGCGCGCTGAGGATCGCCGACGTCCATTCGCTGCCGGCCGACGTCCTGCGCTGGCGGGGCGAGCGCGACAAGATCCAGAAGACCATCCTCGAGAACTTCTGGAACCCCGATGTCGGCGCCTTCACCCAGTTCGAGGGCTCCTCGACCCTCGACGCGGTCGTCCTCCTGATGCCGCTGGTCAAGTTCATCAACCCCCGCGACCCGATGTGGACCTCGACGCTGAAGGCGGTGCGCACCCATCTGGTGCGCGACTGCCTGGTCAAGCGCTACATCAACACCGCGGAGAACGACGACGGGCTGGGCGGTGAGGAGGTGGCCTTCACCATCTGCTCCTTCTGGTATGTCGAGGCGCTGGCGCGCACCGGCTACGTCGCCGACGCGCGGCTCCTGTTCGAGAAGCTCCACACCTATGCCAACCATCTCGGCCTGTTCTCGGAGGAGCTCTCCGAGACCGGCGACCATCTCGGCAACTTCCCCCAGGGGCTCACCCATCTTTCGCTGATCTCTGCAGCCATCTGGCTCGATCGATCGTTGAACGGCGACAAGGCCGATCCCGGCTATTTCGAGTTCAAGATGATGGAGGATCCCGATGGCATCTACTGACCCGACGCGGCTGGGCGGACAGGCGGCGCTGGTCACCGGCGCCTCGTCTGGCATCGGCCGGGCCTCGGCCATCGCGTTCGCAGCCGCCGGCGCGGCCGTCGCCGTCAACTATCGCGGCAGCCCCGACGAGGCCGATGCCGTGGTCGCGGAGATCGAGAAGGCCGGCGGCCGGGCGGTCGCGGTGCAGGGCGACGTTTCGAAGGAAGACGAGGTCGCCGCGATGTTCGACGAGGCGGAGAAGGCGCTCGGGCCGCTCGACATCGTCATGTCGAATGCCGGCATCCAGAAGGATGCCAGGATCGGCGAGATGAGCCTCGACCACTGGAACGCCGTCATCGCGGTCAATCTCACCGGCGGCTTTCTGGTCGGCCGCGAGGCGATCAAGCGCTTCCGGGCCAAGGGGAGGCGGCCCGATGTCAGCCGGGCGCTCGGCAAGCTGGTCTTTGATTCTTCCGTCCATCAGATCATTCCCTGGGCGTTCCACGTCAACTACGCCGCCGCCAAGGGCGGCATCCACATGCTGATGCAGTCGCTCGCCCAGGAGGTCGCCGAGGAGGGGATCCGGGTGAATGCCGTCGCGCCGGGCGCCATCGCCACCGCGATCAACGCCGAGGAGCGCAAGGACAACGAGGCGGAGATGCTGAAGCTGATCCCCTACGGTCGCATCGGCGATCCGCAGGATATCGGCCGGGTGGTCTCCTGGCTGGTCTCTGACGCGGCGGACTACATCGTCGGCCAGACGATCTTCGCCGATGGCGGCATGACGCTCTATCCGGGCTTTCGCGGCAACGGCTGATCTCCGGCGCGGCGGCCGGGCTCGCCGGCCCCCCGTGTCCAACCCGCCTGGCGCCTGCTATGCCATGCGAACTGCTCGACTTAGAGCCGAAGGACAGGAGTATCGCCATGGCACTCGACGGACGTGTCGCCATCGTCACCGGTGGCGCGAAGGGGATCGGCTACGCCATTGCCCGCCGCTTTCTCCATGACGGCGCAAGGGTCGTCATCGCCGACAATGACGAGAAGGCCGGCAATCTCGCCGCCGAGGAACTCGGCGATCTCGGCGACGTCGTGGCGGTCGGCTGCAACGTCGCCGAACGGCTCGACGTCCACAATCTCCTCGCCGCGGCGCTCGATCGCTTCGGCGACGTCGACATTCTCGTCAACAATGCCGGCGTCGTCAGCAAGGCGCCCTTTCTCGATCTCGACGAGGCCGACTTCTCGCGGGTCCTCGACATCAATCTGAAGGGCGCCTTCCTCTGCGGCCAGGCCGTCGCGCGCCATCTCGTCGACAAGGTCAAGCGCGGCGGGCCGGCCGGCGTCATCGTCAACATGTCCTCGGTCAACGCCGTCTTCGCGCTTCCCGATCAGGTCGCCTATTCGGTGTCGAAGGGCGGCGTCAGCCAACTGACCAAGGTGATGGCGCTGGCGCTCGCGCCTTATGCGATCCGCGTCAATGCCATCGGGCCGGGCTCGATCATGACCGATCTCCTGAAGGGCGTCGTCGAGGACGAGGCGGCGACCCGCAAGGTTCTGTCGCGCACGCCGCTCGGCAGGATCGGCGAGCCGCGCGAGATCGCCGCCATCGCCAGCTTCCTCGCCTCCGACGAATCCAGCTACATCACCGGCCAGACGATCTATGCCGATGGCGGCCGCCTGCCGCTGAACTACACCGTCGATGTCAGCGAGAGCGACGACGACTGAGCGCCGGCCGTCCCTGGCGACAACCGTGGGCCGCGAGTTGATAAATTCGCGGCACTTATCGAAGTTGTTAAGACAATCCGTGCCAAGACCGGCTGCCCTCTGAACGCAGCCCGGATCTCGGAATTCATGGTCGTTCACCGTCACGCCGAGCGCTGGAAGCCGGTCTTCTGGCTGCTCGTCTTCACACTCTTTGCCATCTTCGCGGTCGATGTTCTCGCCGCCCTCGACATCGTCGATCTGCGCCATGCGGCGGTGTTCGGCCCGGCCATGCAGGCGCTCGCGACGCTGGCCGTCGCAGCCGGGCTGTTCGAGATGCGCCGGGCGTTTTCCGCCAGCGTCGACCGCGAGCTGCGCCTCGCCCGCCAACGGGAATCGGCCTATCGCTACGATGAGATGACCGGCGCCCTCAACCGCGCCGCCTTCATCGGCGAATGCGAGACGAAGCTGCACGAGCGCCGGGCCGACAGCGGCTACTTCCTCCACATCGATCTCGACTATCTGAAGCGCATCAACGACAGCCTCGGCCATGCCAGGGGCGACGCGGCGCTGCGCCACCTTGCCGATATCGCCCGGGCGCTGGCGCCCGGCTGCGCCTTCGGCCGGCTCGGCGGCGACGAGTTCGCGCTGTTGATGATGCATCGGCCCCATGGCGAGGCGATGGGCTTCGCCAACCGGTTTCTGTCGCAGCTCTCGATGACGGTCTGGCACGACGGCCAGCCGCTCAACCTCTCGGCCTCGATCGGCGTCGCACCGATCGTCGGGGAGATTTCCGGTTTCGACGAGCTGGTGCACCGGGCCGACCTCGCGCTCTATCAGAGCAAGCGCAACGGCCGCGCCCAGGCGACGCTGTTCGAGAACGAGATGCTCACCGATCTCCGCTACACGCGGCTGATCGAGCGGGAATTGCGCGCGGCGATCATGCTCGGCGAGCTCGAGCTCGTCTATCAGCCCGTGCTGCGCCGCGACGGCAGCATGGCCGGCTGCGAGGCGCTGGTCCGGTGGCGGCATTCGTTGCGCGGCATGATCTCGCCGGCCGAGTTCATCCCCGTTGCAGAGCGCTCGGTGCTGATCGACCTCGTCGGCGAGTGGGTGCTGCGCCAGGCCTGCCGCGACATGCGGGAATTCCCGGAGATGTATTTCTCGGTGAACTTCTCGGCCAATCAGTTCAAGCGGGACACCGTGGTGGCGATGGTCCAGTCGGTGCTCGCCGAAACCGGCATCGCGCCGCCACGCCTCGTCGTCGAAATCACCGAGAGCATGGCGATGAGCCATAGCGAGGACGTCCGGGAGCGGCTGAACGCCCTGCGCAGTCTCGGCGTGAAGATCGCCCTCGACGACTTCGGTGCCGGCTTCAGCGGCTTTGCCTATCTGCAGTCCTTCCCCGTCGACGCCATCAAGATCGACCGCGCCTTCGTCACCAAGCTCGGCACCAGCGCCGCCTCCAACGTCATGGTGACGGCGCTGGTCAGCGTCGCCCATGCGGCGGGCATGCATGTGGTGGCGGAAGGGGTCGAGACGGCGGAGCAGCATCGGCTCGGCGCCGAGGCCGGCGCCGATCTCTTCCAGGGTTATCATCTGGCAAGGCCGATGGGCCTTGCCGCCGTCCGCGAGCGCCGCGCATCCAAGGAGCGGCTCGCCGTCGACGGGCCGCCGGTGAAAACCCTCGCCTTTCCCGAAAAGCCGGTGGCGGCCGGCCCTGGCGAAGAAGCGAATGTCGCGCGGCGGCGGGCCGGCTGACCCTTTCAGACAAAGCAGCAGCCGGCCAGAACGATCGCCCGTCCCGGCCGGCAACGCTTTTCCTTCTTCGATCTTCAGGCGGCGGTCAGCTCTTGCGGATCGAGACGAAGCGGGCCGCCTCGACGAGCCTTTCGGCGCGCTCGCCGAACGGCTCCAGCATCTCCTCGGCGCCGCTGACGAGGGCGGCCAGCCGATCCTCCAGCGCCCGCTTGCCGTAGATCTGCGCCAGCGTCTGCTTGCCCTGGTCGCGGTCCTTGCGGGTCGCCTTGCCGACGACCGAGGCATCGCCATACTCGTCGAGAATGTCGTCGGCGAGCTGGAAGGCGATGCCGACATTCTCGCCATAGCGGCGCATGCGGGTACGGTCGTCGTCGCTGGCGCCGGAAACCAGCGCCCCGGCCTCGCAGGCGCAGGAGATCAGCGCGCCGGTCTTCATCGCCTGCATGCGGGTGATCTCGATCTCCGAGCGCGCCTTGCCGCTCGCTTGCATGTCGAGCACCTGGCCGCCGACCATGCCCGGCGCGCCGGCCTTCTTGGCCATCAGCGTGATCAGCTTGATGCGGATGTCGTGGGGCACGGTATCGACCGAGGCGACGATGCCGAAGGCGAGCGTCAGCAGCGCGTCGCCGGCAAGGATCGCCGTCGCCTCGTCGAACGCCTTGTGGACGGTCGGCTTGCCGCGCCGGATGTCATCGTCGTCCATCGCCGGCAGGTCGTCATGGACCAGCGAATAGGAATGGATGCACTCGATCGCCAGCCCGACCTGCATCGCCGCCTTGGGATTGCCGTCGAAGAGCTTGGCAACCTCGCAGACCAGAAACGGCCGCAGCCGCTTGCCGCCATTCAAGACCCCGTGCCGCATCGCGTTCAGCAAATGATGCGGCGTCCCGGCGATCAACTGGTTCGAGGAGAGAAAGTCGTCGAGAAGATCACCAACCGCCGAGGCATTGGCCTTGAGTATCGCTTCGAATTCACCGGGTTTCATCTTGCCAATCTCTTCCAGGTCCGTGTGGCTTATAGTCAGCAGTGGAGGCTTTTTTCGCGCATCGTCCAGGAGCCATTGCGCCAGGCTTATAGCACCGATAAGTAAAGGTAGCCCTTCCGCCGACCGATCCGCGCCATCACGCCGAACCCACTGATCTTTCGATGCTCCGAACGACGAAGCGCATAGCCGCCTGGGTCATCATCATCGTCTTGGTCCTCGCGGCGATCCCGCTCGTCCTGACGCCGGTCTACGCGATTCGCTCCGTCCATCCGGTGTCGACGCTGATGCTGTGGGACACGGTGACGGTGCGCCCGCAGCTGCGCGACTGGGTCTCGATCGACGACGTCGCGCCGGTTCTCCTGCATTCGATCGTCATGTCCGAGGACGGCCAGTTCTGCCGCCATCGCGGTGTCGACTGGGGCGAGATGCTCGCCGTCGTCGATCAGGCGCTCGACGGCGAGGAGACCCGCGGCGCCTCGACGATCACCATGCAGACGGTGAAGAACCTCTTCCTCTGGAACGATCGCTCCTTCGTCCGCAAGGGGCTGGAGCTGCCGCTGGCGCTTTATTTCGACCTCGTCCTGTCGAAGCGCCGGATCATGGAGATCTACGTCAACATCGCCGAATGGGACACTGGCGTCTACGGCATCGAGGCGGCGAGCCAGCACTATTTCGGCAAGCCGGCGAGCAAGCTGACGGCCCGCGAGGCGGCGCTGATCACCATCTCGCTGCCGGCGCCGGACCTGCGCAATCCCGCCGATCCGAGCCCGACCATGCGCAAGCTCGCCAGACGGGTCGAGCGCCTCGCCTCGCGCTCGGGCGCCTATGTCGGCTGCCTCGACGCCGACTGAGCGGCAGGCCTTGCGAGGCGGCCGCTTGCAAGGGCGGTGCCGCGCGGCCGTTCTCGCCCCTCTTTCGCACCCGAAGCTCATGCGGCCGAGGATCCGGACGGGCTCTTTTCTTTTGCCCCGGGCTTTGCTATGGGCTCTTTCCGAATTCCCGTCATGCCGGTGTTCCTGTTTTGCGGCCGCGACCCGCAGGCAAGGACGCTATGCGACGCGGATCCCGGCAGCAGGGCAAGAGCCTTTCGCCGGACGACGAGTGACAGACGACGAACGCGACCGGCCGTGGTTTCCCTTGGGGGCCGGTGCCGGAAATGGAGCAGACCATGGCCGTACCCAAACGGAAGACCACCCCGTCCAAGCGCGGCATGCGCCGCTCGGCCGACGCCATCAAGGCGCCGACCTATATCGAGGACAAGAATTCCGGTGAGCTGCGCCGGCCGCATCACATCGACCTGAAGACCGGCATGTATCGCGGCAAGCAGATCCTCACCGTCAAGGACTGACCGGACCTCGGTCATCGCTAGACGCATGAATCAGCCGGGCCCGGCCCGGCTTTTTCTTTGCCTGCCGATTTCCAGCGCGTCGGCTTTTCGGTTGTCGACTTGATCATCCGGCCGCACCGACTGGCAGGGCGGCGGAATACATACAGGGTCATATCATATCAAAGTGATGGTCCGCCATGCCACAAAAGTTTGATAGCCCCCGCTATTGCTAGGAAGCAGATCACCCAAAGGACAATTTGTCCGGAGGATCCAGACAATTTCATGCCGAATCCTTCAAAATTGATTGGACCCTCGGTCTGACGAAACAGAGCTACGATGGCAAATGAACCGATAAATGCAAATGGCAATCCAATAATCGCTGCAAAATTTCTGAAAACAATTTTGGTTAGTATTGGGTCAAATCTGTTAAGCCAAGCTGCGAAAATTAAAGCTAGCACGGAAATTAAAATTAAGAGAGCTACGGCGGTATTGACCGCATTTCGGTAATCTTCCACCAAAGCCTCCCTTGAAGACGCCGGCTATGTCCGGAAGTTTGCAATCAACCGCAACTTCCGCCTGCAGTCCACTACGACTATCGGCAAGGGAGTTTGCACCGCCGACAATGCCCACAGGGAGGGGTAAGTCTTTGAAAAATGGTGCCCCAAGCCGGACTCGAACCAGCGACCTACGCATTACGAATGCGTTGCTCTACCAACTGAGCTATTGGGGCACTCCGCGGCGAGGGCATGCGCCACCCGACGACGCCGCCCTGATACCGGCAAAAGGCCGGGGGTTCAAGGGCCATTCCCGCGGCGGGCCGAAACCGCGTCAGCCTGGAGACAGCCGGGCGCCAATGGCCCGCACGCGGGAACCGGCCGGCTATCGCTGGAGATCTCGGAAAAAGCGCGGAGCGCTTGCCAACGATGGCTTGCGTCCGCAACCTTCCTGCGGCTCTGCGGCTCTGCGGCTCTGCGGCTCTGCGGCTCTGCGGCTCTGCGGCTCTGCGGCTCTGCGGCTCTGCGGCTCTGCGGCTCTGCGGCTCTGCGGCTCTGCGGCTCTGCGGCTCAGGCGCTCGATTGCGACGCTGCCCTTTCGGCGCGCCGCGCCCCGGCGCCGCCTGCCGCCAGAAAGTTCTTGTTTTGATCGTCGCAAGCACCGATCTTGTCGGGTGATGACCGATCTCTTCCCACCCGTGCGGACCACCCCGTCGCTGTTCGCCGAAGCCCCGCCGTCGCTCGTCCGGGTGATCGACACCGAGACCGCCGGCCAGCGGCTGGAAGAGGATGCGGTGATCGAGATCGGCTCGGTCGACCTCGATCTCGTGACCGGCGAGATTTTCAATCCGATGCAGAGCTTCTGCGATCCGGCCGGCGTTCCCATCAATCCCCATGCGCGCAACGTCCACCACATCTCCGACGTGATGCTCGCCGGCGCGCCGGCCTTCGAGACGGCCGCCGCGCCGTTCCGCACCGCCCCGGTCTTCGCCGCCCAGCGCGCCGAGTTCGACCGGTCCCGTCTCAGATTTGCCGGTCGCTGGCTGTGCACCCACAAGCTGGCGCTGCGAGCCTTCCCGGGCGCCAAGGCGCACGGGCTGCAGAGCCTCGTCAAATACGTGCCGCTCGATCTTTCTCCGGTCGAGCCGCTGCTGTCCGGCCTCAGCCCGCACCGGGCGCTCTATGACGCCGTCTGCACCGCTGTCCTGTTGCGCCGGATCGCCGAGGTGCTGATGCCGCGCTGCCACGACCTTGCCGACTTCCTCGAGCGGGCGGAGAGGGCCTCGCGCGAGCCGGCGCTGCTCGCCAAGCTCCGCTTCGGCCGGCACAAGGACATCCCCTTGGCACAGGTGCCCGACGACTATCTCGAATGGCTGACCCGCGAGCCCGGCATGAACGCCGATGCCGTCTTCACCGCGAAGCATCACCTGCAGCTGCGCGGCATCCGCGGCGCTCGGGCGCTGCCCCAGCGCGTCTGATCGCCGCAGCGCCCGCCACCTTTTTGCGCCAGGATTGGCCTAGGCTCCTCGTCATGGACAAACGACGCAGACTATTCGCGGCTTCCTTGATCGTCGCTGTGACCGCCGAGGCGGCGAATGCCGCGCCCGCCATCCTCGGCAACTGGGTCGCCGAGGACGGGACCAGGATTGCCGTCAAACCCTGCGGCCCGGCCGTCTGCGCCACGATTGCCAGCGGTGCCTTTCGCGGCGCCAACGTCGCCACCGTTTCCGGCGCCCTGCCGGAATGGAAGGGACGGGTGCGCGATCCGCGCAAGGACCAGAGCTATGACGGCTCGCTTCGCTTGAACGGGCGGAAGCTCGAATTGCGCGGGTGTCTCGCCCGGGTCTTCTGCCGGACGGTGCAGACCTGGTCGCGGCCCTGACCGAGACGGCCGCGGGCCGCCTTTTCCTCGCCGAGCCCTCCTGGGATCGATGGGGCGGATCGGCAGGCAGCGCCGCCTTGCCGTTGCCGATCGCCATTGCATCTTGATCGGCGATGAAAGCCTTTGCCGATCTCCTCGACGCCCTCGTCCTGCAGCCGTCCCGCAACGGCAAGCTGAAGCTGCTCGCCGATCATTTCGCCGCCGTGCCGGATCCTGAAAGAGGCTATGCGCTCGCCGCAATCACCGGCGATCTCGACATCGCCAGCGTCAAGCCGGCGATGCTGCGCGATCTCGTCACCGACCGGATGGACGAGGTGCTGTTTGGCTATTCCTACGACTATGTCGGCGATCTTGCCGAGACGATCTCGCTGGTCTGGCCGGAAGCCGGCGGGAACGGGCATTCGGCGCCCGTGCCGATCCATCCCCCTTCGTCGGCTTTTCCGACATCTCCCGCTGAAGGAGGGAGGTTACCGGCGGGAAGTCCCGACGACCGGACAAACGCCGATGCCGATCGCGACCGGACGGGCGACAGCTGGTCGGACCCATCGATCTCCCCCCTTGCGGGGGAGATGCCGGCAGGCAGAGGGGGGTATGATGGCGCGGCCTCGACCATCGAGCATCAAACCGCCCCCTCGCTCGCCGAGATCGTCGCCCGCCTCGGCGCGGCCTCCCGCCGGGAGGGGCCGAAGCTGGTGGAAGCCTGGCTCGACCGGCTCGATGCGTCCGGCCGCTACGCCCTTTTGAAGCTCGTCACCGGCGGTCTGCGCATCGGCGTCTCGGCCCGCCTCGCCAAGCAGGCGCTGGCCGAGTTCGGCGGCAGGGACGTAGCCGAGATCGAGGAGCTCTGGCACGGGCTCGAGCCGCCCTATGAGGCGCTGTTCGCCTGGCTGGAGGGGCGCGGCGACAAGCCGGTTTCCGCGGCGCTGGCGCCGTTCCGACCGGTGATGCTGTCGCAGCCGCTGGAAGAGCCCGACCACGGGCTGATCGACCCCGACAGCTACGCCGCCGAATGGAAGTGGGACGGCATCCGCGTCCAGGCGAGCGCCGAGGGCGGCGTGCGCCGGCTCTATTCGCGGACCGGCGACGACATTTCCGGCGCCTTTCCGGACCTTGTCGACTTCATGACCTTTTCGGGAACCCTCGACGGCGAGCTGCTGGTCGCCGAGACCGGCGCGGGCGGCACGCCGAAGATCGCCGGCAGCGAGCCGGACGACATCGTCGCCGGGACCTTTTCCGATCTTCAGCAGAGATTGAACCGCAAGAGCGTCTCGGCGGCGATGCTGAAGAAGCACCCGGTCTTCCTGCGCTGCTACGATCTTCTCGTCGCCGACGGCGAGGATCTGCGCAGTCTCACCTTTGCCGAACGGCGCGAGCGCCTCGCCGCCTTCGTCGCGCGGCTGGAGCCGAGCCGCTTCGACCTCTCGCCGCTGGTGCCGTTTGCCGATTTCGGCGAGCTTGCGGGGCTGCGGGCCGAGCCGCCGCATCCGGTGATCGAGGGGCTGATGCTGAAGCGCCGCGATTCGGCCTATGTCCCCGGCCGGCCGAAGGGGCCGTGGTTCAAGTGGAAGAAGGACCCCCATCTCGTCGACGCGGTGCTGATGTATGCCCAGCGCGGCCACGGCAAGCGCTCGAGCTTTTATTCGGACTATACGTTCGGGGTGTGGAGCGGGCCGGCCGACGATCCGGAGCTGGTGCCGGTTGGCAAGGCCTATTTC
The DNA here is from genome assembly GCF_004519335.1 of Jiella endophytica. GTDB lineage: Bacteria > Pseudomonadota > Alphaproteobacteria > Rhizobiales > Rhizobiaceae > Jiella > Jiella endophytica. The sequence continues at coordinate 106,145 of NZ_SOZD01000007.1, read as the reverse complement.
GGCTTCACCGACGAGGAGCTGAAGCGCCTCGACCGCTATGTGCGTGCCAACACCATCGAGCGCTTCGGGCCGGTGCGCGCGGTCAGGGCCGAGCCGGACCATGGCCTCGTCATCGAGGTCGCCTTCGAGGGGCTGGCGCGCTCGAACCGCCACAAGTCCGGTGTCGCCATGCGCTTTCCGAGGGTCTCGCGGCTGCGATGGGACAAGCCCGCCCGCGAGGCCGACCGGATCGAGATGCTGCAGGCGATGCTGCCCGATTGACAACGAACGTGCGATTTTCGGATCGCCGATCCGGGGCGCCTCGACCACATCCGTCCGCCGAGTGGACCGGGGTGGTGGTCGAGACGCCTTCGGGCACGATCCGCGTCAGGCACGCGCTCCCGGCTCCTGCCGCCGATCAGATCAGGCCGCCATTCGGCTGGACGATCTGGCCGAGCATCCATGAGGCCCTGTCCGAGGCGAGAAAGGCAACGACGGCGGCGATCTCCTCGGGCCTGCCCACCCGGTTGAGCGGGCTCATGGCAGCCGAGCGCTGCAGCGCAGCCTCGTCCTTGCCGGAACGGAAGAGGTCGGTGTCGACCGGCCCCGGCGCGACGCCGTTCACCCTGACGCCGCGGCCGGCGAGTTCCTTCGACATCGAGCGCACGAGGCATTCGACCGCCCCCTTCGAGGCGCTGTAGGGGCCAAGACCGGGGGCCGCGTGGCGGACCAGCGACGTCGTTAGGGCGACGACCGAACCGCCGTCGGCGACCCGTCGAGCCGCCTCCGCCAGGATGTTGAAGGCGCCGACGATGTTGACCTCGACGAGACGGCGGAAAGCTTCCGGATCGAAGGAGGCCATCGGCCCCGGCGGAACGTTGATGCCGGCATTGGCGACGACGCAGCTCGGCCGTCCGCCGAAGTCGGCCTCGACGTCGGCAAAGACCTTTGCGACCTCTTCGGCCCGGGTGATGTCGGCCTTGTAGGCGCGCACCGTGCGGCCGGCCGCGGTGCCGATATCCTGCGGCTCGCTGGCAACATAGGTCAGCGCGACGTCGAAGCCTTCGGCGCCGAGGGCCTCGACGCAGGCCGCGCCGATGCCGCGCGAGCCGCCGAACACGATTGCGGTCTTGGTCATGATCGTTCTCCTTTGCTGGTGAGGCGGAGCCGGAATCGCCCGTCTGTCCGCGCCGGCTGCCTCGAAATGTCTCTCGCTTCGCTCCGTCAGAGGCCGGAGATCGTCACCACCCGCTCCTCGGTCATCTCGCGGATGGCATAGTGTGGGCCTTCCCGCCCGAAGCCGGAATCCTTCGAGCCGCCATAGGGCATCATGTCGACGCGCGAACTCGAGGTTTCGTTGATGTGGACGCCGCCGACATTCAGCCGCCGTGCCGCGCCAAGCGCGTCGGTCAGCCGGTTGGTGAAGATGCCGGTGGCAAGGCCGTAGGGCGTCTGGTTCACCCGGTCGATCGCCTCGTCGAGGGTCGCGAAGGGCGACAGGCAGACCACCGGTCCGAAGATCTCCTGGCAGCCGACCCGCATGGACGGATTGATGTCGGTCAGGAGCGTCGGTGGCAGGACGGCGCCCTTTCGCGGGCCGCCGACCAGCTGCCTGGCGCCCTTCGACCTCGCCTCATCGATCCAGGCCTCGACACGGGCGGCTTCACGTTCGGCGATCAGCGGCCCGACGACCGTCGCCGGATCCCGCGGATCGCCGAAAACGAGCTTCCCGACGAGTTCGGCGAGACGCTCCTCGACCTCGTTGCGCAACGGTTCTGCGACGAGCAGGATCTGCACCGAGGTGCATACCTGCCCGGCCTTGCGATAGCCGGCGCCGGCGATCTTCGGCAAAGCCCGGTCGAGATCGGCGTCTTCGCAGAGGATGGTGAAGGCGATCGACCCGAGCTCCATCTGGGTCCGGCGAAGCCCCGCCGCGGCCTGGATCGCCCGCCCGACCTCGGTGGAGCCGGTGAAGGCGAAGAACCGGACCGCCTGATCCTCGAGCAGCTGGCGCGCCGTCTCGCCGCCTCCCTGGACGAGCGACAGAAAGCCCTCCGGCATCCCGGCGTCGACGAGGATGCGGCAGAGTTCGAAGGCGGTGAGGGGCGTATGGCTCGAGGGCTTGAGGACGACCGCATTGCCGGCGGCAAAGGCCGGCGCCAGCTTGTGGGTCACCGTGTTGAGCGGCGAATTGAACGGCGTGATGGCGGCCACGACGCCGAGCGGCACCCGCAGCGTGAAGCCCATTCGGCCGGCCTGGTTCGGCGCCCCTTCGAGGGGGATCATGTCGCCGGAAAGGCGTCTGGCCTCCTCGGCCGAGAGCCGCAGGGTCTCGATGCAGCGGCTGACTTCGCCGCCGGCGTCGGCGGCAGTGAAGCCTGCTTCGGCCTGCATGGTGGCGATCAGCGTTCCGCGGCGCTCGGCGACGAGTTCGGCCGCCCGATCGAGGATCGAGCCGCGCTGGTAGGGGGCCGGTGCGCCCGACCTGAAGGCCCGGTCGGCGGCAGCCACCGCCGCGGTGACCTGCGCGCCGCTGGCCTGCCTCGTCGCCGCAAAGGCCGAGAGGGCGTATTTGTCGAGCACCGGCAGCTCGGGACCGTCGCCAGCGGTCCATGTCCCTCCGATCAGGAGCGGATAATCGGATGCCTTGCCCTGACCATTCGTTCGATCGGCTGTCGTGCCTGTCACGATGTCATCCTTCCATGCCTGCTCAGAGCCACAGGATTTCCTTGCGGTAGTCGATGTCGTTGAGAAGCGCGTCGGCCGGGCCCTCGTGGAAGACGGTGCCGCGTTCGAGCGCGAAGACGCGGTCGGCCAAAGCCAGCACCAGATCGAGGTTGTGCTCGACGATGAGGATCGGCAGCCTGCTGCGCAGCCGGTCGAAGACCCGGAACAATTCTTCCACCACGGCGGGTGCGAGCCCCTCGAACGGCTCGTCGAGAAGCAGCAGCCGGCAATTGCCCGACAGGGCCCGCGCCACCGCCAGCATCTGCTGCTCGCCGCCCGACAGGAAATCGGCGCTGGAGCGGTAGCGCTCCCTCAGGCGGGGGAACATCTGAAGGATCTCCTCCTCGCTCCACACCACGCCGTCCGACCCGTCGGTCCTGCGCGCGAGCCGGCCGAGGCTGAGATTGTCGGCAACGCTCATTCCGGCGAACAGGCCGCGACCCTGCGGCACGTAGCCGACGCCGAGACGCGCGATGGCAGGGGCATCGAGACCGACGAGTTCCCGGCCCTCGAAGTCGATCGAGCCGGACCGGGCGGCGACCAGCCCGGCGATCGTCTTCAGGAAGGTCGACTTGCCGGCGCCGTTGCGGCCGAGAAGCGCGACGATCTCGCCCTTGCGGATCTCGAGGCAGGCGTCGTCGAGGATATGGCACTTGCCGTAGTAGGTGTTGACCTTGTCGACCTTCAGTACCGGTTCGGCGGGAGCCGAACCGGCAGCTGCCCGGCCGGTAACCTGGGGCGTTCCGGTACCGGTATAGATTTCCTGGACGCGCCGGTCGGCCCGGATCGCCTCGGGGCAGCCGGTGACGAGGACCGAGCCCTCGTTCATCACCGTGACGTTCTGGGAGAAGCCGAGGACACGGTCGATGTCGTGTTCGACGATGAGGACGGGAATGTTCGCCGCCACCGTCGTCACCAGCCGCGAGACACGCTCGCGTTCGGCCGCGGCAAGCCCTGCCAACGGCTCGTCCAGGAGCAGGACCTTCGGCCGCGAGGCGAGCGCGATGCCAAGATCGACGAGGCGCTGGCCACCATAGGAGAGGTCGCCGGCCTTGATGTCCTCGATGCCCTCGAGGCCGAGGAATTTCATCAGCTCGACGGTATCGGAATGGATCGCGCCATAGCTGTCGATGTCCCGCCACGCGTTGAAGCGCCCCGGGTGACGCGCCTGCGCGGACAGCCTGAGATTTTCGTAGATCGTCAGCCCCTCGAAGAGGTTGGTGATCTGGAATGAGCGGGCGAGCCCGGACTGGCAGATGGCGTCCGCCTGCAGCCTGTGGATCTCCCGGCCATGCAGCCGCACCCGTCCGCCATGGGGCGGGAAGCGTCCGGAGATCAGGTTGAAGAGCGTCGTCTTGCCGGCGCCGTTCGGTCCGATCAGAGCGTGGATCTCGCCGGACTTGACCGTCAGGCTGGAATCCCTGACCGCCTGGATGCCGCCGAAGCGCCGGGATACCCCTTCGACTTCGAGAACCGTGCCGGCGACGGGTTCCGGCTGCAGGAAGGCCGGCAGGGCTAGGCCTTCGTAGATCTTGCGCCGGCTCATCGCCGCGCTGTCTTCGGGCTCCGGCTTCCAGCGCTTCCTCACCAGCGACCAGATGCCGACGATCCCGCCCGGCGAGTACATGACGAAGGCGACGAAGATCAGCCCGAACCAGAACATCCAGTCGCCGGTCCAGATCGAGAAGAGCTCGCGGAAGACGATGAAGAAGACGACGCCGATCGCCGGTCCGAGGATGTTGTGCATGCCTCCGATGACGACCATGGCGAGGAGCTCGCCGGACATCTCGACCGAGGTCGCCTCGGCGGTGACCAGATAGTGCTGGAAGCCCGACAGGCCGCCGGCCAGCGCCGTGACGGCGGAGGAGAGGACGAAGACGCCGAGCTTGTAGCGCTGGACCTTGTAGCCCTGGAAGGTGGCCCGCTGTTGGTTCTCGCGGATGGCGACGAGAACGTGGCCGAAGGGGGAGCGCAGGACCCGGATCAGGCAGAACAGGACGATCAGCGCGACCAGCGCCACGAAGATGTAATAGGCCTTCGGGTCGGCGAGATGGATCGGGCCGAGACTGCCGCGCTGAAGATTGCCGAGGCCGTCCTCGCCGCCGGTGAGCGCCGTCCATCGGAACGAGATCGTGTAGGTGAGCGCCGACAGGGCAAGGGTCATCAGGGCGAAATAGACGCCGCGGCGCCGCAGCATCAGCGCGCCGACCACCGCGGAGAGGATCGCGACGAAGACGACCGCGAAAAGCAGCGGGAGGATGATCTGGCCGCTGAACCATTCGCGCTGGGCGATGGCGGCTGCATAGGCGCCGATGCCGAACCAGGCCCCATGGCCGAAGGAGACGAGGCCGGTATAGCCCATCATCATGTTGAGGCCGAGGACGGCGATCGACAGGAAGACGACGACGGTCGCCGTATTGATGGTGAGCCCGATCAGCGACATGGCGAAGGGGAGCGCCACCAGCGACACGGCCGCGACCAGCAGAGGGCGATAGATGTCGATGCGAGCGGTGGTCATTTGTCGAATTTCTCGATCGACTCGCCGAGCAGTCCGCGCGGGCGCAACAGCAGAACCACGAACATCAGGACGTAGATCGACGCTTCGCCGGCTGCCGGCAGGAAATGGATCGTGACGCCGCGCACGACGCCGACGAGGAGGGCGGCGAGGACGACGCCCCAGAAGCTGCCGAGCCCGCCGATGATGACGACGACGAAGGCGACGGTGATGATCTCCGCTCCCATGGCGGGATGGACGATGGTGATCGGGGCAAAGAGGGCGCCGGCGAGCGCCGCGATCGCGACGCCGATGACGATGACGCTGGTCATGTAGGGCTGCAGCCGGATGCCGAGCGCGGCGACCATGTCGGGGTTCTGGATCCCGGCCCGCACCACGCGGCCGAAGGCGCTCTTGTTGAGAAGCAGCCAGATGCCGAGCAGGATGAGAGCGACGATCGCGATCATCAGCAGCCGGTACTGGGAAAACAGGAACGGCCCGACGATGACGGCGCCGCGCATGGCGGCCGGCATCGTGGCGGGGATCGGGGCGGCACCCCAGATCATCCGGATCGCCTGTTCGGCGACCATGGCGAGCCCAAAGGTGACGAGCAGGCTGAGGATCGGGTCCTCGCGATAGAAGCGCCTCAGGATGAAGCGCTCGAACAGGATGCCGAGGACGCCGACGGCGACCGGCGAAACCGCCACCGCCGGCGCGAAGCCGACCGTGTCGACGAGCGTCACGAAGACATAGGCGCCGAGGGCGTAGAACGCCCCGTGTGCCAGATTGACGATGCCGCCGACGCTGAAGATCAGCGACAGGCCGAGGGCGATCAGGAGATAGTAGCCGCCGAGGACGAGGCCGTTGACGACCTGTTCGAGCAGAAAGACGATCTGCATGGTTCAGCCGAATGGGAGGGATGGGTCGAAGGGCATCCCGGCCCTGCTTTCGAGAAAGCCGGGATGCGAATGGTGCGTCGGCCGCCCCGGGGCAGGGGCGGCGGTTCCGACCCTCAGAGCTTGCAGCTGTTCTGCTTCTCGTCGGGATAGATCGTCTCGAGGTCGACATCGGCGGCGGGAACGGCCTCGCCGAGCTTGATCATCGCGTATTCGTCCTCGGCATCGGGATCGACGGTGAACGAATAGGCTTCCTGGATCAGCTGATGGTCCCAGGCCCGGAAATGCGCCGGGCGGGCCTTGAGAATGTCGAACTCGGCGCCCGATTCCAGATATTTGATCAGTTCCGGCGTTTCCGCCGAACCGGTCTCGCCGATGCTCTTGGCCATGATCTTCAGGGCGATGTACGAGATCCAGGCGTGGTTTTCCGGGATCTTGTCGTATTTCGCCTTGAACGCCTCGACGAAGGCCTTGGATTCCGGGGTCTCCAGCGTGTGGTACCAGACCGTCGGCCAGGTGCCTTGCAGATTGCCGAGGCCCGCGGCCCAGGCGTCCGCCGTGTTCAGGTTGAAGCCGACCGTCGGATAGGGCAGCCCGAACTCGGAATACTGCTTGACGAAGTTCGTCACCTGATTGCCCGCCAGGTTGAGGCAGACAACGTCGGGATTGGTCTGGCGGATCTTGATCAGAAGCGGGCTGAAGTCGGTGAGGTCGGTGGCGACCAGCTCGTCGGCGACGAGTTCGGCGCCGTTGCGGTCGAAGAAGTCCTTGGCCGCCTTGAGAAGATCGTGGCCGAAGACGTAATCCGCCGTCAGCGTCATGAACTTCTTGCCTTCGACCATGCCGTCGCGTTTCAGCGCCGTACCGACGGCGTTGACCATGACGGTGTTCGGAATGTCGGTGCAGAACATGTACTTGCTGCAGTTGTCGCCGCGCAGCACGTCGGAGCGTGGGCCGACGGCGACGAACAGCTTCTCGTTCCGCGCCGCGACCTGGGAAATCGCCAGCGCCGAGGCCGAGCTGATCTCGCCGATCAGGAAGTCGGCCTTGTCGCGCTCCAGCATCCGCTGCGCTTTGGTGGCAGCGGTGTCGGGGTTGATGCTGTCTTCCGACATGATGTTCAGCTGACGGCCGTTGACGCCGCCGGCCTGGTTGATCTCCTCGGCCGCCATCTGGATGCCGAGGGTCGCCCATTCGCCGAGAGCACCGAGAAAGCCGGTCTTCGGCGTCAGGTGGCCGACATTGATCGGTCCACCCTGTGCTCTGACGATCGACGGAAATCCGAGCGTGGCGGCGCCGGCGAGGCCGAGCTGCAACGTGGCGCGGCGGGTGAGCCCGCCGGAAATCGTCTTCGGTGTATGGTTCATAGGTCCCGCTCCTCCCAAAGCGGGCGCAGAGCCCACGGTCGCCCGCGGCTGCGCCGATAGAGCGCCGTGCGTCCGAATGGACGCAGAAGGGGACGCTCCAACTGTCTGACTCGCCGCATCGGGCGTTCCGATAATCGATGCCGATTTCCGGGCCGATGCTGCGGCGTGTTGCTTGCGCGATCGGTCTGCCACCGATTGCGCGAGACTACGGAAGCCGCGGACCATTCGGAAATATGATTAAAGCAGAAGGCTATAAGCAGAATGTATGGCCTGCCCGAGCTTCCCGCTCAGAAGCTGAACGACACCAGCCGCTCTTCGGTCATTTCCTTGATCGCATAGGCGGGCCCTTCGCGGCCGAAACCGCTGTCCTTCGAGCCGCCATAGGGCATCATGTCGGCCCGCGACGAGGAGGTCTCGTTGATGTGCACGCCGCCGACGCGCAGCGCCTGCGTCGCGCGCAGCGCATGGTCGAGACGGTTGGTGAAGACCCCCGTGGCGAGGCCGTAGGGCGTCGAATTCACACGGGCGATCGCGGCATCGAAATTCTGAAAGGTCTCGATGCAGACGACCGGGCCGAAGATCTCGTTGCAACCGACGCGCATGGTCGGAGTGACGTTGGAGAGCAGCGTCGGTGCCACCACCGCGTTTTCCCGCGTGCCGCCGGCAAGAAGGGTGGCGCCATCATTCAGCGCGTCCTTGATCCAGCCTTCGACCCGCTCGGCGTCCTGCAGCGAGATCAGCGGTCCGGTGACACAGCCGTCCTTGCTGGGATCGCCGTAGACGAGATCCTTGACCCCCCTCGCCATTTGCGTGGCGACGAGGTCCGCGACGTCTTCGTGCACCAGCAGGATCTGCACCGACGTGCAGACCTGGCCGGCCTTGCGATAACCGGCGGCGATAGCCTTGGGCACCGCGCGCTCGAGATCGGCGTCCTTGTCGAGGATCGTGAAGGCGATCGAGCCGAGTTCCATCTGCGTTCGCCGCAGGCCGGCCTGTTCCTGGATCTTTCGGCCGACCCCGGTCGAGCCGGTGAAGGCGACATATCGGACGCGTTCGTCCCGCAGGGCCGCAGAAACGGCGGGACCTGACCCGTGGAAGACCTGGAGATGGCCGGCCGGAAGTCCTGCGTCGAGAAAGGTCTGCGCCACCAGGCACGCCGTCCGCGGCGTCTGGCTGGCCGGCTTCAGCACCACCGTGTTTCCGGCGGCAAGTGCCGGGCCGAGCTTGTGGGCCACGGTGTTCATCGGCGCGTTGAAGGGCGTGACGGCGAGGACGACGCCCAGAGGCACGCGCAGCGTATAGGCGGTGCGCTTCGCCTGACCCCTCGCACCGGCGATCGCTACCACCTCGCCGGCGAGGCGCCGGGCCTCTTCGGCCGACAGGCGATAGGTCTCGACGGTGCGGTTGATCTCGTTGCGGCAGTCCGAGGTCGTATAGCCGGTCTCGATCTGCATCACTTCGAGGAAGGTATCCGCCTGAGCCAGGATCCGGTCTGCGACCCGGTCGAGGATTTCGCCACGCTCGAAGGCGGAGAGCTGGTCCGCCTCGAAACGCCCGGCGGCGACGTCCAGCATCGCGGCGATCTGCCGGGGCGAGGAGGAGGGCAGCCGCGCGACGGGTTCGAGGGTGAACTTGTCGAGCACCTCGCAGCCGTCCTCCTCGCCGCCGATCCATTCCCCGTCGAGCAACATGAGACATGTCGCGATGCCGTCGGATGTCGTTTCAAAAGGATATGCCATTGCTCTCTCTTCGGATCTCGGACTTGGACGGTCCGCCGGCGTAGCCGGTCTCGGCGCCACGACGGGCACTCGCCGCCGGCCTGCGCGCGGCACGCACCTTCCCTGCACCGGGAAGGCGGGGGTCACCCGGCCAGGGTCCAGCGGCAAAACGGTCTGTTTTCTAGGCTCTCGGGGCGGCGAGCGTCCCGATAGCGAATGGCCGGGCGGCCCTGCCGCGCCGATATTGCCGGCGCAGAGAGGCCGTTGCAGCGGCCCCGGATCTGCCGCCCGAGAAGTCCGGACGAAGCGCCGCTATGTCGGCCTCCGGCAGCGGTGCCGGTGCGTGCGATCTCACCGGCGGCCCTCTTTCCTCTGTTGCGAAGAAGGAGCCGCCAGCGGGCTCAGATGTCGTTGATCGGGGTCGTCACGACGATGAAGGTGAGATCCCCGAGCCCGGTGTTGACGATGCTGTGGTAGGTGCCGGGCGCCAGGAAGATCACGTCGTTCTTGCGCACCACGCGCTTCTCGTCGTCGATCTCCATCAGCCCTTCGCCGTCGAGGATGTGGTAGACCTGCTCCTGAACCTCGTGGACGTGGCGCTCGACATAGGCCATCGGCTGATAGGTCGAGATGCGGTAGTCGAGTTGGTGCGAGCCGGTGGTCGTCGGATGCGCCAGCGGCTTCGACAGCGCCCCGCCGTGATGGGCGGGAAACTGCTGCCACGGAACCTCCGCAATGTTGCGGACGACGGTCCGCCGTTCGACCGTTGCCGGTGTGTCTCTTTCGCTCATGGTCTCGTCTCCTTGCGGTTCATTCGGGTTGCCAGGCCTTGCCGAAAGCCGGTTCCTTCGGGGTGAGCGGCGGCAGCTCCCAGGAGCCGGTCGCCGGCGGGCGGACATTCCCGTCGACATGGACGTCGATGAGCACCGGCTTGTTGAGGGCGATGGCGTTTTCGAGGACGCCCGCGAAATCCTCGGACCGGGTGACGGTGAAACCCTCGACGCCGGCAGCGCGCGCCCAGGCGGCGAAGTCGGGGTTATAGGGCTCGGCATTGTCGCCGCGATAGAAGCCGGTGCCGTATTCGCGGCCGTCGAAATAGCCGTATTGCAGGTCGCGGATGGCGCCCCAGACGAAGTTGTTCCAGACCACCCAGATCACCGGGATGTCGTATTCGACCGCCGTGCAGAGAACGTGCGGCACCATGGTGAAGCCGCCATCGCCGCAGACGCTGATGCAGGGACGGTCGGGCGCGGCGAGCTTGGCGCCGAGGATCGAGCTCGGCCCGAAGCCCATGCCGGAATAGCCCCAGGTGTTCAGCATGCTCTGCGGGCCGCGCGCCTTCCAGAACTGCATGTACCAGTTGTGATGGACGCCGGAATCGAAGGACAGGATGGCGTTTTCCGGAATGACCTTCAGGCAGTCCTCGACGATCCGATAGGGAGAGATCGGCGAGACGTGCTGCCCCCAGTTGGGAGCCAGGAACTCGTTCCATTCCTGCCGCCATTTGCCGATCTGCTCTTGCCAGCCGGCAAGGCGGGGTTCCTCGCCGACACCGCGCCCGGACAGCTCGCTCATCACCTGGGTGAGGAAGGTGCGGGCATCCGCGAGGATCGCCAGGTCCGGCGTGTAGTTGCGGGTCATCTCGGCGTGGTCGAGGTCGACATGGACCAGCGCCGTATGGGGGAAATTCCAGGAATAGCCGGGTTTCCAGCTGGAGGCCGAGCGGTCGTCGAAGCGGGCGCCGATCGCCAGCACCAGATCCGCGTGCCGGCCGGCCTGATTGGCCTGATAGGCGCCGTTGCGGCCGATGAAGCCGAGCGACAGCGGATCGTCCATGTCGATCGTGCCCATGCCGTTCGGCGAAGAGATCACCGGAATGCTCAGCCAGTGGGCGAGCCTGGTCAGTTCGCGCGATGCTTCTGACAGTGTCACGCCGTGGCCGACGAAGATGACCGGGCGCTTTGCGGCGAGCAGCCGGTCGACGACGTTCGCGACATCGTCGGGGCTCGCGCCCGGCCGGCGTTCACCGAACGCGCTGCCCTTCACCTCGGGGGTCAGGTCGGCTTCTTCCTGGAACAGGTTGTAGGGGATGTCGAGATTGACCGGGCCGGGCCGGCCGGTGGTCATCGTCGCGCAGGCCTGGCGGATCTGCAGCGGCAGCATTTCCGGCCGGGTCGGCTGGAAGGAGCGTTTGACCACCGGCCGGATGACGCTGTTGAAATCGGCCTGATGGTGCAGGTTCAGCTCCTGGAACGGGCCGCGATTGAACTGCTGGGTCGGCACGTTGGCGGTGATCGCGAGGACCGCCGAGCTGTCGGTCTGGGCGACGGCGAGGCCCATGATCTGGTTGGCCGAGCCCGGTCCGGTCGAGGTCAGCGTCGCGGCGACCTTGTGCGAGACGCGGAAGTATCCGTCGGCCATGTGCACGGCGGTCTGCTCGTGGCGCGGCGAGATCATCTTCACCGCGTCGCGCACATCGTAGAGATGGTCGATCAGACCGACGGTGCCGTGGCCGCAAACGCCGAACACGTAGGGTATCCCTTCGCGCACCAACGCCTCGGCGATGTATTGGCCACCTTTTTGCATTGCCATGTGAGACCTCCTCTCGATGTCTTCAGGTCCGGTCGGCGGTGCATCGCGCCACCCGCCAGCCGAACGTCATTCCCATTCCGATCTGAGCCCCGGCACCTGGATATTCTCCGGCAAAGCAGGACTGCATGTCGTTGCCGCACACATAAAGGCCGGGAATGGGATCGCCGGTCTCTCGGAGCACCTCACCGTCGATCGAGGCCGAAAGGCCCCGGCTCGTCCCGAGCGGGGTCGGGTGCAATTCGACAGCGTAGAGCTGCGTCTCGCCGACCGTCCCGATGCAGGGGTTCGGCTCCTGGGCCGGGTCGCCGTTCGAGCGCTGATAGATCGTCGAGCCGCGCGAAAAATCTTCGTCGACGCCCGAGCGGACGAAACCGTTGAACCGCTGGATGGTCTTTTGCAATTCCTCCGCCGGGACGTCGATCTTCGCCGCCAATTCCTCGACCGTCGCGCCGTATTTCAGATAGCCGTCAGCGAGATAAGGTTTGAGGAACGGCGTGCGCGGGCGGATGATGCCCATCCCGTAGCGCCGCAGGAACCGGCGATCGCCGATGATCCAGGCGGGAATGCAGGGTTCGTCGTCGTTCGCGGCGTACATCGCGCGGACGAAATCGTGATAGGAGAGCGCCTCGTTGGCGAAACGGCGTCCCCGCTGATTGACGATGATGCCGCCCGGCTTCGCCCGGTCGAGGGCGATGTGCGGGAAGACGGCAAGGCTGCCATCTGCGCGCTTGCGCAGCGACGAGGGGAACCAGAGCCCGTTGTCGAGCCCGGGCGCGCCGAGTGTCGCTCCAATTGCCAGCGCGAGTTCGATCGTCGTGCCGCAGGCAAAGGGCGCGGCCGGGGAATGGTCCGGCGTCGGTGTCGGCAGTTCGCGAGCCCGCCACGCCTGGCTCGACGGATAGCCGCCGCCGGCCAGCACGACGCCGCGGGCGGCGTTCAACGCGCCGGCCTTGCCGTCGCGCTGATATGACACGCCGGTGACGGCCTCGCCGTCGTCGGTGTTCAGGCCTGTGACGGTGACGTCCTCGTAGACGAGCCCGCCCCGCTTCAGCACCTCGTGGAGCAGGCGTGCCACCAGCCCGTTGCCCATGACCAGGCGGGTGCCGCGTTTGTATTTCAACCGGTCTCTGACATAGCGGCCGGTCAGACGCGCACCGAGCATCATCGCCCGCAGCGACTTTTCCGCATGCACCAGCTGACCGGCCTCGGCGCGGGTGACCATCATCCCGCCGAAGACCGTCAGTTCCGGAATGGGAGGCGCCAGGAGATCGAAGTAACCGCCAAGCTTGCGGCCGTCGAAGGGCAGCGGTTCGAGCGGCCGCCAGCCGCTGCCGGCCCCGTCGATCTCCGGCCGGTAGTCCGGCGCAGCGGGCATCGGGCGGAAGGCGATCTCGGCCCGATCCGCAAGGTCCGCCTGCATGCGCGGCGCCGTGTCGAGAAAGGCCTGCCAGGGTCGGCGCGGACCGCGATTGCCGACCAGGCCTTCGAGATAGGTGGCTGCCCGTTCGTCGTCGCCAGTGATGCCTTCGTTGCGCATCATCCGGTTGTTCGGCACCCAGGCGGTACCGGAAGAGCGTGCGGTGGTGCCGCCGAAATGCGGCGCCTTTTCGAGGACGACGACCCGCAACCCGGCGAGAAGCGCGGTCAGCGCGGCGGTCAACCCCGACGCGCCACTGCCGAGGATGATGAGGTCCGCGTCTCGAACGCGATCGAGGGGCGGACGCTGCTTGGGGTCAAACGGCATTGGCAAAGTCCGCCCTTCCTGCGATATAGCCGGTCTGAGCCGCGTGACTTCGGTATTCCACCCGGTACGGCCGGGCGCGGACGCCGCTTCGGTCCGGTTGGCGCGCAAAGGCGATACGGCCTTCCGCCCGATCCTCGGCTCCATTCCAGGACAAGGGTGATTTACGGTGGCCATGGATGCAGTTGTCGACAACGCGCCCGACAGCGGTGGCAGACGCACCGAGCGGTTCATGGACGTCCGCCAGATGCGCTACCTCGTGGAGATCATCGAGGGTGCCAGCTTTTCGCAGGCGTCCCGCAGCCTCAACATCGCCCAGCCGGCTCTGAGCCAGCAGATCTCGCGCCTCGAGCACGACGTCGGAACGCCGCTCCTCATCCGCTCGAGCCGCGGCGTCAGCCCGACCAGCGCGGGCCGGATCCTCTACCGCCAGGCCAAGACCATCCTTCGCCAGATCGAACAGGCGATGACCTCGGCGCGGGAGACCAAGGACGTCATCACCGGGCTGGTCACCCTCGGTCTGCCGCCGACGACCATGGCCAATATCGGCGTGGCGCTGACGGAACGCCTGAGGGAAAGCCAGCCGGGCATCCAGCTGAATCTCGTCGAGGGTCTGAGCGGCGATCTTCAGCGGCAGGCCCGTGCCGGCGATCTGGACATCACCGTCTTGTTCACCCAGGAGGGGGTCCCCGGCTGGTCCTGCGAGGCGCTGCTGCGCGAGGAGCTGTTCCTCGTCCTGCCGATGGACGAGCGCTATTTTCCCTTCGAGACGACGAGCGTCTCGCTTCGCGAGATCGCCGGCCTGCCGCTGATCCTGCCCAGCAGCAAGCACAGTCTGCGTCGGCGCATCGACATGGAGTTCGAGCGGCTGGAAATCACCATCGCACCGATCGCCGAGATCGATTCCCTGACCGTCCTGATGCAGTGCCTCGCCCGCGGCATGGGCGCGACGATCAAGCCGAGCGCGGCGATCAAGGTTCATGGCATGGACCTCGCCTCGCGCTGGCGATGCCTGCGTGTGAACGACGTCTCGCTGACCCGCGTCAACTATCTCTACAGCTCTTCCGCCACCGACCATCTTCCGGCGGCCCGGGTGGTCGTCGACGAGATCAACCAGCTGTCCCACGACCTGACGGCCGACGGGTCCTGGCCCGGTTGCACCTTCATCGGTCAGGTCTTGCCGCGTCCGAAGCATTAGCGCCGCCCTGCGCTGTTGCGCGCTTCGTCGATCAGCAGCCTGATGCCCCGCTCGATGGGAAAGCGCGGCTTAAAGCCGAGTTCGGCTTTGGCCCGGGCGATATTTAGCGCGCCCTTTCCGACGGAGAGAATCTTGTCGTCCAGGTAATAGGGCCCCGCCTCGACGGTGACGCTGGCGCCCCGAACCGCGCGGTTGACGATATCCGCGACGTCGCCGAGCGTCGGGGCCTCGCCAGTGGCGATCTGATAGGTATCGAAACGGTGGTCCGCTTTGTCGAGGGCCAGCACGATGCCGTCGACCGTGTCGTCGATATGGACCTGGTCGACGGCGAAATCGCCGCCGCTCGCCTGCCGGAACGCTTTGCCGGAGAGCGCGGCATCGACATAGGTCTTCGGCATTCTCGGACGCGGCAGGTCGGGACCGTAGACCCAGCAGGTCCGCACATGGATACACTCCATTTCATGGTTGCGGGCAAAGGTCCGGCCGAGATTTTCCGCCGCGAGCTTGGTCAGGCCGTAGATGCTCTTCGGCCGTTGCGGGTGGTCCTCGTCGATGACCGGGCGCTCGAAGTCGCCGTATGTCTCCTCGGTCGAGACATGGATCATGCGCCGCACGCCGGTCTGTCGCATCGCCTCCAGAAGATTGGCCATGCCGCCGACATTGACCCGGATCGACAGTTCCGGCGCGTCGGCGCATTGCAGGACGCCGACGATCGCCGCGCAGTGAATTACCGTATCCGGACGGTATTCGCCGATGACGCGACGCGCCTCTTCGCCATCGGTCAGGTCGAGGGTCGCATTGACGAGGTTGGCATTGCCGGCGGCGAGCGCCTCGGCCTGGGGGCCAAAGCGCAGATCGGCCGCCACCACGCGGTCGCCGCGCCCGACGAGTTTGCGGACAATGGCGCCTCCGAGCCAGCCGGCACCGCCGGTCACCAGTATCGTCTTCATCCTCGTCTTCCTTTCGTTGGCGCCGGGAGCCGTCCTGGACGCATCATTCCTCGACCAGATGCCGCAGGCTGTTCCGGGCGACGAAGCCAAGGTCGCGCGCGGCCAGTTCTGTGTCGTAGAGGCTGGCGAACGGCCTGTTCCGGTAGAGCGCGGGATCGCGGACCGCGATCGCGTCGCCATGCAGGCGCCGTGCCCGTTCCAGGGTCGGTTCCGGCGACAGCGTCTCGGCATTGGCGATGAAATAGGCGCGGAATTCGCCAGGATTGACCGGCCGCTCCAAAGCGAGGCGGAACGCCCGCGCGAGGTCGCGCGGCTCGATATAGTTGTAGAAGGCCCCGCCGCCTGCGCTGGACGGTCCCCCGGCCGGGGTGCCCTTGTAGGCCTGCGGGTCGGCGTGGCGGGCGCGGATCTCCCCCTCCATCTCCGGATAGGCGACGAAGACGGTGCGAAGGGCCACCACGCTCATGCCCCAATGGGTGTAAGAGCGCGCGATGTCCTCGCCGATGATCTTGCTCAGCGCATAGGGATCCGTCGCCTGCAGCGGATGATCGAGATCGACCGGCATGTAGCGCGGCGGCACCATCGCGCCTTCGCGCACGGTGTAGCCGACAACGGAATCGCTGGAGCAGAAGATGACGTTGCCGATCCCCGCCTTGCGGGCCGCCTCGAACACCTGCCAGGTGCCCATCACGTTGGTCTGCATGATCTCCTCGCCCGAGCCGCTCCAGATATTGGCGCGGGCGGCGGCATGGATGACCGCGTCGACCCCGTCGACGGCCGCAGCGACATCGGCGGCGGACGTGACGTCGCCGACCATCCATTCGCAGGGTTCGGGGCCGACGCCGAGGTCGAATCCCCTGACCCGGTAGCCGGCCTCCGTCAGGTCCCTGACGATATGGCGGCCGAGCAGGCCCGCAGCCCCCGTGACCAGTACGAAACCCTTGTCAGTCATCATGCCCGTCTTCGCTGATCGTTACGTTCGGCGGTCGCAACCTCTTCGGGATGCGGCCGGTATGGGTTGGCTGGGTGCGCCCCCGGTCAGGCGGCGATGCCGAGAAGCTGATCCTTCAGCGTCGGATTGCCGGCGAGTTCGTCGGACGCGCCATCGAAAGCGACCTTGCCGTTGACGAGGACGTAGACCCAGTCGGCGAGGGCGATGACCTCGTCGGCATGGTGTTCGACGATCAGCAGCGAACTGCGGGTGCTGATCGTGCGGACCGCCGCCTTCACCTCCGCCACGACGGCCGGCGCCAGTCCCTCATAGGGCTCGTCCAGAAGGATGAGCTGGCTCGGCACCATCAGCGCACGGGCGATCGCCACCATCTGGCGCTCGCCGCCCGAAAGGTTCTGCGCCTTGGAGCGGGTCAGAACGCGCAGCCTGGGGAACAGGTCGTGGATTTCCTCGAGGCTCGCACCGCCGCTGCGCGCGGCCAATGCGAGGTTCTCGTTGACCGTGAGGTTCGGGAACAGCCGGCGTCCTTCCGGCACGATGGAAATGCCGGCGCGGTTGATGAGGTCAGGCCGCAGATTGCCGATGTCCCGGCCGCCGAAGAGGATCTGCCCGCGCTTGGGGTGGATCGTGCCCATGATGGTCTTCAGGGTCGTCGTCTTGCCGACGCCGTTGCGGCCGAGCAGGGCGACCACCTGGTTTTCGCGGATGACCATGTCGACACCCTCGAGAACGGTGCCCCCGCCATAGCCGGCGCTGACGTCCTTGAGTTCGAGCAGCGGTTCGGCCGCCGTTCGATCGGTGCTTGCGGCCTTGGCCGATCCCGCCGGCACCGTTTCGGAACTGCCGCTGCCCATATAGGCCTCGATCACCGCCGGGTCCCGGGCGACTCGCGCCGGCTCGCCATCGGCGATCAGCCGCCCTTCGTGGAGCACGGTGATGCGGTCGGACATCGCGATCACACGGTCGATGTCGTGTTCGATCAGCACCACCGGATGGGTGGTCGAGAGCTTCTTGATCAGGTCGGACACGACGATGCGGTCGCTCTCGCCAAGGCCTGCCAGAGGCTCGTCGAGAAGCAGGATCTCCGCCTTGCCTGCCAAAGTGACGGCGATCTCGAGAAGCCGGATCTCGCCATGCGGCAGTTCGGTGCAGGGCCTGGAGGCGCGGTCGAGAAGGCCGACCGCGTCGAGGATGGACCAGGTCTCCTCGCAGATCGCGGCATCGCTATGGGCGTCGCGCCAGAAGGCGATGGTACCCTTGCGGCCGGCCTGCACCGCCATCCGCACGTTCTCGAAGGCCGTCAGGTTGGGAAAGACGCTGATGATCTGGAAGGACCGGGCGATGCCGAGCCGCGCCCGCTTGTGGGTCGAAAGGGCGGTGATGTCCTTGCCGCGGAAGAGGATCTGGCCGCCGTCCGGTCGCTGGAGCCCGGTCAGGAGGTTGAAGAACGTCGTCTTGCCGGCGCCGTTCGGGCCGATCACGCTGTGCAGCGTGCGCTCGTGAAACGCCAGGGAGATGTCCTTCTGGGTGACGATCGAGCCGAACGACTTCGACAGCTTGCGGACCTCCAGCACGGCGGCGCCTGCCTCGCGGCTTTCGCCGGTCCGTGCGGTGAAGGGCTGGATGCTGGACGGCATCGGCGGGACCGTGTTGCGGGTCAGCGTCCAGTGGTCGCGCTTGAAGAGCTTCAGGAAGATGCCCTGCATCCCCTCCGGCGACAGGATCGCGAAGATGATGATGATCGGCGCGAAATAGAGCCACCAGTTGTCGGTGATGACGCTCAGCTGCTCCTCGAGCAGCAGGAACGTGATGGCGCCCCACAGCGGTCCGAGGAAATGATGTACGCCTCCAAGGGCCGCCATCAGCACCGGATCGCCGGCGCGCTGCCAGTTCATGTTGTCGGCATAGGCGCCCTGCAAGAGAAGCGCGAGCAGGCCGCCGGCGATGCCGACGATGGTGGCGCCGATGGCAAATCCGATCCACTTGATCGCGAAGGTGTTGTAGCCGAGGGTCATGGCGCGCTGTTCGTTGTCGCGCACCGCCTGCATCGTCCGGCCGAACGGGATGTGCGCCAGCCGCCACATGCCGGCGATCAGCAGGATCACCAGCGCGACGGTGAACCAGTGGAACGACAGGGCATCGGTGAAGAGCGGGCGGGGCACGCCCTGGATGCCGTTCTCGCCGCCGGTCAGGTCCGTCCACTGGAAGGCGACCTCGTAGCCAACCTGCGACAGAGCGAGGGTGATGAGGGCGAAATAGACCCCGGTGCGGTGCAGGATGACGGCGCCAAGGAGGACCGCCGCGACGAGCGAGAAGGCGGCGGCGAACAGCAGCGCGACGATCTCGTTGTTGACGACCGGTCCGAAAAGCGAAATCGCCACCGCGTAGCTAGCGCATCCGAAGAACACGGACGCGCCGAACGGCACCAGGCCGATATAGCCGATCATCAGATTCACGCCCATGGCATAGAGGACGTAGATGGTGATCTTGGTGGTGTAGGTGATCGCGTCACCCTCCCAGAGCGTGAACAGGCTCAGGGCGAGCAGCACCAGCGTGCTGACCAGCACCGGATGCTTCAAGACTGCGGGCATCTTCATTCGAAACGTTCCCACTGAGTGCCGAGCAGACCGCGCGGGCGTACGAGGAGGATGAGCAGCATCAGGACGTACATCGCCGCCGAGGAGGCCTCGGGCCAGAACTGGACGGTCAGCGCCGTGGTGATGCCGACGAACAGCCCGGCGATCACCGCCCCGCTGAACGACCCCAGCCCGCCGATGGCGACGATGACGAAGGCCGGCATGATGGCGTTGGCGGCCATCGAGGGAGACACCGTCCAGAGCGGCCCGGCGAGAACGCCGGCGATCGCGGCAATGCCGCAGCCGAGGCCGAAGACGGCGGTGAAGACGCGCGGCAGGTTGATGCCGAGCATGTCGACCATCTCCGGATCCCGGCTGCCGGCGCGGATCACCCGGCCATAGGGCGTCAGCGCCAGGAAGGCCCACAGCGCAAGCAGGACGGCGACGGTAATGACGAGCACCGCAAAGCGGTAGGTGGTCATCAGGATCGGGCCGATCTCGACGATGCCATTGAAGATCGCCGGCGGCGAGAGCGGCCGTCCGCCGGTGCCCCAGACCGAGCGGATCACCGCCTCGATCAGCAGAGCGAGGGCGAAGGTGACGACGAGGCTGAGCAGCGGTTCCTTGCCGTAGAGACGGCGGATCAGGACGACCTCGACGAGCATTCCGATGGCCGCGGCCAGAAGCGGAGCCGCGATCGCCGCGCTCCATCCGAAGCGGCTGGCGAGCTCATAGGAAAAATAGGCGCCGAGGGCGAAGAACGCCCCGTGGGCGAAATTGATGATGCCGAGCATGCCGAAGGTGATCGACAGCCCGACCGAGATCAGGATGTAGATCACTCCCAGCACGACGCCGTTGGCGGCTTGCGAGAGGATGATTTCCATAAGGTTCCGCTTTCGGAAGGGGCGATCTGCTGGCTGTCGGGATGTTGCCGACAGCAAGGGGGAGAAGCCGCCTGGAGCGCCGTGCGTCCGAACGGACGCACAAGGGACGCTCAAAGTGATCGAATCACCGCATCGTGCTTTTGAGAAAATCGTTCCCGATTTTCGGGCCGATGCTGTGGCGCCTTCTCCGGGCTTGGCTCAGAGCTCGCCCATCTTGCAGCCGATCTCTTCCTGCGTGCCGAAGGCCTTGAGGGTGTCCTCCTTGCCGCTGGTCGAGGTGCCGATCACGTTCATGTAGTCCCACTTGTCGGTGATCTCGTCCTTCACCTGGACGATCACCGACGGGCGGATGAGCTGGTGATCCCATTTGCGGAAGTAATAGGGGAACTCGCCGGCGTCGTAGGTCCAGGATTCGATCTGCTTGACGACCTCCTTCGGATCGGTGCTGCCGGCAGCTTCGATCGAATCGAGCATGGCGGTCATCGCGAACCAGCCGGACCAGGCCTTGTCCGAAGGCGGCTGGCCGTGCTCCTCCTCATAGGCCTCGACGAACTTCTTCTCGACGTCGGGATTGGCGGGATCGTTGTAGTACCAGGGCTTCACGTGGATTCCGGTCGAAGCGTCCGGACCGATGTCCCAGAAGTCGGTGTCCGAAACGGCGACTTCGTAGACCGGGATCTCGCCTTGCATCCCGAGTTCGCGCCACTGCTTCAAAAAGTTCGACAGATCGAGGCCGACGAGGGCGCCGAACACGGCATCTGGCGAGGCCTGGCGGATCTTGAGAATGTAGGAAGAGTAGTCGGCGGTGTTGACCGGGACTTCGTCATTGCCGGCTTCCGAGGCACCGACACCGTCCAGCATCGAGCGCGCCGTGCGCAGCACGTCCTGGCCGAAGGCGTAGGACGGCGTCATGAAATAGAGCTTCTGATCCTTCAGCCGGTCGAACACGGCCGAGACCTGCACCGGCACGGGTGCCTGGGTGCGAAACGTATAGCGGTTGCAGCTCGCCCCGGTCACCTCGGACGCCGCGGACCCGGCGGAAATGAAGGGGATCTTCTCGCGCTCGGCGACCGGCATCATCGCCAGCGTCGCGGAACTGGAATTGCCGCCCACCACGCCGGCGACGCTATAGTCGTCGGCCATCTTCTGCATGTTCTGCTGGGCCACCTGCGGGCTCGCCTCGTCGAGCCAGACGGTCTTGATGTCCCTGCCGAGAACCTTGCCGCCATGGAGCTCGATCGCCAGTTCGGCGCCGCGTGCCATGCTCTGACCGATCGACGCGCTGGCGCCCTGTTTCGGCGTCAGGATGCCGAGCCTCACCGGGCCGTCCTGCGCCGATGCATCGGCGCCGAACGCGGCACTGCAGAGCATGGCGAGAGCAAACGCTCCGAGCGCCCCCTTTGGCTTGGTGACCATATTCCTTCCTCCCTGTTCGTCGAGCCGTCGGTTCGACGGCGCAATCTGCCGAAGGCATGGTCCTCCCCATCAAGGCCATGCTTCGGCCGGAACCTATCGGCGAAGCGCTGGCGAGGCATAATAGTATATTCCTCGGAAGCTATATCGAATTGATATGGCTTGGCGCCGAGCCGTCCCGCGGCCGCCTTGGCTCTGGATTGAGGTAGCCGCGATTGCTACCCGTGGCATATGCGCTCGCGCCGCGGCATGGTTTTTGGAAATGGCCAGCGTTCCGACCGCGACGACAATGATGGTTCGTTCGCCGGCGCTATAGCTTTCCAAGATAGGTGGCGCTCGGCAAGACGCAGCCACGATGGCCCGCGAAGCGCCGGCAGGCCGCCTGGCAATCCGCGCAAAAGAGTTCAGGATCGTCGATCGCACGGCGCCCCGTCGACAGGGAGCGCCGTTTAGTTGGACGCACTGCGCTCCAGGCGGATACCTCTCCGTCGCTGGCTAAGACCGATCCGGCATCTTTGGTCGGTTTCCGGAACAGCGATGGTCGTGAGAGGTCTGCGCCGCAAGTCTTCGGGACGATCCGGTACCCATGTCTCCGGGCCGGACAGAGGGCAAGTGGCGGTGAGAGAGGGATTCGAACCCTCGATACGGTTTCCCGTATACACGCGTTCCAGGCGTGCGCCTTCAACCACTCGGCCACCTCACCAATCCGAAAGACGTCTGACACCCTGCGGCCGCATGAGGCCCGGCAGGCTCTCGTCGCGAAGCGGTCTGAGGTGAGCGCCCGGGCCCGGTTGCGGCCCGTCTTCGAACGGCGCGGGGATATGACAGAACGCCCGCATCTTCAAGCCCTGATTTCGCTTTGCCGGTCGGGCGACCGGGCGAGGGCAGGCTGTCACCGTCCGGTCATGTGCCGGCGAAGCGGCGGTGGGGCAGCCATCTACGGCACGGGGTCGGGGCAATGCCGGTGTTTCGCGCGAGACCGGGGCAAGCGTGCGGGAGCCGAGGTCTCGCAAGGGGGGAGCACATAAGGGCGGGCCGGCGGAGTTCGTGGATGAGCAGGTATGACCCCGGGCGTCGATCCGAACCCGCAGGATGGACGCTGCCCGTGCGCCCGTCTGGGCCCGTGAGCTCATCGAGCCAGTCGGCCTGGCGCGATGGAAGTCCGAGGACCGATCTGGCTGCCCACTTGCGGCAATTCGAAGCGATCGCCCGGCCCGCTCAGGTGCGGTTCGGCAGCGGCTTGGCCCCGTCCTCGCGACCCTCTTCGAGTTCCTTGACGATGTCGGCAAAACCCCGGAACAGCTTCTGCATCCGCTCGATCGCAATGTCGGTCTCGTCGCTGCCGGTCAGCGCCGAGCCGCCCTCGGCAAGCTCGCTCTCGAGCGCCGAGACCCGCCGCTCCAGCGCCCTGATCCGCGCCTCAAAGGGCTGCGGCTCGCCGGCCGCCGGCGCCTTGCCGCAGCGGATGGTCTCGGCAGCCACCCGGCAGCTGGCGAGCTGGCCGGTGGCGGTGTCGAGTCTCGCGACGACACCGTCGATCCTGACGATCTCGTAGCGGCCGGGGCGTTCGCTCTCGCCACCATGCATCGCGCCGCCATGCATCGCGCCCCCATGCATCTCACCTATGGCGGATTGGGCGAGCGCCGGACCGGCGAGAAAGCTGGCTGCGGCAAAGCCGGCCAGCATCCGAAGGGCAGTCGTCCTGTGGCCGTTCGTCATCGCCATCTCCCCGCTTCCCCGCCAGCCGGCGCTGGCCCGCCTGCAACCGGCTGGAGCTTGCCGCTGCCGTCTCGACCAGTAGTGTCGCAAGCCAGGGTGGCCACGATGTGACGCCTGGCGAATTGATTTTCCGCCGATTGTTTGGCACCGCTGTTTTCCATGGAACGGACGATCTACAAAATCCTGCCCCGCGGCCTCTGGGCCGAAGCCAAGGCCGCCGGCCGGCTCGACGGGGCGCCCGTCGATCTCGCCGACGGCTACATCCACTTCTCGACCAGCGCCCAGGTCCGCGAGACAGCCGACCGGCATTTTGCCGGCATCGACGATCTCGTCCTCGTCGCCGTCGATCCGGCGCTGCTCGGGGATGCGCTGAAATACGAAAAATCCCGCGGCGGCGCGCTGTTTCCGCATCTTTACGCCAGCCTGCCGATCACCGCGGTGCTCTGGGTCGAGGATCTGCCGATCGGGGCGGACGGGCACCATCTCTTTCCCGGCGCGATGCGGTAATGGCCGCCCCAGCGCGTTCAAGCCCGTAACGAGGCCGGCCGCATGAGCCTTCTTTATCGTCTTGCCCGGCCGGCGCTGTTCCGGCTCGATGCCGAGCGCGCCCATGGCC
The DNA here is from genome assembly GCF_004519335.1 of Jiella endophytica. Lineage (GTDB taxonomy): Bacteria > Pseudomonadota > Alphaproteobacteria > Rhizobiales > Rhizobiaceae > Jiella > Jiella endophytica. Next base: position 82,323 of record NZ_SOZD01000007.1, on the reverse strand, counting down.
TGTCGATCGAGGCGCTGCGGCGCGGCCTGATCCGCGATCTCGACATCCCTGTGGACGGCCGGCTGCATGTCGACGTCGCCGGCATCCGCTTTCCCAATCCGCTCGGCCTTGCGGCGGGCTACGACAAGAACGCCGAGGTGCCGGACGCGGCGCTGAAGCTCGGCTTCGGCTTCGTCGAGGTCGGCACGCTGACGCCGCAGCCCCAGGAGGGCAATCCCCGCCCGCGAATCTTCCGGCTGCCGAAGGCGCGCGGGGTGATCAACCGCCTCGGCTTCAACAATGACGGCCATGCCGACGCCGCCGAGCGGCTGGCGGCGCGGGCGAAGAAGCCCGGCATCGTCGGCGTGAATGTCGGCGCCAACAAGGATTCGCCAGACCGGCTCGCCGACTATGTGGAAGGCGTCAACGTCTTCGAGAGCTTCGCCAGCTATCTGACGATCAACATCTCCTCGCCGAACACGCCGGGTCTGCGGGCCTTCCAGTCGGGAAGCGAGCTCGACCGGCTGTTGAAGGCGGTGGTCGCGGCGCGCAACGGCTATGCGGCGATGACGGCGGGCGAGCGCAAGCCGGTCTTCGTCAAGGTCGCGCCGGATCTGACCGAGGACCAGATCGAGGAGATCGCCGATGCCGCCCGCCACCGCAAGGTCGACGGGCTGATCGTCGGCAACACCACGCTGTCGCGCGACGGCGTCGAGAAAGATCCCGTCGCGGGCGAGGCCGGCGGCCTTTCCGGCCGGCCGCTGATGCGACGCTCCACCTGGGTTCTGGCGCGCTTTCGCCGCGCCGTCGGGCCGGATTTTCCGCTGATCGGCGTCGGCGGCATCGAGGATGCACGCACCGCGATCATGAAGATCGAGGCGGGGGCCGATCTCGTCCAGCTCTATACCGGCCTCGTCTATGGTGGCCCGCATCTGCCGGCGCGGATCCTGAAGGGCATGCTGCGGGTGCTCGACATGGGCGATATCGAGACGATCTCTGCGCTGCGCGACCGTCGGGTCGACGATCTCCTCGCCGGCCCGCCGCCGGCCTGAGCGGCGCGTCCACACGCGGAGTTCCTGGAAAGAAGGTCGTCACGCGCGGTCGGTGGTTCGGCGCTCCGAGGCGGGGACGGTGTCGATCGCGGCGGCGACAAGCAGCCCGAGCGTTGCCGCATTGAGGATGTGCCAGAGGAAGTGCGTGCCCGTCGGCAGCGCGGCGCAGACCGGCTCGTCGACCATGCGAAAGGCGAGGGAGACGAAGAAGGTCGCGCCGGCCGCAAGGATCAGCGGCCCCGGCTCCCTGTGCCGGGCGACGAGAATGCCGCCGATGAGAAGCATCGCCAGCAGCCCCGGCAAATAGCCCGCCGAGGAACCGGCAATGGCGGCGAGCGCCGGCTCCGCCCCGAAGGATGCGGCGAAGAAGGCGAGCGTCCCGAGCCCCGCGACGAGCGGCGGCAGCAGGAAATAGCGGCGCAGCGCCAGCGCGAAATAGCCGTAGATGAAGACCGCGATGGGGATCACGTCGGCAAGGCTCGCCCAGCGCGTCGCGACGGTGTGGAAGGTGAAGGATCCGGCGCCGATCACCCCGACGAGGAGGCACAGCGCCTCGCTCGCCTTGTCCCTGCCGCCGCGCATCTTCCACAGGCCGTAGCCGAGAAAGGCGACGGCGATGAAGGCAAGGTTCGACCAGGCATTCAGCGGTTCGGCCCAGAAGGCGGCGGAGGTCCGCTCGCAATAGCCGTCGATCGATTCGCTCCAGTCCAACGGCAGTCAGCCCGGCATGATCTTCTGGGTGCCGGGCAACGCCCCGCCAGGGGTGACATCCGTTTGCCGGCGACCTCCTGCCGCGCGGCAGGGACACTCTTCAGAGCTGCGAGCCCCGCCGCAAATTTCCGTCACTGCCATTCACCCATCGATCTGCATTCCTCGCCGCATGGCGCCCGAAACGTCGCCTGGAGCGTCCAATCGGACGCGCCAGGGACGCTCCGGGTCATTCAATCACCGCATCGCGCTTTCGAAAACGATTTCGATTTTCGGGCCGACGCAGGCGCGACAAGCCGATTATGGCTGTCTCGCGGCGGCTTTCCAGCAAATAGAGGTCGTAAGGCGGAGTGCCGGTCAGTTTCCGGCGCTGGCCGTTCCCAAGCCGTCGAGGCCGAGGCAGTTGGCGAAGAAGGTCGTCGTCGCCGGCCAGTCGGAAAAGACACCGACGACGCCGATGTCGTTCGCCAGCGTATCCAGCAGCCGCAGCATGTCGGCGTCGGAATGCACCACGTCGGCAATGCTCTGATAGTACCAGCCGCCACCGCCGGAGAGCGGGCCGGAGCGTTCCAGCGACCAGGTGATGATCTTGAGGCCGGCCTTCTTCGCCGCCTTTGCGTAGGGCGAGGGGACGATGGCGCCGTCCTTGCCGGTCACCAGCATCCACAAAGGCGGCGCGATGATCTTGACGCCGGCATCCGCGAGCTCGGCCATCGTCGGCTCGAAGCTTTCCGGCTGCATCGGGTCGAAGCCCGGCAGGGTCTCGTCGCGGTCGTCGAGATAGACGGCCTGGCTGCCGAAGTCCGGATAGTGGGCGATCCAGAATTTCACGTCATCAAGGCGGAAGGACTGCGCAAAGACGTCCGAAGCCGGAATGCCCGCGGCCTTGTAGTCCTCGATCATCTGGCTGGCATAGGCTTCCTGGCTGTAGTCGCCGCCGAAGGGCATGGCGACTTCCGGCGTCTTCAGCTCGGGGGTGAACTTGCGGCCGAGCGACTTGATCAGAGCGATATAGCCCTTGTGGCTCATCACCTCGCCGGGCGCATAGAGCGTCGTGCGCCAGGTCGGATTGCCGCCCTGATAGGCTTCGGGCGTCGTCGCCGTCTTGTCGGAGGAATCCATCTTCGCCTTCAGCGTCATGAACTCCGCGAGGGTGAGGTCCGAGGTGCAGCATTTGGCGCTGGCCGCGCGGCCGCTCGCCGGATCGGCCGGCGCAAAGGGCTGGCTGCATTTTGCCGCGAGATCCGGCCGCGTCAGGATGTCGGTGGTGGTGTGGAGATCGCATTGGGAATGCCGGCAGACCAGCTCGCGATCGCTGGTGAAGGCGACGTCGCATTCGATGATGCCGGCGCCCTGCCGCGCTGCGGCGAGATAGGACTGTCGCGAGTGCTCGGGAAACTGCAGCGGCGCGCCGCGATGGCCGATCGACCATTCGGTCGGCTTCGTCGGCTTGCCGATGCAGGCGGAAAGCCTGTCCTTCAGCGGCCCGTCTTCGAGCCCGTCGACGAGGGCGAGCGGGCGCACGCCGACGCTCGCCTCGGCCATGGCGGCTGCGGCGGTGACCGGCGATTTTGCGGCGGTCTCGGCAAGGGCCGCACCGCTGTCGGCTGCGATGGCGGCGAAAAGGAGGATGGCGCGTCGGATCATCGGCATGATGGCGTCTCCCGAAGGTGGATGGCGGGCCTCAGCCTAGCTGCCGGCTGCAACGGCCGGGCGACAGGGTGACGTCATTTCGGTGTCGGAATTCCGTCGGCGATCGGCGCTGCACCTTGCTCCCGGCAGTCAGTCTGCCAGATCATAACCGGCGATTGTGATCGGGAGGACAGCGTATGGGTGCCGGCGAAGCGTCGAAAACGGACCGCGAGGCTCCAGGCGATGACACCGGCAAAGAGGGCTCGCTCCGGCTCGTTCCGGCGCTGATCGGGATTGCGCTGTTCGTCGCTCTCCTGCTGTTCCCGGCGCCGGAGGGCCTGTCGCCGGAAGCCTGGCGGGTGGTGGCCGTCGCGGCGTTGATGATCGTCTGGTGGGTGAGCGAGGCGATCCCCGTGCCGGCGACGGCGCTGGTGCCGCTCGTCCTCTTTCCGCTTCTCGGCGCGGTCGAGATGGAGGCCGCGGCCGCGCCCTATGCCGATCCGATCATCTTTCTCTTCATGGGCGGCTTCATGCTGGCGGCGGCGATGGAGAAGTGGAACCTCCATCGCCGCATCGCCCTCAACATCGTCGCCAGGACCGGCTCGCGCCAGCCGATGATCGTCCTCGGCTTCATGCTGGCGACGGCGTTCCTGTCGATGTGGGTGTCGAACACGGCGACGACGGTGATGATGCTGCCGATCGCTTTATCCGTCGCAAGGCTGCTCGAGGGCGAGACCGGCTCCGGCGAGGACATCGGCCGCTTTCCGCTGGCGCTGCTTCTGGGCGTCGCCTACGCCGCCTCGATCGGCGGCGTCGCGACGCTGATCGGCACGCCGCCCAATGCGCTCCTCGCCGGCAGCCTCAGCCAGGAATATGGCTACGACCTCGGCTTCGGGCGCTGGATGCTGATCGGCGTGCCGGTGGCGATCCTGATGCTGGCGATCTCCTGGCTGCTCCTCACCCGCTTCCTCGTCCGGCTCGACCGGCGCGAGATCGAGGGCGCCGCCGAGCTGATTGGCAGGCGGATCGCCGATCTCGGCGGCTGGTCGCGCGGCGAGGCGGTGGTCGGCGCCGTCTTCCTCGCGGCGGCGATCCTGTGGATCGGCCGGTCGTTTCTCGAGGATCTCATTCCGGGGCTCGACGACGCCGGCATTGCCATCGGCGCGGCGCTTCTCCTGTTTCTGATCCCCGCCGGGAAGGAGCGCAGGGATCCGGGCGGCAAGGGCTATGCGGTGCTCGACTGGCAGACGGCGACGAACCTTCCCTGGGGCGTGCTCCTCCTCTTCGGCGGCGGCCTGTCGCTCGCCAAGGCCGTTTCCAGCACCGGCCTCGACAAATGGATCGGCGAGGCGCTCGGCAGCGTCGGCAGCGCCGTGCCGCTGATCGGCCTGGTGCTGATCGTCGCGCTGGTGATCCTGCTTCTGACCGAGTTCACCTCCAATACCGCGACGGCCGCGACCTTCCTGCCGCTGGTCGCCGCCTTGTCCCTCGACCTCGGCGAGAACCCGCTGATGCTGAGCGTGCCGGCGGCGCTCGCCGCCTCGATGGCCTTCATGCTGCCGGTGGCGACGCCGCCCAATGCCCTCGTCTTTGCCTCGGGCAAGGTGACGATCCCGCAGATGGTCCGCTTCGGCGGCTTCCACAATCTCGCCGCGCTGATCGTCATCTCGACGGTCGGATATCTGATGCTGACGACGCTGTTCGGCGTCACCGCCGGCGAACTGCCGGAATGGGCCAATGGCGGCGGGGCGGAGGCCTCCGAAGGCGCCGCCGGCAAGAACTGAGGCGCCGCCGCGAGGAAGGGATGCCGTGCGCAAGGCGCGGCCGGATCGGGAGGAGATCATGCGGAACTGGGTGAGGATGCTGGCGATCGCCGCGCTGGCCGCGAGCGCGGACCCGTCCGTGGCAGGTGCCGAGACCGCCAAGGTCGGCAGCACGGCGGCGCCGACGATCGCCGTCGCAGCCTTCGACTACGAGGATACGTCCGGCGAGGTCCGCGACCAGACCGCCGAACACGCGGCTCGCCTGAAGGCCTTCCGCCAGGCGTTGGAGGATGGGCTGACCGGGGACCGCTACGCCGCCGTGTCGCTCGGATGCATCGACACCGAAGCCTGCAGCGTCGGCACGAAGCGTCCCGCGCCGCTGCTCGAAGAGGCCCGCAAGGCCGGCGCCGACTATTTCGTCTTCGGCGAGGTGCACAAGATGAGCACCCTCGTCGGCTTCGGCCGGGTGGACGTGCTCGATGTGGCGGAGGACCGCCTGGTCTTCGATCGGGTGATCACGTTTCGCGGCGACAGCGATGCAGCCTTTGCCCATGCCGCCGACTTCGTCGTCAAGGATGTTCTGAAAACCCTGGAAAGCTCCGCGAGCCAGGCCTCGGCTGACGATCCGTCGGCGCCGGTACGCGGCATCCGCTGACGTCTGCCACGAGAACCGGATGGGCGCCCCCGGAATGGCGTTCTCGACAATCGGTGATCGGCTCATCGATTTTCCTGCCGAAAGCATTGAACGGCGAAAAACCTCTCACCATCTTTCAATCATCGCCAACAAACGAGAGGTCGCTCTCCCGCGATGCTTGCTGTCGCGGCCATATTCGAAAGGAACGTGACTGCGATGACTTCACAAGCCCTGATCCGCCCGGCCTGGACGCCGGTGACGATTGCCGTGATGGTCGGCGGATTCTTTGTCTGGTGGCCGATTGGACTGGCAATGCTCGCCTACATCCTGTGGGGCGAGCGTCTCGAAGGCTTCAAGCGCGATGTCAACACTTCGACGGACAAGTTCATGTGCAGCATGAAGCGCAAAGGGTTCAAGCAGCCCTTCGGTTTCGAGCGGACCGGCAACGTTGCCTTCGACGACTGGCGCGAGGCCGAGCTTGCCCGTCTCGACGAGCAGCGCCGCAAGCTGAACGAGGCGGCCGCCGAGTTCGAGGCCTATGCCCGCGAGCTGCGCCGCGCCAAGGACCAGGAAGAGTTCGATCGTTTCATGCGCGATCGCCGCTCCCGCGACAGCGGCCCCGACAATGGCCGTGAGGGCCCGATCGTCGACGGCCATCCGGCCTGAGGCCAAAGCGTCGGCGGCCAATCAATGCGACGCTGACGTGATGACAATGGCGGCGGCATCCCCCGGGGTGCCGCCGCCATTTTTGTGGGCTAGACTTGCCTCGAGAGGCGCGGGGGATTCGCGTCGGAGCGGGCGTTGCAAACTCGCCCGGTCCGCCCTTGCCGCGCCACCCTTTTGCTCTTGCCGGATGATCGCCAGGCGCCTGATGCCCCAGCTTCTTCGCCGCAAACCGGAACCGCCGCTGCCCGAGACGATCGAACTCGCCGGCGGCGCATTACCACTGACATTCCGCAAGAACCCGCGGGCGAAACGGATGATCATGCGCATCGCGCCGGGCGGCGGCAGCCTGATCGTCACGGTGCCGCGGGGGCTTTCGGCCCGCAAGATCCGCGCCTTTCTCGAGCGCCATCGCGGCTGGGTCGAGGAGCGCATCTCCGGCGCCCCCGACCGGGTGATCATCGCGCCGGGGGCGGTGATCCCCCTTCATGGCGAGCCGACTTTGCTCGTTCATCGCGGCGGCCGGCTGGTGACGCGGCTCCAGACGCTGCCCGGCACCGGCGGGATGCTGTCTCCCGACGCCGGCAACCACCGTACCTCGGCTGATGATCTCTTCACGGCCGCCGGGCTCAGCTTCGACGAGGTCACGCCTCAACCGGGAGGCGCGGCGACGCCCGATGTCGAAGGCGTGCAGCGGCAGCTCCTCGTCGGCGGCGACGAGGGTCATTTCTCCCGCCGGGTCGTCGACTTTTTGAAGCGCCTGGCGCGCCGCGAGCTCGAGGCAGCGGTCAGGCGTCATGCCGAAACCGTCGGCCTCCATCCGAAGTCGATCAGCATCAAGGATACGACCAGCCGCTGGGGCTCCTGCACCCACGATCGCCGCCTCGCCTTTTCCTGGCGGATCGTCATGGCGCCGCCGGACGTCCTCGACTATCTCGCCGCCCACGAGGTGGCGCATTTCGTCGAGATGAACCACGGCGCGAAATTCTGGGCGCTCTGCGAAAGGCTTTGCCCGCATACCGAGGCCGGCAAGGCCTGGCTGAAGCGGCACGGCTCGGGGCTGCATGCGATCCGGGCGGGGTAAGAAAGGGCGCGGTCGCGACCCGATGCGCCCGTCGATAGCGATGATATCGGTGCAACCACCGGACGTGGACGACCTTGCCTATGCGGCGAGCGAGTAGCCGGCGGTCCCGCCATCCGCCGCGCGGATGGTGATTGGCTGAGCTTCGGCTGTGGGAACGCTGCGCTGCGCCAAGAGCTCGATGCCGACGTCGACCGGCAGCTTCAGCTTTTCGATCGCCATCCGGCGGATCAGCGTCTCGGCCGTCGGGTCGATCTCGATCTCATTGCGTTCCCAACGGCCGATCGACTGCTTGTCGCGATGGACGATCGCGGCGAGTTCAGCCTGTGTCAGGCCCATCTCGCTGCGCAGGAACCGCAGCTCCGGGCCACTGATGCCTTTCGGATGAGATATGATCGCGACTGAAATGATCCGATGAAGCTGATTGACGGCAGGGATGGTGACCATCTCTTCGCCATTTGCGTCGCGTTCGACCGCGATACCCTCGATATAGACATTGTCGAGACCGCTCTCGACGTAATGATGCCTCGTCATCTTATTCTCCGATGATCGATCCGGCGCGTGTCTCGAATTCGTCGAGCCACATCACGGTAACGATCGTAAGCTTTGCTGCCACCTGCTCCGGGATCACCACCACGCCGATCGATCGCGCGCCGCTGTTGGGAGTTCTGCTTTCCATCCGGTAGCAATCCTGTCCCGGAATGGTTGTCGGCTCGGCCGGACGACGAACGAAACCGTTTCTCAGAGCATAGAGGACGTCGGAGATGACCAGTCCTCGCTCCAGCAGGCGGTTGCGCGCATGCAAGCTGTACGAAAGGGCAAGGTCGCCGGACCTGGCGATGCTGCGAATGGCATCCGTCGCGTCGCGGGTCGACCAGGCCAGAAGCGTTCTCCTTCTGCCGCAGGAACGGGCAGGCATCCCGATGCCTCCCCATATATCACCATGATACATCGATCTCGGCAATGCCCTAGCCGCTGGCACCTCGCCTACAGGACAGGATTCGTCTCCGCTCTCGACATCGCCGCGGTTCGATGCCACTTCCCTTCCCATGCAAACCGACGTCAAAATCTGCGGCCTGTCGACGCCTGAGACCCTCGAAGCGGCGCTCGCCCGCGGCGCCTCGCATGTCGGCTTCGTGCATTTCGAGAAGAGCCCGCGGCACCTCGACATCGCGCCGATGGTCGATCTCGTTCGCCTCGTTAATGGCCGGGCCGAGACCGTCATCGTCACCGTCGATCCGGACGACGACCTTCTGGCCCGCTTTGCCGGTGAGGTGCGCCCGGACTGGCTGCAGGTGCATGGCCGCGAGACGCCGGAGCGCGTTGCCGAGGTGAAGTCGCGAACCGGGCTGAAGGTGATGAAGGCGCTACCGGTCGCCGAGAGCGCCGATCTTGATGTCGTCGCGCGCTATCGGACGGTGGCCGACCGCATCCTGCTCGATTCCAGGCGCCCGAAAGGCTCGAACCTTCCCGGCGGCAACGGCGTTTCCTTCGACTGGACGCTGCTTCGAACCCTTGACCCGGATCTTGACTACATGCTTTCCGGAGGGATCGACGCGGAGAACGTCGCCGAAGCGATGCGGATCGCGCGCCCCTGCGGCATCGACATTTCCTCCGGCGTCGAGAGCGCGCCGGGGATCAAGGACGTCGGCCGCATCAACGCTTTCTTCGACGCGCTGGGCCGGATCGCCGCCGGGACGCCAGCCTGAAAGGCCACCATGAACCAGCAACTGCCCAACTCCTTCCGCGCCGGCCCCGACGAAGAGGGCCGCTTCGGCCTGTTCGGCGGCCGCTTCGTCGCCGAAACGCTGATGCCGCTGATCCTCGATCTGCAGCAGCATTGGAACGCCGCGCGCAACGATCCGGAATTCCGCGCCGAACTGGACGGGCTGAACACGCACTACACCGGCCGGCCGTCGCCGCTCTATTTCGCCGAGCGGCTGACGGAAGAGCTGGGCGGCGCCAAGATCTACTTCAAGCGCGACGAGCTCAACCACACCGGCTCGCACAAGATCAACAACTGCCTCGGCCAGATCCTGCTCGCTCGGAAGATGGGCAAGACCCGGATCATCGCTGAGACCGGCGCTGGCCAGCACGGCGTCGCGACGGCGACGGTGTGCGCCCGCTTCGGCCTGCCCTGCGTCGTCTATATGGGCGCCACCGACGTTGAGCGGCAGGCGCCGAACGTCTTCCGCATGAAGCTCCTCGGCGCCGAGGTGATCCCCGTCACCGCCGGCCACGGCACGCTAAAGGATGCGATGAACGAGGCGCTGCGCGACTGGGTCACCAATGTCGATTCGACCTATTATCTGATCGGCACCGCCGCCGGCCCCCACCCCTATCCGGAACTGGTGCGCGAGTTCCAGTCGGTGATCGGCAAGGAGGTCCGCGAGCAGATCATGGCGGCCGAGGGCCGGCTGCCGGACATGCTGGTCGCCGCTGTCGGCGGCGGCTCGAACGCCATCGGTCTCTTCCATCCCTTCCTCGACGACAAGGATGTCTCGATCGTCGGCGTCGAGGCCGGCGGCAAGGGGCTCGACGGCGAGGAGCATTGCGCCTCGTTGACGGCCGGCTCGCCGGGCGTTCTCCACGGCAACCGCACCTATCTCCTCCAGGACGGCGACGGCCAGATCAAGGAAGGCCATTCGATCTCGGCCGGCCTCGACTATCCGGGCATCGGGCCCGAGCATTCCTGGCTGAAGGATTCCGGCCGGGTCGAATACGTCCCGATCATGGATACCGAAGCGCTCGCCGCCTTCCAGATGCTGACCCGCACCGAGGGGATCATTCCGGCGCTGGAGCCCGCCCATGCGCTGGCCGAGGTGATCAAGCGGGCGCCGACGATGGGCCGCGACCAGATCATCGTGATGAATCTCTGCGGCCGCGGCGACAAGGACGTCCACACGGTGGCAAAACATCTCGGCATGGAGATGTAATTTATGAAGACGATCCGATCTCCTTTAACCGCGGAAGAGATCAGGCGTTTCTTGGATGCGACGATCGGGAGCGATCAGCCCTGCCCCAGGTGTGACACGAGGCAGTGGATATATCCGCAGGAGGATGAAAACGGCCAGATGCTTGGCTTGAGTATCACAGATGCCAGCGGAAATATCTCGGGTGTCTACACCACCATCGTCCTGCATTGTGCGAATTGCGGATTCGTCTCGCCTCATGCAAAAAGCGTGGTGGTGAATTGGCTCAACGAGAATCCGAGTGGCTGACGACAACATCGTCCAGTTTCCAGACGGCGGTGGACCCAGGGATGCCGGTGGAGCAGGAGGCGGCGACGGCATGGAAGCACGTGTAGCCAAGCTCGAAGCGGGCGTGGGGCATATTGAACAGGACGTGTCCGAACTTCGCACAGACATGAAGGACGTCCGTGATCGGCTCGCTCGGCTTGAGGAGCGTGTGTCGCATCTTCCCGGCAAAGGCTTCATCGTCACGGCCCTGATTATCGGTTTTGCCGTCACTGCAGGGCTCGTCACCTTCCAGTCCCGCATCCAGTCTTTTGTGACTGGACCAAAGCCATCTGCTGCATCATCGACGAGCCAGCCGGGGACGCCATGACCGACATCGTCGAAATCCACGTCACCTGTCCCTCGCTGCTCGATGCGCGGGAGATCGCCGGCAAGCTGCTCGACGAGAAGCTCGCGGCCTGCTGCAACATCCCGGTCAAGGAGATCGACAGCCGCTACTGGTGGAAGGCCAAGCGCGAGCGCCAGGACGAGTGGCGGCTGCAGGTGAAGACGAGGGCGGATCTCTTCGAGGCCTGCGCGGCGCTGATCCGCGATGCCCACCCCTACGAGACGCCGGCGATCTTCGGCTTCAAAGTCGATTTCGTCGACGCGGCGACGCGATCCTGGATCGAGCAATCCTGCCGCCCGGCATAGCCGGCGGACATCCGCCGGTTCGGCTGAACGCGACCTGAAAGGGACGCTGCTCCTGCCGCGGCCGAAAGCGTTGGTGCTTGGCAGGTCCTTGCCGGATGGCGTAAGGAACGCGTCCATCGACCGATGACCTCAAACAGACCTCCGGCGCCCCGTCGCAAAGGGCCGCCGGGCCGCCCGTTCGAAAGCCCGCCATGACGACCCGCATCGAAGCCCGTTTCGCCAAGCTGAAAGAGGAGGGCCGTCCCGCCCTCGTGACCTTCGTCATGGCCGGCGATCCGGATCACGAAACGGCGCTCAGGATCGTCGAGGCGCTTCCCGAAGCCGGGGCCGACGTCATCGAACTCGGCATGCCGTTCTCCGATCCGATGGCCGACGGGCCGGCAATCCAGAAGGCCGGGCTGCGGGCGCTGAAGGCCGGCGAAAGCCTGAAGAAGACGCTGTCGCTGGTGACGGATTTCCGGCAGGGCGATGCTGACACTCCGATCATCCTGATGGGCTATTTCAACCCGATCTACATCTACGGCGTCGAGGCCTTCGTGAAGGACGCGCTCGCATCCGGCGTCGACGGCCTCATCGTCGTCGACCTGCCGCCGGAGATGGACGACGAGCTCTGCCTGCCGGCCCTCGAGGCCGGGCTGAACTTCATCCGCCTGGCGACGCCGACCACCGACGACAAGCGCCTGCCGGCGGTTCTGAAGAACACCTCCGGCTTCGTCTACTACGTCTCGATCACCGGCATCACCGGCTCGGCCGCGCCGGATGCCGGCAAGGTCTCCGCCGCGGTCTCGCGGATCAAGCGCCACACCGACCTGCCGGTCTGCGTCGGCTTCGGCGTCAGGACGGCCGGGCAGGCCGCCGAGATCGGCCGCGGCGCCGATGGCGTCGTCGTCGGCTCGGCGCTTGTTTCGGCGATCGAGGCCTCGCTGGCAAAGGGCGGCGGCGATGCGTCCGTCTCGGCCGTCACCGACATCGTCAGGCAGCTCGCCGTGGGCGTCAGAACCGCCCGGCTTGCCAAGGCCTGACTGCGCGGCCATCTGAAGGCCTGGACAACAACCCGTTAGAATGACGAGACGGATCGCCCCGTGAACTGGATCACCAACTACGTCCGCCCGAAGATCTCGAGCCTGCTCGCGACCCGGCAGGTGCCGGAAAATCTCTGGATCAAATGTCCCGAGACCGGCGAGATGGTGTTCCACAAGGATCTCGAGGCCAATCAGTGGGTGGTGCCGTCCTCAGGCTTCCACATGCGCATCCGGGCGAAGGACAGGCTCGGCCATTTCTTCGACGGCGGCGCGTACGATCTCGTCGATCTGCCGACCGCCGCGGTGGATCCGCTGAAGTTCCGCGACCAGAAGCGTTACGTGGATCGGCTGAAGGAAAACCGCGCCAAGGCCGAGATGGACGATGCCGTCCTCGTCGCCAAGGGCGCGATCGAAGGCCTGCCGATCGTCGCGACGGTGCAGGATTTCGCCTTCATGGGCGGCTCGCTCGGCATGGCGGCGGGCGAGGCGATCATCCGCGGCTTCGAGACGGCCATCGAGGAAAAGCGGCCGATGGTGCTGTTCTCGGCCTCCGGCGGCGCCCGCATGCAGGAGGGCATCCTGTCGCTCATGCAGCTGCCGCGCACCACCGCCATGGTGGAGATGCTGAAGGAGGCGGGGCTCCCCTATATCGTCGTCCTCACCAACCCGACCGCCGGCGGCGTTTCGGCGTCCTACGCCATGCTGGGCGACGTTCACATTGCAGAGCCGGGCGCAGTGATCGGCTTTGCCGGCGCGCGGGTGATCGAGCAGACGATCCGGGAGAAGCTGCCCGACGGCTTCCAGCGGGCGGAATATCTGATGGAACACGGCATGGTCGACATGGTCGTGCCGCGCCACCAGCTGAAGAGCCGCATCGCGACGCTGCTCGGCCTGCTTTTGAAAACGCCGACCGAGCCGGTGGCCGGCCTCATCGAGAATCGGGCGGGCGCTGCGGCCGGCGAGGGCGAACCCGCCCCGGCCGAGACCGAGCCGCAGACTGTCGACTGAGCCTGACCTTTTGCATCCGGGAAAGGTCTGGCGTAACACGCCGCGATGACCACGACCTCACGCGCCACCGCCGAAATCGAGACGCTTCTCGGCCGCCATCCCAAAGGTTTCGACCTGTCGCTGGAGCGCGTTCTCCGGCTGCTGGCCGAACTGGGTGACCCGCATCTCGACCTGCCGCCGACCATCCACGTCGCCGGCACCAACGGCAAGGGCTCCGTCACCGCCTTCATCAGGGCGATCCTCGAGGCCGACGGCCGCGCCGTCCACAGCCACACCTCGCCGCATCTGGTCAACTGGCACGAGCGCTATCGCCTTGCGAGCGCGCCAGGGAAATCGCGTCTCGTCGACGACGAGACCCTCGCCGAGGCCGTCGCCCGGGCCGCCAAGGCGAATGCCGACCAGCCGATCACCGTCTTCGAGATCCTCACCGCCGTCACCTTCATCCTGTTCTCCGAGCATCCGGCGGACATGGCGATCGTCGAGGTCGGGCTCGGCGGCCGCTTCGACGCGACCAATGTGATGCCGAAGCCTGCGGTCAGCGTGATCACCCCGATTTCGCTCGATCACCAGTCCTTTCTGGGGGACCGGGTGGAACTGATCGCCGCCGAGAAGGGCGGCATCATCAAGCCCGGTGTGCCCGTCGTCCTCGGCCAGCAGCCGGAAGAGGTGGCGCTCGAGGTGCTGACCTCGATCGCCGATCGGGTCGGCGCGCCCCTCTGCGTCTACGGCCAGGATTTCTTCGCCTATGAGGAGCATGGCCGGATGGTCTATCAGGACGATCACGGCCTACTCGACCTGCCTCTGCCGCGGCTGCCCGGCCGCCACCAGATCGTCAACGCCGCGACCGCCATCGCCGCGCTGCGGCAGGGGCCGATGCCGCCCTCCGACGCGGCGGTGGAAAAGGGCATGGCCAGCGTCGAATGGTTCGGGCGGATGCAGCGCATCACCACCGGGCCGCTCCTCGACATCGCCGTCGAAGGCGCCGAAATCTGGATCGACGGTGGCCACAATCCCGGCGCGGGCGTCGCCATTGCCGAAACCCTTGCCGACATGGAGGAGCGGGTGCAGCGGCCGCTCTTTTTGATCGCCGGGATGATCAACACCAAGGAACCGGTCGGCTTCTTCTCGGCCTTTGCCGGCATGGCGAGGCGCGTCTTCACCGTGCCGGTGAACATGAGCGAGGCGGGCATCAATCCCGACGAACTCGCCGACGCTGCGATCGAGGCAGGGCTCGACGCCGAGCCGTCGAATTCCGTCGAGGAGGCGATCCGTCTCGTCTCGGCCAACTGGCAGATGGTGCCGGCGCCGCGCTTTCTGATCTGCGGCTCGCTCTATCTCGTCGGCGAGGTGCTCGGGCGAAACGGCCTCGCGCCGCAATAAAGCATGATCCCGAAGAGTGGGAACCGGTTTTCGGAAAAGATCATGCGCAAGCAAACAAAGTGCGGGATGATCCGCACAGCCCGTCGAACGATACTCTGGCAGCCGAGAGCGGCAAGAATTGCCGGATCGTATTTCCGCGCGATGACCCGGAATTCGAGCCGAGCCGTGCGAGCGGCCTGATCTTTCCCCTGGCGCCCGAGATGCCGGCAGGCAGAGGGGGCGAGATCGCGCTAGCTTCTCGACGGTTCGTGCCGCACTCCCTCGATACCGTCATCGATCTCCCGCAAGGGGCTAGATCGAAGCGTTGCTGCCGCTGCTATTGCAGGATCTCGTCCTCGCCGTCGGTAACGCCGGCCCGGCTTTTCCGCCGCTTGCGCATCGTCGCGGCACCGTGGACGCCGGCACCGCACCACCAGCCGAAGATGAAGCCGCCGAGCGCCAAGAGCACGCCGTCGCCCGTTGCAGGGATCGCCGGGCGATAGTCACCCGCCGCCCGCTCGGCGATGGTCCAGTCCGGATCCGCAACGATCTCGAAGGGCCTGAACAGCGGCGTCGTGCTGCGCAGGGCGTCGTAGCGGCGTTCCAGATCCCCATAGCGCTCGCGGTTGGTTTCGGCGTCGGTGCCCTGGCGCGCGGCAACCTCGTCGGAATTCTGCTTCAGCCGGCCGATCGCCTCGTCGGGCGAGAGGTCGGAAGCGCGGGCGCTCGTCTCGAACTGCTCGACGACGGCGCGCATCTCGTCCGTCGCTCCGCCGAGACGCTGGAGATATTGCTGGGTGAACTCCGCCGACTGGCTGAAGACGAGCCCGCCGAACAGCGCGGCGAACACCCGGGCAAGGAAAGCGCTCAGTCTGTTGTCCTCCCGTCAGGCTCGGGCATTCATCCAAGTGCGACATAGCGCGCCGTGGCGCCGGTTGTATCGCGTCGTTGCCGACGGCCGGTGAATGGGCACGGCCGCCGCCCGACGAGATGATCTGGACAACGCATCAGGACGCCTCATGGTTGTATTGTTGCATCCGGCTGCGCCATAGTTGGTCGAAGCATTTCGCGGAGGAGACATGACGGGCAATTTGGCGAGAAGGATTCGTCTGGCGATCGGCGCGGCACTGGCGATGGCGCTCGCGCCGTGCGTTGCCGCGGCAGAGGGCTGGGGGACGGCAACGCCGCCTGGCGCTCTGGCCGGGACGCGCGTCTGCGACGATGCCGCCGGCTGTTTCGGCCTCGTCTGTCGCAACAAGGGAGCCGCCGACTTCTTCGTCCAACTGCCGGCAGGGCGGACCGTCGAGGGGGCCGTCGCCCTCGCCATGGCGGTCGATCGCGAAAGTGCCACGACCCTCGGCTTCGAACCGGCCGCGTCGTCGCCGGATGCCCTCGTCGCCCGCTTCGACGAGAGCCTCGAGGGGCTCGTTCGCCGGCTGCGGGAGGGCAGCGCGGTGATGCTCAGGAGCCGGATCCCGGGTTTCGACTATTCCGGAGATTTTTCGCTCAAGGGCTCGGCGGAGGAAATCGACCGGGTGCTGAGCGCCTGTAACGACAGCACCGCGGACGAATCCGCGATCGCCGCCTACAAGGCCGAATTCGACGACATGTGCCGGTCCGCGAATGGCGGGTCGGTTTCCTTTTCAGCCGATGCAGCAAAGCGCCAGACCGTCGCCGGAACCGATTTCGTCGTTTTCAATACCGCCAACGGGGAGTGCACGCCCTTCGCAAACGCCTTCTGCGGGTCGGGCGGCTGCCAGATCGCCGTCTTCATGGCGGAAGGCGGCGCGTTCCGCAAAGTCTTCGAAACCCTCGCTTATGAGATCGACGTCGTTTCACAAGGTGGCCGACCGACGCTCCAAGCCTCGGTTCATGGTAGCGCCTGCAACCGCTCGGGCGCCGAGGGCTGCACCGAGATCTACAGTTGGAACGGGCGGAAATTCCAGCTGGTCAGTCAGGAATAGGGCCCGGCTCGGTCATTCCGCTGCCGCGCCAGCCGCGCCCTTCGCCAGCAGCGCGTCGATCGTCGCGCCGGGCGCCGCATCGAGGAGCGGCGAGAAGTCGCCGTCGTCGAGGATCGCGCTGCTTGCCCTGACGACCGCTGCCTGGGCAAGCCTTGCGAGCGCCCCGCCGACGGAAATCCGCCGCACGCCGATCGCCGCGAAATCGGCTTTCCGGAAGCGGGCGAAGGGGCCGGCGGCCAGGGCGTTGACCGGCTTTTCGACGCTTTCGACGACGCGTTTCAGATCGGCCATCTCGCCCGGCATCGGCACATAGAGGAGGTCGGCGCCGGCTGCCTCATAGGCCCTGATGCGACGGATCGCCTCCTCGACGCCATAGTGGCCGTTGAGGACGCCATCGGCCCTCGCGCAGAGGACGAAGGGCCGGCCAAGGGCGCGGGCGGCCGAAACCGCGGCGCGGATCCGCTCGACCGCGAGATCGAACTCATAGGGCGGATTGCCCGGCGCCATCGAGGTGTCTTCAATGGAGCAGCCGGAAAGCCCGATCTCGCCGCCGAGCCTGACGGTTTCCGCGACACCCCCCGGATCGTCGGCAAAGCCGTTCTCGAAATCCGCCGAGACCGGCAGAGCCGTTGCCGAGAGCATGTCTTCGGCATGGGCCAGCGCCTCGTCGCGGCTGATGCGGCCCATGTCCGGCCGGCCTTTGGTGAAGGCGAAGCCGGAGCTCGTCGTCGCCAGTGCCTTGGCGCCGAGAGCCGCCATCAGCCGGGCGGAGCCGGCGTCCCACGGATTGGGGATCACGAAGCAGCTGCTTTGATGCAGGGCCGCGAATTGTTCGTGACGCTCGTCCGTGGTGGCCATGCTCTCGTCCTCCAGCCGCGCCTCGCGGCGGCGATGCCGAGATCATAGAAAAAGGGCCCGCGCTTGTCGCGCGAGCCCGTTTCGGTGACGGCCGAACTATCGGCGAGCGGCTCAGGCCGCGCCCTTGATCCAGTCGACCAGCTTCGACTTCGACTGGGCGCCGATCTGCACCGCCGCCGGCTCGCCGTTCTTGAAGAGCAGCAGCGTCGGGATCGAGCGGACGCCGAACTGGGCGGCGAGATCCGGGTTCTCGTCGATATTGACCTTGGCGACCTCGATGTCGGCCATCTCTTCCGAGATTTCCTCGAGGCTCGGCGCGATCATCTTGCAGGGCCCGCACCACTCGGCCCAGAAGTCGACGACGACCGGCTTCTGGCTGTCGAGGACGTCGGTCTTGAAACTCTGGCTGTCGACTTTCTTGCTGGCCATGTCCGGCTCCTTGTCAAAAGGTTTCGTCGACTAGGTAGACCCGCCGGGAATGCAATTCAAGCAAGGTGGCGCTTCTCCGAACGCGGCGTTTTCAGAGCGAAGACGACGCCGGCCGCGCCGTCGCGGCAAGCGCGGCGTCGAGTGCTTCGGCCGGCACGGTGACGAGGTTCGGCCCCTCGGTGAAGACCAGCGCCGCCTCGACCTGCCGTCCCGGATAGAGCGGCGAGATCAGTGCCCGGTAGAGCGCCAGCTGGACGACGTAGCCCGCAGGCACCTCCGAAAGCGTCTGCGGTGGCGACCGGTTGGTCTTGAAGTCGGCGATCAGCACCTTGTCCTCGCTGACCGCCAGCCGGTCGACCGTGCCGTTGACGCTGTAGCCGCGCCCGCGCAGCGTCACTTCGCCGGAAACCGCCACCTCCGCCCGGCTGCCGGGCGCAAAGATCGGCGCGAAGGCCGGGTCGTCGAGGACGGCCAGCACCGAAGCCGTCAGCCGCTCGCATTCGGCCGGCGGCAGGTCGTGGGCGAGCGCCGCGAGGATCCGCCGCGCCGTCTCCGGTCGCTCGTCCACTGCCACATCCGGCAGCAGCTCCAGCATGCGGTGGGCGGCAAGCCCCCGGCGGATGGCGAAGGAGGGGGTCGCCGCCTTGGTCAGGACCGGCGAGGGGACGGGGGGCGCCTCAGGCGCGCTGTCTGCCTTGGTCTCGCTTTCGCCAGGTCCCGCCGCCTGGGGCTCCGGCAGGATCTCCGCCGCGGCGCCGGCGATCGACGGCGACAAGGGCCGCGGCGGCAGCACCTCCGCCGGCAGTTTCGACAGCGGCAGGTCCGGCAGTGCCGTCGCTGCCTGCCGTGCCGGCGCGAGCTTTTCGCCGGACGGGGCGGCGCCGATCCTCAGGGCGATCGTCTCGCCGGCATCATTGGTCACCTCTTCGGCGTCCTCGACCAGCGCCCGCCCGGCCCGCTGCAGCCAGCTTTCGGCGTTCGGTCCGCGCTGGGGCGCAAGGCCGCAGAGCACCAGCCGGTCGGCCGCCCGGGTCATACCGACATAGAGGAGACGGCGATATTCCTCCTCGGCGCGTTCCTTTTCGGTGGCCTTCAGCCCGTCGACGGCAGCGTTCCTCAGCTCCTTGGTCGGACACCAGAGAAAGCCCGGCGCCGCGCCGTGATGGAGCCCCGGCATCGCCTCCCAGGCGATCAGGCTCGCCCCGTGGGCGGCCGAGAACGGCGCCGATCCGGGATCGACCAGAAAGACAACCGGCGCTTCCAGGCCCTTCGAGGCATGCACCGTCAGGATCCGCACCTCGCCGCGGCCGTGGCCGAGTTCGCGCTTCAGGACCGGAGGGCTCTCGGCAAGCTCGGCGAGGAAGGCGTCGAGCCCGGCAAGGCCGGCCTCCTCCTTGGCGAGGGCGAGATCGAGAAAGGCGTCGATCACCTCGCCTGCGTCGCGGCCGAGCCGCGAGACCAGCGCCTTGCGCCCGCCCTCGGGGCCGAGAATGCGGGCGTAGAACTCGAACACCCCCTGGAAGCCGGCGCGGCTGCGCAAGTCGTCGAGCCGCCCGATGGCGGCCTTGGCCTTGGCGAGCAGCGTGCTCGCCGCCTCGCCGTCGGGCGAAAAGGCCGGCAGGCGGGCGGCGCCGTCGTCGCCGGCCAGCAGCCTGAGGCCGAGCGACAGCGGCTGCGAGCCCTCGCGCGAGAGAGCCAGCGCCATCAGCTCGTCGTCGGAGAAGGCGAAGAGCGGGCTCTTCAGGACGGCGGCGAGCGACAGGTCGTCGTCGAAATTCGCCACCACCCGGCCGAGTGCCATCAGGTCCTCGATGGCGATGTGATCGGTGATCACCAGACGGTCCGTGCCTGCGACGGCGATATGCCGGTCGCGCAGCGCCGCTGCCAGCGCCGCGCCGAAGCCGGAGCGTTTTCTCACCAGCACCATGACGTCGCCGGGGGTGAGCGCGCGGGTCTCGCCCTTGACGGCGATCGGATCGCCCAGCCAGTCGGCGATCTGCCCGGCGATGCGGTCGGCGAGCCGGTGGGCAGGCGAGCTCTGCGGCTCGACGTCCAGCGGTTTCGTCCAGTCGTCGGGCTCCTCCTGAGGTTCGGACTGGAAGGGCGGCCACAGCTCGACGAGGCCCGGCCCGTCGCGCCGCGCCGCCGAATGCACCGGCGCCTCGTCGCCGGAGGCGAGGCCCTTGCGGTTGTCGGGATCGGCGAACACCCGGTCGACGGCCGACAGCACCGTTTCGACGGTGCGGAAGGAGCGATTGAGCTGGATCGCCTCGAAGGCGAGGCCGGCCTCGCCGGCGCGCCGCTCGACCCGCCGCCGCTCCTCGTCGAACATGTGGGGCGAGGCGCCCTGGAACGAGTAGATCGACTGCTTCTCGTCGCCGACCGCAAACAGCGTGCGCCGGCGGTTGTGGCTGCCTTCGCCGGCAAAGAATTCGCCGGCGAGTTCGCGCATCACCTGCCACTGGCGGGGGCTCGTATCCTGCGCCTCGTCGATGAGGATGTGGTCGATGCCCTGGTCGAGCTTGTAATGCACCCAGGCCGAGGCCTCGGAGCGCAGCAGGAGGTCGGCGGTGTGGGCGATGAGGTCGGTGAAGTCGAGCCGGCCGCGCCGGCGCTTCATCAGCGCATAGTCCCGCTCGAAGGCGTCGGCGATGAGAAGCGCCGCGCGGGAGGCGCGATAGAGCCGCAGCGTTGCCAGGCGTTGCTCGATTGCCTGCGCCCGCGCGCCCGCCGCCTGCACCCGCTCGATCAGATCCGGCACGAATTCGGCGACGCCCTTGGTGACGAGGCTCTTCAGCGATCCCCGCACCTCGCCCTTGGAATCGAGGCCGATCCCCCGATAGGCGGCAAAGCGCGGCTCCGGCGCCGCGGTCTTGTCGAACATCGCCGCCAGCCTTTCGGCGAATTTGGCGTCGGTGGTGGATTTCGATGCGAGCGTCGCGATCCGCAGCATCTCGCAGGTGTCCGGGTCGAGATGCGGGCAGGGCAGCGCCTCGCGAAGGATCGCCGCCTCGTCGACGCCTCTCTCGACGCCGAGGGCCGCGCCGACAAGCGCGATCGCCGGATCGACGCCGCCGGCCTCCTCGAGATGCCGGGCGAGGTCGTCGCGCTTTGCGGCGATGTCGGCGAGAAGCTTGTCGAGGCCCCATTCGCCGGCGACCTGCAGCGCCTCGGCAAAAGCGTCCGAAAGCTGCTTTGCCTCGTTCCGGCGCATCCGTGCCGTGCCGGTGAGGAGGCGCTTGCGGCACTCGCCGAGAAGCCGCGCCGTCTCGGCCTCTTCCATCACCTCGAAATGGCCGGGAACGTCGGCCTCCAGCGGAAACTGGTGGAGGATCGCCTCGCAGAAGGCATGGATCGTCTGGATCTTCAGCCCGCCGGGCGTCTCCAGCGCCCGGGCGAAGAGCTGCCGCGCCCGTTCGAGGTCGCGCCGCCCCGGCCGCCTGCCGCCCGCAAGCCCGGCGAGGACATCCGAGAGCGCGTCGTCCGGCATCGTCGCCCAGTCGCCGAGCCGGGCAAACACGCGGGCCGACATTTCCGCCGCCGCCGCCTTGGTGAAGGTGAGGCACAGGATCTTCGACGGGTCGACGCCGGAAAGCAGCAGCCGCACCACCCGCTCGGTCAGGACGTGGGTCTTGCCGGAGCCGGCATTCGCCGAGACGAAGACCGACCTGTCCGGATCCGACGCGATCTGCTGGCGCCGGCTCGTGTCCTCGTCGATGAAGAAGGCGCCGCTCATTCGCCGTCTCCCTCGCCGTCGTCGTCGCCGGCAACGGACCATTCGCGAACCCGGGCGAGATGGTCGTAGTCGCCGGAAAAATCCCCGGCGAGCACCGGCCGCAGCCGCGAGCCGAAGGCGGTCTCCTCCTTCAGAAACAGCGCCGCAAGCCCCTCGAAGCGCCTCAGCGCCGTGTCCGAAAGCGTCGTCGGATCGCAGGGCTGGACGGTCCTCGTGCCCGCCGTCTCCAGCCCCTCCTCCTTCAGCTCGCGCTCGCGCAACCGCACATAGACGAGGTCGGCGATGGTCTCGTCGGGGCTGGTGCCGTCGAAGTCCCCACGCATCGCCATGCCGCCTTCGAGCGCCAGCTGGGGCGAGAGCAGCGTGCGCGCCTGTTTCACCGAAGGCTTCGTGCCGGTCTTGAAGTCGAGGATGACGATGCGGCCGTCCTTCAGCCGGTCGATCCGGTCCGAACGGCCGGAGAGCGTCACCCCGATGGCCGGGAACTCGCTACGGCCGGAGCGTTCGGCGAGCCGCTCGGCGACCCCCTCGTCGCGGGCCCTCTCCCAGCTCAGGAATTCCTCCGTCATGCGGACGATACGCGGCCACCAGACGGCAGCGATCTCGCCAGGCAGCGCCGCCCGGTCGAAATGCTCCCGCGCGATCAGCGCCAGTTCGTCTTCGGCCGCCGGCTCGTTCGGATCGATCCCCTTGATGACGAAATCGGCGACGATGTCGTGGATCAGCTCGCCGCGCTCTCTGGCATGGGGCGCCCGCATCAAGGGCGGCAGGGCCTCGAGCTTCAGGATGCGGCGGGCGTGGATGGCGTAGGGGTCGCGGATCAGCGTCTCGACCTCGGTCACCGAATAGCGCCGCGGCCGCGCCTCGACGGGCGGGCAGGGCGCCGGGCGGGCGATCCGCGGCGTATCGGTGGCGCTTTCCAGCGCTTCTGCCGCGGTGACATAGGTCTCGCCGCGTGCCGCCATGGCGGCGCTTGTCTCAGGCCCGGCAAGGGTGGTCAGCCGCTGCAGCCAGCGCGAGGCGATCGTCGGGGCACCGTCCATGCGGCGCGAGCGGGTGAGGACGACGCGCTCTGCCCCCATCGCCATCCAGAAATCATGGGCCGAAAGGCCGATCCGCCGCTCCGGCGGGTCGAGGGCGATCTCCCGGCGCATCAGCCGGGAGAGGAAGGCGCCGCTTCTGGCGCCGGCCGGCCAGACGCCTTCGTTCAGCGAGCCGAGGATCGCCGTATCGACGCTTTCGAGCCGGGCCTCCAGCGTGCCGAGGACGAAAGCCCTCGCGGAAAGTCCGCCGCGCGGCTTCACCGTGACGCCGGCGATCAGCGCGCCGAGGGCATCGGGGAGTTCTTCGGCCGGAAAGTCGAAACCGGTCTTCGGCGCCGCCACCAGCTCCGACAGGAAGCCGGCGAGCGCCGCGCCGTTCTCGCCGGCGTAAAGCTCCCCCGGCCCGCCCGTTTCGTCGCGGGCCAGTAACTCCAGCGCATCGGTTACGGCGACGGCATGATCGGCGAGTTCCTGCGGTTCGGCGCCGCGCAGCGCGGCAAGCGGCTTCAGCGCCGCCTCGAAATCCTCGGCGAATGTCCTGGCGGCCTCGTATTCGTGGCGCCTGACGTTGCGGGCCGGGCGGGTGAGCAGCTTGCCCGTCTCGCCGGCCGGCAGCGCCTCGATCGCGTCGATCCGCCGGCCGACGATCTCCCCGAGCCTTGCGCCGTCGGCAAAGTCGACGGTGCCGCGGATCGCCACGAGTTCGATGGCGCGGGCGGCGTTGCGGGCCTCGACGGCCGGGCGGCCGAGCCGGCAGAGCGGATGTTTCAGAAGGCCGAGCAGGGCGACCGGGTCCCCCGGCTCCAGCGCCACGGCAAGCAGCGCGGCGAGCAGCGTGCCGGGCGCTGTGGTGGCGAGCGGGCGGCCGGCGGAATCGTTGGCGGTGATGCCGAAGCGTTCGAGCTCGGCGAGGACGCGTCTTGCCAGCCGCCGGTCGGGCGTGATCAGCGCGACGGTCTTTCCGGGCTCTTCCAGAGCCTCGCGCATGGCGACGGCGATCGACAGCGCCTCGATCCGCGGCTCTCCCGCCTCGATCAGCGCAACGCCTTCCAGCGCCTCCGGTCCGAAGGCGGGCGCTTCCTCGGCCCAGTGCGCGGTGGTCTCGGCCGGGCGAAGGGCGCTGGCCAGAAACGCCTCGCGTTGCCTCAGGCCGGGCGACAGATCCTCGTCCAGCTGGCGCACATCCTCCGGCGACATGGCGAAGCGCGTCAGGATGCGCTTCAGGCCATATTGTGGGTGGCCCGGCGAGGCGATCGCCAGCTCCCGGTCGATCGCCGCAAAGCCCGCCGAGCCGATATGCCGGTCGAGCCCCGGCAGCACCAGCGCGCCTTGGGCGAGATGCGCCACCGCGTGCATCAGCTCAAGGGTCGCCGGCGCGGTCGCCGTCGAGCCGGCGAGGATCACCGGCCCCTTCGCCCCGCCGGCGGCGAGCCTTGCCGCCTCGCCCCGCAGCCAGGCGTTCTTCGCCGCCGCCTCGCTGGTGACCCCGCGCGACGCGAGGAAGTCCGGCCAGTGGTCGGTGACGATTTCGAGGAAGGTCAGCGTCGTCTGCCACCAGGCGGCCAGCGCCTCGGGGGCGAGATCCGTGAGCCTGGCAAAGGAGGTCTCTTCGGTCTCGATCTCGTCGAGCAGCGCGCCGAGATCACCTGCGAGCCACAGTGCCTCGGCCGCGGAGGTGACCCGTTCGGGCGCTCCTTCGGCGAGCTCTTCTCCCGCGGCGCGATCGGCGAGATGGCGCCACTGGCGGGCGAGGCGGGCAAGGCTCAGCCGTCGTTCCAGCTCCGGCATCGCCGGCAGCGACACGCCCGCCCTCGCATCGTCGCCGGCAAAGATCGCCGCCTCGTCGCCTTCGCCGATCGGTCGGATGCGCGGCAGGATGGCCGAGCCATGGCTTTTGCCGGACCACGCGCTCAACGCCGCGGAAAAGGCGCCGGCAAGGCTTCGCGCCGCGCGCCGGCTCGGCACGTAGACGGTGACGTCGGCGAGCGACAAGGGATCGCCGTCATGGCGGAAGCCCTCGACGATCCGCCCCCCCAGAATGCTTTCGGCGAGGGTCTTCAGGAACGGCTTTCCGGGCGGGATCGACAGGATGGTGGGGGCCATGCGGTCAGTCTAAAGCGATGCGGGCCGATTCGCATCGGCCCGCATTCCGGCTGAATTGCGCTCGGGCGCATCGACCTCAGAAGATGAAATCGTTCCCGTCGAGATCGGCGATGTTCACATTGTTCAGGGTGATGGTGTTTCCACCGAAGGTGATCACGGCATCCGCCCCGTCCTGGGCGAGGTGGTTTGCCTGAAGGTCGTCGAAGTCGATGATGCTCGAGACCCGCGACAGGTCGATCTTCTCGGAGTTGTTGAATTCCTCGAAGTCGGTGATGACGTCGTCGCCCCCGCCGTCGATGAAGACGAAGATGTCGGCATTGACGCCGCCGCTCAGCGTGTCGTTGCCGCGGCCGCCATCGAGCCGGTCGAACCCCGCATTGCCGCGGAGGATGTCGTTGCCGGTGCCGCCGAAGATGTTGTTGTCGCCTGCGCCGCCCGACAGGACATCGGCTCCGCCATTGCCCGAGATGAGGCGGGTATCGGCGTCGCCGGTGATTGTGTCGTTGCCGGAGCCGCCATAGATGCGCTCGATGCCGGAGAGGCTGTCGGTCCCAATCTGGGCGCTGGAGGCGATGTGGGCCGTCAAGTCGATCGTCAGTACGTCCGACAATCTGGAAAAGTCGAACGTATCGACGCCGTCGCCGCCCAGATAGATGTCGTCGGCCTTGTCGAAGTCGCCGATGAAGGTGTCGTTGCCATTGCCGCCGTCGACGGTGTCCGAGCCCGTGCCGCCGGAGAGCGTGTCGGCGCCGTTGTCCCCGAAGAGCTGGTCGGATCCCTCGTTGCCCGCGATGATATCGTTGCCGCCGTCGCCGAGAAGCTGGTCGTCGCCATCCATGCCGCGCAGCGTGTCGGCGCCGCTGCCACCACGGATCCTGTTGTCGGCGTCGTCGCCGATCAGGTGATCGGCGTAGTTCGATCCGCGCAGGCTCTCGATGCTGATCAGCGTGTCCCCCTCGGCCTCGCCGCGCATGCCGGTGCCGGTGCGCAGATCGACGATCACGCCGGCAGTGGACCCGACATAGCTGGCCTGGTCGTAGCCGATCCCGCCATTGATCCGGTCCGCCCCGGCTTCACCGAAGAGAATGTCGTTGCCGGCTCCGCCGAGGATGGTG
Organism: Jiella endophytica; assembly: GCF_004519335.1. GTDB lineage: Bacteria > Pseudomonadota > Alphaproteobacteria > Rhizobiales > Rhizobiaceae > Jiella > Jiella endophytica. The sequence goes on along the minus strand of NZ_SOZD01000007.1, from coordinate 56,284 downwards.
TCGTCGCCGTCGCCGCCGCGAATGTTGTCGCCGCCACCATTGCCGCTGAGGACGTTGTCGGCGACGTTGCCGACGATCTTGTCGTTGCCGCTGCCGCCGGTGGCGTTCTCGATCAGCGACCGGAGATCGCCGTCATAAAGCAGCGCATTGGCGAGATTGCCGCGGGCGAGGTTGGTCGAACGGCTGCCGCCGTCGAGATCGGCCAGCTGATCCTCCGAGAAGGTCGACCACTCGCCCGGCCTGAGGTCGAGCGAAAGGTCGGTCGTGTAGTTGCTGAGATCGTAGGTGTCGGTCCCGTTGCCGTCCCAGACTGTCCGGAGGATCCTGTTGCCGCCGGGCGTCCCCTGGCCGACGCCGTTGATGAACATCTCGCCGGTCGTCGTGCTGAAGGTGTAGACGGAATTGCCGCTCCAGACATTCCCGGTGGCCGAGAAGTCGGCGCCATACATGTATTGCAGGGCCGCGATGTCGTACATCATGTAGCTCTGCGGATTACCCCAGGTCTCGTTCTCGCTGTAGTCGATCTCGTCGCCGACATGGTCGCGATACGTCATGATCGAATATTCGTTGGAGTCGGTGGCGTAGGGCAGCGCGCCATAGACGTTGCCGGTATCGTGGCCATGCGCGAGGCCGAGCGTGTGGCCGATCTCGTGGGCGAAGGTGTCGTAGGCGTAGTTGCCGAGCACCGGATTGTCGTAGGTCGTGCCGGTGTTGTTGTACCAGCTGTCGCCGCCCTCTTCGGCGGTGGACGGGTAGTAGCCATGCGCCGTCGACGACTCGTCCGTCATGGCGAAGCGAAGAACGGCATGGTTGGTGGTGGTCTCGGTCTTTTCCGAGAACGTCAATCCGGTGAATGATTCGATCTCGTTGAACACCGCGCGCACGGCGTTCTTCTGGATGGTGTTCAGCGCTTCGAAGCCGGAGGTCGGCTCGCCATAGGCACCGTAGCCGTTCGAATAGACGCCGGGACTGGTCGGGAAGCTGAAATCGAGATCGGTGACGGCCCAGCGCTGGCCGTAGATGATGCCCTGCCAGTCCTCGTGGGGATTGGGAACATAGGTCGTCGGCGCCGTCAGCGCTTCGTCCGGAATGGCCTGGTCGTGATCGGTGGGGGCAACGATGCCTGTCATGCTTGAGCGCTCCGAGTTCGGGTTATTGGGTCAGGGCGGTCTCGGCGCGGGCCAGGGCGCGGGATCTTTCCGCCGCTGGAAGCGCTTCGAATGTCACGTATTTCAGAGGTGGCTTTCCCGAACGGTAACGGGGCGAGCGCTCGGCGGCGCTGACGGCTGCCGGGCTGAGGGGGGCAAGCGTCACGATCTCGCCTCCGATCGTATCCGCCAGCCAGACGAGCGGCGGCGATGCCTGGCCATCGACGACGCAGGCGATGGCGAGCTGTCCCCGCTCCCCTTCGAGGCGAGCGCTGCGGCAGGCGACGTCGGCCGAGCCGCCTTCCGCGCGATAGAATTCCGTCAGGGCCTGAAGAGAGCGTTCCGTGAACATCTCAAGGGAAAGAGCCGCCGAGGCAGCCGGATGCGCCATCGCGAAAATCCCGGTGATTGCCGGTGCAACGAGGAGTAGGCGCAATGTCCAGCGCGGCATCGACAGCATTTCCCCCGAATGCCCGACATGATGCGGGTCGTTGCTCCTCTCGAAGTCGCCGCTTATGAACAATTGATTACGGCATTGCAATGACTTGTGGTGAGTTTTCCTGCGGAAGATGCGCATGCTGCCAATGACCGCCGCTGCGGCAGGAGGGTGACGTCATCGGGACACGCGGGAGTTATGTCGACGTTGCGGGAGGCCGGCGGTCCTCGGGCGAATCGTCATGCGACGGACGGCTGCTTCGTCAGGTGGGGGACGTGGGTACGTTCCGCCGCACGACATGGAGCCCTGGTAGACGCATCGTCGGATAGCGACACGCCACCGCTGCCGCTTTGTCGCCCGTTTCGGGCTGGAGCCCGCAGCCCGGGCGGCCGTCCCGCCCTTGTGCTTCCTCCCCCGGCTGTTACACTCGCGCCGACGCAGTAACGAAAGGCGCCCGGGACGCGATCGACGCTGTTCCGCGCCGGAGAGATCGTGTGAGTGACCATGACGATACGAGGAGACATCGGCACCCGCCGCAGATAGCCCGAGACACCTTCGCCTACGACGCCGATGATCGGCGGCCGGGCGATACGGCCGAGCGAGACGCCCCTGCCGGGACGGCAAAGAGGGGCTCCGCGACAGGCCAGGACGGGCTGGAGACGAAGACGCCCAAGGACGACGATTCGCGGCTGACCAAGCGTCAGAAGCGCAGGCGTCGCAAGGGCAGGAAGACGTCGGGCGTGGCTGCTGCCGCTCCAACGGACAAGACCAAGCCTGCTGGCGCTGGCGCCGGCATGCCTCGCGGCGCGCGCAAATACGGCCGGTCACGCCGCTCCGAGGGCGATCGGTCCGGCTCGGGCAAGGGCCAGAACTCCCAGCGGGCACAGGGCGGGCAGAACCAGCCTGCCGGCATGCCGGGCGCCGGCGCCTATGCAGGCCAGGCGGCGGCAAGGCAGCAGCCCCAGGCCGCAAGGGCCGAGGGATCCGCCTCGCAGCGACCGCAAGGCGCAGGCTTCAGGGGCCGGCCGGCCAACGACAGCGACAGGCCGCCGATCTATGCGGCCCTCGATCTCGGCACCAACAACTGCCGTCTGCTGATCGCGGTGCCTACCCGGCCGGGGCAGTTCCGGGTCATCGACGCCTTTTCCCGCATCGTCCGGCTCGGAGAAGGTCTCGGGCGCACCGGCAGCCTGTCGCGAGGCGCCATGGACCGCGCCACCGCCGCGCTCGCCGTCTGTGCCCAGAAGATCTCCGCCCGCGACGTCGCCCGCTCGCGGCTGATCGCCACCGAGGCCTGCCGCGCCGCCGCCAACGGCGCCGAGTTCATCGAGGAGGTCGCCGAGCGGACCGGCCTGTCGCTGGAGATCGTGCCGCGCGAGACCGAGGCGCGGCTCGCCGTCTCCGGCTGCGGCTCGCTGATCGACCGCAAGGCCCGCGGCGCCGTGCTCTTCGACATCGGCGGCGGCTCCTCCGAGATCGCCCTCCTCGATCTTCGCGGGCCGCACACCCGGCGGCTCGCCAGCCGCATCGTCGCCTGGACGTCGCTGCCGGTCGGCGTCGTCTCGCTCGCCGAGCGCCATGGCGGGCGCAACGTCACGCCGGAGCTCTTCGAGCTGATGGTCGCCGAGACGGTCGAGATGATCGAGGCGTTCCCCGAGCGGGACAGGCTGAAGGATCTCGTCGGCACCGAGAATTTCCATCTCCTCGGCACCTCCGGCACGGTGACGACGCTGGCCGGCGTCCATCTCGGCCTCGAGCGCTACGACCGGCGGCAGGTCGACGGGCTGTGGCTCTCCTCGGACGAATCCGACGCGCTGGTGAAGAAGATCGCCGGCTGGAGCTTCGAGGAGCGGGTCGCCAATCCCTGCATCGGCTCCGACCGGGCCGATCTGGTGCTCGCCGGCTGCGCCATCTTCGAGGCGATCCGCCGGGTCTGGCCGGCGCGGGCGCTGCGCGTTGCCGATCGCGGGCTGCGCGAGGGGCTGCTCACCGAAATGATGGTCGCCGACGGTGTCTGGCGCCGGCGCGATACGAGACGGGGCACCGCATGACGGGACGGGGCGACGACCGCGGCATGAGCGTGCGCGTCAAGAAGAAGCGCGGCGTCAAGGCGTCGTCGCGGCGCTGGCTGGAGCGCCAGCTCAACGACCCCTACGTCCGCCGCGCCAAGACCGACGGCTATCGCTCGCGGGCCGCCTACAAGCTGATCGAGATCGACGACCGCTACAAGCTCCTGAAGCCCGGCCAGGCGGTGGTGGATCTCGGCGCGGCGCCCGGCGGCTGGAGCCAGGTCGCCGTCGAGCGCACCGGTTCGACCGCCGATGCCGTCGGCGTCGTCGGCATCGACTATCTCGCCGTCGAGCCGGTGGCCGGCGCGACGATCCTCGAGATGGATTTTCTCGACGATGAGGCTCCGCAGAAGCTGCTCGACACCCTCGGCCGGCAGCCGCAGATCGTCCTTTCCGACATGGCGGCGCCGACCACCGGCCACCGCCGCACCGACCATCTCAGAACCATGCATCTCTGCGAGGTCGCCGCCGATTTCGCTATCCGGACCCTGCGGCCGGGCGGGCATTTCCTGTCGAAGACCTTCCAGGGCGGCACCGAAAACGATCTCCTGACGCTGCTCAAGCAGAATTTTGCAGCCGTCCATCACGTCAAGCCGCCGGCCTCGCGGGGCGGCTCGGTGGAGCTGTTCATCCTCGCCAAGGGCTTCAAGGGCCGCGGCCCCGGCACCGCCGATGCCGAGATGTCCGATGCCGACGAACACGACGACGACGAGGCCGGGCCGCTCGGCTGAAGCCTGGCGACGCTCTCGCCCGGCCCGCCGCTATTCCGCCGGAACGCGCCGGCCCGCCACCTCGTCGCCGGCATCGGCCGGCAGCCGCAGAAAGGCGACGACCGCCGCCCCTGTCACCGCGCCGACCACCAGGAAGGCGACGGTGAAGTCGGGGATGGCCACCTCGCTGCGCCCGCCGAGTGCCATGCCGAGTTCCAGGACGGCGCCGGCAAGCGCGACGCCCGTGGCGATCGACACCTGCTGCACCGCCGCCATCATCGCCGTCGCGTCGCCGGATTCGCGATTGGAAAGATCGGCGAAGGCGAGGGTGTTGATCGAGGTGAAGAACAAGGAGCGGAAGAAGCCGCCGACGAGCAGCAGGAGGACGACGACGAGCACCGGCCAGTCAGGCCGGAAGATGCCGATCAGCATCGTCATCGCACCGCCGACGAGGGACGTCGCGACCAGGGTGGGCCGGAAGCCGAAACGGTTGAGGATCGGCTTTGCCAGGAGCTTCATCAGCATCGCCCCGCCGATCGACATGCAGGTGGTGAGCCCCGATTGCAGCGGCGTGTAGCCGAAGCCGAGCTGCAGCATCAGCGGCAGCAGGAATGGAACCGCGCCCGAGCCGATGCGGAACAGCGTGCCGCCGAGGATCGCCGCGCGCAGCGTCGGCACCTTCAGAAGCTTCAGCCGCAACAGCGGATCGGGCGTGCGCCGCGCGTAAGCGATGAAGGCCACGCCGGAGACGAGGCCGGCCGCGGCCATGACGACGCCGACCGCCGGCGGCAGCGCCGGCAGCGACACCACCGAAAACCCGAAGACGAGGCCGGCGCAGGCAAAGCCCGACAACAGGAAGCCGGGAATGTCGAAGCGGATGCTCGGCACCGTCTCGATCCAGGGCAGATAGCGCCCGGCGAGAACGATGCCGGTGATGCCGATCGGCAGGTTGATGAGGAAGATCCAGCGCCAGTCGGCATAGGTGGCGATGGCGCCGCCGATCGGCGGGCCGAGCAAGGGGCCGACCAGCGCCGGGATCGAGAACCAGGCCATGGCGTCGACGAGATCGGATTTCGGCACCGCCCTGACCAGCAGCAGCCGGCCGACCGGCGTCATCATCGCGCCGCCCATGCCCTGCAGGAAGCGGGCGGCGACGAAGCCCTCCAGCGATCCGACGGTGGCACAGGCGAGCGAGCCGAGGACGAAGACGCCGATGGCGATCCGGAAGATCGACCTGGCGCCGAAACGATCCGCCATCCGCCCGGAGATCGGAATGAAGATCGCCAGCGCGACATAGTAGCTGGTCAGCGCCAGCTTCAGCGCGATCGGGCTCGTCCCGATATCCCTGGCGATGACCGGCAGCGACGTCGCGATCACCGTCGAATCCATGTTTTCCATGAAAAGGGCGACGGCCAGGACGATCGGGACGATGCGTTTCACGCGCGGTTTACCTTAAAAGCTCGAGCGTCCTGCCCGGCTTGGTGCGGCGACGCCTCGCTTCTCGTCGTGAGGTGGCGCCTCGCCGGACACGCTTCGAATCGCGCCGGACGGAGGCTTCGGTCTAGACCGGATCGGACAGGATTTTAAGAGGCGCCTGCATCGCAGCGGTGCGACCGGCGTCTTACAGCATCGGCCCGAAAATCGGTATCGATTTTCGGAAAGCACGATGCTTCGATTCAATGACTGAGAGCGTTCTTTGTGCGTCCATTCGGACGCACGGCGCTCTGATCCGATCCTGTCGAGCACGCCGAAACGAGCAGCCCGGCGCGGCCGAAATGGCTGCGCCGGGCGGAACACCGGGCGGAGCAGGCCCGCGGCTCATCGATCTGCGCCGCCGGAATGTCCCCGATGGGCCGCTCAGCGGTCTGCTTGGGCGGCATGGTGGAAGCTGGTCATCCCCGTTGCGGCGACGACGTTGCGGATCTGCGAGTCATAAAGGTGGTCGGACTCGCTCGATCCTGGGATCATCGGATCCTTCGGCGTCGGCTGGTTCTGGATCGCCTGAAGGTTCTGCGGATCGACCTTCTGGTCGTAGGGAGCACCGGTGACGAAGATCGGGGCCGCCGAGGTGACGGCGGGCGCTGCGACGACGCCGAGGGCGATGATGGCTGCTGCGAACTTGCTGACTGTTTTCATGGCTTGCGCCTTTCGTTCGAAGATCGCTCGAGCCGCTGGAGACTCGAGGCATTCTGACCGATTCGACCGCTGGAACCGCGACGGCTTCCGGGGCATCGACCAGTGGTGATGAGGTAAGTGGGAACGACCGGCCCGCCAGACGCATTTCAGCGACGCCTCGTTCCACTTCGAGAACGCCGTGACGACATCCTTTGACGACCTGTATTTTTACGAAGCGGTCGTGCGAAACCGCGGCTTCAGCGCCGCCGCGCGCGAGCTGGGCGTCGCCAAGTCGGTGCTCAGCCGCCGGGTGCGGCATCTGGAGGAGCGCTTGGCGGTGCGGCTCATCGAGCGCAGCTCCAGCCACTTCGAGGTGTCCGAGATCGGCCGCGACGTCTTTCGCCATGCCCATTCCGCCAAACTCGAACTGGAAGAGGCCGGTCGCGCCGCCGCGCGCCTTTCCGGTGAACCGCGCGGCCTGGTGCGTGTGGCGATCATGCCCGGCGGCCCGGCACACGCCATCTCCGAGGGTCTGCCGGATTTCCTTGAGCGCCATCCCAGGATCCGGTTCCAACTGATCGTCAGCAACCGGCGGTCCGACCTGATCGAGGATCGGATCGACGTCGCGGTCCGGTCGCGGTCGGATTTTGCCGGCGAGGGCGACTATGTGGTCAAGCGGCTCGTCTCGGTGCGCAACGGCTTCGTGGCGAGCCCTGCGCTCGCCGCCCGTGTCGGCCGGATCGAGGGGCCAGCGGATCTGACGCCGCTGGGTTTCCTCGGCAATGACGAGATGCATCCCGAGGAGATGCTGACCGTGCTCTCCCCGGATGGGCGAGAACACAAATTGCGGATCGAGCCGCGTTTCGCCTCGAACAGCCTGCCGCTGGTCATCGATGCCGCCATTGCGGGGCTCGGCGTCGCGTTCGTTCCGGACGTGGTCGCGAAAGGGCCGGTCGCCGAGAGCCGCCTGGTACGCCTCCTGCCCGATTGGCACGGTCCCGAATCCGTCTTCCACATCGTCTTCACCTCTCGGCGCGCCATGCTTCCTGCCGTGCGCGTGTGCATCGATTTCATCTTCGAACGCCTGAAGCATCTGGTGGCAACCGCGTGAGCGACGGGCGATCGAACGCGGTCTCACCTCGGGAGTCCTTTATGATGAGCCAGATGAGCTCCGTCCCGGCTCGCCTCAGCCGCCGGGCCGCCCTAAAATGGCTGCCGGCGGCAGTCGGCGCACTCGCCGCAATCGCGGGTCGGGTCGGTCGCTCTGCAAGGGCCGCGGACGATCCGATCGACGCTGCCGTCGAATCCTCCATCGAAAAGGCGAATATCATGACACCAGGCTGGCAACGCTTTGCCCTCGGCGAGGCGCGGATCACCACGGTTCTCGACGGCGCCCGCCATGGCGACGGTCCCTATCCGACCTTCGGCAAGGACCGCAGCCAGGAAGAGATGGCGGCGCTGATGCGCGCCAACTTCCTGCCCGAGACGCGCTTCGTCAACGGCTTCACGCCGGTGCTCGTCGAACTCAACGACAACCTCATCCTGTTCGACACCGGCTTCGGCGAGAGCGGCAGGAAGGACGGCTACGGCAAGCTGATCGAGCGCATGGGCGCAGCAGGCTACGGGCCCGAGGCGGTGACGATCGTCGTCCTCACCCATCTCCATCCCGACCACATCCTCGGCGTGATGACCGGCGGCAAGCCGACCTTCCCGAACGCCCGCTACGTGACCGGGGCTCGGGAGTTCGAATGGTGGACCTCGGAAGAGACGAGGAACGGTCCGCGGGCCGAGTATGCGAAGATGGTCGAGACCCTCGTCGTGCCGCTAAAGGAGAAGATGACCTTTCTGAAAGACGGCGACACGGTCGTCTCGGGCATCACCGCCTTTGATGCCTTCGGCCACACGCCCGGCCATATGGTCTTCGAGCTGGAATCGGCCGGCCAGCGGCTGATGCTCACCGCCGACACCGCCAACCACTTCGTCGCCTCGCTGCAGAAGCCGGAATGGCAGGTCGGCTTCGACGTCGATCCGGAGCAGGCGATCGCGACCCGCAAGCGCGTCTTCGACAGGATCGCCGCCGAGCGCATTCCCTTCATCGGCTATCACATGCCGTTCCCGGCGATCGGCTATGCTGAAAAGCTCGAAGACGGCGGCTATCGCTTCGTGCCGGAGACCTACCAGCTGGCGATCGCCAGCGAAGGGTCCTGACTCTCGCCGCCGCCCTGACCGCCCTGTTGTCCGGGTTGTGATCCGGTCTGGCGGCAGCGTGGCTGGACAGGCCGGCGAAACTGGCAATGATGGGCCGTATATTCCGTAAGGGAATTTATGGCCCATGTCCCTTCATACTCATTGCTATGCGGCTTTCCGCAGGCGCTTTGCCCGAGGCAGCCGTGGATGGCAGGCTGTCGCGGCGGCGGGTGTTCTCGCCGTGGCGCTCGTGGCAGGTCCTGGCGCACATGCCCAGCCGGCGCAATCGCCGGCGGGTACGGCGCCGCCGTCGAAGAGCCTTCCCGAGCAGGGTGCAGAAAGCCGCAGCGGCGCAGCGTCCACACCCAAGATCGATGCCGCCGCGCTGAAGTCCGCCTGTCTTGCCGCCATTGCAGCTGCGCGATCGGATCGCCGCGGGCTCCCGGACGCCGTGACGAGGTGTCAGGACGCCGTTCACGCCGCGCCCGAGGACATCGAGCTCACCTTCGACTACGGCCAGATCCTTTCCGACGCGCTGGTCTTTGACGAGCTGGCGGTCCTGCAGTTCCGCAGGGCGGCGGAGAAGGGCCATGCCGGAGCCGAGAACGCCCTCGGCATTGCGCTGGTCAACGGCCGCGGCGTCGAAGCCGATCCTGCCGAAGGCGTCCGCTGGATCGGCAAGGCGGCCGAACAGGGCCTCGCCGACGCCCAGAACAATCTCGGCAGCATCCACGCCGCGGGGATCGGCGTGCCGAAGGACCTTGCGACGGCGGCCGCCTGGTTCCGCAAGGCGGCGGAGGCGGGCGACGCCCAGGGCGCCTACAATGTCGCCGAGGCCTATGCCTACGGGGAGGGCCTCGCCCAGGACTGGCCGAGCGCGATCGCCTGGTACGAGAAGGCCTCGGGCCAGGGCATGGCGCGGGCGGACTACCGGCTGTCGCGGATCTTTGCCGAGGGCCTCGGCATCGCCGCCGATCCGGCCCGCGGTTTCGCCAGCCTGCAAAAGGCCGCCGAGGGCGGCTATCCGCCCGCCGCCTTCGATCTCGGCGAGGCCTATCGCATCGGCAACGGCGTTGCCGTCGACGCCGCCGAAGCGACGCGCTGGTACCGCCTCGCGGCGACCAGGGGCCACGCGGCGGCGCAGTTCTTCCTGGCGCTCGGCCTCGCCCAGGAAAGCCAATTTGCCGAGAGCGCCGAATGGCTCGGCCGGGCGGCGGAGCAGGGCCATCCCGACGCGCAGTACATGATGGGCCTGTTTCTCGCCGAGGGCCTCGGCGGGGGCGCGCCGGATCCGGACAAGGCGGTGGAATGGTACCGCAAGGCCGCGGCCCAGGGCCAGCGCGACGCCATCACGGCGCTCGAGACGTCGTCGGCGGACGGCGAGCCCGCCGGCGATGCGGCAAAGCCGTCCGAAGCAGACCCTCCCGAAGCGAAATGAGAGTGTCGCCGACCATGGCCCTGCCGCACCATCGATCGATCGTCCGGCTGTTCGTCGCTCTGGCGGCGCTGCTTCTGCCGATCAGCGTCGCGGTGGCCGGTGAGCCGTTGCGGCTGATGATCCTCGCCGCCCGGCCGGGGCCGGAGGCGATCTCCGACGGCTCGCCGCACAGCCGGGCACTGATCGAGGCGATCGGCGCCGGGCTGACGACGGGTGACGGTGGCAAGGCACTCGCGAGCCGGAGCGACGGACCTGTGATGCTGCTCGGCGAGGGAGACGCGAGCGCGGAGGCTCTTGCTGATCCGGCGGCGAGCGACCGTGCCATCCTCGATGCACTGGCAAAGGCGGGGGCGGCGGGCGCGATCCCGGCCGATCTCGTGCTGAGGGCGGTGCTCTATGCCCGTGCCGTGCAGCGCGACGCCGGCAAACCGGAGGACATCGCGCTCGAGCTTCGCGTCGAGCTTTCCCTGCGCGACGTCGCCTCCGGCCGGCCGGTCGGCATTCCTCCCCGGCGAAAGTCGGTGCCGCTCGACTGCGGCAACCCGCCGGACGCTGCCTGCATCCAAGGCTCCGTCTCGGCTGCTGCGGCGGCCCTCGGCCGGGAGATCGGATCGACGCTCGCCTACCGGATCGCGGCGCTGCTGCCACCCAGGCCGTGACCGGGCGCCTTCCAAGGCATCGACAGGGCGCGCCGGTACGGCCGGCGTCAGCGGCGCGCCGTCTCGCCTGGCAGCGCCTTGATCCACGTCACGATGCGCTGTGCCAGCTCGTCGGTGGTCTTCGGCGAGAGGATGTCGCCGGCCAGCGTGTGGTGGGAGGGATCGCCGGTGATCGGAACGTCGACGACCTCGGTCTTGCCCGGCCATTTCGCCGCGAAGCGTTCGGTCGCGCCCGGATCGACGACGCTGTCCTCCTGCGAATAGAAGACGAGGAGCGGCAGCGGCTCCACCTTCGTCCAGTCGATATTCCTCACCGCCCGCACCAGCGCCGCCATCGGCGCCAGTGCGCCGATCGGATATTCGGTCGTCCAGTGGGCGGCCTGGCCCTCGTTCACCGGGGTGAAGCCGCGGGTCTTGCCGCCGAGCAGCGGCAGCAGATCGCGGGCGAAGGGCATGTCGAGCATGAAGGCCCAGCGGTCGTTGATGGCGAAGTTCGGCGAGACGAAGACGAGCCCCTCGGCGCCGTCCATCAGATGCGGGATCGTCGTGCCGAGGGCGCCGAGCGTGGCGCCGGTCGAGGCCGCGACGACGACGACGCGGCTGCCGATCGTCCGGCCGATCGCCATCGCCTCGGCGAGGTCGTTGACCCAGTCGTTGACCGTCGTCTGTTCCATCGCCGCGCCGTCGCGGCCGTGGCCGGTCAGTCGGGTGTAGAAGAGATTGGCGTGGAGGGCCCTGGCCACCTCGTCGGCGAGCGGCCGCATCTCGGCCTTGTCGGCGGAAAAGCCGTGGAGATAGACGATCGCCAGCGGCGTCTTCGCCCGCGAGGCCGGATAGGCCCAGACGATCTCCTTGGCGGAGGACGGCCGCAGGTTGGGAATGTCCGCCTCCTCGCTGGCGAGATAGGCGTCCGGGTCGCGGCCGATCGAGGCCGGGTCGAAGCTCACCGTCGTGTCGACGGGCTCGCGGGGCCCGAAGAGCCAGAGGCCTCCGAGCACCACCACGATCAGGAGGATGAGGGCGAAGACGAGACGCAGGATCAAGAGCTCAGTCCGCTTGGCTTGCCGAGGGGCAAGCCATAGCGCGGAAGCGCGGATGACGAAACCGGGGCGTGACGCGTAATGACAGCATCGGGCCGAAGACGGTGATCGGCCTGGCCACGGCACCGGCGAATGGCCGCGCTTCCCTGACGCGACCATCGTCGATGAGAGCAAGCCGATATGGGCCGGGCAATCAGTGCCCGGCGCCAGCCCCGAGCGCCGCAAGCTCGGCGCGCAGGCGGTCGTTCTCCGCCTTCAGCTCGCGCAGTTCCTGGCGGAGCGGCTCGACGGCCCCGGAGATCTCGGCCTCGGTGAAGCGCGGCGTGATGTGCTGCGGGCAGTTCCAGTCGAAGGCCTCGAGATGGAAGAGCATCGCCCGTTCCACCTTGGCCCTGTAGTCAGGAAGCGCCAGCCTTTCCGCCAGATCCGCGTCGGCGGCAAGGTCCCGCATTTCGGCGCGGGCAAAGATCTTCAGGCGGGCCCGGCGCGGATAATCCATCAGGAACAGCGACACGCGGTCGTCGGCTTTGAGGTTGCCGAGGCTGATATATTGGCGGTTGCCGCGAAAGTCGGCAAAGCCGAGGGTCTTGTCGTCCAGAACCTTGAGGAAGCCCGCCGGCCCGCCGCGATGCTGGAGATAGGGCCAGCCGGTCTGCGAGACCGTCGCCATAAAGATCTTCAGGCGGGCCCGGCGCGGATAATCCATCAGGAACAGCGACACGCGGTCGTCGGCTTTGAGGTTGCCGAGGCTGATATATTGGCGGTTGCCGCGAAAGTCGGCAAAGCCGAGGGTCTTGTCGTCCAGAACCTTGAGGAAGCCCGCCGGCCCGCCGCGATGCTGGAGATAGGGCCAGCCGGTCTGCGAGACCGTCGCCATGTAGAAACTGTCGCGGCTGGCGATGAAGGCGGCTTCGGCGTCGCCGAAGCGATCGAAGGCGCGGTTCTTTCCGGCCGTAGACCACAGGTCGAGGCTGCCGTTTTCGGCCTGTGCGGCCTTGACGCTCGGCGTCGCCGCGATGTCGAGAAACCCATAGGCCATGACCGTTCCTTCCCTCTCGAAGTGACCGCCCGGGCCGACAGTTAAGGCCTTTCATCGTTTGCGATAATAGATCAATATTGGAAACCATTATTTCGACTGACGAGATAATCATGGACCGCCTGGAAGCGATGACGATCCTCGTTGCTGTGGTCGAGACCGGCAGCTTCACGGCCGCCGGCCGGCGCCTCGGCATCCCCCTGCCGACCGTCAGCCGCAAGCTCGCGGAGCTGGAGGCCCGTCTCGGTGGAACCCGGCTCCTCGTCCGCTCGACCCGCAGGCTCTCTTTGACCGAAGCGGGGGCCGACTATGTCGCGGCCTGCAAACGCATTCTGGAAGAGATTGAGGCGGCCGACCGCAAGGCCTCCGGCGAATACGCCCTTCCGAAAGGCGAGCTGGTGCTGGCCGCGCCGATCGTCTTCGGCCGGCTGCATGTCCTGCCGGTCGTCGCCGAATTTCTCGCCACCTATCCCGCAATCGACGTCAAGCTCTTGTTGTCGGACCGCAACGCGCAGCTCATCGACGATCACATCGACCTCGCTCTCCGGATCGGCAGCCTGCACGACAGCGCGATGATCGCCTTGCCGCTCGGGACGGTGCGCTGGATCGTCTGCGCCAGCCCCGCCTTTCTCGCCGTCCAAGGCAGACCGCAGGCCCCGGCCGATCTCGCAGGACTTGCCTGCGTGACCTTCGACATGGCCGGCACCTCCACCGCCTGGGCCTTTTCGCGAGGCAAGACGTCCGAGCGCGTGTCGGTCCGCTCGCGCCTGTCGGTCAACACCGCCGAGGCCGCGCTGGACGCGGCGGCCGAAGGCGTCGGCCTCACCCGCGTCCTCTCCTACCAGGCCGCCAGGGCGATCGCCGAAGGCAGGCTGGAGCGGGTGCTTCAGGATTTCGAGCCGCCGCCGCTTCAGGTCAGTCTCATCCACCCGCCGCAACGGATGCTGCCCCTGAAGACGCGCAGCTTCATCGACTTCGCCGCGCCGCGGCTGAAGGCGCGGCTGAGGTCTGTCTGAGCGCGCCGCCGACCGCGGCTTGCCGCTCCCGGCGCATCCGGCCAACAGTCTAAAGGCGATTTCGCCGATCAGAGCCTGATCCGGTAGAGCGCGAAGCCGTTCTCCTCACGGCCCGTCGGCTCGATGGTCGCGCCCTTGACGCTCGCCGCATATTGCTTCGCCTTCGGCCCGGTCTCGAAGGTCGCGCTCGTCCCCTTGGCGGGGGCGAAGCGCCAGTTGGCGTCGGCGGACGGGTTGATCGTGCCCTGGTCGTGAATGTAGCGCACGATCACGTCGCGATTGGCGTCCGGCGCCACATAGACGATCTTGTCGGCCGAAATGCCCGGGAAATTGCCGCCGCCGCCGGCCCGGTAGTTGTTCGTCGCGACGATGAACTCCTGCTCCGGATCAATCGGCCGGTCGGCGAATTTCAGGTCGACGATGCGCTCCGAGCCCTTGTCGGCGAGCTGGCCTTCGGCCGAGTAGCGGGCCGGCCGCGTCACGTCGATCTGATAGGTGACGCCGTCGATGACGTCGAAATTGTAGGAGGGGAAGTCGTCGGCAAGGAGCGGCTGGTCTTCCTTGCCGGCCTCGACCTGCCGGAACATGCCGGCCGACATTTCCAGCCATTCCTTCACCACCGCGCCGGTGATCTTCACCGCCCGCACGGTGTTCGGATAGAGATAGAGATCGGCGACGTTCTTGATGGCGATCGGACCGGCGGCAACGTCGGTATAGTAGTCCGGTCCGCTGCGGCCGCCCGCCTTGAAGGGCGCCGCTGCCGAGAGCAGCGGCAGCGAGGCGAATTCCGTCGGCTTCAGGATCTCGCGCATGTACCAGGTCTGCGCCTGGTTGACGATCTGCACCGAGGGGTCGTCGGCGACCAGCGCGAAATAGGAATAAAGCGGCGCTGAGGTCTTGCCGACGGGAGTGCGGACATAGGTCAGCGTCGCCTCGTGATCGGCCTTCGCCGCGTCCAGCACCGGCTCGTCGCTCTTCACCGTCGCCGTCACCGTCTTGTCGGCGCGCTCGTAGATCGGCCGGAGCTCGGTGGAGAAGTCGGCGATCTTCCAGGCCTTGCCGTCATGTTCGAGGAGGAGGTCGATCAGGCCGAGATCGGAGCCCCAGAAGCCGGCCATCACCGCCGGCTTGCCGGCGAGCGTGCCCTTCTTCGGGTCGGCGCCGTCGATGTCCTGAAAATCCTTCTCGCCGGGAAACCTCAGATGCTGGTGGCCGGTGAAGACCGCGTCGATGCCCTCGACCCTGGCGAGATCGAGCGAGGCGTTTTCCGGCCGGTCGTCCTTCGGGTCGTTGCCGGCGATGCCGGAATGGGAGAGGGCGAGAACGAGATCGACGCCCTCCTCGCGCAGCTTCGGCACCCAGGCCTTCGCCGCCTCGACGATGCCGCGGGTATTCGCCTTGCCTTCGAGATTGGCCTGGTCCCAGACCATGATCTGCGGCGGCACGAAGCCGATGACGCCGATCCTGATCGGCTTCATCGCGCCGTCGCCGAGTTCGATCTCGCGCTCCAGCACCAGAAAAGGCGGCACGAAGAATTCGTCCTTCAGCGGCGTTTCCGCCAGCTCGCCCTTGACGAGATTGGCGCAGCAATAGGGAAAATTCGCGCCGGCGAGCACCTTTTCCATGAAGGGCAGGCCGTAATTGAACTCGTGATTGCCGAGCGTGCCGGCCTCGTAGTTAAGAACGTTCATCGCCGCGATGACCGGATGGACGTCGCCGTCCTTGATCCCGCGCTCATAGGCGACATAGTCGCCCATCGGATTGCCCTGCAGGAAATCGCCATTGTCGAAGAGAAGCGCGTTCTTCGCCTCGGCGCGGATCGCGTCGATGATCGAGGCCGTCCGGGCGAGGCCCACCGTGTCCGATGGTTTGTCGGCGTAGTAATCATAGGGATAGACGTTGACGTGGATGTCGGTCGTCTCCATCAGTCTGAGATGCGCCTGATTGCCGGCCGCCCGAACCGAATAGGGATGCAGCGCGACGGCAGCGCCGAGAGCGGCCGAGCCGGCGAGGAAATGCCGGCGTGACAGAAAAGCCGGCTTCCGATCAATCATGACAAACTCCCATCCTGCTTTTCCGCCGGCCCGGGGGTCTGGCGGCGGGTATCGCTGCGATCTCGAATACGCCTGCCCAAAGGCGAAGTCGCATGATAGTTCGAAGACACCTCGACTGCCGGGAAACTGCCGGGGAAAGCTGCCCGATCAATGGGTCGGCTACAGCGCTGGTCCGAAAAATCGGAAACGAACAACTAGGAGGCCGCTGCCATCACCTTGGCGATCAGTTTCGCGACCATCAGGTCGAGATGGGCGCCACCGCCATTCTTGAAGACGGTGATCGCCTGGTCGCTGCTGCGACCCGCCTTGCCGGCGACGAGATCGTGAAACTCGCCGCGAATGTCGTCCTTCGTGATGGTGCCATGATCGAGCGGGATCTGGATCTCGCCGATATGGCCGATGGTGGTCTTGCGGGAATCGACGAAGATCTCGCCACGCGTGAGCACCGCGTCGTCCGCCTCGCGCATCTGCGGCGTGTAGGCCCCGATGAGGTCGACATGGGCGCCGGGCTTCAGCCATTCGCCCTTGAGGAACGGCTCGCTCGCCATGGTCGCGGTCGCGACGATGTCGGCCTCGCTGACGGCAGATGCGAGATCGGGCGCGGCGTTGACGGAAGGGCCCTTGCCGGCGAATTTGCCGGCGAAGGAGGCCGCCAGGTCCTCGGCGCGTTGCTGGGTCCGGTTCCAGACAAGGACCGTGGTGATTGACGGAAACACCATCGGATAGGCTTCGATCAGGTTCGCCGCGACCGTGCCGGCGCCGCAGACGAGCAGCGTCTTCGGCTCGCGCCGGGCCAGGAGCTTTGCGCCGAGCAGCGAATCGGCGACGGTCTTCCACTTGGTGACGAGCCCGCCGTCGATCACCGCGCTCGGCGCGCCGGTCTCGATGTCGAAGAGGATGACCGCCCCCTGCACGGAGGGGAGCGGCGGCGTCTTTCGGGGATTGTCCGGAAAGATCGTGACGGATTTCAGCGCGATGCCGAGCCTCTCGATCCAGGCGGCGCGGCTCAAAAGCTTCTTATCGCCGCTGCCGATCAAGAGATCGCCGATCTCGGGCGCTGCCAGCCGGTGCCCGGCCTCAAGCGCCTCAACCACCATCGGCCAGGTCAGGCGGCGGTCCGCCTCCTCGTAGCCGACGACCTTCACGAATGCGCCCTCAGCGGCTCGCGGACGCTCTCGATCGCCGGCGTCTGGACGTCGCGCAGCGCATAGGGCCTGAAGCCGTGCTTCTGATAGAGGGCGAGCGCCGCCGGATGGTCGAGCGTGTTGGTCTCGATGGTCACCCGCTTCGGGCCGCCGGCAAAGGCGCTGGCGATCGCCCGCGACAGCATCACATGGGCAAGACCGTAGCCGCGATAGTCCGGCAGGACGCCGAAATGGACGATCCGCACCTCGTCGGTGACGCGGCGGATGTCGAGTTCGAACCAGCCGGCCTTCCGCCCGTCGACCGTCATCACGAAGATCCTGGTGTCGCGGTCGTGGATCTCGCGGCGCAGCCGCTCGTCGTCGATGAGCCGCGAGGTCCAGTGATGGGCCTCGCCGACGATGCGATAGAGCGCCCGGTATTCGGCCAGCGGCATCCACCGCATCTCGGCGATGGCGACCATGCCGACGCCGTGCGGCACGGGGGTGAGGCCCCGCGGCGGCGATTTCAGCTCGAGGCTGGTGACGCGTGTGCGAAGAAGGCGCATCGGCTCAGGTCTTCGCGCCCCGGCCGGTCTCGACCGGCGTGTCCGGTGCCGAGCCCCATTCGGTCCAGGAGCCGTCATAGAGTTTGGAGCTGCGATTGCCGAGGCTTTCCAGCGCCAGGCTGATCACCGCCGCCGTCACGCCCGAGCCGCAACTCGTCACCGAAGGCTTGTCCGGGTCGATCCCGGCGTCCGCGAAGGCCTGGCGCAGCGCTTCGGGCGATTTCAGCCGGCCGTTGTCGGCAAGGGTGAGGAAAGGCAGGCTGTGGGCGCCCGGCATGTGGCCGGGGCGCACGCCCGCCCGCGGCTCCGGCGCCTCGCCGGCAAAGCGATCGGCCGGCCGCGCGTCGAGGATCTGCAGCGAGCCGGAGGAGACGATCTCCTTCATCTCGGGCAGGAACACCGCCGCTTTGGCCTCGGCATCGGCCTCGAAGGTCGCCGGCCGAGGGGCCGGGGCAGTGGTCTCGACCGGCAGGCCGGCAGCCTGCCAAGCCGGGAAGCCGCCGTCGAGGACGCGCACGTCCTTCGCCCCGAAGCTGCGGAACATCCACCAGACCCGCGGCGCCGAGAACAGGCCCATGCCGTCATAGACGACGATCGTGTCCTTGTCGGAAATGCCGAGTTCGCCGACCTTTTCGGCGAAAAGCTCCGGCGAGGGCAGGGTGTGCGGCAGGTTCGACGCCGGGTCGACGATGGCGTCCTGATCGAAGAACACGGCGCCGGGAATGTGCCCCGCCTCGTATTCCGCCTTGGCGAATCGGTTCTGCGCCGGCAGGTACCAGGAGGCATCGACGATCGAGACGCCGTCGCGGCCGAGAACGTCGGCGAGATCTTCGGGTGAAATCAGGAAAGGGTTCTGGGTCATCGGGTCTGAGCGGGTGGCGGTTCGATGCAGGATTCGGGCTCAATCTGCCCTGTTCTGAGGAGGCTGGCCAGAGCGGCGGAGCGCGTGGCCCGTCCATTTGGCACATGGGGGCTAACTAGGCCGACCGCCATCCTCGCCAATGGATGGTTCCGGGGGTGGGGCTGTAATCGCCGCCGGAGGTGCCGCTGGCCGGAAGGCTGCGTCGGGTGTTCGCGATCCTACGGCGCCAGTTTGTTGCGGCATATCGAGCGGTCCTCGCAGTGTGATCTCCCGCAGCGCTTTTTCGCGGCGCTCATCCTGTTCACCGCGCCCCCCTCTGCCCTGCCGGGCATCTCCCCCTCACGGGGGGAGATCACGCGCGCCTATGGCGGCGTCTCTTCTGCAACCAATAAACAGCTTTCCCATGGCGAAAGCCGCGGCCTCAGGCGACTGGCCGATCTCCCCCCTTGAGGGGGAGATGCCCGGCAGGGCAGAGGGGGGTGCTCGCACGGCGCTCGCGGCCTCTCGCCGCCTTAAAACGCCGCCCCGACGATATCGCCACCGCGAACGCCGGACGTCCGCCTACCCCGGCATCGGCCCGAATCGGATCCGGAACCGACGGTTCTCGCGGCCCTTCTTCTCAACCTTCGAGATGTGGATCTCGCCCACTTCCTGGGTTTCGGAGACATGGGTGCCGCCACAGGGCTGGGTGTCGACCGCGCCGTCCTCGCCGATGCAGACCAGGCGGATCTGCCCGAGCCCGCGCGGCGGGCGGACATTGGCGGATTTGACCAGACCGGGATTGGCGTCGAGCTCGGCATCGGTGATCCAGCGGGTGAACACCGGATGGTTGGCCGAAACGATTGCCATCATCCTTTCCGTCACTTCGGCCTTGTCGGCGGAGGCGTCGGTGAGGTCGAAGTCGACGCGGCTTTCCTCCTCGCCGACCGAGGCGCCGGTGATCGGGTAGGGCAGCACCACCGAGAGGATATGGCAGGCGGTGTGCATGCGCATCAGCCGGTAGCGGCGCTTCCAGTCGATGTGGAGGACGAGCGGCTCCCCGATGGCGGGCATCGGCTGGCCTTCGGCCGGCAGATGGACGATGACGTCCTTGGTCTCGCCGGTGAGCGTCGCGGCGATCCTGATCACCGAGCCGTCCTGCCGCTCGAAATGGCCGGTGTCGCCCGGCTGGCCGCCGGAGGTCGCATAGAACACCGTCCGGTCGAGAAGGATGCCGCCATCTTCGCGCAGACCCGTAACGCTCGCCTCGACGGTCGAGAGATAGGCGTCGTCGCGAAACAGCGGGAGGGTCAATCGACCGCCTCGTAGGGCACGTCGAACTGCGGCGTCCGACCGATCCAGCCCGGCACCGGCAGGTTCTTCTCGCGCAGGAAGGCCGGGTTGAACATCTTCGACTGGTAGCGGTTGCCGTAGTCGCAGAGCACCGTCACGATGGTGTGGCCGGGACCCATTTCGCGGGCCATCCGGATCGCACCGGCAATGTTGATGCCCGACGAGCCGCCGAGGCAGAGGCCCTCTTCCTCGACCAGGGCAAAGACGATCTTCAGCGCCTCGTCGTCGGGGATCTGATAGGCGAAGTCCGGCTCGAACCCTTCGAGATTCCTGGTGATGCGGCCCTGGCCGATGCCCTCGGTGATCGACGATCCCTCGGGCTTCAGCTCGCCATGGGCATAATAGTTGTAGAGCGCCGCGCCCATCGGGTCGGCAATGCCGATCTTGATGCGGCCGGAATGGCGCTTCAGCCCCATCGCGGTGCCGGCGAGCGTGCCGCCGGTGCCGACGGCGCAGATGAAGCCATCGATGTCGCCGCCGCTCTGGTGCCAGATCTCCTCGGCGGTGGTGACGACATGGCCGTCGCGATTGGCGGTATTGTCGAACTGGTTGGCCCAGATGGCGCCGGCCGAATGGGTCTTCGCCAGCTGCTCGGCAAGCCGGCCGGAAAGCTTCACGTAGTTGTTGGGGTTCTTGTAGGGGACCGCCGGCACCTCGATCAGCTCGGCGCCCATCAGCCGAAGCGCGTCCTTCTTCTCCTCGCTCTGGGTCTCGGGAATGACGATGACCGTCTGGTAGCCGAGCGCCTTGGCGACGAGCGACAGGCCGATGCCGGTGTTGCCGGCAGTGCCCTCGACGATCAGCCCGCCCGGCTCGAGCAGGCCCTTCTCCTCGGCGTCGCGGATGATGAAGAGGCCGGCCCGGTCCTTCACCGACTGGCCGGGATTCATGAACTCGGCCTTGCCGTAGATCTCGCAGCCGGTCTCCTCCGAAGCGCGGGCAAGCCGGATCAGCGGCGTGTTGCCGATGGCGTCGAGAACGGAGTTGAGGCGCTGGGTCATGAATCCGGTTTCGCATAGAAGGGAGCGGTCGTTCCCCGCAAATTATGGACGTGTTCCGGCTAAGGCAAGGATTCGGTGGGGAGGGAGCCGAGCGATCGCTCGAAGCCGGGGCCCGAACGCGCGATTGGCCTGCTCTGTCCCACGAGGGGGAGATCGAAGCGTGAGTGACGGCGCTTTCCTGCAAGCGATCGTCCTGGGGGAGAGGCACAGGCCGCACCGGTTTCGTCGACCCGGGCTTGACCCAGCGCAACGCCGCAGAAGGAGCATAGACATTTCCAACTCGTCATCCCGGGCTTGACCCGGGATCCAGTCCAAACCGCCAAAGCGGCCATAAAGCTTTGCGGGATGCGGATCATGGGCCCACCGCGACCGGCGGTCGACGACAGAGGATGGGTCCCGGCTCTGGGGTCGGGATGACGAGGCTTTGAGGCCGGGCGCCCTTCCGGAAAAGGGGAGGAGCGCGGGGAGCTTCCGTACCGCCGGCCCCCCTCAGCGCGTCAGCGTGCGCCTCACCGCATCGGCCCAGCCGGTGAGCTTGCCGCCCCTGGTGACGGCGTCCATCTGCGGGGTGAACTGCCGCTCCAGCCGCCATCTGGCGGCAAAGCCGTCGGCGTCCGGCCAGACCCCGGCCTTCTGCCCGGCCAGCCAAGCGGCGCCGAGTGCCGTCGTTTCCAGCACCACCGGCCGGTCCACCGGCGCGTCGAGAAGATCGGCAAGGCACTGCATCGTCCAGTCGGAGGCGACCATGCCGCCGTCGACCCGCAGCACCGTGTCCGCCGCCGCCGGCCAGTCCTTCTTCATGGCGTTGAGGAGGTCGGCGGTCTGGTAGCAGACGGCCTCGAGGGCGGCTCTTGCGAATTCCTCCGGGCCGGTCCGGCGGGTGAGGCCGTAGATCGCGCCGCGCGCCTCGGCGTCCCACCATGGCGCACCGAGGCCGGTGAAGGCGGGAACGAGATAGACGTCCTGCTCCGGGTCGGCGCCTGCCGCCAGCCTGCCGCTGACATCGGCCTTGTCGATCAGCTTCAGCCCGTCGCGCAGCCACTGCACCGCAGCACCGGCGATGAAGATCGAGCCCTCCAGGGCAAAGCTGGTCTTGCCGGCGAGGCGATAGGCGATGGTGGTCAAGAGCCGGTTGTTCGAGGCGACGCGCTCCCCGCCGGTATTGAGGACGGCGAAGCAGCCGGTGCCATAGGTGGATTTCAGCATGCCCGGCGCAAAACAGGCCTGACCGAGCGTCGCTGCATGCTGGTCGCCCGCGATGCCGAGAACCCTGATCGCCGCACCGAACAGCGAGGCGTCGGTGACGCCGAAATCGGCGTCGCAGTCCATTACCTCGGGCAGGATCGCCCGCGGCACGGCAAGAAGCTTCAGGAGATCGTCGTCCCAGTCGTTCGCCGAAATGTCGAAGAGCATGGTGCGCGAGGCGTTGGTCGCGTCGGTCGAATGCACCTTGCCGCCGGTGAGGCGGGCAAGGAGAAACGAGTCGATCGTCCCGAAGGCGAGCTTGCCAGCCTCGGCCTTCTCGCGCGCGCCATCGACATGGTCGAGCATCCAGGCGATCTTGGTGCCGGAAAAATACGGATCGACGATCAGCCCGGTCTTTTCGGTGATCGCCGGCTCGGCGCCGTCCGCCACCAGCCTGCGGCAGACATCGGATGTGCGCCGGTCCTGCCAGACGATGGCGTTGTGGATCGGCTTGCCGGTCTCGCGGTCCCACAGCACCACCGTCTCGCGCTGGTTGGTGATGCCGATCGCCGCGACGTCGGAAGCCGACAGCGAGGCGTCGGCGAGCGCCCCGCGCACGGTGGCGACGACGGAGCCCCAGATCTCCTCCGGATCATGCTCGACCCAACCGGAGCGGGGGAAATGCTGGGCGAATTCCTGCTGGGCGACGCCCTTGATGCGAAAGCCGTCGTCGAAGACGATCGCCCGCGTCGAGGTGGTGCCCTGGTCGATGGCGAGAACGTAGCCGGACATTGCGGGGCCCCTGTTTGGTCTTTTCGTGCTGCCGGATCATGGCGAAAGCCGGGGCGGACCCCGGCTTTCCCATCCGTGGAAATCGACGATCAGTTCGATTTCTTCATCGTGCCGTCGCCGGAAGCCGGCATCGCCTCGGCCTTGTCCATCGAGGCATTGGCGTCGGCCCAGCTCTTCACCAGCTCGTCATAGGAGACGGTGACCGGCTTTTCCTTCTCGTTCTCCTTCTTCGGCTGGGGCGCCAGCGTGCCGTTCGCCTTGGCCTGCTCGACCCAGTAGTCCATGTCGTGCTCTTCGTTGAGCTTCGGGCCGATGTCGCCCTGGATGCCGGCCCGCTCGAGGCGCTGCATCACCTGCTCCTGATTGGCGCAGAGCGTGTCCATGGCTTCCTGCGGCGTCTTGGCGCCGGAGGCGGCATCGCCGATCGCCTGCCACCAGAGCTGGGCGAGCTTCGGATAGTCCGGCACGTTGGTGCCGGTCGGCGACCACTGCTTGCGGGCCGGCGAGCGGTAGAACTCGACGAGGCCGCCGAGCTTCGGCGCACGCTCGGTGAAGCTCTTGTCGCGAATGGTCGACTCGCGGATGAAGGTCAGGCCCTCGTGGCTCTTCTTCACGTCGACGGTCTTGGAGGTGACGAACTGGGCGTAGAGCCAGGCGGCCTTGGCACGGTCTTCCGGCGTCGACTTCATCAGCGTCCAGGAGCCGACGTCCTGATAGCCGAGCTTCATGCCGTCGACCCAGTAGACGCCGTGGGGCGAGGGCGCCATGCGCCACTTCGGATTGCCTTCCTCGTCGACCACCGGCAGGCCGTCCTTGACCATGTCGGCGGTAAAGGCGGTGTACCAGAAGATCTGCTGGGCGATCTGGCCCTGCGCCGGCACCGGGCCGGATTCCGAGAAGGTCATGCCCTGGGCTTCCTGCGGGGCGTAGGCCTTCAGCCAGTCGAGATATTTCTGGATCGAATAGACCGCAGCCGGGCCGTTGGTGTCGCCGCCGCGGGCGACGCAGGAGCCGGTCGGCTGGCTCTGCTCGTTGACCCGGATGCCCCATTCGTCCACCGGCAGGCCGTTCGGGATGCCCTTGTCGCCATTGCCGGCCATCGACAGCCAGGCGTCGGTGAAGCGCCAGCCGAGCGAGGGGTCCTTCTTGCCGTAGTCCATGTGGCCATAGACCTTCTGGCCGTCGATCTCGCGGCCGGTGAAGAACTCGGCGATGTCCTCATAGGCCGACCAGTTGACCGGCACGCCGAGGTCGTAGCCGTACTTCTCCTTGAAGTCGGCCTTGTTCTTATCGTCGTTGAACCAGTCGTAGCGGAACCAATAGAGATTGGCGAACTGCTGGTCGGGAAGCTGGTAGAGCTTCTTGTCCGGGGCCGTGGTGAAGGACGTGCCGATGAAGTCGTCGACGTCGAGCATCGGATTGGTGACGTCCTTGCCCTCGTTCTCCATCCAGTCGGTCAGGTTGCGGACCTGCTTGTAGCGCCAGTGGGTGCCGATCAGGTCGGAATCGTTGACATAGGCGTCGTAGATGTTCTCGCCCGACTGCATCTGCGTCTGCAGCTTCTCGATGACGTCGCCTTCGCCGATCAGGTCGTGGGTGACCTTGATGCCGGTGATCGCGGTGAAGGCCGGCGCCAGCACCTTCGATTCGTATTCATGGGTGGTGATGGTCTCCGACACGACCTTGATGTCCATGCCCTGGAAGGGCTGGGCGGCGTCGATGAACCACTGCATCTCCTTTTCCTGGTCCTCTCTCGAGAGGCTCGAGAGATCCTTGATCTCGGTGTCCAGGAACTTCTTGGCAGCGTCCATGTCGGCAAAGGCCGGACCGGAAGCGAGCGCGATGGCGAGGGCCGCGCTGGTGACCCAGAGTGTGCGTTTCATGAAATATCCTCCCGTTTGCAGAAGCCGGTCGATCCTTCCCGGACTTGGGGCCGACCGGCGGCGACCCGAAGCCTCTGTCCTGCCGCGTCAGACCGTGCGGAAGACGAGAGCGAAAAAGGCCGCGCAGACGATCAGCGCGTACCAGAGCGATAGGTCGGTGGCCCACAGCCAGCCGAGGCAGATGAAGGCGGAGCCGAGCAGCGACACGAACAGTCGGTCGCCGCGGGTGGTCTCGAAGCGCAGGATGCCGACCCGCGGGCCGCCGCCCGGAACCGCGTATTCCCACACGCCCATCAGCGCGATCAGCGCGAAGATGGCGATGAAGAAGATCGCCGTCGGCCAGGTCCAGGCCATCCAGGAAAGGTCGATCATTTTGACGCTCTCAAGCTCGAATTGCGCGGCCTTCGATATTCCGCTATTGCGTATTTTGTTGATGCGTTTGAGCGGATGCGCATATGGAAGTCGTTTACCGGCGATCTGCGACGAAGGCGATGGAACGGATGCCTGCGAACGATCGCGACGCGCTCAAAGCGAAACTGAAGCGATATGCCGCTTCCGGCGAAGGCGATGTCATCAAACTCTCGGCACGGAACGAGTGGCGCCTTCGTCACGGAGATTGGCGGGCGATCTTTGTGATTGAGAATCAACTGCTCGTGGTCCGTGTCGCGCATCGCCGTGACATCTACAAATAAGGGGTCGACATGAACCAGGCAGTGACACTTTCCGGCGAGCCGATGATCGTCATGACCAAGGCCGAGTACGATGCCCTGGTCGAAGATATCGGTGACATCGCCATTGCAGAGCAAGCGATGATGGCCGACGAGGGCTCGCCGTCGATGCCGAGCGAATTGGCCGAAGCCGTTTGGGACGGAACGCTCCACCCTCTCGCCGCATGGCGCAAGTCGGTGGGCTGGACGCAGGCCGAACTGGCGGCGGCCGCTGGGCTTCGTCCGGCGACGGTCAGTGACATCGAGAGCGGGAAAATCGACCCGCGCCTGTCGACGCTGAGGGCCTTGGCGAAGGCTCTGAAGCTTGGCATCGAGGACATCGTGGACTGATCTGCCGACGGTTGCCCCGTCCGCGACGTCATCCTCGGGCTTGTCCCGAGGATCGACCGCGCCTGACGTTTCGCTTCGGTGTCGAATGGCCGAGGGTCTTTGCGCTCTGGCGGCAGCAGATCCTCGGGACAAGCCCGAGGATGACGACTCCGCGAAAGGCAGCGCCCCGCCGCCCCGCCCCCTCATCCTGAGGTGCGACCCTGAGCTTGTCGAAGGGGAGCCTCGAAGGGCGAGGGGGCGACGCGCGGCGACCACCACTGTCCCCAGCCTGCCAAGGCTTCGCAGGGCGAGGTGGCTCCACACAGGCGTTGAAGCGACAGCTTCCATCACACCCGCCCCAGGGCGAAGCCCTTGGCGATGTAGTTACGCACGAACCAGATGACGATCGCGCCGGGAATGATCGTCAACGCGCCCGCCGCTGCGAGAACGCCCCAGTCGAGCCCCGAGGCGGAGACGGTGCGGGTCATGATCGCCGAGATCGGCTTGGCGTCGGTCACCGTCAGGGTGCGGGCGATCAGAAGCTCGACCCAGGAGAACATGAAGCAGAAGAAGGCGGCGACGCCGATGCCGCTCGCGATCAGCGGCATGAAGATCTTGAAGAAGAACTTCGGGAAGGAATAGCCGTCGATATAGGCGGTCTCGTCGATCTCCTTGGGAACGCCCGACATGAAGCCCTCGAGGATCCACACGGCCAGCGGCACGTTGAAAAGGCAATGGGCGAGCGCCACGGCGATATGGGTGTCGATCAGGCCGAAGGCCGAATAGAGCTGGAAGAACGGCAGGGCGAACACCGCCGGCGGCGCCATCCGGTTCGTCAGCAGCCAGAAGAACAGGTGCTTGTCGCCGAGGAAGCGGTAGCGCGAGAAGGCGTAGGCCGCCGGCAGCGCCACCGCCACCGAGATCGCCATGTTCATCACCACATAGATGATCGAATTGACGTAGCCCATGTACCAGGACGCATCGGTGAAGATGACCCGGTAGTTGTGAAGCGTCGGATTGGTCGGGATCAGCGTCAGCCCGCCGAGGATCTCCTGGTTGGTCTTGAAGCTCATATTGACGAGCCAGTAGATCGGCAGGAGCAGGAAGACGATGTAGAGCGCCGGGATCAGCGCCTTCCAGCGGAAATGCCCGGTCTTCATGCGCGATCTTGCCGCGAGCGCGCTTTCCGAATGGGCGGCGCCGGGCAGGCTGGAATGGGCGGTGGTCGCGTGGTCGGTCATTCCGCGCCCCCTTTCAGCGGTTTGTCGGTGCCGGCATTGGTCATCACCGTGTAGAAGACCCACGACAGGAGAAGGACGATCAGGAAGTAGATCAGGCTCATCGCCGCCGCTTCGCCGAGATTGAACTGGCCGATCGCCAGCTTGACGAGATCGATCGACAGGAAGGTCGTCGAGTTGCCCGGGCCGCCGCCGGTGACGACGAAGGGCTCGGTGTAGATCATGAAACTGTCCATGAAGCGCAGGAGCACGGCGATCAGCAGCACCCGCCCCATCTTCGGCAGTTGGATGTAGCGGAACACCGCCCAGCGCGAGGCGCCGTCGATCTTGGCGGCCTGGTAGTAGGCGTCGGGAATCGAGACGAGGCCGGCATAGCAGAGCAGGACGACGAGGCTCGTCCAGTGCCAGACGTCCATGACGATGACGGTCACCCAGGCGTCGAGTGGGTAGCGCACATAGTTGTAGTCGATGCCCAGCGCGTCGATCGTGTAGCCGAGAAGGCCGATGTCGGTGCGCGCGAAAACCTGCCAGATGGTGCCGACGACGTTCCAGGGGATCAACAGCGGCAGGGCCATCAGGACGAGGCAGACCGGCACGAAGATGCCCTTCTTCGGCATCGCCAGCGCGACGAGGATGCCGAGCGGCACCTCGATGGCGAGGATGATGGCCGAGAAGATCAGATTGCGGATCAGCGCGTCGTGGAAGCGCTCCGACGTCAGCACCTCGCGGAACCAGTCGGCGCCGTACCAGAAGAACTGGTTGTTGCCGAAGGAATCCTGCACCGAATAGTTCACCACCGTCATCAGCGGCACGACGGCCGAGAAGGCGACGAGCAGCAGCACCGGCAGGACGAAGAACCAGGCCTTGTTGTTGAGGGTCTTTTCCATCAAGTCCTCCTCAGGCCCGCTCGACCAGCCAGGAATCGGCGTAGAGATTGAGCCGCCCGTCGGAAAAGGCGACGTCCGCATCGGCGGGGATCGGCCGGTCCTCGCCGACGATGGCGCTCAGGCGGTGCTCGCCGAGCCTTGCCCGGACGATCTTTTCCGAGCCGATGTCCTCGACCTTCTCGATCGTCACCGGAATGCCCTGTCCGCGCGGCACCAGGGAGACGAATTCCGGCCTGATGCCGAGTTCGATCTGCCGGCCGGACCTGGCCGGAGAGAGCCCCGCCGGCAGGCGGATCCGCTCGCCGGAGACCAGCGCCTCGCCGCCCTCGAGCCGGCAGGGCAGGACGTTCATGCCGGGAGAGCCGATGAAATAGCCGACGAAGGTGTGCTGGGGGCGCTCGAACAGCTCTTCGGGCGTGCCGATCTGCACGACCTCGCCGTCATACATCACCACCACCTTGTCGGCGAAGGTCAGCGCCTCGGTCTGATCGTGGGTGACGTAGACCATGGTCATCTGGAATTCCCGGTGGAGCTGCTTCAGCTCCGAGCGCAGCTGCCACTTCATGTGCGGGTCGATGACGGTCAGCGGTTCGTCGAAGAGGATCGCCGCGACGTCGGAACGCACCAGGCCGCGCCCCAGCGAGATCTTCTGCTTCTCGTCGGCGGTCAGCCCGCGCGCCTTGCGGTCGGCCTTGGCCGCAAGGCCGATCCGCCGCAGCATGTCGTCGACGCGGGTCGCGATCTCGGCCTTCGGCACCTTGCGGTTCTTCAGGGGGAAGGCGAGGTTCTCGCGCACCGTCATGGTGTCGTAGATCACCGGGAACTGGAACACCTGGGCGATGTTGCGCGCCTCCGGCGTCAGCATGGTCACGTCCCGGTCGTCGAAGCGCACATGCCCGTCCGAGGGCGTCAGCAGGCCGGAGATGATGTTGAGGAGGGTCGTCTTCCCGCAGCCCGACGGCCCGAGCAGCGCATAGGCGCCGCCGTCCTCGAAGGCGGTGTCCACCTCGCGCAGCGCGTAGTTGCCGGCCTTGGCGAGTTCGGGGCTGTAGGCGTGGCGGATGTGATCGAGCCTGATGCGGGCCATCGTCGCTCTCCTTCAGGCCGCCAGCGCGGCGGGCGCGCCGAGCGCGCTGCCGTCGTCGGCAAAGACCAGGATCTCCCCCGGGTCGAAGGACAGATGCACCGTGTCGCCGGCCTCGACGCGCCGGATGCCGTGGACGAGCGCGACGATCGGCGTCTCGCCGAGCCTTGCATGGATGAAGGTTTCCGATCCCGTGACCTCGGTCAGCGAGACCTCGGCGTCGAAGCCCGCCCCATGGGCGTTGCCGAGTTCGAGGCGATGCGGCCTGACGCCGATCCGGTAGCGGCCGTCGGACAGCCCGGCATGGGCGGGGGCCGCCGCGAAGTCGACACCGCCGTCGCCGGTAAAGCGGCCCCCGCGCTTTTGCAGCGGCAGGACGTTCAGCGGCGGGTCGGAGAAGGTCGTCGCGGTGACGATGTCCTGCGGCCGGCGATAGACCGCCGTCGTGTCGCCGAACTGGGTGACGCGGCCCTTCGACAGCGTCGCCGTCTGGCCGCCGAGGAGCAGCGCCTCGTGCGGCTCGGTGGTGGCGTAGACGAAGATCGCGCCGGTCTCGGCGAAGATCTTCGGCAGTTCCTCACGCAGTTCCTCGCGCAGCTTGTAGTCGAGATTGGCGAGCGGCTCGTCGAGGAGCACGAGATCGGCGTTCTTGACGAGGGCTCTCGCCAGCGCCGTGCGCTGCTGCTGGCCTCCCGAAAGGTTGAGCGGCGTGCGGTCGAGATAGGGCGTCATCTTCAGAAGGTCGGCCGCCTTCCTGACGGCAGCGTCGATCTCCGCTTTCGGCCGGCCGGCGACGCGCATCGGCGAGGCGATGTTCTCGTAGACGGTCAGCGTCGGGTAGTTGATGAACTGCTGGTAGACCATGGCGACGTTGCGCCGGCGTACGGGCACGCCGGTGACGTCCTTGCCGTCCATCATCACCTTGCCGGAGGTCGGCGCGTCGAGCCCCGCCATCAGCCGCATCAGCGAGGTCTTGCCGGAAAGCGTCGGGCCGAGCAGGACGTTCAGCGACGAGCGCTGCAGCGCCATCGACACGCCGATGATGTGATCCTCGCCGCTGACCCTTCGGCTGACATCGATGAGTTCGAGCAATCCGTCCTCCCAAACGGTTGGCTGCGTCGGTGAGCCGGCCTTCAGGCCGCCGCCCGCTGCCTTTCCGTCGCCTTTTCCACGTATTTTGCCAGCCGCTCCGCCTCGGCCGGCGAGAAACGCAGGCCGAGCTTCGACCGGCGCCACAAGATATCGTCGGCGCTCTGCGCCCACTCGCGTTCGATCAGGAAATCGACCTCGGCCGCGAAGAGACCATGGCCGAAATCCTCGCCGAGCCCGCCGGCCCTGGCAAATGCCGCGGCGTCGGTGCCATAGGCCCGCACCAGCCGGCGGATCGTCGCCTTGGCGAGCTCCGGTGCCTGGCGCGCCAGCGCTTCTTCGAGGCCGGCAATCCCGTCCACCGGAAAGTCGCCGCCCGGCAGCGCGGCGCCGCCCGTCCAGCTTTCGCCCTTGCGGCCGATCGCCGAGCCGATCTTCTCCATCGCGTCCTCGGCGAGCACCCGGTAGGTGGTGATCTTGCCGCCAAAGCAGTTGAGCAGCCCCGGACCGTCCTTGTCGCCTTCGGTGCGCAGCACGTAGTCGCGAGTCGCCTCCTGGGCCTTCGATGCGCCGTCGTCGAACAGCGGCCTGACGCCGGAAAAGCTCCAGACGATGTCGTCGCGGGTCACCGGCCGGGCGAAATACTCGCTCGCCGCCGCGACGAGATAGTCGGTCTCCTCGTCGGTGATGGCGGCGGCGGCGGGATCTCCCTCGTAGTCGCGGTCGGTGGTGCCGATGAGGGTAAAGTCGTCCTCATAGGGGATGGTGAAGATGATCCGGCCGTCGGAATTCTGGAAGATGTAGGCCCGGTCGTGGTCGTAGAGCTTGCGGGTGACGATGTGCGAGCCCTGGACGAGGCGGATGTGATGGGCCTCGTTGCGGCCCATCGCCCCGCGCAGGATGATGTCGACCCACGGGCCGCCGGTATTGACCAGGAAGCGGGCGGCGGCGCGGCTTTCCTTGCCGGTCGCCTCGTCGCGCAAAGTGAGCTGCCAGAGCCCGGCCTCGCGCCGCGCCGCGACGAGGCGGCTGCGCACCATGATGTCGGCGCCCTTCGCCTCGGCGGAGCGGGCGTTGAGGACGACGAGCCGGGCGTCGTCCACCCGCGCGTCGGAATATTCGAAGCCGGTCGTATATTCGCTCTTAAGCGGCGCGCCGAGCGGGCCGGTGAGATCGACCTTCGTCGTCGCCTTCAGCTTCCGCCGGCCGCCGATGTGATCGTAGAGGAAGAGGCCGGTGCGCAGCAGCCATTTCGGCCTAAGCCCGTCGTGATGGGGCAGGATGAAGCGCAGCGGACGGATGATGTGCGGCGCGATCTTCCAGAGCACCTCGCGCTCCATCAGCGCGTGGCGCACCAGGGAAAATTCGTAATGCTCCAGATAGCGCAGGCCGCCATGGATCAGCTTGGTCGACCAGGAGGAGGTGCCGGAGGCGAGATCGTTCATCTCGGCAAGGCCCACGCTGTAGCCCCGTCCGGCCGCGTCGCGCGCGATGCCGCAGCCATTGATGCCGCCGCCGATGACGAAGATGTCGTAGGTCTTCATGCTCTCCCGCTTCGCAGTGCAGCATTTAGGTTGCGATTGCGAACGTCGAGAAGTGTAATTCGAAAGAGAAGCGAACGTCAAACGAAATTATACGAAACGACCTGTCAGGCGACGGCCTCACCCGTGGCGGCGCCGTTGCGGGCGCCGGCAGGCGGCCCGGCCTCGACCAGCCGCACGTCGGCGGCAGCGCAGATCGCCCTGATTTCCGGCGGCGCGGTGTCGGTGACGAAGGTCTGCACCTGGTCGAGATGGCCGATCCGCACCGGCGCCGAGCGCTCGAACTTTGAGGAATCGGCGGCGAGGATGACATGGCGGGCATTGCCGATGATCGCCTGGGCGACCCGCACCTCGCGATAGTCGAAATCGAGCAGCGAGCCGTCGAGGTCGATGGCCGAGGCGCCGATGACGGCGAAGTCGACCTTGAACTGGCGGATGAAGTCGACCGCCGCCTCGCCGACGATGCCGCCGTCCGAGCGCCGCACGACGCCGCCGGCGATCACCACCTCGACCTCCGGATAGGGGCGCATGGCGATCGCGACATTGATGTTGTTGGTGATCACCATCAGGCCGGAATGGCGCAGCAGCTGGTGCGCCACCGCCTCCGTCGTCGTACCGATATTGATGAACAGCGAGGCCTGGTTGGGGATGAGGTCGGCCGCCGCCCGGCCGATCGCCGCCTTCTCCTCCGCGGCGATCACCCGCCTTGCGTCGTAGCCGACATTCTCGACGCCGGAGGAAAGGATCGCGCCGCCGTGGACGCGGGTCAGAAGCCGGGCGTCGCAGAGCTCGTTGAGATCCTTGCGGATGGTCTGGACCGAAACCTCGAAGCGCGCCGACAATTCGTCGACCATCACCCGGCCGGAGCGTTTGGCGCTCTCGAGAATCTGGAGCTGGCGTTCCGAGAGCATGGCGTTCCCCTTTCCGTTTTTGCCGGATCATGGTCAAAACGAAAGGAAATCGCAATCGCGCCTGTTCTTCGCGAAAGAGCGGCGGCAGTCACCGCCGACCACCGCCGCAATCCGCAACGACGACACGCCCCTGGCCGCCGCCGCATCTCCGACCGCATGGGCACGATCGGAATCGATACGCCTTGGGAGGCACTGGCACGAGATAGGTAGGCGTGCATCATTTTGCCCGCATCGCCTGATGCGAAACGCCACCGACAATTCCCGTGACTGATAAAAAGTATAGCAGAATCAATAGTTTCTTCGCAATGAGGCATGGTGACGCAGGGTCATCCGGGGCGGGGTCTGCAGCCCAGCCGGGATCAGCCGGAGGTGGCGGCGAAACTCCTGTCTCGCTGGCGCGGCAGCATGGCGTAGAGGCTGGCCCCGCGCAGCCCGAGAAACAGCTCGAAGCCGATCCAGAGGCCGTCATTGCCGAAGAGCGGCGCGAGGCCATAGCCGAAAAGCGCGAAGGCTGCCAGCGACAGGATCATCATATCGCGCATCGCCGCCGACCAGGTGGCGCCGATATAGAGGCCGTCCATGACGAAGGCGAGGGCGCCGACGAGGGGTGTCGCCGCCGCGAAGGGCAGGTAGATGCGCGCCGTCGCCCGAACCTCGGGATCGGTGGTGAGGAAGTGGATCAGCGCTTCGCCGCCGAACAGGATGACCGCCGACAGGACGAAGCCGATCGCCATTCCCCAGAGAACGGTCAGGCTGACCGTCCGGTCGAAGGCCTGCCTCAGCCTTGCCCCGATGGTGAGGCCCGCAAGCTGTTCGCTCGCCGTCGCGACGCCGTCGAGGAAATAGGATCCGGTCATGAAGATGTTCATCAGAAGGCCGTTGGCCGCCAGCGTCACCGGGCCGAAGCTGGCGCTCAGCCGGGTGAACAGGGCAAAGCCCGCGAGAAGGCAGAAGGAGCGGATCATGATGTCGCGATTGACGCCGAGCATTAGCCCGAAGCCCCTCCGGTCGAAGACCTCCGCCCGGCCGGGCAGGCGCCCAGCGGCAAGGCTGGGCGCGAGAACGGCGACGCCGGCGAGGCAGCCCACCGCCTCGCCGCAGATCGTGCCGAGCGCGACGCCTTCGATGCCCCATCCGAACACCAGGCCGAAGAGGATCGACAGGGCGATGTTGGTGCCGTTGACGATAATCTGCAGGAGGAGCGCCCGGCCGCTCCAGCCGCGGCCGAGCACCGAGCCGAGAATGGCGTAGTTGGCGAGCGCGAAGGGGGCGGAGAACATCCGCACGAAGACATAGGTTCCGGCCGCCTCCGCCACCCGCGGCCCCGGCGCGACGGCAAGCAGTCCGAGGCTCATGATCAGCGGTTCGGCGACGATGAGGAGAAGGCCGATGCCGAGCGCCAGCACCAGGGCGCGCAGGAACACCGCCTCGGCGTCCCGCCTGCGGCCGGCCCCGACGGCCTGGGCGGTCAGCCCGGTCGTGCCGGCGCGAAGGAAGTTGCAGACGGCGAAGACGAAGTCGAAGATCAGCGTGCCGACGACCAGGCCGCCGAGGGTCTCGGCATCGCCGATCCGGCCGATCACCGCGATGTCGGTCATGCCGAGCAGCGGCGTCGTCATGAAGGCGAGCGTCATCGGCAGGGTGATCTCCAGCACCCGCCGGTGGCTCACCTCGATCGTCTCCCCGGCTTTCACGCCGGCGGGCTCTGGCTGATGCAGCGTCACGCTCGTCCCCGTCTGCGCCTCGCCGTCTCGGCCGATCGGGAAGCGCCTTTTTCCAGGATGGCCGATTCGCTCCGCAAAGTCCGTGGCGATCCGCCGCCATCCCGTCCGAATGCCGTTCATCCACTGTCATGATCGGCCGCCACCGGCCCGGCATGAGCCACCATCTGCGCGTCACCTGCGACGCCCGCAGCGCACGAGCCCTGTGGCGCCGGCACCGCCTGCCTATCTATGGCGTGCCATGACAGTTCCGATCATCCACCATCCCGCCTTCGACGCGAATTTCGACGCCCATCACCGCTTTCCGATGTCGAAATTCACCCGCCTTGCCGAGATCCTGCGCGAGGACGGCGTCGTCGGCCCGGCCGGCTACCATGTCCCGGCGCCGGCGCTGCCGGGATGGCTGCGGCTCGCCCACGATCCGCGCTATGTCGACCAGGTGCTGTTCGAGGCGGTGCCGCCGGACATGGAGAAGGCGATCGGCTTCAGGGTCGACGAGCGTGTCGCCATGCGCTCGCGCTGCGCCACCGGCGGAACGGTGCTCGCCGCCCGTCTGGCGCTGGCCGAGGGCCTTGCCTGCAACACCGCCGGCGGCAGCCATCACGCCCATCGCTCGGGCGGTGCCGGATTTTCGGTGTTCAACGACGTCGCCGTCGCCGCCTCGGTGCTGCTTGCCGATGGCGACGTCGAACAGATCCTCGTCGTCGACTGCGATGTCCATCAGGGTGACGGAACCGCGCGCATCTTCGCCGTCGAGCCGCGCGTCTTCACCCTGTCGATCCATGCCGAGCGGAACTATCCGGCGGACAAGGCGCAGTCGGACCTCGATGTCGGACTGCCCGACGCCACCGGCGACAAAGACTATCTGGAGGCCCTCGCGGGCGCTCTCGACAGGGCGCATGCCGTGGCCCGGCCGGAGCTCGTCTTCTACAATGCCGGGGTCGATCCCCATCGCGACGACCGGCTCGGCCGTCTTTCCCTCTCCGACGAAGGCATTGCCGAGCGCGACCGGCGGGTCATCGGCTTTTTCCGCGATCGCGGGGTCGCCGTCGCGGCGGTGATCGGCGGCGGCTATTCCCGCGACATCGAGGCGCTCGCCCGCCGGCACTCCATCCTTCACCGGGTGGCGAAGGAATTCGGCTGAGACATCTTCGGCCCGCCCGCCTGTGCGCTTTTGTCGCGAACCGGCCGCTTGGCTCTGCAGCGGGTGCCTAAAATGCCGGATCGACGACAACTTTGCCAAAGTCTCTCGTCATTCCTGTCGATCAGCGAGCATTTCGGTCTTCCGGTGGTTGTCGCAGGCCGGGCGGCCGACTAGCTTCAAGGACAGGAGTTACAAGCGTTTCGATCCTCGGGAGGTCATGGGTGTGGTCGAAAGCAGGACGACTGCTTTTCCTTCTGGCAGGGGCGGCCATCGCCCTTGGCCGCCGGCGGCCCGGCCATGGCGAGGCGGGCGCGGCGACGGCCGGGCGCCGAAATGGCGCGGCAGGCCAAACGGAGCGCCCCGGCAGCCAGTTGCCGCGCGCCGACCGCGCTTCTTCCCGAATGGCTGATTTCACCTCGACACCAGGCAAGGACGGGCCACCGACCATGAGCGCGAATGATTCGAAGGCGACCGCCGAGGGTCTCGATACGGACCACCCGGTCACCGCTTCCCTCGAATGCAGCGAGCGGGCGAAGGGCAGCGAGAAGTCGCTGCCGAAGGAGACGGTGACCGATCCTCTGGAGGAGAAGCACAAGGCCGGCGCCTTCGACCGCGATTTCCGCACGCTGGACTATTCGCACCTGTCCGAGGACGATGCCGCGCGGGAGCGCGAGCGGTTGCGGCGAAAGCGCGAGCGGGCCTCCTGGCAGCCGGCCTCCGGCACCGTCAGGGGCGAGGCGCCTGCACCGCTCACCCATGCGCAGTTCGCCACCTTCGGCGGCAGCATGGTCTCGGCGGAAGTCGTGCGCGGTCGCAGCGACGAGCGCGTCCCGGACATGATGCCGACGCTGGCGGCCGATGCCGCCCCCGCCGCCCCCACAAAGCCGAAGACGATCCATGCCGAGCGCCGGGCCAAGCTCGCCTTTTCCAATCCCGACGGCCCGACGCCCGGCAAGGACGCCCGGCGGCTGCCGCCGGATCCGCTGGCCGAAAAGCACAAGGCGGAAAAGTTCGACAACGATTTCCGCACGCTCGACTATCGCCAGCTCGGCAAGAAGGCGGCCGAGCCTCGTCGAACATCGGGGATCGAGCCCGACGGCATCGTCGGGAAGGACAGCCTCGTCGACGACCGCCCGGCCGGCGGCGAACCGGCCGCGGTGACGGGTGCGTTTCGCACCCCGGGCGCCCAGGCGCCGCTCGAGACCATCGCCGCCGACACGACGAGCGCGTCTGGACCGGCCTCAACGCCGCCGGTCGGCGCCAGCGCCCCTGAGGGCCTGCCTGCGCCCCGCCACGGCAATCCGGACGACCTCACCCGGATCGACGGCATCGGCACGGCGATCGAGAAGCTGCTTTTCGACCGCGGCATCTATCATTTCGACCAGCTGGCCGGGCTCGAGCCCCACGAGGTGCTCTGGGTCGAGCAGGAGCTCGGCTTTCCCGACCGCATCGGCGAGGAGCGCTGGATCGAACAGGCCCGCCGCCTGGTCGAGGGCTGATACGAAGCTCCCGCCTCGCCGGGGACGACACCGCGCCCGGCATGACGGCCGACGGGCTGCCGGACAAGGCGCAGACATACCCGCTTCGTCATTCTCGGCCTTGTGCCGAGAATCCAGGGGCGGTTTCCGCCGCATCTCAACTCGGCTACCCTCATAGCCGGCTGTCGCAGCCGAACCGACCGGTACTCGGCGATTTCTGGATTCTCGGCATGAGGCCAAGAATGAGGCCGTGCTTGTCCCGACGGCCGACGGGCTGCCGGACAAGCCGACGACATCCCCGCTTCGTCATCCTCGGCCTTGTGCCGAGGATCTACTGCCGGCGAAGCGATGGATCGGCAACGGACCACCGATGAAGCGATGACCGTGACGCCTTTCCTCGGCCAAGCCGACAGGCAAGGCAGTCCGAGGCTGTGCCAACGATCGATGAACCGACGCCAACGCCTCTCCGCCACCGGATCGGATGCGGCCAGCCGCAGCAGATCCTCGGCACAAGGCCAAGGATGACGCCGCGTTTGGCATGACCGCTGCTGCGTGGCCTGACAGGGCGCAGACCTCAACGCATCGTCATTCTCGGGCCCCGTCCCGAGAATCCAGGGGCGGTTGCCGCCGCATCTCACCTCGACCACCCCTCAAAACCGGCTGTCGCAGCCGCAACCGAACCGACCGGTGCTCGACGATTTCTGGATTCTCGGCACGAGGCCCGAGAATGACGCCGCGGTTGTGGATCGGCGCACCGTACTCCGGCGTTGAAGGCAATATCGGGGACCGGGTCGCGCAATCCCGCAGCTCTGTCGATGCCTCGGCGGCCGTCGCGGGCTCGGCCGGGCGCCCGCAGTCCCCAACGCTTCGTCATCCTCGGGCATGAGGCCGAGGATGAGGCCGTGCCTGTCCCGATGGCCAATAGGTTGCCGGACAAGCCGACGACATACCCGCCTCGTCATCCTCGGCCTTGTGCCGAGGATCTACTGCCGGCGAAGCGATGGACCCGTGACGACGACGGACCGCCGGTGAAGCAATGACGGTGACGGCGATGGACCGTCGATGACGCGATAGACCCGCGACAGCGACGGACCACCGATGAAGCGATGACCGTGACGCCTTTCCTCGGCCGAGCCGACGCGCGAGGCTTTCCGAGGCTGTGCCGACGAACGATGAACCGACGCCAACGCCTCTCCGCCACCGGATCGGATGCGGCCAGCCGCAGTAGATCCTCGGCACGAGGCCGAGGATGACGCCGCGTTTGGCATGACCGCTTACGCGTGGCCGGACAGGGCGAGATCACCCCCGCATCGTCATTCTCGGGCCCCGTCCCGAGAATCCAGGGGCGGTTTCCGCCGCATCTCAACTCGACCACCCCTCATAGCCGGCTGTCACAGCCGAGCCGACCGGTGCTCGACGATTTCTGGATTCTCGGGCATGAGGCCGTGCCTGGCCCAATGGCCGCCGGGCTGCCGGGCAAGCCGACGACATCCCCGCTTCGTCATCCTCGGCCTTGTGCCGAGGATCTACTGCCGGCGAAGCGATGGATCGGCGACGGACCACCGATGAAGCGATGAAGGTGAAGGCAATGGACCGCCGATGAGGCGATGGATCGACGACAGCGACGGACCGCCGATGAAGCGATGACCGTGACGCCATTCCTCGGCCAAGCCGACGGGCGAGGAAGTCCGTGGCTGTGCCAGCGAACGATGAACCGACGCCAACGCCCCTCCGCCGCCGGATCGGATGTGGCCGCCTCCAGTAGATCCTCGGCACGAGGCCGAGGATGACGCCGCGTTTGGCATGACCGCTTACGCGTGGCCTGAAAGGGCGAAAGCACCCCCCGCATCGTCATTCTCGGCCTTGTGCCGAGAATCCAGGGGCGGTTGCCGCCGCATCTCAACTCGACTACCCCTCATAGCCGGCTGTCACAGCCGCAACCGACCGGTGCTCGACGAGTTCTGGATTCTCGGGCACGAGGCCAAGAATGAGGCCGTGCTTGTCCCGATGGCCAATAGGTTGCCGGACAAGCCGACGACATACCCCCTTCGTCATCCTCGGCCTTGTGCCGAGGATCTACTGCCGGCGAAGCGATGGATCGGCGACGGCGACGGATCGCCGGTGAAGCGATGACCTTGACGCCTTTCCTCGTCACAACCCGCGGGCGAGGCTTTCCGAGGCTGTGCCAACGAACGATGAACCGACGCCAACGCCCCTCCGCCGCCGGATCGGATGCGGCTAGCCGCAGGAGATCCTCGGCACAAGGCCGAGGATGACGCGCCTTTCAAGACCGCTGCCGCGTGGCCTGACAGGGCAAAAGCACCCCCGCCGCGTCAGTCCGGGCAGTGCGCCCCGGTGGCGGCCCAGGCCTTGTAGAGCTCGCCGAACTGCTTCTGGGTGCCCGGCACCGGCTCGCGGCCCTTGCCCGGATGCCAGCCCCAGCCGACGAGGTCGTCGCTCGCCATGTGCTCGACGAGCTCGGCCAGGGTCTTGCCGCCGTTGCGGTCCTGGTCCTTGATCTGCCGGCAGATGTCGCCGAGCGAGCGGCCCTGCCAGGCCATCTCGATCGGTGCGAGGTGCCAGTTCGGATTGCCCGGGATCGACTTGATGTTGTCGCTCTGGGCGACGACCGGGGCGTTCTTCGGGCCGTGGCAGGTGTTGCACATCATCCCCGGCATGCCGAAGTCGGCGTCGCCGCGCTGCACCGGCGGCTGGTGGAGATGCATGTCCATGCCCTGCAGCGGACGGTCGCCGGCCGGATGGCAGTTGACGCAGCGCGGATTGAGGAGAACCTTGCCGGTTTCCTGGAAGATCGCGATCGAGCGCTCGGTCTCGTCGGCGATGTTGTCGAAGTCGGCGACGCTCTTCAGGCTCTTCGCCTGGTTCTGGTCGTTCTGGGGCAGGGCAGGCGTCGAAGGCGCCGGCGCTTCCGGAGCCCGGTCCTGGGCGCCCGCCGCCAGCGGCAGCGCGAGGCTGGTGGCGATAAGCGCTGCGCGAATGAGCCCGGCTCGTGTCTGGTTCCGCATCGTGATCCTGAATTCTCTGTCGTCTCTGGCAACCTCGCCCGGTCCTGCGACCGGAACATGACGGGCGCGGGTTTTGTCCGCGCGCCCGTCACGACGTCCGATCGGGCCGCCGGTCAGGAGAGCAGCCCGTTCGTCATCGGCAGCCGCTGGACGGGCTGGCCGGTCAGCCGGCGCCAGGCATTGGCGACGGCAGGGCCGATCGGTGGTACGCCCGGCTCGCCGACGCCCGTCGGCGCTTCGCTCGACGGGATGATCGCCACCTCGACGTCGGGCATCTCGTTGATGCGCAGCGAGCGGTAGTCGTCGAAATTCGACTGCACCACCGCGCCGCCGTCGCCGAGATCGATGGCGTCGAAGAGGATCGCGCCGAGGCCGTAGCCGATGCCGCCCTCCATCTGGGCGTGGATGATGTTCGGATTGACGGCGACGCCGCAATCGACCGCGCACCAGACCTTGTGAACCTTGGGCATGCCGCCGTCGCCGATCGAAACCTCGGCGACCTCCGCGACATAGGTGTTGAAGCTCTTGTGCACCGCGACGCCGCGCTGGCGCCCCTCCGGCGGGGGCGAGCCCCAGCCGGAGATCTCGGCGACCTTCTTCAGGACGCCGGTATGGCGCGGCGAATCCTTCAGGAGTGCCAGCCTGCCCTCGACCGCGTCCTTGCCGGCCCGCTCGAGCAGCCGGTCGAGGAAGGTCTCGACGGCGAAGGCGGTGTGGGTATGGCCGACCGAGCGCCACCACAGCACCGGCACGCCGAGCTTCGGCTGGTGGGCGAGCACCCTGAGATTGGGGATCTGATAGGGCATGTCGGCCGTGCCCTCGACGGTGGTGTCGTCGAGCTCGTCCTTGTGCATGATCGACTGGCCGACGATCGTGTGGTCCCAGCCGGTGATGTTGCCGTCGCGGTCGATCGCGCCCTTGATCGAAT
This sequence comes from Jiella endophytica, assembly GCF_004519335.1. Taxonomy (GTDB): domain Bacteria; phylum Pseudomonadota; class Alphaproteobacteria; order Rhizobiales; family Rhizobiaceae; genus Jiella; species Jiella endophytica. The sequence continues at coordinate 15,547 of NZ_SOZD01000007.1, read as the reverse complement.
GAAGATAGATCGGCCGGTAGAAGCCGCCGCGAATGTCGTCCTCGCGGGTCCACATGTGCTTGACCGGCCGCTTCATGCCGGACGCCTTGAAGACCGCCGCGGCCTCCCGCATGTAGGGCGAGCCGAACTGCGCCCGGCGGCCGAAGGAGCCGCCGGCGAGCTGGACGTTGATGCGGACCTTCGACGGGTCGACGCCGCAGATCTCGGCGATCGCCGCCTTGTCCTGACCGGGAAACTGCGAGCCGTTGTAGCAGTCGATCGAGCCGTCCTCGGCCGGGACGAAGACCGCGTCGAGCGGCTCCATCGGGGCGTGGGCAAGGAAGGGGAAGACCATCTCGGCATCCATCGAGGTGATGCCGTCGGCCGACATCGCCGCGCCGACGTCGCCCCTGTTGGCCGCCTCGAAGGGATCGGCCTTCATCTCGGCCCGGTAGTCGTCGTAGATCCGCTGGCTGGAGCGGGTCTCGGCCTTGGAGAGATCCCAGTCGATGCGGAGAGCCGCGCGGCCCTTCAGCGCGGCGAAGGTGTTCTCGGCATAGACCGCGACGCCCTGGGGAACCTGCTTGACGTCGACGACGCCCTTGATCCGGCGCGCCTCGCCGTCGTCGAAGCCCTTCACCGTCGCGCCGAAATGCGGCGAGTGGGCGACCATGGCGATCAGCATGTCGTCGGCCATGACGTCGAGGGTGAAGACCGCCTTGCCGTTGGTCTTCTCGTCGGTGTCGAGCTTGTGCCGGTCCTTGCCGATCAGCACGAAGTCCTTCGGGTCCTTCAGCTTGACCTCGGCCGGTGCATCCATCGTCGCGGCCTTGTCGGCGAACTCGCCGAAGCCGGCCTCCTTGCCCTTGCCTTCATGGCGGATGCGGCCCGCCGAGACGGTGATCTCGCCCGCCGGAACGCCCCATGCGTCGGCCGCCGCGGCAACCAGCATCGCCTTCGCCGTCGCGCCGGCCTTGCGCAGCTGCTCGTAGGAATTGGCGATCGAGGTCGAGCCGCCGGTCCCTTGCAGGCCGAAGGCGAGGTTCTTGTAGAGGTCGTCGTCGGCGGGCGCTGCCGCGACGCGCATCTGCGACCAGTCGGCGTCGAGTTCCTCGGCGACGATGGTGGTGAGGCCCGTATAGGGCCCCTGGCCCATTTCGAGATGCTTCGACAGCACCGTCACGGTACCGTCGGGGGCAACGCGGACGAAGGCGTTGAGCTTCGCCTGCTCGCCGGGTGCATCCTGCGGGGCGCCTTTCAGAAGGGCCGCGCCGGCCTGACGGCCGACGAGGGTCAGGCCGATGACGAGGCCGCTGCCGGCGAGGAAGGCGCGGCGGGTCGGGCGGATGTTCTGGATACCCATGGCTCAGCCCTCCAGCGTCTTGGCGGCGTCGTGGATCGCCTGGCGAATGCGCTTGTAGGTCGCGCAGCGGCAGATATTGCCGGCCATCGCCCCGTCGATGTCGTCGTCGCTCGGCGCCGGATTGAACTGCAGCAGCGAGACCGCCGACATGATCTGGCCGGACTGGCAGTAGCCGCATTGCGGCACGTCGATCGCCCGCCACGCGGCCTGGATCGCCTCCGCCTCGGAGCCTTCGAGGCCCTCGATGGTGGTGACGCTCGAGCCGTCGAGGGTGGAGATCGGGGTGATGCAGGAACGCCGCGTCGAGCCGTCGACATGGACCGTGCAGGCGCCGCACTGGGCGATGCCACAGCCGTATTTGGTGCCGGTCAGACGTTGGGCGTCGCGGATGACCCACAGAAGGGGGGTGTCCGGATCGCCGTCGAACGTCGTTTCCTGGCCATTCAGGGTGAAGGTGACCACGTTCGCCTCCTTGGTGCCGTAGTGGAGTTCTTCGCGGGGCGGCCTTGTGGCGGACGACGGGCCCGGCCGGCTTCACACGGCGAAGATTGGATCGGCTCCAAATTAAACGGTTATGCGGCGATCGCAAGTGACGTCATTGCGACGGACCGTTAGCCGGATCGGCCATCCGGCATTGCGCGCGTCGGCGGCATGGGTCCGAAGCGCCGGACCGATGCTCTGACGGCACGATCCGCAGAATCAGGATGTTGGAGCGTTTGCCTCTCATCCAGACTCTCAAGGGCCTACCGAGGCGCTTCGAGCCGGTTTCTGCTCCGCTACCTCAAGTCGGGGCGGGCCGGCGAGGAAGCCGCCAGATGAATGGCCAACGAAAACGGCCGCTCCTTTCGGAGCGGCCGTGGCATGCCCGATTGTTGGCGCCGTCAGTGCGCGCCGGTCTGGTCCTTCACGGCGTCCTTGACCTTGCCGTAGTTCTTCTGGGTCTTGCCCTCGACCTGGTCCAGCTTGCCGTCGGCTTCCATCTCGCGGTCGCCGGTGGCGCGTCCGGCCGCGGATTTGACCTTGCCGCCGAGTTCCTTGGCAGCGCCCTTGATTTCGTTCTTGTCGACCATTGTCGTTCGCTCCGTTGAGCCTGCCACATTGGCAGGCCGATGCCAGAAGAACGCCGGTCGCGTCGCCGCGTTCCCTTTTATCTCAGGGATTTAATGTGACAGCGGGGATGTATCCGCGGCCGCTTCCTCGCGCGATTGCGTCCGTGGTTGTCGTGGTGGCACACGACACGCAAAAAGGGCGGCCCCGAAGGACCGCCCTGATCGATGTGCTTCTGTGGGAAGCGGTGGTCGGACAGACTTGGAGGTCCATGCCGCCATCTGAAGCCGGGCCTGCCCGGCTTCAGCATCCTGGAAGATGGGCGGCTTGATGGTCTTCTTCGAAGCCTTCTCGGCTTCTTAGAAGTCCATGCCGCCATCTGAAGCCGGGCCTGCCCGGCTTCAGCATCCTGGAAGATGGGCGGCTTGATGGTCTTCTTCGAAGCCTTCTCGGCTTCTTAGAAGTCCATGCCGCCCATGCCGCCCATGCCGCCGCCCATGCCGCCGGGCATGCCGCCGCCGGCCGACTCCTTCTTCGGAGCCTCCGAGATCATCGCCTCGGTGGTGACCAGCAGGCCGGCAACCGAAGCCGCGTCCTGGAGAGCCGAACGCACGACCTTGACGGGGTCGACGATGCCCATCTGGATCATGTCGCCATATTCGCCGGTCGCGGCGTTGTAGCCGTAGGAGAGCGAAGAGTTCTCGAGCACCTTGCCGACGATGATCGAGCCCTCGGCGCCGGCATTGGTGACGATCTGACGGATCGGCGCCTGCAGGGCCTTGCGGACGATCGAGATGCCGGCGTCCTGGTCGGAATTGGCCCCCTTGAGGTCGACGGCGTTGGAGGCGCGCAGCAGCGCGACGCCGCCGCCCGGGACGATGCCTTCCTCGACGGCCGCGCGGGTCGCGTTGAGGGCGTCGTCGACGCGGTCCTTCTTCTCCTTCACCTCGACCTCGGTCGCACCGCCGACGCGGATGACCGCGACGCCGCCGGCGAGCTTGGCCAGGCGCTCCTGAAGCTTCTCGCGGTCGTAGTCCGAGGTGGTCTCCTCGATCTGCGCCTTGATCTGACCGACGCGGGCCTTGATCTGCTCGGACTCACCGGCGCCATCGACGATGGTGGTGTTTTCCTTGGTGATCGAGACCTTCTTGGCGCGGCCGAGCATGTCGAGAGTGACGTTCTCGAGCTTGATGCCGACGTCCTCGGAGATCACCGTGCCGCCGGTGAGGATCGCGATGTCCTCGAGCATGGCCTTGCGGCGGTCGCCGAAGCCCGGAGCCTTGACGGCGGCGATCTTGAGGCCGCCACGCAGCTTGTTGACGACGAGCGTCGCGAGAGCCTCGCCCTCGACGTCCTCGGCGATGATGATCAGCGGCTTCGACGACTGGACGACAGCCTCGAGAACCGGCAGCAGCGCCTGGAGGTTGGAGAGCTTCTTCTCGTGCAGGAGGATGTAGGCGTCCTCGAGCTCGGCGACCATCTTCTCGGCATTGGTCACGAAATACGGCGACAGGTAGCCGCGGTCGAACTGCATGCCCTCGACGACCTCGAGCTCGGTCTCGGCGGTCTTGGCTTCCTCGACGGTGATGACACCCTCGTTGCCGACCTTCTGCATGGCGGCGGCGATCATCTCGCCGATTTCCTTCTCGCCATTGGCCGAGATGGTGCCGACCTGGGCGACTTCGTCCGAGGTGTCGATCGAGCGGGCGGCCGAGCCGAGCGCCTCGACGACCTTCAGGACGGCGGCGTCGATGCCGCGCTTGACGTCCATCGGATTCATGCCGGCGGCAACCGCCTTGGCGCCTTCCTTGACGATCGCCTGGGCGAGGACCGTCGCGGTGGTGGTGCCGTCACCGGCCTTGTCGTTGGTCTTCGAGGCCACTTCGCGCACCATCTGGGCGCCCATGTTCTCGAACTTGTCCTCGAGCTCGATCTCCTTGGCGACGGTGACGCCGTCCTTGGTGATGCGCGGAGCGCCGAAGGACTTGTCGATGACGACGTTACGACCCTTCGGGCCGAGGGTCACCTTCACCGCGTCGGCGAGGATGTCGACGCCGCGCAGCATGCGCTCACGCGCGTCGCGGCCGAACTTTACGTCTTTAGCTGCCATGTTGATATTCTCCCGGGCGCGCCATTTCGGCCGGCGCCGTTTGAAGTTTCATCGTTTCGTGGATCGGTCCGTTGGTCGCGCCGCCTCAGGCGACGACGCCCATGATGTCGGACTCTTTCATGATCAGGAGGTCTTCGCCGTTCAGCTTGACCTCGGTGCCGGACCACTTGCCGAAGAGGACGCGGTCGCCTTCCTTGACGTCGAGCGGAACGACCTTGCCGGAATCGTCGCGCGCGCCGGAGCCGACGGCGACGATCTCGCCTTCCTGCGGCTTTTCCTTCGCGGTGTCCGGAATGATGATGCCGCCGGCGGTCTTGGCTTCGGACTCCACCCGGCGAACCACGACGCGGTCGTGCAGGGGACGGAAGTTCACAGCTGCCATGTTCGTTTGAACCCTTCGTTGGACGAAACGCCGGGCCTTCGCGAGTGCCCGGCCAATCTGGTGTTAGCACTCACTCGAGGGGAGTGCTAACGGCGGCTAACTAGCGATTGCGGTGGCCGAGTGTCAAGGGGCGGACGCGGAATTTTCGTCGCGCAACGGGCCGTCTTCGCCATGTCCGCAGCCGGCCGCGGAAGTCGGCGCGAAAGCTCCGGCCGAAGGTGCCGGCGCCCTGGCCTCTACGGCCGACGCCGACCGGTGCCGGCGGTTGCCGGCGGTGGCCGGCGGTGGCCGGCTTGACCGTCCCGCCCCTCATCTCTATCGCCTCCAGACGAGTTTCAACCCCGAAACGCCAATTTGCCGGGAACAGTTAATGCTGGACACAGCGCACGCCTTCCCTCGTCGGATCGATGAGCTCGCCGAGGTGGCAGGCGGCTACGACGCGATCCTCTGCGACATCTGGGGAGTGGTGCATGACGGTCTCGCCAAGCATCCGGCGGCCGAGCGGGCGCTCAGCGCCGCGCGCACCGGCGGCACCAGGGTGGCGCTGATCACCAACGCCCCGCGCCAGGCGGCGGGGGTGACCGCGCAGCTCGACTCCTTCGGCTTCTCGCGCGAGGCCTATGACGCGATCGTCACCTCCGGCGACGTGACGCGGGCGCTGATCGGCCAGGCGGAAGCGCCGGTGTTCCACATCGGCCCGGCGCGCGACGTCGACCTCTTCGATGGCCTGCCGGTCACCCGGACGCAGGATCCCGAGAAGGCGAGGGCGGTCATCGCCACCGGGCTCTTCGACGACGAGATCGAGACGCCCGAGGACTATCGCGACCTCATTGCCGCCTTCCGCCGCAACGACCTGCCGATGGTCTGCGCCAATCCCGACATCGTCGTCCATCGCGGCGAGAAGCTGGTCTATTGCGCCGGCGCCGTCGCCCGGGCCTATGAGGAGGCTGGTGGCCGCGTCCTGATGGCCGGCAAGCCCTATCCGCCGATCTACGCCGAGGCGAGGCGACTGGTCGGCGCGGGCGAGACGACGCGGATTCTCGCCATCGGCGACGGGCTCGCAACCGACATCAAGGGCGCCAACGACGCCGGAGTCGACGTTCTGCTGATCACCGGCGGCATCCATGGCAAGGATTTCGGCAACCGGCCGGAGGATCCTGCGGCCGTCGGCGGGGTGCTTGCCGAAAAAGGCCTTGCGGCGAACTATTTCATGGCGGCGCTCGGATGAGCCAGCCGGCTGCCTTTGCCCGCCTCGTCGGCGGCGAGGCGCTGCCGCCGCGCCTTCGCGGCGGCGTCGTCGCCATCGGCAATTTCGATGGTGTCCATCGCGGCCATCAGGCGGTGCTGGGCACGGCCCGCGAGATCGCCCGGGCAGAGGGACGGCCGCTGATCTGCCTGACCTTCGAGCCGCATCCGCGCACCGTCTTCGATCCCGACCACCCGGTCCCGCGGCTGACGCCGGCGCCGATCCGGGCAAGGCTCATCGACGCCCTCGGTTTCGACGCGGTGGTCGAGCAGGCCTTCGACAGGACCTTCGCCGGCATCGAGCCGGAGGCCTTCGTCGCGACGGTGCTGGTCGACTGGCTGGGCGCCGCCCATGTCGTCGCCGGCTTCGATTTCCATTATGGCCGCAAGCGCGGCGGCACGCCGACGACGCTGGTGGCCGCCGGCGAGCGCCACGGCTTCGGCGCGACCCTCGTTCCGGCGTTGAAGGACGCCGGCGGCGAGACGATCTCGTCCAGCCGCATCCGCGCGCTTCTGGAAAAGGGCGACGTGTCTGAGGCCGCCCACCTGCTCGGTTATCGCTGGACGATCGGCGGCAGCGTGCAGGCCGGCCAGAAGCTCGGCCGCACCCTCGGCTATCCGACGGCGAACATCCCGCTCGTCCCGGCCACCCTTTTGAAATTCGGCATCTACGCCGTGCGTGTTCGCCGCGCCGACGGGACGCTGCGTGACGGTGTCGCGAGCTTCGGCCGCCGGCCGACCTTCGACGACGGCGAAGCTCTGTTCGAGACCTTCCTCTTCGACTTTTCCGGCGACCTCTATGGCGAGGCGATCGAGGTCTCGATCTTCGATTTCCTGCGCGGTGAGGAAAAGTTCGACAGCGTCGAAGCGCTGATCGCCCAGATGGACCGGGATTCAGAGGCCGCCCGATCGGCTCTCACCGCCGCCGCGCCGCTCGGCGATCTCGACCGGCGGATGGCGTTCTGATTGATCACCGGCGATTTTCGGCCTCCTGCGCCTCGTTCTTTCCATCCCGGCGCGAAGTTGCTAAAGCCGGCCCTCATGTTGGCACGGCGCGCGTTTCCGATCGATCGGCGAATTAGTCGCCCGGCCTTCCGGCGCGCCTGACGGCATGCGGAGGGACCGGGCCGGACCGCTTTTCAACGCTCATTTCTCTCCCGCCGCCGCTCGAGTTCTTCGCGGCCGCCTTAGGACTGCATCATGACCGACGAGACGAAGACCGCCGACAGCGCCGCGACCGCAGGGGCGATCGACTATGCCAGGACGCTGTTCCTGCCCGAGACCCAGTTCCCGATGCGTGCCGGCCTGCCCAAGGCCGAGCCGGAATGGCTGGCGAAATGGGACGGCATGGACCTTTACGGCAAGCTGCGGCAGGCCTCAAAAGGCCGGCCGAAATACGTCCTCCATGACGGCCCGCCCTATGCCAACGGCAACCTCCATATCGGCCACGCGCTGAACAAGATCCTCAAGGACGTCATCACCCGCTCCTTCCAGATGCGCGGCTACGACGCCAACTACGTCCCTGGCTGGGACTGCCACGGCCTGCCGATCGAATGGAAGATCGAGGAGGAGAACTACCGCTCCAAGGGCCGGCAGAAGCCGGACCTTCGCGACGCTTCGGCGATGATCGAGTTCCGCAAGGAATGCCGGGCCTATGCGACCCACTGGGTCGGCGTCCAGACCGAGGAATTCCGCCGGCTCGGCGTCGAGGGCGACTTCAAGGATCCCTATCTCACCATGGCCTATGGGGCGGAGTCGGTGATCGCCGGCGAGCTCTTGAAGTTCGCCATGTCCGGCCAGCTCTATCGCGGTTCCAAGCCGGTGATGTGGTCGGTGGTCGAAAAGACCGCGCTCGCCGAGGCCGAGGTCGAATATCACGACCATGAGTCGGATACGGTTTGGGTGAAGTTTCCGGTTCGGTCGGCAATGACCGTAAAGCACGGAGACACGCTAACGGATGCTGAAGCTGCCGCGCTAAACAAGCGATATGCGCTGCTGAATTCAGCTTCCGTGGTTATTTGGACGACCACGCCTTGGACCATCCCTGGCAATCGAGCTATCGCCTTCTCGCCGCGCTTCGACATCTCGTACGGGATCTATGAAGTCACTGAGCCGGAGAGCACCGACAATCCGCGTTGGGCTAAGCAGGGTGATATTTTAATCCTTGCTGATGCACTTGCGGCTGACGTCTTTTCGAAAGCTCGAGTTTCAGATGGCGGATATCAGCGTCTGTCTGATGTGCCATCCGAGGAGCTCGAGTATCTGACAGTCGACCACCCTCTCAAGGCGTGGCGCCCGATCTCCCCCCTTGAGGGGGAGATGTCGGCGCAGCCGACAGAGGGGGGTGCCTTGGCGCAATCATCCGACGGGTCGGCGTCAGGTCTGCAAGCATCTGACGGGTCGGCACCCGGCGCGCCCCCCTCTGCCCTGCCGGGCATCTCCCCCGCAAGGGGGGAGATCGGCGCGTCATCCTCGGCGTCCTATTCCTTCGCCGTCCCGCTCATCGCCGGCGATCACGTCACCGACGATGCCGGCACCGGTTTCGTCCACACCGCCCCGTCCCACGGCCGCGAGGACTTCGACGCCTGGATGGACAATCGCCGGGCCCTCGAAGCCCGCGGCATCGATACGGTGATCCCCTTCACCGTCGACGACGACGGCTTCTACACAAAAGACGCGCCGGGCTTCGGTCCGGACTCGCCCGAGGGGCCGGCCCGGGTCATCGACGACAAGGGCAAGAAGGGCGACGCCAACACCCGCGTCATCGCCGCGCTGATCGCCGCCGGCAATCTCCTCGCCCGTGGCCGGCTGAAACACTCCTATCCGCATTCCTGGCGCTCCAAGAAGCCGGTGATCTTCCGCAACACGCCCCAGTGGTTCGTCCATATGGACAAGGGTCTGGGCGGTTACGGGCTGGAGGGCGGCTCGCTGGAGGCCGCACCCTCGCCCTTCGAGGCTCCGCTTCGCTCCGCACCTCAGGATGAGGGTGCGGCCTCCGCGAATGGTCTCGTGACGAGCACAGACAGTAGCCCTCATCCTGAGGTGCCGCCGCAGGCGGCCTCGAAGGGCGAGGGCGGTTCGCAGCAGCCCCCGGCCGAAGGCCGCCAGCCCGAATGGGCGTCGGCCGGTCAGGCCGCCCCCGCGGAGCGCAGCCGCGTCAGCGGCGACAGCGTGAGCGAAAACAACTCGGACACCCTGCGCGCCCGCGCCCTTGCCGCCATCGACGCCACACGCTTTGTCCCCGCCTCGGGCCAGAACCGGCTGCGCGGCATGATCGCCGAGCGGCCGGACTGGGTTCTGTCCCGCCAGCGCGCCTGGGGCGTACCGATCTGCGTCTTCGTCGACGAGGACGGCGAGGTGCTGAAGGACGAGGCGGTGAACGCCCGCATCCTCGAGGCCTTTGCCAAGGAGGGCGCCGACGCCTGGTTCGCCGAGGGCGCCAAGGAGCGCTTCCTCGGCAACGAGCATGACGCCTCGAAATGGACCATGGTCCGCGACATCCTCGACGTCTGGTTCGATTCCGGCTCGACCCACGCCTTCTGCCTCGAGAAGCGCCCCGATCTGAAATGGCCGGCCGATCTCTATCTGGAAGGCTCCGACCAGCATCGCGGCTGGTTCCACTCCTCGCTGCTCGAAAGCTGCGGCACCAGAGGCCGAGCGCCCTACGACGCCGTCCTCACCCATGGCTTCGTCATGGACGAGGAGGGGCGCAAGATGTCGAAGTCCCTCGGCAACGTCGTTACCCCGCAGGAAGTGATCAAGCAGTCCGGCGCCGACATTCTGCGGCTCTGGGTGGTCTCGTCGGACTATTCGGAGGATCTGCGGCTCGGCAAGACGATCCTGCAGACCAATGTCGACTCCTATCGCAAGCTGAGAAACACCATCCGCTGGATGCTCGGCACGCTGGCCCATGATGAGGGCGATACGGTGCCGCTCGACCAGATGCCGGAGCTCGAGCGGCTGATGCTGCATCGCATCGCCGAATTGGACGAGGTCGTGCGCAAGGGCTACGACGCCTTCGACTTCAAGCGCATCGCAAGGGCGCTCACCGACTTCGTCGTGGTCGAGCTGTCGGCCTTCTATTTCGACGTGCGCAAGGACGCGCTCTATTGCGACCCGCTTTCCTCGGTGAAGCGCAAGGCGGCGCTGCAGGTGGTGCGCACCCTGTTCGACCATCTCGTCACCTGGCTGGCGCCGATGCTGCCTTTCACCATGGAGGAGGCCTGGCTCTCGCGCTATCCGGATGCGGTATCGGTGCATCTGGAACAGTTCCGCAGCGTCGATCCGGCCTGGAAGGACGATGCCTTGGCGACGCGCTGGCAGACGATCCGCAAGGTGCGCCGCGTCGTCATGGGGGCGCTGGAGGAGAAACGCCGCGACAAGGTGATCGGCTCGTCGCTGGAAGCCTGGCCGACGGTGCATGTCGCCGACGCCGAGACCCGGGCTCTCGTCGCCGCCTCCGACTTTGCCGAGATCTGCATCACCTCCGGCATCGAGATTGCTTCCGACCCGGCGCCCGAGGGTGCCTTCGTGCTCGCCGACACGCCGGGCGTCGCGGTCGTCTTCGCCAGGGCCGAGGGGCGGAAATGTGCCCGTTCCTGGAAGATCACCGGCGATGTCGGTGCCGATCCCGCGTTTCCGGACGTCTCGGCGCGGGACGCCGAGGCGCTGCGCGAGTTGCAGGCGGCCGGGCGTCTCGCGGCAGCCTGACGCGGCGGGTTCGGGGTCTCTTACGAGCGGGCTGCGGCCGGAAACTGGCTGCAGCCTGGCTTTTTTGCCCGGTTCCCCAGCGGCATGCCCGGAATTTGCCGGATTCCCATGCCAGTGCAGCCGGTGTTGCAGAATCGGGCTTGGCCTTGGGCCAAGTTGCGCCTATGCGATGGGCGGGGCGTTCGAAGGGGGAATGCACCGATCCTGAGGCTGCAGGCGACGAGGCCCGTCGCCGCGCCAGAGTGCCCGGAAGCCGGCCGCGACGGCCATTTCCGGAGCGTGAATTTCGAGGGGCTCCAAGCGGTATGGTCGGTTTCGGCCCCGCCGCCTGCATGAGGGGGACGTATCGTCATGATGCCGAACACCGCCCGCAAGGGGGTTGTCGCCGCTGGTCTGGTGATCGGGTGCCTGTCGCTCGGCGGCTGCCTCGGCCCGACCTACGGAACCGGAAAGTCGCAGGGCGAGACGCTCTTCGACGACATGAACAATTTCGTCTCCCTGGGCGACAGCGACGGCAAGGCGAAGATCGCCTATACGCCGCGGCCCGAGCTGGTGAAGCCGGAAAACACCGCCGTTTTGCCGCAGCCTCAGGTGGCGCGCAACACGACCGGCGATCCCGACTGGCCGGAATCGCCGGAAGAGCGCTCCAAGCGCATCCAGGCGGCGGCCTATCAGGGCGACGGCCCGCTGCCGGCGGAGTTCGCCACCAAGCGCAAGGAAGGCGTCACTCAGGATTATCTCGACCGGACCAGCGGCGGCGGCAGCTACAGTTTCGGCAAGAACAGCGACGAGGCCGGCGTGCTCTCGCCCTCCGAGATGAAGAGCCGCTCCGAGATGCTGCAGGCCCGGCTGAAGGAGCGCAACCAGGGCAGCCCGGACCAGCGGCGCTATCTCTCCGAACCGCCGCTGACCTATCGCAAGCCCGCCGACAGCGCCCCGGTGGGCGATCCCGGCGAGGACGAGGAGGTCAAGGAGCGGCGGCTGCGGGGCACGGGTCCCGGCCTCCTCGACAAGCTCGGCGATCTCCTGCCCTTCTGATCGCCGAATTCACCGTCTTTCGTCGAAGAACCGCCTGAGCATCTCCGCGCTCGCCGTCTCCGACAGGCCGGAATAGACCTCCGGCGCGTGATGGCAGGTCGGTTGCGAATAAAAGCGCGGCCCGTGTTCCACGGCGCCGCCTTTTTCGTCTCCGGCCCCGAAATAGAGCCGGCGGATCCGCGCGAAGGAGATCGCCGCCGCGCACATGGCGCAGGGCTCCAGCGTCACGTGAAGGTCGCAGCCGGTCAGCCGCTGGGAGCCGAGCGCCTCGCAGGCGAGCCGGATCGCCACGATCTCGGCGTGGGCGGTCGGGTCGAAGCGGGCGAGCGTCTCGTTGCCGGCGGCAGCGATCACTTCGCCGTCCCGCGAGACCACCGCGCCGACTGGCACCTCGCCGCGCGCTGCGGCACGTGTCGCCTCCTCGAGGGCGCGTTCCATGAAATTCGGGCGGTTCATCGGCGGACCGGTCTTACTCCAGGGTCGAAGCCTTGCTATAGCACTCGCAATCGATGACGGAAGCCGCCTGGGCGGCAAAGCCGCGATGGCGAGGCCGCGATGTCGAAGCGTCGGGGCGGACGGGCCCCGGCCTTTTCGACGGGTTTTCGCCGGCGGAAGACCAACCGGCAAATCGGATCGGAACATTCGCGCACGTCCGGGCAACGCTCCGTCGACGGCGCAGGACTTTGAAAGCATGGCCATGAGCGAAGACGACAAGACCGGCGATCGCCGCAAGCCGGGCAAGGGCGGCCCGAGGAAACCCGGCGGCCCCGGCAGCAGCGGCAAGGCGCCCGACGGCACGACGAAGCCGGGCAGGGGAGACAAGCCCCGGTCCCCGCGCGCCGAGGCTTCGGACGACAAGCGGAGCTTTGCCGGCAAGCCGCGAAAGTCCTTTGCCGGCAAACGCGACGATGCCGCGAGGGACGGCGGCGAGGGGCGGCCGGCGCGCGGCGAAGGAAAGAAACCCTTCACGCCGAAGAGCCGCGGCATGCTCTCCCATGGCGGGGCGAAGTCGGATGGCGGCCGGCCCGGCAGGCCGAAGAGCTACGGCAGCCGCAGTCACGACGCTGCCGAGAGCGGTGCCGGCGAGGGCGGCGAGCGCAAGCCCCGGCCGATGAATGGCGAGCGCCGCGAGGGGCGGGCATCTGCCCCCCGCGGCAAGGACGGCGAAAAGGGCGGCTTCCGCAGGGAACGCCCGGCGAGGGCGCCGCGGGCCGACGGCACCGAGCGGTCGCCGCGCAGCGCCGGCGGGTCGCGCCGCGCCGGTAGCGAAGCGGTTGCCGGATCGGAGACCGCCGGCGAGGCCCAACTCACCATGCGCATTGCCCGCCGGCTCGCCCGTGCCGGTGTCGCCTCGCGCCGCGATGCCGAGGCGATGATCGCCGAGGGCCGCGTCTCGGTGAACGGCAAGGTCATCGAATCTCCCGCCCTCGACGTCGGGCCGAAGGACAGGATCAGCGTCGACGGCGAGGCGCTCGCGGCGATCGAGCGCACGCGGCTGTGGCTGTTCCACAAGCCGGCCGGCCTCGTCACCACCAACAAGGATCCGGAAGGCCGCCCGACGGTATTCGAGAAGCTGCCGGCGGAGATGCCGCGCGTCCTTTCGATCGGCCGTCTCGACATCAACACCGAGGGTCTGCTGCTCCTCACCAATGACGGCGGCCTCGCCCGGGTGCTGGAGCTGCCGGCGACCGGCTGGCTGCGCCGCTACCGGGTGCGCGCCCATGGTTCGGTCGACCAGGCGAAGCTCGACGAACTGCGCGAGGGCATTGCCATCGACGGCGTCTTCTACGGCGCCATCGAGGCGACGCTCGACCGGGTGCAGGGCGCCAATGTCTGGCTGACCCTCGGCCTTCGGGAAGGCAAGAACCGCGAGGTCAAGCGCGTGCTCGGCGAGCTCGGCCTCGACGTCAACCGGCTGATCCGCCTGTCCTACGGGCCGTTCCAGCTCGCCGATCTCGCCGAGGGCGCGGTGCGCGAGATTCACGGCAAGACGCTGCGCGACCAGCTCGGGCCCCGGCTGATCGAGGAAGCCGGCGCCGACTTCGACGCGCCGATCGTCAATCCCTTCTCCAACAAGGCGGTCGAGGCCGAGCGCGCGCCGCGCGCGAAGGCCGGCGAGCCGAAGAAGAGCCGCGCCGAGACCGCACCGAACAAAAAGCGCCAGCGCGAGGAAAAGCGCGAGGATGCGCTCGGCCGTCTGGGCACCCGTGCCGACCGGCCGCGGCGCGGTGACGATCGCGCGCCCCGGACGGAAGGCGGCGAACGTCGCGCCCGGTCCGACAAGGCCGGCAGGCCGGGCCGGGACTTCGGCGACAAGCCGCAGCGGTCCCGCGGCAATGCCCGTGACGATCAGGCCGGGCCGCGCGGCGATGCGGGCGGTTCCTCGGACGGGCGCGGCGCGAAGCGCTTTGCCGGCGACCGGCCGACCCGTGGCAGCTCGGGAGAAAAGCCCTCCGGCGGCAAGAAATTCGGCGACAAGAAGCCGTTCGGTGACAATCGCGGTGGCGAGGAGCGTCCCGCGCGCCCGCCGCTCGGCGCACGTCGCCTGTCGAATGTCTGGATCGCCCCCGGCGGCCGGCCGAAGGGCCCGGTCAAGGCGGCCAATGACGAGGCCAAGGCGGGGCGGTCCGACAAGTCGCGGGCCCTCGATGCGACCCAGCGCCTCGGCAAGAAGCGGACGGGGCCGAAGCCGACGAGCGGCGCGGCCGGCGCCGGCGGCCCGAAGCGGCCGAAGAAGGGCTGACCGGTGCGCATCGTCGCCGGCGAGTTCCGCGGCCGCAAGCTCGCCGAGCCGAAGAGCGAAAGCATTCGCCCCACCACCGACCGCAACCGCGAGACCCTGTTCAACATCCTCGCCCATGGCCGGGAATCCGAGATCGATGGCGCCCGCGTCCTCGATCTCTTTTCCGGCACCGGGGCGCTCGGCATCGAGGCGCTGTCCAGAGGCGCGCGCTTCTGCCTCTTCGTCGAGGAGGACGCCGAGGCGCGCGGCCTGATCCGCTCGAACATGGAGACCCTCGGTCTCAACGGCCGGGCGAAGATCTTTCGCCGTGATGCGACGAGGCTCGGCCAGCCGGGGACGATGGAGCCGTTCGACCTGGTCTTCGCCGATCCGCCCTATGGCAAACGGCTCGGCGAGCAGGCGCTGGTCTCGGCCCTCGACGGCGGCTGGCTGAAGCCTGGCGCGCTGGTTGTCCTCGAAGAGGCTGCCGACGCGCCCTTCGACCTGCCGGCGAGCTACGCGCTCACCGGCGAACGGGCCATGGGCGTCTCGATCCTGCGTTTCTTGCGCATGGCCGTTGCCCGATAGAAGAGCGTCCTCCGTATTTCAAGAAGGCGGGAACGAGGGGGGCGAAGACGGTATGAAGGCGCCGTCACTCGAGCCTTCCCGGTTCGCGAAGTCCACTCGCACCATCCTGGAAGCGATCTTCAGCCGAATGGGCCGAAACCGGCCCAGCGCAATCGCTCGAACTCCCGCAGCGCCGGCGACGCGTCGATCTCCCCCCTTGAGGGCAGGTCTATCGCATATGGCGAATGAGATCGAAGAAGAAGCTTTCGTCCCATCCGGCCTTGAGGAGTTTTCGTCGCATGGGGGTCTTGTCGGGATGCAGTCTGGCGACGTTGAGGGCGAGGCGCCGCAAGACGGCGAGGTTCTGCGGCGCGTTGTCCTTGC
>NZ_SOZD01000006.1 GCF_004519335.1 Jiella endophytica | reverse complement strand
ACATCTCCATGGATGCTTCCAGAATCAATCAGAGCCAAAACCGCAAGCCCGATCAGCTTCAAATCACCGCCGGCCATATGCGATTCGCCTGCCCTTGAGGGGGAGATGTCCGGCAGGACAGAGGGGGATGTCACGCCCGTAGGCCGTCGTAGATTGGGGTGTCGGTGCCTGACGTTCGATCCGGCCGTTGGCCCGTCGTTCCCTCGCACTCACCTCTATCCGCTACGCCTCCGCCCCGAAGAACGAGGCGAGGACGACGATCAGGATGATCGTGTAGATCGCCACCGAGCCCGCCACCAGCAGGATCTGATAGTTCCGCCCGACGCTCGAACGGGTGACCTCGCGGGCCTGGTGCAGGAGGTTCGGCCAGGTGTAGGAGACGAAGTCGCCCTGCGTCATGATCGAGACGACGCGGCCCTGTTCGTCGACGATCGGCAGGCGGCGGAACCGCTCGTTCGACATGACCCGCATCCATTCGATGAGGTCGTCCTCGGCCCTGGCGGCCCGCGGCTTGGCGGTCATGATCTCGCGCAGCCGGGTGGCCTCGGGATCGCGCCTGGCGCCGACCAGCCGCTTCATGACGTCGCGTTCGGTGACGACGCCGATCAGCTTCTCGAACTCGTCGACGATCATCACCGAGCCGACATTGCGCTCGGTCATCGCCGTGACGGCGGCCATCGCCGTGTCCTCGGGCCCGAAACACAGAGGCTTCGGCTTGTCGCGGAATTCCGGCCTGTCCTTGATCTTCACGGGGTGCCCTCCCAGTCGAAAACCGGAAAGCTAGTCTGATCAAGCCGCCTGAACAGTGCCGATGCTTGCGATCCTGTTGTAAAATCGATGTTGCAGGCGCGAAACGACTTTGCTGTCCCGCAGGATATATTCAGATTTCGACAGTTTCTGAAGCAATCGTTACATGAGTTTCGGCAGCTTACGCCAGCGGTCCGTCAGACCAATTCCCGGTCGCTGGCATCGATGAAGCGGGGCCCTCGAGCATATCCTTTAGCGCCGGTCAGAGACCGGCACCAAGGGTATCAGGTGTCAGAGGCGGTGCCAGCGGTTCGCGGCGGCGTCGTCGGTGTCACGCGCCTCCACCCAGCCGCCGGTCGTGCCGTCGACGAGATGCTCGCGCTTCCAGAACGGCGCCGAGGTCTTCATGAAATCCATCAGGAAGCTCGCCGCCTCGAAGGCCGCCTGCCGGTGTGCCGAGGTGCAGGCGACGAGGACGATCTCCTCGCCGGGGGCGATCAGGCCGTGGCGGTGGATCGCGGCGCATCCGAGGATCGGCCAGCGCGAGGCGGCCTCGTTGGCGATCTTGCCGATCTGCTTTTCGGCCATGCCGGGATAGTGTTCGAGTTCCAGCGCCTTCAGACGGCCGCCTTCGTCGCGGCAATAACCGGTGAAGGTGACGAGCGCACCGACGGCCCCCGATCCGGCCAGCCGCGAGGCGACGGTGCCGGCGTCGATGCGCTCTGCGGTCACGCGCACCTCGATCGACGGCTCCGGGCGGGGGCCCCCGCCCGCGTCTTCCTGCTTAACTTCGCTGCCGCTTGCGGCACCGCGATCATACATCGTGGCGGCAAGCGCGCTGCTGTCTGGGGTCTTTGCCATTCTCAGCCTCCGGTCATCGGAGGAAAGATCGCGACTTCCTTCGCGCCGGCCAGCGGCTCGGAATGGTCGACATGCTCGTGGTCGATGGCGACGCGGATGATCTCCGGCGCTTCGAGCGCCGCGCCATAGCCTTCGCCGCGGCCCTTCAGCCAGCCGAGGAGATCGCCGACGGTCTCAACGCCCTCAGGCAGTGCGACCTCCTCCTCGGCAAGGCCGATCCGCTCGCGCACCCAGGCGAAATAGGCAAGTTTCATGGGGAAGCTCCTGTCCTCTGCTGCCGGAAATGGCGGGCGAGGGCGCCGATGGCAAGGGCTTCTGCGTGGTTCGCCGTGCCGCGCCGGTTCACCCGGCTCTGGGGCTTCCATTCGCCGGTCATGTCGGATTTCGGCGAAGCGGAGAAGCCTTTCATGACGACGAAGATGTTCACTGCCGGTCTTGCCGGCGCCGTCACCCTGGCGATGACGGCTTCCGCCGGCGCCCACGAGGCCTGGCTGCTGACGCCGCAGGAAATGATCTCGCTCGCCGCCGCGCCGAAACCGGCGCTCTTCACCAGCCCGCTTCTCGCCGGCCCGCTGGCGGGCGCGCTCGCCGGTGTGGTGTTCGCGGCGGTCTGCCTCGAGCCGCGCTGGCAGGCCATCGAGGACCGGCTGCTGCGTCCGCTCGCGGAAAGGGTCGGGGAGTTCGGCCCGCTCCTCGTGCGCATCGGCCTTGCGATCATGTTGTTCACCGCGGCGCTCGGCCTCTTGCCGGCAGCCGGCGTTGCGGTCGGTACGCGGCCGACGCTGTTCGTGCCGGACATGCAGCTGAAGCTCTTCGACCCGGCATGGGGTCTTCTGGTGCCGGCCCAGCTGGCACTGGCGGCGATGCTGATCACCGGTCTCGGCGTGCGGATCGCCGGTGTCTGCGTCGCGGCGCTGGCCGTTCTCGGTCTTCATCTCTTCGGCGAGACCTTCCTCGCCTATGCCGGACACTTCGTCGTCCCGGGCCTCTATCTCGCCTTTGCCGGTGCGGGGCGCTTCGCGATGAAGTTGCCCGAACGGCTCGCCGGCCGGGTGCCCGCGGGCTCGCCGCTCGACCGCCTGGAGCTGACGCCGGCGGTCTATCGCGGGCTGATGATCCTGTTCGGGGCAAATTTCGCCTATCTCGGGATCACCTACAAGCTGATGCAGCCGACGCTTCTGATCGCCATCCTCGAACATGGCCAGTTCCCCGAATTCGGCCTCGGCTACGGCCTCGTCGCCTTCGTCATGACCTTCGTCGAGGTCTCGGCCGGGCTGCTGCTCGTCGCAGGCATCCTGGTGCGGCCGATCGCGCTGTTCCTGATCTCGGCCTTCACGCTCTTCGCGCTGACCCTCGGCGAGACGCCGCTGTTCCATGCCAATCTCTATGCCATGGCCTTCGTCTTCCTGATGGCCGGGGCGGGCGCCCGCCGTGCCGCTGGCCGTCGGGACAGGATGCCCCTGGCGCCGGTCGGAGCGCTGGCCGAACAGGCCGCGTGAGACCTGCAGGGCTCTGCGAAACTGCCGTTTCTTCCGCTTCGAAGAGCATGATCAGGGTGGCTGGTCGGCGTGGTCTCCACGCGCACCACCCGGGACGGGGCGCCTCCGCCGCAGGCGCCCCGTCTTCGTGTCGATCACCGGGCAAACCGATCAGCAGCCGCAAGGCGACGATCTGCTCTCGGCCTTCCACTCCCGCCGGCATCACAGCGATTTCCAGGCTCTTCGAGGTCCGACGATGTTTCGTGTCACCATGTTCCGCCGCGCGCCCGTCGCACTCGCCCTGTCGCTGCTTCTCGGCGGCGTCTTTGCGGCGACGTCGCTTCTCGCCGAGGATCGCGAGCCGCCGCAGTCGCTCTTCGTCAGGGTGGCCGAGGAAGCGCCGCTGCCGAAGATCGTCGCACGCGCCGAGAAGGATGCGGACGGCGAATGGACGGTCTCGATGGCGGCGGAAAATTTCCGCTTCACCGAGATCTGCAAGGCGGTCGAGGGCAGCGAGGTCGTCGGCCACGTCCACATCTACGAAGGCGACAGGAAGCTCGTCTCCGCCTATGCGCCCGAGAAGTCGATCGGCAGGCTCTCGCCCGGCCGGCACGAACTGACGATCACGCTGCAGGCGACCGACCACCGTGCTTTCGCGACGAAGGACGGCATGATCACAGCGCGGCTCGTCATCGAGGCGTGATCACCGGCGGCCGTCGCCGGCTGTCTGAGGGCGGGCGGGGCCCTACCGCCTGTCAGTCGTCGATGTGCCGAAGCCCGGCGCGGAAATAGTCGTAGCCGGTGTAGAGCGTCACGATCGCCGAGACCCAGAGAAGGACGAGGCCGAGCTGGCTGATCCCCGGCATGAACTCGTCGCCGGCGGGCCCGGCGAGAAGGAAGGCGATGGCGATCATCTGGATCGTCGTCTTCCACTTGGCGAGCCGCGTCACCGGGACGGAGACCTTCAGCTCGGCGAGATATTCGCGAAGGCCCGAGACGAGGATCTCGCGGCAGAGGATGATGATCGCCGCCCAGAGGCTCCAGCCGGCGATGCTCCCCTCGGCGGCGAGCAGCAGGAGGACGGCGGCAACGAGAAGCTTGTCGGCGATCGGATCGAGCATCCGGCCGATCGTCGAGGACTGATTCCAGGCTCTGGCGAGATAGCCGTCGAAATAGTCGGTGATCGAGGCGGCGATGAAAATGCCGAGCGCCGTCCATCGGGCGTAGTCGGGGCTGCGCAGCTGGCCTTCGAGGAAGAAGCACATGACGACGAGCGGAACGCAGACGATCCGCGCATAGGTCAGGATGTTGGGAAGGCTGAGGGCCCTAGACGCCATGATACGCTTGCCTGCGGGATGTGTGGGCTGGTTTCTCAAAGCGCGGGCGGGGCCGTCAAGTCAACCGGCCCGGCGTAAAGATCCGATCTTCGCCTTCGAACGTGGC
Source organism: Jiella endophytica (assembly GCF_004519335.1). Classification (GTDB taxonomy): domain Bacteria; phylum Pseudomonadota; class Alphaproteobacteria; order Rhizobiales; family Rhizobiaceae; genus Jiella; species Jiella endophytica. The sequence continues at coordinate 358,168 of NZ_SOZD01000006.1, read as the reverse complement.
GATTGTCGGAGGGAATCCACTTAGCCGGATCGATCCTACTGGACAATGCTTTGAAGATGCGTCCCGCGTGGATGGGGTGGCCGCAGTCGGCATTTCGGAGATAGCGCATTGAGCAATTCAAGTGAAAACAGTCTGTGCGGCTGGCTCGCTGAAAGGCGATACAGAAGCGCGCGAGAGTGATGACAACTGCGATAAAATGAATTGGATAGACGCTGTCACATGTCATGCAATTGGACGCTGCCGGGGCCAAACGGCAGCGGCTGTCTGGCATACCCTTGCAGGATTGGTTGAAGTCCTCTTTATCCCTCAATGCCCGCGAGTTTATTCATGTCAGATGTAACGGCAGGACATAGCCATTTGATTGAAATAGATGGTGAGGGCACGCTGACCATATACAGAATATTTCCTGATCGCGCCGATAAGCAGATCTATACGTCTGTTCAGCTCCCTAGAAAGCAATTTCAGGGAGATAAAGAGGGCTTCGAACGGTTTGCGCGAGTTCTTGGGGAAAACATCCTGATGGATTCGCCGCAAGCCAGGGATGCTTTTGGCGTCTGAGAACTACCTCTCCAGATCTCATTCCCCGAGGTGGGTTCGACGCCGCGTCTCACACGCCCCGCCATTGCTTTGATCCGGCCCGATCGCATTGGAGACTCTATGCCGGCGCGAGCGTTGCAATGCGCGCCGCCGATCGTGAATGTTTCACCCGCCGGCATGGAAATGGTCGTAAATCGACTGCGCCATGGCCGCCGAGATGCCGTCGACCTCGGTGAGATCGCTGAGCGCCGCCCGCGAGACGGCCTTGGCCGTGCCGAAATGGTGGAGCAGCGCGCGCTTTCGCGACGGGCCGATGCCGGCGATCTCGTCGAGCGGGTTCTTCACCAGCTCCTTCTTGCGCTTGGCCCGATGGGTGCCGATGGCGAAGCGGTGGGCCTCGTCGCGCAGCCGCTGGACGAAATAGAGCACGGGATCGCGCGGCGGCAGCGAGAAGGGCTCGCGGCCGTCGGTGACGAAGCGCTCGCGGCCTGCATCCCGGTCGACGCCCTTGGCGACGCCGATGGCGGTGATCCGGTCGGCGATGCCGAGTTCGTCGAGGATCGCCCGCACCGCCGACATCTGCCCTTTGCCGCCGTCGATCAGCACGAGGTCCGGCCAGGCCGGCATCGGCGCGTCCTCGGCGGCGTCCTCCGCCATCTCGCCGTCGGGGAGAGCATCCGCCGGGGCGGCCTCGCCGGCCAGCGCCGTGTCGGCGGTCGCCGGCATGTCGTCGGCATGCTCCTTGATGAGGCGGGAGAAGCGGCGGCGGATGACTTCCTTCATCATGCCGAAGTCGTCGCCCGGCGTGATGTCCTCGCCCTTGATGTTGAACTTGCGGTACTGGTTCTTGGCAAAGCCTTCTGGCCCGGCGACGATCATCGCGCCGACGGCGGCGGTGCCCATGATGTGGGAGTTGTCGTAGACCTCGATGCGCCGCGGCGTGCGCGACAGGCCGAAGGTCTGTCGCAGCCCGTCGAGGAGCCGCGCCTGGGTCGATGTCTCGGCGAGGCGGCGGCCGAGCGCCTCCTTGGCGTTCGAGGCGGCGTGGTCGACGAGGTCGCGCTTGGCGCCGCGCGACGGCACCTCGATCTTCACCCGGCGCCCGGCCTTCAGGGTCAGCGCCTCGGCGAGCAGCGCCTCGTCATCGACCTTCACCGGCAACAGGATCAGCCGCGGCGCCGGCGTGTCGTCGTAGAACTGGCCGAGGAAGGCGGCAAGCACGGCCTCCGGCTCCAGCGACGGGTCGGCCTTGGGGAAATAGGCGCGGTTGCCCCAGTTCTGGCCGGTGCGGAAGAAGAACACCTGGATCGAGGTGAGGCCGCCCTCCTGATGGATGGCGAAGACGTCCGCCTCCTCGATGCCCTCGGGATTGATCCCCTGATGGCCCTGAACGTGGGACAGTGCGGCGAGGCGGTCGCGGTAGACCGCGGCGCGTTCGAAGTCGAGATCGGCCGAGGCCGACTGCATGGAGTGCGACAGCATCGTCTTCACGTCGCTCGACCGGCCGGACAGAAACGCCGTCGCCTCGTCGACGAGTTCGGCATATTCGGCCTCGCTCACCTCGCCGGTGCAGGGGCCGGAGCAGCGCTTGATCTGGTAGAGGAGGCACGGCCTGGTGCGGCTGTCATAGACCGAGTCGGAGCAGGTGCGCAGCAGGAAGGCCCGCTGCAGGGCGTTGATCGTCCGCCCGACCGCCCCGGCCGAGGCGAAGGGGCCGAAATAGCGGCCCTTGCGCGAGCGCGCGCCGCGGTGCTTGAGGATCGCCGGGGCGGCGTGATCCTGGCTGATCAGGATGTAGGGGAACGACTTGTCGTCCCGCATCAGGACGTTGAAGCGCGGCCTCAGGCGCTTGATGAGGTTCGCCTCGAGGAGCAGCGCCTCGGTCTCGGTGCGGGTGGTGACGAACTCCATGTTGCGCGTCTTGGCGATCATCCGCGCGATGCGCTGGGTGTGGCCGCCGAGCCGGGTGTAGTTGACCACCCGCTTCTTCAGGGAGCGCGCCTTGCCGACATAGAGGATCTCGCCGTCATCGCCGAACATCCGGTAGACGCCGGGCGAATTCGGCAGCCGCTTTGCCAGCGCGGCGATCAGCTCCGGTCCCTTGAGATCCGCATGGACGGACTTGCCGGCATCGTCCCACTCGATCGCCCCGATCAGCGCATCGGATGCCCTGACGGCCGGGGCGGACGCGGCGGTCGGCTCGTCCTCGTCATCCTCCGCGACATCGCCGCCGAAATCTGCGGCGTCGCCGGGCGCACCCTCCGCCTCGTCCGTTTCGAACGGTGCGGCGACGTCCTCGTCCTCTGCGGCTTCCGGCATTGCGGCGTCGTCGCGCTGATCTCGTTGTGGACGCGAACGGCCCAACTCGGTCTCCTCGTTCAACTCCGGCGGGCTCATCGCCGGCCGGCCTGTCATATATGATGGCGCATGATTCGAAATGCAGGGGGCGCGGCGCCCGACCACGGGTGCCCGCGCCACCGCACCGGATCTGCGAGGCCGCTCTCGATGCTTGTTGCGAGATTGCAACATTGCCGGAAAAGTTTTGCGGAACGATCGGCTTGCCGTTTCCCGGTCCTGTTTCCGGCGTCTGTGCACCCCACTTGTGTAACGGTGCCGTGTCGCCGACAATCGGCGATGGCGAGCTGCCGGTCTGATTTTGCAGGCCGGGAAGGCGGGGCCGAAAGGTCCGGCGAGCGCTCGCGAGCCAGTGGTGGAACGACGATGCCGATGACCCGTATCGGAACATTCGCCGCTATCTTGTCCGGCGTGCTGGCCCTCGCCACGGGCAGCGCCTCGGCGGCCGATGTCGTCTTCGAGCAGCCTTCAGCGCCTTCGCCGGAAGCGCCGGCCTCCATCTATGTCTGGTCCGGCCCCTATGCCGGTGCCTTTGTCGGCTACAATTTTGCCCGCTTCAGGGATGCCGGCGGCGCTTCCTTCGACGGCGACGGCTTCGTCGGCGGCGTCTATACCGGTTATAATTTCGAGGCCGCGCCGATCGTCTACGGCATCGAGGCGGATATCGGCGGCTCCGGTGTCGACGGCTCGGGGTTCAGCCCAAGTCTCGGCGGCGACGTCGATGGCGAGCAGAACGTCTTCGGCTCGCTGCGCGGCCGAGTCGGCTATCAGGCCGATCCCTTCCTGGTCTTCGCCACGGGCGGCGTCGCCGCCTCGCGCAACGAGCTCTCCCTTAACGGCGCCTCCGACAGCAAGACCCATATCGGCTATACGGTGGGCGCCGGCGTCGAGGCGAAGATCTCCGACGATCTCTCCGGGCGACTCGAATACCGCTATTCGCGGTTTGGCGACGAGACCTACGATCTCGGCAATACCAGCGTCTCTTCCGGCTTCGACGAACATTCGATCCGCGCCGGCATCGCGCTGAAGTTCTGACCGCGTCCCGCGCGGCTCGCGGCAAACCGGCACGATCGGCCATGTGCCAGGGTTTGCCGTCGGACGCTGCGACCCGCAATTCTCTGATGCATTCAGTTTGCCGAATGATTGCGGCCGGGAAATATTCATCTAATATAGCAGTATAATGATCATTGCATTCTCCGACGGGTTCACCCTCGCTTAAACGATTTGCTGCAATTTGACCGGGAGCTGAGGAAAAATCTCCTCACCCGTTTGTTTGAACGACGGACAAATTGCCATGAGACTGAATCAGTTTTCCATCGCCAAGCGTTTCTTTGCGTCATTGCTTCTGCCGTTCATCTTCATATTTGCGATCGGCAGTCATGAGATATCGGAGTTCTATGGCAAATACGTCCAGATGAGCGCCGTCGTCGAAACCGGCGTCGAGCTCGACGCTCTTGGCAAGCTCGTCCACTGGCTGCAGGTCGAGCGCGGCACGTCCTCCGGCTTTCTCGGCTCGGGCGGCAAGAAGATGCAGGACAAGATGCTCGGCGCCCGCGAAAAGGTGGACGCGGCGCTGGCCAGTTTCCTGGTGCAGGAGCGCAAGCTTGCCGAGACGACGGAAGCCGACCTCCACCGCTACATCGACATGTCGTCCGAGGCTCTCGCCCGGCTCGCCGAGGTCCGCAAGGAGGTCTCGGCGCTGTCGACCCCGCGTGAGACCGCCTTCGACTATTACAACGCGACGATCGACTCGCTGATGCGTCTGATGAGTGCGATGAGCAAGTCCGAGCGCGGTTCCACGCTGCCGGACCGTCTCGCCGCCTATAACAATCTGGTCCTGGCGAAGGATCTCGCCGGGCGCGAGCGGGGCGAGGGGGCCGGCATCATCGCTTCGGGATCGCTGTCCGAGCGGGGTTTCGAACGGTTCCGGCAGCTCTCCGGCGGCTTCGTCGCCCATATCGAGCGCTTCATCGCCCTCGAGCCGGCAAGCGCCGAGGCGGGCCTGCGCCAGCGTCTCGACGACGCGGGGCTGCAGCAAGCGCTGACGATGAGTGCCCGCATCCTGAGGGACGGCGTTGGCGGCGACCTTACAGGGCTCGATGCCGGCGAGTGGTTTGCCCTGACGACGGGCGTCATCGACGAGATGGCGAGGATCGAGACCGAGACGCTGCAGACGATCCAAGCGCTCGCCGCGGCCTCCAGCACTGAAAAATGGAACAGCTTCGTGCTGCTCTCGGTGCTCGTCGCCGGAACGGCGCTGCTGGTCATCCTCGGCTCGGTGGTGATCGCCCGCTCGGTGACGCGGCCGCTCAACGCCCTGATCGCCTGCATGAGGCGTCTCGCCGAAGGCCGGGTCGACATGTCAGGCGTCGATACGAGCGGCGAGGACGAGGTCGCCCAGATGGCCCGCGCCGTTTCCACCTTCGCCACCGTGACGGAGGAAAATGCCCGCAGGAAGCTCGAGGAGGACCGGCAGCATCTGGAAGAGCGCGAAGCCCAGCAGCGGCAAATCGAGGCGGAGCGCCGGGAAAGCGCCGAGCAGATGGAGCGGGTGATCGCCGAGATCGGCAACGCGCTGAAGCGGCTGTCGGAAGGCGACGTCGCCTTCCGCATCGCGGCGGAACTGCCCGGCGCCTACGACGCCCTGCGCAAGGACTACAACGAATCCGTCCGGATGCTGGAGGCGACGATCCTCGCCGTCAAGGCGGTCGCCGACAGCGTCGAGCGCGGCGTCAGCGAGCTGCGGGTCGCCTCCGACGATCTCGCCCGCCGCACCGAGCAGCAGGCGGCGGTGCTGGAGACGACCGCCGCCTCGATGGCCGAGGTGTCGACCACCGTCACCTCCACCGCGAAGCGTGCCACGGCCGCGGGCACCTATGTCGCCGAAGTTTCCGACTTTACCCGTTCCTCCGGCCAGCTGGTCGAGGAGTCGGTGAGCGTCATCGGCAAGATCGCCGACTCGTCCAAGGAGATTTCCCAGATCGTCTCGGTGATCGACGAGATCGCCTTTCAGACTAACCTCCTCGCCCTCAATGCCGGCGTCGAGGCGGCGCGGGCGGGCGAGGCCGGCAAGGGCTTTGCCGTTGTGGCGCAGGAGGTACGCGACTTGGCCCAGCGTTCGAGCAACGCCGCCAACGAGATCCGCGGCCTGATCGACCGCTCGGTCACCTCGCTTGAAAGCGGCGTCTCGCTGTTCGAGCGGACCGGCGGCGCCCTCGGCACGATCCTCGAAAAGGTCGAGACGATCCGCACCGAGGTGAGCGCAATCGTCGATGCTTCCCGCGAGCAGGCCGATTCCGTCAGCCACGTCAACGACACGCTGTCGCAGATGGATACGACCACCCAGCAGAATGCCGCTCTGGTCGAACAGGCGACCGCGGCGACCCACGGCCTTGCCGGCGAGGCGACGGCCCTTGCCGGCCAGATCGCCGCCTTCAAGGTCGAGCAGCGGCAGCCGGCAAAGCTCGCCCGCGCGGCGTGACGAGGTAGCGGTTTCCTTCCCCGCACCTTCCGGCGCGTCCCGGCGCCCGCGGCTTCTCGCTGCGGGCGCTTTCGCGCGACGAACCTACCGGCCGGCGACGACGGTGCCGGGGCCGCAGCCGAGTGGCCCGGGGTCCTTGCCGCCGTGGATGTTGGCGTTGATGTTGTGCACCATCTTGACCAGCGCGTGGGACGACAGGTGCCGCTTCAGTTTCGATGGATCGCTGGCGCCCGCCGAGACCAGCACGGTGTAGGCGCGGGTGAAGGTGATCAGCGTGATCTGACGGTTGTCGTCGGAGGTGCCGGTCTTGGCCGCGACGTCGTTGACGAAGCGGCTGCCATTGGCGGTGCCGGTCGGCCCGGTCGTCGCCTGGAGCATTTCGTGCAGGGCGTCGAAGCCCGCCGTCAGCCGCGCATCCTTCGCCAGCGGCTCGGCCTTTTCCTCGAGCACCACCGTCTGGTCGCCGCGCTGGCGGGCTTCCTTCAGGATCAGCGGGCCGTTGGAGACCTTGCCGCAGGTGGCGACGGTCACATAGGCGTCGAGGAGATCCATCAGATCGACCGGCTCGGCGCCGAGGGCGAGCGAGCGGTCACGGCCGCCGGAAAAGCGGAAGCCGGTCTTCATGCGGGAGAGGACGTCGTTGGCGCAGCCGGGCCCGAAGCGCCGCATCATCGCGACGAAGGGCGGGTTGCGACTCGCGGCGAGGGCCTGTTCGAGGCTGATCCGGCCGAGATAGCGCCGGTCGCCGTTCCTGACCGGCGGAACGCCGATGGGGGCGTCGTCGACCCGGGTCTGCGCCGTCCAGCCCTTGTCGACGAGGGCGCAGAGGCTGAGCAGCGGCTTCACGGTCGAGCCGGGATAGATCTTGGCGTCCGGCGGGGCGACGATCGCCTCGATGCCGCCCGTCACGTTGTTGACGACGACGGCGGTCAGCTGGTCGTAGCCGGCGCGGCGGATCGGCGGGGCGTATTTCTCGATGGCCGACTGCAGATAGAGCTGAGTCTCGGAGGAGTAGAAGGTGACGACGTCGAGCCCGCCCTCGATGCCCTGCAGCCGGCGGGACAGCCGCGTCACGGCAAGGTCGCGGGCCGGGCCGAACTGGTCGGACAGGCGCCGGTCCTTGGCGAAGGCATGGGCGGCGAAGCGGCGCGGCAGCGAGGCGCTGGCGACCGCCTTTTCGGTCAGCGTCTTCGGCTCGATCCCCATGGCGAGCAGCAGCCTGCGGGCCTCGCGCATGTTGCGCGGCTTGGTCGGATTGCCGGCGGTCGGGTTCTTGATGGTGACGGCGAGGCTTGCCGCCATGTCCGGGGTGAAGGCGACGCTCTGGGTGCGCTCGCGCTTGAAGGAATAGCCGAAATAATAGCGGGCGGCCGCCTCGATCCCCTTGGTGTTGTGGCCCATGAAGGGGGTGTTGAAATAGAATTCGAGGAGCTGCTTCTTCGAAAAGTGCCATTCCAGCCAGAGCGCGATGGCGAGTTCGTCGAACTTGCGGCCGAAGTCGCGGCGGCTGCCGACATAGACCTGCTTGGCGATCTGCTGGGTGATGGTGGAGCCGCCGCGCGGATCGTCGCCGAACTGGCTGAGGAGCGCCTTGCCGATGGCGATCGGATTAAAGCCGGCATGGTAGAAGAACCAGGAATCCTCGCTGGTCAGGATCGCCTGGCGCATCACCTCCGGAACGTCGTCATAGTCGACATACATCGCCTCCTCGATCGGGGCGTTCCAGGGCTGGTCCCTGTGGCGGGAAAGATCGACGATCAGCCGGTTCGAATGGACCCGCTCGCGGGTCGTCTCGACGCTCGCGCCGTAGCGCGCCGCCACCGCATCGACCCAGGAATGCACGCCGACGAGGCCGCAGCCGAAGATCAGGATGAGGAAGGAGAGGACGAGCCAGATCGTCCGATAGCGAGGAGCCTCGTCTGGCGTCTCCTCAAGACGGGGAGTGTCTGCCTCCGCTTCCATGCGCCGTCCCCGTTCTTTCCCCATCGTTAACCATCGCGATATGGGTGCGCCGGGATGCCGCCGCAACGAAGTGCCGCCCGAGGCGGGCTTCCGACCCTTTCGACAATGGTCCGGTCTGATGCCGGCGCGCGGCAAGTGGAAAGCGCAGAGGGCGATGGTGAAGGAGAGGTTAAGACCGGCGGCGGCAGCGGCCCGCGATGGTCAGGGTCCGGTGAGGCCGAAGCTGTTGCGCAGCCAGCTGCGCGGCACCGCAAGCGAGCCGAGGGTCAGGCAGAGGGCGAAGCCGCCGATGCACCAGAGAGCGCCTTCGGCGAGGGCGCGAAGCAACAGGACGCCGGTCACCGCCCCGGCCAGCATGCCGATCCAGGGAAAGATCTGCACGAGGAAGCCGGGATTGCGCTCGCCGCAGAGAAGCCGCCCGATGCCCTTGCCGAAGCGCGACAGGGCGCCGGTGACATAGGTGAGGCCGAGCGGATGGCCGGCGACGTTGTCGACGGCGGCATTGAGCATGCCCATCGCGAGGACCAGCGGCAGATAGGCGAAGGGCGAGGGTTCTGGTCCCGCGACCAGCGCGGCGGCGCCGGTGGCGATCGTCACCATCAAAAGCAGCGGCCATTGCCGGCCGCCGGACTGCCGCACGACGACGACGCCGGACGCATTGCCGACGACGAAGACCGCGACGATCGCCGAAAGGCGCAGGATCGCGCCGCCGTTGCCCTCGCCGATGGCGATGGCGAGACGCGTGGTGTTGCCGCTCATGAAGGACAGGAAGTCGCCGGCCCGCAGGAAGCCGATGGCGTCCGTCATGCCGGCGAGAAAGGACAACAGCGCGACGAAGCCGAAGCCGAGCGCCTTCTGCCGCGCCAGAGGGCGGCCCGCTTCGCCGTGGGCAGCGCCGGACGTTGCGACGGGCAAGGCTCCTTCCGGCCGGCGATCGCGGAACATCGGCGCCTCAGGGCTTCAGCCGGTTCGGCTCGCCGGGCGCCGCCGCCTCGATGGCAAGGGCATGGACGCCGCCGGCAAGCTCGTCGGAAAGCAGCGCGTTGATCGCCCGGTGGCGGGCGATGCGGCTCATGCCGGCAAACGCGCCGGAGACGATCCTGACGCGAAAATGCGTCTCGCCCGAGCCGTCAAAAGCGGCGTGGTGATCGCTGCCGGCATGGTGATGGCCGGCATGCATGTGGCTTTCGTCGACGATCTGCAGCCCTTGCGGCTGGAAGGCCTCGACGAGCTTGGCCTCGATCCTTGCCCTGGTGCTCATGTCGCTCCCCTCGTGAAGCAGCCGCCACTCTCGCCCGGCCAATGTTGCGCGGGACTTGCCCGGCCGCGGAAACAGCCCGGAATTTCCGGTTTTTTCAGGCCTGTCAATTCTTGTTCGCATCAGCGTCGAGCCCCATAATCGCCTGCGATGAAACTCGACTCCAAATATTTCGACGCGATCCGCGTCAAAGGCAAAGCCTCTGCCGGCGCCAAACCGCGGGCGCCTGTCTGCGCGTGGGAGGGCTGCGACGAGGCAGGCCTCTACAAGGCGCCTCTCGGCCGCGATTTCGAGGGGCAGTATCTGAATTTCTGCGTCGATCACGTCCGCCAGTACAACAAGTCGTACAATTATTTCTCGGGCCTCAACGACGACGCCATCCAGAAATATCTCAAGGACGCAATGACCGGCCATCGCCCGACCTGGTCGATGGGCCGCAGCGGCTCGACCCAGAGCACGGCGCGCAGCGGTCGGGCCGGATCGCGGCCGCGCGACCCATTCAACCTGTTTGGCGAGGACGGCGCCCCGCGCCCCGAGACCCGCCGGCCGAAGGTGAGGCCGCTGGAGAAGAAGGCGTTCGAGAATCTCGGCCTCGAGGCCGGCGCCACTGGCGAAGCGATCCGCCGCCGCTATAAGGATCTGGTGAAGCAGCTGCACCCGGATGCCAATGGCGGCGACCGCGGGCAGGAGGACCGGCTGCGCGAGGTCATCCAGGCCTACAAGCTGCTGAGGCAGGCGGGCCTCTGCTGACGAGGCTACGCGCCGGCGACGGCCCGGCGACGCTTCCAGGACCACCCACCGGTCCATTGCGTTGCAGTGCGGTTTCCGTCATCGTTCTGTCGCAGCCCCGCCTGCGGATGATCGTCGGCGGAGCCCCTCACACGGCGGTGTCCGCGCCGGGCGCCTGACCCCCGGTCGCGGTCGCCGCTTTGCAAAATGGTTGACCCGCCCCGCCGCGTTCCGACAATACGAGGCACGGCATCGGCCGGGCGAAGATGAAGCATGATGGCGCGTTGCGGCTCGTCTGCCGGAGACAGCGCCCTTGGAGGTATGATGAGTGCAGCGGAACAGGAAGTGGCAGCCCTCCCGGATGCCACGGTCTCCGTCCGCGAAACCTTCGGTTTCGAGAGCGATCTGAAAGTCCCCGCCTTTTCCGAGCGTGACCCGCACGTGCCGGAAATCGATCCGGACTACATTTTCGACAGGCCGACGACGCTGGCGATCCTCGCGGGCTTTGCCCGCAATCGCCGCGTCATGGTCTCGGGCTATCACGGCACCGGCAAGTCGACCCATATCGAGCAGGTCGCGGCACGGCTCAACTGGCCCTGCGTGCGCGTCAATCTCGACAGTCACGTCTCCCGTATCGATCTCGTCGGCAAGGACGCGATCACCGTGCGCGAGGGGATGCAGGTCACCGAGTTCCGCGACGGCATCCTGCCCTGGGCCTATCAGAACAACGTCGCGCTGGTCTTCGACGAATATGATGCCGGCCGCCCGGACGTGATGTTCGTCATCCAGCGGGTGCTGGAATCCTCCGGCCGTCTGACGCTGCTCGACCAGAGCCGGGTGATCCGGCCGCACCCGGCCTTCAGGCTCTTCGCGACGGCGAATACCGTCGGCCTCGGCGACACGACGGGGCTCTATCACGGCACCCAGCAGATCAACCAGGCGCAGATGGACCGCTGGTCGATCGTCACGACGCTGAACTACCTGCCCCACGACACCGAGGTCGGCATCGTTCTCGCCAAGGCGAAGAGCTTCGACAATGCCGAGGGCAAGAAGACTGTCTCCAAGATGGTGCGCGTCGCCGATCTCACCCGCTCGGCCTTCGTCAACGGCGACCTCTCGACCGTGATGAGCCCCCGAACGGTGATCACTTGGGCCGAGAACGCCGAGATTTTCGGCGATATCGGCTTCGCCTTCCGGCTGACCTTCCTCAACAAGTGCGACGACCTCGAACGGCCGCTGGTGGCGGAGTTCTATCAGCGCGCCTTCGGTGAGGAACTGCCTGAAAGTGCGGCGAATCTCGTGCTGGATTGATAGGGCGCGATTGGGCTTCAACCGAACCGGAGGCGGGTCGGAGCGATGAGCAAGACGCTGGAGCGCATGCGTCTCAATCCGAAAGCCGACTGGCAGATCAGCGATGTTTTGAAGGCTTGCAGGGAAGTCGGAGCGAAATGCGGAACGCCGCCGGGCGGAGGTTCGCACTATTATGTTAAGATGCCCGGGAAGCGGGACCGACTGACGGTGCCGGCCCACAAACCGATCCGGGATGTCTATATTCGAAAGCTGATCCGTTATCTCGAGTCATAGGATTCAAGGCTGTGACGACGACAACTTACAGACATGCGGACGGGTCGGTGTTTCGACCCGAGGCCTACAGCGTGACTGTTACGCCGCTGTGCGATGCCGACGGCGGTGGGTTTCTCGCCACAATCTGCGATCTGCCGGGCTGCATGGGAGACGGCGAAACCGAAATGGAAGCCATCGCTGACGTGAGGTCTGCTGCTTTCGCTTGGGCGGAGGGCGCCTTGGCGGACGGTGAAGAGCTTCCGCTTCCGACAAATCCCGTGCAGGAAGCAGCAGAGTAATCGCGTTCATGGCATCGATCGGCGACAACAAGCGTCCCCCCCAGGGCAAGGCAACCGACCGCGAGCCCTTCCGCCGTGCGGTGGCGGGCGCCCTCCGGGCGATTTCCGGCGACCCCGAGATGGAGGTCACCTACGCCTCCGACCGTCCGGGGCTTGCCGGCAACCGGGCGCGGCTGCCGGAGCTGCCGAAGCGCGCGACGCAGAACGACGTCGCCGTCACCCGCGGCCTTGCCGACGCGATGGCGCTGCGCAAGGCGCGGCACGACAGCCGTCTCCATGCCAGCCTGTCGCCTGACGGCAAGAGCGCCCGCGCCGTCTACGACGCCGTCGAGCAGGCCCGCTGCGAGGCGATCGGCGCCAATGCCATGGCCGGCGTCGGCGACAATCTCGCCTCGATGCTGGAAGACAAGTATTTCCGCTCGAACCTTTCCGACGTCACCGACCGTGCCGAAGCACCGATCGAGGACGCCGTGGCGCTGATGGTCCGCGAAAAGCTCACCGGCCGGGCCGTGCCTGACAGCGCCCGCGCCCTCGTCGACGTCTGGCGCGATTTCATCGAGGACAAGGCGGGCCGCAATTTCGAGGCGCTGCCGGGCGTGCTGGAAGACCAGCAGGCCTTTGCCCGCGCCATGCGCGACATGCTGGTCTCCCTCGAAATGGCCGAGCAGCTTTCCGAGGAGAGCAATTCGGAGGAGGACGAGGACCAGGAGGAAGAGCAGGGCGACAACCAGAGCCGCGACAACGAGGAGAGCGGCTCGGAAAAGGACGCCGGCAGCGAGGAGGCCGAGGCCGAAGAATCCGAGACCGAGGGCGAGAACGAGGAGACGGCCGAGGCCGAATCCTCCGAGGTCACCGCCGAGGATCCGGTCGACGACGACAGCCAGGACACCGAGACTCCCGGTGAATCGCGCCGGCCGAACCAGCCGCTCGATCGCGACGCGCCGCAGTTCGACTACAAGGTCTTCACGCCGCAGTTCGACGAGATCGTCGGCGCCGAGGAACTCTGCGACGAGGCCGAACTCGACAGGTTGCGGGCGTTCCTCGACAAGCAGCTTTCCTCGCTCCAGGGCGTCGTCGGCCGCCTCGCCAACCGGCTGCAGCGTCGCCTGATGGCCCAGCAGAGCCGCTCCTGGGATTTCGACCTCGAAGAGGGTTATCTCGATTCGGCACGGCTCGTCCGCTTGGTCATCGATCCGATGCAGCCGCTCTCCTACAAGATGGAGCGCGACACCGATTTCCGCGACACGATCGTGACGCTGCTGATCGACAATTCCGGCTCCATGCGCGGCCGGCCGATCACCGTCGCGGCGACCTGCGCCGACATCCTGGCGCGCACGCTGGAGCGCTGCGGCGTCAAGGTCGAGGTGCTCGGCTTCACCACGAGGGCCTGGAAGGGCGGCCAGTCGCGCGAGGCCTGGCTGAAGGCCGGCAAGCCGGTAAAGCCCGGCCGGCTCAACGACCTTCGCCATATCGTCTACAAGTCGGCGGACGCCCCCTGGCGGCGGGCAAGGCGCAATCTCGGCCTGATGATGCGCGAGGGCCTCTTGAAGGAGAACATCGACGGCGAGGCGCTGATCTGGGCGCACAACCGGCTGCTCGCCCGCTCCGAGCAGCGGCGGATCCTGATGATGATCTCGGACGGCGCGCCGGTCGACGATTCGACCCTGTCGGTCAATCCCGGCAACTATCTGGAGCGCCATCTGAGGGCGATCATCGAGGAGATCGAGACCCGCTCGCCGGTCGAGCTTCTTGCCATCGGCATCGGCCACGACGTGACGCGCTACTATCGCCGCGCCGTCACCATCGTAGATGCCGAGGAGCTTGCCGGCGCGATGACCGAGCAGCTCGCCGACCTCTTCGAGGACGAAGGGACCGGCGGCCGGGCCGCCGGCAGCACCTATCGCAGGGCAGGCGCCCGCCGTTGAACCCCGTCGCAAGTGGCAGGCAGAAGCAAACAGGACATGCGGCCGTCGCACGGCGAGCGGCGCTGGCAGCGCTGCTCCTCGTTCTCGGTCAGCCCGCTGGGGCGGCGTCGGAACGGCAGCGCGGCGCGGCGGAGCCGATCACCATCCGCGCCGAAGAGATCACGCGGTTCCGCAAGGGGTCCGAAACGACCCGCTTCGGTGAGCTGAGCTTTCTCGGCGGATTGCAGTTTTCTTCCTTCGACAGTCGGCTGGAGGGGATCTCGGCAATCCGGCTCGATGCTTCGGGGGCGCGCTTTCTCGCCGTCACCGACAAGGGCAGCTGGCTCGCGGGGCGGATCAGCCGCGACGCCGCCGGCAGGCCGACCGGCTTTGCCGATGCCACCATCGCGCCGCTGCGCGATCGTCTGGGCCGGCCGATTTACGGCAAGGCGCTCGGCGACGCGGAATCCCTCGCGGTCGACGGAAACACCGCCTATGTCGGCTTCGAGCAGCATCACCGCATTTGGGCCTACGACATCGACCGGCTGGATTCCGGCAGAGCGCGCAATCTGCCGATGCCGATCCCGGTGCAGGAACTGCGGGCGAACAAGGGGCTCGAGACGCTGGCGATCGCGCCGGAGGCTTCGCCCGTCCATGGCGCGCTGGTCGCGGTCTCGGAGCATTCGATCGATCGGGACGGCAACCTCTTTGCCGGGATCGTCGGGGAAAGGGCCGGCGAGGGCGTCTTCAAGGTCCGGCGCGATGCCAAATGGGAGGTCTCGGACGGCGATTTCCTGCCGGATGGCGACATGCTGATCCTCGAGCGGCGCTTCGAGGGCATCTTCGGCGGGCTCGGCATCCGCATCCGCCGTATTCCGGCGGAGGACATCCGTCCCGGTTCGCTTGCCGACGGGCCGGTGATCTTCGAGGCAGACCTTGCCGACGAGATCGACAACATGGAGGGGCTCGACGTCTGGCAGGACGACGAAGGCCGCACGCGGCTGACGCTGGTCTCCGACGACAACGGCTCGATCTTCCAGCGCAACCTGCTGCTGGAGTTCGTGCTGGAGGACGGGGCCGACCGCCGCACCGCCGTCGGGCAGTAGGCAACCCGAGGCGCACCGCTCGCAAGCGTCACCTCTCACGCCCTCGGCCCGACAGCCCCGGTCTCAAGCCCTGAATTTCGAACCCTCAAACGCCGACGGCGCGGCCCCTTTCGGAGCCGCGCCGTCGCGCAATTCATGACCGGGACCGTCGGAACGGCCCCTTGAAGGACAGATCAGGCTGCGGCCTGGGCCTTGTCGCCGGTCGGCACTTCCGAGATCGTCTTCAGCACCTGCGAGGCGATCGCATAGGGGTCGCCCTGGGAGTTCGGGCGGCGATCCTCGAGATAGCCCTTGTAGCCGTTGTTGACGAAGGAGTGCGGCACGCGGACCGAGGCGCCGCGGTCGGCGATGCCGTAGGAGAACTTGTTCCACGGCGCCGTCTCGTGCTTGCCGGTGAGGCGCATGTGGTTGTCCGGGCCGTAGACGGCGATGTGGTCCTCGAGGTTCTTCTCGAACTGGCCCATCAGCGCCTCGAAATAGGCCTTGCCGCCAACTTCGCGCATGTGCTTGGTCGAGAAGTTGCAATGCATGCCCGAGCCGTTCCAGTCGGTGTCGCCGAGCGGCTTGCAGTGCCATTCGATGTCGATGCAGTAGGATTCGCAGATGCGCATCAGCAGGTAGCGGGCGATCCACATCTGGTCGGCGGCCTTCTTGGAGCCCTTGCCGAAGATCTGGAATTCCCACTGGCCCTTGGCGACCTCGGCGTTGATGCCCTCGTGGTTGATGCCGGCATCGAGGCACTGGTCGAGATGCTTCTCGACGATCTCGCGGGCGACGTCGCCGACGGCGCTGTAGCCGACGCCGGTGTAGTACTTGCCCTGAGGCTCGGGATAGCCCTGGGTCGGGAAGCCGAGGGGCCGGCCGTCCTTGTAGAAGAAATATTCCTGCTCGAAGCCGAACCAGGCGTCGTCATCGTCGAGAACGGTGGCGCGGCTGTTCGACGGATGCGGCGTCGTTCCGTCCGGCATCATGACCTCGCACATGACGAGGACGCCGTTCTTGCGGGCGGGATCCGGATAGGAGGCGACCGGCTTCAGCACGCAGTCGGAGCTGGAGCCCTCGGCCTGCATGGTCGAAGAGCCGTCGAAGCCCCAGAGCGGCAGCTGATCGAGGGTCGGAAACTCGGCGAAATCCTTGATCTGGGTCTTGCCGCGAAGGTTCGGCACCGGCGTGTAGCCATCCAGCCAGATGTATTCGAGCTTATATTTCGTCATCAGTCATCTTTCATGAGTGGACGCTGCAGGGGCGTCGAAACACAACGGTCGTCCGGGGCGGGAGGAATGCGCCCGGCGGACCCGCTCGTGCACCATGCAGGACGCGTGCCAGATCGCCGCTGACGGCGATCGCGGACGGTGGTTTCCCGGTTCGATCGGATCGCCACGGCCGGCCGTCCGGCCGCAGCACCGCCGCCGGCACCGGCGCGCTGCGGCGCCATGCCGCTAATCTCGCGCAGGAACGGGCAACCGTGCCGGGAAGCTTACGATTGCCGGTTTGCGAGAGAGGCCGCGGCTACAGGCTCGCGAAGGCGTAGCGTGGGAGTTTCATGATCGTTTCGTGACAATCGCCGATTTCAGGCAGTTTCATCCCATGCCGCCGGAATAGGCAAAAATCAGACTATTTATTGGGCATCTTGCATAAGGACTGCGCATACCTACTTGTGGGAAAACCTCTCTCATGCGAGGCAGGAGATCGGAGGAGAACGACAAATGAACATCAGCGAAAACCGGCACAGCGCCCAGATCCTGCAGTTCCCGGTTGCGGCCCGGCGCGCCGCGGTGGAGGCATCCCGACACCCGGACCGGCGGACACTTCCCGACTTCGTCGAATTCGCGATGGGCAGCGCGTCCTATCACGACGACGCCATCCGCGAGGAGGCCGAGCGCCACAAGCGCGGCCACTGAGAGTTTCGGCGGCGGCCGCGGGTTCGACCGGCTTTTTTGAGGAGCAAACCGTCCGGCCGAACGACGCCGCGGTCTGCCGGTCCCATCTGGGTCGCGCCGGACCGATTTCGGCTTGCCAAAGGCGAGAGCCCGTCGCATCACCCGGGCCATGTCCGGACCGGCTCCCCACCGCACGCGCCTCGACGCCAGTCTCGTCGAGCGCGGACTTGTTGCAACGCGCTCGCGCGCCCGTGACGCGATCCTGCGCGGTCACGTCAGCGTCGACGGCCGCATCGAGACCAAGGCGAGCCTTGGCGTCGGCGCCGATCAGCAGGTGACGGTGAACGATCCGGCAGGGGGCTATGTTTCCCGCGCCGCTCTGAAGCTCGCCGCGGGTCTCGACCAGTTCGGCATCGATCCTGAGGAAAGAACGGCGCTCGACATCGGCGCCTCGACCGGCGGCTTCACCCAGCTGCTGTTGGAGCGGGGCGCGGCTCATGTCGTCGCAATCGATGTCGGTCATGGCCAGATGCACCCGACGATCGCCGCCGATCCGCGCGTCACGCTCCATGAAAACCTGAACGCGCGGGAACTGACGCGGGCCGACCTTGGCGGCCGGGCCATCAATCTGGTCGTTTCCGACGTCAGCTTCATCTCCCTGACCTTGGCTTTGCCGCCGGCGCTCGCCCTGGCGGAAGCTGGCGCCGAGGGCATCTTCCTGGTCAAGCCGCAATTCGAGGCCGGCCGTGAAGCGATCGGCAAGGGCGGCCTCCTGCGCAACCCGGCTGAGGCAGATACCGTCGCTGCCAGGCTGCGCGACTGGCTCGGCTCACAGACCGGATGGCAGGCGCTCGGCCTCATCCCTTCGCCGATCGCCGGCGGCGACGGCAACCGCGAATTCCTGCTCCACGGACGAAAGACGACGACTTGAGAGTGACCATCGAAAGCCTCGGCGCCAAGGGCGACGGCACCGCGCGGACGCCGGCCGGGCCGGTCTTCCTGCCGTTCACTCTGCCGGGTGAAGTGGCCGAGATCGACGCCGCTGCGGAGGGCGGGGCCCATCCCGCCTACGCGCTGGTCGAGGAAGCGCCGGACCGCCGCGCGCCGGCCTGCCCGCATTTCGGCCAATGCGGCGGCTGTGACCTGCAGCATGCGAACGAGGAGCTCTATCGGGCGTTCAAGCGTGAGCTCGTCGTCAGCGCCCTGGAGCGCGCGGGCGTCGGCGCGGAGGTGGCGCCGCTCGTCGCCTGCCCGCCACGCTCGCGCCGGCGGGTGACGCTGACGGCGGTGCGGGCGGGAAACCGCGTCCTCCTCGGCTACAATGCCGCCCGAAGCAACCGGGTGGTGGCGATCGAGACCTGCCCCATCGCTCTGCCGGCGATCGAGGCGGCGCTGCCCTTCCTGCAGAAGCTGGCGGGAATTCTCATCGATCGCAAGCGGCCGCTGAAGCTCCTCGTCACCGCGACGACCGCCGGGCTCGACGTCTCGGCGACTGACGCCTCCCGCCTCTCAGACAAGGCGCGGCAGCAGGCGATCGGCCTGACGCTCGAAGCCGGCATCGCCCGGCTCGCCGTCGATGGCGAGATCCTCGTCAAGGCCCGCCCGCCGCTGGTCGATTTTGCCGGCGTCGCCGTCGAGCCGCCGCCGGGCGCGTTCCTGCAGGCCGTCGAAAGCGCCGAGACCGCCATGGCCGAACTGGTCCTGTCGCATCTTTCGGGCGCAAAGCGCGTCGTCGACTATTTTTCCGGCTGCGGCACCTTCTCGCTGCGGCTCGCCCGCCACGCCGCCGTCCATGCGGTGGAGAGCGAGGCCGCGGCGCTGGAGGCGCAGGATGCCGCCCACCGCCGGTCGACGGGGCTGAAACCCCTGTCGAGCGAACGGCGCGACCTGGCGCGCCGGCCGGTGCCGGCCAAGGAGATGAAGCGCTTCGACGGGATCGTCTTCGATCCGCCGCGCGCCGGCGCCGAGGGGCTTTCGCGGGAGATCGCCGGGTCCGGCGTGCCGCGTGTCGCCGCGGTGTCATGCAATCCTGTCACGCTTGCCCGTGACATCAGGATACTCGTCGACGGCGGTTACAGGCTTCTCGGCGTGACGCCGATCGACCAGTTCCTCTGGTCGCATCACGTCGAGGCGGTGGCGCTCCTCACCCGGGACCGGTAGAACGCCACGCATTCGTGTCTTAAGGGCAAAGGGCGCTGTAACAGTTTGATGCGACGCACCGGCAGGGCGTGGAAGACTTGCCGTTTCACGCCCGGCATGCGAGCCAGAGGCCGCGAGCCGATGTTGCCCTTTCCGAAAGACGAGGCCGAGCGAATTTGACCGAATATCTCGCGCAATACGGATGCGGCCTGCTGTTCATCGTCGTCCTTCTGGAATCGACCGGCATGCCGCTGCCGGGCGAGAGCCTCGTCGTCGCCGGCGGGTTGCTCGCCGGCGACGGGTCGCTGCACATCCTGCTCGTCCTCGGCGCGGCGTTTCTCGGCTCGATCGTCGGCGACAACATCGGCTACCTCGTCGGCCGTCGCTACGGCCGGGCCATCGTGGTGCGCTGGGGCGAGCGTTTCGGCCTCGGCGAAAAGCGCTTCAAGATGGTCGAGGAGCGTTTCGAGAATTACGGCTTCGTCGTCGTCCTGATCGCCCGTTTCGTCATCATCCTGCGCCAGCTCAACGGTTTCGTCGCCGGCACGATGCGGATGAACTGGGCGCTGTTCCTGCTCTACAATTCGATCAGCGCAGCGGCCTGGTCGCTCGCCTATGGCGGGCTCGCCTATCTCTTCGGCACCGCCTTCCAGAGCTATTTTGCCGGCCATTCGACCTGGCCGCTCTATCTCGTCGCCGCAGCGATCTGCCTGATCGGCTGCTTCGGCACCTACAAGTTCCTGTTCAGCGTCGACGATGGCGATGCGGCGCAGGCTTCGACCGCCGACGCCCGCTCGGATCGCTGAGCGCCGCCCCGTCGTAACGTTCCTTCACCGGGCTCACGGAGCGCTGCCCGAAGACCCTCTGGCTGAGCCACCCTGCTTCGGGGCGAAAAAGTTGCATTTTGCAAGCAAAGGGCGCTGAGTTTAACGCTTCCTAAGAAATCGCCGGGCCAGGTTGCTGCACAGCAACAAATCGCTTCCGAGGGCATCCGGATGAACCTGAAATCGCTTTCCGCAAAGCTCCTGTTCTTTGC
The DNA here is from genome assembly GCF_004519335.1 of Jiella endophytica. Taxonomy (GTDB): domain Bacteria; phylum Pseudomonadota; class Alphaproteobacteria; order Rhizobiales; family Rhizobiaceae; genus Jiella; species Jiella endophytica. Next base: position 337,919 of record NZ_SOZD01000006.1, on the reverse strand, counting down.
GGGCGGGACCGTCGCCACCATCGTCGTCGCCGCGGTCGCCTTTTCGGCGATCGAGACGAAGTCGCGGGTCGAGGCCAGCGTCAACGACGAGGCGAGGGCGGAAGCCCGCAACGTCGCCGCTTCGGTCAGCGCCGAGATCGGCCTGGCGGTCGCCGCCGGGCGCAGCATGATCGCGATGATCGGTGCGGGCCACGAGGCCGGCAACCGCGACGGCGCCGCGGTGATCGCCGAGCTGAAGGCCGTCGCCACCAGCAATGACGGCGTCTTCGGCGCCTGGATGGCCGAGGCGCCGAAGGGTTTCGACGGGACCGCGGCGAAGGATCGGCCGGGCGCCAATGGCGCGGGCGTCTTCACGCCTTACTGGACCAAGAGCCCCGACGGAAAGCTCGAATTCTCGACCTTCGACGCGAAATACGACGCGCCCTGGTATGCGCTCGCCGCCACCAGCGGCAAGGCGGCGATCACCGAGCCCTACATGGCGTCCGAGGTGAAGGTGTTGATGTCCTCGACCGCCTTCCCGGTCCGCTCCGGCGGTCGGCTGATCGGCGTCGGCGGCGTCGATTTCAGCCTCGACGGCCTGACGAAGATGCTGAACGGCCTGACGCCCTTCGAGGGCGGCAGGGCCTATCTCGTCTCCGGCGGCGGCAACTGGCTGGTGGCGGGCGACGGCGGCCAGCTGACGAAGCCCTATGACGAGACAGGCACGGACGCGCTGAAGGCGGCGCTCGCTTCGGGCGAGCCGGCGGTGATCAGCGCCATCGAGGACGGCGCCTATGAGCGGATCGTCTATCCGTTCACCCTGCCGGGTCTCGACACCCGCTGGGCGGTGCTTCTCGACGTGCCCTCGGCGGCCTTCACGACGCCGGTCTATGCCGAGGTCAGCAAGTTCCTGATCGTCGGCGGCATCCTTCTCCTCGCCGTGCTCGGCGCGATGATGCTGGCGACCCGCCAGGTGATCACCCGGCCGCTCGCCCGCCTTTCGGCTGCGGTCGAGCGACTGGCCGGCGGCAACTACGACAGCCCCGTCGCCGGCACCGACAGGAAGGACGAGCTCGGCGCCTTTGCCGGCGCGCTCGAAGGCTTCCGTCACCAGCTGAAGAGCGGCGTTGCCGCCGAACTCGCGGCAGACAACGAGCGCAGCAAGGCCGAGCGCCTGCGCGAGGAAGGCGAGAGCGAGCGTCGACGGACCGGCGAGACCCAGGCCCGCGTGGTCGCCTCCCTCGGCGAAGGCCTGGCGCGGCTTGCCGCCGGCGACCTCGTTACCCCGCTCGAGGGCGAGTTCGACGGTCCCTACCGCAAGCTGAAGGCGGACTACGACGCGGCCCTCGACCGGCTGCGCTCGACCATGCAGTCGGTCAGCCAGTCGGTGGCGAGCATCGAGACCGGCACGCAGGAGATCGGCGCCGCGACGCAGGACATGACCCACCGCCTCGAAGGCCAGGCTGCGAGCATCGAGCAAAGCGTCGCGGCCCTCGGCGAGATCACCGGCCAGGTCGGCGAGAACGCCGATTTCGCCGCGGCCGCTGCCGGGACCGTGCGTTCGGCCCGCGAGGACGCCGAGCGCGCCGACCTGATCGTCCGCCAGGTGATCGAGGCGATGCGCAACATCGCCGGCTCGTCCGAAAAGATCGAGGCGATCATCTCGGTGATCAACGAGATCTCCTTCCAGACCAACCTTCTGGCGCTGAATGCCGGGGTCGAGGCGGCGCGGGCGGGCGAGGCCGGCAAGGGCTTTGCCGTCGTTGCCAGGGAAGTGCGGGAGCTCTCGCAGCGCTCCTCGGCCGCGGCCGAGGAGATCAAGACGCTGATCGCCGATTCGGCCAGCAACGTCGAAAAGGGCGTCAGCTACGTCGACAACGCCGCCGAAGCGTTGCGCCGCATCGCGGCGAAGGTCCTCGACATCGACGGCAAGGTCGAGCGCATCGCGCTTGGCTCGAAGTCGCAGGCGACGGGCATCGGCGAGGTGAATGTCGCCGTCGGCCAGATGGACCAGATGACCCAGCAGAACGCCGCGATGATCGAGGAGACCAATGCAGCGACGCAGGAACTGACGATCCAGGCCGACGCGCTGAAGCGGCTTGTCGGCTATTTCACCATCGCGATCCGGACCTCCGGCACATCGGCGCCGGTCACCCGCCGGGCAGCCTGACTCCGGAGTTTCGGCTCGGCAATCGCCGGGTCGTCAGAACACTTGCCGATCACGAACTGTGCTCCATCGAGCATGGCGATGCCCGGAAGGCCGTCGCAGCCTCCGGGCGATAACCCCAATCATCAGGCTCGCGCTCAGTCGCGCGCGAGCACGCCGCTCTCCCAGCCGAGCATCGCCCGCTTGCGGGTGATGCCCCAGTGATAGCCGGTGAGGGCGCCGCTCTTGCCGAGCACACGGTGGCAGGGGACGACGAATGAGACCGGATTTCGTCCGACCGCCGCGCCGACCGCCCGGGCCGCTTTCGGCACGCCGATCTTATCGGCGATGGTCGAATAGGTGGTGGCGCGGCCGAAGGGGATTTCGAGCAGGCTCTGCCAGACGCGGATCTCGAAGTCGGTGCCGATCAGCACGATCTTCAGCGGCCGCTCCTCCTGCCAGCGCGACGGCTCGAATATCCGCCTTGCGAAAGGCAGCGTCCGCGGCGCGTCGGCGATGAAGCGGGCGCGCGGCCAGCGCCGGCGCATATCCTCCAGCGCCGTCGCCTCGCCGCCGTCGGTCGGATCGGCAAAGCCGATGCCGGCAAGGCCGCGTTCCGTCGCGACGACGATGGCGAGGCCGAAGGGCGTCGGATGGTAGCCGTAGAAGAGATCGATGCCCTGGCCGCGGGCCTTGTAGTCGCCGGGCGAGACCGCCTCGTGCTTGACGAACAGGTCGTGCAGCCGCGACGGGCCGGAGAAGCCGACCTCATAGGCGGCGTCGAGCAGCGAGGCGCCGTCGTCGAGGAGGCGGCGGGCGTGGTCGAGCGTCACCGCCTGGAGGAACGCCTTCGGCGTCAGCCCTGCCCAGCGCTTCAGAAGCGTCGTCAGCGTCTCCTCCGAGCGGCCGACGGCTTCGGCAATCTCGGCAAGCGAGGGCTGGCTGCGATATTCCGTCGAGATGAACTCGATCATCCGCCGGACGGTCTCGTAATCGGTCAAGGTCGCGCGTCCGGAGGGCATGACATGGGGCAGAGGCACGGCTTCGCAGGTGGCAGTGGCAAATGACAGCATGATCGGGTCTCCTTCGCCAGCATCAGTGCATGCCGGGGCTTCGCGCCGCCACCCGATTTCCGGAAGGTCGCATTATCAGCGCTGCTTTGCCGTCAGCAGCGCCTTCTGGAAGGCCTCGGCAAAGCTGTCCTTGTCGTCGGGATTGAGGAAACTGCCGATCTCGGTCGAGACGTCGCGCGAATCGACGCTCATCCGGGTGATGCCGATCTCGTCGTGCCGATTGACCTGAAATCTCGCGAAGAAGGGGTTGTGATGGGCCTCGCGCACGTCGCCCTTCGGCGAGGTCTTGCGGATGGCGCAGTCGGTGCGGGTAACGAGAACCTCCTCGCGGGCCTTTGCCGAGCGATAGCTCGCCGAAAAGGCCCACCAGAGAATCAGGACGTCGAGACCGAAGAAGCCGACCACCGGCCAGGCGCCGTTGAGAAGGAAGAGGACGCCGGTGACGAGGCTGACGAGGCAGAAGAAGCTCATCATCACGGTGAAGCCGAGCCGTCCGAGCGAGCGATAGGGCGTCAGCAGCGCCTGGAAGATCGGCCTGTCCGCATTCGGCGAGGCTGACGCACGGCAAGGGCGCAGAGGCTCCGGGCCGGCGGCGTCGTGATCGCGATTGTCATCCATCGGCCAAGCTCGCTATAGGGCGATGATGGTTGAGAAGATCGACAAGCCGGCCCCCGTGGTCAAGCGGGCGGGTGCGCGGGCGCCAGCCAGGAAGCCGAATGGCCGCACCGCCAGGCGTCGCCCGAAGATACCCTACAGCGCCACCGAAATCGCCGAGATCTTCCGGCGCTTCGCCGTGCAGAGGCCGGAGCCGGAGTCGGAACTCGAACATACCAACCCGTTCACGCTGCTCGTCGCCGTGGTGCTCTCGGCCCAGGCGACCGATGCGGGGGTCAACAAGGCGACCCGCGGCCTCTTTGCCGCCGCCGACACGCCGCAGGCGATGGCAGCCCTCGGCGAAGAGGCGATCCGCGAACACATCAAGATGATCGGCCTCTTTCGCAACAAGGCGAAGAACGTCGCGGCGCTCTCCGAGGCGCTGATCGCGCGCCACGGCGGCGAGGTTCCGGGCGACCGGGCGGCGCTCGAGGCGCTCCCCGGGGTGGGGCGCAAGACCGCCAATGTCGTCCTCAACGTCGCCTTCGGCGAGGAGACGCTGGCGGTCGACACCCACATCTTCCGGCTCGGCAACCGGCTGCATCTGGCGCCGGGCAAGACCCCCGACGAGGTCGAGGAGAATCTGTTGCGGATCATTCCGCAGCCCTATCGCCGCCATGCCCATCACTGGCTGATCCTGCACGGGCGCTATGTCTGCAAGGCGCGCAAGCCGGAGTGCGAAGCCTGCGTCATCGCCGATCTCTGCAGGGCCGAGGTGAAGACCACCGACATTCCGGCCGAGCTCAGAGCCCTGCCGCCCGGTCCACCGCCTGCCGCGATGACGGCCTGACCTCCGCCCGCCCGAGATGGGCGAGGCCGCCGTCCTTTGCCGAGATCTTCTGGTGCAGATGCACCATCAGGCTGGCGGCAAAGAGCGGCGTCAGGAGATTGACGATCGGCACCGCCATGAACAGCGCGACGAGAAGGCCGGCGAGGAAGATCGTCGTCGAATGGGCGGCGCGCAGCTCCTTGGCGTCGGCTTCCGGCCGGTAGCGCATCGCCGCGAACTCGAAATATTCCCGGCCGACGAGATAGCCGTTCACCAGGAAGAAGGCGGCGATGTTGATGCCGGGAACGACGAGCAGGGCGAGCGCCACGAGATTGCCGAGGATGACGACGCCGAAGAATTTCAGCGACAGGACGATGCCCTGCCAGGCCGGCACGGCGCGGCCGACCGGCGAGCCCGGATAGGCGCCGCGCTCGACCACCTCGGCGACGTCGTCGAGGAAGAAGCCGGCGATGATCGCGCTGATCGGTCCAATCAGGAAGAACAGGCCGATGGCAAGGGCGATGCCGGCGCCCCAGCCGGCGAGCGTGCCGGCCTCGTTCACCCAGCCGGGCGCGTCGGGAAAGAGGTTGGAGAGGAACGGCACCGCCAGCCATTCGAAGACCGTCTCGACGCCGAACCAGAGGACGACGAGCACCACCGCGGTCAGGCCGAGCGACTTCCACAGCGTCGCGCGGAAGGGCGGCGAGAAGAGGTCGGACAGGGCCAGGCTGGCAGAGGTGAAGATCATCGCCGTCTCCCGTTGCAACGGGAGGGAGATAGGCGGGGCGAGGGCCTCCCGCAACACCGTGCGCCCGCCGACGTCAGAGCGTCGGTCATCCCGCGGACGCTTCAGCCCGGTCGTTGCCGGGCATCGTTCTGAGGCGACTCGAGCCCGATCTATGCGCCGGTTTCGTCCCGGCGTCAGCGCAAACGAACCGGCCCCGCCAAAGGCGGAGCCGCTGGTCGGGCCTTGCTTTCAGCCCGAGCCGTTGACGGCCCGGCTTACTGGCAGGACTTGATCGAGTTGAGCGCCGCCGTCACGCCGGACAGCGAATAGGTGTAGCTCGTATTGGTCCCGCGCTGCGAAGTCGCCTGGATGCTCAGCGAGCGGCCGGCGCGCATGGCGGCGACGAGCTGCGGCTCTTCGGCGGCGTTCTCCATCCAGGCCGAGTTGCCCTTGGTGAACATCATGAATTTCTTGCCGTCGATGTCGACGGTGACCTTGGAGCCTTCCTTGAGGTCGTATCCCATGACGGCCTGCGGCTCGTAGGAAACGCCTTCGCCAGGCTTCTGCGACACGAGGAAGAAGATGTCGCCGTGGTCGACACTGGCCGGGAGCATCTTCTTCGGGGTCGAGAGGATGTAGCAGACTTTCCCACCGGATCCCGAATAGGCGTAGGTGCCCCAGTCGTTGAAGGTGTTCATCCGGCTCGGTGTCGGGGCGGCGACGACCGCGCTGGACCAGATCAGCAATGCCGCCGCGGTGGTCAGGATAGTCTTAGCGTTCATGGTTTCCTGCTCTCCGGAGTGCGTCTTTCGGGCGATTGCCGCGACCTCGCCGAGGCCCGGCGACCGTCGGAAAACGATGACTTGCGTCATCATAGTCGGTGCGGGTTTAGCGATGGTTAACGAACCGCAAAAGGCCGTAAGGCAAATTTCACGGTCCGGAATGACACGCTGACGCCGCCACAGCTGGATGCGCCATCGCCGCCCGATATGCAAAATGCCGCCGCGCCAAAGGCTTGGCTGAGGAAGTTACGGTGAAACCCCCGGCTGCGGACGCATCGAGCGAACAAGGCAAGGAATCCGGCGAGAATTTGACGGCGGTTCCGGTGGCGAGAGAAGTGAAGGGGGACGGGCAGGTGGGAGCGGGCGCGTTTGAGGCTGGAAGCGGACGCATTGCGCCTCTCCGCATCGCAGCCCGTCGCCGGGAGCCGGGCGGTCCGCATAGCAGCCCGCGCGGGCTGGAATTGCAAGTGCGGTCAGAGGTCGGCGAGGGTTTCCCGGGCGCGGGCGTAGTGCTCCGGCCGGATGTTGCCTCGCACGGCGTTGAAGGCCGTCAGGAGGACGGCGATGTCGTCAGTGAAGCCGATCCCGAGCAGCATGTCCGGGATCAGATCCGTCGGCAGCACGAAATAGGCCAGCGCCGCAATCAGGATGCCGCGGGTCGAGGCCGGCGTCTCGGAATCGATGGCGCAGTAATAGGACGCGACGACGTCCTCCATGAAGGGGACATGGCGAAGCGCCCGGCGCACCGTGTCGAAGAACGAGGAATGGACGCGCTTCTCGCGCTTGCGGAAATCCTCGTCCGACCCGATCCTCAGAATGTCCGAGATCTTGCGCTCGTCGATCGCCATCGTCGTCTCCCGTAATTGCCAGAGATAGAAATGGCGAAGGACAGGCTGGTCCTCAAGCCCCGGCGCGGTGGTTCCGCGCCGGTTCGTCGTTTTTTCCGAAGGACTTAAAGGCCGGGCGCGGTCAGCCGTAGTCGTGGGCGTAGCTCGTGTCCGCCCGGGCCGGGGCCGGTGCGAAGGCCTCGCCGCGGCCAAGATCGAAGGCCTCCTCGAGGACATAGGGGCCGCCACCGATGGAATCGCGCGACGAAAACAGCCCGAAGCGCTCGACGGTGAAGCTGCGGCTGCGAAAGCCGCCGCGCAGCGCCAGATAATGCGCGACGTCGGAGGGCTTGCCGTTCTTCACCCGGGCAAGCGTGACATGCGGCAGGAACTTGCGCTGGTCTGGCGCGAGGCCAAGCCGGCGGCAGGCGCGGTCGATATCCGCCTGCAGGGCGGCGAGCTCCGGCGACGGCGCGACCTCGGCATAGACGGAATGCGGCTTCTTGTTGCCGAAGGCACCGAGGCCCGAGAGCGACAGCCGCAGGCTGGAACGCTCGATCCGGTCGAGGGCGGCGACGATCTCGTCAGCGAGCCGGGGCTCGATGTCGCCGATGAAGCGCAGGGTCAGGTGATAGTTCTCCGGGTCTATCCAGCGGGCCGAGGACAGACCGCCGCGCAACAGCGAGAGCGAAACGGCGATGTCCTGCGGAATTTCGAGGGCGGTGAAAAGTCGCGGCATCGGACAGACCTCCGTGCGTCGTGCTGGCCCCGGACGCGCAATCGCCTTATCGCGTCACCCGTTCGCCAGCCTGACGGCCCGCCCCGGGGCTTTGGGATGAAACGCCGGCCGGCGCGGACGAGTCGCATTGGCCAGTCGTTTCATCGACGAGACTTTCATCACCAAAGCCATGTTTCAAGGACAGGGCAGCCTTGCGCACGGCTTTTCGTCATTGCCTCTGTTGCGGTGCACAATTATTTCGCGGGTCGGGAGGCTCACGATCCGAAGGCCGCTGAGGCGATCTTCGGTCAGGCCAGGCACCAGTTCATGCGTTTTTCTCCCTCGGCTACTTCGGCCGAACCCGCTCTTCCAGACCCCATTCCCGCCATCGACGATCCCTTGACCGGTCCGGTGCATTCGCCCGCGGCGATGAGACCGATCGTCTTCACCCGGCGGCTCCATCCCGGCGAGCACCGCCTTCTCGAACGGCACCTCCTGCGGCTCGACACGCTTTCGCGCCGGCTGCGATTCGGCAATGTCGTGAACGACACCTTCGTCGCCCGATATGCCGAGACGAGCCTCGATGTCGGCGGGCTGGTGCTCGGCCTCTTCGTCGACGGCGAGGTGCGCGGCGTCGCGGAGCTGCGCTTCACCACCCGCGATGGCGACCAGGCGGAAATCGCCTTCTCGATCGAGCCCGACTTCCAGGGCTTCGGCCACGGCACGCGGCTGTTCGGCCGGATCGTCGATGCGGCCCGCAACCGCGGCGTCCGGCGGCTGTGGCTGACCTGCCTTACCGAGAATCGGCGGATCCTCGCCATCGCCAGGCGGTTTGGCGCCACCGTGAAGCTCTTCGGCAACGAGGCAACGGCGGAACTCCTCGACCAGCATCCGGGGCAGGGGAGCCTGACGCGGGAATGGGCTGAGGAGAGCACCGGCCAGCTCATCGCGCTGATCGACCGGCGCAGGCGGCGCTTGGCAGAACTCCTGTCGCCATCCGCCGGCGCGTCGACTCAGGCTCTATCGTGACGCGGCCTCGGCTTTGAGGCCGAGCGCCGTCTCGATGACCGGCTTCATCGCCGCGACGATCTTCGCGACGCCTTTCGCGGTCGGATGCATGCCGTCGGCCTGGTTGAGCTCCGGGTCGGCGGCGACGCCCTCGAGGAAGAACGGATAGAGCGTCACCGGATATTTCTTGGCGAGATCCGGATAGATGGCGTCGAACTTCGAAGCGTAGTCCTCGCCCATGTTGGGCGGGGCGAGCATGCCGGCGAGGATCACCGTCTGGCCGCGATCGGTCAGGCGCTTCAGGATCTCGTCGAGATTGTTGCGGGTGATGTCGGGCGAGATGCCGCGCAGGGCATCGTTGGCGCCGAGTTCGACGATGACAAGGTCGGCCGTCTGCGGCACCGACCAGTCGAGGCGCGACAGCCCGCCGGTCGTCGTGTCGCCGGAAACCCCGGCATTGTCGACCGCGACGTTCAGCCCGTCCTTGCGGAGAGCGGCCTCGAGCTGCTCCGGAAAGGCCTTGCCCGGCTCGACGCCGTAGCCCTGCGTCAGGCTGTCTCCGAAGGCGACGATCTCGATCGGTTTGCCGTCGCCTGCTGCTGGCTGCGCCGCGACAGGCCCTACGGCTGCGACGAAAAGCCATGACAAGGCCGTGAGGATGACGGCCCGTCGGCCGACAAATGGTTGGAAGCGTTGCATTGGTCACCCATATGGACAGCCGATCCGGCCGAACCGCCAAGCGGGGCCAGCCGAGCGGCCCCCGCGAATTTCGATCTCGGCTGAAGACATAGGAAGCGATGACCTTGGCGGAAACGGCGATCCGACTGCGCGACGTTCAACTCACCCTCGGCACCGGCCGCTCGACCGTGCATGTGCTGAAAGGCATCGACCTCAACGTCCAGCGCGGCGAATCGGTCGGCATCGTCGGACCGTCCGGTTCCGGCAAGTCGACGCTTCTGATGGTGCTGGCGGGGCTGGAGCGCGCCGACAAGGGCCTCGTCGAGATTGCCGGGACGCCGCTCGGCGGCATGAGCGAGGACGCGCTCGCTTCGTTCCGCGGCCGCAATGTCGGTATCGTTTTCCAGTCCTTCCATCTCATCCCCAACATGACGGCTCTCGAAAACGTCGCCGTGCCGCTGGAACTTGCCGGCTCGGCCGACGCCTTCGAGCGGGCGGCGCGGGAACTCGCCAATGTCGGGCTGAAGGACCGCGCCAGCCACTATCCGGGGGAACTCTCGGGCGGCGAGCAGCAGCGCGTGGCCATGGCCCGGGCGCTGGCGCCGGAACCGGCGATCCTGATCGCCGACGAGCCGACCGGCAATCTCGACCAGGAAACCGGACGGCAGGTCGCCGACCTGCTCTTTGCCGAACAGGCGCGCCGGCAGATGACCCTCGTCCTCGTTACCCATGACCCGGCGCTGGCGGCGCGCTGCGGCCGGACGATCGCGGTGCGCACCGGGGTGATCCACGACGACGGTCACGGCTCGGCCGCAGCGACCGTCCCCGCTGCCGGACCCGCTGCCTCGCCGGTCGGTGACGCCGCGCTGCCGCAGGCGGCGCGATGACGGTCGCGACCGAACAGATGGCCGGCGCCAGGGGCGGCGAGCGGGAGGATGCGCTCGGCTTTGCGGCGCGTTTCCGCCTCGCCTGGCGCTTCGCCATGCGCGAGATGCGCGGCGGGCTTTCCGGCTTCTACATCTTCCTTGCCTGCATCACCCTCGGCGTCGGCGCCATCGCGGCGGTGAACTCGGTAGCGTCGATGATGTCAGAGGGCATCGCCAAGGAAGGCAAGGCGATCCTCGGCGGCGACCTGCGCTTCGCGCTGATCCAGCGCCCGGCGACAGCCGACGAGATGTCCTACATGCAGGGGCTCGGCGAAGTTTCCGAGACCCAGACGCTTCGCTCCATGGTGCGGCTCGCCGATGGCAGCGACCAGTCGCTCGCCGAGGTGAAGGTCGTCGACGGAGCCTATCCCCTCTACGGCAGCATCGAGACCACGCCGGATGCGCCGCTCGGCGACCTTCTGAAGAAGACCGGCGACGGCTTCGGTGCGCTTGCGGCCGAGAGCCTCTATGACCGGCTGGGGCTGAAACCCGGCGACAGGGTGAAACTCGGCAATGTGACGCTGACGCTCACCGGGGTGATCGACCGCGAGCCGGACCTTCTCGCGGAGGGCCTTGCCTTCGCGCCGCGGCTGATGATCGGTCCCGAGGCGCTGGCCGCCTCCGGCCTCGTCCAGCCGGGCAGCCTGATCGAATATGCCTACAAGGTGAAGCTGCCGCCGGGCGTCGATCCCGACGATGCGGCCCGACCCGCGAACGACCATTTCGGCGCCTTCGGCTTCCAGGTCCGCACCGCCAAGGATGCCTCGCCGTCGCTCCAGCGCAATATCGAGCGGTTCTCGCAGTTTCTCACGCTGGTCGGGCTCACCGCGCTGATCGTCGGCGGTGTCGGCGTCGCCAATGCCGTCGGCGCCTATCTCGATTCCAAGCGCCAGGTGATCGCGACCTTCAAGAGCCTCGGTGCGAGCGGCCGCTTCGTCGTCGCGGTCTATCTGATCCAGATCATGTCGCTGGCAGCGATCGGCATCGCGCTTGGCCTGTTGCTCGGCATCGTCGCGCCGTTCCTGACGGCGCGCTTCCTGGAAAGCCTCATTCCGATCGCGGCGAGCGCCTCGGTCTATCCCGGCGCGCTGGTCGTCGCCGCGCTGTTCGGCGTGCTGACCTCGCTCGCCTTCGCGCTGATCCCGCTCGGACGCACCCGCGACGTGCCGGCGACGGCGCTGTTCCGCGAGGCGGGCGGGACGGGCGACGCCCGCATGCGCTGGTTCTATCTCGGCGCGGCGATCGTGCTCGCTCTGATGATATCGGGTCTCGCCGTCTTCATGGCGAGCGACAAGACGGTGGCGCTGATCTTCCTCGGCGGGACCGCCGCGGCCTTCGTCATCCTCAGGCTGGTGGCGCTCGGCATCGCGGCGCTGGCGAGGCGCGCGCCGAAGGTGCGCTCGACGCCGCTGCGCCTTGCCATCGGCAACATCCACCGGCCCGGCGCGCTGACCCCTTCCGTTGTCCTGTCGCTCGGTCTCGGCCTGACGCTGCTCGTCACCCTGGCGATCATCGACTTCGACCTTCGCCGCGAGATCGGCACCGGGCTTGCCAACCGGGCGCCGGACTTCTTCTTCCTCGACATCCAGAACGGCGAGATCGATCCGTTCCGGACCAAGGTTGCGGCGCTCGCCCCCGGCTCGGACCTCGACGCCGTGCCGATGCTGCGCGGCCGGATCACCAAGCTGAACGGCGAGGACGTCGCGACAATGAAGATCCCGGCGGAGGGCGGCTGGGTGCTGCGCGGCGACCGCGGCATCACCTATGCGCCGGCCGTGCCGGAAAATTCCCGCGTCACCGAGGGCGAGTGGTGGCCGAAGGATTATTCCGGCGAACCGCTCGTCTCCTTCGCCGCGGAGGAGGGCCACGAGCTCGGCCTGAAGATCGGCGAGACGCTGACGGTGAACGTCCTGGGGCGGAACATCACCGCGAAGATCGCCAATTTCCGCGAGATCGAATGGGAAAATCTGGGCATCAACTTCGTCATGGTGTTTTCGCCCAACACCTTTGCCGGCGCGCCGCATTCCTGGCTGGCGACCCTGTCGATCAAAAAGGATGGCGAGGCGGCGGAAAAGGCGGTGGTCAACGGCATCACCAACGCCTTCCCGGCGGTCACCACCGTCCGGGTCAAGGAGGCGCTCGACGCGGTCAACGCGCTGATCGCGCAGCTGGCGCTGGCGGTCCGCGTCGCCGCGGCCGTGGCGCTGGTCTCTTCGGTGCTGGTGCTTGCCGGGGCGCTCGCCGCCGGCAATCGCGGCCGCATGCATGACGCCGTGGTGCTGAAGACGCTCGGCGCGACGCGCATCACGCTGGTTCAGGCCTTTGCGACCGAATATCTTCTGCTCGGCCTTGCCACCGGCGTCTTCGCCGTGGCGGCAGGGGCTGCGGCCTCCTGGTTCGTGGTCGACACGATCATGGCGCTGCCCTGGGTGTTCGACTGGACAGTCGCGTTGACGACGCTGATCGTTTCGCTCGTCCTCACCGTCGGCTTCGGCCTCGCCGGCACCTGGCGTATCCTCGGCCAGAAGGCGGCGCCGGTGCTGCGCAATCTGTGAGCGGTCCCGGCAAGCCGGCAAGATAACGCAGAATTAATCCCGATCGCCGGAGAATCAGCGCTTGCGGCCCCTTGCGCCCTTGTGCGCAAAAGCGGCAATCCGCATATTGTCGGCAGGACTGCTGGGCGTCCCGCCAGCGGCGCCTCCACGCCGAGCCGCAAGCCATGGCGCGGACACCGGACGGGACACGCAGAAAAGGAATTCGATCCATGGCTGATTATCGCAATGCCAGTGTGCGGTCCGTACCCGCGACCGGTACGCGCGCTGATATCGACCAGGGCCTTCGCAGCTACATGCTGAAGGTCTACAATCTGATGGCGGGCGGCCTCGCGCTGACCGGCATCGCCGCCTATGCGCTCTACGCCATGTCGGTAACGACCGAGCCGACGGCCTATCAGGTCCGTCCGGACCTCTTCCTGACCGATCTCGGCTACACCGTCTTCGTCTCGCCGCTGAAGTGGGTGCTGATGCTGGCGCCGCTGGCGATGGTGTTCTTCCTGTCGTTCCGCGTCCACAAGATGAGCGTTGCGGCCGCGCAGGCGACCTTCTGGGCCTATGCCGCTATGGTCGGCCTGTCGCTGTCGACGATCTTCCTCGTCTACACGCAGGAATCGATCACCCAGGTGTTCTTCATCACTGCGGCCGCCTTCGGCGCGCTGTCGCTGTGGGGCTACACCACCAAGCGGGACATCTCGGGCTGGGGCTCGTTCCTGTTCATGGGCCTGATCGGCATCATCCTCGCTTCGATCGTCAACATCTTCATCGGCTCGGGCGCCATCGCCTTCGCCGTCTCGGTGATCGGCGTGCTCGTCTTCGCCGGCCTCACGGCCTACGACACGCAGCAGATCAAGGAGATGTACTACGAGGGCGACGGCTCGGCGGTGATGGGCCGCAAGGCCGTGATGGGCGCGCTGCGCCTCTACCTCGACTTCATCAACATGTTCCTGTTCATCCTGCAGCTCTTCGGCAACCGCAACTGATCTGCCAGCGAAAACGGAATGCGAAAAGGGCGGCTTTCGGGCCGCCCTTTTTCGTTGGGGTTCGTGTCTGGACGTTTCTGCCCGCAGCCTGCGTCACCGTGAGGAAATGAAAGCTCCGTCGCTCACCGTGATGGAGGGGCGAGCCTGGAGCGGGCCGAATCTTCGAGCCGCTCGAGGTCATCATCGATGTGGAGCCACGGCAGGCGCTCTGCTTCATGGGCGTGCAGCCGAGGCGCGAGCTCGTCAGCCTGATCGAGGATGCCCACCCCGATGTAGACCTTGCCTGGCAGGTAGTCGTAGCGCCCCGCAATGGGTGATCCGCAGCTCGCGCAGAACGAGCGCGTCACACCCGCATTGACGCTGACATGGCGGCCATCATCCGGCGTGAACGTCACTGCCGATGCGGCGAATTCCGCGAAGGCGGCAACCGGAGCGCCGGTCACGCGCCGGCAGTCGGCGCAGTGGCAATAGGCGATGGCTTCCGGTCGCCCGGAGGCGTGGATCGTGATGGCGCCGCAATAGCATTGCCCGGAGATCGTCGGCGGGAGCGGGTTCTTCTTCATTTCGTGGTCACTGCAAAGCGTGGGAGGCGCCGTGGCGCGGCTCAGCCCTCGCCGTCCTCCTCACCCTCGACGATCGCCTTGCGCTGTTCCTGCGCCTTCAGCTCGTCCAGCGCCGGCATCGACATGACGTTGTAGCCGGAATCGACGTAGTGGATCTCGCCGGTGACGCCGTTGGCAAGCTCCGACATCAGATAGAGGACGGCGCCGCCGACCTCCTCGATGGTGGTGTTGCGGCGCATCGGCGCGTTGCGGCGCTGATAGTTGAACATCAGCCGCGCGTCGGAGACGCCGGCGCCGGCGAGCGTGCGCACCGGCCCTGCCGAAACGGCATTGACGCGGATGTTGCGCGGGCCGAAATCGGCGGCGAGATAGCGCACCGAGGCTTCCAGCGCGGCCTTGGCGACACCCATGACGTTGTAGTTCGGCATGACCCGGACGGCGCCGCCATAGGTCATCGTGACCATCGAGCCGCCGTTTTCCATGATTGCCGCGGCCCGCTTGGCGACCTCCGTGAACGAGAAGCAGGAGATCAGCATGGTGCGGGTGAAGTTCTCCCGCGTCGTATCGGCGTAGAGACCCTTCAGCTCGCTCTTGTCGGAAAAGGCGATGGCATGGAGCACGAAGTCGATCGAGCCCCATTCGGCCTTCAGCGTCTCGAACACTGTGTCGAGCGAGGCGGTGTCCTCGACGTCGCAGGGGATCACGAGCTTCGACCCGATCTCTGCGGCGAGCGGCTTCACCCGCCGCCCGAAGGCGTCGCCCTGATAGGTCAGCGCCACTTCGGCGCCCTGCGCCGCCAAGGCCTTGGCGGCGCCCCAGGCGATCGAATTGTGGTTGGCGACACCCATCACGAGCCCGCGCTTGCCTTGCATGAGATCGCCCATGGCGGTCTTCTCTCTTCTTTTCACTCTGTGACGCGCTGGAAGACCAGGCAGGCATTGGTGCCGCCGAAGCCGAACGAATTAGACAGGATCCGGTCGATCTGGGCGTCGTCCTGACGCTCCGTCACGATCGGCATGCCCGCAAATTCCGGATCGAGCTCGTCGATATGGGCGCTCTTGGCGATGAAGCGGTCGCGCATCATGATCAGCGAGTAGATCGCCTCGTGGACGCCGGTGGCACCCTGGCTGTGGCCGGTCAGCGACTTGGTGCCGGAGATCGGCGGGATCTGGTCGCCGAAGACGTCGCGGATGGCCTGGATCTCCACCCGGTCGCCCACCGTGGTCGAGGTGGCGTGGGGATTGATGTAGTCGACCTGGCCGTTGAGCCGGCCGTCGAAGCCCGCCAGCGCCTGCCGCATGCAGCGCACCGCGCCTTCGCCCGAGGGGGCGACCATATCGACGCCGTCCGACGTCGCGGCATAGCCGACGATCTCGCCATAGATCCTGGCGCCGCGCGCCTTGGCGCGTTCGTACTCTTCGAGAACCAGGACGCCGGCGCCGCCGGCGATGACGAAGCCGTCGCGGTTCTTGTCATAGGCCCGGGAGGCGACCTCGGGGGTCTCGTTATAGTCCGAGGAGAGTGCGCCCATGGCGTCGAAGAGGTTCGACAGCGACCAGTTGAGGTCCTCGCAGCCGCCGGCGAAGACGACGTCCTGCTTGCCGAGCATGATCTGCTCGGCGGCATTGCCGATGCAGTGGCTGGAGGTCGAGCAGGCCGAGGAGATCGAGTAGTTGATCCCCTTGATCTTGAACCAGGTGGCGAGCGTCGCCGAGGCGGTCGAGGCCATCGCCTTCGGCACCATCGTCGGCCCGATGCGCTTCGGGCCCTTTTCGCGGGTGATGTCGGCCGCCTGGACGATCGAGATGGTCGACGAGCCGCCCGAGCCCATGACGATGCCGGTGCGCTCGTTGGAGACCTCCGAATCGGCGAGGCCGGCATCGGCGATCGCCTGATCCATGGCGACGTGGTTCCACGCCGTGCCGCCGCCGTGGAACCGCATCGCCCGCCGGTCGAGGACGGTCGTCGGATCGAGGCTCGGCTTGCCATGGACATGGCTGCGGAAGCCGAGTTCCGCATATTCGGGCGCGAAGGAAATGCCCGACCGCGCTTCCTTCAGCGAACGGGCGACCTCTTCGACATCGTTGCCGATGGGCGAAACGATCCCCATGCCTGTGACGACGACCCGTCTCATCCGTGCGTCCTCTCCTGTCTTCTGGAACATGATCCGGAACGCTTGGGATCAGTCCGTCGGGGTATCGATCGATTTGGCTGATGACAATAGCGCGCGGCGGCGCTTCGGGCAGGCGTCGTCGCGCCCGCCCGTCAGGCACCGGCGAGTGCAACCTCGTCGGTGAACAGCCCGACGCGCAGGTCGCTCGCCCGGTAGATCACCTCGCCGTCGGCCTTCACCCAGCCATTGGCGATGCCGAGCTTCAGCTTGGAGCGCATCACCCGGCGGAACTCGACGCCGTATTCGACGAGCTTGACCTTCGGCGTCACCTGGCCGGTGAATTTCACCTCGCCGACGCCGAGCGCCCGGCCGCGGCCGAGCTCGCCAAGCCAGGTCAGGAAGAAGCCGGTCAGCTGCCAGAGCGCGTCGAGGCCGAGGCAGCCGGGCATCACCGGATCGCCCTTGAAGTGGCACTGGAAGAACCAGAGGTCGGGATTGACGTCGAGCTCGGCGGTGATCATCCCCTTGCCGTTCTCGCCGCCGGTCTCGTCGACATTGGTGATGCGATCGAACATCAGCATCGGCGGCAGCGGCAGCTTGGCATTGTCCGCACCGAACAGCTCGCCGCGACCGTGGGCGAGAAGATCGTCGTAGTCGAAAGAGGATTTGCGCGCTGTCATCGGTCTGTAATATCCGCCCTGTCCATTTTAGCTGCCACCTGTTGGTCGGCTTTGCCTGCGGCCTTAGCATGGCCACTGCATGGCTGAAAACCGGAAGTCGCTGCGATCTTGCCGGTTAAACCGCCGCAGCCGGCGCCATCCCGGCGTCGTCGGCGCCGTCTGGCCATGATGCGCTCGCAAATGTAGATGCGGCGGCAGGGTTTAAAGACCACCGGCCGGCCCATGGCGGCGCTTTCTCCATGGCGGGCCGGCCGCAAACGACATTCCAGGTTCTCATCCATGCGACGAAAGATGCCGCGCAACCGCCTGATCCTTGTAATCGCCACCCTTGCTCTCGCGGCCCTCATGCCTGTGCGGCCGGGCCTTGCCGCCGGCTGGCGCTTCGCGAACGGTCAGGCCGGGCTCTGGGCCGACGGGGCGTTCAACGGCCTCGTCGTCGGTTGCGGCGAGGGCGGCGTCTCCTTCGATTTCTTCGGCTTTCCGGCCCGCCTCGAAGCCGGCACGAGCTATTCCGTGGTGGTGACGGTGGACGGCACGGCGCGCCGGCTGCGGGCAAAGGCAGATGGGGGGCAGGGGGTGGGCTCGACGCTTTCCGCCACGCTCGGCGGGCAGGAGGCCGCCGATCTCATCGAGGCGCTGGGCCGGGGCCGCAAGGCCGAGGTGGCGACGCCGGCCGGCCGCTACGACCTGCCGCTCGCAGGCTCGTCGAAGGCGCTCGACGCGCTTCGCCGGTCGGCGGACTGCCCCGGCTGAGAGGGGCCGGTTGCGTGCGGGACGAAAAGCTGATCAAAAGAGTCAGGGATATCGCTAATTTTTGATGCTTTGCCGGCTCCACTATGCTATGGCGCTAGGCGTGAATGGACCGCACTTTCGGTGTGCGGGGTGTATGACCAGACAGGCAGTGGCGTAGTCAGCAATGGAAAAGCAGACGCGGAACCAGAGCTTTTGCGTGTTCGAGCGGCTTCGCTCGGTCGGGCTGAGGCCGACCCGGCAGCGGGTCGCTCTGTGCAACATCATGTTCGGCTCGGGCGACCGGCACCTCTCGGCCGAAGAGCTTTATGAAGAAGCGCAGAGAGCCGGCGAGACGGTTTCGCTCGCGACGGTCTACAACACCCTTCACCAGTTCACCGATGCCGGCCTCGTCCGCCCGCTCTCGGCTGAAGGCCAGCGCACCTATTTCGACACCAACACCTCCGACCATCATCACTTCTTCATCGAAGACGAGAACGAGATGGTCGACATTCCGCTCGGTGCCCTGAAGCTCGACGAGCTTCCGCAGCCGCCCGAGGGCATGGAGATCGTCAATGTCGACGTGGTGGTGCGGGTGCGGCGCAAGGCCGCTTCCGGCCTCGTGAGTGATCCCCACTGATCCTTCGCCCGGGCGCTGCGGCGCAAGGTGGACCTTGCGAGATTTCGATCCCGGACCGGCAACGGCTCCGGGATTTCGTATTTTCGAGGCTTTTCATCTTCGCCGCAGATCGATGCGGCGCGGCGGCATTCCAACCGCCGGATCGCACGCTGCGACGGCGGGTGGGGCGAGCCGCGTGGATACCGGCCCTGCTGCGCCTGCCTCACTCCTGACCCGCCCGAGACCCCTGAACCGGCCGACTATTCGGCGACGCCTTGATTGGCAGGCGTGATGGCGAAGCGCCCGGCGCGCGTGCCGAATCGCTCCGCATGGCCCCCGACGAAGCGCGCCGACACCCAGCCCTGCTGGCCCGCTCGGCCGACCTGATACCAGACGCCCTGGTCGTCGCTGGTCGTCCGGCAGGCGGTCACCTCGACCTCGTTGCCCGAAAGAAGCGTCGTGACCACCTGGCCGCTCCGGCCGGGCGCATCGCGCAGATAGACGTCGCGCTTGATCCTGGCCGGGCTGTCGGCGGTGAAGGTGTCGGGCAGCACGGCGCCGTCCCGGCAGGAATAGGCCTCGGCGAGGAGGAAGTTGCTGACGGTGTCGACGCCCGCCGCCGGCATCGGGCACATATCGCTCGGGAACGGATCCTCCATCTCCTTGCAGCCCTCGCTGCCGCGCCAGACGGACACGCCGACGCGGCCCTCCTCGTCGGTCCGCACCTGGCAGGTGAACCAGCCGCAGGTGGCATTGAGCGATCGGGTGCCGCCCTTCAGAAGGTCCGAGAGGAGCTTGCCGCCGCTTTCGTCGGGTGAATAGGTGGCGCCGAGCTGGAAGTCGCAGAACTCGTCCTGCGCCGCCGACATCTGGACGGGACCGGCCTTCAGGACGAGATTGCAGAGATGGCCGACGGCGATCGTATCGAGCCCGGCAAGGCCGATCTCGCTGACAGCCTCGGGGGCGGCGACCGGCGAAAAGCTCATCCGCCAGGTCTCGAGGTCGCCGGAAAGGACGTAGAAGGACGAGGCCGTCCGGTGTTTCAGCATCCGCAGCAGGAGTTCCGGCGGATTGGCACTCTGCTGCAGGAGGCTGACCATCTCCCCGGCAACGTCGTAGCCGAGCCCCAGCATCTGCCGCGCCCCGGTGCCGGTGGTGTCGGTTCCCTCGGGAATATAGGGCATGTGGAAGCCGAGCTTGCCGCCATTCTCGACGAAGCGCGTGTCGGTGTCGGGATGCGCCGTATCGACCGAGGCGGCAAATGCGATGGCGCAGGCAGACAGGCACTCGTCCCCAGCAAAGACCATCAGCCCGGCGATCCGCGGATCCTGGCTTTCGATGTCGTAGCGCAGCACCTCGGCGATGCGGAAGGCTTCGGCGAAGACGCCGCCCGGGCTGTCGAAGGAAATCACCAGCGGGCGGTTGGTGCCCTCCTCCAGCGCCTGCTTCACCCGCTCGGCATCGCCCTTGACGATCTCGCCCTCGATCCGGAGGACCGCCGGGTTGCCGCCGTCGGCAAGGCCGGACGGGAAGGCGGCGAGCGAGGTGAAGCTCTCCGGATCCTCGACCTTGATACCCTCGGTGCCGTCGAGCGTGCGGGGCGGGAAGAGCCGCTTCATCTTCACCGCCCGGTCGAAAAGATCCTGCCGGATGGTGACCTCGGCGGCCGAGGCAGGAAGGACGGGAAGGGCCGCCGCAACGAGGCCGAGACTCGCGGCAAGAAGACGGACCGCGGGGGCGATCGGGCGGCGCATCAGAGTGGCTTGGGGCATCCGGACAGGACCTGCATAACGGCCGGTCGGCGCGCCGGCACCGATCGCCGCCGCGGACACGACCCTTGCTGCCCCGCGCCAGTTGAGACGCAGCGTGAGGTCAAGTCAATCGCAAAGCTTGATAGCATCGGCGCCGGCGGAAATTGAGGGGCCATGCCGTGCCGGACGGCCTCTGACTGATCGAATCACCGCATCGTGCTTTCCGAGAATCGATTCCGATTTCCGGGCCGGTGCTGTAGACTGGGCGCATGACCCGCGATGCGATCCTTGCCCGCCTGAAAGCCATCGAGCCGCGGATGCGCAGCCTGGGGGTGGCGGCGCTGTATCTCTATGGCTCCTACGCCCGCAACGAGGCCGGGCCGGACAGCGACATCGATCTGCTGGCCGATTTCGTCGATGGCGGAGACAGGGACATCATGGATTTCCTCGCACCCTATGAGGAACTGGAAAAGGCTTTCCCCGGAATGGAGATAGGCTTCAGCACCCGCGACCGCATCGTGGCAGCCTATCGGCCTTCCATTGAAAACAGCGCTATCCGGATCTTCTGATGTCCTCCGCGAAGGACCCACGCGTCCGGCTTGGGCACATTCTAGAAAACATCGACGGCATCCTCGCCCACACCGAAGGGCTCACATTCGACGCGATCCTTGCCGATTTCCTGCTCATCCGTGCCACCGAGCGAGCGCTGCAGATCATTTCAGAAGCGGCAAAGGAACTGCCTGCCGAATTGCGGGACCAAGAGGCCACGGTGCCATGGCAGAAAATCATCAGCCTCGGCAATTTCCTTCGTCACGAATATTACCGGATCAACGAGAGCGACATCCAGTCGATCCTGGACGTGCATCTGCCGGCCTTGCGGCCGGCAGTGCTGCGCATGATGGAACGGTTGGGCGAATGAAGAGACGTCGCATCGCCTCGGATCGAGACAGTGAGTGCTACCGACAAAGGCTCGTTGCCTGTCGGCGCAATGATTGAAATCGAGCTGCCGTAGCAAGCGCTGCTTCAGGGCCTCGAGGTATCGCTTGTCCGATGGGTCGGGCCGATGGAGGCCCGAGCCACCGCATGCAACCCGTCCCCCTCAATCGCCGCTCTTCAGCACCACCGGGATCAGCAGGTCGCCCCAGTTGCCGTTGCCGCCGTGGTGGCGGGCCGAGCGGACGAGCTCGACCGAGACGCCGGCCTCGACCGCCTTCATGACGGACTGGTTGAGACGATGGAGGTCATTGGCGAGCATGCGGATGGCGGTCTGCTGTGCCTCGTCCATGGCCGAAGACTGCTCCTCCGCCCGCTCCTTGACGCGGGTGCGGGGAAGGTCGTTGGCAACTGCACTCATCGTTTTTCTCCCTGATTGTCGGCAAACGGGTCACCGGCGGCGGATAGCCTGCCGAAGCCGTTCGGCTGCTGCACGTCGTTGGATGGGCCGCAACCCGTCAGAAGGCATGGTTGCGGTCTGATCGACCGGACGGCTCTCCCAAGACGCCGTCCGGTCGCCTGCGGGCCCTGAACGTGGCTGGCCCGCAATTCGTCCCAGCGATGCGGGGCGACGCCTTTCGGCCGTCCCGCCCGCAGCTTCGTCACTCTGCCGCGACGTGCAGCGGCGTCTTTTCGCGGAACTGGGCGCTTTCGGTGGATTCGCCCATCGCCGTCGTCGAGGAGAGCCCGCCGGTGATCGCCATCGAGACGGCGTCGAAATAGCCGGTGCCGACCTCGCGCTGGTGCTTGGTGGCCGTGTAGCCGTCGCTCTCGGCGTCGAACTCGGCCTCCTGCAACTCCGAATAGGCCGCCATCTGCCGCTCGCGATAGCCGCGGGCGAGCTCGAACATGCCGTAGTTCAGCTGATGGAAGCCGGCGAGGGTGATGAACTGGAACTTGTAGCCCATCGCGCCGAGTTCCTTCTGGAACTTGGCGATCGTCGCGTCGTCGAGGTTCTTCTTCCAGTTGAAGGAGGGCGAGCAGTTATAGGCGAGAAGCTGGTTCGGATGCTCCCGCTTGACCGCCTCGGCGAAGCGACGCGCCTGGTCGAGATCGGGCTTGGAGGTCTCGCACCAGATCAGGTCCGAATAGGGCGCATAGGCGATGGCGCGGGCGATGCAGGGCTCGAGGCCGTTCTTCACCCGATAGAAGCCCTCCGGCGTGCGGCCGGCGTCGTAGTCGACGAAGGGCCGGTCGCGCTCGTCGATGTCCGAGGTGATCAGCTTGGCGGCCTCCGCGTCGGTGCGGGCGACGACGAGGGTGGGCACGCCCATCACGTCGGCGGCGAGCCGCGCGGCGGTGAGGTTGCGGATATGCGCCTGCGTCGGGATCAGCACCTTTCCGCCGAGATGGCCACACTTCTTCTCAGACGCCAGCTGGTCCTCGAAATGGACGCCCGCCGCGCCCGCCTCGATATAGGCCTTCATCAGCTCGAAAGCGTTGAGCGGCCCGCCGAAGCCGGCTTCGGCGTCGGCGACGATCGGCGCAAACCAGGTGTCGACGGAAAGACCGTTGCCCTCCGCCGCCTCGATCTGGTCGGCGCGCTGGAGCGTGCGGTTGATCCGTCGGCAGAGCTCCGGCCCGGCATTGGCCGGATAGAGCGACTGGTCGGGATACATCGCCGAAGCGGTGTTGGAATCGGCGGCGACCTGCCAGCCTGAGAGGTAGATCGCCTTCAGCCCGGCGCGCACCTGCTGCATCGCCTGATTGCCGGTCATCGCGCCGAGCGAATTGACGAAATCTTCCGAATGGATCAGCTGCCACAAACGGTTGGCACCATTTTCGGCAAGGCTGTGGCGGATCTGCACGGAGCCCCTGAGGCGCCGGACGTCCTCGGCGCTGTAGGGGCGCTCGATATCGTCGAAGCGGCCCTCGGGCGCTGACGGGACGAGATTGTAAAAATCGGTCATGTGATACCCTCCACTCGGATCGTGCCTGGCAGTGGGACTGGCGGAGCGAAGCCGCCGATCCCGGCCGGTCGTTGCGATAACTGACACTTGCGGCCGCGTGAGCGAAGGGATGCGAGGCGGAAAGCCAGGATATTTCGCGTCGCAATGTGTTGCGATTGACAGGATGGGAATGTAAATTTGTCAAATATGTAAAGGCGCGAGCGGAGGATTTTTCGGCTAGTCTCGCCGGACGGCGACTGTCACCTGAAAGCCGCAGCGACGCCGATTTCGCCGAACTTGCCACGTCTTGCCTAAAAACAGCCCGACAGATGGTTCCCACATGCACCTAAGCACCTCTTTTCATTCGCAATTTGTCAAGCTTCAGGAATTACTTTTGTGTTTCCATTGGGAGGTGGAGGACCGAAACCGTCGAGGGTGTCATGACCGGCACGAATCTCATCCTGTCCATGCTGCGGGCAGTCAGCGAATTCATCCATCCGACCTACCGGCCGGAGCGCCATTATATGCGCGGCCCCGGCCCGGCCTGCGCCCGCAAGTCCGGCCGCTCGCTGGCGATCTGAGGCTGTCTCCCGTCTGGCGGCTCGCGCGCCGGCAAACACCCGGCGATAGCGCTGGAAGCCCGCGAGCCGTCTCGAGGACGATCGCGGCGAGGGGCGCCTAGCCGCCATGGCCGAGAACAAGATCTTCGCCGGCCCGCGCATCCGCCGCATTCGCAACGGCCTCAACCTGACCCAGACGGCGATGGCCGACGAGCTCGGCATCTCGCCGTCCTATCTGAATCTCATCGAGCGCAACCAGCGCCCGCTCACCGTTCAGCTGCTCCTCAAGCTCTCCGAGACCTATCATGTCGACCTCGCCGACCTGCAGGCGGGGCGCCAGCAGGGCGTCTTTTCCGAGCTGAAGGCGATCTTCTCCGATCCGCTGCTCGCCGGGGAACTGCCGGGCGACCAGGAACTCGTCGAACTCGCCGATGCGGCGCCCAACGCCGCGGCGGGCGTCTCCAAGCTTTACCGGGCCTATCGCGAACAGCAGGTGCGGCTCTCCGACCTGTCGCAGCTGCTCGCCCGCGAGGGGCGGATGCTCGGCTCGGCCGGTGCGAGGCTGCCGATCGACGAGGTGCACGAGGTGTTCGAGACGCGGCCGAACTTCTTTGCCGCCATCGAGACCGCCGCCGAAGCGCTGCATGCAAGGCTCGCGCCGGGCGACGACCTTCTCGGCGCCATGCGCGCCTGGCTGAAACGCGAGCACGACGTCTCGGTGAGGGTGCTGCCGCTCGCCACCATGCCGCTCTGGCGTCGGCGTTTCGACCGCCATTCCCGGCGCCTGTTTCTCTCCGAGCGGCTGTCGGTGGCCGACCGCATCCGCGAGACCGCCATGGAGGTCTGCCAGATGGCGATCGGCGACGTTGTCGAGGCGGAGAGCCGCACCTTCACCTTCGAGACGGACGAGGCGCGGCGGCTCGCCCGCTTCGAGCTCGTCCGCTATGCCGCCCACGCCCTGATGATGCCCTATCAGGCCTTCCAGGGCGCCGCCGAGCGGGCGGGCTACGACATCGACGTTCTGAAGGGGCGCTTCCAGGTCTCCTTCGAACAGGCGGCCAATCGTCTCACCATGCTGCAGCGCCAGGGTGCGCCGGGCGTTCCCTTCTTCATGCTGGAAGTCGACAATGCCGGCCACCGCTTCCGCCGCGCCGGCGCCAGAGGCTTTCCCGTCCAGCGCTTCGGCGGCGGCTGTCCGAAATTGCCGATCCATGCCGCTTTCGCCCAGCCGGGCCAGATACTCGTCGAGCGCGCGGAAATGCCGGACGGCGCCGAATTCCTGCTGATCGCCCGCACCCTCGAGGGGATTTCCGGCGGCTTCGAGGAGCGGCCGCGCCGCACCGCGATCCTCGTCGGCTGCGACATCGGCTTCAAGGACGAGACCGTCTACGGCCGGCATCTCGGCGAGAAGTCGGCGATCGTCAGGATCGGCCCGGCCTGCCGGCTGTGCGAGCGGCAGGGCTGTCTCGCCCGGGCCGAGCCGCCGCTCACCCGCCCGCTCGGCCTCGACGAGATGGTCACCGGCCTTTCGGCGTTTGACTTCCAGTGATGCCGGGTCCAAATCGGCTGCGAAAGCGTTCGATCGAACGGGATCCCTCCGTCACCGAACCGTCACGATCCACCGTCCGCCTGCGGTCATTGCAGGCCGACGCGGGCCATTTCGGTCTCCGATCGAACGCCACGTGCAAATTGAAGCGTAGAATCATGGACAAGAGCGTCAGCCAGCAGAAACTGAAGACCGAGGGCATCGAGGATACGTTGACGCGCGAGGGTTTCGTCGCCCGCGCCGTGCAGAAACTCGTCGACGGTGCCGAAGCGCTCAATCTGAAGCATTCCGCCGTCGGTAACCCGCCCGTCTTCGAGACGGATGCCTTCCCCTGGGCCCGCGAGGTCGAGGCGGAGTGGCACCTGATCCGCGAGGAGCTGGACAAGGTGCTGGTGCGCAAGGGCGACCTGCCGGCGTTCCACGAGATCTCCGCCGAGGTGCGGTCGATCTCCTCCGACAGCAACTGGAAGACCTTCTTTCTCTGCGGCTACGGCATCACCTCGGAAAACGCCATCGCCCAGTGTCCCGAGACCTGGCGGATCCTGCAGAAGATCCCGGGGCTGAAATCGGCGATGTTCTCGATCTTCGAGCCCGGCAAGCATCTGCCGGCCCATCGAGGCCCGTATAACGGCGTCTTGCGCTTCCATCTCGGCCTGATCGTGCCGCCCGAGCCGGACAAGATCGCCATCCGCGTCGACGACCAGGTCTGCCACTGGGAGGAAGGCAAGGCGCTGATCTTCGACGACGCCTATGAGCACGAGGCCTGGAACCACTCCGACAAGGTGCGGGTGGTGCTGTTCGTCGATTTCGAAAAACCGCTGAACTTCCCGGCCCGCCTCACCAACAAGGCGGTGCTCAACATGGCGGTGTTCACGCCCTTCATCCGCGAGGGCTACAAGGCGCACAAGAAATGGGAAAAGCTGTTCTACGGCGAAGGCAGCAAGCACCGCTGAGGCCGGGCGAGGGGAGAAGCATCCTCCCTTATGGCCGTTGGACCCGATGACGGCTGCCACACCCGCCGCCTGGCGCCCGATGCGTGCCGGCGACCTTCCGGCCGTCATGGCGCTCGCTGGCCGCATCCATCCCGGCCTGCCCGAGGACGAGGCGGTGTTCGCCGAGCGGCTTTGCCTCTTTCCCAGTGGCTGCCTCGCGCTCGATCTGAAGGGCGAGCCTGCCGGCTATGCGGTCGGCCACCCGATCCTCTATCCCCACCCGCCATCGCTGAACACGCTGATCGGGGCGGTCCCGCCCGACGCCGACGCCTTCTACATCCACGACGTCGCCATCGCGCCCGAGGCGAGGGGCCACCGCCATGCCGAAGAGGTGGTGGCGGCGCTGCTGCTGGCAGCCAGCGCCTATCCGCAGGCATGCCTCGTCTCCGTCTACGGCACGGTGCCCTTCTGGCAGCGATTCGGCTTCCTCCCCGCCGATGACGACCTCGCTCCCGCGTCGCTTTCCGCCTATGGAGCCGACGCCCGCTTCATGCAGCGCCTGACGCTCGATTGAGCAGAAATCACGCTTGATTCATTTCTTGGCGTCGGAAGGCTAGGAATCGGCCGATCGTTGCCGCTATGGTTGCGTTTGCGCAGACCGGGCCGGCGGCGGCCTCGAACGGCATTCGCGAATGGGGTGGTTCCGACATGAAGCATATTCTGACGCGCCTTGTTGCAGGCTTCTGCCTGGCGACGGCGATATCTTCGGCGGGCGGGGCGCTGGCTGCCGACAAGGTGGTCAACGTCTACAACTGGTCTGACTATATCGACGAGTCGATCCTCACCGACTTCACCAAGGAGACCGGGATCAAGGTCGTCTACGACGTCTTCGATTCGAACGAACTCGTCGAGACCAAGCTTCTGACCGGCGGTACCGGCTACGACGTCGTCGTCCCGACCGGCAGCTTCCTTGCCCGGCAGATCAATGCCGGTGTTTTCCAGGCGCTCGACAAGTCGAAGCTGCCGAATATCGACAACATGGATCCGGAGATCATGAAGCGCCTGGCGACCTATGACCCGGGCAACCAGTATGCGGTCAACTACATGTGGGGGACCACAGGGCTCGGGCTCAACGTCAAGGAGGTGAAGAAACGTCTCGGCGACGACCAGCCGCTCGACACCTGGGCGCTGCTCTTCGATCCGAAGCTCGCCGAAAAGCTGTCCGACTGCGGCATCTACGTGCTCGACACCGCCGACGAGGTGGTTCCGGCGGCGCTGATCTATCTCGGTCTCGACCCGAATTCCGACGACCCGGGCGATCTCGACAAGGTCAAGGAACTGCTCTTGTCGATCCGCCCCTATGTGCGCAAGTTCCATTCGTCCGAAAACATCCAGGCGCTCGCCAATGGCGACATCTGCATGGCCCATGGCTGGTCCGGCGACATGCTGCAGGCGCGCGACCGCGCCAAGGAAGCCGGGCGCGGGGTCGAGATCAAATACGTCATCCCGCGGGAAGGCGCGGTGATCTGGCTCGACAACATGGCGATCCCGGCCGACGCCCCGCATCCCGAAGCCGCGCACGAATTTATGAACTATCTGATGAAGCCCGAGGTCATCGCCAAGGCGACGAATTTCGTCAATTATGCGAGCGGGAATCTCGCGGCGAAGCAGTATGTGGACAAAGAGATCCTGAACGACCCAGGGGTGTATCCGCCCGAGGAGACGCAGAAGCGCCTGACCGCGATTCTGCCGAAGGGACCGAAGGCGCAGCGTATGCAGACCCGCTTGTGGACGAGCATCGTCACGGGTCAGTAGGAGGATCATGCAGGTCGAGACACGGGCCGTCGCGTCTTCTGGGCGGCCGGGGACGCGTTGCGCCCCATGAAATCCCTCGGCAGCATCCGTCGCGATTTTGCCCCCTGGCTCGATCAGGCCGCGACGCCGTTCATCCGCTTCGAGGGCGTCACCAAGCGCTTCGGCAATTTCGACGCGGTCGACGATCTGAGCCTGTCGATCTTCGAGGGCGAGTTCTTCGCCCTCCTCGGGGCGTCGGGCTGCGGCAAGTCGACGCTGCTTCGCATGCTGGCGGGCTTCGAGGCGCCGACGGAAGGGCGCATCGTTCTCGACGGCGAGGATCTGGCCGGCATTCCGCCCTATCGCCGGCCGGTCAACATGATGTTCCAGTCCTATGCGCTGTTTCCCCATATGAGCGTCGAGAAGAACATCGCCTTCGGCCTGAAGCAGGAGGGGATGGCACGGGGCGAGATCGCCGAGCGCGTCGACCAGGTGCTGAAGCTCGTCAAGCTCGAAACCTATGCGCGGCGCAGGCCCGACCAACTCTCCGGCGGCCAGCGCCAGCGCGTCGCACTCGCCCGCTCGCTCGCCAAGCGGCCGAAGGTGCTGCTACTCGACGAGCCGCTCGGCGCCCTCGACAAGAAGCTGCGCGAGGAGACCCAGTTCGAGCTCTCCGATCTGCAGTATCAGCTGAAGACCACCTTCATCATGGTCACCCACGACCAGGAGGAGGCGATGACCATGGCGGACCGCATCGCCGTCATGGACAAGGGGCGCATCGTCCAGGTGGCGACGCCCGCCGAGGTCTACGAGGCGCCGAATTCCCGCTTCGTCGCCGACTTCGTCGGCAATGTGAACATCTTCGAAGGCGTGGTGCGTTCGGTGGAAGGCGAGCGCGTCACCATCGAGACCACCGCCGGCTTCGACGTCGTGGCGACGAGCGAGGTGCCGGTGGCCGCCGGTCAGTCGGTCTCCTACGTCCTTCGCCCGGAGAAGTTGAGGATCGCCGCAGAGCCGGTCCCGGGGCCGAACGTCGTGGAAGGCGAGGTCTGGGACATCGCCTATTTCGGCCCCGTCACCTCGTTCCACATCCGCCTTAACAACGGCGCCATCGTCAAGGTCGCGATGGTCAACGCGACGCGGCAGGGGCCGCTGCAGCTGACCTGGCACGACCGGGCCTATGTCCAGTTCGACGAGGACGCCGGCCTCGTCCTGGCCGAGTAGCGGAGGTGGCGGTGGCAAGGTCGGGAGGAGCGACGGGGGCCGGCGCCAGGGGCCCGCAGGCGGAGGAAAGGGCGGGCTCCGGCGGACTGTTCCGCCGCATCGTCATCGGCGTGCCGTTCCTCTGGCTCGTCCTGTTGTTCCTCGTGCCGTTCCTGATCGTCTTCAAGATCTCGCTGTCGCAGGTGGCGGTGGCGATGCCGCCTTACATCCCGACCTTCGGCGACCCCTCGACATGGTGGAGCGCCCTCCAGCAGTTCTCCCTCGACAACTATGCCTGGATCGCCGGCGACCAGCTCTATCTCGACGCCTATATCCTCAGCCTGGTCATCGCCGCGACCTCGACACTCCTGACGCTGCTGATCGCCTATCCGCTCGCCTACGGCATGGCGAAGGCGCCCTCCGCCTGGCGCACGACGCTTTTGATGCTGGTGATCCTGCCGTTCTGGACGAGCTTCCTCATCCGCGTCTATGCCTGGATCGCCATCCTCAAGCCCGAGGGGCTATTCAACCAGCTGCTGCTCTTTCTCGGATTGATCGACCAGCCGCTGGTCATTCTCAACACGCCGGTCGCGATCTTCATCGGCATCGTCTATTCCTATCTGCCGTTCATGACGCTGCCGATCTATGCCAGCCTCGAGCGCATGGATCACAGCCTGATCGAGGCTGCGGCCGATCTCGGCTCGCCGCCGCTGAAGGCCTTCTGGAAGATCACCTTCCCGCTGTCCCTGCCGGGCGTCGTCGCCGGCTGCTTCCTGGTGTTCATTCCCGCCGCCGGCGAGTTCGTCATCCCGGACCTTCTCGGCGGCTCGCGGACGCTGATGATCGGCAAGACGGTCTGGCTGGAGTTCTTCACCAATCGCGACTGGCCCGTCGCCTCGGCCGTGGCTGTCGTTTTGGTGGCGATCCTCGTCGTGCCGATCGCGATCCTGCAGCGCCAGCAGGAGAGGGAGGGCTGATGGGCTGGCGGCTGACGAAGTTCAACCTCGTATCGCTGATCTTCGGCTTCACCTTTCTCTATCTGCCGATCACGCTGCTCGTCGTCTATTCCTTCAACGAGTCGCGGCTGGTGACGGTGTGGGCCGGCTTTTCGACGGTCTGGTACCGCGAGCTCTGGCACAATCGCGGTCTCATCGATGCCGCCTGGGTGACGCTGCGCCTGGCGCTGATCTCGGCGAGCGTCGCCACCGTCCTCGGCACCATGGCGGCGATCGCCTTGTCGCGCTACACGCGGTTTCGCGGTCGTACGCTGATGACCGGGATGATCTACGCGCCGCTGGTGATGCCGGAGGTGATCACCGGCCTGTCGCTGCTTCTGTTCTTCGTGGCGATCAATCTCGACCGCGGCTTCCTGACGGTGACGCTCGCCCATATCAGCACGTCGATGTGCTTCGTCGCCGTCGTCGTGCAGTCGCGGCTGCGCTCCCTCGACCGTTCGCTGGAAGATGCCGCGATGGATCTCGGCGCGACGCCAACGGCGACCCTCTTCCACGTCACCCTGCCGCTGATCTGGCCGGCGGTGATCGCCGGCTGGATGCTCGCCTTCACCCTGTCGCTGGACGATCTCGTCATCGCCTCCTTCACCACAGGGCCCGGCTCGACGACCCTGCCGATGAAGATCTACAGCCAGGTGCGGCTCGGCGTGACGCCGGAGATCAACGCCGTCTGTACGATCCTGATTGCGATCGTCTCGGTCGGTGTCGTCGCGGCGACGCTGATCAACCGGCGCCGGATGGTGCGCCAGGCCCGCGACGAGCGCCTCGCCGCGGAGGGCTGACCGGGCCGGCGGCTGCTGAGCGACCGCTGCGGATCAGTTCTTGCTGCAGCCGCAGCTTTGCGAATGGGCGGTCGAGATCGCGTCGATCGTCCGGCCGATCGCAGCGGGGACGGAGTCCTCGCTCTCGGCTGGCCGGTGGTCGAGATAGTCGAGCACCTCGATCGAAGAGAAGCTGTCGATCAGCTGGCGGCGCGCCGCAAGGTCGCTGATCGCCGGCCGCGATCCGTAGACCAGCGGGCGAAGCTCCTCCAGCCGGGCGATGACCGGCCGCCCGTTTGCGCCCGCTGCGGCTGCGTCGGGCGTGGCCGGGCTCTCAGCAGCCGCGTCGCCCTGGTCCGCCGTTTCTGCCCCGGCAGCGACGTCTTCGGACAGCGCTCCGCTTTGCTTCGCGGCTTCCACCAGCCTGTCGAGCGCGGCGAGGCGGTCGTCGTCGCTGGCCAGCGTGATCGGCTTCGGCTGGCTGAGCGGCGGCAGGTCCGGGTCCTCGCCGGCATTGGCGGACGCGTCGGAGGCTGTCGCGGCATCGGTGGCGAGTGCCGTCTGGGTTGCGCCGGTCGTCGCCGGGGTGGCCGCCGCCGGCGGTGTTTCTGCAGCCACCTGGTCCCGGCCGGCGATGCCGACCGCCGGCCGCAGCTCGGCGGCAGGTGTAGGCGGAGCCTCGCTCGGCGCCTGAGGCGAGCTCGGCGCTGCCGTCGGCAGCGGCACCGGGCGAAGCGCATGGAGGGTTGCGAGAATGCTGTCCGAGGCGACCGCCGCCTGCGCCGCCTTCAGGTCGTCGAGTGACGACGCGTCGCTGCCGGCCCGGGCGAGATATTTGCGCATCGTGTCGAGATAGTCCGGCACGCCGCCGCAGAGATATTCCGTCTCCTCCTGGCCGAGATAGCGGCCGAGTTCCTTGCCGACTTCGCCGACGATCCAGCGGGAATCCTTGCTGGCGAGCCAGGCCGGTCGGTTCTGCGAGCGAGCCAGCTGGTTCGCCGCGATCAGCGCCCGGCGTGCGTCGCCGCTCTTCGGCGTGACGATCGGATTGAAGACGAGGTGGCCGGGAAGGCTCTCGTCGGGCTTGCCCGCGTCCTCCCGGGCCTCCTTGATCGACTGATATTCCCTGTCGCGGATCGCCGCGAGGGCGGCGTGATACTTCGCCGCGCCGCAGCTCGTGTCGCTGCCGGACTGCGGAGCATCGGTGCCGCCGAGCTTGAGGACGGACTGTGCCGCTCCGGGGCCACAAAGGAGGGCGGTGACCACGACGGACGCGGCAAGCCGTGTGACGCCGCCGGGGATCGAACGGCAGAGGCGGGGACGAAAGAGCGGGTTTGCGGCGCGCGGCATGGGCCAATCTCGTTTTGCAGGCTGCATCTTATGAGGCGATCTCGTCTCGATCGGTTACCAGTTGCCGCACCGCCGCAATGGCGCGGGAACGACGCTCTGGCCGATCGTCATGCATCGTGCCGCCGGACGGCCGTGCTGGCTCCGGGCAGTCGATGCTGGCGGCGACATTGCGCCCCGGAGCTGGAGCGAGCCGAACCTGCGGCGGCAGTCCGTCAGGGCGCCTGGGGCGCGGGTGAAACGCCGGAGGGTTCACTGGGAAAGGGACGGCGCGGTCGTCACGTTCGGGTTCGGCCACTCGCCCTTCATCTTGAAACCGACCCTTTGGGCCTGCGGTGAAACGCCGCTCGCCTCGGCGACCTGCGCTTCGCCGGCCTCGAAGTCGCCGGTCACGTCGACCTCGTTGGTCTTGGCGAAATAGCGGCCGCTGGCGGTCAGGAGGCCGGCGTCGTTGCGGATCGTCACCTTGTCGAGATCGAGATCGGTGCCGGCGACAGCCATCTTCGCGTCGAGGGTGGTGAAGGGGATCGAGCCGCTGCCGGTACCCGCCACCAGCGGCCGGGCGCCGGGCTCGGCGAAGACACGCGGGTCGAAGCCCGCGATCTGGCCGTTCCTCGCATCGAAATTCGCCTCGATCCTCAGCCCGGTGAGAACCGCCCGCCAGTTGCTCGCCGGCGCGTCGAGCTTGGCGCGGACCGATGAGCGCCCTGTCAGGCTGATCGAGCCGATCGCAAGATCCTGCATCATGCTGGCGGTGTCGAGGCCGCTGGCGCTGATCCAGCCCTCGACCGTCGGTTCGCCGTTCCGCCCGTCGACGGTGATCGCCGCCTGGCCCCTGCCGCCGAACATCGCCGCGTCGCCGACGTCGAGCTTGGCGATGCCGCCGCCGACGCTGACCACCGCCGCGACATCCTGGAAGGGCACCGAGCCGAGCATCAGCTCGCTTGCCGACAGCCGGATCTCCATCTGCATCGCCTTGGCGAAATCGATCGCCAGCGGACGCTCGAAATCGAGCGCATTGCGGGGATAGGGCGCGATCGAGCGGGCGATCGGCGTCAGATTGAGGTCGTTGAAGGCGAGCGTGCCGCCGACGACGGGAAGGTCGCCGTCGAGCCGCGCTTCCATCGCCCCGCGGCCCTCCGAGGCACCGAGCCGCAGGCTCGCCTCGCGCAGCTCGGCGCTGTCGCCTTCGAGAAAGAGGTCGCCCGCAAGATCGACGACGCCGAGTTCGGGCACCCTTATGCCGGGGGCAAACAGCCACTCGATCGCCCGGGTGAAGGACTGGGCCGAGATGCTGAGGCGTCCGTGTGCCTCGCGAAAATCGTCGAGATGGACCGTGCCGGAGAAATTCGCGGCGAGCGCCGGGGAATCGATCGAGACATCGACATTGCTGTTGCCGCCGTTCTTCAGCGGCGCATCGGCATTGATCTCGAGGTCGACGGTGCTCGGTTGGCCGTTCCAGACGAAGCCGCCGGAAAGGCTGAGCGTGTCGGTGGAGGCGGACTGGGCGATCTGGATGTTGGCGTTGCTGATGCCTCGCGGGCCGGCAAAGCCTGGCCCGGCCGGCCGGAACAGCCCGTCGCGGATCTCGACGGCGCGGATGCCGTCCATCCGCGACAAAAGCGTGTGGACGCCGTTGAGGAGGCCGTTGCCGGTGCCGGCTGCAATGGCGCTCGCTTCCGCGGTGTCGCCGGCAACGCGCCATTCGGGACGCACCAGCACCAGCCGCGAGATGTCGCCGTCGCCGGCGATGACGTCGAACAGGCTGAAATTGGCGACGAGATTGTCGATGGTGGCATCGTCGTCGCCGAGCCTGACATGTTCGAGGCTGAGGCGGGCCCGCGGCAGCACCGAGAACTCGATGCGCCCGTCGATCGAGACATGCCGGCCGGTCAGCGCCTCGAGCCGATCGACGACCAGCGCCCGCGCCGTGTCCGAGCCGAGGGCAAGGCCCGGCAGGATGGCGGCAAAGACGACCACCAGCGTCACCACCGCGGCGAGCGCGACGGTCAGCCAGCGGCGGCGCAAGCGGCTGGCTTTCGCGGAGGGGGCCTCCACATCCGGTGTCTCGGCTGGCCAGTCAGGTCGCACGCCGTTTGCTCTCCCCCAAATGGACTCGTTCCGCGCCAGTGGCTCGATTCCGACATCCGCGTCCGTCTTCTATCAGGCCCGCGGCAAATGTCGGAATCAAAGAACCACCAGGTAAATCTCTGTTTCTGGTGGAACTTTCGAACTCGACATTGGATGCGAAGCCCATATCGGCCGGGACTCAAATGTCGAATTCGCTCCACTAGGTAGCGGCGCGCCGTGCTTTGCGAAAGCCACCGGCGGTGGCGGCGAGGCGATATCCCCCGGCGACGGACCGTCAGGGGGATCGACGGCTTCGTTGCCTTTGTTACATGGGTATGGCACCAGCAAGGCGGTTTTCGGGAGGCGTGAAAATGAGCGACACACCGTTGTGGACACCCTCTGCGGCGCGCGTCGAAGCCCATCCGATGAACCGTTTCAGGCAGGAAGCCGAAAAGCTGGCGGGCAAAAGCCTGGCCGACTACGCCGCCCTGCACGGATGGTCGGTCGACGACCGCGCCGCCTTCTGGTCGCTGGTCTGGGACTTTACCGGCATCGTCGGCGACAAGGGCGGCACGTCGCTCGTCGAAGGCGCCACGATGCGCGAAGACCGGTTCTTTCCCGAGGCGCGGCTGAACTTCGCCGAGAATCTCCTGTCGCGAAACGGGCCGGGCGACGCGATCGTCTTTCGCGGCGAGGACAAGCGCTCCTCACGGCTCTCGTGGGACGATCTGACGGCGCTGGTCTCGCGGCTGCAGCAGGCCTTCCGGGCCGAAGGGATTGTCGCCGGGGACCGGATCGCGGCGATGATGCCAAACATGCCGGAGACGGTCGCCGTCATGCTGGCGGCGACCTCGCTCGGCGCGGTGTTCTCCTCCTGCTCGCCGGATTTCGGCGAGCGCGGCGTGCTCGACCGCTTCGGCCAGATCGAGCCGAAGCTGCTCGTCGCCTGTGACGGCTATTTCTACGCCGGCAAGGAGATCGACATTGCCGACAAGCTCGGCCCGATCAGCGAAAAGCTTGGCCCGCAGAAGACCATCGTCGTGCCCTATCTCGGCGACGGGGCGAAAGCCGCCTCAGGCGCTAAAAACGGCGTGACGCTCGGCGATCTCATCGCGCCTTTCCAGCCGGGCGAACTCACCTTCGAGCGGCTGCCCTTCGACCACCCGCTCTACATCATGTTCTCCTCCGGCACGACGGGCGTGCCGAAATGCATCGTCCATGGCGCCGGCGGCACGCTGATCCAGCACCGCAAGGAGCATCTCCTTCATTGCGGCTCGGGCGAGGGCGCGCGGGTGTTCTACTTCACCACCTGCGGCTGGATGATGTGGAACTGGCTGGTCTCGGCGCTCGCCGGCGGCTCGACACTGCTTCTCTATGACGGCTCGCCCTTCCATCCGCACAAGGCCATCGTCTTCGACTATATCGCCGAGGAGAAGGCGAGCTTCTTCGGCACCAGCGCGAAATTCATCGATTCGGCCCGCAAGTTCGGCCTGAAGCCGCGCGAGACCCATGATCTGGCAAGTGTCGCCGTGATCGCCTCGACGGGCTCGCCGCTGTCGCCGGAGGGATTTGCCTACGTCTATTCGGACGTCAAGGAAGACGTCCATCTCGCCTCCATCTCCGGCGGCACGGACATCGTCGCCTGCTTCGTCCTCGGCGTGCCGCTGCTGCCGGTCTATGAGGGCGAGATTCAGGGCCCGGGCCTCGGCATGGCCTTCGACGTCTTCGACCCGGACGGCAAGCCGCTCAAGGGCGAAAAGGGCGACCTCGTCTGCACCGAGGCCTTTCCCTCGATGCCGATCGAGTTCTGGAACGATGTCGGCGGCGAGCGCTACACGGCCGCCTATTTCGAGACCTTCCCCGGCATCTGGGCGCATGGTGATTTCGCCGAATGGACAGAGCATGGCGGCATCATCATCCACGGCCGCTCCGATGCGACGCTGAACCCGCAAGGGGTGCGCATCGGCACGGCGGAAATCTACAACATCGTCGAGCAGTTCGAGGAGGTCACCGAGGCGATCTGCATCGGCCAGAGCTGGGAAGGCGACGTGCGCGTCGTCCTCTTCGTTCGCCTTGCCGAGGGCTACGACCTTACCGGCGACCTCGTCAAGCGCCTCAAGGACGCCATCCGCACCGGCGCTTCGCCCCGCCATGTGCCGGCAAAAATCCTCGCGGTGAAGGACATCCCCCGCACCAAGAGCGGCAAGATCACCGAACTCGCCGTGCGCGAGGTGGTCGAGGGCCGGCCGGTGAAGAACAAGGAGGCGCTGGCCAATCCGGAGGCGCTCAAGGAGTTCGAGGGGCGGGGGGAGCTGTCGGATTGAAAAGACGCAGCCCCCATAGCCGTAAGGTGTGTCCGTTGCACATTTCGACGTGTGCGATAATATGCATCCGCAGGTTCAACGAGCGGATAACTCGGAATTATGACCTATGGAGTTGTTAGATTCGAAATATCCCCTATCGACTCGCAGACCGATACTAGTATGACGGAGACGGCATTAGCCATCTATGCCCAGTCCACTCCGCCATACGAGCGCACGAAAACTAGCGAAATTCGAAGCTGGATCAGTGAATCACCTCACAATTCGCACGGATTGCATTTCTTTGCGCTAAAGATAAATGATCGCGTATGCGGGTTTGGCGAGCTACGCTATATAGCTAGCTCCGACGTAGCAATCATTGACTATCTTTGTGTAGCACCCCCGGACAGTTCAAACGCCGCTTATTTCACATTTCTTGAGATGATATGCGGTTTTGTTCAGAATACATGGGCGCCATCTTATGTTGTTACGGAGCTTTTGTACAATCCGGATGGATCAACAAGAGATACTGATAATCGCTACTGGTTCCGTATGCTGCAGCTGCAAGGCTTTAAGTCAACACATGCGCCGTACTATCAACCTTCTTTAGAAATTGATCACCCAGATCAATGGCGCGATGCTGTTTTAATGGTATTATCTGCGGATCAATCCGAACAGTTAGAAGGGCAACGCTATATTCGTATAGTTAAATCAATATTTGATGATCACTATAATTCCTGGTTTTCGATATATAGAAACAATTCAGAACAATATAAAGAAAAGTTAATTAACAAACTCACTCAGATAGAAATTGAAGTGCGAAAATCACCTTATATAAAGATGAATGGGAGTATTCGACCCAATACTACGGTTGAACAGGAGAGTAAAAACACAGATCCGACGTTTCCATCGATTTATTTTACATTATTCAATGTTGTAATTGTTTTTCTTATAGCTGGATCTATGTTTATATCTGCGAGTTATGGGGATTTAAGTGTGAGTGATACAATATTACTATTTTCTTCCTCTGTGATAACATACCTTTTGATATTATCGATAGCGCTTCCTCAGAAAATTACACTTGCGGCCAAAGCTGGCGAAATCGTCAAAACGCTACTTTCTGCGCGATGATGAAAACGCTTGAGCTTCTGCGTTGGATTAATGGGATCCTTTCTGAAAAGAACTCGAGGTTGCATGCCAAGCGGGTTAGGTAGTTGCTTTTTGTTAGCCCGTAAAGTAGGCTTGTTGCAACATGGATATAGTATATTTTCAGAATGAGCAAATTGAATGCTTTGAGGATTGCCAATATTAAATCACGGTTGTAGAGCCAGATGCTCTCTGCAGACCCGTGTATCTCTGTCTGCAGCAGGAATTGATCCTTTCGCTGAATGTTTGTTCCCATGTGTTCGAATGCATTCGTTTGTTCAAAATCGAATGCAATATACCCGCCCGGCTTTAATGTTTTATACAGTTCTCCTATAACTTCGGTCGCTGAGCAATAATTGAGGACAGAGCCAACCATGTAGATGGCGTCAAAAACCGATGGGCCGAACGGCAAGTAGTGTACGTCTGCGCAGACTGATCGCGGTGTATGTCGTAATGATCTCGGTGCAACATCACAGGTGATGATATGCGAGTCATTATCGAAGTATGTGTGTTGGCCGCCGCCAGCATTTAGTGTTGCGCCGCCTTCAAATATATTTTTATTTTCATTTAGGATTCTGTGGTAGCTGCGATGCAGATGAAAGTGCCAATAATCTTCCGGGTCCCAAATTTCTCGCTGCGAGTTATACCGATTTTGTACTCGTTCAAGTGATATCCGGGGCGCCATAATTCCGAGTTATCCGCCCGAAACCATCCTCATCGTGTCCGCGCTCATCACCGCCTGTTTCAGCCGTTCGTCGCTGACATGGGTGTAGAGTTCGGTGGTCGAGATCGAGCGGTGGCCGAGCAGGCGCTGGACGAAACGCATGTCGATGCCGGCTTCGAGGAGGCTGGTCGCTGCCGAGTGGCGGAGCATGTGGGGTGTGATGCGGCGGGGGAAGCCGGCGCGCTCGGCGAGGCGGCGCAGGTGCCGGCGGATCCAGGCGGTTGAGATGATCCGGGCGCCGGCGCCGGCCAGAAGCGGTGCTCCGGGTGAACGGCCGGGTGTGAGCGCGATGTGGGCGGAGAGTTCGCGCACGACGTCGTCATTGGTGAGATAGACCTGACGTTCCCGGTCGCCCTTGCCGCGAACGCGCAGCGTGCGGCGGTCGAGATCGACGTCTTCACGGCGCAGCTGCACGAGTTCGCCGACGCGCATGCCGGTGGTGAACATCAGGAGGATCGCCAGTGACAAGGCGCGCGGGCCGCCACGCCGCGCGGCGAACAGGGCGCGCAGTTCGGCGGCGGTCAGGCATCGCGGCAGTCGCTTCGGCAAGCGAATGCAGATTTCGGCCTTGCGGAAGGGCGAGGCGTCGATCAGCCCACGCCGTTCGGCATAGGCAAAGAGCGCGCGCAGAAAGGCAAGCCGGCGCTTGACGGTGGCGGCCGCAAGCTTGCGGGCATTGGCAAGCCAGTTCGCGTAGTCCGTCAGTCCTTCCGGCGTGGAGAGCGTGCGGGCGCCCCGGGACGCCAGGAAGCGGGATGCTTCGCTGAGATCCTGCCGGTAGGCCTTGAGGGTGTTGGCCGAGAGGTTGCGGCCGCTTTCACAGTGGCGCAAAAATGTGCGGGCGAGGGTCTCGAGATCCATGATGGCGATTCCAACAGTTGTATGGAAAAACCATCATGGGCCGCACCCATCGGTCGGGGGAAGGGCACGCAGGGGCGCCCTCCACCTGATTTTGTGTTGCTACTCCGGCAGCGCGAACGTCACCACCTGATCCGACACCTTCGGCAGCAGGATCGTGTTGCCGCCGACGACGAAGGTCACGTACTGCTTGCCCTTGTAGGTGTAGACCGCCGGCATCGACACCGCCGGGGCGTCGACGAGGGCCTTCCACAGCACCTTGCCGGTCTTCAGGTCGAGCGCCCG
This sequence comes from Jiella endophytica, assembly GCF_004519335.1. Classification (GTDB taxonomy): domain Bacteria; phylum Pseudomonadota; class Alphaproteobacteria; order Rhizobiales; family Rhizobiaceae; genus Jiella; species Jiella endophytica. Next base: position 298,221 of record NZ_SOZD01000006.1, on the reverse strand, counting down.
GACGCGAGAATCCATCGAGGCGCCGATGAAGATCAGGCCGGACTTGGTAATCACCGGCGCGCCGATCGTCACCGAGCCCCAGGATTCCGGCATGTAGAAGCCGTATTTCTGCACCTGGCCGAAAGGCTCGTTCCACAGCCGCTTGCCGGTCTTCAGGTCGTAGGCGGCGATGGTGCCGTAGGGGCCCTTCCAGCAGGGCATGCCCGCCCAGTTGAGGAAGGTCTCGAGCTTGAAGGCATAGGGCGCGTCGCCTTGGGCGTAGTATCCGCTCGTCTCGCCTTCCTGGCTCTTCTGCTCATACTCCTTGCGCGGAATCAGCGTGTAGATCTGCACGACCGAGTTGGAGTTGGCGACGAAGATGCCCGAACTGGGATCGACGGCGCCGCCGCCCCATTCCGTGCCGCCGGTGGTCGGCGGATAGGCGATCGAGCCCTGCAGGCTCGGCGGCGTGAAGCGGCCGTCATAGCGGTAGTTCGCGGCCCGCCGCGAGCACTCGCCGAAGCCGACGGCATCGGCGATGGCCGAGACGCCCGGCCATTCGTCCGGGGTGACCGGCTCTGGCTTGGCGACATAGGGCTGCGTCGGTGATGCCTCTTCGCCGGGGATGTCGGATTTCGGCACCGGACGCTCCTCGATCGGATAGATCGGCTCGCCGGTCTCGCGATTGAGAACGTAGATGAAGCCCTGCTTGGAAGTCTGGACGAGGGCGGGAACCGTCTTGCCGTCCTTCTGGATGTCGACCAGCGTCGGCGGCGCGTCGGTGTCGTAGTCCCAGATGTCGTGATGGATCAGCTGCCGGCTCCAGACCACCTTGCCGTTGTCGGTGTCGAGCGCCGTCACCGAGGTCGCCAGCGGCAGCTTTTCCTTTCGCTCGCCGCCATAATAGTTCGGGCTCGGCGAGGAGACCGGCACGTAGAGGAGGCCGCGCTCGGGGTCGATCGACATCGACGCCCAGACATTGGCCGTCCCGGTCTTCGACAGCACCTCGTTCGGCAGAGCGTGGAACATCCATTTCAGCTTGCCGCTCTTGGCGTCGAGGGCGATCACCGTCCCCGGAGGGGCGGCGCTGTTGGTCCAGTCCTTGCCGGCCCAGCCGAGGAACAGCGTGTCGTGATAGACCGTCGCCGGCTGCAAGAGCGACAGCGGCCATTTGTCGTTGACGGTGTTCCACTGGTTGACGTCGACCATGCCGTTGTCGCCGAAGGAGGCGCAGGGCTTGCCGGTGTCGGCATCGACGCCGTAGAGCTTGGCGTCCATGGTTCCAATATAGACGATCTTCTGGCAGGCTTCCCCCTGCTTGGGCTCCTCCGCCTGCCAATAGGCGACGCCGCGGTTCTTCAGCGCCGGCTGGGTCAGCGCCTCGAGCTTGGCCTTCGGATCGAAGGTCCATTTCGCCTTGCCGGTGTCCGGCTCCAGCGCGACGATCTTGTAGAAGGGCGTGCCGATATAGAGCGTGTCGTTGACGAAGAGCGGCGTCGCCGACCAGACCGTATAGGGCAGGTCCCCCGAGCCGTCGGAGACGTCGCCGGTGTGGTATTCCCAGGCCTTCTGGAGATTTTCGACATTGTCCGGGGTGATCTCTTCGGCGGGGGAATATTTCTGGGCGCGCAGGTCGCCGTTGAAGGTCGCCCAGCTGTCGCTCGTCTCCATCCAGGCGTCCGGCTTCTGAGGCTTGCGCGCCGCGTCTTCAGTCGCCTCGCCGGCATTGTCGCTGCCGGTTGCCGCGGCGTCGGCGGGCCGCTCGACGCTGCCGCCGCCCTTGGTCTCTTCGGTGGTCATTTCGGGCGGATTGCCACCACCGTCCGATTGGTCCGCCTTGCCCGACGGCTGGTCGCCTGCCGTCCCGGCGGCTTGAGGCTGATCGCCCTGGGCGGCGCTCTCGGTGTCGCCCTGGTTGCTCTGGTCACCCTGGCCGTCCGTCGCGGCGGGCTGGTCGCTCTGCGGCTGGGCTGCCGCAGGCTGCTGATCCTGCGGGGGTGCGTCCTGCGCGGCCGCGGCGAGCGGCAGCGAAAGAAGAAGCGCGAGCGCGGCCGTGGAAGTCGCCAGTCTGGCTCTGGTCATCAAGTGTCGTCCCGTCTGCAATGAAGTCGGGGAGCGGCGGCCTGCGCCACTCCGCAAAGGGTCCTGGTCAGTCGAGCGGCGAGGGGTCCGCCGCCACATGGATCACCCAGCCGACGAGGGCGACCCCCATGGCGGCGACGAGGACCCAGGCAATGAGGAAATAGGCTGCCGCGCCGGTGCCGAGGATGCCGAGCAGGATGAGCACGGCAAGGACGCCCCGCGAGGCGCCGGAAAGCGCCAGATGCAGCGCCAGGATCAGCGCGGCGCCGAGAACCAGGATGCTCGAGACCAGCACCAGCCAGGCGCCGAAGCTGAAGGCGATGCCGTTGCCGAGATTGACGGCGTTGAACGCCGCGACCAGCGCGCCGACGGCGCTTGCGGCGACGATCAGCCATGCGCCTCCGGCGGTCCGCGGTTCGGAAATTTCGGACATGAAGTGTCGACCCCTCTGATTTGATCGCGCCCCGACCGCGGGATCGGGGCGCCGCCCAAGGGTCAACTAGCGCTTGCGCGCCGCGTGTGGAGGGCGGAACCGGCCATCAGCCGGCGATCCCGCCTAAACTTTCGTTCATCCTCGTGGCCCGTATTTGCCATTCGACGCCGTCCTGCGACAATCGCCCGGCAAATGGCGGATGCGAAGGGCCGTTAGCCGCGGGCCGTCTCGGCGAGGATCGAGCGGTTGAGGATCGCGACCGGCAGGATCCCGACGAGGACGATCAGCAGCGCCGCGACGGCGCCGTCCTCGAAGGCCGAGCGGGACGTCTGGGCATAGACGAAGGTCGCCAGCGTCTCGAAGTCGAAGGGGCGCAGGAGGATCGTCGCCGAGAGTTCCTTGGAGGCTTCGACGAAGACCAGCAGAAAGGCCGTCAGCAAAGCAGGGCGCATCAGCGGCAGCAGCACTTCGACGAGGGTCGCGCCGGGCGCGCGGCCAAGGGTGCGCGCCGCCATGTCGAGATGGGTCGAGAGCTTGGCGAAGCCGCTTTCCAGCGAGCCGTGGCCCATCGCCATGAAACGCGTGAAGCCGGCATAGACGATGGCAAAGCCCGAGCCTGAGAGGAGAAGCCCGGTGGAGACGTCGAAGGTCTCGCGCATCCTGGCGTCTACGAAGTTGTCGAGGCCGGCAAGCGGAATGAGGATGCCGATGGCGAGCACCGTGCCGGGTACGGCATAGCCGAGGACGGCGAGGCGGCTCATCAGGATGAGGCGCTTCGAGCCGGTCAGCCGGACGCCGTAGGACAGCAGGAAGCCGGCGGCCACCGTGACGAGGCCGGTGATCGAGGCGAGGACGACCGTATGGGTCAGCGCCCGCCACAGCGCCGGGTCGGCAAGCTGGTCGAGCCGCCGCAGCGCATAGTCGCCGAGGACCAGGAAGGGGATGGCGAAGCCGAGGAGGATGGGCAGGGCGCAGGCGACGACGGCGAGCGCCGCGCGGCCCCCGGTCAGCCGCTCGGAGCCCGGCTGCGGACGGTCGGCACGCCCGAGGGTGAAGCGCTGACGGCGCCGGGCCAGCCGCTCCACCGTCACCAGAAGCACGATCACCGCCAGCATCAGGAGCGCGATCTGCGTCGCGCCATAAAGGTCGCCGCGGTTCAGCCAGGTGGAATAGACGGCGAATGTCAGCGTGCGGACGCCGAGAAACTCCACCGCGCCGATGTCGTTCACCGCCTCCATCAGCGCCAGCGTCACGCCGATGGCGATGGCGGGCCGCGCCAGCGGCAGGAGGATCCTGAAGAACACCGAGGCCTGGCTGGCGCCGAGGGTGCGCGCGACGTCGGCGGCCTTGCGCCCCTGCATCAGATAGACCATCCGCACGGTGAGATAGACGTAAGGATAGAGCACCGAGGAGAGGATCAGCACGGCGCCCCAGAGCGAGCGGATCTCGAAGAACCAGTATTCCCGGCTGGACTTGTAGCCGAAGATCGCCCGGATCGCCGTCTGCACCGGCCCGGCGAAATGCAGGAACTCGACGAAGGCATAGGCGGCGATGTAGGTCGGCACGGCGAGGGGCAGCACCAGCGCCCAGGAGAACAGCCGCCGGCCGGGAAAATCGAAGCTGGCGACGAGCCACGCCGTGACGACGCCCATCGTCCCGGTCATGAGCGCGACGCCGAGCATCAGCTCGAAGGTGACGAGGCTCGCCTCCGGCAGGATGGTCGCGGCGAGATGCGCCCAGTTCGAGGACGTTCCGGAAAGCGCCAGCCAGACCAGCGCGACGAGCGGCATGGCGACGAGCGCTGCAAGGCTCGCGGCCGTGACGAAATAGCGGCGGTCGCACTTTCCCCGCTGGATGATGCGCGGCAAGACGGGCCAGCTGCGGGCAGGGCGAATGGCGGACAAGTCAGGCGGCCGGTCGGCTGATGCGTGGGTCGGCTGGTCGGTCAGCTCTGCGGACCGCCGTCATAGTCGACCTCGTCGACGATCTCGGACGCCTTGGCCCGATGGCGGGCGATGTCGTCGAGGGAGAGCGTGTCGGGCTTCAGCTCGCCGAAGGATTTCACCAGCTCGGAGGTCTCGATGCCCGGCTCGACGGGGTATTCGTAGTTGAGCTCGGCATAGATCTTCTGGGCTTCGTCGCCGGAGAGGAATTCCATCAGCCTGATGGCGTTTTCCGCGTGCGGCGCGTTCTTCGCCAATGAGACGCCCGAGACGTTCACATGGGTGAGGCCGTTGTCGAAGGTCGGCATGACCACCCGAATTGCCGCTGCCCATTCCTTTTGCTCGGGCTCGCGCTCGTCGGTCGCCATCTTGCCGACATAGTAGGTGTTGCCGAGGGCGATGTCGCATTCGCCGGCATAGATCGCCTTGGCCTGTTCACGGTCGCCGCCCTCGGGTCGCCGCGCGAGATTGTCGCGAAGGCCAGTGACCCATTCGCGCGCCGCGTCCTCGCCGTAATGGGCGATATAGGCGGCGATCAGCGCAATGTTGTACTGGTGCTGGCCGGAGCGGGTGCACAGCCGCCCCTTCCACTTCGGATCGGCGAGTTCCTTGTAGCTGATCTGATCGACATCTACCCTGTCGCGGGAGGCATAGACGACCCGCGCACGGGTGGTGAGGGCGAACCAGTCCTTCTCGCGGTCGCGGAATTTCTCGGGAATGTTCGTCGCCAGCACCTCGCTGTCGACCGGCTGGACGACGCCGGCCTGCTTGGCCGCGTCGAGCCGGCCGATATCGACGGTCATGATGAGGTCGGCCGGCGAGTTGGCGCCTTCCGCCTTGATGCGCTCCTCGAGACCCTTGTCGATGAAGATCGTTGCGGTGGAGAGGCCGGTCTCCTTGGTGAAGGCATCGAGGACCGGCTGAATGAGGTCCGGCTGCCGCGAGGTGTAGATATTGACGTCGGCGGCCGATGCCTGCGTCGCTGCGAAAGCGACGAAGAACAGGGAGGAGACGGCGGCAAGGGCTCTTCTGTGCATCATCATCACATGCGGTTCCTGGCAGTTCATGGCAGTTTCCAGCGCCTCGCCCTCCCGCCGGGCCTTTCAAGCCGCTGGGCGACGGGCCGTCGGCAAGGCGCGGGTCCCTCGTCAGGATCTCGTCCGAACGACGGTCCCCGATTTCCGGCGCATGCCATAGCGGCCGGGCTTTTTCCAGCCGAATCAATGAGTTGGAAGAATTCTAAACTGGCTGTCATGTCTGCCACACGACAAGAGCGAGCGGATTCAAGGTCTTACAGCCGGGTGGCTGGCCGGCGTAAATCGGATCGCCGTCATCACGTTTTCGTGGATATCGGTCCGGCGAGCCGCTTTGCGGCCGACGAGCGGTAAAATCCGCGGGCTGCCGCCGCAAGTTTTCGAATATCGATGCGAGACGTTTCACGTCGGTGCGTGAAACGCGTATAGTTTAAACGGCTTAGCAGAAAGATTTCGCAATCGGTCCTGTCAAGTCTGCAATCGCCCCGTAAGATGCGTAGTTTCTTCAACGTCCGAACCGATTGCAACGAAACGAGAGGTCGTATCTTGTCGAATTCTGAAAGCACCATTCATGCGTCGCACGAGCTTGATGGCGATACCGGAAAGCTCGAGAAATACTACGCGGATTGGGCTTCGCGCTATGACGACGACGTCCGGAGCGAGGAATATGGCGGTCCCGCCGCGATCGCCAGCATGGCTCTCATGATGGCCGAGAGCTATCTCGGCCGCAGCCCGAAGACCGTTCGCGTGCTCGATGCGGGATGCGGCACGGGGCTCGCCGGCATCGAACTGAAGGCGAAGGGGTTTTCCAAGATCGACGGTTTCGATCTGTCCGAGGAGATGTGCGACATCGCGCGGGAGACGGGCGTCTACGACAAGCTCGCCGCCAATGTCGATCTCAATGTCGAGGCGGAGCCGGTGTTCGAGGAAAAGTACGACCTGGTCGTCTGTTGCGGTGTCTTCACCCTCGGCCATGTCGAGCCGGTCGGTCTTCGCCGGCTGGCCTCCTATCTCAATGACGGCGGCTATCTCGTCGCCTCGACCCGTAAGAGCTACTACGACGGCAGCGACTTCGAGAGCGAAACCGCCAGGATCGAGGCCGACGGTATCCTGGAGCGCGTCTCGACCCTGAAGGACGCGGTCTATATCGCCGAAGAGGGCGCGCATTACTGGATCTACCGCAAGGGCGCGAAGGCGTCCTGACGCCGCGAGGCTCCCAGGCGTTTCCTGAGGCGCCATATGACGGCGAAGGGCTGCCCCGTCGGGTGGCCCTTCTTGCTGCGCTCGCCTGGCAGGTTGCGGATCCGTCGCTATGCGGACGGCCGACAGGGCGGCCGGATGCGAGCCGCAGCCGATCTCAGTCGAGCAGAACCCTTGCCGGCGGAAACCGCACCTCGACCAGCGTTCCCTCGCCGGGCGTCGAGGCGATCGAGAACTCCGCCCGGTTGGCCTCGGCGAGCGCCCGGGTGAGCGGCAGTCCGAGCCGGCCGCTTTCGGCGCCGCTGGCGACATGTCCGGCGCCGGGGCCGCGCAGGGCATTCTCGATCTCGTCCTGGCGAAGGCCGACGCCGCTGTCGCGGAATCTCAGCGACACGCCGGTGTCGGCCGAATGCTTGATCGAGACGATCAGCTGGCCGCCCGGCGGCGTCGCGCGGATCGCGTCGGCGACGAGATTGGTGGTGATCTGGCGGATGGTGTCGTGGTCGCCGACGACCGGCGGAACCGAACTCGGCAGATGGGTCCGCACGATCACCCGCTGGCGGTTCGCCTGGGGCGCCATCACCGCCGCGACCTCGGTGACGATCTCGGCGAGCGACACCGCCTCGAAGGAAAGCTCTCGCCGGCCGGTCTCGACCCGTGCGAGATCGTGGAGGATGGTGACGAGGTCGATGACCTGGTGGCCGGACCGCTTGATGTCGTCGAGATATTCCAGATAGCGCTCGTTGCCGACGGGCCCGAGGCTCTCGCTGCCCATCAGATCGGCAAAGCCGATCATCGCGTCCACCGGATCGCGGATCTCGCTCGCGACCTCCGACAGGAAGGTGCTCTTCTGGAGGTTCGACGCCTCGGCGCTGGCGCGGGCCTTTTCGGCAATCTCCTCGGCCCGCTTCCAGCGGCTGATGTCGTGGATGACGGCGCAGTATCCGCTGCTGCCGGCGATCCGGCCGAGCGAAACGGCGAGCGCCATGAAGCCGCCGCCGGCGACACGACCGATGACGTCGCGCCGGGCATACCACTTCGCCTCGCCGTCGCCGGCAGGCGCGGCGCCGCGCAGCGCCTCCTCCTCGCCGTCGAGGATCGGCTTCAGGCTCTTCTGGCTCTCATGGGCGAACAGCGTGAGGAAGGCGCGGCCGGCGACGTCGCCGGCGGGAATGTCGAAGAGCTGCTGGGCGGCGCCGCTCATCGCGGTGATCAGGCCTGCCTCGTCGACCAGCACGATGCCGTCGGCGGCAAGATCGAGCACCGGATTTTCGAAGACGCCGCGGATGGCGGCATCGCCCGTCTCCTCCGCCGCCTCGATCAGCTCGCGCGACATCACCGCGAGTCGCGGCGTCGCGAAGAAGGAAAGGATCAGGCAGCCGGTGCCGGCGACGGTCGCCCGCTGCATGCGGGCGCGGATCGGGACGCTCTGGCCGTTCGCCCGGCGAAGCCGCAGGAAATCCGCGTCGCCCTCGCGGCGCTCCTGGACGAGCGCCTCCAGCCCGCCCGCAGCCTTCAGTTCGTCGACGTCGGCATGGCCGGTCAGATCGAGGAATTCGCGGTTGGCATAGACGAGATCGTCGCCCGCCTGGGCGAGGATCGGCAAGGGGAGGCTGCCATAGGCCTCGTCCAGCGCCGCGGCGACGGCGCCATCGGCGCTCGTTGCCGGGGAGGGCGCCGCATCCGCCTGGTCTTTTGTCTCCGACGTCTGGCCTTCGCCGGGCTCCGAATGCCGCTCGCCCTCGATCGCCTCGATCCGCTCGGAGGCGGCGCGCACGGCTTCGACGAGGTCGCGCGGGTCGCTGCCCTGCGCCAGGGTTTCGCCGATGGCGCGGAAGGCCGCCTCCTCGGTCTGGCTGAGATGGCCGTTCTGCGGCCGACGGCGCTCCTCGAGGCGGATCACCTTGTCGCCCGGCCGGGCGCGCTGCGGCTCGGCGGCAGTCTCGTCCGGGGCCGGTAGGTGGTCCGCCGGCGGGCGCTGTTCGGGATCGCGGCGGCCGAAGCTCACCGGCGGCGTCGGTGCGCCGATGCTGTGCATGAAGGCCGGGATCGGATGGTCCTCGGCCGGCGCTTCGCTGGCGCCGGCCTCACTCGCTGCTCTTTCAAGGGCCGCGGCGGGGGCGAGACCGATCGCCTCCGGATCGTCCTCGGCATCGGCGAGGCGCACGACCCCGAAGCCGCGAAAGCCGTCGAAGCTGCGATCGCGGGCATAGATCGGCAGCGCCGCGAGATCGACGGGCACCTTCTTGGCGGTCGCCTGCAGCGGCCACATCACGGTGCGGCCGGACCAGGTCTCGCGCCTCGAAAACAGCCGGCGCAAAGCGCCGTCCTCGTCGAGCCGGTAGGCGGCAGCCACCTCGTCGACGCTGCGGTCGAGGATCGCCGCCGAGACCGGACCGACGGCGGCGGCAAATTCCGGCGAGAGCGAGCGGAAGCGGCCCTCGCTGTCGACGCGCCAGACGAAGCGGACGGGATCGCCGCCGATCTGCGGAGAGAAGTCGCCGGCCGGCTCCTCGGCCTTGCGGCCGGCGCCGAGGAAATCTGCGGCCGTCGCCGGGCGGATGTCGGGGGCGGTCACGTCAGCTCGATCCTCGTTGCCGGCGCCGTCGGCGCTCGCTTTGGCGTCGTCACTCTCTGCATCGGAGGGTTCGCTTGGCTGTGCGAAAGTCGGCGCGCCAGCGCCGGTCGGTGCCGTGGTGCCGGTTGGCTCACGATCGGGCTCTGACGTTTTCGCGTCCTGCGTCGGCTCTTCGCGAGACTCGCCGTCGGCCCGCCCCTGCGACGCCAGCCCGCCCCAGGCAGAATGCCGGCGGGTCGTCTGCAGCGTCCCCGTCCTCGACGGCGGAGCAGCAGGGAGATCCGGCTCGGCTTCATCCTCGGGCGTTGCGGGCGCAGCATCCTCTTCTGCTGCCATTGGAGCACTCTCCGGCGCGGAGGTGAGGGCGTCCTCGGGCGCCACGGTCGTTGCAGCGTCCAGCGTGGCCGGCTCGGCTATTTCGTCACTATCCGCGTCCGGCGCCCGGTCGGCGAGGGTCCCGTGCTCGCTGACCTGCGCATCGCTGTCTGCGTTGCCCTGGTCCTGCCCTGCAGCGGACGCACCCGCGAGCGGCAGCGCAGCGCCCCAGTTCGAGCGCAGCACCGGCCGCGCCGTCTGCGGCGGTGGCGCGACACTCGCCTCCGTCCCTTCCGAGGAGACCTCTTCGACCTCTGGCGTCCCGGGGGGAACCGATCGATCCTGCGGTGACGAAACCTCGTGCGGCGAGGCGTCACTCGAGGGGACGCCATCGGCCATGGGACCGCCGGCATCGGCACCGGTGACGTCGGCACTGGCAGCGTCGCCGACACGGGCCGCCGCGTCCTCACGAGCCACAGGAGCATTCACGAGCGGCAGGACGAGCAGCCGGTCTTCGGCGATCCGTGCGACGATCAGCCCGCCGGACGCGCCCGCCGCGATCTCGGCAAGGCCCGCATCGCTCGCGGCGAATCCGGCGATCGTCTCGGCGCCCTGAAGATCGTCGTCGCCGATCACCGAACCGATTTCGTCGGTCGGGATCAGGCGCGCGCCCTCGGCACCGGGCCCTGCTTCGCGCAACAGGGCGGCGTCGCGCCCGGCAGCATCATAGGCCGGGCGGAGCTGACGTGCGGTCAGAAGCGCGAGGCCCTCCGTCTCGCCCAACTCAGGCGCGATGCGGGCAAGTTCCGCTGCAACGCTGGCGCGAAAGCCCCCGGCCTTGCGCAGGAGCAGCGTCGCGCGGCCCTTGCGGGCGAACAGGCTGCGCGAACCGGCCAGCTGGCCGAGCAGGCCATCCGGCATCGTCTCCTGCGGGCCGGGTGCCGCCAGGCCGAATGAGGCGGCGGCTGCGCTGTTTGCCCAGATCAGCCGCGAAAGATCGGCGGAAAGGACAAGAAGCCCGGTGTCGGCGGCGTTCGATCCGCGAATGGCAGGATCCGCCATGATGGCCAGCAACTGTCGCATCGGTGTGGTCGCCATGGTTTCGTTCGTTGCTTTCGCCACACGCGCGCCGCCGGTGGGGCCGGTCCAATCCGTCAGTGTCTCAAAGCCCGATCCGCCACTACAGGGCACGGGCCGATCACCCCGTGCGTCCTCGCGATCTGCCGGCATCGCTCGGCCGCCAACTGGAAAGGCGAGGCCGAGACCGCCGACATCCAACCCCTTGCCAGTGCGCCTGCGGGTCGGGCTCTTAAGCTTTCATTCATAGTGTTGCGAGCGTGGCGAATAAAGAACCTTGCCCGGCCGCCCACCGATGACTTTCAAAACGGTTAACGAATCCGACCGCGGCTTGCTCCGGTCCTCCGGCCTCGGAAAGCCTGTCAGCACCGGCCTGCGATTGCCGGTTCGGTCGAATTTCCGGTCAGGCGACGGGCTGGCGGCGCGTCCATCACCTCGCGCAGATCGGCCGGACAAACGAATGGTCAATGAGCAGCTGCAAAAATTTTAGCCAGATTTGTTGCAGTGCAGCATGAGAACTGCTATCTGAGGTGTCGATAGGGAGGCGAAACTCCCATCTTTCAAAAGCAAGAAATGAGGAGATAGCCAGATGGCCGATGCCAAGAGTGATCCGTTCGCCATGCCGAATGCCCAGTCGATCCTCGGGATGGACCCGAGCCAGCTCAACGAGACCTTCCGCTCGATGACCCAGAAGTCGATGGAGCAGTCGAAGGAGGCCTATGGCCGCATGAAGGCCGCCGCCGACGAAGCGACCAAGGCCCTCGAGTCGACCATGGAGAACGCCCATCAGGGTTCGCTCCAGCTGTCCAAGAAGGCTATCGACGCGATGCGCACCAATGCCGAGCTTGGCTTTGCCCATCTCGATTCGATGATGTCGGCGAAGTCCTTTGCGGAAGTCATCGAGATGCAGACCGCCTATGTGCGCAAGCAGGTCGAGATGGCGACCGACCAGGCCAAGGAGATGCAGTCGCTGACCCAGGCCGTCGCCAAGGACATGATGAAGCCGGGTCGCGACGCCTTTCAAAAGGCGACCAACCGCGGCTGATTCCCGCCACAGGCGGTGAGCGCGGGCCATCGCCCGCCGGTCGCACTCTAGAAGTCTACAAGGGTCGCGCCTGCCGCGGCCCTTTTGCGTTTGCGGCGACGGGCGGGGCAACGTCTGACCGGCGTCCACGGCAGCATTGCCCAAAGGACCGATCCCGCAGCTCGCACCGTGCCGACAGCCGGGGCCGCCACTAACGGGTTCGCTTGCAGGGCAAGAAGAACGAGCCGCAGTGGCGATCGTCCCGGACCGGCGGGGCGGCATCCGCCGGCGCGTCGCAATCGCACCGGCGGGCTTGCATCGCCCGGCGAAAATCACTATCCGGTCGCTGTGAGCAAGGAACGCGAGCCGCCCCTTGCTCTTTCGCGCGGTTGTAGCTCAGTTGGTTAGAGCGTCGGATTGTGGCTCCGAAGGTCGCTGGTTCAACTCCAGCCAACCGTACCACTCCCTTTCAGATGAAGCCGGCCAGTCTGGCGTTGGGGCTCCTTTCACCCCGGCCTCCCCCAGGTCCCGTTAAGCTGCGCACTTCCCTTCACAGGTAGCGTCACACTATCCTCTGTCGCGCCACGCGAGATGGGATGACACATGAGCCGTCTGCTTTTTGCCGTCGTGTTACTCGCGCTCAATACGCCAGCGAGCGCTTACGTCTCCTCGGCGGGCGATGAGTATGATCTCACCTGCAACGCGGATGGCTATTCGCTGCGGTCGAAAGACCCCATCTCGCGCGTCGTTCAACGCGGAGGGAGTGCTCGCACGATCGCGGAGCGCGAGACGCTTTCGCTGGGGCGCTCCTGCGATGCCCACCTGAAGGCCTATGGAAAAGGCGAATGGTGTTGGGCGAACGGCGGTTTCGTCGCGACGTTTGGCGACGAAAAGGTCGGTTTCCCCCGCCAGGAACTCTCGTGTCTTGTCCCGATGGACTACGAATCGAATTGCCGGTGTTGACGCCTTGTCTCGCGGATGGTCAGCGCCTGTCTAACGAGACGCCTTTGGCCCCTGTGCTGACGATGCCGGGGCCCGTCCGGGCGAACCGACAAGTCTGCCCGCCGCCTTACCCGAACCGGCCCATCACATAATCGCGGGTGCGTTTTTCCTGCGGGCTTTCGAAGACTTCCCGCGTCTCGGCATATTCGACGAGTTCGCCGAGATACATGAAGGCGGTGCGATCGCTGATCCGCTGCGCCTGCTGCATGTTGTGGGTGACGATGACGATGGTGAACTCCTCGCGCAGCTCCTTCAGCGTCTCCTCGATATGGCCCGTCGAGATCGGATCGAGGGCGGAGGCCGGCTCGTCGAAAAGGATGACGTCCGGCTCGGTGGCGATCGTCCTGGCGATGCAGAGACGCTGCTGCTGACCGCCGGACAGCGACAGCCCGGAGGCGTCGAGCTTGTCCTTCACCTCGTTCCAGAGCGCCGCCTTCTTCAGCGCCGTCTTGACCCGCTCGTGGATCTCGGCGCGGCTGAGATCGGTGTTGAGCCGCAGGGCGAAGGCGATGTTGTCGTGGATCGACATCGGAAACGGCGTCGGCTTCTGGAACACCATGCCGACCTTGCTGCGCAAGGCGTTGAGGTCGGTCCTGGCGGCGAGCACGTCGGTGCCGTCGATGACGACCGAGCCGGTCGCCCGCTGGCCGGGATAAAGGTCGTAGATCCGGTTGAGCACCCGCAGCAGCGTCGACTTTCCGCAGCCGGACGGCCCGATGATCGCCGTCACCTGCCGGTCGGGGAGCGCCAGCGAGATGTTCTTCAGCGCGTGGTGCTTGCCGTAGAAGAAGTCGAGATCGCGGATGTCGATGCGCGCGGCAGGCGCCGCGGCCGCGACTTCGGCGATCTCTCCGCGCCGGACACGCGTCGTCGTCGGGGCGGTGGTCAGCACGTCGCTCATGAAGTTTTCCGCTTCGTCGTCAGAAGCCGCGCGATGATCGAGAGCGCCAGCACGGCAATGGTGATCAGGAGCGCCCCGGCCCAGGCGAGCGCCTGCCAGTTTTCGTAGGGCGACAGGGCGAACTGGAAGATGGTGATCGGCAGCGACGCCATCGGGGCGTCGATGTCGAGGGAGAAGAAGTTGTTGGAAAGCGCGGTGAAGAGCAGCGGCGCCGTCTCGCCGGAGATCCTCGCAAGCGCCAGCAGGATCCCGGTGACGATACCGGCCCGCGCCGCCGTGTAGACCACCTTGCGGATCACCAGCCAGCGCGACACGCCGACCGCCAGCCCCGCCTCGCGCAGGCTGTCGGGGACGAGGCGCAAGACATCCTCGGTGGTGCGCACGATGATCGGCACGACGAGGATCGCCAGCGCCGCGGTTCCGGCGATCGCCGAGAAATGGCCGAGCGTCACCACCAGCATCTGGTAGACGAACAGGCCGACGATGATCGAGGGAGCCGAGAGTAGGATGTCGTTGACGAAGCGGATGACCGCCGAGAGCCGCGAGAACCGGCCGTATTCGGCAAGATAGGTTCCCGCGAGGACGCCGACCGGTATGCCGACGACCATGGCGAGCATCGTCATGATCAGCGATCCGACGATGGCGTTGCGAAGGCCGCCCGGCGAATTGGGCCCGGGTGTGTCTTCGGTGAACAGCGTCATGTCGAAGGACGCCAGTCCCTTGACGACGAGATGGACGAGGATGATGGCGAGGACGGCGAGGCCGAGCGCCGCGGCGAGGCTGGTCAGCCCCATCATCACCCCATTGACGAGCTTGCGCCGGGCGAGTTTCGAACTCATCGGCTCACTCTCCCGCCCGTCGCCGCATGCGGCCGAGCATCAGCTGGGCGCCGGCCAGAACCAGGAAGGTGATGACGAAGAGGACGAGGCCGAGGGCGACCAGCGAGGCGGTGTAGATGCCGGTCGTCGCCTCGGTGAACTCGTTGGCGATCGCCGCCGAGATCGTCGTTCCCGGCTGCAGGATCGATCCCGGGATGCGATGGGCGTTGCCGATCACGAAGGTCACCGCCATCGTCTCGCCGAGGGCGCGGCCGAGCGCCAGCATGGTGCCGCCGACCAGCGCCGAGCGGACATGGGGGATGACGATCGAGCGGTTGACCTCCCAGCGGGTCATGCCCATGCCATAGGCGGCTTCGCGCAGCATGTCGGGAACGGTGAGAAACACCTCGCGGGCGATCGAGGCGATGAAGGGGAGGATCATCATCGCGAGGATGAGCCCGGCGGTCAAAAGGCCGATGCCATAAGGGGGCCCGGCAAACAGGGGGCCGATCAGCGGAACTTCGCCGAGCGAGCCGATCAACGCCGGCTGCACGACACTCTGCATGAAGGGCGCGAAGACGAAGAGGCCCCAGATGCCGTAGATGATCGACGGGATGCCGGCGAGAAGCTCGATGGCGATGCCGACCGGCCGGCGCAGCGGCCGCGGGCAGGTCTCGGTCAGAAAGATCGCGATGCCGAGGCCGACGGGAACGGCAATGATCATCGCGATGACCGAGCTGACCAGCGTGCCGTAGAGCGGCGCCAGCGCACCGAATTTTTCGGTGACGGGGTTCCAGGACCGGGTGACGAAGAAGTCGAGGCCGAAGGTCTGGAGCGCCGGCCAGGCGCCGACGACGAGGGAGACGAAGACGCCGGCAAGGACGGCGAGGACGATGATCGCGGCGCCAAGAGTGAGGCCGCGAAAGACCGCATCGCCCCGCGCCGGGGATGGCGCGGATCTGGGTCTCCCCTTCGCTGCATCGATTGCGAGGCTCATGGCGGGTCTTTGCTGAGAGGGGGGAAAGGCGAGGGCCGCAACCGGCCCCCGCCGCTTTGGAGCGTCCCGCGTCCGAACGGACGCGCCAAGGACGCTCTGACTCATTGCATCATCGCATCGTGCTTTCCGAAAATCGGTCCCGATCTTCGGGCCGATGCGGTAGAGCGCCGCGCGTCCGACAGGACGCGCTAAGGACGCTCTCACTCACTGAATCACCGCATCGTGCTGTCCGAAAATCGGTCCCGATTTTCGGGCCGATGCGGTCGTCAGTGGCCGGCGGACCAGACGGCCTTGCCGTCGGAGCCCTTGATCTCCGCCCATTCCTGCTCGATCTCCTTGACCACCGCATCGGGCATCGGGATGTAGTCGAGCTTGGCGGCCATCTTGTCGCCCTTGGCATAGGCCCAGTCGAAGAACTTCAGCGCCTCGGCGGAAGCCGCGGGATCCTTGGCATCGGAATGCATGAGGATGAAGGTCGCGGCGGTCATCGGCCAGGTCTTGGCGCCGGGCTGGTTGGCAAGGATCACGCCGAAGCCGGGCTGGCTCGACCAGTCGGCATTTTCGGCCGCGGCGGCAAAGGCGGCTGCCTTCGGGGCGACCCGCTTGCCGTCCTTGTTGACCATGTCGGTGTAGGTCATCTTGTTCTGCAGGGCATAGGCGTATTCGACATAGCCGATCGAATTGGCCGTCTGCGAGACGTTGGCCGCGACGCCCTGATTGCCCTTGGCGCCGACGCCGACCGGCCACTCGACCGAGGTGTTGACGCCGACATTGTCCTTCCACTCGGGCGCGACGTCGGCGAGATAGGTGGTGTAGTTGAAGGTCGTGCCCGAACCGTCGGAGCGGTAGACGACGGCGATCGCCGCATCCGGCAGCTTGGCCTTCTTGTTCAGCTTGGCGATCGCCGGGTCGTTCCACTTGGTGATCTTGCCCATGTAGATCGCGGCAAGCGTCTTGCCGTCGAGGACGAGTTCGCCCGGCTTGACGCCCTTGACGTTGACCACCGGCACGATGCCGCCCATCACCGTCGGGAACTGGACGAGGGTGTTCTGCTTCAGCTCGTCGCCCTCGAGCGGCTTGTCGGTGGCGCCGAAGGTGACGGTGCGGGCCTCGATCTGCTTGATGCCGCCGCCCGAGCCGATGGCCTGGTAGTTGAGGCCGGTGCCGGTCTTCTTCTGATAGGCCTTCGCCCAGTCCGAATAGATCGGATAGGGGAAGGTGGCGCCGGCGCCGGAGATGTCGGCGGCATGGGCCGCACCGGCGAGACCGGCAGCGAGAAGGACGGCCGAGAGCGCCGTCGCCTTGAGGCGGTTCAACATGGAAGTCTCCTTGGAGAGGGGATGATCGAAGACCCGCGAGCGGATGTTCGGGAAGGATGGCCGCAGCCGGTGGAGCCTGCCGGCAGGCTCCGGCCATTTGGCCGGTGCGCGCGATCCCGCCGGCGCGGCGTCAGGCCGCACGATGCCGAGGCGAGATTTCGGAAACGACCGACCAAAGCGAGGGACCTGCACCGACTGACACGACGCCGCATCGTGCCGGGGGCGAGGCCGTCCGGGCCGGGCCATGATGCCCGTCCAGCCGCCGCGTCCGCCGTCGCCGATGCGCGTGGGTCCCTTGGTCCTGCTTTATAAAACTTATGTGACAGACGGGGCTGTCCTGCCGACCTGTGGGCGACAACTTCGCAGCGAAAGTACAGCAACGGCACGTGTTTGCGGCTCGCGGCGGTCAACATTACATCTTGGTAAGATACGCCGGATCGCGTACTTGGGCGTGTCCGCGACCATCCCGCGAGCACGCCGCGAGCCTGCCACTGAGACTCGGCAGCCGGTCGATGCGCGGCTGGCGAGACGCACCGGGCCGTTCCCGTCCAGGCCATCCTCTTGTCGCCATTCCCGCACTCTGAACGGCCCGTCACCGCCGGCGTCGTGGCGATCGGCTTGACGCCGCCGTTGCTGTTTGGCCTTTCGTCGAAGCGCGCCGTGCCTTCGCGGGCGCCACGGCTGTCAGAGCGCTCCAATGCGCCTTGCGGCGGCCCGTGACACGGAAGGCAGTTTGAAGGGTTTGCGACGATGAAGAAGATCGGCTTTCTTTCCTTCGGCCACTGGTCGCCCTCGCAGCATTCCGGCACGCGCTCGGCCGCCGATGCGCTGCTGCAGTCGATCGATCTTGCGGTCGCGGCCGAGGAACTCGGCGCCGACGGCGCCTATTTCCGCGTCCATCATTTCGCCCGCCAGCTCGCCTCGCCCTTTCCGCTGCTCGCCGCCGTCGGCGCGAAGACGCGCCGCATCGAGATCGGCACCGGCGTCATCGACATGCGCTACGAGAACCCGCTCTATATGGCCGAGGACGCCGGGGCTGCCGACCTCATTTCCGGCGGCCGGCTGCAGCTCGGCATCTCCCGCGGCTCGCCCGAGCAGGTGATCGAGGGCTGGCGCTATTTCGGCTTCCAGCCTCAGGAGGGCCAGAGCGACGCCGACATGGGTCGGCGCCATGCCGAGGTGTTCCTCGAGGTCCTGAAGGGCGAGGGCTTCGCCGAGCCGAACCCCCGGCCGATGTTTCCGAACCCGCCCGGCCTCCTGCGCCTCGAGCCGCATTCGGAAGGGCTTCGAGAGCGCATCTGGTGGGGCTCCGGCGCCAACGCCACCGCCGTCTGGGCGGCCAAGCTTGGCATGAACCTGCAAAGCTCGACCCTCAAGGAAGACGAGAGCGGCGAGCCCTTCCATGTCCAGCAGGCGAGGCAGATCCGCCTCTACCGCGACGCCTGGAAGGACGCCGGCCATGCGCGGGCGCCGCGCGTCTCCGTCTCCCGTTCGATCTTCGCTTTGATGAACGACCAGGACCGGGCCTATTTCGGCCGCGGCAAGGACAGCGACCAGATCGGCCAGATCGACAATATGCGGGCGATCTTCGGCCGGTCCTACGCCGGCGAGCCCGACCAGCTGATCGAGGAGCTGAAGCGTGACGAGGCGATCGCCGAGGCCGACACGCTGCTCCTGACGGTGCCGAACCAGCTCGGCGTCGCCTACAACGCCCATGTGCTGGAGGCGATCCTCACCCATGTCGCCCCGGCGATGGGCTGGCGGTGAGCGGGCAGTGGCGCTTTCGCCGGGCGGGGTTTTCCTGTCCTGTGCGGTTGGTCAGGGACGAAAGCCGTCCTTCAGCGCATCGTCATTCTCGGGCCCCGTCCCGAGGATTTAGGGCGACCGCCGCTGCGTCGGCCGCTTCTGCCCTCCGCAGCCGACGGCAAGAGAGCCCTATGATCTCTGGATTCTCGGGACGGGGCCCGAGAATGACGAAGCGGGGAGGATTGCACTCCTCCCTGCCGGTGTCGGCGCCCACGGTTTCGCGTTCCCGCGCCGCGCTGCGGCCGGGGGTGTTCTCTGTCCCACCCTTAAGCTCGGCCTTCGGCCTCGCTGGCGGGTCCCTGTCGCCCCCCCCGCGAAGGGCTCGGGCGGCGGTGCACCGGAGGCAAGCCCTCCGTGGTAGTCACACGTTTCCGGCTCGCCTCCGGCGCACCGCGCGGCTCTTTTCCTGCCTCCATGGACCGTCGCCCGCCTGATCGACGGGGTCCGGTGGCGGCTGGCTCTTCACCCGCCAGTGCCTTTTCAGCACGGCGACCTCAAGCGGACCGATCCGCGCCCGCGCCGTATTACGCGAGGGACCAGCGGCACCAGGAGGCCGTCCGGGACGCCCGCCCTCCGGAAGGGCGAACGGCGCGGAGACCGCATCGCCGGCCCGCAGACGCTCCCGGTGAGCGCCCGTGCCCGGTTCCCGTCGACTGGATGGGGTGGACCGGCGATGGGGGAAGTATGGGGCGGCACTGTGGGGTGGGGATAAGAATTTTTGCGGCAGCGAGGAAAATCAGCAGCTTATGGCTGGAAGGACGCGGCGCTTATCCCCGCGGTGCGTTCATCGCGCCGGCGATCCGGGAGCAGGTCTCACCGATCGGCCTCAATTGGCCTTTTCCCGGGTCTATGGCTCTCCAACCGAGCGCATCGAGGGATCGAGGTCTTTTGAAAATCGAGCCTCGCACCGATGAGAAACGCGCCGACGGCTATTCCGGCTGCTTGTGGATCGGGTCGACCCAATAGACCGCCTCCGGCTTTTCGACCGGATCGACATCGGTGATGTTGACCACCACCGCCTCGTTGTCGGAGCGCACCAGCACGCATTCGAGCGGCGCAGACGGATCGGCGTTGATCTCCTGATGCGGCACGAAGGGCGGCACGAAGATGAAGTCCCCGGGCTCGGCCTCGGCGGTAAATTCCAGCCGCTCGCCCCAGCGCATGCGGGCCTTGCCGCGGAGCACGAAGATGACGCTTTCGAGTTCGCCGTGATGGTGCACGCCGGTCTTGGCGTCCGGCTCGATCGTCACCGTCCCGGCCCAGATTTTTTGCGCGCCGACGCGGGCATGGTTGATCGCCGCCTGGCGGAACATGCCCGGGGTCTGGGCGGTGTTGGAATCCAGCCTGTCGCCCTTGATGACGCGCACGCCGTCGTGCTTCCAGCGGGGTTGTTCTGCGTGGCTGTGGTCGGTCATCGTTGCGTCCTCATCGCTGTGTCGTGGGGAGATGGTAGCGGCAGACGGTCGCGGGGCAAAGCGGCGAGAAAGGCTGAGAGTGGCAAGACAGGCAACACGGCCACCTGCTTTCGCAAGGGCTTTTTGTCGGAGACCCGCCGCGACCCCGGCCCGATGGGGCGGAGCCGTCGCAACGCCCCCATTCACGGTTTGTCAGGTCTCCAAGAAACGCCTATTTTCTGCGGGGAACGAGAGCGTAGAGCCATGTCCGTCGTGACGATCAGCGAGCGAAAGATGCGAGAGGCAAGCCGCCGCTCGGCCGCTGCCGCGCGCGTTGCTGCTCGGCTGCGGGACTATGCCCGGCGGGAAGGCGGCCGCTTCGTGCTGTTCGGTTCGGCAGCGCGCGGGACCATGGACCACAAGAGCGACTTGGACGTTCTCGTCGACTTTCCGATCGCGCGGGAACACGAAGCCTTCGCTTATCTGGAGGAGGCGTGTCGCCTGGAAGGGCTCGACCTCGATGCTCTGACCTTCCGTACGATGTCGACAGACTTTTTGGAGCGCAACGCAAGGGATCTGCAGGTGCTCGCGTGAGCGATGCCCGGTTCATCGACGTCGAAGACGACCTTGCGGTCGCCATCCGGCACTTTCGGATGGCCGCCCTGCTTTACGACGAAGGCGGCTTCGAACGCAGCGACGTTGCAGGCTACCGCGCCTCGATGGCGTTGATGCATGCGCTGCAGTCGGGGCACACCTCCGTCGAGGCCGCGCTGGTCAAGGCTCTCGACATACTGGGCGAAGACCCGCCGCAGGGCGGCGACTGGCATGCCACCATCATCCGGCGGCTTTCGCGGGAACGTCGCGACGAGTTCGCACGCCCGGCGGTGGAGCCGGCAGGGCGGCTGGCGGTCAGGCTCAAAGGGGACTGTTGAGCGGTTGAAGGCGATCGATGAATGAGACGGTTCCTGTGACGGAGCGGTGAGTACTAATCTCGAATTTTTGACGATGGCGGGGCCTCAAACTGACAGAATTCTATCGGCTAATCCAGATTTCTAATGTTTTTTCCGGTACAGAGGAGACGCGAACGGCTTTAATTTCATTTTTTGCTAGATTAGAGGACTGAACCGCCTTCGCGAGTATTTCCGCTGGCAATGGATCGCCGGAGTATCTAATTTCGGATAAGCCGGCCGCCTTTGCTGTTCGTTCCCCTCCGCCTGCAACTCCTTCGACGTTCCAACCCTGTTCTTTGAGCTTGCGCATCAGCTCTCGGATACTGTCGCGGGTGAGGGTGCCGGCGAACTGCATGGAGACGGTGTATTCCGACGGCCGCACTGCTTTTGGCGGCGAAGGCAAAGTGTCGCTAGGCGCCGGAAAAGTTGATGCATTATTGGGAGTTTCCGAAGATTGTACGTTTGATACAGTCTGGGAATCGACGGTCTCTTTACAGTCGAGCCAAAAATAAACGACACATGATAATTGTTGTCGCGCTGTTGTCGAGAGCGGCGCCCCCCGCAGTGCTATGTATGATAAAACCCATAGAATAAGTAAAATAGTAAAGAACCAGCATATAACACTCATGATAATTTTACTATTTATTATTTGCGTCGCAATAGCTAGAAACAGCCCTACGCCTAAAATATAAAATACAGGAGCTATATTGCTTTGAAAATCGATTCCAAACGCAGAAACAAGCGCAACAGCGGCGAAGCAGGCGATACCCCCGAATACAATCGCAGCCGAAGCCGGGTTGGTTCGAGCCCAATGCTTTAAAAATACTAACGGTGAAGCGCCATCTGTACCACTGATCTCGTCTTTCTTATTCATGTGCGCCTCGGTGCGTGGGGACGCAATATTTCCGACGCGTAACGTCGGAGATATCTTTAGCAAATTCTGTCGCCAGAATGATTCTACGTGGACCATTCTAACGCAACGTAGTTTAGCACAGTTATCTTTAACGTAAACCGTTATATGAATTCGTCTGGTATAATCGTCTAAGTGAGCCTGAACGTCCGTCTGGACTAGTCTGTTTCATCCGAGCAGCAAATCCAAGGCGCCTCCCCGAGCATTTACGGACCACTGCGATCGTATCAAGCACTATCCAGCCGATAAAATCGGTGGAGCAATTTGAAAACTTCGTGTGGAAAGAGCGAGCGTGCCGGCCGTCCCTTGCGGAACGGCCTGTCCCGCGACACATAGTCCCTCGCAGTCGCGTTCACCGCTCACCCGAAATCAACCACTTGCCTCGCGGTCGCGCCACATAATCGGCCGCAGGTGACAAATGAAGTCATCGCAGGGGCGCCCCGGAGATAGGATGGAGCGTCGACCATAGCGATGTGGTTCTGAGTGTAGCCGCCATCGCGCAGATGGTGGGTACCTCACAGGCGCCCGCCACGAAAGGGGTTCGGAGAGCGAGGGAATACGTCTACTCTTCCAATTTCGATCAGCATTGCGCGGTCTCCGGAATTGTTCCAGACAGGCCGCCTAAGCCCCCAATGAAACCTATGTATCTTTTTGCCACCTTTATCATATACAATATCATTACCTACGCCAGTACGAAGAGAAATCAAATCTCCCTTCCTTACCTCGTGATCAGGGAAAAAATAGGTGTGCCTGAGTTTATCGGATACAGCACCACTATCTTCGTATGTGGTGTCCGTGACTAAATAAGAAAATAAATTGCAATCATCCTTTGCGGTGAATATTATTCGCTCTTCGTCTATATTGCCGTTTTCGACAAGATTTTTGATAAATATTTTCATACTAGCTGCGCCACCGGGATACATCTGCCCTCCTTTCTTTAGTCTATTTTGTGTCAGGTTACGAACTTTTACGGGGGCCGTAGAAGGCGGGGTAAGTCGGCCTTGGGTTGTCAAAGAAGGATGCAAGCTCCTCCCTCCCTTCATCGAACAAGCGCTTTCCTTCGCCTGGCAGGATGGCCTTGGCAGTTTTGACGTCGTCCAGCGGGATCGGGTGAACCTGATCCGGAATATCCAAGCGGCAGAAGCGCTCGGGTCCAACGAGCAGTTTGGCCTGACCGTCGGCGTTCTGGCTGCTCAGTTCCATCGCGACGTTGACGATGTCGCGCCAATCCCACTGGCCGCCGCGAGAGATCTGCTTTTCGGACATTCTCAGTTCGCCTGAGCCGCAGCCGAGGGAGAGGATCCGGACCTTATGTCTGTCGAGGTCGTAGCAGGTGAGGGCATCGACGAGCGCAAGCATCACCGGGTTGTTCGCCCAGACGCCGCCATCGGCGTAGACCTGCGTGCCGATCCGGTGAGGCGGTAGATACGTCGGCGCTGCCGACGTCGCCAATGCTACGTCCACCATCCGCTTCTGCCAGTCGATCTGGAAGTCCCCATGGTGAGGGGTCTTCAAGACGTTGACCTTGGTATGCGCGTCGAAGGTCGGTATCACGAGCCGTCGTTTGCTCTCGCCGTAAAGCTGGCTGCCGAACGTGCGCTCAAGCTGCCGTGTCAGTGCTTGTGCGTCGTAGCGCACACCGCTCACGTTTCGCCCGAACTTCCACCAGTCCCCGACGACCTTCTGGACGCCCTTTCTCTCGGGTTCCGGCGGAAAAATCTCTTCTCCATGATCGGTGTAGAGCTTCAGGATGTCGCCGGCCGTTTCGCCCTTGCCCAATCCGAGTGCAATGATGCCGCCGGTAGAGGTGCCTGCGATCATGTCGAAGTAGTCGCCGGCGGACTCACCGCGAAGGAAATGTCGCTCGCACAGGTCAAGGATAGTCGCGGGCAGAATGCCCCGGATGCCGCCTCCGTCGATCGAGAGGATCCTGAACTCTTCAGCTTCCCAGGGCTGCTGTGGACGCCGCGAGCGCCGCGAACCTGTCGAGCGAACTCCTTGGGGTATCGGGGCCAGTTCCCGGCTCGAGTTTGTAGTTTGGCTCACCCGTTCGCTCCTGTCCTGCATGTCGCCCCAGCCCCAACCATTTGCCCGTCGCCAACCAGCCCTCGTAGGACTGAAGCCAGTTCAGGGTGAACGGGATAGTGGTGGTCGATAGCGGGTCGCTGAGGGTCCATTCGCGTGCATCGGCATCGAAGACACAAAGGAACGGGCCTGGTCGTGCCGCCCGCGGATGCTCCCAGTAGACGTGGGGTAGCGCGCCTTCCGCACTGCCATTCCGCCTCTGGAGTCGAGGCGAAAGAACCTCGACGAGAGGCTGCAATCTCAGGAGACATTGGTATTCGATCACCGGTGGCACTGTGTGCTCGACCCGGACGCGGTAGGTCGTGTTGTAGGGCGTCAATTCACCGACCCAAAAAGCGGTCCGCTCGGCTATGCGGGTCATCTGCCACTCCGGCAGACAAGCGGCCATATCCTCTATCTGTCGTTCAATGGTCATCATCGGGAATGACGCCGCCCATGCTGGTGTTGGCTCGTGCGGGGGTGATGAGACCGGACGCGGCTGCGCCTCCGATGATGGCCGGGGTCGAAGGCCGAGGGTGTCTAGGGGACGTCGGCCGCGCCGGAACGGCAGGCGAGACCGGCCTTCCATCGTGCGTCATCTTGGAGTTGCCACTCAGCACGGCCGCGTTGTGAACCCTGTAATGCTCCTCGAGAACACGGTCGGCGATGTCCTCTCCGAAGAGGTCGTCGAAGGTCTTTTTCACCGAAACAGGATCGAAGCCCTTCGCCTTCAGGAGACGAAGGCTGTTCACGAGGTGGATCAGGTCCGCTGCCCAGAGACGCTGAGCATGGCGATCCTCCGGCCAGCGATCGGTGAAGATATCCTCCTCGTGCGCAGGATTGCGAACCTCAAGCTTCCTGCCAGCGAGGTCTGCCGCCACGATCGCGTTCCGGATCGTCTCGGCCACCGCGATCAGTTCATCCGTCAATGTCGGCGCAATAGGCGTGGCCTCGAGCGCCAGTGCCGCCATCACCACAGAAGGAGGCTTCCGTTGCCCTCTGTGATCGTCATGCTTCCTGTACCGCTTGTCTCGGAACCGCTTCAAAATCTGCAACGCGACCACGCGGGGAGCTTTCTGATCGAGAGGCAGAAAATCCGGCATCGGCTGGGTCTCGGCCTTCTCCGTCAGCACCTCGCTCGGTGCGTTCAGATCCCGAACCAGTTGCTCGGCATAGGTAGCGCCTTCGACGATGAAGCGGCGGGTATCGAACCTCTTGGCGAATTCGGCACTGATTTCGACAACTTCGTTGAAGTGGTTGGCAAACCCCTTCGGATTGACCTGCTTCCGGTAGCTCTCTCCCTTCTCCTCGTTATGATGGAAGAGATTGGCGACGCGCTCGGGCGTGTTCGGCAGCCGAACCACCGGCATGAGATCGACCGTTACGCCATCGGTATAGTGGACCGTGATGCAACGGCTGTTTCGCTCAACCTCCCGGCCGCGGTAGCCGCCGCCCGACTCACCCACGATTGCCTTCTCAAGAGCGTCGAGAACCGTCGCAGGGTCGGCATCTTGCGCGACCAGGATCTCCAGGACCGCGTCGACATCATGCTGCTCCCGCTTGATGTCCGAGCGGATGGCTGCATGGATCGCGAAGCTTCCCGACGGGTAGACTTCTTTGACCTCGTCCTGGAGCGGGCTTCCCTCTCGGTCGACATATTCCGCGAGAGACTCATATCGGCGTGTAGCCTCACGATGCATTGTCGGCGTCAATTGGATGGACCTGGCCAAGTCCATGAGAGCCGCCTCTACAGGGTCGATGGCAAGGCTCTCGTCGATATTCGCGCGGATATTCATGACACCTCCCAAGCCTCACCGGTTGTTTGCCCGATGTAGTAACGGCAGGTCTTCGGTGCAATCCTTGGTTAGCGAGATATTAACGCTGACGTAACGAGGGCGGCCGGATCCTCAGCAGCGATCGCTTGGTGTCGGGAGGTCATGCCGATCGTAGAAGCAGACATCCACGATCCTCGGATCGAAGCACGGCCGCAGCGCCGCCCGCTGGACGAACTGCATCGTATGCCGAAAATGCTCCCCGCGCTCTCGGGCGAGCGTGAACAGGGAGACGTACCGCGCCTGGAACGCCTCGATGTCGGCCGGCCGCACCAAAAGCACGTCGCACTTGTTCACGGGATCCTTGGCGATGAACGAGGGCAGGGCGCCGATCCGGATCAGCGCCGCGACCACCTCGGGTCGGGTCTTCATGATCTTCGCGGCCTTGTAGGCGGCCAAGCCGCCGTGATCCTCGCCTGATAGGCGCTGGCGGACCTCGGCAAGGTCGAGCAGAAGCGCACCGTAGTCGCGCCGGCCGGCAAGGCGGCCCTTCCAGGTCAGCCGCCCCGACAGGATCAGGTCGATCATCTGCGGAACCGTGGACAACGTGCGGTGCCGGGCCTCGTAGATGTCGACCATGCCGTCCGCCGGCGCGTCGACCTCGACGGCGCCGGCGAACAGGCGGTCCATGAAGGCGTCCGCCGCTGCCCGGGTGAACCGGAACTCGCCGATGCCGTAGCGCTTGTCCTTGCCGTAGAACGGCTCGATGTAGGTCTCGATCACGATCTTGCCGTGGACGCGCGACATCTGCAGGTATTCGGCGAGGGCATTTCGCGAGAAGGTTTCCGACGCCGGCGGAAACCGCGCCTCGAAGGCGGCGCGCTCGAACACGACGCGCTCGTCCATGAGGCCGTCCGTCTCCGGTCCGATCATCTCGAACAGGCGCAGCACCTTGCGGAGAGTCTTCGGATGCCAGCCGCTCATCTCCGAGGCGGATCGGATCGAGAGGAGGCGGCTTTCGACCTTCCGGCCGACGGCGACGCCGGCATGGTGGTGCGGCATGGTCTCGGCGACGAACTCCGCGATGATCTCGCGGATCGGCTCGACCTCCGGGCCGGACTCGCGCGGGAGAAAGCAGTCGTGAAGGCGCCCGAGCATAGGCCGCAGACCCCAGTTCGCGTCCGGATCGGCGAGGGCGTCGTCGACCAGCATGCGCATGATGCGTCGCAGGCCGTCGGCGCCGTCCTTGAGGACTTCAAAGCCCTCCGCGCGAGCGAGATGCAGATCCGCTGGCGGCCTGCCATGACGAACGGCGGCCGGGCCTTCGGTCAGCGTCATGCCGACGATTTCCATGAGCCGGTCTGCGACATGGTAGGGCAGACCGTCGAGAAACGGCGCGGTGTGTCCGCCGCCGAAGACGCGGCCGGCCAGATACGTCTCCGCGCCCACCGGCACCCGCCGTTCCGGCGCGCGAGCGTCCTGGAGGATCGCCGGCAGGTTCGTTTCGATGCAGTAGGCGAACTCTACGCCGCCGATCGTCGCGGCGGGCTCGTATTCGCGAAGAGCCACCTCGTGCTCGCGGCAGGTCGATAGCGCCTCGATCGCCCACGGCAGCCGGCCATGCGTTCGCAGCGTCGGAGATCCCGACCTGGAGGCGACGTCTTCGGCCACGCAGACGGGGCAGACGCGGAACCGCCTGCGCGCGAGGTTGCTCTTGCGCACGAGTTCGCGCCCGATGCGGTACGTCCGGCCGTCCATGACGATGCCGGTGGCGGCGGACAGCGGCTCGACGCCGGCGAGCGCGGCAAGGAGGGAGAGCGCGGCCGGATTGCCGTTGCCGATGTCGAAGACGCGAAAGCCCCAGCGGGTGACGAGGTGCTCGAGAGAGGACGCCCCGTTCGCCCAGGCGAGACGGGAGGCGTAGCTCCAGGGCGTCTCGTCGTGACGGGGACGGGGGCGCCGCGGAAGAAGGCCGGGTGTCATTGTTCCTGCGCCTTCGGAGCGCGGCCGCGCTTGCGCGACACCTGGCGCCGCTTGGGAGAGGCGTAGAACTCTTCCTCGTCCCGCGCGATCAGGATCGCCGTCTGCGGGTCGTCCGGCCAGACCGCCATCTCCGGCCAGTCGGAGACCAGGAAGACGTTCTGCTCGTCGGCGCACAGGGTCAGCAGCCGGACCGCTTCCGCGAAATGCCCGGGCTCGAGCGTCTCGTCGCGCAGGAGCAATGCCTCGTTCGCGGCGAGCGAGGCCAGAATGCCGAAGCGACCCAACTGGCCCGTGGACGCATGGACGAGGCGCTCGACGAAGTCCCCCTGCGTCGCCGTCCGGTCGGCGAGGCCTGCCGTCCTCGCCACCTCGGCGACGTAGTCGATCAGCTTCCGCCGATCACGGGCGATATCGAGCGGCGGCACCTCGAAGAAGTTGTCGCGGCGCATGACCTGCGGATTGCCGAACCGGCCGGCGATGAACCCCTGGATCTTCGGCAAGCCCGAGAACACCAGCGAGACCGGGTTGTCCGTCTGCTGCGAGATGTTCTTCAGCGTGTCGACGACCTCTTCGGCGTCGATCAGGTCGGCTTCCGCGACGTGCTGGAACTCGTCGACGTGGACGATCAGCGTCCCGCACTCGACGAGCAGCCGGCGCACCATCGCCCAGGCCCGCACCCGCGTCAGATCCGCGACGCCCGGGAAGTTCTCCTGCCGCATCCCGAGAGCCTGCAGCATGATGATGGCGAACTCCCGGGATTCGCACGGCCGCGGCGCGCGAATTGTGATGAGGGGGCGGACCGTGCCCTCGTCGTCCTCGAAGGTCCGCAGCCCTTCGAAGGAGGAGAAGACGCGATCGCACAGGCGCGTCTTTCCCGCGCCCGACGGCCCCAGCACCGCCAGAAAGTTGCCTTCCTCGCGTCGCTCGCCGTCGGGGCCCGTCGCCAGGACGTGCGCGATGAGCGCCTTCAGTCGCATCGAGAGCGCCTTCTCGCGCCGCGCCATCGGCAGGTGAAGGGTCTTCAACCGCTCGATCTTCCGGCGGTATTCGGCGAAGGCGGGGTCTTCGCGCTCCGTCACTTCGGCAAGACGCGCGAGACTTCGCTGGACGGCGCTCGATGGCGGCATGGCTGAATCCTTTCTCAGTCGTCGAGGTCGGCGGCGCTACGCCGGGCGACCGAGGGAATGGGTGGTTCTTCCGTTTGCTCCCGCGCCGGCAGTGCAGCGGGCGCCGGCGGGTCGACCGGAACGGCAGCCGTCCGGGGGGCGATACGTCCGGACATCGCGCTCTGCCGCCGCTTTGCTGCCCGGCGTGCCCGGCCTTCGGGATCCGGCCCCTCGAGATTCGCCGAGACCGCCCGTGCTTCCTCCGGCACGATGTCCGCGCCGGACGAGCGAAGACGGGCCTCCCAGCGATCGAAGTGCTCCTCGATCTGCTTACGGGCCCGCTCCAGATCCTTAGGGCTCGGGCAGGGGTCGCCGACGCCGCTCCGCAGCCGCGCCTCTTCGGCGAGCGCCTCGAGGTCGGCATGCGCCGCGAGCCTGGCGGCACGATCGCGGGCGAGCGCCGCCTCTTCGAGCGCGTCCGGCCTGTCGTAGTTGCGGATGTGCTCCATGACGTCGACGAACGTCTCTCCGGCCGTCTTCGGGTCGTAGGGCTGCGAGGGCGTCGCCGGCGCCGGGCCGTAACCCGTGCGCTGCGCCGTCACCCAACCCTCCGGCGTGCGGACGGCGATGGCCGACAGCGCGTAGGGATTGACCCGGATCTCGACGGTCCGCTCTTCCTGCCCGGCTTCCCGGCTATGATCGGCCAGCATCCGCGCGAGCGGGCGCGCATGGTAGTAGCCGTTCATGTAGCGGATGCCCGTCTTCTGCAGGATGCGCTGGAACGGCACGCCGAAGATGACCCGCTGCAGCGTTGCCTCCGGCGGCGTCCGGATCCGGTGGTGCCGCGTCTCCGTACGCCACACCGACATCGGCGTGCGTCCGCGCAGCCCCGAATGGGCTTCGTTGTGGTAGACGTCGCAGATCCACCGCACGAGCGCGCCCTCGAACTCGGCCGCCGTCAGGCTGGCCAGGTCTTCGGCTTCGTAATCGCCTCGGTCGACGACGTGCGCGAAGGTCCGGCCCGTGAAGTAGCCCATCAGGCTGCTCGCGGTCGTGCCGAAGAACCGCTCGATGCGCGGGCGCAACTGCGGGGTCCCGGCGGGCGGCTTGAGGTGGGTCACTCCCATGTCGTCGAGCGCGGCCCGGAATTCACCAGAGATGAAGGCGGCGCCCTTGTCGGTGAACACGGCTTCGGGCTTTCCGCAGATGCGCCAGTGCGACGCCGCACCCGTCGCCCGGGCGGCCGGCGTCTTGTCCACGAGGACATGATGAAGGCATGTCAGCGCGCTGCGGTGAGACGGCGGCTCCGCATGGACGTGGACGCCTGCGATGCACCGCGTCCGGCAGTCGATCGCCACCGTCGCCCAAAGGCGGATCCGCGCGATCTCCTTCCGCTGCTCCTCGGTGAGCGTCATCCAGCGGCGCGACTGCACCATCAGGGACATCAGGTTGACGCGGCATTCGTCCATCTCGATGCGTTCGAACGGTGCCGACGCCTCGACGCCTCCGAGAACCGGGCTCATCCTGCGCATCGCCATCGCTCGCCCGTGGCGCCCGAACAGGACGTCGAGCACCGGCAGCTTCTCGACCCGCCGCTGGATCGTCCGCAGCGAAGGCTTCTCCGGCGGAATCGTCATCCTGCGCTCGGCGACCAGCCGGTCGATCTCCTGGCATATCGTCAGATGGATCATGGGACAGTTCGGACGGGTGTCGGACGCGAAGGTCGGGACGAACTGCGCGATCACGTCCTCGACGAGATCGTTCAGCGTCCTGCCATGCCGGCCCGACCGGCAGCGCCCGTCCCGAAGCGCCATGATGTCCTGATCCCTCAGAAACGCGAGGCTCCACTTGCGAAGCTGGTAGACGGACGGGCTCGGCAGACCGACCCCGGTTTCGGCTTCGTCTTCGCCCAGGGCGAGACGCTCCTCCTGAATGATCTTGATCCCACGCGCGATGCCGGCGTCGGAGCGGCTGGCGCGCTTGGCCTCGCAGAGCAGGACGAAGGCTTCGACCCATCGCCGGCGATGAAGCAGCACGGCCCGATCCGCCGGCTCCAGGTCGAAGAGCGACGTCGCGCCCAGACGGCGGGCGTTCTGCTGGCTGAGGGTGAAATACCCCGCGTCGACGACGATCGTGCCGGCGAACAGGCCCTGCTCGAATTCCGCATGGGAGATCTCGCGCGGGTTTCTCAGTTGGCCGAGCGGAGCGAGGACCTGATGATCCTCGGTCGTCGCCTGGTGCCGGTAGAGATCGTCCCCGATGTGGATCCGATCATGCGCGTTGAGCCGGAAGATGATCGGCTCGGCGCCTCTGAAGTGAATATTCATGAGGGTTCCGTCCTTACTGCTCGGCGATGACGATCGCCGAGCAGATCTCGAGCAGGCGGCCGCCGACGAGGGCGATCTCCCGATTGCGCAGCAGCCGGGCGGCCGCAGCGAGGGCGCGGTTTCCGAGGCCGGCGCGGCGGCCGGCTTCCTCCACCGTGAGCGGACCGTCGGCGGTGCACAGGGCCTCGAACAGCCGGTCGTCGGCGTCGGGGTCCGGCTCGTCGAGGGCCTTCTTGGTCAAAACCGCGTTGGCCACCCGCCAGTCGGGCAGCATGTCCTCGTCGACGACCTGGAAGAATGCCCGCCGATCCTGCCGCTGCGCACGGAAGGCCGCGATGACCGCGTGGATCCCCGAACGCTCGTGCTTCGCCTTCGGCTTGACCGCGTCGTGGACGACGATCCCACTGCGCAGCGTCTTCACGAGGTCGAAGACGTGGCTCCGCAGCCGCCCCTCTTCGTCCCGGTAGCGGAGACGCTTCTGGATCGTCATCGAGACGACGTCGGGATCGGCCTCCGCGACCAGGAGGTTCTTGACCTCGAGGTTGCTCTCGGCGCCGTAGTTGAGCGCGCCGAGGCCCGCATAGGTGCCGGTCAGGGAAAAGCTCGACGCTCTCATCGTTTCGCGATCTCCGACGACCCGGCGCGGAGGGACTACCGGGTGTGATTAGTCGCCGCGTCCGATGCGTCCTCGGCCCCGTTCGCTCCGCCGTGCGCCGAAAGGGCGAAGGGGGAGAAGGCGGTGTCGCGGTCGCAGCAGAGACGGCTGGACGGTCCGGATTGGGATTGAGACATGGATTTCACTGCCGACCTCCTAAGGTTGTGGGTTAAGACACGGTTTCCCTGTTCCCGGACCGCGATGCGGACCGGGCTGAGGGCGCGAGTTGAGGACGCGACGGGGCGGACGACGGCGGCGCGGATGATGGCGCCGGCCGCGGTCAGCGGGCCGTCAGGCTGCGTTCGAGTTCGCGGATGTGCTGGAGGCGGCGCAAAGGCCGGGCACGCGGAAAGGCTGGGATGGCCAGGCGCGAGCGGTCGTCACGTGTCGTGAAGAGGGGCTGCCCTCAGACCGTCTGAACTTCGGCCACCCGGACAGCGCTCTTCACGCGGCGGACGATCCGCAGGCGCTTGAGCATCATGTTGGTCAGGGTGGTCACGAAGCGGGATTCCTTTGATCCAAGGGTCTGCATGGGACTGTTCCAAGGCTAGGCCGGAGGCACTGCCGGTTGCAATCTATTTTTCCAGTGTCGGGGCGTCGAACCACCGAGGTGGTGAACCGAACGTCAACGACGAGAACAGACTGAGAACAATCTCTTCGGGCGTCAAGCCCCGGGAATCGGATTCCTCTCGCAGCCCATGGTCGTCTCTTGCGACGACACCGTCCGGTCTGGCAGCCTGCGACGGTCTGATGATTCCATACGGTTCGACGATGAAATCCATCGCTCTCGCTATCTCGCTCCTGGCAATTCCTTGCGGTGCGCGAGCCGCATCCGTGGTCGCCGACGGGCACGAGTACGACGTCACCTGCACGGCGGACGGCTATCGTCTGGCGTCGAAGTATCCGGTAAGCCGTATGGTGGGGACCGGCGCGGGGAGCCATCTCGTCGAAGGTCGGGAAATCCTTTACCTCGGCCGCTCCTGCGACGCCTACACCAAGGTGTTCGGCTACGGCTCGTGGTGCTGGGCCAATGGCGGCTTCTTCGCCAAGTTCGATCGGCACCACTTCGGATTCCCGCGGCAGGAACTCGCCTGCTTGCCTGAACCGTCCTTCCAGTCGAACTGCGGCTGCTGACCCGGATCAGTCGGTTTCGGCCACCGGCTCGCGACTGTCATATTCCAGCGTCTTCAGGAAAGCTTCGAGGTCGCGGATCTCGTCGTCGGCGAGATAGACCCCGCTGATCGGCTCGCTCGACCACGCTTTCAGGCGCTCGTAGAAGTCGGCGCGCTGCACGCCGGTCATCGAGCGCGGGTCGTAGATCGCCAGCGGGTCGACATGGGCGCGGATGGCGTCGCCGAGATCGGCGATGGCGCCGGAATGGGAGTAGGGCGCAGTCTTCGTGACGTTGTAGAGCGGCGGCGTGCGGAACCGGTAGAGGTCGGCCGGGTCCATGGTGACGTTGTACCGGCCGTAGTCGATCCCGAATCCGTTCTTGCCGAAGCCGGCCTGCGGGAACGGGACGGCGTGGAAGGACATGTCGCTGAAGTACGGGCCGTCGTGGCAGGCCGAGCAATGGGCCTTGCCATAGAACAGGAGGCCGCCCGCGATCTCCTGCGGGCTCAGCGGTCCGCCGTCGAAGACGAACCGGTGCAGCCGGGTCGTGCCTATCGCGAAATTCTGTCGGATGAAGGCCGCGATCGCTTCGGCCATGTCCTTGAAGTCGAGCTTCTCGACCGGTTTGGCGGTCGCCGCGGCCAGAGGATCCGCCAGTGAGGAAAGGGAGCGGACGCGCTCCGCAAGGGCATCGAAGACTTTCGCGGCCGATCCGACGCTCTCGCCTTCGAGCGTGCTGTGCTCGGCGGTGTCGGCGACCATCTCGTCGATCTCGACCGGCGGAAGGTGGACGGCGACGACGAGGGGGTCCTGCGAAGGCTCCCGGCCGGCGAACTGGCTGAGGATGGTGCCGGACGAGCCGTCGACCTTTCCGTCCCAGAAGAAGGTCGTGAAGCCTTTCCCGCCTCGTCCCCAGAACGGCAGCGTGTTGCGCGGGATGACCGCGCCGCCGCTCCGCATCCGGGCCGTTCCTTGGCCTGTCGAGCCGACCCCCATGGCGTTCGGGAGGCCGTCCGACGAGCCGAAGCGGTCGAGATGGCAGGACGCGCAGGCGGTCTCGTGGTCGAGCGAGAGCGATTTCGACTGGAAGAGAAGTCTGCCGGCCTCCGCCATTCCGCTATCGACGCGGACGTGCGTTTCCGCAGCCGGCGTCAGTCCGGCATCGATCGCGCTCTTGCGGAGAACCTTCTCGCGGAGCCCTTCGCCCGAAGACGGGGTGACGGATCCTGCCAGAAGCGCGAGAAGAACGGCGCTAGTAGCGGATTTCATGGATGCGGACGACGTCCTGGAGAGTGTCGGCGCGTTCCTCGACGGCGCGCAGGCTCATCTCGCTGATTTCGTTTTCGGTGAGGCCCCACCGGATCAGCCGTTTGCGCATCAGGTCGTAATCCTGACATGCGAGCAGCCCGACCTCCATCGCCTCTTCGTCGCGCACCGCATCCTCCGAAGGGTGCGTGACGAGTTTCTGCTTGGCGATCATCTGCGATCGCATGGCGTGGTCGCAGCGATAGGTGAGTTCTCCGAACTCCGCCTGGTTCGCGTCCATAACGCCGGCCTTCCACAACGGAGCGCCGACGTTTGCTGCCGCCACGCCGAGCGCGAAGGCGACAGCCGGAACGATGACCTTACTGAGCCTGGACGCCAAGCGCATCGAGTACCTCGGGCGTCACCGTGCCGGTGACCTTGAGACCGTAGTCCGACTGCATCTTGGAGAGGGCCACCCGCGTGTTCGGCCCCACGACGCCGTCGATCGACGAGGTGTAGTAACCGTAGGTGTAGAGAGCCGTCTGCACCTGCATGACGATCTTCTTGAACTTCTCGGAATTGCCAGGGAGCACCTTCGGAGCGACCGAGGACGAACTCGGAAGAATCGAGGAGTTCGGCACGCTGTCGAGATTGCGGGTGACGGAGGCGCGATCGCTGAGACGCACGATGCCGGCGTCGGTCGTTACGGACCAGTCCGAGTCGTTGATGGACAGGACCGTTCCCAGACCGGAGATCTCCGCGCCGACGACAGCTTCGGATGTCTCGCTCGTGGCGGTGGATTTCTTGTGCAGCCACGCCGTCTGCCGGATGACGCCGACGACTTCCCAATCCGACGGATCGTCCAGGCCCGAGCCCGATCCGTCGAGAAATTGGACGCTGCCGCCGGATGTCGACGAGCCCACGTCGGGCACGGATGTGGTGCGGGGCACGTAAGACGGAGTGCTGGGCGGCGTGTAGCTCCGTGCCGGCGGCGTGTAGCTCGGTCTGCTGTAGCTGTAGCCGCCACCGGACGAGGATCGATGGCTCGAATGCGAGGCATGGGACGCGTGGCTCGAATGCGAGCGATGCCCGGCGAGGATGTACTTGTGCTGCAGCCGGAACCGCTCGAACAGCGTCGGCTTCGGATCCGGCTTCGCCAGGAGCGAGCCCGGCACGATGGCCGAAGCCTTGTTCGGAAACATTCCCGCCGCGATCAGCGACGGGATCATGAATAGCCTCTTCATAACGGTGCGACCCCCGAAAATCCCCGATCGTCAGGATACCACTCGAAGAAGCCGCTACAAGCCCCACGAGCGCTACAGGTTGTACACGCATCGAGGTAGCGCTGCTTCCAGTCGGAAATCGTGCGCGGAGCGAGCGAGCGGTACGCGGCCGGCACCGTACAGAGCGGGAAGTTGTAAAGGAGCGCCTGGATGCCTCTCGCCCGCACCAGATCGGTCGCCTCGGCGATCGGCGCGAAGGCGTCCGGCGCAGAGGTGTCGAGAAAGAGGTCGTTCCAGTTTTTCCGGCCGTAGCCGATGTTCTCGAGTTGCATGAGCGCCCACACCGAGATGAAGGGGAGGCGGGTCGTGACGAGGCGGGCGAGCGCGACGAGATCCGGCGCGTTCGGCTTCATCACCACCGTCCGCAGTTCGATGGCCGCGCCGGCGCGGGCGAGGATAGCGAAGGATCTCATGAGACGGTCGAACGCGCCGGGCTTCACGACGATTTCGTCGTGCCGGGCGGGAACGTGCGAGTAGAGCGGAATGCCCCAGAGAACCCGGTCGTGCGGGATCGAGGCCAGCGTTTCGACGTCGCTTTCCTCGAAGTGCTGCCCGTTCGTCAGGATATGGAACCGGACGTCCGGCCTCGCCTCGATCGCGTCGAGGAGAAAGCGGAAGAGGTCCTCCTTGAACAGCGTCGGCTCGCCGCCGGACAGGCCGATATAGACGTCCCGCGGCGCGAGCCTCACGGCCTCCCGGAAATGCGGGAACATGTCGACGTGGTGCCGCTTCGGCGGCTGGGAGCACATCAGGCACAACTGGTCGCAGCGCTCGGTGACGAGCAGCGTGTTGTGCGGCGAGGCGGCGCGGATCAGGCGATGCGCCGACGCCTGCCCCGGAAGGACGAGGATGACGTCGTCTTCCACGTCTTCGATCGGCGCATCGTGAAGCCGCAGCGGGAATCCGGCGAGGTCGAATTCGGAGACCGGTCCGTCCGCACCCAGGAACACGGCGTCGAACGGGCCGGCATCCGGGGCGTCGGCAGCGCGCAGGCGCGTGACGATCGGCTCGTCGACGGGGAGGGGATCCACCTTGAAGCGAAGCGGGATCATGCGTGCTCCGGCGCGATCGAGTAGGGAAGGTCCGGAACTCCGGCCCAGATCGCGAGCGAGCGGCGGACCTTCGGATCTCGCGAGTAGAGAAGCTCGAAGACGAGATCGAACATGAAGGTATGCCGGCGGCAGAAGTCGGTATGGATCTTCGGGCCGTCGATCCGGCCTTCCCGCGCGATGTCGTCCACGAGGTCGACGCCGCAGAAGGCCTGATACGGGCAATGCAGGCAGTCCGGATCGAAGAGGTTGGTGGCGTGCGCGTTCAACGCGTCGAGCTTCGAGGTGTCCAGCCCGGAAAAGATGTCGCCGACGGACAGGTCGATCTGGCCGATGCGTGTCATCATGCGCGCTTCGTCCGTCGGGTAGAAGCGCCCGTCATGATCGAGGACGAGATAGTCGCGGCCGAGGAAGTTCGGGTTCCTCAGGTCCACGTGTCCGTCCTGCCCGGTCCGCAGCACGCGGCGAAGGCAGTGCACGAGGTAGTATTCCTCGAAGGTCTCGCCGCCCTCGGCGTTCCGCTCGATCATCAGGTCGACGAACTCGCGGTAGATCGCGTTCCAGCGATCCATGACGTTCAATGCCGCGTGGCGTTTGCGGGCGAAACCCTGGTAGTTGATCGGCCGCAGGTAGATCGACCGGATCCCGTAGCGCGCATAGGTGTCCAGTACCGATGCGGCCGGCGGCGGCGCCTCGACGTCGATCGTCGGAAGCGCCGATATACGCCCGGGCCCCAGCCTCTCCAGCGCGAGATCGAGGTTAGAGAAGAACTCCTCGGTCTTGTCGTCGGTGATGGTCCGCTGGGCGCGATGGGTCGCGACGTTGCCGTCGATCGACGTGCTGACGAAGGTGTCGGGCGCGTCGATGAAGGCCCACTCCGCCGCGCCGAGGCGCTGCAGATTGGTGCAGACCACGAATTCGGCGCTCTTGAAGCGTCGCCGGCAGAACGCCCGCACGCGCTCGAGGAGGTCGACCCGCAGGAGCGGCTCGCCACCCTGGAACTCGACCTTGATGCTCTCGGTCTTCAGCCCGTCGAGGAAGGCGATCACCGCCTTCAGCGTCTCCTCCGTCCAGTCGTGACCCCGGGCGCGCTCGTCGGCCCGTGAGACCTGGCAGTAGGAGCAGGCGAGATTGCAGCGGAGCGTCGGGACGAGGATGACGTAGGCGAGATCGCCGGCGGCGGCCTGACGCGACGCCCATCGATAGGCGAAGCCCGTGTGATCGAGATCGCCCTCTGTCTCGAAAGCATGGCCGTTCGCCGAGAGGAACTCCCGGTCCGACCCGGTCAATGCTCCGAGCGCGTAACGGTCGAGGAAGGCGCCGTCCGAACGAAAGAATCCTCCGGCGTCGTCGGCGAACAGGATCGCGCCGTCATGCGTCGGCCGGAATTTCAGGGGCCAGACGTTCATCGCGACAAGAGCCCCTCGATGAGCCGGGTACGCAGGTCTTCGCCTCGGTCGCTGATGCGCTCCCGGTACAGCGCGTGAAGGACGTCCCGGCGCATCGTCGGTGCATCGCCGATGGCCCCTTCGACCACGATCACGTGGTCGCGGACGTTGAAGGTCGCGCGAGGATGGAGGTAGCCAAGCCTGGTGACCGCGGCACCGGCGAAGTCGGAGAGCGCGGGTTCGATCTCGACTTCCATCGCCGCCGAATTTTCGGCATCCAAATCGGCTTTGCGGTCTGCCATGCGGAGCGGTCCCATCTGCCGGCGGAGCGCGTGGGTCCAGCGGCGAATCAATCAGCTTGTACGCTTGATGATTGCATATGGACGGCCCGCTCGGCATCCTTGCCGGTACGAAGCGGAGTCGGAGCAGGAAATGACTGGCAGGGTGTTGCGCGCATGTCTGATGACGGTTGCTCTTCAGGCGGTGCTGGCGGCGACAGGGGCTGCCCGGGCGACGGACATCTCCGCGACCTTCTTCGGGCACCGGCTTGAGATTCAGCAGGGTGACGACGGGCGGACGCTGCGCATCGACGACGTCGATCTGCTCAAGAACTGGTATCTCGGGATAGACGAGGTCGCGATAGTCGGCGGGATTCCCGTCATCATCGGGACCTCTTCGAACGGCGGAAACGCTTGTGCGGGAGCGCCGTTCGTCGTCTCCTTTCCGGAGATTGGGAGGCCGCGGATCGATGGCCCTCTCGACACATGCTGGGGAACCGACCACCGGCTGACGAAGAACGGCGTGGAGTTCTTCTCGTCACCGGTCCCGGGCCGGGACGGAGAACGATGGGAGTGGACGCTAGCGGACGCCTTCACCAAGGAGGCATCGACGCCTTTCCAGCCAGATCGAGCGAAGGGATGGGCGCAACTGCGCGAGCGCACGGCGACCCATCCGAGCGACATCCTCGACTACGGTGAAATCGCAACGCGGATCTATCAGTTGCTCGGTCCGGACAAGGATCGCGTGGTCTCCATCCTGACCGGCGTCGGCACCGCGTCGTTCGACGGCGACTGGTTCATAGGCCAGGCCTGCCTCCCCCATTCGTGCGGGATCGAGGAAGGGATCGTCGTCGCGTCTCTCGCCGACAAGGACGTGTTCCTCGCATGGAAACCGGAAGACCAACGGATCGTCGTCCGGCCTCCGGTCGCGCAATGGCCGGATCGCGCGAAATCGGCGCTGCGGGATTGGGCGAAGAAATGGAAATGACTGCCTGATCCCGCCACTCGCTTACCGCGTGTCCCGATGCTATATGCGGGGCATGACCTACGAGACGAGAAAGCCCGTCGTGATGAAGAAGACGCCGCAGCGCTGACGCTGCCGGCGATCGCCATCACGCGCCCTAAGGGGCGGCTTTGCATCTCAGCCGGGCTTCCTGCGCCGGCCAGTCTCGAGGTCCGGCGCAATGAACACGACGCGCCTTCTCATCCTGTCAGATCTCCACCAGAACGACGGCGGCCGGCCGTTCGACCCCGCCGCCGAGGTCACCGTGCCGTTCGACGTCGCGGTCATCGCAGGCGACTGCGCGGGCCGGCTGACGTCGTCGATCGCCTGGCTCGGCGAGCGCTTCGCCGGCACGCCGACGATCTACGTCCCGGGAAACCACGATTGGTACCGCGACGGCGGCCCGCTCGGCTTCACGATCGAAGACGAACTTGCAGCCGGCCGCGATCTGGCTGCCAGACTAGGCGTCACGCTGCTCTCCGACGACGTCGCCGAGATCGGCGGCATCCGGTTCCTGGGCACGACTCTCTGGACCGACCTGCGCTCGCGGCATCACGCGACAAGGCGGCATGCCTTTGCCGACGCGAACCGCTGGATGAACGACTACCACTGCATCCATCGGAACTCGTCGACGCGCCGTTCGCGCCGGATCACGCCGAACGACACGCTGGACTGGCACCGGGCCTCGCGGCGGTTCCTGGCCGACGCCTTCGCTGAGGATGCCGA
This sequence comes from Jiella endophytica, assembly GCF_004519335.1. Lineage (GTDB taxonomy): Bacteria > Pseudomonadota > Alphaproteobacteria > Rhizobiales > Rhizobiaceae > Jiella > Jiella endophytica. The sequence goes on along the minus strand of NZ_SOZD01000006.1, from coordinate 258,467 downwards.
TCCGCGGCGCACGGTCGTCGTGACGCACCACGCGCCCAGTCTGCGGTCGCTCTCGCTGCCGGACGACACGCTCAACCACTGCTACGCCAGCGACCTCGAGCCCGAGATCGCGGCATGGCGGCCGGCCGTCTGGATTCACGGGCACATCCATGCCGCCCGCGACTATGCGATCGCCGGCACGCGGATCCTGGCGAACCCGCTCGGCCGCGCCGGCGAATTCAGCGGCTTCGATGCGAACCTCGTCGTCGATTTGTAGGTGCTGAAAGTGCTGGCCTACGAACGGCGGCGGGTCAGCGGCACCACGGGTTGGCGTGGTTCGGCCAAGGCTGCGCGAGGTGCTCGCGCAGCAGCAACTGGCCGAGATCCTGGCCGTTCGAGAGGGTGATCTTCACCAGTTCCCGGCCGTAGTACCCGGTGCCATGCGCCTCGAGACGATAGTTGCCGTCGCCGAGAAGGGCAGCAACGCGGTCGCGCGCCGCGATCCCGTCGCGACGCTCCGATTTGCACTCGGGGTGCGAGATCTCGGGAGCATCGATATCTTTGAGGCGCCATTTGACGCCGTTCTCCCAGCCCGTATCGCCATCGACGATGCAGGTGACCTTCCGGTCGGCGCGATGGCCGCCGGAGCAGATCGGGAGGGCAAGGGACGGCACGGTGGACGCCGCGATGATCGCTAGTGACAAGATGATACGCATGCGCTCACAGGTAGCGTAGGCAAGGGCAAGATGGAATCGGCGGAGGAGACCGTCCACAGGTCTCGGTGGATCAGCCTGAAAGAGGACTGGAGAACGTGGATGTCGAGATCGTGGTGGCGTGTCGCCGGGTTGGCGCTCTTGTCGGTCATGATGATCGCCCAGGCGAGGGCGGAGAACCCGTCATCGATGATGACGATGTCAGGCCGGTGCGACAAGCTTCTCGTCGGCGGTCATGACATGACGCGGTTCTGCGAGGGAAAGATCCTGTCGACCGCTTACCCCTCCGGCCGGGTCGGCTTCTATTTCGTCCTGCGGAACGGCGCGATCGTGACCTTCTCGGGAAATGACGTTCCGAATCCGACGCCGCAGACGGACCGCCTGTTCATCGACAAGCTGATCACGAACCTGGGCGACGGAATCCCTTCTGCCTCGGAACCGGCCATCGGTTCTTGCGACTACTCCAACCCGTATGCCGGGAAGCCGGCGTTCGTGCGCTGCATCGGCAAGGGAGCAGCCGGCGAGCCATTTCGGGCATCATTTACGACTGACGGCCGGCCGCCCGTCGAGGCGCTCAAGTAGCCGCTCGCGAGAGGAGGAGATTACCTCGCGGGAACTTTTGCTGGCCAGGCATCCAATCTTGATCAGTTGAAGGCATCATCCATATCGCCGGCGGCAGCCCACGCGGCACATGATCGCGGCGCTGCCCGAACATCGAGCATGCGAGAAATGCGATGACGAGCGGCAACTCTCCCCTTTACGACTCGGCGCGCAAGCGCGTCGCCTTATCCACCGCTGGATTTTTGACCATCGGAAGCGGACTTGACGACGTCGGGGAGAGCCTCGGCTCCGGATCCCTCGCGCGGATCGGGTCGGCGTCAGGCGTAGTCACGGCCGCGCACGTTCTGGAAGCCCTGAGTAGACATGAGCGCGTCGGTATCGTCCATTTCGCTCGGCCCGAGGGGAGGGAACAGCGTGCTATACTTACGACCAATCATTGTGGCGACGTGGCATTCCGAAAGCTGCCGTGGCAGCAGAGAGGTCCGGATCTCGCGTTCGTGAAGCTTCCGCCCTACGTGGTGGGCTCACTGGAAGCCCAAGGCTGCGTTTTCATCGATCTCGATAGCCGCAAAGAGTCGATCTTGAAAAACGGGTATCAACCTCAAGGCTTCTGGTTCGTGGCTGGCGTGGTTGCCGAGCGATCCGGGGTTGCCGAGAAGGATGACAAGAAGGTCACGGTGTCGGTAGAGGCCGCAGTCGAGCCTGGGGATGTCTCGGATTTCCCCCTCGACGAGGGCTTCGACGGTTATTGTTTCGTTCCGGGCCAAGATCCTTTGTACGTTCCGCCGTCCAGCTACGAAGGGATGAGCGGCGGCGGCTTGTGGATCGGCCACACCACGGATGGCGAGGGCGCCGCGGGCGAGTGCAGCAGCCTCAGCTTCGTCGGTGTCAACTTCTGGCAGTCGGATGTAGGCGAGCAGGGCCGATCGATTGTCTGTCACGGTCCCAATGGGATCTACAAGCGGCTCTCCGACGCCGTGCATGCGAAATTTCCATGACCGTCGTAAGGCGCGGGCGGAGTAGTAAAGTCCTGTTCGATTGACGGCCGCTCCTAGTCGCACAGTCAAATCGGCGCGCATCTTGGCATTCAAATTGGTCACGGACGTCTAAAGAGTCATCCATGCCCGCCGCGGGCTGCGCTGCCGCGCCGGCTGCACTCGACGAGTTCACGGATCCGTACGACGAGGTGCTCGGCGACGAGACGACGGGCGTCGTCGTAGCCCTGCCAGTCGACGCGCGGGCGGGCGATCGCGATCCGGGCGCGCAGGTCCGGCGGGATCTCCTCCCATGCCAGGAGCACGGCCGTCCGCATCTCGTGGTCCACGGCGTCCGGCAAGCGATCGGCAAAGCTTTCGAGCGGACGGCGGTGCCGGGCGCGCCCGCTCATCGCTTCCGCCTGACGTAGCCGGCGGAGATCTGCCGTGACAGCCGCTCCTCGATCTCGTGCTGCCCGCGGATCAGGCCACGGACCGCCTCGCGCGGGTCGCCGCCGGCCTCGGCGATGGCCGCCTCGACCACGTCGTCCGGCACGTCCGGAAGATGGACCGTCGACTTTTCCGCCTTCGCCATGAGGACCTCCGTGCGAACCCCCGAGCAGAATCGGGGTTGACCGACTACCGATGTTCTTATTACGTTCTCATCCATGATCAAGCGCACGAAGATGACCGTAGTCGTGGCCAAGCGCCCGACCTCCCGCACCGCCGGCTGACGAGGCTCTCTCGTCCACCGGCGATCGCCCATTCACGGCATCTCCGGACGACGACCATGAGCCTCCGCCTCGATCATTCCCTTCTCGACAATTCTGCTGCCGACGCCTCCCGGGCTCTGACCGAGACGCGGCGTCGCGCGTCAGGCCGCCGCTTCGGCCCGACAGGAACGGTCCGCTGCACCGGGCGCTCGGCGTTCCGGTCGGCACTGGCGCGCGATCTCGGCCTGCTGCTCGATCTCGACCCGGAGGTCGCGGCGTGGGCGTGCCTGCCAGCCGTCCTGGAGTTCGCAAACCGCGACGGCGAGGTCGTCGAGCGCGTGCCCGACTTCCTCGTCCGGGAGGAAGACGGCCGCGAACGCTTTCTCGACGCCGGCGAGACAGGCCTGACGCCCGCCGATCCCTCCGTCGCCTATCGAGCGGTTCCCGAAGACGAGATCCGCCAGGAACCCCTGATCTCCAATGCTCGCGACGCGATGCGGTACGCGAAACGCGTGGTGCCGCTCGGCGACCGGGTACGGCTGCTCGCGTACCTGGCCGAGATGTCGCCGATCACGCTCGTCGAGGCCGCCTCGGCGATGCGCGAAAGCAGCGAACCCGTCGGCGCCGTCATCGCGCTTGCGCTGAGAAGGATCGTCCGCATCGACTGGGAAGACGCCCAGATCGGACCTGAGACACCCGTGAGGGCGAGATGAGAAGACAATATCGGGGCATCCCGTCGGCTGCGCGGCGCGCAGCGGCACAGGAGAATGAAGAAGACGAGGCGGAGCGCGAGTTCTCCCGGCAGCAGGTGCTGCGGCAGATCGAGCGTCTCGGCGCTTCCGAACGCGTGATCTTCGACGCCGTCAGCGCTGGCGTCGCTGCCGCCGCGGATGCGCGACCGGATCGGAGCCTGCTGATCGCCGCGGTCGTGTTCGACGGCCGATGGGGCGGCCCGGCGGCGACTGCGATCAAGGTGGCAGCGCGCGAGGCCTATTGCGACGTGACGTACGACTTGGTCGTGCTCGCGGCTCCGAACAGCAAGGCTTCCGGGCAGTCGTTCGGCTCGTTCGACATTGACCGCATTCCAAGCTTTCTGTCCGAGAACTCGCTCATCTGCCTGTTCGGCGAAGACGACGCGATCCCGGACCTGCTCCGGACGTTCGCGGACACGATCCTCGAGGTGCGCGAGCCGTCGCTCGACCTGCTTGCGGAGGAGATCGGCTTCGGGGACGCATCGGACGTTCCTCACCCGCTCGGCTTCCGGGAGTTTGCGCCTGATCAGTTCGACTTCGCCCTGTCGCGCGGCCGGACGCCGGCGGAGCGATTCTCGTTGCTCGTGACGCTTGCACGGCGGGACCCGCCGGAGCGCGAGCGTGCGGATCCGCAGCCGGATCCTGACGACGGTCCGCGGCTCGAGAATCTCGACGGCTTCGGCACGGCAAAGGAGTGGGGGCTCCGGCTTGTCGAGGATCTGCGTGCTTTCGCGGTAGGCGAGATCGAGTGGCGCGACGTCGACGCGGGCGCCCTTCTTGTCGGTCCGCCGGGCACGGGGAAGACGACGTTCGCCGAAGCGCTGGCGACCAGCGCGGGCGTGCATTTCGTGCCGACCAGCTACAGCGATTGGCAGACGAACCGCGGCGGCTACCTCGGCGATGTCTTGAAGGCGATGCGAGCCGTCTTCAGCGAGGCGGCGGCGAACATCCCGGCCCTCGTCTTCATCGACGAGATCGACACGGTCCGCGGCCGCGGCAGCACGGACAGGAACGACGGCTGGTTCACCGCGATCACGACGTGCCTGCTCGAATGTCTCGATGGGATCGGTCGGCGGGAGGGGGTCATCGTGATCGCTGCCTGCAACGACGACAGCAGCCTGGACCCCGCGCTCGTCCGCTCCGGGAGGTTGGACCGCCGCTTCTTCATCGGTCTCCCGGACGAAGAGGCGCTCGCGGGCATCTTCCGCTACCATCTGGGCGACGGGATCGACGAGAACGTCATCGACCGGGTCGCGACGCTGTTCGCGGGCACGATGTCTGGTGCGGACGTGGTGAGGATCGCGCGTGACGCGAGGCGCCTTGCGCGCCTCGCGAAGCGGCCGCTCGCGGCCGAGGATCTGGTCGCTGCCGCAGTTCCGGAAGACCGTCGCTCGCCCGCTGTTATCAGGCGCATCGCGATTCATGAGGCGGGACATGCCGTCGTTCGGATGCTGTTCGGTCAGGTGCCGAGGTCGCTTTCCATCATCGAGAGCGGCGATCTCGGTGGCTTCGTGTCGCACGACGTCGACATCGCGAGCGTCGAGGGCCTAGGCTCGGAAATCGCTCGAGACGTCATCGCGATGCTCGCCGGTCGGGCGGCGGAAGAAGTGATCCTGGGCGTCGCGTCCGGCGGTGCCGGCGGCCCGAAGGATTCCGATCTCGGACACGCGACGCGTCTCGTCGCCGCCGCGGAAGGTGTCTACGGCTTCGGCGGCACGCTCGCGCATGGGCTCGAAGTCGACGGGCGGCGCGTGCATGAGCGGCTCGCGAGGCTCTACGCGGAAGCGATCATGCTCGTCCGCCGGCATCGTGCCGAAGTCGAGGCGCTGGCCGCGCTGGCGATCGAGAAGCGGGTCCTCGGCCGGTCGCTTCTCGCGGAGTTCGCCGTGCGGCGCGGTCTCGGCCGCGCCGGATGAGGCGACGACTTCGCTCTCAGAGGAGCCTCGGCGGATATGCGTCCGCCGAGGCCCCCCGTCTTTGTCAGGCCGCTTCCCATACCTTGTTCAGGATCCGCGCAGCTATCGTCGCCTTGTCCTGCGGGAGAAACCGGCCGTAGTGCTGGGCGACCATCTCCGGGGTGTCCTGGATCGCATAGCTTGCCTGCTCGTAGGATCCGGTCTGCTTCAGGATGTGCGTCGCGAGCACGTCACGGACGTTGTGCGGTCCGTGAGGCAGGAGCCCGGGTATGGCGCCCCGTCCCGTATAGGGATTGTAGATGCCGTACCGCTGCACGGTCAGCCGCCACGCCTCGTAGAAGGTCGTCTGATTGTAGGCGGCGTCGGCAGACGGCCTCTTGGCGGTCTTGACGAAGAAGGTGCCGGGATCCCGCGCCGGACCGAGCAGCCGCGCCCTGTGTCGGCTCACATAGGCGTCGATCATCGGGTAGAGCCCGCCGATATCGGGCAGCACCAACCTGAAGGGCTTGTCGGCGAAGAACGTCGAGGTGGCGTTCTTGAACGCGATGGCGGGGATCAGGACCTCCCATCCGGCTTCGCGGATGCTCCACCGGATCTCTCCGCGCCGGGCGTCCTCGAGAGCCCGCTCGGAGGTCGGAACACGGTCCCGCGGGCAGAGCAGGAGTTCGCGCAGGTTCTTCTGGCGCAGGCCGAGATGGAGGCCGAACCGCAGCAGGAGAAAGGACCGGACGGCCTCGGCCGCCGACTTCGGGTAGAGCCTCTCGTCCGGCATTAGCCGGAGAATCTCTTCGGTGATCTTGCGGTACTCCCCGACCGGGCTGTCGGCCTCCAGGATGGGCAGGATCGGCTCGAAGGGATCCCGATGGATGCGGGCCACCCGGTCGATCTCCTTGATCCGGTTCCGGCCGTGCCGATACATCGCGTCGCACGCCGCCGCCCAGTCTCCTCGAGCCCTCTCCACGTCATCTTCCGAGACCATGCCGGGTATCGGCGCGAGATGCAGAGCGAGCCGCGGGTTCTGCCGGAGCCACCCGGTGTCCGCCCTGACCATCGCGAGCACGATGGCCAGCATGTCGACTTCCCACCGCGTATAGAAGCCGCGCCGGCGCTCGCGCCACTGAAGGTACCAGTCCCAGACGGCAGGGAAGACGAGGTGGCCGAAGGAGAGAGTGGCGAGATCGGCACCGAAGCCCTGGACCTCGCTGTCCGGCGAGGAGACGAGCGCGCCGAACATCAGCCCCAGATGCTCGATCTTCTGGTCGGCCGTCTCGGCGTTCCAGACGCCGTTCCGCTGGAAGCCGTAGGCGGTCAGCGTCGAGGTCTTGAAGCGGAGGAGATCGTCCATCTCCTTCTGCAGCCGGGGCGGCGCGTCGACGACGCCTCCGTCGCCCGACGGCAGGGCGCGGGAACCGGGCCGGCGACGGGATCCGTCGATGTGCCGGAAGCGGACGGCATAGCGCTGCTGCGTCGCCGCGGCCTGATAGCGGCGATAGTCGGTCGAGCCGCTGATCACCACAGTGCGGACCCATTCCAGAATCTCGGCCTGTTCGGCGGCCGGACGGGAGGCGAAATCGTCCGGCAGATGCCAGACGAGCCGCCGACGCTCCGACGGTGTGATGTCGGCGAGGAGGTGCCCCCTCGGCGCCGCGTTCTGCTTCGGCAAGAGGACCTTCAGTGCCCCGTCCGGCAGGCCGTAGCGCCTTTCGATGAAGGCGACGGTCCGGAGACTTCCGATCGTCCGCGGACTGGCGCTCGCGCTGCACCAGTCGGAGAGCGTCTTCGGATTGCAGGGAAGGCCGGAAGCCTCGATCGCCCGGGATAGATGGTACATCGTCTCGCCATGCCGCTCGATCTCCCGGCGAAGCGACTCGGCGAACGTTCCGTCCGGGACTTCGGCTTCCCACAGCGCCGGCGGACGATCGAGGATCGGACGAGGCTTGCGACCCCGCTTTTGTTTCGGCTTCTCTCTCGATGCTCGGCCGACCGGCGGGGTCGACGGCGACGATGGCGATCGCAAGGGGACGGCAGGCACTCGCTCTTCCGAGGCGAGGGCCCGGCACAACGCGTCGAATATCGGCTGCAGGTGATTGCGGTTCGTCCGGATCGCCTGCGCCTTCACGCCCGTCCCATCGGCCAGGAGCGAGTGATCGATCCATTGCCCTCGATACGGCGGGAAGCTCCGTGTCGCGAGGAGGTCGAGGAGGTAGCGTTCGATCGCCATTACCTCGCTGCGCGAGAAGTACGGCGCCAGGCGCCGCTGACAGTAGGCTGCGATCGTGGTCGGGTTCAGTCTGGGTTTCATGGGTCCACGTCCAATAATGTTGAACGTGGACCCTCATTCCGAATGGGACCGGCGGCTGCCAGCCGACGAACGATTGACGATCAGTCGCGAACTTTTATCCGGTCGGCAGGCCCGCCGCGCAGGCGATGTAATGGCGCTAGGAGTGATGCTCCGGAAGGATCTCCCGTGCCGCCGCACCTCAAGTCATGACATCAATGTAGTGGTTGTCCGGCCGGGTCGCCACGCGCCGCGTGAGACACGGCAGCGGAAGCCCGCCCAGAGCAGGTTCACTTCTCTTTGCGAACACCCTTGAAAGGCGTGCCGTCTTTCTTCCCATCCATGAACCTGCCGTCCTCCTTGTTCCGCTTGGTCCATGTTTCCGTCTTCGGATTATGTACCTGCGATCGATTGCGAACAGCGCCTTTGCGATGACCGTCGCCGGTCGGAGGATTGGTGGCCATGCGATGCTCCTAATTCACGTTTCGTTCCCGCTTTTTCATCCCCACCCGCCGGTCTTTTGGCGGGTGGGGCCATGGGCTGTCCCCGCCCGACCTCAGATCTCCGAGGGATGCGGCGGGATTATGTGTCGTTATCGTGAGTTATATGTCGCGTGACACGGCCGGCCTTCCGAGCTGACCTCAGCTGCACCCGCTCGTCGAGCCGCAGGTGTCGCACTTCAGGCAGGTGCCGTTGCGCACCATGGTGAAGTTGCCGCATTCCGAGCAGCTTTCGCCGGTGTAGCCCTTCATCATCGCGATCGACCGGCGTTCGGCGCTGGTGGCCTTCGGGTCGGCATTGCCGGAGGCGGCCGCCGCGACATTGGCGCTGTCCTTGTCGGTGGCCTCGAAGGCCAGCGGCTGGTCGAACAGGCCCTGCGCCGGCGAGGTGTCGGCGACGGGCGCCGGCGAGGCGAGGGGGGCTTCCTCGTAATCCCGCTTGAAAGCCGTGGCCGCCTGGGCGCCGGTCGCGGCAGGGCGTGCCGCAAGCGTCGGCTGGACCGGCGAAGCGGCGGCTGCCGGCCTTGCGGCCGAGGCCGAAGCGGCGGCCGGCTTGGCGGTATTGGCCGCCACCGGCGCTGCCGGGCGCTGGGCGCCGGCGGTCACCGGCTTGGCGCCGCCGGCCGACGGTGCCGAAGCGCCGCCCGTCGCTCCGCCGGCGGCCTGGCCCACCGGCTCGTTCGACGAGACGAGGCGGAACTTTGCCGTCTGGCCGCGCACCATGCCCGACGAGATCGGCAGCGGCGCCGGCTTGTCGCCCTCCACCCCGCGGCCGACCGTCGAGGCGGTGATATCCTCCGGCTGGACATGGGCGAGGTCGTGCCGGCCGAGATAGGAGACGGCGAGCTCGCGGAAGACATAGTCGAGGATCGAGGTGGCGTTCTTGATCGCCTCGTTGCCCTGCACCATGCCCGCCGGCTCGAAGCGCGTGAAGGTGAAGGCCTCGACATATTCCTCCAGCGGCACGCCAAACTGCAGGCCGAGGGAGATGGCGATGGCGAAGTTGTTCATCATCGCACGGAAGGCGGCGCCCTCCTTGTGCATGTCGATGAAGATCTCGCCGAGGCGGCCGTCGTCGAACTCGCCGGTGCGGAGATACACCTTGTGGCCGCCGACGATGGCCTTCTGGGTGTAGCCCTTGCGCCGGTTCGGCAGCTTCTCGCGGTCGCGAACCACCTTCTCAACGATGCGCTCGACGATCCGCTCAGCGACCTCGGTCGCCTGGGCGGCCGGCGGGGAGGCGATCAGCGCGGCAGCGACCTCTTCCACCGTCTCGTCCTCGTCGTCCTCATCGGCGATCAGCGAGGCGTTGAGCGGCTGGGAGAGTTTCGAGCCGTCGCGGTAGAGCGCGTTGGCCTTCAAGGCGAGCTTCCAGGACAGCATGTAGGCCGCCGTGCAATCCTCGACGGTGGCGTCGTTCGGCATGTTGATGGTCTTGGAGATCGCCCCCGAGATGAAGGGCTGCGCCGCCGCCATCATGCGGATGTGGCTGTCGACCGAGAGGTAGCGCTTGCCGATCCGCCCGCAGGGATTGGCGCAGTCGAAGACGGGCAGGTGCTCGTCCTTCAGGAACGGCGCGCCTTCCAGCGTCATCGCACCGCAGACATGGATGTTGGCGGCGTCGATGTCCTTGCGCGAGAAGCCGAGCGCCGGGAGCATCTCGAAGGTGAAGTCGTTCAGTTCAGCGTCGGAGAAGCCGAGGACGTCCCTGCAGAACGCTTCGCCAAGGGTAAACTTGTTGAAGACGAACTTGATGTCGAAGGCCGAACCCATCGCGGCGTTCAGCGTCGCGATCAGCTCGTCGGTGAAGCCCTTGGCCTTCAGCGAGGAGGGGTTGATCGCGGGGGCCTGGTTGAGATTGCCGTGACCGACCGCATAGGCCTCGATCTCGGCGATCTGGCTTTCCGAATACCCGAGCGTACGCAGGGCATCCGGCACGGCGCGGTTGATGATCTTGAAGTAGCCGCCGCCGGCGAGCTTCTTGAACTTCACCAGCGCGAAGTCGGGCTCGATGCCGGTGGTGTCGCAGTCCATCACGAGGCCGATCGTGCCGGTGGGCGCGATGACCGAGACCTGGGCGTTGCGATAGCCGTTCTTCGAGCCGAGCTCGACGGCCTCGGTCCAGGCGACCTTGGCGCGGCCGGACAGCCGCTTGTCGGTCAGCGAGGCGTGGTCGAGCGGCACCGGATCGACGGCGAGCGCCTCGTAGCCATTGGCGATGCCATGGGCGGCGCGGGCGTGATTGCGCATGACGCGCAGCATCGCCTCGGCATTACGCTCATAGTCCGGGAAGGGCGAAAGAACGCCGGCGATCTCCGCCGAGGTGCGGTAGGCGATACCGGTCATCAGCGCCGAGATGGCGCCACAGATCGCTCGGCCCTCCTTGGAGTCGTAGGGGATGCCGGAGGTCATCAACAGGCCGCCAATATTGGCGAAGCCGAGGCCGAGGGTGCGGTAGTCGTAGGAGCGCTGGGCGATCTCCTTCGACGGGAACTGCGCCATCAGGACGGAGATCTCGAGGACGACGGTCCAGATTCGCACGGCGTGCTCGAAGGCTGCCGTGTCGAAGCGCTTGGTATCCTTGCCGCCTTCGCCCGTCACCGCTTCCTGGAACTGGATGAGGTTCAGCGAGGCGAGATTGCAGGCCGTGTCATCGAGGAACATGTATTCCGAGCACGGATTGGACGCCCGGATCGAACCGGCCTCGGGGCAGGTGTGCCAGTCGTTCATCGTGGTGTTGAAGTGGAGGCCCGGATCGGCCGAAGCCCAGGCCGCATAGCCGATCTGCTCCCAGAGTTCACGGGCCTTGACGGTCTTGTGGACCTTGCCGTCGGTGCGGCGCACCAGCTTCCACTCCTCGTCGTTCTCGACGGCGCGCAGGAAATCGTCGGTGAGCGAGACGGAATTGTTGGAGTTCTGTCCAGATACGGTGAGGTATGCCTCGGAATCCCAGTCGGTGTCGTAGACCGGGAATTCGATATCGGTATAGCCCTGGCGCGCGAACTGGATGACGCGCTTGGCGTAGTTCTCCGGCACCTGCGCCTTCTTGGCGTCCTTGACGGCGCGCTTCAGCGCCGGGTTCTTCATCGGGTCGAAGCAGTCGCCGTCCGGGCCCTCGCAATTGACGCAGGCCGAGAGGATCGCCTTCAGATGCTTCGCCACGGTCTTCGACCCGGTGACGAGGGCGGCGACCTTCTCCTCCTCGCGGACCTTCCAGTTGATGTAGGCCTCGATGTCCGGATGGTCGATGTCGACGACGACCATCTTCGCCGCGCGGCGCGTCGTGCCGCCGGACTTGATGGCGCCGGCCGCCCGGTCGCCGATCTTCAGGAAGCTCATCAGGCCGGAGGACTTGCCGCCGCCGGCGAGCTTCTCGCCCTCGCCGCGGAGGAACGAGAAGTTCGAGCCGGTGCCCGAGCCGTATTTGAACAGCCGCGCCTCGCGCACCCACAGATCCATGATGCCGCCCTCGTTGACGAGGTCGTCGGCGACGGACTGGATGAAGCAGGCGTGGGGCTGCGGATGCTCGTAGGAGGTGGCCGAGCGGGTCAGCTGGCCGGTGCGGTAGTCGACATAGTAGTGGCCCTGGCTGGGACCGTCGATGCCATAGGCCCAGTGCAGGCCGGTGTTGAACCACTGCGGCGAGTTCGGCGCGACCTTCTGGGTGGCGAGCATGTAGACGAGTTCGTCACGGAAGGCCGAGGCGTCTTCCTCGGTCTCGAAATAGCCGCCCTTCCAGCCCCAGTAGGTCCAGGTGCCGGCGAGACGGTCGAAGACCTGCCGGCCGTCCATCTCCGAGCCGGTGCGCTCGTCCTCGGGAAGCTTGGCGAGGGCCTTGTCGTCGGCGACCGAGCGCCAGAGGAAGGAGGGGACGTCGTGCTCCTCGACCTTCTTCAGCACCTTCGGAACGCCGGCCTTGCGGAAATATTTCTGCGCGAGGATGTCCGCCGCCACCTGGCTGAACTGCTCGGGGACGTCGATCCCCTCCAGCCGGAAGACGACCGAGCCGTCCGGGTTCTTGATCTCGCTGGTCGCCTTGCGAAAGGCGACCGCGGCGTAGGGGCTCTCGCCGGCCTTGGTGTAGCGGCGCTCGAACTTCATGCCCATCTCAAAAACCCATCCTCGAGTGACTGTCTTGGCGGCGGCAAGGGCGTCCGCACGTCCGCCGACGTGCTGTTCCCTCGACCCTCTGGAATCGTGAAACCGACCCGCATCTAGTGGTGCCTGTGTCGGGTGACCCTACATATAGTGGCTGATGAGGGTTACGCGAAGCTTAAAATTTCGGATTTTAGCGAAGCGGCTGACTTATCAACGGGATTCACCGGTATCCCCAGACGGCCGGCCCGAATCGTGGCATCCGCGAGCACTTTTGAGCGTCCCGGCCATCGAAGAGGAGGGTAGGGTGAGTCCGCCGAAGCGGTCAATTGCCGATCGATCACAGTGGCGGATCCGCCTGCCGGGACAAACTGTGTACAAACTGTCGCGCGGGAGGCGCGAAGCCTTGCATTCCGCGACGTCGGCACCTTACGTTAACTTTTATCCAATTGGCCTCGAGAGATCGCGAATTGGTCAATCGTACGAACCGTTTGTGACAATCGAACTGGACACTGGATCGTCGATTCCGTCTCTCTGAAAGGACCGTGTTTGTCTCGGCCTGAAAATTCGACGTGGAATCTCTCCGCCGCCGATCTGACGGTCGTCGGGCCGGAGGAGGCGATCGACCGCGTCACCCGCATGGCGACGCGGCTTCTCGGCGTTCCTGCGGCATTCATCGCGCTGTCGGACTGCGACACCCAGGTCTTCAAGAGCGAGATCGGGCTTCCCGAGGGTGGACGGCGCACCGAGAACGGCCTGCGGGTCCTTGCCGGGGACGAGGCGGTGTGTCTGGCGCAGGTCGAAGGCGGCGAGCCGCTGGTGATCGACGACGTCGCGGCAGACGGTCGCCTCGCCGACAGCGCCATTGCGGGGATGCTGCGAATCGGCGCCTTCATGGCGATGCCCGTCAGCCTGCCGGACGGCTCGGCCGTCGGCTGCCTCTGCGTTCTCGACGAGCGGCCGCGCGCCTGGTCCGCCGACGACCGGCGGTCTCTCGAGGAGTTGCGGGCGATTCTCTCCTCGGAACTGGCGCTGCGCCAGGAGGTCAAGCAGCGCCAGCGCCTCGAACAGCATGCCTTCCTGATGTCGCGGGAGATGGAGCACCGCATCAAAAACTCCCTCTCGACGGTCCAGGCGATCATCCTGTTGTCGGTTCGCGACGGCCAGAGCGCCTCCGAGATCCGGGCCGATCTCCTCGAGCGGGTCGCCTCCCTCGCCAAGACCCAGTCGCTGCTCGCCGATGGCGATGGCAAGGGCGCGATGTTTGCCGACATCGTGACGGCCGAGCTCCAGCATTATGGAATCGGCACGAATGTCTGGATCGACGGCCCCGAGGTGCTGGTCGGCAAGGACGATGCGGTGTCGGTGGCGATGATCATCCACGAACTCGCGACCAATGCCACCAAGCACGGCGCCTTGGCGCTGCGCAACAAGGGCGGCGTCTCGATGCGGTGGGAAACCTTCGAGCGGGAGAGGCAGCCCTTCCTGACCTTTCATTGGGAGGAGTGGTTCGGCGGCGGGCCGACGCCGCCTGTCATGCGCGGCTCGGCGGGGCTCGGCTTCGGCACCGAGCTGCTCGAAACCCTCGTCCTGCGTCAGATGCGGGGCGAGATGTCCCGGGAGCTGACGCCAGGCGGCCTGATGTTCACCGCCACCGTCAAGCTCAGCCGGATCCCCGCCTGAAGGGTTTTCCGGCGAGCGGCTCGACGACACGAAAGCCGACCGCTGCCGCCTGTCGCGCGGCTGGACCGCCGCTCGGTCGGATCGCTTAAGAACGCGTCGTTCCTGCGCCCGAAGTGGTCAGCCGGGCGAGCCCTTGCCGATCGGCGCCTGGAAGCTCAGACCGAGATCCCAGGGAAAGAAGATCCAGGTGTCCTGGCTGACCTCGGTGATGAAGGTGTCGACCAGCGGCCGGCCCTTCGGCTTGGCGTAGACCGTGGCGAAATGCGCCTTCGGCAGCATCGCCCTGACGACGCCGGCCGTCTTGCCGGTATCGGTGAGGTCGTCGACGATCAGGATGCCTTCGCCGCCGTCTTCGAGGAGTTCCTGGCTGATCTCCTTCAGCACCTTCAGCTCACCCTGCTCGACATATTCGTGATAGGAGGCGATGCAGACCGTCTCGATCAGCCGGATGCCGAGTTCGCGGGAGATGACCGCCGCCGGCACGAGGCCGCCGCGGGTGATGCAGACGATGGCGCGCCATTCGGGCCGGATGCCTGCAAGGCGCCAGGCGAGCGCCCGCGCGTCACGATGAAACTGATCCCACGAGACGGGAAACGACTTCTCCACCATCGACATCGCGCTGTTTGCTCCGCCCGCCTTGAAATGAAGCGAGTGGATAGATCGGAACCGGCTTCGAAGGCAAGCTGCCGTGTCCGTCGCCGGGGCGGCAGCGTGAAACTTGCGGAGCGAGGGCAGGAAAGCGGCACGAAACAGTGACTGCCTGTCAACGGGGCGGCGCTGGAAAGCCCGCGACCCGCCGGCTAACGGTCGTTCGCCGGACGATGCGGGCGAAAGGGCGGTGTTCATCCGGGATGCCGCCTTGCCGAAACGACGCCGTCACCCCCGCAGCCATCTGGCCGCCGACCATCCCGCATTGAGGAAGACAATGACACTCGACCGCTATCACCCCTACGCACTCGCGCTGCTGCGCATCGTCGCGGGCCTCCTGTTCATGGAGCACGGAACCCAGAAGCTCCTGTCCTTTCCTGCCGGCGAGCATGGCGGCGTGGCGCTGATGTCGCTGTTCGGCGCTGCCGGCCTGATCGAGCTCGTCGGCGGTGCGCTGCTCGCCGTCGGCCTGTTCACCCGGGTGGTCGCCTTCATCTGTTCCGGCGAGATGGCCGTCGCATACTGGATGGCCCACGCCCCGCAGAACCCGTTCCCCGTCAACAATGGCGGCGACGCTGCGATCCTCTACTGCTTCGTCTTCCTGTTGCTGGTCTTTGCCGGTGCGGGAGCCTTCAGTGTCGACGGAGCCGGCAAGCCGTCGCGGGTCTGACGCGAAGGCCAGGAGCTCTGAACGGCCCCGGACGCTGCGCGCCGGCTCGGGGCCGTTTCCATGTCAGGCCTGTCGCCGGTTTTCGATGCCGGCGAGCATCGCCTCGACGGCCTTTGCCGCCGTGTCCAGCGCCGCGTCGTCGCGCGAGCGGATGACGATCTCCGTCGAATAGCGCGTGCCGTCGAACTTCGGATAGGAGCCGATGACCACGCCGGGATTGGCCTTGGCGATCTCGCTCAAGGGATCGCCGATGTCGCCTTCGCCGAAGGGGCAGGGGATCGCCCGGCTCTTCAGCGGTTCGCCGGCGGGAAGCTGGTCGACGAGGCTCGCCAGCATCGCCTGGAAGACGCTCGGCACGCCGGCCATGACGAAGACGTTGTCGACCCGGAAGCCCGGCGCCACCGACACCTTGTTGTCGATCAGTGCGGCGCCCTGCGGCGTGCGGGTCATCCGGCGGCGGGCCGGGGTGAATTCCATCTCGCGCGAGGCGTAGTGCGCTTCCAGCCGGGCGAGCGCTTCCGGATGCTCGATCACCGGCAGGCCAAAGGCCGCGGCGACCGCGTCGGCGGTGATGTCGTCATGGGTCGGCCCGATGCCGCCCGAGGTGAAGACCAGGTCGTAGGCGCGCCTCAACGTGTTCAGCGTATCGGCGATCATGTGCGGATCGTCGCCGACGATGCGGACCTCCTTCAGATCGATGCCGGCGAGCGTCATCACCTCGGCGAGATGGCCGATGTTCTTGTCCTTCGTCCGGCCGGACAGAAGCTCGTCGCCAATGGCGAGCATGGCGGCCGTGGCGTTTTCACGCGGCATGCTGGTGTCTCCCGCAGGGTTTTGCCCGAATAAGCGGAACTGCCCTTCGGAAAGCAAGAGCGGGCAGGGCACGCGCGCGCCGCGATTGTTGCCGCTGACGCGACGGTGCGTCGCAGGAAAGGTCCGAGCCAGGCGGCGCGCAGTCGCCTATGTCGCTCGGAGCGATCCCGGCGGACGGGGCGCCAAGACCAGTCGAAGTCCAGTCAATCCCTCGAAGTCCAGTCAAGGAGTGCATGCGATGGCGAAGGTTCTCGTCCTCTATTATTCCAGCTACGGCCATATCGAGACGATGGCGAAAGCCGTCGCAGAAGGCGCCGAGAGCGCCGGCGCCAGCGTCGACATCAAGCGCGTCCCCGAAACGGCGCCGCAGGAGGTCGTCGAGGCGGCGCATTTCAAGACGGACCATCCCTATCCCGAATGCGATCCGATGGAACTGGCGAACTACGACGCGATCATCGTCGGCGTGCCGACCCGCTTCGGCAACATGGCCTCGCAGATGCAGTCCTTCTGGGACAGGACCGGCCCACTCTGGGCGAAGGGTGCCCTGGTCGGCAAGGTCGGCGGTGCGTTTGCCTCCTCCGCCACCCAGCACGGCGGCAACGAGACGACGCTGATTTCGGCCATCAAGACGCTTCTGCATCAAGGCCTGATGGTCGTCGGCCTGCCCTATGCCTATGCGGGCCAGATGACCATGGACGAGATCGTCGGTGGCTCGCCCTATGGCGCGACGACCATCGCCAAGGGCGACGGCTCGCGCATGCCGAGCCAGATCGAGCTCGACGGCGCGAAGTTCCAGGGCAGGCACATTGCCGAGGTGGCCGCCAAGGTCGCCGGCTGACATCGATCCGTCGCTGGATCCGGCTCGTACGGGCCGGGCCCCCACTGCGAGGATCACCGGCCTAAGTTTGAGAACGGTCGTCCGCAGGGGCGGCCTTTCATGCGCCTTTCCCCCATGGCTCTCACCCTTCGACCTATCGGTACGGCAGCGAGGCTGCTAGACGAACGCCAGGATCGATGAAGGAGAGCGCGGCATGGCGAGTGCGGAGGAACTGAAGCGGGCGGCGGGTGAGGCGGCGCTCGCGCATGTCGAGGACGGGATGCGGCTCGGCATCGGCACCGGCACGACGGCGGAGGCCTTCGTGCGGGCTCTGGCGGTGAAGGTGAAGGACGGGCTGACGGTCACCGGCGTCTCCACCTCCGAGCGTACCGAGCGGCTCTGCCGCGAGGTCGGCGTACCGATGGCGACCCTCGAAAACGTCCCGCAGCTCGATCTCACCGTCGACGGCGCCGACGAGATCGATTCCCGCCTCCGCCTCGTCAAGGGCGGCGGCGGCGCGCTCCTGCGCGAAAAGATCGTCGCCGCGGCCTCGAAGCGGATGATCGTCGTTGCCGACGAGAGCAAGCTGGTCGACACGCTCGGCGCCTTCCCGCTGCCGATCGAGATCAACGGCTTCGGCATGATCGCTACCTATCTCGCCATCCAGGACGTGGCCCGGCGGCTCGAACTGCCCTGCGACCTGACGCTGCGGCGCGACGGCGAAACGCCCTTCATCACCGACAGCGGCCACCTCATCCTCGATGCATCCTTTGGCCGCATTCCCGATCCACAAGCGCTGTCGCGCGCCCTTCACGACGTTCCAGGCGTCGTCGAGCACGGGCTGTTCCTCGGCCTGGCCAGCGAGGCGGTGATCGCGACGCGAGGGGGCGTCCGCCATCTGACCGCCTGAGCCGGCGGACCGACCGGGCGGCTTGCGCGATGCCGCAGGAGGCGCTAGTCCGCGCCGGAACGGGCAGGACAGCCATTCGCGGCGGGGCAGGGGCGGAGCTCGACAGGGGCAGCCGGCCCGGGGCGCAGATCAACCAACGGAGTCAACCAAGCGATGATCTTCAGTCAGTCGATGCGCCGCGGCGTTCTTGCCGCCGCCACCGCCATGTTGCTGTTTCCGGCGGCTGCCAGCGCCCAGCAGGCCACCGACCAGCAGAATGCCGGCCAGCCCGCCGCCGCCGAGGAGATCAGCGACAGCCATCTCGCGGCAGCGCGGGCGGCGATCGCGGCGATCCATGCGACCGACCAGTTCGACGAGATCCTTCCCAACGCGGCGACGCAGATCAAGTCCGAGCTGATCGCCAACCGTCCCGACATGGACTCGAAGATTTCCGACATGGTCGACGACGCCGCCATCGAGCTGGCGCCGCGCCGCGCCGCGCTGGAGACGGAAGTCGCGCGGATCTACGCCCGGCTGTTCACCGAGGACGAGCTGAAGAGCATCTCGGCCTTCTACACCTCCGGGGCCGGCGAGAAGCTGCTCGCGCAGGGGCCGACGGCGACGCGCGATATGGTGAGGGCGGCCGATGTCTGGAGCAAGGGCATCATCCGCGATCTGCGCCAGGCGGCGTTCGACGGCTTCCGCAAGATGAACGACGGTGGCGCTCCTTCCAACGGCGGCTGACCGGGCGTCGCGCTGAGCCGCCGCCTTGCGGCAGGGCCTGGGCACGCCTGGCTCGCGCATACGCCAGGATGCGTCAGCGCAGCGAAACATTTCGGATCGAAACATCGTAAGAGGCGATGACGGCCCCGACCATCCGGGGCGGAGATTGCCCGGCGGCGGCGCGCCGGGCCAGTGATCGGGACGGCACGCGATGAGCGCATATGACTACGACCTCTTCGTCATCGGCGGCGGCTCGGGTGGCGTCAGGGCGGCGCGCGTCGCAGCCTCGCTCGGCAAGAAGGTCGCGATCGCCGAGGAATACCGCTTCGGTGGCACCTGCGTCATCCGCGGCTGCGTGCCGAAGAAACTGTTCGTCTATGCCTCGCAGTTTCCCGAGGCCTTCGAGGATGCGGCTGGCTATGGCTGGACGGTCGGCGAGAGGCAGTTCGACTGGCAGAAGCTGATCGCCGCCAAGGATCGCGAGATCGAGCGGCTGGAAGGCCTCTACGAGGTGAATGCCGGCAAGGCCGGCGCCGTGACGATCACCGACCGCGCCGTCCTCGAAGGGCCGCACGAGATCCGGCTGATCGGCCGCGACGAGCGCGTCACCGCAGACCAGATCCTGATCGCCACCGGCGGGCGGCCAAACCGCCACCCGGCAATGCCCGGCGCCGAGCACTGCATCACCTCCGAGGAGGCCTTCCACCTCAAGGAGCTGCCGAAGCGTATCGCCATCCTCGGCGGCGGCTATATCGCGGTGGAATTCGCCAACATCTTCCACGGCCTCGGCGTCGAGACGACGCTGGTCTATCGCGGCAAGGAAATCCTCCAGGGCTTCGACGACGACCTCAGGCACGAGCTCCACCAGGCGATGGACAAGAAGGGCCTGCGCGTCCACTGCTGCGATACCTTCGAGCGGGTCGACATGCGCGAGGACGGGACCCTCGCCGCGACCTGCAAGAGCGGCGAGGTGATGGTCGCCGACCAGATCATGCTGGCGATCGGCCGCACTGCCAATACGGAAAATCTCGGCTGCGAGACGGCCGGCGTCGAGCTCGACGAGCGCGGCGCCATCAAGATCGACGACTATTCACGGACGAGCGCCGAAAACATCTATGCCATCGGCGACGTCACCCATCGCGTGCAGCTGACGCCGGTGGCGATCCACGAGGCGATGTGCCTGATCGAGACTCTCTATCGGGGCAAGCCGACCAAGCCGGACTACGGCTCGATCGCGACTGCGGTGTTCTCTCAGCCGGAGCTCGGTGTCGTCGGGCTGACTGAGCACGAGGCGGGCCGGCAATATGCCGGGCTCGAGATTTATCGGGCCTCGTTCCGGCCGATGAAGAACACCCTTTCCGGCCGCGACGGGCGGATGCTGATGAAGCTCGTCGTCGATGCGGACAGCCGCAGGGTGCTCGGCGCCCATATCCTCGGGCCGGATGCCGGCGAACTCGCCCAGGTGCTCGCCATCACCGTCAAGGCGGGGCTGACCAAGGACCAGTTCGACGCCACCATGGCCGTCCACCCGACGGCGGCGGAAGAGCTGGTGACGATGTACCAGCCGAGCTATCGCGTGAAGAACGGCGAGCGGGTCTGAGGCAGCGCACGTCCGTTCGGGCGCGCAAACTACGCTCCCGCTTGTTGATCACCGCGCATCGTGCTTTTCGGAAAATCGGTTCCGACTTTCGGGCCGATGCTGTAGGATCCGGCACGGACATGACCTTCGCACTCCCCTTGACCTCGGCGCTGATCGGTCGCTCGCTGCGGCGCTGGCGGCGGCTGAACGACGTCAAGCAGGAGACGGTCGCCGCGATGCTGGCGGTCTCGCAGCCGACCGTTTCGCGCTGGGAGGCCGGCCGCGGCCAGCTGACCGCCCGGGAGAAGGCGGCGCTCACCCGGATGATCGGGGCGCGGGCGGATTCGGCCGCCGACCAGGCGCTCGTCAGCCTCGTTGCCAATTCCTCCGAGCCGATGCACCTCGTCTGCGACCTGTCGCACCGGCTGCTCGCCGCATCGCCCGGCAGGCTCAGGAGCTGGCGCAGGAATGCCGTGGAGCTTTGCGGCCTGTCACTCTGGTCCTGCGCGTCAGAGGACATCATCGAGGCCGAGTGGCGGCTGCTTCAGACCGGCTGGCACGAGGCGGCCTCGGCCGAAATGCAGTTCACCACGCGTTTCCACGACTGCCCGACGCTGTGGATCGAGCCCGGCACCATCGTCTGGACTCGCATCCCGCTGTCGAACGGCACCATGGCGCGGCTGGTGCGGGACGGGGCCGACCGGACCGGCTGAATGAAATATTCCGGCGATTGAGCCGATCCGTCGCCGGGATCATGGTCGTCGCCATGACGACGACCCTTTCACCGCCCTCACTGAAGACGCTGCTGATCTCTGCCCTGACCGGGCTTCGCGGATGGCCTCTCGGACCTCGGCGGATCCCGGATGCGCGCCGCCGCGGCGCCGGTGGCAAGTCGCCGGACTGGCGGCGGGACCCGCTGACCCATCCGGATCTCGTACGCATGGACGAGCGCCAGCTTGCGGATCTGCCGTTTTCGCCCTTCCGGGTGAGCCCCGAATAGGCCGGCCCGACAAAAAACCGGTTCGATACCGCCATGGCCTTCCAACCGATGGCGGCCGAAGGGTCGGTGACGAGGTCCCAGCCAAGCTGTCGCGCGAGGACCGGCGAGCGGGTCTGCTGCGCCGTGGGAGCGATAGAGCGACCTCCGAGCGACAGTACGCACAGAGGCCGGGCCAACTCTGGCGCCGGGTGCGTGAAAGCGTCACGGGCTCGGCTATGAGCGGAACGCATTTAAGATCAACATGTTGTTCGGCTGCAAATGCACCGCCCCGTGTGGCCAGTAATGAGCAGACACCATGGACCATCCGGTCCTCGAAACGACGCCTGGCGAGATTTCATCGCGTTTCTCATCCCCCTCTTCAGACACGGACGGCCGGCAGGACGTCAGCCATTCGAGCGCGGGGCAGAAGGCAAATCCCAAAGCGCAACCCCGGATCGTCGGGCTGGCGACGGCAGTCCCGCCGCATCGGCTTTCCCAGAAAGACGTGGTGGCTCATGCGGCTGACATGTTCGCCGGGCGTTTCCGCGATTTCGAGCGGATGCGACCGGTCTTCGAAAACAGCGGCATCGCCAACCGGTATTCCGTCGAGCCGATCGACTGGTTTCACCGGCCGCAGGACTGGGAGAAGCGCACGGCGGCCTATCTCGATGGCGCGACTTCGCTTTTCGTCGATGCGGCGTCCAGGGCTCTGGATGACGCCGGACTGCGAGCCGAACTGATCGACACGGTCGTCACGGTCAGCTCGACGGGGGTCGCAACGCCCACCCTCGAAGCCCGCGCCCATCAGGAACTTGGATTTCGGCCCGATATCCGCCGGGTGCCGGTGTTCGGTCTCGGCTGTGCCGGGGGGGCTTCGGGCCTGGCGCTCGCTGCTCAGCTGGCCGGTGCCGCACCGGGTTCCCGGGTTCTCCTCGTCGTCGTCGAGACCTGTACGCTTGCCTTCCGTGACGATTCGCTGACCAAGAGCAACATCGTCGCAACGGCGCTTTTCGGCGATGGCGCCGCGGCGCTGGTGCTGACGACGGCGGCGGGGCCGGAAGGCCCGAAGGTCGTCGCGGCGGGCGAGCATCTCTGGCCCTCCACCCTCGACGTCATGGGCTGGAATGTCGACCCTGTCGGCTTTACGGCGGTGTTCTCCGCCTCGATCCCCACCCTCGTGAGCGAGCGCATGCGTCCCGCCGCGACGGCGATGCTGGCGCGAAACGGCGAGACTTTGGACGACGTCGACAATTTCGTCTTTCATCCCGGCGGTGCCAAGGTGATCGAGGCGCTCGAACCGACCTTCGCTCTCAAGGAGGGTTCGCTCGCCTGCGAGCGCGAGGTTCTGCGCGACTTCGGCAACATGTCGGCGCCGACGGTGCTGTTCGTCCTAAAGCGCAAGCTCGAGCAGGGACTGCGCGGCCCGACGCTGCTTGCGGCTCTGGGGCCGGGGTTCACCGGCAGTTTCGTGAGGCTGGACGCCTGAGGTGACCGGAGACGCCGCCTTTCCCATAGGGTTTGCCATCCTCGCCTATGTGACGGGGCAGCGTCTGGTCGAACTCCTCCTCGCGCGCCGCAACACGCAGCGGCTCATTGCGGAGGGAGCGTTCGAGGTCGCCTCCGGCCACTACGGTCTGATCGTGCTCGTCCATGCGGCATGGCTGATCGCGCTCTGGCTCTACGCGCAGGGAAGGCCGATCCTCGTCGTCCCGCTGGTGCTGTTCGCCATCGTCCAGCTTGCCCGCTTCTGGGTGCTGGCTTCGATCGGCCGGCGCTGGACCACGCGGATCATCGTCAAGCCGGGCGAGACGCTCGTTGCCAGGGGGCCGTATCGATGGTTTGCCCATCCGAACTATCTCGTCGTTGTCTGCGAGATCTTCCTTCTGCCGGCCGTGTTCGGACTCTGGGAGATCGCGATCCTGTTCTCCCTGCTCAATGCCGGCATCCTGATGATCCGTATTCCCGCCGAGGCTTCGGCGCTTCGCCGGCATCGCGGATGAGCGGCGCGGCCGGCCATCGGGCGTTCCGGTGATGACGGCCGGGACGCCGGCATCAGCTCCCTCGGAGAGGGTTTCGGCCGGAACATGGATCGGCTTTGCCGCCATGTGCCTCGGCATGTTCATGGCGGTGCTCGACATTCAGGTCGTCGCGACGTCCCTGCCGGCGATCCGCGACGCGCTCGGCATCGCGGCCGAGCAGATGAGCTGGATCCAGACCGCCTATCTGATCGCCGAAGTCATCGCCATTCCCTTGACGGGCCTGCTCACCCGCGCTGTCGGGATGCGAAGCCTCTTCGCCCTTGCCGTCGGCAGCTTCACGCTCGCCTCGATCGGCTGCGCCGCGAGCACCGGTTTCGCCAGCCTGGTGATGGCCCGCGTGGTCCAGGGGTTCTTCGGCGGCATGCTGATCCCACTGGTGTTTTCGGCGGTGTTCCTGCTCTTTCCCCTGCGCTTCCAGGGCCTCGCAACGACGCTCGCCGGCATGCTGGCAGTGCTCGCACCGACAGTGGGGCCGATCGTTGGTGGCTGGATCACCGAGACGGGCTCCTGGCACTGGCTCTTCCTCGTCAATGTCGTTCCCGGGATCGCCGCTTGCGGTCTCGGGCTGACGACGCTGCCGCGGGTCATGGGCGACCGCTCGCTGCTGCGCAGCCTCGACGTCGCCGGGCTGGCGCTTCTGGCCTTCTGTCTCGCCAGCCTTCAGATCGGGCTCAAGGAAGCGCCTGACGGCGGCTGGCTGACCGCGCCGGTCATGGCGCTTCTCGCCGCCAGCGTTCTTGCCGGCTGCCTCTTCGTGATGCGCATGCTCGGACGAATCCGTCCGATCGTGCAGCTTCGGGCGTTTCAGGACCGCGGCTTTGCCCTCGGCTGCGCGCTGAGCTTCATTCTCGGCATAGGCCTCTACGGCTCGGTCTATCTGATGCCGGTGTTTCTCGCCTTCGTGCGGGAGCATGGGCCACTGGAGATCGGTCTCGTCATGCTGGTGACGGGCGTTGCGCAGCTGGCGACCGCACCCGTGGCCGTCGCGCTGGAGCAGCGCGTTAATGCACGCCTGCTAACGCTCGCCGGCTTCGGTACGTTCGGTATCGGCCTCGCCATGAGCACGGCACAGACCGTCGAGACGGACTTTTCCGGCATGTTCTGGCCGCAGGTCGTGCGCGGCGCGGCGATCATGTTCTGCCTGTTGCCACCGACGCGGCTGGCGCTCGGGAATCTTCCGCCGGAAACGGTGCCCGACGCGAGCGGCGTCTTCAACCTGATGCGAAATCTCGGTGGTGCCATCGGCATCGCGCTGATCGACACCGTGGTCTACGGACGCGCGCCGCTTCACGCGAAAGCGCTCGCTGCGGGGCTTGCCGGGCTCGACCCGAAAGCCTTTGAAACCGTTGGAATACCATTGGAGGCGACGGCGCGAGCCTCCGACCCCGAGGTGGTCGCGGTCGTCAGGCCGATGGTGGAGAAGGCGGCAACGACACTGGCGATCAACGAGGCTTGGGCGATGGTCGCCTGCGTCACCTTCGTCGGTTGCGGCCTGGCACTGCTGGCACCGCGCCGCTCCGGCGCTGCCGGGGTCTCTGCCATGCATTGAAACGGGCCGATGGTCCGGCTCGGCGGCAGAGGTTTCGGCCTGCTACCCGCGGCCCGGAAGATTGCTTTCCGGTCGCTGGTACCAATCCCGCGCGCCGATCTACAGTGCCGCCATGTAGGTCGGCAGTTCGTCGAGGCTCGGCACGACGATCATCCTCTTCACCCGGCCGCGCTTGAAGGCTGCGAGGAAGCGGTCGTAATTCTTGAAGACGACGCAACCGTTCGACTGGGAGCGGTCGCCGCCGCCGATATACATGTAGGAGTGGGCGAGGAGGCCGTCGCGGTTGTACTTCTTGCGCCCGTCCGCCGGCAGGAGCCGGATGGCCTCGACGCCGTGGAACAGCGCCTCGCGCATGCGCAGATTGTAGACGTTCGGCGGCGTCGGGCCGCGCATCTTCTGGGCGACGTAACGCGGGTTGTCCTGCATGTGGCCGAGGCCGGAATGCGCTTCAAGCTTGCCGTCGCCGGGGAGATAGACGGTCTGGGCGGAGATGTCGTAGACGGCGATGCCGCTGCCTGCTCCCGGCAGCTTGGCCGAGCCGCCGCGACCGAACAGCTTTTCGAAGAAGCTGGGACCGTCGTCGGTGTCCCGACCCGGAACGTTCGGCCGGGTGCTGGCGACGGCGGGAGCGCGGCGCTCCGCCGGGCGCTGGGCCGGCTGCTCGGGCTGCGGCTGCGGGCTGGCGACCACCGGCGGGGTATAGTCGGGCCGGCGCTCGGGCAGCGGCACTGCGAGGGCGGTGAGATCGTCGCCGGCGGTGCCGAGCGGGCCCGGTCCGGCCTCGGGGCCAAGGCTTGCGACCTTGACTTCCTTGCCGGCCTGGGATTCGGGCCGCGACGCCGGCAGCGGGACCGCGGCGAGGACTGCCTCGCCCGCCGGCTCGGACGCTTCCGTGGCGATCTCGGCGTCGATTTCCGGGCGCAGCGACGGCCGCGGCACGTCGGCCGACTGGTAGGCGGCGACGGCGGTGCCTTCCAGCACGGGGCGCGGCGCCGGCTTCGGATCGAAGGCGGCGAGGAGCGCGAGCGCGCCCTGGCCGCTGGCCGGGCGACTGTCTGCCAGCTGGTGGCGCGGCTTGACGGTCGGTGCCGGTTCGTCGGCGACCTTGGCCTCGAGCGCCTTCGGGATCGCGCGCAGGATCGTCTTTGCGGCCTTCGGCGGCGCCGGCATCAGCGCTGCGACGGTGAGATTGTCCTTGCGGCTGGTCTCCGCGACGGTCGGATGGAAGACCCGGCCACCCCGCTCGGCGAGCTCGTGGCCTTGCGCCTGTCCGAAACCGGATTTTGCGGCGAGCGGCTCGAAGATCCGGCCGGTCCGATCGGCCTCGGCGTCTTGCCGGTGGCCGGCCCCCTCGAGCGAGGCCAGACGAATCATGCCGGCCTGCCGCTGGACGGCATTCTTCGCCGCGCGGCTCGCACCGGGCGCCTTCGACGATTCGGCGAGGAAGGCGATCGACCCGGCCGCGATCGCGGCCGTTGCCGAAATGGCCAGGGCGCCCGTCCAAAGGGCGCGACGACTGGAGCCGCGCGTCGCGCGCGCCGGCTGGCACCCCTCGGGGCGCATCCCCTCAACGTTCTCTGCGGTCAACCGCGTCCCCCATTCGCTTCATTCGCGATGATCGGCGGAGAGCCCCCTTTGCCCGACACCGGCGTTTTTCGCCGGCCCGCCAATCGTTTCATGCATCATCGGCGAATCTTGGTAACCAATTCGTTTCGCCCACCGAATTTTAACCCTGCCGGCCAAACCGGCAATGCCATGCAAGGCCTTGCCGGAGTACGCGTCGCCCGCAGAATGCGAGCGGCGATCGCCGGCATGACGCGTTGCCGCGCCGGGAAATCCAGGACGGCTCTGCGCCGCCATATGTGTTGAGTGCTGAACCCCTCCAGCAACTGTCAACGAACTTAACCTGGCGGAAGCGGCATAATTGCGGCAATTGATGCGTTTTTGCATCTGCTCACGGATCCGGCCGTCTTCGCCCGCCCCGGCGAGCCTCTCACGATCCTGATGTTGGCCGCAACTCATGATGCGAGTTCCCGGCGCAACCAAGCCAGCAGCGCCCCGGTCTCCGCCCGGTTGCCGGCCTGCGGGCTGACATAGACGCAAAACTCCCGCGGCCGATCGAGGCTCTCGCGGCATGGCCGCAGCAGCGAGCCGTCGGCGAGAAGCCCCGAAACGGTTCGCCGCCAGCCAAGGGCGATGCCCTGGCCGGCGATCGCCGCCTGCAGCACCAGCGGATAGCTGTCGAAGGCCATGACGTTTTTTGCGACGGCCTGCGGCAGACCTGCCAGCGCAAAAAAATCTGGCCAGTCGAGCCAGTCCTGCGGCGCGACGCGGTGGGAGAGCAGCCGGTGCTCCTGCAAGGCTTCAAGGCGGAGGGGCGGCGTCGTTTCTCCGAGATAATCGGGCGAGCAGACCGGGAAGACGACGTCGTCAACAGCGAAAGCGAGGCGGCTGGTGCCGGATGGCCTGCCGGCGGTCTGGATCGCCACGTCGAAACCTCCGCCGCTCTCGGTGAGCGGCCGGATCGATGACTGCAGCCGCAGCTCGATCTCGGGATGGGCGGCGTGGAAGCCCGCAAGCCGCGGCGTCAGCCAGTAGAACGCCTCGCAGAGCTGGCAGAACAGAACGACCTCGCCGCCGCGCGCGCTGCCGCGAAGCCGCGTCGCTTCCGCTGCGACGTCATCGGCCCGTTCTGGGTGACGCTGCGCAGCCTGCTCCTGACCGGCATGTGGTTCGCCTATTACGGCGCTTTGCCCGAGATGGAACTGGCCGTGGCGGCGGCGGCGCTCTACACCGCGCCGCTGATGATGGCGGCATTCTCGGCCCTGATGCCGGGCGAGCGAATCGGCCTTTCGGGATGGGTCGCCGCCGCGTTGGGGCTCTGCGGCGTGATGCTGGCACTGCGCCCGGATGCCGGCGCTCTGTCGCCGGCGACAGCGATGCCCTTCCTCGCCGCCGCCTGCTACGCTTTTGCGGCGATCGTCACCCGCCACCGCTGCGCCGGCGAGGCGCCGCTCGCCATGGCGCTGAACCTCAATCTCGTTCTGGCGGCGGCCGGCGCGGCCGCGGTGGGTTCTGCCGGGTGGTTCGACCTCGACGCAGGCGAGGTAGCAGGCCGGCTTGCCGCCTGGCCGGCGCTGTCCGCCGCCGACATCGGGCTCGTCTGCCTGCTCGGCGCGCTGATGGCGGTGATCGCCGTCGCCGTCGCTCGGGCCTATCAGCTGGCCGAGCCGGCGGTCGTCGGCCTGTTCGACAATTCCTATCTCGTCTTCGCGGTCGCCTGGAGCGCGCTGTTCTTCGGCGAGGTGCCGGGCCTTCTTTCTCTCGCCGGAATCGGTCTCGTCGGGCTGGCGGCCGTGCTCGCCGCCCGCAAGCCTCAGCTTGGCCGCCTGCCATCGAGGAGAAAGTCCGTCGCGACCGGCCAGAGCGGACCGCGCATCTCGCGGCGGAAGAAGCCCATGTGACCGATCTCGTCGCCGGCATCCTCGGGCCGCAGCCAGACCTCGTCGATCTCGGCATTGGAGAAATGCTTCAGGAGTTCCGCCACGGCCTTGGGCGTGCCCCAGCGGTCGTCGCCGATCCCGATCGACAGGAGCGGCAGGCGGACGTCGGCGAAGCGCTGCGATTCGGGAACGGAGGCGTCCTCGAACAGGAAATCGCGGTTGCGGCACCAGCGCGTCCAGTCCCGGAAGATCGGCCCGGCAAGCGCGGTGCCGAGGCCGGCGGCGGCCGGGATGTGGCCGAGCAGCCAGGTCGTCGGTACGCCGGCAATCGCCATCCGGGCGTACACCGTCAGCGGTTCGGCGGTGTTCCTGAAATAGCCGTTCAGCGAGGCGACCATGCAGTAGCGCTCGAACCGTTCCGAGACGCCGCTAAGGCCGAGGGCGACGCCCCCGAAGGAATGGCCGACGCCGACGATCGGCCCGTCCCCGACTTCGGCCTCGAGGGTGGCGAGGGCGGCCGGCAGGTCGTGGACGCCCCAGTGCTTCATGCGGAATTCGCCGGCCTTCGGCCCCTTCGCCGCGGCGCCGACACCGCGATAGTCGTAGGTGAGAACGGCGCTGGCCCCCTGTTCGACCAGATGAATCGCAAAGGCGCGATAAAAGCGCCGCTCCACTGCCGCAGCTTCCGAAATCAGCACCGCCGGCTTGCGTCCCTCGCCGGTGAACAGCGTGGCCGGAAGCATCACGCCATCGGCGGTCTCGATCGAGACTTCGCGCTGCGAGACCGGAAAGAAGGCCGCATGAGCGGTGGTGCCGGGTGGGTGGGTGAAGGTCGGCATTGGTCGAAAGTGGATGACGCTTACGTTCACGTCAAGGCGGGCGGCTGTCGAAACGCCTCGCTGCGGCATCCGCTGGAGCGAGGCCGGATCATCCGATCGCGCCGATCAGGCAGGCGATGGCGCTGACGACGAGCGAGGCGAAGGTCGCCGCCATGCCGACGATCCGCCAGCCGATGATCTCGGCCAGCTGCGAGACGCCATAGGCATGAAGCAGCCGGCCGGCGACGAGGGCGAGTCCTGCGACATGCAGGGCCCAGGCTGGCGTCGCGAGGCTTTCCGCCAAAGCGAGCAGGATCAGCCCCATCGGCGTATATTCGCAGAAATTGCCGTGGACGCGGATGCGGCGCCTCAGGGCGGCGTCGCCGCCGTCGCCGATGATCGTCGCGAGGCTGTTCCTGCGCAGGACGACCCGGACGGACAGGGCAAGGAAGACGGGTGTCAGGATGGCGGCATAGAGGGCGGCGATCGGCATGGCTCACGCTCCGGCGGACGATGCGTCAGCCATAGCATTTTTATGCCCCGCCGCGGTAGGTAATCTTGCGCTGCACAAATCGTGGCTTGATCCGCCGCGATGTTGCGTTATGCCGCGCTCATGGAGATTCACCCGGACCACCCCGACCTCGAACAGCTCGCCGCCGAGGGCCGCGTCGTCGCCTATTTCGGCTACGGATCGCTGGTCAATCCGCGCACCCTGCGCACCAAGTTCCTCGGCATAAGACGGGCGGAGGCCGCCGGCTGGCGGCGGGTATGGCTGCCGCGCGAGGCGAATGAGGCGATGTCGCTCCTATCCGTCAAGCGCGACGAGGAGGCGGGCGTTCATGGCGTCGTCGTCTACGATCTCGCCGATCACCTGCCGTCGGTCGACGAGCGCGAGGCGGGCTATGCGCGGCGGATCGTCGACCTCGGGCGGCTGACGGTGGAGCGGCCGCCGCTGAGGGACATTCCCGTCTATATCTACGAGGCGCGTCCCGGTGCGCCGAGCGCCGAAGACCGGCAGTCGGCGATCCTGCAGAGCTATCTCGACGCGGTGATGCAGGGTTTCCGCATGCTCTATGGCGACGACGGGCTGAGACGCTTCGTCGAGGAGACCGACGGCTTCGAGACGCGCCTCTTCGCCGACCGGAACGCGCCGCGCTATCCGCGCCCGGTGACGCTGGAAGAGGGCGAGGCCGAGATGTTCGACCGGCTGGTCGAGGCGCGGGGCGTGCGGCCGGTCCTGATCCGCTGACGTTGCGCAGGTCGATGCCTGAACGGGCAATCCGGTCGGTGCAGAAGTCTTGCCGAAAGATCGCCGACAGGTTTCACGAGGAATTTTCTTTCGTCGGTCAAACAAACTGTCCAAGATGAGACGGGGCGAAGCTGTCGACCGGTCGCAACGGTCGCTGACGACGGAGTTTGCGTCATGTCTCGTCGGCTCGCGCAACAGGCCCCGGCAGCCCTCCTCGCGCGGCTGCTTGTCGCCGGTGTCGTGCTTCTATCGGCCCTCAGCGGACCCGCCCTCGCGCAGGTCCCCGACCACGCCCCCGGCACGATCTGCTTCACCGAGCACTTCTGGTGTTGGGCCTCGCCGCCCGGCATTCCCGGAAACGAGTGCTTCTGCCCGTCGATCGCCGGGCCGCAGGCGGGAACGCTCGGCTAGCGGCGCGGCGCCGCAGGCCATGGGAGGGCGGTTTGGACTATCTTCGCCAGCTCAGCGCCGATGCGCTGCTCGTCGCCAATTTCGGCCTGAAGAGCGGCAAGCTCGACAGCGACCGTCTCGCCAGGGCGATACAGGGTCTTGCCGCCAAGCCCGACGCCGATCTCTCGACGCCTGAAACGCTGACGCTGCAGCAGGAACTGCGCCTGGCGCTGCACAAGATCCAGCCGGTGACGCTGATCGACCTGCAGCAGGGCTTCGATCCCTTCGCCCGCGACGGCGAGGGAGCGCCGGAGCGGCGCGTGACACCGTTCATCGACCGGCTGTTCAAATGGTCGTTCTTCTGGCTCGCGCTCGTCCTCGCCGTCCTCTGCTCCTACTACACCAGCTGGCAGCGCGAGGCGGACAAGCTGTTCGTCGAAGTCTCGCAGCTCGAGGATGACCGACAGGCGGCGCTGCTCGACGAGATCATCTTCGCCGCCTTCGGTGCGAAAGACGTCTTCGACCTGCGGGTCTCCGATCCTGCGAGGTCGAGCGGCGCCGTCGCTCTGCAGGACAGGATGAACACGCTGCGCCGCTACGACATCCGCCTCAACACCGTCGCCAACCGGGCGGCGCGGCTGACGCTGAACGCCAATGTCCTCGACTATGCGATCGCCAGCATCAAGGCGATGCTCTTCACCTATGGCCGCAACGTCCCGCAGGGCGACTGCTTTCTGCCGGAAGCCCGCAAGATCATCGACGCGACCGAGAAGGGCGACGACAATTTCTCCCGTTTCCTGCAGGGCGTCGACCTTTTGAGCGGCGCCAGATACGTCCTGCGCTGCAAGCTGCGGATGAACGGCTCGGACTTCATCCAGATCGAGGAGTCGGTGTCGGAAAAGGTCGAGGTGGTGCGCAACTTCTATCCCACCGTCACCCAGTGGCTGCTGCCGGCGCTCTACGGGGCCTTCGGTGCGGTGATGTACTTCATGCGGATCTACATCACCTCGATCTATCCGGACCCGCCGCGCAGCGCGGTGCTGTTCCGGGTGATCCTTGCGGCGTTCACCGGCATCTTCGTCGTCTGGTTCACCACCCCCTCGGTGATCAGCGACGCCGGGATCGTCAATCTCTCCTTCGGTTCGCTCTTCCTCGCCTTCATCTTCGGCTTCAGCGTCGACATCTTCTACGACATTCTCGACAAGCTGGCCCGCACGGCAGGCAACGCCGTCGGACAGCTCGGCTCGGGCGGCGGATCCGGCGGCAAGCAGGGCGGCTGAGGCGCGCGCAGCGTCGCCGGCCTGTCGCGATTTCGCTGTGGCTCTGTCATCGTCGGCTCGACAGTCGTAAGATTCGCGTCGAACCGCGATGCTCGTCGGACGATCCGGCCTCGCGTCGGCTTCCTCCGTCCGGGCCTCACCCCGAGAAAGCGTGGCATGATGCGAATTCGACTGGGCTGCCGGCTGACCTACGAATTCCCCGCGCCGACGCCGATGATCGTCATCCTCAACGTCCACTACTCGCGCGTCGGACGGCTGGAGCGGCCGGACCACCTGCAGACTGAGCCGCATGTCCCGATCGAGAGCTATCGCGACTCGTTCGGCAACTGGTGCAACCGCCTGGTCGCGCCGGCCGGACATTTCGTCATGGGCACCGACACCGTGATCCAGGACGACGGCTTGCCGGACGAAGAAGCTCCGGGCACGATGCAGCACCGGGTCGAGGACCTGCCGGCGGAAACGATCCTCTTCCTCCTGCCGAGTCGCTACTGCGAGAGCGATCTGTTGTCCAACGAGGCGTGGCGGCTGTTCGGCCAGACGCCGGAGGGATGGGCGCGGGTGCAGGCGATCTGCGACTTCGTCCACGACCACATCAGCTTCGGCTACGAACATTCGCGGCCCACCAAGACGGCGGCCGAGGCCTATTTTGAGAAGACCGGCGTCTGCCGCGACTTCACCCATCTCGCCGTCGCCTTCTGCCGGGCGATGAACATCCCGACCCGCTACTGCACCGGCTATGTCAGCGATATCGGCCAGACGCCGCCCTTCGGCCCGATGGATTTCGCTGCCTGGATGGAGGTCTATCTCGGCGGCCGGTGGTGGACATTCGATCCGCGCAACAACCAGCCGCGGATCGGCCGCATCCTGATCGCCCAGGGGCGCGATGCCGCCGACGTTCCGCTGACCCATACCTTCGGCCAGAACACGCTGACCGGCTTTGAGGTTTGGACGGACGAGATCGCGGGCTGAGACGAGCAGGACCGCACGCTTTCGCGCCAGCTTCGAAAGCCGGATCCCGAGGTCGCTTCCCGTGCGAGAGCGATCCGGTGCCTGAAGTGATGACAAACTGATCGATAAGTGCTTAAAGGCCGCTCACGCGACTTTCCGGCGGCCTTTTGGCGCAGCGATCGCGAAGAACCCAAGGATTTCCGAGGCGAGGACGACCGGCTGGCCCGGTCAGGAGACATTGCAATGGCGAAGGATTGGACACCGTCGAGCTGGCGCGCAAAGCCCGTTTTGCAGATGCCCGACTATCCGGATCCGGCCGCGCTCGCCGAGACCGAAAGGCGGCTCGCCAGCTATCCGCCGCTGGTCTTTGCCGGTGAGGCGCGCAAGCTGACGCGCTCTCTGGCCGAAGTCGCAAACGGCCGCGCGTTCCTTCTGCAGGGCGGCGACTGCGCCGAGAGCTTCGCCGAGCACGGCGCCGACAATATCCGCGACTTCTTCCGCGCCTTCCTGCAGATGGCGATCGTCCTGACATTCGCCGGTGCCCAGCCGGTGGTGAAGATCGGCCGCATTGCCGGCCAGTTCGCCAAGCCGCGCTCTTCCGACAACGAGACCAAGGACAGCCACACGCTGCCCTCCTATCGCGGCGACATCATCAACGGCATCGAGTTCGACGCGGCGTCGCGCATTCCGAACCCGGAGCGCCAGATCATGGCCTACCGGCAGTCGGCTGCGACGCTGAACCTTCTGCGCGCCTTCGCGCAGGGCGGCTATGCCAATCTCGACAACGTCCACCAGTGGATGCTCGGCTTCGTCGCCGGCAGCCCCGAGGCCGACCGTTACAGGGCGCTCGCCGACAAGATCTCCGAGACCATGGCCTTCATGCGGGCGATCGGGATCGACGCGGAAAACCACCCCTCGCTGCGCGAGACCGACTTCTTCACTAGCCACGAGGCGCTGCTGCTCGGCTATGAGGAGGCGATGACCCGCGTCGACTCGACGTCCGGCGACTGGTACGCCACTTCCGGCCACATGATCTGGATCGGCGACCGTACCCGCCAGCTCGATCACGCCCATGTCGAGTTCTGCCGCGGCATCAAGAACCCGCTCGGCCTGAAATGCGGCCCGACCTCGCAGCCGGACGATCTGTTGCGGCTGATCGACAGGCTGAACCCGGAGAACAAGGCCGGCCGGCTGACGCTGATCACCCGCTTCGGCCACGAGCGGGTCGAGGAATGCCTGCCGAAGCTGATCCGCGCCGTCGAGCGCGAGGGCCGCAAGGTGGTCTGGTCCTGCGATCCGATGCACGGCAACACGATCACGCTGAACCACTACAAGACGAGGCCCTTCGAGCGGATCCTCGCCGAGGTTCAGGCCTTCTTCGACGTCCACGCGGCAGAAGGCACCCATCCGGGCGGCATCCACATCGAGATGACCGGCAAGGACGTCACCGAATGCACCGGCGGCGCCCGGCCGATCCTCGCCGAGGACCTGTCCGATCGCTACCACACCCACTGCGATCCGCGGCTCAACGCCAACCAGGCGCTGGAACTCGCCTTCCTGGTGGCCGAGCTGCTGAAGAAAGACCACGCCGCCGACGCCGGAAAGCGGGCTCAGGCGGCGGGTTGAGAGATTGTTCTCAGTTTGAGCGGATTTCATCGCTCAAGCTGTGAACAATGCGTCGGGGCTTTGGCGTCCTGACGTCTCGATGGCTTCGGCATATTCTTCCGGTCTCACTCACCGGGAGGATCTCCCATGCTGCCGACCCTCTTCATCTCCCACGGCTCGCCGGACATCGCGATCGCCGGAACCGCCGCGACGGCCTTTCTGCGCGATCTGGCGGCGAGCCTGCCG
This sequence comes from Jiella endophytica, assembly GCF_004519335.1. GTDB lineage: Bacteria > Pseudomonadota > Alphaproteobacteria > Rhizobiales > Rhizobiaceae > Jiella > Jiella endophytica. The sequence goes on along the minus strand of NZ_SOZD01000006.1, from coordinate 223,618 downwards.
AAGCCGCGGGCGATCGTCGTCGCCAGCGCGCACTTCGAGGCGAATGGCGGTGTCTTCGTTACCGGTGACGCGCGCCCCGAGACGATCCACGACTTCGGTGGTTTTGCCCGCGAGCTCTACGAGATGCGTTATCCGGCGCCCGGCGATCCGAAGCTCGCCGCGACGATCGTCGAAGGGCTCGAGGACGCCGGCTTCCGGGCAAAAGTGCTCACCGGCCGCGGCTTCGATCACGGCGCCTGGGTGCCGCTGATCCTGGCTTTCCCCGAGGCCGCAATCCCGGTGGTCGAGGTATCGGTCGATCCGGGCAAGGACGCGGCCTATCACCACCGGCTCGGCGTGGCGCTCTCGCAACTGCCGGAGGAAGACGTGCTCGTCATCGGATCCGGCTCGCTCACCCACAATCTGCGCGAGGCCTTCACCCATCTCAAGGTCGGCAACCGCACCGCCGCCGTGCCGGACTGGGTCGAGGCCTTCGCCGTCTGGATGGGTGAGCGGCTGGCGCAAGGCGACGTCGAGGCGCTGCTCGACTATCGCGACAGGGCGCCCTTTGCCCGCGAGAACCACCCGACCGACGAGCATCTGATGCCGCTCTTCGTGGCGCTCGGTGCCGGCGGCGGCGCGGCAAGGATGCTGCATCAGAGCCGCGACTTCGGCGTGCTCGCCATGGAGGCCTTCGCCTTCGAACGCGCGGCCTGACCTTCATGTAGCGTCTGCAACACCGTGGCTCGAACTACTCCTCGGAGCCCTGGTCGCGCAGCCGCGGACCGCGCAGCATCATCCGCAGGCGGGCGGCAAGGCCGCGCCGTTCCCGAGCCTCGCGCTCCGGCCGCGCCGGCCGGCGCCACCAGTCGAGGATGACCGGTCCCCATTGCTTCCAGCCGAAATAGGCCGCCAGAAGCACGGCGGCGCCGCAGAGGACGTAGAGCGCGCCCTGTTCGAACACCTGGAGATTGGCGAAGACCGACCAGATCGAATAGCCGAAGACATAGCCGACGGTGGTGAAGATGCCGGCCCAGAGCCCGGCCCCGAGGAGATTGAGCACGGTGAAGCGCAGAACCGAGATGCGCGACATGCCGAGCGCCACCAGCCCGGGCATGCGCAGCCCGTAGACATAGCGGTTCACGATGACGAAATAGGCCTGGTAGCGCTCGACCAGCGACAGCGCCTTGGCGAATCGCGGCTTCTCCCGCCAGGCCCGCACCCAGCGGTGGTTCGAGGAAAAGCGCGCGAACAGGAACACCGCGAGATCGCCGCAGAACGAGCCGGCAAAGGCAAGGCCGATCATCATCTCGAACGGATAAGAGCCGCGATAGGCCAGGAAACCGCCGATGATCGCGAAGACCTCGCCCTCGAAGAAGGTGCCTGCCAGAACGATGACCGGGCCGAACTGCGCGATCAGGGACAGGATCTCGTACACGGTTACTCCATATCGGCTTGCATTCGCGGGCGCCGTCCTGGCGGGGGCGGCCCGGCGCTTCGAACGTGCCTTGTTTCAGAACTTTGCGGCACAAGAAAGTGGCCGCCCGCCGTCGCGGGGGCATGACGCGGCCGGCACCGGCCGTTGCCTCACCGCATGGCGTCCTCCGCGCCCCGCCCTTCGATCCTCTCCAGCCGGTCGATGATCTCCGCTAGAAGGCGCTTCGTATCGGAGATTTCAAGGTCCTTCAGGTGATCGAGCTTGTCGTGCAGCGCCATGATCTCGATCTCGGCCTTAAGATTGACCTCGTAGTCGCGGCTCGCCTCGCGCCGGTCCCTGGCGGCGGCGCGGTTCTGCGACATCATGATGATCGGCGCCTGGATCGCCGCCAGCATCGACAGGACGAGATTGAGAAAGATGTAGGGGTAGGGATCGAAGGCGTCGCTTCGAAGGATGACGGTGTTGACGAGCGACCAGGCGAAGAGGAACACCAGGAAGGAGACGATGAAGGCCCAGGAGCCGCCGATCTCGGCGATCCTGTCGGCCAGCCGGTCGCCGAGGCCGAGCGCCTCCGGCCCGTGCGGCTTCAGCTCCGAGGAGATCGGTCGGCGCAGCCCGATCAGCTCGAGAATGCGGCGCTCGCGGGGAAGCAGGCTTTCCGCGGGGCGGCCGAACCAGCGCTCGGCGCCGTCCTTCAGAGAATGTGTCACCGTCGTCATGTCCGTCGTCAGGGGGATGGGATCTCGATTGCCGCGGCCGGCCTTGCTATCTGATGCAGCGCATCGGTCCTGGAACCGTTGCAACAGATAGCGCACTCTGCCTGCCGCGGGGATGCGCGCCCGACACTGACTGAAATCCGCGCGTCGCGCCGCCCGGGCCGCGGCCTTGCCCACGACACGCGAAACGATCGGCGACAAGCCGGGGAGATGCCGACGATGGCCGATGTGACGAACCGCCTGAAACTTGCCGTCGCGCAGCTCGACCCGGTGATGGGCGACGTCTCCGGGAATCTGGCGCTCGCCCGCAGGGCGCGGGCGGAAGCCGCCGCGGCCGGAGCCGACCTCGTGCTCTTCACCGAGCTTTTCATCTCAGGCTATCCGCCGGAAGACCTCGTCCTGAAGCCGGCCTTCGTCGCCGCCTGCATGGCGGCGGTGGAAGATCTCGCCGCCGACACCGCCGATGGCGGGCCCGGCGTCGTCGTCGGCTGCCCGCTGCGGACGGGCGAGGGGCTCTACAACGCCGTCGCCGTCCTCGACGAGGGCCGCATCGTCAACTGGCGCTCCAAGGTCGACCTGCCGAACTATGGCGAGTTCGACGAAAAGCGGGTGTTCCAGCCGGGCCCCATGCCCGGTCCGGTGAACTATCGCGGCCTCAGGCTCGGCATCCCGGTCTGCGAGGACATCTGGGGCGATCTCGGCGTCTGCGAGACCCTCGCCGAATCCGGCGCCGAGATCCTGCTCGTGCCGAACGGATCGCCGTTCTATCGCGGCAAGCTCGACATCCGGCATCAGGTGGTGCTTCGCCAGGTGATCGAGGCCGAGCTGCCGGTGGTTTATGCCAACCAGATCGGCGGCCAGGACGAACTGCTCTTCGACGGCGCCTCCTTCGCCTTCAACGCCGACCGCTCGCTGGCCTTCCAGCTGCCGCAGTTTCGGACCGGCGTGTTCGTCACCGATTGGGTGCGGGACGGTGACGGCTGGCGCTGCGAGGGCGGCGAAGTCGCCGAGATCCCCGGCGACGACGCGGCGGTGTGGAGCGCCTGCGTCCTCGGCCTTGCCGACTACGTCAACAAGAACGGCTTCAAGTCGGTGGTGCTGGGACTTTCCGGCGGCATCGATTCCGCCGTCTGCGCGGCGATGGCGGTCGACGCACTCGGGGCGGACCGCGTCCACGCGGTCATGCTGCCCTATCGCTACACCGCCGAGACGAGCCTCGAAGACGCAGCTGCCTGCGCGAAGGCGCTCGGCATCCGCTACGACACCGTGCCGATCAAACAGCCGGTCGAAGGCTTCCTCGCCGCGCTCGGACCGATGTTCGAGGGAACGCCCTCGGGCATCACCGAAGAGAACGTCCAGAGCCGCACGCGGGGCGTCATCCTGATGGCGATCTCCAACAAGTTCGGCGCCATGGTGGTGACCACCGGCAACAAGAGCGAGATGAGCGTCGGCTACGCGACGCTCTACGGCGACATGAACGGCGGCTTCAACCCGATCAAGGACCTCTACAAAACGCAAGTCTTCCGCCTCGCCCGCTGGCGCAACGAACACCATCCGGAGGGTCTGCTAGGCCCGTCAGGCAAGGTCGTCCCCGAGCGGATCATCGTGAAGCCGCCCTCGGCGGAGCTGCGCGAGGACCAGAAGGACGAGGATTCGCTGCCGCCCTACGACGTGTTGGACGCCATCCTCGAACACCTGGTGGAACATGACGGCGGCGTCGACGAACTGGTGGAGAGAGGCTTCGATCGCGAGACGGTCGCCCACATCGAAAAGCTTCTCTACATCGCCGAATACAAGCGCCGGCAGTCGGCGCCGGGGACCAAGGTGACGCGGAAGAATTTCGGGCGGGACCGGCGGTATCCGATCACCAACCGATTTCGGGATGGGGTGTGAGGGGCACGGCGTGTTCCAACACTTCCGCCTGGGAGAGATAAAAGACCGGCAGCGTTCGGATTGACGCACTGAAAAGTCGCTTTGAAATTGCGTTTTTCTGTTGATTATTGTGTACAAGAAAATTTAAGTTACGGTAACAAAATCTACGGTCAAGCTGTCCGCTTCGTTGTTCATTCTCTGCATTTCAATCACCGTAATTACGAGCTGAGCCTTTCTTTCAGTCATCGCCACCTGTCCCGCTGTGGCCGGGTTAGTGGCTTATGATGATACATGGAATATCGGGCCACAAGGCCGCTTTAGCTACGGTAGCCGTCGAGTTACCGTCGAGGATAAGGAACTTTCCATTCTCAAACTCGCGGACCCGGATAGGGCTCCGCTTCGGTTTTTCACCAAGGTAGGAGGCAGCCATCAGTTTGAGCGCATTCTCTATGCCCTGCGATCGAGCCCTGCTTTGGATCAGCAAGGCAAGCTGTACGTGTTGGCAACTCGGAATTTCAGAGAAATAGCGGTGTGGGTCGTAACGCAGCGCTCGTGCGGCGTGGACGATGTGTTGGGGGATGGGAATCGATACAACATACCCATTCTCGTTATGAACGCTAACCTGAAGCTGTGCGAAAGAATCTTCGTGACTTGCATTTTCCATCTCATCTTTCCATTCTAACATGGGAGAGTTGGCGGGCTAAGCGCTCGTTAACGATTGCGTGCCATCGTTGACCCGGCTATGAGTCGGCGAGGTTCAGGGGAACCTTAGGGGGGCTGCTTCATTGTTGAAGCGTCAATTAGGAAAAATATGATGATCGATCAAATCTTGGTTATGTCTCGCCCGATTTTTAAGCGCCCGATTTTTAAGACATAGCTCTGGAGCAAGGGCCCTCTCCGGACGCTTCTTAGATTGGCGTTTCATCGCGATTAAGTTGCAAAAGGCGCTTCCGTATAAGCGCCTTTTGCGTTATTAGTTAATGCGTGAAATCAGCTCACTGAGCCCAAAAATTCCTGAAGCGCGCAGGATTAATGAATGGCCGATCTTAATGTAGCGGACAAATTCATCTCCAATTTTGGCGAAAGTTATCGAGAGCTAGTTGATTTAGTGAGACGTGAGTGTGACCGCTACCGCAATGGTGGTGGTTCTGGACGCATAAGTGATATATATACTCGATCTGATTCAACGTCGGGTAAGTTTTTCTTTAAAGAAACGCATAAGATTGTCGAAAAGGTGCGCCGCGCCGGGAAGAATGTTACCCCTAACCATATATTCGAACTCACAGATATTGTTGGACTCACCGTCGTATTCTATTATTCCGATCACATGCGCAAAGGTGTGCAATCCATATCAGCCGCCCTTAACTCAATAGGGGTCAGTACTACAAAGCCGGAAGAGCACTTCAATAAGCGAGGTTACTACGCAACGCACGTCGTGTCTACAAAGCTAATTGCCGGCAATCCGATACAATGTGAAATCCAGTTTAAGACCATGCTGCATGACGCTTGGTCTGCGAAGATGCATGATCTCACCTATAAGCCCCTTGGCTTGCTTGATCCTCGTCTTTCTTCAATGATGGAAAATATTGCTCAGTCGATACAAAGTCTTGAAGAGCAGAGCCGTATCATCCGCAACATGATCCAAGCGAGCTGGAATGTTGAAGAAGCGACACGCCAGGCCGCTAGGGATGAAATTTTTACCAGAATGCTCAGCTACGGGCCGCAATTTAGGGGCGATATCGTACCTGAACGCATTCAGGCTATTGACTCCAGGATCGAGGAGTTGCGGATAGCGCTTGAAAATGAAGACGCTAACAGTGTCAGCTTGCAAGAAGCAATAACCGAAATAGCACAATGCTGTAGAGACTCTTCACTAGTTAGGTACTCATGGATCCTTGCCGGTAAGATCGCAACGATGCGAACGAGAAAATGGGGCAACGATCTCGGAATGTGGTTCTATGTTCAGGCGGAAGCATGGCTAACCGCTTCCTCTGAAGTCTTGCGTTCTGGAAATCGTTTGGAGGACGAAGGCGAGATAATCGCGGTACCGCTGATGTTCTACGTTCTTGGCGACATCGACAGGGCAGTAGACATCTCGGAGCGACTACTCGACGATCGCGAATTTGCGAGCATATCGGACAAAACTAGAAAAAAGATCAAGTTCAATCGGATGTCGTTTCTGGTGGAGAAGGAGTATCATGTGCCAACGCAACATCCTGAAGCGCGGCGCGCGATACGAGCCGAGGTCGAATGTGTGTTGTCCGAGTTCGACGACGATGAGTTCGATGAAGTGAAAGCGGCGGTTGTTGATACGCGGGGGCTGATGAGAATCGCTTTTGGTGAAACTCAACGTGAGGTCCGAGAGGGAATTCGATATTGTATGGAGGCGACGCAATTTGCTACTGGTTCGGAGAAGTCGATTACCGAAGCCTACTCGGACCTTAACCTGAGGTTGGGCTGGAGGCGATACTTCGAACTGGAGGCGTTAGAGGACGCTAGCAGCTCTCTACCTGACTGACGAAGAAGGGTTCTCTAGCGTCGGTGCTTCTCGTCGCCGCAACGTCGACGATCCTGAAAATGCGGAAGCCGCTGCAGAATCCAAGGTAGTATTTAAATACTTGAAGTGGAGCTACTTGCTCTGCCGGACGTATTATGGAATTCCTCACCTTCATGGGCCGGAACGCCCGCTGGCTTTCCGGCGGGTTCCTGCTCTGCTTCTTCTCGTCCTTCGGGCAGACCTTCTACATCTCGCTCTCCAACGGCGACATCCGCCGGGAATTCGACCTGTCGAACGGCGATTTCGGGTTGCTCTACATGGCGGCGACGCTGGCGAGCGCGGCGACCTTGCCGACGCTTGGATGGACGCTCGATCGCTTCAAGGCCTGGCAGGTGGCGGCCGTCACCGTCCTCTGCCTGGCGCTGGCGACAGCAGTGATGTCGCTCGCCGCCAGCCTGCCGCTGCTCGTCCTTTCGCTCTACATGCTGCGGCTGTTCGGCCAGGGGATGATGACCGAGACGGCGATGACGGCGACCGGCCGCTGGTTCGCCGCCAACCGGGGCAGGGCGATGGCGCTGATCTCCCTCGGCTTTCATGTCGGCACCGGGCTGTTTCCGCTGATCTTCGTGGCGGTGGCGGCGAGTCTGGGCTGGCGCGGCACCTGGCTCGCCTGCGGCGCGGTTCTCGTCGTGATCGCGCTGCCGACCCTCGCCTGGACGACGGCGAAGGATCGCGACCCGCAGTCGGAACCGAAGATGCGCGAGCGGCCGGCGGTGCGCGACTGGACGATGCGCGAGGTGGTCGCCTCGCCGACCTTCTGGCTGGTCGCCTCGGCGGTTCTGGCGCCGCCCTTCATCGGCACGACGCTGTTCTTCCACCAGGTCTATCTCACCGAGTTGCGCGGCTGGCCGATCGAGGTCTTCGCCTCGGGCTTCGCGGTGATGTCTGCGACGACGGTGGTCTTCGCGCTCCTCTGCGGCTCGCTGGTCGACCGGTTCTCGGCAGTGCGGCTGTTGCCGTTCTTCCTGATCCCGATGTCCCTCGCCTGCTTCGTCGTCTGGCTGTTCTCGGCAGAAGTGACGATCTTCGTCTTCATGGTCTTCCTCGGCATCTCCAACGGTTTTTCCTCGACGCTTCTGGGCGCGCTCTGGCCGGAGCTCTACGGGACCAAGCATCTGGGGTCTGTGCGCTCGGTGACGGTGGCGCTGATGGTGCTCGCCTCGGCGCTCGGGCCGGGGGTGACCGGCGTCCTGATCGACCGGCAGGTGGACTATCCGCTGCAGATCGGCGTGATGGGGCTCTATTGCGTGGCGATCTCGCTGGTGATGGCGGTCGTGGCGATGCGCCAACGCAAAGTCGAGAGCGCGCATGCCGCCAGCGCGTCAGTGGCCGGCGCCCTTGCCGAGCGCGGCATCGACCGGGTGGATCCTCAGCCGCACGAGCGGTGAGGGTGCCGCCGCCACGTCATCCTCGGCCTCCGTGCCGAGGATCCACTGAGGGTCCCGGTCCAGAACTGTGTCTCGGGATGCACCCTTCCTCCACCGATCTGTCGCTTCGATGGCAGCAGATCCCCGGCACAAGGCCGAGGATGACGGCCTCAAGGGCCGAGGATGGCGGCTTGAAGGGCCAAGGATGACGGCGTTGGGGGCGCTGATGGCGCTGGCCCCGAGGCCGGGCAGTGGGCGGTCGATCGTCGATGCGGTCTCCGCTCGATCGGGGGCTGGCAGGCGGCGGGTGCCGCCACCAACGCTTCGTCATTCTCCATGCCCATAATCCAGGAATTGTCGGGCGCTTCTCGTCGCCGGTGTCACGAGGTGCGTGTCATCCGACGGCCGTGGTTGCCGCCCCTGGGTTCTCGGGACGGGGCCCGAGAACGACGACGCGGAAGAGGGCGGCGCCCTCATCTGCCACATGGTCTGCTATCCGCCTTCGATGGGCGCGATGAAGGACGTAGTCGGCGACGCAGACGCGTCGTCATCCTCGGCCTCCGTGCCGAGGATCTACTGAGGGTGCCGATCCAGAACCGTGTCTCGGGATGCACCTCTCCTCCGCCGATCTGTCGCTTCGATGGCAGTAGATCCTCGGCACAAGGCCGAGGATGACGACCTGAAGGGCCGGGGATGACGGCCTCAAGGGCCGAGGATGGCGGCCTGATGGGCCTAGGATGACGCCGCGTATGAGGGAGGGCGGCCCGGCCTTCCGGCCCGCCACGCTTTCGTGTAGGCCGCTCGCATGACCGCCATCCTCCGCTTCGCGCCGTCGCCGACCGGTCGGCTCCATATCGGCAATCTGCGCACCGCACTGTTCAACTGGCTGTTCGCCGCCAGGGAGAACGGGACCTTCGTCCTGCGCTTCGACGACACCGATCGCGAGCGCTCGCGCCGGGAATATGCCGATCTCATTGAGCGGGACCTCGCCTGGATCGGCATTCGACCGCATCGCACCGCCCGGCAGTCGGAGCGGATCGCGCTCTATGACGCGGCGGCGGAGAAGCTGAAGAGCGCCGGGCTGCTTTATCCCTGCTACGAGACGCCGGACGAGCTCGACCGCAAGAGGAAGCGGCTCGCCGCGCGCGGCCTGCCGCCGGTCTATGGCCGCGAGGCGCTGAAGCTCTCGAAAGGAGAGCGGGCGGAGCTGGAGGCCGAGGGTCGCCGGCCCCACTGGCGCTTCCTCTTGCCGAATTTCCGGACCGAGCCGTTTTCGCCGCAGCGCACCGACCTTGCCTTTGATGACCTCATCCGCGGCGAGACGGTGATCGATCTCGCCTCGCTGTCGGACCCGGTGCTGATCCGCGCGGACGGCAGCTATCTCTACACGCTGCCCTCAGTGGTCGACGATGCCGAGATGGGCGTCACCCATGTCATCCGCGGCGACGACCACGTCACCAACACGGCGGTGCAGGCGGCGATCTTCGAGGCACTGGGCGCAAGGGTGCCGCGCTTCGGCCACCACAATCTTCTGACCACGGTGGGCGGCGAGGGGCTGTCGAAGCGCTCCGGTGCGCTGGCGCTGGAGACGTTGCGCGGGGACGGCTACGAGCCGATGGCTGTCGCCTCGCTCGCCGTCCTCGTCGGCATGTCCGGCGCGATCGAGCCGATGGCCGATCTGGAAGCGCTCGCCGCGCGGCTGGATTTTTCGGCGATCTCCCATTCGGCCTCGAAGTTCGATCCGGCCGAGCTCGACCGGCTGAACCGCGAGATCGTCCATCAGATGCCCTACGAGGCGGTGCGCGACCGGCTGGCGGCGATGGGCGTCAGCGAGCGCGAGGGCGACGCCTTCTGGCAGGCGGTCAGGGCCAATTGCGACAAGGTGCCGGAGGCGAAAGCCTGGGCAAAGATCGTGTTCGGCGAGATCAGGGTGCCGGCGCCGGAGGACGAGGCGGAGCGCGAGTTCCGGGCGGCGGCGCTGCGGCTTTTGCCCGAGGGCGAGCCGGGGCCGGAGACCTTCAAGGCCTGGACCGGCGCGATCAAGGCTGAAACCGGCGCCAAGGGCAAGGCGCTGTTTCTGCCGCTGCGCCGGGCGATCACCGGGCTGGAGCACGGGCCGGAACTCGGGCCGCTGCTGCCGCTGATCGGGCGCGAGCGGCTGGTGGAGCGGCTCAAGGCCGGCTGAGGACGGGCAGGCAGGGTCATTGGACGAATAAGACGCCAACGACCCCTCATCCTAAGGTGCGAGCCGAGCAAAGCGAGGGGAGCCTCGAAGGGTGAGGGGGCCTGGCCTCGATGTCCGCGATTGTAAGATGGCGGTCCGTCTGCCCCGCGCTCTCGCCCTTCGAGGCTCGCCCGATCACAGATCGGGCTCGCACCTCAGGATGAGGGCGCGGGTTGCGCCTTTCGACCAGGAACCCCGCCTATTCCTTCATTGCACCCGGTCCCGGCGTCGCGCCGGCAGGGCACTTGCCGAGGATGATCATGCCGAGCACCTCGTCCTTGGTGACGTCCTCGGTCTTGGCCGAGCCGACCACCTGGCCGTTCTTCATCACCACCACCCGGTCCGACAGGTCGAAGACGTCGTGGATGTCGTGGCTGATGAGGAAGATGCCGATGTCTTCCTTCTTCAGCTCTTTGATCAGGTCGGCGACCTGGGCGGTCTCCTGCGGCCCGAGGGCGGCCGTCGGCTCGTCCATGATCAGGATCTTGGCGTTGAAGAGAATCGCTCTCGCGATCGCCACCGACTGGCGCTGGCCGCCGGAAAGCGCCTTCACCGGCTCCTTGAAGCGGCGGAAGTTCGGGTTCAGCCGGCCCATGACCTTGCGGGCCTCGGCCTCCATCGCGCCGTCGTCGAGGGTGCCCCAGGCGGTCATGATCTCGCGGCCGAGGAAGAGGTTGGCGGCGGCGTCGACATTATCCGCCAGCGCCAGGGTCTGGTAGATCGTCTCGATCCCGTAGGCCTTGGCGTCGCGGGGATTGCCGATCGAGGCCTTTTCGCCCCGCACGTAGATCTCGCCGGAATCGCGCTTGTAGGCGCCGGACAGGATCTTGATCAGCGTCGACTTGCCGGCGCCATTGTGGCCGAGCAGCGCGACGACTTCGCCGGGATAAAGGTCGATCGAGGCGTGGTCGACGGCGTGGATGCCGCCAAAGGCGATCGAGATGTCCTCCATCGCGACGAGCGGCGCGCCGGTGCGATCGACGCTGTCGTGGTGATGGCCCGGGCCGTGGTCCCGGATTTCCTCCATCGTGGTGCTCATGCGGCCCTCCTGCGATAGATGGTGTCGAGCCAGACGGCGACGACAAGGACGGCGCCGACGACGATGTTCTGCAGCGGGGTGTCCATGCCGAGAAGCACCATGCCGGACTGCAGGCTCTGCATGACGAGGGCGCCGAGCATCGCGCCGGCGATCGTGCCGGCGCCGCCGGCGAGCGAGGTGCCGCCGATCACCGCCGCGGCGATGGTGTAGAGCTCGTCGAGCGTTCCCTGCGCGTTGGTCGCCGAGGAGAGACGCGCCGTCGAGATCGCCGCGGCGACGGCGGCGAGCATTCCCATCAGCGCGAACACCATCAGCGTCACCCGCTTGGTGTTGATGCCGGCGAGATCAGCGGCTTCCGGATTGCCGCCGATGGCAAAGACGTAGCGGCCGAAGCGCGTGCGCCTGGCGATGAAGGTCATGACGATGCCGACGCCGATGAACAGGAGCACCGGCACGGCATAGCCGAAGCTGATCTGAAGGCCGCCTTCGGGAACCGCGATGCCATTGGCGTCGGCATAGCGCCGGGCAAGCGGGCCTGGCAGAAGGTAGGAATTGACGATCATCGTCGCGACGATGACGGCGATCACCGAAATGCCGACGGTCACCGCTTCCGCCCACATCGGCTTGACGGCGAAGGCGAAGCGCTTGCGCTGGCGGCGGGCGGCAAAGGCGCCGAAGACGATGAAGACCACTGCGAGGGCCGCGAGGATCCAGCTCCAAGTGGCGCCGATCGAGCCGTCCGAGCCGCCGCCGAGAAGCTTGAAGTTGTCGTCGGTGAGCGGGATCGTCCGGCCGGAGGCGACCCACCAGGCGCCGCCGCGCCAGACCAGGAGGCCGCCGAGGGTGACGATGAAGGCCGGAACGCCGAGATAGGCGATGATGAAGCCCTGCAGGCCGCCGATGACGAGGCCGCAGAGCAGGCCGACGATCAGCGTGGCGATCCAGACGAGGCCGGAGTCATAGCCGAGCATCGGCGTCAGATACTGGGTCTGGGCGACGGCCATGATCATGCCGGTGACGCCGAGGATCGAGCCGACGGAGAGGTCGATGTTGCGGGTGACGATGACCAGCACCATGCCCGTCGCCATGACGCCGACGGAGGCGGTCTGGACCGAGAGGTTCCAGAGATTGCGCGGCGTCAGGAAGGTGCCGCCGGACAGGATGTGAAAGCCGACCCAGATGACCAGCAGCGCGCCGATCATGCCGAGCATGCGTGTGTCGATCTCGGTCGCTCGCATGAAGCCCTTCAGGCCGCCGCCCGACCTGATCGTCGGACTGGCGCCCGGAACGGACGTGTTCGAGGTCGCCTCGCTCAATGCCGCCTCCCTTGCGCAACGGCAGCTGAACGGCCCTCTGGCCGGGGGCTGGCTGTCGCGCGGTGTTGTTTTCGTTGAAGCCGTGTATCCGGCTCGTTCCGGCGCTTCTGCACGTTTTCTTGGCAGGATGGCCCAGTTGCTCCCGTCGGTCGAGAGCACCGTGTCGAAAAATGGCCGCAGCTAAGCGCCGCGGCCATCGTTTTCAGAGGACTGTCAGCTTCAGCCGCAGACGGCGACCGAGCCGGGCTTGACGCCCTGGCAGACCTCTTCCTTGGAGATCCAGCCGGCGTCGATGACGACGTCGAGATTGTCCTTGGTGATCGGAACCGGCTTGAGGAAGATCGACTCGAGCTTCTTGCCGGCCGGGCTGTCCCATTCCTCGGCGCCGGTGACTTCGCTCATCGTCTTGCCGCCGGCGAGTTCCAGGGCGATCTCGGCCGCCCGCTTGCCGAGCTCGCGGGAGTCCTTCCACACCGAGACGGTCTGGGTGCCGAGGGCGATGCGGTTGAGCGCCGCGTGGTCGGCATCCTGGCCGGAAACCGGTACGGAACCCGCCAGACCCTGCGCCTCGAGCGCCGCGATGGCGCCGCCGGCGGTGCCGTCGTTGGAGGCGACCACCGCATCGACCTTGTTGTTGTTGGCCGTCAGGATCTGTTCCATGTTCTTCTGGGCGTTGGCCGGAAGCCAGCCGTCCGTATAGGCCTCGCCGACATTTTTGATCTTGCCGGAATCGATCGCCTCCTTGAGGACTTCCATCTGGCCGGAGAACAGGAAGTCGGCATTGGGATCGGACGACGAGCCCTTGATGAAGGCATAGTTGCCCTCGGGCTGGGCTTCCTGCACCGCGCGGGCCTGCATGCGCCCGACTTCCTTGTTGTCGAAGGTGATGTAGAAGGCGTTCGGATCCTCGATGAGACGGTCGTAGCCGACCACCGGGATGCCGTTGTTGGCGGCCGTCTGGACGGCCGGGCCGATGGCGGCGGAATCCTGCGCGAGGATGATCAGGGCGGTGGCCCCTTGCGTGATCAGCGACTCGACGTCGGTCAGCTGCTTGGCGGCCGAGGACTGGGCGTCGGCCGAAATGTATTTGGCGCCGGCGGCCTCGAGCGCCTTCTTGATGGCGGCCTCGTCGGTCTTCCAGCGCTCTTCCTGGAAATTCGACCAGGACACGCCGACCGTGATGTCCTGTGCAACGGCCGCACCGCTGCCCATGGCAGCCATCGAGAACATCGCGCCGGCAAGCGCGAACTTCAACGTTTTCATGAATTTCCTCCCCTGGCGCCCCTGGCGCCCTTGCGTCACGGAGCCCGGCGACGTGGCGCCGGCCGAGACTTTTTCCAAGCCTCGGAAAAAATGGTGACAGCAATTGCGATCCATGTCAACGTGTTCGATCAGAGCCGCCGAGACGCCGAGAAGAGCGCCAGGCGGAGGGGAGGAGATTGGCTTTGAGCAGTCTGGCGAAGACCGACGCCGACATGGTGCGTGCGCACAATCGGCTGGCGGTGCTCGATCATCTGAGACGTGTCGGCGTGACGACCCGCAAGGCGGTCAGCGAGGCGACTGGCCTGTCGGTTTCCGCCGCCTCGGCGATCTGCGGCACGCTGCTGCGCTCCGGCCTGCTGCAGGAGGTCGAAGAGGAGGACGATCGCTCGACCCGCCGCGGCCGGCCGGGCAAGAGCCTGGCGCTGCGCGGCGGCGCGGCGCGGGTCGCGGCGCTGAAACTCGCCGTCGGCGAGATCACCGGCCGGATCAGCGACTATTCGGGCGCGCCGCTCGCCGAGGCCCGCCGCGAGGTCGACATCTCCGGGCGGAGCGGCGAGAGGCTCGTCGCGCTGCTGGCGGAACTTGCCGAGGAGCTGATCGGCCAATCTGCCGATGGCCGGGGACATCCGTCGGGCGGCAGGCTCGACAAGGTCGTGGTAGCGGTGCAGGGCAAGACCCACAGCGACCTTTCCGGCATCGTCTGGTCGCCGGCCCTCAAGCACTGGAACATCGAGATCGCCGGCCCGCTGTCGGAGCGGCTCTCAGCCGATGTCAGCGTCCTCAACGACTGCTCGCTGATGCCCGAGGCGTTTCGCTGGCGGCCGGATTTCATCGGCCTCGACTTCGCCACACTGTTCGTCGGCTTCGGCGTCGGCATGGGCCTCAGGATCAGCGGTGCGACCTTCCAGGGCAAGCATTCCTCGGCCGTCGAGTTCGGCCATATCAACCACATCCCCCATGGCGCGCTCTGCCGATGCGGCAATCGCGGCTGCGTCGAGGCCTATGCCAGCGACTACGCCATCTGGCGCAGCGCCACCGGCAGCGACGAGATCCCGGCCCACCGCATTCCGGACGACGCGATGCTTCAGCTCGCCGCGGCGGCGCGGCAGGGCGATGAGCCGGCGCGGGCGGCCTTCGAGGCGGCCGGCAACGCCATCGGCTACGGCCTCGGACGGGTCTTCACCATGATCGATCCGCTGCCGATCGTCCTGACCGGTTCGGGGGCGCGGGCGATCGACCTTCTGGAGCCGGCGATCCGAAAGGGCATCACCGAAAGCTCGGTCGACGGGCTCGGCGCCGACGCGCCGCTGGTCATCCAGGAAGACACCGACGCCCTCGTCTTCGATGCGGGCACGGCCTATGCGCTGGCTGCGCTCGACGGAGAATTTGCGCGATCGGCGGCGGAAGCGACGGAGGCGGCATGATGACGGCAAGGCGCGACATACTGCTGATGGCGGCGTTCGCCACGGCCGGTTTGTGGGGAACCGGGGCGAGGGCCGAGGAACCCGCCTGGAGCGAGAAGGCAATCAAGGAGCGCATCGAACCGGTCTCCGGCAGGATCGCCGGTGAGGGGCTGGAGGCCTTGGCAATGAAGGGCCGCGATCTTTTCGAGGCGCGCTTCACCGTGCTCGACGGGGCGGGCCGGCCGAACGCCACCCAGGCGATCGTGCCGACCGCGCCGCGGCGCCCGGCCGAGTTCGCCTTCCAGCGGCTCGCCGGGCCGGACGCCAATGCCTGCTCCTCCTGCCACAACGAGCCGGTGGCCGGCGGTGCCGGCGGCTTCATTGCCAATGCCTTCGTCTCGGAAGGTTTCGAGAGCGCCAATTTCGACACGCTCGACGCGCAGTTTTCCAACGAGCGCGGCACCACCCATCTCTTCGGCGCCGGGCTGGTCGAGCTGCTTGCCCGCGAGATGAGCGCCGATCTCGCGGCCGGCCGGCGCGAGGCGCTGCGCCAGGCGCGGGACAGGCATGAGCCGGTCCGCTTTGCCCTGTCCTCGAAGGGCGTCGATTTCGGCCGGATCACCGCCTTTCCGGACGGCTCGGTCGACCTTTCCGAGCTTGCCGGTGTCGACGACGACCTCGTCGTGCGGCCATTCAGCCAGAAAGGGGTGATGACGTCGCTCCGGCAGTTCACCGTCAACGCCATGAACCAGCATCACGGCATGGAAGCCGACGAGCGCTGGGGCGCCCGCTGGACCGGGGCTGTCGATTTCGACGGCGACGGCCATGGCGACGAACTCGGCGCCGGCGAGATCTCGGCGCTGGTCGCCTTCCAGGCGACCCTGCCGCCGCCGGTGATCGAAGCGCCCGAGGACGAGGGCTGGGCCGAGGCGGCAGCCCGTGGCCGAGATGTCTTTGCCGAGATCGGCTGCGACAGCTGCCACAGGCCGGCGCTGCCCTTGAAGAGCCTTTCCTTCGAAGATCCCGGCCCGGTCGACATGGCCGGGACGCTGAGAGCAGGGGACGTCGAAGCCCCGGCAAGCTACGACCTTGCCAGCCTCGAATGGGCGAGGCGCCTGCCGCGCAACGACGAGGGCGAGGTGATGGTGCCGCTGTTCGGCGACCTGAAGCGCCACCGCATCGCCGACAGCCGTACGCCGCTTCTCGGCAACGAGACGCTCGCGCAGCGCTTCGTCGAGCGCGACGTCTTCATGACCGCCGAGCTCTGGGGCCTTGCCGACACCGCGCCCTACGGCCATCGCGGCGACATCACCACGCTGGACGAGGTGATCCGCGCCCATGGCGCCGAGGGTGAGAAGGCCGGCCGCGCCTATGCCGCGCTGCCCGATGCCGACCGCTCGGCGCTGATCGCCTGGCTGAAGACGCTGAAGGTGGGGGAGTGAGGGGGATGGACCTGAGATTTCGTGCGCGCCTGGATCTGCGGGCGCGGCAGACCCCCTCTGCCCTGCCGGGCATCTCCCCCTCAAGGGGGGAGATCGGCAGCTTTGGGTCTCAGCGCCCTTCCTTCATCGCTTGCGCTTTCTTCAGTCGTCGATGATGGGCCGAGGCGTCGGCGCAGGGTCGATCTCCCCCCTCGAGGGGGAGATGCCCGGCAGGGCAGAGGGGGGCGCGACGGGCGCCGGTCGGACCTGGTGTTCGCCGTTTTTGTCCACCCGAATGGAGGCGGTCTCTCCGACGATATCACCGTCGGTGGAAGTTTGGGCGCAGGCGACAAGGCGCCGTCATCCTCGAGCTTGTCCCGAGGATCTACTGCCATTGACGCTCCGAACCGCTGCAGATGGCGCGATACGGGAAAAGGATCGCAAGTCGCAAGCGAAGGTAGATCCTCGGGACAAGCCCGAGGATGACGACTGGAGGAGCGTGACGGCCAATCGCCGAGGTCGCGAATGCCAGGGGGGCAAGGCACACTCCATCGCGAGCTGGGCATTCTTGGCGATCGCCGCCGCGGCGATCCCGCGTCCCGCTTTCGCCGCCGAACCTGCGGCAAAGCCCTTCGCCGGCGACGTTCCGGTCCTCCACGAAGAGGCCGCAGCGGCGGGCATCGACCACACTTACGGCGGGCCGTGGGAGTTTTTCGTCGGCGGTGGCGGGGCGGCCTTCGACTGCAACGACGACCGCTTTCCGGATGTGTTTCTGGCCGGCGGCAAGGGCGAGGGCACGGTCTACGTCAACCGTTCGCAGGCCGGCGGACGCCTCGCCTTCGAAACGGTGCCGCAGGATCTCGATCCGAAGGACCTCGAAGATGTCACCGGCGCCTATCCGATCGACATCGACCAGGATGGCCGCCAGGACCTCGTGCTGTTGCGCGTCGGCGGCAACATCCTGCTCAAGGGTCTTGCCGAATGCCGCTTCGAAAAGGCGAATTTTTCCTGGGCCTTCGACGGCGGCCGGGCCTGGACGACGGCCTTTTCGGCGATCTTCGAGCCGGGCAACCGCTATCCGACGCTTGCCTTCGGCAACTATGTGGACCGCGCCGCGCCGGGCTCGCCCTGGGGCACCTGTGCCGACAACGTGCTGATCCGGCCGAAGTCATCGGACGAGCGCGATGGGCGGGCAGACCCCGCCGCGGCAATGCAGGGAGCGGGCGCTCCGACCGGCAAGCCGGGCGGTGCGCAAGCGCCCGACTATTCCGAGCCCTTCGCCCTGTCGCCCGGCTATTGTGCCCTGTCGATGCTGTTCACCGACTGGGACCACTCGGGCGAGCCATCCTTGAGGATCACCAACGATCGGCAGTATTATCGCGGCGGCGAGGAACAGCTGTGGCGCGTCGAGCCCGGCCGGGCGCCGCGGCCCTATCGAAAGGCCGACGGCTGGCAGCACCTGTCGATCTGGGGCATGGGGATCGCCGAGGGCGACGTCGACAATGACGGCTATCCCGACTACGCGCTGACCTCGATGGGCGACACCAAGCTGCAGTTCCTCGACCGCGAATTCGAGGATTCCCCGACCTATCGCGACGAGGCCTATCAGCGCGGCGCGACCGCCCATCGCCCTTACGTCCACGATGCCGGAAAGCCCTCGACCGGCTGGCATGCCGGCTTTGCCGACTTCAACAACGATACCCAGCTCGATCTCTTCATCGCCAAGGGCAATGTCGAGGCGATGCCGGATTTCGCCGCCTACGACCCGGACAATCTCCTGATGGGCGGCTTCGACGGTCGCTTCACCGAGGTCGGCGAGGAAGCCGGCATCGCGCTCCCCACCAAGGGGCGCGGCGCGCTGATCGCCGATTTCAATCTCGACGGCGCGATGGATCTCCTCGTCGTCAATCGCGGCCAGAAGGCCAGCCTCTTTCGCAATCTCGGCGGCAGGGCGGATTTCGGCGAACGGCCGCTCGGCAATTTCGTCGAGGTGAAGCTTTCGCAGAAAGACGGCAATCGCGACGCCATCGGCGCCAGGCTGGCGGTGAAGATCGGCGCCAAGACGCTGAACCGGACGATCCAGGTCGGCGGCGGCCATGCCTCGGGAACGGCGGGCTTCGTCCATGTCGGCCTCGGCACCGCTGAGCGGGCGGAAATCCGGGTGCAGTGGCCGGATGGCGAGTGGAGCCATCCCTACCGGGTGTTTGCCGACAACTTCGTGCTGATCGACCGCGGCGCCGATGCCGCCCGCTACTGGTATCCCGATGCCGACCGGCCGGAGCCGCCCACCGCGGAGACGACGGCGCAATCCGACACTCTGCAGGGGCAGGACGGGCGGGCGGGCAGCGCGATTGCTCCGGCGCGCCGCTAGACATAAGTCGCTCATGCGGCTGTGATGATGATCACTTAGGATGTGATCTGGAACGTGTAGCAAGAGACGGTGCATGCCGAATGCTTGCATCTATGTTGCGAAACAGTTTCAGACCGCGGAGACCCATCGATGTTCGGCCCCCCATCCGACCCGATCACCCCCTATCGGGCGCCTGATGCCGATCGGCCGATCCCGGCCAGCCGAGTCCGCCCGAGGCAGACGCGCCGGCAGGCGGGGCTTTCGATCGGGCTCCGCAGGATCATCGTCCTTGCCCTCAATCTCGGCACCATCGCCGGGCTCGGCACGGCACTGTTCCTGCTCCTCGGCAGCGACGGCATCGGCCTGCTCGATGCGGTGATCTTCTCAGGTTTCCTGCTGGCGACGCCATGGACGGTGCTCGGCTTCTGGAACGCGGTGATCGGCCTTTGCGTCATCCATTTCGGCAGGCCGGAAGCCTCCGTCCATCCCTATTTCGCCGTTCCGGGCGACCGTTCCGGCGGCGAGAGTGCGGACGACACGCCGCTTGCGAGCCGCACCGACCTTCTGCTCTTCCTGCGCAACGAGGCGCCCGAGCCGATCTTCGCGCGGCTGGAGGCCATGCGCCGCAGCCTCGAATCGACCGGCAAGGCCCGGCATTTCCGCTTCGCGATCCTCTCCGACACCTCCGACCCGATGGTCGCCGCCGCCGAGCGGCTGGAATTTAACCGCTTCGCCCATCTTTACGAGGGCCGGCCCCAGACCGAGCAGCCGGTCTATCGCCGGCGCACCGACAATGCCGGCTTCAAGGCCGGCAATCTTCGCGACCATCTGCTCTCCTGGCCGGGCGAATCGGACTTCTTCCTGCCGCTCGATTCCGACAGCGTCATGGGCGGCCGGATGATCGTGCGGATGGTCGAGGCGATGGAGGCCAATCCTCAGATCGGCATCCTCCAGAGCCTGGTCGTCGGCATGCCGGCGGAAAGCGGCTTTGCCCGGCTGTTCCAGTTCGGCATGCGCCACGGCATGCGCTCCTTCACCATGGGCTCGGCCTGGTGGAGCGCCGATTGCGGTCCTTACTGGGGGCACAACGCGCTGATCCGCACCCGGCCCTTCGTCGCGGCCTGCGAGCTTCCGGTGCTGCCCGGCAGGGCGCCGCTCGGCGGCCACGTCCTCTCCCACGACCAGCTCGAGGCGGTGTTCATGCGCCGGGCGGACTACGAGGTGCGGGTGATCCCGGTCGAGACCCGCAGCTACGAGACCAACCCGCCGACGCTGCTCGAATTCCAGAAGCGGGACCTGCGCTGGTGCCAGGGCAACATGCAGTATTTCCGCTTCCTCTTCGCGCCCGGGCTGAAGCCTGTCAGCCGGTTCCAGATCCTCCAGGCGATCCTGATGTATGTCGCGCCGCTCGCCTGGATCGCGATGACGATCGCCGCGACCGCCAAGGCGCTCGTCGGCGGCTACGACGCCTCCATGCTGGTGCTCGGCATGGGCCTCTTCGTCACCCTCTTTGCCATGTCGGTCGCACCGAAGATCGCCGGCGTCCTCGACGTGCTTCTCACCCCCGGCGCCGTGAGGGCCTATGGCGGAGCGCCGCGCTTCCTCGCCTCGGCTCTCATCGAGCTTCTCGCCTCGATGCTGATGGCGCCGATCGTCGCCGTCTATGTCTCGGTGTTCCTCGTCGGCCTCTGTTTCGGCCAGACGGTGCTGTGGAACGGCCAGAACCGCGATCGCCTCGGCGTGCCATGGACGACGGCGATCGCCGCGCTGATGCCGCAGACGCTGCTCGGTCTTGGCCTCACTGCTGCTCTCGCCTTCGGCGCCAGCCTCTCGGCCGTCGTCCTCGCCTTGCCGTTCCTTGCCGGTCTCGTCCTTGCGGTGCCCTTCACGGTGGCGACGGCGGCGCCGGTCTTCGGCCGGCTGACAGCCCGGCTCGGGCTCTTCGCGATCCCCGAGGAGACGGTGATGCCGCCGGTGCTGCGCGCCGTGGTGCCCGCCGCGGCAAGGCGCTGGCGCCGACCTGTCGGCCGAAGCGGCGCGACGGGTCCGGCGCTGGCAGGTGAAGACGCCGAGGGCGAGCGGGCGTGAGAATTGCCACGAGCCTCGATGCCTGGCGGGGCATCGCCCGAAGCCTTGTCGTCTACCGACTCGACCGCGAGCATCGCAAAAGCCTCTCGCGCTTCTGCGGCGAGCTTGCCCGCCCCGGCGATCTCGTCTTCGACATTGGTGCCCATGTCGGCGACCGCACGGCGGCCTTTGCGGCGTGCGGCGCGAGGGTGGTGGCGGTCGAGGCACAGCCCCGGCTCGCCAGGCTGCTCGCCTGGCAGTTCGCAGGGGCGCGGAAGGTGAAAGTCGTCGGGAGTGCCGTCGGCCGGATGAAGGGCCGGCTGACGCTCCGGCTGAACACCGCCAACCCGACGGTCGCGACGGCATCGGCGGGCTTCGTCGCCGCAGCCGGGGCCGGAGCGAAGGGGTGGGAAGGCCAGGCCTGGGACGCGGCGGTCGAGGTCGATTGCACCACGCTCGACGATCTTGCCGCGCGCTTCGGCCGGCCGGACTTCGTCAAGATCGACGTCGAGGGCTTCGAGGACGAGGTGCTGGCCGGACTGTCGCCGGACAATGCGCCGACAGCGCTGTCCTTCGAATTCGTGACGATGGACCGCGCGCCGGCACTACGCGCCCTCGACGAGGTCCGGCGGCTGGGTTACTCGGACTTCGACGTCTCGCTCGGCGAAAGCCATGACTGGGTATTCGGCGAGAGGCAGCCAATCCAGACGATCGCCGCCTATCTGCGCGACCTGCCGGAAGAATTCAATTCCGGCGACGTCTACTGCTGGCGAACCGGCTGAGGCGACGGTCCGAGAGGCTGGTCACATCGCGTCTGGCGCCGCTCAGGCGGCGTTCTGGGCCATGGCGTTGGTCATCAGCGCATAGATGGTGTTGCCGTCGCGGGTATCGCGGATCTCGTCGACGATGCCGCGGTTGCGCAACAGCCGCGCCACCTTGGAGAGCGCCTTGAGGTGGTCGGCGCCGGAGCCCTGCGGTGCCAGGAGCAGGAAGACGATGTCAACAGGCTGATCGTCGAGGGCGTCGAAATCCACCGGCCGGCTCAGCCGCGCGAACAGCCCGACGATGTGATCGAGCTCGGCGAGCTTGCCATGCGGGATGGCGATGCCGTTGCCGACGCCCGTCGAGCCGAGCTTCTCGCGGCCGAGGATCGTCTCGAAAATCTCGCGCTCCGAAATGCCGGTGATCTCGGCGGCCCTGGCGGCCATCTCCTGCAACACCTGCTTTTTCGAATTCGCCCTGAGATCGGGCAGGATCGCACCGGGGTCAATCAGGGTATCGACATCCATCGAAGGCCTGCCTTCTCATTTCGGGCACGTCATCCTTACCCGGCACAGATTATCGCGCCGTTACGATTCCCGCGAGTAGTTCGACGGGTCGACCCAGCCGTAATTACCGTCGGCGCGCCGAAAGACGATGTTGAGGTCGCCGGAATTGGCGTTGCGGAACAACACGAAAGGGCTGTCCTGCCGGTCGAGTTCCATCACCGCGCCGGCAACCGAATGGGTGCCGACCTTCAGCGTGGTCTCGGCGATGATCGCGGGGGCGAAGTCGGCCGGGATCTCCTCGGCCTCCTCCGGGATCGCCGCCATCACCGAATAGGCCATCTCGCGATGGCTGTTGTTCTGGTGATCCTTCAGGCGGCGTTTGTAGCGGCGCAGCCGCTTTTCGATGCGCTCTGCCGCGTCGCCGAAACTTGCTTCGGGATCATGCGCCTCGCCGGCCGCCTGGAAGACGACGCCGGTATCGAGATGGACGGTGCAGTCGGTGGCATAGCGGCTGCCCTCCCGCGAGACGACCACCGTCCCGGAGAAGTTTCCGTCGAAATATTTGTCGACCGCTTCGCCGAGGCGCTCCTCGATGCGGACGCGAAACGCCTCGCCCACATCCATGTGCTTTCCCGAAACGCGCAAGCCCATTCCCATTCTCCCATCGTCTCGAAGCGTCCGGCGACGATCGCCGCCCTGCCGCTCCAATCCTCGTAGCGCCGCGTCACCCGGGCCAGAGGCCCGGACACTTCCCGCACCGATCCCCGATCGCGCCGCATCGGGCCGGTGCGGCCGGAAGGCCGCAATGCACCATTCTCTCGGCCGGCCGCCATGACGACCGGAACCCCGCAAGGTGGCGCCTTCTAGGAACGTCCTTTGCTCCTGTCAACGCGGCCAATCCTTTGGAGAAACTAGACGTCGGCGGGCGCTTCGCAATGGAGCCGGACGGCCCGCAATGCCGCAGGCCGCTCCGATCCCGCGGCGGCGAGCCAAAATTTTCAAGCGGGGCGAGGGCCTCAGCAGGCAAGCTGGCGGGCATTCATTTCCCGCCTGCGCTGGATCGAGGAGGGAATGCCGAGGGACTCGCGATATTTCGCCACGGTGCGGCGGGCGAGATCGATTCCCTCCTTCTTCAGCACCGCGGCGATGTCGTCGTCGGACATCACGTTGCCGGCGCTCTCGGCATCGATGAGGATCTTGATGCGCAATTTGACGCTTTCGGCCGAATGGGCGTCGCCGCCGTCCGCCGAGGCGATCGCCACGGTGAAGAAGAAGCGCATCTCGAAGGTGCCGCGGGGCGTCGCGATGTATTTCGTCGAAGTCACCCGGCTGACCGTCGATTCATGCATGCCGATCGCCTCGGCGACGGACATCAGCGTCATCGGCCGCAGGCCGCCGACGCCCCTGGTCAGGAAGCCGTCCTGGCGGCGAACGATCTCGGTCGCAACCTTGAGGATGGTCTTGGCGCGCTGGTCGAGCGAGCGCACCAGCCAGTTGGCCGACTGCTGGCACTCGCCGAGAAAGGCGATGTCGGCCTCGCTCAAGGGGGCGCCGCCGCGCACCGCGGCGAGATAGGTGTTGTCGACGATGACCCGGGGCAGGGCATCCGGATTGAGCTCCACCTGCCAGCCCCCGTCGGACGCCTCGCTGACGAAGACGTCGGGGACGATGGCCTCGGAGCCGTCGTGATCGAAGGCATGGCCGGGCTTCGGATCGAGGCCGCGGATCTCGGCGAAAATCTCCATCAGTCCCGGCTCGTCCTCGCCGGTGAGCCGACGCAGGGCGGAAAAGTCACGCCGGGCGAGAAGGTCGAGATTGAGAAGGACGGTCTCGATCACCGGGTCGAAGCGGTTCTGCCGCTTCAGCTGGATGGCGAGACATTCGGCAAGGTCGCGGGCAAAGAGGCCGGCGGGCGTCACCTCCTCCTGCAGCTGCGTGAGGGCGCTCTCGACGTCGTCGGGGCAGAGCGCGAGGGAGGCGGCGATCTCTTCGGCCGACATGCGCAGATAGCCGCTTTCGTCGAGATGCTCGACGAGAGCCTCGCCGATCTGTCTCGCGGCGCCGTCGCCGAGAATGTCGGCCACCTCCTTCAATGCGTGGCCCTGCAGCGAGACGCGCCGGTCGGCGACATCCTCGATGCTGAAATCGCCTTCGCCGGAGGGACCGCGGGCAGTGCCGCGACGCGACAGGGTTCCGACCGGCCGCGGGGCCGTCGCAGCGCTGCCGGATCCGCTCTCCTGATTGCCCGCGGAAATGGCCGGCGCCGCCTGGCCGGACGCATCGCGCGGCTCGGGCGAGGCGGCCGTCGGCCGCAGGTCGTCGCCGCCGGACGCACCCTGCGCGAGCAACGGGTTGCGTTCCATCTGGGTGTCGACGAAGGCCTGGAGTTCCGTGTTGCTGTATTGCAGCAGTCGGATCGACTGAAGCAGCTGGGGCGTCATCACCAGCGACTGGGACTGTCTTATTTGCAACTTTGCGGAAAGGGCCATTTACGCCGATCGGACTCGCTGTGAATCGGGCGCGACGCGGCGTCATGCCAATGTCACGCGGCGACGATGCGGCGGGTCGGGCCAAGGTCCGTGCGACACTCCCCCCAACCCGCACGCCGTCATCAAAGCGGTTCATGCGAGGGGTTGTCAATCGCGGAAGTGACCTATGGTGCACGCGGGCGACCGCGATGAGCTCAAAAGCTGAACTGGTCGCCGAGATAGAGCCGGCGCACGTCCTGATTGTCGACGATCGCCTGCGGCGTGCCATGGGTCAGGACCGAGCCGGCATGCATGATATAGGCGCGGTCGATGAGGCCGAGCGTCTCGCGGACATTGTGGTCGGTGATGAGAACGCCGATGCCGCGCGCCGTCAGATGCCGCACCAGCCCCTGGATGTCGGCGACGGCGATCGGATCGACACCGGCAAAGGGCTCGTCGAGCAGCATGAAGGTCGGCTTGGAGGCCAGCGCCCGGGCGATCTCGCAGCGCCGTCTCTCGCCGCCCGAGAGCGACGTCGAGGGCTGCTTGCGCAGATGCGAGATGTGGAACTCCTCGAGGAGCTCGTCGAGCTGGCTTTCCCGCGCCTTGCGGTCAGCCTCGGCGACCTCGAGCACGGCGCGGATGTTGTCCTCGACGGAGAGGCCGCGGAAGATCGAGGCCTCCTGCGGCAGATAGCCGATGCCGAGCCGGGCGCGGCGATACATCGGCACCCGGGTGATGTCGTGGCCGTCAAGGCCGATGCGGCCGCTGTCGACCGGCACCAGACCGGTGATCATGTAGAAGCAGGTGGTCTTGCCGGCACCGTTCGGCCCGAGCAGGCCGACGGCCTCGCCGCGGCGCACCACGAGCCCGACATCGTCGACGACGCGCCGGCCGCGATAGGTCTTGGTCAGGCCCTGCGCGACCAGCGTTCCCTCGAGACGGCTGGCGCTCGGCGCCGAACCGTCGGGATGCGATTGGACATTCACGCCGAAACCTTTCTAGCGCGTCTGGCCACTGCCGCTCTGGCCGGGCGTCAGCATCAGGCGGACCCGGCCGCCGCCGCCGCCCTTGCCGCAGCTCTGGCTCTCCAGCCGGGCGACGCCGGTGTCCATCCGGATCGTCAGGCTGCAGCCCTCGGCGACGTTCTCGCCCTGGGTGAGGACGACGTTGCCGGTCAGGGTGACGAGCTTTTTGGCCATGTCGAAGGTCGCGTTGTTGGCCGTCGCGACCTGGTCGGAAGACTTCACATAGACGTTGTTCGTCGCCTCCAGCCGGTCGATCTGGCTGGAGCCGCCGGGCAGCGTGCCGGGGGCCGACTGCGCCTTCGCCGCATCAGCCGACCCATCCGACTGCTTGCCGTCGCGCTTGTAGTAGACCAGCAGCTTGCCGGCGCTGAGCTGGACCTCGCCCTGCTTGACGGCGACATTGCCGGTGAAGGTGGCGATGGTGTTGCGATCGTCGACGTCGAGCTCGTTCGATTCGATGGTGATCGGCTGGTCGCCACGAAGCTGCAGGCCGGTGAAGGTCTGCCGCGAGCCGCTGCTCTGGGCCACCGCCGCGCTGGTGGAGATGAGGAGGAGGGCGGCGCAGGCGGCCTTGATGCGGAACATAGGTGAGCTCATGCTCGATCACTCTTTCGACTGGAACGCGGAAGTCTCGCTCTTCAGCGAGGCGGGATTGATCAGCATCTTCACCCGGCCGCCGAACTGCAGCAGGCGGCCGCTGTCGGAGACTTTGAGGCTCTGTGCCTGGATCGTCTGGGTGCCCGACCGGATCAGGACAGGGCCCTTGCCGTCGAGAACCCCCGACGTGAGGTTGATGTCGGCGCCGGCGAGCTTGACCGAAACGCCGTTGGTCGTCTCGACGGAAATGCCCTTGGTGAGCTGCAGCGTGCCGGCGGTCGCGTCGTAATAGCCGGCCGGGGCGAGGATATCGGCGGTCGCGTCCTCGCCGATCGAGACCTTCGCCTGGATCGCGTCGAGGCTGATGCCGCCGCCGTCGAGGGACTGCACCGCCCGCTGGGCGATCAGCTGATAGGGCCGGTTCTTGCTGTCGACGCCCGACATGCGCGGATCCTGCATCACCACGCTGCCATCGTCGATCGAGGCGCTCGTCACCGAAACATTGTCGGTCACGCTGCGGGCGAGCCAGATCAGCGCGAAACCGCAGACAATGATGACGGCGGCGAGGATCGGCAGGCCGATCTTCAGCGCCCGCACCAGACGGGAGTGCCGCGCGGCACGGGCGAACTCGGCCTGCCGGGCGGCCGAAGCCGCCACGTCATGCGTGGCGCCCAGTCGCCGCGGGTCGAGGTCAACCGTCTGGAATGTCAAGGAAACCTCTCATACAAACCGGCCCTGACGGAATTTGCGGGCCGTCATGCGAGCTATACGAACATGTGCAAAGCGGCGCCTTGTACCATCAATGTGTGTCTATTGCGACAATGATCGGTACCCGCGCGGCATATGGTCCGCGACTGTGGTGAATGAACAGCGCCTGCCGGTAGAAACCGGTTTCGGCTTCACAGTCGCTGCTCTTTTCGCTAGTGCTCCGGCTGAGGGATCGGCCGCGCGCCGATCTCAGGATTTCGCGTCAATGTCGTGAGCGAAGGGGCAACGATCAAGGTCGCCGGCCGCATTGAACAAACCGTTTCGATCGACGATCGGGGTTTTTCGCCGCCGATTGCGGGATCTCGGAGCGGTGGGTGCTGCGAGGCGGACCCGGTCGGGCGGAGTGGTCAATGGTCAATGTCGCCGCAGAGATGATCGACCGACGGCGACTGCGTCGCAGGTTGAGCTTCTGGCGCATCGCCGCGGTCGTCATCGCCATCGTGGCGCTGATCGCGACGCCGCTGCTGCTCGGCTATCCGAAGAGTTTCGGCGAGAGCCTGTCGAACCAGATCGCCAGGGTTTCGATCGAGGGGATGATCCTCGAGAACCAAAAGCTGCTCGACCTTCTGGGCAAGCTGAAGGACGAGGACAACGTCAAGGCCGTGGTGCTGCGCATCGACACGCCGGGCGGCACGACGGTGGGCGGTGAATCGATCTATGAGGCGGTGCGCGCCCTTGCCGAGAAGAAGCCGGTGGTCGCCGAGGTCGGCACGCTGGCGGCCTCGGCCGGCTACATGATCGCCGCGGGCACCGACCACATCGTCGCCAGGCGCAATTCGATCGTCGGCTCGATCGGCGTGATCTTCCAGTATGTGAATGCCGAGAAGCTGCTCAATACGGTCGGAGTGCAGGTCAACGCCATCAAGTCGTCGCCGCTGAAGGCCGAGCCGTCGCCCTTCGGCCCACCGCCGGCCGGCGCCGAGGACATGATCCGGCGCCTGGTGATGGACACCTATGACTGGTTCGTCGGCCTCGTCGCCGAGCGGCGGAACATCTCGGTCGAGGAAGCGCGGCGGCTTTCCGACGGCTCGGTCTTCACCGGCCACCAGGGGCTGGACCTCAAGCTCGTCGACGAGATCGGCGGCCCGGAGACGGTGCGGGCCTGGCTGGAGAAGGAAAAGAAAATTCCCAAGGGGCTGGAGTTCGTCGACCGCAAGCCGCAGGACGATTCGTCCTTCTCCTTCCTGTCCTCGGCGCGCTCGCTCGCCTTCTCCTTCGTCGGCCTCGATCCGCGGGCAGGAGACCTCGAATCCGCCGTGATGATGAAGACCGGCCGGCTTGACGGGCTCGTATCGCTCTGGCAGCCTTTCAGTAGCCGCACAAGTGTTCAGTGAAGCCTCGGAAATGGCTGTGAGTTTCGCCGACGGAAAGGCCCCTGTCGGCCACATCTGGAACCCGCTTCCCATGGCGGTTTTGCATGAGGGATACCGCACATGATCAAGTCCGAGCTCGTCCAGGCCATCGCCACCCGCAACCCGCATCTCTACCAGCGGGACGTCGAGACGATCGTCAACGCCATCTTCGACGAGATCACCGAAGCGCTGTCCGATTCGAACCGGGTCGAGCTGCGTGGCTTCGGCGCCTTTTCGGTGAAGAACCGGCCGCCCCGCTCGGGCCGCAACCCGCGGACCGGCGAAGCCGTCTCGGTCGAGGAAAAGTGGGTGCCGTTCTTCAAGGCCGGCAAGGAGCTGCGCGAGCGGCTCAATCGCAAGTAGGCACGCGACGGGTTGCAGGCGCTGACGCGTCGTGCCGGCGAACCACCGCGCTGCCGCGTTGACGCGGCCCCCGCTCATGCCATCTTATGGCTTGATGCGAACTCGCGACGCGAGAATCGATGAAACGGGCGAGGGCGCCTTTCCGTCGGCCGCCGGGGTGCCTTCCGCGCCGGGCGACAGACGGGGCTTCTCGCCAAGAGCCTGGACGAAGTGACATGATCGCCAAAATCATCGCCGCCCTCATCCTCCTGCCGATCGCCGTGGTGCTGGTCGTCTTCATGGTGGTCAATCGCGGCGACGTCACCGTCAGTCTCGACCCCTTCGGCAGCATCCCGCAGCTGAGCTTCGAAGCCTCCCTGTCGATCCTCCTGATGTGCGCGGTCCTCGCCGGCGTCATTCTCGGCGGGATCGGGACCTTCCTGACCCAGGCGCACCATCGCCGCGCGTCCTACAAGCGCAAGCACGAGATCGAGCGCCTGGAGCGCGAGATGGCCAAGCAGGACGAGCGCATCCGGATGCTGGAAGAGGATCGGGCGGCGACGGCCGCGGGTGAAGGATCGCGGGCGCTCGCACCGGTGGCGCGGGCAGCCTGACGCGCGTCGAAGGGCCCGGCGCACCGGCGCGGCCGTCCATGTGCGCAGACGCGTCGCACCGACAAGATCTCTTTGAAAAAAGAGACCGGGAGCCCCGTCTCAGAACTCCCGGTCCAGCGGCCACAGTGGAAGGGACGGGACACTGCGACCGTTTCGAAACCGCCGAACGCAACATCGAAGACGGGCGGCGGAGCGAACGAGGCGGCTTCTGGATCGCCGGGACCCGATCTGCTCCATGACGCACATCCTGCCAAAGGTCTCCTGAACGCGGCCGGAAGCCGCCATTCATCTGTCGTTCAGACTATTTTGCCGTCCGATGGTCACCTTCTCGGCGACCGGCGACCGCGGGCAGAACTGGTAAATCGGCAGTGGCGGGCCCGGGCGCGGCAGCTGGCGAGTGGTCGGCACAGCTCGCGCGAGCCGCAGCGCCAGTTGCCACGCCAGTCCGTCCCAGCAACCCAAAAATTTTTGCTTGGGGACCCTTGAGGCACTCTTGAAGCGCCGAACAGGGGCTCCCAGATCAGGAGGGCGGCCGCTGGAAAGGGCCGCTAGACCGAAGCAACGCCAGTCGGGTTGCTTGATCGGTCAAGGACGAAACTTGTTGCTCAAATGGAGAACATCATGCGTCACGTCGACTTTGCCCCCCTCTATCGTTCCACCGTCGGTTTCGACAGGCTCGTCTCGATGCTCGACGGGCTGTCCCAGCCGGACAACGGCCAGACCTATCCGCCCTACAACATCGAGCGCACCGGCGAGAACGCCTATCGCGTCACCATGGCGGTGGCCGGCTTCGACGAAACCGAGCTCTCGATCGAGTCGCGTGAGAACACGCTGACCGTCAAGGGCGAGAAAGTCGAGAAGGAGGACGGCTCCACCGAGACCCTCTATCGCGGCATTGCCGGGCGCGCCTTCGAGCGCCGCTTCCAGCTTGCCGAACATGTCGAGGTGAAGGGCGCGAGCCTCAAGAACGGCCTGCTCCACATCGATCTCGTGCGCGTCATTCCCGAGGCGATGAAGCCCCGCAAGATCGAGATCGCCACCGCTGCCGGCAACGGCAACGAGAAGCAGATCGAGGCTGCGGCCGCCTGACGAGGCACGCACATTGCAAGCCGCCTGAGGCGGCTGCCGAGATGAACCGTCGACGCCTCCGGGTCCATTCCCGGGGGCGTTTTCCTGTGCGGTCCCGATCGGTGGTCGTGATGGTCCTGCGATCTGTATCCGGGGTCTCGCCGGCATTTCTCCGCTGAGCGCGGTGCGTCTGCCCGGGGCGCTGGAGATGACGCTGTCACTCACCCCATCGACTTATCGCGCTCTCCGGAAATCGATTGCGATTTTTCGGACTGACGCAGTCGGGAACTGGTACGCTTCCTGCTTGATCTTTCGCCAGGCACGGGAAATGCGGCCGGATCGCTCGGCTCTCCGGTGCGATGACGCAAGGAGAGGCGCAATGAGCGAAAAGACGGCAACCCCTGTCGGCACCCTGATCTACGCCCTCGACGACGTGCCGCCGCCCGGCGCTTCGGCGCTCGCCGCCCTGCAGCACATCCTCGCCGCCATCGTCGGCATCGTCACGCCGACGCTGATCATCGGCGGCGTCCTCGGCCTCGGCTCGGAGGTTCCCTATCTCATTGCCATGTCGCTGTTCGTCTCCGGCGTCGCGACCTTCATCCAGTGCCGGCGGATCGGCCCGGTCGGCTCCGGCCTCCTCAGCCTGCAGGGCACGAGCTTCGCCTTTCTCGGCGCCGTGCTGGCGGCAGGGCTCGCGGTGAAGGGGAGGGGCGGCTCGCCGGAAGACATCCTGGCGATGATCTTCGGCCTCTGCCTCGTCGGCTGCCTGGTCGAGGTCGTGCTGTCGCAATTCATCGGCAAGCTCGGCCGGATCATCACCCCGACGGTGACCGGCATCGTCATCACCGTCATCGGCCTGTCGCTGGTGAAGGTCGGCTTCACCGACTTTGCCGGCGGCGCCAATGCCGGCGAGAGCCTCGGCGATCCGATGAACCTTTTCCTCGGCATCTTCGTCGTCGCGGTGATTCTCGTCCTGTCGTTCCACGCCAACCCGATGATCCGGATCTCGGCGATCATGCTCGGCCTCGTCGCCGGCCTGCTCCTCGCCCTCGTACTCGGCAAGGTCGACTTTTCGAGCTTCGGCTCGGGAGCGCTCCTGGCCGTGCCGATCCCGTTTCGCTACGGGATCGACTTCGACATCGCGCTGTTCCTGCCGATCGCCTTCATCTATCTGATCACCGCCATCGAGACGACCGGCGACCTCACCGCCAATTCGGTCATCGCGGGCGAGCCTGTGAAGGGCGACCTCTACCTTGCGCGCATCAAGGGCGGGGTTCTCGCCGACGGCATCAATTCCGGCCTTGCCGCCGCGTTCAACACCTTTCCGAACACCACCTTTTCCCAGAACAACGGCGTCATCCAGATGACCGGCGTCGCCAGCCGCCACGTCGGCTACTACATCGCCGGCATCCTGGTGGTGCTCGGTTTCTTCCCGATCATCGGCAGCGCCTTCCTGATTCTGCCGAAGCCGGTGCTCGGCGGCGCGACGCTCGTGCTCTTCGGCACCATCGCCGTCGCCGGCATCCGCATCCTCGCCACCGAGGAGATCGACCGGCGCAAGGCCTACATCATGGCCGTGTCCTTCGGCCTCGGCCTCGGCGTGACGCTGGTTCCCGACGCGACGAAACAGCTGCCGGACTTCATCCGCCAGGTCTTCGCGACGCCGATCACCCTGTCTGGCCTGTCGGCGATCCTGTTGTCGCTGCTGATCCCGGTTGGCACCGAGGAGGTGGCGCCGGCGACCGACGAGGCGAATGGCGCGCTGCCGGCGGAGTGACGCGGTGAGGTCTCGCGGCTTCGGCAAACGATTGCCAAACGAGATCAGCAATTCGGCTGAAGATCTTGGTCGCAAGGCAGGATTTCAAATCCGGCCGGAGCTTTGGCCCTATGCGGATTTCGGTCGCCGGTAGCGGATCGTCTCGAAGCGCGGTGCCAGCAGGTCGACCATCAACAGCCGGCCGATCAGCGGCTCGCCGAGGCCGCAGATCAGCTTGATCGCTTCGTTGGCGGCGAGCGTCCCGAGGGCGCCGGTGGTGGTGCCGAGGATCCCGGCCTCGGCGCAGCTCGGCACGACGCCGGGCGGCGGGGCCTCGGGAAAGAGGTCGCGATAGCGCGGGTTCAAACGGCCCTCGGCGTCGGTCAGATGCGGCGCGAGCACGGTGAGCGATCCGGAAAAGCGCTGGACGGCCGCCGTGACGAGCGGGATCCTTGCAGCCTCGCAGAGATCGGCCATCAGATAGCGGGTGGAAAAATTGTCCGAGCCGTCGATGACGAGATCGTAGCCGCCGACGATGGCCGCGCCGTTCTCTTCGTCGATCCGAAGCGGATGCGGGACGAAGGAGACATGCGGATTGATTCCGACGATCCGGCTCGCGGCGCTTTCCAGCTTGTCGCGGCCGACATCGGCGGTGCCGTGGATCACCTGCCGCTGCAGGTTCGACAGCGACACCTGGTCGTCGTCGGCCATGCCGATCGTCCCGACGCCGGCAGCGGCAAGATAGAGGGCCACCGGCGAGCCGAGGCCGCCGGCGCCGATGACGAGGACGCGGGCGCGCTTCAGCTTCTGCTGGCCCGGGCCACCGACTTCCGGCAGCACGATGTGGCGGGCATAGCGCTCGATCTCTTCGCTCTGGAGTGGCGTCTCGCTCATGTCGTCATCCTCCGCTCCTGGCGGCAACCTCGATCATGTCCGCCCGGCCGGTCAGTGCCTCGAACAACTGGGCGTCGGTACCGGTCATGAAGGCCTGGACGCCGAGCGAGGCGACGAGGTCGTAAAGCGCCTCGCGCCGGCCGGGGTCGAGATGGGCGGCAACCTCGTCGAGCAGCAGGATCGGTGCGTGGCCGGAGAGCTGGGCGACCAGCTGCGCATGGGCCAGCACCAGGCCGATCAGCAGCGCCTTCTGCTCGCCGGTCGATGCGAGCGCCGCCGGCATGTCCTTGGCCTGGAAGAACACCGAAAGGTCCGCCCGGTGAGCGCCCTCGCGGGTGCGCCCGCTGGCCCGGTCGAGGCCGCGCGACCGCTTCAGCCCGGCGCGCACCTCTTCCTCGGTTTCGATCGAGGCCCTTGCAAGATCCGCCGCTTCGTAGCCGGAGTTCAGGTCCAGCTTCGCCAGCGGGAAGGGGCTGGCGCTGGCCGCCGAGGCGATCTTTTCGGTCAGCATGCGGGTGAGCTCGCTGCGGGCAATCGCCATGGCGACGCCGAGTTCGGCCATCTGCGCCTCGAGACCGGAGAGCCAGACATCGTCCGTCCGGTCCTCCGACAGGAGGCGGTTGCGCGAGCGCATCGCCCGCTCGTAGTCGCTGGCCCGCCGGCCGTGGCCGGGGTCGATGGCGAGCACCATCCGGTCGAGAAAGCGCCGCCGGTCGCTGGAAGGGCCGGTAAACAGCCCGTCCATCGCCGGGGTGAGCCACAGGACCCGGCATGTCTCGAGCAGCTCGTCGGCGGTCTTCGCCGCGGTCTCGTCGATTTTCAGATTGCGCGAGGCCGGCGCGCCGCTTGGCGGGGAAAGCCGCGATTCGATCAGCGCCTCGCTGCCGTTCGAGACAAGGCCGGCCCGCACCAGGAAGCCGCCGCTGCCGCCCTGCCGCGCCATCTCGCCATAGGTCGCGCGGCGGATGCCGCGGCCGGGCGAGAGCAGGGAGAGGGCTTCGAGGAGGTTGGTCTTGCCGGCGCCATTGTCGCCGTGAAAGACGACGAAGCCGCTGTCGAAGGCGAGATCCAGCGTCGCATAGTTGCGGAAGTCGCCGAGGCGCAGCCGCGTGACCCGCGACGGCGGCGGCGATGAAGGCGTCGTCGGGGCGTCGCTGTCCGGTGCCGTCCTGGAGGCTTCGCTCACACCCGCATCGGCATCAGGACGTAGAGCGTCGTCTCGTCGCCTCCGTCCCTGATCAAGGTCGGCGAGCCGGGATCGGCCAGCATGAAGACGGCGCTTTCGCCGGAGAGCTGGCTGGTGATGTCGAGGAGATAGCGGGCGTTGAAGCCGATCTCGATGTCCTCGGCGTCGTAGTCGACGGCGAGTTCCTCCGTCGCGGTGCCGCTGTCCGGCGAATTCACCGTCAGCACCAGCTGGGCGGGGGAGATCGACAGCTTCACCGCGCGGCCACGCTCCGATGAAATCGTCGAGACGCGGTCGACGGCGGCCGAGAAGGTCTGCCGGTCGAGGGTGAGGGCCTTGTCGTTGTTCTGCGGGATCACCCGCTGATAGTCCGGGAAAGTGCCGTCGATCAGCTTGGAGGTCATCACCACCTCGCCGATGGTGAAGCGGATCTTCGAATCGGAGAGTTCGACCGACACGGTGTCGTCGTCGCCGCAGTCGCCCAGCAGCTTCTGCACCTCGCCGACGGTCTTGCGCGGCACGATGATGCCCGGCATGCCCTCAGAGCCCGCCGGCGCCTTCACCTCGGCCCGGGCAAGGCGATGGCCGTCGGTCGCGACGGCGCGCAGCGACAGGTCGCCGTCGGCCTCGACGGTGTGGATGTAGATGCCGTTCAGATAGTAGCGCGTCTCCTCGGTGGAGATCGCGAACTGGGTGCGCTCGATCAGCCCGAGCAGCTCGGAGGCCTTGAGAGAGAAGCTGTGGCTGAGGCTGCCGGCGGTGATGTCCGGGAAATCGGCCTCTGGCAGGCACTGCAGGCGGAAGTTCGAGCGGCCGGAGGAAACGCTCATCTGCGTTCCCTCGCCATTGGTCTGCAGCTTGACCTCGGAGCCTTCCGGCAGCTTGCGGACGATGTCGTAGAGAAGATGCGCCGGAACCGTCGTCGCGCCGGCCTCCTCGCCCATCGCCGGGACGTTCTCGGTGATCTCGATGTCGAGGTCGGTCGCCTTCAGCCGCATGCCGGTGTCCTCGGTGCGGACCAGAACGTTCGACAGGATCGGAATCGTGTTGCGTCGTTCGACGACGCGGTGAACGTGCGACAGCGACTTCAGAAGGTTCGAACGCTCGATGATGATACGCATGAGATCTGCCGTTCCATTATGTCCCGGCGCGAAGACGTGGCGTCCGGGACCAATGTTCTTAAGGGTAAGCTGCCGGCTTGAAAAGAGCGGCGCAGCCCGGCGAGGCTCCAATCGGAGCATCGAGCGGGCGGCAATTCAAGCGGTGCCTGGGCGAGGCGGGAAAACGCCTATTCCTCGATCATCCGGCGGATGAGATCGAGCTCGTTGGAGAACGTCTCGTCCCGCGAGCGTTCGCCCTCGATCTTGCGCACCGCGTGGAGCACCGTCGTGTGATCGCGGCCGCCGAAGCGCCGGCCGATCTCGGGCAGCGAGCGCGGCGTCATCGTCTTGGCGAGATACATGGCGATCTGCCGGGGTCGCACGATGGTCTTGGTGCGGCGCGAGGAAAGGATGTCGGTCCGGGTCACGTTGTAGTGCCGGGAGACGAATTTCAGGATGTCCTCGATGCGGACCCGGCGCTCGACATTCGCCCGGGTCAGCTGGTTGAGGAGGTCTTCGAGATGCTCGGCCGACAGGGGCTGGCCGAGGGAATGGCGAAAGGCGATCTGGTTGAAGGCGCCTTCGAGGTCGCGGCCCGAGCCGACGACGCGGCGGGCGATCGTGTCGATCATGTGGTCGGGCATGGCGAAGGTCGAGTCCTCGCCGCGCATGGCGCTGGCGCGGGTCTCGAGGATCGCCTTGCGCATCGGATAGTCCGGCACGCCGATTTCCAGCGTGATGCCGTTGGCAAGCCGCGAGCGCACCCGCGGATCGAGGGATTCGAGATCGGCCGCCGGCCGGTCTGCGGCGCAGATCACCTGCTTGGCCGAATCGATCAGCGCGTTGAGGAGATGGCAGAATTCCTGCTGGATCGACTTGCCCTGGAGGAACTGGGTGTCGTCGATGATCAGGATGTCGATACCGCGCAGCGTCTCCTTCAGGTCGAGGGCGCGGTTGTCGCGGATGGCGGTGGCAAAGCGCCACATGAAATATTCCGCCGTCAGATAGACGACCCGCGGCTGGTCCGGCCGGCGCACCGCCGCATTGGCGATCGCCTGCAGGAGATGGGTCTTGCCGAGGCCGACGGCGGCGTGGATGAACAGCGGATTGAAGCGCACCGAGCCCGGGCCGTTCTCGGCCACCGATTTGGCGGCGGCGAGCGCGACGCGGTTCGACGAGCCCTCGACGAAGCTGTCGAAGACGTAGCGCGAATCGAGCGGCGAGCCGAATTCCGGCGAGCCCGAGATGGCGAGCGGCGTCTCGGCGGAACGCGGCTGTTCCACCATTGCGGCCTTCTCGACCATGCGCGCCTCGCCGGCGACCAGCGGCGCGGTGCTTTCGGCCCTGCCGCCGATGCGGCTGGAGCGGATGGTGACGCCGCCGCCCCGCACGGCCGAGCGAACGGCGATGTCGACGCGCAGGTTGCCCGGCACCTCGTCGGCGAAGATCTCGGTCAAGAGCTCCTGATAGTGCGACTGGATCCAGGACCGCAGGAAGGCGGTCGGCACCGACACCTGACAGACGCCCTTGCCGAGGCTGTCGAGCTTCATGCGCTGGAACCAGCTCATGAAAATGTCCTGGCCGAGCTGGGCCTTGAGGCGCATCTTGACGCGCTCGATCACCTCGGCCCGATCCTCGTCACCAACCGTCATGTCTGCCCCGTAATCGCCGCTGTTCTTCGCCTTTCCGGCGGATCCGCCGGAAACCTCGATCCTCGTCCTGCCTGCCGCTGCCGGCCCCGCATGGTTCATCTCTGTAGCCATGGGAGATCCTCCGCTTTCCAGCCGGCCCTGGTTCCGCGATGGCCGTTCTCGTCCGGCGGCCCCTCGAAGCCGTCGAGGACATTGAAGCAGTGCTCGTAGCCCGCTGCGGTGAGGGCTCTCGCGGCCGCGATCGACCGCACGCCGGAACGGCAGAGCAGGAAGACCCGGCTCGACGCATCGTGCGAGCCCTCGGCCAGCGCACCCGCCACCCGTTCGGCGAAGTGCGGATCGACCGCCATGGAGGGGAAGGACTGCCACTCGGCGAGGACCGGCGTCTTGCCGACCGGCGAGAGGTCGGGGATGCCGACATAGGTCCACTCGGCTGCCGTCCTGACATCGACGAGCACAGCCGAGGGGTCGTCCGACAGTGCCGACCAGCATTGCTGGGCGGTCACGTCGCCTTCGTAGCCTTGCGCCATTGCACCTTCCCGTCAGAAAATAAAGCAGAAGTATTGTACCGGCCCATGATAAGGCCAGTAGTCTTCTGTCGCTGGTTTTATGATTGAGACGCTAAAGCTAATAGACTGTCGTAGAGGGAACCGCAGACGGACACATCGCAGCTTGCCTGGAAGCTTTGGATAAGTCCGCTTGTCCCCACACTTTGTCTACTCCGCTCTTGTCGCGGAAAAGAATTTACGAGACCCGGAGGGGCGGGGCAAGCCGAGTCGAGTCGATTTCGGGGCGCTTGGAGAGGGCATGTGGCGACTCGGTCATCAGCGTTTCCGACGAGCCTCGTTGCAAGCCCTTGGCACCAAGCGGTTTGTGCAATGCGCAACCCCTTAATGCAGACCCGAAATATTTAATTTTGCAGATTTTGTGACACGGGACTTGACTCAATGACTTGCGCAAAAATGGTTAGCCGGCAACAACTAGCCATTCAGTGACCTCGCCCAAGTCATTGACGGATATAGGGTTTTCCGAGAGGCCGGGAATCGGCGTGCGATGGCGACAATTCGCCGCCTTTGCTCAACGGATTCGTAATCGGTCGATAGCGGAATCAAAAAAGCCCGGCCGTTAGCCGGGCTCCGATACAGCCAGTGGAGGTGATTTTCAGGCTTCGCCAATGGCTTTGACGCGGTGCGAAAGGCGCGAGATCTTCCGCGACACGGTGTTGCGGTGGAACACCCCCTTGGAAGCGGCGCGGCGCATCTCGGGCTCGGCGGCGCGGAAGGCTGCCACTGCAGCATCCTTGTCGCCGGACGCGATCGCTTCCTCGACCTTGCGAAGGAAGGTGCGCACCCGCGAGCGGCGGGCGCCGTTGATGGCCGTGCGGCGAGCGATCTTGCGCGTCGCCTTCTTGGCCGAAGGAGTGTTGGCCATATTCGTCTCTCTTTCCTGACCGGACCACGCAGCGCCGGCAATCGTTCAAGTGAAGGACGCGGCAGCGCAAAAAAACGGACGGCGCCCGAAAGACGCCGTCAAGTGGCGCGTCTTATACGGACAGGTCTTGATGACGTCAACCAGCAGATACGGCTTGTGATCGACGGATTTCGGCCGGCATTCCACTCTGCGCCGGCAATGCCGCGATCGGCGGCGGACCAGCCTGCGTCAGCGGTTCTTGAACTGCGGCGAGCGCTTCTGGACGAAGGCTTCCATGCCCTCGCTCTGGTCTTCGGTGGCAAACAGCGAATGGAACACCCGACGCTCGAATCGCAGCCCCTCCGAAAGCGGCACCTCGAAGGCGCGATTGACCGCCTCCTTGGCGAGCATCACCGCCGGCAGCGAGAAATTGGCGATCTTGTCGGCAGTCCGTAAAGCTTCCTCGAGCAGATCCGTCGCCGGCACGATCCTCGCAACGAGGCCGCAGCGCTCGGCCTCCTGGACGTCCATCAGCCGGCCGGTGAGGCACAGATCCATGGTCTTGGCCTTGCCGATCGAGCGGGCGAGGCGCTGGGTGCCGCCCATGCCAGGAATCACCCCGAGGGTGATCTCCGGCTGGCCGAATTTCGCGTTGTCGGCGGCAATCACGATGTCGCACATCAGCGCCACCTCGCAGCCGCCGCCGAGAGCATAGCCGGCGACCGCGGCGATGGTCGGCTTGCGGAATTCGCCGAGATTTTCCCATTCGCCCCACAGATCGGCCAGGAGGGCTTCGGGATAGTCCATCGCCTGCATGTCCTTGATGTCGGCGCCGGCGGCAAACGCCTTTTCCGAGCCGGTCAGGACGACGGCGCCGATCTTGGCGTCCATCTGGAACGCCTGCAGCGCCTGCACGATCTCGCGCATCATCTGCTGGCTGAGCGCGTTCATCGCCTTCGGACGGTTGAAGGTGACGAGGCCGACGCGCCCGCGCGTTTCAACCTTGATGGTTTCGTAGGTCATGGCGCTCCACCGGGTCTGCCGCGCCGTAAGGACGACGACGGATTTTCGCCATGCTTGGACGATCAGCGCAGCGAACGCAATACGGCGTGTCGGCGCAGCCCGCGGCCGCGTCGAAGGCGCTTTTTGCCCTATCGCTGGCAGACCGGACAAAAGAAGGTGGAGCGGCCGGACTGGACGATCCGCTTCACCATGCCCCGGCAGGTCGGCCGCCTGCAGGGCTCGTCCTCGCGGTCGTAGACGGCGAAGGAATGCTGGAAGTAGCCGAGCGAGCCGTCGGCCTGGCGATAGTCCCTGAGCGACGAGCCGCCGGCGGCGATGGCGTCGGCGATGGTCTCGCGGATGTGGATGGCGAGTTCGTCGAGCCGCTTCGTGGCAAGCCCCTTGCGTGTCACCAGCGTGCCGGCGGCGCGGCGCGGCGACAGCCTTGCCCGCCACAATGCCTCGCAGACATAGATGTTGCCGAGGCCGGCGATCAGCGACTGGTCGAGAAGCACCGCCTTCAGCGGCGCCGCCCGGCCGGCGAAGTGCGGCGCCAGCGCCTCGCCGGAAAGGACGTTGCCGGTCGGCTCGATGCCGAGATTGCGGAAATGCGGGTGCGAGGCGAATTCGCCGCGTTCGATGAGGCTCATATAGCCGAAGCGGCGCGGATCGTTGAAGATCACCCGGGCGGGTGCGCCGTCGGCAGCGACGAGCTCGAACCGGACATGGTCGTGCAGCCGCTCGCTCGAGCGGGGATGGACGAAGACCCCGGGAAGGCTTTCGCCGGCGTCGCTCTCG
Source organism: Jiella endophytica (assembly GCF_004519335.1). GTDB lineage: Bacteria > Pseudomonadota > Alphaproteobacteria > Rhizobiales > Rhizobiaceae > Jiella > Jiella endophytica. The sequence continues at coordinate 183,303 of NZ_SOZD01000006.1, read as the reverse complement.
ATCCGGAACGAGCCGGACATGCCGAGATGCATGGCGAGCACCGTGCCGCCCTCGATGTCGGCAAGGAGATATTTCGCCCGCCGTCCGAGCCCCTCGATCCGCCGGCCGGCAAGGCGCGCGGCAAAGTTCTCCGGCAGCGGGAAGCGCAGGTCCGGCCGCGCGGCGACGACGCGCTCGATCAGGGCGCCCGCCATGACCGGCTCGAGGCCGCGCCGAACGGTCTCCACCTCTGGTAATTCCGGCATCTTCGCTTAAGTCCTTCGCTCGAATGTCGGCTCCGGCGGGTCGCCTCTTGGCGTCGCGCGAAGAAGCCGCTAGGCCCGTCTTTCTCGCAGCCGAGGCGAGGCGATCGGGCGCCCGCAATATCCGCATCGGACCGATGCGTTGCAATGAAGGTCGAATGTCATGTCGCAGTCGCGCGTCGCCGGAGCCGAAGCCATGGAAACCGCCTACGGCTTCGAAACCGTCGGCGGCGGGGCCGAGAAGCAGGAGCGCGTCAATGCCGTGTTCCACCGGGTGGCCGAGCGCTACGACCTGATGAACGATCTGATGTCCGGCGGCCTGCACAGGGCCTGGAAGGCGGCGATGGTCGCCTGGCTGAGCCCGCCGCACCGGCCGGAATACCGCTTCGTCGACGTCGCCGGCGGCACCGGCGACGTCGCCTTCCGGATCGTCGAGGCGACGCGGCGGCGGGGTAAGGGCACCGTCGTCGACATCAACGCGTCGATGCTCGGCGTCGGCGCGGAGCGGGCGATCAAGCGAAAGCTCTCCGACAATCTCGCCTTTCTCGAAGGCAATGCCGAGGAACTGCCGCTTCCGGACGGCCATTTCGACGCCTATACGATCGCCTTCGGCATCCGCAACGTGCCGAAGATCGGCAAGGCGCTGGAGGAGGCCTACCGGGTGCTGAAGCCCGGCGGGCGGTTCCTGTGCCTGGAATTTTCCGAGGTCGACATGCCGATTCTCGACCGCGTCTACGATGCGTGGTCGTTCCAGGCGATCCCGCGGATCGGCGAGATGGTCGCGCGGGACCGGGAGTCTTACGAGTATCTCGTCGAATCGATCCGCCGCTTCCCCAACCAGACGAATTTCGCCGCGGCGATCCGCCAGGCCGGCTTCGAGCGGGTGAGCTACCGCAACCTCTCCGGCGGGATCGCGGCCATCCATTCGGGCTGGAAGCTCTGAGGGCATGACCGGCAGAATGGGATCCACCGTCCCACAACGATCATGCGACGAGACTAGAACGGGGGCGGCCTCGCGAACCGTCGCGACACTTTCCGACCGGGCCGAGCAAAGAGATCCGTGACAAATCCAGTAACCGGGACCTTCGCGCTGCTCAGAGCCGGCTTCGTGCTGGCGCGTGAAGGCGTCGTCGGAGCGTTTCCCGCCGAGGGGTTGCCGCCGGTGCCGGCGCTGCTCCACCGCATGGCACGGCTGATCGAGCGCAAGTCGGTCAGGCATCAGGCCCGCTCCGACCGGTTGTCGCGGGCGCTGCACCGGCTCGGTCCGTCCTATGTCAAGCTCGGCCAGTTCCTGGCGACGCGGCCCGACATCGTCGGCGCCGACATCGCCAGCGAGCTCGGATCGCTGCAGGACAAAGTGCCGCCGTTCCCGCGCGAAGAGGCGGTGGCCGAAATCGAGACCACCCTCGGCCGACCGATCAGCGACCTCTTCGTCGATCTCGGCGAGGTGGTTGGCGCGGCCTCGATCGCCCAGGTCTATAAGGCGCGGGTTCGCGACCGCGACGGGATCGAGCGTTTCGCCGCGGTGAAGGTGATCCGGCCGGGAATCCGCGCCAGATTCCGCCGCGAGCTCGCGACCTTCGCCTTCATCGCAAGGTTTCTGGAAAAATTCGTCGAGGCTTCGCGCAGGCTCCGCCCGGTGGCCGTCGTCGAGACGCTCACCCAGTCCACCCGCATCGAGATGGATTTGCGGCTGGAGGCGGCGGCCTCGTCGGAGATGGCCGAGAACATCGTCCGCGACAAGGGGTTTCGCGTTCCCTCGATCGACTGGGAGCGGACCGGCCGCGACGTCATCACCATGGAGTGGATCGACGGCATCAAGCTGTCCGACGTGGCCGGCGTGGTGGCCGCCGGCCACGACACCAAGAAGATCGGCGTCACCGTCGTCCAGTCTTTCCTGCGCCATGCCATGCGCGACGGCTTCTTCCATGCCGACATGCATCAGGGCAATCTGTTCGTTGCCCCGGACGGCACCATCGTCGCGGTCGATCTCGGCATCGTCGGGCGGCTGTCGCGGGATTCTAAGCGCTTCCTCGCCGAGATCCTCTACGGCTTCATCCAGCGCGACTACCGCCGCGTCGCCGAGATCCACTTCGAGGCCGGCTACGTGCCGCGCACTCAGGACGTCGCGAGCTTCGCCCAGGCGCTGCGGGCGATCGGCGAGCCGATCTACGGCCAGCCGGCCGAGACGATCTCGATGGGCCACCTTCTGTCGTTGCTCTTCGAGGTCACCCAGCTGTTCGAGATGCAGACGCGGCCGGAACTCGTGCTCCTGCAGAAGACCATGGTCGTCGTCGAGGGTGTGGCGCGAACCTTCGATCCGAAGTTCAACATGTGGGTCGCCGCCGAACCGGTGGTCTCCGACTACATCATGACGGAGCTCGGGCCGGCGGCGAAGCTGCAGGAGGCAAGGGACGGGATCGAGGCCGGGCTGAAGCTTCTGCGCAAGGCGCCGGAGCTCGCCGTCGGGCTGGAGATCCTCGGCCGCGAGCTCCCCGAACTGATCGAGAACGGTATCCGGCTCAACGACGACACGCTCTACGACCTCGTCCAGGACGGCAAGGCGAGCATCATCCTCGGCCATGTCGAGCGCTGGGTGATCGCCATTGCCCTGGTCACGATCGCTGGGGCTCTGGTCTTCGGGTGAGGCGAGGGCAGGCGCGTTGCCGGGCGCGTGGGACGCGGCTAAATAGAGACCGAGCGAAATCGCGACGGTGTCGCAAGCCCTGCCGGAGGATACCGTGGCGAGCCTGACGATCGACCATCTCGACGATGCCGTTATGCGCAGGCTGGAGGGCCTGGCAAAAGCGCATGGTCGCTCCGTGGTGGATGAGGCACGCGAACTGATCTCCACCGTCGCCGCAGAGCCGGAAGCAGCACAGGTCCGGCGGGAATGGGACGAGGACAAGGAGAGGCGGTTGCAGCGGATCCTTTCCCTCGGAGAAAAGCCGAAAGAGCCCTTTGACCAGAAGGCCTACACAGACGAACTCTGGAATTTCGTCGAGTGATCGCGGTCGATAGCTCCGCTTTCGTTGCGATCGTGACGGCAGAAGAAGAGGCGGCCAATTTCGCCAGAACCCTGCTCATGGAGGATGCGGCGATCTCTGCCGCCACCCGTCTTGAACTGGCCATCGTCGTTCACGGTAAGCTCGGAGCGAACGGCACCCGGCGGCTGGATGAAATCCTGAAAGAGATGGACGTGCAGACCATGGATTTCACCGAAGCTCAGTCCGTCATCGCCGCCGATGCCTGGCGGCGCTACGGTCGAGGTTCAGGCAGCCCCGCAAAGCTCAATTTCGGCGACTGCTTTTCCTATGCACTGGCACGCTCGCTCGACGTGCCGCTGCTCTTCAAGGGCGACGACTTCGCCCTGACCGACATCACGGCGGCGCTGGTCCCATGAGCACGCTTTCCGACAAGCGCATCCTCCTCGTCATCGGTGGCGGCATCGCGGCCTACAAGTCGCTCGACCTCATCCGCCGGCTGAGGGAGCGCGGCGCGGCGGTGACGCCGGTGATGACCGCGGCGGCGGCGGAGTTCGTCACGCCGCTTGCCGTCGGCGCGCTCGCCGCAAGGCGTGTCTATTCGGATCTCTTCGACCGCGAAGACGAGCAGGATGTCGGTCACATCCGGCTTGCCCGCGAGCATGACCTCGTCATCGTCGCGCCGGCGACGGCGGACCGCATGGCACGGCTGGTGACCGGGCTCGCCGATGATCTTGCCGGGGCGATCCTGCTTGCCACCCGCGCGCCCGTCCTGATGGCGCCGGCGATGAACCCGGCGATGTGGAGCCACACGGCGACCCGGCGCAACCATCTGCAGCTGATCGAGGACGGCGTCCGCTTCGTCGGGCCGGGCAAGGGCGAGATGGCCGAAAAGGGCGAGGCGGGGACCGGTCGCATGGCCGAGCCGCTGGGGATCGTCGCGGAAGTCGAGGCGATTCTTGCGCCCCCCGCAAGGCCGCTCGCCGGCCGCTCGGCGATCGTCACCTCAGGGCCGACCCACGAGCCGATCGACCCGGTGCGCTACATCGCCAACCGCTCCTCCGGCCGGCAGGGCCATGCGATCGCCGAAGCCCTGCGCGATGCCGGCGCAAGCGTGACGCTCGTCTCCGGTCCCGTGTCGCTTCCCGATCCGGACGGCATGGTCGTTCGCCATGTCGAGACGGCGGGGCAAATGCTTGGGGCGGTCGAGGCGGCGCTGCCCGCCGACGTCGCGGTCTTCGTCGCGGCCGTGGCGGACTGGCGTGTGGCGACGGAAAGCAGCCGCAAGATCAAGAAGACCGGCGAGGGGGCCCCGGCCCTGGCTCTTGCCGAGAACCCCGACATCCTCGCGACCATCGGCCATCATGCCGAGCGTCCGGGCCTCGTCATCGGCTTTGCCGCCGAGACCGACGACCTCCTGGAAAACGCCCGTTCGAAGCTCGCCAGGAAGGGCGCCGACGCGATTCTCGCCAATGACGTCTCGCCGGCCGGCGGCGTCATGGGCGGGGCGGACAACACCATCCGCCTCGTCACCGCCGAGGGGGTCGAAGACTGGCCGACGCTGGCAAAATCCGCCGCGGCCAAACGGCTCGCCGCCTGGATCGCCGCGAGGCTCGGGCGGAAGGGCTCGGCATGACGATGAAGGACGACGGCAGGATCGCGGTCGGCGTCGTCCGTCTCGCCCACGGGCAGGATGCGCCGCTACCGGTCTATGCTAGCAGCGGGGCCGCCGGCGCCGACCTCTGCGCAGCGCTCGCGACGCCGCTGGTCCTGAAGCCGGGCGCCCGGGCGCTGGTGCCGACAGGCCTTGCTGTCGAGCTGCCGGACGGCTTCGAAATGCAAATCAGGCCGCGCTCGGGCCTCGCCGCGAAACATGGCGTGACGGTGCTCAACAGTCCCGGCACGGTCGACAGCGACTATCGCGGCGAGGTGAAGGTCATCCTGATCAATCTCGGCGACGCGGATTTCGAGATCGCGCCCGGCGAGAGGATCGCCCAGGCGGTGATCGCCCCGGTCACCCGGGCCGAATTCCGTCTCGTCGACATCCTCTCCGGCACGGCGCGGGGCGAGGGCGGCTTCGGCTCCACCGGCCGGAACTGACAGGCCACGACGCATTCCGGCGATGATGGATGCCGCCGGAACGGCGAAAGGCCGCACGGGGCGGCCTTCCAATCTTGCTTGCGAGAGTTCGTAGACCGCAGGCGACTGGTCTGGATCTCACCTGAAGCCACTGACCCTGCAGGATTTTCTACGATCAGCCTGCCAGCCGCGCGGCCGGCTCGCCGTCGAGCCCGCGCAGCCGGCTGCGGCCCTGAGCGGAGACGCTGGTGATGGTGCAGCGATTGCGGCCGCCTTCCTTGGCCTTGTAGAGATTGGCGTCGGCGGCTTCGTAGAGCCTCTCGAAAGGCTGCGGGTTGCGCAGGAAAACGCCGCCGATCGAGACCGAAAGCTGGGTGCCGTTGGTGCCCGAGCCAACATAGATGCGGTTGATCGCCATGCGGAGGCGCTCGGCGACCATTTCGCCCTGCTCGGCCGTGCCGCAGGGCAGCGACAGCACGAATTCCTCGCCGCCCAGCCGGCCGACCGCATCGCTCTGGCGCACCAGCTTCTTCAGCGTCGCGGCGATGCGCTTCAGGGCGACGTCGCCGACCGGGTGGCCGAGCCGGTCGTTGATCCGCTTGAAGTGGTCGGCATCGACGATGAGCAGCATCAGGCCCTTGTCGACCTGGCCGGAGAGATCGCGCAGATGGCTGCGGAATTTCCGGTCGAAGCCCTGCCGGTTAAGGACGCCGGTCAGCCGGTCGGTCATCGCCGCCCGCATCAGCCCGTCATTGTCGGCATAGAGCGACGAGACGCGGAATGCGAGATAGGCGAGATAGGGAAGGACGCTCGCCGCGGTCACGCAAAGCGTGAAGCCGACCGCCGGCATCAACACTGCCTGCCCGTAGGACTTGAAGAACCAGAGGGCGAGGGCGGTCGCCGCGAGGATCACCACCACCGCAAGGAGGATGAACTCACCGCAAACGGTTTTAGTTCGTTCCGATGATTGTTGCATGATCTTGTCCTAAGCTGCCGATAGAGCTGTGATTTTCTTGGCAATCAGCAAAGGATGCCTGCCTCTCCTTGAAGATTGGCTGTGTTTTGGCGGCAAAAATTGATTCAAATCCGGAAGAATGCTCTGCCGGATCGCGGCGGATCGGTGGAAAGCTGTTCCCGGGCCGGTGGCGCTTTGGGAAAAACCGGCCTCCAAGAAGCCCTGTCGCCGTCCTATGTTGGCTCGAAGCGACGCTTCGCCGCATGGCGCTTGCTTGCGCCCACGTCGCGCCGGGCCGGGCGAAGCTCCGTCAGGGACGGATCGCCAATCTCGCTCCGGCGCCTGCCAATGGCGGCGTCGCGGCAATATCTCTGCCGGCACAGGGCCGGTCGAACAACGGAGGAAATCATGGACAAGCCGGTCACCGACGGTCTTCCCCGCACCAAGGGACGAGGCCGGATCTACGATTCCATCACCGACACGATCGGCGATACGCCGCTGGTGCGCCTGAACAAGGTGGCCAAGCAGTATGGCGTGAAGGCCAATCTCCTCGCCAAGCTCGAATTCTTCAATCCGATCGCCAGCGTCAAGGACCGCATCGGCGTCGCGATGATCGAGAGGCTGGAGGCCGACGGCAAGATCGAGCCCGGCAAGACGACGCTGGTCGAGCCGACTTCGGGTAATACCGGCATCGGCCTCGCCTTTGCCGCGGCGGCCAAGGGCTACAAGCTGATCCTGACGATGCCGGAGACGATGTCGATGGAGCGGCGCAAGATGCTGCGCCTCCTCGGCGCCGATCTCGTCCTCACCGAGGGCGCCAAGGGCATGAAGGGCGCCATCGCCAAGGCCGAGGAACTCGTCCAGGAGATCCCCGACGCGGTGGTGCCGCAGCAGTTCGAGAACCCGGCCAACCCGGAGATCCACCGCCGCACCACGGCCGAGGAGATCTGGAACGACACCGGCGGCAAGGTCGACGTGCTGGTCGCCGGCATCGGGACCGGCGGGACGATCACCGGTGCCGGCCAGGTGCTGAAGTCGCGCAATCCGGACCTGAAGGTCGTCGCGGTCGAGCCCGAGGCCTCGCCGGTGCTGTCCGGCGGCAATCCCGGACCGCACAAGATTCAGGGCATCGGGGCGGGCTTCGCGCCAGCGATCCTCGACCGCGAAATTTACGACGAGATCGTCCAGGTTTCCAACGAGGAGACCTTCGAATATGCCCGCATGGTGGCGCGGCTCGAGGGCATCCCGGTTGGGATCTCCTCAGGAGCGGCGGTGCTGGCAGCGGTGAAGGTCGGCCAGCGCGAGGAGATGGCGGGCAAGAACATCGTCATCATCATCCCCTCCTTTGCCGAGCGCTACCTCTCGACCGCCCTCTTCGAGGGCCTCGCCGAGGAGAGCTGAGCGCGGCTCGCGGGGTCGGCGAAGGGCGAGGGCGATGGACGTCTTCGCCCTTGCCGAACGCGCCATGCGCATGGACGATGCCGCTTGGGCACGCCATGCCAATCCGCTCAGCGTCTGGAGTCGGGTGGCAGCGCTGCCGCTGCTCGCAGCCGCGATCTGGAGCCGCGTCTGGCTCGGCTGGTGGTGCCTGCTGCCGGCCGCGGCCGTCGCGGCTTTCGTCTATCTCAACCCACGGCTGTTTCCGCCGCCCGCCCGAACCGACAGCTGGGCGGCGCGGGCGACCTATGGCGAGCGGCTGTTCCTCGCCCGGCGGAAAACCCCGATCCCGTCCGGCCACCGGCTTGTCGGGATGATCCTCACCGGCGTCTCCGCCGCCGGTGTCCTGCCGCTGATCTACGGCCTTGCGGTTCTGGCGATCTGGCCGACGCTTCTCGGTCTCAGCCTAGCGATGGGCGGCAAGCTGTGGTTCTGCGACCGCATGGTCTGGCTCCACCAGGACATGCGGAAAGGCGCCACCAGGACGGAGCCGTGACAAGCCGGCTCCCTCAGGAACTGAGCGTATCCTGACTTGAAAGGACTGCAGTCCGGCCATGCGCCTGGGTCCGCTGCCCCACCGCCATCTCTCCGCGAAACGTCATTTTCACTTCGCAGCGATGCTGCTATCTTCCGCAACGTTATATCACGCTGCCATTGCGAGGCTGCAGGGGGCGGAGGCCTTCTGCCCGGTTCGCTTCTGATGGAAAGGGAGATGCCGGTCGATGCGGGACGGCCTTCGACGCTGCGGCAGCATGCCGGCGATCCTCTTCGCTGGGGCGACGGCTCTGCTGGCCGCGACTCTGCCTTCTGGTGCGGCAGACTTCCGCCTCGTCCGAGACGCCTTCAGCGCCAGCCGGCAGGACCCGGTGATCGAACTCTCCGGCGTTATCGGCAAGGGCGATGCCGCCAAGCTCGCCACCCTCGTCGACACGCTCTGCCGGACCAACGACTGCGACATTCAGAACACCGCCGCGATGCTGAGCCTCAACAGCCCCGGCGGCGCCTTTACCGAGGGCATCGCGATTGCCGAGACGATGCGCGAGAAGAACGTCGCGGCGATCGTCGAGGAGGGTCATGTCTGCCTTTCCGCCTGCGCCCTCACATGGCTCGGCGGGTCGAGCTTCCATGCCACCGGCGGCGTCGGCACCTATGTCGACCGCTATGTCGAGCCGGGAGGCCGGATCGGCTTTCATTCGCCCTACATCTCGCCGGCGGCCATCGCCGCGCTGCCCGAGGCGGAGCGCCTCGACACCCAGGCGAACGGGCTTCGCCTCGGCATCTCGACCCTCGTCCGGTTTCTGGCGAACTACAATGTCGATCCGCTGGTGATCGACCGGATCGTCGCAATGGGGCCGGACGACGTGATGGCGATCGAGACGGTCGCCGACGTCGTCGCCTTCGGTGGCGAGCTGCCGCCGATTCCCGTCTCGACCCTCGGCCTTGATCGGCGCACGATCACGCGGAATGTCTGCGAGAAGCTTCTGGCGCTGCATTACCGCACGGATCTTTCGAACGTGACGGCGCTTGAGGCGGACTATCACGAATCCCCGTCCGGCAAGACCAAGGAGGGCGAGGTCTTCTACGGTTTCGACATCGACGACCGGCCGCTGACGCTGGCATTCTGTGGAGCGGGCGCGTCCCAGTCGATCCCGTCCGACGACTTCACCGTCTCGCTCGCCCGCATGGCCTGGCTCGAGGACGTCAGCGACACCTATACCGAGCCCTTCACCAGCTTCAGCTTTTCCGCCAGTGGCTGGAACCAGGCGGCCTATGACGGCCAGCGCGCCAGCCAGAGCGTTCTGAGGCTGACACCGATGGTCTCCTGGCTGCTGCCGAAGGAGATGAAGATCGCCGACCTGCCGGCGCCGGCGCGCGCCGCGATCGCCGCCGACAAGCGCGGCGTGCCGCTTCCCGCCGCAGCGCCCGGCGCGCCCGAGGCGCCGGCTGGGGCCGTTTCTGCCTCGCTCGCCGGGGTCGACGCGTCACGCTTTTCCGCCGCCGTGGTCTCGAATGCCGCGCCGCTGATCGAGGAGGCGGGCCTCAGGATCTGGCGCTTCGGCGATCTCGACGTGGAGGTGGATGTCGGCGAGGCGGCGATCTTCACGGAGGAGCGCGACCGCCGCGACGCGCTCGACCGGCGCAACGTCACCTACGACAAGAGCTTTGCCGGCGCCTTCGTCTATTCGGGTGTCGCCGCCGACCGGCGCTCGGGATTTTACAATTTCGCTCTGGACGACGGCGACGCGGCGGCGACGGTGCGCATGCGCTTTACCCTCGGCTCGGACGGCCGGGCCTCGAAGAACGCCCAGGCGCTGATCGGCCAGATCGCCTGTTCGGCGCGGTTCGGCGGTGCGGCCTTGCCCTGCGCGAAGAAATGAACCCGGCGACACGGGCGGCGCGCGCCGCTGCGCGCCTCATGGATGCGGGTTGGACGCGGGTCGGGCGCGGGCCGGGGCGACACGAATGGCTCTGGGGTTTCCACTGCCGGAAAAAAGCGACGGAAGGGCAGGCATGACAGGCGTGAACGCGTTCAAGGAGACCATCACTCGAGCCCGGCTCGCCGCGCGCAAGCGCCGTGGCGCGCTAAGAGCCGTCATGGCGCTGCTCCTCGCCGGGGCGATGGCGGCGTCTTCGCTGGAGGCCGCCCGCGCCGCCGGAGCCGACGACACGCTCGACCTCATCGAGGCACGGCTGCGCGACACCGTCGCCGACGTCCTCACCCGCAACTGCATCGGCCTGAAGGAACCGCGGCCGTTCACCGTGACCTTCTACGGCCTGCCGATCGGCGATCCGCATTTCACCCAAAACGACCGGCAGCGGGTCAACGACCTCGTCCTCAGGGGTCTGCGCGAAGCGCGGCGGGTGGCCGTCGATGTCAGCGCTGCCGCCGATGCCGGCGCGCTGGCGCCGATTTCCGGCCTCGGCACGCAGGACCAGAACCAGCTGGCCACGGCGCTGTCGCGGCTCGGCTCGTCGACCCTGCCGATCGTCCTCAAGGCGACCCGGCCGGAGCCCGGTGTCGCCAGGATCGACATGTCGGTCTTTGCCCGCGGCGCCGACGGCGCCTATGGCTGCAACCGCTCGATCGCCTTCAACCTGGCGCTGGATACGCTGGAGCCGATGGCCGACAGCCGCAGCCCGCGCGACTATCTCACCCTCGAAGGCGCCTACCGCGCAGCGCTCGACACGCTGGCACCGCGGCTGAAAAGCCTTCCCGGCGTCTATCTGAAGTCCTCCGCCGATCCCGGCTGCGCCTATCTCGACCGGGCGGCCGAGCGCTTTCAGGACGCCTATTACGGCGCCGACCAGCTGAACGTGTCTTCGGGGCTGGCAGGCCGCAACCTGCCGGACCTCCTGCTCGGCGAACCGGCGGAAGGGGACGAAACGGCAATCCTCGACCTTGCCTTCACCGTGCCGAGCCAGCCGGCCGACACGCTCGACATTCTGGCTTCGCTGAGGTCGAAGGGCCGGCTCCTGTCGCGCCAGCGCTTTTCGGTGGCGGCCGAATCCGGCGAGTTCGATGCCTGCCGCATGGTGCCGGAGGCGGTGAACGAGCCACAGCCGGATACCGTCGACACACCGGATCCGACGCCGACCGCCAGCAATGGCGAAGGGACCCCGGCCCTCGGTCTTTCCGAAACGCCGCCGGAGGTGGTGGATCCGGACGGAGCGGAGAACGGCGTCTCCACCGATCCGACGCCGCGCGCCGACGGGACGATCCCGACGGTCCCAGTGCCCGTCGAACCCGACGCCGGTCCGGACGAGCCTTCCAGTGAACTCGCCGGGCTCCCGGACGCGCCCCAGCCCGAGCCGATCGCCGTGCCCGAGCCCGTCGCGCCTTCCTGCCGGGAAGAGGGCCAGATCCTCGACTTTTCCGTCGGCCCGACGACCGGCCGCACCGGTGACCGGCTGTCCCTGCGCGCCCTCGTGCGCCAGTGCACGCCGTCCTTCTTTGCCTTCGCATCCGGCAAGGTCACGCCGATCCCGGTGCGGATCTTCGAAAAGTCGGAGACCGCCTCCGGCGCGACGGCCTACGAATCCTCGCCGAAAACCAAGGCCAAGCTCTATCTCGAGGAAGCCGATCCGCTCGGCCTCAACAAGGTGGTGCTGTTCTGTTCGAGCTGTGTCGTCGAGCCGCAGAAGCAGGATCTCGTCGGCTGGCTCGGCGGCATCAGGGGCGAACTTTCGAGCGAGCGCCGCGCCGCGGCCGCGACGCTGCCGGGCGGCGTCGGCTACGCCTTCGGCTCGGTCGAGAAGCTGCAGTGAGAAACGAAGGGAGACGATGATGACCAGGATCGCGGCGACCACGACGAGACATTCTGCTCGCGGCAGACCCGGTCGCTCAACCGCCCTTGCGGGTGCCGCGGCGGTGGCGCTTCTCCTCTGGTCGGGTCCGGCGCTCGCACAGGGCATGTCGCTCGACAGTTTCGACCTCGATTCGGTCGCCCCGAGCGATGCCGGCTCTCCGGCCGAGCCGGCGCCCGCGGCCAAGCCCTCCGGTGGCGGCCTCAGCGACTGCCTCGTCAGCGGCGGCGCCGATTGCGGCGGGGCCGCGAAGAAATCGTCGAAATCCTTCTCGCTGGACGACCTGCAGAATCTCGGCGTCATCGAGGAAGAGCCGGAACCGGTCGCCGTCACCACCGCGGCGACGCCGGAAAAGGCCGAGGAGGCCCGGGCGGCGATCGCCGTCGAGAATTCGAGGCCGCTGCCTTCGATCGATATCGAGGTGTTGTTCGCCTATAACGACGACCAGCCGCTCTCCTCCGAATACGGCAAGATCTACGAACTGGCGACGGCGCTGACCGATCCGCGCCTGGCCGACAAGCGCTTCGTGCTCCTCGGCCACACCGACGCGGCCGGCAGCGACGCCTACAATCTCGACCTCTCCCAGCGCCGGTCCGAGCAGCTGGCCGACGCGCTGGTGAGGGCCTCCGGCCTGCCGCGCAGCCGCTTCGTCACTTCGGGCCGGGGCGAGCGGGACCTGAAGAACCCCTACGACCCGGACGCCGCCGAAAATCGCCGGGTGCAGATCCTTCTCGTCGGCCGCTGAGGCGCCGTCCGCCGGTGTTTCGCTGCACTGCAGCGACGTTTCCGGCTGACAGCGCCGCCGGGATGCCTATCTTCGGGCCCGCACAAGAAGGAGATTGCCCCGCATGCTGACGCTCGAAAAAGCCCGCATCATCATCGCCGAAGCCCTCAAGGCCGGCATCGCCAAGGGCTTCAAGCCGCTGACCGTCGCCGTCCTCGATTCCGGCGGTGCGCTGATCGCGCTCGAGCGCTCCGACGGCGCATCGCGGATGCGGCCCGACATCGCCATCGGCAAGGCGAACGGCGCGATCTCTCTCGGCATGGGCTCGCGGGCGATCCACAAGCGGGCGGAGGAGCAGGCCTATTTCATCCAGGCGATGAACGCGCTCGCCAAGGGCGTTCTGGTGCCGGTGCCGGGCGGCGTGCTCATCAAGGGCGAGGGCGGCGCGATCCTCGGCGCCGTCGGCATCACCGGCGACACCTCGGACAATGACGAGGCCGCGGCGATCGCGGGCATCGAGGCGGCAGGCTTCGCCGCCGACGGCGGCTGACGGCGGCCTTTTCGGCTTGCCGCCCCGGGACCGTCGAGATCACGGGCGAATTGATGCTGCGGATGTGAAACAATCGCGGCGGCGCCGGCGAAGTTTCCTCGAAGACCTCGCCGGCCCGCCGCGGATGCCGGCGTTTTCATGCCGCGGGGCGACTGGCCCGGTGGCGGGACCGATGAAGGAGACCGGAATGAAACGCAGCTTCACAGTCGCAGGCGCCCTTGCGCTGTCCCTGAGCCTGGTTGGATTTGCGGCGCCGGCCGGCGCCCAGAAGACCGAGACGGCGATCTTCGCCGGCGGCTGCTTCTGGTGCGTCGAGAGCGACTTCGACCATCTTGGCGGCGTCCTCGACACCACCTCCGGCTATATCGGCGGCAAGGCGCAGAACCCAACCTATTACGACCACGAGGGCTTCCGCGAGGCGGTCCGCGTCACCTTCGATCCCTCGAAGGTCAGCTACGACAAGCTGCTCGAGGTATTCTGGCATTCGGTTGATCCGACCGATGCCGGCGGCCAGTTCTGCGATCGCGGGCACGCCTACACCACCGCCATCTACGCGACCTCGCAGGCGCAACTGAAGCAGGCGAAGGCGTCCGAAGCCGCGGTGAAGAAGGATCTCGGCCAGGTCGCCACCGAGGTGACCACGGCGCCGACCTTCTGGCCGGCCGAGGGCTATCACCAGGACTACTACAAGAAGAACCCGCTGAAATACCGCTATTACCGCACCGGCTGCGGCCGCAATGCGCGGGTGGAATCGGTCTGGGGCGACAAGGCCTATATGGGCATCAAGGACCATATGGGCTGAGCGTTCCGGCCCGCATGAAGACCGGGGCGCCCGCTTCCGCCTAGCGCCAGGTCTCGTCGTCTCGAAGGGCTGGGCCCGATCAGCGCTGCAGCGGCTCCACCCAGATTTCGCCGGCGAGGACGTTGTCCGGCTGCGACAGCGCGTAGATGACGGCGCGGGCGATGTCGTCCGCCTCGAGCGCGCCGGGCTTCGGCTCGTCGAAGAACGGCGTCTCGACCATGCCCGGTTCGATCAGCGTGACCTTGACCCCCTTTTCCCGCATCTCCTCGCGCAGATTGGCGCCATAGCCCGACATCGCCCATTTGGTCGCGCCGTAGACCGAACCCGGCAGCACCTTGCGGCCGGCGCCGGAACTGGTGATCAGGATGTGGCCCCTGGCGGCGATGATCGCTTCGTGCGCCGCCTTGACGGCGTACATGACGCCGAGGACGTTGGTCAGCACCATCCGCCGCCATTCCTCCGGATCGCCGCCGGCCGTGCCGGATCCCTTCGAGCCGATGCCGGCATTGGCAAAGACCGCATCGAGGCGGCCGAAGCGCTCGACGACCGCCGCGACTGCGGCCTGCTGCGAGGCATAGTCGGTGACGTCGCAGCTCAACGCTTGGGCATTGTCATCGCCGAGTTCGGCGACGAGGCCGTCGAGCTTGTCCTTCGACCGGGCGGCGAGGCCGACGGCATAGCCGGCCTCGACCGCGCGCCTTGCCGTGGCGGCGCCGATCCCGCTCGATGCGCCGGTGATGAGCAGCGTCTTCATGGCTTCCTCCTCGCTCTGTCTGGCCACGGCATCTGGGGCGGCGGACTGCGCCGAGCAACCATCCTCATTGCCAGTTGCCTGTCGGTGCGACCGGGCCGTCCGGGTGACGCGCTGTTGCGGAACCTCGCCCCGCCGGAGTGGTTATCGGGCAGGAATTGCATGGCCGGCCACGACATGCGGCCCGGCCGGTAGTGAAGTGACAGAAGGAGTTTTCCATGGCCAAGGCCAACAAGACCGGCAAGACCAAGCTGCATCCGACGAAGAACCCGATTTCCGAGAATGTCCGCGGCTCGATGGTGGAACTGCTGCAGACCCATCTCGCCACCGCCGTCGACATCACCTACCAGACCAAGCAGGCCCACTGGAACGTCAAGGGGATGAACTTCATCGCCGTCCATGAGCTGTTCGACGACCTTCACGAGGTGGTCGAGGACTATGTGGACAAGATCGCCGAGCGGCTGACGGCTCTCGGCGGCCAGGCCCACGGGACCGTGCAGGCGTCCGTCGAGAACACCATCCTCGACCCCTATCCGCTCGAGCTGGTGAAGTCCGAGGATCATCTGAAGCGCCTCGCCGACTCCTACGCCAAGTGGAGCAAGGCGGCGCAGGAGGGCCTCGAGGAAGCCGGCGAGGCCGGTGACGACCTGACCGAGGACCTCCTGACCGAGGTCGCCCGTGGCCTCGACAAGTCGATCTACTTCCTGGAAAGCCATTTCCAGGCCTGATCGGAACGCGGACGCCGGCCAATGGCTGGCATTTCCGAAGAAATCGTGGTGTTCACCTGAAGGGGCGGCGCGCAGCGTCGCCCCTTTTGCCGTGTCGCTGCCCTGACGCGGATCGACGAGCGAACGATCGGACCCGCCATGCTGACCCTTTTCGATCTGGCAGCCCTGCTTCTCGTCCTCGCGGCGCTGTTTGGCTATTTCAACAAGCGCTATCTCGACCTGCCGAGCAATGCCGGCCTCCTGATCCTCGCGCTGATTTCGTCGCTGGCGCTGATGGGCCTTTTGGCAGCCTTTCCGGATCTCGATTTTCCGGCGGCGCTGCGCGAGACCGTCGCCGGCATCGACTTCAACGAGACGCTGATGGAGGGAATGCTCGGCTTTCTGCTGTTTGCCGGGGCGCTCCATGTCGACTGGGAGGCGCTGAAATCGCGCAGCCTCTCCGTCGGGCTGATGGCGACATTCGGCGTTCTGATCTCGACGGCGATCTGCGGCTCGGGCTTCTATTTCCTCGCAGCATCGGTCGGCGCGCCGGTGGACTTCGCCTGGGCGCTGGTCTTCGGCGCACTGATCTCGCCCACCGACCCGGTGGCCGTGCTGGCGACGCTGAAGACGATCAGCGGCGTGCCGAAACGGCTCGAGATCGACATGGCGGGCGAGTCGCTGTTCAACGACGGCGTCGGCGTCGTCGTCTTCACCATCCTCGTCGGCCTCGCCACCGGCGCCTCGGGCGAGCATCTGACGGTCTCGCTGGCCGTCCAGCATTTCGCCGTCGAGGCCTTCGGCGGGGCGATCTTCGGCGCGGTGACCGGCTGGGTCGCCTACTGGATGATGCTGAAGATCGACGACTATCCGGTGGAGGTGCTGATCTCGCTGGCCCTCGTCATGGGCACCTATGCCGCCGCCCACCAGCTCGGTCTCTCGGGGCCGATCGCCGTTGTGGTGGCAGGGCTGCTGATCGGCGACCGCGGCGTCGCCTATGCGATGAGCGATCTCACCCAGCGCTATCTCCACGGCTTCTGGACGCTGATCGACGATATCCTCAACGCCCTCCTGTTCATGCTGATCGGCCTCGAACTCCTGGTCGTCGACTTTACCTGGCAGACGGCGGCCCTCGCTGCCCTGGCGATCCCGCTGGTGATCCTGGCACGCTTCTTCGCGGTCTATCTGCCGTTCCAGATCGTCCGGCTGCGCGAGCGCTTCTCGCGGGGCATCGTCGCCGTCCTAACCTGGGGCGGGGTGCGCGGCGGCATTTCTGTGGCGCTGGCGCTGTCGCTGCCCGAAGGCCCGCAGCGGGACCTCATCGTCACCGCCACCTATGCGGTGGTGATCTTCTCGGTGCTGGTGCAGGGGCTCAGCCTCGAGAGGCTGGTGAAGCGCGTCGTGCGGCCGGAGGCGGGCGATCCCTCGCGGGAGGAGGTGGCGGCTGGTGAGGGCGCGACGGGGTGAAGATGGCTGGCTGAACGGTTGGCAGGAGCCGCCGCCGTCGATCATGCGGCAGATCGGTCGGCTGAATGTCGCTGCGTGTCAACTTGAGCGGCGTGCCGTCGGTTACCCCCCTCTGTCCTGCCGGACATCTCCCCCTCAAGGGGGGAGATCGGCAGCTTCGGTGCTACCGCTCTCTCATTCGAAGCCGGAACACTTCCGCCTCACCCGATGCAGGACTGCGGTGGGATCGAAAAGAGTGAGGCGTCTGGCGCGAGATCGATCTCCCCCCTTGAGGGGGAGATGTCCGGCAGGACAGAGGGGGGTGGACCGGGCGGCAGTCTCGGCGATTCATGCGTGGACGCGGACAGCGTGCGCAAGCGCAGCTGCACCACGCCCTCGACATTCCAGGCTCACCCTGCATTTCGTCGGCAGAAAGCACTTCAGGATCAGGACAGCAGAACGGCGCGCGTAAAATCAACACACGGCAGTCCAAAAATGAAAAAAGGGGCCGCGCGGCTAAACGCGGCCCCCTGACGTCAGCAGGTGGTGCTGAAGATCAGGCGATGGTCTGGCCGGTGGCCTTCCAGTCGGCGAGGAAGGTCTCGAGGCCCTTGTCGGTGAGCGGGTGCTTGACCAAACCCCTCAGCGTTGCCGGCGGCACGGTGGCGACGTCGGCGCCGATGAGGGCGGCCTCGCGCACATGATTCATCGTGCGGATCGAGGCGGCGAGGATCTCGGTGTCGAAGCCGTAATTGTCGTAGATCCGGCGGATGTCGGCGATCAGTTCCATGCCGTCGAGATTGATGTCGTCGAGGCGGCCGATGAAGGGCGAGATGAACGTCGCGCCGGCCTTGGCGGCGAGCAGCGCCTGCACCGCCGAGAAGCAGAGCGTGACGTTGACGAGAAAGCCCTCGCCGGTCAGCTCGTTGCAGGCCTTGAGGCCGTCCATGGTCAAAGGCAGCTTGATGCAGACATTGTCGGCGATGGCGGCGAGGATCTTGCCCTCGCGGACCATTTCGCTCGCCTCGGTGGCCGTCACCTCGGCCGAGACCGGGCCGTCGACGATGTCGCAGATCTCGGCGATGATGTCCTTCATCGGCCGGTCGGCCTTCTTGATCAGCGACGGGTTGGTGGTGACGCCATCGAGCAGGCTGGCATTCGCCAGCTCGCGGATTTCGGCGACGTCGGCGGTATCGACGAAGAATTTCATGGGAGTGCCCTCCAATTCCGAACTATGGCCACGGGTCGCGGCTCTCTTATCAGCATAGATGTCCTCAAAGCCATATGGGTCGGAGGGTGGCGGTTCGAAAGGCTTGTTTGCGAAACACCGCGCTGTCGCCCATGACACGGAGCGGCTAGGCTTTCCCGATGATTCGTCGCGGATGCCGCCCGCCAGGCGGGCAAGGGCGCTGCCCAAGGGCCCGATTGCAGTGGCCGGCCGAATCGCGTGAGCAGGGTGTCCGCCTGTTCGAACGCCCGGGAGTCCCGTTGAGCTTCACCGACCAGCTCTTTCCAGAAGCCGTCGTGCCCGTCCTGGTGCCGCTGCCGAGCGGTCGGCCCTATTCCTATACCGTGCCAGAGGGCATGGATGTGAGGCCGGGCTCGATCGTCCAGGTGCCGCTCGGGCCCCGGCAGGTGGCAGGGGTCGTCTGGGACGGGCCGACGGACAAGGTCGACGCGAAGAAGCTGAGGCCGATCACCCATGTCTTCGACTGCCCGCCACTCGGCGAAACGATGCGCCGCTTCGTCGACTGGGTCGCCGAATACACGCTGTCGCCACCCGGGCTCGTCGTCCGCATGGCGCTGAGGGCGCCGGCGGCCTTCGATCCGGAGTCCTGGATCGAGGGGATCGAGGCGACGGGGGAGGAGCCCGACCGGATCACCTCGGCCCGCCGGCGGGTGATCGCCGCCGCCGAGGACGCGCCCTTCTGGTCGAAGAGCGGGCT
Organism: Jiella endophytica; assembly: GCF_004519335.1. Taxonomy (GTDB): domain Bacteria; phylum Pseudomonadota; class Alphaproteobacteria; order Rhizobiales; family Rhizobiaceae; genus Jiella; species Jiella endophytica. The sequence goes on along the minus strand of NZ_SOZD01000006.1, from coordinate 164,375 downwards.
CGCCCGCGCCGCGGGCGTCAGCGCCTCGGTGGTCGACGGGCTGATCCGGCAGGGCGTCTTTCGCACGGTGCGCTTTCCGCCGCCGCCGGCCGTCGCCGAACCCGACACCGCCTATGGCCGCGCCACCCTCAGCGAGGACCAGGCGCTGGCCGCCGGCGACCTCGTCGAAGCGGTGAGGGCCGCCGCGTTCCGGCCGATCCTTCTCGAGGGCGCCACCGGATCGGGCAAGACCGAGGTCTATTTCGAGGCGGTCGCCGCGGCCCTTGACGCCGGCAGACAGGTGCTGATCCTTCTGCCCGAGATCGCGCTCACCCAGAGCTTCATCGACCGGTTCCATGCCCGCTTCGGCGCGCCGCCGGCCGAATGGCACTCCGACGTTCCGCCGAAGAAGCGCGAGGCGATCTGGCGGCAGGTCGCCGAGGGGCGGGTGAAGATCGTCGCCGGCGCCCGCTCGTCGCTGTTCCTGCCGTTCAAGGATCTCGGCCTGATCGTCGTCGACGAGGAGCACGACCCCGCCTACAAGCAGGAGGACCGCACCTTCTATCACGCCCGCGACATGGCGGTGGTGCGCGCCTCGCTGGGCGGTCTCCCGGTGGTTCTGGCCTCGGCGACGCCCTCGATCGAAAGCCGCGTCAACGCCGAGACCGGGCGCTACGGCCATGTGCGGCTGAAGGCGCGCCACGGCGATGCGGCGCTGCCCGAACTCTCGCTGGTCGACATGCGGCGCCATCCGCCGGCACGCGGGCGCTTCGTCTCGCCGGTGCTGCAGACCGAGATCAGGAAGGCGCTTGCGCGCGGCGAACAGGCGCTGCTGTTCCTCAACCGGCGCGGCTATGCGCCGCTGACGCTCTGCCGGGTCTGCGGCCACCGCTTCCAGTGCCACAACTGCTCGACATGGCTGGTCGACCACCGCCTGCGCGGCATCCTGCAGTGCCACCATTGCGGCTTTTCCACGCCGCGGCCGGAGGCCTGCCCCGAATGCGGCACGCTCGACCATCTGGTCGCCTGCGGGCCGGGGGTGGAGCGGATCGCCGAGGAGATCGTCGAGGAATTCTCCGAGGCGCGAACCATCGTCCTTTCCTCCGACATCGCCGGCGGGCCGCGCCGGCTGCGGCGCGAACTCGAAGCCGTCGCCGACGGCGAGGCGGACATCGTCATCGGCACCCAGCTGGTGGCCAAGGGTCATCACTTCCCCAAGATGACGCTGGTCGGCGCGATCGATGCCGATCTCGGCCTCGCCAATGGCGATCCGCGGGCTGCCGAGCGGACCTTCCAACTGCTCCACCAGGTGACCGGCCGGGCCGGGCGGACCGGCCTTGCGAGCCGCGGGCTGATCCAGACCTTCCAGCCGCAGCACCCGGTGATGCAGGCGCTCGTCGCCGGCGATCCGGAGAGCTTCTACGAGAGCGAGATCGACGAGCGGCGACGCAGCGCCCTGCCGCCCTTCGGACGGCTCGCGGCGATCATCGTCTCGGCCGACAGCCGCAAGGACGCCGAGGCGCATGCCCGCGAGATCCGCGCCGCGGCGCCCGAGATGCCGGAGATCGAGATGCTCGGGCCGGCCGAGGCGCCGCTCGCCGTCGTCCGGGGACGGCATCGGTTCCGGCTGCTGGTGGAGGCGAGCCGGCGGGCGCCGATCCAGGCCTATATCCGCGATACCCTCGCCAGGGCGCCGCGTCCGCGCGGCTCGGTCCAGCTGCAAATCGACATGGACCCACAGAGCTTTCTGTGAGACATGCGATGGGGAAGGGCGCCGTACGAGGACGAAGCATCATGAAACGGTTCGCGAGCCGCTCCTGGCGGACGATCGCCGCATCCATCGTTCTGGTGGCGGCCGGGAGCGCATTGGCGCAGGAGCCCGGCAGCCTGAGCCTCGAGGATTCCCCCTTCGCGCCGCCGAAGCCCGGACAGAGCCAGGACAGCCCGGCCGACCTGACGCCCCGCGGCCTCAGCCTCGGCGAGCTCGACTGGGCGCCGATCGCCAGCCGCTGCACCTTCGTCAGGAGCGATGCATCCGGCAAGGCGAAGGCCGACCCGCTTCCCGAACCGGGCAGGGACGCCGGCGCGCAGGAGGGTTTCGGGCGCTTCGTCTTCGTTACCATGGTCGCCGACAATGCCGGGGACGGCTCGCCGCTCGAGCGTGGCTACGTCATGGCCAACGGTCTGGTGCGCGAGCTCGAAAAGGGCAAGACCTCCGCCGGCAAGGACAAGGCGGTGGTCACCAACTGGCGCGCCGCCGGGGAGCCGCGGATTTCCGTCGGCCTCATCCTGACCGGCTCGGAGCGGATGGACGACCATGCCGAATATACCGGCAAGATGACGGTGTTCTGGGGTGACAAGAAAGAGGAAGTGCCGGTCCGCGGCCGATGCGGATAGGCTGCGGTCGGCGCCTAGCCTCCGGCGCGGGTGACGCAGCGTTGCCGCATCGACAGGCAACCGCGATCTCGCCGCATCGTTCCCCGTGTCCATTCGACGAGCAGGGAGACATGCGATGAAGCGCTTTGCGGGCAAGCGGATCCTGATCACCGGCGGCACCAGCGGCATCGGCCTTGCCACCGCCAGGAGGATCGCCGAAGAGGGCGGCCAGCTCCTCCTCGCCGGCCATTCGGCCGAGCATATCGCCGAGACCGAAAAGGCGCTGCCGCAGGCGCGGGTCATCGCCAACGACGCGGCGGATCCCGAAGCGGCAGCGGCCCTCGCCGAAGCGGTGAAGGCGCATTTCGGCACCATCCACGCCGCTTTCCTCAATGCCGGCTACGGTTCCTTCGCCAAGCTCGACGGCGTCGACGCCGCCGATTTCGACCGGCACTACCAGCTGAATGTGCGCGGCCCGATCCTGCAGGCCCAGGCCCTCGACCCGGTCATCGAGGCCGGCGGCGCGATCGTCCTGACCGGCTCCGGAACGGCCGCCTCGCCGCGCGAGGATGTCCTCGTCTACGGATCGAGCAAGGCGGCGGTGCGCCAGATCGCGCGCTCGCTCGCCAGCCGTTTCGCGCCCCGCGGCATCCGCGTCAACGTCGTCACGCCCGGCCTTACCGAGACGAACTTCCACGATCGGGGCGGCATGGAGGCCGAGGCGCAGAAGACCTACAAGGCGAATGTCGAAAAGGCCGTGCCGCTCCGACGGCTGGGCCGGCCGGAGGACGTCGCGGCGATCGCCTGCTTCCTGATGAGCGACGACACCGCCTATGTCACCGGCGCGGAATACAAGGTGGATGGCGGGCTGACGATGTGATGTCCGGGCCTCGCGCCGGACCGCCGGGCAGCATCGCCAGCCGTCGCAGGCGCGACCACCGTCTTCAAAGTTTCACACGCCGGAGAAGCGCCTGACATCGAACCTTTCGACATTGCGATCCGTCTCCCCGACGGATTCGAAAGGTTCCAAGAATGGCTCTCTCCCTCACCCGCCGCCGCTTCCTCGCCCAGAGCGGCGCCGTCGCGCTGGCCGCCGGCTCGTCCTTTGCGATGCCGCGCATCAGCCGCGCCGCCAGCCGGCCGGAATTCACCCACGGTGTCCAGACCGGCGACGTCGACGCGTCCTCCGGCATGGTCTGGACCCGCGTCGATCGTCCTGCCCGCATCGATTTCGAATGGTCGACGACCGAGAGCTTCAAGAACGCCCGCAAGCTCCACGCCCTGACCACCTCGCCAACCTCCGACTTCACGGTGAAGCGGCTGATCGACGGGCTGCCCTCCGACCAGGAGATCTTCTGGCGCGCCACCGCCACCGATCTTGCCGATGCCAACGGGGTCTCCGATCCGATCGTCGGCCGCTTCCGCACCGCGCCGGGCTCGCGCCGCTCGGTCAAGTTTGCCTGGTCTGGCGACACCGTCGGCCAGGGCTGGGGCATCGACGAGGACCGCGGCGGCATGAAGGCCTACGGCACCATGGCGAAGCACCGGCCTGACTTCTTCCTCCATTCGGGCGACACGATCTATGCCGACGGCCCGCTGAAGGAGACCGTCGATCTGCCGGACGGCAGCGTCTGGAAGAACGTCATCATTCCGGAGAAGACCAAGGTCGCCGAGACGCTGGACGAATATCGCGGCCAGTGGAAATACAACATGCTCGACAAGAACGTCCGCGAGCTCTACGCCAGCGTCCCGACCTTCTATCAGTGGGACGACCACGAGGTTCTGAACAACTGGTCGGCCTCGAAGGACCTCACCGCCGACGACCGCTACACCGAGAAGAACATCGCGGTGCTGGCGGCGCGGGCGGCCCGGGCGTTTCACGAGATGACGCCGATCCGCTACATGCCGTCGGAGCCCGGCCGGATCTACCGCAAGATCTCCTACGGCCCGATGCTCGACATCTTCTTCATCGACCTCAGGAGCTATCGCGGTCCGAACAACGACAATCTCCAGACCGAGCTCGGTCCGGATTCGCAGATGATGGGACCCGAGCAGATCGCCTGGCTGAAGCGGGCGCTGGCCGATTCCAACGCCACCTGGAAGGTGATCGCCTGCGACATGCCGATCAGCCTCGTCGTCTGGGACGACTATGCCAACCGCAAGGGCTTCGAGGCGGTTTCCAACAACGAGGCCGGCGCGCCGAAGGGCCGCGAGCTGGAATTTGCCGATCTCCTGCGCTTCATCAAGACCGCCGGCATTACAAACACCGTCTGGCTGACGGCGGACGTGCACTACACCGCGGCCCATCACTACAGCCCGGACCGGGCGGCATTTCAGGACTTCGAGCCGTTCTGGGAGTTCGTCTCCGGGCCGATCCATGCCGGCAGCTACGGGCCGAACGACCTCGACATGACCTTCGGCCCGAAGGCCGAGTTCATCAAGGCGCCGTCGCCGGACCAGAAGCAGGGCGAGAGCCCGGCGGCCGGCCTGCAGTTTTTCGGCCTCGTCGAGATCGACGGTGACACCGAGCAGCTGACGGTCCGGCTGATGGACACCAACGACCAGGAACTCTGGACGAAGACCATCGATCCGGTCCGCAACGCCTGAGGGGGCCTTGCCAAACGAAAAAGGACCGGAGGGGTTCGCCTCCGGTCCTCTGCCGCCGGTCGGGAGAGGGGGGAGCCCGATCGGCCGGGGGCTCGAAATGATCGAGGTGGGCGGTCTGCGAGCGGCGTGTCACACGGGGATAGCAATGCCGGGCGCCGGTCGGCGGCGCCAGCGGCCCGGCATGCGACCTATTTTGCGGCCTTGACGGTGGTCGCCGACATCTGCTTGCCGTTCATCGCGTAGCGCACCTGCACGCGCTCGCCGGTCTTCACCGAAGAGGTGGTGAAGTCGGCCGGGAGCATGAAGGTCTTGCCGTTGGTGAGGGTCAGCGTGTTCGCCGCGGTGTCGATCGACTTGATCTTGCCGGTCGCGACGTGCAGCTTCTTGGCCGAGCCGCTGGTCGTCGAGCCCGCGGTCATCTTGTCGCCCGACATCGTGCTGCTCGGGGACGCGGCATAGGCCGAGGTCGCGGCGATCAGGCTGGCGGCGAGGGTCAGGGGAAGGGTGAGACTACGCATCTTGCGCATCCTCGTCGATGGGCCGGTGCGGCACAGGCCGCGCTCCGGCGAATGGGAAGCCGTCAAGTCGCGTCGTGTCGCGGCCGCCATCGGGCGGTCGCCGGCGCTCCCCGGCTTCGAGAGGGGACGCTAGCGATGCCTCCAAACGCGTGCAAATGAACAAGAAATAATGTTTTCCGGCCGCAAAACCTCCGCAATTGCGCAAAGATCGGCGGCGAAGCAGTTGGGGAAATCACCCGATCGACGCGGCACGACAGAGCCTTTCGCAGTTGCGAAAAATCGTGTAATGGCTCGCGCGAGCCCCGATCGCTACAACCTCGATCGCTACCCATCGCGCGCCCTCTGCCTTTCGGCCGAGGGCTGTTGGCGCGACATGAACCGGATATTCTCATGAAGCTTCGCAACATTGCGATCATCGCACACGTCGATCACGGCAAGACCACCCTCGTCGACAAGCTGCTCGCCCAGTCCGGCACCTTCCGCGACAACCAGCGCACCGAAGAGCGGGCGATGGACTCCAACGACCTCGAGAAGGAGCGCGGGATCACCATTCTCGCCAAAGCGACGTCGGTGGAGTGGAAGGACACCCGCATTAACATCGTCGACACCCCCGGCCACGCCGATTTCGGCGGCGAGGTGGAGCGCATCCTCAACATGGTGGATGGCGCGGTGATCCTGGTCGACGCGTCGGAAGGTCCGATGCCGCAGACCAAGTTCGTGCTCGGCAAGGCGCTCAAGGTTGGCCTGAAGCCGATCGTCGCGATCAACAAGATCGACCGCCAGGACGAGCGCCACCTCGAAGTGCTGGACGAGATCTTCGACCTCTTCGTCGCCCTCGACGCCACCGAAGAGCAGCTCGACTTCCCGGTGCTTTACGGTTCCGGCCGCGGCGGCTGGATGGCTTCCGAGCCCGACGGCCCGCAGGACCAGGGCCTGACGCCGCTGTTCGACCTCATCCTGAAGCATGTTCCGGAGCCGGATACCGCCGGCAAGGACGAGCCGTTCAAGATGATCGGCACCATCCTCGAGGCGAACCCGTTCCTCGGTCGGCTGATCACCGGGCGCATCCAGGCCGGTTCGATCAAGCCGAACCAGGCCGTCAAGGTTCTCAACAACGACGGCAAGCAGCTGGAAAGCGGCAGGATCTCCAAGATCCTCGCCTTCCGCGGTCTCGAGCGCGTGCCGCTGGATTACGCCGAGGCGGGCGATATCGTCGCCATTGCCGGCCTGTCGAAGGGCACCGTTGCCGATACCTTCTGCGATCCGCAGGTCTCCGAGCCGCTGCATGCCCAGCCGATCGATCCGCCGACCGTGACGATGTCCTTCATCGTCAACGATTCGCCGCTCGCCGGCACCGAAGGCGACAAGGTGACGAGCCGCGTCATCCGCGATCGTCTCCTGAAGGAGGCCGAGGGCAACGTCGCCCTGAAGATCGAGGAGGCGGCCGACAAGGACTCCTTCTACGTCTCCGGCCGCGGCGAACTGCAGCTCGCCGTCCTCATCGAGACGATGCGCCGCGAAGGCTTCGAACTCGGCATCTCGCGTCCGCGCGTCGTCATGAAGGAAGGCGAGAACGGCGAGAAGCTGGAGCCGATCGAAGAGGTCGTGATCGACGTCGACGAGGAGCATGCCGGCATCGTCGTGCAGAAGATGAGCGAGCGTAAGGCCGAGATGATCGAGCTGCGCCCCTCCGGCGGTGACCGCCAGCGCCTCGTCTTCCACGCGCCGACGCGCGGCCTGATCGGCTATCAGTCCGAGCTTCTGACCGACACCCGCGGCACCGCGATCATGAACCGGCTGTTCCACTCCTACCAGCCCTACAAGGGCGAGCTGGCGGGCCGCAACAACGGCGTGCTGATCTCCTCGGAAGACGGCGAGAGCGTCGCCTATGCGATGTTCAACCTGGAGGATCGCGGCCCGATGGTCATCGATGCCGGCGTCAAGGTCTATGCCGGCATGATCATCGGCATCCACACCCGCGACAACGATCTCGAGGTCAACGTCCTGAAGGGCAAGAAGCTCACCAACATGCGCGCCTCGGGCAAGGACGAGGCGGTGAAGCTCACCCCGCCGATCCGCATGACCCTCGACCGGGCGCTCTCCTGGATCCAAGACGACGAACTGGTCGAGGTGACGCCGAAGACGATCCGGCTGCGCAAACTCTATCTCGACCCGCATGAGAGGAAGCGGTTCGAGAAGAGCCGCAAGGCCGCTTGAGGCTGCGCGCAGCTTAGCTCGTCGGCGGTTCGGCCTGGCTGGGCCGCATGCAATCGCGAGCAGGTCGGATCCGTGAAATGAGAAAGCCGGGAGTGGCATGTGCCATCCCGGCCTTTTCGTTTGCCGTCTCGCCGCTCGGACGAGGGCGACCGACAATTTTTCTCGGCCATGCATTTCGCGGCAGCACACCGTCCGGCAATCCGGCGGCTGCCGCTGGGCGTTCCCGAAATTTTCCCACGCTATGCGCCAGCCAGCGGCAAAGGCCGGAAAAGCGGGCCCTCCGTTTGCGAGCGGAGCGGCCGTGACCGTTTGTCACGCGTTCTTTTGCCTAGTCGAATGATTTATCGCCATATGTTCTGGTCGGCGACCGTGTCAGGCAGAGAGATGTCTGGCTGGCGATGCTTGAAGCTGTTCGCGCTTCAACTGGACGACCGTCAATGGCCGAAGACATGACGCTGCGACTCGAGGATCATCTCTGCTTCGCGCTTTACACCGCCACACATGCGGTGACGCGCGCCTACCGGCCGCTGCTGCAGGATGTCGACCTGACCTACCCGCAATATCTGGTGATGCTGGTGCTCTGGCAGGATGGCAAGACGACGTCCGGCGCGATTGCTGATCGCCTGCATCTGTCGGCCAACGCCATCAGCCCGCTCCTCGATCGGCTGGAGCAGAGCGGCCTGATCGTCCGTCGGCGCGGCGGTCGCGACAGGCGTGTCGTCCATATCGAGCTGACGCCGGAGGGCCTGCGGCTGGAGACGGCAGCCCGTGAGGCGCAGGACGCGCTGGCCGGGCAGATGGGCCTCGCGCCAGCGCTGGTGAACCGGCTGATGGACGATCTGACCTTGCTGGTCTCACGCATGACCGCGGCCCCGACGGCCGCAGCGGAATAGGCGGCGCCCATCTCAAGGCGTGCCGACAACAGTCCAAAACGATGGGCATGATTGCTGCTCGTCCGATGCCGCGTCGCGCGCAGCGATTCCGCTGGATCAGTTGTTCGGACCGTCGATGCGCGACGGTGCGACCGGATCGGAGGCCGGGAAGGTCTCGTCCAGAGCCTCGTCGAGCTCTGCGTCGTCGGCCTTGTCCTTCTCGACCTCCTTCTCGGAGATCCTTTCGTCGTCCTTCAGCCGGTTCTTTTGGTCATCGGCCATGATGGCACCTCGTCGATCGTTGGTCTCGCCCTGAACGAAGACGCGCGACGATGGTTTCCGGCGATTTCGTCAGCCGGATGCGGAGCGGGGTAGGAGCCGTCGCCAAAGGTGCGGCAGGGCCGCTTCAGTAGCCGGTCTTCCGGTCGACGACGTTGTCCAGCGCTTCGCCGCGCTCATGCGCCGCGATCTGGCGCATGATGATCGGCGCCAGCGCATCCGGGTCGGAGAGCGCCGCCGCATGGGGGGTGACGAACACCTTCGGATGCGACCAGAGCCGGCTCTCCGGCGGCAGCGGCTCGACGGTGAAGACGTCGAGCGAGGCTTCCATCAGGAGATCGGCGTCGAGCGCGTCGAGGATCGCCGCCTCGTCCTGCAGGCCGCCGCGCCCGGCATTGATCAGCACCGGGCCGCCGAGCGGCGTCTCGCGCTTCATCCGGGAGAGAAGGTCTTTGCCGACGATGCCGCGGGTGTCGGCGGTGAGCGGCAAAAGCACGACGAGGATGTCGCTGGCGCCAAGAAAGGCCGATAGCTCCGCCTCGCCGGCAAAACTGCGGACGCCCTCGACGGACTTTTCGCGGCGGCTCCAGCCGACGACGTCGAAGCCGAGAACCTTCAGCTTGGCCGCGGCGTCGATGCCGAGGACGCCGAGGCCCATGATGCCCACGGTGATCTCGCGGGCGGCGGGCTGCATGCGCTCGTGCCAGATCTTCTGGCTCTGCTGCTGGCGATAGGCTCTGCCGCGGCGGAAGTGATCGAGCACCCGCCAGACGACATATTCGCTCATCCGCTCCTTCAGGTCGTCGGCAACGATGCGGACGATCGGAACCTGCGGCAGCTCACGATCGGCGAGAATATGGTCGACGCCGGCGCCGAGGGAAATGATCGCCTTGAGGTCGGGAAGGGTGGCCAGCAGCCCGGGCGGCTGCTTCCAGACAACGGCGTAGTCGATCGGTTCGTTGCCGGCATCGGCCGGGTCGACGACGATGTTGCGATCGGGGGCCGCCTCGTGAAGCGCCTGCCACCAGCGGGAGGGATCGAAGCCGGTGACGGAGAGAAGAATGGTCATCAGTCGCTTTCGCTGTCGAAAAGTGTCCCTTGCAGCGCCTGGGCCCGCGCCCGTCCCTTGCGGGCGAACCAGTGGGTGCAGGTGATGAGATAGCCGTTCTCGACGCGGCCTTCGTCGACGGCGGCGATCAGGTCGTCCACCGGGGCGAGGATCGGCCGGATGTCCTCGTGTTCCTCGTCAATGCCGGCGCGCTCGCCGAGACTTCCGGCGTCGACGATGGCGAGGAAGATCGTCGCGTGCTCGTCGCTGAGGCCGGGCGAGGGCACCATCGAGAAGCAGCGCTCGATGGCGAGCGGGGCAAGGCCCGTCTCTTCCTCGAGTTCGCGGGCCGCGGCCTCGGCGATGTTCTCGCCCGGATCGAGCATGCCGGCGGGAAGCTCCACCGCGGCGGCGTTCGGCGTGTCGAGGGCGGCCGCGAGGCGGAACTGGCGGATCACCACGATGGCGTCGCGGGCGGGATCGTAGGGCAGGGTCACCGCCACCGAACCGGTGGCGAGATATTCCCGCGTCATCGGCCCGACGCGGCCGGCGCCGTCGAGCGAATCATGCTCGATCGTCAGCCGCTTGAAGTCGCGAAAGCCGCGATGGATCAGCTCCTCCTTCTGGATCTCGAAACCCAGCGGCTGGTCGCTCAGCTGGTCGCGATAATGTCCGCTCATTCGGAAACAATCCCCGTCGGCGCCGCCTCGATGTCGAAAGCGGCGGCCATCAGTGCCCTGGTATAGTCGGTGCGCGGCCGCTCGAAGATCTCCTCGGCGGGGCCCCGCTCCACCACCTGGCCGTTTCGCATGACGATGACCTCGTTGGCCAGAGCCCTGACGACCTTGAGATCGTGGCTGATGAAGAGATAGGCGAGGTCGTGGCGGCGCTGCAGGTCGCGCAGGAGATCGACCACCTGAGCCTGGACGCTCATGTCGAGGGCCGAGGTCGGCTCGTCCAGCATGACGAAGCGGGGGTTCAGCACCATCGCCCGCGCGATCGCGATGCGCTGGCGCTGGCCGCCGGAAAACTCGTGCGGGAACCGGAACCGCGCGGCGGGGTCGAGGCCGACTTCGCGAAGAACGTCGACGACGCGCCTGTCGCGCTCCTCGGGCGAGAGACCGCGCTCGTGGATCGACAGGCCCTCGGCGACGATGTCGGCGATCGACATGCGCGGCGAGAGCGAGCCGTAGGGATCCTGGAAGACGATCTGCATCTTTCGCCGCAGCGGCTTCATCGCCTTGAAGGAGCGGTCGTCGATCCGCTCGCCGTCGAAGCGGATCTCGCCCTTCGACGAGATCATCCGCGACAGAGCGAGGCCGAGGGTGGTCTTGCCGGAGCCGGATTCGCCGACGACGCCGACGGTCTGGCCGGCCCTCAGCGTCAGGTCGACGCCGTCGACCGCCTTGACGTGGCCGGTGACGCGGCGAAGGAGGCCGGTGCGGATCGGGAACCAGACCTTCAGCTCCTTCGCCTCCATCACCAGAGGCGCATTGGCGTTGGTGGCGGGCGGCATGCCCTTCGGCTCGGCGGCGAGAAGGTGCTTGGTATAATCGTGTTGCGGCGCCTTGAAGATCTCGGCCGTCGGACCCTCCTCGACGATCTTGCCGCGATACATGACGCAGACCCGGTCGGCGATGCGCCGCACGATTCCGAGATCGTGGGTGATGAACAGCATCGCCATGCCGTGCTCGGCCTGGAGCTTCTTCAACAGTTCGAGGATCTGCGCCTGGACGGTGACGTCGAGGGCGGTGGTCGGCTCGTCGGCAATCAGGAGGTTGGGGTCGTTGGCGAGCGCCATGGCGATCATCACGCGCTGGCGCTGGCCGCCGGAAAGCTGGTGAGGATAGGCGCCGAGCCGCTCCTCGGCATTGCGGATGCCGACCTGGGTGAGGAGTTCGAGAGTGCGCTCGCGGGCCGCCTTGTCGCCGAAGCCGCCATGCAGCTTCAGCACCTCGCCGACCTGCCGCTCGATGGTGTGCAGTGGGTTGAGCGAGGACATCGGCTCCTGGAAGATCATCGAGATGCGGTTGCCGCGCACCTTTCGCAGATCGCCCTCGTCGTCGTCGATGAGGTTCTCGCCCTCGAAATACACCGCGCCGCCGGGGTGGCTCGCCGCCGGATAGGGCAGGAGCTTGAGGATCGACAGCGCCGACACCGACTTGCCGGAGCCGGATTCGCCGACGAGGGCGAGTGTCTCGCCTCTGGCAATGTGGAACGACACCGCATCGACGGCGAGCGTCTTCTTCTCGCCGCGGCCGAAGGCGACGGAGAGGTTTTCGACGGATAGGAGGGGGGAGTCAGAGGCAAGTCGCGGCTTGATGTTCAGCTCAGACAAATTGCAAACTCCGAGTGGCTGGCGCACTAGGATTCAAGTGGGTCACAAGAGCTCTTTCTCCGCCTCTTCGACGCAAAGACGTGCCAGTTCTTGCGGACATCTTAAACGCAGATCGTTGGACACAAGGACTCGGCACCGCGTTTCCAGAGCTGATGCAACGTGAACTGCATCGGGTAGCTTGCCGCCTAGCGTGCTTCTGAGCTCGGCGCTTCGCCTGAGAATTTCGCGTGATATGGCGACTGTTCTTAGCGAAGGCTCGTTGGTCAGCAGTTCGCTGTATGCAGCCACGAGATCGGAACGCCCCATTTCCAGCGGTTTCACCAGAACCTCCGCAAGCGATATCTCACTTGTCACGAAGCTGATCTTACCTTCGGCCGCACCATAAAAGAGGGAGAGCACTTCCCGCTGCTTTTCCTCGATTAGCGCAATCAGGACGTTTGTGTCGACGTAAACGAGCTGCAAGTTCAATCCCACTCGTCTCGGAGTGCCCGGATCCTTGCGACGGCTTCTTCTGTTGTCGTTCCAAGATCTGCTCCGACACCCCAAAACCGATGAAGCGATGCTTTTCGCCGTTCAATCTCTTCGACTGAAAGATTGGGAGTTTCTTTTGCATCGTGTGCAGCCGCGGAAGGATACATTTCGCCCTCGAATGTCACACTCACCGGTGTGCCCGGAACGAACCTTTCGCGCATGTCCTCCGGCAACTCGTCGACGCTGACTGTCTTCGTGATCCGACCGATCTCGCCCATTCGATCCTCCTCTCACCCGAAGCTCTTGCGCGGATCGAACGCGTCGCGGACCGCCTCGCCGATGAAGACGAGCAAGGATAGCATCAGCGCGAGCACGAGGAAGCCGGAAAAGCCGAGCCAGGGGGCCTGCAGGTTGTTCTTGCCCTGGGCGAGGAGTTCGCCGAGCGACGGCGATCCCGGCGGCAGTCCGAGGCCGAGGAAGTCGAGCGCCGTCAGGGTGGTGATCGAGCCGGAGAGGATGAAGGGCAGGAAGGTCAGCGTCGCTACCATGGCGTTGGGCAGAAGGTGGCGGAACATGATCGTCCAGTCGCCGACGCCGAGCGCTCGCGCGGCGTTGACATATTCGAAGTTCCGGGCGCGCAGGAACTCCGCCCGGACGACGCCGACGAAGGCGACCCAGGAGAACAGCATCATGATGCCGAGCAGCACCCAGAAGCCCGGCGGCAGGATCGCCGCGATGATCAAGAGCAGGTAGAGCACCGGGATCGACGACCAGATCTCGATGAAGCGCTGGAAGAAGAGGTCCACCAGCCCACCGAAATAGCCCTGGACCGCACCGGCGGTGACGCCGATCAGTGCCGAGCCGGCGGTGAGGATGAGGCCGAACAGCACGGAGATGCGGAAGCCGTAGATGACCCGGGCAAGGACGTCGCGGACCTGATCGTCGGTGCCGAGCCAGTTCATGTTGCCGAGCGTGCAGCCGGGATCGTTCACCCCCTCGGGATAGCCCTTGCAGCGATCCTCCTTCGACAGCATCCAGAACGGCGGCGAGGGCGCCGGCGTCGGTGGCTCGAGGTTCTTGGTATCGTAGGAATAGCGGATCGGCGGCCAGATCATCCAGCCGTTGGATTCGATCTCGTCGCGATTGACCGGATCGCGGTAGTCGGTGGTCGGCAGGAAGCCGCCGAACACCTCTTCGGGATAATCGACGAAGACAGGATAGTAGAACTCCCCCTTGTACTCGACGAGCAGCGGCCGGTCGTTGGCGACGAATTCGGCGAATAGCGTGACGATGAAGAGAATGCCGAAGATCCACAGCGACCAGTAGCCGCGCCGGTTCGCCTTGAAGTTTCGCCAGCGGCGCTGGTTGATCGGCGAGATGCGCGGCCGTCTGACGAACTCGCTTTCCGGAGCGAGCTGGGCGATGCCGCTGGTCTGTTCGCGGGCGATGTCGGCGGCGCGATCCTCGGGCTGCTCCGGCTGGCGGGTCTGACGCTCGGCCTCGAGGCGATCCTTCAGGGCGTCATCCATGGTCACACCTCCCGCCGCTCGAAGTCGATCCGCGGATCGATCCAGGTGTAGGTGAGGTCGGAGATCAGCGTGGTGACGAGACCGATCAGCGAGAAGATGTAGAGCGTTGCAAAGACCACGGGATAGTCGCGCTTGTAGATCGAATCGAAGCCGAGATAGCCGAGCCCGTCGAGGGAGAAGATCGTCTCGATCAGCAGCGAGCCGGTGAAGAAGGCCGAGATGAAGGCGCCGGGAAAGCCGGCGATGATGATCAGCATGGCGTTGCGGAAGACGTGACCGTAGAGGACGCGCCGCTCGTTCAGACCCTTGGCCCTGGCCGTCGTCACATATTGCTTGCCGATCTCGTCGAGGAAGGAGTTCTTGGTCAGGAGCGTCGTCGTCGCGAAGGCCGAGAGCGACAACGCGATCAGCGGCAGGGTGAGATGCCAGAAATAGTCCGGGATCGTCGTCGTGATGCAGGCCCCCGGCGCGAATTTCGCCGACCAGGGCGCGCACCAGGCGCCGCTGACGCCGTCCGACAGGAGGCCGCGCAGCGGAAACCAGTCGAGGAACGATCCGCCGGCAAACAGCACCATCAACAGGATGGCGAAGATGAACCCCGGGATCGCATAGGCGACGATGACGATACCGGAAGTCCATACGTCGAAGGGCGAGCCGTCCTTCAGCGCCTTGCGGATGCCGAGCGGGATCGAGATCGCATAGGAGATCAGCGTGATCCACAGGCCGAGGGAGATCGACACCGGCATCTTTTCCAGGATCAGGTCCCAGACGCCGATCGAGCGGAAGTAGCTCTCGCCGAAGTCGAAGCGGGCATAGTTCCAGATCATCAGGCCGAAGCGTTGCAGCGGCGGCTTGTCGAAGCCGAACTGCTTTTCGAGCTTCTTGATGAATTCCGGATCGAGCCCCTGGGCGCCGCGATAGCCGGAATCCTGCGCGCTCGACGACGAGCCGAAGTCGGAACTGACGCCGGATACCCTGTCCGCCGCGCCGCCCGCTTCGCCCCGCAGGCTGGCGACGACCTGCTCGATCGGGCCGCCCGGGGCGAACTGCACGACGATGAACGAGATGGCCATGATCCCGAGGATCGTCGGGATCATCAGAAGCAGTCGGCGGAGGATGTATGCGCCCATGTGGGGTTTCGCGTCTCCGTTTGGCGTCGCTTGGCCGCACGCGGCGGCGACGCAGAATTCGCCAGTCTTTACCGTTGTTAACCAAAAGCGCGGTCACGCGCAAAGGTCGACGATCAAAGGCGCCGTCTGGCGATTCGATGGCTCTGGCGCCACCTTTTCGCGGCGGCCTTGCTCAAGCCTTGCTCAAGCCTTGCCGAGCGCCCTGGCCTTGTCGGCATCAAGCCACCAGAGCCGCTCGACCGGCCAGCCATAGTCGGGCTTTGCCTCCTCGAAGCCGAACATGTCCCAATAGGCGGCGCGGTGGCTTTCGGAATGAATGTTCGGGATCCAGTCGAGCCTTGCCCGCAGAACCCGGTCGAGCGCCCGCATCGCCATGGTCAGGCTGCGGCGATCCTTGGCCTTGTTGACCACCTCGATCAGCGCGTCGACGCCGGGATCGGCCATGCCGACATGGTTGTTCGAACCCTGGAGGTCCCTGGTCTGGCTGCCGAACAGGCCGACCAGCGTGTCTCTCGTCGGCGTCGCGCCAAGGGAATAGGCGCTGCCGATCAAGTCGTAGTCGAAGCGGTTCTGGCGCTCCTGATACTGGGCGCCGTCGACGAGGCGGAAGGATGCGTCGACGCCGATCGAGCGGAGCGTCTGGACGAATTTCGAATAGACCCGCTCGAAGCCTTGGTCGTCGATCATGTATTCGAGGCTGAAGGACTCGCCGTCGCCATTGACCAGCCGGCCGCCCTTCTGTGTCCAGCCGGCTTCGGCGAAGAGGCGCAGCGCCTCGCGCAGCCGCTTGCGGTCACGGCCCGAGCCGTCCGACACGGGCTGCGTCCAGACCTCCTCGAAAGCCTCAGGCGGCAGCTTGTCCCGCAGGGGTTCGAGGATCTCGAGTTCGGCCGGAGAGGGCGGGCCCTCGGCCTTGAAGTCCGACGTCTCGAAGCAGGAATCGGAGTGGCGGTAGATGCCATAGAACATGTTGGCATTGGTCCACTCGAAATCGAAGCACAGGTTGATCGCCAGGCGCACATTGCGGTCGGCGAAGCGCTCGCGCCGCTGGTTCAGCGCCCAGCACTGGAAGGTGACGGTCTTTTCCCGCGCAAATTCGCGCTTGATCACCTGGCCGGAGGCGACCGCCGGAAAATTGTAGTCGCTCGCCCATGTCTTCGAGACGAACTCCTCGCGGAAGTTGATGCTCCCCTTCTTGAAGGCTTCGAAGGCGATCGTCCGGTCGCGGAAGAATTCGATCCTCAGCGTGTCGAAATGGTCGAGGCCCTTGGCGAAGCCCATCTCCTTTGCCCAATAGTCCGCCCGCTTGCCGTATTCGATGTAGCGGCCGAACTCGAAGGCCTTGATCTCGTAGCGGCCGCTGCCGGGAATGGGCTTTGCCGAGACCTGTTCGAATTCGGTTTCGTCGAAGAACGCCTTCGGAATGACAGGCGTGCCGAAGACCCCGAGCGCATCCTGATCGGTCTGCTTGCCGGAAAAGACCAGGCGCACCTTGTCCGGTGCCTCGGCGACGATGTCGACGAGTTCCTGCAGGGTGATCTGCAGCGATGGATGGCCCTTTTCCTTGAAGGTCTTGTAGGTGAAGACGACGTCGTCGGCGGTCACCGTCGCACCGGTCGAGAACTTCGCCTCCGGCCGCAGCTCGAATGTGTAGGCATTGCGATCCGCGGCGATGGTCACCGATTTCGCGATGGCGCAATAGAGTGCGTCCGGCTCGTCGAGGGACGAGGTCATCAGCGCATCATAGAGGCCCTCGATGCGCGGCGGCGCATTGCCCTTGAGGACGAAGGTGTTGAGCGTGTCGAAGGTGAGCGGCGACTGGTTGAGCACCCAGTTCGGCACGGAGAAACGGAACTCGCCGCCCGAAGGCGCATCCGGGCTCGCATAATCGAACTGCGGAAAGTCCGGCGGGTATTTCAGATCGCCGAAGGCCGAGAGGCCGTGCAGCGGCGTGTCGGTCTGCGAGGCGGCAAAGCCGCGCCCGGGAAGTGCAGCGGAGGCGGCGAGGCCGAAAGCCATCTGGCCGAAGCGGCGGCGGCTGAGACGCAGCACCGTCCCCATCAGTTCGCCGCGTCCTTCTGCGGCTCCGCCGACTTCACCCACCAGGAGAAGGGATCGAGGCCGCTATAGGACGGCGACTTCTCCGGACGGCCGAACTTGTCCCAATAGGCGAGCCAGATCTCCGGCTTGTACCACTGCGGGACGACGTAATATTCCCACAACATCACCCGGTCGAGGGCATGGGTCGCAGCGACGAGGTCGTCGCGGTCCTTGGCGTAGACGATGTCGTTGATGAGCTTGTCGATCGCCGGGTTCTTGATGCCGGCATAGTTGCGGCTGCCGGGGCTGTCGGCGGCGCCGCTCGACCAGAAGTCCCGCTGTTCGTTGCCGGGCGACATCGACTGCGGGTAGTATTTCATGGCCGCCAGCTCGAAATCGAAATTGGTCATCCGCTCGATATACTGGTTGGAATCGACGATCCGGATCCGGGCGTCGATGCCGAGACGCTTCAGGCTGTCGGCGTAGGGCTGCAGCGTGCGGGCATCGGTCGGGTCGTCGCCGAGCATCTCGATGCTCAGCGGCTCGCCGGTCTTGGCATTGACGAGGCGCGAGCCCTTCCGCTCGTAGCCAGCCTGCTGCAGCAGCTCGTAGGCCTTGCGCAGATTGTCGCGGGTCGACTGGTTATCGGTATAGACCGGCAGCTTGAACTCCTCGGTGAAGACCTCCGGCGGGATCTGGTCCTTCAGCGGTTCGAGGAACTTCAGCTCTCGTTCGTCCGGCAGGCCGCGCGAGGCGAGCTCGCTGTTGTCGAAATAGCTCGACATCCGCTGGTAGAGGCCGAAGAACAGCGACTTGTTCATGTCCTCGAAATTATAGGCGAGCGTCAGTGCCTCGCGGACGCGGCGATCCTGAAACTTCGGCAGGCGGTTGTTGAGAACATAGGCCTGCATCGATTCGACCTGGTGGTCGGGGATCGTCGTCTTCTTCACCTCGCCGTTCTTGAAGGCCGGAAAGTCGTATTCCTTTGCCCAGCGGCGCGAGATGTTCTCGATCCGGTAGTCGTCGAGGCCGCCCTTCTTGAAGGCCTCCCAAGAGGCGTTGGTGTCGCGCAGATAGGTGTAGTCGATGGTGTCGAAGTTGTAGCGACCCTTGTGCGGCGCGACGTCGGCGCCCCAGTAGTCCTTCACTCGGTCCCACTCGATCGACTGGCCGGTGACGTGGCGTCCGATCCTGTAGGGGCCGGAGCCGAGCGGCGCCTCCAGCGTCGGCTGGGTGATGTCGCGCTTCTTGCCGTCCGGCCCGGTGCCCTCCCACCAGTGCTTCGGCAGCACGGTGAGGTCGCCCATGATGTGCGGCAGCTCGCGGTTGCCGGTCTGATCGAAGGTGAAAGTGACCTCGCGTTCGCCGGTCTTCTCGGCCTTGACGACGTTCTTGTAATAGGTCGCCCATTGCGGATGAAGCTTCTTCAGCGTGTCGAAGCTCCAGATCACGTCCTCGACGGTGATCGGCTCGCCATCGTGCCACTTCGCCTTCGGATTGAGGCGGAAGGTGACCGACGATTCGTCCTCCGGATAGCGCACCGCCTCGGCGATCATCGCGTAGGAGACCGACGGCTCATCGGTTGACTGCTCCATCAGCGTGTCGAACAGCAGGCCGCCGCCGAAATTGGCAAGCCCCGCCGCAGCCGTGCCGCGCACGACGAAGGGGTTGAAGCTGTCATAGGAGCCGATGGCGACGGAATTCAGCTTGCCCCCCTTCGGCGCGTCCGGGTTGACGTAGTCGTAGTGCTGGAAGTCCGGCGGGTATCTCGACGGCTCGGCGAGCGACATCGAGGTCTGCCATTCGCCCATCGCCGGCTTCGCCTTCGCCGACTGCGTCGTGTCCTGAGGCGCCGGCGTTTCAGCAGGTGCCGCTCCGCTCCCGCCGCTGCCCTGATCCTGTGCCCAGACGGGCGAGAACGACAGTCCGAGCGCCAGGAGGGTGGTTGCGAGGAGAGGGGCGGCGCGTGTCACGATCGGCAAGGGCGGGTCTCCGTGGGCATTGCGTGCGTCAGGTCCGTCACATCACAGCTTTATGGCGGCCATCGGGACGCCCTGCCAAGTGACGATTCGTTCATTCCGGCCGCTGGGAGCCTGACGCCGGCTGCAGGCAAAGAAAAAGCCCCGGCCGTGGCCGGGGCTTGCCATGACATTTCAGCGGGCGTGATCCGTCGGTGCGGATCACTCGCCCTTCTTGGCGCCGTTCTCGTCGAAGCTCGCGAGATAGGCGATGACGTTGTCGATGTCCTTCTCGTCCTTCAGGCCGGGGAAGGACATCTTGGTGCCGGGAGCGACGTCCTTCGGGCTCTTCAGCCAGGCCTGCAGTTCCTCGACGGTCCAGGTCGGGTGCTCCTTGGCGTAGTCCTTCAGCGCAGAAGAGAAGCTGTAGCCGTCGACGGCGGCGATCTTCTCGCCGAGGATGCCGTTGAGCTCGGGTCCGATCTTGTTCTTCGCGCCTTCCCCGATGGCATGGCAGGCCTTGCACTTGTTGAAGACCTTCTCGCCCGCCGCCGGATCGCCGGCGACCTCGGTGGCCCCGCCGGAGGCTTCGGCCTTGCCGGATGATGCCTCACCGGCCGCGGCCTGATCGTTCGACGCTGTCTCGGTGCCGCCGGCTGCCAGCTGCTCGGTCGATCCCGCCGCCTCGGCAGGCTGGCTCTCGGCCTTCGGCGCCGCCGCCTCGGTCGAGGAATTGTCGGTGGCCTTCGCCTCGGCCGGCGCCTGCGCCTCCTCGCCGCCGGCATTGGCGCCGGATTGCGTGGTGGTCGCCGCATCGGTCTCGGTCGCGGCCTTGTCGCCGCCCTCGGCCGCGGCCTCGCCTTCGGCGGGCGCCTCCGGAAGCGGCGCCGGGCTGTCCGACAGCGTATGCAGATAGGCGATGACGTCGGCGCGGTCTTCCGGCTTCTTCAGGCCCGCGAAGCCCATCTTGGTGCCGGAGACGTAGCCCTTCGGATCCTTGAGGAAGTGATAGAGGTGGTCGTAGTCCCACTTCTCCTCGCCGCCCTTGGAGAAGTCCTTCATCGCCGAGGAATAGGAAAAGTCGGAGACCGACGCGATCGGCCGCATCACCACGTCCCAGAGATGCGGGCCGACCTTGTTCGGGCCGCCCTTCTCGCCGGAATGGCAGGCGCCGCACTTCTTGAAGATCGCCGCGCCGCTGTCCGCGCTGGCATTCTGCAGCAACGCGGCGATCGGGGGATCTTCCTGCGCGGCTTCCGTCTCGCCCGAGCCGCCTTCGGTCGGCTCGGCGGCGACGATCTCGTAGCCGGGGGTTTCGGGAGCTTCGGAGTGAAACAGGCCTTCGGCGAGGATACTGCCGCCGAACAGGACGAATACGGTGCCGAGAATGGCGCCGAAGATCTTATTAGCCTCAAACGAATCCATTGGCGGGACCGATCCTCCCCTTCAGTAGCCTTAGCCACGCCGCACCCGGCGAGCCCCCACGCAGACGGCCGGACCCTAGGTGTTTTGCCGATTCAAGGCAACAGCTGTAGAAGGCGGGAAAGCGAGGCAGATCGTCACTCGAGGCGGCGCCTTTGATGCTTTCGAACAGGAATTTACGATCCAAGCACAGCGTCATGTCGACACTCATTCTCATTCCGGCGCGCCTCGGTTCGACGCGGCTGCCGAAGAAAGCCCTTGCCGACATCGCCGGCAGACCGATGGTCGTGCATGTCGCCGAACGGGCGGCGGCGGCAGATGCCGGCCGCGTCGTCGTCGCGACGGACGCGGAGGAGATCCTCAAGGCGGTCGAGGCGGCGGGTTTCGAGGCGGTGATGACCTCGCCCGACCACCAGTCCGGTTCGGACCGCATCTTCGAGGCGCTGAGAAACGTCGATCCGCGCGGCGAGGCGGAGACCATCATCAACGTCCAGGGCGACCTGCCGACCATCGAGCCCGAAGTGATCCGCCGTTCGCTCGACCCCTTCGCCGATCCTCGGTGCGATATCGCAACGCTCGCCGCCGAGATCACCCATGACGCCGAGCGGGTGAGCCCCAACGTCGTCAAGCTGGTCGGCTCGCCGATCTCACTCCAGCGCCTTCATGCGCTCTATTTCACCCGTGCCACGGCACCCTGGGGCGAGGGGCCGCACTATCACCATATCGGGCTCTACGCCTATCGGCGCGAAAGCCTCGAGCGCTTCGTCTCGCTTCCCCCGTCCGTGCTCGAAAGGCGCGAGAAGCTGGAACAGCTCCGGGCGCTCGAAAACGGCATGCGAATCGATGCCGAGATCGTCGATACCGTGCCCCTCGGCGTCGACGGGCCGGACGATCTTGCCCGGGCGCGTGAAATTCTGGGAGCCTGAGTCTTGTCCGAACAACGAGCGATGATCGCCTTCCAAGGCGAACCCGGCGCCAATTCCGACATGGCGGTGCGCGACGTCTTCGGCGACGCCTACGAGGCCCTGCCGTGCCCGTCCTTCGACGATGCCTTTGCCGCGCTCAAGTCCGGCTCGGTGGAGCATGAGGGCCGCGAGCGGCGGGTCGAGCGGGCGATGATCCCGATCGAGAACACGCTCGCCGGCCGGGTCGCCGACATCCACCTCCTGATGCCTGATTCCGGCCTGCAGATCGTCGGCGAATATTTCATGCCGATCCATTTTCAGCTGATGGCGCTGCCGGGCGTTTCGCGCGGCGAGATCCGCAGCGTGTCGAGCCATATCCATGCGCTCGGCCAATGCCGGAAATATCTGCGGTCGAACGGCTGGAAGCCGCAGGTCTCGGGCGATACGGCGGGCGCCGCCCGCGAGGTGGCCGAGGCCGGCGACCGGTCGCGCGCCGCCCTCGCGCCGCGGCTTGCGGCGGACTATTACGGACTGTCGATCCTCGAGGAGGACGTCGAGGACGCTTCCAACAACGTCACCCGCTTCGTCATTCTCGCCAATCCCGACCACCAGCCCTTCGCCGATCCCGATGAGCAGCGGCTGAGCCTCTGGGCCGACCGCCAGCCGGTGCGGGGCGATGACGGCCGCCAGATGATCAGCCGCGACGTCGTGACGACCTTCGTCTTCCGGGTGAGGAACATTCCGGCGGCGCTCTACAAGGCGCTCGGCGGCTTTGCCACCAACGGCATCAACATGACCAAGCTGGAGAGCTACCAGCTCGGCGGCAGCTTCTCGGCGACGCTGTTCTATGCCGATGTCGAGGGCCATCCGCACGATCCGGCGCTCGGGCGGGCGCTGGAGGAGCTGCGGTTCTTTTCGGCCGAATACCGGCTGCTCGGCGTCTACCGCGCCGCCGACAACCGCCAGGCGCTGCTTCTGCCGGGCGAGTGAGGGGCGTGCCGTCCGGCGCTTCGGGCGGTTGGCGCGGGGCCGCTGGGTCCAAGCGCTTCATTCGCCCTCATCCTGAGGTGCGAGCGCAGCGAGCCTCGAAGGGCGAGGGCGCGCCGCCCTGTCTTCCTATTTCCAAGCTTCAACGATGAGGCGGCAGAAGCCCCACGCCCTTCGAGGCTCAGCATCGCTACGCTCAGCTTCGCACCTCAGGATGAGGGGCTTCTGCCTCGCCGCTGCTCTCAGCCGAACGAACGATGCGCAGCCGGCGCCCCCGTCGTCAGCCCCTGCGGCCCTTGACGAGATCACTCTCGATCGAGAAGGGCGCGCCGAGGCGGATCTTGTAGACCTCGTAGTTCTCCATGATCCGCTGCACGTAATTGCGCGTCTCGGTGTAGGGAATGCGCTCCACCCAGTCGATCACCTGGTCGAGGCGCATGGTGCGCGGATCGCCGAAGCGGTCGATCCACTCGCGGGCGCGGCGCGGGCCGGCATTGTAGGCGGCGAAGGTCAGGACGTAGGAACCGTCGAAATTGTCGATCTGCTCGCCGAGATACTGCGCCCCGAGGGTGGCGTTGTAGCCGGGATCGGTGATCAGGCGCTGCGGCGAATAGGCGACGCCGATCTTGCGGGCCATGTTCTTGGCCGTGCCGGGCATCAGCTGAAGCAGGCCGAGGGCGCCGACCGAGGAGCGCGCCGACGGATTGAAGGCGCTTTCCTGACGGGCGATCGCGTAAGCCAGAGCCTTGCCGGAGGCTGAGATGTCGGCGCTCGCCGGGATCACGCCGATCGGAAAGGCGAGGGCAGGCGCGTCGATGCCGCGCCAATAGGCGATCTTGCCGATCGAGAGCACCAGATGGTGGTCGCCGCGCCGCTCGGCCATGACCGAGAGCAGCGCGAGTTCGCCGGGGCTGTCGAGTTCACGGGCAAGGTCGCGATAGAGGATGTCGGCGCGCCAGTCGGAGCCGATCTGCTGCAGCCGCTCGATCGCCCTGACCGCCGGCCGCGAGGCGAAGCGCTGGCGATCGGCCGAGCTCGGATTGGGAAACTCGATGGCGCCGGGGTTGTGACCGAGCCGCGACGCGGCGAGCTGGCCGTAGAAGGTCGCGGCGTAGTGGGCGGCATTCTGATAGTAGCCGCGGGCGCTGCCCGAACCGCCGGCCTCGGCGGCACGGCCGAGCCAGTAATAGCCGCGCGACAGCGACAGCGGCTTGTTCGACATCCTGACGATGTTGGCGAAATGTCGCGACGCCGTGCTGGCATCGCCGAGAAAGCGCAGGGCGATCCAGCCGGCATGGAACTCGGCCTCGACCGCCTCGGCGGAATCAAGCGCCGAATGGCCGGCAGCGACCCGGTAGGCCTGCTTGGTCTTGCCGAGATCGAGAAGATCGCGGGCGACGATCCGCCGCTCGTTCCACCAGGCGTCGGGGTCGATCAGCGTTGCCGGATCGCGGGGCGCATTGGCGAGGATCTCGGCGGCCTCGTCGACCTTGCCGGCCTTGCGGTCGTATTCCACGAGCGCGAGCAGATAGCCGGGGTCGGAGCGCTCGGAGCGTGGCACCGCCGAGAGCAGACGGCCGGCGTTCGACTGGTTGCGGATCACCGCGGCGCGGGCGGCGTAGAGATCGCCGGCGCCGGCAAGCTTGGCGGCACGGCCGGCATCGGTGACGCGCTCGCGATAGAGCAGCATGTCCATCCGGTGCTTGTGGTCCGCCGGGCCGAGCAGCGTGCCGAAGGTCGAAAGCATCGCCCGTTCGGTGGAATTGTCCATCACCTCGTTGCGCCAGGTGTGGGCGATCAGCTGCTTGGCGCGGCCGACCTCGCCGACGCCGAGCAGCGCCTTCGCCAGCGCCATCGCGCCTTCGGGGCTCTCCGGCGAGGTGTTGGCGAAGGCCGCCAGGACCTCGCGGGCCGGGCGATCCTCGCGCCAGATCGCCTTTTCCGAATTGACCCGCAGGTCCTTCATGCCGGGCCAGCCGCTGAGCGAGCGGGCGGCATTGGCGATCTCGATCGCCGGAACGTCCTTGCCGCCGGCGAGCGCGATCGCCCAGGTGAGGATGTCGCGGTCGAGCGAACCCGGCGTCATGCCCTCGCGGATCGAGCGGGCGCGCACGGCATTGCCGTCGGAAAGCGCCTGCAGTCCGTTCTTCAGATCGCCGTTGATCGGCTGCACCGGGCTGATCGTCCGCGACATGGTGGCGATCGAGGCGGTGAAGGCGGCAGCGTCGGACGGCATGTCCGGCGCCCGGCGCGGGACCGGGATGCCCGCCGGCACGGGCACCGGCGTGCCGAAGCGGGCGGTGTCGAGCCCGACGCCGGCGGCCGATCCGCCGGGGCGCGCGGTCGGCATCGGACCCACCGCCGGCAAAAGGCCGGACTGCGCCAGCGAGGGCGTCGCCGCGAGCACCGCGGCGAGCGTTGCCAGAAGGCATTTCACGTTACGCGAGGAACGCGGCATGGACATCCTCACAAGGGTGTCGAAAATTCGGGCGTGTGCCAAGCGGAAGGGCGAGACCCATTCCGCTCCACATGGTTGTCGAACCTCTCACGATCGCCGTTAAGGGCGTGTTACCAGCTCGTTTTTCACCGGCCGTGGCGGCCTCGACGACAGTGCTTGTTTCCCCAATCGAGCTTCAATATGGTCGCCACTTCAAAAGAAAGGTCTGCGACGGTTCACGCCCGGCGCGGTTGGGCTTCAGGTTCCACCACGAGCAGCGATGTCCAGCGGCTTTCCCGAAGACAGAACAGACCGGGCAAGATGGCCCGGCATGGGTGGGAGCGAATGATGTTCAATGGCTCGATTCCGGCGCTGGTGACGCCGTTCGCCGAAGACGGCAGCTTTGCCGAGGCGGTGTTCGCCGACTTCGTCGAATGGCAGATCTCGGAAGGCTCGGCGGGTCTCGTCCCCGTCGGCACCACCGGCGAGAGCCCCACCCTCAGCCACGACGAACACAAGCGCGTCGTCGAGCTCTGCGTCAAGGTGGCCGGCCGTCGCGTTCCCGTGATCGCCGGGGCGGGCTCCAACAACACCGACGAGGCGATCGATCTCGCCGTCTTCGCCGAGAAGGCGGGAGCCGACGGTCTGCTGGTCGTCACGCCCTACTACAACAAGCCCAACCAGCGCGGCCTCTATGCCCACTATGCGGCGATCGCCAGGGCCGTGTCGCTGCCGATCCTGATCTACAACATTCCTGGCCGCTCGATCATCGACATGACGCCGGAGACGATGGGGCGGCTCGCGGCCGACTTTTCCAATATCGTCGGCGTCAAGGATGCGACCTCCAAGGTCGATCGGGTTTCGGAGCAGCGGGCGACCTGCGGCACCGACTTCATCCAGCTCTCCGGCGAGGATTCGACGGCTCTCGGGTTCAACGCCCATGGCGGCCATGGCTGCATCTCGGTGACCGCCAATGTCGCACCGAGGCTCTGCGCCGAGATGCAGGCGGCCTGCGCGCGCGGCGACTATGCCGCCGCCGTCGAGCTGCAGGACCGGCTGATGCCGCTCCACAAGGCGCTGTTCATCGAGCCGAGCCCGACCGGCGTGAAGCATGCGCTGGAGCGTCTCGGCAAGGTGAGGAACTCCGTGCGCCTGCCGCTGGTGCCGGTG
The DNA here is from genome assembly GCF_004519335.1 of Jiella endophytica. Taxonomy (GTDB): domain Bacteria; phylum Pseudomonadota; class Alphaproteobacteria; order Rhizobiales; family Rhizobiaceae; genus Jiella; species Jiella endophytica. Next base: position 138,092 of record NZ_SOZD01000006.1, on the reverse strand, counting down.
GAGGCCTCGACGGCCGAGACGATCGACAGGGCGCTGCGCCACGCCGGCCTTTTGAACTGACGGGCTCTGCGCCGCTCACGATAAGGCTGGGCGAAGCTGCCTTGGCGGCTGCCGCTCTGCCGGGGTCTTGCCGGCCCATCCACTGGCGGAAGCCGTCTCGCGATACCAGATGACGGCGCAATCCGCCCGAAGAACGAAGGACCTGCGCGTCTTCGCGCATGCGAAAGAACAATGGCCAAGAAAAAGCCGGCCGCGTCGAACATCGCGGCGGAAAACCGCAAGGCGCGGTTCAACTACGAGATCGTCGACACGCTGGAGGCGGGGCTGGCGCTGACCGGCACCGAGGTGAAGTCGCTGCGCGAGGGCAAGGCCTCGATCGCCGAGGCCTATGCCACGGAAGAACAGGGCGAGCTCTGGCTGATCAACTCCAACCTGCCGGAATATCTGCAGGCGAACCGCTTCAACCACAATCCGAAGCGGCGCCGGAAGGTGCTGGTCCACAAGACCCAGCTGAACCGGCTGGCCGGCGCCGTGCAGCGCGACGGCATGACGCTGGTGCCGCTGAAGATCTATTTCAACGATCGCGGCGTCGCCAAGCTGGAGCTCGCCGTCGCCAGAGGCAAGAACGCCCCCGACAAGCGCCAGACCATCAAGGAGCGCGACTGGAACCGGCAGAAGCAGCGGATCCTGAAGGAAGGCTGAGGGGCAAGGTCCCTGACGGCCGGCAGACCGCCATCAGGGTGCCTCGCAGCCATCGATGGGCGGGATCGGCATCGAAGCGGGGATGCCACATGGCAGAGACGACGATCTCCGGTGTTTTCACCGGAAGGTCGAAGCTGGCGAGACCCTGCGCCGTCGCATGTCGTGACGGTGCGACGCCGTGAAGACATGATCGCGGCACCAGGGCGATGAGGTCGGTCTGGCGCGCGATCCGCAGCGCCTCCGGGTGGCTCGGCACGACGGCGACGATCGCTCGTCGAAGGCCGAGGCCTGCCAGAGCGTCGTCGACCGGGCCGGTGAAGACCGCCTTGCGCGATGTCACGACGTGGCGGCCGGCCGCATAACGCTCCGGCGTCATCGTCCCGTCGAGGAGTGGATGGTCGGCGCGAACAGCCGCGACGAAGCTGTCGCGGAAGATGAACAAGGTGCGGATTTCCGGCGCGGAGGCGCCCCGAACACCGATCTCGAGATCGATCCGGCCATCGCGGAGCGGTTCGATGTCCTTGTCGGGCTTCGGTGCGAAGCGCAGGCAGATGCCCGGAGCGGCCTCGGTCGTCGCCGCGATCAGCGGTGCCGAAAACTGTCCCAGAAATCCCTCGCTGGCGCGGATGACGAAGGTGCGATCGAGCGAGCCGAGATCCAGCTCGCCTCTCTGCGGGCTGAGGACGTCACGCGCCTCGCGCGTCAGCCCCTGGACCCTGTCGCGCAACGCGGCGGCCCTTGGTGTCGGCACCAGCCTGCGTCCGGCGCGCACGAGCAGCGGATCGCCCGTCGCATCGCGAAGCCGGGTCAGCGTCCGGCTCATCGCCGACTTGCTGAGGCCGAGCCGCCGCGCTGCACCGACGACGCTGCCCTCGGCGAGGAGCGCGTCCAGTGCGACGAGAAGGTTGAGATCGGTCATGTCCGGCGTCTTCCCTTGCGCAACGGTCGATGGCGTTTGACGCAACTATAAGATCACAGTGGTGCATCTGGCGCCTATGATGGCGCTGCTCCTATCTTGCCGCCGAGGAAATCGCAAAAGGCGCGTCCCGACGGTCTCGGCCCCTCTCACGGGACACGGGTCTCGCGATGCCGAAGCTTCGACGGCCAGGATGAACGGCCAAGACAAATGGCCAGGACAAGGAGGCGATGATGCAGCTGATCGGCATCGAGGAGCACATGCTGACGCCTGAAGTGCGCGACGCCTGGGACGGCGCTGGCCTTGCGGCGGTCGACCCTTGCGTGGCGATCCATTCCGGCGAGATCGAGCGCCGCCTTCTCGATATGGCGCAAGCGAGAGTCTCGCTGATGGACGAAGCGGGCGTCGATGTTCAGGTGCTCTCTCTGACGACTCCGGCGCTCCATCATATGGGGCCGGAAAGCGTCGAGATGGCGCGGCGCACCAACGATGCGGTGGCTGCTGCCATCGCGCGGCACCCCGACCGTTTCCAGGGCCTCGCGACATTGCCGATCTCGATGCCGGACGAGGCGGCCCTCGAACTCGAGCGCTGCGTCAGGACGCTGGGGTTCAAGGGAACGATGCTGTGCGGCAGGGTCGGAACGCGCAGTCTCGACCACCCGGACTTCCGGCCGGTCTTCGAAAGCGCAGAAGGCCTGAACGCACCGATTCTGCTGCATCCGCGAACCCCCGACGCGGCGGTCAGGACGGCCTATTATTCGGGCTTCACGCCCGAAATCGACGCGGCCTTTTCGATGTATGGCCTCGGCTGGCACTACGACGCCGGGATCCAGTTCGTCCGCCTCGTCCTTGCCGGCGTTCTCGACCGTCTGCCGAAGCTGCAACTCATCCTCGGCCACTGGGGCGAGGTGGTGCTGTTCTATGCGGAACGGCTGAAGGCGATGGACCGCGTCTCCGGGCTGGACCAGCCGATCGAGACCTATCTGCGGCGCAACCTCTATGTGACGGCGAGCGGCATGTTCGTGCCCGACTATCTGCAACGCGCCGCCGCGATCGTCGGCACCGACCGACTGCTGTTCTCGACGGATTTCCCGTACCAGTATCGGCCCGGCGGGGACGCCAGGCGGTTTCTCGACGAATGCGGTCTCGACGGGGCGGCGAAGGCGGGATTTGCTCACCGCAACTGGCTGCAGCTGACCAGCGGGTGCGGCATCTGACCGGTGCAGCTGCCCGGCAGCCGGGCGCGGGTAGACGTCGCCGCATTGCCACAGACCCGCGTCGGGCAGCCGCGCGCTCGCCGCGGCCTTGAGGTGGCGGCCGGGTCGCGGTCGGCGCCCATCCGTGCGATAGGGGCGCGCCCGCCGCGGGGTCGGCGCTGCGGCGGCGATCACGCTGGTGGGCCGGCACCTTTGGAGCAGACACCATCATGCCCGTCATCGGAATCATCTCGGATACCCACGGCCTGTTGCGGCCGGAGGCGCTGGAACGACTCGAAGGCGTCCGGCACATCATCCATGCCGGCGACATCGGCGCGGAGGAGATCGTTCCGCGGCTCGAGGAGATCGCGCCTGTCACGGCGATCCGCGGCAATGTCGACAAGGCGAAATGGACGCGCGCCTTTCCCGAGACGGCGTCGGTCGAGCTGTTCGGCCAGCGCTTCTTCGTCATCCATGACCGGGGCGATCTCGCGTTCGATCCTGCGGCGGAGGGCTATCACGCCGTCATTTCAGGCCACTCGCACAAGCCGGGCATCGAGACGGTGCAGGGCGTCCTCTATCTCAATCCCGGCAGCGCCGGACGCAGACGCTTCAAGCTGCCGGTGACGGTCGCCACGATCGTGATCGAGGATGGGGCGATCACGCCGACGATCCACGCGATCGAGGAGCGGCCGATCGATTGACGCTCAGCCCGGCCACGCGGCGCCGCGTCGAGATTCCGCTTCGATCGAACCAGGAAAACGCCGCTGCCTGACCGGCGCCATCGGCCGGTGGGTGCCCGGCCAAGGCGTCATGCGGCGCCGTCAACTTTGGCCGCCTCCGCAAAAAATCGCGCCAAGCCTTTGGAGAATCAGCCTCTTGCCTTGAAGGATGGGATCCGGATCGCATGTTCCCGCATCTCTCGCCGGTTTCCTTGCCGCTCGCGCAATGCCTTATCGAAGACGAGCTGCGGGCTGTTCCGGCACCCGGAGTTCCGGCGACCCGCCACACGTTACCCCGGAGCTTTCGATGCCGCACGCCCATCCGATGATCACCACCGGCATTCCGGGTCTCGACGGTGTCCTGAAGGGCGGCTTTCCGGTCTCCAACATCTATGTTCTCAAGGGCGTGCCGGGCTCTGGGAAGACCACGGCCGCGCTGCAGTTCCTGCGGGCGGGCGTCGAGCAGGGAGAGCGCTGTCTCTATGTCAGTCTCTCCCAGAGCAGGTCCGAGCTCGAGCAGATCGCCGCCTCCCACGACTGGAGCCTCGAGGGCATTACCATCGAGGAGCTGTCGGCCTCCGACGACGCTGCGACGGCGGTCGATCAGTCGATCTTCCAGACCGCCGATCTGAGGCTCGACGAGACCAGGCAGGCGATCATCGAGGCGGTGAAGCGGCACCGGCCCCGGCGCATCGTCTACGATTCGCTGCTGGAGATCCGGGTGCTGACCGGCGACGAGGCGCGGTTCCGCCGCGAGCTGATCGGGCTGAAATCGGTGCTGGCATCGCAGGGCATCACCGGCCTCCTGATCGATACAGACACCGCCGGCGGACGCACGCGGGACGACGAGATCGAGGCGATCGCCCACGGCGTCATCCGCCTCGACAAGACGCTGCCGGACTACGGTGTCGCCCGCCGCCGGATCGAGGTGTCGAAGATGCGCGGCACGGCGGTCGCCGATGGCTACCACGACATGGTCATCAGGGAGCGGGAAGGCGTCGTCGTCTTCCCGCGCATCGTGCCGCGGGTGGTGCCGGAGCAGACCAAGTCGCTCGATCTGATCAAGTCGGGTGTCGAGAATCTCGACAACCTGCTCGGCGGCGGCCAGGAGGCCGGGACGACGACGCTGGTGATCGGCCAGGCCGGCACCGGCAAGTCGACCATGGCCTCGCTCTATGCCACGGCGGCCCTCGAGCGCGGCGAGCATGTCGCGCTGTTCCTCTTCGAGGAGCGGGTGGAGACCTTCTTCCGCCGCTCCGAGGGGCTGGGGATGAAACTCCGCAGTTTCCACGAGGGCGGCCAGCTTCTCATCAAGGACTTCAACCCCGGCGAGGTGACGGCCGGGCAGTTCGGCCAGATCGTGCAGGAGGAGGTCGGCAAGGGCCACACCCGCGTGGTGGTGATCGACAGCTTCACCGGCTATCTCAGCGCCCTGCCGAACCGCGACCAGGCGGTCCAGGACATCCAGTCGCTGCTGAAGTTCCTCGCCCGCAGCGGCGTCCTGACGATGCTAATCGTCGCCCAGCACGGCCTGATCGGCGAGAACGTCTCGATCGACGTTGACGTGAGCTTCCTCGGGGATACGGTGCTCCTGCTCAGGGTCGACGAGGAGGGCGATCAGCTGAAGCGCTCGATCACCGTCGTGAAGAAGCGCCACGGACCGCACGCCATGAGCGTCCACAAGCTGACGATCGACGGATCGGGCGTCAGCGTCAGCCCGTCTCCCGTGGACACGGTCTCGAACTAGAGGATTGCCCTTGCCCGCCGACCTGCAGCAGGTCTTCATCCATGCCCCGTTTCGCAACGACGCGAAAATCCTCCAGAGCCTGCTCGAAACGCACGACATCCCCTCCGAGGTCTTTGCCAGCGAGGCGGCTCTGGCAGAGGCGCTCGGAGACGTGCTTCCGGGTGCGCTGATCGTCACACAGGAGGCGCTGACCGACAGGGTGCGCGACATCGTCCGCGAACACCTCGCGGCCCAGCCGGACTGGTCCGAACTGACCGCCATCGTCCTCGTCGAAAAGGGGGCGCCGCAGGCGACGCTGCTCCGCCACCTGACCGAGGAGTGGCCGGGATCGCGGCCGGTCTTCTACCAGCGGCCCCTGGCGACGCTCGAACTCCTCAGCGGGGTCCAATCGGCGCTGCTTGCCCGCATCCGCCAGCGGGATGTGCGCGACCACATCGCCCTCGAACGGGAACTGCGTCACGAATTGAACCACCGCGTGAAGAACATTCTCGCCAGCGTCAATTCGATCTTCCAGATGACGGCGCGTGCCAGCCAGACACTCGACGAACTGAAGCAGAGCTTCGGCGGCAGGTTGGCGACCCTCGGCGGGGTCCATTCTGCGCTGTTCGAGGCGGGCGGCGAGGCCGTCGACCTCGAAGGTCTGGTATCGCTCGTCCTGTCTCCCTATGCGACGGAGGGCGGGACGGGATCCGAGCTGTCGGGGCCGGAAGTCAGCCTCAACAAGGATGCGGCCACCGGCCTTGGCCTGACGGTCCACGAACTTGCCACCAATGCGATCAAATACGGCGCCTGGTCCGTGCCGACCGGAAAGATCCGCATCGACTGGTCGGTGAAGGGGGCGGATTTCGAGCTGACATGGACCGAAACCGGCGGGCCGGAACTCGCCGCGCCCACCCGCAAGGGCTACGGAACCCGCTATGTCCGCGCGGCGCTGCAGAACCTTCTCGGCCAGCCACCGGAGATCCGCTACGAAGCGTCCGGTCTTGTCCTCGTCGCGCGCGGGCCAAGGCGCCACATCGAATCGCCATCGCCGCCGGATCGAAACGAGCCCGAGACCGTTGGCCCCTGACTTCGAACTGACGGGTTGGAAATGAAGATATTCTGTCTGGAAGACAACCCGCTGGTGGTAATGCATCTGGAGATGATGATCGAGGACGCCGGCCATAACTGCGTCGGCACCGCGGCGAGCTTCGCCGAAGCTCTGCCGATGTGGGAGGAACTCGATTTTGACCTCGCCTTCATCGACATCGACCTCGTCGACGGCGTGACCGGCATCGACGCAGCGCGCTGGCTGAAGGATCGGAATCGGCCGAGTTGCTTCGTTACCGGTCAGAGCGAACTCGCCAAGGCGCATAGCGACCTCGTCATCGACATCGTGACCAAGCCCTTCGACGAGAGCGAGGTCCTGCGCGTCCTCGAGATGGTCAGGAGCTGAGAGGGAGACAGGGATCGTCCTGCGACGCGCCGGCGCCACGCCCGCGCTACGCCAGGAACTTTGCGACGTCGGCGAAGACCGCCTCGAACATCGCTGTCGTCAGCCGGCCGGTATTGGTGTTGTAGCGCGAGCAGTGATAGCTCGAAAAAATCCGAAGAGCAGCGAGGTCGCTCGATCCGCCGTGGCGGAAGGGATGGGCCGCGATGCGCCCGCCGAGCGCCCGCACCGTCGAATCATGGGCGATCTTGCCGAGGGTGACGACGGCCTTGAGCCTCGGCAGCCCGGCGATGGTTTCGGTGAGGAACGAGCGGCAGGCGTTGATCTCGGCACCGACCGGCTTGTTCTCCGGCGGCACACAGCGCACGCCGTTGGTGATCGCCGTGCCGAAAAGTTCCAGCCCGTCGTCCGGCCGCGCGTCGAAGCGGCCATTGGCAAAGCCGTATTTTGTCAGCGTCGCGTAGAGGAGGTCGCCGGCATAGTCGCCGGTGAAGGGTCGGCCGGTGCGGTTGGCGCCGCGAAGGCCGGGCGCGAGGCCGACCACCAGCAGCCGCGCCGCCTGTGCCCCTTCCGGCGGCAGGAAGCTCGGGACCGGCGCGTTGTGCCAGCCGGGCTCCCTGGCGCGCCACGTCTCGCGGAAGGCGACGAGGCGGGGGCAGAGCGGGCAGTCGCGCGAGGGCTCGGCGGGCGTGCCGTCGAGGGGATGGGTCATCCGGTCGTTCCCTGCCGGCGCGTCGATGCGGCCCGGATCAGTAGTCGTCTTCCTCGCTGTCGACCTCGGCGCGGCGGGCGCTGCGGGCCTCGCGCTCGGCCGGATTGCGGCCGACTTCGCCGCGCAGCGTGACGATGTCGATGAAGTGGTCGGCCTGACGACGCAGATCGTCGGAGACCATCGGCGGCGAGGAGGTCAGGGTCGAGACCACCGAGACCTTGCGGCCCTTGCGCTGCAGTGCCTCGACCAGCGAGCGGAAGTCGCCGTCGCCGGAGAACAGCACGAAGTGATCGACCGTGTCGACGAGCTGCATCGCGTCGACTGCCAGTTCGATGTCCATGTTGCCCTTGATCTTGCGGCGCCCGGACGGGTCGGTGAATTCCTTCGCCGGCTTGGTCACCACGCGGTAGCCATTGTAGTCAAGCCAGTCGATCAGCGGCCGGATCGACGAGTACTCGTTGTCCTCGATCAGCGCCGTATAGTAGTAGGCTCGAAGTACGTAGGCCTGGCGCTGAAACCACGTCAACATCTTCTTGTAGTCGATGTCGAATCCAAGATTCTTTGACGTTGCGTAAAGATTGGCGCCGTCGATGAATAGGGCAAGTTTCTCACGCTGATCAAACATTTTTATACAACTTTCGTTAGAAAACAGGATATTGCAGGCCGTTCAGTTGCCGAGTGTCTCGGTATTGCCTGTGGAGCGCAGCTTGAAACTTGGCCGTAGCAGGTTTCGGCCAGCGACTGCAAGTGTTGATCACCAAGGGCAGAAGGATCGTCGCTCCACTGCCAAGACTATGCCAGCGAATTGATTGCGGCGGTGGGCTTCTGCCGGTTGGATCGCGGTCATGGAGAAGAGGCGGGCGCTCCACTTGCGACAAGCCTTTGCCTCTCAAGGAGAACCACGGGCTGTGACGAGTTGCGCTCTCACGCGCGGCCGCATTGCTTGGTTGCGGAATCAAGAAGCGGGAAAGGGGACTTGTGGCGCGACGACGAAAGCGTTATGTCCCGGCCTTCGTCACCGAATTTATCCGTTTCAGGAGACAGGCATGGCCCGCGTCACCGTAGAAGACTGCGTCGACAAAGTTGAGAACCGCTTCGAACTTGTTCTCCTCGCAAGCCACAGGGCGCGCCAGATTTCGCAAGGCCAGACCATAACGGTCGATCGCGACAACGACAAGAACCCGGTCGTGGCGCTGCGCGAGATCGCCGACGAGACGCTTTCGCCGGGCGATCTCAAGGAAGACCTGATTCACTCACTGCAGAAGCATGTCGAGGTAGACGAGCCAGAGCCGCGGCCGGATCAGGACCGCCGCGAGGAGAACCAGCGCCTCGTCGCCGCTGCCGCAGCCGAAGTGCCGGCCCATGTCGAGCCGGCCTCCGACGACGCCGAGCCGGTCTCCTTCGACAGGATGTCCGAGGACGATCTCCTCGCCGGCATCGAGGGCCTCGTTCCGCCGGAAAAGACCGACGATTATTGAGGCGCTGGGCGCATTTGCCCCTGTAATGACAGGGGCGGATGACATTATATTAGGGGGTGTCGTTCGAGGGTGGACGGCGCCCCCTTTATCGTTTCGTCACCTGCCAGGGACAATCGCCACAAGCCCATGATGCGGCAATACGAACTCGTCGAGAAAGTCGCTGCCTACAAGGCCGAACCCGACGAAGCGCTCCTCAACCGAGCCTATGTCTACGCCATGCAGAAGCACGGCTCGCAGAAGCGCGCCAGCGGCGATCCCTATTTCTCCCATCCCCTCGAAGTGGCGGCGATCCTCACCGACCTGCATCTCGACGAGGCGACGATTGCCGTCGCCCTCCTGCACGACACGATCGAGGACACAGACGCCACCCGCAAGGAGATCGACCAGCTGTTCGGGCCGAAGATCGGCCAGCTGGTCGAGGGCCTCACCAAGCTGAAGAAGCTCGACCTCGTCTCCAAGAAGGCGGCGCAGGCGGAGAACCTGCGCAAGCTCCTCCTGGCCATTGCCGACGACATCCGCGTCCTCCTCGTCAAGCTCGCCGACCGCCTGCACAACATGCGCACCCTCGGGCCGATGGCACCGGAAAAGCGCGCCCGCATCGCCCAGGAGACGATGGACATCTATGCCCCGCTCGCCGGGCGCATGGGCATGCAGGACATGCGCGACGAACTTGAGTCGCTGGCCTTCAGGCACATCAATCTCGACGCCTTCGAGACGGTGACGGCACGGCTCGCCGAGCTGAAGGAGCGCCATGCCGACAGGATCGCCGCCATCGAGCGCGACCTGACCGCGAAGCTGAAGGAGAACGGCATCCACGCCACCGTCTCCGGCCGCCAGAAGACGGCCTATTCGGTGTTCTCGAAGATGCAGCGCAAGGCGCTGTCGCTGGAGCAGCTGTCGGACATCTTCGGCTTCAGGGTGATCGTCGACAACGAGGAGGCCTGCTACCGCACCCTCGGCATCGTCCACCGCACCTGGCCGATGGTTCCCGGCCGGTTCAAGGACTACATCTCGACGCCGAAGCAGAACGACTACCGCTCGCTGCATACCACCATCGTCGGGCCATCGCGCCAGCGCGTCGAACTGCAGATCCGCACCCGCGCGATGCACGAGGTCGCCGAATACGGCGTCGCCGCCCACGCGCTCTACAAGGACGGCGCGGCTTCGGGGCCGGTGCATCTGTCGAAGGATTCCAACGCCTATGGCTGGCTACGCCGGACGATCGAGCTTCTCGCCTCAGGCGACAATCCGGAGGAATTCCTTGAACACACCAAGCTCGAGCTGTTCCAGGACCAGGTCTTCTGCTTCACGCCGAAGGGCCGACTGATCGCCCTGCCGCGCGGCGCGACGCCGATCGACTTCGCCTATGCGGTCCATTCGGAAGTCGGCGACAACTGCGTCGGCTGCAAGATCGACGGGCGGATCATGCCCGTCGTCACGGAACTCGCCAATGGCGACGAGGTGGAGATCATCTGCGCCAAGGGCCAGACGCCGCCGCAGGCCTGGGAAAACATCGCCGTCACCGGCAAGGCCCGGGCGGCGATCCGCCGGGCGGCGCGTACCTCGATCCGCAAGCAGTATTCCGGCATCGGCCAGCAGATCCTCGAGCGCACCTTCGCGCGGGCCGGCAAGACCTATTCCCGTGAGGCGCTGAAGCCGCTGCTCGGCAAGCTCGGCCACCGCGAGATCGAGGATGCGCTGGCCGCCGTCGGCCGCGGCGAATTGAAGCCGACGGACGTGTTGCGGGCCGCTTTCCCGGATTTTCAGGAAAGCCGGGCCGCGCGGCTGGCGGAGAAGGGCGAGGACGAGGGCTGGTTCAACCTCAGGACCGCCGCCGGCATGATCTTCCGCATCCCCGGCCGCCAGAAGATCAAGCCGCGCCGCAACGGCAACGCCATCCCGATCCGCGGGGCGGGCGACGACATGCCGGTGCATTTCGGCCCCGATGGCGCCGTCCCCGGCGACCGCATCGTCGGGATCATCGAACCCGGCAAGGGCATCATCATCTATCCGATCCAGTCGCCGGCGCTGACCGCCTATGACGACGAGCCGGACCGCTGGGTCGACGTCAGGTGGGACCTCGACGAGGCGATGAGCGAGCGCTTTCCCGCCCGTATCATGCTCTCGGCCAAGAACGAGCCGGGTTCGCTCGCCGAGATCGCCGAGACGATCGCCATCAACGACGCCAATATCCACAATCTGTCGATGGTCGCGACGGCGCCGGACTTCACCAAGATGGTCATCGAGCTCGAGGTCTGGGACATCCAGCACCTCAACCAGACTCTCAGGCAGCTGCGCGGCAAATCCTGCGTCGCCGACGTCTCCAGGGTCAACGGCTGAGCTTGCGGCGGCGGCCGGCCGCCTCTAACGACGACCTTGCGACGACGAGTGGAGTGACCATGACCAACGAGGACGTCCTCGACATCTTCCGGAAGGCGGGAGCCTATCTGGAAGGCCATTTCATCCTGACCTCTGGCCTCAGGAGCCCGGTGTTCCTGCAGAAGGCGAGGGTGTTCATGCATCCGGACCTCACCGAGACGCTCTGCCGGGCGCTCGCGGAGCGCATTCGCGCGGCGGTGACGGGGAAGATCGACTTCGTCGTCGGGCCGGCGGTCGGCGGCCTGATTCCGGCCTATGAGACCTCCCGCCATCTCGGCGCACCGGCGATCTGGGTGGAGCGCGAGAACGGCGTCTTCCGGCTGCGGCGCTTCGAGATCGAGCCGGGCGCGCGCGTCGTCATCGTCGAGGATATCGTCACCACCGGCCTGTCGATCCGCGAGACGGTGACCTGCATGCGGGATCTCGGCGCCGACGTGGTGGCGGCCGCCTGCATCATCGATCGCTCGGCCGGCAAGGCGGATGTCGGCGTGCCGCTGATCGCGCTCGCCGAATACGAGGTCCCGGCCTATCCGGCCGACGCGCTGCCGCCGGAGCTCGCCGCGATCCCGCCGGTCAAACCGGGCAGCCGGTCGCTCTGAGGCGCCGATCCGAGCCGGCCGGCGGGCCGGCCGGTCGCCGATAGGGTCGGGCGCGGCGCGTCGAGGGCTGTCCGGCATCGGTTGTGCGACTGCGGTGATGTACCCGGTCGTGACGAAGTCGTGAATCGCTTTCCTGTGCCGCCGAAAGGTTTTTCGCCGCAATGGGATGCGCTAAGCTTCCGCTTGGGGACGCAACTGGCAGAGCGAAATCCGTCGGCCCGCAGGCTTCGCCGCCACCTCGGCGCGGCGGCCGACGGATCGACGAGTGTCCCGGGAGAACCGAGCGGCGATGTTGTTTCGACGGCGCGAGCCCGAAGGGCGCTGGGCGCGGATTGGCGCCCTGCTTTGGCCGCGACGGTCGTTCCGGCGCTCCTATCGCTATTTCGTCAAGCGCGTCGTCCGGCTCGACGCGGCGCCTCACGCCGTCGCCGCCGGATTTGCCGCCGGGACGATGGCCTCCTTCACGCCCTTTGTCGGCTTCCATTTCATGCTGGCCTTCGCGATCGCCTATCTGATCGCCGGCAACATGGCGGCGGCCGCGCTCGGAACGGCGGTCGGCAACCCCGCCACCTTCCCCTTCATCTGGGGGGCGACCTACGAACTCGGCATCACGCTGTCACAGCGCGGAAGCAGCGCGGCCGCCCATCCGGTCGCCTTCGAATCCGCGCTGTCGCCCTGGAACCTCCTTGCCATCTGGGACCCGGTGGTGAAGCCGATGCTGATCGGTTCGATCCCGCTCGGACTGATTGCCGGCGGCATCGCCTACGTCATCGTTCGCTCGGCCGTCGTCAGCTTCCAGGCCCATCGCAGGCGGAAGATCGCGGCGGCGCGCAACCGGGGGCCGCAGCAGCCGCAGCGGCTGGTCGGGCGGCTGGCAGGACGCGGCGAGACTCCGGCTCCGAGCTGCAAGGGGCAGGTCCGCCCGCAGCCGGACAAAGTTTGATCCTCCCGCCGTTGCGGGGCGGCAATCAAGTGGGTAGAAGGCGCTCTGCGGCCGGGCCGCGCAACGGTGAACTGGCTAGAAGAGATAATTGATGGTCGACCAGGCCGAACGGACGGAAAAGGGCGGCTTCGGCGAGACCGTCAAGGTCATCATCCAGGCGCTGATCCTGGCGCTCGTCATCCGCACCTTCCTGTTCCAGCCGTTTTCCATCCCGTCCGGATCGATGATGCCGACGCTGCTCGTCGGCGACTATCTGTTCGTGTCGAAATGGAGCTACGGCTTCTCGAAATATTCGCTGCCCTTCTCGCCGGACCTGTTCGAGGGCCGGGTTCTCGCCTTCCAGCCGCATCGCGGCGACGTCGTCGTCTTCCGCAAGCCGCATGAGGAAGACGTCGACTACATCAAGCGTCTCGTCGGATTGCCGGGCGACCACATCCAGGTGCGCGAGGGCGTGCTCTACCTCAATGGCAAGGCCGTGCCGCGCGAGCCGGCGGGCGAGTTCAACTTCGAAGACGGGGCGAAGGCGCAGCAATATCGCGAGACGCTGCCGAATGGCGTCTCCTACATCACGCTGGACCTGTCGCCGAACTCGCCGGGCGACAACACCCGCGAATTCGTCGTGCCGGCGGACCACTATTTCATGATGGGCGACAACCGCGACAACTCGCTCGACAGCCGATTCGACGTCGGCTACGTGCCCTTCGAGAATCTGGTCGGCAAGGCGCGGGTGATCTTCTTCTCGATCAAGGACGACGTCTCGCCGCTCGAGATCTGGAAATGGCCGAGCGACCTGAGACCGGGCCGCTTCTTCACATGGCTCGGGTGAAGCGGGAAAAGACCCTCGACGCTCTCGCCGAGACGATCGGCGTTCCGATCCGCGACCGCGAGCGGTTCGAACGGGCACTGACCCATGCGAGCCTGCAGGGCGACGGCGCGACCAAGAGCTATGAGCGGCTGGAATTTCTCGGCGACAGGGTGCTTGGTCTCGTCATCGCCGAGCGGCTGTTCGGCCAGTTTCCCGAGGCCGACGAGGGCGAATTGTCGCTGCGCCTCAATGCGCTCGTCAGCGCCGAGGCCTGCGCCGAGATCGCCGATCAGATCGGCCTTTTCGACTATGTGCGCCAGGGCAGCGACCTGAAGAAGCTGAAGGGCGACCGCACGCGCAATATCCGTGCCGACCTCGTCGAGTCGCTGATCGCCGCCATCTATCTCGGCGAAGGGCTGGAGACCGCCCGCGACTTCATCGTCCGCCACTGGGGCGAGCGGCTCGACGCCGACGTCATCGCCAGGCGCGACCCGAAGACGGCGCTGCAGGAATGGGCGCATCAGAGCGGCCCGACGCCGCCGCGCTACGAAACGATCGACCGCTCGGGGCCCGACCACGAGCCGGTCTTCACCATCCGCGTGGTGGTCGAGGGCGTCGCGCCCGCCGAAGGGCAGGGGCGCTCGAAACGGATCGCCGAGCAGGAAGCCGCGGCCGCCGTTTTGCGGCGCGAAGGTGTCTGGAAGGACAGGGATTGAGCGAGACGGGCGAAGACAGATCGCAATCGGCAGAGGCCGGTGCCGACACGGCGACGGGCGGTGGGGGACGGCGCTCGGGCTTCGTCGCGCTGATCGGCGCGCCGAATGCCGGCAAGTCCACCCTCGTCAACCAGCTCGTCGGCACCAAGGTGACGATCGTCACCCACAAGGTCCAGACGACCCGGGCGCTGGTGCGCGGCATTGCCACCCATGGCGATACTCAGATCGTCTTCGTCGACACGCCGGGCGTCTTCAAGCCGAAGCGCCGGCTCGACCGGGCGATGGTGAAGACCGCCTGGTCTGGCGCGAGAGACGCCGACATCGTCATGGCGATCGTCGATTCCGAGCGGGGCGTCAGCGAGGATGTCGAGCGGATCCTCGAGCGTCTGAAGGACACCAAGGCGACGAAGGCGCTGCTTCTCAACAAGGTCGACCGCATCCAGCGCGACAGGCTGCTCGGCCTGACCAAGGAGATCACCGACAGGGCCGAATTCGACAAGGTGTTCATGATCTCGGCGCTCGACGGCTCGGGCTGCGCCGACCTGATGGACTGGCTCGCCGCGACGCTGCCCGAAGGCCCCTGGTACTATCCGGAAGATCAGGTCTCCGACCTGCCGCTCCGCCAGCTCGCCGCCGAGATCACCCGCGAGAAGCTCTATCTGCGGCTGCACCAGGAACTGCCCTATTCGAGCCATGTCGAGACCGAGCTTTGGGAGACCCGGGCCGACGGCTCGGTCAGGATCGAGCAGACGATCTATGTCGAGCGCGACAGCCAGAAGGCCATCGTTCTCGGCTACAAGGGCGAGACGATCAAGGCGATCGGCAAGGCCGCCCGCGAGGAGATCATGGAGGCGGCGGACCAGAAGGTGCACCTCTTCCTCTTCGTGAAGGTGCGCGAGAACTGGGGCGACGACCCGGAGCGCTACCGGGAAATGGGGCTCGATTTTTCGAGCTGACGGCAGGCCCGGCGAGGTCATGGGCCAGATCATGGGCCAAAGTTATGGAATGGCGTGAGGAAGCGATCGTTCTCGGCGTCCGGCGCCATGGCGAGACCAGCGTCATCGCCGAGGTGATGACAAGGTCACGCGGGCGGCATCTCGGCATCGTGCGCGGCGGGCGCTCGCGCCGCCAGCAGCCGGTTCTGCAGCCGGGAAACAGCGTCGAGGCGCATTGGCGGGCGCGGCTCGACGAGCATATGGGCACCTTCGTCCTCGAGCCGCTGACGCTGCGCGCTGCCTCGCTGATCGAAAGCGCTGCGGCGCTGAACGCCGTGCAACTCGCTGCGGCGCATCTGAGGCTGCTTCCCGAGCGCGACCCGCATCCGCGGCTCTATGACGGGCTCGCCGTTCTCATCGAGCATCTCGCCGAGCCGCAGGCCGCAGCCGCCCTGATGCTGCGCTTCGAGATCGCGCTTCTGGAAGAGCTGGGATTCGGGCTGGATCTGACGCAATGCGCGGCGACCGGCCAGACGACCGACCTCACCTATGTCTCGCCGCGCACCGGCCGCGCCGTCAGCCGCGAGGCGGGCGCCCCATGGGCGGAGAAGCTGCTGCCGCTGCCGGCGTTCCTGGCGGCAGAGGGCGGCGAGGAGGGGGCGGGGGAACTGCAGGAGGCGTTTCGCCTGACCGGCTATTTCCTTGCCCGTAACGTCTTTGGGCCGCGCGGCATCAAAGAGCCCGAGGCGCGGCACGGGCTGCTGGCGGCGCTGGAGAAGGATGGCCTCAGGCCGCTGCGGAATCTGTCCGTCGAGGAATGATCGCCGCGATCTCGTCGTATTTGCGATCGGTTTCCAGTTGCAGGTCGTATGATCTCTGGAGGTTCAGCCACAACTCCGGAGTCGTGTCGAAATAGCGCGCCAGCCGCAAGGCAGTATCGACGGTGACCGGCGTCTCCTCGCGGGCCAGCCGTTCGATCCGGGTTCGCGGAATGTGCAGTGCTTTCGCTAGCCCGTACGGAGTAATTGCGAGCGGCACTAGAAAATCCTCCCGCAAAATCTCACCAGGATGGATGAGCGGTAGTTTCAGATCCATTGCAAAGGCTCGCTCTTGTTCAGGTAGCCATTCCTTCAGTGGTAGTCGACGATCTCGATGTCCTCGGCTCCCTCGTCGGTCCACCGAAAGCAAATGGGCCACTGATCGTTGACCCGGATCGAATACTGGCCGCTTCGATCACCCTTGAGAGCCTCCAAGCGGTTGCCAGGAGGTACTGCCAAATCGCTGAGCCGTGCCGCATCTGCCAAGTAGCGGAGTTTTCGCTGGGCTGGCCGTATGAGCTCTACTGGAAAGCCTTTCACCGATCGACCTGCTGCCAGCAGTTCGATCGTGCGGCCTTTCCAAGAACGGATCACGGCAACACCAACATGGTATCATCATAAGATACGTTCTGGCCGCTGTCTACCTGTTCTCACACCGCTAGCGCCGGCCGCTCCACCGGTGTCTCGCGGATCGGCCAGTGCATCAGCGCCGCGACGAGGCCGAGGACGACGCCGAGCCACCAGACCGCGTCGTAGGAGCCGTTCTTCTCGAACATGTAGCCGCCCAGCCAGACGCCGAGGAACGAGCCGATCTGGTGCGAAAGGAAAACGAGGCCGCCGAGCAGTCCGAGATATTTCGTGCCGAACATGATCGCGACCAGGGAATTGGTCGGCGGCACGGTGGATAGCCAGAGAAGCCCCATGACAACGGCGAAGATCACCACCGTCGCCGGGGTGATCGGCGTCAGCAGGAACACCGTCACCACGATCGAGCGGGCGACATAGATCCAGGCGAGGAAATGCGGCTTCGAAACCCGCTGGCCGATGATTCCCGAGGAGATCGATCCGATGATGTTGAAGAAGCCGATCAGTGCCATCGACACCACCGCCCATTTCGGCGCGATGCCGATATCGGCGAGGAAGGCCGGGAAATGCGCGGTGATGAAGGCGACCTGAAAGCCGCAGACGAAGAAGCCGGCGGTGAGCAGCAGGTAGCTCTTCGTCGCGAAGGCCTCGGTCAGCGCCGCGCCCATGGTCTGCTCGATCTCGGGCTTCAGGTCCCGCGTCACCCGGCTGTTGCCGCGCAGGGCAAACGAGAGAAGCGGCACGAGGAGCATCATCGCCGACAGAACCATGAGAGCATCGGACCAGCCGTAGCTGTCGATCAGCGCCTGGGAGAGCGGTGCGAAGAGGAACATGCCGGCCGAGCCTGCTGCCGTGCCGAGGCCGAAGACGAAGGAGCGCTGCTCGGCGCTGACCCGCCTTGCGAAGGCGGCAAGAACGATGCCGAAGGAGCCGGCGGCAACGCCGAGGCCGACGAGGACGCCGGAGCCGATGGTGAGGAAGAAGGGCGAGGGGGCGACGGCGGTGAGCGCGAGGCCGGCAGCATAGAGGAGGCCCGAGAGAATCAGGACGCGGGCGGTGCCCCATTTGTCGGCGATCGCTCCGAACAGCGGCTGGCCCGCGCCCCAGCAGAGATTCTGGATGGCGATGGCGATGGCGAATTCGTCGCGGCTCCAGCCGGTGTCGGTCAGCATCGGGATCTGGAAGAAGCCGATCGCCGAGCGCGGGCCGAAGGTGAGCAGCGCGATCAGGCAGCCGGCGCCGATGGCGAGGAGCGCGCCGCTCTCCGAGCGATCGCGGGAAGAAATGGCAGTCATGGCGGGTCGACCTTCGGACCGGAACTGGGAGTTCTCTGATACTGCATGCCGCGTCCGGCATGAAACGCCGATTTCCGATCGCTGCCATCAGCGCTATCGATGATTGGCGGTTTTTCGCTCCGGTCAGGGGCGAAAGCGGAACGGATCGGACCTTTCGCTTCGCCCCGCTTGCCGATAGAACCCCGTCTCGGCGAGGAAACGGACGAAGACCCGTGGAACGATACGAGACAGTTGCTGAGCTCAGGGCAGCGCTCGACGCTGGCAGGAGGACTGGAAAGACCATCGGCCTGGTGCCGACCATGGGCTTCCTGCATGCCGGCCATCTGGAGCTCGTCCGCCGCGCGAGGGCGGAGAACGACCACGTCGTGGTGTCGATCTTCGTCAACCCGACACAGTTCGGTCCGAACGAGGATTTCTCCAGCTATCCCCGCGACATGGAGCGCGATCTTCAGCTATTGCGGGAAGCTGGCGTCGATGCCGTGTTCACGCCGGGCGTCGAGGCAATGTATCCGGAGCCGCTCGCGACCTCGATTTCGCTGAAGCCGCTCGGCGAGATGCTGATCGGCAAGGTGCGGCCGGGCCACTTCACCGGCGTCGCGACGGTGGTCGCCAAGCTGTTCAACATCGTCCAGCCGACGAGGGCCTATTTCGGCGAGAAGGATTTCCAGCAGCTGACGGTCATCCGCAGGATGGTGCGGGACCTCAATTTTCCGATCGAGATCGTCGGCGTGCCGACGGTGCGTGAGGAAGACGGGCTCGCCATGTCGTCCCGCAATGTCCGGCTATCAGAGGAGAACCGGCGGGCGGCGCGGGTTCTTTCCGCAGCGCTGGGAAAGGGCGCCGCTCTGGTGTCCGCGGGGGAGAGCGATGCCGCGCGGGTATACGCCGTGATGCGGCAGATGATCGATGCCGAGTCCGGGGTCGCGCTGCGCTCGCTCGACATCTGCGACGTCCGCGACCTCGCGGCCGTCGAGCGGATCGACCGGCCGGTGGTGCTTCTGGTGACGGCCGAGGTCGGTCCGGTCCTGCTGATCGACCAGCGCGAGGCGCGACCCGAGGAAAGTGCCGGCCGATGAGTGCGCAGAAACCCGCAAGACGCCGCACGGCGCCGGAGATCCAGGCCCGAAAGGGCGGCACGCCGATCGTCTCGCTCACCGCCTACAACGCCGCCTTCGCGCCGCTGGTCGATCCGTTGGTCGACTTCATCCTCGTCGGCGACAGCCTCGGCATGGTCGAGCACGGCATGGACTCGACACTCGGTGTCGGGCTCGAACTGATGATCGCCCATGGCCGCGCGGTGGTGCGCTCGACGGCCATGTCGCTGATCGTCGTCGACATGCCCTTCGGCAGCTACGAGGCTTCGCCCGAGGCGGCGTTCCGGTCGGCAGCGCGACTGATGGCCGAGACCGGCTGCGGCGCGGTTAAGCTCGAGGGCGGGGCGCATATGGCCGAGACGATCGGCTTTCTCGCCGCAAGGGGCATCCCGGTGATGGCCCATGTCGGGCTGACGCCGCAGGCGGTGAATGCGCTCGGCGGCTTCAGGAGCCAGGGCCACGACGCCGCCGCAAGGGAAAAGATCCTCGGCGATGCGGTCGCCGTGTCCGAGGCGGGGGCCTTCGCCGTCGTGGTCGAAGGCGTCGTTGCACCGCTCGCCGAGGAGATCACGAGAACCGTCAGCATACCGACGATCGGCATCGGCGCCTCCAGCGCCTGCGATGGCCAGATCCTCGTCATCAACGACATGCTGGGGCTGACCGACCGGGTGCCGCGCTTCGTCAAGCGCTACGGGGCGATCGGCGAGGCGGTGAGCAAGGCGGTGTCGGACTATGCCGGCGAGGTGCGGGAGCGGGCATTTCCCGCCGATGAGCACGTCTACAAGCCGCGCGGGTGAGGTCGGCGAGGTAGCCCGGTCATGAGGCGAGCCTGCGCCCGCCGTGACGTCAGATCAGCTTCAGCCCCTTCAGGCTGGCATGGCCGTTCTTGCCGACAATAAGGTGGTCGTGGAGGGCGATGCCGAGGGGCTTTGCCGTTTCCATGATCGTCCGGGTCATGTCGATGTCGGCGCGCGACGGCGTTGGGTCTCCCGAGGGGTGATTGTGGACGAGGATGATCGCGGTGGCATTCAGCTCCAGCGCCCGGCGCACCACTTCGCGCGGATAGACCGGCGTGTGGTCGACGGTGCCGGTGCCCAGCACCTCGTCGGAGATCAGCGCGTTCTTCTTGTCGAGGAAGAGGATGCGGAACTGTTCGCGCGCCTCATGGGCCATCTGGGCGGTGCAGTAGTCGATGACCGCCGACCAGGAAG
Source organism: Jiella endophytica (assembly GCF_004519335.1). Classification (GTDB taxonomy): domain Bacteria; phylum Pseudomonadota; class Alphaproteobacteria; order Rhizobiales; family Rhizobiaceae; genus Jiella; species Jiella endophytica. Next base: position 117,807 of record NZ_SOZD01000006.1, on the reverse strand, counting down.
AGAGGACCTCGCGCTGGCGGACGGCGGAGCGCATCGCCCGGCGGTTGATCGCCGCGACGACCTGGAGATCGAGGGCGACGGCATCCTTGACGCCGGCAACCTCCGTCAGCCGCTTGTGCGGCGCCCCGAGCACCTCGCCGAGCGAGCCGAACCGGGCGATCAGCGCCTTGGCGATGGGCTTGACGTCCCGGCGTGGGATGGTGCGAAACAGGATGAGTTCGAGCAGCTCGTAGTCGGCGAGAGCGTCCGCTCCTGCCTGGGAAAAGCGCTCGCGCAGCCTGTCGCGGTGGCCATCGTGATGGCGCGGCGCCCCGGGGCGTTGCTGCACGTCGCCGCGCTGCAGCGGCTCCTCGAGGCCGGGAAGGCCGGCCGCTCCGGCGTCGGAAAGCTCGTCGTCGCTGCTTTCGCCGGAGGCTGTCATGGCGGCGCCTAGGCGGTCGCGGCGGGTTCGCGCTGGAAGTCGATCCCCGGCGTGTCGAGGCCGCCGGGCGAGAAGGTGAAGACCTCGCAGCCCTCCTCGGTAACGCCGAGCGAGTGCTCGTACTGGGCCGAAAGGGTGCGGTCCCTCGTGACGGCGGTCCAGCCGTCATTGAGGATCTTCACATGCGGGCGGCCGAGATTGATCATCGGCTCGATGGTGAAGATCATGCCCGGCTTCATCTCCGGCCCTTCGCCGCGCCGGCCGTAATGCAGGATGTTCGGCGCGTCGTGGAACAGCTTGCCGACGCCGTGGCCGCAGAAATCGCGGACCACCGAGCAGCGCTCGCTCTCGGCATAGGTCTGGATCGCCTCGCCGATGTCGCCGATGTGGCCGCCGGGCTTCACCGCCTCGATACCGACGAGGAGCGAGCGGTAGGTGACCTCGCAGAGCCGCTCGGCCGCCCGCTTCAGCTTGCCGACCGGATACATGCGCGAGGAATCGCCGTGCCAGCCGTCGACCACGAAGGTGACGTCGATATTGACGATGTCGCCTTCCTTCAGCGGCTTGTCGTTGGGAATGCCGTGGCAGACGACATGGTTGATCGAGGTGCAGACGCTCTTCGGATAGCCCCGGTAGTTCAGCGTCGCCGAGACGGTGTCGTTGTCGAGTGCGAACTGCGCGACGAAGTCGTCGATCGTCTGGGTGGTGACGCCGGGGACGACGATTTCGGCGAGCGCGTCGAGGCAGCGGGCGGTGAGCTGGCAGGCCCGGCGCATTCCCGCAAAGGCCTCGGGGCCGTAGATCCGGATGGCGCCGGTGTTGCGGATCGGGTTCGCCTCGGCCTCGAGATAGGTTGTCATGGTTGCTCGACGATCGGAAGTGTGCTGACCGGGGTGATCCCCTCAAGGCTGATGTCGCACCGAACGGCGCAGGCTTCAACCCCTCGGCGCCTCGCTGCGGCAAAGCCCGCTGCATAGGCCGGGTCGAGATCGGCGGCGAAGGCGAGGCGGTCGCAGTCGGTCCGCTGGATCACATAGAGCATCACCGCGCGGTTGCCGGCCTCGACCTCGGCGGCAAGATCATCGAGATGGCGGGCTCCGCGCGTGGTGACGCAGTCGGGAAATTCGGCGAGCCCGGGCTCTCGCATCAGATGGACGTTCTTCACCTCGACATAGACCGGCCTGCCGCCCGGCTCCTCGTAAAGAAGGTCGACCCGCGAGGCGGCGGCATAGCGCACCTCCCGCCGCGCCGTGCCGAGACCTGCAAGGGCGGGAACGAGCCCTGCGGCGATCGCCTCCTCGGCGAGGCGGTTGGGCAGGCCGGTATTGATGCCGACGAGACCGTCATCCGCCTCGATGATTTCGAGGGTGAGGGGAAGCTTGCGCTTGAGGTTCGGCGAGCGCGACAGCCAGACCCTCGAGCCCGGCGCCTTCAGCCCCAGCATCGCGCCGGGATTGGGGCAGTGGACGGTGACGACCGCGCCGTCGATGTCGACATCGGCGAGGAAGCGCTTGTAGCGCTGGATCAGGCGGCCGGGAATCAAAGGCGAGGGAAACTGCATCGCTGGCGGTTAGCCGCGCGGCGCCGGCGGGTCAATCGGACCTCGGCTTATGGCGTATCGTTGCGGATGGATCTGTGTCGCCGCGTTGATGGCGCCGCGCGACGACTGCAAGGTCGCGGGCGTCCGGACCTTCGGGGGCCGAAGCACCGAGACGCCCGCCGTTCTGGTCTGCCGTGGTGCTACCAGGCAAGTTCCACATGCGGCCGGCCGTCGGAGGTCTTCTCGCGGCTGCGGCCGGTGTCGTCGACGATGCAGTTCACGCGGTGCCTGAAGGCCGAGAAGCTGTCGAAGGTGACGACGTCCACCGGCTCGTCGAACTTCAACGTCAGCCGGATGCGGGTCGGGTCCGACTCGAACGCGCTGGCGGCGATCACCTCGCCGGAAAAGCGCTGGCCGAGATAGGATCCGGCGACCCGCGCACCGATTGTATAGGGCGACAGCGCCGGCCGATTGCCGATCCGGGCATGCAGGGTGTTCCAGTCATGAAAGCCGTGCTGGTGGGCGATGAGCTCCAGTGCACGGCAGTGCGTGGTCGGCTGGCCGGCTTCGTTCAGCGAGGCGCGAAGGCGCCTTGCCTGTTCCTTCAGGACCGGCAGCGAGGGCAGGGGTGGTATTGTCATGTCGGATGCTCTTTTCCGGCATCGCGTCACGGCCATCGGTGGTTATCCGCATTGCCACCGGCCAGCGATGCCCAGCGAGAGCGATCGACCGTGATATCGGGAGCTTCACCATGGCCAAAGCCTGCGGACGGCGGGTGTCCCGAACCCACGCCGTCCGTATAGCCGTTGTTGATATCCGCCGCAATCGGAGACAGGCGCCCCCGATCAGTCGATCTTCGTCGTCATCCTGGTGATCTGCCGGATGCCGCCGAAACCGATCATCGTCGGCACGTCGATCAGCCTGATGTCCGGCGCGGCCGAGACCAGGGCGGCCAGGGCCTCCTGCATTTCCAGCTTGGCCAGCACCTCGCCGATGCAGCGGTGCGGACCGTTGCCGAAGATCGGATGAAGCCGCGGATGATCGGTGCGGTGGATGTCGAACTCGTCGGGCTGCGCGTAGGCCGCCGGGTCACGCAGGGCCGAAAGCACGCTGACCTTGAGGATGGTGCCCTTCTGCAGCCGGAACCCGCCGATCTCGAGGGGGGCGGTGACGAGCCGGGTGATCGTTCCGACCGGCGGATCGTAGCGCAGGGCCTCGCTGACGGCGCCCGGGATCAGCGAATGATCCTGCTGCACCGCTTCCCACTGCTCCGGGTGCTGAAGGAGCAGGGACACCAGCATGGCAAAGCCGGCTCTGGTCGTGTCGGTGCCGCCGATGATGACGGCGATGACCTGATGGACAAGGCTGTCGAAGGGGATGACGGGGTCTTCATGCCAGTCGACCATGATCGCCGAGAGAAGGTCGTCCTGCGGCGCTTTCAGCCGGCTGGTCAGCGCATCGGCGATATAGGTGAAGAGTTCGCGTGCCGCCGCCTCGATCGTGTCGTGCATGGCGGTCGGGTAGATCGGCGTGATCGCCATGGCGACGTCGTAGACGAGGCTGGCGAAGTAGCGCGAATCGAGCCGCGGCAATCCGAGGAAATCGGCGATCATCTCGGCGGGAAGCCGCGCGGCCATGGCTTCCACGAAGTCGAAGGGCTCGCCGCGCGGCAGTCCGGCGACGATATCCTCGGCGACGGCCCGGATGCCGGTCTGCCGGCGACGAATGTTCTGGAACGAGAAGGCCCGGGCGAACAGGCCGCGCTTGGCCCTGTGGGTCTCGTCGTTGCCGAACAGGAAGATGTCCTCGAACAGGCGCGCCACGTAGCCGGCCGGGATCTTGTTCAGCCTGACATAGTCGATGCCGTCGATCTGCTTGGTGCGCGGATCGGTGGGGGCCGCGAAGACGTCTTCGGCGCGCAGCGCCAGCACGTGGTTGTCGGCGAAAGACACGATCGCGTGGTCTTCCCGCAGGCGGCGCAGTTTCGTGTGCGGGTCGTCCATCAGCGTATGGGGGTCGACCCGGGGTGGCACGGCCGCTTCCGGGATTTGCTGCATGTTCATCGTCCTGATCCTTCGTCAGAGGTGTCTCTGCGAGATCAGATGCCTTGAATGGCCGGGGTCGTTCTGTGATCGCCGTCACAGCAGCGTATAATCAGCAAGGCGAACGATTGGCCTTGCCGCCGTCGGTGCGGAGCGCGGTGTCAGTGGCTCACGGTGCAGGCCGACAGCGAATAGGACGATGGTCTCAGGATTTGATCCGGACGTAGCGGCCCGGCGCGTCCTCGATCGGCTTCAGCCTGCGCCCGCCGGGCTTGCGTGCCTTGACCTGATCACCCGAGAGCGGCTTCAGCCATTCCAGCCAATGACCCCACCACGAGCCCGGCGTCTCCTTGGCCGCCAGGAGCCAGTCCTCGAAGCTGCCGACGTCCTTCGGCGCCGGCCCGGTCCAGAACTGATACTTCTTCTTGGCGGGCGGATTGACGACGCCGGCGATGTGGCCGGAGCCGGTGAGGACGAATTGCGCCTTCGAGCCGAAGGCATGGCAGCCGAGGAAGGCCGAGCGCGCCGGCGCGATGTGGTCCTCCTTGGTGGCGAGATTGTAGATCGGCATCGTCACCTTCGAGAGGTCGAGCCTGACGCCGCCGATCTCCATCCTGCCGCGCGAGAGACGATTCTCGAGATAGCAGTTGCGCAGGTAGAACAGGTGGTTCGCCTTCGGCATGCGGGTGGAATCGGCATTCCAGTAGAGGAGGTCGAAGGGCAGCGGCTCCTTGCCGCGCAGGTAGTTGTTGACGAAATAGGGCCAGATCAGATCGCCGGACCGCAACAGGTTGAAGGCCGTCGCCATCTGCGAGCCTTCCAAATAGCCCTTCTGCTCCATCGCCTTTTCGAGCGTCTTCAACTGAGTCTCGTCGACGAAGACCTTCAGGTCGCCGGCATGGGTGAAATCGATCTGGGTGGTGAGGAAGGTGGTCGACTTGATCCGCTCGTCGCCCTTTGCCTTGAGATAGGCGAGCGAGGCGCCGAGCAGCGTGCCGCCGACGCAGTATCCGACGGCGTTCACTTCCGTCTCGCCGGTGGCCTTTTCCACCGTGTCGAGCCCGAAGCGGATACCTTCCTCGATATAGGACTGCCAGTCCTTCTCGGCGTGGCGCTCGTCGGGATTGACCCAAGAGACGACGAAGACCGTCAGCCCCTGTTCGACCGCCCAGCCGATGAAGGATTTTTCCGGGTTGAGGTCGAGGATGTAGAACTTGTTGATCCAGGGCGGCACGATCATCAGCGGCCGCTTGAACACCGTCTCGGTCTTTGGCGCATATTGGATGATCTGGCAGAGCTCGTTTTCGGCGACGACCTTGCCGGGCGTCACCGCCATGTCCCGGCCGACCTCGTATTTGGTGTAGTCGGACTGGCGAAGCCTGAGATTGCCGTGGCCTGCCGTCATGTCCTCGGCGAACATCCGCATGCCCTTGACGAGATTCTCGCCGTTCGAGGCGACGGTCTCGCGATAGAGTTCCGGATTGGTCATGACGAAGTTCGACGGCGCCAGGGCGTTGGAGATCTGCCGGACGTAGAAGGCCGCCTTCTGCCGGGTATGCGGATCAAGCCCGTCGGCGCGCTCGACCAGATCGTCGGCCCAGCGGGTGGTCAGGAGGTAGGTCTGCCGGATGAAGTCGAAGAACAGATGGTCGTTCCAGCCCTCGCCGGAAAAGCGCTTGTCGCCGCGCGGCGCCTCGATGGGCTGTTCGGGCGTCTCGCCGGCGAGCTTGCGGATCGAATTGTTCCAGACGGTGAGGTAGCCGGCGAAGAGATTGGTCTGCGCCTCCATCGCCCGGGCCGGATCGGTCATCCAGTATTCGGAGACGCGCGACAGGGTCTGGATCACCTCCGACATCTGCAGCGGGCTGCCGTCGACATAGTCGCCCTTCTCGCGCGGGGCCACCCAGGCGGCCGCGGCCTTGCCGATCTGCTCCAGCATGCGGGCCATGTTGCGGCCGAAGGCCTCGGGATCCTTGACCACGAACTCGTCCGTCTTGACGTCGAAAGGTTCGGATTCGGGCTTTCTGGCTTTGGTGGCCATGGTCGTCTTTCCTCCCTCTTGCGATCGGGCAGCGGGGCGACATTCTGAGGGCGCTCTCCTGCTGGCCGAACTCCGCTTCGGTTCCAAGCGCTTTTATTGCAACGGCGACATGAAACGAACGCGCTCTTCTTTGTAATTGCGTTATCTGTAGGATATGACACAGGCGTCACGGATGAGAAGCGTGTCCTGCGACCTCGTTCGGCCGAGGGCGGCAGGTTTCGCACCATCGGCGACGGCTATCGGGGTGGATGGCCGGCGACGAAGATGACGACGCCGGTGCCCGTGCTGGGGAGCATGGACCGGCAGACGGATGCAACCGCCGCTTGGGGAAGGGCAGTTACGATGACCGGAGGGATCATGCCGCGCGCCTTGGCCGCCGTCGTCGCAGCGGGGGTGCTCGCCGGCTGCCAGTCCTACCAGGATGCGGCGATGGCGCCTGAGGCCGTCAGCTACCGGCCGGTGCCGCCGGAGGGTCGCTCCGGCCAGCGGCTCGGCCCGGACGGCTATCCGCTGCTCGGCGCCTATCCGAACGCTGCGGCGCCGCAGGTCGACGATGCGACGGTGGCGGCACAAGAGCGGCGCGCGGCGTCGCTCGCCTATCGCCGACGGGGCGCCGCCTCGTCGCGCGGCTACGAGGCCGAGGTCGCCAGGATGCAGCGGCTGAAGCGCCAGCAGGCGAAGGACGTCGACGAGGCGCTGGCCAGCAGGCCGACGGGCAGTGGCGTGTCCGTCGGCACGAAGCAGACGCCGAGCCGCTCGCCAGACGACGTGCTGCGCCGGATCGAAGCCGGCCAGTAGCCCCTTTTCCCGGCATGGTGCCGGAGGACGAGAACCATGGAAGAATTTCATAAAGTCCGGCGCCTGCCGCCTTACGTCTTCGAGGAAGTCAACCGGCTGAAGGCGGCGGCCCGCGCCGGCGGCGCCGACATCATCGATCTCGGCATGGGCAATCCCGATCTGCCGACGCCGCAGTTCATCGTCGACAAGATGTGCGAGGTCATCCAGGACCAGCGCACCCACCGCTATTCCGCATCGAAGGGCATTGCCGGCCTCAGGCGCGCCCAGGCCGGCTACTACAAGCGCCGCTTCGGCGTCACCCTCGATCCGGCGACCCAGGTGGTCGCGACGCTCGGCTCGAAGGAAGGCTTCGCCAACATGGCCCAGGCGATCACCGCGCCGGGCGACGTTGTGCTGTGCCCGAACCCGACCTATCCGATCCACGCCTTCGGCTTCCTGATGGCCGGCGGCACGATCCGGGCGATCCCGGCACGGCCCGACCGCGACTTCTTCTCGGCGATCGACCGGGCGGTGCGCCACTCGATCCCGAAGCCGATCGCGATCATCCTGAACTATCCGTCAAATCCGACGGCCTATGTCGCCGACCTCGACTTCTATCGCGAGATCGTCGATTTCGCCCGCAAGAACGAGATCATCGTCCTTTCCGACCTCGCCTATGCAGAGATCTATTTCGACGACGTGCCGCCGCCCTCGATCCTCCAGGTCGAGGGAGCGATGGATGTCGCCGTCGAATTCACCTCGATGTCGAAGACCTTCTCGATGCCCGGCTGGCGCATCGGCTTTGCGGTCGGCAACGAGCGGCTGATCGCGGCGCTGGCAAGGGTGAAGTCCTATCTCGACTACGGCGCCTTCACGCCGATCCAGGTCGCGGCGACGGCGGCGCTGAACGGCGGCGATTCGGCCATCGAGGAGGTGCGGACCGTCTATCGCAAGCGCCGCGACGTCCTCGTCGAATCCTTCGGCCGGGCCGGCTGGGACGTGCCGCCGCCGGCCTCGACGATGTTCGCCTGGGCGCCGATCCCGCCGGCCTACCGCCATCTCGGCTCGCTGGAGTTCTCCAAGCTGCTGATCGAGGAGGCGCAGGTCGCCGTCGCGCCGGGCATCGGTTTCGGCGAGCATGGCGACGACCATGTGCGCATCGCCCTCGTCGAGAACGAGCACCGCATCCGCCAGGCCGCCCGCAACATCCGGCGCTTCCTTGCGTCGGGCGCCGAAGACGGGCAGAACGTCGTCTCGCTGCGCGCACGCTCGTAATCGAGCGCCGCGCCGGCGGCTGACGGGCAGGGCGCGTTCGTTCCGGACGCGACCCCTTTCGCCGGATTATTGTGCCGCATGATGTCGCCGGGCGGGCCTTGCGCCTCCCGGCCACCATGCCCTGAGACGGATTTGTCATGAAAACCGAATTGCGGCTGGGCATTGTCGGGCTCGGCACCGTGGGCGCCAATGTGGCGCAGCTGATCGAACGAAAGGCCGAGCTTCTCGCCGAGCGCGTCGGGCGCGGCATCCGGGTGACGGCGATCTCGGCCCGCGACCGGGACCGGCGTCGCGGCTTCGACACGGACGGCATGGCGTGGTTCGACGACGCGGTGGACCTTGCCCAGAACGGCGAGATCGACGCCTTCGTCGAACTGATCGGCGGCTCCGACGGGATTGCTCGGGACGCCGTCGAGGCGGCGCTCGACCGCGGCATTCCGGTGGTCACCGCCAACAAGGCGCTGCTCGCCCATCACGGCGTCGCGCTGGCGAAGCGGGCGGCGCAGAACGGCACCGAGATCCTCTTCGAGGCGGCCGTCGCGGGTGGTATCCCCGCCATCAAGACGATGCGCGAGGCGCTCTCGGCCAATGAGGTGAATCGCGTCTACGGCATCCTCAACGGCACCTGCAATTACATACTGACGCGTATGGAGAAGGAGGGCATCGGCTTCGACGCCTGCCTGAAGGACGCCCAGGCGCTGGGCTATGCCGAAGCCGATCCGACCTTCGACATCGGCGGCTTCGATGCGGCCCACAAGCTGGCGATCCTCACCTCGCTCGCCTTCGGATCGGAGATCTCGCTCGAGAGCATCTTCATCGAGGGCATCTCGAAGATCACCATCGACGACATCGCCGCGGCGACGGAGCTCGGTTACCGCATCAAGCTGCTCGCTGTCGCCCTGAAGACCGACAGCGGCATCGAGCAGCGGGTGCATCCGGCGATGATCCCGGCGCGTTCGGCTCTGGCGCAGGTCGACGGCGTCACCAATGCCGTGGCGGTGGACTCCGACCTGCTCGGCTCGATCCTGCTGGCAGGCCCCGGCGCCGGCGGCGCTGCCACCGCCTCGGCCGTGCTCTCCGACATCATGGACGTTGCCGGCGGCTTCGTGCCCCCCACCCTCGGCCTGCCGCCTTCGCGGCTGCAGCCCTATCTGCGGGCACGGATGCGCGCCCATGAGGGCGGCTACTATATCCGGCTCGCCGTCTACGACCGGGTCGGGGCCTTCGCCTCGATCGCCAACCGCATGGCGGAAAACGGCATTTCGCTGGAATCGATCGTCCAGCGAAAGGCTGACCACAAGGGCGAGGGCACCGCGCCGGTCATCCTCGTCACCCACGAGACCACCGAGGCGGCGATTCGCCTGGCCCTGGAGGCCTTGTCCAAGGACGGCCACCTCAGCGGCGATCCGCAGATGATCCGGATCGAGGACCTCGACTGACACATCTCCGGCTGCGGCGGTGGAAATCATCCGCCGGCGCAACGATGGCGGGCGCTTGCGAGTTCTGTCTGTGGCATGCGGTCGTCGAGATCGCCGGTGATCCGGCGAAATTCGCAGGCCGGGGCAGGGAGGCCCTTCCAGCATGGGCAGTCGCTTGACATCGCCGCGACATGGGACCGGCGCATATCGGCGCGGCCCGGCCGTGGCGGTCGGCGCTCACCTTGGTCTAATGTCGGGCCGGGGCGGAGGATCTTTGGCCTGTTCGACGCGGCGGCATTATGGCCCCGCGTGTGACGGGCGTTTCAGCATGGCGGAAGGCGATTCGGATGGTCGAGCTTGCCGATAACTTGAACCGGGTGCTCTCCCTCGAGCTTGCCCGCGTCACCGAACAGGCGGCGATCGCGGCGGCGCGCGTGCGGGGCCGCGGCGACGAGAAGGCGGCCGACCAGGCGGCGGTCGATGCCATGCGCCAGGCGCTGAACCAGATCGACGTCGAGGGAACGGTGGTGATCGGCGAGGGCGAGCGCGACGAGGCGCCGATGCTCTATATCGGCGAGAAGGTCGGCCGCGGCGGCGTCGCCGTCGACATCGCGCTCGATCCGCTCGAAGGCACGACGGTTTGCGCCAAGAACCTGCCCAACTCGCTCGCCGTCGTCGCCATGGCCGAGCGCGGCAGCCTGCTCAACGCGCCTGACGTCTATATGGAGAAGATCGCCATCGGCCCAGGCTATCCCCAGGGCGTCGTCGATCTCGCCCGGTCGCCGGAGGAAAACCTCGCCGCCCTCGCCGAGGCCAAGGGCGTCCGGGTCACCGACCTCACCGCCTGCATCCTCGACCGGCCGCGCCACGCCCAGCTGATCGCCGCGGTGCGCGAGGCGGGCGCCGCGATCCGCCTGATCGGTGATGGCGACGTCGCCGGGGTGATCCACACCTCCGATCCGGAGGAGACCGGTATCGACATCTATATGGGCATTGGCGGCGCGCCAGAGGGCGTCCTGGCGGCGGCGGCGCTGCGCTGCACCGGCGGCCAGATGCAGGGACGGCTGCAGCTCAACACCATCGAGAAGCGCGTCAGGGCCGAGCGGATGGGCGTCGGCGATCCGGAAAAGATCTACACCGCCGAGGAAATGGCCTCGGGCAACGTGATCTTCGCCGCGACCGGCGTTACCGATGGCAATCTCCTCGACGGCGTGCGCTTCTACCGCGACCGGGTGACCACCCATACGCTTCTGATGCGCTCCTTCTCGCGCACCATCCGCGAAGTGCGCGCCCATCATCACATCAGCGATCTTTCCTGACGCTGCCCGTCGAGCGGGCTGCGGCGAGGATGCCGCGCCGCCGGGCAGGCGAGCGAGAGGGCGCCCGTCGCCGGTTCTCCTGGCGCCGGCGATTTGGCATAGACTGCGGCCGGCAGCTTTCTGCCGAATCTCGATCGCAGAGCCACGCATGAAGACACCAGCCGCCAGCAGCAGCTTCCTCGGCGTCGACAGCTCCGTCACCGGGCGGCGCTGGATCAGCGCCCTCGACCTTCGCAGCGAAGCGCAGGCGCTCGCCATGGCGCAGAAGCTCGGCCTGCCGGACATCGTCGCCAGGGTACTCGCGGCGCGCGGCGTCGAGACCGAGCTCGCCGGCCGCTTCCTCGATCCGAAGCTGCGCAGCGAAATGCCCGATCCTTCCGTCATGACGGATATGGACGCAGCCGCCGAGCGGCTGGCAGACGCGGTTACGCGCGGCGAGAAGGTGGCGATCTTCGGCGATTACGATGTCGACGGAGCGGCCTCCTCGGCGCTGCTGTGGCGGTTCCTCGCCCATTACGGCCTCGATCCGATCGTCCACATTCCCGACCGCATCACCGAGGGCTACGGCCCGAACATCCAGGCGATCGACGAGCTGGCCGTCGCCGGCGCGCGGCTGCTCGTCACCGTCGACTGCGGCACCGGCAGCTTCGAGACCGCCGACCATGCCAGGACGCTCGGCCTCGACGTCGTCGTCCTCGACCACCACCAGACCGGCACCGAGCTCCCCGAAGTCGTGGCACTGGTCAATCCGAACCGCCAGGACGACCTATCCGGCCTCGGCCATCTCGCCGCGGCCGGCGTCGTCTTCATGACGCTGGTGGCGACCCAGCGGCTGCTGCGCCAGCGCGGCGCCATCGCCCGCCTGCCGCTCGACCTCATCGCGCTGCTCGATCTCGTGGCGCTGGCGACGGTGTGCGACGTCGTCCCGCTGAAAGGGCTGAACCGCGCATTCGTCGTCCAGGGGCTGACGGTGATGCGGCGCCAGGACAATGCCGGGCTGAAGGCGCTCTGCCGGGTGGCGCGGCTTTCGGGGCCGGTGCGCTCGGGCCATCTCGGCTTTCTGCTCGGCCCGCGGATCAATGCCGGCGGCCGGATCGGCGATGCCGCGCTCGGCAGCCGGCTGCTCTGCCTCGACGACGGCACCGCCGCCGAGGCGATCGCCGCCCAGCTCGACACGCTGAATGCCGAGCGCCAGGCGATGGAGGCGCGCATGCTGGCCGAGGCCGATGCCGAGGTCGGCGCGGAGATCGGCGCAAGCGAGGGGCCACCGGTGCTCATCGCCGCGTCCGATGACTGGCATCCGGGCATCGTCGGGCTGATCGCCGCGCGGCTGAAGGAGCGCTATCGCCGGCCGGCCTTCGCCATCGCCTTCGACGGAAGCGGCAAAGGTTCGGGCTCGGGGCGCTCGGTGGCAGGCATCGACCTTGGACGCATCGTCCGCGAGGCCGTCGAGCGCCGGGTGATCGAAAAGGGCGGCGGCCATGCGATGGCGGCGGGGCTGACCGTCCGGCGGGAGAAGCTCGGCGAGCTGCGGGCCTTTCTGGAGGCCGCCACGCGGGAGGACTTCGCGCGGGCGCGCGCCGCGGATGCCCTGAAGATCGACGGGGCGATCAGCGCCGCCGGGCTGACGCTGCCGCTCTACGAGCTTCTGGAAAAGGCGGGGCCTTACGGCTCCGGCCACGAGACGCCGATGCTGGCGGTCGCCCGGCACGTCGTCGCCGATGCGCGTGTGGTCGGCAACGGTCACATCGCGGTCAGGCTGAAGGGGGAGGATGGGGCGACGATGCGGGCCATCGCCTTCAAGGCGGCGGGGAGCGATCTGGGCGACCTCTTGCAGTCACGCACGCCGAGCCCGCTGCATGTGGCTGGAAGCGTCTCCGCCGATCATTTCCGCGGCGAGCAGGAGGTGAGCTTCCGGATCACCGATGCGGCGGTGGCGAAATTCGTCTGACGAATTCGCGGCCGCTTGTTCATCCGGGGGAAATGGCGAAGCCCGTCCAGCTTCGCATTGGCAGTCTTTGAGAGATGGGATCATCACCGTTGTCCTCCGGACGAATGTCCGGACGGCAACGGAGATTGGGATGTCACTCGGCGGTTTCGACGTCCGGGTTGAGCGACACGAGCAGGGCGTCGAGCGCCCGGCGGGTCTCGGGCGAGAGCGCCTTGAGGTTCTTCAGCATCCGCAGATCGGCCTTCGACAGGGTCGGATAGGCCTCGAAGGTCGGCATCTCCTCGAAGAACCACGTTACTTCGCGGCCGAGGGTATCGGCGATCTCACGCAGCCGGCCGGCCGAGATTCTGTTCAGGCCCTTTTCGTATTTCTGGACCTGCTGGAACGTGATTCCGAGAGCCTCGGCCAGTTTTTCCTGCGAGATACCCGTTTCGAGGCGTGCAAGCCTGATTCGGGCGGCGATCTGACGATCGATATCGGATGCAGCTTTTGAATTACGCATAGTTCGACTATCTTACTGGTTTTGCCGCTCCGGTTGTTCAACCAGAATACTTACTGCCAGACTAACCGCAGCGGCAGCTTCTGGACGGCCCTGCTCTAGCTCAGGAATTGCATAATTCAAAGCATGTAGTAGCGCATTTCGGTTAATGACAGGGGCCGGCAGCGCGCGCTCCGGTATCATCAACCGATCGTCACACTGATAGATGGCAAATTCAATCGCGCGGGCCGCCTCCTTGGACAGACCCCTTACCGCCGACAAGCTGGAGATGAGGAAGTGGGCGGCTTCTCTTGCGCTCGACAACCCCATCGTGTCCTCCGAAATCATCCTCATTTCCTCCCTGAGTTAATTCGTTTTTCACCGTGCGAAGTCGCGACTTTCGTCCCAACACTGCGCCGATTTGTCGCAACCTCTTCGAAGCTCGGACGGAGCGGATCGTCGCGGTGCAGCGGGTGCGGCAGGTCCCGATCGATCGACAGGACGGGTGAGTCCATGTGGAAGAGCGCGTGGCTGGTGCGCACCGTCTCTTCCGTCGCGACGGCGAAGATCACCGCCAGCGGCTTGCCGTCGTAGAGGCGCGGGACGTTCAGCGGCCGCACCTGCCAGCCTGTCTCGAGCAGCCGCGTCACCAGCTTGGGATGCGTCTGGACGATGATCCCCCGCAGGCCGAGAGCGACGAAGGCCTCGGCGACCCCGGCAAACACCAGATTGTTGACGCTGACGCCGGCGGCGTCCGTCACCCCGGGTTCGGCGACGCAGCGCGTCCATTCGACGATGTCCTCGCCGCGCGGCCAGGGCGCACCGTCCATCAGCTCGGGGTAGACGTCGGACAGGAGATGCGGCCCGTCGGTTCGCAGAAGCCTCGTATAGCCGACGACGCGCCCGTCGAGGACGAGCGGCAGATGAATGGCGTTGTCGTCGTCGAACTGGTCGATCTCGCGCTGGTCGGGCTTGCGAAGCGCATGCCATTCGAACCGGTCGACGAAGTGTCGATGCCGGAACGCCCAGACGTCTTCCATGGTTTTCTCGTGAAGAGCCATGTTCGCCTCGGTAATCATCTGCATCATGGTCGGGACCCTCTCGTTTAAGGCGCTTTTTGCGCTACGGAAGGCAGTTCCCAAATCCGGGGATTTCCCCGTATTGACCACGCTGCTGCAGATGGATAAGTGCAGCAAAATTGTATTGTGGCGTCAATCCGCTGGAAAATATATCTTCTTTGCCGCTCAGGGATTTATTATCCGGGACAGAAATTCATTTTTGGACAAACAGTCATGCATCTTGTCCTGGCATCTGCCGTATTCGCCAAATACAATGTGAGGTAGTGGGAGTTGCAACGAAAGTTCGGCGTGCAGATCGTCTTGCGACGACTGGTGGCAGTCTGAGGGCGATGCGATGAAGACTTGAGGTGATCGCCGGTCAGTTGATGCGGCGCTGGCGGAAGCTTTCGGCGACGAGCTGGGCGCGATTGATCGCGCCGACCTTGGCGCTGGCGTTGCGCAGGTAGGTTTCGACGGTTTTCTCGGCGAGGCCGGTGATGCGGCCGATCTCCCAATTGGTCTTGCCGGCGGCGCACCAGAGCACGCATTCCCGCTCGCGGTGCGAAAACGGTGCGGAATCCTCGAGCTTCTCGCTGCGCTGGCTGATCAGACGCCGGATCTGGCTGTGGGCATAGATGGCGATCAGGTGCAGGGCGCCGCGATCGCGAGCCGAAAGGTCGATCCGCTCGCCGCCGAAGGTGACGACCGCCGATAGTCCGTTCAGCGAGTAGATCGGCACGGTGAGGCCGTCATGCATGCCGAACTCGGTCGCCTCGTCCATGACGGCGCGCGCCTTCGGCCCCAGCTTGCGGCCTTCGCAGGCCTCCTTCCAGGTAAACGGGTCGTCCGTCCTCAGCGTGTTGGCGATGACGGGGTCGTGGTGGACGTAGTCGTTGCCGACATAGCGATCGAACCATTCGGGATGCCAGCCGGACAGAAGGAAGTAGGGTTCGATCGATTCCCCCGGCTGGGGCAGGCCCGAAATCCCGTAACTGGTGAAGCCGAAGGTGCGGACGGTGCGAAACAGCTCGTCGGCAATCGCGTCCTTGTCCTCCAGGTGCTGGATGCAGTCGACGAATCGAAACATGTCGTCGGTCGTGGTCTGGCCCATGGCAGCCTGCTGTGTCCCAAGTCTCCCCTTGAGGAGAACAACGATTTCATTGTTACGTCAACATCTCGTAAAGATTAACCGATCCGAAAGATGCCGGACCGCCAGAGGCCGACAGTATCGTTCGGAACCGATTCCCGTGGAACTTGTCCTGTCGGAGGAGCCAGACGACCGTCTCGTCCGGAAATTTCGGAAAATCCAGGACGGCGGCAGAGAGACCTTGCAGCCGGCGATGCGGCAACGCGTAAGGCGCCCCACCGCGAGGCGGCAGGCCTTGCGGGGCACGCTCGAGGCACTCTGCCTCGATAGCAGAACCTCGCCGGGTGTGAAGTCACCCATTGGTCGTAGGGCGATGCGTCCCGCGGGATGCCGCGCCCGTCGCCGGCGCCGGCCGCCGAAAAGGATGTAGCTCCGCCGGCGCCGAAGGGGGGGCCGGGAGACCCGGAACGCGGTGCCGCTACAGCGCCGAGAGAAGGTCCTGGGTCGGCCAGCCGTCGGCGGGCAGGCCCAGCCGCTGCTGCTCGGTGCGGACCGCCGCCCGGGTATTCTCGCCGATGATGCCGTCGATGCCGCCGACATCGTGGCCGCGCTGGGTCAGCTTCTCCTGCAGCACCTTAGTCTGGTCGACCGACAGGCCCGGCGTCGGATTGCCCATGTCGACGGGCTCGGCGCCGGCGAGCCGCGTCGCGAAATAGGCGGCGGTGAGCGAATAGACCAACGACTTGTTCCAGGCGAGATAGATCTCGAAATTCGGAAAGGCGAGAAACGCCGGGCCGTCCCGCCCCATCGGCAGGATCAGCGCGGAGGAAAGGCCGTCGTTTTCGAGCGGCGACCCGTCGGCCTTGGTGACGCCGAGCGCTGCAAAGCTCGACCGCGGCTCCTTGTTGACGAGAGCGGCGCGGTCCCACGGAAAGTCCGACGGCACCTTGACCGCCTCCAGCCAGGGCTCGCCGCGCCGCCAGCCGAGCGAGGCGATGTATTTGCCGGTGGTCATCAGGACGTCCGGCGTGTCCTTGCGCAGATCGACCCGGCCGTTGCCGTCGGCGTCCGTGCCGAAGGCGATGTATTCCTCCGGCAGAAGCTGGGTCTGGCCGATCTCGCCAGCCCAGGCACCGCGCATTTCCTGCGGCGTGAGATAGCCCTTGTCGACGATCTCGATCGCCGCCATCAGATGCGGCCGGAACAGTTGTGGCCGACGGCAGTCATGGGCGAGCGTCGCCAGCGCCGGCAGCGTCTCGAAGTCGCCGAGAACGGCGCCGAAATCGGTCTCGAGTCCCCAGAAGCTGGTGATGACGGGGGCGGGAACGCCAGTCTCGGCTTCGACGCGGTCGAAGGTGCTGGCATATTTCTGCATGTTCTGCCGGCCGAATTTCAGCCGGTAGCCGCTGACCATGCGGCTGGCGAACTGGCGCCAGTCCTGGGCGAAGACGCCCTGGGCGCGGTCGCGTGCCAGCACCTTGTTGTCGATCCGCATGTCGGCAACGGCGTGCTCGACGGCCGCCGGGGACAGGCCCTTGGCCAGCGCCTCCTGCCTGACGCCCTCCAGGAAGGCGCCGAAATCGCCACCGCATTGCTGGGCGGCGGCGGTGCCGGCCCCGGCGACGAGAAGGGCTGCGGTGACGGCAAGGCGCGGCAGAATTGTCATCGAACTCGCACTCCAGACGAAAAAGGGTAGCGGGGTGACCGGTTACCGCGTCTTGCCCGCCGTTTGAAGGGTCAGGCGGCGAGATTGCCCTTCAGCCACTTCACCCAGTCGTCCTTGTTGCCGGCAAAAGCGTTGCGGTCGACCTCGCCCTCGACCCCCGGCACCGTGCCCGTCGCGGTATATTGCCAGAAGCGGAATTTGCGGTTCTCGTAGACATTCTCCGGATGGTCAGCGACCGCCCGCAGCCAGAATTCGTGGTTCGGAAAGGCGCCGACCAGACGGTCGCGGTGAACGTCGATCGGAACATAGAGGATCGGTCGCTGGCCGTAGTGCTTCTCGAGGATCCGCGACATCTCGCCGACCTCGCGCACAAGCTCGTCGCGCGGCGGCCGGATCGTGCAGGTGGGCGAAAACGGCGTCCACTCGACGTCGATCACCGGCGGCAGCGCGCCCCGCTGCCTGGGGACGTTCTCGATGAACCAGGCGGCCTGCTCGTGCCCCGGCCGGCAGTGATACCAGAAATGATAGGCGCCGCGCGGGATCCGCGCCGTGGCGGCGCCGCGCCAGTTGGTGTCGAACCGGTCGTCGACCCGGTCGCCGCCCTCGGTGGCCTTCAGCCAGGCAAAGGCGACGCCGCCCTGCCGGGCGGCCGACCAGTCGACGTCGCCCTGATATTTCGCAACGTCGATGCCGTGCACGGGATAGTGATGGGCCGCCTCGGCGGCGAAATTGGATAGGCCGAGATCCTCGACGCTCATCGCCGTCGAACGGCAGCCGGCGAGGGCCGCGGATGCGGCGAGGCCAGCGAGAAAGGCCCGCCGCGTGGCCTGCGGCGCTTCGGCATCCTCTTGCCTGCGAATGTGAATGCGGTCAGTCATCGTCGATGATCCTCCCCGATCCGCCGAGCCGACGGAGATTCTCATGGGACGGCGCGCGCGGCGCAATTGCTCAAAAGCCACAAACGCCGGTCGGTTGCTTACCGTGGCGACGGCGTCGATCTGGAGGCGGAACCAAGCACGACCAACTTGACCGGGGCTTGCCGAGAGGCAATAGCGATTCCTCGTTTGCGTCGCGCTGCACCATCGTCGATAGTGCGGCTGCTGCCTTTCATCGCTTCACGAGAGCCTGACGGGCGACGAGTCATCGTTCGGGCGCGGCCCGCCGGCGGGCATTCTCCCTATGGCAGGCGATCGGGCACGGACTCGAATCGAACCGGTGAATGCCGATGGCGATCCTTTCGAACTTCACTGCGCTTCTCCAGGCGATCCCCGGCCGGGCGACGCTCGAAGCCGTGCTCGACGCCATCCGCTCGATGTTCTCCGGCGATCGCGACACGCGCCGCAAGGTCGCCTTTTCGGTGGCGCTGATCGCCCTGTCCGCCAAGATGGCGAAGGCGGACGGCGTCGTCTCGGCCGCCGAGGTCTCGGCCTTCCGGCAGATCCTCGAAATTCCGCCGGAGGAGATGCGCAACGTCTTCCGGCTCTACGACATCGCCAAGCAGGACATCGCCGGCTTCGAGATCTATGCCGGCCGGCTGCGCTCGCTCTGCGAGGACGAGAACGGCAACTGCCAGCTGCTCGGTGACGTGCTCGACGGCCTGTTCCACATCGCCAAGGCCGACGGCGTGGTGCACGAGCGCGAACTCGCCTTCCTCGAGGAGGTTGCAACGATCTTCGGTCTCGACGAGGCGGGTTTCGCGCGGCTGCGCGAGAGGCACGTCGCCGGGCCCGACAATCCTTATGCGGTGCTCGGCCTCGACACCGACGCCACCGCCGCCGAGGCACGCAGCCAGTATCTGACCCTGGTCAAGGAAAACCACCCGGACCGGCTGGCGGCGCGGGGCGTTCCCGACGAGTTCATGTTCATCGCCTCCGAGCGGATGAAGGCGATCAACGACGCCTATTCGAAGATTGCCAAGAGGCACGCGGCTTGAAACCCGACACAGGGCTGGCCTGCGAGATCCGGCCTTCGCCGAACTTCAACGTGCGCCGCATCGCTGGCGGGCCGACCATGCTGCTTCTCCACTATACCGGCATGGGCAGCGCCGAGTCCGCGCTGCGCTGGCTGGAGGATCCGGTGAGCGAGGTCTCCTGTCACTATGTCGTCGACGAGGACGGCCGCATCGTCCAGATGGTCCGCGAGGCCGATCGCGCCTGGCATGCCGGGCAGGGGAGCTGGCATGGCGTCGCCGACGTCAATTCCCATTCGATCGGCATCGAGATCGTCAATCCCGGCCATGCCGGCGGCTGCCCGGATTTCTGCGAACCGCAGATCGCCGCGGTGATCGCGCTGGCCTCTGACATCCTGCACCGGCATCCGATCCCGCCGGAGCGGGTGCTCGGCCACTCGGATATTGCGCCGGCGCGCAAGCAGGATCCGGGCGAGAAGTTCCCCTGGGCGAGGCTCCATGCCGCCGGCATCGGCCATTTCGTGCAACCGGCGGCGATCCGCGAGGGCGTCGCCCTGTCGGAAGGCGAGACGGGTCCGGCCGTCGTCTCCCTGCAGCGAAAGCTCGCCGCCTATGGCTATGCGGTCGAGCCGACGGGCGTTTTCGACGCGGCGACGCGCGATGTTGTCATCGCCTTCCAGCGGCATTTCCGGCCGGCTTTGGTCGACGGGATCGCCGACATCTCGACGGTCGAGACGCTGGACGATCTCCTCGCGGCGCTGAAAGAGCGGGAAGAGCCGGCGACGAGTTGACGTCTTGCCGGCCGGCCCAGACGCCGGCCCGCTTCTCGCCGGAAGCTCGGCCCCGGCGATTGACAAGGCGCTGCCATTGGTCGAGGGAAGCGCCGTCAGCCGGCCGGGCGGCCGCTCCCGTCACATGTCGAAAGACGGCGGGGGAGGAAAGTCCGGGCTCCACGGAGAGACGGTGCCGGATAACGTCCGGCGGGGGCGACCCCAGGGAAAGTGCCACAGAAAGCAGACCGCCCCGCCTATAGTGCGGCTCCATCCACCCGTGAGATGATGGCCGAGCCGCAGTATTGGCGGGGTAAGGGTGAAAGGGTGGGGTAAGAGCCCACCGCGGAACTGGCAACAGGGCCGGCATGGTAAACCCCACCGGGAGCAAGACCGAATAGGGACGACGCGGGGGTGGGATTTCGTCCCACCGCCAGCCATTCTCCGGGCCGGTCGTCCGGGTAGGTTGCTAGAGGCGGTCCGCAAGGGCCGTCCCAGAGGAATGGTCGCCGGGCGGCTCTGCCGCTCACAGAACCCGGCTTACAGGTCGGCTGACACTCGATCATTCCGTTTCCGCTCGCCCATCGCGTCGCAGCGGGTGGAAGCCGAGAACCGATCCTCGGCGCGTCGGCGAAACGGAATTTCTATCAGTCACTTATGAATTTCGGCTGGGGCTCACCTTCGGGCCGCGGGCATTTCGCTCGTCTGCGCCATCCCACCACTTTTCTCGCCGGAAGCGAAGGGAAGATTTTTTCGGGGGCGCCGACGAGGCTTGTCCGAGCCTTGTGCGGGACGGCACAGGCGAGGCGACCGGGAGTCATTACCAAATCGGAAACTCGTCATAATCGGATAGGGATTTCTTAATGTTAGTAAGCCGTTAAGGGCATTGTTTGTAGACTGTCCGAAAGCGCCTCGAAGGGCCCGATCCGGCCTCTTCCCATTGACGCCCACGGACGCCCATGATATCCCAATTGTCACATCGACAGGACCGGTTCCGGTCCGAAATCAAGCAGTGCATGGCGTGCTTCCGGATGACGGAAGGAGCGGTCGTAGCTTCGTCGCAAGCTTCGGCCGGGGTCTGGCTCTGTGCCTACGGTCGGTCGGTCGTGGGGGTGGGTGTGAACGGTGCGAAGGTGCGTAGAGGTGTGGGGCGAGTAGTCGGCGATGAACCGATTTCTTTCGAGCTTCGTCCACAACGTCGACGCCAAGGGGCGCGTCTCGGTCCCGTCCTCGTTCAGGCAGGTGATTGCCAGCCGCGGCATCCAGGAGCTGTTCGCCATGCGCTCGTTATCGCAGCCGGCGATCGACGTCGGCGGCGCGGAGCTGATGGAGCATTTCGAGGCGCAGATGGAGGCGATGGATCCGTTCAGCGACCTCTATCAGGAGATGGCGATCTACGCCTATGGCGACGGGGCCTATCTGAAGTTCGATACGGAGGGGCGCATCCTGATGACCGACTTCATTCGGGCTCATACCGGGATTTCGGATCGCGTCGCCTTCGTCGGTATGAAGAATTCGTTCCAGCTCTGGGAGCCGGAACGCTTCGAGGCTTTCCGCGGGGCGCTGCGGGAGAAGCTGAGGGACAGACTGACACGCGATCGCGGGGCTTCGGCTTCCGTCGAAACACCGGAATAATGGCGGGCGACAAAGGGACCGAGGATCCCGGCGTTGGCGGACCAGTCCGTCATGTTCCGGTGCTGCTGCAAGAGGTGGTCGGCGCCCTGGTGCCGACCACCGGCCAGATCGTCGTCGACGGCACCTTCGGGGCCGGCGGCTACACCAGGGCATTGCTCGCCGGTGGCGCAGAGGTTCTGGCGATCGACCGTGACCCGACGGCGATCGCTGCCGGCCAGCCGCTCATCGCGGCGGCGGCTGGGCGCCTGACCCTCGTCGAGGGCCGTTTTTCCGAACTGGACGCGATCGCTGCTGCCCATCATCCGGCGGGCGTCGACGGCGTCGTCCTCGACATCGGCGTTTCGTCCATGCAGATCGACGCCGCCGAACGCGGTTTTTCATTCCAGAAGGACGGCCCGCTCGACATGCGGATGGGCGGCGCCGGCGCCAGTGCCGCCGATGTCGTCAACAGCCTGAAGCCCGGCGATCTCGCGCGGGTGCTCGGCTTTTACGGCGAGGAGCGCCAGGCCGGGCGCATCGCCCGGGCGATCGTCGCGCGGCGCGAGGAGCGGCCGTTCGAGCGCACCCTCGACCTGGCCGAAGTGATCGGCCGCGTCGTCGGCCGTTCGCCGAAGGACAAGATCGATCCGGCCACCCGCAGCTTCCAGGCGCTGCGCATCTTCGTCAATGACGAGCTCGGCGAACTCGCCCGAGCGCTGGTCGCCGCCGAACGGATCCTCAAGCCCGGCGGGCAGCTCGTCGTCGTCACCTTCCATTCGCTCGAGGACCGGATCGTCAAGCGCTTCCTGAAGGATCGCTCGATGCAGCCCTCCGGCTCGCGGCACCTGCCGGACGCCGCCGTCCGGGCGCTGACCTTCCGCGCCGCCAACAAGGCGGTGGCGGCGAGCGCCGCCGAGGCCGAGGACAACCCGCGGGCCCGCTCGGCCAAGCTGCGGCTCGGCACCCGCACCGATGCGGCGCCGCGCGACGACGCCGACCCGATCGCCTTTGCCGATCTGCCCACCCTTGCCGACCTGCCTGAGACGGGAGCCTGAGCCGTGCTGAAGACCCTCAACATCCTGCTCATCACGGTGATGATCGGCGCGGCCGCCTACACCTACCAAATCAAGCACGAGGCGGAGCTGATCGAGGAGGCGGTCAGCAAGGTCAACCGCAAGATCGCGCTGGAGAAGGAGACGATCTCGCTGCTCCAGGCCGACTGGACGCTGCTCGATCAGCCGGGCCGCCTGCAGCGCCTGGTCGATATCTATGCCGGCGAACTGACCCTGCAGCCGATCCGCCCCGACCAGATCGTCGAGCCGGACGAGCTGCCGGCGCCCCGCGCCGTGCCGCTGCCGACATTCCCCAAGGAAGGGCGCTACGCCTACAATACCGGGACGTCCGAGAAATGAAGCGTTTCACCGAGTTCTTGACGCGCAGGCGCGCCGCGAAGGCGCCGGAGACGGCGCCCGGCGTCTCGCGCTACGACCGCTTCGGCCGCCGCAGGGGCGGCGCCGAGGCGCCGCGCAACACCGGCCGCTTCTCGCTCGCGCTCGGCCTGTTCGCCGCGGTCTATCTGGTCATCGGCGCCAGGCTCGTCGAATGGGGCGTCCAGCCGAACGACACGGCGACCTATTTCCACAACAACCAGATCATGACGGCGCGCCCGCAGATCCTCGACCGCAACGGCCGGGTGCTTGCGACCGACATCACCACCTTCTCGCTGTTTGCCGAGCCGCGGCGGATCATCGATGCCGACGAGGCGAGTGAGCTTCTCCTGACGGTGATGCCGGATCTCGATCCGAAGTGGCTCTACAAGCGCCTCTCTGGCGACCAGGGCTTCGTCTGGCTGCGCCGCGAACTAACGCCGAGCCAGAAGCAGGCGATCCTCGACCTCGGCATCCCCGGCATCGGCTTCCGCTCCGAGAAGAGCCGCTTCTATCCCGGCCGTTCGACGGCCGCCTACATCGTCGGCCACGTCAATGTCGACAATCAGGGCACGGCGGGGATGGAGAAGTGGATCGACGATCAGGGCTTCAAGGCGCTGCAGACGTCGGGCCTTGCCAGCGAGGCCGATCTGAAGCCGGTCAAGCTGTCGATGGACCTGCGCGTCCAGCACATCGTCCAGGACGAGGTGACCCAGGGCATGGAGCGCTATCAGGCGCTCGCCGCCGGCGGCATCGTGCTCGACGTCGAGACCGGCGAGGTGGTCGCCATGACCTCGGTGCCGGACTACGACCCGAACATTCCATCCCAGGCGCTCGACAAGAACCGCCTGAACCGCATGTCGGCCGGCCTCTACGAGATGGGTTCGACCTTCAAGACCTTCACCACGGCGATGGCGCTCGATTCCGGCAAGGTGAAGCTGACCGACTCCTTCGACGCCAGCAAGCCGATCCGCATCGGCGGCTTCTCGATCAGCGACTTCCACGGCAAGCGCCGGGTGCTGTCGGTGCCGGAGATCTTCATCTATTCGTCGAATATCGGCACGGCCCAAGAGGCCGAAAAGGTCGGCATCGAGGGGCACCAGGCCTTCCTCACCAAGATGGGCCTTCTCTCCAAGTGGAAGACCGAGCTTCCCGAGGTCGCGACGCCCACGCAGCCGAAGGTCTGGAAGCTGATCAACTCGATCACGATCTCCTTCGGCCACGGCGTCTCGACGACGCCGATGAACACCGCGGTCGGGGCCGCCGCGCTGATGAACGGCGGCAGGCTGATCCCGCCGACCTTCCTGCCGCGCACCAAGGAAGAGGCCGACAAGCTGGCGGTGCAGGTGGTCGACCCGAAGACCAGCGACGAGATGCGCTATCTCTTCCGGCTGAACGTCGCCGACCAGCGCGGCTCCGGCAACAATGCCGCGGTCTCCGGCTACATGGTCGGCGGCAAGACCGGCACCGCCAACAAGGTGGTCCATGGCCGCTATTCCAACACCAAGAAGTTCAACGCCTTCCTAGCGTCCTTCCCGATGGACCACCCGCGCTACATCGTCCTGACGATCATCGACGAGCCGCATCCGGAAAAGGGCAAGTACTATGCGACGGCCGGCATGAACGCCGCCGTCATGGCCGGCAACATCATCCGCCGCTCCGCCACCTTCCTCGGGGTCCATCCGGAGTTCGGCGAGGAAGGCAAGCAGTTGCTGGTTTCCTACTGAGAGGGGGCGCATCGACGCTGGCCGCGGGAATTGCCCCTGGAGATTGTCCGAGCGCCATTCAAATGTCGGTCGCGCTCCACTAGAAGATCAGTCGGGCGGTCGATCGTTGCGGCCGCCCTCCGGGCAAGGACCAGCATCGATGCAATTCTCCCTTCTGGCACAGGAGCTCGGCTCGCTCGAAGGCGATACCGACCCGCAGATCGCCTCGCTGACCGCCGATTCCCGCAAGGTGACGCCGGGCGCGCTGTTCGCGGCGCTGCCGGGCACCAGGGCCGACGGTTCGGCCTTCGTCGCCGATGCCGAGGCGAAGGGCGCCGCGGCGGTCCTCTGCGGTGAGGACGTTTCGCTTTCCACCAGCCTGCCGGTGCTGCGCAGCGCCGATCCGCGCCACGCCCTTGCCGTGATGGCGGCGCGCTTCTTCGGCGCCCAGCCGGAACATGTCGTCGCGGTGACGGGCACCGCTGGCAAGACCTCGATCGCCACCTTCACCCGCCAGATCTGGGAGCGGACCGGACGCGCCAGCGCCTCGATCGGCACCACCGGCGTCGTCTCGCCGAAGCGCGTCATCGACGGCACGCTGACGACGCCCGATCCGGTGGAGCTCGCCGCGCTGATGGCGGAGCTTGCCGGCGACGGCGTCACCCATGCGGCGATGGAGGCCTCCAGCCACGGCCTCGACCAGCGCCGCCTCGACGGCGTTCGGCTGTCGGCCGCAGGCTTCACCAATCTCGGCCACGACCACCTCGACTATCATCCCGATCCCGACAGCTATTTCACCGCCAAGATGCGGCTCTTCACGGCGCTGCTGCCGAAGGGCGCTCCGGCGGTGATCAATGCCGACGACGCCTGGTCTGGCCGGGCCGTCGAGGTCGCGACCGGCGTCTCGGCCAACGTCATGACGGTCGGTCGCGCCGGCAGCTTCCTGACGCTGAAGCGCCTCGAACACGAGCGCAGCCGGCAGATCGCCGAGATCGAGGCGGAGGGCCGCATCCACCGGATCGTCCTGCCGCTCGCCGGCAGCTTCCAGATGGCCAATGCCCTCGTCGCGGCGGGGCTGGCGATCGCCACCGGCGTGGGCGTGAGCGAGGCGCTCGGCGCGCTGGAGCATCTGAAGGGCGCCAGCGGCCGGCTGGAACTTGCCGGCACCACGCCGTCGGGCGTTCCGGTTTTCGTCGACTATGCCCACAAGCCCGAGGCGCTGGAAAACGTCATCGAATCGGTCCGGCCCTTCACCACCGGCCGCGTCGTCGTCGTCTTCGGCTGCGGCGGCGATCGCGACCGGGCCAAGCGCCCGATGATGGGCGAGATCGCGACCCGCCTCGCCGACATGGTGATCGTCACCGACGACAATCCGCGCACGGAAGAGCCGGCCTCGATCCGCGCCGCGATCATGGCGGCAGCGCCCGGCGCCACCGAGATCGGCGACCGCCATGAGGCGATCCGGACGGCGATTTCCGCCTCCACTGCGGGCGATACGGTCATCGTCGCCGGCAAGGGACACGAAACCGGCCAGAAGATCGGCGAGGTGACGCATCCCTTCAGCGACCACGAGGAAGTGCGGTCGGCGATCGCGGAGCTTCAGAAATGACCGAATGGCTTTGGGAGACCAGCGTCCTTCTCGACGCGATGCAGGCGCGCCCGATGGGCAGCCTGCCGCAGGGCGTGACCGGCATCTCCATCGACACCCGCACGCTCGAGCCGGGCGACGCGTTCTTCGCCATCAAGGGCGAACGCTTCGACGGGCACGAATTCCTTACCACGGCCCAGCGGGCCGGGGCGGGGCTGGTCGTCGTCGCCGAGCACAAGCTGCCGGCGCTCGGCCGCGTCCAGGCGCCGATGCTGGTCGTCGACGACGTGATGAACGCCCTGACGCGGCTTTCCGAGGCGGCGCGCGCCCGCTCGAAGGCGAAGATCGTCGCGGTGACCGGCAGCGTCGGCAAGACCACCACCAAAGAGGCGCTGCGCCACGGGCTGTCCGCCGTCGGCAGCGTCCATGCCAGCGCCGCCTCCTTCAACAACCACTGGGGCGTGCCGCTGTCGCTCGCACGACTCCCCGCCGAAACGGGCTTCGCCGTCTTCGAGATCGGCATGAACCATCCCGGCGAGATCCGGCCGCTGGTCAAGCTCGTCCGCCCGCATGTCGCCATCGTCACGCTGATCGCGCCGGCCCATCTCGGCCACTTCCGCGACCTCGACGAGATCGCCGAGGCGAAGGCGGAGATCTTCGAGGGCTTGGTGCCTGGGGGAACGGCGATCCTCAATGCCGACGACGACAGGTGCGGCCTCCTGGCCGACTATGCCCGCAAGGCCGGGGTCACCAGCATCGCCACCTTCGGCGAGGGCGCCGGCGCCGACTTCCGGCTGATCGCCTTCGAGGCGACCCGCGAGGGCGCCAAGATCGACGCGGAGATCGCCGGCGAGCCGCTGCGCGTGACCCTTGCGACACCCGGGCGCCACATGGCGCAGAACGTTCTTGCCGTGCTCGGCACGGCCGAAAAGGTCGGCGCCGACGTCGGCGCGGTGGCGGCGTCACTGGCCGGCTGGCGTGCGGTGAAGGGCCGGGGCGCCCGCCACAGGCTGGCGCTTGCGGGCGGCGGCGCGGTGACGCTGATCGACGACAGCTACAACGCCAATCCCGCCTCGATGCGCGCGGCGCTCGACGTTCTGGCGCGGGCCGAGCCGGGCGCGGGCGGCCGGCGCATCGCCGTGCTCGGCGACATGCTGGAACTCGGCACGTCGTCCGGCGAACTCCATGCCGGCCTGAAGGAATCGGTGCTTGAAGCCGGCGTCGATATCGTGTTCCTCGCCGGCAACGAGATGAAGGCGCTTGACGACGCTCTGGAGGGTGTCGGGGAATGCCATTGCCGGTGGCACGAGACCAACGACGAGCTCGTCGCCGATCTCGAAAAAACGATGCACGGGGGCGACGTCGTCCTCGTGAAGGCTTCGAAGAGTATTGGATTTTCTCCCTTGGTCGAAACTCTGCTGTCACGCCACGAAGATAGGACGCAGGCACCGTCGCCCGGCGGCGACGCCGGTGCCGCGGCAGCGGATGAGACCTCGGGAGGGGCCAAATGATCGCCTATCTGGCCGAATTCGCCGACACCGTCCCGCTCTTCAACGTCTTTCGCTACATCACCTTCCGCACCGGCGCGGCGATGATCACCGGCTTCATCGTCGTCTTCCTGTTCGGACCGGCGATCATCTCGGCCCTGCGCATCCGCCAGGGGCGGGGACAGCCGATCCGGGCCGACGGGCCGCAGACGCATTTCAAGAAGGCCGGCACGCCCACCATGGGCGGGCTGATGATCCTGTCCGGCGTCATCGTCTCGACGCTGATCTGGGCGGATCTGAAGAACGTCTATGTCTGGACCGTGCTTCTGGTGACCGTCGGCTTCGGCGCCATCGGCTTTTACGACGACTATCTGAAGGTGACGAAGCAGAGCCATCTCGGCTTTTCCGGCCGGGCGCGGCTCGGGCTCGAATTCGTGATCGCGGCGCTGGCCATCGGCGCGATCGTCTATGCCGGGACAGGCAGTTTCGCGACCTCGCTGGCATTCCCCTTCATCAAGGAATTCCTCCTCGATCTAGGCTGGTTCTACATCGTCTTCGCCGCGGTGGTGATCGTCGGCGCGGCGAATGCGGTGAACCTCACCGACGGGCTCGACGGCCTCGCCATCGTGCCGATCATGATCGCTGCCGCCGCCTTCGGGCTGATCGCCTACATCTCCGGCAATGTGAACTTCTCCAACTACCTGCAGATCCACTATGTCGCCGGCACCGGCGAGTTGTCGCCGCTCTGCGGCGCGGTGATCGGGGCCGGGCTCGGCTTTCTCTGGTTCAACGCGCCGCCGGCGGCGATCTTCATGGGCGACACGGGGTCCCTGGCACTCGGCGGCATGACCGGGGCGATCGCCGTCGCCACCAAGCACGAGATCGTCCTGGCGATCATTGGCGGGTTGTTCGTCATCGAGGCGATGTCGGTGATCATCCAGGTCGCCTCCTTCAAGCTGACCGGCAAGCGGGTCTTCCTGATGGCGCCGATCCACCACCATTTCGAAAAACTCGGCTGGACGGAAAGCCAGGTGGTGGTACGCTTCTGGATCATTGCCTTCATGCTGGCCTTCATCGGTCTGTCGACTTTGAAACTCAGATGAGCAGGTCGCGATGATCCCTGTCAGGAGCTTCGCCGGTGCGAGCGTCGCCCTGTTCGGCCTCGGCGGTTCGGGCCTTGCGACCGCGCGGGCGCTGGTCGCCGGCGGCGCGAAGGTCACCGCTTACGACGACAATCCGGCGAGCGTCGACAAGGCCGGCGCCGAGGGGATCGCGACGGCGGATCTTCGATCGGCGGACTGGACGCGCTATGCCGCGCTGGTGCTCTCGCCCGGCGTGCCGCTGACCCATCCGAAACCCCACTGGACGGTGGATCTCGCGCGCCTCCACCAGGTGCCGGTGATCGGCGACATCGAACTTTTCTCGCGCGAGCGCCGCGCCGAGGCCCCCGGCGCGCCGTTCGTCGCGATCACCGGGACCAACGGCAAGTCGACGACGACGGCGCTGATCGCCCACTGCCTGAAGGTTGCCGGCAAGGACACCCAGCTCGGCGGCAATATCGGCGTCGCCGTCCTGACGCTCGATCCGCCGGCGCCAGAGCGCCACTACGTCGTCGAGTGCTCCTCCTACCAGATCGACCTCGCGCCGACGATCGAGCCCACCGTCGGCATCCTCCTCAACCTGTCGCCGGACCATCTCGACCGGCATGGCACCATGGGCAACTACGCCGCCATCAAGGCGCGGCTCGTCGCCAATGCGCAAGCTGCGGTGATCGGCGTCGACACCGCGCCATGCCGCGAGATCGCCAATGGTCTCGAATCGGACGGTGCGGCCGTGACGCGGATCTCGCAGGCCGACATTCTCGATCGCGGCGTCGGCTTCGACGGAAAATCGCTGCAGCGGCGCATGCCCGGCTATGGCGAGGCGAGCTTCGACCTGACGGCGATCGGCTCGCTGCGTGGACGCCACAATGCCCAGAATGCCGCCGCCGCGGTCGCCTCGCTGACGCTTCTCGGGGTCGACGACGCGACGATCGCCCGCGGCCTTGCGACGTTTCCGGGCCTGGCGCATCGGATGGAGGAGGTCGGCCGCGCCGGCCGCGTCCTCTTCGTAAACGATTCCAAGGCGACCAACGCCGATGCCGCAGCGCCGGCGCTCGCCGCCTTCCAGCGCATCTACTGGATCGCCGGCGGTCTGCCGAAGGAGGGCGGCATCGCCTCGCTGCGGCCGTTTTTTCCCCGCCTCGCCAAGGCCTACCTGATCGGCGAGGCGGCTCCGGCCTTTGCTGCGACTCTTGGTGAACGAATTCCTTACGAAATCTCTGGCACACTGGATATCGCCGTCGAACATGCGGCGGCCGATGCGAAAGCGGCCGGAGAGGATGCGGTGGTTCTGCTATCCCCGGCCTGCGCAAGCTTCGACCAGTTTCGTAATTTCGAGGTCCGGGGCGATGCCTTCCGCGCGGCGGTGGCCGCCCTTCCGGACGTCGAGGCAACCCGCGGGGATTCGCGATGACGAGCGCATGGACGAGGCAGGCGACGGCAACGCTGATCGCCGACTGGTGGCGGAGCGTCGACCGCTGGCTGCTCGCGGCCTTCATGATCCTGCTCGTCGCCGGCTTCATGCTCTCCTTCGCGGCGAGCCCGCCGGTCGCCGAACGCATCGGTCTCGAGCCCTTCCACTTCGTCAAGCGCCATGCGCTGTTCCTCATCCCGTCGGTGATGGTGATGCTCGGTGCGTCGCTGCTGACGCCGCGGGGCGTCAGGCGGGCCTCCTTCGTCATCCTGATCGGTGCGATCCTCCTGATGGTCGCGGCGCTGTTCTTCGGCACCGAGATCAAGGGCGCCCGCCGCTGGATCGACTTCGGCCCGCTGAACATCCAGCCGTCGGAATTCATGAAGCCCTGCTTCATCGTCGTCTGCGCCTGGCTGCTCGCCGAGAAGGTCAAGCGCGCCGACGTGCCGGGCAATCTCTACGCGCTGATCCTCCTGTTGATCGTCACCGCGCTGCTCGTCGCCCAGCCCGATCTCGGCCAGACCATGCTGGTCGCCAGCGCCTGGGGCGGCCTCGTCTTCATGGCCGGCCTCTCCTGGCTGTGGATCGTGCTCCTCGGCGGCGTCGGCGTCGTCGGTGCGGCCGGCGCCTATCTGATGTTCGATCACGTGGCGAGTCGCATCAACCGCTTCTGGACCGGCGAGGGCGACACCTTCCAGACCGATCGGGCGCGCGAGGCGATCCTCAATGGCGGCTGGCTCGGCCAGGGACCGGGCGAGGGCACGGTGAAGCGTCTTCTGCCGGACAGCCACACCGACTTCGCCTTCTCGGTGCTCGCCGAAGAATTCGGCATCATCGCCTGCATGGTGCTGGCGACGCTCTTCGCCTTCGTCGTCCTGCGCGGTCTTTCCACCGCACTGAAGCAGCGCGATCCCTTCGTCCGGCTGTCGATCTGCGGTCTCGTCTTCATCTTCGGCCTGCAGTCGATCATCAACATGGCCGTCAATCTCCAGCTGATGCCGGCGAAAGGCATGACGCTGCCGTTCATCTCCTACGGTGGCTCGTCGATGCTGGCGATCGCCATGTCCGCCGGCTTCATCCTCGCGCTCACCCGCAGGCGCGCCGAGAACCGCTCCTATACCGACCAGCTGGTGCAGAGGACGATGGTGCTGCACGGCGCGTGAACCGGCATGGAGGGCGAGGAGAGACCGGCAGAAACAGCGACATCGCCCGTCCCGCCGGCCGCCGGCGCTGCCGGCGGCAACAAGACCGAAGGTGAACGCGAGCAGGTGAAGCTCGAAGCCAACTACATGAACGGCATCGCCATCGGCGTCTTCATCGTCGGTGGCTTCACCATTCCGACGTCGATCGTCCTTAATTCCGGCGACTACGTCTTTGCCGTGATTTTTGCGCCGTTTTGCTTTGTGGCCAGTTTTATCCTACATAAAGCAGCGAAGCGCTCACTTAAGGAGCTGGATCGATGAGCCTGATGGAGACCATTCTGCTCGCATCCCTGATGCCGGTCAGCGCGCTTGTCATTGCCGCTCTCGTCCTGCGGGACGCCCGCCGCATTACCGAGCAGGCGCATGCCCGCGCCCGCCGTCAGGCCGACAGGCCATAACCGCCAGTTTCTGCCGCTTTCGCCGCCGCTCCGCTCGCCCTTCGGGAGGTGTCTCGCACGAGATGCACGCCGGGCGGCATCGAGAAACGACCGCGCTCTCACTCGACTTAGGCAGGCGAAGGCGGTGTCGCTGCTGATCGACTTGCGATATCGACGGCTGACGAAGCCAGTTTCCGGTCCGCTTTCCACGAGTCCTCATGACCACCATCCTTCTTGCTGCCGGGGGTACCGGCGGCCATCTCTTTCCGGCCGAGGCGCTCGCCCATGAGCTGATCGCCAGGGGCTATGGCGTCGAACTCGTCACCGACGAGCGGGCAGGGCGGTTTGCCGACCGCTTTCCCGTCAGGGAGGTGCACCGCGTCCGCTCGGCGACCTTCGCGTCGAAGAACCCGCTGGCCGTGGCAAACTCGCTCTGGACGCTCTGGCGGGGTTTTCGCGAGGCCGGCGCGCTCGTCCGCAGGCTGCGCCCGGCGGTCGTCATCGGCTTCGGCGGTTATCCGACCGTGCCGCCGCTGATGGCCGCGACGCGGGCCGGGCGGCCGACGATCATCCACGAGCAGAACGCCGTCATGGGCAGGGCCAACCGCTTCCTCGCGCGCCGCGTCGACAGGATCGCCGCGGGCATCCCGCAGGACAAGGCCGACGCCTCCATCGCCGGCAAGATCACCGTCACCGGCAATCCGGTGCGGCCCGCGGTGATCGAGGCGGCAAAGATGCCCTATCGCCCGGCCGGCGAGGGCGAGCCGTTCAATCTCGTCGTCTTCGGCGGCAGCCAGGGCGCGGCTTTCTTTTCCGACGCGGTCCCGCAGGCGGTCGAGCTTCTGCCTGAGGGGATCCGCAACCGGCTGAGGGTCACCCAGCAGGCGCGCGCAGAGGACGAGGTGCGTGTACGAGCCTTCTACGAGGAGCGCGGCATCGTCGCGGATGTCTCGCCCTTCTTCACCGACATGGCGGCGCGGATCGGTGCCGCGCATCTCGTCGTCAGCCGCTCCGGCGCCTCGACCGTTTCGGAAATCGCGGTGATCGGCAGGCCGGCGATCCTGGTGCCGTTCCCCTACGCGCTCGACCATGACCAGGCGGCGAATGCCGCGCGGATCGAAGCCGAGGGTGGCGCGGTCGTTGCTCCGCAGGCCGAGCTCTCGCCGCAGCGTCTCGCCGAGCTGATCGGCGGCATCGCCGGCGATCCGGACCGCGCCGCGGCCATGGCGTCGGCGGCCAGGGGAACCGGCGTGCCGAACGCTGCCGCCTTGCTCGCCGATCTCGTTGCCTCTATGCCCGGGGCCGCTATAGATCAATGAAATTTCGCAAGGTCCAAGGGGAATCGCCATGAAGATGCCGCCGAATATCGGACCGGTCCATTTTATCGGGATCGGCGGCATCGGCATGAGCGGCATTGCCGAGGTTCTGGTCAATCTCGGCTATACGGTGCAGGGCTCCGACCAGAGCGAGAACGCCAACGTCCAGCGGCTGCGCGAAAAGGGCGTCACCGTCCATGTCGGCCATTCGGCCGAAAACCTCGGCAAGGCCGAGGTTGTGGTGGTCTCGACGGCGATCCGCCGCAGCAACCCCGAACTCTCCGCCGCCCGCGAGCGGCTGCTGCCGATCGTCCGGCGCGCCGAGATGCTGGCAGAGCTGATGCGCTTTCGCCAGGCGATCGCCATCGGCGGCACCCATGGCAAGACGACGACCACCTCGATGGTCGCGACGCTGCTCGATGCCGGCGGCATGGACCCGACCGTCGTCAATGGCGGCATCATCAACGCCTATGGCACCAACGCCCGGATGGGCGACGGCGACTGGATGGTGGTCGAGGCAGACGAGAGCGACGGCACCTTCCTGAAGCTTCCCGCCGACGTCGCGGTGGTCACCAATATCGATCCCGAGCATCTCGACCACTACGGCACCTTCGATGCGGTGCGCGCCGCCTTCCGGGCCTTCGTCGAGAACGTGCCGTTCTACGGCTTCGCGGTGATGTGCCTCGACCATCCCGAGGTGCAGACGCTGGTCGGCGAGATCGAGGACCGCCGGGTCATCACCTATGGCGAGAACCTCCAGGCGGACGTCCGCTTCGAGAATCTGCGTTTCGAGCCGGGCAAGTCGCTGTTCGACGTGACGATGCGCGACCGTGTCACCGGCGAGACGGAGACGATCCCGAACCTTGCTCTGCCGATGCCCGGCCGCCACAACGTTTCCAACGCCACCGCGGCGATCGCCGTTGCCCACCGCCTCGGCATCCCGGCGGAGGCGATCCGCACCGGGCTCGCCGGCTTCGGCGGCGTCAAGCGCCGCTTCACGCTGACGGGGACCGTCGGCGGCGTCGCCGTCTATGACGACTACGGCCACCATCCAGTGGAGATCCGTGCCGTCCTCGCCGCCGCCCGCTCATCGGCGACCGGCCGGGTGATCGCCGTCGTCCAGCCGCATCGCTACACCCGTCTGCAGTCGCTGTTTTCCGACTTCGCCTCCTGCTTCAACGATGCCGACACGGTGATCATCGCGCCGGTCTACGCGGCGGGCGAGGAGCCGATCGAATTCGTCAGCTCGGAAATGCTGGTGGAGCGGCTGAAACTCGGCGGCCACCGCGACGCCCGGCTGATCGACGGGCCGAAGGAAATCGCGCCGCTGGTCAAGCAGATCGCCAATTCCGGCGACATGGTCATCTGCCTCGGCGCCGGTTCGATCACCCAGTGGGCCTATGCGCTGCCGAAGGAACTGGAGAAGCTCGGCATGGGCGACGCCGGAGCCTCGGCGTGACGCTGCTCGACCGGCTCGGCGAGCGTCTTTCCGGGATCCGCGGGCGGCTGACGCCCGATGCGGCGATGGCCAAGCTCACCTGGTTTCAGGTGGGCGGCCCGGCCGATCTGTTCTTCCAGCCGGCCGACGAAGAGGATCTCGCGCTGTTCCTCGAACGGCTGCCCGAGGAAATCCCGGTCCTGACGGTCGGCGTCGGCTCCAACCTCCTCGTCCGCGACGGCGGCATCGAGGGGGTGGTGATCCGCCTGTCGGCGAAGGGTTTCGGCAGCACCGAGCAGCTGTCCGACAATCGCCTCCGGGCCGGCGCAGCGCTTCCGGACAAGCGGCTGGCGGCAGCGGCCCTCGACGCCGGGATCGGCGGTTTTCATTTCTATCACGGCATTCCGGGAGCGATCGGCGGCGCGCTCAGGATGAATGCCGGGGCGAACGGCACCGAGACCGTCGAGCGGGTGGTGGAGGTCCACGCGCTCGACCGCAAGGGCGGACGCCATGTGCTCTCCAACGCCGAGATGGGCTATTCCTACCGCCACTCCGAGGCGCCTGCCGAGCTGATCTTCACCGGCGCCGTCTTCGAGGGCTATCCGGCCGAGCGCGAGGCGATCCGCGCGAAGATGGGCGAGGTGCAGCACCACCGCGAGACGGTCCAGCCGATCCGCGAGAAGACCGGCGGCTCGACCTTCAAGAACCCGGCCGGAACCTCGGCCTGGAAGGAGATCGACAAGGCCGGTTGCCGCGGTATGACGATCGGCGGCGCGCAGATGTCCGAGATGCACTGCAACTTCATGATCAATACCGGCGATGCGACCGGCTTCGACCTTGAAAGCCTGGGCGAGACGGTGCGCCGCCGCGTCAACGCCTCATCGGGCATTCTCCTCGACTGGGAAATCAAGCGGCTCGGCCGTTTCGCTGCGGGGCGAATCGTCGAGTCCGCCGTGTGACCGGCGCACGGCAGGGTTTCGGGCAGCGGAATGGCGCCGGGGTGGCGAATGGCGAATTGCAACGCGCCCGCTGCCGCTGAGGCGGAAGGATCCCGTTTGTGTGTGGCTTCGGCCTCGGCCCAATTCCTTTTTTGGTAATTCTTCCGCCTGTGGCGGATTCCATTTGCACCGATGCCGGCCAGCGCCATTGACGTTTGCGTAAACGGCAAAACTTGTCACATTTCCGCCACTCGGTGTTCGGAATTCGCACGTTCAACGTGCCTTATGGAGGGGCGCAGCCCCGCGGCGGTGAAGAAGCGATCAATTGCGACTTCAATACAGACTGTGACATTGCTTCGGTCGTTCAGTAATTATCTGATACTTTGGTATCATTACATGCTTCTTTGATGCATGCGGTGAAGCATTGGACGCATACCCAAATCGCCGAGATTGCATTACGCTTCTCCCATTGATGACGTCGTGAAGCCGAAATCGGCCCGGCGTCGGAGAATTGGGGGGAAACATGACATTCAATCGGAAGAGCCTGTCGGTCGCCACCGTCGTCGCGCTCAGCTGCAGCACCGGGGCGCTCGCCGGAGGCTTCCAGCGCGGCACCGCCGACACCGACATCCTGTTCGAGCAGGGCACCGTCAATACGCGCGCCAGCCTGACCTATATCAGCCCGCAGCGCGGCTTCACCTCGATCAACGGCGTCGACGTCGATGGCGGCGACTACACCGGCGACTATGTCGTGCCGAACTATGCTTTGTCGCTCGGCAACGACACCGTCGGCTGCGCGGGAACCGCGACCGAATCGTTTGCCGGTGAGTCCGACTATTCCGATCTTCCGGGCGGAGCGCTGCCGGCGCAGGTCAGCGGCCTTTCCACCGGCCTTCCCGTCGGCACCTCGACCGCCGCGCGGACGGACATCTTCGGTGCGACGACCACCGCGGTCTCGCAGACCCAGCGGCTCGCCTTCGACTCCACCGAACTCGGTCTCACCTGCCGCGTGAGCTACGCTGCCGAATCGGGCCGGTACAGCCTGCTCGGCGGCGTCTTCGTCGAGGACTTCCACTTCGAGGGCACCAGCCTCGGTACCCGCTATGCGGCGCCCGGTGTGCCGATCGCCGCGGTGACCAGCCGCATCGATGTCGAGAGCGACGGCGACTACAAGACCGGTTTCCGCATCGGCGCCGCCTACGAGATCCCGGAATACGCCCTGCGCGTTCAGGCGATGTACCGCTCCGAGGTCAAGCACGACGACATTTCCGGCGACGGCACGGTGACGATCCTCTCCTCGCTGGCGCCGACGCTGCCGGCAGGCACGGTGGTCCCGGTCGATTCCTTCCTTAGCGAGGCGATCAGCCCGCAGTCGGTGGAGATCAAGGCGCAGACCGGCGTCGCGCCCGGCTGGCTGCTGCTCGGCTCGTTCCGCTGGACCGACTGGTCGACCAACGAGGCTTCGGTGCTGACGATTTCCAGCCCGCTGATCGGCACCACCTCCTCCTATGCGCCCTATCACTGGCGCGACGGCTACACCGCGTCGATCGGCGTCGGCCATGCCTTCAACGACGAGATCTCCGGCGCTGTCGCGCTCGGCTACGATCGCGGCGTCTCGACCGGCGCGGAGACCACCTATACCGACATCTACACCCTGTCCGGCGGCGTCTCCTTCAAGCCGAACAAGATGGCCGACCTGCGCTTCGGCGGCCTCGTCGGCTACTGGACCGACGGCAGCCAGTCGATCGCCGAGGACAGCTACTACAATGCGACCGTCGGCGACGATTTCGTCTACGGTCTCAACGCATCGCTCCGGCTCACCTTCTGATCCAGGAGAGGTTGCCCCGCAGCCGCAAGTTTCAGATAAGCTTCATCGACAAAAGGCGCGCCTTTCACGGCGCGCCTTTTTCGTGTGCGGCCAAAAGGTTCCGTCACTTTTCTGCGAAAAATCGGCTGTGCTTGCGGGGCAACACTATTGCATCGTTGCATCGGCTATAGTCGCGGGGACGGATCAGGTGCCCCGTTGCCGCCACAAAACACCGTCACCTCGATCCGTAGTCGAACTCTCGGCGGAGGATTCGGCTCAATGACGAGGGGGAGTGCATGGACGCGAATTCGATCGACAAATCAAAGCTGCCGAGCCGTCATGTGACGGAAGGTCCGGAGCGTGCGCCGCACCGCTCCTACCTTTACGCCATGGGGCTGACCTCGCAGCAGATCCATCAGCCGCTGATCGGCGTCGCGACCGCCTGGAACGAGGCCGCGCCCTGCAACATCTCGCTGCAGCGTCAGGCGCAGGCGGTGAAGAAGGGCGTTGCCGCTAATCACGGCACGCCGCGCGAATTCGCCACCATCACCGTCACCGACGGCATCGCCATGGGCCATGCCGGCATGAAGTCCTCGCTCGCCAGCCGCGACGTGATCGCCGATTCGGTCGAGCTGACGATGCGCGGCCATTCCTACGACGCGATGGTCGTCATGGCCGGCTGCGACAAGAGCCTGCCCGGCATGATGATGTCGATGATCCGGCTCAACGTGCCGTCGATCTTCATCTATGGCGGCTCCATCCTGCCGGGCCGCTACAAGGGCCGCGACATCGTCGTACAGGACCTGTTCGAGGCCGTTGGCCTCCATTCCGTCGGCAAGATGGATGACGTCACCCTCGACGAGATGGAGCGCGTCGCCTGTCCGTCGGCCGGCTCCTGCGGCGGCCAGTACACCGCCAACACCATGGCGATGGTCGCCGAGGCGATCGGCCTCGCGCTGCCATACAGCTGCGGTGCGCCCGCACCCTACGAGATCCGTGACGCCTTCTGCTCGGCGGCCGGCGAGCAGGTGATGGAACTCCTGAAGCAGAATCTCCGTCCCCGCGACATCGTCAGCCGCAAGGCCTTCGAGAACGCCGCGATGACGGTCGCCGCCACCGGCGGCTCGACCAATGCCGCGCTGCATCTGCCGGCGATGGCCCATGAGGCGGGTATCGAGTTCGACCTCTTCGATGTCGGCGAGATCTTCCGCAAGACGCCCTATATCGGCGATCTGAAGCCCGGCGGCCGCTACGTCGCCAAGGATCTCTTCGAGGCGGGCGGCATCCCGCTCGTGATGAAGGCGCTGCTCGACGGCGGCTTCCTCCATGGCGACTGCATGACCGTGACCGGCAAGACCGTCGCGGAGAACCTTGCCAATGTGAAGTGGAACGAGGAGCAGGACGTCGTCCGCGCCACCTCCAACCCGATCTCGCCGACCGGCGGCGTCGTCTCCCTGTCGGGCAACCTCGCGCCGGACGGCGCCATCGTGAAGGTTGCAGGGCTGAAGAACCTGCGCTTCGTCGGCCCGGCCCGCGTCTTCGACGACGAGGAGGCGTGTTTCGCCTGCGTCGACAAGCGGGACTACAAGGAAGGCGAGGTGCTGGTGATCCGCTACGAGGGCCCGAAGGGCGGCCCCGGCATGCGCGAGATGCTCTCCACCACCGCGGCTCTCTACGGCCAGGGCATGGGCGACAAGGTCGCGCTGATCACCGACGGGCGCTTCTCCGGCGCGACCCGCGGCTTCTGCATCGGCCATGTCGGCCCGGAAGCCGCCGTCGGCGGCCCGATCGCGCTGGTCGAGGACGGCGACATGATCACCCTCGACGCGACCACCGGCGAGATCTCCGTCGATGTCAGCGAGGAAGAATTCGCCCGGCGCCGGGCGTCCTGGAAGCCGCGTGAGACCGAATATCCCACCGGCGCGATCTGGAAATATGCGCAGCAGGTCGGCACGGCCCGCAAGGGTGCCGTGACCCATCCGGGCGGCGTTGCGGAAAAGCACTGCTATGCGGACATTTGAGCGCATCCTTTCGGTTTGCGTCGTCGCCTCCGCCGTTGTCCTGGCTGCGGGACAGGGGAGCCTGGCGCTTGATCCCGACGCCCAGGTCAATCCCGACGCCGGGCCGCTGGAGCTGTTTTCCTTCGGCTTCAAGGCCTATCAGCGCGGCGAGAAGCTCGAGGCCTTCGAGGCGCTGCGCTATGCCGCCGACAAGGGCCATCCCGGCGCTCGCTGGAAGCTCGGCAAGATGTATGCCGAGGGCGACGGGGTGCCCGAGAACGACTATGAGGCGTTCAAGATCTTCGAGCAGATCGTCCGCGACCAGGAGGACGAGAACGGCAGCTATTCGAATGCCGCCTATGTCGCGAGCGCCGTCGTGGCGCTTGCCGACTATCTGAGGGTCGGCATTCCGAACAGCCCGGTGACGGTCGATCTGCCGCGGGCGCGGCAGTTCTATTTCCATGCCGCCTCGTTCTTCGGCGACGCCAAGGCGCAGTTCGAACTCGGCCGGATGCTGCTCTATGGCGATGGCGGCCGCGCCAATCCCCGCCAGGCGGCCCGCTGGCTCAATCTCGCGGCGGAAAAGGGCCATGTCGGCGCCAAGGCGCTGCTCGGCTACCTGCTGTTCGACGGCAAGAAGATTTCGCTGCGGCCGGAGCCGGTCCGCGGGCTCGCCATGCTGACTCTGGCGCTGCGCCAGGCGGGTCCGAGCGACCAGCAGTGGATCCGGCCGCTGCAGGAAGAGACCTTTTCGGTCGCCAGCGAGGATACCAGGCGCGAGGCGCTCGCCTATGCCGACCAGCACACCGAAGTGCCGGCCAGCCAGTCGGTGGTGAGCGCCAAGAACTGACCGGCCCCCATCTGGCTGCCGGGCAGGGACGTCAGTTGGCCGGGCAGGGTGCCCGCCGGCTCGTCAGGCGGCGAGCTGGATCAGCACGGGCACGTGGTCCGACGGCTTCTCCCAGCCGCGGACATGCTTGTCGATGCCGACCGAGACCAGCCGGTCCTGGACTTCCGGCGAGACCAGCAGATGGTCGATGCGGATGCCGGCATTCTTCTGCCAGGCACCGGCCTGATAATCCCAGAAGGTATAGGTCTTTGGCTGGTCGGTGGTGGCGCGCAGCGCGTCGGTCAGGCCGAGATTGACCAGCCGCCGCAGCGCGCCGCGGCTTTCCGGCTGGAACAGCGCGTCGCCGAGCCAGGCCTCCGGATTCGCCGCGTCGACCGGCATCGGGATGACGTTGTAGTCGCCAGCGAGGACGAGGTCGTCCTCCGCTTCGAGCAGCGTTGCCGCATGGGCGATCAGCCGCTCCATCCAGGCGAGCTTGTAGGGAAATTTCTCGGTGCCGAGCGGATTGCCGTTGGGCAGATAGATCGAGGCGACCCGAAGCCGCCGGCCGCCGACCTCCCATACCCCCTCGATATAGCGGGCATGCTCGTCGGTATCGTTGCCCGGCAGGCCGCGCATGACCGAGGCGGGCTTCTCCTTGGACAGCAGCGCGACGCCGTTGAAGCCCTTCTGGCCATGCGTCTCGACATGATAACCGAGCGCCTCGATCGCCGCCCGCGGGAAGGTCTCGTCCTGGCTCTTGATCTCCTGCAGGCAGGCGATGTCGGGCGACGCCGCCTCGAGCCAGGCGGTGAGTGCGTCGAGGCGCGCCTTGACGCCGTTGATGTTCCAGGTGGCGATCAGCATCGGTGCGGTCAGACCGAGAAGGACGTGCCGCAGCCGCAGGACGCGACGGCGTTCGGATTGCGGATCTGGAAGGACTGGCCCATGAGGTCGTCGACGAAATCCACCACCGAGCCTTCGAGATAGACCAGCGAGACCGGATCGACGACGACGCGCGCGCCGTCCTTCTCGATGACGAGGTCGTCCTCCTCGCGATCGCTGGTGAGGTCGTATTTGTAGGAAAAGCCCGAGCAGCCGCCGCCCTCGACGGAAATGCGCAGGCTTGGGCTGCCTTCCGACTTCGACAGGATCGAGGAGATGCGCCTGACCGCACTGTCCGAAAGGACCACCGGCTTCGAGAGTGTCTCGCTCATCTGATCGTCGGCACGGCGTCGCCGCCCGTGCCGCTCCTTGTTCGTTTGAAGCCCATTAGTTATGGACGCGGAAGCGACCGGTCAATCACCCACGCTGGCACTCCAGCGGGCCGGAGGAGGGCAGAAGGGCTCGATCCATGGTCATGCCGGAAGACGCATTCGCGCTTGCCGCAGGCCAGTCCGGCCGGGCGGCGTTTGCCGAGGATCCGGCGGCCTCGCGCGGCCGCCTCTTTGCCGAATCGTCGAGCCCGACCCGCACGCCCTTCCAGCGCGACCGCGACCGCATCGTCCATTCCGCCGCCTTCCGCCGGCTGAAGCACAAGACACAGGTCTTCGTGCCCTATGAGGGCGACACCTACCGCACCCGCCTGACCCATACGATCGAGGTCTCGCAGATCGCCCGGGCGCTCGCCAGGGCCTTCAGTCTCGACGAGGACCTGACCGAGGCGGTCGCGCTGGTCCACGACTTCGGCCACACGCCCTTTGGCCATGCCGGCGAGCGGGCGCTCGACCGGCGCATGAGCGCCTATGGCGGCTTCGACCACAATGCCCAGTCGCTGCGGATCGTCACCGCCCTCGAAAGCCGCTACGCCGAGTTCGACGGGCTGAACCTCTCGTTCGAGACGCTGGAGGGGCTGGTCAAGCACAATGGCCCGCTGACCGGCCCGCACGCCGTTGGCGAAGGCGGCGAGGGCCATCCGGTGCCGAGGCCGATCCTCGACTTCGACGCCCAGATGCCGCTCGGGCTCGGCCGCTTCGCCGATCTCGAGGCCCAGGCCGCGGCGATTTCCGACGACATCGCCTACAACACCCACGATCTCGACGACGGCCTGCGCGCCGGGCTGATCGCGCTGTCCGATATCGAGGAGCTCGACCTCGCCGGTTCGATCCTTCGTGAAGTCAGGACGAAATATCCCGGCCTGGACCCGTCCCGGACGATCCACGAGATCATGCGGCGGCACATCACCCGCCTCGTCGAGGACGTCATCAGGGCGACCGCGAAGGGGCTCGCCGAGATCGGCCCGCAAAGTGCCGACGACGTCCGCGATGCCGGCCGGCAGATCATCCGCTTTTCGCCCGACATGGAGGCGGCGGTGACCCAGACCCGGCGGTTCCTGTTCACCCGGCTCTATCGCTGCGACAGCGTGATGCGGGTGATGCTCGAGGCCGAGCGGGTGGTCGAGGCGCTGTTCGACCGGTTCGCCGAGCGGCCGGAACTGATGCCGCGGGACTGGTCGGCCGGGCTGGCGGACCTCTCCGAGGACAGGCTGATGCGGCGCATCGCCGACTACCTCTCCGGCATGACCGACACTTATGCCATCGGCGAATATCAGCGCCTGTTTGACGCCGTGCCGCAATTGCGCTAGCCGCCGGGCCCACCATCTTGCCACGAGAGAGCCCGCAAGGCGCGGCTCGCCGGAACCGTAGGGCGGGCGGCCGCAACGGCCGCGGGCCGCCCAGAGGATTGATCGATGAACGTCTTTGCCGACTTCGAGAATCGGGTGAAGCAAGCGGTGCAACCTCTTGTCCCCGCTGGCGAAGAAATCGATCTCTCCCGCGTCACGGTCGAACCGCCCCGCGATGCGGCCCATGGCGATCTCGCGACCAATGCGGCGATGGTGCTGGCCAAGCCCTTCGGCATGAAACCCCGCGATCTCGCCGAGAAAATCGCCGCGGCGCTTGGCGCCGA
The DNA here is from genome assembly GCF_004519335.1 of Jiella endophytica. GTDB lineage: Bacteria > Pseudomonadota > Alphaproteobacteria > Rhizobiales > Rhizobiaceae > Jiella > Jiella endophytica. The sequence goes on along the minus strand of NZ_SOZD01000006.1, from coordinate 74,905 downwards.
CCCGGATGTCGCGACGGTCGCCATCGCCGGGCCGGGCTTCATCAACATGACGCTCTCGCCGGCCTTCTGGACGGCGCATCTCGCGACGCTGCTCCATGCCGGCCTCGACTACGGCCGCGGGGCGCCCACCGGCCGCAAGGTCAATGTCGAATATGTCTCGGCCAACCCGACCGGCCCGATGCATGTCGGCCATACCCGCGGCGCCGTCGTCGGCGACGTCATCGCCCGGCTGCTCGCCTTCGCCGGCGACGACGTCACCCGGGAATACTACATCAACGATGCCGGCGAGCAGGTCGGCGTTCTCGCCCGCTCGGTCTTTCTGCGCTATCGCGAGGCCCTCGGCGAGGCGATCGGCGAGATCCCCGCGGGGCTCTATCCCGGCGACTATCTCAAGCCGGTCGGCGAGGCACTGGCGGCGGAATTCGGCGACACGCTGGTCGGCAAGGACGAGGCCGAATGGCTGCCGATCGTCAAGGATCGGGCGATCGACGCGATGATGGCGATGATCCGCTCCGACCTGAAGGCGCTCGGCGTCGAGCACGAGGTGTTCTTTTCCGAACGCACGCTGCATGCCGAAGATGGCGGCAGGATCGCCGAGGCGATCGCCGACCTGCGCGACAAGGGCTTCGTCTATCAGGGCACGCTGCCGCCGCCGAAGGGCCAGCTGCCGGAGGATTGGGAAGACCGCGAGCAGACCCTGCTGAGGTCCACCGAGGTCGGCGACGACCAGGACCGGCCGCTGGTCAAGTCGAATGGCGCCTACACCTATTTTGCCGCCGACGTCGCCTATTTCCGCGACAAGTACGAGCGCGGCTTCTCCGAGATGATCTATGTCCTCGGCGCCGACCATGGCGGCTACGTCAAGCGGCTGGAAGCGGTGGCGCGGGCGATCTCCGGCGGTGCGGCGCGGGCCGACTGCGTGCTCTGCCAGCTGGTCAAGCTCTATCGCGACGGCGAGCCGGTCAAGATGTCGAAGCGCTCCGGCGACTTCGTCACCCTCGCCGAGGTGGTGGAGGAGGTCGGCCGCGATCCGGTGCGCTTCATGATGCTCTACAGAAAGAGCGACGCGCCGCTGGACTTCGACTTCAAGAAGGTGACGGAGCAGTCGAAGGACAACCCGGTCTTCTACGTGCAATACGCCCATGCCCGGTCGGCGGCGATCTTCCGCCAGGCGCGGGAAGCCGGGATCGCCACTCCAGCTTACGGCAAGGTTGACGTCGCGGCGCTTGAGGGACTGGCGGATGTCGGCGAAGTCGGCCTGTTGCGCAAGCTCTCCGAGTTCCCGCGGCTGATCGGCCAGGCGGCAGAGGCCAAGGAACCCCACCGTCTTGCCTTCTATCTCAATGATCTCGCTGCGGCTTTTCATGCCCAATACAACCGCGGCAAGGATCTTCCCGAGTTACGCTTTGTTAACCAAGCTGAGCCAGAACTATCCGTTGCGAGGCTTGGACTCGTCAAAGCGGTCGCGACCGTCCTCCATGTCGGCCTCGATCTGATCGGCGCCGATGCGCCGGATGAAATGCGCTAGGTCATCACGCTTTGGCCAATTTCCTCGCCTAGCCATCGAAACCGTGGAGGATGGGGCCTTCACGAGGGGAAGAGCGGGGATATTCATGTCGATGGGGGACCTCAACGGTTCCGCCCGTGCGGGCGGCCAGGCGTTCGACGCCGAACTCGATGACCCTTTCGAGGAGCTGGCGCGGATTCTCGAGGCGCCGCTGCAGGCGGGCGCCCATCCCGGCAAACCCACCGTCCAGCCCCATGTGGTTGCGCCCGAGGCCGTGGAACCCCTTGCCGACAGCCGGCCGCAGGTGGCCGCCAAGCCCGCTCCCGCCAAGGTCGAGCCGGCTGCGCCCCGCGCGCCGGCCACCGATCCGGCCGAGACTCACCAGGACCTCTCCGAATCGGAGATGATGAGTGCGGCGCTCACGCAGGAACTGTCCGACGCGCTGGATCTCGCCGCTGCCGACTTCGAGGCGGCGCTGGCCGAGGAGACCGCCGATCTCGCATCTGTCGAGGCGCCTGAGGTCAAGCCGCAGGCTGCCGCGCCGCAGCCAGCCGCCGCCGCGCCGGCCCGGCAGGCCCCCGCGCCGAGGCCGCAACAGGCTGCCGTCGCTCAGGCGCCGCAGCCTGCCGCTCCGAAGGATCAGCCCGTAGCGGCCGCGCCGGCTCCTCAAGCGCCCGCACCGAAGCCTCAGCCGGCCGCCGCGGCGCCGGCTCCTCACGCGCCCGCACCAAAGCCCCAGCAGGCCGTTGCTGCGCCGGCTCCGCAGGCACAAGCCCCGCACCGTCCCGCACCGAAGCCGCAGCCCGTAGCGGCCGCGCCGGCTCCTCAGGCACCCGCACCGAGGCCTCAGCAGGCCGCGGCGGTGCCGGCTCCGCAGGCATCGGCACAGAAGCCCCAGCAGGCCGCTGCTGCGCCGGCTCCGCAGGCTGAGGCCCCGAAGCGTCCCGCGCCGAAGGCTCAGCCGGCTGCCGCCACCCCGGCTCCCAAGGCCCCGGCGCCGAAGCAGCCTGCCGCTCATGCCGAGCCGGCCGCCGCTGCGGCGGCGCTTGCGGGTTTCGATCTGGAGTTCGAGCAGGCCCTGCGCGGCCTCTCCGAGCCGGCCAATCCGCGCCAGACGATGTTCCATCACGCCGAGGCCTTCGCGCCGGACCGCCAGCCGGTGGCCGCCGAGGAGGCCGTCGCCTCGCAGGTCTTCGACGATTTCGACGAGCTGATCGCCAGCGAGCTCGCGGCGATCAAGCAGGAAGCGCCGCAGGCTGCCGCGGCCGCCGAGGAAGCCCCGGCGGACAACGGCTACGAGCCGGAATGGCCCGATTCCTTCGGATCCGACGGCGATTTCGGCTCTGCCGGCGTCGAGTATGACGAGATGCCGCGCCCTGCTGCTGCCTATGCCTCGCGCGGCTTTGCACGGCGCAGCGGTTTCGTCGGCGCGGGCCTGGGTGCCCTCGCGCTGATGCTGGCTGCCGGCGGCGCCTATGTCTTCCTCGGTAGCGGGCCGGGAACCGTCAGCGACGGCTCCGTCCTCGTCGTCAGGGCCGATCCCGATCCGGTCAAGGTGAAGCCGGAAAACCCGGGCGGCCGCGAGATCCCGAACCAGAACAAGATGGTCTACAGCCGGGTCAAGAGCGGCGACGCGATGGTGACGCCCGAGCAGAAGGAGCTTGTCAGCGCCCAGGAAGAGCCGATCGACCTGCCGACGGACAATCCGCCGATCTCCGACCTTCCGGGCGTCGAACTCGGCGTCGGCTCCGCCAATGCCGCCGAGCGCCCGACCGAGACCGCCGATGCCGGCAACCGCTCGGCCGACGCCTATAGCGAGGCCTCGCCGATTGCCGTCCTGTCGCCGCGCCGGGCGAAGACCTATTCGGTCCGCTCCGACGGCACCCTGGTCGTCAGCGATGCGGCCACCGGCGAGACGATCGAGGAAAGCCGCCCGCGCGGACCGCTGATCGAAGCGTCCGCACGGCCGGTCGACCTGCAGCAGACCGCCGGCACCATCGGTGCGGTGGCGAGCGGCGATACCGCCGGCGTGGCCGCGGCCGAACCCGCCGCGGCAGCGGCGGAAACCGCCGGTGTGCCGGCGCCGAACATTCCCGTGCCGACGCTCCGCCCGTCGCCTGCCGGGGCGCCGCGCCAGGCCGCCGCGGCCCCTGCCGCGCCAGTGGCGCCGACTCCGGCCGCCGAGCCTGATGCAATCCAGACGGCGGCGCTCGAGCCCCAGCCGGCCCCGAGCCAGGCGACCGACCAGGCGCCGGCCGCGAGCGAGGCGGCACCCGAGCATGACGGCTACTATGTCCAGATCTCGTCGCAGCCCTCGCGCGATGCCGCCGAAGCTTCGTCGCGCAATCTCGGCCAGCGCTATGCCGGCGTCATTGCCGGCCGCAACGTCGTCATCCAGTCGGCCGACATTCCGGGCAAGGGCACCTATTACCGCGTCCGTGTTCCCGTCGATTCGAGGACAGAGGGTGCCCGGCTGTGCGGCGACCTGAAATCCGCCGGCGGCAGCTGCTTCGTCTCGCGCTAGGCCTCGGCTCCGGCCTCGGTGGGGCGGCGCTTGTCGCCCGCCTCGCGATGGACGGTGCACGCGATACTTCCGAACATGCCGGTAAATCAGCGGATGGGAGCGGTCTTCCATCCGCTTCTGCAGATTCTTCAAGGACGAGACAGAGGATGACTGGTTCGAAAGCCTGGATCGCCGCGCCCGCGGGCCTGACCCTTTCCGGCGAGGAGCGCCGCTTCTTCGCGGACGAGCGGCCCTGGGGCTTCATCCTCTTTGCCCGCAACATCGAGACCAGGGCGCAGGTCGCAGATCTCGTCGGCGCGCTGAAGGAGGTCGGCGGGCGCGACACGACGCCGATCTTCATCGACCAAGAGGGTGGCCGGATCAATCGGCTGAAGCCGCCTCTGGCGCCGTCCTATCCGCCGCCGGCGGCAATCGGCAGGCTGTTCGTCCGCGATCCGAAGGCCGGCGAGCGCGCCGCCTGGCTGCAGGGCCGGCTGCTTGCTGAGGATGTCATGGCTTACGGCATCAATGCCGACTGCGTGCCCTGTCTCGACGTGCCTGTGCCCGGCGCCCATTCGGTGATCGGCGACCGGGCCTATGGCCTTACCCCCGACAGCGTCGCGACCCTCGGCCGGGCGGTCGCCGACGGAGCGATGGCCGGCGGCGTGCTGCCGGTGATGAAGCACGTGCCGGGCCATGGCCGCGGCAATGCCGACAGCCATCTCGAGCTGCCGCGGGTTGCCACCCCGCGCACCGAACTCGCCCGGTCGGACTTCGCGCCGTTCAGGGCGCTGCACACCCTGCCGGCGGCGATGACCGCCCATATCCTCTACACCGACATCGATCCGGCCCACCCGGCGACGCTCTCGCCGATCGTCATCGAATCGGTGATCCGCGACGAAATCGGCTTCGACGGCCTGCTGATGACAGACGACATGTCGATGAAGGCGCTGTCCGGCGATCTTTACGACCTCTCGGCGGCGGCGCTGATGGCCGGCTGCGACGTCGCGCTTCACTGCAATGGCGACATGGACGAGATGCGCCGGGTCGCGGCCGCCGCCCAGCCGCTTTCCGGCGATGCGAAGCGGCGGGCGGAAGCCTGCGAAGCGATCATTGCAAGGCGGCCCGAGGCCGGCGCGATCGAGGCGTTCCGCTCCGAATACGAGACGCTGATGGCGAGCGTCGGCTGACGGCCGCTCGCGCTTGCGCCTTTTCGGCCGAGCGGCTAGGCAATCGGGCGAGGCGCGGACGTTCGATCGAGGCGGAGGGCGCCCTGCCGTTTCCGTGGCGAAAGCCGGATCGTCCGCCTCGTCCTTTCGCTTCAGCCATCGGGCGATACGTTGCCAGCCAGTTCCGCCACCCGATCGACGGCCACCGACACCGCCAGGCAGCGCACCAGCGCCGGCGTCAGCTTCGCCGCGAGCCTTGCCTTCGAACATGTCGGGCACAGGGTCGGCTCGACAGAGATCCTGAAGGACATCAGCCTGTCCGCGGAGCCCGGCGAAGTGCTCTGCCTGCTCGGGCCGTCGGGCTCCGGCAAGACGACGATGCTGCGAATCGCCGCCGGCATCGAGCGTCAGACGAGCGGCCGGCTGCTGCTCGGCGGCCGTGAGATCGCCGGCCCGGACACGTTCATGCCGCCCGAACGGCGCGGCGTCGGGCTGATGTTCCAGGACTTCGCGCTCTTCCCGCACATGACCATCCTCGACAATGTCCGCTTCGGCCTGACCGCGCTGAAGAGCGCTGCGGCCAAGAGTGAGGCGATGGCGGCGCTCGCCCGGGTCGGGCTCGAGGATGCCGCATCGAGCTATCCGCACACGCTGTCCGGCGGCGAGCAGCAGCGGGTGGCGCTGGCGCGCGCGCTGACGCCGCGGCCCTCGGTGCTCCTGATGGACGAGCCGTTCTCCGGCCTCGACAGCCGGCTGAAGGATGTCGTGCGCTCGGACACGCTGCAGATCCTGCGCGAGGCCCATGCGACGGCGATCATCGTCACCCATGATGCCGAGGAGGCGATGCGCCTCGGCGACCGCATCGCCCTGATCAAGGACGGCAGCCTCGTCCAGGTGGGCACTGCGGCCGAGCTCTACAGCCGTCCCGCCGATCTCTTTGCCGCGGGTTTCTTTTCCGAACTCAACGTCCTCGAGGGCGAGGTGAGGGGCGGGCGCGTCGTCACCGCGCTTGGCCCGGTCGCGGATTCGCCATCATCGGACGGTAGCCGGGTGACGGTGGCGCTGCGGCTTTCGGGCCTCAGGCTCGCAGAGCGCGACGCCGGCGTCAGCGGCCGGATCGTCGCGCGGCGTTTTCTCGGTGTCGTCGACCTGATGACGGTGGCGATCGAGGGCCTCGATCAGCCGCTCCGCTCGAGGATGCGGGCCGGCGTGGTTCCGGAAAATCAGCGCGACGTCGTCGTTTCCATTGATCCGCAGGACGTTATCGTGTTTGAAAAGGCCCCTGCGGATCGCTAGCTAAAACGCGAGCGATCAACGCGCTCGATGGAGACAAGTTATGGGTAGCTTCAGCATCTGGCACTGGCTCATCGTTCTGGCCGTCGTGCTGCTCCTGTTCGGTCGCGGCAAGATCCCCGAGCTGATGGGTGACGTCGCGAAGGGCATCAAGAGCTTCAAGAAGGGCATGTCGGACGACGAGGCCGAGGCCAAGCCGGCCGAGCGCCGCTCGATCGACAATCGCGAGGGCGAAGTGGTCTCGCGCGACGTCAATACCGAGAAGTCGGTGGGCTGAGCCGAATGGTTCGGCGCCGGTGCGTCATGCGCCGGCGGGTTGTTTCTCGAAGTCGTGATGCCGGCATGGCCGCGACGTCTCTAGGCAGTTGAGTTGTGCTGTTCGATCTCGGCTGGTCCGAACTCCTGGTGATCGCGGTGGTCCTCGTGGTCGTCGTCGGCCCGAAGGACCTGCCTGGAATGCTGCGGACTTTCGGCCGCGTCACCAAGCAGCTGCGAGCGATGGCCGGCGATTTCCGCCGGCAGTTCGATGACGCGCTGAAGGAGGCGGAACTCGACGACGTCCGCAAGGGCATCGACGACGTCCGCTCTCTCGACCCGCGAAAATCGATTCGCGAGGCGATGAACCCGATGAAGGCGATCGGCGACGACATCCGCTCGTCGCTGAACAGCGCGACGGCATCGCCCGAGCCGCGCGTGCCATCGCCTGACGACCGGCCGGTCCCGGAGGGCGAGCCGGCCAAGACCGGTGCCCTCGAGGCCGGTGACGATGCGGCCGATAAGGCTGCCTCTTCGAAAGAAGACGATGCGAAGCGGGAACCCGCGCATGACGCCGGGCGCGAGACCGCCGACAAGGCGAAGGACATAGCGTGACCCGTCGCGAAGACGATATCGAGGCGTCATCCGCTCCGCTGATCGAACACCTGATCGAATTGCGAAAGAGGCTGATCTGGTCGATCGCCGGCTTTTTCGTCGCCTTCCTGATCTGCTTCTATTTCGCCAAGCCGATCTTCAACTTCCTGGTCATTCCGTATCAGGTTGCCACCGGCTGGGCCGGGCTGCACAGCGAGCAGGTGCGGCTGATCTACACGGCGCCGCAGGAGTTCTTCTTCACCCAGGTGAAGATCGCGGCCTTCGGCGGCTTCTTCCTCGCCTTCCCGGTCATCGCCACGCAGATCTACCGCTTCGTCGCGCCCGGCCTTTACCGCAACGAGCGTGGCGCCTTTCTGCCTTACCTGATCGCAACGCCGCTCCTGTTCATTCTCGGCGCGGCGCTGGTCTATTACTTTTTCACCCCGATGGTGATGTGGTTCTTCCTGTCGATGCAGCAGACGGGCGCCCCTGGCGAGGCGAGCATCGAGCTCCTGCCGAGGGTGTCGGAATATTTGTCGCTGATCATGACGCTGATCTTCGCCTTCGGGCTGGTCTTCCAGCTGCCGGTGGTGGCGACGCTGCTGGTGCGGGCCGGCATGACCTCGGCGAAGGGCCTGGCGGGCAAGCGCAAATACGCCATCGTGCTGGCCTTCGTCGCCGCGGCGGTGCTGACGCCGCCCGATCCGATGTCCCAGATCGGCCTTGCCCTGCCGACGATCATTCTCTACGAGATTTCCATCCTGGCGGCGCGGATGATCGAAAAGAAGCAGGCGGAACAGACCGCCGAACGCGAGGCCCAGAGCCAAGCCTGACGACGGCTTGCCGGGCCTTCCTCCCTCGCCGCCGACGACGGGGGAAAGATGCTCGATATCAAGTGGATCAGGGACAATCCGGGCAAGCTGGACGCGGCGCTGGAAAAGCGTGGCGCATCGCCGGCGGCCACGGACATCATCAAGCTCGACGAGCGGCGGCGCGATCACCTGAAGATCCTGCAGGACCTGCAGAATCGCCGCAACGAGGCTTCCAAGGAAATCGGCAAGGCCAAGGGTTCCGGCGACAATGCCCGCGCTGACGCGCTGATCGAGGAAGTCGGCAAGCTGAAGGCCGAGATCCAGGACGGCGAGGAGACCGAGCGGCGCATCGACGCAGACCTCGAAGACGTGCTCGCGCGCATCCCGAACGTGCCGCTCGACGACGTGCCGGTCGGCGCCGACGAGGCGGACAATGTCGAGATCCGCAGGATCGGCGAGCCGCCGCGCTTCGACTTCGAGGCGAGGGAGCATTTCGACATCGGCGAGGCGCTCGGCATGATGGAGTTCGAGCAGGCGGCGAAGATTTCCGGCGCCCGCTTCACCATCCTGAAGGGGCAGCTCGCCCGGCTGGAACGCGCCCTCGGCCAATTCATGCTGGACCTTCACACCGGCGAGCACGGCTACAGCGAGACGGCGGTGCCGCTGCTGGTGCGCGACGAGGCGCTGTTCGGCACCGGCCAGCTGCCGAAATTCGCCGAGGATCTCTTCCACACCTCCGAAGGCCGCTGGCTGATCCCGACTGCCGAGGTCTCGCTGACCAATCTGGTGCGGGAAAAGACCCTCGACGCTGCCGAGCTGCCGATCCGCGTCACCGCGCTGACGCCCTGCTTCCGCTCCGAGGCGGGGGCTGCCGGGCGCGACCAGCGCGGCATGCTGCGCCAGCACCAGTTCTACAAGGTCGAACTCGTCTCGATCACCGACGAGGAGTCCTCGCTCGACGAGCTCGAGCGGATGTCAGCCTCGGCCGAAGAGGTGCTGAAGCGCCTCGGCCTTGCCTACCGGGTGGTGACGCTCTGCACCGGCGACATGGGCTTTGGCGCCCGCAAGACATACGACATCGAGGTCTGGCTGCCGGGACAGGGCACCTATCGCGAGATCTCCAGCTGCTCGGTCTGCGGCGACTTCCAGGCCCGGCGGATGAACGCCCGCTACAAGGTCGCCGGGGAAAAGGCCCAGCGCTTCGTCCATACGCTGAACGGCTCGGGAGTCGCGGTCGGCCGTGCGCTGATCGCGGTGATGGAGAACTACCAGAACGCCGACGGTTCGATCACCGTGCCGGAGGCGCTGCGGCCCTATATGGGCGGTCTCGAAATCATCGCGGCTGGCTGACCGATGCGGATACTCCTGACCAATGACGACGGCATCAATGCCGAGGGACTGGCAGTGCTCGAGCGCGTCGCGCGGCAGATCTCCGACGACGTCTGGATCGTCGCGCCGGAAACCGATCAGAGCGGCCTGTCCCATTCGCTGACGCTGTCCTCGCCGCTGAGGCTGCGCAAGCTCGGCGACAAGCGCTTCGCCGTCCGCGGCACGCCGACCGACTGCATCATCATGGCGGTGCGCAAGGTGATGGACGGAATGCCGGATCTCGTCCTTTCCGGCATCAATGCCGGCCAGAACATCTGCGAGGACGTCACCTATTCGGGCACCGTCGCCGGCGCGATGGAAGGGATGATGCTGGGGATCCGGTCGATCGCCCTCAGCCAGGCCTTTTCGCCGGGCAGCGACCGCGAGGCGCTGTGGAACACCGCCGAAAGCCACGCGCCGGCGGTGATCGAGAAGCTGGCGGGCTTCGATTTGCCGCAGGGCCATCTCCTCAACGTCAACTTCCCCGCCGTCGAGGCGGAGGCCGTCGAAGGGATCGCCGTCACCCGGCAGGGCAAGCTCGACTATGCACTCGGCATCGAGGAGCGGCGCGACGGCCGAGGCTTTCCGTATTTCTGGCTGAAATTCGGCCGCCAGGCCGGTCCCGAGGTCGCCGAATCGGACATTGCGGCGCTCGCCGCCGGGATGATCTCGGTCACCCCGCTGCAGCTCGACCTCACCGCCGAGGCGCTGCGTGGCGGGCTGGCCGAAGCGCTGCGATGACTCCTGGCGATCCCGACCGCGAGAAGCTCGCCGAATTCCTCGTCCGGCTGCGCGGCGCCCCCGGCGTTTCGCCGGCGCTCTTCAAGGCGGTCGAGAGCGTGCCGCGGCGGCTGTTCCTGCCGGGCGGCATCGACGACCCCTATGAGGATCGCACCGCACCGATCCCCTGCGGTGAGACCATGCCGGGCGCGTTGACGGCCTTGCGGCTCGTCGCCGCGCTGGAGCCAGAGGCCGAGCAGCGGGTCCTCGAGGTCGGCACCGGCAGCGGCTACGTTACGGCGCTGATGGCCCGCGTCGTCGGCCACGTCACCACCTTCGAGCGCTATCGCCGGCTGCTCAAGGCGGCGGCGCAAAGATTCCGCGACATCGGCATCAGCAACGTCACGCCGATCTTCGAGGACGGCCGCGACGGTTTTCCGAGCGGCAGCCCCTATCACCGCATCGTCGTCCACGCGGCCTTTCCCGCGCCGCCGAAGCAGTTTCTCGAACAGCTCGGCATGCATGGCTCGCTGGTCTGCGCGATCGGGCCGGGCGACGGCGAGCAGATGCTGGTGCGGCTGCGCAAGGTCGGCAGCCGCTTCGAGCGCGAAGATCTCGGGGTCGTGCGCTACCAGCCGATCGGCTTCGGCAAGGCCGATGTGCTCTGAGAGCCGTTCCGGCACGGCGACATTGGAAAATTCACCTTTCGACGGGAAGACTTAACCGGGCAGTAAGATTAACGCGCTTCAATGTTCCTCGATGAATCCTCGCCTACCGAAGGAACTGTGATGCGCTTCCCTGTGCTCAGTCGTTCGCGCCGACGCATGTTCGGTTCCGTTGCCGCCATCGCCGTGGCAGGTCTTTTTGCCGGCTGCAGCAGCGATGTCGTGCGTTTCGACGACGGCTTCTACACCGGCGCCGTGCCGCAGACCCCGCCGATGCAGCAGACCGCCGTCTCGCAGCCTTATCCCGGAACCGTCGACGGCACGACGACCGGCGCCATCGCGCCGGCCAGCCGCTCCGGCGGCGGCTATCTCGCAAGCCCCGCAAGCTCCGGCTATCCGGCCGGCGGCCAGCAGATGCAGCGCAGCCAGCTGCCGCCGCCGCCCGAGCCGAGCTACCAGAGCCAGACCACGACCATCCGCTCCGAGCCGATGGCCACCAGCGCCCCGCAGCCGGTCCGCGCGGCCCAGGCGAGCATTCCGGCGACCCGCGGTGCGCCGCCCTCCAGCCTCGAATCGCAGGCCCAGCGCCTGGCGACGCCGCAGGCGCGGCCGATCAACGAGACCCGCAGCGCCTCGGCGAGCAACGGCAGTTCCGCGGCCGCCGGCAGCGTCACCGTCGTCTCCGGCGACACGCTTCTCGGCATCGCCCGCAAGACCGGCGTTTCCGCCGATGCGATCCGCCGCGCCAACAATCTCGATTCCGACACCATCCGGCTCGGCCAGACGCTGATGATCCCGGCCGGCGGCAAGATGCCGGCCCGCTCGACCGAGGTTGCCGCGGCGAAGAACGCCCCCGCCGCCAAGCCCGAAGTGCCGGCCCAGAAGGTCGCCGAGGTGCGCACCCAGCGCTCGCCTGTCGAAACGGAGAAGAGCGGCCGCGTCGCCCAGGCATCGGAGCCTGCGGCACCCGCCGTCGACACGACCGCGACCGGCTCGGTGAAGAAGGAAGTCGAACAGGAAGTCGCCGCGGTCGCGCCGAATTCGACCGGCATCGGCCAGTTCCGCTGGCCCGTGCAGGGCAGGGTCGTCAACCGCTATGGCGAGAAGGTCGATGGCCGCCGCAACGACGGCGTCAACATCTCGGTGCCGCGTGGCACGCCGGTGAAGGCGGCCGAGAACGGCGTCGTCATCTATGCCGGCGACGGGCTCAAGGAGTTCGGCAACACCGTTCTCGTCAAGCATGACGACGGCCTCGTCACCGTCTACGGCCATGCCGACACGCTCGCCGTGAAGAAGGGCGAAACCGTCCGGCGCGGCGAGGTCATCGCCCAGTCCGGAATGAGCGGCGACACCGACGTGCCGGTGCTGCACTTCGAGGTCCGCAAGAACTCGACGCCCGTCGATCCGATGAAGTTCCTCCAATAGGGGCCGGGAGAACGGCAGGGGCCGACCGGCCAGTCCGGCCGGTCGCGGCCGGATGGGAGAGCCGACCGAGGGCCCCGATACGTCGCAGCGCCGACCTCCAGGCGTGACAGAGCCCGATCGCGATGGTCATCCACGCGGTCGGGCTGCTCGTTTCACGGATAGGCCGATCCCGCCCGCGACTTGCGCGGCGATCACTGCCGCTGGCGCTGGGTCGGTCGGTCGAAGTCGAGCTCGCCGAGAAGCCGCTTCATCTCCTCCTCGAGATTGATTTCCTCGGACTTTTGCCCGGACTGTGGCCCGTTTTGCGGGGTCTCTGGCCTGGACGCATCGTCCGAGCGCTGTTCGCCAGCCGCCTGATCGGTAGGCGCCGCAGCGCGGGCTGCCGGCCGGGCCGGCTGGGTCGCTGCATCGCTCTTGGCCGACGGAGCGGGCCTGCGCGTCGATGGCTCTGCCTGTGCGGTGGTCTCCGGCTCTGGAGACGCTGCGGGGGCCCGGCGCGGCGCCTGTGGCCTCGGTGCCGGCGTTGAAGCCTCCGCCGGCTCCTCGGGGCTTTCCGGCTGCGACCACTGCGAATGCGGATCGCTCTCCCGTGTCGGCTTTGCATTTGCCACAGGCGGTTCGGTGGCTTCCGTCTCGGCCGCCGGCTCTGTGTCTGCAGCGACTGGCGGCGCCGGCCTCGCTGCCACACGCGGTGCCGGGCTTGCCTCGGCCTGCGCGGGTTTCGCCGCCGGTGCCGGCCTTGCCGGCCTGACCTCCGGGACCGCTGCCGCCCGTTCCGCCGCCGCTTCCTCCTCGATGCCCGAGCTCAATTCGCCGGAAAGGAATTCCTCGAGGCTGCGGTCGAGTGCCGCGGCGTCGTCGCTCTGCCCCGCGGCCGCGGACGCAACCGGGTTAGCCGGCGAAGCTGCGGTGACCGGGCCAGGCGTCAGCGCAGGCTCGCGGCGGGGCTCCTCGACGCGGCTGTAGCGCCGGTTCTGGATTGCGCTGGCAAAGCTCCTGACCGAGAGCGGCCGGCTGGTGTCGATGGGCTCGCGCGCCGCGGCGGGCAGGGTGCCGGCGGTCGGGGCATCTGCCACAGCGGTCTTTGCCGCCGGCGGCGTCGGAGCGGGCGGCGGCGTCGCAGAGGCTGCCGTCCGGGGCGCAGGTGCCTCGGGGGCACGCCGCGCCTGATCGGTCTGCGTCGCCGGCGACAGCCGCGGGTCCATCGCTCTTGCGGCTGGCGGCGGCGTCTCGGCGGCCGGCATCGGCGTGGCGCGGGAAAATGCGTGCTTCGTCGGATTGAGGGCAGGCGGCTCCGTCGGCTTCAGTGCGGCCTGCGGAATGACGGCCGGTGCCGGGTCCTGCCGGCGCTGCACGGCGGGTGCAGGACGCTCGGCGGTCGGCCGCTCGATCGTCGGAGCTGCGCCTGCCTGTGCCGGCAGTTCGGCCTCGGGCGCAGAGCGCGGGGCAGGCGTGACCCGCCGCGGGTCGCTGCGCATCTCCGGTGCCGGCGCGACATGACCCGAAGAGGCGCTGTCCCGTCGCGGGGCCGTTGCCGCCGCTGCCTGCTCCGCCACCATCGCCGCACGCCGTTCGGTGCCGCCGTCCACCACCGGCGCGGCCGGGCGGCGCGGGGGCGGCGGCGTCGCGGCGATGTCGAGGCGCCCGTCGTCGCTCCTCACCGGCGGATGGGCGCTCGCCGCCTGGCGCAGGATCGATCCCTCGACGAGAATGTCTGTCTGGCCGCCGACGAGAACGAGATGCTCGACGTCGTCCCGGCGCAACAGGACGAGCCGGCGTTTCTCGTCGATCCTCGCGACGTCGACGACCTGCAGCCGCGGCGCCCGGACCCGCGGGCCGATGCCCGTGCCGCCTCCGACGAAGCGCTTGGCCAGGACGATGACGACCACCGCGAGGACGCAGACGACCGCCGCCACCAGCGCGACCCAGACGATTTGGCCGAGGCCCGGCCCGAAGAGATCGATGGTCCATTGCGGCATGGTGACTGTGACTCCTCAACAATTCCAGCGGTCGCGACCGCAGGCAAGCGGTGGCCCATAATTGCGGGACGAGCAAGGCCTAACGGCCGTTCCGAGCGGCCAGACGGCCGATTTGCCGGCTTTGAGCGGGACGACCAGGAACGTTTTCGCACAAGCGCTCGCGCGCCAGCATCCATTTTCGAAGCCTGCGTGAACCTTGCAAAAAGACGCCTTCGCCGCTCGCTTCCGCAGCGAAATTGATTCACAATCGGGGCTGACTCGCCGGTGGAGCGAATCTGGCAGTTGAGGCACCCGGTCGTGACCGTTCGGCGCAGCTGCCGCGTTCGAAAATCCATCGTAGAACAGAACCTTACGAGTGATCCTTGAGATCGCGCGAAAGATCATCGGGCGGGGCGGCGATGTCCGCGAAAGATCCCCGCCGAAGAGGGACAGGATTGCGATGAACGGAGCCGCCCAGGGGACGATCGACAAGCCGCTGGTCGACCGGACGGCTGCCGCTTCGGGGGTCAGACGGCTGCTGCTCCTCGGCGGCGCGCTGATTCTCGCCGGCGCGTGCCTGGCTTTTTTCGGCCGCAGCTACGGCGAGCTCGCGCTGTTCGTCATCTTCGGCTTTCTGTCGGTCATCGGCATCGGCACGATCTTCGCCTCGGCGCTCGGCTTCCTGCGCTATTCCGCCCGGGCGAGCGACGGCGGCATCGCCCGCGACTTCCTCGACACTGCCCGTACGGGGCTGCTGATCCTCGATCGCAAGGGTCAGGTGGTCTACGCCAATCGTGCCTATGGCGATCTCACCGGCGCCGCCCGGCCCGGCGAGGTGCGCAGCCTGGAGCGGCTGCTCGCCCGCGAGCCCGAGGCGACCGAGGCAATCTACCATCTCGCCAATCTGGCGCGCGACGGCCGCTCGGGCCAGCGGGAGTTCCGCCTCGCCCGCAGCCTCGCGCCGGTCGAGCGCGGCGACGATTCTCCCTGCTGGTACCGGGTGACGGTGCGCCCGCTCGCCGCCCGCGGCGGCCAGATGCAGGCCTGGCAGATCCTCGACATCACTGCCGACCGCAAGCACGAGGAGAGCTCCTTCCAGGACCTGCAGCATGCGATCGACTATCTCGACAAGGCGCCGGCGGGCTTCTTCGCCGCCGACGGCCAGCATCGCGTCGCCTATATCAACGCGACCCTCGCCGAATGGCTGGGCCTCGACCTCACCGAGGTGAAGCCCTATCAGCGAAGCTTCCTCGAATTTCTCGCGCCGGCCTCGCGCTCGACCTTCGCCGAGCGGGCCGACGCCCTCAGCATCGACGATCTCGACCTCGTGACGGCCGGCGGCGAGACGCTGCCGGTGCGGCTGCTCCGGCGCCCGGTGCTCGACGACAGCTCGGCGCCCGGCATGGTGCGCACCCTCGTCCTCGACCGGCGCAACGACAAGGAGGCGGCGACACCGGCCGAGCTCGCCGAGGCGCGCTTCACCCGCTTCTTCAACTCCTCGCCGATGGCGATCGCGACGCTCAACGCCGCCGGCCGGGTCGTCCGCTCCAACGCCGTCTTCCGCAAGATCTTCGGCAGCGAGGCGGCCGAGGGCGCATCGGGGTTCCAGATGGCGATCCGCGAGGCCGGCCACGAGGCCTTCCGCAAGGCGCTGGCCGAGGCGAGCGCCGGCCGCCCGGGGATCGCTCCGGTCGATGCCGAGGTCGCCGGCGAGGCCTCGCGCACCGTCCGGCTCTATCTCAGCGCCGTGCCGAAGGTTGGCGCCGACGGCGATGAATGCGCCATCCTCTACGGCGTCGACATCACCGAGCAGCGCGCTCTCGAGGAGCAGATCGCCAAGAGCCAGAAGATGCAGGCGATCGGCAATCTCGCCGGCGGCATCGCCCACGACTTCAACAACGTGCTGACGATCATCACCGCGTCGGTCGACTTCCTCCTCCTTAACCACCGCACCGGCGATCCGTCCTTCCAGGATCTTCTGCTGATCAAGCAGAGCGCCAATCGCGCCGCCTCGCTGGTGCGCCAGCTGCTGGCCTATTCGCGCCGCCAGACGATGCGGCCGAAGATGCTGAACCTCACCGACGTCGTCGCCGACATGCATCTCCTGTTGAAGCGCGTCAGCGGCGACCATGCGACGCTGGAGCGCCAGCATGCCCGCGACCTCTGGCCGGTGATGGCGGATATCGGCCAGTTCGAGCAGGTGATCACCAATCTCGTCCAGAACGCCCGCGACGCCATGCCGAACGGCGGCAAGATCACCATCGTCACCCGCAATGTCGCGGCCGGCGAGGCGAGGGGCTTCGGTTATGCCGAGCTGACCGACGGCGATTACGTGCTCGTCGAGGTGTCGGATACCGGCACCGGCATGCCGGCGGACGTCGCCGAGCGGATCTTCGAGCCGTTCTTCACCACCAAGGAGATCGGCAAGGGCACCGGCCTCGGCCTTTCCATGGTCTACGGCATCATCAAGCAGTCGAACGGCTTCATCTTCGTCGATTCCAAAGAGGGCGAGGGCACCAGCTTCCGCATCTTCCTGCCGC
This sequence comes from Jiella endophytica, assembly GCF_004519335.1. Classification (GTDB taxonomy): domain Bacteria; phylum Pseudomonadota; class Alphaproteobacteria; order Rhizobiales; family Rhizobiaceae; genus Jiella; species Jiella endophytica. Next base: position 58,096 of record NZ_SOZD01000006.1, on the reverse strand, counting down.
GCTTCGTCTCGGCCGAAGCCGCCACCGCGACCAGCCCGGAGACCGGCGCCGCCGTCGCCGGCGCCAAGATGGACCTTTCCGGCACGGCGACGATCCTGCTCGTCGAGGACGAGGACCATGTGCGCGCCGGAAATGTCCGGGCGCTGAAGATGCGCGGCTACGACGTCCACGAGGCGGCGTCAGGCGTTGAGGCGCTGGAGGTGCTGGAGGAACTCGACGGCGAGATCGATCTCGTCGTCTCCGACGTGGTCATGCCGGAAATGGACGGCCCGACGCTGCTGCGCGAGATGCGCAAGACGCGGCCGGATCTGAAGTTCATTTTTGTCTCCGGCTATGCCGAGGAGGCCTTCGCCAAGAACATGCCGGAGGGCGAGAAATTCGGCTTCCTCGCCAAGCCCTTCTCCCTGCGCGAACTCGCCGTCGCCGTGAAGACCATGCTCAACGAGGGCTGACGGGCGGAATTTACCTGATGCATCGCCGCCGCAGGCATCAAAGAGGCGCGGACCGTCGGGTCACGTGAGTGCGACGGCGATCTCTCCGGCGAGCCTGGCATTGGATTTGACGAGGGCGATGTTCGCTTCGAGCGAGCGGCCGTCGCTGAGCTCGACGATGCGGCCGAGAAGAAAGGGCGTCACCGCCTTGCCGGCAATGCCGCGGGCGGCCGCGTCGGCCAGGGCGCGCTCGATCCAGCCCTCCACCGTCTCGCGGGAAACGGCATGCCCCTCGTCGATCGGATTGGCGACCAGCATGCCGCCATCGATGCCGAGCGCCTCGCGGGTCTGCTGGAATCTGGCGATCGCGGCGGCATCGTCGAGCCGCAGCGGCGCCGCGTATCCCGAATCGCGCGTCCAGAAGGCCGGCAGCGCATCGCTGCGATAGGCGACCACCGGGACGCCCTTGGTCTCGAGATATTCGAGCGTGCGGCCGATATCGAGGATCGCCTTGGCCCCCGCCGAGACGACGATCACGCCGGTGCGGGCGAGTTCTTCGAGATCGGCGGAGATGTCGAGGCTCGTCTCGCCGCCGCGATGCACCCCGCCGATGCCACCCGTGGCAAAGACTGAGATGCCGGCGGCCTTCGCCGCGATCATCGTCGCCGCGACCGTCGTCGAGCCGGTGTGGCCTCCTGCCACGGCATAAGCGAGATCGGCCCGCGACAGCTTCATCAAGTCATCGGCGCGTGCAAGGGCGGCGAGTTCCTCCTCGGTAAGGCCGACGCGCAGGACACCGTCGATCACCGCGATCGTCGCCGGCTCGGCGCCGGTTGCGCGCACCAACGCCTCGACGGCGAGGGCCGTCTCGAGATTGGCGGGGTAGGGCATGCCATGGGTGACGATGGTCGATTCGAGCGCCACGATCGGTTTGCCGGCGGCTTTCGCCGCCGCGACGGCGGGTGACGGCGCAACGGGGCTGGTGGCGGTGGTCACGTCAGGTCTCCGTGGTGGCGGGCGCCAGCTGCCCTGCGAGCCGCTCGATGTCTGCCGAGAGATCGTCCGGCGGGAAGACGTCCGAGGCGATCCGCAGCGATGCGGCGGCGATGCCCCGGCGGGCGCTTTCGACGAAACTCCCGCCGCCGAGCAGGGCGTGAAACGTCACCGCCGCCAGCGTGTCGCCGGCGCCGGTGACGTCCCGCGGGCGGACCACCGGCGGGCGCTGATAGAGGCGCTCGTCGCCGTCGAGAATCGCCGCATCAAGGCCGCCGTCGGAAATCACCGCGCGGCGCGCGCCGAGTTCACCGACGATCTCGCAGATCAGCGAGAGCTTGGTCATGACGGTGACCTCGGCAAGGCTCGCCGCCTCGGCCCGCGACAGGAACAGGGCCGCGAGCGAGGGGATCACCGGGAGGAGCCGGCGGACCTTGGCCGGCGAGACGCCGATCGCCGCGACCGGACGGTCTTCGGCCCCCTCCAGCGCGGCGACGAGCGTCTCGGTCGGCAGATTGGCGTCGAGGATCAGCGCGTCGGCCTCGCCGAGCGCGTCGCGAATGCTCTTCCGCTTCAGAAATTTCGGGCCGAGGCGATCGTAGATGGCCATGTCGGCGATACCGGCGACGAGCTCGCCATGATCGTCGAGCACGGCCAAATAGGTGGCGGTCCGCCGGTCGAGGAAGGTGGCGCTGAGATCCGCAATGCCGGCCGTTTCGATGGCGCCGGCAATGCGGCGGCCGTCGTCGTCACCGCCGCGGACGCTGACGATGCCCACCGGGCAGCCGAGGCCACGCAGCGCCAGCGCGGCGTTGAAAGCGGCGCCGCCGGGCATGTCGGAGAGGCTGCCGGGGTTCGAGGCGCCCGGGTGGAAGGGCCCGTCCGCCTTGGCCCGGCGATCGACATGGGCGCCGCCGAGAACCAGGAAGCGCGGAAAGCTGCCGGCATTCGTCGGGACGTTCATCACTTCTTCATCAATCGACGGCCGGGCAAGCGATTCGGCCACGAGAACAAAACACGATCACGGCCTTGCCAAAAGAGAACAAAGAAGGTACATGGATTGCAGGACATCGCATGTTGCACCCCTTACTGGCGCGTGAAATAAGGTCTCGTCACCATGGCACAAAATGCTCTCCGTCTCGTCGAGGATAATTCGTTGGACAAGAACAAGGCACTCGATGCGGCTCTGTCGCAGATCGAACGCGCCTTCGGCAAGGGCTCGATCATGCGGCTCGGCCAGAACGAGAAGCTGGTCGAGGTCGAGACGGTTTCGACCGGCTCGCTCGGGCTCGATATCGCGCTCGGTGTCGGCGGCCTGCCGAAGGGCCGGATCGTCGAGATCTACGGGCCGGAAAGCTCCGGCAAGACGACGATGGCGCTGCACACCGTGGCCGAGGCCCAGAAGAAGGGCGGCATCTGCGCTTTCGTCGATGCCGAGCACGCGCTCGATCCGGTCTATGCCCGCAAGCTTGGCGTCGATCTCGAGAATCTGCTGATCTCCCAGCCCGATACCGGCGAACAGGCGCTGGAGATCGTCGATACGCTGGTGCGCTCCGGCGCCATCGACGTGCTGGTCGTCGATTCGGTGGCGGCGCTGACGCCGCGGGCCGAGATCGAAGGCGAGATGGGCGATTCGCTGCCCGGCATGCAGGCCCGTCTGATGAGCCAGGCGCTGCGCAAGCTCACCGGCTCGATCTCCCGCTCCAAATGCATGGTCATCTTCATCAACCAGATCCGCATGAAGATCGGCGTGATGTTCGGCTCGCCCGAGACGACCACCGGCGGCAACGCGCTGAAGTTCTATTCCTCGGTCCGGCTCGACATCCGCCGTATCGGCTCAATCAAGGATCGCGACGAGGTCACCGGCAACCAGACCAAGGTCAAGGTGGTCAAGAACAAGCTGGCGCCGCCCTTCAAGCTGGTCGAATTCGACATCATGTATGGCGAGGGCGTTTCGAAGACCGGCGAGCTGATCGACCTCGGCGTCAAGTCGGGGATCGTCGAGAAGTCCGGCGCCTGGTTCTCCTACAATTCGCAGCGGCTGGGGCAGGGGCGCGAGAACGCCAAGAGCTTCCTGCGTGACAATCCGGCCGTCGCCGCCGAGATCGAGGCGTCGATCCGCCAGAATGCCGGGCTGATCGCCGATCAGCTGCTGGGCGACGACCGCGACGAGGACGTCTCGGAGGACTGATCGGAAAAGGCGCGCCCGGTTCGAGGGTGCGCTTTCCCGCGATCGTTGCGGATCCGGCCTGGCAGAACGCTGCTGGTCGGCGTGGCGGGCTGTCGCGAGGCCGGCCCGATGGACACGGCAGACCGGCCTTTGTAAAAGGCCACGGCTTGGCCGGTGGCTCGAACTGGAAGAGGATGCCGGCGGCTTCTTTCCGCAATGTCTCGCGAAGGTCTCGCTCATGAGTGGCGTCAATGAAATCCGGTCGGCTTTTCTCGAATATTTCGAGAAGAACGGGCACGAGCGGGTTGCGTCGTCGCCGCTGGTGCCGCGCAACGACCCGACCCTGATGTTCACCAATGCCGGCATGGTGCAGTTCAAGAACGTCTTCACCGGCGTCGAGAAGCGGCCCTACAGCCGTGCCACCACCGCGCAGAAGGTCGTACGTGCCGGCGGCAAGCACAACGATCTCGACAATGTCGGCTATACCGCGCGCCACCATACCTTCTTCGAGATGCTGGGGAATTTTTCCTTCGGCGACTATTTCAAGGAGCGGGCGATCGAGCTCGCCTGGAATCTTTCGACCAAGGAATTCGGTCTGCCGAAGCACCGCCTGCTAGTCACGGTCTTTTCCGAGGACGACGATGCGGCGGCGCTGTGGAAGAAGATCGCCGGCCTCTCCGACGACCGCATCATCCGCATCCCGACCTCGGACAATTTCTGGACGATGGGCGAGACCGGTCCCTGCGGCCCTTGCTCGGAGATCTTCTTCGACCAAGGCGAGAGCGTCTTCGGCGGACCTCCGGGCAGCGCCGACGAGGATGGCGACCGGTTCCTGGAATTCTGGAACCTCGTCTTCATGCAGTTCGACCAGGTCGACGCCGAGACGCGGCTCGACCTGCCGCGCCCGTCGATCGACACCGGCATGGGCCTCGAACGGATGGCCGCGATCCTGCAAGGGGTGCATTCCAACTACGAGACCGATCTCTTCCGCACCCTGATCGGCGCCGTCGAACATGCGATCGGCTCCGAGGCGGTGGGCGACAAGGTCGCCAGCCACCGGGTGATCGCCGATCACCTGCGGGCGACGGCGTTCCTGATCGCCGACGGCGTCCTGCCGTCGAACGAGGGCCGCGGCTACGTGCTGCGGCGGATCATGCGCCGCGCCATGCGCCATGCCCGGATGCTGGGCGCGCAGGAACCGGTGCTCTACCGTCTGGTGCCGACCCTCGTCGCCGAGATGGGACGGGCCTATCCGGAACTCGGGCGGGCCGAGGCGCTGATTTCCGAGACGCTGAAGCTCGAGGAAAAGCGCTTTCTGCTGACCCTCGATCGCGGCCTTACGCTCCTCTCCGAGGCGACGGAGGGAATGTCGTCCGGCGAGCGCCTGTCCGGCGAGACGGCCTTCAAGCTCTACGACACCTATGGCTTCCCGCTCGATCTCACCCAGGATGCGCTGCGCCAGCGCGGCATCGAGGTCGATCTCGATACTTTCAACACCGCGATGGCCCGCCAGAAGGCCGAGGCGCGGGCAAGCTGGGCGGGCTCCGGCGAGGCGGCCTCCGAGAATGTCTGGTATCCGATCCGCGAACGGGTCGGGCCGACGGAGTTCCTCGGCTACGACACCGAGCGGGCGGAGGGGGCCGTCGTCGCGCTGGTCAAGGACGGCGCCGAGGTGAAGGAAGCGGGCGAGGGCGAGGAGATCTCGGTCATCGTCAACCAGACGCCCTTCTATGGCGAATCCGGCGGCCAGCTCGGCGACACCGGGACGATGCGCGGCGAGGGCGTCGAGATCGCGGTGACCGATACCCGGAAATTCGCCGAGGGGCTGTTCGTCCACCGGGCGAAGGTGACGCGCGGCAAGGTCGCGGTCGGCATGCCGCTCGACCTCGAGGTCGACCATCGCCGCCGCACCCATATCCGCGCCAACCATTCGGCGACCCATCTCCTCCACGAGGCGCTGCGCGAGGTGCTCGGCAGCCACGTGGCGCAGAAGGGCTCGATGGTGGCGCCGGACCGGCTGCGCTTCGACTTTTCGCATCCGAAGCCCATCGAGGCCGGCGAGATCGCCGAGGTCGAGCGGCTCGCCAATGCCGTCGTCCTGCAGAACGCCCCGGTGGAGACGCGGCTGATGGCCGTCGACGATGCGATCGCGTCGGGCGCGATGGCGCTGTTCGGCGAGAAATACGGCGATGAGGTGCGGGTCGTCTCGATGGGGACGGCCGAGGAAGGCGAGAAGGCCGGCAAGCCCTATTCGATCGAGCTCTGCGGCGGCACCCATGTGCGCGCCACCGGCGACATCGGCCTCGTCCATGTCGTCGCCGAGGGCGGCGTTGCGGCGGGCGTCAGGCGGGTCGAGGCGCTCACCGGCGATGCGGCAAGGGCCCACCTTCTCGAGCAGGATCAGCGGGTGCGCCGCATGGCGGCGGCGCTGAAGGTCAGCCAGAGCGACGTGGCCGACCGGCTCGACGCGATCGTCGAGGAGCGGCGGCGGCTGGAGCGTGAACTCACCGAGGCGAAGAAGAAGCTTGCGCTCGCCGGCGATGGCGGCGGCGCGTCGTCCGGTTCGGCCCCGAAGGAGGTGGCCGGTGTCTCATTCGTCGGACGGGTTCTCGATGGCGTCTCGCCGAAGGATCTGAAGGGTCTCGTCGACGAGACCAAGGCGCAGATCGGCTCCGGCGTCGTGGCCTTCGTCGCGGCCGCCGACGGCAAGGCCTCGGTAGTGGTCGGCGTCACCGAGGATCTGACGGCGCGTTTCGACGCGGTGACGCTGGTCCGCGCGGCCAGCGCCGCGATCGGCGGCAAGGGTGGTGGTGGCCGGCCGGACATGGCGCAGGCCGGTGGGCCCGAGGCCGGCAAGGCCGGCGAGGCGATCGCGGCGGTCGAGGCGGCGATGCAGGGCTGAATCAGCTCTCGAACCGCGTCGCCTTGTCGTCGAAATCCTGGCGCTGCGGGCCGACGAGGCAGAAGCGATGGCCGGTCGGCGCTTCCATGACGATCCAAGACTTCACCGGCCCGATGCGCTTCGCCCCGAGGGCTTCGAGCCGGCGGGCCTCGGCCTCCTGATCGTCGGTCTCGATGTCTAGATGGACGCGAGGGGCGTGATCGACCGCCTGGATCAGGACCTTCGGCTCGCCGCTCGGCATTGTGAGGACGGCATATTTGCCGTCTTCGTCGACCTTGCCGGAACAGCCGAACAAGCCGGACCAGAAGGCGAGGGCACCGTGAAGCTCCTCACTCTGGCAGTCGACGACAATACAGCCGAGACGGCTCCTGTGTGTCATGGCGTTCGCATCCCTTCAAAGTGAAAAGCCCGGCACGATTCGGATCGCGCCGGGCTCCACTCTAACAGGAACGCTGCAGGCTGCTTACGAAGCCATCGCCTTCTTGAGGTTCTCGTCGACCTTGTCGAGGAAGCCGTTGGTGGTGAGCCAGGGCTGGTCCGGGCCGATCAGCAAGGCGAGGTCCTTGGTCATGAAGCCGCTTTCGACCGTCGCGATGCAGACCTTCTCGAGCTTCTGGGCAAATTCCGCCAGGTCGTCGTTGTCGTCGAGCTTGGCGCGATGGGCGAGGCCGCGGGTCCAGGCGAAGATCGAGGCGATCGAATTGGTCGAAGTCTGCTCGCCCTTCTGATGCTGGCGATAGTGCCGCGTGACGGTGCCGTGGGCGGCCTCGGCCTCGACGGTCTGGCCGTCCGGCGTCATCAGCACCGACGTCATCAGGCCGAGCGAGCCGAAGCCCTGCGCGACGATGTCGGACTGGACGTCGCCGTCGTAGTTCTTGCAGGCCCAGACATATCCGCCCGACCACTTCAGCGAGGCGGCGACCATGTCGTCGATCAGCCGGTGCTCATATGTGATCTTCTTGGCGTCGAAGTCGCTCTTGAACTCGGCGTCGAAGATCTCCTGGAAGAGGTCCTTGAAACGGCCGTCATAGGCTTTGAGGATGGTATTCTTGGTCGAGAGATAGCAGGGCACGCCGCGCTGCAGGGCATAGTTGAACGACGCCCGGGCGAAGTCCTTGATCGACTCGTCGAGATTGTACATCGCCATGGCGACGCCGGAGGCCGGCGCGTCGAAGACGTCGTGCTCGATGGTCTCACCGTCCTCGCCGACGAACTTGATCGTCAGCTTGCCCTTGCCCGGAAAGCGGAAGTCGGTGGCGCGGTACTGGTCGCCATAGGCGTGGCGGCCGACGATGATCGGCTTGGTCCAGCCGGGGACGAGGCGCGGCACGTTCTTCATGATGATCGGCTCGCGGAAGATGACGCCGCCGAGGATGTTGCGGATCGTGCCGTTCGGCGAGCGCCACATCTTCTTCAGGCCGAATTCCTCGACGCGAGCCTCGTCCGGGGTGATCGTCGCGCATTTGACGCCGACGCCGTGGCGCTTGATGGCATTGGCGGCATCGACCGTCACCTGGTCGTCGGTGGCGTCGCGGTGCTCGACGCCGAGGTCGTAATATTCAAGGTCGATGTCGAGATAGGGATGGATCAGCTTCTGCTTGATGAAGTCCCAGATGATCCGGGTCATCTCGTCGCCATCGAGTTCAACGACCGGGTTTGCGACCTTGATCTTTGCCATTGGTGCCTTCCTTGGGATAAAAGTCCGGCGGGGACGGAGGCCCTGCCACGAACGGATGCGCGGGATCCATTGCCCGGCCCTATAACACCCGTCATGGCGGACGCAAAGCGACGGGCCGCCGAGTTTGATGCAGCGCGGCATCGAAGGGCGGGCGGACACCGGATTTCGGGACGGCCAGATGGTGGAAAAGGTTGAGATCGAGGCGGCCTGCGGCCGTCTCGTCGGCCAGCGGCGGGACGGCGTCGTGCGGTTTCTGGGCATTCCCTATGGCGAGGCGCCGGTCGGCGAGCGCCGCTATGCCGCGCCTTTCCCACGGGCACCCTTCGCCGAACCCTTCGAAGCCTTCGAATATGGCGCGGCGGCGCCGCAGCGCTCGCTCTTGCCGGCGCCGCTGGCAAGGCTGATCGGCTCCCATCGCCACTATAGCGAGGACTGCCTGTCGCTGAATGTCTGGACGCCGGAGGTGACCGGCAATCGGCCGGTCCTCGTCTTCATCCATGGCGGCGGCTTCATCCTCGGCGCGGGCGAACAATATCCCGGCGACGATCTCGCCCGACGGGGCGACGTCGTCGTGGTGACGATGAACTACCGGCTCGGGTTGATCGGCTTCAATCCGTTCGCCGAGCTCTTTCCGGGCGACGAGCGATTCGTGGCGAATGCCGGGCTGCTCGACCAGCGGCTGGCGCTCCGCTGGGTCCGCGACAATGTCGCGGCCTTCGGCGGCGATCCGGACCGGGTGACGATCGCCGGCGAATCCGCCGGCTCGGTCTCGGTCGCCTGGCACCTCGTGACCGAGGGCTCCAAGCCCTATTATCACCGAGCGATCATGCAGTCCGGGGCACTCAACCTCTTCTATGGGCGCGAGCGTGCGCGTGAGGTCGCTTCGCTGCTCGCCGGCGGGATGGGGCTCGGCGATGATCGTGAGCGTCTCTTCACGCTGACGCCGAGAGCGCTTCACGAGGCGGCGGCCGAAGCGGTGACCGACCACACCGGCGTCATCTCGCGGCCCTATGTCGACGGAACCGAACTCGTGGCTGAGGCGCCGGGCGATCTGGCGGTGACGGCGAAGCCGGTGCCGCTGCTCATCGGCACGAATCGCGACGAATTCTCCTTCTTCATCGGGCTGCCGCTGTTGCCGATCGAAGCGGATAAGGCGGCGCTTTCCGGCATGGTGGAGCATTTTTCCGGCCGGGCAGCCGCAGAGCGGATCGCCCATCTCTACGAGGACGACCGCAAGGGCCGCATCGCCTTCGGCACCGACCTGATCTTCCGCATGCCGTCGATCGCCTTTGCCGATGCCGAGGCTGCGCGGGGCTCGCCGGTCTATTTCTACCGGCTCGACTGGGAGGCCAAGGGCCTCCTGTCGCGGCTCGGAGCCACCCATTCCGTCGACCTGCCGCTGATCTTCGAGGATTTCCTGAAGCCCTTCCGGTCCGCCTATCTCGGCGTGCTGCCGGATGGCCGGCGCCAGCTTCTCGCCGAGCGCATGCGTCGGCACTGGCTGAGCTTCGTGCGCGACGGCAGGCCGGACGAGGGCTGGCCCGCCTATCGCACCGACCAGCGCCTGACGATGATCTTCAACGAGACCGACGCCGTCGTGCCGGATCCCGAAGCGCTGCAGCGGATGAACTGGCAGGGCGTCGATGGATTTGCCATCTAGCGGTTCGATTCCGACATTTGATGCAAAGCTCACTTCGGCCGGGACCCAAATGTCGAATTCGCTCCACTGGCCGGGCCTCGGCCGGAGCGATCATCGCCTGCGGCTTGGCCGGGCGATGGCGACGCGCTATCCAGCCGGTTCGAAACGCGCCGGGGCGATGAAGCGGCGCCAGCCGCCGATGCGCGCCGTCGGCATAGGAGTCTAGCCTTGAACGACGCCACGCGTGAGGACAGCGGCCCGGCCATCGTGCTCGTCGAGCCGCAGCTCGGCGAGAATATCGGCATGGTCGCAAGGGCCATGGCGAATTTTTCGCTCACCGATCTTCGCCTCGTCAATCCGCGCGACGGCTGGCCGAGCGACAAGGCCCGGGCGGCCGCCTCACGCGCCGACCATGTGATCGACGCGGTGCGGCTGTTCGACACCGTCGAAGCAGCGACGGCCGACCTCAACTTCGTCCTCGCGACGACGGCGAGGCCGCGCGACAGTTTCAAGCCGGTGCGCGGGCCGGAGGAGGCGGCACAGGATCTCAAGCGCCGGATTGGGCTGGGCGAAGCGACCGGCATCCTCTTCGGCCGCGAGCGCTGGGGCCTCAACAATCACGAGGTCGGCCTCGCCGACGAGATCGTCACCTTCCCGGTCGATCCGAATTTCGCCTCGCTCAACATCGCCCAGGCCGTGCTTCTGATGAGCTATGCCTTTCAGGTGGCCGGCAAGGAGGGCGACCTGTCGCCGCGCTTCGAGGCCAAGGTGCCGCCGCCGGCGCTGAAGGCCGATCTCTTCCGCCTGTTCGAGCATCTCGAGGCTTCGCTCGATCGGGCCGGCTATTTCTTCCCCGAGGCGAAGCGCGAGGTGCTGACGCAGAACCTCAGGACGATGCTCACCAAGGCCGCCTTTTCCGAGCCGGAAGTCCGCACCCTGCGCGGCGTCGTCAAGGCCTTCGACCATGAGTCGGGACGGCTGGCTGATGGCGGCGGGGCGAAGACCGGGGAGGGCGGCGAGTGAGCGATGCGGCCTATGACGACCGTCCCCTGCTCGTGCTCGACAGCGGCATCGGAGGACTGACGGTGCTGCGCGAGGCCCGGGTACTGATGCCGGAGCGGCGCTTCGTCTACGTCGTCGACGACGCCGCCTTTCCCTATGGCAACTGGGAGGAACCGGCGCTGCGCGAGCGCCTCGTCGACCTCTTCGGCGAGCTCATCGCGATCCATGATCCGATCGCCTGCCTGATCGCCTGCAACACCGCTTCGACGCTCGCCCTCGAAGCCTTGCGCGCCGCCTATCCGCAGATGACCTTCGTCGGCACCGTGCCGGCGATCAAGCCGGCGGCGGAACGCACGCGCTCCGGCCTCGTCTCGGTGCTGGCGACACCCGGCACGGTGAAGCGGCAATATACCCGCGACCTGATCGAGCAATGGGCGACGAAATGCGAGGTGACGCTGGTCGGCAGCGTCAGCCTGGCGGCGCTCGCCGAGACCTATATGCGCCACGGCTCCGTGGAAGAATCTGCGGTCAGCGCCGAGATCGCTCCATGCTTCGTCGAGAAGGACGGCAGGCGCACCGACATCGTGGTGCTCGCCTGCACCCACTATCCCTTCGTCGTCAATCGCATGCGCAAGATGGCGCCCTGGCCGGTGGACTGGCTCGACCCGGCCGAGGCGATCGCCCGCCGGGCGCTGTCGATCCTGCCGCGGATCGCGTCAGACGCGCCGGTCGGACGGCACGACGACGTTGCGGTGTTCACCTCGGGGAGGGCAGACGCGGTGACGCGCCGGCTGATGCAGGGCTTCGGACTGGCAACCGAAGGCGGCATCCTGCCGGCGTGAGGCCCGGTGACGCAGCCGCCGTGATGAAGCTCGCGATGGTCGGTCAGGAATTGCCAGGCTCTGCGCCGAAGACGGGACGCACGCTCCAGCTCATCTCCCGCACCTCGCCCGGCGCAAGCTGCAATATGCCGGGCTTCTCAGCAAATTCGCCGTCCCAGTCGGCCGGGCTCGCCATGCCGTACCATGGTTCGATGCAGAGGAACGGCGCGCCGCCCGGCTTCGACCAGATGCCGAGGTCCTTGTATCCCTGCCAGCTGAAATCGAGGCTGGCGACGCGTCCGCCGCCTGCGTCGTTTGCGACGTAGCTGAGGCTTCGGCTGGCGACGCCCGGCATCACCAGGGCATCGCTGGCAAACAGCGCCTCGTCGAGTGGCAGGGATCTGCCGTCGAAGGGCAGCGGCTTTTCCGCGCCCAGCAGGCCGCCGACGACGGACCGTGCGGATCCCGTCTCCGTCATCTCGAATTCGATCGCGTGGGCGGATTTCTCAACGCCGTCGACGAGCGGCCAGCGAAAGCCCGGATGGGCGCCGACGCCGCAGGGAAGCATCGTCCTGCCCGGATTGCCGACCCGCGTCGTCACCGTCAGCCGGCCATCGGCGGCGGCATAGATCATGTCGAGGACGAAGGCGAAGGGGAAGCGATCGAGGCTTTCCTCGTCCTCGGTGAGCCGAAGGGATGCCCGGTCGCTGCCGCGCTCGATCCATTCGAAACGGCGGTCGCGGGCAAAGCCATGCTGACCCATCGGATATTGCCGCCCGTCGTGGCGCAGGACGTCACCCTTGAGCCTGCCGACCGTCGGAAATAGAACCGGCGCATGCCGGGGCCATTCGGGACCTGCCTGCCAGAGAAGCTCGCCGGCAGCATCGGCCCTCAGACTGACGAGTTCGGCGCCGTCGGCGCTGATCGTGGCCGCGATCCCCGGCGCGAATATGCCATGCGTGTCGGTCATCCTGGCTCCGGCTTCTCCGAAAAATGCGACGTCAAGCGTTGCGACGGGCCTCAGCCGCCGCGGAACGTCAGGTCCGAGACGACGACGTTCTTGCCGTTGATCTTCTCGATCGTCTGCATGGTGAAGGCGCCGCGACCGTCGTTGCGGATCACCATGCGGGCGACGTCGTCGTCATAGATCTTCTTCGCCCATTTGACCCTGAGGTCCAGCGTGCTGCCCTTCAGCCGTCCGGCGAGCGTCGCCGGGCCGCTGGTCGAGCCGGTATAGGTGCCGCGATAGAGCCTGGCGCCGGGATCGTAGGTGAGCCGCGCGGCGATCTCGCGGCTGAGCAGGACCATGGCGCGGCAGCGTCCGGCAATGGTGAAGGAGCGCTGCGAATTGCGAGTGCCGGAGACGTTGCAGGAGACGTCGGTCGGCGAGGGCAACTGCTTGACCTTCACCCGGCCGCCGCCGCTCCACGTGCCGTCGAAGCGGGAGAAATAGTCCGGCGCGGCGATGCCCGGACCGGCTGCCACGAGGCCGGCCGCGAGAAACAGCGCTCCGAGACCAAAGATTTGTCGTGTCATCACGTGTTCCTCGAATTGCCGATAGGCATTAACGGCGCTCCGCCGGCGAGCCGTTCTCCATCCTCCCATGCACGGGCGAAATGGCGAAAGCGCGGCCTTCCACCCTGTCTCGGAACGGCCGCCGGCCTTTCCCGTTTAGGTCGGAACCCTTTTCACGGAGCCCCATCGCCTATGGATCTCGTCCGCATCATCATCGCCATCATCCTGCCGCCGGTCGGCGTCTTCCTGCAGGTCGGCTTCGGCAAGCATTTCTGGATCAACATCATCCTGACGCTGTTCGGCTACATCCCCGGCATCGTCCATGCCGTCTGGGTCATCGCCAAGTACTGAGCCTTCATACGGATCGCTCGCGAGTTGACAGGCCGATCCAGCCATACTAACAAGCCCGCCAGCCGGCCGGAGCCTCTCGCTCTGGCCGGTTTTCAACGTGTCCCGTGAGTGGCGTCGGTCTGTGCCCACGCTACTCTGTCAGTCCGCAAGGGCAGAGGAGGGCGCGTTTCCTGGACCGGCCTGCGGGCGACCGCGGGCCTTGTCGTTTTGTCAAAAGGAAATGCGATGACCAAGCGCACATCCGCGAAATACAAGATCGACCGCCGCATGGGCGAAAACATCTGGGGACGTCCGAAGTCCCCGGTGAATCGCCGCCAGTACGGCCCCGGCCAGCACGGCCAGCGCCGCAAGGGCAAGGTCAGCGACTTCGGCATTCAGCTGCGCGCCAAGCAGAAGCTGAAGGGCTATTACGGCGACATTCGCGAGAAGCAGTTCCGCAAGATCTATGACGAGGCCGCCCGCCGCAAGGGCGATACCTCGGAGAACCTGATCGGCCTCCTGGAGAGCCGGCTCGACGCCATCGTCTACCGCGCGAAATTCGTGCCGACGGTGTTCGCCGCCCGCCAGTTCGTCAATCACGGCCATGTCAACGTCAACGGCGTGCGGACCAACATCCAGTCCTATGTCTGCAAGCCGGGCGACGTGATCGAGGTTCGCGAGAAGTCCAAGCAGAACGTCGCGGTGATCGAGGCCACGCAGCTCGCCGAGCGCGACGTGCCTGACTACATCGACGCCGACCACCACAAGATGGTCGCGACCTTCACCCGGGTTCCGGGCCTCCACGACGTTCCCTACGCCGTGCAGATGGAGCCGAACCTGGTGGTCGAGTTCTACTCGCGCTGATCATCCGATCCGCGTTTCGAGACCATGCGAAGGCCGTCCCTCGGGGCGGCCTTTTTCGTTGTGGGGCCGGCTATGCCGACTGCAGCATTTTGATAAGCTCCGCTGAATTTCGTACTCTGCGGGGAGCGAGTAGGTCACATGTGCGAAGAGGCCGAACTTCACGGAGAACGGCCGCCTATGACCGAAGCCGTGCGGGAGCGGGTGAAGCTGCGGGCCAACTGGTTGAACGGCATATCCGTCGCCACCTTTGCCGTCGGAACACTGGCGCCGACGACGCGCGTCGTCAGCGATGCCGTCCTCTCCACGGAGACCGCTTTCGGTCTTCTTCTGGTCGCAGCGGTTTGCCTGGCACTCGCTGTAGCATTACATTTCTTTGCGCAACGCGAGTTAAAGGTGCTCGACCGATGACACTTGCTCAGCTGATCGTCTATTCGATCCTGCCGCTCAGCGCTCTTGCCGTGCTGGCATTCGCCTATCTCGACAGGAAGTATCGTCCTGAACGCGCTTCGACTTCGGCATATAAAGGTCCGAAGGGCTGAAATCATTCGGTCGGCGCCCCCGGCCTCGACGCCCTTCCGTTTTCCTGCCCGACCTTCTAAACCGGCCTCGGATTGTGGCGAGGTGAGGCATGCTCGAGGCAGAAGAGACCAAGACCGTGATCGCGGACGCCGGACCGGGCGGCAGCCCCGATGACGGCGATCCGGGCGAGGGTGGCCATCCGCTGTTTCGCGACGTTCCCTCGACGATCGGTTTCAAGAAGCTGCGCAAGCGACTCGTCCGCGAGATGCGCGAGACGATCGAGCGTTTCGCCATGGTCCGGCCCGGCTCGCGCTGGCTGGTGGCGATCTCCGGCGGCAAGGATTCCTACGCGCTCCTGGCGCTGCTCCAAGATCTGAAGTGGCGCGGCCTCCTGCCGGTCGACCTTCTCGCCTGCAATCTCGACCAGGGCCAGCCGAACTTTCCGAAACACGTCCTGCCGGAATGGCTGAAGGCGAACGGTATCCCCCACCGGATCGAATATCGCGATACCTATTCGGTCGTCACCGAAAAGCTGCCGGAGAACGCCACCTATTGCGCGCTCTGTTCGCGCCTGCGGCGAGGCCATCTCTATCGCATTGCCCGCGAGGAGGGCTGCGAGGCGCTGGTCCTCGGCCATCACCGGGACGACTGCCTCGAGACCTTCTTCATGAATCTCCTGCATGGCGGCCGGCTGTCGGCAATGCCGGCAAAGCTCGTCAATGATGAGGGCGACCTCTTCGTGCTGCGCCCGCTGATCCAGTCGGCCGAGAGCGATCTCGAACGCTTCGCCGCGGCGATGCGCTTTCCGATCATCCCCTGCGACCTTTGCGGTAGCCAGGACGGGCTGCAGCGCAATCTCACCAAGCAGATGTTGAACGAGATCGAGAGCCGCTATCCGGGCCGCAAGAGCGTGATGATGCGAGCGCTGGGAAATGTTCGGCCTGGCCATCTCGTCGATCCCGGCCTGTTCGATTTCGCCGGGTTGTCATTGAAGCATGATGAAGAGGGGCTGCACCCGCATCACGCCGAATCCGATCAAGCGCAAGGACCAGACCATTGACGACAGCCATCGACGTCTCCCGCCTTGCCGACCTCCTGCGCGAGGCGGCGAAGGCGGAGATCATGCCGCGGTTCCGTAACCTTGCCGACGGCGACATCCGGCAGAAGACCTCGGCGACGGATCTCGTCACCGAGGCCGACGAGGCGGCCGAGCGCTTCATCGCCCGGGAATGCCGGAGCCTTCTGCCGGGTGCGCTGTTCGTCGGCGAGGAATCGGTCGCGGCCGATCCGGCACTCCTCGATCGGCTGCAGGAGGCCGATCTCGCCGTCATCGTCGATCCGGTGGACGGCACGGCGAATTTCGCCACCGGCGTGCCGCTGTTTGCGGTGATGGCGGCCGTCGTCTCGAAGGGCGAGACGGTGGCGGGGCTGATCTATGATCCGCTCGGCGACGACTGCATGCTGGCCGAACAGGGCGCCGGCGCGCGCCGGCGGCTCGGCTCTGGTGAGGAGGTTGCTCTGAAGACCGCCGGGCATCAGCCGATGGCGGAGGCTGTCGGCTTCATCAGCTACACCTATTTCCCCGAGGCGCAGAAGACGGCGCTGCTGCCGCGGCTTGCCGGGGTGAAGATCGCCGCGAACTTCCGCTGCGCCGGCCAGGAGTATCGGCTGCTCGCTTCGGGCGGTTCGCAGTTCTCCGTCTATTCCAAGCTGATGCCCTGGGATCATCTGCCCGGATGCCTGATCACCGCAGAGGCCGGCGGCCACATCGCCAAGGCCGACGGCTCGCCCTACACCCCGAATGACCGGGACGGGACGCTGATCGCCGCCTGCAGCGAAGAGACCTGGCAGGCCGCGCGGACAGCGCTGTTTCCCGAATTCGCGTGAGTTGCGGGGTCTGACACCGCCAGCGATTGATGCTTTCGCTGCGTCCGGTGGCGGGCGCGGTCAGCTTCGCCCGCGGGCGTCGCGATGGGCCCGGCAGGCGGCGCCGAAGGCCTCGAAGATCGCCGCCGAAGGTGCGTCGCTCGTCGCCCAGAACTCCGGATGCCACTGGACCCCGAGTGCGAAGGCTTTGGCGCCTTCGACCGAAACCGCCTCGATGGTGCCGTCCGGCGCGCTGGCCTCGACGCGAAGGCCGTCGCCGAGCCGGTCGATGGCCTGGCGATGCAGCGAATTCACCTTGATCGGACCGGCGCCGACGATCGTTGCGAGCAGCCCGCCATCCGCCACCGCCACGTCGTGGCGGGTCGCATAGCGCTCGCGCTGGTCCTCATGGGTGATGGCGCGGTGGTCCATGCGACCGTCGATCTCCTGGATCTCGGTCGCCAGCGTCCCGCCGAAGGCGACGTTCAGCTCCTGATGGCCCCGGCAGATGGCGAGCAGCGGCAGGCCGCGCCCGACGCTCTCCTCGATCAGCCTCGCGGTCAGGTCGTCGCGGTCCGGATCGTAGGGCTCGAAGGAGGGGCTCGGGGCGACGCCGTAGCGCCCGGGATGAACGTTCGAGGCCGAGCCCGTCGTCATCACCCCGTCGACGCGCTCGAGTATGGCGGCAAGGTCGATCTCGCCCGCCATGGCCGGCACGATGACCGGCGTCGTGCCGGCGACCCCGACCAGCGCCTTCAGATAGGTGTCCGGGCTCGCGTGCCAGCGATAGTTGGCAAAGTCGCGAATGTCGGCCGGCACAGCGACGAGAGGGGAAGAGGCAGGCATCTTGGCGCTCTTGTTGCGTTCGATCGGCGGGAAATAGCCCGGACGCGCGGCCGCCGAAAGTCCGCTGCGTTAAATACCCGCGGCGATTGATCCCGCAGCTTCTTTCCAACAGCGGCTCACAAAGCTAAACACGAAGGCTGCGGCGGGACGGATGGAGCCGCAAGACACCCTTCGCGCCGGGGAGGCCGGGGGCACCGACACTTGGGAGGAGTATCACTTTGGATCGTCGTTCATTCATCACCAAGGCGGGTATCGGCGCCGGCGCAGCCGCCGCCTCGACGCTCGCCGCGCCGGCCATCGCGCAGGAAAACCAGAAGATCACCTGGCGCCTGACCTCGTCGTTCCCGAAATCGCTCGACACCATCTATGGCGGCGGCGAGACCATCGCGAAATACGTGCGCGAGGCGACCGACGGGAATTTCGACATTCAGGTCTTTGCCGCCGGTGAGATCGTTCCGGGCCTGCAGGCGGCCGATGCTGTGTCGTCCGGCACCGTCGAGATGTGCCATACCGTCCCGTATTACTACGTCGGCAAGGACGTCACCTATGCCATGGGCGCGGCCATTCCCTTCGGCCTCAACGCCCGCCAGACCAATGCCTGGCACTATTATGGTGGCGGCATCGACCTGATGAACAAGTTCTACGCCACCCAGGGCTTCGTCGGTTTCCCGGCCGGCAACACCGGCGTCCAGATGGGTGGCTGGTTCCGCAAGGAAATCAACACCCTCGAGGACCTGAAGGGTCTGAAGTTCCGGATCGCCGGCCTTGCCGGGCGGATCATGTCGAAGCTCGGCGTCGTGCCGCAGCAGATCGCCGGCGGCGACATCTATCCGTCGCTGGAAAAGGGCGTCATCGACGGCGCCGAATGGGTCGGCCCCTATGACGACGAGAAGCTCGGCTTCGTGAAGGTCGCGCCCTACTACTACTATCCCGGCTGGTGGGAGGGCGGCCCGACCGTCGCCGTCTTCATCAACAAGGAGAAGTATGACGGCCTGCCGGAGAAGTACCAGTCGCTGCTGAGGACCGCCGCCCAGGCGACGAATGGCGACATGCTGGCCTCCTACGACAACAAGAACCCGCCGGCAATCCGGCGGCTCGTCGACCAGGGCGCGCAGCTGAGGGCGTTCAGCCAGGAAATCATGCAGGCCTCCTACGATTCGGCGAAGGAGGTCTATGGTGAAATTTCCGCCGAGAACGCCACCTTCAAGGAAATCTACGACAACCAGCTGGCCTTCAAGCGCGACGCGTATCTCTGGGCGCAGCTGTCGGAATACACCTTCGACACCTTCATGATGATCCAGCAGCGCAACGGCACGCTCTGATCTTTCAAGCGGCGCGGCCTCGAGGGGCCGCGCCGGCTCCCGCGCGGGTCGCTGCGAATTCTCCGACCGCTGCCCCGAACCCGTCGCCGCGTTGCCGGAAACGCACCTTCCACACCTCTGCGAAGGCTTGCGTTTTACCGCACCACGCCTATGGTCGCGCGCGACGATCGGCAGCCGATCGCCATGCCCTTCTTGATGGGCGTGCGACGGCCTTTTCCCAGCCTTTCAAGGACGTCTCGTCGCGAGCAGTTCCCGCTGTTTGCGTCTGGCCTCCGATGGTATCGCCGCCCACCCGGGCGGCTTCGTGCGTTGCGATAGAAAGTGAAACTCATGGACAGACGCAAATTCATCCGCGGTGTCGCCAGCGGCGCCGCCGGCCTCGGTGCGGCCTCCAGCCTTGCAGCTCCCGCGCTCGCGCAGGACAAGCCGAAGATCCAGTGGCGCTGCGTCTCGTCCTTCCCGCGTTCGCTGCCGGCGCTGTTCGGCGCCTCCGAGTACATCGCCCGCTATGTCGGCGAGATGACCGATGGCGCCTTCGAGATCCAGCCCTTCGCTGCCGGGGAGATCGTGCCGGGCGGCCAGGTGCTCGATGCGGTGCAGAGCGACACGGTCGAGATGGGCCACACCGCCGCCTACTATTATGTCGGCAAGGACCCGACCTTCGCCTTCGGAACCACGGTTCCCTTCATGCTCAATGCCCGCCAGCAGAATGCCTGGTTCTATCGGGGCGGCGGCAACGAGCTGCTGGACAAGTTCTTCGAAAAGCAGGGCATCTTCGCCCGCCCGGCCGGCAATACCGGCGCCCAGATGGGCGGATGGTATCGTAAGGAAATCAATTCGCTTGCCGACATGAAGGGTCTGAAGATGCGGATTGCCGGTCTTGCCGGCGAGGTGATGGCGAAGCTCGGTGTCGTCCCGCAGCAGATCCCGGCCGGCGACATCTATGCGGCGCTGGAAAAAGGCACGCTCGACGCGGTCGAATTCGTCGGGCCCTATGACGACGAGAAGCTCGGCTTCGTGAAGGTCGCGCCGTATTACTACTATCCCGCCTGGTGGGAGGGCGGTGCCGCGACCCATGCGATGATCTCGCTCGACAAGTGGAACGACCTGCCGAAGCCCTATCAGGCGGTGCTGAAGGCGGCCTGCGAGGCGGCCAACGGCAACATGCTGGCGACCTATGACTGGGAGAATCCGAAAGCGATCCGCAGCCTTGTCGGAAGCGGCGCGCAGCTTCGCCCCTTCGGCCAGGAGATCATGCAGGCGAGCTTCAAGGCGGCCGGCGAGGTGATGACCGACATTTCCGCCAGGAATGCCGACTTCAAGACGCTCTACGACAGCCAGACGGGCTTCCGCCGCGAGAGCTATCTCTGGGATCAGCTGGCGGAGTACAACTTCGACACCTTCATGATGATCCAGCAGCGCCAGGGCGCGATCTGACGTCTCGCTGTTTCGCTTGGTTGCAGGAGGCTCGTCGCTCGCTCGGCGGGCCTTTTTCACGGACGGGTGCGGGTGCGTCTGGTGCCGCCTGCCGCAATCGGGCTTTTCGGCATCCAGCTGTCTCGGCGGATTTGGCCGTTTGGCTTCGGCCTTGAAGGATGGTTGCAGCCATCAACGCTTCGTCATCCCGGGCTTGACCCGGGATCCATTCCAAAGCGTTGAAATTGCAGGGTTGTCTTCTCGTCAGCTCATCATTTTACTGAGATGAAGAGCAGTGTCGACGGAGGAGGAGTGGATCCCGGGTCAAGCCCGGGATGACGAAGCGTTGGTGGCCACACCGTTTTCCGGCACGCCTACACCTCTTAGGCGACCGATACTCGCGAGACCGAGTGCGAAGGCACTCATCGCCTTGAAAGCGGATGAAAGCACGCCGCGCGATGGTCTTTGCCCCGATCCTTCGCCTCCAGCGCCGGCATCGCCGCGCGGCAGTTGTCTTCCGCCCGTGGGCAGCGCGGCGCGAAGGGGCAGCCGGGCGGCGGATCGTAGGGGTCGGGGAGTTCGCCCGAGTCACCCGAGGCCTTCTGCCGCTTGCGGTTCGGCACCGGGGCGGAGCGGATCAGGAGGTTCGTATAGGGATGGAGCGGCGCGCGGAAGAGTTCGCGCGCCGGCGCCGTCTCGACGATTTCGCCGAAATACATCACCGCCACACGCGTCGCGACGCTCTCGACCACCGCAAGGTCGTGGCTGATGAAGACGTAGGTGAGGCCGCGCTCGCGCTTCAGCCGGTCGAGGAGGTTGAGGACCTGCGCCTGCACCGAAACGTCGAGGGCCGAGACCGGCTCGTCGAGGACGACGACGTCCGGCTCGGCGGCGAGCGCTCTTGCGATGCCGATGCGCTGGGCCTGGCCACCGGAAAACTCGTGTGGATAGCGATCAAGGAATTCCGGCCTGAGGTTCACGTCCTCGATCAGCTTCTCCAGCCGCTCTTTGCGCTCCTTGCTGCCGAGGCCGAGGAGATGGCGCATCGGCGCCTCGAGGATGTCGCGGATGGTCTGGCGCGGATTGAGCGACGACACCGGGTCCTGGAAGACATATTGCACGCGTCTCGCCAGCGCTCTGGTGCCGGATGACGAAAGATCCTTGCCGTCGAGGCGGATGGCGCCTGACGTCGGCCTGTCGAGGCCGACCAGCATGCGGGCAAGGGTGGACTTGCCGCAGCCGGATTCGCCGACGATGCCAAGGGTCTCGCCCTTTCTCAGATCGAGCGAGACGCCGCGCACGGCGGTGAGCTGCGGCTTCTTCGTGCCGAGGATCGTGCGGCCGCCGCCGAAGGTCCGGGCAAGGTCGCGGA
This sequence comes from Jiella endophytica, assembly GCF_004519335.1. GTDB lineage: Bacteria > Pseudomonadota > Alphaproteobacteria > Rhizobiales > Rhizobiaceae > Jiella > Jiella endophytica. The sequence continues at coordinate 36,410 of NZ_SOZD01000006.1, read as the reverse complement.
TCTCGATGACGTTCGACGGCGGGGTCATGGCCGCGCCTCCAGAGGATCGGCCCCGCCGGCCAGCGCCTCGCCGGGGCCAAGCGGATGCAGGCAGCGGGCCTCAAGACTGCCGCGTTTCGTCTCGAGCGGGATCTCGCCCTCGCGGCAGTCCGGCTGGACCCGCGGGCAGCGATCGGCGAAGGCGCAGCCGGGCGGCAGACGGTTCACCGCCGGCGGCCGGCCGGGCACGGCGTCGAGGCGGCGCTCCGGCTCGCCCATCACCGGCACGCAGTCGATCAGCATGCGGGTGTAGGGATGCGCCGGCCGGGTGAGGATCTCGGCCGTCTCGCCGGTCTCGACGATCCGGCCGGCATACATCACCGCCACCCGGTCGGCGATTTCGGAGACGACGCCGAAATCGTGGGTGATGAACAGGACGGCGGTGTCGCGCTCGCGGCGGAGCGTATCGAGCAGCCGCAGCACCTCCGCCTGCACCGTCACGTCGAGGGCCGTCGTCGGCTCGTCGGCGATGATCAGCTCGGGATCGTTGGCGAGCGCCATGGCGATGGAGACGCGCTGGCGCAGGCCTCCTGAGAGCTCGTGGGGCAGGGCCTTCATCCGCTGGGCGGCATTCGGGATGCGCACGAGATCAAGGAGGTCGCGCGCCTTCGCCTCCGCAGCCCGTTTGCCGAGAGGCTGATGGGCGCGGATCGCCTCGACGATCTGGTCGCCGACGGCAAACAGCGGGTGGAGTGTCGCCAGCGGGTCCTGGAAGACATGGGACACGGCGCCGCCGCGAAGCTCGCGGATGCGCCGGTCCGGGGCGTCGGCAAGGTCCTCGCCCTTGAAGCCGATGCGCCCGCCGGCAATGACGCCCGGCGGCGAGGGCACGAGACCCATGACGCTCATCGCCGTTACCGACTTGCCCGAGCCGGATTCGCCGACGAGGCAGAGGCACTCGCCGCGGCGGATCGTCAGGTCGACGCCGTTGGAGGCGTGGTAGACGGAGCGGCCGATGTGGAAGTCGGTTTCGAGGCCGCGGACGGCGAGGACGGGATTGTCGTTGCGATCGGAGGCCACATCGTCGCCGTCGCGTCCTTGGAACCCCCCTCTGCCTGCCGGCATCTCCCCCTCAAGGGGGGAGATCGATCGTTCTGAAAGGCCGACGCTTGGTGATCTCCCCCCTTGAGGGGGAGATGCCCGGCAGGGCAGAGGGGGGTAGCGGTTGCCGCCTTCGCCGGCAGGCAGAGGGTCGAGTCCAACGCCGCCCGCGTCGGCAGGCAATGGCTCCTGCTCCCCGTCAGTGTCTGCCTTCCTCCGTCCCTTCGCCACCTTCGTCCGAAAGGCCGGCCGCGCCAGCGCGCCGGACCGCAGCCGTGGATCGAGCGCATCCCGGATCCCGTCGCCGATCAGGTTGATGCTCATGACGATCAGGAAGATCATCAGGCCGGGCACCAGCGAGATCGTCGGCGCGGTGAACATCACCTTGCGTCCGTCGCCGAGCATCGAGCCGAGATCGGCCTGGGGCGGCTGGGCGCCGAGGCCGAGGAAGGAGAGGCCCGCCGTCTCTAGGATCATCCAGCCGACTGTGGTCGACAGCGTGATGACGATGGTCGGCAGGACGTTGGGCAGGATGTCCGACCAGAGGATCGTCAGCGGACCCTTGCCGGAGAGCCGGGCGGCGTCGACGAACTCGCGCCGCGCGAGGCCGACGGTGATGCCGCGGATATTGCGGGCGAAGAAGGGCACGTTGACGATGGCGATGGCGTAGAGCGCGTTGATCAGCCCCGGGCCGAGGATGGCGACGATGGCGAGGGCGAGCAGGATGTAGGGAAAGGCCATCGTCAGATCGATCAGCCGCATCAGCATCTGGTCGGTGCGACCGCCCGCATAGCCGGCGACGAGGCCGATGGCCGAGCCGAAGATCGCGGCGATCAGGGAAGCCGAGACGCCGACGACGAGCGAGACGCGCGTTCCCCAGACGAGGCGGGAGAGCATGTCGCGGCCGAGGGCGTCGGTGCCGAGGAGGTGGCCGGGCGAAAGAAGCGGCGCAAGGCGGCTCGCGGGATCGGTGGCGTTCGGATCGGCGAGCGGCAGGATCGGCGCTGCCAGAGCGGCGATCACGATGAGGCAGAGCACCACGAGGCCCGCCGCGGCGAGCCGGTTGTTGAGGATCAGCGCGAAGGTCGACGGACGCTCGCGGCGCTCACGGCCCGAACTCCGATCGTCACGGGATGATGCGGCCGCGGCAGTCATTTCAGCCTCGGATCGAGCAGCGTCTGGCAGATGTCGGCAAGGAGGTTGAAGAGGACATAGGAGGCGGCGACGACCAGCACGCCGCCCTGGACGAGCAGGATGTCGCGCTGCGAGATGGCGTTGACCAGCATCGCGCCGATGCCCGGCCACTGGAACACCGTCTCGACATAGACCGCGCCGCCGAGGACGAAGCCGGCCTGAATGCCGATCACCGGGATCACCGAGACCAGCGCCGCCATGAAGGCGTGCCGATAGATCACCCGCCGCTCGCTGAGCCCCTTGGCGCGGGCAGTGCGGATATAGTCCTGGCGCAGCACTTCGAGCATCGCCGTGCGGGTGAGGCGGGCAATGACGCCGGTGGCGACGAGGGCGAGGGTGATCGCCGGCAGGACAAGGTGATGCAGGATGTCGAGCGGGCCGCCGCCGCCATAGATCGCCACCATGCCGCTCGCCGGGAAGAGCTTGATCTTCACCGCGAAGAACAGGATGAGCAGGAGCCCCAGCCAGAAGGACGGCACCGAGATGCCGATCAGGACGGCCAGCGTGATCGCCTTGTCGGCGAAGCCGAACTGCCGCACCGCCGAGACGATGCCGGCGAGGAGGCCGAAGACCGTGGCGAGGACGAGCGAGGCGCCGGCGAGAAGCAGCGTTGCCGAAAACCGCTCGGTAACGATGTCGATCACCGGTCGGTTCAGCGCGTAGGAGCGGCCGAAATCGCCTGAAAGAACGCCCGAGATCCAGGCGAGATATTGCTGCGGCAGGCTTTTGTCCAAACCGAGCGAGGCGTTGAGCCGCGCGACGTTTTCCGGCGTCGCATAGGAGCCGAGAATGGCGGTGGCGGGATCGCCGGGAATGAGGGCGATCATCAGGAAGACGATGACCGAGAGGCCGAACAGGACGGGAATGGCGGCAAGGAGGCGCCTGGCGATGGTGGCGGTCATGGATGGGGCCGCCGGTTGGCTTTCGTCGTGACGGCGACTCCGGCGCAGGCGTCACCCCCAGCCGCGGCGTCATCCTCGGGCTTGTCCCGAGGATCTGCCGGGCTTGCCGCGCCAGAAGCGTCAGCGGATGAGCGCTTGCCGGGACCGCTTCTGTCGCCGCCATGGCAGTCGATCCTCGGGACAAGCCCGAGGATGACGCCGCGAGAGACGGAGAGACGGGTGGGTGCGACGGATCGGCGGGTCAGCGCCGGCTGCGGGCCCCCCTCTGTCCTGCCGGACATCTCCCCCTCAAGGGGGGAGATCGGTCCTGCGCAGACGTCCTGCCTGCCTGTCGAGGACGCAACTCGCTCAAGCGGACCCGCTGCAAATTCGGGGCCGGTAGCTGCCGATCTCCCCCCTTGAGGGGGAGATGCCCGGCAGGGCAGAGGGGGGTGCGCGACCGCGCGAGCGTCAGAGAGGAAAGGCATCGCCATCCTCACCCCTTAGTCACGTCCTTCAGCACCAGCAAAAACGATGGCTCCAACTCGAAGCCCTGCACCGCCGAGGTGGAAACGGCGTTCTGCTTCCAGTTGGCGACGAAGGCCCAAGGCGCGTCGTCATGGACGATCTGCTGCACCTTTTCGTACAAGGCGCCGCGCTTTGCCTGGTCGGTGGTCTTGCGCGCCTCGTCGAGCAGCTTGTCGACCTCCGGATTGGAATAATAGCCGGAATTGAAGCCGCCCGTCTCGGGCATCGCGTCGGACCTGAGCGCCAGGAAGGGCAACGTGTCCGGGTCGTTGGTCATCCAGGCCATCTCGGCCATGTCGGCCTTGCCCTTCAGCCCCGGATTGACGTTGGCGAGATAGGTGTTCCACTCATAGGTCTGGATGTTCACCTGCAGGCCGACCTTTTTCAGATCCGCCTGGATGGCCGTCGCCATGGCCACCGGATCGAGCATGCCCGAGCCGCCTTCGGGAACGTAGAAGGTCAGCGTCTTGCCCTCGGCGCCGGCCTGACGGATCAGCTCCTTGGCCTTGTCGGGATCGTAGGGATAAGGCTTGACCGAACCGTCATTCGCCCATTCGAAAGCACCAGGGATCGGGCCGGCAGCGACCGTCGCCGTGCCCTGCAGGACATTCTCGGTGATCGCCTTCTTGTCGATGGCGTAGTTCACCGCCTGGCGCACCCGCTTGTCCGAGAACGGACCCTCCCTGGTGTTGAGGATCAGGAACCATAGATGCGGTCCGGCCTGTTCGTAGACCGTGTAGTTGGAATCGTCTTTGAACTGCGAAAGCCCGTCCGGCGGAACCTCGACCATCAGGTCGATGCCGCCCGACAGCATCTCCGCGACACGGGTGTTGGCGTCGGCGATCGGCCGGAAGACGACGGCCTCGAGCTGCGGTGCGCCACCCCAGTAGTCGTCGTTGCGCGACACGACGACCTTCGAATTCGGGTCCCATCCCTCGAACTTGAAGGCGCCGGTGCCGACCGGATGGCGGCCGAAATCCTTGCCGTATTCCTTCACGGCCGCCGGCGAGACGATCAGCCCGGTCGGATAGGCAAGGTTCGACAGGAAGGGGGCGAAGGGCTCCTTCAGGGTGAAGACGACGGTCTTGTCGTCCTTGGCCGTCACTTCGGCGACCTGGGAGAAGAAGAAGGCCAGCGGAAACGGCCCGGTGTCGTGGAAGGGATGGTCGTCCTTCAGCATGCGGTCGAAGGTGAACTTCACCGCCTCGGCGTTGAAGGGTGTGCCGTCCTGGAAGCTGACGCCTTCGCGCAGGTGGAAGGTGTAGGTCTTTCCGTCGTCGGAAATGTCCCAGCTCTTTGCCAGTGCCGGCTCGACCTCGAGCGTGCCCTTCTCGAAGCGCACCAGCCCGTCATAGACGTTCATCAGGATGCGGAAATCGTTGGTCGCGGTGACCGCCTGAGGATCCAGCGACTTCGGCTCGGCGATCTGCCCGACGATGAGGACGTTCGGCGGCGTCTGCGCGATGGCAGGCGGCGTCAGTGCCATGGCGCAGAGGGCGAGCGCGGCGGCAACGAGTTTTCGCATCGGGGCTCCTTTCCGTGGCGTGGCTTCTGAAACTAGGGGATGGCGACGGATGGCAAGGAATGGTTTCGCTTCGAGGGGAGGCCCGTTCGCAACGAAAAAGGCCGCCCGGCGGGGGCGGCCTCGAGGTGAGACAGGCGGCAGAGCCGGCTGAAGAGAGTCAGCCCATCTGTTCCAGTTCGTCGATGAAGCCGGAGATCATACCGAGGCCCTTCGACCAGAAGGCCGGGTCCGAGGCGTCGAGGCCGAAGGGGGCGAGCAGCTCCGAGTGGTGCTTGGTGCCGCCGGCCTTCAGCATCTCGAAATACTTCTCCTGAAAGCCTGCGTCGGAATTCCGGTAGACCGCATAGAGCGAGTTCACCAGGCAGTCGCCGAAGGCGTAGGCATAGACGTAGAACGGCGTGTGGATGAAGTGCGGGACATAGGTCCAATAGGTCTCGTAGCCGTCGCCGAGGCGGATTGCCGGCCCGAGGCTCTTGCCCTGCACCTCGAGCCAGATCTCGCCGATCCGCTCGGCGGTCAGCTCGCCGCCTCGCCGCTCGGTGTGGAGCTTGCGCTCGAACTGGTAGAAGGCGATCTGCCGGACAACCGTGTTGATCATGTCCTCGACCTTGGAGGCGAGCAGCGTCTTCCTCTCGGCGTCGGTCCTGGCCTGATCGAGCAGCGAGCGGAAGGTCAGCATCTCGCCGAACACCGAGGCCGTCTCGGCGAGCGTCAGCGGCGTCGGCGCCATCAGCGCGCCCTGCCGGCCGGCCAGCACCTGATGGACGCCATGGCCGAGTTCGTGCGCCAGCGTCATCACGTCGCGCGGCTTGCCCATGTAGTTGAGCAGCACATAGGGGTGGACGCTCGGCACCGTCGGATGGGCGAAGGCGCCCGGCGCCTTGCCGGGGCGGATCGCCGCGTCGATCCACGAATTGTCGAAGAAGCGCTCGGCGATCTCGGCCATGTCCGGCGAAAAGCCGGAATAGGCGGAGAGCACGGTCGAGCGCGCCTCGTTCCACGGGATGTCGCGGCGCTTCGCGTCGGGCAGCGGCGCGTTGCGGTCCCAATATTCCAGCTGGTCGACGCCGAGCCACTTCGCCTTCATGGCGTAGTAGCGGTGGGAGATCCGCGGATAGGCCTCGTCGACGGCGGCGGTCAGCGCATCGACGACGTCCCGCTCCACCCGGTTGGCGAGGTGGCGGCTGTCGGCGACATCGGTGAAGCCGCGCCAGCGGTCGGAGATTTCCTTGTCCTTGGCCAGCGTGTTGGTGATCAGCGTAAAGACCCGGAGATTTTCCGAAAACACGTTGGCGAGCGCGTTGGCGGCCTTGCGGCGCTTTTCCGGCTCGGGATCCTGCAGCATGTTGAGCGCCGCCTCGATCGCCATGTCCTCGCCGTCGACGGTGAAGCGCAGCGAGGTCAGCGTCTCGTCGAAGAGCCGGTTCCAGGCGCCGGCGCCGGTCACCGCCTTGTCGTGGAATAGCTCCTCGACCCGGTCCTCGAGCTGGAACGGCTTGTCCTTCCGAAGGTCGACGATCCACGGACGGTAGTGGCCGAGGGCCGGGTTACGGTCCATCGCCGCATCCATGACGGCGTCGTCGATGCGGTTGAGCTCCAGCGCGAAGAACAGGAGCTTCGAGGCGATGTCGGTGACGTTCGACTGGGTGTCGCCGTAGAATTTCGCTCGTGCGGGGTCGGAGGTGTCGCCGGAATAGACGAGGCCGGCATAGGAAATGATCCGGCCGAGCAGCTCTTCGAGGCCTTCATAGTCGCGGATCGCCTCGACGAGCTTGCCGTCCGGCGAGGCGGCCTCATCGGCGAGCTTGCCGCGCCAGCGCTCCTGGAAGGCCCTGGCGGTCTGGCGGGCCTTGTCGAGATCGCTTGCAAGCTGCGGGCTGTCCATCGCCGGGTAAAGGTCGGCAAGGTTCCATTCGGGCAGGGCGCCGGTCTCGGCAGCGGCCGCTTCCACCGCGGAGCGGGTGATCGTCGTCTTCATCGTCGTCAAATCTCTCTCGTCCGATTGTGCGGGCGTCCGTTCCCGCGCGCGGCCGTCTTGGCGAAGCCCCGTCGCGGGATGTCGCCGCCAGCGTCCGCAAGGCCGTCGCCTCGCAAATAGCGGTTCCGGCCGCCATGGCCAAGCCTTGGCGGGCGCGCCGATCCGCACGGCCCGCGAGACGCCGCGATTTCATAAAATTCGACTGAAATTTCAGCCAATTGGTTGTCCATGCTCGTTCAGTCGGATTTTAGACGCCCGTGCCAAAGTGGGTCATTCTCGCACCAAGACGAGACCGGAGGCGTCAATGACCGACATCGTCCTGATCGTCGACGACGATCCCATACAGCGTCGTCTGCTCGACGCGCATGTGGCGCGCATGGGGCTGCGGCCGCTGCATTGCGACGGCGGCCGCGCCGCGCTCGACGCCCTCGGCGGGCGCCAGGGCGGGCAGATCGCCGCGGTGGTGCTCGATCTGATGATGCCCGACAAGAGCGGCATGGAGGTGATGGCCGAAATGCGCCGCAACCGCCTCGACGTGCCGATCGTCGTGCAGACGGCGAAGGGCTCGATCGACACGGTGGTCGAGGCGATGCGGGCAGGCGCCTTCGACTTCGTGGTCAAGCCGGTGGCGCCGGAGCGGCTGCGCGACACCCTCGCCAACGCCGTGCGCATGCATGCGGCAGCTAGACCGAAGCGCGGGACGAGCCGGCTGTCGCTGGAGGGCGCCTCGCCGGTGATGGGGCCGGTCCTGCAGATCGCTGCCAAGGCCGCGCCGTCGAACATCCCGATCCTCATCGAAGGCGAAACCGGCGTCGGCAAGGAGTGGCTGGCAAGGGCGATCCGCTCGGCCGGCGAGCGGGCGAACAAGCCTTTCGTCGCGGTCAATTGCGGTGCGCTTCCCGGCGATCTCGTCGAAAGCATCCTGTTCGGCCACGCCAGGGGCGCCTTCACCGACGCGACCGACGAGCATCGCGGCAAATTCGCCGAGGCCGATGGCGGCACGCTGTTCCTCGACGAGGTCGGCGAACTCGCCCCGCCCGCGCAGGTGAAGCTGCTGCGCGTCCTGCAGGAGGGCGAAATCGATCCTGTCGGCGCCAGGGCGCCCATCCGCATCGACGTCCGGGTGATCTCGGCGACCAATCGCAGCCTGCACGAGGCGGTCGATGCCGGGCGTTTCCGCGAAGACCTCTATTACCGGCTGAACGCCGTCGAGATTTCGATGCCGCCTTTGCGCGAGCGGCGCGCGGAGATCCGCGGTCTCGTCAAGCAGTTCCTGGCCCGGCTGACCGGGCTGGAAACCCGCTCGCCGGTGACCGGCATCGACGCCGAGGCGCTGGCGCTTCTCGAAGCCTATGACTGGCCGGGCAACATCCGCCAGCTGGAGAACACGCTGCACCGGGCGGTCGTCCTGTCCGACAGCGAGACCCTCGGCATCGACGACTTCGCCCAGATCGAGGCGCTGATGGCGGTCGATGCCGGACGCCACGACCATGTCGGCGAAGCCGGGCAGGCGTCCAACCGCGGCTTCGAGCGGACGCCGGTCACCCGCATTCTCGATACCAGCATGGCCGCCGGGCGCCGCGACGAGCCGCGACATGCCGCACGGCGCGAGCGGCTGCTCTCGGCGGAATTTCCGCTGCGCGACAGCGAGGGCGAGATCCGCCGGATGGTCGATGTCGAGGCCGATCTGATCCGCATGGCCGTGCAGCAATATGACGGGCGGATGAGCGAGATCGCCCGCCGGCTCGGCATCGGACGATCGACGCTTTACCGCAAGATGCGCGAATACAAGATCGAGGAAGGGCGCTGAGCGCCTGAGAAAGCCGGTGGCGGCGCCGGGCGTCGTCTCCTTGCCCTTCGATGCCGCCGGGTGTAGGGGGCTGCCCCGATGGCATCGGCCCCGATCGTCCGGTCGGCGCGATGTCTCGACGAGGGGAGTTGGAGCATCCCTTTTGCGTCCAAGTGGACGCAGGACGCTTCAGATGGGAGGCGGCACGATGCGATGCCTCCCGGCATCGCGTCTTCGGCCGGGTAAGTGGAAAACGTTTGAAAGGCTGAAAGCAGATGCATCCAAGGATCGCCGTTGTCGGCTGCGGGCAGTGGGGACAGAACCACGTGCGCACCCTTGCCGAGATCGGGGCGCTCGCCGCCGTCGCCGACCGCAATCTGGAGCGCGCCGAAGCCTTTGCCGAGCGCCATGGCGTTCCTGCGATGGAGCCGGACGAGGCGATCGCCTCGCCCGATCTCGATGCGCTGGTTCTGGCGCTGCCGGCAAGCACCCATGGCCCGGTCGCCCGGGCGGCATTCGCGGCGGGCAAGGACGTGCTGATCGAAAAGCCGATCGCGCTCGACGTCGCCGATGCGGAGCTGACCGCCGCCGTCGCCAGCAAGGCCGAGCGCATCCTGATGGTCGGACACGTCCTGCGCTTCCACCCGGTGTTCCAGAAGCTCTGCGCCACGGTCGCCGAGGGGCGAATCGGCACGGTGCGCCACATCATCGCCAACCGCATGGGGCTCGGGCGTTTCCTCGGCATGGACGTCGTCTGGGATCTCGCTCCGCACGATCTGTCGCTGATCCTGAAGATGGCCGAGGGCATGCCGCTCAGCGTCTCGGCGACGCGCCGGACGGTCCTCTCCGATGCCACCGACATTGCGGACATCGTCCTCGAATTTGCCGGCGGGCTGAAGGCCGAGGTCCATGCCTCGCGGGTCTCGCCCTATCGCGACCGGCGGTTCTCGGTGATCGGCACCAAGGGGATGATCGTCTTCGACGATCTGGCGCCCGAGGGCGAAAAGTTGGCGCTCTACGGCCACCAAGTCTGGCGTGACGGCGAGGTGTTCGGCTTCGAGAACGCCCCGGTCACCCATCTGCCGGTGTCGCCCGGCCTGCCGCTCGACCGCGAGCTTCGCCATTTCATCGACTGCATCGTTCACCGCCGCCAGCCGGAGACCGGCGCCGACGAGGCGGTCGAGACCGTGCGGATTTTGAACGAGGCCTCGCCGCTGGGGTGAGGGCGGCGGCAAGCTGCTGCTTTCGAGTGGCGTACCAATCCTGATGGTTTGAACGGCGCATCCGGGCAGGCGCCGTGCTGATTCACCCCCCTCTGCCTGCCGGCATCTCCCCCTCAAGGGGGGAGATCAGCAGCTTCGGCGCTTCCACCTCTTCTCGCACATCGATGCAAGGCCCGGGTGCTTTTCGTCCACTTGCCTCGCCTGCGCCATGCTTGCCGCAGGCACCCCGTTCGATGCCCATCATGCCACCAAACCCGCTTGCTAAACGGTGGGGAGTCACCCCCCTTGAGGGGGAGATGCAGGACAGAGGGGGTATGCAGACAACTCAGTGCGCGGCGAAGATCAGCCGCGACGACAAATTCTGCACGCGCCGACCTGCCTCGAAGGCGGATGAAACGCCGAATCCTCAGGCGCTTGCGGCGACGGGCTCGCGCGCGGCGAGGCGGCCGGCCGGCAGCCCCTCGGCGATGACGCCGCCGCCGAGCACCTCGGCGCCGGCCTCGATGCCGTCGTAAAAGACGCAGGCCTGGCCGGGGGCGACGCCGTCCTCGCCGAGGACGAGTTCGACCTCCACTGCTCCGCCAGTTGCAGCGACGATGCGCGCCGGCGCTGGAGGCCGCGTCGAGCGGACCTTGACGAAGAGATCGCCCTCGGCGCCGAGATAGCCCTCGGGCGCCCTGGCGCCGAGCCAGTTGAGGTCGCGCAGCCGGATCCGCCGCGTCGTCAGCGCCTCACGCGGACCGACGGTGACCGTCGCGCTCGCCGCATCGAGAGCGACGACATAGAGCGGCTCGCCCGCTGCGACGCCGAGACCGCGGCGCTGGCCGATGGTGAAGTTGACGATGCCGTCGTGCCGGCCGAGCCGGCGCCCGTCGAGATGGACGATGTCGCCCGGATCGCCGGCGTCCGGCCTGAGCTTGCGGATGACGTCGAAATAGCGGCCCTTGGAGACGAAGCAGATGTCCTGGCTGTCGGGCTTGGCGGCGACGGACAGGCCGAAGCGCTCGGCGATCTTCCGCGTCTCGTCCTTGGTCATCGTGCCGAGCGGAAAGCGCAGGAAGTCGAGCTGCGCCGTTGTCGTCCCATAGAGGAAATAGCTCTGGTCGCGGTCGAGGTCGCGCGGGCGGAACATCGCCCGGTGCGCGCCGCGCTGCCTCGTCTCGATATAGTGGCCCGTCGCCAGCGCGTCGGCGCCGAGCTGCTCGGCGGTCTCGAGGAGATCGCGGAACTTGACCGTCTGGTTGCAGGCAACGCAGGGGATCGGTGTCTCGCCGGCGAGGTAGCTGTCGGCGAAGGGATCGATCACCGCCTTCCGGAACCGCTCCTCGTAATCGAGCACATAGTGGTCGATGCCGAGGGTCTCGGCGACGCGGCGGGCGTCGTGGATGTCCTGGCCGGCGCAGCAGGCGCCGGCGCGGCGCGGTCCGGCGCCGCCGTCGTAAAGCTGCAGCGTGATGCCGACGACGTCGTAGCCAGCCTCGGCGAGAAGCGCCGCCGTCACCGACGAATCGACGCCCCCCGACATGGCGACGACGACGCGCGTCTGCTCCGGCGGCTTGGCGATATCGAGGCTGTTCAGTGACATGGTCGGGCCTTCGCGGCGTGCGATCCGGCGCTCGGAATCAGAAGGGCCGGGATCATCCTTTGCGTGGCATATCGGCGATTTGCGCCGTGCTTTCAACGCGCCGGATTGGCACAAATTTGGCGCTCCGCGTCAAGTTTTTGCGGCAGAGCCCGAAAATTTCTCGCGATTTTCCTCAACGTGGGGCGTTCGCCGAGAATTTTCAGCAACTTCTTATCGAAAGCTTACGCGTGGCTTGACTCTTTTTTTAGAAGCCGGCGCTACCGTCGACATGATTAGGTCTTTGGGTAGTGTGTCGAGAGTGCAATGACCGATCAGGTTAGACCACGGGTGAAATATGTCATCGGGCCGGATGGAAGCCCGCTGACGCTGGCGGACCTGCCGCCTTCCAACACCAGGCGATGGGTCATCCGTCGCAAGGCGGAAGTCGTCGCAGCCGTGCGGGGAGGGCTCCTCAGCCTCGATGAGGCCTGCTCGCGCTATACGCTGACGGTCGAGGAGTTCGTCTCCTGGCAGATGTCCATCGACCAGCACGGCCTTGCCGGACTGCGGACCACGCAGATCCAGGAATACCGCCGCAAGGTGGATCTTCACTGACGTCGCGGGCGGCTATTCGCCCGCGATTCTGAAACGATGGGAAAACGGCGTGGCCGATCGGCTTGCGCAGCGGCTTCAGCCGGCTGCAGCGACCTTGATCCGCTGGCGCCGATAAACGTCGTGGCGTTCGGTTCGAGCTCGCCTCAGGCGCAGTAGCGCGCGGCGGTTTCCTTGCTCCTCGGCGCCGGCATCGCGAGGATCCGGCCGATATGGCGGCGGATCTCGGCGAGGCTGAACGGCTTGTCGATCACCCCGATGATGATCGAGGCGAGGTCCTCGGCGGCTTCCTTCTGCTCCGCATAGCCGGTCATCAGCTGGATGCGCAGGTCCGGCCAGCGCTCCGCGGCGGCGTGGGCGAGCTCGATCCCGGTCATTGCCGGCATGCGGATGTCGGACAACAACAGATCGAAGGCGCCGTCATGCTCCTCGAGCATTTCCAGCGCCAGTTCGCCGTCCTCGACGGAGATCACATCGTGTCCCTCGAGGCGCAAGGCGCGCTCGACCAGAAGGCGCACGCCCGTGTCGTCTTCGGCGATGAGCAGCTTGGCCACGGAAACACCATCCCTCCTGATGAGTCGACTGGACTGATAAACTCGTCGAACAGGCTTGTGTGAGGCTTGCCGGGTGCGGCCTGCAATCGCTGCCATCTAAGGATGGGCGCTCCGGCGAAAAACCGGTCATGAGGCGCCGTGCGGCGGGAGGCAAGCTCAGGCCTGGTCGATGACGTGGCCGATGAAGGGCAGTTCGCGCAAGGCGTGGCCGACATCCATGCCGTAGCCGACGACGAAATAGTCCGGGCAGTCGAAGCCGACGAAGGCCGCCTCGATGTCGGCCTTGCGGTGGCCCTTCTTGTCGAGGAGCACGGCGAGATCGACCTTCGTCGCGCCGCGCGACAGGAGGAGTTCGCGGGCAAAGGCCAGGGTGCGCCCCGATTCGAGGATATCGTCGACGAGGAGCACCGGCCGACCGGCGACATCGGCATCGATGTCCCTGAGGATCTTCACCTCGCCGCCGACCGTGCCGGCGCCGTAGCTCGACAGCGAGATGAATTCCACCTGCGGCGCGACGCCCACATGATGCATGGCGCGGATGAGATCGGCAGCGAAGACGAAGGCGCCCTTCAGCACGGATACGACCACGAGATCCTCGCCGGCGACGGCGGCGATCTCGCGCGCCAGCCGGCCGACCTCGTCGCTTATCGCCTCAGCGCTGAACAGCACGTCGACCTGCTTGCCGCGAACGGTGATCACTGGCGGCTTTCGCCGCTTGCGCCGAAGAATCCCACTTTCACCTCTCCCCTGGTGTCCGCCGGCACAGCGACCATCGAGACGAACTCGATCGAGCGGCCGGCATCGAGACGGGTGACACTGGTCTGAAGCGTGCGCGAGCGCAAGCCCGTCCGTTGGTCGGTGAAGTCGATCCTCAGCGGCGGGACGTTGGCGGCCCGACCGCCGGGATTGGCAATGCGGCCCTCGACCTTGAGGATCTTGCCGGCGCCGCGGTCGGCAAGGCTGGCGCTGACCGCGCTGAGATGGACCGGGAAGCCGCCGGCATTTGCGGCAGTCGCGGCGACCGGCGTCTCGGGGAAGGAGACGAGAAAGACCGGCAGGAGCAGCGCGCCGAACGCGAAGGCGCAGGCAACGAGGCCGATCCGCCCCGGCGTCATCCTGGGTTTGGGGATCCGCTCCGCATGGCGGGTGAGGGGGACCTTCTGCGTGTCCGGCGGGACGGCCAGCGTTTCGGCGATCTCCGCCTCGCCGCGCTCGAATGTCGGGGATGTCGGCGGAGCCGCTTCGCTCCGGCGCCGGCCGAAGCTCGGTGCCGCCTCGACAGATGCCGCGCCGTTGCGTCCCAGTGCGTGCCTGCCGGGCGATCGTCTGGTGACCTCGGCGACCCCCTCGATGCAGGGACCGTCGACCGCCGGCCGCCCCGTCCGGGGAATTGCCGAGACTTGCGAAATGTTGCTGCCGTCGCCGTCGGGCATCCGCCCCTCCACTCGCCGATCCAGCAAGCCGTAAGGTTTTATGGTTAACGGACGGTGAACGCAGCCGGCGGGCCAGTTGAAGACCGGCCGGCGATCCTCAAATGGCCACTTTGGTGGCGTCTGAGCGTCGCGCTATCGACAACGCCTGCAGCATGGGATTCGGCTTGATACGGTTCGAGAACGTCGGCCTCAGATACGACATGGGACCGGAGGTGCTGCGCGATCTGACCTTCGAGATCCGCCGGCAGTCATTCCAGTTTCTCACCGGCCCGTCCGGCGCCGGCAAGACCAGCCTGTTGCGGATGCTGTTCCTGGCGCTGCGGCCGACCCGCGGCCTGATCACCGTTCTCGGCCGCGACGTCGCCACCCTGTCGCGCAAGGACCTGCCGTCGATCCGCCGGCGTATCGGCGTCGTCTTCCAGGACTTCCGCCTGCTCGACCACATGACGACCTACGAAAACGTCGCCCTGCCGCTGCGGGTGCGCGGCAAGGAGGAGCGCGAATACCGCCAGGACGTCGTCGATCTGATCAAGTGGGTCGGCCTCGGCGAGCGGCTGAACGCCTTGCCGATCGTCCTGTCCGGCGGTGAGAAGCAGCGCGCCGCGATCGCCAGGGCGCTGATCGACCAGCCGGATGTGCTGCTCGCCGACGAGCCGACGGGCAATGTCGACGCGCCGCTGGCTCGCCGTCTCCTGCGGCTTTTCCTCGAGCTCAACCGGTCCGGCACGGCGGTGGTCATCGCCACGCACGATCTCGGCCTGATGGAGCAGGTGGATGCGCGCCGGCTGGTGCTGGCGGACGGACGGCTGGAAATCTATGACTGAGGCCGTGCTTTCTTTCGCCGATGTCCGCTCGCGGGCCATGCAGATCGTCGGCCGCATCCGCGGCGAGCGGCAGACGCCGATCGTGCCCGCCGGCAACGTCGCCGGCCGGGCGCTGACGACGGTGATCGCCATCATGACCTTCCTCGCCGCGCTGACTGTGGGCGCCGTCAGCCTCGTCTCCGACACCGCCGGGCGCTGGCAGAACGACATTTCCGACGAGATCACCATCCAGGTGAAGCCCGCCGAGGGTCTCGACATGCCGACGGCGCTCGAGACCGTGCGCCAGATCGCCCTGCAGACGCCCGGCGTCACGGCAGCCTCCGTCCTCGACAAGGCGGCGACCAGCCGGCTGCTGGAGCCCTGGCTCGGCGAAAGTGTCGATTTCGATGAACTGCCGGTGCCGCGACTGGTGATCGTCTCCATCGACACCGGCAAGCCGCCGAACTTCGCCTTCATGCGCGAGGAGCTCAAGGAGGCGGTGCCCGAGGCCGAGCTCGACGATCACCGCGCCTGGGTGTCGCGGCTCGTCACCATGGCCCGCACCGTGGTGCTGATCGGCGTCTTCGTGCTCTCGCTGGTCATCGTCGCGACGACGCTGACGGTGGTCTTCGCGACACGCGGCGCGATGTCCGGCAACCGGCACATCGTCGAAGTCCTGCATTTCGTCGGGGCGAGGTCGAGCTTCATCGCCCGCGAGTTCGAGCGGCACTTCCTGCGGCTGGGACTGATTGGCGCAGCGGCCGGCGGCCTCGTCGCCATCATCCTCTTTGCCGTGATAGGTTATTTGACCGAAGCCAACCGCCAGACCGCCGAGGCGGATCAGATCAGTGCCCTGTTCGGCTCGTTCACGATCGGCTGGACGGGCTATGCCGGCGTGTTCATCCTGGTTGCAACCGTGGCGACCCTGACGGCGTTGACGTCGCGCTGGACGGTGACCCGGCACCTTGCTGAAATCGACATGATCTCGCCCGTCGAAAGTTAACAAAGGCTTCATCTGATTGGTCGAATTTTGCAAGTTCGACGCCAGTGATCCGGAGTACCAAAATCGGATGACCGGTCGCTCGAGATGATAAGTCTCACGATGGGATGGCCAATCGCATTGACCGGTGTCATCCTGCGTTGCTGGTCGAAGCGTTTGGAATTTGGCGCCGGGCAGGGACTGCTCGCGTCGCCGCTGCCCGATGCGGAGAATGAATGACCATTGCCGCCGACCCACTTTTCGGTCCCTCGCGCTTCGGCCGCAAGCCGGAACACGGGCGCGCGCCGCAGCCGGGGATCAGGCTGCGCAAGCGGCTGGCTCTGCTGCTGATCATGGCGGGCGTCGGCGGCTATCTGGCAGGCGGGTTCTGGCGCTTCACCGAGGAGGTCGACCGGCTGTCGCGGGTCGTCCCGGCAAGCGAAGCCGATGCGATCGTGGTCCTGACCGGCGGCGCGATGCGGATCGACTACGGCCTCGATCTGTTGCGCAGCGGGCGGGGAAGGCGCCTCCTGATCAGCGGTGTCCACCCGGGCACCAGTGCCTCGACGCTTGCCAGGCTGACCAACACCAACAAGGCCTGGTTCGACTGCTGCGTCGACATCGACTACGTCGCCGCCGACACTATCGGCAATGCCGAGATCGCCGGGCGCTGGGCAGAAAAGCGCGGTTATCGCGACCTCATCCTCGTCACCAGCGACTATCACATGCCGCGCTCGCTCCTGGAGTTCGACCGGCTCTCAGGCATTCGCTCGATCACCCCGGTGGCGGTGCGGCGCGCCGACCTCTGGAACCGCGACAAGCTGCCGACCGGCTCGGGCTTGAAGCTGCTCCTCACCGAATACGGCAAGCTGATCGCGACGCGGATGCGCGGCGCGTTGGGCATGGCGCCTCAGGAGAACGAAGCGGTGTCGACCGTCGCCAGCCTCGACCGCGACTGACGGGCCGCATCCGGCGCTTTCTCGCGCCGACGGCTTTGCGTCGGGCCACCGGCGTCTTTATGAACGCGGGGGAAAAGCGCGGCAAAACGGCCGCGCCCGACGGGGATCCGGCCTCACATGACGCTGCTGCGTTCGATCGCGTTCAACATCCTGTTCTACGGCAACCTGACGCTTCAGCTGCTGTTCTGGTCGCCGGTGTTCTTCTTCGCGTCAGAGGCCACCTGCTGGTGGATCGTGCGCAACTGGGCGCGCTCGAGCCTGTGGCTGCTCGAAAAGGTGGCGGGGGCGCGATCGCTGGTCAGCGGCGCCGAGAACCTACCCGAGGGCGGGGCGATCGTCGCCTCGAAGCACCAGTCGGAATGGGAGATCATGGCGCTGCTCGTCGCCGTCGACCGGCCGACCTTCATCCTCAAGAAGGAGCTGATGCACATCCCGCTGTTCGGCAGTTTCGCCCGCCGCATGCGGATGATCCCGGTCGACCGTTCGCGGCGCGGCGCCGCGATCGCCGAGATGACGCAGGCTGCCCGCGACGCCGTCGCGGAGGGGCGGCGGATCATCATCTTTCCGGAAGGCACCCGCACCGCTCCCGGCGCCGAGGTCGACTACCGCCAGGGCGTTTTCCGGCTCTACGACGCGCTCGGCCTGCCGGCCGTCCCGGTGGCACTGAATTCCGGGCTGTTCTGGCCGCGCCGGGGATTTCGCAAACATCCCGGCGAAATTCGTGCCGAGTTTTTGCCGCCGATCGCGCCGGGGCTCGACCGGCCGCATTTCATCGAAAGCCTGCGGTCGGCGATCGAGAGCCGCTCCCGCGAACTCCTCAAGGAAGCCGGATGGCAGGGCGGCGACGGCTCTGCCCCCGTCGCCTCGACCGCGACGCCAGCCGGATCCGGCGAATCGGCTCAGAGCCGCGAGACCACCTCCTGAAGCCAGCGGTCCTTCAGCCCCAGAGCCTCGATATGCTCGTAGGCGCTCTTCACATAGTCGACATTGGGCCCGGACTGGCCGTGGCCGCTGCGGACGATCCGCGCGGCATGGGCGGCGTCGATCCGGCCGGCATACTGGCTGTGTCCGCGATCGACGACATAGGTGATCGCCTCGACCCGCCGGCCGCCCTCGATCCGCACGGGAAGCACGATTTCGCGATAGACATTGGTGACGAGTTCGCGGGCTCTCAGATAGTCGACGGTCTCGTCCCGCCTTGCACCGGCGACCCGGAAGGCCATGCCGACGCAGGAGCCGCCGCGGTCGAGGCCGAAGACGAGGCCGGGGCGCTCCGGGGTGCCGCGATGAACGTGAGAGTGAATGCAGAGCGAACGATGGTAGCCGGCAAGTCTTGCTTTTGCCCGTTCCTCATAGTCAAACCCGGGGCGCCAGATCAGCGATCCGTAACCGAACACCCAGAAATCTTCCGTTGCTCCCAAGTCGTTCCGCTCCCTTTTCTCCGGCCGTCCGGATCTTGCCGAAAGCGCCGGACGTTCGCCTCGCTCGCCTGCGGCATCGGCCCGAAAATCCCGATCGCATTTCGCAGAGCGCGATGCATAGACCCGGAAAGATCGCCCCTGTCTTGCGCGGCCCTTCGAACGCGCGCCGCGTCACCCGCCCTCGATTTTTGTGCCGTCGCATGGTGTTGTCCGAACCGTTCGAAGCGTTTCGGAATCATGCTCTAAGAGGATAACGGGATGGCCCCGTCAAGCGACAGTCCCTCCAAGGCCCGCCGCGTCCTCTTCGTGGTGGCGCTGCTCGTCGTGCTGCTCGCGGCGGCGCTGAGCGGCGCGTGGTTCTATCTCGCCAGCCGACTCGACGGCGAGCTGACGCGGGCGATCGAGATGGCCCGGGCCCGCGGCACCGAGGTGGAATGTCCCAATCGCGAGGTCTTCGGCTTCCCCTTCCGCATCGGCTTTCGCTGCGACGCTTTGTCGGTCGTCAGGTCGGACGTGCGGCCGTTCAAGGCGTCGGCGGGGGCGGTCAGGACCGCGGCGCAGATCTACCAGCCGAATCGCATCGTCGGCGAACTCGACAGCCCGCTGCGCATCGATGGCCAGGGCTATCCGCCGCTCGACATCCGCTGGGCGCTGGCGCAGGCCTCGGCGACCTTCTGGACGGAAGGGCTCGATCACTTCTCGGTGGTGACGGACGAGCCCAAGGTGGCGCTGGCGCAGCCGGCCTCTGGCGGCGAAAGCCTCGTCGATGCCGACCACAGCGAGATCCATGCGCGGCGCAACGACGGCAATCTTGACATCTTCACCCTGATGAAGGGCGGCAGGCTGACCTTTTCCGACGCGCCGGACCTGCCGGCCCTCGATGCCAGCACGGATCTCACCATCGACGGCGCCGGCAACTGGCTCTCCGGCGCCGCCCGCGGGCTGACCGGGCGAGAGCTCTTTGCCGACCGCCATGTCTCGCTGCGCTCGTTCCTCCTGAAGATGGACAAGGCGAATGCCGAGCTTTCCGGCGACTTCACCTTCGACGACGAAGGCCAGGTGAACGGCAAGTTCCAGCTGGCGATCGCCGAACCGAAGGAAATCGCCCGCCTCGTCACCTCTGTGGCGCCGAAGCTGAAGGACATCGCCGTCGGCATCGCCTCCGCCCTGCCGATGGCCGGCCGCCAGCAGGACGGCCGCACCGTCATCGAGCTGCGGGTGAAGAATGGCGTTGTCGCCGCCGGCATCTTCCCGATCGGCAAGCTGCCGTCGCTGCGCTGAGCCGGGCAGGGCGCCGCCCGAAGGCGAGAGCGGCATTTCTCCCTATGCAAAAGCCGGGGCGCTTTGGCCCCGGCTTTCGTCGTTCCAGACTTCGTTCGGCGAGGCGCCGAAGGTCAGGCGCTGACCGGCGTCAGCGCCTCGTTGGCGGCGGCGGCCTTGTCGCGCACCGCCTTCTGCACCTTTTCGAAGGCTCTCACCTCGATCTGGCGGACGCGCTCGCGCGAGATGTCGAACTCGCCCGACAGCGCCTCGAGGGTCAGCGGATCCTCGGCGAGGCGGCGTGCCTCGAAGATCCGCCGCTCGCGGTCGTTGAGCACGCCCATCGCCGAACGCAGCATGCCGCGCCTCTGGTCGTACTCGTCCTGACGAACCAGCGTCTCTTCCTGGGATTCGCTGTCGTCGACCAGCCAGTCCTGCCATTCGCCGGATTCGCCCTCGGTCGCGCGGATCGGCGCGTTGAGGGACGAATCGCCGGACAGTCGACGGTTCATCGAGATCACCTCGTCCTCGGAGACGCCGAGCTTGGTGGCGATCTGGTTCACCTGATCGGGGTTGAGGTCGCCCTCGTCCAGCGCCTGGATGCGGCTCTTCATCTTGCGAAGGTTGAAGAACAGCCGCTTCTGGTTGGCGGTCGTGCCCATCTTCACCAGGCTCCAGGAGCGCAGGATGTATTCTTGGATCGAGGCCTTGATCCACCACATCGCATAGGTGGCGAGGCGGAAGCCGCGCTCCGGATCGAAGCGCTTCACCGCCTGCATGAGCCCGACATTGCCCTCGGAGATCACCTCGCCGATCGGCAGGCCGTAGCCGCGGTAACCCATTGCGATCTTGGCAACCAGTCTTAAATGACTGGTGACGAGCTGATGCGCCGCGCCGCGGTCGTCATGTTCCGCATAGCGCTTTGCCAGCATGTATTCCTGCTGCGGTTCCAGCATCGGAAACCTCCGGATCTCCTCGAGGTAGCGGGTCAGACCGCCGTCGCCCGAGGAGATGGTCGGTAGATTCATCTGGGCCATATTGCGCCCTCCATCGCTCGAATTCGGCCGCTTCGCCAGGAAGCCGGCCGGCGCGGGGCTGCTGTCGCCAGCCCGCAGACGCCCGATATGACATATGGTGACGGTCGGAAGCGATTACACGATCCCGGCTGCGAAAATGAACAAGGTTTCATTCAGCGCAGATCACGGTTTCGAGCGTTCGGCTCAGGCCGGCTCGCCGTCCAGCCGCACGATCGCTTCGTCCGCGACGTCAACCGAAAGCACCTCGCAGAGGTTCCGCATGTCCGCAGGCAGTGGCGAGCGGAACAGCATGGTGCGATCGTCTGCCGGGTGACGGAAGCCGAGCTCCGCAGCGTGCAGTGCCTGACGGCCGAAGTCGTCGACAACGGCCCGGCTCTCGCAGTCGAGCCGCACGGCCTTGGTGCGCATCGCCGCACCATAGAGCGGGTCGGCGACGAGCGGGTGGCCGATATGGGCCATGTGGACGCGGATCTGATGGGTGCGGCCGGTCTCCAGCCGGCAACGCAACAGCGACGCCTCCGCGGCGGCATGGCCGACGGCGAGGGTCTCGTAATGGGTCATGGCATGGCGGGCGTCGGAGCGCCCGGCGGGGACGACCGCCCGCTTGATCCGGTTCGTCGCCGAACGGCCGAGCGCCGCATCGACGACGCCGGCCGCAGGCCGGGGCTCGCCCCAGACGACGGCGAGATAGGTGCGCGACAGCCGGCCGTCGCGGCCATGGGCGGCGAACTGCTCCGACAGGCTGCGATGGGCCGTCTCGGTCTTGGCGACGACCAGCAATCCGCTGGTGTCCTTGTCGAGCCGGTGGACGATGCCCGGCCGGCGGACGCCGCCGATGCCGGTCAGGCTCGGGCCGCAATGGGCGACGAGGGCATTCACCAGCGTCCCGTCGGGATTACCGGCGCCGGGATGGACGACCAGTCCTGCCGGTTTGTCGATGACGAGCAGAAAGGCGTCCTCATAACGGATGTCGAGGGGGATCTGCTGGGGCTTCGGCTCGGCGTCCTCCGGGGCGGGCAGAGCGAGTTCGACGCTCTCGCCGGCGGCAAGCTTCCGCTTTGCGCTTTCTGCCGGGCGATCATCGATCCTCGTATTGCCGTCCTCGATCAGCGCCTTGATGCGGCTGCGCGAAAGTTCGCCATCGAGAAGACGGGCGAGGAAAACGTCGAGGCGTTCCCCGGCATCGGGCTCGGCGACGACGAAGCGTCTTGTCTCCATGGTTTCAAGCCCTGTAGGAGCGGCGGCAAGGATCGTCGCCGCCGATGAGGGCGCGATCGACAGCGCATGCGAGAGGGAGCATCATGGGGCCAGGCAATCTGGACGGGACCGAAGACGAAAAGCCGCTCGACCCGGCAGCCGAGCGCCTGCGCCGCAAGATGGTGAGGCTTCTGGTCGTTTCGGTCGGCATCATGATCGTCGGGGTTATGGCGGTGCTCGGCGTCGTTGTCTACAAGACGCTGCCGAAGGCGAAGGGGCTCGGCGAAGGCGTCGCGAGCCTGACGGTCCCCGCCGGCGAGACGATCGTCTCGATCGCCATGGATGGCGACCGGGCGCTTCTTCACACCAGAGCAGAGGGCGGCGAGCACCTGCTCGTGGTCGCGCTCGCCGACGGCCGGATCCTCAAGCGCATCGACATCGCGACCGCTGCCGGCAAGTGACGCGGCCCGGTGAGGCGAGGGCGCCGATGCGTGAACGCCTGGCCCCGCTGAGGCCGGAGCCCGCTGAGGGAAGCGGTCGCGGTGGGGCGTTGAGGCGAGGTCGCCTCGACAACGGGGTCGGCCGGCGCTGCGCCGGTCGAAATCTCCATCGCCCGGCAGGGTCGGTCGGCGTGTCCCGCATGAGAATGTTGCCGCCGGCAAATTTCTCTTCGGCTGCAAGGCCTGGACGGGTTGCCAAGCCGAACAGCGCCGGTTATATCCCGCCGCATTGGCACGCGCCCATCGTCTAGCGGTTAGGACGGCGCCCTCTCACGGCGCAAACAGGGGTTCGATTCCCCTTGGGCGTACCAATTTTCCTCAAAGTTTCGGCATCTTGAATCGGGCGCGTCGACGACTCGCACGGTAAAGAAGATTTCCGTTGAGGAAGATCCGCGCCCGTGCGAGCATCTGCCGCCGTCGGGACCGGCTGATCCTGCGGCTTTCGCGGCTTGGTGCCGGGCAGGGCAGTCCATGGATCGTTCGGAGAACGCCAAGGGCGACGCGCAAAGACCGTCGGCGCGTGGCTGGAACTCGAAGCTGCTCACCCTTGTCGCCGTGGGCGCTGCCTCCTTCGTCGTCGAACTTTTATTCCTGGCGATCTTCTTCGGCATCTCGACGGCGCCGGGCAGCGTTGGTGGAGGCGCCCTCGGTTCGATCCGGTCGGCGCTCGAAATGCTGTATTTCGCTGCGGGGATCGGCGCTCTTTGCCTCGCTGTCGGGGCATTCATGACGGCCCGCAAGCAGCTCGATCACATCATCGACCAGAACGAGCAGGCCCGGCATTCGCGCCTGGCCTTCGCCTATATCGAGATCACCAACCGCTTCTACTCACCGGAAATGCAGCTGTCGCGCCGATCCCTGCGGGGGCTGATGCGCCAGTTCGACCGTCTCGATCCCGCCGTTCGGGAATCGACGACGCTGTCGGCCTTTGCGCATTCCCGTCTCCTCGAACTCCTGGAGGAGCATCTGCACTCGGTGGAGGTCTACCCGCATGTCCAGACGCGATATGTGAAGACCGTGCGCTTTCTCGATTTCGTCGAGGATATCGCCGTTCTGGTGCGCAAGAATTATCTGAAGGCGGACGATGTCTTCGAACTGATGGGGACGATCCTCAGCGACATGGGGACGCTGATGGACGAGCATATCCGCTGGAACAGGATAGAGGGGAAAAGCCGCTCGCTCTACGCCAATGCGGCGTGGTTATGCGGCGAAGCGGTGGCGTATCAGGCCGAGCGCAATGCAGGCGAAGAAGCGACGCCCCGATAGCGTGCCGTGGCGGCCACAGGGGTGACGACCGCTCGGCGGGGCTTCAGCCCCAGAGCGGCTTGTCGATGATGATGAGGCACTGAGCCGCTGCGACCGGAACCATGGCCCGAAACTCCAACTGTCGAAGCACGTCTCGCATCCGCGACGCTGCGTCGACATCCAAGCTGCATTCCGCTCTAAGATAAGCGAAAACGCCGATATCGACAAGCTTGCGGTCGTCTTCAGGCGGCAAGGGCTTGGCAGCGCAGCCAGGCTCGCCGATCCACGTTGGCGGGCAGGTCCATCGCGGCCGGGAGGAGACCAATGGATTTTTCGCTCACCGACGAGCAGCAGCAGATCTTCGACATGGCGCGGGATTTCGCAGTGGAGAAGATGGCGCCTTTCGCCGCCGACTGGGAGGCGGAAAAGCGGCTGCCGCGGGACGTGCTGGAGGAACTCGCCGGCCTCGGCATGGCGGCGATCACCGTCCGCGAGGCATACGGCTCGGGCCTCTCGCGGCTCGATGCCGCGCTGATCTTCGAGGCGCTCTCCTATGGCGACCCGTCCGTCTCGGCGTTCCTGTCGATCCACAACATGGTGGCCTGGATGGTCGACGGGTTCGGCACCGCCGCGCAGCGCGAGCGCTGGCTGCCGCGGCTTTCCGCCATGCAGGCGATCGGCAGCTACTGCCTCACGGAGCCTGGTTCCGGCTCGGATGCGGCGGCGCTGAAGACCTCCGCCCGGCGGGATGGCGACAGCTATGTCCTCAACGGCACCAAGAGCTTCATCTCCGGCGCGAGCTTTTCCGATCTCTATCTCGTCATGGCCCGGACCGGCGGGGAGGGACCAAAGGGCATCTCGGCCTTTCTCGTCGAGAACGGCACGCAAGGGCTGAGCTTCGGGACGCAGGAGCGCAAGATGGGCTGGATCGCCCAGCCGACGGCGGAAGTGCGTTTCGAGGACTGCCGGATCCCGGCCGCCAATCTCCTCGGCGAGGAGGGACGCGGCTTTGCCTATGCCATGGCCGGGCTCGATGGCGGCCGGCTGAACATTTCAGCCTGCTCCCTCGGCGCTGCCCAGGCCGCGCTCGACAAGACACTCGCCTATATGCGCGAGCGCCAGGCCTTCGGCCGTTCGCTCAGCGAGTTTCAGGCGCTGCAGTTCCGCCTCGCCGACATGGAGACCGAGCTGTCGGCGGCGCGAATCTTCCTGCGCCAGGCGGCATGGAAGCTCGATTCGAAGGCACCGGACGCGACGAAATTCTGCGCCATGGCCAAGCGTTTCGTCACCGATGCGGGTTTTTCCGTCGCCGATATGGCGCTGCAGCTGCACGGCGGTTACGGCTACCTCGCCGACTATGGGATCGAGAAGATCGTCCGCGATCTCAGGGTCCACCAGATCCTCGAAGGAACCAATGAAATCATGCGCTTGATCGTGGCGCGGGCGCTTCTCTCCGAGGCCTGACCGCAGCAGGCGGAAGCGTCGGATGTCTTCCAATGGATGGCCGAGAGGCACGAAGAGCCGGCGCGACATGGCCTCGACCCGGCAGGGTGCGGCAATAAATTTGCCGGCAGGGGCAGAATTGCAATAGTTTTGCCACAACATGGCGTAATTCGTAATGCTTGCGCACGCCGTGGTCCCAAGGGGAATGGGGCCGCGAGCGACAGCCGGGGGATTGGGGGTCTTTCGACTTGAAGAGCCAATATTGGATCGTTCCGTCGATTGCGGCCGCTCTCTGTGGGGTCGGCTACGGCGTCGTCGGCACCATGGACGGGAAACCGGCCGCGGTGTCCGCCGTCCCGTCAGGGCCGAAGCCGGCCGACGCCGTGCCGACTGCGGTCGCGGATGACACGACCACCACGAAGGACGATCACAAGAAGCTCTCGCTCGCCTATCGTGACAAGACGCCTGCAGACCGTGTCACCCTCTCCTATCGCCGCAAGGGCGACGACGATTTCGCCGAAGTGAAGGTCGCCACCGTCGAGCCGTTCCGCGGCTCCGTCGCGGTGGACGAGCGCATCGCCGCCGCCGTCGCCGAGGACGGTGTTGCCAAGGCGACGCCGGCCGGCGAAACCGCGCTGGCACCGGCCAGTCTCGCCGGTCCCGGAGGCAACGGCGCATCGGCCTTTCTGAAGCAGGTCGCGGCGGCCGGCGATGCCGCGGCGCGGGCATCTGCACCCGCCTTCGAAAGCACGCCGCTCTCCCGGCGCCTGCTCGACAACGACCAGCCGCAGTGGCAGTCGCGGTTCTTCGCCGACAATCCGCTCGTCGGCGGCATCTTCCAGGGCGACGGCAACCGCTCGGACGCCTCGCAGCTGATGGGGGCGGCCAAGGCGGCGCGCTACGTGCTGCTCGGCGAAAGCCACGACAATCCGGATCATCATCGCCTGCAGAGCGACATCGTCGGCGATCTCGCCGACGGCCAGAGCGATCTTTCGATGGTCTTCGAAATGATCCCGCATCGCCTCGGCAGCGTCGTTTCGGCCTTCGGGACGACGAAGGGCCGGTCGATCGATCTCGACGATCTGCCCGAGCGGCTGGAATGGTCCGAGCGCGGCTGGCCGGAATTTTCCATGTACCGCCCGCTTTTCGAGGCCGCGAAGCGCGAGGGCATCGCTGTCTCGCCGGGCGATCTCGACCGCGAACTGGTCAGCTCCATCGCTTCGGAGGGGATTGCCGGCCTTTCTGCCGAGACCCGGGCGCGTCTGTCCCTCGAAGGCGAGGCCGATCCTGCGCTGGCCGCCGATCTGATGGACGAGATCCGCCTTGCCCATTGCGGCCTGATGCCGGATGGTGCCATCGCGCCGATGGCGACGGTGCAGCGGGCGCGGGACGGATCGCTCGCCGCGTCGATGACGGACGCTGCGAAGGATGGCGACCAGGCGGTGCTGATCGCCGGTGCCGGCCATGTGCGCAACGATCGCGGCGTTCCCGCGCTGTTGAACCGCAGGGATCCCGAAGGCGGCACGGTCTCGGTGCGGATGATGGAAGTCGACGGCGAGGACGACGCGCCTGCCGATTACGGACTTCGAACCGAGGAACCGGCGCCCTACGACTTCACCATCTTCACCCCCCGCGCCAGCATCGAGGACCCCTGCGAGGGGCTTCGGGCGCGGATGAAGGATAAGAGCGGCGCCACCGCGGGCGAATAGAGCGCCGAGCGTCCGAATGGACGCTCTCAGTCTTTGTATCACCGCATCACGCTTGCCGAAAATCGATTCCGATTGTCGGGCCGATGCTGTAGGCGCCGCAGCCACGCGCGACGGTCGCCCCGTCGCCGCCAACTGCCCTGCCTGAAACCTCAGAACGCATAGAATTGCCGGATCGCCTGCCAGCCATCTTCGGCCGTCTCGGCAAAGGTGAGGAGCTCCAGGTCGTCCGGCGCGATCGTTCCGGCTTCCACCAGCGCCTCGAAGCTGATCACCCGCTTCCAGAAGCTCTCGCCGAAGAGGATCACCGGGATCTTCTGCATCCGCTTCGTCTGGATCAGCGTCAGCGCCTCGAACAGCTCGTCCATCGTGCCGAAGCCGCCGGGGAAGATCGCCATCGCCTTTGCCCTGAGCAGGAAGTGCATTTTGCGGATGGCGAAGTAGTGGAAGTTGAAGCAGAGCTCCGGCGTCGCGAAACGGTTCGGCTCCTGTTCGCGGGGGAGGGTGATGTTGAGCGAGATCGACGGCGCCCCGACATCCGCGGCGCCGCGATTGCCGGCTTCCATCACGCCTGGGCCGCCGCCGGTGACAATGACGAACTCCTTGCCGCCGGACGAGGTCGCAGAATGCCGCGAGCAGATCTGCGCGAAGCGCCGGGCCTCCTCGTAATATTTCGAGCTGGCCTCAAGGTTTGCCTTCTGCGTGTCGTTGCGCGCAGCCCAGGCGGCGACGCCCGGCGGCGGAATGCGGGCGCCGCCGAAGAGGACGACTGTCGACAGGATCCCGGCATCGAGAAAGGCGAGTTCCGGCTTCATCAGTTCGAGCTGCAGCCGGACGCCGCGGGTCTCCTCGCGGGTCAGGAAGTCGGCATCGTCGAAGGCGAGGCGGTAGGTCGGCGAACGGGTCTGGGGCGTGCCGCCGGACATCGCGGCGGCATCCTGCCTGTCGCGCTCCGAGCTTGGAAACGGATCCCATCCGTCACGATTGCGGTGCGGCTTGTCGGACATGATCTCGGAACGGCTCGATCGCTTCAATTGACCTTCTGAAGGCTGGCAACTAGGGTCCGCGGCGAATTGAACAGGGCCGCCGCTGCGGCCTTTTTCCACCCCCGATGGAGCCTTGCCGATGACCGCGCCGGACCGCGCCGCCCTGGAACTGACGATCGAGCGTGCCTTCGAGGAGCGCGACGGTATCTCGCCATCGACCAAGGGCGAGGTGCGCGACGCGGTCGACGCGTCGCTCGAGCTGCTCGACAGCGGCGAAGCGCGGGTCGCGACGCGGGGCGAGGACGGCGCCTGGACCGTCCATCAGTGGCTGAAGAAGGCGGTGCTTCTCTCCTTCCGTCTCAACGACATGGCGGTGATCGACGGCGGGCCCGGCGGCGCCACCTGGTGGGACAAGGTGCCCTCGAAGTTTCAGGGCTGGGGCGAGAACCGCTTCCGCGAGGCGGGGCTGCGCGCCGTGCCGAACGCCGTGGTCCGCCGCTCCGCCTTTATCGGCAAGGGCGTCGTCCTGATGCCGTCCTTCGTTAATCTCGGCGCCTATGTCGACGAGGGCACGATGGTCGACACCTGGGCGACGGTCGGCTCCTGCGCCCAGATCGGCAAGAACGTGCATCTTTCCGGCGGCGTCGGCATCGGCGGCGTGCTCGAGCCGATGCAGGCCGGCCCGACGATCATCGAGGACAACTGCTTCATCGGCGCCCGCTCCGAAGTGGTCGAGGGGTGCATCGTCCGCGAGGGTTCGGTGCTCGGCATGGGCGTCTTCATCGGCAAGTCGACCAAGATCGTCGATCGGACGACTGGCGAAGTCTCCTATGGCGAGGTGCCGCCCTATTCGGTGGTGGTCGCCGGCGCCATGCCCGGCAAGCCGATGGGCAATGGCGAGCCCGGCCCGAGCCTCTATTGCGCGGTCATCGTCAAGCGGGTCGACGAGCGGACCCGGTCGAAGACCTCGATCAACGAACTCTTGCGGAATTAAGTGCGGGCGGTTTTCGCCAGCGAAGTCCGCAGGACGGCTGACGGATGGTGAAACGGTTCTCGCATCGGCTTCACAGCGGCTGGCCTGCGACGCTGGCAGC
Organism: Jiella endophytica; assembly: GCF_004519335.1. GTDB lineage: Bacteria > Pseudomonadota > Alphaproteobacteria > Rhizobiales > Rhizobiaceae > Jiella > Jiella endophytica. Next base: position 7,419 of record NZ_SOZD01000006.1, on the reverse strand, counting down.
CGCTGCTGGCCTGTTCGGTCTGTTCCAGTCCGTGCCGGGACTCCCCGAAGGCCATTCCGGCCTCTGCCGCACCGAGACGGCGATGGGCGTCGGATACATCGTCTGCGAGGTGCCGCTCGATCGTTATCGGCTGTCGTTGCGGGCGGTCGATGCGGCCGGCAAGCCCTACGAGACGTTCGAAGCGGTCACGGCGTCTTTGCCGGGCCGCGAGGTCGAGCTGATCGTGAATGCCGGCATGTATCACGAGGATCGCCGGCCGGTGGGGCTCGCCGTTGAGGACGGCCGCGAGGTCCATGGCGCGGTGCTTGGAACCGGCTCCGGCAACTATTCGCTGCGGCCAAACGGCGTCTTCTTCGTCGAGGACGGCCGGGCGCAGGTGATGGAATCGACCCGCTATCTCGCCGGCCGGCACCATCCGGATCTCGCCACCCAGTCAGGACCGATGCTGGTCGTCGACGGCAAGCTGCACCCGCGCTTCATCGAGAACTCCGACAGCCGCCACATCCGCAATGGCGTCTGCGCCAGCACCGATGGCGGGACGGTCCATCTCGTCCTGTCGCGCTCGCCGGTGAATTTCTGGGATTTTGGAACGTTCTTCAAGGAGAGGCTCGGCTGCCGCGACGCGCTGTTCTTCGACGGCACGGTGTCGAGCCTCTACTATCCGGCCGGAAAGATCGACTACCGCCGCGACAGGCTCGGGCCGATGCTGGTCGTCACCGACCGCTGAGGGTTCGATCAGAGCACGGTGCCGGCGGCCGGTGCGGCGCGATCGCCGGCTCAGTCCGCGAGGGAAGGCCGAAGGGCCGGAACGGGCACGCCCGCCTCGTCGTCGCCGAAGCGGGCGGCAAGGTTCTCCTCGCGGGCCTTCGCCTCGGCGTCCTCGGTCGGCTCCTGCTTCGTCGCTGAAGCGACCCGGCCGCCGCGCGGCGTATCCGGCTCCGGCCGGACATGGTCGACCGTCACGCTGATCGAGCGCGGCACCGCCTCGACCGGCGCGGAGCGCTCGGTCGTGGTTGCGGTAGGCGACGGGGCCGCAGCCGGGGCGAAGGCCGCGGCCTTGACGAGGTCGTCGCGGCGCTCGGACCTGGCTTCCCGAGTGGCGACTCTGGTCTCGATCACCGCCGGCACGGCGCGTCCCGGCGCGCTGCGCGACAGGTCGAGCTCGGCCATCTGGGCCTTCACCTTCGAGCAATAGCTGCGGGCTGCTGCGGTCATCCGGGTCGTTCGGTGGCCGCCCTTGTATTTCATCGCCGTGCCGCAGACGTCGTGGCCGCTCTTTTCCCAGGCACCCTTCAGATACCGCATGCCGTAGGTGAGGTTGGTGTCGGCGTCGAGAAGGTCGCTCGCCGAGCCGGAAAAGCCGAGGCTGCGGGCCGTCGCCGGCTTGATCTGCGACAGGCCGTAGACGCCGCGGCCGCGGGCCCGCGGATTGTAGCGGCTTTCGACGCGCACCACGGCAAAGGCGAGAGCGGGCGGAATGCCGTTCTCGTTGGCGTGCTGGACGATCATCCTGTCGATGGCGGCGCTGCCGGAGATCGTGCCGCTTTCGGCCGATTGCGCGGCTTCCCGGGCGGCGATCACCCGGTCGGATTTCTTCACCTCTTCGGTCGAGACCTCGACGGAGGTGACATCTTTCGTTGCCGCCGCATCGGCGGCATCCGCGCCGTCTTCCTTGCCGGCGAAGGCGACGCCGAGCGGCGAGCCGCCGGGGCCGTCGGCGATGCAGCCGGACACCGCCAAAAGGCCCGCCAGCGCCACGAGCGACGCTGCGCGCCGTGGCAGTCTTCGGTCGATCCGATGATCCGTCCGGTGAGTGAGCACGCCGGCCCCCGCTCGCAATTGTCCCCACCTGCCGATCTCCGGGCCGATCGCGGCGCAATCGTGGCGAAGAGGTGGCGCAGGGCGTCAAACCTTAACCAATCGTCACCGTCGCGCCGGCGCTGTGGCGGCTCGGCATCATCTGGGCTATGCCCGAACCATGATCCAAGCACAGCATCCTGATCCCGGGCCTGCGGAAGAGGCGGCCGCGGCCATCGATCCGACCGACCCGGTGGCGATTCTCGCCGGCCTGATCCGCTGCCCCTCGGTGACTCCGCGGGAAGGCGGAGCGCTGGCATTTCTGGGCGCGCTTCTGTCACGCGAGGGTTTCGAGGTCGCGCGGCCGGTCTTCGAGGAGGCCGGCTCGGAGCCGGTGGAAAATCTCTTTGCCCGAAGCGGCGGGGAAGGCCCGCATCTGGTCTTTGCCGGGCACACCGACGTCGTCCCGCCCGGCGATCTCGGCGACTGGAGCCGCGACCCCTTTGCAGCGGAGATCGTCGACGGCGAGATGATCGGCCGCGGCGCCGTCGACATGAAGGGCGGGATTGCCGCCTTCGTCGCCGCCCACGGCCGCTATGTCCGGAAGAACGGTGCGCAAAAGGGCCGGGTGTCGTTCCTGATCACCGGCGACGAGGAAGGCCCGGCGGTCAACGGCACGGTGAAGCTGCTCGACTGGGCGAAGACCCGCGGCGAGCGCTTCGATGCCTGCCTTGTCGGCGAGCCGACCAATCCCGATGCCCTCGGTGACATGATCAAGATCGGCCGGCGGGGCTCGCTGTCGGCCGAGGTGCGGATCACCGGCCGGCAGGGCCACGTCGCCTATCCGCATCTGGCCGACAATCCCGTCCGCGCCGCCGTCGCGATTGCCGACGCTCTGCTTGCCTCGCCGCTCGATGAAGGCACCGAGACGTTCCAGCCCTCCAATCTCGAGATCACCGCGATCGAGACCGGCAACGCGTCGGTCAACGTGATTCCAGCGCGTTGCTCGATTTTCTTCAACGTCCGCTTCAACGACACATGGAGCGTCGAGACCCTGAAGGCCGAGCTCGCCGCCCGGGTGGAACGCGGCGCTGCGGCAGACCGGCTTCGTCCCGGCCGCGCCCCGGCCAGTTGCGAACTCCTCTGGCGCGAGCGGCCGTCTGCGGCATTTTCGACCAGACCCGGCGCCTTGACCGAGGCGCTGGTCGCGGCAGTTGAGGAGACCACCGGCCGGCGGCCGCAGCTTTCAACCTCGGGCGGCACGTCCGATGCGCGCTTCATCAAGGATCATTGCCCGGTCATCGAATTCGGGCTTGTCGGCAGGACCATGCACATGTCCAATGAGCGGGTCGCCTTGTCGGAACTCCAGGGACTGACGGATATCTATGAAGCCTTCATCGCCCGCTGGTTCGCCGCCCACGCCTGAATTCATGCCGAGCTTCGCCGATGTCGTCCGGTACTTCTCCGGCGCGCTGCTTCTGATGACCGGAAAGACCGAGGGGCTGAAACGCCTCGACCTGTCGGCCGACGGCTTCTGGCAGTCCTTCGCCGCGATCGTCATCGCGCTGCCGCCGCTGGCGCTCTCCTGGCTCGCCTATGAGGCCGGCGGGGGCCATGCCCCGGCGGGCGATGCGAATGGCGTGATCGTCTATGGCGCCCACGCATTCGCCGACGCTCTCGCCTGGCTGCTGCCGGTTCTGATCCTGATGATCGTGGCACGGCCGATCGGCTATTCGAAGAAGATCGTGCCGCTGGTCGTCGCCACCAACTGGGGCGGCGCGCTGCTCGCCTGGGCGGTGATCCCCTACTGGCTGATAATCATCCTGTTCGGAACGGGCGAGGGGACGGCCTTCATCGGCCTGCTCGTCACCATCGTCACGGTGACCGCCACGATGCGGCTGATCTATTTCACCCTCGGCAAGGATTTCGCCGCCGCAGTGGCAATCACCGTGATGATGATCGTCGCCTCGCTGATGAGCTACGGTGCGGTGATGGACGTCACCGGCGTGCCCCTGGTGTGACGGCAGAGGCGAGGCGCCCCTGCCGTCGTATCATTGTCCCCTCAGCCAGCCGCGCCGATCCGGTCAAGTTCGGCAACCGCGTCCTCCGGCAGCTGGATCTCGGCTGCAGCGAGATTTTCCCGAAGGTGCCCGAGCGAGGACGTGCCGGGGATGAGCAGGATGTTTTCCGAGCGCTGCAAGAGCCAGGCGAGTGCAACCTGCATCGGCGTCTTATCGAGCCGCGCAGCGACGGACGACAGCGTTTCGGCCTGGAGCGGCGAGAAACCGCCCAGCGGGAAGAACGGCACATAGGCGATGCCGGCGCGCGCCAGATCGTCGATCAGCGCATCGTCGCCGCGATGGGCGAGATTGTACTGGTTCTGGACGCAGGCGATCTCGGTGATCTTCCGCCCGTCCTCGATCTGCGTCGCCGTGGCGTTGGATAGGCCGATGTGGCGCACCAGCCCCTCGCGCTTCAATTCTGCCAGTGCTGCCAGCGGCGCCTCGATCGGCCCTTCGGCCGGGCCATGGACGTCGAACATCAGGCGCAGATTGACGACGTCGATCGCCTCGAGGCCGAGATGGGCGAGATTGTCCTCGACGGCGCGCCGGAGCTCACCGTTCGAGAAGGCCGGATTCCAGGAGCCGTCCGAGCCGCGGGTGGCGCCGATCTTGGTGACGATCGTCAGGTCGTCCGGATAGGGATGGAGGGCCTCGCGGATAATCTCGTTGGTGACATAGGGCCCGTAGAAGTCGCTGGTGTCGATGTGGTCGACGCCCGCCTCGATGGCTGCACGCAGCACGGCGAGCGCGCCGTCGCGATCCTTCGGCGGGCCGAACACGCCGGGGCCGGCGAGCTGCATCGCGCCATAGCCCATGCGTGTCACGTCTTTGTCGCCGAGCTTGAAGGTCCCGGCTTTGGACAAGTCGGTCATGGTCGAACTCCTTTGCTGTTCGGCCCTGTAGCTAAGCCCGGATCAGCTGTGCGATAATACGGGCATTACTGCACGGGTCGTACGAAAGGGCGCACGATAGCCGACCTTGCCGATCTGCCGGAGTTTCTCGCCGTCGTCCGCTCCGGTGGTTTCCGGGACGCCGCCCGCGTCACCGGCAAGAGCGCATCCGGCCTGTCGGAGGCGGTGCGGCGGCTGGAGGCGCGGCTGGGCGTGCGCCTCCTCAACCGCACCACCCGGAGCATCGCGCCGACCGAGGCCGGTCGGCGGCTGATCGACCGCCTCGGGCCGGCACTTGCCGAGGTCGAGGACGCGCTCGACGTCGTCAACGGTTTTCGCGAGCGGCCGGCGGGGACGCTGAAGCTGAACGTCCCGGTTTCGGCAGCACGGCTCGTCCTGCCGAGGATCGTGCCGAAGTTTCTTGCCGCCTATCCGGACATCCGTCTCGAAATCCTCGCCGAGGACAGCTTCGTCGATGTCCTTGCAGAGGGCTGCGATGCCGGCATCCGCTATGACGAGCGGCTGGAGCAGGACATGATCGCCGTGCCGATCGGTCCGCGCGAGCAGAGGATGGCGGCGGCGGCCTCGCCGGATTATCTCGACCGCGCCGGACGGACGGAGCATCCGCGCGACCTTCTCGCCCATCGCTGCCTGCTCGGCCGCTTTCGCGGCGGCGCACTGACCAACCCCTGGGAATTCGAGAAGGATGGCGAGATCGTCAAGATCGAGGTGTCGGGCCCGCTGATCGTCTCGACGAGCGGCGGGATCGATTGTGCCATCGAGGCGGCGATCGGCGGCGCCGGTGTGATCGCGATCTTCGAGGAGTGGCTGCGCCCGCATCTCGAGGCGGGAAAGCTCGAGCCGGTGCTACAGGACTGGTGGCAGAGCTTTTCCGGACCATTTCTCTACTATCCGGGGCGAAAGCATCTGCCGGGGCCGTTACGGGCGTTTGTCGATTTCGCGAGGGCGGCGAGGTGGTAACGTCGCTCAGGTGGCGGGATAGGCCGGCAGCGTCCGCTTCGGCGCGTTGCCATATTCGATCTTGGTCAGATAAAGGCCGTCAGGCGGCGCAACCGGGCCGCAGCGCGTGCGGTCGCGGGCTTCGAGAACTGCGATGACGTCCGCCGTCGTCCAGCGGTGTTCGCCCACGAGCTTCAGCGTGCCGGCGAAGGAGCGGATCTGGTTGTGCAGGAAGGACTGCGCCATGGCGACGAGATGCACCTCGTCGCCAGGCCCCTTGAAGACCGACAGTTCTTCCAGCGTGCGGATCGGGTTCTTCGCCTGGCAGTGGGTCGAGCGGAAGGTGGTGAAGTCGTGGGTCCCGGCGAGCGCCTGCGCCGCCGCGTGCATGGCCTCCACGTCGAGCGGCTTCGACACCCACCAGACCCGGCCGCGATCCACTGCCGGCGGTGCCCGGCGGTTGAAGATCCGGTAGAGATACCAGCGCTTGCGGGCCGAGAAGCGGGCGTCGAAATCGTCCGGCGCGCGCTCTGCGGCAAGGATCGACACCGGTTCGTCGCGGATATGGGCGTTCAGCGCGTCGCGCACCGTGTCCGCGTCCCATTCGCGTGCAAGGTCGACATGGGCGACCTGGCCGGTAGCGTGGACGCCGGCGTCGGTGCGCCCGGCGCCGAACAGGGTCGCGGCTTCGCCGGTGAAGCCGAGAATGCCGGTCTCGACGACCTCCTGCACCGACAGTCCGTTCGCCTGGCGCTGCCAGCCGCAATAGGGCGCGCCGTCATATTCGATGGTGAGCTTGTAGCGCGGCATCAGGCGGGCGTGCGGCGCATCGCCCCCGCGCCCTCATCCTGAGGTGCAACCCCGAGTGAAACGACGGGGAGCCTCGAAGGGCGAGGGCGCAGGTTTGCGCGAACGGGAAGGTGTCGCGAACGGCAGGATAGAAGACGTCGCGAGCAGGAAGACAGGGGCGGCAAAAGTCCCTCGCCCTTCGAGGCTCGCTGTGCTCGCACCTCAGGATGAGGGGACTTCTGCGGGGCGAGCCCGTCGGCGCCGCTTTTGCATTTCGTTGCTCGCGGTCCGATGGCGCTGTGACACGACAGTGATGGAACGTGGAGCGTTGGCGCTTCGCCCTCATCCTGAGGTGCGACCCCGAGTAAAGCGAGGGGGAGCCTCGAAGGGCGAGGGCGCGGGTTGGCGCGAACGGGAAGGTTGCGCGAGCGGCAGGATATATGATGCCATGAGCTGACGGACAGGGTCGGCAGAAGTCCCTCGCCCTTCGAGGCTCGCTGCGCTCGCACCTCAGGGTGAGGGGACTTCTGCAGGGCGAGCCCGTCGATGTCGGTTTTGAAATTGTCTGCCCGCGGTCCAATGGCGCTGAGACACGACAGTGACGGAACGTGGAGCGTTGGCGCTTCGCCCTCATCCTGAGGTGCGACCCCGAGTGAAACGAGGGGGAGCCTCGAAGGGCCAAGGCGCGGGTTGGCGCGAACCGGAAACCGGCGCGAGCGGCAGGATAGAAGACGTCGCGAGCCGTGAAGTCGGAGTGGCAGAAGTCCCTCGCCCTTCGAGGCTCGCTGCGCTCGCACCTCAGCGACTGTGTTGGAAGTCAAGCGGGTTGCCATGGTTTCTGGTGCCGAATGATGGCGTTGAGGATGGTGAGCAGCTTTCGCGCCGCTGCGATGATGGCGACCATTTTGGGTTTGCCGGCG
>NZ_SOZD01000005.1 GCF_004519335.1 Jiella endophytica | reverse complement strand
CGGCTCGGTCCGGGGCATCGGGGCTGGCTTTTGGAAAACTGGTCGGAGCGAGAGGATTCGAACCTCCGACCCCCTGAACCCCATTCAGGTGCGCTACCAGGCTGCGCTACGCTCCGACGTCCGGAACTCCTAGAGAACATGGGCGTTCGGCGCAAGCCCGTTGTTTGGTGAGTTTTCGCCAAGCGGAACGAAGGCGGCACATTTGGATATTCCGTGGCGAAACTCCCACCGAAATCACCACGGAATGTTGCTGCATTGTTCGACTGAAGATCAATGAAGAATGTTCGCGACGGAGAAAGCCGGCCATGTCCCGCACAGCGTCGATTGAGGAACTGAGCAAGCTCAAGAACGCGACGAGGTGGAAAGTAATCTTCTGCGGGGCTGTGGCGCTGTAGGGGGAGGTCCTCATTACACGGCCTAGGCGGCGTCATGGACACATTTCGCTAGTCCGATGTAGAGGGGGCGTGATGCTCATCGGGCGGCTGCGCGCCGAGAAACATCTGAGAAAAGACCGGGGCAACAGCTTGAGTCCGGCGCTAAAAAAGTCGAACCTTTGACCCGCTGACTGGGGCGTTTCATAGACTGTCGATGCGACTTCGATCATGCCAGTTGGAGCCGCTTCACCGTCAGGGCGTAATCGTTGAGTTCGTCGAGCATGGCATAGAGATCGCGCCTACTGATTGCGATGATGTTGTCGCGAGCGATCTTCAGTTCAATCAATTCGACCTTTGACCTTGCTTCGACAAGCTTAGCATATTCCTCGGCCGAGGCGATACGGACACCGCTTGGCGCACGCTCGAACTGATCGGCAGTCACCGTCGTAATGCCACCGAGCATGGCAACGAAAGCCGTAACCGCCTGCACCACTTCGTTGGGGAACTTGAGTGCCAGTATGCTGGTCAGGCCCCCTGCAATTGTGGCCACGATCGCCCCTGCAAACCGGGTTCGAGATACTTGCTTCATTGTCTTGCGGATGGTTTGGGTCAACGCATCCATTTCTGCAATGATGGTATTGAGACTTGTTTCGATCAGAGCAATAACAGCTGCCCGGTTCGGAAAAGGGGTGGGACGGCCCGGTTGGATGCCGCCTGAACCGGACACATTCTCAGCCGTTGGAATAGCGCTTTCGTCTTCGGGTCCTAACATCCGCTCGGTGGAGAACAGTTTAGCAGCCTCAGGGAACTGCCTTCGTAGCGCTTCCAAATCTCCAGACGCATTTCTCTTCAGCAATTCAATAAGCGACGGAGCGTTTTCCACTATGATTTCCTTTCGAATTTCTCTGCGAGGCCATAGAGTGCAAAACCTCCGATTACGATAAAGAAGAGGGGCGGCACGGCGGAAAACAGGGCGAGTATCGCAATCGTGGCGGCGACAATACATCCAGCCTGGCTGAGCTTGTTGGGTAGGGAAAGGAGCATAACTAGAAAAGAATCGGCTCTCTTGCTGGATGAAGCCAGTATCTTTTTTCGGTAGGTCCAGGTCACGAACCAGAACAGCAGCCACAGGGCGAGATAGGTTAAAGGATTTGATTTTATCGCAAGCCACCACCGCTGTTTCCACGGCAGCAGCGCTGACGCCTCGCTTTCGATGAGGTCCTGAAACTGGCTCGATGTCACTAGGCTACCTGACGGCTGACCGCCGCTCCAATTGTACGGAATCCTTACATGAGTGACTTGACCGCCTCCGCCCTCCTCCACTTCGATTTCTAATTGGTGCAGCAAATCATCCATCTTGACGCGCATCTGCCCGATATTCCGCAGACCGAAGACGAGGTCGGCGACGATGGGCGTTGGCGGAAGCTGGCTGAGGAAAGTCGCCACAGCATCGGTACTGATGGGCTTGATGAAACCAAGAGGCGCGTTCGCAGCTGCAGTCCTACAACCAATGGGAATGACCAGCACTCCATGATTGAAACCCTTGGTCAACAGATCTGGGATCGAGATCCGAGTTTTTCGCTTCAGCGCATCGAGCATGACGAAGGAGTCACCCTCGACGTGGCCAACCACGATCCAGGTTTGACCGGTGCGCGCTTTGAGGGCTTCTTCCAACAACTCAGGCTTGGGCGTGGCCGAGATAGGACGCAAGCCCCATGCCGTCCGGATACCTTGGGCGGCCTCTCCGAAAACCGCATCGTCGAGGAACAGGCCCAATTCGACATGGCCTTGAAGCGGCTTACGCGCGAGTTCTAAAACCCGATGAATTTCCGTCAGTTTAGGAGGGGCCGTCATTCGCCAGGACTTAATGCCGAGCCGGACAGCCAACGGGTCGGCATCGAGGTACTTTCCAAGCACCTCCCGTTCCTCGCGACTTTTAAGACCGTCGAAAATCGAGTAGTCGCCGTGATCCTGTCCGAAAGGCTTCCAATCGGCCTTCGCCTCTTCGCGACGACGTTGTTCGAGTTCCCGAAGTTCCCTAATTGTCTTCGGACTAAAGATATCTGGACCGATTTTTCCCGGGTGGAGCGGACCGGATGACGGGGGCAATCTTTCGATCCGGACCTCGGCTGGCCGACCGACCGGCGCGGCGAAGAGAAGGCCTTGCTCCAGCGCAATGGTCGGCAGCGCCAACAGGACTGCGGCAAAAAAGCTCTTCCTCGAGCGAACACATAGGAGGCGCCAAGCGGCAGCACCCCAATTGGTATCTTCACGCGAATTGCAGCTTCCCACCCGATCCTCGCCTAGAATAGACATCCGATTAGAAGTATTTTTCTCGTTACTGAAGCACTCACTTCCAATATAGATCAAGCAAAATATTTATTCAGTTGGCCTCTATATAATAATAGCATAAAATTATCTATATACAATCTGCGTTATCCAGCGATGGATATTAAAGGAAATGTTGCATGTGCTGCAGGTGATGCTTGGCAAGCCGTGCGAAATCCGTACTTAAGATCGGCGCGTGCGCCCTCCAGCCTCGATATTTGATTCGAAGATACCTTCATTTTGCTCGAAGCTGAAGCGATTAATTTGTTTTTTGCTCCGTAAACATCAATTCTAAATTCAAATTCTCCGGATTTTAGGAAAAACATGTCGTCGAATAAATCTTCTAATCCAGCGGTTAATTCTTCAGACAACGCGGCACGATCTCTGCTTATGCTCTTACATTCCAATTTTTTCTTTTCGAAGAACTCCCATTTTGCTCGAAACTCAAGATCTTCATAGCGATCTTTGAATGTTTCAATGTAGAATTTCGGCAAACATATAATTTTGGTCGTCGTTTCTTCAGAGGGGGCCAAAGATACAGCTACAAAAGGTATAACGATATCGCTACCGCCCGCGCCAACTGAGTGCTGAGTTGGAACAAACATTTCTATCTTTCGAAATCCCCCACTTCCTGAGATACTACAGGAAACCCTGGAAAAGGATCCCGGATAATTTCCATCGTTTACTATAGTGATCGCTGCATGAAATAACGTGTTTCCTATCGACATATGACTTTCTACATATGGCGGAAGATATACGTTTATTTTTGGTCGCTTTATGGCCTCTGAAAACTGTTGTCCCAACGACGATATAAGCGCTATAATAGAGATATATATTGGAATAGCCCTACTGGATAGTAGCCTTTTATTCCATCTAGGCCGGTCTCCGTGTATTTCTTCCATAGTTACCGCGCAATATGAGTTTCTTGTGCAGCAATGATGACTCTTATTACCCTAGGCGATTTTTGAAAAATTACAATCAGGATCACGCCAACCGGGACGTCGTTTTGACAAAATATTTGCTGCGCTTGTGATCACGCGGCATTGGCAAATGAATGCGACAATGCCGACGATCCCACGGTGCGATCTCAGATGTTGAAGTCACCTTCTCGGATTGGCGGCCAAGATTGCGACATATCAACAGTTTCACAAACTGATAAGTCGACCCTGCCACCGTAGCCCCTGAGTGTGTCGTCCGGCCCGCCTTTCAACCGTGACACCGCGCCTACGGCAGTTAGAGGTTGATGGAATCGGGGAGATCGATCATCGTTGCGCTTTCTCGGGAGGTTCGGGTGAGATCGAAAAGGGAGACCTTCCTCAAGGCCTCGGTGGGCGGCGTTGCCTTAGCAATGGCGGTGTCTTGTTCGGTCCTCTTCGGCGATGCCGATGCCAGCATTGCAAACGGGGTGAAGGAATTCCTCGGCTGGCCAATTGATGCGCTGACGGCTGCCTTCGACGTTGGCGGCGGCGGCGCGACATTCAAGAGATTTCTCGACTGGACATTCGGCCCAGCCTTGGCGGAAGCGGCCGGACTTATAACTTTTACCGCAGCGGTCGCATTTCTTTATTATCCTCCCGGTCGACGAGGCGTCGACTTCATGTGGCCGTCAGCCCCGGACGTTCTTGATAACAATCTCGATTTCGACAGTTTACGTGATATCCGCGAGGATGCCGGCGGCACGCCATTCCTCGAGCGGTCTGAGGAGCTTAGAACGCTGCGACTGTTCGCAGGCGCCAACAAGCACGGCGGTCCGATCTTCATGTCGGTGACTGGTCAGGAAGGGATCGGCAAGACTAGGCTTGGGCTCGAATGGCTCCGGTATCTGAAGAAGCAGGGTTGGGACGTCGGCCGGTTAGAAGTCCAAGTCTCCGCGCTCGACATTCGCCGCGCTAAATTCCGGCGCCGGACTGCGATTCTAATCGACGAGCCAAACCGCATCGTTGGGTTCTGGGAACTTCTCGACGCCCTTCTCGCGAAGCCGCAGGGCATCTGCATCCTACTTTCCGACCAGTTCGTGTCGAAGCGTCCCGACGACTTGTCGCCAAGCGCCATCCAGCGGATCGATAAGGCGCTATGGGGCGCGCTTCGCCTCGAAAAGTTGACGGAAACATCGCTCTCGATTCTCGCGCCTCACCTGTCTAGCAGGGCCCTCCGCGAGGCCGACGGCCGCCCGCTCTATGCTTTGCTCGGTGAAAATCCTCGGGGCGAGTTGGCGCGCCGCGCCGCGAAGCGCGTTCGACTTGCAGCCGAGCACGGCGCTGAGCGGATTTTGCTCATCGCAGCCCTCGCCGCTCCAATCAGCCATCAGCAAAATCGGGCATTCGGAGGGCCGAGGGTGGCCGCCAAGACGCTGCAACATCTTTTCGAGGGCGAGGACCGAACAACCCTCAAGCAGCAACTTCCCGTTCTCGCGCCTGAGATGTTCGCGGACGAGATCGTTCTGCAAATTGCAGTGGAAGAGGTCGAGGTCGATCTTCGGGCATTGGTCGAGGTAGCGATCTTGGTCAACCCGGCGGCAGTCGAACGTCGTCTCGGCAGCCTCTGGACACGCAGGGTTCTATCGGAAGAAGCCGCGGAGGTACGTCGATCACTGCAGGCCGTACTTGACGCGAACCAAGCGGAACGTGTCTCGAATTTGCATCAAGAGGCGGAACGACTTTGCAAAAGCATTCGACGGTTCAGGGAGGATGAAGATGGCCCTCGGGAATTCGACGATCTCAGAAGAGACATGACGCGCCTCAACGAATTGGCGGCAATGAGACCTTTCGACCCTGCTATTCGATTGCACGCAATCGAGAGCGCGGCCCGGACCATCCAATGTTATGCCGAAGCTGGACGGTTCGCCGAGTTAGAGCACTGGGCCAACCTCTTGATTGCACGCTCTGAAGACACCTTCTTCCAAGATGACCTTATCGCCCGCCGCGCAGAAGCAAACGTAGCGGGAGTGGCGGTCACAAGCTATGGCGCTGCGGGTCGCTTCGATGACCTGGAACGATGGGGCACTCACCTTATCGCTTTGGCTGAAAACCCTATTATACGAAACGATTTCGCTATTCGACACGCAGCAGCGATCGCAGCGGTCAATTCCCTCTTCGCCTACCGAGCGACCGAACGGGTGGACGATATCGAGCGCTGGGATGGGCGTCTTGCCAAGATTGCAGAGGACGTGAGCTTCGAGAACAACCTCGAGATGAAGCGTCTAGAAGCCGCCGGCGCGCTCAATGCGATGGAGGCCTACGGTACGGCTGGTCGTTTTGCCGATCTGGAGCGCCGGGCCACATTTCTGACCGCGCTCGCTGAAAGCCCTTATTTGCGTAGCGATCCTGAAATCCGCCGTATAGAAGCGAAAGCCGCGGTCAACGCAATTGAAGCCTACGGCAGAGCCCAGCGTTTCGCGGATCTTGAGCAATGGGCTATGCGCCACACCGCCTTGATCGATGAACTGGTATTTCTTCGTAACGATATCGATATTCGGTGGACGGAAGCAAATGTGGCGCTCAGCGCGCTAACTCACTACGGCAAAGCACGGTGTTTCGGCGACGTAGAACGTTGGGCCGCTCGGCTAATCGCGCTGACAGAAGACGCTCAGTTCCGGCACGATCCCCTTATCGGCTTTGTCAAAGCAAAAGGCGCCTCAAACGCGCTGAGCCTGTATGGCGACGTCGGGCGTTTCGTCGATCTCGAGCGGTGGGGGACTATTCTGATCGCGCTGTTCGAAGAACCCGCCTTTAACCATGATTTTACGATCAGGCAGATGGAGGCTGAGGCGGCAGTGAACGCGCTGTCTGATTATGGCAAGGCTGGTCGCTTCGAAGATATGGAACGCTGGGGTGCGCGACTAATCGCGTTGATAAACGATCCAGCATTTCATGATGCGTCCGAGATATGGCTACAGATGGTGAAGGGCGCGTATGCCGCCCAGACTTGGTACGGCTTGAGTAGAAGGTTGGAGGACATGGAACGTTGGGGCGCTCGGCTAATTTCGGCGACGTCCGTTCATCTTCTTCGGACGAACCACCTGGGCCGCCTCAAAGAGGCGGAGAGTGCCGCCAATGCCATTTATTTTTACAAGACGGCCGGGCGCGTTGACTGTAATGAAATTAATATTTGGCGTGAGCGATTGTCATCTATTTCCCGAAATTTTCCTGAGGTGGGGGCTATCCAAGAAGTCGCAGCTCGCCATGGGTTGGGCTATGTCAACCAATCGCTTGTAAGCTGGCCACATGGGAACATAGTGGGCAGGTAAGTCGAAATCTTAAATCGCGTCAGCGTAAATTGCGGTGCAATTCGCGCCGCGCTCTCGGGCTGACTGCCATTTGCACCCCGCGGTTGCCGGATGTACGACACCGGCGAGGTTGGACGTTACGGCTGCGCCGTCGTAACGATCACACTCGCCGACCGCCGCGATGCGGGGACGGTGCTCAAGGCCGAGGGGCTGGCCCAGGACTGGCCAAACGAAGGAAATATCTGGTGCGGCCGATGACCGACATTGATGCCCTTCGACGCTATGCGAACTGGCTTCGTCTCATCACCGGCTCAAGACGGCGCAATGTCCTTAACGACGCCGCCGATGAGTTGGAGCATCTGAGAGAGATCACCCGATAATCCCCTCGAGGTCGACCATGTCAGGCTATGACACCGAGCCAGACGATGGCGGTGCAGAACCGTCCTGACGTCCGTGACCCCATTCCGAGCACATCGAGATGCAACGGAACAGTTGAAGCAGAACGACAAGCGGGCAATCTGACGAGCACAGCCATTCGGGATATGAGCTGCGCTGGCTTGTGTCCGTCAGTATCCTCGCATCAGATCACGGCCGACCTCGCCGAACGTAGGCTGGACATGGAGGAATGATGCTGCCCGCCGGACCATGTTGCCGACCATCGGCGCGGCATTCCAGCCGGCCTGGGCATTTGGCTTGCCCTTCTCGACCTGCGGTTCGTCGATGATTGACATGACAATGTAGCGCGGCTTGTCGATGGGAAAAGCGCCCACGAAGGCGTTAAAGCGCTTGTTGTGATTGTATCGACCGTTCTCCACCTTTTCGGCGGTGCCGGTCTTGCCGCCCACATGGTAGCCGGGAACGTCTGCCTGGCGGCCTGTGCCCTCTTCGCCGTTGAGCTTGAAGATCGCACGCATGTCGAGCGAAGTCCGGGGCTCCGCAACCTTCCGGCGCACCGCCTTCGCCTCCTCTTCCGACCTCGGCAAGAATGTCGGCGGGATGTAGTACCCGCCATTGATCAGCGCGGCGGCCGCCACCGCCGTGTTTAGCGGTGTCGTCGAGACGCCATGTCCGAAGGCGATGGTCATCGAGTTGATCTTCTTCCACGTCTTTGGCTGGGTCGGCATAGCGACCTCAGGAAGCTCCGTCTGCATTTTCGAGAGGAGACCCAGCCGGGTCAGGAATTCCTGATGCCGGTCGACGCCGACCATATCCGCTTCCCGCGCGGAGCCGACATTGGACGAGTATTTGAAGATGTCCGGCACCGAGAGCGAATTGCCCTCATTGTGAAATTCCTTAAATGTGTGACCCGCCACGTGGAATGGCGAGGTATCGACTCGCGAATTGATTGACACGACGCCAAAATCCAGCGCCATGGCGGTCGTGAAGATCTTGAAGGTGGAGCCCATCTCGAAGGTGCCAGCGGACATCCGGTTGAGATTTTCTTTCTTCAGCGGCGCGTTGCCGGGCTCGTTCAGATCGTAGTCGGGCACCGAGGCCATGGCGATTACCTCGCCGGTATCGACATCCAGCACCACGCCACCGGCCGCAATCGCACGATATTCCTTCAGGGCGCGCACCAGTTCCTCATGGACGACATGCTGGACGTTGCGGTCGATCGACAGCTTAAAGGCGCTGAGCCCGTCACTGCTGGCAAGCCCCGTCGTCTGCAACGCTCTGAAGCCGCTGTCGTCGAGATATTTCTCCATGCCGGAGATGCCTTGGTTGTCGATGTTGGTGAGGCCGAGAATATGCGCCGCTTCAGCGCCTCCGGGGTAGAAGCGCCGGCGCTCGGTCCGAAAGCCGATACCGGGAACGCCGAGATTGAAGATTGCCTGCTGCTGCATCGGCGTCAGGCCACGGCTGAGCCAGGCGAAGCCGGCCTTCGAGTCCAGCTTCTTGTAGAGGGTGCCGGGATCGAGCTGGGGAAGGACGGTCAGCACCGCCTCGGTCGCCTCGTCGGCATCGACGATCCGGCGCGGTTCGGCATAGAGCGACGCGGTCTTCAGGTCCGTCGCGAGGACCTGGCCATTGCGATCGACGATGTCGGGACGATCGGTCACCGGAATGCTCGAGACGAACATGCCATCCGTCTGATTCTGCGCCGACAATCCGAACCAGACCAGCCGACCACCGATCGTGCTGAACACCGACAGGAACAGAAGTGAAGTCAGAACGGTCCGGGAGCGGGCGCTGTGAGCATTGCCGGCGGGGCTACCCCTTTTCGAGGCATTTCCTTTGAGTGCGGGGGAAAATTTCATGGCGCGTAGCGACCTACGGATTTGCTGGCGGCGCAGACGGACGGCCGCGTCGGCGAGTGGCGATATCTTCGTGGATGCAATCCTCATGCTTGCGAAAGCGTAAATGAGAGTTTGCCCGGAACCGCTATTCTGGCGGTGCCGCGTATCGTCGATCAGCTGCGGACCCGTTGGCCAAGGCGAGGTGCGCGACGAAACGTCCTTGACGACGACGCCGATGAGTTGGAGCATCTGAGAGAGAGATAATTCCATCGAGGTCGACCATGTCAGGCTATGACAAGCATCCCGACTATGGCGAGGGCGAGTCGACCCGATGGGCGTCGGTGGTGGAAGTTGTCGCGGCTGTCCTCTTCTACGTCTCGCTCGCCGCGCTGATATTCTGGTTGCAGACCCGATAGGCTGCCTGCTTCATGGTGTCGATGGCAAACGAATTGCTCCTTGCGCTGAGGGAGCGGCCTGGAACAAAGAAGGAACGATTGTCGATTCCAGGTGATTGCATGGGCAGGCGGGTGAAGGCTCCGACGTATGATAGAGACACCGTGCTCCGGCAGCTCAAGGCTGGTCGGTCGGGCGCGTTGGCGGTCCGCGCGGCGGATCCTGCCGGAAAGTCCGACACAGCGGCCGCCGCCATTCGTGCGGTCAAGGCGATCGACGAGCTTGGTGGGCTGATGACCGGCGATCCGGAGGTGTTCTGGGCGAAAAATCATTCGAACGGCAAGATGGTCTGATCAAAAGCGATCAGTCACCTGGCGATTCAGGTGGCGAGCCGTTCACCAATGCCTGCTTCTCCCTGTCGGCTTCATGGATGATGTCGTCGAGGCGTCGGCGCAGGACCGCGAGTTCAGGCTCGTCGGCCACGAGCTCCTTCGCCTCGGCAACCTTCGCGATGATGAGATCGAGCGTTTTCATCGCTTCCACGGACATGGCACTCTCCAAAAGCCTCTTGACCTATGGTCATTTATTTCTCTGGTTGCTTTATAGGATTTTTCAAACTCAGCGGGAGGAATCGCTGTGCATGTCCAAGAGCTGCTTGACGCGATCGATCAAATTCAATCGGTCGACGATCCCCAAAAAGTGCTCGATCTGACCGCCGCGGCGCTCTCCCAATATGGATTCACGGCCTTCGTCATCACCGGGCTTCCCTACCGCGGCCAGAGCATCGAGGGGCACATCCTCCTCAGCGGATGGCCGACAGAGTGGTACGAACGCTACGTCTTCTCCGATTACGTCCACGTCGATCCCGTCGCTCAGCGCTGTTTCGGGACGGCGGAGCCATTCTTCTGGACCGAAGCGTCGTTCGATCGACAGAAGAATCGTACGGCTGCGCGCGTGATGAATGAAGCGGCTGACATCGGCATGAACGAAGGTTTCTGCGTCCCGATGCATATGGAGGATGGATCCCAGGGATGCATCTCGATGGGGGCCGAGCGCATCGAGATGCCTCATGAGGCGCGCGTGCTCCTGCACATGCTCGGGATCTACAGCTTTTTCCGCGCGAGGCTTCTGAAGAACCCCTCGCCGGCCCGTCGGCTTCTAACGCCGCGCGAGACGGAAATCCTGACCTGGGCCGCGGTGGGGAAAACCAATCGAGACATTTCGGAGACGCTCGGCATCACCGAACGAACGATCCTTGATCATTTCCAAAATGCCGGAAGAAAGCTCGAGACTAGGACACGAACGCAGGCGGTCGCTATGGCCCTGCAATACAGGCTGATTCAGCCCTGACCCTGTAGGAACCTACAGTAGCGCGCGGCAAAAATACCCCTCAATATCTCCTTGCGGCCGAGTGGGAACAGGGAGACGTCAAATGCCTGACGTGCATGTGGTGAACGCCGAAAATGCGCATCTTTACACCGACGAACTCGACCAGCATTTCCGACGCAGACATGATGTCTTCGTCGGCCGCAGAGGCTGGTCGGAATTGCAGCGTCCGGACGGCCGGGACATCGACGAGTTCGATGACGAGACGGCCACCCACCTGTTGATCATCGAGGGCGGAGAGGTAGTCGCTGGCTCCCGCCTGCACCCCCACACCGCCCCGACCCTCCTCAGCAGGAAGTTTGCCCGCCTTGCCAACTGGCAGCTTCCGCCGATGGAGACATCACTCGACTGGACGCGTCTCTACGTCCTGCCCCGGGGGGAAACCGCGGCAGCTCGGATGCGCGTCTCGCGGCTCATGTATTGCGCGA
Organism: Jiella endophytica; assembly: GCF_004519335.1. Lineage (GTDB taxonomy): Bacteria > Pseudomonadota > Alphaproteobacteria > Rhizobiales > Rhizobiaceae > Jiella > Jiella endophytica. The sequence goes on along the minus strand of NZ_SOZD01000005.1, from coordinate 474,010 downwards.
TCATGCAATACGCGCTCGAACGGGAGATGTCGGCGATCACCTTCGTCGGCTATCTCTCGCTCATCGAAGTGTTCGGTGCGATCGGGTGGCGCACGACACCGCTTGGCATGCCGGAGGTCATCGATGGCCGTGCGACACTGGCAGCCGGCATCGCGGTCGATGAGGCTGCCCTCTTCTCAGCGCTCGCGGCGGCAGGGCGCCATGGGTCGGTTCTGACGGGCCGCTGCTTAGTGTCTGGCGGCCCCGCGACGCGCGATGCGGCGTAGGGGCAGCGGCGATGTCAGATCAGAGGGAAGTCGAGAAGCCGGACGTGTTGCCGATCCTCGCGGATCATTTGAGACTCGTCACCGAACTCGCCGAGCAGCACCACTTCAAGATGATCGCCTATCTCGCCGGCATGGCGCTGGAAGAAAGCCGTGACAGGGTCCGATCGTCGTGTTTGGTGCGCACGGGTGCGGATGAGGCGCCGCCAAGCCTTCGGCGTTGAGCTACCACGGCCCGCGCACTGTCAGGCCGAAACGACGAAAGGCGCCCGCCGACCGTAAGGCCAGCGGGCGCCGAGCGTTCATTCCGGGATGATCTCACCCGCGGCGACGGCTCAACTCGTGCCGCAGTTCCTTGATCTCCTCCTCGAGGGTGAGCAGCGCACGCGTCTGGTCCTTCACCGTCTCGATTTGCTGACGGCGCACGTCCGTGTCGTCGCGGATCGCCTTCGTCTGATCGGTGATCGCGATCGCCTGGCCTGTCACCTCCCGGGACAGCATCCTCACGGCCGAGGAATCGACGATCGCGCCGGCAACCTCGAAGGTCGAGTGTTCGGGCTTTGCCGGTGATGCTGGTCCCCCGCCTCTCATCCCGCGCCGAATTCCGAAGAAGGTCAGCAATCCGGTGATGAGAATGAGGAGAGCGTTGGCGGCCTTTTCGAGGTCGAGATTGCTGAGATCCACCCTAAACGCCCCGGATATCTTTGCCGATGTCCGAACCGGACCGCGTCAGGTTCGCCAGTTCCATTGCGCAGAACGTGCCATAGGCGACGATGCCCGACGGGGCGCCTCCAAGGGACGCCCAGGAGAGAGCAAAGCCCAGCGTCCACTGCGACCAGAAGAAGATGCCCACCAACGAGGCACCGAAGCGCAGATGCGGCGAGAAGCGGAAGCCCTTGAATGTGCCGTTCACCGTCAGCGCCGCCAGCCGCACCACGCCGCAGAACAGGACGATCAGCCCCCATGTCCCTTCGTCCGCCCAGCGTGCGAGCGAGCCGAAGGACGAAGACACGGCGAACATGTCCGGTGACGCATGGAGAGCCGCGGCCATGCCGAAGGTCGGCATCATCATCACCCATTCGGTGAACCGCATGGGGAAGTGGTCGGCAATGCCCTTGTAGACCCGAAGGATAATCACGTCCTCACCTCGCGATCGTAGATCGCGCCATCAGGGCGGCGACGGCCCCGATGGCACAGAAGAACAGCAAGCGAGGCATCAGACCGTCTTGTTCTTCGGCGCGAGATAGACGACCGCGAAGCCGAGAGCGGCATTGAAGATGCCGAGGCCGAGCCAAGCATACCAAGGCATCTCGACGCCCTCCGGCACGGTGGCGAAGACGGTGGTTCCCGTGGCGGCGACGGTGGCGACGGTCGCACCGACCGCCTTGGCGATTTTGCCGAGGTTCATGACTTTGCTCCAGGTGGATGGAAGGATGCCCGGCGGTCCCGGACGGGCGCGGGATGGTGTCAGAGGCGAGCCGCCTGGACGTGCATCCAGTCGTAGTTCCGGGCTCGGCCGAGCGAGAGCCAGCCCTCGGCCTCCCAGGCCTGCCAGAACGCCAGCGCGTCGGGATGCGTAAGCCGCGCCTTCGGTGCGCCCCACTTCAGTTGATTGCGCTCCGGGTCGAAGTCGATTGCGATTCCCCATGAGTGCATCGAATAGCTCGAGCCGCCGCGCATCCTGCGCACGTTGAGCGAGCCGCCGAAAAGGTGGAGACCGAGATTCTGCCGCTCCTTGGCAGAATAGGTCTGGGCGACGCGCTGCAGCACGCGCTCCGCCGACGGCGCCACCTTCTTGTGGAGCGTCATCGTCTTCACTCGCGTCGACTTCGCCCAGGCAAGATAGAAGTCGAAGGGAACCTCGATGCGGGTCTGGTTGGTGCCCACCGCCCCGTAGAAGGCCGAGACGCCGCTCTGCCGCGGCCAGGTGTTGCCGACGAGGGCGATCTTCTGAACTTCCGCCTCGGGCGGATCACGATGCTCGACGGCAGCGGCAGTCTCGGCGTCAACCGTGCTCGACGACGACCGGAGCGCCGTCACGACCTTCTCGTCGGCCATGCCGTCGACAGGCAGACCGTGGGCGGCCTCGAAGGCTCGGATGGCCGCCGTGGTGATCGGACCGACGATGCCGTCGATCGGCCCGACGGAAAAGCCATGGGCGGTCAGCCGCATCTGCAGCCACTGCGCAAAGGGGATCGGTGCGGTCATGTCTCGTCTCCTCACGGGAAGAGCCCGCTTGGGGTGCGGGCACGAAAAAGCCCGCCGAGCGGATGCCGGGCGGGCGGTTTGAACGGTTGCAGGGACTTGGCCGTCAGGCGGCCGTCTGGCCCTTCTGGCTGTCGCCATCGAGCGATGTCGTGTAGCCGCTCTTGGAATAGGCGTGGGTCGCCGTGCCGATCAGGAACGGCAGCCCGTCGACACCCGGGCGGCAGCCGGCGAAGGTCAGCGGCGCGCCGGCCCTTGCCGCCGGATTGCCGATGATCTGGCAGGAGAATGTCGCCTGGCGCCGCAACAGGTCGCCGGCCTTGGACTTTGCCGCCTTCTTCGCCTCGGTCTCGTCGGCATACTGCTCGGAAAGCCGGTAGACGGCCTCGCCCTTCGCGTCGCTCTCCTCCTCGACATCGACCTTCTCGCCCTTCTTCCGGTCCGTGTAGGAGGCCTTGACGGACTTGTATTGCGTCCGATCGGAGAAGCGGATCCGGGCCGAGCCGGGTGTCAGGATCGCGGGGGTGATGACGATCGGCGTCAGCGCCGCGCCGGATGGTGCGGCGCCGGCGCCCTTTTTGGCGATGACTAGATTGCCGTCCTTCACCGAGAAGAAGCCGCCGAGGCGCTCGGTGATCCGCTCGACGAAGTGGATGTCGGACTCGTTCAGCTGCCCGAGCCACTCGTATTTGTGCTTGCCGATCTCGGGATCGATCTTCGGCGTCAGCCCGTGCTCGCCGGCGATCTCGGAAACCACCTCCTCGACCGTCTTGTCGTCCCAGTGCCGTTCGCGATGCTGCTTGGTCTTGCCGCGCATCTCGGCCGCCTTGCCGGTGATCGCCATGCGGTAGGGCAGGATCTCGACCTCGATCTCCTCGGCCGTGTAGGCGCCCATATAGGCCATGCCGGCAACGCCATAGCCCATCCAGATCCGGATGATCGCGCCGGTTCTCGGAATCGCCGCGCAGGGCCAGTCATTGAGGACGATCGAGCAGGTATCGGAGGAGACGCCCTCCTTGTCAGTCACCTCACAGGAGATGATGCGCGACTGGAAGACGCCGCTGACGGGCTGGCCGTCGACGGTGATGCGGCATGAGGGTGTCATGAAGTCAGTCCCAGAGCGTCACGACCGGCTGCTCCGACACCGTCTCGATCGCCGGCAGAACGATCGGCGTTCCGAAGGGCAGCACAGGCCCGAGCCTGGCCAGGCCGGGATTGGCCTCGAGCACGGCCTCGACATAGCCGCTCTCGTCGCCATAGCTTCGCCGGCAGACGACATCGAGCACCTCGCGCTGTCCGGTGCGGGTCACATCGGCCATCGGTCGGATCCCGGTCAGAAGAAGCTGATGACGGAGAGCGGGTTGAACGAGATCGGCCCGGCGCTCGGATAGGCCCGTAGCTTCAGCGAATAGACGTTCTTGTGAACGTTGCCGTAGCGGTCGATGAACTCCGGCTCGTCCTCGACCTCCTCGACGACGAACAGGTCGTAGACCGAGCCATTCAGCGAGACGAGTGGCAGGATCACGCCACTGGCCGCCGCGGCATAAAGCCCGTTCAAAGTCGCCTCGCCGCCGAAGGCCGCCGGGAACAGTACGCCGGAGATCTTCTCGGTATAGTCGTCGCCACCGGTCCACTGGATGGCGTTGAGCGATCCGCCGACCTGGATCTCCGCCCACCTGGTCGACTGCGACTTGCGTCGCCTGTCGAAGCCGAAACCGTGGGTGACGAAGCGAAACGGCCCGAGCGCCATGATCGAGGGGCCGGCCATCAATAGGCTCCGTCGGTAAAGCGCGAGCGCATCAGCGCCGAGGCCTCTCGGCCGAACTCGGCACGAAGGTCGGCCGCCGAGGCATTCGAGCCGCCATGGACATGGATGTCGCCGAAGGTAACGGAGACCGGACCACTGGCCGCCGGTGCCGCGGCAGGCGGCGGCGCAGAGCGATCGCCGCCCCCTGCCCCGCCGCGGAAGGATGCCGGGATTGCCCGCGGCTGCGGCACCGCCGGCGGCACGATCGAGGACATCGCCATTGCCGGCCTCGTCAGCGCCTTCATCAGCGCCGCCGTGTCACGGGCATTGACGATATGACCGTTCACCGGCGGGACGAACAACTCGCGGCCGCGCTCGCCGACCTCATACAGAGATCCCGCCGCGACCGGCCCGCCTGAGGCGCGGCCAGGGATCTTCGGCATCGACGCCCTGGCGGCATTCGCCGCACCTGTCGCGCCGGCATTGAGACGATTCACCGCTGCCGCCGCCTCGTTTGCCGCCTGCGTCGCAGCCTTGATCGAGGAGAGATCGACCTTTGGCTGGACGGTGACGTTCAGCCGTTCCTTCAGCGTCGCGGCGATGACATCGGCTTCGGCGCTGACCTGCCCGCCCCCTTGCGCGATCGCCGCGACATAGGCGTCGATCGATTCCCTGGCGGACGCCGGCAGATCGGCCGCCAGCGTCTTCAGCTTCTCGGCGCTTGCCGCAAGCTGCGTGGCGGCCGTGTCGTCATGGCTGACGAAGGCCTGCTTGACGACTTCCGACTGAAGTGCGGCAACCTCGCGCGCCACTTCGAGGATGCGCTCGAAGCCGGCTGGCGGGACGACCGGCTCGCCCATCGCCACGGCTCGCACCTGACGTGCCGGCTCGGCAGCCGCCCTGGCGCTCTCCTCCGCCTCGCCGCCACCGAGCCAGGTCGGCAAAGACGGCATACTGACGATGTTCGACAGGTCGATATTGCCGATCGCATCCCGGATCCTGCCGGGTAGCGCCTTGGCCCACGCGATCAGCTCCTCGAGCTTTGCTTTCATGCCGTCGAGCAGCGACTGGATGGCGTCACGGCCAGCCTGTGCCAGGTCGACATTGGCAAAGACGGTCTTGATCTCCTCGACCGAGGACGAGAGGGCCTCGCTCCAGAAGCCGGCGCCGAACTCGAACCATTTGCGCACGATCGAGGCGACGAGTTCGCCGCCGCCCGAGAGCGCTCCGCGCATGGCGTTGACGAGGCCGGAAGCGAGACCCTCGCCGCCGGCGCCGCCCTCTCCGCCGAGCGACGCGATGGCCGAGCCGATCAGCCGGATACCGCCACTGACGCCCTTCACGAGCACCTCGGCGATGGACTTGCCGAGCGACGCCGCATCGATCGAGGCAATCTGCGTCGACAGCCAGGAGAACAGCTCTCCGGCCATATTGAGCGTGCGGAAATAGGTCTGCCAGCCGGCCATGATGGCCTTGCCGATGGCGGCGCCCGCGCCTGCCAGCGTTGCCCCCCAGTCGATCGCCGCGAACTTGGCGCGAAGACTGTCAGCGACCGCCGCTCCCGTCACGCCATCGCCGAGGCCCTTTGCGATCGCCGCGCCCGAGGGCTGCAGGAGTTCGCGCCAGAAGCCCGCCCCGAATTTGAACCAGCTGCGGATGAGCGATTCAACGACGCCGCGTCCGGCCGAGAGCACGCCCCGCAATCCGGCAAGAAGACTCTCGCCAATCTTCGCGCCACCACCACCGTCGGTCAGAGCGGCCATCGCCGAGCCGACCATCTCGAGACCGGCAGAAAAGCCCTTGGCGACAACGCTCGCCAGGCTCGATCCGAGCGGGACGGCGTCGATCGACTGCACCTGCCGGGCAATCCAGCCGAGAAGCTCGCCTGTCAGGCTCACCGCACCGAGAGCCGCTGCGACCGACGCCTTGAAGGCATTGCCGAGTGCGGTGCCCGCCCCTGCCAGCGCCGCGCCCCAGTCGATCGCGGCGATCCGCTCGCGCACGGACTGGGCGAGATCGCTCTCGGAGAAGGACACGGCGAGATCGGCCACCCACTTTGCCGACAGCCGCAGACCCGAGAGGGCCGCGCTTGCCGCATTGTGGAGGCTTGCGGCGGCCGCTTTGCCGAGCGCACCCCAGTTGGTCTCGTCGACCAGTGCCCTTGCCCAGTCGAGCGCGAGGGTGACGCCCTGCCAGGCTGCACTGACTGCCCTGCCGATGCCGGCTGCTATGGCGGAGCCGGCGGCCGACCAGTCCACGCCCGCCAGCAGCTTCCTCGTCCAGTCCCAGGTGACGGTCACGCCCGCCCATGCCAGCGACAAGGCCTGTGACACGCCGCTCGCGACAGAGCCGGCGACGCGTGCCCAGTCGATCGAGGCTGCGACCTTGCCGGCCCAATCCCAGGCGATGGTGAGCGCCGACCACCCAGCATCGAGACCGGTGCGCAGCCCGTCGAGGATCGTACGACTGACACTCTGCCAGTCGATCGGCCCGACGAGTTTGGCCGCCCAGTCGAAGGCGAAGGTCAGTCCCCGCCACGCAGCCGCGAAGCCAGCTCTGAGACCGGAGACGATACGGGCAGGAAGGCCGGAAAGATTGTCGAAGGTGAAGGCATCGCTGAGGATGCGTGGCAGATCACGGAAGGTCTCGACGACCCGCCGGACTGCTCGGCCCACCCGGCCGCCGAGATTGTCGCCGAAGCGCTCGAAGGCGTCTTCGGCATCCTCGACCGGCGCGACAAGGCCGGTGATGAAGGCCGAGAGTTCGTCGAAGAGGTCGATCGCCGGCGCGAGCACCTTGCGGATCGGCTTGATCGCCTCGAGGAACGACGCCTTGAAGGCATCGAATGCGGCGGCGACGTTCTTCCAGTTGTTGTAGAGCCAGGCACCGGACAGCGCGATTGCGCCGATGGCAAGCCCGATGCCGGAAGCGAGCGCCACCGCGCGCAGGGCGATCAGCGCGCCGCGCACCAGCTTCAGCGGATTGACCAGCGCCAGGGCGCCGGCCTTTACGGCCGTCATCACAGCCTGCAGACCCTGCAGTCCGAGGAGCCCGGCGGAAAGCAGCCCGCCCTTCAGCCAGAGGAAGCTGTAGCGGGCGGCAATGCTCGCGACGCGAAGGCCGATCAGCGCGGCGGTCAGGCCGATGACGCTGCGGGTAACCACGGGGTTAGCGTCGGCAAATCGCGCCATCGCCATGACGACAGGCCCGATCGCGTCCATCGTCGCGTTGAGCGCAGGCAGAAGCGCCGAACCGACGGCGATGCCGAGGGCTTCGACCTTGTTGGCGAAGAGCTGCAGGTTGTTCGCCGTCGTGGCGGCTCGCGCCTCGTATTCCTTCTGGGCCGAACCGAGATAGCTTGCCCGATCGGCAACGCTGGCGAGAGCCTTGTCGTAAAGCTCGATATTGTTGACCACCGGCGCGATTGCCCGGGCTTCGTCGCCGAAGATGGTCGAGATCGTGTTCGCCTGGAGGTGTTCGGGGAGCCGCTTCACCCTCTGCAGCACGTCGCGGAGGGTGCCGACGGCATCCTTCTGCAGATCCTTCGCCACCTGGCTGGCGCTGAGGCCGAGACTGTGGAATGCCGCCTGCTGGTTCTCGGTCGCCGTCCCGCCCTTGGCGAGCGCGCGCCCGACATTCCGGAAGCTGGTTGCCGCAACCTCCGCCTCGGCGCCGGAGGCAATCATCGCCGAGCCGATCGCTGCCGTCTGTTGCGCGGTGAACCCGTACTGTTCGCCGGCGGCTGCGACCCGCTTCATGAAGTTGACGAGATCGGGCGCCGATGATGCCGAGGTGTTCGACAGCTGGTTGATCGCATCGGCCAGCTCGCCCGTATCAGCGACGCTGATATTGAGCTGCGTCTTGATCTTGGCCAGCGCCTCGCCGACGTCACCCGCCGTCATGTCGAAGGCGACGGCCACCTTGGCAGCGATCTCGGTGAAGCCGAGAAGATCCTCGCGCGCGATGTTCGCCTGCCCCGCCGCCGCAACGATGTCGGCGATGCCGGTCGCGGCGATCGGGATCCGGGTCGACATCTCGCGGATTTCTGCCGACATCTCGCTGAAAGCATCCGGCGTCGGGAAGTCGACGACCTTCTTTACATCGGCCATCGCGCTTTCGAACTCGATCGCCGCGGCCACCGGTGCCTTGATCGCCCTGTAGAGCCCGTATCCGACCGCGGCAGCCCCGACCATCTGGCTCTGCATCGCGGCCATCTTGGCATTGTTCGCCTCGATCGATGCGCGCATCGAGTTCATCGCGGCCGTGACACCCCTTGCGGGGGCCGTTACCCTTTCGACCAACGAAAGGATTAGCCTGGAGGATAGAGTTGCCATGGAATCAATTTCTCTGGTGAGAGCTGCGACTGACGGCGGGTAGACGTAGGACGCTGCGACTATTTATATTGTTTGCACCGTAAAAGACGATCTAAGCCCGCGTGCTTAACCCGTCCTCCTGATGACGCGTGGTGTAAACCACGTTCACCGTTAAAACCGGCAGAGGTCACTGTGGAAGATTTCTTTTCTGAGAAATACAATATTCTTCTAAAAGAATGGCAGATGGCTTCCGACAATATCGGTCGGTTCGATACGCTAATATTTATTATAAGAGGCTGGTCCGTCGTCACGGCATCAGCGGTAGTAGCTTATGCGTATCAAGGAAATGATTCATATCCTTGCCTGTTGGCAATCGTACCAATTATATTTCTTTGGTATATGGATGCTTTGTTCAAGTCATTTCAACGAACTTTTGTTCAGCGAAGCCGTAAAATTGAAAACTATTTGGCCTCTGAGCAATTTCAATTTGATTTCGAACAGCGAACAGCACCTCGTTTTCGCATTCCAGAATTAGCAACAAGCTTTGGTAAGGGAACTTTCTGGAATCGCATTGCCGACGTGCTAAAGTCCGCCTTCATTCGAAATGTAGTTATGACCTACGCCTTTCTCATAATTCTGCTTCTAGTTTCGTTTGCGTTGATACCCAATGCATCTAGTGCACATAAGGAAAGCGCCCCATCTACGGTTGAGTTTTCTGGTTAAATCGCAACGACGTGCGTCGGAACTATCCTCCGACTTCATCTTCAGCAACGATCTTCTGAAAACGTTATCTCACCCCTCTTCGCTCCGACTGAGTTCCACCAACGCGTCAAAGTAGGCGAAGAACCGGTCGGCCTCCCATTCCTCGACGTCGTCGATCCTCTGATGGCCGTTCACGCAGAACGACAGCACCATCACGCGGAAGCCGGATCGTCCGCTCCGTCCTGAAGCCCGGCGATCGCTTCTGCGACCGCCTTCTTCCCAGACTTCCCCATGAGGGGCGCCACCTTGAGCGCGATCTCGGTGAAGTTGTCGGTGTCGAGGTTCTCGATCACCTGGATCGGCACGTCTGCCATCGAGGCATACATGGCGCAGGACTTGCGGAACTCGCCGGTCACGGCATCCGCCTTGATCATGTCCTTGACCTTCATCTTGCGGAAGGTCAGCTGGGAATAGGTCTTGCCGTCATGATCGAACGGCTCGCCGATCGGCACGGTGACGGTCGTCGCGCTGGCGGTCTTCTGGTTCATGTCTTTGGTCCCTTAGACGTAGCGCAGCGCGGTTGCCTTGAACGGCTGCTGGCGGACACCGCCGATGGTGACGTCGAGATCGTCATAGGCGTAGAGTTCGCGGCCATCGACGACCAGGCGGCCGGAATGGACCGTCAGCTCATATTCGGCTTCGGCCTGTTCGCCGGCCTCCCAGTCGCCGAAGTCCTGCTTGATGAAGTCGGCGACCATCTCGTACTGGGCGCCGTGCTCGCGACCGTCCTCGCTTTCCAGATAGCCATAGGCGACGATGTTGCGGTTGTGGCCGTTGATCAGCCCGAAGAGCGAGATCACGTCGGGATCGAAGGCCGTCTCAGTGAAGGTGGTGCGGGTCACTTCGTAGCCCATCGTCACCTCGCGCGGCTTGATCATGCCGTTGTTGCGGAACTCCTCCATCTTCCGCTCGAGGACGGGGATGGTGATCTGCTTGCACTGGCCGATGCGCACGTCCCCTTCGATGGAGAGCGAGCAGTTCTTCATGATGAATGCGGGCTTGCGGGAGGCCATGGCCTGTCTCCTTGCGCTCTGTGGCGGGGCGGCCGTGCCTGGCCACCCTCAAGTGTTTCGATCAGGGTTGCGGTGGTCAGAGGGTCGCGCCGACCTCCACCTCGCCGGAGACCTGCGAGTAGAGGAGCTCGTAGGCGACGGTGAAGTTGCGGTAGGCGGTGATGCGGATGTCGACGATCGGCGCCGGCACCTCGAACTTCATGCCGAACTTGACGATGCCCTGGACGCCGTCGCTCGCCGACTGCCCGTTGAGCAGCCAGAAGTCGCTGCCGGGCAGTAGGAACTGCTCGGATTCGAGACCCCGCAGCGCGTTGCGGCCGGTCATCACCATGTTGTCGAGCTGCGCCAGCGTCTGCGGCCGCCCGACGAACTGCAGGAAGGCCTCCTCGATCGACTCGTTGACGAGGTCGGTGACGCGCACCACCGGGATGAACTGCCAGATCGGATCGTCGGCGCAGGTCCACACGCCCCACGCCCGGAAGCCGCCGGCGCCGTCGATATTGCCGCGGTTGATCACCGTGTTGACTCGGTTCTGGTTGAGGTAGTTCGCCTCCTCGCCATACTCGACGGGCCGGTTGACGCCCTGGATGCCGCTGATGATGACGTTGGATCCGGCGAAGACCGCGCCCTTCTCCTTGTCCATCTTCGCCTGCAGGCCGGCATAGATGGTCGAGAGCGCGCGGGGATAGGGAACGCCGTCGATCGACTTCAGCACCCGCGGGTCGCAGAAGGCGACGCGCTTGGAGCCGATCAGGAGCCGCGCCTGCACCGCCTGCTGGTTGGTCCCGTCGGGACCGTCGGTGTAGATCATCGCCCTCAGCTTGTCGGCAACGCCGATCGCTTCGGCGAGCACCGGGTTCAGCACCGAGCCGATGGTGCCGGCAAGCACCGCGCCGGCACCGGAGCCATTCGGGTCGACGATCTGGAAGGTCAGCGCGCCGGTGTAGCCCCAGCCGGGCTTCGTCACCACGACACCGGTGATGGCGCCGCCGGTGCCGATGATCGGCTCGAACTCGGCGCCCTGCCCGGTCGTGCCGGAGACGGTGATCGTCGTGTCGGCCGAATAGTTCGCGCCTTCCGTCGTCACCGCGACCGAGGCGATGCCGTCGGCGGCGCCAGACGTGGCATAGCCGGCCATGGCGATGAGCTTCGGCCGCGGCAGCCCCATCGAGGTCGCCTTGAGCAGGGCATGGATGCCGGTCCGGGTGGCGAAGTCGCCGACCATGTTCGCGGTTGTCGTCGCGGCGGTCGCGCCCTTGTCGACCATCACGACCACGATCTGATTGATCGTCTGGTCGTAGAAGGAGTCGATCTCTTCCTTCACCGCGTCGGGCAGCCCCGCCGCGTCGGAGGGCTTGGCGACGAGGAAGGGCCGGTCGAAGGCGTAGCCGGTGGGAAGGTCCCCGGTCGCGATCGGAATGACGAGCCCGCCGACCGACGTGCTGCGCAGGCGAACGACCGTCGCCTCGTCTCCGCTCTGGAAGACACGGCTGCCGTGGTGGAATTCAACAGAGGCCATGCCGGCCCTCCTTTGCGTCTCGGTTTGCGGACATCAAAAAGCCCGCTCGAGGCGGGCGTCGTGGCATCAGGGTCTGGGGTTGCGATCGATGCGGGTCGGTCAGTGCCGGTCGAAGAGATCGGCCATCTCGGCCGGGCAGTCCGGCCAGGAGGCGTCGGCCTCGATATCGGTCGCCGAGATGAACGGCGCTGCGCCGAGGAGTTCGAACTCGGCCGCGATCGTCGCGACGGTGTCGCGCATCGCATTCACCCAGTCGACCCAGCTCTGCAGGCTGGCGAGAAGGTCCTTCTCGTCGTCGGTTCGCGAAGCACTGGTCTTCGCCGCGGCGGCCGCCGCCTCCATGGCGACATTGGTCTGCGCCTCCGTCGACGCGACGTCGTAGATGCGCCGGGAGCACTCTTCCTTGGCTGCCCGCGTGCGGTGGATGCGAACGCCGTCCGCAATATCGGTCTCGGTCAATCCATGGGCACGCGCCCGGTCGATCGAGATGTCCTGCAGGCGGCCGCCCGTATAGGTGTCGGTCATGGTCTCTCGCCTCTTTGGGTCAGATGGTGGTGACGTTGTCGCCGGTGAGGAGCCACGGCAGGCTCGACGGCGCGACGCCGGCGGTGTTCGTCTGGCGGTCGCTCCAGTAGCCTTCCATGGCCGCGCCGCCGAGGGTGTTGCCGGACGTGGCAAGGATCAGCGGCCGCCCGGTATGGGAGATCAGCCGGCCCAGCGGCGAAGCGGGCCGGTAGATCTGCGAGTTGATGATCGCCACACTGACGAGCCCCGCCTCGACGCTCGGATTGACGCGGATGACATGGGCGGCGGAGCCGATCGAGCGGGCGCCCTGCGTCCCGACGGCGGGAAGCTGGAAGTCCACCTGATTGAAGACAAGGGGCTGCGAGCCGATGCGGAAGCCGTGGGTGTAGCGAACCGAATTGTCGCTTGAGAAGGTGCCGTCGGCGAGGAAGGTCAGCGGATAGAGATGCGAGCCCTCGCTCTCGATCCTGAGCGGCCGGTCGACATTGGTCAGCTGGCGCACCTCATAGGGACCGAGCAGCCTGACGGTCGTGCGCCCGGCAGATGGCGCGACGGCGAGCGCCTTGGCGATCGTGGCGAAGGGGCTCGCCTGCGTGCCGGCATTCTCGTCGTTGCCGTTCGCCTGGTCGACATACCAGGTCGAGGTGAGCTTCGAGATGAGATCGGCATAGGTTCCGTGCAACGCCGTCATCTTGGCGTTGGCGGTGTTGGCGATCTGCTGCGGCAGATCGAGCAACAGTCCGGCCTGCGACGTGAGTGCGGTGACGCTGTCTTCGAGGGCCATGAGGTTCGCTCCGTCAGTAGAAGAAGTGGGATTCGATGGTCGGCGTCAGGCGGATCACCTCCGTCTCGACGGCGCGGCGCTGCAGGCGGATGATCTCCGCGCTCTGGTCGATGATCGGGGTGACGAAGAGGAGCTGCAGGCTGGGTGCCTGCGCCGTGACGCTGATCGAACTGGTCGGTATGCGTGACAGCTCGACCGTCTCCATGAAGATGAACGGTACGCCGATTGCCTTGTAGCCGATGTTGAAGGCCGGATCCGACCAGAGCGCGAAGAGGACCTCCGAGCCGTTGGTGCTTTCGATGAACAGCCCGACCTCGCGCACCCAGCCTTGCGCGTTGCCGTCATACATCGCCTCGAGGAAGAGCACCCTGCCCTCGCGCGAGAGATTGGAGATCCCGAAGCGGGCGAACTCGTCGGCGAGCGCGGTCTCGTTGCCGACCGGCGTATAGCCGGCGTTGGAGGCGCCTTTGCCGATGGCAAGCTTGGTAAAGCGGATCGGCTTGTCGGCCTCGACAAGGGCGGCGGCTGCCGCCAGCCCGCCATTGGTGACTTCGTATTTGAGAGCGAGGGGCATTATCGAAGGCTCCAGTTTCCACGATGCGCGACGACGCTCTCGCCGCGGGCGGATAGACCCGCCAGCGCCAGGATGATCCGGTTGATCTGAGTTTCGGCGGAACGCCGGCTGGCGGTGATCGGAGCGCCCGCGACTGCCGCCGAATGAGCGTCGGCTAGGACGCGTTCGGCATCGGCGGTTGCCGGCAAACGCGACACCTGGACGCCAGCCCCGGCCGTCAATGCGCCTGGCGCCGCCTCGCGGATCCGCTGATGCTCATGCGTTGCGTCGTGCCGCTGGACCTCGACCGCCTCACCGACGGTCGCAGCGCCGAAGCCGCCGTCGATCTTGACGCCGAGCCGGAAGTCGAAGACCCGGGACTTGGGCTTGGCGCCCCGCGTCGCGGCGATCGCATGACGCTGGACCTTCGCATTGAGCACCGACAGCTCGTCGTCATAGATATGCTCGTTGACATAGACCGTGATGCGGAAGGTGCCGCGGCGCCCGACGGTCGTATCTTCCCACCATTCCTCGATCTTAATCGCGAGGCGCATGGCGGTCAGCGCCTCCTCGACAGCCGCCCGCGTTCCCTTCAGGCGATGAACCTGAGGTGAGGCGGCGATCACGTCGCGCTTGACGGCCTCCGGCCAGCGATCGTCCCAGGTGTCGACGGAGAGCGCCCAGGCGAGCCACGGCAACAGCGCTGCCGGGCAGGTCTGAGGATGCCAGACCGTCGCGACGATCTCCGGCTCGGACTTTGCCAGCCTTGCGAGTTCCGCCGTCAGGACCGCCCGCTCGATCGGCGTCGCATTCGGCGGCAGGAGTTGCGCGGCGATCGGCTTTTGCAGCGCGACCAGTGCGTCGATCGTCAGCTCTGCCATGAGCCCTCCGATTGCACCGCCCTGACGGTGATCGAGGTGCAATTCGGCGCCTGTTTGGAGCCCCCGCCGACATCGCTCACCGGCGAAGCGAGCGCGACGGACTCGACGCCCGAGACATAGCCGGCACCGCCAATGCCAAGGCGTTCGGCCTTGAGGCCGACCCGGCGACGCGCGGCGACATACCGCTCGATCCGGGCCCTTGCCTCGGCAATCAGCGGCGTCGGATCGGCGCCGGCGCGATAGGTCACCACCATCTCGACCGCATAGTCGACGACCTCGGCGGCCTCGATCCGGACATTGTCGCCGATCGGGCGGACGTCCCGGGCGGTGGCCGCCTTGTAGGCCCGCGACAGGAGCGGAGCATCCGCCGCGCCATAGGCTTCGGTGGGGAGGATGGCGATCAGCACCTCCGGCGCCAGCACCGGGTCGCCGTCATTGCGCCCGGCAAAGGCCGTCTGCCGCTCGCCCTCGGACCAGGCGTCGGCGTGAAGCGTGGCGGAATAGGTGACGGCATCCTCTTCGGAATAGACCGCCGCATCGGCGATATCGGGCTCGCCGTCGAGCTCGAGCACATGAAAGAGGTAGCCGCCCTCCGGCCCGGCGGTGGAGAAGGCCTCCGGGGCAAGCGCGATCCGCTGGCGGAAGCGGTCGTCGGCCTCGGTGACCGTGCTGCCGTCCTCGGCCACATCGACGGCGCGAGAGATGCCGTAATAGGTGGCGCCGATATGATCGAGCGCATCACCGCGCGCGGTGGCGAGTGACAGCGATCGCATCGCCTCGTTGATGCGCTGGTCGATCAGGATCTCGGGATAGGCGCCGCCCTCCGAATAGGCGATGCGATAGGGATCACTTTCGAGGCCCTGGACGTCATAGGCGATGTCGTGAGCACGCAGCGCCGCGGTGTAGAAGTCGACGCGGGTGGCCTCCGTTGTCTCGTAGCTGACGGCGACGAGCGGCAGGTCGCCGAGCGCCGAGAGGTCGGGCGAGACGAAGCGGGTCATGCGGCAAGGTTTCCGAGCTGGACGATGCCGACGGCGTTGTCATTGGTGACGGTGTAGTCGCCGAGATGGCCGCGCGACATGTAGGCGCCGACGATCTCCAGAGACAGCTCACCGGTGGCGGTGGCCAGCTGGATCTGGCAGCGGGTCAGACGGAAGCGCGGCTCCCAGCGGCGGAGCGCATTCACCGCCGCCGCATAGACCGCAAGGATCGTGGCATCGGTCATCGGCCGGTCGATCAGCTCCGGGATCTCGGAGCCGAACTCCCGGCGCATCAGCCGTGAGCCGATCGGCGTCGTCAGGATGACGCCGATCGACTGGACAACGTGATCCCAGCCGGTCGAGATCGCTTCCGTCGTCCGGCTGAGGCCTGTCGATGCCGGCATCGGATCAGCTCTCGGCGCCCTGCTTGCCGCCGGCCTTGGGATCGGTCTTCGGAGCAGCCTTGCTCGTCCTGGCCGCGGTCGGGTCGGCAATGCGCCCTTCGTCGATGAAGCGGCGCGCCTGCTTGGGGTTCAGCTCGATCGAGCCGCCCTTCCTGTAATAGTCGCCGAACAGGAAGCCTGCCTCGGTGACCTCATAGCTCTGCTTCGCGTCCATGACTTCAGACCTCCGGTGATGTTGCCGATGCGATGATGACGGCGCCGCATGCGCAGACCGAACCGTCCCGAGCGGCCTCTGGCCCCTCGAAGTGAACTTTGGGCGAGACATTCCCGACGATCGGGTTCGGCCCGTGCCAAAGGCAGGAGAACATGTCGCCCTTGCGTGCGATCAGCCGCCCGTTGTTGGCGTAGTGGCGCTCGCAGGACGTCGTGATGCTGCCGGGATGGGTCGCGCCATCCCCGAGCGTTGCGGCCGGTGTCGGCATCAGTTGAAGCGAACCACGCCGCCGGTGTTGAAGATCACGTCGCCGTCGGTGTCGTGCTCGCGCGAGCCGGCGCTGGTCTTTTCCTGATTGGCGATGGTGACGCGCCGCGACTGCTGGCTCACCGTCTCGTTGCCGCCCTTGTCGAGGACCGACCTGAAGAGTCCGTCCGAGATGTCGGTCGCAAGCTCCCCATTGACGTTGTGAGGCCGCGGCCGCCCCTCATGGAAGTCGCTCATCTCGATCCACCCGTCGGTGATGTCACCGGATTCCGAGACGACCTCCACCCACTGCCCGATCGTCGGCTCGCACTGGATGCGCACGCCGCCGGCAGACAGCGCCTTGGTCGGCAGCCACGGGCTGTCGAAGGCCGGTTCGTCCCCGGCCTTCTCCCGGAAGCGCACCCGGTAAAGGCCCTCCTCCGGCTTCTCGTCGAAGATCTTGCCCTTTCGCCGCCGGTTGCGGTTGCGCCGATCCTGCTCGGCCTTTTCCTGGACGAGCCAGGGGATCATCGACAGGACGTCGTCAGGTGACAGAGCCATCGCGATCGTCCCTGACGGTGTAGGCTGCGATCGGAGCGGCAAAGCGCCTGGCATAGCCGAGCGCCCTTGCCTCGGCTTCGGTCTGGCCGAAGGCGGCGCGCATGAGATCCGCCGGAACCTGCTCGGCCGCCTCGCCCATCATCAGGGCGACAACGGGAGAGAGGTCCGGCAGCTGCGCGTCGACCAGCCGCCGGAACCGGACGAAGGCAGACGTCTCGGCCAGCTCTTCCGCAAAGACCGGATCGGGCCTGGCCTTGACGATCAGGCGAAGCTGCCGCGCCGCCCGTCGGACGCCGTCGTCCTGCGAGGCGATCCGCCGGCGCTCGACCCTTGCGACGCCGTCGATCAGCTTGCGCCAGCACTCGGCCCATTCGGAAGTTGGATCGGACAGCCGCCGCTGGATCTGCGTATCGAGGACGTCGAGGGTTGCCTCGAAGGCGTCGTCGGTCGCCGGAATGCCGACGCCGACAATGCTGCTTTCGCCGTTCTCGTTGGTCTCGGTCATCGCCGATGTGATGCCGCTCTCGAAGTTGATCGCAAGCTCGCCGTTGCGGCGAAGATCGCGGGTGTCGGCACCGGTCTCGACGCTGTCGTCGGTGAAGATGTCGAGGAAGACGCGGTTCTCGTCGATGCGCAGCGTTCCGTCCGCCGCGATGTCGATGGCGCCGATGCGCGAGTTGCGGACATTTTCGCCAGCGATCGTGCCACCCTTCAGCGCCTCGACCGCACAGACGCGAAGGGCAAAACGGCAAAGCGACACTTACGCCTCCACGAGCCTGAGAATGAGATCGCCGGCGTCGCGATCATTGACTGCGGCCACCTCGTAGAAGGGCTGCCCCGTCCGATCCATGCAGCGGATCTTGTCGCCCTCCCGGATCTGTGGCCCGGTATAGGTGGCCCGGGTGATGCGGGCTTCCGCCTCGCTGGCGGACACCCGCGTTGCCCAGGCCTCGGCGCCGCCACCGGACGCATTGCTGGCCTTCTCGGTGCCGTGCCGCACCGCGCCGGCGAAGGGATGCTGTGGTCGCTCCAGATCGACGCGGCCATCCTTCAGTGGGAAGAGCCGCAGTGCCTCGTTCCAGACCATCGCGCGCCCGCGCCTTGCGAGCGCGCGATAACGGGCATCGAGGGCAGCCATGTCAGGCCTTGAGAGCCGCGAGGATCTCGGCCTTGGTGTCGGAGGCCTTCACCGTGACGCCGCGGCGCTCGGCCTCGGCGATCAGCTCGTCCTTCGTCATCGCGTCGAGATCGGCGCCGCCGTCTCCCGATCCGGCAACGTCCGGGGGAGTGTCGCCGGTCACGGTCTGCGAGCCTTCGCCGGAGCCATCGAACTGGCCGGCCTTGCGGAACTTGCCGGCGTAAAAGCCGGGCTTGGTCACCATCCCCATGGTCAGGCCGCCTTCGCCCGGAGGAGCATCTCGGGGCGGGTCGCGATGAACAGCGGATAGCTGTAGATCTCGACACGGTCCCAGGCGTCGCGGCCCGACTTGTCTTCCAGCATCAGGCCGTAATATTCCCGGCCGCGCTGGTTGAGATACGGCTTGAACTCCTGCGCCGGCGCATAGCCCACCTTGAAGGCGCCGCGCATCCCGATCGGGAAAAACCGCGCCTTGTCAGTGCCGATGGCGATCGTCGAGCCATCGTCGGTGCCCCGGTAGTTGATGAAGGTGATGCCCTCGATCTCGATCGTCGAGAACCCTTCCAGGTTCTCGAGAGATGCCGCCCGTTCGGTGCCGAGCTTGGTCTCCTTGATCTGCGGGTGGTTGACGAGGAGATCGAAGAAGGTGTCGCCGACGAGCGCCCCGACACGGGTGCTCGGCGACCACAGGCCCTTCGACTTCACTGCCATCTGCCGCTTCACGTCACGACACTTCTTGCGGACGTCGGTGGTGTCCGTCGTCAGCGCAAAGTTGATCTCGGCGGGCTCGGCGATCCCCCATTCGGAATGCCAGTCGACCAGCGTCGAGCCGTCGGAATCGAGCACCTTGCCCTGAATGGCGCCGAAGCGCATGTGCTCCCAGGTCAATTCGAGATCGTTCATGATCTCGGCCGTCCGGTCGCTAATTTCCTGGGTGACGTCCCGCGTCTGCAGGTCGAAGGGCAGCGCCAGGACCCCAGCCAGTTCCGCCGCATAGACCGTCGACCCCTTGGCGAGACGGGCCGTGTTGAACGTGCGCAGCCGCGCCCCTTCCGGGATCAGCTCTTCCGGCGGCGCGCCGAGTTCGGAGGTCGGGATCAGCGTCAGCGTCCGATCCCGGTCGGCGATCGCGATAGTGCGCGAGCGCGAATAGATCGGCTCGAAGATGCCGAGCGAGCCCAGAAGCTGCGGCCGGAATTCGACGCGCTCCACGATCTCCTCGTGGAAGTCGACGGCGCCCCAGCCGTTCTGGGTGAAGATGTCGGTGACGAGTGCCATGGCTCCTGAGCCCTCCTTATCGGCCGATGATGCCAGCCGAGGCGAGAGACGCCATCGCTGTGGTTTTCTCTGCGTCCGTGGTGCCCTCGGCAAAGACGAGGACGTCGGCATGGACCTCGGTGTCGCGGACCGTCAAAGTCCGGCGGACGTCGGCGTCGGTGGCGTCGCAGCCCTCGAAGAGGATCGCGGCGGCATTCTCCGAGCCGTCGGCCCCATCCGGATCGAAGGGGACGTATTTGTCCGTCGCCGTGACCTGGCCGAGAACGGCGCCGGCCTTCAGCACTCCGGCGCCGCTGGCGATCACCCCCTGCTCGCGCGAGCGGTACATGCCATGGGCTTCGGACACGATGTAGTGGCCCGCTCCGATGAAGCGGTCTTCGGTGAGGATCGCCATGGATCAGACCTCCTTTAGCGGCGCTTGCCCATGCGGGCGTTGGTGCGGTCGACCGCGGCGGCAAGGACGGACCTGTCGCCCTTCTTCATGCCGCCACTCCCGGCCCTGCTGTTGAAGCCCATGCCGGCTCCCAGGATCGGCTTGTCGTCATCGTCGGCCACACCGTTCGGCGCGGCAGCGAGGGCCGACTTCGCAGCCTCGACGGCCATACCGCCGGAAGCGAGAGCCTTTGCCAGACTCTCACGGCCCTTGGCTTCGTCGAGCGCCAGGATCGCGTCGGTGCGCTCGCGGTCGGCCTTGTCCTTGCGAAGCTGCTCCAGCTCCTCGGCATTGGCCTTCGCCGACGCGCTGGTCTGCGCCTCTTCCAGCGCCTTGATCTGACGCTTCAGCTCGGCATTCTCGGCGGCGAGAGCGTCCGCCGGCTCGTTGTCAGCCATGGTGGTCTCCTTTGGGCTGGTTTGCGCCGAGGCGGGCGCCTTCGGCTTGTGAGGCGCTGTCCTGCGCGGACCGGAAGGGATGGCGCGCGGGCGAACGTCGCCCTTGGCGAGCTTTGCAAGGGTCTCTTCGAAAGAGCCGAGGCTGTCGGCCATGCCCGCGGCAACCGCCTTTGCACCGATCAGCACGGACCCGCCGCCGAACTCTGCGACGACCGTCTCTTCCGCAACGCCGCGATTCTTTGCGACTGCGGCGACAAAGACGGCGGCCAGATCGTCGGCCACCCGCTGATATTCCGAGGCGCCCTCTTCCGTGGCCGGATCGGACCGCTTCTTCGGCGACTGCGAGGAGACGAACTCGAACCGGCGGATCCCCATCGCCTTGTCCTGCTCGGAATGATCCGAAAGGCCGACGATGACGCCGATCGATCCGAGGTTGGCCGACGGATCGACGACGATCTCGTTGGCCGCGCTTGCAAGCCAATAGGCCGCCGATGCTGCCGTGCCGCCGACATAGGCCGCGACCGGTTTCGTCGCAGCGGCGATGGCGCTTGCAAGCTCCCCGCATCCGGCAACGGCGCCGCCAGGCGAATCCACATTCAACAGGATCGCCGCAATGTCCCGGTCGTCGAGGGCGACTTGAAGATCGCGGCGGGCGATGTCGTATGACGTTGCGCCGGAGAACTCGGTGAAGAGGTTCGCGCGGCGAAAGAGCGGTCCTTCGATGTTCAGGATCGCGACCTGGCCACGCTTCTCCAGCGTTTCCGACCGATTGACCGCTTCGGACCGGTAGGCCTCGAGAGCCTCCGGCGTAATGTCGTTCTCGCGCGCCGCGATCGTCAGGATCTCTTCGAGCGCATGCGGAAGAATGGCCCATGGCGTTCCAAGGGCTGCCGTCAGTGCTCGCATGTCGCTCTCGTCACCAGGCCCGCGACCGCGCCGCCATGGCGTATCGCGAGCGTTTGCCCTTTGCCGCCGTGCATTGCGTCTCGGCATAGCGGATCGCCCGCTGCAGCTCGGCGTCGCTCACTTCGAGGAAGCGGACCATGTCCGGCCCGAACCGGGTCTCGGACACCTGCCCGCCGGAGACCCGGGCGAACTCGATCTCGCGCAGCTGGCTGACGCGGGCGCACCAGTCGATCTCGTCGGCCATCAAGCGGCTTCCACTTCCGTGTCGTCGAGGCTATTTGCAACTTGCTCGTCCAGAGCGGCGGCCTGCGGGTCTTTCGCTGGATCGCGATTGCCATCCAGCGCTCCGCCCTGCGGGCCGCCAGACCCGCCAACGGAGCGGCCGAACGGCGTCGGCAGTCCGGCCTTTTCGAGCCGGTCCTTCTCGCGCTCGATCTGCGCCAGCGTCTCGGACGGGTTCTTGCCGGCGGCCGCCAGCTCGTCGGTGATCGACGACTGATAGGTCTCGAGCCGCACCTTGACCGCCATCGCCGCCTTGTAGTCGTCGGCCGTCGGCTGCGCCGGGCCTTGGAACTCCGCTTGGAACACCGCCTCGCGGTTTGCCGCAAAGGCGCGGTAGCCGCCCTTGAAGGCGATCCTGCCTTCGCGGATGCTCTCCTGGAGCCAGCGCTCATAGATGCCCTGGACGAAGGGAACCGCGATCCGCTCGCGCCGCCGCATCACGATCGGCCAGATCGACGCCCAGGCCATCCGCACGCTCGAATAGGTCGCGCTCGAATGATCGCCGGTGAACGCCTCGAAGGTGATCCCGATCGCCCGTGCCATCTCCTGCGCGAGATGCTTCCAAAGCGCGACATAGTTGTCCGACCGCTGGTCGGCCGTGACCATCTTCAGGTCTTCGCCGGGGCCGAGATGGGCGATCCGCGCCGGGTCGTTCAGCGCCAGCGATCCGTTCTTCAGCGCCTCGATCCGCTGGCTCCAGACCTCGACGAAGTCCGCCCGCAATCCACCGATGAACGTTTCCCACTCCTCCGCCTTCTCACCCGGCGGCGGGACTTCAACCAGGCCCTCCAGCACCTGCAGTGCCTGGAAGGCGGTATCGCTCGGCTCCGGCGAGTTGATCACCGCGGCAAAGGCCGACTGCATCAGCGCCACGGCAAGTGTCGCATCAGCGAGCTGGTCGCTCTGCGCCGCGGCTCGCAGCATCGGCGCCATCGGCGAGATGCCCCGCGGCGTTCCCGGGAACCGGCCGCGATCCATGACGTGGATCACCGAGGCGGCAGCAACGTCATAATCGACCTCGAGCCCACCCTCGCGGCGCCGGAAGCGATAGACCGTCGGCCGCCCATGGGCGTCATGGAAGATGCCGCCATCGAGACCTTCGAACTCGCGGGTCACCCGCGGGCAGCGGTGCGAGGCGACGAGCGTCACCTTCAGCCCGCTGCGGCATCCGGCTCGCTGCCGCTGGCCGGTGGAAAGGCTGTCGAAGATGGCGAAGGCCTCGCCCGTCGCAAGGTCCGAGCGGAGCACCGCATCGGTCATCTCCGGCACGCTCATCAGCCCGGCGAGGTCGCATTCCTTCGGCGCATAGGCATATTGCCGCCACATCACCTCGACATTGCGGCACCAGCGGTCTTCGTCCTCTTGCGAGTAACCGAGGCCCTGCAGCTGAGCCCGGCAGTTGAGCTTCAGCTCGACGCCGATCGTGTCGGCAAGCACCTGGTTGACGGCGCCGGCGAGCCAGCCGGAATTGTGGATGAAGTCGGTCGCCAGCGCCGCGGCTCGCATCGCCGATTCATAGACGTCGATCTTTGCGTCCCGGGTGATCGCCCGCTTCGTGCCGAGCAGTCCGGTGCGGGTGTCGCGCAGATAGCGCGCGCTCACCGTCGGCGCCTTCGAAACCGGCGGCGTATCAGCGCGAGCAGCCGACCCCGCCTTCACGCGAATGCGCGGTTTCAAATCAGACATCCATTTGCCTATTGGTACGTGTTCCAGCGCCCGCGGCGCGAGGGTCGCTCCGACCGCGATGGCGTGGCGTCGCCGGATTGAGCGGCGACGCGAGCCCGGCTTCTCTCGAACGGGCTTTCCTCGGCCACCGAGAACAGATCCTCGGCGCCAGGCAGGCGACCGTGCACCGTGATCAGAAGATCGCCCCAGCGCTCAAGCGTCAGTCGCTTGCGCCGCTCGAGATGCCAGCCGATGGCGGTGGCGTAGACGGCGCAGTCGAACCAGTCATTCTTGCGGCCCGGCAGCTTCTTCCACTCCCGTGCCTTCTGCGGGCTGATCAGCCGGGCCTTCCGCCCAACCGATGTCTGGATGCTCTCTTCGGGATCGACGAGCCGCTCGGCCGTCAGCTCCCGGGCGAAGTCCTCGTTGCAGATCGAGGGCGCCACATGCAGCGTGTTGCGCGGCCAGGTCCCGGTCTCCTCCGACGGGCCGGCGATCCGATTGGCAATGCCGCCGACCACCTCGGTCTTCACGTCGTAATTGCCGACCGGATAGAGCATCACGTCGGCGATCTTGCGATCGAAGCGATCCTTGACCTCGCGCTTCACCGGCGTGCCGAGCCAGGCAAGGCCCGGCTTATGGCGCCCGTCGAGCGGCACGACATTCGCCCGCCCCGCGCAGAACCGGTAGACGCGGTCTGTCGCAAAGCCGGAGTCGACGCCAGCAAACTCGATGCCGAGTGTCTCCTCGCCGCAGGTCGGATAGCGCTCCTGCAGGGCATCGGCGAGCGCAATCCATGGCTCGTCGCTGCGGTCCGGTTCACCCTCGAAGACCTTCGCGTCGATGATCCAGCGCTGACCGCGCGGCCCGATCGCCATGACGATCATCTTGATCGCATAGCCCTGGACGTCGGCGGCCGCGACCAGCAGCCCCGCCTCCTGCGGGACCATCCGTGCCTCGAAGGGCCGGGCTGTCGCCGCCTCGACCACCTTCTCCCAGTCGAGCAGCAGCCCGCCCGGGTCATAAGGCTCGGCAAGATCCTGCTGCGAGAACACCCGCATCTTCGCCGCGTCGTTCAAAGCGTCGGCGTGCCGCGCCATGATGTCCGCGAACTTCTCCCGCGGCGCATAGGCCGCCCAGAGATGGTAGCTCGGCTGCCAGTTGCGGCACCGCCCTTCGCAGGGGTCGCACCGCCAGCGCTCGATCGCCTCGGCACTCATCGCCTCGGGAACGCTTTCTTCGCCCTCCTCGACACGGCAGGCAATCCAGACGCCGCCGGCAAGGAGATCGGCCTTGTGACCGTCGAGGATCTTCCCTTCGCATTGAAGGCAGACGATGTGCGCCGGGCCCGCCTCGCTCTCGCCCCGCATCTGCGCGAAGGTCAGCACCTGGAACGTCCGGCAGTGCGGACATGGCACATAGTAGAAGCGCTGGTCGCCGGCCTCGAAGTCGGCGGTGATCGCGCATTCGCCGGCATAGCCCGGGGTCGAGCCCTGCCATTCCTTGGCAAGATCGCCATACATCTTCTGGCGCGCCCGCGCCTGGTCGCGCGGACTGCCGCGGCCATCGACATCGGCCGGATAGCCCGTCACCTCGTCCATTGCGAGATACTTGATCGAGACCATCTGCAGCCCCTTCGACGAGCCTGCATTGACCACCTGGGCATAGCCGCCGGCGAACCGCTTGTAGCTCGTCGTCGAGCCTCGCTCGTCGCGCGAGGACACCGGCTTGACCTTATGATTGATGCGCGGGCTCGCATCGATCGTCGGCTGCAGCTTGACCCGGTTAAACTTCGTCGCCTCCTCGAGGGTCGGCAGCACGATCATCATCGAGCCCGGTGCCTTGTCGACGATGTAGCCGAACCAGTTCTCGATCGCCGTCGACTTGCCGAGCTGCGCCGCCCATCGTGCCGTCACCCGCCGCGCCGGATGGTCGGGATGCAGGCAGTCCTGCGGCTCTCTCAGATACGGCACCCGGTCGGTGCGGAACGGGCCCGGCCAGGGCGAGCCGCTCTCGCCCGACACGATGCGGTAGCGATCGGCCCATTCCGAGATCGTCAGCTCGTCGACCGGCCGGGCGGCAGCGGCAAGTGCCCCGAAGAGCACCGCGCCGCCGTCGGGCAAGCTCTCGAAGTGAGCGCGCGCGTCCATTCGGCCGGGTCCTACTGGAGCTGTGAGCTTGCCGCGGCCGCCTCGTCGCCATCGAGGTCGCGGGCGTCCTTTGCCCGGCGCAACTCGTCGAGGCGCGACAGCATCTCCTCGTGGAAGGCCTCGAAGCCCTTGCGGGTGAATGCCTTGAAGGCCTGCCGAGCCTGGCGCTCGTCCCAGCCGTATTTGACCGACACCTGCGCCGCCTCGGCTTCCACCGCCCGGTCGAAGGCCAGCTGCATCTTCGAGATCGCCTCCTGACCGGCTTCGAGCACCTCCGCCGTCGGCGTCAGGAGGCGGCGCCGCTCGGCAAGCTCCATCTCCCGAAGCTCGGCATCGGCCATCGCCTTGCGCGCCGCGCCGTCCGACTGCGTCCCGGTGAAGCGCCGTCTGCCGTTCGACGACGAGCGGGTGGCCGCTCCATCAGGTCCCACCGGCGCGGCACTGAGAGAAGCGACACGCTCCACCGGCCGCAGCCGGATGTTCTCGCCGCGATGCGCCTCGAGCGCCTCATACTCGACCAGTGTCGAGCGGCCTTCGCGCCGGGTCGGCAGCGCCTCGCCATGTTGCTTCAAATACCGCGACAGCGTCGAGCGATCGAGGCTGTCGCCCGCTTCGCTCAGCCTGCGGGCTGCCTCGGTGATCGACATCCAGCGCTCGCTCATGGCCGTTCTCGCCGGGCCCGTCAGGGCTGCCGCCTGATCCTTTCGATGCGCCGGCTTCGCCGGCCAATTCCGCGTTCGTGCATCCGTTCGTGCGCTTGCGTGCATCGCACGTGCACCCGTGTACCGCTTTCCGGCAGACCTACTGGCCAAATCCCGGGAGCAGGGCTGCCCGCGCGGCTTCGGACAGCCGATACGGTCCCTAACCCCGGGGGGTCAGAAGCTGGTGCCGCCGGTCAGATCCTGCAGCTTGCGGGACCGCGCCGCCTCGTGAGACAGGCGCTCAGAGAGCACCGGCCCCATCTTTTGAAAGGCCTGCGCCGTGGCGCCCTTAACCATCTCGTTCGGGATGACGACACCGGACTTCGAGAGCGCCAGTGGTTTGCGCGAGGCGCCGACGCGGTGCATGACATGCCCGCCGGCGACGAAGCCGGAGCGGCCATCGGGCCAGCGGCCGCCGCGCAGGAAGGCGCCTGCATAGACCGTCCGCGTGTTCCACGGCTTGGCGACAACGCCGCCATCGCCCTCGACCGGCGAGAACTCCTTCAGCGGGATATCGCCGCCCGTCCCGGTGATGACGTATTCAAGGCGCCCGCCGAAACCGCCGGCCTTCGGATTGCCGCCGGTCGCCTTCGAGACCTTCAGCGCCCGAACCACCCGCTTCTGCTTGAGGCCGGTCTGTTTCGCCAGCATCCGCTTGACCTGCGTCCGGCCCTTGCCGCCGGTGTGGTTCAGCGCCCGCTTGGCGATCACCTGAACTTCACCTTCCGACAACGCCGAGAGGACGTTCGAGAAGCGCAGCAGCCCATCGCCTTCAATCCGGAGAAAGGCTGTCGGCGCCACAGCGATCACTCCAACAAAAAACGCCCCGGCCGGTCCGTCATGGACCCCGAGGCGTTCTGATCTTTTTCTGCGTGCTCTGTATCCGCCAAATTTCAGTCGCAGGTCAAGTGGGCTCACGAAAAACAGTTGCGCGCCTCAGCCCGCAGCGCGCCGCAGACCGGCGTCTTGGGCGGTTTCGCCGAATTCGAGCCCGGCGCTCTGGGCCGCCTCCCAGGGGAACAACGGCAGGCTGGAGCCTTCGACCTCATGGGCCGCCAGCGCCCCGTGCTCGCCCGACTGCAGCCGCGCCGTCAGGTCGGCTAGCCCGTAGACATAGGCCTGGTAATCCAGCCGGTCGGCAACGAGGCGCGCCGGATCAGGCGACAGCACGGTCTTCTGATAGGCGCCCGGAAAGGGTCGGCGCTTGACCCGGTCGAAACCGTCGATCTCGACGACCAGCGCCGCGCGGCCTTCTCCGGCAGATTGCGGCGCAGCGCGGAACCAGCGCGGCTTTCCCTTCGGTCCGGTCACCGTCCGCCGCGCCACCTCGCCATGATCGCCCCAGCCCGGCGCCCGCCCGAGCATCGCCGAGCGCACGATCAGCCCCGGCATGCGGCCAAGCCGGGTATCGAGTGCCAGCACCGCGCCCCGGCGATGGCAGTCCGTCCGCTCGGCATCGCTCAAGGGCTCGCCGTCGACGATCACGCCGCCGAGCACGTCCCAGTCCTCGCCGGCGTCGAAGGAGATGTCGGCCATCGCCTTTACCGCCCGGCCGACGATCACGGCGTCGGGATGCGGCTCGCTCTCGGCCGAATAGTCCGGCACGCAGCCATAGTGATTGCAGCTGTCGACCAGCGTCAGAAGCTCGGTGAAGTCGTTCATCTTCCCCCAACCCGATTGCGTCACCAGGCTCGAAACCGTGCCCGACCCAGCCTTTGGCAGTTCCTGCCGATAAGCCCAGGTCAGCAGCATCTCGATATCGATCCGTTTCATCGTCGTCTCTCCAACCCGGAACGACCTTGCGTCCCTCAATTCCGCCGTTGCGTCCCTGATTTTTCGCCTTGCGTCCCTCAGATCAAAACCGTCGCCTTTTCCTATCCATCTGTTTTCCTTGGTGGTTTCGAAGACGGTTGAAAATGATAGGGACGCGAGGGGCGCTAGGGACGCAAGATTTCGCGTTACGTGTAGAGCTGGCAGCGATCGTTCTTTTCGCTTGTTCAGGCGCGCATGAGTGATCGCGCGCCCGCGCCCACACCCATGTGCACGCCAAACCCGGAATTTACCGTCCCTAGCGTCCCTAGCGTCGCAAGCCGTTGAAACCCCACACCCTTTTTCAGGGGCGCAAGCGAAACGGCAGGCCTTCTTGCGTCCCTCGCGGCCCTGTTCCCGCCGCCGGAAGGGCGCAAGACGGGCGTGGGCACGCCATGATGACAAAGGGTGCGGGCCGGGCGGCTCATCTCGGCACAGCCTTGTTCCGGAACTCGCCACACCAGTCGGCGGCGAAGGTCACCGGCCATCGCTCAGGCACGGGCATGGGCGGCCCGCGTCGACAGAGACCGGCATGGCCCATCCCGAATTCGATCCCGACAACGAGCGTCTCCTCCGCGGCGGAGACGCAATGCTCGATCGCGGTTTCCTCGCTGCCGACCGGCCGCCGGTCCCAGAACCTGCAGCCTCGGCATGTCTCGTCTTCCCTCATGCCGCAAACTCCTGTGTCCGGCGGTTGGCTGTGAGTGGGAAGGCGCTCATGAGGCATCTCCGAGAAGCCGATCGAGTTTTGCCTCGATACGGGCAAGGCGGTCGGCCTCGCCGTTCAGCGCCGCCGCGACGATCGCGGACACTTCGGCGTTCATCGATCGGCCGTTCGTGTCAGCCCGTTCTTTCACCGCCTCATACATCCAGGCCGGAAAGCGGAATCTGGTCTGCGGGTCGCCCCGCTGCGTAGCGACGCGTTTCATTTGAAAATCCTCCGGTTCGCTCACAACCTCGCCGAAGCTCGCCAGAAGGCGAGCGATAATCTCGCTGTTCATGCTGCGGTGATTGGCGGCGGCCGCGTCTTTGAGGCGATCGCGCAGGCCGCCAGGCATCCGCGTCATGAATTTCGCTTGTTCAGCCTGCGGATCGTCGGGGTGTGATTTTGGAAAGCGGATGGTGAAAACATCAGCGTTTTCGCTTGGATAGGCTTTTCGCATCATGACCGCGCCTCCGGTGTATCCCGAGCCAGCCTGATGCGGCGCTCGACTTCGGCTTCGATGTGCTTTTCGATGATCTTGGCCAGGTCGATCGGAAGCGCTGGTGCGCCTTCGATCGAAGCTTGAAGAACCGCCACGATGTGAGAGTTCATGCTGCGGTGATTGCCCGCGGCCGCGGCCTTCAGACGACCGCGGAGACCGTCGGGCAAACGGACCTGGAATTGGTCGGCGTTGCTGCTTGGATTTCCCTTGCGCGCCATCACGCTGCTCCTTTCAAATAAGCGTGCCAAACACCGGTCTCGCCAGCTTTCTCATTCTCGAACGAGGGCGGGTGGGTATGCTCGCGGACAATCACCGGTCGCCCCCGTAGCCTGGCGGATAGTCGCCACCGCCGGCGCGGAACGCGTCGCGCAGCGCCAGGCCCTTGTAGACAGTGGTCCCGACCTTCGCCTTCCAGAAGCTCTTCATCTTGCCGTCCGGCCCTTCCCAGCTCTTCAGCGCATAGTCCGGCAGCCGCCTGGAGAAGGTCGCCTGCTTGAATTCCGCCGCGCCCTCGCGCCGCGCCCAGAGGCCGTAGGCGTCGAACAGCTCGGCCGGTGTCAGCATGTCGCCCTCGAGCCCCGTGACGATCACGGCCGCGCGGATGAAGCCGCCGATCGGGTCCGACTCCTCGCGATAGGCCTGGGTCGCCTCGACGATCTTCGCCGGCGGCGCGAGGCCGTAATTGAGAAACTCGAGTGCGCCCTCGATCAGCCAGCGGAAGACGCCCGGCGCCTCGCGCTTCAGCTTCATCGGCAGGGACCGATCCACCTGGTCCTTCGGAATCTGCTCCTCGAAGGGCACGAAGTGGACGCGCCGCCAGATGCCGTCCGACGTGTCGTCGATACGGGGCTTGTGGTTGCCCGACAGGACGATCTTGAACTGCGGATCGACCTCGAAGAAATCCTGATGCAGCCGGCGAACCGGCATCTTCTCGCCCCCGGTCAGCTGCTTGATCAGAGCATCCTTGAGCTTCACGCCCATTTCCGGCTCTGCCGCGAAGACGACGCGGGCGCCGGGAAGCCGCGCAAGGTCGGGCGTTGCCTCGGCGCCGCCGCGGCGGGAATCGCCGGCGAAGCTGTCGATCGAGAGCGTCACCGCATAGTCGGCGAAGACGTGGCTCATCAGGTCGGTCAGCGTCGATTTGCCGTTGCGCCCGATGCCGTAGAAGAAGACCAGGCACTGCTCGCTCGTCAGGCCGGTCAGGCAATAGCCGAAGAAGCGCTTGAGGAAGGCCCGGATCTCAGGATCCGGCTGGACCGTCTTCAGGAAGCGGTCGAAATTCGGCGCCATCTCTTGCCAGTCCGGCGGCGCCTCGGCGTCGAGAGGCGGGCCGCCATTGTGGCCGATGCCAGGCGCCTCGAACGGCACCAGCTTGGTGATGTAGTCGTCCTGTCGGTGCGGGCCGCAGGCGAGCGTCCAGACATATCGCGGATCGTCGGGATCGCTCTCCTCGTCCTCTCTCTGCACGAAGCGCAGCGTCCCGCCGAGGCAGTTCAGCGCCAGCCGATCGGCATTGAGCCCTTCGACGAGGCGTGAGCAGTGCGGTGCCGCCTCGGTCAGCATGTTGTTGATCTTGGTGGTCCCGGCGGCCGACTTGGCATGGCGGAAGCGCGAGGACATCCGGCCCGCGATCGCCTCCTTGGCCTCCTCCATCGCGGCGATACGATCCTTCAACGCTTCCGCCTTCGCCGTTTCCTCAGCTGTCCACCCGCCGCGCCCCCGCGCCTTGATCGCGTCATCGATCGTCTTGCGTTCACGGGCCGCCGCGGCGCCCGCATCGACATGGTCGGCAAGCCCCGCCTGTGCGGCGGCATCGTCGTCGCCAAATGTCTTGGCGCCGCGCGCCCGGCGTTCGAGGTTCAGCCGCTTCAGCGTCGTCTTTGCCGCCTCGCCTTGGGCCGCGACGATGGCGAGGCGATCGAGCGCCGCCCGCTCTTCCTCGTCCGGCCGGGCGGCCTTGGCCTGGCGCTTGTCGACCGCAAGGCCGAGCGCCTTCAGATCCTCGCGCGCGGCCTTGCCCGCGACGATCGCCGCGATCTCCTCTTCAGAACCGTCGAGGCCATAGGCTTCGTCAACGATCAGCTCGGCGGTCTTCTGGGCCAGCGGGCGGACGATCGATCCGTCCTCGTCTTCCTTCCAGCGCTTCCCGTCATAGCCGTGCCAGCCGACCCGGGCGACGAACAGGATCCGGTCGCCATAGCGGATGAGCAGGCGCCGGGCATTGCCGATGTCCGTCTCCGGCTCGAGCCGGCATTCCTCGAGCATCTCCTCCGGCGAGAGGACTGGACCGCTGCCCGCCGGCTCGTCAGGGTCGCCAGAGTGAGGCGCCGCGCCGAAACCGTCAAAGGGGGATGGGGCTCGGCGCGCCGGCGTGTTCGGCGATGGCGCCGAGCCTTCGGCCGACAGCCCCGCCCGCTTCAGATAGGCGAGAACGATCTCGCGCTGGTCGATGTTGGAAGCCATCGGTTAAAGCATCAGCGGCTGCACCGAGCCGTCCCGAAATACGAGGTCGAGAGGTGTATCAGCCCGTGGCTCGTTGCCGTCCCATCCCTGTGGCCAGGTCTCCGCAGCAACCAATTCGCGGATCCGCGTTGTTTCTTCGGAATTGAGGATATCGACGCCGGGCCCATCGCGTTTCGCTGCGGCCTCGTTGCATTCGGCTTGGATCTCCTCGATCCGCTCCAGCGCCATCAGCCGGGCGTCAAAAGTCAATGGTCCCATGCGCTGAGGATTGGCCGCGGTCGACCCGTCTTTCAAAACCTCGGCTCCCGCCTTCCGCAGGCGATGACGCGGCTCACGCAGCTCACGGTAAAGAGGCTTCAGCCTCCGAAGCGGCGCCAGGTGAGCCCAATCGGGGTTGGTCAGTACAGTCTCAAGCGCCAGTTCCTGGCTCGCGAGAGGACAGCCGATGCAGCCAGTCCTGGCGGCGATCTCGGCCGCCTCGTCGCCCCCATAGGCATCGGCGATCGCGGCTGTCGCCCAGCCGCCATAGTCCTTCATCGGCGCATAGATTCGCAGCCAGTCCCAGACATTGCAGACACGCCAGTGCAGGATTGGCGCCAGCGTCGCGATCCGGCCACGCACCCCCTTAGACTGCGGCAGGACCTGCTGATACCAGCCCTGCCCGCATTCGGCGCCGTCCTTGCCGCAGGACATAGCGATGCGCTGATCTCGGATAGCGCTTTCGCCCTGCCTGACGCCGGTGATCATCAGGACGTTGCCGTCCAGAGCGTCGAGCCGAGCGGAGATTGCCGCCGCCATCGGATCGACCTTGATCTGCCGCGTACACCAGCGGAGCGTGTTGTTGTTTGGAGGCGGCACACCGCGACCAAGCATGTAGACGAGGAACCGCTTGTCGAGCGGAGCGCGAACCACCTCGCACGGGACGCCTCGCATGCGAAGTTGCTCCATGAGCGCGAAGGCTGATGCCTGCAACGGCGGCAGTTCCTGCCGCGTATCAGCGTAGAAGACCGTCAGAGATTTTGGTGGCGCAATTCGACCAACATCGATCAGATGAACGATCAGCGTCAGAACGGCCGAGGAATCTTTGCCTCCTGACCAGGCGATGCACCAATGCGGGTGCTCCGGCCCATAAGCCCGCATCGATTGGATCGTCAGCTCGATCGCGTCGTCATAGGCAAGTCGTGCTTCGCCAGAGAAGAGAGTGGGCTGTCGCATCACGCCGCCTCCTCGCGTGCCGAGAGCAGGTCGCAGAAATCCATCCCCGCCGGCGGCCAGGCCGTCACCATCGACCGGTCGGGCCGAGACAGCCGCGCTTCGGCGCGCATCATCGCCGCGCCCGTCGCGATTAGTTCGGAATCGCCGTCGGCGACGAGCAGGACCTCGGTCACATGATCCGGCACTTGGGCGCTCGCATCCGCCGGTTCGTCCGGCTTCGGAATCGGCCCCGCCACCTGGAGCGGCGCCTTGCCACCCTTGTTCTTCAGGGTCGGATGCGGAAACCGGGCGGCCGCCCGGCCCGCCAGATTGCCGAGGTCGCCGGCGGCGACATAGATGGTGTCGGTTGCGCCCCCCTCGGCGATCGCGACGGCGAGGACGTTCTCGCTCCCCTCGCCGCAGACGAAGCGCGTCCGCGCCGGGTCAGGCAGGATGCGGCCATCGATTGCCACGGAACCCACCAGCGGCAGGAGACCGCCCTTTTTCACGCCGCGCATCTTCTTCATCGGCAACCGCGCGATCGTCACCGAGCCGGCGTCAGGGCCGTCCAGCGCCTCTTCCCGCAGCCAGACCGAGGGCCGGCCCTTGTGTGACGCCATGCCCGCACGGGCAATCCATGTCAGATGGCAGCCGACAATGGCGCCATCAGGCATCACGAAGGGCAGCACCATCGCCGGGGAGGAAAAGATCGCCTCGACTTCGCCACGTCCGCAGACCGGCCGCCAGACGGCATCAGGCCCTGGCCGATCCGCCGAAACGCAGACCGCCATCGCCTTGCCCTTCTGCGGCTGCAGCCAATAGTTTTCGTCGGCGATCACCCGGGCGAAGGGTAGCGCCGGCGGCGCGAAACCGCCGAGCCGGGCGGTCAGATAGGCGATGACCGGCGCGCCCGCCCTGCCGGCGATCGGGGCCGCATGGGCCCACTTGCCGCGCGCCTTGGCGATCTCCTTCTCGCGATAGACGTTCTGCATCCGCTCGGCCTCGGCCCGTTTCGCCTCCGCCTCGCGCCGCCGCTTAGCAAGCCTTGCCTCTCGCTGAGCGCGCTCCTCGGCGCTCTCCGCCTCGTCCCCGGGCGCGTCCCGGCCGAGGGCTGCCGCACAGGCGGCGAGGAATCCCTCGCGCTGCGAGACATCGAGACCGGAAAGATGGGCTGCGAGCGAGATCCCGTCATGGCCGCCGTCGGCGCCACGGCAGTTCCAGGCGTTGCGGCCGCGATTGATCGAAAACCGGTCGGTACCGCCGCAGACGGAACAAGGGCCCGCCTCCTCGCCGGTCGAAACCCGCTTGAGGCCGGCAACGCCGAGCCGGTCCGCCGCCTCGCCGACGCTCACCTGCCGCGCCTCCTCCACGAAGGCGTCGATCAGGGCTCTGTCTGGCCTGTTCACGCCAGGCCTCCCTCGACGAGGGCGAAGATCGCCTCGCCCCGTTCGGCATCGCGCACCGCATCGAGCAGCACCACGACGTCCGGCTCCGGAACGGCGAGCAGCCGGGCAATGTCCAGCGTGTCGAAATGAGAGGTGCGCCAGAGAGCGACAATCGCCGCCGATTGCATCGCGGTCAGC
This sequence comes from Jiella endophytica, assembly GCF_004519335.1. Lineage (GTDB taxonomy): Bacteria > Pseudomonadota > Alphaproteobacteria > Rhizobiales > Rhizobiaceae > Jiella > Jiella endophytica. The sequence continues at coordinate 439,835 of NZ_SOZD01000005.1, read as the reverse complement.
ATGACAGCGCCTCCTTGAGGTGTTCGCGGCCGGTCAGCCGGTAGCCGAGGCCGCGGGTGGCCCGGATCGAAAGCCCGTGGGGGCGGATCTTCGGCCTGAGGCGCGAGAGATGCGCCCGCAGCATGTTGTGTGGGTCGGAGGCCCGCCACTCGGCGCCCCAGAGCGCGGCAAACAGCGTTTCCGGCGCGGCGAAGCCGCTGCGGGCGAGCACCTGGACGATGATCGTCTCGGCCCGCGTCAGTCCCCAGGCCGGCGGCACCAGCGCGACACCGCCGGCCAACTCGGCCCGCAGGTTGCGGATCACCGCATCCCGCTCGGCGACGTCCGCCTCGAGCTGCAGGATCTTCTGCGCCGCGTTCATGGCCGCACCGCCAGCGTCAGGTCGGTGAGGAAATCAGGCCCGGCCGGGTTGCGGCGCAGCTCGTGGCCGCGCGCCCGGGCAAAGCTCAAGACCTCGCGATGGGTGAAGCCGGCGTCGTCGGCCGCCTGTTTGACCATCTCGACCGCCAGCATCGCGCCCATTCGGGCAGCGAAGGTCGCTTCGAAGAAGTCGGCAAGCGGGTTCGGGAAGATCGGGGCGAGCCCGGTGACAGCGTCGCCGAACCGCCCGCCCCCGACCGAGGCGGCCATCACGGCGAGCGCCTCGGCAAAGTCGCTGGGCGCCACGGCGGCCCGGCCGCGGTTCTCTTCAAAGGCGATAAAGTCGCGATAGGTGCGTGAAAGATCCAGCCGCCCTGCCGGGTCGGCCTTGATCCGCGCCCGCGTGAAGGCGACAATCGCCGGATCGAAGGTCGGGAAGTCGGGCCGAATGGTCATTTCGCGGCCTCCGGAAACTTTTCGATCTCGTTGCCCCAAGGGGTCCAGCCGGGCCGCCGCTGACGGGCGAAGATGTCCGCCCGCCGCCCGTCCGGCACCAGCGCTTCGATCAGGGCGTAGAACTCGTCCGGCTTGCGGCTGTGCTCGCGGGCGACGCCGTCGATCGCGGCATCCTCCAGCGTCTCGACGAGGTTCTTGCACTTGCCCTTGGCGATCGCCGCGCCCTTCAGCCGCCCGACGAGGAACGGCTCGCAGACCGAGCGCAGCACGTAGCCGGTGCCCCAGCGCAGCTTTCCCGAAGGTGTTCGCTTGGCCCAGGCGCCGCCGGTCACCGGCTCGATACCGAAGCCGCGCATGATCGCCGCCTGCCGGTCGATCAGCGGCCAGGTGCACCACATGACGAGAAGCCCGGAGGGCGCCAGAAGGTCGCCGATCCGCGTGGCGGCGATCTCCTCCATCGTCATGGTCTGATATTGCGCCTGCGGCGACTTTTCCTCGCCCTTCGGCGACCACGTCGCCCACGGCCAGGGAAAGTCGACGACCACGACATCGAAGGCGAAGAGCTGCAGGTCGATCATGCCAACCTCCCGCTTGCGTTGCGAAAAGCGGGCGCTACGGTGACAGCTGGAGGTGGGACATGACGGAACACAAGGGGCTGCGTTCGCCGCGCCACCTGATGCGCAACGCTGTCAGAAGACGCATGCCCGAATGGTGGCGGCACAAGACGGGCGGGAAAGGCAACCCCTGGGAAAACGAACCACCACGCTTTTCCAAGTGGCAGCGCTGGATGCGTCTGCTCTTTCGGCGAAACCGGCTCGGCGAGCATCAGGAAGCCGGAGCGGCTCTGCGTCGGCGAGAATACAAACTCGCCCATTGGACGATGATGACCTTCGCCTTTGTCGTCGGTGTCATTGCCATGGTGGGCTGGAATGTCATGAGCATGCCTCCGGGCAAGATCAATGCCGGCATGGAGTTCCTCTGGCGCCTCTCGATCATTCTCGGCGGTCTTCTGACTGCAATCACGGTCCTCTGGCGCGGCATGATTTCGGTGCGCCAGACAGAAACCAGCCGGCAGCAGGTTGATCGGATGACCCGTCAGATCCAGGCGACACAGGAGAACAATCTGGCCTTGATGCTGCAGAAAGGCGGCGAGATGCTTGGAGCTGAGGAGCCTGCAAAAGTCGAAGCCGCAATCGCCACTCTGAAGGCGATCGTCGTTGATCCAAGCGAAAAATACGCCGTCGAAGCAATGGATCTCTTGGCGGACTTCGTTCAGCGCAATGGGCGTAGTGGGCACGAGGGGATCAGTGTCCGATCCGCAATTGCCGCTTTGGCGGCCGGTGCGAAGTTGAGCCGCAAAAGCGGTCGAACGATCAGTTTCCAGAGTGACGATGAAAAATGCGTCTGGACACTTGTATCTGGAGTTTTCCAGTGTGAGTACTCTGGAGGAAAGATAGGCGCAAACAGCTATAGGCACGAACTCGCGACGTATTATATCTTTGAAAAGACAACTTTCTATAACGATTTTATTTTCGCTGAAGCGGATATGGTGATTATAGGCATGAGAAATAAGTTTATTAGGTGCAAATTTCTTAATTGTCATTTTCGCGCAATTCCCGCGAATTTGCTTTCCGAAAACGAATTTGGAGATTGCAATTTTTCTTGGTGCGCTATTGTCGGTGGTTTGGACGAGATTAATTCTATCGACTTGCGAGCAGGACGGAATTTTTATCGGGATAATAAGCCACCTGTGCTTTGCCCTGGCGGCAAAGTCAGCGAGGATCAGCCTCACTGGGGCAATATATTCCGCAAAGTTAAGGGCGTAGCTTAGAAGATACTGAGCCGCCACAGCAGACGCAGGATTGCTTTTTGCAGCGAGTTTTGTGATCGCGCCTTCGAGCATCTCGTCAACGCTGTCTGATACTCGCACTGCAGCCGTCGCCTGCCAGGCGGCCAGCGGCCTAAAAAAGGTGACGGCTTCGATGTCAAACGCGGAGACCAGAAGCTTGCGGGCGATCACGCCGACCTCCCCGTCCATTCGCCGCGGCCGAGGGCGGCGTGCGTGTCGCACCAGCAGCGCTGGCCGCTTTCGCGGCGGGCGAGAGAGACCGGCGCGTCGCAGAAGAGCTGCGGGCCGGAGTGGCCCTCGACCTCGACCGGCCAGGTGCAGCCGGTGCGCAAGGTCGTTGCCTCGAGCGTCAGGTGCGGCACCGGCCTGGTGCCGGGAAGCGGCGCGAAGGCCGCAGCGCGTGCGGCGAGCGATGGCGCTTCGGGCTGATGCGTGACCTGGCTCGGTGTCTGGCCGTTATCATCCCGCGGTGCCGCTAGAGGCGGCTTCGAAGGGCGGTGGCCCCGACGCTCGGTGATCTCCCCCCTTGAGGGGGAGATGGGCGGCAGCTCAGAGGGGGGTAGTGACGGGGTCGAGGCACCCCCCTCTGCCTTGCCAGGGTCGGATGCGAGCCGCGCGTCTCGCTCCCGACCCCCCTCAAGGGGGGAGATCGGACGCGTCTTCGCCAGCGACACGCCACCGCCCTTGCGGAGCGGGAAGCGGGCGCGATTGCGATGCATCATCCCGAGGACGGAGCCTTTCGAGCGGCCCAGCGCCACGCCGATCTGCGTCGCGCCGACGCCCTCGCTCCAAAGCCGCGCCGCCTCGGCGATCTCCCGGCCCGTCCAGTCCGTCGGGAGGTTGGACCGGACCGCTGAGCGGGCGCAGCCGTCGAGGACAGCCGAACGACGAGTGATATCGCGTCGTGTGGAGGTGTTCTGTCGCGGGCTCATGCCGCCCTCGCCCTTGCGTTGCGGAGGGCGGCCGCTACGATCGCGCGCGGAGGTGGGGAATGCCTGACAGACTCGACCGGGAGGACCGGAGTGCTTTTCGGCGCGTGAAGGACTGGTTGTGGTCCCTCCGTTGGCGCCGCGCGCTCGAACGCGTCTTCTTGCTGGCTACGTTGGTGACGCTTTGTTTCGCGGTCTACGTCGTGGCGTGGCTGGGCCTGCCGCTCTTCGACTCGCCGAAGCTTGTGAACGGGGACGAGCGGTTTCGCCTTGACGTCGTTTGGCGTGTCTCGGTCTTTCTTGGCGCCCTGGTGACCGCCTTCTCCGTCTTGTGGCGCGGCACGATTGCTAGTCGCCATGCCGATTCTCAGCGTGACGCAATCGATCGGCAGACCGACCAGATTAAGGAGACACGCCTTCAGAGACTTGCATCTGAAGAGAAGCAGAATCTTGAAGATCTCCGAATCAGCGCGAATCTTCTCAATTCCGAAAGCAAGACCGATATCGAAATCGCCATTCGAGTTCTGCAGCGAATAATAGTAGCCCCCGAAACTCGATACTGGCAGATCGCGATGGATCTCCTTGCAGACAAGATGCAGTCGATAGGTATCAGTGATAATACTTATGCAATGAAATACATGTATTCGGCTATGGAGAGCGGCGCGAAAATTGGGAGAACGTCCATGAAGAGTCTTGCTTTCGGGACTACACACCCAGATGCTAGATGGCATCCAATCGCCGGGGTTTGGCATATAACTTTTGAAGGGGGGATAGTTACGTTCCCTCAATCCTTTCTTGCGTGCAAAAGCCTCCCTACCCTTGCTTTGCGGTCCAGTTGCATAGAGGTCATGACAGACATTCCCACGACAAGATATGAGAGCATGCCCGCAATATCCAATGCATTCAGAGAGAAATTCGTAGCAGGAGAGTTTCCAAATACCCTTCGCTTTGATTTTCGCGATACTGACGACCTCTATTGGATCGACTTCGCTGCAAACGGCGACGAAACTTTGCTCATTATTCAGGAGCCGTCTCGATAGACAAGTCGGCTCCATTTGGAGCGTTGCGAAGCGCTCATGACGCCGCGCAGCCCGAACCTGACGAGCTTGGCCGCTCATTCGCCCGCCTCCAGGATCTGCTTGAGGTGCAGGTCGTGGGTGACGAGGACGACGAGCGCCGCCGCGATGCTTTCCCGCATGCGCAGCGCCCTCACCTCAACCGCTTCGATGCGCCCGTCTTCGGCGGCGGTGGCGATGTTCCGGACGACGGCGTGGATGCTTTCGCCGATCTCGGCGATCGTCTTCATGTAGCGGGCACTCCCGACCTTCTCGCCGGTCAGCCGGACGAAGATGCCGCCCGCGGCCATGGCCATGTCTTCGGCAAGAGCCGTGCAGCCGTAGCGCTCGGTGATCTGCCGCGCGCGCACATAGGAGAATTCACCTGCCTGGTCGGGATCGAGCGCCTTGTAGAGCGTGCCCTCGGAGACGGACAGGAAGGCGGCAACCTCCGCCATGCCGAGCTGCGGCTCGCCCCGCGCGCTTTCGCCGATCTCCGCGACAGCTGCGGCGAGCGCCGCATGCGCACCACGACGAGGCTTCTGCGGCCTCATCGTGTCGCCTCGTCGGCAAAACCGCCGGCACATTGCCGATGCGCCGTCAGCCGATCTGCCGCATTTTCGCCGCCATGATCGTTGTCTGCCCCGCCCTTAAGCTCACTCGCGTCGCTCTTCGCTGGCAGAGAACCCGCGCCCGCCTCATCCCTGCCAACGACACCCGCGCTGGCCTGAGGCTGCGGCGCAGGTCGTGCGATGCCATTCGGCCAGTCGGTGCCGTCGGGCCAATTGGCGGAGAACCAGCTGACCGCCTGCTCGAAAATGCGAGTGGTCACATCTCCGCCCCGCGCGAGGTCGTCGAGCTTCGAACCTCGGCCAAGGACAATGGTCGAGACGCGGGCTCGCGACAGGCCAACAGCCTGGCAGTAGCGGTCAGCCACATGAATGAGTTGTTCGCGGAGGGTCATCATGCGGGCAATATGCGGACATTTGACCGCATAGTCAACGGGCGATCGTCCGCATGACTTCGGCGCTCGCGCGGATTATTGTCCGCGACATGGCTGATGCGACAAACAATCACACCGCCGAGGCGCTGCATGCGCGGATCAGCGAGCGCTTGGCCGACCTTGGCCTGAGCGCCAACGCCGCCGCAATTCGGAGCGGACTCTCGCGGGACTTTGTGCGCAACACGCTGCGCCGACCCGGCCAAGTACCGCACACAGACAACTTGCAGAAACTTGCGAACGGACTGGAGACGACGTTCGAATGGCTGCGATGGGGTCGCGGCGAGAAGACGCCTGGTGTTCAAGCATCTGAGAAGTCGGAAGATAGGGGATCACAGGCTGAAGCCGGACGCCCGCTCTCAGAGGTTTTGCCGATCGCTTCGGTTAATCTCGACCAGATGCGAGAGGCCATGCCGCCGAACATGCCGGTCTATGGCACTGCCGCTGCGTCCCTTGCCGTCCGTCACGAGGGCGCTTTCGAGATGGAGAGCCGCGTCGTCGAGTTTGTTCGGCGGCCGCCGGCCCTGATGCAGGTGCCGGAGGCCTACGCCTTCTACGTCGCCGGCAACTCCATGGTGCCGGCGCACATGCCCGGCGACCTCCGATTCGTTCATCCCTACAAGCCGCCCCGCCAGGGCGACACCGTCGTCGTCCAGGCGCAATATGCCGAGCACAGTGGCGTAGAGGCGTTCGTCGGCATCTATGACCACGCGACCTCTGACAAGCTGTTCATCCGCAAGCTCAACCCCGACGCAACGGTCGAGTTTTCCGCGCGCCACCTCAAAGCGGTGCATCGCGTTCTGACGCTGAACGAGCTGTTCGGCGTCTGATCAGGCGCCAGGTCCGCGATCGGCCGCCTCTCGAAAAGCCGCCGCAGCCTTATCGTAATGCTTCCATGTCCGCGTGTCGCTGCGCGTCCTTAGCCGCCACGGCCGCGCGCTTTCTCCATCCTCGACCTCGACGAGGACGGCGGCCCCGGACGCGGTGACATCCCCGGTCATGACAACGCGCCGGCGCATCGGCGTGAAACACAATTCGACGCACGGCGCGGCGAGAAAGCCGGATCCTCGCTTTTTCGGGCGATGAAGGCGGAGTGCGAAACCCGATCCGTCAGCCGTCTCGCGCACCGACCAGCCGAGTGCGGCCCATCGCTCGCGAGAACCCGGGCAAATGTCCTCAACCGCATCCGGCTCGCCCTCGACGTCTGGAAACCATCCCGCCTGCCAGCGCGCGGGATCGGCCGTGCGGGCCGGTGTCGGCAGCGGCTCGATCTTGTCGAGCGAAAACGTCTTGACGGTGTGGGACGCGTAACATCGGGCCCGGAGCTTCGTCCCCTCAATGGCCAGCGGAGCAATGTCCCGGATCGCGCCCGGCTGACTACCGCCATGATACCGGATGGAGACGAGCTCCCCCGTCCCCATTGCATCCTCAAGCCGCTTCGCCACATCCATGCGCCGCCTCCACAATCTGCACTCGCAAGGCTCGCGCGAAGCAACGGAGACGACAAGCGGACGTTTGACCGCATTTCAGCTTGACGCGGACAAAAGACCGCATTAGCTTTGCCTCCCATCAACCTCCGATAGGAGCATTTTCGTGCGAACTACCCTCTTCAGACCCGCCGTCGCCTCCTCCTCCCAGACGGCGGCGCCTGCGCCGTCCGACGCCGGGCGTCCTCCCCGCGCGGCGTCGGGCGGCGTCTACTTCGATCCCCAGGCCGTGAGCCGCCGTCATTTCGGCTTCTTCGACGAGGGCGACGCGGCACTCCGCACCGAGCTGATTGCTGCCGGCGAGGCCCGCAGGCGTCTCGACGCATTTCTCATGGCGGTCTTCTTCGCTGCCTCGCTCGTCGCTGCGGTGCTGATCGGCTTCGGCTTTGCCGCCGGCATCCTCAGCCTTCCCGTGATCGGAGGCTGAGGCGATGATCGCGTTTCGTACTCTCACACCGGCCGAGATCGCCCGCGCCCGCCGCTCCAATCTGCCGACAGATGCGGGGTCCCCGCCAGCGAGCGGCCTCGCCGCGAAGCTTAAGGCCGGGGCAGACAAAGCCTTTCCAGACGTCTCCGAATCCGCCGAGCGCATGGCCGCGAGGATGATCGACATTGCAGCGCTGACCGGCGCCTGCACCGACGCCGATCTGATCGAGGCCGGCTTCACGCCCGACGATCTCACCCGCGACGGCCGCATCGCCCGGCAGCTCGCCTATGGCGTGTCGGAACGGCGGGTCGCATGAGCACCCGGCAGCTTACCGAGGCTGCGGCGCTGCTTGCCGCCGCCTGCCTCTTCGCCGTCGGCTGCATGGCCGGCGCCGATCGGGCCGGCGCCATCGACCGCGCCAGCCAGGAGGCCTTCGTCGCCTATCGGGGGACCGCGTCATGACCACCGAAACGACCGCATCGGCCTTCGAGGGCTGGGCCATTCTCGAGTTGATGGGCCATCGCGTCCGCCCGGGCTTCGTCAAGGAAGTCGAGATAGCAGCATCAAAGATGCTGCGCGTCGACATTCCTGTCGGCGAAGCCGGCGAGGAATACGTCACCGAATATTACGGCGGTGGCGCGGTCTACAGCCTGCGCCCGACCACCGAGGAAATCGCCCGACGGTCGGCCCGCGAGCGCTACGGCGCTGATCCGCGACCGGTCCGGCCTGTCGACTATCGCCCGGCCATCACCAGCGAGGACGAGGAGGTCGACGATGACCGCCCGTTCTAGCCGGCGCAGCACCAAGGGCGGCACCTTCCGCGTCCATTTCATCGGCGGCCTCGTCGAGACCGTCACCGCCGCCACGGCGGGGGCCGCCCGCAAGGTCGCCGCGAAGGCTGCTCCCAAGGGCTCCGTCATTTCCAAGGTCAAGCGCGACAGGGCTGGAGGCGCATCATGACGCTTTCGCGGGAAGACCTCGCCGATCGTTTCCTCGAGACCTCTTCGGGCGCCCTGAGCATCGCGGCAGAAAGCGTCCTGGCCGGCGCGAAAGCCGGCGAAACGGCGGGCGAGCGGGCGGCGATCATGGTCGCTGGATGCGCCACGATCACCGAACTCGTGCTCTTCCGACTTGCCGAGGCCGGCATGCCAGCCGCCGAGCTTGCCATCCTTCGCAAGGCGATCGCCGGCGCCATCGCCGAGGGCGGCGAGGCTTCGCAGAAAGGTCCGCTGCAGTGACCCGCCGATTCGAAGCACACCCACCCCACGCGACGCCCGGCGTCGCCCTGATCGAGAACGGCCGCGTCACCGAGACCGTCTGCCTGACGGCGCGCGCCGACTGGGCACCGCAGATCGCACGGGCTCTCAACATCCTCGAGGGCGATCGTCGGGCGATCGCCGCCGAACTCGCCGAGGCAATGAACGACGCGCCTTCCGCAGGCGACGGAGGAGCTTCGTGACAGGCCCCTTTGCACCCACGGCCATCGGCCGTCTCGTCGACCTGATGGCACCGCGCATCGAGCCGGCGCATCTCCTATCCGAGATCGCGCACGGCCTGTCGCATCTCGCCCGCTTTGCCGGGCAGACCGCCACCCCCTATTCCGTCGCACAGCACTCGGTGCTGATGGCCGAGGCTGCCGAGAGCGAGACCGGCGACCCGACGCTCGCCGCCTATTGCCTGCTCCATGATGCGCATGAGGCCTATCTCGGCGACACCCCGACGCCGGCGCGGCGGGCCGTCGAGGCGGAGATGATCCGCCGGGCCGAGGCCAACGGCACGCCCGACGTCATCGTCGAGGCGCAGATCGCAAGATGGCGAGCCCTTCGCCTCTGCATCGAGGACCGGCTGGACGCCGAGATCCACCGTGCGGCGCAGCTGCCGCCGATCGACGATCGCGGGCGGGCTCTCGTCAAGCTCTATGACATGCGCGCGCTCGCCACCGAGAAGCGCGACCTCCACTCGCTCTCACCCGCCTGGCCGGACCTCCCAAGGGACGTCAAGCCGCTACCGCTGCGCGACGGCATGATCCGCCCGTGGCGCGGGCCCGGCATTGCCTCTGAGCGCTTCGCCACCGCCCTTGCCCGCCTTTGCCCAGACGCCGCAGCGCGAGCGAACCGGCTCACAGAAGGAGACGCCGCATGAGTGATGTGAACGGTGTTGCGCAGGATCAGCTGCGCTCTTTCGTCGAGCGGATCGAACGGCTCGAGGAAGAGAAGAAGACCATCGGCGACGACATCAAGGACGTCTACGCCGAGGCCAAGGGCAACGGCTTCGACACCAAGATCCTGCGCCGCGTGATCTCGCTGCGCAAGCAGGACGCCGACGAGCGCCAGGAGCAGGAGGCGATTCTCGACCTCTACCTGTCCGCCCTCGGCATGAACCCCGACCTTCCCTTCGGCGACGACGAGTTGCCGATCCAGCGCAAGGGTCGCGAACCGAAGCCAGGAGCCGGACGGCGCCGCCGTGAAGACGAGGCGACCGTGTCGGTCTCATTCACTAGCGCCGATGGCGAAAAGGTGACGACGCCGCCGGTCGATCTGGCGACGTTCCGCAAGGCCGTCGGCGAGGCGACGGCGCGCGAAAGGAGCGTCCGGTGAAGCTGTTTCAGATCGCTGCCGCCATCGTGGTCGAGGATGACCGCGACGACCAGACGGTGGTCGACGACATCGCCCGCATCGTCGACGAGGCCCTTACGACTGCCGGCTACGCGCCATCCGTCTGTCAGGCCTCCGGCGGCTCCCGGCTGACCGGGCCCGACCACTCGCTGACGGAGGTCTCGCACCATGGCTGATCACCACGCCATGCTGGCGAGCTGCTGGCGCTGGCAGAAGCTCCAGAACATCGCCGCCATCTTCGCCGCCGCAGGGACTGTCCTTGGCCTCGCGTTCGCTGACTGGGGATGGTGGTCGCTGCTTGGCTTCGCCTTCCTGACCCTCGCCACGAATGGAAGCGTCGAGACAACGATGAAGCGCCATGGCTGACGCGCACTGCGATCTTCTCAAGCCGTCGGAAGCGGCGCGGCGCCTGGCGATCTGCGAGGACCACTTGCGCGAGCTGACCAATGACGGCTTGATACCCTACGTCAATGTCGGCCGCGGCCGGAAGCGCGAGCACCGGCGTTACGATCCGGCCGACGTCGAGGCCTATAAGGAGGCGCGGAAATGTCGGTCTACAAGCGTCGCGGTTCCGACACCTATTCCTACGACTTCCACCATCGCGGTCATCGATTTTCAGGCCAGACGGGATGCACGCGTCGTCGCGACGCGGAAGAATACCTCCGCCAACTCAAGGCGAAGCTGAGGGAGTCGACGATTAACACTGCCCGTCCCCTCTCCTTTGGAGAGGCTGCGACGCTCTATTGGACGGAAGTCGGCCAGCATCACAGAAATTCCGATGATACCGAGCGAACCCTCGCCTGGCTGCAGACCAATGTCGGCGCCAGGACGCCGATCGCAGACATCGACGATGCCCTCGTCGCCCGTCTCGTTGCCCGGCGCCGCGGCGAGACCGTGGCACGCCGCCGCGACGGCGAATTGACCGACGTGCTGATCAGCCCCGCCACCGTCAATCGTACGGTCACTCAGCCGCTCGATGCGATCCTGCGCCGCGCAAGCGCCGTCTGGGGGCAATGCGTCAAAACGATCGACTGGCGCCGCCACAAGCTGAAGGAGCCGCGTGAGAGGGTACGCGAGGCGACACGCGAGGAAGAGAGCGAGATCTCCGCTGCCTTGCGCGAGGACTATCTCCCGGCCGTCGTCTTCGCCATTCTCACAGGCTGCCGCCGCGCCGAGATTATCGGCCTCAGCTGGTCCCGCGTAGACTTCTTCAACCGCACCCTCACCGTCACCGGGAAGGGAGACCGCATTCGGGCGATCCCGATGACGGCCGCCGTCTTCGATCTGCTCTGGACGCTGAAGGACCATCATCCGGAGGCCGTTTTCACCTATGAGGCGCGCCGGGCAAAGAAAGCGAGCCAGACCGGCGGCGCCCGAATTCGCGGCCACCGCTATCCGTTGACGGCTGAGGGCTTCAAGACAGCCTGGCGCCGCGCGATCGACAAGACCGGCGTCACCAACTTCCGCTTCCACGACACCCGCCACACCGCCGCCTCACGGCTCGTCCGCGCCTCCGGCAACATCAAGCTCGCCCAGATCCTGCTCGGCCACTCCGACATAGCGACGACGACGAAATACGCCCACGTCACGCAGAGTGACCTGCGCCACGCTATGGAAGCCGCGAGCACCCCGGCGACCGGGACTCCCACGCAATCCACCACGCAGGCCGCGCAAGCCGCCAACAAATAATTGAGAATGCTGCCGATTTGGATTCGGGCGCATCAGCACCCCATTCAGGTGCGCTACCAGGCTGCGCTACGCTCCGACGAAAGACTGCCTATCCAATGGGCGCGGTCGACGCAAGATGTTTCGGCGGCCTCGCGGCCGGCGACGGAACGGGGACGAGCGGCCCTGCGCCCCTGCCGATATGCTTGCACTCGTCCATCGGGTTTCGGACCCCGACGGCTCAGGTGCCTGAGCAAACCGTTCGGGGTGTCGACATGCTGTCACCCATGTCTCCGGTACGGGGTCATCGCAGGTACGGGATCATCGCATCACAGGCTGGCGCGCATCAGCGGCGAGCCGATCCGCTCGATGTCCCAGCGCGGCACCCAGTCCGCGGTGACATCGACGATTCGTCGCATGTCGAAGATGTAGCGGCGCGCGACCAGCGCCTCGACGGCGGCAAAGTCGAAGCTTTTGAACTCCGCCCATTCCGTCGCGACGAGGACGGCGCTGGCGCCTTCGCAGGCCGCCGCGATGCTGTCGCACTGGCGATAGCTGCGGTGATCGACGGCGAGCCTCGCGACCGGGTCAAAACTCCTGACGTCCGCCCCCTCCTCCAGCAGCGCATGGACGAGATCGACCGCCGGGCTGTCGCGCACGTCGTCGGTATTGGCCTTGAAGGCGAGGCCGAGCACGGCGATCCGCTTGCCGGCGAGCTTGTCGCCGACCGCCGATTCGATCCGCTTGAGGATGTGAAACCGGCGCGAATCATTGATTCTGATGACCGTCTCGACGATCTGTTGCTGGACGCCATGGCGCCGGCCGATGGTCGCGAGCGCCAGCGTATCCTTCGGAAAGCAGGAGCCGCCATAACCGGGGCCGGCCTTCAGGAACTGCGGGCCGATGCGGCTGTCGAGGCCGATGCCGCGGGCGACCTGGTCGATGTCGCCGCCGACGGTCTCGACGAGGTCGGAGATCTCGTTGATGAAGGTGACCTTCGTCGCGAGAAAGGCATTCGCGGCGTATTTGATGGTCTCGCTGGTCGAGGTGTCGGTGAGGATCATCGGCACGCCGCGTTCCTCGAAGGCGGCGTAGCTGCGGCGAACCCTTTCGCGCGCGCTTTCGCCAGCGCCGCCGATGACGATGCGCTCGGGATTGAAGAAGTCCTTGAGCGCCGTCCCCTCGCGGAGGAATTCCGGGTTGGAGACGATCTGCAGGCGCTTGGCCGGATGGTCGCGGTCGAGCCGCGCCTGCAGCCCGGCGCAGGTACCGATCGGCACGGTCGACTTGACGACGATGACGGCATCTTGCGGCGCAACCGCCGCAATGTCGGATACCGCCGCGTCGAGATAGTCGAGCCGGGCATTGCCGGTGCGCTCGCTGGTCGGGGTTCCGACGGCGACGAAGAACAGATCGGCGTCGGCCGCCGCGGCAATGTCGGTGGTGAAGGTGATGAGGCCGCGGGCAATGGTCTCTTTCAGCGCCTCGTCGAGCCCCTCCTCGAAGATCGGCGGGACGCCCTTCTTCAGCATCTCGATCTTGCATGCGTCGAGGTCGACGCACTTCACCTTCAGCCCGAAGCTTGCGAGTCCGACCGCCTGGATCAGGCCGACATAGCCGACCCCGACGACACAGATGGTTTCTGCCTGCACGATACCGTTCCCACACTGATAGTCGTGCCGAGGCGATAGGCCCTTTGACGGGCCAGTCAAGCAGAGTCTGCGACCGGATAGCCATCGCGCCGTCTCCGCGGCAGGACTGTCACGGACCGCCACCCGCCGGCCGCCGGTGTGGCAGGCTGATCAGACGAAATGCTTCGACAGCTTCAGGCCCTGGGCCTGGTAGTTCGAGGCGAGGTCGGCGCCATAGAGCCGCTCGGGGATCGCCGCCATCTTCTCGTAGATCAACCGGCCGACGATCTGGCCGTCCTCGAGGATGAACGGCACGTCGTGGCTGCGCACCTCGAGCACCGCCCGGCTGCCGGTGCCGCCCGCCGCCGAATGGCCGAAACCCGGATCGAAGAAGCCGGCATAATGGACGCGGAACTCGCCGACCAGCGGATCGAAGGGCGTCATCTCGGCCGCGTGGTCCGGCGGCACATGCACAGCTTCCTTCGAGACGAGGATGTAGAATTCGTCCGGATCGAGGACGATCTCGCCGCTGCCGCGCCGAAGGATCGGCTCCCAGTAGTCGGCGATCGGATAGGCGGCGCGCTTATCGACGTCGACGAGGCCGGTGTGGCGCTTGCCGCGATAGCCGACGAGGCTGCCCGGCTCGCCGGCAAGGTCGATCGACAAGGCTATGCCCGCATCGGAGATGTTGACCGTCTCGGCCGACGTCAGCCGCGCCTCGGCATGGAGCGCCGCGAGGTCCGCTGCCGACAGGGTCGGCTCGCCGCGGCGGAAGCGGATCTGCGACAGGCGCGAGCCCTCGCGGACGAGGATCGGGAAGGTGCGCGGCGAGATTTCCAGATAAAGCGGCCCCTGATAGCCCGCCGGCAGCTTGTCGAACTCCTGGGCATTGTCGGCAAGCACCCTGGTGAAGATGTCGAGACGGCCGGTCGAGGATTTCGGGTTCGCCGTCGCCCGCACGTCGGCCGGCAGAGCGAGACGCTCGATCAGCGGCACGACGTAGACACAGCCGGTCTCCAGCACTGCTCCGCCTTCAAGGCTGAATTCGTGAAGGGCAAAGCGCGTGAGCTTGTCGGCGACCGAATGGGCGCCGCCCGGCAGGAAGCTTGCCCGCACCCGGTAGGCGACGGGCCCGAGCCTGAGGTCCAGCGAGGCCGGCTGGATCTGGTCGCCGTCGCGCTCGCGCTCGGCGACGAGCCCGCCCGCATCGAACAGCGCCGCGATGTCCCGATCCGGCAAAATCCCTTCCAGCCTCGCGCTCACCTCGCGCCGTCCTCTCGTCTCTCGGCCCGCCTGCCGGGCCATGTCCCAAGTTTTCGCGGATTGACGCCTAACCGCATCGGAGCTATTTGCAAAGCCATCGTGGTGATTTGGCCGGCCGGCTTGCAGCCACGTAAAACAACTCGCTAAAGGGCCGATCCGAAGACGAGGACGTTCTGGAGGACCGGCGTTGCGGGATCGCAGTGGCCGGTTTTTTGCTGTTCGGAGATGACGATGCTGAAGCGAAGCGACGAAAAGAAACCCCTCAGGCCGGCGACCATGATGGTCCATGGCGGGACAACGCGCTCAGGCTTCGGCGAGACCTCCGAGGCGATGTTCCTGACCCAGGGCTTCGTCTACGACACGGCGGAAGCCGCGGAGGCGCGCTTCAAGGGCGAAGAGCCGGGATTCATCTATTCGCGCTACGCCAATCCCACCACCCGGATGTTCGAAGAGCGGATGATGGCGCTCGAAGGCGCCGAGGACGCCCGCGGCACCGCCTCGGGCATGGCGGCGGTCGCATCCGCCATCCAGTGCCAGGTGAAGGCCGGGGACCACGTCGTCGCGGCGCGGGCGCTGTTCGGCTCCTGCCGCTACGTGGTCGAGACGGTGATGGCGCGCTGCGGCGTCGACTGCACGCTGATCGACGGCCGCGACCTCGATCAGTGGCAGAAGGCGGTGCGGCCGAACACCCGCGTGTTCTTCATGGAGACGCCCACCAATCCGACGCTCGAGGTGATCGACATCGCCGCCGTCGCCGAAATTGCCCACGCCGCCGGGGCAACGCTGGTGGTCGACAACGTCTTTGCGACGCCGATCCACCAGAAGCCTTTGGCGCTCGGCGCCGACGTGGTCGTCTATTCGGCGACCAAGCACATCGACGGCCAGGGTCGCTGCCTCGGCGGCATCGTGCTGTCCTCGAAGGACTGGATCGACGAGAACCTCCACGACTTCTACCGCCATACCGGCCCGGCGCTGTCGCCCTTCAACGCCTGGACGCTTCTGAAGGGTCTCGAGACCCTGCCTTTGCGTGTCGCCCACCAGACCGCCGCCGCAGCGACCGTTGCCGACCGGCTGGCCGAGCGGCCGGAAGTCTCGCGGGTGCTCTACCCGCATCGCGAGGACCATCCGGACCATGCGATCGCCAAGCGGCAGATGGCGGCCGGCTCGACCCTCGTCGCCTTCGATATTGCCGGCGGCAAGGAGGCAGCCTTCCGCTTCCTCAACGCGCTGGAGATCATCCTGATTTCCAACAATCTCGGCGACGCCAAGAGCCTCGTCACCCATCCGGCAACGACCACCCACAAGAACCTGACGCCCGAGGCCCGGGCCGAACTCGGCATCGACGACGGCCTGGTGCGGCTGTCGCTGGGCCTTGAGGACGTCGAGGATCTGTGGGACGACATCGAGGGCGCACTGGCGGCTGTCTGATCCGTGCTCCCACTCCCTCATGGTGAGCCTGTCAAACCACGAGGGGATCCGACCCGTTCGCGCCCGGCGCCCCTCGCCCTTCGAGGCCGCCTGCGGCGGCACTTCAGGATGAGGGGCTAGGTAAAACTCGGCGCTCTCGGTTGCGAAAACCGAGCCCTCTCGTCTGGCGAAAAGCGCCCGCACTCATCGGCGAAGCCCGAGCGCCCTCATCCTGAGGTGCGAGACCGATCTCCGATCGGGCGAGCCTCGAAGGGCGAGGGTGCGGGCCGCTGCGTGAAACTGCCAAGACCCAGGCGCGCGGAGGAAACGTCGCGTTCTCGTGGCGAGCAGCTTGCGGCCTCACCCGAACGTCTTCACCGCCAGCCAGACGCGGGTGACAAAGGTCCACGCCGTCATCGCCGCGAACACATAGGCGATCACCGGAAACCACGCCGGAAACAGGCAGAAAAGGCAGAAGGCGATGATCGTCTCGCTGGCCTCTGCCAGTCCCGTCGAGAAGAAGAACGACTTCTTCCCCCTCACATCGGTGGTGATCTGCCGCTTTTCGGCGAGGACCGCGTAGGCGAGGAAACTCGCGCCATTGGCATAGAAGGTCAGCAGCAGGACGGCGGCCGGCAGGGCGTTCTCAGCCGGGTCGAGCGCCGCAAAGCCGAGCGGGATTGCACCGTAGAAGACGAAGTCGAACGTGATGTCGAGATAACCGCCGAGATCGGTCGGCCGGGTCTGTTTGGCGATCGCCCCGTCGAGCCCGTCGCAAAGCCGCGAGACGAGGATGAGGACGAGCCCGGCAAGCGGGCTGCCGAGCGCGATCGCCGCTGCCGCGCCGATGCCGATGGCAAGGCCTGCCACCGTGACGGCATTCGCCCCGAGCCCGTATGACACCAGCCGGGCTGCCAGTCTCTCGACCGGCGGATCGATCCTCCGCCTCAGTATCGCGTCGAGCACTGCAACTCCACTCGCCTCGTCGCCAGCCCTGCGGGCGCCATCCGCATCGTCAGGACTTCTTCAACCTCTGAAGCGCCTTGCGGGCGTCCTCATGGCCGACGGCTGCGGCCCTGCTATACCATCTCGCCGCCTCGGCGAGATCCTTCCGAACACCTTGACCCGACTGATACATGGCGCCGAGATTGTAGAGAGCCTGGGGCTCGTCCTGTTCGGCCGCCTTCCGGTACCATTTGATCGCCTCGGCATCGTCTTCGCGAATGCCCCGCCCTGTCGCATACATCCAGCCTAGCAGCCTCTGGGCAGCGGCTTCGTTCTTTTCGGCGGCCTTGCGGTACCATTTGACCGCCTCGGTTTCGTTCTTTCGCAGGCCGAGACCATTGGCATACATCCAGCCGAGCAGCCGCTCCGCCGCGGCGTCGTTCTGGTCGGCCGCCTTGCGGTACCACCTGACCGCTTCGGATTCGTTCTTGCTGACGCCGGTGCCGTTGGCATAGGCCCAGCCGACTTCCCGCTGCGCATCGGCGTCACCCAGATCGGCAGCCTTGCGGTACCACGCCACGGCCTCCGTCGCGCTCTCGGCAACGCCGTAGCCGTTCTCGTGCATCCAACCTATCAGGCGCACCGCCGCCGGTTCATTCTGGTCCGCCGCCTTGCGATACCATTTCAGCGCCTCCCCATCGTTTCTCTCGACGCCTTGCCCGTTGGCATACATCCAGCCGAGAAGTCGTTGCGCGGATGCATCGCCCTGGTCGGCCGCCTGCCGGTAGAGCCGCACCGCCGCAGCATCATCTTCGGCCGTGCCCAGACCGTGATCGTACATCCAGCCGAGCTTGCGCTGGCCATCGGCATCGCCCTGGGCAGCGGCCAGGCCGTACAGGCGGAAGGCTTCGGCATCGTCGCGCGGAACGCCCTCTCCCTCCGCATAAATCTCGGCAAGGTTGAACTGCGCCGGAGCATATCCGCGCTCGGCGGCGCTCCTGTAGTGCTTGATCGCTTCGCTCGGGTCTTTCGTTACGCCGAGGCCGTATTGATACATGAAGCCGATATTCGACTGCGCCGGCGCGTAGTTGGCGGCGAGCGCCTTCTCGTACCAGTAGAGCGCCTCGTCATAGCGCTTCAGCTTGTCGAGGCTCCGGCCGAGCTGAAATTGCAGGCGCGGCGAATCCGGCTGTACTGCCGCAGCCGACCGGCAGGCGGGCACGGCACGATCGGCATTCAGATCGTCGAAGGAGACGCCGACGATTCCCGCCGGCCGGTTGCGGTCCGCGGGATAGGCCGCGAGTTCGTCGCACAGGCGGATGGCCTCGCGGGCCTCGGCAGAGAGCCGTGCCTCGACCGGCGCCCCGGCGCCACTGTCCGGCGGCGAGGCAGAGCGGCCGCTCGATCCGCCCGCCTGGTTGATCGCCAGCCGCTCGATTTCCTCGGCGTTGAAGACGTGCATCTGGTCGGCCGGTGTCGCCAGCATGATCTGCGCGATCTCGAGATCGACCCCGGCGCGGCGGAAAAGATCGAGCACGTCCGACAGCGTCGACTGGGTGAAGCCGACGTCCCCGGAACTGGTCGAGGCCACCTGGTGGACGCCGAGGCGGCCCTTCACCACACGTTCCCTGCCGGCGAAGAAGACCAGCGCGCAGGCCGAGAGGCATCGGGATCCCTCCGCGACCTCGGTCGTCAGCCCCCGCTCCAGCACGTCCTCGGCAAGATCGAGAGCGATGATCAGCGAGCCGCCCTCACTGTCGAGCAACAGGGTCCGCGCCTCCGGAATGGCCCTGAGCGCCCGGCGGAACTGCAGGCTGTCGCGGACCCCGATCGGCCCGGTGAGACGGATGACGCCTGGCCGATCGCTGCTCACCACGAATGCGCCGAAGCGGCGTTCGTCGGCGACACTCTCACCGGCAACCACCATGAGCATCGCAGCCAGCGCGGCCATGAAGATCCGATTTAGCGTCATGATCAATCCCGTGGCGCGGAGTTCGTACGCTCCCGGAATGTCCATGAAATGACCTAGCGTCACAAGGGGTTTGCCGGTCAAATTCCGGTTGGTGCCGCAAGGTGCCGTGCGGAGACGGGGCTGGATCGCCGGGCGCGCGCCGCTTTGCAAACCGCATGCAGGGCTCGGCGAGCGTGCTTGTAAAGCCGGACTCATCACTTCCTTGGTGAAGACCGCCTCTTCCCGTCGTCGACACGCATCGGCGACGCTTCCCACTGCCGGAACCAGCGATTGGTCACGCTTTCCGGGCAGATCGCCGGCTGCCCTGTCATTATGAGGCGCGGACCGATGAATTCCGCCGCGATCCGCGCTATAGCCATGCATGCGACTGTCATCATGACGAAAAGGTTGCAAGTGTGATGTACCAGGCGACGACACGGCAGATCGTCGTGACCGTGAAGCCGGCCTATCTGGAGGAGCAGTCCGATCCCCCGGGCGGCCGCTGGGTCTGGGCCTATCAGGTCGAGATCGAGAATGCCGGCGACGTCGCCGTGCAGCTGCAGTCGCGCTACTGGCAGATCACCGACGCGGCCGGTCACGTGGAGGAGGTCCGCGGACCCGGCGTCGTCGGCGAACAGCCGGTGATCCTGCCGGGCGACAGCTTCTCCTACACTTCCGGATGCCCGCTGCCGACCCCATCCGGCATCATGCGCGGCAGCTACCACATGCGCAACGACATCGGCGAAACCTTCGAGGTGGAGATCCCTGCCTTCTCGCTCGATCTGCCCGGCGACCACCGCACCCTCAACTGACCCTGCAGCCCTTCTTTCAGAGTATCCGCGATGGTCCTCCCGGCTTTGCCAAGCGCCATGCGAGGGTCTAGAAGCGTCCCGCAACAATGGCCGGAGGGGGCAATGAACGAGCCTCGAAAGTCCGATCCGTCGCGGCTTGTGGAGCTGCGGGCGAAGATCGACGCGATCGACGAGTCGGTGCACCGCCTGCTGATGCAGCGCGCCGTGGTGATCGACGAGCTGATCGCGGTGAAGGGGACGGCGAGAAACGGCGCGGCCTTCCGTCCGGGCCGTGAGGCCGACATGATGCATCGCCTTGCCGAGCGCCATTCCGGCCATCTGCCGCTGACGGCGATCGAGCATCTGTGGCGGGAGATCATCTCGACCTTCACCGCGCTGCAGGCGCCGTTCGGCGTCTTCGCCTCCGGTGACCCGGCCGCGATCATCGACACGGCGCGGTTCTATTTCGGCTTCACCGTGCCGCTGACCCTGCTCGATTCCGCGGCGGCGGTGATCGAGGCGATCGAGACCGGCGGCGACGACCGGCTCGGCGTCGTCGCCATCGAGGGCGACGGTGGGGCTTGGTGGGAACGGCTCTCCAATGCTCATGTCGTCGCACGGCTGCCTTTCTACGCGATCGACGCTCGCCCCGCGGCAACGCCGAGCCTCGTCATCGCGCCGCCGCTGTCGGACCCGGTGCCGCCGGAAATCGCCTGCTATGCGGTCGCCGGCGCCAATCCCCTGCCTGCGCCGGGCGACGGCATCGACGTCCTCGCCTCCGTCAGCTCCGCCACCGGCGCCAGCGCCCTTGTCGCAGCGCCGCTTGCCGAGGAAGAAGTCTCCGCCCGCCTCGGCGGCGGCCTCGACATCCGCCGGATTGGCGGCTATGCGGCTCCCTTGGCGTTCCCGGCCGCCTGAGCGTGCCGGCCAGGCTCTCAATCAAGGTTCTTCGACGATGAAACCCGTGCCCAAGAACGGCGTGCTCGATATCGAGATCTACGTCCCCGGCAAGAGCCGCGCACCGGACGGGATCAAGCTCTACAAGCTGTCGTCCAACGAAACGCCGCTCGGGCCTCCGCCTGCGGCTCTGGAGGCGGCGAGCCGGACGCTGTTCGACCTCGCCTCCTATCCGGACGGCCAGGCGAACGACCTGAAGGCGGCGATCGCCGAGGTGCACGGCCTCAACACGGCGAACATCCTCTGCGGCAACGGCTCTGATGAACTCCTCGGGCTGCTTTGCCAGTGCTATCTCGCGCCGGGCGACGAGGCGATCCACACCGAGCACGGCTTCCTCGTCTACGAGATCCAGATCAAGGCCGCCGGCGCGACGCCAGTGGTCGCGCCCGAGACGGACCGCACCGCCGACGTCGACGCCATCCTCGCGCGCGTCACCGAGAAGACGAAGCTGGTCTTCCTCGCCAATCCGAACAATCCGACCGGCACCTATCTTCCCTTCGACGAGATCCGGCGGCTGCAGGCGGGGCTGCCGGGCAACGTCATCCTCGTCCTCGACGCGGCCTATGCCGAGTATGTCCGGCGCAACGACTACGGCGCCGGCATCGAGCTCGTCTCCTCGGCCGAAAACGTCGTGATGACCCGCACTTTCTCGAAGATCTACGGTCTCGCCGGGCTGAGGATCGGCTGGCTGTTCGGCCCCGAGGCGATCGTCCAGGCGATCGACCGGGTGCGCGGTCCGTTCAACCTCAACGCCGCGGCGATCGCCGCGGGCGCCGCGGCGATCCGTGACCGCGCCTTCGTCGAGGAAGCGGCGAGCTTCAACGCCGAATGGCTCGAATGGACGACACGCGAGATCGAGGCCCTCGGGCTGACGGTGACGCCGAGCGTCTGCAACTTCATTCTCATCCACTTCCCGGACGAGCCCGGCAAGGGCGCCGCCGAGGCGGACGCCTATCTCACGGCCCGCGGCTACATCCTGCGGCGCGTCGCCGGCTACGGCTTCCCGAACGGGCTGCGGATGTCGATCGGATCGGAAGAGGCCAATCGCGGCGTCGTCGCGGCACTTGCCGAGTTTCTGAAGAGCCCGTCCCCATGACGGAACCGCTCTTCGACCGCGTCGCCCTGATCGGCATCGGCCTGATCGGCTCCTCCCTCGCCCTCAACATCAGGGCGAACGGTCTTGCCCGGCATATCGCCGTCACCACCCGGCGGCGCGAGACGCTGGAAAAGGCCGAGGCGCTCGGGCTCGGCGACAGCTATCATCTGGAAGCGACGGAGGCCGTCGCCGATGCCGACTTCGTCATCCTCTGCGTGCCGGTCGGCGTCTGCGGAGCGATCACGAGCGAGATCGCGCCACATCTGAAAAAGGGCGCGATCGTCTCCGACGTCGGCTCGGTGAAGGGCGCGGTGATCGACCAGATGCGCCCGCACCTGCCGGAAGGGGTGGATTTCGTGCCGGCCCATCCGCTCGCCGGCACCGAACAGTCCGGCCCGGAATCCGGCTTTCTCGAACTCTTCCGCAACCGCTGGTGCATCCTGACGCCGCCCGAGGGCACTGACCCTGCGGCCATCGAAAAGGTCGAAGCGTTCTGGCGGGGCTGCGGCTCGAATGTCGAGACGATGACCGCCGAGCACCATGATCTGGTCCTCGCCATCGTCTCCCACGTCCCGCATCTCATCGCCTACAACATCGTCGGGACCGCCGCTGACCTCGAGACGGTGACCCAGTCGGAAGTGGTGAAGTTCTCTGCCTCTGGCTTTCGCGACTTCACCCGCATCGCCGCCTCCGATCCGACCATGTGGCGCGACGTGTTCCTCACCAACCGCGACGCGGTGCTGGAGATGCTCGCGCGCTTCTCGGAGGATCTCGCCTCGCTGCAGCGAGCAATCCGCTGGGGCGACGGCGACACGCTGTTCGATCTCTTCACCCGCACCCGGGCGATCCGGCGCAACGTCATCGAGGCCGGACAGGACACCGCCAAGCCGAATTTCGGCCGCGAGCCGGGAAACGGCGAAGCGGCGCCCGGCGAGTCCACCGGCAGCTGAACTGGGTTATGGACCGGTAGGACATAGTCATCGCCGGCCACGCGTCCGGCGGCCTGCGACGCTGCGGCGGTCGTCCGCCTCAGCCTCTCGCGCTTTCCCGCCGCAGCGCCATGGCCGGCGCCTCGGGTACCAGCAGCCCGTCGAGAAAGACGTCCGCAAGCCGGGTGACCGCTCCCTCCCAACGATCCTCGCGGCGGGCGAGGCACATGCCGATCACCGTCTGCAGGATGTCGTCGGCGGAGACGTCGGGGCGCAGCCGGCCGCTCGCCACTGCCGGCTCGTGCAGCCGCTGCATGGCCGCAGAAAGCGTCGTGAAGGAATAGACCGCGATGTCGCAGGAACCGTCGATGGCGATGGCGAGAGCCGCGACCATGCCCTTCTTCGTCGCGACCATGCCGACCATCCCATGCAGGAAGCGGCGCAGCGCCGCAACCGGATCGTCATCCTCGGCGAGTTCGCGTGACAAATCGTCGAGCTGGTCTATCTCGCGGCGATAGACCGCCTCGAACAGCGCCTCACGAGTGGGAAAGTGCCGGTAGAGCGTTCCGATGCCGACGCCGGCAGTGCGAGCCACGGCTTCCAGCGTTCCCTGGCCGCCGGTCTCGCGAAACACCGCGGCCGCCGCGGCGAGCAGCTTCTCACGGTTTCGTAACGAATCGGCGCGGGGGCGGCGGATTGCCGTAGTCAATTCTCTCTCCATCTCGGAAATTATAATCCTTCCACTCTTGAAAGCGGAGGAGCCCTCCGTATAAATATGGCGGGCAGGCGGTCCCCTCCGTATCCCATCGTCTTCCTCAATCAGCTCCGGATCGCAAGGAAAACCCTCGCACCTCGCCTGGACACCCTGTCCCGAAGGATACGCGACGGCTGGACGATCGCCTGTTCCGACATTCCCATTCCTCGAAAGGTAACCCGATGAACCTTTCCCTGACACTCACGATCAACGGGGAGCGACGCGAAATCGTTCTCGACGATCCTCGCGTGACGCTGCTCGACCTTCTGCGCGAGCGTCTGCACCTCACCGGCGCCAAGAAGGGCTGCGACCGCGGCCAGTGCGGCGCCTGCACGATCCTCGTCGACGGCGAGCGGATCAATTCCTGTCTCGCTCTGGCGATCAGCTACGACGGCGCGGCGATCACCACCATCGAGGGCCTCGCCGAGGGCGACAAGCTGCATCCGGTGCAGCAGGCCTTCATCGAGCATGACGGCTTCCAATGCGGCTTCTGCACGCCGGGCCAGATCATGAGCGCCGTCGGTCTGATCGCCGAGGGCCAGGCCTGCGACGATCCGGAGCGGGTGCGCGAGGCGATGAGCGGCAACATCTGCCGCTGCGGCGCCTACAAGGGCATCACCGAGGCGGTGATCGACGCGAGCGGCAAGCTTTCGGCCGGCAAGGAAAGGGACGCGGCATGAACCTCTTCGAATATGTTCGCCCGGCCTCCGTCGCCGAGGCCATCGCCGCCGCCGGCGAGCCGAACTCGGCCTATCTCGGCGCCGGCACCAACCTCCTCGACCTGATGAAGGGCGGCGCCCTCACCCCGGCCCGGCTCGTCGACCTCACCCACCTGCCTGATCTCGGCAGCATCGAGACCCTGCCGGACGGATCGACGCGGATCGGTGCCCTGGTGAAGAACGCCGCCCTCGCCCATGACACCGACTTCGCGAAGCGGTTTCCGGTGGTGGCCGAGGCGCTCCTTTCGGGTGCCTCTGCGCAGCTGCGCAACGCCGCGACGGTGGGCGGCAACCTGATGCAGCGCACCCGCTGCCCGTACTTCACCGACACCGCCAGCGCCTGCAACAAGCGCCAGCCCGGCTCCGGCTGCGACGCGATCGGCGGCGAGAACCGCTCCCACGCCGTTCTCGGCTGGAGCGAAAACTGCATCGCCGTCCACCCGTCGGATTTCTGCGTGGCGCTGACGGCGCTCGGCGCGATCGTCGAGATCGAGGGAACGACCGGCCGGCGCGAGGTGCCGATCACCGAGTTCTTCCTCCTGCCCGGCGACACGCCCGAGAAGGAGACGGTGCTTGAGGCCGGCGAGATGATCGTCGCCGTCAGACTGCCTGCGGAAGCGGCCAAGCTCGCCGCCAACCAGCGCTATCTGAAGGTCCGCGAGCGCACCTCCTATGCCTTCGCCCTCGCCTCGGCGGCAGCGGCGTTGACGATCGAGAACGGTGCCATCACCGAAGCGCGGCTCGCCCTCGGCGGCGTCGCACCGAAGCCCTGGCGGGCGAGCGAGGCGGAAGCCGCCCTCGTCGGCAAGGCGCCGGGCAAGGAGGCCTTTGCGGCTGCCGCCGAAGCGGCCTTCGCCGAGGCGAAGCCCTCCGGCGACAACGCCTACAAGATCGAGCTCGGCAAGCGCGTCGTCGCCCGCGTTCTGGCGATGGCCGCGGCCGGCACCCCGGAGCGCATGCCGGCGCTTCCCGCCTCGGCCTTCGCCCCCCTTCCGGAAGGTGTCGTCAATGTCTGATATCGCCTCGCTCCCGACGGGATCGCGGCAGCGCCAGGGATCGAACATCGGCCAGCCGATGACCCGGCGCGACGGGATCCTGAAAGTCACCGGCAGCGCCACCTATGCGGCCGACAACAACCCCGAGGGCCTCATGCATGCGGTGCTCGCCACGGCGACGATCGCCCGCGGCAAGGTCACCCGCCTCGACGTCGAGGCTGCGCGGGCGCATCCCGGCGTCGTCGAGGTGATGACGCCGGAGAACCGGCCGCCTCTCGCCACCGACCCGGACGAGAAGACCAATCCCTTCGCCTTCCGGCTCGATGCCCTGCAGAACGACGGCGTGCGCTATGCCGGGCAGCCGATCGCGGTGGTCGTCGCAAAGACGCTCGAGGCCGCCGTCGAGGGCGCGGCGCTCTTGCGGCCGAGCTACGAAACCGAGGCGGCGCGCGTCGATCTCGAAGGCGAGAGCTTCGTTGCCGAGATCGTCGGGCCCGGTGCGCCGGGCCGCGCCGCAAGCGGCGACTTCGACGCGGCTTTCGCCAGCGCGGCGAAGCACATCGAGGCGACCTACGACACCCCGCCGCAATATCACAACGCCATGGAACCGCATTCCATCGTCGTGCGATGGGAAGGCGACAGCCTGTCGATCGACATGCCGACCCAAGGTCTTGCCATGGCGGTCGGCCGCACGGCGGAGCTCTTCGGCATCTCGCCCGAGAAGATCCACATCCGCAGCCCGTTCCTCGGCGGTGGCTTCGGCTCCAAGGGCCTCGCGGCGGGACCGCAGGTGCTCGGCATCCTTGCGGCGAAGCTCGTCGGCGCGCCGGTCAAGCTCGTCCTCACCCGCCAGCAGATGTACGGCCCGGTCGGTCATCGTGGTCAGACGCGGCAGACGGTGAAGCTCGGCATGGGCGAGGACGGCCGGCTTGCCGCCATCGAGCATCACACGCTCACCTCGACGAGCCGCTTCGACGACTTTCTCGAGCCGGCCTCCAATGTCACCCATTCGCTCTATGCGGCGCCCGCCATCCGCACCACCCACGCCGGTTCGCGCATCGACATCGGCACGCCGATGTTCATGCGGGCGCCGGGCGAGGCGCCAGGCTCGGCGGCGCTTGAGAGCGCCATCGACGAGGCGGCCTTTGCAGCGGGAATGGACCCGCTGGACTTCCGGCTCCTCAACTATGCCGAGGTCGAGCCGATCTCCGGCAAGCCCTTCTCCTCGAAAGCTTTGCGCGAATGCTACGAGCGGGGCGCCGCGCGGTTCGGCTGGTCGAAGCGCCCCCAAGCCCCGCGCTCGATGCGCGACGGCGAAGGCCGGCTCCTCGGCTGGGGTGTCGGCACCGCCACCTTCCCGGCGATCATGTTCCAGGCCGAGGCCCGGGCGGTGATCCGGGCCGATGGCAGCGGGCTGATGGAGATCGGCGCCCATGACATGGGCCAGGGTGCCTGGACGGCGCTGCACCAGATCGCCGCCGACGGCCTGGGCCTGTCGATGGACGAGGTCGAGTTCCGTTCCGGCTCGTCCGACCTGCCGAATGCCGGCATCGCCGGCGGCTCCGGCCACACGGCGACGGCGGGCACGGCGCTGCATGGCGCCGGCGAGGACGTCATCGCCAGGCTCACCGAACTCGCCGTGAATGACGAGGCGTCGCCGCTCTATGGCGCCGGCAATGTCGGTGTCGTCGCCAGGAACGGCCGGCTGGTTCGCCAGGACGACGAGAGCCGCGGCGAGCCCTATGCCGCCATCCTGAAGCGGGCCGGCCTTGCCGAGATCGAGGGCCGCGGCCAGAGCGCCGCCGACCCGGCCGCGCAGGAGCGCTACGCCATGGACGCCCATGGCGCGGTCTTCGCCGAGGTGGCGGTCGATCCGAATCTCGGCCAGATCCGGGTGACGCGGCTCGTCGGCGCCTTTGCCGCCGGCCGGGTCATCAATCCGCGGATGGTCGAGAGCCAGTATTACGGCGGGATGATCTGGGGTCTCTCCTTCGCCCTCCACGAGGAAGCGGTGCACGACAAGCGCACCGGCCGGATTATGAATGCCAACCTCGCCGAATACAGGGTGCCGGTGAATGCCGACGTCCCGTCTCTCGAGGCAATCCTCGTCCATGAGGACGACCCCCACGTCAACGCGCTCGGGGTCAAGGGCGTCGGCGAGATCGGCATCACCGGCACGGTCGGCGCCATCGCCAATGCTATCTGGCACGCGACGGGCGTCCGCGTCCGGCGCTTTCCGATCGGGCTCGCCGATCTTCTCGGCGGCACGCCCGACGTCTCCGACAAAGGAGTCTAGCGTCATGTCTGATGCGATCCCCATGCCGGGCGGGCGCAACCGCTTCGGCTCCAACAGCGGCCAGCCTTTGACCCGCCGCGACGGCGTCCTGAAGGTGACGGGCGCCGCCACCTTCGCCGCCGACAACCATCCCGACCGGCTGCTCCACGCCGTGACCGCCGGCGCCACCGTCTCGCGCGGCCGGGTGACCTTCCTCGACGTTGAGGCTGCGAAGGCGCATCCCGGCGTCGTTGCGGTGATCACGCCGGAAAATCGGCCGCCGCTGGCGATGGATCCGGACGAGAAGCCGACGCGTTTCTCCTTCCGCACCGAGGTGCTGCAGGACGACACGGTCCGCTATGCCGGCCAGCCGATCGCCCTCGTCGTCGCCGAGACGCTGGAGGCGGCCACCGAGGGAGCGCGGCTGCTCTCGCCGCGCTACGAGGAGGAACCGGCTCGGCACGGCTTCGACGCCGTCGACACCTACGAGCCCGAGGCCGTCGGCGTCGGCGCCCCTGCGAAGGTCGGCAAGGGCGACGTCGAGGCGGGGCTTGCAGCCGCCACCCGGCGGGTCGAGGTCCGCTACGAGACGCCGGGGCAGTATCACAACGCGATGGAGCCCCATGCCATCGTCGCCGAATGGGATGGCGACCGCGTCACCCTCGACACGCCGAACCAGGCGCTCGTGATGTCGACCGGCGCCTTCGCCGCATGGTTCGGCATCCCGGCCGAGAACGTCACGATCCGCAGCCCCTTCCTCGGCGGCGGCTTCGGGTCGAAGGCGATCATCTTCGGCGGCCAGGTCCTCGCCATCCTCGCTGCCAGAATGCTTCAGCGGCCGGTCAAGCTCGCCCTCAGGCGGGACCAGATGTACGGCCCGGTCGGCCATCGCGGCGCGACGCGGCAGGAGATGCGGCTCGGCATCGACGACGAGGGACGGCTCACCGCCCTCGATCACCTGACGACGTCGGCGACGTCGAGCTTCGAGGAGTTCCTCGAGCCGGCCTCCAACGCCTCGCTGAACACCTATGCGACGCCGGCGCTGCTGGCGCGGCACAAGGCGGTGCGGTGGGACATCGGCACGCCGGGTCCGATGCGCGCGCCGGGCGAAGCCTCCGGCTCGGCGGTGCTCGAATCGGCGATGGACGAGGCGGCCTTCGCCGCCGGGCTCGATCCGCTGGAGTTCCGGCTGCGCAACTATGCCGAGACCGATCCGGCCTCCGGCAAGCGGTTCTCCGCCAAGGCGCTGCGCGAATGCTACGCCGACGGTGCCAAGCGCTTCGGCTGGGCCGGCAGGCCGCTCGCGCCGGGGCAGATGCGCGACGAGACCGGGCGTCTCGTCGGCTGGGGCATGGGGACGGCGCTGTTTCATGCGCCGATGTTCCAGGCCGAGGCGAAAGCCACCCTGCGGGCCGACGGCACCGCGCTGGTCGAGACCGCCGGCGCCGACATGGGCCAGGGTGCCTGGACGGCGCTGCACCAGATCGCGGCGGACGGCCTCGGCCTCGCCATCTCGATGGTCGAGTTCCACTCCGGCCATTCGGGGCTGCCCGACGGTGGCATCGCCGGCGGCTCGGGCCACACCGCGACGGCAGGCAGCGCGCTGCACGCCGCCGGGACCGATGCGATCGCCAAGCTCTCCGAACTCGCGGTGGGCGACGAGCGCTCGCCGCTCTTCGGCGCCGGCAATGTCGGTGTCGAGGCGCGCGACGGCAGGCTCTACCGCGCCGACGATCCGGAACGGTCGGAAAGCTATGCCGAGATCCTCGCGCGAGCCGGCCTCTCGGAGATCGGCGGCGCCGGCCAGGGCGCCCGCGATCCGGCGAGCGCCGAGGAACGGGCGATGTTCTCCCACGGCGCGGTGTTCGCCGAGGTGAAGGTCGATCCCGATCTCGGCCAGATCAAGGTCAGCCGGCTGGTCGGCGCCTTCGCGGCTGGCCGCATCATCAACCCGAGGCTGGCATCGAGCCAGCTCTATGGCGGGATGATCTGGGGCCTCGGCTTCGCCCTCGAGGAACAGGCGGTCCACGACCGGCGGTCGGGGCGGATCATGAATGCCAACATCGCCGAGTACCATGTGCCGGTGAATGCCGACGTGCCGGAGATGGACGTGATCCTCGTCCCCGAGGACGATCCATACGTCAATCCGCTCGGCATCAAGGGTGTCGGCGAGATCGGCATCACCGGCACCGTCGGGGCCATCGCCAATGCCGTCTGGCACGCCACCGGAATTCGCGCCCGCCGCTTTCCGATCGGGATCGCCGACATGCTGACGCGGCCGCAGGCCGCCTGATCGACCCGATCGCTCCTCGCCGGCGACCCGATCGGTCATCCTCGGTGACCCGATCGCTCATCCGGGGCGACCCGATCGCAGACGTTCGAACCCGCCGGTGGCCACCATCGGCGGGTTTGTCCTATCCGGCATGACATCGACAACGCCCGGGCCTCGCGATAAGAGCGCAAGGACCGACTGGATTGACGTAGCGGACCGTCGGCTCCCGCCTATTTTCATGCGCGTGGGTCCGCGGCGGGCGCCTGGCCGACGATGAGGGAAAGATTGATGCTCGATTTGCTTGGCGCGGGACGACCGGACAATCCGGCGATCGGAGCACCGGATCGGCCCGCCCTCACCTATCGGGATCTTTCCGCCCTCGTCGACAAGACCGTCGCGGCGCTGAACGGCTTCGGCATCGGTCGGGGCGACAGGGTGGCGATCGTGCTGCCCAACGGCCCTGAAATGGCCGCGGCCTTCGTCTCGATCGCCGCCGGCGCCGTCGCGGCGCCGCTCAACCCGGCCTACCGGGCCGAGGAGATGGAATTCTACCTGACGGACCTCAGGGCCAAGGCGATCGTCCTCGATGAGGCCGGACACGAGGCGGCCGAGGGTATCGCGGCGAAGCTCGGCATCCCGGTGCTGCGGCTTTCCGTCGATGCCGTCGCCCCCGCCGGTGCCTTTTCGCTGAGCGGCGAGGCGCGCGGGACGGCAGCGCGGCCGGGACTTTCCGCGGAAAATGAGGAAGCGCTCGTCCTCCACACATCCGGCACCACCTCACGGCCGAAGATCGTGCCCCTCACCCTCGGCAATCTCAAGGCCTCGGCGCGTCACATCCGCACCTCGCTGGAGCTGACGCCCGAAGACCGCTGCCTCAACATCATGCCGCTTTTCCACATCCACGGGCTGATCGCGGCGGTGCTGTCTTCGCTTTCGGCCGGCGCCTCGGTCATCTGCACCCCGGGCTTCAACGGCCTGAAGGTCTATCACTGGATGGATGACGCCGCCCCCAGCTGGTACACGGCGGTGCCGACGATGCATCAGGCGATCCTCGCCAGGGCGCCGCGCAACAAGGACAGCGTCGCGCGGGCGAAGCTGCGCTTCATCCGCTCCTCCTCCTCGTCGCTGCCGCCGCAGGTGATGACCCAGCTGGAGGAGACCTTCGACTGCCCGGTGATCGAGGCCTACGGCATGACCGAGGCGGCGCACCAGATGACCTGCAACCTTCTGCCCCCCGGAGCCCGCAAGGCCGGCAGCGTCGGCCCTTCCGCCGGCCCCGAGGTGGCGATCCTTTCCGATGACGGCGAGATCCTGCCGACCGGCGCCATCGGCGAGGTCTGCATCCGCGGCCCCAATGTCACCGCCGGCTACGAGAACAACGAGGCGGCCACCGCCGAGGCCTTCGCCCATGGCTGGTTCCATACCGGCGACCAGGGCCGGCTCGACGAGGACGGTTTCCTGTTCCTGACCGGTCGGCTGAAGGAGATCATCAATCGTGGCGGCGAGAAGATCTCGCCCCGCGAGGTCGACGAGGTGCTGATGGACCATCCGGCCGTGCAGCAGGTGGTCTGTTTCGCCATGCCCCACGACAAGCTCGGCGAGGACGTCGCCGCGGCGGTCGTGCTTCGCGACGGCATGCAGGCGAACGAGCGGGAGCTCCGCGATTTCGCGGCGGAGCATCTCGCCGATTTCAAGGTGCCGCGGCGTCTCGTCTTTCTCGACGAGATCCCGAAGGGCGCGACCGGCAAGCTGCAGCGGATCGGCCTCGCCGAGAAGCTGGGCCTCGGCAAGGAGGGGGGAGCATGAAGATCTGCATCTATGGCGCCGGCGCGATCGGTGGACTGATCGGGGCGCGGCTTGCCGAACGCACCGATGCCGAGGTCAGCCTCGTCGCCCGCGGGCCGCATCTTGCGGCCATGCAGGAGAAGGGCCTGACCCTGCGCACCGCGGAGGGCGAATTCACCGTCAAGGTCCGCGCCACCGACGACCCGGCGACGCTCGGCCCGCAGGACTACGTACTGATCGCGCTGAAGGCCCACTCGGTGCCGGCGATCCTGCCGGGGCTCAAGCCGCTGCTCGGCGAGGAGACCGCGGTCGTCACCGCCCAGAACGGCCTGCCCTGGTGGTATTTCTACAAGAGCGGCGGCGAGCATGAGGGCCGGCGCATCGAAGCCGTCGATCCCGGCGGCGCGATCTGGGACACGATCGGCCCCGAGCGCGCCATCGGCTGCGTCGTCCATCCGGCCGCCGACATCGAGGCGCCCGGCGTGATCCGTCACACCGAGGGCGAGCGGCTGCCGCTCGGCGAGCCTTCCGGCGAGAAGACCGAACGCTCGCAGGCGCTGTCGCGGCTCCTGGTCGCCGGCGGCTTCCGCGCGCCGGTGCGGCCGCATATCCGCTCGGAGATCTGGGTGAAGCTCTGGGGCAACGTCTCCTTCAACCCGATCTCGGCGCTGACCGGCGCGACGCTGGCGGCGATCTGCGGCCATGACGGCACCCGCGCCGTCGCCCGGGAGATGATGGAGGAGGCCGAAGCGATCGCCGAGGCCCTCGGCATCCGCTTCCCGATCGACGTCGACAAGCGCATCGCAGGCGCCGCCGAGATCGGCGAGCACAAGACGTCGATGCTGCAGGATCTCGAACTCGGCCGGCCGATGGAGATCGACGCGCTCGTCGCCTCGGTGCAGGAGCTCGGCCGGCTGACCGGCATTGCGACCCCGACGATCGACACGGTGCTCGGCCTCGTGCGGCTGAGGGCCGAGACGCCGCTCGCCCGCTGAGGTTACGGACCGGTGGCCTCCAACCCGGCGAAGACCTTCGGCAGCATGCCCGGGAGATCCTCGGCGATCAGGCCGGCCCCGAAGGCCTCGGCCGCTTTGCCATGCATCCAGACGGCGGCCGCCGCCGCCTCGAAGCTGGGCGTCCCCTGAGCGAGCTGTGCCGCGACGATGCCCGACAGGACGTCGCCGGAACCGGCGGTGGCAAGCCACGGCGTGCCGGTGGCATTGATCGCGGCGCGGCCGTCCGGCGCCGCGATCACCGTGTCGCGTCCCTTCAACACCACGACGGCACAGGCGCGCTCCGCGGCCAGCCGGGCCTGGTCGAGCTTCGAGAGACCCTCGGCCGAGGCGATATCGGGAAACAGCCGCTTGAATTCGCCTGAATGGGGGGTCAGCACCAGCGCCGGCTCGCTATCTCCGCGCGCTTCCGATGCCGCCCTCGCAGCGGCGAACAGCGCCTCGGGATCGTCCTTGAACGAGGAGATCCCGTCGGCGTCGAGCACCAGCCGCCCCCCGGCCGCGAGCACCGCCTCGGCATAGGCACGGGCTGTCTCGCCGGCGCCGAAACCCGGCCCGAGGACGAAGGCGTTCAGCCGAGTGTCGCCGAGATGGGATGCGAGTTCGTCCGTATCCTCGCAACGCTTCAGCATGACCGCGGTCAGATGGGCGGCATTGACCAGCACCGCACCGGCCGGAGAAAACATCGTCACCAGCCCGGCGCCCGCCCGCAGCGCCGCCGTCGCCGCCAGCCGCGCGGCGCCCGTGCGGCTCGCCGGCCCGGAGAACACGACGGCATGGCCGCGGTCGTATTTGTGGCCGGCGTCGCTTGGCACAGCGAGACGATGGCGCCAGAGCGCCGGCCGGTTCTCGAAGCATTTGGGCGCGATCGTCTCCAGTGCCGTCGACAGGACTCCGATGTCGCTGACGGCGACAGCGCCGCAGTGGGACCGACCGGGTTCGAGGAGATGGCCGGGCTTCCGACGGAAGAACGTCACCGTCGCCTCCGCTTCGACCGCCGTGCCGAGCACCGCGCCGCTCGCCCCGGAGATGCCGGACGGCAGGTCGATCGCGACGACCGGCGTTGCCGCCGCGTTGAGCCGCTCGACCAGTTCCGCAACTTCGCCCTCGAGCGGCCGGGCAAGCCCTGCCCCGAAGAGCCCGTCGATGACGAGGTCGAAGCTCTGAGCATCGAACGCCGCGAGGGGCTCGGCCGGTCCGTCATAGGCCGCCGCCGCATTCGCCGCGTCGCCCTGCAGCTTCTCGGGAGGAACCAGATGGAACAGCCGCACCTCGCGCCCGGCGCGCAGCAGGATCGCGGCTGCGGCATAGGCATCGCCGCCATTGTTGCCCGGCCCGGCGAGGCAGGCGACGCGTTCGGCGCCAGGATAACGCGCGAGGACGGTTTCGGCGATCGCCTCGGCCGCCCGCTCCATCAGAACGATGCCCGGCGTCCCCGCAGCGATCGTCAGCCGGTCTGCCTCACCCATTTCGGCGAGGGTGAGTAGCGCAGCATCCATTGCCTGATTTTGCGCCATTCTAACTGCCGACTTCTTCATCTTTGTGCCTATCAATTATGCAATCTAACGCGATCGGCCATCCGGCGCCGATGGATCGACGAGCCTGGCCGGCGGCCTCGGGAAAAAAATCTCGGTCCTTGGCGCCGTAGCGTCATCGCTCCATTGCCGGCTTGCGGAATCAAGCTATTTCCGTTTGGCCTGCACAGCCGGCCTGTTGGCATGACACCTGCATCGTCGGCGCCGACGGGCAGAAGGCCCGGTGCAACGATAAAGATTGAAAAAGGGCAGTCGATGAAAAAGGTCGAGGCGATCATCAAGCCGTTCAAGCTGGATGAGGTGAAAGAGGCGCTTCAGGAAGTCGGCCTCCAGGGCATCACCGTGACCGAGGCAAAGGGATTCGGCCGCCAGAAGGGACATACCGAGCTCTATCGCGGCGCCGAATATGTCGTCGACTTCCTCCCCAAGGTGAAGGTCGAGATCGTTCTCTCGGACGAGACGGTCGAGGCGGCGGTCGAGGCCATCCGCAAGGCGGCGCAGACCGGCCGCATAGGCGACGGCAAGATCTTCGTCTCGCCGATCGAGGAGGCCATCCGCATCCGCACCGGCGAATCCGGCACCGACGCGATCTGACGGATTTCTGCCCATCAAGCCCTGTGGATCAAGGACATCGCAGAATGCCGTCCGCAGCCGGCTGAACCGAGGATGGATCGGCGCGCCGATTTCAGGTAGCCAAGCGCCGATCCGGCACACGATCGGACAAAACACACGCAACGGGAAGGACGGCCATGACGAGTGCCAACGAGATTCTGAAGCAGATCAAGGACAACGACATCAAGTTCGTCGACCTGCGCTTCACCGATCCAAAGGGCAAGATGCAGCATGTGACGATGGATGCCTCCATCGTCGATGAAGACATGTTCTCGGAAGGCTCGATGTTCGACGGTTCGTCGATCCAGGGCTGGAAGGCCATCAACGAGTCCGACATGGTGCTGATGCCGGATCCCGAGACCGCCTATATGGATCCGTTCTTCGCCCAGGCGACGATGGCGGTGACCTGCGACATCCTCGATCCGATCTCCGGCGAAGGCTACAACCGCGACCCGCGCTCGACCGCCCGCAAGGCCGAGGCCTATCTTTCCCAGTCGGGCATCGGCGACAGCTGCTATTTCGGCCCCGAGGCCGAGTTCTTCGTCTTCGACGACGTTCGCTACAAGGCCGACCCGTACAACACCGGTTTCAAGCTCGATTCGACCGAGCTGCCGTCCAACGACGACACCGAATACGAGACCGGCAATCTCGGCCACCGGCCGCGCACCAAGGGCGGCTACTTCCCCGTCCCGCCGGTCGACAGCTGCCAGGACATGCGCTCGGAGATGCTGACGGTAATGGCCGAGATGGGCGTCTCGGTCGAGAAGCATCACCACGAGGTGGCGGCCGCCCAGCACGAGCTCGGCATCAAGTTCGACACCCTCACCCGCAACGCCGACAAGATGCAGATCTACAAATACGTGATCCATCAGGTGGCGAACGCCTACGGTAAGACGGCAACCTTCATGCCGAAGCCGGTCTATGGTGACAACGGCTCGGGCATGCACGTCCACCAGTCGATCTGGAAGGGCGACAAGCCTGCTTTCGCGGGCAACGAATATGCCGGACTGTCGGAGAGCGCGCTGTTCTACATCGGCGGCATCATCAAGCACGCCAAGGCGATCAACGCCTTCACCAATCCCTCGACCAACTCCTACAAGCGCCTGGTCCCGGGCTTCGAGGCTCCGGTGCTGCTCGCCTATTCAGCCCGCAACCGCTCGGCCTCCTGCCGCATCCCCTTCGGCCAGTCGCCGAAGTCGAAGCGCGTCGAGGTCCGCTTCCCCGATCCGACGGCAAACCCCTATCTCGCCTTCGCCGCCATGCTGATGGCCGGCCTCGACGGCATCAAGAACAAGATCCATCCGGGCGCCGCCATGGACAAGGATCTCTACGACCTGCCGGCCGAGGAGCTGAAGGAGATCCCGACCGTCTGCCGCTCGCTGCGCGAAGCCATGGAGAGCCTCGACGCCGACCGCGACTTCCTGAAGGCCGGCGGCGTCTTCGACGACGACCAGATCGACGCCTTCATCGACCTGAAGATGGCCGAGGTGCTGCGCTACGAAATGACGCCGCATCCGATCGAGTTCGACATGTACTACTCGGTCTGATCGAGAGATCTGCCATCGGCGGAATGAGACGAAGGGCGCCCGGCAACGGGCGCCCTTTTCATGTCCGCCACCGTCGGTGCCGGGATACGGGCCGGACGCCCTCGCGTCGGGGCATAGGGCGCCCGCTCCGAAAATCCTTCGCAGCCGCCGATTTTTCCGTGGAAAACGCCGCAAGCGGCCGCGAAACCGGCAATCCGCCCAACCCGCACCTTGAAGAACATTTCGTGAAAGTGTAGGCAGGGCCCTATGATTGCGGCGCAGCATGACACTTCCTGGATCGAGCGAGGAAATCCCGGCCGATGAGCGACGACCTGTTCTCGGGCAACGCCGCTCGCAAGCCCTCTCCGCCAAAGCCGGCGGCGCCCCGCCGCCAGCCGGCCCAGGAATTCGTCCCCGGCGCCGACTATACCGCCGCTGACATCGAGGTGCTGGAAGGGCTGGAGCCCGTCCGGCGACGGCCCGGCATGTATATCGGCGGCACCGACGAGAAGGCCGTCCATCACCTCTTTGCCGAGGTGATCGACAACTCGATGGACGAGGCGACGGCCGGCCACGCCAATTTCATCGAGGTCTCGCTCGAGGCCGACGGCTCGCTCGCAGTCTCCGACAACGGCCGCGGCATTCCGATCGACCCGCATCCGAAATACAAGGACCGCTCCGCCCTCGAAGTGATCATGACGACGCTGCATGCCGGCGGCAAGTTCGACTCCAAGGTCTACGAGACCTCTGGCGGCCTCCACGGCGTCGGCGTCTCCGTGGTGAACGCCTTGTCGGAGCAGCTCGAGGTCGAGGTCGCCCGCAACCGCAAGCTCTACCGCCAGACCTATGCGCGGGGTCTCGCCACCTCGCGGCTTGAGGAGGTCGGCGAGGTCCACAACCGGCGCGGCACCAAAGTGCGCTTCCGCCCCGACCCGGAGATTTTCGGCACCAATTGCCGCTTCCGTCCCGAGCGGCTGATGGCGATGGCCCGTTCGAAGGCCTATCTCTTCGGCGGCGTCGAGATCCGCTGGGCCTGCGATCCCTCGCTGATCGGCGCCGATTCCGGCGTGCCGACCCGCGAGACCTTCCACTTCCCCGGCGGCCTCAAGGACTATCTCGACACGACGCTCGGCACCGAGCACCGCGTGACCTCGCAGATCTTTGCCGGCCGCACCGAGAAGATCTCCGGCCACGGCGCCGTCGAATGGGCGGTGAGCTGGACCGCCGACGACGGCTTCGTCCGTTCCTACTGCAACACCATCCCGACGCCGGAGGGCGGCACCCACGAGGCCGGGCTGCGCTCGGTCTTGCTCCGCGGCCTCAAGGCTTTCGCGGAAGTCTCCGGTAACAAGCGCGCCGCTATCATCACCGGCGACGACATCATGCAGACCGCCTCGGCGATGTTGTCGGTTTTCATCCGCGAGCCGGAATTCGTCGGCCAGACCAAGGACCGTCTCGCCACCGCCGAGGCACAGCGCATCGTCGAGCAGTCGATGCGCGACAGTTTCGACATCTGGCTTGCCTCTTCGCCGCAGGACGCCGCGCGTCTGATCGACTGGGTGGTCGAGCGCGCCGACGAGCGGCTGCGCCGCCGCCAGGAAAAGGAGGTCAGCCGCAAGTCGGCGACCCGCAAGCTCCGGCTTCCCGGCAAGCTGGCAGACTGCTCGCAGACCGGCTCTGCCGGCGCGGAGATCTTCATCGTCGAGGGCGACTCCGCCGGCGGCTCGGCCAAGCAGGCCCGCGACCGCAAGGTCCAGGCCATCCTGCCGCTCAGAGGCAAGATCCTCAATGTCGCGAGCGCCGGACGGGACAAGCTCGGCGCCAACCAGCAGCTCGCCGACCTGACTTTGGCACTCGGCTGCGGCACCCGTTCGAAATACCGGCAGGAGGATCTGCGCTACGAGCGTGTGATCATCATGACCGACGCCGATGTCGACGGTGCCCACATCGCCTCGCTGCTGATCACCTTCTTCTATCGCGAGATGCCGGAGCTGATCCGCGGCGGCCATCTCTTCCTCGCCGTGCCGCCGCTCTACAAGCTGTCCGGCGGCGGCAAGACCTTCTATGCCCGTGACGATCGGCACCGCGAGGAGATCACCCAGCGCGAGTTCAAGGGTCGCAAGGTCGAGGTCGGGCGCTTCAAGGGCCTCGGCGAGATGCTCCCTGCCCAATTGAAGGAAACGACGATGGACCCGAAGAAGCGCACGCTTCTGCGCGTCATCGTCGACGAGACGCCGGAAGCCGGCACCTCGGGCGCCGTCGACGCGCTGATGGGCAACAAGCCGGAATCGCGCTTCCGCTTCATCCAGGAGCGCGCCGCTTTTGTCTCCGACCTTGACATCTGAGGATCGGCAGGGTCCGTCGATCGTCGTCCGGAGGGCCTTCGTTAGAGCGTCGCCTTGAAAGCCCTGAAATCCGCGACGACGGAGTGCCACGCGCCGCTGGCCACCTCGTCGATGACCACACACAACGTATCGCGTATTCGTGGCGTAGCTTCCAAATCCTTGCGTTTCACATGCCGGCAAAAAATCGGCACGACGTCGAGCATCGTCTCCCACTCAAAGTGAAAAGCCGGCCCGGAAAAACCCGGGCCGGCTTTGTCTGCCGCGCGGACTGTCACCGCCACGCGGATTCCTGATCAGTTGAACTTGTAGTTCAGGCCGACCCGGACCGTGTGCATGTCGAGATCGACCTCGTGATCGAGCGGCTGGTTCGGAATGTTGGCGTTGATCGTCCGGAAGCTCTCGGTGCCGAAGTCGGTGTACTGGTATTCGACCTTGGCCGTGAGGTTGTCCAGGAAGGCATATTCCAGACCGGCGCCGATCGTGTAGCCGAAGTCGAAGTCCTCGCTGCCGACATGGCAACGCTGAAGGCCGCCACCGACGGGCGGGCAACCATCCGCGAAGCTCCAGTCGAGATTGCGGCTGATCTCGGCGTCCGACCAGGCGACGCCGCCCGTACCGTAGATCAGCAGCCTGTCTGCTGCGTAGCCGAGGCGGCCGCGAAGGGTGGCCAGCACGTTCATGTCCAGATCGTCCGTCGTGCGGGCGTTGAAGCCGCCGAGCGAGAAGATGCCGGAGTCACGCGAGCCGTCCATGCCCGACCAGTCGATATCCGCCTCGACGCCGACGACGTAAGGCCCGCTCTGGTAGTTGTAGCCGAACTGGACGCCGGCGAGGCCGCCATCGCTGTCGAAGCTTCCGTCGCCGGTTCCGACGGCGAGTGCCGATGCGACAGCATTGATATTGC
Organism: Jiella endophytica; assembly: GCF_004519335.1. GTDB lineage: Bacteria > Pseudomonadota > Alphaproteobacteria > Rhizobiales > Rhizobiaceae > Jiella > Jiella endophytica. The sequence continues at coordinate 400,287 of NZ_SOZD01000005.1, read as the reverse complement.
TGCCAGTAGGGACAGACGTGCTGGTGTCGCTGTTGCCCCAGCCGTACCCGCCGTTGATACCGATGTAGAAGCCACTCCAGTCATAGCCCGACGGTGCTGCGGTTTCGTACATGACATCGGCTGCCATGGAAGACGTCGCAACAACGAACATGCCTGCGGACGCCAGAAGTACTGCACGAATCATTTTGGGATCCCCCGTTTATCAGTCGACGGAGCAATTTGTCGCACCGTCACTACGAGTCGGCTACAACACTTTTGCAACACTAGATAACCGTAATCCAATACGTTCATTCACAAACAGCAATCATTCATTCATATGACCGTTGCGATGCGCCACTACTTACAAGTCTCGCACCAGCTTCGGCCGCATCTATACCGCAACGGTATCTCTTGACCGGATGCCGCAAGGCGGGGTCAAACGCCTATACAGCCGGCTCTCGACAAATTCGCGCGCTGAAGCAATTGTCGCCGCGGGAGTTTGAGTGTTCCGTGCGTCCGCGATCGGCCCGAAGCGATGCGCAAGCGGTTTCCAAGCGATCGCGTTGCTTGAAAACGGATTGCCGGGGCCGCGAGAGTTTTCAGCAAGTGGCGCTTGCGCCACACCAAAATCCATCCCGAGGCGACGGCCCCCGCGGACCGGTCTCGCCCCAACCGAGGTGATCATCATGCCCAGCCTGACCCCATTGCGTTCCGCCGGCATCGTCGCCGCCGCGCTGCTGCTGGCCGCCCCGGCTTCTGCTCAGGATGCAGCAGCCCCCGCCGCGCCGGAGGCGGGCGCCGCGGCAGCGCCGGCTCAAGGCAAGGATGCATCCGGCGAATTCTCGGCGGCCGTCGAGGCGCTGTCGCCGCTGATCCAGGACGTCCAGGTGGTCGGGCCCTGGTCGGACGGCGACGAGCACGGCGTCTGGCGCACGGTGATGGTCCAGCCCGCCGGCGATAACGCAGGGGCGCATTTCTTCATCCAGCAGCTCGATGCCTCCGGGCACAACGGATTGTCCTTGCGCTCGACGACGGAAATCCCCGAGATCGCCAAGATCGACGGCCAGGTCGTCGGCTATCGGGCGGACGACCCCAGCGAAACCGAGCCGAACAGCCTCGGCCTGTTCTTCGAGGTGGTGCCGTCGGACGGCGAGATCAGCGAGACCTACGAGCTGCATTTCACCCCGGGCCAGCCCTACCTCTTCGGCCCCGCCTCCAACTGAGCCGGTTCCGCCTGCCGAGCCTCTCGCCCTGCGGCAGTCGCGGGCGGGCGCCTCGGCGTGCCCGACGCGCCCGCGAGAGCAGGTCTGCCCATCTCGGGTCACCAGGTCCGGACCGTGGTGGCCGCCCTGCCGGCCCGCGCGCACCCTCGTCGGCCGCCGAAGGGTGACATTTACGACATTCCGATGAAAACCTCTTCAAAATCCCCGGAATCCTGCCCATATGCGCAGAAACGGTTGACTTGGACGACCAGTCGACCTATCGCCCGAGCACGACGGGCTCCCAAGGGCGCGACCTGCGCCGACATCTCGATCCGAAGAGACACGCCAGCTTGACACTTTTTTCCGAACTCGGTCTCAGCGCCAAGGTGCTGGCGGCTGTCGAAGCCTCCGGCTACACCGAACCGACCCCGATCCAGGCGGAGGCGATTCCGCACGCCTTGGAGCGGCGGGACGTGCTCGGCATCGCCCAGACCGGCACCGGCAAGACTGCGTCCTTCGTGCTGCCGATGCTGACGCTTCTGGAAAAAGGCCGCGCCAGGGCGCGCATGCCGCGTACGCTGATCATCGAGCCGACCCGCGAGCTCGCCGCGCAGGTGGAAGAGTCCTTTACCCGATACGGCAAGGACCAGAAGATCAACGTCGCGCTGCTCATCGGCGGCATGTCCTTCGATGAGCAGGACCGCAAGATTGATCGCGGCGCCGACGTCCTGATCGCGACGCCGGGCCGCCTGCTCGACCATTTCGAGCGCGGCAAGCTGCTGCTGACAGGCGTCGAGATCCTGGTCATCGACGAGGCCGACCGGATGCTCGACATGGGCTTCATTCCGGACATCGAGCGGATCTGCAAGCTGCTGCCCTTCACCCGGCAGACGCTGTTCTTCTCAGCGACCATGCCGCCGGAGATCACCCGGCTGACCGAGCAGTTCCTGCAGAACCCGGTGCGGGTCGAAGTCGCCAAGCAGGCATCCGCCGCCCTCACCGTCACCCAGCGGCTCGTCGCGACGGGCGGCAAGGAATGGGACAAGCGCGAGACCCTTCGCCGCGTGCTGCGAGAAGAGGCAGATCTCACCAACGCGATCATCTTCTGCAACCGCAAGCGGGACGTCTCGACGCTGTTCCGGTCGCTGGAAAAGCACGGCTTCTCGGCCGGTGCGCTGCATGGTGACATGGACCAGCGGGCACGCATGACGATGCTGCACAATTTCCGCGAGGACAAGATCCAGCTCCTCGTCGCCTCCGACGTCGCCGCCCGCGGCCTCGACATCCCGAAGGTCAGCCACGTCTTCAATTTCGACGTGCCGATCCATGCCGAGGACTATGTCCACCGAATCGGCCGTACCGGCCGCGCCGGCCGCTCCGGCAAGGCCTTCACGCTGGTCACCAAGTCCGACCGGAAATATCTCGACGCTATCGAGAAGATGATCGCCAATTCCATCGAGTGGCACGGGCCGACGGTCGCCGAACTGCCGGCCGACACCGAGGAGGACGAGCGTCCGAAGCGGGGCCGCGGCCGAGGTGGCAAGACTTCCGGCGACAAGCCGGAACGCCGCAGCCGCCGGGCGAAGTCGGAGCCGCGCGCCGAGGCTGATGTCACCGAGATTGCGGCGGACAGCGCCGTGCTCGAGCGGGCCGAGGCGGGAGAGCTCGCCGTTCCGGTCGAGGAGATCGCCGACCTGCCGGTGGCGAACGAGAACACCTCGCGTCCGGCTGCAGCCAGCTATCCGCGCGGCAACGGCGCCAGCCGGGGCGGGCGTTCGCAGCGCAGCCAAGATGGCGGGCACGGCAATGGTGGGCACGGCGGCGGTCGCCGCCGCGACGACGACGGCAAGCAGCCGGTCGGCTTCGGCGACGACATCCCGGCCTTCATGCTGATCAACACCGGCACCTGACGCCTCGCGGCGGGCGCCTCTGACGCCCGCTTGGCTCAGCCTGCGATGGTGATCCCGTCGGACGATGCGCCGAGCCGACGAAGCTCGGCGCGGGCGCTTGCCGTCATCTCCGCCTTCAGATGCACCACACCATCCTCGCCGTCTTCGCGTGCGAGGACCGTGGCGTTGTCGTAGAGCCAGGGGATGAAGCTCATCGCCTCGGGCCTGACGTCGAGGCTGACGTCGGTCATGTTGCCAGCAATCCGGCGCTCGATGTCGGCAAGCAGCGCCTCCGTCCCCTCGCCCGTCACCGCCGAGACGAGAAACGCCGCGTCGGGATGGGCGAGCGAGGCCCGCGACGCCGCCACGAGGTGCAGCGCGTCCTCATCCAGCCGGTCGATCTTGTTCCAGACTTCGACGACGTGATCGGTGTCCTCCGTATCGACGTCGAGATCGCGCAGGATCCGCCGCACGTCCTCCGCCTGGGCCAGCGTGTCCGGGTCGGCGATATCGCGGACATGGAGGATGAGATCGGCCTCGATGACCTCCTCCAGCGTCGCACGGAAGGCAGCGACGAGATGCGTCGGCAGATCCGAGACGAAGCCGACGGTGTCGGAAAACAGGATCTCCGTGCCATGCGGCAGGACGGTCTTGCGCAGCGTCGGATCGAGGGTCGCGAAGAGGAGGTCGCGGGCCATCACGTCGGCGCCGGTCAGAAGGTTGAACAGCGTCGACTTGCCGGCATTGGTATAGCCGACCAGCGCGACGATCGGATGCGGGCGCTTGCGCCGCTTGGCGCGGTGAAGCTGGCGGGTGCGACGCACCTGCTCGAGCTCCTTTTCCAGCCGCTTGATCTTTTCCTGCAGCTGCCGGCGGTCGGCCTCGATCTGGGTCTCGCCCGGACCGCCCATGAAGCCGGCGCCGCCGCGCTGGCGCTCGAGGTGGGTCCATGAGCGGACCAGCCGCCCGCGCTGATAGTTCAGATGCGCGAGTTCGACCTGCAGCCGGCCCTCCTTGGTGCGCGCTCGCCGGCCGAAGATCTCGAGGATCAGCCCGGTGCGGTCGAGGACCTTGGTCTCCAGCTCCTTTTCGAGATTGCGCTGCTGCACCGGCGTCAGCGGATGGTCGACGATGACGAGACCGACGGCTTCCGCCGCGACCAGTCCCTTCAGCTCCTCCACCTTGCCGCTGCCGATCAGCGTCGCGGGCTGCGGCTTCTGGCCAGTGACGATCGAGCTCGCGACGATGTCGAGATCGATCGCCGCGGCGAGCCCGACCGCTTCGGCAAGGCGCGCGTCGTCGCTGCGGCGCGCCGGCTCGAGCCCCGGCGTCGCGCGGTTCTCCGCCTCGCTGCGCTGCCGGAACACCGGCACCAGCACGGCCGCACGCGTCGGCTCCCGCCGATGCTCGACGGGTCCGCGCGGCCCCTTTTCCTGAAATTCAGCCAATCAGGCCTTCCCGCTCTCGTCGACGCCCTCATACATCTGCACGGGCTGCGAAGGCATGATGGTCGAAATCGCATGCTTGTAGACTAGCTGCGAATGACCGTCCCGGCGCAAGAGAACGCAGAAATTGTCGAAGGAGGTGACGACCCCGGTCAGCTTGACGCCGTTGACGAGGAAAATCGTCAAGGAAATCTTCTGCTTGCGGACCGTATTGAGAAACAGGTCCTGAAGGTGTTGTGTCCGTTCTGGCATGCAGAGATGTCCTTTTTTGATTTGTGCTGCAGCCTGGTTGAATCCGATCGCGCCCGCCCATGCATCGAACGCTTAGCCATTGATACCGCACGGCCGGGCGAGTTCGAAAGCCTGACCTTGCCGAATCATGACACAATTTTTGCGTCTGCGAACAGGGTGATCGTGCTGGCGGGGAAAGTCACGGGGGTCAGAAGAATTCCAGCGACACCCTGAACATCTGTTCGACATGGCGAACCGCCGCCGCCGCCGCAAAGATCACCACCCTGTCCTTGGCGCGAATCTTGGTCTGGCCGGTCGGCTTGACGTAGGCGCCGTTCCTGAAGATCGCGCCGATCCTGAGATTGTCCGGCAGGTCGAGATCGCGCAGCGGCTCTCCGACCAGCGGCGAGGTTTCCAGCGCCTCGGCCTCGATGACCTCGGCGACGCCGTTCTGGATCGAGTGCACCGCCCGGATGCGGCCACGCCGGACATGCTGCAGGACACGCGAGATCGTCACCGACCGCGGATTGATGAAGGCGTCGATGCCGAGCATCCGGGTGAAACCCTGGTAGTCGGCATTGTTGAGCAGCGCGAGATTGCCCTTGCAGCCGTGGCGCTTGGCCATGACGCTCGACAGGATGTTCACCTTGTCGTCGTTGGTGAGCGCGACGAGCAGGTCGCTGGAGCCGACGTCGGCTTCCTTGAGGATCGACTGGTCGAGGCCGTTGCCGTGCAGGACGATTGTCCGCTTCAGCCCGTCGGCGATGGTGACCGCGCGATCGTGATTGTCCTCGATCACCCGGATCTTGGCACCGAAATTGCGCTTTTCGATCTGCCTGGCGACGAAATAGCCGATATTGCCGCCGCCGACGATGACGATCCGCCCGGCCTCCGGCTCCTCATGGCCGAACAGGCCGAGGGCGCGGCGCACATGGGTCTTCTCGGCGACGACATAGGCGACGTCGCCGGGCACCATGTGATCGTTGGAGCCGGGGATGAACAGCCGGTCGCCGCGCCAGATGCCGACGACGGTCGCGTTAAGATCCGGGAAGAGGTCGGTCAGCTGGTCGAGCGGCGTGTTGACGACCGGGCAGTCCTCCGAACATTCGATCGCCACCATGGCGATGTGATCGTCGGCAAACCGCACCGCATCCATCGCGCCCGGCAGGGCGATGCGCCGCAGCACCATCTCGCCGACCTCGACTTCCGGCGAGATGATGACGTCGATCGGCAGGTTGTCGGTCGAGAAGAGGTCCTGCCAGTGCGGCCGCAGATAGCTCTGGGAGCGGATGCGGGCGATCTTGGTCGGCACGTTGAACAGCGAGTGCGCGACCTGGCAGGCGATCATGTTCACCTCGTCGTGCAGGGTGACGGCAATGATCATGTCGGCCTGTTCGGCGCCGGCCTCGGCAAGAACGTCGGGCTGGGCGCCGTGGCCGACGAAGCCCCGGGCATCGAGATTGTCGCGGATCGCCTGGACGAGACTGCGCGAGGTATCGATCACCGAAACGTCGTTGCGTTCGGAGGCCAGCCGCTCGGCAATGCCGTAGCCCACCTGCCCTGCCCCGCAGATCACCACTTTCATTCCGGCCGCTCCGTGCTCGCCAATAGGTTTCGCCGCGCAGCCATACCGTATCGCGCCATCAGATGCCGAGCGATTTCAGTTTCCGGTGCAGCGCCGAGCGCTCCATGCCGACGAATTCGGCGGTGCGCGAGATGTTGCCGCCGAAGCGGTTGATCTGGGCGACGAGATATTCCTTCTCGAACACCTCGCGGGCGTCGCGCAGTGGTAAGGCCAGGATCTGGCCATTGGCCTGGCTCGGCGTTCGCGGCAGCATGTCGCCGACCTCGTTCGGCAGCATGTCGGCGGTGATCGGGCTTTCGGCGTCGCCGTCGCGGGCGAGGATCATCAGCCGCTCGACATTGTTGCGCAGCTGGCGGACATTGCCCGGCCAGTCGCTCGCCTGAAGCACGGCCATCGCCTCGTCGCTGATCGGCTTGGCCTTGATGCCGGTCTGCTCGGCGATCTGGTTCATGAAGGCCTCGATCAAAAGCGGGACGTCCTGGCGCCGATCGGCGAGCGGCGGCACCGAGATCGGCACGACGGCGAGGCGATGGAACAGGTCCTCGCGGAACAGCCCCTCGGCAATCAGCGAATCGAGATTCTGCGAGGTCGAGGAGATGATCCTGACATCGACCTTCACCCGCTTCGAGCCGCCGACGCGTTCGAAGGTCTGTTCGGTGAGAACCCGCAGGATCTTGTTCTGGGTCTCGCGCGGCATGTCGGCGACCTCGTCGAGATAGAGGACGCCGCGATGGGCCTCCTCCAGCGCCCCGATCTTGCGCTCGACGCCCGGCGGCGTCTCGTTGCCGAAGAGTTCGAGTTCCATCCGGTCGGGGGTGATCGCCGCTGCGTTGAGCGCGACGAAGGGGCCTGACGCTCGCGGCGAAGCAGCGTGGATTGCCCGCGCCACCATCTCCTTGCCGGAGCCGGAGGCGCCGAGGATCATCACCCGGCTGTTGGTCGGCGACACCCGCTCAATGACGCTGCGCAGATGGTTCATCGGCTGCGACTTGCCGATCAGTTCGGCGAAGTCGCTGGAGCGGCGCCTGAGCTCGGAGACCTCGCGTTTGAGCTTCGAGGTCTCCAGCGCCCGCTCGGCGACGAGGATCAGCCGGTCGGCCTTGAACGGCTTCTCGATATAGTCGTAGGCGCCGCGCTTGATCGCCGAGACGGCGGTCTCGATGTTGCCGTGGCCTGAGATCATCACCACCGGCACCTCCGGATGCTGCGCCTTGATGGCGTCGAGAAGATCGAGGCCGTCGAGCCGGCTCCCCTGCAGCCAGATGTCGAGGAAGACCAGCCGCGGGACACGATCGGTCAGCGCCTGCAACGCCGCGTCGGAATTGCCGGCCGTGCGGGTCTCGTGCCCCTCGTCCTCGAGAATGCCTGCGACGAGCTCGCGAATGTCGGCTTCGTCATCGACGATGAGGATGTCCGATGCCATGGCTCACCACTCCTTGTGTTGGTCTCGATCTTTCGGTGCGCTCGCGCCGTCCGGCCCACTGCCTGCGGGCAGAACGATCCGCACCATCGCGCCCTGGGGCTGATCGGGAGCATCCTCCAGCGAAATCACGCCACCATGGTCTTCGATGATCTTGCGGACGATGGCGAGGCCGAGGCCCGTGCCCTTCTCGCGCGTCGTCATGTAGGGCTCGAGCAGCCGATCGCGATTGTCTTTCGGAAAACCGCGGCCGTTGTCGACGATATCGATGCGGTAGACGTCGCCATCGGCCCGCGCCCGGACCTTGATCCGGCCTTCGATGCCCTCGGTCGCCTCGAGGGATTCCACCGCGTTCTTCACCAGATTGCCGAAGGCCTGGGAAAGCAGCCGGGTATCATAGGATCCGTACATCGGCGTGTCGGGAATCTCGGCGGAGAACGCAATGCCGTGATCGCCCATCTCGCGCATGAACACCGCCTCGCGCAGCGCGTCGCGCAGGTCGATGCGCTCCATCGTCGGCTTCGGCATGCGGGCGAAGGTGGAGAACTCGTCGACCATCCGGCCGATGTCGGAGACTTGTCGCACGATCGTTTCGATGCAGCGGTCGAAGACCTCGCGGTCGTCCTCGATCCGCTTGCCGTAGCGCCGGCGGATGCGCTCGGCGGAAAGCTGGATCGGCGTCAGCGGGTTCTTGATCTCGTGGGCGATGCGCCGCGCGACGTCGGCCCAGGCCGAGGTGCGCTGGGCATCGACGAGATCGGTGATGTCGTCGATGGTGACGACGAGGGAATGTTCGCCCTCGCTCTCCTCGAAGGAAGTGATCCGGATCGCCAGGGTGCGCTCGCGCTCGCGGATCTTCAGCTTGGCCTCTTCCTGATATTCCGGCCGCCAGGAGGCCGCCGCGGCCTGCCGGATACGCCCGATCTCGGGGAACACTCCGTCGACCTTCCGGCCCGTCACCGCTTCGGCATCGACGTCGAGGATCCGCTCGGCCGAAGGGTTCAGCATCGAGATGGTGCCGTCGCGCTCGATGCCGATGACGCCGACGGTGACGCCGGAGAGCACCGCCTCGATGAAGCGGCGGCGCTCGTCGATGACGTCCTTGGCGTTGACCAGTTCGGAGCGCTGGCTCCGCAGCTGCAGGATCATGTTGTTGAAGGTGTTGGAGAGCGATCCGACGTCGCCGTCGGAGACCCTCACCGGCACCGTCACGGAGAGATTGCCCTCCGACACCTCGTCGGCGGCACCGATCAGAAGGCGGATCGGCCGCACCAGCCGGTCGGCGACGCCGATGCCGGTCCAGATCGCCGACAGAAGCACGATCAGCGTGATGCCGAGATAGAGCAGCGCGAAGGCGACCTGCAGCCCGAAGCGGTTCTCCGAAAGGCTCGAATATTCCGCCGAGCGCTCCTCCATCTGCCGCAGCGCCGTGATCACCTGGGGGTCGACGGCGCGCACGGTATAGAGATAGGCGTTGGAAATCTGCCTGAGACGGATGATCGCGCCGACGAGATTGGTGATGCCCGGCGGAATGAAGACCAGATTGCCGGCCGCCGCCTGCTGCAGCGCGTCGTTCGGCGGCACAGGCAGCGGCTTCTCCTCGTCGACGTCGGCCTTGAGGATCGGCGTGCCGTCGAGGCGCAGGATCTGCGCACCGAGCAGGGAGCGGCCCCGCGCCTGCTCGGTCATCAGGTCCTGAAAGCCGCCGCGATCGAGATCGAAGAGCTGGCGCTGTTGGTCGAGGTCGTAGGCCATCGACAGCGTCGTGCCCTGCAGGTTGCGGGCGTTCTCATTCACATAGGCCTGGGCGACGTTGATCGAGGATTCGACGATCGCCCGGGTACGCATGCCGAACCAGCGGTCGAGGCCGAGATCCAGGGTGACGCTGGCGACGATGGCCACCAGGAGCGCCGGCAGGATCGCGACGATCGAGAACAGGACGACGATGCGCACATGCAGCCGCGAGGCGGCCCTGCCCTGCCGCCGGGCGCGCACCATGCGCATCACCTCGCGGCCGATCAGCACGCAGAGGAGGAGCACGAAGCCGCCGTTCACCACAGTCGCGATGGTGACGATCGTATCGGTCGGCTCGATGGGCGTCAGGCCCATCAGCACGACGAAGGAGATCGCGCCGGAGATCAGCGCCCCGGCAACGGCGAAGAGGCCGGGGAACAACAGGAACCGGCGTCGTTCCATCAGGAACGGGACTTCGGTTTCGGACTGAATCGGGTGCGTCGTCATGCTCTGCGTGCAGTTTTGATTTCGTTGCCACAGAGCAACGGAATGTGTCTAAACTGCAACGAAATGCCGAAAAAAGCGAGTCAGCGGATCGAGCGGACGACGGAAATGTCGAGATCGCGGATCTTCTTGCGCAGGGTATTGCGGTTCACCCCGAGGAGATCGGCCGCCTTGACCTGGTTTCCGCGGGTCGCCGCGAGCGCTGCGGCGATCAGCGGATATTCCACCTCGCGCAGGATCCGGCCGTGCAGCCCCGGCGGCGGCAGGTCGTCGCCGAAGGACGAGAAATACTCGGCGAGATAGCGCTCCACCGAGGCGCTGAGATCGATCGGCTTGTTGCCGTCGGCCTCGAGGCCGGGGCTCTTGATCGGATCGTTGGTGAGCTCGTGCTCGACGATCTCGGTGGAGATCTCGTCCTGCGGATAGAGCGCGGCGAGCCGGCGGATCAGGTTTTCCAGCTCGCGGACATTGCCGGGCCAGGCATAGCGCCGCATCACGTCGAGTGCGCCCTGGCTGAGCGCCTTGCGCGGCAGGCCTTCCTTCTCGGCCTGGGCGAAGAAGTGGCGGGCGAGATCCGGCAGGTCTTCGATGCGCTCGCGCAGCGGCGGCAGGCGCAGCGGCACGACGTTGAGCCGATAGAACAGATCCTCGCGGAACTGGCCGCGTGCGATCAGCTGGCGCAGGTCCTTGTTGGTCGCGGCGACGATCCTGACGTCGGTGGCGATCGGCGTGCGCCCGCCGACGATGGTGTATTCGCCCTGCTGCAGGACGCGCAGCAGCCGGGTCTGCGCCTCCATCGGCATGTCGCCGATCTCGTCGAGGAACAAAGTGCCGCCTTCGGCCTGTTCGAAGCGGCCGCTGGTGCGCGCCTGGGCACCGGTGAAGGCGCCCTTCTCATGGCCGAAGAGTTCTGATTCGATGAGGTCGCGGGGGATCGCCGCCATGTTGATCGCGACGAATGGCCCCTTGCGGCGGCGGCCGTAGTCGTGGAGCGCCCGAGCAACAAGCTCCTTGCCGGTGCCCGATTCGCCGGTGATCGTCACTGTCAGGTCGGTCTGCATCATCCGGGCGAGCGCCCGGTAGATGTCCTGCATGGCGGGCGAACGGCCGACCAGCGGCATCGATTCCTGCAGGTCGTCCTGGGCGCCCGGGCGCGGCCCCTGCTTGGGCTCGGACAAGGCGCGGCGGACGATCGAGACGAGTTCGGTGAGGTCGAAGGGCTTTGGGATATAGTCGTAGGCGCCCCGCTCGGACGCCTTGATCGCCGTCATGAAGGTGTTCTGGGCACTCATCACCACGACCGGCAGCTCGGGCCGCGAGTTCTTGATCTTCGGCAGTGTGTCGAAGGCATTGCCGTCCGGCATGAGGACGTCGGTGATGACGAGATCGCCCTCGCCCGCCGAGATCCAGCGCCACAGCGTCGCGATGTTGGAGGTCACACGCACTTCGAAGCCGGCGCGCATCAGCGCCTGGGAGACGACCGTGCGGATCGCGGCATCGTCGTCGGCTACGATAATCTGCATTGCCATGTGTGAAATCAGCCCTGTTCGTCGGTCTCGGCGAGTGTCTCGCCCGGCACGGACAATTCGCGCCAGGCCGGCATGAGGATGCGGAAGATGGTGTGACCCGGCTGGGACTCGCATTCGATGACGCCGCCATGGTCACCGACGATCTTGGCGACCAGCGCGAGGCCGAGGCCGGAGCCGCTCGGCTTGGTGGTGACGAACGGGTCGAAGATGTGCTCGCGGATATCGTCCGGCACACCGTCGCCATTGTCCTCGACCGCAAATTCCAGAGGCAGGGTGACGCGGTCCTTGGTGCCGGGCACCGACAGCCGCACGCCGGGCTTGAAGGCGGTGGTGAGGCGGATCTCGCCATCCTCCTTGCCGCGAACCGCCTCGGCGGCGTTCTTCAGGAGATTGAGGAACACCTGCACCAGCTGGTCGCGGTTGGCAAAGACCGGCGGCAGCGACGGGTCGTAGAGCTCGACGATCCTGATGTCGCGGGCAAAGCCGTTGCGGCCGAGGGTCTTCACATGTTCGAGCACGGAATGGATGTTGACCGCCGACCGCTCGATCGGCCGCTGATCGGAGAACACCTCCATCCGGTCGACCAGCTTGACGATGCGGTCGCTCTCCTCCTGGATCAGCCGGGTCAGCGTCCGGTCCTCGTCGCTGGCCGAGGTCGCGAGCAGCTGCGCTGCCCCCTTGATGCCGGAAAGCGGATTGCGGATCTCGTGGGCGAGCATCGCCGCAAGGCCGGTGACGGTCCGCGCGGCGGAGCGATGGGTGAGCTGGCGATCCATCTTCTCGGCGATCGAGCGCTGCTGGATCATCACCACCACCAGCTCCGGCGCCTCGTTCATGCCGGAGACGTAGAGATCGACCAGCCGCTCGCCGCCGAGCCGCGGCGAGGAGATGTCGACACGATATTCGCTGATCCGCGCCTGCTGCTCGCGGGCCTGCTCGATGAGGAAGAACAGCGGGCTGTCGCCCGGCACGAAATCCTGCAGCCTCTTGCGGGCGAGATAGGCAAAGCCCGCCGAGAAGAACTGTTCAGCGTCGGAATTGGCAAAGCGGAAACGGCCGGTCGGATCGACGACGATGACCGGATGCGGCAGCGCATTCAGGATCTGGGCGGCATCGCCCGGCAGCGCGGTGTCTTCGTCGGGTGAATCGGTCATGGTCAGGCAGCCTCGGCGTCCGGGGTTGCGGCAGCAGTCTCGACGGAGGCGAGCGTGGTGCCCGCAAAGAGGCGGGCGATCTTCCGCCGCACATCGGTCGGATCGGTCGCGGTCATGATCGCCTTTCGCTCGGACGGCGGCACGAAGGCGCCCGCCGCCGCGAAGCGGTCGAGATACCAGCCGAGATGCTTGCGCGAATGACGGATGCCCGTGGCCGGCCCGTAATGATCGAGCATCGCCTCGTAGTGCTCGAGGACGAGATCGGCGAGATCGAGCCGCGCCAGGTCGGCGATGCCGATGGCGCCGGCGATCAGCCCGGCGAGCCATGGCCGGCCATAGCAGCCGCGGCCGACCATCACCGCATCGGCGCCGCTCGACCGCAGCATTTCCGCCAGGCGCTCCGACGAGACGAGGTCGCCATTGGCGACGAGTGGCACGTCGATCGCCTCGCGGACCGCGCCGATCGCCCGCCAGTCGGCGGTCCCGTCGTAGAAATCCATGCGGGTGCGGCCATGCACCGTCACCATCCGCACGCCGGCCTCCTCCGCCCGTCTGGCAAGCCAGGCAGCATTCATCGAAGAGCGATCCCAGCCGAGCCGCATCTTGACGGTGACCGGCACGTCGCCGGCACCGGCGACCACCGCCTCGACGATGGCGAGGGCGAGGTCCGGCTCGCGCATCAGCGCCGAGCCGGACAGCCCGCCGACGACCTTCTTGGCCGGGCAGCCGAAATTGATGTCGATGATGTCGGCGCCGGCATCTCTGAGCCGCGCTGCGGCCTCGCCCATTACCTCGGGCTCGCGCCCGGCAAGCTGCACCGCATGGATGCCATTCCCTGCACGCAGGGCTCGAAGGTTGGATTCGGCGACGCCGCGCAGATATTCCCCGCTGGCGACCATTTCGGAGATCACCAGCCCGGCTCCGAAGCGGCTCGCGAGGCGGCGGAAGGGCACGTCGCTGACGCCGGACATCGGCGCAAGCAGAACGCGATTTGCCAGAGTCCGGTCGCCGATCCGCAAGGGTTCGGAAACGTCTCCCCGTCTTTGCAATACGCCTAAACTCTGAGCGATCATCGCAACTGTCGATTCTTGCAGCACCTGTGCTGTATCTAATCGGAGCATGCTCAAATGACAAGCAAGCTGGTGCTTGCTTTTGCCCCGCCCTTCGTGCTCCTCCCCGGAAAACTTTCGAAAGGACGGCTCAGATGACGCAGAGCGTCGCGGCGATCCTGGTGGCGGCCGGCCGCGGCGAGCGGGCCGGCGGCCTGACCGATGGGCCGAAGCAGTATCGCCGGATCGGCGGGCGAGCGGTTCTCGCCCATGCGCTCGACATCTTCCGCAGCCATCCGCGGGTCGGCCCGATTGTCGTCGTCATCCATGCCGACGACGCCGTGCTCTGCCGGGACGCGCTCGGCGATGCGGCCGACGACGTCCAGATCGTCACCGGCGGTGCCGAACGGCAGATCTCGGTGCGCTGCGGCCTGGAAGCCCTAGCGGCTTCGGGCACGCTGCCGGAGATCGTCCTCATCCACGACGCCGTCAGGCCTTTCACCGATCCCGCGACCATCGACCGGGTGATCGCCGCGGCGGCCAGCCATGGCGGCGCCATCCCCGCCGTCGCCATCGCCGACACGATCAAGCGGGCGGCGGCCGGCGGCGCGATCGCCGAGACCGTGCCCCGCAGTGGCCTCTATGGCGCCCAGACGCCGCAGGGCTTCCGCTTCGCGGCGATCCGCGACGCCCATGCGGCGGCGGCGGCCGGCTCGGGCCGGACGGATTTTACCGACGACGCCTCGATCGCCGAATGGGCGGGGCTTGCCGTGATGCTGGTCGAGGGCGCTGCGGGCAACGTCAAGCTGACCACCCGCGAAGACATTCTGACGGCCGATGCGAGACTGAAGGAGACACCGCCGATGATCGATGTTCGCACCGGAAACGGCTACGACGTCCACCGTCTCGTTGCGGGCGATCATGTGACCCTCTGCGGCGTGCGCATCCCCCATGACAGGCGGCTCGACGGCCACTCCGACGCCGATGTCGGCCTCCACGCCCTCACCGACGCCTTGCTCGCCACTTGCGGCGCCGGCGACATCGGCGACCATTTTCCGCCGAGCGATCCGCAATGGAAGGGCGCTGCGTCGCACATCTTCGTCGAAAAGGCGGTGGAGATCATTTCCGCGAAGGGCGGCCGGATCATGAATGCCGACGTCTCGCTGATCTGCGAGGCGCCGAAGATCGCGCCACATCGCCGGGCGATGCGCGAGGCGATCGCGGCGATGACCGGGCTGACGCTGGACCGGGTCTCGGTCAAGGCGACGACCAACGAGGCGATCGGCTTCGTCGGCCGCAAGGAAGGCATTGCGGCGATTGCCACCGCCTCGGTGGTCTATGGAGAGACGGCGTGACAGGCGAGCAGCAGGACACCGCAAAGCGGATCGCCGCCCTCGCCCGCGAAGTCGTCGAGCGCTACACCGCCGCCGGTTGGACGATCGCTACGGCGGAGTCCTGCACCGGCGGTCTCGTCGCCGGCGCGATCACCGACATTGCCGGCTCCTCCGCCGTCCTCGACCGCGGCTTCGTTACCTATTCCAACCAGGCGAAGATCGACATGCTCGGCGTCGATCCGGCGGAGCTCGCCGCACACGGCGCCGTGTCGGAGACGGTGGCGCGGCAGATGTCCGAAGGCGCGCGCCAGAGGGCTGGCGTCAGCGTTGCGGTGTCGATCACCGGCATCGCCGGGCCGGGTGGTGGCTCGGATGAAAAGCCGGTCGGGCTGGTGCATTTCGCCTGTGCGGGGCCGAATGGGACGGTGCACCGCGAAGAACGCTTCGGCGACATTGGTCGAAGGGGAATACGCGAAGCGTCGGTGTTGGTGGCGCTGGAGATGCTGGCGGTTGCGCTGAAGAGCTGAAACAGACGTACCAATTCGGTGTCGGAAACCACTGAAAAGCGTTCGGCGGGTTTCCACCCATTGCGGACTTCGGCTCGGTGAGGCTGAATGTTGCCAGTCTCAACTTTGAGGCATGCCGATGCGCAACATGGATCTGACAGCCGAACTCGTAGCTTTGGTCGATAGGATGGAGCCTGATCCAGGCCCCGAACCCGGAACGAGTGACCATACCGACGCTGACTTGCACGATATGGCAACCGCTCTGCTCGCAGAATACAATCCCAAGCATCTCTGGGTTTTCGCCTACGGCTCTCTGATCTGGAATCCGGAGTTTCAAGCTGACGAGCAAAGACCCGCGGTCGCTGCGGGATGGCATCGCTCGTTCTGCCTGAAGCTGACAAGGTGGCGGGGCACGCGCGAACTGCCTGCCCTGATGCTAGCGCTCGATAGGGGCGGAACCTGTCTCGGGATTGCCTATCGATCGCCCGAAGACGACATGCACGGACAGATCGTGAGATTGCTCAAGCGCGAACTTGACGCGAAGCCTCCAACGAATATCGCCAAGTGGATAAATGTGTCGACCACGAGCGGACGCCTGAAGACCTTGGCATTCGTGGCGCTTCGGACAGGCGGCGCCTATGCGGGGAAGCGCCCGTTGCCTGAAGTTGCGAGCGTGCTCAGCCGCGCCGCCGGGCATTGGGGCTCATCCGCGCAGTATGCTTTCAACACAATCACGAAACTGGAAGAGCATGGGATTAGAGATCGCAACCTGTGGAAAATACAGAAGCTGATGGCAGAACAAATATGGGAAAGCCAGCGCCAACAGGTCAGCTGATCACCCACTCGGCGGCTCGATTTCTCGTGTCTGAAACGCTTTTCTTGCATCCTGTTTCAGATTGGGTTGAGAGACGGCTGCCAACAGTGACGGCATATTTCAGCGGGCTTTTTGCCCGCTGCACTATCTCACCCATACACCTTGTCCGCCCGCTCCTCGAAGGCGGTGGCGAAGCGGCGGAAGGCGTAATCGAACATCGAGCCCATCAGCATGCCGAGGGTGCGGCTCTTGAACTCGTATTCGATGAAGAACTTCACGTCGCAGGTGGTCTCGCCGGTCGGCACGAAGTCCCAGCGATTGTCGAGGAACCTGAACGGGCCGTTGACGTAGGACACCTCGATCCGCCGCTCCTCGGGCTTCAGCAGCACCTGCGAGGTAAAGGTCTCGCGGACCATCTTGTAGGCCACCGTCATGTCGGCGACGAGCAGCCGCTTGCCCTCCTTCTCGCGTTCCTGACGGATCGTCAGCGCCTGGCAAAGCGGCAGGAACTCGGGATATTTCTCGACATCGGCGACGAGGGCGAACATCTCGTCGGCGGTGTGATGGACGTGGCGGGTCGTTTCGAATTTCGGCATGGCGAGGCGGGTTACGCGGCGGACTGACGGGCCAGACGGGCTGCCTTGAGGCGTTCGAAATCCTCGCCGGCATGGTGGGATGAACGGGTGAGCGGGCTCGCAGACACGACCAGGAAGCCCTTGGTGAGGGCGACCTTCTCGAAGGACTGGAACTCCTCCGGCCTCACATAGCGGATCACCGCATGGTGCTTCTTGGTCGGCTGTAGATACTGGCCGATGGTGAGGAAATCGACATCCGCGGTGCGAAGATCGTCCATCAACTGCAGCACCTCGTTCCGCTCCTCGCCGAGCCCGACCATGATGCCAGATTTGGTGAAGATCGTCGGATCGAGTTCCTTCACCCGCTGCAGCAGCCGGATCGAATGGAAATAGCGGGCGCCGGGGCGTACTGTGAGATATTTCGACGGCACGGTCTCGAGATTGTGGTTGAAGACATCGGGCTTCGCCTCGACCACCCGCTCCAGCGCGCCGGGCTTGCGCAGGAAGTCGGGCGTCAGGATCTCGATCGTGGTGCCGGGCGCTGCGGCGCGGATCGCCCGGATGGTGCGGACGAAATGCTCGGCGCCGCCATCGGCAAGATCGTCGCGGTCGACCGAGGTGATGACGACGTGGTTGAGGCCCATCTTGGCGACGGCGCGACCGACGCTCTCAGGCTCGCTCTGATCGAGCGCGTGGGGCATGCCGGTTGCGACATTGCAGAAGGAGCAGGCCCTGGTGCAGATGCCGCCCATGATCATGAAGGTCGCGTGCTTCTTCTCCCAGCAGCCGCCGATATTGGGGCAGCCGGCCTCCTCGCAGACCGTCACCAGCCTGTTTTCCCGGGCAATCTCGCGGGTCTCGAAATAGCCTTTCGAAACGGGCGCCTTGACACGGATCCAGTCCGGCTTCGGCGGGCTCGCCACGGCATCCGGGCGATGGGCCTTTTCGGGATGGCGAAGCTTCGGCTTGTCGGCTTCGGCGAGGCGGGTGTCGAGGATGGTGACCATGGGGCCTACTTAAGCCTCCGGTTTTGGCGATGCAATCGGCTCGGCACCCGCGGGGGAAGGTGCATGACGGCCTTGACCGTCATGCAAGGGTGTTAAGATCGCGTCAGCGCCGAACGGCGCGGGCGATGAAGATCAGAAGGCAGGCGCCGACGAAGCCGGTGAGCAGGTAGGCCCAAGAGAATTCCGCCCCGGCCGGCACGCCGATGTTGAACAGGCTGAGGACGAAGCTGAGGATCAGCGCGCCGACGACGCCGAGGATGATGTTCATGATGAAGCCCATGTCGCTTCGCATGACCTGTTCGGCAAGCCAGCCGGCAAGGCCGCCGACGATTATGGCTGCAAGAAAACCCATGATGTTGACTCCTGAGGACGATTGATCGGGTTGCCGAAGTAGTTAGGGCTCTCAGAAGTCGGGCAAGAGGTTTTCTCGCCGATCGCGCGAACTATTCGCGGGAAATGGCGTGGCCGACGATGCGCCGCGCCGCCCGGACGTTGCATTGGCGGCGAGACTGGCGGAGCGGGCGAAACCAGCCCTACCCTCCCAAGACTCGTCAGAGGTGAATGACCTTGCCGTATGCGTCGAGGACGCTCTCATGCATCGTCTCCGACAGGGTCGGATGCGGGAAGCAGGTGTGTATCAGCTCTTCCTCGGTGGTCTCCAGGCCCATGGCGATGACGAAGCCCTGGATCAGCTCGGTCACCTCCGCCCCGACCAGATGGGCGCCGAGAAGCTCCCCGGTCTTGGCGTCGAAGATCGTCTTCGCCATGCCCTCCGGCTCACCCAGCGCAATGGCCTTGCCGTTACCGTTAAAGGTGAAGCGGCCGACCTTGACCTCGTGGCCGGCTTCCTTCGCCTTGGCCTCCGTGAGGCCGACCGAGGCGACCTGCGGCTGGCAATAGGTGCAGCCGGGGATCTCGGTCTTCTTCATCGGATGGACGTCCATCCCCTTGATCTTCTCGACGCAGATCGTCCCCTCGTGCTCGGCCTTGTGGGCGAGCATCGGCGGCCCGGCGACGTCGCCGATGGCATAGATGCCCTCGACATTGGTCTTGCCGAAGCCGTCGATCTTGATGCAGCCGCGCTCGGTCTCGACGCCGAGTTCCTCGAGGCCGAGGCCCTCGATATTGCCCTGAACGCCGACCGCCGAGATCAGCCGCTCGGCCTTCAGCGTCTCGGACTTGCCGCCCTTGGTCTCGACCGAAACGGTAACGCCGTCCCTGCCCTTCTCGACCTTCGCCACCTTGGCGTCCGTCAGGATCTTCAGCCCCTGCTTCTCGAACTGCTTGCGGGCGATCTTGGCGATCTCGGCGTCTTCCACCGGCATGATCTGCGGCAGGAGTTCGACGACGGTGACGTCGGCGCCCATCGTCCGGTAGAAGGAGGCGAACTCGATGCCAATGGCGCCGGAGCCCATGACGATCAGGCTCTTCGGCATCGCCTTCGGCTTCATCGCCTCGAAATAGGTCCAGATGCGGTCGCCGTCCGGTTCGATGCCCGGCAGCACACGGGGCCGTGCACCGGTCGCGACGATGACGTGCTTTGACTT
The DNA here is from genome assembly GCF_004519335.1 of Jiella endophytica. Classification (GTDB taxonomy): domain Bacteria; phylum Pseudomonadota; class Alphaproteobacteria; order Rhizobiales; family Rhizobiaceae; genus Jiella; species Jiella endophytica. Next base: position 380,783 of record NZ_SOZD01000005.1, on the reverse strand, counting down.
GTAGGTGCCCTCGCCGAGCGTTCCCTTCGGCACCGGGTTCTGCGGCTCGACGACCGGCTTCTTCGACTTGCCGACCGTCACTTCGACCGGGCCGCCCTTGCCGGCCTTGGTCAGCTTCGCCTCGCCCCAGATGACGTCGATCTTGTTCTTCTTCATCAGGTAACCGACGCCGCCGCAGAGCTGGCCGGAGACCTGACGCGAGCGCTTGACCACCGCTTCCATCTCGAAGCTCGGCTTCTCGATCTTCAGGCCATAGTTCTGGGCGTTCTCGGCATAGTGGAAGATCTCCGCCGAGCGCAGCAGCGCCTTGGTCGGGATGCAGCCCCAGTTGAGGCAGATGCCGCCGAGATGCTCGCGCTCGACGACGGCGGTCTTGAAGCCGAGCTGGGCTGCGCGGATCGCCGCGACGTAGCCGCCCGGCCCGCCGCCGATGACCAGGATGTCGTAGGTGTCAGCCATATCGTCGTTCCCTCGGTCGATCTGTTCTTTTGATGTCAGTGATTTATGGCGCGGCGAAAAGCCCGGCTGCGGGAAGGCAGCCACTCGCCTGCTGCGGGGCCGGTCCGTGACCCGGTCACGCGTCGTCCGCCAGCAGCGCCCGGATCGGCTCGACCAGCGCCTCGCCGAGGGCGCGCGTGTGTTCCGCCGTCAGATGGACGCCGTCGGCCGACGAGGCCTCGCAGACTTCGGCGGCGTCGAACATCTCGCAGCCGTATTCCTCGGCGACCTTGGTCACCGCCGAGCGGAAGTGCTGGCTCTCCTCGATGGCATGGCCGAAGAGCAGCGAGAAATCCGGCTCCGTCGTCGCGGTGAAATGCGGCGGCGCAACGAGCAGCAGCTTCGGCGGCTGGTAGCCGCGCTGGTAAGGGAAGGTCTGGACGATCTCGACCAGTCGCTCCAGCCCCTGCCGGCTTTCGAAGACCCGGCCGCCGCCGGTGTGGAACTTCAGATCGTTGGTGCCGAGCATGATGACCACGAGGTCGAGCGGCTGGTGGCTGGCAAGCACCGTCGGCAGGATCCTCGCGCCGTTGCGCTCGGCAAAGACCATCTCGTCGTCGAACACGGTCGTCCGGCCGTTCAATGCCTCGGAGATCACCCGGACATTGTGGCCGAGCGCCTTGGCGACGACGTTCGGCCAGCGGTCGAAGAACTCATGCCTGAGGCCGGTCTCGGGGTTGTAGCCCCAGGTGAGCGAGTCGCCATAGGCGAGGACGGTCTTCATCGCCGCGTCCTCACACCAGCATCGACATCGGGTTTTCGATGAAATTCTTGAACGCCGCGATCAGCTCGGCGCCGAGGACGCCGTCCACGGCCCGGTGGTCGGTCGAGAGCGTCACCGTCATGATCGTCGCGACGGTGACGGCGCCGCTTTTCACCACCGCCCGCTGGTCGCCCGAGCCGACCGCGAGGATCGTTGCGTGTGGCGGGTTGATGACCGCGGAAAAGTCCTTGATGCCGAACATGCCGAGATTGGAGACCGCGGACGTGCCGCCCTGATACTCGTCCGGCTTCAGCTTGCGGGCGCGGGCCCGCTTGGCGAGATCCTTCATCTCGTTGGAAATCGTCGACAGGGTCTTTTCCTCGGCACGGCGGATGATCGGAGTGATCAGCCCGCCCTCGATCGAGACGGCGACACCCACATCGGCATGCTTGTGGATCAGCATCGCGCCCTCGGTCCAGGAGGCGTTGGCCATCGGCACCGCCTTCAGCGCCAGAGCATGCGCCTTGATGATCATGTCGTTGACCGAGAGCTTGTAGGCCGGCTTGTCGCCGGCATCGGTCTTGGTCATCGGCGCGGCGTCGTTGAGCTGCTTCCTCAGCGCCAGCAGCGCGTCGATCTCGCAGTCGAGGGTGAGGTAAAAATGCGGGACCGTCTGCTTGGCCTCGACGAGGCGCTTGGCAATTGTCTTGCGCATCCCGTCGTGAGGCACCTTCTCGTAGGAGCCTTCGGGGAAAAGCTTGAGAATGGATTCGTCGCTGGCGGCCTTGGCCATCGGAGCAGCGGCGGCCTCGGGCGCCTTCTTCTCCTCGGCAGGCCTGTCGGCCGCAGCCTTCTTCGCGCCGCCGTCCTTCTGCGCAGCCTCGATGTCGGCCTTGACGATGCGGCCATGCGGGCCGGAGCCCTCGACGGCCGAAACCTCGATCCCGGCCTCCCTGGCGAGCCGGCGGGCGAGTGGCGAGGCGAAGACGCGGCCGCCCTTGCCGTCAGAGGGCGCCGACCCGGCCCTGGACGAGGCGGCACCATTGGCGCCGCTTTTCGCCGCTTCGTCGCTGCTGCGGCTGTCGCCGCGCATCTCCGGCTTCTCGGCGTCTGCCTTGCTGCCGGTCGAAGCGTTGTCCGCCTTCGGGTCGGGCGCCACGGCGCCGCCCTTGTCGTCGCCGGCGGAGGCCTTCTCCGCCTTGCCGCCGCTTTCAGCGGCATCGGAGACGTCCTCGCCTTCGCTGGCTAGGATCGCGATCACCTCGTTCACCTTGACGCCCTCGGTGCCGGCCGGGACGACGATCTTGGCGAGGGTGCCCTCGTCGACGGCTTCCACCTCCATCGTCGCCTTGTCGGTCTCGATCTCGGCGATGATGTCGCCGGCGGAGACCTCGTCGCCCTCCTTGATCAGCCATTTGGCGAGATTGCCCTCCTCCATCGTCGGAGACAGGGCGGGCATGGTGACGTTGATCGGCATATGGGCGTCTCCGAAAGCGTCTTACTGCGCGTTTTGAGTGTCGGGGGCCGGGTCGAGCGGCCAGAGAATGGTCAGCGGAAAGGCAATGGCGTCGAAGGGCTCGGCCCTGACTTCCGCGGCGTTGTCGAAGGTCGGGCCGACGATCCACCGGCCATTGGCGAGAGCGAAGGTCTCGAGCAGCTCGGCGCGCGGATCGAGAAGCCACATGTGCTTCACGCCGGCCTCGGCGTATATCCGGCGCTTGGCGTTCCGGTCGTAGCGCTCGGTCGAGGGCGAGATGACCTCGCAGACCCAGTCCGGGGCGATGTCGAAATAAGCCCTATCCGGCAGCGCGCTCAAACGCTCCTTCCGCCAGCCGGCAATGTCAGGGACAATCACGTCGGGGCCTAGATGCAATTCTGGTTCATCCAGGATGATCCAGCCGCCCGGGCCTGAACGGCCGCGTCCGAATGCATCGAGGATCTCGGCTCCGAGATAGGAAGCCGCTGCAGCATGCTTCGGCACCGGCCGCGGATGGGTCACCAGTTCGCCGTCGATGATCTCGGCGACGAGCAGCGGATCGGCCGCCTCGAGATCGGCATAGGTCGCCTTGCGGGGCCCGGGAGAAAGCTGCTCAGCTCTGGACATCGCCGCCTCCCTCATCAGTGCCTGGCGCCACCGGCGCGCAGCATCGGCTCGGCCTCGTCGGCAACGAGATCCTCGGCGAAGGCGGCGAGATTGTCGAGATGGCGCCCCCACCCGCCATGGTGGTCGAGAAGATAGGTCGCGCGATCGGGTTCTGCCGCCCGCTCCCAGCCCTGATGCTCGATCGTGACGCGGGTGCCGCCGTCGATCGGCGTCAGCGTGACGGAGACGACGGTGTCGAACTCCCAATCCTCGTCGGCCCAGATCATCACCAGCCCTTCCGGCGGCTGATACGCCGTCACCTCGGCCTGCGTCCTGCGCTGGCGGCCCGACGGGTCGACCCAGGGCTCGACGAAACGTCCGCCGAGCCTTGCCTCGAATTCGAGGTTGTCGCGCCACCATACCTTGAAGCAGGCGGGGTCGGTCAGGCAGCGCCACACATGCTCGCGGGGCCGCGCCACGTCCCTGGTCAGGACGAGCGCGCCATCTTCGGTCAGGTCTGGCGAGCCGGCGGGCATCATTGCGGCGGCGGTCCTTTCGAAAGGTCTTCAGCTCAATCCGAGTAGGTGACGGCCTTCACCGCGTCGATCACCTCCTTGACCGAGGGGAGCGCCAGCTTTTCTAGATTCGCCGCATAGGGCATCGGCACGTCCTTGCCGGCGACCTTGAGGACCGGGGCATCGAGATAATCGAAGGCGCGGACCATGATCTCCGAGGCGATGTGCGCGCCGACCGAGCTCTGCGGGAAACCCTCCTCGACGGTGACGCATCGATTGGTCTTCTTCACCGAACGGATCACCGTATCGAGATCCATCGGGCGGATGGTGCGAAGGTCGATCACCTCGGCGTCGATGCCGTCCTTGGCAAGCTCTTCGGCGGCCTTGACCGCATAGGTCATGCCGATGCCGAAGGAGACGATGGTGACGTCCTTTCCCTTGCGGTGGATGCGCGCCTTGCCGATCGGCACCGTCCAGTCGTCGAGCTTCGGGATCTCGAAGGAGTGGCCGTAGAGGATCTCGTTCTCGAGGAAGATCACCGGATTCGGGTCGCGGATCGCCGACTTCAGCAGTCCCTTGAAGTCCGATGCCGTGTAGGGCTGGACGACCTTGAGCCCCGGCACGTGGCTGTACCAGGCGGCATAGTCCTGGCTGTGCTGGGCGGCAACGCGGGCAGCCGCGCCGTTCGGGCCACGGAAGACGATCGGGCAGCCCATCTGGCCGCCGGCCATGTAGAGGGTCTTCGCCGCCGAATTGATGACCTGGTCGATCGCCTGCATGGCGAAGTTGAAGGTCATGAACTCGACGATCGGCTTCAGTCCGCCAAAGGCCGCACCGACGCCGAGGCCGGCAAAGCCGTGTTCGGTGATCGGCGTGTCGACGACGCGCCTTGCGCCGAATTCGTCGAGCAGCCCCTGCGTGATCTTGTAGGCGCCCTGATACTCGGCGACCTCCTCGCCCATGACGAAGACCTTCTCGTCGCGGCGCATTTCCTCGGCCATGGCGTCGCGGAGCGCCTCGCGCACGGTGGTCGAGACCATCTCCGTGCCCTCGGGGATCTCCTGGGCGAGTTCGCCCTCGACGTCGTCCGGGTCCGGATGGGTCTTGCCCTCGGCCGGCACGCGGCGGGCCGACATGTCCTCGACAGACGAAGCCGCGGGCTTTTCGGCGGGCTCCGGCTTTTCCTCGGTCTTGCCGGATTCATCCGGCTTGGATGATTTCGCCGCGCCGGCCGCGCCGTTCTGAAGCGCGCTCTCGTCCTCGCCCTCCTCGAGCAGGAGGGCGATCGGCGTGTTGACCTTCACCCCCTCGGAGCCTTCGTCGATGAGGATCTTGCCGAGGGTGCCCTCGTCGACCGCCTCGACTTCCATGGTGGCCTTGTCGGTCTCGATCTCGGCGATGACGTCGCCCGGCGCGACGCTGTCGCCGACCTTCTTGACCCATTTGGCGAGCGTCCCCTCCTCCATGGTCGGGGACAGCGCCGGCATCAGGATTTCAGTCGGCATGAAGGTGTTTCCTCCTGACAAACGGGTCGTTTGGCTGGTCTTTTGGGCGGAGTACCCGGATGCCGCCTTCGGCACCGCGGGCTGACCGCCAGCCTGTCTTCACATGGGGCGGCGCGAACTCCTCGCGCCAGCTTGCGGGCCGGCGGCAGGCGCCAGCCCTAAAATCCGTCACGGCCTTATTCCGCCGCCTGCGGAATGTCCTCGGCATAGACGTCGGTCCACAGCTCGGAGACATCGGGCTCGGGATCGTTCTGGGCAAAATCGGCAGCGTCGGCGACGACGTCCCGGACTTCCTTGTCGATCGCCTTGACGTCGTCCTCGGACATACCGTGATCGCCGACGAGTCGCTTCTTCACCTGCTCGATCGGATCCGATTCCGACCGCATCTTCTGGACCTCGTCACGGCTGCGGTATTTCGCAGGATCCGACATCGAATGGCCGCGATAGCGGTAGGTCATCATTTCGAGGATGATCGGACCGTCGCCGGAGCGGCAGTGCTCGGCGGCGAGATCGCCGGCCGCCTTGACTGCCCTGACGTCCATGCCGTCGACCTGGAAGCCCGGGATCTTGAACGACACGCCGCGGTGGGAAAAGTTGGTCTCGGCCGAGGCGCGGCTCACCGAAGTGCCCATGGCGTAGCGGTTGTTCTCGATGACGTAGACGACCGGCAGCTTCCACAGCGAGGCCATGTTGAAGCTTTCGTAGACCTGCCCCTGATTGGCGGCGCCGTCGCCGAAATAGGTGATCGCGATCGCGTCGGCGCCGTTGTACTTGTTGGAAAAGGCGAGCCCGGTGCCGATCGGCACCTGCGCCCCGACGATGCCGTGCCCGCCGAAGAACTTCTTCTCCTTCGAAAACATGTGCATCGAGCCGCCCTTGCCCTTGGAATAGCCCGAGCGACGGCCGGTGAGCTCGGCCATGACGCCGCGCGCTTCCATGCCGGTGGCAAGCATGTGGCCGTGGTCGCGATAGCCGGTGACGACCTCGTCGCCTTCCTTCATCGCCATCTGCATACCGACGACGACGGCTTCCTGGCCGATATAGAGGTGGCAGAAGCCGCCGATGAAGCCCATGCCGTAGAGCTGACCGGCCTTTTCCTCGAAGCGGCGGATGAGGAGCATGTCGCGATAGGCGCGGACGTCCTCGTCCTTGGCGAACTTCGCCGGCTTCGGAGCGTCGAAATGTTCGAGCGTCTTGACGATCTCATGCGCCGAGCTCTCGGGCGCAGATTTCGCGGTCTTGGCGCCGGACGAATTCGCAGCAGATTTGCGTGGCCTTGCCGCCATGGCGACTCCCCTTCTTGACCGGTGGCTTCGACGTTCCACGTCTCTCGTTTGCAGCCAACTATATTGGAGGACCACCCCTCTTCAAGCGCGGCCCGATACTTTAACCGAATTTCTGTTAAACACATCTCAGACCGGCTGTTTAACCGTCGATCAGTTGAAAAAGCGCGGCAGTTTCATGGTGCAATGCGGGAGAAATCTTTTGTCGCCGCGTCCGCTTCGCCGGGGCGCCGCCCTCTGGCGAGCCCGTTCGCGCCCGCAATATTTCGCCCCGACAAACCTCCCACTGAGAGGCCCGGATGACGAGCGACGTCGCCATCGGAGCTAGGATGGCCCCGGCCGATGGCAAGATCGCGGCGTTAATCACATGATGGGATAGCGAATCGCGGCGCTCAGCGCAGGATGACGATCTCGTCCTCGCGGGCGACATTCAGCGCCCGGCGGGCATTCTCGTCGACCATGTCCTTTTCGAGGGTGCCGTCCTTCATCGCCTTGACACGCCGTTCCAGCGCGTCGCGCTCGGCCAGCAGCTCGGCATATTCGGCATTGCGCACGGCCAGCTGGCGGGAAAAGGCCTGCTTCGCCTCGCTGCCATATTGCCCGGTCTTGGCGTGCAGCACGAAATAGGCGAGCACCGCCGAGGTGAGCGCGGGAATGATCAGCTTGCCGAAAAACGACTTGCGTTTCTGGATCGTGTGCATGGAGGCCTCCGGGGACCGCCAGATTCGCACGGGCTTGGTTAAGCCGGCGTAAACCCGCCGCGCCTGCAGGCGAAGCAAAATGCACGCGGTAGCGATTGCGCCCATTCTTTCAGGCCCTTGCCACCCTATCCTCTCATCGGCCGGCGATTGATCCCGGAAAGGGTCCGGGACGTCAGGCGCGGAAAACACGTCGATGGTGCGCGAGGCCAATATCGCTCGGGACGACCTCAACGAAGACGCCGACGAGGCGGAAAAGGCCCGGCGGGATCCGGAAGAGTCGCTGGACAATGCCCCCTCCGACGGCTCGACGATCCGCGACTTCTTCTCCTTCGAGGAGATCTTCGCCCGCGTCCTCTCGGTCGCCGACCACGAACTCGACGCGACGAACCGCTATCTGTTCTGGAGCGGCCTCGGCGCCGGCGGTGCGCTCGGCCTGACCTTTCTCGCCCGCGTCATCTTCGCCGAGACGGCCCACGAGGCGACGCCCGGCGTCGTCGGCAACCTGCTCTATCCGGTCGGCTTCCTGATCATCGTTCTCGGCCGCTACCAGCTCTTCACCGAGAACACCCTGACACCGGTGGTGCTGGTGCTGACGAAGCTTGCCAGTGTCGCCAATCTCGCGCGGCTGTGGCTGGTGGTGCTCGTCGCCAACATGGTCGGCGCCGTCGGCGTCGCCGCCCTCCTCGCCTATTTCGACGTACTCGACGCGCCGCGGCTCGAAAAGGCCATCGAGATCGGCCGGCATGCCCATGAGACCGGCTGGTTCAAGATCTTCTCGAAGGCGATCATCGCCGGCTGGATCGTCGCCGCCATGGTCTGGCTGGTGCATGCCTGCAAGGACACCGTCTCGCGCATCCTGGTCGTCTGGCTGCTGATGTATTTCATCGGCGTCGGGGCCTTCTTTCACGTCATTACCTCGTCCGTGGAGGTGTTCTTCCTCGCCTTCCGCGAGTCCGACGTCGATCTCCTGCCACTGTTTCCGGAGTTCGTCCTGCCGGTGCTGCTCGGCAATACGATCGGCGGCGTCACCTTCGTTGCCGTGCTCAACTACGCGCTCTTTGCCGAACACAAGGACTCCCGTCTGTTCGAGCGTTATGGCGAACGGCTGAACTGGCGCGACTGGCTGATCGGCATCGAGAAGAAGCATCGGCACTGAAGACCGGGCACCGTCTCAAGAGTGATACACGGCATTTCATTCAATTATGCGAGTTTAACCCTAGCCGCAGTCAGACCGTTCTACTTCGATACGCTTTGAAGGAAAGCGCGTTATCCTGGTTTCGACGAGGTATCGATCCGGGAGAACGGGTATGGCTGCAAGACCGCTCATCGCTCTATTGACCGCCGCGAGCAGTCTCTCGCTGGCCATCGCCCCGGCGAGCGCCGGCGGCAGCCCGACTGCCTGCTATCAGCCGGTGGTGGAACCGGCGGCCTATGCGACGGTCGAGGAGACCTATGTCGTCCGCCCGGCGGAACGGGTCTATGACGTCGTCCCCGCCCGCTACGGCTGGGTCACCCGGGAGGTGCTGGTCGAGCCAGGGGGCGTCACGGAGCGCCACGTCCCGGCCGAATATCGCTACGTCGAGAAGCAGATCGTCCTCGAACCGGCACAGGTCATCCGCCGAGCCGCGCCGTCGACCTATCAGACGGTGTCCGAGCCCGTGCTGCTCGAGCCGGGAGGCGATCGCTTCGAATGGCGGATCGTCAACGGCAAGCGGGTCTATTGCCGCATCGCCGTCGCGCCACGCTACGGCTCGAGCACCCGCGCCATCGTCGTGCCCGGCCGGGAATGGACCGAGGTGATCCCCGCCCGGTACGGCATCTCCCGCGAAAGGGTGCTGGTGCGCGAAGCGACGGTCGAACGCTATGTCGTCGCGCCTCGCTACGAGACCGTCCGCGAATGGGGCGTGATCGAGCCGGAGCATCAGGTCGCGCGGGTCATCCCGGCGGAATACGGCACCAGGCAGGTAACCGTGAAGGTCCGCGGCGAGCGCAGCGGCTGGAAGCAGGTGCATCTGCGCGGCTCCTGCTGAGTAACGCAATCTCGACAGCCATCAGCGGGAATTGACGGCTTTCGGCGAGTTTGTGCGTCTCCGGTCGGCAAAACGCCCCAGCGGCTAGCCGCAGACGCGCCTTGTCCCATGCCGCGGCTCGCTGGCTCTTCTCCTGCGGAGTTGTCGGCCCCGAGCCATCCGTAATAGCTTATTGCGCACTGGCCTATTGCGGACAGGCCCATTGCGTCGGAGCAAAGCCGGCGCGATGAAGCGGCATGTCCGACGATCTCGCCCTCCCCCCAGACTTTCGCCTCGCCGCCGGCGAACTCACGCTCGATCCGCGCGACCCGGCCTTCTTCCAGAACCCCTACCCCGCCTATGCCGCGTTCCTCCGGGCCGGCGGCATGGCGCGGTGGGAGGCGGTCGGCGCCCTCGCCGTCGCGAGGCACGATCTGGTCTCGTCGATCCTGAGGGACCGCCGCTTCGGACGGATCGTTCCCGATAATGTCGAGGGGCGGCCGGATTTTTCCGGCAAGCCGGCGCATCTTGCGGCCTTCTACGCGCTCGAGGCGAACTCGCTGCTGGAGCTCGAGCCGCCGACCCATACGAGGCTGCGGGGGCTGCTGACGAAGGCCTTCGTTTCGCGCCAGATCGAGCGACTGGCGCCGAAGATCGCGGCGATCGCCGACCGGCTCATCGACGGTTTCGAGACGTCGGACACGGTCGATCTCGTCACGGCCTATGCGGCGCCTCTGCCCGTCCTGGTAATCGCCGATCTCATCGGCGTGCCGCGAGAGGCCGCCGACCGGCTGCTCGACTGGTCGCACCGCATGGTGGCGATGTACACGCCCGGTCGCACCCCGCAGACCGAGATGGCTGCGAACGATGCAGCCAAGGACTTCGCGTCCTTTCTGCGCGACGTCGTCCAGGCGAAATCGAAGCGACCCGGCGACGATCTCGTCTCGGCGCTGATCGCCGCCGAAAGCGAGGCCGGCAGGCTCGAACGGGACGAGCTGATCTCGCTGGTCGTGCTGCTTCTCAATGCCGGGCACGAGGCGACGGTTCACCAGATCGGCAATGCGGTAACGACCATCCTGGAATGGAGTGCGGCGACCGGTGCCGATCCGGCTTCGCTCCTTGCCAGCGATGCGGCGGCCGAAGCCGCCGTCGAGGAGACCCTCCGCTTCGACCCGCCACTGCATCTCTTCGAGCGCTATGCGCTGGAACCGGTCGAGCTGTCGGGCGGTGTCCGGCTGGCCCGCGGCGACAAGGTGGCGCTGCTGCTTGCCGCGGCCAATCGCGACCCCGCCGCCTATGACGATCCGGACGTCTTCCTGCCCGGCCGTTTTCTCGACCGCTCGGCAAAGACGATCACCGCCTTCGGCGGCGGCATCCATTTCTGCATCGGCGCTCCGCTTGCTCGGCTGGAGCTGCAGATCGCTCTGACGCGGCTGTTCGCACGGTGTCCGGGGCTGCGCCTTGCGACGCGCCCGCGTTACCGCGACAGCTGGCACTTTCATGGGCTGAAGCGGCTGGACGCCGCGCCTGGTCGCTCGACCTGAGGGCGGCCCCGCCGCTTTGTCGTTCCCGGCCCGTCGGGACAACTCTGCGTATCGCGCGCTCGGCCGCGCTGCCGGGCCAAAAAGAACTGAACCCGCTCATCATTCGTCGAGCTGCAGCGTCGCAACCCAAGCACCCTCACCCTGAGGTGCCGCCGCAGGCGGCCTCGAAGGGCGAGCGTGCGGATGCCGGTCTTGGAGGCGTTCGGCGCATGCCGCTTCGGTGTCGGAGCCCCTCGCCCTTCGAGGCTCCGCCACTCTCCGAGCGGCTACGCACCTCAGGATGAGGGGCTTTCATTGGCGCGGCGGTCGCTGTTGCCCATGTGTCGGGAGCCCGGCCGTATCGCCGCATCAAATATCACGCGGCGTCCTCGCCCGTTTACCGCCCGAAGGCGTCGGAAAGCCTGGCATCCATTCTTTAAGCACAGGGCCGAAGAGCCTCGTCATCCCGAGGTGCGAGCGAAGCGAGCCTCGAAGGGTGAAGGTGCGAGGGCGCCAGCGGTACAGCCCGCAGCCTCACACCTTCACGACGTAATGCTTCTTCGTCGGCTCGACGACCTTCCAGCGCCCCTTGAAGCCGGGCCGGATGACGAAGCTGTCGCCGGCCATCAGCTTGAGCGGCTCGCCGCCCTCCTCGGTCAGGATCGAGACGCCTTCGAGAATGTGGAAGAACTCCCACTCGGTATAGTCGACATCCCACTCGCCAGCGGTGGATTCCCAGATGCCGGCATAGAGCCCGTTGCCGTCGTCCTCGAGGTTCCAGGTCCTGTTGGTCGGCCGTCCGCTCTTCACCTTCTCCTTGTCCGGCGATGCCGTTTCGGGCTCGACGCCCGCCTTGTCGAAACGGATCAGATGGTCGGTCATGGTCGCTCCTTGGTCCGGTGCCGCTCGCCGCTGGAGCGCCGCGCGTCCGAATGGACGCACGGAGAACGCTCTCAGTCATTGAATCACCGCATCGTGCTTTCGAGAAAATCGGTTCCGATTTTCGGGCCGATGCTTTTGACGATCGGCAGACGGGCGGGAATGCGCAGCCGGCGCAGCCGTTCCCGCATGGCAGCCCTGCCTGGCCGGGGAAGCTTGTCGCGGCGCATCGTTGGCGGCCGTCGGAGCGCCATCGCGACGCCTTTGGGACCGGCCGTTGCCGCAGGCAGCGCCCGGCGCATCGAAGGTGATGCACCGGGCCGCTCACACCGTCAGATCTTCGCCAGCGCTTGGTCGAGATCGGCGATGATATCGGAGACCTCCTCGATGCCGATCGACAGGCGCACGACGTCCGGCCCGGCGCCGGCGGCGGTCTTCTGGTCGTCGGCAAGCTGGCGGTGGGTGGTCGAGGCCGGGTGGATCACCAGCGAGCGGGTGTCGCCGATATTGGCAAGGTGGGAGAACAGCTCCAGCGCCTCGACGAACTTGACGCCCGCTTCGTAGCCGCCCTTGAGACCGAAGGTGAAGACGGCGCCCGCGCCCTTCGGGCAGTAGGTCTGCATCCGCTCGTGGGAGAGATCGCCCGGCAGCCCGGCATAGGAGACCCAGGCGACCTGCTCGTGGCCCTGCAGGTGCTCGGCGACCGTCAAGGCGTTGTCGCAGTGCCGCTGCATGCGCAGCGGCAGCGTCTCGATGCCGGTGAGGATCATGAAGGCGTTGAACGGCGAGATGGCCGGGCCGAGATCGCGCAGGCCGAGCACCCGGCAGGCGATGGCGAAGGCGAAGTTGCCGAAGGTCTCGTGGAGGACGATGCCGTTATATTCCGGCCGCGGCTCCGACAGCATCGGATAGCGGTCGTCGGCCGACCAGTCGAAGCTGCCGCCGTCGACGATAACGCCACCCATCGAGTTGCCATGGCCGCCCATGAACTTCGTCAGCGAATGGACGACGATGTCGGCCCCATGCTCGAGCGGCCGGCAGAGATACGGCGTCGCCATGGTGTTGTCGACGATCAGCGGCAGCTTGTGGCGATGGGCGATCTTAGCGATCGCAGCGATGTCGAGGACGACGCCGCCCGGATTGGCGATGGACTCGATGAAGATCGCCTTGGTCTTCTCGGTGATCTGCGCCTCGATGTCGGCGAGATCGAAGGGATCGGCCCATTTCACCCGCCAGTCGAAGGATTTGAAGGCGTGGCCGAACTGGTTGATCGAGCCGCCATAGAGCTTGCGCGAGGCAACGAACTCCTCGCCCGGCCGCATCAGCGCCTGAAAGACGATCATCTGAGCGGCATGGCCGGAGGCGACAGCCAGCGCCGCAGTGCCGCCTTCCAGCGCCGCGACCCGCTCCTCCAGCACCGCCTGGGTGGGATTCATGATGCGGGTGTAGATGTTGCCGAACTGCTGGAGCCCGAACAGCGAGGCGGCGTGGTCGACGTCGTCGAAGACGAAGGACGTGGTCTGGTAGATCGGCGTCGCACGCGCCCCGGTCGCGGGGTCCGGCTGGGCGCCCGCATGGATCGCCAGCGTCTCGAATTTCGGTTCGCTCATTGTGTACCTCCCTGATGCTCGAATTCAGGGAGGAAGTAACACGTGCACCACCCAGTGGATACATCTGGCAAGCCCGTATCGGCATCTCACATGGCGGTGAATTCGGTCTTGCCAAAGGCGTTGCCACTCAACGGACAAAGCCCCAGCCGCGACGGCGAAGTCTCAGGGATGTTGCGGCATATAACAGCGGTCTGCGCGTGGCTCCGCGCCGATCAGCTGCGGGAAGTCGTCGATGGACTGGCCGGCCGAACCCCCACGGTCCCAGTGATAACTTTCCTCTCGCCGAAATCCCCCACTCGGGGCAGCGTATAGCTTCGGACTTTGCCTATACCAGTGGATGGCCAAAGCGGGATTGGACGCTATAGGTCCGACGTCAGGCCAAGCATCCTTGATCACCGTTCCGACAAATGTTTCACGCTGATGAAATGAAACGACGATCAAAATGCCGTCTCCGAGTTTGAGCTTCGAACGTTTTTCTCGGAGCGCCGACTGAAACCAATTCGCCTTGATTCTCTCGTTCAGCGCGTGGACGGCCGCCTTATTGGCGAAAACCCGCGATACTCCGCCGAATGCTTCGGCATACGCCTTTGCGGTGCGCACGCGCTCTTCGACGAATTCCATTGTCGTCAACTCCGTCTTGATCACCCGCGACGCCCGGTCTCGCCGAAGGCTGTGCGCGCGTACCGCTTGAGATTTTGATTGTATCATCAATTATACACAACCTAAAGACGACAACGACGCCGCCCATCCGAAATCCTCCGATCTCGACGAATTTCGGGACGGTGCTACTTCGCCGACGAACAGTCACTTCAGTCCGAGACGCGGGAATTGCCATGGCGAGCCTCGAAGGAAAAATCCGCTACGGCGTCGTCGGCGGCGGCTGGATCTCGCAGGCCGCCTTCATGCCGGGCGTCGGGCAGACCTCCAATTCGCTGATGACGGCGATCGTCACGGGCGACAGGGCCAAGGGCGAGGAACTCGGCAAGCACTACGGCCTCGACGTCTACGGCTATGACGACTACGAGGCGATGCTGAAAAGCGGCAAGGTCGACGCGGTCTATGTCGCGACGCCGAACTTCCGTCATCGGGAATTCGCCGAGCCGGCCCTGAAGGCGGGCATCCATGTGCTTCTCGAAAAGCCGATGGAGGTCAGCGTCGAGGACGCAGAGGCCATCGAGGCGGCGACAAAGGCTTCCGGCGCGAGGCTGATGATCGCCTACCGGCTGCACTGCGAACCCGGCACCGTCGCCATGGTCGAGGCAGTAAGGAAGGGTGAGATCGGCAAGCCGCGCTTCTTCACCTCGACCTTCTCGCAGACGGTCAAGGCGTCGAACCATCGCGCCACCAGCGGCTACTGGGCGGGGCCGGTGCCGGACATGGGCACCTATCCGATCAATGCCGTGCGCAACCTCTTCGAGGCCGAGCCGGTCGAGGTCATGGCCTTCGCCTCGCGCACCGACCGCGGCCTCGGCTGCGACGACACCGTCAGCGTCATCCTGAAATTCACCGAAGCGCGGCAAGCGAGCTTCACCCTCTCCTATTCGTCGGAAGGCGTCGACCAGGCCTATCTGGTCGGCACGGAAGGCGCGATGAACATCGCCCCGGCCTTCGGCTTCGGCGCCGGCACCGCGATCACCTACGACCTCATCACGAACGGCGAGACGACCCATCACGAAGCGCCGGTCGTCGATCAGTTCGCCGGCGAGACGGAGTATTTCTCCGACTGCATCCTCGAAGGTCGCGATCCCGAGCCGAACGGCGAGGAAGGCGTGCTCGACATGATCGTGCTGGCCGCGATCGAACGGGCGATCGAGACGGGCGAGGCGCAGAAACTCGAGCCTCGCTCGCGCCAGCGCCGCATCGGCCCCGACCAGACGCGCGAGCTGAAACTGGCAAAAAGCCCGGATCTCGTCGGCATCGATGTGCCGATGGAATAGTCGCGACCAGTGGCATGGTGATCACGGCCGGTCTGGCGAAAGTATCCGCAACCGGTCGTCGCCGAGGGACGCGAGGGCCTGTTCGCGGCCGCCTCGTCCGTTACCCTCCCAGCCGGTAGCGATGAAGCGCCTCGTAATCGGCACGGCAGGCGTCGCCGATGGCCTGATGGGCAGGCGACAGCCGCGGCATGGCGGTCGGCGGCGGCGCGAAAGTGGTCGACTGGTTGACGCTGGCGTACCAGTGGGCGCCCCAGACGCCGTCTTCCGGGTGTGGCCCCTTCTCCCAGGAGAGCATCGCCTCGCTCCAGGGGATCTCCAGTGCCTCACAGAGCGCCTGCAGCGTCTCGGCCGGCCGGGCCAAGAGGTCGTCGGCATCGATCACCGCCGGCGCCCGGCCGAGCCTTTCCGCCTCCCATTCGAAATATCGCCGCAGGATGCCGTAGCCGAGCAGTTCGGGCCGATCGAGCGCGTTCTTGGCGGCGTAGCTCGCCGCGACCCGCTCCGGTGTGCGGATGAGAAAGGCGTGGCGGTGGCCCGGCATGTCAGCAATGCCGACGTCAGAAACCATGTGATGGGCCATATGCTTCTGATACCAGACGTCCGCGCCGCCTGGCACCGGGCCACTGATCGCGGCGAGAACAGAGCGGTAGTCGCAGTCCATGGAAGCCATGGTTTCCGCCGACATCGGATGCGGCGCGCCCGTCAGCCTGAGATAGGCGCCGAAGAACGGCTCGTCCGAAACGGCCGCGTCGGGTCTCGCGCCGAAGGAGCGCATCATCGCCGTCGAGATGTTGCGGGGCCCGGACCACATGGCGATGCGAACCGTCATCGGTATTCTCCTGTCGATCGACTCAAGGCAGCGGACGCTGGGGGTTTCAGCTGCAGCCGCCAGCGAGGATGGCCGAGTCTTCGCCCTCGGCCAGGCAAGCTCAAGCGCCAGATCCGAAAATCGGCTGTCGTCCCCAGCTCTCCTAGCCGACGGGATTCTCAACGCTTTTCAGAAGGCGAGACAAAACGGTTGGTTTCTCTACCGAAAATTATATTGCAAATCATCGGCGCTTGGGATTCCCTGATCGTATCGCGCTAACCGGCGCGGCCCGGAGCAGCCTTCCAATCTGGCGGGGGTGACGACCGGGCAAGCGGCACCGCCGAAGAGACGGACGGCATTCTCAGGCGGGCCGGCGATCAGATGGGAATGAGGCCGTCGGAAGGCTGCGGGTCCGGTTGCGCCGAACAGCTGACGGCGCGCCGGCAACCTCGATGGCCACGCGGTCGTAAGGCAACGCCAGACGGGCGGCGAGGACTTGAGGTGGGCGAAACTGTCGGCATCTTCGGTGCGGTCTTCGGGCTGGTCATCGCCCTCGCGCTGCTGTGTGCCCTGATCTATTGCGGAATGCGCAGCCAGTCCTCGCTCCTCTGGCTCGCCGCGACGCTGCTCTGTTCCGGCCTCGAAATTGTCGTGCTCACCTTCGGCTACGAGACCTGGCTGCAGATCACCGGCGCCACCGTCCTCATGCCGCTGAAATATCTCTGCGCCAGCCAGACGATCCGGCTCGCCATCGGACGCAGTCCCTCGAGCGTTCCCTTCGTCGCGACGATCGCCGTTCTGGTCTGTGTCTCGCTGGTCATCGCCGGAATGGGCATCGAGACGGTCTATCAGACGCTGCCGTTCAAGACGGCCGCCGCCCTGGCGCTCATCGACATGCTGCTCTGCCTCGGCCGGCTGCACCGCAAGAGCCCTCTCGACTACGCGCTGCTTGCGGCAATCGTCATGCTGGCAGTCGTCTTTATCCTGCGGATCCCGGTCTATCCGGCAATGGAGCCGCAGGAGCTGTCGGTCTACGGTCTCACGCGTCTCGAAATCGAGCGCCTGCTCGTCGCGATCACCGCGTTCCTGGCACCGATCGCGGCCTTCCTCATCGTCGCGAAGGTTCTCGGCGGCGTCATTGCGAGCTATCACGACCGCTCCGAACACGATCCGCTGACGGGCCTCTTCAACCGCCGCGCCTTCGACCGGATGGCAGCGGGAATGCGCCAGCAGAGCGGTGTCGTGGTGCTCTGCGACATCGACCACTTCAGGCGGATCAACGATCGCTACGGCCGCGACGTCGGCGATGCGGTGATCCAGGCGGCTGGCAGGATCCTGCTCGATGCGCACGTATCGGCAGCCCGGCTCGGCCGCGGCGAATTCGCGCTGCTTTTGCCATCCACCTCGGTCGCCGAGGGCGTGTCGCTGGCGGTGACGATCCGCACCGCCATCGGCTCCGTGGATCATCCGGGCCTCGACGCCAAGCATCGGCTGACCGCAAGCTTCGGCGTCGCAGCCTTCTCGCCGCAGGAGCCAATCCGCGACGCCCTTTCGGCGGCGGAAGAGGCGCTTTCCCGCGCCAAGAATGCCGGCCGAGACCGCGTCGCGATCCATCCGAGCGGCCTCATCGTCCCCAACACGGCGCCGCATGCCGCGTGAACGGGCGCCCGTCAGCGGCGGGTGTTGAGGCCGAAGCTCTGATAGCCCTTGCCAAGCTTGGGCTTTTTCGACGACAGCACCCGCGAATTGACGCCGTTCCAGCCGATCTCGCCGGACAGCCGGGCATATTCGATCTTCGGGCAGCGATCCATGATCACCGTGATGCCGGCGGCCTCCGCCTCCGCCGCAGCCTCGTCGTGGCGGACGGTGAGCTGCATCCAGATCACCTTCGGCAGCGGGGCGAGGCTGAGCGCCTCCTCGACGATGCCGGGGACGGCATCGGAGCCGCGAAAGACGTCGACCATGTCAATCGCAACCGGGATCGATTTGAGATCCGGATAGACGGTCTGGCCGAGGATTGTCTTGCCGGCCAAACCCGGATTGACCGGAATGACCTCGAAGCCCTTGGCGAGGAGATATTTCAGAACGAAAAAAGACGGCCGGATTTCCTTGGCGCTGGCGCCGACCATGGCGATGGTCTTCGTCTCGGAAAGGATATTTTGGATCAGCGCATCCGGATAGGAGAGCGGCGCCGCGTCTTTCGATGTGGCATCGCCGGCTGCCACCTGATCGCTGGCGGTCAGATCGTTCATCGTCCGGTCCATTCCGGCTGGCGCTTGTCGAGGAAGGCGCCGATCCCTTCTTCCGCATCGCGGGCCAGCATGTTTTCCACCATCACCGCGGCGGCATGGTCGTAGGCCTCGGCGAGGCCCATTTCGGCCTGGGCGTAGAAGGCCTCCTTGCCGATCCGGACAGTCGCCGCCGATTTTGAGGCGATGGTGGTCGCGTATTTTCCGACGACGGTGCCGAGATATTCCGGCGGCACGACGCGATTGACCAGGCCGAACTCGCGGGCGGTCCGCGCGTCGATCCGCTCGCCGGTGAGCAGCATCTCCATGGCGTGCTTGCGGGTGAGATTGCGCGACAGCGCCACCATCGGCGTTGAGCAGAACAGCCCGATATTGACGCCTGGCGTCTGGAACTGCGCCTCTTCCGAGGCGATGGCGAGATCGCAGGAGGCGACGAGCTGGCAACCGGCGGCGGTCGCAAGACCGTTCACCTCGGCGATCACCGGGCAGCGATGGCGGACGATCTGCTGCATCAGCGCCGAGCACTGGCGCATCGTCTTTTCGAAAAAGGCCCGGCCGCGGTCCTCGTCCGCCCGATGGGCGGTGAGTTCCTTGAGGTCGTGGCCGGCGGAAAACACCTTGCCGTTGGCGGCGAGCACCACGACGCGGCAGTCGGTGTCCTTCGCTGCTGCAGTCAATGCCTTGGACAGTGCATCCATCGTGGCGATCGACAGCGCATTCGCCGGCGGGCTGGACAGAGCGATCCGGGTGATGCCGGGAGCCTTCTGCACCTCGATCGGATGTGGCGCGGGGGTCATTTCGAGAATTTCGGCCATGCGGCTTTCAGCTTTTTGTCGGGTGATGGAACAGGACCGCCAGCGTCTTCCCGAGACTGAAAACGACCATTCACTGGAAGAGATTTTAAGCGGCGGTCGAGGGCGGTGAACCCCTCGTCGCTTTGGTTCAGCTTCTCTGCGCAGTCGGCAGCTTCCTCAGCAGCCTTGCGCGCCTTCTCGTCGTCGAGACTGGCCTGACTGAGAGCGTCGGTGAGTGAACTCATCATCGGCGCCATGCGCGTGCCTCCTTGCCGCAGCCGGCGGTTCCTGATCTGAACATAGTCGGGAGACCGGCCCGAGCCAATGCATCGCGGTCCGGGGATTGTGGGAGGGCGTCGCATGAAACCGGTCATGCATGTCGAGGAACTGCGCAGGTTTCTCAGCGAGGGGTTTCCCCAGGTGATGGGGCCGGAGAGCGGCTTTTCCGTCGAAGCGATCGGCGAAGGCTTCGTCACCATGAAGCTGGTCGCCGCCGAGCGGCATCTGCGCCCGGGCGGCACCGTCTCCGGACCGACGCTCTTCACCCTCGCCGACGTCTCGGCCTATGTCGCGATCCTCGCCCATATCGGACCGGTGGCACTGGCGGTCACCACCAACATGTCGATCAACTTCCTGATCAAGCCGCCGCCGGGGACGCTGGAGGCAAGAGCCTCGATCCTGAAGCTCGGCAAACGGCTGGCAGTGGTGGAGGTGGCGATTTCCGGCGAAGACGACGGCACCACCGTCTGCCATGCCGTCGCGACCTACTCGATCCCGCCGACGCGAGAGGCCAAGGACGGCGCCGGGAATATTGCGGTAAAATAATACCACTATCGCCCAATCCCCTGCATGTCAGAGGATTGCGCCCGGCCACCGCAGCCATTCGGCGTTGACACGGTGATCGGCTGCCCGTATGGAAGCCCCCACGAAGAGCGGCCCGTCGGCCGCCCTTTTCGTATGGCGGCCCCGAAGGCTTGCCTCGAGAACAAGACCAACATCCAGGGGCAACCCATGAAAACCTTCTCGCAGAAGACCGAGACGGTGGTGAAGAAGTGGATCGTCATCGACGCCGAAGGGCTCGTCGTCGGTCGCCTGGCTTCCCTCGTCGCGCTTCGCCTCAGGGGCAAGCACAAGGCCACTTTCACGCCGCATGTCGACGATGGCGACAACATCATCATCGTCAATGCCGACAAGGTGGTCCTGACCGGTAAGAAATACTGGGACAAGACCTATTACTGGCACACCGGCTATGCCGGCGGCATCAAGGAGCGCAAGGCGCGCGAGATCCTCGAGGGGCGCTTTCCCGAGCGCGTCGTCGAGAAGGCCGTCGAGCGCATGCTGCCGCGCGGACCGCTCGGCCGTCGCCAGCTGAAGAATCTCCGCGTCTATGCCGGACCGAACCATCCGCACGAGGCGCAGTCTCCCGAAACGCTCGATGTCCGGGC
Source organism: Jiella endophytica (assembly GCF_004519335.1). Lineage (GTDB taxonomy): Bacteria > Pseudomonadota > Alphaproteobacteria > Rhizobiales > Rhizobiaceae > Jiella > Jiella endophytica. Next base: position 360,241 of record NZ_SOZD01000005.1, on the reverse strand, counting down.
GATGAACTCCAAGAATGTGAGGGCAGCCTGATGTCCCAGCTCTCGTCACTCGAAGACCTCGGCACCGCCGCGAACGTCCCTGCCCCGCAGGCCGACGCCCCGGTCCATGTCCAGAAGCTCGACAAGTTCGGCCGCGCCTATGCCACCGGCAAGCGCAAGGACGCCGTCGCCCGCGTCTGGGTGAAGCCCGGCTCCGGCAAGATCATCGTCAACGACAAGGACTTCACCGCCTATTTCGCGCGGCCGGTCCTGCAGATGGTGCTGCGCCAGCCGATCGTTGCGACCGATCGTGACGGCCAGTTCGACATCGTCGCGACGGTCGCCGGCGGTGGTCTCTCCGGCCAGGCCGGCGCGGTGCGCCACGGCATCTCCAAGGCGCTGACCTATTACGAGCCGGGCCTTCGCTCGGTTCTGAAGAAGGGCGGCTTCCTGACACGCGACTCGCGTACGGTCGAGCGCAAGAAGTACGGCAAGGCGAAGGCCCGCCGGTCCTTCCAGTTCTCCAAGCGCTGATCGCGACCGTCCGGTCGAAGCGATCGCCATTGCAGCGGCCGCCGGGCAATCGTCCGGCGGCTTTTTTCATGCCCCGCCGGTCCGGTTGCGGACCCCGCCGTCGGCTGGGCGGTTCCTCCCGGCAAGGCTCCCGTCACCCTTCGGTGAGGGCAGCCGATATATTGCGATTGTCATCTTCCCGCCGTTCGAATCTGGCACATATCGGCTGCCATCAACGAGGACGAAGACGATGGATTCCCTATCGAGTTCAGAAACTTTTGAAAGTTTCTTCACTTGGATCAAAGAGCGCGGCGGCAATCGGCAATCCCTCTCCGCGGACTGCCTGAAAGGCGAGCCAAGCCTCGATGAACTGCTTGACGAGCCGATCGCCCGCCTGCTCATGGCCTGCGACAAGGTCGACCCGAATGTGCTGGAGGAACTCGTCCGCCGCCGCTTCGCCTGACGGCCATAGGCAACTCGCCGACGGGACCGCGCAGCGTCGGCACGGCCGCTTGCCTTCCTCCCGTCGGCGCGGCGACGCAAGTGGGAACGCCGCTCCCGAAACGACGAGACCCGGCGCGGGGGTGGTCCGCGACGGGTCTTTTTTCGTCGGCTCCCTCGACAGTTCGGGCAATCTTGAACGAGCGGCGGCAAAAACCGCCGCCAAGCCGCTCAGAAGTCCTGCCAGTCGGCGGCCTCGCTCGCCTCGGCCACCGGCTTCAGCGCGGCGCTCCCGACCGACTGCAGCCGGGGGGCGGCGGCCGGCTTCGACTTGCGCGGCGACGTCGCGACCGCGGCCCGGCGGGGCGCAGAGGCGAGTTCGAACTGGCCGATCAGCCGTGCCAGTTCATCGGCCTCGCTCAACAGATGGTTGGCCGCAGCCGTCGATTCCTCGACCATCGCGGCGTTCTGCTGGGTCATCTGGTCCATGTTGGTGACCGCGGTATTGACCTCGGAAAGGCTCGCAGCCTGCTCCTCCGACGAGGCGGCGATTTCGCGGACGATGCCGTTGATCGTCGCAACGTGGTCGGCGATCGCCTTCAGCGACTCGCCGGCTTCGCCGACGAGGTGAACCCCGTCCGCCACCTGATCCGCCGAACGGCTGATGAGCGCCTTGATCTCCTTGGCGGCCTCGGCGGAGCGCTGGGCGAGCGCCCGGACTTCCTGGGCGACGACGGCAAAACCCTTGCCGGCCTCGCCGGCCCTCGCCGCCTCGACGCCGGCATTCAGCGCCAGGAGGTTGGTCTGGAAGGCGATCTCGTCGATGACGCCGATGATCTGCGAGATCTGCTGCGACGAATTCTCGATGTTGCCCATCGCCGCGATCGCCCCGTCGACGACGCTGCCGGACTGCTCGGCCTCCTGCTTCGCGCGGGCGACGGCGTTGCGCGCGTTGCCGACGCTTTCGGCCGTGCGCCGAATGCCGTCCGTCACCTCGCCGAGCGCTGCAGCGGTCTCCTCGAGGCTCGCCGCCTGCTGTTCGGTCCGTCGCGACAGGTCGTCGGTCGCCTGGGACATCTCGCGCGAGCCGACGCGGATCTGTTCGCCGCTGAGCGAAATCGTCGCCATGGTCCGGTCGAGCGTCGCGACGGCCGAGTTGAAATCGGCCTTGAGGCCTTCGTATGCGGCCGGGAACGTCGCCTCGATCCGGTAGGCCAACCGGCCCGCCGAGACTGCCGAGAGCCCCTGCCCGATCTCCGCGACGACCATCGCCTGTTCCCGGGCGGTCACGGCCTGGAACTCGGCCGCGCGGCCGCGCTCGGCATCGGCCTCGTCCCGGCGGGCATTGGCCTCGCTCTCGAGCCGTGCCTTCTCTTCGGCGGCGCGCTTGAAAGCCTGGAAGGCCCGGGCGAGATCACCGACCTCGTCGCGGCGCCCGGCCTCGCCCAGATCGTCCACTTGCTCACCGCGGGCGAGCCGGTCGAGGGCGTCGGTGACATGGTCGAGGGGCGCCATCAGGCGGCGGCGCGTGAACAGGATGAGCGCAAGGCCGGCGACGATCGTCATCACGCCCATGGCGATCGACAGCGCGGAGGCGATTTCGGCCTTCACCGCAGCGTCGGACGCAACGTCGTTCTGCTGGGAGGCGAGCCTTTCGAGGAGAGCGTCGATGCTGGCCTTCGACTTGTCGACCGCCTCGCCGAGACGCTGCGCCGTTTCGTCGAAGTCGCCCATCAGCAGGTTTCCGCCGGCCGGGCCCTCGGCGACATAGGCCTGTGCCATCTTCTGGCCGAGGGCGTAGAATGGCGGGAACGCCGTCTGAAGTTCGTCGAGGGTCGCCAGCGTCTCCCTGGCGTCGAGGCCCGTCGCGAGATCGCGTGCGGCGGCGAGATTGCCGGCAAAGGATTCGGCATGTTCCTTGGCCAGATCGAAACCGTCCGCCAGACCGTCGAGGCCGCGCGTCGCCGAAACGTCGGTCAGGAACTGCTGCACCTGGACGACGTCGATCTGAATTTCCTTCTGCAGGACCGCGAGATCGAGAGACTTGCGCGCGAATGCGAGCTCGGAAGCCGTCGTCTCCCGCAGGCGGGCGATGTTCGCTTCATGCATCCGGTCGACGACGATTTCGCCGCAGAGAATTGCGGCGATCGCCGAAACGATGGCGATCGAGATGGTCTTCTGAAGGCGCTTCGATCTGGCGCTCATGCGTCGTCCCTCGTCTCTTTGGCGAAACAGAAATTCGAGGCTCCAATATATCTGAAGCCTTACCGGGATTTCACTTGCGTTCAGTCCAACTTTAGCCAAGGCAATAAATCGGCGTGATTTAAGATTTGGTGTCATCGGCAATAGTTGCATTTACGTAAAGTACGCGCAATTTATAAGTTAAAATGACATTCTTACGCTGGTGCGCATATAAGGGAGCGGAACGAAGGCTGCAGCCGTTGGTTAGCGCTGAGGCACCGGGCCGCAGGAATCTGCGACGGTGCGGCAACCAGTGGCAGGGAAAGGACCGGACGATGAGCAACGCGCCGGACAAATTCGACAACCAGCAGAACAATCCCGACGCGCAGGATCGCGACCAGGATCTCGGCTACCGCCGCGACGCACCCAAGGCGCGGCCGAGCGAGGACAACGCCTTCGACCGGCCGGGCAGCATCGACCGCCTTGGCGGCGAGCCAGAGCGACGGCCGGCCGAGGCTGTCGATGGCGATGAGGAAGCGGACGAACCATCGAGGTAAGATCCGTTTGCGGGCATACCTCTTGACTACAATCCGATGGGCCGGGCCAACCGAGAAGGTGGCCCGGCCTTTCTGAATCAAGGCCTTTTCGATCCGGTCTTTCGTCGCTCGCCTTGGGACAACGAACGCACTACCATCGGCGCCATGTTCCTGACCTTCTTCCTCAAGCTCAAGGCCGTCGGCGTCCCGGTGACGCTGCGCGAGCACCTGCAGCTGCTCGAAGCGATGCAGGCCGATCTCGTCGCCTATGACGTCGAGGCCTTCTATTTCCTTGCCCGCGCGTGCCTGGTGAAGGACGAGCGCTTCGTCGACCGGTTCGACCGGGTGTTCGCCGATGTCTTCAAGGGCGTCGAGGCCGTCTCGGGGGCGGCGGAGGGCGAGATCGCCGCGCGTGAGCTTCCCGAAGAGTGGCTGCGCCGGCTCGCCGAGAAGCATCTCACCGAGGAGGAGAAAAAGCTGGTCGAGGGCCTCGGCGGCTTCGACAAGCTGATGGAGACGCTGAGGCAGCGGCTGGAAGAGCAGAAAGGCCGCCATCAGGGCGGCAACAAATGGGTCGGCACAGGCGGCACTTCGCCTTTCGGCGCCTATGGCTACAATCCCGAGGGAGTGCGCATCGGCCAGAACGAAAGCCGGCACCGCCGCGCCGTCAAGGTCTGGGACAAGCGCGAATTCCGGGATTTCGACGACGACGTCGAGCTCGGCACCCGCAACATCCGCATCGCGATGAAGCGCTTGCGACGCTGGGTTCGCCAGGGCTCGCAAGAGGAATTCGCGCTCGACGCGACGATCGATTCCACCGCCCGCAAGGGCTATCTCGACGTGAAGACCCGCCCCGAGCGCCACAACGCCGTGAAGCTCCTGCTCTTCCTCGATGTTGGCGGCTCGATGGACGATCACGTGCGCGAGGTCGAGCAGCTGTTTTCCGCGGCACGGGCCGAGTTCAAGCACCTCGACTTCTTCTATTTCCACAACTGCCCCTATGAGCGGCTGTGGAAGGACAATCGCCGCAGACACGCCGAGGTCACCCCGACCGAGGAGGTGATCCGCACCTATGGCCCGGACTACAAGGCGCTGTTCGTCGGCGACGCGGCGATGAGCCCCTATGAGATCGCCATGCCCGGAGGCTCGGTCGAGCACTGGAACGCCGAGCCTGGCGGCGTCTGGCTGGACAGGCTGACGGCCAAGTGGTCGAAGGCCGCCTGGCTCAACCCGTCGAACCAGCGCTACTGGGACTACACCCAGTCGGTCGGCATGATCCGCGAGGCGATGGACGGACGGATGTTTCCGCTGACGCTTGCCGGCATCGAGGCGGCGACGCGCGAACTCGCGCGCTGAAAGCCAGGCGCACCGCCGCTTTTCGGGCAGATCGCCGGGACGCAAGGCGCGGCACCTTGCCACTGGTGCAGATTGTAACGATTCTTATTTTGCCTGATGAGCTCGCTGCACAGATAGTGCGGCGCTATCGACAGGCCGTCAGCATCCGCAGCCGCGGCCTCCTCCAGAACTGTCTCTACAGGATCGCCGGCGAATGACTGCTTCAGCCAACCCCACTCCCGTCTCAGCCCCGCGTTCGACGGGCTGGTCCTCTCTCAGCGTGGCGCTGCACTGGACGATCGTCGTGCTGATCATCGTCCAGTTCATCGACCACGAATGGATGGTCGACATGTGGCGCGCCACGCGTCGCGGCACCGAGATCGACGCGGCGACCGAGACCTGGGGCTGGGTGCACATCATTGCCGGAACGCTGGTGCTCGTCGCGGCGCTGGTCCGGCTGTGGGACCGCTTCGCCCACGGCCGGCCGCCCTACCCCGCCGAAGAACCGACCTGGGCGTCCTGGCTCGCCAGGATCACCCACGGCCTGATCTACGCGATCCTGATCCTCATGCCGATCGCCGGTCTGGTTGCCTGGTTCCTTGTCATCGGCGAGGCAGGCGAGGTCCACGAACTCATGTGGACGCCGCTCCTGATTCTGATCGGGCTGCATGTGGTGGGCGCGCTGGCCCAGCAGTTCTGGTTCAAGACCAACGTCCTGAAGCGGATCTTCGTGCCGGGCACGGTGTGAATGGCCGTCAGCTCACGTCAACAGCGCCCGCGCCGCAGCGACCATGACGGTGCCGATGACGACGACGACGATCAGCGGCAACCGGAAGGACAGGACCGTGCAGACGACGATGGCGACCCGCTCGGCCCAGTCGCCGGAGACGAGCACCGGTGCGACGATCGCCGTCATCACCGCCGCAGGGACAGCGTCGAGCGCTGCCGAGGCGCGGGGCGGGATGGTGCCGAGAAGCTGGATCAGGATGTGGCCGCCGAAGCGCGTCACATAGGTCAGAGCGCCGGCGGCGAGGATGATGAACCAGATCGAGCCGACCGACCAGGCGCCCTCGGAGAGCAGAGGTTCGCCGTTCACGACGCCACTCCCCGCCGCGTCTCGCGCCCGGCCTGGCGTTTGGGCGGGCCGATGACCGCGGCGACGGCAATGCCGGCGAGCCCGCCGAGGCTGACATGCCAGGGCGGCCCGGCCAGCCAGTAGGCGATGACCGAGACGACGAGGCTGGTGCCGGCAACGGGATAGAAGGATGCCCGCCGGCGAAAGCTCATGACGAGGCCGAGGAAATAGACCGGCAGCACGAAATCGAGACCGAAGGCGTCGGGGTCCTCGATCAGCCGCCCGAAACTCGCCCCGGCAAGGGTCGCCAGCAGCCAGCTGCAATAGAGCGTGACGCCGTAGGTGAAGTAGAATGTCGGCGTCAGCCGCCGCTGTGCCGCGCGTACCTCCGCCGATCCGAACAGCGGATCCACCAGCAGAAAGAAGGCGAGCGCCTTCTGCACCGGGGAAAACCCGCCCAGATGCCGGCTGATCGACGCCGAATAGAGCACATGGCGGAAGTTCAGCGCGAAGACCGTCAAAAGGATCGACCAGATCGGCGCGCCGATGCCCATCAGTTCGAGCGCCGCGAGCTGCGAGGCGCCGGCGAAGATCGCGCCGGAAAAGCCGAGCGCCTCGGCGGTCGTCAGCCCCTTCTGCACCGCGACTGCGCCATAGACCATGCCGAAGGGCAGGACCGCGAGCAGCACCGGCAGCAGCGCCCGCAAGGCATCCCTGCGCTCGCTCGCGGCATCCGCCGGCCTGTCGCTCGATGGGGCGTCGATGTTCAATGGGGACTGCCGGAAAGGGTGATGGGGCAAGGCGACCGATTCGACCGTTCGGTGACGATACAGCAAGTCGGGCGAGCCCCAACCGCTTTCCTGCGGTGCGGGCCGCAAGCCCTACTGATCGGCCTTGTCGAGCACTTCGCGGGGAAATTCGGCCAGCGTGACCGTCCAGCGGTCGAAGAGATCGGCGAGCCGCCGCCTGGTCAGGTCGAATGAGGAGGCGTTGAGCTCGACGACTGGCATTCCCGTTTCGGTGAGGTAGGACTTGTTGTAGGCGCCAAGGGAATTCCAGTGATTGACGAGATCGAGCGACACGCCGGCGCCGTCCCATATGGCGTAGAAGTTCAGGGTGCGGCAGTCGCGATTGTTCCGGCAGTCGAGGAAGAACAGCTGATAGGCGGTGCCGTTGATGTCGCCGGCGATCACCGGATCGCCGGTCTCGGTCTTGGTCAGTTCCGCCTCGCCATAGCCCCTCGCAAGGTCCAGCATCGCCGGAAAATCGTTGCGGTCGATGGTCTCGGCGGCGGCCCTCGCCTCGGTGGCGGGCGCCGGGCCGGCAAAGAGCGACAGGAGCGCCGCGAGAAGAATGGCTGAGCGCAGGCCGCGCGCCGGTCGGTCGGTCATGGGCAGTCCCGTGTGTCGTCGTTTCGCGCGACGCTGCCGCCCGCGCCTCGCCGACGCAAGAGCCGGCCGGACGAGGTAGAAGCTTTCGCCGGCCGCCGTGGCGGTTCTGCACCGCGGCAAAAACGCCTTACGTTACGGTGGGTTCGCGGCCGATCAGCGTGAACCAGCCATCCTCGTCGACCACCTCGATGCCGAGTTCCTCGGCCTTCTTCAGCTTCGAGCCGGCACCGGGGCCGGCAACGACGAGATCGGTCTTCTTCGATACCGATCCGGCGGTCTTCGCGCCCAGCCCCTCGGCCATGGCCTTCGCCTCGTCGCGGGTCATCTTTTCGAGAGAACCGGTGAAGACCACCGTCTTGCCGGCGACCGGCGAGGTCTCGGCGGGCTTTTCCACTTCCTCCACCTGAAGCTCGGCGACCAGCGCCTCGACGAGTTTCAGATTGTGCTCCTCGGAGAAGAACCGCGTGACGGCGGTGATCACCGCTCCGCCGATATCCTCCAGCGCATCCATCTCGGTGGCGGCTTCCTCGTCGCCGGCGGCAATCTTCAGGCCCGCCTCGTGAAAGGCTTCGAAGCTGCCATAGGCCCTTGCCAGCACCCGCGCCGTCGCCTCGCCGACATGGCGGATACCGAAGGAGAAGATCAGCCGGTCGAGGCCGATCGGCCGCCGTGCCTCGATCGCCTCGAAGAGGTTCTTCGCCGAGAGCTCGCCGAAGCCCTCCTTGTCCTTCAGCTTCTTCATGCCGGCATCGTTGCGGCGCTTCAGGGTGAAGATGTCGGCAGGGGTGCGGACCGGGAAGTCCGGGTCGTCATAGAAGAAGTCGATCTGCTTGTCGCCGAGGCCGTCGATGTCGAAGGCCTTGCGCGAAACGAAGAGCTTCAGGTGCTCGCGGCGCTGAAACGGGCAGGCGAACTCGCCGGTGCAGCGCCTGACGACGCTTTTCGCGCCCGAGGCCGTTTCCTCCTGCACCACTTCGGTCGAGAGCTCGCAGGGACAGACCGCCGGGAAGGCGAAGGGCTCGGCTCCTTTCGGCCGCTTCGCTTCGACGACGCCGAGCACCTGGGGAATGACGTCGCCGGCCCGCTGGATCTCCACTGTGTCGCCGATCCTGACATCGAGCCTCGCGATCTCGTCGGCATTGTGAAGCGTCGCATTGGTGACGACGACGCCGCCGACGGTAACCGGTTCGAGCTTGGCGACCGGCGTCAGCGCGCCGGTGCGACCGACCTGGATCTCGATGTCGTGAAGGAGCGTCGTCGCCTTCTCGGCGGGAAATTTGTGGGCGATCGCCCAGCGGGGCGAGCGCGAGACGAAGCCGAGCCGCTTCTGCAGCTCCAGATCGTCGACCTTGTAGACGACGCCGTCGATGTCGTAGCCAAGACTCGATCGCTGCTCTTCGATCTTATGGTAGTGCTCGATCAACGCGTCGATCGTCTCGAAGCGCTGCATCAGCGGATTGACCGAGAAGCCCATCTTGCCGAGCGCGGCGACCACCTCCGTCTGGGTGGCGCCCGGCACATCGCTCGTCTCGCCCCAGGCATAGGCGAAGAATTGCAGCTTCCGCGAGCGGGTGATGCCGGCATCGAGCTGGCGCAGCGAGCCGGCCGCAGCGTTGCGCGGATTGGCATAGACCGGGCCGCCGGTTTCTGCCTGGCGGGCGTTGAGGGCCTGGAACGCCTCGTGGCTCATATAGACCTCGCCGCGTACCTCGAAGACTTCGGGCGCCTTGCCCTTCAGCTTGTTCGGGATGTCGCCGATCGTCCGCGCATTACGGGTGACGTCCTCGCCCGTCGTGCCGTCGCCGCGCGTCGCGGCAGAGACGAGCTCTCCGGCCTCGTAGCGCAGGGACAGCGACAGTCCGTCGATCTTCGGCTCGGCGGTGATCGCCAGCGGCGCGTCCTCGGCAAGCTTGAGAAAGCGGCGCACGCGTTTGGCGAAATCCGCGACATCCTCGTCGGAAAAGGCGTTGTCCAGCGAGAGCATCGGCAGCGCATGGCGGATCTTGCCGAACTTTTCCGAAACCTCCGAGCCCACCCTGACGGAGGGCGAATCCTCGCGGATCAGGGCAGGAAACCTTGCCTCGATCTGGCTGTTGCGCCGCCGCAGCGCATCGTATTCGGCGTCGGAGACGCTCGGCGCGTCCTCGCGGTAGTAGCGGGCGTCATGCTCGGCGATTTCGCCGGCGAGCCGCTCCAGCTCCTCGGCGGCTTCGGCTTCGTTCAGCTCTTCGACCGGTCTGTCGGCCATGTCAAAACTTGCTCCGTCTCGCTCGGCGACCGGCGGCTCGGCGCGGACTGATTGCTCAAGACTCGGCGCGAGCTTGCTCTATGGTGACCGATACCGCATTTTTCATGAAGATGACCGCGTGGACAGAACCAGATATGGCCGAGCCCCTCCAAGTCACACTGCCGGAAGACCTGATGCAGGAAATCGCCGCCGAGGTCGAATCCGGCGCCGTTCCGACGCCTGACGAATTGATACGCCAGGCGCTGGCAACCTATTTCGAGATGGACCGAGCGGCGCGCATCGAAGCTGTGCGGGCACGAGTGGACGCGGCACGGAGAGACCCGCGCCCCTCCGTACCCGTTAAGGAGGCATTCGAAAGGGTCCGACGGGAAGTTTCACGACGGCATCGCTCGTCGTGAAAGTTCTGCCGGTCCGACTATCGGAAGCGGCAATATCCTCCCTTGCGGACCTTGCGACCTACATCGCGACGTCGACTGGATCACTCGATGTCGCACTATCATTCACCGATCGCATCGAACGGCGTTGTACGAAGATCGGCAGGGCGCCGAATGGCGGCTCTCCGCGCGCTGATCTTGGGGACGATGTCCGCCTTGTTCCGTTCGAGCGGTCGGCGGTGATCCTGTATCGGACGTTGGAAGATCACGTCGAAATCATCGACGTCATCTATGGCGGCCGCGACTACAATGCGATCATGCTTCGAAAATCATGAATGGAGCCACTCTGGCTGTGGCAGGTCGAGCGCCAGAACGCGTTCGGCAATCTTGCGCCGCACCGGCGCCAGCATCGTCGCCATCGGCATGGCGTATTTCAGCATCGAGCCGAGATAGGCCGGCGGACGGCCGAGCCGGTCGGTCATCTCGCGCGTCTGGTCGATGACGGCTCTCGCCACCGGCAGCCGCTGCGTTTCATATTCGGTTTCGCGGTGCTCGCAATAGAGATGGGCGAATGCCGCGACATCCCAGATGCCGAGATTCATGCCCCGCCCGCCGACCGGCGAATGAACATGGGCCGCGTCGCCAGCGAGGAACACCTTGCCGCGGGACATCCGCTCGGCATGGCGGAACGAGACGTGGAAGGTCGACTTCCAGGTAACCTCGGCGATGCTGGCGCGAAACGCCTCGACGAGCGCCTCGGGCGAATCGTGAAAGCCGATCAGCCGCGCCCGGTTCTCGCCCATCGGCAAAAGGGCGTGGGACTTCTCCCGCGACGAGCCGATCGAGAGCTTGCCCCGGTGGGCGTCGATCGGCTCGTCGAAGACGACGTCGGCAAGCGCGAAGGCGCCGGGATAGCCCTCGCCGCTCCAGGGCACGCCGAGCTCCTGGCGAACCCGCGAATGGCTGCCGTCGCAGCCGAGGATCGCCGCCGCCTCGACGCGTTCGCCGTTGGACAGCATCGCCGTCGGGCGATGGGTCTCGCCGACGGTGTCGAGGCCGACGGACCATTCCACCGGCACCGAATGCGCCGCCAGCCATTCGATCATCAGCCGTTCGGTGCCGCCTTGCGGGAAGGCGAGGATGAAGGGATAGGGCGTGTCGGCGTCGGAGAAATCGAAGGCGAAGGCCGGCTTGTCGTCGAGCGCGATGTCGGCACCGGTGATCTTCGTTCCGGCCGCCAGAAGCTTCGTCGTGATCCCCGAGGCTTCGAAGATCCGCAGCGTCGTCGGCAGGACGGCGAGCGCGCGGGACTGGTCGGCGGGCGTCGGCCCCTCGCCGGCATCGACGATGCGGACGGCAACACCGCGCCGCGTGAGTTCCACCGCCGCCGCAAGCCCGACGGGCCCGGCCCCGGCAATCAATACGATCCCGTCGCGCGCCATGTTCACCCCCATCCTGTCCGACGGGGACGATTATAGGGCGCCGGCGCGGCCTTGCCGACCGGTCCTCAGGAGCGCCCCGCCCCGATCAGCCGGGCGGCGGCCGCTCTTGCCTCTTCCGTGACGCTCTCGCCGGCCAGCATACGGGCGATCTCCTCGCGCCGACCCTCGACGTCGATGGTCGCAACGCGGGTCGCCACACGGTCCTCGACCTCGCTGCCGACGCTCGCCTTGGAGATCAGGAGATGCGTCGCGGCCCTTGCCGCGACCTGCGGCGCGTGGGTCACCGCCAGGACCTGCACGGAGCCGGCGAGACGCGCCAGACGCCGCCCGATCGCATCGGCGACGGCGCCGCCGACGCCGGTGTCGATCTCATCGAAGACCAGCGTCGGCGCCGAGCCGCGATCGGCGAGCGCCACCTTCAGGGCCAGCAGAAAGCGCGACAGCTCGCCGCCCGAAGCGACCTTCATCATCGGCCCGGCTCGGGTGCCGGGATTGGTGCGGACATGGAACTCGGCTGTATCAATGCCGGAGGGATCGCGCCGCTCGGCGTCGCTCGCGATCTCCACCATGAAGCTCGCCCGCTCGAGCTTCAGATCCGGGAGTTCGGCCATCACCGCAGCTTCCAGCATGCGGGCCGCCACGGCGCGCCTTTCCGACAGGACGGCCGCCTCGGCATCATAGCGCTCGCGCTTTGCCTCGACCTCCGCCTGAAGGGCGACGAGCCTCTCCTCGCCGGCGTCGAGATCGGCAAGATCGCCGATCATCCGTGCCGTCAGTTCCGGCAGATCGTCGACGGGAAGGTTGAACTTGCGGCCGGCGGCGCGCAGCGCGAAAAGCCGCTCCTCGGTCGCCTCCAGGGCACGCGGATCGAATTCGAGGCTGCGGAGCGCTGCTTCAAGGCTGGTCTGGGCATCGGACAAGGCATCGAGGGCGGTATCGAGCCGTTCGATCGCCTCGTCGAGCAGACCGGGGAGTTCGTCGCGCTTGCGGTCGAGCCGCTTCAGGAGATTCGCCAGCCCCGGGATCGGTGAGGTCGGGCCGGAGAGTTCCTCATTGGCGTCGTTGACGTCGGTGGCGATCTTTTCCGATCGCATCATCACCTGACGCCTTTCGGCGAGTTCCTCTTCCTCGCCGGCGAGCGGCTGGAGTTCGGAAAGCTCCTCGACCGCGCTCCTCAGAAAATCCGCCTCGCGCGCCGCCGCCTCCACCTTGGCGCGATGCGCCGAGAGGGCCTCGCGAGCGCCGCGCCACTCGCCATGGAGCCTTGCGAGCGATTCGGCTTCGTGCTCCAGCCCGCCGAACTCGTCGAGGAGCATGCGATGGCTGGCGGCATCGACCAGCGCCCGGTCGTCATGCTGGCCATGGATCTCGACCAGCGACAGGCCGATCTGGCGCATCAGCGCGACGCTGGAGGGCCGGTCATTGACGAAAACGCGGCTGCGCCCATCGGCGGTCTGGACACGCCGCAGCACGACGTCGCCGTCGTCGTCGAAACCATTGTCGGTAAGAAGCTGCCTCGCCGGATGATCGGCGGCGACGTCGAAGGCGGCGATCACCTCGCCCTGCTTCGCGCCGTGACGGACCAGCGAACCGTCGCCGCGGCCGCCGAGGGCCAGGGAGAGCGAATCGAGCAGGATCGACTTGCCGGCGCCGGTCTCGCCGGTCAGCACCGAGAGACCCGCCCCGAGCGTCAGGTCGAGGCGTTCGATGAGGACGATGTCGCGAATGGAAAGATGGACCAGCATGTCCGGTTCGTCGGTCAGGGCAGGATGCGGCGCAGACAATGTCGGTCGCTGGCAGTGGTTTCGCAAGCCGGCTCGGCGGACAATGCGGGCGGCGGCGCGTCGCTTCTTGCAAAAAGCGGCGCTTGCGCGCCGCCTTGTCTTGCCGATGCGGCCGGGATGGCCGCCGCCTTCAGCCGATCTCCCGGCCTCAGGACGCGCCGGTGATCTTCTTCGTCGCCGCGGCGAACCAGGAGTCCGACGCGCCGGCCTGCGGCTCCAGCCCGTGGCCCTTCAGCAGAGCGTAGGAGTCGCGATACCAGGGCGAGTCGGGATAGTTCTGGCCGAGCACCGAGGCGGAGGCCTGCGCCTCGCGGATGAGCCCCATGGCGTAATAGGCCTCGGTCAGGCGGGCCAGCGCCTCTTCGACCTGGCGGGTGTCGGGATAGACGTCGACGACGTTCTTGAAGCGGTTGATGGCGGCGAGATAGTCGCGCCGCTCGAGATAGTAGCGGCCGACCAGCATCTCCTTGCCGGCCAGCTGGTCGCGGGCAATGCGCAGCTTGCCCTTGGCGTCCTCGGCATAGGCGGTGTCGGGGAAGCGCTCCATCAGCGCCCGCATCGCCGTCGCGGTGTAGGCCGCCTGCTTCTGGTCGCGGGTGACGTCGGGGATCTGGCGGAAGTGCGACAGGCCAATGATGTACTCGGCATAGGCCGCATCTTCGGAATTCGGATAGAGCGAGATGTAGCGCTTGGCCGCCGTCGTCGCTTCCTCGTAGTCGCCGCCGCGATAGCTGGCGAAGGCCTGCATGATCAGCGCCTTGCGGGCCCATTCCGAATAGGGATGCTGGCGGTCGATCGCCTGGAACTTCTTGGCCGCCTCGCCGAGCCGTCCGCCTTCGAGATTGGCGAGGCCCTGATTGTAGAGAACGTCCGGCGGATCGGTCTCGGCGGCGAGCGCCAGGACGTCGACGTCGTTGTCGCCCCCCGACATGCACCCGCCAAGTCCGAGTGCGGCACCAAGGACCGCGCCGGTCAGCGCCATGCGCTGCGCCCATTTCGTTGGTCCGGCGGACTGCCTTGTCGCTTCGATCATGTTCTGCGGGTCCCCTACCCCATTCAGCCTCCGGCCGGCATCACTACCCCCCGAGCGAGGCTCGAACAATGCCGAAGCCCGAGTAAGGTGCCTTTTTTGTGGCCGGGCGACGTGAAACCCCTTGCACGCCATCATTCACCCACCGCCTGTTGCCGCAGCGTCACCATCTGACCCGCACTCGGCGTGAGGGTGGATCGTCGGCCGAAAGCGGGCAAGTGACGCAGAAACGAGCCCGTCCGGACACCGGACAGGCTCGCCGCCTTGTCGAGCGGATGCGACGCAGATGTCGGACCTCAGAGGATCTGCGGACCAAAGGCCGGCGCGGCAACCGCGACCAGCGGCGCATGGCGCACCGGGTCGACGCGGCGGGCCGGCATCTCGACGATCTCGTAGGCCGTCGGATCGGCGAAGAGCGCCTGCAGCGCCATGGCGTTCAGCCGGTGGCCGCCGCGATAGGAGCTGTAGCAGCCGAGGATGCGCAGGCCCGCGAGAGCCTGGTCGCCGACGGCGTCGAGCGCCTTGTGGCGAACGAATTCGTCCTCGAAGCGCAGCCCTTCCGGATTGACCACACGGCCGTCGTCGGAGAGCACCACCGAATTGTCGAGCGAGGAGCCCAGCGCATAGCCGGCCGCCCAGAGCTGTTCGACATCGGCCATGAAGCCGAAGGTGCGCGCCCGGGCGAGATCCCGGGTGAAACGGGCGGCCGTGAGGTCGGCCCGGTAGGTCTGCCGGCCGATCGCCGCATTGGCGAAATCGATCTCGATCTCGAAGCGGGTGCCGGCATAGGGCCGGTATTCCGCCCTCGCCTTGCCCATCTCGATCGCCACCGGCTTCAGGATCCGCAGATAGCGGCGCTTGGCACCCTGGCTGACGACGCCGGCCTCGTTGATGCCGCGGACATATTCCGCCGAGCAGCCGTCGAGGATCGGCGTCTCGCGGGCATCGATCCGCACCGCGACGTTGTCGACGCCCATGGCGTAGAGCGCGGCCATCAGATGCTCGATGGTCGAGACATGCGCACCGGCAAGATCGCCGACGACGGTGGAAAGATCGGTCAGCGAGGAATTCGCCGAAACGGCGGGGATCTGACGAATGCTGCCGTCGGGACGGACGAGATGGAAGACGATGCCGGTGTCGACCTCGGCCGGAAGCAGTGCGAGTCGCACCGGCAGACCACTGTGCACACCCACGCCGTCGAAATCGATACGCGATGCTATCGTCTGCTGAAACATCAACACGTCAGGATTACCTTTCCCCGTCCAGCCTTCGGCACCCCCGCGCCGCGGCCGCCTACACACACATCCAGTCGACTGATTCACCCGGTTGAGACCGGCCGGGGAATCCGCAATGGTTCCCCTTTCGTTGCGATCGTTGGTAAATCGGCAAGCGGTTTTGGCAAAATCACGCTTTCTTACCCACTGTTACCAACAATCCGTGAACGAATGGCTGCAAGCCCATAAATTCAGTGACTTAAACGCAAATGCCCGCCGGATTGCTCCGACGGGCAGTGTCGCGAAACCGCAACAATGACGCGAGATCAGTTGGCCTGACGCCTGAGGAACGCAGGAATCTCCAGCTGTTCCTCTTCGCTGACCGGGCGGGAGGCGGTCGCCGGACGGGCAGCCGATTCCGCCGCGGAGCGACGCGGGGCGTAGGGATTCGGCTCGACATGGGCGCGGCGCGCCGGCTCGGCGGCCTGCTGCTCGTCCTCCTCGCGGCGCGACAGACCGGTGGTCAGCCGCCGCAGAAGGCCCATGGCGCCGCGCTCGTCGGCAGCCTGCTCGTGGTTGGCGGCCTGGCGCTGCTCCATCTCGCCGCGCACCACCGGCGGGAAGTCCTCGACCCGCGGCATGCGCGCCGGCTGGATCGGCTCCATCGCCGTTTCGGCGCTGGAGACGCTCGGACGGGCCGCCGGCTGCGGAGCCACCTGGGCGATCTCGGCGGCGAGTGCGACGGTGAAGGCGTCCTCGATCTCGGCGTCGTCTTCCTCGGCCTCGGCCGGAGCCTCATGCATCGTCGCGGCAACGGGCTGCTGCGGCGCGGCCTGAACGAAGGCAGCGGCCGGCTGGGCGGCGCGGTGCTGCGCCACGGCAGCCGTGTGGCTGGCCATCGACGAGCGCTGGGCCATCTCGACGTCGCTCTTGTCGATGCCGGTGGCGACGACCGAGACGCGAATCACGCCTTCCAGATTCTCGTCGAAGGTGGCGCCGAGGATGATGTTGGCGTCCTGGTCGACTTCCTCGCGGATGCGGGTCGCCGCTTCGTCGACTTCGAAAAGCGTGAGGTCGCGGCCGCCGGTGATCGAGATGAGCAGGCCCTTGGCGCCCTTCATCGAGGTTTCGTCGAGCAGCGGGTTGGCGATTGCCGCTTCTGCGGCGGCCATGGCACGGCCCTCGCCCGAGGCCTCGCCGGTACCCATCATCGCCTTGCCCATCTCGCGCATCACCGAACGGACGTCGGCGAAGTCGAGGTTGATCAGGCCTTCCTTGACCATCAGGTCGGTGATGCAGGCGACGCCCGAATAGAGCACCTGGTCGGCCATCGCGAAGGCGTCGGCGAAGGTGGTCTTGTCGTTGGCGATGCGGAAGAGGTTCTGGTTCGGAATGACGATCAGCGTGTCGACGTTCTTCTGCAGTTCCTCGATGCCCTGCTCGGCGATCCGCAGCCGGCGCTGACCCTCGAAGTGGAACGGCTTGGTGACGACGCCGACGGTCAGGATGCCCTTTTCGCGCGCGGCGCGGGCGACCACCGGGGCAGCGCCGGTGCCGGTGCCGCCGCCCATGCCGGCGGTGACGAAGCACATGTGCGAGCCGAGAAGGTGATCGCAGATCTCGTCGATCGATTCCTCGGCGGCCGCGCGGCCGACCTCGGGCTGCGAACCGGCGCCGAGACCCTCGGTCACGGCGACGCCCATCTGGATGATGCGCTCGGCGCGCGAGGAACGCAGCGCCTGGGCGTCGGTGTTGGCGATCACGAAGTCGACCCCTTCGAGGCCGGCGCTGATCATGTTGTTGACGGCGTTGCAGCCACCTCCGCCGACACCGAAGACGGTGATGCGGGGCTTCAGTTCGGTGATGTCCGGCTTCTTCAAGGTAACACTCATGCCCTCATTCCTCTTCCAATTCGCTCAGGCCGTCTCGCCGCGCGGCCGTTTGTTGCAATTCTCAAAGGCGCGCGGCGCGCACCGTTTTCCCGTCCCTGGCGCAGCGCCCCCGCGGCGCCTGATCCCGGTCTGGCGTGACGATCCGAAGCTCGATCATCGTCCCGCCGGAATTCCTTTCCTCACAGCGCCCGGCGCAGCCAGGAGCCGAAACGGCCTCCCTCCATCGCCTTGTCGATCGCCTGGACGGCGAGCGAACGCTCCGCGACGTATTCGCGGTGAGCGACCTGCGGATAGATCAAGAGACCGACGGAGGTCGAAAACCCCGGCCCCTTGCTCGATGGATTGAGTCCCGTAACACCCAGCGGTCGCCCGAGCCTGACGTTGCGCTGCAGCACCATGCGGGCGGTGTCGGCGAGGCCGGCCAGCTGGCTCGCGCCGCCGGTGAGCACAACGCGCTTGCCGATGACGTGGCCGAGGCCGGAGGCGTTCAGCCGGTCGCGTACCAGCTCCAGCGTCTCCTCGACGCGCGGCCGGATGATCTTGGTGACCAGCGAGCGCTTGACGACGATCGGATGGGCGTCGCCGCTGTCGCCGAGCGGGGCGACGCTGAGCGGCTCACCGGTGTCGTCGAGAAGCTCGGCGAGGGTCGAGCCGTGCATGACCTTGATCCGCTCGGCGTCGGCCGGGCTGATCGACAGGCCGCGGGCGAGATCCATGGTGATGTTGGCGCCGCCGATGGCGATCTGGTCGGCATAGACGAAGCGGCCGTTCTGGAAGATCGCGATGGTCGTTGCGCCGGAGCCCATGTCGATGCAGGCCGAGCCCATCGCCGCCTCGTCCTCGACCATGGTCGAGAGCGCGCTGGCGTAAGGGGTGGCGACGAAGGCCTCGACGACCAGCTGCGCCCGGTTGATCGCGGCTTCGAGGTTGCGCAGCGGCGCGACCTCGGCGGTCAGCATATGGAGATTCGCCGAGAGGCGGTCGCCGGTCATGCCGACCGGATTTTCCAGGCCGGCATCGTCGTCGAGCTGCAGGTCGTAGACCGTCGAATGCAGCGCCACGCGCTCGTCGTCGAGCGGCATCTTGGCGGCATTGCCGGTGACACGCGACAGATCGGCCTGGGAGACTTCGCCGACCACCTCGGTCTCGGCCCGGCGCCGGACACTCTTCAGCCGGCCGGCGGTAACCGAGACGATCAGCGACTCGACGGAGAGGCCAGCCATGCGCTCGGCCGCATCGACGCACTGGCGGATCGCCAGTTCGGCAGCCGCGATATCGACGACGGCGCCCGACCGGATGCCGCGGGAGCGGTGATGGCCGACGCCGATCACCTCGATCGTGTGGGTGCGATCGGGCAGCATCTCGCCGGCGATGCGCGGACGCAGCCTGGCGATCAGACAGGAAATCTTTTCCGAACCGACGTCGAGGACGGAGATCACCCGCGCCTTGCGAGGCGACAGGCCCTTGATCCTCGGCAGATCGGATTTGCCGAAACCGAACAGACTCATACCGGCTTATCCTTGCCAAGGCGCTTGATCAGCTTGGCCCGCTCTTCGAGACGCTCCTTGCGCCGCGTGAAGGAACCGTCCGTCAGCCTGACCACGACGCGATCGGAAAGCCGCAGGTCCACCGCCGCGATCTCGCGTTCGAGCAAAGTGTTCTGCCGATCCAAACGCACGACTTCCGCCACCGCCTCCATCGGTTTGACTTCCGGCAGCCGGACGATGACCCCGTTGTTCAGCTCGAGGTCCCAGCGACGGCCGCCAACCCGGACATACGCCTTCACCCTTGCGCGAAGCTCAGGAAAACTTTCCATGTCATCGATGATGCTCGCCGCGGCGCTGCCGGCGCCCTCGCCGACCACGACCGGCAGGGCGTCGAACCGGCCCGGCATGTAGGGGACGATCTTCTTGCCCTCGCGATTGACCACGAAGAACGACTGACCGGTCTGCCAGACGGCGTAGGGCCGATGCTCCTCGAGATCGATCTCCACCCGGTCGGGGAAGATCTTCGAGACCGAGGCGCGGTCGATCCACGGCATGGATTCCAGCGTCTGGCGGGCATCCGTCGGATCGAGCGACAAAAGCGTCTGCGAGCCGGTCTGCCAGAGCGCCTGGAGAACGTCGATCTCCGAGGTCTCGCTGTTGCCATGCACCGCGACCTTGTCGATCGAGAAGCCGAGGGGCTGGCCGACGCCGTCGAGCACTTCGCCCGTGTGGCCGCCGACGGCGATGCCGTAGATCACGCTGCCGGCGACGACGGCAAAGGCCATCTGGCCGAAGCCGGGAAGCGGCAGATCGGAGGCCGTCGCAACGAGGCCGACGATGCGCCGGGTCGCCTTGGCCCTCGCACGAGCAAGCCGGCCGGGGCCGTGCGGATCGGCGGGGATATGGTTGGGGTTCAGCGGTCGCACGAGGCGTCCTCCACCATCCAGCCGACGAGTTCCTCGAAGCTGTGGCCCGCGACCCGCGCGATATCCGGAACCAGCGAGGTCGGCGTCATGCCAGGCTGGGTGTTGATCTCCAGCCAGATCAGTTCGCCGCCTTCGCCGAAGCGGTCGTCATAGCGGAAGTCGGAGCGCGTCACGCCGCGGCAGCCCATCGCCTTGTGGGCGGCGAGCGAGTGCTCCTGGACGCGGCGGGCGACGCTCTTCGGTATCTCCGCCGGCACGACGTGGCGCGAGCCGCCGGCGGCGTATTTCGATTCGTAGTCGTAGAAGGCGTGGCCTTCCGGCACGATCTCGCAGACGTCGAGGGCGACGTCGCCCATCACCGCGCAGGTCAGTTCGCGGCCGTGGACGTAGCGCTCGACCATCACCCGGTCGCCATAGGGCCAGTCGGCCGAGTAGAGTTCCTGCGGCGGCTTGGACTGGTCCTCGCGCACGATCAGAACGCCGAAGCTCGACCCCTCGGCGACGGGCTTGATGACGTAGGGCGGCGACAGGACATGGGCGGGCGCCGCATCGAGGCGGTGCAGGACGCGCGCCTCGGCCACCGGAACACCGGCGGACTTCGCGACGATCTTCGCCCGCTCCTTGTGCATCGACAGGGCCGAGGCAAGGACGCCCGAATGGGTGTAGGGGATCTGCAGATATTCGAGGATGCCCTGAATGGTGCCGTCTTCGCCATAGGGGCCGTGCAGCGCGTTGAAGGCTGCATCGGGGGCGATCTCGGCAAGCCGTGCCGCGACGTCGCGGCCGACATCGAGCCGCGTGACGGTGTGGCCGACCGCCTCCAGGGCGTCGGCGCAGGCATTGCCCGAGGAGAGGCTGACCGGTCTCTCCGACGAGAAGCCGCCCATCAAGACCGCCACATGCTTTGCCATTGCGACTGCCGCTCAAAATTAACAAAGGGTTTGATTCAATCTTTCGCAGATCGATGGTTAAGCATCGGTTAACCGACTGTGGCGAAAGCAAGAAATTTGAAAGGGTCGGGCTTTGGCGGCGACTTTGCCGCACCAATGAAAAAGGGGCCGCGCCCGGCGCAGCCCCTGATGTTCCCGGCTCGAGAGGCGATCGTCAGAACAGGAAATCGCCCGCGTCGAGATCGGTGACGTCGACGCCGACGAGCGTGATGGTGTCGCCGCCGACGGTGATGACCGCGTCGTCGCCCACCTGCGACAGGTGGTTCGCCGAAAGATCGGCAAAGTCGCTGATGCCGGTGACGGCCGACAGGCTGATCGCCTCGGCGGCATCGCGTGCGTCGAAGTCGGTGATCACGTCGCTGCCGAAGCCGTCGGCAAAGACAAAGACGTCCGATCCGCTGCCGCCTTCCAGAATGTCGTTGCCGGCACCGCCCGAAAGGCTGTCGTCACCGCCGCCGCCGGAGAGACGGTCGTTGCCGGCAAAGCCGCTCAGCGCGTCGGCGCCGCCAAGCCCGGACAAGACGTTGGCCGTCGCGTCGCCTTCGAGCGTATCGCCATGCGCCGAGCCGATGATCCGTTCGATGCCGGACAGCGTGTCGCCCTCGGCCTCGCCACCGCTGCCGGTGCCGGTCGTCAGGCTCACCCACACGGCGGCGCTGGAGTTGCGGTAGCTTGCCGCGTCCGCGCCGTCGCCACCGACAAGCGCGTCGGCCCCATCGCCGCCGGTCAGGACATCATTGCCCTCGCCGCCGTCGAGGCTGTCGTTGCCGGCTCCCGCGAGCACGCTGTCGTTGCCGCCGAGGCCGCTGAGCGTGTCGGCACCGTCGAGGCCGTAGAGGACGTTGGCGCTGTCGTCTCCCTCGAGCACGTCGTCATGGGCCGACCCCGCCAACCGCTCGATG
Organism: Jiella endophytica; assembly: GCF_004519335.1. Lineage (GTDB taxonomy): Bacteria > Pseudomonadota > Alphaproteobacteria > Rhizobiales > Rhizobiaceae > Jiella > Jiella endophytica. The sequence continues at coordinate 338,541 of NZ_SOZD01000005.1, read as the reverse complement.
CCGGTCAGCGTGTCGCCCTCGGCATCGCCGCCGCTGCCGGTGCCGGTCGCCAGGCTGACGGAAACGGCGGCGTCGGAGTTCCGGTAGTTCGCCGTGTCGATGCCGTCGCCGCCGTCGAGGATATCTGCTCCGGCGCCGCCGAGCAGCGCGTCGTTGCCGGCCCCACCCTCGAGCGTATCGTCGCCGGCAAGCCCCCACAGCACGTCGGCACCGGCAAGGCCGGAGAGAGTATTGGCGCCGTCGTCGCCGGCGAGAACGTCGCCGCGCGCCGACCCGATCAGCCCTTCGATCGCCGTCAGCCTGTCGCCTTCGGCGTCGCCGCCGCTGCCGGTGCCGGATGTCAGACGGACCGTGACGGCGGCTGCCGAATCCTGATAGCTCGCGACGTCGAAGCCATCGCCCCCGTCGAGAGCGTCGGCTCCGGCACCGCCGTCGAGGAGATCTTCGCCGGCGCCGCCATAGAGGCTGTCGCTGCCGGCGAGCCCCTGCAGGCTGTCGGCGCCGTCGAGGCCGAAGAGGACGTTGTCGTTGCCGTCGCCCTCGATCACGTCGTCATGGGCCGAGCCTGCGATCCTCTCGACATTTACCAGCGTGTCGCCTTCGGCCTCGCCGCCACTGCCGATGCCGGTCGCGAGACTAACGGACACGCCGGCCGAGGAGGCGCGGTAGTTGACCGTGTCGATGCCGTCCCCGCCATCGATGACGTCGGCGCCCTCGCCGCCGAGCAGCGCGTCGTCGCCTTCGCCGCCGTCGAGAACATCGTCACCGGTGCCGCCGAGCAGGCAGTCGTCGCCGCCAAGGCCCAGCAGCGTGTCGGCGCCGCCAAGGCCGAAGAGGACGTTGGCGCCTGCATCGCCTTCGAGGGTATCGCCGAATCTCGAACCGAAGACCCGCTCGACATCCGTCAGAGTGTCCCCCTCGGCATCGCCGCCGCTGCCGGTGCCGGTGGCAAGGCTGACGGCAACCGCCGCGGCAGAGGCGCGATAATTGACCGTATCGATGCCGTCGCCGCCGTCCATGACGTCGGCGCCGTCACCACCGAAGAGGACGTCGTTGCCCGCCCCGCCGTCGAGAACATCGCTGCCGGCGCCGCCGAAGAGCCCGTCACTGCCGTCGCCGCCTTCGACGCTGTCGTCTCCCTCGCCGCCGTCGAGAATGTCGTCGCCGATGCCCCCGGAGATCGTCTCGCCGGCAGAACCGCCACGGACCCGGTCGTTGCCGGCGCCGCCGTCCAGACCGATCGACGAGCTGCTTCCCATCAGGATGTCGTCGCCGGTCGAGCCGACGACGCTCTCGATGCCGGACAGGATGTCAAGGCCCGATTCAAAGCCGAAGGAAAGGCCCCAGCCGAGATTGACGTAGACGCCGGAACTCGTGCCGGCAAAGGAGATGGTGTCGGAGCCTTCGCCGCCGACATAGCGGTCGGTCGCAAGGTCGGCCTCGGCGACGAAGAGGTCGTTGCCGGCATCTCCGAGCAGCACGTCCTGGCCGCCGCCGCCAGCAAGGGTGTCGTCGCCCTCGCCGCCGCTGAAGATCTCGTCGGAATTGCCGCCGGCAAAACCGTCATCGCCGCCGCCGCCGAGAACGGCGCCGGAAACAGAACCGTTGCCGCTCGCGGCATAGACGTCGTCGCCGTCGCCAAGATCGACGTCGCCGAAGACGCTGCCGGAATTGGTGAAGCTGTCGGCGCCACCGCCGAGCCAGACACTGCCCTCGACGGAGCCGGAATTCTCGAAGGTCAGCTGCGAGGTCGAGCCGTTCAGATCTGAGGCGTCGCCATCGAGGACGGCCACCCGCAGGCCGGTGTCGCCGTCGATCTCGGCGGTGATGCTGCCGCTGTTCGAAAGGCTCGTCGCACCGGTTCCGGCCGCTCCCGTGTGGATCGCGGCGCTCTGGCCGGGGGCTGAAGCATCGGTGTCACCGCCGGTGACCTGGCCGCCGCCGCCGACGGTGATCGTCGTTCCGTCGCCCGAAGCGACGATGGCAGTCTCTGCGGCAGTGATCGCCCCGCCGACGAGAAGCGTCGCGCCCGCGCCGCCGAGGACGACGCCGATCCCCTGGCTGTCGATCCTGCCGCCGACCGTCGCGACGACATTGGCGCCCGTCAGGTCGAGGCCGATCCGGTCCGCCGAGACGTCGCCGTGGATCTGCACCTCGTTGCCCGCGGTACCGTCGTCGGCAACGCCGACGTCGGCGAAGATCGAGCCGCTGGAGGTCAGCAGGAAGCTGTCGTCGCCGTTCAGCCGCAGGCCCGCCGCATCGGCGATCAGCATCCCCGTCCAGTTCAGCGTGACATTCGTCGACGCGGTGATCGTCACCGCATCAAGGCCTGCCGACGACGCGACATAGACACTCGAAAGGCCGTAGAAGGTGCCGTCCCCGACACGTGCCTCGTCGATCGTCAGGGTCGTGTCCTGACTGGCTGAAATGACCTCTGCCATGAAATTCCTCTCTCGAACCGCCGTGTCGGGGCCGGCCTCGTCAAGGCCGGTCGAACGATCCGAGGCACCCGCCTTCCGTCCGCCCCGCTAATTGTCGAGGGAGCTTTATGGGAAAACTTTCTTTCATAATTCCAAAGGCTTGGGAGAATAGTTTGTGAGCCGCCCACACTCCGTCCATGGGTCACGGCCAGTCTGGTGTGCGGAGAACAGGCGGCTCGGCGGCGTCCGCTGGCGTCCGTCCGGGCGCCTCGGCGGCCTGCAACGGCTTATCGACATTTGGCGGTTTTCGCCCCTTGCGAAACGACAGCCGTATCAGTAGGTAGAGCGCCGGTGAGGCCTCGTGGCGGAGTGGTTACGCAGAGGACTGCAAATCCTTGCACGCCGGTTCGATTCCGGCCGAGGCCTCCAGCCATCCCCGCGCGTTTCGCCGCCGGCAGCTGAAAAGACCGCCAGGGCACGGCCGAGCTTATGCTCTGGCCCTTGCGACGTTCCGATGACGGTTTGGCCCGTCGCGGCAGGAAGCGCGCCCGAACGCAGCGGGCTCGTCTGGCATTCGGCTGGCGACACACCACATGCATGTCACGACGGCTGGGCCGATTGTGATGCAGGGGCTTTTGGTCTATTCACCCGCTCGACAGTGCTCATTGCTCAGGCGATTCCCGCCGGGGCATAGCCTTACCATGATAGAGTTTTCATGATGACACGTCGCCGCCGCATCTACGAAGGCAAAGGCAAGATTCTTTACGAGGGCCCGGAGCCCGGCACCCTCGTCCAGTTCTTCAAGGACGACGCCACCGCCTTCAACAAGAAGAAGCACGAGATCGTCGACGGCAAGGGCGTCCTCAACAACCGGATCTCGGAATACATCTTCTCGCATCTGAACAAGATGGGGATCCCGACGCACTTTATCCGCCGGCTCAACATGCGCGAGCAGCTGATCAAGGAAGTCGAGATCATTCCGCTCGAGGTGGTGGTGCGCAACATCGCCGCCGGCTCGCTGGCCAAGCGCCTCGGCATCGAGGAAGGCACGGTGCTGCCGCGCTCGATCATCGAGTTCTACTACAAGGCCGACGCGCTCGACGATCCGCTGGTCTCCGAGGAGCACATCACCGCCTTCGGCTGGGCTTCGCCGCAGGAGATCGACGACATCATGGCCCTGGCGATCAGGGTCAACGACTTCCTCTCCGGCCTCTTCCTCGGTGTCGGCATCCAGCTCGTCGACTTCAAGATCGAGACCGGCCGGCTGTTCGAGGGCGACATGATGCGCATCGTCGTCGCCGACGAGATCTCGCCCGATTCCTGCCGGCTGTGGGACGTCCAGACCAACGACAAGCTGGACAAGGACCGGTTCCGCCGCGACATGGGCGGCCTTGTCGAGGCCTATCAGGAAGTCGCTCGCCGCCTTGGCATCATGAACGAGAACGAGCCGCCCCGCCCTTCCGGGCCGGTGCTGGTCAAGTGAAGCGGCGAAGGCCCGTGAAACAGCCGGCACCGGCGCTCCGACTCGTCTATTCCAGCGACATCTCGCAGAAGCGGGCTCATCCCCGCGCAGAGGATCAATGATCAAGGCCCGCATTATCGTCACGCTGAAGACCGGCGTCCTCGACCCGCAGGGCAAGGCGATCGAGGCCGCCCTCGGCAATCTCGGTATCGACGGTGTCGGCTCCGTGCGGCAGGGTAAAGTCTTCGACGTGACCCTCGACGGCGACGATGCCGCCGGGGCCAAGACCAGGCTCGACGCCATGTGCGAGCAGCTTCTCGCCAACACCGTCATCGAGAATTATGCTGTGGAGATCGACCACGGGTAGCAGGAGCCGGTGTCATGCCCGAGGTGACGAACGAGCTGATCTATGAGGCTCTCAAACAGCTTCAATCTCGTATGGGGAACCTCGACGTCGGACTGCGGGAAGTCAAACAGGAGCTGATCTCGATCCGAGGTCACATGCTGTCCATGCAGAACGACATCCACAACATCTACGACAAACTCGACCGTCACGACGAACGGCTGGAACGCATCGAGCGCCGGCTCGAGATTCGTGAACTGGCCGAGCCGGCGGCACCATTCAGGCCCGAATGAGCAACGAGATCATCGAGCGCCCTGCCATCGATCCACTGCCTCGTCAGGACGCGGCGAGCGCGGTTCTGCGGTCCCTGCCGCGGAGCAACGGAATGAGGGTTTTTCCCGTCATTCTGCTGGCTACCCTGCTGTCCGCCCCCGCCGCCCACGCGCAGATCCCGTCCGGCTGGGACAAGCCGATGCACGGCGTATCCGCCGAAACGCCGCCGCAATGGACGAGCGAGTATTCGCCCGCCGACACCCAGATGACCACCTATGTCTGCCACACGGCGGCGTGCGAGAGCGCAACGCAGGAGGTCTGCAAGTTGATCGTCACCAACAAGCCCATCGGCCTCTCCGGCTATCTGCCGTCGGGCTGGATGGTGTCGCTGACGATCGGCGCCGGAAAAATCCGCAACTCCGTGCTCAAGGGCTCGCACGAGGGCGCGACCGTGACAAAGGACCCCGGCACCGAGTGGATCGGCGACCAGTCCTGGTACACGGCCGAAAGCCTAGCGCCCTACGGCTGGAAGTCGCTGTTCCACGCCACCGCCGTCATCGGCCAGCGCTTCATCCGGGTCAGATGCCAGACCTGCGACCGCTCCGACGATCGTTTCGACTTCGCCCGCCAGTTTCTCGCCTCCGTCAGAGTGAAGCCATGAAAACCGCCGTCGTCCTTCTTCCCGGCCTCAACCGCGACCGCGACATGATCGCGGCACTGACCAGCATCACCGGCAGGGCGCCGCAGACGGTCTGGCAGACCGAGACGGCCCTCCCCGACGTCGATCTGGTGGTGGTGCCGGGCGGATTTTCCTTCGGCGATTATCTGAGAGCCGGCGCCATCGCCGCCCGCTCGCCGGTGATGCGCGCCGTCGCCGATGCGGCAGGCAAGGGCGTGCCGGTTCTCGGCGTCTGCAACGGCTTCCAGATCCTCTGCGAGGCAGGGCTCCTCCCCGGCGCCCTGATGCGCAATGCTGCGCTGCGCTTCGTCTGCCGCGAGGTGAAGCTCGAAGTCGTCAATGCCGGCACCCGCTTCTCCTCGGCCTATCAGGCGGGTCAGGTGATCCGCTGCCCCGTCGCCCATCATGACGGCAACTACTTCGCCGACGACGCGACGCTGAAGGCGCTCGAGGACAACGGACAGATCGTCTTCCGCTATGCCGAGGGCACCAATCCCAACGGCGCGGTGCGCGACATCGCCGGCATCGTCAATGCAGGCGGCAACGTGCTCGGGATGATGCCGCATCCGGAGAACCTCATCGAGCCGGAGCATGGCGGCACCGACGGGCGCGGCATCTTCGAGAGCGCCCTCGGCGCCTCGACAGGTCTGGCCGCCTGAGGCAGCCCCCGTGCAGACCAGAGCCCCGCTCGCGACGACCGCGCTCCTCTCCGTCCTGCTGGCCCTCGGCGCGTGTTCGACCGGGCCCAGTGTGGGCCCACAATCGTCGGATACCGGCCTCGACCGGATGGAGCGGCTGGCCCTCAACGCCAATCGCTGCTGGTTCAAGTCGAAGGATCCGGCCTTCGCCGCCTATTCGCTGGCGCCGGAGCTCTCCTCCTTTTCCGGCAGGCCGCGGTTCCTGCTGGTGCCGAAAGGCAAGCCCGAGGCCCGGCCGCTGGTCGTCGTCGAGGGTGAGAGCGGCTCGGCCAGGATCTCGACCTATGGCCCGCTGATGAGCGACAGTCTCGGCGGGCGGATCGGCGCCGACGTCAACCGCTGGGCCGCCGGCAATAACGGCTGCTCGGCCTGACCGGCATGGCGGCTCGCCTTCCCCTTGCGATCGCCCTTGTGGCGCTGCTGACCGGATGCGCCGCGTCCGATCCGATCGCCCTGGCGCCCTTACCGGCGCCGATGCCGGCAAGCCAGACTTCGCCGGCCAATCCCGTCGGGGCGATTGCGGCTGCAGACGATAGCGCGCCGACCGATCCCGGCGAAACCGGCGCAGTTCTGGGAGGCGGCACGCCATCCAAGGCCGAGATCGCCTATGCCGAAGCCACCGCCGCCGGTGTCTTCCGCCGCCGCAAGGCGGAGCGCGCGACGAGCTTCCTGCCGGCGGGCACCGTCGACGGCTACGGGCTGTGCCTTCGCTCGCCCGCCCGCAAGGGGGCTGGCTATGACTATGTGCTGGTTCTGCAGGTTCGCCGCAACGCCGGAAGCGCAATCTCGCAGGTCGACGACGACACGCTGGTGATGCGGCGGCCCGGCGACTCGGCGCCCTGCCGCACGGCCCGGTTGGACTGGGTCGGCGTCGGCTGAACCTGTCGACGCACCGGCACGGTCCCTGCGGCCTTTTTCGCGAGCCATCGCAGTGCTAACAGGCTCACCAAACGAAATTCCACTCCCGGACGCCGCCGCCATGACCGACGAACCCGCCATCACCCCCGAGCTCGTGGCCGCCCACGGCCTGAAGGCAGACGAGTACGAGCGCGTGCTTGCCCTGATCGGCCGCGAGCCGACGCTGACCGAACTCGGCATCTTCTCGGCCATGTGGAACGAGCACTGTTCCTACAAATCCTCGAAGAAATGGCTGCGCACCTTGCCGACCAAGGGAGAGCGGGTGATCCAGGGCCCGGGCGAGAATGCCGGCGTCGTCGATATCGGCGACGGGCTCTGCGTCGTCTTCAAGATGGAGAGCCACAACCACCCCTCCTATATCGAGCCCTATCAGGGCGCGGCGACCGGCGTCGGCGGCATCCTGCGCGACGTCTTCACCATGGGCGCACGGCCGATCGCCGCGATGAACGCTCTGCGCTTCGGCGCGCCGGACCATCCGAAGACCCGCCATCTGGTGGCCGGTGTCGTCGCCGGCGTGGGCGGCTACGGCAATTCCTTCGGCGTGCCGACCGTCGGCGGCGAGGTGAATTTCCACGCCCGCTACAACGGCAACTGCCTGGTCAACGCCTTTGCCGCCGGCCTCGCGAAGACCGACGCGATCTTTTATTCGGAAGCGAAGGGCGTCGGGCTGCCAGTGGTGTATCTCGGCGCCAAGACCGGCCGTGACGGCGTCGGCGGCGCCACCATGGCCTCGGCCGAATTCGACGAATCGATCGAGGAGAAGCGCCCGACGGTGCAGGTCGGCGATCCCTTCACCGAAAAGTGCCTGCTGGAGGCCTGCCTCGAGCTGATGCAGACCGGCGCCGTCATCGCCATCCAGGACATGGGCGCAGCGGGGCTGACCTGCTCGGCCGTCGAGATGGGCGCCAAGGGTGGTCTCGGCATCGAGCTCGACCTCAACGCCGTGCCGGTGCGCGAAGACCGGATGAGCCCCTACGAGATGATGCTGTCGGAAAGCCAGGAGCGCATGCTCATGGTCCTCGATCCGGAAAAGCGCGAGGTGGCCGAGGCGATCTTCGTCAAATGGGGTCTCGACTTTGCCGTCGTCGGCAAGACCACGGACGATCTGCGCTTCCGCGTGCTGTTCGAGGGCAAGGAGGTCGCCAATCTGCCGATCAAGGAACTCGGCGACGAGGCGCCGGAATACGACCGACCCTGGGTCGAGCCGCAGCCGAGGCAAGACGTCGCTCCGGGGGACGTAGCGGTCCCGAAGAACTGCGGCGCGGCTCTGCTGTCGTTGCTCGGCTCGCCGGACCTCTGCTCGCGGCGCTGGGTGTTCGAGCAGTATGACACGCTGATCCAGGGCAATTCGCTGCAGCGCCCGGGCGGTGATTCCGGCGTCGTGCGGGTCGACGGCCACCCGACCAAGGCGCTCGCCTTCTCGTCCGACGTGACGCCCCGCTACTGCGAGGCCGACCCCTATCGCGGCGGTGCCCAGGCCGTCGCCGAATGCTGGCGCAACCTGACCGCGGTCGGCGCAGAGCCGCTGGCAGCGACCGACAACCTCAACTTTGGCAATCCGGAAAAGCCCGAGCTGATGGGCCAGTTCGTCAAGGCGGTGGAAGGCATCGGCGCCGCCTGCAGCGCTCTTGCATTCCCGATCGTCTCCGGCAACGTCTCGCTCTACAATGAGACGCAGGGGACGGCGATCCTGCCGACGCCGACCATCGGCGGAGTCGGGCTGATCGAGGACCGCAGCAACACCGCCCGCGTCGACGCGCTGAAGGAAGGCGACGTCCTCTTTCTCGTCGGCCACGACGGCAGCCATCTCGGCGCCTCGGCCTATCTTTCGACGATCGAGGAGCGCGAGGACGGCGCGCCGCCGCCGGTCGATCTCGCCGAGGAGAAGCGCAACGGCGATTTCGTCCGCAGCTTCATCCGGGCCGGCAGGATCCGCACCTGTCACGACCTTTCCGACGGCGGTCTCGCCGTGGCGCTGGCGGAGCTCTGCATGGCCTCGCGGATCGGCGCCGCGATCGAGGCGGGCGACGGGCCGGATCACGCGATCCTCTTCGGCGAGGACCAGGCGCGCTATGCGGTCGCACTCTCCCCGGCCGATGCCGAGAGTTTTGCCGCTGCCGCGGCAGATGCCGGCGTGCCGCTCCGCCGGCTCGGAACCGCCGGCGGCGACCGGCTGAAGGTCGCCGGCCGGCTCGATCTCACCATCCGGGCAATGACCGTCGCCCATGAGAGCTGGTTCCCGAGCTACATGTCGGGGACGGTGATCGAGCCGCCCGCGGCGGCCTGAACGGTCTCGTTCCCCCTGCCCTCGACGAGGCGCCGCCCGCCGCGCATTGCGGCCGGCCGATGCGGCGCCTATCATCCGATACCGACCGATCCGAGCCGGAGTACCATGATGCCGATGAACGCCCAGGACATCGAGAAAATGATCAAGCAGGAGATTCCGGACGCCGTGGTCAGCATCCGCGATCTCGCCGGCGACGGCGATCACTACGCCGCCGAGATCGTTTCCGAGAGCTTCCGCGGCAAGTCGCGCGTGCAGCAGCACCAGATGGTCTACAAGGCCCTGCGCGGCAATATGGGCGGCGAGTTGCACGCCCTCGCGCTGCAGACCAGCGCGCCCAAATGACGGCGCCGCGGCCGCCGATCCACTGACGGCGACCGCTTCGCAACCAGCGAGATCCTGTGAATGCATTCCGGCCCGGCCGAGCCTGAGCGAACACTGCGGCCGTGCCGACCCCACTCGGCGGCGTCGCTACGCCCGGCGCGCACCATGCACTACCGCCCCGAGATCGACGGCCTTCGCGCCGTCGCGGTTCTGCCGGTCATTCTGTTCCATGCGGGCTTCGCCGGCTTTTCCGGCGGCTTCGTCGGGGTCGACGTCTTCTTCGTCATCAGCGGCTACCTGATCACCGGCATCCTGCTCGACGAGATGGAAGCCGGGCGCTTCAGCCTGGTCGGCTTCTGGGAACGGCGGGCTCGACGCATCCTGCCGGCGCTGTTCGCGGTGCTGGCCGTCTCGAGCGTCGCGGCGGCGCTGACGATGGACCCGGGGGAAATCGAGCGCTATTCGAAGAGCGTTCTCTCCGTCGCGACCTTCTGGTCGAACATCCGCTTCTGGCAGGAAAGCGGCTATTTCGACACGGCCGGCGAGCTGAAGCCGCTGCTCCACACGTGGAGCCTCGCCGTCGAGGAACAGTACTACATCCTCTTTCCGCCGTTTCTGGCGCTTGTCTGGCGCTTCGGCCGCCGGTTCCTCCTGCCCGTGCTGATCGCCTGCTTCGTCGTCAGCCTGGCGATCTCCGAATGGGCCGCCCATTTCGATCCGGCCTTCGGCTTCTACTGGCTTCCGGCAAGAGCGTTCGAACTCGGCATCGGCGTCTTCGCGGCTCTCTACCTCAAGCGCCGGCAATTCCCGGCGTCGCTGCGCACCCGCAATGCCGTCAGCCTTTCCGGTGTTGCCCTGATCGTTCTGGCGATCTTCCTCTACGACGCCGAGACGCCGTTTCCCGGCCTCGCTGCGCTCTTTCCGACACTTGGCGCAGGCTTCGTCATCCTGGCTGCGACGCCGGGCACGATCGTCCACCGCCTGCTTTCGGCGCGGCCGCTGGTCGGCATCGGGCTGATCTCCTACAGCGCCTATCTCTGGCACCAGCCGCTCTTTGCTTTCGCCCGGATCGCCGCGAATGGAGAGCCTGCGCAACGGGTGATGGCGCTTCTCGCCGTCGCCAGCCTCGCACTCGCGGTCCTCAGCTGGCGGTTCATCGAGCAACCGTTTCGCAGCAGAAACCTCATCGGTCGATCGGCGATCTTCCGCCTCGCGGCGACGGCCGCCACGGTCTTCATCGCCCTCGGCGCGACCGGAATGGCGAATGGCGGCTATCGTGACGTCCTCGCGCGATATCGGCTGCCCCCCGAGGCCACAGACCGATACGAGATCGTCTCGAAAAGCGTTGCACCCGACTTCATTGGCACAATGTTCGACGATGGCGCCTGCCGGATCTGGATTCAACAGATGGCCGAACTTCTGGGCAAACGGGTTCGGGATTGTTTCGGGCACAATCCACCGCCGATAGTCGTGTTCGGCGACAGCCACGCAATGAATATCTACAACGCCGTCGCCCGCAGCGACATCGCCCCCTTCGTCATCGGCGCAGTGTTGCCCGGATGCCGCCCGCCGCGCGGCTCACGCTGTGACCTTGCAGCTTTTGAGCGGTTTCTCGATCGCTACGATTCGCGGCTGGGCACGGTCCTGTTTCATCAGTCAGGCTCTTATTTCGTCGCCGACAACGCGGGTAAGCTGTCGCCAGAGGCGGCGTTCGAAGGCGGCCGATACACCTTGCGTCCCGATCTCGTCCGTACGGCCGCTGCTTATCTCGAGCAACTCTCTGCAGAGCACAATCAGCGCCTTGTCTGGGTCGGTCCCTTCCCAGAGTTCCGTCGCCGGCCACTTGCCGTCGCCTTCCTCGGTGAGCCGCTGACGATCAATCCTGCCTCGCCCCGCATCTTCTTCGAGATCGAGCGAATGGTCCGGCAGATTGCCTCCAGCTATCCGGGAATTCAGTATGTCCCGTTCTCCAGTGTCTTCGCGATCCCGCAAGATCCCATCGAAGGGAACTGTTTCATTTACATGGATGGCGATCATCTCAGCCGTTGCGGCGAAGGTATCATTGCCCGCAGTCCGCGTTTCCAAAAGTTCGTCAGGCAGTTGATGAGTGCGAAAGAGGCGGGACCATGGACCGCTGGGGGCGACGGCTTCTCCGCCTCATCGAAGGGGCAGTGAAGTCACTGACAAATTCGGTCGCACCGGGTGATCCCGCGCAGGCGATTACCGCCATCCTTCAATTCCGGCAGCACGGATGCTATCTATCGACGGGAACAGCCGTCCTTGCTTCGCTTGCAAGCGAGGCTGACGGATCACAGCGCAGGCATTCGGCCAGACAGCCGGTTACGGGAGTTTCGAACCGGGCCCTGCCTGCAGCAGGAAACACGAAAAGGACGATAGCATGAGCGGCATCAACGAGTGGATCGACAACGAGGTGAAGTCCAACGACGTGATCCTCTTCATGAAGGGCACGCCGCCCTTCCCGCAATGCGGGTTCTCCGGCCAGGTCGTTCAGATCCTCGACTACCTCGGCGTCGACTATAAGGGCATCAACGTCCTGACCTCCGACGACCTCCGTCAGGGGATCAAGGAATATTCCGAGTGGCCGACGATCCCGCAGCTCTACGTCAAGGGCGAGTTCGTCGGCGGCTGCGACATCCTGCGCGAGATGTTCCAGGCCGGCGAGTTGAAGGGTTTCTTCGAGGAGAACGGCATCAAGACCGGTGAGCCGGCGGCGGCGAACGGCTGATTCCGGCAGGTCCTCGCGGCTGACGGCCGACACGCCGTCGGCCGAGGTCGCAGCCAGCATTCCCAGGGCCTTGCAGGCCCCTTACCGATGAGGCAGCCGGCAATCGCCGGCCGCCAAGCGTTGAACACTGCGTATTGCTGCAGTGCGAAATTAGACTTTTGTATCGGCCGGCCGACCTGATAAGGGTTCGGCTGCCTTCATTTCGTTTCTTCAGGAAACATCCATTCACAAAGCGCCCGACCACTGCCGCAGCCCGACACCGGGCCGGGCGTGGCGTTCGGCGCTTCGCAGTCGTTGATTGAGGTCCACATGGCAGTGCCAGCACAGAAGATGGACACGCACGGAATGCCCTATTGGGAGCTCGTGCTGCTCGTTGCCTGCATGATGGCGATGAACGCCGCGGCGATCGACATCTTCATTCCCGCCCTGCAGGACATCGGCACGGCGCTCGAAGTCTCCGATTCGAACCGCCGCCAGTTCGTCATCACCGCCTATCTGCTCGGCTTCGGCGCCGGCCAGATCCTCTACGGCCCGGTCAGCGACCGTTTCGGACGGCGGCGTGTGCTGCTCGTCGGCATCGCCATCTATGTCATCGCCGCCGGCTTCGGCACCTTCTCGACCTCCTTCACCATGCTCCTGGCGCTGCGGGCGATCCAGGGCTTCGGCGCTTCGGCGACCCGGGTGATCGCCATCTCGGTGGTGCGCGACTGTTTCGGCGGCCGCCGGATGGCGAGCGTGATGTCGCTGGTGATGATGGTGTTCATGGCGATCCCGGTGGTGGCGCCGAATATCGGCCAGGGAATCATGCTGTTCGGCAGCTGGCGGGAGATCTTCATCCTCGTCGCGGTGTTCGGCGCCGGCGTCGGCATCTGGGCGGCGCTCAGGCTTCCCGAGACGCTGGCACCGGAGAATCGCCGTGAGCTCACCGGCAAGCGGGTGGCGGAGGCGTTCCGCATCGTGCTCACCAACCGCATCGCCTTCGGCTACACGATCTCCACGGCGACGATCTTCGGCGTGCTGTTCGGCTTCATCAACCAGGCGGAGCAGATCTACACCCAGTCCTACGGTCTCGGCCCCTATTTCACGCTGGCATTCTCGGCGACGGCGATCTTCATGGCTGTGGCCTCGTTCCTGAATTCCCGCCTCGTCGAAACCTTTGGCATGCGGCGGCTGTCCCACGGCGCCCTGATCGGCTTCATGGCCACGGCGGCGCTGCATCTCGCCGTCGCCTATTTCTGCGGCGGGCAGGCACCGCTGTGGTTCTTCATCCCGGTGATGACGTTCAATTTCTGCCTGTTCGGCTTCATCGGCACCAATTTCAACGCCCTTGCCATGGACCCGCTCGGTCATGTCGCCGGCACCGCCTCGGCGGTGCTCGGCTTCATGCAGACCTTCGGCGGCGGCATCATCGGCGCGGTCATCGGCTATTTCTACGACGGCACGCTGATCCCGCTGCTCTGCGGCTTCATCGTCCTGTCGATCCTGTCGATCCTCTGCGTCTATCTCGCCGAGGGCCGGCTGTTCGACGCCAAATACGACGCCGTCACCACGCCGCATCCCGAGGAAGCCAAGCCAAGCGCCGCGGAATAGGGTTTCGCCGAAGCCGTGGTCGTGCGTCCAGTCGGACGCATGACGCTTCAAAGGGTCGTGATCGCACCGCCGAGAAGGCCGATCCCGACCAGCGTCAGAAGGGCCGCGCCGGCAATCTCCAGCAGCATCACGGCAGCGGCGGCGCGGTGGGCATGCCGGCCGGCCCGCTCGACAGCGCCCCGGCCTAGCACCGCCAGGCACGCCAGCGCTGAGACGGTCACCGCCGTGCCGATCGCCATGGCGAAGACGGAGACGAGACCGCCGAGATAGAGCTCGTTGAGCAGCGCGAAGGTCAGGACGACGATTGCTCCCGCGCAGGGGCGAAGGCCGATCGCCGCGACGACGGCAACGGCCGTGCGCAAGGTCAGCGGCTGGCGCAGCCGCGCCGGATCGGCGATATGCGACCGTCCGCAGCCGCAATCCTCGTCCGCCTCTGCGCAGACCCTGCCTGCGGAGAGCGCCTCAGCCGCCGGCATCGACCGGGCGGTCGCTTGGGACGGCGCGGCAAAGGCCAGGCCGCCCATCGCACCGGCACCCCCGGATCTCGAGAAGCGGGCCAGCGGCCCGCCGAAACCGGCGACCGGCCGAAATCGCCGCCAGAGCTTCGTCAAGGCGCGTGCGAGCAGCACCAGGCCGAATACGGTGACGAGGACGTAGGAAGCGATCTCCAGCCAGTCCGTCGCGTCGGTCATCGAGATGCCGGTGCCGCGCAGGAGATACCAGCCGGCGCCGACCACCAGGATCGCCGTCGCCGCCTGCATCAGCGACGAGGCGAAGGCGAGCGCCACGCCGCGCCGCAGCTGGGCCCGGCTGGCCAGGAGATAGGACGAGATCACCGCCTTGCCGTGGCCGGGGCCCGCGGCGTGGAAGATCCCGTAGGCAAAGGACAGCCCTGCTAGAAAGAACAGCGCCCCGTCGCCGCGCTTCAGCCCGACGAGCGCCTCGCGCAGCGCCGAGAAGAACTCCCGCTGTCTTGCGGCGATCTCGATGAAGAGTGCCGAGAAGAGGCCGTTGCCGGGCGCCGTGACGGCATCGGAGGTGCCGATGCCGATCGACGATCGGGCGAGCGCCGGCGACGTCTCCAGCCAGAACAAAGCGGCCACCGCCACGAGCGCAAAGGCCATATTCGCTGCGCGAAGCACCACGCCCTGGCGGACAATGGCCCGCTTCGGCGGACGCGGAACGCCGCCGTTAGGCCGTGCCAGAGAGCGCCGGAGGGCGCCCGCGATCAGCTCGGCCGCGCGCATGAGACCTCCAGCCGGGTGGCCAGCACGTCGGCATAGACATTGGCCTGGTCCTGCGGCACCTCTTCGTCCGCGCCGATCCCGGCGATCATGTTCATCCAGTTCTTCGCCGCCTCGTCCTCGTCCGGCACGTGCAGGCTCTTGCGGCAGGTGGCGGGAAGGTCGATCAGCTGGAAATCGTCGGCGCTCTTGAAATCGAAGGCGACGAAGAAGCTGTCGTCGAAATTCGATACCTTGACCGGGCTGCGGGTGAGATCCACTGGCTCCTTCACCGGCATCTCGAAGAAGAAGATCAGCTGGCCGTCCTCGAACAGCGTATGGATCTTGTCCGGCGGCGTCAGCTTGACGTCGCGGCCGTCCACCTCCGCAAATGTATAGAAGCCCCATTCGGCGATCGACTGGCGCACCGTCTCGCCGACGGCGTCGAGCTCGTCCGGATCGAGGGAGCCATTGGCGTTCTTGTCGAAATCGACGACCACCGAGGAGGAGAAGAGTTCGTCCATCCGCCAGACATTGCGCAGGGCGGTGAACTCGCCCGCAGCATTGCCGACGATTTCGACATGCGGCTCGACGAAGACATGCGGATGGGCGAAAGCCGCCGCTGGCAGACCGAGCAGGCTGCCAAAGCCGACCAGACATCCGAGGACACGAGACCCCACCGCCACTCCCCCTACCGCTTCAAGGCCCTGCAAAAGCCGAGAAGAGTGGCCGAAGTTTGAATCGGCCGCGCGAGCATGACAATCGCGCCGCTGCATTTTCGCAAGCTTGCGTCGTCGGCCCGGGAGGACGGGGGATTCGGTGGCGAGACGGAGACGCGCGCCGCTTCGGACGAGCGCTGCCTCCGACGCTCGGCCTCTATCGCTCGACGAAGACCTGCGCGCCGACATGGACGCGTTCGTAAAGGTCCTTGACGTCGGCATTGCGCATCCGGAAGCAGCCCGACGAGGCGGCTGAGCCGATGGAGCGCGGCGAGTTGGTGCCGTGGATACGGTAGGACGTCCAGCCGAGATTCATCGCCCGCTCGCCGAGCGGGTTCTTCGGGCCGGGGCCGACCGAGCGCGGCAGGCTCGGCTTCTTGGCGCGCATGTCCGGAGTCGGCGTCCAGGTCGGATGCGGGCGCTTCATCGACACCCAGCTCTTGCCGAACCACTGCTCACTCGGCTTGCCGACGGCGATGTCGTATTGCAGGGCCCGGCCGTTTCCGGTGAGAAGATAGAGCTTGCGCTCGGAGGTGCGGATGACGATCGTCCCGGGATCCCCCGCAGCCTCGAAGACGGTGTCCTGCGGCCCGGCGCCTCTGGCGAGCGCGGGCGCGGCGGCTGCCGTCGAAAGAGCGGCGGCGAGAACGGCAAAGGCGAGAAAGCGACGCATGGCAGGACCGTGGCACGGGATGTCTGAATGCCCCGTTAAGGGCGTGTCTCTGCCGGGATTGGGCCATGATTGCGCAAGGCAATCAATCGCCTGCCGGTAGCAGGAGCGCTTTTGACGAACCGGTGATGCGGGCGGGTGACGGATCACCAAGGACGGCCGCATGCTATTTGATCCTCGCCATGCCCAGCGGTACCGCGAACTCCTCGCACCAGATCCAGACCTCGTTGTAGCCGGAAACGTCGAGGCCCGCCGGGATCGCGTAATTCTGCGCGCCGGCATCCGACTTCAGCGGCCCGAGCAGCGATTTCGGATCGTAGCCGCCCCTGCCGAAGGCGACCTTGGGATCCGGCGCCCCGTCGAACGCGAAGTCGGAACTGAACTGCAAGACGGCCTTGCCGCCGGTCTCCTCGATGCGGACGCTGCCCGAGACGTCGTGACCGCTGGCACCGGTGAAGTCGCCGGATTTCAGCGTCTTCGCGGCGGCAGATCCCGCCGGCGCTGCACCGCAAAGGATCACGGCGAAAAGCATCGCGGCGCCTCGCGCGGCGGCGGATGGGGTGGAGACGGTCACGATCTCACTCCTCGAGCTTTCATGCCCCAGGGTAAGCTTCGCATGTTCCGCCCGAATTGAAACCGGCGTCACGAAGATTTTTGCAGTCGCCATCAGGCCGGTCGCAGGTCGCGCATCGCCGTCTCACGCCAGACGGGGCGCGCCACAGGGGCTGACCGGCCGGGCCGGCCGGGCAAGTTTGTCACCTCCTGCCCACCTCGCCCGATCGGGACCCGGCGGGCGCTCAGGCCACCCGGTCGGCCTGCGCCGTGCCGGAATTGCCGGGCCTGTGCACCGCTTCGAGGGATTTCTGCCGGCCGCACTTCTTGAACCATTCGGCGAGAAAGTCGACGAAGACGCGAACCCTCGCCGGCAAGTGGCGACGATGCGGAAACACCGCATAGATCCCAGCCTCGCTCGACATGTATTCGTCGAGGACCGTGATCAGCCGGCCGCTCTCCAGATCGTCGCGGACGACGAAGGACGGCGACAGCGCGAAGCCGAGGCCCGCGAGCGCCGCCGCGCGCACCGTCACCGGGCTGTTGGCGGTGAACTGGCCGGAGACCGCGACGGAAATCTGCTCCTGGGTTTCCGGATCGCGGAACATCCAGTTGGAAAACAGCCGCGAATTGGAATCGATGACGGCGGGATAGTTGACGATCTCGCCCGGATGCGTCGGCCGGCCGGTGCGCTCGAGGAATTCCGGGCTGGCGACGATGACGAAGTCGAGGGAGGCGAGCCGGCGGGCGATCATCGCCGAATCGTTGAGCCGCGTCATGCGGATTGCGACGTCGAAGCCCTCTTCGACCAGATTGACGAAATTGTCGTCGAGATGGATGTCGAGGCTGATGTCCGGATAGGCCTTGGCGAAATCGACCAGGCAGTGGCCGAGTTCGGCGTCGCCGAAGGTACGCGCGGCGGAGACGCGAATGCGGCCCTTCGCCTCGCCGGTCGCCTCGCGCGCCTCCTCGTTCAAACTTTCGAGATCGGAGAGAATCGTCCCGGCGCGGCGCACATAGACCTCGCCGGCGGCCGTCAGGGCGATCTGCCGGGTGGTGCGGTTGATCAGAAGGACGCCGAGCTCGTCCTCCAGCTCGCGGACATATTTCGACAGCAGCGCCTTCGAACGCCCGGTCTTGCGAGCCGCGGCGGAAAAGCCCTCGCTCTCAATGACGGCGAGAAAGGCGCGCATCCTGGTCAGTGTATCCATGGCTTCGAGCTTGCTCCAACCTGACCCGTTGTGGCTGCGCTGCCGCAGCCTTTCCCCTTCCTTCAACGGCTTGGATGAAAAATCAACCGTGGGGGACATTGGGTCTTGCGTATGACGGCAACTCGGCATAGATCGCGACTTGCCCCATGTCGCACGTGCCTGTGGGCGTCCCACGGTCCTCAGATGCGAGGGTAGCCGTGACGGTACCTGGACGTAACACACCCAGTCGATTTCGCGAGCCGCGCGATATCGAGGACGCCTTGAAGCAACGACGGTCCGGGCCTTTCTGGTCTCTCCCGGTCTCCACAGCCGGGAATACTGAAGAGGCACACCATCCTTGCCTGAAGTGCGGCGGGTTCAAGCCCTCCAAACCATGGCAGACGAAGCCGGAATGCTCGCGTTGTCTTGCGCGGGTTTCCGATGAAGTCGCGTCGCGAAACTGTCTCTCCCGGTCGGCGTTGTCGCCGTTCGGGCGCGCGGTTGCGCACGCTCCCTGTCGACCCATTCCTGGTCCCTCGGAGGCTCCCATGGTCACGCAGCGCATCATCGATTTCCTCGCCACCCGACGTCCCGACGGCCCCTGCCTCGTCGTCGATCTCGACATCGTCGAGGACAATTTCCGTGCCTTCCGCCGGGCGCTGCCGGACTCGGCGATCTTCTACGCCGTCAAGGCCAATCCGGCGCCCGAGATCCTGAAGCTCCTCGCCTCGCTCGGCTCGAACTTCGACTGCGCCTCGGTCGCCGAGATCGAGATGGCGCTCGATGCCGGCGTGACGCCCTCGCGCATCTCCTATGGCAACACCATCAAGAAGGAGCGCGACGTCGCCCGTGCCCACGAGCTCGGCGTCTCGCTCTTTGCCGTCGACTGCACCGAAGAGGTCGAGAAGATCGCCCGCTCGGCGCCCGGCGCCCGCGTGTTCTGCCGCGTCCTGACCAATGGCGAGGGCGCCGAATGGCCGCTGTCGCGCAAGTTCGGCTGCGTGCCTGCGATGGCCGTCGACGTCCTCACCGAGGCCGCCCGCCTCGGCCTGAAGGCGACCGGCGTCTCCTTCCATGTCGGCTCGCAGCAGACCAATACGGAAGCCTGGGACTCGGCGATCGCGGATGCCAAGTTCGTCTTCGACGCGCTGGCCGAAAAGGGCATCGTGCTGACCCTCGTCAACATGGGCGGCGGCTTCCCGACCCGCTACCTGAAGGACGTGCCGGCGGCTTCTGCCTACGGTCAGGCGATCTTCCAGAGCCTCACCAAGCATTTCGGCAACCAGCTGCCGGAGACGATCATCGAGCCCGGCCGCGGCATGGTCGGCGACGCCGGCGTCATCAAGACCGAGGTCGTCCTCGTCTCGAAGAAGTCGAAGGCGGACGAGAACCGCTGGGTGTTCCTCGACATCGGCAAGTTCGGCGGTCTCGCCGAGACGATGGACGAGGCGATCCGCTATCCGATCCTCAGCCACCGCGACGGCGAGGCGACGGAGCCCTGCGTGCTCGCCGGCCCGACCTGCGACTCGGCCGACGTGATGTACGAGAAGACGCCCTACCCGCTGCCCGTCTCCTTGACCGTCGGCGACGAGCTGCTGATCGACGGCACCGGCGCCTACACCACGACCTACGCCTCGGTGGCCTTCAACGGCTTCGAGCCGCTCAGGTCCTACGTGATCTGAGGATGGCTGTGACGCGAAGCATATCCCAACGACGAAGGGACGGGCGACGAAGGCCCGTCTAGACCCGGCAGAACACGCCCCCGATCTGACAGTTGATCGGGGGCGAGGCGCCGGGTGATCCGCCCGCGCGCCGACCGGCACGCAAGTCTTCAACCTCCTTTTTCATGGTTCGGGAGGTTTTCGTGACCGCATTCGTCTCCGCATCCGCCTTTGCAAACGCCGTTCCCTTCATCGCCATCGTCGAAGAAGCCGCAACCCATGTCTCGGCCCGCGAGGCTCTGCTCGACGCCGCGATGGGGCCCGGCCGCACCCGCAAGTCCTCTGAGGCGATCCGCGCCGGCCGGCTGCCGGCCGAAGGCCTCGCCTTCTCCGCCGTGCGCCCGGACGGCTCGCTCGCCGGCACCGTCCGGCTGTGGAACATTTCGGCCGGTACCCGAAACGGACGCGACGTCCCTGCCCTCCTCCTCGGCCCCCTCGCGGTTTCGCCGGAAAGCCAGGGCACCGGGCTCGGCGGCCTTCTGATGCGCCAGGCGATCGCCGAAGCCGCAAGGCTCGGCCATGGCGCCATCATCCTCGTCGGCGATCCGGAATATTATGCCCGCTTCGGGTTCACCGCGGCTCGGACCGCAAGGCTCGCCATGCCCGGCCCGTTCGAGCAGCGGCGGCTCCTGGCGCTGGAACTGGTCGAGGGCGCCCTGGACGGCGCTAAGGGCGTCGTCGCGCCGACGGGTCGGTTCGCGATGGAGGAGCCGCTCGGCCTAGCCGCCTGACGCCGTCACCGACAGGGTCGAAACCAACGCATCCTCGATGCATGATCCTGAAGCAAGTCTCCGGGCGATGTACGCGCTTTTCGAGATGCTCGGTCTCGGTAGAGCAGAACCGCCCCGACCCATACTGCCCCTCGCCAAGGATGCAAGAGAGCAACTTGCCCTGACCATTGAGCCATTTGTCGAGTTGGCCTGAGGTAGTCGGGCATCTGACCCTGCCCTTCCGGTATTCAGATCAAGGCCGGTCTGCGTTCTTTAGAAAAATGAGAACGGCCGGTTATCGTTGGCCGGCCGTTCCGCTCAATTTTCGTGCGACTATACCTTGCCGGCGTTTACGCCGCTGCGCCGACCTCCTCCGGCAGACGCGGCAAGAGCTTGTCCATGGTGATCGGGTAGTCGTAGACCCTGATCCCGGTGGCATTGTAGACCGCATTGTTGATCGCCGCGCCGACACCGGCGATGGCGAGTTCGCCGATCCCCTTGCCGGCGAGCGGGCTGGCATAGGGGTCGCGATCCTCGAGAAGCACCACGTCGAGCTTCGGCACGTCGGCATGCACCGGCACGTGATATTCGGCGAGATCGTGATTGACGATCAGCCCGCTGCGTGGGTCAACCACCAGTTCCTCTTCGAGCGCGTAGCCGATGCCCCAGATCTGACCGCCATAGCACTGGGACGTTGCTGTCTTCATGTTGAGGATGCGCCCGGCCGTGCCGACGGTCAGCAGCCGCCGGACGCGGGTCTCGCCGGTGGTGACGTTGACCGCGACCTCGGCGAAATGCGCGCCATAGCTCGCCTGGTTGGTGTTGTCCGACGTGTCGCCCGGTTCGATCTTGCCGGTGACCGTCAGCGTCTCGCGTTTGAGGATCTCCGAGAACGGGATCTGGCGGTTACCGGCGATCGCGTGACCGTCCTTCAAGGTCAGGGTGCTGGCGTCGACATCGAGACGCCTGGCAAATTCCTCGACGATCGCTTCGGCCGCGACGAAGACGGAGGAACCGGCCGAGTTGGCGCCCCAGGATCCACCGGAACCCGACGATGCCGGCAGCGAGGTGTCACCGAGAAGAACGTCCACCCGGTCCAGCGGCAGGCCGAGCATCTCGGCGGCGATCTGCTGCAGGATGGTGTAGGTGCCGGTGCCGATGTCGGTCATCGACGTCTTCACCGTCGCCCGTCCGTCAGCACTCATCTCGATCTCGGCGGAAGACGCCATCAGCGAATTGGCGCGGCTTGCCGAAGCCATGCCGTAGCCGACCAGCCATTCGCCCTCACGACGCGTCGCCGGCTTCGAAGGACGGTCCGCCCAGCCGAAGCGCCTGGCGCCCTCGTCGATGCATTCGAGCAGCCGGCGGGAGGAGAACGGCACGTCCTCCTGCGGATCCTTCTCAGGCTCGTTCAGCTTGCGGAAGGCAATCGGATCGATGCCGAACTGCTCGGCCAGCTCGTCGAGCGCGCTTTCGGTGGCGAGCATGCCCGTCGCCTCGCCGGGCGCTCGCACCGCCGAGGTCGTCAGGACATCGGTGGTGACGACGCGGTGGGTGACCAGCCGGTCGTCGCCCGGATAGAGGAACACCGTCGAGATGCCGGACGGCTCGAAGAACCCCTCGCCTTCGGCATTCGGCGTATCGGTCTCATGGGCAAAGCAGGTGATCCGGCCGTCCTTCGTCGCGCCGATGCGGACCCGCTGGATCGTCTCGCCGCGGCGCGAGGTCGCCTGGAAGACGTTCTGCCGGGTCAAGGCCAGTTTCACCGGCCGGCCCACCTCACGGGCGCCGAGCGCCGCGAGGACCGCATCCGGACCGATGCCGAGCTTGGAGCCGAAGCCGCCGCCGATATAGGGGCTGAGCAGCCGCACCTTCGAGGCGTCGACGCCGACGCCGTTGGCGATCTGCTTGACGTTGAGGTCAAGCAGTTGGCAGGACGACCAGACCGTCAGCTGGTCGCCATCCCATTTGGCGACGGAGGCGTGCGGTTCCATTGCCGCCGCGTGATAGGAGGGCGTCGTGTAGGTGCGGTCGAACTGCACCTCGGACGCGGCGAAGGCCTTTTCGAAATCGCCCCGCTTGGTGTCCGCCGCCATCGGCCCGCCGTCGCTGGCCCGGCCGGTCTCCCGCCGGCCCTCCATTTCGTAGTGGCCCTCGAGCGGCTCGTAGTCGACCTCGACGAGATGCGAGGCATGGCGCGCCGTCTCAAACGTCTCGGCGACGACGAGAGCCACCGGCTGGTTGTAGTGGAAGATCTCGCCCTTCATTGCCGGCACGTCGGGCCCCATCGGCTGCGCCGAGGAGTGCATGATCGCGTCGCCGGTGACGACGGCGAGAACGCCGGGCATCGCCCTGGCCTTCGCGGTGTCGATCGACTTCACCCTGGCCCTACCGATGGGGCCCGGCACGACGAAGCCATAGGCGACCTTTTCGCCGATCAGATGCTCATAGGCATAGGGCGCCTTGCCCGAGACCTTGAGCTTTCCCTCATAGCGATCGACGCCCTGGCCGATCACCCCTTGCGTGCCGCGATCGAGGCGGGTCTCGCCGATCGCTTCGTTCATCACGTGCTTGTTCATGGCGTTAGGCTCCCTTGGTGGCGTCGGCGAGCACGGCTTTCAGCGTGCGCCGCGCGAGCGGGATCTTGAAGTCGTTCTCGCCCTGGCCCTTGGCCTCGGCGAGGAGGATGTCGGCGGCCTTGTCGAAATTCGCCATTGCCGGCTCCTGTCCGATCAGCGCCTTTTCCACGGTCTCGTCGCGCCATGGCATGTGCGCGAGCCCGCCAAAGGCAAGCCGGGCCTCGGCGATTTTGCCGCCGTCCATCCGCACCACCGCGGCGACCGAGACCAGCGCGAAGGCGTAGGACGCGCGATCGCGGACCTTGCGGTAGCGATGCTGGCCGGCAAAGGGTTTCGGCAGACGCACGGCGGTGATGAGCTCGCCCTGTTCGAGGACGTTTTCGATCTCGGGCGTATCGCCCGGCAGCCGG
Organism: Jiella endophytica; assembly: GCF_004519335.1. Classification (GTDB taxonomy): domain Bacteria; phylum Pseudomonadota; class Alphaproteobacteria; order Rhizobiales; family Rhizobiaceae; genus Jiella; species Jiella endophytica. The sequence goes on along the minus strand of NZ_SOZD01000005.1, from coordinate 315,030 downwards.
TAGAACTCGCCGAGCGCAATCGCCCGGGTCGATCCGTCGACCTTCTGCGTCTCGACGACGGCGTCGAGCGCCCGCATCGCCACGGCCATGTCAGAGGGATGCGTCGCGATACACTTGTCCGAGGTGCCGAGGACCGCATGGATGCGATTAAAGCCGCCGATCGCTCCGCAGCCGGAGCCCGGCTCGCGCTTGTTGCAGGGCTGGGATGGCTCGTAGAAATAGCTGCAGCGGGTGCGCTGCAGGAGGTTGCCGCCGGTCGTCGCCTTGTTGCGCAACTGGCCCGATGCGCCGGCGAGCAGCGCCCGCGAGAGCACTTCGTAGTCGCGGCGGATGCGCGGATCGGCGGCGAGGTCGGCATTGCTGACGAGAGCGCCGATACGCAGCCCGCCATCATCGGTCTCCTCGATACCCCGCAGCGGCAGACGGGTGATGTCGACGAGCTTGTCCGGCGTCTCCACTTCGAGCTTCATCAGGTCGAGCAGATTGGTGCCGCCGGCAATGAAGCGCCCGGCCATCTGGCCTGCCTCGGCGACGTTGCCCGCCCGGGCGTAGTCGAACGGTCTCATGCGTTCTCCTTCATCTTGGCGCTGGCGGTTTCGATGGCGTCGACGATGTTCGGATAGGCCGAGCAGCGGCAGAGATTGCCGCTCATACGCTCGCGTATCTCGTCGCCGGACAGAGCCGCGCCAGCCTTGACGTCGGCGCTTGCGTGGCTCGGCCAGCCGTCGGCCACCTCGCCGAGCATGCCGACGGCCGAAACGATCTGGCCCGGCGTGCAGTAGCCGCACTGGAATCCGTCATGGTGGAGGAAGGCCTCCTGCATCGGATGCAGATTGCCCGGCTCGCCGATGCCCTCGATGGTGGTGATCTCGTCGCCTTCGTGCATGACGGCGAGGGTGAGGCAGGAATTGATGCGCCGGCCGTTCACCAGCATGGTGCAGGCGCCGCACTGGCCATGGTCGCAACCCTTCTTCGAGCCGGTGAGGCCCAGATGGTCGCGGCAGGCGTCGAGCAGCGAGGTGCGCATATCGATGTCGAGCTCATGCTCGACCCCGTTGATCTTCAGCTTCATCGAACGTTTCGCCCTTCGGTTTCGCTTCATCGAGGCTCCCGAGATGGGACCCTGATTGGAACGGTTCGAAATCCGTCCCTTAACGAGGGCATCGGGCGATGGTTTCGAGTGGGGGTGACGAAGTGTTCAGTCAGGTTGTAGTGATCGGGTCGCGGCGGCGCCGTTCCAGCGACCGAGGTGGATCCGCCGCGGCTGTCTCCCGGCACTGTAATCCTGCCCCAAGCGCGGACTGCTGCAGCCATGCCCGCGCAAAGCGGCAACCGGCCCGTCACGCGTTGCGTGTTCGTCTGTGGCCTTTCTCTTCTCGGTTCTCGCGGCCCCAGAGTTCCGGATTGCGCTCGAAATAGGCGATCAGCGTCTCGGTCAGGATCCTGATCTTCCGGGCGGGATGCTGGCCTGGCGGGCGGACGACATAGGTGCCGGCCGGCGGCGGCGGATAGCGCGTCATCACAGGGACGAGCTTGCCCGACGAAACATGCTCGTGAGTCAGGCAGTCGGGAAGATAGCCGATGCCGAGCCCCGCCACGGCCGCGGCGGTGAGGGCCGTGCCGTTGTCGGCCTTGAAGCGTCCCTGCGGCTGCACCGTGATGATCCTGTCGCCATCCATCAGCTGCCAGGCTTCCGTCCCCTGCATCAGCGCCTGATGGGTGACGAGGTCCTGCGGCGTCTCGGGCGCTCCGTGCGCCGCGATATAGTCCGGACTGGCGACGAGCTTTCCGGACACCGGGCCGACGCGTCTCGCGATCATGTTGGAGTCCGGCAGATAGCCGACCCGGATCGCGCAATCGAACCCCTCGGCAATGAGATCGACGAAGCGGTCGCTGTACGAGGTGTGGATGTGAAGCTGCGGATGGTCCTTCGCCATTTCCGCCAGCACCGGGGCGAAATGCGACGGGCCGAAGGAGAGCGGTACGGCGACCCGCAGCCGGCCACGGAGATCGCCGGTCGGCAGGATGTTTTCCCGCGCCAGATCCATTTCGGCACCCACCCGGGCGGCATGGTCCCGAAAGGTCGCGCCGGCCTCCGTCAAAGCGGCGCCGCGGGTGGTCCGGGCGAGGAGCTGGACGCCGAGTTCGGATTCGAGCCGGAAGAGCCGCCGGCTGACGATCGACTTGGAAATGCCGAGACGGCGCGCCGCGGCCGAGACGCCCCCGGCATCGGCCACGGCGACGAATGTGTGCAGGTCTTCGGTGTCCATTCGGCGTTCCTCATTCCGCGACGCAGCTTGCCGCATCATGGCACTATCGCGGCAAAAAGGGGAACGGCAATTTGCCTCCAGGCAACGGCGTCGCCGACGCATGTCTCCTGGAAACCCCGTGCCGCCACCGCGGCAGCAAAGGATGTCGCAATGACCTTCCGAAATGGCCTGGCTTCGCTTCTTCGCCCCGAGGATTCGGTTCTCGTGATGATCGATCACCAGCCGTTCCAGCTCACCAACCTGAACAGCCACGACCCCCAGACGGTGGTCAACAATGCCACCGCTCTCGCCAAGGCCGCCAGAAGCTATGGCGTGCCGACCATCCTGACGAGCGTCCTCGCCGATCGCGGCGGCGTCATCTTTCCGCAGATCACCGATCTCTTCCCGGACCAGGAGGTGATCGACCGGACCTTCATCAACACCTGGGAAGACCGGAAGGTGGTGGAGGCAGTCGCGGCAACGGGCCGCAAGCAGCTGATCATCGCCGGTCTCTGGACCGAGGTTTGCGTCGCCATGCCGACGATCCAGGCGCTCGGCGAAGGGTGGGACGTCACCGTCGTCACCGACGCCTCCGGCGGCGTCTCGCTGGAAGCCCACGAGGTCGCCATCCAGCGCATGATCCGCGCCGGCGCCAACATGATGACCTGGCTGGCGGTGGCGGCCGAGTGGCAGCGCGACTGGGCGCGTGTCGAACAGGCCGGAAAGTTCACCGAGGTGCTCCTGCAGCATGCTGCCGGCAGCGGCATCGCCTATGTCTGGGAGCAGCAGCTGCTCAATACCCCGGCACCGAAGGGCGAGCGCTGAGCTGACGGGATGGCGGGGCCGCGTCGCTCGCTTGCGGGTGGCCGGCCCTCGTCCTTGCCTCGTCGGCGAGCAGGATCCGCCGTCGTCAGGACGTCCCCTCGACCTCCGCCAGATGCTCGATGACCTTTTCGAGCAGCCAGTAGAAGGCGGTCTCCTCGTCGGGGCCGGCGGTCTTGTCGATGGCAATCTTCAGATAGGCGATCTCGGTCTCGATCTTTTCGGCCGGCAGCATCTTCAGCCGGCTGACGAGAATCGCCGCCTCGAGCACCGCGGCCTTGGCGCGGTTCATGCCGGTGAAGGGCCTGTGCTGGCCGGAGCCGATTACCTTGCAGAAATAGCGCGGGCGGGTTTCGTCCTCGGTGACGCTCTCGACCTTCAGGACATCGTGGGCGAGCGCCGCGTCGAGCCGGGGCACCGGACAGTTCTCGATCAGCGCCAGCGGCCAGTCCTTTCGGTCGGTCAGGCAGCCGGCGAAGATCTTCGCCTCGTCGGTGTAATTGACGACGGCAAGGCCATTGGCCGCGATATTGGCAAGCGTCGTCGACGGCCGGAACGGCGCGATCACCCAGCCGTCCTTCTCCTGGATGATGCCGAGCGGCGCGATGTGCACCTCCCCCGCCTCGGAGATCGTCGTCAGGATCGTTTCGCGAATATAGGCCAAGGCCTCACCTCCCCTCGCCGCCGTCCCCGGCCGGCGTTCCCTTCTTCTTCGCCTTCAGCGTATGGCCCGCCTCTTCCAGCCGGGTGCGGTCCTCCTCGTCCCGAGGCGCCGCGACGCCGAAGTCGAGGGCCGTGTCCTGGGCATAGCGCTTGCCGAGCCTGAAGGCGATCTCGGCCTTCTGGAGTTCCGCCCCGAGATAGAAGGCATGGCCGGTGTCGCCGTCCACCTCGATATGCGGAAACAGCTCGAAGGCGTCGGTCGCAACCTCGTGGATGTCGCGATTATAGAGGTGGATGCCGTCCTCGGCCGTCTCGATCCGGTAGTTCCTGTCGCGGATCGTCGCGGCCATCTCGGCAAGTTCGTCTGGCGTCACGGCGAAGGGCTTCACGTCATGGGCCTGCAGCAGCGTGTTCGAATAGCCGCGCGGCAAAGCGTTGTCCTGCCGCGCCGCAAAGAACATGCGCCGGGCGGCGTCGTGCTCGGAGATCGTCCGGCGGGTATGCGGGCTGACATGGACGACGAGAAGATTGTCGATCGCAAGTTCCGAGCAGATGCCGAGCAGCGTCGCGGTGATGCCGGAGGTATCGGCGTCCGTCAGCTCGGTGAGATTGCCGGTGCCCATCAGGATGGCGATGTCCGGATGGCGGCGGCGCAGCTCGTGATAGCGCGCCAGCGAGGCCGAAAAGCCGAAATGGATCGGATCGAGAATCGAATCGGCGATGACGTCGATCCCCATCGCAGCAGCCTTCTCGATCGCACGGTCGAGCGAGTTGAGGTCGTGCGGCGTCGCCGGCACGACGACGGGCACGGCGTCGCCCTCCCGGGCGATATCCAGAGTGTCCTCGGTCAGGCTGAGGAGATAGTCGGCGCCGGCCCGCGTCGCCCGGGCGAGCTCATCCGGATCGGCGGAATCGACGCTGACCAGGTGGCCGGCCGCCTTCAGCGCGGCGATCGTCGCTTCAAGATGCGGGAATGGCGTGTCCGGCAGGCAGCCGAGATCGATGACGTCGGCGCCCTCGTCGCGCATCTTTTCCGCCCGGACCAGGATCCTCTCGACCGGATGGGCGGTCGCATCGACGATCTCGGCGAAGATCCGCATCGAATGGCGCGAAAGATCCGGCGGTCCGCCCTTCCTGCCGAGAAAGGCCGGCAGGTCGGCCAGCTCGTCAGGGCCGCGAAGGAAGGGCACGCCGAAGGAGGCCTCGAGCCGGTCGAGATCGGCCCGGCAACGCCCCGGCAGGATGACGCGGTCGGCCTCGACCGGCCGCTGCAGCCGCCGCTCGATGATGTCGCCGGTGGCGAGCGCCGCGACCTTCACGCCGATGTCGGCGATCGCCCAGGCGAAATCCGTCGCCTCGAGGCCGGAGAGGATCCGCTCGAGGCGCGGGCGGGCGAGATGCCCTGTCAGGAAGAGAAGTCGCGGTGTCGCCATCCCGGCTATGTCGGTCATTCCCGCGCGGTTGAAAAGCCTCCCGCACGGGAAGAGGGCGTCACCGGCGCGGCCGTCACTCGGCGGCGACGACCAGTTCGATGCCCTGGCGCGAGAGCGGATGGCCCGGCACCTTGCCGTCGGCGAGCCGCAAGCCGGCCGTGGCGACGTCCCCCGGTCCGGCGACATAAACCGTCGACAGCGGGCCGAGATACTCGGCGAAGGTGTCGTCGACGATCTTGGCGCCGACCAGCGCATCAACGTCGGCACCTTCCGGAACGTCGAGCTGCTTGATCAGGCAGAGATACCGGGCCGATAGCCGGCGGGCCAGCCAGGCGGCGAGCGAATCGGAGGTGACGCTCCAGTCCTGGGCGATGTCGGGGGCGGTCAGCGCCACGTCGCGGGGCAGCCAGACCGGAATGCGCCCGGCCTCGATCGCCGTCTCGATGTCCTCGCGGTCGCGCGCCCGGACCATCCGGCTCGACAGGCTGATCAGCGCCAGGCCGAACTGCTCCATTCCGAGGATCGCCATCTCGTGGGCGGCGCGGTCGTCGAAGCCGAGCTTCGGCTGGTAGCGCCGGACGGTGTTGGCGAAGGGCCCGCCGCCGGGGACGACGACCATCGGGATCTTCGCCTGTTCGAGCGCTTTCACCCAGCGGTAGAGATCCGGCGACGAAGCCGAACTGCCGCCGAGCTTGACGACAAGAAGTTGCTGACGTTTTCCCATGGTGCCCTGCCCCGTTTTCTGGCGTTTCCCGGGCGAAGGCGCCGAAACCGGCGCAATTGCCCCGCTTTTTGGCCGGCCTCTGCGGGCCGATTGCCGAGTCAAATGGACGCGCCGAGCGTTTCGTCGAGAGAGCGAGACATCGCGCCCAGGTCGCAGAACGCGGTGGCGGCTTTTGTGAAAGCGCAGTGAACGCCAGGAAACGACAAGGCGCAAGATCATCTGCCTCATGGATGCCGGGACAGCATTGCGCCGGCGGCATGGCAAGCGGGGCGCGAAGCCGCCCGGGGTCTGCCGAAGCTGTCCCCGGAGGCGTTGCCTCATCCGGGTTGCCTCATCCGGAAGGATCGGCGCGGCTGCGGCGGATCTCGATGCCAACCGCGCCGGGGCCAAGTTCCAGCTTTTCCACGCGCACGGTCACCTCGAAGAGACGGCTGTCCTTCAGAAGCGTCCCGGCGAGATCGAGGGCGAGGGTCTCGACGAGCGCGGTATGGCCTGCTTCGACCAGCGCGCGGATGGCGTCGATGATGAGGTCGTAGGAATAGACCTCCGCAATGTCGTCGTTGCGCGTGTCGATGCGGGTAATCAGCGCCTCGACCGAAAAGCGGACCTTCTGGCGCCGTCCATGCTCATAGCCATAGGCGCCGATCTCCATGTCGAGAACGAAGTCGCGGACGAAGATGCGGTCGAGGCCGTCACCCTGCGATGCTGCGCCCGGCATCGCGCCGGCCGCCGACTTCCCCGCGACCAGCCCGGCAATGCGGCGCACCCGCGCTTCGTCGATCGCGTCGCCGCGGGCCCCGACCGTCAGCGCGCCGCGAAAGCCGAGATAGTCCGGCTCGAGGGCGAGCAGACGCGGCACGTCCGGCGCCTCCAGCGAACCGGCGAGCCCGGTCATCAGCCCGAGCGTCTTCGCCGAGCCGACGAAGCCCGAAAGGGCTCCGACCGAAAGCCTTGTGAGCAGGCCGCCCTTGCCCTTCTCAATCGTGTCGATCATCGCGCCGTGAATGCCCGCCTCGGCGAGCGGCGTAAGAAGGGTGAAATCCGGATCGCCGTCGGCGAAGAACACCGCCACTAGCCGGACGTTTCGGGCGGCGTCGCCGAGTGCCGAGATCACCGCCAGCCGCTCGTCCCGCGAGGACGGGAAGAGGCCGATCTTGACGAAATCCGCCGCGCCCCGCGCCCGAACCGCCTCGAGAATCGCGTCCGGCTGCATCGGCAGATCGCCGGCCACCGCCGAGACCGGCCGCCGGCCGGCGACCCGCTCGATGGTCGCGGCGAGGATCTCGGGCGACACGGCGCCGAGGGCACCCTGCGCCGGATCCTTCAGGTCGATGATGTCGGCGCCGCCGGACAGCGCGGCTTCGGCTTCGCCCGGACCGGTGACGCTCGCCAGAAGCTTCGTCAATGCGCCGCCTCCAGCTGCTTCTTCAAGGTGTTTTCGAACAGGTAGCGCAGGCCGCGATCCCAGCTCTCGTCGGTGTTGGAGCGGATGTCGGCGCTGCCTCTCGCGACGGCCTTGCCGCTTTTCACGTCGAAGGCATAGGCGTTGATGTTGAGGATCAGGTTGGACACCTTCTGGACAGTGCCGACGACGGCGATATCCGCCCCGACCTCGCCGGCAAATTTCAGCGCGCAGTTGCCGCAGCTCTGCAGATTGGCGTCGTCCGCCTGCGATTCGACCGGCCCGACGTCGACGATGGAATAGCCGTCGACGCTGGCGATGTCGTCACGCAGCTTCGGTGCCATGCGGTCGAGCCGGGCCTCCTGCGCCGCGTCCTTTCCCTGCATCGAGCCCTGCAGGCTGGAATCGATCAGTTGGAAATCGAACACCGCGATCTTGTGCTCGGCAGCCGCCGCCGGCCCCGCCGCGACCAGTGCGAGGAGAACAACGGGAAAAAATCTTGCTTGCCTGAAACGGTTCGCTCCGCGACACATCATGGGCGCAAACATACGGCTCCTCCGTTTTGCGATGTGCGGTGCCCGACGCCAAGTGATAGCGCAAGCGGCGGCAGGAGCAATGATCGCGACGTTCAAGCGGCGCCGCGAGGGAGGAAACCACCATGCTCGACCTCGATCGCCTCAGGCGGGGGCTGACGCCCTTCGTCCTTGCGTCACTCGCAGCCTTCGCCCTGACGCTCTCCGCCAGCGCGCAGGGCACCGACGCGAAGGTGCCGGCCAGCCCGGCACAGAAGAAGCTGGAGACGGTGCGGATCGGCTATCTGCGGACCTATGAGCCCACCCTCGCCCTCTCGGTCCTCGACATTCCGCCCGAGGATATCGGGCTCGCCGGCGCAAGGGTCGCGATCAAGGACAACGACACCACCGGCTCCTTCATGGGCCAGAAATTCGTGCTCGACGAGGTGACGCTGAAGCCGGGGGACGACATCGCCGACCCGCTCGCAAAGCTGCTCGCCGACGGCGACCACTACATTGTCACCGATCTATCCGCCGATGACACGCTGAAGGCCGCCGACCTCGCCAAGGAGAAGGGCGCGATCGTGCTCAATGCCGGCGCCGAGGACGACCGGCTGCGCAATGACGACTGCCGGTCCAACCTCTTCCATACGGCGCCTTCCCGCTCGATGCTGACCGACGGTCTGGCGCAGTATCTGATGTGGAAGCAGTGGCGGAACTGGGCGCTCGTCGAGGGCGAGCACGAGAACGACCAGCTTTTCGCGGCTGCGCTGAAGCGCTCGGCAACGAAGTTCGGCGGCAAGATCGTCGCCGAAAAGACCTTCAAGGATGCCGGCGGCGCCCGCGCGACGGATTCCGGCCAGGCGCTCGTGCAGCGGCAGATCCCGGTGTTCCTGCAGGACCTGCCGGATCACGACGTGCTGCTCGTCGCCGACGAGAGCGAGGTGTTCGGCAGCTACATCCCCTGGCGGACCTGGATCCCCCGGCCTGTCGCCGGCACCGCCGGGCTCGTCCCCGGCTCATGGCATCCGGCGAGCGAGCAGTGGGGCGGCGCGCAGATCCAGAACCGCTTCGTGGACGCCTCCGGCCGGCGGATGGAATCGAAGGACATGCAGGCCTGGACCGCGGTGCGGGTGATCGGCGAGGCCGCCTCGCGGACCCAGTCGACCGATCCGGAAAAGATCGACGCCTTCATCCGCTCCAAGGACTTCACCGTCGCCGCCTTCAAGGGCCAGCGCCTGACCTTCCGCGACTGGGACTGGCAATTGCGCCAGCCGGTGCTGCTCGGCACCGAGGATTCGGTCGTCTCGTCCTCGCCCCAGGAAGGCTTCCTGCATCAGGTCTCGGAGCTCGACACGCTCGGCTTCGACCGGCCGGAATCGACCTGCAACTTCGACAAGTGACGCCCGAACGCGATCCAGTTTCGCTCGGTTCACCGGCAAGCCATGACATCGGAGCGCCTCGCGGCCTCGTCGCTCCCGGATACCGCTCCAAGGACGGCGAGGCGTTGACGGCCGCAGCCGCAAGCCTGCAACGATGTGCGGACATTTCGGCTGCAGTCGGATGCGGACCCACCATGCGTCTCAACCTTCACCAGCGAGCGTCCCGGCAGGGAAGGCCAGCGAGTGGCGCTGCCGCCGGGCGGCCAGTCCCATGTCGCTGAAGGCCCGCCTTGCCCTGACACTGACGATCGCCTTCGTCGCGATCCTTGTCATCGGCGCGGTCCTCACCTTCTTCCAGGCACGCGACACCATCGCCACCGAGCTTCAGGCAGCACGCAGCGTCGCCACCAACCGCGTCGCCCAGATGGTCGCCGAGCTTCCGGCCTCGCGCGACGTCCGGGGAAAGCTCGCCGGCTTCGTGCGCACCTTCAACGGCGACCGGCGGGTGAAGGTCATCCTCATCGATTCCGTCGGCGTCATCCGTGACGAATCGGTCATGGCGAAGGAGTCCGGCCTGCTGCCGGAATGGTTCGTGAAGCTTCTCGCTCCCGATCCCTCGACTGTCGTCATGCCGCTGACGGCGGCCTCGGCCCCGATCACCTCCGTCGCGGTCATCGTCGATCCGCGCAACGAACTTGCCGACGCCTGGCTCGACCTTCTGATCGTTCTCGGCCTTCTCGTCCTGTTCCTGCTGATCGCCTTCGGGGCGGTCTGGGTGGTGGCGGATCGGGCGCTGAAGCCGCTCGACGCGATCCATGCATCGTTTTCCCGGATCGGCGACGGCGACTATTCGGCCAAGGTCGCACCTGAGGGCCCGCCGGAAATGCGGGAGCTCGCCGGCGGCCTCAATGCGATGACCGAGCGCCTCGCCGCGATCTCGGACCGCAACCGGCGGCTTTCCGACCGGCTTCTCCATCTCGAGGACGAGGAACGGGCGGAACTCGCCCGCGATCTTCACGACGATGTCGGCCCGCTGCTCTTCGCCATCGACGTCGATGCCTCGAGCATCAGGCGCGCGGCGGCTGACGGATCGCCCCGCAAGGAGATCATCGCGGAGCGTGCCGGGGCGATTGCCGCCGCGGCTCACGAGGCGCGGCGGGAGCTGAAGCGGATCCTCGGCAATCTCAGGCCCGGCGCGACGTCCGGCCTCGGGCTGAAGGGGGCGATCGAGGAGATGGTCGCCGATCTTCAGCCACGCCACCCGGACGTCGAATTCGACCTCACCCTTGCCGACGGCGAATTCGGCGCGACCATCGAGACGCTGGTCCATCGCGCCGTCCGGGAGGCCGTCACCAATGCGCTGCGCCACGGCGATCCGTCGAGGATCGCCGTCGAGGTTGCGGAGCATCCCGGACGGCTGAACTTCACGATCATCGACGATGGCGGCGGCTTCACCCGGCCGCGAGGCGACGGCGGCTTCGGCCTGGTCGGCATGGGCGAGCGGATCGAGGCGGCCGGCGGCACGATGATTGTCGAGGAGACGAAGACGCCGCGGGGCGTCCGGGTGAGCGGCGCGGTGCCGCTCGGCGGGCGCAGCCTTGCCGAGCCTCCTCGCCGCGAGGATAGACTGGGACTCGACGAAACGGCGGCGGCGAACGCCATGGCCGCAGCGAAGGACGGACGATGAAACTGTTGATCGTCGACGACCACAAGGTCGTCCGGGATGGCATCAGACGGCTGGTGGAGACCATCCCGGTGACCGAGATCGGCGAGGCCGAGAGCCCCTCCGATGCGCTGCGCGAATTCCGCAACATGCGGCCGGACGTCACCATCCTCGACATCAACCTCAAGAACGGCAGCGGGCTCGACGTGCTGCGCCGGCTGCGGGCCGACGATCCGAAGGCGCGGATCGTCGTCTTCTCGATGTATTCCGACGTCGTCTATGCCGTTTCGGCCAGGCGCGACGGCGCCCTCGGCTACGTCTCCAAGAGCGCGCCGTCGGACGAGCTGCTGGTGGCGGTCGAGAAAGCTGTCGCAGGCGAGCCCTATGTCGACAGCGAAACCGCGGCGCTGATGAAGGACCATGCGACGCGGGAGACCGGCGTCGGCGATCTCACCCGGCGGGAGTTGCAGATCCTCCACATGCTCGGCGACGGCAAGAGCCTGTCAGAAATCGCCGACGGGCTCGGTGTCGCCTACAAGACCGTCGCCAACACCTCGACCCGGATGAAGGAGAAGCTCGGCGTCGAGCGCACCTCCGATCTCGTGCGCTTTGCCCTCGAGACCAAGGGCGGCAGGATGCTCGACAGCGGCGACTGATCGGCCGCCGGTTTCCGGGAAGTTGTCCCGTTGCCGGGTGGCGATTTCATAAGCTACCAGTTTGGACGCTGGTGCTCCTCGGGGCTTGTCGCTCCCAAGGACAGGTCCCGGGGGGCGCCGGGCACCGCCAGGCGAGACGGGAGGCTCGCTTCGACGACACGCGCGCCAGGGTCCATGTGCCCCTGTTCGCCGGGCGTGACCGGCCGGTCCGGGATCGAGCTGAGCGGCGCCGTAGGATCGACGCGGTCGACGGGCGATGCGCGATGGCGCATGAAGGGGCCGGACGATGCCGGCGATGGCCGGGTCCGGCTCAGGGAGGAATGGTATTGAAACGACTGTCACTGGCGGCCCTTGCCGCGGCGCTCATGCTGCCCGCGAGCCCGGCCTTCGCCTACAAGATCTTCGTCTCGAACGAGAAGGGCAACGACGTCACCGTGCTCGACTCGGAGAAGGAGTTCTCCGTCATCGACACCTTCAAGGTCGGTCAGCGGCCACGCGGCATCGCCGTCAGCCCGGACGGCGCCTCGCTCTACGTCTGCACCAGCGACGACGACATCATCAAGGAATTCGACACGAAGACCCACGCCTTCAAACGGACGCTTCCCTCCGGCCCCGATCCCGAACTCCTGACGCTGTCTCCCAACGGCGACCAGCTCTATGCCGCCAACGAGGACGACAACCTCGTCACCGTCATCGACCTGAAGACCGGCGGGCGCCTTGCCGAGATTCCGGTCGGCGTGGAACCGGAAGGCATGGGCGTCTCGCCGGACGGCCAGACGATCGTCAACACGTCCGAGACGACGAACATGGCGCATTTCATCGATCGCGACAGCCAGCAGATCACCGCCAACGTCCTCGTCGATTCCCGGCCGCGCTTTGCCCAGTACAAGAAGGACGGTTCGGAAATCTGGGTTTCGGCGGAGATTGGCGGCACGGTCTCGGTGATCGACGCGGCGACCAAGGAAATCACCCACAAGATCAGCTTCGAGATCCCCGGCATCCGCTCCGAGGCGATCCAGCCGGTGGGCATCCGCATCACGGACGACGGCAAGAAGGCCTATGTCGCGCTCGGCCCCGCCAATCGCGTCGCGGTGGTCGATACCGCGACCTACGAGGTGGAGGACTATCTCCTCGTCGGCCAGCGGGTCTGGCAGCTCGCCTTCTCGCCGGACCAGAAATACCTCTTCACCACCAACGGCCTCTCCAACGACATCTCGATCATCGACGTCGAGGACGACGAGGTGATCAAGTCGGTCCAGGTCGGCCAGCAGCCATGGGGCGTCGCCGTGACGCCGAAGTGAGCGGCATTCGAAAATCGCAGGCAATTCGGGAGGACTGACATCATGAAATCACCCTGGCTCGCACTGATGGCGGCGCTCTTCGGCCTCGGCCTCCTTGCCGCGCCGGCCGGCCCCGCCTTCGCCCAGGCGGACGACGACGATGACAAGCCGGCGGCCGGCGCCGCCACCACCAAGGCTGATGACGACGACGATAGCGACGGTGCCAGCCAGAGTGCCAGCTTGGTGCCCGCAGCCGACGGGCTGAAGGTTCCGCCGGGGTCGGAGCTGATGCCCGCCGCGGCGCTCAACGGCGACATGCTCGGCCTGCCGAAGAAGAGCCTGACCTCGCAGATCGTCACGCCGCTGATCCTCGGCGTCGGCGGCGACGCCTTCAAGACCAACCACAAGGACTTCTATCTCAGGGCCGGCCAGGCCTATCGCTGGGACATCAAGTCCGAGGGTGACATCGAGTACAAGTTCAACGCGCCGGACTTCTTCCGGAACGTCTGGATGAACCAGATCGTCATCGACGATCTCGAGGTGCACATGGCCGGCGCCCCGGCCTGGCTCGAATACGACTCCCACGGCACGATCACCGTCCAGTTCCAGACCGTGCGCCCCGGCCGCTACGAATGGAAGGTCGGCGGCCTCGACGAGGATCACGTGATGGAAGGGACGATCACCGTCGTCCAGTGACCACAATATCCGAACACCGGCCGAGGCCGCGGCTGTCTCCGCGGCCTCGGCCGTTTCGCGCGACTGCCCTATCTGTTCCATGGCAGAGGCGCCTGAAAGAGCGAAAGCGGCAATGCAGGACGGCAAGCTGAACGGCCCCCATCCGGCGGACGACCTCCCGGCACTCGCCGTCGAGCGGGTCAGCCATTCCTATGGCCAGCGCAAGGCGCTGAACGATGTCTCCTTCACGGTGCCGCAGGGCTCCTTCACCGCCCTCCTCGGGCCGAACGGTGCCGGCAAGTCGACGCTGTTCTCGCTGATCACCCGGCTGTTCAACGTCCGGCACGGCGCCATCCGGATTCTCGGCTTCGACCTGTCCAAAGATCCTGGCGAGGCGCTGCGCCGGCTCGGCGTCGTCTTCCAGGCTAGAACCCTCGATCTCGACCTGTCGATCAGCCAGAACCTCATCTACCACGCTGCCCTGCACGGCCTGCCGGCATCGGCGGCGAAAACCCGCATCGGCGAGATTCTTGCGACATCGGAGCTGCGTTCGAGGCTGAAAGAGAAGGCCCGCAACCTGTCCGGCGGCCAGCTTCGCAGCATCGAGATCGTCCGCGCCTTCATGCACCGGCCACGCCTCATCCTGCTTGACGAGCCGACCGTCGGCCTCGACGTCCGCTCGCGCGCCGCGATCCTTTCCGAAGTGAGGCGGCTTGTGCATGAGGAGGGCGTCAGCGTCCTCTGGGCGACGCATCTGATCGATGAGATCGACGCCGGCGACCGGGTCGTCGTGCTGCATCAGGGAGAGGTGCTCGCCGAAGGCTTCGTGCCCGACATCGTCGCCGCACAGGGCGCCCGCTCGATCGGCGACGCCTTCACCCGGCTGACGGGCGTGCGCGCCAAGGCCGCTCAGCCGGAGGGAGTGGCCTGATGAGCGAAGCGACGATCCAGACTGCCACGCCGGTGCGCCGCGGCTTTCCGCTCTCGGCCTATCTGGTCTGTTCCGGCGGCATCGCCTGGCGCGAGGCGCTGCGCTTCATCCATCAGCGCGAACGCTTCGTCTCGGCGCTGGTGCGCCCGCTGCTCTGGCTGTTCATCTTCGCCGCCGGCTTTCGCCAGGTGCTCGGCGTCTCGATCATCCCGCCCTACCAGACCTATGTCCTCTACGAGGTCTACATCGCGCCCGGGTTGATCGGCATGATCCTGCTCTTCAACGGCATGCAGTCGTCGCTGTCGATGGTCTACGACCGCGAGACGGGGACGATGAAGACGCTGCTCGTCTCGCCGCTGCCGCGCTGGTTCCTGCTCGTCTCGAAGCTCTGCGCCGGTGTCGCCGTCGGCGTCGTCCAGGTCTATGTCTTCCTCGCCATCGCCTGGTTCTGGGAAGTGCGGCCCGACTGGCAGGGCTATCTCTACGCGCTGCCGGCGATCCTGCTGGCCGGGCTGATGCTCGGCGCGCTCGGCATGCTCCTGTCCTCGCTCGTCCAGCAGCTGGAGAATTTCGCCGGGGTGATGAATTTCGTGATCTTCCCGATGTATTTCGCTTCCTCGGCGCTCTATCCGCTCTGGCGGGTGCAGGAGTCGAGCCCGCTGCTCTACCGGATCTGCCAGGTCAATCCGTTCACCCACGCGGTGGAGCTCGTGCGTTTCGCCCTCTACCGGGAGCTGAACCTTCAGGCGTTGGCGATCGTCCTTGGCTGCACGGTGGTGTTTCTCGGCGGGGCGATCATCGCTTACGATCCGGCGCGCGGGCTGATCAGCCGCAAGCGGCAGTGACGCCGGGAGAAAGCGTCAGGAAAATACGGGAGGAAAACTCATGGCGAAAGAATTTGTCGTCAGACGGGCGAACCGCTGGGTGACCGCGGGCGTGATCGTGGCGCTCAGCGCATTTGCGCCGGTAAGCCTCGCTTTCGCCCAGGATGGCGCCACGTCCAAGCCGATCCCGAAGGGCTTCGTGCTGCCCGGCCCGGCGCCGACCAACGCGCCGGCCGGCACCGGCAATGCCCCCTCCGCAGGCGCGCCGCCCGCCGAGGGCAAGACCGGCGGTACGAAGAACCCGATGGCCTTCGCCAAGGCCCCGGCCCCCGCGACCACCGACTGGCCCTGCATCCAGCGACGGGTCGAGCAGATTTCGGCCGGGCAGATCTGGGCCGGACCACCGCTGCCGGAGGCCGCCGAGGTCGATCCGGGCGAAGAACTGCGCCGGCTCGTCGACCAGGTGGCGGCGCGGCGCACGCCGCTCTCCGAGGCGGAAGCCGCGGTGAAGGACTATCTGAGCGGTCTGCCAGAGGCAGAGCGCGAAAAGCAGGCCACCGCCTTCGTCGCGGTGCTTCTGTCGCGTTTCAATTCCGAACGCGGCCAGATCATGCGCGGCATCGAGCGCTATGGCGCCAAGCAGAAGGCGCTTGCGGCGAAACTGCGCGAGGAGGCGAAAACCGTCTCGACCCGCCAGAACAATCCGACCGAAAACCCGACCGCCCTCGACGAGGCCAGGCAGAGGGTGCTCTGGGATACCCGTGTCTTCAACGAGCGCCGCAAGTCGCTGAGCTATGTCTGCGAGGTGCCGACGCTGATCGAGCAACGCGCCTTTGCGCTGGGCCGCGCCGCCGAACAGGCGCTGTGACGGTGTCGGCCGGAGATTTGCCGGAAGATGGAAGACCGCCGGTCAGCATCACGCTGCGGGTCCTTCCAGAAACCTATGCCGTGAGCCGGCTCGGACCGGACGCGGCCATCCCGCACTGGGCAGACGGCGAAGGCTTCGTCTCGATCTCCCGGACGGGCGAAGAGCTTTCGATCCTCTGCGAGGCCGGGAGGGTGCCTGATGGTGTCCGCGTCGATGCAGGGTGGAGCGGCTTCCAGTTCGTCGGCCCCTTCGCCTTCGAGGAGACAGGCATCGCGGCTGCCGTGCTCGAACCGCTGGCAGCGGTGGGGATCGGGATCTTCCTCGTCTCGACCTTCGACACCGACTATCTGTTCGTGAAGACAGAGAATGCCGGCCGCGCGGCCGAAGCGCTCACCGCCGCCGGGCACGTTGTTGCGGCTGTATGAGCCGAAAGCGTTTCACGCTCAGCGTTTGAGCTGGGCGATCAGCGAACTTCGCATCGGCAGCTCGAACATCGCGCCACCCGCCACGATCGATGCCTGCTTCTCCATCGTGTCCCAAAGCGAGAGGATGCGCTCCATCTGCTTCGTCACCTTGGCCTTGTAGAGCCCCCTCGAGAGGAAGAAGCCGACGAGCCGAGAATTCCTGAAGGCCCGGTATTCGAGCTCGTTTTTCGTGATGCGACGGTCAGCCGACAGGATCACCCATCGTCCCTCGGAGCTCAAGGCGGAGATCCATTCGACGTCAGTCACGCCGGGGCCGAATTTCGTCCGTAGATGAACGATCTCGTGTTCACCCTGGAAGAGCGCCTGTAGGGCACGAGCGAGAGCCGGTGAGAGGTTCTCGTCGACCAGCATCCTCACGCAGCTTCGAGGCTCTCTTCGAACTTGACCGCATCGCGCACGATCAGCGCGGGGATATCGAACAGACCGGAAACCTTTTCGATCGATCCTTCTGCATTGACGGCATCGGAAAGTGCGACCGTCGGCACACCAAACTCTGCTGCAATCGGCTGTCCGAAGGATCGCGACGGATCTATCACGATCGTGCTCTTGCCTTGGAACGGGCGCCATCTCGCAACGACTGTGTCGTCGAGATCGAGGTCCCGGAAGCTTTTCTCGATGACCTTCTTGAGCTCGTATTGCCGCGTTTTGAGATCGAGGAAACCCTCTCGGTCACCGGATCGCTCGATGCTCTCAAGGCAAATTGTCCGGCCGTCCATCTGAAACCGCCGCGTTGAGAATGGGTGGTCGACGCCGACGCATTCTCGCGCGTGTTCGAGACAGTGACGCACAGTCTTCAGCCCAATTCCCGCATCGAGGAACGCTTTGACGAAGCGAAGCTCGATCAGGTCTCGAAAGCCGATTTCGACGTGGTTTTCGGCGGATGGGAGTTGCGAATCCCAGAGCGGCGGAACCTGTCGGATCTCACCATCAACGCTGTGACCGTAGCCGCGCATCCAGCGCCGGATATTGCGCGCAGGCGTTTGCAGAAGACGCGCTGCCTCCTGCGCCGTGTAGGAACCGACGTCGAACAGAACGACAGGTGGCTTGGTCATCTGGTTCATCAGCGGCACAGTATCCCCATTGGGACCGCCGGCAAACTCACCTGCCTTCGACAATTCGGACAACGGGCAGGAGAAGAAGACTGGCAGGGGCAACAGGGCTCGAACCTGTGACCTGCGGTTTTGGAGACCGCCGCTCTACCAACTGAGCTATACCCCTTCGGCCGCGCTGGGAATAATGCTTCGGCGGGCCGGATGCAACAGCAATCTTGTGCCTCGGAGGTGTCGTGCCGCGCGGCCCGCGAAACGGCCCCGCCGTCACGCTACCCCGAGCGAGAGGCCGAAAGCCGCCGAGCCAGATCGCCGCCGGCGTCCTTCCGTCCGACTCGCCGGGTCCGCTTTCCGCCAGGGACCGTCTCCGTCAGGCCGAGGCCTGCATCCGGCCGCCGGTCTCCTGGCCGATGACCCGGCGCACGACCAGCATCACCGCGATGACGGCGAGGTAGGCGGCAAGTTCACTGGCGGATGGCTGGGCCATGTAGCCGAACAACACATGCGCGACGCGGCCGGGAATGCTGGCCTCGGAAAGCACCGAACTCGTATCCCAGAGCGGCGTCACCCAGTCGTTCAGCCACCCGCCCTGGGCAAGGAAGCGCATCGCCTGCGCGGCGAGGCCTGCCGCCAGAAGGGTGATCAGCGCCGTCAGCACGCCGAAGAGATGGCGCAGCGGAATGGCGATGAGGCCGAGATAGAGCAGCGCCGAGATAACCGCGCCGCCGGCAATGCCGAGGAGGCCGCCCGACAGGATGCCGAGAGCAGTGGTCTGGCCGGCCGCGGCGACGCCATAGAGGAACAGCACCACCTCGGAGCCCTCGCGCAACACCGCGACGGCGCAGACGATGGCAAGTGCCATCAGCGAGCGGCTGCCCTCCTTCACCGCATGGCCGACAGCCTTCAGTTCCCGGGCGAGTTCACGCCCGTGGCTCGCCATCCAGGCATTGTGCCAGACGAGCATGGCGACGGCGACGATCAGCACTCCGGCATTCAGCGCCTCCTGCCCCGAGCCCTCGAAGAGATCGGCGATGCCGCCGGCAAAGGCCGCGACGAGACAGGCGCCGAGGAAGCCCGCGAAGATGCCCCCGGCGACATAGGTGCCGCGCCCGGCAAGGCCGCGGGTCGCCGCCAGCACGACGCCGACGACGAGACCGGCCTCGATGACCTCGCGAAAGACGATGATGAAGGCAGCGAGCATCGGACTACTTCGCGACCACGATGCCGCGCGCCGTCGCGGCATGATATTCGCCCATGAACATATAGCGCCCGGGGACCAGCGGCTGGATTCGGATGATGCCGGTCTGGCCGCCGCCGACCACCTTCTCGACCCTGAGATCCGTCGAGTCGAACTCGTCCGGCGTGGCGTCGGCATTGGTCAGCTTGATCTGGAACCGCTCATTCGCCGGCACCTCGATCGTCTCTGGCGAGAACTTGTGGTCCTTCAGCGTCAGTTCGATGGTCTGGACGTCGGCCGCCGCCGCCGGCAGGGCGGCACAGGCGATGCAGGCGGCCGCGAGAATCGCGGGACGAAGGATCGAAATCGTCATCGGTTTTCCTGAGAAAAATGTTCGGGGATCGTCGCCAGTGCTGCAAGGACCGGGAATGCGTCTCCTGAGGCGCGATCGAAGGTTTCTGCATGCCGGAGGGATACACCCGACGCGGCTAAGCAGACAGTTTTCGTCAGATTAAATTTCGGTAATCTCCGAGTGTGTGGCCCGGGGAGCGTGAGGGACGGCTTTCGGCCAGAGCCTCACTTGCCGCGCTTCAGGCTCCCGAGGATGCCGCGGACGATGGCAGTCGTCACCGTGGAGGCGACCGTGCGGCCGACCTGCTTCATGATCGTCTCGGTCACCGTCTGGCGCTGGTATCCGGAAGAGCGCGTCGCCTTTCGCCGCGGCGCCCTGCGGCGCGGCTGGTCGTCGGCGTATTCGGCGTAGTCCTCGGCATCGTCGCGGCCGTCCCCGCCGAGGCCGAAATCGGGAATCTGGAAGCCGGTGCGGGTGCGTCGGCTCCGCGGAACGGATGACCCGCCGCCCCATGGGCCGCGCCCGTCGTCGCCTTTCTCGTCCACCGCCTCGGCGCGGCGCCGGGCGGCTTCTGCCCGCGCCTCCTGCCCCGCCCGCTCGGCCGCTTCCCGCTGGCGGGCGGCTTCCGCCTCGCGTTCGCGCTCCTCTTCCTCGCGCTTCAGCTCCGCGCCGGCGCGCTCGACGAGGATTTCATAGGCGGATTCGGAATCGATCGAATGGTCGTAGAGCCCTGCGACCGGGCTCTGGCGCATGGTCTCCGCCCGCTCCTCGTCGCTGACCGGTCCGAGCCTTGCGGCAGGCGGGCGGATCAGAGTGCGCTCGACGACTGAGGGAACCCCGCCCTTGCCGAGGGTCGAGACCAGCGCCTCGCCGACGCCGAGCGTGGTGATTGCCTCGAAAGCGTTGAAGGCGGGGTTCGGCCGGAACGTCTCTGCGGCCGTCTTCACCGCCTTCTGCTCGCGGGGCGTATAGGCCCTCAGCGCATGCTGGATGCGGTTGCCGAGCTGCGCGAGCACGCCTTCCGGAACGTCGAGGGGATTCTGGGTGACGAAATAGACGCCGACGCCCTTGGAGCGGATCAGCTTCACCACCTGCTCGACGCGCTCGACGAGGATCGAAGGCGCGCCGTCGAACAAAAGATGCGCCTCGTCGAAGAAGAAGACGAGCTTGGGCTTTTCCGGATCGCCGATCTCCGGCAGTTCCTCGAAGAGCTCCGACAGGAGCCAGAGCAGGAAGGTGGCATAGAGCCGCGGATTCATCATCAGCCGGTCGGCGGCCAGCACGTTGACGAAGCCGCGCCCGTCCCGGTCGGTGCGCATCAGATCGTCGATCTTCAGCGCCGGCTCGCCGAAGAAGCTCTCCGCCCCCTGCTGCTCGAGCACGAGCAGCGAGCGCTGGATCGCCCCGACCGAGGCCTTGGAGACGTTGCCGTAGAGCTTGGAGATCTCGGAGGACTGCTCGGCGACATGCGCCAGCATCGCCTGCAGGTCCTTCAGGTCGAGCAGCAGCAGGCCCTCGTCGTCGGCGATCTTGAAGGCGATGTTGAGAACGCCTTCCTGGGCCTCCGAAAGGCTCATCAGGCGGGACAGGAGCAGCGGGCCCATCTCGGAGATGGTGGCGCGGATCGGATGGCCCTTCTCGCCGAAGATGTCCCAGAACACCGCCGGATAGAGGTCGTTGTAATAGGGTTCGAGGCCGATCTCGGCGGCCCGCTTGACGAGGAAGTCCTTCGCCTCGCCCCGCTGCGACAGGCCGGAGAGATCGCCCTTGATGTCGGCGCAGAACACCGGCACGCCGGCGTCGGAAAACCCTTCGGCCAGAACCTGCAGCGTCACCGTCTTGCCGGTGCCGGTAGCGCCGGTGACGAGCCCGTGTCGGTTGGCGAGCTTCAGGTCGAGATATTCGCCCTGCCCGACGGTGCCGTCGTCGTTGCGGCTTGCGCCGAGGTAGATCCGGTCTGTTTCAGCCATGGTCGACCGCCTCCCGCGCGGCGCTGCGAAAGTATATTCTTACGGCGGCTTCGAACAAGCCGCGGCACGATGGCGCTGCCAGAGCGCTGTGCGTCCGAGTGGACGCATATAGGACGCAGCTAACTGATTGAATCGACGCATCGGGCCCTTCAGGAAATCGGTTCCGATTTTCGCGCCGATGCGAGCAAATCGACCGCTCCGATGTCCTTCGCCATGTGGTAAATTGCCCTTGGCTCGCGTAAGGTTGCCCCGAGTGGGGAAAAATCCGAATCCAGACGAGGCGCCAGCTCCGGACGACGGGGCTGCACAAGCTCGGGAAAATGCGGCGGTGAGCGTTCAGACGCGATCAGACGGGCAGCCCGCCGGGGGGGCGCGACGCCCACCCATGGCGGCGCTGCTGCCGCGCTGGCGCAGGCTCGTCCTGTCGCGGCTGTGGCGCCGGCCGACGCTGTTCGTCCATCTGGTGACCTTCGCGCTGATCGTCCTCGTCCCGGCGCTGCTGTTCAGCGCCTTCCTGATCATCCAGTTCTCCCAGCAGCAGCAGGAGATCGCGGCGGCGCAGGTCAACGACACCGCCGAGATCGTCTCCAACGCCATCGACCGCGAGATCTACGGCCTGTTGACCTCGGGACGGGTGCTGGCCGCCTCGCCGACGCTCCTCAACGACCGGCTGCAGCAGTTCCACGACCGGACGGCGGCGGCGCTGGCCGGCACCGCGACCACCGCCGAGCTGGTCGACCGCAACATGAACGTCCTCGTCGACACCCAGAGCGGATTTCCGCCGGTCGTCCCGCCCTTTCCCGAACGCTCCCTCGTTGATCGGGTCTTCGGCACCTTCCAGCCGACGGTCTCCGGCGTCAGCTTCCGCAAGTCGCGGGGAGAGTTCGTCTATCATGTGGCGATCCCGGTGAAGCAGGGCGCCAAGGTCAAATACGCGCTGATCCTGACCAAGGCGACGACCTCGTTCGAATCGGTGATCGCCGACCGCAACCTGCCGACCAAATGGTCGGCGATCATCAAGGATGCGCTCGGCAAGCGCGTTTTCGCCGCGGTGACCAGCGACGGGAGGATGCGGCCGCGCCAGAGCATCTCCTACGACAATCCGTCGATCGTCGAGACCGTCGGCAATGCCCGCATGGCGGCCGACCTGATCGAGGCCTCGACCGTGTCTTCGCTGTCCGGCTGGACGACGACGGTCGCGGTCCCCAGCGCCGTCATCGGCCGGCCGGTGATGCGCTCCTGGCTGCTTCTCGTCGCCGCGGGGGCGTTACTGCTCGCCTTCTGCGTCGCTCTCGGTATCACCGTCGGCCGCCGCCTCGCCGAGCCGATCTCCCAGCTCGCCAGACAGGCCGAACAGATCGGGCGCGGCGAGCCGGCGACGGTGATCTCCACCGACATCGCCGAGATCGGCCAGGTCTCGCGGGTGCTCGCCCAGGCTTCGCGCGAGCGCCGTGAGGCGGAGGAGCAGAACCGCTTCCTGATGCGCGAGATGAGCCACCGCGCCAAGAACCAGTATGCGCTGATCGCTGCCATCGCCCGCCGCGCCGCCAATGAGAGCTCCGACACGACGCAGTTTCTGGCAACGCTCTCCGAGGCCCTGAACTCGCTCGCCCGCTCGGCCGACCTCCTCTCCTCCGGCGGCTGGGAGAGCGTCTCGATGGCCGAACTCGTGAAGAACCAGCTGCAGGCCTTCGGATCGAACAGCGAGCAGATCGTCATCGAGGGACCGGAGCTGCCGCTGAACGCCACCGCCGCCCAGACGATCGGCCTCGCTCTCCACGAACTTGCGACCAATGCGGCGAAATACGGCGCCCTGTCGCGCCCGGAGGGGCATGTGACGATCACCTGGACGGCGGAGGAGACGGTCACGCTCTCCTGGCGCGAAAGCGGCGGCCCGCCGGTGACGCCGCCGCGCCATTCGGGCTTCGGCACGCTGGTCACCCAGAAGATGACGGCGCGCGGTCTCGGCGGCTCGGTGGCGATGGACTATGCCGCTACCGGTGTCGTCTGGACGCTCACCGTGCCGCGGGAATCGGTCAGGAGCTGCCCGGAAGCGAACGGCGTCGCGCGTGGAAGGTGATGGAGCGACAGCGATGGCAACCGTCATTCGGAAATTCGGCAGCGAAGCGGGCGTAATCATCCCGAAGGACGTTCTCGACGCCCTGCATCTGAAGGCAGGAGACGAGATCGAGATTATCAGTCACGCCGACGGCATGACCCTGGTGCCGAAACATGGATCCTTCGAAGAGCAGATGACTTCTGCGCGAAAGGCCATGGCCAAATACCGGGCTGCCCTGAAAGAGCTTTCGAAATGAGCTTTGCGTGGCTCAGTCGCGCCGCGATTGAGGCAATGCACGATGAGCAGATCGCCGAGCATGGCGGTCTGGCGGGATTGAGAGACGAAAACGCCCTCGAAGCCGCGCTTGCCCGCCCACAAAACAAGTTCGCCTACGGCGAGGCGGATATTTTCGAGCTTGCCGCAAGCCAACTGTTCGCGCTTGCCTGAAGCCATCCCTTCCATGACGGCAACAAGCGGACCGCGTTTCTTGCCTGCTATGTGTTTCTCGACATCAACGGGATCGAAATCGTGGCCAGCAACGCCGGCGTATACGAGTTGGTGATGGGTGTGGCTGCAGGCATCATCGAAGAGCCGGCGATCGGCGACTGGCTGAGACAGCATTCGAAAGTGAGCGGATGATCGAGACCTACAGCTTCGACGGGACGAAGGTCGTCCACGACACGGCCGGCCCGGGCGACCTGCCATCGAATGCGATCTGGGTGGATCTCGCATCGCCGACGCCGGACGAGGTCGCCGCCGTCGAGGCACTCTGCGCCATCGCCATCCCGACCCGCGAGGAGATGAGCGAAATCGAGGTGTCGAGCCGGCTCTATTCGGAGGACGGCGCCGACGTGATGACCGCGAGCGTCGTCCACGGCGTCCAGAACGGCGCGCCGGCCTTCGCCCCGGTGACCTTCATGCTCGCCCGCGGCCGGCTCGTCACCGTGCGCTACAGCGAGCCGAAGAGCTTCAAGATCTTCGTCGCGAAACTCTGCCGCGATCCGGCCGTGCTGCCGCCGCATCAGGAGAACGCCGAGCCGGGCGAGATCGCCCGCGCGGCCGGCAAGCCGCCGACGGCGGAGCAGCTTTTGGTCGGCCTTTTGGAGACGGTGGTCGACCGCGTCGCCGACCTTCTGGAGCTGATCTCCGCCGATCTCGACCGCATCGGCGACGACATCTTCTCCTCCTCGGCGAAGAAGAAGCCGACCGGCACGGCGGACTTCAAGAAGCTCTTGCAGCGGATCGGCGCGGCCGGCGACCTGACCTCGCGAGTCCGCGAGAGTCTCGCGACGCTCGACCGGCTCCTTCCCTTCCTGCAACTGGCCCTCGACCGCAAGAAGGGCAACGGCATGAAGGACGGCAAGGCGCGGGTGAAGGTGATGGCCCGCGACATCCATTCGCTCAACGATTTCGTCTCGTTTCTCTCCAACAAGACCACCTTCCTGCTCGACACGACGGTCGGCATGATCTCGATCGAGCAGAACGCCATCATCAAGATCTTCTCGGTCGCCGCCGTCGCCTTCCTACCGCCGACGCTGGTCGCCTCCGTCTACGGCATGAACTTCCAGAACATGCCGGAGCTCGGCTGGTCCTTCGGCTATCCTTACGCGCTGGCGCTGATGGTGATCTCGGCCGTCGTTCCCCTGGTCTATTTCCGCTACAAGAACTGGCTCTGAACGCCTTTGGCCGGCCTCGCCCGGCGGGGTGGCGAGGCATTCGTCTTCGTGAACGCAGCGGTCAGCCTCGCTGACGGGGCTTTTCACCGACCCCGACCGGGACCATGTCAGAAAGCCTGACCGTTCATCGGACACCGGAGCCACACAATGCCCGCCTTTTCCGTCCTCGACCTGTCGCCCGTCCCGGACGGCTTTACCGCAGCCGACGCCCTGAAGAACTCCGGCGAGCTCGCCCGCCATGCCGAGGAACTCGGCTACAAGCGGTTCTGGATGGCCGAGCACCACAACATGCCCGGCATCGCCAGTGCCGCGACGGCGGTGGCCCTCGCCTATGTCGCGGGCCTGACGAGGACGATCCGCGTCGGCGCCGGTGGCGTGATGCTGCCGAACCATGCGCCACTGGTCATCGCCGAGCAGTTCGGCACGCTGGCGACGCTCTATCCGGATCGGATCGATCTCGGCCTCGGCCGGGCGCCGGGAACCGACATGATGACCACAAGAGCGCTGCGGCGCAGCCTCGAATCCAGCGACAGCTTCCCTCAGGATGTCCTCGAACTGATGGTCTATTTCGAGCCGGCGGAAGACGGCCAGAAGCTTCGGGCGATCCCCGGCGAAGGCACCCGCGTTCCGGTGTTCATCCTTGGATCGAGCCTCTACGGCGCGCAGCTCGCCGCCCATCTCGGGCTTCCCTATGCCTTTGCCTCGCATTTCGCGCCGGCCGCGCTCGACCAGGCGGTCGAGGTCTATCGCGAGACCTACCGACCGTCGGAGCGCCATCCGCACCCCTATTTCGTCCTGGCGGCCAATGTCTTTGCCGCGGATACGGACGCCGAAGGCGCCTATCTCAAGAGCTCGATGGAACAGGCCTTCGTCAAGCTGCGCACCGGCCAGCCCGGCAAGCTGCCCCGGCCCGTCGAGGGCTATCTCGAGAACCTCGATCCGGCCGGGCGGTCGATGCTCGACCAGGCGCTGGCGGTGTCAGCCGTCGGTTCGCCGGAAAAGGTCCGGCGGGAGTTGCAGGCCCTCGTCGAGCACTATCAGCCGGACGAGATGATCCTCACCGGGCAGATCCACGACCACGCCGCGCGGCTGAAGTCCTTCGCCATCGCCGCCGAAGCGATGCGACGGGTCAACGAGGCGCGGCAGGCCGCCTGACGCGGCATCGCCGCCAAACGCCGGAAAAATCACGCGGATGCCGCAGGCGATCGCCGGCCGATGGCTTTTGCTCGCCGCCCGACTGCGCTACAGCCTCCTCCCCGAAGCATGAATGCGCTTGAAAGGGAGGAAGCATGATCACGCGCCGGCTCGTCTGCCTCTTTCCCGGTTTCGAGCCGATGCGCGCCGACGCCCATATCCGGCGCTTTCGCCGGGGCGCGGAAAGCGCGGCGGCGCTTTGGGACCTCGCCATCGCGGTCGAGGAGCCGGACAGCAGCAGCGGGCCGGACGGGCTGTTTCCGCGCCTGAAACTGCGGCTCGGCGGGGCAGCGGCGGGCAACCGGCCCTGGCGCACCGACACCGAGATCGTCTTCTTCGACTGGGGCGACCTGATCCTCGCCTATGCGGCGCGGCCGTTCTACCGGCGCTTTCTTACCGGCTATCTCGCCCTTGCCGACTTTCTCTTTTCCGGCACGGTGTTCCGCTATTTCCGTGTCAGCTGGCGCTATGGCCTCTTCTACCTCTTCCCGATCGCCATTCTCGTCGCCGCCCTGCTGTTCGGATCGTTCGCCGGGGTCTTGCTGGCCGGTCTCGCAGGAGGGCTCGGCAGCCTCGCCGCGACGCTCGTTGGCCTTACCGCGGGCCTTGCGGTCTTTGCCGGACTGATCTTCCTCGCCGCTCGCCGTCTGCACATCTTTACCGCCCTCGACGACTGGGCAATGGCGCGGGACATCTGCCGTGACCGCAACCCGGCGATCCGCAGCCGCATCCTGCTGCAGGCCGAACAACTGGCCGCGCACCTCGGCGAAGGGGCATCGGACAAGGGCACCGAACTCGTCGTCGCCGCCCACAGCCTTGGTGCGGTCATGGCCGTCCTCGCCCTCGACGAGGCGCTGCAGCGCCCCGCCCTCGCCGGACTGCAGCCGCATGTCCTCACCGTCGGCTCCAGCTTGATGAAGACAGCACTGCATCCGGCCGCGAGCGACGAACGGAGAGCCGTGCGGCGGCTTGTCACCGAGAGGCTCGTGCCCTGGACGGACTGCCAGGGCCTTTCCGACCCGATCAACTTCTACAAGTCGAACCCCGCCACCTCCCTCGGCATCGAGACGGGCCGGACGCCCCGTGTCGTCCGGGTGCATTTCCGCAAGCTGGTGAAGCCCGAGACCTACAAGCGCATCAAGCGCGACTTCTTCCGCCTGCACAGGCAGTTCGTCCTGCCGGTCGAGAGACGGGCGCCCTATTCCTTCCACATGCTTCTGACGGGACCGCATCCGATTGGCGACCTCGCCTATGAGGCGAGCATCGACCGGCCGCCGCTGAAGGCGCTTCCCGAACCGCCGAAGGATATCTCAGTCACCGCGCCGGCAGAGGGAAGCCCGGCATGAGCACGGTCCTCGTCGGCAAGATCTGCTGGGTGCTGTTGATCGTCGGCTGGTACGTCATCCGCTACCCGTTCGAGCG
Organism: Jiella endophytica; assembly: GCF_004519335.1. GTDB lineage: Bacteria > Pseudomonadota > Alphaproteobacteria > Rhizobiales > Rhizobiaceae > Jiella > Jiella endophytica. The sequence goes on along the minus strand of NZ_SOZD01000005.1, from coordinate 287,562 downwards.
TCGCGCAAAACGCCGCCGCGTCGCGGCGACACGGCGCGGCCGGGCCGAGACGGTGCGCATGCTGATCTCGCTCTCAGGCCTCGGCATCATTCCCGGCATCTTCGTCGCGACCGGCTTGCCGCGCTTTGCGAGCTACGTCCCCTCGCCTTTCCAGACCGGCCTCGGCATGATCGCCCTGATCGTCGCGCTCGTCCTCTTCCGCCTCACCCACAAGGCGCTCGGCAGGATGTGGTCGGTCTCTCTCGACATCCGCGAGAAGCACGAACTCGTCACCAGTGGCATCTACCGGCACGTCCGCCACCCGATGTACTCCGCGTTCTGGACGATGGCTCTCGCACAGGCGCTGCTTCTGCCCAATCTCGTCGCCGGGCTGGCCGGGCTCGTCGGCTTCGGCACGCTGTTCTTCCTGCGCATCGGGCCGGAAGAGGCGATGATGGAAGAGACCTTCGGCGAAGCCTGGCGCGACTACCGCAGCCGCACGGCGCGGCTGATCCCCGGCATCTACTGAGGCAGCCTTGAGCCCACCCGTCGCCGTCGCCGCAACGGGCGTCATTTCCACCCTTGCCGTCGGCGGCGTCATCCTGCGGCCCTTCGGCTGGTCGGAATGGGTCTTCGCGACTGCCGGTGCGGCGCTCCTTGTGGCGCTGCAGCTGCTTTCGCCGGCAGACGCCCTGCAAGGCATCGCGGCCGGCACAGACGTCTACCTCTTTCTCGCCGGGATGATGCTGCTGGCCGAAATCGCCCGGCGCGAGGGCCTGTTCGACTATCTCGCCGCCCGCGCGGCAGGAGCGGCAAAAGGCTCGCCGCAGAGGCTCTTCGCGCTGGTCTATCTGGTCGGAACGGCGGTGACGGTGTTCCTCTCCAACGACGCGACGGCGGTCGTCCTGACGCCCGCGGTCATCGCTGTTGCCCGCGCTGCCAAGGTGAAGGATCCGATCCCCTATCTCCTCGCCTGCGCCTTCGTCGCCAACGCCGCCTCCTTCGTCCTGCCGATCTCCAATCCTGCGAACATCGTCGTCTTCGGCGAGGCGATCCCGCCGCTCGGCGCGTGGCTCGCCCGTTTCGCCCTGCCCTCGCTCGCGGCGATCCTCGCCACCTATGGCGCGCTGTTCCTGATCACGCGGAAATCTCTCGGCACTGCGATCGTGCAGCCGGCCGCAACGCCGCGGCTTTCGCGCGGCGGGCGGATCGCCGCGATCGGGCTGATCCTGGCGGTCGCTGCGCTACTGACCGCCTCGGCGCTCGGCACCGAACTCGGCCTGCCGACGGCGATGGCGGGCGCCGCTACGCTCGCCTTCGTGACGCTCGCCGAAAGGCGCAGCCCGTTTCCCGCGCTTTCGGGCGTCTCCTGGTCGACCCTCGTCCTCGTCGCAGGGCTTTTCGTCATCGTCCGGGCACTCGATGGGATCGGACTCGAAGCCGCGCTCGTTGCGGCTCTGCAGGCCACCGTTCAGGAGACGGGGGCGCTCGCCGCGCCGGTCGTCGGAGGTGTCGTCGCGGTGCTGACCAACCTTACCAACAACCTGCCGCTCGGCCTCGTTTCCGGCGGCGTCGTGGCGGCGGCCGATGCGCCGCCGCATGTGACCGACGCGATCCTGATCGGCATCGACCTCGGCCCGAACATTTCGGTCACCGGCTCGCTGGCGACGATCCTGTGGCTCATCGCCCTGCGGCGCGAGGGCATCGCCTACGGCGCGCTGCCGTTTCTCAAGGTCGGCATCATTGTCACGCTGCCGGCGCTGGCGCTGGCCTTGCTCGCGACGATGCTGTGAGGCTCAGCCCTTCGGCCGGCGCTCCTTGCGCGGTTTGCCCTGTGGCGCTCCGGCCGGTGACGAGGTCCCGGCGCTTCCTGGCTTGGCACCCTTGCGGTGTGCCGGCTTCTTGCCGCGCGGCTGGTCGAAATTCTCCGGCCTGCCGCCGCCCGCAAACGGCTTGCCGCCCTTTCCGCCCGGTTTCCCCCCCGGCTTTCCCTTGCCGAACTTGCCACGCGGCGGCGCGTCGCCGGCCGGCCCGTCGGCAAGGCTGATGGTGATGTCGTCGCCGTCGCTGACCTCGGCAGTGCTCGCGAACTTCTTCGCAACGCTCTCGGCGATTTCGAACTTCGTCTCGCGATCGTAGATCTTGATCGCCCCGATCTCCTGGCGGGTGATCTTGCCGCGCCGGCAGATCAGCGGCAGCAGCCACTTCGGATCGGCATTGTTGCGCCGGCCGACATCCATGTGGAACCAGACCACCGGGCCGCCGCGCACATGCTCCCTCGCCGCCCGCTCGCCCTCGCCGCCCTTCCGGCCCTTGCCGGCGAAGTCCTTGCCGGCCTTCGGGTCCGGCCCGAAGCCCGGGTCGAAGACGTCCTCGGGCGCCGGCAGCCGGGCGCGGTAAAGCCGCGCCAGCGCCGCCGCGAGATCCTCGGCGCTGCGGTTTTCCAGAAGTCGCCGCGCCACGGCGAGATCCTCGTCTCCGGCCGGCTCGGTGAGAAGCGGATCCGACAGGAGCCGATCCTCGTCGAGCCGGCGGATCGTCTCGGCCGACGGCGCTCCGGACCAGACGGCGCGAAGATTGGCTTCGGCAAGCAGACGCTCGGCCTTGCGGCGCCGGGAGATTGGCACCAGCAGCGCCGAGACGCCCTTCCTGCCCGCCCGGCCGGTGCGGCCCGACCGGTGCTGCAGGGTTTCGGCGTCGCTCGGCAGTTCCGCATGGATGACGAGGCCGAGGCTCGGCAGGTCGATGCCCCGCGCCGCGACGTCGGTCGCGACGCACACCCGCGCCCGGCCGTCGCGCAGCGCCTGCATCGCCTGGTTCCGTTCCGCCTGGCCGAGCTCGCCGGACAGCGTCACGGCGGCAAAGCCCCGCTCGATCAGGCCGGAGGAGAGATGGCGGACCGACTCGCGGGTGTTGCAGAAGACGATGGCGCTCGGCGACTCGGCCTCGCGCAGGACGTTGACGATGGCGTGCTCGACCTCGTTCGGCGCGATGCGGATCGCCCGGTATTCGATGTCGGCATGGCCGGCCGTGCCCTTGGCGACCTCGATGCGCAGGGCGCCGCGCTGATACTGGCGCGCCATCGCCATGATGGTCTTCGGCAATGTGGCGGAGAACAGCAGCGTACGCCGTTCCGCCGGCGTCGCCTCGAGCAGGAACTCCAGATCCTCGCGGAAACCGAGATTGAGCATCTCGTCGGCCTCGTCGAGAACCAGCGCCTTCAGCGCGCCGATCTTCAGCGCCCCGCGCTCCAGGTGATCGCGCAGCCGTCCCGGCGTTCCGACGACGATGTGGGCGCCGCGGTCGAGCCTGCGGCGCTCGGCGCGGGGGTCCATCCCGCCGACACAGGTGACGATCTCGGCCCCGGTCTGGGCGTAGAGCCAGGAAAGCTCGCTCGTCACCTGGATCGCCAGTTCGCGGGTCGGCGCGACGATCAGCGCCGCCGGCATGGCCTCAGGCGCAAACCTTTCGCTTTCACCGAGCAGCGTCGTCGCGATCGCGAGCCCGTAGGCGATGGTCTTGCCCGAGCCGGTCTGGGCCGAAACCAGCAGGTCGCGGCTCTCCGTGCCTTCCTCCAGGACCGCGTCCTGAACAGGCGTCGGCTCCTCGTAGCCACGCTCTAAGAGAGCCCGGACGAGCGGGGCGATGGTCGTGCGAAACGGCATGAATATCCTCGGAAAGGGCGGCGAGCCAGTGCGGCTACCCTCTCATCGGGATGCCCGCCCGCCGCTCCTATGCCACAGCGGGGCGCCAGCTTCAAATTGCATCGCATCACGGCAGCAGCCGGCCACGGTACGGCCGGCGGCGCCCTCTCGCCCCGATGGCGCCCTGCCGAAAAGAAATGCGTCCTGCGGCCGCAGGACGATGGCTCAAACAGCCTTCGAATAGCGCGCCTCGGCGCTGAAGAGATGAGCGTCGAACCAGGAGGCGACGACGCGTGTGAGCGAGCGCGCCTCCGGCTTGATGACGAAGCGGCGACCGGAAATGCGGGTCATGCCGTGCGTATCGCTCGCGGCCAGTCGCTGCGCATCGCGGACATAGGGCGCGGCGGCAAGGCCGAAACGCGCCGTGAGATCGTCGAAGCCGATCGCAAAGTCGCACATCAGCCGCTCGATCATCGCGCCGCGGATGCGGTCGTCGAGGGTCAGCCGATAGCCGCGGGCGGCCGGCACCTCGCCGCGATCGACCTGGTCGCGGTAGAGCCCGGTCGGCACGGTGTTCTGGATATAGCCGCCGGGAAAACTCGATATCGCCGAGGCGCCGAAGCCGATCAGCGTTTCGTGCGGATCGGCGGTATAGCCCTGAAAATTCCGGTGCAGCCCGCCGGAGCGGGCTGCCTTGGCGAGGGGATCGCCGTGCCGGGCGAAATGGTCGATGCCGATCGCCTCGTATCCCGCGAGACGGAAGCTGCTCGACGCGCGCTCGGCATCGGCCAGCCGCGCCTTGCGGCACGGCAGGTCCTCCTCGCGGATCATCGTCTGGTGCTTCCTGGCGTGCGGCACATGGGCATAGCCGAACAGCGCCACGCGCTCCGGCTGCAGCGCGATCACCTGATCGACCGTCGCGTCCAGCCGTTCCGGCGTCTGCAGCGGCAGGCCGTAGAGCACGTCGACATTGACGGAGACGAGCCCGGACGAGCGCAGCTCGGCGATGACGTCGCGGGTCTGCTCGAAGCTCTGCGGCCGGTTGATCGCCGCCTGCACGGCGGGATCGAAGTCCTGGACGCCGATCGAGGCTCTGGTCATTTCGAGTTGCCTGAGGCCGGCCAGGGTCTCGGCGGTGACGTCGGACGGGTCGATCTCGACGCTGATCTCGGCGCCGGACACAAAGTCGAACGCCTCGTGCAGCGCCTCGGAAATCCGCGCCAGATCCTCCCCCGTCAGGAAGCTTGGCGAACCGCCGCCGAGATGCAGCGCGCCGAGCCGCGGCGCAAAGCCCAGGCTGCGGCGGAAGGCGGCGATCTCAAGAACCAGCGAACCGACATAGGCGGCGACGGGGTCGTAGCGGCGGGTCTGCTTGGTGTGGCAGCCGCAGAACCAGCAGAGCCGGTCGCAGAACGGAATGTGCAGATAGACCGAAGCCGGCATCTGCGGATCGAGGCCGCCTTGAAGTTCGGCGGCGAGCGACCCGGCGCTGTCAGCGGCAAAATGCGGCGCCGTCGGGTAGCTCGTATAACGGGGCACCTCCGCCCCGTATCGCGCGAGGACGGCGTCGTGGTCGATCGTCGCGGCGTTGATGGCGGTCATGGTCTCACCCGATCTCTCCGAGAAGCGGAAGGAGATGCTCCTCCTCGAAGGCGATGTGCCGGCGCAGCCCCTCGAAGAAACCGCGCAGCATGTAGCCGAGGGCCTCGGCGACCGGATCGGCCGAGATCGACAGCGGGCCGCTCACGATCGTTCCGAAGACTCCGACCCGCGGCACCGAGGCCGCGCAGCGGGGCGCCAGCGGCCCGGGCCTTGCGGCGGCGGCCTTGACGTAGTCGATGAGCTTTTCGGCCAGCTCCTCGGCGAAGCTCTCGTCCTCCCAGTGCTCGAAATGCAGCCGTTCGAGCGTCGCCGCGAGCTGCGGCCGGTTCCTGAAGCTGCGGTCGAGCAGCGGAAAGATCGTCGTCTCCTCGAAGGCGTGGGCACGCCGCACGATCGATCCGATCGAGCGGGCGACATGCAGCGTATGCTGGTGGTCGAGATTGTCCGGCAGGGCGTCGGCAATTGCCTCGAGCGAATCGCAGAGCCGGCGCTGGACGGCGAGCTCCCGGCGAAGCTCGGCCAGGACTGCCGGCTGCATGACGGCTTTGATACGGCCGAGAGCCGCGCCGAGGCGCTCGGCGCGCTCCACCGCAGCCGACGCGCCGCGCTCCACCGCCACGGGCAGAGGCAGCATGACGACGACGTGTTCGCCTTTGTCGTCCATGGCTCGACGTCGGGAAGAACGCGGCGACGGGAATCTCGGCTCAAACATCGCGGAACGGCTCCGATAGCGAGGATGCGTACCGTCATTTGTCGCCACGCCGGCGACCGGACGCCTTGACCTATGTCAAAGCGCCTCGCCCGACGAACTGGCAGTTGAACCCTCGTCCAGGGCGCGTCCGGCACAGCCGCGGGGCGCCGGGGCCCGACCGACGGAGGGTGGCAAATCCATGAAATATACGACCGAGACGATGCTCGTCGGTCTGGCCGCGTTTCTGGCGCTTCTTGGCGCCGGCTTTGCCGCCGACGAGCCATTCCGCCAGCACGCCTATGTGCTGTTCATCGTGCTGGCGCTGGCGACGATCGTCCTGATGCGCCGGATCGACTTTTCCGGCGACAAGATGATCCCGCTGAGGGCCGACGGCAGCGGCAAGGCCGCTGCCGGTGCCACCGCGGCGAGCGAGGGCACCACCGTCGCCTATCTGGACGAGGTGGTGCGCTACGGCGTCGTCGCCACGGTGTTCTGGGCCGTCGTCGGCCTGCTCGTTGGCGTCGTCATCGCCTCGCAGCTCGCCTGGCCGGACCTCAACATCCAGCCCTGGTTCAATTTCGGCCGGCTGCGGCCGCTGCACACCTCGGCGGTGATCTTCGCCTTCGGCGGCAACGCCCTTCTCGCCACCTCCTTCCATGTCGTGCAGCGCACCTGCCGGGCGCGGCTGTGGGGCGGCAACCTCGCCTGGTTCGTCTTCTGGGGCTACCAGCTGTTCATCGTCATGGCGGCGACCGGCTATCTCCTCGGCATCACCGAGGGGCGGGAATATGCCGAGCCGGAATGGTATGTCGACCTGTGGCTGACCGTCGTCTGGGTCGCCTATCTGGCGGTCTTCCTCGGTACGCTGGTGAAGCGCCGCGAACCGCACATCTACGTCGCCAACTGGTTCTATCTGAGCTTCATCGTGACCATCGCGATGCTGCACGTGGTCAACAACCTGTCGATGCCGGTGTCGTTTCTCGGCGCCAAGAGCTACTCGGCCTTCTCCGGTGTCCAGGATGCGCTGACCCAGTGGTGGTACGGCCATAACGCCGTCGGCTTCTTCCTGACCGCCGGCTTCCTCGGCATGATGTACTACTTCATCCCGAAGCAGGCGAACCGGCCGGTCTATTCCTACCGGCTGTCGATCATCCACTTCTGGGCGCTGATCTTCCTCTACATCTGGGCCGGCCCGCACCACCTCCACTACACCGCCCTGCCCGACTGGGCGCAGACCCTCGGCATGGTGTTCTCGATCATGCTGTGGATGCCCTCCTGGGGCGGCATGATCAACGGCCTGATGACGCTCTCCGGCGCCTGGGACAAGCTCAGGACCGATCCGGTGCTGCGGATGATGGTGATGTCGGTCGCCTTCTACGGCATGTCGACCTTCGAGGGTCCGATGATGTCGATCAAGTCGGTGAATTCGCTCAGCCACTACACCGACTGGACCATCGGCCACGTCCATTCCGGCGCGCTCGGCTGGGTCGGCATGATCTCCTTCGGGGCGGTCTACCACCTGACGCCGAAGCTCTGGCAGCGCGAGCGGCTCTACTCGCTGCGCCTCGTCAACTGGCACTTCTGGCTCGCGACGCTCGGCATCGTCGTCTACGCCGCGGTCATGTGGGTGTCGGGCATCATGCAGGGCCTGATGTGGCGGGAATACGGGGAGGACGGCTACCTCGTCTACTCCTTCGCCGAGACCGTCGCGGCCATGCATCCCTACTATGTGATGCGCATGCTGGGCGGGGTGATGTACCTCGCGGGCGCTCTGATCATGGCCTTCAACGTCTACAAGACCATCCGCGGCGAAATCCGCCGGGAGGTGCCGATGGGCAGCGCCCTGCAGCCGGCGGAGTGAGGATCGACCGATGACCCAATCCAGCAACTCCAATCCCGCCCTCGACGGCGCGCGGCCCGAATTGAAGGCCGACCCCGTCGCCCGCGGCATCCTCGCCCATCACGGCAAGATCGAGCGCAACGTCACATTGCTCCTCGTCCTGTCGTTCCTGGTGGTGACGATCGGCGGCATCGTCGAGATCGCCCCGCTCTTCTACCTGCAGAACACCATCGAGAAGGTGGAGGGGATGCGGCCCTACTCGCCGCTCGAGCTCGCCGGGCGCAACATCTACATCCGCGAAGGCTGCTACAACTGCCACAGCCAGATGATCCGCCCGTTCCGGGACGAGACCGAGCGCTACGGCCACTATTCGCTGGCGGCGGAATCGATGTTCGATCATCCGTTCCAGTGGGGCTCCAAGCGCACCGGCCCGGATCTCGCCAGGGTCGGCGGCCGCTACTCCGACGAATGGCAGGTGCAGCACCTGATCGAGCCGCGCTCTGTCGTGCCGGAATCGATCATGCCGTCCTACGGCTTCCTGATGCAGGCAGATCTCGACATGAAGGATCCGGCCGGCCACCTCGCGGCCAATCGCGACGTCGGCGTGCCCTACAGCGACGAGATGGTCGAGAACGCCGCCGCCGATCTGAGGGCGCAGGTCGATCCGGACGGCGACACTTCGGGGCTGCTCGCCCGCTATCCGAAGGCGGTGGTCGCCGATTTCGACGGCAATCCCCAGCGCCTGACCGAGATGGACGCCCTCGTCGCCTATCTGCAGATGCTCGGCACGCTGGTCGATTTCTCGGCCTACGAGCCGCAGGAAAACCAGCGCTAGGAGGCGACGCAGATGGACTTCGACTATCACGCCATGCGCGCATTCGCCGATTCCTGGGGGCTGCTTGCGATGGCCCTCTTCTTCCTCGGCGTAGTCGGCTTCGTGCTGCGCCCCGGCGCCCGCCAGGCGGCCGACGATGCCGCCGCCATCCCCCTCAAGGAGGACTGACCCATGGCCGAGACCAGGGACGTCGATCAGATCACCGGTGTCGAGACCACGGGCCACTCCTGGGACGGCATCAAGGAACTCAACAACCCGCTGCCGCGCTGGTGGCTGTGGACCTTCTACGGCTGTATCGCCTTCGCGCTGGTCTACACGGTGCTCTATCCGGCCTGGCCGATGATCAACTCGGCGACCGGCGGGCTTCTCGGCTGGTCGAGCCGCGGCCAGCTGGAGGCGTCGATCGAGGAGGCCAAGGCCGCGAATGCCGGCAAGCTGGATGAGATCGCTTCGCTCGGCGTCGAGGAAATCGCCGCGAACCCGGAGCTTCGGCCGACGGCCATTGCCGCCGGCAAGGCAGCCTTCAAGGTCAACTGCGTCCAGTGCCATGGCTCCGGCGCGGAAGGCGGGCCCGGCTACCCCAACCTCAACGACGATTCATGGCTGTGGGGCGGTTCGCTCGACGCCATCCACACGACGCTGGAACACGGCATCCGCTACGCCACCGACGACGACACGCGGATCTCGGAAATGCCGGCCTTCGGACGGGACGGCGTCCTCGACCGGACGCAGATCGGCGACGTCGCGGAATACGTCCTTTCGCTCGGCGGCAGGAGCGGCGACGAGGCGGCGGTCGAGAAGGGACAGGCGATCTTTGCCGACAACTGCGCGGCCTGCCACGGCGAGAAGGGCGAAGGCATGCACGAGATCGGCGCGCCGCGGCTCAACGATGCGATCTGGCTCTATGGCAGCTCGAAGGCCGACATCGTCGCCCAAGTCACCGCACCGCGCCACGGGGTGATGCCGGCCTGGGGCGAGCGGTTGGGCGAGACGACGGTGAAGGAGCTGACGGTCTACGTGCACAGCCTGGGCGGTGGCGAGTAGCGGCGCATCCGCGACGGCTCTCGCCTAGTCTCGCGAGAGCCGCGCTACCCCTTCAGGCGGCTTCGCGTGGGTCCTTTTGCCGAAGCAGCGCCAGCACGCTCTCCGGATCGCGCTCGATCAGGAACAGATAGGCGCGCACGCCCCCGATGGGGCGCGCTCGGCCCTGTTCCCATTCACGAATCTGATTGATTGTGAAGCCGAACGCCGATGCGAAATCGTCTTGGCTCATCGCAAGACGCATACGCAGGTTTCGAACGTCGATATCATCGGGGACGTAAAGCCTCGCCGGGTTCATCTCTCCCTTCGAAATCGCGATCGCCTCGCCGAGACCCTCTGCGATCTTGTCGAAAGCCTTCTTGCTCATCTCACCCCACCTGTCTTACGGGACCGTTCGCCATAATCATCTACCAACGCCGCGGATAGCGACTTGAGCGCGTTCCGCTCTTTTGCCGTCAGATTGGCCCGCTCGCCTTTCGAGAAGACGGTAATGAGGAAGACGGGCATGTCGTCACCAGAATAAAAGGTGATCGTCCGGTAGCCGCCGCTCTTGCCTTTGCCACGCCCCGCAACGCGCAGTTTGCGGCATCCGCCCGTACCCTGCATTTCAACCCCGGCGTCGGGATTTGCCGACAGGAAGACGACGAGCCTCTCGATCTCGGCTTCGCTCATTCCTGCGTCGCGTGCGGCCCGGTCAAATGCAGGAGTCTGGCAAACCGTATGCATCCGGTCCATGACTGCGTAAGTTGCATAGCCTGTCAAGGACGAACGACTCTCTGCCCTGGCTGCGGTGCCACACCCGCCGAGATCAGTCTGAGGCTTCGGACGGTAGAGCCACGACGGAGAGTGGGCATCGCTCCACTTGACCTCGATCAAGGACGACCGCTCCCCTGCGGTCTAGGAGCTCGGCTGTCGCCCGTATCAACGGGTACAATGCCGAGACCCATTCATGCTTAATCGCCCGGACAGCCCTGACATCCACCGCATCGACGTCGTGCCCGTCAATGCGCCGGTGCGCCAGCAGACCCAGCCACTCTATGCCAAGCGCGAGAAGATCCACCCCAAGCGCGCCGAGGGAAGCTTCCGCCGGCTGAAATGGATCATCATGGCGGTCACCCTCGGCATCTATTACGTCACCCCCTGGCTGCGCTGGGACCGCGGCCCCTTCGCGCCGGACCAGGCGGTGCTCGTCGATCTCGCGCATCGACGCTTCTACTTCTTCTTCATCGAGATCTGGCCGCAGGAGTTCATCTTCGTCGCCGGGCTTCTCGTCATGGCCGGGGTCGGGCTGTTTCTGGTGACGTCCGTGGTCGGCCGCGCCTGGTGCGGCTACACCTGCCCGCAGACCGTCTGGACCGATCTCTTTCTGGTGGTCGAGCGTTTCTTCGAAGGCGACCGCAACGCCCGGATCAGGCTCGACAAGGCGCCCTGGAGCTTCGACAAGATCCGCAAGCGCGTCATGAAACATGCGACATGGATCGTCATTGCAGTGGCGACCGGCGGCGCCTGGATCTTCTATTTCGCCGACGCGCCAACCCTTCTGCAGGACTTTCTCGAGGGCGATGCGCCCTTCGTCGCCTATTCGACCGTCGGCATCCTCACCGCTACAACCTACGTCTTCGGCGGTTTCATGCGCGAGCAGGTGTGCATCTATATGTGCCCTTGGCCGCGCATTCAGGCGGCGATGCTCGACGAGGACTCCCTCGTCGTCACCTATAACGACTGGCGCGGCGAGCCGCGCAGCCGTGGCGCGAGGCGAGCCAAGGCGGCAGGGATTGCGGCGGGCGACTGTGTCGACTGCAACGCCTGCGTCGCCGTCTGCCCGATGGGCATCGACATCCGCGACGGCCAGCAGATGGCCTGCATCACCTGCGCGCTCTGCATCGACGCCTGCGACGGTGTGATGGACAAGATCGGCCGCGAGCGCGGCCTGATCTCCTATGCGACGCTGAAGGACTACGACGCCAATATGGCGCTCGCGACGAACCCGGTCACCGGCGCGATCGAGCCGGGCCGGGTGCGCGATACCGAAGGCCGCTTCGTCACCGCCCTGAAGCATTTCGACTGGCGCGTCTTCCTGCGGCCACGCACGCTGATCTATGCCGGCCTCTGGACGGCGATCGGCATCGGCCTCCTGGTCGCGCTGATGTCCCGCGAGCGGCTGGAGCTCAACGTCCAGCGCGACCGTAATCCGGTCTTCGTCACGCTCAGCGACGGCTCGATCCGCAACGGCTATACCGTCAAGCTCCTCAACATGATCCCCGAGCCGCGCGAATTCCGCCTGTCGCTCGAAGGACTGCCGGGCGCGACGATGTTTTCCGAGGATCTCGACCAGCCGGACGGCCGCAGCTTCGCGGTCAAGGTCGATCCCGACCGGCTGCGGACGCTGAAATTCTTCGTCGTTCAGCCCGCCGGCGAGATCAAACCGGGGACGACCGACTTCCGCTTCGTCCTCGACGACATGAGCAGTTCCGAACGCGCCGTCTACGACGCCGCCTTCGAGGCCCCGGAGAAAGCCAGATGAGCGCAGAAGGCCGCGCCACCCGCGAATTCACCGGCCGGCACATGGCAATCATCATGGTGGCGTTCTTCGGAACGGTGATCTCGGTGAACGTCACCATGGCCTGGTACGCCGAGACGACGTGGAGCGGGCTTGTCGTCTCGAACAGCTACGTCGCCAGCCAGACCTTCGATACCGACACCGCGGTCCGCGAGCGTGAAATCGCCCGCGGCTGGAGGGTGGACACGAGCTATCTCGACGGACGCTTCCGCCTGCATTTGCGCGACGCCGCCGGCCGGCCGATTGAGGGGGCGGCCGTGACGGTGACGATTGGCCATCCGGTCAACGCCAATTTCGATCGTACATTCACCCTGTCCCCGGCAGGCGGCGCCTATGAAGGGGCAACTGCGCTGACCGCCGGGCGGTGGGAGGCGCGAGTGACGATCGACAAGGACGGGCTCGCGCCCTGGCACCGCGCCGTCCGCTTCAGCGTGCGTTAGGGGAGCCTGAGATGAGCTGCTGCAGCCCGGCGCTTGATCTGGCGGAGGCCGAGGAGCGCGTCGTCGCGGCGGACCTGCGCGGCGAAGAACTGCGCCATGCCGGCCGCGTCGGCAGGGACGGCAGCGTCACCTATGTCTTCGCCGTCCCTGACGTCCACTGTGGCGCCTGCATCGCCGCGATCGAGGACGCGCTGAAGCCGCTAGCCGGCGTCGACTCGGTACGGGTCAATCTGACGCTTCGCCGGGTGACGGTGGTGCTCTCGACGACCGACGTCCCGCCCCTCCCCATCGCCGAGACGCTCGCCCGCCTCGGCTATCCGGCAACGCCCGTCGATCTCGGCGACCTCGACGAGCTGGCGCGCGGCAGGCAGTCGGCAAAGCTGCTGACGGCGCTCGGGATCGCCGGCTTTGCCGCGGCCAATGTCATGCTCCTCTCGGTTTCGGTCTGGGCCGGCGCCGACGATGCGACGCGCGACCTCTTCCACCTGATCTCCGCGCTGATCGCCATTCCGGCGGTCGCCTTTTCGGGCCAGGTGTTCTTCCGCTCGGCCTTCGGTGCCCTGAGGGCCGGCCGGCTGAACATGGACGTGCCGATCTCCCTCGCCCTTCTTCTCGCCCTCGGCATGAGCATTGTCGAGAGCCTTTCGGGCGGCGCCGAGGCCTATTTCGACGCGGTGGTGACGCTGACCTTCTTCCTGCTGGTCGGGCGTTATCTCGACGAGCTGATGCGCGAGCGCGCGAGAAGCGCCGTCCTCGGCATCGCGCGTCTCGCCGCCAAGGGCGCCACCCGCATCGTCGACGGGGCGCCGGTGCATGTGCCGATCGACGAGGTCGAGCCCGGCATGCGGCTCCGCGTCTCCGCCGGCGAGCGGATGCCCGTCGATGCGCGCATCGTTGCGGGAGAAAGCACCCTCGACCGCTCCCTCGTCACCGGCGAGAGCGAGCCGTTGGACGCCTCTGCCGGGATGCGGGTCGAGGCAGGCGTCCTGAACCTCTCCGGGCCTCTCGACGTCGAGGCGCTGAGCAATGCGAAGGAAAGCTTCCTCGCCGAGATCATGGCGATGATGGAGGCGGCAGAAGTAGGACGCGGCGCCTATGTGCGGGTTGCCGACCGGATGGCGCGGCTCTACGCCCCCGCGGTCCATCTCGCTGCCGCAGTGACCTTCCTCGCCTGGCTCTTCCTCTCGGGCGGCGACTGGTACCACGCCATCACCATCGCGATCGCCGTCCTTATCGTCACCTGCCCCTGCGCCCTCGGGCTCGCAGTGCCGGTCGTCCATGTCGTCGGGGCATCGCGGCTCTTCTCCGCCGGGATCCTGATGAAGGACGGCTCGGCGCTGGAGCGGCTCGCCGAGATCGACACGGTGGTGTTCGACAAGACCGGCACCCTGACCACCGGCACGCCGGCGCTCGCCCGGACGGATGCCGACGAAGAGGCGCGCGGCGCGGCGCGGGCCCTTGCGGCACGGTCGAGCCATCCCGCCGCCCGGGCGATCCATGCCGGGCTTTCGGCCGGCACCGAACCGGCAATCGAGGCTGTGCGGGAAATTCCCGGCGTCGGCGTCGAGGCGCTGGTCGGCGGCCGGCGGACAAGGCTTGGCCGACCCGCCTGGGTCGCGGAGATCGCCGCCGGGGACCGGACGACCGGAGATGCCGGCGGCGTCGCCTTCGCCTTCGAGAATGGCCCCGCCACGATATTCGAGCTTCACGAGACGCTGCGCGAGGGTGCGGTGGAGGCGGCTTCGGGCCTCGCGGCGGCGGGCCTGCCGGTCGAGCTTCTGTCGGGTGATGCCGAGGGGCCCGTCGCCCGGGTTGCGGCGGCCCTGTCGATCGGGCGGCACCGCTCGGGCTGCCGGCCCGAGGAGAAGATCGCCCGCATCCGCGAGCTGCAGGCGAAACATCACCGGGTGCTGATGATCGGCGACGGGCTGAACGACGCGCCGAGCCTTGCGGCAGGCGACGTGTCGATGGCCCCGGCTTCCGCCTGCGACGCCGGCCGGCTGGCGGCGGACTTCGTCTTTACCCGCGACAGCCTCACCGCGGTTCCCTTCGCGCTCGCCGTGGCAAGACGGGCGAAGCGCCTGGTGCAGACCAACTTCGCCCTGGCGATTGTCTACAACCTCGTCGCCGTGCCGCTGGCGATGGCGGGGTTCGTCACGCCGCTGGTCGCCGCCATCGCCATGTCGGCGTCCTCGATCCTCGTCGTCGCCAACAGCCTGCGCCTCGCGCGCGGATCGCTCGGCGGGACCGCGCCGGCGTCGGCCGCGACGCAGACGGAGAGCGCCCGTCGCCCGCAGCATCTGGAGGCGACCGCTTGAGCGCCCTCCTCTTCCTCATACCGGCCGCGCTGTTTCTCGGGCTGCTCGGCCTCCTGGCCTTCCTCTGGTCGCTGAAGAGCGGCCAGTATGACGACATCGACGGTGCCGCCTGGCGGGTGCTTGAGGATGAGGAGGACGGGCCGAAACGGTCATCGGAGCTCTGATCTCGCATGGCAGCGGCGCCCCTCGCCCTTCGAGGCTCGCTCCGCTCGCACCTCATGATGAGGGGCGACTGTGGCGCGGTGCGCCTTTCAACCGACGCGGCTCCGACGGTGATCTGCTGCTTTGATGCGATGCGCTATCCAGCCAAAACGATCAGGAGGAAGCGCCCATATGCGACAATCGAGGAACGCAAGGCGTCTCCAAAGTCCCTAATCCTGAGGTGCGAGCCGAGCGACGCGAGGTGAGCCTCGAAGGGCGAGGGACGGCAGGCTCCATTGAAACCGTCAGATCTGCCCAATGTCGATGGCCAGCAAAGAGACTGCAGCGATTGGCGGAGCGCCCCTCGCCCTTCGAGGCTCGCTGCGCTCGCGCCTCAGGATGAGGTGCGGCTATGGCGCGGTGCGCCTTTCAACCGACGCGGCTCCGACGGTGATCTGCTGTTTTGAGATGCGCTATCCAGCCAAAACGATCAGGAGGAAGCCTCCATCTGCGACAATCGAGGAAACGCAAGGCCTATCCAAAGTCCCTCATCCTGAGGTGCGAGCCGCGCGAAGCGAGGCGAGCCTCGAAGGGCGAGGGACGTCGAGCATCGCCTTTATCCCGGCAGTCGCCACAATCGAACCAACCCGGCGCGGTCCCCTCACCCCGCGATGTCGACAACGCCGGCCTCGCCGTCCTCCGCGCCGAAGGCCAGCAGCCGGCCCTTGCCGTCCCAGGCCATGGTGCGGACCGGCGAGGCGCCGCCGCGGCGGATCAGCGCTTCCTTCGAATCGGCAAAGCGCACGGCGAGGATCATGCCGTCTGCATAACCGATCGCCAGCATGTCCTCGGCCGGGTGGCAGGCGACGGCAGTGACCATCGAATCGCCTCTCGTGCCGAGTTCCAGCGGCGCCTTGCCCATCGGTCCCTCCTTGCCGGAGAACGGCCAGAGGATCGCCGCAGGGGCGCCCGAGGTGGCGAGAAACCTGCCCTTGGCGGACCACGACCAGTCCTTCACCTTGGACGGATAGCCGGTCATGCGCATGTGCTTGCCGTCCTCGACCCGCCAGCCATGAAGGGCGTTTTCCTGCATGGCGGTGACGAGGAAGCGGCCGTCCGGGGAGAAGGTCGCGTCGAGATGGGCGCCCTTCCAGCCGAGCATCGTCGGCACGGCATCGGTCGCCGGGAAGAACAGCGACGCCCCGTCGTAGTGGGCCGTCGCGATGCGCAGCCCCTTCGGCGAAAAGGCGAGACCCTCGACGGTGCGCGGATGAGGCAGTTCCTTCAGCGGCGACTTCGCCGCGAGGACATAGGCGCTGCGGCCGGACGCAAAGCCGACCGCACCGTTCGGCCCGCCTGCGACGGCAGAAATCCACTTGCGGCCGATGCTCGCCAGCTCCTCGGCGCTCTCGCCGTCGGCGGTCGCGACGACGCGGCCGTCCTCGCCGCCGCTGAGGAGCCGCCGGCCGAAACCGTCATAGACGGCCGACAGCAGCCCGCCTTCATGCAGCGTCAGGGCCTTCTCGCCGCCGGCCGGCAGGCGCAGCGTGCCGTCGGCCAGCGCGAAGGCCGGCCGATCGTTCAAGAAGCATGCGGTTTCGACGAAATCGGAAAATTCGTAGGCGGCAATCGAAGGCATCAGGCGGGGGCCTTCGCCTTCGCGGCACAGGCGGCGAACCCCGCCTCGAGTTCTTCGGCGTCGAGGTTGCGGCCGATAAAGACCAGGCGGCTGAGTTTTGCCTCGCCGGCCCGCCAGGGCCGCTGGTGGTCGCCCTCGATGATCATGTGGACGCCCTGAACGACATAGCGGTCCGGATCGTCGTCGAAGGCGATGATGCCCTTCAGCCGCAGGATGTTCGGACCCTGCTCCTGGGTCAGCGCCTGGATCCAGGGGAAGAACTTCTTCGGATCGAGCGGGCCGCCCCTCAGGGAAATCGAGGTCACCGTCACGTCATGGATCGGCGAGGCGCCGTGCGCATGATCATGGTCATGATGGTGATGCCCGTGGTCGTGATGATGGCCATGGTGGTCATGATCGTGGTCGCAGTCCGGCCCGCAGACATGATCGTCATGGGCATGGGCCGCCTCTTCCAGAAAGTCCGGATCGTCGTCGAGAACGCGCTTGAGGTCGAAGGCGCTCTGGCCGAGCACCTTCTTCAGGTCGACGCCGGCCCGCTCCGTGCGGTGGATGACGGCATGCGGATTGATCGCCCGAACCGTCGCCTCGACGGCGGCGAGTTCATCGGCGCTGACGAGGTCGGTCTTGTTGAGGAGCACGACATCGGCGAAGGCAATCTGGTCCTCGGCCTCGCGGCTGTCCTTCAGCCGCAGCGGCAGGTGCTTGGCGTCGACCAGCGCGACGACGGCGTCGAGCTGGGTCTTCGCCCGAACGTCCTCGTCCATGAAGAAGGTCTGCGCGACCGGCACGGGATCGGCAAGGCCGGTGGTCTCGACGACGATCGCGTCGAAGCGGCCCTTGCGACGCGTCAGCCCCTCGACGACGCGCACGAGATCGCCGCGCACCGTGCAGCAGACACAGCCATTGTTCATCTCGTAGATCTCCTCGTCGCTCTCGACGATGAGGTCGTTGTCGATGCCGATCTCGCCGAACTCGTTGACGATGACGGCATATTTGCGCCCGTGGTCCTCCGAGAGAATGCGGTTGAGCAGCGTCGTCTTGCCGGAGCCGAGATAGCCCGTGAGAACGGTGACGGGAATCGGCGCGGCTTGCGTCTCGGACATCGATGTCTCCTCGTTGAAGCCGTGAAGGTCATGGCGTTGCCCGGATATAATCCCGCAAAATCGAGATTGCACGGGGGACATTGTTCCCGGCGGCGCGCGGCTTGGCCGACACGGCGCCATTCGCAGGCGGTGGCGGACTTGCCATCCTGCCCGCCTCGCCTTCCTATGACGCCGACCGATCGGGGCCTTCCCCGATTCTGCGCATCGCGAAAGAGGAACGGCGGCGATGGACGAGAGCGACGAACAGCCGAGGGGCGAACTCACCGTTCGCATTCCGGCGATGCCGGCGGACGCCAATGCCAATGGCGACATCTTCGGCGGCTGGGTCGTCTCGCAGATGGACCTTGCTGCCGGTATCCGCGCCGCCGAACGGGCCCGCGGCCGAGTCGCGACGGTGGCGATCAACGCCCTCGTCTTCAAGAAACCGGTGAAGATCGGCGACACGCTCTGCGTCTACACGATGATCGAAAAGGTCGGCCGAACCTCGATTACCCTCGCCATCGAGGCCTGGACCCAGCGGCGCACGTCCCGCGTCGAGGCGAAGGTGACTGAGGGCACCTTCGTGATGGTGGCCATCGACGACGACGGCCGCCCCGCGGCGATCCCGTCCGAGACGCTCGACTGATCCGACGGTGAACGAGCCAGCCACAGCGGCCGGCCCGAAGCGTCTTCCGATCGCCGCCCTCGCGGCCGGCGAGACGATCGTCTGGGCCGCCTTCTACTACACATTCCCGGCGCTCATCTCGCGCTGGGAAAGCGACGAGGGCTGGGAGAAGACGCTGCTGACGGCGGCCTTCGCCGGCACCATCCTGCTTTCGGCGATCCTCGCGCCGCTGGCCGGGCGGCTGATCGACCGCGGCCTCGGACCGCAGCTGATGACCGGCGCGGCGGCCTTCGGCGCCGGGCTGCTCTTCGCGGTGTCCTTCACCACCAGCCTGCCCCTCTTCTGCCTCTTCTGGCTCGCCCTCGGCATTCCCGTCGCCGGAGCGCTCTACGAGCCGTGCTTCGCCGTCCTTACCCGGGCGCTCGGCCGCCGCGCCAAGCCGGCGATCACCGCGGTGACGCTGGTCGCGGGCTTTGCCGGCACGGTGGCCTTCCCGCTGACCCACTGGATCGCCGAGATCGGCGGCTGGCGCCTCGCCTGCCAGACGATGGGGGGACTGGCGCTGTTCGTCGGCCTGCCGCTCCTGTGGTTCGGGACCTCGCGCCTCGGGGCGGTCGAGGAAGAGCGGGCCGAAATGCCGCCGCCAGCCGCGGCCCCGGCTACGGCCACGACCGCGACCACGACCACGACCACGACCACGACCACGACAAGTGTTGCCGCGCCAGAGCCGGCGGCAAGACCGCAGGCGCAGGCCTGGACACCAGCCCACCGACGGCGGTTCTGGCGGCTGACGGCGGGCTTTGCGATCATCGGCGGCGCCCACGGGCTGATGCTCAATCACCTGCTGCCGATCCTGGAAAGTGCCCATATCGACGAAGGGCTCGCCGTCACCGCGGCGGCGGGGATCGGGCCGATGCAGGTGGTCGGCCGTCTCGGTATGCTCGGTGTCGAGCGGCTGGTCTCGAACCGCATCGTCACCCTGGCGAGCTGCATCGCCGTGACCGTCGGCTCGCTCTGCCTCCTCGGCACGTTTGCTGTCCCCGTCCTCGTCGTCGGCTTCGTCGTCCTCCATGGGAGCGGCTACGGCACGGTCAGCATCATGCGGCCGGTCATGCTGCGCGAGGCGCTCGGCGGAACGAATTTCGGCGCGATCAGCGGCCGCATGGCCCGTGTCTACACCGGCGCGACGGCGCTCTCGCCGTTTCTCGGCTCTCTCCTGTGGCTGATCGGCGGCTACGGCCTTGCACTCGGCCTCGTCGCCGGGGCATGTCTCGTCGCGGTCGTCAACTTCGCGACGCTCTCGAACGAGCCGGTCAGCCTCGTCGACTGACGCGCCAGAAACCACCGCTCACCCTCTCATCACCGGAGAATCTCCGCCTCATGCTGCAAACGCTGGTCCGCGACTATTCCTGGATCCATCTCGGTATCGGCCTCACCGGCAATTTCTGCTTCGTCGTCGGCTCGGTGCTGTTCTTCAAGATGTTCGATGCCTATTACACGCTCGGCGTCTGGCTGTTTCTCGTCGGGTCGTTCGGGATGTTTCTCGGCTCCCTCGGCGAAGTGGCGAAATCGCTCTACGAGAGGCGGGAGAAGCGCGGCGCCGGATCGTGAGACCGTGAGGCGGGCGCCAGCGCCCCCCGTGCCTGCCGGCATCTCCCCCGCAAGGGGGGAGATCACGCAGCGGATGGCTCGCCGCTCAATCGACACCCCTTGCGC
This sequence comes from Jiella endophytica, assembly GCF_004519335.1. Lineage (GTDB taxonomy): Bacteria > Pseudomonadota > Alphaproteobacteria > Rhizobiales > Rhizobiaceae > Jiella > Jiella endophytica. The sequence continues at coordinate 267,409 of NZ_SOZD01000005.1, read as the reverse complement.
AAGCTCGGAGGCCGACGACGAGGCGCGAGTCTCGGTGCGAGATCGATCTCCCCCTTGCGGAGGCGATGCCCGGCAGGGCAGAGGGGAGTAAGCTAGCGACCAGTGCCGGCGAACAGATCGCAGTCATCACCCAAGAGCTGACATGGGCACGCTTCTCGGCTTTGCCGCCATCCTGATGTGGGCGCTGCTGGCGCTGCTCACCGCGCTCAGCGGCGACGTCCCGCCCTTCCAGCTCGCGGCGATGAGCTTCGCCATCGCCAGCCTCATCGGTCTCGTCATGCTGAAGCTTCGCGGCGTCGGCCTCGGGGTCTTCCGGCAGCGCCCGGCGGTCTGGATCGTCGGGGTCGCCGGGCTGTTCGGCTATCACGCGCTCTATTTCGCCGCGCTGAGGAATGCCCCGGCGGCGGAAGCGAGCCTGATCGCCTATCTCTGGCCGCTGCTCATCGTTCTCGGCTCCGCCTCGCTGCCAGGCGAGCGGCTGCGCTGGTTCCACGCCCTCGGCGCGATCCTCGGCCTCTGCGGCGCAGCGCTGATCGTCACGCGGGGCGGCGGCGTCTCGCTCGACCCGAGATACGCGGTGGGCTACGGCCTCGCCATTCTCTGCGCCCTCACCTGGTCGAGCTATTCGCTTCTCTCGCGCCGCTTCGGCGACGTTCCGAGCGACGTCGTCACCGGCTTCTGCCTCGCCACTGCGGTGCTGTCGCTTTTCGCCCATCTCGCCTTCGAGACGACGGTCTGGCCAAGCTCTTCAACGGAATGGCTCGCCGTCCTGATGCTCGGCCTCCTCCCGGTCGGCGGCGCCTTTTATGTCTGGGACTACGGCGTCAAGCACGGCGACATCCAGCTGATCGGCGCGGCAAGCTATGCCGCGCCGCTCTTGTCGACGCTGGTGCTGGTGGCGGCCGGCGAGGCGGAGATGCGCTTCGAGATCGCCGCCGCCGCCGTTCTCATCACTCTCGGCGCAGGGCTCGCCGCCCTGCCGCTGTTCCGCAGGCTGTCGCGCCGGGCGGCATGACCGCCGCCCCGAGACAGGGCCGGGCTCAATTGCCGCCGGGTTTGCGCGGCGTCGGCCGCCAGTCCTTCGGGGCCATTTCGAAACCGGCAAAGTCGAAGGCCGGTGCCACCGTGCAGCCGACGAGGGTGTATTCGCCGAGCGAGGTGGCGGTCTGCCAGCAGCCGGCCGGCACGACGAATTGCGGCCGCTCCCCGGCCTCGATGTCGGGACCGAGGCGATGGGCGGAGGCATCGTGGCCGTTTTCGGAGATGGTTATCACCAGCGGCGCGCCGCCATACCAGTGCCAGACCTCGGCGGCGTCGTTGACCCGGTGCCACTCGGACGTCTCGCCGGCTTCGAGCAGATAGTAGATGGCGGTGGAGCAGGACCGGCCGCCCTTGTCGGTACGCTCGTCCCGGAAGGTCTCGCGATACCAGCCGCCCTCGGGGTGCGGCTTCATTTCGAGACTCCTGACGATCTTGAGCGCGGCTGAACTCATCAGTACTGATCCCTCTTCTTTCTGATCGCTGCGAAGACGTCCACCGGCGCGGCGCCTTCCATCCCCATCGCGGCCATGAGGCCCGGATCGTCGGCCCTCAGGAACGGATTGGTCTTCTTCTCCCGCTCGAGCAGCACGGGCAAGGTCGCCCGGCCGCCTCGCCGCAGATCGTCCACCTCCTTCGCCCGCTCCCTCAAGGTGAGGTTCTCCGGGTCGACGGAGAGCGCGCATTTGGCATTCGTCGCCGTATATTCGTGGCCGCAATAGAGCATCGTCGTCCCCGGCAGCACCCGTAGCCGCTGCATCGAGCCCCACATCATCTCCGGATCGCCCTCGAACAGCCGGCCGCAGCCGAGCGAGAAAAGCGCGTCACCGGCAAACAGCGCCTGCGCCTCCGGCAGATAGTAGGAGACTTCGCCGAGCGTGTGGCCCGGCGTCGAGATCACCTCGACGGTCACGCCGCCGACGTCGATCGTCTCGCCGCCCGAGACCGCACGATCGATGCCGGGGATCTTCATCCGCTCCTCTTCCGGGCCGACGATCTCGGCGTGGAAACGGGCCTTCAGCGCCTCGTTGCCCGCGACATGGTCGCCATGGTGGTGGGTGGTCAGGATGTGGGTCAGCGTCCAGCCGGCCTTTTCCAGCTCGGCGAGGATCGGCCCCTCCTCCGGCGCGTCGATGGAAATTGTCGTGCCGGTCTCCTTCTCATGCAGGAGGACGCCGAAATTGTCGGTCCGGCACATGAACTGTCTGATCTCGAAGGATGCCATGATTCCCTCCGGCTGGGCGTTGCGGGCGCATGTCGGCCCCGCCTGTCGGCGGGGCGTCCGGGTGGCCGCGGCTTCGACGTCGTCGCCGGGCGGCGACAAGACCGCTCGTCCGCGGATCACCGCATCGAGCGCCGAAATTGATATGCGACGGTTTCGAGCCAGCCGACCTTGGTCTTATATGGGAAGCAGCGCCCGAGCTGAAACCTTTGGAGACGACGCCCTGTCGACCAATGCCGACATCATCGATCTGTGCAATTTCTACGCCTCGCCTCTCGGCGTGGCGGCGACCCGCTCCATTTCGGTCGCGCTGATCCCGATCTGGCGGCCGATCTCGGAAGAGCGGCTGCTCGGGCTCGGCTATGCGACGCCCTATCTGGCGCGCTTCGGCACCGACTGCGAGCGCTCGCTCGCCTTCATGCCGGCGGCGCAGGGCGCCGAGCGCTGGCCGCTCGCCGCACCGCTGAGGACCGCGCTCGTCGGTATCGAGGACCTGCCGCTCGGCGACGCCTCGATCGACCGCATCCTGATGGTCCATGCGCTGGAATTCGCCGAAAGCCCCGAGGCGCTGCTCGCCGAGGCCTGGCGGGTGCTGGCGCCGGGCGGCAGCCTCGTCGTCGTCGTGCCGCACCGGCGCGGCATCTGGGCAAGGTTCGAGCACACGCCCTTCGGCTCCGGCCGGCCATGGTCGCGGGGTCAGCTGACCCGGCTCCTGCGATCGGTGAGCTTCACGCCGCATGGCTGGAGCGAGGCGCTGCTGTTTCCGCCCTTCGAGCGCCGCTCGCTGGTCGGCTTCGCGCCGGCGCTGGAGCGGATCGGCCGCAAGTTCTGGCCGCTCTTTGCCGGCGTCGTGGTGATCGAGGCGGTCAAGCAGGTCTATCGTGGCATTCCCGTCGCGTCCGCCGCCAAGGAGCGCAAGGTGATGAAGCCGGTGCTGGTGCCGGCCGGCGCCGGCGTCGGGGCAAGGATGGTCAAGCCGGAAGCCTGAGGGCGGCATCGCGCTGAAGACCAACGCGACGCCTCGGTATCCGCCATTTCGCGGCTCGCCCGTTCAGTCGAGACTGACCGCGGTGATTTCGGCCTGATGCGCGCCGGCGCGAAACGTGTCGCCCTCTTCCTTGCCGATCATCTGCCGTGCGATCGGCGAGAGATAGGAAATCAGCCCTTCGGTCGGGTCAGCCTCGTCGATGCCGACGATCCGGTAGCTCAACACCTTGCCGTCGTCCCGGCGGATCTCGACGCGGTGGCCGAACTGCACGACCTCGGTGTCGTCTTCCGGGATCGTCAGCTGCGCGGTCGAGCGCCGGGCCCGCCAGTAGCGCATGTCCCGGTTGACATGCGCCATGGCGATCTTGTCGCCCTTTTCCCGCGCCTCCTCCAGCGCCGCCTCGCCCTTGACGATCTCGGCGTCGAGTTGAGCGAGGCCGCGCTCGGTGACGAAATTCGGATCCGTCCCGAGATCGCGCTCCGGCAGGCCCTCGACCTGATCCTCGTTCGGCTCCTTGACGAATGCGACGCTCATCGATGCTCTCTCGTTACGCTGGCTGGCGGAATGACTCCCGCAATCAGTGGTATATAGGGCGGCCTGGTCGCATTTCAGTCATGCCGCATGTTACAAAGAGGCGTTAGAACTGCACTTCCGGGAATTTTCGTCGAAGGCACCTACGAGTTGATGGCAGGGATCCTGCCGATTCTGCACGGTTTTTGAAAGCCGACCAATCTGGCCGAACCGATTGAGGTGCGCCTTCGACCTCAACGTCGCGTCTGGGATAGTGCGCAAAGACGTACGCGATGGAGTAGGTGCTATCTCGCCAGTACATCCGAGCCTGAATCAGCATGGGTCCGTAATAGGCGAAACGGGCTCGAAACTGCGGATCATCCTCGACGTGGCAGACAGCTATCTTCGGAAAATAGGGACCGGCCGACCACTCGACGCGGACCGGGAAATCCCTGCCTTGCTTTTCCTGCGCTTCGATCCAAACTCGCGCTTCGAACCCCTGCCCCGGATGGAAAGTTGGGAATACCTCAATCGCGGGAAAATTGCGTCGACAATTGCCGATTGCCTCGGCGCGCAACGCTTCGAAGGGCTGGTCCTCGTCACCGCGCGGCCGGAAGTAGGCCCGATCCTTACCGCTGGGCGAGGGTCGACTGATAACGCGGTCGTCCACCGCCAGCCTACGCCAATGCCACTCCGGCGCCGGCAGGTCTTGATTTCGCGAGTCCTTTAGAACCAAGCCACGCGTCTCGATATGGATTCGGGCTTGCCGGGCCGGCCCGTGCCATCTCAGACTGATTAAGTTATACGTGTTCTTCGCACCGTCCGTCTGAGGCAGCTCTGTGCTCCCGGCGCTACCCCCTGCGACCACCACGATCGGGCGCACGCGTTCTGTTGCCCAGGCGAGTTCGGCATCGAAGAGGAATATGTATGGCACGTGCTTGTGCCCGTGCAGCACGAGCTGAAATTCCTCGTCCCGCAACAGGTTCAAGAGCATGTCGCCGTAGCCGACCGCGTCATTACCTCGCCTGGCCTCGGCCAAGCCGGGCAGTAACACCGGATGGTGGTGGAGCAGTGCAATCCGGATAGCGCTGCCCTGCTCCGCCTCACCAAGCTCGTGCAGGCCTGCGCGTAAATTGGCGATAGAACTATGGTCCACCTCCCCCCGTCTCTCCCCCGGCTCACCCCTTTGCACGTAGGCCGATGAATTGATCTCGGCGACGATCAATCCCTGGTCAGACTGGTCAATGACGCGAGAGAGCAGGTGCGGCTTCTCTTCGTTGAAGTACATTGGGGCCGGAGGGGGCGCGTGGCCGCCACCAAGCGCAGTTGCGCTCTCCTCTTTGTGCAGTGCGTCCAGGTGGCCACGATAAAACCGGCAGTAGCTATGCCAGCGGTCAACGTAGTGCTCCTCGCTGTATCGAACGTCGTGGTTGCCTGGAACCATGAAGATGTCGCGCGACTGTATCCGCCAGTTGAACACCGTAGCGCCATGCAATGCGGAGAGAAATCTTCGGGCCTGGTCGTATTCCGTCTCAGCTCCCGTCTCAGTGAAGTCGCCGGTCAGGACAAAAATGACACGAACCGGTGCGTTGGCCGGGCTTGCGAAGGCGTTCGGGTCCGCCAATCCCTCCGCGCTTGATTGGCGGATCAGGCTCCCGAGGTCTTTCAGTATCGACTCTTCGAGTTTTGGGAACCCCTCCCGCGGGCCACGTTGGCCATTGTCACCGGGCGGCGGGTCGAACCTGTGCTTCTCGCCGAAATGCATGTCCGACACGTGGACGATGATGAGTTGCTGCCAATCCACCGAGGCGCCGCGTTTTGGGTCCATCATTTTACGACCCTCCACCCCAATGCAGCGAAGGGGCCAGAGGGTGGCACATGATACAGCCCCCGTCCGTCGAGTTGCGCCCGGATAAGGGAACCACTAATCGAACGGCTATTGCCGGGCCAAATCTGCATATCAACGTCGGGTCCACCCTCCGGTTTAGTTTGCGGCCACGACATTAGTCTGACCACCGCCGGACCGGCGTTCATCACAACAACGGTTGCACTATCCCGACCTTCATGAATGATAGGATCATAGGACGGATCGACATAGGTAACTCCATCGAACATCGAAAGCCCTTTCGAATTGCCGGCTGTAATTAAGGACAGCATTCGTATGACGATACACGACCGAGGATTTCTCGCATGCAGAAGCGCAATTGAAAGATGCACACATTTGCTTCTACAACGCTAGTGCATTCGCATCAGATTTTTGGCGAGCTGCAAACCTTTCGTTTGCGAAGAAACTTTCCACTCTCTGGCCCGATCGAGATTTAGATGCAAAACTAAGTCGCTGCACAACTGATAATCCGCGCCTCCCAGCGCTTTCTCGCCCGTCCGGGATTTTCTTTGCCGGCCGGAGCCGCTAGCAAGCGTTCGTGGCACCCGGCAGGAGAATCCGACGCATGAAAACCCGCGCAGCCGTCGCCTTCGAGGCGAAGAAACCCCTCGAAATCGTCGAACTCGACCTGGAAGGCCCGAAGCAGGGCGAGGTCCTCGTCGAGATCATGGCGACCGGCATCTGCCACACCGACGCCTACACGCTGGACGGTCTCGATTCGGAAGGTCTCTTCCCCTCGATCCTCGGCCATGAGGGCGCCGGCATCGTGCGCGAGGTCGGCGCCGGCGTCACCTCCGTGAAGCCCGGCGATCACGTCATTCCGCTCTACACGCCGGAATGCCGGCAGTGTAAGTCCTGCCTCTCCGGCAAGACCAATCTCTGCACGGCGATCCGCGCCACCCAGGGCAAGGGGCTGATGCCGGACGGCACGACCCGGTTTTCCTACAAGGGCCAGCCGATCTACCACTATATGGGCTGCTCGACCTTCTCGAACTTCACCGTCCTGCCAGAGATCGCCGTCGCCAAGATCCGCGAGGACGCACCCTTCAAGACGAGCTGCTACTGCGGCTGCGGCGTCACCACCGGCGTCGGCGCCGTCGTCAACACGGCGAAGGTCGAGCCGGGCGCCAACGTCGTCGTCTTCGGCCTCGGCGGCATCGGCCTCAACGTCATCCAGGGCGCCAAGCTTGTGGGTGCCGACAAGATCATCGGCGTCGATCTCAACGACGACAAGAAGGCCTGGGGCGAGCGCTTCGGCATGACGCACTTCGTCAATCCGAAGAGCGTCGATGGCGACATCGTCGCCCATCTCGTCGAACTCACCGGCGGCGGCGCCGACTACACCTTCGACTGCACCGGCAACACCACCGTCATGCGCCAGGCGCTCGAAGCCTGCCACAGAGGCTGGGGCGTCTCGGTGGTCATCGGCGTGGCGGAAGCCGGCAAGGAGATCTCCACCCGGCCGTTCCAGCTGGTCACCGGCCGGGTCTGGAAGGGCTCGGCCTTCGGCGGCGCCAGAGGCCGCACCGATACGCCGAAGATCGTCGATTGGTACATGGACGGCAAGATCCAGATCGACCCGATGATCACCCACACCCTCAGCCTGGAAGAGATCAACAAGGGCTTCGACCTGATGCATGAGGGCAAGTCGATCCGCTCGGTGGTCGTCTACTGAGGCTGCCCATGGCCGAAGGCGAGTGGCGCTGGACCACGTTCGATGCACTGAGCGGGCGGGAGGTCCACGATCTTCTCAAGCTGCGCATGGACGTGTTCGTCGTCGAACAGGCCTGCGCCTTCGCCGAGATCGACGGCCGTGATCCGGAGGCGCTGCATCTGCGGCGCTTCGTCGGCGGCGACCTCGCCGGCTGCCTCAGGCTGTTTGCGCCGCAGGCGCTGGAGCATCGCGCGAGGATCGGCCGGATCGCCACGGCGGCGGCCCATCGCGACACCGGGCTCGGCCACGCCATGATGGAGGAAGCGCTGCGCTTTTGCGCGGAGCGCTTCCCCGGCGCGCAAGTGGACCTCTCCGCCCAGGCGCATCTTGAGGGCTTCTATCGCCGTCACGGCTTTCTTCCGGTCTCGAAGATCTATCTGGAAGACGATATCCCGCATCTCGACATGCGCCGCCCGGCCGAGCCGCCGAAAGATCACCCCTGACATCCCGCCGGTCCCGTGGCATCGCCGCGGCCGGCGGCACCGGTATCCACGGAGGAGAACAAATGTCTCTCGAAACCCTATCGACCAACCGCGCCCATGGCGGCGTCCAGGGCGTCTACAGACACGCTTCCCAGCAGACAGGCACGGACATGACCTTTTCGGTCTATGTGCCGCCCCATGCCGAAGGCGCGAAGCTGCCGGTGGTCTGGTACCTCTCCGGCCTCACCTGCACCCATGCCAACGTCACGGAAAAGGGTGAGTTCAGGAAGGCCTGCGCCGAACTCGGGCTGATCTTCGTCGCGCCGGACACCTCGCCCCGCGGCGAAGGCGTGCCGGACGATGCCGAGGGGGCCTATGACTTCGGCCTCGGCGCCGGCTTCTATGTCGACGCCACCGAGGAGCCCTTCGCCAAAAACTACCGCATGTGGTCCTATGTCACCGAGGAACTGCCCGCCCTTGTCGCCGAGAATTTCCCGGCCGACATGAGCCGCCAGTCGATCCTCGGCCATTCGATGGGCGGCCACGGTGCGCTGACCATCGGCCTGACCTTCCCCGAGCGTTACAAGGCCGTCTCTGCCTTCGCGCCGATCGTCGCGCCCGGCGTCGTTCCCTGGGGCGAGAAGGCCCTGCCCGGCTATCTCGGTGACGACAAGGCCGCCTGGCGAAAGCACGACGCGGTGGCACTGATCGAGGACGGCGCCCGGGTGGACGCCCTCCTCGTCGATCAGGGCACCGCCGACAACTTCCTCGACGGCCAGTTGAAGCCGAAACTCCTCCAACAGGCCTGCCGCGCCGCCGGGATCGACCTGACCCTGAGGATGCAGGAAGGCTACGACCACAGCTACTATTTCATCTCGAGCTTCATGGCCGATCACCTCGCCTGGCACGCCAAGCGGCTCGGCTAAAGCCAACCAATTGCGGGCGAAGCGGGAGCGGACCTCCTCGCTTCGCTCGGCCGCTCTGCCGTGTCGACGCGAGGAGCGTGGCGCATTCGCCACTGTCGGTCGCAATCGGGCCGGTCGGCGCCGCGAAACCATTGCCGGCATTCATGAAAGCGGTGGCAATTGCCGGCGACATTGCCTAACGATTCCGGCAGGTGTCGTGGCGGGGAGTGTCAGCTTGCGGCTTGGAATCAAGCGTCTGACGCATGTCGACCTGCCGCAGAAGGCCGCGCATCTCCTTCCGGTCGTCGCGACGCAGATCCTATTCGCCATCGTCTGCAGCGGCGTCTCCATCGGCCTGCGCTTCTTCGCCGACCTGTTCCTGCCGGGCGCCGGCCCCTTCGCTCTGACGATCCCCGCCGTACTGGTCGCGACGCTGTTCGGCCGCTGGCTCTGCGGGGCGATCACCGAGACGATCTCTTCCCTCTATGCCTGGTATTTCGTCCTGCCGATCCAGGGCAGCTTCCAGTTCATCGCCGCCGCCGACGGGCCGCGGGTGATCGCCAACATGCTCGCCGGCTATTTCGTCGTCGCGCTGGCGGAGCTGTTCCGGCGCGCCGTCCGCAACGCCCTCGCCGACCGGGACGCGCTGCTCCTCGAACTGCAGCACCGGGTGAAGAACAATTTCGCCTCCATCGCCTCGGTACTGCGGCTGCAGGTCTCCGCGACGGACAGCGACGACGCCAAGCAGGAGCTGAACGCTGCGCTGGGGCGGGTGGAAAGCTTCGCCCAGGCCTATGAATTCCTCTATCACGACGCCGACTATACCGGCGCCGTCGACATGCGCGTCTATCTCGAAGGACTGTGCAAGGCGCTGGCCTCGTCGATCGGCTCGGCCCGCAACGTGCAGATCCTCTGCGATACCGAAGCGGTCGACATGCCGCGCGACCGGGCGATACTGGTCGGCCTTCTGGTCAACGAAGTCGTCAACAACAGCATCAAGCACGCCTTCGAGCCGGAAGGCGGCGGCGAGATCCGCGTCCGCTTCCGCAGGCAGGACGGCGCCTATCATCTGGTCGTCAGCGACAATGGCCGGGGCATGACCGGCGAGGGCCGGCCCGGCTCGCTCGGCATGCGCCTGATCCGCGGCCTCACCGCACAGGCGAACGGCACGCTCGAAACCAAAAGCGGCGCCGATGGCACCCGCCAGGAATTCACCTTCCTGCCATAGAGTGTCGTCGCCGCTCGCCGAGCGCGCATCGCTTAGCAGCGATCCATGGGCGCGAGCGCAGCGGCCGACACTTACCGCCTCAGCACGAACACCGCCTGCTGGCCGAAGAGGTTCCAGAACCACCAGGGCATCTTCATGCCCATCTTCTGGCCGGTCGCATTGATGGCGATCGCCGTCTCGACCGTCGCGCCAAGTTCGTCGGCGAGCGCCACGAAGTCGCGGATGGTGCAGAAATGGATGTTCGGCGTCTCGTACCAGGCATGGGCGAGGTTCCGCGTCACCGGCATGCGGCCGCGCAGGCCGACGGCATAGCGGATCGTCCAGTGGCCGAAATTCGGAAAGGAGACGATCGCCCGCTGGCCGATCCGTAGCAGCTCGGAGAGCACGACCTTGGGATTGTGGGTCGCCTGGATGGTCTGCGAGAGGATGACATAGTCGAAGGCGTCGTCCGGATAGTGGACGAGGTCGCGGTCGGCATCGCCCTGGATCACCGAAAGGCCGCGGGCGACGCATTCGTTGACGCCGGCCTGGCTGAGCTCGACGCCGCGCCCGTCCACCTGCCTGCGTGTCTGCATCAGCTGCAGGAGCGCGCCGTCGCCGCAGCCGATATCGAGGACACGCGAATGCGGCGCGACGAGATCGGCGATCACCTCGAGGTCGAGGCGGATGCCTGCCGGCGTCGCGGTCACCGTCTCGCTCGTCGCCGTCGGCCCGTGGGCGCGCGTATCGGCCGACAGCGTCACGAGGAAAGCCCCCTCGCCCGCGCCGCCGACGAGACGAAGCCGTCGATGGCGGCGAAGAAGTTCGGCTCCTCGAGAAGGAAAGCGTCGTGGCCGCGGTCGGTCTCGATCTCGACGAAGGAGACGGAGGCGGCGGCGGCGTTGAGGGCGTGCACGACGGCGCGGTTCTCCTCGGTCGGAAACAGCCAGTCGGAGGAGAATGAGACAAGGCAGAAGCGTGTTTGGGCGTTCTGGAAGGCTTTCGCCAGCGAGCCGCCATAGTCCGCGGCGATGTCGAAATAGTCCATCGCCCGCGTCATGTAGAGATAGGAGTTGGCGTCGAACCGGTCGACGAAGGTCATGCCCTGGTGGCGCAGATAGCTCTCGATCTGGAAGTCGGCGTCGAAGCCGAAGCCGAAGGCCTCGCGATCCTGCAGATTGCGGCCGAACTTGCGCTGCAGCGCCATTTCCGAGAGATAGGTGACATGCGCCGTCATCCTGGCGACGGCAAGGCCCTTCACCGGCCGCTTGCCATGGGCGAAATAGCGCCCGCCCTGCCAGTCGGGATCGGCCATCACCGCCTGGCGGCCGACCTCGTGGAAGGCGATGTTCTGGGCCGAGTGGCGCGCACCGGTGGCGATCGGCAGCGCCGCGAAGACCTTGTCCGGATAGCTGACGGTCCACTGCAGCACCTGCATGCCGCCCATCGACCCGCCGATCACCGCGAACAGCGTGTCGATGCCGAGCCGCTCGACCAGCATCGCCTGCGCCCGCACCATGTCGCGGATGGTGATCACCGGCAGGGAAAGGCCATAGGGCTCGCCCGTCTCCGGATTGATCGAGGCCGGCCCGGTCGAGCCGAGGCAGCCACCGATGACGTTGGAACAGATGACGAAATACTTGTCGGTGTCGATCGGCTTGCCGGGGCCGATGATCGACGACCACCAGCCGGGCCTGCCGGTCACCGGCGAGCGGCTGGCGGCGTAGTGATCGCCGGTCAGCGCGTGGCAGACGAGAATGGCGTTGGTGCGCTCGGCGTTGAGTTCGCCATAGGTGTTGTAGGCGATCTGCAGCGGCGACAGGTCGATGCCGGCGTCGAGATGCAGCGGCTCGTCCTTGCCGAACACCGCCACCGGGCTCGAAGGATCCAGCGCCTCGCGGTTGCCGGCGTCGCTTGTCGCGGCGGCCCGCACGGTGTCGGCATTGATCGGCGCGGTCACGGTGGTGGTTTCGCCCCTCATCTCGATCCGTCCTCGCGAAGCGGGACGACGGTGCGGGAAAGGCTGGCCTCGGCGTTTCGGCCGGAACCTTCAAGGCCCCGGCCGCCGAAGCGTTGGGGTCAGCCCTTCAGGACCTCTTCGATGCTCCCCGTCACATCGTCGATCGGCGCCATGCCGTCGATGGAGCGGAGCGTCCGCTTGCAATAGTAGTAGCCGACCAGCGGCGAGGTTTCCTTGTAGTAGGTCCGCAGCCGCGAGCGCATGGTCTCGGCGTTGTCGTCCGGGCGACGCTTGAACTCCGTGGAGCCGCAGGTGTCGCAGACGCCTTCCGCCTTCGGCAGCTTGTCCTCGTCGTGATAGACCGTGCCGCAATTGGCGCAGGAGAACCGCCCCGAGACCCGTTTCACCAGGATGTCGTCGTCGACCTTCAGCTCGATGACGTGGTCGAGATGCTGCCCGCGCTTTTCGAGCAGCGCCTCGAGCGCATCGGCCTGTTTCAGCGTGCGCGGATAGCCGTCGAGGATGAAGCCTTCCGAGCAGTCCTCCTCGGCGATCCGGTCGGCGACGATGGCGTTGACCACTTCGTCCGGCACGAGATTGCCGGCATCCATGATGGCCTTCGCCTTCAGGCCGACTTCGGTTTCGGCAGCAACGGCCGCCCGCAGCATGTCTCCCGTCGAAAGCTGCGGGATGTCGTGTCGCGTCACCAGACGCTGCGCCTGCGTACCCTTCCCCGCACCTGGCGGACCCAGCAATATCAGCTTCATCTTGCTCCGCGTCTCCCCCCTCTGAGCTTCGCCTTCTTGACGAGGCCTTCGTACTGATGGGCCAGCAGGTGACCCTGGATCTGCGCCACGGTGTCCATCGTCACGGAAACGACGATGAGCAGCGAGGTTCCACCGAGATAGAACGGGACGCCCGCAGCCGAAATCAGAAACTCGGGCAAAAGACAGATCAAGACAAGATAAATCGCGCCGATGACCGTGATGCGGGTGAGGACATAATCGATATATTCCGCCGTCCGTTCACCCGGCCGGATGCCCGGAATGAAGCCGCCATGCTTCTTCAGATTGTCGGCCGTATCGGTCGGGTTGAAGACCACCGCGGTGTAGAAGAAGGCGAAGAACGCGATCAGGCCCGCATAGAACAGCATATAGAGCGGCTGGCCGTGGCCAAGCGACGCGACGATCGCCGTCGCCCAGTCCGGCAGCTGCGAGGTGTCGGCGAAATTCGCCACCGTCACCGGCAGGAGCAGAAGCGAGGAGGCGAAGATCGGCGGGATGACGCCGGCGGTGTTGAGCTTCAACGGCAGGTGCGAGGTGTCGCCCTGGAACATCCGGTTGCCGACCTGTCGCTTCGGATACTGGATCAGGAGTCGCCGCTGGGCGCGCTCGACGAAGACGATGAAGGCGATGCAGGCCACAGCGACGACGATGACGAGCAGGATGACCGCCGTCGACAGCGCGCCGGTGCGGCCGAGTTCCAGAAGGTTGGCGACGGCCGCCGGCAGATGCGCGACGATGCCGGCGAAGATGATCAGCGAGATGCCGTTGCCGATGCCGCGCGAGGTGATCTGCTCGCCGAGCCACATCAGGAACATGGTGCCACCGACGAGGGTGATCACCGCCGAGACGCGGAAAAACCAGCCCGGATCGACGACGATGCCCGCCTGCGTCTCGAGGCCGGCAGCGATGCCGTAGGCCTGGAAGGTCGCAAGCAGCACCGTGCCGTAGCGGGTGTACTGGTTGATGACCTTGCGGCCCTGCTCGCCTTCCTTCTTGAGGTTTTCGAGCGAGGGAACGACCGACGTCATCAGCTGGATGATGATCGAGGCGGAGATGTAGGGCATGATTCCGAGGGCGAAGATCGCCATGCGGCCAACGGCGCCGCCGGAAAACATGTTGAACAGGCCGAGAATGCCGGTCGACTGCTGCTGGAACGCGCGGGCGAGCGCGGCCGGGTCGATGCCGGGCATCGGAATGTAGGTGCCGAGGCGGTAGACGAGGAGAGCGCCGAGGGTGAACCAGATGCGCTTCTTCAGGTCCTCGGCCTTGGAAAAGGCCGAAAAGTTCAGGTTCGCGGCAAGTTGTTCCGCAGCCGATGCCATGACGAGGAGCTCCCCGGGTTGTCCCGCATTCGGCCGAGAAGCGCATCAGGCGCCCGACCGGACTCGGGCTTGAGACGGACCCTTTGCCGAGACCCGTCAGATAGTCGGGAGAGCTTTGCCACGCAAGCGCCCAATTCCTCCCTGACGGGAACGGCGCGTTCAGCGGGGGCCCTGCCCTGTTTTGCGGCGGCCATGGGTTGGCCACCGCCGTCTCGGAGCGGCAGGCGTTCAGGGCCGATCACCGGCCCGCTCCGATCATGTCGAAGGCGTGATCAACGGGAGGGCCGAACCGGCCCTATCCGTTCACGACGTCCCGAAGCCTCAAGCCTCGGCGGTCTCTTCCGACTTCCGGACGACCGTGGCGGTCACCGAACCGCCAGCCTTCTCGACCTTCTCGACCGCTGACTTTGAAGCGCCGGCGACAGTGAGGGTGAGCTTGGCGGTCAACTCGCCATCGCCGAGGAGGCGAACGCCGTCCTTCGGGCGACGGACAACGCCGGCAGCGACCAACGCGGCCACGTCGACCGGCGCCGAGGCGTCCAGCTTGCCGGCGTCGATCGCCTGCTGCAGGCGCCCAACCGAGACGGTGTTGAACTTCTTGGCGAAGATGTTGACGAAGCCGCGCTTCGGCAGGCGCCGGTAGAGCGGCATCTGACCGCCCTCGAAGGCGTTGACGGCAACGCCCGACCGGGACTTCTGGCCCTTGACGCCGCGCCCGCCGGTCTTGCCCTTGCCCGAACCGATGCCGCGGCCCACCCGCTTGCGCGAGTGGGTGGCGCCGTCCAGATCGGAAAGCTCGTTGAGTTTCATGTCTTTTCTCCTTGGCCGCGCCGGGAGCCGCTAAGGGCCCCACGCGGGCGACCTGGCAAAAGGGTTGAGCGGTCCGCGTCAGGCGCTTGACCGCGACGGCGAAAGCTCAGGCCTCGTCGACGACGCGAACGAGGTGCTGGACCTTGGCGATCATGCCGCGCACCGCGGGAGTGTCCTCCAGGGTGCGGCGACGATTCATCTTGTTGAGGCCGAGGCCGACCAGCGTCTGACGCTGATCCCTCGGACGGCGGATCGGGCTGCCGATCTGCTCGACGGTCACCGTCTTGCCGGCGGGAGTGTTCTTGGCCATGCTCAGGCTCCTTCAAACGATGGCACGAAGGCCGGCCAGATCATTCCGCCGCGGCGGCTTCATCGGCGCCGGCGGATGCCGCGCCGTGGGTGTGCTGGCGACGGGCCTGCAGCGTCGAATACTTGATGCCGCGACGGGCAGCCACGTCCTTCGGATGGGTGGCGTTCTTCAGCCCGTCGAAGGTGGCGCGAACCATGTTGTAGGGGTTCGACGAGCCGAGCGACTTGGCGACGACGTCATGCATGCCGACCGCCTCGAAGACGGCGCGCATCGGGCCGCCGGCGATGATGCCGGTACCGGCCTCGGCGGTGCGCAGGATGACCTTGCCGGCGCCGTGGCGGCCGGAGACGTCGTGGTGCAGCGTGCGGCCGTCGCGCAGCGGCACGAAGATCAGGTCGCGCTTGGCAGCTTCCGTCGCCTTGCGGATCGCCTCGGGCACTTCGCGGGCCTTGCCGTGGCCGAAGCCGACGCGGCCCTTGAGGTCGCCGACGACGACGAGAGCGGCGAAGCCGAAGCGGCGGCCGCCCTTCACGACTTTCGCGACGCGGTTGATGTGGACGAGCTTGTCGACGAAACCGTCGTCGTGATCGTCACGGCGATCATTGCGATCGTTACGAGGCGCCATATCCTAGTCCTTGTTCTTTTCCGGAGGCGTCCATGGGAACGGCCGTATCGTGGCGGCCGGGCGAAACGGCGGCGCTCTCACGCCGTCGGAATGTCGTCCTGCCCGATCAGAAGTTCAGGCCGGCCTCGCGGGCCGAATCGGCCAAGGCCTTGACCCGGCCGTGATAGATGAAGGCGCCGCGATCGAAAACCACGTCGGTGACGCCGGCTTCCTTGGCACGTTCGGCGACGAGCTTGCCGACGGCGGTGGCCGCGGCCACATCGGCGCCGGTCTTCAGATCCTTGCGCAGGGTCGGCTCGAGCGTCGAGGCGGAGGCCAGCGTGCGGCCCGCCTCGTCGTCGATGACCTGGGCGTAGATGTTCTTCGACGAGCGGTGCACCGACAGACGCGGGCGGCCGTTCGCGACCTTCTTGAGCGAGCGGCGGATCCGCGAAGCACGGCGCCGCAGCGATTCCTTAGGAGTAGCCATGACGGGACCTTACTTCTTCTTGCCTTCCTTGCGGACGATCTTCTCGGCCGCGTACTTCACGCCCTTGCCCTTGTAGGGCTCGGGTCCGCGATACTCGCGGATCTCCGCGGCGACCTGGCCGACGCGCTGCTTGTCGATGCCGGTCACGACGATCTCGGTCGGCTTCGGCACGGCGATCGAGATGCCCTCGGGCGTCTGGTAGACGACCTCGTGGGAAAAGCCGAGCGACAGCTGCAGGTTCTTGCCCTGCATGGCGGCACGATAGCCGACGCCGTTGATCTCGAGCTTCTTCTCGAAACCGGTCTTCACGCCGGCGAAGATGTTCTCGATCATCGTGCGGGACATGCCCCACTTGGAGCGGGCAACCTTCGACTGATCGCGCGGGTCGACCTTGACCGCCCCGTCTTCCATCTTCACCAGCACTTCGTCATTGACGACGAAGGCAAGCTCGCCCTTCGGGCCCTTGGCCTTGACGGTCTGGCCGTCCACCGAGGCGGTGACGCCATCGGGAATGGCCACCGGCTTCTTTCCAATACGGGACATCTTCGAAACCCTGTCCGTTTCGTGCACGGCTGCCATCTGCCCTTTGAGAGGCGACATACCATGCGTTGCTCAAAATGCCGACGGGCGACCGGCGAACCTTCAGGGTTCGCGAGCGCCCGTCCTATGGCACGATTTTCGCCGCGTCAGAAGACCCGGCAGAGAATCTCGCCGCCGACGTTCTGTTCGCGCGCGGCGTGATCGGCCATCACGCCCTTCGGCGTCGACAGAACCGAAATGCCGAGGCCGTTGGCGACCTGCGGGATCGTCCTCGCCGAAACGTAGACGCGGCGGCCGGGCTTGGAGACGCGGCCGATCTCGCGGATCACCGGCTGGCCCTCGTGGTACTTCAGCTCGATCTCGAATTCGGACTTGCCGTTTTCGAATTCGGTCTGGGTGTAGCCGCGGATGTATCCCTCGTCCTTGAGGACGTCGAGAACACGGCCGCGCAGCTTCGAGGCCGGGGTCGAGACCGAGGACTTGTTGCGCAGGACCGCGTTGCGGATGCGCGTCAGCATGTCGCCAAGCGGATCAGACAAAGACATGACGAAGCCTCCTTACCAGCTCGACTTGACGATGCCGGGGATCTGGCCGTTGTTGCCGAGTTCCCGGAGTGCGATACGGCTCATCTTGAGCTTGCGATAATAGGCGCGCGGCCGACCGGTCACTTCGCAGCGATTGCGGATGCGGACCTTCGAACCGTTGCGCGGCAGCTCGGCGAGCTGCAACTGCGCCTTGAAACGCTCCTCCATGGAAGCGTCGGCATTCTTGGTGATCGCCTTCAGAGCAGCCCGCTTGGCGGCGAATTTCGCCACCATCTTCTGGCGGTGCTTGTTCTGTTCGATCATGCCCTTCTTGGCCATTTTGTCGTCCTTTGCTCGTCTGCCGTTACTAGCGTCAGTTGGCTCGGAAGGGGAAGTTGAACGCCTTGAGAAGGGCGCGCGCTTCCTCGTCCGACTTGGCCGTCGTACAAACGATGATGTCCATGCCCCACATCTGATCAACCTTGTCGTAGTTGATCTCGGGGAACACGATGTGCTCCTTGATGCCCATGGCGAAGTTGCCACGGCCGTCAAAGCTCTTGGGGTTGAGGCCCCGGAAGTCTCGCACGCGTGGCAGAGCGATCTGGATCAGCCGATCCAGGAACTCGTACATCTTCTCGCGGCGCAGCGTCACCTTGCAGCCGATCGGCATGCCCTCGCGGACCTTGAAACCGGCGATCGACTTGCCGGCGCGGGTGATCACCGGCTTCTGACCGGCGATCCTGGCGAGGTCCTCGGCGGCGACCGAAGGCTTCTTGGAGTCGCCGGTGGCTTCACCGACGCCCATGTTGATGACGATCTTGTCGAGGCGCGGAACCTGCATGCCGTTCTCGTAGGAGAACTGGTCCTGCAGGGCCTTGCGGATGTCCTCGCGATAGACGCGCTTGAGGCGAGGCTCGTAGGTGGCGGCTTCAGCCATTGATCTCTTCCCCCGAACGCTTGGCGACGCGCACCTTGGTGCCGTCCTCGAGAGTCTTGAAGCCGATCCGGGTCGCCTTGCCGTCCTTCGGGTCGGCGACCGCCAGGTTCGACAGGTGAATCGGTGCTTCCTTGGTGATGATGCCGGCTTCCTGCGAAGCGGTCTGGCGCTGATGGCGCTTGACCATGTTGACGCCGCGCACCAAAGCGCGATCGTCCTTCGGCATCATCTTGATGACTTCACCCGACCGGCCCTTGTCCTTGCCGGCGAGCACGACGACGGTGTCGCCTTTGCGGATCTTCTGCATCGTCCGCTCTCCTCTTAAAGAACTTCGGGGGCGAGCGACACGATCTTCATGTGGTTCTTGCCGCGAAGCTCGCGGGGAACCGGGCCGAAGATACGCGTGCCGATCGGCTCTTTCTTGTTGTCGATGAGAACCGCAGCGTTCTTGTCGAAGCGGATCACCGAACCGTCGGCGCGGCGGATGTCCTTGGCGGTACGAACCACCACGGCCTTCATCACGTCGCCCTTCTTCACACGGCCGCGCGGGATCGCCTCCTTGACGGACACGACGATGACGTCGCCGACCGAGGCGTATTTCCGCTTCGAGCCGCCCAGCACCTTGATGCACATGACACGACGGGCGCCAGAATTGTCGGCGACGTCGAGGTTTGTTTGCATCTGAATCATGTCAGACCGCCTTCAAAAGCTTGCCGCCGGACGCGTCCCATGTCTGGGCGGGCCGGCGCATTCGTTCAACTTGCTGCTTGCGTCGTCGACGCGCTGGAAACGACGATCCAGCTCTTGTCCTTCGAGATCGGCCGCGACTCCTCGATCGAGACGATGTCGCCGACCTTGTGCGCGTTGCTCTCGTCGTGCGCCTTGTACTTCTTCGACCGGCGCACGGTCTTCTTCAGGAGCGGATGGGCGAAACGGCGTTCCACCAGCACCACCACCGTCTTGTCGTTCTTGTCGGAGACCACCGTCCCCTGCAGGATGCGTTTCGGCATATTCTGGTCCTTTAGGCCTTGGCGGTGTCCGCCTTGGCGCGTGCGATCGTCTTGATCCGGGCGATGTCGCGACGGACCTGGCGCACGCGCGCAGTGTTCTCGAGTTGACCCGTGGCCCGCTGGAAACGCAGGTTGAACTGCTCTTTCTTCAGCTTGGCGAGCTCGTCGGTGAGTTCGTCCTGGGTCATCGATCTGACGTCGGAAGCTTTCACGTCAAACTCTCCTTATTCCGCGATGCGCTGAATGAAGCGCGTGCGCACCGGAAGCTTGGCGGCACCGAGCCGCAGCGCCTCACGGGCGATATCCTCGGGCACGCCGTCGATCTCGAACATCACGCGGCCGGGGTGAACCCGGGCCGCCCAATAGTCGACCGAGCCCTTGCCCTTACCCATGCGGACTTCCGTCGGCTTCGACGTCACCGGAAGATCCGGGAAGATCCGGATCCACACCCGGCCCTGACGCTTCATCTGACGGGTGATCGCGCGGCGGGCCGCCTCGATCTGGCGGGCGGTGACCCGCTCCGGCTCCACGGCCTTCAGGCCATAGGCGCCGAAATTGAGAGCCGTTCCACCCTTGGCGGTACCGTGAATGCGTCCCTTGAACGCTTTCCGGTACTTCGTACGCTTTGGCTGCAGCATCCATCCAACTCCGAATTCTTATGGGCGCTCAGGCGTGCTCGCGGCGACGGCCGCCACTGCCCTGGCTGTCACCCTCGACCTGACGGCGCTCGGCGGCCATCGGGTCGTGCTCGAGGATCTCGCCCTTGAAGATCCAGACCTTGACGCCGCAGATGCCGTAGGCGGTCTTCGCCTCGGCAGTCCCGTAGTCGATGTCGGCGCGCAGCGTGTGCAGCGGCACCCGGCCCTCGCGGTACCATTCGGTACGGGCGATCTCGGCGCCGCCGAGACGGCCGCCGCAATTGATGCGGATGCCCTCGGCGCCGAGGCGCATCGCCGACTGGACGGCCCGCTTCATCGCCCGGCGGAAGGCCACGCGGCGCTCCAGCTGCTGGGCGATCGACTGGGCGACCAGCGTCGCGTCGATCTCGGGCTTGCGCACCTCGACGATGTTGATGTGCGTCTCGGCCTTGGTCATCGAGGAAAGCTTCTTGCGGAGCTTCTCGATGTCGGCGCCCTTCTTGCCGATGACGATGCCCGGACGCGCCGAGTGGATCGTGATGCGGCACTTCTTGTGCGGACGCTCGATGACGATCTTGGAGACCGCCGCCTGCTTCAGCTCGTCCATCAGATAGCGACGGATCTCCAGGTCCTCGTGGAGGAGCTGGCCGTACTCACCCTTGTTCGCGAACCAGCGCGAATCCCAGGTGCGGTTGATGCCGAGCCGAAGACCGGTCGGATTGATTTTCTGACCCATCTTATGCGGCCTCCTCGATTTCCTCGACCTCGCGCACGACGATCGTCAGATGCGCGAAGGGCTTCTC
This sequence comes from Jiella endophytica, assembly GCF_004519335.1. Lineage (GTDB taxonomy): Bacteria > Pseudomonadota > Alphaproteobacteria > Rhizobiales > Rhizobiaceae > Jiella > Jiella endophytica. Next base: position 246,785 of record NZ_SOZD01000005.1, on the reverse strand, counting down.
GACACGGCTCGCGCGGCCGCGGCCGCGGGCGTGGAAGCGCTTCATGGTGATCGACTTGCCGACATAGGCCTCGGCGACGACGAGGGCGTCGACGTCGAGGTCGTGGTTGTTCTCGGCGTTCGCGATGGCGCTTTCCAGCGTCTTCTTGACCGTCTCGGCGATCCGCTTGCGCGAGAAGGTCAGATCGGCGAGAGCCCGGTCGACCTTCTTGCCGCGGATCAGCTGAGCCACGAGATTGAGTTTCTGCGGGCTGACGCGGATCGAGCGGGCAACCGCCTTCGCCTCGTTATCCGCAAGCCGACGCTCGGCTTTCGCCTTGCCCATGGTTTACTTCCTCTTCGCCTTCTTGTCGGCGCCGTGGCCGTAATAGGTGCGGGTCGGTGCGAACTCGCCGAACTTGTGTCCGATCATGTCCTCGTTGACCGAGACCGGAATGTGCTTGGAGCCGTTGTAGACGCCGAAGGTCAGACCGACGAACTGCGGCAGGATGGTCGACCGCCGGGTCCAGATCTTGATGACGTCGTTGCGACCGCTCGAACGGGCCTTGTCGGCCTTCTTGAGAAGAAAGCCATCGACGAACGGGCCCTTCCAGACAGAACGTGCCATTGAAAGTTTCCCTTACTTCTTGCGCTGATGGCGCGAGCGCATGATGAACTTGTCGGTCGACTTGTTCTGGCGCGTGCGCTTGCCCTTGGTCGGCTTGCCCCACGGGGTGACCGGATGGCGGCCGCCCGAGGTGCGGCCTTCACCACCGCCGTGCGGATGGTCGACCGGGTTCATCGCGACGCCGCGAACATGCGGCCGCTTGCCGAGCCAGCGCGTCCGGCCGGCCTTGCCGAGATTGATGTTGCCGTGATCGGGGTTCGACACGGCACCGACCGTCGCGAAACACGACGACGGCACGAGACGCTGCTCGCCCGAGTTGAGGCGCAGGATCGCCATGCCCTGGTCGCGGCCGACGAGCTGTGCGTAGGCCCCGGCGGAGCGTGCGATCTGGCCACCCTTCTCCGGCTTCATCTCCACATTGTGGATGATGGTGCCGACCGGGATCGCCGAAAGCGGCATCGCGTTGCCCGGCTTCACGTCGACGCCCGACAGGCCGGCGATCACCGTGTCGCCGGCGGCGAGACGCTGCGGCGCCAGGATGTAGGCGAGCTCGCCGTCCTCATAGCGGATCAGCGCGATGAAGGCGGTGCGGTTCGGATCGTATTCGAGCCGCTCCACCGTGCCCGCGACATCCAGCTTGCGACGCTTGAAGTCGACGACGCGATAGGTCCGCTTGTGGCCGCCGCCCTGATAGCGGGCGGTAACGCGGCCGGTGTTGTTGCGCCCGCCCTTCTGGGACAGACCCTCGGTCAGGTGCTTGACCGGCTTGCCCTTGTGCAGGCCCGAACGGTCGACGATGACCAGCTGGCGCTGGCTCGGCGTGTTCGGCTTGAAATTCTTCAGTGCCATCTGCCTATTCCTCCGGTCCCGCTCAGAGTCCGGTCGAGACGTCGATCGACTGGCCCTCGGCCAGGGTCACGACGGCTTTCTTCTGGTCGCTCTGACGGCCGATCCGGCCCTTGAAGCGCTTGACCTTGCCCTTGCGGACGAGGGTGTTCACGGCGGTGACCTTGACGCCGAAGAGGCTCTCGACCGCCGCCTTGATCTGCGGCTTGGTCGCCGTGCCCGGCACGTTGAAGACCACCTGGTTCGCTTCCGAAAGAAGCGTCGACTTCTCGGTGATCACCGGCGAGGTGATCACGTCGTAATGGCGCAGATCGATCATTTGAACCGCTCCTCGAGAGCCTCGACTGCGGCCTTCGACAGGACCAGCGTCTGCCGGCGCAGGATGTCGTAAACATTGATGCCCTGCACCGGCAGGACGTCGATGTGCGGAATGTTGCGGGCCGAGCGCGAGAAGTTCTCGTCGAGCTCAGAGCCGCCGATGATCAGCGCATTGGCAAGACCGAGATCGGCAAAACGCTTCACCGTCGCCTTGGTCTTGGCGTCGGCCGCCTTCAGCTCGTCGACGACGACGATGCCGCCGGACTTCGCCTTGGCCGACAAGGCATGCTTCAGCGCCAGCGCCCGGAACTTCTTCGGAAGCTCGTGCGAGTGGTCACGCGAGACCGGGCCATGGGCCTTGCCGCCGCCGCGGAACTGCGGCGCGCGCGCCGAGCCGTGACGGGCCCGGCCGGTGCCCTTCTGCCGGTACAGCTTGGCGCCGGTGCGGGCGATCTCGGCGCGGCCGAGCGACTGGTGCGTGCCCTGCTGACGCTTGGCGAGCTGCCAGCGAACCATCCGCTGCAGGATGTCCTCGCGCGGGTCGAGACCGAAGATCTCGTCCGCCAGCGTCACCTTGCCGGCATCCTTGCCGTCGAGGCTCTTGATCGTGATGTCCATTACTCAGCCCCCTCGGCTTCGCTCGCTTCGGCCGGAGCCGCATCGTTCGCAGCCTGGCGCAGCGCAGCCGGCTTCGGCGCGTTGTCCGGCAGCGAAGCCTTCACCGCGTCGCGGACCTCGATCCAGCCGCCCTTCGAACCCGGCACGGCGCCGCGAACGAGGATCAGGCCCTTCTCGGGGTCGGTGCGAACGATCTCGAGGTTCTGGGTGGTCACCCGAACCTGGCCCATGTGGCCGGCCATCTTCTTGTTCTTGAAGACCTTGCCGGGATCCTGGCGCTGACCGGTCGAACCGTGCGAACGGTGCGACACGGACACGCCGTGGGTGGCCCGCAGGCCGCCGAAATTGTGCCGCTTCATCGCACCGGCAAAGCCCTTGCCGATCGAGGTCCCGGTCACGTCGACGATCTGGCCGGGGACGAAATGATCGGCGGTGATCTCGGCACCGATGTCGATCATGTTGTCTTCCGAGACGCGGAACTCGACGAGCTTGCGCTTGGGCTCGACGGAGGCCTGGGCGAACACGCCGCGCATGGCCTTCGACGTATTCTTCACCTTGGCGAGACCGGCGCCGAGCTGAACGGCGGTGTAGCCGTTCTTCTCGCGGGTCCGCTGGGCGACGACCTGAAGGTTTTCGACCTTCAGGACGGTGACCGGAACATGCTCGCCGGCGTCGTTGTAGACGCGGGTCATGCCGACCTTCTGTGCAATCACACCTGAACGCATGGGGCGTTATCCTTCCCGTGCTCTGATCAGAGCTTGATCTCGACGTCGACGCCGGCGGCGAGGTCGAGCTTCATCAGCGCATCGACCGTCTGCGGCGTCGGATCGACAATGTCGAGAAGCCGCTTGTGGGTGCGCATTTCGAACTGCTCGCGCGACTTCTTGTCGATGTGCGGCGAGCGGTTGACGGTGAACTTCTCGATGCGCGTCGGCAGCGGGATCGGTCCGCGCACATTCGCGCCCGTGCGCTTGGCCGTCGAGACGATCTCGCGCGTCGAAGCGTCGAGGACCCGGTGGTCGAACGCCTTCAGACGGATGCGGATATTCTGGCCGTTCATGTTCTATTGTCCTCTGTCGGAAGCGACCGGCAAGCCAGCCCTTTTCCGAGCGCTTGTCATTCTTCTCATCAGCCAAATCGAGCGCGGGAAGCTTCTCCCGCCCGCCCCTTCAAGGAAGGGACGAAACGGCCGGCGCTTGCGGCCCGCAAGGGGCCCCGGCGCGCCGGCCGAAGACGCGTTTCCTACTCGACGATCGCGGCGACGATGCCGGCGCCGACGGTGCGGCCACCTTCACGGATCGCGAAGCGCAGGCGCTCTTCCATCGCGATCGGCACGATCAGCGTGACGTCCATCGTCACGTTGTCGCCCGGCATCACCATCTCGGTGCCCTCGGGCAGCGTGCAGACGCCGGTCACGTCCGTCGTGCGGAAGTAGAACTGCGGCCGGTAGTTGGTGAAGAACGGCGTGTGGCGGCCGCCCTCCTCCTTGGTCAGGATGTAGGCCTCGGCCTTGAACTTGGTGTGCGGCTTCACCGAACCCGGCTTGCACAGCACCTGGCCGCGCTCGACGCCGTCGCGGTCGACGCCGCGGATCAGAGCGCCAATGTTGTCGCCGGCCTGGCCCTGGTCGAGCAGCTTGCGGAACATCTCGACGCCGGTCACCGTCGTCTTCTTGGTGTCGCGGATGCCGACGATCTCGACTTCCTCGCCCACCTTGACGATGCCGCGCTCGACGCGGCCGGTCACCACCGTGCCACGGCCGGAGATCGAGAAGACGTCCTCGATCGGCATCAGGAACGGCTGGTCGATCGGACGCTCGGGCGTCGGGATGTAGGCGTCGACTTCCTTCATCAGCGCCCGCACCGCGTCCTCGCCGATCTCCTTGTTGCTATCTTCGAGGGCGGCCAGCGCCGAGCCCTTGATGATCGGGATGTCGTCGCCCGGGAACTCGTAGGACGACAGAAGCTCGCGAACCTCGAGCTCGACCAGCTCGAGCAGTTCCTCGTCGTCGACCTGGTCGACCTTGTTGAGGAACACGACGATCGCCGGAACGCCGACCTGGCGGGCGAGCAGGATGTGCTCTCTCGTCTGCGGCATCGGGCCGTCGGCCGCCGAGCAGACCAGGATCGCGCCGTCCATCTGCGCCGCGCCGGTGATCATGTTCTTGACGTAGTCGGCATGGCCCGGGCAGTCGACATGGGCGTAGTGCCGGTTCTCGGTCTCGTATTCGACATGCGCCGTCGAGATCGTGATGCCGCGCGCCTTCTCCTCCGGCGCCGCGTCGATCTGGTCGTAGGCGCGGTACTCGCCGAAGAACTTGGTGATCGCCGCCGTCAGCGACGTCTTGCCGTGGTCGACGTGTCCGATCGTGCCGATGTTCACATGCGGCTTGTTACGCTCGAATTTGCTCTTGGCCATAGTGCCACTCCATCTATTTCGTCTTGGCTCGACAGAGCCGAACAGTCAGGACCGTGAAGGTCTTCAGGCGTATTTCTTCTGGATCTCGTCGGCCACCTGGTTCGGGACCTGCTCGTAGTGATCGAACTGCATCGTGTACTGCGCGCGGCCCTGGGACATCGAGCGCAGCGTGTTGACGTAGCCGAACATGTTGGCGAGCGGCACCATGGCGTTCACCACCTGGGCGATGCCCCGGGGCTCGGTGCCCTGGATCTGGCCGCGACGGGAGTTCAGATCGCCGATCACGTCGCCGACATAGTCCTCAGGCGTCACCACCTCGACCTTCATCACCGGCTCGAGCAGCCGCGGACCAGCCTTCTGGATGGCTTCGCGGAAACCAGCACGAGAGGCGATCTCGAAGGCGAGAACCGAGGAGTCGACATCGTGGAACGCGCCGTCGATGAGCTCGGCCTTGATGTCGACCATCGGGAAGCCCGCGAGCGGACCCGACCCCATGACCGACTTGATGCCCTTCTCGACGCCGGGAACGTATTCCTTCGGCACCGCGCCACCGACGATCTTCGATTCGAAGGTGAAGCCCTCGCCGATCTCTGCCGGCTCAAAGGTCATCTTGACGCGGGCGAACTGGCCCGTGCCGCCGGTCTGCTTCTTGTGGGTATAATCCACTTCGGCACGGCGGGTGATGGTCTCGCGGTAGGCGACCTGCGGCGCGCCGACATTCGCCTCGACCTTGAACTCGCGCTTCATCCGGTCGACGAGAATGTCGAGATGAAGCTCGCCCATGCCGGCGATGATCGTCTGGCCGCTCTCCTCGTCGGTCTTGACGCGGAAGGACGGATCCTCGGCGGCGAGACGGTTGAGGGCGAGGCCCATCTTCTCCTGGTCGGCCTTGGTCTTCGGCTCGATCGCGATCTCGATGACCGGATCGGGGAATTCCATCCGCTCCAGGATGACAGGCTTCAGCGGATCGCAGAGCGTGTCGCCGGTGGTCGTGTCCTTGAGGCCGGCCAGAGCGACGATGTCGCCGGCATAGGCCTCGTCGATGTCCTCGCGGGAGTTGGAGTGCATCTGCAGCATGCGGCCGATGCGCTCCTTCTTCTCCTTGACGGTGTTCTGCAGGGACGAGCCCTTGCTGAGAACGCCGGAGTAGATGCGCGCGAAGGTGAGCGAACCGACGAACGGGTCGTTCATGATCTTGAAGGCGAGCATCGACAGCGGCTCGTCGTCGGACGACTTGCGGATCACCTCCTGCTCGGTCTTCGGATCGATGCCCTTGATGGCATGGACCTCGACCGGCGAGGGAAGGAAGTCGACGACGGCGTCGAGCAGCGGCTGCACGCCCTTGTTCTTGAAGGCCGAGCCGCAGAGAACCGGCGTAAACCAGACGTCGCAGGTGCCCTTGCGGATCAACCGGCGCAGCTCGTCGTTGGAGGGCATCTCGCCTTCGAGATACTTCTCCATCGCCGGCTCGTCGATCTCGACCGCCGCCTCGATCATCATCTCGCGATATTCTTCGGCCTGGGCCTTGAGGTCCTCGGGAATATCGAGGATGTCCCACTGCGCGCCGAGGGTCTCGTCGCGCCAGACCAGCGCCTTCATCTCGATGAGGTCGATGACGCCCTTGAGCTCGCTCTCCGCGCCGATCGGCAGCTGGATGACGATCGGACGGGCGCCGAGACGCGACTTGATCATCTCGACGCAGCGGAAGAAGTCGGCGCCGATCTTGTCCATCTTGTTGACGAAGATCATCCGCGGGACCTGGTACTTGTCGGCCTGGCGCCAGACAGTCTCGGTCTGCGGCTCGACACCGGCATTGGCGTCGAGGAGCGCGATCGCGCCGTCGAGCACGCGCAGCGAACGCTCGACCTCGATGGTGAAGTCGACGTGGCCCGGCGTGTCGATGATGTTGAAGCGACGCTTCTTGCCGTCACGACCCTGCCAGAACGTCGTCGTGGCAGCGGACGTGATGGTGATGCCGCGCTCCTGCTCCTGCTCCATCCAGTCCATCGTCGCGGCGCCGTCATGGACTTCGCCGATCTTGTGGGACTTGCCGGTGTAGAAGAGGATCCGCTCGGTGGTCGTCGTCTTGCCGGCATCGATGTGGGCCATGATGCCGAAATTGCGGTAGTCTTCGATCTTGTATTCGCGTGCCATGGGGCGATCGCCTTTCAGAAGGAAGTCAGGAATTACCAGCGGTAATGCGAGAAGGCGCGGTTGGCCTCGGCCATCCGGTGCGTGTCTTCCCGCTTCTTGACGGCCGAGCCGCGATTGTTCGCAGCGTCCATCAGCTCGCCGGACAGGCGGTCGACCATCGTCGTCTCGTTGCGGCTGCGCGCCGCGGTGATCAGCCAGCGGATCGCCAGAGCCTGGCGGCGCTCGGGCCGGACGTCGACCGGGACCTGGTAGGTCGCACCGCCGACGCGGCGGGAGCGGACCTCGACATGCGGCGCGATATTCTCGAGCGCCTGATGGAAGACCGCGACCGAATCCTGGCGGGTCTTGTCATGCACGACGTCGAAGGCACCGTAGACGATGCGCTCGGCGACCGACTTCTTGCCGTCGTACATCACGGCGTTCATGAACTTCGACACGACGAGGTCGCCGAACTTCGGGTCCGGATTGATCTCGCGCTTTTCGGCTCTGTGACGGCGGGACATTCTATCGTCTCTTCAAACTGATCGCGGGGGTCGATTACTTCGGACGCTTGGCGCCGTATTTCGAGCGCCGCTGCTTGCGGTTCTTCACGCCCTGCGTATCGAGCACGCCGCGGATGATGTGATAGCGCACACCGGGAAGGTCCTTCACGCGACCGCCGCGGATCATCACCACGGAGTGCTCCTGAAGATTATGACCCTCGCCCGGAATGTAGCCGATGACTTCGTAGCCATTGACGAGACGCACCTTGGCGACCTTACGAAGCGCCGAGTTCGGCTTCTTCGGGGTGGTCGTGTAGACGCGCGTGCAGACGCCGCGCTTCTGCGGGTTCGCCTCGAGAGCCGGAACCGTATTGCGCTCGGTCGGGCGCAGCCGGGGCTTCCGGATCAATTGGTTGATGGTCGGCATCCAACCTTCCTCTACAGTCTTCCAGTCCCAGGTTCATAACGAAACGCCTTCGCCCATTGCGAAGCGAGCTTCGCCATGCGCGAAGCCGGGCGTCGATCCGCTAGTCTAGCGGACGGCCCGGCGAAGAAGCAGAGGACCGCGAACGGTCATGCGCCAGAGATTGACGTCTCGTTGAACGAAACCTTGTTTGAGGCAGTGATTTCCCGGACGTGGCGTCAACAGGAAGGATTCGGCCTCACATCGGCTTTGTTGGGGGGTACCTAAACGTTCAGTTTCGCCCCGTCAAGCGCCCGAAACCGGTTTTGGCGGCCGATCGGCGGTGAAATCCGCAGATCAGCCATGCGTCAGCGCAATCTTTCGTAGTAGCCGACGGTCTTGGCGCCGCCATCGAGTGTGGCAGTGCCGACCTGCCGGAATTCCAGAGCTTCGTGGAAGCGGATCGAGCCGGGATTCGGCGGGGCGAGATTGATCTCGCAAACGATTCGAGGCGTCCCCGCAGCCTCCGCCGCCGCGAACACGGAATCATAGAGCGCTCTCGCGAGCCCTCTGCCCCGCGCGGCCGGCGCGACGACCACCCGGTCGACATAGACGAAGCGCTCGTATCGCTCCTTGAACCACAGGAAATTCGGGCTCTGATAGTCGCCGGTCTCGTCGAAGGCGACGACGAGGCCGCTCGCGTCGTCCGTCTGGCGGGCATGAAACGCGTTGGCGGTCAGCCGCTCGAAAGCCGCCGCATCGAGCAGCGAAAGCTCGGCTGCGTGGTCGTTGTTGAGGGCAAGAAGCTGCCCCCGGTCGGCTGCGCGCATCGGCAGGATCCGGGGACCGGTCGTCTCGCCGGTCCTGCCGCCAGTGTTCCTGTCTTCCGCCATGCCATCCGTCCCCTGCCCGCTCCTGCCGCCTTAGTTAGCAAAAGGCCGCCCCCGTTTCGGGAAGCGGCCTCTCGCCGATGTCGTGACTTTCGCCGAAGCCTTACTCCGCGGCGTCTTCCACCGAGGTGAGCATGCGGTCGGTCTCGGCGGCATTCGCCGCCTTGCGGCGATCCTCGAGGATGAGGTCGTCGCGCGAGCCGGCGATGCGGCGCATCTGGGTCATCATGCCGCCGGTGCCCGCCGGGATGAGGCGGCCGACGATGACGTTCTCCTTCAGGCCCTGCAGCGTATCCATCTTGCCGGCCACCGCGGCCTCGGTGAGGACGCGGGTGGTCTCCTGGAAGGAGGCCGCCGAGATGAAGGACGGCGTCTGCAGCGAGGCCTTGGTGATGCCGAGGAGGACAGGGTTGCCGGAAGCCGGCTTCTTGCCCTCTTCCTCCAGCCGCTCGTTGATCTCGGCGAGCTCGATCCGGTCGACATGGTCGCCCGGAATGTAGCCCGAGTCACCGGATTCGACGATCTCGACCTTCTGCAGCATCTGCCGGACGATGACCTCGATGTGCTTGTCGTTGATCAACACGCCCTGCAGCCGGTAGACCTCCTGGATCTCGTTGACGAGGTAGCTCGCGAGAGCCTCCACGCCGCGGATCGCCAGGATGTCGTGCGGCGCCGGATTGCCGTCGAGGATGTAGTCGCCCTTCTCGATCACGTCGCCTTCCTGAAGATGGAAGGGCTTGCCCTTCGGGATCAGGTACTCGACCGGCTCGACGCCATCCTCATGCGGTTCGATGATGATCCGCCGCTTGTTCTTGTAGTCGCGGCCGAACTTCACCGTGCCGTCGATCTCGGCGATCACGGCATTGTCCTTCGGCTTTCTCGCCTCGAACAGCTCGGCGACCCGCGGCAGACCACCGGTGATGTCCTTGGTCTTGGCGCTTTCCATCGGAATGCGCGACAGGACGTCGCCGGCCTTGACCTGTTGGCCGGGCTCGACCGAGAGGATCGCGTCGACCGACTGGAAGTAGCGGGCGTCCGAGCCTCGGGCGAGCTTGAGGATCTCGCCGTCCTTGCCCTTGATGACGATCGCCGGCTTCAGGTCAGTGCCGCGCGGGCTCGCCCGCCAGTCGATGACGGCACGCTTGGTGATGCCGGTCGACTCGTCGGTCTGCTCCGAGACGGAAACGCCGTCCACCATGTCCTCGAAGTCGATCGTGCCCTCGAGCTCGGTCAGCACAGGGCGGGTATACGGATCCCACTCGGCGATACGCTGGCCGCGGCGCACGGCATCGCCGTCGTCGACATAGACGCGCGAGCCGTAGGTGACGCGGTGCGAAGCGCGCTCTTTGCCGCTCGGATCCATGATCAGGATCGCCATGTTGCGGCCCATCGCCACCAGCTTGCCGTCCGAGTCCCGCACGACGTTGCGGTTGCGGATCTTCACCGTGCCCTCGTAGGACGCCTCGAGGAACGACGAATCCACCACCTGCGCGGTGCCGCCCATGTGGAAGGTACGCATGGTGAGCTGGGTGCCCGGCTCGCCGATCGACTGCGCCGCGATGACACCGACGGCCTCGCCCATGTTGACGGGCGTGCCGCGGGCGAGATCGCGCCCGTAGCAGGTGGCGCAGATGCCGGTGCGGATCTCGCAGGTCAGCGCCGAGCGGATCTTCACCGACTGGACGCCGGCCTTCTCGATCACCTCGACATCGGCTTCCTCGACGGTCCGCCCACCCGGAACGAGAACCTCGCCGGTCTGCGGATGCAGCACGTCCTCGAGCGCCGTGCGGCCGAGAATACGCTGGCCGAGGGTGGCGACGACCTGACCGGCGTCGACGATCGGCTGCATCGTCAGGCCGTTGGTGGTGCCGCAATCGGTCTGCGTGATGATGCAGTCCTGCGCGACGTCCACCAGGCGGCGGGTCAGATAGCCGGAGTTCGCCGTCTTCAGGGCGGTGTCCGCCAGGCCCTTGCGGGCGCCGTGGGTCGAGTTGAAGTACTCGAGCACGGTCAGGCCTTCCTTGAAGTTCGAGATGATCGGCGTCTCGATGATCTCGCCCGAAGGCTTGGTCATCAGGCCGCGCATCGCCGCCAGCTGGCGCATCTGGGTGGGCGAGCCGCGGGCGCCCGAATGCGACATCATGTAGATCGAGTTCATCGGCTTCTGACGGCCGTCCTCGCCGAATTCGACAGCCTTGATGCGGGCCATCATCTCCTCGGCGATCTTGTCCGTGCACTTCGCCCAGGCGTCGACGACCTTGTTGTACTTCTCGCCCTGGGTGATCAGGCCGTCATTGTACTGCTGCTCGTATTCCTTGGCGAGCGCCTGGGTCTCGCCGATCATCTTGGCCTTCGTCTCCGGGATCAGCATGTCGTCCTTGCCGAACGAGATGCCCGCCGTGCAGGCGTTCCGGAAGCCGAGCTGCATGATCCGGTCGCAGAAGATCACCGTCTCCTTCTGACCGCAGTGGCGATACACCGTGTCGATCATCTTGGAGATGTTCTTCTTCGTCATCAGCTGGTTGCAGATGTCGAAGGGGATCATGTGGTTCTTCGGCAGGAGCTCGCCGATCATCATGCGCCCCGGCGTCGTCTCGTGGATCGCCGAAACCGGGTTGCCCTCGGCGTCGACGGTCTTGAAGCGGCCCTTGACCTTGGAGTGCAGGGTCACCGACTTCGAGGCCAGCGCATGGTCGAGCTCGCCCATGTCGGAGAAGGCCATGCCCTCGCCCGGCTCGTTCTCGTTCATGATCGACAGGTAGTAGAGGCCGAGCACCATGTCCTGCGAAGGCACGATGATCGGCGCGCCGTTCGCCGGATGCAGGATGTTGTTGGTCGACATCATCAGGACGCGGGCTTCGAGCTGCGCCTCGATCGACAGCGGCACGTGGACCGCCATCTGGTCACCGTCGAAGTCGGCGTTGAAGGCCGTGCAGACCAGCGGATGCAGCTGGATCGCCTTACCCTCGATGAGCACCGGCTCGAAGGCCTGGATGCCGAGGCGGTGCAAGGTCGGCGCGCGGTTGAGCAGCACCGGATGCTCGCGGATCACCTCGTCGAGGATGTCCCAGACTTCCGGACGCTCCTTCTCGACCAGCTTCTTGGCCTGCTTGACCGTCGAGGAATAGCCCTTGGCGTCGAGCCGCGCATAGATGAACGGCTTGAACAGCTCGAGCGCCATCTTCTTCGGCAGGCCGCACTGGTGCAGCTTCAGTTCCGGACCGGTGACGATCACCGACCGGCCGGAATAATCGACGCGCTTGCCGAGCAGGTTCTGGCGGAAGCGGCCCTGCTTGCCCTTCAGCATGTCGGACAGCGACTTCAGCGGACGCTTGTTGGCGCCGGTGATGACGCGGCCACGACGGCCGTTGTCGAACAGCGCGTCGACGGCCTCCTGCAGCATCCGCTTCTCGTTGCGGATGATGATGCCGGGCGCCCGCAGCTCAATCAGCCGCTTGAGACGGTTGTTGCGGTTGATGACGCGGCGGTAGAGGTCGTTGAGATCCGACGTCGCGAAGCGGCCGCCGTCGAGCGGCACCAGCGGACGCAGGTCCGGCGGGATCACCGGCACGACCGTCATGATCATCCATTCCGGACGGTTGCCGGACTCCAGGAAGTTCTCGACGATCTTCAGCCGCTTCATCAGCTTCTTGGTCTTCAGCTCGGAGGTCGTCGAAGCGAGCTCCTCGCGAAGATCGGCTGCGATCTTTTCGAGATCCATCGAGGCGAGCAGGTCCTGGATCGCCTCGGCGCCGATCAGCGCGGTGAACGAATCCTCACCGAACTCGTCGATGGCGATCATGTACTCCTCTTCCGACAGGAGCTGATGCTCCTTCAGCGAGGTGAGGCCCGGCTCGGTGACGATGTAGTTCTCGAAATAGAGGACCCGCTCGATGTCCTTCAGGGTCATGTCGAGCAGCGTGCCGATGCGGCTCGGCAGCGACTTCAGGAACCAGATGTGGGCGACCGGAGCGGCGAGCTCGATGTGGCCCATGCGCTCGCGCCGCACGCGCGAGAGGGTGACCTCGACGCCGCACTTCTCGCAGATGATGCCCTTGTACTTCATCCGCTTGTACTTGCCGCACAAGCACTCGTAGTCCTTGATTGGACCGAAGATCCGGGCGCAGAACAGGCCGTCGCGCTCCGGCTTGAAGGTCCGGTAGTTGATGGTTTCCGGCTTCTTGATCTCGCCGAAGGACCAGGAGAGGATCTTTTCCGGGCTCGCCAGCGAGATCCGGATCGAGTCGAACGTCTGCGCCGCAGCCTGCGGGTTGAAGATGTTCATGACCTCTTGGTTCATGGCTTTCTCCTAATGGGGCATTCGCCCCTGAACGGCGGTGGCGAGGCCAACCGCTGAAAATCATCCTCGCAATTCGAACCGGCGCATCGAACGCCGGCTCGGGCCGTCCTTCGCGAACGGCCCTCGCAGGGTAGTCGTATTACTCCGCCGCGTCCGGCAGCTCGGTGCCGCCGGACGGCGCCGGCAGTTCGGCCGTCGTGTTCTGCAGGTCGACGTCGAGGCCGAGCGAGCGCATCTCCTTGACGAGAACGTTGAAGCTCTCGGGGATCCCGGACTCGAAGGCATCGTCGCCGCGCACGATCGACTCGTACACCTTGGTGCGGCCGGCGACGTCGTCGGACTTCACCGTCAGCATCTCCTGCAGCGTGTAGGCGGCACCGTAGGCTTCCAGCGCCCAGACCTCCATCTCGCCGAAGCGCTGACCGCCGAACTGCGCCTTGCCGCCCAGCGGCTGCTGGGTGACCAGCGAGTACGGACCGATCGAGCGGGCGTGGATCTTGTCGTCCACCAGGTGATGCAGCTTCAGCATATAGATGTAGCCGACGGTCACCTGCCTGTCGAAGGCCTCGCCGGTGCGCCCGTCATAGAGCGTCACCTGGCCCGAGCCGTTCAGCCCGGCCTTCTCCAGCCACTCGACGATGTCCTTCTCGTTGGCGCCGTCGAAGACCGGCGTCGCGATGGAGACACCCTTGGTCATCTGGCGGGCCAGCGTCACGACGCTGTCGTCGTCATAGGCCTTGACCGGCTCGTTGCGGTCGTTGTCGCCGAGCAGCCCCGCGATCTCGCCGCGCAGCGGCGCAACGTCGTGGTCCTGCTTGTAGGCCTCGAGCATCTCGCCGATCCGCTTGCCCATGCCGGCACAGGCCCAGCCGAGATGCGTCTCGAGGATCTGCCCGACATTCATCCGGCTCGGCACGCCGAGCGGATTGAGCACGATGTCGACATGGGTGCCGTCCTCGGTGAACGGCATGTCCTCGACCGGCACGATGCGCGAGACGACACCCTTGTTGCCGTGACGGCCGGCCATCTTGTCGCCCGGCTGGATCTTGCGCTTGACCGCGACGAAGACCTTCACCTGCTTCATGACGCCCGGGGGCAGCTCGTCGCCGCGCTGGACCTTCTCGACCTTGTCCATGAACCGCTGCTCGAGGGTCTTCTTCGCCTCGTCATAGACGTTGCGCAGGTCCTCGAGCTCGGCCTGGAGCTTCTCGTCCTCGACGGCGAACATCCACCACTGCGAGCGAGGATATTCGGCCATCGCGTCGGCCGAGAGGGCCGAGCCCTTCTTGAAGCCCTTCGGACCGGCGATCGCGGCCTTGCCGTCGAGCATCTCAACGAGGCGGCCATAGACGTTGCGGTCGAGGATCGCCTGCTCGTCGTCGCGGTCCTTGGCGAGACGCTCGATCTCCTCGCGCTCGATCGCCATGGCGCGCTCGTCCTTCTCGACGCCGTGCCGGTTGAACACGCGCACCTCGACGACCGTGCCGTAGGTGCCCGGAGGCATGCGGCTCGACGTGTCGCGGACGTCGGAGGCCTTCTCGCCGAAGATGGCGCGGAGGAGCTTCTCCTCCGGCGTCATCGGGCTTTCGCCCTTCGGCGTGATCTTGCCGACCAGAATGTCGCCCGGCTGCACCTCGGCACCGATATAGACGATGCCGGCCTCGTCGAGGTTCTTCAGCGCTTCTTCCGAGACGTTCGGAATGTCGCGGGTGATCTCCTCGGGCCCGAGCTTGGTGTCGCGGGCCATGACCTCGAACTCCTCGATATGGATCGAGGTGAAGACGTCGTCGGCGACGATCCGCTCGGACAGCAGGATCGAGTCCTCGTAGTTGTAGCCGTTCCACGGCATGAAGGCGACGAGCACGTTGCGGCCGAGGGCGAGATCGCCGAGATCCGTCGACGGGCCGTCGGCGATGATGTCGCCCTTGTTCACCCGGTCACCCACCGCGACCAGCGGACGCTGGTTGATGCAGGTGTTCTGGTTGGAACGCTGGAACTTCATCAGCCGGTAGATGTCGACGCCGGACTTGCCGGCCTCGAGATCCTCGGTCGCGCGGATGACGATACGCGTCGCGTCCACCTGGTCGACGATGCCGGTCCGCCTCGCGCCGATCGCGGCGCCGGAGTCGCGGGCGACGATCGGCTCCATGCCGGTACCGACGAAGGGCGCCTCGGCCCGCACCAGCGGCACCGCCTGGCGCTGCATGTTGGAGCCCATCAGCGCGCGGTTGGCGTCGTCGTTCTCGAGGAACGGAATGAGCGCCGCGGCGACCGAGACCAGCTGCTTCGGCGACACGTCCATCAGGTCGACATTCTCGCGCGGCGTCATGAAGACGTCGCCGGAATGGCGGCAGACCACGAACTCGTTCTGGAAGGTGTTGTCGTCGTTGAGGATCGCGTTCGCCTGGGCGACGTGATGCTTCGACTCTTCCATGGCCGAGAGATAGACGACCTCGCTCGTCACCTTGCCGTCGACGACGCGGCGATACGGGCTCTCGATGAAGCCGTATTTGTTGACGCGCGCAAAGGTCGCCAGCGAGTTGATGAGACCGATATTCGGGCCTTCCGGCGTCTCGATCGGGCAGATCCGGCCATAATGGGTCGGATGGACGTCGCGCACCTCGAAGCCGGCCCGCTCGCGGGTGAGGCCACCCGGTCCAAGCGCCGAGAGGCGGCGCTTGTGGGTGATCTCCGACAAGGGGTTGGTCTGGTCCATGAACTGCGAGAGCTGCGAGGAACCGAAGAACTCGCGCACGGCGGCAGCCGCCGGCTTGGCGTTGATCAGGTCCTGCGGCATGACCGTGTCGACCTCGACCGACGACATGCGCTCCTTGATCGCCCGCTCCATGCGGAGCAGGCCGACGCGGTACTGGTTCTCCATCAGCTCGCCGACCGAGCGGACGCGGCGGTTGCCGAGATTGTCGATGTCGTCGATCTCGCCGCGGCCGTCACGAAGGTCGACCAGCGTCTTGACGACGGCGAGGATGTCCTCCTTGCGCAGAACGCGGACGGTATCCTCGGCGTCGACCTCCAGACGCATGTTCATCTTGACACGGCCGACGGCCGACAGGTCGTAGCGCTCGCTGTCGAAGAACAGCGAGTGGAACATCGCCTCGGCGGTCTCGATCGTCGGCGGCTCGCCCGGGCGCATCACCCGGTAGATGTCGAACAGCGCGTCCTGCCGGCTCTCGTTCTTGTCGGCGGCAAGCGTGTTGCGGATGTAGGCGCCGACATTGACGTGGTCGATGTCGAGGACCGAGAACTCTTCATAGCCAGCGTCGACGAGGACCTTCAGGGTCTTCTCGTCGATCTCGTCGCCAGCCTCGAGATACACCTCGCCCGTCGCGAAGTTGACGATGTCCTCGGCGAGATAATGACCGTAGAGATCGGCTTCGGTGGCGCGCAGGGCCTTGACGCCCTTCTCCTGCATCTGCCGGGCCTGACGGGCGGTGACCTTCTTGCCTGCCTCGACGAGGACCTCGCCGGAATCGGCGTCGATCAGGTCGACGGCGGCGTTCTGGCCGCGCACGCGATCCACCGAGAAGGGAACACGCCAGCCGTTCTTGTCCTTCTTGAACTCGAGGACGTTGTAGAAGGTCGACAGGATCTCCTCGCCGTCCATGCCGAGCGCCATCAGGAGCGACGTCACCGGGATCTTGCGGCGACGGTCGATGCGAGCGTGGACGACGTCCTTGGCGTCGAACTCGATGTCGAGCCAGGAGCCGCGATAGGGGATGACGCGGGCGGCAAAGAGCAGCTTGCCCGAGGAGTGCGACTTGCCCTTGTCGTGGTCGAAGAAGACGCCCGGCGAGCGGTGCATCTGCGAGACGATGACGCGCTCGGTGCCGTTGACGATGAAGGTGCCGTTCATCGTCATGAGCGGCATGTCGCCCATGTAGACGTCCTGCTCCTTGATGTCCTTGATCGACTTCGACTGGGTGTCCTCATCGATATCGAACACGATAAGCCGCAGCGTCACCTTGAGCGGCGCAGCGAAGGTGAGATCGCGCTGCCGGCACTCGTCGACGTCGAACTTCGGAGCCTCGAACTCGTATTTGACGAATTCCAGCATCGCCTGGCCGGAAAAGTCGGTGATCGGGAAGACCGACTTGAACACGGCCTGCAGACCCTCGTCCGCCCGTCCCCCTTCCGGCTCGTCCACCATCAGGAACTGATCGTAGGAGGCCTTCTGGACCTCGATGAGATTGGGCATCTGCGCGACTTCGGGAATGTGCCCGAAGACCTTGCGCACCCGCCTGCGACCGGAAAATGTCGTCGTCTGGGACATCGTCGCTCCTTCTCGTAACGCCTTCGCCCTTGACCCAAGGGCTGACCCTGCTATCCCTCTCTCGCGGAGGGCATGCCGCCTTTCGGCGGCCAATCGAATGCGGGCGTCGCGCCCGTTCCCGGCCAGTTTGCGGCCGCCGGACACGGGGTGCCGGCACTCCGGCACAGACGCCCTTCTCCGCATGAGGCGGAGAGCCTTTTCATCGTCGAGCCGCCCGGCCCGCATCTTCGAACACCCGCCGTGTCGGCGAACCGGCTTTCGCCGGCGGGGGTTGGAAGATACGCCCTCGCATTCCCGACACCGCCAGAAAGCCCAGCGGCTGCCCGGTCCTCCCGGGCGCCGGCCAGCCGAAGCGATGCGCCGCAGCTAGCAGGCACGGAAGGCGGGACGGCAAAACGCCATCCCGCCTACCCGCATGTCACGTGGCGCCGCAGCGCCGCGATTACTTGACTTCGACCGTCGCACCAGCCTTCTCGAGCTGGTCCTTGATCTTATCGGCCTCGGCCTTGTCGACGCCTTCCTTGACAGGCTTCGGCGCGTTGTCGACCAGGTCCTTGGCTTCCTTGAGGCCAAGGCCGGTCAGCGCGCGGACTTCCTTGATGACGTTGATCTTCTGGGCGCCGGCCGAAGCGAGGATGACGTTGAACTCCGTCTGCTCCTCGGCGGCTTCCGCCGGAGCGGCAGCGCCACCAGCCGCGGCGACCGCGACCGGAGCGGCGGCGGAGACGCCCCACTTCTCTTCCAGCATCTTCGAAAGCTCGGCCGCCTCGAGGACGGTCAGGCTCGACAGGTCTTCAACGATCTTGGCGAGATCAGCCATGTGATTTTTCCTTCAGGTTCGAACTTTGGTTTGAGCAGCGAGGAACCAACCTCACGCCGCTTCGTCCTTCTTGGCATAGGCCCCGAAGACGCGTGCGAGCTGAGCCGCAGGCGCCTGGACCACTCCGGCGATGCGCGTGGCCGGCGTCTGAATCATGCCGACGAGTTTCGCCCGCAGTTCATCCAGCGACGGCATGGTGGCGAGAGCCTTCACACCGTCCGCATCGAGGGTCGAGGTTCCCATCGCCCCGCCGAGGATCACGAGCTTGTCGTTACCCTTGGCGAAGTCGTTGGTGACCTTGGCCGCCACCACCGGATCGCTGGAATAGGCGATCAGTGTCTGGCCCTCGAACAGGTTCGAGATGCCTTCGGCGTCCGTGCCTTGAAGAGCGATCTTGGCGAGGCGGTTCTTCGCGACTTTGACGGACCCACCCGCTTCGCGCATCTTCGAACGATAGTCGTTCATCTGCGCGACGGTGAGACCGGCATAGTGGGCCACCACGACCGTCGCCGAGGCCTTGAAGGTCTCGTTGAGGGTCGTGACGAATTCGCGCTTTTCCGCTCTGTCCACTGCCTCTCTCCAGTTGGCCGAGACATCCCTTTCGGAACGCTTCGGCCGGTTTGCCTTTTGCCGCCCGGATCAGCCGGGCGACGCTCGGAGATCCTGTCCCCTCACGGGTCGCCTGCGGGATGGAACCCGCACGCGGCGCAAGGCATTCGGAGTTCGAACCCGTGTCCGGCATCGCCGGGAAAACGGTTCTTCGCTCGTCTCATGCAGGCTTTCTGACGATTATGACGGTCATCCCGGAGGATTTCCGTCGCCCACAATCTCGGACAGGCATTCTTGGAAAGGCCCCGGAGAGCCCTTCCTACCGGGTCACCCCGGATTTCGTCGTGATCGCAAAGTGCCCGATATAGGAACCGGGCCCTGCGATTTTAAGATCAGGCCGACGCCCCGGCCGCGATGGTCGACGGGTCGATCTTGACGCCCGGGCCCATGGTCGAGGAAATCGCCACGCGCTTGACGTAGTTGCCCTTGGCGCCGGACGGCTTGGCCTTGTTCACCGCATCGGCGAAGGCGCGGACGTTCTCGGCGATCGCCTTGGCGTCGAACGACACCTTGCCGACGCCGGCATGAACGATGCCCGCCTTCTCGACGCGGAACTCGACGGCGCCGCCCTTCGACGCCTTGACGGCGGCGGTGACGTCGGGCGTCACCGTGCCGACGCGCGGGTTCGGCATCAGGCCGCGGGGGCCAAGCACCTTGCCGAGACGGCCGACGAGGCCCATCATGTCCGGCGTCGCGATGGCGCGGTCGAAATTGATGTTGCCGGCCTGGATCTCGGCGACGAGATCCTCCGCACCGACGATGTCGGCGCCGGCAGCCTTGGCCTCATCGGCCTTGTCACCGCGGGCGAACACCGCGACGCGCACGGTGCGGCCGGTGCCGTTCGGCAGGTTGACGACACCGCGGACCATCTGGTCGGCGTGGCGCGGGTCGACGCCGAGATTCATCGCGACCTCGATGGTCTCGTCGAACTTGGCGGTCGCCTTGCCCTTCAGCATCTCGATGGCCTCGTCGAGACCGTAGAGCTTGGTGCGCTCGATCCCTTCGCGCGAGGCGCGGATACGCTTACCGATCTTTGCCATCGTCCTTACTCCGTGACCTCGAGACCCATCGAACGCGCCGAACCCTCGATCATCGCCGTGGCGGCGTCGAGGTCGTTGGCGTTGAGGTCGACCATCTTCTTCTCGGCGATGTCGCGAAGCTGGCCACGAGAGATCGTGCCGGCGCTCGCCTTGCCCGGGGTCTTGGAGCCGGACTTCAGGTTGACCGCCTTCTTGAGGAAGTAGCTCACCGGCGGCGTCTTCATCGCGAAGGTGAAGGACTTGTCCTGATAATAGGTGATCACCACCGGGATGGGCGAACCCTTCTCGGCTTCCTGGGTCTGCGCGTTGAACGCCTTGCAGAACTCCATGATGTTGATGCCGCGCTGACCGAGCGCCGGGCCGATCGGCGGCGAAGGGGTCGCCGAACCGGCCGGGACCTGCAGCTTCAGCTGGCCCGCAATCTTCTTAGCCATTGTTCCTGCCTTCTTCGTGATGCCGGCGGCGCTTGGCCAGCCGGCGCTTTGCAGTCCGCGCGGTACGGTTCACCATGGGCCGGCTTTTCGAGCCCACGGCACCTCCCGCACGACAAGGCGCCCGCATCGGCGGGCGCCACTCTCCGGTCAGGTCTTCTCGACCTGGCCGAATTCCAGATCGACCGGCGTCGCGCGGCCGAAGATCGAGACTTCCACCTTCAGGCGGGCGCGCTCCTGGTCGACTTCCTGGACGACGCCGCTGAACGAGGCGAACGGGCCGTCGGAGACACGGACATTCTCGCCGATGTCGAAGGACATGGTCGGCTTCGGCCGCTCGACGCCGTCCTGAACCTGGTTCAGGATATGCGTGGCTTCCGCTTCCGAGATCGGCACCGGCCGGTTGTCCGGCCCGAGGAAGCCGGTCACCTTCGGGGTGTTCTTGATCAGCGAGAACACCTGGTCGGTCAGTTCCGCCTTGACGAGGACATAGCCGGGGAAGAACTTGCGCTCGGCATCGACCTTGCGGCCGCGACGCACCTCGACCACCTTCTCGGTCGGCACGAGGATCTTCTCGAACTTGTCGGAGAGCCCCTTCTGCCGGGCCTGCTCCTCAATCGATTCGGCCACCTTCTTCTCGAAATTCGAGTAGGCGTGGACGATGTACCAGCGGGCGGTCATGAAAGCTTCGATGTCTCCTGCGGCAGCGTCAAGCGCCCGCATTCATGATCAGGCCGACGGCATAGCCGAGCGCCTGATCAGCGATGAAAAAGAATGCCGCCGCGAACACCACCATGACGAAGACCATGAGTGTCGAGATCATGGTTTCGCGCCGGGTCGGCCAGGTCACCTTCGACGTCTCGGAACGCACCTGCTCCAGAAATTTGAAGGGATTGGTCTTGGTGGCCATAAACTGCTCACGGCTAAAGCGCGTGAAGAGTGCCGAGACACCCCACGCGCCGTTTCCATAGGAAGGCGTCTTCTAGCGGCGTTCCGGACGATTCTCAAGCCCCTCCCGGAGCGAAAAGTCGTGAATATGGAGAAATGCCGACCGGGGTCGAGAAGTAGTGGCGGCGGCGCTTTGCTGCAAGGCCGCCGCGAACTTTTCGCCTTTTCTCACATCACCTCGTAGACCGGCCCCTCGCCGCCCTGGGGGGGCACCCAGTTGATGTTCTGGTTGGGATCCTTGATGTCGCAGGTCTTGCAGTGGACGCAGTTCTGGGCGTTGATCACGAACCTGTCCTCATCCCCCTCCTTCACCCATTCATAGACGCCGGCCGGGCAATAGCGCTGGGACGGGCCGGCATAGACGCCGAGCTCGGAGGATTTCTGCAGGCCCAGGTCCTTCACCTGAAGATGGACCGGCTGGTCCTCCTCGTGATTGGTGTTCGACAGATAGACCGACGAGACCTTGTCGAAGGTGAGTTCGCCGTCGGGCTTGGGATAGGCGATCGGCTTGTGCTTCTCCGCCGGCTCGAGGCACGCATAGTCGGGCTTGCCGTGCTTGCGGGTGCCGAAGAAGGAAAAGCCGAACAGCGAGTTCGTCCACATGTCGAGGCCGCCGAGCGCGATGCCGAGCCGCGTGCCGAACTGCGACCAGAGCGGTTTGACGTTCCTGACCGGCTTCAGGTCCTTGCCGATCGGCGAGGCGCGCCAGCTGTCCTCATAGGCCATCAGCGTATCGTGGGATCTGTCGGCCTTCAGCGCCTCGGCGGCCTTTTCCGCCGCCAGCATGCCCGACGTCATGGCGTTGTGGACACCCTTGATGCGCGGCACGTTGACGAAGCCGGCCGAGCAGCCGATCAGCGCGCCGCCCGGAAAGACCAGCTTCGGCACCGACTGATAGCCGCCCTCGGTGATCGCCCGCGCGCCATAGGCGATGCGCTTGCCGCCCTTCAGAAGTTCGACGACGTCCGGATGGGTCTTGAAGCGCTGGAACTCCTCGAAAGGCGAGAGATAGGGGTTCTTGTAGTTCAGATGGACGACGAAGCCGACATAGACCTGGTTTTCGCCGAGATGGTAGAGGAACGAGCCGCCGCCGGTCTTGTCGCCGAGCGGCCAGCCGAAGGAATGCTCGATCCGGCCGGGCTTCGACTTCTCCGGCGCAATTTCCCAGAGCTCCTTGATGCCGAGGCCGAACTTGCCGGGCTCGCGGCCTTCGTCGAGGCCATAGGCGTTGATCGCAGCCTTGGCGAGCGAGCCGCGGACGCCCTCGCCGAGGAAGACATATTTGCCGAGCAGCGCCATGCCGCGCTGATACATGCCGCCCGGTTCGCCCGAGCGGGTGACGCCCATGTCGCCAGTGGCGACGCCGATAACGGTATTGGCGTCGTCGAACAGAAGCTCGGAGGCGGCAAAGCCCGGATAGATCTCGACGCCGAGGGCCTCGGCCTTCTCCGCCAGCCACTTGCAGACGAGGCCGAGGGAGACGACGAAATTGCCGTGGTTCGACATCAGCTTCGGCATCAGGACATTCGGCAGGCGCAGCGATCCGCCCTCGCCATAGAAGTAGAAGCGGTCCTCGGTGACCGCCGTCCTGATCGGCGTCTCCTCTTCGCGCCATTCAGGCAGCAGCCGGTCGAGCGCGGACGGGTCGAGCACATTGCCGGAAAGGACATGGGCGCCCACTTCGGCGCCCTTTTCCAGGACCACGACCGAGATCTCCGGATCGAGCTGCTTCAGCCGGATCGCCGCGGCAAGGCCCGCCGGGCCGGCGCCGACGATGACGACGTCGAACTCCATGGATTCGCGTTCCGGGCGTTCCGACGTCTCGGCGGCTTCACTCATTTCGTCTCCCTCGAACTCGTTCGAACTCGGCTTTCGCGCCCGGCCTTGGCCATCCAGCCGGACGCGAGCGCTCCCCGTTCATAACCGGGTGGTTTCCATTCGTTCTAGTCCCTTCGCATGAAAGGTCGAAGAGAATCGCCGCAGATGGCGGGCGGAACGGTCCGGCAGATTGACGCTGCCGGCCGCAAAGATGGTAGTCAGGGCGCGGTTCCGGGGGTGTGGAGTTGGTGGGATGAATGCGGTCTATCTCGGCGTCGCCATCGTTTGCGAGATCGTCGGCACCAGCGCGCTGAAATCGTCGATGGGCTTTACCCGCCTCTGGCCCTCCCTCGTCACCCTCGTCTTCTATGCCTTCGCCTTCTACTTCCTGTCGCTGCCCTTGAAGACCATGCCGGTCGGCATCGTCTATGCGATCTGGTCCGGCTGCGGCATCGCGCTGCTGGCGATGATCGATCTCTTCTGGTTCCGCATCCATATCGATGCCGCAGGCTTCCTCGGGCTCGGGCTGATCGTCGCCGGCGTCCTCGTCATCAACCTGTTTTCCTCCACCGTCGGTCATTGAGGATCGCATGAACCGGGCTGCATTGCCGGGCGGGATCGCATAAGGTCGGCGCCATGCGCGAAGAGACGACCAACCCCAGCCGAGACGCCGCCATGGCGCTCCTTGCCTTCTACCGCGAGGCCGGGATCGACACGCTGCTCCTCGACGCGCCGCGAAACCGATTCGCCGAGACGGCGGCCGAGACCGAGCGTCGCAAGGCGAAGGCGCCTCCGACACTGCCAACATCGGGCAGGGAGCGCGGACAGGCGGCAGCGACGCCGGTGGCTCGCGCAGAGAACGCGCGGCCCGCCGAGCGGCCCACGACAGGTGAGCCGCCACAAAATGGCCTCGCCGCGCCGGCCTTTCCGACGAACCGCGTCGCCATTCCAGACGACGTCGCCGTCGCCGATGCCCGCGAAAGAGCCGTGGGCGCCGCTTCGCTCGCAGAACTGCGCGAACTCCTCGACGGCTTCGACGGCTGCAATCTGAAGATCACCGCCAAGCACACCGTCTTCGGCGACGGTCCGGACACGGCGGATCTGATGTTCATCGGCGAGGCGCCCGGCCGCGACGAGGATATGGCTGGCGTTCCCTTCGTCGGCCGCTCCGGCCAGTTGCTCAACCGCATGCTGGCGGCGATCGGGCTGGAACGCGAGAATGTCCGGGTGACCAACACCGTGCCCTGGCGCCCGCCCGGCAACCGGCCCCCGACGCCGGCCGAGACCCGCATCTGCCTGCCCTTCGTGCAGAGGCAGATCGAGCTGGTCGGTCCGAAGATCGTCGTATGCCTCGGCTCGCCCTCGGCCAAGGCGATCCTCGGCTCCGGCGAGGGCATTTTGCGCATCCGCGGCCAGTGGCAGAGCTACAGCTTCGACCTCTCGCCCGGCAGCGCCATTCCGGCGATCGCCATGCTGCATCCGGCCTATCTTCTGCGCCAGCCGGCCCAGAAGAAGCTCGCCTGGCGCGATCTCCTGGCGCTGAAGGCCAAGCTCGACGAGCTCAGCCAGGCATAGTCCGCCGGCCGACAGGGAGGCGCCGCGCCGCGGCTCTGCAGATGTTTTCGCTGTGCGTCCAGACAGCTGACGACGGTTGTCAAAGGCAGGTGAGAGGCGCGCACATCGTTCCTCTCGACCAACGCATCGGCTCGTCGCGGCAACGGCTCGATTCCGATTGCTCCCCGGGCGACATTTTGCGCCCGAAATCTGCAACAAACAGCGGCTACAGGCTCTCGCCAAATCGACTTCGAAGACGTAAGGCACGCCGGACGAAACGCGTCCCCGACGCCATTCTCCAGCCCCCACTGCCGCGCGAGCCCCCCAATGCATCTCCTGCCGATCGCAGCGCTCCTCACCTCGACCTTCTTCCTGATGGCCGGTGCCGGGCTCATGGGCATCCTGTTGCCGGTGCGCGGCTCGATCGAGGGCTGGACCAGCTACGAGATCGGCGCCTTCGGCACGGCCTATGCGCTGGCCTTCACCTTCGGCTGCGTGGTGATCCCGCGGATCGTCCACAGCGCCGGCCATGTGCGCACCTTCTCAAGCCTCTCGGCGCTTCTGGCGATCTCGATCCTGCTCTGCGGCCTCTTCGTCGATCCGATCGGCTGGGCGGTGTTCCGGGCGCTGTCCGGCTTCGCGCTCGCCGGCAGCTACATGGTCATCGAGAGCTGGCTGAACGAGCGGGTCACCAATGAGAGCCGCGGGACGATCTTCTCGGTCTACATGATCGTCACCATGGCGGCGATGATGGGCGGGCAATACGTCATGCCGCTGTCGAAGCCGGAACTTGCCGCGCCCTTCATGCTCTGCGCCATCGTCTTCGCCATGGCGGTCATCCCGACCTCGCTGTCGCGGGCGCAGTCGCCGGCGCCGATCGCGACGGTGAAGATCGACGTCCTGATGCTGTTCCGCAATTCGCCGGTCGCGGCGGTGGGTATCCTGCTCGCCGGCATCCTGTCGGCCGGCTGGGGCAACATGGCGCCGGTCTTTGCCCAGCAGGCAGGCCTCTCGACGACGGACATCGCCACCCTCACCGTCTCGGCGATGTTCGGCGGGGCGATCTTCCAGATCCCGCTCGGCCGCATCTCCGACAAGACCGACCGGCGCTATGTGATGACGGCGGCCGGCATCATCGGCGTCGGCGCGGCGGTTGCCGGCGTCTATCTCGGCCAGTCGGGGCCGATGGCGCTGTTCATCATCGCCTTCATCCTCGGCGGCATCATCTATCCGGCCTATTCTCTCGCCGTCGCCCATGCCAACGACTACGCCGCAGATGCCGACTTCGTGAAGATCTCGAGCGGCCTTCTCATCCTCTATGGCATCGGCACGATGATCGGTCCGATCTATACCGCCTTCCTGATGGAGACGATCGGACCCGAGGGGCTGTTCCAGGCGATGGGCTCGGCCATGGCGCTCTATGCCGCCTATGCCTTTTACCGGACCTTCCGCCGCGTCGCGATCCCGGCCGAGGAGCGGCCGGACTTCCAGACCATTCCCTTCGCCAGGGTCCAGACGCCGGCGAGCTTCTCCCTCGACCCGCGCGCCGAGATATCTTCCGAAGATCTGCCGGATGATGGCCACGATCTGGAAGACACCGGCACGCGCACCGGCAAGTCCGACCGCCAGGCGGCCTGAAGCCGGCGCTTCGACAGGTGGCCCGGCGTCTGGCGGCGCGGGGTCAGATCTCGCCGCCCGGAAACAGCGTCGCGACGAAGTCGATGAACAGCCGCACCCGGCGGGAAAGCTGGCGGTTCTGCGGATAGAGCACCGAGAGCGGTGTCGGCGGCGGAGGGCAGCGGGGCAGAACCTCGACGAGCGTGCCCCGTTCGAGGTCCTCGGCGAAGCGGTAGCGCGGCGCCTGCACCAGCCCGAAGCCGCGACGCGCCAGATCCGCCATGACTTCCGAGCCCGTCACCTTGATTCGCCCCGGCAGGCTGACTTCGCGGACCGTCCCCTCCACCGTGAATTCCAGCGGCAGAGTGCTCCCGGTCCGCGATGAGACGAAACCGACCATCTCGTGGCCGGCAAGATCGTCGATCGAAGCCGGCGTGCTCTTCTTCGCGAGATAGTCGGGGCTTGCGACGGTCACCTCGCGGATGAAGGCGAGGCGGCGG
The DNA here is from genome assembly GCF_004519335.1 of Jiella endophytica. Taxonomy (GTDB): domain Bacteria; phylum Pseudomonadota; class Alphaproteobacteria; order Rhizobiales; family Rhizobiaceae; genus Jiella; species Jiella endophytica. Next base: position 220,125 of record NZ_SOZD01000005.1, on the reverse strand, counting down.
GCGATCATGCTGCTCTCTGGCAGTTCGCCGGCCCGCAGGACGCAGTCGACCCCCTCGCGGACGAGATCGACCATCCTGTCGCCCTCGCCGATGAACAGTTCGATGCCGGGATGTGCGGCCAGGAACCCCTGAAGCTGCGGCAGGATGAAGGTCATCGCGATGCGTGGATGGACGTCGATCCTCAGCAATCCCTTCGGTCCGCCGGCCGCGAACATCTGATCGGCGTCGTCGACCTCGTCGAGGATCTGCAGGCAGCGGCGGTAGTAGGCCTCACCGTCATGGGTGAGCGAGACATGGCGGGTGGTGCGGGTGAGAAGCTGCGCGCCGAGCCGCGCTTCCAGCTTCTTGATCTGATCGGTGGCGGTGGAGCGTGAGAGGTCGAGGTCGGCAGCGGCCACGGTGAAGCTGCGGGTCTCGGCAACCCGGACGAAGAGGCGCATGCCGTCGATCTGGTCCATTGTTCGCTATATCCGAATTGTCATTGCGGTTTAGCGGCGATTATAGCGGACGATCGACGGTATATCTCCTCGCCCATCAAAGGGCAGAGACAAGGAGACGGATCATGTCCGCAGCACCCCAAAAGGTCGCGATCGTTACCGGCGGTTCGCGCGGCATCGGCGCGGCGCTCGTTCGGCGCCTTGCCGCCGACGGCTTCGCGGTGGTGGTCAACTATGCGCAGAGCAGCGGCGCGGCCGACGAGATCGCCCGCGAGATCGGATCGGCCGGCGGCGAGGCCATCGCCGTCCAGGCCGACATCGGTGCGCGTGACGGCATGCACAAACTGTTCGATGCGGCAGAAGAGCGCTTCGGCGGTGTCGACGTTCTCGTCAACAATGCCGGCATCATGGCGCTTTCGCCGCTTGCCGGTGTCGACGACGACAGCTTCGACAAGCAGGTCGCGGTCAATCTCGGCGGCGTCTTCCGGGGCATGCGCGAGGCGGCGAACCGGCTGCGCGACGATGGCCGCATCATCAGCTTCTCGACCAGCGTCGTCGCGATGAACCTGCCGACATACGGTGTCTACGCGGCGACCAAGGCGGCCATCGAGACCCTGACGCGCATCCTCGCCAAGGAGCTCGGGCCGCGCGGCATCCGCGTCAACGCCGTCGGGCCGGGGCCGGTCGCGACCGAGCTGTTTCTCGGCGGCAAGAGCGACGAGCAGGTGGCGGCAATGGCGGCGATGAACCCTTTGAAGCGGCTTGGCCAGCCGGATGACATCGCCGGCGTCGTCGCCTTCCTCGCCGGCCCCGACGGCGGCTGGGTCAATGGCCAGACGATCCGCGCCAATGGCGGCGTCGCCTGAGGCCGGCCCACTGAGGCACCGACCAGACAAACCATCGAAACGGGGAGAACCCTCATGCCTTTCGCCAATTTCAAGACGCCCGAGGGCGCACTGTCGAAGACCCAGAAGGAAGAGATCGTGCATCGTACGACGGCGATGTTCGCCGAGTATTTCGGCGAGGCCGTACGGCCTTACACCATGGTGCTGATCGAGGAGGTCAAGGACGGCGGCTACGGCCGCGCCGACGAGGTCTACGAGGTGCCAGAGGCCTGGCGTGCGGGATAGCAGGCGCGCCCGACACTGCCCCACCCGACGAGCGCGGGCGAAGGACAAACGAGACAGTTCTCGTTAAAACCGGCACGGCGATTGCGATTGCCGGGCCGAAATCAAAGAAAGCAGAAGGGGTGGGCCGTCGGTCCGCCCCTTTTCGCATTTGAGCCCCACCAAACCATCATGCGGCCGTCGCCGGCCGCTCCGGGGTTGATCTCGCATCTGCGAGATGGCAAGAAAAAGCCACAAAAGGACCCATTCGATTGGGTGGCTATGCCGGGCGCCCATCCCTCGGCCAACCTCGAGAACAACTTATCCGGCCCCATCGGGGCTCCGTTTCTCCGCGCAAGCTGAAGACATCGATGACTTTTGTTGAAACGCTCCGCCGCGAGTGGTTCGGGAACGTGCGTGCCGACATGCTGGCCGGCCTCGTCGTCGCCCTCGCCCTCATTCCCGAAGCCATTGCCTTTTCGATCATCGCGGGCGTCGATCCGAAGGTCGGCCTCTATGCCTCCTTCTCGATCGCCGTCCTGATCTCCTTCACTGGCGGGCGCCCAGGTATGATTTCCGCGGCAACGGCGGCGACCGCGGTGCTGATGGTCACGCTAGTGCGCGACCACGGCCTGCAATATCTGTTCGCGGCCACCATACTTGCGGGTATCCTGCAGATGATCGCCGGCGCCCTGAAGCTCGGCAACGCCATGCAGTTCGTCTCGCGCTCGGTAATGACCGGCTTCGTGAATGCCCTCGCCATCCTGATCTTCATGGCGCAGCTGCCGGAGCTGATCGACGTGCCGCCGATGACCTATGTGATGGTCGCTGCCGGCCTTGCCATCATCTATCTGTTCCCTCGGATCACCACCGCGATACCCTCGCCGCTCGTCACCATCGTCGTCCTCACGGCGATCTCGCTCCTCTTCGACATGGATCTGAGGGTCGTCGGCGACATGGGCGAACTGCCGGATTCGATCCCCGTCTTCCTCCTGCCGGACGTGCCGCTCAATCTCGAGACGCTGCTGATCATCCTGCCCTATTCGGCGGGCATTGCCGTCGTCGGCCTGCTCGAGTCGCTGATGACCTCGCAGATCGTCGACGACCTCACCGACACCGGCTCGAACAAGAACCGCGAATGCGTCGGCTAGGGCATCTCCAATTTTGTCACCGGCTTCTTCGGCGGCATGGCCGGCTGCGCGATGATCGGCCAGTCGGTCATCAACGTGAAGTCTGGCGGCCGCGGCCGGCTGTCGACCTTCTGCGCCGGCATCTTCCTGCTGTTCCTGATCGTCGTTCTCGGCGACTGGGTGGCGATCATCCCGATGGCGGCGCTGGTCTCCGTCATGATCATGGTGTCGATCGGCACCTTTTCCTGGTCGTCGATCCGCAATCTGAAGGACCATCCGCGCCGCTCCTCGGTGGTGATGCTGGCGACCGTCGTAGCCGTCGTCTGGACACACAACCTCGCCATCGGCGTCATCATCGGTGTGATGCTGTCAGGCGTGTTCTTCGCCTGGAAGGTGGCGCAGATCTTTCGCGTCACCTCGGTGCTGTCCGAGGATGGGCGCACCCGCACCTATCGCGTGGAGGGTCAGGTCTTCTTCGCCTCGACCGAACGTTTCGCCAAAGCCTTCGACTTCAAGGAAGCGCTCGACAGGGTCGTCATCGACGTCTCAGCCGCGCATATCTGGGACCTGTCTGGCGTCGGTGCGCTGGACCGGGTTGTGCTGAAGTTCCGCCGCGAGGGCGCCGAGGTCGAAATCCGCGGCATGAACGAGGCGAGCGCGACCCTCGTCGACAGTATCGCGGTCCACGACAAGCCGGGCGCGCTGGATCCGCTCGCCGCCCATTGAGCCGGGCGGGACAGCCTGCCTGCCCGTCTGCTAATCTTTGCAGCAAAAGACGAGCCGGCACGGCCGAAGCGACCAAGACCGACCGCAGCGACGGTCGCTCCAAGGGGAGGAAGTGATGGAAAAGATCCTGGCCTGCGTCGACGGCTCGGCCTACGGCACCAGCGTCACCGCCCATGCGGCATGGGCAGCGAAGCGCCTGTCGCTGCCCGTCGAGGTGGTCCATGCGATCGGCCGGCGCGAGGCCGGTGGCGGCGCCATGGACATGTCGGGCAATCTCGATCTCGACGAGCGCAGCGCGCTGATGACCGAGCTTGCCGATCTCGACGAGAAGCGGGCGAAGATCGCCATGAAGCGCGGCCGGGTGCTGATCTCCGAGGCGGTCGAGCGGCTGAAGGCCGAGGGCGTCGGCGAGGTCGGCGAGAAGCTGCGCCACGGTGACATCGCCGATACGCTGGCCGAGCTCTCGGACGAGGCGCGCCTGGTCGTCGTCGGCAAGCGCGGCGAGGCGGCGGATTTTGCCAAGGGCCATCTCGGCTCCAATCTCGAGCGCGTCGCCCGCTCGGCGAAGCGCCCGCTCCTCGTCGCCTCGCGCGCCTTCAAGCCGATCGAGAAGTTCCTGGTCGCCTTCGATGGCGGCAAGAGTGCCGGGCAGATCGTCGAGCGGCTGTTCGTCAGCCCGCTTCTGAAGGACGTTCCCTGCCAGCTCTTCATGGTCGGCGAGCCGAGCGGCGATGCGGGCGGCCGGCTGCACGAGGCGGAAAAGCGGCTGCGCAACGCCGGCTACAAGGTCTCGGTCTATACCGAGGAGGGCGACGCCGAGGAGAAGATCGCCAGGAAGGTCGAGCGTGACGGCATCGATCTCGTCGTCATGGGCGCCTATGGCCACTCGCGCATCCGCTCCTTCATCGTCGGCTCGACGACGACCGAGATCATCCGCCGCTGCACGGTGCCGGCGCTGATCATCCGCTAGTCATCGCGGCGTGCGAGCCTGCGGTGGCAATTCGCCGGAGGAGACGGCGCCATGACGGGCCGAATGGGATATCGCCTGGGGAAAGCAGCCAGCCTGGCACTGCTGCTCGCCATTCTTGCGCCTCCCGCACTCGCGGTCGCCGAGACCGTCGATCTCGCCGCTGTTCTGGTCCGGGATGGCGGGAGCGCGCCCCGCCCCCTCGCCGACCTTGTCTCTGACAAGCCGGTGATCCTGCATTTCTGGGCCACCTGGTGCGTTCCCTGCCGCGACGAACTGCCGAAACTCGACGCCTTCGCCGCCGAACTCGCAACGAAAGGGGATGGCGACAGGCTGCTCGTGATCTCGGTCGACACCCGCCCTCACGACGGCGTCGCGGGGTTCCTGAAAGAGATCGGCGCGACGCACCTCCGCGCCTGGCAGGTCGCGAGCGGCAATGCGGGCACGGCGTTCCGGATCTTCGGCTATCCCGCGACCCTTGTTCTGCAACCCGACGGCAGCGTCGCCCGGCGCCTTGCGGGCCCGATCGACTGGGACGATGCGGAGGTCAGGGCGGAGATGACTAAGTTTCTAGAGCGCAGATAGGTTAGACTAGATGATCGTGCAGCGGGAAATCGAGCCGGCGCATGACGATCGGAACGGCTAATGCTGGTGCCCGGCGTGGCTGTGCTGCGCCGCGTCGGTGGCCTCGACCTGGACGTGCATCGGCAGGTGGCCGCTGTCGAAGTGAAACTCCAGCTCGATCTCCTCGCCCTTGGCGAGCGGATGGTCGAGATCGCTCAGCCGGATCGCCAGGCCCCGCGGCTGCAGGATGAGCACATGGCCGGGCTTCACCGGCACGAAGGGCAGCCGGGCGAAGTCCGGCTCGCCGTCCTTCAGCCGGAAGCCGACGAGTTCGGCCCGTGCAGCGACGCCGCTCTCGGCGCCTTCGAGGCGGATCTCGGCACCCGACGCATTCTCGATCGTCACGAAGACCAGCGCGGTCTTCTCGTCCGTCGCCCGGGTCCAGGCATGCAGCGCCCTCACCCCGTTCGCCTCGGCAAGGTGATGATGCGCGTCCTCTTCTTCGCGGCCGTGTTCTCCCGCCACGTCGTGGGCGATCGCGACGCCGGCAAAACCGACCAGGACGGCTGCAAGAACGGTGACGAGTTTCGGCATCGGTTTCTTCCGACTCAGGAACGAAGATCGGTGATGACGTCGCGGGACAGGGCGACGAAGGCGGGAAGCAGCGCCATGAGGACGGTGATGCTGACGAAGCCGGCGACGAGGTCGAATTCCGGCCAGCCGAGCGTCGCTTCGACGAGGATGTCGGTGCGGGCGGTGACGATGCCGGAGATCACGCCGACGGCGGCAAGACCGACGGCGATGCCGGCGACGGCGCCGGTTCCGATCAGCGTCGCGGCGTAGGTCCAGACGACCGAGAAGACGAAGCGGTCCGGCGCGCCGAGGGCGCGCAGGAGGGCAAGCCGCCGCGCATAGAGGCGGATGAGCACCGCGAGGCCGGCCAGGACGCCGGCAGTGACCAGCACCTGCGTGACCACCGCCATCACCGACATCACCTGCCGGACGTCGCCGAGGAGGCCGTGGAGCTGCGAAAGGACGGCGCCGGGAAAGAACGCCATGGTCCGCTCGGTGGTGAACTCGGAGCGCAGCGCATAGTTCGCCCAGAGCTGGTCGGCCCGCACGAGGATCGCCGGCGTGCCGGGGAAGTAGGCCGGGTCGAAAGGCGGACCGATCTGCCCCTCGCGCCCGGGCGCGTGGCCGAGCGGCAGGCCATGGACCTTCCAGACGCTCTCGACCGGAACGAGGATCGCCCGGTCCCAGGGGCTGCCGGTCGCGGCCATCCGGCCGACGACCGTCAGCGAGACGCTCTCGTGGACGTCCTCTTCCGCCGCGTCGCCGACCCCGTGAGCGGGAGTGAAGGAGGCGCCGAGGTCGAGCCCGGCGCGCGCGCCGACGACAGCCTCGTCGAGCCCGGCAAACATCCGCCCGTCGGCAAGGTCGCCGGCGAGATGCGTGACGAAGGCCGCCGTCGTTCCGATCACCGAGGAATCGCCGAAGGAATCGCCATAGGCGATCGGCGCGGCCAGCGCGACGTTCTCGTTCGCCGCGATGGCGTCATAGGTCCGGCCGTCGAGGAGCGGAACGTCCACCGGCTGCAGATAGACGGTGGCGAGCATCATCTGCACTTCCGAGCCGGGCGCGGTGACGACGAGGTCGAATTTTTCCGCCGCCCGGGCGGTGCCCTTGCGGATGCCGCGCTCCTGCGCGATCAGCCCGACACCGAGGCCGACCGAGATGGCGATCAAGACGACGAAGAGCGCATTGGTCCAGCGATAGCGCCAGATCATCGCCGAAACGAGCGAGAACGGCCGGTAGGACCAGACGACGACGATCCCGACGAGCGTCGCCGGCAGGAGCAGCAGGGCGAACCAGATCGCATCCTGCACCGTCACCGGCAGCCCATACCAGAATTCGTTCCAGAACTCGGGAACCACGCAGACAGGCCTCTTCCAAAGGCGGACGGAACTCAGACGAGCGGGCGCCCGTCGACGACATCGATCACACGGTCCATGCGCGCGTGCAGCGCCGCGTCATGGCTGACGGCGATCAGGGTGCGGCCGGAGCCGCCGGACAGCGCCGAAAGATCCTCGATCAGCCGGTCGGCGGAGGTCCGGTCGAGGCTCGCCGTCGGCTCGTCGGCAAGGATGATGCCGGGATCATTGGCCAGCGCCCGGGCCATGGCGACGCGCTGGCGTTCGCCGCCTGAAAAGCTCTCGACCCGCCGGCCGCCGAGCTTTTTCAGCCCCAGTCTTTCAAGGCCCGCGCCGGCCGCGGCGATGATGGCGCGGCGGGAGGAGCGGCTGGCATAGCGCGCGGCGATCGCCGCATTGCCGAGGGCAGACAGCTCCTCGAACAGGAGGAAATCCTGGAACACCAGACCGACATTCTCGCGCCGGAAGCGGGCGCGATCGCCGGGGCTCATCTCCGAGATCCTCTGATCGCCCCAGGCGACGGTGCCTGAGGACGGGCGCAGCAGCCCGGCAATCGCAAAGAGCAGCGTCGACTTGCCGGCGCCGGACGGGCCCCGGATACCGATCCGCGAGCCGGCGGGAATGTCGAGACGTTCAACGGAGAGAAGCTCGCGCCCCTCGCGCGCCTTCACCACCAGGTCGCGGACCACCAGATCGAGGCTCACCTCAGCTGCGCTCGTAGACGGCATTGGACAGGCGCACCCGGCTGACGAAGCCGAGGTCGGGATCCTCGTATGTGCCGAGTTCGAGCGTGCCGCTGGTGACGATCTTGACGTTGAACGGCACCGTGTCGATCACCCGGCTGGCATAGACGGCGAGGATGTCGTCCGGCCACTCCGCCTCGCTCTCGCAGAACGGGCAGACGGCCATCGGCCGCTTGGTGAGGACGAAGAAGGTCGATTCGGCTTTCAGCGGCGGCGCCATGAAGCCCTGGACGGCGATCCTCCGGCCTTCCATCGCCTTGGCGTAATCGGAGAAGGAGAGATCCTTGTTGTAGAGATCGCGCATGCGCACCGGGCCATCTTCGGCTCTCGCACCGGCGGGAAGGAGTAGCGCGGCCCCGGCGGCCGCGAGAAACTGGCGTCGCTGCATCGAGCGTCTCCTGATGGCTGCGACCAGCGGCCGCGATCGGCCGCCGGTCGGATCTTTCGCGGCGATCACGACGGAAAGGCCAGACGCTGGCGCCTGACCTTCTCGCCATGCGCCTCGATCAGTTGGCCGAAGCGGGCGTTGCTTCCATGGCGCCGCCATTTTCGGCCGCATCCATGCCATCGCCGTGAACCGCCTGGTTCATCACGTGGAAGATGTAGTTCTGCTCGACGGTGCCGTCGAAGAGATGCGACCACGGGCCTTTGGCGTAGATCGCGACGTCGACGCCCGAATGGGTCTCGGAGCTCATCGGGACCAGCGCCTGCTGGAGATATTCCTTGTCCTGCGCCTCTTCGTCGGTGAGGTCGGGACGCGAACCGGAATAGCTCTTGTCGGACTGTTCCTTCAGCACCGAACCGGCGCCGTTGAGGTAGCCGATGACGGTGTAGGGTTTGTTGTCTGCACCGAGATTCGGCGTGTCGGCATGCTTCATGTTGCCTTCGCCGGTGGCGGTGTTGACCTCGTAGCACAGGCCGAGGATCGGCGAGCCGCGGCCGCAATAGCCGTTGAGGGCGATCGAGTGCTCGTGGTCGGCGGTGACGATGATGAGGGTGTCCTCGTCGTCGGTCATCTCGTCGGCCATGGCGACGGCGGCCGAGAAGGCGGCGCCGTCGGTGACGGCGCGATAGGCGTTGCCGTCATGGTTGGCGTGGTCGACGCGGCCGCCCTCGATCTCGAGATAATAGCCCTTGTCGTTCTTGGAGAGATACTCGATCGCCGCCTTGGTCATGTCGGCGAGCGAGGGCTCGTCTTCATCGGTGCGGTCGGCCTCGTACTTCATGTGGCTGTCCTCGAAAAGGCCGAGGACGGGGGTTTTGCCGTCGAGCTTGAGGTTCTTGAAGGTCTCGGTGTTCCAGGCATATTCGGCGCCGGCGGCCTTGGCCTCGTCGATGAGGTTCTTGCCGTCGGTGCGCTTGCCCTTGGTGTTCTCTTCCTCGGACAGCGTGATCGACTTGTCGATGAAATGGCGGCGGCCGCCGCCCATGGCGAGGTCGATGACGCCGGCCTTCATCTGGTCGACGAGCTGGGCGGCGATGTCCTTCTGGGCGGTGCAGCCCTCGGGAACGGCATCTTCCCAGTCGCGGGCGGCGGTCTTGGCGTAGACGGCGGCCGGCGTGGCATGGGTCAGGCGCGCGGTGGTGAGGACGCCGACCGACTTGCCGTCCTTCGAAACCATCTCGGCGAAGGTCTCGAGCTCGTTGCCCTTGACGGAGGCGCAATCCTCGAAGACGGCCTTGTCGGAGACGTTGATGGTGTTGAACAGCTGCTTGACGCCGGTGTTCATCGAGCCGGCGGTCGGCGCGGAGTCCGGCGTCTGGGCGTTGATGTTGTAGGTTTTGGCGAGGGCGAGATAGGGGAAGGCTTCCTGCGGCTGGACGAAATCGTCACCCATGCCGCCTTCTTGCTGGCCCATCCAGAGGCGCGTGGCGTAGTTGGTGGTGACGCCGTTGCCGTCGGCGATCAGCAGGATGACGTTCTTGGCGCGCTTGGTGTTGGGCTGGCGCGCCATCACTTCCTTGATCTTCGCCTGGGCGTCGGTGAACCACTGGCTGGATTCCTGCGGCAGCGATTCCTGCGCGATCGCGGCGGTGGAAACGAGCGCGGCGACGCTCGCAAGAAGCAGTGTCTTGAGCATGGGGGACCTCTCCTGTCGGGCGGGGGGTGACCAACACCCCTTCCACCCGCTCTCGTAGCGATCTCACATGACAGAATTGTAATGATTGGCCATCGGAGGCGCCGGCGAATGCCGCCGGCACCCCGGAGGACGTGCGCCGCGCCCCCTCGCCCGCCTCGCCTCAGCTGCCACCGGGAGGCGCGACCCGCCTTGCCCGCCGGCGCTCGATGCCGAGGCGATGCTCGCGCCAGATGATGAAGATGCCGGCCGAGACGACGATCGTCCCGCCGAGCACGGTCATCCATTGCAGCGTATCGCCGAACAGGAAGACGCCGATGGCGATGGCGAGGATCAGCGAGGTGTATTCGAAGGGCGCGATCGTGGAGGTGTCGGCATAGCGGTAGCTCGCCGTCAGAAGCAGCTGGCCGACGCCGCCGAAGAGTCCCGCAACGACGAGGCAGGCGGCGTTCTCGAAGGATGGCAGCACCCAGCCGAAGGGCAGCGTGAACAGTGCGATCAGCGACGAGGTGAGCGAAAAATAGACGACGATGGTCGCGGTCTTTTCCTTCTGTACCAGCCGGCGGATCTGGATCATCGCCACGGCAGCAAAACACGCCGAGCCTAGGGCGCCGAGCGCGCCGATCGCTTCCGCCCCGCCGAGGCCGCCTTCGGAGAACAGCGTCAGATTCGGCGCCGTCACCACCGACACGCCGAGAAGGCCGATCGCCACCGCCGTCCAGCGATAGGCCCGCACAGTTTCCTTCAGGAAGACCGCCGCGAAGACGACGGTCAGAAGCGGCGCGCCGTAGGAGATCGAGATCCACTCCGGATAGGGCAGCCGCGCCAGCGAGAAGAAGGAGAGGATCATCGAGCCGACGCCGACGATGCCCCGGACCACATGGCCGGTCAGATCGTCGGTCGCCAGCGAGTGCTTCAGATCGCCGAGCCAGGCGAGATAGAGGATCACCGGAATGAGGGCGAAGAACGAACGGAAGAACACCACCTCGCCGGCCGGGATCGCCTCACCGACCGACTTGATGAGCGTCTGCATGGCGACGAAGACCACCACCGACATGCACTTCAGGCCGATCCCCAGGCTGGGGTTCGGGTCGTCCGGTGGCGACATCGCCATGGTATCGTCTCTGTCCGCGGCGATTCACCGCCCGCAGACACCTCTCATCAGTCGGAAGGACGCCGCCCGGCGGGCGCGTGAAGGGTCATCAATGCCGGGCGATAGAAGCTAGCTGCACGCAATCTTCTAAGAATTCGTTGCCATCGTCGAAGCGCGCCGCCGAAAGTCGGGGCAGCGCCGCGCTCCATCGTGTTTGCCGGACCTTCGGCCCGGCTCAGGCGGCTCCCGCCGCATGCAGGGCCTTCCAAACCCGCGAGGGCGTCGCCGGCATGTCGATCCGGGCAACGCCGGCCGGCCGCAGCGCGTCGGCAACGGCGTTCATCACCGAGGGCGCCGCACCGATCGTCCCCGCTTCGCCGGCACCCTTGATCCCGAGGGCGTTGGTGGTCGAAGGGACGTTGCGGGTCTTGAAGTCGAACATCGGCAGGTCCCAGGCCCGGGGCATCGCATAGTCCATGAAGCTTGCCGAGACGAGCTGGCCGTCCGGCGCATAGACCGCGTCCTCGAGCAGCGCCTGGCCGAGCCCCTGCACGACGCCACCATGGATCTGGCCGGCGAGCAGCGCCGGGTTCACCGTCACGCCGAAATCGTCGACGATCGTATAGCGCGTCACCTCGACCGCCCCCGTCTCGCCATCGACCGAGACCTCGCAGATGTGGGTGCCGTTCGGATAGGTGCACTCGTCCTGCGTGAACTCGCCGCTCGCCTTGAGGTCGTCGGCGCTCTTCGCCGCGGCGGCGAGCGCCGCGAAGTCGATGGCCCGGTCGGTACCGGCGACGCGGGCAAAGCCGCCCTCGATCTCGATGTCGGCGGCGGCAGCCTCGAGTTCGTTGGAGGCGAGCTTCTTCAGCTTTTCGGCGAGCGCCTGGCTCGCCCGCCGGACCGAGACGGCGCCGAGGGGAATCGACCGCGATCCGCCGGTGCCGCCGCCGGTCGGCGTCTCGTCGGTGTCGCCCTGGCGCACCTCGATGCGGTCGTAGTCGAGCTTCAGCGCCTCGGCGACGAACTGGGCGTAGGCCGTCGCATGGCCCTGGCCGTTCGACTGGGTGCCGATCTTCACCGTCACCCGGCCGTCCGAGGTCAATTCGGTGTAAGCGGGCTCGGAGCCCGGAAAGGCGCAGGCCTCGACATAGGTCGCCATGCCGATGCCGAGCAGCCTGCCCTTGCTCTTGGCCGCGGCGCGCCGTGCCTCGAAGCCCGCCCAGTCGGCGCGGCGCATCGCCTCGGCCATATGGCCGGCGAAGTCGCCGGTGTCGTAGAGCCGGCCGAACGCCGTCCTGTAGGGCAGCTGTTCGGGCTTGATGAAGTTCTGGCGCCGGATCTCGTCGCGGCCGACACCGAGTTCCACGGCGCACTGATCGACCAGCCGCTCGATGAGATAGGCCGCCTCCGGCCGCCCCGCCCCGCGATACGCATCGACCGGCACGGTGTTGGTGAAATAGAGGTCGCAGGAGACGTCGATCGCCGGAATGTCGTAGAGGCCGGTCGCCATCGACATGCCGAACCAGGGGATCATCGGCCCGTATTGCGAGGAATAGGCGCCGAGATTGGCGGCAATGGCGATCCTGAGGCCGGTGAAGCGGCCATTGTCGTCGATCGCCATCTCGCCGGTGACGAGATTGTCGCGGCCATGGGTATCGGTGACAAAATGCTCGCCGCGGTCGGACGTCCACTTCACCGGCCGGCCAAGGCGCTTCGCGGCGAACAATACCAGTGCGTATTCACGATAGAGAAATGCCTTGGTGCCGAAGCCGCCGCCGACGTCGTGGGTGACGACACGGATCTTCGACGGGTCGACCTTGAAAACCGCATTCGCCAGCGTATCGCGCATCCCGTGGACGCCCTGGCTGCCGGAGGTGAGGAGGTAGCGATCCTCTTCCTCGGAGAACTCGCCGACGGCCGAGCGCACTTCCATGTAATTGCAGACGAGGCGGTTCTGGACGAGGTCGATCGTCACCGTCCGGGCAGCATTCTCGAACGCCGCGTCCGTCGCGGCCCTGTCGCCCACCTGCATCTTGCCGGCGAGATTGCTGCCGGCGTCCGGCCAGACCAGCGGCGCGCCCTCGCCCATGACGGCGTTCAGATCGGCGACTGCGTCGAGAGGCTCGTAGTCCACCTCGACGAGTTCGGCGGCGTCCTTCGCCTGAACCGCCGTGTCGGCAACGACGAAGGCGACGGCATCGCCGACATGCCGGACGGTGTCGGCGCAGAGCACCGGCGCGTTGCGGGCGGCGAAGGGCTTGCCGTCGGCCATGCCGGGATTGGCAAGGCAGGGGATATCGCCGAGTTCGGCGACGTCGGCATGGGTCAGCACCAGGCGCACGCCGGGGGCGGCCTTCGCCGCCTCGATATCGGCAAGGGTGAAGCGGGCGCTGGCATGGGGCGAGCGGACGACCGCCGCATGCAGCATGTTCGGCCGGGTCTCGTCGTCGGTATACTGGCCCGCGCCGCGGATCAGGCGATCGTCCTCGAGGCGCAGCACCGACGCGCCAAGGCCAAATTTCGGTGTCATGACGGTCATGCGCGCAACTCCCCGGCGACGAACCCAGCGATGCTCCGCAGCCAAGGATCGGCGCGGCGAGATCGCCGATCGAAGCAGGCGAACGCGCTTCGATCAATGCAGAGAGCAACACTTATTGCGACAGGCGAGTCGCGTCGAGTGCGCTCGTCGCCGAAGATGCGCCCTGGCGGCCATCCGACACATGCATCCCGGCGCTTCGAAGCGCGCTACGGGCTTGCGCTTCTTGGCGCCGGGGCCCATTGCGGAAGGCAGGACAGGGCGAGCGGCACGAAAGGGACTTGACCATGCAGCGCACCGAAGACGGCCAGACCGTGAAGCTCGCCGACTACCAGCCGACGGACTTCATCCTTCGCGGCGTTAAGATGACGCTGATGCTGTTCGAGGGCTACGCCGACGTCTCCACCCGGCTGACACTGGAGCGCCGCCAAGGCGTCCTCGCCGATGCACCGCTCAATCTCGATGGCGACGAGCTGGTTCTCGAAAGCATCGCGGTCGATGGCCTGACGCTGGAGCCCTCGCGCTACGAGGCGACGCCCGAGTCGCTGAAGGTGACCGGACTGCCCGAGGTCGGACCGTTCGAGCTCGCGATCGAGACCCGCATCGTGCCGGAGCAGAACTCCAAGCTGATGGGGCTCTACCGGTCGAACGGCATCTGGTGCACCCAATGCGAGGCCGAAGGCTTTCGCCGCATCACCTATTTCCTCGACCGGCCGGACGTTCTCGCCCCCTACCTCGTGCGCATCGAGGCGGACAAGGCGGCCGCGCCGGTGCTCCTCTCCAACGGCAACCCGGTCGACAGCGGCGATCTCGAAGGCGGCCGGCACTACGCCGTCTGGGACGATCCCTTCAACAAGCCGTCCTATCTCTTCGCCGTCGTCGCCGGCGATCTCGACCTCCTGCCGGACGAGTTCGTCACCATGAGCGGGCGGACGGTGACGCTCGGCATCTACACGGAGAAGGGCCGCGCCGCTCAGGCGGCCTATGCCATGGATGCGCTGAAGCGCTCGATGGCCTGGGACGAGCGGCGCTTCGGCCGCGAATACGACCTCGACGTCTTCAACGTCGTCGCCATCGCCGATTTCAACATGGGCGCGATGGAGAACAAGGGCCTCAACGTCTTCAATCACAAATACGTCCTGCTCGACCCGGACATCGCCACCGACACCGACTATGCCGGTGTCGAGACGGTGATCGCGCACGAGTATTTCCACAACTGGACCGGCAACCGCATCACCTGCCGCGACTGGTTCCAGCTCTGCCTGAAGGAAGGCCTGACGGTCTATCGCGACCAGGAGTTCTCGGCCGACGAGCGTGAGCGGACGGTGCAGCGGATCGGCTCGGTGCGGCGGCTGAAGGCGCATCAGTTTCCCGAGGACCAGGGGCCACTGCAGCATCCCGTGCGGCCGTCGGAATACCGCGAGATCAACAACTTCTACACCGCGACGGTCTACGACAAGGGCGCCGAGCTCGTCCGGATGATCGCAACGCTCCTTGGCGAGGCGGGCTTTCGGGCCGGCATGGATCTCTATTTCGACCGCCACGACGGCGAGGCGGCGACGATCGAGGCCTTCGTCGCCTGTTTCGAGGATGCCACCGGCACCGATCTGTCGCAGTTCGCGCTCTGGTATTCGCAGGCCGGAACGCCGACGCTGACCGTCACCGAGCAGTGGGATGCCGACCAGCGGCGGCACGCCGTGACGCTCCGCCAGAGCCTTTCGAAAGGCGCTGCCGGGACCGGCACCGAGCCGATGGTGCTGCCCCTGCGCTTCGGTCTCGTCGGCGGCAATGGCGAGGACAGCGATGCCGAGGGCCATGTCACCGGCGGAGCCGAGCTGAAGGACGACCTCATCGTCCTTAACGGAACCGAAGCGACGGTGACCTTCACCGGCCTTGCCGACCGCCCCTATCTGTCGGTGCTGCGCGATTTCTCCGCCCCGGTGACGCTCGCCCACGAGCAGAGCGAAGCGGCGCGGATCGCCCTCGCCCGGCTCGACCCGAACCTCTTCAACCGCTGGCGGGCGCTCGACGACCTTCTCGCCAACGGCCTCACCGAGGCGGGACGGCGGCCGCTCGGCGACGCGACGCCGCCGCTCGGCGCGCCGGTCATCGAGGCGCTGCTGGCCTCGGCCGGCGACGACAGCCTCGACCCGGCATTCCGCGCCCAGGCCCTGGCGATGCCCGGCGAAGCCGACATCGCCCGTCAGATCGCCGAGAATGTCGATCCGGACAGGGTGCATGAGGTGGTCGAGGCGGCGCGCCTCGCCATCGGCACGAAGGGTCTTGCGATCTTCGAGCGGCTGCGCGGCAGCCTCGCCCCCGACGCGGCCTTCTCGCCCGATGCGGCGAGTGCCGGGCGGCGGGCGCTTGCCAATGCCGCTCTCGGCTATCTCTCCGCGGCTCGGGGTGAGCCGTCGGACGCGCTTGCCCAATACGAGACGGCGGGCAACATGACCGACAGGCTCGGCGCCCTGGCGATCCTCGTTCACCGCTTTCCCGGTGCCGAGGGCACCGAGGCGGCGCTCGGCGATTTCTATCGGCGGTTCGAGGCGGACGACCTCGTCCTCGACAAGTGGTTCGCGCTGCAGGCGGCGGCGCCCTATCACGGCGCCGTCGAAACCGTCGCGCGGCTCGCCGAACATCCCCGCTTCACCATGCGCAACCCGAACCGCGTGCGCGCCCTCGTCGGCACCTTTGCGGCGGGCAACCAGGTCGGCTTCCATCGCGCCGACGGAGCCGGCTACCACTTCGTCGCCGACAAGCTCGCCGAGCTCGACCGGATCAACCCGCAGATCGCCGCGCGAATCGCCACCACCTTCCGGGCCTGGCGGAGCTTTGAAGCATCCCGGCGCACCAAACTCGCCGAAACATTGCGGCAACTCTCTGAAATCAAAGGGCTTTCGAAAGACCTGCAAGATATTGTGGATCGTTCGCTAAAATAATCGTCCGATTTATTGAAAAATTTATCCGTTCGAGTCCGCCAGCTATGGACAAGCCGATTCGTGTCTGTTCAATTCATTGCGATTCGGTAAAGCGGATACCGGGTCGTTGATGCGGCAACGAGGGTTTTTTGATGCGAGCGGACGCGTCCAGCGCACCGAACGGGGAAGGTGCGTTTGTATGGCCAGGTGCATTGCGACGGGCATGGCGAAGCGGAGCCGAGCCCGCCCCCTGGCAGCAGGATGACGGTACCGACAGAGACGAATGGCGCGCCCCCGCGATGCTGTTCTCGCGCCGTGTGGTTCCGGCGCTCGTCCTGCTCTTTCTGCTGACGCTTGCCGCGGCGCGGCTGACGATGACGATCGGCGACCGGACGTTCTACGTCGACAACGCCCACAAGAACCTTGCGACCGTCACCGCCCTCCTCACCACCAGCCTGAAGCTGCTCGAGGCGAGCGGCGCGGATTTCGACCACGAGACCTTCCTCGAGAGCCTCGTTGCCGGAAACGTCCTTCCGGCCGATGCGCTGCTCTTCGTCACCGATCGCGACGGCACCATCCTTTCGGCGATCCCGCGCGACGACAGCCGGATCGGCACCAGCGTCTACAGTCTCGTCTCGGACCCGCGCGAGCTGCTCGCCGCGGACGCGACGGACAGGATCCTCGACATCGGCTTCCTGGGCGGCAGCGCCATCGCCGCGACCGCCGACCTGCCGCGCGACGGCGGCAAGATCAGCCTGTTCTGGCCGGAGACCGACTTCCTCGCCAAATGGCGGGAAAAGACCGCCGTCAGCGTCTCGCTCTTCGCCCTGACCGGCGCCATCCTGCTTCTCGTCCTGAAGGCCTATTTCCGCCAGTCTCGCCGCGCCGAGGACTTCAGCGGGCTTTGCGCCGAGACCCATGAGCGCGTCGAGATCGCCTTGTCGCGCGGCCGCTGCGGCCTGTGGGACTGGGACATCGCCCGCGGCCAGATGTACTGGTCGCGCTCCATGTACGAGATCCTCGGCATGGAACCGAAGGACGGCGTCGTCTCCTTCGCTGAGGTCGCGCCGCTGATGCATCCCGACGACGGCGGCCTGTTCCACATCGCCCGCAGCGTCGCCGAGGGCCGCATCGAGCATCTCGACCAGGTCTTCCGCATGCGCCGGGCCGACGGCGACTATGTCTGGATCCGCGGCCGCGCCAACATCTCGACGGGCGCCGACGGCGACATCCACCTCATCGGCATCGCCGCCGACGTCAGCGAGCAGAAGGAGCTGCTGCGCCAGACCGACGAGGCCAATCACCGGCTGAAGAACACCATCGAACACATTTCGGAGACCTTCCTGCTTTGCGACCGCGAGAAGCGGGTGGTGATCTGCAACTCGGTCTATCGCAAGACCTTCGGGCTCAAGGAAGCGGACGTCCTCGCTGGCACGCCGCTCGACCGGCTGCTGCGCAAGGCTCGCCTGCCGATCCGCTCGATCACCCTCGAAAGCGAGACGCTGGCCGAGGGCGAGAGCGCCGTCGAGGCGCAGATGCCGGACGGCCGCTGGCTGCTGATCTCCGAGCGCCGCACCGCCGACGGCGGCACCGTCTGGGTCGGCACCGACATCACCCAGATCAAGCATCACAAGACCCTGACCAAGGATTCCCGCCAGAAGCTGCTCGCCACCATCGCCAAGCTCGAGGCGGCGACGGCCGATGCCGAGCGCAAGGCCGACCAGCTGAGCGAGTTGAACCTTCGCTATGTCGCGGAGAAGGAACGCGCCGAGATGGCCTCGCGGGCGAAGACCGCCTTCCTCGCCAACATGTCGCATGAGCTGCGCACGCCGCTGAACGCCATTCTCGGCTTCTCCGACATCATCCGCCAGCGCACCTTCGGCGATATCGGCGAGCGATACGGCGAATATGTCGACGACATCCACACGAGCGGCAGCCACCTCCTGACGATGATCGAGGACGTGCTGCAGATGGCGATGATCGAATCCGGCCGTCTGGAGCTCTCCTCCGAAGAGGTCGAGTTCAGCCAGATCGTCCGTGACAGCGCCGCGATGATCGAGCCGCTGGCGCGCGAAAAGGGCATCAGCCTCGCCATCGAGGCGCCGGACATGCTGGCGGTGATGTCCGATCGGCGGGCCGCCTCGCAGGTCGTGCTCAACCTCTTGTCCAATGCCGTGAAGTTCACCCCGCAGGGCGGCGAAGTGCGGCTGCGGCTGCGCCAGGTCGGCGACGCGGCGTCGCTGTCGATCCTCGACGACGGCCCCGGCATTCCGAAATCCGCGCTCGCCTCGCTCGGGCTGCCCTTCGCCCAGGCCGGCGATGCCCAGGTCCGCTCGAACGGCCACGGAACCGGTCTCGGCATTCCCATTGCGCGGGCCCTCGTCCATCTCCACGGCGGGCGCCTGCGCATCGGCTCGCGGGTCGGCCGCGGAACGCTGGTCTGCCTGCGGCTGCCGGTCAGCGCCCCGATCGCGGCGGAGACGGCCCAGCGGGTCCGGGCCCAGCCGCCCAAGCGGGTCACGCGCCGCACCTCGGCACGTCCCTCACGCGCCGCTGCCTGAAGGGCCGGGGCGTCGGCCCCCGCCCTGCCCTCCAGCCCCTCGCCATAAGGATCAAGACGTCGCCGGCGCTGTCCCGAGCACGCGCTCGAACGCCGCCCGGACCTTGCTCGCCTCGGTTTCGAGAAGCTCTTCCAGCGCCGCCCCATCTTCGACGCCGAGCGTTTCGGCGATGGCCCGGGCAAGGCCCGACGGCAGGTCGGCGCTCTGGCGAACCTCACCCGGCCCGAGGCGGAGCAGCTGGATGACCTCGGTGAAGTGGTTCATTGCCGCGGCGAGCGAGCCGCCCTCCGCCGCCTCGCCGAAATCGGCGGCTTCCAGCACCGTCGCGGTCGGCGCACCGCAGAGGTCGAGATCGGCACGCCCGCTCAACAGCGCCCACTGCGCCAGGAATTCGAGATCGATCAGGCCGCCGGGCCGCAGCTTCAGATCAAGCGGCCCGCCGGCCGGCTTGGCCGCCTCGATGCGCTGTCGCATCGCCGCGACGTCCGCGCTCACCTCCGCCTCGTCGCGGGGCTCCGCGACGATCGCCCTGATCGTCTCGCCGACCTCTTCCATCAGACCGGGATCGCCCGCCACCGGTCGGGACCGCGTCAGCGCCATGCGCTCCCAGGTCCAGGCCTCCTTCGCCTGATAGCGGCGGAAGGCGTCGAGATGGGTGGCGAGCGGCCCCTTGTTGCCGGAGGGTCGGAGGCGAAAATCGACGTCGTAGAGGATGCCCTCGCGCATCGGCGCGGTCATCGCCGCGATCAGCCGCTGGGTCAGCCGCGCGAACCAGGCGCTCGCTGCGAGCGGCCGGGCGCCGTTCGAGGCTTCGGCCGCCTCGTGGTGATCGTAGAACAGGATTAGGTCGATGTCGGAGCCGGCGGTGAGTTCCCGGCTGCCGAGCCTTCCCATGCCGATCAGCGCCATGCGGCTGCCGGGGACCCGGCCGTGGGTCAGCGCGAACTCCGCCTCGACGGCGGCGAGCGTTGCTTCGAGGACGACGTCGGCGATGTTGGAAAAGGCGACACCCGCATCCGCCGCATCGACGATGCCGCCGAGCATCCGGGCACCGACGAGAAAGCGCTGTTCCGAGGCGAAGATCCGCAGCCGGCCGAGGGCGTCCTCGTAGTCGCGGGACAGTCCCATGAAGACCGAGAGATGCTCGCGCAGTAGCTCCCTGTTTGGCAGCTCGCCGAGAAAGGCCGGGTCGAGAAGCGCGTCGAAGACATGCGGCCTTGCGGCGATCGTCTCTCGCAGCGCCGGGGCGGCGGTGATGATGTCGGCGAGAAGCTCGAGCACCTTGGGGTTCGAGGCGATCAGCGAAAAGAACTGGATGCCCGACGGCAGGCCGGCGAGGAAGCGGTCGAAGGCGACGAGCGCTGCGTCGGGATCATGCGCCTTGCCGAAGGCGGCCAAAAGCGTCGGCAGGGCACCGGCGAGCCGTCCCCGCGCCGCGGCGTTGCGGGTCGAACGATAGCGCCCGAGGGTCCAGCCATGGACGATGCGGGCGACATCCGGCGCCCGCGCATAGCCGAGCGCCGCGATCGCCTCGATCGCTTCGGCATCGTCGGGAGAAAGCGAGACGCGCTTCAGCGCCGCCTCTTCCGGCTGCTCGCCGGAGGGTCCCCTCGCCTCGCTGAACAGCCGGCCGTAATGCCGGTCGACCCGCTTGAGGCAGGGCAGCAGCACATCGCCGAGCGCCGCCTCGTCGGCAAAGCCGGCGAGCCGCGCCACACTGCGCAGCTTTGCGGCATCCTCGGGCAGCGTGTGGGTCTGCTCGTCGGCGACCATCTGGACCGCATGTTCGATGCGGCGCAGCAGCCAGTAGTCGGCGGTGAGCTCGCTCTCCGTCGCAGGGTCGATCCAGCCGCCCGCGGCAAGCTCGCGCAGCGCGTCCTCGGTGCGGCGCTGGCGCAGCTGCGGAGCGCGGCCGCCGGCAATCAGCTGCTGGGCCTGGGCGAAGAACTCGATCTCGCGGATGCCGCCACGGCCGAGCTTGACGTTGTGGCCGGCGATCGCGATCGCGTCGAAGCCGCGGTGGCGGTCGATCCGCTGCTTCATGTCTTGAATCGCGGCGACGGCCGAGAAGTCGAGATATTTCCGCCAGACGAAGGGGGTGAGTTCCTTCAGGAAGCTCTCGCCCGCCCGGCGGTCGCCGGCGATCGGCCGCGCCTTGATCATCGCCGCCCGCTCCCAGTCCCGCCCGGAACTCTCGTAGTAGGTCAGCGCCATGGCGGTGGAGATCGCCAGCGGCATGGCGCTGGGGTCCGGCCGCAGCCTCAGATCGGTGCGGGCGACATAACCCTCGCCGGTCCGCTCGGCGAGGATGCGGGTCAGCCGGCGGACGAGCCGCGACAGGGTTTCCGGCGTATCCAGCGGGTCTTTGGTCAGCGGCCGGGTCTCGTCGTAGATGACGATGATGTCGATGTCGCTGGAATAGTTGAGCTCTTGTCCGCCCAGCTTGCCCATGCCGAGGACGAAGACGCCGGACTCCTTTTCAGGCTCATCCGGTTGCGGCAGGGCGATCTTGCCGCGGGAATGAAGGTCGCGCAGGCAGAAGCGCAGCGCCGCGGCGACGGCGGCCTCGGCGAAATCCGACAGCGCGCCCGTCGTCTCGGTCGGAGTCCGGGCGCCGAAAATGTCGGCGAGGGCGAGAAACAGCGCGACCCGGCGCCGCGCGATGCGGAGCGTCGCCATCAGCGACTTCTCGTCGTCTTCCGGCCCCGGCAGCCCGGCGACGTCGGCGATGGTCGCGGCGGCGAGATCCGCGGCTGACCGAAGGGTCAGCTCTTCCAGCCATTCCGGGTTCTTGAAGACGATCGACTGGAGGTGCGGCGACAGGTCGAGCACGGCCGAGAGCCGGGCAGCGTCGGGATGGTCGCCAGCGAGAAGCGCGGCGAGCCGCAGCAGCTCGCGTTCCTTCGCGAGGATTTCGAGATCGGCCCGGCGCTCCGTCGCCGCCGCCTCGTCGAGCGGCAATGGCCGCCAGTCGCCGCCGATCAGCAGCCCGCCATCTGCCGCGTCTTTCCCATCAGCCATCGCCTCGCTCGCCTGCCGGTCGTTCCTCCCGTGGCACTTCCAGGCGGACGGTCAAGCCGGGACCGGCATCCTCAAGCACCAGACGGCCACCATGCACCCGCGCGATCGCCTGCACCAGCGACAGGCCGAGCCCGGAGCCGGGAAGCGACCGGCTCTGGTCGAGCCGATAGAAGCGCTCGAGCACGCGGTCGCGCTTTTCGGCCGGGATGCCGGGGCCATCGTCGCTGACGGACAGCCGCCACCAGCCCGCCTCTTCCGAAAGACGAACGCGGATCGTCACCTTCCGCTCCTCGCCGGTCGCATATTTCAGCGCATTGTCGATGAGATTCGAGAGCGCCTGGGCGATCAGTTCGCGGCTGGCGAAGACGGTCAGCCGTTCCGGCGCCTCGAGCACGAGTTCGCCATTGGCGTCCTCGGCGAGCGGCTCGTAGAGGTCGACGACGTCGGCGGCGATGGCGGCGAGGTCGATCTCCGACTTGATCACCTGGTCGGAGCCTGCCTCCACCCGAGAGATCATCAGGAGCGCGTCGAAGGTGCGGATCATCTGGTCGCATTCGGCGATCATCTGTTCCATCACCTCGCGCGCCTCGCCGACGTCAGGCGGGGCGGACAGCGCGCCCTCGGCGCGGGTTCTCAGCCTCGTCAGCGGCGTGCGCAGGTCGTGGGCGATGTTGTCGGAGACCTGCTGCAGCCCCTCCTGCAGGAGCGAGATGCGGGCGAGCAGCGTGTTGAGATTGGCCGACAGCCGGTCGAACTCGTCGCCGGCGCCGGTGACCGGCAGCCGTTCGGAGAGGTCGCCGGAGAGGATGCGGGCGCTCGCCGCGGTGACGCCGTCGAGCCGCTTCAGCGCGCTGCGGCCGATGAAGAACCAGGTGATCAGCGCCGCAACGCCCATCAGCGCCAGAGCGAGGATCAGCGCGCTCTGGACGACGCCGCGAAAGCGCACCTGTTCGCTCTGGTCGCGCCCGACCAGGATGCGCATGCCGTTGGGCAGGCTGACGACCTCGGCGATGGCGAGATGGTAGCGCTGGCCGTGGTCGTCGGCATAGCGCTCGTAGGAAAAGGCGTCCGGCGTCGGGCCGGCATCGTCGAGAACGCCTGCCTGCAGGCTCTCGACATTGCCGGCGATGATCCGGCCGGTGGCGTCGGTGACGAGATAGAGCGAGGCGCCGGGCTGGCGGGAGCGCCGGTCGATGGTGCGCACCAACCCGATGATGCCGTTCTGCTGGTAGACCTGGGCGAGATCGGCGAGTTCTTCCGAGATCGCCTGGCGGCTCTGGTCCTCGACGATGGTCGAGGCGGTGGCGGTGACATAGACGACCAGCACCACCGCGCAGATGGCGAACAGCAGGAAATAGACCGCCGAGAGCCGGACGGCGGTCATGCGCATCAGTGAGCGGAAACGTCCCATGGGGCGGAGATACGGTTTGCGGCGCCTGAAGGCCATGCCCCGGCGGCTTTGACCGCAGAGGCCGGCGGCGAAACGGTCAGTCGTCGGCGCGGATAATGTAGCCGGCGCCGCGCACCGTATGAAGGATCGGCGAGCCGAAATCGCGCTCGATCTTCGATCGCAGCCGCGAGATATGGACATCGATGACATTGGTCTGGGGATCGAAGTGATAGTCCCAGACATTTTCGAGCAGCATGGTGCGCGTCACCACCTGATTGGCGTTCTTCATCAGATATTCGAGCAGGCGGAACTCGCGCGGCTGCAGAACGATGGGCTTGCCGGCCCGGCGCACCTCGTGGGACAGCCGGTCGAGTTCGAGATCGCCGACCCGGTAGGAGGTCTCGACGTCCTTGGCGCCGCGTCGCCGGCCGAGCACCTCGACCCGGGCGAGAAGCTCGGAAATCGCAAACGGCTTCGACAGATAGTCGTCGCCGCCCGCCCGAAGCCCCTTCACTCGGTCGTCGACCTGGCCGAGCGCCGAGAGGATGAGGACCGGCGTCGACTGGCCGCTCTCGCGCAGCCTGGAGATGATCGACAGGCCGTCGAGCTTCGGCAGCATGCGGTCGACGATGAGGACGTCGTAGTCGCGCGTCTCGGCGGCGTAGAGCCCCTCCTCGCCGTCGGCGGCATGATCGGCCACATGGCCGGATTCCTTCAGCGCCTTGACCAGATAGGAGGCGGCCTCGCGGTCGTCTTCGATGATGAGGATGCGCATGGACTTCGTCGATGTGGGGGCGGTTGGGGCTTCGATCATGGATACTCACCTAAATCGACGACATCGGGTCTGAAATCAATGCGGGCGGCGGGGTGGTTCATTCTTGTGGCCGCCAAAGGGGGCGGGCGCCGCGGGGGATCGGCGCCCGCCTTGCGGTGTAAGAGAGCGGGCCTGCGGACAGCCCGCCCTCCCCAGTCGGCGGTTTCGTCAGCCCTTGGAGAGCGGCAGGGCGACGAAGCGGTTCTGATCGCCCTGGCGCAGCTGGAACAGTGCCGCCTTGCGGCCCGACTTCGCAGCATCGGAGAGCGCATCGGACACGTCGCGGCGGCTGGTCACCGACTTGCCGTTGACCGAGACGATCACGTCGCCGGGCTGCATGCCCTTTTCGGCGGCGGTGGAATCCGGGTCGATGTCCGTCACCACGACGCCGTCGCCGTCCTCGGACGGGGTCAGCGTCAGGCCATAGCCGGACAGCGAGGACGGATTGGTCGGCACCCGCTGGCTGTTGCCGCCATTTGCCGAGGCCGCCTCGTCGAGGGCCGACAGGTTGCCGAGAGTGACGTTGATGGTCTCCGCCTTGTTGTTGCGCCAGACCGTGACCTCGACCTTCGACCCGGGACGGTCGTTGCCGATCAGCCGGGCGAGTTCGCGCGGACCCTCGACGGTCTCGCCGTTGACGGCGGTGATCACGTCGCCGGTCTTGATCCCCGACTTGGAAGCCGGCGTCTCGTTGTCCGGCAGGGTGACGATGGCGCCCTTGGCGTCGGCAAGGCCGACCGCCTCGGCGATGTCGTCGGTCACCGGCGCGATCTGGACGCCGAGCCAGCCGCGCTCGACCGAGCCGTTGTCCTTCAGCGACTGGATCACGTCCTTGGCGACCGATGCCGGGATGGCGAAGGCGATGCCGACATTGCCGCCCGACGGCGAGAAGATCGCGGTGTTGATGCCGATGACCTGGCCTTCGAGATTGAAGTCGGGGCCGCCGGAATTGCCGCGATTGACCGCCGCGTCGATCTGCAGGAAGTCGTCATAGGGGCCGGCGCCGATGTCGCGGCCGCGGGCCGAGACGATGCCGGCCGTCACCGTGCCGCCGAGGCCGAACGGATTGCCGACGGCCACCACCCAGTCGCCGATGCGGACCTTGTCGTCGTCGCCCCAGGCCACGTAGGTGAACTTGCGGTCGCCGCCATCGACCTTCAGCAGCGCGAGGTCGGTGCGCTTGTCGGTGCCGATCAGCTTGGCGTTGTACTCCTTGCCATCATCCATCACCACAGTGTACTTGGAGCCGCCGTCGACGACGTGGTTGTTGGTGACGAGGTAGCCGTCGTCGGAGATGAAGAAGCCCGAGCCCTGGGCGACCGCGTGGCGCGGTGCCTGCCGGCCGTGCGGCATTCCCGGGAAACCCTGACCGCCGGGGCCGCCCGGGATGTCGAAGAAGCGCCGGAGCGGATGATCCCGCGGCAGGTTGTCGAAGGGGTTCTGCGCCTGGTCGTCCTCGTCGTCGGCCGCCGGCTTGATGTCCTCGTCGACCCGCACGGACACGACGGCCGGCGAGACCTTGGAGACGACGTCGGCAAAGCCGAAGCTCTGCTGCGGCGCGTCGACATGCACCGGATCGGCGAAGACCGGGAGCGTGTTGGCGACCATGCCGCCGGCGAGAGCCGCGCCGGCGACGCCGGCCGCCAGGGCACCGGCGAGAAGCCGGCTGCGCTTGGTGCGGGGCTGTTGATCCTGCTGCATCTTGGTTCCTTTCAAGCGACCTTTAAGAATTTCGAAGCCGGAAGCCGCGAGATGGTCACGCCACCCCCTGCTGTCCATAGCAAGTTAGGGAGGCACATCTTACGAGAGTTTATCTGGCGCGTGAAAACTCGGTAAGGTTTTGAAAGACTCGGGCCAAAGCTCAGCGGAAGATGGGCGAAGGGGCAAAAGAGCGGACTCAAACATCTGTGATGGCTGAGTGTTCGCCGTTTCCGGCCCGCGCCCCCCGGCGCGCCGGCTACAACCGCCGCTCGCCGGTGATCCTTGCGATCGTCGCCTCCTCGGCGGAGGAGAGCTCGGCCGGGGCCTTGCGCTTCCGCCGGCCCGAGACGGTGACGACGGCGAGCACGAGGCCTGCGAGCAGCACGACCAGCGGCGTCGCCCACAGCGCCAGATTCGCCCAGTCGAAGCGCGGCCGCAAAAGCACGAATTCGCCGTAGCGCGAGACGAGGTAGTCGATCACTTCCTCGTCGGTATCGCCCGCCTCGATGCGCTGGCGGACGAGAAGCCTGAGGTCCCGCGCGAGATCGGCGTTGGAATCGTCGATCGACTCATTCTGGCAGACGAGGCAGCGCAGCCCCTCGGAGAGCTTGCGGGCCCTCGCCTCGAGTGCTGGATCGGCCAGCATCTCGTCCGGATTGACGGCGAAGGCGGGCGTCACGACGACGCCAGCCGGCACCGCTGCGAGGATCAGCGCCAGCGACGCGATCAGCAGGAAGAAGCGCCGAACCGCCATGCCGTCAGGCTCCGGCCGCCAGAGCGGCGCGCTGCCGGCTCCTGGTCGGAGCGCCGACCCGCAGCCGCCGGTCGGCCAGCGACACCATGCCGCCGATGCCCATGATCAAAGCCCCGACCCAGATCAGCGTCACCAGCGGCTTCCACCAGGCGCGCACGACGATCGACTGCTTGTCCTCGGACGGGTCGCCGAGCGACAGGTAGAGCTGCGAGAACCAGGTGGTCCAGATGCCGGATTCCGTGGTGGTCATCTGCCGGGCCGGGAAGAAACGCTTGGAGCTTTCGATCCGTGCCACCTCGACGCCGCCGCTGCGCACCGAGAATGTCGCGGCCTGGGCCTCGAAATTCGGCCCGGCGCGCTGGTCGATCCGGTCGAAGGAGAGCGTATAGCCGGCGATCTCGATCGTCTTGCCGGGCGCCATGGTGGTGATGACTTCCTGCTGGAAGCTCGACACCGAGACGATGCCGAGCAGCGTCACGCCGAGGCCGAAATGGGCGAGCGTCGTCCCGAAGGCGGAGCGCGGCAGGCCGAGGAGGCGCGACAGGCCGGTGCGCCAGCCGGCCTTGATGAAGGCCGCCTTCAGGAAGAGATCGGTGAGGCTGCCGGCGAGCAGCCAGAAGGCCAGCGCGAAACCGAAGGCGGTGAGCACCCGCGTACCGCCGGTGAAGGCAAGGACGCAGACAAGCGCCGCAAGCGCACAGCCGGCGGCGAAATAGAGCCTCTGGGCGGCGCCGAGGAGATCGCCGCGCTTCCAGCCGAGCAGCGGGCCGAACGGCACGGCGAAGAGCAGCGGCACCATCAGCGGCCCGAAGGTGAGGTCGAAGAACGGCGCGCCGACCGAGATCTTCTTGCCGGCGACGACCTCGAGGAACAGCGGATAGAGCGTGCCGACGAGCACCGTCGCCGCCGCCGTCGTCAGGAACAGGTTGTTGAAGACCAGCGCACCCTCGCGGCTGATCGGCGCGAACAGGCCGCCGCCTTCCAGCGACTGGGCCCTGAGGGCGAAGAGAAACAGCGCCCCGCCGATGAACAGGCAGAGGATGCAGAGAATGAAGACGCCGCGGGTCGGATCGGTGGCGAAGGCATGCACCGATGTGAGGACGCCGGAGCGGACCAGGAAGGTGCCGAGCAGCGACAGGGAGAAGGTAAGGATGGCAAGGAGGATCGTCCAGATCTTCAGGGCCGCCCGCTTCTCCATCACCAGCGCCGAATGCAGCAGCGCGGTGCCCGCCAGCCAGGGCATGAAGGAGGCGTTCTCGACCGGATCCCAGAACCACCAGCCGCCCCAGCCGAGCTCGTAATAGGCCCAGTAGGAGCCCATGGCGATGCCGAGGGTGAGGAAGATCCAGGCGATCAGCGTCCAGGGCCTGATCCAGCGGGCCCAGGCGGCGTCGATGCGCCCGTCGATCAGCGCCGCGATGGCGAAGGAGAAGGCGATCGAGAAGCCGACATAGCCGAGATAGAGGAGCGGCGGATGGATCGCGAGGCCGATGTCCTGGAGGATCGGGTTGAGGTCCTGCCCCTCCATCGGCGCCGGGTCGAGCCGCTCGAACGGGTTCGAGGTGAGGAGGATGAAGAACAGGAAGGCGGTCAGGATCCACGCCTGGACCGACAGTACGTTGGCCTTCAGCGTCGCCGGCAGGTCGCGCCCGAACAAGGCGACGAGAGAGCCGAAGAAGGCGAGGATCAGCACCCAGAGCAGCATCGAGCCCTCGTGGTTCCCCCAGGTCGAGGTGAACTTGTAAAGGAGCGGCTGCTGCGAGTTGGAATTCTGGAAGACGTTGAGGACCGAGAAGTCGGAGGTGACATAGGAGGTCATCAGCGACGCGAAGGCGATGGCGATGAGGACGAAGCCGCCGGTCGCGGCGATGGTGCCGGTTTCCATCAGCCGCTGGTCGCCGGTCCTTGCGCCGATCAGCGGCAGCACCGACTGGACCAGCGCCACGGACAGCGACAGGACGAGGGCGAAATGTCCGATCTCGACGATCATGAGCCGGCTCCCATCGGCGCCGCGGAGACCGTCTTGTCGGACTTGTCGACGAGGCCTTTGCCGTCTTCCCAGAGACCGCGGGCCTTCAGGTCGTCGACGACCTCCTTCGGCATGTAGTTCTCGTCGTGCTTGGCGAGCACCGTGTCGGCGACGAAGACGCGGTCCGGGCCGAGCGTGCCCTCGGCAATCACCCCCTGCCCCTCGCGGAAGAGATCCGGCAGGATGCCGGTATAGGTGACCGGCACGCTGTCCACCGTGTCCGTCACCCGGAAGCTGACATGGGAGGAGCCGTCGCGCTTCACCGACCCGTCCTCCACCAGCCCGCCGAGGCGGATCCGCTGGGCCGGCCCGGGGGCATTCTTGACGAGTTCGGTCGGCGACTGGAAATAGGCGACCGAACTCGACAGCGCCGTGAGCACCAGCCCGAGGGCACCGCCGACGACCAGAAGCATCGCGCCGATCGAATAGAGTCGCTTGGCCTTGCGGGTCATCGGGAGGTCGCCTCCGCTCCGGTGGTGAGACCGATTTCGTCGGCAAAAGCGGCGATTTCGCGGGCCGCGGCCGAATCCGCCGGGAAGCTGCGACGGGCCTCGCCGAGCGCCGTCTTCGCCTCCTCGGTCTTGCCGAGCACCGTATAGGAGCGGATCAGCCGCTTCCAGCCCTCGACATCGTCCGGGTTGTCCTTCAGCCGGGCGGCAAGGTTGGCGACCATGCCCTCGATCATCGACTGGCGGTCGCCCGCCGACATTTCGGATGCTGCGGCCATGGCGGCGGCGTCGGGGCCCTTGAAGCCGTCGGTGCCCTCGCCGGCGCTTTCGTCCGGTTTGCCCGCCGCGGGGGCCGCAGGCGCGCTGGCCGACGCCGCTGGCTTGCCGAGACGCTGCTGCGCATCGGCGAGCCCGGCCTGGGCGATCTGCAGCCAGGGCGCGTTCTTCGGGCTTTGCGAGATCAGCTCGCTCCAGCGGGTCTCGGCATCGCCGGCCCGCTGCTCCTGCGAGGCGTCGAGGGCGAGGAAGAACTTCGCCGGCAGGTAGGACGGGTTGAGTTGCAGGGCCCGCTCGAAGGCCGCCTTAGCCGTGTCGGTGACCTCGCCGCTGGCAGTCTCGGTGATCGCCTCGCCAAGACCGCCGAAGCGGCTCGCCGAAGGTCCGTTGAGCTCGATCGCCTTGCGATAGGCGGTGACCGCATCGGCCGGCCGGTTCATCCTCAGATAGATCGGTGCCAGGACTTCCCAGCCATTGCCGTCCTCGGGGTTGGTCTTCAGCCGGGCCTCGGCCTTCTGGACGAGGCTGGCGAGATCGAAATCGTCGCCCTGCGGCTTCGGCTGCTCGCGAAAGGCCAGTGGCTGGTCCGGCAGCTTCGGATCGCCCACCTCGTGATAGAGCACGAAGGCGAGGACCGGGACGGCGATGGCGGTGAACAGGCTGGCGGCAAGCGCGATCGGCCTGCCGAGGGAGCGGCCGGAGGCGGCGCTCGAAGCCTGCGCCCGTTCGGACGCCCGCAGCAGACGGCGGCCGATCTCGGCCCGTGCCGAAGCCGCTTCCGCCTCGGCGATGGCGCCGCGATCACGGTCTCCCTCGAGCTCCCGCAGCTGGGCGGCATAGACCTCGACGTCGTGCTCGGCTGCCAAATCGGCCGAACCGCCCTTCCCGCGCAGCAGCGGCCAGACGATGGCCAGGGTGACGACGGCCGTCATCGCGGCTGCAACGATCCAGAAAATCATGCGCTACATCTATCCGCGCGCTGCCCGCCGAACAATGGCGGTCGCTTCCTCGTTTCGACCCTTTCGGGCCGCGCCGCCGGCTCGAGCGGTGCGCCGTGCGATCGAGCGACCGACCAGACCGGCACGACCGAGCTCGCTCCGACAGGGGCCCGTCGCGACCTAACAGACTGACGGGTCGAAGCCCATTCAATTCGTCCGGAGGGCGTGGCGCCAGGATCGCCCCGAAGAAGACATCTGACCGGCAGGCGGCGCGTCGGTCCGGATGCTCAGGCGACCGGCTTCCAGAGGCCGCTCTCGGTCTTGCAGGCGACGCCGGTGGTCTTCACCGGCTTCGAGCCGGCCGACAGCACATGCGTATAGGCGCGGCAGTCCTGCGAGCCGACCCGGTAGACCTGCGTCGGCACCACCTCGCCGCTGTAGCCGTCCTCGCTCCAGCGCACAGCCTGGCCCGCCGGGCTGAACTGCAGCGCCTGGAATTCCGCTTCGAGCGCCTTGGTCCTCACCCGGTCCGGCATCTCGGCCGCGAAAGCCGTCTGGCCGACAAGGCCGCCGTTCAGTGCCACGGCACCGGAGGAAAAGGCGCTCTGGCTCGCCGGGCCGAAGACCGCGCAGCCGCTCATCGGCAGGATCGAAAGGAGGACGGGAATCGCCGTTGCCAGTCTCATCTTGTGGGTCCGCAGCGGGAGGAACGGGTCGGTCGAAGCATCGACGCCTTCGATTTCTCCCTCGGACCGCCGATGTCAAGGAGACCATGCGATACACAAACGGGAAGGTTGTCACTCGCAATCATGAGCGCAACCCGCCGGGATGGCAAGGCTTTCGCGGCTGTCGAGAGATGGCGAAACAGGCCCTCCATCGCCGATTTCGGGCCCCGGGGCGGCTGACCAAATCCGCCCGCTGCGGCAGCAGGGTCACAGTCTGCCGATGCTCGCGGCGGCGTCACGGCGAAAAGTGGATGAGCCTCAGCCGATCCGCGGCAGCACCACCTTCGCCGCGAGGCCGCCGAGTTCGGAGCGGGTGAGTTCGAGCATGCCGCGATATTCCGCGGTGATGTCGCGGACGATCGACAGGCCGAGGCCGCTGCCGGGGGTCGCCTCGTCGAGACGGCGACCGCGCTTCAGGGCCTCACGGATCTCGTCGATCGAGAGCCCCGGCCCGTCGTCCTCGACGATGACGGCGAGGCGGTCGGCCCCCTCCGCCCGGCAGCTGAGAGAGATCTTGCTGCGTGCCCACTTGCCGGCATTGTCGAGAAGATTGCCGACGACTTCCTCGAGATCCTGCCGCTCGCCGGCAAAGACCAGATCGCCGGTCGTCGTCGCGTCGAAGGCGACGTTAAGATCCGGATTGAGCTTGGCGACGACCCTGACGATGCGCTCCAGCACCTCGCGGACCGGGGCGCGGAAGACGACGCTCTGGGTCTGCGCGGCCATCCTGGCGCGGTCGAGATAGTGTTGCACCTGGCTCTTCATCCGCACCGCCTGCTCATCGACCACCCGCCCCTTCTCGCCGCCGATCGTCGCGGCCTCGTTGGTGAGGATGGCGATCGGCGTCTTCAGCGAATGGGCGAGATTGCCGACCTGGGTGCGCGAGCGCTCGACGATCCGCCGGTTGTTGTCGATCAGCGCGTTCATCTCGACCGCCAGCGGCTCGATCTCTGCCGGAAAGCCGGTGCGCAGCCGCTCCGAGCGGCCTTCGCGGACTTCGGCGAGGGAGGCGCGGACACGGGCGAGCGGGCGCAGCGCGACGAGCAGCACGACGGCGTTGACGAGCACCGTGCCGAGGCCGACCGTGCCGAGATAGTAGAGCAGCGTCCGGTCGAAGGCCCGGATGTCGTCGGCCACCGAGGAAAGGCTGCCCATGACGCGGAAACGCGCCGTGTGGTTCTCCGAATCGAGCACCACCTCGGTCTCCAGCACTTCCAGCATCTCGCCGTTGAGGCCCGCCTGCTCGTAGGAGCGACGATACATCTGGTCGAAGGGGAAGTCGGCGACAGGCGCCTGCGGGATCGTCAGGAGGACGAGGGAGGCGGAGGTCAGCCGGCCAGAGGTGTTGTCGGACGCCGGCAGCACCTCCCAGTACCAGCCGGAGAGCGGGCGGGCATAGCGAAGGTCGCCGAGGTCGGGATTGCCCTGCAGCCGGCCGTCGTCATCGACGCTGACGGCATTGACGAGATTGTAGAGCTGGGCGCCGAGGAGATTCTCGAAGCCCTGGCGGGCCGTGCGTTCGTAGAGGGTGGAGATGAGGACGCCGACGACGAACAGCGCGAGGATCGCCCAGATGCTGGTGAGGAGGATCACCCGGGCGGTCAGCGAGCGCGGCTGCAGGAGTGTCGCGGTGGCGCTGCGCACGCTCGATGCGCGACGTGACAGGCCGCTCCCGAGGCGGAGGGAGCGCGAAGCGCTCAGCCCTCGCCTCCCGTATCCTGCATGCGGTAGCCCTGGCCGCGCACCGTCTCGATCAGATCGGCGCCGAGCTTCTTGCGAAGCCGTCCGACAAACACCTCGATGGTGTTGGAGTCGCGGTCGAAGTCCTGGTCGTAGAGATGCTCGATCAGCTCGGTGCGCGAAACGACGGCGCCCTGATGGTGCATGAGATAGTCGAGCAGCCGGTGTTCGTGCGAGGTGAGCTTCAGCGGCATGCCCGAAACGGTCACCCGTGCCGTGCGCGTGTCGAGGCGGACCGGGCCGCAGAGGATTTCCGACGAGGCATGGCCGGCGGCGCGGCGGATCAGCGCCCGCACCCGGGCGAGCACCTCCTCGACGTGGAACGGCTTGGTGACGTAGTCGTCGGCGCCGGCGTCGATGCCGGCGACCTTGTCGCTCCAGCGGTCGCGGGCGGTGAGGATCAGCACCGGCATCGACCGGCCCTCGCGGCGCCAGCGTTCGAGCACGCTGATCCCGTCCATCTGCGGCAGGCCGATGTCGAGGACCACGAGGTCGTAGGGCTCTGTATCGCCGAGGAAATGCCCTTCCTCGCCGTCGAAGGCGCGGTCGACGACGTAGCCGGCGCCGGTCAGCGCCTCGGTGAGCTGGCGGTTCAGGGTCTCGTCGTCCTCGACGATCAGAATGCGCATCGCTGTCGACTCACTGCTTCCGGCGTTTGGCCATCAAAGCTCCGTCCCAGCCTTTGCCGGCGATTTCACGGCGAGCGGCTTACGGCTTGATGGTGACTGTCTGCTTGCGCGGCCGCTGGTTGCCCTTGCCCGGCACGAGCACGGTGACGACGCAGACGGTCTGGCCACCCTGGTTCTGGGTCGAGACGGAGAGCACCTGCCCGCCGGTCTGCCGCGCCGCGCGGCTCGCCGCGCTGGAACAGTCGGCGGCCGCGACGAGGACCCCCGGCTGGCTGGCCTCGCTCCCTTGGTGTCCTGAACCAGTCGCGATCCCGGCCGCAAGCGCATCCTCGCCCGGATAGGCAGAGGCCGGCCCGGCGGCAAGGCCGAGCGTCACTGCGAGCGCCATGATCGTGCGAAGGACGGTCATCCGTGTGGTCCAATCCCGACATCTGCATGCCCTGGCCATCCCTGGTAGGCTGCAATGCCCGGGGAGCGCTGGCGTGTTCCTGTTTCCGGTGGGATGGCCCTCGTCGCCGTCGCTGCCGGGCAGTCGCTTCGGTCGGGACGCCAACATCGATTCCATTCCACTGGTCCAATCGAGATTCCGGCCGATCGGGGCACCTCGACACCCCGCTTCTATCAGCGGCCGGCTGAATGACGAATGAATGCCTCCCGCAGGTGGCAGATTGCCAGGGGACAATAGGCAAGCTTCGTCCGGCCGAACAGGGCGCCGCAGACATTCGGCCCGGCTCCTGCGGCGATTTTTCACCTGCCACGTCCCGGCGCCTCCATCTTCCGACGTCGACCCTTCCCTTCTCACAGCGGCCGAAGGAAGCGGGCACGCCGCACCGTGCCGGCGCCCCAGACCGGGCTGAGCTGGGCGACGGCGATGTCGAGCGCCGCCGGCAGCGCGCCGAAGCGGTCGATCTGGGCTGCCGTCGAAAGGTTGTAACGGGGCTCGACGGTCTCTACGGTCAGATTGCTCCCCGCGCCGTCGCCGATCTCGACCCGGTAGCGTTCCGCCTCTTCGCCGAGCGGCACCTCGTTCGCCGCCCAGTTGTCGCCACCGATGCGCGTGCGCCGGATCCAGGCGAGCGAAATCGCTCCGTCGCCGGCAAAATCGGCGGAGAGATGCACCGGCGAGAGCGGCCGCACCGACCGCGCACCGATGGCGTGGCTCTGCGAGACGACCGCCGCGTCGCTTCGGCTGCGGCCGAGCGGCTGCACGCGATAGTCGAGGACGCGGCCGATCTCGCCGGCGGTGACACTTAACGCCTCGCTCGACCCGTCGAGAAGGGCGAACAACGCGCCGGTCAGAGCGCCCGCCGCCATCGCATCCTCGGTCCCGCCCTGCGCCCTGAGGAGGCGGCTCAGCCGGAATTCTCCCGGCGCGATTTCCGCGGCGCTCTCGAACTGCAGCACCTCGAACCCGCCATCGGCGCATTCGACGGCACAGACATTGCCGCCCGCAAAGAGCGATGCCGGCGAGACCGAGGCAAGCGCGCCCCGTGGCAGCGACACGGTGAAGGCGTTGGCGGGGTCGACCCGCCCTTCGGGGCCGGGCAGGAGGTCGGAGGTCAGCCGGCCGAGGATGGCAGGCCGTGAGACGCGCGCACGCGGTTTCAGCACGCCATCGTTGGAAAGGCTCGCGACCTCGTATCCGGCGAAGGGCGAGGCCCCGACGGCGACCCTGGCACCGTCGAACCCGCTTTCGCCCGGCGGCAGCGGCAGGTCGAGGAAGGCCGCGAAGGGGCGCGAGGCAAGGTTCGGCCGGGTGGGCGTGGTGGTGACGATCGCATCGCCGCCGGGGACGCTGCCGCGCCATGCAGGCAGGCGCCGGGCCGTCACCCGCTGGGACAGCCCCGTCTCGATCCGCGTCACCAGCCATTCGCCGCCATGACCGCCGAGCGAGAGGACGTCGCCGACGCTGAGCGACAGAAGGCTCGCCGGCACCGCGAAGCTTGCCGTTTCGGAGACGGCGCCGCTTTCGGCGAGGATCCCCGCTGCAAGGCTGATCGCCTCGCTCTCGCCGAGCACCGCCGGCACGCTGACGATCTGGCGGCGCGGCGAGCCGACGCTCGCCCGCATCGCCTCGGCGCTGCCCGCCTGATAGTCGCGCCACGGATCGAGGAAGGACAGCGCCACGGCATCGACGGTCTCTGCCGCCTCCGCCCGGCGCAATTCGACATAGGGCTCGTCGTCGGCGTCGACGAAAGCGGTGACCGCGCTGCCGGCACGCAGCCGCTGCAGCGAGTGCGCGACGAGCCTGCCGTCTTCGACATGGCCGACGGCGCCGACAAGCTGGAACAGGCTTTCGAGGCTGTCGCGCGCCGAGGCCGGGCCGGTCTCCACCCAGCCGCCGAGCACGGCGTCGAGCCCCGTCAGGTCGTAGTCGGAGATGCCATGACCTTCGAGGATCGCGGCGACCAGCCGGTCGAGCGGCGCATCGGCGAGCCGGCCGGTCAGCCAGTGGCCGAGCCGCCAGTTCTCGCCGTCGCTCCAGACGTCGTTGCGTCCGGGAAAGGCGGGAAACGGCCGCGCGTCGAAGGTCCAGAGATGGATCGCCGCCGGATCGACCATCCGCCCGCCATAGAGCGGCGAGAGCGGGTTCGCCGCATCGGAAAATCCGGCGTGGCCGGGCGTCCAGTGGCCGAGATGCGCCGCGAGAAACCGCCGCTGGACAAGGTCGTCGCGCCCGCCGGTCGAAAAATGCGGAAAGGCGCTTTCGGAGGACTTCGGATCAACGAAGAGGTTGGGCTGGTTCGGCCCCTTGTCGATCGCCGGACAGCCGAGTTCGGTCAGCCAGAGCGGCTTTGCCATCGGCACATAGGCGGTCGGTTCGGCAAGCTCTAAGCCGCCGCGGCGCTCGAAATGTTCGTTCGACCACCAGGAGACGAGATCCTTCGGCCGGAAGACCCAGGGCTTGCCATGGGCCCCGTCGGAGATCGGCTTGCGCTGCTTCTCCGCCCGGTCGGCCTCGCTTTCATAGTACCAGTCGAAATATTCGCCCGCGGCGATGCCGGCGGCGAGCCCGGCGCGATCGTGGATGGAGGGCGCCTCGGGCTCTGGATCGCCGTCGCGCCAGTCGGCGATCGGCAGATAGTTGTCGATCCCGATGGCATCGATTGCCGAAAAGGCCCAGAGCGGATCGAGATTGAAGAAGACGTCGCCCGAGCCGTCCTCGGGATGATAGCCGAAATACTCGCTCCAGTCGGCGGCATAGGTGATGGTCGCGTCCGGCAGGATCTGTCTCACGCCTTCGGCAATGGCGATCAGCCCCTCGACGAAGGGAAAGCGTCCCGCCTCGTCGCGGATGCGGGTGAGGCCATGCAGCTCCGAGCCGATGACGAAGGCGTCGGCGCCGCCGCGCGCGGCAAGATGCGCCTGGTGGAAGATCATCCGCCGATAGGACCATTCGGCCGGGCCGGAATAGTTGATGCGGCTGCCGTCGATCGTGAAGTCGCCGGGCGCGGCATTGCCGAGAAAGGCCGCGATCGCGTCCCGCGCCGCCGCGGTTCCGTCAGCGCTGCCCGCCCGGCCGACGGCGACGTCGAGACTGATCCTCCCGCGCCAGGGAAAGGCGGCCTGTTCCGTGTCGCCATAAGGGTCCGGCAGGCCGTTGCCGGCGGGGATGTCCATCAGCAGAAACGGGTAGAAGGTGACCTTCAGTCCGCGGTCCTTCAGCGCCGCGATGGCGCGGATGACGCCGGCATCGCTCGGCGTGCCGCCATAGGCCGGGCTGCCATCGAGGCTGGAGACCGTTGCGGCATCGCCGCGCCGGAGGCCGCTGACCCGCCAGTCCTCGCTCTCGTCGCGCCGGGCGGTTTCGACCTTCGGGCGGATCCTGCAGGTGCCGGCGCGAAGGTCGTCGCCGAACCACGAGACGACCAGCGCCGCCCGTTCCAGATCGGGGCAGAGCGCGACCAGTTCGTCGATGGAGGCGACGAGGTCGCTGTCGCCGAAGAGGATATTGCGGTTGATCAGCCGGTCCTCGCCTTCCGCCAGCCGCTCGCGGACGGGTTTCGGATCGAGCCCGTGCTCGCTGGCACCGGGGATGATGGTGACGGCACGCAGCCGCTCTTCGAGCTCGCCGATCGGCCGCAGCACCTCGCAGGCGATCTGCGGGATGCGGTTGCCCCAGCTTTCGAGCGGCAGGCGCTCGAAGACGAGATAGGCGAGCCCGCGATAGGCAGGCGCATTGCCGGCGCCCTGCTTCACCTCGATCAGCGGGTCCGGCAGCTGGTCCTCGTCGCCCGGATAGAAGCGGACGTCAATTTCGGAGAGGTCGATCTCCTCGCCATCTGCCCAGATCCGCCGGATCGCCGCCACCGGCCCTTCGCAGAGCCCGACGGCGACATTGCCGAAATAGCTGTAGGTGGTGACTTCGGTGGCGGGCTCGCCGCCCTTGCCGCCCTGCCGTTCGGTTTCCTTCTCCTCCTCGAAGCGGGTCGTCCAGATCACCTGCCCGGCCACCCGCGCCGTGCCGTAGACGCGGGCGATGCCGCCGCCCTCGTCGGCCGTCATGATCCGCGCGGTCTCGAGCCGCGGCCCCTCGAAGCGCCGGGTCTCGGCGAACAGCTGGCGGTCGATGGCCGAGCCGGCGAGCGCGCCGGCCGCCCGGCCGATCACCGCGCCGATCGGGCCGCCGAGAAAGCTGCCGAGCGCCGCGCCCGCCGCCTGCAGAACGATGGTCGCCAAGGTTCACTCCACAAGCTGGCTGGACGGGTAACGGAAGGCGCCGGCGATCCGCCCCCGCCAGCTTTTCGGCAGCGCCGTCGAGACGACGGCGGCGCCCTGATAGGCGTGGATGATCCGGCCGCCCTCGTCGAGGATGGCACAATGGGTGGCCGGCGCGCCGCTTCGCCAGCGAAACAACAGGACATCGCCCGGCATCGCACTGTCCGGCTCAACCGGCACAAGGTGCTGCTGCGCCGCGTCCATCAGCCTGTCCGGCCCGGCCCGCAGGCTCCAGGACCTGGCATAGGCGCCCGGCTCCTCGGGCTCGGCGCCGCAAAGCTCGCGCCAGACGCCGCGAAGCAGGCCGAGGCAGTCGCATCCGATGCCTTTCGTCGAGCCCTGGTGCCGGTAGGGGGTGCCGAGCCAGCTTCGCGCGATCCCGAGGGCGCGCAGGCGGTTATCCTTGCTCATCGCACCACCGGCGAGCCGTCGTTGCGCCCGCCGGTCTTGGCGATCGCCAGCCCGGCATCGGTGCCGGGAATATGAGGAAAGCCGCGAAAGTTCAGCTGGTTGGCGAAGCGATCCCGACAGGTCGCAAAGCGCTTGTCGCAGCCCTGGACGATGCGGAAAGGGTCGCCGGCCGCGATCCTCGCGACGATCGTCTCGGCAAGCGTGAACCGCACCCGTCCCGTGGCGAGCGCGACGGCCGAGGCGATGTCCGCGGCGAGACCGGCCGCCTCCCCGCCGTGCATCGTCAACCGCCCGAAGGCGTAGCGATCGGGCGCCGCGCCAAGCCCGGTCGCGGTCTCGACCCAGCCGTCGCCGGCAGCATGAACCTCGCAATCGACCGTGAAGGGCGGCGCGGAGAGGTCGACGCGGCAGCGGGCGTCGCCGAGCACGGCGTCGCAGCGCCGGCGATAGAGCCTGCCGCGCACTGCCTCGAGACGTGCGACGATGCTCCTCAGCTCGGCGGTGAAGGCGGTCTCGCCGCGCCGAACCTCGCCGAGATCCGACACGTCGACCCTGACATGGGCAGAGACGTTCTGCCAGTCGACGACGAAGGTCTCGATCCTAGCGCCGTCGAAGCGGCCGGCGGCGATGTCGGCCTCGTCGATCGCGGCGGCGGAGAGCGCGCCTTCGACCTCGCCGGTCGTCGCACCGAGCCCGAGGGCCGCCTCGGCCTCGCTGGCGGAAAGCCCCGTCGCCGCCTCGAAGCGCGTGTCGTCGAAGCTGATCGCCTCGTCATGGTCGGTGAAGCCGAACACCATCCCGTCGCGCCTCGTCAGGCGCCAGCAATTGGCGAGCGTCGTCACCGGCCGCTCGATCGCCGCTGCAAGCTCCGGCGGAAGCGTCCTCATGGCCGCACCTCGATCAGCGGAATGGTCGGGATGTCGCCGGCCTCGAAGGCGGCGATGTTGATGGCGATCTGGTCGGTGTCGAAGCGAACCGGCACGTCGAATTCGAAGCCGGCGGTGATTGCCGCGCCCAGTGCAGGGGCCACCTCGAAGCCGACGAGACCGGTCGTCGCATCGACGGACGCGACGGTCTCCGCCCCCGCGATCGCGATGCGGACGCTGCCGGCGACGGGCTTTTCGATCGGTCGTCGATAGGCGCCTTCGCCGCTGCCATAGAGCTTGGCCAGCGGAAATTCCCGGGTTTCGCCGTCGCCGGTGCCGATCCGTTGGTCGAGCGGCGTGATCGGCTGACCGAGGCGCGCCGACGCATGGTCGAGCGGATCGCGAAAGCGGAATGCCGTCAGCCGCCCGCGCATCGCCTCGAAGAATTCGAGGACGGCTGCGAGATCCGCGAGGCTCTTCAGGCCCGAGCCCGCATCGTAGCGGCGCATCGAGCGGGCCTGGCGCTGGTTGCGCGCCTCGAACCCCGTTGAAAGCCGGACGATGTCGGTGCGCCGCTCCGGCCCGCCGCTGGTGCCGAAGGCGATGCGCAGCGGAAATCGCTCCTCGCTGAAGGCCTCGATCGCCATGGTCAGACGCCCCTGCGCCCGCGCGCTGCCGCCCGGGTCAGCATTGCCTGGATCTGCGCCTCGGCCCGCTTGAAGCTCGGCGCGTCAGGCGTGGTGACGTTGAAGACGATCGTCTGTCCCTCCCGTCCGGCGGGGGCCGCGACGCCCAGTGTGCCGTCGGCGCCGCGCGACAGAGGCAGGATCGCTTCCGCCCCCGCCTCGCCCATCAGCCCCACCCTGCCGCCGGCCGGAAAATAGCTCGGCGCAGCGACGACGCCGCCCTTGGCGAAGGGCATCACGGCACCGCCTCCCCCGCCGGCAGCTCCGGCAACCGCCGAAAAGAGCTGGCCGATGGCGCTCGATGCAAAATCGCCGAGCGGCTTCAACGCCGCATCGAGCGCAATCGCCGAAAGCCGCGTCGCGAGCTGTTTCAGGGCGCTGTCGAGGGACCGGCTGCCGGTCACGGCGCCGGCGAAGGCCGACGTCAGCGCCGAGCCGAACCTGTCGGCGCGGTCGGAAAGGTCCGCCAGCGCCCGATCGAGACTGGTGGTGTCGGCCTCGATCGCGACGGTGAAGGTCTCGTCCTCGTCCATGGTCTCGTCCCGTGTCGGAAGGATGTTGGCGCGTCAGCGCCGGGCATCGGGAAAGCGGCGCATCAGCCCGGCGAGCTCCCCAGGCGACGGCGCGGCGCGGCCCCGCGCCGGGGCGATGGCGCTCGCCAGTTCGCGCGGCGTCAGCTTC
Organism: Jiella endophytica; assembly: GCF_004519335.1. Classification (GTDB taxonomy): domain Bacteria; phylum Pseudomonadota; class Alphaproteobacteria; order Rhizobiales; family Rhizobiaceae; genus Jiella; species Jiella endophytica. The sequence continues at coordinate 179,500 of NZ_SOZD01000005.1, read as the reverse complement.
CAGAAGGCGTCGGATGAGAGCCGCAGCAGGCCGAAGCCGACGGCCATCGCCTCGTCCCAGGGAAAGGCCGCAGGCTCCAGGCCACCCGCCTCGCCCCTGGGGGGGCGATTTCGAGCGTCGCCGCTCAGATCCCCGCCGGCGAAGGGTTTGCGTTGCCTGTCCCGGCCGCCTCCCCGTCTGCGCCGCCGAATGCGGCCGTCAGCAGCGCGACGGCGAGCGCCGCGGCGCCGGCCGCGCCACCGTCGATGCGCATGGCGGCGACGTCGCCGTCGGTCACCTCCGCGCCGGTGCCGCGCAGCCCTGCTGCGATGATCCGCGTCAGGTCCCGCGCCGACAGCCTGCCGCCGCGAAACCGCTCGGCAAGGTCGGAGAGATTGTCGGCCGCGAAGGCATCCTCGAGTTCCGCCAACGCCCCGAGGGTCAGGCAAAGCCTCATCTCATGACCGTCGATGATCGCGGAGACCTCGCCCCGCCTGCGGTTCGCCGGCATGGTCAGATCGCCTCGAAGGAGAGCGCGCCGGCCGATTCCAGCGTCGCCTCGAAGGTCACCTCGCCGTCATGCTCGCCGCCATATTCGAGCGCCGTCACCTGGAACGGGCCGGTCACCCTGCCGAAGTCCGGGATCACCGCCTGAAAGGCCGCGACACGGGACTCGAAGAACACTTGCCGCAACGCCGCGTCCGACGCCGCATCCTTGAAGATGCCGGAGCCCGACAGCGAGGCACGCTGCACCCCGGCTCCGCCGAGGAGTTCGCGCCATCGCCCGGCGCTCTCGGAGTCCGTGACGTCGACGACCTCGGCGTTGAAGGCGATCCGGCGGCTGCGCAGGCCCGCGATGGTGGTGAAGCTGCCGTCCCCATCCTCGTCGATCTTGAGGAGGAGATCCTTGCCTTTCTGCGCGCTCATCGATCCATCCCTTGCTCGCGTCGAACCGGCGGCGATCGCCTGCCGCAAACGAAAAAGGGCGGCCCCAAGGACCGCCCTCACCAACTCTCTTGAAACTCGAGGCAACACGCCTTTCCGGTATTGCCAAGCTCGGACGCTCCTTGCGACCGCGGCAAGGATGGCCACCACCGGTTTTTCCAGCGGGTCGGGCGGCGTTGCCGGTGCCGTGTCACGGAGCTGTCTCGAATGTCTGCAACGCAGATGAAGCAAACACGAGCAGCTCTGAAGCGTCACGACGTCCGCAAGATCGTCTCCAGCTTCTTCCCTCTCGCAAGTTCGTCGACCAGCTTGTCGAGGTAGCGGATTTCCCGCATCGTCGGATCCTCGATGTCCTCCACCCGGACCCCGCAGATCACGCCCTTGATCAAGGCGCGGTTCGGATTGAGTTGAGGAGCAATCGCGAAGAACGTCTCGAAATCCGTCTTGTCCTGGAGGTGGGCCTCCAACTCTTCCTGGCTGTAACCCGTCAGCCAGCGGATAATCTGGTCGACCTCGTCTTTCTCGCGCCCCTTCCTCTCTGCTTTGGCGACGTAGAGAGGATAGACGGACGAAACGCTCGTCGTGAAGATTCGGTGCTTGACCACGTCACGCCAGCGGTTCGGTCACCGCCCGAAACCTGAGAATGCCGTGATAGGCGGACGAATCCGCCTCCCGCCGCGCCTCGGCAAATTGCAGCCGCAGATTCACCAGATGGTGGCCCTCGAGCTGCAGCGCGGCGTCGTTCAGCTTGCCGGCGACCTTGTCCATGATCTCGTAGGTCTCGGCCTTGCCGCCGCCCTTCGCCCAGACATGCAGGGTCAGGATGTGCTCGGCGCCGTCCTCGGTGCCGGTCGACCAATCGACCACCGCCGTGCGGCCAAGGGTGAGATAGGGAAAGCTCGCCCGCTCCGGGCGCCGGTCGAAGACTTTCGGCCCGCCGAGCAGTGCCGTCAGCGACGGGTCGGAGGTCAGAGCGGAAAAGATCGATTCCTGCAGGTCAGTGCTTGGATGCGCCATCGCCGTCGCCCTCGTTCAGGATGCCTCGTTCACGATGATTGCTGCGATGAAACATAACTGGAAATGGTTTGACCTGCACCAAGTTCAACGCCGCGATTTTAACTTTTTCGCTACCTTACCGTCTGCGCCGTCCCCGACCCTTGCGAGCCGCCGCCATCTTCGAACGGGGCTTTGAAAATCGCATCGATTTCAGGGGCTTTTGCGAGGCGCGAGGTCGCGGGAAGCCGGCCGGCGTTCCGGTCGCGCCCTGGCTTGCCCCGTTTGAGTAATGCCTCCTCGATGACCTTGCGGAGGCTTGCCGCCAGCCTCACGCGCTTCACCGCGACCTTGAGCTGCATCGCTCAGCGCTCCTCTTCGCAGCGGCAGACGAGATAGCGCCCGCTCTCGTCCGGGTCGTGGACGGAGAGGATGACCAGCCGCCGGCCACCGATGCGGAACGACATGCCCCGCTCGACAGAGACCGTCTTGCGCAACAGCACCCGGTGCGTCACCAGCGCCTCGCGCTGGTCGAAGCGCTCCCGCGCCTCGACGGACAGCGGCTCGATGCGCACCGAGAGATTGCGAACCTCCTGCCATCCGGTTTCGCCGCCGCCTGCCCCGTCAGGCACGATCACGGGTTCGTCCAGGGCGACGCGGCGGCTGAACAGGCCGGGATCGAGAAACAACGGCGCCATCAGAGCCGCACCCGCCGGTAAGGTGCGATCAGCCGCTCGGCAAGCGCCGGCCGAAGCGCCGGCTGCATACCGGGCTCGACGAGCGCCCGCGCCTCGTAGCTTGCGGCGACGATCACCTTCAAAGCGAGCATCAGATCGGCCGGGCGGTCCGCGTCTCCGAAGCCTGCCGAAAGCTCGATCTCGATGCCGTTCGCGGCCTGTTCGATCACCGCCGCCGAGAGCCGGAAGCCCTCGCCGCCGCGGGGCCGCTCGGCGATCGCCTGATCTGCGGCAAAGACGACCGGATTGCCCGCTGCATCATAGGCGGTGACGCCGTCGATCGAGACGAGCGGATGGCGCGTCGCCTCCACCCAGCCGTCCCGTGGTGCCGGGTCGAGGACGAGCTGGAAACTGCGGGAGGACAGCGCCAACCCGGTCTCCCGCTCGATCGCCTCGCGCGCGGCGCGGATCAGTTCGGCGATCAGCGCGTCCTCGTCGTCCCGCTCGATGCGCGCCCAGGCTTTCGCCTCGGCGAGCGAAAGCGGCTCGGCGGCAAGACCGAGGTCGATCGTCGTCATCGTCGTCTCCTGAAATGGATGGGCCCGGCCGCAACGGCCGGGCCAGCTGCGATACCCGCCCGCCGAAAGCCTCAGGCCGAGAAGTCGAGCAGCTTGGCCGCGTCGAAGTCCTGGATTCCGCCGCCGACACGCTTGGTCGTATAGAACAGGACGTAGGGCTTGGCGGTGTAGGGATCGCGCAGCACTCGGACACCCTGGCGGTCGACGACGAGATAGAACCGTGCGAAATCGCCGAAGGCGATGGCGCAGTTGCCGGTGGCGATGTCCGGCATCTCCTCCGCCTCGACCAGCGGAAAGCCCATCAGCGTCGCCCGGGCGCCGGCCGAGGCGGGCGGCAGCCAGAGATAGTTGCCGTCATTGTCCTTCAGCTTGCGGACCGCGGCCTGGCTGCGCCGGTTCATGACGAAGCTGGCATTCTGCCGGTAGCCCGCCTTCAGCTCATAGACGAGTTCGATCAGCGCATCGGCCGCCTCGCCGTCGGCAAAGCCGCCGTCCTCGCCGCTCGCCACCGTTCCGACCTTGCCCCATGTCCAGGCGCTTTCGTCGACCTTCGGATAGGTCATGAAGCCCTTCGGCTGGGTCAGTCCGTCGCCATTGACGAAGGCAGCCCCCTCCTGCGCGGCGAACGCCTGTTCGACCTCCTCGCCGATCCAGCGGTCGATATCGACCGCCGCATCGTCGAGCAGCGCCGCCGTTGCTGCCGGCATGGCGTAGAGTTCCATGGTCGGGAAGGTCAGTTCGGCGAGCTGCGGCGCGGCGGTCTGGTCGCGGTCGGCGGTCTCGCTCACCCAGCCGCTCTCGGCGCCGGAGATCGCGAAGGGCTTTTTCAGGACCGCCGTCGAGACGGTCCTGACTGCGGCGATCGAACGGATCGGCGAGATCGCCGCGAGCCGCCGGCCGATCTCCGTTTCGGTCTCGTCCGGGACGAGGAAGCCGCCATCGGCGCCGGTCAGGCTGGACATGGCCTTTGCCTCGAAGCGGCGGAGCGGCGCCTCGTCGCCGCCGCGCACATAGCGCTCGAAGGCACTCTTGTGTTCGCTCGCCGGCTCGCCGCGAACCGCCCTCTCCTGACCGAGCGCCGGGCGCATCTCCTTCAGCGCCAGGCGCTCGATGCGCTGGTTCTGGGCGTCGAGCGCCGCGGCGATCCTGTCCACCTTCTCGGCAGTGACGACGTCGCCGCCCATGCGCTTTTCCAGTTCGTCCAGCCGGGTGTCGTTCGCCTCGCGAAAGCTCTCGAAGGTCCGCCGCATCTCGTCCTGCAGACCGCGGAGTTCGGGGGTGACCGTCTTCGTTTCGAAGCCGGCAAGCGCGGTTTCGTCCATGTCCTGTCTCCTGTGTTTCCGGATTGATCGAAGGCAGCGCCTCAGGCGACGACCGTGAGCCGGGCCAGTTCCTGCATCGGGAAGGTGACGAGCGAAATCTCCCAGAGATCGATGGTCACCAGCCGGCGGCTGGCGCCGCCCGGCTCGCGCCGCGCCAGGCGGGTGCGAAAGCCGATCGACAGCCCGTCGATGGCGCCGGCCGCAGCGAGCGCCGCGGCCTCGCGTCCGCCCTTGGTGTCGAGGGCGAATTCGCCGGCGACCCGCAGCCCGGTGCGGTCCTCCACGATTTCCAGCCAGCGGCCGATCGGCCTTGCCGGATCGTGCTGCCAGAGCATGCGCACGTCGCCTGCCCTCCGGCCGATCAGCGAGGCGGCGAAGGCGCCAGGCTCGATCCGGTCGCCGGCCAGGTCGGTCGAACCGAAGATCGCCGCATAGCCGATGAAACGTCCCGGCGGCGGCATGCCGTCCCGCGGCAATGGCGCCGCGTTGCGAAAGTCCGCCACCGCGGTGGCACCGCGCGTCTCAAGCCCCGAGGCCATAGCCGACGGCCTCCCGCTTCTCGTCCCGTGTCAGGAAGTCGGCGCTGCCGACCCTCGACCACAGCGCCTCGCGCTCGGCCGAAAGCCCTTCGACAGCGTCGAGGTCGATCGAAAGCCGCAGCTCCGGTTCGCCGAGATGGCTTCCCAGCCAGCCGCCGAGGGCACCGAGGATGCGCTTGACGATCGGCAGGACGGTCAGCCGGTAGAGCGCCCGATTCGCTTCGGCATAGTTGGCATAGGTGAGGTCGCCCGGAATGCCGACGAGCATGGGCGGCACCCCGAAGGCGAGCGCGATGTCCCGCGCAGCGCCGTTCTTCGCCTCGATGAAGTCCATGTCCTTCGGCGACAGCGCCATCGTCTTCCAGTCGAGGCCGCCTTCCAGGAGCAGCGGCCTGCCGGCCCGCGACGCGCCGGAATAGTCGTGTAGCGCGCAAAACCAAATGGCGGGCCGCGCAAGATCAAACGGCGGCAGTTTGGGAGACAAACAACACCGTCAAAGCGGCTGCCGATAATTGCTGAAGGTGGGTCGGCCCGGTTATAGCTTAAGAGGCACTTCAGGAACCTCATGTAGCGCGCGATTTCAAATGAGACGACGCGACATTTCAAATGGGATCAAATTCCGGGCGGGTTTCGCCCGTTCAAAGCATGTTCGAAAGTGTGACGCGCAAGGCCAATGGCGGGCCGCCAAAGACCATACTGCGATAGGTTTGACGATCGCACGAGTTGCGCTGCAATGACGGCGTCGAGAAGATACCAGCGCGGTGCGTGCTAGCGCCGCCTACGGCTCATTGAAGGTCAGTTCGAACCAGCACGCACTCGGAAGCTAAGAATTTGCCGGGTTCTTGGACGATGACGCATTCCGCACCCCTCAGCTTTCTGCAGCGCTCAACATAAGTGTGGAATTCATCGTTGTCGTCGCTTTGCAGGAGCTCGATTGTAGGCCGAGCGCATGAGAATGCTCTCAGCTTCCAAGAGTCGTTGTCACGTTCGCCCCACACGCGCGTCGGCGCAGCTATCGAAACCCATTGTCCCGCCAAACACACGGCTGCGATAAACAGCCCGGCAACACCCTCCTCGCCGATATCACCATCGATCTCTGACACGTTCGCTTCAACGCGCAGAGTTCTTTCGTCCATAAGGGAGATCGCCGCCATCCGATTGCGATCTTCGATCAGGCTCTGCAGCGAAAACGACGTTTGACAGCCGCCAGCCTCGCGAAACACACCGTCATATTTTTCCAACATCTGCAGAACCGGACGAAACCAATCCGGCTCATCCACGCCGTTCATATTGAGCTTGCCAACCTCGACCTGCCCTCGGTCACTGGCTGCAGTCACGACGCGTTCTCCAGATAAGAGTTCGTTGATGAAGCCAAATTCGCTTAACCACTCCGCTATTGGTCGTTCGCCATCAGCCTTGACCTGAAGCTTGACCGTTAGTTTCCGGGTCGCGAAATCGACCTTTATTTCCCCCATCGCCCACCTATACAGAGCGGCCGGTCCGTCACCCAAAATTGCGGCTTCAACAGCGTAGAGCTTGCTAGGCACCGCCTTGATTTCTTGGCTATCTGGATCAACAGTCGACAAAATGCATTCGGTGACTGGCTCGGGTTCGATGCTGACCATCGCGCCTTCGACGTTTTCCGAGATTGAGAGGAAGGGCAGTTCTATGTCGAAGCGCTTTTCGGAAATCTGAAGCTCTCGTAGTGGCACTTGCTTGATCCCAAGGAACACGTCGGCGAGATCCTCACGGCTCATTTCAAAAAATTTAAGCTTGCCGCTTAACCGGTCAAAACCATAACCAACCGTGTCAATTTGGCGCTGCTTCTCCGCCGCATAACGGTCCATCGAAGGCGCCGCCACGGCTGAGAGCGCGTCGTAGAATCCTTCCTTGGTTAGAGGAACTTCAAAGCCCTTATCCGCGCCGAACCCGATTGTCAGTTTGTGAAGCGCGTCCTCCATGCGCTTCTGCCCCTTCCGAAGCCGCTTTAGAATGCTCGCGAGGTTGTCACCAAGAATGTGCACAAACCTCGCTTCAATGACCTCGCCTTCATCTCGATCGTAAACCATCATGCACACGACGGCAGGCTTCAGATCCTTGGCCAAACGTTCTGCGGCTGACAGCTTCATCGTGACGGGGCGTTTGGTTGAAGTGACGGTCTTCACCTGAACGACGACGCATTTAGCCGCGGGACGTTTGTCGTAAGGCATCAAAATATCGAAGCCCTCCAGTGGGAACTCGACTAACCAGTCTTTCCCTGTCCGATCGGGCACGGGTTTACTGCAGTGCAATCCCGCTTTGTCGCATAGGTCCTTGAATTTGTTTTCGCCGATGTCGCCGATGCGCTGAAGATCATTTCCCAACGGCGGCCGTCGACTCTTCATGTTCATTCCCCGCGGATTCACGACACACTTTTTCTAACCCTAAGCAATTTGATTGGAAACGCGTCGGATTGCTATTTTGCATAGAGATTTGCTCGAGGCGCCTGCCCCCGTCGCATGCTCAGCTGTGCCTTTCAGCCATCCTCTATCGCCAGTGCCAAAGTGCTACGCCGACGAACATGCAGAGGCGGCGCCAGCTCGAGACGCCGTCAGCCTTCAGAGCGGCGTGGAAGACGCCGGCGGCCTCGGGTGGCGACCAGCCGGCGGCGAGCAGGAAATCGTGGAGACGCGCTCCGCGCTGAAACTCAGGCTCGTCGGGAGGGAACGCCCAGCGGAGCGGCGCCGGCACAGAAACATTGTGCCGGAATTCCGCGGGCACCGTGACCGACACGCCAGACCCTTTGCAGCCAACGTCCCAGGGCAGCGGCAGGGTCGCGCGGTAGCGGCCGTCCTCGAGGAGGAATTCTCCTTCCCAATCGGTGTAGGCGCTCACGGATCCAGTCCTTCCGGCCAATGGACGTCGCTCTTGTAGTCAAGCGGGATGGGGTTCTGTTTTTTCATGGCCGAGGCCCTGAAGATCAGCAGCTCTTTTCGATCGGCGACGGCCGTCCCGAACGCCACCATCGTTTGGGCGTCCATCGGGTTGTAGCTGTTGTCGGTGGCGATCCACACGAATGGGATGGGGGTGCCGGCAGCGTCCTTCTTGCCGCTCCAGTAGATGTCGCCCGGCTGGGCGCCTCCGACGATCGCCATGAAGGCGGCCAGAGACTTCCCTGCGATGTTCTCGCGATCATCCTGACCGGTCTGGTAGTGCTTGCCGTTGAAGATGACGCCGCTGTTGATGCGCCGGTCCCGCTCGGCATTCACCTGCTCACCGGTCACCGGCGGGATAGTGTCGTCCAGGAAGATTTCGGGCATCTCATGGTGCCTTTGCTGTGACGGTCGCTGACCAGGGGAGCGCAGGCCATGCCTCGACCCTCAGGCTGTAGACCCTGGCGACGCGGCTTTTGAGCGTCGCTGTGCCGCCTGACACCGGGACTGCGACGCCGTCGACGAGAAGCGAACAGTTTGCCGGCAGATTGCTGATCTGCGCGGCGTCCACGCCGTCAGCCATGATCTGCGTCTTCGATAGAGAGATTGCCGGCTGCGGCCGCACCTGCACGACGCCGTCACCGACATACACCTTCGAGAGATCTGAGATCGGGCTGGAGATGATGACGACATTGCCCATCTCGCCGCCCTGCAGCAGGGCCTCGACGGCAGTCGCCGCATTACCCTGCTGTGTCGGTACGCCCTCTCGATGAAGCAGGAACCAGATCATTTCTTCGCCCGGATGGTGGTAATCGCGCCGGCAAGAACGTTCGGCGGGTTCTGCAGCTTGTTGAGGTTCTTGTTCATCTGCTTGGCGGATCCGCCGGACCCCATGTTGACGCGCAGGACGATCGTGACGGACTGAGCTGCCGCTCCGTTGGTGAACGATGCCGACGGCGAGCCCTGCATGGTGCCGAAGTTCTCGATGACGATGCCGACCAGAGGCACTGTCGTGATCACGGTCCCTGCAACGACGATTTCGACATCCCCGATGTAGGCGAAGTCGGGGTTGTACCCGGCGGTCGCGCTGAAGAGCGCGTTCCCATTGATCACAAGCCGCTCGTAAGGCTGAAGCGACAGCGTCCTCGTGCACAGCGTCGTGATCGCGCTGATACCTGCCGTCGTGACGGCGGAGATATCGAGATAGACGTCGGAGACTGCGCCGTTCTGGAGCTTTTCGCCGCCGATCGTGAGGTTCGCGATATCGGCGTTGACGACGGTGATGTTGAGGGCCGCAAGGTTGGCGACATTGATCTTGTCAGCGGTGACGGCCCCGCTCTGGATGCTGACGGCGGTTACCGAATTCGCGGCAAGATGCGTGGCCGTGATCGCACCGGCTGCGACAACGGCCGCCGTGACGGAGTCCGCCTTGAGCTGGGCGGTGTCGACAGAGTTGATCTTGAGAAGTGAGCCATCGATGACGGCTTGACCGACGGAGCGGAGAAGCGTGCCACCCCGATAAGAGGCGAGGACGACATTGTTCGGCCCGTTCGCCGTCGAGATGGACGTGGTTGCCGAGATGGTCGAGGCACCCTGTGTCCAGTAGAGGTAGAGGGTTCCGCTCGTCCAGGGCGCGTTGCCGGCGCTGATGGCCGTCGAGACGGACACGCCGGAATTGTTGATGTAGCTGATGGAGCCGCCGCCGCTCCAACTGACGCTGTTGGCGCTCGGCGAATTGTGCTCGAAGACGATCCCGTCCAGGGAGACGTTGCGGTTGCCGATCCTCAGCTTGTTGGTGTCGATCGTGTTCGCCGAGATCGCGCCGCCGTTGATGAGCGTGAAGTCTCCGCCCATCGTGATCGCCGAGGCCATGCCTGCCAGGGTCTGGGTCGAGCCGCCACTGACCAGGATCTTGCCGGGGTCGACCTTTGTCAGAGCGACATTGATTTGAGCCGCAGGGTCGGCAGCGCGCGACTGGATCGTGCCCAGCGTGTCACCTGAGACCGTGATCGTGTTGGCCAAGGCGGTGCCGGCGATCAGCTTGGCAGCTGATAGGTTTGCGACCTTGGAGTCAGTAATGATCGCGTCGGCAATCTGGATCGTACCGGTGATCACTGCCGCGTTGGCGACCAGCTTGGCGGCCGAGATCGAGCCGTCGACGATGACCTCGGCGCTCGCTGCACGCCGGAGCACCGGCTTGGCCCAGAAGGAGTTTTCTGAGCCTGTGCCGTTTGCCTGAACAAGCATCAGAGCGATCTGCGAGACACCCGGCGGGACGATGTAGGTGTCGGATAGCTTGTTCCATGTCGACCGGCTGGGGTTGAGCGCGATCGGGGTGTTCTGGACGTTGCCGCCGATACTGTCCGTCGACTGGACATAAAGGCGGGCGTTCGTCGTCGCCGCCTGGTCGAAGACCCAGGTCGAGAGATAATAGGCATCGTTCGGCTGGACGCTGATGAAGCGCGAGGTACCGATGATGTTGCCATTGCCGCGCAGTCGGTGCGCACCCTGCGCTGCCGCGGCGTCCCCGGCCGAATAGCTGTAGATGGCGCCCGAAGCGAGCGTCCAGCCGGACAAGTCCCCACCGGTGAAATCGGACCCGACGAGGTTCGAGAACTCGGCGATCGTCAGATGCGCCGTGGTAATTGCTCCGGCGGCGATTTGCGAAGCGCCGATGGCACCGGCGGCGATCTGGCTGGCCGTGATCGAGTTGGCGATGAGCCGGTCCGCGCCGATGGTGTTGGCCGCGATGCGATCGCCGGTGATGGTTCCTGCGGCGATGTTCGAGGCGAGGATGGTCCCGGCGGCGATCTGGGCGGAGGTAATCGTTCCGGCGGCAATCTGCGCGGCCGTGATGGTGTTCGCCGCGATCTGCGCCGCGGTGATCGTGTTGGCGACGAGGTTGTTGCCGCTGATCGTCTGCGCGGCGATTTTGCCGCCGGTGATCACGCCCGCCGCGATATGCCCACCGACGATCGCCTCGGCCGCGATCTCCCGGGCAGTGATGGCGTTCGCTGCCATCTGGGTGCCGGTGATGGTCGCCGCCGCGATCTGGGCCGCCGTGATCGAGTTGGCCGCGAGCCGGTCGGCGGTGATCGAGCCGGCCAGGATCATGTTCGCCGTCAGCGAGCCGTCGAGGATCAGCGAGGCCGCATTTGCCCTGCGCATGCCCAGGCGGCCGAGAATGACGCCGCCGCTGTTCTGGGTGTTGTAGACGGCGATCCGGCAGAACGCGGCGGCTGCCGGGACGGTGACCTTGTTCGTCTGCAGCGCCCAGGACGTCGTCGAGGGAGCATTGGAGATCGGATCGGTCGAGTTCGGGGTGAGCGGGCTCTTCGACGCATCGAACCAGAACAGCCGCATGGTCTGGCCATTCGCCGTGACGGTCGCCGTCGCGGCCTTGATCGCCATCTCGACGTAGTAGGCCGAGCCGGCAATGACCGGGATGTAGTCGCGCGTCTGGACGGCATAGCCGCCCTGCGCCGGCATGAAGACCGCGTTGCCGCCCTGATAGGCGGTGGTGGTTTCCGCCACGCCGGCGCTCGCCAGGAACATGTCGGCGAGGATGCCGGCCTGCGAGAAATTGCCGTTCGGGACGAGGTTCTCGAAATCGGTGATGACGAGCTGCTTGGCCGTGATCGCGTTGGAGGCGATCTCGGTCGCCGAGATGGCCCCTGCGGCGATCTGGGCGGCAGTGATGGTATTCGCCGCGATCTGCGCCGCTGTGACCGTATTGGCTGCCAGGCGATCGCCGGTGATCGAGCCTGCAACGATCGTTCCGGCCGTGACAGCGCCGGCGGCGATCTTGCCCGCGACCACGGCGCCGGCGGCCAGCTCCGTGGCAGTGACCGCACCCGCCGCGATCTGCGCCGCGGTGATGGTATTGGCGACGAGGTTGTTGCCGCTGATCGTCTGCGCAGCGATCTTGCCGCCGGTGATCACGCCCGCCGCGATATGCCCGCCGACGATCGCCTCGGCCGCGATCTCCCGGGCGGTGATGGCGTTCGCTGCCATCTGGGTACCGGTGATGGTCGCCGCCGCGATTTGGGCGGCGGTGATCGTATTTGCAACGAGGTTGGAAGCCGCGATCGTTTGCGCGGCGATCTTTGCCCCGGTGATGGTGCCTGCCAGGATCTCGTTGGCGGTCACCGCATTTGCGGCCAGCTCGCGCGTCGCAATGGTGTTGGCCGCGATGCGATCGCCGGTGATGGTTCCCGCGGCGATGTTCGAGGCGAGGATGGTCCCCGCGGCGATCTGGGCGGAGGTAATCGTTCCGGCGGCAATCTGCGCGGCTGTGATGGTGTTCGCCGCGATCTGCGCCGCGGTGATCGTGTTGGCGACGAGGTTGTTGCCGCTGATCGTCTGCGCGGCGATCTTGCCGCCGGTGATCACGCCCGCCGCGATATGCCCACCGACGATCGCCTCGGCCGCGATCTCCCGGGCAGTGATGGCGTTCGCTGCCATCTGGGTGCCGGTGATGGTCGCCGCCGCGATCTGGGCCGCCGTGATCGAGTTGGCCGCGAGCCGGTCGGCGGTGATCGAGCCGGCCAGGATCATGTTCGCCGTCAGCGAGCCGTCGAGGATCAGCGAGGCCGCATTTGCCCTGCGCATGCCCAGGCGGCCGAGAATGACGCCGCCGCTGTTCTGGGTGTTGTAGACGGCGATCCGGCAGAACGCGGCGGCTGCCGGGACGGTGACCTTGTTCGTCTGCAGCGCCCAGGACGTCGTCGAGGGAGCATTGGAGATCGGATCGGTCGAGTTCGGGGTGAGCGGGCTCTTCGACGCATCGAACCAGAACAGCCGCATGGTCTGGCCATTCGCCGTGACGGTCGCCGTCGCGGCCTTGATCGCCATCTCGACGTAGTAGGCCGAGCCGGCAATGACCGGGATGTAGTCGCGCGTCTGGACGGCATAGCCGCCCTGCGCCGGCATGAAGACCGCGTTGCCGCCCTGATAGGCGGTGGTGGTTTCCGCCACGCCGGCGCTCGCCAGGAACATGTCGGCGAGGATGCCGGCCTGCGAGAAATTGCCGTTCGGGACGAGGTTCTCGAAATCGGTGATGACGAGCTGCTTGGCCGTGATCGCGTTGGAGGCGATCTCGGTCGCCGAGATGGCCCCTGCGGCGATCTGGGCGGCAGTGATGGTATTCGCCGCGATCTGCGCCGCTGTGACCGTATTGGCTGCCAGGCGATCGCCGGTGATCGAGCCTGCAACGATCGTTCCGGCCGTGACAGCGCCGGCGGCGATCTTGCCCGCGACCACGGCGCCGGCGGCCAGCTCCGTGGCAGTGACCGCACCCGCCTGGAGATTGGCAGTGGTTACAGCCGCGGCAGCGATCTTGCCGGCAACGATCGCGCCGGCAGCAACTTCATTGGCGGTGATCGCACCTGCGGCAACCTTCGCAGTCGTGACAGCGCCGTCGGTGATCTGTGTCGCGACAATCTGGCCGGTCACCTGGGCTGCGGCGACCGAGGCGATCTGCGCGGCCGACAATTGTCCCGTGACCTGAGAAGCAGCGACCGATGCGATCTGTGCGGCGGCAATCTGTCCCGAGATGTCGCTCGATGCGACGGACTTCGTCCAGGCGCCGGACGTGTAGCGATATAGCACGCCGCCCATGACGACGACGCGCCCCTCGAGGTTGCCGCTCGAGGGCAGCGACGAAACAATCTCGACCGGCCGAAGTCCGGAAGCGAACTTCGCCGCGGTGATCGCAGCGTCGGCGATCTGCCCGGAAGCGATCGTGCCGGTCAGTTTCGAGGCTGCAATGTCGGATATCTGTGCGTTGGTCAGCTGCCCCGAAACCGCGGCGGCGTTCACCGATGCGATCTGCGACGCGGTCAATTGACCTGACACCTTGGCTGCTGAAATCGCCGCTAGCTGGCCGTCGGACAATTGACCGGTGATCTGAGAAGCCGTCAGGGAGGCGATCTGCGCTGCCGCAAGCTGCCCTGATATGTCTGGCGCGGCAGTCGCCGCGCTCCAGCCCGAGGACGTGTAGCGATAGAGCTTGTTGTCGCTCGACAGAAAGGCGACCCGCCCCGGCGCATTGCCCGATGACGGAAGAGCCGAAACGATCTCAACGGGCTTCAGCCCCGCAGCGAGTTTGTTCGCGGTGAGGGTGGCATCGGCGATCTGCGTTGCGACGATCTGCCCGGTCAGCTTGGTCGCCGAGATGCTTGCGAGTTGCGCGTCGGAGAGCTGTCCCGAAACCTTGGCGGCTGAAATGGCGCCGAGTTGAGCGTCCGAGAGTTGTCCGGTGACCTGCGAGGCTGCCAGGGAGGCGATCTGCGCCGCCGAAAGCTGTCCCGAAATGTCGCCTGCCGCGGTCGCCGAACTCCAGCCGGCGGACGTGTAACGATAGAGCTTGCCGTCGCTCGTGAGCATCACGACGCGCCCGACTGTGTTGGCGCTCGAGGGCAGTGAAGAGACGATCTCCACCGGCCTGATCGATGCTGCGAATTTCGCCGCCGTGAGCGCTGCATCCGCAATCTGTGCGGCGACGATCTGGCCGGTGACCTGCGTCGCAGCGATCGAGGCAATCTGCGAGGCGGTAAGCTGCCCTGCCACCGCGGCCGCATTGACAGATGCGATCTGCGCCGCGGTCAGTTGCCCGGAGACCTTGGCCGCGTCGATCGCTGCCAGCTGCGCATTCGTCAGCTGTCCAGTGACCTGCGAAGCAGCTATCCCGGCAATCTGTGCGGCCTGAATGATGCCGCCGATCTGCGAGGCGTCGTTGAGAGCGACATAAGCGCTGCCGGCAGCGTTCTTTTGATAGAGGCGCCCGTTGTAGCTGACATAGCTCGGATCGCCGCTCGTGGCGGCTCCGGGGGCGCTGGTGGCGATCTTCGGGGCAGCGATCGAGTTCGCGTAGGCTGTCTGATTGATGGCGGCGTCGATCGCAGCTGCCGTGACCGCAAAAGCCACCGGCGTTGTCGCAACCTTGCGGGCAGAGAACGCGGACTTGTTTCCCGAGGTGTCGACGGCCTTGACCCAATAGTTCTTCGTCGTCTCGGCCGGAAGACCGGTCCGGACGAAAGACGATGCAAGCACCACGGCGATCGGCTTGGCGGCGGCGTCCGGCGTCGTTGCGCTGTCGCTCTCATAGACCTCGTACTTGGCAAAGTCGGTCTCGACATTGTCGTCCCAGTCCAGCCAGACGGCGCCCGAAGAGGTCGATACGGCGCCGGCATCGGGCCATGTCGGTTTGGCCGGCGCGACCAAGTCCCGAATGACCGTGTGGAGCTTGGGTATGCAATAATCCGAGGGATTGCCGTGGGTGTCCCGGGCGAGGACTTGCACGGCGATCGCGCTGCCTGGCGCAAGCCGCCACTGCCGGGTGTTCCGATAACCGGGGTAGGAAACGAAATTGCCGCCAGCGATCGATAGCTCGAATTCGAACGACGCGAAATCGTCGTCGGTCGTATTGGCATCGACGCCCGCGGTGACGAGAGCCGTGCCGTCCGTGTCCAGCACCGAAATGATCGTGAGACCGGTCGGCACCGCCGGCGGCGTAAGGTCGACATTGTCCGGATTGAGCGATGTGACCTCGATCTGCTGGCTGATCGCCAAGCCCGACCGCGAGAAGGCATCGTAGGCTGCAATACGGATGTATCGCTTCTCACCGATCGGCACCGGCACGATGGAGAGATTGGCGTTGCCGTCGTAGAACGGCACCGTGACGAGCGGGTCGAAGCCGTTGGTTGGACTGGCCCAGAGATAGGCGCCCTGGATGTCCGGCTCGCTTGGCAGCGTCCAGGTGACCGTGACGTTCCCATAGCTCTGGATGACGTTCGGCGTGATCGCCGCCGGCGCCGGGTTGGAAACAGCGAGCGCAAGGTACGGGGAAAGGTTGCCGTAGACGTCGACGACGGCGACCTCGACGCGGAAGGCGCGACTGGCTGCCCGGCCGAATGGTGCGTTGTCCAGCCGATTGGCGGCGATCGTGTAGACGAAGCGCGGCTCGGTCGTCGATGTCTCGCGCAACAGCGTGTTCGTGGCGGTGTCATAGACCCGCACGAGGTTGCGGGCGTAGAGGGCACGCTCCTGCCCCGGAAAGACGTGCGACCAGACGAACTCGGCATCGGTACCCGTAAAGGTCACCCCGCCTGTCGCCAGCGCCAGATCGGCGACGATACCCAGCGGGTTGCTGACGCTGGTGATCGTCTCGGCACGAATGGCGGGAGGGGTCCATTTGCCGTCCGTCAGCTTGGCGCGGACGGCGAAGGTCCAGTCGCCGGCGGAAAGATCCGAAAAGTCGGCATAGAGCTGTCCGGCATCCACGGTGACGAGGATCGACTTGTTGGTCTTCACGGCCGACACTTCGAAGGAAGCGACATCGGGCCCGAACGGCATTGTCCAGTAGAGGCGGTGGATCCGCGAGACCGCCCCGCCCTCGGTGATGACCTGCGACACCACTCGCAGGTTTCGCGGCTTCAGCTGATCGAGTGGCGTCGGCGGTTGAACGACAGGGTCGCCGATGATCGGGCCGGTATCGGCGATGGAGATGCCGGGGGCGTCGTCGACGAGCGTGATGTCGGCGGACAGTTCATAGCCAGGCTGGATCGCGAGGATCCGGTAAGTGCCAGCCTCCTGGCCACGGAGTCCGAACATCACCAGCTCGCCGACAGCTGGCGGTGTGAACCCGCTCGCGATCGTGATCGTCTTCGAGGTGCCGATCGTTCGGACGACGTTCACGACCCGCGACGTGCCGTCGTTCGAGCGGATCCTCAGACCATAGTTGAGGCTGTCCTGGATTGTGACGGGCTCGTCGAGGGTCACCGCACGATTGACCACCGAAACGACGCGGCCTGACGACAGGCCCTTCTTGATCACGTCGTGGGAGACATGAACCCTGTCGCCGCGCGTGCAGATGAGATGCTCTAAATCGGTCGTCAGCTTGTAGGTCGCCGGACGGAGCTTTCTCTCCGCCAGCCGGTAGCGGGCCATCTTGAAGATGACCTCCGGATTGGTGATGCCGGGGAACTCGACCTGCTCGAAGAGTGTCGCATTCAGTCGGGAATAGCCGTCATTGTAGACGAGGAATTCGTCCTCGGCCCAATCCTTCCGTTCGTTGACGAACTTGACGCGCAGTGCATGAGGCTGCTCCGCGTAGACCTGCGACCAGGAAAAATCCCGGCTGTTGCGTGGCGTGAAATGCTGGACGACCGGCTGATATTCGTCCTCCATCGCCACGGACCACCGGCCATCGCGGAAGACCGGGACGGCGCGGCCCGCCGCACAGCAGGCGGCGAGGGTTTCGCGGACGCTCGATTTGAAGTCGCAGTACATGTCGAAGGTAAACCCCTTCGACGTGCAAAACTCTGCCCATGCCTCGATGGTCGGAAGGTCTATCCGCGAATTCGGAACCGGCCGCTTGTTGCCCGGCCCCTGCAGGATATGCCGGAAGTGATCAGCGTTGTTGCGGGACGGCTGATCGTCGACCCACTCGGTCCCATTCCACGATTTCACGCGACTGGTCGCGACACCGGTGAGATCGGTGATGATGCCGTTCAGCTGCTTCGTCCCGCGGATGCGGATCGCGGTGTAAGCCAACGGCCCATCGTATTCGATCGGCGGATCCCCAGCGCGGAAGGACCGAATGGCCGTCAGCGTGACGCTGAGCGAGTGCAGCGTATCGTCGTCGTCACGGGTGAGACGTCTGATCTGGTATTCCTGTTGAACGGCAGCATCCTTGTCGATCGTGACTGTCTTGCGGATCGGCTTGCTGTCGTCGCCGACGAGGTTCACATACTGCTCGAACACCCAAGGGTCGCTGCTGCCTGCAGCGCGCTTGTAGATGTCGAAGTCGACGTTCTGCTCGTCATATTCACCCTCGACGACCTCGTAGATCCCGCCCGGTGCAATGAAGTCGATCTCGTCCCGCACGCTGTTTGCGGCGCCGGTCACTTCATGAGGACCGAAATCCTTCGACGTCTCGATATTGGGCTCTTCTTGCACGACCTCCGTCGGATAGAGCGTCTGTGGCTCGTCGTCCGGATAGCCGGCGCGATGCTGGATCTCGACGTCGTCGTAGAGATCGAGGGAGGTCTGCCGGATCTTGAAGTCGTTGACGTCGAGCGGACCATGCCCCCAGACGAAGAGCATCGTCACATATTGGTCGTTGCCAACGAAGCTCGTGTAGGGACTCGAGGCGTATTTCGGCGCGATGCGCTGCTTGCCGTGCATCAGCGGGATCGGCTGCCACTTCGCCGAGGTGTTTTGCCTCGACGAGATTGAATAGAACTTCTCCTCGTCCTGCGCCTTCTGCTGTGATGGCGGGAAGAGGCTGTTGAGAAGGAACGAGCCGCCGATAACTATGGCACCGGTGACGATCGTCCCGATGGCGGTTCCTGCGATCCCGAGACCAGCCGGACCGACGATCGCTGCGGCGAGCACGACCAGGGCGATCTGCAGAAGCGACCGCAGGATGTTGCCCATTCCCTTGCCGGGAACCGCTCGCACGACGACCTGGTCGCGCTTGAGGACGCGGATGTCGTCCCAATCGCTCCTGGCAATAACGAGGCCGTTGATCGTGACATGGGCATTGGCACCCATGCGGGGCGAGCCACAGCCGCGCTCGCATTCATGCACAAGTTCGGCGACGCTCGAGCCAGTCCGGACGGCCACGAATTCGTGGGCTGTCTTCAGCGGGTGCATTGCCGCTGTGACCAGCACAGCGTCTTCCGGGGTCAGAACCTCCCCGTTGAGATCCAGCCGCCTTTTGGCGACGGGGCGCGTGGGTCGATCAAGATCAAAGACGCTCGACATGGCGATAATATCCTTCGATCCGGCGGCCAAAGCGGGTCACCGGCTCGATGATCGAAGTGCCTTCGAAGGGCATGTGAAGGATCGAGGCTCGCCCTGCCCAGAGGCCGATATGCCAAGGGCGCTCGCGGATCAGGACGAGGTCGAAGAGCTCGGCCCGCTCAACCGGGCGCACGAAATCGCGCTCCTCGCGGAATAGCCGGTCTTCGTCGGCGCCCGAGGCTGCATCGCCAAAGAGGGGAAGATGGATGCCGAGCGCTTGGCGATAGACCTCGACGACCAGGCCCCAGCAGTCGTATGCCGTCGGCCCGCGACTGCGCACGCCATAGGGAAGACCGACAAAGGGGTCGAAGGGCGACATCAGACCGAAAAGTCACCCGTCTCGTGACGAGCAAGCAGCTCGTGCGTGAGGCCGACAATGCCCAGACGAGCGTCTTCGATCTGATAGATGAACCTGTTCAGCGCATGAGCGTCCAGGCCTTCCGTCCAACAGGCGGTCTTCCTGCTGTTCGGGCTGGCGTTCAGCGTTCTGCGAAGATCGGCCATCCGCAGGTTGACCTGGCTCAGCCAGGCGACGACCTCCGCTTGCGTCATCGACGGTTTGTCGCGCATTGCGCTACCCTCACTGGACCGTGTCGTTCTCTCCCGGCCCATCGACGCCGGGCAGCGGCGGCGTTGCGGGCAGCGGGATCATCGGCACGATGGCCTCTTCGACGCCGTTCCAGGTCGCTCGGACGATGCGCTCGATGATGCGGTGAAGATCCGTCGGCCTGTCCTCGGGCGCGCAGTCCGACTTCACGTAGACCGGGTTGCTGTCTTTCTGCGGCACCTGCAGCGCCCAGCCGGTCTGCTCGGTCTTTTTCGCCTTGCCCTTGCCGGTCTCTTCGGTGAGCTGCACGATGGAAGGCGAAACGTTCATCTGGTCGAGGTCCATCACCAGCGTCTGGGTGAGCATGAAAAGTCGCATGAGAGTT
Organism: Jiella endophytica; assembly: GCF_004519335.1. GTDB lineage: Bacteria > Pseudomonadota > Alphaproteobacteria > Rhizobiales > Rhizobiaceae > Jiella > Jiella endophytica. Next base: position 159,814 of record NZ_SOZD01000005.1, on the reverse strand, counting down.
GTTCCTTGAAAGCTTCGAGATGACTGATGATGAGCGACGCGCCGGCGACCTGGCGATCTTCGCAGCCCTTCGTGAGGTGGTGCTGCGGCTGATCGCCGACGTCTATGTGGCCGACGATCCGGAGGAGACCCGCAGGCGTCTCGTGACATTCGAAGAGGCGGTGACTGCGGCACTCGATCGGCCGCTTTATCCCGGCGCCAACGAAGCGACCGACAGCTATATGCGGGCGGTCGCGACCAGCTACGTCTCCGAGCTGGTCGGTTCCATCGTCGATGTCCGGAGATCAGGATGATTAGACCTGATAGTGCCGCGAGGGAACGATCCTGCGTCGATGGAACGAATGGTCGATCCTTGGACCATGATTTTTCCGGGATAGATCTTGGTTGCCGTGATCCGGCGAGCCGTAATCGATCCGTCGAAGATCAGGCCTGACGCAGCTGCCTGCCCGCCGGCGAGCGCGGCACCGGCCGCCGCAAGCGGCAGGCCGGCAAGTGCGCGAAGAAAGCCGCGCCGTTCCATCAGATCGCCTCCAGGCCCTTCAGGCAGGCCTCGAGGGCGGCTTTGATGTTGGCCTTGGCATCGCCAGTCGCGCCGGACAAATGGACATTCACGGACTGGCTCGCGTTTTCCTGGTTCTGGAAGGTCGCCGAAAGCGACTTCTGCACCGGGTCGGTGGGCATCGAGACGAGTTTGAAATTCGGTGTGGTCGCCACTGCTCTTCTCCTGAGGGATGGTTGATCAGTATTCCGTCCACAGGCCGCCGAAGCGGCCGGGCGTGAACGTGTCTGCGGGGTATGGCTCGGAAGCCAGGGTATCGACGGTCAGGTTGAGCGAGACGCTCTCTGCCGTCACATCCGCTGAAGAGAGCTCGAACGAGACGAACTCCATTTCAACGAAATCGGGATCCGAGGCGAGCACGACCTCGATCGTCACGTAGGCCGGGGTCACGGTCGACCGGAGGATCGTGCTCGCCTCCTGATCGATGTCGCTCATACTGAGCTGCAGCATCGGCGAAGCGTCTTCGGCGTCCTCCGGGAGCGACAGCTGCATCGGAAGGAATTCGAAATTCAGTCCTCGGCTGACCGTGCCGCGCCGCTGCGTTTCGAAGTCGAGAAGGTCGGCGTTGTCGGTGGACAGGAAGAGGTCGCCATTCTCGAGGTCCGGATGGCTGATCGTCAGAAGCAGCACCGGGATCTCGGTGGTGTTCTCATCGAACATGGCCTGGCGAAAATTTGCCGAGACGGTCCTCATTGCGGCAGCCTCACCATGTCGAGCTGCACGCGCCAGCGATCGCCGCCAAGATTGGTCCTGGAGAACGGCTTTCGCCCGAACTGAACGATCCAGGTAGCGCCGGTCTTTCCAGGCTCCGGCATGCTGAAAGGCAGAACGCCGCCCACGTCCTTCCAGAACGTCCGCAATATCTCATACTGCGCACTGGTCATGCGCATCGACCCCTGGAACGGATCGGGGATGTAGGAGAAGCGTGGCCGGCCTTTGACGGCGCCGCTCTCCTGCTCGGTCAACAGGCGATTGTCGCCTATCGTGTCGAGATAGTCGGGCCGGTCAAAATTCTGCGGAAGCGTCGCGGGCCAGGCTTTCATCGAATTGTCACCGGCATCTGCAGCCCACCGGCCCGAAGCGCGCGATTGGTCGGCGTGCCTCGCCTGGTCACTTCGTCTCGCGCGACGCGCCTGATCGTGACATCGATGATCCGGTCACCGTTGGAATCGGTGCGCTCCGAGACCTCGGCTCCATCCTTCCCGTAGTTGTTGACGTTCACGACTGTCTTGGACGGGCCCCCTGAAGCGCTGGACTGCGCCGCCTCTCGCAGACGCGACGAGGAGGGCGCGACAGCTTTCGCCACGACGCCGCCTCGCTCGTATCCCGCCCCCGCGCGCATGCCGATCCGGATGGCCTCGGCCGCGGCCGGGCCGCCGGCGGCTGCCACGTCGTCCTGGTTCCAGACGACCTCGCCGGCATGGACGTAACCCGAAACCTTGTGCCGGGGGCCTGGGCCGGTATAGCCGCCGGTGTCGTAGAAGCCGGCAGGTCCCGGCCCCGTATAGGCCGGCATGGCGGGCAAGCCCAGGTCGCCGCCGAACAAAGCCCCGAGGCCGCCCCCACCCCCCATCTGAGACAGCAGTTTCTGCAGGATGCCACCCCAGCCCGGCAGGAACTGATCGACAGCCGAACCGAGGCCGCCGAGCAGCTGCTGGTTCAAGGCGCCGTCGAAGCCGGTTTGAAACTGGGTCGCGGCAGGGGCGAGCGCTTCTGCGCTTCGAGACAGGGCCGAGGGCGAAGCCTCGATCTGCTTCTGGATTGCCGCCTGGTCGAACGGCAGGGCCTGGGCTCCTGCAAGTCCATCCCAACGGCCGACCCCTACCTTCGCCGCACCGTACCAGTCACTCCAGCCATTTCGAGCAGCCCGGTTGAGGGCGTAGTCGACGCCCGAATAGGCATTCCGCGGATCGGCCGGATCAAGACCGGTCTCCCGCATGAAGGCATTGCCGAGGCCCTGTCCGAAGCCGGTTCCGGGTCCCCCCTTCAGGAGCTGGAAAGGACCATAGGACGGTTCTCTGTAGCTGCCGCGCCGATAGTTCGACTGCCAGATGCCTTCGCCCAGCCCTTCGGATCTCGCGACGCGCAGCGCGGTCTCCGGATCGATGCCGCGGGCGGCTGCCGCCTGGCGGATGTAATCGGCCATCTGGTCAATCGGGACGAGTCCGTCCGCGGCGGGCGCCGTCACTGAAAAGGCCTCGGCCACCCGCCGGCTCGCAGGATCGAGGGCGGTGACAGGCGCCAGTGCCCCACCGCGAGTGACCCCGCCGACAGTCGCGGCACTAGCGCCGGCGGGAGCCAGAAGGCCGCCACCGATCGAACCAGGTAGTCCCGACCCGACCAGCGAGACGAATAGCGGATTGAACGGCGTCGCGCCGCGCTCCGCGAGTGCGATGGTCGGCGCCTGCGGTTTCGGCACCGCCTTGCCAGTGATCGTCGCCCAAAGGCCCTCGAAGCCGCCAATATCCGACAGCGTTGGAAGATCTCCGCCGGCGAGGTTCTTCAGCGGATTGCGGACAGACAGGTCGATGAACTGTTTGGCGAAGTCCTTGGCGATGTCGCCAAAGATCGCTTCGAAGTCTGCCTTCTCGTCGAGATCCGTGATGCCGTCGACAAGCTTGTCGATCGCGTCGAGCCCCGTCGCCTGGAGATCATCGAGCGCCTTTCCTGACTTCTCAACGTTCGCGCGCCAGTCAGCGAGCGCTCGCGCATTGCGGCGGTAGGCCTCGGCCTCGCGGCTGGTCAGATCGATGCCGGCGCGGCGCAGCTCCTGCTCGGACTTGAGATCCGTCATGATCCTGCGGCGCTCGGCCGTGCTCTTGCCGAGCGCCGCCGCCAGCGCTTCGATCTCGGCGCGCTCCTCCTCCTGCGGGCGGAAGAGGTTCCGGTTGGTCTCGATCTCCAGCGCCGCGCGCCGCGCCTCGCCATAGGCCCGCCAGCTGTCGGCCGCCTGCGGATTGAGCGCGATCTGCCGGGTGACTTCCTGATTGATCGCTGCGAGTTCACGAGCGGCCCCTTCGAGGCCGGCAAGCGCGAGATCGTCCACCGCACCTTGCAGCGCGTCGGTCGCTTCCCGCTGCGCCTCGGCGTAGACGCGCAACGCCGCCTCGTTGGCCCTCAGCTGCCGCTCGTGGTCTTCGAGGCTTGGATCGGCCAGCGCCTGGTTGAAGGCCCTAGCGCTTTCGATCGCCGCGCGCTCGGCCGTCGTTCGCGCGCCGGTCGCCGCAATATCCAGCAGCACGCCGCGCCGGCGAATCTCCTCCTGTCGGGTGAGTTCTTCCAGCGCTTTTTGCCGTTGTGCATCGGCCGCCGCTCGCTCGCCTTCGCCACCACGGGCATTGTCGAAGCGTGGGATGGAGTCGATTGCACCGATCGCGCGGCTATAGTCTTCCGCGATTCTCTGCCGGGGCGTCCTCAGATCGGGCACATAACCGCGCAGAGCCTCCATGGCATCGCCGAGCCGCCGCTGTGCGGCGACGCGGTGGAGTTCCTCGACGGCGCCTTTCAGCGAATCGACGCGCGCTTCCGCCTCAACGGCTGCCTTCGCATCCTGCTCGAGGGCGTCGGCAACATCCCGAAAAGGTCGGCTCAGATTTCCGTCGACGCGTATCGCGGAAATCTCCTCGCGAAACTGCTTTGCGGTGATAGTTCCGTCTTCGAGACGCGTAATGGCATTGTCGAGCAGAGCGAACTGGCGCTGCCGGTTGTTATCGCCAAGGCCGCCCATGGAGCCGAGGAGATCCCGGCTCAGGCGAGAGCCAGCTGCCTCCACCGCCGCCTGGCGGGCATCGCGCTGGGCCTTTAACGCGGCGTCCATTTGCGCACGCGCTGTGGTCTCGGACACGCGAGTCTCTCGCTCGAAGATCCGTCCAGCGCCTTCAGCCGCGTCACCTGCGGCCATCTTCACGTCCTTCAGCGCCTCGACATAAGCGGCTGTAGCCTTCGTTGATGCTTCGACCGAGCGTTCAGCCGCCGAAGAGCGGGTGGCAAAATAAAGGACTGCACCCCCGGCGGCTGTCAGGCCGATCGTCAGCGGATTGACGAACCGCGTCAGTCCAAGAAGCTCCTGGCCGATTCCCTTCAGTGCCTTCTTTGCGCCACCCTCGGCGTCGGCGAAAACTTCGGCGATCTGAAAGCCCTGGCTCGTCAGAATCTGGCTCGCCGAGGCGCCCATCAGCGCCATGGTGCCGACGTCGCCGCCCTGCCGAAGGAGGTTCATGCCCTGGTCGGGCCGGAACCCGACGCGGCTGAGAAAGCCACCCGAAGTCGGTTGGTTGCGCTCGCCCCGCATCAGCGCCCGCATCTGGCGCTCGGCAAGTTCGGCCGCCTGGCGGCGATAGACATTCGCCTCGGACACCGCGAGACCGGCCGTGCGCTCGGCAGCGGCGATCTCGCCCAGCGTGCGCTTGTAATCCTGGCCGATCTTGTAGAGCGGATTGTAGCGCTCGCGGACCTGGTCGAGCATCGCCGTCTGGTTCGTCGGCGGCAGTCCCCCTGCACCGGCTCCGCCACCCGCAGCGGGCGTTGGAGCCCTGCCGGAGAGGTTCTGGTTCGCGCCAACTCGCCGCTGCAGCTCCTGGCGATAGGCCGCCTCGGCCCCCGTAGCGCCGGTCAGAGCGTCTTTGACCTGGCGCGCGGCTGCGGCCTCGGCCTGCATGGCCGTCGTCATCGTCCCGAGGTCGCCGCCGGCGGACTTCGCGGCCTGGCCAGTCGCCGAGATCTCCTGCCGCGCTTCGCGTGCGCCCTGCCCGACGCCCTTGGCGTCGAGGGTCATGACCATCGAGAACTGCAGCGGCTGAACCATCAGGCTGCCTCCGCCACTTCGCCGAAGGCTTCCAGTGCCGCCTCTTCCATCAGCTGCATGTCGGCAAAGTCGACGTCGTCATAGCCGCGGCGGCGGAGCATGACGTCGACGCCGGCATAGTCGAGGCCGAGGCGGATCATGCCCGACATGCCGGCGGCAAACCGCCAGCACGTCGCGCAGGCGAGGAACGCCAGCACCGTCCGCCAATTGACCACCCACACCGCCACGTCGTTATTCTCCCCGTCATCTGCTTCTTCGAGTTCCACCGCGACGCCGAGCGCCGCGAACTGCCGCTGCATGTCGTCGTCGATCCGTGCCGATAGGGACGGATCGGCACGTCCGGCCCAGGCGAAGGCGGCGGCGCGGGCCGCCGCCCTCAGTTTCCCGTTCGGGCCTCACCGGAGAGAGACTGCGAATAGGCGCGGTAGACGCCCTGCCGGAACCAGGCGTGCTGCAGCGCCGTCGCGAAAGTCTCATCCGTGAACGGCACCTCGGCGCCCCCGGGCCCTTGGACGCCGCTCCAGCCCTTGAGGGCGCGTTTGAGGAAATCGTGCTGATGTGCAGACCGCTCGGCGTCGGTTTTCAGCGCGAGATAGTCGGCATTCATGGCTTCGGCTTCGTCCAGGGACACCGCCTCGAACAAGGCCTCGAAGGTCTGCTCGATCGTCGCCCCGGCCTTTGCCGGATCGGGGACGTGGACCGTGACCGGCCAGGGGTAGCGATAGGTCTCGGCGAGAACGAACTGAGCCATGGAAGATCCTTCGAAGGGCGTTTGAATGGTCGGGGCACCACGCCTGACGGCGTGGTGCGTGCGCCGTCAGCGGACGACGATCGACATCTCGTCGTCGCCGGTGCCCGAGCACAGCATCAGCGGCAGCGAATAATTGAGGATGCCCTGGGTCTGGCCTTGGTTCGGGCGGCCGATCTCGACCTGGTTGGCATTGAACTCGACGATGTTGCCTGCGGTCGTTCCGTGAACGGCCGACAAGGCACCGCGGGTGCGAGCCTTAGCGATTGAGAACCAGTTCTTGGTGGCGAGGCTCTTTGCCTCGACGACGAAGGTGCCGGTCGACTGGCGATCGACGATCTCGACCCCCTCGTCGCCGACGAGGAACCTCATCTCGACCTGGTTGCCGAGATCGAGCGCCAGGCTCTCGGCGATCGCCGTCCAACCATGCAGCGACATCACCGTGTTCTGCTTGTTGACGACGCTCGCCTTGACGAAGCCGGCGTGGTCGACCGTCGGCAGTGCCTGGTCGGAGATCGTTCCGAGAAGGCCCATCAGGTTGAATCGGAACCGCGGGATCTGGTTTGGCGTGAGATTGACGGTGCAGGTCCCGCGCGCGCCGAGGAGCACATGCCTGACGCCGTCGGCGTTGAAGTAGAGCGATGCCGCCTCGAAGCCTGTCGAGACCGGGTCGTAGGAGACCTTGGTGGCGGCGGTGATCGTCTCTGCCATGCCGCAGGCCCGAAGCAGCGGGCCGTAGGCCGGAGCGGTCCCGGCAGCACCGGCGCCGGCGACTTCGATCGAGCCCTCGAGCCTGGCGTAGAGACCGGCAAGCTCGACGCCCTGATGGCCGAGATAGGGCAACAGGGATTCGTGCGGAACCTCCTGCCCTTCCATCGGGGAAAACTGAACGTCGGTCATCCGCATGGCGTTGGCTGCGCCGGTGGGCGCGGCGTCAACGCCATAGGTGGCTTCGAGCTTCCCCAGGACCGCAAGCTTGCGATAGTAGCGCTTCGCCATCGATCAGTCCTTTCCTTTGGTCCCGGCGGGCGGGCCGCCTTTGGTCTTCGGCGGCTCACTGACCGGCGGCTCCACTTCAGCCGTGCCGCTCTGATCGTCGGCGATCTCCGCAAGCCGAGCCTCGGCCGGATGGCCCTTGGGGATCTCCGCCTCGTTCAGATCCTGCCGGGTCCCGCCCTCGCGCTTTTCCGTCCCGGACTTCGGGTCGCGGACAAACCGCCCGCCCTCTCTCACCGGCATCTCAGCTCTCCTCGCTCTCTTGGTAGTAGGCGGTCGCGAATTGCTCTTCCCACCAGACAGTGCCGCCCTTGGCGCTGGTCAGCTCGCCAGAGACGTGGGTGACGACATCCTCGGCACTCGCCGGCTGCCAGCCGATGAGCGCTTTGCGAACCGCGGTCTTCAGCACTTCGAGATCCTGCCCGGCCGCCGCACCGGTCGCGTCCGAGACGTTCTCGACGATGATGACGACGCCGACGTCCATCTCGGTCCGCTGCAGCACGTCGGACATCCGGCTGTTGTCGGCGCTGACGTCGCGCAGCGGCACGACATAGGCGGCAGGCGAAGCCGGCGGCCGATCCTTGACGGTCGCAAGGTCGATCGCGCCGGCGATGATCGCGAAGTGGGCTTGGCAGCGTTCGACGAGCCGCTGCTCGATCTCGGCAACGATCATCGGCCACCTCCCAGCGCCCGGCGCTCGGTGTCGGCAATGATCTCGAGGAGCTCGGCACGGTCTTCGTCGGAAATGCCGAGATAGGGCCGCGCCGGGATCGTGATCGTGTGTGCCTTGACGTCGACCTCGCGGGCGAAATTGGACCGCGAGCGCTTGACGAAGCGCTGGTCGATCTCGCCGCTCTTGGGGTCGTAGCGCTGGTAGATCGTCTGCCGTCGCGCCGACTGCTCCATCGTACCGCCGAGCTGCTGGATCGCGGCGTATTTGACGTTCGTTCCGACAGCCAGGCTGGCCGCATCGGCACGATAGGTGATGCTCGAATAGAGCCGGCTCTTGACCCGGAGGATGTGCTCGTAGCCGCGACGGCTCCTGCCGATCCGCTTGTTGGCAGTGCGCGGCGAAAGCCGCTGCCAGGGCTTGCCGTCGGGCCCCTGCTCCCGCTCGAAGCGTTGCTGGGTCGCCGTCACCAGATAGGCGCCGATCGCGTTCATCGCGTCACCGCGCTCGCGCGTTTCCAGCCGCGAAAGCGCGCCCATGACGGCCGCGTCGTCGACGGTGATCCGAATACCGGCTGCCGCCATCGTTAAAGCCCCCGCATGCTGGCGCGGGAGAAGCGACGCTCCGGTGCAGAGATCTGCACAGAGCCGCCTTCGGGCTGCGCCGGCGCGACACCCTCGACGTCGAGTTGGACGACACCGCGCGAGATGTCTTTCAGCCAGGCGACCGCGATCTTGAAGTTGCGTTCGACTTCACCGTCGGTCTCGGCCTTGGAGCCCCAGAGGTAGAAGCGGGCAATGTCGGCCGTCGCCCGGACGAGCGCCTGCGGGACCGACGCCATCGGAAGCTTGTAGAACTTGCCGACATAGCCCGATGCGAGGGCCGACGCGTCCGCGAGCGCCTGCGAGACAGCCGTGGCCTCGATCGTCGTGGGGGGCCGGTTGACCCGGTCGGTAAGCTGGACGAGTTCGGTCGAACCGAAGCGGTCGACGAGATCCTGCTGGGTCGCAAAGTTGGTCATGCCGCGCGCCTCGCGATCGCATCCTCGACCGCGGTGACGACGTCGGAGACGGTGACGATGTGCTCGACCGCCTCGTCCTTGAGTTCAACGCCGAACTCCTCCTCGAGCTCGATCGCCAGTTCGACGATGTCGAGGCTGTCGGCGCCCAAGGTTTCAACGAGCCGCGCACCTTCGCTCACCTCGTCGCGCTCGATGGCGAGGTGTCTGGCGATGACTGCGCAGATCTTGTCGGCGATGTCGGCGGACACGGGGGCTGCTCCTGGCGAAATGAATGATTGACCGGCGGGCTGCGCCCCTACCTTCGAAGGTCCCCATCGGGTGCCGGGAGCCTTGCGAGCCGTACCGGACCGGTCCTGGGTATCGGAGCGGATGGCCGGAGGCCTTGAGCGATCCGCGTCGCTGGAGGGCCGCCTCGTCGCTGCAGCCGTCCGTCCGTTTCGCGCCTGTCGACGAGCGCGCTCGGGTATCCGGGTGGCGCGGCCCTGGGATATCGGGCCGCGCCGGTTGCCGGCGGCACCAAGCACCGTCCACCGGCGGTTCGGTTGCGGGGGCAGGAATCGAACCTGCGCCCACCGGATTATGAGTCCGGCGCTCTACCTCTGAGCTACCCCGCCGAAGCCGTCTCGCCGGCTTCCTCGCCGTCCTCGAAGAAGCGCTCGAGGATCGATCCCCGCGAGCGCTTGGCCTCGAAGTCGATCCGCGTCAGCGGCACCTTGGCGCCGGGCTCGTAGAGCACCTTCGATTTCAGGATCCGGATTGCCGCGGTGAACTTTCGGGTCTCGGTGTCGGGCGCCACCGCCGAGATCTCGATCCGCTCGCCGCTCGCCAGGACCCGCGTCTTGGCGGGGAGCGTGCCGGCATAGGTCGAACGCCCGGTGGCGGAGAATTCAGGATCGAAGCTGGCATCAGCCCGGGCCCGGAACGCCGCGGAGCGAGGCAGCTGCGGCTCGATCTCAGCCGACCGCGGCTCGCCGGTGGGACCAGTGGATGTCTGGACGGATTCGAGCACCGGCTGCGTTGCAGCCTCGGTGGTGACCTTCACCGCTGGCGCATCGGCCGGAGGCGTCCCGGTGACGGCGGGATTTGCCGCCGCGGGCGTCGCCGGCGAAGCAGGAGGCGGGTTCGAAGCCGCGGTGGTGGATGCCAGCAGGGTGTTGGCCGTCCTGGTCTTGGAGGTGTCTTTCACCATCGTTCAAAGCCTTTCAGGAAACTCGCTAAGGGCGCCGGCGGCTCGCCGCCGTGGCCGGCTCTACGTCCGCAGGATCAGGCCGGAGCGACGACGTCCTGGAGCAGGAAGCTCACCCCGGGCGCGACGATCAGCTCCTTGATCCGCTCGCCTGAGCGCACCGTCTCGCCGCCCTCGAGGCCGACGTTCGGATCGGGCAGAGAGCCGGAGATCTTGGTGCCGTAGGTGGCGGTAAAGCCGTGGGTGATCGTGCCCGCGTTGACGTCGGCCGACGGGTTGACGAACTGGAAGACCATGTTGCCGCCCCAGACCCGCTTGATGTCGGCGGCATGGCCGTATTTCGCGGCGTCCATGTAGGCCTCGCCGACGAGCACTTTCTTCAGCTCGAACAGATCGGCGAACTGCTGACGGGTGATCATTCCTTCCGTCGTCAGTCCGCCCTTCACGGCGTTGATCAGCTTCGGGTGCGAGGACAGGATCGTCCAGTCGCGATGGCCCATCGTCACCTGGTTCGGTCGGAAGACGAGCGTGGAGTCCAGAACGTCCTTGAGGACGCCGATCGGATCGGAATTGTCGTAGTCGGAGAACTGGTCGGTCCCCGACAAAGCCATCTTCTGCGAGGTCGGGTAGCTCGCAGGGCTCTGGACGAGGGTTGCGACGCGGATCTCGCGATTGATCTGGTTGTAGTCTTCGATCCCCATCACGGCGCGCTGACGCGGGTCGAAGTTGCCGAGGCCCTGCGCCTTCATCCGTTCGGCCTCGCGGATGTCCGAGTTCGGGATCGGCGCCTCCAATCCGAAGTCCTCGACCGAGGAGTCCTTGCGCGAGCCGGTGAACTCGACCCGCGGAACCCGTCCGGTCCGGCCGACACGGTTGTCGACGACGCGGAACCCTTCCTCGAGCGGATACTCGGTCCAGGAGAAGCGCTCCCCCATCACCGGCGTCCGCGGCAGGACGTCGTCGGCGATGAAGGCATAGGCCGGGTTGCGGTAGCCGATCGCAAAGGCGGTCAGGGTCGGATCGACGGGAAACGGACGGTTCGGTGCCATCGGGCGGAATTCCTGTTCTTCGAGGCTCCACCAGCGAAGAGCTGCGCGAGGAGCTTAAGGGTGAAGCGGACCGCCAGCCGTCAGGCCGGCGTGACGAGGAGGCTCGGCGCGACCTGGATCGGCAGGATGTCTCCCGTCGTCCCCTCGGCGCGGATGAAGCCGACGATGCGGACCGTCTCGCCGGCGACGGCGACCGCCTTGACGGCGCGGCCGGAGTCATCGGCGGTGACCGGATCGTCGAAGTCGAGATCGCCGCCCGCGATCACCTCGGTCATGCCGGCGACAGTCACGTCGCACATCTGGCCGGCCTCGGATCCGACACGCTCGGCAACGCCGAAGCCCTTTTTGGCGACGGCGGCCGCGATGGCACCGGCCGTGCCGGAGGCGGCGACGATCAGGTAGCCGCCGATCGCGCTGGCGGCTTCGAAAGAACGGATGTCGCGATTGAGGGCGTAGCTCATTTGCCGGCCTCCTTTTCGGCTTCGGCCTGCACATGGGCGAAGGCGTCGATGTAGCTGATCGCGTTCCCGGCGGACGTCTGGGCCGAGAGGTAGGCGTTGGCCCTGGCGGCGAGCGCGACGGGGTCGACGACCTTCTCTCCGCCCTCGCCAGGTGACCTGCCGTCGAGACCGGACGCGCCGAGCGCCGCCGGCGTCGCGGCAAGCAGCGCCGTCACCTGCTTCAGCCCGTCATCGCTCGCGCAGAGCGCGGCATAGGACTCACGCTGGGCGGGGACGATGCGCTTTTCCTTCAGCGCGGTGTCGAGCAGGGTATCGATCACGCCCTTGCGCATCGTCGCCTGCAAGGCAGCGAGTTCGGTCTGCGTCGTCGAGAGCGCCGCCTGGAGCGTGGCGATCTCGCCATTCGCCTCCGGCTTCTTCTGCAGATCGGCGATCGCCGAAAGCACCGCGGTCTCGCCCGCACCGGCCGAAAGGCCGAGGGCGGTGGTGATCTTGCCCTCGTCGAGCTTCTTCTTCATGCCGTCGATCGCCGACAGAAGAGCGGTCTCGCTGGTTCCTGCGGCAAGCCCGAGGGCGGCCGCGATCTTGTCGCTCATGACATTGTCCGTTGCGGTTTGCTGGAGGTGAGCACCGGCAAGCGCCGGCATGTTCGAGAGCGCCGGCGCGGTCACCAGCGACACGTGATGGATCCACGCGGCATTGCCGGCGGCGTCATGCGGGAAAGACGGCGAGAGGTAGCGGTGGGTGCGAGCGGTCAGCGCGGCGCGGCCGGTGTCGAGCCAATCGACACGGCCGTAGAGACCGTCGGTACGGGCCTGCAACTCTTCAATCCAGCCGACAGCATCGACCCGCTGCCCCTTGGCCGCGAGATGGCCGGTCGCGTGTTCGAAGTCGATCGGGACTTTGACCTCGTCCGCCTGGAAGCGAGCGGCCAGGGCTTCGGGATCGAACGCATAGGAACGGCCGTCCCGGGTCGAAACCCGGCCGCGCGGCGCGATCTTGATCCAATCCGGCGTCGCACTCGTCGCCGCAGCCGCAGCCAGGGCGACGACGACGTCGCCGGTCGAAACGGCGATGCCTGCCTGGCCCGTTGCGACGGGAGAAAGGGATGGGGCTGCGGTGCTTGTCATGGACCGGACCATTGCAGGCCCGGACAAAGCGTTTCAGTCGGGACATGTCCCGACGAAGGATGCGACATAGAGGCCGCGGGCCGGGAATCGGCGCCGACGACGTCGAAGCCGGACAATGGTCCGAACGAGGATCGCCGTCAAAGGGGTTTCAAAGGCCGTGGGCGCGATTCGTGCCAATCGGCCGTGGCAGGAAGCGTCGGACAGCGTCGTCGCGTGTCAGCGGCCCGCTATTCGGCTGTGGCGAAACGGACGACATCGGGAATGCCCCAGACGGCTTTCGCCCGCTCGAATGCCGCTTCTGCCACCTTCGCGGCGTCGCGGGCCGATCCGCGCACGAAGCCCTGCATCGCGCCGGTCTCTGCGTTCGGCGTGCGGTGGAAGGCAAAGACCGTCCAGAACCATTGTCCCTGGAGCTCGGACGACACCCGATAGCGGTAGAAGCGACAGACCTCGAAGCCGTCAGACAGGGCAACGAAGTCGTCCCTGGTCTGATCCGGCAAGGTCCGTCGCCATTTGAGGGTCGGCTGAAACTCCGGAGCGACGTCGGTCATGCGGGCCTGATGAAATGAGGTTCATTGAATCGAAAACGGATCGGCCGCATATTGGCCGGGCGCGTGACACGGTGCAATTCTCCCGGCCGTAGGACCGTCCGAAAGGGCGGGACCGCCATGTGGGGTTCCTGGGAGGCCCCACCGCGCACCTACCTTCTATCCAGCAGAACCCTGATACCGCGCCTGAAGAGGCTGCGGATGTTCGACGCACCGGTAAAACGGAAGCTCGTCAGGAAGGCGGCCTTTCGGGACCTGGTCACTTTCACGGCCGCGTGCAGCCAGCGATCGTCGTCCTCTTTGACGTAGACCATGGTGGTCTCGCCGTCCTGGACGACGAGGGTCGGATCGATGCCGATGGCGGGCAGCCGCCGATAGTCCTCGATGGTCAGCTCGGGATGGCGCTGTTTCTGCTTGACGACGGTGTCGGCCGACAGGAGGGCAACCGTCGTGTCAGCGCCGAGGGCGTCCGCAATTTCCCTCCCGATCGCCATCACCGGCAGACTGCCTTGCGGATCCTCGAGGAAGCGCGCGAACTCGTCCGATGCAACGACGTCTGCAATGGCCGATCGCCGCAGCTCTTCCGGCGCCTCGGCAACCTTTGCGGAAAGAGCATCCCGCACGACGGCGTCACGACCGGCCTTGCCCGGATTGTAAGCCCAGCCCGGGTCGATGCCGTCCGGCACCTTGAGGATCTCGCCGGTCCGCTTGTTGATCCAGTCGCGGGACGTCGTCGCCGGCGCCGCGAACTTCAGAGGCACGCCTTGCGCCATCAGCCGGTCGACGTCGCGCTGGGAAAGGCTCTGCAGGGTGCAGTGACAGCCCCAGCCGTTCGGGCAGGCATGGGTATTCCACCAGGGATGATCGACCGGCAGCACGATGTTGTGCCAGGCCTGATGCTGCAGCCGCGGGTGTTCCTGGCCTTCCAGGTGGACGTAGCGGAGATAGGGCCGCGCCCTCTTGTTGCGCTCGAAGCTTGACCAGTGACGGGCCGCGTAGGAGACGCGCATATTGACGTCGAAGATGAACTGCAGCCGGCGCGTCGAGCCGAGCTGGGCGATCGTCTCCTCGCCGCTCAGCGGGTCGACCACACGCTGCTGGCCCCACCATCCCTTTGCCTCGAGGAGCGGCCGCAGCTCTTTCGAGAATTCGGCGACCGTCCGCCCCTCGGCTACCGCCTTCGAAAGCCCTTCGAAGACATCGCCAAGGATGTCGAAGCCGGTCGACTTGGCAACGGTGAACATTGCGGCATGGTCTGCCTGCCAGTCGTCTTGCCAGGCGAACTGCGATTTGAGGAGCTTGCCGCGCCGCTGAAGCGCGGCGATCGCCTCCGCGAACGGCAGGGCCTGGAGTTCGGTCGCCACGCCGTCAGGCTCCGCCGTCGATCAGAGGCTCTTCCGCCTCCCCGGCGATCCGCGCGGCGAAGACCGCCTGGGTGAGCTTTTCCGCCAGCGCGCTCGGATCCATCGCCGCCAGGTGGGCTGCGAGGATCGCCCTCGCTTCATCGAGGTCGGCCGCAGCGGAGAGCTTTGCCTCGAGCCCCGCGATCATCGGTGCGACGAGAGGCTCCCAATCCTCTTCGCCGAGCACCTCCGCCACCGCCTGGTCGATCGCGTCGCCAGCTGGTGCACCAACGGCCGCGAGTCTTGCCGTCCTCGACGCGTCCCCTTTCGCCGGATCGCCTGCCGGTCCCTCCGGCTTTTTGTCCTTCTCGCCGCCCTCCGTTGGCAGCGTTGCCGGCCTCAGCAGCTCCTCGCCATCCTCCGGCTCCGAAAGCCCGCCGCGCTCCCGCATCTCTCGCTGGGAAACCTTCAGCCCCAGCGGAACGAGAGAGGTAACGTAATTCTTCAGCCCTTCGAGGTCCTCCGGCGCAGCGACCTGGTAGACGGCTCGCGGATAAAGCTCCTGCGGCCCGAAATTCAGCGCGACGAAGGGCACGACGAGATCTCGCGTGATTGTCTGGCCGAGCTGCTTGCCGTCCGCCATCTGGATATCGAGACGCACGTCGTTGTGGACTGTCGCCTGAGCCTTCGACGAACCATCGTCCGAGGTCATCGTCTGGCCGAGCACGAGTTTGGAGACCTGCTTGTCGACATAGTCGATCAGCCCACCGAACACGCCGGCACCGTGCTGCCCTTCGACCTTGGCGAATTCCATTTCCATTCCGGCCGGGATGATCGCGGCCGCGTCGTTGGCAATGGCGCGGACCGCCTGCAGGAGGATCCGCTTGTCTGCCTCCGAGGCGTTCGGCCCGAACTTGCCGACGCGGAGCGGCACGCCGTAGATCTCGGCGAAACTCGCCCAGTCCTTGAGGGCAAAACTCTGGATCAGGAACGCCCAGGCCGCAGGCCGGGCCATGCCGCGGCGGATCGGCAGCCCCATCCGGGTGCGCGGCTCATGGATGAGGAACTTCGCCGCCGGCAGCGCCAGACCATTGCGGGGGTCGCCATTGTCGCGGAGCCGCAGTTCTGTCCGGGTGGCCTCGTCGTATTGGAAGAAGCGCTGGTCGCGCCAGCGGTAGTCGACGGGTCGAAGGAAACCGCGCTCATAGTCCCAGATGATCTCGGAGACCGCATAGCCCTTGCCGATCGCATCGGTCAGCGTCCCGGCCATCTCCTCGAAGCGGGTATCCTCGACCAGGTCGTTCACCGCGTCGACGATCTTTTTCGGCACCTTGTCATCGTGCTCGATCGTGACCGGGATGCCTTCGATGGCCAGGCGCCGGGTCTGCAGCTGCGACGCATAGTGGAGGTAGCGCTCATCCATCTCCATCGCGAGCGTCAGATAGGACCGCGTATCGCCGTCGGCCGACTGGCGGAGGATTGCGGCAAGCCGCTCCGGACCGAGCCCCGAGACGACGGCGTCGCCGATCACACGACGGGGCCCCCATTCCTGCGGCGTTGCGAATTCCGAGCCGAGGCTCGAAGCTTCCGGCGAGCGGCCCCAGCGATCCTGGAAGCGGACGATCGCGGCCTTCACCATAGCGTTCGGTCTCCCGTATTGAGGCTGCCCCCGCCGCTCGCAAATCCAAGGCCACCCGTTTCATCGAGTGCGGAGGCGGGCGTGTAGCCGTATTCCATCACCTCCGCCTTCGCGGCCTGATGGGCGAGGCAGAGCGCGACGGCAAAGTCGCCGTGCCGCTGGCCCCCATCGGCGCCTTTCGTGCGGGCGTCGTTCGGCACCATCGGGATGCCGCGCACCATCTGGATCTGGCGAAGATCGGTCTTATGGTCGGCGTCGCGGGCAATCAGCAGCGTCCGGTCCTCGATCGCCGCCTTCATCGGCGGCATGTTCTCCAGATACCAGGCCTGGGAGAGCATCACCGCTTCGATCGCCAGGGCGCCGTAGCGCTGGATCGCGTATTCGGCGAGGAACTGGCCGTTGCCGCGGGCGTCATGGCGGCCGTTGCCGAATCGTGGGAGGCGATCCGCGATCCAGAAGAGGATCTGTTCCTGCTGGCGGAACGGCACGTTGCGCAGCTCGACGACGAAGGGCACGCGCCGGACGAGGTTGCGCTGCTCGGCGATCGGCACGAGGACGGAGAGGTCGCCCGACCGTCCGAAGTCAAAGCCATAGTGGTGGCGCAAGCGCCGATCGAGCGTCTCAAGGCACGGCGAGACCATAAGCTCGAGCCATGCCTGGACGTAGGCCGCGCGTTCGATGTCAGGCTTCAGCTCGAAGCCTTGCGGACAAGCCAGCCGAAAGACCGGCGTGTCCGGTGTCATCACCGCCTCGATCTGGGCCGACGTCAGATAGACGCCGGAACCTTGGCTCGGGATACAGTCGAGTTCCTCGGCCGCGCCGTCGCCATAGAACGCCCGGATCTCGTCCCGGAATTTCGCCTCGGCTTCCGGCGACCATTCGCGGCCGCGGATAAGACAGATCCGCTGATAGAGGCCCTGCGCCAGGGCGTCGTCGAAAGTGCATCGCACGACGTTCCCGGGCCGACGCTGTTCGCGGATCTCCTGAATGAGCAGGTTGAAGGGATTGTCGACGCCGTTGTGGGTCGAGATCACCAGCACCTTGCCGCCCCAGATGAGCAGCGCCATCGCCGCCTTGAGCAGCTCCTCGGCATCGTCGTGAAAGGCGAACTCGTCGAGGATGACGAAGCCCTGGCGGCCGCGCAAGCTGCGGGGCTTCGAGGAGAGCGCGGCGATCTCAAAACCGGAAGCGAACGTGATCCGGAACGCCTGGATGGCCCGGTCCTCGCCCTTCTCGCCTTCTTCGGTGAAGAGATATTCCTGGACCTTCGAGCAGGCCTGGTTGAATGCCCGCGCCCACATGGCGCAGGTGTCGATGAACTCCCGCGCCATGTCGAGATTGTAGCCGAGATAGAGCGTGTCCATCCCGCCGGCGGAGCGCTTGGCGCCGGAGGTGAGCACAGCCGCCGCGCCGACGCCCCAAGTCGCGCCAATTCGCCGGGACTTGTCTGTGACGGTCAAAGCGAAGTTGGAGACTGAGGCGACCAGCTCCTGCTGATAGGTGAGGAGAACGTCCGGGAGGCCAGAGACCTCGGACGGCATCACCGCCATCGCCTCACGACGCAGCTCTGCCCATTCTGTTTGGAGAATTGGTTCTCTCATTTTCCGCTCGCACCGCAAGCGCCAAGTCCGGTAGGCTTTTGTCGCATCTGACTAAAGGGTTCTTGGAAATGGCGCTTCTTCCCACGACGAATTCTGCCGCAGGGGATGAAGCGGGCTCTGCTCGCCGATACGGCAAGGCACGGGCGCTTATCTGCCCGGTCAGAGCGTGGGCGGCCGCTAAAGGTTGTGGCGCGGCCGTGTGGCGATTTGACTGGTTGCGACGTGTTGAGGATCATCCCTTGACTAAGCTCGTCGCAGCTGCCGCTTTCCTCTTCACGTTGTATGCAACTAGACAAACTCTGGAGGCGACGAACGTCCAACTCAACGACCTGAAGTCCGAACAAGCCGCGCGCTACTGGCAACTCCTGACCACGCATGCCTCCGGCAATAGCGGCAAAGTCGAAGCTATCGAATGGCTTTTCGCCAATCATCAAAACCTTGTTGGCCTCGATTTGTCGTGCAAGGCGATGACAAATCAGGACACATGCATACCCGGACAAGGAACCTATCTTCGCGGCCTCAAGATGATCAACTCGAGCAACGTCAAGCGAGCATTCGATGCGAACGTTCATGACGCTGATATGAGAGACTGCCTGTTTGCGGGTCCTCTTGAAGTTACACTTGAAATCAGCGGCGCTAAACTCAATGGATGCAAATTCACCGACGTCGATCTGACGATAAGCGGATCGCAGATCGATTTGGAAGGTGTGTCGATCGATGGAGGAAGCGTGAAATTCCGGGGAGTAAAATTTAAGCGCATACCGCGCTATCAATTTCTGAACGTTCCATTGAGATTTCTTGAAATCGTTAACGCCGAAATAGACTTTTCTACTGGTGATATCGACCTGAGCGGCGCTAAGCTTTCGGGCTCGACGCTCGACCTCGCCCCCACACGGGAGGTTTCGTCGCTGGCAAACGCAAATATCTCTAATACGAGGATTTCCCCTTCTTACATTGCACTGGACGAGTCTGCGGACTTCGAGGGCGCTTGGTTTTGGTCCGATGAAATTCCAGAAACCACAGATTTTGATCGCCTGGTTACGGGCGGTCCAATCGTCATGCGACCGCTCAAAAGGTCCGACTTCAACCACAGTCAGATGTATGTCTGCCCCTCTTCCAGTCGCCCTGATTGGTACGAAAAAACGATGTCCGTGGCCTATTCCTTCTCGAATAGAGTCACGATTACCCAAGGCGATGAGAATGCTGTATTCATCGATTGCGAACCTTTCTGACGGTGTTTGAGTTTTAGAATTCAAAGGCTCACCCCCAGGATTCGAGCCTTGATGGCTTCGACGGTTTCAGCCGAAAAGCCCTTTTCCCCACCGACTTCCTCGACGGCCTTCGCTGCCTCGTCGAGCTTCTTCTGCATCTCGGAATGCGCGATCCGTCGGGCGTCGGCGGATACCTTCTGCGCCGCCAGCGCCGACTTCACGGCGTTCGCCAGGAACATCACGCCTTGCGTGTCGACATTGCCGGTTTCGAGGATCGAATAGACCGAACTCTTGATCATCTCGACGAGCATGATCGTGATGTCGTCGGCACGGTCGGGCCCGAGCCGCTCGGTCACCGCCTTGGCGATGTCCCGGGTTTCCTGGAGCCGGCGCGTCGTCGCGGCGAGCCGCGTCGAATATCGGTTGAAGGCGCTGGACGAGATCGCCTCGCAGCCGATCGCTTCAAGCCGATCGTTCATCTCGAAGAGGATATCGGCCTGGGTCCGCTCGCGTGCCTGCAACTCCTCGACGGCCCACTGGACGATCGGATCGGCCTCCGGCGGCAGGAGGTCGATAGAGGAAAGCCGGCCTCGCGAGGTACGCGACATGTTACCTCCGCGACGGGCGTGCGATGCCCTCGATGATGCTGGTGCGCTCGACGTGGCCAGCCCCAGCTGCCGTGATCTCCGCCGTGAGAAATTCACCGGCGCGGTAAAGTCGGACGGCGCCGAGATCCTCCATGACGCGCAGTTCGGTGCGCAGCCACTCCTTGGTTTTCCGATAGCCGTAGGTTTCCAGCACCTTCATCAGGATCGTCTCGTTCAACCGATCGTCGTCCTGCTCGTAGAGCGCCCGCAGCATGGCGAGCCGCCCGTCCTGCCGCTGGTGTTCCGCGTAATCCATCACCGCCCCTCGATTCGCTTGGCGCTCTGCCCCATCAGGAAATCGTCGATCCGGCCGACGCTCGCAGCCAGCGGCCGCATGCCCTCTGACAACACGCGGATGTCACCGCCCATCTTCTCGACCAGCGTCCTGAGATCTGCGACCTGGTGGGCACTGGGGGAATGCTTGATAGTCTCCTCGACCCGGCCGATCCGGTCGCGCAGCTGCTCGAACGTCGCCTGGTGGATCTGCGCGACCTTCAGGCGGTCCTCGCTGATCCGGTCGACCTGGCCCTCGATCTCGCTCCAGCGATGGGCGTCCCGCTCCAGCGCCATGACCCGGCCTTCGTTACGTTGGGATCGCTCGCTTGCCTCTTCGGCCTCTCTGCCGATCGCCTTGAGATCACGAACGATCTCAGAAAGCTCGCTGAGGCTGGATTTCAGCCCGTCGACGTCCTCGCGCTTAATCGCCGTCCGCTCCAGCGCCGACAGACGGTCATCGAGCTTGTCGCTCTCCTCTTTCGACGCCCGCGACCGGGTCGAATGGACGGTAAAGCCAAGTGCCGCAAGCGCCACGAGTGGAGACAGGATTTTGAGGACGACGTCGTACCATTCCATCAGGTCACGCCGGCTTCAGACCGCGGCGGACGCGGAGCGTTCCGTCTCCGGATCGACGAGCCACTCCTCGAGACGAGCCTCGATCATCTGGGTTAGCTTCGGATCCTCCGGATTGGCCGGATCGATCTTGAAGTGCTTCAGCGCCCCCGGAAGCTTCTGAGTGGCGTAGCCAGCGGCGATCCTGATCGCCTCATTGCGAAGATGCAGTGGGATGCCGCCGGCGACCCGGTCGCGAAGCCGCGAAGCCGCGAAGTCGACAGCCTTTTGCAGCCCCTGATCGACGATCAGTCCGACGCTTTGGTCGATCTGCCAGCCCGTCTTCTTGCGGAACAGCGCGAAGGCCCACGCGGCGATCGCCGAAAGCCCGGCGAGGACGATCGGGGCGAGGATCTCGATCAGGCTGGCGGCGATCGGGCCGAGATCGATCGCCGTCGGCGCCGCCTCGGCGGCGTGGGCGATGCCGGCCAACATCAACAGCGCCAGTAAAGCCAGTAGACCGAAGGCCATGAACCATGTGACGGCCGCGGCCACCCAACGCCAGGCGGGCGAGTCTTCAAGCGCCTCTGCCACGATCGGCCGTGGCATTATGGGTGCCGGTCCAAACAGCGCGAGGAGCCCGGCAAAGCCGAAGGCGATGCCGCCTAGGACCTGTGAAAGAAAGCGCATGGAGAACCCTTTCGAAAGCAGCTTTGACAGGACGATGAAGAGCTAGAGCCGGGCGGCTTGGACGTGCATCCAGTCATAGTTCCGCGCACGGCCAAGCGAGAGCCAGCCTTCGGCCTCCCAGGCCTGCCAGAACGGCAGTGCATCGGAATTCGACAGCCGCGACTTCGGGGAGTGCCAGCTCAACTGATTGCGCTCCGGGTCGAAGTCGATCGCGATGCCCCAGCTATGCATCGAGTAGGACGTCCCGCCGCGCATCCTGCGGACGTTCAGAGACCCGCCAAAGAGATCGATACCGAGCTCGTGCATTTCCTTGGCAGAGTAGATCTGAGCGACACGCTGAAGGACGCGCAGAGCCGACGGCGCGACCTTCTTGTGAAGCGTCATCTTGCGAGCGCGGGTCGATTTCGACCAGGCGATCCACATGTCGAACGGGATCTCGATCGTCGTCTGGTTCGTCCCCACCCCGCCGTAGAATGCGGAGACTCCGCTCTGCCGTGGCCAAGTGTTGCTGACGAGGGCGATTTTCTGGATCTCTTCCTCGGGCGGATCGCGGTGCTCGACCGTCTTGGCGGTCTCTGCGTCGACCACACTTGACGAGGAGCGCAGCGCCGTGACGACGGCGTCGTCGGCCATCCCGTCCACCGGCAGGCCATGCGCCTTCTCGAACGCCTTGATCGCGGCCGTGGTGATCGGCCCAACGATGCCGTCGATCGCGCCGCAGGCAAAGCCGTGCGTCGTCAGACGCATCTGCAGCCACTGTGCGAATGGGATCGGTGCGGTCATCGGAAAGCCTCATCGCCTGTCACGAGTGAGGCTCGACCATGCGGGATCACCTATCCCGGAATTAGCCCGGACATGTCCCGGGACGGTGCTAGATCAGCTGAAGAGGTCCGACTGTCTGGGGTCGACTTCGCGCCTGCGCGGCGGCCGCGGTGTCGGCGATCGGCGGAACAGTTTTTCGACGCCGTTGACGGAGATCCCCAGTCGCTTGGCGATGTGCCGGTTGCTGAGGCCCGCGGCGCGATAGTGTCTCGCCCGCAGCCGCCGGGCAAGAGGGATATCGAGGGCGTCGCCGCCATACCGCCGGGCGAGCTTCGCCGCGATCGTCGTACCGAGCCCCTCGGCGATCTCCGTCCCGCTCTCGGATTTCGGGATGTAGCGCCGCTCGCCGCCATGCGCCTCGGCGAGACGGATGAAGTCTTCGGCTCCGAGAAGCGCGACCAGTTCGTCCTCCAGCCGGTCGGTCACGGGGCCCCCGTCAGCGACGAGCCCCGCGATGAGCTTAAGGGCGGGGCAGACGACGTCCCGAACAGGTCGATGTCGCGTTGAAAGGTCAGCCGCGATCGGCATGGCGGAATCCAGCGGAAAACCGGATCTTTCACGCGGCGATCGAGCCGCCAGATCATCCAGCAATAGGCCGTAAAAGTGTCGCCGTCGGGCTCCCAGCGCCCCTTGTGGCAGGGCGCCCGCTCGACGAACTGGGCGATCGTATGCGGCGGCCTGGGACCGTAGACGAAGCGGTGGCGGTTGATTCCGTCGAGCTTCACCGTCGGCATGTAGATGGCGACGCCGGTCCTCGCCCTTGCGAGCGCCCGGCGCACGAAGGCGAGCAGTTTCGTGCCGAAAGGCGGGTTGGTGATGATCCAGTCGGGTCGCTTGAGGTCGTCGAAGGCGGCGGGCTCCAGGAAGTCGCGCAAGGCGAAGCCGCCATTCAGACGATAGCCGTGATCGTAGACGTCGCTCGCCCAGACCGTGCCGAAGACCTCCTGCAAGACATAGGCCATGTGCCCTTCGCCGCAGGCGGGGTCCTCGACGATGAGATCGCGGAACGCCTTCGTGCCGAGGATCTCGGCAAACAGTGCGCGCGTCGCCCAGGGTGGTGTCGGAAAATAGTCGAGCGAATTCGCCGCCTCGATGCGCGGGCCATTGATCGAGCGGGGAATCGCCGCCTGCGTCATGCGAACCGCAGGCCCTTCGAGGTGAGGACGATCCTGTCCTTCGGATCGTCAGGGTGTGTATAGACGAACCGCCCCGTCCAGCTTCCGTCCTTGCGCTCCCAGAAGCGGCAAGGACTCTGCAGCTCGTAGCCTTCGGTAAGGCCAACGAGATCGAGATGCGCGGCGATCACCGCGGCCTTCTCGGCCGTCAGGTCGACGATGCGCAGCTTGCGGCGGCGGGCCATCAGACACCCGCCTTTCCGGCGCGGATCCGCTTGCCGAAGGCGTTCATCACCGTGATCCACTCGGCGTCAGTCGGCTTATCGATGATGACGGCCCGCCGCAGGACAAAGCCGACGTCGGCCCAGAAGGCGGGCATCGTCCGCACCTCGTGCGGCCGCAGCTTTTCCCACTGCGCTAAGGCAATCTGAAATCCGTGCCGCTTACCATGGTCAGGTGCCATCGTCCCGACCTCCCAGTCGACGCCCTCGCGCTGGCACCACGCCTTCAACGCCTCGATCACCGCGCGACCGTGCTTGGCGTCGAGGATCCACTCGGTTCGCTCGATGCCGGTCTGCCGGCAGACGAAGGCGAGCAACGCGGAATCCCGCCTGTCCTCGACCGCGCCGAGGTTCCACAGCGCAATCCACAATGCCTGCGCCTTCTTGGCGTAGGGGCCGGACAAAGGCTTGGTCGCCTTTCCGCTGCTCTTCGAAGCGGGTTTGAAACCCTGCCGGCGGAACTCGTCGAGCACCGCCTGGCGCTCGCGATCGGTCATCTCCTTCGACGAGCGTTTGCCCGTCACCCGGACGAGCACGGCCCGATAGGTGTCGTCGTCGAGACCGAGGTCGCGCTTGGCGACGTGCATCATCGCGAGCACCGTCACCCCGTCACTCCATCTGTCAGCACCGCCGCAGCAAGGATCCGCAAGGTGTTGTGGGCAGTCTGAATCCGCTCGTCGCCGGCCAGCACCCTCCGGGCAATCTCGCGCGCCGTCTCTGGCGTGAAGCTCTGCTGGGGAGCTAGCCGCTCCATTCCGCCGCTGACAGTGAAGACGTGACAGACGCAGTTATTGTCGACGGCGATGGCGCGGGTGCCGCCGCCCTTTGCAAGCGGCACCTCGGCGATGATCCGGGCTTCGAGGAGCGCGGTCATGGCCCTCACGCTTTCGCCAGATCGATGGTGACCGCCTGCCAAGCGCCATCATGGCTGTCGCGTTTGTAAAACCGGACATATTCCTTTGATCCGACGACCCGGATGGCCTCCGAGATCGCCCGCATAGCGTCCTGCCACCGCTTGTCGTCGATCTGAAGCCGCCGCAGCCGAAACAGCTCAGACCGGTTCACCTGACCTTCCTTGTCGACGTCGAAGGCCCGGTTGACGAAGACCTGGATCTCCGCCGAGGCATCTGCCGTCAGCGCCGTCAGATATTCGTCGATCAGCTTCTTGGCGGTCTGCAGCTGGGCGCCGAACTCGATGAGGTCGGCCTGCTGGACCTGGACCTTCATCATCCCGTCGAAGCTCATGAAGGTGGCGTTGCCCTTCGCACCGCCCCGCTTGGCGCCGTATTCCTGGTCGAGGATTGCCTGGAAGGCGCCGATGTCCTCCATCGTATGACCGCGGAAGCGGCCGATCTGCGCCGACAGGTCCTCGGCGAAGGAGAGGCACTTGCGTACCATCTCGTCCTCGAGCCGGTCTTCCGCCTTCACGAGATCGAGCGGCACGAGATTGCCTTTGGAGTCCGGCAGGTACAGCCGCCCTCCGACCTCGACCGCGCCTGGTGGCAGGCTCGGTGCTTCGTTCGCCGGCAGTGTCTGGGTGGTCGCACTCATGCTGCAAATTCCTTCCGTTCGACGATGTCTCTAAGTTCTTTCAAAGCCCGGTCGAGCCGCTCCTGCGAGAAGCGCTCGCGACCGCTGAAACGATCGCTTTCGAGTTGGCGAAAGGCCTCGATGACGGGGGTCACAAGCGCGGCAGGGATGAACTGATGCGGCTGCGCGGCCGACAAGCGAGCCTCCGCGGCGTCCAGCCGTCTGGCGAGCCCGGCCTCGCGTCGCGCCGTCTGCTTTGCGAGCGCCTTAAGGCGCTGCTCGAGCTGGATCACTGCCGTTGCGAGGGCGGCAACCTCATCGGCGAAGACCGAGATCCGGCCACCGGATATGACCGCCTCCTCGACGCGGCGAGCGAGATCAGAGGCATCGACGTCTTCAGCCGGCACGAGCTCGAACTTACCCTCGCCAGGCAGACGCTTGGAAATCGCTGCGCCCATCGCCTCGATCTCGTCGCCGTAGCCCGCTTCGCGCGCGATCCGGTCCTCAATCTTTCGGACGGCGTGCAGGACCGTCGTGTGGTCCCGACCGCCAAGGCGCCGTCCGATCGCCGGCAGTGAGGCCGGCGTCAGGGTCTTGGCCAGATACATCGCCTCATGCCTTGGACCGATCAACTCGCGATGTCGGCGGTCGGAAACGAGATCTGCAAAGGTGATGTGCCGGATCTCGGCGACGGCTTCGGCGATCGTTCGGATGGCGTTCATGACGCCACCCGTTCGCTTGCCCGCTTCAGATTGCCGGCGTTGATCTCAGCCCGGGCGGCGATGAGTTCGGCGATCGCCGCGTCGATCGCGGTCGATGCCTCGTCGGAGCCGACATCGCGGCGACCGCCGATGATCAGGCGCCGCATCACGCGGATCGTTTCTTCGGCCGCGAGCATGCGATCGACAGCGGGCCGGATGAGCGGTTGTGCTTGAGACGGGATCATCGGGCAGCTCCTGCCTCACTCGAAGCGTACCGACGGGCGATCTCCGGCATCGAGCGCGCCATGATTTTCGCGGGCCGGGCGCCAATCTCGAGGTCTGCGGCGTCGATCTCGAAGCTCCGCAGACGTTCGGCGAGCGCATCGACGGCCGTGCCGTTCATGGCGAGGCCGGAGCGGTCGTATTCGCTGAAGAACCTGCGCAGCTGACGGATGCGTGCCGACAGGCGCTGAGAGGAGCGTAGCTCAGACATGATCTTTCCCTTTCGTGTGCTTGGAGTGAGGGCAGCCGGAGCGGCAGGCCCGATAGAGCTGAGCGCGCATGGCGCTCGTCGCGACGAAGTCCTTGCCCTGTTCGTCGAGGCAGCGGTCCCGGCCGATCTCGCCTAGGACCGGGCACTCGACGGTGAGAGCCATCAGCGCGCCACGGACCCGCTCTTCGATCTTTCCGACGTCGCCGCGATAGGTGTTCGACAGGGTCTGGCTGAGGGTCGAGGCAGCTCGCCCGACGCGCTTTTCGGCGCCGGACAAGCCTTCCGCGTCCGCCAGGCGGGCAAGCTCGATGATCCAGTCGGGCCGGGAGTTGCCCCATGCGAGGGCAGTCTTGTCCTCGAAGGTCTGCCGCTGGTTCATAGACCCGCCTCCTCCGCCTGGGCGGTTCCGAGCGGCTCGCCGCGGTTCGGATCCCAGACGACGTTGGCGGTGAGGACCTTCGGGGCTCGGGGGCCGGGAATTCGAACCAGCCTGAAGCGTTGCTCCTGGCGCTGCCCTCGTTTGCCGGCGAATGCGAGGAGCCCTGCGCCGTGCAGCCGCCAGAGATAGACCCGGATCGACTTCACATTCGGGGCTCGCCCCGTTTCGGCGAGGTAGGCGGCAAGGTCCTCGGCCCGGAAAACCTTGAGCATCCGCATTGTCCGCCAGAGTGTCTCGATGACCAGCTCTGGCAGGTCGTCGCCGCTGCTGGATATCCGCGGCGCGAAGATGCTCGGCCGGGCAATCTCATAGAGCGTCGGCTCCCCGCGCACCTTCGAGCGCCCGACCCGCCTGACGTACCCCGCCGACTCGAGCCGGGCGACGTAGTTGGCAATCACCTTCGTCTTGTGGCCGACGAAGCAGCTCACATCCGACGTCGACCAGCAGCCTTCGCGATCGAGCTTCTGGATCATTGCCCAGATCGCTTCCTCGCCCTTGGGAAGCGAGATCTCGACACGGGCGCGAAGGTCTTTCGATTCACGCGCGGCCGTCATCGGGCTGCCCTCGGCATCGGCGCGCGCAGGCCGAGGATGGCTTCGCGCCCGCCGAACTGGTCGAGACCGATCGTGTCCAGGCCGTCGCGGGCGGCGATCTCCTCGGCCTTCGCCAGGTTCACGACGATGCGGCGGGTATTTCCGGCGGTGACGTCCAGCATCTCCGATGCAAGATCAGCGCCAATGGAAAGCCGTGGCGCCACGGTCCGAGCCAACATCGCGAAGTCCTCGGCGTCGCAAGGCACCGCAGCCACCCAGTCGAGCATCCGATTGTGAACGCGCTCATAGGCTTCGAGATGCTTCGGAAGCGTCTCTTCGCCGATCAGCACGATCGGTGCGTCGCTCTTGTCGTGCAGCTCGCGCACGACATCGACGAAGGCCTTGTGAGCGATGTGATGCGCCTCGTCGATGATCAGCGGCCGCCTGGGATCGCGGGCGAGTATCTCGACGATCTCGTTGAGCATGTCGGTCGCCGTGCCCTTCGGCTTCGGCAGTCCAAGTTCCATCAGGATCGACACCAGAAGCGACCTGGCGGTCGTCATCTGTCCGCACTCGACATATGCGGCGCGGTGCCGGTTGGCGCCGAAGATCGCGCTCTTGGTCTTTCCGAGTCCGGAGTGCCCGTAGAAGCAGGCAAGGCCCGGCAGGCCTGGTCGACGATCGACGACGCGATTGATCAGGCTGGTGAAGGCAGCCACATTCCTCAGTGGTGCCGGTTTGTTGACGGGGGGATTGACCGAGACCGTCATGTTCATCATGCTCTCCTCATTGGACATGCGGCCTTTTGGCCGTCTTTTCGGACCCGGCTCTCGTGGCCGGGTCTTTTTCGTTCGGCGCGTCAGAGCGCCAGGTATTCGTCCCCGTAGACCTCGTGCATGTCGCGCTGGCCTTTGAATTCGGGGGTTTCCTGGTATCGGCCGAGCAGGATCGCATCCTCGACATCGACCTGTTCGCCGGCCTCGATGCGGCGGCGCAAAAGCTCCATGCGGACGTATTTTGCCCGCGGCGATTCCGGCAGCGCTCGGACGGTGACTGGTAGATGGGCCGTCCGTTCGGCCTCGATCTCCGCCTCGCGCCGGCGCGAACTCTCGCGGCCGCGCTCCCACAGCGCCCGCTCGTCGGCGGCCGTCATTTCTGCAATCAAACGGCGCTGCTCTTCCGCTACGCGTGGATCCGTAGGCACAGGTCTCCGCCGATCGTCGGCGGCATCCATGGCCTCGAGTGCAGCCGCGATCTGCGGCGTGACATGGGTCTCGCCTCGCTTCGGCATGGCGACGACGTTCGGCGCGCGCGCTTCTCGGACACCGAGGATGCGTTCGTGCCAGGCGCCGCCCTTCTTCAGACGCCGGATTTCGGCCTTGATTGCCGCTGCGCCCTTCTGGGTGATCTCGTTCTGCATCGCTTTCAGCGCCCGGGCAGCGTCCGCGGGGTCGATGCCGGAAAGTTGCGGGCAGATACCCGCCCCGAGGAAGTCACCGCCGTCCGGTGCGAAGGCGTAGACGACACCGAGATCGGCGCTGTCCATGCGTACCAGCACCTCTGTCCCAGGCAGGATCGACGGCGTCATGTAGTGGTTGCCGTCGACCCGGATGCCGCTCGACGTCACGCGGCGCGTGCCGCCCTGCGGCACGGTCATCAGGAGGAGATCGAGAGCGCGCTCGTCGACATGCCGGGGGGGCTTTGTCGATCGCGCAGCGACCGCGAACGGTGTTTCTCCCTTGAGACCGGCATGGGGCTCGTGTTCGCGCAGCGACGCCCATCGATCGACCTCGGCCTGCAGTGCGTCGCCAGAAAGCGCGACGCCGAAGACCTCCTCGTCACTTGTGCCGAGTCGCGCCGCGAAACTTCTGCGCTCCTCGATCGCCTTTCGGTCCGCGACGCTGTGGCCGACGAAGCCGGGCAGCATGGTCGCGCAGTCTTTCTGAAAGTCGCCGATCGCCCGCTCAACATGCGCCTTCTGCGTGGGCGTGTAGGCGTCGGAAAGCTCGATTTCGATATCGAGGAAGGCGAATAGACGTTTTGTGTCTTGAGCGGTGAAATCCGAGCCGTTGTCGGTTTTGATCTTGTCGGCGACACCCCAGGCGAGAATGGCCTTTCGAATGAGAAGCGCCACAGCGGATGCCCGAGGCGTCTTCGAAATGAACAGGACCATGCGCCGTGTCGCGATATCGAGGCAGACGTAGATCGCGTGTCGGCCATCCGTGCAGAGCGCGTCGACGGGCGAGGCGTCGATTTGCCAAAGCTGGTTGGGCTCGGTGACATGGGACAGCGTCCCGAGGCCTCTGGGCGCCATCGTGGAGCGGAAGCGATCGGGGTTCTGCACTCGCATCAGCGTTACGGCGTGCGAGCTTCGAAGACCCTTCAAAAAGTGCTGGAAGGTCCGGATTGGCGGCAGCGGCACCGCCTTCTCACAGTCTCGTCCCGGGACAATAAGCGTGTTCCCGTATTCAGACGCCACCACGTCACGGATATGCTCGGCCGTGAAGTGCTGATTGTCGGCGAGGAGAGCGAGAATCGTCGTGCGGACTGCGCCACCATTGGCGGTATCGAGCACGCCTTTGCCTTTCCGCGCAGCTGCCCGGTCAACAGCGAGTTTGGCTCCGCCATTCTTCGCTTCGGCCTGCCATCGCTCGAGAGAGCGCTGAGAAAGCTTTGGCACCAAGTCGACGACCCACTCGTCGATGGCAAGAGAACGGTTGTTGTACTTGCGGACGAACTGGTCGTGAGCACCGTAGTGGCCGAGCGTCAGCCCCTTACGGAAGGAATTGAACCGCTGGACGATGGCCAGCCGCGCATCCCGACGCTTCGCCGCCTTCGCGCCAATGGGATTGGCGGGCACGACAGCCGTCTCATCGTTCGCTACAGGCGGCAAGGCGGGGATACCGACCTTGAGGTGGCGGCGTGAATACTCGATCTGCGCCAGCGTCGGCAGAATGTGGAAGTGATACTCCATTCCCCCGCCACGGCCCGATCGCCGTCGCACGAAGGTTGGATGCTCGTTCCAACACTCACGGATCGCCAGATCGTTGATTCCGCGCTTCGTGGAAGGAAGGTGCGGAAGAGCCTGGGCAGCGAGTTCTTGTGCCGTGAGCCACTGCTTCATTGCCGAGCCCTTGCCTTGGCCTGAAGCGTCGCCATCCGAGCATCTAGGAGGCGCTTGTGATCCTCGATCTGCTTCATCTCGATGATCTCGACGTACTTCTCTTCGACCACCGCGTAGCCGAACAGCGAGGGAATGAAGCCAAGCGCCTCGTAGCCTTTGGTCTCGGCGATGAGAGCAACAAAGGCGTCGAGTGGGATCCGATGCTCTTCCGCCGATTCCGAAGCCCATTTTTCGATTGTCGTCTCCGAGACGGAGCGGCCAAGACGGTCGGTGAGACGCTCCGCCAGCTGCCGGCGGGTGATCCCGAGTTCCTCGCGTGCGTCTTGCGTCGTTCGGCTGACCACCCTGGCGATCTGCGAGGCGAGGGAGCCGCGCCCGATAACCTCAGGATCGAAACCGACTGAGACGGGCTCGGGAGACGCGAAGAGGTCGCGCGTATGGGGATCGCGCCGACGGCTCATCAGGCAGCCCGCCGGTTCTTGGCTGCGCGCTTGGCGATCCAGGCGTCGATTGCGTCGGCGTTGAGGTCGAAGAATGCCTCTTTCTCGGGCGCCTTCAGCCGCGTGAATCTGTCATAGAGCCGCTCGTAAGCCGGCACCGGCTTGGCGCCCGGCGCATGATCAAGGAGTGCCAGTGCCTCGGTGACGGTCGCGGCTTCTGCCGGCTCGCTGGTCAGGAGATCGACCACCGCCTTCTGGCGAACCGGCGTCAGCTCTGAGAGCAACAGCAGCTCGCGCTGTACCTCGGCGATCGGATGGAGCGCGATCCGCGACCGGATGTCAGCGTCGATACGCGCGATCTTGATGCACCGAAAAAGCACCGAACGGCTGATGCCCAAAGCTTCCTGCGCAGCAGCGCTCCAATTAGTGTCACACGCGACACCAATTTCTTCTTGCGAGTTGAGATCGGGGGATTTCGGCTTTCGGCCGCGCTTCGGTGCACCGTTGACGTCTTGGAAGACGTCGCACCAGGCGGAGACGGAAATTGCATGCTCGAGCGCTGTGAGGGCCCCGCGTAAAAGGTGCCCTTTGATCTCCGCCAACCGGACGGCAATGTCGTCGGCGAGCGCCTGCTCAGGCTCGATCCGGGCCTCGATTTCTCCGCGGCCAAGGTCGATGAAAGCAGCGATGCGCCTTGCCCCATCGACGAGTTTGTAGCCGTTGCCGCGGATCACGACGCGGATCGGTTCGATCTGTCCGTCCGCCGCGATTTCCTCCGCGAGGAACGCGACCCAGGCAGGATCGGCGGCGCGAAGCCTCGCGCCAGTGTCGATCGAGGAAAGCGGGATCATGGAATAGGATGTCATGCGGTCAGTCTCTCTGGCGTAGTAAAGAGGTCGGGATCGGTCGGGCCGCCGGCGGCGATCGCTGCTGTGCGAAGGGTCAGCTTCGCGGTCGTCAGCATCCGCTTGCGGGCCTGGAGTACTGTCGTGTGGACGTGATGGGCGGGTGCCCTGTGATCTACGGCAAGTTCCGGTGCGGCCATCTCGAGCACCGCAGCCGGATGCCGGCGGGCGAAGGCGGAGCAAGCCAGGAGGAACTCGCCAGCGGTCATCACCGCCCTCGCCGCAGTGTGAGGCTGAGGGCAATCGCCGCGCACCCGTAGATGATGGCCAGCATGGCAATTTCGGGTCTGGCAGCGGCCAAGGTGAATTCCGACAGCCAGGTCACGCCGAGGCCCTTTCGCTGGCAGCAGCGACCTTGCGCTTTTGCCGCGACGTCGCCGTGCCTTTTGGGTTAGGTTTGGCGTGGCTCGAACGCGAGCGGACAAACATGTCCGCGGGGAAGAGCGTGTCGAAGGGAATTCCGAGAGCGGCCGCGATGGCGTCCGCGCCTTTCCGGTTCATGCCCATCAGGGCGAGCCGGCAGGCGCTTTCCGGAAGGCCCGCATCACGCGCGATCCCCGAGAGCGACATGCCGCGACGATGGATCTCCGCTTTGATGGAATGGCGGTCCCATTGTGCAGGCGGTTTGGCGGCATCTCGCTTCATTCGGGCTCCTCAGCGAAGGCCGGCTGGCAGGCCGGCTTTCTTTCGGGGTGTGGTGAACGGTTGGTGTTACAGAGTTAACCGAGATTATTCGGATTGGCAACGGGGTAATCCGCTTCCCAGTTCGAGATTTCCGAATATGTGCGGATTGTCTCGGAATTCCGTTAAATAACAGGATGTTAATTGATGGCACGCCCGCGAAAAGAAACTGGGAAGCGAGTTCCCACTTTCACGGACGGCTTCGGCGAGAGGATGGAATCCGTAATTTCTCGGATGGCGGACCAGAACCAAGCCGCCGAAATTACCGGATACTCAGTCGACACCCTGACGAATTGGAAATTCGGCCGCTCGCGACCGGATTTTTTCGCCCTGGCAGAACTGTGCCGAGCGGCGAACGTCTCCGTCGATTGGCTCGCAACAGGGAAGGGATCCGAATCAACGCGTGACTCTTCTGCAATTTCGAGTCATGGTCCGGGAAGAACACAGCAGGAACAAAACGGGCCGCCAATGCTGCAGATCGTTGATACGGAGGACCTTCAGGAGGGAGCCTTCGTCCTTATTCCGCGGATGGAGGCGCGCGCTTCAGCAGGCTCGGGGCTGATCGCTCAATCCGAAAACGTTGATGCCTTCGTGGCCTTCCAGGACGCTTACCTACGGACGATGGGGGTCAATCCGCGCTTCGCCCGAATCCTGCCAGTCTCCGGGGATTCCATGCATCCAACCCTGACCGATCAGGATCAGGTTTTGATCGATACCTCGATCGACCATGTCGTCGACAACGCCCTTTATGCAGTCGTTTACAACGAGTCGGTCCTCGTGAAGCGCGTGCAACTGATGCGCGATGGATCGGTAATCCTGTCCAGCGACAACAAGGCAGCCGGCTATCTCGACGAACGCGTCGAACCGCATGAACTATCGAACCTGCATATCGTCGGCAGGGTCAAAGCGCATCTGCGCTACATGTGAGGATAGGCCTATGACTGCAAAGCACTATTTCATCGCCCAAGGCTTCGTAAAGGACGGCCGCAAGCTGGCGTCAGGCCAGACCTTTCAGGAAAGGTCCGCCGAAGCCGCGATAGCAAAGGCGACGCGGATATCCGTTCGCTTTGCCGGTGCTGTTGCGTTCGAACAGCTCGCGGATGACGAAACGGGCGAGACCCTCGACGAGCCCAAACTGCTTTTTACTTTCGGGCAATTGCCTGCTGATTTCGACACAGATTGATGTCAAGCTACCGTCGACGGGAATCCTACCAGTCGTGAGCCCATTGCTTCTAATCTACTCATCACCTCATACAAACCGACCATGCTGCGACAGTTCAATGGCGCCCGCGAATCCAAACGCGACACAAGCAGCCGCGAGCTTCGTCAGCTTCGATCCAACGCGAGATTTATGCGCCGCCGGGCTACCTGACAGGTCATCACACTCGATATGACAACTCTCAGAAGAATACCTTTCCGAATAAGCGCAGACTTTATCTGCAAAAAACATTGCAGTCGCGATCTGGTTTGTCCATTTCCAAACTGTACGAACGGGATCGAGGAGGATGAATTTTTAACTACACTTCCTTTCGGAAAAGAGATTACCTATAAAAGAATTAGTTGGGTCGATCACGTAGGTTCAACTTCGTATTCGTGGAATAACCATTCGCCGCGTTGGTTTTCGATTCCGAATATACTTTGGAGAGAGGCAGAACGCCTTTCTATTGTCCCATCACATGCTAACAGTCATTCGACAGTTTATCAGTATACGACGGCAAGCGGCCTTCTTGGCATAATCTCGTCGTCTGAGTTGTGGCTGACAGACTACGCCTACCTCAATGATGCCTCAGAACTTCGTCATGGCCTATCTCTAGCTCGATCAAGTTTCGAAAAAGCGGCACGTTTCCGGCAAGACGCCGCAGCTGTACTGAATGCATTGGGCAGTCCAGACATTACTCGGCACCGCGTCTGTATTGCCTCATTTTCGCTTAATGGTGACAGCCTAAGCCAATGGAGGGGGTATGGAAATATTGCTATCGGCTTCTCGACCAAATATCCTGGGTTCGGCTACTCCAATACAAGTGTTATGCGTCCTGTAATTTATGATCTAGAAACACAAATATGCCTTCTAGATCTTATGGCTCATCTTACCGCATCGGCATGGCCTCATGACCGATATGAATTTTCGAGCAAGGCTGAAGCTCTTTACGGCGATGGATCGGATAGAATACTAGATATTGCGGCGTTCTTTAAAGATGGGCACTTCGAAGATGAGCGCGAAGTAAGGCTTGTCCATTCGGAAAACGCTGAAGTCATGTCCAGTCTGGGGCAACCGCTTTCTCCTCGCCGATTCCGTACTGTTGGACAGACAATCGTTCCTTATGTGACCACAAAAGATATTGCTCGAGATTATCCAGAAAAACTTCCGATCAGCGAAGTCGTGGTCGGCCCCTGCTCCGTAGCGGAAATATTAGCCGCGGGCATTAGAGAGGCACTTGATGAAAACGGGTATACAGAGGTGCCTGTGAGGAGGTCAGAGACACCGTTTCGAGGCTAGTGACGGTTCGACGCTTTGCAATTAAGCAAATCACGCCGTCCTCTCTTTGTTTCCCTGAGCCGCCGCCATCTTGTTCTTGCGCTCGAAACTACGGTGTTCGGCGATATGCCGCCATTTTGATCTTGCGCGCCACTTCAGGCTAAGCGGGCATTGATGCCTCTCAACTCCCCGTGGCTGTTCGGTTATTCCTTTCAATCCCGCTTATTTCCAGCAGATCCCGCCATCCGCCAGATGTTATTGCGTATTACAAGTCGCTTTCGAGCTCGGCCTTCAGCCGGTCGAACTGGTCCGGCGAAAGGTTGCCGCCGCCTTCGGCCTTGTAGATCAGCGCCCCTGAGGGCCGCGCCGAATTGTCGATCAAGGCGCGGTTCCAGCGCGCCGCGGCGTTGTGCAGGTCGAGCGCGTTCTGCGCCGCACCGAGCGGCGGATAGCCCTCATGGTCCGCGAGCGGATGAAACAGCGTCAGCTGCAGCAGCGTCCCCGGCCCGCCGCCCGGCCCTTCGGCGGCGATACGCCTCACCCGCGTTCCCGCCCGGTATTCGTAGGCTTCCGGCCAGCCGTCGCCGCCTTCGATCAGCCGGATCCGATCCGGCCGCAGGAGGTGCAGCGCGCGCAGCGCACCGTCGAGGAAGCTTGCCTCCACATAGGCGTTGCCGGAAAGAAGAAGGTGGCCGCAGATCGCCTCGACGAAGGCGGCCCCGTCCATCATCGGGTTCGGCCGCTTCAGGAGGTCGAGCAGCCGGTGTTCGCTCAACTCGTCGGGACCGTCGTAGAGCACCGGCGGGATCGCCGCCGCCGCCTCGCTGATCAGCCGTACCGAGCGGTAGGCGACGGGGTTCTGCATGAAGCCGCTGCGCGACAATGCCGCATAGGACCGCTCGGTCCAGACGCCCTCGCCGCTGCCGGCAAAGACCAGCGTGCCGGCGACGGTGGCGGCGGACTTCCGCTCGCTTGGCCCTGTGCTGCTTGCCGGTTCAATGCCGCTTTCACGGACTGCGGCTGCAGCGTCCGGCGGCCGCGCCGCGGCGCCGAGCCAGCCGGCGATCGATCGCGCAAGTCCCATGTCTCGCTCCGATGTTGTGGAATGCGTTCGGCAGGTCTGCCGTGATGCGGAGGACCTGAGCTTTTCAAGGTCTCCCGCCCTTCGAAGCCCCCTCTGCCTGCCGGCATCTCCCCCTCAAGGGAGAAATCGGCGGCGTCGCCGCTTGGCCCCTCACTCAAACGCCTGTGCAACTCGCCAAGCCGGACGATCGGGCGGCGAAGCCAGAGCGAGACCGATCTCCCCCCTTGAGGGGGAGATGCCCGGCAGGGCAGAGGGGGGTGCCTCGCTCCGGCCTCACCGGTAAGGGCCGCTCACTCGCGCGCCCCTCACAATCCCCTGATCCGCGGGGCATCACCTCTCCCGGCCAGAGCGTTCACCGCCCAGACCAGCGCGTCGAGCCGGTCCGGCGACCGACCGCCCGACAATCCGTCCGGGCCGAAATCGGCCATCTCGTCCTCGAGTTCGGGAAACCGCCCGGCATGAAGCACCCGGCCGCGTTCGTAGAGCGCGGCGACCGGCTCGGCGCGCAGCCACTTGCCGCGGCTCGCCCGCACCGCCTGGAACGGCGTGTCCGGCGCCGCGGCGCGGATCACCGCCTCGACCATGTCGCCGCCCTGGTTCACCTCGGCGACGATCCTGTCGGCCTGGAGCGCCTGATAGAGCGCGATCGCCGCCTCCGCCCATTCATGCGGTTTCGCCCGCCGCCGGCTCGCGTCGTAGAGAACGTAGATCGTCCCGTCCGCCCCGCGCCCAGCCGCGACGATACCGCAGGCGTCCGAGCGGGAGGTCGAGGTCGCCGGCGGGTCCACCGCCACGACGATCCGCTGCAGGTCCGGAGGGGCCGCGCAGCGCTGGCGCTCGATCTTGGCGATGTCGAACAGCGCGTCATCGCGCAGCGAGAGGATCTCGCCCATAAGTTCCTGGCGACCTAGCCGGGTGCCGCCGTAGCGCTCGGTCATCGCTGCCAGAAACCCCGGCGCGAGATGGGCGGTGTTTTCCGCCGTCGTCATGTGCGTCGCGACGGTCTGCG
This sequence comes from Jiella endophytica, assembly GCF_004519335.1. GTDB lineage: Bacteria > Pseudomonadota > Alphaproteobacteria > Rhizobiales > Rhizobiaceae > Jiella > Jiella endophytica. The sequence continues at coordinate 123,051 of NZ_SOZD01000005.1, read as the reverse complement.
GGTCGGCGACCAGCCGCTTCAGAAGCGGGATCGGCCGCGGCGTCGTGGTGAACAGCGCCCGCGGATTCTCCCCGAGCCGCAAGGCCAGCTGGAGATTGTCGAAACAGGCCTCGCCATGCACCCATTTTGCCAGCTCGTCGCCCCAGGCGAGATCGAACTGATAGCCGCGCAGCGCATCCGGGTCCTCCGAGGAAAAGATCTGGGCGATCGCGCCATTGGCAAAGACCAGCCGCCGCCGGCTGGCCTCGAAGACCGGGCGCGGCCGGCCGGCGACGGCGAGAAGCCCGCTCTCCCCGTCGATCATCACCTCGCGGGCATCGGCGAGCGTCTCGGCGACGAGCCCGATCCGGCCGTGGGCGCGGGCCGCCAGCGGTGGCTCGCCCGTCGCCATCGCCTTCACCCACTCGGCGCCGGCCCGCGTCTTGCCGGAGCCGCGCCCCCCGACGATCAGCCACTGCCGCCAGTTGCCCGGCGGCGGCAGTTGTGCCGGACGGGCGGCGGACAGCCAGGCGATGCCGGAGCGATCGAGCACCGGCCCCGGTTGCTTGACGACGAGATTGTCCGCCTCGCCCCAGAATTGCGGGTCGGTCAGCCGCTGCGTTTTTCCCTCCAGCGCACCATCACCGCCAGCCGGGTCGTCGGCAGCTGCAACGCCGGCCGCCTGATCCCCCGCCGGGAGACCGGAAGGTGCCGCGCCAATCTCCGCGATAGCAACGATCTCCTTGTCATCCTCCGCCATCGGCACTCCGGCCGGCCGCAGAGCGGCAAGGCTCGTTCGCGTCCTCCTGCACATGCGCCGCGGTGTCGGCGTCGCGAGGCGCCCCGTCCAACCCCGACGATGGAGCGAACAGCCGGGGCCCGCCGATCCGCCTCGCGTCGAGTTCCCGCAGCCGGCGCATGAAGTCGTCGCGAAGCCGCAGCGTCTCGGCCTCGTCGTCCTGACCAGCCGCCGATTCTAGCGATCGCAGCTCTAAAAGTTTCTCCAAAGTGCGGGCGAGGAGGATCAGCGCATCGGCCCGCTCCTTGAAACCGCCGCGAGCGGTCGGCGCCTTCGACCCGGTAGCCGTCCTTCGGCGTGTGCCGCGATCAGCCGCCTTTCCGGCCGCCCTGCCGCGTCCCGGCGCGCCGCGGGCTGCTGCACTCCCGGCAGCAACGTCGGTTCCGCCTGCGGCGTCCACGCCGGCGCCGTCCGCCCTCGCCGCCGGCTTGCCGTCGCCAGCCGTGTCGATCGCCTTGCCCGCCTCAGGACTTCTGTCCTCATCGGTCGTTTCGAGCCGCTCGACCTCGCGCGAGAGGAGAGCGAAGAGCCGGTCCGACAACAGCCTCGCCATCCGCCCCCCGAGCCGCGCCTGTCCCTCTCGCTCCGACCTTTCGGCAAAGAGCTTGTGGAAACAAAAAGGCGGCCCCGGTCGCCCGGCGCCGCCGACAGAATTTCGATGATGACTGAACCCTACAGGACGACCGTCACGCAGTCAAGGAATTTTTTCTTATTTTTTCCAGACCGACCATTTTGCCGTCTCTTCCGTCGCGTCGACACCGCCCGGATCCTCGCCCGGCCAGTCGACGAGATGATCCTCGTAGTCCTCCAGCTCCATGCCGACCTCGCTCACCGTGCGGCCGCGCACCGAAACGCCCGCCTGATGCACCGTGTCGCGATCGCCGGAGACGAGATGATGCCACCAGTAGAGGTCGCGTCCTTCCGCGACCAGCCGATAGGCGCAGCTCGGCGGCAGCCAGGTGAGCGTTCTGACCGCCTCCGGCGTCAGGCCGACGCAGTCCGGCACCACTTCGTGGCGGGTCTCATATTGCCGGCACCGGCAGGCCTCGCCGTCCAGCAGTTGGCAGGCGACGTTGGTCCAGGCGATCTCGCCGGTGTCCCAATCCTCCAGCTTGTTGAGGCAGCAGCGGCCGCAACCGTCGCAGAGACGCTCCCACTCCTCGGGCGAGAGCTCCTCCAGGCTCTTCGCCTTCCAGTAGGGCACGGTATCGTGATCGGGGATCTGCTCGGCCATGAAGAAACCATGACGTGATTTTTGAAGATTTTTTCGCCCTCTCGAACTATAAGGGCCGCCGGGGACGACGTAAGATGTCACGGATGGCCGCACAAGTCGCGGCCAGGATTGCCACATCGACCGGGGAAGGGAGAGGCTCGGCCGACCGTTCCGCTGGCGTGGCGCGCGATGATGGGCTGGCCCTTTGCAGAACGACACGAATCAACCCCGCAAGCGCCGGCAGCCTTCCCGCCTCATCGAGGTCGACGCCTGGATCGATTCGAGCCTCTGGCGCGCCTATCACGCCTTTCTCGCCTGGTGGGAAAGCGTCACCATCGTCTCGCGGAAATTCCGCGCCCGTGGCTTCAACCGGGTGCTGGTGGAGCTTGCCTGCGAGGGGCTGACCCTCGGCCTTGCGGGCTTCATTCTGCTCTTCGCCCTCGCCCAGCCGGCGATCAAGATGACGCGGCATGGCCTGCCGCAGGAGAGCGACTATTCGGTGCTGTTCCTCGACAAGCATGGCGAGGAGATCGGTCGGCGCGGCATCCTGCGGGCCGCCGCCGTCCCGATCGACGAGATGCCCGACAGTTTCATCAAGGCGCTGCTTGCCACCGAGGACCGCCGCTTCTTCGACCATTTCGGCATCGACTTCCTCGGCCTCGTCCGCGCGTTGACGGTGAACGCGCAGGCCGGCGGCGTCGTCCAGGGTGGCTCGACGCTCACCCAGCAGCTCGCCAAGAACATCTTCCTGTCCAACGAGCGCAGCCTCGACCGCAAGATCAAGGAAGCCTTCCTGTCGCTGTGGCTGGAGTCGCACTACACCAAGCGCCAGATCCTCGCGATGTATCTCGACCGCGCCTATATGGGCGGCGGCACATTCGGCGCGGCGGCCGCCGCGGAATTCTATTTCGGCAAGAACATCCGCGACGTCTCGCTGGCTGAGGCGGCGATGCTCGCCGGCCTGTTCAAGGCGCCGGCGAAATACGCCCCGCACATCAACCTGCCGGCGGCGCGTGCCCGCGCCAACGAGGTCCTCACCAACATGGTGCAGGCGAATTTCCTCACTGAGGGCCAGGTGATTGCCGCGAGGCGCAATCCGGCGACGGCGATCGACCGTTCGTCCACCCCCTCCCCGGACTACTTCCTCGACTATGCCTTCGACGAGGTGCAGCGCATCGCCGAGCAGAAGGGGCTGAAACAGCACAATTTCGTCGCCCGCACGACCATCGACCTCGATCTGCAGAAGCTCGCCGACGAGGCCGTCGAATACAATCTCCGCCAGTTCGGCAAGACCTACAATGTCGGCGAAGCCGCGATGGTCGTGCTTTCCTCCGACGGCAGCGTGCGCGCCATCGTCGGCGGGCGCGACTACGGCGTCTCGCAGTTCAACCGCGCGACGCGGGCACTGCGCCAGCCGGGCTCGTCCTTCAAGGTCTATGTCTATGCGACGGCGATGCAGCAGGGCATGAAGCCGACGGACACCATCGTCGACAGCCCGATCACCATCGGCCGCTGGTCGCCGCAGAATTACGGCCGTTCCTTCGCCGGCCGCGTCACCCTCGCCAACGCCCTCGCCCGCTCGCTCAACGTCCCCGCGGTCAAGCTCTATGTGAAGGTCGGCTTCGAAAACACGGTGAAGACCGCCAAGGCGATGGGCATCGAGTCGCCCCTTCGCGGCGACAAGACCATGGCGCTCGGCACCAGCGAGGTCACCGTTCTCGACCAGGCGACGGCCTACACCGTCTTTGCCAATGGCGGCATGAACTCCAACCGCCATGCCATCCAGCAACTGATGGATGCCGATGGCAAGATCGAGTGGGATGCCCGCCGCGACATGCCGGAGCGCCACCGCGTGCTGTCCGAAGAGGCGACCAAATCCATGAACGAGATGCTGGTCGGCGTCTCCGAGCACGGCACGGCTCGCAAGGCGCAGCTGTCGATGACCCGGGTCGGCGGCAAGACCGGCACCACCCAGTCCTATCGCGACGGCTGGTTCGTCGGCTTCACCGGCAACTATGTCGGCGCCGTCTGGTTCGGCAATGACAGCTTCAAGCCGACCAACCGGCTGACCGGCGGCTCGCTCCCGGCGCTCACCTGGCAGCGCTTCATGGAAGCCGCCCATCACAATATCGAGCTGAAGCCGATCCCCTATATCGACGATCCCTTCCCGGCTTCGAGCGGCAAGGTGGCGGCGGCCAACGATGACGGCACCCGGCCGGCGGCGCCCGAAACGCTCAACAGGAAGACCCAGGACGTCCTCAACGACATTGCCGACCGGCTGGAGGCGATGAAGCCGCTGGAGCCGGAGCAGCTGGCCTCGGCAGAGGCCTCGGCGGCCGCCGCCGACGCCACTGCGGGGCGCAGCCGATAACGGGTGAGGCACGCTGCGAGATCGGGTCGTGCGCCGCGACCGCCCTTTGCCAAGGCCTTCGTGCGACGACGAATTTCGTTCCCGGGCGCTCCCGCTCTGGCGCAAGGTCGCAAATGATGGCATCGGGTCCTTCCGGAAAGTCGCTGCCAATCAAGATGGAGAAAATCCGGCCCGATCGGCCCGAACGCATCCCGTTCCACGCCGCATCCACAGCCGGTTGAAGCCCGACCGATGCGTTTCACAGTTCTCGTTATGATTGCGGTCGGCATCGCCCTTTATCTCGGTGGCTGGTCTGCCAGATGGGCGGTCGAGCACTCCTCGGAGATCGGCACCGTCGTCGTCGGGCAATGGCAGGCGACGCCCTTTGCCGGCGCACCCGACGCCGATCCCTATTCCAAGGCGCGGCTGGCGATGCTCGGCAACCTCACTCTCGGCATCGGCGAAGGCATCCAGTTCCGCAGCGACAGCGACGGTGCCGGCCGGCCGCTGCGCCGCGAATGCACCTATGTGATCGAGGGTACCACGCCGCCGGCCCGCATCTTCACCCTTGCCGCCTATCTCCCCGAAGGCCAGCTTCTGCGGCCGAGCGCCGGCCGGCCCGGCTGGCTGACCTCCAACAATCTCATGCGCCAGGACGACAATTCCTTCGAGATCACCGTCGGTTCGCGGGCGAGATCCGGCAACTGGCTGGCGACCTCCGGTAGCGGCCGCATGACCCTCGTCCTGTCGCTCTACGATACGCCGGCGAGCGCTGCGAGCGGCGCCTCGAGCCTCTCCCTTCCGACCGTCCGGCGGGAGTCCTGCGACAATGGCTAGGCTCTTTCTCGCCCTGATGATCGGCGTCGTCGGGGCCGGCCTCGTCCATATCGCCGTCATCTTCGCCATGCCGGACGTCGCGCGGCGCAACGGCTGGAGCCGGCTTGCGGATCTCGGCAAGCCGACCGAACTGGTGCGGGTCGAGGCGCTCGACAGCACGCCGGATTCGGTGCTCGCCTCGGCCGATGCGGCGGCCGGCGAATTTGCCTTCGTCGATCCCGCTTTCGTCACCGCCGGATGCCGCTTCTCGCTCACCGAAGGCCCGGTGCGCATCCATGCGACACAGAACGATCCGGCCTTCTGGTCGGCATCGATCTACAATCGTCGCGGCGACAATCTGTACAGCATCAACGACCGCTCGGCCGTCGCCAACGCCTTCGACCTTCTCGTCGGAACCCACGACCAGCTGGTCGATAAGTCCGCTGCCGAGGATGCGCCAGAAACCCAGATCCCGGTCGAGGTCGAGATGACCGAGGGCTACATGACCATCCGCGTTCTGGTCGACGAGGAGAGCAAGCGGCCGAATGTCGACGCCTTCGTCTCCTCGATGAAATGCCAGCCCTCGCCGGTGGATGACGCCGTGTCGACCAATTCGATCGCGGGCGGGGCGAGCCGCCAGGGCGGCTGACTTCCCCGGGCTCAGGGTCCGACGGAGCGCCTGCTTCGACCAGCGGCCCATGGCCACCAGCCGCGAACCTTGGGCCTCAGCCGACGGCCTTGTCGCCCTCGATACGACCGGCCCGGCCGAGCGGTTTCGCAGTCCGCGCTACCGTCTCGCCCGTCGTTTCCATGCGCGTTTCGCTGCGCTCGTAGCGCACGCAGGGCAGGATCACGACATTATCTGCGACCTCAGCGAAGGCGTCCTGCCGCCGCCAAGAACCGACCCGTCGTCGCCGCGGATCGAAACCCACCACCGTTCCCATTTTGACACACTTCCCCCTCTCTCAAAGCCGTCCGGCGTCGAAACCGGCTGCGGATCCAACATGCTCAGAGAACACTGTCCGAGGGTTAACAGCTTGCTAAGAAATCTTGCGTAAACCTATCCAAAGTCTTCGAAATCGTCCTTTCGTGACACAGCGGTCACGCTCGGTACATCCAGGTTACCGTCATCAGACGGCGGCGGTCCGGCAGGATCGGCGACCGGTTTGGGCCGCGCCACGGCAAGCGTCGAAACAATGTCAGCGGAGCCCATGGCCGACCGGATGCCGCGCATCTTCCGATCCCTCGAGACCCGCAACGGGCAGAATGCCTTCGACACCATCGTCGAGGCGGCCGTCGCGGATTTTCTCCGGATATCCCGGCCGTCCGCAGCTCATTCCGCTGATTTTTCCCGGCTTGTCGCGTCGATGTGGTCGCGGCTTTCCCTCGAAGCGAAGCGCCAGCTCGCCCTCTCCTTGTCCACCACGCCGCATGTGCCGCGCCCGCTGGTCGAGCTTCTCCTTTCGTCCTCCACCGAGATTTCCGCCCCCTTCCTGTTTTCCAGCCCCTGCATCACGCGTGAGGATGCCGTCCGCCTCGCAGCGCGCGAGGAACAGGCCCCGCAGGACACCGCCGCCGAGCTTCAGCAGCATCCGCAGCGCGACGAAGCGCCGCAGCACTTTCGGCCCGCGCGCCGTGCCGAGGGCGGCCCGTCGGAACCGCCGATCAAGAGTGCAGCGGCTGCCCGCGACGCCCTCCGCGCCCTCGCCCGCCCCGGCTCCCGCCGCGCACCCTCCCGGATTGCCGAAGCGGTGATTCCGCCCGTCACGGACGCCGCCCCTGCCTCGCCCGCCGCGGCGGCGCTGCAGGAAGCGCGCCGGGGTCGGCCGGTCCGCGCCCTCGACATCATCGCGGCAGCACTCGGCCTTGCCCCCGACATTGCGGCAGGGCTGTCGGCCGAGGCTGATGGGCGCCCTCTCGTCGCCGCGCTCAAGCTGCTCGGCCATTCCCGCGCCGATGCAATGACCGTGGTCCTGATGGTCCACGAAACCGCTGGCCGAGACGTCACGGTTTTCGACAGGCTGACCGGTTTTTTCGATGCGGCGTCACCGGATGAGTGCCGGTCTCTCCTCGGCATCGAGCCGGCGCCCCGAGCCGTTGCGAACCAGCCCCTTGGAAGGCCGCAGCATCGCCCGCTGCACGCCGAGGGCGCCGGCTACCGGTCCGAGAGCCCGGCCCGGCAGGTCACCTTCGGGCGGCGCCGCAATGCTCCGTCACGGCTCGCCGACAGCGGTGGCGGCCGCCTCTGACGGGCCGGGATTCGTCGGCTCCGGCCGCGCCGCCTCCGGCTCGCGGAAGCTCGAGGCCTCGCGATATTTCCGGTAGTTCGGGAACATCACGATCAGATTGTACTGCCAGCCGTCGCTGAGTTCGCGCTTGAAGCGAAGCCGCGTCCCGGCCTGGACGATGTCGAAATCCTGAAGTGCCTGAAGCTTGTCGAGGAGGCCCGCCGGCGGGCTCCATTGCAGCGCCGAAAACAGCGCAGCGGTCAGCTCGGCGAGCCGCTTGCCGCCCCGTTTCGCCTTCGCCTCGCCATTGGCGACCAGCTTGATCCGCACCGTCGTCAGTGCGTCGCGATCGAGACCCCGTGCCATCACGAAGAGCTGCGGCGCGTCCGGCAGTGCCGGCTCGACGACCGCATCCGGGTCCTCCTCGGTGACGGCACCGTCCTCGAGGTCGGGCTGGCGCTCCACCCGCTCGCCGGCCGCTGTCGCCGTCGCAAAGCATTCCCACTGGCCCTGAAGGAGCGTGCTCTGGCGCCAGGCCATGAAGTCCTCGCCGGGGTCGATCGCCTTGCAGAGCCGCTTCGGACTGACCATCGCCAGCCGCACGAAATCCTCGGCCGTCGCCGGCGAAGGCGGTGTCAGCAGCCGCGACGAGGCGATCGGCGCCACTGCCGGTGTCTTGTTGCCGATCTCGCCTGCCCCGCCTTGGCCCTCATCTGCGGCTGGCGCCGCGTTGCCAAAGCGCTCCGCAAAAGGCTCGCCGAAGACGGCGCCGGTCTCCGCCGCCCGCTTCAGCCGCTCGCCGAGCGTTTCGCCGGCATCGGTGTTGAGGAAGATCGCGACCAGCCCGCCGCCGACGAACAAAGCGACGAGGCCGAGCCGTGTGGCGAGCCCCAGCGCCCCGGCAAAGCCGGACCCTTGTCCCTTGCCGGTCGAAGCTTTGCGCGCCGCTGCTTCGGGGGCCTCCCAGGCGGGCCCGGCAAGCTGAGGCGCCCGCGACGATCGCTTGAACCATCTGGCAACATCGAAGCGCGGGCGCCCTCTCGGACGGGGCACCCATCGCCTCGCCGCAGCGAGCCTGGCTCGGATGGCGACAGCGGTCACGGCGCCAGCCGTTCGGGCACTGGCGGCACCACGCGAGACCTGCCCGCGAGCAGCGATCAGGACCTTCGTCAGCCGGCGAGGCCGAGCACCCTCGCTCCCGCCACGTCGTGGCGCTTGGCCGGCCCGCCGGTGCGCCGACACGGCGGTCAGCCTCTGCCGCAGCGTTCTGGCTCTTCCCGCAGCCCGGCCGGCCAGGCCGGTGACGGCGCCGGCAGCAGGCCGAGCCGCCCTAGCGACGACGACCTGCCAAGCTGTCGCCAGCGCCCGCTTTGCGCGCGCCGGATCAAATCCTGCCTTGCCGAAAAAAGCCGCGAAGGGCATGTCGGATGATCGTTCGTCTGTCCGCAACCGTGTCGTATGCTCTGACGGCAGATTATGGCAAAATCCATGAAATTCGAAGGGGAAAGGGCATCAGCCGCGAGCCGGCCGTCGATCGTCCTCTATCAGCCGGACATCGCCGGCAACACCGGCACCGTCCTCAGGCTCGCCGCCTGCCTCGGCATCACGGTGGAGCTCGTCGAGCCCGCCGGCTTCGACGCCTCCGACCGCGCGCTGAAGCGTGCCGGCATGGACTATCTCGCCATGGCATCGCTCCGCCGCCACGCGGATTTCAGCGCCTTCCTGTCCGATCGACAGGATCGCCCGGGGCGCATCGTGCTGCTCACCACGCGGGCCGAGACCGCCTATACGGATTTCACCTTCCGCCCCTCGGACCGTCTGCTGTTCGGCCGCGAGAGCGCCGGCGTGCGGGAACAGGTCCACGCGCTCGCCGATGCAAGGCTGAAAATCCCGATGGTCGAGGGCGCGAGATCGCTCAATCTCGCCGTCGCCGCCGGCATCGTCGCAGCGGAGGCGCTGCGGCAACTACGGGCCGCCCCCACGCCCTGAGCCGCCGCGGCGATGCCACTCAGAACTGCACGCCGCGGGTCAGCGCCCCGTCGATGACGAGGTTGGTCCCGGTGATGAAGCTCGCGGCAGGGCTCGCGAGGAACACCGCGCCATTGGCGATCTCCTGCGGCGTCGCCATGCGGCCGGTCGGATTGAGCGCCAGCGAATCCTTGTAGAGGTCGGGATTGCCGGTCTCGATCTGGTTCCACACCCCGCCTTCGAAATAGGTGTTGCCGGGCGAGACGCTATTGGCGCGGATGTTCTTGCCGGCAAGTTGATAGGCCAACCCCTGCGTGTAGTGGATGATCGCCGCCTTGAACGCCCCATAGGGTCCTGCGGCAAAGTCGATCTCGCGGCCCGAGACGCTCGAAATGGTGATGATGGACGCCGCCCCACTTTTTTCGAGGTAGGGCATCGCAGCGTCGACGAGCCGCACGGTGCCCATCATGTCGGTCTGGAAGCCGGCCTTCCAGCTCTCCTCGTCGCCGCCGACCGCGAGCGCGCTGACATTGGCGACCACGATGTCGATCCCGCCGAGGGCCTTGGCGGCATTCTCGACGAAACCGGCGAGCGCCGCCTTGTCGGAAACGTCGACCGCCTCGCCATAGGCCGTGGCTCCCTGAGCCTTCAGCCCGGCGACTGCTGCCTCGACACCGTCCTTGCTGCGGGCGCAGAACGCCACGGCGGCTCCTTCGGCAACGAGCGCCTGGACGATCGCCAGCCCGATGCCCTTGGTGCCGCCGGTGACGACGGCCTTCTTTCCCTGCAACTTGAGGTCCATGTCACGCCCTTTCCTGTCGTTGCGCCTCGGCGAAACGGGCGGCTCGTCGCACGCCCACACGCGTATAGCGGGACAGCTTTCCCGGCGTCTGGCAAGCGGGTTTTGCGGAATTCGAATCGGCAAATGACGGCCGCTTGACAAGCTGCGGGAAACCCGTCAGCCTATTTCCTGTGCGCAGAGCAGCGTTGCTCAGATTGCGCCCAATGTGACGTTTTCCCGCATCTTTCGGCAGTGCCGCCCGGACAGCACCCCACCGTGCTGACGGGCTATTTGCGTTGAGGAACTGGCTTGGTGAAACCCCGCTTCCCGATCGGCATCCTGTTCTCGACGAGCGGCTCCTACGGCACCGTCGGGCGGACCATGCTGCACGGCGCGCTGATGGCCTGCCGGGAAGTCAACGCCGATCCCGCGGCGACGATCGCCCTCGATCCGGTGATCGCCGATCCGGCGAGCCAGCTCTACGCCTATGCGCCCGCGGCACAGGCGATGCTCGATCGCGGCATCCGTCAGGTCGTCGGCTGCTACACCTCGTCGAGCCGCAAGGAGGTCATCCCGCTCTTCGAAAAGCGCGACGCGGTGCTCTGGTACCCGACCCACTACGAGGGCTTCGAGAGTTCGGCCAACGTCGTCTACACCGGCACGGCGCCCAACCATCACATGGCGCCGCTGATCGACCATCTCGTCCTCAACCACGGCAAGCGGGCCTTCTGCATCGGCTCGAACTACATCTGGGGCTGGGAGAGCAGCCGGGTGCTGCGCGAGGACCTCACCCAGCGCGGCGGGCAGGTGCTGTCGGAGCGCTATTTCGCCGTCGGCGACACCGATTTTTCGGCCATCATCGAGGCGATCTTCGAGGCAGCGCCGGACTTCGTCTTCAATGCCCTGATCGGCCAGTCCGCCTATGCGTTCTTCCGGCAGTTCCGCGCCGCCTGCAACGCCCGGGGCATCCACCAGCCGACGCGGTTTCCGATCGCCAGCTGCAATCTTTCCGAGCCGGAGCTTCACGAGATCGGCCCGGAGGCGGTCGACGGCCATCTCAGCTCCTCGGTCTATTTCGCCACCATCGACAAGCCGGCGAACCGTCGCTTCGTCGAGACCTACGATGCGATGTTCCCGGAAGGGCCGGCTGTCTCGGCCGAGGCGGAATCGGCCTATCTCGCCGTCCGCTTCCTCGCTCTCGGCCTCGCCGGCGCCGGCACCGACGAGCGGCGCGCCGTCCTTGCCGCCACCCGCGGCCAGTCCGTCGATGCCCCGCAGGGGCGAGTGACCATCGATCCGGAGACGATGCACAGCTTCCTGACGCCGCGCATCGGCCGCTCGCGCCGCGACTACCAGTTCGACATCCTCGTCGAGGCCGCCTGCCCGGTTCGCCCGGATCCTTATCTCGTCCGGGAGGCGCCGCTGCTTGAGACCGTTTCCCGCCGTCCGAAGCTGAGGGTGGTCTGATGGCCGCGCCGCGATACGTCCAGAACTTCTCCCGCCGCCGCGCGCTGCTGGTCAGCGATGACCAAAGGCTCGGCGCCGTGCTGTCGCCGATCCTCTCTCGCCTCGGCCTCACCCTCTGCCAGCGCTCGACGGCCGAGGCGCCGTTGGAGCTCGGCGCCGCCGATCTCGACACCGCGCTCGACATCGTCCTCGTCGACGGCGACCTCGCGCGCATGCCGCTCATCCCCCGCATCCGGCCGGACGAGCAGTCCCCGCTCGTTCCCGTCGTCGGCCTTGTCGGCGTCGAGGCGCCGAGCCGGCTGAAGACGCTGATGCAGCTCGGCGCGACGGCCTTCCTGGCAAAGCCCATCCACGCCGGCTCGGTCTATTCGGCGCTCTATCTCGCGGTCAACGAGCATGCCCGCAAGGTCGGCCTCGCGAGCGCCCTCGAAGCCCATGAGCAGCGAAGGCGCCAGCGCCGCTACGTCATCAAGGCGGTGCTGAAGGTCATGGGCGAGCGCGGCTGCGACGATGACGCAGCCTTCGCCTTCCTGCGCAATCAGAGCATGCACGCGCGGGTCAGCATCGAAAGCTACTGCCAATTCGTCGTCCAACGAAGTGCGGCGAGAGACGATCGCGAACCGGAGCCGGCGGTCCGGCTGAGGTCCGCGGAATAATTTCCCCCGACACGGAGAAGACCATGCAGATCAGAGCTTCAGGCGCCCTGGCGGCGCTGGCGACGCTTTTTGCCCTCTCGACGGCAGCCTTCGCGCAGGATGGCGAGCCGATCAAGCTCGGCGTCCTCGAGGATCAGTCCGGCGATTTCGCCCTCGCCACCATCGGCAAGGTTCACGGCATCGAACTGGCGACCGAGGAGATCAACGCCGAAGGCGGCATCGCCGGCCGGCCGATCCAGCTCGTCACTTACGACACCCAGTCCGACAACCGGCGCTATCAAGAATTCATGCGCCGCGTCCTGCAGCGCGACAAGGTCGACGTCGTCTTCGCCGGCTTCTCCTCCGCCTCGCGCGAGGCGTACCGGCCGATCGTCGATCAGTTCAAGGGCCTCGCCTTCTACAACAACCAGTATGAGGGCGGCGTCTGCGACGCCAACATGATCGTCACCGGCGCCGTCCCCGAACAGCAGTTCTCGACCCTCATTCCCTACATGATGGAGAAGTTCGGCAAGAACGTCTACACCATCGCCGCCGACTACAATTTCGGCCAGATCTCCGCCGAATGGGTGCGCGACATCGTCAAGGAGAACGGCGGCACCATGGCCGGCGAGGAGTTCATCCCGCTCGGCGTCTCGCAGTTCTCCCAGACCATCCAGAACATCCAGAAGGCCAAGCCGGACTTCCTGGTGACGCTGCTCGTCGGCACGGCCCAGGCCTCCTATTACGAGCAGGCCGCCTCGGCCAATGTCGATCTGCCGATGGCCTCTTCGGTCAATGTCGGCCAGGGCTACGAGCACAAGCGCTTCACGCCGCCCTCCCTCGCCAACATGTATGTGACGACCAACTGGATCGAGGAAGTCGACAACCCGGCGAGCAAGGCCTTCGTCGAGAAGTGGCACAAGAAGTTCCCGGACGAGCCCTACATCAATCAGGAAGCCGAGAACTCCTACATCGCCGTCTATCTCTACAAGCAGATGGTCGAACGCGCCGGCTCCACCGACCACGACGCGATCCGCAAGGTCATCGCCGAGGGCGACGTCTGCATGGACGCCCCGGAGGGTCACGTCTGCATCGACCCCAAGAGCCAGCACATGTCGCACACGATCTATCTGGCGAAGGTGAACGAGGATCACTCGATCAGCTTCCCGAAGGTCTGGGACGACATCAAGCCCTACTGGCTCGGCGATGTCGGCTGCGACCTGACCAAGGAAAATCCGGAAGCCCAGTACACGCCTTCCGACAATCCGAAGGCCGCGTCGAAGTGATCGACCACGGCGGCGGCTCCTCGCCTGCCGCCTCCTCTTGCCGATCGGCTTCGGGTGCACCGGCCCGAGCCTGATGCAATCGCCGGGCGGAGCATCTCGTTTCGCGTCGCCCGCCCGGCCACCGACGGCAATCATCGAAGGACCGTCCATGGACTTTCTGTCCGGCCTCTTCTCCTTTCTCTACCAGACCGGCGACGCCTTCGCCTTTCTGGTGCTGTCGGCCTGCGGGCTCGCGGTGATCTTCGGCATGATGGGCGTCATCAATCTCGCCCATGGCGAGTTCATCCTCTGCGGCGCCTATGTCTCGACTACCGCCGCCCGCATGGGCCTGCCGCTGCCTCTGTCGATCTGCCTCGGGGCCATCGTCGCCGGCCTCGTCGGTATGCTTCTGGAGCGGGCGATCATCCGCCACCTCTATTCGCGGCCCCTCGACACCATCGTCGTCACCTGGGGCATCTCGATGATCGCCACCCAGGGCACGCTGATCCTCCTCGGCTCGTCGATCGCCGGCACCGGCACCCCCTTCGGCAGCTTCGCGGTCGGTGGCTACGGCTATTCCGTCTATCGCCTGGTGCTGATGCTCGCCGCCGTCGCAACGCTTGCCGGCCTCTGGCTGATCTTCACCCGCACGAGATTCGGCATTCTCGCCCGCGCGACCATCCAGGTCCCGCACATCGCCGAGGCGCTGGGCGTCAACACCTCGCTGATCTACAGCCTGACCTTCGGCCTCGGCGCCGCGCTGGCGGGCCTGTGCGGCGGCCTCTACGCACCGACGATGACGCTGGTGCCGACCATGGGCTCGGCCTTCGTCGTCGAAGCCTTCGTCACCGTCGTCGTCGGCGGTGCCGACATCTTCCTCGGCACGGCCCCGGCCGCCGCGATCCTCGCTTTCGTCAAGGCGGGGCTCACCTCCTGGCAGGGCCAGCTCGCCGGCCAGATCGGCCTCCTCGTCGCCGTCATCGTGGTCATCCGCATCCTGCCGCGCGGTCTCACCGGCTTCATCCTGCGGGAAAGGGCCTGACGTGGCTTCGCGCAATCTCCTCACCTCGACGCTCGGGCTTCTCGAAGGTCCGCAGACCCTCGGCAAGGGCGTGGGCTTCTGGTCCGGCTTCCTCGTCGTCCTGGCGCTTGCCTGCGCCTATCCACTGTTTGCCGATGGCTACGACGTCGGCAACAATGTCTACTTCTTCAACTGGGCCTTCATGGCCCTCGGCCTCAGCCTGATCTGGGGCTATGGCGGCGCCCTCTCCTTCGGCCAGACGGCGTTCTTCGGCGTCGCCGGCTATGCCTATGGCGTCCTCACCATCAATATCGGCGACGCCTACGGCCTGACCTTCGTCTCGTTGATAGCCGCCGTCGGGCTCTCGGCGCTGTTTGCCGCGGTCCTCGGCTATTTCCTGTTCTTCGGTCGGATCAGCGGCGTCTTCCTCGGCATCGTCACACTGTCGGTAACGCTGGTGCTGGAACGGTTCATGTCGCAGACCGCCGGCCCCGAATGGGCGATCGGCTCGGCCCGCCTCAACGGCTTCAACGGCATGGGCGGCATGCCGTCCCTGACCATCCCCTGGCCCGGCGGCGACATCGTGCTCTATCCCGACGTGACGCTCTATTATCTCACCCTGGCGCTCCTGGTGATCGTCTATCTGGCGCTGCGGATGCTGGTGAACTCGCGCTTCGGCAACGTCCTCGTCGCCATCCGCGAGAACCCGCAGCGGGCGGAGATGCTCGGCTACGACATCCGCCGCTACCAGCTCGGCGCCTTCGTCGTCGGCTCCGGCCTCGCCGGCCTGTCGGGCGTCCTCTACACCGCCTGGGGCAACTACATCACGCCCTCCTCGATGGGCATGTCGGCGGCCGCGCTCCCCGTCGTCTGGGTGGCGGTCGGCGGCCGCAGCGACCTGACGACGACGCTCTTCGGCACCCTCCTCGTCCTTGCCGGCTTCCAGTATCTGACGATCTACGGCAGCCAGTATGCCCTCGTCGTCATGGGCTTTCTCCTCGTCGTCACCATTCTCGCCGCCCCGAGCGGCATCTTCATCACCGTCGGGTCGCTGTTTTCAAAGGGGCTGAGGCGGCGTCTGGCGCGGGAGAGGAGCTGATGGCGATCCTTCAGACCCGCAAGCTCGACAAGTGGTTCGGCGGCCTCCACGTCACCGACAATGTCGATTTCGCCCTCGAACAGGGCGAGGTCCACTGCCTGATCGGCCCGAACGGCGCCGGCAAGAGCACCTTCTTCAAGCTCGTTCTCGGCGAGCACGCGCCGTCCGGCGGCGAGATTCTCTATGATGGCGAGGACATCACCCGGACGAAATCCTACGAGCGCATCCGCCGCGGCATTTCGGTGAAGTTCCAGGTGCCCGGCATCTTCCAGGCGCTGCGGGTGCGCCAGAACCTGCAGATCGCCCTGCAGCACCACCTTCAGGGCGCCTCTCTCGACGAGGAGATCGACCGGCTGCTGGAATTCCTCAAGCTGAAAGACACCGAGAAGCAGCTTGCCGGCTCGCTCAGCCATGGCCAGAAGCAGTGGCTGGAGATCGGCATGGCGATCGCCCTGAAGCCCCGGCTCCTGCTTCTCGACGAGCCCACCGCCGGCATGACCCCCGACGAGACCCACGCCACCGGCGAGATGGTCCAGGCGCTGAATGCCGACGGCGTCAGCGTGCTCGCGGTCGAGCACGACATGGCCTTCGTGCGCCAGATCGCCCAGCGGGTGACCGTTCTGCACTTCGGCAAGGTCTTCGCGCAGGGGACGATCGAAGAGATCGTCGCCGACGAGCGCGTCGCCGCGATCTATCTGGGCGAGATCCATGCGTAAGGAAGTGATGCTCGAAACCATCGCCTTGAGGTCCGGCTACGGCGGCAAGCCGGTGCTGCAGGGCGTCGACATGTCGGTCCGCCAGGGCGAGATCGTCGCGGTGATCGGCCGCAACGGCGTCGGCAAGTCGACGCTGATGAAGAGCCTGATCGGCCTCCTGCCACCCCAGAACGGCTCGGTCCTGTTCGAAGGTGCCGAGATCGGCGCTCTGTCCGCCCATCGGCGCGCCCGGCTCGGCATCGGCTACGTGCCGCAGGGGCGTGACGTCTTTCCGCGCATGAGCGTCGTCGAGAACCTCCTCGTCGGCCAGTCGATCGACGGATCGGGGCAGGCCGACGCCAGGAAGCGGCTCGGACAGATCTACGGCTATTTCCCGATCCTGGAGGAGCGCCGCGACCAGCGCGCCGGCACGCTCTCCGGCGGTCAGCAGCAGCAGCTCGCCATCGGCCGGGTGCTCATGGGAGGCCCCTCGCTGATCCTCCTCGACGAGCCCTCCGAAGGCATCCAGCCGAACATCGTTCAGGACATCGCCCGCATCATGGTGGAGCTCAACCGCGAAACCGGCATCACCGTCGTCTTCGTCGAGCAGAACCTCGACATGATCCGGGCGATGACCGAGCGTTGCTACGTCATGGACAAGGGCGCGGTGATCGCGGAGATCGGCGCCGAGGTCCTGCAGGACCGGGATGCGGTCCGGCGCTATCTCGCCGTCTAGGCAATCGACGCCGGCCGGAAACCATTCAACCGAAGAGAGGAAAGACCCATGAGCTGGTTCGACCAATCCATCATGGCGCGCAAGGCCGTCGCAAAGGGCAAGGCGCTGACGAGCCATTCCATCACCGAAGCGAGCCAGGGCAAGTATCACTATGTCTACGGCGCCTTCGTCGAGCCGGTGCTCACCGTCGATCCCGGCGCCGTCGTCTCGGCCGAGACCCACGACGCCTTCGAGGGGGCGATCAAGCACGAGACCGACAAGCCGAGCGAGATCCTCAACTTTCCCTATCTCAACCCGCAGAACGGCCCGATCTTCGTCAACGGCGCCGAAAAGGGCGACTGCCTGGCGGTCTATATCGAAAGCGTCGTGCCACGCGGACCGCAGCCCCGCGGCACGACGGTGATCATGCCGGAATTCGGCGGCCTCGTGCCGACCGGCGACACCGCCATGCTGACCGCGCCACTCCCGGAGCGGGTGAAGAAGCTGGAGATCACCGAGGAAAAGGGCACCGTCTGGAACGACCGGATCGCCCTGCCCTACGAGCCTTTCATCGGCACGATCGGCACGGCGCCCGAGATCGAGGCGATCTCGTCGCTGGTTCCGGACTATTACGGCGGCAACATGGACCTGCCGGACGTCGCGCCGGGCGCGGTGATCTACCTGCCGGTCAATACGGAAGGCGCCTATCTCTATGTCGGTGACTGCCATGCTGCACAGGGTGACGGCGAACTCTGCGGCGTCGCCATCGAGCATCCGACGGTGACCACCCTGCGGGTCGACCTGATCAAGGGCTGGACGATCAAGACGCCGCGGCTCGAAAACGAGCGCTTCTACATGACGATCGGCTCGGCCCGGCCGATGGAGGACGCGGCGAGAGGCGCCTATCGCGAGCTGATCCGCTGGATGGCCGCCGATTTCGGCTTCGACGAGATCGACGCCTACATGCTGCTCACCCAGTGCGGCCGCATCCGCCTCGGCAACATGGTCGATCCGAAATACACCGTCGGCGCCTCGATCCTGAAGTCGATCTCCGGCATCGCCGCCTGACGAGCGGCGCCACCCACGATCGGACAGACCCGTCCCCCGGCCTCGAACCGCCGGGGGCGGCCACGACCAGTGGTTCGATTCCGACATCTGCGTCCATCTTGTATCAGGCTCGCGGCAAATGTCGGAATCAAAGAACCACTAGGTAAATCTCTGTTTCTAGTGGAGCTTTCGAATTCGACATTTGATGCGAAGCCCACATTGGCCGGGACTCAAATGTCGAATTCGCTCCACTAGCCGCCTCGTCTCACCGACCAGGCTGGAACGGCAGCGGCATCATCCCCCCGCCCCATCTGCGATGTGCGCCTCAGTCGGCGGTCGGCAGCCGCCGCATGGTGAATTCGATGCGCTCGTCCGGCAGCTGCCGCCAGCTCTCGACCTGCGTCCAGTAGGCGGCCTTGGGGAATTTCTCGAACCACTCCCGCGCCTTCAGCCGCGCCGCACCGCGCTCCAGCGTGAAGGTTTCGCGCACGAAATTGTCGGCCGCGCCCGCCGCGCCTTGCGACCGATGATCGCGGGCACGCAGGAGCTGGCGCTTCAGCCCGTCGAGCGGCGGCCTTCCGAGCGACGACATGGGGACTCCGGTCAAAAGCGGGTTTGTCTCGAACTTCCGAAAAGATAGTGTCGCCGCGAAGAAATGACGAATCGGACGGGCGCGCCGCCTCGATGGGAAGGCGGTCGCGGTTCGGGACGCGCACCATTGGCGTCGCCCCCTGCCGTAAAAGCTCAGGCGCATGTTAAAATGCCGCCAGGCGCCCCGGGGGAAACAGACTGAAGACGATGGAACGAGCTGAGCTGCCGACCGGCCTGCCGGACGATCTCGAACACAAGAAGGCGATGTCCCGGGCCTGGTTCGAGGCGCTGCGCGATCGCATCTGCGCCGCATTCGAGGCGCTGGAGGACGAGTTCGGCGAAGAGGTCTCGCCGGAGCCCGGCCGGTTCGAGCGGACCGAGTGGTTCCGCGACATTGATGGCGGCGGCGGCGTCATGTCGATGATGCGCGGCCGGCTGTTCGAGAAGGTCGGCGTCCATGTCTCGACGGTGCATGGCGAATTCTCGCCGGAGTTCCGCCAGCAGATTCCCGGCGCCGAGGAGGATCCCACCTTCTGGGCCTCCGGCATCTCGCTGATCGCGCATCTGCGCAATCCGAACGTCCCGGCCGTTCACATGAACACCCGCATGGTGGTCACCACCCGCCAGTGGTTCGGCGGCGGCGCCGATCTGACGCCGACCCTTGACCGCCGCCGCAAGGAGGACGACGCCGATGCGGTCGCCTTCCACCGGGCGCTGAAATTCGTCTGCGACCGCCACCGCCGCGTTGCCGACTACGAGAAGCTGAAGGAGTGGTGCGACGAGTATTTCTACCTGCCGCATCGCGACGAGCCGCGGGGCGTCGGCGGCATCTTCTACGACTGGCTGCATTCGGCCGAGGACGCCGGCGGTTGGGAGGAGGATTTCGCCTTCACCCGCGACGTCGGCAAGGCTTTCCTGGTGGTCTATCCGCACATCGTCCGGCAGAACGCCGCGCTGCCCTTCACCGAGGAGGACCGCGAAGAGCAGTTGGTCCGTCGCGGCCGCTATGTCGAGTACAATCTCCTTTACGACCGCGGCACGCTTTTCGGCCTGAAGACCGGCGGCAATGTCCAGTCGATCCTGTCTTCCATGCCGCCGATAGTTAAATGGCCTTGATCTATCGCCGCGACTGAAAAAACCTGTATCTCATTGAACCTTTATATATAAATCGGCGTTCTCTCCCCATATAAAAAGCTGAAACAAAATGGGAGGCACCACCATGTATGAACTCGATTGCAGCGCCGTGTTTCCGGGATGCGGGCGCGTCATCCGCGCCGACACAAAGGCTGGCGTCATTCGCCGGGCCATCGCCCAGGCCAACGCCCTCGGCATCGAGCATATCAGCCCTTCGATGATGGACTCGATGCGCGAGAAGATGGTCGAGAAGCCCGAGACCGGCGAACGCGCGGCCTGAACGGCTGGCTGACGATCTGAAGTCGATCGACGGCGGCATCGGGGCGATGCCGCCGTTTTCGTTTGTCGGAACATGCGAGCCGGATCGGCCTCGTCCGGCGCCTGCACCCTACGCGCCGGTACCGCCGGCCTCGGCCTTGGCGAGCAACTCATCCACAGACGCCTGAAATCCGCCCTCGGCCCAGATCCGCTTCAGCCTGTCGAGTTCACGTCCGAGATCGGGCCCCGGCGCAAATCCCTTCTGCTTCAGCTCCTCGCCGCTGAGCGGAAATTCCGGCGCCGAGAACGCCTCGGCGATCTGGAGCCGGGCCGAGAGCTTGGCGACCGTCTCGAGGGCGTCGGTATCGCTGCCGATCTTGCCCTGCGCCTTGGCGAGCGCCAGTCGCAACACGTCCTCGCTCGCCTGGCGATTGCCGAAATAAAGCCGCGCCCGCAGTGCCCGCTCGCTCTCGTCCGGTTGCGGCGCCGGCTCGTTGCCGAATGCCAGCAGCCTGTCGCGCTCGTGATTGGCGAGCTTCAGTCGCTTGGAAAGCTCGCCGAGGCGCGCCGGATCGGGCGGCACGATGGCCATCAGCCGGATCAGTGGATCGGGCTTCCATCCCCGCGCCGCCTCGCTCTGGACGAGCGCATGGATATGGTCGATGCCCCAGCGCTCGCTCTCAGGCAACGCGACCGTCAGCGCTCCCGTCTGCCGCATCCACAGAAGCGCCCGGGACGGATCGGGAGCCACCAGCAGCCGGCGAAGCTCGTTCCACACCCGCTCGGCGGAAAGCTGCGTCAGCCCGTCCCGCAGCCGCGTGACGGCGCGCAGCCCGTCGGCGTCCGGCCGCCCCCGCCCGTACCAGGCAAAGAAGCGGAAGAACCGCAGGATCCGCAGCCGGTCTTCGAGGATGCGCTGTTCGGCCTCGCCGATGAAGCGCAGATTGCCACGCTCGATGTCGGCGATCCCGCCGACGAGGTCGAGCACCTCGCCCTTAGCGTCGGCATAGAGGGCGTTGATGGTGAAGTCGCGCCGCTCCGCATCGGCCTGCCAGTCGCGGCCGAAGGTCACCACCGCATGCCGCCCGTCGGTCTCGATGTCGCGCCTCAGCGTCGTCACCTCATAGGGCCGGTGGTCGGCGATGACGGTGATGGTGCCGTGT
Organism: Jiella endophytica; assembly: GCF_004519335.1. Lineage (GTDB taxonomy): Bacteria > Pseudomonadota > Alphaproteobacteria > Rhizobiales > Rhizobiaceae > Jiella > Jiella endophytica. The sequence continues at coordinate 101,827 of NZ_SOZD01000005.1, read as the reverse complement.
TCGATCCCGGTCGGAACCGTCTTCAGCCCGATCGCCTCGGCGCGGCGGATCGTCTCCTCGGGTAGCGTCGTCGTCGCGATGTCGATGTCGGTGACGTGCCGGTCCATCAGCGTGTTGCGCACCGCGCCGCCGACCACCCGCGCCGCTTGCCCATCGGCGGAGAGCGCCGCCAGCAATGCCTGCAGCGGTTCGGCCTTCAGCCAGTCGGCGGAAATCGTCGTCATGCGTAATACCGTTCGTAGAGTGTCCTGATGATGCCGGCGGTGACGCCCCAGATGAAGCGCTCGCCGAAGGGCATCGTGAAATAGTGACGCGTCAGGCCGTCGAGAACCCGGCTTTCCTGCCGGTGGTTGGCTGCATCCATCAGGAAGCCGAGCGGCACCTCGAAGACATCCTCGACTTCGCCGGGATTGGGCTCCAGCACGAATCCCGGCGCGACCACGCCGACCACCGGCGTGATGTGGAAGCCGGTCCGTGCCAGATAGCGCGGCAGCCGGCCGATCGGCTCGACGAAGCGGGGATCGAGCGCGACCTCTTCCATGGCCTCGCGCATTGCCGCTGCCTCCGGCGAGGCGTCGGTGTCGTCGATCGCCCCGCCCGGCAGGGCGATCTGGCCCGAATGCTGGCGCAGCGAGCGGGTGCGGGTCGTCAGGATCACCGTCGCCTCGTCCTCGCCGCGGTCGACCACCGGCACGAGGACGGCCGCCCTGCGGGACTCGGCCCGGCTCATCGCCGCGACGAGATCCGGATTAAGCCGATGGTCCCCATATTCCGCCGCCGCGGCTCCGGCGAAACGCTCGCTTTCGTCGCCGAGCGCCGCAAAGCGCGCCCGCAGGTCCGCCGCCGTCAATGCCCGCGCCTGCAACTCCGTCACGCCGCCACCTGCGGCACGTCGAATCGCGCGCCGTTCGAGGTGAGGAAGAAGCCGCGCTCGTCCTCTTCGAGCCACTCGGCGAGGTCGAAGGCGAGCGATCGCGTCAGCGCTGCTTCCAGCCGCCCACGAACCAGAAGATAGGGCCGGAACGCGCCCTCTTCGCCGACGGCGAACCGCATCGGATGGTCAGGGCCTGCCTTGACGACGTCGCCGACGTCGGTCCTGAAGGTCAGCGTCGGCCCCTCGCCCGTTTCTTCCCGGGTCATCTCGACGGCGACGAAGGGGGCGTCATCGACGATGATGCCGAGCTTTTCCACAGGCGTGACGAGATAGGTCCGCCCGTCCTCGTCCTTGCGCAGCACCGAAGAGAACAGCCGCTTCAGCGCCTCGCGGCGAATCGGTGTTCCCTGATAGAGCCAGGTGCCGTCGGCCCTGATCACCATGTCGATATCGCCGCAGAAATCCGGCTTCCAGCGCTCCACGGGCGGCGCTCCGCGCCCGGCCCGCTCGGCGCGCGAAATCAGCGCAGCGAGGCTGACTGTCTGATTAGAGGCTTGATTCGTCATGCGTTCCGTTTTGCTTCGCTGCATCCGTCCGGATTGCGGCCGGTCTCATTTTTGCCCGCCTTCTTCCTCACGAAATAGTTGGACATTCGCCGCTTGCCACCGGGATTCCCGATCGTATTGATTGACGGACCTGCCCCGACTCTTTGGCCCGCCGTCGAGGCCTTGGCGGCACGCAGCGGCAAAGCCCGGCTTCGGCCCGGTTCCGGCATTGGAGACGACCACTCATGACGATACTCGCCCCGCAGGAATCGACGCTCAGCGAGGAAGCCATCGTCGGCCTCGCCGAAGCCGCCCTTGCCGACATCGCGCGGGTGAAGGCCTCCGTCGGCCGCGTCATCTTCGGTCAGGAGAGTGTCGTCGAGCAGACGGTGATTGCCATCCTCGCCGGTGGCCACGCTCTCCTCGTCGGCGTGCCCGGCCTTGCCAAGACCAAGCTTGTCGACACCCTCGGCGTCGCCATGGGCCTCGACGCCCGCCGCATCCAGTTCACCCCGGACCTGATGCCCTCCGATATCATCGGCACCGAGGTCATGGACCAGGAAGAGACCGGCCGCCGCTCCTTCCGCTATGTGAAGGGCCCGGTCTTCGCCCAGCTCCTGATGGCCGACGAGATCAACCGCGCCTCGCCGCGCACCCAGTCGGCGCTGCTGCAGGCGATGCAGGAGTACCACGTCACCGTCGCCGGCGAGCGCTACGACCTGCCGGCGCCCTTCCACGTGCTGGCGACGCAGAACCCGCTGGAGCAGGAAGGTACTTACCCGCTTCCCGAGGCGCAGCTCGACCGCTTCCTGATGCAGGTGGACGTGCACTATCCCGATCTCGCCTCCGAGCGCCGCATCCTGCTCGAGACCGGCGGCGTCGAGGATCATGCCAAGCCGGTGCTCGCCGCCGAAAGGCTGCGCGAGATCCAGACGCTGGTCCGCCGCATGCCGGTTCCGGAAAGCGTCGTCGACGCGATCCTCACGCTCGTGCGTTCGGCCCGGCCCGGCAGCGGCCACAAGGAGGCCGACACCCACATCGCCTGGGGCCCGGGCCCGCGCGCCTCGCAGTCGCTGATGACCTGCGTGCGTGCTCGCGCCCTCTATGAGGGACGCCTGGCGCCGTCCATCGACGACGTCATGGCGCTGGCCGAGCCGATCCTCCAGCACCGCATGGCGCTCAATTTCGCCGCCAGGGCCGAGGGCATGAGTGTCCGGGACGTCATCGCCTCGCTGAAGCGAGACGTCGGTTGATCGCCCGATCTTCGAGAAGGCGGATCTGATGCCGGTCGGCTCGACGGTCGAACTCACCAACGCTTCCGACGCGCTCGTCCGCGCCCGCCAGCGCGCTGTCTTGCTGCCCGACCTCTTGGTCGAGGCGCGGCGCATCGTCTCGACGGTCATTGCCGGCTGGCATGGCCGCAGACGTCGTGGCATCGGCGAGAATTTCTGGCAGTTCCGCCCCTTCGTCGAGGGCGAGCAGGTGTCGCGCATCGACTGGCGCCGCTCCGCCCGTGACGACCATGTCTATCTGCGCGACCGCGAATGGGAGGCCGCCCACACGGTCTGGCTCTGGGCCGATCCGTCGTCCTCGATGCGCTACCAGTCGGGTGCCGCGCCGGTGTCGAAGGAATCCCGCGCCCTGGTCCTCGTTCTCGCCCTTGCCGAACTCCTGTCGCGCTCCGGCGAGCGGATCGGCTATCCCGGCGTCATCGAGCCGATCGCCGCGCGCAATGCCGCCGAGCGCCTCGCCGCGGCGCTGATGAACGACCGCCCGGCCCATCACTTCCCGCCGGACGACCGGCTGCGCCGCTTCTCGGAGATCGTCATCGTCAGCGACTGCCTCGATCCCCTGGACGATATCCTCGCTTTCGTCGACCGGATCGGCCGGCGCGGCATTCGCGGCCATCTGGTGATGGTGGCCGATCCCGCCGAGGAAACCTTTCCCTATGCCGGCCGCACCGAATTCCGCGATCCGGAGGGCGGCGGGCGGCTGACCGCCGGCCGCGCCGAGACGCTGCGGGACGAATACACCGAACTCTATAAGGCGCGGCGGGACATCCTCTCCGATCATTGCCGTCGCCTCGGCTGGAGCTTCCTCTTCCACCGGACCGACAGGCTCGCCTCCGAGGCGCTGGTGGCCCTGCATTCCCGGCTGTCGGGCGTTCCCCAGGTCGCGGGGCCGCGCCCGTGATCGGCTCTCTCGCCCTCAGTTTCGGAGCTCCCTTCGTCCTTGCCGGCCTTTTGGCCCTGCCGGTCATCTGGTGGCTCCTGAAGCTGACGCCGCCGCGCCCGCAGGTCGAGGCGTTCCCGCCCCTGCGTATCCTGCAGCGGGTCCTGAGGAGCGAGGAGACGCCGTCGAAGAGCCCCTGGTGGCTGACGCTCCTGCGGCTGCTGCTCGCCGCCCTCGTCATCTTCGCGCTTTCCGCCCCCACCCTCAATCCGCGCGAGACGCTGATTTCCGGCACCGGGCCGGTAGCGCTCCTGGTCGACAACGGCTGGTCCTCGGGCGGCAATTTCGACCGGCGCCGCAGCGCCGCCGAGGCGATCATCCGCCAGGCCGGCGAGGCCGGCCGGACGGTATCGCTCGCCTTTTCCGCCGAGGGCGCCAATGACGATGCCTCGCCCGTCGAGGCCGCGAGGGCGCTGGAGCGCCTCGCCGCCGCAACGCCGCGCCCGGTTCCGACGGACCGGCTCGCCGCCGCGCAAAGGATCGCGACAGCCCTCGCCGGCCAGCGGCCCGGCTCGCTGGTGTTTCTCTCCGATGGTCTCGATTCCTCCGACGCGGAAGCGGCCGCGCAGGCCCTCGCGGCGCTCACGCCAGGCCAGGCGATCGTCTATCAGCCTTCCCTCGATGGCGTGATCGGCCTCACCAACGCCGACAATTCCACCGAGGCGCTGGTGGTCTCGGCCGTGCGTCCGACCGGCACGCCGGTCGGCGCATTCCAGCTCGTCGCCCGCGACGCCCAGTCGCGCGCCATAGGCTCGGCGCCGGTCGACTTTTCCGGCAGCGACGGGACGGGCGAGGCCCGCTTCCAGATCCCGGTCGAAATGCGCAACGACATCGCCCGCATCGAGGTCGAGGGCGTCCCGACCGCCGGCGCCGTCCGGCTGCTCGACGATTCCTTCCGTCGCCGCCGCGTCGCGCTGGTCTCGGGCGAGTCCGCCGACGAGGCGCAGCCGCTGCTCTCGCCGCTCTACTACATCTCGCGGGCGCTCGAACCCTTCGCCGACATCGTCAGGCCTTCGACGGCCAATCTCGCCGAGGCGATCCCGGAGCTCCTCGAGCGCAAGCCTTCAGTCGTGGTTCTCGCCGATATCGGCGTCGTGCCGGACGAAGCACGCGCCGCGCTCCAGAAGTTCGTCGAGAACGGCGGTTATCTCGTCCGCTTTGCCGGCCCGCGCCTCGCCGCGACGACCGGCGAGGACACGCTCGTCCCCGTGCGGCTTCGCGCCGGCGAAAGGCAGCTGGGCGGTGCGATGTCCTGGTCCGAGCCGCAGAAGCTCGCTCCGATGAACGAGGCGACCCCCTTCGCCGGGATCGCGGTGCCGGAAGACGTCACCGTGTCCCGCCAGATCCTTGCCGAGCCGTCGGCGGACCTTGCCGACCACACCTGGACAAGCCTTGCCGACGGCACGCCCCTCGTCACCGCCCGCACGCAGGGCGCCGGGACCATCGTCCTCTTCCACGTCACGGCAGAGGCCACCTGGTCGAACCTACCGATCTCGGGCGCCTTCGTTTCGATGCTGAGGCGGATCGTCTCCCTGTCGCGCGCCAATGCCGCAGCGCCGGACGGGCGCACCGCGGCGGAGAGCCTGCCGCCCTACCGGGTTCTCGACGGCACCGGCCGGCTGACGGCGCCCGGCCCCGAGGTCCAGCCGCTGGTACTCGCTTCCGATCCGCCGGCCCCGGTGGACCTCAAGAACCCGCCGGGTCTTTATGGCAGCGAGGACGGCTATGTCGCGCACAACCTCCTCGGCGCCTCGTCCCGGCTGGCGCCGCTTCCGACCCTTGATTTCGGTACCGCCACCGATGCCCGCCCCTATGCCGGCGAGGACAGCCTCGATCTCAGGCCTTATCTCTTCGCCGCCGCTCTCGTGCTTTTTGCCCTGGATGCCTTCGCCATGCTCTGGCTGAATGGCGGCTTCAGCCGCCTGCGCGGTCGTCTTGCCGGCCGCTCGGCCGGGACGGCGGTGCCGGTCGTGCTCTTCGCGTTCGCAGGTCTTGCAGGCGCGGGACATTTCCTCGCTCCTGCGGCCGCCTTCGCCGAGACCATCGTGCAATCGGACAAATTCGACGTCGCCCGGGCGATCGAGGCGACTTCGGAGACCCATCTCGCTTATGTCGAGACCGGCGATACGTCCCTTGACGACCGCTCGCGCGCCGGTCTTCGCGGCCTGTCGCAATACATCGCGGCAAAGACGGCGCTGGAGCCGGGAGCCCCGATGGGCGTCGACATCGGCTCGGACGAGCTCTCCTTCTTCCCGCTGATCTACTGGCCGGTCAGCGCCGATGCGCCGATGCCCCCGCGCGACGCGATCAGCCGCATTGACGCCTATATGAAGCAGGGCGGGACGGTGATCTTCGACGTCGACGACGATGCCCTCTCGTCGCTCTCCGGCAGTGTTTCCCCGGGCCAGCGGCGGCTGCGCGACATCCTCGGCGATCTCGACATCCCGCCGCTCGAGCCGGTTCCGCCGGATCACGTGCTGACAAAGGCGTTCTATATTCTCAGCTCGTTTCCGGGGCTGCATTCGGACTCGCCCCTGTGGGTGGAATCGCTGGTGCCCGACGCCAGCGGCACGGCCCGCCCGGCGCGCGGCGGCGACGGCGTTTCCTCGCTGATGATCACCTCGAACGATTTCGCCGGAGCCTGGGCGGTCGACGACAAGGGGCTGTTCCTCTATCCGACCGACTCCTCGGATCCCTCGCAGCGGGAATTTGCCTATAGGGCGGGCGTCAACATCGTGATGTATGTCCTCACCGGCAACTACAAGGCAGATCAGGTGCACGTCCCGGCCCTCCTCGAAAGGCTCGGCCAATGACCTGGTCCATCGCCTTCGATCCGTTCTTCTCCTGGCCTGTCCTTGCCGCGCTCGGCATCCCCGCGGCGATCCTGGCGCTTGTCCTTCTCGTCGCCCGCACGCCCGGGGCGATCGTGCGCATCATGGCGATCGCCGCGCTGATCCTCGCCCTCGCCAATCCGGTGATGCTGCGCGAAGAGCGCGACCCGATGAAGAGCGTCGTCTCGCTGGTCGTCGACCGCAGCCAGAGCCAGTCGATCGGCGACCGCACCGCCCAGACCGACAAGGCCGAAGCGGCGCTGAAGGCGAGCCTTGCGCGTTTCCCGGAGTTCGAGGTGCGCACCGTCGAGGCGAAGTCCGCCGGAACGCCGTCGGACGATGCGACCACCGCGCTCTTCGGCGCCCTTTCCGATTCCCTGAAGGACGTCGCGCCCGGCCGGGTCGCCGGCGCCATCATGGTCACCGACGGCCAGATCCACGACATCCCCTCGGAAGCCTCGAAGCTCGGTTTCGACGCGCCGGTCCACGGACTGATCACCGGCCGGGACGACGAGTTCGACCGGCGCATCGAGGTGCTGAACGCGCCCCGCTTCGGGCTCGTCGACGAAAACCAGCGCCTGACTTATCGCGTCATCGAGGAAGGCGCCGGGGCAGGCACCTCCCCGGTCCCCGTGCAGGTCTTCCTCAACGGCGACCTCGTCACCCGCGAGCAGGCGACGCCCGGCCAGGACGAGACGGTCGACTTCACCCTCCCCCGCGCCGGCAAGAACATCATCGAACTTTCGGTCGCCCGCGACGACCGCGAGATCACCGCCGTCAACAACAAGGCCATCGCCGTCGTCGACGGTATCCGCGAGAACCTGCGTGTGCTCCTCGTCTCGGGCGAGCCGCATGCCGGCGAGCGCACCTGGCGCAATCTTTTAAAATCCGACGCGACGGTCGATCTCGTACATTTCACCATCCTGCGCCCGCCGGAGAAGCAGGACGGCACGCCGATCGACGAACTGTCGCTGATCGCCTTTCCGACCCGCGAGCTCTTCGTCGAGAAGATCAAGGACTTCGACCTGATCATCTTCGACCGCTACCAGGAGCGCGGCGTCCTTCCCTCGCTCTATTTCGACTACATCGCCCAGTATGTCGAAAACGGCGGCGCCATGCTGATCGCCGCCGGGCCGGAATTTTCCGGCAACGAGTCGATCGCCCGCACGCCGCTGCAGTGGATCCTGCCGGCCCAGCCGACCGGTCAGATCGAAGAGAAGGCCTACTATCCGGAAGTCTCCGATCTCGGAAAGAAGCACCCGGTCACCCGCAACCTCCCCGGCTCGAATGCCGAGCCGCCGGACTGGAGCCCGTGGTTCCGCTCGATCGACGTCGGCGAGCCGAAGGGCGAGACGGTGATGACCGGTCCGGAGGGCAAGCCGCTGCTGGTGCTCGACCGTGTCGGCGAAGGCCGCATCGCCCTTCTCCTCTCCGATCAGGAGTGGCTGTGGTCGCGAGGCTTCGAGGGTGGCGGGCCGCATGTCGCGCTGTTCCGGCGCGTCGCCCACTGGCTGATGAAGGAACCCGAGCTCGACGAGGAGGCGCTCGACGCCGAGGCGCGCGGTTCGGATCTCGTCGTCACCCGCCAGACGATCGGCGACGATCCCGGCCCGGCGACGGTGATCACCCCGTCCGGCAAGGCGGAGAACCTGCCTCTGAAGAATGTCAGCCCGGGCATCTGGGAGGGCGTCCTGAAGACCGGCGAGATGGGGCTCTTCCAGGCCGCCAACGGCGATCTGCGCGCCCTCGGCACCGTCGGTCCGGTCAATCCCCGCGAATATCGCGAGGCGATCTCCACCGGCGAGAAGCTCTCGCCGATCGCCGAGGCGACACGCGGCAGCGTCCGGCGCATCGGCCGCGACGGATCGAGCGATGTCTCGATCCCGCGGATCGTGCCGATCAGCGGCCGCGCGGATGGCGACGGCCGCGACTGGATCGGCCTCAAGACCACCGACGAGACGATCCTCAGGGGCGTCGACCGCACGCCGCTCTTTGCCGGCTTCCTCGGCCTCGCGGTGCTGCTTCTGGTGCTGTCGGCGACTTGGTACCGCGAGGGGCGCTGACCGGATTTCAGCCGGCGTCCCGAAGCCCGGCCTCCTGTCGGAGGCCGTCCGCGACATCGAGCACGAATGTGACATCGGCGACCGCCGGTTCGCGATCGATTTCGCCGTGGGCAATCTGGCTGCGCAGGTCGGCAAGCGAGAGAAGCCGTCGCGTTTGCTCGATGTCGACATATCCCTGCGAGGCAAGGAAGCTCGCGACCGAGCGAGGGCCGCGAAGCTCTCCCGCCCCCGGCTCGATCGCCCGAAGGGTTCCTTCCAGGGCGGCCCAGGCCATCACGAGTGCCGCCTGCGGATCCAGGGTCGCGAGCTTGCGCAGTTCTGCGATCCTGTCCTTGAGGCGCGCATCTGAAACGGTCTGCAGGAGCGGCTCGGAGGGCGCGTAGTAGATGAAGCGAAGTTGCCAGTCGGGGTGACCCTCGAACAGCTTGCGGATGGCATCGGCGTCAGGTTCGGATCTGCTCCGCCTCGGTGACTTGATTTCGATCGCAAGGTTCGTGCCGGCGCCATAGGCAACCGCATCTGGCAGGTAACCGGTCAGGAACTTCGGCAGTTGCTCCGCCGTCGGCTGTCGAAGAACGGTGAAGCCGTCGCGAACCAATTGAGGCTCCAGCACGTCGAGTGCCGCCTCTTCCGGAGTAATCGTCGAAAGGGTCATCTTTCATCTCCGGGAGCGGCGTCGACCCTAACATAGATGACGGGTTCTTCCGCTTCCATCGGTGTCTTCAGACAGCCCGTCACGTCGTCGACGGGCAACGGGCGACCCGGCTCGAACTTCTGCACCAGCAGGCACTCGACCTGTCGATCGTCGAGATAGACGCAGCCGCCCATGGCATCGAGGATGGGTTTGGCGCAATTGTCGATATCGGCCTCCAGCCGCGCCTGTGGAAAGAAGTAGAGCCTGACAGCCAGCGGTCGTTCGAATGCGAAGTTTCCTTCCGGCAGGTCTTCGCGCATCTTCGTCGTGACATGGGCCTTCCATCGCTGAAGGCTTCCTCGGCCTTTTGCCTGATGGCTGACAGGAATTCCCGGGATCAGCGATTCAAAGGGAAGCTCCGGATACAACCGTCTGGACCACTCGACACGACGACAAGCTGCAGCATAGCCGTCGCGATTGCCTTTCGTCCACCAGGCAGAATTTCAGACAGGCCGCGGGCCGATCACTCCCGCAAGGCCGTCGAGCCCGCCATCGGCGAGTTCCAGCCCCAAAAGCCGCCGCGGGTCGACCGGCCCCGGCATGGTCACGCTGCCCTGCGTCAGCGGCCGGTAGCCGAGCGGCTGATAATAGGGCGGGTCGCCGACGAGGATGATCGAGCCCTCGCCGCTTGCCTTCGCGGCCTCGGCGGCAAGCCGCATCAGCGCCTTGCCGACGCCGCGGTTCTTGTAATCCGGGCGCACAGCCAGCGGCCCGAGCAGAAGGCTCGGCGCCTCGCCGACGCTGATCGGCGTCAGCCGCACCGATCCGATGATCGCGCCGGAATGCTCGGCGACGAAGGAAAGCGCCGGGTCGTGCGCCGCCATCTCGCGCACCCGCTCGGCGGCGCGGGCGAAGCGTCCCGGCCCGAAGGCCTCGTCGGCGATCGCCTCGATCGCGGCGTGATGGTCGGGCAGTTCAGGCAGGAACCTGACGTCGCTCAGGTGAAACATGGGGGCGTCCGGAAATGGTCAGTCGAGCGGTCCCGCCGCTCGCACGCCCGGACGCATAACGACCGGCAGCCAACGACGGATGGTCAGCGCGTCAGCGCGCTCGGCCTCTTTCGTCGTCGCAGGATCGTCATCGCGGTCTTCCCCTTCAAGCTGCGCGGTTGCGGTTAGCACCTTCCGCAGGTCCGGTCCACTGTCCCGGACCATTCCTCACCGCAAGTGGTGACGCACTGTCGCGCCGGCGCATGGAAGCGCTCGCATTGTCCTTGCCGGGAACGCGGATCATATGCCGGCAGAGACCATTCGGGCTTGGCGAGGGCCGGCCAGCGGAGATTCGGGAGACGATTGCCATGGGACTTCTCGTCGACGGCAAGTGGCAGGACAAGTGGTACGACACCAAGAAGACCGGCGGCAGCTTCGAGCGGACGACGACCACGTTCCGCAACTGGATCACGCCTGACGGCTCGCCCGGCCCGGACGGCCAGCGCGGCTTTCCGGCCGAGGCCGGGCGCTACCACCTCTATGTCTCCCTCGCCTGCCCCTGGGCCCACCGGACGCTGATCGCCCGCAAGCTGAAGAAGCTCGAGGACGTCATCTCGCTCTCGATCGTCGACTACCACATGGGCGAAGAAGGCTGGGTGTTCTCCGAGCGGCCGGGCGCGATCCCCGATAGCGTCCTCGGCAAGCAGCGGCTCTACGAGGTCTACATTGAGGCCGAGCCGACCTATACCGGCCGCGTCACCGTGCCGGTGCTTTGGGACAAGCAGCAAGGCACCATCGTCAACAACGAGTCGGCCGAGATCATCCGCATTCTCGACACCGGCTTTTCAGCCTTTGCCGACAATTCCGTCACCATCACGCCGCCGGAGCATCTCGCGGCGATCGACGAGATCAACGCGCTCGTCTACGACACCGTCAACAACGGCGTCTACAAATGCGGTTTCGCGACGACGCAGCGGGCTTACGAAAAGGCCTTCCACCCGCTGTTCGAGACGCTGGGCATGCTGGAAGACCGGCTGTCGGCACAGCGCTATCTTGTTCCCTCGGAGGCGCCGACCGAGGCCGACTGGCGGCTCTTCACCACGCTGATCCGCTTCGACGCGGTCTACCACGGCCACTTCAAGTGCAATCTGCGGCGCATCGCCGACTATCCGGCGATCCAGGCCTACATGCTGGAGCTCTACCAGTGGCCGGGCATCGCCGAGACGGTGAATTTCGAGCACATCAAGGGCCACTACTATTCGAGCCACAAGACCATCAACCCGACCGGCATCGTGCCCCTCGGCCCCGAGCTCGATCTGGCTCGCCCCCATGGCCGGGAAAGCGTCGCTTTTGCAAGCTGACCAGAGGGGCCCGGCGGGATCAATCCTGCGGCGGGGCCGCGCCGGCTGGTGCGGCTGAAAGGCGGACCCTCAGCGCGACGGCCCGCGATCCATCTGCGAGGGCCTTCGGACCTCTGCCGTCGGCCCAGGCGGTCGGCGCCCGCCCGGTCACCCGTCGAAATTCACGGTTGAAATTCGACTTGGTGACGAAGCCGCTTGCCAGCATCGCCTCGGTCACCGACCGGCCGGCGTCCAGGGCGGCACAGGCGTCCCTGATGCGGAAGCCGTTGACATAACGCGAGACGTTTTCGCCGGTCTGGCGGTTGATCGCCTCAGAAACGCGCTTGGCCGGAAGGCCCAGGCGTCTTGCCAGCCTCGACAATGTCAGGTCGCCGTCGCGATAGAGTTTCTGGCCGACCAGAAGCCGGTCGACATCGTCGAGAATGGCCGCGTCGCGCTCGCTTGCGGCAGCGTCCTCCCCGTCCGCAACGGCCGCTTGAGAAGCACCAGCGACATCCGCATCGGCCGCCGGCTCGGCAATGCTTCGCGTCGCCGCGAGGACGCCGATCAGGAGCAGCATTCCGCTCGAGCCGAAGCTGACGATCCAGATCTTCAGCCAGCCGGCACCCGCCATCATCGCCAGCGCGATCGCCAGGTCGCTCAATGCCGAAACGATCAGGATCACCGCGATCGCCCGCCAGATCAGTGGTGGCCAGTCGCCGGCATTGAGCCTTGCCTCGGGCAGCGCGTCGGCGCCGGCGCGCAGCGCGAGCAGCATCGCCGCCCCGTAGCCGGCGAAGATCACGACGACAGCGGCGTCGATGACCTCACGGGCTGTCCAAAGACAGAAGCCCATGAAGGCCGGGGCGAGAAGATGCACCAGTTGTGCCGCATGCACCTCGCCGCGATCCTGAGCCGCCTTCAATGCCAGGAAGGCCAGCGGCGGGATGCAGCAGGCCGTCACGGGTTGGGCGAAGAGGAAGGCCCTCACCCCGTAATACTGCGCCAGGGCGTTGACGAAACCCTGAATGATGCAGGCGAGGAGAAGGGCCGCCATCGGCATGGCGATCCGCCGTGCGACGAGCAGGCGCGCCAGGAGATAGGCAAGGCCAAGGGACATGACGATCGAGATCGGCAGGGCAAGCATCGGCAACTCCGCTCCGGTCTCTTCCTGATAGGCCTCGAACCCGCTTTGCGCGACCTCGAACCGGTTTCAGGACGCGCGAAACCGATGGAGGGGTCCATCCCGGGTGCCGGGCATCGTCCCGAACGTCCCGCATCAAGGAACCCGTCATGACACTTCGGCTCTCGTCACTCGCAGTCCTCGCCATCCTCGCCGCCAGCCTCCCCGGCGCTCAGGCGCAAGCCGCCTCCGATGAGGCGCCGGTTCCCTCGGCCGAGCCTCCGGCCCCGAGCCGGATCGAGCCGCTGGCCGGCTACGACCGGTTCGACGTCAGGGCAGCCCATCGCGGTGTCCTGGTGGCGGCCTCGATCTGGTATCCGGCGAGCGACCGGATCTATGCCGCGCCGGTCGGCGGCAATGCGGTCTTCGAAAGCACGATGGCCCTCGTCGGCGCCGCCGCTGCGCCCGGCAGCCATCCCCTGGTCCTCCTCTCCCACGGTTCCGGCGGCAACATGGACGGTCTCGGCTGGCTGTCGTCACAGCTTGCACTGAGAGGCGCGCTGGTCGTCGCGGTCAATCACCCCGGCACCACCTCCGGCGACTCCTCGCCCCGGCGCACCACCCGGCTCGACGAGCGGGCGAAGGATCTCTCAGCGGCCCTCGACACGATCCTCGCCGATCCGAGCTTCGGGCCGCTGATCGACGGGAAGCGGATCACCGCCCTCGGCTTTTCGCTCGGCGGCACGACGGTCCTCGATCTTGCCGGCGGTCGTTTCGAGCGCGAAAAATATCGCGACTACTGCAAGACCTTCGCCGATCAGGGCGACTGCGTCTTCTTCCGGAAGGGTGGCGTCGATCTCGATCGTCTGCCGGAGGGCATGGAGGCCGATGTCCGCGACCCGCGGATTTCTTCCATCGTCGCCGTCGAACCCGGCATGACCGACGCGCTGTCCGACGACAGCATCGGGGCAATGACGCTGCCGGTCCAGTTGATCGGTCTCGGGTCGCCGGACGCCTGGCGGGGCGTCGACGTATCTGCATCCGGATCCGATCTCGCCGCGCGGCTGCCGGATGCCACCTACGAGATGATCCGGCCCGCCGTCCATTTCACCTTCCTCGGCCTCTGCAAGCCGGAAGCGGCGAGGCTCCTCGCCGAGGAGCAGGACGATCCGGTCTGTACCGATCCCGAAGGCTCCGACCGTGCGGCGATCCACACCAGGGTGATCGAACGCATCTCGCGGTTCCTCGGCCTTGCCGCAGTTCCCGGCGAAACGAGCGCGGCTCACCAGTAGGGATCGACCGCCCGCCCGCCGGCCAGTTCCTCGATCCGCCGGCGGGTCGCGTCGGTGATGCCCTGCGGCAGATCGTCCGGGGCAAAGAAGCCCGACTCGGCGATCTCGCGGTCCGGGCGCTTCGGCTCGGTCTGGGTGACGCCGTCGCAGCGATAGAAGACGACGTGGTCGTGCTTCGATGCGGCGCGATTGTAGTAGACGGCAAAAAGCTCCGGCGGTGCCGCCAGCCTGAGGTTCCCCTCCTCGGCACACTCCCGGTGCAGCGCCTCTTCGATGGTCTCGCCGGGATCGACCCCGCCGCCGGGCATGTACCATCCCGGCAGATAGGTGTGGCGCACGAGGAAGATCCGCCCCTCGCCATCGAAGGCCGCGCCGCGCACGCCGAGGGTCATCGGCCGCGACAGAAGATGCACGCCCTGCATGGCCGTGACCAGTATTTTCTGAAACCGCACGGTTCCCCTCACTCCTGTCGCATCTACAATCCGGGCGTGGTCCGCGTCATGCGGTGAGAGCCCGTCGTGCCACGAAAACAAGACGTTGCACCGTCAGAGCCACTGGTCCAAGCAGGATCCCGCCCGGCTCGGCAACGCCGCAATCGAGGAAAGCCGCCTGATGTTCCGTCTCGCCCATCTCTCCGACGTTCATCTCGGGCCGCTACCGCAACTCTCCTTACGCGAACTCGCCTCCAAGCGGGTGACCGGCTGGTACAACTGGCAGCGCAACCGTCGCCGGATGATGTTCGGCGACACGCTGAGCGATCTCGTCGTCGACCTCAAGGCCGAAAATCCCGACCACATCGCGGTGACGGGCGATCTCGTCAACCTCGCCACCAAAAAGGAAACGATCGCCTCGGGCATCTGGCTGCGCGACCTCGGCACGCCGCAGACTGTGTCGCTGGTTCCCGGCAATCACGACGCCTATGTGCCGGGCGCGCTGAAACGGTCCTATCGCGAATGGTATCCCTACATGATCGGCGACGATCCACTGAACTCGACGGGCAAGTCCTTTCCCTATCTCCGCATCCGCGAGAACGTCGCGATCCTCGGCGTCTCGACCGCCGAGGCGACGGCGCCGTTCTTCGCCACCGGCACGTTCAAGCGCGGCCAGGCGCTGCGGCTTGCCAAACTCCTGGAGACCACCCGAGCGCTCGGCCTGTTCCGCGTCGTCCTGATCCACCATCCGCCGATCTCCGGCTCCACCGCCTGGCACAAGCGGCTGATCGGCAAGCAGTTCTTTTCCAAAGTGATGCGCGACGTCGGGGCCGAGCTGGTTCTGCACGGTCACACCCATCTCGACACGCTCTACTGGCTGCACGGGCCGGACAAGCAGATCCCGGTCGTCGGCGTTCCCTCGGCTAGCCAGGCGCCCGGCGGCGAAAACCCGCCATCGCGCTACAATCTCTTCGAAATCTCCGGCGGCCCGGCGACATGGAAGCTGATCCAGCGCGAGCGCGGCGCGCGGGAGGACGAGCCGGGCATCGGCTGGGTGCGAGAGCGCGAGCTTCTGGCCGACGGCCGCGCCGTCGACACCGAGCCGCGCGCCGACGCGAAGCCGGCGGTCTGAGATCGCTGTCGGAGCGACGTAGCAGCACTGCGGAACGGCGCGATTGATCGAACCGCAAGATCGGTCGAGCGCGCCAGGGCCGATGCCGTCTAAATGGTCCCGTCAAACAGGACGGGGACGATGAAAGCGGCGCTTCAGACATATCACGACCGGATGCAGAGGGCGCTCGACTACATCGACCGGCATCTCGACGATGATCTGGATCTCGACACGGTGAGCGCCGTCGCGGCCTTTTCAAAGTTTCATTTCCACCGGCAGTTCACGGCGATCTTCGGATTGTCGGTGCATCGCTACGTCCAGCTCGCCCGCATGAAGCGCGCTTCGTTCCGGCTCGCCTATCTGGACTGCGATAGCGTCACCGACATTGCGATGGATGCCGGCTATGACGCGCCTGGAGCGTTCGCCCGCGCCTTTCGCCAGCGGGTCGGACAATCGCCCAAGGCGTTTCGCAACTCTCCCGACTGGCAGCCTTGGTATGCAGCCTTCGGGCCACTCGATGATGCGAGGAGTACGCTCGTGCAGAGAACCTTCACCGCAGAGGACGTGACGATCCGCGACGTGCCGGCCATTCCGGTCGCGATCATGGAACATCGGGGCGACCCGGCAACGCTCGGCGCGACCATCCAGCGTTTCATCGTCTGGCGCAGAGCCGCCGGCCTGCATCCAAGTATCGAGTCCACCTTCACGATCTGGCGTTCCGAGCGACGCCCGACCTCGCCGGACGACTATGCCGTCGACCTTTGCGTCGGAATGGACCGGCCAACCGAGGAGACTGCAGTGGACGTGAAAGCTGGCGAGATTCCCGGCGGGCGCTGTGCGGTTCTGCGCGTCGTCGGCCATACGGATAATCTCGAGCCCGCCGCGCTCTATCTCTATCGCGACTGGCTTCCGCGAAGTGGCGAAGACGTCCGCGACTTTCCGATCTACTGCCAGCGGCTGAGCTTTTTCCCGGATGTGGCGGAGCACGAGACCATGGCGGATCTGTTCCTGCCCTTAAAGTAGCGATCCCGCACGGGCGGATGCGCGCCCCTCGACAATGGCGGACGGCGCCGGTCCTTCCAGTCGGCGGAAACGCATCGGCCGCAGCTTTCAGCGCCCGCGCGTATCAGAGCCCTGCCACCTGCGCCGCCTCTCCGGCCGGCACCAGCCGCACCACCTTGTAGCCGCGCTTCTGCAACTCGGCGAGGAAGCCGGGCAGCATCGCCGCCGTGCGCGCCTGGATGTCGTGGAGGAGAATGATGCCACGGCCGTGCTTGTCGAGCGCGCGCAGCGTCCTGTCGCGCACCGTCGCCGGAGCATCGCGGAAGTAGTCCTTGGAATCGATGTCGACGTCGATCGCGACGATGCCCTCGCTCGAAAGTTCGTGGCGAAGCCGCGCGGTATCGGCAAGATAGGGAAAGCGGAAAAACGGTGCCGGGCGCATGCCGATCGGCTGCAGGGCCTCGGCGACGCTCATCTGGCCTTTCCGGATCTCCGCCATCGCGGCGGCGTCGCTCATGGTTCTGAGATTGGCGTGCCGGAACGTGTGAGTACCAATCGTATGGCCGGCGCGCGCCACTTCCTGGGCCACTTTCGGGTAGGTCTTCGCCATCTGCCCGACCATCAGGAAGGTCGCGCTGACGCCGTAGTCTCCGAGCGCTTGCAGGATCTTGTGGGTCTTGCCGGGCATCGGACCGTCGTCGAAGGTCAGCACCACTTCCTTCGGACGCAGCGCGATATCCGAATAGCGGGCGACGGCAATGGTGCGGCCGGTGAGCTTTGAACCGACGGCCGGTTCGAAAGACTGGAAAAGCGGGAAAGACCGGTCCGCCTCGGGCGGCTGGTAGCCGAGAGCCGGCGAATCGCTCGTTGCCGGCGTGCCGGAAAGGCGCATCGAATTGCGGTCGTTGCTGGCACAGCCCGACAGAAGAAGGGCCGCGGCGGCAGCAGAAAGAAGAACTCGCTTGAAGCGCATGGGGACCGGCCCGGATCGGTGACTGACCCCGGCATTGGTAAGGCGTTAAGGTTAATCATCGGTTGCCGCCGCGACCAGCCCGCCGACCGCCTCCCCGTCTCGAACGCCACGTGCCAGCGCCACCCCGAGCGTCATGCGTCCAGTCGGACACGCCAAGGACGCTCCAACTCCGTGAATCACCGCATCGTGCTTTTTGGAAAATCGATTTCGATCGTCGGGCCGATGCCATGGGGATGACAACCGAACGTCGTCATCTACAATCCTCAGGTGTAATTTGAGCAGCTTATGGGAGCGACTGAAATGGCCGGTGGCAGATTCGACGGACAGGTCGTGGTGACGTGGATCGAGCATCGCGGCGCCGACAGGAACATGCAGTTGCGGGAGCATTTCGCCTTCATCGACGATGCCGGCACCCGCTGGGACGTCCCGAGCGGTGCGGTCATCGACGGCGCGTCGATCCCGCAGACCTTCTGGACCCTCTTCGGCCCGCTCTTCGTCGGCGATTATCGCCGCGCCTCGGTCGTCCACGACTACTATTGCGACGTCAGGACCCGTCCCTCGCGGGACGTCCACCGGATGTTCTATGCCGCCTGCCGTGCCGGCGGGGTTTCGCTGATCCGCGCAAAGTCGATGTATGCCGCCGTCGCCGTGTTCGGCCCGAACTGGACCCTCGACGAGGCCGTCGTGTCGGCCCACGGGCTGGAGACCTTCCAGAGCGGTCGGGCCCTCGAACTCGACACCGGCATGGCCATGGACGATTTCATGGAGCTGAAGAACGACATCGAGGATACCGACCCGTCGCTCGCGGAAATCGATGCGAGGATCGCCCGCAAATTGCAGGTGACGCCGGCAATTCCCCTCGATACCGTGCCGGCGATGTAGAACCAACGGCGGACCAAAAACGAGACCCGGTCGCAGGTACCGAGCCCCCCGCGATGCGCGAGCGTATCCCCGTGGCGCCCATCGAAGACCGGTGTCGACGGCAGAGGCCCGCTCAGGCGAGCGACGGATCGCCCTGATTGGGAGCGCCGGAAGACTGCGGCGCCTCCGGCCGCCGGATCGCGTCCATCGCCTCCAGGACCAGCGGATTCATCTCGCTGGTGCGCCCGGCGTCGAACCGCTCGAACAGCTGGGTGCGCATGCGCGGCTCCCAGAACTTGTTGATGTGGTCGGCAACGCCCTTCGAACGCGCCCCTTCCGGAGCCGACTCGAAGAACTTGGCGATCTGGTTCGCCATATAGACGAGCTTGTCACGCTCCATGGCCGGCTCTCCCCTAAACTGTTCGTTCATTCGCCGCCCGGTCCAGACCGGCGAGCGCCCCGGCGATCCGCCCGGGATGCGAAAAGACTTCGAATTCTGCGCCGCGCACCACCGCAACGAGGGTGATGCCGGCGGCCTGCGCCTGCGAAATCGCCAGAGTCGTCGGCGCCGAGACCGCAGCGATCAACCCGCAGCCCATCCGCGCGGCCTTCTGGATCAGCTCGACCGACACCCGGCTGGTGATCGTCAGGAAGCCGCCCCGCGGGTCGATCCCCGCCCGGGCGAGATGTCCTGCCACCTTGTCCAGCGCGTTATGCCGGCCGACGTCCTCGCGCGTCACGACGAGGCCCTTTGACGCGTCGTGCCAGGCCGCCGCATGGACCGCCCGGGTCAGCCGGCTGAGATCCTGCTGCCGCGCCATCGCCGCGACGGCGTCGCAGATTGCCTGCGGCGCGATCGGTTCGGCACCGGTCGCTTCGATCGTCGGCAAGGCGGGCGCCGCGAGTTCCAGCGACTCGACGCCGCAAAGCCCGCAACCGACCGGCCCGGTCATCTGCCGGCGCCTTGTCTGGTAGGTCCTCGCCCGTTCTTCGACGAGCCGAATCTGGCAGTCGATGCCGGCCTCGGTCTCGACGATGGCGATTTCCTCGATCTCGCCGATCCCGGCGACGATCGCCTCGTTCAGAACCAGCCCGGCCGCCATGTCTTCCAGGTCGGCGGGCGTTGCCATCATCACCGCATGGGTCGACCCGCCGATCGACACCGCGACGGCGACTTCCGCCGGCACGGTTCTGGTCTCGGTGCGAAATGCCCCGTTGCGATAGGCGACCGTGGTCACGCTGCTGCACGGCGCTTCAGTGGAAGGCGTTTGCTCCGTCATGACAGAATGGCCTCGGCGCTGCGCCAATGCGCGGTAAGCCTCTGACTGACGAAGAGCCCCATGCTCCCTTTTGTCCTGCCGGACATCTCCCCCTCGAGGGGGGAAATCGAAAGCTTTTCCGCTGATTGCCGGCAATCTGACGTCTGGACAGCCCTTACGCTTGGATTGTTTGACGAGCCTCTATGCAGCGTCGATCTCCCCCCTTGAGGGGGAGATGTCCGGCAGGACAGAGGGGGGTGCTGGCGCATCGGGATATCGTCCGGCGGAAGGTCTACTCCGCCGCCTCCGCCGGCACGATCCGCCGGCTCTCCATGGTCAGCTCGCGATAGTCCTCCTGCCACTCGGTCGGCCCGTTGGAAGGCGAGATCTGCACCGCCGTCACCTTGTATTCCGGGCAGTTGGTCGCCCAGTCGGAGAAGTCCGTGGTGATGACGTTCACCTGGGTCATCGGGTGGTGGAAGGTCGTGTAGACGACCCCCGGCGCGACACGGTCGGTCACCTTCGCCATGATCGCGGTCGAACCGGAGCGGCTTTCGAGCTTCACCCAGTCGCCGTCGCGCACGCCCCGCTGCTCGGCATCGTGCGGATGGATCTCCAGGAGGTCCTGGTCGTGCCAGACGACGTTGCCGGTGCGCCGCGTCTGGGCGCCGACATTGTACTGGGAGAGGATGCGGCCGGTGGTGAGCAGCAGCGGGAAGCGCGGGCCGGTCCGCTCGTCCGTCGCGACATATTCCGTCATGATGAACTTGCCCTTGCCGCGCATGAACTCGTCGACATGCATGATCGGCGAGCCTTCCGGATGGGCCTCGTTGCAGGGCCACTGCACCGAGCCCTTCTCGTCGAGAAGCTCATAGCTGACATTGGCGAAGGACGGCGTCGTCGCGGCAATTTCCGCCATGATCTCGGAGGGATGGGCATAGTTCATGTCCATGCCGATCGCCTGTGCGAGCATCTGGGTGACCTGCCAGTCCTCGTAGCCGTTTTTCGGCGCCATCACCTTGCGCACGCGGTTGATGCGCCGCTCGGCATTGGTGAAGGTGCCGTTCTTCTCCAGGAAGGTCGAACCCGGCAGGAAGACGTTGGCGTAGTTCGCCGTCTCGTTCAGGAAGAGGTCGTGGACGATGAGGAGTTCCAGCGCCGCGAGACCGGCCGAGACGTGCTTGGTGTCGGGGTCCGACTGCAGGATGTCCTCGCCCTGGCAGTAGAGCCCCTTGAACGTCCCTTCGACGGCGGCGTCGAACATGTTGGGGATGCGCAGCCCCGGCTCCTTGTCGAGCGTGACGCCCCAGAGATCCTCGAAGGTCTCGCGCACCGCATCGACCGAGATGTGGCGATATCCCGGCAATTCGTGCGGGAACGAGCCCATGTCGCAGGAGCCCTGCACGTTGTTCTGGCCGCGCAGCGGGTTCACGCCGACGCCCTTGCGGCCGATATTGCCGGTCGCCATCGCGAGGTTGGCAATCGCGATCACCGAGGTCGAGCCTTGGCTGTGCTCGGTGACGCCGAGGCCGTAATAGATCGCGCCGTTGCCGCCGGTGGCATAGAGCCGCGCCGCCTTGCGCACCAGATCGGCCGGAACGCCGGTGACGCTCTCGACGGCTTCCGGCGAATGCCGCTCCTCGGCAACGAAGGCGGCCCATTCCTGGAACTCGTCCCACTCGCAGCGCTCGCGCACGAAGCTTTCGTTGACGAGGCCCTCGGTGACGATGACATGGGCGAGCGCCGTCAGCATCGCGACATTGGTGCCGGGCTTCAGCGGCAGATGGTAGTCGGCCTTCACATGCGGCGTCTCGACCAGGTCGATGCGGCGCGGGTCGATGACGATCAGCTTGGCGCCCGGCTGGCCGGGCTTGCCGCGCAGCCGCTTCTTCATCCGCGAGGCGAAGACCGGATGGCCGTCGGTCGGATTGGCGCCGATGACCAGGATGACGTCGGTGTCCTCGACCGAGTCGAAGTCCTGGGTGCCGGCCGATGTGCCGAATGTCGAGTTGAGACCGTAGCCCGTCGGCGAATGGCAGACCCGGGCGCAGGTATCGATGTTGTTGTTGCCGAAGCCGGCGCGCACCAGCTTCTGGACGACGAAGACCTCTTCGTTGGTGCAGCGCGAGGAGGAGATGCCGCCGACCGAGCCGCGGCCGTATTTTGCCTGAATGTCCTTGATCTTCGCCGCGGTGAAGGACAGCGCCTCCTCCCAGGAGACCTCCTTCCAGGGCTGCGAATGGTGATCGCGGATCATCGGGTTGAGCACGCGGTCCTTGTGGGTCGCATAGCCGAGGGCGAAGCGGCCCTTGACGCAGGAGTGGCCGCGATTGGCTTTGCCGTCCTTGTAGGGAACCATGCGCACGAGTTCCTCGCCGCGCATCTCGGCCTTGAACGAGCAGCCGACGCCGCAATAGGCGCAGGTCGTCACGACGGAGTGCTCGGGCGTGCCGATCTCGACGACCGCCTTCTCCTCGAGCGTCGCGGTCGGGCAGGCCTGGACGCAGGCGCCGCAGGAGACGCATTCGGAGGAGAAGAAATTGTCGAAGCTGGTGCCGGCCGAGATGATCGAGTCGAAGCCCCTGCCCTCGACCGTCAGCGCGAAAGTGCCCTGCACCTCGTTGCAGGCGCGCACGCAGCGCGAACAGACGATGCATTTCGACGGGTCGAACTGGAAGTAGGGGTTCGAGACGTCCTTCGCCTTGCCGAGGTGGTTCTCGCCCTCATAGCCGTAGCGCACCTCGCGCAGGCCGACCGCTCCGGCCATGTCCTGCAGCTCGCAGTCGCCGTTGGCGGCGCAGGTCAGGCAGTCGAGCGGATGGTCGGAGATGTAGAGCTCCATCACCCCCTTGCGGATCGCCTTCAGCCGCTCGGTCTGGGTCGAGACCTTCATGCCCGGCGCCACCGGCGTGGTGCAGGAGGCGGGCGTGCCGTTCCGGCCCTCGACCTCGACGACGCAGAGACGGCACGAGCCGAAGGCGTCCATCATGTCGGTGGCGCAGAGCTTCGGCACCTGGATGCCGGCCTCCATCGCCGCACGCATCAGCGACGTGCCTTCGGGCACGGTGACGTCGCAGCCGTCGATGGTCAGTGTGACGGTCTTTTCGGCCTTCGAGACCGGGGTGCCGTAGTCGATTTCTTGGATCAGACTCATGGATCGGCTCCTAGCTGTCCGCTTTTTCAGCGAGAGTATGTGCGACGAGAGCGTTCGCGTGGCCGTGGCCGAGGCTGTGCTCGGCCTTCAACCAGTTCACGATCTCCATATGTTTCATGCCGCTCCGGCCGCGGATCAGGGACTTCCAATAATCGATCGGTTTCCCGTAGGTTTTCTCGATCGAGGGAAAGTAGGACGCGGGGCCCTTGACCTTCTGAGCTTCGCTCATTCCGCCGCGACCCTCATCGGCTCTCCGTGAAAATCCTCCGGGAAATGCCGGATCGCACTCATTACCGGATAAGGTGTGAAGCCGCCCAGCGCGCAGAGCGAACCGAACTTCATCGTGTTGCAGAGATCCTCGACGAGAACGAGGTTTTCCGCCGGGTGCTCGCCGTCGATGATCTTCTTCACCGTCTCGTAGCCGCGCACCGCGCCCACCCGGCAGGGCGTGCACTTGCCGCAGCTCTCGATCGCGCAGAACTCGAATGCGAACTTCGCCTGCGCCATCATGTCGACCGTGTCGTCGAATACGACGATGCCGGCATGGCCGATCAGCCCGTCCTTCGCCGCGAAGGCCTCGTAGTCGAATGGCGTGTCGAACAGCGATACCGGGAAGTATGCGCCGAGCGGCCCGCCGACCTGCACCGCCCTCACCGGCCGGCCGGAAGCCGTGCCGCCGCCGATCTCGTTGACGATCTCGCCGAGCGTCATGCCGAAGGGGGCCTCGAACAGGCCGCCGTGCCGGACATTGCCGCCGAGCTGGATCGGGATGGTGCCGCGCGAACGGCCCATGCCCATGTCCTTGTAGGCCGCAGCGCCGGCCGAAAGGATCTCCGGCGTCGAGGCCAGCGTGATGACGTTGTTGATCACCGTCGGCATGCCGAACAGGCCCTGGATCGCCGGCAGCGGCGGCTTGAACCGGACCTGCCCGCGCTTGCCCTCGAGACTGTCGAGCAGCGAGGTCTCCTCGCCGCAGACATAGGCGCCCGCGCCGACCCGCACCTCGATGTCGAAGACGTGGGCCGAACCAAGGACAGACGCGCCGAGGACTCCGGCCTGATGCGCCCGGCTGATCGCCTCGCGCATCACGTCGATCGCGACCGGATATTCAGACCGCAGATAGATGTAGCCCTTGGTGGCGCCGGTCGCGACGCCGGCGATCGCCATGCCCTCGATCAGGCAGTAGGGATCGCCCTCCATGATCATCCGGTCGGCGAAGGTGCCACTGTCGCCCTCGTCGGCATTGGCGACGATGTATTTCCGTGCGCCCTTGGCCTCGGCGACCGTCTTCCATTTGATGCCGGTCGGGAAGCCGGCGCCGCCGCGACCCCGCAGGCCGGAATCGGTGACCTCCGCGATCACCGTTTCGGCGCCGATGCCGATCGCACGTTCGAGGCCCTTCAGCCCGCCATGGGCCTTGTAGTCGTCGAGCGACAGGGGATCGGTGATGCCGCAGCGCTTGAAGGTATGGCGCGTCTGCGCCCGGAAGAACGGATGCTCCTCGACCTTGCCGATCCGCTTTTCATGGCCGGCGCCGGACAGCACGCCCGCATCGACGAGCGTCTCGGCCTCGCCGGGCTCGATGGGCCCGTAGGCGATGCGCCCGTCAGGCGTCTCGACCTCGATCATCGGCTCCAGCCAGGCCATGCCGCGGGAGCCGTTGCGCACGATCTCGATCGAAAGCTTGCGATCGGCGACCAGGCGCTTGAATTCTTCCGCGATCGTGTCGGCGCCGCAGGCGACGGCAAAGGAATCGAGCGGGATGAACAGCTTCGTCACAGCCGGGCCTCCTCGACGAGCGCGCCGATCTTCGCCTCCGACAGCCGGCCGACGATCCGCCGGTCGAGCATGGCCGAGGGCGCCGTCGCGCAGAGCCCGAGGCAATAGACCGCCTCGAGGGTCACCTGCCCGTCCGGCGTCGTTTCGCCGAACTTCACGCCCAGCGCCGTCTCGATCGCGCCGGCGATCGCGTCGCCGCCCGCCGCCTGGCAGGCCTCCGCCCGGCAGACCTTGAGGACGTGCCGGCCGGCCGGCGCCTTGCGAAAGTCATGATAGAAGGTGACGACACCGTGCACCTCGGCGCGGGTCAGGTTCAGCGCGGCAGCGACCTGTCGCACGGCCTCTTCGGAAACATGGCCGAAACGCTCCTGAATGCCATGCAGGATCGGCAGCAGCGGCCCTTCCAGATGCCGGTGCTCGCCGATGATCTCGGCGGCTTCGGCCTCGTCGTATCTCGCTTGAAAAACCAAGCGCTTACCTCCCAGCATGCATTTTGAATTCTTCCAGAGACGGAACACCCGCATCGCGCAGGAATCAAGGCGCGATCCTCGTCTTACGATAGAAGGATTCTATCGTACCGCCCTCCAAGCCGCGTCTGGCATGCCAGAACAAGCCTTTGACGTCGCAGTCAGACGGTGTCGATCTGCTGAGTTTCTTCCCAGAACGCGGCGACGATCGGCGGCCGCAACTCGCGTCGGGCGGTGACGAGGCCGACTCGGTAGCTGACATCGGGCCCCGTGATCGGGATCGCGACGAGCGGGTCGGCCAAACCGAGCACCGCGGCCGAGCGCAGCGGCACCACGGTGGCGATGCCGGCGAGCCGGGTCTGCGACAGGAGCGCGATCATCGAGTTCGATTCCATCACCGCCCTGATCCGCCGCCCCTCGGCACCGAGATGCCGGTTGAGGATCTGGCGGTTCTGCATCGTCGGGCTGAGAAGGCCGAGGCTGAGGCTTGCCACCTCCTCCCAGGTCACATGCTGGCGATCGCTGAAGTCGCTGCCGTGCCGGGTCACCAGGCAGTAGCGCTCGTCGTAGAGGGCGTGGGTGTCCAGCCGGCGCAGTCGTTCGTCGTCGAGATAGGTGAGGCCGACATCGATCTCGAAATTCTCGATCGCCGCCAGAATCTCGGTCGCGGTCTGCGAGGTGACCTCGAAGGTCACGTCCTCGTGCCGGCGATGAAACGGCGCGGTCAGCCGGGAGACGATCGCCAGGCTCGTCGGCACCGCGCCGATCCTCAAGTGACCCGACAGCCCCCGTTTGACCGTGCGGATCTCCTCGCGCATCGTCCGGACGTCGTCGGTGATCCGCCGGGCCCAGGAGAGCGCCCGCTCGCCCTCTTCGGTCAGGCCGCGATACCGCGAGCCACGGTTCACCAGCGTTGTTCCGAGCCGCTCCTCCAGCTGACGGATTCCCGCCGAGAGGGTGGGCTGGGTGATCCCCAGCCGGTCCGCCGCGCGGCCGAAATGCCGCTCTGCAGCGAGCGCGATCAGATATTCCAGCTTGTCGATCATTCCGCTTCGCGCCCCTCTCCCAGACCTGGCGCTGCCAGTGCCGCCCCAAGCCTCTCCACCCGCTCCGCCGGTCACGGAACGATAGCCGTGCTCCACCCGAGACCATCCGACCACTTGCCAAGCGGTGCGGCAAGTCGCTTAAAGCCAGGATCTCAACGACTTGCCAATACGGAGCAATCCGCCATGCAGCCTGGCAATCTTTCCCAGCTCGGCCGCGCCGCAGCGCCCGCCGCCTCTCCGGACGACGCCGTACTCGAAACCGTCCCCTATACCCGCGGCGACGGGCCGCCGGCGATCGTGCGCTTCACCTGCGCGGAATTCACCTCGCTCTGCCCGGTCACCGGCCAGCCGGACTTCGCCCATATCGTCATCGACTACGCGCCGGATGCGCGGCTGGTCGAATCGAAGTCGCTGAAACTGTTCCTTACCAGCTTCCGCAACCACGGCGCCTTTCACGAGGACTGCACGGTGATGATCGCCCGGCGCGTCGTCGAAGCAACGAAGCCGCTCTGGCTGAGGATCGGCGGCTACTGGTATCCGCGCGGCGGCATCCCAATCGACGTCTTCTGGCAGACCGGCCCGGCGCCCGATGGCGTCTATCTGCCGGAGCAGGGCGTTCCGCCCTATCGCGGCCGCGGCTGACGCCGGCCAATATTGATCATCGGCCCGGCGAGGTCGTAGAAGCCTCGCGGACGAACCCCTTCAGCTGGACAGAGCGGCCAGCGGTCACTTTCACTGGACAGACCATGACCTCGCAAGACCTGACCCTCGACCCGATCGAAGACGCGATCGCCGCAATCGCCGAGGGTGAACTCGTCGTCGTCGTCGACGATGCCGACCGCGAGAACGAGGGCGACCTGATCATGGCGGCCACCAAGGCGACGCCGGAAAAGATGGCCTTCATGATCCGCCATACCAGCGGCATCATCTGCGTGCCGATGAGCGGCGAGCGGGCCGAGGCATTGAACCTGCCGCCGATGGTCGCCAACAATCTCGACCCGATGCGCACCGCCTTCACCGTCTCGGTGGACTACAAGGTCGGCATGACGACGGGGATCTCCGCCGAGGAGCGCGCCAACACGTGCCGCGCGCTGATGAACACCAACTGCGCGGCGACGGATTTCGTGCGTCCCGGCCATGTCTTCCCGCTGATCGCCCGGGAGGGCGGCGTCCTCATCCGCTCCGGCCACACCGAGGCGGGCACCGATCTCGCCCGTCTCGCCGGCCTCGAGCCCGGCGGCGTCCTCGCCGAGATCGTCAATGACGACGGCACCGTCAAGCGGCTTCCCGAACTCGTTCCCTTCGCGCGCGAGCACGGGCTGAAGATCATCTCGATCGAGGATCTCATTGCCTATCGCACGCGGCGGGAATCCTTCGTGACCCTGGTCCGCGAGGAGGACTTCACCCTCGCCGGCCTCGCCGGGCGGATCCGCATCTACCAGACCCCCTTCGACGAGACCCAGCACGTCGTCTTCGTCCATGGCGATGTCCGCGAGGCCAACGGCGTACCGACCCGGATCCATCGCGAGCAGCCGATCCTCGACATGGCGACGCGCGTCGGCGGCGGCAAAGGCTGGGTCAATGTCGCGGTCGAAAAGCTGAAGGCGAGCGGCAACGGCATCATCATGCTGCTGCGCTCGCCGCAGATCGACGATCTGGAGACCCGGCCGAGCGGAACCGACGAGCCGGTCGCCGATGGCGAGCGGCACCTCAGCGCCCGGCTGCGCCGCCAGCGCTGGCGCGAGGTCGGCGTCGGCGCCCAGATCCTGCGGGACATCGGCGTCTCCTCGATCGCCGTCCTCGCCACCCACGAGCGGGCCTATGTCGGACTGACGGGCTTCGGCATCGAGGTCTGCGACACCGTCATCGTCGAAGAATAGCCCAGCAAGGTCAGACCGGGACCGCATTCTCGATCCCAGTTCGCTCTCGTCCGGACCAAAGAGACCGGCAGGGCATGACCGCTCGCGTCGATACCCGGCATTCTTCCCTTGCGGCATAACAGCGAAAATGCTATTGATCTCTTACTGATTTGCAATCAGGGCTTTACCTGCCTGCAGACAGGGTCGCCGATCTCACAGTTGTATGCCGCGCTGCCGGTAGAGCACCCGGATGCAGCGACGGTTTCAGCGATCCGTTGATGCCCGCGTACAGTGGCAGCCATAAACCGTTGCGTTTTGCAGACTTTCCGAAATGGCTACCGCGTGTCCGCAAGCAGGCAGCCGGTCTGGCCGCCGGATGAGCGGGCAATTCCGGCAACCTGAACGCGCCTCTGGTCGAGCGAGTTGCGAAATGGAAACCCGTTCTGCAGCGCGCGCATCGATAACGGCAGCAAGCATATATCCGAAAACTGACGCGTTGATATGGATCAAAATCGGACAGAAAGTGTTTCGTTATGGAACAGATTCGACCGATCCGCGCTTTTTGGATTGGAAATGGCGATAATCTATTGATCTTTGGTTACGGTCATTTAAAGCTTCCGTTGCGCAACATCGAACACGGAGGCGTTATTCTCATGCGCAAAGTGCTGCTCACGCTGATCGCCGCTGCCGGTGCAGTCTCCTTCGCGGGGACCGCCGAAGCGAAATGGTACAAGAAGGAAGTCGATGAACGGGGCGGCAAGTGCTACCTCGTCGAATACGTCCCGTCGACCTACAAGTACAACACCCGCGGCAAGCTCGTGCACTCGGAGAGCACGTCGTGGGACGGCGACGTTGTCGACGGTGGCATGATCTACCACCGCCGCAACCCGGCCGTTTACATCACGACCAAGAAGCTCGTCGAGAAGGACCACTACACCCTGGTCCCCTGCTGAGCGAAGACGATCGACGAGGGGGGAGCGTCACGTCTTCCCCCTCCTCCACTCCTTCTCCGGACGCGATCGGCACGGGCAGGATTGGCTCGGGCAGGATCGGCCGTCCAGAACCGGAGAATGCGGCGCGACAATCGGCCGATAGGGTGCCGAGCGATCGCCACCGTCCGACCAGCCATGCTCCGCCCGGGGCATGCTTCGACTGGGGAGGCTACCGAGATGCTCCAGACCGTCCTTCTCGCCGGCGCGATCGCCATTCCGTTCGCCGATACGCCGCAGCAGAAGCCGACATCGAGCGAAGGTGAACTGGCGCGGTTCGAGACCGCCTTCGAATTTGCCGAGATCCCGGGAGGCTACCGGCTCAACGCGATCGTCATCGATCTTGCCGATGGCGCCAGCCAGTCGACGCCGATCGGCAATTGCAAGACGATCAACCTCGATTCCTTTTCAGAGGGCCTGTTCGGAACGCCGGTCGTCTGCAACGGCATCAATTACAGTTTCGACGTCCGGCAGGGTCAGATCGTCGTCGACGCATCGCCGGGCCGTCTTCCGGCCAAGGTCGTTCGCAAGCTGAAGCCCGGCCACGCGCTGATCAACGGCACGCCGCTCCTCATAGAAAGAGGTCGGGCGAAATAGCCAGGGTGGGCATCCCCTCATAGGGCCGCAGATAGCGCACTTCGCCGTCGAGCCGCGGATGTTCCGGCGCGATCCGGTTGGCCGGTGCGGCACCCCGCACCATCCAGCTTGCGAAAGGATCGGCAGCGGTGGTCACCGGCGCGACGGTGCCGCCGTCGGGCACGATCGCCTCTTCGAGCGCCGATGCCGCCTCGGATGGCTCGCCCTTGGCTCCCGAACGGGCCGCGAAGCTTCCGACGATCGTACCCGGCGCCTCCGGCTCTTGCACGGCCGCATCCGGCGTGTCCTCGACGGGGGCCAGGAAGCCCTCATAGGACAAGGCACCCAGCACATAGGGCGGCACGTAATAGGCAGCGCTGGTGGGGGTAATCGGCCGGACCATCAGCACCGGCCCGCTCTCGCAGGCTTCGGCGGTCGGCTGTCCGGCAGAGCTCAGCGTGACGTAGCAGGTGGACGGCCGCGAGGCGCAACCGCCGAGGCCGAGCGCCAGCGACAGAGATATCCCAACAAAGAGTGAACGCGCCGCCATTCCGGGCCTCCCCGATGGCGACATTCGAGCGTCGTGGTTAACGCTGCGTTAAATCGGCCGGCGTCGCCCTGACAGCGGGCGCGAAAAGCCAGTTCCGGATCAGCTTCACAGACCGAGCCTGGTGACGGTGCGCCGCACCGCCTCGATGACAAGCCGCAAAGCGGGCGACGGATCGCCGTCGCCGCGCATGGTCAGCCCGACCGGGCCGAGCGTCTCGCGCGTCGCGATCGGCAGTTCGACGAGCATGCCTTCGGAGACGTCGAGCGCCACCACTCCGGAGGAGATCACCCAGACAGCATCGGTCTTGCGCAGATAGGCGCGGCCGAAGGATTCCGACACCGTCTCGACGCGGTGGCCGGCCTGGCGGATGCCCTGGGCGATGAAGAACTGCTCGGCAAGGGTGCGGATCGCCGCGTCGCGGTTGGGAAAGACGATCTGGTAGTCCGACAGGGCGGCGACGTCGGTGCAGCCGACCAGCGGATGGCCGGGGCGCACAACCAGTGAAATGCGCTCCGAGTAAAGTTGCGAGAAACTCAGCCCGGACATCGCCTCCGGATTGCCGAGTCGGCCGATGACGAGGTCGAGCGCGCCACTCGCAAGTTCGGATAGTAGATAACCATTCGGTCCAGTTACGATTGCAAGCCCCACCTCCGGTGCGACCCGGCCCATCTCCACCGTCGCGTCCGGAACGATGCGCGCCGCGACCGAGGGAAGCGCCCCGATGGAGAGCCGCAAACCCCCGGCGGCCAGCGTCTCGGTGATCCCCTCGATCCCCTGCCGCAACGCCGCCAGGCTGGAACTCGCATAGGCATGAAACATTTGGCCGACGGGCGTCAGCGACACGCCGCTGCGGTTGCGGTCCATCAGCCTCGCGCCGAGCGCCGTCTCCAGCTCCGCCAGGGTTTTCGAAACTGCCGGCTGGGAGACGTGCATCACCTCCGCAGCCCGTCCGACACTTGCCGTTCGCGCCACTTCGACAAACGTCCTGAGGTGGCGGATCTTGATACGGCGGTCAATTTCCATAACTAAACAGTCATACTAAACCCGGAACTTATTCAATTTACATGAATTTTCCGTGCTTTCATATTGGTGGGCAGGAGGAGAATCGACGATATGACGCAACAGGCCGACGATCGCTACGCAATCGGAATGGCGACACGCCGCGCGGTGCTGGGCGACGCCCACGTCGACCGCGCCCAGGCTGGCATCTCCTCCATCGACCGCGATTTCCAGACCTTCATCACCGAAGGCGCCTGGGGATCGGTCTGGTCGCGTCCGCATTTTTCGAGGCGCGAGCGTTCGATCGTCACGATCGCGCTGCTCGCCAGTCTCGGCCAGGACGAGGAACTCGCCATGCATATCCGCGCCACCCTCAACACCGGTGCGAGCCGCGAGGATGTCGTCGAGGCGCTGATGCACGTCGCGGTCTATTCGGGCGTGCCGGCCGCCAATCACGCGCTGAAGATCGCCAAGAAGGTCTATGGCGAGATCGATGCAGACAATGGAGGCGCAGAATGAGCGGCGGATCCTTCTATCAGCGCGACCGCACATGGCATCCGCCGGCCTTCACGCCGGGCTACAAGACCAGCGTCACCCGCTCGCCGCAAAAGGCGCTGATCGCCCTCGACAACACCCTGTCCGAAATGACCGGCCCGGTGTTTGGCCATGGGACGCTCGGGACCCTCGACGACGACCTGATCCGCAATTTCGCCAGCGACGGCGATCCGATCGGTCAGCGCATCATCGTTCATGGCAGGGTGCTCGACGAGGACGGCCGCCCGGTGCCCGGCGCGCTGATCGAAGTCTGGCAAGCCAATGCCGGCGGGCGCTATCGCCACAAGAAGGAGACCTACCTCGCACCGCTCGATCCGAATTTCGGCGGTTGCGGGCGGACGATCTCCGGCGAGGACGGCTCCTACCGCTTCCGCACCATCAAGCCCGGCCCCTACCCCTGGCCGAACGGTCCCAATGACTGGCGCCCGGCCCACATCCATTTCTCGATCTTCGGCCACGGCTTTGCCCAGCGGCTGATCACCCAGATGTATTTCGAAGGCGACCCGCTGATCTGGAAGTGCCCGATCGTCGCGACGATTCCCGACAAGGCGGCGATCGAGAGGCTGATCGCGCCGCTCGACATGGCCAACACCGTGCCGATGGACAGCCGCGCCTACAAATTCGACATCGTGCTGCGCGGCCGTCGCTCGACGCTGTTCGAGAACCGGATGGAGGGCAACTGATGGTGCAGCCTCTCGACCGGCTCAAGGAAAGCGCCTCGCAGACCGCCGGCCCCTACGTTCATATCGGCTGCACGCCGAATTTCTGCGGCATCGAGGGGGTCTATCCGGACGATCTCGGCCGCACGATGCTGAAGCCGGAGACGAAGGGCGAGCGCATCCGCATCGTCGGCCGCGTCTTCGACGGCGTCGGAACGCCGCTGAAGGACGCTCTCGTCGAGCTCTGGCAGGCGGATGCCGCGGGCCTTTATCCGTCGCCCCAGGAGACCCGCGGCAAAGCCGATCCGGCCTTTTCCGGCTTCGGCCGCTCACCCGGCGACATGGCCAGCGGCGAGTTCGTCTTCGACACGGTCAAGCCCGGCAAGGTCCCGTTCAAGGACGGCCGGCCGCAGGCCCCGCATGTCACCTTGTGGATCGTCGCGCGCGGCATCAATCTCGGCCTGCACACCCGTCTCTATTTCGGCGACGAGGAGGCCGCCAACGAGGCCGACCCGATCCTGTCGCGGATCGAGCACCGCTCGCGGGTCGCAACGCTGATCGCCCCGAAGACCGTCGAGGCGGGCCTGCCGACCTACCGCCACGACATCTATCTGCAGGGCGACAGGGAAACGATCTTTTTCGACATCTGACCGCCGCGGCGGACCGGCCGGAGGAGGCCTTCGGCCGGCGGTCTTCGCGATGGGCGATGTCACAGGGAGGATGCATGAACGCAGATGCCGTCCAGCTGCCGAAGCGGACGCAGGTGGTGGTGGTCGGCGGCGGCCCTGCCGGCCTGCTGCTGGCGCTCCTCCTCCACCGCGCGGGGCTCGACTGCGTCGTGCTCGAACGGCGCAGCCGCGACTACGTCCTGTCGCGGATCCGCGCCGGCGTCCTCGAACAGGGCACCACCGATCTGTTGCGCACCGCCGGCGTCGGCGCGCGGATGGACCGCGAGGGCCTCGTCCATGACGGCTTCGACATCGCCTGGCGGGGCGACACGCTGCATATCGACCTGCGCGAACTTTCCGGCGGCAAGACCGTGATGGTCTACGGCCAGACCGAGGTGACGCACGATCTCTACGATGCCCTCGACGAGGCCGGCGTGCCGGTCGTCCACGAGGCGCTGGACGCCCGCCCGCAGGACATCGACACCGGGCGGCCCTTCGTCACCTTTCGAACCGAGGCGGGGGGCGATCAGCGGATCGACTGCGACTTCGTCGCCGGCTGCGACGGCTTCCATGGCGTCTGCCGCACGATCATTCCGGACGACAGGATCGAGACCTTCGAGCGGGTCTATCCCTTCGGCTGGCTCGGCATCCTCGTCCGCCAGCCGCCGATCCAGGAAGAGCTGGTCTACGCCCATCATACCCGGGGCTTTGCCCTCTGCTCGCTGCGCAATCCGCATCTGTCGCGCTACTATGTGCAGTGCAGCCTCGAGGATCGCATCGAGGACTGGCCGGACGAGCGCTTCTTCGACGAGCTCGCCGCGCGGCTGCCGGAGCGCATCGCGGCCAATCTCCAGCGCGGCCCGTCGGTCGAAAAATCCATCGCGCCGCTGCGCTCCTTCGTCGCCGAGCCGATGCGCTTCGGCAGCCTGTTCCTCGCCGGCGATGCCGCCCACATCGTGCCGCCGACCGGCGCGAAGGGGCTCAATCTCGCCGTCTCCGATATCTTCTACCTCTCGCGCGCCCTCGTCGCCCACTATCTGGAGAAGGATTCCGGCCTGCTCGACAGCTATTCGACGGACGCCCTCGCCCGCGTCTGGAAGGCCGAGCGCTTTTCCTGGTGGTTCACCTCGATGATCCACCGCTTCGAGGACGACGGCAGCTTCGGCCAGCGGATTCAGGAAGCCGAGTTCGACTTCCTCGCAAGCTCGAAGGCGGCTCAGACGGCGCTCGCCGAGAACTATGTCGGCCTGCCATTCTGATGACCCGGCGCCGCAACCGGTAGCGCTCTCAGGCACAGCGACCGACCGTCAGCGCCCCTCCGGGTCGTAGGCCAGCGCGGAAACCGGCACGATCTCGATGCCGCGCTGTTCGGCCGCCGGGATCCAGCGGGCGATCACGTCGATCGACTGGTCGAAGGCCGAGGCGACGCCGATGGCAGAGCCCTGCGCGCGCGCGACCTTTTCCAGCATGTCGAGCTGGCTGGCGATTGCCGCGGGATCCTGCTGAGCGTCCAGCAGGACGTCCGCTGTCGCCGCCGGCACGCCAGCCAGAAGCGCGGTGTCCTTGCCGCGCGAGCGCGCCGACGTGCCGTCGTCGAGATACATCAGGCCGCGCCGGCCGAGCTCTGCGATGAACGGGTCCATCGCCGCTTTGTCACCAGTAAAGCCCGCGCCCATGTAGTTCATCACGCCGACATAGTTGGTGATCTTGCCGAGCGAGGCGTAGAGCGCCGAGAAGTCCCCCTCCGCCGCCGCCTTGGCCGTGAGCGTGTCGGCACCGGGATCGACATCGGGATAGCCGACCGGCTCGAGCGGCACCTGCAGGACGAGCTCGTGGCCGCCGCGCCTCGCCGCCTGCATCCAGCGATCGAGGCTGTTGCCGGCCGGCGAAAAGCCGAAGGTCACGCCGCCCGGAAGCTGGTCGACGGCCTCCATGCTGCCGCTCTGGCTGATGCCGACGCCGCCGACGACGATGGCGATGCGGGTCGCCGGCTTGCCGCTCGATGCGCCGCGATAGACGTCGAAGGGCCGCCTGCCGTCCGCCGCGCGGACCGGCAGCGGGCCATATTGGCTGTCCTCGATGAAATCGGGATCGGGCAGATGGGCGACGGTGGGCGACTGGCGGTAGGAGGTCGCCTCCTCGACATGAAAGGTCACCCGGCCGGTCTGCGGGTTCGGGCTGATGATCGTCGGTCCGCTCGGCCGCGGCAGCGGCTTGGCGACGACCGGCTGCGGCGCCACCTTCGCGACGTCGGCTGCCGGGCTTGCGGGAGGTTCGGCGAGGACATCGACGAAGCGGCGGGGAGCCTGACCCTCGAAGGCCGTCTCGGCCGAGCCGCAGACGATCGCCGCGGCGGCCGCGAAGACGAGGACGGACGACAGCCGGGGCAGCGGCAGCGCTGCGCGCCGCCGCGGCCGGTCGAGCCCCAGGGGCCGATAGAGTTCGCCTTCGATGGACATGCATCAACGACTATCGGCGCAAGCTTTCGCGGGGCTCGCCATGCCGTTGCGGAATCAACCGACGAAAAAGCCCGGCCGCACTGGCGACCGGGCTGTTTTGGTGCCGGATCGGGCGGGCGGCTGGCGCCCGCGCCGGATCAGTTGTTGACGCTGGCGTTGGCTTCCTGCTTGGGCGGGAACATCGCGTTGGTCTTCTTGCCGTTCAGAAGGTCGAGCGCATACTGGAGCTGCAGGTCGTCCTTCTTTTCCGGCGGGATGTAGTCGAGCGAACCCGAGCCCTCGTCGGTCTCTTCCTTGCCCGGGATGTGGCCGCGCAGGGAGGACTCGCCGCGGACGATCTCGTCCTCGCCGTCGAGACCCATCTGGTCGCGGATCTCCTTCGGCAGCGGCTGCTCGACGGTGATGTCCGGATTGATGCCGCGGCCCTGGATCGAGCTGCCGGACGGCGTGTAGTAGAGCGCCGTCGTCAGCCGCAGGGCGCCGTTCTGGCCGAGCGGGATGATCGTCTGGACCGAGCCCTTGCCGAAGGACCTTGTGCCGACGATGGTCGCGCGGCGCTGATCCTGCAGCGCACCGGCGACGATTTCCGAAGCCGAGGCCGATCCGCCGTTCACCAGCACCACCAGCGGCTTGCCGTCGATGTCGTCGCCGGAGCGGGCGTTGTAGCGCCGGGTCTCGTCGGAGTTGCGGCCGCGGGTCGAGACGATCTCGCCATTGTTGAGGAAGGCGTCGGACACCGACACCGCCTCGTCGAGAAGGCCGCCCGGATTGCGCCGCAGGTCGACGATGTAGCCCTTGAGCTTGTCCTCGCCGACCTTCTCCTTGATGTCGGCGATGGCGTCCTCGAGGCCGACCGTGGTCTGCTCGTTGAACTTCAGCAGCTTGATGTAGCCGACGTCGCCCTCGACCGAGTGACGGACGGACGGAACCTTGATCTCGGCGCGGGTCAGCGTCAGGCGCACCGGCTTGGTCGCCCCCTCGCGGATGATCGTCAGCGTCACCTTGGAGCCGATGTCGCCCTTCATCTTGTCGACGGCTTCACCGAGAGTCAGGCCGCGGACCTGCTCGCCGTTGATCTCGGCGATCAGGTCGCCGGCGAGAACGCCGGCCTTGTCCGCCGGGGTGCCCTCGAAGGGCGAAACCACCTTGACGAGCTCGTCCTGCATGGTGACTTCGATGCCGAGGCCACCGAACTGGCCGCGGGTCTCGGTCCGCATCTCGGCGGCTTCCTTGGCGTTCATGTAGCTCGAATGCGGGTCGAGCGAGGTGAGCATGCCGTTGATCGCCGTCTCGATCAGCTTCTGATCGTCGGGCTTGTCGACATACTGGGCGCGGACACGTTCGAAGACGTCGCCGAAGATCGCAAGCTGGCGATAGGTATCGGACCCGGCGGCGTTGGCGACGCCCGGGCTCTGGCTGACCACGGTCATCGCCGTGGCTCCCATCAGCACGCCGGCGAAGAGTATCGATAGCTTACGAATCATTCCTCGTCCTTCCAGAGGGTTCTTCCGTCCACCAGGGGGTCGGATCGACCGGTTTCCCGTCTTTGCGAAATTCGACGTAGAGCGCAGGCTCGGCCGCGCCGAACTCCGCCACCTGAACACTTGCCAGCCGCCGCGCACCCATCAGCGCCACCGGCTCCCCTGCCGAAACGAACTGGCCACTCGACACGTCGATACGGTCCATGCCGGCCAAGACGATATGATAGCCATCGCCGGCATCAAGGATCAAGAGTTCGCCATAAGAGCGGAAGGGTCCGGCGTAGAGCACCCGGCCGTCCGCCGGCGCGATGACGACGTCGCCGGGCCGAGACGCGAAGGACAGTCCGGTCGATGGCCTGCCGATGTCGTCCTTCTCACCGAATCCAATGATCTGTCTCCCGAGCACGGGTTTCGACAAACGAGCCTTGAGTGTCGAAAATGCGGCGGCAGGTTCAAGTAACATCGTGTTGTTTCTCAAAGCCGCGATGTCATAGGCCTTTCGGTCCGGGGCGTCGTCCTCGAGCGCGGCGACGCGGGTCGCCTCTTCAGGCTCCGTCGAAGCCACCTCGCCTGCGTCCGGTTGGCCGGCATCGGGTGATTCACCCGGAGCCGGTTCTCGCGCAGCGAGATCCGTCGCCGGTGGCTCGGCGCCCGCATCTGGCGGCTGCGGGCCGGTCGCTCCCGCGATTTCTGTCGGCGC
Organism: Jiella endophytica; assembly: GCF_004519335.1. GTDB lineage: Bacteria > Pseudomonadota > Alphaproteobacteria > Rhizobiales > Rhizobiaceae > Jiella > Jiella endophytica. The sequence goes on along the minus strand of NZ_SOZD01000005.1, from coordinate 64,326 downwards.
GTCCTCGCCTTCGCCGCTCTTGGCGGTCACCCGGCCGGTCTGTCCTTCTGCTGTCCGGGTCGCTGCCCCCTCCCCGTCGCTCTTCGAGCGGTCGAGAGCGAGCCTTTCATGCGCATCGGCGACGTCGCGATTGGCTTTCGAGGCGCGCGCTTCGGCCTCGGCGATCTTCTTGGCTTCCGCCGCCTGCCGTGCCGCCTCTCGGGCCTTTGCCGCGTCCGCTTCGGCCTGCAGCGAGGCGATGAGGTCCTTCAGCCCCTCCGCCTTGCGGGCGAGTTCGGCCGCCCTCTCGGTCTCGGCCTTGCGGCGCTCGCGGCTGTCGGCTTCGAGCCGACGCTTTTCCGCAAACAGGTTCTCGAGCCGCGCTTCCTCCTCGCGATGCTCCTTCATCTGGGCAACGAAGCGATCCTTCTCGGCGACGATCGCCGTCTTGACGCCCCGCAGCTTTTCGAGATCGGCGACGAGTGCCTCGGCATCCTTGCGCATCTTCGGAACGACGGCGCCAAGGAGGATCGCGCTGCGCACCGCGCCGAGGGCGTCGCGCGGGCGCACCAGCAGCGCCGGCGGCGGCTTGCGCCCCATCCGCTCCAGCGCGGCGAGCACTTCGGCAAGGACGCCGCGGCGAGAGGCGAGCGAGGCGCGGATCTCCGCCTCCTGGCGATCGAGGCCGGTGATCCGCTCCTCGGTCGCATCGAGCCCGGCGCTGATCCGCCGCTGGGACTGCGTCGCCTCCTTGAGGGCTGCCGCCAGCTTGTCCCGGTCGGCGGCGATCGAGACGAGTTCGTCGTCGAGCGAGCGGATCGTCGATTCGGAAAGTTCGATGCGGGAGGCAAGGTCGGCAAGGTCGGCGGCCGTCTTCTTCCGCCGCGCCTCGATGGCGCCGGCCGACATCGAGATCGAGGCGTCGGGGCCGGCCATCGCCGCCTTGGAGATGGCCGCGACTTCGGTCGGATCGGTGTCGGATTTGGCGGGTGCCGCAGCAGGTCGGCCGACGAGGATGAGCAGTGCCGCCAGCATGGAGCCGGCGAGCAGCATGGCCGGGCGGGCACGCTTGCCGCGCAGGTCGTCGGGGTCTTCGACACCCCCGCCGCTTCTCGGTCCTGCAGTCACGCCGCTTCGTCCTGTCCTCACCCCGCCGACGATAGAATCAAGCCGTTAACAATCGATCAACCATCATTGCGGCCCGGCGACCGAATGCCACGCTGCGAGCTATCGCTGCACCTCAAGCAGCGAAAGCCCGTCCATCGCGGGCGAACCACTGCGATAGCACATTTCCCAGTCCTCGGCCTGTGGTCGTAGGGCGACAATGCCGAATTCGCGTGGTTCGTGACAGCCGCGATGCGCCTTCAGCGAGATAGCCCCATCTCCAGGGGCCAGGGCCTGCCGCCCCGCCGCACAGTGAACCGACCAAGGGGCCGGCCGCCAATTCCGGCGTGCCGCCCTCAGGCGCGATGATAGGGATGGCCGGAAAGGATGGTCGCGGCCCGGTAGAGCTGTTCGGCGAGCATTAGCCGGGCGATCTGGTGCGGAAAGGTCATCCGGCCGAAGGAGAGCCGCCTCTCCGCCGTTGCGGCGAAATCCGGGTCATGGCCGTCGGGACCGCCGATGATGAAACAGGCGTCGCGCCGCCCGGCGTCGCGGAGATCGCCGACGAAGCTTGCAAATTCTTCCGAAGACAGGCTGTCGCCGCGCTCGTCGAAGACGATGCGCACGCAATCCGCATCGAGGCCGGCGGCAAGTTTCGCCGCCTCCTCCTTCCGCCTTTCGGCGACGGTCTGCAGCCGCGATTCGACGATTTCCCGCGTGCCGCGAAAGTCGAGGCCGACCTGCCCGCCGACCTTTTCGAGCCGGCCGAGATAGCGCTCGACCAGCGCCTGGTCCGGGCCCTTCTTCATCCGCCCGACGGCGGCGATGGTCACACGCATGTCGATCGCCCTTTGACGGGCCATGTCTGGAAGGAATGATCGGCCGCAGGCGTTCCGCCTCGCCGTTCGAAGCAGGACGCTTCGGCGCTGGCCGGACGCAGCCGCAACGGCGATGGCGCCTGCCCGCCGCTGCCGAGGGGCCGGCTACCGAAAAACCCGCGCAAAAGCCGGTGCGCGCGGACCGTTTCCGCGCCGAAAACCCGCTTCTTCGCCCGTCCGCGACGATCAGTGGATCGTCGCGTCTCCGCCGTCGCCGACGGTCCACATCTTCTCGATATTGTAGAAGCTGCGGATTTCGGGGCGGAAGATATGGACAATGATGTCGCCCGTATCGATCAGCACCCAGTCGCCGTGTTGGAGGCCTTCGACCTTGGCGCTGCCGAGACCATGCTCCTTGATGTGACGCAGGAGGTGATCGGCAATGGCCATGACGTGGCGGTTGGACCGTCCGGAGACGACCACCATGAAGTCGGCGATCGCCGACTTGCCAGTCAGATCGATGGAGACGAGGTCCTCGCATTTGGAGTCTTCGAGACTCTGGATCACGAGGTCGATGGCGGTCCCGCCGGCCGAGATGTCGGTCGCAGGCGCTTCAGAAGGAGAAGTCTCGAAGACCCCCTTCGCTTCAGCCGCTTGTCTCAGTGTCGTTTTCCCTTTCCCGGGGTCAACTTGCCGGCATCCCAGCGATGCTGGCAGCAATAATGTAGGCAATGTTCCGTGTCCGTTTCAAGACGTTCCGGCAACGGCATTGCGAAGCCTCGTCGAAGAGGCTTCGTTGCGTGGCCCGAACAGGAAGGTCCAGGCCGGCGCCTGACGATAGGGCAGGATGCTTGCGCGTTCCTGTGCGACCCGCGCGAAGGCGTAGCGCCGGGCAAAGGGCGAGGCGAGCGCCGGAAAGGTCATCCCCGGCCGGTCGACGACGGCGATCGGCACGTTGTCGGCGATCCAGCGCCATTCCTGCCAGCGGTGAAAGCTCGCCATCGAGTCGGCGCCCATCACCCAGACGATCCGCATGTCCGGCCGGCGACGCTTCACCAGCGCCAGCGTGTCGGCGGTAAAGCGCACCTTGTAGCGGGCCTCGAAGGCGGTGACCGTCGACTTCGCCGGCGAGGCGAACTGGTGAACGAGGTCGATCCGCTCGTCGAGCGGTCGCAGCGCGCCGTGGTCCTTCAAAGGGTTGCCGGGCGTCACCACCCACCAGATGCGCGTCAGGCCGAGCCGCCGCACGGCCGTTTCGGCGACGAGGCGATGGCCTTCATGGGGCGGGTTGAACGAGCCGCCGAAGACGCCGACGATCATCTGGCCGTTGCCGGGCGGGATCGCCAGCGCCGAGCCCGCCGTGGCGGCATCGAACGGCCCGGCCGGACGCGCCTCTTTCCAGCTGGTCTCCCCCGGTTCCATCACGGCCGCGTCTGGCCGCTGCCGCGGACGCGGTAGTTGAAGCTCGTCAGCTGCTCGACGCCCACCGGCCCGCGGGCATGCATCTTGCCGGTGGCGATGCCGATCTCCCCGCCCATGCCGAACTCGCCGCCATCGGCGAACTGGGTCGAGGCGTTGTGGAGGAGGATCGCCGAGTCGATGCCGGCAAAGAAGGCCGCCACCGCCGCTTCGTCCTCGGCAAGGATCGCCTCGGTATGGTGGGAGGAATATGTCTCGATATGCGCGATCGCCCCCTCGACACCGTCGACCAGGGCGACGGAAATGATCGCGTCGAGATATTCGGTGGAAAAGTCGGTCTCGTCCGCAAGGCCGGCCTTCGGATAGAGCGCCCTCACCTCCGCGCTGGCGCGGATCTCGCAGCCTTTTTCGGCGAGCGCGTCGAGGATCGGCGCAAGATGGCTCGCCGCCACCTTTCTGTCGACCAGCAGCGTCTCGGCCGAACCGCAGATGCCGGTCCGCCTCATCTTCGAATTCGCCACCACCTCGACCGCCATGGTGAGGTCGGCCGACGCGTCGACATAGACGTGGCAGAGGCCTTCCAGATGGGCGAAGACCGGCACCCGCGCCTCGTCCTGAACCCTGGCCACAAGCGACTTGCCGCCGCGCGGCACGATGACGTCGATGTTGCCGGCAAGGCCCTTCAGCATCTCGCCCACCGCCGCCCGATCCGTCACCGGGACGATCTGGATCGCGTCGCCCGGCAGGCCCGCGGCCTTCAGCCCGTCCGCCAGCGCCGCCTGGATCGCCCGTGACGAGCGCGCCGAGTCCGAGCCGCCGCGCAGGATCACCGCATTGCCGGCCTTCAGGCAGAGGCCGCCGGCATCGGCAGTGACGTTCGGCCGGCTCTCGTAGATGACGCCGATGACGCCGAGCGGCGTCCTGACGCGCTCGATCTTCAGGCCGTTCGGCCGCTCCCAGGCGGCGATTGTGTCGCCGACGGGATCGGGAAGGTCGGCGATCGCCCGCAGCCCCTCGGACATCGCGATGATCCGGGCGGCGTTAAGCGTCAGCCGGTCGAGGAAGGCCGCGGTCATGCCGGCCTCCTGAGCTGCCGCGACGTCCTCGCCATTGGCTTCGAGGATCGCCGGCATGGCGGCGTTGACGGCGTCCGCCATGGCGTTCAGCGCCGCGTCCTTCTGTTCGCGCGGCGAAAGCGCCAAAATGCGGGAGGCGGCGCGGGCGCGCCGGCCGATATCGTCCATGATCGCGCCGACCGAGCCGGCGTCTGTCTCTGCCCTGTCGAGCATCTGGCGTTTCCCTCTATCCTGCTTCGACCGCATTGCGGCCGGCCAGCTCGTCGTCTTCCGCGATCAGGCTGGCGACCTCCGCAGCTATGCTTTCGACGGCCTGGCTGAGCACCAGGTCGTCGCGATGAATCATGGCGGCGCGGGCCTCGTAGCCGAGCGCCTCGCTCACCGCCGACGAGCGCAGCCCGGCAATCTTGCGGGCGTCGTCGGAATCATAGGCGACGATGCCGCGCGCCACCTCCGAGCCGTCGCGGCGGGTGATCATCACCGGATCGCCGCGCGAGAAGGCACCATGCACCGAGACGACACCGGCCGCGAGCAGGCTCTTGCCCGACGTCAGCGCCGCGATCGCGCCCTCGTCGACGACAAGCGCCCCGTTCATCTGCAGATGGCCAGCGATCCAGCGCTTGCGGGCGCTGCGCGGGGTGCCGGAGGGCAGAAACATCGTCGCCCGCTCGCCGCGCTCGATGGCAGAGAGCGGATAGAGACGCTGGCCGGCAGTGATGATCATCGCGGTGCCGGAGCCGGTGGCGATCTTGCCGGCGTCGATCTTGGTCTTCATGCCGCCGCGCGACAGCTCCGACCCGGCGCTGCCGGCCATTGCCTCGATTTCGGGAGTGATATGCTCGACCAGAGGGATATGGGCGGCGTCCGGATCCTCGGATGGCGGGGCGGTGTAGAGCCCGTCGATGTCGGAAAGCAGGATCAGGAGGTCGGCATCGACCATGGTGGCGACGCGGGCCGCCAGGCGGTCGTTGTCGCCGTAGCGGATCTCGCTGGTCGCGACCGTGTCGTTCTCGTTGATCACCGGCACCGCGCCCATGTCGATCAGCGTCGCCAGCGTGGCGCGAGCATTGAGATAGCGCCGGCGCTCCTCGGTGTCGCCGATGGTCAGCAGGATCTGACCGGTTTCGAGCCCGTGGCGGCCGAGAATTTCGGAATAGGTCCGCGACAGCGCGATCTGGCCGACCGCCGCCGCCGCCTGGTTCTCCTCGAGACGCAGCGCGCCGCGCGGCATCTTCAGGAGCTTGCGGCCCATGGCGATGGCGCCGGAGGAGACGACGAGCACCTGCCGCCCCTCGGAGACCAGCCGGGCGATGTCCTCGCCGAGGGATTCCAGCCAGGTGCGCTTCATGCCGCGCTCGCGGTCGACGAGCAGCGACGAGCCGATCTTGACGACGATCCGCTGATGGCCCTGGAGGAGATTGCCCATCACGCGTTTCCCGCCGCAGCGCCATCCGCCGCGACCGCCTCGTCCGACGGAGCGAGACCGGCGATTTCCGCGCGCATGCGGCGGAGCGCCTCGGTCATCCCCTCGCCGCTGACCGCCGAAAGCGCCAGCGGCTCGACACCTGCGGCCTCGCGGAGTTCGGCAAGCTTTGCCGCGCGGTCCTCCCCGGCGATCGTATCGATCTGCGACAAGGCGACGATCTCCGGCTTGTCGGCAATGCCGTGACCATAGGCCTCGAGCTCGCGGCGCACGGTGCGATAGGCCTTGCCGACGTTCTCCTCCATCGCCGAGACGAGATGCAGCAGGGTCGCCGTCCGCTCGACATGGCCCAAAAACCGGTCGCCGATCCCGACGCCCTCATGGGCACCCTCGATCAGGCCTGGGATGTCGGCAATGACGAATTCAGCGTCATCGATTTTCGCGACGCCGAGGCCCGGATGCAGCGTCGTGAAGGGATAGTCGGCGATCTTCGGCCGGGCCCTGGTCACCGAGGCGAGGAAGGTCGACTTGCCGGCATTGGGCAGGCCAACGAGGCCGGCATCGGCGATCAGCTTCAGACGCAGCCAGATCGTCAGTTCCTCGCCCGGCAGGCCGGGATTGGCGTGGCGCGGCGCCTGGTTCACCGACGACTTGAAATACGCGTTGCCGAAGCCGCCATTGCCGCCGGCGGCGATGCGATGCCGCTCGCCGACCTCGGTGATGTCGCAGATCAGCGTCTCGTTGTCCTCGGCGAAGATCTGCGTTCCTGCCGGCACCTTCAGCGTCACGTCGGCGCCCTTGCCGCCGTTGCGGTTGCGGCCCATGCCGTGCATGCCGGTCTTGGCCTTGAAGTGCTGCTGGTAGCGATAGTCGATCAGCGTGTTGAGGCCGGCGACACCCTCGATCCAGACGTCGCCGCCGCGGCCGCCGTCACCGCCGTCCGGGCCGCCGAACTCGATGAACTTCTCCCGCCGGAACGAGACCGAGCCCGCGCCGCCGTCGCCGGAGCGCACATAGACTTTCGCCTGGTCGAGGAACTTCATCGTTCTACCGTCTTCATCCGTCGCCAGCGGGCCCATCATCGGCCCGCGTCACGTCTTTTTCGTCGCCGGTCGGCGCATGGCGCGCGACCGAACACTTATTGGTCTTACCGCTTCCCGCGCTCGAAAATCACGTCGGAGACCGCGACCGGTATTCCGAATTTCGAGATCGTCACTCGGTTCGCAACCATGTCCGGTGCACACCATGCCATCTCATGGCGAAACCCCAGGATCGAGTGGCCGCCACCTGGCGCATAACCGTCATAGGAGAGGACGACGCCGCCCGCAAAGCTGTGGCCTTCGACCGGCACTGGCGGCGCCATGGTCCCGTCGCCGAGTTCCGTCGTAACCGACCCGCGATAGCTCCCATCGGACGCACGCACGAGATCCCACTGCTGCAGGGGTTTGCCATCATCGAACTGGAACCGCTCGTCGAGATGCAGGCGACCCCCCCTCACCTTGCCGGAAAACGCAGCAGTGAAGTGGCTCTTCGAAAAGAGAAGTGTCGTGGTTGTACCGCTGGAGGTGGCTCGACCATCGAAGAAGGCGAGAAGTGACAGCGACGCGGCAGAGGTCGCACCGCGGCCACCAGCGGAAGACGCTCCTGCGTTTGCGGCGGCAGCCGGGGAAACGGCCACATTCAGGATCATGCCCGCAGCAATGGCGAGCATGAAAACGGCCTCACGGCACCACCGCCGAGCGGTTGCTTCAGCATTCGCGATCATCGTGCCTCTCCCCAGGATTTCAGCGACCGCCAGCAGCTGCGGTCGAGGCTGAAATGCTCCGACGCCACACGCCCGGCCGACACCGTTTCGATCATGCCGTTGCCGGAGAAGCGGAAGCCGCATTTCCAGATGACCCGGCGCGAGGCCTCGTTGATCACCCGGCAGCTGACGGTGATCTCGTCGAGACCGAGCGCGGTAAAGCCGTAGTCGATCGCCGCATGGGCCGCCTCGGTGGCATAGCCGTTGCCCCAGAAGGGACGGCCGATCCAGAAGCCGAGTTCGCCGCGCTTCGGCCGCCTGTCGTCCGGCTGAACGCCACAGATCCCGACGAGATCGCCGGTCGCCTTCAGGCAGATGGCGAAGACGGTCTCGTCGCCATGGTCGCGGATGAAGTCCTCCGCATGGTCCCGCGTGTAGGGCCAGGGCACCCGGGACAGCATCTTCACGACGTCGTAGTCGTCGAGCAGTTCGGCGATCGCTTCGGCGTCGTCAGGCGCCGGCGGCCGCAGCCTCAGCCTCGGGGAGACGAGAGCCCGAGGCGCGCCCGTCCGCGGTCTCGGCCTTTCCGTCATCTCTTCGGTCATCGCATCGTCCTTCCTCTCAAGCGAAAAGGGGAGACGGCGATCCATCTCCCCTTCCGCTCGATCCGTCAGGCAATGCCTTCTGGCTGGTTGAGCGCCGGGTCGTTGGAACGCCGGCGCTCAGAAGCTCCGGTCATTCGGCGGCTTCGGCTTTCGGCATAATCGCGACGTAGGTTCGGCCATTGGCCTTCTTCTGGAAGGCGACTGTGCCTTCCGCCTTGGCGAAAAGGGTGTGATCCTTGCCAAGGCCGACATTGGCGCCCGGATGCCAGCGCGTGCCGCGCTGACGTACGAGGATGTTGCCGGCAATCACGGCTTCGCCACCGAATTTCTTCACGCCGAGGCGCTTGGACTCCGAGTCGCGACCGTTGCGCGAGGAACCGCCAGCTTTCTTATGTGCCATCGTTCAATCTCCTTGCCTGTCTCAGGCAGCGGACCGTCCGGAGAGGTCCTTCGAATTTCGTTTCTGGACCGCCGGCGCCTTACTTGGCGCCAAGGGCCTTCGCCTGCTCGCGCCAGTCGCTGATCTGCGCCGCCGAGAAGGGCATCGCGGCGTCGATCCGCTCGATGTCCTCGTCGGTGAAGGCGGCGATCTGCGCGAAGGTGGTGATGCCCTGCGCGTTCAGCTGCTTCTCCGCGACCGGGCCGATGCCCTTGATCTTGGTCAGCTTGTCGGCGTCGCCCGCGGGTGCCGTGAACATCGGCGTCTCGGGTGCGGCGACCTCGGCTTCCGCGGCCTCTTCCTTCTGCGGCTTGGCGGCCTTGGCCTTGCCGGACGGCGCCTTGCCGTCGGTCAGGATCTCGGCCACACGAACCATCGTCAGATCCTGGCGATGGCCGCGGGTGCGCTTGGAGTTCTGGCGACGGCGCTTCTTGAAGGAGATGACCTTCTTGCCACGTGTCTGCTCGACGATCTCGAGGCTGACGCTCGCTCCCTTGACGAAGGGAGCGCCGATCGACGAGCCGACCATCAGCACCTCGCTGAGGGTGACGAGATCACCGGCCTCGCCGGGAATGCGCTCGATGGTGAACTTGTCTTCGGCGGCGACGCGGTACTGCTTGCCACCGGTCTTGATGACTGCGAACATTTTTTCTCCGTTCGTCAGACCAGCTCTCGTGCCGCGAAGGGCGCGGGCCGTCTTCTTGTTCAGTCGGTTGCGGATTGGGCGAATGGGGTACGGACACACCTACCCCTAGAATGCGGTTCCTATAGTGGTTGAAATCCGCAAGGTCAAGGCGCCGCAGCCCCTTGCGCACAGCCGATGCGGCATCACCCACGGCCCTGCCGCCGATCAGCGCGGGATCTGGTGCCGCTCCGTCACAAAAGCGGTCTCCCGCTCGCTGTCCTCGCTCTCGGCCGGGGCCGGCGGCGGATCGACCGCCTCGCCCGACGTCCGACCCTTTGCCGGCGGCGTTTCCGGCGCCGGCGACGAGGACGCGCCGCCGCGCGGATCGGCGCTTGGGACGCCAGCCCCGGCACCACTTTCGGCAGAAGGAGCAACCGGCACGGACGGCGCCGCCTGCGGGGCCACGGGACCGCCGTCGGTCGCAGGGTCGCCGCTTCCGGTGGCGGGCGCCGCCGCGCCCTCCCCGCGTCCTGCATCCGCCGGCGCGTCGCCGCCAGCCGGCTTGTCACCGCTCGGTGGTTTGTCGCCGCCGAGAATCAGCGCCCAGAGGTCGTCCGTCGCCTTGCGCGCCTGATCGAGCGGCAGCACCAGCCTGCCGCTGCCAGCAGCCCTCGTCAGCTCGTCGCGCAGCCGGGCCGCAGTGCGGTCGCCGCCGGCCGCCGCGATCGACGCCCAGCCATAGGCCCGCATGATGTTGCGGGGCATCTCGGCGCCTTCGTAATAGGCATAGGCGAGGCGGCGGATCGTCGGCCAGTCGCGGCTGCGGAAAGCCTCGATCTCCGTCGCCCGCTGGCGCTCGCCGACCGGCGTCTGCCGCCATGTCGCGACGGCCTCGTCCTCGGCGCCGACGATTTCCGCCGGGCTCAGCCGCCGCCCGACCGCGACGAGGCTCTCGGCGGCATGGGGCAGCCCTTCGGCCAGCGCCAGGTCGAGCGCCACATAGCTCGGCACCAGCTTGTCCTGGCCGATGGCGATGTAGGGATCGGTGGCGATCGTCCGGGCGAGCAGCGCGACGGCGGCGCGATTGCCGTCCATCGCCGCGGGCATGATCAGCGCGAGCGCCCGGCCGGCATTCTGCGGCGTCCCGCGTCCTTCCAGCAGCGTTTCGGCAAGGCCGAGAACATCTGCCAGCGGCGCATCCGGCGCGAGCTGGACCTCCTGGGGCGAGAGCAGTGCCTGGCGCGGCGTCTGCCCGGCGGCAACGTCCGGCTGGAGGGCTTCGACGTCTTCGGCGGTGACGGCCCCGTCGGTCAGGCGCGAAAGGTCGAAGGGCTCCTGCGGCCGGAAGGAAACCGACAGCCGGTCGGGGGCCTTGAGGAAGGCCTGGACGGCCGCCGACCAGGCGCCCGCCCGCTGCGTCAGGGCCGGCGTCGGTCCGCCCGGCAGTTTTTCGAAGACCCCGGCGACAGCGGCACCGGCGATCAGCCCGGCAGCGCCTTTCGCGGCCTGGGGATCGAGACCCTGCTGGCCTCCGAGCACGTCATAAAGCACCGGCACGAGGCCCATGTCGGTGAAGGCGAAGTCCGCCGTTCGCAGGCGGCCGCGGATCTCGGGCTTGCCGCCCGCGGCGTCCCCCTCGATGCTGTCGAGCGGGGCAAGAAAGTGAAAGCCCCGGAGGTCGGCATCGAGGTCGATCGCCCCGATGCCGTCGAAGCGGGCCGTCGCCTCGACGAGATAGTCGGCCCGGGGCGCGTCGAGCGTGAAACCGATGGTGACGTTGCCGACGACGATCCTGCGTCCGAGCTTGTCGAGAACGTCACGCACGGTGGGGTCGAGCGGCAGCGGCCGGGTGTCGACCGCGACGTCGTCGAGGATCAGCTGGTCGGCGGCGATCCGCATCTGGCCGACGCGAAAATGCACCTTGTCGCGGTCGACCTGCAGCCCGCTCACCACCAGCGAGCGGGTGATCGGATCGTAGCGCCGGCCGGAATAGGTGATCTGGGCAACGCTTCTGAGCGAGGTGACGGCGAAGTCGAAGAGATAGGGTGCGTAGGGCAGGACGAGATCGGACAGTCCGCCGGCGTCCTCGGCGATCTTCGCCGGCGTCGGTGCCGCCGTCTGGGCAGGGGCCGGACCGGCCATCGCAACGGCCAAGATCAGCGCCGCCGCGAAACGCGCGGCGAATCTTCGCATCATCGTCTTCCTCCCATTCCCGCCGACATTCAAAAGACGCCCATGCCGGCCGGCACCACCTGCGATTCCGGGATCGATTGTAGCCAAGGCCGGGCGGGAATCCCACCGGCGAAAAATCCGATCAAGACATAAACAAATGTTTATATCCTCTTGTCCCGCTGCTCCTCCCCTGCTAAAGCCGGCGCCAACGATCAGGCGTCCATGCGCCGCGTTTTCCGAACAACCGCATCGAGAAAGGGAGTTCCGACAGTATGAGCGAACAGACCGACTACATCGTCAAGGACATTGCGCTCGCCGACTACGGCCGCAAGGAACTGGACATCGCGGAGACCGAAATGCCGGGCCTGATGGCCTGCCGCGAGGAATTCGGCGCCGACAAGCCGCTGAAGGGCGCCCGGATCACCGGCTCGCTCCACATGACGATCCAGACCGGCGTTCTCATTGAGACGCTCGTCGCCCTCGGCGCCGATGTCCGCTGGGCCTCCTGCAACATCTTTTCGACTCAGGACCACGCCGCCGCCGCGATCGCCGCCGCCGGCGTTCCGGTCTTCGCCATCAAGGGCGAGACCCTCGAGGAATACTGGACCTACACCGACAAGATCTTCCAGTGGCCGGACGGCCAGCCGTCGAACATGATCCTCGATGACGGCGGCGACGCCACGATGTACATCCTCACCGGCGCGCGCGCCGAGGCGGGCGAGGACGTCCTGTCCAATCCCGGTAGCGAGGAGGAGAAGATCCTCTTTGCCCAGATCAAGAAGCGCATGGCCGAGACCCCGGGCTTCTTCACCAGGCAGCGCGATGCCATCAAGGGCGTCACCGAGGAGACGACCACCGGCGTCAACCGCCTCTATCAGCTGCAGAAGAAGGGCCTGCTGCCTTTCCCCGCGATCAACGTCAACGACAGCGTCACCAAGTCGAAATTCGACAACAAGTACGGCTGCAAGGAATCGCTGGTCGACGGCATCCGCCGCGGCACCGACGTGATGATGGCCGGCAAGGTCGCCGTCGTCTGCGGCTATGGCGACGTCGGCAAGGGTTCGGCCGCCTCGCTCCAGGGCGCCGGCGCCCGCGTCAAGGTCACCGAGGTCGATCCGATCTGCGCGCTGCAGGCGGCGATGGACGGCTTCGAGGTGGTGCAGCTCGAGGACGTCGTCGCTTCCGCCGACATCTTCATCACCACCACCGGCAACAAGGACGTCATCCGCATCGAGCACATGCGCGAGATGAAGGACATGGCGATCGTCGGCAATATCGGCCACTTCGACAACGAGATTCAGGTCGACGCCCTGAAGAACCTCAAGTGGACGAACATCAAGCCGCAGGTCGACATGGTCGAGTTTCCCAAGGGCAACCGCATGCTGCTGCTCTCGGAAGGTCGCCTCCTCAACCTCGGCAACGCCACCGGTCATCCGAGCTTCGTGATGTCGGCGTCCTTCACCAACCAGACGCTGGCGCAGATCGAGCTGTTCACCAAGGGCGGCCAGTACCAGAACCAGGTCTATGTCCTGCCCAAGCATCTCGACGAGAAGGTCGCTCGACTTCACCTCGGCAAGCTCGGCGCAAGGCTCTCCGAGCTCTCGGAAGAACAGGCCGCCTATATCGGCGTGACGCCTCAGGGTCCTTACAAGCCAGAGCATTATCGCTACTGATTTGCAGCCCGGCCCAAGGCCGATTCACAAGGTCCGGCGAAGCGCAAGCCTCGCCGGACCGTTTCGTTTCAATTAAAGTCAAATATTACCGATTGCACCCGAGTCGCCAGCCGCTAATATGTCCGAATCAAGGCTTTCCGATGCGGACCTGAAAGCCTCGATAGAGACGCGTTGAGTTCAGTCTCGATAGCGGCGGCAAAGACGAGGGCACGATCACATGTCGAAAGACATCCGACCCGGGCGCGGGGGCGCCAACGGGTTGCGCATGGATTCCGGGCGAAACATGACGGCGGCGGCCATCGTCGACGTCGCGGCGATCGCCGGGGCGGCGGTGGGGTTCGAGACACTCGCGGCGATCCTGGCGCCGTCGGTCGCGGCCGCTCAGGAGCCGAACCTTGCGGCAGATGTCGGCCGGATGCTGTCCGACCTCGACATCCTCTATCTCTCCTCGATCGCCTTTCTGATCGGCGCCGCCATGGTCGCGGCGACCTTCCTCGTCCGGCAGCGGGCGGCCCTCCACTCCGACAACGAGGCGCTGCGCAGCGAACTTCACCAGGCGCAGCAGGAAGCGGACGCCCGCACGGCGCTGCTCGTCTCGGGGGAAGAGCGCATCCTCGTCTTTGCCGGAGCCGAGGCACCCGAAGTCATCGGCGAGATCGCCTCGATCCGTCAGATCCCCGCCGATCCCGAGCGCTTCCTGATCTTCGCCGACTGGATGCCCGCCGAACAGGTGGCGGGGCTCGAAGCCGCGATCGCCGAACTCATCGAAAGCGCCAAGCCTTTCCGCCTGGCGATCGATCTCGACGCCGACTGCGTCGTCGAAGCCGCCGGGCGGACCTCGGGCGGCCTCGCCATGGTGCGCTTCACCGCGCTGGGCGGCCTGCGCAAGCGGCTGAACGAGCTTGCCACCGCCCAGTCGCGGGCGCAGGCGACCGTCGAGGCGATGCAGTCGCTCTTCGACCAGGCGCCGCTGGCGATCTGGCTGCGCGACAGGAACGGCCGGCTCGCCTGGGTCAACCAGGCCTATGCCAAGTCGGTCGACGCTCCGTCGGTCGCCGATGCCCTCGAGCGTCAGCTGGAATTCCTCAGCGCCCAGGACAGGCTGCGCATCGTCAAGAAGCTGTCCGAGGGCAGGCCCTTCGAGGCGAAGCTCTCGACCGTCGTCGAAGCCGACCGGCGCAATTTCAACGTCGTCGAGACCTCCGGTCCGGTCGGCTCGGCGGGCCTTGCCGTCGACGTCTCGGAGACCGAGCAGGTGCGCATGGAGCTGCACCAGACGATCGTCAGCCAGTCCGAGACGCTCGACCAGCTCGCAACCGCCGTCGCCCGTTTCGACGAGCGCACGCGGCTCTGCTACTACAACGCCGCCTTCCAGCGGCTGTTCGATCTCACCAACGCCTATCTGGAGACCGAGCCAGACCACGTGGCGCTGCTCGATCACCTGCGCACCCGCGGCATCCTGCCGACCGAAAAGCTGCTGCGCTCGGAAATGCGCGAGCAGGACCTTGCCGCCTATCGCGCCGCCGAGCCGACCGAGGCGATGTGGCATCTCGCCGACGGCCGGACGCTGCGCGTCATCGCCACCCCGCAGCCGCGCGGCGGCGCCACCTGGGTGTTCGAGGACATCACCGAGAAGCTCGAGCTGGAAAGCCAGGTCAAGGCCACCGTCCGGCTGCAGCGCGAGACCATCGACTATCTGAACGAGGCGGTCGCGGTGTTCGGCAGCGATGGCCGGCTGCGGCTCTCCAACCCCGCCTTCGCCGAAATGTGGGGCTTCGAGCCCGAGCCGCTCCTTTCCTCGCCGCGCATCCAGACGCTGTCCGACCTCGCCAAGGTGCATGTCCAGGCGACCCGCGGGCCCGGCGGCGTCGAGGCGCCGGGGATCTCCGCCGGCTGGCAGCTGTTTTCCGAGCAGGTCACCGCCTTCGACGAGCACGGCCGCGACACGCTGCGCGGCGAGATGCAGCTGTCCGACGGGCGGATCTTCAACTACGCTATCGTCCCGTTGCCGAACGGTCTGACGATGCTGACATTCTCGAACATCTCGGAGGCGCGCGCCGCAGAACTCGTGCTGCGTGAACGCAACGACGCCCTGGAACAGGCGAACCGGATCAAGACCGATTTCGTCCAGCACGTGAACTACGAGCTGCGCTCGCCGCTGACCAACATCATCGGCTTCTCGGCGCTGCTGCGCTCGCCCGAGACCGGCCCGCTCAACGGCCGCCAGAGCGAGTATCTCGACTACATCTCGTCCTCGACATCGACGCTGCTCACCATCGTCAACGACATTCTCGACCTTGCCACCGTCGATGCCGGCATCATGGAGCTCGACCTGTCCGAGGTCGATATCGCGAGGACCGTCGAGCAGGCGGTCGACGGCGTGAGGGACCGCTTCGAGGCAGCCGACATCCGCCTGTCGATCGATCTCACCGGCGCCGGCGACAGCTTCCTCGCCGACGGCCACAGGCTCACCCAGATCCTGTTCAACCTTCTTTCCAACGCGGCGAACTTCGCCCCGGCCGGCTCCACTGTCGGCGTCAGGGCCTGGCGCCATCAGGGGATGATCTCCTTCGAGGTCTCCGACCGCGGCCCCGGCATCGCGTCGGAACAGGTGGAAAAGGTGTTCGAGCGCTTCGAGGCCAATCCCAGCGGCGGCCGCCAGTCCGGTGCCGGCCTCGGCCTGTCGATCGTCAAGAGCTTCGTCGAGCTGCATGACGGCTATGTCGAGGTCCGTTCGTCGCCGGGCGCCGGCACCGCCGTGATCTGCCACTTCCCGCTCGGCACGCTCCCTCCGGAGGAGGAAGACCTCAACTCGCCCGGCTTCAAGAGCGCGGCCGAATGATCCCATCCGGCGGCGACATCGGCAAAAGACCCTCGGACGACAGCCCCGGCCACGCCCGCCCGGCGGGGTTGGAGACGGTCGCAACGCTTTTCCTCGCCGACGCCGCCGCCACCGAGCGCCTCGGCGCCGACCTCGCAATGGTGCTTTCGGCCGGCGACGTCGTCGCGCTGTCGGGTGACCTTGGCGCCGGCAAGTCGACGCTCGCCCGCGCGCTGATCCGCGCGCTCGCGGCCGACCAGGAGCTCGAAGTCCCCTCGCCGACCTACACGCTCGTCCAGAGCTACGAGAGCGAACCGCCGGTCGCCCATTTCGACCTCTACCGGCTGGCGGGCGGCGAGGAGCTCGACGAGCTCGGCTTTTCCGAAGCTTCTGAGGCCGGCATCGTCCTCGTCGAATGGCCGGAGCGCGCCGCCGAAGCCGTCGGCGCCGCGACCATTTCAATCGAGCTTTCCCTGCCGACGGAAGGTGGCCGCCAGGCGGTGATCTCCGCGGCACCTGGTACATCTTCCCGGATCGCCCGCAGCCTCGTCATCCGCGAGTTCCTCGGCGGCGCAGGGCTGCCGGACGTCCCACGCAGGCGGTTCTTCGGCGACGCCTCGTCGCGTCGCTACGAAACGGTCACGCGGGACGGCGAGACCCTCGTTCTCATGGACGCGCCGCGCCAGCCGGACGGGCCGCCGATCAGGGACGGCCTGCCCTACAGCCGCATCGCCCATCTCGCCGAGGACGTGACGCCCTTCGTCGCGCTGGCGACGGCGCTGCGCAAGGCCGGGTTCGCCGCACCGGCGATCCACCGGGCGGACCTTGACCGCGGCATCCTGCTGATCGAGCATCTCGGCGCCGAACAGATCGTCGATGCCGAGCGCCGCCCGATCCCCGAGCGGTATCTCGAATCCGTTCTCTGCCTCGCCGATCTTCACGGCGTCGCCTGGCCGTCGGAACTTCCCGTCCCCGACGGGCCGATCCATCATGTGCCGCATTACGACCGGCGGGCGATGACCGCCGAGGTCGGGCTGCTGGTCGACTGGTACCTCCCCGACCTCAAGGGTCGGCCGGCGACGGGCGACGAGCGCGAGCTCTTTGCCGAATGCTGGAGCGCGATCTTCGACGAACTGGAGACCGCCGAGACGAGCCTCGTCCTGCGCGATTTCCACTCGCCGAACGTCATCTGGCGGCCGGATGCGACAGGCGTCCAGAAGATCGGCCTCATCGATTTCCAGGACGCGATGATCGGCCCTTCGGCCTACGACGTCGCATCTTTGGCGCAGGACGCCCGCGTCGACGTCTCGGCGGAGCTCGAAGCGGCGGCAACGGCAGCCTATCTGGCCCGGCGGCGGGCCGAGGACCCGGGCTTCGACGCCTTCGCCTTCGAGCGCGACTACGCCATCATGGCGGCCCAGCGCGCCTCGAAGATCCTCGGAATTTTCGTCCGACTCCTGAAAAGAGACGGCAAGCCGCAATATCTACGTCACATACCGCGGCTTAAGGGCTATCTCGCCCGCACGCTCGGCCATCCCTCGCTCTCGGCGCTCCGCCATCTCTACGGCGTCTGGGGGATCGTCGAGGAGCGACACCGTTCGAACGACTGAAGACACCATGACCGTTCACACCCTGACGACCCGTTTGAAGCCGAAGACCGCGATGATCCTCGCCGCCGGTCTCGGCAAGCGTATGCGCCCGATCACCTCCACCATGCCGAAACCGCTGATCGAGATCCGCGGCAGGGCGCTGATCGACTATGGCCTCGACGCGCTGGCCCGCAACGGCGTCGAAAAGGTGGTGGTCAACGTCCACTACATGGCCGACCTGATGCGCGCGCATCTGAGGAAGCGCAAGGACATGGAGATCGTCATCTCCGACGAGACCGACCAGCTGCTGGATTCCGGCGGCGGCATCGTCAAGGCACTGCCAGATCTCGGATCGGAGCCCTTCTACCTGCTCAATGCCGACACCTTCTGGATCGACGGCTACCGCGACAATCTCGACCTTCTCGCCGAACTCTGGGATCCGGCCCGGATGGACGTCTCGCTGCTGATCGCCGAGATGCGCCAGGCCACCGGCTACGACGGCAATGGCGACTTCACCATGGATCCCTCCGGCCGCCTGACGCGCGTGCCGGAACGGGTCGTTTCGCCCTTCATCTATGCCGGCGGCGCGATCATGAAGCCGGAGCTGTTCGAAGGCCGGGCGGTGGAGCGCTTCTCGCTGAACCGCATCTTCGACGAGACCATCGAGGCCGAGCGGCTCTATGGCGTCCGGCTCGACGGGGTCTGGATCACCGTCGGAACGCCGCCGGCGATCAAGCTCGCCGAAGAGGCGTTCGTCGCCAGCGCCGCTGCGTGATACTACGGACCCGTAGCGGCACTTCGGTAACGCTAGTCAACGAATGCGCGAGCCTCGAAGCTTCGTCATTCTCGGCCCCCGTGCCGAGAATCCAGGGGCGGAGGCCGCAGCCTCGGCGGCCTCACCCCTTTCTCAAATGAGCGGCCTAGCCGCTTTCTCAGATGAAGAGCGGAGCGCCCTACGATGCCTGGATTCTCGGGACGGGGCCCGAGAATGACGAAGCGTCGCGTTCCGTCGCCAGCGCGGCTGCGGGAGAGGTCATCCCAGCGCCACCACCATGCGGTGACCGAGACGACAACTTTCGAAAGTTTGGCTGCAACAGAAGGTGCGGTTTGCCTGCCCTCGAGCCAACGCGCTTCGGACGCGCCTGCAAACCATCGAGCCGCGCTACCAGCTCCCCAAATCGGCGTGTAAAATTCGGGGAAAGCCGTTGAAGTCGCGTCATCCTCGGGCTTGTCCCGAGGATCTACTGCCGCCGCCGCTACAGAACCTTCAAAAATGCCATATCGCCCCCGATTGGTCCGACGATTAGCCATCAGTAGATCCTCGGGACAAGCCCGAGGATGACGATCTCGTCGAGTGCGGCCCCAGATCCAGGGCGATCGCGCTTGTTGCCTAGGGACCAAATCCGAAAGTCGGAGAAGCGCTCCCCCCTCACTGATGGGCCAGGATCGCCAGAAGCAGCAGCGCGACGATGTTGGTGATCTTGATCGCCGGGTTCACCGCCGGGCCGGCGGTGTCCTTGTAGGGATCGCCCACCGTATCGCCGGTCACCGAGGCCTTGTGGGCCTCCGAGCCCTTCATGTGCCGGGTGCCCCCGGCATCGACGAAGCCGTCCTCGAAGCTCTTCTTGGCGTTGTCCCAGGCGCCGCCGCCTGACGTCATCGAGATCGCCACGAAGATGCCGGTGACGATGACGCCGAGCAGCATCGCGCCGACGGCCGAGAAGGCCTGGCTCTTGTCGGAGATCAGGTAGACGGCGAAATAGACCACCACCGGCGCCAGCACCGGCAGGAGCGACGGCACCACCATCTCCTTGATGGCCGCCTTGGTCAGGAGATCGACCGCCCGGGCATAGTCCGGCCGTTCGGTGCCCTCCATGATCCCCGGCTTCTCCCGGAACTGCCGGCGCACTTCCTCGACCACCGAACTCGCAGCCCGGCCGACCGCCGTCATCGCGATGCCGCCGAAGAGGAACGGGATGAGGCCGCCGAGCAGCAGGCCGACGACGACATAGGGGTTGGTCAGGGCGAAGTCCGGCTGAACACCCTTGAAATAGCCGTAGTCGTTGCCGGCTTCCGCCTGCTGGATGAAGAATTTGAGGTCGTAGTTGTAGGCGGCGAACAGCACCAGCGCGCCGAGGCCGGCCGAGCCGATCGCATAGCCCTTGGTGACCGCCTTGGTGGTGTTGCCGACGGCGTCGAGGGCGTCGGTCGAGCGGCGCACGTCGGCCGGCAGACCCGCCATCTCGGCGATGCCGCCGGCATTGTCGGTGACCGGGCCGAAGGCGTCGAGGGCGACGATCATCCCGGCGACGCCGAGCATTGCCGTCACCGCGATGCCGGTGCCGTAGAGGCCCGCCAGTTGATAGGTCGAGATGATGCCGGCCACGATGACGATGGTCGGCATCGCGGTGGCTTCCAGCGACACCGCGAGGCCCTGGATGACGTTGGTGCCGTGGCCCGACACCGACGCCTCGGAGATCGAGCGCACCGGCCGGAAGCCGATGCCGGTGTAGAACTCGGTGATCCAGACGATGAGCCCGGTCACGACGAGGCCGACGATGCCGCAGATGAACAGGTTGAGGCCGTTGATCGTCACCCCGGCCGTCGACTGGCCGACATCGCCGAAGCCGACGGTGGCCCAGTTGGCGGCGGCAAGGCCGACGATCGACAGGAGCGTCGTCACCCACAGGCCCTTGTAGAGCGCGCCCATGATCGAACCGTTGGAACCCAGCCGGACGAAGAAGGTGCCGATGATCGAGGTGACGATGCAGGCGCCGCAGATCGCCAGCGGATAGATCATCACGCCCTCGATCGCGTCGGTGCCGGCAAAGAAGATCGCGCCGAGCACCATGGTCGCGACGACCGTCACCGCATAGGTCTCGAAAAGGTCCGCCGCCATGCCGGCGCAGTCGCCGACATTGTCGCCGACATTGTCGGCGATGGTCGCCGGGTTGCGGGGGTCGTCCTCCGGAATGCCCGCCTCGACCTTGCCGACGAGATCGCCGCCGACATCGGCGCCCTTGGTGAAGATGCCGCCGCCGAGACGGGCGAAGATCGAGATCAGCGAGGCGCCGAAGCCGAGCGAGACCAGCGCGTCGATCACCGTGCGGTCGGCCGGCTGGAAGCCGAGCCAGCCGGTCAGCGCGAAGAAGTAGAGGGTGACGCCGAGCAGCGCGAGCCCGGCGACGAGGAGGCCGGTGATGGCGCCCGACTTGAAGGCGACGGAGAGGCCGAGGCCGAGCGAGCGGGCGGCGGCCTGCGCCGTGCGGACATTCGCCCGGACCGAGACGTTCATGCCGATGAAGCCGGCGAGGCCGGAGAGGATGGCGCCGATGGCAAAGCCCGCGGCGGCGTAGATCGAAAGGAGGAACCAGCTGAGCGCGAAGACGACGACGCCGACCATGGCGATCGTCGTATACTGCCGCGCGAGATAGGCCTGGGCGCCCTCGCGGATCGCCCCGGCGATCTCCTGCATCCGCGCCGATCCCTGATCGGCCGCGAGGATCGAGCGGGTCGCCCAGATGGCGTAGACGACCGCGAGCAGCCCGCACAGGGCTACCACGAGTAGTATTGTCTGCATGCCGTTTCCTCACTTCGTCGCGGGCCTTCGGGCCGGCGGCTATCCCGTTTTTGCTTCGTGAGCCCCGGCCGACCTTGCTCCCCCCGCGGCCTTGGGCAAGCGGAGGTTATATGAGGCAGTCGCCGCGTCAAGCGCGAGTGAGGAATGGGGGGCTCAGCCGGGAATGAGCCTCGCGCCGGCGCGCCGCGCCTCGAAAAGCACGGCGGCGATGCAGACGAGCGCGACCGGCAGCGCGACGACGTTCATCGTCTCCCAGCCCTCGGCGACGAAGACGCGGCCGGACATGAAGGAGGAGAAGGCGACGGTGGTGAAGAGCACGAGGTCGTGGAAGCCTTGCGTCTTGTTCTTCTCCGACGGCCGATAGGTGTCGGCGACCATCGCGGTCGCGCCGATGAAGCCGAAGTTCCAGCCGAGGCCGAGAAGGACGAGGCCCAGCCAGAACTGCCACACTTCGATGCCGGAAAGGAACACCGCGAAGCTTGCGAGCAGCGACAGCAGCCCGGCGCCGATCACCTGCTCCTTGCCGTAGCGCGCGATCAGCTTGCCGGTGAAGAAGCTCGGCGCGAACATCGCCATCACGTGCCACTGGATGCCGAAGAAGCTGACCTCCTGCGGATGGCCGCAGGCGACGATGGCGAGCGGCGCGCCGGTCATCACGAAGCTCATCATCGCATAGCTGCCGACACCGCAGAGGAGCGCGGTGAGGAAGCGCGGCTGCAGCACGATCTCGGAAAGCGGCCGTGCCGGTTCGGCGGTTGCGTCGTCCTCATGCGCGGCGGAAATGTCGGGCACCCGCAACGCCGAGAGGACGAAGACGCCGGCAAGGCCGAGAATGCAGACGCCGAAGAAGCCGCCGGCGAACTCCGCCGGCCGGAACAGGCCGGTGGTGTAGTTGACCATCTGCGGGCCGATGACGGCGGAGAACATGCCGCCGGCCAGCACCAGCCCGATCGCCCGCGCCTGGAAGTCGCGCGGCGCGCCGTCGGTGGCGGCGAAGCGGTATTGCTGGGTGAAGGCGTTGCCGCAGCCGAGCAGCATCAGCGACAGGACAAACAGCCAGAAGGACTGGGCGAGCAGCGAGAAGGCCGCGCAGAGCCCGGCGATCGAAACGACCAGGGCACCGGCGGAAAAACCGAGGCGCCGGCCGATCGCCCGCATCAGCGCCGCGGCGGGAAGGGCCCCGAGCGCGACGCCGACATTGAAGCCGGTCACCGGCAGCGTCGCCAGCGACTTGTCCTCGAGCAAGAGCCAGGTGCCGGCAAGCCCGCCCGTGGAAATCGCCACCGGCGCCGCCGAGCCGACGATGGCCTGGGCCGCCGCAAGGACGAAGGCGTTCCTCCGCGCCGTCGCCGCCCCGACGACCGATGCCGGTGCCGCCCCGAGCGTGGTCACGACGGCTCGCCCTGGTCCTGCGGTCCGTCCTTTCCGGTGCGCTCGCCGGTCTCGCCACGGCTTTGCCGGGCGATCCGGTCGAGCACGGCGTTCACGAGCTTGGGCTCCTCGTCGGTGTAGAAGGCCCGGGCGACATCGACATATTCGTTGATGATCACCGCCACGGGCACGTCTGGCCGCGCCCGGATCTCGAAGACGCCGGCGCGCAGGATCGCCCGCAGCGTCGTGTCGAGGCGGGCGAGCGGCCAATCCTTCGGCAGACCGCCATGGATCAGCGGATCGATCGTCGTCTGCTGGCGCACCACGCCGGACACGACATCACGAAACCACGCGGCGTCGGCCGAGCGGTACTGTTCGCCATCGATCTCGCGACCGAGCCGGAAGGACTCGTATTCGGCGACGGTCTCGAGCAGCGGCGTGCCTCCGACATCCATCTGGTAGAGCGCCTGCACGGCCGCGAGACGCGCAGCACCGCGCTTGTTGGCGGCCTTCACCGGCCGTTGCGGCTGATGAGGGTCGGTCATCGTCAGCCTCCGAACCGGTCTCTGATGGCGATCATCGCCAGCGCCGCCTTGGCCGCCTCGCCGCCCTTGTCCTTGCGGGCGGGATCGGCGCGCACGAGCGCCTGCTCCTCGTTCTCGACGGTCAGGATGCCGTTGCCGAGGGCAATGCCTTCGTCGACGGAGAGCATCATCAGCGCCCGGGCCGATTCCCCGGCAACGATGTCGAAATGGAACGTCTCACCGCGGATGACGCAGCCGAGCGCGACGAAGCCGTCGAAGTCGGCGCCGCCCTCGTCGGCACCGGAGAGCGCGAAACCGATCGCCGCCGGGATCTCGAGCGCGCCCGGCACGGTGACGACCTCGAAGGTCGCGCCTTCAGCCTCGAGCGCCGCCTTGGCGCCAGCCAGCAGGTGATCGGCGATGTGATCGTAGAAGCGCGCCTCGACGATCAGGATAGTCGGCTTGGAAGCCATGGGGTTCTGGTCCTTTCAAGACCTTTCGTTCCGGTCGGCGCATGCTGCATCCGACGGAACCCAAGATTTTTGTGCATGTGGCCGTTGCTGAGCGACAGATCGAAGACGATTGGTCCCCGCAGCGGGCCCGACGTCACGCTTCAGCCGGCCGGCCCGCCGAACAGGCGCTCCGCATAGCGCGCAATCTGATCGATCTCAAGATTGACCCGCTCGCCCGGCTGGCGCTCGCCCCAGGTGGTCACCGCCAGCGAATGGCGGATCAGGAGAACGTCGAAGACGTCGTCATCGACGGAGTTGACGGTGAGCGACGTTCCGTCGAGGCAGACCGAGCCCTTGCGGGCGATGTAGCGCTTCAGATCCTGCGGCGCTCGGAGCCGAAAGCGCACCGCCTCGCCCTCGTCCTCGCGCGAGACGATCTCGGCAAGGCCGTCGACATGGCCCGAGACGAGATGGCCGCCGAGCTCGTCGCCGACCTTGAGCGAGCGCTCGAGATTGATCCGGGTGTCCGCCTGCCAGCCGCCGGCGGTCGTCAGCCGCAGCGCCTCCTCCCAGGCCTCGACCTCGAACCAGCGGGCGTTGGAACTGCGCTCCGGTAGCGCCGTGACGGTCAGGCACACGCCGGCACAGGCGATCGAAGCGCCGATGTCGATCCCGGCCGGGTCGTAGTCGGTGGCGATGCGGAAGGCCCTGCCCTTCTCGCGCGGCTCTGCCGCTTCGATGCGGCCAATGTCGGTGACGATTCCGGTGAACATCAGTCAAGCCTCGCAGGCAAAGTCGAACCAGCAGTCGGCGCCGAAGACGTCCTGGCGCAGCAACCTGTAGCGCTGGCGCGCGCTGTCGACGTCGATCGGTGCCAGCAATCCCTCGTCGCCGATCTCCACGGCGCCGCGAACGAGGATCAGCCGGTCGACGAGACCGGCATCGAGAAAGCTCTCGGCGATCATCGCACCGCCTTCAACGAGGATCGAGGTGATGCCCGTCGCTGCAAGGTCTTCCAGAAGTTCCGGGAGCGCCACCCGCCCCGTCTCGGGATCGGCGACACAGGCGACGAAGGAGACGCCCGCCGCCGCGAGTGCCGCCCGGCGCGCCGGATCGGATGTCTCGAAGGTGGCGATCATCGTCGAGACGTCGCGCGCCGTGCGGGCGACGGTCATCTCGGGCGAAATGCGCAGGTTCGGGTCGAGGATGATCCGCGCCGGCGAGCGATCCGCCATGCCCGGCAGCCGGCAGTCGAGGCGGGGGTCGTCCTCCAGCGCCGTACCGGCGCCGACCATGATCGCATCATGGCGAGCCCGGACGAGGTGGGTCTGGGCATCGGAGACCGGTCCGGTGATCTTCACCTGCCCGCCACCCCTGACGCCGATGCGGCCATCCCGCGACAACGCCATCTTCAGCGTGACGCCCGGCCGGCCGCAGCGGTGGCGGGTCAGATAGCCCTCGATGGTGCGGGCGGCCTCGGCCGCCATGACCTGTCGCGTCACCGCGACGCCGCCATCCATCAGCATCCCGTGGCCCTTGCCGTCGACCCGCGGATCGGGATCCGCAGCAGCAGAGACGACGCGGGCGATCCCGGCGCGCACCAGAGCCTCGGCGCAAGGCGGCGTGCGGCCGTGATGGGCGCAGGGCTCGAGCGTCACATAAGCGGTCGCCCCTCGTGCGAGGTCGCCGGCTTCGGCGAGAGCGCCCGCCTCGGCATGCGGCCGGCCGCCGAGGGCGGTGACGCCATGGCCGACGATGCGCGGGCCGTCGCCATCGTCGCGCACGATCAGCGTGGCGACCGACGGGTTGGTGCCGGTGCGCCCGACATTGCGCATGGCATAGCGGATCGCCGCTGCCATGAAGCGCCGGTCCTCGGGGCGCTCCGGCGAAAATGCGCCTCTCTCAACCGTCATGGGAGGGCCCTTCGTCGGCCGGCCGGACGACCGCAGCCGCCTCGATCGAGACATCCTTGTGCGAACGCGCCAGCTCGCCGATCACCGACTCGAAGTCGCTTGCCTCGGCAAAGTCGCGATAGACCGAGGCAAACCGCACATAGGCGACGTCGTCGAGACCCTTCAGCGCCTCCATCACCATCGCGCCGATCGCCTCGGAGCGGACCTCCGGCTCGCCCATCTGCTCCAGCCGCCGGACGATGCCGGAGATCATCCGCTCGACCCTCTGAGGATCGACCGGGCGCTTTCTGAGCGCGATCTCGACCGATCGCGCCAGCTTGTCGCGATCGAACGGCACCCGCTTGCCGGATTTCTTCAGAACGTGGAGCTCGCGCAGCTGGACCCGCTCGAAGGTGGTGAAACGCCCCGAACAGTCCGGGCAGACCCGCCGGCGGCGGATCGCCGCGCCATCCTCGGCAGGGCGCGAATCCTTCACCTGGCTGTCCTGTGAGCCGCAATAGGGACAGCGCATGCCCCGTCCTTTCAATCAACTCGCACCAATGCTTTCGGCTCGAAGGCCGAAAGGCGGAGAAGCCCGTCACACCCACGCGCCGTCATTCTCGGCCCCGTGCCGACAATCCAAGGACAGCCGCCGCAGCATGGCCGCTGCCGCCCCTCGCAGCCGCAATGACCGGAGCCCTAAGGCCCCTGAATTTTCGGGACGGGGCCCGAGAATGACGGCGCGCCGAGGGGCTGCGCGGCCAGCAAAACCCGACCGCTCAGATCGCCTGGTAGATCGGGAAACGGTCGGTCAACGCGATGACCCGCTCCTTTACCGAGGCCTCGACATCGGCATTGCCTTCCTCGGAATTGGCCTTGCGCAAGCCATCGAGCACTTCGATGATCAGGCTGCCGACCTCGCGGAATTCGGCGGCGCCGAAGCCGCGGCTGGTCGCCGCCGGCGTGCCGAGGCGGATGCCGGAGGTGACCATCGGCTTCTGCGGATCGTTCGGAACGCCGTTCTTGTTGCAGGTGATGTTCGCCCGGCCGAGCGCCTTTTCCGAATCCTTGCCGGTGAGGTTCTTCGGCCTGAGATCGACGAGCATCAGATGGGTGTCGGTGCCGCCGGAGACGATGTCGAGGCCGCCCTCGCGCAGCGTCTCGGCGAGCACCTTGGCGTTCTCGCAGACGGCGCCGATATACGACTTGTAGGCCGGCTGCAGCGCCTCACCAAAAGCGACGGCCTTGCCGGCGATGACATGCATCAGCGGACCGCCCTGCAGGCCCGGGAAGATCGCCGAATTGATCTTCTTGGCGATCTCCTCGTCATTGGTCAAAACGATGCCGCCGCGCGGGCCGCGCAGCGTCTTGTGGGTCGTCGAGGTGGCGACATGGGCGTGCGGAAACGGGCTCGGATGGTGGCCCGCGGCGACGAGACCGGCAAAATGCGCCATGTCGACCCAGAGATAGGCACCCACCTTGTCGGCGATGGCGCGGAAGCGGGCAAAATCGATCTGCCGCGAATAGGCCGACCCGCCGGCGACGATCACCTCCGGCTTGTGGTCGAGGGCGAGGCTCTCCACCTGATCGTAGTCGATGAGCCCGGTCGACGTATCGAGGCCGTACTGCACGGCGTCGAACCAGCGGCCGGAAAGGTTCGGCTTGGCCCCGTGGGTCAGGTGGCCGCCGGCATCGAGGCTCATGCCGAGCAGGGTGGCACCGGGCTTCGAGAGGGCAAGCAGCACCGCCTGATTGGCCTGGCTGCCGGAATTTGCCTGGACGTTGGCAAAGGAGCAGCCGAACAGCTGCTTCACCCGGTCGATCGCCAGTTCCTCGACGATGTCGACATACTGGCAGCCGCCGTAATAGCGCCGGCCGGGATAGCCCTCGGCATATTTGTTGGTGAGCACCGAGCCCTGCGCTTCGAGAACGGCGCGCGAGACGATGTTCTCCGAGGCGATCAGCTCGATCTCGTGGCGCTGGCGGCCAAGTTCCTTCTCCATGGCGGAGAACACGTCGGGGTCGCGCTCGGAGACGGGTGTGGTGAAGAAGCCGGAAATTTCGCTCGTTGCGTCGGCGCTTTGGCTCATGCTCGCACTCTCCCTGTGAGAAATGGCCGCTCTGCGGCGGCGCCGTGTCCCAAGCGCGAAAATTCACCGCTTGGCCGGCCAGCGCCTTAGCACACGGGCCGGGCATCTCCAAGCTTGCGTGACGATCTCAAAGGCGCTGCAGAGCCGCGCCCTCAGGCCCGCCGCGGTCTCAACAAAAAAGTAGCCGGCGCCCGCGAAAAAGCGGCCGGGCGCAAGGCCCGGCCGCTTCGTGCATGACGATCACTTTTCCGACGGGTGTCGGGAGGCAAGCCTCGCCGTATCAGTCCACCCGATAGACCGGTCGCGGCGGGCCGGCATTCGGGTCGATTCCGCCCGGCCCCGGGACCTGATAGCGACGCTTGTGGCTGCCGCGATCGTCGTGGCGGCCGTCGTGGCGGCCTCTGCCGTCGTAGCGGTCGCCGCGATGATCGTCGCGGCGGTCGAAGTCCGCGCGGTCGTCGTGACGGCGGCGACGGTCGTAGTCGTCATGGTCGCCGCGGCCATCCCGGTCGCCATAGTCGCGGCGGTCGTGGTGATCCCGCCTCGGGTCGTGACGCGGAGGCCGGCGATCGTCGAACCGGTCCCGGTCGCGATAGAAGTTGCGCGAGCGATAGTGACTGCCCCAGTAGTTGTCGATCGAGAACGTTACCACCGGCGCCGAATAGGGGTCGAAGTCATGCCGGCCGGCATAGCTGCCGCCGGTCAGCGCGATGTAGTTCGCCGAGATCCAGCCGCGCTGGCCGCGAAAGCGCACGTCGCACCAGGAGCGGGTCTGCAGGCAGCCGAAAACCCGCAGCTGTTCGCCGGCGACGAGGACGTCGACGACCGGATAGTCGGTCGACGGGCCGGCCCTGAGATTGACGTCGGTCGTGGCGATCGCCCGCTCGGAGGCGAGCGCCGAGCCCGCCGGGAGTGCGACGACGCCAGCCAGTGCGGCCGCAGCCAAAAGGGTCTTCTTCATGATGGGTGTCCTCCTGCCGAATTTTGCGGGCCGGGATTTCCTGACCGCTTCGACAGGAAGAAAACATAGCGCGGCCCAACGGTTCCGGAACGGCATCTTCATCTGCCGTTCATCTGGGCGTGTGCCGGGAGAAGTGCTCGGCGCCGAGGACGCCGGCGCTTCAGAGGCGCGCCTCGATGGCGTCCCAGATCATCGCCGCGATGTCGTTGCCGCCGAAGCGGGCGACCTCGCGGATTCCCGTCGGCGAGGTGACGTTGATCTCGGTCAAAAGCCCGCCGATGACATCGATGCCGACGAAGAGCAGGTTGCGCTCCTTCAGTGCCGGGCCGATGCGCTCGCAGATCTCGCGCTCGCGGTCGGTCAGCTCCGTCGCCGTCGCGATGCCGCCGACATGCATGTTGGAGCGCGCGTCGGTCTCCGCCGGGACCCGGTTGATGGCGCCGGCCACCTTGCCGTCGACGAGGATGATCCGCTTGTCACCCTTTCGCACGTCCTTCAGATAGCGCTGGACGATGAAGGGCTCGCGGAAGAGCAGCGCGAAGGTCTCCATGAAGGAGGTGATGTTGCGGTCCTCCCTGGTGATGTGGAACACCCCCGCCCCGCCGTTTCCATAAAGCGGCTTCATCACGATCTCGCCGAATTCCTTGCGGAACTCCGCGACCTCCGCCGGGTCCTTGGTGATCAGCGTCTCGGGCATCAGGTCGGGAAAGTCGGTGACGAAGATCTTCTCCGGCGCATTGCGCACTTCGGCCGGGTCGTTGACCACCAGGGTCTTCGGCTGCACCCGCTCCAGAATGTGAGTCGAGGTGATGTAGGCCATGTCGAAGGGCGGGTCCTGGCGCAGCAGCACGACATCCGTCTCGCCGAGGTCGCGCTTCTCGGTCGGGCCGAGGGTGAAGTGGTTGCCCTGTTCCTCGCGCAGCTCCATCGTCTCGCCGCGCACCGTTACCTTGCCGTCGCGCAGCGACAGCCGGTCCGGCGTGTAGTGGAACAGCCGGTGCCCCCGCTTCTGGGCTTCGAGGCAGATGGCGAAGGTCGAATCGCCCTTGATCGAGATCGAGGAGACATGGTCCATCTGGACGGCGACATCGAGCGCCATGGCGGCTACCCCGCGAGAGAGAGTGATCGTTGCCGGAGGTGGTAGCGTCCGGCCGCCGGGGTGGCAATGGCGCCGGCGTTGACGGCACAGTCACCGTCCGGCACCGATGCAGTGCATCGACGCAGGTTGCCGTCACGATGATCGGCGATCGATCGCGGACACCCGGCAGACCGGCGGAAGGAGCCTTCGATGGCCGTGAAGCGGATCGTCACCAACATCGCCGCGGGCGACATTGCGCAGGCGAGTGCATTCTATGGCGAAATTCTCGGCATGGGCGTCGTGATGGATCTCGGCTGGATCGTCACCTTCGGATCCGCCTCTCCGACGACGCCGCAGATCAGCATCGCCAGCGAAGGCGGCTCCGGAACCCCGGTGCCGGACATCTCCGTCGAGGTCGACGATTTCGACGCGGTCCTGGAACGGATTGCCGCGAAGGCGATTGCGATCGAATACGGGCCGGCCGCCGAGCCCTGGGGCGTCAGGCGGGTGTTTCTGCGCGATCCCTTCGGCCGGCTGGTCAACATCCTCTGCCACGAAACGTCGCAACCTTAGAGCGCTTTCCCTCAAGGCCCATACAAGCCTAGGCACGTTTCTTGCAGGCCGGCAGAACAGCGGTTCGTCCGGCTTGCCCGCACGCCATCCAACCGATCATCGAGGCCAAAGCGTGGATCACTACGACTTCATCGTCATCGGCTCGGGCCCCGCCGGGCGCCGCGCCGCCATCCAGGCCGCCAAGCTCGGCCGCGACGTGCTCGTCGTCGAGCGCGGCCGCAAGGTCGGCGGCGTCTCCGTCCATACCGGGACGATCCCCTCGAAGACCCTGCGCGAGACGGTGCTGAATCTTTCCGGCTGGCGCGAGCGCGGCTTCTACGGCCGGGCCTACCGGGTCAAGAAGGACATCACCGCCAACGACCTTCGCACCCGCCTGCATCTCACCCTCGGCCACGAGGTCGAGGTGCTCGAGCACCAGTTCGCCCGCAACCGCGTCGACACGATGCGCGGCGAGGCCCGCTTCTTCGACGCCCATTCGATCGAGGTGCATGGCGACGAGGGCGAGACCCATCACTTCACCGCCGACAGCTTCCTCATCGCCGTCGGCACCCAGCCGTTCCGGCCGGACTACATTCCCTTCGACGGCAAGACGGTGCTCGACAGCGACGAGATCATCGAGCTGCCCTCCCTGCCCCGCTCAATGGCGATCATCGGCGCCGGCGTCATCGGCGTCGAATACGCCACCATCTTCAACGCCCTCGACGTCAAGGTGACGCTGATCGAGCCGCGCAACTCGATGCTCGACTTCATCGATGCCGAGTTGCTCGAGGATTTCACCTATCAGCTGCGCGACAGCGGCATGGCGCTGCGCTTCGGCCACAAGGTGGAGAAGGTCACCCGCCAGGAAGACGGCAAGTGCGACATCCTGCTGGAAGGCGGGCGGCACGTGCGCACCCAGATGATCCTGTTCGCCGCCGGGCGCATGGGCTCCACCAAGGCGCTCAATCTCGACGCCTGCGGCCTGTCGACGGACCACCGCGGCCGGCTAAAGGTCGATCCGAAGACCCTGCAGACCGAAGTGCCGCACATCTATGCCGCCGGCGACGTCATCGGCTTTCCGAGCCTTGCCTCCACCTCGATGGAACAGGGCCGCGTCGCCGCCTGCCACGCCCTCGGCGTCGCCTCGATCGAGCCGCCGGACTATTTCCCCTATGGCATCTATTCGGTGCCGGAAATGTCCACCGTCGGGATGACCGAGGTGGAGGTCACCGAACGGGGCATCCCCTACGAGGTCGGCGTCGCGCGCTTCCGCGAGACCTCGCGCGGCCACATCATGGGTCTCGACAAGGGCATGCTGAAGATGATCTTCAGCCTGAAGACCCGCCGGCTGCTGGGCTGCCACATCGTCGGCGAAGGCGCCACCGAGCTGATCCACATCGGCCAGGCGGTCCTCAACCTCAAGGGCACGCTCGACTATTTCGTCGAGAACACCTTCAACTATCCCACCCTGGCCGAGGCCTACAAGGTCGCCGCCCTCGACGCCTTCAACCGCATGGGCGGCGCCGACGTCGCCCCGCATATGTCCGGCGACGAGTAAGGGCTGGCGGGACGGGCCCGCAGCCGCCCGTCCCTCACGAACCGGCCCGTCTCACCGGCAGCCGCGCGAAAACCGCCTCGCCGGCGAATGCGCCGCGAAGGGATGAAGCGTCGTTTTGCCCGCGGCTCCGCACGGGGCGGGCGACGGGATGCCGGAGGCAGACCCTCCGATTGTGTGTCATACGGTCCGCCTCCGGCATCCCGCGCGGGTTTGTCGAAACGCGCAAGGGCTCTCGTTCCCCTCGCGTCGCCGGACCATTCCCCGGTCTGCCCGCCGCAAGGCGGGCGCGCCGGAGTTCGGGAAGCCGCCGGGAGGAGCACGACCTCCAGGCCGGCGGCGTGCCACCCTCCCCGCAGATACGGAAGGCCGGCCCGGCTCGCTCCGTCCCCCCGCCGCGCCTCCGGACGGCGCATGCGGACGGACCCGCCCGCCGGCCCCCGAACGATCCCGGTGATCATTCGTGCCCGTTCCGTGGGCCGGCGGTCGGGGGATGATACGGGCGGCGCGAGGGGGTGGGGATATCTTTCTTCGAAGGGGGGCCCGCTTCAGCTCGCGCGCGCCCTCTCTCCACTTCGCGGGAGAGAAAGCCATTCCAAGGAGTTGGGCGGCGCGCAGCGGCGTCCAAACCTTGAGAATGGCAAGAGAGGGGTATCCCCCTTCCCCCCATATGCCCGCCTGTCGAAGCGAGGCAGCGGTTTCACCGGTGAAACCCGTCAAAGCGAGGCACGCTTCAGATCCGCGCGCCCCTCTCTCCTTCGTGGGAGAGAAAGCCATTCCAAGAGTTGGGCGGCGCGCAGCGGCGACCAAACCTTGAGAATGGCAGAAGAGGGGTATCCCCGTTTCCGCCATAGGCCCGCCTGCCCAGCCTGCCAACGAGGCAGCGGTTTTACCGGTGAAACCCCTCTCTTGCGATTTCAATCACTTAGCCGCTTCGCGTCTAAGACGATGAAATCGCTTTCTCTCCCACAACGGGGAGAGAGGGCGCCCTTCCGCCTGCCGCCGCACACGATATCGGCGTCGTTGACGGGAATGCTCCGATCTGCCGGAGGACGTGCACGGGCGTCAACTTTGCAGGATCAGGCGAAAGGCTAGCTGCCGGCGATCTCTACTGGCTTTGATAAAGCCGGAAGCCGACCGGGGGCTTTTGGTTGTGCACTGGCGGAGTGCTGCCTGTCGGCAAGCGACCCCTTTGCATCCACTTCTGCCGCTTGGCGTGATCCTCGCGTCACCATCGAGACAAAACGTACGCCAACTAGGATGAAGCCATATTGGGGGCAGCCACCGTCCTTTGAGAATCAGCTCGCTGGTCGGTTTTCTCCGTTTCCGTCTACACCAGACGGCTTCGGGGCTAAATACCCATAACATAAGGTGCCCAAGTTCCGACCGCGTGGTTGGGGGCGGACGGAGCCGAAATACGACCGCGTTTCGCGAAGACCGACCGTACGGAGCGCGGTTACAACTTCGGCATCAGAACGGTGTCGATGACGTGGACGACGCCGTTCGACACCATGACGTCGGCCTCGGTGACGGTGGCCGTGCCGCCGGAGGCGTCCATCACGACGATCTTGTCACCATCCATGGCAAAAGTGATCTCTTCTCCCTCGACGGTTTTCGCCCGATGCTTGCCGCCATCGTCCTCGATCATCTGCATGGTAGCTTCCGACCCCGCATTGGCCGGTACCACATGATAGGTTAGGATCTTGGTCAGCTTGTCCCTGTTGTCCGGCTTCAGAAGGTCATCGACCGTTCCCGCCGGAAGCTTCGCGAAGGCCGCATTTGTTGGCACGAGGACTGTGAAGGGCCCATCACCGCTGAGGGTTTCTGCCAACCCGGCTGCCTTCACGGCAGCGACCAGCGTGGTCAGATTGTCAGCGGCCGAAGCATTCTCGATGATCGTCTTCTGCGGATCCATCGGCGCACCGCCGACCATCGGCATGTCGCCGGCCATTTGCATAAGGCTGTTTGTGGCCATCTCGTTTATAAAAATGCCAACTGTTTTTTCTATCGCGCCATCGTCGCCGGGAAGTTCTATCATCTCAATCGTGGCGCTCTGAAAACCTAGGGCTGCGCAGAAGGCTGATGCGTCTATTTGCTTTTGTTGCACGCGCACCCCGTTAGCAATTACCGCAATGCCGTTGTCCTCAGCACGGTATATCGCTCCCGTAGCAGACTTATCGCCGCCCAAGATGTCACTTGCCGCAGCGAGCACCGTTTCCGGCAGATCATTGCAATTTACGCTTGCAATGATCGATGGCCATGTCGGTCCCTTCGGTCCGATAAGGCCGATACACGTTGCACTACTGCTTCGAACCTCGGATCTAGGCAACGTGAAGGCCCCCCCTCCGCAGGGCTGAAAACTGACTTGACCGTTGTCGAACTCCGAAAGAATGACGCCGACCTGCGCTGACCCATCGGTAGTTTCGAAGAACGCCTCAATTCTTTGAGCTGTCACATTGGCCGACATTTCGGGACTTAATGTCGCGCTCTCCTGAGCTAATGAGTACTCTCGCAGGAGAATCAAGTAAACGGCCAAACCGATTACCATAAAACAAAATGTTCTGATTCTCATGATGCACTCCTCTCCGGCTTGTTATGCTTCCACCAGAACCAACGGTGTAGACATCTCCGTAAACGCAGGGATTGTACCTCGAACGGCAGACTAGGATTGTCGACTTGGGCGTTCCAAATACGAATCTAATCCGACGCTCTGCCGCGCATTTCTTATAATCAGAAATCCATTCTTTATTGCCTTCATCTTTCACACTAAGACGTACTTCAAACGATGAACCCTGCCAGACTGCGTTAGCTTTTTGCCTCGCCGCAACGTCTGATATCAATGGAAAGAGAACAATAATAACTATGAAGCAAAACATGTAGCAAAAATAACTGGCTAGAACATTTTGTGTTCGTAGTCGTTTCGCTTGAAACAACAAAATCAAAGAAAATATTGATATTATGATAAAATCGATCCTTAAAATGACTGGATATGAAAATATGAACGTCGTTATGAGTGGGATTTCTAATTCAGTGATATCTATACTAAATCCAGAAAGGTATGAAGTAAGATATGCCCAACCTAGTATGAAAGCGAATGCGGCCGGAACAAGCGCTATTAATGCCTCAGTGAGCTTGCTTAAATGCGTGTTCATGGGTAATCGCGACTTTGAACCGGATCATGTTCTGGACGGGCGGCCTGTTTGATTTTCATGCTAGGCGTGAAGACGCCGACCGGCATATTGGGCCGTTCGTCGTTGTATGCCCATAGCCATCAATTGGATATTCCCGGACTTCCTTGATCATTCCGAATGATATACTATCCGCGCCATTAGGACACCCCGAAAAATTTCGCCATTGCCTCGGTTTTCTAAATCCCTCGTTCCGACATGGATCAGGAGGACGGCATGCCGAGCCAAGTGCTTGGACTGAGCCATTGCTAAAAAGTGTCTAAGCTCGCTCATTCCCCCGGGCACGAGCAATTTCTGATTGCGCTCGTTGATGTTCGAACAGGTATATCAACGGCGGTTTTTGAGATCATCGAAGGGAAGCCTGAACGACCCATAAGGGCGCACACTCGCCCCCTAGACAAGCAATCCCGCCCTTCCATTCTCCAACAATCCTTGTATACTCGCAGCCATGGAAGACACCCGCGCCGTCACAGCCCTCGCCGCCCTTGCCCATGCCGACCGCCTGCGGGCGTTTCGGCTGCTGGTGACCGCCGGGCCGAACGGGCTGCCGTCCGGCGAGATCGCCGAGCGGCTTTCGATCATGCCGACGCGGATGAGCTTTCACCTGGCAGGGCTCGACCGCTCCGGTCTCGTCCATTCCTGGCGCGAGGGCCGGCTGGTTCGCTATGCCGTGCGCTTCGAGGCGATGCGGGCGCTGCTGGCCTTCCTGGCGGAGGATTGCTGTGACGGCCATCCGGAGATCTGCGGTGTGGCCGCCCCGCCGTCCTGCTCCAACAGTCACGCCATCAGGGAGAAGGCATTCGAACGCTGACGACGCTGCCGGGCCGTACCGTCGATCTTGGGAGGAAGCGACAATGACGAGGCCGTACAACGTTCTGTTCCTGTGCACGGGCAATTCGGCCCGTTCGATCATCGCCGAAAGCATCATGAACCGCGACTTTTCCACCCGCTTTCGCGCCTATTCGGCCGGCAGCCAGCCGCGCGGCGCGGTGCATCCGCTGGCGCTCGACCTGCTGCGGCGCCTGAACTTCGCCACCGAGGGGCTGCGGTCGAAGTCCTGGGAGGAGTTCGCGGCGGGAAAGGACGGCGCGCCGCAGCTCGATTTCGTCTTCACCGTCTGCGACGATGCGGCCGGCGAAGCCTGCCCCGCCTGGCCCGGCCAGCCGATGAGCGCCCACTGGGGCGTGCCCGATCCGGCGAAGGTCGAAGGCAGCGGCGCCGAACGGTCGCTGGCCTTTGCCGAGACCTTCCGGCAGATGAACAACCGCATCTCGATCTTCGCCAGCCTGCCGATCGAAAGCCTCGACCGAATCAGCCTGAAAAAGAGCCTGGAGATGATCGGCGACACTGACCACGATCCGCAGGACCAAGTCGCTTGACCGCCGAATTCGATCTGCCCCGCCGGCTCGTCGCCGAGGCGCTCGGCACGGCGCTGCTCGTTGCGACGGTGGTCGGCTCAGGCATCATGGCCGAGCGGCTGACAGAGGACACCGCCCTTGCCC
The DNA here is from genome assembly GCF_004519335.1 of Jiella endophytica. Taxonomy (GTDB): domain Bacteria; phylum Pseudomonadota; class Alphaproteobacteria; order Rhizobiales; family Rhizobiaceae; genus Jiella; species Jiella endophytica. The sequence continues at coordinate 28,094 of NZ_SOZD01000005.1, read as the reverse complement.
TCCTCGGCAACACGCTGCCGACAGGCGCGATCCTCGTCGTGCTGATCACCATTCTCGGGCCGATCTCCGGGGCGCATTTCAACCCCGCCGTTACGCTGGCCATGCTGCTGCGCGGCGCGATCGCCCGCCGAGCCGCTTTCGCCTATCTCCTTGCACAGATCCTCGGCGGCCTTGCCGGCACGATCGCCGCCCATCTGATGTTCGAGCTGGCGCCGCTCGCCCTTTCGACCCATGTGCGCGTGGGACCTGCCCAGTGGCTCGCCGAAGTGATCGCGACATTTGGTCTCGTCGGCACCATTCTCGGCGGCCTGAGATTCAACGGCCCGGCGATCCCCTGGCTGGTCGGGCTCTACATCACCGCGGCCTACTGGTTCACCGCCTCGACGAGTTTCGCCAACCCCGCCGTCGCCGTCGCACGGGCCTTCACCGACAGCTTTTCCGGCATCCGGCCAATCGACGTGCCCGGCTTCGTCGTCGCCGAATGCCTGGGCGCGGTCGTCGCGGTCGTGATATTCGGGTGGCTGCTCGAACCCGGCACCCGGCTGACCATCCGCTCCGCGCTCTTTCGCCCGGCGAAATGAGCGCCCATCGAGAGACACCAGACATGACAGTCACGATCTATCACAACCCGCAATGCGGCACCTCCCGCAACACGCTGGCGATGATCCGGCAGTCCGGCGAGGAGCCGGAGGTGATCGAATATGTGAAGACGCCGCCGAGCCGCGAGACGCTGATCGAGCTCCTCGACATGATGGCGATGAAGCCGCGCGACCTTTTGCGCGAGAAGGGCACGCCCTATCACGAGCTCGGCCTCGACGACGACAAGCTGTCCGACGAGGAGCTGCTGCAGGCGATGATGGAGAACCCGATCCTGATCAACCGGCCGATCGTGGTGACCGACAAGGGCGTCAGGCTCTGCCGGCCCTCCGAGAAGGTGCTCGAGATCCTGCCGAACCCCGATATCGGCGCCTTCACCAAGGAGGACGGCGAAGTCGTCCCGCCCGCCGCCTGACATGGTGGATCGCAGCATCGCGGCGGGCGCCCTGCCGAACCTCGCCCCCGGCGCCCTCGCCCCGGTCGATCCGGCGCTCTATGCGGCACCGGGGGATCCCGTGCATCCGCCGCGCATCCTGACGCTCTACGGATCGCTGCGCGAGCGCTCCTATTCCCGCTTCGTCGCCGAGGAGGCCGGCCGTCTGCTCGGCTATCTCGGCTGCGAGGTGAAGAGCTTCGATCCACACGGCCTGCCGCTGCCGGACGCCGCATCCCCCGACCATCCGAAGGTCAAGGAGCTGCGCGATCTCGCCAGATGGGCCGAGGGCATGGTGTGGGTGAGCCCCGAACGGCACGGGGCGATGACCGGCATCATGAAGGCGCAGATCGACTGGATCCCGCTGGCTCAGGGCGCCGTCCGGCCGACCCAGGGCAAGACCCTGGCGGTGATGCAGGTCTCCGGCGGCTCGCAGAGCTTCAACGCCGTCAACCAGCTGCGGATCCTCGGCCGCTGGATGCGCATGGTGACGATCCCCAACCAGTCGTCCGTGGCGAAGGCCTTCAACGAATTCGACGAGGCCGGCCGGATGAAGCCGTCGTCCTATTACGACCGCATCGTCGATGTCTGCGAGGAGCTGACGAAGTTCACCTATCTGACCCGAGGCCGGTCCGCCGCCTTGACCGACCGCTACTCCGAGCGGGTGGAGAGCGCTGCGGAGCTGTCGCGCCGGGTGAACCAGCGCGGCATCTGAGCCTCAGTGGAGATGGCCGCCGCTCTTCACGATGCGGATTTCCTTCGGCGTGATCAGCCCCTGATGCATGACGCGGACCGAATGGATGATCGCCTCGATCTCCCGCTCCCAGTGGTCGAGGAAACGCTTCAGCCGCGGATAGTCCGGCGCCAGATCTTCGAACTGCCAAAGAAATGTCTGCAGCAGCGTCGGATGATCCGGCATGCGGTACAAGACTTCGGCCGATGTCAGGCTGTATCCCTGCAGCATCCGGCAGAAGGAATCATCGACAGTTCGAGAGGACATGGCAACACCTCTTGGAAAGGCAACGAAATTCGACCGTCCAGCGCCCTGATGATTTCCAGACCTTGGTTGTTTCAGCAGGAATTCGTCGAAGGCCGACGGGATCGATGCTGCGCCGCTTGGGTTAACGGGAGCTTAACTCCCGCCATGGCATTGACGCCGGTTTGCTGCCGGGAGGCCAGCGGCGGCGGCGACCATCGCCGCATTTTCCGGCAGCCGTTGCCGGCGCACAACAAATCGGCAGCAGCGAGTTGCGGCGTCCGTTACGCCCCTGCGGGAGATGCCCTCTGGCCGGCGACGGCGGCAGCGGCACCTGCCGGAAGCAATTGACACGCTGCCGGGGCTGGCTCATCACTTTGCAAATAGCCAGAGGCAGCGGAACGGGGAGGACGACGCCGGGCGCCAGCGTCCCGGGCGCCAGTTTGCCGGGCGCCAATGTGCCGGGCGCCGCCGCGCCTATTCGGGCGATCGGCCGTGAGACCGGGCGGTCCGCCCTGCCCCGGCGTGAGGCACCTGCGGCGCTCCGCCGCAACCGGACGATCCACTTTTCTCTCGGCCCGCAAGAGCCCTCTTGCGCCCCGCCGGCCGCCGCGAGCCTACCGCCAGAACCAGCGTGACACCATGAACGACATCGCCCCCATCACCGATCCTTCGACCCCGCCGACCGTCGCCCTCCGCCTGCACCCGACGGACAATGTCCTCGTCGCCCTGCGCAGCCTGACCGCGGGAGCGCCGCTGACCGAGGGGCTGAGCGCGGCGGAAGCGATCAATTCCGGCCACAAGATCGCGGCACGGCCGATCGCGCCCGGCGAACCGATCGTCAAATACGGCCAGGTGATCGGCGCGGCGACGGCGGAGATCGCTCCCGGCGCGCTGGTGCATGTCCACAATCTCGGCATGTCGGACCACCAGCAGGACTACGGCTTCGCCACCGCCGCGACGTCGCTCGCGCCGATCCTCGATCCCGCGACCTTCATGGGCTATCACCGGTCGTCCGGCCGGGTCGGCACGCGCAACTATCTCGGCATCCTCACCTCGGTGAACTGTTCGGGCTCCGTCGCCCGCTTCATCGCCGAGGCGATGGCCCGCGAGAGCCTTCTTGAAGAATTCCCGAATGTCGACGGCATCGTGCCGATCGTCCACGGCACCGGCTGCGGGATGTCCGGCAGGGGCGAAGGCTTCGAAACGCTGTTCCGCACCCTTGCCGGTTACGGCCACCACGCCAATTTCGGCGGCATCCTGCTGCTCGGGCTCGGCTGCGAGGTCATGCAGATCGCCGATCTCGTCGACCGCGAGGCGCTGAAGGACACCGCCCGCTTCCGCTATATGACGATCCAGCAGACCGGCGGCACCCGGGCGACGGTCGAGCGCGGCAGCGCCATCCTGCGCGAACTCGCCGCCGAGGCAAACAAGGCGACGCGGGCGCCTGCTCCGGCCTCGAAGCTCGTCCTCGGCATGCAGTGCGGCGGCTCGGACGGCTATTCCGGCATCACCGCCAACCCCGCCCTCGGCGTCGCCTCGGACCTCCTGGTGCGCCATGGCGGCACCTCGATCCTCTCGGAGACCCCCGAGATCTACGGCGCCGAACACCTCCTCACCCGGAGGGCCGTCGACGCGCCGACCGGCCGCAAGCTGATCGACCTCATCGACTGGTGGGAAAACTACACCGCCCGCAACGACGGCGAGATGGACAACAACCCCTCCCCCGGCAACAAGCGCGGCGGCCTGACGACGATCCTCGAAAAGAGCCTCGGCGCCGTCGCCAAGGGCGGCACGGCGCCGCTTTCCGGCGTCTACCGTTATGGCGAGCCGATCGACCAGCCGGGCTTCGTCTTCATGGACAGCCCCGGCTACGACCCCTGCTCGGTGACCGGCCAGGTCGCCTCCGGCGCCAATCTCATCGCTTTTACTACCGGCCGCGGCAGCGTCTCCGGCTACCAGCCCGTCCCGTCGATCAAGATCGCCTCCAATCTCGATCTCTGGCAGCGGATGCAGCCTGACATGGACGTCAATTGCGGCGAGATCCTCGAGGGCACCAGTCTCGAGGCCAAGGGGGAGGAGATCTTCGACCTCCTCCTGCGCGTCGCTTCAGGCGAGAAGACCAAGAGCGAGGCGCAGGGCTTCGGCGCGGTGGAGTTCGTGCCCTGGCAGATCGGCGCGGTGATGTAGCGCGGCAAGCACTGCAAGGCGCCTTCCCTGTCACGGTTTGATCGGCCGCAATCACCCCCGCGTCATGCAGCCACCCGCCATGTCAGCGGTTGCCGTGCGGCCGTCTACCCCCGCACGATACGCGCCCTGACCTGTACATCCGAAACACTCCCGAAGGGCAAGAATACCGAAAATGCGGGGATTCGATTGGCGGAGAGTGGACATCCGATGGCGGAGAGGAAGGGATTCGAACCCTCGATACCGTCTCCGGTATACTCCCTTAGCAGGGGAGCGCCTTCGACCACTCGGCCACCTCTCCGTGGCCGCCCTTCTAGGCTCATCGGGCCAATCTGCGCAACCCCTCGCGGCGGCGTTTCGGCGCGCTCACGCAACTTCCGCGCCGCGGAGGCTTTTCGGTGCCGGCGGAGGCCGGGTTCACCCTTGCGACCAGAGCGCCGTCGGTGCGAGCGGGCAGACGGGCAGACGGACGAACAGGTAAACGGAGGAACGGACGAACTGACAGACGGGCGGACGGGCGGGCGGGCGGACGGGCGGACGAGCGGACGAGCGGACGAGCGGACGAGCAGGGAAACAGAGGAACAGGGAAGCGGGGAAGCGGGGAAGCGGGGAAGCGGGGAAGCGGGAAATAGTGGACGCTCTCGCTCTTTGAAGCGCCGCACCGTGCCCTCCCGAAGTAGATGCCGACTTTGCGGCCGATGCCGTAGCCGCAGTTGCATGCATCGCGGTTGCCGAGGGCGACACTGCGTAAAACCACGTCCCTTGCGCGGCACCGAAACTCGATCCGTCCCGCGGACTTCGGCGCATTCACATTGAGGCGCTTCGCCGGCTCTGTTAGACGGCAGTCTTTCCGTCCACTCCATGGTACCCGCCGATGATCCCCCGCTACGCCCGCCCCGACATGGTCGCCATCTGGTCGCCGGAGGTCAAATTCCGCATCTGGTTCGAGATCGAGGCGCATGCCTGCGACGCGCTGGCCGAGCTCGGCGTGATCCCGAAGGAAGCGGCGAAGACGATCTGGGAGAAGGGCGGCGCCGCCACCTTCGACATCGACCGCATCGACGCCATCGAACGCGAGACCAAGCACGACGTCATCGCCTTTCTCACCCATCTGTCGGAAATCGTCGGGCCGGATGCCCGCTTCGTCCATCAGGGCATGACCTCGTCGGACGTTCTCGACACCTGCCTCAGCGTGCAGCTGACCCGGGCCGCCGACCTTCTCATCGCCGATCTCGACGCGCTTCTGCAAGCCTTGGAGCGGCGTGCCTTCGAACATCGCGACACCGTCACCATCGGCCGCTCCCACGGCATCCATGCCGAGCCGACCACCTTCGGCGTCAAGCTGGCGCTGGCCCATGCCGAGTTCCAGCGTTGCCGCGAGCGGCTCGTGGCGGCGCGGGAGGAAATCGCCACCTGTGCAATCTCCGGCGCCGTCGGCACCTTCGCCAATATCGACCCCTTCGTCGAGGAGCATGTCGCCAAGGCCATGGGGCTGAAGGCCGAACCGGTGTCGACGCAGGTGATCCCCCGTGACCGCCATGCGATGTTCTTTGCGACCCTCGGCGTCGTCGCCTCGTCGGTCGAGCGGCTGGCGACCGAGATCCGCCACCTGCAGCGCACCGAGGTGCTGGAGGCGGAGGAGTATTTCTCGCCGGGCCAGAAGGGCTCCTCGGCGATGCCCCACAAGCGCAACCCGGTGCTGACGGAAAACCTCACCGGCCTTGCCCGCATGGTGCGCTCATACGCCCTGCCCGCCATGGAGAACGTCGCCCTCTGGCACGAGCGGGACATCTCGCACTCCTCGGTGGAACGCTATATCGGCCCGGACGCGACGATCACGCTGGACTTCGCCCTCGCCCGCCTCACCGGCGTCGTCGACAAGCTGCTGGTCTATCCCGAGCGGATGGAAAACAACATGAATCGGCTCGGCGGCCTGGTTCATTCCCAGCGCATCCTCCTCGCGCTGACCCAGGCAGGCGTCAGCCGGGAAGACGCCTATCGCCTCGTCCAGCGCAACGCCATGAAGGTCTGGGAGAGCTATCACGTCGCCGGCTCGGCGACGGTCGACTTCCTGGAAGAACTCCTGAAGGACCCGGAAGTCCGCGCGGCGCTGCCCGAGGAAGAAATCCGCAAGCGCTTCGACCTCGGCTACCACACCAAGCATGTCGGCACGATCTTTCGGCGGGTGTTCGGCCGCGAGGGGTGAGCCGCAAGCGCTGGCCCTCTGTGGTCTTGGCTCGACGTTTCCGAATGGCCGACGACACGAAAACCTCGTCATCCCGGGCTTGACCCGGGATCCGTTCCAAATCGTCGACGCTGGAGCGAGCACCCAGGCCTATCCCATTGATAGCTCTGGGTTGGAGAGACTGTCTCAACGCGGAGGAATGGATCCCGGCTCGGCGGCCGGGATGACGAAGCGTTGATTGCTGCACCCGCGCGTCCAGGCTGACGCCCGCGGGAAACCTACGGAATTGCCGGCACTTCACGGCGCGGCAATATGTGTGAACCCTGCGGGTAGAAGACCCCAGGCCCGACTTTTCGATGACGCCGGCAATTCTCGTTCTGCAGCGTCGAGATTCAAAGGTATTTGCATCTGACGGTCCCACCACCGGAATCCGCGTTGCAGCCGAATATAAAAAGCCCCGGCGCATCGCGCCGGGGCTCTTGTCATCCGTAGCGTGAAGCCGGATCAGGCCGACTTCTTCTGCTGGTCGTCGTCGACCTCTTCGTAGTCGGCGTCGACCACGTCGTCCTTGGCCTCTCCCGGGGCCTCGGCAGAGGCGCCCTCGCCGGCTTCGCCTTCGCTCGCCTGGGCCGCCTCGTACATCGCCTGGCCGAGCTTCATCGAGGCCTGGGCGAGCGTGTCGCTCTTGGCCTTGATCGCTTCAGCGTCGGCATCGGGCTTCTCGAGCTCGGCCTTCAGATCGTCGATGGCGCTGCGGATCGCGGCGCGATCGGCCTCGGAGACCTTGTCGCCATAATCTTCCAGCGACTTCTCGGCCGAATGGACGAGGCTCTCGGCCTGGTTCTTGGCCTCGACCGCCGCCCGGCGCTTCTTGTCGGTCTCAGCATTGGCCTCGGCATCCTTGACCATCTGCTCGATGTCGGCGTCCGACAGGCCACCGGACGCCTGGATGGTGATCCGCTGCTCCTTGTTGGTGCCCTTGTCCTTGGCCGAGACATTGACGATGCCGTTGGCGTCGATGTCGAAGGTCACCTCGATCTGCGGCACGCCGCGCGGTGCCGGCGGAATGCCCTCGAGGTTGAACCGGCCGAGCGACTTGTTGTCGGCCGCCATCTCGCGCTCGCCCTGGTAGACCTGGATGGTCACGGCGTTCTGGTTGTCCTCGGCGGTCGAGAAGGTCTGCGACTTCTTCGTCGGGATCGTCGTGTTGCGATCGATCAGGCGGGTGAAGACACCACCCAGCGTCTCGATGCCCAGCGACAGCGGCGTGACGTCGAGGAGCAGCACGTCCTTGACGTCGCCCTGCAGCACGCCGGCCTGGATCGCGGCGCCCATGGCGACGACCTCGTCCGGGTTGACGCCCTTGTGGGGCTCCTTGCCGAAGAAGTTCTTCACCGTCTCCTGGACCTTCGGCATGCGGGTCATGCCGCCGACGAGAACCACCTCGTCGATGTCCGACTGCGACAGGCCGGCATCCTTCAGGGCCGACTGCATCGGGCCGACCGTGCGCTGCACCAAATCGTCCACCAGCGCCTCGAACTTCGAGCGGGTGAGCTTGATGTTGAGGTGCTTCGGGCCGGTCTGGTCGGCGGTGATGAAGGGCAGGTTGATCTCGGTCTGGGAAGCCGACGACAGCTCGATCTTGGCCTTCTCGGCCGCCTCCTTGAGGCGCTGAAGGGCGAGCTTGTCGTTCTTCAGGTCGATGCCCTGATCCTTCTTGAACTCCGTCGCCAGATAGTCGACGAGGCGCATGTCGAAGTCTTCGCCGCCGAGGAAGGTGTCGCCATTGGTCGACTTCACCTCGAAGACGCCGTCACCGATCTCGAGCACCGACACGTCGAAGGTGCCGCCGCCGAGGTCGTAGACCGCGATGGTCTTGCCGTCGTTCTTGTCGAGGCCGTAGGCGAGCGCTGCCGCGGTCGGCTCGTTGATGATGCGCAGGACGTCGAGGCCGGCGATCTTGCCGGCGTCCTTGGTGGCCTGGCGCTGGGCGTCGTTGAAATAGGCGGGAACGGTGATCACCGCCTTCTCGACCTTCTCGCCGAGATAGGATTCGGCGGTTTCCTTCATCTTCTGAAGGATCATCGCCGAGATCTGCGAGGGAGAATATTTCTCGCCGGAGGACTCGACCCAGGCATCGCCATTGTCGGCCTTGACGATCTTGTAAGGAACGAGCCCCTTGTCCTTGGCGACGGTCGGGTCGTCGTAGCGCCGGCCGATCAGCCGCTTGACGGCGAACAGCGTGTTCTCGGGGTTGGTGACCGCCTGGCGCTTGGCCGGCTGGCCGACGAGGCGCTCGCCATCGTCCGTGAAGGCCACCATCGACGGTGTCGTCCGGGCGCCTTCGGCGTTCTCGATGACCTTGGAATTCTTGCCGTCCATGACGGCGACGCAGGAATTGGTCGTACCGAGGTCGATACCGATAACCTTCGCCATGTTCATTGTCTCCTTCTTACAGCGGGCCGCCCGGGACCCTCGTCGAGGCATTCCCGTTGGGCGACCCCCACGTGGCGTCTTCGAAATCGCATGGGGCCGGCTCGGTTCCGCGAAAAGCCGTCCGGCCGAACGGTGATGGCGGCTATATATGAACGGCTCCAAACCGGCGCAAGGCGGGTTCTGACGCTTTCGTGAGGACGCATTCCCGGGTCGATGCCGAGGACGCCGTGACGGCGAATCCGACGAAACCGCAACGATCGCAGGAACCACAGGCCGTCTCGCGCGCTATCCAACACATGGTCGCGCCGCTGCGACCCTGCCGAACCGAACCCGATCGGAGTATCAATGAACAATATCATCTATCTCGTCGGCCTCGTGGTGGTCGTCGTCGTGGTCCTGTCGCTGCTCGGCGTCGTCTGACCCGCATCCCTCCCAAGAACCAAAAAAGGCGCACCGCTTGTCCGCGGGCGCCTTTTTTCTTTGTCCGTCGGCTCTCGAGAGCCGGTCGCGCGGCCGGCCGTCAGCCGCCGAAGATCTTGCGGAACAGGCTGCGGTCGTCGTCGCGCCGGCGCGGCGAGACCCGCTGCTCGACGACGACGCCCGGCGGCGGCGAGCGGTCGTAGATCACCCGCCCCAGGCCGTCGCCCTGCCCCTCATAGGGAACCCCGTCGTCGCGCGGCATCTCGGTGTCGTAATAGTCCTCGCCATTGCCGTCGGCGACGAGCGGCGCCTGCGGCTCGCCGATCGTGTAGTTGCCGGGCAGCGGGACGTTCGGCGTATCCTTCAGGGCCGCCTGCATGTAGTCGTGCCAGGCCTCGGCCGGCAGGCTGCCGCCGGTGACGCGCTTCATCTTGGCGCCGTTGTCGTTGCCGAGCCAGACGCCGGTGACGAGTTCGGCGGTGTAGCCGACGAACCAGGCGTCCTTGAAGTCCTGGGTGGTGCCGGTCTTGCCGCCCGCCTCGAAGCCGTCGAGCGCCGCGCGGCGCCCGGTGCCCGAGGAGACCACCCGCTTCAGCATGGCGTTCATCATGCCGAGCACCTCTTCCGACAGCACCTTCGGCGGAACCTCGGCGCCGCGCTCCCACAGCACCTTGCCGTCCTCGGTGGTGATCTTGTTGACGAGATGCGGCGCCGCCTCGTAGCCGCCGTTGGCAAAGGGCGCGAAGGCGCTGGTCAGCTCGAGCAGCGAGACTTCCGACGTTCCGAGCGCGATCGACGGATTGTCGACGATGTCGGACTTGATGCCGAGGCGATGGGCGGTGTCGATCACCGCCTGCGTGCCGACATTGTCGATCAGCTTGGCAGCGACGGTGTTCAGCGAGAAACGCAGGGCATCTGCCACCATTACCGGGCCGCGATAGGTGTTCTCGTAGTTCGACGGCTTCCACTTGCCGATCTGCACCGGTCCGTCGACGATGATGCTCTCGGGCCGCCAGCCATGCTCGATCGCCGTCGTGTAGACGAAGGGCTTGAAGGTCGAGCCGGGCTGGCGCTTGGCATCGACGGCGCGGTTGAACTGGCTTTCCGCATAGTCCCGGCCGCCGACCAGCGCGCGGATCGCGCCGGTGCCGTCGATCGAGACCAGCGCGCCCTGGCTGACATTCTGCTTGGAACTGTCGACGGTGTGGCGGATGGCCTTTTCGGCGAGCCTCTCCAGCGGCATCTCGATCGTCGTCTCGACGACAACATCCTGCTTCACCTCGCCGATCAGGTCCTTGATGTCGCGCATCACCAGGTCGGCGGCATAGTGCTGGGCACCGTCCCAGTAGCTCTTCGGCTTGGTCGGCTTCTGGGCCACCGCGTCGGCATAGTCGCTCTGGGAGATCTTGCCCTCGTCGCGCATCGCCGCGAGCACGACCTCGGCGCGGGCCTTGGCGGCCTGCGGGTCGCGCGCCGGCGAAAGCCGCGACGGCGCCTTGAGGAGCCCCGCCAGGAGCGCCGCCTCGGACAGCGTCACCTCGCTCGCCGGCTTGTTGAAGTAGCGCCTTGCCGCCGCCTCCACGCCGGTGGCGCCCGAGCCGAAATAGACCCGGTTCAGATACATGTCGAGGATCTGATCCTTGGTGAATTTGTGCTCCAGCCAGACGGCGAGGATCGCCTCTTGGATCTTGCGCTGGATGGTCTGCTCGGGATTGAGGAAGATGTTCTTGGCGAGCTGCTGGGTCAGCGTCGAGCCGCCCTGCACCGTTCCGCCGGCCTGCCAGTTGGTCATGAAGGCGCGCACGATGCCGATCGGATCGATGCCCCAGTGGTCGTAGAACCGCCGATCCTCGATCGAGACCACCGCCTCGGGAATGTAGGGGCTCATCTCGTCGAGCGAGACCGCCTTGCCGCCGGTCAGGCCGCGATTGGCGAGCAGCGCACCGTCGACCGAGACGATCTTGACGTTGGGCGGCCGCGCCGGAATTTCCCAGGCTTCCTGCGGCAGCTTGACGGCGAAATAGCCGACCACCGCCGCAACGGCGAGCGTGCCCCAGAGGACGCAGGCGAGACCGAGCCGAACGACATGGCCGAAGAAGCTGCGCCGGCGTCGGCGCCCGTCGCCGCCACTGCCGGAGCCGCCGCCCCGCGATCCACGGCCACCGCCCGCCGAGCGGGTGCCTTTGGCTTTTGCGGCACCCTTGGCCGGCCTTGCGGAGGATTTGCGCTGCCGGTCGTTGGCCGCGGTCGGCACGGCACGGTCGTCCGAGCTGATCGACAGCTCGTCCTCGCTCTCCTGCTCGTGACGATCGAAACTCGGTTCGATCCGCTCGCGCCGTGCCGCCATGCCGCAGCCCCTCGTTCTGATGACGGGCGACGCGGTGCCGCCGTGCCGGCGCTCGCGAACCCCCTCCTGAAATTTCCCCATTCGCCGCGACCACCGACCCGCCTTTGATCGGCGGTGCCGGGTCATCCTTCCGGAATGCCTGTCCCCACAGGCCACTGGCGCGGCATCGACAACGCCGCCGTACCGGAATCGGCAGTCTCGCTTGTCGATGGTAATTGCGGCGATTTAACGGGGCTTTAAGGAATGCCGGCCGGCCGGACGCAAGCTTCGCGAACGCACCGTTGCTTGCCCCTGCCCTGGCGATCGCCGCGCCGGCGCTACTTGCGATCTCAAACCCGCAACGGCGGGACGAGACGACAGGAGAGCCCCATGCAGATCGACCTTTCCACCAAGACCGCCATCGTCACCGGCTCGACGGGCGGCATCGGACTTGCCGCCGCCAAGGGCCTCGCCCGGGCCGGCGCCCGCGTCATCGTCAACGGCCGCGAGAGCGACCGCGTCGAGACCGCGATCCGCGCCGTCCTCGAGGCCGCGCCGGGCTCCGACGTTTCCGGCATCGCCGCGGACCTCGGCAGCGCCGAGGGCTGCGACAGCTTCGTCAAGGCAGCTCCGGAAGCCGACATCCTCGTCAACAATGTCGGGATCTTCGGCCCGAAGCCGTTCTTCGAGATCAGCGACGAGACCTGGGAGACGTTCTTCCAGCTGAACGTCATGTCCGGCGTCCGGCTCGCCCGCGCCTACATGCCGAAGATGATGGAGCACGGCTGGGGGCGCGTCGTGTTCCTGTCGTCGGAATCGGCGCTCAACATCCCGGCCGACATGATCCATTACGGCTTCACCAAGACGGCGCTCCTGTCGATTTCCCGCGGTCTTGCCAAGCTCGCGGCCGGCACCGGCGTCACGGTCAATTCTGTGCTGCCCGGCCCGACCATGTCGGAGGGCGTCAAGGAGATGCTGAAGGAGATGGCCGAGGAGAAGGGTGTCTCGGTCGAGGAAGCCGGCGAGATGTTCGTGAAATCGGAACGGCCGAGTTCGGTGCTCGGGCGCCCGGCGACCGTCGAGGAGGTCGCCAACATGATCGTCTATGCCTGCTCGAAGGAAGCCTCGGCGACCAGCGGCGGAGCGCTGCGCGTCGATGGCGGCGTCGTCGATTCGATCGTGCCGTGAGGCTGCAGTGAAGTGCGCGGGGCGGGCGGCGTCAGGCCGCCCGCACTCACCCGGTCACCAGAGGTCGAGCGAGAACTTCTTCGAAACGCCGAGGGTGAAGGAATACTGGTCGTCGTCGCCGGCCTTGACGATCGGCGAATCCTTGGCGTCGCCGACCAGCTTGTCCCAGGACGCGTCCGCGTTGAGGAACCAGTCCGGCGAGAACTCGTAGCGGGCCGAGGCCGCGACGCCGACGCTCTTGACGCCGCCGTCGGCCTCGAAGGTCGAGAACTTGCCGCCGCTGGCTGCCGCCTCGCCCGGGCTGACGGAGAAATAGGTCTCCATGTATTCCTTCGAGGCGAAGCTGACGGTCGGGCCGAGCTTCAGCGTCACCGTGTCCGTCGGCCGGGCGATCAGATTGGCGCCGGCATCGCCGACGAAGCCTTCCGCGCCGCCGAAGGCATAGCGGGCCGAGCCGTAGACCTCGGCATATTGCCACTCGTAGGAAACCTTGATGCCGGCCTCGTAGGTGGTGTCGACGTCGTCCAGGCCGTTGAGCTCGGGGTGATCAGACACCTTGCGCTCGCCGACGACGTTGAAGGCGGGGCCGATCGAGAAGCCGAGGCCGTCCGGCCCGCCGAAGGAGCCGAGGCCGGGAAGGTTCAGATATTCGACGGAGAAGATCGCGCCGGGCAGGATGCGATAGTCGTCGGAGCCGAGATACTCCGGATCGATGACGCCCTTGATGCCAAGTTCGAAGACGAAGTCGTCGCCGCCATAGTCGACGGCCGCCGGCTGCGGTGCAGCGGGCGCGGGATCGTACGGGCCCACGGCATCGGCCGCGCTCGCCAGGACGGTCGAACCAAGCAGCATGGCGAAAACCGCCGAGGCAAAGCGCAAAGCCATGGGTCTGATACTCCAGCCTTTTCGCATGCCTCGTTCTGACTGCTGCGGAGCGCCGGCCGAGCGCCCCGTCGGGCATGCTGTGGGTCAACACATGCCGGACGGATCGACAGAGCGCAATTCACACACCGGCAAAAAGCGGCACCCGTCGCATCATTCGAATCGCGCCGTTGCAGGAGGGTGACAGACGGTTGCAGCCGAAAGGATTCGCCGTCGCAGGTCGATGGAATTCGGGATGCGGCAGGGCAAATGCAAGAAGGGTGCGGCGATCCCCCGATTGCCGCACCCTTCCAGCTGTCCCCCGCTGCCTCTTTCGAGGTACGGTCATCCCCACACCGCAAATCGGCCTATCGCATGATCGTGACCAAAAATCGATCACCCCTCGCGATGTCGTGCCTTTTTCGGTGTCCCCTATTCCATTCAAATTAGCGCCGATCCGTTAAGAACCGGTTAATAGATGCGCCGCCTTGCGCGGGGCTGGCGCAAACGCACCGACAGGCGCCCTTACCTCGCCCCGAGCGCTGCGAGAATGCGCGCCCAGGACCGCTGTCCCTTGTGGAAGGACGTCATCTCGTACTTCTCGTTCGGCGAGTGGATGGCATCGTCGCCGAGGCCGAAGCCGATCAGCAGCGATTCCATGCCGAGCCTCGACTTGAACTCGCCGACCACCGGGATCGAGCCGCCCATGCCGATCATCACCGCAGGCTTCGGCCATTCGTCGGACAGCGCCTGGCGGGCCTTGTCGAGCAGCGGCGAATCGAAGGGCAGCTGGATCGCCGGCGAGCCGCCATGGGGATGGAACTCGACGCTGCAATCCTCCGGCAGCCGCTCCTCGACGAAGCTTCGGAACGCTGCGCGGATCTTCGCCGGATCCTGGCCGGCGACGAGCCGGAAGGAGACTTTCGCCGTCGCCTCGGCGGCGATCACCGTCTTGAAGCCCTTGCCGGTATAGCCGCCGGAGATACCGTTGACCTCCGCCGTCGGGCGCGACCAGGTCTGCTCCAGCACCGAGCGGCCCTTTTCGCCGGCCGGGACCGAGAGGCCGACCTCGCCGAGGAAGGCTGCGTCGGACATGCCGAGCGCCCGCCAACTCGCCTTGACGCTCTCCGGCGGCTCCTCGACGCCGTCATAGAAGCCGGGAATGGTGACGCCGCCGTCGGCATCGCGCATCTCGGCGAGAATTTTCGCGAGCACATGGATCGGGTTCTGCGCCGCGCCGCCATAATAGCCGGAATGCAGATCGCGGCTGGCGGCCCTGACGACCATCTCCTCGCCGACGAGGCCGCGCAGCCCCGTCGAGATCGCCGGCGTCTCGCGGTCCCACATATTGGTGTCGCAGACCAGCGCCACGTCGGCGGAGAGTTCGTCCCGATTGGCGTCGAGGAAGGGGTTGAGCGAAGGCGAGCCGGATTCTTCCTCGCCTTCGAGGAAGATCGTCACCTTGCAGGGCAGACCGCCGGTCTCGGCCTTGAAGGCCCGGCAGGCCTCGATGAAGGTCATCAGCTGGCCCTTGTCGTCGGCCGAGCCCCTGGCGACGATGCGCTTCGTCCCGTCCGGCATCTGACTGACGACCGGCTCGAACGGCCCGGTCTTCCACTCGTCGAGCGGATCGACCGGCTGAACGTCGTAATGGCCGTAGAAGAGGACATGCGGCGCCCCTTCCGGGCCGTCGTGATGGGCGACGACCATCGGGTGGCCCGGCGTCTCGCGCACCGCCGCCTCGAAGCCGATCGCGCCAAGGTCGCCGGCAAGGAACTCCGCGGCCAGCCGGCACTGTTCGGCATAGTCCGGGTCGGTGGAGATCGACGGGATGCGCAGCAGCGCCGACAGTCGCTCCAGCGAGCGGTCGAGATTGAGGTCGAGACAGGCGAGGACGCTGTCGAGATTGGCCATGGGTCGGGTCCTTGGCTGGAATCGGGAGATCTTGTCAGGCAGGGAGTATCGGCCGGCCCGGGGTTTCGGCAAGACAGAGCGTAGATTCTGCCGCCACACCGAACCATTGCACCGATGCGCGATCCGGCTATGTTCGCGGCAAGGCCCTGCCGCAGCGCGGCCGCCGCCATCCGACACGCTCCACTTTCCGGGAATTCTTCATGCAATATCGCCCGCTCGGCCGCACCGGCCTTTCCGTCAGCGAGATCTGCCTCGGCACCATGACCTGGGGCTCGCAGAACACGGAAGCCGAAGGCCACGCCCAGATGGACCTTGCCGTCGAGATGGGGGTGAACTTCTTCGACGCCGCCGAGATGTATCCGACGACGCCGATGCAGGCCGAGACCGTCGGCCGCACCGAGGAGATCATCGGCTCGTGGTTCGCCGCAAACGACCGGCGCGACGACGTGGTGCTCGCCTCGAAGATCACCGGCGCCGGCAACCAGAAGGTCCGCGGCGGCGAGCCGATCACCGCCGATTCGATCCGCCGGGCGCTCGACGCCAGTCTCAAGCGGCTCCAGACCGACCGCATCGATCTCTACCAGCTGCACTGGCCGAACAGAGGCTCCTACCACTTCCGCCAGAACTGGACCTTCGATCCGAGCGGCCAGCAGCCGGATGCGGTGAAGGCGAACATCGAGGAGGTCCTCGACGAACTCGGCGAGCAGGTGAAGGCCGGCAAGATCCGCCATGTCGGGCTTTCCAACGAAAGTGCCTGGGGCATCACGCAGTATGTGTCGATCGCCGAGCGCGACGGCACGCCGCGCGTCGCCTCGATCCAGAACGAATATTCGCTGATGTGCCGGCTCTTCGATCTCGACCTTGCCGAAACGGCGCTGAACGAACAGGTGGGACTGCTCGCCTATTCGCCGCTCGCCGCAGGTCTTCTGACGGGGAAATACACCGCCGGCGCCGTGCCGCCCGGCTCGCGGGGCTCGATCAACAAGGGCCTCGGCGGGCGCCACACCGAATATGCGACGATCGTCGCCGACGAATATTGCGAGATCGCGCGCAAGCATGGTCTCGATCCGGCGCAGATGGCGATCGCCTTCGGCCTGACCCGTCCGTTCATGACCTCGGTGATCATCGGCGCGACCACGCTCGACCAGCTGAAGAACGCCATCGGCGCGGCCGACCTCACTTTGTCGGACGAGGTGATGGCCGACATCGCGGCGGTCTATCGCCGCCACCCGCTTCCGCTGTAAGGAAGCGCCCGGGCGGAGCGCCCTTCTGCTCCGCCTCCCACCGGTTCGCCGCCTGACGGCCGAAGCGACACCTTTCCACCTGGACGTTCGACGCCCCTGCCCCGAGCGGCGGAGCGCCCTTTGCGCCCTGCCGACCTCAGGCATCCGACGTGACCGACGAACCGACTTCCCTGCCCTCCGCCACGACGCCGGCGCCCAAGGTGCCGCAGGGCCCGCATGGCGAAGACCGCTTCGCCGCCTTCCGCAACCGGCAGTTCCTGCTCTACTGGCTGTCGCGTTTCGCCGCGACCTTCGCGACCCAGATCGTCGTCGTCTCGGTCGGCTGGCAGATCTACGACATCACGCGTGATCCGTGGGATCTCGGCCTCGTCGGGCTGTGCCAGTTCGTCCCGGCATTCCTCCTCGTCCTCGTCACCGGCGCCGCCGCCGACCGCTTCCCGCGCCGGCACATCATGGGCATCGCCGTCGCCGTCGAGGGACTGGGCACCCTCGTCCTCGTCGCCGTGACCTATCTCGGTCTCGCCTCGCCCAATCCCATCTTCGCGATCCTGATCCTCTTCGGTATCGCCCGGGCCTTCTTCGGCCCGGCCTCGAGTTCCCTTGTCGTCAATCTCGTCACCAAGGAAGAACTCGCCAACGCCATTGCCTGGAACTCCTCCTCCTGGCAGGTCGCCGCAATCGTCGGGCCGGTGGCGGGCGGCCTCCTCTACGGCCTCTCGCCGCTCGTCGCCTATGGCGCCGGTGCCGCGCTGTTCCTGGCGAGCGCCGTCTTCGTCCTCGCCATCGAAGCGCCCGCACACCGCCGCACCAGCGAACCGGCGAGCCTCGAGACGATCGTCGCCGGCTTCCGCTTCATCTGGAGCGAGCCGATCGTTCTCGGCGCCATCTCGCTCGATCTTTTCGCCGTGCTCCTCGGCGGCGCCGTCGCGCTGATGCCGGTCTATGCCCGCGACGTCCTCGACGCAGGCCCCTTCGCACTGGGGCTCCTCAGGGCCGCGCCGGGCTTCGGCGCCCTGCCGATGGCGCTCTATCTCGCCGCCCGGCCGATCCGCAACCATGCCGGCGCGATCATGTTCGTCTTCGTCGGGCTGTTCGGCGCCTTCACCATGGTCTTCGGCATCTCGACAACGATCTGGGTGTCGGTGCCGGCGCTGATGGTGATGGGGGCATCCGACATGATCAGCGTCTATGTGCGCGAGACGCTGATGCAGCTATGGACGCCCGACGACGTGCGCGGCCGCGTCAACGCCGTCAACATGGTCTTCATCGGCGCGTCGAACGAGCTCGGCGAGTTCCGCGCCGGCGGCATGGCAAAGCTCATCGGCGCCGTGCCGGCGGTCGTCGTCGGCGGCGCGGCGACGGTTGCGGTCGCAGGTCTGTGGGCCTGGATGTTCCCGCAATTGCGGAAGGCGCAGCGCCTGGCGCGCGACTAGTACGCACCTGAGGCTATTAGACAGCGGTCGCAGCAAAGCCGATGCTGGCCGCTGCCTCGTCCCTCCGGCTATTCCTCGGCGATCTCCACCGGGCAGGGAACGCCTTCGCGCTTGCATTTGTGCTGGTAGGTATAGGCCCAGAAGGCAGGGTTGCGGCCGCTTTCCTCGAGCCTTGCGATCAGCGCCTCGATAAACGCGCGCTTGGCGGCGCCGCCGCCGTGGTGCGGAAAGGCGTCCTTCTCGGCCTTGGTCATCGAACAGCCGATGCAGCGCCCCTGCCGCTTGTATTTGCACACGTCGATGCAGGGCGAGGGAGCGGTCTCCCAGACCGCGTCGTCGTCTTCCGGCTGCGCCGCTGCGCTGCTCGTCGAACTCATGAAAGCGCCGCGTGCTCCGTCGCCATCGGAATGCCGAGAGTCTCTGACAGGAAGGGTCGGTTTTCGACGAGATCGGCGATCGAGAAGCGGCCGAGCGTCGACAGAAACGCTTCGAGCGCCTGACGGAGCGCGGCGTTCAGCTCGCAATGGAAGACCAGCGGGCAGTCCGTCGTGCCGCCATCAAAACATTCCGCCATGGCGAAGTTTTCTTCCATCAGCACCACGACCTCGCGCAGCGTGATCGTCGCGGCCGGACGTCCGAGGCGGATGCCGCCGTTGCGGCCGCGCACGGTCTCGACGAGACCGGAGCCGACCAGCGGCTGGAGGATCTTGAACATGAAGGGCTCTGGCGCCGCATAGGATCTGGCGACGTCGCCAAGCTTGCTCAACCGCCCGGGATTCGTCGCAAGATACATCAGAATCCGGATGGCGTAGTTGGTCTGGCGCGTGAGTCGCATTGATGATCTGCCCTTGTCACGAAGCGGCGCTGCCGCTTCTCCTCCTGACCCCTCAATTAAGGCTTTTTAGAGCAATTAAAAGGTAGAAGGCAAACCCCTTCGCCAGTGGGGCCGCCGTCATCCCCGTTATTTGCGGCTCGAACGACCTGTCGTGGCGTCTGACGGTCTGCCTGAACTGCCACAGCCGAGCCGATATCGCCACTTCAGCGGCGCCCTACGCAGCGGATAATTTCGACGCAGGACTTTCTTTACGTAAGGTCAGATGCTATTCGGCGTTCCGCAACGATCGGGGGATGCGAAAAATGCTGCGTGGGCTTGCCGCCACGATGGGTCTCGTTCTGTGTGCCATGGGCAGCGCTTCGGCGCAGCAGTTCGATCTCCGCTATTTCCAGACGCTGTCGACGGAGTTCCGCGGCGGCGACATGCGCCTCGACGTCTACAACGGCGGGCCGAAGAACGACATGACGCATCTCGCGCCGGCGGCGGACGTCTCCGGCCAGTACTGGAAGCTGACGCCCGCCGGCAACGGCTACTACCGGCTGACGACGATGTTCCGAGGGCAAGGCATGTGCCTCGACGTCTTCAACGGCGGGCAACGCAACAATCAGGTCCATCTCGCTCCCTGTGGGAACTACTCTGGCCAGTTCTGGCGCTTCCAGCGGGACGGCGAGACCTATCGCCTGACGACGCAGTTCCGCGGGCCGAAGATGTGCCTCGACATCTACAATGGCGGGGCCGACGACAACGAGCCGCATCTCACCCGCTGCGCCAATTATTCCGGGCAGTTCTGGCAGGTCTCGCCGACCTGGAAGGAAGCGCGCTGACGGGACGGCGGCAGATCGCATCGCCATCCGGGCCGCATGACGCGGCTCAGCTCTGGAAGATCGCCTCGCCCTGCTCGTCGATCATCTGCTCGGCCTTGCGGAAGGCAAATTGCGCGGCCTCATCCTTCGACGAAAACAGATCGGCGCGGATCATCCGGTGCGACCTGGTTTCGCCGCCGATCTCCTTCTCGATCAGCGCGGCTAGACGGAACTGCGCGCCCTCGGGCATCGGCGTCGCCTTGATGGTGAAACCGGCATAGTCGCGGCTGTCGGCGACGGAGGGCTCGCCCGCGGCGGATGGCTGGCCGCCGGAGCCGCCGAACAGCTTCTTCAGGAAGGACATGCAAACTCCTCGCTCGGCCCCGGACGATGCGGGTCGACTGGCCGGCCTTGGTCACGAGGCCCGTATCGTCAGGGCCATGAGCGATCAGTTATGGTCGGAGAGGCGGATGGCGAGCCCCGGGATCGCGGCAGCTTCCAGCGCCGCGTCGGCCCCGAGGTCGACGATCCGGCGATAGCCGGTCGGCGCCGGTTCGCGAAAAACCCGCGTCTGCAGGCGCACGGCATCGATGACCCAGAGTTCGCGGACGCCGAAGCCGGCATAGATTGCCGCCTTGCGGCCGCGATCCCAACCGAGGCTGGAATCGCCGATCTCGATCACCAGGAGGGCATTCGAGCCGTCCAGCGTCTCGAGGCCGCCGGCCTTTTCGTAGACGACGAAATCCGGCTCCAGAAAGGTATCGATCGACAGGCGAAACGTCGTTTCCGGCGTGAAGGTGAGATCTTCGGGTAGTTTGCGCGCCAGCTCCATCATCACGAAGGTCTTCAGCCGCTCGTGGCGGATCCCCTTGGCAGACATCGGCACGAGCTCCCCGCCGATCAGTTCGACGCGCTCATGCTCGTCCATGATCCCCGCCGCCACCATCGCCTCGATCTCGGCGACGGTGAACGGACGGCGCAAGAGACCCTCCGCCGCCTGGGTGGTACGGGGAAGCGATCCCTCGCGGGACGACAGGACTGGTTCGGGATAGTGTTCCAGCGCGCTCATGCCATCGACATAGCACGAATATGGCCCGAGCGGAGGAGGCCTCGACTCCGATCTACGCCGCGGATCGTCGGAGCAGCCCCTGCTCGCTCAAACTCATGTAGAGAGCGATTGCGTCGAGATCGAACCCATGGGGCCAGGCAGGATTGCCCATTTCGAGGAACACGCGCGAAAACTCCGCCTCGTCTCTCAGCGGACGCAGCATCGGCGCATCCGTATCGATCAGGTCTTGCAGGGAGACTTCGCCTTCCTCGCCGGTCGAGAAGCGAAGATAGAGGCGATGGTTCGGCAGAGCGCGCACTGCAAGGACATCGACCATCGGAAACTGCGGATCACTCATTGCCGTCACCGTCAGGCCCGGGGATACGTTCGAGAGGCTCTCCCGCGGATGCCCTCTGCCAGTTTAGCAGGAGAGCATTGTGTCGGTCGACCGCCCATTGCCGCACGAGCCTTTCGGCGGTCGTCGGCAAGTGTCCAGCAAGGACCTCACCGTCCGACAGCCTCACCAGCGCCCGCGCACTGCCATACTGGGCATGGAAATGCGGAGGATTATGATCGAAGTAGTACATGCGAATGACGATACCGTAGAAGATCGAAATCGTCGGCATCGCATTCTCACCGTCAGCTGTCGAGGAAGCTCCTGAGCTTGCGCGACCGCGACGGGTGCTTCAGCTTGCGGAGCGCCTTCGCCTCGATCTGGCGGATGCGTTCGCGGGTCACCGAGAACTGCTGTCCGACCTCCTCGAGGGTGTGGTCGGTGTTCATGCCGATGCCGAAGCGCATTCTGAGAACACGCTCCTCGCGGGGCGTCAGCGAGGCGAGCACACGGGTCGTCGTCTCGCGCAGGTTCCCCTGGATCGCCGCGTCGATCGGCAGCACGGCATTCTTGTCCTCGATGAAGTCGCCGAGATGCGAATCCTCCTCGTCGCCGACCGGCGTTTCGAGGGAGATCGGCTCCTTGGCGATCTTCAGGACCTTGCGGACCTTTTCCAGCGGCATCGCCAGCTTCTCGGCGAGTTCCTCCGGCGTCGGCTCGCGGCCGATCTCGTGCAGCATCTGGCGCGACGTCCGGACGATCTTGTTGATCGTCTCGATCATGTGCACCGGAATTCGGATCGTCCGCGCCTGGTCGGCGATCGACCGGGTGATCGCCTGGCGGATCCACCAGGTGGCGTAGGTCGAGAACTTGTAGCCGCGGCGATACTCGAACTTGTCGACCGCCTTCATCAGGCCGATGTTGCCCTCCTGGATGAGATCCAGGAACTGCAGGCCGCGATTGGTGTATTTCTTGGCGATCGAGATGACGAGGCGCAGGTTCGCCTCGACCATTTCCTTCTTCGCCTGACGCGCCTCAGCCTCGCCCTTCTTCACCATCTGGACGATGCGGCGGAACTCGATGATCTCGAGGCCGGTCTCGGTGGCGAGATTCTGGATTTCCTGGCGAAGGTTCTTGATGCCGTCCTTCTCGTTCTGGACGAACTTCAGCCAGCCCTTGCCGGAGAGATTGGCGACATGGCGGGTCCAGTTCGGATCGAGCTCGGATCCCTGATATTCATGCAGGAACTCCTCGCGCTTCACCCCGTGGGATTCGGCAAGGCGCAACAGCCGGCCCTCGTTGCCGACGAGGCGCTTGTTGATGTCGTAGAGCTGGGCGACCAGCGCGTCGATGCGGTTCTGGTTGAGCGACAGGCTCTTCACCGCGGCGACAAGGTCTTCCTTGAGCTTCTTGTAGGAGCGCTCCTGGCTCGGCGACAGCGTCCCCTGCGCGGCGAGACGGTTTTCGACCTGCTGGTCCTGCAGCTTGCGCAGACGCCGGTAGCCCTCGGCGATCTGGTCGAAGATCTCCATGACCTGCGGCTTGATCTCGGCTTCCATCGCGGCAAGCGACAGGCTGTTCTCGAGATCGTCCTCGTCCTCGTCGTCGTCGCTGCCGGACTGCGCTTCGCCGTTGAGGCCCGAGCCGTTCTCGGACTGGTTCGACGAATTGCCCTCGTTCGCGGGCTGGGCGGCCGCCGCCGGCGCCTTCGCCTCGGGGCCGGCATAGGTCGCTTCGAGATCGACGATCTCGCGCAACATGATGTTGCCCTCGTTGAGCTCGTCGCGCCAGATGATGATCGCCTGGAAGGTCAGCGGGCTCTCGCAGAGGCCCGCGATCATGGTCTCGCGGCCGGCCTCGATGCGCTTGGCGATGGCGATCTCGCCTTCGCGGGACAGAAGCTCCACCGAGCCCATCTCGCGCAGATACATGCGAACGGGATCGTCCGTGCGGTCGCCGGCCTCGCGCTTCGGCGCCGCCGCGACCTGCGTGGTGCCGGTCTCGGCGACCTCGGTCGATTCCGATTCGTTCGATTCCTCTTCGCCGCCCTCTTCGTCGTCCTCGACGACGTTGATGCCCATGTCGTTGAGCATGGCCATCATGTCCTCGATCTGCTCCGACGTCACGTCGTCGGAGGACAGCATCGAGTTCAGCTTGTCCATGGTCACGAAGCCGCGCTTCTTCGCGGCCTTGATCATCTTCTTGACGGCGTCGTCCGAAAGGTCGAGCAGCGGTCCGTCCGGCGTGTTGTCGTTACGCTCTTCGACCGCTGCTTCGCTTTCCTTGGCCTTTGTCGCCATACGTTTCATTCTCCAGTTCGCATGCCCGTCGGGCGGGCCCTTGCAAATCAAGGGCGGGCGCCACGCTGCGACCCGCAAGGCCACCATATGCAGCATCTGCCGTTAACGACGGCTTAACCATAACTCGAACGCATCCTTGCGGCACACGACTTCAATGGTGCCGGACAGCGCATCTAAAAAGGCGCAGTCGCGCGATCTTTCAAGCTCTGGACCTGATTGTTTGCCGTCTCGACCGAACGGATATGTTCTGTCAAGCGCATTGGCGCAATGGCCTGAGGCAATTCGTCTGGCCGCGACCGATGTCCAGCGCCGAACGAGCATCCCAGATGAAGCCTTCAAATGGCCTTCATGGGGCGTCCTGACAAGAGGCCGAAGCCATCGATCAGCGCTTCCGTGCCGTCGACACGCTCGATTTCACTCTTGATCTCCATCATGTGCGCATAGGCCGCCTCGGTCGGCTCGCGGCCGAAGATTTCCTCGGCCAGCCGCAGCTCCCGTCGAAGCGCCTGGAACCGGTGCTGGAGGTGCAGCATCTGGCGCAGCGCCTCGCGGGCGTCCTCGAAGGCAGCCTCGGCGAGGACCGGCCAGAGGCGGACGGCCTTCAGCTTGGCCTCGAAGGCCTCGAAGAGGCCCGCGGTCCCGTGCCTGCCAAGCTCCGCGAGCAACGCCTCGCGGCCGTCCGGCGGGTTCGTCGCATGGGCATCGAGCACCGAGGAGCGAAGCCGCGACAGGTCACCCTTGGCAAGGTCGAGGCTGGCAAAGACCTCGAACTCTTCTTCCATCAGCAGCGGATGATTGACGAAGCCGACGACGATGGCGATCTCGCGCAGGGAGGGCGCCGGCAGGTTCGACGGCGAGGCGAGCCGCGAGCGGGCGAGCCGGTCGGAGATCGCCGCCCGTCCCGGCTGGCCCCTGCCCTTCTGGCCGTCGCGCCTGCCATAGCCGCCGCGGCCGCCACCACCGCGGCCCTGCCACCCGCCCTGATGGCCGCGCCCCGCCGGCGCGCCGGCACCGAAAAAGGCGGCGAGCCGCGCCGAGGCGTCGTCGAGATAGTGCCGGCGGACCGCCTCGTCGCCGATCGTGCGGAACAGCCCCTTAAGCTTGTATTCGAGATCCGCCCGGCGCTCGGGCGTATCGAAACTGCCGCCCTGTGTTTCGCGCATCCAGACGAGATCGGCGAGCGGCCTTGCGGCGGCGAGCACCTCGGAAAAGGCCTCCGGGCCACCGTCACGCACAAGATCGTCCGGATCCTTGCCTTCGGGGAGCAGCGCAAAGCGCAGCGAGCGGCCGGGCTTCAGCGCCGGCAGGGCCAGTTCTGCCGCGCGATTGGCGGCCTTCAGCCCCGCCGCATCGCCGTCGAAGCAGAGGATCGGCTCACTGGCGGTCCGCCAGAGGAGCTCGAGCTGGCGTTCGGTCATGGCGGTGCCGAGCGGCGCGACGGCGTGGGAAAAGCCCGCCTGGGCGAGCATGATGACGTCCATATAGCCTTCGACGAGGACCAGCGTGCCGGCCTCGCGCGCCGCACGCCGGGCCTTGGCGAGATTGAACAGCATCTCGCCCTTGTGGAAGACGTCGGTCTCCGGGGAGTTCAGATATTTCGCCTGCGCGTCGGCGGCCATCGCGCGGCCGCCGAAGGCGACCACCTTCTCGCCGGCATCGTGGATCGGAAACATGATGCGGTCGCGGAACCGATCGTAGGAGACGGCGATCCCCTCGCCATGGACGACGAGGCCGGCGCCTTCGATCTCCTCTTTGCCGAGCCCCTTGCCGGCGAGATATTCCTTCAAACGGTTGCGGGAATTCGGCGCAAAACCGAGCCCGAATGCCGCCTGGGTGCGCGGATCCATGCCGCGATCGCGCAGATAGGCTCTCGCCTTCGCCCCGTCCGCCTCGTGCAGCTGCTGGCGGAAAAAGGCGGCCGCTTCGGAAAGCGCATCGAGAATGGTGCCGCGCCGCGCCTCGCGCGCCTCGGCGGCGGCATCGCGTTCCGGCATCGGCAGGCCGGCCTCGCCGGCGAGACGCTCCACCGCCTCGGGAAAGGACAGGCCCTCGAGTTCGGTGAGGAAGCGGAAGTGATCGCCGGACACGCCGCAGCCGAAGCAGTGATAGCGGCCCTTGGAATCCTCGCAGTGGAAGGACGGCGTCTTTTCGCCATGGAACGGGCAGCAGGCCCACCAGTCGCCGCGGCCGGGCTGCGACTTGCGGCGGTCCCAGGTGACCCGCCGGCCAATCACGTCGGAAATCGGGATCCGGTCTCTGATCTCGTCGAGAAAGGCGGGTGGAAAGCGCATCACTGTTCCTTGCCACGAGTGACGCCGGGAGGCGAGGCCCGATCCGCGATCATCTGGCAGCCGCCGCGATGAAACCGCTGTCGGAGGGCGGCCCGGCACGGGCATTTTCCTGTGTGCAGGAACCGACCCTCATCCTTTAAAAGATCCGGCCGTCGTCGGACAGCCGTGGCCCAGTTGGACATGCCCGCGGCCTGTCGCTTCCGAGCAGCTGGGGACACGAACCGACCACTGCGGAACGCTGAAACGAAAAATCGGCCGCCCCTTCCGGGACGACCGATCCATTCGACAAAGCGAAGCGCTGTCAGTTGGTTGCGGGGAGAGGATTTGAACCTCTGACCTTCAGGTTATGAGCCTGACGAGCTACCGGGCTGCTCCACCCCGCGTCAGCGACGCCGCGCTTGGCTCCGTCGGTGGCAGCTATGTATGCGACAGTTGGATGAATGAAAAGGGGGGCAGAGCCATTCGCCGGAGTTTTTTCGGACCTCCCATCCCCTCACCCGCATTCGTACGCAGAAACCGACCCAAGCGACTGAATTTTCGATGGAAACATATTCCACTCGGGAGAAAACCAGCCAAAGCGGGAGGTTATCCCAGGCTGCGCCACTCTTTTCTGCCGCCTCTCGGCAGGAGGGACGCGCGAATCGCACGATCCCGGCCGATCCGGCAGCAGCCGGCGACAAGAGCGGCTGGAGTGGGGGCATCTGCCCTCGTCGGTCGCCAAAACCCTGGCAGCGCCGTTCGTCGCCCGCGCGCGACGCATCGGCGCGAGCGGGCGACGAAAAAGCGTTACCTCAGGCCTTCGTCTTCTCCGCATCGGCACGGTTGACCGCGTCGACGATCAGCTTGCGCGCCATGTCGCTGCCGCCCCAGTCGCCGATCTTCACCCACTTGCCGGGTTCGAGATCCTTGTAGTGTTCGAAGAAATGCTCGATCTGCTTCAGGGTGATCTCCGGCAGGTCGGAAAACTCCGATACCTTGGCGTATCGCTGGGTTAGCTCCGGCGAAGGCACGGCGATGATCTTCTCGTCCTGGCCCTTGTTGTCCTCCATGACGAGAACGCCGATCGGCCGGCAGTTGATCACGCAGCCCGGGAAGAGCGGCCGGGTGTTGCAGACGAGGACGTCGATCGGATCGCCGTCATCGGAAAGCGTGTGCGGCACGAAGCCGTAATTTCCAGGATAGGTCATCGGCGTGTAGAGGAAACGGTCGACGACGAGACAGCCGGCGTCCTTGTCCATCTCGTATTTGATCGGCTGGCCGCCGACCGGCACCTCGATGATGACGTTGATGTCTTCCGGGGGATTGATGCCGCGCTTGATCGCGTCGATGCGCATGAAGATCTCCATGAATTCGGCCGTTCCGGCCTGATGCCGCCAACCGCCCGGCAGCCCCCATGTGGTGCAAGGACGGAAGACGGTCCGATGGCTGGCTGCTTAGCCGCTGGAGAAAGGCGTTGCAACGCCGACGGCGGATCTTGGTGACCGGGGGGTCCTGGCGCCGCCTCACCGGCTGTTCCTCGCCTATTGGCCTCTCGCCTCTGCCCTCGCCCTCATGCCCCGGCATCCTACGCCTATTGGCCCCGTGCCCTTGTCCTTTTGCCCCGCGCCGTCCCGCGTTCTGACGTCGCGGACGCAAAAACGCCCCGCCGGTTGGGACCGAGCGGGGCGTATTGTTGGGGTGATGGTGTGAAGAAGCTGGATTTTGCGATTGGCAGACCTGGCAGCGACCGACTTTCCCGCGTCTTGAGACGAAGTATCATAGGCGCTGGGGCGTTTCACGGCCGAGTTCGGAATGGGATCGGGTGCGGCCGCCCCGCTGTAACCACCAGGTCGGCCAATCGCAAAATTTGCATTCGAGAAGCTGGGCCTCAGGCGCCGGCGAGCCCATCCGGGCTCTTGGCTTTCCGTGCCATAAGGCACGACGCGCATTCGCGCTGGGGCTGTCCTCGCGATGTCCGCCCTTACGGGCGGGCGCTCGGACGGCACCCTTCCTGAAGCCTGGTCTTTCATTTGACTGCGTCGCCGCAGCCTTCTTCAATCACGTCACCGACCCTGTCACCGTCCGAGCCCGCCGCGAAGCGGCACATGGCAAGGACAGCCCCGCCTCGAACGAGGCGGCGCGCCTGATGGCGCGTTAGCCGAGGGCCCGGATGGGCCCGCTGGCGATTGAAGCCAAGAATGAAGACAATGATCATCCCGGCGGGATGATCATTGACGAATGAGAACGATCAAGCCGATCGAGCGATTAGTACCGGTAAGCTTCACGTGTTGCCACGCTTCCACA
>NZ_SOZD01000004.1 GCF_004519335.1 Jiella endophytica | reverse complement strand
CCATCTTCGCCTCCACGGGACATCTCCATGGATGCTTCCAGAATCAATCAGAGCCAAAACCGCAAGCCCGATCAGCTTCAAATCACCGCCGGCCATATGCGATTCGCCTGCCCTTGAGGGGGAGATGGGTGGCAACCCAGAGGGGGGTGCAGCGCCGACATCGCAAAAGCCTGGCGCCCGTCGCGCCCCTCTGCCTCGTGAGCCTGTCGAAGGGCGGCATCTCCCCCGCAAGAGGGGAGATCAGGCCAATCGCGAATGCGGCCACCCGCTGCAAGCGATCGCCCTTTACACGGGCCGGGCGGGTTTGATGGGATGCGGCTTGACCGCAGGTTAACCCGTAATGCGCTCCCGTGAGCGCGGGCGGATTGCGCGGTTTTCGTTGAAAAACCCCACGTTCGTCGGCACAATCTTTGGATCGAGGCAGCATTCAACGGACCGGACGATGACGAACACGGAGGGTAAGGGCGACACGCTGAAGGTTCGCATGGACGCGGTGACGCTCTCCATGATGGACACCGCGCGCGCCTATCTCAAACTCGACAAGAGCAAATTCATCCGGGAGAGCGTCCGCGAGAAGGCAGAATCGGTCATCGCCGAGCACCAGAAGACGCGCTTTTCCGCTGAGGACTGGACGGCGTTCTTCGGCGCGCTCGATGCGCAGGCCGCACCGACGCCGCGCATGAAAAGGGCGGCTGCAATGTTCCGCGACATACAGAAATAGCGTGGAGTTTGTCGCGCTCGATCCGAAGGGCCACGACCGCAAATCATTCGATTGCGGCGTCCCGGCGCTCGACCTCTATCTCCAGCGCTACGCCAACCAGGATTTGAAGCGCAGCCTGACGCGCATCTACGTCCTCGCCGACGGTCCCGCCATCATCGGCTACTATTCGATCGGCGCCCATTCCGTCCGCCGCGATCACCTGCCCGAAGACCTCAAGGCCGGCCCGTACGAAGAAATCCCGTTTCTCCTGCTCGGACGGCTCGCCGTCGATACACGCTGGCAAGGCCAGGGCTATGGCGACGCGCTCATCGTCCATGCCTTCCACACCACCCGGCAAGCGGCGACGCAGATCGGCATCCTCGGCATGATCGTCGAGGCGAAGGACGAGACCGCCGCCGTCTTCTATGAGGGGTTCGGCTTCCGGCGTCTCATCGGCACGGCCCACCGCCTCGTGCTGCCGATCACGGCCATGGATGCGCTGTTGGATACGTGATCGTCTGGCGTGAAACGTGGGTCCCGCGCCTTCCCACTCACGGCAAACCCGACGGGATGAAGGCTATTTTCTGGAAAAGCGTCACGAGGCCGCCTCTGCTTCCTGCGACCTGAGCGCCCATAAACTCGCCATTCTCCCTCGTCATACCGTGCGTCCGGCGCTTCGCGGCTCGATCCGTTTTCGATCTGACGAAACCGTAAGTGGCCAGCGAGCTGCCGCTTCGGCATAGTTGCGCAGACTGCATTCCAGAAGACGAGGATCATCGACCACATGACCAAGGCGATGCGGGCCCTTTCGGCCACTGCCCTTGCGGGCGCTCTCGCTTTCACCCCGATTTTCGGCGCCTTTGCCGAGACCGCGACGAAGACCGGCAGCGAGGCGAAGGCCGACGCGCCGGCCACCGCCAGGTCCGACGCGGTCGCCGGAACGCCGGCCGATCACGAGACGGTCGAGGAGCGCATCACCGAGTTCTCCCTCGATAACGGCCTGCAGGTGGTTGTCCTGCCGGATCACCGCGCCCCCGTCGTCACCCAGATGGTCTATTATCATGTCGGTGCGGCGGACGAGGCGCCGGGCGAGAGCGGCATCGCCCACTTCCTCGAACATCTGATGTTCAAGGGGACCAAGACCCATCCGGAGGGCGAGTTTTCCCGCGCCGTCGCCGATATCGGCGGCCAGGAGAACGCCTTCACCACCGACGACTATACCGGCTACTACCAGCAGGTCCCGGCGTCGGCGCTGGAGATGGTGATGGGCTACGAGGCCGACCGCATGGCCAACCTCGTCCTGACGGACGCGGTGGTGAAGCCCGAGCGTGACGTCATCCTCGAGGAGCGCCGCATGCGGATCGACAACGATCCGGGCTCGCAGCTGCAGGAGGCGGTGCAGGCGGCGCTGTTCCAGAACAGCCCCTACGGTATCCCGGTGATCGGCTGGCGCCGCGAGATGGAAGAGCTGTCGCGGGCCGATGCCATCGCCTTCTACGACAAGTACTACACCCCCAACAATGCGACGCTGCTGGTGGCCGGCGACGTGACGGCGAAGGAGGTCAAGGACCTCGCCGAGGCGACCTACGGCAAGGTCAAGCGCCGGGCCGATCCCGGCGACCGCGCCCGGGCGCTGGAGCCCGAGCCGCTCGCGGCCCGCACGGTGACGCTGGCCGACGAGAAGGTGACGCAGCCTTCCATGCAGCGGACCTATCTCGTCCCCGGCGAGACCATCGCGGCGCCGGGCGAGGCGGAAGCGCTCGACGTCCTCTCCGACATTCTCGGCGGCGGCACCACCTCGCGGCTCTATCGTTCGCTGGTGGTCGAGAAGGGCATCGCCGCCGGCACCGGCGCCTATTATTCCGGCACGGCGCTCAAGGAGGGCCAGTTCGGCGTCTATGGCATGCCGCGCGGCGAGGCGAGCATCGCCGACATCGAGACGGCGATCGACGCCGAGATCGCCGAGATCGTCAGGAAGGGCGTCACCGAGGCCGAGCTCGAGCGGGCGAAGAACCGAGTGCGCAAGAACATGATCTATCTGCGCGACAGCCAGACGGCGATGGCAAGGCGCGTCGGCGCGGCGCTGTCAACCGGCCGGACGCTGAAGGACGTCGAGACCTGGCCGGACCGCATCGAGGCGGTCACCGTCGCCGAAGTCAATGCCGTGGCGCGCAAGTATCTGACGCCTGAGCGCTCGGTCACCGGCTATCTGAAGCCGAAGGAGGCCGTGACGGCCGCCGCCGAGACGGGCGAGGCGAAGCCTGCCGGCGACGTCGAGGGCGAGAAGCCCGCCGCCGCCGCCGCTCCGTCGCGCTCGTAACCGCCCGTTCCCGAAAGATCGTCATGACCATCGCAAGCCTCTCCCCGCGCGTCCGTGGCCTCGTCGCCGGCCTGTCCTTCGGCCTCCTCGCCTTTTCGGCGGCGCCCGCGGCCGCCGTCGACATCCAGGAGGTCGTCAGCCCCGGCGGCATCAAGGCGCTCCTCGTCGAGGACCATTCCAACCCGCTGATCGCCGTCAACTTCGCCTTCAAGGGCGGCGGCTCGACCCAGGATCCCGAGGGCAAGGAGGGGCTTGCCAACCTTCTCACCGGCCTCCTCGACGAGGGCGCCGGCGATATCAAGAGCGCCGACTTCCAGGCCAGGCTCGACGATCTCGGCGTCTCGATGAGCTACGACACGAGCTACGACAACTTCACCGGCTCGTTCCGCACCATCACCGATTTTGAGGACCAGGCCTTCGATCTCCTGCATCTGGCGCTGACGGAGCCGCGCTTCGACGAGGAACCGGTGAACCGCATCCGCGGCCAGATCGTCACCGGCATCCTCGCCAACCGCAACGATCCCGACGAGATCGCCTCCAAGGCCTTCCGCGAGACGGTCTTTGCCGGCCATCCCTATTCGCGGCCGACCGACGGCACGCCCGAAGCGCTGGCGAAGGTGACCGCCGCCGATCTGGAAAGTTTCCGCAAGAAGGTCTTCGCCAAGGACGATCTCGTCGTCGGCGTCGTCGGCGACATCACGCCGGAAGATCTGAAGACCCGCCTCGACCAGGTGTTCGGCGATCTTGCCGCCAGGGCAGAGCTGACGAAGGTGCCGATGGCCGAGCCGGTCCTCGGCAAGACCGTTTCCGTCGACCTTGCCGTGCCGCAGACCAACATCCGCGTCGCGATGCCGGGCGTCCTGCGCTCCGACAAGGATTTTTTCGCAGCCTACCTGATGAATCACGTCCTCGGGGGTGGTTCCTTCACCTCCTGGCTCTATGAAGAGATCAGGGAGAAGCGCGGCCTCGCCTACGGCGCGTCCAGCTATCTCGCCACCTACGACCACGCCGGCATCCTCGGCATCGCGACGGCGACGCGGGCGGATGCGGCACCGCAGACCGTCGACATCATCCGCAAGGAGATCGAGCGCATGGCCAAGGATGGTCCGACCGAACAGGAACTCGAAAAGGCCAAGGCCTATGTCAAGGGCTCCTATGCGGTGCGCAATCTCGACTCCTCGCTTGCCGTCGCCCAGACCCTCGTCGGCATCCAGCTCGACGATCTCGGCACGGACTATATCGACAAGCGTCAGGCGATCATCGACGCGGTGACCCTCGACGACGTCAAGGCGGCGGCAAAAAAGCTCCTCGACGCCAAGCCGACCGTCGTGACGGTCGGGTCCGCCGGCGCCTGAGGCGGGCGGCATGCGGCTCGGCCTCGCACTCGGCGGCGGCGGCGCGCGCGGCCTTGCCCACATCCACGTCCTCGAGGCGCTGGACGACCTCGGCCTTCGTCCGGTGCGCATCACCGGCTCGTCGATCGGCGCGATCATCGGCGCCGGCTACGCCGCCGGCATGCCGGCGCGGGACATTCGCTCCTACATGCTCGACTGTTTCGTCAGCCCGCGCATCGTCATCGGCCGGCTGTGGCAGACGCGGCCGGTGTCGCTGCAGGAATTCCTGAGCGACGGCGGCTTCCGCATCGGCCAGCTGAATGCCCGCCGGGTGATCATGGCCTTCATGCCGCCGGACGTGCCGCTGACATTCGAGGAACTGCAGATCCCGCTCGGGGTGATGGCGACGGATTACTTCGCCAGGGCCGAATGCGAACTCGACAGCGGCGACCTGCGCAGCGCCATCGCCGCCTCGGCGGCGATCCCGGCGGTATTCCGCCCGGTGCGCCGAGACGGCCGGGTGCTGGTCGACGGCGGCATCTACAATCCCTTGCCCTTCGACCGGCTGAAGGGGGTCGCCGACTTCACTATCGCCGTCGACGTCAATGGCGGGCCGGATGGCGACGGCAGCCGCATGCCCACCCCCGTTCAGGCGATGATCGGCGCCTCGCAGTTGACCATGCAGTCGATCATCGACACCAAGCTGACGATCTCGCCGCCCGATCTCCTCTTCCGCCCCGCGGTGTCGCGCTACGGCGTCCTCGACTTCCTGCGCTCGCGGGAGATCCTCGCCGCCACCGAGAGCGTGCGCGACGAGGCCAAGCGGGCCATCGAGCGCCATGTCGAGCACCGGCTGAAGGGCCACCGCATGCCGATGCCGCGGATCGAGGCGGCGGCCGGGCCCTCGCGCTGAGGGCGGAGCGTCATGGCTGTGCGGTCCCGCGAGCACTGCCGATCCCCTCATCCTGAGGTGCGAGCGCAGCGAGCCTCGAAGGGCGATGGGAGCGGCGAGTGACGCCGCCCGCTGTCCTATGCCTGCCTCGTCTCCCGCGGCCCCCTCGTCCGCAGCACCAGCACCAGCCCGACGACGAAGAAGGCGATCAGGCTCGCCATGCCGATGCGCGAGGCGGTGACCGGATGGAAGCTTCCTGCCGCGACCTGCGTCGCCCCGGCGACGACCGCCGGTGCGAGGAAGGACGTCGCCCGGCCGATGAAGGCGTAGAAGCCGAAATAGCGGCCGGCCTCTTCCGGGGTGACGGATTTCGCCATCCAGGAGCGCGACGAGGCCTGGATCGGCCCGAAGGCGAGGCCGATGAGGAGGCCGAAGACGATGTAGCTCCGCTCCGCCCCGCTGGCGAAGACGCCGCGGCCCTCGGCCGGCGGATCGAAGCCGAGGAGGCCGAAGAGCGTTGCGTCCGGACTGGTCGAGATGATCCCGATCGTGGCGATCGACAGGGAGAGGATGGCCATCACCACGACGGCCTTGGACCCGAAGCGCCTGTCGAGCATGCCGGCAACGAAGCAGCTCGGAATGGCGACGACGTTGAGGATGATGCCGAACAGCCCGCTCTGGATCAGCGTCCAGCCGAACATGCCGGCGGCGAAGGAGCCGCCGAGGACGATGAGGGCGTTGACGCCGTCCTGATAGATCATTCGGGCAAGCAGGAACTGAAACAGCGGCCGGCGGGTGCGGATCTCCCGGAAGGTCGCGGCAAGGTCGCCGAGCCCCTGGCGCATCGCTGCCGAGACCCTTTCGCCCTTCGGCCGGTCCGGCGTCAGGAAAAACATCGGCAGGATGAAGACGAGATACCAGAGCGCCGCCAGCGGCGCCGTCGCCCGCGCGCCTTCGCCCGCCGCCGGATCGAGGCCGAAGGCTGGGGGCAGGCCGAGAAGGGTGAGGCCGGTGTCCTTCGAGCCGGCGAGAAAGGCCAGCGCCGCGATCAGGAAGACGATGCCGCCGGCATAGCCGAGGCCCCAGGCGATGTTGGAGATCCGGCCGATCTCCTCGTTCTTCAGGAGCCGCGGGATCATCGCGTCGTTGAAGACGATGGAAAATTCCGCCGCGGCGGTCGCGACGACGATGAAGAGCGTCGCGACGAACAGCGATGATCCGGGGGCCGAGAACCACAACAGGCAGAGCGCCGCGATCTTGAACGCGGCAAAGCCGCCGATCCAGGGCTTGCGCGGGCCGGCGCGGTCGGCGACGGCGCCGAGAAAGGGCGAGCCGACGGCGACGAGGACGCCGGCGATCGCCGCGGACAGGCCCCACCAGGCCTGACCCGTCGCCGGGTCCGGCGCCAGTTGCGAGACGAAATAGGGGCCGAAGACGAAGGTGAGGACGACGGTGAAGAAG
This sequence comes from Jiella endophytica, assembly GCF_004519335.1. Classification (GTDB taxonomy): domain Bacteria; phylum Pseudomonadota; class Alphaproteobacteria; order Rhizobiales; family Rhizobiaceae; genus Jiella; species Jiella endophytica. The sequence goes on along the minus strand of NZ_SOZD01000004.1, from coordinate 628,283 downwards.
GGCTGGGCGGCAAAGTCGAAGGCCATCCAGCCCCAGACGCCGGGCCGCTTGAGGGCGGGGCGCGCCTCGCGCGTCAGATCATCCGATGTCACGTGGCAAGCCCCCGGCTGTCGGTGCGGGGCGGTCGCAGCCGCCCCGATCTGCGAGGTAGAGGGTCGCCCGGCCGGCGGTCAAGCGACGCCGAGTTTCTTGACCCGGCTGACATCCACGTCCCGTTCGGCATGCCAGGCATCGTGGGCCGCCTGCATGCGCAACCACACCCCGGCGCCGTCGCCGAAGAATGTTCCGAGCCTTGCCGCGACATTCGGGGTCACGGGCTTGGACTCGTTGAGGATGTCGTAGAGATGCTGCCTCGAAATATCGAGGGACCGAGCAATCTCGGCCTTGCTCTGGCCGATGTCCGCCAGAAGATCGGCCAGAAGCGCTCCGGGATGGGAGGGACAGCGGTTCGCCCCCCTGACGGCATTGTATTCGGCCATACCATCCTCCGATCAGTGGTATTGTTCGAAATCCACGCGGTAGGCGTCACCGCCCTCAAATTCAAATGTCACGCACCACGGACCATTGATGTGGACGGAGTAGCGCGTCGGCGAAAATCCCAGCAGTGGATGAAAGTTGAAGCCGGGCAGGTTCATCTCGTCGAGGGACGATATGGCCTCCAGTCGATCGAGCCGGAGCAGCAGGCGCTTGTGCATCTTCTTGTCGATCTTGGCAGTCGTTCCACGCGACCACAACTCTGCCAGTCCCTTGCTGCGAAACGTCCTGATCATCGATAGCATCCGGGCGGGCAACGGCTTCGGTCGACGAAAGAGATGTAAGCGAACCGTTGACATGCGTCAACTGATCGCTGACAGCGACTTTCCGACGTCTTTGCCGGAAACATAACCTCACCCCGGTGGATGCTCTCCGATGACTCGTGCCATGGCGATGCGAGTGTGCCGGGGCAGACGACGACGCGATCGCTGACGCAGGAAATTTTAAGCGACGCGCGTCCATTCGGTCGCGCAAACCACGCTCCAACTTGTTGAATCTCCGCGTCGCGCTTTCCGAAAGTCGATTCCGATCTGCGGGCCGATGCTGGTGGGAGCATACGAGGCGACGCTCGACTGACGACGGGTCGCATTTCTGCCGGCCATCCGCCCCCTCCGCCAACCCCGTCACTGCGCGGTGGCGCGGCTCGCAAGCGTGAACACCACCTTCTCGGCCATGTCCCTGGCGAGGCGCTTCAACGTGTTGGCGACGAAGCGTCTGACGCAGGCCGGCTGCGCCGGCACGCTGCCGATCGAGGCAGCGCAACCGGTGAACATCTCGCCGGAGGTCTCGAACTTGCCATCGGCCACCATTTCGCCGGCGGCCACGTCGAAGAGCTTGAATTTGATCGCCGCCTCGAGCTGCATCACCTGGGTGAAGTCGTCGGGCCCAGCTTTTGCCGTCGGCGTATAGACGAGCAGGTAGTCGGCCTTGCCCGCAAGCCTTGCAGCGGCTTTTCCGATATCCGCCTCTTCGGTCTCGCCGCCGCCGGAAAACCGCTTCGCGACGTCGTCGTCGGCTTGGCGGAACGCCTGTTTCGGATAGGTCGATGGCAGGGAAGCGACGACCTCGCGCAGGCCCTCGAGCACGGCTATTTCGTTGTATGGCGAGCGAAGTGCGGCCTCCGGCCTGCGGTCGACCGCGACGATGATGCCCGGGCCATTGAAGATCGGCGGGCAGGCGGCCGCGCCGACGATCTTTGCCGGCAGACTGTCGACCAGGTGCGGATAGGCGCTGCCGAGCGCAGCCTCGAAACAGGCGATCGCCGCCTTCCGGTCGGCCTCCGCGGCCTTGCCGGACAGATCGTCGGCATTGCAGCGTCCGCCATCGAGTTGCGCGGCGGCTTCCGAGCCCTGGAGAAGAACGGTTTCGCTGGCCGGGTCGAGCAGCCTGTAGCGGATTTCGGCGGCCATTCGCGGCTTGCCCGTATAGGGGTCGGGATAGCCCGTCCCCGAGAACGAGTGGACCAGCAGCAGCCCGTCTGCCGAGGCGGCGACCTCGGCGATCTCCGCCTCGCTGATCTCGTTCGCCGACTGCAGCGTCCTTGCCGTCACGAGCTGCGACTCGCCAGCCGTCACCAGGCGGGTGACCCTGTCCGGGCAGGTCATCCTGCGGCCCTTCGCGATCTTTCGAAGGGCGCCCAGCATCGCGCCGGAAACATCCGGCGAAAGGGTGTCCGGCTCGCCCGCAAGCTGCACCGGGAAGAGCGCAATCACCGCGGCCGCACCGTCCTCGGCCGAAGCCTCGCCCCATGCCAGGCAGAGACCGACCGCCAGCGCGGCCCGCCGCAACTGCGATGCGACCGTACCGGCAGACCTCGCATGCAGCATCGGCTTTCACTCCAATCTTCCGCAAGGGAAGATCACTATAGCCGGCAGGTCCGATGCCGCAAGTTCGCCCCAGCCCCAGCCCCAGCCCCAGCCCCAGGCCCAGCCGCGGCCGCCCGCGGCCGTCCGCACACCACTCCTCCACTTGACGGGAAACATACCGCGTGGTTGGTATCTGGCTCCACTTCATTCTTCCGATCGGTGACGGCGATGACCTCGGCCTTCCTCGCATATGGCTATCTCGCCTTCGCCATCATCTGCGAGGTGACCGGCACGTTCTTCCTGCAGCGGTCGGCGCAGTTCACCCGGCCGCTGCCGACGCTGGCGATGGCCATCCTCTACACGGCGGCATTCTTCTTTCTCGCCCAGGCGCTCCGGGGGATGCCGCTCGGCGTCGCCTATGCCATCTGGGCCGGGCTCGGCATCGTGCTGACAGCGGTCGTCGGATGGGCGGTCTTCCATCAGGCTCTCGACGCAGCCGCGATGGTCGGCATCGCGATGATCGTCGGTGGCGTCGTCGTGATGCAGGCCTTCTCCCAGGCCGCGACCCACTGACGATGAGCAACGCCCGCCGCAAACAGCCGGAGGTCGTGCGGCGCCGGCTGCTCGATTGTGCGGAGGCGCTGGCGGTGGAGAGGGGGCTTGCCGGCATCACGGTGCAGGCCGTGGCCGATGCCGCCGGGGTGACCAAGGGCGGGCTGTTCCACCATTTCCCCACCAAGCAGGCCCTCGTCGAAGGCATGGTCGCCGATCTTCTCCACCGTCTGGACAGGGAGATAGACGCGGCGATCGAAAAGGATCCCGAACCGCGGGGAAGCTTCACGCGGGCCTATGTCGACAGCGTCTTCGTCGGTCGCGAGTTCGGTTTCGATACGCCCTGGGCCGCCCTCTCGGTGGCGATGGTCGCAGAGCCGCATCTGCGGCGGCTCTGGGCAGGCTGGCTCGACGAGCGCCAGCATCGGCATCAGGACACCGACGACGACCCGATGCTGGAGGTCGTGCGGCTGGCAGTCGATGGCGCCTGGCTCAGCGTCACGATCCGCGAAGGCGAAGCCGCTTCGGACATCGCGGAACTGCGCCAAAGGCTCATCGGCCTGACCCGCCGATAGGCCTCTCAGCCGGTTTCGCATGCCCGATCCCGAAGGACAGGTCGATCCGCCCTTGTCCGGCTTTCCGGCCCGCGCCTTCGTCGCGTCTTGATCGCGGCGGCAAGATGAACGAGGATGGGGGCGTCTGAAACAGGTTAGGTCGGTGCGGTTGGCCCGGCCCCCGCCCAAGCGGGTCCTTCCGTCGCGATGGCGACGGCCCAAGACCTTCAATGTCCGACGCAACCCTGCGCGGACAAGCGAAAGGGCTTGGATATGCAACAACAGATCTCCGTCGTCACACTCGGCGTCGCATCGCTCCCTCGGTCCCGTGACTTCTATGTCGGGGGCTTCGGATGGTCGCCGGTCTTCGAGAACGATGAAATCGCCTTCTATCAGATGAACGGCCTGATGTTTGCCACCTGGACAAATCCGGGCCTCGATGGCGACATGCAGCGCGAGAGCGCATCGGCGCCGAGCGCCTTCGCCCTCGGTCACAATGTTGAAAGCGAGGCCGAGGTGCGCGCCGTTCTGCAGCGGCTCGTCGAGGCGGGCGGAACGCTCCTCAGGGAGGCGGGCGCGCCGCCGCATGGCGGCTATCGCGGCTATGTCGCCGATCCGGACGGCCATGCCTGGGAGATCGCCTGGAATCCCGCCTGGCCGATCGACGAACGCGGCCTGGTGACCTTCGGGGTCTGAGACCGAGTCGGGCAGCCGGCGGACACTACGAGGCGGGAGCAGCAGCCGAAAGAAATCTCCCGCCTTTCGTCAGACGGCATGCTACAGAATCGGTCCGAAAATCGGATTCGATTTTCGGTGAGCTCGATACATGAAATCAGGGTGTTACGGCACGGCGCGTCCTGTCCAGCCGACCCGAAGATCGCAGCGGATTTTCGGCAGGCGCAGGATCGAAGTGCCGGCGCGTCGCATGCCCCCGGAAGCGCCGTGCGTCCGAATGGACGCACAAAAGACGCTCTCTGTTATTGGATCACCGCATCGTGCTTTCCGAAAATCGAATCCGATTTTCAGGCCGATGCGGTAGGCCGGACGGCGCTCTGAAATTCCGTGTCGCGCTCCGACATTCACCATCGCAACCTCGAAGGACCACAGCCATGGCTAAGGGCCAGATGCGCAGCAACAAGGAAGTCCGCAAGCCGAAGGCCGACAAGAAGGCCAAGGCAGCGGCGCCCGCCACCGTGCCCGGCAAGTTCGCCGCGCCGCAGTCGGGCGACAAGAAGAAGTGAGCTTTCGCCGGCTCCAAATAGCGCCGGCAAGCTGGGCCTTAAAGGCCGGAGGCCGCAAAGCAGGGGAGAGGCGTTGATCGGACGCTTCGGTTTGTGTCTTCCGGATTAGGCCTTTCCGCATTCGCCCATCCCCTCCCGGTCCGGCGATCAGCGGATCGCGCGGCTCATCGACCTTGCAGAATGGGTGACGGCATCAACACCTCGTCATCCCGGGCTTGCCCCGGGATCCATTCCAAATCGTTGCCGTCTTTGCGGCGGTCGTTTGCGAAGCACTGTTTTGCCTTCACCAAACAGGCCGCTTCACCGCTGAGGAATGGATCCCGGCTCAGGGGCCGGGATGACGAAGCTTCAAGCTTGGCGACCATTCTTCCATGCCGAGGAAGTCCGCCCAAAGGTGTGAAGCTTGCAGGATCACACCTGCGCCGCGAGATCCGACAGGAGGCCGGCGGCGACGGTGAGCCGCGCCACCGACGTCTCGCCGGAGCCCGCCAGCGCCACGAGCTGGCTGCGGATGCGGTCCACCGCGGCATGGCGATCCCTGGCCCAGCTCTCGGCGTCCTGGCCGCTCTTCAAGGTTGCGGCCGTCAGCTGGCGCCGTGCCCTGGCGATCTGGCTCTCGGCCCGCTGCAGAGCCAGCGTCTCGAAATAGTCGCTGGAATCGAGGCGGAACAGCGCCGCCTCCAGACGCCCGACCTCGAACAGCCGGGTGATCTCGAAATAGCTCTCCACCGTCTCTTCGAGCGGCCGGCCCGTCTCCCTCGAGACGGCCGCTATGTCGGGGATCAGCGCCACCAGCGGCAGCATGGCGACGGCCTCGGCGAGATCCTGCGGCACGCCCTGGCGCGCCCAGTCGGCAATCCGCTGCTCGGCCTCCTGCCGGGCGGCGTCGGAGGCGATCTCGCCGAGCCGGTCCTTCAGCTGGCCGAGGGCGTCGCGGCTCTCGATGGCGACGCTGGTCAGGCCCGCCTCGAAGCTCTCATTGAGGACGTACCAGTTGGTAAGCCGGCGCAAGAACCAGCCGACCTGGCGGTAGAGGGCGTTCTGCAGCCGGCCCGGCAGCTTGGCGTCGAGGGCGTCGATGCGTTCGTAGAGATCGCGGATGTCGAAGCCGTCCTTGGCGGCGACGAAGGCCTGGACCACCGAGGCAGGCGGCGCGCCGGACGATTCCTCGACGGTGGTGACGAAGGTCGGTCCGGTGCGGTTCACCACCTCGTTGGCGAGCACCGTCGCGATGATCTCGCGGGCCAGCCGGTGGCCCTTGATGTCCCGCGAGTAGTCGCGGCGCATCGGCGCCGGGAAATAGTCGTGCAGCCGGTCTTCCAGATAGGGATCGTCCGGCAGCCCGCTGGCGACGATGTCGTCGAAGAGGGTGATCTTGGCATAGGCGAGAAGGACGCCGATCTCCGGCCGCGTCAGGCCCTGGCCGGTGCTTCGAAGGTCGGCGATGGCGGCCTCCGACGGCAGCGTCTCCACCGCCCGGTCGAGCAGGCCGGCGCCTTCGAGAACGCTCATGAAGCGCGACTGCAGCGCCAGCGCCGAGACGCCGTCGCGCTGCTCCAGCGAGATCGCCAGGGTCTGTTCGTAATTGTTGGCGAGGACGAGGTCGGCGACCTCGTCGGTCATCGAGGCGAGCAGCCGGTCGCGTTCCTGCCGCTCCAGCCTGCCGCCGCTCATCGCTCCCTTGAGGGCGATCTTGATGTTCACCTCGACGTCCGAGGTGTTGACGCCGGCGGAGTTGTCGATGGCGTCGGAGTTGATCCGTCCGCCGCGTCGGGCGAACTCGATGCGGCCCTTCTGGGTGACGCCGAGATTGGCGCCTTCGCCGATCACCTTCGCCCGGACGTCGAGGCCGGTGACGCGCACCGCATCGTTGGAGCGGTCGCCGACATCGACATTGCTTTCGCTCGAGGCGCGCACATAGGTGCCGATGCCGCCGAACCAGAGGAGATCGACCGGGGCCTTGAGGATCGCGGTGATGATCTCCGGCGGCGTGCCCTCGTTGCGGTCGAGGCCGATGGCGGCAGCCGCCTCGTCCGACAGGTGGATCACCTTCTCGCGCCGCGAGAAGATGCCGCCGCCATGGGAGATCCTGGTGGCGTCGTAGTCCTGCCAGGAGGAGCGCGGCAGCTGGAACAGCCGTTTGCGCTCGGCAAAGGCGCTCGCCGCATCGGGGTTCGGATCGATGAAGATGTCCCGGTGGTCGAAGGCGGCGATCAGCCGGGTCTTGTCGGACAACAGCATGCCGTTGCCGAAGACGTCGCCCGACATGTCGCCGCAGCCGGCGGCCGTGAAGCTCTCGGCCTGGATGTCCCAGGCGCCGTCCTCGTCGCGGCCGTCGCGCTCGATCTCGCGGAAATGCCGCTTGACCGCCTCCCAGGCGCCCCTCGCGGTGATGCCCATGGCCTTGTGGTCATAGCCGGCCGAGCCCCCGGAAGCGAAAGCGTCGTCGAGCCAGAAATCCTCCGACTGGGCGATGGCGTTGGCGGTATCGGAGAAGGTTGCCGTCCCCTTGTCGGCGGCGACGACGAAATAGGGGTCGTCGCCGTCGTGGCAGCGCACGCGATCCGGCGTCACCACGTCGTCGCCGACGATGTTGTCGGTCACCGACAGGAGCGAGGCGATGAAGACCACATAGGCCGAGCGGCCGGCGGCGAACCACTGGTCGCGCTGCGAGGCGTCCGGCAGGCGTTTGGGATAGAAGCCACCCTTGGCGCCGACCGGCACGATGACGGCATTCTTCACCTGCTGCGCCTTGACGAGGCCGAGCACCTCGGTGCGGAAGTCCTGGGCCCGGTCGGACCATCGAAGGCCGCCGCGCGCCACCGGCCCGAAGCGCAGATGCACGCCCTCGACGCGGGCGTCGAAGACGAAGATCTCGCGAAACGGCACCGGCGCCGGCAGGCCCTCGACGGCGCGGGAATCGAACTTGAAGGCCAGCGCCGGCTGGACCCGGCCTGGCTCGGAATCGGCCTCGGCACTGATCCCGTCGACGGCGAAGTAGTTGGTGCGCAGCGTCGAAAGGATGGCGTTGAGGAAGCGCCTGACGATGCGGTCCTCGTCGGCCGAATCGACGTCGTCGAGCGCCTCGAGGATCTCGTGAAGGATCGGCGCGACGCCGCGCGCCCTGGCGCGGCGCTCCTCCCGGTCTTCCGGCTCGTCGGAGTCCTCCGGTGCTGTATCTCCCGCGCTGCCCGCCCGCTCGGGATCGAAGGCGGTCTCGAACATCTGCCACAGCGCCTTGGTGATCCCCGCATGGCGGATCAGCGCATTGGCGAGATAGTCCGGCGAATAGGCGAGCCCCACCTGACGCAGATAGCGCGAATAGGCGCGCAGGACGTTGGCCTTGCGGAAATCGAGCCCGGCCTCGAGGACGAGGGCGTTGAAGCCGTCATTCTCGATCTGCCCGCGCCAGACCGCGCCGAACACGTCCTCCAGCGCCTTGCCGTCGTCGTCGAGGCCGATTGGCTTGCCGCCGCCGGCGCGCACGAGGTCCATGTCGTGGAGATGCACGGCGTCGCCGTCCGGCCGGGCGAGCCGGAAGGTCCGCTCGGAGACGACGGAAAAGCCCATGTTTTCGAGGATCGGCACCCTGGTCGACAGGGCGACTGCCCGGCCGAGATGGTAGATCTTCAGCCGCACCGTATCGGCGGTGTCGCCGTCGCGGCGGTAGAAGTCGACGAAAAGCGGCGCCTCCTCGGACAGCTTCTCGATGACGGCGACGTCCCGCACCGCTTCGGCCGGCGAGACGCTGTCGCGGTAGGTGCCCGGCAGGCCGCTGGCAAAGCGCCGGTGGTGGACCGGCGCGCCGGCATGGCCGAGGGCGGCGATATACTCGTCCTCCCAGTTCTTCGCCATTTCGGCGATGCGCGCCTCGAGCCTTGGGATGTCGACGTTGGGCGTCGGATCGCCGGCCCGCCCGACGATGATGTGGACGCGGGCCAGCAGCCCCTCCGGAAAGGCCGGATAATAGGCCGAGACATGGCCGTCATAGGTCTCGGCGAGAAGCTGGCCGATCCGCTCGCGGAGCCTCGAATCATACCGGTCGCGCGGCACATAGACGATGATCGAGGCGAAGCGGTCGAACTTGTCGACCCGCGGCAGCACCCGCACCCGCGGCCGCTCGCCGAGCTCGACCACCGTCGCGGCGTAGCGCTCCAGAAGCTCGGCGTCGATCTGGAAGACCTCGTCGCGCGGATAGGATTCGAGCGCGTTGAGAAGCGCCTTGGCCGAATGCGAGCCCGGCCGGAAGCCGGACTTGTCGATCACCGTCTCGGCCTTCTGCCGGACATAGGGGATCGTCAGGATCGAGCGGGTATAGGCGGTCGAGGTGAACAGGCCGACGATGCGGAGTTCGCCGGTCAGCCGACCGTCATCGTCATATTGCTTGACCCCGACATAGTCCATGTAGGCCCGGCGGTGCACCCGCGAGCGGGCATTCGCCTTGGTGACGATCAGCGGCGCCGGCGCCTTCAGGAAGTCGCGGATTTCCGGCGTCGTCACGAGGGGGCGGCCCGGCCGGCCGAGAATGCGGATGTCGGGGTCGGAGAGGATGCCGAGCGCGTCGCTCTGGCGCCGCTCCAGCATCTCGCCGTCGCGCTCGCCGTGATAGTCGTAGTCGCAGGTGCCGAGGAAGATGAAGTTGTCGTCGCGCAGCCACTCGAGCAGCCGCGCCGCCTCTTCGGCAGCCTGGCGCTCGCTTTCGGGAAGGCTTGCCGCCCGCCGCGTCAGGTCCTCGACCGCCCGGTTGACCCGCTCGCGCATCGGCACGAAATCGCGGTTGGCATGGGTCACCTGGGCAAGGATCGTCGCCAGCGCCTCGGAAAGGCCAGAGCCCGGGTCGCCGCCGGCCAGCGGGTCGACGGCGAACTGGATGAGGCTGGTGCGGGTCGTCCCCGCCCGCGTCTCCTCGCCCACCCTCGAGGCGGCGAAATCGGCGAGGCTGCCGTCCTCGCCGCGGCTGACGTCGAGGATCGGATGGGAGATGTAGTGGATCTCGTTCGCCCGCTCGGCGATCTCGGCGGTCAGCGAATCGAACAGGAATGCCATGTCGTCACAGGCGATGGTGACGAGTTCCTGCGGCTCACCCTTGTGGCGGAAGTCATCCGGCCGATCGATCCACACCAGCGGCCTGCCCGGCCGGTGGGCGGCCAGCGCCTCGGCGCCGGTGCGGGCGGCGGCGGCGAGAGCCGCGGTGTCGAAGGCCTCGAGATCCTCCACCGGCGGGCGGGCAAACAGCAGCGGCGCGAGCTTTGCCCCCGGCATGTCCTCGCCGATCGCCCTTGCGACGGCGCCGACGACCTCGATCTTCTTCGGGTTGCTATCCTCGCTCACGTCGCCGACCCTCCTCGCGCGCCCCTGTCTGTGGCATCAATCATAGGTCAGGACGCCCAGACTGCGAGGCTCGGTCTGCCCGGCAAGGGCGGCCGGATGCCGCAGGACGCGACGTCAGCTGCGGCGTCAAAGGGAGGAAAACGATGAGCGAAAAACCCGACCGGCCGGTGACGGCCCTCGATCTCGGCCTTGCCGAGCCGCTGTCGGAGCGCACGAGGGCCTATTTCGACAAATGCGAGGAGAAGCTCGGTCTCGTCCCGAACGTCCTTCTCGCCTACGCCTTCGACGAGGCCAAGCTCGAAGCCTTTTCGCGCTTCTACAACGAGGTGATGCTGGCCGACAGCGACCTTTCCAAGCTCGACCGTGAGATCATCGCCGTCGCCGTCTCGGCGATCAATCACTGCCATTACTGCCTCGCCGCGCACGGCGCCGCGGTGCGCGAACTTTCCGGCGATCCGATCCTCGGCGAGACGATCGCCCAGAACTGGCGCGCCGCCGGCCTCGACGAAAGGCGGACGGCGATGCTGGATTTCGTGACGACGCTTACCGAGCGTCCCGACCTGATCACCGAGGCCGACCGCGAGGCGCTGAGGAGGGCCGGCTTCTCCAATCGGGCGATCTTCGACATCGCGCAAGTCGCCGGCTTCTTCGCCATGTCGAACCGCGTCGCCGCGGCGAGCGACATGCGCCCGAACGCGGCGTATCACGGCATGGGAAGATGAAAGGAGGAGACGGCGGAACGGCTCGGAAGCGATGTGGAAGCTTCCGCGATCGGCGCCTTTCGACGCGGTTTTCCGATCAGCTGCGCCGCTCGGCGTCGAACCGCCGCGCCGTCTGCGCGATGCGCGCACCGTAGAGACGCGCCGTCTCGAGATCGCCTTCAGACATCTCCTCCGGCGCGGCGTCGGCATCCGACTGGGCCATCGGCGCAAGGTAGGAGCCCATCCGGTTGATGTCGTCGCGCACCGCGGCCTTGGTGTTGGCCGGCTTCAACGCCAGCGACACCCACAGGCCGCCATGCTGCCCGGCGAGCAGCACGAAGTAGTTCAGCGTGTTGAGCTTGTCGCCGTTGAGGCTCGCACTGTTGGTGAAGCCGCCGAAGACCTTGTCCTGCCATTTCCCTTCGAACCACGCGCCCGAAGAGGCATCGGCGAATTTTTTGAACTGCCAGCTTGGCCCGCCCATGTAGGTCGGCGAACCGAAGACGATGGCATCGGCGGCATGCAAGGTCGCCCATTGCTCGTCCGAAAGATTGCCCTCAGCGTCAATCGGCAACAGGGCGGCATTCGCCCCCTTTGCGATCGCTTCGGCCATGCGTTGCGTGTGGCCGTAGCCGGAATGGTAGACGACAGCGGTCTTAACGGCGGTGTCGGACATGAGACATTTCCTTTGTGGGATGGAGCTTTTTCAGGCGGTCTGGCCGAGAGCGGCCAAGGCAAGGAGAAGCAGGAACAGGATCGGCGGCGGCAGGTGGCCGTAAAGCCGCCGCGAGAGGATCGCCCACACTGCGGCGGCCATGATGCAGGTGCCGAGGGCGACGCCGAAGACGCGGGTTGCCGGCAAGAGCAGCAGCATGGCGACTATGAGTTCGAGAACGGCCGTGACCCGGCACCACCAGCCGGGAAAGCCGAGATTGGTGAAACTCGCGCGAATTTTGGGATGACCGGTGGCATTGGCGATGCCGCCCGCCGCGAAGGCTGCAGCGGCAAGCCAGGCCGCAAGCGGTTCGCCCGACGCGGTAACGATGGAATCGAACATTCGAAACTCCCTGCAGAGCGGTCGACTCTTGCGATCCTTGTTACGCTACATATTCTAGCATCGCTAGATTAACAAGGGTCCATAGAAAATTTCCGTGCGTTGACGATATCCTGCGCGATCGATCAGGAAGGGCCGGCTTTGGGCATCACCGAACGCAGGCTCCGCGAAAAGGCGGAGCGGGAAAGCCGCATCGTTGCGACCGCTCGCCACATTGCCGAGGAGGAGGGCTGGCCGGCGGTGACCATCCGGCGCCTCGCGCAGGACATCGAATACAGCCAGCCGGTGGTTTATTCCCACTTCGCCAGCCGCGATGCCATCGTCGGCGCGGTGGCGCTCGAGGGCTTTGCCGATCTCGCCGAGACCCTGCGCGCAGCGGCCCACACGACCGCGTCGCCCCGCAAGGCTCTCGAAGCCGTGGCGACGGGCTTTTTGGATTTCGCCTTCGCGCGGCCCGCGATCTACGAAGCGATGTTCGTTCTGCCGACCGGCCTGCGTTTTGCCAAATCGGATACGCCGCCGCCTTTGCGGACGACGTTCGGGGCGCTGATGGCGGTGATCGCCCCGTTTTGCGACGATCCGGAGCTTGCGACGGAGACCTTCTGGGGCGCCCTGCACGGCCTGGCGGAACTCGACCGACACGGCCGCATCCGGCCGGCCTTCAGGGCTCAACGCATTGCGCTCGTCGTCGACGCCATTTGTCATGGGCCGGACAACGGACCGGCGGGCGCCTGAGAGTGAGCCGCCCCATGCAGGGTGTTTGCGCTATGTTCCGATTTCAAGCGCCACTTGCGGCGAACGGCGCCGGGAAAGCGACCCGAGCGTGGCCGAACGGTTCAAGGCAGGCGGAGCAGATCGGCGAAGGCGCACGGCCAAGGCGCCGGAGCGATTTCCCCTGTAGAGGTTCCACCATGCGGGGTCGCGTTGCAGTCAGTCCATCTGAAGCATATATTTGCCTCGACCGAGGCAGGGGGCGTAAGGTGACAGTATCGATCGAGGCTCTGCTCGGCATCGAGCGTGGACACTCTGCCATTTCCTTTCTCGCGGCGATCGAGGAGGGCCTGCCCGTCACGGCCCTCGACCGGCTGGCCGAGACTGTCGCGCCGGATGACGTCCGGATCAAGGTCCGCCTGATTCCGAAGGCGACGCTCGAACGGCGTCGCAGATCTGCGAGCAAGCGCCTGACCCGCGAAGAAGGCGATCGCCTGGCGCGGCTCGCCAAGGTGTTCAGCTTCGCGCTCGAGGTCTACAAAAGCCCTGAGAAGGCCCGCGAGTTCCTTGGCCGGCCGCATCCGATGCTCGACGGCAAGCCGCCGCTCGACATCGCACTCGGCACCAGCCCGGGCGCGGACCTCGTCGTCAATCTCATCGGACGCACGGCCTATGGTGGCGGGGTGTGAGGGGAGGTCGAACCGACAGGGTTCTCACCGCCTATCGCATCGGCGATCCGGACGGTGCCCATCCGATCTATGGTGCCGACGGCGCGCGCCTTTATCCGGGGCGGTGGAACACGTCGGCGAGCCCGGTAATCTACACGTCCCAACACTACTCGACCGCAATGCTGGAAAAGCTGGTCCACGCCAATTCGGTACTGCCGCCCAATCAGCATTATATTCGGATCACCATTCCGAACGGCACCAGCTACGATCTTCCAGCCTGAAGCGCATCCGGGCTGGGACGGCGCGGACGAGCGCATCTGCAAGGCTGTGGGAAATGAGTGGTACGAGGAAGCACGCAGCGCCCTCCTTCTCGTCCCCTCGATCCCCGCCCGGATCGAGCGCAACATCCTGATCAACCCTCGCCACCCGGATGCCGGCGGGATCACCCATGAGCTGCCCGAGCCGGTATGGTGGGACGAACGATTGTACGGTTGAAGGCCGGTCGGCAGCGCGCTTGTGAAGTCCCTGTTTTAGGCCCTCCGCCATCCGGCAAAAAACTTATCCCCGCCCCCTGACACCGCCCGTACAATCTCGGCACCGTCTCCCCGAAGGGACACGAATGATCGCCGGGATCGTTCGGGGAGGCGGGCGGTGTCCGCGGCGTGGCCCCTTCCGGAGGGTGTCCGCGTCCCGGACGGGTTCGAGGCTCCGCTGGCCCCTCGCGTAATACGGCGCGGGTGCGGATCGGTCCGCTTGAGGTCGCCGCGCTGAAAAGGTGCGGCGGGCGAAGAGCCAGCAGCCGGTGTTGCCTGCCCGAGGTCGGCGTTTCGGCTTGAAAAGGCCGAGGCGCAAGACAGGGCGGATGAGCCGAGAAGACCCCGAAAAGACACCGCGCGGAGCGCCGGAGGCGAGCCGTTGAAATACCAACCTACGGAGGCTCGCCTCCGGCGTTCCGCTGTCCGCCTGTCGGGCGGAAAAGACCCGGCTCCTCAGGGAGAGGGGTGCATCGCATGGGCGAAAACCGGGGCGCGCCGCGCCGCCGGGCGCCTGCGCTTGCCCATCAGGGGCCGCGCGCGCCTTGAAGCGGTCGACCTTTGCCCCTGTTGCCCTCGGCGGTCAGATCGGCGACAAGATTTCCATGAGCGGCAACGAAAGCGAAGACCAGCGCGAAGCCCAGCGGATCCTCGAGCGCGTGCGCCAGGAGACCGATCCGCAGATCGGCGCCCACACCCAGGCGATCTTCACCCGCACCGGCGATCACTTCATGGCCCGCGACGTCGACCAGTCGGACCGGATCGAGGTGATCGGCAGCCGAATCGGCCGCATCGCCAGCGTCGCCGGCTTCGTCGTCCTGGCGCTGCTCCTTGCCAGTCAACTTCTTCAGGGCTGAGGCGTGATGGCCAAAGAGAGCATTGCCGCGGCCGACCGGCCGGCCGTCATCTCGATCTCCAGCCACGTCGTGCGTGGCACCGTCGGCAACCGCGCCGCCGCCTTCGCGCTGGAATCCCTCGGCTTTCCGGTCTGGTCGGTGCCGACGGTGACGCTCGCCTGGCATCCGGGCCACGGCCCGGCGACGCGCATCGTGCCGCCGCCGGAAGCCTTCGCCGCGATGATGGCCGAACTTGCCGCCGCGCCCTGGCTCGGCGAGGTCGGTGCGGTGCTCACCGGCTATTTCGGCGCGCCCGACCAGATCGAACCGGCGGCGAGACTGATCGAGGCGGTGCGCGCGAAGAACCCGAAGGCCGTCGTCCTCTGCGATCCGGCGACCGCCGATGGTGGCCGGCTCTACCAGCCGCGCGAGATGCTCGAGGCGATTTCCGGCCGGCTTCTGCCGCTCGCCGATATCGCGACGCCCAACCGCTTCGAGCTGGAATTTTTGACCGGCCTCGAACTCACCGACAATCGCGAGCTGATCGAGGCGGCGAGCGCGCTCGGGCCGCGCACGGTCGTCGTCACCTCGGCCTTTCCGATGCTGAGGGGCGGCACCGGCAATCTGCTCGTCGACGACCGCGAGACCATGCTCGCCGAGCACCGTCTGGTGGAGAACGGGCCGAAGGGCGTCGGTGATCTCACCTCGGCGGTGTTCCTTGCCCGCATCCTTGCCGGGGCGACGCTCGAAAAGGCGCTGCAGTCGACGACGGCGACGGTGTTCGAGCTCATCGCCCGCACCGCCAAGCGCGGCGCCGACGAACTGACCATCGAGACCGATCTCGACAGCCTGAAGCATCCGATGGCGATGGTGCAGATGCGCCGGCTCGGCCGCTCGCAGCCCAAGCAGCCGGCCTGAGATCTGGTTGCCCTTGCCGTGTCGGCTGACCTACCGGAGCGTGAAAGAGGCCAGCCTCTTTTCATTTTGCCGGGACTGTGCCAGCAGAAAGATCCAGCGTGCGATGCAGCAAGACGTTGGAAGGAAACCCCATGTCCAGCCTACTTCCCGATCATCTGCTTGATGGCTACCGGTCTTTCATCGAAAAGCGCCTGCCCGGCGAGCGCCAGCTGTTTCGCCAGCTCGCCGACGAGGGCCAGCACCCGAAGACCATGGTAATTGCCTGCTGCGATTCGCGCACGGCCCCGGAAACGCTGTTCGACTGCGCACCGGGCGACATCTTCGTCGTGCGCAACGTCGCCAATCTCGTCCCGCCCTACGAGCCTGACGGCGAATATCACTCGACCTCGGCGGCGCTCGAATTTGCCGTCAATTCGTTGAAGGTCGAGCACATCGTCATTCTCGGCCACGGCAATTGCGGCGGCATCCACGCCGCGCTGTCGCCCTCGGCCGAGCCGCTGTCTGCCGGCGACTTCATCGGCAAGTGGATGAGCCTGCTCGACCCCGCCGCCAAGGCGGTCGGCGCCAACGAGCTGATGACCGGGCGCGAGCGCCAGTCGGCGCTGGAGCGCATCGCCATCCGCTATTCGCTGCGCAATCTGCGCAGCTTTCCCTTCATCGCTGCGCTCGAGGCGGAGGGGCAGATCACCCTGCACGGCGCCTGGGTGGATATTTCCTCGGGCGAACTCTGGGCGATGAGCCCGGATAGCGGCGACTTCAGGAAGACGATCGACGAATAGTCCCGAAGCTCCGACGTCCCCGGAGCGGCCGAGCTCGGCGAGCGGTCCGTCGATGGCCAATAAGGATCGCCGCCGCCTCGAAATTGCGGCGGTTATCGTGGATTGCCGGGTCAAATCACGGATTTCTGCCGGGTTTTGACGCAATGATGCCTTGCCTTGCCCCTAGTCCCTCCGCTTTATGGGCAGGAAGAAGATCCGAAGGTCCCGCCGGACCGGATCGTATTGGGGGAATGAATTTCGATGCTACATCCCATCAGGATCGGTGCCGTGACGGCCGCGCTGCTTGTGGCAGCCGGCTGTTCGCGCTCGATGTCGCCTTATTCCGACAACGGCCCGCCGCCGCTGGCGCCGGTTCCGACCGGCCAGGTGGCAGCCAACCAGCTGCCGCCGCCCCCGCCGCCACCGCCCCCGGGAGACGGCTTCGGCAACGGTGAGACGATGAGCAGCGACGCGGAGATGTCGCCGGGTGGCAATCAGGGCGACCTGTCGGCCTCGCCCGACCAGAATACCCAGGTGGCCAGCGCCAGCCGGCCGGCACTGTCACGGAATTCCGTGCTCGGCGCCTACAAGGTGACGACCGACGGCGGCAACTGCCAGATCATCCTGTCTCTGACCAAATGGTCGGGCGGCTATCGCGCCGCTTCGCGCGGCTGCCCCGGCAAGGTCGCCGACGTCTCGGCCTGGGACGTCTCGGGCAGCCAGGTGGTGCTGAAGGATTCGGCCGGAACGAACGTCGCCAATTTGAACTCGTCGGGCGATGCCCGCTACGAGGGGCGGACCACCGGCGGCCAGAGCATCACCCTCTACCGCTGACGTTTCGGCCCGCATGGGCCGACGGTACGGGGAACGAGCAGAGGAGCCGCCGGCGATCGATCCCGGCGGCTTCTTTTTTGGCCCCAGCCACCACGCTTGCCGACAGACGTGGATTGGGTGATTCAAGGAGGTAGAGCGTCATTTGTGCGTCCGTTGGGGCGCGCGGCGCTCAAAGACCATTTCGCCTGCGATGGTTGTCGTCTCGCCGCGAAGGACGATAATGCTGCGATGCGGCAAGGCTCTGCCGGTCGGGGTGGGCTTCTGCGACGCGACTGAACGACGCGTGAAAAGGGAACGACAGCACCGATGGCCCCCAGCGCAACCGTCGAGCCGAAGTCGCGGCCGGGCCCGGTCCGCTCCGCTTTGGAGCGGCTGATCACCTCAGGCGAGATCGAGGCCGATCCCCTGCAGCGCCGGCTCGCCGACCGGCTCGACGCCCTCGATCGGCGGCTCTCCGCCGAGATTGGCGCCTCGAAGAAGAGCGCGCTTGGCTGGCTTTTCGGCCAGAAGCGCGAGGCGGAGCGTGTCAAGGGCCTCTACGTCTTCGGCGATGTCGGCCGCGGCAAGACCATGCTGATGGACATGTTCTTCCGCCAGAGTTCCGTGGCGGCCAAGCGGCGGGTGCATTTCCACGCCTTCATGGGCGAGGTGCACGAGCGGATCGGCGAGCACCGGCGCGCCCACAAGAAGGGCGAGGCGAAGGGCGACGACCCGATCCCGCCCGTCGCGGAAGCCATCGCGGCAGAATCGCGCCTGCTCTGCTTCGACGAATTCACCGTCACCGACATTGCCGACGCGATGATCCTGTCGCGCCTGTTCAAGGCGCTTTTCGCCAGGGGTCTGGTGCTCGTCGCGACGTCGAATGTCGCGCCGGACGATCTCTATCCGAACGGCCTCAACCGGCCGCTCTTTCTGCCCTTCGTCGCGGTGCTGAAACAGCATGCCGAGATCTTCGAGCTCGCCGGCGAGGAGGACTATCGGCTCGCCTTCCTCGGCGAGGAAGACATCTATGTCGAGACCAGCGATTCCGGGGCGGACGGGCGGATCGACGCCGCCTGGGAGCGGCTTCTCGACGGTGCCAGGGAGACGACGGCGTCGCTTTCGGTCAAGGGCCGGACGATCCCGGTGCCGCGGGCCGGCAACGGCGCCGCGAGATTCTCCTTCGACGACCTGATGAAGCGGCCGCTCGGGGCGCAGGACTATCTGGCTCTGGCCCGGCGGTTCCACACCGTCGTCGTGGAGGACGTTCCGGTCATGGCCGAGGCCGAGCGCAACGAGGCCAAGCGCTTCATCACCCTCGTCGATGCGCTCTATGACTGCGGCCGCCGGCTGGTCGTCTCTGCCGAGGCACCGGCGAACGAGATCTATCGTGCGAGGAACGGCACCGAGGCCTTCGAATTCGACCGGACGGTGTCGCGCCTCTTCGAGATGCGTTCCAAGGATTACCTGGAAAAGGCGGCATCTGCCGAGGCCCGCGACGACTGAGGATCGTGGGAGTTGTCACTGCGCAAAAAAAGCCGCCCCGTTCGAAGACGAGGCGGCTTTGGTAGCAGCGTTCAGCAGCTGAGCGTCAGAGCGCGCGGCGGCGACCGAAGATCAGCGACAGCACGAACAGAACGATCGCCACGAAGAAGATGATCTTGGCGATGCCGACCGCGGTGCCGGCGATACCACCGAAGCCAAGAACCGCCGCGATCAGGGCGATGACGAGGAAAGTAATAGCCCAACCGATCATGGCTGGTACTCCTTTTCACTAAGATGTTGGTTGCCAAGAGAACGGCCCGGCCTCGGGAAAGTTGCAAAGGCTGCAATGATTCTTTTTCGCGCCGGCAGGCTACTGCGGTCGCAGAGAGTGGTTTTAAAGAATACGACCGGAAATTGCTGAAGGTGAGCCGTGGGCATAGCGACCGAACGCGTCGGGCACTGGCAGGGGTCGTCTCGCCGCTCGGCCGAGGATCAGATTTGCAGCGTAGGCGCGGCTGCCGCTTTCCGGCGAGCGGATGCGCCTGCCCACCCCCCTCTGTCCTGCCGGACATCTCCCTCTCAAGGGGGGAGATTATTCCTGCATCGACGCTTTGCCCTTCCACAGACGATAGCCGTTTGCATGATCGTTGAAAGGGTGCTGAGCGGCACTGACGCAGCCGATCTCCCCCCTTGAGGGGGAGATGTCCGGCAGGACAGAGGGGGGTATCCGACTTTCGACTAGCGAAAGAGCAGGTGAACCTTTCACCTCACCATGCCGCACGAAACAGCGGAAAGCGGCGCTGCGATGGGTGGGGGCATTTCCTCCTCAAGGCGGAAATGCCCGCTCTTCGACCGGCTTGAGGCTGGGGTATCGCTGGAAAATTTCCGCCGGCTCGCGGGCCATGCGAAAATCGACATCCGCAGCGAGGCAGCCACCGCGTCCGGCCCGTGGTCAGGGCAGTTCGCGGCAGGCTCGCCCCGCGTCGGTCAGCGGCCGAGATGGTGGGTCTGCTGCAACCCCCAGACCGGCGTCGGGATCCCCTCCATCCGCGCCTTGAGCTGGAGCGCGAGATAGAGCGAATAATGCCTGGACTGGTGGAGATTGCCGCCGTGGAACCACAGGTGCTCGATCTGGGTCGGCTTCCACATGTTGCGCTGTTCGCCTTCCCAGGGCCCCGGGTCCTTCGGCGTTTCCGAGCCGAGGCCCCAGACCTTGCCGACCTTGTCCGCCGCGTCCTGGCCGACGAGATCGGCGACCCAGCCGTTCATCGAGCCGTAGCCGGTGGCATAGACGATGAGGTCGGCGGGAAGCTCGGTGCCGTCGGCGAGCCTCACCCCCGTCTCGGTGATCTCTTCGACCTGGCCTGCCTTCAGCTTGATCTTGCCGTCGATGATCAGCTGCGAGGCGCCGACGTCGATATAGTAGCCTGAGCCCCGCCGGAGGTATTTCATGAAGAGGCCGGAGCCGTCCGGCCCCCAGTCGAGCTGGAAGCCGGCCTTTTCCAGCGCCGCGTAGAAGGCTTCGTCGACCTCTCGGATCTTGTCGTAGATCGGGATCTGGAACTCGTGCAGGATCTTGTAGGGGATCGAGGCGAAGATCATGTCCGCCTTGTGGGTGTCGATCCCGGATTTCAGCGCCCGCTCGGAATAGAGATCGCCGAGGCCGTATTCCATCAGCGGCTCGGACCGGACGATATGGGTGGTCGAGCGCTGCACCATGGTGACGTCGGCACCGCCTTCGTAGAGCGCGGCGCAGATGTCGTGGGCCGAGTTGTTCGAGCCGATGACGACGACCTTTTTGCCCCTGTAGGCGTCGGGGCCGGGATGCTGCGAGGAATGCTGCTGCTCGCCCTTGAACCGGTCCTTCCCGGGAAAGGCGGGAATGTTCGGCTTGCCCGACATGCCGGTGGCAAAGACCAGTTCCTTCGGCCGGAGCGTGACTTCCTCGCCGTCCCGCTCGACGACGACCTCCCATTCGCCCTTGTCCTCGTCGTAGCGGGCGCTCCTGGCGGTCGTCTTTGCCCAGTAGTTCAGCTCCATCACCCGGGCGTACATTTCCAGCCAGTCGCCGATCTTGTCCTTCGGCGAAAACACCGGCCAGTTCTTCGGGAACTGCAGATAGGGGAGGTGGTCGTACCAGACCGGATCGTGCAGGCAGAGCGACTTGTAGCGCTTGCGCCAGGAATCGCCCGGCCTGTCGTTCTTCTCGACGATGATCGTCGGGACGCCGAGCTGGCGCAGCCGCGCGCCGAGGGCGATACCGCCCTGGCCGCCGCCGATGATCACAGTGTAGGGCTGGGTACCGTAGCCGAGATCGCGCGCCTCTTCCTCGCGCTTTTCGAGCCAGCTCCTGCGATGGGTATCCGAGCCGTGCTCGGCGCCCATCGGGCGGCGCTCGCTCATCGGCTCCTCGAAACCTTTCAGCTCGGTCATCGCCGTCAGGAAGGTCCAGGCCTTGCCGTCCTTCAGCCGAACGACCCCTTCGCCGCGGGCGACGGCGGTCTCGAAGGTGAAGAAGCCGGTGACGAGACCGCCGGCCTCGCTCGGCTCTTCACTCAGCCTGAAGTTTCGCGGATTGACGCTGGAGAGAACCGCCGAGAGCATCTCGCGGACGCCTGCGGGGTTTTCGACCGTCCTGACGTTCCAGGTGAAGGCGACGAGATCGCGCCAGTAGCTCGTCGCGGCAAACAGCGATGCCGCCGTTTCGGCGTCGTTTGCGACGAGCGCGTTCTCGAAGTCGTTGAGCCAGGCTTCGGCCTTGGCGCGTGCGGGATTTGCCGCCGCTTCGGACGGACGCTCCAGTGTCTCGCTCATATTTCCTCCCAGGTGACTGACGCTGGCGCGAGAAGACGCGCCGATCATCGGCCGGTGCCCTTCTGACCATCGTCGGACCGTCCGCCTATTCTGGCGGTTTCAAAGGGTCCGGGGTCCTCCGGCCGAAAGTCTTAAGACTATGGGAGTGTGCGCCCGGCAATCGACGGACGCAAGCGGCACTGCGTGGCGCCGGTTTCGATGGGCTGCCCGAGGGGAAACGGGGCAGGCGCGGTTCCGGCGGGAGATCGGCCGCGGTCGCTCCTTGCCGAAACTTGCGGGGAGAATGCGGATTATTTGTTGCGGTCTTCGGGGAAGAAGACCGGGCCGACCATGCGGATTCCGCTCGAGGTGCGCCGGATCTTCGGTGCCGTCTTGGTCTCGACCGGCTCGCCGAGCGCCTTTTCGCGGGAGGTGGGGATTGGCAGGTCTGCAAGATGAAGTGATGAAACTTCGAAGCTCTTTTGAGAAGAATTGTCTTGAGCGAGCGCCGGAAGCGGCGCAAAGCCGATCGCTGCTGAAATGACGGCACACCTGAATGCTGGCGAAATCACGGGCTGCTCCTCGATGATCATGATGATCGCGCTCGATCGACTTGCAACATAAAGGCGGGCCCGGCGCCTCCGGTTCCCGCGAAATTTGAAATGAGGCTGATTTTTGACGCGCTCACAGGCGCCCGAGCGCGGCGTCGCGGGCGCTGCAGGCCTGAAAAAAATTTCGATAGTCCGGTCTGGCAGAAGCGGCGCGAAGAGGACTGGCGCTCGCTGGAAAATGCCTGGCCGCAGAACGGCTTGATGAAACTGGCTGAAAAATTTGGGTGGGAGAGCCTCTGCTCACCCATCCCCCTCGCTGATCGAGACGACGATGCCGTCTCTCCCCCTGTTCGTTCTTTCGGCGGTCCTTAGAGGACGTCGATCTTCACCGGTGCGGTGCCGGAGTTCAGCATCCCGATGCGGGAGGCGGCCGCCCGCGACAGGTCGATCACCCGGCCATGGGCATAGGGCCCGCGATCGTTGATCCGCACCACCACCGACTTGCCGTTGCGCCGGTTGGTGACTCGCACCTTCGTGCCGAAGGGCAGGGACTTATGGGCGGCGGTCATGGCGTTCATGTTGAAGCGTTCGCCATTGGCGGTGCGCCGTCCGTGAAAGCGCTTGCCATAGTAGGATGCGTTGCCGGCACGGGCCTGCTTGGCACCGGCAAAAGCCTCGGCGGAAACGAGCGGCGCCTGGGTGAGCGCCGGCGCTGCGAGAAGGGCAACCGCCAGGGCGATGGTCTTCGTGATGTTCATCAAGTCTCTTTCGCTGATGTCGTCGGGTTTTGGCTGGCCGCTCTGTCGTCAACGGATTTGACCAAACAATGATCAGAAATCGGCGAGAGGAAGATTTTTTCCGGGCAGGCGGAACCTTTTCCAGTTTGCCGCAACCTTCTGGCCGCGAAGTGGAAAATTATGATCGTGCGGCGGCTGGAATGCGACATCGGTGTCGCATTTGCGCGAATTGCGGCAGCCGTCACGCGTGACGAGCGAGCGTCCGGCGAGACCCCGCAAAGCCCTGCCGTGCCAGGCAATACCGCCCGTCCGGCGGCCGCGGCAGGTTGCCGCCCGGCATTGGTCGGCGCTTGCGGCGGGGTCGGCTTTGAGCTATCAGCCGCGGCGGGACACCTCTCCCCAACGAGAGGCGCCTATCTGAAAGGGTAGCTACAAGATGGCACAGACTTTGAAGCCGGACCTGCGTCCGGCCAATCCCCGCTTTTCGTCCGGACCCTGCGTGAAACGACCCGGCTGGTCGCTTCAGGCGCTGGAAGATGCCGCGCTTGGGCGCTCGCATCGCGCCAAGATCGGCAAGTCGAAACTTGCCAAGGCGATCGACGGAACCCGCGAAATCCTCGGCGTTCCCGCCGACTATCGGATCGGCATCGTGCCGGCGTCGGACACCGGCGCGGTCGAGATGGCGATGTGGTCGCTGCTCGGGGCGCGCGGCACCGACGTCCTCGCCTGGGAATCCTTCGGCTCGGGCTGGGTGACCGATGCGGTCAAGCAGCTGAAGCTGTCCGACGTGCGCAAGTTCGAGGCGCCCTATGGCGAGATCGTCGACTTCGCCGACGTCGACTTCGACCGTGACGTCGTCTTCACCTGGAACGGCACGACGTCGGGCGTGAAGGTGCCGAATGGCGACAAGATCCCTGCCGATCGCGCTGGCCTCACCATCTGCGACGCCACCTCGGCGGCTTTCGCCCAGGACCTTCCCTGGCAGAAGCTCGATGTCGTTACCTTCTCCTGGCAGAAGGTGATGGGCGGCGAGGCGGCCCACGGCATGCTGATCCTCTCGCCGAGAGCCGTCGAGCGGCTGGAGAGCTACAGCCCGGCCTGGCCGCTGCCGAAGATCTTCCGCATGACCAAGGGCGGCAAGCTGATCGAGGGCATCTTCAAGGGCGAGACGATCAACACCCCCTCGATGCTGGCGACCGAGGACTATCTCGACGCGCTTGCCTGGGGCAAGCAGATCGGCGGGCTCGAGGCGCTGAAGGCCCGCGCGAACGCCAATCTGAAGGTGATCGAGGACTTCGTCGCCGCCAATGACTGGATCGGTTTCCTCGCCCAGCGGCCGGAGATCCGCTCCAACACCTCGGTGTGCCTGACCTTCACCGATCCCGACCTCGTCGCCGAGAGCGAAGACGCCCAGAACGCCTTTGCCAAGGGCGTCGCCTCGCTGCTCGAGAAGGAGGGCGTCGCCCTCGACATCGGCGCCTATCGCGACGCTCCGGCCGGCCTCAGGATCTGGTGCGGCGCGACCGTCGAGGCCACCGACCTCGAAGCGCTGATGCCCTGGCTCGCCTGGGCCTATCAGACGCAGAAGGGCGAGCTGAAGAAGGCGGCCTGAGGGCCGGCGTCTCCTTATCCCTCGTCCTGAGGTGCCACCATTGGTGGCGTCAACGGGCGAGGGATGACGGGCGCTCCGCCCCTCGCCCTTCGAGGCTCGCTTCGCTCGCACCTCAGGATGAGGGGCTCGGGACGGTCGCCGCTCGCATCAGGTCTCATGCGTCGTCATCCCGGGCGTGAGCCGAGTTCGACGCTGCGAGATCCAATTCTTCGGTCGGCTCGTCCGCCCGGCATTTCCGGGCTCTGGCCGAACCCCAACGCTTCGTCATCCCGGGCTTGACCCGGGATCCATGCTTCGCCGTTTCGGCGGCAGTCCGGTCGAGGACGAGCCTCGACCCGATCAGTTCAGGTTCTGCGGTTTGGAATGGATCCCGGCTCAAGGCCGGGATGACGAACCTTCCAAGATCCGCGTCTTTCATCCTCACGGCGCAGGCCACGTCGCCGGCGCCGCACCGTAAAGGACCAACCCCATGGCACCTCGCGTTCTCGTTTCCGACGCGCTTTCCGAAACCGCCGTCCAGATCTTCAAGGACCGCGGCATCGAAGTCGACTTCCAGCCGCAGCTCGGCAAGGACAAGGACAAGCTGCTCGAGATCATCGGCAACTATGACGGCCTCGCCATCCGTTCGGCCACCAAGGTCACCGAGAAGATCATCGACGCGGCGACTAATCTGAAGGTCGTCGGGCGCGCCGGCATCGGCGTCGACAACGTCGACATCCCGGCGGCCAGCCGCAAGGGTATCATCGTGATGAACACGCCCTTCGGCAATTCGATCACCACCGCCGAACACGCCATCGGCCTGATGTTCGCCGTCGCCCGCGAGCTGCCCGCCGCCGACGCCTCCACCCAGGCCGGCAAGTGGGAGAAGAACCGCTTCATGGGCGTCGAGATCACCGGCAAGACGCTCGGCGTCGTCGGCTGCGGCAATATCGGCTCGATCGTCGCCTCAAGAGGCGTCGGCCTGAAGATGCGCGTCGTCGCCTTCGATCCGTTCCTGTCGACCGAGCGGGCCGCCCAGCTCGGCATCGAGAAGGTCGAGCTCGACGAACTGTTCAAGCGCGCCGACTTCATCACCCTCCACACGCCGATGACTGACAAGACCCGCGGCATCATCAACGCGGCGGCGATCGCCAAGATGAAGGACGGCGTCAGGATCATCAACTGCGCCAGGGGCGGCCTGATCGTCGAGGCGGACCTTGCCGAAGCTTTGAAGAGCGGCAAGGTGGCGGGCGCCGGCGTCGACGTCTTCGAGACCGAACCGGCCAAGGAGAGCGTCCTCTTCGGCCTGCCGGGCGTCGTCTGCACGCCGCATCTCGGCGCCTCGACCTCCGAGGCCCAGGAGAACGTCGCGCTGCAGGTGGCCGAGCAGATGTCGGACTATCTCCTGCGCGGCGCAGTCTCGAATGCGATCAACATGCCGTCGATCACCGCCGAGGAGGCGCCGATCCTCACCCCCTTCGTCAAGCTCGCCGAATGCCTCGGCGCTTTCGTCGGCCAGGTGACGGAAGAGCCGATCAAGTCGGTCGAGATCGTCTATGACGGCACGGTCGCGACGATGAACACCAAGGCGCTCACCTCGGCGGCGCTCGCCGGGCTGATGAAGAGCCAGACGCCCGACGTCAACATGGTCTCGGCGCCGGTGATGGCGAAGGAGCGCGGCATCCAGGTGACGGAATCGCGGCGCGACCAGTCCGGCGTCTTCGAGACCTATATCAAGCTGACGATCACCACCGAGAAGCAGACCCGCGACGTCGCCGGCACCGTCTTCTCGGACGGAAAGCCGCGCTTCATCCAGATCAAGGGGATCAATCTCGACGCCGAGATCGGCCGCTACATGGTCTACACCACCAACAACGACGCGCCGGGCATCATCGGCCTGCTCGGAACGACCTTCGGCCAGGCGAATGTCAACATCGCCAACTTCCAGCTCGGCCGCAACCGGCCGGGCGGCGACGCCATTGCGCTGCTCTATGTCGATTCGCCGGTGCCGGAGGAGGTGCTCGACGCGGTGCGCGCCCACAAGGCGATCGCCAGCGCCAAGCCGCTGACCTTCGACGTCGCGGAAGTCACGGCCTGAGGGCGAAGCATCTGCCCGGTCTCCCGGCAGCGTGATGTGAGAAACCGGATGTGCCGGCGACCTTCGTGTCGCCGGCACATTTTTTCGTGTGCGGGCTGACGACACCGCTGGTATCGACGATGGGCGGCCAGAGGCATTGACCCGAAGATCGGCACCGGTCCCCGCCGGGCACGACGATAGGGGGAGGGTCCCTCTTGCGTCCAATCGCACAAACGGCGCTCCAGCCCCGGCGCGCCAGGTGAGCATGGTGCAGAGCGTCACGCAGAGAGATACAGATGAGCCAGTCAGAGACCGTTTCGATCCGCGTTCCAGCCGGCCTGCCGGAGCGGACCGTTCTCGAAGGACGTTATGTCCGGCTCGAGCCCCTCGACGCGGAGAGGCATGCGGGCGACCTCTTCGACGCCGTCGCTGCCAATGCCGATGCGAGGCATCGCTGGCTGTTCGAACATGCGCCGGCCGACCGACCGGCGATGCGGCAATGGGCGGAAAGGGCCGCCGCGTCGAAGGATCCGCTGTTCTCGGCGGTGGTCGACAGGGCGACGGGCCGGGCCGGCGGGCGCCAGTCGCTGATGCGGATCACCCCCGATCATGGCGTCGTCGAGATCGGCAATATCCTCTGGGGCGAGGGGATTGCCGGCACGCGGCTTGCCACCGAGGCGCTCTATCTTTCGGCCGTCTACGTCTTCGAGACGCTCGGCTATCGCCGCTTCGAATGGAAATGCAACGACCTCAACGAGCCGTCGAAGCGCGCGGCCAGCCGCTTCGGCTTCAGTTTCGAGGGCGTCTTCCGCCAGCACATGGTGGTAAAGGGCGAAAACCGCGACACGGCGTGGTTCGCCATGCTCGACCGGGATTGGGCGGATCTGAAGGTCGGCTACGAGGCCTGGCTCGATCCCGCCAATTTCGACGCCAAGGGGCGGCAACAGCAGAAATTGAGCCTGCCGCGCTGATACCGGCCGTCTGGCGACGGACCATCGATCGCAGGCACAGGGCGGCGCTGACGCTTTGGCCGCGCTCGTCGCACCGGCGGACGTCCGCTGCCGCCTTTTGGGGGCATGTTGTGAAGCAGGCCCGCAGGGCCGCGGCGTCGTTTCGATAAGTTAGAGTGTCAGTGGCGCGTCCGGTTGGACGCTCGACGCTCTGCTCAGAGCGGCTCAGCTGCGGCCGCGCTTGACGGTCCTCTTCGCAGCGGCGCGCGGGGCGGGCGGAGCCGCTTTCACCTCTTCGGCCTCGCGTGCCAGCCGCAATGCCCTGAGCTTTGCCGACTTCTCGCGCTGGGCGTCGGATTCCTGACGGATCAGCGTCATCGCCGATCCCTTTTCATGGCGGTCGACCGGCGCGCCGAAGACGCGTTCGGCCCGTGCCAGGACTTTTTCGTTCATGATTGTCTCGCTTTTGGTCGTCGGGTGCCCGCGCATCCATCGGTGGTGCAGCGAGGCCCCGAAATCAGCCCGCCGCGTGATTGTCGCGCGATCCGTGTCGGATGGTCGGGCTTGGTTTGTAAGATAGGGCGACGAACCGATCCGAACAATCGTTCCGGCAATTTGTCCGGTTTTAGACCCGGCGCCTGTCGCGGCCATTCTCGGCGGGCGCTCGCGGCGCTACGGCGCCTTTCCCACAAGAGTGGGAGCAGCGGAACGGCCGTCATCTTTGCCATCCGCCGAAACGAAAAAAGGCCGGGCGGGCCCGACCTTCCTCTTCTACCCGTCGACGCTGCCAGTACATCCGTGGTCAGCGTGTCGGAGCAAGTGGCTTAGACAGCCTGCAGATTGTCGGCCGAGGAACGGCCGGTGCGGCGGTCGGTGACCACCTCGAACTGCAGCTTCTGCCCCTCGACGATGGTGCCGAGGCCGGCGCGCTCGACGGCGGTGGCGTGGACGAACACGTCCTGCGAGCCACCCTCCGGCGCGATGAAGCCGAAACCCTTCTGGGTATTGAAAAACTTGACGGTACCAACAGGCATGACGATCTCCTTCGTATCGACATATTGATCGGATCGAGCCGAGTGCCCGAGCCTTGTTTTCGATTTTGAAGAGAAGATCAGTCGGTGCGCCCCTGTCCCTTGGTGGTGATGACTCACCTGATGCCGAAGCGGCGGGCGCGGAACCGAAATTTTACAAGCAAGATCGATGACTTGAATATGGACTTTTATTGTGTTCGCCGCAAGGCGGCGGGCAAATTTTAGTTTTCGCGGGCAGCCGATGCGACGAATGCGGCCAGGCGCCCGTTCGATCCCGGGACCGGAAAGGTGACCGCGATGGTCGCGGACGGCAACTCTTCTCGGGATTCCGCTCGTCCCGCATCCGGAAGGCTGCCGATCAGGCCGCGAGCTGATGCCTTTTCGAAGATCGGCCGCTCCGGCAATCTCCGTTTGCCCTTTCGGCAGGACTCCGCCACTCTGTCGGCCGGGCACTGCGGCGGGCCGGCGATCGGCCCGCGCCAATGCGGCTGGGAGGCCGTTGCGGTTCGGCGCATTGCTCCTGAGAGTTTCGTTCCGGGAGGAGACACGCATGCAATTTCTGAAGACGATGCTTCTGGCAGGCGCTGCCACAGCGCTCGCCACCGCGGCGATGGCGCAGGATGGCAAGGGGATCAGCGACGACGCCGTGAAGATCGGCATGATCCTCGACATGTCCGGCGCCTATTCCGCCCTCGACGGCCAGGGCTCGGTCGCCGCCGTCCAGATGGCGATCGACGAGATGGGCGGCAAGGTCGCCGGCAAGCCGATCGAGCTGATGTCGGGCGATCACCAGAACAAGGCCGATATCGGCTCCAACATCGCCCGCCAGTGGGCCGACCAGGAGCATGTCGACCTGATCCTCGGCGGTGCCAATTCCGGCGTCGGCATCGCGCTGCAGGGGATCACCGCGGAGAAGAACGTCGCCTATATCAACAATGGCGGTGCCACCAACGCGCTGACCAACGAGAATTGCGCGCCGGAGACCGGGCTCCACTGGACCTACGACACCGACGCTCTCGCCAACGGCACCGCCGTCGCGATGGTGAAGGAGGGCAACAAGTCCTGGTACTTCATCACCGCCGACTACACCTTCGGTCACAATCTCGAAAAGACCGCCGCCAACGCCGTGAAGGCCAACGGCGGCGAGGTCGTCGGCGACGTCGCGGCGCCATTCCCGACGCCTGACTTTTCGTCCTTCCTCCTGCAGGCCCAGGGCTCCGGCGCGCAGGTGATCGGCCTTGCCAACGCCGGCACCGACACCCAGAACTCGGTCAAGCAGGCGCAGGAATTCGGCATCGTCCAGGGCGGCCAGAAGCTCGCCTCGCTGCTGCTCTTCATCACCGACGTCGACGCCCTCGGTCTCGACGCGGCGCAAGGCCTGACGCTAACCACCGGCTTCTACTGGGACTTCGACGAGAAGTCCCGCGAGTGGAGCGCCAAATACGAGGAGAAGACCGGCCAGAAGCCCTCGATGGTGCAGGCCGGCATGTATTCCTCGGCGCTGCAGTATCTGAAGGCGGTCGACGCGGCCGGCACCGACGATCCGAAGACGGTGGTTGCGAAGCTGAAGGAAATGCCCATCGAGGACGCCTTCGCCCGCAACGGCAAGGTCCGCGCCGACGGGCTGATGGTCCACGACATGTATCTCGCCCAGGTGAAGACGCCGGACGAGAGCAAGGAGAAGTGGGACTACTACAAGATCATCCGCACGATCCCCGGCGACGACGCCTTCCAGCCGCTCGACAAGGGCAGCTGCGAAGCGGCGAAGAAGATGTGATGGACTGACGGCAATGGTCCGCGGGCCTTTGGCTCGCGGACGACGGGGCCCTGCCCATCGGCGCTGGCCAGGATGCAAGGCCCATCGACGCTTCGTCATCCCGGCCCCCGAGCCGGGATCCATTCCTCGGCGGCGAAGCGTCGATCCGGTTCAGGATGCGTGCTCGGGTCGGATGCGACTTGGCGGCTCGAACGATTTGGAATGGATCCCGGGTCAAGCCCGGGATGACGAGGCGTCGAGGGGTTTGGCGGACCTGAGCGGTCGCACTGCTGTCACGCTCAGATCGCCTCGCCCCTCAACAGGCGCGGGCTCGGCCCCTTGGTCAGCCCGGCGGCCTGGCCGATGAAGAAATCCTTCAGCGCAGGCGCGCGGTCGACCAGCGACAGGCCGAAGGAGCGGGCCATGCGCAGCACCGAATTGTCGTTGGAGAAAAGCCTGTTCAGAACGTCCGTGGTGACGCCCATCTGGACGGTGTCGAATCTCCGCCAGCGCTGATAGCCCTCCAGAACGTCGAGCGCGCCGATGTCGAGGCCGCGGCGCTCGGCGTCGACGACGGTTTCGGCCAGCGCCGCCGCGTCCTTGAAGCCGAGATTGAGCCCCTGGCCGGCGATCGGATGGATCCCGTGGGCGGCATCGCCGGCGAGCGCAATGCGCGGCTTGACGAAGTCGCGGGCGAGCGTCAGCCCCAGTGGAAACGCGCGGCGCGGCCCCTCGACGGTGAGCGCGCCGAGCTTGTGGCCAAAGCGCTGCTCGAGCTCCAGTTCGAACACCATGTCGTCGGCATCGACGAGGCGCTCGGCCTCGCGGGTCGGCTCGGTCCAGACCAGCGAGGAGCGATTGCCCTTCAAAGGCAGGATGGCGAAGGGGCCCGAGGGAAGGAAATGCTCCTCGGCCCGGCCCTCATGTGGGCGCTCGTGGCCGACCGTCGCGACGATGCCGGACTGGCCGTAGTCCCAGTGCAGGGTGCGGATGCCGGCCATGTCACGGATCGCCGACTTCACGCCGTCGCAGGCGACCAGCAGCCGGGCGGCGAGCGTCGAGCCGTCCGAAAGGCGCACGTCGACATGGCCGACGGCCTCGGAGATGCCGGAGACGGCGATGCCCTGGCGGATGGCGATGCCGAGCTCGCCGGCGCGCTGCCTCAGGGCGCCGTTGAGCGCCACATTCGGCATCATGTGAGCGAAGGGCTCGCCCGGCTGCGCCTCACCGCCGAAGGTCAAAAAAACCGGGCGGATGGCGTCGCCGGTCCTGGAATCGGTGACGATCATCTCGGTGATCGGCTGGGCCTCGTCGCGGATCTGAGTCCAGATCCCCAGCTGTTCGAGCATGCGCACGGCGGCGGCGGCAACCGCCGACGCGCGGCCGTCCTTTTCCCAGACACCTTCCGGCGCTGCGTCCGCAATGGCGATATTCAGATGCGGCGCGGCCTGCTTGATCGCGACAGCGGTCGTCAACCCGACATAGCCGGCGCCGGCGACGAGGATGTCGACCATCCCGGTCGGCGTTTCGAAGGGTGTCTCGCTCATCGTCTCGTCTCCGATCTGCACCGGCCCCCGGAGGAGCGCGCAGGATTTCGTCTGGCTGCGGCGCCGGAGCGGGAGGCGGCCTTGCGGCTCTCTCCTCCATCTGCGACGTCCCCCAAGAGGGATCGACCCCGCAAGCCTTTGCGATCTCATTGAGCGCATTGTAGGAACCACAGCGCACCCGCCTGGAGTATCTATGGATGAGCGACCCGGTTGAACAGCTTCTGGCGATCCTCGACCTCGAAAAACTCGAGGAGGATCTCTATCGCGGCGTCAGCCCGGACAATGGCTGGCAGCGGGTCTTCGGCGGCCAGGTGATCGCCCAGGCGCTGTCAGCCGCCATCCGCACCGTTCCCGAAGAGCGCGGCTGCCACTCGCTGCACGCCTATTTCATGCGGCCGGGCGATCCGGCGATCCCGATCGTCTATGCCGTCGACCGGATCCGCGACGGCCGCTCCTTCACCACCCGGCGCGTGGTGGCGATGCAGCACGGCGCGGCGATCTTTTCGCTGTCCGCTTCGTTCCAGAGGCACGAGGCAGGCTTCGAGCACCAGCTGGCGATGCCGGACATCCCCAAGCCGGACGAACTGCCCGACGCCAAGGCGCTGGAGGAGACGCTGCTCCAGAACGCCTCGCCGGCGGTCAGGCGCTACTTTCAGCGGCAGCGGGCGATCGAGTTCCGGCCGATCTTCATGGAACACTACCTGTCCGACGACCGGCTGGAGCCCTATCAGCACGTCTGGGTGCGCTGCCGCGGCGAGATCGGCGACGATCCGATGCTGAACACCGTCATCCTCGCCTATCTTTCCGACATGACGCTGCTCGACACCGCGCTGTTCGCCCATGGCCTGTCGGTCTTCGACGAGCGGGTGCAGGCGGCGAGCCTCGACCACGCCATGTGGTTCCATCGGCCAGCGAGGGTCTCGGAGTGGATGCTATATACGCAGGATTCCCCATCCTCCTCCGGCGGGCGCGGTCTCACCCGCGGCTCGCTCTACGGGCTCGACGGCACGTTGATCGCCTCCGTCGCGCAGGAGGGGCTGATCCGCCCGCGGCGCGGGGAGACATAGCCTGTCGAGACGGCGCGCGGCGTATCCGTTGCCGTTGTGTCGTCGGCAGCCACGCCGAAAGGGTAGGACCCTCACGCCACCCGCCGCGCAATCCTGCGACCTCACCGCGTGACCATTCCGCCGATCGGTGATGCGCCGGGGACGATCGCAACGCAGGGACCGTTTGCGGCGCGTGCTGAACCGGCGCGCTTGCACTGGCCTCGCCCGACGTTGCACATTGCCTGACCAGATGGTCAAAAAATCGGGAAGGCTCATCATGCCGGATGCGGCGCGGCTCACGACCCATGTCCTCGACACCATGCATGGCCGGCCGGCCGCGGGTATCCGCATCGAGCTCGCGCGATACGAGGGCGCCGGCACCGCGACCCTGAAGACCGTCTCGACCAATGACGACGGGCGCGTCGACGCGCCGCTGTTGTCCGGGGAGGACCTGCGGCCCGGCGAATACGGGCTGACATTCTTCGTCGCGGAGTATTTCCGCAAGGCTGGGGTCGATCTTCCCGAACCGCCCTTTCTGAACGTCGTGCCGATCCGCTTCGGCATCGCAGGGCCGGCGCACTATCACGTGCCGCTGCTGATCAGCCCCTATGCCTACTCGACCTATCGGGGAAGCTGATGCCGCAAGCGCCGAACCTCTCTCCCCGGCCGATCCGCTTCCTGCTCAATGGCGAGAAGCGCGAGGTGACCGGCGAGACACCGACGACCACGCTGCTCGACTATCTGCGCGGACCCGAGCGCCTGACCGGCACCAAGGAAGGCTGCGCCGAGGGCGACTGCGGTGCCTGCACCGTGCTGGTTTCGGAGCCGGACGGCTCCGGCGGCATTTCCCGCCGCTCGGCCAATGCCTGTATCCAGTTCCTGCCGGCCATGAACGGCCGGGCGATCGAGACCATCGAGCATCTCGGCCGCGATGGCCTGACGCCGCTGCAGACGGCGATGGTGGAAAACCACGCCAGCCAGTGCGGCTTCTGCACCCCCGGCTTCGTCATGCAGCTGCATGCCGGCTGGCTCACCGGCGCGCTCACCGACCGCCAGTCGGTGAAGGACGCGATCTCCGGCAATCTGTGCCGCTGCACCGGCTACGGCCCGATCGTCGAGGCCGGGCTCGAGATCGCCGGCGAGCCCGTGCCCGATACGGCTGCGGAGGACGCTGCGCTGTCGGCGGGGCTGGCGGAAATGGAGGGCGAGGGGGTCTTTGCCTATGAGGCGAGAGGCCACCGGTGGTACGCCCCGACCAATGTCGACGATCTCGCCGACACCTATGCCGCCAATCCCGACGCCGTCCTCGTCGCCGGGGCGACCGATGTCGGCCTCTGGGTGACAAAACAGTATCGCGAGCTGCCGGTGATGATCGACGTCAGCCATGTGCGCGACCTGAAGGTGATCGAGGAGGCGGCGGGCCGGGTCTATTTCGGCGCGGCGATCACCCATCGCGAGGCGCGCGACGTGCTCGCAGGCATCCATCCTGATCTCGGCGAAATGCTGCGGCGCTTCGCTGGGGCGCAGATCCGCAATGCCGGCACGATCGGCGGCAACATCGCCAACGGTTCGCCGATCGGCGACCTGCCGCCCTGTTTCATCGCCCTCGGCAGCCGGTTGTTCCTGAGGAAGGGCGACGACCTGCGGATCGTACCGCTCGAGGATTTCTTCATCGACTACGGCAGGCAGGACCGGGGCAAGGGCGAATTCGTCGCCGCCGTAGAGGTGCCGCGGCTTGCCGACAACCAGCGCTTCTTCGCCCACAAGATCTCCAAGCGCTTCGACTCGGACATCTCGGCGGTGATGGCGGCTTTCTGCCTGACCTTTGACGGCGATGTGGTGAGCGAGGCGCGGCTTGCCTTCGGCGGCATGGCCGGCATTCCGAAGCGGGCGAAGGCGGCCGAGGCGGCGCTGATCGGCCGGCCCTTCGACGGCGTCGCGGCGAGGGATGCGATGGCGGCGATGGCGGAGGATTTTTCGCCGCTGACTGACATGCGGGCATCGAGCGACTACCGGCTGAAGACGGCGCAGAACCTTCTGAAGCGCTTCCAGCTGGAGCTTTCCGGCGCGGCGAGCGCCCGCATCGCCGTAGTCGGCCCGGACGCCCTTGACCTCGCCGCGATCGGGGGAGCGGCGTGATGGACCAGACGAGGATCCAGGACCGCTCCGGCGCCGGCGAGCCGGGGCTCGCCGAGCTGAACGAGCGCCCGCCGAGCCACGAGACCCGCATCAAGGGTGGGGTGGCGACGCCGACCGCCCATGACAGCGGGATCAAGCATGTCACCGGCGCCGCCCGCTACACGGATGACGAACTTGAACTGCCGGGCACGTTACAGGTCTTCATTGCCATGTCGGCCCGCGCCCATGCGCGGATCACCCGGCTCGACCTTGCGGCCGTCAAAGGCGCACCCGGTGTCGCCGTCGTGCTGACGGCGGCCGACATTCCCGGCCAGAACGACTATTCGCCGGTCTTCGGCGACGATCCGATCTTCCCGGCGCTCGAGGGAGAAGCTGCCGTCGTCCAATATGTCGGCCAGCCGCTCTTTGCCGTCGCCGCCGAGACCGAGCTGCAAGCACGGGCGGCGGCGAAGCTCGCGGCGGTGGAATATCAGGATCTGCCGGCGGCGATCTCGATCGACGAGGCGATCGCCCATGCCGACGAGGCCGGCGAAGACCTCTTGCCGGCCTACGAGATGCGGCTCGGCGATGCGGAGGCCGCGCTCGAATCGGCGCAGATGCGCGCGAAGGGCCGCGTCGAGGTCGGCGGCCAGGATCACTTCTATCTGGAAGGCCAGATCGCTTATGCGGTGCCCCAGGAGGACGGCGACATCTTTGTCCGCTCCTCCACCCAGCATCCGTCCGAGGTTCAGCACAACGTCGCCAAGATGCTGGGTGTGCCGGACCATGCGGTGACGGTGGAGTTGAGGCGCATGGGCGGCGGCTTTGGCGGCAAGGAAAGCCAGCCGGCGCTGTTTGCCGCCGTCGCGGCGCTCGCCGCGACGAAGACCGGGCGGCCGGCGAAATGCCGGCTCGACCGCGACGACGACATGGAGATGACCGGCAAGCGCCACGAAACGCGCATCAACTACGATCTCGGCTTCGCCGCGGACGGGACGATCATCGCCGCCGATTTCGAGCAGGTCGTGCGCTGCGGCTATTCCCGCGATCTTTCCGCGGCGATCGCCGACCGGGCGATGTTTCATGCCGACAACGCCTATGACCTGAAAGCCGCGCGGATCCTGTCGCGGCGGCTGAAGACGCACACCGTTTCCAACACCGCCTTCAGGGGCTTCGGCGGGCCGCAGGGCATGGTCGGCATCGAGCGGGCGATGGACGAGATTGCCTTTCTGACCGGGCTCGATCCCCTCGACGTCAGGAAGCGGAACTTCTATCCGGCCATCGGCGAAGAGCCGGCGGCGACGCCCTACCACATGAAGGTCACCGACAGCGTCATCGCCGAGATCGTCGAGGCGCTGGAAGCCTCCTCGGACTACCGGGTCCGACGCGAGGCGGTGCAGGCCTTCAATGCGAAGAGCCCGATCCTGAAGAAGGGCCTTGCCCTGACGCCGGTGAAGTTCGGCATCTCCTTCACGACCACCCATCTCAACCAGGCCGGCGCCCTCGTCCATGTCTATAAGGACGGTTCGGTGCATCTCAATCACGGCGGCACCGAGATGGGCCAGGGGCTGTTCGTCAAGGTGGCGCAGGTGGTCGCCGAAGAGTTCCAGATCGATCTCGCCCGGGTGAAGATCACCGCGACCACCACCGCCAAGGTGCCGAACACCTCGGCGACGGCGGCCTCCTCCGGCTCCGACCTCAACGGCATGGCGGCGCTGAACGCCGCCCGCACGATCAAGGACCGGCTCATCGGCTTTGCTTCGGAGCGCTACCACGTGCCGCCCGAGCAGGTGGTGTTCCAGGCAAACCGGGTCTTGATCGGCAACATGGAGAAGCGCTTTTCCGATCTCGTCGGCGAGGCCTATCTCGCCCGCATCTCGCTGTCCTCGACGGGCTTCTACGCCACTCCGGAGATCGAATACGACCGGGAGAAGGCGAGCGGCCGACCCTTTTACTATTTCGCCTATGGGGCGGCCTGTTCGGAAGTCGTCATCGACACGCTGACGGGTGAATATCGGCTGCTGCGTGCGGACATTCTGCACGACGTCGGCAAGTCGCTGAACCCGGCGATCGACATGGGCCAGATCGAAGGCGGCTTCATGCAAGGGGTTGGCTGGCTGACCACCGAGGAGCTCTGGTGGAACGACAAGGGCCGGCTGATGACCCACGCCCCCTCGACCTACAAGATCCCGACCGCCAACGACCGGCCGGACGACTTCAGGATCGCCATCTGGGAGAAGGGCGAGAACCGCGCCGAGACCGTCTATCGCTCGAAAGCCGTCGGCGAGCCGCCCTTCATGCTGGCGATCTCGGTGTTCTCGGCCCTGACTGACGCGCTGATCGCGGCGGGAGAGGGCAGGGCGTTTCCGCGGCTCGACGCCCCGGCGACGCCGGAGCGTGTGTTGAAGGCGGTGGAGGATGTGCGGGGTGGATAGCCGAATGTCCACCCGGCTGCAAACGCCTCAAAGTTCGGCCGGATTATCTTGTCGATGGTACTAATTAATGGTACTAAATTGAGATGAGGAGGCGACATCGGCGGACGCTTCATGCGATCTTCGCACGGCCCGTTAGCGGTACGATCCGCTGGGACGACATTGAAGCACTGCTGATTGATCTCGGTGGTCGGCTCGAAGAGCGGGCAGGGTCGAGGGTCGGCGTGATCCTGTTTGGCGAAATCCGTGTCTTTCATCGTCCGCACCCTCTCCCGGAAACCGACAAAGGTGCGGTCGTGTCGATCAGGAAATGGCTCGAATCGAACGGGGTAAGGCCGTCATGAACAATGTGATGGAAATCGATGGTCAGAAGGCGGTCGTCACGTTCGATCCAGAAATCGGGATGTTTCGCGGCGAATTCGTGAACCTGAATGGCGGAGCGGATTTTTACGCCACGAGCGTCGATGGATTGAAGGAGGAGGGACATCTCTCCCTCAAGACTTATCTCGAGATGTGCACCGAGAACGGTATCGAGCCGTTTCGCGGCTTTTCGGGAAAATTCAACGTCCGGATCGAAGCGGGGCTGCATGAGGCAGCCGTAACCGCCGCGAGAGCACAGCAGAAGAGCCTCAATGAGTGGGTCGGAGAGGCGATCGAACGTGCGACGCAGGATGGATGAGTGGCAGGCTTGAGTGAAATGACAAGTCTCTCGGCTCGCCAATGCCACTCTCGAGCAGTCCGAGGCGATGCGGGGAAGGGTCGTTTGACGTAATGGCGCCGCGGCACCCCCCTCTGTCCTGCCGGACATCTCCTCAAGGGGGGAGATTGGAGGCGGCGCGGCTTTCACCTTTTCCAGAAACGTGGCTGCCGCGACGAACGCCGGATTTGAGGCAGCGGCGTCGGCGCGAGATCGATCTCCCCCCTTGCGGGGGAGATGTCCGGCAGGACAGAGGGGGGCGCGACAGGCTGCAGACGTCTGATCGGCTCGCAAGCGTCAATAGCCGCAGCGGTCCGGGATGCAATCTGGCGCGCACGGAATGACCCGTCTCCTCGCCGCTGCCCATGCAGCCCAAGAACGTGCCGATCCCGCCTTTCTCGTCACCGTCGAGACGGCTCTCGGCTCGACGCCCCGCGAGGCCGGGGCGCGGATGCTGGTGACCGCGCAA
Source organism: Jiella endophytica (assembly GCF_004519335.1). Classification (GTDB taxonomy): domain Bacteria; phylum Pseudomonadota; class Alphaproteobacteria; order Rhizobiales; family Rhizobiaceae; genus Jiella; species Jiella endophytica. The sequence continues at coordinate 589,994 of NZ_SOZD01000004.1, read as the reverse complement.
GAGGTCGCCGGCACGATCGGCGGCGGCCGGCTTGAATTCGACGCAATCGACCAGGCAAGGGCGATGATCGCCGCCGGCGAGACGGAAGCGGCGATCGACGTGCCGCTCGGGCCAGAGATCGGCCAGTGCTGCGGCGGCCGGGTGGGACTGTCCTTCCAACGGCTCGATGCGGCGCTGCTTGCGGCGATCGCGGCGGATGACGAGCGGGCGAGGGCAAGGCTTCCGGCCGTCATGATCTTCGGTGCGGGGCATACCGGCCGGGCGCTGGCGACGGCGATGGCGCCGCTGCCGCTTGCCGTCGGCCTCGTCGATTCGCGGCCGGAAACGCTTCGCGGTCTGCCGCAGGCCGTGCGAGCGGTCGCCGCCGCGATGCCGGAAGCGCTGGTCGAGGACGCGCCGCCCGGCGCCGCCTTCGTCGTGATGACCCACGAGCATTCCCTGGACTTCCTCATCGCCGCCGCCGCGCTCGCCCGGGGCGATGCCGCCTATGTCGGCATGATCGGCTCGGCCACCAAGCGCGAGCGGTTTCGCCGCCATCTGGCCGAAGAGCGGCGCGAGGCCGATGCCGCCCGCCTCACTTTGCCGATCGGCGGGGCGGGCCTGCGCGACAAGCGGCCCGAGGTGATCGCCGCGCTCGCCGCCGCGGAGATCGCCACTTGCCTGTTAAAACATCAGGGAGAAACGCTGCCGTGAAGCTTGGCATGAGCCGGTTGCGGATGCCATAGTGAAGCGGCGTCGAACGGTTGGGCAGGGATCGGGGTTGATGACAGCGACGGCGGTCTCGCCACGTCTGGAACTGAAGGGAATTTCCAAGCGCTTTCCCGGCGTCGTCGCCAACGACCACGTCTCGTTCCAGGTGCCGGCCGGGGCGATCCATGCGCTGCTCGGCGAGAACGGCGCCGGCAAGTCCACCCTCGTCAAGATCATCTACGGCGTGCAGCAGGCGGACGAGGGCGAGATCGTCTTTGACGGCAAGCCGGTTCGCATCGGCTCGCCGCGCGAGGCGCGCAGCCTCGGCATTGGCATGGTATTCCAGCACTTCTCGCTGTTCGAGGCGATGACCGTGCTGGAGAACATTGCGCTCGGCATGGACAATCCGCCGCCCCGGCGCGAGCTGGAGGCGCGGGTGCGCGAGGTGCTCGCCTCCTACGGGCTTTCCCTCGACCCCCACCGCCATGTCCATACGCTGTCGGTCGGCGAGCGCCAGCGCATCGAGATCGTCCGCGCGCTCCTGCAGCAGCCGAAGCTCCTGATCATGGACGAGCCGACCTCGGTGCTGACGCCGCAGGAAGTGGAGCAGCTCTTCGAAACGCTGCGGCGCCTGGCGAGCGAAGGCTGCTCGATCCTCTACATTTCCCACAAGCTCCACGAGATCAAGGCGCTCTGCGAATCCGCCACCATCCTTCGCGGCGGCAAGGTGGTGGCGAGCTGCGATCCGCGCGAGGAATCGGCACGCTCGATGGCCGAGCTGATGATCGGCGGCAGCCTCAAGGACCTGTCGCAGAAATCCTCCGGCGCGGCCGGCAAGGAGCGCTTCGTCGTCTCCGCGCTGTCGGCGCCGGGCGAGCCGCCTTTCGGCACCAGCCTGAAGGAGGTTTCGTTCGCGGTTCGCTCGGGCGAGATCTTCGGCATCGCCGGGGTCGCCGGCAACGGCCAGAACGAGCTCCTCGCCGTTATTTCGGGCGAGGACGCCGCCGGCATTTCGGGCTCGATCCGGCTCGACGGGACGGAACTTGCCGGCCTGTCGGTCGGCGCCCGGCGCCGGGCGGGGCTCGCCAGCTCTCCGGAAGAGCGCAACGGCCACGCCGCCGTGCCGGGAATGAGCCTTGCCGACAACGCGCTGCTTTCGGCGCGAAGCCGCATGGGCCTTGCCTCCGGCGGCGTCATCCGGGCGAAGGCGGCGCGCGACTATGCCGGGCGGGTGATCGAGGCCTTCTCGGTCAAGGCGACCGGACCGGGCGCTGCCGCAGGGAGTCTTTCGGGCGGCAACCTGCAGAAATTCGTCATGGGCCGGGAGATCATGCAGGACCCGGCAGTGCTCGTCGTCTCGCAGCCGACCTGGGGCGTCGATGCGGGGGCCGCCTCCTTCATCCGCCAGTCGATGATCGATCTCGCCAGACAAGGCGCCGCCGTCGTCGTCGTCAGCCAGGATCTCGACGAGCTGCTCGAGCTTTGCGATCGCCTGGCGGTGATCAACGAGGGACGGCTGTCCGAGCCGATGGACGTCAAGGGCATTTCCATCGAGCGGGTCGGGCTCCTGATGGGCGGCATCCATGGCGGCCAGGCGGCCGAAACGAGGGTCGGGGCGAAGGCCGAGGCCCACGAAAGACGACCGGAGCCTGCCCTGTGAGCCTGTTGCGTCTGGAGCCGAGGCGGCAGGAAAGCCGTGCGATGATGCTGGCGGCGCCGGTCATCGCCGTCGTCCTGACGCTCATCGTCGGGGCGGTGCTCTTCACGCTGCTCGGCCATGACGGGTTCGGCGCCGTCGTCGAGATCTTCGTCAAGCCGCTGTTCAATCTCTATCGCTGGCAGGACCTCCTGGTGAAGGCGGCGCCCTTGGCGATGATCGCCACCGGCCTTGCCATCGGCTTTCGCGCCAATGTCTGGAACATCGGCGCCGAGGGCCAGTACATCCTCGGCGGCCTCGCCGGCACCGGCGTCGCGCTGGCAACGCTCGACATGTCCGGCTCGTGGATCCTGCCGCTGATGCTTGTCTGCGGCATTCTCGGCGGCATGGTCTGGGCAGCGGTCCCGGCGATCCTCAAGACGACGCTCGGGGTCAACGAGATCCTGACCAGCCTGATGCTCAACTACGTCGCCATCCAGCTGCTGTTCTATCTAATGCGCGGTCCCTGGAAGGACCCCGAGGGCTTCAATTTCCCGCAGACGGCGATGTTCTCCGCCGACCAGACACTGCCGATGATCGTTCCCGGCACGCTCATCCATCTCGGCGTACCGCTGGCGGCGGCGGTTGCGCTCACCGCCTTTGCGGTGATGACCCGTACGATCACCGGCTTCCAGATCAAGGTCGTGGGCCTTGCCCCGAAGGCGGCCGCCTTCGGCGGCTTCGGGGCCGCCTCGACGGTGTGGATCGCGCTGATGGCCGGCGGCGGGCTCGCCGGTTTCGCCGGTATCCTCGAAGCGTCGGGCCCGTTCGGCCAGATGGTGCCGCAGTTTCCCACCGGCTACGGCTACACCGCCATCATCGTCGCCTTTCTCGGCCGGCTGAACCCGCTCGGCATCCTCGCCGCCGCCCTCGTCCTGGCGCTGACCTATGTCGGCGGCGAAAGCGCCCAGACGACGATCGGCCTGCCCTCCGCGGCGACCGGCGTCTTCCAGGCGATGATGCTGTTCTTCCTGCTCGCGACCGACATTCTGGTTCGCTACCGGGTGGTCTCCGGCCGTGCCGCGCCGGCGCCGAAGGCGGCTGCGGCGAAGGAGGCGGAGCCCGCCAAGGGCAAGGCGGTGGCGGCATGAATCTCGACCTTCTCGTCGCCATCCTGATGACCGTCGCCGGCGCCGCGACGCCGCTCCTGATCGCCGGACTCGGCGAACTCGTCGTCGAGAAATCCGGCGTCCTCAATCTCGGCGTCGAGGGGATGATGCTGATCGGCGCGGTCACCGGCTTTGCCGTCGCCACCTCCACCGGCATCCCCGTGCTGGGCGCACTGGCGGCGATGGGAGCGGCGGCGGCGGCCTCGATGATCTTCGCCGTCCTCGTCCTGACGCTGATGGCCAATCAGGTGGCGACGGGCCTTGCCCTGACGATCTTCGGCACCGGCGTCTCGGCGCTGATCGGCGCGCCCTTCGTCGGCATCACCACGCCGACCTTCGGGACGATCTTCCCCGAGGCGCTGACCGCCTCGCCGCTTCTGCGCCTCGTCTTCGGCCATTCGCCGCTGGTCTATTTCGGGCTGATCCTCACCGTCGCGGTCGCCTGGTTCCTCAACCGCTCGCGCGCCGGGTTGATTCTTCGGGCGGTCGGCGAATCCGATTCCGCCGCCCACGCCATCGGCTATCCGGTGCTGAAGGTGCGCTATCTCGCCATCCTGTTCGGCGGGGCGATGGCCGGGCTCGCCGGCTCCTACTATTCGCTGGTGCTGACGCCGATGTGGGCCGAGCGGCTGACGGCGGGCCGCGGCTGGATCGCCATCGCCCTCGTGGTCTTCGCCTCCTGGCGGCCGGGCCGCATGCTGGCCGGCGCCTATCTTTTCGGCCTCGTCATCACCATGGAGCTGCAGGCGAAGGCCGCCGGCTTCAACATGTTCGCGCCCGAGCTTCTGGCGGCGCTCCCCTATCTCGCGACGATCGCCGTCCTCGCGATCATCTCCGCCGCCAAGCGCGGCGGCGCAAACGCTCCGGCCTGCCTCGGAAAGCCCTTCCGGGCGGCGGCCTGAACCGATCCTTCGACGATTTACAACAGGAGATCCCGTGATGTTCGAAACCAACCGCCGCCGCCTTCTCGCCGGTGCCGCGACGCTTGCCGCGACCTCCGTCGTCGGCCTTCCGGCGCGCGCCCAGGGCAAGGACAAGGTGAAGGCCGCCTTCGTCTATGTCGGCCCGGTCGGCGACTACGGCTATTCCTTCGCCCACGACCAGGGGCGGAAGTTCCTCGAGAAGGAACTCGGCGACAAGGTGGAGACGAGCTTCGTCGAGAACGTCGCCGAGGGGCCGGATGCCGAGCGCGTCATCCGCCAGCTGGCGCAGGGCGGCAACGACATCGTCTTCACCACCTCCTTCGGCTTCATGAACCCGACGCTGAAGGTCGCCAAGCAGTTTCCAAACGTCGCCTTCGACCATGCCACCGGCTACAAGACGGCCGACAACATGGGGGCGTACAATTCGCGCTTCTATCAGGGCCGCGCCGTGCTCGGCACCATCGCCGGCATGATGTCGAAGGCCGGCCAGGGCGGCTACATCGCCTCCTTCCCGATCCCCGAGGTGGTGATGGGCATCAACGCCTTCACCCTCGCCGCAAGGGCGGTCAATCCGGACTTCGTCACCAAGGTCGTCTGGGTGAACTCCTGGTACGATCCCGCCAAGGAAGCCGACGCCGCCAAGGCGCTGCTCTCCCAGGGTGTCGACGTGATCAGCCAGCACACCGACTCGCCTGCGCCGCTGCAGGCGGCCGAGGAGGCGGGCGTCATCGCCTTCGGCCAGGCCTGGGACATGTCGAGCTTCGCGCCGAAGGCCCACATGACGGCGATCGTCGATCACTGGGGGCCGTATTACGTCGACGAGGTGAAGAAGCTCCTTGCCGGCGACTGGAAGCCGCGCGACATCTGGTGGGGCATGCAGGAGGACATCCTCGAAATGGCGCCGTTCAACGACGCCATGCCCGACGACGTGAAGGCTGCGGCCCAGAAGATCGTCGACGAGACCAAGGCCGGCACCTACGAGGTCTTCACCGGGCCGATCAAGAACCAGGCGGGCGAGGAGAAGGTCGCGGACGGCGAGAAGATCCCCGACGGCGACCTCCTCAAGATGGACTGGTACGTCGAGGGCGTGCAGAGCTGAGGAGCGGGGCGTAAGACCTCGGCCCCGCCGGTCCCGGGACACTCAGCCGGCCAAAAGGCCGGCTGAGCTCGAAGGGTCGCTGAGCGGTGTGCAGGGGGCTTCTCTGACGGTTGTGCCGAGGCACCCCCCTCTGTCCTGCCGGACATCTCCCCCTCAAGGGGGGAGATCACCAGCTTCGCCCAATCTGCCTCGTCGTCCTAGTTGCTGGTGCCGGCTTCGACGCTGAAGGTCAGCCGCGAGGGCATATGCAGGGTCGATCTCCCCGTTTGAGGGGGAGATGCCCGCCCTTCGACAGGCTCAGGAGGGCAGACGGGAGCGAGCAGCGCCGGCGCGTTTATTGGCCGGAAAAGGTGGCTGTTCGGGCGCGAGCCGTCCCGGCGTCCGGCCCGATCCGATGTCGCGCAAATCCAAGGACCCGATCCCTCGATGTGGACATACCTCTCCGAATGGCTGCAGTTCGCGGTGCGCTGGGTGCATGTGATCACCGCTGTCGCCTGGGTCGGCTCGTCCTTCTATTTCATCGCCCTCGATCTCGGCCTGAGGCGTCGCCGCGAGCTGCCGCAGGGGGTGGCCGGCGAAGCGTGGCAGGTGCATGGCGGCGGCTTCTACAACATGCAGAAATACATGGTGGCGCCGGACGAGATGCCGGACGAGCTCACCTGGTTCAAATGGGAGAGCTATTCCACCTGGCTGTCCGGCGCGGCGCTGCTGTTCCTCGTCTACTACCTCCACGCCGACCTCTTCCTGATCGATCCTCAGGTCGCCGACCTGCCGGTCTGGGGCGCCAGCCTGATTGGCATTGCCGGCCTCGCCCTCGGCTGGATCGTCTACGACCTTCTCTGCAAGTCGCCGCTGAAGAACAACGACACGGCGCTGCTCGCCATTCTCTTCGTCTATGTGGTCGCCTCGAGCTTCCTGTTCAGCCAAGTCTTCTCAGGCCGCGGCGCGATGCTCCACACCGGCGCGCTGATCGCGACGATCATGACCGCCAACGTCTTCTTCACCATCATTCCCAACCAGAAGATCGTCGTCGCCGACCTGATGGCCGGCCGCAGCCCGGATCCCGCTCTCGGCAAGGCGGCCAAGCAGCGTTCGCTGCACAACAACTACCTGACGCTGCCGGTGATCTTCCTGATGCTCTCCAACCATTATCCGCTCGCCTTCGCGACGGAATGGAACTGGGTCATCGCCGGGCTGGTGCTGCTCATCGGCGCGGTGGTCAGGCACTTCTTCAACACCATGCATGCCACCGGCGAGAAGCTCTGGTGGTGCTGGCCGCTCGCCGGGATCTTCTTCATCATCGTCATCACGCTGTCCGGCGCGCCCGGCTGGCGCAGCAACGCGAGCGATGACGCGAGCGAGACGGCGAAACGCCAATGGTCGGGCGACCCGCAATATGCCCTCGCCAATTCGCCGCATTTCGAGGAGGCCGAGGCGATCGTCCTGTCGCGCTGTTCCATGTGCCACGCCAGGGAGCCGCTCTGGCCGGGAATGATCCATGCGCCGAAGGACATCCGCCTCGAGACCGGCGACGAGATGATCCACTACGCCTCGCTGATCGAGCGGCAGGCGGTGCGCAGCCATGCGATGCCCCCCGGCAACGTCTCCGGCCTCGAACCCGCCGAGCGCGAGCTCCTCGCCCGCTGGCTTGCCGACGGCAAGGCGCCGGGGCTCGCCAAGGGACTGTGAAGCCAGGGGAAATCTGACAAACGGGCTTTGACGGCGTGGCCGCAAGCGGGGGGCTGTGAGGGACGGCGCGGCGGCGCTATCATCGCGGCGATGACTTCGAGACCCGGCACCCTGGCGATTCGTGCGCGGCTTCTCTCCTTCGATGCCGATCCGGCCGTCGACGGCGAGGCGGCCGCCATCCGCTATGTCGAGGACGGCATCCTCGTCATCAGGGACGGGATCATCACCGAGATCGGCGAGGGGCCGAGCCTCGCCCGCCGGCTCGAGCCGGGCGTGCCGCTCATCGACCACCGGCCGCATCTCGTCATGCCGGGCTTCATCGACCCGCATCTCCACCTGCCGCAGACCCAGGTGATCGCCTCCTATGGCGCCGAACTGATGGAGTGGCTGGCGAAATACACCTTCCCCGAAGAGCTGCGCTACGGCGATTCCGGCGTCGCGGGAGAGGCCTCGCGCTTCCTGCTCGACACGCTGGCGGCGAACGGCACCACCACGGCGGCCGTCTATTGCACCACCCATCAGGTCAGCGCCGAGGCGTTCTTCCACGAAGCCGGGCGACGGAACCTGAGGATGATCGCCGGCAAGGTGATGATGGACCGCAACGCCCCGCCGGGCCTCCTCGATACGCCGCAGTCCGGCTATGACGAGACGAAGGAACTGATCTCGGCCTGGCACGGCCACGGGCGGCTGGAGGTGGCGATCACGCCGCGCTTTGCGCCCACCTCGACCGAGGCGCAGCTGGAGGCGGCCGGCGCACTCGCGTCCGAATTCCCGGATCTGCCGATCCAGACGCATCTTTCGGAGAACCACGCCGAGATCGCCTATGTTGCCGAGGCCTTTCCCTGGTCGAAGGACTACACCGACGTCTATGAACGCTACGGCCTCGTGCGGCCCCGGGCGCTCTATGGCCACTGCGTCCATCTGTCAGGGCGCGAACGCGAGGCTCTCGCCGAACAGGGCGCCTCGGCGATCTTCTGCCCGACGTCGAACCTCTTTCTCGGCTCGGGGCTCTACGATCTCGCGGCCTCGCGCGCTCTCGGGCTGAAGACCGGCATCGCCACCGACATCGGCGGCGGCACCTCCTATTCGATGCTGACGACGGCGGCCGAGGGCTACAAGGTGCTGGCGCTGAAGGGCCAGAAGCTGCCGGCCTTCGAGGCCTTCCACATGCTGACGGCGGGCAATGCCGCGGCGATGGGCATCGAGACGCGGGTCGGCCGGCTGGCGCCGGGATTGGAAGCCGATGTCGTCGTCCTCGACAGCCATGCCACCGCGCCGCTGCGCCGCCGCATGGAGCGGGTGGAGACCCTCGCCGAGGAGCTGTTCGCGCTGATGGTGCTCGGCGACGAGCGGGCGACGGTCGCGACCTATGCGATGGGCCGCAAGATCCACGACCGCTATCACGCCGGCCAGCGCGGCCTTGCGCCGAAGCTCGACCAGCCGGCGATGCCACGCCAGCCCCAGGGCGGCGAGTCGGCGCAGTAAAGGCCGGGCGGCCGAGGGGCGCGACCAGCGTAAAGACTTCGGCCCGTCTTGACGGTGCCCCGGTCGCCTCGGCGCGGAAGTGGCGCCGGGTGATCGTCGAAGCGCGCGGTTTTTTCCCTTTCCCCGGCTGAACTTCCCGCCGCCCTCCGGCGTTGCGACTGGAAATGCAACCCAGCCCGCCTATCCCTTTAACCGAGTGCTGACCGGCCGCCGTGCCAGCCGCGGTGGCTTCCATCCGACCGGATACCTCTCAAGAAGGTTCGTTCATGGCCGACCTCGAACTGCAGCCGAAAAAGGCGAAGAAGTCCGCGAAAGCGAAGAACGCCGAGAGCGAGGCGCTGCTCTTCGCCCTCGCCGAGAACCGCGTCGCGATCGAAGGCGTCGAGCCGGAGATCGACGCCGGACGCTTCGCCGTGAAGCGGATCGTCGGCGAGCCGTTGACCGTTTCGGCCGACATCTTCTGCGACGGCCACGACAAGATCGACGCGGCGCTGATCTACGGCCCGGCCGAGGTCGATCCGTCGCAATGGTCGGAGGTGAAGTTCCAATTCGTCGAGAACGACCGCTGGCAGGCGACCGTCAGCTTCGACGAGCCCGGGCCCTATCGCTACTCGATCGTCGCCTGGCGTGATCTCTATGCGTCTTGGCGCGACGAGGCGAAGAAGAAGCGCGACGCCGGCAAGCTGACCGACCTCGAACTCATCGAGGCGCGCGATCTGATCAAGAAGGCCGCCGATTCGGGCCGCGGCTCCAAGCAGGACCAGCGTGCCCTCGCCAAGCTCGTCGAACGCCTGGAAAAACTCGCCGAGAAGGGCGATCAGGACGGCCAGTACGTGCTGATGGAATCCGAAGAAGCGACCCTGATCCTCCAGGCCGCCGGCCACCGGACCCATCTGTCGCGCTACCCGATCGACGTTCCGGTCTGGGTCGATCGCGAGCGGGCGGCCTTCTCGGCCTGGTACGAGCTGTTTCCGCGCTCCCAGTCCGGCGACGTCAACCGCCACGGCACCTTCGACGATGTCATCGCCCGGTTGCCGGACATTCAGGAGATGGGTTTCGACGTCCTTTATTTCCCGCCGATCCATCCGATCGGCTCGACCAACAAGAAGGGCAAGAACAACTCGCTGACGCCGGAGCCGACCGATCCCGGCAGCCCCTATGCGATCGGCTCGAAAGATGGCGGCCACCTCGCCATCCATCCCGAACTCGGCAGCTTCGACGACTTCCACCGGCTGATCGCCGAGGCGAAGAAGCACGGCCTCGAGATCGCCCTCGACATCGCCCTCAACGCCTCGCCCGACCATCCCTGGATCAAGGAGCATCCGGAATGGTTCGACTGGCGGCCGGACGGCACGATCAAATATGCCGAGAACCCGCCGAAGCGCTACGAGGACATCGTCAACTTCCACTTCTATCGCGGCGCATTGCCGTCGCTCTGGTATGCGATGCGCGACATGTTCCTGCACTGGATGGAGCATGGCGTCCGGATCTTCCGCATCGACAACCCCCACACCAAGGCCTACCCGTTCTGGGAATGGGTGATCGGCGAAGCGCGCAAGGTCGACCCCGGCGTCATCTTCCTCGCCGAGGCATTCACCCGGCCGAAGGTGATGAAGCGCCTTGCCAAGGTCGGCTACAACCAATCCTATTCCTACTTCACCTGGCGGAACGAGAAGTGGGAGCTGCAGGAATATCTGACCGAGCTGACCACCGAGGAATGCGCCGAATACATGCGGCCGAATTTCTTCGTGAATACGCCGGACATCAATCCGATCTACCTGCAGACCTCGGGACGGCCCGGCTTTCGCAGCCGCCTCGCGCTGGCCGCCTCGCTCGGCGGCAATTACGGCGTCTATTCGGGCTTCGAGCTCTGCGAATTCCTGCCGATCCCCGGCAAGGAGGAGTATCTCAACTCGGAGAAATACGAGATCCGCGCCTTCGACTGGCATGCCGAAGGCAACATCCGTGACGACATCGCCTTCTTCAACAGGCTGCGCAACGACGAGGCGGCGATGAAGGATTTCCGCTCGCTCGCCTTCTTCAATTTCTGGAACGACCAGGTCCTCTATTACGGCAAGCGGACGAAGGACCTCTCGTCGTATCTTCTCTTCATGGTCAATCTCGATCCGCACCACGATCAGGGCGGCCATTTCGAAGTGCCGCTCTGGGAGTTCGGCCTTCCGGACGACGGGACCATCCACGCGACCGACATGGCGAGCGGCAACAGCCTCGCCTGGACCGGAAAGATCCAGCACTGGTGGCTGAATCCGCAGGACAGGCCATATGCCGTCTTCAAGCTCACGCGATAAGAACCAGAACGCCGAAAGCGCCCGCTTCATGAACGAGATTGCCGCCATCGTCACGCCGGAGACCACCTCCGGGCCGGACCTCAACGCCCCCGACTGGTACAAGGACGCGATCATCTATCAGGTCCACGTCAAGACCTTCGTCGATTCGAACGGCGACGGGGTCGGGGACTTCGCGGGGCTTCTGTCGCGGCTCGACTACATCCAGGAACTCGGCGTCACGGCGATCTGGCTCCTGCCGTTCTATCCTTCGCCGCTGCGCGACGACGGCTACGACATCTCCGACTACCGCTCGGTCAACCCGTCCTACGGCAATCTCGAAGATGTCGAGAAGCTGATCGACGAGGCGCACAAGCGCGGCATGCGGGTGATCACCGAGCTGGTCATCAACCACACCTCCGACCAGCACCCCTGGTTCCAGGCGGCCCGGCGCGCGCCGAAGGGAAGCCCCGAGCGGGACTTCTACGTCTGGGCCGACGACGACAAGGGCTACGATCTCACCCGCATCATCTTCACCGACACCGAGACTTCCAACTGGACCTGGGACCCGGTGGCGCAGCAATATTTCTGGCACCGGTTCTTCTCCCACCAGCCGGACCTCAACTTCGACAATCCGAAGGTGATGGAGGAAGTGCTCGCCACCATGCACTTCTGGCTCGACAAGGGCGTCGACGGGCTGCGGCTCGACGCGATCCCCTATCTCGTCGAGCGCGAGGGGACGAACAACGAGAACCTCCCCGAAACCCACGATGTCCTGAAGACGATCCGGGCCGATCTCGACAAGCATTATCCGGACAAGATGCTGCTCGCCGAGGCGAACCAGTGGCCGGAGGACACGCGGCCCTATTTCGGCGAGGGCGACGAATGCCACATGGCGTTCCACTTCCCGCTGATGCCGCGCATGTACATGGCGCTGGCCCAGGAAGACCGGCATCCGATCACCGACATCATGCGCCAGACGCCGGACATTCCGGAGAATTGCCAATGGGCGATCTTCCTCAGGAACCATGACGAGCTGACGCTGGAAATGGTCACCGAGGAGGAGCGCGACTATCTCTGGTCGACCTATGCCGCCGACACCCGCGCGCGCATCAATCTCGGCATCCGCCGGAGGCTGGCGCCGCTGATGGGCAACGACCGGCGCAAGGTGGAGCTTCTCAACGCGCTGCTGATGTCGATGCCCGGCACGCCCGTCGTCTATTACGGCGACGAGATCGGCATGGGCGACAACTACTATCTCGGCGACCGCGACGGGGTGCGCACGCCGATGCAGTGGTCGGCGGACCGCAATGGCGGCTTCTCGCGCGCCGATCCGCAGCGGCTGTACCTGCCCGTCATCCAGGACGCCGTCTTCGGCTACCAGGCCGTCAATGTCGAGGCCCAGTCGAACAACCCGGCCTCGCAGCTCAACTGGATGCGCCGGCTGATCCAGGTCCGCCGCACCAAGGAAGCCTTCGGCCGCGGCGAGATCACCTTCCTTTTACCGTCGAACCGCAAGATCCTCGTCTATCTGCGCGAATATGCCGATGAGCGGGTGCTGTGTGTTGCCAACCTTTCCGGCTCCGCCCAGGCGGTCGAGCTCGACCTCTCCGCCTATGCCGGCTGCGTGCCGATCGAAATGCTCGGCCTGTCGCAGTTCCCGCCGATCGGGCTCAACCCGTACATCCTGACCCTGCCGGCCTACGGTTTCTTCTGGTTCGACCTCGCCGACGGCAACGCCGCTGTTCAGCGCTATCCGGCGACGCCGACGCCACTGCCGGCCTTTTCGACGCTGGTGGCCCAGGGCGATCTGCGGGCCACCATCGGCGGGCGCAATCTCACCGAGCTGAAGTCGGTACTGCCGGCCTATGCCGCCGGCCAGCGCTGGTATGCCGGCAAGTCGGCACGGCCGCGCTCCCTCGACGTCACCGTCCTCGGGACGCCGACGCCCGAGAGCCGCCGCCACCTCTTCACCGAGCTGAAGGTCGAGACCGCCGAGGGCGAGCAGAACTATCTCCTGCCGCTGGCGGTGCGCTGGGGCGAACAGCATCTGTCGACCCAGGATCCGGACCTTCCCTACACCATCGCCAAGGTGCGCCAGGGGCCGCGGATCGGCGCCCTGATCGACGGCACCCGCAGCGCCGAATTCGCCAAGCTGATGATCGCGCTGATCGCGGCGGACGTGAACGTCTCGCTCGCCGCCGGCGACCTCGTCGTCGAGGCGTCGGCGAGCGAACGCGAGGGTCTCGCCAAGACGCTTCTCGTCGAGGAGGAGGGCATCCGCGTCCTTTCGGGCGAGCAGTCCAACACCTCGCTGCTGATCGGCTCGGACGCGATCCTGAAATATTATCGCCGCCTGCGTGACGGCATCCAGCCGGAGCTGGAGGTCACGCGGTTCCTGACCGAGAAGACCGACTTCGAGGCGGCGCCGGCGCTCTATGGCTCGATCGAACTGGTCCGGCCCGACGGCAGCCGCACCGCCATCGCGGCGCTGTTCGAGCAGGTGCAGAACCAGGGCGACGCCTGGACGGTGATCGTCGAGGCGCTCGCCCGCTATCTGCGCGATCACGCCTATGCCCAGCAGCCGCTCGCCGACGAGAACCTCGAGGTCGGCGCCCTCAGCGAGCCCAAGCTGCAGATCCAGATCGATCCGGCCGAGGTGCTCGGCCGGCGGACCGGCGAGATGCATGCGGCGCTCGCCACGAAGACCGGCGATGCCGCCTTCGATCCCGAGCCGCTCGACGACGACAGCTACATGGCGATCGTCGGCGAGGCCAAGAAGGACGTCGGTGACGCGCTGGCGGTTCTCGCCAAGTCGAAGCCGAACCTGCCGCCGGAAGAGCTCGACAATGTCGAGCGCCTGCTCGGTGCGGAAAAGGACATCCTCACCTGGTTCGACCGGTTCGGCGGGCTGAAGGTCGACACCCACCGCACGCGGATCCATGGCGACTATCACCTCGGCCAGGTTCTCGTCGCCAAGAACGACGTCGTCATCCTCGACTTCGAGGGCGAGCCGGGGCGTTCGCTGGAAGAGCGGCGTGCCAAGACCTCGCCGCTGCGCGACGTCGCCGGGATGATCCGCTCCTTCGACTATGCCGCCTTCGCCGCCCGCGACAGGGCGGGACCCGTCGACGAGACCACCGCCGAGCGGCTGCGCGACATGGCCGTCGGCTGGCGCGACGAGGTGACGGAGGCGTTCCTTTCCTATTGGAGCGCGGCGTCGGGGATCGCCTTCGACGAGCCGACCCGCCAGCTGCTCGACCTCTTCGTCCTGCAGAAGGCGTTCTACGAGCTTCGCTACGAGGCCGCGATGCGGCCGGCATGGTTGTCGATTCCCCTGCGCGGCATCGTCTCACTTCTCGAGAAACGACAGGTTCTGAAATGACATTGACCCCCGCAACACCCCCCGCCGGCGTCGAGCATTGGCCCGAAGAGCACCAGGCCTGGGAGATCGGGCGCGGTGTCCATGGCGATCCTTTCTCGGTCCTCGGACGATTTGCGACCGAAGGCGGAGCGATCGTGCGCGTCTATCGGCCGGGTGCGCACTACGCCAAGGTGATCGACGGCGCCGGCAAGGAGCTCGCGATCCTCGAAAGCTTCGGTCCGGAAGGCTTCTTCACCGGCTATGTGCCGGGCCTCGACGGAGCCTCCGCCTACCGCATGCGCTACAGCCATGGCGGCGGCCAGGAGTGGGACGAGGAAGACCCCTATCGCTTCGGTCCGATCCTCGGCGATCAGGACGTCTATCTGCTCGCCGAGGGCAGCCACTACCGCTTCTACGAGAAGCTCGGCGCCCATCCGGCGACGATGGACGGGACCGACGGCGTCGCCTTCGCCGTCTGGGCGCCGAGCGCCCGGCGGGTTTCGGTGGTCGGCCACTTCAATTCCTGGGACGGTCGTCGCTCGGTCATGCGCAAGCGCCACGAATGCGGCGTCTGGGAACTGTTCATCCCGGGGCTCGGCCGCGGCGAGGTCTACAAGTTCGAGGTGATCGGCCCCGACGGCAACATTCAGCCGCTGAAGGCCGATCCGGTCGGCTTCCGGCAGGAGGCTGCGCCGTCCACCGCCTCGATCGTCGACGGGCTCGTCGATCACGAGTGGCAGGACGGGGAGTTCCAGTCGCATTCCGCCGAGTGGCAGAACCGCGAGAAGCCGATCGCCATCTACGAGGTGCATCTCGGCTCCTGGCGCCGCGGCGCCGACAACGCGATGCTCGACTTCGACGAGATCGCCCGCGAGCTGGTGCCTTACGTCAAGGACATGGGCTTCACCCATGTCGAGTTTCTCCCCGTGTCCGAGCATCCGTTCTACGGTTCCTGGGGCTATCAGCCGATCGGCCTCTTCGCGCCGACCTCGCGCTGGGGTTCGCCGGAGGCCTTTGCCCGCCTCGTCGACGCGCTGCACCAGGAAGGCATCGGCGTGCTGCTCGACTGGGTGCCGGGGCATTTCCCGACCGACGTCCACGGCCTCGTGCGCTTCGACGGCACGGCGATCTACGAGCATCCCGATCCGCGGCGCGGCTTCCACAAGGACTGGAACACGCTGATCTACGACTACGGGCGGCCGCAGGTCAGGAATTTCCTGGTCGCCAACGGCATGTACTGGCTCGACCAGTTCCACATCGACGGGCTGCGCGTCGATGCCGTCGCCTCGATGCTCTATCTCGACTATTCGCGCAATCACGGCGAATGGGAGCCGAACATCTATGGCGGACGGGAAAACCTCGAGGCGATCGCCTTCCTGAAGGACGCCAACGAGCGGATAGGCGAGTATTTCCCCAAGACCACCACCCATGCCGAGGAATCCACGGCCTTTCCGGACGTCTCGAAGCCGACCTATGCCGGCGGCCTCGGCTTTCACTTCAAGTGGAACATGGGCTGGATGCACGACACCCTGCATTACATGCAGGAGGACCCGGTCAACCGGCGCTACCACCACCACCACATGACCTTCGGCATGGTCTATGCCTATTCGGAGAACTTCGTGCTGCCCCTCTCACATGACGAGGTGGTGTACGGAAAGGGCTCGCTGCTCGGCAAGATGCCCGGCGACGAGTGGCAGAAATTCGCCAATCTCAGAGCCTATTTCGGCTTCATGTGGACCCATCCGGGCAAGAAGCTCCTGTTCATGGGCGGCGAGTTCGGCCAGTGGGCCGAGTGGAACCACGACCAGTCGCTCGACTGGCATCTCCTGGAGTCGCCCGCCCATGCCGGCGTCCAGCGGCTGGTGCGCGACCTCAACACGCTCTACCGCGAGGTGCCGGCGCTGCATCAGCTCGACTGTGATCCGGGCGGTTTCGAGTGGGTCGATACCGCCAATGTCGAGGAGAGCGTCATCGCTTTCCTACGCAAGGATCGCGACGGCCGGCAGGTGCTGATCGTCTCGAACTTCACGCCGATCCCGCGCCACGACTACCGCGTCGGCGTCGCCAAGGAAGGCACCTGGACCGAGCGGCTGAACACCGACGCCGAGATCTATGGCGGTTCCAATGTCGGCAATCTCGGCGCCAAGATCGCCGAGGACCATTCGGTGCACGGCCGGCCCTATTCGATCTCGCTGACGCTGCCACCGCTCGGAACCGTCGTGATGGTTCACGAGGGATAGTCGACCCGCCAGCACCCGTCGGGCGGGTCCGGCCGGGTGGGGGAGGCTAAGCGGACAGCCGGTAGACGGCGGCCTCAGCCGTCGCCGGCTCCTTGCCGAGATCGACGCATTCGACCCGGTTGCGGCCATTTGCCTTCGCCCGGTAGAGCGCCTCGTCGGCAAGGTCCAGCAGCCGGACGAGCGCCCGGCCGTGGCGCGTCGTGACGAGGCCGATGCTGACCGTCGCCCGGGCGGCCGACTCCTCGTCGCCGATCCGGGTCGCCGCAAGGGCGATGCGGATGGCTTCGGCGGCGCGCAGACCCTCGGCTTCGTCACGGTCGGGCAGCACCAGCGCGAATTCCTCGCCGCCGAGCCGGGCAAAGGTGTCGGCCGGGCCGAGCTGCGCCATGACGATGTCGGCGAAATGCTTCAGCACCGTGTCGCCGAAGCCGTGGCCATAGGCGTCGTTGATCCGCTTGAAGTGATCGAGGTCGAGGACCATCAGCGTCGTCACCCGCCGCTCCGACGCATGGCGGACGGCCATCTCAGCCTTCATCTGGAAGGCCCGGCGGTTGTCCGCGCCGGTGAGGAAGTCGGTCTCGGCGAGCTTGATTAGCGAGGACTCGCGCTTCTCGCGCAGCAGCGCCAGCATCAGATAGCCGAGCAGCACCGAGGTCCAAAGGCCTTCGATGATGACCACCTGGAAGCCGAAGGACCTCGCCGCGTCGCTGATCGGCCCGAAGGCGCCCGCCGCCCACACCGTCCTGACGCAGAAGAAGCCGGCGCGCAGCGCCATCACCACCGCAAGCGCCCTTGCCAGCCGGTTGATCCTGCTGGTGAAGCCGATCCAGGCGCTGACGCCGGAAATGAAGGCGGTGGCGACCGACATGGCGATGACGCGGGCGTCGAAATCGGCGGCGATCGGCACGAAGCCCCAGAACAGCAGCCAGACGAGACCTGGAACCAGTGCGAGAGGAAGGCTCGGGCGGCGCCCGGCGAACTCGCCGATGCCGGCGCAGATGACGCTGTAGGAGGCGAGAAACAGGGCGTTGGACAGGCCGATCG
Source organism: Jiella endophytica (assembly GCF_004519335.1). GTDB lineage: Bacteria > Pseudomonadota > Alphaproteobacteria > Rhizobiales > Rhizobiaceae > Jiella > Jiella endophytica. The sequence goes on along the minus strand of NZ_SOZD01000004.1, from coordinate 572,370 downwards.
ACAGGATGTCGAGGCCGGGATATTCGCGGAACGGGAACAGGCAGGCGCCGACGGCGCTGAGCAGGAAGCCCGCGCTCCACCAGGCAGCCGCGGGATCGCGAAAATTCCGCCATTCGGAAAGCATCGCGACGCCGGCGATGAGGCAGGTCCCCATGGCCAGAAACAGGACCAGCTGGATGTTGACGCTCATGGTCTTTTCACCGCCGAAACGCTGCGGGGACTAGTGGATTGAACTTGACATTCGACTCCCGTCCGTTTCGATCGCCGTATCGAATGTCAAATTCGAAAAATCCACCAGCAACAATAATTTAGATCGTGGTGTTTCGACCAAGACATTGGGTTCGGCGCCTGACATATCCGGGGATCAAATGTCTTGATCACACCACTCCGGCGTTGTGACCGTAACTGACGAAATCTTTCAGTCTCGTTGATAATATAATCGAGATTGTCGCACGACTGGCATCTTCGTGAACGGCGCGTCGTCGGTCCGCCGGCGCGGCTTCAACCGTCAGCCGATCGGGATGACATCGACGAAATGGTCGGTCTCCTGCGGGCCGGCGGTGACGAAGGTGCCGCCGATCGGCAGCGCGTCGGAATAGTCGCGGCCGACGGCGACGACGATATGGTCGTCGCCGGCGAGGATGCCGTTGGTCGGGTCGAAACCGACCCAGCCGAGTTCGCCCCCCAGCCAGACGTCGACCCAGGCATGCATCGCATCGGCGCCCTCGAGGCGCGGCTGGCCCTTGGGCGGCTCGGTGCGCAGGAAGCCGCTGACATAGCGGGCCGGGATGCCGTTCGCCCTGAGGCCGGCGATCATCACATGGGAGAAGTCCTGGCAGACGCCGCGCCGGGCGGCGAAGGCTTCGGCAACGCTCGTTCCGACGCTGGTGGCGCCGGGAACGTAAGCGAAATCGTCGCGGATCCGCCGGGTCAGTGCCATCACCGCCTCTCCGGCGAGGCCGTCGCCGAGCGTCTCGGCGACATAGGCGGTGAGCGGCGCGACGGGTGCGATCAGCCGGCTCGCGCCCAGATGATTGAGCGGCGAGGTGCCGTCCGCCGTCGCCACGGCGAGCGCCTCCTCGGCGAGGGAAGGCGCGCTCGGCGAAAGCTCGAGGGCCGGCACCGGGCGTTCGACGGCCACCTCGGCCTCCATCAGCACGGCGAGCTCGGTATGCGGGGCGAAAAAGGCGATCGCGTCGACGTCGTTGCCGAAGAAGTCCCGCTCGCGGGCGTGCTCGTCGGGCCGCGGGGTGATCGCCAGCCTGACGTTGCGCGGCGCCTGGCCGGCATCGGCGTGCGGCCGCACCCGCAACAGATGGCGGGCATCGGTGACGGCGGCGGGGTAGTCGTAGGTGATCTTCAGCCGGATCGCGTATCTCATTCCGGCCCCCCGCTCCATTCGGCCGCCGCCCGCGGGCTCGATAGCAGGTAGCGCTGGGTGAGAAGATCGGAGATCAGCGCCAGATCGGCGGCGACCCGGTCGAGAAACGCCGTGTCGACCTCCAGGGCGTCGGCGGTCTGGAGCCGCACCCGCAGACGCGCGAGCCGGCGCAGCAGGAGATCCGGCGTCTCGCCGAGATGGACGCCCGGCAGGGCGGCGGTGACCTCGGCGAGCGTGTTCACCTGGAAGGCCAGGGATCGCGGATTGAGCGGATCGAGGACGGTGAGGTCGACGACCGTCTGCTGCGACAGGTCCACCGAATAGCGCCGGCGATAGGTGACGGAGGAATCGGTGAAGGTGAGGAGCGCCTCGAGGGCGCCGACCGGCGGCGCCTCGGCGACCAGCGCGGACGCCACCGCCGCCGTCGCCTGGCCGCGCTCGAGCGCCCGGCCGCACTGCATGAACCGCCAGCCGGTGAACTGGTACATGTTTTCGTGGGCGAGTCCGGCAAAGCCCGACAGATGGGTGAGGATGGCGCTGGTGAGCTCGACGATGTCCTCCTCCTCCTCGGCGATCGCCTCGAGGATCAGCGCGACGATATCTTCGAGCGTGCGCCAGGCATCGGGCGAGAAGCGCTCGCGGATGCGCGAGGCAGTGTCCGCCGACTGGCGGCCGAGGGCGAGGAGCCCGCGCTGGGGATGGCCGTCCTCGATCTCGACGCCGTATTCCCGCAACAGGACGGCGAGCCGGGCCTCCAGCTCGCCGGCGCTCCAGCCCTCGCTGTTGCGGGCGGCATGGAGGCGCAGGAGCCGCGTCGCCGCCTCGCAGCGCTCGGCATAGCGGCCGAGCCAGAAGAGATTGTCGGCGGCCCGGGCGGGAAGTGCGCCGGGCAGGCGGCGGGAGAAGCGGTCGCCTTTCGGGCCGAGCAGTGTGACCGGCTTGGCGGCCGTCGTCGATGGCACCCAGACGTCGATCGAGCCGCCACCTCGCTGCATCGAGATGACGCGGGCGTCGCGGGAATCGGCGACCCGGGCAAAGCCGCCCGGCATGACGTGCCAGCCGTCCTCGTCGCGCATCAGGAAGGCCCGCAGCGTCACCGGCCGTGGCTCCAGTCCCGCCTTGCCGTAGACCGGCGTCGTCGAGAGCGCAGCGATCTCCTGGCCGACGATGCCGATTCCCTCGCGCGCCGTGGCGGGCACGTCGCGGTGGCGCTCGCCCGGCCGCGCCGCCGTCTCGCCCATCACCGGAAAGGCCGGAGCGCCGGCAAAGGCCGGCCCGAGCTGCAGCCGCGAAGCATTTTCGGCGACGTAGCGGCGGATCTTCTCCTCGCCGCACCACCAGGTGGCGATCGTCGGCAGCGACAGCTCTTCGCCGAGAAGCCGCGCCGCCAGCGGCTTCTGGAAGGCGAGAAGGGCCGGCGTCTCGAGAATGCCGGAGCCGAGGGCGTTGACGAGGGCGAGCGCTCCCGAGCGGACTGCCCTGACGAGGCCGGGCGTGCCGATCCGCGAGCCGCCGAAGAGCTCCAGCGGGTCGCAGAAATCGGCATCGAGGCGCCGCCACAAGACGCTGATCGGCTGGAAACCGTCGACGGTGCGGACCTCCGCCCGGTCGCCATGGACGACGAGGTCGCCGCCCTCGAGGAGGAGCAGGCCGAGATAGCGGGCGAGATAGGCGTGTTCGTAATAGGTCTCGTTATGGGGACCGGGGGTGAGAAGGCCGATGCGGGTATGCTCCGGGCCGCCGAGGGCGAACAGCATCTCGCGGAACTTCCGGAAGAAGCCGGCGAGCCGCTCGACATTGAGGTCGCGCGAGACGTCCGGAAAGGCCTTCGACGTCGCCACCCGGTTCTCCAGCGCGAAGCCGGCGCCGGAGGGGGCCTGGGTGCGGTCGCCGAGCACCCACCAGCGCCCGTCCGGCCCGCGGCCGAGATCGACGGCGATGAAGGACAGGAGCGGCGCGCTGCCGCCGGCCTGGCCCGCAAGCGGGTGCAGGAATTCCGGATTCCGTCCGACCAGAATGCCCGGCAGGAGCCTTTCGCCGATCACGAGCTGCGGGCCGTAAAGGTCGGCGAGCAGGGCTTCGAGGAAGCGGGCGCGCTGGACGAGCCCGGCGCAGAGCTCCGCCCACTCCGCCCGGTCGAGGACGAGGGCCGGGTGGCCGAGCGGCCATTCGTGGCTCTGCTCGACGCCTTCGCCATAGACCTGGTGGAAGACGCCGGCCTCGGAAAGATACTGCCGCGCCGAGACGAAGCGCCGCCCGAGCTCGCCCTCAGACATCTTCCCGAGCCGCGCCATCAGCGGCGCGTAATGCGGCCGCACCGCTCCGTCCGGCGCGATCATCTCGTCGCGGGACTTTTCGGCGATGGCGGCGTAGCGGCGCAGGATGTCGGGGTGGATGGCCACGTCTTTCCGGAAGCGGGTGTCGTCGGTGTTGACGCTATAGCACTTTCGCCCCGCCGTGGCGTGCCGGCTGGGGATAAACGCCGCCGCGCCGGCCTGATCGGGCCGGCGACGGTCCGCTTGCGGCGAGACGTGACGATTCGCTCATGGAACGGTCGCCGGGATGGCCATTGCCCTATGGGCAGGATGCCCACGCACCTTGCCGGTCATCTGCTCCAGAAGACGCAATATTGCGAAAGATATCATGGTGTTGCGGTCAACCCGCGACTGTCATCGGAGTGCAAAGACCCTGGAATAATTCTAGTCGGTAACGTCATCCGACATTACGAAATTGTAATATTCAGAGAAGGGGTATTCTCTATGAGCGAAAACCTTTCGCTTTCGCGGCGGTCCGTCATGAAAGTCCTCGGCGGGACTTTCATTGCTCTTCCGATCGCCAGGCTGGCTGGCGCCGAAGCCTTCGTCGGCACGGCCCATGCGGCGGCGGCCGGCATGCCCGGCACGGCGAAGTTCGAGGGCATGGCTGCGCCGGCCCTGAGCGATCCCGAGGCCATGGCCCGCGTGACGGTGGGCTCCAAGCTGACGCTCAAGGGCGCCGACGGGGCCGCCAAGTCCGCCGACCTTTCCTACCAGGCGTTCTTCAAGACCGGCGACAAGGTGCCGTCGAAGGACGGCGAGATGGTGGTCGCCGGCGGCTATTACGACATCCACGGCCAGCCGATCATGGACACTTCCGAGGCCGGCACCTCGCGCCAGATGTTCTCGGACTGCCCGGACGGCATGACCCTGCTGCAGCCGATCGAGGGCGCCGACAAGGCCGCTCTCGGCGTCACCGGCAACCCGGTCTTCGCCGTCGTGCAGTTCGAATATACCAGCCGCAACCTCGCCAAGGAGGACATGTACGGCCGCCTGCCTTCGCCGATCGCGGTCATGACCTTCGACCAGGATCCCGACACCGGCCATCTCAAGCTGGTTCGCTATGACAATGTCGACACCGCGCCCTCGCACGGCCTGTGGATCACCTGCGGCGCCTCGCGCTCGCCCTGGAACACCCATCTGTCGTCGGAGGAATACCCGACCAACGCCTTTGCCTGGGACGAGGACGAGCAGTTCCTCGCCTATATCGCCAATCTCTACGGTGATCCGGAGGCCGCCAAGGATCCGGCCAAGGCCAACCCCTATCTCTACAACCACATCCCCGAGGTGAAGGTCGCGGCCGACGGCACCGGCACCGTCACCAAGCACTACTGCCTCGGCCGGATCTCCCACGAGCTGGTGCAGGTCTGCCCGGACAGCCGCACCGTCCTGATGGGCGACGACTTCACCAATGGCGGCGCCTTCATGTTCGTTGCCGACAATGCCGAGGATCTTTCCTCCGGCAATCTCTATGCCGGCAAGTGGCACCAGACCGACGGCAAGGGCCCCGGCGCGGCGGATCTCACCTGGATCCATCTCGGCCACGCCACCAGCGACGAGGTCGAGACATTCGCCAAGACCCTCAAGGCCACCGACATCATGGAGCGCGTGACCGAGGATCCGAAGGACGCCTCCTTCACCAAGATCCCCTATTCGGGCAAGACCGAATGGGTGAAGCTGAAGCCGGGCATGGAACAGGCCGCGGCCTTCCTCGAGACCCATCGCTACGCCGCGCTCAAGGGCGCGACGCTCGGCTTCACCAAGTGGGAAGGCACCACCGTCAATGCGGCCGACAAGAAGGCCTATGTGGCGATGAGCTACATCTACAAGACGATGACCGACGGCTCGACCGACATCAAGGTCGAGGGCCCGGCGGCCGGCTCGGTCTACCAGCTCGACCTTGCGGACGGCGTCAAGGACGACGCCGGCAAGGCGATCGATTCCGAATGGGTTCCGGTCCACATGGCCGGCCTGCCCGGCGTGACGGGCGAGGACCTCAAGGAAGCCGACGCCCTCGGCAACAAGGCCAATCCCGACAAGGTCTCCAACCCGGACAACATCAAATATTCCGAGGACATGCGCACCCTCTTCGTCGGCGAGGACAGCGGCATGCACGTCAACAACTTCCTGTGGGCCTACAATGTCGACACCGGCGAGACCGCCCGCATCCTTTCCACCCCGTCGGGGGCGGAATCCACCGGCCTGCAGTCCGTCGACAACATCAATGGCTGGACCTACATCATGTCCAACTTCCAGCACCCCGGCGACTGGGAAAAGGGCCTGCACGACAAGGTCAAGGATGTGCTCGAGCCGCTGATCAACGCCAACTATGCCGACCGCTACGCCGCGCAGGTCGGCTATGTCGCCGGCATGCCGCAGGCCAAGGGCGTCTGAGCAGCACCCGACTGGCCAAAAAATGCCGCCGCCCCGATGAAGGGGCGGCGGCACCGGCCGGGAAGTGGGGCTGCCGTCAGTTCAGCCGGTCGACGCAGAAATCGACGACGCCGAGCATGGCGTCGCGGGCCGGCGAATGCGGCAGCGTTTCGGCCGCCGCGAATGCCGTCTCGCCATAGTCGCGGGCCCGCTCGATGGTCGTCTCGAGGGCGCCGTGGCGCTGCATCAGCTCCTTGGCCCTTGCGAGTGCCGCATCGTCGTTTTCGCCGGATTCCATCGCCGCGCGCCAGAACGCCTTCTCTCCGGCATCGCCCCGCTCATAGGCGAGGATCACCGGCAGCGTGATCTTGCCCTCGCGGAAATCGTCGCCGGTGTTCTTGCCGAGATCGGCGAGGCTGCTGCGATAGTCGAGGACGTCGTCGACCAGCTGGAAGGCCAGGCCGAGATTGCGGCCGTAGTCACGCATCGCCTTGCGCTCCGCCTCGCCCTTGCCGGCGAGCACCGGGCCGACTTCGGTCGCGGCGGAAAACAGCGCCGCGGTCTTGGCGTCGATCACCGCGACGTAGTCCGCTTCGCTGGTGGTCATCTGCTTGGCGGCGGCGAGCTGCCAGACCTCGCCCTCGGCGATCACCGCGGAGGCCGCCGAAAGGATCGCCAGGGCGTCGAGCGAGCCGACCTCGACCATCATCTTGAAGGCCTGGCCGAGCAGGAAGTCGCCGACGAGGACGCTCGCCTGGTTGCCCCAGATGGTGCGGGCTGTGCTCTTGCCGCGGCGCATGTCGCTTTCGTCGACGACGTCGTCGTGAAGGAGCGTTGCTGTGTGCATGAACTCGACGCTGGCGGCGAGCTTGACGTGAAGGTCGCCCTGATAGCCGTGGGCAAGCGCCGAGGCGATGGTCAGCATCGGCCTGAGCCGCTTGCCGCCCGAGGAGATCAGATGCTCGGCGATCTCGGGAATCAGCGTGACGTTCGAGCCGGCCATCGACAGGATGAGATCGTTGACCCGGCCCATGTCGTCCCTGGTCAGCGCCAGTATCGGGTCGATCGACCCTTTGGTCTGCCGCTTCGCGGCGCGGATGGCCAGGCTCAAGATGCTTCTCCGTTGATTCGAACTCTCGGCACTGTCGCGCTGCAATAGGACTTCAAACGCCGCTCGGGCAAGGCCGCTCCGGCCGGAGGGTCGGATCGGGCGCGGAACCGGCGATCGGGAGCGCTGTCACCCTGCCGTCCTCATGACCGCAGAAGCCGACGCGGCGCACCCTCCGCCTTCCCCGGCAAGATGGCACGGCGACGGCGCGCGTCCATCGGCGGCCGGGACGGGGCGAGGGCTTTTCGCATCCCCTGGCGCTGCACCGCCCGGCCGGCCGCGGCAGTTTCTTCCCGCCCGGCCTCGACAAGCGGCCGCGCCATGCCGGAAAATGGCCGCGGCCCCGCTTCTTGGCGCGGCGAACAGCGGGAGAGAATGCACCATGAAGGAACTCGTGCGGTCCAACGACGCGGTTCTCATATCCTTCGTCGATGCGCTGCTCAAGGACGCCGACATACCGCATTTCGTCGCCGATTCGCATATGAGCATCCTCGACGGCTCGATCGGCGTGCTGCCAAGACGCATCCTCGTCGATCCCGACCATCTCGACCAGGCACGGCGGATCCTGCGCGATGCCGATCTCGGCCACGAGATCTCGGCGGCGGGCTGAACCGGTGACCGGCGTGCCCGGAGACCCGCCGGCGGAGGGTGCCAGCGAGAGGCCGGCCGTCGCGGCGCCCGAGACGATCGACGGCCGCGAGGTCCGGCGCGACGGCTTTTATGGCGGCCGCTTCACGGTGTTCCAGCCGAAGGGCTGGGGCTATCGCTCCGGCCTCGACGCTCTTCTGCTGGCCGCCTGCTTTGCGCCTGCGACCAGTGGCCGGATCGTCGATCTCGGCGCCGGCTCGGGCGTCGTCGGCATGGCTGCGGCGGAGCGCGCGGCGGAAGCCACCGTGACGCTGGTCGAGGCCGAGCCGGTCATGGCGTCGCTCTGCCGGCACTCCCTCGCAATGGCGGAAAACTCTGCGCTCGCTGCGCGGCTTTCCGTCGCCGAGATCGACATTTCGGCAAGGCGCGCCGAGCGGGAAGCGGCTGGCCTCATGGACTGCGCCTTCGACCTCGTTCTCACCAATCCGCCCTTCCACCCGGCGAACCACCGCCGCTCGCCGGATCCGGTCCGCGAGCGGGCGCTGTCCGCCGGAATGCCGCTCGAGCGCTGGCTCGCGGTGGCTGCGGCGCTGCTCGCGCCGAAGGGCAGGCTCGTCACGGTGCTGCGCGCCGATCTCCTCGGCGGGGCGATCGCCGCTCTGGAGCCCCGCCTCGGCGGGCTCGCCGTCGTGCCGGTCCACACCAGGATGGGCGCGCCGGCCGAGCGCATCCTGATTGCCGGCACCAGGGGTTCGAAAGCGCCGCTGCGGCTTCTGCCGGGGATTGCGCTCGGCGATGCCGACGGCGCCTCGACGCCGCTGTCGCGGGAGATCGCCGCCGGCACGGCGGAGATCGCCATCTGAGCGGGCACTCCGCTCGGCATACGAGGATGTGTCCAGCCGACATTTGCGAAGCCGTGCCGAGTGCTTACATGCCTTTGCAACGACATTCGACCGCATCAAAGGCGACCTCCTTGGCCAACCTCCTCAAGAAACTTCTCCCCAAGCGCTTTCGCAAGGAGGGCGTCACCATCCCGGTGGTGAAGCTCTCCGGCACCATCATGGCCGGCGGCTCGGCGCTGAGGCAGGGGCTGTCGATCGCCGCCGTGGCGCCGCTCCTTGAAAAGGCTTTCGGCGAGAAGAGCGCCCCGGCGGTCGCCATCGTCGTCAATTCGCCCGGCGGCTCGCCGGTGCAGTCGCGGCTGATCTACAAGCGCATCCGCGACCTCGCCGAGGAAAAGGAAAAGACCGTTCTCGTCTTCGTCGAGGACGTCGCGGCCTCCGGCGGATACATGATCGCCTGCGCCGGCGACGAGATCATCGCCGATCCGTCCTCCATCGTCGGCTCGATCGGCGTCGTCTCGGGCTCCTTCGGCTTCGTCGAGGCGATCCAGAAACTCGGCATCGAACGGCGCGTCCACACCGCCGGGCAGAACAAGGCGACGCTCGACCCCTTCCAGCCGGAAAAGCCGGAGGATGTCGCGCATCTGAAGTCGCTGCAGCTGGAAGTCCACGACACCTTCATCGATCTGGTGAAGGCGCGGCGAGGCGCCCGCCTTCAGGAGGACGACCAGCTGTTTTCCGGCCTGTTCTGGTCCGGCAAGCGGGGCCTCGATCTCGGCCTCGTCGACGCGCTCGGCGACATCCGCGAGACGTTGCGGCTTCGCTATGGCGACAGCGTCAAGCTCGAGCTGATCAGCCAGGGGCGCTCGCTCTTCGGCCGCAAGCCGAAGGGCATCAGCGCCGGCTTCGAGCCGGACCTTGCGAGCGTCGGCGCCGGCTTTGCCGACCGGCTGGTCGCCATTGCCGAGGAGCGGGCGCTGTGGGGCCGCTTCGGGCTTTGAGCGTGGCAGGCGATCATCGCCCTTGGGTGTCCTACTCTCGGAGCGCCGGAGCGGGGCGCGCCGCAGATGGTGAATTGCCGCAACCGTCTTCAGGGCGCATAATGCTTTGCGAAGGTGTCTCTTGGAGATGATGGAAGCGATGCCCCAGTTGATCCTCCTGGGCCTCGTCGGCGCGGCTGCCTGGCTTGGCTACAAGCAGATGGCCAAGGATGCCGAGGCGGTTTCCCAGCGCAACCGCCAAGCCGAAGCGGAAGTGCGCAACGGCGCGCAGGGCACCCTGGTGCGCGGCCCCGACGGGATCTATCGCGTCCGCAAGGATTAGTGCCGAACGCATCGCCGCGACCGGTCGAGGCGTCGGCTCAGCGGGCTTCGTCGATCCGGTGGCCTGGACCTGACGAAACGCCCGCGGCCTTCAGATGCGGGCCGAGGCGGCCGGAGATCCAGAGGAAGAACATCCGAAAATCCGAGAGGAGCGACCAGAGCGGATAGGTGAAGGTCGCCGGCCGGTTCTTCTCGATCGCCATATGGCCGATCCAGGCGAAGAGATAGCCGCAGACGATTGCGGCGAGGATCAGCCAGGGTCTTCCCGCGAGTAGCGCAATGACCAGAAGGCACAGCGCCATCGCCGTGCCGGTATAGTGCAGGATGCGCGTCTGCTCCGAGGCATGTTCGCGCAGATAGTGGTGCCAGAAGGCCGGATAGGTGGTGATCCTGTCTGCCATCGTCTCCTCCCAGAGCTCCGTCGTCCTCTCCCGTCGGACGACCACCCGGAATTGTGGGCCGCGGCCTGCCCCGCGGCAAGTGCCGCCTTGACCGGCCGCGCGCCGGCATGGCAACTCGCGTCCGACCCCTTTTCGCCCGCCCGCAATGCCGGTGGGCTCATGCCGGACCGCTTCGATCATGTCGGATATGCCTCCACACATGGACCCGCGCCGCTCCTTCCAGGCGCTGATCCTGACGCTCCACCGCTACTGGGCCGATTACGGCTGCGTGGTGCTGCAACCCTACGACATGGAGGTCGGTGCCGGCACCTTCCATCCGGCGACGACGCTCAGGGCGCTCGGGCCGCGGCGGTGGAACGCCGCATACGTTCAGCCGTCGCGGCGGCCGAAGGACGGGCGCTATGGCGAGAACCCCAATCGGCTGCAGCATTACTACCAGTATCAGGTGATCCTGAAGCCGAACCCGTCGAACCTGCAGGAGCTCTATCTCGGCTCGCTGAAGGCGATCGGCATCGACACCGGCCTCCACGACATCCGCTTCGTCGAGGACGACTGGGAGAGCCCGACGCTCGGCGCCTGGGGGCTCGGCTGGGAATGCTGGTGCGACGGCATGGAGGTCTCGCAGTTCACCTATTTCCAGCAGGTCTGCGGCATCGAATGCGCCCCCGTCGCGGGCGAGCTGACCTACGGGCTCGAGCGGCTGGCGATGTACGTCCAGAACGTCGACAACGTCTACGACCTCAATTTCAACGGCCGCGAGGGGGCCGAGAAGGTCACCTATGGCGACGTCTTCCTGCAGGCCGAGCAGGAATATTCCCGCTACAATTTCGAGATGGCCGACACGAAGATCCTGCATCAGCACTTCATCGATGCGGAACACGAGTGCAAGGCCATCCTCGCGGCGGGTGACCCTTCGAGGCCGCCTTCGGCGGTACCTCAGGGTGAGGGGGGCGAGGCAACCAGCGGGGCCGCGCAGCTGCATCGCTGCGTCCTGCCGGCCTACGACCAGTGCATCAAGGCCTCCCACGTCTTCAACCTGCTCGACGCCCGCGGCGTGATCTCGGTGACCGAGCGCCAGAGCTACATCCTGCGCGTCCGCAACCTGGCGAAGGCCTGCGGCGAGGCGTTTCTGCTCACCGACGCCGGCGGGGCGAATTGGCGGGGCTGATCCGCTTTCCCGGCGTTGCGGCCAGACAGTGTTTTGGCAGCGAAGGTCGCCGAGAGCATCGGCCCGAAAATCGGAATCGCTTTTCGGCAAGCACGATGCACTGATTCTCGAAGTTGGAGCGTCCTTTGCGCGTCCGAATGACCGCGTGTCGCTCTAGCCCGGACCCTGCGCGAATGGATCGATGACCGTAATCTCGGGAAAGCGGAAATCCCGCGTGTTCCTGGTGAGCACCACGAGGCCATGGACGGCGGCGGTCGCCGCCAGCAGGCTGTCATAGCTCTCGGTGCCTGCCTCGGCCTGCATGGCGCCGCAAAGCATCGCCTGCGCGGCGCCGAACGGCAGGATGCGGCCGTCATAGGCAGGCAGGACCCTGCCGGAGAGCCAGCGGTCCAGGACGGCCGCATCGTCGGGGGCGCGGCGCTGAAGGCGCAGGATGCCCCGGCGGATCTCGAGAATGGTGATCGCCGACAGGAAGAAGGCGCGCTGCGGCACCTCCACGAACCACCGCTGCACGAGCGGATCGGCCCGACGGCCCTTGCGCGCTTCCGAAAGGACGTTGGTGTCGATGAGGTAAGTGGTCAGAACGTGACCTTTCGGCCATCAAGGGCCGGGCGCTCGAAGTCGATGTCGATGCCGGCGGCGTCGTCGCTGGCGAGGAGATCGAGCATGGTGGGGCCGGCGGTCTCGCCGCTCATCCGCCGGAAGTCCTCGTAGCTCATGAGGACGAAGGCAGCCTTGCCCCGATCGGTGACGACCACTGGCGCGACGGCGGCGGCGCGCTTTGCCGCCCCGATGTCCTGATTGAGTTCACGCGACGAGATCGTGACCATAGGCGCTCCACTGTAGTAACAAGAAAATATGTTACTACATCGAGCAGGTCAAGCGGGCAACAGGGCGATCGTTCGGGGCAGGGGCAGCGCTTGCTATTGGCGTGATCTCCAACACTTGCGGGGGAGATGCCGCCCTTCGACAGGCTTATAAGGCAAATGGGGTACGACAGGTGCCAAGCGCATGCGATGTCGGCGCCGCACCCCCCTCTGAGTTGCCACCCATCTCCCTCGCAAGGGGGGAGATCGAAGCGTCAGCGGCGGCGCATGCCTTCAGACGATCGCCCTGAAACAGGCAGGCTCGGGATTTCGCAGCCCTTGCGTTCCCGATCCCCGACGACAAGGCGGGCTCGGCCCGCGGATCGCCGGCCGAGCTTGCGGTGCCAGGAAGGACATCGTCGCCTGCCGCCGCAGCGGCGGGCGGGCTTGGGCCGGGTGATGCCGCGTCCCATGCGGTAGCCGCATTCTCGCTTCGTGTCATAGCCGAGGCTTTTGCATTGCATGCCAACGCACTACGTTAGCGCAACAACAGCGAGATCCTTGTGCTCGCTTCCCGCCGCGATCCGCAATCGACGGGCTCATGAGCCGACTGACCTTCGCTTCCCATCCAGGCCCCGCCGCAACCCGTTCCGCCGAAAGCGCCGTCACCGCGGTGCTCGGGCCGACCAACACCGGCAAGACCCATCTCGCCATCGAGCGGATGATCGCCCATGGCTCTGGCACCATCGGCCTGCCGCTGAGGCTTCTGGCGCGTGAGGTCTATCAGAAGGTCTGCGACCGGGTCGGCGTCGGTGCCGTGGCGCTGATCACCGGCGAGGAGAAGATCCGCCCGCCGAAGGCCCGCTATTTCGTCTGCACCGTCGAGGCGATGCCTCGCAATCCCGGCACCGCCTTCGTCGCCATCGACGAGGTGCAGCTTGCCGGCGATCTCGAACGTGGCCACGTCTTCACCGACCGCATCCTGACCGCCCGCGGCTTCCAGGAGACGCTGCTGCTCGGCGCCTCGACCATGCAGGGGGTGCTGAAGCAGCTGATCCCGGGCCTTTCCACCCAGACCCGGCCGCGGCTGTCGAACCTCGTCTATGCCGGTTCGAAGAAGATCACGCGGCTGCCGCGCCGCTCGGCGATCGTCGCCTTCTCGGCCGACGAGGTCTATGCCATCGCCGAGCTGATCCGCCGCCAGCGCGGCGGTGCTGCCGTGGTCCTCGGGGCGCTCAGCCCGCGCACCCGCAACGCCCAGGTCGAGCTCTACCAGAACGGCGAGGTCGACTATCTCGTCGCCACCGACGCCATCGGCATGGGCCTCAATCTCGATGTCGACCACGTCGCCTTCGCCCAGGACTGGAAGTTCGACGGCTTCCAGTACCGCCAGCTGACCGCGGCCGAATATGGCCAGATCGCCGGACGGGCCGGGCGGCATGTCCGCGACGGCACTTTTGGCGTCACCGGGCAGGTCTCGCCGCTGCCGGACGAGCTGGTCGAGGCGCTGGAGGCGCATGCGTTCACCTCGGTCAAGGTGCTGCAGTGGCGGAGCGGCGACCACGACTTTTCCTCCCTCGACGCCCTCAAGGCCAGCCTCGAGCGGCTGCCGGACAGCGATGCCCTGACCAAGGCGCTGCCCGCCGTCGACCAGCGGGCGCTGGAGTTCCTCTCGAAGGTCCCGGACGTTGCCGAACGGGCCCGCGGGGCGAAGCGGGTCGAGCTTCTGTGGGAGACCTGCAAGCTGCCGGACTACCGGCGCATCGCCCCCGCCCAGCATGCCGAGATCATCGCCTCGATCTATACCGACGTCGTCGAGAACGGCCGGGTCTCGGAGGACTACATGGCGGCGCAGGTCCGCCGGGCGGACCGGACCGAAGGCGATCTCGACACGCTGTCCCAGCGCATCGCCGAGATCCGCACCTGGACCTATATTTCCCACCGGCCAGACTGGCTTGCCGATCCGACACACTGGCAGGAAAAGACACGCGATATCGAAAATCGCCTGTCCGACGCTTTGCACGAGCGGTTGACGAAACGGTTCGTAGACCGCAGGACAAGCGTCTTGATGAAGCGGCTGAGAGAGAACGCGTTCATGGAAGCAGAGATCGCCAGCGATGGGACGGTGTCGGTCGAAGGCCACGCCGTCGGCGAACTGCAGGGTTTCCGTTTCTCCGCCGACAGCAAGGCGGACGGCGCCGATGGCCGTGCGGTGCGCACGGCTGCGCAGAAGGCTCTCGCCGGCGAGTTCGAGAAGCGGGCGGAGCGTTTCGCCAATTCGCCGAACGGCGATCTGGCGCTCGGCTCCGACGGCCTGGTGCGCTGGCTCGGCGCGCCGGTGGCGATGCTGACGGCGGGCGAGGATCCCCTAAAGCCCCATGTCGTGCTGCTTGCCGACGAGCAGCTCACCGGCCCGATGCGCGACATGGTCGCCCAGAGGCTCGATCGCTATGTCACCTATCAGGTCTCGACCGTCCTGAAGCCGCTCGCCGATCTGAAGCAGGCCGAGGGCCTGGAAGGCGTCGCGCGCGGGCTCGCCTATCGCCTCGTCGAGGAATACGGCATCCTGCAGCGCCGCGACGTCTCCGAGGAGGTGCGGGCGCTCGACCAGGGTGCGCGGGCGGCGCTGCGCCGCTACGGCGTGCGCTTCGGCGCCTACCACATCTTCGTGCCGACGCTGATCAAGCCGGCACCGGCCAGCCTTCTGACGCTGCTCTTTGCGGTGAAGAACGACGCCCGCGACAAGCCGGGCTTCGGCGACGTCACCCATCTCCTGTCGACCGGCCGCACCTCGGCCGTCGCCGACACCACATACGATCCGATCTTCTACAAGCTCGCCGGCTACCGGCTGCTCGGGCGCCGCGCGGTTCGCGTCGACATTCTGGAGCGGCTCGCCGATCTGATCCGCCCGGCGCTGTCGTGGAAGCCCGGCGCCGGCAGGCGGCCGGACGGCGGCTTCAACGGCTCGCAGTTCCTGGTCACTCCGGCGATGATGTCGATCCTCGGCGCCACCGCCGACGACATGGAAGAGATCCTGAAGGGTCTCGGCTACCGCTCGCAGCCGATGCAGGCGGAGACCGTCGAGACCGAGCTTTCCCGCCTCGACGAGGAGGCGCTCGCGAAAGAAGCCGCCGCGAAGGCCGAGGCCGAGAAGAAGGTGGCGGAAGCTGCCGCCAGCGCCGAGGCGCCGCAGGTGCCCGAGGCAGCAGCGGAGATTTCCGGAAGCGAGATTGGCGGAAGCGAGACTGCCAGCACTGCGGCCGCAGCGCCCGAGGGCACGGAAGCCGCCGCCGAACCGGCTCCGGCCGGGATGGCCGGGCCGCCCGCGGCGAGCGAAGAACCGGCGGTCGCGGCCGGCGACGCCGACGAGAGCCTCGGTGCAGCTTCGGATGCAGCCGTTGCCGCCGAGGATTCCGAGATCATCGCAGCGGAGACCCACGCCGCAGAGGCCGCAGCCCCGGAGACCGCTGAGGCTCCGGAGGACGCTGCCTCAGGGTCGGCTGCGGAAGACATGGCTGCTGCAGCATCCTCGGATGCCAACCCCTCCGCATCGCAGGCCCCGACCGCGGAAACGGCAGAGGCAGCACCCGCCGGAGCCGAGGCGGCCGCTGCCGAGGCGGCAGAACCGCGGGTCATTCAGGTCTGGCGGCCGAGCCGCAGCGACCATTCCGGTCAGAACCGCCAGGGCCGACGCGGCCGGCGTCACGGCTCGGGCGAGAGCCATCGCGGCGAGGCGCGGCAGAATTTCGGGGCCGGCGAGGGCGGTGGCGAAAGGCAGCAACGCTACGTTGGCGGCGAGGGTCGCGGCGAAGGATCGGAGCGCCAGCAGCGTCACGGCAAGGGCGGCCCGAAAGGCAAGAAGCGCCACGGCAAGGACTTCGGCGAGCGCGAGAACCAGGGTTCGAACCGCCCGCCGCGGGACGACGGCGGCAGCCGGCGGGACCGGGGACCGCAGCGCATCGACCCGGATTCGCCCTTCGCCAAGCTCGCCGCGCTGAAGGAAAAGCTTGGCCGCTGACGGCAAGGAGACGGGCGAGGGAGCCGCGTCCGCCGGCGCCCAGCGCGTCGACAAGTGGCTGTTCTTCGCCCGGGTGGTGAAATCCCGGACCCTTGCCCAGAAGCTCGTCCTGTCCGGCGGCGTCCGGGTCAATCGCGACAAGATCGATGATCCGGCGCGGCGACTGCGCGTCGGCGACACGCTGACGATCTCCTATGCCCGCGCTGTCCGCGTCCTGAAGATCCTTCATCCAGGCGAGCGGCGCGGTCCGGCGAGCGAGGCGGTGCTGCTCTACGAGGATCTGACCGGACCGTCCGAGGGGCAGGCGGGCACCGCTGGCGCTGCGCCGGAGCCGTCGCTCCGGCCGGACGCGCCGGAAAAAGGCGCCCCGCGACCGTCGAAGAAGGATCGCCGCGCGCTGGCGAGGCTGAAGGGCGGCGATCAGCCGTAACGGTCGGCCGGCGCTCTGCCGGAGATCTGCGCCGGGCGGAGTGAGCGGGCCAAGTGGGCGGCCGAGGTCGCCAGCGAAGTGGAATGACTTTGCCGAAACGGCCGATCCGACGACAAGCTTTGCGCTTGCAAGCGAAATGGCGAGTGGCTAGGTCCTGAGGAAAATTGGTGACGCCCCTGCCGCGATGCAAAAGAGCGGGCGAGACTGCGGCCGCTGCCGATCGACCGGCCGCCGAAAAGGATGACAGATGACCTACGTCGTGACCGACAATTGCATTCGCTGCAAATATATGGACTGCGTCGAAGTGTGTCCGGTCGACTGTTTCTACGAAGGCGACAACATGCTCGTCATCCATCCGGACGAGTGCATCGACTGCGGCGTCTGCGAACCCGAATGCCCGGCCGAGGCGATCAAGCCGGACACCGAGCCGGGCCTCGACACCTGGCTGACGCTGAACGCCGAATATGCGGACAAGTGGCCGAACATCACGATCAAGCGTGACGGCCCGGCGGACGGCGAGAAATTTGACGGCGAGGAAGGCAAGCTGGAGAAATATTTCTCCGCCGAGCCCGGCCAGGGCGACTGAACCGCCCCCCTTGTAACATCCGGCGAGCCAGAGGAGTTATCTGGCGGCTTTGCCGGACGTGGTTAAGATCGGCATTGATGCCAGTGGCTGAAGCGTCCTGAATCCGGGCGATTCGGCCGCTGCGTTGCACAATTGCGGCATCCCCCCGAATTCCTTGAATTTTCCGCCGGAATATTGTAAGCTCTAAAACACAGTCGGGTGCCAAGGCACTGCAACGTCCCGTACCGATCCGATGGTACTGGGCGGTTTCCGAAAGGACGTTTCCCCCACAGCAGCCATGACGTCGGTCCCCGCAACGGATCGGCATCGATCATGCGGCCTGCAAGATGGTGGGTGTCCCGGCCGAACCGCGGCTGCGATCAGTCGATCCTGCTGGAGGGATCGTCGCAAACCGGTGGCTTCCGAGCCACCGCCCGTGTCTAGCGGCTGTTTCGGCCCGGCACAACAGGGAGTTAGAAAAAGCGTATGAGCAGTCAGAAGAAGGCAACGGTCAGCCAGGGCTTTCGGACCGGTGAAAGCATCGTCTACCCTGCGCACGGTGTCGGCCAGATCGTCGCGATCGAGGAACAGGTGGTTGCGGGCATGACGCTCGAGCTGTTCGTCATCGACTTCGAGAAGGACAAGATGCGGCTCAAGGTTCCCGTTGCGAAGGCGAAGTCCGTCGGCATGCGCAAGCTGTCCGAGACCGATTTCGTCGAACGCGCGCTGAAGGTGGTCCAGGGCCGCGCGCGTGTGAAGAAGACGATGTGGAGCCGCCGGGCTCAGGAATACGACGCCAAGATCAATTCCGGCGACCTGATCCAGATCGCCGAAGTGGTGCGTGACCTGTATCGTGCCGAGAGCCAGCCCGAGCAGTCCTATTCCGAACGCCAGCTCTACGAGGCGGCGCTCGGCCGCATGGCCCGCGAGCTCGCCGCCGTCAACGAGGTTTCCGAGACTGAGGCCGTCCGGCTGATCGAGGTCAATCTCAACAAGGGGCCGAAGCGCGGACCGAAGGGCGCCGCGGAAGCCGACGCCGATGCCGACGACGCGGACGATTCCGACGACGCCGGCGCGACGCAGGAAGAGGCCGCCTGAGCTTTTTCGCCGGCCCGAAAGGGCGGGTGACCCGAGACATTCGCCACCAGGACCGGCCGCTTTCGCAGCGGCCGGTCTTTTTTTTGTCGTCGCGCGATGTTACAAAAGCTGAAGAAAGCGTTATCGCAATGAAACGCTTGCCTTTTTCCCCTCCCTTTCTACATCGCTCCAAAAAGTTTGCCCTTTTGGGAACGTTAGCCCGTCTGGCGCGTTTCATCAGGACCCGGAGCGTGCGTTCCGTACGCCAGAGGCATCAAAAGCCGTTCTGACCGACCGGAGGGTCCCATGAAGTCACAGTCTGCTCGTCGCACCATGATCCGCGCTGCGATGGCCGCGCCTTATCTGCAGCGGGAGGAAGAGTACGAGCTGGCCGTCCGCTGGAAGGAGAACGGCGATCAGGAGGCCCTCCACAAGATCACCTCGGCGCATATGCGGCTGGTGATTTCCATGGCTTCGAAATTCCGGCACTTCGGCCTGGCGATGAGCGATCTCATCCAGGAGGGCCATGTCGGCCTGCTCGAGGCGGCCGCCCGTTTCGAGCCGGAGCGCGAGGTCCGCTTCTCCACCTATGCCACCTGGTGGATCCGCGCCTCGATCCAGGACTACATCCTGCGCAACTGGTCGATCGTCCGCGGCGGCACTTCTTCGGCCCAGAAGGCGCTGTTCTTCAATCTGCGCCGCCTGCGCGCCCGCCTCAGCCAGGGCTCCGAGAGCCTTTCCGGCACCGCGATGTACCGCGAGATCGCCACCGCCCTGAAGGTTTCCGAAGGCGACGTGGCGCTGATGGACTCCCGCCTTTCCGGCCCGGACTCCTCGCTCAACGCCCCCCTCATCGAAGACGAATCCGGCTCTGCCGACCGGCAGGATTTTCTCGTTTCCGACGCGCCGCTTCCCGACGAGATGGTGTCGAGCTCGATCGACGACGAGCGCCGGGTCACCTGGCTGAACAGTGCGCTCGACGTTCTGTCCGAGCGCGAGCTGAAGATCATCCGCGAGCGCCGGCTGCAGGACGACGGTGCGACTTTGGAGGCGCTCGGCACCAAGCTCGGCATTTCCAAGGAGCGGGTCCGCCAGATTGAGACCCGGGCGCTGGAGAAGCTGCGGGTCGCCCTGCTCGAGACGAATGGCGACCGCGCTGCCTATGTGAGCTGACACCGGTCACGCATTCTCAAGAACGAAAAAGCGGAAGGGCCCGACGGTCCCTCCGCTTTTTTCTTTTGCCGGGCGGGCCGATCCGGCGGCCGAGGCCTCTCTCGCGGGCGGCTGCCGATCTTGCTGCGCCCGCCGGGAGGTCGACGCCTTGCCGGCGAGCCCGAACGCGCGTGCGCTTTCCGAACTACTTCGCGATCTTTTCGCATTCCGCCATGGTCGAGGAAGCGGTCGCCTCCATCATCATGGTCTTGCCGTCCTCGCCGGTCATGAAGAGCATGCAGTGGCTCACCGCCGTGCCGTGCTTCATCATGTTGTCCATCATCATCTTGTCGTCCATCATGGCGGTGCCCATGTGGCCGTCCGGCATGACGGCCATGACCTCGCCAGGCTTCATCATCGTCATCATGGCGCCGGACGACATGGCATCCGACTTCATGCCGTCGGAGCCCATCGCGTCGGACTTCATGGTGTCCGACGACATGCTGTCCGAGGACATCGTGTCGGACTTCATGGTGTCGGATTTCATCGTATCGGACTTCATCGTGTCCTGGGCGAAGGCAGGAGCAGCGAAAGCGGCGACGGCGAGGGCGGCGGCTGTCAGGGTGAGATTGCGCATGGTGTGATCCTCCTGTGAGAACGCCGGGATGGCGCTCGCAGAAGGCTTCGGCCCGGGCCGGGCCGGCGTTACGCTGCGCGAGCCTGAAGCTATGACTTGTCCGTGAGCAAGCGATGCGGCGGCCGCGCCGGCCCGCTGAAGAGCCGTCGGCAGATTCTCCCGAGCGCCGGGCGTCCGAATGGACGCTGCAAGTAATTGAATCACCGCATCGTGCTTGCCGACAATCGATGCCGATCTTCGGGCCGATACCGTCGGCCGCCCGCGACGCTGAGGGGGTTGACGGCAGGACCGACGCATCAACTTAAAATCATGAAAACAAAAGACGACAACCCGAATCTTGGGAGGGACATCGGGGATGGAGGAAGCACGCTACAGCCTGCATTGGCTCGACTATCTGATCGTCGCCATCTATTTCGCCGGCATCATCGCCCACGGCGTCTACATCTCGCGCAGGCAGAAGGAGGGCGCCGACGGCTATTTCCTCGCCGGCCGCAGCCTGCCCTGGTATCTCATCGGCTTTTCGCTGTTTGCATCGAACATGTCCGGCTCGAGCTTCGTCGGGCTGATGGGCGGCGCCTACGAGAACGGCGTCGTCATCTTCAACTACGAATGGACGGCCGCCTTCGTCCTGATCATCTTCGCGATCTTCATCCTGCCGTCCTATCTGCGCGCCAGGGTCGCGACCGTGCCGGAATATCTCGAGGAGCGCTACGACGTGCGCTCGCGCCGGGCCTTCTCGCCATCCTGTTCATCGACACCGCCGGGGCGCTCTATGCCGGCGGCCTCGTCATCTCCAACACCTTCGGTTTCCTCAACCTCTGGACCGCCGTCGCCGTCCTCGCGCTGGTCGCCGGCCTCTACACGATACTCGGCGGGCTTTCCGCGGTGGTGGTCACCGACACGGTGCAGGCGGTGCTACTGATCGTCGGCGCCGCGGTGCTGTTCTGGATCGGTCTCGACGAGATCGGCGGCTGGAGCCAGCTCTTCGAGGGGCTCGACGAAAGCAAGACCCGGCTGATCCTGCCGCTGGACAACGATTTCCTGCCGTGGGCGGGCCTGTGGGGTGTCGTTCTCCTCGGCTTCTACTACTGGACCATTAACCAGTTCGTCGTGCAGCGCACCCTCGGCGCGAAGGACCTGCGGGAGGGCCAGGACGGGGCGTTCTTCGCCGGCTTCCTGAAAATCCCCAACCTGTTCCTGATGGTGCTGCCGGGGCTCATCGCCCTGAAGCTCTATCCGGACCTCGAGACCCCGGATCTCGCCTTTCCGACGCTCGCCTTCGAACTGATGCCGATCGGGGTACGGGGACTGATCATGGCGGCGCTGATCGCCGCGATCATGTCCAGCCTCGACAGCGCGCTGAACTCCGCCGCGACCCTGGTTACGCTAGACTTCGTCAAGCCGCTGAAACCGGACATCTCGGACGAGACCATGGTCAAGCTCGGCCGTATCGTCACCGGCATCGCCATGGTCGTCGGGGCGGTCTACGCGCCGTCGATCGCCGGCTTCGAGAGCCTGTTCGGCTATTTCCAGTCGTCGCTGAGCTATGTCGTGCCGCCGATCGTGGTGGTCTACGTTTTCGGCCTCTTCGTTCCCTGGCTGAACGGCAACGGCGCCTTCTGGACGATCATCCTCGGCCTTCTCGTCGGTGTCCCGCTGTTCGTCTCCAAGGAAGTCACCGACCTTTGGGGCGATGCCGGCCTGCCGGACATTCACTACACGATCATGTCGAGCCTGATCATGCTCGCCGCCATCGTCACCCATGTCGCGATCAGCGCCGCGACCCGTCGGCCGACGAAGGAGAATATCGGCGATCTCGTCTGGGACAGCGGCGACACTGCCCGGACCTTCTTCCATTGGGAAAGCCCGATCTGGCTCGACCGCACGGTGCTCGCCATGGCGCTCACCCTCGCCATGACGGCGATGGTCGTCTGGCTGTGGTGATGCAGGAGACGGCACTCTGACGCCGCGGCAGACCTCGGCCCGGAGACGTGGCTAAGACGGCTTCCGGCTCGTCTTGCCGCCGCCCCCGACATCTGCCATATTGCATCGGATAGGACAGGGGTACTGCCATATTGCAGCCCTCCACGCGAGAAAGCGCAATGCTCTGCGTCGATTGGCGCGGCGTGGTTCTATCCTGACAGAGCCGGGCATGGCAAAAGGCCAGTCCGAGACATGACGATCCGGCAATCTCGAGCTCGCGGCAGTGCCGCCACGGAGCGGGAGATCTGCGGCGGGTCCAGTTCGCGCGGCCAAATTTCCGGCTGCGCCCGATGGGAGACGACGAGATGACGCATGCAAAGCGCGAGCTGACGCCATCTGACGCCAATCTTTCGGCTGCCGCGGCCGAGCCTCGCCGGATCGGCCTGCCGAAGAAGCAGGGCCTCTACGATCCGAGGAACGAGCACGACGCCTGCGGCGTCGGCTTCATCGCGCATATGAAGAACGAAAATTCCCACGCGATCGTCGAGAAGGGCATCGAGATCGTCCAGAACCTCACCCATCGCGGCGCCGTCGGCGCCGATCCGCTGATGGGCGACGGCGCGGGAATGCTCGTCCAGATTCCCCATCGCTTCTTCGCCGAGGAGATGGCCGGGCAGGGGATTACCTTGCCGGAACCCGGCCATTACGGCGTCGGCCACATCTTCATGCCGCAGGACGCCGAGAAGCGCGCCCATATCGAACAGGTGTTCGAGGAGGCGACGCGCGAGGAGGGGCAGACCGTGCTCGGCTGGCGCGACGTGCCGGTGTCCAACGAGAGCCTCTCCAAGGCGCCGGAGATCGTCGCGACCGAGCCCGTCCACCGGCAGATCTTCATCGGCCGCTCGGCCTCGATCGCCAGCGAGGACGATTTCGAGCGGCGGCTCTACATCCTGCGCAAGGTCGTCTCGAACCGCATCCAGGCCGAGACCGAGGGCGAGGACATCGGCTTCTACGTCGTCTCGCTGTCGGCGCGGACCATCGTCTACAAGGGGATGTTCCTCTCCTACCAGCTCGGCGCCTACTACAAGGATCTGGCCGACGAGCGCTTCGAATCGGCGCTCGCCCTCGTCCACCAGCGCTTTTCGACCAACACCTTTCCGTCCTGGAAGCTCGCCCACCCTTACCGGATGGTCGCCCATAACGGTGAGATCAACACGCTGCGCGGCAACGTCAACTGGATGGCGGCGCGCCAGGCCTCGGTCGATTCCGAGCTCTTCGGCAACGACATCTCCAAGCTCTGGCCGATCTCCTACGAGGGCCAGTCCGACACCGCCTGCTTCGACAATGCGCTCGAATTCCTCGTCGAGGGCGGATACTCGCTGACCCATGCGATGATGATGCTGATCCCCGAGGCCTGGGCCGGCAACAAGCAGATGGCGGCCGAGACCAAGGCCTTCTACGAATACCACGCGGCGCTGATGGAGCCGTGGGACGGGCCGGCCGCCGTCGCCTTCACCGACGGCAGGCAGATCGGCGCGACCCTCGACCGCAACGGCCTCCGCCCGGCCCGCTACATCGTCACCGACGACGATCTCGTCATCATGGCCTCGGAGGCGGGCACGCTCGCCGTCGACGAGAGCCGCATCGTCAAGAAGTGGCGGCTGCAGCCGGGCCGCATGCTTTTGATCGACCTCGAAAAGGGCCGGATCATCGACGACGGCGAGATCAAGCACGAGATCGCCGGGGCGAACCCCTATCGCGACTGGCTGAAGAACACCCAGATCATCCTGGAGGATCTGAAGCCCGTGGCGCCGCGCGCCTCGCGCTCGGACGTCTCGCTGCTCGATCGCCAGCAGGCCTTCGGCTACACCATCGAGGACACCCGCACGCTGATGGCGCCAATGGCGACCACCGGCCAGGAGGCGATCGGATCGATGGGAACCGACACGCCGATCTCGGCGATGTCGCAGCAGTCGAAGCTGCTCTACACCTATTTCAAGCAGAACTTCGCCCAGGTCACCAACCCGCCGATCGATCCGATCCGCGAGGAACTGGTGATGTCGCTGGTCTCCTTCATCGGGCCGCGGCCGAACATCTTCGATCTGGAAGGCTCCTCCCGCAAGAAGCGGCTGGAGGTGCGCCAGCCGATCCTGACCAATGGCGATCTCGAGAAGATCCGCAATATCGGCCATACCGAGGATCGCTTCGACACCAAGACGATCGACATGACCTATCCGTCCGAACAGGGCGCGGCGGGCATGGCGGGCGCGCTCGACCGGCTGTGCGAACGGGCGGAAGCCGCCGTCGTCGGCGGCTACAACATCATCATCCTCTCCGACCGCCAGGTCGGTCCGGACCGGCTGCCGATCCCGGCGCTGCTCGCCTGCGCGGCGGTGCACCATCACCTGATCCGCAAGGGGCTGAGGACCGCCGCCGGCCTCGTCGTGGAATCCGGCGAGCCCCGCGAGGTGCACCACTTCGCCTGCCTCGCCGGCTACGGCGCCGAGGCGATCAACCCCTATCTCGCCTTCGACACGCTGCTCGAGATGCATCGCAAGGGCGAGTTCCCGCCGGAGGTCGACCCGACCGAGGTCGTCACCCGCTACATCAAGTCGATCGGCAAGGGCATCCTCAAGGTCATGTCCAAGATGGGCATCTCGACCTACCAGTCCTATTGCGGCGCCCAGATCTTCGACATCGTCGGGCTGAAGAGCGAATTCGTGAACCGCTATTTCACCGGCACCGCGACGACCATCGAGGGCGTCGGCCTCGACGAGGTCGCCCGCGAGAGCGCCGAGCGCCATCTCCTCGCCTTCTCGGACGATCCGGTGCTGAAGCGCTCGCTCGCCGTCGGCGGCGAATATGTCTACCGCATGCGCGGCGAGAGCCACATGTGGTCGCCGGATGCCGTCGCCACCCTGCAGCATGCCGTGCGCACCGGGTCCTTCGAGAAATACGAGGACTATGCCAGGCAGGTGAACGAGGCGGCGGTCGAGACTTCGACCATCCGCGGCCTGTTCCGCATCAGGTCGGCTAAGGAGGCCGGCCGCCAGCCTGTGCCGCTCGACGAGGTCGAGCCGGCCAGCGAGATCGTCAAGCGCTTCTGCACCGGGGCGATGAGCTTCGGCTCGATCTCCCGCGAGGCCCATACGACCCTGGCACGGGCGATGAACGCCATTGGCGGCAAGTCGAACACCGGCGAGGGCGGCGAGGAGTCCGATCGCTTCCTGCCCCAGCGCGACGGTTCGGCCAATCCCGAGCGCTCGGCGATCAAGCAGATCGCGTCGGGACGGTTCGGCGTGACGACGGAATATCTCGTCAATGCCGACATGCTGCAGATCAAGGTGGCGCAAGGGGCCAAGCCCGGCGAGGGCGGCCAGCTGCCCGGCCACAAGGTGGATGCGACCATCGCCAAGACCCGCCATTCGACGCCGGGCGTCGGGCTGATCTCGCCGCCGCCGCACCATGACATCTATTCGATCGAGGATCTCGCCCAGCTGATCTACGATCTGAAGAACGTCAATCCGGCCGCCGACATCTCGGTGAAGCTCGTCTCCGAGGTCGGTGTCGGCACGGTGGCGGCGGGCGTCGCCAAGGCGCGAGCCGACCACATCATCGTCGCCGGCTATGACGGCGGCACCGGCGCCTCGCCGCTGACCTCGATCAAGCATGCCGGCAGCCCCTGGGAAATGGGCCTGGCCGAGACCCAGCAGACGCTGGTGCTCAATGGGCTGCGCTCGCGGGTGTGCCTGCAGGTCGACGGAGGTCTGAGGACCGGGCGCGACGTCGTCATCGGCGCGCTGCTCGGCGCCGACGAGTTCGGCTTTGCCACCGCGCCGCTGATCGCCGCCGGCTGCATCATGATGCGCAAGTGCCACCTCAATACCTGTCCGGTCGGCGTCGCCACCCAGGACCCGGTGTTGAGGAAGCGCTTCAAGGGCACGCCCGAGCACGTCGTCAACTATTTCTTCTACGTCGCCGAGGAGGTCCGCCAGATCATGGCCGGGCTCGGCGTCACCCATCTCGCCGACCTCATCGGCGAGACCCAGCTCCTCGACAAGAAGGAGCTGATCGAGCACTGGAAGGCGAAGGGCCTCGACTTTTCCGGCATCTTCTTCAAGCCGAAGGGCGAGCCGGCGCGGCTGCGCTGGACCGAGCGCCAGAAGCATCCGATCGACGACATCCTCGACCGCAGGCTGATCGCCGAGGCCGAGCCGGCACTGACCGCCCGCCAGAAGGTCGAGATCGAGACCAAGATCATCAATGTCGACCGTTCCGCCGGCGCGATGCTCTCGGGCGAGCTTTCCAAGCGCTTCGGCCTGAAAGGCCTTCGCGACGACACCATCACGGTGAAACTCACCGGCACCGCCGGCCAGAGCTTCGGCGCGTTTCTCGCCCGCGGCATCACCTTCGAGCTCACCGGCGAGGCCAACGACTATGTCGGCAAGGGGCTTTCCGGCGGCAAGCTGATCGTCCGGCCGAAGCCCGAGGCGCGCATCGTGCCGGAGGAATCGATCATCGTCGGCAACACCGTCCTTTACGGTGCGATCTCCGGCGAGTGCTATTTCCGCGGTGTCGCCGGCGAGCGCTTCGCGGTGAGGAATTCCGGGGCTGTTGCCGTCGTCGAGGGCGCCGGCGACCATGGCTGCGAATACATGACCGGCGGCGTCGTCGTCATTCTCGGCAAGACCGGCCGCAACTTTGCCGCCGGAATGTCTGGCGGCGTTGCCTATGTCTATGACGAGCTCGGCGATTTCGCCGAGCGCTGCAACATGGCGATGGTCGATCTGGAGCCTGTCCCGGAGGAGGACGATCTTCTGGAAAAGCTCCACCACCATGGCGGCGATCTGCAGCACAAGGGCCGGGTGGACGTTTCCTCCGACATGACCCGCCACGACGACGAGCGGCTGTTCCAGCTGATCTCCAATCATTTCCACTACACCGGCTCGACCCGGGCGAAGGAGATGATCGACAATTGGGAGAGTTTCCGCCCGCGCTTCGTCAAGGTGATGCCGGTGGAATATCGCCGGGCGCTGCAGGAGATGGAAAAGATGCGCATGGGCGTCGCCGCGGAGTGACGGCGGCGGAGCTTGGCCTCGCAGGCGGGGCCCGAGCGCCGTGCCGGGCCGCATTGCTCCCGCCGCTTTGCAGCGCCTTACGCGCCATGTCTCGATGACGTCGATTGGGTCGTCAGCGAGAAGGCCCGATGGGGTTCGATCGTGCCGATTGAGAGCGCCGTACGTCCGAATGGACGCACGGCGCTCTGAGTGATTGGATCACCGCATGGTGCTTTTCCGAAAATCGATTCCGATTTTCGGGCCGGTGCTGTAATGCGCTTCGTCCCGCCCACGCCGCTTCGGCCCGAGAAAACGCCGAAGGGCGACGGTTTTGGCTTGTCACGGGAAAGGTTGCGCTGATAAGAGACGCCTCGCGCCGGCGACGTCGACCCCGTCCCGGCAACACCGTTGGCACGCCTCAGGCGCGCCCGGCATGGTGATCCGCCATTTGGCAGATCATCCCGTCCATATGCTGTGCGGCCATGCGCGACGAGCGGCCGGCCGCCCGGTTCGGACGCCCCTTTGGAGAGGTGGCAGAGTGGTCGAATGCACCGCACTCGAAATGCGGCATACGGGCAACCGTATCGGGGGTTCGAATCCCCCCCTCTCCGCCATTCTTACCATGTCCGGCCCGGAGACATGGGTAACAGATCGTTCCTGAGACATGGGTGACAATCTCGTGCCGAACGGATTGTCGATGGCTTGCAGGATGCTCTGAACCGGGTCGAAATATCCAGATCGTCTGCGTGAGCTAACAAGTCAGATGCCGTCGCCGGCTTACCTGATTTCGAGCCTCTGACCAGGGCCATGACGGTCGAGGCGCAGATCTTCTCCTGTGCATGCAGGCGTAACCGCATGTGGTGACGAGGACGTCATTATCGTGGGGACAGGCATTTGACCCGATAACACAGCGCGTGAGAGCCTGGCGGTCACGAGCCGGGACATCGGGGTCGCCGATCCCGACTGCGACGCCGAGCCATGGTTTCGGTATCAGCATAATTTCCCAATCATCGACCGCAATTCGAACGCTCGTTGCTCGCTTCTTGCCCTTCGACGCCGCAGATACCGGCCAATCGAAACGTCCTGTTCGAAAGACGAAGTCCTCATGAACCGCATTCTCCAGATCGTCGCGCTCACCGCGGGCCTTTTTGTTGCCGGCGCGGCTCAGGCCCAGGACGAGGTTCCGGTCGAGATCGGCTATCTCCCGATCCTTCCGGATGCCCAGCTGTTCGTTTCGCTGGAGAACGGCGCCTTTGCGAAAGCCGGGATCAAGCCGGATCTGGTCGAGTTCCAGGAAGGGCCGGCGATGGTGCAGGCGCTGCTCTCGGGGCAGCTCGACGCGGCCTATTTCGGCATCGGACCGGCCATGGTCGCTTCGGCGCGGGGCGCCGACATCAAGGTCGTCGCATCCAACATCGTCGAGCAGATCAGCTTTATCGCCGTCGGCGACCTCGCCGGTTTCGCCGCCGATGGTGTAAAGAAGCAGACCTTTGCCGACTTCGCCGCGAAATACGGCCGCAAGGCCAAGATCTCGACCTTCCCGACCGGCTCGGTGCCGGACACCGTCCTGAAATACTGGCTGACGAAGCAGCTCGGCGCTTCCGTGGGCGACATCGATATCATCCATCAGGGCGCGGCGCAGGTGCAGCAGGCCCTTTTGACCGGCGCCGTGGACGGAGCGGCCATCCTGGAGCCGGCGGTGTCGCTCGCCTTGTCTCGTGATGCGGACGCCACGGTTCTGGCGTCGGGGTCCGAGATGTTTCTCGGTCAGCCCGGGGCCGTCCTCGCGGTTCGCGGGGCGCTGATCAAGGAGCATCCCGAGCTGGTTGAAGCCATGGTCGCTGCGCAGCGCGATGCGACCGAGGCGCTTCGCGACAAGGCTCCGGGCGCCGCCGAGGCCGTGGCGAAGTATGTCGGTGGCGGGCGGTTGCCGCTGGATGTCGTGCGCAAGGCGCTCGAACGCTCGCGCCAATCCTTCGTCGCGGATCCCAACAAGATTGTCGAAGGGACCGTCGCGATGCGCGATTTCCAGAAGGCGCAAGGCACGTTGCGGGAAGATGTCGATGTCGAGAAGCTGATCGATACGTCGTTCTATGATCGGCTTACGGCGGCGGACGGTCAGGAGGCGCCCGCAGAGCCTGAAGCCGCGGCGCAATGAAACGCATGGCGTTGATCAACGTCCCGGCGGACAAGACGGCAGGGCGCGAGTCCTCTATCCAGGCAGGCGATCTACTCATCCACGCCCGGCGGATCGGTCTCGGTCTGGCCGGGGTGATCGTCTTCGTCGGCATATGGAAGCTCGCCTTCGACTTCGACTGGGCGCCGCGCGGAACCCTGCCGGATCCCTCCGCCATCTTTCCCGCTTTGCGCGGCGAGATCGAGAGTGGGCGGCTGTTTCCGGCGGTCGGATCGAGCCTGATCCACTATGCCTGGGGCCTGTCGATGGGGACGGGTCTCGGCCTCGTCGTCGGTCTCCTGGCCGCCGTCAACCGCGTCTTCGACGACATGCAGAGGCTGCTCGCCCGGATCCTTCGTCCGATCCCGCCGCTCGCCTGGGTGGTCTTCGCCATCGCCTGGTTTCAGGTCAGCCACGCCGGCGCGGCCTTCGTCATTTCGATCGGCGTCTTCTGGGTGAACTATTTCGCGACCTATTCCGCGGTCCGCAATGTCGATCCGCGCTTTTACGAGCTGGCGCGCGCCTTCGGCCGCAACCGGTTTATCGACGTGACATTCGCCATCACCCTGCCGGGCGCGGCCTCCGGAATTCTGGCCGGTGTCAGGACCGGCGTCGGGCAGGCCTGGATGACGCTGATCGCCGCCGAGCTGCTGGGCGTTCCAGGCATCGGCCAGGAGATGAACGCGGCAGCCGGCGTCGGTGCCTATGACGCGGTCGTCGTCTACATGCTGATCATCTCCCTGATCTACGGGCTGATGGACTTCGCCTTTTCGCTGGGCGAGGGATGGCTTCTCAGATGGAGGCCGGCTTGAACCCGCAAACCGTGAAGGAACAGCCCGCGCGTCCCATCGTCCTTGGCGTCGAGAATGCGAGCTACAGCTATCGCAAGGACGCCGCGCCGGTGTTTTCGGGACTCGATCTGTCGCTGCGGGCGGGCGAGTTCGTCTCGCTCGTCGGCGGATCGGGGGTCGGCAAGTCGACCGTGCTGCGCTGCCTGGCCGGCCTGTTGCCGCTCGACGGCGGGCGCCTTCACCTCGACGTCGAGCAGGTCGAAGGAAGTCGGCGACGCTCCGTCGTCTTCCAGGACAGCCGGCTCCTGCCTTGGCGTACGGTGGGCGAGAACATTGCTTACGGGATCGAGGGGCTCGGCCTGTCGAAAGGCGAGCGGTCCGACCGGATCGATGAGGTTCTGTCGCTGGTCAACATGCTGGGCTATCGCGACCGCTGGCCGTCGGACCTGTCAGGCGGTCAGAGCCAGCGCGTCGGCATCGCCAGGGCTCTCGCGGTGCGGCCGAAAATCGTCCTGATGGACGAGCCGTTTTCCGCGGTGGACGCCCTGACACGGAGGCATCTGCAGGAAGAGTTGTTGGGTATCTGGTCAGAGAGGGAACTCGCCGTCCTCTTCGTGACCCACGACATTCGCGAAGCGACCTATCTCTCGGATCGCGTCCTCGTCATGAGCGGATCGCCGGCAATGGTCGTGCATGACGAGCCGATGGGCCGGCGCAGCCGCAATCGCATCCATGAGGACAAGGCCCAGGAGGCAGCTGCGGGACGGATCTCGGCGGCGATGGGCGGCACTGACGGCGAGGGAATATGAAAGTCCTGATCCATGCAGCGGATGCAGCTTCGCTCGAAAGGGCGCGTTCGAACGCCAGGAACCTGATCCGCGAGGGGCCGGACGCCGAGATCGAGATCGTCGTCAATGCCGGCGCGGTCGCCGCTGCCCTCGACGCGCCCGACGAGACGGACGACCATCTCGTCCTCTGCTCGAACACGCTGAAGAGGCTGGGCCGCGAGCCCCGCGAGGGGCTCGTTCGCGTGCCTGCCGCCATCGTTCATCTCGTCCGCAGACAGGAAGAGGGCTGGGCGTATGTGAGAGCGTGATCGGCGGCGAGCGGGCGCCGACGGGACGGGTGAAATGGTCTCGATGAACTGCGGGGCTCTCGGCGCGCATTCCGCGATCTGGAGGGCACTCCCGCGCCTGCCGCCTCACTTCCGGTGCCGCAGCCCCGCATCGACGTCGACGACGGTGCCTGACAGATAGCCTGCCAGCGGCGAGGCCAGCATCACGACCATGCGGGCGATTTCCTCCGGTTCCGCAAGACGGCCGAAGGGGAGGTTCGCGAGGATCTCGGGCCAGCGCTCCGGGTCTCCCATCGCGCTCTCCGCTCTCTTGCGTGCCACCTGGACCACCCGATCGGTCTTCGTGCCGGAGGGGTTCACCCCGAAGACCCGGACGTTCCAGTCGGTGCTCTTCGCCCCGACCGCCTCGGTGAAGGCGATGAGCGCGGCATTGGCGGTGGAGCCGCAGACATAGTCGAAACGCGGCGAGCGGCCGAGATCGCCGATGATGTTGACGATCGTGCCGGAACCGCGCGCCTTCATGCCTTCCAGCGCGAGCCGCGTCATGTCGATATAGCCGAAGACCTTGAGCTGCCAGGACTCCTGCCAGGTCTCGATCGGCAGGGCGAAGAGATCGCCGCCGGGGATCGCCCCGGCACAATTGACGAGGACGTCGATCTCGCCGGCCGTCTCGATCAGGCTCTTGCGGGCAGATGCGTCGCCGATGTCGCAGGCATGGGCGGTGATCGCGGTTCCAAGGGTGGCAAGGCGGTCTTTCGCGGCGGCGAGCCGCGCCTCGTCACGGCCGACGATCATGATGTCGGCGCCTTCCGCGGCAAAGAGTTCTGCAATGGCGAAGCCGATGCCCTTCGAGCCGCCGGTGACAAGAATGCGCTGCCCGGCAAGCTGAAGGTCCATCAGGCCCCTCCGTCAGCGTGACCGGAGGCCGGCTCCACAGAGCCATACCAGTCGGCGATCGCCGAGCCTGTCGTGAACAGCACGTCGTCGCAGGCGGAGAGGAGATCCAGCATGTCGGCGAGTTCCGAATGCCGGTGCGGCACGCCCTGCAGATGCGGATGGAGACCGATCGCCAGGACGCGCGGATTGTCGTCGGCCTCGGCCCGGAACAGATCGAGCGTCCGCGTCAGACGGTTCAGCATCTCGCCTGTCGCGTGCTTCTCGATGGCGTAGACGATGGAATCGTTGATCTCGAGATTGTAGGGCATGGCCATCAGCGGCCCGTCCTTCGTCGTGATCCAGGAGGGCAGGTCGTCGACCACCCAGTCGAAGACGTGGTCGACGCCGTTCGCCTTGAGGATCTCCGGCGTTTCCAGGCTCTCCCGCAAGCCGGGGCTCAGCCAGCCGCGCACCGGCGCGCCGGTGAAGTCGCGGATCAGCCGGATCGTCTCGGCGACGAGTTCCGCCTCGCCGGAGCCGGCATGGTTGAGGGCGCGCTGGTGGAGACCGTGGCCGATGAATTCGAAGCCGGCCTCGCGCATCGCCTCGGCGGCCTGGGGATAGGCGGCGATGACGCCGGCATTGATCGAGGTCGAGGCCGGCAGGCCGCGCTCGGCGAACAGCTTCAGCATGCGCGGCAGGCCGGCACGCATGCCGTAGTCGGCCCAGGAGAAGTTCGGGACGTCCGGCACCGTCTCGCGGCCGTGCGGCGGGGTGATGATTGTCCTCGGCATCGGCTGGTCGAACTGCCAGTTCTCGACGTTGACGACGAGATTGACGAGGATGCGCTTGCCCTCCATCGCCGGCAGGGGCGGCCGCTCGGAGGACAGGCGGTAGGGAATGCGGGGGTTGCTCATGCGGTCTCCGCCTGATGGTGGGCGCTGCGCATCTCGGCCATGATCTCGGCCTTGTAGCGGGTGAATTCGGGGCTCGTCAGATCGTCGATCGAGCGGGGGCGGGGCAGCGTGATGGCGATCTCGCGGCCGATGCGGGCCGGCCGCGCCGTCATCACGAAGACCCGGTCGGCGAGGAGGATCGCCTCGTCGATGTCGTGGGTGACGAAGACCACCGTCGTGTTGAGCTTCTCCCAGACGGTGAGAAGCAGCTCCTGCATCGCCATGCGGGTCTGGGCGTCGAGGGCGCCGAAGGGCTCGTCCATCAAAAGCGCGCGGGGCTGCATGACCAGCACCCGTGCGATGCCGACGCGCTGGCGCATGCCGCCGGAGAGCTGCGCCGGATAGGACTGGGCGAAGTCCTTCAGCCCGACGGTCGCCAGCAACTCCCTGGCGCGGCCCTCGTATTCGGATTTCGGAAGGCCCTGCATCTTCGGTCCGAAAACGACGTTCTCCCAGACCGTCAGCCAGGGAAACAGCGCTGCCTCCTGGAAGACGACGCCGCGGTCCGGGCCGGGCCTGCCGATGGCGCCGCCGTCGATCAGCGCCGAGCCTTCGCTCGAGCCCTCGAAGCCGGCGAGGATGTTGAGGAGCGTCGATTTCCCGCAGCCGGACGGGCCGAGCAGTGCCACGAACTCGCCCTCGGCGATGTCGAGGTCGACGCTCTCGAGGGCGCGGACGGGCGTTGCCGAGAAATAGGTCTTGGCGACCTTTCGAAGGGCGATTTCAGCCATGGTCGTCTCCCTCAGCGGGCACCGGCGAGACGCCAGGAGAGCGCCCAGCGTTCGGCAAGCAGGATCAGCTGGTCCGACAGGAGGCCCATCACGCCGATCGACACCATGTCGGCGATGACGACGTCCATGCGGCCGACGTAATAGGCGTCCCACAGCACGTAGCCGAGGCCGGATTTGACCGCGATCATCTCCGACACGATGACGGCGGTCCAGCCGATGCCGAGGCCGATCCGGAGGCCGGTGAAGATCGCGGGCAGGGCGGCCGGCAGCACCACCCGGCGCAGGATGTCGAGCCGGCCGGCGCCCATCATCAGGGCGGCGCGCACGAGGTTGCGCTCGACATGGCGGGCGCCTTGGGTGGTGTTGATGACGATCGGATAGAAGGCGCCGAGCGCGATGAGGAAGATCGCGCTGAAGCCGGAAATGCCGAAGACGGCCAGCGAGAAGGGCAGCCAGGCGGTGATCGGGATCGGCCGCAGCATCTGCACCGTCGGATCGAGGATCTGGGCCCCGAGGCGGCTCCAGCCGATCCAGATGCCGGCGGGGACGCCGACCAGGATCGCGACGAGAAAACCCTCGGCGACGCGCTCGGTGGAAAAGATCACATTGGCGAGCCAGGTGCCGCTATAGGGATTGAGCCCCATGCCCTTGGCGCCGAAGGCCCAGGTCCACCAGGCCGAGACCACCCGGTCCGGTGTCGGCAGAACGCCGCCGAACAGCGATCCGTTGGTTCCGGCAAGCTGCCAGATCGTCACGATCGCCACCGGCAGGACGAGAGCGATGAGGATCTGGGCGAGACCACTGTTCATCAGGATGCGGGGCAGCGCGCTGCCGAGTGCGCGACTGCCGGGCGCGGCCATGCCGGCGGGACGGCTACCAGCCTCTTTGACGGAGGTGTCTGTCATCGCATCGCTCCTTGCGCGCGTCGTGTCTGGGCGTGCGTCGGACCTTGACGGCACTCCCCCGGCGCCGAAGCGCCGGGGAAAAGACAAGTGTTACTTTCCTTCGGCCTCATCGACGAGGGAAGCGTCCCAGTGCTCGGCGATGTCGCCCGAGACGTCCTTCTGGATGACCCCGAGATCGGCGAAGGCCTTGGCCTGGTTCTCGATCTGCTCCGGCGTGACAACCGAACCGAGGGTGATCGGCTTGGCGGCCTCCTTGGCGACATCGGGCGCAAGGCCGGTCAGCTTGGCATAGGCGGCGGCGAAGGCCTCGGGATCCTTGGCAAGCTTCTCCTGCGCGTCGAGATAGGCCCAGACGAAGCGCTCGACGGCGTCGCGCTTGTTCTCGACCGCATCCTTGGTCGCGACCAGCATGCCGAGTTCTGCGCCGACGGCCTTGGACTGGCTGTATTCGAGGTTCTTGGCGAAGAAGCCATAGCCTTCGATGACCGGCACGGATTCGAACGGCTCCCAGGTGACGATGGCGTCGACCTCGCCCTTCTTCAGCGCCTGGTCGAAATTTGCCCCGCCACCCTGGATGTTGACCGCCTTGAAGCTGTCATAGGGAACGCCCGCCTCGATCAGCGTGGCGGCGAACTGGAACCAGACGGCCGAGCCAGGCGCAATGGCGACGGTCTTGCCCTTCAGGTCATCCCAGCTGTCGAGCTTCACGCCCTTGCGGCCGATGACGTATTTCTTCGACGAGCCGACGCCCATGATGCCGACGACGTTGGTCGCCCCCTGCGACAGGGCGATGGCGAGATCGGCCGGGCCGACCGTCGCCATGTCGAGCGAACCGGACAGAAGCGCCGTGCGGGCGTCGGCATAGCGGGCGAACTCGACCGTCTTCAGCTTCACGCCGAGCTTGTCGAGTTCGTCCGAGATCAGTGTGATCGGGGCGAGGTGGCCGACCTTCTGATAGCCGACTGTCAGCTCCACGGGCTGGTCGAGCGGTTTCGGCTCCGGCCCGACGGCATAGGCCCGCATCGGGAGCATGGCGGCGGCAAGGACGGCGGCTGCCGCGAGCGAATGGCGAAGAATGCTGCGTCTCATCATGGCGTCACCTTTTCACACCGGGGTCGGATTGCACTCTCAATTCGGCCGTCCCGGCAGCGGCCTTGAAGAGCGGTTGGCGTTTTTCGGCGAAGGCCGCGCGTCCCTCGGCGTAGTCGGGGCTGGCGAAGCAGGCCGCGACGAGAGCGTCGACGGTCGCCTTGTCGCGCTCGGCATGGGGGCGCGACAGCTCGATCAGGGCGCGCTTGGCGGCCAGCAATGTCAGAGGCGCATTGGTCGAAATCGTTTCGACGAGGGTGTTCCGTTCCGCCTCGAAGGCCGACGTCTCGAAGACTTTCTGCACGACGCCGAGCCGTAGGGCGGCGACGACATCGAATGGCTCGCCGGTGAAGAGGATTTCGGCGGTGGCCGCCTGGCCGAGCCGGGCGACGAACATCTCGACGGCCGAATAGGCATAGCCGAGCCCGAGCCGGGTGCCGGGCATGCGGAATGTCGATCCCTCCGCGGCGATCCTGAGGTCGCAGGCGAGCGCCAGTTCGAACCCGCCGCCGAAGCAGATGCCGCGGATCGCCGCGATGGTCGGTTTGGGACAATTCGCGACGGCTTCGAGCGCCGCTTCGACCGCGTGCTCGTAGGCGGCGACGTTCTGCGGGGTGGAGCGGACCGTGGCGAATTCGGAAATGTCGGCGCCGGCCGAAAATGCGAGCGGTCCCGCGCCCTCGAGGACGACGACGCGGATGTCCGGGTCTGCCGACGCTTCAGCGATGCGCTCGGGGATCGCCTGCCACATCGCAAGCCCCAGCGCATTGCGACGGCGCTCGTTGTCGATGGTGAGCGTCGCCGCGTGACCCTGTTTGCGAAGATCGATCGCCATGGTCAGATCGCTCCCTTCGCTCTGAGATCGCCGATCTCGCCGGTCGACAGCCCGGCCTCGCCGAGAATCTGGTCGGTGTGTTCGCCGGGATCGGGGGACGGCGTGCGGATGGACGAGGGTGTGCGGCTCATCGTGATCGGGGTCGCGACGACCTCGATCGGGCCGCGGGCCCTATGCGTGAGAGGCCGTGCGACACCCAGATGCCGCACCTGCGGATCGGCGAAGACGGCGTCGATGCCGTTGATCGGGCCGCAGGGAACGCCGTGCCCTTCGAGGATCGCAAGCCAATCCTCGGAGCGCTTCGCAACGAAGATGTCCTTCAAAAGCGCCGTCAGGACGGGGCGGTTGGCGAAGCGGTCGGCCTGTGTGGCGAAACGTTCGTCTTCCGCCAGTTCGGGGCGCTCGATCGCCCGGCAGAACGGCGCCCACTGGCTCTCGCCGCCGACGGCGATGTTGATGTGACCATCGGCGGTTTCGACGACGCCCATCGGCGTCGAATAGGGGTGGTCGTTGCCCGCCTGTCCCGGCACCTCGCCGTCGATCAGATAGCGCGCGGCCTGGAAATCCATCATCGCGATCATCGATTCCAGGAGCGATGTGTGCAGCCACTGGCCTTCGCCCGATCGCTCCCGCTCGGCCAGTGCGACGAGAATGCCGCAGGCGGCATAGATGCCGGCGGTGGAATCCGCGACGGCGATGCCGGCGCGCACCGGGCCTTGGCCGGGCAGGCCGGTGACGCCCATCAGGCCGCCCATCCCCTGCGCGATCTGGTCGAAGCCGGCGCGCATCCGATAGGGGCCGGACTGGCCGAAGCCGGAGATCGAGGCGAGGATGACGCGGGGGTTTTCGGCCTTCAAATCGTCATAGGCGATGCCGAGCCGCTCCTTCACGTCGGGGCGGAAATTCTCGACCACGACGTCGGCGCCGCGCACCAGCCGCAGGAACAGGGCGCGGCCCTCGGGTTTCTTCAGGTTGAGCGTCAGCGAGCGTTTGTTGCGGTGGAGGTTGAGCATGTCGTAGCCATGCCGCTCGCCGCTCATCTTGGCATTGGGGTCGACGCCGGCGGGCGCCTCGACCTTGATCACGTCGGCGCCGAAATCGGCGAGGATGCGGCAACAGGTCGGGCCGGCCCGCACGCGGGTGAGGTCGAGGACGCGGAGATTGGACAGGGCGGCGGAGCTCATGGGGCGAGGCTCTCCGTGGCTTCGAGGATGGGGCGGGCCAGTGGCGGCACGCGGCCGTGCCAGGCCGACTGCGCCTGGAACGCCGCGCCGAGTTCGAGGAGGGCGCGATCTTCGCCCGGCCTGCCGATGATCTGCAGGCCGACCGGCATGGCGCGGTCGTCGAAGCCGGTCGGGACCACGAGGGCGGGCAGGCCGAGATAGTTGGCAAAGCGCGTGAAGGCGCTGAGCGCATAGAGCGTCCGCCCGGAAAAACCCTCGGCGGACGGATCGACGTCGCACAGCCGCGGCGTGCGGATCGCCATGGCCGGGGTGACGAGAACATCCGCGTCGCCGAAGACGGTATCGAGCAAGCCCGCGCGTGCGGTGCTTCTGGCATCGAGGTCCCGGCGGAGCGCGTCGTCGTCGACTGGAAACCCGCTGGCGATGCGTCGGGCGAGGGTCGGTTCCCTCGCGGCGAGATCGGGGATGGAGCCGAGGTTTCTCGCCGCCTCCGCGCCGAGGACGCGCAGCGCAGCCGCGCCGTTTTCGTCGATCGCCGGTCCCGCAGCCGAGGCGATGGTCGGCATGCCGAGGGTCCGGAAGAGCGCGATCCCGTCCTCGCAGGCAGCGCGCACCGACGTTTCGCACCGTTCCAGAAGGTCTGTCGCGACGGCGATGCTCCTGCTGCCGCCGTCGCGCGGCTTT
Source organism: Jiella endophytica (assembly GCF_004519335.1). GTDB lineage: Bacteria > Pseudomonadota > Alphaproteobacteria > Rhizobiales > Rhizobiaceae > Jiella > Jiella endophytica. The sequence goes on along the minus strand of NZ_SOZD01000004.1, from coordinate 533,905 downwards.
ACGTCGCCGGCTTGATCTGTGTCGAAAAGCGCGATGCCGGAAACGACCAGCAGGATATCGGCCGCGCCGCGGGCCAAGAGCCCGATCGTGTCGAGGCTGGGGCTCAGCGCCATCGCGCCATCGTCGGAAACGAAGCCGGTGGAGGGCTTCCACCCGGTGACGCCGCAGCAGCTGGCGGGAATGCGGACGGAGCCCGCCGTGTCCGATCCGACGGCGACGAAGGCTGCGCCGCTGGCGACTGCCGCGCCCGAACCGGAGGACGAACCACCCGGCGCGAAATCCGGGTTCCAGGGGTTGAGCGCTGTGCCGATGCCGGATGGCTCGAAGGCGAGCTTCGTCATGCGCGTCAGGCCGACCCGCGCCGCGCCGGCCGCATCCATCCGGCGAAGCATCGCGGCGGTCTGGCCAGGCGGTGGGGAGAATGCCGTCTCGAGCCCGCAGGATGGAGCACGTCCGGCGAGATCGAACATGTCCTTTGCGGCATAGGGGAGCCCGGCGAGCGGGCGGCGCGAGACCGAGGCGGCCTGCGAAGATTCATCCTCCGCTTCGCCAGGGTCGACGAACAGTCGGAAGGCGGCGTCGAGGTCGGCTCCCGCATCACGGCAACCCGTTGCCGCCACGACTCTCTGGTCAGGCGTCAGATCCGTCCATTGCGGGAGCATGGCGAGCGGCATGAAGCAAGGCACCTTCGGCTGCCTGTTTCTTGAGCCTGTTCAGCGTATGGGCAAATGCGAACTCTGGGAATGAGAATTCAGCGTCATCAGATTTCTCCAACGGAGAAACCGGAGCTTTCCTTCCGACGTCGCATGAAACCGTCGTCAGCCGTGGGCGCGCGTGTGTTGGGTGGCCCGGTCCCGCAGGAACGCGATCAGCCGGGCGGTCGAGGCGTTGGGCGCTTCGGCTTCCTGGACGCAGATGATGAAGCGGCGCTCGGCCCATGGTTCGGCAAGCGGGACAAGCGAGAGACCGAGGGCGGTGGCAAGCGGCCCGATGGCCCGTCGCGGCAAAATGCCGATGCCGAGCCCCTGGCCGATCAACTGGCACATCACCTCGAAGCTGCGCACCTGCACGCGAACCCGGGGCCCGCGCCCATGGGCCCGCGACTGATCGGCGAGCAGGCGGTGGACCGCGGTGCCGGGCTCCAGCGCGATGTGGTCGTCGTCGAACAACTCGTCGAAGCGGACCTCGCTCCGGCCGGCAAGGTCATGATCGAAGGGCATGGCCACGGCCAGGACGTCGTGGGCATAGGAATGGGTCGCAAGGCCGTCGGTATCGCTGCCGGCGACGACGACACCGACATCGGCCTGCTTGCGGTAGAGCGCTTCGAGCGTATCGGCGCTCGGTCGCTCCTCCAGGTCGATCTTGATGGCGGGCTGCTCTTTGGCAAAGGCCGCGAGATCGGCGGCGAGGCATTCAACCAGCACGGAACTCGAGGCATAGACCCGGATCGTTCCACTCGCCCCCGAGCGATGGTCGTCGAGTTCCGCCTCGACCTTCTGCCCGAGATGCATCACGTCGCGGGCATAGCGCAGGACGATGAGCCCGGCAGATGTCGGCTCGACACCGTGCGGGCGGCGGGTCAAAAGGGGAAGTCCCGCCTCGTGTTCGAGCAGACCGACGCGCCGGCTCGCCGCCGAGGCGACGATGTTCATCCGCTCGGCGGCGCGGCTGATGCTGCGGGTCTCGCAGATGGCGACGAAGAGCGAGAGCGAAAACAGGTCGAGATTGCGCATGGTGCGATCATAGCATCCGCGCCTCGCGCGGTTTCAATGCCGGTTGCCCTGAACGTCACGGGATTGGCCCTCCCGCGTGATCCCGCCGAAGAGGCGTTCGCTGTGGGCCTGCCGTCCGGTTCTCTCACTTCCGGTCGGAAAGGCCGAGTTCGGCGCGGATCGAAACGCCGTGCTCGTCCGTCTCCGGCACCTTGCCATAGGCCACGGCTTGCCCGCCGCGCACGACGGCGCCCGGGGCGAGAAGCTGCAGGGAACCGGTCGGGGTCGGCACCTCGACGAAGCGGTTCTGCGGATGCTTCACGACGTCCTCCATGTCGGACAGCCGACCGATGGCGATGCCCGCTTCGGTGAGAAGCGCAATGTTCGCCTCCCGGTCGCGTTTGGCGAGTTCCCTTGCGACGAAGCCGTCGGTCTCGGGGCGGTTCCTCACCCGCTCGTCATTGGTTGCAAAGCCCTGCTTCTTCGCCATCTCCTGCGCACCGAACGCTTCGCAGAGCGTCGCCCATTCCCGGTCGTTCTGGACCGACAGGAGCAACGCCTTGCCGTCGGCGCAGTCGAAGACGCCGTAGGGAGCAATCGTCGGGTGCTGCAGACCCTGTCGCCGGGGCGTCTTGCCGCCGTAGCGGTGCTGCAGATACGGCACGTTCATCCAGTCGGCCATCGCATGGTAGAGCGACACCTCGATGTGCCGGCCCTTGCCGTTGAAGGCCCGGCCGATCAGCGCCTCGAGGATCGCCTGATAGGCGGTCATGCCCGCCGCGATGTCGCAGACCGAGACGCCGACGCGGGCCGGCCCCTCCGGCGTGCCGTTGATCGCCGACAGGCCGCTTTCGGCCTGGATCAGCAGGTCGTAGGCCTTCTGCGAGGCGCGCGGGCCTTCCGAGCCGTAGCCGGAGATCGAACAGGCGATCAGGCTGGGGTGGCGTTCGATCAACGCGTCGATGCCGAAGCCGAGGCGCTCCATGACCCCCGGACCGAGATTTTGAATGAGGATGTCGGCCTTTTCGATCAGCGCCGCCAGCACCGCCTTGTCGGCCTCATCCTTCAGGTCGAGGGCGATCGATTCCTTGCCGCGATTGAGCCAGACGAAATAGGCGCTGTTGCCAGCCGCGAGCCTGTCGTAGCCGCGCGCGAAATCGCCCTCCGGCCGCTCCACCTTGATGACGCGCGCCCCGGCATCGGCGAGCTTCACCGAGGCGTAGGGCGCCGCCACCGCATGCTCCACCGACACCACGGTCAGGCCTTCGAGATCGCCCATGGTCTTCCTCTCGTTTCCGTCCTCTCGTGACTGCCCGAGAATGCCGAAAGACCGAGCGACTGTACAAATAGCTTCGCCGCCCTCTACCAATAGGGTCATCCTATCACCGGAAAGCGTCATGGATTCGCGCCAGCTCGCCTATTTCCGCCAGATCGTCGAAAGCGGCTCGATGAGCGAGGCGGCGCGCGTCCTCGGCGTCGCCCAGCCTTCGCTGTCCCAGCAGACCCGCAATCTCGAAGGCTATCTCGGCACCGAACTCCTGACGCGTACCGCCCGCGGCGTCGTGCCCACCGAGGCGGGGCAGCGGCTCTACGAACACGCCTGCCGCATCGCCGATCTGTTCGAAAAGGCCGAGGCGGAGGTGCGGGCCGTTGCCAGCGAGCCCTCGGGACGGGTCGAGTTCGGTCTGCCGGCCTCGGTCTCGATGGCCCTGTCGATCCCGCTCGCCGAGACCGTCAGAGTCGAGATGCCACGCGTCCATTTCTGCGCCACAGAGGCGATGAGCGGCCACATCAAGGAATGGGTGAAGTCCGGCGAGATCGATCTTGCGCTCCTCTATGACGAGGACGGCATCGGCGACTGTGCGTCCGAGTTGATCCTGCGGGAAGACCTGTGGTTCTACGCCGCCCCCGACGACTGGCCCTTCGAGACGCCGCCGGGCGAGCCGGTGCCGCTCGCCGCCGTCATGGCGCTCGACCTCGTGCTGCCCTCGGGCCGCCATGGTCTGAGGACGCTCATCGACCGCGTCGCCAAAGGCGCGCGGCTGGAGCCGCGGGTCGTCACCGAGATGGATTCGCTCCAGCAGATCAAGGCGCTGGTCGCCCGCGGCAGCGGTCACACCATCCTGTCGCCCGCCTCCGTCCACGACCTCGTCGAGATGGGCCGTCTGGTCGGCAGCCAGATCATCGAGCCGCGTATGCGCCGGCCGGTCTATCTCGTCCGCTCGGCAAGGACTCGGGCCACCACCGCGACACGCGCGATCGAGACCTATTGCCGGCAGGTGATCGCCGATCTCGTGCGCCGGGGCATCTGGCAGGCGGAGTTTCCTGCGGGGCCAGAGTAGCCGCCTATGCCGCAGCGGCGGTTCGCCTATTGGACAGCCGACGGCCGGGAAGCCTACCGTCGCCCGCCAGATGGCAGAATCTGATGGAGAACCTGCGCATGAATCAAGCGGTCCGCGCCGAGTGCGAAAGCTATGTCGGCCGCGAACGGGTGGTTGCCGATACCATCGCGCCGGAGACGGCGAGCAAACTCGCGACGCTGCTCGGACGCCGGATGCCCGCCGAAGGGCTGCCGCCGACCTGGCACTGGGCGTATTTCAACCACGGCTATCCCGTCACCGATGCCGGCGAGGACGGCCATGAGCGCCTCGGCCTGTTCCTGCCGCCGGCGCCGTTTCACCGGCGCATGTGGGCGGCAGGCGACGTGACGATCCACCGGCCGCTGCAACTCGGCTTACAAGCGACACGGCGCTCCATCATCACCGCCGTCGACTTCAAGACCGGCAAGAGCGGCGACCTCTGCTTCGTCACCGTGGAACATTCCATCACGCAAGGCGGGGACAGTGCGATCGACGAGATCCACACCGTCGTCTACCGGGATCGCGGCCTCGCCGAAAAGGCCCTGCGCGGGCAGGACGATCCGGTGCCGGAAGGCTTCTTCGTCCATCCGGACATGGAACTCTATTTCTACTCGGCACTCACCCATAATGGCCACCGGATCCATTGGGACCGGGGATTCTGCCGCACGGTCGAGGGCTATCCGGGCCTTGTCGTCCACGGCCCATTGATGGCGACGAAGCTCTGCCACAGCATGATGGACGAGGCGGAGGCCGACGGCTCCGGCGAGGCGACGCTCCACCGCTTCGCCTTCCGGGCGCAAGCACCGGTCTTCGAGACCACGCCGATTCGCCTCGTCGTCGAGGCGGGTGGCGGGGAGGCTGCTCGCAAGGGGCGCGTCGAGCGTTCCGACGGCGTCACCGCCATGACCGCGACGCTGGGCCTCACCTGAGACGGCGAGACTTCTGGATGCCGGTTCAGGCCCGCGCCAGCAAAGCGCGGGCCCGAAGGACCACCGGGGCGTCGATCATCTCGCCGGAAAGACGGATCGCTCCGCCGCCGGACGCCTCCGCCGCCGCAACGATGGTCTTGGCGCGGGCAATCTCGTCCTCGGATGGGCGCATTGCGTCGTGAATCGGCGCGATCTGCCGCGGATGGATCGCCAGGCGCGCCTGAAAGCCGAAGGCCAGCGCCCGCCGCGTCTCCGCGGCGATCAGCGCGCCGTCGTCGATCGCGGCCGTGATGCCGTCGATCGGCGGTGCGATGCCCGCGAGGCGGGAGGCGAGGGCAAGTTCGGCGCGGTAGACCACCATCGCCTCGCCATCCTCGGTCAGCCCGAGATCCGCCATGAAGTCGATCGTCCCGAAAGCGAGGCGAACGACGCCGCGCGCCGCAGCAATCGTCCGCGCCGCCGCAAGTCCCCGCGCCGTCTCGATCAGCGCGATGACGGGCTTGCCCAGCGCCTCGATTTCTTCGGCGCTCTCGGCCTTGGCCAGCATGACGGCGGCGATGCCCGGATGGGCGGCGAGGCGGGTGTCGTCCGCATGCCAAAGCGTTCCGGCCGCATTGATGCGCAGCACGATCCCGGCATCGTCCGGCAGCGCCTCCAGACCCGCACGCGCCGCCGCCTTGTCCTGCGGCGGGACGGCGTCCTCGAGATCGACGACCACTGCGTCGGCGCCGCTGGCGCGGGCCTTGACGATCCGCTCCGGGCGGGTCGCCGGCACGAAGAGAAAGCTGCGCGCGGTGGACAGATCTCGTTGCATGGGCACCTCCTCCAGGTATTGGGTGTCTACGGTTGGGCATCGCCGCCGCTGACGGGCGTCTTCTGACCATCAGATAGCCCCATCGCCGGCGCCGCCGAAAGCGCCGACCGATCCATGGCGACGGGTGGAATGCTTCCGGCAGGGGCGATCATAGCCGCAGCCTATGGAATGCATTCCGATTGCACCCTCCAGTCCGGCCGCTCCGCGCGTTAAGGTCGGCCGAGCATTGGAGACGACCATGACAACAATCGACACCCACGACGAGATCCGCGAGGCCGTCGGCCGCCTCTGCCAGGATTTTCCCGGCAGCTACTGGCGCGAGCTCGACGAGCGGCGGGCCTATCCGACGGAATTCGTGAAGGCCCTGACCGAGGCGGGCTTCCTCTCGGCGCTGATCCCGGAAGAATACGGCGGCTCGGGCCTGCCCTTGTCGGCGGCCGCGGTGATCCTCGAGGAGATCCACCGCCAGGGCGGCAATGCCGGCGCATGCCACGCCCAGATGTACACGATGGGGACGTTGCTTCGGCACGGCTCCGAAGAGCAGAAGGCCGCCTATCTGCCGAAGATCGCCGACGGCTCGCTCCGGCTCCAGTCCTTCGGCGTCACCGAGCCGACCAGCGGAACCGATACCGGGTCGCTGCGCACGACCGCCCGACGGGAGGGCGACCAGTTCATCGTCAACGGCCAGAAGATCTGGATCTCGCGCTCGGAACATTCCGACCTGATGATCCTTCTCTGCCGCACGACGCCGCTGGAACAGGTCGAGAAGAAGACCCAAGGCCTCTCCGTCTTTCTCGTCGACATGGTGGAGGCGAAGAAGAACGGCCTCACCATCCGGCCGATCCGCACGATGATGAACCACGCAACGACGGAGCTGTTCTTCGACGCGGTGCCCGTGCCGGCCGAGAACATGATCGGCGAGGAGGGCAAGGGTTTCCGCTACATCCTCTCCGGCATGAATGCCGAGCGCATCCTGATCGCGGCGGAATGCATCGGCGACGCCAAGTGGTTCATCGACAAGGCCTCCGCCTATGCCACAGAGCGCGTCGTCTTCGGCCGGCCGATCGGCCAGAACCAGGGCATCCAGTTCCCGATCGCCAGGGCCTATGCCCGGATGCGCGCCGCCGAGCTGATGCTGCACGAGGCGATCCGCCTCTACGAGGCCGGCGAGAACCCCGGCGCCGAGGCGAACATGGCGAAGATGCTGGCCGCCGAGGCAAGCTGGGAGGCGGCGGAAGCCTGCGTCCAGACCCATGGCGGCTTCGGCTTTGCCGAGGAATACGACGTCGAGAGGAAGTTCCGGGAGACGCGGCTCTACCAGGTGGCGCCGATCTCCACCAACCTCATCCTCTCCTATCTCGCCGAGCATGTCCTCGGCATGCCGCGGAGCTACTGATGACGATCGCCGCAGATCTCGCCCGCTTCACCCTTTCGCAGGAGCCCGCCAGCGAGGCGGCCAGTCGCTTCACCGCGCTGTCGCTGTTCGACTGGGCGACCGCCGGCCTCGCAGGCCGCGACGAACCGGTGTCGCGGGCAGCGCGGGCGATGGCGCTGGGCGAGGGGGCGGCGGGCGGTGCCACTCTGATCGGTGGCGGCAAGGCCCATCCGCGTGCCGCTGCCCTTGCCAATGGCGCGATCAGCCACGCGCTCGACTATGACGACACGCATTTCCTTCACATCGGCCATCCAAGCGTCGTCGTGATGTCGGCGGCGCTCGCCGTCGCCGAAGTCGAGGGTTCAAGCGGTCCCGCCTTTCGCGCGGCGCTCACGCGCGGCCTCGAACTCACTTGCCGCGTCGGCGACTGGCTCGGCCGCTCGCATTACGAGGCCGGTTTCCACCAGACCGGCACCGCCGGTGCCTTCGGCGCGACGGCAGCTGCAGGGCGCCTCCTCGGTCTCGGCGAAGATGCCATGACCTCCGCCCTCGGCCTCGCGACGACCCGCGCGGCGGGATTGAAGAGCCAGATGGGAACCATGGCGAAGCCGCTGAATGCCGGCTTTGCCGCCGAGGTCGGCGTCACCTGCGCCTTGCTCGCGCGCCACGGCGTCGTCTCCAACCCCGAGGCCTTCGAGGACGCGCAGGGCTTCGGCCCCACCCATGCCGGGTCCGACCGCCGCCAGGCCTTCGACGGCATGGGCCGGGAATGGGTCTTCCCCGGGATCTCCTACAAGCACCACGCCTGCTGCCATGGCCTCCACGCGATGCTCGAATGCCTGGCGGAGATCAAGGCCGGCGGCGTCGATCCCGGATCGGTCGAGCGGATCGCCATTTCGACCAATCCGCGCTGGTTCGCCGTCTGCAACAAGCCAGAGCCCGTGACCGGGCTCGAGGCGAAGTTCAGTTACCGGCTGACGGCGGCGATGGCGCTTCACGGCGTCGACACGGCGGATCTCGGCGCCTACACCGAAGCGACCTGCCGGCGGGCGGATCTCGTCGCCCTGCGCGACAGGGTCGTGGTCGAGGCGGACGCCGAATTGGCCGATACGGCGTCGCGGGTCGTCGTCGAACTCAAAGATGGAACGCGGCGGTCCGCATCGCACGATCTCGCCGCGAGGCCGGATCCGGAGCGGACCGCGCTGCGGCTCAAGGCAAAATCGGCGACGCTTCTCGGCGATGCGCGGTCCGAGGCGCTGTGGCAGGTGGTCTCGACGCTGGACCAGGATGCCGTCGGCCTTGCCGGCCTGGCCGAACTGCTGGGGGAAACCCGCTAGAGCCGCAAGGCGCGCGCAGTTCTCGGGCGCCGGGACGTCTTCAGCGCCGGAACAGCTCTTCCTTCGCGGCGTGACAGGGTGAGATGTCGGGTTCACGTGTCGATTGTATATGCTTTGCACCGCTGACCATGTTCGCGCGATATCTCGGTGCCCCAATCGTCCCCGTCAGCCGATCCTCCATCTCAGCCGACCGGCCATGGGTCCGCAGCGGTGTCAGGCCTACGAGCGGGCCTTTGCGGCAGAGGCAGCATAGTCGGCCTGAAGCGCCCGGCGGCGGATCTTGCCGAAGCCGTCGCGGGGCAGTCCGTCGACGATCTCCACATGCTTCGGGACCTCCGGCCGCGTCAGACCTTCGGCGCAATAGGCGCGCAGATCATCGGCCGAGAGCGACGAGCCCGGCTTGGTCCTGACAAGCGCCACCACGGACTGGCCCCATTCGCGATCCTCGGCCCCGAAGACCACGGCGTCGAGGATTTCGGAATGGCGCATGAGTTCGGTCTCGACGCGCTCGGGATTCACCTTGACGCCGCCGGTGTTGATGACGTCGTCGCGGCGACCGGCAAGATAGAGATAGCCGTCCTGGTCGAGCCGGCCGGTGTCGCCGATGCTCTGGAAACCGTCCGCGTCGGTGCGCGGCTCGGGGGCGTTGGGGCCGATGTAGCGGCTGCGGCTGCCGAGATCGTCGGGCCGCATGAAGATCTCGCCGATCTTGCCCGGCCCGAGTAGCCTTCCGGTCTCGTCGCGGATGCGGATCTCGGTCTCGAAGCCGCGGCCGACCGAGCCTTCGCGCATCAGCCATTCCGGCCCCGAGATCACCGTCTGGCCGGTGTTCTCGCCGGAGCCGTACATCTCGAAGATCCGCTCGGGCCCCAGCCGCTCGATCCATGCCCGCTTGAGCCAGACCGGGCAGGGCGCCGCCGTGTGATAGAGGGCGTGCAGGCTGTCCAGCCTGGCGCCGCTCTCCGGCAACTCCGCCAGCATGCGGACCATCATCGTCGGCACGAGCATCGCGAAGCCGACGGCGAAGCGGTCGATGGCCGCGAGCGCCCGTTTGGCGTCGAATTTTTCCATCAGGACGAGGGTGTTGCCCTCGAACAGGCCGTTCTGGGCCCAAGTGAGCGGCGCATTGTGCGACATCGCCCCGCAGACCAGCTGCACCTGATCGCTGCGAAAGCCGAGCGCCGGCGCGACCCTGCCCCAGCTCTTGCCGGGCACCCGGACGAAGGGCCGCTCGTCGGCCATCAGCTTCGGCAGGCCGGTCGAGCCGCCGGACATGACGATCTTGCCCGGTTTCGAGACGCGATCCTCGAGAGGGGCATCGGACTGGCGAGCCGCCAGATCCTCGAGCGTCGCGACGGCGAGGTCGCCGCGCCCCTCCGCCTGGTGAAGGCGCAGCCTCGCGCCGATCCGGCGGCAGAGCGCGTCCGCCGTCGCCTCGTCGAGGCTCGGATCGAGGACCATGGTGGTGGCGCCGAGCCGCCAGATCGCGAGAGCGACGACGAGATGGGCCGGCGTGTTGGGGAGCCCGAAGGCAACGACGTCACCTTCTGACACTCCCTTGGCGGCCAGCGCGCGGGCGGTCCGGTGCACTCGCCTGTCGAGCGCCCGCCAGCCGATCGCCTCCTCATGGCCGTCGGCGGCCAGGAAATGCACCGCCGTCGCCTCGCCCCTCTCGGCCGCAAGATCGGCAAGGCGGGCGCCGTAGGTGACGGGGACGTCGCTCATGGGGAGCCTCTCACTTTGTCGATCCCGGGCCGGTTCTGTCACGCGGGTGGACCGCAGTCGAAGCGGTCAGTCGATCAGCCCGGCCAGGCGCGGCAGAAACAGCGACAGGTCGGGCACGAAGGTGACGAGCATGAGGATCGCGAACATTCCGATCAGCGGAAAGGCGAGCCTGCGCGAGACCTGGACCACCGATCGGCCAGCGACGCTTGAGGCGACGAAGAGCGAGACGCCATAGGGTGGCGTAACCGTGCCGAGCGCGCAGTTGAGAATGATCAAGAGCCCGAAATGGATGGGGTCGATGCCGATGTCGCGGGCGATCGGCGTCAGCACCGGCACGACGATGAGAATTGCGGCGATCGTCTCGAGGAACATGCCGATGACCAGAAAGAGCGCATTGGCGATGAGCAGGAAGACGACCTGGCTGCTCGATACGTCGCGGATCCATGCGCCGATGATCTGCGGCACGTTGGCGTTGGCGATCAGCCAGGCAAAGACGCTGGCCGTGCCGATTATCAGCATAACGGCGGCCGACAGCGAGGCGGTCTTGAGGATGAGGTCGGGCAGGGCGGCGGGCTTCAGCTCGCGATAGACCAGCATGCCCACCAAGAGGCCGTAGAAGCCCGACACGGCGGCGGCCTCTGTCGGTGTGAAGACGCCGCCGAGAATGCCGCCGAGGATCAGCACGGGCATGCCCGCGGCGGGCAGCGCCGCCCAGCCGGTGCGCAGCAACCGCGAGACGGTGAAGGCTTCGCTCTCGCGGTATTGCGGACCGCCCTTGCGGGCATGGAGCCAGGCGATCACCATCAGCACGAGAATGCACAGAAGCCCGGGAACGACCCCCGACAGAAACAGTGCGCCGATCGAGACATTGGAGACGACCGCGAGGATCACCATGGTGAGGCTCGGCGGGATCACCTGGGCGATCGAGCCGGCGCAGGCGATCAGCGCGGCACCGAAGTCGACGTCGTAGTTGCGGCGCCTCAGCTGCGGCTGCATGATCGCCGAGATCGCGGCGGTGTCGGCCGAACCCGAGCCGGAAATCGCCGCCAGGCCCGCCGCCGCAAGGCAGGAGACCTGCAGCAGGCTGCCGACCATCCAGCCGATGATCGCGGACGCGAAGTCGACGATCCGCCTCGAGATGCCGCCGGCATCCATGATCACGCCGGCGAAGACGAAGAACGGGATCGACATCAGGGTGAAGGAGTTCAGCCCGGCGAAGACGCGCTGGCTGACGATGGCGACGGGCACATGCGTCGTCGTCACCAGCGCCAGAACCGCCGACGTGCCGAGCACGAAGACCACCGGTACCCCGAGTGCCAGCAGCGCCACGAAGGCGATCGCGATAATGGCCATCAGATCGCTTCTTCGATGCCGTCGGCGACGGGCTCTGGAAACGGATCGTTCCAGCGCCTTGCGACCGACAGGACGAGTTCGATCGCGATGTAGGCGGCGCCGACCGGCAGGCAGAGATAGATCCATTTCATCGGCAGGCCGAGGGCGGGTGAGGACTGGAACGCGCCGAGCTTCAGCAGGGGCAGGGTGCCATAGGCAAGCACCGCGAGGAAGGCGATGGTGACCGCAGCGATGGCAAGCAGCGCGATCCGGGCAAGGCGGAGCGGCAGCATGGCCGGGAGCATGTCGATCGCCACATGCTGGTTGCGCGCCATGGCGACCCCGGCACCTAGCAGCACCAGCCAGATCTGGCTGAAGGTGGCGATCTCGGTGGCCGAGGCGATCGAATAGTTCAACAGATAGCGCCCGACGACCTGCGCGAGGACGGCGATCATCATCACCGAAAAGAGCAGGATCACCGCGCCTGAGGCGAGGCGGCGCAGGATGAGACAGAGCCGTTCCAGAAGCGCAAGCATCGCGTCATTTCCTTGCCAGAGACCGCCGATGCCCGGCCTGGCCGCAAGCGGGCCGGGCCGGATCATTCCAAGGAAAGCCTATTTGACCGCTTCGATCAGCTCGTAGAGCTTCTTCTGCTCGTCGGACTGGACGTATTTGTCCATGATCGGGCCGGCGGCTGCCCGGAACGGGGCGATGTCGGGATGGGTGACCTTGACACCCTCGGCCTCGATGTCGGCCAGCCGGGCCTGATCGCTCTCTCGATAGAGCTTGCGCTGATAAGTGCCGGCCTCGAGGCCGGCTTCGTCGAGGGCCTTCTGGACGTCGGCCGGAAGCGCTTCATAGGCGTCCTCGCCCATGATCACCGGTGCGACCAGTTCCAGCCAGGCGACGGTCGCCCAGTCGGGCGCGACCTCGTAGAACTTCTTGGCGTAGTAGTTCGTGTTGGCGGCTTCGGCGCCGTCGACGACGCCGGTCTCCAGCGCGCCGTAGAGCTCGGTATAGGCAAGCGGGGTCGGATTGGCGCCGAAGGCCTTGAAGGTGTCGAGATGCGCCTCGTTCTGCATGGTGCGGATCTTCAGACCCTTCAGGTCGTCGATCGAGGCGATCGGCTTCTTCGTCATGATGTGGCGGGTGCCGGCCGAAAACAGGCTGACGAGATGGAAGCCCTTCTCCTTCAGGATGTCCTGGATTTCGGCAACGACCTTCGGATCGGACAGAGCGCGATCCATCTGGTCGGAATCCTTGAACAGGAACGGCAGGCTGAAGACGCTGAGTTCCGGAACGAAGTTGACGAGGGTCTCGTTGGCCGTCACCGCGATGTCGACGGTGCCCATCTGGGTGCCCTGGATGCTTTCCATCTCGTCGCCGAGCTGGGCATTGGGAAAGACCTGGATGGTCGCCTTGCCACCGCTCTTGTCTTCCAGAAGGTCGCTCATCTTTTCCATGCCGAGACCGTAGGGCTCGTCGGCATTGGCATTGTGGCTGGCCTTCAGCGTGATTTCCTGGGCAAGGGCTGCCGACGACATCTGCGTGCTGGCGAAAGCGAGCGAAAGCGCAACGGCTATGGGTCCAAATCTCATCTGCGAAACCTTCTGGTTGGGTGGGCTGTGGAGGGTGGCGGATAGGCCCGGGGCGCCTTACGAGGCGGGAAGCAGGCGCAGTTCCTGCAGGACGGCGCCGAGTTGCGCCTGCCGCTTGTCCGGCAGCGGCAGGCGCGGGGGGCGCGGATCGCCCATGCCCCGTCCGATCATCGCCATCGCGGCCTTGGTCGCGGAGACGTAGAGATCACCGGCCAGCATGTTGATGAGCGGCAGCGCGCGCAGATAGATCTCGCGCCCTTTCGCTTCGCCGCCCGGCTTCGTCGTCTCCTCGAACATCGCGGCCGAGAGCTTCGGGGCGATATTGGCGAAGACCGAACTGTAGCCCTCAGCTCCGGCGAGATAGCTTTCCCAAGGGTAGTAGCCGGCAAAGACGGTCATCCGGTCACCGCAGCGCGCCAGAATCTCGGTGACGCGGTGGACGTTCTTCGAGGTGTCCTTGATGTAAGAGATGTTGTCGATCTGCGAGAGACGCGCGACGAGATCGGCGCCGAGATCGACATTGGCCGTGAACGGGTTGTTGTAGAGCATCACTGGGATCGAGATGGCCTCGGCCACCCGCCGGAAATGGACGAACAACTCTTCCTCGGTCGGCGAGGAATAGTAGGGCGGCACCAGCATCACGCCGTCCGCGCCCAGCGCTTCGGCCTCGCGGCTGAGGGCGACCGCCTCGTCCGTCCATTCGGCGGCCGTGCCGATCAGGACCGGCACGCGTCCGTCCGCCTGCCGGATCACCGTTTCGGCGACAGCCGTCCGCTCGTCGCGGGTCAGCGACAGGAACTCCCCCGTGCTGCCGAGCGGAATGAGGCCGTGGGACCCTTCGGCGATCTGCCAGTCGACATAGCTGCGCAGGCGATCGAGATCGACCCGGCCTTCGGCATCGAACGCGGTGACGCAAACGGTGTAGCTGCCTCGGAAGGTCGTCACGCTGGATCCTTGTGTTTCTGGCCGCGGCAGAATTTTATCAACTGCCCCCATATACAGTTGAGATGTGATCTTATAATCCGTCAAGTCCCAATTTGTGGGCAGGCTCAAAAAAGAGGCTTTCGCCTCGGCCGCCTTTCACGTCTGGACAGTGAGACCCATGCCATTCATCGAGCTCTACGACTTCGAACCGGCCCCTGAAGTGCGAGCCGTCGCCACCCGTCGGATCACCGATGGTCTCTGTTCGGCTTTTGGAATCAAGCCGGAAATCGTGACCATCTATTATCTTTCGACCCCGCACTATTCCTACGGGCATGCCGCGAAACACGGCACTTCTGCCGAGAAATTCCGCATCTTCGCCAAGGTCCATGCATTCCCGCGTGACCAGGCGATGAAACAGCAGGCAGCATGCGAAATCACCGACGCGATCAGCGCGGCCTATGGCGCGTCGCCGGACGACGTGGTCGTCTACTTCTTCGATCGTTCACCCGCCGACGCGTTCCATGCGGGCAAGCCGGCGGGATAGCAGGCGCGGCATTCCACGAGATCGCATCTTGCGCAAATGATCGAAATTCGATCAAATATCGTCTGATGCAGAAAGGAGGGTCCGTGGAGCGTTTCTACAACGAGGACCAGCGGATGGTGCGCGACAGCGCCCGCCGGTTCAGCGACGAGGTCCTGGCCCCGCAGGCGGCGGCGATCGACCGCGAGGACCAATTCCCGCGCGAAGTCTATGCCGGCCTCGCGGATCAGGGGTTCTTCGGCGTTGCCCTGCCGGAGGCGGCCGGCGGCGCCGGGCTGGATGCGCTTGCGGCCTGTATCGTGATGGAGGAGATCGCCCGCGGTTCGGGCGCGGTGGGCAATGCATTTGCGATCCCCGTTGAGGCGGCTTCGTTTCTCCATCACCACGGCAGCGACGAGCACAAGGCGCTGATCCCGGGCATTCTCGACGGATCGGTCATTCCGGCGACCGCCGTCACCGAGCCCGACCACGGCTCCGACGTCGCAGGAATGCGGACGACTGCGCGGCGGGAGGGGAACGACTATGTCATCGACGGCACCAAGGCCTGGGTGACGTTCGGCCGGATCGCCGATGTCGTCATGGTGTTTGCCAAGACCGACCCGTCCGCCGGCCATCGCGGCGTCAGCTGCATTCTGGTGGAAACCGGGCGCAAGGGCGTTTCGCGCGGCAAGTCCGAAGAGCTTCTCGGCATGCATGGCCTTGCCGAATGCCAGATCGGCTTCGACGCGGTCCGGGTGCCGGTGTCGAACCGGATTGGTCCGGAACACGGCGCCTTCAAGATGGCGATGGTGAATTTCGACTTCTCGCGGCTGATGATGTCGTCGATGGCGCTCGGCATGACCCAGGCGGCGATGGAAGACGCGATCGCCTATGCCCGGACGCGCAAGCAGTTCGGCAAGGAGATCTTCGAGTTCCAGGCGGTCCAGTTCATGATCGCCGACATGGCCAAGGATATCGCCGCGGCCCGTCTGCTGATCCACCACGCGGCCCGCCTCTACGACGCCGGCGAGCCGATCGCCCTCGAGGCGGCCCAGGCCAAGCTGTTCACGACGGACATGGCCCAGACCCATGTCTCGAACGCGCTGCAGATCCATGGCGGCAACGGCTACAGCCGCGAATATCGCATCGAGCGGCTGTTCCGCGATGTCCGGCTGTCGCCGATCTACGAAGGCACCAACCAGATCCAGCGGATGATCATCGCCCGCCAGATCGCGAAACGCTACGCATGAGTCCCAGCATCATCGGTCCCGACGAAGCCGCGGCGCTCGTGGGTGACGGCGCGACCCTGGTGGTCGGGGGCAATGGCGGCACCGGCGTCGCCGAGCGGCTCCTGGAGGCGCTGGAGTCGCGCTACCACACGACGCATTCACCGTCGGGTCTGACGCTGATCCATGTCACCGGCGTCGGCGCCGTCACCGAAAAGGGGCTCTGCAGGCTGGCCCATGAAGGCCTCGTCGCGCGTGTCCTAGGCAGCAATTTCGGCCTGCAGCTGCCGCTGATGCGGCTGATCGTCGAAAACCGGATCGCCGGCTACAATCTGCCTCAGGGTGTGATGGCCCAGATGTTCCGCGCCCAGGCAGCAGGGCAGCCCGGCATCGTCACCCATGTCGGCCTCGGCACCTATATGGAGCCCGAACAAGATGGCGGGCGGATGAACGCGCTGGCGACGGAGACCTTTGTCGAGCGGCTGAACCTTCGCGAGCGGGACTATCTCTTCTACCGGATGCCGGTGCCCGACATCTGTTTCATTCGCGGGACGTCCGCCGACGAGGACGGCTATGTCGCGATGGAGCACGAGGCGACGACGCGCGAGGATCTGTCGATCGCCCAGGCCGTCCACAACGCAGGCGGCACGGTGATCTGCCAGGTCAAACGGATCGTCAAGGCGGGCAGCCTGCACCCGCAGATGGTCAAGATCCCCGGTTTCCTCGTCGATCATGTCGTGGTCGACCCGGATCAGACCCAGACCTATACGACCGGCTACGATCCGTCCCGTTCGGGCGAGGTCCGCATGCCCGTCGCGAGGCATGCCCCCGATCCCCTGACCGAGCGGCGGGTGATCGCCCGTCGCGCGGCGATGGAATTGCGCGCCGGCGAAGCCGTCAATCTCGGCGTCGGCATATCCGCGATGATCCCCAATGTCGCGGCCGAGGAGGGGATCGAGGACCTGATCACGCTGACGGTCGAGGCCGGCGTCATCGGCGGCGTTCCCGGATACGCCCGAGAATTCGGGACCGCCTACAATCCGCGCGCCATCATCGACCAGCCTTACCAGTTCGATTTCTATGACGGCGGCGGTCTGGGCTGCGCCTTCGTCTCCTTCGCGGAGATCGACGCCGAGGGCCACGTCAACGTCACCCGCTTCGGCGACCGCTACGACGGCGCCGGAGGCTTCATCAACATCACCCAGAACACCCGGCGGCTGGTCTTCAGCGGCACGCTGACCGGCGGCGGCCTGTCGTGCAGCTTCGACGCGGGGCGGCTGAAGATCGACCGCGAGGGGCGGACGCGCAAATTCGTCGAGCGGGTCGGTCAGGTCAGCTTCAACGGCGAGATGGCGCGCCAGCGTGGCCAGGACGTCACCGTCGTTACCGAGCGGGCGGTGTTCAGGCTGGCAGCCGAAGGCCTCGTTTTGACGGAGATCGCCCCGGGCGTGCGTCTGCGGGAAGACGTCCTCGATCGGATCGGTTTCGCCCTGCGCGTCGCGGACGATCTCAAGGAGATGGACGCGCGGCTGTTTCGCCAGGGGCCCATGGGCATCGCAGCAGATCTGAAGGGAGACGCATCGTGACGAGGGCCGAGAACCTCTACTATGAAGATGTCGAGATCGGTGCCGTCTTCAAGACGGCGGAGCATACGATCAGCGAGGCCGACATCATCGACTTCGCCAGACTGACGCGGGACAACCATCCGCTTCACCGCGACGCCGACTATGCGCGCCGGGCCGGCTTCCCGAGCCTGATTGCCCACGGCCTTTTCGGCCTGTCGCTGATGGAGGGGCTGAAGAGCGAGTTGAAGCTCTACGAGGATACCTCGATCGCCTCGCTCGGCTGGAATGCCGTGCGCTTCGTCAAACCGCTGCTGGTCGGCGACGTTCTCCATGTCGAGATGACCTTCACCGCCAAGCGCGCCAGCCGAAGCCGGCCCGCGGGCGTCATCACCGAGGCCGTCAAGCTCGTCGATGCTTCGAAAGATCTGCGCATCGACGCCGAACATATCTCCTTGATCCAGATGCGGCCGGCACAGTAGCCATCGTCTCCCGCAAAAGGCCGCGGCCCGCTGCGACCTGATCCGGCACCCGCCCATGAACGAGGCATCGCGAAGCAAGCCATGACCAAGCCGAAAAAGGGCGACGAAGCGATCGAGCCGGCGGGCAATTCGGTGGATCTTGCGACCCGCCTCGTTCGCGAAGCGATCCTCGATGGCGGGTTCGGGCCCGGCGAGCGGCTGAAGATCGGCGAACTGGCGACCCGGTTCGGCCTCAGCCCGATGCCGCTGCGCGAGGCCCTGCGCAAGCTCGAAGGCGAGGGGCTCGTCGAGATCGAGCAGAACAAGGGTGCGACGGTGCGCCGGCTCGACCGGGAGTATGTCTCCGACCTCTTCGAGCTCAACACGGATCTTCGGATCATCGCGATCCGGCGGGGCGTCCGGCAGTTGACGCTGGCCCGCATCGAGACCCTCGAAGGGCTCGCCGAGGCCTATGCCCAGGCGGTGGAGACCGGCGACGACGCGGAGGCGCTCGAGCTCAATCGCCGCTTCAACACCTGCCTCGTCGAGTTCGGCGGCAATCGCGAGGCGCTGCGGATCTTCCAGCGCGGCTGGGAGATGATCGGCGCCTTCCGGCGCAGCTTCGGCTATGGCGAGGGCCGGCGCCGGGGGCTCGGCGACGAGATGAAGCTGCTCGTCGGCGCGCTGCGCCGCCACGATCTCGAATATGCGGAGGCGATCCTGCGCATGCAGAACGCCGCCGTGATGGAAGATCTTATGGCGCAGATCGACCTGCCCTGAGCGCGGCGCTCCAGCCAGAAAAGCATCGGGCGGAGGGCCCGCCCGATGCTTTCATCTGCGGCCGGCTGAGGGTTATTCGGCGGTCAGCGCGTCGAACAGCGCCTTCTGGCTGTCGCTCTTCAGCATCTCCTTGTAGAGCGGGATCGAGGCTTCCCGGAACGGGGCGGGATCCGGCTTTGTGATCTTGACGCCCTTTTTCTTGAGAGCGTCGAGCAGCGGCGTTTCCTGGTCCTCGACATAGCTGCGCTGCCATTCGGCCGATTCATGGGCCGATTCCAGAAGCGCCGTCTGGATCTTTTCCGGAAGGGCGTCGAACGCGCTCTTCTGCATGACGACGACCGCCGTCATGTTCAGCCAGCCGACCAGCGCGAAATCCGGCGCGACCTCGTAGAGCTTCTGGCCGGTATAGTTGGTGGCCGCACCCTCGGCCCCATCGACGACGCCCGACTGCAGCGCGCCATAGAGTTCGCTGTAGGCCATCGGCGTCGGGTTCGCGCCATAGGCCTTGAAGGCCTCGATATGGACCGGGTTCTGCATGGTGCGGATCTTCAGGCCGTTGAGGTCTGCGATGGTTTGCACCGGCTTCGACGTCATCAGATGCCGGATGCCGGAGGAATAGACGCCGAGCAGCTCGAAGCCCGACTGGTTTGCGCTGTCCTGCATCATCGTGGCGATCTTCGGCTCGTCGAGCTTTGCGCCGAGTTCGGAGATGGAGGGAAACAGGAAGGGCAGGTCGAAGACCTGATAGTCCTCGATATAGTTCGAGAGCATCGAGTTGGAGCTCATCGCAATGTCCAGCGATCCCAGCATGACGCTTTCGATCAGCTGGGACTCGTCGCCGAGCTGACCGGCCGGAAAGATCTCGATCGTTGCCGCGCCGTCGGTCTTGGCCTCGAGCAGCTCGCGCATCCGCTGCAGGCCCTTGTCCTGCACCTCGTCGGCGGCATTGGTGTGGGCGACTCGGAAGGTATATTCGGCAGCGAGCGCCGGCTGGCACAGAAGACCGACGCCAAGCGCCAGCGCGACGATAAGAGACCGCTTGGACATGAAGAGACCTTTCTTGGACAGGGTTTGCGATTGTTTCAGAGGGACGGCGGCGATCAGTCGAAGACGAGCCCTGGCAGCCACAGCGTGACCGCCGGGACGAAGGTCGTCAGGATCAGTGCGACGAGCATGCAGCCGAGCGGCAGCCAGACCTGGCGCGAGACCTCTTCGATCTTGCGGCCCGCCACCGACGAGGCGACGTAAAGACAGATGCCATAGGGCGGGGTAATCAGGCCTATGGCCAGGTTGAGGCCGGTGATGACGCCGAACTGCACCAGATCGATGCCATAGCTCGCGGCGATCGGCGCGAGGATCGGCAACAGGATGAGCACCGCCGAGATGCTCTCCATGAACATGCCGATGACGAGCAGCAGGACGTTGACGATGAGCAGGAAACCGACCGGGCTCGTGGTCACCCCCGCGAGCCACTCGCGCAGCATCGCCGGGAAGCCCTGGGTGGCGATGATCCAGGTAAAGACGCTGGCGGTGGAGATGATGATCAGAACCGTGGCCGAGAGGCTGATCGCCCGCAGGATCAGCGGCGGCAGGTCCGCCGGCTTCAGCTCGCGATAGATCCCCATGCTGACGACGAGCGTCGTGAACAGCGCCACGCAGGCGGCCTCGGTCGCGGTGAAGACGCCACCGACGATGCCGCCGACGATCACCACCGGCACGACGAGGCCGGGCAGCGCCTCGAGAAAGGCGCGGCCGAGACGCGGCAGGGTGAAGGCGGCGCCGTCGCGGTAGACCGGGCCGCCGCGCTTGGCATAGACGAAGGTGCCGATCATCAGCCCGGCCATCACGAGCAGCCCCGGCACGACGCCGCCGAGGAAGACGGCACCGATCGACTGGTTGGCCGTCAGGGCGATGACGATCATCACGATCGACGGCGGAATGATCGAGGCGAGCGACCCGCAGGCCGCGATGACAGCGGCCGCCATGTCGACGTCGTAGCCGCGCCTGCGCATCTCCGGGATCATCACCGAGCTGATCGCCGCCGTGTCCGCCGAGCCGGAGCCGGAGATCGCGGCAAGGCCCGTGCCGGTGACGATCGCGACCATATAGAGGCTGCCAGTGATCCAGCCGACGAGGGCGGTTGCGAGATTGACGAAGCGCCTGGCGATGCCGCCGGCCTCCATCAGCAGGCCGGAGGCGACGAAGAACGGGATCGCCATCAAGGTGAAGGAGTTGATGCCGCCATAGACGCGCTGGGCGACGATGGAGATCGGGGCGTTGGTTCCGAGCTCTATGGCGACCAGCGCGGCGATGCCGAGCGCGAGGACGATGGGCAGGCCGGATACGAGCAGGAACAGGAAACCGCCGACCGCCGCAATCATATCGCCTGGTCCTCCTGATGCTCGATCGCCCGTTCGTCCGCTGCTGCGGGACGGACGAGCCTCGGCAGGCTGACGATGGCGAATTCGAGGAGGAAGTAGCCGAAGCCGACCGGCAGGGCGGAATAGGGAATGGCCAGAGGAATGCGCAGGGCGGAAGACTTCACCATCATGCCGATCGCCACCAACGACAGCGACCCGACGACGACGACGCCGAGAAACCAGAGGCCCAGCGCGAAGGCGGCCACCCCGACGATGCGCTGGACGACGGCCGGCGCCTTGAGGATGAGGAAGTCGACGCCGACATGCTGGCTGTGGCGCATCGCGATTCCGGCGCCGATCAGCGCCAGCCAGACCTGCGCGAAGGTCGCCGTCTCCTCGGTCCAAGCAATCGAATAGTTGAAAACGTACCGGCCGAGGATCTGGATGAGGATGGCGAAAGCCATGTAGGCGAACAGGCAAAGGGCGAGACCGTCGGCCAGCCGTCTTACCGCAAGGAGGACTATCCGCAGGAGACGGATCATCGGCGCGACAAAACCCGACCGGCGTTTGTGCGAACCCTGCGTGGCGAATGCGGATACTCCTGCCCGTGCCATGCTTGCATTGACCTTCGTAAGACCATCCCTGTTACAGGCCGCATCATTCGGCGATCGAATGCTATCGCACCCACCGGCGCATAGGTTTCGATCGTTTCCGGGAGACTATCAGCAAATCGATTAGCCGGCAGAGCCGGGGCTATAAAATTCCCAGCCTTTACTATTCGCCGGCGCAGTTATGCGAATATTTCGATCATTTTTCGGATACAAAGGATCATCGTTGACCACAATGAACAGTAATTGTGCGTCATGGACCGATTAAAGGACAATTCTTGTGCAGAAAAATGCGTGGAGGAAGCCGGCGCTCGGCCTGGCCCTGTGTGTTCTGGGCCGCCCGGAGGTGGTTCCGCTGGCCCGGATGGCGGGCTTCGATTTCCTCGTCGTCGACATGGAGCACGGGCCGCTCGGCATCCATGATCTCGGAGCGATCGCTTCGGCCGGCCTGATGGGAGGCTTCCCCGTCTACGGACGGGTCACCGGCCCTTCGACAGGCGATATCGCCAGGGTGCTGGACTGCGGTGCGACAGGCGTGATCGTGCCCCATGTCGACAGCGTCCTCGACGCCCGGAAGATCGTGAAGACCTGCCGTTTCTCTCCGGTCGGAACGCGCGCGCTGCCCGGGCCGCTGCCGCTGCTCGGCTATCGGAGTGCGCAACCGGCGGAATTGTGCGAGGCGGCCGATCGGGCAGCCAGGATCGTCGCGATGATCGAGAGCCGGAGCGCCCTGGAGGAGGTGGAAACGATCGCGGCGGTGGAAGGTCTCGACGGGCTGATCATCGGGTCGAACGATCTTGCCGATTCCCTCGGCCGGCGCGGCCAGCTCGACCATCCGGACGTCGCAGCGGCCTTTCGGCGCATTGCCGCAGCAGCGCATGACAACGGCCTCGACTTCGGCGCCATGGGCCTGCCGCCGGCGCTGACCTTCTCCTACGGGGTCGATCTCGGTGCCACGCTGCTCGTCGTCACCAACGACACCAACCTGTTGGCCGATGGCGGAGCCGCGGCCGTCGCGGCGGTTCACCCTGATGCGGCCGAGCGGGCCTGAAGCTGTGCGCGGCCGCTGCCCCGGCCAGTTCGTCGAAGCCTCTATCCGCCGGAAATGCTGGCTCTCAGATCCTCCAGTCGCCGGCCGACATGGACCTCGAACGCGCTGATGAAGTGCTGGGCCTGGCGCGAGGGCACCTTGCCGCGCGGCAGGGCGGCGGAGAGGTCGAAGGTGAGGGCGGGCTCGAAGGGGACGACGACGAGGCCGGGCCGCATTGCGGTCATCGCCGTCAGCTCGTCGACGAGGGTGATGCCCCAGCCTTCGCGCACGATCCGCGCGGCCGCATTCATGAACCGTGTCTCGACATTCGGCCGGTAGTCGTAGCCGCTGGCGCGGAATGCTTCCGAGATCATCAGGCCGATCCGGTTGGTGATCTGAGGGCCGACCATCGGCCGCTCCACCAGGCGGCGCGCGGTTACCGCCGACATCCTGGCCAGCGGATCGTCCTTGCTGCACAGACACACGGCACGCAGTGTCGCCAGCGTCTGATAGTTCAGCGCGTTCCGCTCATAGGCGGCGATGACGAACGCGACGTCCGCCAGGCCGTTCTCCACCGTCTGGAGAACGCTGTCGAGCGGCCGCGTCTCGAGCGCCAGCTGCACCTGCGGATGGCGCGTCATGTAGTCCGCGATGACCCGCGGCAGGATCGCCTCGGACAGCTCGGCGGTGGATGCGACGCGCACGCGTCCGATGCGTCCGGCCTTGAGATCCGCGGCCCGCTGGTTCACCGCGTCCCGCAGGTGAAAAAGCGGCTCGCTCTCCTCGAGCAAGATCAGCGCCTCGTCGGTGGGCACGAGCCGGTTGCTGACCCGCTCGAACAGCTTGAAGCCGAGCACCGTCTCGATATGGCGCACCGCAGTGCTGATGCTCGGCTGCGACATGCCGAGCCGTTCTGCCGCGCCGATCGTGGTGCGGTACTGAACGACGGCTCTGAGGATTTCCAGCTGTCTGAGATTGAGCATGTCGCGTCCGGGTGTTCGGAGAGTGGACTACGACGTGGTCAGACGCACCCGCCTGAAATTCCTGACCTTGTCGCTGAACGGGCCGAACCCCTTTATCGCGTTGAACTCCGGAGTTTCATAGGCCTCAGGCCCGCTCACCGTATAGATTGCGACATGTTTCGGCGCGCCTTCGAGGCAGATCTCGCGTCTGGCGTCGAGCCAGCCGGGGCAGGCGAGAATTTCCGGCACATGCACCGTCTCGTACCACCGGTTGAACGCATCCTCGTGCTCCTCGTCGATGTCGACGAAGACGATGTGGGTCTGGGGCTTTCGCTCGGTCATTGCGTTCGTCCGTTGCAGTCGGAAGGCTCTCGCGGAGGGACGGGCCTCCTACAGCATCGGCCCGAAAATCGGCATCGAACCACTACAGGAGCCCTGCATCCACCAAAGCGAGGCGCACGCCCTCGATGACCTCCGGCGACTGCGGCAGCAGCGGCAGCCGCGGCGCGGCGTTCTCGATGACGCCGAGGAGCTTCAGGCCCTCCTTCATCCGGGTATGCATGTCGATCACCGGTGCCGGGCCGTAGATCGAGCGAACGATCGGATGGAGCCGGTCGGAAGCGACGCGCATCGCCGCAAGGTCCATCGCCTCGCAAGCCCGCCAGAGATCGGCGAGAAGGCCGGGAGCAAGGCTCGCCAGCCCCGAGAGAATGCCGTCGCCGCCGACCGCGAGCTGGGCGAGGAACCAGTTGAAGTTGGAGGGCAGTACGGCGCAATCGGGCGCCGCCTTCTTCACTGCACGCCAGTTCTCCTCGTAGGCGAGCATGGTGGCGCTGCCTTCCTTGATGGCGATCACCTGCGGGATCTGCGCGATTTCGGCGAGCGCCATCGTCGAGAAGCCGTATCCGGAGGCGAGGGGAAACTGGAACACCGACAGCGGCATCTGCAGGTCGCCGGCAAGCTTTTCCATGAACCGCACTGGTGCCGCGGTCGAGGCGTTGCCGCCGCCGAGCGCTTCTGCCGGAAAGATCACCGCCACGTCGGCGCCGGCCTCGCGGGCCATTTCGGCCTGGCGTATCGCGTCGGGATAGCCGGTCGGCACCACCCCGGCCAGCAAGGGGCGATCCTTGCCGATCTGGTCGCGGGTCCTGCGGATCACCTCGATCCGCTCGCCGTCGCTCAGCGCGGTCGCCTCGCCGGCATGGCCGTTGACGAAGACGCAATCGGTCGTCTCCGGCCGGGCGCAGTGATCGAGCACGGCCTCGTAGCCGGCCCAGTCGACGGCACCCTCGAAATCGAAGGGCAGGACGGTCGCGACGGTGATGCCGCCAAGATCTTTTCCGGTCAGGGTCATTTCGGGTCGGGTGCTTTCTTGCGCGGGAATTTCAGGGTGGCGTCGGCCTTCAGAACCTCGAGGCCGGCCTCGTTTCTGGCCGCGGCCTGCCAGTCGACGGTGCGGTTTTCTTCGTCCTTGCCGCTGATCCATATGTCGAAGGTGATCGTGTCGCCATAGCGCACCGCGCCGGTGAACCAGAAGCAGTCCCGGATCGATACGCCGACGGTGCCGACGAGTTCGGCCGTCAGGACCGAAGTGCAGATGCCGGCAACGAGGATCCCCGGTGCCAGCCGCTCGCCGAAGCGGGTGGTGGAGGCATAGCCGTCATCGACATGGACGGGGCCGAAATCGCCGGTGGAGGCGATATACATGGCGCCGTCCGCCTCGGTGATGGTCTTCGACACGCTGACCCGGTCGCCGACGCGCAGCTCGTCGATGCTCTTGAGGTCGTACATCGAATTCAGCCCGCCGGGTCGACGGGGACGAGACGCGCCGAGCCGGTCACCACGGTTTCGGCGTCCACCGTGCCGGTGAGATCGAAGCCGAGCGCCTCCGGCGAGGCGTCCGCGACCGTGACGGTGGCGGCGAGCGAGCTTCCGAGCGGCAGCGCACGGGAGAAGGCGAAGCTGATCGAGGCAATCCGGAAGCTGCTGCCGGCGAGCCGGGCGAGGCCCGTCGAAAACAGCGCCCCGGCCGCCAGTTCGAAAACCGCCATGTCGGCGAGACCCTCGCTGCGTGCCCTCGTGCGGTCGACGTAGAGGCCGCCGAGATTGCCGGAAATGCCGGTGAAGAAGCCCTGTTCGGCGACCGTCATCGTCTTGCGGAAGGTGATCGACTGGCCGGCATGGGGCAGGGGATCGGTCATGGGCGCAGTGTCCTCCGTGGGTTCACAACGACAGTCCGCGCTTGATCACCGAGCGGGCGATCAGCATGCGGTGCACCTCGGAGGTGCCGTCATAGATGCGGGTGACGCGGGCGTCGCGATAGATCCGCTCGAGCGGCAGCTCCTTGGTGAAGCCATAGCCGCCGAAGACCTGGATTCCCCGGTCGGCGACCCGTCCCAGCATCTCGGACGCCGCGACCTTGACCATCGAGACCTTGTCGCGCGGGTCGAAGCCCTGATCCATCTCCCAGGCGGTGTTCAGCACCATCATGCGGGTCGCGAAGATCTCAATGGCGCTGTCGGCGATCATCTGCTGGACCATCTGGAACTCGCCGATCTTCTGGCCGAACTGCGAGCGTGTCGTCGCGTGGTCGCGCATCAGATCGAGGACCCGCGAGGCCATGCCGACCGCCCGCGCGCCGATATGGCCGAGCCGAATGCCTCCGACATTGGCCATCATCACCTTGAAGCCCTCGCCGATCTCGCCGAGGACATGGGTCTTCGGAACCTTGACGGCATCGAAGTTCAGCTCCGCATGGCCGTAGCCGCGATGTCCCATCATCGGCTGGGTCCTGGTGACGGAAAAGCCCGGCGTCCCCCTGTCGACGAGAAACAGGGTGATTCCCCCCCGCGCCCGCTTTGCGGCGTCGGTCACCGCCATGACGACGATATAGTCGGCGATGTCGCCATCGGAGATGAAGTGCTTGGTTCCGTCGAGCACCCAATGGTCGCCGTCGAGCCTTGCCGAGGTGCTGATCGCCGCCGCATCGGAGCCGGCCCCCGGCTCGGTGATCGCCATGGCGCAGATCTTCTCGCCCCTGACGGTCGGGTAGAGATGGGTCTCGCGCAGCGCCCCGGTCAGCTGGTCGAGCATCGGATAGACCTGGCCGAAGATCCGCCGGATCAGGGCGTCCGAGGTCTGGCCGAGCTTTTCCTCGACGAGGCACATGTCGAGGACGCCCAATCCCCCGCCGCCGGCGGCCTCCGGCATGTTCAGGGCGAAGAAGCCGAGCGCCTGCGCCTCGGCCTGGACGGCGGCAAGCCGGCCCTTCGGGATTCTGCCCGCCTCCTCGGTCTCGACCTCCAGCGGCTGGACCTTTTCGCGCACGAAGCGATCCACCGCCTCGGTGACCATGCGCATCTCGTCGGAGATCGTGAAATCCATCTGCGTCCTTCAAGCGTTGGGTTCGGGGGCTGGGACCTGCTCGGGACGACCCCGAGCGGCAGGCACGGCGTCGGGACCGGCTCAGCCGCGGATGCGCGACGACGCGGCGACGGCTCGCGAAGCGACGAGAGCCTCGATCTCGTCGCCCGAATAGCCGATCTCGGCGAGCACCTCGCGGGTCTGGCCGCCGAGCGGCTGGGGAGGAAGCCGCATCGCCGGGGCCTCGCCGTCGTAGCGGATCGGATGGGCGAGGACCGTCATTGCCGAGCCGCCCTGCGTCCTCGCCTCGAGGAAGGCGGACAGGTGTCGGAGCTGCGGGTTGTCCTTCAGGCTGTCATAGTCCCGCACCACCTCATGCCAGACGCCGGCCACTTCGAGCCTCGGCAGCCAGAACGCAAGCGTTTCCTGCTCGAGGCGCGCGGCGACGAGGCGATTGATCTCGCCGCTCTTCGAAAAACAGTCCTCGGCGGAATAGTCGGCAAGTTCCGGCATCTCCAGAGCCTCGGCGAGAGCCTGAGGGCTGGCCATCGACAGGATCAGATGCCCGTCGCCGGCGGCATGGAGACCGTAAGGCGCCGGGCTGAACCAGGCGGCCAGCCCATCGCCGCCGCGCGGGGATTTGCGGGGGGCTCCGTTCATCCAGGCGACGATCGATTCCGCCTGGAGATCCAGCGCCGCCTGCAGCATGTTGACCTCGACCCGGCGGGCGATGCCGGTGCGCTCGCGCTCGAACAGCGCCGCGAGGATCGCCGAGGCGTAGATCGTCGCCGTGTGCTGATCGATCGGCACCGTGCCGACCGCGACCGGGCCGCCCTCGGCCGGGCCGGTATGGGCCGCCAGTCCCGACATCGCCTGGATGAGGACATCCTGGCCCGGTCGGTCGCGATAGGGCCCGTCCGGGCCGAAGCCCGTGCTGACGGCGATGATCAGCCGCGGATTTTCCGCCCGCATCGCAGCGTCCGACAGGCCGAGACGGTCGAGGGTTCCAGGGCGGAAATTTTCCATCACCACGTCCGCCTGCCGGATCAGCCGCTTGATCACGGCAATCCCCTCCGGCGACTTCAGATCGACGGCGATCGAGCGCTTGTTGCGCCCGGTGGTCATGTGGTTGACGGAGGTATCGTCGACGAAGTGGTTGGCCACCGCCCAGTTGCGCTGGAAGGCACCATTGAGGGGTTCGACGGCGATCACGTCGGCTCCCATGTCGCCGAGAAACTGGGCTGCGGCGGGACCCGACAGGAAATGGTTCAAGCTGACGATCCTGATCCCGTCGAGGGCGCCCATCGAAGTCTCCGTCGCAATCGCCAGCAAAATTCGTCCGTCGACAGCGTTCACTTGCCGACAAAATTCCACGCTCCGGCAAAAATTACGCCCTCGGACCGGCCTCGTGAATATCGGCCGCTATGGGAATGAGGGGCGAGACAATTGGAATTGACTATAGTCGGATCCGCCGTGAAACGGTGTGCGATCACCTGAAAGGCCGGCGGGGGCTGCCGAGACGCGCTGCCGTCGGAGACTGTGCGAAGCGTTGCTTGAAGCTGCGGGACAGCGAGGAGAGCGACGAAAAGCCTGTCCTCACCGCGATCTCGGCGATGGCGATGTCGGTGTCGACGATCAGCCGGCGGGCGGCGTTGAGGCGGAGTGCCAGGTAGAAGGCGCCGGGCGCCTCGCCTGTCAGCCGTCGAAAGGCGGTTTCGAGATTGCGCCGCGAGACGCCGACCCGTTCCGCGATCTCCCCGATGCCCAGCGCCTCGTCGAGATGCGCCTCCATGATGCGGACCGCGGCCGCGAGCCGGGGATCGCGCGAGGCGATGCGGCCGAGGGCGACCGGCGACTGGTTCTGGCTGCCGGCCGTCAGACCGTCATAGACATAGAGGCCGGCGACCTCGAGCGACAGCGCATGGCCCTGCCGCTGCCGGATCAGCTCGAGGAGGAGGTCGAGCGCCGGCGCTGCGGCCCCGGTGGTGAAGAACCGGCCGTCCATCACCCAGCGATCGGAGACCGTGCGGACCTCGGGGAACGCCGCTGCGAAGTCCTCGAGGTCCTCCCAATGGGTGGTCGCCACCCGGCCGTCGAGGAGGCCGCAGAGCGCGAGGACCCAGGGACCCGCCTCGATGCCTCCGACGTGACCGGCATGACGCGCCGCCGCCACCAGCTTGCGACGGAAGGCCTGGCCGGCGTGGCGATGGACGTTGAAGGCGGCGAGCACGATGAGGAGGTCGCAGCGCGCCTCGGGATCGAGCGCCCCGTCCACTTTGACGACGAGGCCGCAGCTCGTCGCCGGGTCGGAGCCGTCGGGAGAGACCACCTTCCACCGATAGCAGGGCCGGCCGGAAATCCGGTTGGCACCGCGCAGCGGGTCGAGCGTTGCGGCAAGCGACATCAGCGAGGTGTCCGGCAGGACCACCAGGGTGACGTCGAGGGTGGGGTTGGACGATGCGACCATCTCTTGCGCAAAGTGTCAAACAGACGCCGGAAAACGTCAAGCGTCCATGCCGCCGTTTCGCCAGACTGCATCGAACGTCCCGAGACAGCCCGTCGACGATGGCCGCGGCTGCATGCATGCCGGACCGACCCGCCGCGGTGTTTGGCGACTGTGCCGACACCGGCCCCGGACCTGCCGCAGCATGCGAGACGGCGTCCCGAGGCACCGCATTCGGGCATTCCGCCGACCAAGCGCCGATGGCGGCCTTCGGCCGATGCCATGACAGACAGGAGCAGACAAAAATGCCGCTTCGCCCCAGCCGAGACGTCTTCATCACCTGCGCCGTCACGGGCGCGGGGGACACCACCCACCGCTCGGACAAGGTGCCGGTCACCCCTGCTGAGATCGCCACGGCGGCGATCGAAGCCGCCAGGGCCGGCGCCGCCATCGCCCATATCCATGTGCGAGATCCCGAGACCGGCAAGCCCTCGCGCGATCTCGCGCTCTACCGCGAAACCGTCCGGCTGATCGCCGAGTCCGGCACCGACGTCGTCCTCAACCTCACTGCCGGCGCCGGCGGCGATCTCGTCCTCGGATCGCCCGAGGCGCCGCTGCCGCCGGATCCTGCCGGAACCGACATGGCCGGCGCCGAGGAGCGTCTCGCCCATGTCGCCGAGCTGAAGCCCGAAATCTGCACCCTCGACTGCGGCACGATGAATTTCGGCGAGGGCGATTACGTGATGACCAACACGCCGGCCATGCTCAAGGTAATGGCCGCGCGGATCAAGGCGCTCGGCGTCAGGCCGGAGATCGAGATCTTCGACACCGGCCATCTCGTCCTCGCCAAATGGCTGAAGGACCAGGGTCTGATCGACGATCCGGTGATGGTGCAGCTCTGCATGGGGGTTCCCTGGGGGGCGCCGGACGATCTGGCCTCGCTCTTGGCAATGACGGCGAACCTGCCGGAAGACTGGACCTTCTCGGCCTTTTCTATCGGCCGCAACCAGCTTCCCTATGCGGCGCTTGCGCTCGCCGCTGGCGGCAATATCCGCGTCGGGCTGGAGGACAATATCTGGCTGAAGAAGGGCGTTCTGGCGACCAATCGCGACCTCGTCGAGCAGGCGGTGCAGATCGCCGGGGGCATGGGCAGCCGGGTGATGACGCCGGCCGAGGTGCGCGCAAAGCTCAAGCTCGAGCGCCGGTGGTGACGGCGATGGACGCGACAAACCAGAACACTGCTCCGGCCCCGGCTCGCCCGCAGCTTCAGCGCGCCGCCTGCATCGGCGGCGGCGTCATCGGCGGCGGCTGGGTCGCCCGCTTCCTTCTCGCCGGCATCGACGTCGCGGTCTTCGATCCGCATCCGGAGGCCGAGCGCATCGTCGGCGAAGTGCTCGCCAACGCCCGTGCCGCTTACGGCCGGCTCACCGATGCGCCGCTGCCGGATGAGGGGCGGCTGAGCTTCCACGAGACGCTGGAGGCGGCCGTGGCGGAGGCCGACTGGATCCAGGAAAGCGTGCCCGAACGCATCGAACTGAAGCGCAAGGTTCTGGCGCAGATCGACGCGGCGGCGCGGCCCGACGCGCTGATCGGCTCCTCGACCTCGGGCCTGTTGCCGAGCGATCTTCAGGAAGGGCTGAGACATCCCGGGCGCTTCTTCGTCGCCCATCCCTATAACCCGGTCTATCTCCTGCCGCTGGTCGAGATCGTCGGGGGAATCGGCACGGCGCCGGAGACGGTGGAGGACGCGGTGCGGCTTCTCGAACCGACAGGCATGAAGGGAGTGCCGATCGCCAGGGAGATCGACGCCTTCGTCGGCGATCGGCTGCTCGAGGCGCTGTGGCGCGAGGCGCTGTGGCTGATCAAGGACGGGATCTGCGACGTCGAGACCCTCGACGACGTCATCCGCTATTCCTTCGGCATGCGCTGGGCGCAGATGGGCCTCTTCCAGACCTACCGGATCGCCGGCGGCGAAGCCGGCATGCGGCATTTCCTCGGCCAGTTCGGCCCGGCGCTGAAATGGCCGTGGACGAAGCTGACCGACGTCGTCGATCTCGACGATCAGCTCGTCGATCGGATTGCCGCCCAGTCCGACGCCCAGAACGAAGGGCTCTCGATCCGCCGGCTGGAACAGATCCGCGACGACAATCTCGTCGGCATCCTGCAGGCGCTGAAGTCCGGCGACGGCGGCAAGGGCTGGGGCGCCGGCAGGCTGCTCGCCGAGTTCGAGGCGGGCTTGCGGCGGCGCGCCGCCGAGGCGGACGAGAAAGTTGACGGCGATCAGAACGAGGGGCTGAAGCCGCTGGCCGTGCGGGTCTCGCCCGCCTGGATCGACTATAACGGCCACATGACCGAGCACCGCTATCTGCAGGTGCTCGGCGACGCGACGGACCATGTGTTGCAAGCGATCGGCGCCGATCTCGCCTATGTCAAGGCCGGCGCGAGCTACTACACCGTCGAGAGCCATCTGCGCCATCTCGGCGAGGCGAAGCTCGGCGACACCCTGACCGTCACGAGTCGGATCGTCTCCTTCGACGACAAGCGCCTGCATCTCTTCCACCGCCTGACCCGCGCTCAGGACGGCGCCGAGGTCGCGACCGGCGAGCACATGCTGCTGCATGTTGACCGGGCGAGCGGCAAGGCGTCGCCGGCTCCCGCCGCCATTCTGTCGCGGGTCGCCGCGCTTGCATCGGGTGACGCACCAGACGGCGAGGATGACGGCATTGGCCGCGCTATCCGCCCGGCAGCCGGACCCGATCGAATGGCTTTAGCCCAAGGACCGGGAGCGACGCCCTCCACTCGCCGCTGACGCCGATCGCAATACCCCCAACCCCAACCAAAGGAACCGGAATGATCAAGCTTCTGCAGACCACCGCCGCCCTCTCGCTCGTCTTAGCTGGGACCGCCTTTGCCGAGGAGCCGGCATCCTGCCAGACCGTGCGCTATTCGGATCCGGGCTGGACCGACATCTCCTCCACCAACGCGCTTCTGAAGACCGTGCTCGGCCCGCTCGGCTATACGGCCGACATCAAGACCCTGTCTGTGCCGATCACCTATCGCGGCCTTGCCAATGACGAGCTCGACATCTTCCTCGGCAACTGGATGCCGACCCAGACCCAGATTGTCGATCCGATGGTCGAGAAGGGCGAACTGGAGGTACTGAAGGTCAATCTGTCCGGCAACCGCTTCACCCTCGCCGTGCCGGACTATGTCGCCGAGGCGGGTGTCACCAGCTTCGACGATCTCGCCAAGAATGCCGACAAGTTCGATCACAAGATCTACGGCATCGAGGCCGGCGCCTCGGTCAACCAGAACATGCTGCGGATGATCAAGGACGACGCTTTCGGCCTCGGCGACTGGCAGCTGGTCGAATCCTCCGAGCAGGGGATGCTGTCCCAGGTGCAGCGCGCCGAGCGGGCCGACAAGTGGGTGGTCTTCCCGGCCTGGGAGCCGCATCCGATGAACACCGAATACAAGCTCACCTATCTGAAGGGCGGCGACAAGTATTTCGGGCCGAACATGGGTTCGGCAAAGGTCCGCACCGTTTCGCGGCCGGGCTTTGCCGAGGAATGCCCGAACCTCACCGCGCTTTTGAAGAACATGACCTTTTCCGTCGATCTCGAAAACGCGATGATGGCGAAGATCCTCAATGACGGCATTTCGGCCGATCAGGCGGCGAAGGAAGCGATCGAGAAGAACCCCGGGCTTCTCGACGGCTGGCTCGATGGCGTGACGACCCGAGACGGCAAGCCGGCGCTTGCAGCGGTGAAGGGCGAACTCGGCCTCTGAGCGTCGGGCGAGCCTCGCCTTTCTCTCATGAGGAAACCCGGAGCGCCGGGCGTCGGCTTCGACGTCCGGCGCTTTCTCTTAGATCGATCCTCGAAAGGCAGCGCGTGTCCGTGCCCCGGGCGCATGGTTTTGAAAATCCCGTGGCGGAGAAGTCCGCGTGGTTGTACCCTCACCGGAAAACAAGCTCGGGAGGATATGATGGCCGACAGCGAACGCGTCGCGATCCTGAGGCACGCCTATCGATGCTGGGAGGGCTGTTGCGGTGCGGACCGCAATGTCTGGCTTGATCTCGCCAATGACGACGCGGTGTTCCACTCGCTGGTCTCGGAAAAGGCCGCGCACCCGCTGGCGCTGGCGAATGTCTATCGCGGCCGCGACGAGATCGGCGCCTATTTCGATGCGATGGAAAAGGACTGGGAGCTGCTCTCCTTCGACCCGCAGACCTTCATCGAGCAGGGCGACGAAATCGCCGTCTTTGCCATCGTGAAGGTGCGCGCCAAGACCACCGGCAAGATCGCCCATACCTGGATCAGCCACTGGTGGAGCTTCGAGGGCAACCGCTTTGCCAAAGCGGTCGAGGTCTTCGACGGAACTCAGGCCATGATGGCGATGACGCCGGACTGACGCGGCTCGTTACTGTCGATCGCGGGCCTTCACTCCGGCGGCAAGGTCCACCGGACATCGCCGGCCGGCCCGCTGTTCTGCTGCCGATTGCAGGGCGGCGGCGGCCGCTCACCCTCACTCGCGGAAGGCGCGGGCGAAACTGTCGGTGATCGGCTGGCTCAAATAGGAAAAGAAGCTGCGATCGCCGGTCTCGATATAGGCCTCGACCGGCATGCCCGGCGTGATTGCCTCCGGCGACAGCCCCTGGGGCAGCGGATCGACGAGCTTCAGCCGCGCCGTATAGAAACTCTCCTGGCTCTTCTGGTCGATTAGCCGGTCGGCCGAGACATAGGTCACCGTGGCGTCCGCCGTCGGCGTCGTGCGGGCGTTGAGCGAGGTGAAGCGCAGTCGCGCCGCTTGGCCAGGGCGCACCGAGTCGATCGTCTGCGGGCTGAGGCGCACCTCGACGAGAAGGTCCGCGGCCGTCGGCAGAAGCTGCATCAGCGTCTCGCCCGGACGCACCACCGAGCCGATGGTGTTGACCGCCTTGGTGACGATGATGCCGTCGGCGGGGGCGCGGATCACCACACGGTCGAGGACGTTCTCGGCGGCGCGCAACTGCTCGGAGCTGTCGGACATCGCGGTCCTGACGTCGTTGAGCGCACTCACCGCCGTCTCGACGCGCTGGGTCTCGAGGCGCGCGGCCTCCTGCTCGGCCTGGGCGATCTGGGTGTTCGAGGCAAGAAGGCTCGAGACGATCTGGCCAAGCTGGCCGACGAGTTCGGCTTCGGCGCGCACCAGCGCGGTGTATTCGGAACGGTTGGTGAGGCCCTTGTCGAGAAGCGCGCTCTTGCGGGCCTCCTCGTCCCGCACCACCTCGATCTGCTTTTCCAGCGCCACCTTCTGGGCGCTCATGCCCTCGGCCTGCTCGCGCAGCGCCTTGACCCGCTGGGTCATGATCGCCTGTTCCTGGCGGTGGCGGGCCAGTCTTGCGGAAAACTCCCGCTCCTGCTCGTCGAGAAGCTCGGTGACGTCGGCGGCTCTCGCCTTGACGACGAGGTTCGGGTCGAAGCTCAGCGTCGCCAGGCCGTCGCGCTCGGCCGAAAGCCGCGCCGCCCGCGCCTTCAGGCCGATCAGCTCGTTGTTCAGCCGGTCGCGCTGAGCATTGGCGACGGTCGGATCGAGCTCGATCAGGGGATCGCCCGCCTTCACCCGCTCGCCTTCGACGACGTCGATCGCCTTGACGATGCCGCCTTCCAGATGCTGGATCGAGAGGTTCTGGCCAGCGGCGGCGACGACGCCCTGGCTGACCGCCGCCCCGGCGATCGGCGCAAGGCCGGCCCAGGCGCCGAAGCTGCCGAGAAAGACGACGCCGAGAAGAACGCCGACGACGGCCAGAAGCCGCGTCTCGGTGGGGACCTCCGACGTCCATCCGCCCGGCCTGACGGCCGATGCTGATTCGATCGCCAATTTGGTCATCGGATCTCTCCCTGGCGCGCAAGCGCCGCGTCTTGTCTTGCCGGCCCGCTCATCGTCTCACTCCGACGGCTGCGGGGGCTTGCCGCCATCGCCGCTGATCGTCGGGAAGCGGCCGCGCACCGGGGTGACCATGCGACCGGCATTGGCGGCGAAGGCGGACTGCGCCGCCACCACCGTTCCGCCGGCCTGGTTTCTGCGGGCTGCCTCCTTGGCGGCGTTGATCTTCTCGGCCTGGCGGCGGAACACGTCGTCGCGCCGGCCGAAGTCGTCGATGCCGCCGTCCCGCAGGACGACGATGCAGTCGGCCTGTTCGGCGACCTGCCGGCGCTGGGTGACGAGGATCACCGTCACGCCGTTCTCGCGGGCATGGCGGAGCGCCCGGTCAAGCGCCACGTCGCCATCGGAATCGAGGCTGGCATTCGGCTCGTCGAGGACGAGGATCTTCGGTGCCCCGAAGAAGGCGCGGGCAAGCCCCACCCGCTGGCGCTGGCCGCCGGAGAACTTCATGCCAGCCGGCCCTATGACGGTGTCGTATCCCCTCGGCAGGCCGAGGATGAGTTCGTGCACTTCGGCCATCTTCGCCGCGGCGATCACCGCTTCGTCGGAAGCTGCGACATCGAAGCGGGCGATGTTCTCGGCAACGGTGCCGGGGAGGATCTCGACGTCCTGGGAGAGATAGCCGATGTGGCGGCCGAGGATCTCGCCGTCCCAGTTGCGGATGTCGGCCCCGTCGATGCGCACCGCGCCGGAGCGCAGATCGACGCCGCCGACGAGCGCGCGCATGAGCGTCGACTTGCCGGCGCCGGAGGGCCCGATCACCACGCAGCATTCGCCGGCGGGGACCTGGAAAGAGATGCGCTTCAGGATCGGGTCGATGCCGCCGCCCTGGGGCATGACGACCACCTGGTCGAAGGTCACGTCGCCCCGCGGGGCAGGCAGGGCGGTCTTGCCGGCCCGGCCGGCGCGTACGCTTTCCAGCGCCTTCACCAGCCGCGACAGCGCCCGGCGGGTGTCGACGAAGCCCTTCCAGCCGCCGATCACCTGGTCGATCGGCTGCAGCGCCCGGCCGGAGATCAGCGAGGAGGCGAAAATCATTCCGGCGGTCATCTCGCCGGCCAGCACCAGATGGCCGCCATAGCCGAGAATGGCGATCTGCAGGCCGAGGCGCAGGAAACGCGACAGGCCGGTGAAGAAGGCGTTGCGGCCGTTCAGCCGGTCGAGTGCCCGGAGCGCCCGGGCGTGGCTGCGGCCCCAGTGTTCGACCGCGCTGCCGATCATCCCCATGGCGACGACGCTCTCGCTCGACCGCACGAAGGCCTGGGCGGAGAGGGTCGCGGCCATCGAGGCCTCGCCGGTCTCGGCGGCGAGACGTGTCGTCGCCGCCTGGTTGGCGAGGGCGACGAGAGCGAGCACCGTCGCGCCGCCAAGCGTCAGCCAGAACAGGTTGGGATGGATGAGGTAGAGCATGCCGATGAACAGTGGCATGAAGGGCAGATCGAGATAGGCGATCATCGCCCGGCCGCCGACGAAGCTGCGCACCGTCGACAGATCGCGCAACGGCTGCACGTCGCCGAGACTGGCACGGGGCGAGCGGAGCGAGGCGATCAGCGCCTCGCCGCCGTTCTCGGTCTCGAGCCTTGCGGCAAGGCGCGCCGCGATCATCGAGCGCAGGGCGTCGAAGGCGCCGAGCAGCACGAGTGCCACCGCGGCGATCAGCGAGATGTAGACGAGCGTGTCGGTGGAGGCGGAGACCAGCACCCGGTCGTAGATCTGCAGCATGTAGATCGGCTGCACGAGGAGCAGAAGATTGACGACGAAGGTGAAGACGACGAGGATCGCGAGCGTTCCCGCCGCCCGTCGGAACATCTTATCCATCGCTTCCTCGATCCGGCCACAATTTCCCCGGCTGCATCCCTATCGGCTGCAACCTGACAGTCAAGGCGACATTACACTTGCGCGGGCGGCAAGGTCGATTCTTGCGCATCGACCCCGCCGTGCCCCGTGACCGGGCGCGTCCGCCCCGGTCGTCGATGTCCCCACATTCGCATGCAAACGTTGTGCCGAGCGTTGTAAAGAGCGCGGTATTTTGCCACGCAAACCCGCAATGAGCGTGGTATTTTCGCCGGAAAGCGTTGTATTTTCCGCTCGCCCTCCTTTCGGAGAGTACGGGCGCTGCCGCCCGCCCTTTCGATGGGTGTGGATGCGTCAGGCCGGGAGGCAGCCGCCGCAACTCACACCGACCGGACCCTCACGCCTCAGACCACCAGGAAATCGTCGGCGGTCAGGTTGAGGCCCGGATCCAGCGTGGCGAAGTGGATCGCCGCACCGGCGCCGTTGCCGTCGGCGTCGTAGAGGAGATGGCCGGTCGCCTGGTCGTAGATGATCCGGTCGTCGGCATCCGTCGCTGCCGTGCCGATGGTGAAGGCGTCGTCGGACAGGGCGCCGGCGGCGAGCGCCGTGAAGACCGCATCGTCGAGATGGATCGTGTCGTTGCCGGTGCCGAAGTCGGTGATGGTGTCGACATTGTTCGTCCCGAGCGCCGTCGAAAACACGAAGACGTCGTCGCCGGCGCCGCCGGTGAGCGTGTCGTTACCGAGGCCGCCATTGATGACATTGGCGCCGGAATTGCCGACGATGGTGTTGTCGAGCGTGTTGCCGGTGGCGTCGATATCGCCCGAGCCGCCGAGGCTCAGCCGCTCGACATTGACTCCGAGCGCGAAGGAGACGAAGGCGCGCACCTCGTCGGTGCCCTGGTTCGCTCCCTCGATCACCGTGTCGCCGGCCTCGGTGACGACATAGAAGTCGTCGCCGGCGCCGCCGCGCATGTCGTCGGCCCCACCGCCGCCCCGCAGCATGTCGTTGCCGGCCCCGCCGACCAGCGTATCGTTGCCGGCGGCACCGTTCAGCGTGTCGTCGCCGGCAGCCCCGTAAAGGGTGTTGTCGCCGGAATTGCCGGTGATCGTATTGGCGAGATTGTTGCCGGTGCCGATGAAATCGGCGGTGCCGCCAAGGCTCAAATTCTCGACATTTGCAGCCAGCGTATAGGAGTAGAGCGCCCGCACTTCGTCGGTGCCCTGACCGGAAAGTTCGATCACCCGGTCACTCGCGTCGGTGACGACGTAGAAGTCATCGCCGGTGCCGCCATGCATCTCGTCGGCGCCGCCACCGCCGCGCAGCGTGTCGCTGCCGGCGCCGCCATTGAGCGTGTCGTCGCCGGCGCTGCCGATCAGGTCGTTGTCGCCGGAATTGCCGATGATCGTGTTGGCGAGCTCGTTGCCGGTGCCTGACAGATCGGCGGTGCCGCCGAGGCTGAGCGTCTCGAGATTGGCGCCGAGCGTGTACGAGACCAGCGCCCGGACCTCGTCGATGCCTTCGCCAATATTTTCGACGACGCTGTCGCCGGTGCTCGTCACGACATACATGTCGTTGCCGGTGCCGCCGTTGAGCGTGTCGCTTCCGCCGCCGCCGCGCAGCGTGTCGTCGCCGGCACCGCCATTGAGCACATCATCCCCCGAGGCGCCCTCCAGGAGGTCGTCGCCGCCATTGCCGTCGAGCGTGTCGGCGCCGACGCCGCCATTGAGCGTGTCGGCGCCGGACGTACCGGCGAGCACGTCTCCCTCGCCGTCGATGCCGCTGACGGTGACGGTGACCGTTGCCGTGTCGACCACTGCTATCCAGACCTGGCGGCCGTAGACGATATAGGTGGATCCGCTATCGGTGTAGGGATTGTCGGCCCTGGGGGCGCCGACGATGAGGTCGTCGATGCCATCGCCATTGACGTCGCCAGCGGCAGAGACGGAGGAGCCTGAAGTGTCGGAGGCAGCGCCGCCATCCAGGCGAAAGCCGTTGCTGCCGTCGAGGGCGGCGAAGTCAAGCGTCGCGTCGAAGCCGGTATTCGTGCCGAACACCACGTAGCTTGAGCCGGAACTGGTCCCGTTGTTGCTCGCATGGGGAGCGCTGACGATGAGGTCGTCGATACCGTCACCATTGATGTCGCCTGCGGAGGAGACGGACCAGCCGGCGTAGTCGTACGCGGCGGCGCCATCCAGACGGAAACCGTTGCTGCCGTCGAGATCGGCGAGGCTCAGCGCAGCGTTGAAGCCCGCCGTCTTGCCGAACACCACATAAGCCGAACCAGAATCGCTGCCCATGTTGTCCGCGTGGCGTGCGCTGACCGCGAGATCGTCGATGCCGTCGCCATTGACGTCGCCTGCGGCAGAAACTGGTATGCCGGCGCTGTCGCCTGCGGTGACGCCATCCAGACGGAAACCGTTGCTGCCGTCGAGATCGGCAAGATTCAGCGTGGCGTCGAAGCCGGCCGTCGTCCCGAACACCACATAGGCCGAGCCGGAACCGCTGCCCATGTTGTCCGCACCGGGGGCGCCGACGATGAAATCGTCGATGCCGTCGCCATTGACATCACCGGCCGAAGAAACCGAATATCCGGCGCCGTCGCCTGCGGTGACGCCATCCAGACGGAAACCGTCGGTGCCGTCGAGATCGGCGAGGTCCAGCGTGGCGTCGAAGCCGGCCGTCGTCCCGAACACCACATAGGCCGAGCCGGAACCGCTGCCCATGTTGTCCGCATAGGGAGCCCCGACGATGATGTCGTCGATGCCGTCGCCATTGACGTCGCCTGCGGAGGAGACGGACCAAAGTGAAGAGTCGGAGGCCGCCGCGTCGTCGATGCGAAAGCCGTCGGTGCCGTCGAGATCGGCGAGGTCCAGCGTCGCGTCGAAGCCGGTATTCGTGCCGAACACCACGTAGCTTGAGCCGGAACTGGTCCCGTTGTTGCTCGCATTGGGAGCGCTGACGATGAGGTCGTCGATGCCGTCGCCATTGACGTCGCCGGCGGAGGAGACCGAATTGCCGGCATGGTCACCCGCGACGCCATCCAGACGGAAACCGTCGGTGCCGTCGAGATCGGCGAGGTCTAGCGTGGCGCCGAAGCCGGCTGTCGTGCCGAACACCACATAGGCCGAGCCGGAACCGCTGCCCATGTTGTCCGCATAGGGAGCCCCGACGATGATGTCGTCGATGCCGTCGCCATTGACGTCGCCTGCCGATGAGACCGAGTAGCCGCTCTCGTCACTGTCGGTGGCGCCGTCCAGGCGAAAACCGGTCGTTCCGTCCAGCGAGGACAATTCGACGACCGCGGCGAACTCGTCCTCCCCGGTGGCGCGATGCCCGTCGGAGATCGTATAGGTGAAGCTGTCGGTCGCCGCGGTGTTGGAAGCGCCGGAGGCGGCGCCCGGCAGATGATCGAAGGCGCCGTTCGGATCATAGCTGAACGTGCCGTCGGCGTTGATCGTCAGCAGCGCGCCGGACGGCAGCGTGATCGTGGTGCCGACCGCTGCAGCGACGCCGTTCACCGCGACGACGGTGAGCGCGTCGCCATCGCCGTCTGTATCGGCACCGTTGTCGTTGTCGGCGAGGACGCTGCCGGTGACGACGCTCGCCTCATCGGTGGTGACGGCATCGTCTGCTGCAACCGGCGGCGTGTCGGCGGTGACGGTGACGGTCGCGCTCGCCGTGTCCACCGTCGCGGCCCAGGTCTGGCGACCGTAGACGACATAGGCCGAGCCGGTACTGGTGGCGCCATTGTCCGCGTAGCGTGCGCCGACCGTGAGATCGTCGATGCCGTCGCCATTGACGTCGCCGACCGCGGAGACTCGAAGGGCAGCATTGTCGCCATCGGCGACGCCATCCAGACGGAACCCGTTGCTGCCGTCGAGATCGGCGAGGTCGAGCGTGGCGTCGAAGCCGGCCGTGGTGCCGAACACCACATAGGCCGAACCGGAAGACGAACCGTTATTGTCTGCATAGGGGGCGCCGACGATGAGATCGTCGATGCCGTCGCCATTGACGTCGCCGGCGGAGGAGACCGAATAGCCGGCGTTGTCGCCTGCGGCCACACCGTCGAGTCGAAAGCCGTCGGTACCGTCGAGATCGGCGAGGTCCAGCGTGGCGTCGAAGCCGACCGTCGTCCCGAAGACGACATAGGCCGAGCCGGAAGACGAACCGTTGTTGTCAGCATTGGCGGCGCTGACGACAAGATCATCGATGCCGTCGCCATTGACGTCGCCGGCAGAAGCGATGGACCAGCCGAAACCGTCGCCCGCCACGGCGCCATCCAGACGGAAACCGTTGCTGCCGTCGAGATCGGCGAGGTTCAGCGTCGCGTCGAAGCCGGCGGTCGTGCCAAACACCACATAGGCCGAACCGGACTGGTTGCCGCTATTGTCCGCATAGGGAGCACCGACGATGAGATCGTCGATGCCGTCACCATTGACGTCACCGGCCGAAGAAACCGGATATCCGGTGAAGTCGTCCGCGGCAGCGCCATCCAGGCGGAAGCCGTTGCTGCCGTCGAGGTCGGCCAGATTGAGCGTGGCGTCGAAGCCGGCCGTGGTGCCGAACACCACATAGGCCGAGCCGGAGTAGCTGCCGTTGTTGTCCGCAGCATAGGCGCCGACGATGAGATCGTCGATGCCGTCGCCATTGACGTCGCCGGCGGAGGAAATCGACCGGCCGGTGAAGTCACTCGCCGCGGCGCCGTCGAGACGAAAGCCATTGCTGCCGTCGAGATCGGCAAGGTTCAGCGTGGCGTCGAAGCCGGCCGTGGTGCCGAACACCACATAGGTCGAGCCGGAAAGGCCACCGTTGTTGCCGGCATTGGGGGCGCTGACGATGAGGTCGTCGATGCCGTCGCCATTGACGTCGCCGGCCGAAGATACCGAAGAACCCGCAGAGTCGCCGGCGGCGACGCCATCGATGCGGAAGCCGTTGCCGCCGTCGAGATCGGCAAGGTTCAGCGTGGCGTCGAAGCCCGTCGTCGTGCCAAACACCACATAGGTCGAGCCGGACTGGCTGCCGTTGTTGTCCGCGGCATAGGCGCCGACGATGAGATCGTCGATGCCGTCGCCATTGACGTCGCCGGCCGAAGAAACCGAATATCCGGCATAGTCGCCTTCGGCGACGCCGTCGATGCGAAAGCCGGTCGTCCCGTCGAGGGAGGACAACTGGATGACCGCGGCAAAGTCTTCTCCCACGACTTGCCCGTCGGAAATCGTGTAGGTGAAACTGTCGCTGGCGCTCTGACCCGCCGGGAGGTTATCGAAGGCGCCGTTCGGATCATAGCGGTAACTGCCGTCGGCGTTCACCGTCAGCAGCGCGCCGGAGGCGAGCGTCACCACCGTGCCGACCGCCGCTGCGACGCCGTTCACCGCCACCACCGTCAGCGTGTCGCCGTCGGCATCGCTATCGGCACCATGGCCGTTGTCGGCAAGCAGGCTGCCGGTGACGACGGCGTAGGGATCGGTCGCCAGATCATCGTCTGCTGCTACCGGCGGCGTGTTTAGGGTTGCGAGAGCGGCTGCGAATGCGAGCGTGTCTATCGGCGCGACGGTCCTTTGGGCAGGGCGCCGGTCGCAGATGCGTTAGACGAGCCGGCGCGTCGGTTCAGAGATGGCTGGGCATGCACTTCCACCCGCGCCGTCCGGGCCTCCGTGAGGAGAATCACCCGGCGACGGTCGGAGATCGTGATTTCCGCATAAGTGACGAAAATAAGATCGTCAATCAATCATCTTTACATACGGTATGATTTTGAGACGGCTCGCGCGGGCAGGAACGCCTTGCGGCCCCAACGCAGAGAAGGCGGGCTTTGCCGCCCGCTCTTGATGAGCGCCGAATGCCTTCAGAGCGCCGTGCGTCCAGCTGAAGTGCCAAGGACGCTCCAAGTTATTGAATCTGCGCATCGGGCTTTTGGGAAAATCGCATCCGATTTTCGGGCCGACGCCGTAGGAGCGGGGAGTGCGGTGCCGCACGGTGTGATGATGGAGCGAGCGCCTTCACCGTGGCCGGACGCGCGAAAGGGCGGGCGTTGCCGCCCGCCCTTTCGATGGGTGTGGATGCGTCAGGCCGGGAGGCAGCCGCCGCAACTCACACCAACCGGACCCTCACGCCTCAGACCACCAGGAAGTCGTCGGCGGTCAGGTTGAGGCCCGGATCCAGCGTGGCGAAGTGGATCGCCGCACCGGCGCCGTTGCCGTCGGCGTCGTAGAGGAGATGGCCGGTCGCCTGGTCGTAGATGATCCGGTCATTGGCATCCGTCGCTGCCGTGCCGATGGTGAAGGCGTCGTCGGACAGGGCGCCGGCGGCGAGCGCCGTGAAGATCGCATCGTCGAGATGGATCGTGTCGTTGCCGGTGCCGAAGTCGGTGATGGTATCGACATTGTTCGCCCCGAGCGCCGTCGAGAACACGAAGACGTCGTCGCCGGCGCCGCCGGTCAGCGTGTCGTTGCCGAGGCCGCCGTCGATCGTGTCGCGACCGGCGGCCCCATCGAGCGCGTTGGCGCCGGAGTTGCCGATGAGGGTGTTGGCGATGCCGTTGCCGGTACCGTTGATGGCGCCCGAGCCGCCGAGGCTCAGCGTCTCGATGTTGTCGCCGAGAGTGAATGAGACGAAGGCGCGGACCTCGTCGGCCCCCTGGTTCGCCCCCTCGATCACGGTGTCGCCGGCCTCGGTGACGACATAGAAGTCGTTGCCGGCGCCGCCGCGAAGCTCGTCGGCCCCGCCACCGCCTCTCAGCGTGTCGTTGCCCGCCCCACCGAACAGCGTGTCGTTGCCGGCCGCACCGTTCAGATCGTTGTTGCCGCCATTGCCGATCAACGTGTTGTCGAGCTCGTTGCCGGTGCCGTTCAGATTGTCGCTGCCCCCGAAGCTCAGGATCTCGACATTCTGGCCGAGGGTGAAGTCGGAGAAGGTGCGGATCTCGTCGGTACCTTC
Organism: Jiella endophytica; assembly: GCF_004519335.1. GTDB lineage: Bacteria > Pseudomonadota > Alphaproteobacteria > Rhizobiales > Rhizobiaceae > Jiella > Jiella endophytica. Next base: position 489,826 of record NZ_SOZD01000004.1, on the reverse strand, counting down.
CCCGGCCAGTTCGACGACGGTGTCGTTGCTTTCGGTGACGATGTAGAAGTCGTCGCCGGTGCCGCCGCGCATCACGTCGGCGTCGCCGCCGCCGCGCAGCGTGTCGTTGCCGGCGCCGCCGATGAGGGTGTCGTTGCCGGCCGCCCCCGAGAGATCGTTGTCGCCGGCATTGCCGGTGATGGTGTTGGCGAGCTCGTTGCCGGTGCCGGCAAAGTTGTCCGAGCCGCTGAAGCTCAGATTCTCAACGTTGCGGCCAAGGGTGTATGACATGAAGGCGCGCACCTCGTCGGTGCCTTCGCCGGCATTTTCGACGACGATGTCGGTGGCGTCGGTGACGACATAGAAGTCGTTGCCGGTTCCGCCCTGCATATTGTCGGCACCGCTTCCGCCTCTCAGCGTATCGTTGCCTGCGCCACCGATGAGGGTGTCGTTGCCGGCCGCCCCCGAAAGGTCGTTGTTGCCGGAATTGCCGGTGATGGTGTTGGCGAGTTCGTTGCCAATGCCGGTGAGGTTGCCGCTGCCGCTGAGTGTCAGCTTCTCGAGATTGGCGCCGAGCGTGTAGTCGATGGAGGCAATCACCTCGTCGGTGCCTTCGTCCTCCAACTCCACCACCGTGTCGCCGGCCTGGGTGACGACAAAGATGTCGTCGCCGGCGCCGCCCCGCATCTCATCGTCGCCGCCGCCGCCGCGCAGGAAATCGTTGCCGGAGCCGCCGTCGAGCGTGTCGTTGCCGGCGCCGCCCTCCAGCACGTCGTCGTCGCTCCCGCCCTCGAGACTGTCATCGCCGCCGCCGCCGTTCAGCGTGTCGTTGCCGCTATTGCCGAATAGCCCGTTGCCGCCGCCGTCACCGGTCAGATTGTCGGCGCCGATGGTGCCTTGGAGGTTCTCGATCGAGACATAGGTGTCGCCGGCCGCCTCGCCGGTGTTCTGCGAGGAATCCGCAAGATTGGCGGTGATGCCGTCCAAAAGCAGGTTGTACTGGACGGTATCGACGCCGTCGCCGCCCTCGAGGACGTCGGCGCCGCCGCCGCCCTTGAGCGTATCGTTGCCGGCGCCACCCTGAAGCGTGTCGTCGCCGTCGCCACCGTCGAGCGAATCGTTGCCGCCGCCACCGGACAGGAGGTTGTCGCCGCCGTCGCCGCCCAGCGTGTCGTCGAAGGCCGAGCCCTCAACGTTCTCGATTTCGATCAGCACGTCGCCCTCGGCATCGCCGCCGAAGCCGGTGCCGTCGGCGAGGGAGACGCTGACGCCCTCCGACGAGCCGGCGTAGCTGGCCGTGTCGGTGCCGGCGCCGCCGAGAAGCGTGTCGGCCCCAGCGCCGCCTTCCAGGAGATCGTCGCCGATCGCCTCGTCGACGGGATCCTCCGTGCCCAGCGGCGCCCCTTCGAGCGACACCTGCAGTTCGAAGGTTCCGCCGGCGGGAATGTCGCTCAGGTCGGAGAAAGAGCCGACGGCGAAGTAATAGGTTCCCGGCTCGGCGATGGTGGTCCGCAGGAAGGAATCGAGGCTGCTCTCGCTGCCGCCGGCGCCGTCGCTGGTGCTGCTGTCGTCGTCGAGTAAGATGAGGTTGCCCTCGGAGTCGTAGAGCTCGACCCAGCTGTCGAAACCGCCAGGCTCGAAGTTCTCGTCTTCGTCGAAGGCGGCTGCGAAGTCGATGTCGAGCGTCAGCAGCGAGTTCGGCTCGGTCACCGTCACGGCGTAGAACTTCACGCTGCCGTCGCCGGTGCCGACGACCGTAACGTGGGGGACGGTCGTCGCATCCTCGATGTCGGCGTCGTCGTCGAGGGAGAACAGACCGTCCAGCGAGATCGCATTCTCGATCGAGTTGTTGCCGCTGCCCGCAGGGTCGATCACCGTGCCGACAGAGCGGCTCACCGGGTCGTCGCCCTGCAGGACGTCGTTGCCGTCCCCGCCCCGGAGCGTGTCGTCGCCTGCGCCGCCCTGGACCAGGTCGTCGCCGCCGCCGCCATCGAGCGCATCGCCTTCTTCACCGCCGATGAGCCTGTCGGCGAAGCCCGAGCCCTCGACACGCTCCACCGAAGTGTAGACGTCGCCGGCAGCGTCGCCGGTGTTGTTCGCCATGTCCGACAGGTCGACGGTGACGCCGGCCGAGGCGTTCGCATAGCTCGCCGTGTCGGTCCCGTCGCCGCCGTCGATCGTATCGGCGCCGGCGCCGCCTTCGAAGACGTCGTCGCCATCGTCGCCGGTGAGCGCGTCGTCAAAAGCCGAGCCCCGGACACCCTCGATGCTCGTGAAGCTGTCACCGGCCGCGTCGCCGGTGTTGTTCGAGGCGTCGGACAGATCGACCGTCACGCCGGCACTGGCGTCGGCATAGGAGGCGAGGTCGAAGCCTGCGCCGCCATCGAGCGCGTCGGCTCCCGCGCCGCCCTCGAGGATGTTGTCGCCGTCATCGCCTATCAGGGTGTCGTCGAAGCTCGTGCCGACGACACCCTCGATCGAGACGAAGGTGTCCGCGGCCGCGTCGCCGGTGTTGTTGGAGGTGTCGGCGAGGTCGACGACGAGGCCCGTCTCGGAGGATGCGTAGGACGCAAAGTCCGTGCCCTGGCCGCCATCCAGCGTGTCGGCACCGTGGCCCCCGATGAGCGTGTCGTTGCCGTCACCGCCCTCAAGCGTGTCGGCGCCTTCGTCCCCGAACAGGACGTCGTTGCCCGCCCCGCCCATGAGCAGGTCGTCGCCGTCGCCGCTGGCGATGGTGTCATTGCCGTCGCCGCCGTCGACGACCACGCCGGCGTCGCCGGTCTGTGACCCGGCAATGGTGTCGTCACCGGTTCTGATCTGGTCGTCGCCGTCGCCGCCTTCGATCGTGCTGGCGCCGCTGCCAGTGATCAAAAGATCGTCGCCGTCGCCGCCCGTGAGCGAGTGGTCGCCATTGCCGAGCTCGATGAAGTCGTCGCCTGCGCCGCCGTCGACCGTGTCGTTGCCGGATCTGCTGGCACCGAGGATAATGTCGTCCCCTGCGCCGCCATCGATCGAGTCGTCACCGCCACCACCGTCGATCGTGTCGCTACCGGCGCCGCCGAGAAGCGTCTCGTCTGCGGCGCTGCCGGTGAGGCGGTCATCATGGGCCGAGCCCTCGACCGCCTCGATGTCGATATACGTGTCGCCTTGCGCATCGCCGGTGTTGTTGCCCGGATTGGCGAGATCGACCGTGACCCCACTCGCGGCGTTGGAGTAGGAGACGAGGTCGTTGCCCTCGCCGCCGTCGTGCAGATCCGCGCCCGCGCCGCCCAGCAGCGTGTCGTCGCCTGCGCCGCCCAGCAGCGTGTCGTCGCCGTCGCCGCCATTCAGTTCGTCATTGCCGCCGCCGCCGGCGACGGTGTCGTTGCCCGCCTCGCCGCGAAGGGTATCGTCGCCGCCGGCGCCGTTCAGGCTGTCGGCGCCGTCGCCGCCTCTGAGTTCGTTGGCCGCTCCGTTGCCGATCAATGTGTCGTCGAATGCGGAACCCTGGATCGACTCGACGCCGGTGAAGGTGTCTCCGGCGGCATCGCCCGCATTGTTCGAGCCGTCCCTCAGATCGACCGTCAAGCCTGCCGAGGCCGACGCATAGGTTACGGTGTCGTTGCCCGTGCCGCCGTCGAAGACATCCGCACCGGCGCCCCCGACGAGCGTGTCGTTGCCGTCGCCGCCACGGATCGTGTCGTCGCCCGTACCGCCGTCGAGCGAGTCATTGCCGGCGCCGCCTTCGAGCGTGTCGGCGCCGTCTCCCCCGCTCAAGTCGTTCGAACCCCCGTTGCCCCTCAGGACGTCGTCGAAGTCGGACCCGACGAAGCGCTCGATGCTGATGAACACGTCACCGGCCGCGTCGCCGGTATTGTTCGAGCCGTCGGCAAGGTCGACCGTCACGCCGCTCGTCGCGGTTTCATACGAGGCGGTGTCGTTACCGTCGCCGCCATTCATCGTGTCCGCACCGGCCCCGCCGGTCATCAGGTCGGTGTTGGTCCCCCCGACCATGGAGTCGTCGCCGTCGCCGCCATCGAACACGCAACGATTGCTGTTGGTGCCCAGGAGGGTGTCGTCACCGTCGCCGCCGATCAGCGTCGCCTTGTTGTTGGTCCTGGCGTCGAGCAGGTCGTCGCCGGCGCCGCCGTCGAGGAATTCGTCGTTGCCGGTGGCGACCAGCGTGTCGTTGCCGTCCTCGCCATACATCCGGTTGAGGCTGCCGCCGCCGGCGATGTAGTCGTCGCCGGCGCCGCCATAGAGGCTGTCCTGATCGCCGCCGCCCTCGAGCGAGTCGTTGCCGTCGCCGCCATAGAGCGTGTCGCGACCGTTGCCGCCGCTCAGCGTGTCGTCGCCGTCGCCGCCCTCGAGCACGTTGGCACCGCCATTGCCGGTCAGATCGTCCGCGAAGGCAGAACCTCTCAGGTTTTCGATGCCGGCGAACACGTCGCCCTCGGCGTCGCCGCCGCTGGCGGTTCCGTCCTGCAGCGAGACGGTGACGCCGGAAGAGGAATGCTCGTAGCTCGCCGTATCGTTGCCGCTGCCGCCGGTCAGCGTATCGGCGCCGCCGCCGCCCTCGAGCACGTTGTTGCCGCCATTGCCGGTCAGGGCGTCGGAAAAGGCCGAGCCCCTGAGGTTTTCGATGCTGGTCAGAACGTCGCCCGCGGCGTCGCCGCCGGTGGCGGTGCCGTCGGCGAGCGAGACGGTGACGGCCGCGGACGAGCTCTCGTAGCTCGCCGTGTCGCTGCCCGCCCCGCCATTGATTGTATCGGCGCCGCCGCCGCCCTCGATCACGTTGTCGCCGGCGTCGCCGGTCAGCACGTCGGCCTGGCCGGTACCGACGATGTTCTCGATGCCGACGAGCACGTCGCCGGCGCCTTCAAAGAGGCCCGTGGCCGTCCCCAGCGACAGGTCGACGGTCACGCCGCCGGAGAGGGAGTAGTAGCCGACATTGGCATAGGACGCCGTGTCGATGCCGGCCCCGCCGACCAGCGTGTCGGCGCCGTCACGTCCCGTCAGCACGTTGTCGCCGTCGTCGCCGACGAGGCTGTCGTTACCCAAAGAGCCTTCGAGGTTCTCGATCGAGATCAGGACGTCGCCGACGGCATCGCCGGTGTTGTTGGCCGAGTTGGAGAGATCGACGGTCACGCCACCGGCCTCACGGTAGGACGCCGTATCCGATCCCTCGCCGCCGTTGATCGTGTCGGCGCCGGCGCCGCCTTCGATCGTGTCGTCGCCGGTGCCGCCCTCGACGAGGTCTGCCGCGTCGGCACCGGAGATGGAGCTGGTCAGTCCGGCGACGATAGCGTCGTCGCCCGCCCCGCCGAGAATCGTGTCGGCGCCGCTGCCGCCGATGATGAAGTCGTTGCCATCGCCGCCGTCGAGGGAATCGTCGCCCAGATTGTCGGAGATGAAGTCGTTGCCGGCACCGCCCAGAACGGTGTCGTTCCCGTCGGCTTCCTCATAGTCGAGAAAGATGGTGTCGTTGCCGTCGCCGAGATCGACGAACTTGTCGCCGGCACCCTGGACGTGGACGACGTCGTCGTCGGCGCCGCCCTCGACGGTGTCGGCTCCGGCTCGAAGATGAATGGTATCCGCGCCGCCGCCGCCGCTGAGGGCGTCGTTGCCGTCGCTGCCGTCGAGGGTGTCGTTGAAGGCCGAGCCTTCGATCTTCTCGATATTGGCAAAGACGTCGCCGGCAGCGTCGCCGGTATTGTTGGTGCCATTGGCAAGATCGACCTTCACGCCGCTCGTCGCGCTGGCATAGGAGGCCGTGTCGAAGCCGGCACCGCCGTTCATGGTGTCGGCGCCGCTGCCGCCATCCAGCGTGTCGTCGCCTGCGCGGCCACTCAGCGTATCGGCGCCGGCACCTCCCGAAAGCACATTCGCGCCGGCGTCGCCGAACAGGATGTCGGCGTGAGCCGAGCCCGTCAGGTTCTCGATATTGCTGAGCACGTCGCCCTCGGCGTCGCCGCCGGTGGCGGTATGGTCGATGAGGGAGACGGCGACGCCAGCCGAGGAACTCGCGTAGCTTGACGTGTCGATGCCGGCTCCGCCGTCGATCGTGTCGGCCCCGCCGCGACCCTCGATCACGTTGTCGCCGTCGTCGCCGGTCAGCACTTCGGCCGCGTTTGTGCCGACGATGGGTTCGCCGGCGAGGAGAGCGTCGCCGGCGCTTTCCTCGGCTATCGATTCGATCGTCGCTGCACCCGCGAGGCTGTCGTCCTCGAACGAGCTGACAAAGCCTGCGAGCTGAAGCTCTTCGCCGGCATCGGCCATGGTGAGATCGGCGAGCCCAAGGGTCGGTGTCGGCATGATCGGATCCTCTTTGTCGATTGGGCGCCGGGCAGGCTCATGCTGCCGCAGGGCGCTCGTCTCCGCTTTCGGCAAGGCGGGCGCCGCTCGGGACGCGCACCTTGCCGACGGTTCAGGCTGAACTAAGCCCGTCAGTCAATCAGTTTGACGTAGCGTTGTCAGGGGTCCGGGCGTGATTCGCAGCGGCGTGCGTCGCCCCGGACCGGGATATCGTGGGGCGGAGACTCGCACGGGATCGTTGTAGCCAGCGTTGTAACGAGCGGCGATCCCGGCCCGAAAAGGCGCTGTCTACCGTGGTAATTTGTAAATGAACCGTTGTATTTTGACCTGACGGCCGGTTTTTCGCCGTCCGCCAGCGCTGCTGCCAGCCTTCCGGGCCGCTGCGTTCAAAGTCTACATCGCTCGCTCAGAGGAGGGCGTGGCGGCAAATCGGGGAGCGGTGATCCGCACCGGCCGGATCCGCCCGTCGGCATAGAAGCGGCGGGCGTAGAGATGGGTCGCGTCGGCGAGCCGCCGCCGCAACTCCCGGGAGATCGCGGCGTTGACCTCGGGCCCCGAGGACTTCCACATGTTGACGATGCAGGCCTCGCCGTCCGGGACGGGATGCGGCTCGGGCTGCCTGCCGGTGACCCAGGCTTCGCCGTCCGCCGCCGTGCAGCGCATCCAGCCGCAATAGCCATGGACGACGCCATCCTCCATCAGGAAGAAATATTGCGAGCGGTTGACCTGGCCGATGATCAGCCGGGCGATCGCCCTGAGGGGCATCTGGCCGAAGACGTCGTCGGTCATGCAATAGGCGAGGGCGCGCCCCACCGCCGCATGACGATTGACATCGACGGCGGGCCGGCAACACGACATCCACGCATATCCCGATCGGCGACCGCCGCAGACTACCGCACCGGCCCGTACATAGGAATCGATATTCGGGCCGATGCTGTCGTGACGAGGACGCCGCCGTCCGATCAGACCACCAGGAAGTCGTCTGCAGTCAGGTTGAGGCCCGCGTCCAGAGTGGCGAAGTGGATCGCCGCGCCGCCACCGGTGCCGTCCGCATCGTAGAGGAGGCGCCCGTTCGTCTGATCGTAGATGATCCGATCGCTTGCATCCGCTGCCATTGCTCCGATGGTGAACGCTGCCGAGGACAATGCGCCGACGGACAGCGCCGTGAATACCACGTCGTCGAGCCAGATCGCGTCGTCCTCGACGAGACTGAAGTCGGTGACCGTATCGACATTGTTCGCACCGAGGGTGGAGGAGAAGGCGAAGACGTCGCTGCCGCGGCCGCCGGTCAGCATGTCGTTGCCGAGCCCGCCGTCGATCGTGTCGCGGCCGGCGGCGCCGTCGAGGGCGTTGTCGCCGGAATTGCCGGTGATGGTGTTGGCGATGCCGTTGCCTGTGCCGTCGAGATCCGCGCTGCCGCCAAGGCTCAGCGTCTCGAGATTGTATCCCAGCGTGTAGGAGATCAGCGCCCGCACTTCATCAACGCCTTCATGCACCGCCTCGATCACCGTGTCGGTGGTCTCGGTGACGACATAGAAGTCGTCGCCGGCCTCACCGCGCATCTCGTCGGCTCCGGAGCCACCCCTCAGCGTGTCGTTGCCCGCCCCGCCGATCAGCGTGTCGTTGCCATAGGCGCCATTGAGGTCGTTGTCGCCGGAATTGCCGGTGATCGTGTTGGCGAGGCTGTTGCCGGTGCCGGCGAGGTTGCCGGCGCCGCCGAGGCTGAGATCTTCGACATTGGCGCCGAGGGTGCAGGAGATCAGCGCACGCACCTCGTCGGTGCCTTCGCCGGCGTTCTCGATCACGCTGTCGGTGGTGTCGGTCACGACATAGAAGTCGTCGCCGAAGCCGCCGCGCATCTCGTCGTCGCCGGCACCGCCCCTGAGGGTGTCGTTACCGGCGCCGCCATTCAGCGTGTCGTTCCCGTAGGCGCCGTTGAGGTCGTTGTCGCCGGAATTGCCGGTGATCGTATTGGCAAGGTCGTTGCCGGTGCCATCGATGTCGCCGGTGCCGCCGAGGCTGAGGATCTCGACATCGTCGGACAGCGAATAGGAGACGAGGGTGCGCACTTCGTCGGTGCCTTCGCCGGCGTCCTCGACTACGGTGTCGGTCGTCTCGGTGACGACGTAGAAGTCGTTGCCGGTTCCGCCGCGCATCTCATCGGCGCCGGCGCCCCCTCTGAGGGTGTCGTTGCCGGCGCCGCCGATCAGCGTGTCGTCGCCATAGGCGCCGTTGAGGTCGTTGTTGCCGGCATTGCCAATCAGCGTGTTGGCGAGCTCATTGCCGGTACCAACGTAGTTGCCGATGCCGCCGAAGCTGAGGGTCTCGAGGTTCTGGCCCAGCGTGTAGGACATGTAGGTGCGCACCTCGTCGATGCCTTCGCCGGCCTCCTCGATCACCGTGTCGGCGGTTTCGGTCACCACATAGAAGTCGTTGCCGGTGCCGCCGCGCATCTCGTCGGCATCGCCGCCGCCCCTGAGGGTGTCGTTGCCGGCGCCGCCGATCAGCGTGTCGTTGCCGGCCGCGCCGTTGAGATCGTTGTTGCCGGCGTTGCCGATCAGCGTGTTGGCGAGTTCGTTGCCGGTGCCTGCGAGATTGCCGGTGCCGCCAAAGCTCAGGATCTCGAGATTACGGCCGAGGGTGTAGGCCATGTAGGTGCGCACCTCGTCGATGCCTTCGCCGGCCCCCTCGATCACCGTGTCCCCTGCCTCGGTGACGACGTAGAAGTCGTCGCCGATGCTGCCGCGCATCTCATCATTGCCGCCGCCACCGCGCAGCGTGTCGTTGCCGTCGCCGCCATAGATCGTGTCGTTGCCGGCCGCGCCGTTGAGATCGTTGTTGCCGGCGTTGCCGATCAGCGTATTGGCAGTGGCGTTGCCGGTCCCGTTGATGTTGCCGGTCCCGCCGAGGCTAAGGGTTTCGACATTGGCCGAAAGAGTGAAGGAGACGAGGGCCCGCACTTCATCCATGCCTTCGCCGGCGGTTTCGATCACGGTATCGCCGGCGTCGGTCGCGACATAGAAGTCGTTGCCGGTGCCGCCCCGCATCTCGTCATTGCCGGAGCCGCCACGCAGCGTGTCCATGCCGGCTCCGCCATCGAGCGTGTCGTCGTCGCCATACCCAGTGATGAGATCGTTGCCTCGGTTGCCGACGAGGTGATTGGCGGAGTCGTTGCCTTCCAGCGTGTCTTCGCCGTCGCCGCCAACGGCGTTCTCGATGCCCGCGAACGTGATGTAGGTGCTGTCGATCAGCGAGACTGCGCCCTCCCTGAGGTCGATCAGCGAGTTCGTCGCCAGTGCCGCAGCATTCGCCCAGTCGGTGCCACCGTCGGTGTCCTCGATCGTGGCGCGTCCGTTTTCGCGCGACACCGACTCGCTGAGCTCGTCGGTGAAGTGGTAGACGTCGTCGATGCTGGACCCGGGACTGTTGGTATCGTTGATGCCAAAGGCTTCGATCGTGAAGGCGTTCAACGTGCCGGTGTTGCCGGCGACCGTGTCCGTCACGCGGATCGTCCAGTTGCCCTGGAGATTCTCGCCCCGAAAGGCGTTGGCCCCGAAGGTCCAGCTCAGATAGCCGCCGGGAAGATCGTCGCCGTCACCCTTTGCCCCATCGAACAGCTCGACCGACGTGCCGTCGGGAGAGATCAACTCGATGAGAAGTTCGGACAAGTCGCTGTGCGTCACGTCGAGCGTCACATCGACATATTCGACGGAAAAGCCCGGCGGCGAGAAAGTGGCGAGGACACTCGTCACCGAGTTGTCGGTGAGAGCGACGTTGGGCGTGCTCGAAATCGAGTAGAAATCCTCGTTGGCGCTGGTCTGCGCATCGCTGAAGAGGTGCCAGACCTCGGCCAGGCGCACCGCGTTGTAGGCGTTGATCCCGCCAAAGCCGTAGTCCTCGGAGAAGTGCAGCCCGCCGCCGTTCCAGTTGTCGGCACCGTTGTAGAACCAGTCGTGCTCCTCGTCTGTGGTCAGCGCGCCGCCGACACCGCTGCCGACCTCCATGGCCGAATAGGCGAGGATCGTCTGGACGTCGCGCCAGCCGAGGTCGGGGTTGGCCTCGAGCATCAGCGCGACGACTCCGGCGGCGATCGGCGTCGCGCCTGAGGTGCCGCCGAAGCTGTCGGTGTAGTCGCCCGGATCGTAGCCGTTGCTGCCGGTCTCGTCGGTGGTGACGAGGCCTTGATAACCGCCGTTCGAGAGTGAAGAGATCAGGAGGTTGGCGCCGTAGTTGGAATAGTAGGACGCGTCGCCGGTATCGTCATAGGCGCCGACCGAGATCGTCGCCCGGGTGGCGTTGATCACCGTCTCGCCATTGGCGTTGGCGTTGTCGTTGCCGGCGGCCTTGAGGTTGATCGTGCCGAGCCCGTCGCGACCGGTTGACAGCGAGGCGTCGAACGCTGCTGCGCGATCCTGATCGTAGGTCGAGTTCTGGAAGTTGTAGCCCCAGCCCCAGCTGAGATTGGTCACGTCGAAGTGGTCGAGCTGATCGAACGCCTCCTGGTAGTAGTCCGAACCGCCTGCCGCAAACAGTGTGCGCAGGTTCACGCCCGCGAGCGTTGCGCCAAAGGCGACGCCGACTGATCCCGTCCCGTCGGCTTCCGAGGCGATGAGCCCGGCGACGGAGGTGCCGTGCGGCTCGGAAACCGGCATCGGGTCATGCACCGATCCGTCGATCGTCAGGTGGAGGCTCGGGTCGTAATTTCCGTCGAGATCGGCGTGAGTGTATTCGATGCCGGAATCGTAGACGCCGACCGTGACGCCGTTGCCGTTATATTCGTCCCAGATCGTCTCGATGTCGCCGAGAAAGTCGAAGTGCCACTGGTCATCGTAGAGATCGTCGGAGGGGATGAATGTTCCCTGCCCAGCTGCAGGCGTGGTGTCGCCGTCGTTCTCGAAGTCGGTCATGCTGGAGCTCCCGGGTTCGGGTGATGCGATCTGGTCGCTGGGATGGAAGACGAAGAGCCGAGCGGCCCGGCCTAGAAGGTCGTTCGTCACCGGCGCGGTTCTGCTCGCCGGCACGGAGGAGCCGGCCTATGCCGGATCGAGTTCCAGGGATTCCAGTTGCAGCGTCGTGCCGCTGCACGGGCTGCCGCCCCCGCCTGCGGGCCGGCCCACGAGCCTGACACGAGTGCCGGGCTTGAGCTTCCATTGCGGCACGGGCGAGCCCTGTAAAGAGAAGACACGGCCATCGTCGAGCCGCACCTGAGGGCAGACGACGCCGGGTTCGATCCGGCCTTCGCCGGACACCCTGCCATCATTGCCGTTTGTCGAAATGTCTCGCGCGGCAGTGCCGGCATCGGCTTTCGCCGCCTTGCTGCCGCCGGGAAGGGGGCTGCAGACCGCCATGGTTCCGGCGAGAACGGGAACGAGGCTTCCCCGCATGCGACAGCCGACCATGTGCGTCCCCGTTTGCGTCCAGGCGAGGCGGAAAGATCATGGCCGCACCACGACCAAAGTCTTCCGCCGCTATCCAAGGCGACCGGGATCGACTGTCAGCGCCGATCGTCAGGCCAATTCATGACGTAGCGTCATTCACGGAGACCATAAGTGCGGAAGTTACGTTACGCAATGGTTTCTCACGGCGAGATATTTGGCCGGCTGCCTTTTGCAGTCGGCCTTGGTCTCGCCGAATACGCCGCTCACATGCGAAGAGGCTGGCCAGCGGGACGCTGCCTCTGACGAGAACGGAACGTGGGAAGATGCGAAGAGAGGGCCTGCCATCCGCGGCGACCGGCGGAATGGCTAGCCGGGCGGTCGGCTATTCCGCGACGATCTTGTATTTCTCGCCGCTCTTCACCGCGTCGTCGGTGCCGAGCTCGTTGAGCAGGCGGAACATCCGCTCGCGGCTTTCGACACCGACCATGCGGGCCGACATGGTCTCGGCGGTATCGCCGGGACGCGCCTCGACGATGCGGATGCGCAGCGGCTTCAGCGCCGCCTGCTCCTGCGGCGAGAGCTGGTGGAAGGTTTCCGAAACCCGCGAGGCGATCTCGCCCGCATCGAGCGCGGCCTTCGCCGGCACGGCGGTGAGGAAGCGGTAGACCTGGCCGCCGAGGCGCACCACGGTGACGTCGAAATTGTATTCGCCGCCGCGCGCCTTGGCGGAAACCGCCTCGAGGCCGTGGATCCGGCCCTGCCGGACGCTGCCGGGCTCCAGCCCGCCGATCCAGCCGGAATTGACGTATTCGACGAGGCTGCGATTGGGCGGCAGGGCGACGCCGTCGAAGCGGATCGCCGTGTCGTCCGGCCCGGTCGCCATCACCGCCTCGGCGGTGTTGTCGAGCACGAAGCCCTTCGGCACGGTGAAGGAGATGCCGAGGCCGGGATGCAGGAAGGTGCGCTCGCGGACATAGCCCTCGACGGCGGAATCGCCGAACAGCATGCCGTCGATGCCGGCGAGATAGCGGTCGCGGTCGCGCGTCCCGGTGCCAGGAGGGCCCTCCCTGCGGGCGAGCTGCTCGGCGAGATCGATCCGCTGCGGGGCGGAGGGATGCGAGGCGAGGAAGTCGAGATTGGGATCCTTCGCCTGGAAGGCGTTGCGCATCTTCGAATAGGTGTCCATCGCCTTCAGGAACCGCGAGGCGGCGAAGGGATCGTAGCCGGCGCGGGCGATGTGGCGGATGCCGAGCGCGTCGGCCTGCAGCTCCTGCTGGCGGGAGAACTGGGCGAGGCTGAGCTTGCCCTTGGCGAGGGCGATCTGCCCGGCCGACTCGTTGTCGAGCACTTCCGAGACGACGCGGCTCGCCAGCTCTGCCGCCTGCTCGCGCTGCTGGCGCTGGATGCCGTGATTGGCGGTGATGTGGCCCATCTCGTGGCCGATCACTGCGGCGACTTCGGAGGAATCATTGGCGAGCGCCAGCAGGCCGCGGGTGATGTAGACATAGCCGCCGGGCAGGGCGAAGGCGTTGATGTTGGGCGAATTGAGGATGGTGATCCGGTAGGCGCGGTTCGGATCGTCGGTCGCTGCCGCCAGCTTGCCGACGATACCGGCGAGCGTCTGCTCGAGCTTCGGGTCGGAATAGGCGCCGCCATAGGCCGCCAGAATCTTCGGATGCTGGCTGCGGCCGATGACCGACTGGGGGTCGCCCTCCTGCGCCGTCTCGAAGGTGATCGGCTGGCGCGTCGAGGTATAGCCGGCCTGCATGCTGCCGGAATTCTGGTCGGAGAAGCTGTCGAGACCTGCCTCGATTGTCGTGCAGCCGGAGGCGACGACGAGCGCGCCGACGGCGGCGGAGCGCAGCAGCGCCCGCATCGTCGGACCGAACCCAGAATCAAGCCATGGTGATGTCATCGACGCGATTGACGCCTCGTCCGTCCCGACCGCGACTTTTGATCTCGCCGCCTTACCAGTTGCAACTAACCGAATCGGCTGCCCTTGCGATAGCGCCGCAAGGCAACATCGCCGATCAATTCCCTGAAAGGAATCCCCTCGATCCCCCGATCTTGCCACTAGACAGGAAATCCGCCGGAAATGCGTCACACGTTTTGTCTCGCAAGGCCGAGATAATGTGAGACCCGCGGGTCGCCGGCGCCGGACAGCATCGCTCCGGCGGGGCCGATCGCGGCGATCTCGCCGGCTTCGAGATAGGCCACCCGGTCGGCGTGGGAGGCGGCATCCTCCGGGTGGTGGGTGACCATGAAGATGGTGGCCGGCGCGCCGCCGTCGCGTCTGCGCAGTCCGGCGAGCAGTTCCAGCATGTCGCGCCTCAGCGCCGGCCCGAGGGCGGCGAAGGGCTCGTCGAGTAGGATCAGCGGCCGCTCGCGCAGGAATGCCCGCGCCAGCGCCACACGCTGGCGCTCGCCACCCGACATTTCGGCGGGCCGCCTGTCGCCGAAGCCCTCAAGCCCGACCGAGGCGAGGGCTGCCTCGACCAAGGCGCGCTGCGCCCTGTCGACCCTCAGCTTCGGCGTGATGCCGAGGGCGACGTTGCGAAAGGCGCTGAGTTGCGGAAACAGGTTGTTCTCCTGAAACAGCATGGAGAGCGGCCGCTCGGCCGGCGAAAGCCGCGTCATGTCGATGCCGGCGATGAGGACGCGGCCGGCCTTGGGCGTCAGAAAGCCGGCAGCAAGATCGAGCAGGGTCGACTTGCCGGCGCCGCTCGGGCCGATCAGCGCCAGCCATTCGCCGCTTTCGACGGACAGGTCGAAGCGCATCGAGAATTCGCCATGGGTGAAGCGCACGTCGTCGAGCCGCAGCGCCGCCGTTGCACCCGTATTGCCTCTGATCGCCGCACCGCCCGTCAAACTGCGATGTCCCTTCGTTCGATAAAGCCGCGCTCGACGATCGCCATCAGGGCGATGGTGATCAGCCCGAGAAGCAGCGCCAGGCCGGCGGCGTCGGCGGTGCGGTAGCTGCCCATCCGCTGCAGCAGGAGATAGGGCAGCGTGACGAAATCGTTCGAGCCGAACAGCGCGATCGCCCCGAGATCGCCGAAGGACAAGGCGATCGCGAAGGCGAAGGCGAGGGCCATTGGCCGGCGCAGCACCGGCCATTCGACAAAGACGAGGCGGGCAAGGCCGGTGAGGCCGAGGCTCTCGGCGAGCCTGCCGGTTCCGGCATTGGCCTCCCGCAGCGCCGGGCCGACGATCCGCACGATGAAGGGCATCGCCATCACCGCATTGGTCGCGACCACGACATAAGGCCCGGCGGCGAGGACGTCGGTGAAACCGCGCAGGAGCAGGAACCAGCCGGCGCCGACGATCACCGGCGAGACGACGAGGACGAGGCTCGTGGCGAGTTCGAGGAGATTTCGCGCGGAGCGCGCGGCGACCCCCTGCCGCGGCCCCCGGCCGAGGGCTTCGATCGCCATCAGGACCAGGGTCGAGACAAGGAGGGACAGGCAGGCGGCGGCAAGCGAGACGGCAAGGCTGGTTGCCGCCGCATCGATGACGGCGGGCTCGGTGACGAGGCGCGACAGGTCGGCGGCGAGGCCCGAGACGAGGATGGCGACGAAGGGGCTGACCACGAACAGCGTGCCTGCGGCGACGACGAGCGGGTCGAGGAGACCGCGGAGCGGGCCCGCGGCATCGAAGCGCCTCGCCTTGCCGCCGAGGCCGAAGCCGCCGGCGGGATCGCGCCCGAACCGCAGCGTCACCGAGAGCACGGCGGCGGTCAGGACGATCTGGATCAGCGACAGGCCGATGGCGCGGGCGGGATCGAAATCGTAGCGCAGCGCCTGATAGACGGCGACCTCGAGGGTCGTTGCGGCCGGCCCGCCGCCGAGGACGAGGACAATGGTGAAGCTCGTCACGCAGAGCATGAAGATCAGCGCCGCGGCACCGGGAAGGGCGCTCTTCAGCGCCGGCCATTCGACCAGGCGGAACACCGTCGTCGAGGGGAGGGCGAGCTGGCCGGAGAGCTTCCAGGCCTCGGCCGGCACGCGGTCGAGGGCGGAGACGAACAGCCGTGCGGCGAGCGGCATATTGAAGAAGACATGGGCAACGAGAATGCCGGAAAGGCCATAGATCTCCAGCCGCGGCAGGCCGAGCGATGCCATTGCCTCGGAGACGACGCCGTTGCGGCCCCAGATGGTGATCACTGCCAGGGCGCCGACGAGGACGGGCAGCGCCTGGGGCAGGAGGAACAGCCGCAGGATCAGCCGCCGCCCGGGAAAGCGCAGGCGATGGAGCGCCAGCGCGAAGGGGATCGCGAGGAGGACAGACAACAGCGTCGAAAGCCCGGCCTGCAACAAGGTGAAGCCGAAGATCGCGCGGACATAGGGATCGAGGGCGAGGCTTTCGAAATCCGGCGCCTGGCCGCCGGCGGTGAGCAGCACGACGAAGCCGCCGAGGAGAAACGCGATGGCGAGAAGGGCGGCGCCGATTCCCGCGCCGATTCGGATCCGGCGATCGGTGCGGGTGTTCATGGGACGTCGCGGTCCGCAGGTCGGGTCGGCGCTCTACGAGATACCCCCCTCTGCCTGCCGGCATCTCCCCCACAAGGGGGGAGATCGAAGCGGGAGTGGCGGCGCCTCCTCGGCAGCGTTTTTGCCGCCGCAACCGTTGACGGATTGGAGCTGCGCCCGACGCTGCCTGATCTCCCCCCTGGCGGGGGAGATGCCGGCAGGCAGAGGGGGGCGCCCAGCCGCACCGGCACAGGCTTCCCTCCGCACACCAACACGCCCGCTCTCACCTCGCCCCGACCGCCTGCAGCCATTCGTTCGTCCAGGCCCGGCGGTTCTTCGCCACGGTGTCGGCGTCGATCAGCAGCGGCTTGGCGACCGTGACGAGATGCGAGAATGCCGCCGGCAGTTCGACGTCGCCGCGGACCGGCAGCGTCCAGTTGGTGGTCGGCAGCACCGACTGGGCATCCTTGCCGACGAGGAAGGCCAGGAATTCCGAGGCGAGTTCGGCATGCGGGCTGTCCTTCAGGATGCCGGCGACCTCGATCTGCAGATACTGGCCCTCCGAGAAGCCCGCCGCCTTGTAGCGTTCGGTGCCCTCCTCGATCTCGTGATAGGCGGGCGAGGTCGTATAGGAGAGGACGATCGGCACCTCGCCCTTGGTGAACAGGCCATAGGCCTCGCTCCAGCCGGGGGTGACGGTGAGGATGCGGGGCTGCAGCGCTTTCCATTTCGCCGCGGCCTCGTCGCCATAGACCGCCTTCATCCATAGGAGGAAACCGAGGCCGGGGGTCGAGGTGCGCGGGTCCTCGATGACGATCTTCTGCCCGGGATCGCCCGAGACGAGATCGTCAAGGCTCTTCGGCGGCGTCTTGACCGTCTCGGTGTCGTAGACGAAGGCGAGATAGGAATAGTCGTAGGGCACGAAGACGTCGTCGGAAAAGCCGGTCGGCACCGTCAGCCCGGAGGTGTCGATGCCGCTCTTGGCAAACATCCCCGTCGCCTTGGCTTCCGGGATGAGATCGGAGGTGAGGCCGAGGGCGATGTCGGCCTTGGTCGAGGGGCCCTCGAGCTTCAGGCGGTTGAGAATCGCGACGCCGTCCTCCAGCCCGACGAAATCGAGCGTGCAGCCGCAGGTCTTCTCGAAGGCGGCCTTCAGCTGCGGCCCGGGACCCCAGTCGGCGGAGAAACTGTCATAGGTGTAGACGGTGAGCGTCGGCTTTTCCTCGGCTACGGCCGGATCGGCAAGGAGACCCGTCGCAAGGATGCCGGCGGCCGCGACGATCGCGGGAAGGGTTCGGCGAATGCGGGGAAGGGCAGGCATCGGCGCGGCTTTCGTTTCGCCGGCGGCTGTCGATGCGATGCGTCCAAGGTGGTCCCGAGCCGCGCCCGCAATCCCTCCGCCGGCATGATCCGGATCAGGTTCGACGGGTTGGCTTCTCGCCTCTCAGCCTCTGCGGCACCCCGTGTGAGCTGGGCGGAAAGGTAACGGCTGATCGGGCGAATGCAAGGGGATGGAAGACTGGCGAAGATATCAACGCCTCGTCATCCCGGACTTGATCCGGGATCCATTCCAAATCGATGACGCGGTCGCGCCTTGCGACCGCCATCAGTTTGTTATTATGGGCTGAAGAGACATTGCAATGCAGAGGAATGGATCCCGGCTCGGGGGCCGGGATGACGACGTATCAGATGCTTTAGCCATTTTGTAATCCGACCTGCCTTGAAGTCCGACGATAAGCCACCGCCCCGTGCGGCGCAGTCGATCCTCAAAACACGCTCGCGCCATGCTCCGCGTCGCCGACCGCCAAGCGGAACGCCGCAAAGAGCTCGCGGCCGAGGCCGAACTCGTTGGCGGACAGGTCCGGCGTCTCGGGCGCGCGGGCCGAAAGCGTCGCTGCGTCGACCAGGACTTCCAGCGTGCCGGTCTCGCCGTCGAGGCGGATCATGTCGCCATCCTTCACCCGGGCGATCGGTCCGCCGGTCTTCGCCTCGGGAGTGACGTGGATCGCCGCGGGCACCTTTCCCGATGCGCCGGACATCCGCCCGTCGGTGACGAGGGCGACCTTGTGGCCGCGATCCTGCAGCACGCCGAGGAGGGGCGTCAGCTTGTGGAGTTCCGGCATGCCGTTCGACTTCGGCCCCTGGAAGCGGACGACGGCGACGAAGTCGCGGTCGAGCTCGCCGGCATCGAAGGCGACCTTCAGCTCGTTCTGGTCATGAAAGACCTTCGCCGGCGCCTCGACGACGCGGCGCTCCGGCTTGACAGCCGAGACCTTGATCACCGCCTTGCCGAGATTGCCGTTCAGCATCCTGAGGCCGCCATTGTTGGAGAACGGCCGGTCGGCGGTGGTGAGAACCTTGGGATCGCCGCTCTCCTTTGGCGCGTCGTGGCGCACCACCTGATCGCCGTCGGCCGAGAGCTTCGCCTCTATCGCATAGGCCCTGAGGCCGCGGCCCCAGGCGGTGCGCACGTCCTCGTGCAGGAGGCCGCGATCGAGCAGTTCGCGGATCAAAAAGCCCATGCCGCCGGCAGCGGCGAAGTGGTTCACGTCGGCAAGGCCGTTCGGATAGACCCTGGCGAGCAGCGGCGTAACGTCCGACAGGTCGGAAATGTCCTGCCAGGTGAGCTTGATGCCGGCGGCCGCGGCGATCGCCACGAGATGCATCGTGTGGTTGGTCGAGCCGCCGGTGGCATGCAGGCCGACGACGCCGTTGACGACGGCCCGCTCGTCGACGACGAGGCCGGCGGGCGTGTACTCGTTGCCGAGTGCGGTGATCGCCAGGGCCCGGCGGGTCGCCTCCCTGGTCATCGCGTCGCGTAGGGGCGTGTTCGGATTGACGAAGGACGAGCCCGGCGTGTGGAGGCCCATGATCTCCATCAGCATCTGGTTGGAGTTGGCCGTGCCGTAGAAGGTGCAGGTGCCCGGCCCGTGATAGGACTGGGACTCGGCCTCCAGAAGCTTGTCGCGACCGACCTTGCCTTCCGCGTAGAGCTGGCGGATGCGGCTCTTCTCGTCGTTTGGCAGACCGGACGTCATCGGCCCGGCCGGAACGAAGATCGCCGGCAGATGGCCGAAGGTCAGGGCCGCGATGGCAAGCCCCGGCACGATCTTGTCGCAGATGCCGAGATAGACGGCGGCATCGAACATGTCGTGGGAGAGGCCGACGGCCGCGGCCATGGCGATGACGTCGCGCGAGAACAGCGACATCTCCATGCCGGTTTGCCCTTGCGTGACGCCGTCGCACATCGCCGGAACGCCGGAGGCGACCTGCGCCGTCGCGCCGATCTCGCGCGCCGCCTCGCGGATCAGCTCGGGGTAGCGCTCATAGGGCTGGTGGGCCGAGAGCATGTCGTTATAGGCGGTGATGATGCCGAGATTGGGGGTGTGGTCGTCGGCCAGCCGCTCCTTGTCGAGCGGGCCGCAGGCGGCGAAACCGTGGGCGAGGTTGCCGCAGGTGAGCGTCGTGCGCTTCGGACCCTCGGCGCCCTTGGCCCGGATGCGCTGGAGATAGGGCTCGCGCGTCGGCGCCGACCGCTCGCGGATGCGATCGGTGATCTCTTCGATACGGCGGTCTGCAGTCATGCTTCGTCCCCTTGTCGAATGGTGGAAGCGCGGCGGGCGCCTCAGGCGCCCGGGGCTTCGACGTTGTTCGCCGCGCCGGGCACGAACCGGAAAGGCGGCAACCGGATTTTCGAGCTCGTGCCCGAATGATGCTGTCGGCGGAGCAGGGGTTGCAGCCGCCGGCCGGAACCGGATCGGCTGCCCCTTCAATCTGTCACGGCGCCCAGAAGACGTCGAGAGGCCCGGGCCTTGCGGCACCGAAAACCGCCCGCACCGGCATCGCCTCGACCGCGCCGGCGGCCCGCGCCGCCTCCAGCGTCTTCAGCTTCTCCTCGCCCTCGATGTGGATCGCGAGGAACCGCGCGTCGGCAATCATCGGGAAGGTGAGCGTCACCCGCGCCTCGTCCTGATCGAGCGGATGGACGATGGCAACGGCGTCGTCGGTGTTCGGGTCGAGGCAGCCGGCAAGCCCCGGCGCATGCGGAAACCAGGAGGCGGTGTGACCGTCATTGCCCATGCCAAGGATCACCGCGTCGAAATTGCGGCCGATCCGGTGGAAGCGGTCGTTCAGCGTGTCGAGAACCTCTTCCGGCATGTCGCTCGGCTCGTAGAAGGGAACGAAGTGGGCCGCCGCGGCCCGGCCGGTGAGGAGGTGGCGCCGCAGCATTGCGGCGTTGGAGCGGGCGTTCTCCTCGGGCACCCAGCGCTCGTCGACCAGCGTGACCGTCACCTCGTGCCAGTCGATCTCGGCCCCCGACAGCTTTTCGAAGAAAAGCTTCGGCGTCGAGCCGCCGGAGACGGCCAGCCGCGCCTCGCCCTCCGTCGCGATGGCGCCTGCGAGCACGGCGGCGACGCCGGCGGCCAGCGCCTCGGCGAGCGCTTCACGGGTTTCGTAGCGATGGAACGCCGGTTCGGCCATCTGGCACCCCTCGATCCCTTGGCTGGCGCGGCCCCTTTCCGGCCAGCACAGGCGGGCCGGCGGGACGGCGTGTTGCTGCGGTCAGTCCGGCTCGTGCCAGGTGCGGCCGTCCCGCTCGATCAGCGCGACCGAGGCGGACGGGCCCCAGGTGCCGGCGGTGTAGCCCTGCGGCTTGACCGATTTCTCGGCCCAGGCCTTCAGGATCGGATCGACCCATTCCCAGGCGGCCTCGACCTCGTCGCGCCGCATGAAGAGGGTCTGGTTGCCGCGAATGACGTCCATCAGCAGCCGCTCATAGGCGTCCGGATTGCGGGTCCGGAACGATTCGGCGAAGGTCATGTCCAGCGGAACATGCTTCAGCCGCATGCCGCCGGGGCCGGGATCCTTGATCATCAGCCACTGCTTGACGCCCTCGTCGGGCTGCAGCCGCATGACCAGCTGGTTCTGGGCGATCTTGCCGGCGGCGCTTTCGAACATCGAATGCGGGATCGGCCGGAAGGTGACGACGATCTCCGACATGCGCTCGGACAGGCGCTTGCCGGTCCTCAGGTAGAACGGCACGCCGGCCCAGCGCCAGTTGCCGATCTCGGCCTTGATG
This sequence comes from Jiella endophytica, assembly GCF_004519335.1. GTDB lineage: Bacteria > Pseudomonadota > Alphaproteobacteria > Rhizobiales > Rhizobiaceae > Jiella > Jiella endophytica. The sequence goes on along the minus strand of NZ_SOZD01000004.1, from coordinate 468,626 downwards.
GCGACGAAGGTCTCGGTGTCGCTGTCGCCATTGCCGAGATCGTCGAGATAGCTCTTCACGGCATTGCCGCCGGACGCGCCGGCCTTGTACTGGCCGCGCACCGTGTTCGTCTCGACATTCGAGCTGTCGATGGACTTCAGCGCCCGCAGGACCTTCAGCTTCTCGTCACGCAGCGCGTCGGCATCCATCGCCGAAGGCGGCTCGAGCGCGACGAGGCAGAGCAGCTGGACGATGTGGTTCTGCACCATGTCGCGCAGCGCGCCGGCCTTGTCGTAGTAGCCGGCGCGGCCCTCGAGGCCGACCGACTCGGCGACGGTGATCTGTACGTGGTCGATATGGGTGGAATTCCAGATCGGCTCGTAGAGGGCGTTGGCAAAGCGCAGCGCCATCAGGTTCTGCACCGTCTCCTTGCCGAGATAGTGGTCGATGCGGAAGATCTGGTCTTCGCGGAAATGCCGGCCGATCGTGGCGTTGAGCTCGCGGGCCGAATCGAGGTCGCGGCCGACCGGCTTCTCGACGACGAGGCGCGAATGCTCGTTGGAAAGGCCCTTGCCGCTGATCCGCTCGGCGATCGGCGCGAAGAGCGATGGTCCGACGGCGAGGTAGAAGGCACGGATACGCGAATGGCCTTCCTCGTCGAGAAGCGCCCGCAGCTCGTCCCAGCCGCCATCGGCCTGGGCGTCGACGGTGCGGTAGTGCAGCCGCGACAGGAACCGGCCGAGCGAGGTCTCGTGGATGTCTTCCGGCTTGACGTGCTTGGTCAGCGCCTCGCGGGCGAATTCACGATAGGCCTCGTCGGAGAATTCCGAGCGCGAGGCGCCGATGATCCGCGATTCGGGCGGGATCTGGCCGTCATGGTCGCGGTGATAGAGCGCCGGGAGCAGCTTGCGCTCGGCAAGGTCGCCATTGCCGCCGAACACGACGTAGTCGAACGGGTCGACCGGGATGATCTGGCTGGACATCGGTCACTTCCTGATCCGGTTTTCGGGCAGCTCTTGCGCCAAGATGCCGCGGCGACAGGCTGCTCCGTGGCGAGGCACTAGTCTAATCGATTGAATTTTTCCAGTGCCAATAAAAACTCTTCGACGCAGCCCCGATCGTCAAGCGGCAGCAGCCAGGCATGGGTGTCGGAGGCGCGTCCAGGGATCAGCATCTATCGCGTGCCGCCCGCCGAGCAACCGCCGGGGGCATAGGCGCGGCAAATGGTCAGTCCGGCCGGCGCGCCAGCGCGCGCTCGAGGGCGGCGATCAGCTGGTCGGTGGCGAACGGTTTCTTGATCGCCTCGACGCCGTCATTGGCCGATTGCGGCAGCTCGACCTTCTCGCCGTACCCGGTGACGAAGACGAAGGGGATGTTCTTTTCGTCGAGCAGCGGCACCAGCGCAAAGCTCGTCTCGCTGCCGAGATTGACGTCGAGCAGCGCCACGTCGACCGCCTCGCTCTCGACGATCCGCCGCGCCTCGGCGACGTTGGTGGCGGTGAGGACGCGGGCGGCGCCGTTGTCGAGCAGCATCTGCTCGGCGTCGAGCGAGATGATCATGTTGTCTTCGACGATGAGGCCCGATTTGCCGCTGAGGCTCATGGGTGCGGCGATTTCCGCCGTCATTGCGTTCACTTGACTACTTTCTTTGGCAGGATTTTCCGGCGCTGCGGCCTCGGGCGTCTCGTCGAGCCAGAAGACCTGCGGCGGCAGCAGGAAGCGCGCCCGCACGCCGGCAAGGTGATAGTCGACCGTGACCTCGCCGCCGAGGTCGTGCGGGATCGAGCGTTCGATGATGGTCGAGCCGAAGCCGCGGCGGGTCGGCGACTGCACGGGCGGCCCGTCGCTCTCGCGCCAGAGGATCTCGCAGCACTCGTTCTCGTCGATCCGCCAGCTGACCTCGATCCGCCCGCGCGAATCCGACAGGGCCCCGTATTTGGCGGAGTTCGTCACCATCTCGTGGAAGACCAGAGCGAGCGTCGAGAAGGCCCGCGCCTCGACGAGGATCGGCGGACCGTCGAGCCGAACACGGCTGACCTTGTGGCCGATATAGGCCTCGATCTCGGTCTGGATGATCGATCCGAGGCTCTGCGGCTGGTAGTGGTCGTTGGTGATCTGGTCGTGCGCCCGCGCCAGCGCCTGGATACGGCCGCCGATGATCGCCGCGAATTCGTCGGCAGTCTTGGCGCCGGCCCGGCTCTGGACGACAAGCGCCCGCATCAGGCTGAGGATGTTGCGGACCCGGTGGTTCAGCTCGGCGATCAGCAGTTCCTGGTTCTGGGTCGCCCGCTGCTGCTGACGCTCGCTCTCCTCGTTAAAGCGCAAGAGCACCTCGAGGATCGAGACGCGCAGCGCCTCGGCCGCCTTGAGATCGGAAATCGACCACGGCGCCGACTTGTCGCGCACCGTTTCCTGCCAGGCCTCGAAGCTCTTGCGCGGGGTGAGGCGTGGACCATTGGGCCCGTATTCGACGGGCTTCTCGTCCGGCCGGCCGGCCCAGGTGACCGTCTCGATGATTTCCCGCCGGAAGAAGATCAGATAGTCGCGGGGCGAGCGCGAGATCGGGATGGCGAGGAGGCCCGCGGCGCGATCGGGAAATTCCTGCGCCTTCGGATAGACGGCGGAAAGCTGCTCCGTCGCGTAGACGCGGCTCGCCGCGGCGCGGTTGAGGAAGCGCGCAATGCCCGGCATGTCGTCCGGGAACGGGCAGCGCCCCACCGTCCGAACGACGTCCTTCGCCCAGACCGCGAATCCGTCGCAGGGGATCAGCTCGCGGAAGTCGTCGGCGAAGTCGACCAGTTCCTCCATCGTCGGCGAGGTGGCGACGAGACGCCCGACCACCCGGTCGTGCAGGTCGCGGGCCTCTTCCTCGACCTTGCGCATCTCCTTGGCCAGCCGGCCCTCGATGACCAGCGAGACCATCTCGCCGAACAGTTCCATGGTGCTGCGGGTTTCCATGGAGAGCTGACGCGGCGCGTAGTGATGCAGGGCGAACAGCCCCCACAGCTTGTCGTCGATGACGATCGAGATCGAGAAGGACGCGCCGACGCCCATGTTCTTGAGATACTCGACATGGATCGGCGAAACCGCCCGCGTGACCGACAGGGACAGATCGAGCGGCGCGCCGTTCGGATTGGTCGGCGGGACGATGTCGACATCCTGTGAATTGATGTCGGCGATGATCCGGATGCGGTTTTTCAGATAGAGGCGGCGGGCCTGACGCGGAATGTCGGTGGCCGGATAGCTGAGCCCCATGAAGGGCTCGATGCCACGATTGAGCGCCTCGGCGACGACGCTGCCGGCGCCGTTGTCGTTGAAGCGGTAGAGCATGACGCGGTCGAAACCGGTCACCGCGCGCAACTGACGCACACATTCCCGATAGACGCCATCCATCGTCTCGCAGCGCTGGATGCGGGCGATCATCGACTTGATCAGCGAGCCGGGATTGCCGACGCCGTTCGCATCGACATTCGATACCTCGATCTCGACGACGATCGACACGTCGGACATGTGGATGGCGATATCGAAGCGCCGGCCGTCCTCGAACAGATCGACGCCGAAGACGCGTTCCGACCCGTCGTTGGGGGAGAGAAGCTGGAGCTTGCCTCGGATAGCATGAAGGGCCGAGGAGGGCAGGATTTCCGCCAGCGGCGCACCGAGAAGATCATCGGGCCCGCGCCCGAACACCTCGCCGATATTTGCCGAGATGTGCTGAATGATCCAGTCCGTCGACATGGCAACGAGATAGCCGAAGGTCTGGATCCGCCCGAGAATATGGATCGGTTCGCGATCGCAGTTCGACAGATCGAGCTCGTCGGAAGAGGGCCCGGAAAAATTCATCGCGATAAATGCTCCTCTCTGCGAGCCGCGACGACCCGATCGAGGGAACGTTCAAACAGGGCGAATGTTGCAAGAGCGGCTTCCGCCGCGCTCTCGTAGGCCCCCGCTACTGCGGCGAGGGCGTCCGACGATGTTCCCATGGCAGGTGCATCGAAGGCCGCACCGAGAAATTCCGTCGAAATGCCGCTCCGGGGTGCGATCATGCCGGCCATTTCCAGGCGGCGATGGATGAACCTGGCACCGAGCTTCGAGCCGTCGAGAACATAGGTAACCCCGGCCGCTTCGGTCGGACCATAGGGCGCAAGGACGAAGTCGGCCGTTGCCGTACCATCGAGCCCCATCGCTGCTGCATCGGTCTCAAGGCGCTGCAGGTCGGCATCCACGGATGTCTTGAGGTCCGGAGCCGTTTCGATGGATTGCGCCGCAAGAAACGCCGAGAGCCCGCGATAGGCCGTCAGGTTCATCAGGACGAAGCGATGGTAGTCGGACGCCTCGGGCCTCGCGGCAATCGACGCAAAGCGGGCATCGAGCTGCGCATGCGCCTTCGCCGTCCGCGAACGCAGATAGCTCCGCAGCCCGTCTGCGGCAGGGCCGCCCCGGGTCTTTGCATCGCCATTCGTGGTGAAAACCGATATTTCGTTCATTAATGTCCGAATTGTATGTCTTTTTATGCACTTACAAGGGTGGTCAAGCGGCGCGAAACGGTCGCACCAGCAGCCTTTTGCGGTATTTGCCGTTGAAAAGTCTGGCAGATCACGGCTTGCGTCACAGCCAGATTTTCTTCGCTGCGGCAGCGACGCTCTGATCCCCGGCCGGTTCCCCTGACCAGTGGAGAAAAAGTCCCCGCGGAGATGGCCCGAATTCTGTTGCTGATAAGTGGAGCGATTCCAGAAAACGCTGCGCAACGGCTGAATTATTCGTAGCCGGCAATGAGAGCTGTTGTCTTTGGTGAATGACTTCCTACCGCAGGGCGTGGCGACAGGATCCTGCAACTTTGTACTTGCGCTACAATTTGTCGCGTAAAGAAAACCACGTCATTGCCAGGAAAAGCAGCGACGCCCTGAGGCGGCGGCCACCGGGGAAGGCCGGAATATCGAGCGCCTCGAACTCCGCCAGCCGGTCGCGGTTGCCTGCGACCCTTTCGGCATAGAGCCGGCCGGCAAAATTGGCGAGCATCACGCCGTGGCCGGAAAAGCCGCCGATCGTGGTCACGCCCGGCGACAGCGTGCGCACGAAGGGCAGGCGCTGCATGGTGATGCCGACATTGCCGCCCCAGGCATGGGTGAGGCGGACCCCTTTGAGATGCGGATAGACCTCGGCGATCTGCTTGCGGATGTGGCGGGTGATGTCGCCGGCCTCGGAGGTATAGGCCTCGCGGCCGCCGAACAGCAGGCGGTTGTCGATGCTCTTGCGGAAGTAGCGCACCACGAAGCGGGAATCGTCGCAGGCTTCGCCGCCCGGCAGGACGGGGGTGCCTTCCGGCAGCGGCTCGGTGGCGCCGATGAAGGAGCCGATCGGCATCACATGGGAGTCGATCGCCCGATCGAGGTCGGGGCCATAGGCGTTGACGGCATAGAGCACGCGCTCGGCGGCGATCTCGCCATGACCGGTGACCGCGACGACACGGCCGTTCTCGCGGCGGGTCGAGAGGACGGAGGTTTCCTCGAACAGTTTCGCACCGCTGGAGGCCGCGACCTTGGCAAGGCCGACCAGAAGCTTCAGCGGATTGACGTGGCCGGTGCCGGTGTCGCGGATGCCGCCGAAATAGCGCGTCGAGCCGAGCCGCTCGGCGGTCTCATCGCCGTCCATGTAGCTGACGCTGTGATAGCCGTAGCGGCTCTTCAGCGTCTCGACCTGGCCGCGATATTCCGGCAGGTATTTGCGCTTGTGGGCGACCGAGAGCTGACCCATCCTCAGATCCGCGTCGATGTCGTTCGCGGCGATGAACTCGAAGAGATGGGCTTTCGCTTCCTCGGCGAGATCGAACAGCGCTTTGGAGCGCTCGAAGCCGTAGAGGGCCTCTACTTCGCCCGGCCACAGCCGCTGGCCGGTCCCCATCTGGCCGCCATTCCTGCCCGATGCCCCGTCGCCGAAGCGGTGCGCCTCGACGAGGGCGACGTCGACGCCGCTGCGGGCCAGATGGATTGCCGCCGACAGGCCGGTGAAGCCGCCGCCGACGACGAGGACGTCGACCTTCTCGGCGCCTTCGAGCCGCGCAAAGCGCGGCCGCTCGACCGTGTCCTGGTAGTAGCTGCGGCCGGGCGCGATCGGCGAGACGTAGCTGTCAGTCATCGTGCGGTCCCGGCGTCAGACCTGAAGCAGCAGGAATTCGCGCTCCCAGGGGCTGATCACCTGCATGAAGGTCTCGTGCTCGCCGCGCTTCACGCCGGCATAGGTACCGACGAACTCCTGGCTGAAGACGTCCCGGAAGTGGGTCTCCGCCTCGAAGGCGGCGACCGCCTCGAGCAGGCCGCGCGGCAGCTCGATCTCGCCATCCTCGTTGACGGTCAGGTCGGTCGGTTCCTCCGGCTCGACCTTGCCGGTCATGCCGAGCCAGCCGCAGGCGAGCGAGGCGGCGATGGCGAGATAGGGGTTGGCGTCGGAGGAGGGCAGGCGGTTCTCCACCCGCCGGCCGGCCGGGTCGGAATTCGGCACCCGGAAAGCCGTCGTGCGGTTGTCGTAGCCCCAGGCGGTGTTGGTGGGCGCGCCCATGCCGTAGGTCAGCCGACGATAGGAGTTGACGTAGGGCGCCATCATCAGGAGCGCCTTCGGCACGTAATGCTGCATGCCGCCGAGGAAGTGGCGGAACAGGTCCGACGCGGTGCCGTCTTCGTTGGAGAAGACGTTGCGGCCGGTGCGCGCATCGACCACCGACTGGTGGATGTGCATCGCCGAGCCCGGCTGGCCCTGGATCGGCTTGGCCATGAAGGTCGCGTAGATGTCCTGGCCGAGCGCCGCCTCGCGGATCGTCCGCTTGAACATGAAGACCTGGTCGGCGAGCTCCAGCGGATTGCCGTGGCGAAGATTGATCTCGAGCTGGGCAGCGCCCTCCTCGTGGATCAGCGTGTCGATCTCCAGCCCTTGCGCGTCGGAGAAGTCGTAGATGTCGTCGATCAGCTCGTCGAACTCGTTGACCCCGCCGATCGAATAGGACTGGCCGGACTGGATCTGCCGCCCGGAGCGGCCGATCGGCGGTACCAGCGGATAGTCGGGATCGACATTCTTGGAGACGAGGTAGAACTCGATCTCCGGCGCGACGACCGGCTTCCAGCCCATGTTCTCGTAAAGGTCGAGAACCCGCTTCAGCACATTGCGCGGCGTATAGCCGACGGCGGCGCCGGAATGGTCGACGAGATCGCAGATCACCTGGGCGGTCGGGTCGTTCTCCCAGGGGACGAGGCAGAGCGTCGAGAGATCCGGCACGAGCTTCAGGTCGCCGTCATTCGGCGAATAGCGGAACTCGCCGCTCTCTTCCGGATATTCCCCGGAGATCGTGTGCATGAACAGCGCCGAAGGCAGCGCCAGCGAGGTGTTGGCGGTGAACTTCTTCGCCGGCATCATCTTGCCGCGGGCAACGCCGGCAAGATCCGGGGTGATGCATTCGAGATCGTCGATGCCGCGCAGCTGCAGCCACTCGCGTGCCTCGTCCATGGAGCGAACGCCGCGCTTCGATTCGAGGAAGGCGCGGGTTTCCTCCGGCGAGAGCTTCAGATGGGCGAGATCGCGCTTCACCGGCATCGGCGCGCCCTTGATCGGGCTCGCCTCGTTGCCGCCGGACCGGCGCCTGGAGTCGATCCGCTCGGGCGTCAGGGGACGCGAGGATTTCGGCTTTTGAGGTGTGGACATGAATGCCTGTCTGAAGGGCCTTGAAGGGGCTGACAGCCAGGATACAGGCTTGTGAAGGGCGAGGAAAGGCCGGTCCCGGAGCGGCAATCGGCCCACCACTTCCGGCAGGGCCCGCGCTGAAAGCTCGCCGGCGGCGCGAAGCCTTGCCGCGCCGCTGCCATCCTGTTGCAAATCAATGCGGATCGGCCGGATCAGGACTCGTGGGCTGCCGGCCGTCCGAGATCGCCGACCCGGCGCGCGTCCGACATCATGCCGGGATGGGCGCTTCCGTCGCCGCCGGGTGCGGCATTTCGCGCCGTGTTCCATCCGGCCATCCATTGCGCGCGAAGGTCCGAGCCGACCGGATATCGGCAGGCCGACATCGGATGGTTGTGGCGGAAGGCTAGGCGGCCCTGTTCGAAGGCATCGGTGACCATGTTTCATCTCCCTTTGGTCTTTTGCCGGGTATCGCTTCTGTGGCGTTGCACCGTTTGCGCAGGCCAGCTTCGGCCCGAGCGTGCGGTCTTCTCCCGGCATTGTCGCGGAAGCCGGCGCGGCGCTGATGGGAGCGGCGAGCGGGCTATCGCACCGCCGATGTGGTGACGGTCCCGGGCGGAAATCAACGGCGCGAGGGAAAACGTGATGATGAACTTGCGAAACTTCGGCGCTGATCCGTGCAACCCGCGATCGGCGGACTTCGAGGCAACTGACGGCCAGACAGCGTAAACGGTGTCGGACCGACCCGCGGCAGGAGCGCTGGTTTCGAGCGCCGATCACGTCGAGTGCCAGCGCTATCGGCTCGGGACTGGAGGCTTCTCAAGACGGATGAAAAGCTACCGCAGGAACGCGGCGAACCCCTCGACGTCCGCTTGCGTGGTCGACCAGCTGGTGACCAGCCGCGCCAGCGTCTCGTCCTCGGAGGTCAGCTCCGGCATCGAATGGGGTGCGTTCCAGTCGTAGAACACCGCGCCGGCCTCGCGCATGCGGGCTGCGAGGTCCTTCGGCAGGACGGCGAAGACCTCGTTGCTTGCCGTCGGCCAGGCCTGGCGCGCCGCGTTGCTCTTGTCGAGCGCCTCGCGCAACAGCCCCGCCATGCGGTTGGCATGGCCGGCCATGTCCAGCCACAGACCGCCCTCGAAATAGGCCATGAACTGCGCCGCGACAAAGCGCGTCTTGGAGAACAGCTGGGCGCCGCGCTTGCGGATATAGGGAAACTGCGAGGCCTTGTCGGGATCAAAGACGACGATCGCCTCGGCGCACCAGCAGCCGTTCTTCGTCGCGCCGAAGGAGAGGATGTCGACGCCTCGCTTCCAGCTCATCTCGGCCGGCGACAGGCCGGTGGCGACGAGGCCGTTGGCAAAGCGCGCGCCGTCCATGTGCAGCGTCAGGTCGCGGCCGTGAGCGATCGAGGCGATCGCCTCGATCTCGTCGGCGCTATAGAGCGTGCCGGCCTCGCCGGGCTGGCTGATCGACACCGCCATCGGCTGGCCGGTATGGACGTGGCCCGGCTTGAAGCGGGCGAGCTCGCGCCTGAGATTCGCCGGATCGATCCGGCCGTCCGGACCGTCGACGGCAGCAAGCCGCGCACCATGGGTGAAGAACTCCGGGGCGCCGCACTCGTCCTCGATGATATGCGCTTCGCGGTGGCACAGGACGACGCCGCCCGGCCGGTTGACCGAGGCGAGCGCCAGCGAGTTCGCCGCGGTGCCGGTGCCGACGAAGAATACGGCGACCTCGCGCTCGAAGATCTCGTTGAAGCGCTGCTCGACGGCCTTGTCGAGGTCGCTGCTGCCATAGGCGCTCGCCATGCCCTCGCTGTGCCTTGCGAGAGCGGCGTTGACGGCGGGGTGGGCGCCGGACCAGTTGTCGGAAGCAAAGATCATGGCGGCTGGCCTATACCGCACTGCGAGACAACGCAAGCGGCCGGCAAGGCGGCTCCCGCGCTGCGGCCGGGCGCCAGCTTCAGTCGGCGCCGCAGGGCCATTTTGCCGGGCGTGTCAGGCCTTCCGGCAGCTTTGTCCTGGTGTCGCCGCAGGCGATGTCGATCTGGCTCTGGACGAGACCCTTCGTCGAAGAGAGGTCGACGCCCTCGAAGCGAGTGAGGAACAGATAGGCGCCGCCGAGATCGAGCGGGCCGTCGATCTTGGCACCGGCGAACTCGGCCCTGGCGAGATTGGCAAAGGCGAAGCTGTTGTTGCCGAGGGTGGCGCCGGCAAAATGCGCCCGGCCGAGTTCCGCCTTGCCGAAATCGGCGCCCTCGACATTTGCGTCGGCAAAATCCGCCCGCTGCAGCTCGGCGCTCTGGAAGGAGGCCTTTTGGGCTGAAACGCCGGAAAAATCGGTCCTGTAGCCTTCCGCCTTGGAGAAATCCGCAGCGTCGGCCGTTGCGCCGGCGAGGGATGCGCGCACCAGCTTGGCGTCGGTCAGTCTGGCCGAGGAGAGGTCGGCATTTCGCAGGTCGGTGAGGGTGAAGTCGACGTCGCGCAGATCGGCTCCGGCAAGGTCGGCCGCGTGCAGCATGAGGTTCTGGCGGTTGCAGTGATGCCAGTCGATCGACGCATGGGCCGGGGCGGTGCAGTCGGCCGCCAACGCTTTAGATCCCGCACCGGCGAGCAAGACCAGTGGCAAGGTGGCGAGGAGAGCGCCCATGGCTGAAACGCCAGACCCGCGGCGAAACGGCCGTGTATTCGTCGGGTCTGTCCGTCCTGCCCGGTCGCTCGATGGGCCCTGGCCGACAGCCGTCGGCAACGCGTCCTTCGTCATGGTGCCGTCGGTCTCCAGGTTGCGGTCGCACCGGCGAGATGTGGGAGGAGGGGCTGCGTTCGGCAATGCCGGACGATGCGGCCTGAAGCCGCGCGGGACGCGATGCGTATCAAGCCGCGGGATACGGCCGGGCGTCTGGACAGGGCGGGGCAGGTCTGCTCAAACCGCCGTCGCACCGGCGGGTGCGGCGCGTAGGCGCAACGACGCAAGGACATCTGCCGGAGCGGCCGACGCGCGGCGGCTCGGCAAGGATCGAAACGATGGTCGAACAGATCGAAATCACCCGTCCAGACGACTGGCATCTCCATCTGCGCGACGGCGCGATGCTGAAGGCGGTGGCGCCGGTCAGCGCGGCGCGCTTTGCCCGCGCCATCATCATGCCGAACCTCGTGCCGCCGGTCCGGACCCTTGAAGACCTGCGCGCCTATCGCGGCCGCATCGCGGCGGCGCTGCCCGCCGGCGCGCGGTTCCGACCGCTGATGACGCTCTACCTCACCGAGACGACCGATCCTCAGACGATCACCCAAGGAGCGGCGAGCGGCGAACTGACCGCGGTAAAACTCTATCCGGCCGGCGCGACGACGAATTCCGACGCGGGCGTCAAGGATCTCTCCAAGGTCCACACGGTGCTGGAAGCGATGCAGGAGGCCGGCGTGCCGCTGCTCGTCCATGGCGAGGTGACCGATCCCGAGGTCGACATCTTCGACCGCGAGGCGGTGTTCATCGAGCGTGTGCTCACCCCCCTGCGCAAGGACTTTCCGGCCCTTCGCATCGTGATGGAGCACATCACCACCGAGGAGGGCGCATCCTATGTCGGCGAGGCCGACGACAATCTCGCCGCGACGATCACCCCGCAGCATCTGATCATCAACCGCACCGACATCTTCAAGGGCGGCATCCGTCCGCATTTCTACTGCCTGCCGATCGCCAAGCGGGAAAACCATCGCCAGGCGCTGCGCAAGGCCGCGACGTCTGGCAGTGCCAAGTTCTTCCTCGGCACGGATTCGGCGCCGCATCTGTCGTCGCTGAAGGAATGCGCCTGCGGCTGCGCCGGCATCTTCAACGCGCCGGTGGCCATTCCTTACGTCGCGCAGGTCTTCGACGAGGAAGGCGCGCTCGACAGGCTCGAAGCCTTCGTCTCGCTGAACGGCGCGGCCTTCTACCGGCTGCCGGTCAATGAGGACAAGATCACCCTGCGCAAGGCCGCGCCGGACGAAGCGATCTTCCGCCCCGTCGATGCCGGCGAGGACGGCAGCGTCGTAGTGTTTCGGGCGGACAAGCCGCTGATGTGGTCGGTGGCCGAGGGGTGATCGGACTGGTCGCCAGGTCAGACGTCGCGATACGACGGGCGGTTGCCCGAGAAATGTTTGCATCCCATTTATAGGCAGGCAAAGGCTTCAGTGGTAACGTCGGGGCGAGCCGCTCTGAGACTTTCGCGGGGAAGGAAGCCTATTCGATGAAGGCCATGAAAACATCCGGTCGAACTCATGGCGTCCTCCTTCAGGGCCCAGGCAAGGCGAGCCAATACGGCAAAAAAGTTAGCGTGCCCGGGATGGGTTATGTGCGCGTTGTCAGCGACAACACGTTCACCTCGGCGAAGACGGCCGCCGCGAGCCGCCTGAAAGTGGCGATCGCGACCACAGGCGAGCCGAAGGTCGTTGAGTGAGTGAGCCGCGGGCCCCTCGCTACAATCCCTTATTCGAGCGCTTCGTCGACGCCAGCCAGCCGGATCCCGAGATGCTTCCCGGCATGGTTGCGTACTGTCTCTACAAATTAGCGAAACGTGAGTGGGCGACCGACTTCTTCGAGAGGAACGGCCGCAAACCAAACGATGACGAGCTGCAGGAGTATATCCGGACCTGGACGCCCACGCGTGTGTCCGGTGCAGAAAAGGAAGCCGAGGCTGTCCTGCTGGCCTTTGCAGGTTCGGTGATCGAGAACAACGCCCCGCAAATTCGCGAAGAGGCACTGAGGGGCACGTTCTGGAAGTCGGTCTGGACGTCATGCGTGGCAGCAGGGATCTACACGCTCTTTCTGATATTCGTAGCGGTGGTGCTTCGATCCGTCGGCATAGACCTGCTATCGACGGTACAGGCCGTCGGGGGTCGATGAAACCGATGATTTTCACCGGTCGAAGACCGTTGTGACGAGCTCGACGACCTCTTTGGAACGTCCAAAGGGCGGTGCGATGGGAATCGCCGAACAATCGGCAGGCTATTCGGTCCCGAAGGCCCTCAGGATCAAGACGTGCAGGTCGTCCTTCGGGGTGAAGTCCCGGTAGACCACCTCGAATTGCGTCGGCGCGATCTTCTTCACGCCGCTGGCGCAGAAGCTGACGAGGTTCTTCGGCGAACCCTTGTCGACGATCAGGTGGAAGCTCCCGATCGGCTTCGCCCAGTTGGCTCCGGTCGTCAGCACATAGTCGATGTAGCGGTCCTGGAAACCGCCGCCTTCGACGCCTGCTTTCGCCCCGGCCCGCTTCACCGCAGCCACGATGTCGTCGTCAACGCAGTAGCGGGCGCGAAACTCTCGTGCCTCCTCCGGACTCTGATAGCTGGCGCTGACCGCCGTCGAGACAAAGCTGCCGACCGAGGGCTTGTAGCTGTGGCTGACCTTGACGACCGTCTTCGGCGGAAAGGTCTGCTGCCAGTGATAGGCAAGGCGCAGCGACCAGTTCGGTGCGAGATGCCTCCCCCGGCCCTTGCCGGCGTCGTATTCGTTGAGGACGGCGATCTCTTCGCCGAGCAGCGATTGCTGCTCCGCCTCTGGCAGCCTGTCGAGGACGTCGACGGCATCCCCGGCAAAGGGCGCGAGGGGGACGCCGAGCTTTTCCAGCCGCCGGGTGATATTGGCGCCGTCGTGATAAGCGGCGCGGTCGATGGTCATCGCCACCGGTCTGCCGTCGACCGTCGTCTTGAACAGAAACGGATCGTCCGGATTGGCCGAGGGCAGGTCGATGTTGCCGTCAAACGGATCGATCTCGATCTCCGGCAGGGGAAAGGCGACCGTGGTCGTCACCGGCTGGTCGGTGGCGTTGACGAACTCATAGTCGACCGCGATGCGGTCCATCGCGATCGACAGGTCTTCCCGGCGCATCTCGATCGCGTCGGTGGTCGTCAGCGTCAGTCCGCCGACGGCAAGATTGGCGGTGGAATCATTGGCGAGGGCCGGCGAGGCGGCGGCGAAAGCGAGCATGGCCGAAAGCAGGGCGCGGGAGAGCAAGGTCGACCCCCTCGTTGGGCTGGCGGGGTCGGAAATGACCGAGCGTCAGGTGGCGCCAAGATTGCCTGCGCGTGGGTCTGCCCGCAAGAGGCCTTTCTAGAGCCCAAGAGGCAGCCGACGGTGGCCAAGACGATTGCCGGAGATTCCCGCCAGTTCAGGCTCTACCCCGGATTACGGGCCGGGCCTGACGAGCGAAGCCCGAAGAGCAGGGTGAGAAGAGCAGGGCCCGGCGGGCGGGATCCGCTGATCAGTTGAAGGCCGGCGGTTTCGACAGGTCGACGCCGCCTGGCGCGTTGCTGCCGCTCGCCGGCGGGCTGTCCTGCGGCTGCGCGCCATTCCCCGCCGGCTGGCCGGGCGCCGAGGCATCGCCGCTTCCGGATGGAGCGGTTTCGCCTGTCGCGGGCGGCAGGCTTTCCGCCGGCCCGTTGCCGAGCTGCAGCGGCGGCAGGCCGAAGCTCGGGGCCTGGCCGTTCTGATTGCTCTGGCCGGACGCGCCGCCGGTTCCGCTCCCCACACCCGCTCCGCCCGGCGCCGGCTGGCTGCCCGGAAAGCTCAGAGGCGGCAGGCCGAAGCCGCCATTGCCGGAATTCCCCGTGCCGCCGGAGCTGCCATTGCCGTTCTGGCCGCCGGCTCCGGGCTGGCCGAAGGAGGGTGCGCCGCCAAGCGGCGGCAGGCCGAAGGACGGTGCGCTGCCATTGCCGCCGCCGCCGTTCTCGCCGAAGCCCGGCACCTTGAAGTCCGTGCTGCTCGCCTTCGGCACTTCGGTCTTGTAGCGCATCACCATGCCAGGGAAGGCGATCGTCAGGCCGACCATCACCACCTGGATGCAGACGAAGGGCACCGCGCCCCAGTAGATCTGTCCGGTGGTCACCGGCTCCATGCGCTTGCCGGTGATCCGGTCGAGATAGGGCACCCTGGCCGCCACCGAGCGCAGGTAGAACAGCGCGAAGCCGAAGGGCGGGTGCATGAAGCTCGTCTGCATGTTGATGCCGAGCAAAACGCCGAACCAGATCAGGTCGATGCCGAGCTTGTCGGCCACCGGCGCGAGCAGCGGCACGATGATGAAGGCGAGCTCGAAGAAGTCGAGGAAGAAGGCGAGGAAGAACACCAGAAGGTTGACGACGATAAGGAAGCCGGTCTCGCCGCCCGGCACGGAGGTCAACAGGTGCTCGACCCAGACATGGCCGTTGACGCCGTAGAAGGTCAGCGAGAACACCCGCGCGCCGATCAGGATGAACAGGACGAAGGCGGAGAGCTTGGTCGTCGCCTCCATCGCCTGGACCATCAGGGTGGTGTTCAGCCGGCGCTTGGAAAAGGCGAGGATCAGCGCGCCGACCGCGCCCATCGCGCCGCCTTCGGTCGGCGTCGCGACGCCGAGAAAGATGGTGCCGAGGACGAGGAAGATCAGCGCCAGCGGCGGCACCATGACGATGATCACCTGCTGGGTCAGATAGGAGAGGAGGTTGAGCTTCAGCGCCTTGTTGACGACCGCGGCGGTGTAGACGACCGCGACGCCGACGACGGCGCCCCAGATCGCGGCGCCCTGCTGCACCCGGCCTTCGAAATAGACGGTCGCGGCATAGGAGATGGCGACCGCCGCGACGATCGACAGGAGCAGCGAGAGGACGCCGCCACCAAGGGTGCGCGCCTCCGGGGGAAGCGCCGGCGCGGCCTTGGCGTTCAGCATGGTCACGCCGAACATGTAGAGGAGATAGAGGCCGGTCAGCACCAGCGCCGGGACGAGGGCGCCGGAATACATGTCGCCGACCGAGCGGCCGAGCTGATCGGCAAGAACGATCAGGACGAGCGAGGGCGGGACGATCTGGGCCAGCGTGCCCGACGCGACGATGACGCCCGAGGCGAGCCGCCGGTCGTAGCCGTAGCGCAGCATGATCGGCAGCGAGATGAGGCCCATGGCGATCACCGAGGCGGCGACCACGCCGGTGGTCGCGGCGAGCAACGCGCCGACGAAGATCACCGCATAGGCGAGGCCGCCGCGCAGCGGGCCGAAGAGCTGACCGACGGTCTCGAGCAGATCCTCTGCCATGCCCGAGCGCTCGAGGATCAGCCCCATGAAGGTGAAGAAGGGGATGGCGAGCAGCGTGTCGTTCGACATCACCCCGCCGAAGAAACGGTCGGGCAACGCCTTCAGGAGCGGCCAGAAGAGGTTGATGTCGGACGACAGCGGCGCGAGCTCGACGCCGATGACGAAGAAGGCGAGACCGATCGCGGCGAGCGAGAAGGCGACCGGATAGCCGAGCAGCAGCACCACCACCAGGGTGGCGAACATGATCGGCGCGAGATTGTGGGCGATGAACTGGATCACCGGTGTGCCTCCCCGTTACCGCGGGAAGCGGTCTTGCCGGTCGGGACCTCGCTGCCGCCCTGCGGCGCGTCCGGCGCCAGCGCCGCGAGTTCGGAGGCTTCGGCCGCGTGGGCGACGCCCGCCGGCGTCTCGTCCGGATAGCCGGCAAACAGCACGGCGGCGCGCTTGATCAGCTCCGAGATCCCCTGGAACAGGAGGAGCAGGAAGCCGGCAAGCAGCAGCGCCTTGGCCGGCCAGATGATCAGCCCGCCGGCATTCGGCGAATATTCGCCGATCTCGAAGGAGTGCAGGACATAGGGGGCGAGCAGCCAGACCATGACGACCGTGAAGGGCAGGAGGATGACCAGGTGGCCGATCAGGTCGATCCAGTCGCGGGTGCGTTTCGACAGCATGTTGGAGACGATGTCGACGCGGATGTGCTCGTTGCGCTGCAGGGTCCAGGCGGCGGCGAGCATGAAGATCGCGCCGAACAGATACCACTGCAGTTCCAGCCAGGCGTTGGACGAGATGTCGAAGACCTTGCGGATCACCGCATTGCCGGCGCTGACCAGCACCACCACGAGGACCAGCCAGGCGACGCCGCGCCCGACGAAGGCGGTGACCCTGTCGATGCCGCGCGCAAAAGACATGAGTGCCGACATGCGGCGTTTTCCCCCAATCGCCGGGGATCGACGCTCGGCTGTGCTCGCACGCGCCCGCCGTCCTCCGATTCATCTTTGTCGAACCGGCCCGGGAAGGCTGGCTGTCAGGAGGGCGCTCGCGGCCTGCGCGTCGCGCCCGAAAGTCCGGTTGCGTTAAGCAAATTCACGAGGTTGTGCAAGTGCTCGGGCGGCCCGGCAAAGGTCAGGCGAGATGATCGTTGATGCTTGACAGCCGTTGCAGCTGACGTCGTGGCCGCGGCGCTTGCAGCGAGGGCGTCACTGCCAATTCTGTCCCGCGGTCGGATGCGCCGGCATGGATGTCCTGCCGCGTCCGCGTCGAATGGCGCGAAGACAGCTGCAAAAGTCTTTGACGATTGCCTTTGGAAGGCAGACAACCATCTGAAATCAGGAGCGAACCGGCAAACCGGTCGCGGCGCGGGGAGGCGCCGAGAGCTCCGAGGAGGAGAATGATGACCATTCGCCGCGTCGCGCTCGGCGACAGGTTCGACCTTTCCGTCGAAGACGTGCTTTTGTCCGGGCCCCAGGCGGTCGTCCGGCTGATGCTGATGCAGGCCGCCCGCGACCGGGCGGCGGGGCTTTCGACCGCAGGCTACGTCACCGGCTATCGCGGCTCGCCGCTCGGCGGCATCGATCAGCAGTTCATTCGCGCAGGTCGCGAGCTTTCGGCATGCCGCGTCGTCTTCGAGCCGGCGATCAACGAGGATCTGGCTGCGACCGCCCTCTGGGGCGCGCAGCAGGCAGAGATCCGCGGCGAGGGGCGCTACGACGGCGTCTTCGGCCTCTGGTACGCCAAGGGCCCGGGCGTCGATCGCTCGGGGGATGCCTTTCGCCACGCCAATCTCGCCGGCACGTCCCGCCATGGCGGGGTCATCGCGCTGCTCGGCGACGACCATACCTGCGAATCCTCGACCTCCGCCCATCAGTCGGAATTTGCCGCGATCGACGCGATGATGCCGGTCTTCCACCCGGCCGGCGTCCAGGAAATCCTCGATTTCGGCCTTGCTGCCTACGCGTTGTCGCGCTTTTCCGGGCTGTGGACGACGATGAAGCTGATCAAGGACACGGTGGAATCGACCGCGACGGTGAACGCCGCCTGCGATCGCCTCGGCTTCGTCCTTCCCGAGGATGAGGCTCCGCCCGCCTTCCGCAACATCCGCCGGACCGCCCACCCGCTCGAGCAGGAGGCGATGCTGCACGAGCACCGCCTGCCGGCGGCGCGCGCCTTCGTCGCGGCGAACGGTCTCGACCGGATCGTCCATTCCGGTGGCCGGTCGCCGCGGATCGGCATCCTGTCGCTCGGCAAGTCCTGGCTCGATGTCGAGCAGGCGCTGGCCGCCCTCGATATCGACGAGGTGGCGGCGGCCGGCTTCGGCCTCAGGCTCGGCAAGCTGGCGGTACCCTGGCCGCTGGAGCCCTCCTTCGTGCGCCGGTTTGCCGAGGGTCTCGAACTTCTGATCGTCGTCGAGGAAAAGCGCGGCGTCGTCGAGCCGCAGCTGAAGGACATCCTCTACGGCACAGCCGGTGCGCCCGCGATTGTGGGCAAGACCGACCTTGCCGGCGAGACGCTGTTCAAGGCGAAGGGGGCGCTCGATGCCAACGAGATCGCCCTCGTCATCGGCCGGGCGATCGCCGAGCGGCGGCCGAACGAGGCGCTCGGCGCCCGCATCGGCCGGATCGAGACCCTGCAGAAGCATCTTTCAGGTTCCCAAGAGATCGCCGCCCGCACGCCGTATTTCTGCGCCGGCTGTCCGCACAACTCGTCGACCCGGGTGCCGGAGGGCTCGCGGGCCTATGCCGGCATCGGCTGCCACTACATGGCCCAGTGGATGGACCGGGAGACCGAGGGCCACACCCAGATGGGCGGCGAGGGCGCCAACTGGCTCGGCGAGCGGCACTTCTCCACCCGCTCCCATGTCTTCCAGAATATCGGCGACGGCACCTACAACCATTCCGGCCTCCTGGCGCTGAGGGCGGCTGCCGCGTCCGGCGCCAACGTCACCTACAAGATCCTCTACAACGATGCGGTGGCGATGACCGGCGGCCAGGCTCACGAAGGCGGGCTGAGCGTGCCGATGATCGCTGCGCAGGTGGCGGCCGAGGGAGCCAGGCGGATCGTCGTCGTCTCGGACGAGCCGGACAAGCATCGCGGCGCTCCGCTGATGCCGGCCGGCACGCGCTTTCACCATCGCCGCGACCTCGACAGCGTGCAGCGCGAGCTGGCGGAAACGCCGGGGCTCACCGTCCTCATCTACGACCAGACCTGCGCCGCCGAGAAGCGCCGGCGCCGGAAGCGCGGGCAGTTTCCCGATCCCGATCGCCGCGTCGTCATCAACGAGCGGGTCTGCGAGGGCTGCGGCGACTGCGGGGTCCAGTCGAACTGCGTCGCCATCGCCGCGGTCGAGACGGAGTTCGGGCGCAAGCGGCAGATCGACCAGTCGGCCTGCAACAAGGACTTCTCCTGCCTCGACGGCTTCTGCCCGGCATTGGTGACCGTCCACGGCGCGGCGTTGAAGATGCCGCAGACCGGAAGGCTCGACGCGCCCGAGACGTCGGAACCCGAATTTCGCGGGCCGTCGGGCTCGGTCGGCATCGTCATCACCGGCGTCGGCGGCACCGGCGTCGTCACCATCGGTGCGCTGATCGCCATGGCGGCCCATGTCGACGGCCATGGTGCCGGCGTCATCGACATGGCAGGCCTTGCCCAGAAGGGCGGGCCGGTGACCAGCCATGTGCGCATCGCCCCCCGCCGGGAGGACGTCAAGGCGATCCGAGTCGCCGCCGGCGAGGCGCGGCTGGTGATCGGCTGCGACCTCGTCACCGCCGGCTCGGCGAAGGTGCGCGCCGCAATCCGCCGGGGCGAGACCGCGGTGGTGCTCGACTGCCACGAGACGTTGTCCGGCGAGTTCACCCGCAATGTCGACTTCTCCTTCCCCAACCGTCGGCTGGTCGAGGCGATCGAGGCCGCGGCCGGCCGCGACAGGGTGACGAGGATCGACGCCGAGGCTGCCGCCACTCGGCTCTTCGGCAACACCATCTTCGCCAATACGCTGATGCTCGGCATGGCCTTCCAGACCGGCGAGTTGCCGGTGTCGGGAACGGCGCTGCGCGAGGCGATCCGGCTGAACGGCGTCGACGTCGAGACCAATCTTATAGCCTTCGA
This sequence comes from Jiella endophytica, assembly GCF_004519335.1. GTDB lineage: Bacteria > Pseudomonadota > Alphaproteobacteria > Rhizobiales > Rhizobiaceae > Jiella > Jiella endophytica. The sequence goes on along the minus strand of NZ_SOZD01000004.1, from coordinate 448,849 downwards.
GTGGGGGCGGGCGCTCCATGCCGATCCGGCCGCGCTGCCTGCGGAGAGGGAGCCGGCGCGGGCCCGGCTGGACCACCGCCGACGCTCGGAAACTCTCGACGAGGCGGTCGCCCGGCGCATCGACGACCTGACGGCCTATCAGAACGCCGCCTATGCGAGCGCCTACGAGGCGACGGTCGCGAAGGTCCGCGAAGCCGAGGGCCACGTGGCGCCGGGCCGTCAGGAGATCGCCTGGGTCGTCGCCCGCGAGCTCTACCGGCTGATGACGATCAAGGACGAATACGAGGTGGCCCGGCTCTATGCCGACGGCGGCTTCGAGGCGCAGCTCGCCGAAAGCTTCGACCGCCATCAGCGGCTGACCTTTCATCTCGCGCCGCCGGTCTTCGGCGAAGACGGCCCGGCGGGGCGGCCGAGGAAGCGAGCCTTCGGCGGCTGGATGATGACCGGCTTCCGGCTGCTCGGCGCGATGCGGCGGCTGCGGGGCACGGCGATCGATCCGTTCCGCTTCTCGTCCGAGCGCCGGGAGCAGCGGGCGCAGCTCGAAGCCTATCGGCAAAGCATCGAGACGATCGTCTCTCGCCTGACGGCGGACAATCATGCCGCCGCCCTGGATCTGGCGAAATGGCCGGAGGGGATCAACGGCTTCGGCCCGGTGCGGCGCCGGAAGGCCGAAGCGGCAGAGCGGCGCCGCCAGGCGGCTGAGGCTGCGTTGACCGCGTCAAGACCGATGGCCGAGGCGGCCGAATAGCACCTCCCATCCGCCGGGATGGACAATCGCCAGCGGCGCGGGCATGTCTTCGGCGATGTCCGAGGAAACCACCCCGCACTGGCCGCGCTTCATGTCCGACAAGGAGCTGCGCGCCTTTTTCGGCCTCTCCGAGCGGGCCCTTCGCCGCTACCGGGCGCTGAAGGAGTTTCCGCAGAAGGACATCGTCGCCAACAAGACGGATTCGGTCGCCGTCGCCCGGTTCTTCGACTGGGTGGCCGGCATTGCGGAGCATCCGCCGCGCGCCAACAGCCGCTATGTGCCGGCAGCGGAGAAGGATCGCCGCTGAGGTCGGTGTTTAGGGTGAGTGCAAGCGTCACGGCGGGTGGGTGCCGCGAGGAACACCTGGTCGGAGCGCCAGGTGAGCAGTCTGCACCCCGCCTGCCGTCCCAAAAGCAGATGCGCTCCGCCGTAAAGGCGAAGCGCATCGGGCATGCTGGCGATCGCCCGGCCGGGCCGGACGATCGGTCTGGGGAGGCGGCCGTTACTGGCTGAAGTCGGCACCCGAGCCCGGCACCAGGATCGACGGGCGCTGGTGAACGGTCGAATCCGACTCGGCCTTCTGCTGCTGGGCGGAGACCGGCAGCCGGCGCGTCGCGCCATAGGTGCGTGTCGAGCTGGTGGTCATGTTGTCGTCGGACCGCGCCTTGGTCACGGTTTCGACCTTCGGGGCGGGGGTGAAGTCGGCGCCGGATCCCGGGACGAGGCCGGCGGCGTTCGATGCGACCGGGGCGGCGGCAAGGCCGCCAAGGGCGACCGCGAGCGTCAAAAGCGTCTTCATTTCGATATTCCCACTCTTCCTACCAAATCGGGACCCGCGCCGACGTCACGATTCGACGCCGGCTGTCCTACCCTTGGTCTATGATTGGGACACGAACCGCTGTAGACATGCGTTTGGGACATCTCGTCCCATGAGTGGAACGCAAGATGCACGACCTCAATGATTTCCGCTATTTCGAAGCCGTCGTCAGAAATGGCGGTTTCAACGCTGCCGCGCGGGACATCGGCGTCGCGAAATCGACCCTGTCGCGGCGGATTCTGGCATTGGAACAAGATCTTGGCGTCAGGCTGATCGAGCGCACGACACACAGCTTCACGGTCACGGCCATCGGCCAGGATTTCTACGAAAAGTGTCGTACGGCTGTCATGGAATTGCAGTCCGCCGAGATGATGGCGACGTCGCTCAGCGCCGAGCCGCGCGGCATGGTGACGGTGAGTTCACTGCCTGGCGCCTGTGCCGCGACGCTCGGTGCCAACCTGCCGAGCTTCCTCGCCCAGTATCCGAAGGTGCAGGTGAGGCTGCTCATCGGCATGCGCCGGTTCGATCTCGCCGAGGAACATGTCGACGTGGCGATCCGCGGCGGCCGCCTCGATCAGCCGGGCGATTCCGATCTGGTGGTGAAGCGGATTGCCGAGATCGAATCCGGCCTCGTTGCCAGCCCCGGCTATCTCGCCTCGGCCGGCAAGCCGGTGACGCCCGACGATCTCACCCGGCTTCAGACCATCGGCCGTCTCGGCCAGGACGGCGAACAGTGGCGGCTGCTGCATCGCACCGGCGAAATGCGGACGGTGGAGATCGCCCCGCGAATCGTCTCGCCGTCCCTGTCCGTGCATGCCCAGGCGGCGAAGAACGACGGCGGCATCGCGCTGTTGCCGCAGCAGTTCACCGCGAGCATGATCCGCAGCGGCGATCTCGTCCGGGTGCTCCCCGACTGGGCGGGCGAGGAGGAGACGCTGCACATCGCCTTCACCTCGCGGCGGGCGATGCTCCCGGCCGTGCGGGTCTTCATCGACTTCGCCCATGCCCAGCTGCGACAGCTGTTGCGGGGCACCTGCGTCAGCCTCGCCGACTTCGTCGATGCTGCCTAGAAAGCTGCACTCGAAACAGAGATCGACCTGGTGGTCCTTTGATTCCGACATTTGCCGCGAGCCCGATCCAAGACGGACGTAAATGTCGGAATCGAACCACTCTGACAGCTCTTGGCCGGCGGGCGGCCGCGGCTTGCGCGGCCAAGGCGACCACAGGCCGCATTGCATGGCGCGTCGCGCAGGGCCTATGAGACGGGGATGACCAAGCGATCCGACCAGCCGAAACCGGTCACCGCCGAATGGCTGATGCGGGCCGCCGCGCACTATGTCGAGCGCTATGCCACCTCGACCGAGAACCTTCGCAAGGTCCTGAAGCGCAAGGTCTACCGGCGGGCGCAGGCGGCCGGCGACGAGCCGGAGCGCCACGCGGCGCTGGTCGAGGAGACGCTTGCCCGCTTCATCGAGCTCGGCCTCGTCGACGACCGGGCCTATGCCGAGGCGCGGCTGGCGAGCTTCAGGAGGCGCGGCGCCTCCCGGGCGGTCGCGACGGCCAAGCTGATCGAGAAGGGCGTTCCGCGCGACCTCGTCGAGGCGACGCTGGCGGCCGACGAAACCAGCGAGACGGAGGCCGCCGCGGCCTATGCCAGGCGGCGCCGCTTCGGGCCGCATCGCGGGCCGGGCCGGGAGCATCGCCGCGACAAGGAGATCGCCGCGATGGTGCGCGCCGGGTTTCCGCTGCGCCTCGCCGTGGCGGCGGTGGACGACGACAGCTGACATCTGCCGCCGGGCCGGCCGGAACGGCCGCCATCCTCCGCCGCGACGGAGCTAGCCTGCTCTAATTGAAAGCGGATTCGGCTCGGAACTTCGCCGCACCGCGGCCGTTGTCCGGTCAACAACACCAACAGAGATGAACGACGCGCCGACGGTTCTTCGCCGTCGGAAGGGTCGTCGCATCCGCAAGACAGGGACATCGATCATGCCGAATATCAAGGACGCCAAGATCGCCATTCTCGCCACCGACGGCTTCGAGGAATCCGAGCTGACCGAACCGCTGGCGAAGCTGCGCGAGGCGGGCGCCACCGTCCACGTCGTGTCGCCGAATAGCGGCGAGATCACCAGCTGGGACAAGGACCACTGGGGCAAGAAGGTCCCGGTCGACAAGCAGCTTTCCGAGGTCCGCACCGCCGACTATGACGGCCTCGTGCTGCCGGGCGGCCAGATCAACCCGGACAAGCTGCGCGCCGATCCGAAGGTGGTCAGCTTCGTGCGCGAGTTCTTCAATTCCAAGAAGCCGCTGGCGGCGATCTGCCACGCCCCCTGGCTGCTCATCGAGGCCGACGTCGTGCGCGGCCGGGACGTTACCTCCTACAAGTCGATCAGGACCGATGTCGTCAATGCCGGCGGCAACTGGCGCGACGAAGAGGTGGTCTGCCACGAGGCGCTGATTACTTCGCGCAATCCGGACGATCTTCCGGCCTTCATCTCGAAGATCATCGAGGAGGTCGAGGAGGGCCGTCACCCGGACCGCAAGGTCGCCTGACGGATGTAGGCTCCTTGTCGAAGGAGAGTGAGAGTGTGAGGAGATGAGCCCGGCTCATCATCCCGCGCTCCCCCCAGACCTCGCATGATCTCGGGATCATGCTTCAGGCCGGCGCAACCCCCGTGTTGCGCCGGCTTCTTGCGTCGGCAAGGTTCCGCTTCACCGCGAGGATGTCGTTCTGCAGCCGGGCGATGTCCTCGTTGTAGATGGCGTAGGCGGCCTCGTCCCCGTCCTGCTCGTCGAGGTGGGCTTCTTCGGCGATGGTCCGCAATTTCTCCCGCAGTGCCTCGCGTTCGGACTTCGAGCGCGGCGGCAGCGACGTGATTGCTTCGCGCCTGGTGAGGTCGGGCGCGGCGATGACCGCAGCCGGCGCTGGCGGCAGATGCGCGGCAAAGGCGGCCTCCGCCTCGGCGACGCGGCCGGCCATCGGATCGCGCGCACCTCTGGCCGACTCGCGGCGGGTCACCCGCTCCGGTGGCACATGCACCGTCGGGCGGACCTCGGCGGCGAGATCGTCGGCCCGGCTCGCCGCACGGGGCCGCAGCTCCCGCGCCTCGATGGCCGGGACGATCTCGGCTTCTGGCTCCCAGCGGACCGGGCTGCGGGTCTGGCGGAGCGAGCGCCGCAGCACCTTGATCAGCGCGATGGCGCCGGCAAGGCCGATGCCCGCGACGAAGCCGGCGATTGCGCTGGCGATGACGATCAGCTTGCGGCTGGTGCTCGAGGGATCGAGCGGCGGCGTCGCCGACGAGATCACATGGACGTTGGCGGTGCTCATCTGCTCCTGCTCGCCGGTTTCGCGGGCGCGCAGGAGGAAGGCCTCGTAGACGGCGCGCGAGGCGTCGACCTCGCGTTCGAGCTCGCGCAGCCGCACGAAGGAGGCGCTCGTGGTCAGCTGCTTGTCCTTGAGGTCGTTAACCTGGGCGGTCAGCTCCCGGTCGGTCTGTTCGGCGCGGGCAAGCTCGGTCTGGGCGCTCGAAACGATCCGCTCGAGTTCCCGGCGGATACCGTCGCGCACCGAATCCAGCGCGTCCCTGGCGGCGATCAGCCGCGGATGGCGGGGGCCGAGGGTGGCGGCGAGGGTGGCGACGCGCTGCGAAAGGTCGGAATAGCTGTCGCGCAGCCTAGCCAGCGAGTCGGAGGTCAGTTCTTCGGGGAGCGTTCCCTTGACGACGTCGTCGACGCTCGCCTTGCGCATCTGTTCGGCGCGGACGCGGAGTGCCGTTGTCTCGCCGCGAGCCTTGGCGAGCTGGTCGTTGATGCGCACGATGTAGTCGTCGTCGACCAGTCGGCCGCCGACGCCGACGAGCCGATTCTCGCGCTTGTAGGTCTCCACTGCGCGCTCCGCCTCGACCACGCGCTGGCGCAGCTCGGTGAGACGCGACGAGAGCGCATCGCTTGCCCGCTTGGCCGTGTCGGACTGGACCTTGGCGAGCTGATCGATGAAGGAATCGGCGACGAGATTGGCGATCTCTGCGGATTTGTCGGCATCGCGGGTGGTCACCGCGAGATTGATGACGAAGCTCTTGGCGTCGCGATTGACGTTGAGGGCCTCGCGCAGTGCCGCAAGGGTCATCAGCTGTCGGCGCCTCACGGTCGCCGGGTCTTCCTTGCCGGCGAAGGGCGCGAGAAGCTTTGAAAGCAGCCCGTCGGATTTGCCGCTGAAGTCCGGATCGTTGGCGAGATCGGCCTTGTCGATGACCCGCTGCAGGACGGTGTTGGAATAGATGACGGAGATCTGGCTCTGGATCAGCGCCAGCGTCGCGTCGCTCGGCAGGCCGTTCGGCGTCACCTCGTTCTGGACGAGCTTGATGTCGCGGGGATCGAGCAGGATCTCGGTGACGGCGGTGTATTTGTGCGGCGAGGCGAGCGCGATGAGCACGCCGGCGGCAATGCCGAGCAGCGTCAGGCCGATCACCAGCCAACGCAGCGACCACATCGCCAAGAGAACCTGCATCGGGTCGAACAGCGGCCCCGAGCCGGCCGTGACCGGGGCGGCGCGCATCGGCGCGCCCGGCGCCGACTGCCTACCGCTCTCCTGCAGGCCGGGTTTTGCAAACATGGACATCACCGATTGAAGACGCATCGCGATCGATCGCCGATAAAATCGGCAATTATGCTGAACAAAGTCTTAAACTTGCTCCTCCGCGACCGAAATTCCCCTTTGGCATGAGCGTGATCGCAGTCCGCGAAGGCGCCGCTCACACGGTCGCAAGGCGGTTTTCGATGAGCTCGAACCACGGCTTCGGCCTGAGCTTGCGGTCGAAGGGGAGCGGCCGGCTCGGAGCGCCGTCCGGCCGCGGCATGACATCGTTCACCCAGCTGTAGCGATCGGTCAGGCCCCAGGAGATGACGAGCTCCGGCGGCTTGAAGGAAAACAGCGCGTCGAGGAAGCGGGTGACCAGGGCCGCGGCCGTCCTGTCCTGGGAATGCGGCCCGGCGGGCGATTTCCAGTCGATGACGTCGAGCTCGGTGACCAGCAGCTTCACGCCGAGAGCGTCGAGGTCGCGGTGGAACCGGTCGAGCGCGTCGACGTCGATCTCCTTGTCGGCGTAGAGGTGCCCCTGCAGGCCGACGGCGTCGATCTTCACATTGGCGTCCTGCAGCTGGCGCACGATCGACAGGACGATCGTTCGGCGCTCGTCGTAATGCGGCCCCTTGAATTCGAGATCGTAGTCGTTGAGTGCCAGCTGCGCTGACGGATCGGCGCTCGCCGCCGCCTTGAAGGCGATCGGGATGTGGCGCGGCCCGAGCGTGCGCAGCCAGTAGGTGTCGCGCAGCGAGCGGTTCTCGTAGATCGGATCGTTGGCGACCACCTCGTTGACGACGTCCCAGCCGAGCAGCTTGCCCTTGTAGCGGTCGCCGACCCGCTCGATGTGCTCGACCAGCACCCGCTCGGCCTCCGAGGGGCTTTCGATCGCCTTCACCCATTGCGGCGTCGCCCCCCACCAGACATGGCAGGTGCCGCGGCTGGTCTTGCCATGTTCCAGCGCGAATGCGACGACCTTGTCGGCGGGGTCGAAGTCCCAGATCTCCCGGGTCGGCCGCAAGAGATCGAATTTCAGCGCGTTCATCGGCATCACCAGGTCGCAATGCTCGACGAAGAGCTGGCGATAGGCCGGATCGCCGTTCATCAGGTCGGACTGGATGGCCGCGCCGAACGGCACCTTCCGCGGCGCCGCGCGGGACGGCAGCGCCGGCAGGAGGCCTGCCGCAGCGGCGCCGGCAATGACGGAACGGCGTGTTAAGCTGGTCATGCTATTGCCGGAAGCGGTGCCCGACGCGGCCATGCCCGGCCGCAACGCCGGCAGGAACGGCGCTTTCGCGAGGTCATCGAAATCGTCGGCTTTCGGCATGGAAGGTCGTCTCTTCGCAGGAATTGGCGCATGTTCTCCCGAACATACCTCATCGGCAGGCTGAAGGATAACGTCGCTCTCTTGCGCGACTACGCGTCACTGCTCTCCGGCTCTGCCGGCCGGCTGGTTCTCTCGCTCGCCTATTTCGTCTCGGTGGCCAACGGCCTGACGGTCGGCGACTTCGGCCTCTTCGCCACCGCTTCGGCGACCGGCATCGTGCTGTCGCGGATCGCCGGCTTCGGCTTCGTCTCGCCGCTCTACCGTACGGCGACGCGGCGACCGCAGCTGATCGGCGCCTATACGGCCGGTTTCCTCGCGGCACTTCTCGCGTCGCTGCCGCTGATCGCCCTTGCCGGTGCCGGCTTCTTCCTCGTCTTCTTCAAGGGCGAGATGACGGCCGCCGCCTTCGTCGCGATCGTCGCCGCCGAGGTCCTCTGCTGGCGGCTCCTCGAAGTGGTGGTGATCGTCGCCAACGGCATGGGCCGCTTCTTCACCGGCGCCGTGATCGTCATCGCCGGCTCGGCGGTGCGGGCGGCCGCGGCGCTCGCCTTCGTCGGTCTCGGCGACGGCACGCTCGCCAGCTGGTCGCTGTTCTATCTCGCCGCCAACGCCGTCTCGGCCCTCGGCGCGATCGCCCTCTGCTATCCGCGCCGGCGGCTGAGATGGACGCCGCATCTCTATCGCGCCCGGCTGCGCGACAGCCTGTCGGTCGCCGGCGCCGAGATCGTCTTCTACCTGCAGTCAGAACTGGACAAGCTGCTGGTCCTGTCCTTCGGCGGGCCGCACACGGCCGGCATCTATGCAATCCTGATGCGGCTCGTCGATCTGACGGCGCTGCCTGTGCGCTCCTTCAACACGATGATCGTCCAGAAGCTGATGCGGACGCCGGATCTCTTGGCCAGCTGGCGGGTCCGCTGGGGCGTCGAGGCGGGCATAGCGGCGGTGTCGATCGCCGGCCTCGGCTTTCTCGGCGGGGTGCTGCACTTCTTCCCCCGCGCCCTCGGCAACAATGTCGCCGATGCCGCGCCGCTGGTGCTGATCCCGCTTCTCGTGCCGGCCTTCCGCAATCTCGTCGAATATCAGAGCGAACTGCTCTATGCCCGCGGCAAGACGGCGATCCGCGCCGTCATCATGGCGATGGTCGGGGCGATCAAGGCCACCCTCCTGATCGGCCTTCTCGGCATGTTCCTCGACGATCGCGCCTGGATCTTCGGCCTCAACGGGCTGTTCTTCGCGCTGTGGATCGTCTCGGCGCTGGCAAGCTATGCCGCGCTCGACCGCGAGGTGGCGCCACAGAGACGCTCGCCGCTCAGCCCAGCCCCGCAGCCTGGCGAATGAAGCCGGGATCGGTCGCGGTGAAGGACTGGATGCCGGCGGCGACCTGGCCCGGCGCGAGGCTGCCGACGAAGCGGGCGAGGGTGTCGCGGTCCATCGGCGCGCCGGACCAGTACATCTGGCAGAGCGAGGCGTCGGTCGGCTCATAGAGCTCCGGCCGACCCTCGACCTCGTCGACGAAGCGGCCGTAGATCGTGCATTCCGACAGCGCCCTCGTGGCGGCAAGGGCAGCCTCCCAGCTGCGGCCGGAGACGTCCGCGATGCGCTTCGTCATGGCGCGCACCGCCGCCGTCCTCCAGGGGATCAGCGTTGCCACATAGCCGGTGTCGGTGGTTTTCGGCGTCTCGATCCCGAGCAGGTCTCCGGCCTTCTTCGACCAGACGAGATGCTCGTCCCGGTGTTCGTCGAGGACGTCGCCCATGGCGTCCGGGCGGCGGAAGAACAGCGTCCGCCCCGCTGGCGAAAAGGTCGAGACGTCGAAGTCGCGCAGGAACACGACGTCGGAGTCGATCGACACCATCACTGCCTCGTCGAGCGTCGCGGCGAGCGCGATCCGCCGCAGCTGCTGCACGTGCCAGCCGCGCAGCGGCAGGCCGAAGGGCGACAGCCAGACGCGCCGGCGGCCGAAATTCGTCGGGTCCGGGAAGGCGCGCAGCCAGAACGGCAGGAGTTCGCGCTCGTCGACGATCTCGCGCTTCGGGCCGGCTAGCTGCCGGAACAGCGGGACGTCGGCCGACTCGACGAGGATGAGGTGGCGGGTTTGGCCCGTAACGCGCGCATCCATGCTCTCGCAGAGCAGCCGGCATCGTTCGAAGTCGCCGCGATAGCTGGCTGTGGCAATGGCCGTGGGCACCGTGGGCGCTCTCCCGCTGTTTTGCCCTGCAGCATAGCCCGAGCCGGCGCTCCCGTGTGTATCGAAGTGTCGCAGCATCAGGTCGCGCGACGCCCGCGCCGCAGCCTGTCGAGCATCACATCCTTCAGGAACAGCGGGTTGCCGAGGACATAGCGGCGAAACAGCCGCTTCGGCTCGAGCCCCAGCCGCCACACCCATTCGAGCCGCAGCCTGCGGACCGCCCGTGGCGCCCTTAAGACGTTGCCGGCGAGAAAGTCGAACAGCGCGCCGACGCCGATGAAGACGGTGCCGTGGCTGTCGGTCAGATGGCGGCGGATGAAGATCTCCTGGGCCGGGACGCCCATGGCGACGAGCACGATGTCGGGCCGTGAAGCGGCCAGCCGGTCGAGCACTTCCTGCCGGCCCTGGGCGCCGAAATAGCCGTCGGCGACGGCGAAGACCTCGTGCTGCGGCGCTACCGCAGAGAGCCCTGCCGCGGCGCGTTCGGCAATGCCCGGTGCCGCGCCGACGAGGGCGATGCGGCGCTGCCCGGGGAGCCCGGCGAGGAGCCGGGGGACGAAGTCGGTGCCGTTGAGATTCTCGGTGAAGTGCCGGCCGTAGAGAACGCTCGCCGCGATATCGACGCCGACGCCGTCCGGCAGCAGCAGAAACTCCGCCAGCGCGGCACGATAGGCGGCGTTGCGGCGGGCGACATTGACGCAGTGGGCGTTGACGAAACCGACATCGAGCCGGCGTCTGCGGGCAAGCGCCGCCTCGACGCGGCTGATCGCATCCGCGCCGGCAATGTCGGCGACGGCAACGCCGCCGATCGCCATCAGCATCGTGTCGGGCATCGCGCCATGCGTTCTCGAGAAGCCTGTCTCGGCCGTTTCCACCAGCATCAGATACGCTCCGGCCCGCTGTGCAGCGCGGATTTCGGCAAAGAACTTGCCGGTTTGGTTACCGCGCTCATGCGGCGCTGCTGCTCGAGGAGGGCAAGGCCCTGGCCGATGCCCGCGTCAAGCGCTGCCTTCTGCGCGGCGGCAAAGCGCGAGCCGTCGAGGCGCATCGGCTCGCCGGCCTTGTCCTTTTTGACGAGTTCGACGAGGGCCGCGGCGAAGGCGGCTGCTTCGTCCGCGACGCGGACATTTTCGGGCAGGGCGTCGATGCCACGCAGCGCGGCGGGGGTCGCCACCGCCGGCAGGCCTTCCTCAAAGGTCTCGATCGTCTTCAGCTGCACGCCGGTGCCGCCGCGGGTCGCCAGGGCGAGGACGCGAGACGAGCGCACGAAATCCTGTGCGTCGGCGACCCTGCCGACAAAGCGGATGTTTGCGGGCGCTGCCGGCGTCGGGCCGTCGATCCTCCCGGCGATCGCCACCGAGAGACCGTCCGGCAGGAGCGGCACGACGTGATCGAGAAACCAGTCGAGGCCGACGCGGTTCGGCGCCCAGCTCCAGGTGCCGATCAGCCCGACGTCGTGGCTTCGCCTGCCGTCGTCCGCAGCCTCGCAGGGCCGGCCGATCGATAGTGCCAGCGGCACCGCCCGCCGGTCGCCGGCAAGGCCGAGGCCGGTCCGGTCGTCCTCGCTCAGGGTGTGGATGACCGCCGCCTCGCGGCAGATCCGCGCTTCGCTGCGCCTGAGAATGCCGGCCTCGCGCCGATAGAGCAGCCGGGCGAGCCGCGTTCCGGCATTGTGGGCGTTCTCCTCGGCCGAGCGATGCTCGACATTGTGGGCGATGAAGATCGACGGCCTGTCGCCGGAAAGAAACGGATAGGCGATCGGCATCTGCACCGAATTCAAGACATAGCCGTCGACCGGGCCGGCCTCTGCCAGCCGCTCGCGCAGCGCCTTGCGGGAATGGCGTGCGAGCTTTTCCGCCGCCACCGGCCGGCCGGACAGGAACGCGCCCGCGAGCCAGAGCGCCTTCTGGCGGGGCGAGGCGGCGGCGTTTTCAAGGACGATCGTGCCGAGGTCGATCTCGCCGTCGCCTGCAGGCCGGGCACCCTCGCGGCGGAAACCGGCGATCGTCAGGCGCACGCCCTGGCGGCGATAGGCGGCCGCGATCGCCGCATTGGCGATCTCGAAACCGGTCGTCGCGAGGCCGTCGGGAAGCAGCGATGACAGGAACAACAGGTGCATTCGCCATGGGTCCGGTTGCGGCAATCGAACCGAACCATAGCCGCGACAGGTTTCGATCAGGCTAACTTCCTTACCGGCAATTTCGATATCGAGACATCGCGTCAACGTCTGGGCAACATTGTCGCAGACCCGAAGCCGGCGGGTTTTCGCGTCGGGGGCGAGACTTTCTTCACCAAGTACGTCTTATCGTCTTTGCCGATGCGAGCCGCGGGCGGAAAAGACATGATGTCGCAGACGATCACCGTTGAATGCGTTTCGCCCGGCCTCGACCCTTCCACCGTCGAAGCCGTGGTGACGCTGCCGACCTTCCGTCGGCCGGCGCATCTGCTTGCGACCCTTGCCAGCCTGAGAGCCCAGCGCGGCGCGCCGAACTTCGCCGTCGTGGTGATGGAAAACGACGCCGAGGGCCGCGCCGGCCTCAATGCGGCAAGGCCGCTCTTCGAAGGCGGCACGATCGCCGGGCTGGTTCTCGTCGCCCATGAGCGCGGCAACTGCTCGGCCTACAATGCCGGCTGGCAGACGGCGCTCGAACGCTTCCCCGCCATGCGTCACCTCCTCGTCATCGACGACGACGAGATCGCGGCGGAGGACTGGATCGCCCAGATGGTGGCGACTGCCGAGACCCTCGGCGTCGACATCGTCGGCGGCCCGCAGCTGCCGCGCTTCGAGGAGGGGGCGCGGACCTTCACCGAGCGCCATCCGGTGTTCCTGCCTCCCTATGTGACCACCGGGCGGGTGCCGATCCTCTATTCCTCCGGCAATGTCGTCATCGCCCGGCGCGTCCTCGACGCGATGGAGGCGCCGTTTCTCGACACCGCCTTCAACTTCATCGGCGGCGGCGATTCCGATTTCTACTCGCGCTGCCGCGAGCGCGGCTTCACCTTCGGCTGGTGCGCCGAGGCCCCGGTCTACGAGACCGTGCCGGCGCGCCGCACGGAATTTTCCTGGCTGAACGCGCGGGGGCTGCGCAACGGCGCGATTTCCGCGATCATCGAGCGCCGCCGCAGCGGCGGCCGGGGCGCCGCCCGGCGGACCGCCAAGAGTTTCGCGCTGCTCGCCGCCTCGCCCTTCCGGTCGCTGAAGCTCGGCCTCGGCACCGGCTCCGCGACGATCGGCCTTTATCACTGCCAGGTCGCAGTCGGGCGGCTTCTCGCCGAATTCGGACGGGTCAATGAGCAATACCGCCAGCCTGAACACAACTGACGCGGTCGCCGCGCCGGACTGGATCGGCTTTCTGCGGTTCCTGGTCGCGGCGGCGGTGCTGTCGGCCGTGCTCGTCACCTTCACGCCGTTCGTCGTCACCTTCGACGGCAACCAGAATTCCGGCGATCTCGCCAACCAGCTCGGCTATTCCGGCCTCGCGGCGGTGGTGCTCGCCGGCCATCTGGTGTTTTCCGACCGGCATGTCCTCCTGTCGCTGCTGCGGCCGACATGGTTGGCAATGGCGGCCTGGCTCTTTGCCAGCGCGCTCTGGGCACCGAGCCCGGAAAACGCCGTTCGCTCGGCGCTGTTCACGCTGCTGGCCATGGTCGCGGTCACCGGCGTCTTCACCTTCCCGAAGGATGCGACGTCGTTCCGCTGGGTGCTGGCGATCGGCGCCCTGGCGGTGCTCGGCCTCTCCTATTTCGGCATCGCCTTTCTACCGCATCTCGCCATTCACGACGCCTCGGGCTCAGAGCCCGAACATGCCGGGCTCTGGCGCGGCATCTATTCGCACAAGAACGTCGCCGGCGCGGTGATCGGCGCGCTGTTCTTCTTCGGCGTCTATCTGCTGCGCTCGCGGATGCTCTGGACGGGGCTGCTCGTCTGCGGCCTTGCCGGCAACTTCGTCCTCCACACCGGATCGAAGACGGCGACGGGGTTGCTGCCGATGGTGACGCTGATCGTCATCTTCGGCCGGCTGATCGGCGGTCGCAAACTCCTCGCCTTCGGCGTCTTCCTGGTGGTCGCCGCGATGGCGCTGCTGACCCTCGGCACAGTGCTGTCGCCGATGCTCGATTCCATCGTCCAGTGGGTTGCGCCCGGCACCACCTATACCGGCCGCATGGATCTCTGGCGCTTCGCCCTCGAGGTCTGGCACGGGCACGAATGGACCGGCTTCGGCCTCAACGCCTTCTGGCAGACCGAGGTCGTCGCGGGCACCGAGAAGAACTTTGAACTGTCCTGGGATCCGCGTGGCAGCCCCAATGCCCATAACGGCTATCTCGACATCGCCATTTCCATGGGTCTGCCGGGGCTTTTCATCGCCGTCCTGATGCTGGTGATCCTGCCGCTCTTCGACTATGCGCGGATCGGCCGCGATGCCGAGAGCACGCGGCTCGGCGATACGCTGCTGATGATCCTCACCTATCTCCTCTTGAACTCGTTCCTCGAGAGCTTTCTCTTCGAGCGCGCCAATCCGGTCTGGATGACGGTGTGGTTCGCCGTCGTCGGTCTGCGGCTTCTCGGCCGGCACCGGGTGGAGACCGCCGCGCCCTGAAACGGAGGAGGGACATACGTCCCGCCTCGAAGTCTCACCGCCCTTCCGGCAAATGACGGCGACCGCCGTCAGGCAGCGGCCCGCGCGCTGCCCGGCCTTGCCGCGGTGCCGCCCCTGGCGAGCAGCCGGCGGCCGAGCGCCATGCCCGGCTTTTCGACGAGCCGGTAGGTGATCCAGCTGAAGACGATCGTTCCTGCGACGATGACGACGAGGACGAGCGAGCCTTCCCAGCCCTGCGGGCCGATCAGTTCGCCGCGCCCTTGCGTCGATTCGACGAAGAGGTCGATGCCGGTGACCTTGCCGACCACGGTCGCGGCATTGTGGACGCGGTCGATGACGAAGGCGTGGGTCATGTAGAGCGAATAGGAGATCAGCCCGAGAAAGGCGACCGGCCGCGACTTCAGGAGCCGGCTGACGATGCCGCCCTCATGGGTGAAGACATAGAGGGCGAGGCCGAAGACCAGCGGGGCGGCGACGGAGAGGATGGTGCCGCCGAGCCGCACCACGAAGACGACGACGAGAAGCACCGCCGCGATCTCCGCAAGGCTCCAGGCGATCGGCTGGCCTTTGGCCTCGTCGGCCGCCTCCGGCCGCCAGACGGCCCGGCGCAGGATGACGCCGAAGGAAAAGCCGGCGAGGCATCGCAGCCAGCCGAGATGCGAGGCGGCGTCCATGTCGCCTCTCACCAGCGCGATGACGACGATGCCGGTGACGACCGCCACGGCAGAGAGCGGCAGGATCAGCCGCGGCACCGTCACCACCACGGCGGCGAAGGCGGCATAGGCGACGAGTTCCGCCGAGATCGACCAGCTCGGATAGTTCCAGGTCAAAGTGTCGAGAAAGCCGAAGGATTGCGCCATCAAGAGGCTGATTGCGAGCCCTTCGAGCGACGTGCCGCCGCGAAAGGCATCGCCCGGGCCGGCGACCGCCAGCCGGGCGGCCTCGAACGCCACGTAAAGCGCCAGCATGGCGAGATGCAGCGGATAGACCCGGAACAGTCGA
Source organism: Jiella endophytica (assembly GCF_004519335.1). Taxonomy (GTDB): domain Bacteria; phylum Pseudomonadota; class Alphaproteobacteria; order Rhizobiales; family Rhizobiaceae; genus Jiella; species Jiella endophytica. The sequence continues at coordinate 433,590 of NZ_SOZD01000004.1, read as the reverse complement.
AGCAGGAAGAACCGGCCGAATTCGCACTTTTCCCGCAACGGCTCGAAAAAGGCGTGGGTGATCACGTAGCCGGAAAGGACGAAGAAGAAGTCGACGAAGAGAAAGGCGTTGCGGATGAGGCCATTGGTCTCGGCAAAGCCGGTGACCGGCGCGTGAAAGCAGACGACGAGCAGCGCGCAGACGCCCCGCCAGCCGTCCAGGGCCAGAAAACGCCCGCCCTCGTCGCGGACCGCAGCGCGGCCTTCGATCATCGCAACAGCCTCCCATCCGGCCGAAGCCGGGAATTCGTCCTGCCGAGCAGCTCTGTCCCAAGCTGAGCCGAGCCAGGCCGGCCCGCGATCACGATCCGCCGCCGGGAACATCGTACGGCATCCTGCGCTGTTGCCGGTAAGGAAGCGTTAAAGCCGACGTTCAAAGCGGATGGGTCGGAAGGCCATGCCGGTTCCTTGCCGCGGGACCGTGGGCCGCGCGGTGCGCCGGCGGGGTTCCTTGCAGCTTTCGCGCTTGCACCTAATTGGGGCCCGAGGGGAGACCGCGCTCAGCCAAGGGAAACCAGTTTGTCCGTCAGTATGGATCAGTTGCGTCTGCTTGCCGTCGATGCGGAAGACCTTGCGATCGTCTCGGCGCATTGCCAGGACGCCGTGATCCGCGTCGAGGAACTCCATTACGCTCCGGGCGAGAAGAAGTTCGTCGTGGAGATGAACCGCTTCGTCTGGGAAAAGCTCGTCGCGCCCAAGCGCTTTTCGCTGTTCCGCCGGCCGGACTACGAGCGCCGCCGGGCGATCCTGCATTTCGACAGGGTGACCGCCGCGGCCCGCCTCGGCTTCGACAGGCTGGCCGAGGACGATGTGCTCGTTCTCCTCGCCATCCGTTTCGAAGAAGGCGAGGCACCCTCCGGCGCGGTCGAACTTGTGTTTGCCGGCGGCTCCGCGATAAGGCTGGAGGTCGAGGTCATCGAGGCGCAGCTCGCCGATGTCGGCGGCGCCTGGGGAACGCTCGCAAGGCCCGACCACCGCGCCTGAGGCGGCTGCCGGCGGGGTTCGCCGTGCCGCCCCGCGCCTCGAGACGCTGATCGGCCCGCCAAAGGGCAGGAAAGAGGACTCTGAGATTGCCCTGGCGCCTCAATTCGACGGATGTTGGTTTCGAGCCGGACTTTGCGGCGCTCCTCGGCGCAAAGCGCGAACAGTCTGCCGATGTCGACGCGGCGGTGCGGACGATCGTCGCGAGGGTTCGCAGCGAGGGCGATGCGGCGCTGATCGAGCTGACCCGCCAGTTCGACCAGCTGGATCTGACGCCGTCGACCATGCGGGTCGGCGAGGCTGAGATCGACGCCGCCTACGAGGCAACCCCGATCGAGACGCTGCGAGCGCTCGAATTTGCCCATGAGCGGATCGCTTCCCATCACCGCCGCCAGCTGCCGAAGGACGACCGCTATACCGACCAGATCGGCGTCGAGCTCGGCAGCCGCTGGACGGCGATCGAATCCGTCGGCCTCTATGTTCCGGGCGGCATGGCGAGCTACCCTTCCTCGGTGCTGATGAACGCCGTCCCGGCGAAGGTCGCTGGCGTCGGGCGCATCGCCATGGTGGTGCCGGCGATGCGCGGCGCGCTCAATCCGCTGGTGCTGGCTGCGGCGAAGATCGTCGGCGTCCGCGAAATCTACCGGATCGGCGGGGCACAGGCTGTGGCCGCGCTCGCCTACGGCACCGAGACGATCGCCCCCGTCGCCAAGATCGTTGGCCCCGGCAACGCCTTCGTCGCCGCCGCCAAGCGGCATGTCTTCGGCCATGTCGGCATCGACATGATCGCCGGACCGTCGGAGATCCTGGTGATCGCCGACGCCGGCAATGATCCCGACTGGATCGCCGCCGACCTCCTCAGCCAGGCCGAGCACGACACCGCCGCCCAGTCGATCCTGATCACCGACGATGCCGGTTTCGCCGATGCCGTCGAGGCGGCCGTCGAGCGCCAGCTCAAGAGCCTGTCGCGGGCCGAGACGGCGGCGAAGAGCTGGGCCGAGCACGGCGCGATCATCCTCGTGCCGACCCTGGATGATGCTGCGCCCCTGTCCGACCGTATCGCGCCGGAGCATCTGGAGCTCGCCGTCGAAGATCCCGAGGCGCTGTTTGCCAAGCTCCGCAATGCCGGCGCCGTCTTCCTCGGCCGCCACACGCCGGAAGTGATCGGCGACTATGTCGGCGGCTCCAACCACGTGCTGCCGACCGCCCGCTCGGCGCGCTTCTCCTCCGGGCTCTCGGTGCTCGACTTCGTCAAGCGCACCTCGATCCTGAAGCTTTCCGCTGAGCAGCTGCGTGAACTCGGCCCCGCGGCGATCGAGCTCGCGCGGGTCGAGGGGCTCGACGCCCACGGCCGCTCGGTCGCCATCAGGCTCAATCTCTGAGGGGCCCGGATGGCTGAGGCGCAAACGACCGGGAGCGGCCGCCTGATCGACGTCGAGCTCGACGAGACGATCGGCCGTGCCACGCCCGACGTCGAGCACGAGCGCAACGTCGCGATCTTCGATCTCGTCGAGGAGAACCTCTTCAATCCCGTCGGGGCACCGGAGGGCGCGAAGTTTCGGCTGAAGCTGTCGCTGGTCGACAAGCGCCTCGTCTTCGACATCCGCGACGAGGCCGGCGGGACGCTGGTCACCCACATCCTGTCGCTCACCCCCTTCCGAAAGGTCATCCGCGACTATTTCATGATCTGCGACAGCTATTACGAGGCGATCCGCTCGGCGACGCCGCAGCAGATCGAGGCGATCGACATGGGCCGGCGCGGCATCCACAATGACGGATCGCAGACGCTGATGGAGCGCCTGGAAGGCAAGATCGAGGTTGATCTCGATACCGCGCGCCGGCTGTTCACGCTGATCTGCGTTCTCAATTGGCGGAGCTGAGGCGGCGATGGCGGCCCGTCAGCCCACCGTCAGGCCGCTGAGCCGCAGGCTCGGGCCGCTGGCTCGGGGCATGGCAGGCCGCGTCTCGTCCGCTTTCCGTCGTCGCCTCAACCGGCCGGCCGGCTGTTCTCCAAGCCGCGGGGCCATCCGGTGAGCGGCGGGCAGGGGAGCGAAGCTGCGGCCGGTGCAGCCGGGCAGGGCGCTGCCGGCGACAAGATCTCTTCCGTCCTGTTTCTCTGCGGCATGAATGCCATCCGCTCGCCCATGGCCGAGGCGCTTGCCCGCACGATGCTGCCGGCGACGGTCTATATCGCCTCTGCGGGCGTCAGGCAGGGACGGCGCGATCCCTTCGTCGATGCGGTTCTCGCCGAGCGCGGGCTTACCCTCGGCGAGCGCCAGCCGCAGCGCTACGAGGACCTTGAAGACGGCTATTTCGACCTCATCGTCACCATGGCGCCCGAGGCCCACCACGTCGCCCTCGACGCGGCGGGGACATCATCCGTCGAGGTGGAGTTCTGGCCGATGCCCGACCCCTCCGTCGTCACCGGCTCGCGCGAGCAGATCCTCGACGCCTATCGCGACGTGCTGAAGCGGATCGAGACGCGAATCAGCGGCCGCTTCGGCAGGTAGGGCTCAAACGACTTCGAGCGCGCCTCTCGCTGGGCTCCGGCGTCAGGCCTCAGCCGCAGCGCACGGTGGTGATGCGGTTCTCTTCGTCGGTAATGAGGTTGAGCCGGTCGCCGACATATTCCTGGGTCACCGGCTGGTTCGGATAGAGGATGCGCACGCTGGCGGCGCCGGTCGCTTCCTTGGCCTGCTCCGAGGCGACGCTGGTGCCGAGTTGCCCGACGACGATGCTTGCGGCCGAAGCGTTGCAAATGCCGCCGCCGGCAGCGACAGTCCCCGACTGGCCGAAGCCTCCGGCGACCGGCCCCGGCTGTGCCGCCGGCGCGCTGGCGGCCGGCAGGGTCGAGGCGGGCAGCGGCGTCGGCCGCTGGCTGGTGCTGGAACAGGCACCCGCTGCAAGGCTCAGCGTGATGATGGCGGCGGTGGCAAGTCTCTGGGGCATCGTGTGCCTGTCTCCTGTCGTCGCGTCTGGTCGTTCGGTGTCTGCGGTCGCTTGGCAGCGCTTCTCAAGGGGCGTATCGGGTGAGTCAGTTTCGTCGCGCGTCCGGCGACAGCAGTATCTGCGGCGGCCGCGGCGCATCGCTCAGGCCCTCGGCGTCGTCCTCCTGCAGGGCGGGCGGGCGGCGGCGGAAGGCCGCCTGGCCGTTGACCATCCGCACCTCGCCGGTCAGCACCATCCGCAGCGCATGCGGATAGAGCCGGTGTTCGGCCCTCAGCAGCCGGTCGGCGAGGCTGTCGGCATTGTCCTCGGGCTCGATGGCGATCGCCGCCTGAGCGATGATCGGCCCCTCATCCATGCGCTCCGTGACGTAGTGCACCGTGCAGCCATGAACGCGCATGCCGGCGGCGAGCGCCCGGGCATGGGTGTCGAGGCCGGGAAACAGTGGCAGCAGCGACGGGTGGATGTTGATCATCCGGCCGTCGAAACGACGCACGAAGTCCGTCGTCAGGAGCCGCATGTAGCCGGCGAGGCAGATGACGTCCGGATTGACAGCCTCGAGGACGTCGAGCACCGCCCGCTCGTGCTCCTCGCGGCTCTGATAGGCCTTCTGGTCGACGGCATGGGCGGCGATGTCGTAGCGCCGCGCCGTCTCGAGGCCCGCAGCGTCCGGCCGGTTGGCGATCACCGCGCTCACCTCGCCGGGAAAGGCCGGATCCATGCAGGCGGCGATGATCGCTTTCATGTTGGTGCCGCGACCTGAAATCAGCACCGCGATGCGCTTGCGCTGCGCCGCCGTCATGAGAGCGCCAGCTCGCCGTTGAATGTTACGCCGGCGCCCTCACGCGGAGAGAGCCGGCCGAGCGGCACCACGGTTTCGCCTGCCTCGGCCAGCATCGCCGAAGCATTTGCCGCGTCTGCCGCGGAGGTCACGACGATCATGCCGATGCCGCAGTTGAAGGTGCGCAGCATCTCGGGCGCGGGGACGCCGCCGATCTTCGCCAGCCATGAAAACACCGGCGGGACGGGGACCGCGAAGAGGTCGATCTCGGCCGCGAGGTGATCGGGCAGGACGCGCGGAATGTTTTCCGTAAAGCCGCCGCCGGTGATGTGGGCGAGCGCCTTGATGCCGGCGCCGCCGCGGATCGCCTCGATCAGCGGCTTCACATAGATCCGCGTCGGCTCGAGCAGCGCGTCGCCGAGGCTGCGGCCGGCCTCGAAGGGCGCCGGCGCGTCGTAGGAAAGGCCGCTGCGCTCGACGATCCGGCGCACCAGCGAATAGCCGTTGGAATGCACCCCCGACGAGGCGAGGCCGAGGATCACGTCGCCGGCAACGAGCCTTTCCGTCTGCGGCAGCAACGTTCCGCGCTCGGCAGCTCCGACGGCGAAGCCTGCGAGGTCGTAGTCGCCCTTCGCGTAGAGCCCCGGCATTTCGGCGGTCTCGCCGCCGAGCAGCGCGCAGCCGGCCATGCGGCAGCCGGCGGCGATCCCCTCGACGATCGCGGCGCCTTCCTCCGGGTCGAGATGGCCGGTGGCGTAGTAATCGAGGAAGAGCAGCGGCTCGGCGCCCTGCACCACGAGATCGTTGACGCACATCGCGACGAGATCGATGCCGATCGTCGCGTGGCGGCCGGTCTCGATGGCGATCTTGACCTTGGTGCCGACGCCGTCATTGGCGGCGACGAGGATCGGATCGGCAAAGCCCGCGGCCTTGAGGTCGAACAGCCCGCCGAAACCGCCGATCTCGCCGTCGGCGCCCTTGCGCGTCGTCGAGCGCACATGCGGCTTGATCCGCCGGACCATCTCGTTGCCGGCATCGATGTCGACCCCGGCATCGCGGTAGGTCAATGAATCGCGTTGGTCTGCCATCGGCCCTTTGCCCCGTTTCTGCCGGAGTTGACATGATCGGGGGCCGCGAGCAAGACCCGCGGCATGGGTGTGTGTCTTCGAAGCGACGTCCGCATGGCCGCGAAACCGATGTCCGCGGCTTTCAATGCCGGCCCTTCGACACCACTTGGTCATGGGCCCGCGAACCGGCGTCAGTGGGTGGTCCGGAGGCCTTCATGACGATCCCCAACCTGATCTCCATCGCCAGGCTGCTCGCCGTTCCGCTGATGATCTGGGCGCTGATCGGCGGCAACTGGCCGCTCGCCTTCGCCACCTTCGTCGTCGCCGGGATCTCGGATGCCGTCGACGGCGCCATCGCCCGCCATTTCGACCAGCAGTCGACCCTTGGCCTCTATCTCGATCCGATCGCCGACAAGGCGCTTCTGTCCACCGTGTTCATCGGTCTCGGCCTGCTCGGCCGGCTGCCGGACTGGCTGGTGATCGCCGTGGTCAGCCGCGACGTCCTGATCGTCGCCGCCTTTCTCCTCGCCTATGTGATGGGGCTGCCGATGACGGTGCAGCCGCTCTTCGTCTCGAAGGCGACGACGGCGGCGCAGATCGTGCTCGCGGCGAGCGTCCTCGGCGAATCGGCCTTCGGTCTGAGCCTTGGCCCCGTCATCGATCTTCTCGTCGTCCTTACGGCGATCTTGACCGTCGCCTCGGCCGCCGCCTATCTCATCGACTGGCTACGGCATATGGCGTCGCCCCACGGAGCCGAACCGAAGGACGACGAGGGCCCATGACCGACCGCAGTGCGCTGATCAGGCGGCAGGTTCTGTTCTGGAGCATCACCGCATCCGTGGCGGTGCTGCTTTTGTGGTTGTTCTCCGGCATCCTCCTGCCCTTCGTCCTCGGCATGATGATCGCCTATTTCCTTGACCCGGTCGCCGACTGGCTCGAGCGGAACGGCGTCTCGCGGCTGTGGGCGACGATCCTGATCCTCGTCCTGTTTCTGATGATCTTCATCGGCGTCATCGTGCTGCTGGTACCGGTCATCGTCGAGCAGACCGCCGGCATCGCCGGCCGCATCCCAGACTATGTCGACAGGGTGCAGGCGATCATGAGCGACATCCGGTCGAGCTCGATCGGCTGGCTGCTGCCCCAGGGCGAGGCCAATCTGAAGCAGGACCTCGGCAAGCTGGTCAGCGAAGGCGCCGGCATCATCACCGCCTTCGTCGCCTCGCTGTGGTCCTCCTCGCTGGCGGTGGTCAATTTCGTCTCGCTCTTCGTCGTCACCCCCGTCGTCGCCTTCTACATGCTGCTCGACTGGGACCGCATGGTCGCGCGGATCGACGACTGCGTGCCGCGCCAGCACGTGACGACCATCAGGCGGCTTGCCCGCGACATCGACCGCTCCGTCGCCGGCTTCCTGCGCGGGCAGGGCAGCCTCTGCCTCATCCTCGGCACCTTCTACGGCGTCGCCCTGTCGGCGGTGGGGCTGAATTTCGGCCTGCTGATCGGGCTGTTCGCCGGCCTCGTCTCCTTCATCCCCTATATCGGCTCGATCAGCGGGCTGGTGCTGTCGGTGGGCGTCGCTCTGGTGCAGTTCTGGCCGGACTGGCCGTGGATCGTCGCGGTGGGCGCGATCTTCTTCGTCGGCCAGTTCCTCGAGGGCAACATCCTGCAGCCGAAGCTCGTCGGCGCCTCCGTCGGGCTGCATCCGGTCTGGCTGATGTTCGCGCTCCTCGCCTTCGGCGCGATGTTCGGCTTCGTCGGGCTCCTGATCGCGGTGCCCTCGGCGGCGGCCGTCGGCGTGCTGGTGCGCTTTGCCCTCTCGCAATATCTCCAGAGCGAGATGTATTTCGGCCGCGAGCCGACGCGCCAGGAAACCGAGATGATCGAGAACGACGTCGTTCCGCCGGCGCTGCCGCCGCGCCCCAAGGCCGGCGCCGATCCGGCGGTCTGAGGCGGCGATGGCAAGGCAGCTGCCGCTCGACCTTCCGCACCGCCCGTCCCATGCGCGCGACGATCTCGTCGTCTCGGCGGCGAACCGCCTTGCCGTCGAGGCGGTCGACGCCTTTCCGGACTGGCCGCATCCGGTGCTCCTCGTCACCGGGCCTGCCGGCTCCGGCAAGAGCCATCTTGCCGAGGTCTGGGCCGGCGAGGCGGGGGCCGTCGTCGCCGGTGGTCACGATCTCGGTGCGATCCTGCGGGCAGACGATTTCCGCGTCGTCGTCGACGACGTCGACCGCGCCGGGGTGGACGAGGCGGCGCTGTTCGCCCTCGTCAATGCGGCCCGGCTCGGCGGCGGCTCGCTGCTCCTGACCAGCCGTGTTCCCCCCGCGGCGCTCGACATCGCCATGCCGGACCTGCGCTCGCGGCTCGCCGCCGCCACCATCGCCGCGCTCGGTGCGCCGGACGACGCGCTTCTGACCGGCGTCCTCGCCAAGCTCTTCGCCGACCGGCAGATCGAGGTGGAGCCGGGGGCCCTGCGCTATCTGGTCGAGCGGATGGAACGCTCCCTCGACGACGCCCGCAGGATCGTCGCCGCGGTCGACCGGGAAGCGCTGGCGGAGAAGAAGAAGGTGACGCGCCCGCTGCTTCGCCGGGTTCTCGGCGAGGAGGGATGGCATTCAGCCTGAGCCGGGCCTGGTCATGTCATGTCATGAAAGCGTCGTTAGCAATGGCTAGTGGTCCGCTTCCGACATCGAGACCTGTTCGGTGGCAATCGCCGAGCCGATGTCGAAATCGCAAGGCCGCTGGTCAAGTCTATGTTTTTAGGGGATTTTTCAATTTGGCATAGGTTCCAGTGCTTGACCTCGACCGGGACCCGATTGTCAAATCCGATCCATCACGGCATCGGCCCGAAATTCGGGGCCGGTTTTCGCGAGGCGCGATGCGGTGATTGAATGAGTGAGAGCGTCCCGGCGCGTCGCATCAGACGCGCGGCGGTCTGGGTAAAGTGACAAGCAAGGGGATGGCACGATGAGCGACAGGGACGGCACCGAGACGCCGGCAGGCGAGACCGGAGCGAACTCCGCCGGAGGCGAGACGAGCCGGCCGCGCGCTCCCCGGCGCCCGCGCGCCGCTCCCGCCGCCGGCCGGGCCGCGCCGCGCAAGGCCCCCGGCGAAACCGCCAAGCCGCGCCAGGCGCCGCGCCGGCGCGCCGCTGCCGCGACGGCTGCCCGGGCGGCCTCCGCCAGCGAGACGGCCGATGCCGCCGAGGCGCTGGTGTCGGAAGCCGCGATGATCCTTGCCGACGTTCCCGAGCCGGAGCCGCAGCCGGCCCGGATCACCGCCGAGGCGGTGGAACTGCCGGCCGATCGCTACATCAACCGGGAACTCTCCTGGCTGCAGTTCAATCGCCGGGTGCTTGAGGAATCCCAGAACGAGAACCATCCGCTGCTCGAGCGGGTCCGTTTCCTGTCGATCTCGGCCGACAATCTCGACGAGTTCTTCATGGTCCGCGTTGCGGGCCTTGCCGGCCAGGTGCGCGAGAAGCTGCCTGTCCGCTCGATCGACGGCATGACACCGCAGGAGCAGCTCGACCGGATCCTTGCGGAGGTCAGCCAGCTGCAGAGCGAGCAGCAGGCCTCCCTCGCCGACCTGATGAAGGCGCTGCGGGCCGAAAAGATCATGATCGTCGGCGCCGGCGAATTGAAGGGCGAGGACCGGGCCTGGCTGCAGAGGGTCTTCGAGGAGCGGATCTTCCCGATCCTGACGCCGCTGTCGATCGATCCGGCTCATCCGTTTCCGTTCATTCCCAATCTCGGCTTCTCGATCGCCCTCTCCCTCGTCAGGGAACGCGATTCCAACGGCATGAACGCCCTTCTGCGCCTGCCGGTGGCGCTGCAGCGCTTCATCGAGATGCCGCTGACGGCCGACGGCGCGGCGCGGTTCGTGCCGCTCGAAAGCGTCGTCGCGCTGTTCATCGGCAAGCTCTTCCCCGGCTACCGCGTGAAGGGCTCGGGCACCTTCCGGATCATTCGCGACTCCGACATCGAGGTGGAGGAAGAGGCCGAGGACCTGGTGCGGCTGTTCGAAAGCGCGCTGAAGCGCCGGCGTCGCGGCTCGGTGATCCGCATCGAGTTCGATTCGGTGATGCCGGAAGGCCTGCGCAACTTCGTCGCCGCCGAGCTCGAAGTGCCGGAAGCGCGGATCTCGGTAATGGACGGCATGCTGGCGCTCGATTCCATGTCGCAGCTCTGCAAGCTCGATCGCGACGATCTGAAGTTTCAGCCCTACATCCCGCGCTTTCCCGAGCGGATTCGCGAGCATAACGGCGACTGCTTCGCGGCGATCCGCGAGAAGGACATCGTCGTCCACCACCCCTACGAATCCTTCGACGTGGTGGTCCAGTTCGTCCGCCAGGCGGCGATGGATCCCAACGTCATCGCCATCAAGCAGACGCTCTATCGCACCTCGAACGACTCGCCGATCGTCCGCGCGCTGATCGACGCGGCCGAGGCCGGCAAGTCGGTGACGGCGCTGATCGAACTGAAGGCGCGCTTCGACGAGGAGGCGAACATCCGCTGGGCCCGCGACATGGAGCGGGCCGGCGTGCAGGTGGTGTTCGGCTTCATCGAGAAGAAGACCCACGCCAAGCTGTCGCTGGTGATCCGGCGCGAGGAAGGCCGTTTTGTCAGCTTCTGCCACATCGGCACCGGCAACTATCACCCGATCACCGCGAAGATTTATACCGACCTCTCCTACTTCACTGCCGACCCCGACATCGCCCATGACGTCGGCCTCGTCTTCAACTACATCACCGGCTATGCCGAGCCCTCCGAGGTGAAGAAGCTCGCCGTCTCGCCGGTGACGATGCGCTCGAAGATCATCGGCCATATCGAGGACGAGATCGCCCATGTCAGGGCCGGACGGCCAGGGCAGATCTGGATGAAGATGAACTCGCTGGTCGACGGCGCGGTGATCGACGCGCTCTACCGGGCGAGCCAGGCCGGCGTCGAGATCGACCTGGTGGTGCGCGGCATCTGCTGCCTGAAGCCGCGGGTGTCGGGCCTGTCCGACAACATTCGCGTGAAGTCGATCGTCGGCCGCTTCCTCGAGCACAGCCGCATCTTCTGCTACGGCAACGGCCATGGCCTGCCCTCGGACCAGGCGATCGTCTATCTTGGCTCGGCCGACATGATGCCGCGCAATCTCGATCGGCGCGTCGAGGTGCTGGTGCCGGTCACCAACCCCACTGTTCACAGCCAGATTCTGTCCCAGATCATGCTGGGCAACATTCTTGACAACCAGCAGAGCTGGTCGGTAGCTGCGGACGGCTCGTCGCGTCGTATCGTGCCCTCGCCGGGCGAACAGCCGTTCAACGCCCAACGCTACTTCATGACCAACCCGAGCTTGTCGGGTCGCGGTAAAGCGCTGAAGACGGATGCTCCAAGACTCATCGCAAGACAAAAGGCCGAACACGGCCGCTTCGACTGACACACCCGCCCTCGGCCGCCTGCCGGGCATGCGGCCCGTCGGCGTCATCGACATCGGATCGAACTCGGTCCGCCTGGTCATCTACGAGGGCCTGGCGCGCTCGCTGACGGTGCTGTTCAACGAAAAGGTCCTGAGCGGGCTCGGCAAGGGGCTCGCCCAGACCAACCGGCTCGACGGCCAGGCGGTCGAGAGCGCCCTTGCGGCGCTCCGCCGCTTCGCGCTGATCGCAAGCCAGGCAGGCGTCGAGCAGCTCTATCCGATCGCCACCGCCGCCGCCCGCGAGGCGCAGAACGGCGCCGAGTTCATCGCCGCCGCCGAGGCGGTGCTCGGGCGACAGATCATCATCCTTTCCGGCGCCGACGAGGCGCGCGGCGCGGCAAACGGCGTCCTTGCCGGTTTCTACCGGCCGGACGGCATCGTCGGCGATCTCGGCGGCGGCAGCCTCGAACTCATCGACGTGACCCCTGACGGGCTCGGCGAGGGCATCACCACCCCGCTCGGCGGGCTGCGCCTGCGCGATCTTTCCGGCGGCGACCTTAACAAGGCGCAGAGCATCGCCGACAGCCACGTTTCGGCCTCGGCGCTGGCCGGCAAGGGTGAGGGCCGGGCGTTCTTCGCCGTCGGCGGTACCTGGCGCAACCTCGCCAAGCTGCACATGGAACAGCAGAACTATCCGCTGCATGTGATGCATGCCTATGAGCTTCCGGCGGCCGGGCTCGACGGCTTCCTCGATGCGGTGATCAAGTCGGATCCGGAAAAGCTCCCCGGCATCGCCGCGGTCTCGAAGTCGCGGCGGGCGCTTCTCGCCTATGGCGCCGTGGCGCTGAGAAGCGTCCTGCGCTTCGTCAAGCCGCAGAAGATCGTCATGTCGGCCCTCGGCGTCCGCGAGGGTTTCCTCTATGACCAGCTGCCGCAGGACGAGCAGGCCAAGGACCCGCTGCTCGAAAGCTCCTGGGAACTGGCGATGCTGCGCTCGCGCTCGCCGGACCATGCCCGTGAGCTGATCGACTGGTCGCGCCGCAGCTTCGAGGCGCTCGGCATCGACGAGACGCCGGAGGAGGAGCGCCTGCGTGTCGCCGCCTGCCTCCTCGCCGACATCGGCTGGCGCGCCCATCCCGACTATCGCGGCAAACAGGCGCTGTCGATCATCGCCCATGCGGCGATGCCGGCGGTCGACCACCGCGGCCGCGCCTTTCTCGGCCTCACCAATTTCTACCGGCACGAAGGCAGCCTCGAACAGCAGCACATTCCCGAGCTCGAGCGCCTGGTCGACGAGAGGCTGCTGAAGCGGGCGCAGATCCTCGCCTCGCTGTTCCGCGTCACCTACCTTCTCACCGCGTCGATGCCGGGCATCCTCGACCAGTTCAAATGGGCGCAGGACCCGCGCGGCGGCTTCACCCTGGCAATGCCGGCGCATCTCGCCGATCTCATCGGCGAGCGCCCGGAGGGACGGCTCCAGCAATTTGCCAGGATCGTCGACAAGACCCTGCGCATGGAAGCGCGCTGAGCCTGGTCGGGCTCTTGCGCAATTCCGGAGAGGAGATGGCGCTGGAAAATTTCGTCTTCGAACCCGACGAGACGATGCCCAACAGTCCTTTGCCGCTGATCGTCCTGCCCGGCGCCGTCCCGGCCGGCGAGGCGACGCCCGAGGCCGTGCAGATTCGTTTCGAGGAGAACGGCTGGCAGGGCACCTGGCTCTACACCGTCTTCGACTATTGGCATTATCACGTCGAAGGCCACGAGGTGCTCGGCTGCGTTTCGGGCGAGGCGACGATCGGCTTCGGCGGTGACGGCGGCGGGAAAGTCGCGATGACGCCCGGCGACGTGGTGGTCATTCCCGCCGGCGTCGGCCACAGGCGGCTCGCCGGCAGCTCCGGATTCCAGGTGGTTGGCGCCTATCCGCCCGGCCAGAACGGCGCGATCACCCGCGCCGGCAGCCTTCCGGTCGCGGCTGCGGCCGAACGGATCGCCGCACTCTGCCTGCCACGGACGGATCCCGTCAGCGGCCAGTTGCCCGGCGCGCTCGCGGTCTGGGGCGCGTGAGCTGCGCCGGCCCACCGAATCCGGCGAAAAATATGTCCATCGGCGTGCTTTTTTGCCGCACTGCCCTTCCGCTGGCCGGCGAAGGATGAAATAGAGAGGACCTCCCGCCAACCTGCCAGCCAAAGTCAGCCCGTACCCATGTCCGTCGTCAATCCGCCTGCATCTTCCGCTGCGACCGCCGCATCGGAGACGGAGGCGCCGCCGGAACGGGAAGTGACGCTGAAGATCATGCTGGTGCTGTCGCTGATCGTCGGCATCGTCGCCGGCATCGGCGCGATCTTCTTCAAATATCTGATCGCCTTCATCTATAATCTCGCCTTCTACGGCATCTTTTCCCTGCATCTCGATCCGAACGCCTATGGGCCCGCGAGCCCCTGGGGCGCGGGAATCATCCTCGTTCCGGTGATCGGCGGGCTGATCGTCGTCTGGCTGGTCAGGAGCTTTGCGCCGGAGGCCAAGGGGCACGGCGTGCCCGAGGTGATGTTCGCGATCTATCACCAGAACGGCAATGTCCGCGGCATCGTCGCCGCGGTGAAGTCGCTCGCCTCGGCGATCTCGATCGGCACCGGCGCTTCGGTCGGCCGCGAAGGGCCGATCATCCAGATCGGCTCGTCCTTCGGCTCGACCTTCGCCCGGGCGCTGAATCTCGTTCAGCACCAGAAGATCACGCTGCTTTCGGCGGGTGCCGGCGCCGGCATCGCCGCGACATTCAACACCCCGCTTGGCGGCGTGCTGTTCGCCTCGGAAGTGCTTCTGCCGGAGGTCTCGACCCGCACCTTCCTGCCGGTCGTCGTGGCGACGGCGACCTCCACCTATGTCTATCGCGCCGTGATGGGCGTCGAATCCGCCTTCGTCGTCCCCTTCGACGGTCTCGTCCAGGGTCATCTCGTCAATGGCGCCGAGCTTCTTCTCGCCGCCGCCCTCGGCGTCCTGATGGGGCTGGCCGCCTATGCCTTCGTCAAGGTGCTCGCCTGGTCGGAGGATCTCTTCGACGATTCCGGCATCAACCCCTATCTCCAGAACGTCATCGGCATGGTCTCCGTCGGCCTTCTCGGCTACGGATTCATGCTCGCCACCGGCCATTACCACGTCTACAGCGTCGGCTATTCGACGATCCAGGACGTGCTCAACGGCGGCATGACGACGGCCTGGCTGCTGCTCCTGCTGTTTGCCGGCAAGCTCGTCGCCACCTGCCTCAGTCTCGGCTCGGGCGCCTCCGGCGGCATCTTCTCGCCGAGCCTCTTCATGGGCGCGACGCTCGGCGGCGCGGTCGGCGTCATCGGCGAGGCGGTGCTTCCCGGCGCCGGCATCTCGCCGGAGACCTTCGCCATCATCGGCATGGGCGCGATGGTCGGCGGCGCCACCTCGGCCGCGATGACCGCCATCGTGATGATCTTCGAGATGACCCGCGACTACGAGATCATCCTGCCGCTGGTGCTCTCCGTGGCGCTGGCGATCGGCGTCAGACGGGCGCTGACGACCGCCGACATCTATACGATCAAGCTGCGCAACCGCGGCAAGCCGATCCCGACCGACCGCACCACCAACATGTTCCTGGTGCGCCAGGCGAGCGAGGTGATGTATCGCGATTTCGTGGTGCTGCCGGGCTCGATGACGGTGACCGAGGCGCTGAAGCAGGTCGAGGTCCACAAGACCCGCGTCATCACGACCGACGGAACGCGCATCACCGGCTATGTCCGGTTCGGCACGATCCCCTATCAGGCCGACCGCTTCGCAAGGCAGACCCTCGGCGACATCGCCTCGTCGGAATTCATCATCGCTTCAATCGGGAACAACCTGAATACGGTGGTCACCCGAATGAACCGGCGCAACCGCACCTATGCGATCGTCGTGCGCAACACCCGCGGCCTGCCGCGGCCGGAGGACATCGCCGGCATCATCGGCCGCGAGGAAATCGCCAACGCCCTGGTGCGCAACCACTACGGCTGAGGCGTCGGCCCCCGAGCGCTGCACGTTCCGAGCAACGCGAGACGGACGCTCCAGCATATCCGATCAAGACATCGGCCCGGAATCGCTGGTGATTCCGGGCCGATGTCGTTTGGACGTCGCCGCTTGAGCGAAGGTGAGCGCTGACGCGTCTCTCCTCGTTGGCCTATTTGCGGCGGAGCGTGCCGTAGACGATGTTGCGGTTGGTTCCGTACCAGACGTCGCAGTCGAAGGCGTTGCGGTCGACGCTGGCATTGATGATGTCCCACATGTCGTCGGCCGAGCGCAGGATCAGCGGCCAGTCCATGAAGGTTTCCATGTAGCCGTCGGAGGTGATCTCGTCGCTGAAATTGGCAAAGAGCAGCATGCCGCCGGGGCGAACGAACTCCACCATCCGCTGCATCAGCTTGATCGCCACTTTCCGCTGCAGATAGTCGTACAGGCCCGAGGCGTAGACGAGATCGAAATCGCCGAGGTGGCCGTAGGAGCGCTTCAGCAGCCCCATCACCGAACCTGTCATCGGCTGGACGACGGCGCCGCCGATGTCGCGGGTCATCACGCCGACGCTGACCGGATCCTGGTCGAGCGCCACCCAGCGTTTGATCTTGCCGGCCGGAAGGCTCTTGCAGATCTCGGCCTCGCGCAGATGGCCGGCGGCCACCGCGAAGATTTCCACGTCGCCGCCGGCGCGCTCCGCCGCTTCGTCGACGGTGCGGGCGAGAATCTGGCAACGCTCGCGGCCCGCCGCGCAGGCCGGCACGTTCACCGTATAGTCGTAGATCTCGCGGCCGCGCGGGGTCGCTTCGGCGACTTCCGACGCCATGCTCGGATGCTGGTAGTAGAGGTCGAGAAGGCTGGCATCGCCGGAATAGCCGCGTGGTTTGGTGAACGACCAGTTCGACAGCGGATCCTCCGCGAGGAACTCGGCAACCGGGTGATCCTGGGCGATGGCGACGAGCTTCTCCCAGACTGCCGTAGAGGAGGTTGCCCGCATTTGATGCAAATCGCCGGCAAGCCGCGCTACAATTTCCGCTGCCGGTCGCGCATTTTCGAAGCCTTGCTTCGCCAGTTCGAGAATGATCGACAGTTTTCCACTGTATTCGAGAATTTCTCCATCTGTATTGTCATCCGTCTGGACTACGGATTTGCCGCGGAAAAGCTCACTGGTGATAAGGCTTTGCTCATCGATGCTGATCGAAGGCTTGACTGTGGACATCGCATTTCTCCGTGGCAATGGCACTTTCTCGATTAAAGCTTAAACGGGCAAATTAAGGAAGCATTAATATTAACAGTGGTTAACGTTTGCGCCGGCCGCTGTCGCGCTGCCAGGTCGTTCAATGGCCGGTAAGGTTCTCTTGATAGTCTGGCGACCGTATTGAACGTCGTCGTGGGCGCAGTCGTGCTGCAGCAGGAGCTGACTTGCGGCGCTTACCCCGTCGTATGTCGGAGGCGAGCAGATGGCTGAGGCTGAGGAC
This sequence comes from Jiella endophytica, assembly GCF_004519335.1. GTDB lineage: Bacteria > Pseudomonadota > Alphaproteobacteria > Rhizobiales > Rhizobiaceae > Jiella > Jiella endophytica. The sequence continues at coordinate 416,888 of NZ_SOZD01000004.1, read as the reverse complement.
GAACTCCGCGATCGCGTCGAGCGCGCCCTCTCCGGTGAGCGCTGGCGGCCGGCCGATCCCGATCTCTACCGGATGTTCGAGGCGAGCACGGACCAGGTCGACAGGGCGTCGACCCGGGTCGGGGTGAGGGCGGCCGTCGCCTGCTTCGTGCTGTTCGGCAGCTTCGATCTCTGGCTGTTTCCCGATGTCGGCTGGATGTCGGTGGCGGTGCGTTTTGCCATCGGCGTCTTGTTCCTCGGCATCGTCGAATGGCAGGTGTCCCGCGGCCGCAGCATGGCCTCGATCAATGCCACCTGCGCCTTCGGGCTTGCGGTCGCGGCGCTCGGCTGGCTGCTCGTCGCCGCACGCACCGGCGCCCAGATGAGCTTTGCCGAGTTCATCATCTTCGGCACTGTGTTCGTCGTCAGTTCGAGCCTGTTCTTCCGGATTCGCTTCTGGGTCGGCGCCCTCAGTTCGACCAGCATCACGGTGCTGTTCGCCTGCGCGGCGATCGGCGCGGATGTCGATCTCGGCTTCAAGATCATCCTGGTGACGTTCTTCGTCTTCTTCCTCGGCCTTGCCCTCTATCTCTCCTGGCAGCTGGCGGCCGAGCGCTACGTGACCTTCCTCAATGCGACGCGGGCGCAGCTGAACGAGATGGATGTGCGCGAGAAGGGGGAGCAGCTCGCCCGCATCGCCAACACCGATCACCTGACCGGGCTGAAGAACCGCCGGGCGGTGGTCCAGGAATACGACGTGTTCCGCGAGCTCTGGCTGCGCGATGGCCGGCCGATCGGTGTCATCCTCATCGACGTCGACCACTTCAAGGCGTTCAACGACTATTACGGCCACCAGTCGGGCGACTATTGCCTCGTCGATGTCGGGCGAGCGTTGCAGGGTGCCGCGGCCGCGGCGGGCGGCGTCCTCGGCCGTTATGGCGGCGAGGAGTTCATCGCTTTTGCCCATGTCGCCGATCGCGACGCGCTCTACCAGTTCGCCGAGTCGGTCCGCCGCGCCGTCGAAGCGCTGGCGCTGCCCCATTCGCGTCGCCGGGACGGCACCTCGGTGGTCACCGTCAGCATCGGGGCGAGCATCACCCGGCCGGACGAGAGCTCCGACCTGGAACGCATGTGCAGCGAGGCCGACAACGCGCTCTATTCGGCCAAGGCGAACGGGCGCAACGGCACCCATCTCTTCGATCCGAAGGCGCCGCAGACCGACAACGAGGATCGCAACCTGGCGATCATCGTCGCCCAGGCGGTCGAGCGCGACCTTCTCTCGCTGGTCTACCAGCCGATCATCGATGTCAGTACCAACGAGGTCCATGCGGTCGAGGCGCTGATGCGGCTGCGCGACATCGACGGCATGACGATCGCGCCATCGGCCTTCATCCCCGTCGCCGAGCGCACCGGCGCCATCGTCCAGCTCGGGCGATGGGCGGTGCGCCGGGCGTGTTCGGAAATCCTCGCCAGGGGCCTGGCGCCGAAGGTGTCGGTCAACGTTTCGGCGTTCCAGCTGCGCGAGGCGAGTTTCCCGCTGTTCGTCGCCGGCGTCCTCGCCGAATTCGGGCTGGAGCCCTCGACGCTCGCCCTGGAGATCACCGAAGGCTTCGACATCGCCTCGGATTCGACCGTCATCCAAGCGGTGGTGGCGCTGCGCCGCGCCGGCGTCGAGGTCTGGCTGGACGATTTCGGAACCGGCTATGCCGGCCTCTCCTGGCTGCAGGCCGTCGACTTCACCCTGGTGAAGATCGATCAGCGCTTCTTGCAAGCCTGCGAGACCGAGGACGGCGCACGCTTCCTGCAGGACATTCTGACGCTGGTGAACAATCGCGGCCTGACGGTGGTTCTGGAAGGCGTCGAGACCGCGGCGCAGCTGGCGTTCCTGAAGAAGTTCGGCGTCCGCTTGGCCCAAGGCTATCACCTCGGCCGGCCCTGCGCGTCCGACATGCTGAGCGCAGTCAAAGCGCCCGCAAAGGCGGCACGGGCGCGCTGAGCGACGGCCGCCGGACGGCGGAACGGCCGGTTTCGCTGGCCGCTCTCGCTGCCTTTCTCGGCCAAAACCCTAGCCAGGCGCGGCAACAGACGATACCGATCCGTCCATCTGCAACGCAACGGACAGGATCATGGCAGAATACGACGTTCTCACCATCGGCAATGCCATCGTCGACGTCATTTCACGCGAGGATGACGGCTTTCTCGAACGCGAAACGATCCAGAAGGGCGGCATGACGCTCATCGACGCCGAGCGCGCCGAGCAGCTCTATGCCGCGATGGGGCCGGGCGTCGAGACCTCCGGCGGCAGCGCCGGCAACACGGTCGCCGGCTTCGTCAGCCTCGGCGGCACCGGCGCCTATATCGGCAAGGTCGCGAACGATCAGCTGGGCGGCATCTTCACCCACGACATCCGCTCGCTCGGCGTCAAGTACGAGACGAGGCCGCTCGAGGGCCATCCGCCGACGGCGCGCTGCATGGTCGTGGTGACGCCCGACGGCGAGCGCTCGATGAGCACCTATCTCGGCGCCTGCGTCGAACTCGGGCCGGAGGACATCGACGAGGCGATCGTGGCGAGCGCCAAGGTCACCTATTTCGAAGGCTATCTGTGGGATCCGCCGCGGGCCAAGGAGGCCATCGTCAAGGCCGCCAAGATCGCCAAGGCAAACGGCCGCTCGGTCGCCATGACGCTGTCGGATTCCTTCTGCGTCCACCGCTACCGCGCCGAATTCCTCGATCTTTTGCGCTCCGGCACCGTCGGCATCGTCTTTGCCAACGAGGCCGAGGCGCTGGCGCTCTACGAGACCGAGAATTTCGACGAGGCCTGCGCCGGGCTCGCCAGGGACGCCTCGCAGATCGCCGTGGTGACCCGCTCGGAAAAGGGCTGCGTGGTCCTGGAGGGCGACAAGCGCATCGACGTGCCGACCGAGACAGTCGACAAGCTGGTCGACACCACCGGTGCCGGCGATCTCTTTGCTGCCGGCTTCCTGCGCGGCTACACCGCCGGCCTCGACCGCGAGACCTCCGCCCGTCTCGGCAATCTGGCGGCGAGCCACATCATCCAGCAGATTGGCCCGCGGCCGCAGACGCCGCTCGCCGATCTGCCGAAGGTGAAGGCGCTCGTCTCCGCCGCCTGACCGGCAAAGGAGCGAAGAATGCCAAGGCCCTGCATCGAAAGGTGCGGGGCCTTTTGTTTGGCGTGATGGGAGCGGGTCGGTCGAATCGGCGGATACCGGAGCATTGGCCCGGCCCGACCTTTTCGCCCACTTCGCGCAGCACCCGTTTGCGGCGATCGGCAGCGATGTTGGACGGACCGGCGACGCGGCGAGTGCCGCGGCACTGTGATCGTGCCGATGGCCGGATATCTGGCCTGAATAGCGGTTTTGCCTGGGGGCAGGCGGCCTATTCGGCCGGGACCAGCCCCTCATGGGCGAAGATCTCGGCGTTGTCTTCGACCTGCATGCCGACGGGGGCACGCTTTTCGACGAGGCTCGGCGTCGTCAGTTCGAGAATGCGCTGGGACATGGCCGGGATCAGGATGGCCCGGGCCTCGCGCGTGTGAAAGCCGCCGTTCAGCTGGCAGGTCATCAGGAGGAAGTTGCGATAGGCGCGGATCATCGCGGGATCCGGCTTCTCGGCGCTCGACCAGAATTCCTCGAGCCCACCCTGGAAGGTCAGGCCGGCGACGTCGTAGACGGCCTTGCCGAGGCACTTCACCGGAACGCCGCTCATTACGCCCTGCAGGCCACCGGTGGAATTGATGGTCACCATGCAGTCGGTGCGCTCCATCAGGCCGGCAATGCCCGCCTTGCGCATGTAGACGGCGCGGCCCTTGAGGTCGAGCTTCTCGGCCAGCGCCTCGAAGGTCTTCTGCAGGCGCTCGATGCCGTAGTCGAGCGGGTGCTGCTTGACGACCAGGAAGGCGTCGTCGGGGGCGTGTCTGGCGAAGGAGGTCAGGACCTCCTCGAGAAACCGCCGGTTGGTTCCGAAGGGTGAGTGATAGCGGATCTGTCCGTCGCCGGGCTTCTGCATCAGGACGAGATAGATGCGCGAGCCGGGCTTCTGCTTGTGGGCGTCGACGGCCGCCAGTGCGGCGCTTTCGTCGTGCCACAGGCGCCAGGAATATTCGCCGAAATAGCCGATGCCCTGCCGCTCGACGGAATCGCCGTAGTAGCGGGAATTATAGGGCAGGATCGGCTTGAGCAGCATGCTCCAGAAGAAGTGCCGCATGGTGTTGACCACATGCGGGCGCATGTAGACCGGGAATTCGCGGCACTCGGACTGGGGCTTCGGCGCTTCGCTGATCACCGCCGGGTCGCAGCTGAGTTCGCTGTTGCCGTTCACGCCGTTCTGCGCGAGCGTCACGTGATGCGGGCGCAGATAGCCGTTCTCGAGCACCAGCCGGGTGAGACCCAGCCGCTTGGCGATGGCGAGAGCAATGCGGTTGCGCGGCAGGGTATCGTTATAGGTGACGACGGTCTGGATGCCGCGGCTGCGGATGACTTCCCGCAGGAAGCGCGCCCAGCTCATCGAGCGCTTGAGCATGATCCGATTGCGAGCGGGCGTTTCCGCCCAGTCCCCGCCCTCGAGGACGATCCGATAGACTTCGGCACCCTGGTTCTCGAGCGATTCAGCCAGTTCCCGAAAGAACTGTCCGAACGGCGCACCGATGAACAGGATGCGTTTCGTCGCCATTCTCTGCAACGCCCCCTAGCCCCCTGCCAGTGCCGGCTGCCAATCGTCTGCAACCGGTTTGATCATCGCAACAGCCGCAGTGGATACGCGGCCCATCCCCCGATGTAAACGATCGTGAAACTCTGCTGCTGATTTCTTGGCACTGGTGCGAGATCGCCACATACGTTGCGTCACCTGCGATCTCCGTGCTGATCGGCTGCAGTCTCTCCCCGAAACGCCTTACCCCGTACAAGCCTTCATTTGCGGCGATTTTGGGGTGGGCGCCCGATTGGCGGAAGGCTGCCGACGGGCCTGCAGTTAAGTCAGACTCGATATTTTCTAACATGATTTTCAGCTTATGCAACGGTAACGTTTTGCGATGCAGCAAAGCATTCCGTGAAGCGCATGTCATGCGTGCAGGAACGTTTGGAGTCGCCCTCAGCGAGAGTCGGGCAGGTGGACGCGAAGACCGCGGGAGATTGCCCTGAAGTCAGCGGATGACGGCATTTGCGCCGATCGCAGCCTGGTAGCGCGACACGGAACCTTCCGTTGCATGCATCTGGGGAGAAGCTCTTGCAGCTTGAAGATCGGACGCCGCGCGGAGCGAGTGTTCCGGGCGCTGCGCCGTGGTAAAGGACGGCGGGTCCGCCACGAAATTACAGCGATAATACTAATAATATTATCTGTAACGTCTTTGCCGGCGGTCAGATATCAAAGGCGAGAGAAGGGCTCTCCGGCCGTGCGATGACCGCATCGACGACGCGATTGCGGCCACGGCGCTTGGCCGCGTAGAGCGCCTTGTCGGCCGCCGCGACGAGCTCCGTCCCGTATTGCGACGGCCTCGCCGGGTCCGGCTCGATAGTGGCGCTGCCGATGCTGGTGGTCACTCTCTCCCAGCCGGTATTGCCGGGATGGGAGATCTTCAGCGCGGCGATTTCGCCGCGGATATCCTCGGCGACGGCGGCAGCCTGCGCCTGGTCCGCGGCAGGCAGGAGCACCGCGAATTCCTCCCCGCCATAGCGGCAGACGAGACTGTCCGGCCGGGGCTGCAGGGCGAGTTCGATGGCCTTGGCGATCACCCGCAGGCACAGATCGCCGATCTGGTGACCAAAGGTGTCGTTGAAGGCCTTGAAGTGGTCGATGTCGAGGATGAGGAGCGAGATCGGCTCCATCCGCGCGGCATAGTCGTTCGTCATCGTCGTGAGCGCGAGATCGAAGCCGCGGCGGTTGGAAACGCCGGTCAAGGGATCGAGGAGCGCAAGACGTTCGGATTCGGCGTTGCGCTGCCAGCGGTCGGTGATGTCGGTGGCGATCTTCATGACCGCGGTCGGGCGCCCCGATGCGTCGAGGATGGGGTTGTAGCTCGCCTGCAGCCAGATCGTCTTGCCGCAGCGGGCAATCCGCGGAAATTCGTCCTCGACATATTCGCCCGCCCGCAGCCGGTTCCAGAAGATCCGGTAGGCTTCGCTCTCGGCGACCTCGGGCGGCACGAATTCCCGGTGATTGCGTCCGAGGATTTCCTGCACCTCGTAGCCCATGATCGCCGCCAGCTTGGCGTTGGCCGCAAGAATCGTGCCGTTCATGGCGAATTCGATCATCGCCGTCGATCGCGAGATGGCGTTGAGCGTGCTCTCGTGATTGGCCGCGCGCTGTTTTTCGGCGGTGATGTCCGTCGCCAGCATCAGGATGCTGCGGATCTCGCCCTGTCTGCCGAGAATCGGATTATAGCTCGACTGCAGCCAGATCTCGCGGCCGCCATTGGCGACCATGCGCATTTCCCGCTGGACGAACTCACCGGCCTTCAGAAGCTCCCAGAAGGCGCGGTAGTGGGGCGTCTCGCGATCGTCGGCGCGGACGAACATGCAATGGTGCCGGCCGATCACCTCTTCGGGCCGATAGTGCATCAGCTGCAGGAAATTCTGGTTGGCCGAACGAACCTGGCCGTCGATGGAAAAATCCACGACCAGGTTCGAACGCGAAATCGCGTCGAGCAGATCGTCCGATTGCGGACCGGCCCCCTCCACCAGTGTCGTCGCGGTCATCATGCAATCGCACTTTCGGCATGGATCATATGAGCGATTTATAGAACGTCGAAATTGTATGTCTCGGCGCATCGTGCGCCGGACGGATGAAAGAGTTCTGAATGGCCGGGAAGGATTGACTGCAATTCCAGGTATTACAGAATGGCGCGGCAACGATATATCTGTCCGTCGACGCGGAAAGCGGCCGGAGAAAGCGAGGATCAGCTGGAATTGACAGTCAACTGGCAGATGTCATCAAAATCTGGTCTTGCGACCTGATATTCTGCGAAGAAAAGGATTGCCCGGCAGGACGGGCATCCTATTCGCCGACGGCAACGCCTTCGCGGCGCGGATCGGCCCCGCCTTCGAGCCCCCGCGGGGTGATGGCGATGGCGTGGATGCCGGAATTGAGGTCGCCCTCCTTCACCGCGAAGCCAAGGCCTTTCAGAGGTTCCGCAAGCTTCACGGCGTCGGTGCCGGCTTCGACGTCGAAGGTGCCGAACCGGTTGACGAGGTGGGGCAGGGCGGCGGCCTGCTGAACGTTCATGTTCCAGTCGAGAACGGCGATCAGCGCCTCGGCGACATAGCCGATGATCCGGCTGCCGCCGGGCGATCCGACCGCCAGCACCGGCTTGCCGTCGCGCATGACGATGGTCGGGGCCATCGACGAGCGCGGCCGTTTGCCCGGCGCGACGGCATTGGCGATCACCCGGCCGTCCGCGTCATGGGTCTCGAAGGAGAAGTCGGTGAGCTCGTTGTTGAGCAGAAAACCGCCGGTCATCAGCCGCGAACCGAAGCCGTTCTCGATCGTGGTGGTGATCGAGACGACGTTGCCGGCGCCGTCGACGATGGAAAAATGGCTGGTCGAGGGAAACTCGATGGCGGTGTCGTCGCCGAGAAGCATGGCATGGTCGAAGGGTGGCATGCCGGGCGCGACGTCGGCTTCGGCAAGCGCGCGCTCGCCCTCGAGAAGTTTCGAGCGGGAGGCGAGATAGGCCTCGTCGAGAAGTCCCTTCAGCGGCATCGGCACATAGTCGATGTCGGCCATGTAGCGACCACGATCGGCAAAGGCGAGACGCGAGGCATCGCCGATCAGCCGCCACGCCTTGACGCTTTCGGGGCCGAGGCCGGCAATGTCGAAGGGCGCGAGAAGGCCGAGGATCTGGCCGACGGTGAGTGCGCCTGACGACGGCGGCCCCATGCCGCAGACGTCGTAAACGCGATAGGTGAGGCAGACGGGCTCGCGCTCGACGACGCGGTAATTGGCAAGGTCGGAAAGCGCCAGGCGGCCGGGATTGCCCTCGGCGTTCTGGACGGTGGCGACGATCGCCTCGGCGACCGGCCCCTCGTAGAAACCCTCGGCGCCCTTTTCCGCGATGGTCGTGAGGGTCTCGGCGAAGGCCTCGTTTTTCAGGCGCATGCCGGCCTTCAGCGGCTCGCCCTCGCGATCGAAGAAGTAGTCCCTGGCGACGGAAAAGCGCTTCAGCCTGTCGCCGTCCTCGACGATGAGATCGTGGAGACGCGGCGAGACGTCGAAGCCGCCGCGGGCCAGATCGATCGCCGGCTGGACGACGGTCTTCCAGTCGAGCGCGCCGAAGCGCTCATGGGTCTCGAAGAGCAGGCGCAGCGTGCCGGGCGTGCCGACCGAACGCCCGCCGACGACGGCATCGTAGAATTCGAGCGGATCGCCCGCCTCGTCGAGGAAGAGTTTCGGATCCGCTCCGGCAGGTGCCGTTTCGCGGCCGTCGAAGGTGGTGAGCCGGCCGGCCTTGGCGTCGAAGAAGACCAGGAAGGCACCGCCGCCGATGCCGGAGGACTGCGGCTCGACGAGATTGAGGACGAGCTGGGTCGTCACCATCGCGTCGATGGCGTTGCCGCCTTTCTTGAGGATCGCCACGCCGGCCTCGGCTGCCAGCGGATTGGCCGCCGCGACCATGAATTTCTTCGCCCGCGCCGGCTCGGCCGAGGAGGCGCGCATGCTGCTCGCAGCTTCCGGCGCGACGCTGTCGGCCGCCTGCTGGCCGATCGCCGGTCCGGCAAAGAGAAAGCCGACAAGCACGGCGGCGATGATCGGGCGGAAGAACGTCACGGGCGTGGCTCCTTCAGGTTGTCTGGAAGGAAGCTAGGGCCGGAGAGCCGATGCGGAAGCGCTCAGCCGAGACAGTAGCGCCGGCGTCGTCATGGTGACCTTCGGATCTGCGGTGAACGCGATCGCAAGAGGAACCTTCGCAGAAGTGGCGATCGCAGTGGCCCACGAAAAAAAGGGCCATCTAGCTACCGGTGGTTTCGAGGCGGCCTTGCAACCCGGTCATTTAAATCTGGCGCCGCGACGATAAGTGGTATTGATCTTAGACTGCCGATGAGGCGATCGTGACGCTGGGGGGCATGGATGGCAGCCGCATACGGCCCTTTTTACCGCCGAGCGAGCCCGTCCCAGTCTCCAGCTGTCGCCAGAAAGCAGATGGCATCCAACGAAATCTGGGGCCGTGAGCCACGGAACGTTGCCCAATCCAACTTCCTTGTCGTCAAGGCCTATGTTGGAAGTCTACCCGATGCGCAGGACGGGATCGAGTTTTATACGGATGTGCAGCCACTTCCCGGTCATTCGACGGCAACTCTGGCTCATTGGTATCTTGGATACACGCCGGGCGTTCTTGCGAGACATAGCGATGGCGTCGACTATGCGGCCATCCCAGTGCAGATTACGAAGGTTCGGCCACTTCCTTGAAAGGCAGAAAGCCATGCAGATCGAGCTTGCGGATGCCGACCTGTTGTACGAAGCAACGTTTCCGCAGCTGCAGTTCATCGTTTCGAGCCAAAGCAAGACATGGCAGGAACTGCAACAGCTCAGCGGCGCCGATGATTTCGACAGCTTCAACGGTGCAGTCTACTGTGTCGACGGCACGACCAGAGTCGCCATAAAGCGGTATCGTGGTGAACCGCTCAATTATTACACGCTCTATACCCGAGAGGACATCGATTCAGCATTGAGCCTGGCGATCATGGAGATTCTTGGCGTGCCTCAAAGTGCTGTGATCTGGTCTCGCACAGAGGCGACAGAGGGGTCCGCAACACGACAGCTCCGTACGCATCCGTAGATCTGCCACAGGGTCCGCCGGAAATCACTCCGCCGGGGTCGCCGCCGCTTCGATCGCCGCAGGCCGCGGCTCGTCCTTCGGCAGGAGCTTGCCGAGCCAGCGGCCGAGCACCCGCTCGAGATCGTCGATGATCGTATAGACCACCGGCACATAGACGAGCGACAGAAGCGTCGAGGAGACCAGGCCGCCGATCACCGCGATCGCCATCGGGGCCCGCGTTTCGGCGTCGGCACCGAGGCTGAGGGCGAGCGGCGCCATGCCGGCGCCCATGGCGATCGACGTCATGACGATCGGCCGGGCGCGCTTCCTCGCCGCGTCCATCAGCGCACCGAACCGGTCCTGTCCCTCTCGCCGCGCGACGATGGCGTATTCGACCAGCAGGATCGAGTTCTTCGCGGCGATGCCCATCAAAAGCAGGACGCCGATCAGCACCGAGATCGCCACCGCCGAATCGGTCAGCCAGAGGAAGCCGAAGGCGCCACCGATCGACAGCGGCAGGGCGGTGAGGATGGTGATCGGCTGTAGGAAGGAGTTGAAGAGCAGCGCCAGCGTCGCGAACATCAACAGGACGCCGGTCGCCATCGCCATGGTGAAGCCCGAGAACATCTCGTTCATCCGCTTGGCGTCGCCTTGCGCCTTCTCACGGATGCCCTCCGGCAGGTTCTTCATCGCCGGCAGATTGGCGATCGCCTCGCGCGCCTCGCCGAGCGTCAGCCCCGAAAGCTCCGCCTCGACGCTCGCGGTCCGGTCGCCGTCATAATGGGTGATGGTCGTCGGGCCGGCGCCGAAGGAGAACGTCGCGATCGAGCCGAGCGGCACGGTCTGCGAGGTGCCGGCGATCTTCAGCGACTTGATCCGGGCGAGATCGCCCCTCGCGTCGTCGGTCAGCGTCGGCACGATATAGACCTGCCGGTCGCCGAGGCTGTATTTCGCCAGCGCCGACTGGTTGGCACCGATGGTGGCGACGGAGAGCAGCGTCGCGACGTCGCTGGCGGTGATGCCGAGGCGGGCCATGCGCTGCTTGTCCGGCGCAATCACGAGTTCGGGCTTGGCCGCCGCGGCATCCGAGATCGGATTGAGCAGGCCCGGCACGTCGCGCATCTCGGCGGCGAGTTCGTTGGCGGTTTCGGAGAGCTTGTCACTGTCCGGGCCGGCAAGCGTGATCTTCACCTTCGAGCCGGACTGGTTGTCGGCGCCGAACTGCACACGGGCACCGGCAATGTCGTCGAAGGCGCCGGCGAGGCGCTTTTCGAATTCCTGCTGGCTTACCGCGCGCTGGTCGCGGGGCAGGAGATTGGCGGTCACGGTGGCGGAATTGACGGCGGCGGTGGTGTGGCGCTGCGGACCGCCGCCGCCCTCCGAGGCCGTGCCGATCGAGGCGAAGACCGAGGCGACCTCCGGCTGCTTCTTCAGGATCGCGCTCACCGTCTTCACCACGGCGTCGGTCTCCTCCAGCGTCGAACCGGGAACGAGCTCGACGGAGGCGAGCGCGCGGCCGCGGTCCGAGGCGGGCATGAACTCGGTCGGAAGACCCAAGGCGACGATCACGGAGGCCGCGAAGAAGGCGATGCCGACGAGTGCCGTCAGCCAGCGGAATCGCAGCGCCTGGCGCAGCACCGCGAGATAACCCGGCACCCAGAAGGGCGTGTCCTCTTCCGAGCCGCCATGGCCCGCCTTGACGAGATAGGCGCCGAGGAGCGGCGTCAAAAGCCGCGCGACGATCAGCGAGAAGCTCACCGAAACGCAGACGGCGATGGCGAAGCTGACGAAAAGCTTGCCCGGGATGCCCGGCATGAAGGCGACGGGCAGGAAGACGGCGATGATCGTCGCGGTGGTCGCAACCACCGCGAGGCCGATCTCGTCGGCGGCCTCGATGGCGGCGTCGAAGGCGCTCTTGCCGCTTTCGCGCATGTGCCGGACGATGTTCTCGATCTCGACGATGGCGTCGTCGACGAGGATGCCGACCACCAGCGACAGCGCCAGGAGGGTAATGTTGTTGAGCGACAGGTCGAGCCAGGCCATCACCGCGAAGGTCGGGATCAGCGACAAAGGCAGCGCGGTTGCTGCGACGATCGTCGCGCGGATGTCGCGCAGGAACAGGAAGACCACGACGACGGCGAGCAGCGCGCCGATCCACAGGGCTTCCAGCGCGGCGTCGTAGCTCTCCTCGACGAAGTCCGAAGACGAGGTGACCTCGGTGAAGCTGACATCCTTGTTCTTCGCGTCGATCGCCTTGATCGCGGCGCGTGCGGCCTTGGTAACGCCGACCTGGCTGGAGCCCTTGGCGCTGTAGACGGAGAAGGCGACGACCTCCTTGCCGTCGAGGCGGGCGCGGCTGCGCGGCTCTTCCCAGCCGTCGACGATCTGGCCGAGATCGGACAGCCGCACCGACTTGCCGGGCGCGATGGTGATCGGCGTGTTGGCGAGTTCGGCGACCGAACCGGCGCTGCCGAGGGTGCGCACCGACTGCTCGGTGCCGCCGATGACGGTGCGCCCCCCCGCCTGGTTGATGTTCTGGGCGGCGAGCGTGCTGGTCACCGCACCGACGGTGGTGCCGAAGGCGTCGAGCCGCGCCGGGTCGAGCTTGACGAGGATGGCGCGATCGACGCCGCCCGAGCGCTCGATCTTCGAGACGCCGTCGACGGCGAGCAGCGCCTTGGAGACGTCCTCGTCGACATACCAGGAGAGCTCGTCCGGCTGCATGCCGGGCGCCTCGACCACATAGGTGAGGATGGAATTGTCGCCGGCCTCGACGCGGGCGACGATCGGCGTCTCGGCCGCGTCCGGCAGCTGGCTCTGGATGCCGTCGATGGCGTTTTGGACGTCGTCGGTCGCCTCGATGAGGTTGGTGTCGAGCTCGAACTGGATGGCGGTGACGGAGGAGCCCTCGCTGATCGTCGAGGTGACGTCCTCGACGCCGGCGATCGTCGCGACCGCGTTCTCGACGAGATCGGTCACCTGCGTCTCGATCTCGGTCGGCGAGGCGCCGGTCTGGGTCACGGTCACCCGCACCATCGGAAAATCGATGTCGGGCATGTTGTTGACGCGCAGCTGCATGAAGCCCCATGCGCCGGCGATCGCCAGAGCGAGGAACAGGACGATCGTCGGCAGCGGGTGGCGGATCGCCCAGGCGGAGATGTTCTTCACTGGGCGTCTCCGCCGGCCGAGGCCTGTTCGGTGACCAGCCGCACCTTGTTGCCGTCCTGCAGGAAGCCGGCGCCGCTCGTCACCACTCGGTCGCCGATGGCAAGGTCGCCGGAGACGGCGACGCGGCCGTCGCTGCGCTTGCCAACGGTGACCGGCACGGCCGCGACGATATCGTCGGCGGCCACCTTGAAGACGGCGGTCTTGCCATCCTGCCAGGTCAGCGCCTTGTCGGCGACCGTCAGGCTCTCGGCGCCGCCGGTCTCGATCCTGGCGGTGACGAACATGCCGGCCTTGAGGCCGGAATCCTGCGGCAGCGCGACCACTGCGAGGGCGAGATGGGTGTCGGTGTCGACCACCTCGTCGAGGGAGGTGAGCGTCGCGTCGATGGTGCGCCCGTCCGGCGCGGTGACGGCCGCCACGGCGCCCGCCACGAGCGCGGAGACCGACTGCTCGGGCACGTCCACCCGGGCCTCCAGCGCGCCATCCTCCTGGATGCGGGCGATCTCCGTCGAGGTCTGGACGATGATGCCGGGAACTGCCGGCCGGGCCGAGACGATGCCGGCAAAGGGAGCGCGGATCTCGGTGCGGGCGAGTTGCACCTCCAGCGTCTTCCTGCCGGCCTCGGCCTGGGCGAGGGCGGCCTTCGCCGTCGCGACGGCGGTCGCGTTCGTCTCGGCGGTCTCCTTCGACACGGTACCGGATTTCATCAGCCGCTGGCTGCGCTCGCTGGTCGAGACCGCATTGGCAAGCGTCGCCTTGGCGCTGTCGATCGCGGCATCCTGTTCGGCGATCTGCGCCTTGAGCAGCGAATCGTCGAGCCGCGCCAGGATCTGGCCTGCCGTGACGTGGTCGCCCTGCGCAACCTCGACCTCGGCGAGCCGCAGGCCGCTCGCCTCCGATCCGATGATGACCTCGCGTCTGGCGGCGACGACGCCGTTGGCGACGATCGTCTCGCCGATCTTCGTGCGCCGCACCGTGTCGGTGGTGACGGTGAGGCTCGCAGGCTCGGCGGGTACGGCCGAGGGCGCGGCAGGCGTGCCGACGCTTGCCGCCGCATCGCTGTCGCGCTTGCCGGAAAATCCGAGCTGGCAGCCGATCACCACGACGGCCGCGGCGGCGACGAGGAGGGCGATCCGCCTGGTTTTCGCGAAGAACTTCATCGGGTCCCACATTCTGGAAGCGTCATTTCGGCAGCTTCGAAGATAAACGCTGCCGGCAAGCGCTTCCATGCGCGGGCCGTATCGATGTGTAACGATTGGTGTCAGCCGGGGAGGCCAGTTCGCGAACGTCAGGCTTCGTCGAGCCCGCCTTCCCTGGCGACGACCGCGAGGTGATGGTCCGCGTCGCCGAGGAAGAGGTCGATCATCGCCTGGCGCTTGAAGTGATGGGCGATCTCGTACTCCATCGTCACGCCGACGCCGCCATGGAGCTGCACGGCGCTCTGGCCGACGAAGCGGCCGGAGCGACCGATCTGCACCTTGGCGGCGGAGATCGCCGCGCGCCGCGCCGCGGCGTCGTCCTCGCCGGCGTTCATCGCCGCGAAGAACATCATCGAGCGGGCCTGTTCGAGCGCGATATACATTTCCGCAGCCCGGTGCTGCAGCGCCTGGAAGGCGGCGATCGGCACGCCGAACTGCTTGCGCTCCTTGATGTAGGCGGTGGTCAGCTCGACCATCCTCTCCATCGAGCCGACCGCCTCGGCGCAGAGCGCCGCAATGGTCTCGGCCTCGATCCGCATCAGCGTCTCGAGAGCGCCTTCGGGATCGCCGAGCACCGACCCGGCAGGGACGAGGACCTTGGCGAAGTTGAGCTCGGCCGCGCGCATGCCGTCCTGGGTCGGGTAGCCGCGGCGGGACAGGCCCTCGGCATCTGCCGGGACATGGAACAGGCCGAGTCCGGCCGTCTCGCCGGGCGCGCCCGCCGTGCGGGCAGCGACGATGAAGCCGGTGGCGCTGTCGCCATGAAGGACCAGCGTCTTCTCGCCGGAAAGACGGTACCCTTCGCCATCGCGCGTCGCGGCCATGGCAATCCGGGAGAGGTCGTAGCGGGTGTCCCGCTCGGCGAAGGCGAGGGCAAGGCGGCTCGACCCGTCGACAAGGCCGGGAACGAGGTCGGCGCGCTGCTCGGGCGAGGCCGCGTGGCGCAGCGCCGCGCCGGCCATGACGACGGAAGCGAGATAGGGCTCGACGACGAGGGCGCGGCCGAAGGCCTCCATGACGATCATGGTCTCGACGGGCCCGGCGCCCAGCCCGCCATCCTCCTCGGCGAAGGGAATGGCGAGCAGCCCGAGCTCGGCGAAGGACTGCCAGATCGTTTCGGAAAAGCCGATCGGCTCCGCCCGGTGCTTCTCACGCTGCTCGAAGCCGTATTCGGCGCGCAGCAGCCGGGTCACCGAGTCCTTGATGAGGCTCTGTTCCTCGGACAGTTCGAAATCCATGGGTTTCCTCCCGAAATTCTACAAACGATCGACTGCACCGTCGTCAGTGCTCGGCGCCGTTCACGCTTATCGTTTTGACATGACGGCGCGAGGCGCCCCCCTCCGTCCTGCCGGACATCTCCCCCGCCAGGGGGGAGATCATTCGCTTCGTTGTTGTCGTCTCGTTTCCAGCGCCTATGCGGCTTTCAGGCGTCTCAGATTGGCGTAGCGCCTCTGGCGCAAGACCGATCTCCCCCCTTGAGGGGGAGATGTCCGGCAGGACAGAGGGGGGTATGCATGCGCCGACGCCGTTCAACCAGCCAAGTCAGCCGCTCACAGCCCGAGGATCGCCTTGGCGATGATGTTCTTCTGGATCTCGTTGGAGCCGCCGTAGATCGACACCTTGCGGTAGTTGAAATAATTCGGCGCGATGGGCGCGGCGTAGTCCGGGCCGACCGGCGGCTCGTTGCGGCCCTCGATCTCCTCCGCCTCGTAGGGCAGGGCGAAGGGGCCGATCGCCTCCATCAGGAGTTCGGTCGTCGCCTGCTGCAGCTCGGTGCCCTTGATCTTCAGGATCGAGGAGGCCGGGTCCGGCTTGCCGTGGCCCTGTCGCGCTTCCGCCGAGACGACCCTCAGCTGGGTCATTTCCAGCGCCTTCAGCTCGACCTCGACGGCCGCGACCTTCTCGCGGAAGCGCGCATCGTCCCAGACGACACCGCCTGCAGCCGGCTCGGCCTTGGCGATTTCCTTCAGCCGCCGGATGCGCTGCTTGGTGGCGCCGACGCCGGCAATCCCGGTGCGCTCGTTGCCGAGCAGGAATTTCGCATAGTCCCAGCCGCGGTTCTCCTCGCCGACGAGGTTTTCCACCGGCACCTTCACGTCGTCGAAGAAGACCTCGTTGACCTCGTGGCCGCCCTCGATGGTGCGGATCGGCCGGACGGTGATGCCGGGTGTCGTCATGTCGATCAGAAGGAAGGAAATGCCCATCTGCTTCTTCGGCGCGGCGGGGTCGGTGCGCACCAGGCAGAAGATCCAGTCGGCATACTGGCCGAGCGTCGTCCAGGTCTTCTGGCCGTTGACCACGTAATGGTCGCCGTCGCGAACCGCCCTGGTCGACAGCCCGGCAAGGTCGGAGCCGGCGCCCGGCTCGGAAAAGCCCTGGCACCACCAGTCGTCGAGATTGGCGATGCGCGGCAGGAACTTCGCCTTCTGCTCCTTCGAGCCGAAGGTGTAGATCACCGGGCCGACCATCGAATGGCCGAAGGGCAGCATCTGCGGCGCCGGCGCCCGCTGCATCTCGTCGAGAAAGATGTACTGCCGGATCGCGTCCCAGCCGGTGCCGCCATGTTCGACCGGCCAGTGCGGGACCGACCAGCCCTTGTCGTTGAGGATGCGGGTCCAGCGCACCAGCTGGTCCTTCGAAACATGCCGTCCTGCCCGCAGTGTCTCGGTGACGTCGCCGGGAACGTTGTCGCGGATAAAGCTTCGGACCTCCTGGCGGAACGCGGCCTCTTCGGGCGTGAATTTCAGGTCCATGGATCGTCCTCCCGATCGTCTGGTGGCGCCTCGTCTCGGCGCGGATGCCGCAGCGTCGAAGCCGGCAATTGTGCCGGCACTGCGGCGTCTTTGCGTATCATTGCTTGCACTGCCCGCCGCCAT
Source organism: Jiella endophytica (assembly GCF_004519335.1). Classification (GTDB taxonomy): domain Bacteria; phylum Pseudomonadota; class Alphaproteobacteria; order Rhizobiales; family Rhizobiaceae; genus Jiella; species Jiella endophytica. The sequence goes on along the minus strand of NZ_SOZD01000004.1, from coordinate 399,901 downwards.
CCTCCACGGCGAGAGCTCGTGACCGAAATATAATTGACGCGAACGTAAGAGTAAATCGTGGTCGATCGCTGGAGGGCTTCGAGACGAGGTCTTTCCCTTCGTCGGCGATCTGACTAGGGTCCGCGCTGGCCGTGGTTCGGGTGGGCACCGAATCGGAAGAGGAGACTGGCCGCTTGTTCGAGAAATCGGTGTTCACGAAACTCGCCGCCTTTGCCGTGGCGCTGATGATCCTGCCCGGCATCGCCGCGGCGCATGGTCCGACGCGCCAGAAGGCGAGCGAATCCATCACCATCGACGCCGCGCCGGACAAGGTCTGGGCCGTCATTCAGAATTTCGGCGACATGTCCTGGCACCCGCGCATTGCCATGACCGACGCGACCAAGGGCAACGAGAAGGGCTCCGTCCGCACGCTCGGGTTCACGTCGGGCGGCATGATGGAGGAGGAACTCTCCAAATACGACGCCGACAAGATGAGCTATTCGACCTTCATCGGCCATGTGAACGTCGATCTCCTGCCGGCGACGAACTATTCCTCGACGATCACCGTGAAGCCGGCGGATGGTGGCGCGAAGTCCGACGTCACCTGGCGCGCGGCCTTTTATCGCGGCTATCCGAACAACGAGCCGCCGGCCAATCTCAACGACGAGGCCTCGGTGAAGGGCGTCACCGAGTTCATCACCGAAGGGCTCGAAAGCCTGAAGAACAAGGTCGAATCCGGCTCGTGAGCGGGCGCCTCCTGCGGCTTGCCGGCGCCGCACCGCGGCGGGCGGCGGCGCTCAGCCTTTCGGCTCTTCTGCTCGGCGCAGGGGTGTCGGGCGCGGCGGCAGGCGACGTCGCCTATGTGACGAGCCAGGAGGCCGGAAGCCTCTCCTTCGTCGATCTCGACACGATGACTGTCGAAAAGACCATCGCTGTTCCGGGCAAGCCTGCCGGCATTGCGGTGAGCCGCGACGGCACGCGCGCCTATGTGTCGCAGCCGGATTCCCAGCAGATCGCCATCGTCGATACGGCGAAGCGCGAGGTGGTCGGAGAGGTCAAGGTCGGCGGCGGGCCGCTCGGCATCGCGGTGCATCCGTCGGGCTCGCCGGTCTATGTCGCCGACTGGTATTCGCACCGGCTGCTCCTCGTCGATCCGGAAAGCCGCAAGGTCGTCGGCGATTTCGAGACCGGCCAGTCCCCCTCGGGCGTTGCCGTCTCCGCGGATGGGAACGTCGTCGTCACCGCCGACCGGGATTCCAACCAGATTTCGTTCTTCGCGGCGAAGACCGGCGAGGTGATCGCCCGGGTCGTGGCCGGCGAGCGGCCCTTCGGCGTCGCCTTCTCGCCGGACGGAACGCGGGTCTATGCCGCCAATGTCGGCTCGGATTCCGTCAGCGTCGTCGATGCGCGGGGCCATTTCGTCCTTCGCACGGTGCCGGTCGGCTCGCATCCCTACGATGCCGTCGAAACGACGGGGAAGGTCTTCGTCACCGACCAGTATGGCGGCACGCTGACGGTGTTCGACGCCGAGAGCGGCGAGCGGATCGGGCAGCTCGACTGCTGCGACTATCCGGAGGGGATCGCCTCAGGCAGCGACGGCCGCTTCGTCTATGTGGCGAACTGGTTCGCCAACACGCTGCTCAAGCTCGATGCGGGCAGTCTCGAGGTCGTCGGCAGCGTCGACGTGCCGGACGGTCCGCGGGCCTTCGGCGCTTTCGTCCGGGCGGCCCCGACCGCCGCAGCGAAATGACGGCCGGCGAAATCGGGAACCTTTCCCGGCCAAATCTTTGGGAAAACCGGGCAAGCCGGTGATGCCGCGACATATCTGACGGGAAACCACCCGAAAGGGCGGCTTCGGGAGGAAGCTGACGATGACCATTTCCAACGCAAGCGCCGGGCTGGCTGCGGCACTTCTCGCCGCTCCGATGCTTATGGCGGCGCCACTGGCCGGCCATGCCCAGACGGCAGGAAATCCCGGCACCGAGGCCCCTGCCGCCACCTCGTCCGGGACCATGATGCCGGGGTCGGTCGCGCCGGGAGCGGTGCCACAGGGTGCGACGGCGCAGGGTGCGATGGCGCCAGGCACGATGCCACAGGGGACCCGGCCGGATGGTGAGGCCGGCACGGCTGCGGGCGGCGACGGCGAAGCCGGCTCGCTTACCGGCGAGGGCGCCGGCATCGTTCACTTCCCGACGGCGTCAGGCGCCTCGACCACCCGCGCCGACTATCCGACGACGGCGATCGCCGACTACGTCTTTGCCTGCATGGCCACCAACGGCAACACCAGCACGGCGCTGAAGCAGTGCTCCTGCTCCTTCGACGTCGTTGCCTCGATCATCCCCTATGATCGCTATGTCGAGGCCTCGACATGGCTGTCGATGGGCCAGGTGACCGGCGAGAAGGGCAGCATTTTCCGCGATTCGGCCGAGTCGAAGGCGGCGATCGGCGACCTCCGCCGCGCCCAGGCCGAGGCAGAGATCCGCTGCTTCGAGTGACGGTTCAGCGCCGGCGATCCCGCTGTGACGCCGGCGATCCCGTTCATACTGATGTGAAGTGCCGAAGATCCCCTCGCCCTTCGAGGCTCGCTTCGCTCGCACCTCAGGATGAGGGGATCTCTGTTCCGGTCGAGCCGGCCACGTTTTGCCGCCGCCTTTTCTTGTCAACGCGCTCGTCATCCCGGCCGCTGACCCGGGATCCTTGCCAAATCGTTGCAGTCTCATCGTAAAGGATGGCCCACCTTTTTCCCGTTCCATGGGGCTGTCCTGGCGCAGAGCAGTGGATCCCGGCCGAAGCCGGGATGACGACAGTTCCCAAGCGATCGCGGCCTTGGGGTGGCGCGAGTCGAGCAGGCGGGCATCGAAGATCCCCTCATCCTGAGGTGCGAGCGAAGCGAGCCTCGAAGGGCGAGGGGATCGTCAACGCCCATGATAGGAGCTCAATGCACCAAGCTGCACCGACGCTTTTTCCTGCCTCAGTCCCGCCCAGCGCCGCTACCGCCTGACCTGCCCCCAGCCGAACCTGCCTTGAGGCGCCGCCAGGCCGTTCAGGACTGGCCGCTGTCGAAGGTCTTCTCGAACACCTGGCCCTCGGTGTCGGACGCCTTGGCGTGGAACGGGCCGGCGTCGTCGGCACGATATTTGAACCTGAAGCTCGGATCCTCGGAGATCGAGATGCCGCCGGTCATGGTGAACAGCGCCTTGCCGCCCTTTTCCACCGAGAGATCGGTGATGAAATGCGCAGGGATGTAGAGCAGCGTCACCTGGTCCTTCTGCAGGCCGGAATTGTTGGGATGGCGGATCATCAGCTGCGCCTCGTGCAGCGAGGGATCGTCGCTGGAAAACTCGCGCATCTTCATCTTGCCCATCTCGCGGGCGGCGACTTCCGGGTCCTTCGCGGCCGGCGCCGCGCAGCCGCCGGCCGCCTTCACGAAGGTCTTGGTGACATAGAGCTTGCCGTCCGCCGTCTCGGCGACGGCATGGATGTCGGTATAGGCGTTGACCCGCACCCGGGTCGAAAGCTCGGCGACCCCGGCGCCCTCGGCAAAGTCGAAGGTGGCCGCGACGGGCGAGGGGTTCTCGTCAATGACGAGGGTGACCTTCCGCACCTCCATCTTCGGATCAAAGCTCAGCTTCACCGGCACCACGGCCGGGTCGGTGGCGCGCTTCGGCGCCTCGATCGACACGGTGTCCGTGCCGTCGATCAGCGGCCGGTCGCCGAAAAGGTCGGGCTTCAGCTCAGGCCAGGCCGAATCCGCCTCGGCGGCCTTCTGTTCGGGCGACATCGCAGTCTCGGCGCGGGCGAGGCCGGCTCCGCCGATCGCCAGCGCCGAAAGCAGCGCGATCGCGGTTCTGCGGCCTGCGGCGCTGCGGCCAACCATCGGATTTCCGGCCATGTGTCTTCCTCCCTTGGGGCTGCATCGGCTTGCTGCCGCGAACTCCCGTTTCGCGGCGGCAGGCGCCCACCGCCACCCATTTTGACCGCAATTGCAGCACCGGCAAGGGCCGCCACCTTCAAAAGACCGGCATGGCGACGCGGAATTTTCCCGGGTCGTGACGTTGATTTGGTGCGGCGGGGCCGTCACTCCCATTCGAGTTCGGCGAAGGCCGCCGTCGCATTGCGCGGGTTGTAGTCGTCGAAGAGCTGCCATTTGTCGCTCTCGCTGGCAGCGGCTTCCGGCACCGCATCGGCGAGCGGGACGCCGTCCCTGATCGCCTGGCGGATGTCGCTCGCGAGCGTCTCGAGATAGCGGGTTTCGGCGTCGATCGCCTGCGGCCATGGCGCGCTCACCGGTCCGTGGCCGGGAACGACGCGTGCCGCCGGAACGTCCTTCAGCGCCGGGATCTGATCGAGCCAGCCCTTCAGGCTGCCGTCGAGCACCGGGCAATGCTGCATGAACAGAAGGTCGCCGGCAAACAGCGTCCGGGTCTTCTCGTCATAGACCGTCAGGTCGTTGTCGGTATGGGCGGTTTCCCAGGCTTTGAGGACGATGGTCCGGCCGCCGAGGTCGATCCGCCGCTCCTTTGCCACGGTGTCGTCCGGCCCGGTGATCGTCACCTGATCGTCAAGTTCGGGCCCCAGCTGCTCGCGCATCGACTGCTTGTAGAAATCCGCCCGAGCACCGAGCGCCGCCGGCAGCCGCCGATGGCCGAGGATCGTCGCACCGGCCGCCTTGAACACCTGATTGCCGAAGGTGTGGTCGGGATGCATGTGGGTGTTGATCAGGTATTTCACCGGCTTGTCGGTGACCGCCCGGATCGCGGCGAGCGCCGCCTCGCCGACCGGCACGCTGCCGCCGCTGTCGATCATCGCCACCGCATCATCGCCGACGATGAAACCGATATTGGCGATGTCGCCCTGATTCTGTGGTGTCGTCTCGGCGACCTCGCCATGATGGACATAGACGCCCGGTGCGATTTCGGTGACGGCGAGAGGCTCGGTCGCCTTCGCCGGCATCGGCACGGCGAGAATCAGGGCCGCCAGCGTGGCGAACAGGATCGTCCGCGTCATGAATTGTCCTCCCTTTCCTTCAAGGCGCGGCTTTCCCGCCGAGCTCTGCGGGTGAGCCTCTCCCGGGCGCCCCGCGCGCTCATGATGGACGATCGGTCCGGCAATGCGAAAGACGAAGAGCCTTCGCGCCCTCGTCCTGCGTCAAACTGCCCTGACTTTTGTTGCATTGCACCATGGACACCTTCCGGAAAATCCGCTGCGAGGGCGCAAACATCGGTAAAAGTCGCCGTCCAACAACCGGCTTCGGATCGGGTAGCGCGGCAGCGGGAGAAATCTCGGCGTTGTCTAGATAAGGTCTTGGCGGGGTGATCTTACCCGACGATCCCCCAGCTAGACTTGGAAGATGGAGAGTGATCCGGCCGGACGGCGAATTGATCCGACCGCAGTCTGGTAATACGCTTGGATATCCTAGAGGGAGATAAATATCGCGGCATGACGAACCAGTGATTTTGTGCAGTGCACCTAGAAAAAGCCGATAACAGTGCTTGCACAGGAAAAATTCCCGCACTAGGGTGCCTCATGGTTTCCGGCTTCAAGATCGGGGTGTTGGGAGCGCCCCGAATCTCGAAGGCCACTGGTAGGGTAATGATCAACGGTGCCCACCAAGACCCCTATTGGAGGTCGTGACACGCTGCCGGAAGCCTTCCCCATTCATCGCTGGCACCATGTTGGCTGCACTCACGCGGTCGACATGTGAACTCAGTTCCTTGGGAGGACCGTTTATGCTGAAATCGATTACGAAGGCCGCGCTCGCTTCGAGCCTGCTGATTGGCCTCGGGAGTGTCGCCACGGCGGCCGAAGGCCTGCAGGACATGGCCAAGAACGGCAGCCAGTGGGTGATGCCCACCGGCGATTACGCGAACAACCGCTACTCCTCGCTCGACAAGATCAACAAGGACAACGTCGCCAACATGGTCCCCGCCTGGTCGTTCTCGACCGGCGTGCTGCGCGGCCATGAAGGCAACCCTCTGGTGATCGGCGACACGATGTTCGTGCACACGCCGTTCCCGAACATCGTCTATGCGCTCGACCTCAAGGACGAGGGCACCATCAAGTGGAAATACGAGCCCAAGCAGGATCCGAACGTCATCCCGGTCATGTGCTGCGACACGGTCAACCGCGGCGTTGCCTATGCTCCGGCCGATGGCGACCGTCCGGCTCTGATCATCCTCGACCAGGCCGACACCACGCTGGTGGCGCTCAATGCCGATAGCGGCGAAGTCGTCTGGTCGGTGAAGAACGGCGATCCCTCCAAGGGCGAGACCGGCACCGCCGCGCCGCAGGTCGTCAAGGACAAGGTGCTCGTCGGCATCTCCGGCGGCGAGTTCGGTGTACGCGGCCGTATGACCGCCTACAGCCTCGCCGACGGCAAGGAAGTCTGGAAGGCCTATTCGACCGGTCCGGACGAGGAAATGCTGATCGATCCGGAGAAGACCACCGAACTCGGCAAGCCGGTCGGCAAGGACTCCTCGGTGAAGACCTGGGAAGGCGACCAGTGGCAGATCGGTGGCGGCGCCACCTGGGGCTGGACGGCCTATGATCCGGACCTGAACCTCGTCTATTACGGCACCGGCAACCCCTCGACCTGGAACCCGGCGCAGCGCCCGGGCGACAACAAGTGGTCGATGACGATCAATGCTCGCGACGCCGACACCGGCGAGGCGAAGTGGGTCTACCAGATGACCCCGCATGACGAGTGGGACTATGACGGCGTCAACGAGATGATCCTCGCCGACGTCTCCGTCGACGGCAAGGACCACAAGGCGCTCGTCCACTTCGACCGCAACGGCTTCGCCTACACCCTCGATCGCGAGAGCGGCGAACTGCTGGTCGCCCAGAAGTACGATCCGGCGGTGAACTGGGCCACCGAAGTCGACATGGACAAGAGCTCCGAGACCTACGGTCGTCCGAAGGTCGTCGCCGAGTACTCGACCGAGCACAACGGCGAAGACGTGAACTCGACGGGCATCTGCCCGGCCGCGCTCGGCACCAAGGACCAGCAGCCGGCGGCCTATTCGCCGGACACCAAGCTGTTCTACGTGCCGACCAACCACGTCTGCATGGACTACGAGCCGTTCCGCGTCGCCTACACGGCCGGCCAGCCTTACGTCGGCGCGACGCTGTCGATGTATCCTGCGCCGAACAGCCATGGCGGCATGGGCAACTTCATCGCCTGGGATGCCGGCAAGGGCAAGATCGTCTGGTCGCTGCCCGAGCAGTTCTCGGTGTGGTCGGGCGCCCTCGCCACCAAGGGCGGCATCGTCTTCTACGGTACCCTCGAGGGTTATCTGAAGGCGGTCGATGCCGAGACGGGCAAGGAACTCTACAAGTACAAGACCCCGTCGGGCATCATCGGCAACGTGATGACCTACGAGAATGACGGCAAGCAGTATGTCGGCATCCTGTCCGGCATCGGCGGCTGGGCCGGCATCGGCCTCGCGGCCGGCCTCACCGACCCGAATGCCGGCCTTGGCGCGGTCGGCGGCTACGCGGCGCTGTCGAAGTACACCGCCCTCGGTGGTCAGCTGACGGTCTTCACCGTTCCCGACCAGACCGCCTCGAAGTAGTCGGTCAGACGGCATGACAAGGAACGGGCCCCGCGAAGCGATCGCGGGGCCCGTTCGCTGCCGGGGTGGTGGAACTGGGACTTGTTCCCGAATTGCGGAGATCCGGTCGCGACGTGGCGCGTATCAGGGCATCGCCGCGGCAAGGTCCGGCCGTTCTCACCTCCCGAAGGCAGTGGCGGATGCCCCGAACGGCCGCCTGCACCGGCTGCCTCCGGCAACCGGCATGACCCGCCCCGAAGCGACGGGCGCAAGGCCAGCCGACATGCGATGCGCGTTCCGCGCCAGTAGTTGAGGAAATGATGACGACGAAGATGATTGCTCTTGCCGGCGCCCTGGTTCTTTCGGTGTCCGGTCTTGCCTTCGCCCAGACTTCCGGCACCACCATCGTGCCGCAGGGCCAGACTGCCCCGGATCAGGGGAGCGGCGGCGCGGCCGCGGCGGCAGCGACGTCCGGCCAGGCAGCGGGCGGAAACGGGGCTGCTGCGGCCGGCGGCGGGAAGAGCGCTGCGGCAGATGGCGCAAGCGCCCCCGCAGGCACCAAGGAAGCGCCGACGACGCCGGTCAGCGATGACGCCAAGATGGCCGATGCCGACCACATGAAGCCGGACGCCCATCCTTCCAAGGACACCGCGACCGAGGGCAACGAGCCCACCGAAGGCGATCTCGGCAAATATGCCGATCCGTCGGGCAATCCGACCTACAAGATCGAGGCCGACGGCAAGGCGGACTGGTACACCTGGCGCGGCTACAAGAAATACATGGCCAACTGCATGCAGTGCCATGGTCCCGACGGCCTCGGCTCGTCCTTCGCGCCGAACCTGACCAGCCAGCTGCAGGATCTCTCCTATTACGACTTCGCCGGCATCGTCGTCTCCGGCCAGAAGAACAAGTGGAACCCGTCCGGCAACTCGGTGATGCCGGCCTGGGGCGAAGATCCGAACGTCATGTGCTCGATGGATGCGATCTACATCTATCTGCGCGCCCGCGCCGATGGTGTCGTCGGTCGCGGCGAGCCGAAGCGGGCCGGGAACAACAAGCCGGCGCAGGAAGAAGAGTACAGCTGCCTGGGATTTTGATCGATGACGGTTCACCTCGACAACGCCCGCCGGCAGGCTAGCCCGGCGGGCCGACCCGAACGGCGGCTCTGCCGTGCAATCCTGCGCATCTCGGCTGCGGTCCTGTCGCTGGCGGCGCTTTCGAGCGTCGCCGTGGCACAGGCCGACCGCGAGTTCGGCAGCGAGGTGGAACTCGTCGATCCGGATATCCTGAGGGTCTGCGCCGACCCCAACAACATGCCCTTCTCGAACCAGGCGGGCGAGGGTTTCGAGCAGGCCGTCGCCAAGTTCCTCGCCGGCAAGCTCGGCCGCAGCGACGTCGCCTACACCTATTTCCCGCAGGCGACGGGTTTCGTGCGGATGACGCTCGGCTCCAATCTCTGCGACGTCATCATGAGCTATCCGCAGGGCGACGAGCTGGTCCAGAATACCAACGCGTATTATCGCACGGCCTATGCTCTGGTGACGCCGAAGGGCGGCGATCTCGAGGGTGTCACGACGCTCGAGGACGAAAAGCTCAAGGGCAAGCGCATCGGCGTCATCGCCGGCACGCCGCCCGGGACCTACATCGCCCGGGCCGGGCTGATGGCCAGGGCGAAGTCCTATCCGCTGGTCATCGACACACGGATCGACAATTCCGCCAAGGCGATGATCGACGACCTTGCCAGCGGCAAGATCGACGCCGGGGTTCTGTGGGGGCCGATGGCGGGATACTATGCCAAGCAGGCGAAGGGGGCTTATTCCGTCGTGCCGCTGACCCACGAGACCAAGGGTCCGGCGATGGCCTTCCGCATCACCATGGGCGTCAGGCCGTCCGACCAGGAATGGAAGCGGACGCTGAACCGCACCATCGCCGAGAACCAGGACGCCATCAACGACATCCTCCTCTCCTATGGCGTGCCGCTGCTCGACGAGCAGGACAACCCCATCAAGCCTTCCGGCAAGGCGGGAGCAGCGATGCCTGAGACGAAGGCGGACGCGCCGGCGGCCGGCCCGAAAGGCTGAGATGGGCATTGCGGGAACCGGCCGGCAGGTGCGGCGGACATCTGCGGTCTTCAGGCTGTCGCTGATCGTCGCGGCGGTGGCGGCGATCCCCGCTTTTGCCGAAAGTCCTGCGGCCGGTGAGGCCGTGCCGGAGCCGGACGGCTACCGCATGGAGGACTATCGCGCGCCGGTGCCCTCGACGCTGACGGGCGGGACGGTGGTCGATACGGAGGAGGCGGTTCGGCTGCATGCCGGCGGTGTGCCGTTCATCGACGTCCTGCCGCGGGTGCCGCGGCCGAAGAACCTGCCAGAAGGCACGATCTGGCGGCCGGAGCCGCGCAAGGACATTCCCGGCTCGATCTGGCTGGTCGACACCGGCTATGGCGAACTTGCCCCGGTGATGGAGCGCTATTTCTTCGACGGCATCGAGAGTGCGACGAAGGGCGAGAAATCTGCGCCGGTGCTGTTCTACTGCAAGCGCGACTGCTGGATGAGCTACAATGCCGCCAGGCGCGCCATCGCCTCGGGCTACAAGGCGGTCTACTGGTACCCCGACGGGACCGAAGGCTGGGCGGAAGCCGGCCGGCCGCTGGAAAAGCGCGAGCCCGAACCGCGTCCTGACGAATAGGCTTGGCTCTCACTTTGCCAAATTGGATCAAAGATCTGACCGGATAGAGCCAGTCTGAGGCTACTCCCGCGCTGCTATCGCAATCGCTTGTATTCAATTCAAAGGTGCACCGATGTGCATCTCATGCTACAGATCGTTTGTCACAACTTTGGATTGATGATGGTCCCGATGACAACGATCTATTTTGCAAGCAATCGCGACGTGTTACATGAGACCTCTACAACGAGCCATCTTTTCGGCGAGCGGTTCAATCAGCTCGGCCCGCAATGTTTCCGAGTTGGCGAAGCGAATGTCGATTACGCTGGGGATGATCCAAAGATTGATGGGAACTGGACCGTCGGGGCGGGTAAGCTCTATCCAGAAAATCTTCAAGATCGGAACAATAAGCCGGCTACCTACGGCTCAGCACGCCTGTTTGAAGGATTGCGAAAATTACTGAAGGGCGGAGATTGTGACGTCATCGCCTATATACCTGGCTTTGCCAACACGTTCGAAAATTCCCTACAACGCGCGGCGGCTCTCCAAGAGCTTTATAATTCGGAAAAGCAACGAGTAATTGTTGTTCTTTTTTCTTGGCCGTCGAATGGCGAAGTTGCGCCGGCGTGGAATTACTTCTCTGACAGAGAGGATGCGGAGGCTTCCGGCCTTGCGATGGGGCGAGCCTTGTTGCGGTTGGTGGAGTTTCTCACAGAAATGCGCGCGGTGGATCGCGAGACGGTGGTTCAGGCCCGCCGTATTGGCCAAGTCCCGAAGCCCGAAGACCTCCGGCAGTGCACGCAGCGTCTTCACCTCCTGGCTCATTCCATGGGCAATTGGGCATTTCGCCACGCGCTGCGTAAGTTCTCCGATCTCAACGGCGGTCACATTCCTCGTGTTATCGATTGCGCCTTCCTGATGGCCGCGGACGAGGACAATGATGCACTGCAGGAAAGGTTGAAGCTCCGACGCCTCGAGGAACTCGCCAACCGCACTTTCGTCTACCACGCAGCCAACGACATCGCGTTGACCATTTCAGATACCACCAAAGGGCTGCCCGATCGGCTCGGGTCCGATGGGCCGAAGAATCTCGATCTCGTCAGCGAAAGAGTGTTTGCTATTGATTGCCGAAAGGTCAGTGAAACGGCTCTGCTCGACGGCCGCCACCAGTACTACCGCCTGAGGGACGAGGTGATCGAGGACATTCGGCTGACGCTCGATGATCAGCCCCAAGAGGATCGCAGCGGCCGGATCGTTGTCCGTCCCGGGCGAAGCTGGAGACTACAGCCCAGATGACTAAGCACCACCTCGGTCCGGCCGATCAGTAGATAGTGCCAGATCAGGGCAAATGGCTGGCGCCTATATTGCTGCAATCGAATGCGGCCTCGATCTGAGATGGCCGCTGGCCAATTAGCCCATGATCACCCCTTTGCTGGCAGCGAAGGGCAGGCGAACAGCTTGCCGGTCCAGGCGCCCTCCAAGGTCTTGCTGCCGACGACCAGCCACATCGTCGCGAGGACGATGGTCAGCAGCGTTCCGGCCAGCCAGAAGAAGGGCGCGTCGAACACCGCGGCGAGCTTGAAGGTCGAGGCCGTATAGACGCCGATCGGGAAGGTATAGCCCCACCAGCCGAGATTGAACGACACGCCGGCGCGCCAGTAGCGCAGCGTGATGAGCGCGGCGAGGGCGACCCACCACAGGCCGAAGCCCCAGAGCGTGAGCCCGGCGATGGCGCCGATCCCTGCCGCCGCCCCGCCGATCTCGCCGAGGCCGCGGGCGTCGAGCACCGCCGGCGCTTCGCCGCCGAGAACCAGCATTCCGAGCGCGCCTGTGCCGATCGGGCCAAGCGCCAGCCAGGCGGAGGCCGCCATGCTCTCATGGGGCAGCTTGTGGAGTGCCATGCGCAGCACGAGAATGGAGAGGATCGCGAAGGCGACCGGCACCGAATAGGCCCAGAGGATATAAGACGTCGCGAGAACGACGAACTGCCCGTCGGCAAGATGCGGCGCCAGCAACCCGCCGGAGGCGCCCGTGACCTCGGCTGCGACAACCGGCAGCAGCCAGACCGCCGTCATCTGGTCGAGGCTGTGCTCCTGGCGGGTGAACATCAGATAGGGAATGACGACACCGCAGGCGAGCGACATGGCGACGTCGACCCACCAGAGGGCATGGGCGACGGGAATGATCGCCTCGCCGAACCGCGCGATGCCGAAGGCAAGGCAGCCATTGATGATCGTCGCGAGCCCCATCGGAATGGTGCCGAAGAACATCGAGACGGTGTTGTGGCCGAAGACCCGGCCCGCCTCGTGCCGGAACATCACCCAGCGGGCGGCGTAGAGCAGCGAGAACAGCGAAAACAGGCCGATGTTGAAGAACCACAGGGCCTCGCCGATCGGCGTGAGCAGCGGCCCGGCCAGGGGAAGCTGAGGCAGGAGCAGCGACAGGATGCCCGTCCCCATCGTCGCGGCGAACCAGTTCGGCGTGAACTGCCGGATGACCTCGCGGGGATGGTCGAGGCGTGCGAAGGGGCGCAGCCCCCCGGGAAGGGGCTTCAGCGTGTGACTCATCGTCATTGGTCGTCTTCCGTGAGCAGCGTCACGAACGCGTCTGCCGCGTGCGTGCGAAAGCGCTCCTTGTGGCGGAGCGCGAAGAAAGGCCGTGCCGGCAGGTCGAATGGCAGTACCTGCAGCCGTCCGGTGGCGATGGCCGCGCGGACGACCAGCTCCGAGAGGACGGCGACGCCGGCCCCGGCTTCGACGGCGGTGCGGACCGCCTCGTTGGAGGGAAGCGTCATGCCGATCTCGAAGGCGTCCGGATCGAGGCCGAGCCGCCGGGCGGCATCCTCGAAGGAGGACCGCGTTCCCGATCCGCGTTCGCGGACGATCCATCGGGCGGCGCGCAGCCAGCCGGCATCGATGGCGCCCGCAGGTGTCGCCGATACCAGCAGCATCCGGTCCTCGCCGACCCGCCAGTTGGCCAGCGCCGGCGCCTCGACGATGCCCTCGATGAAGCCGAGTTCGGCAGCGCCATCCACCACCTTGGCGGCGGCGCCCTCGCTGTTGTCGAGGGAGAGGCGGATCTCGATCTGCGGATATCGCTGCTGAAACCGGGCGAGCCGGGCGGGCAGCCAATAGCTGGCAATCGTCTGGCTGGCGACGAGGCGGAGGGCGCCGCGGCGAAGATCGCCGAATTCCTCGAGAAGCCGTTCCGCCGTCTCGGCACTGGCGAGCACCGCACGGGCTTCGGTGAGGAACAGCTTGCCGGCCTCGGTGAGTTCGATGCCGCGGCCCACACGGTGGAACAGCTGGGTGCCGTGGCGAAGCTCCAGCGCCGCGATGGCGCTGCTCGCCGCCGACTGGGTGACATGCGCGGCGTCGGCGCCGCGGGTCATGTGTTGGCGTTCGGCGACGGCGATGAAGATGCGGAGCTGTTCGAGTGTCATGCAGCCAAGGTAGTGGCCGGCAACCGTTCAATCCAACGATTTAATCATGTCGTTTCAATCGAAAAAGCAGATCGGTTGATCGTTCGATTTTTGACCAAACGATAAAAAATTTGACGGCCGCGAAAAATGGAATCATTCTCATTCATCCCGGTCGCTGAGCCGCCTTGGCGCGAGGGGACGAGGGCCAGCCAGAGGGAACGATCGCCATGTCCGATCCGCTGCCACGCCGACCCGACATCAGGGCCGGACGCCTGCCGGCCGAAGAACTCGCCACGGGTTTTGCCGACCTGCATCCGGCGCTCGAGCGGCACGAGGCGCTGGTCGAGGCGGATCGCTGCTACTTCTGCTACGACGCCCCTTGCATGAACGCCTGCCCGACGGCGATCGACATCCCGCTGTTCATCCGCGAGATCCAGGCGGGCAATCCGATCGGCGCGGCGAAGACCATCCTGTCGCAGAACATTCTCGGTGGTATGTGCGCGCGGGTCTGTCCGACCGAAACGCTGTGCGAAGAGGTCTGCGTGCGCGAGGTGGCCGAGGGCAAGCCGGTGCAGATCGGCATGCTTCAGCGCCATGCCACCGACACCCTGATGGCGACGGGCGAGCATCCCTTTAAGCGGGCTGCGGCCACGGGGAGGAGAATCGCGGTCGTCGGCGCCGGCCCAGCCGGGCTTTCGGCCGCCCACCGCCTCGCCATGCTGGGCCATGACGTGACGATCTACGACGCCCGGGAAAAGCCGGGCGGTCTCAACGAATATGGCATCGCCGCCTACAAGGCGACGGAGGATTTCGCCCAGAAAGAGGTGGCGTTCCTCCTGAAGATCGGCGGGATCACCTTCGAGACCGGCAAGGCGCTCGGCCAGGGCATCCACCTTGCCGACCTTCGGCGCGACTTCGACGCGGTGTTCCTTGGCCTCGGGCTTGCAGGCGTCAACGCGCTCGGCGCCGACGGGGAGGCTTCGAGCGGCTCCCACGACGCCGTCGCCTGGATCGCCGATCTGCGCCAGACCGCCGATCTCTCGGGGCTGCCGGTCGGCCGGCGCGTCGTCGTCATCGGCGGCGGCATGACGGCGATCGATGCGGCCGTCCAGGCCAAGGCGCTCGGCGCGGAAGAGGTGACCATCGCCTATCGCCGCGGCCGCGAGGCGATGAATGCCAGCCCTTACGAGCAAGAGGTGGCGGCGACCCGCGGCGTCCACCTGCGCTTCCATCTCCAGCCGAAGCGGATTCATGCCGAGGACGGCCACGTCGCGGCGATCGAACTCGAACGGACGATGATCGAGAACGGCAAGCTAGTGCTGACAGGGGAGACGGTGACGATCGAGGCTGACCAGGTCTTCAAGGCGATCGGCCAGACGTTCCTGCCGCACGGGACCGAAGCGGAAGGCGAGGGGATCGCGCTGGAGCGCGGCCGGATCAGGGTCGACGCCGCGCGGCGCACTTCGCTGGAGGGTGTCTGGGCCGGCGGCGACTGCATCGCCGAAGGCGAGGACTTGACCGTCGTCGCGGTGGAGGACGGCAAGGTCGCGGCGATGGACATCCACGCCGCTCTGACTGCGGCGGACAGGGTCGCGGCGGAGTGAGACCCCGGATGCATCGCGCGAGCACATCCCGTTGACCGGCGTGACGAGATCGTCCCCGAAAGCAACATCAGCGACAGGCGTTTGCCTGGGCACCCTCCGTCTGGACGCAATTTTGCGAGACATCAAAGACCTGCGAGGTTTTCTTCCGCAAAGTCATTCAGGTTGCATCTTGCACTCACTTGACAATCAACTAGCCCACGGAGCTCACTTGCTGCCGTCGCCAACCTGTCGGCTTTTGGCTTGAGGGAGCTGCAAACCATGTCGTTCTCGGAAGACGGTGTGACACGTCACTATGCGGCCTATGACGTTCTGCCTCGCATTCTCGAAGGCCTCAAGACAGCGGCCGTCGACCCCGAACATCTGACGCCGGACCAGTTGAAAGCCGTCGACGAGTTCCACATCGGAGGTGCCGAAGCGACGGCGCGACTCCTCGATCAGCTCGGGATTACCGCCGAGACCCGTCTTCTCGACATTGGGTCTGGCATCGGCGGGCCGGCGCGCTCGATCGCCAGCCGTTATGGCTGCAAGGTAACGGGCATCGATCTGACGCCGGCCTATGTCGAGGCCGCCACCCATCTGACGAAACTCTGCGGCCTTTCCGACAAGGTCCGCTTTGAGGTTGCCAGTGCGACGGCGCTCCCTTTTGACGCCGCCCGCTTCGACATCGCGACGATGCTGCATGTCGGAATGAATATCCCGGACAAGGCGGCGCTGTTTTCCGAGGCTGCCCGCGTCCTGAAGCCTGGCGGTGCCTTCGCAGTCTACGAGGTGATGAAGGTCGGCGCGGGCGAACTTGTCTATCCGGTGCCCTGGGCGGAGACTGCGACGTTGTCAGCGCTCGCCGAACCCGACGTCTATCGCAACGCCGCGGCGGCTGCCGGATTGAAATCTCTCGCCGAGACCGATCGGCGCGAGGTCGCGATCACCTTCTTCGAACAGGTTCAATCGGCGGCAAACTCTGCCGCGCCGGCGCCGCTCGGCCTGCATCTCCTGATGGGGCCGACCGTCGGCGAAAAGGTCAAGAACATGGTCTCCGCCATCAAGGCCGGCGTCATCGCTCCGGTCGAAATGATCTTCACCGTGCCCGCAGACTAGCAAACGGGAAACACAGCTCATGGCCGACCTGACGACAAGCTTCCTCGGCATTGCCTCGCCGAACCCGTTCTGGCTCGCCTCGGCGCCGCCGACGGACAAGGAATACAACGTCCAGCGGGCCTTTGAGGCCGGGTGGGGCGGGGTGGTCTGGAAGACGCTCGGCGAGGACCCGCCGGTCGTCAATGTCAACGGCCCGCGCTACGGGGCGCTGTGGGGGCCGGACCGGCGGTTGCTGGCGCTCAACAACATCGAGCTGATCACCGACCGGGCGCTCGACACCAATCTCGAGGAAATCGCCCGGGTCAAGCGCAACTGGCCGGACCGGGCGGTGGTCGTCTCGCTGATGGTGCCCTGCGAGGAGGCGCCCTGGCAGAAGATTCTCGCCCTCGTCGAACAGACGGGCGCCGACGGGGTGGAGCTGAATTTCGGCTGCCCGCACGGCATGAGCGAGCGCGGCATGGGCTCGGCGGTCGGCCAGGTGCCGGAATATATCGAGATGGTCGCCCGCTGGTGCAAGCAGCATTCGCGGCTGCCGGTGATCGTCAAGCTGACGCCGAACATCACCGACATCCGCTATCCCGCCCGCGCGGCGAAAAAGGGCGGCGCCGACGCGGTGTCCCTGATCAACACCGTCTCTGCGATCATGTCGATCGACCTCGACAATTTCGCTCCCACCCCGACCATCGACGGCAAGGGCTCCCATGGCGGCATGTGCGGCCCGGCGGTCAGGCCGATGGCGCTCAACATGGTCGCCGAGATCGCCCGCGACGCCGAGACCGTCGGCATGCCGATCTCCGGCATCGGCGGCATCACCACCTGGCGCGATGCGGCGGAGTTCATCGCGCTCGGCTGCGGCAACGTCCAGGTCTGCACCGCGGCGATGACCTACGGCTTCAAGGTGGTCAAGGAGATGATCTCGGGCCTGTCTGACTGGATGGACGAGAAGGGCTATCGCACCATTGACGATTTCCGCGGGCTGGCGGCGCCGAACGTCACCGACTGGCAGTATCTCAACCTCAACTACGTCACCAAGGCGCGGATCGACCAGGACAAGTGCATCTCCTGCGGGCGCTGCCACATCGTCTGCGAGGACACCTCCCACCAGGCGATCACCAGCATGGTCGACGGCGCGCGCCGCTTCGAGGTGATCGACGAGGAATGCGTCGGCTGCAATCTCTGCGTCAATGTCTGTCCGGTCGAGGACTGCATCACCATGGAGCGGATCGCCGGATACGACCCGCGTACGAAGAAGCCGATCCCCGACGAATACGGCAACTGGACGGCGCATCCCAACAATCCGATGGCGACTGAGAAGCTCCAGCATGCGCCCGAGCCGGTCACCCTGCCCGACGCTGCCGAGTAAGGCATGCAGCTGGGCAGGGGCGCAGGATATATCTGACGCCAGGTGATGTCAGCGGCGGCGGTCGGGTGTAGGATCGCTGCAATCCCTGGTGGCCAGGACGGCCGGCATGAGCGATTTTGCTGCATCGATGACGCGTTTCGAGGCCTGGCTGGCGAGCCGGCTGGCGGGCGAACTCGTTGTCGAGGATCTCGGCGAGAAGCATTGCAAGATGCGGTGCTCCTCCTTCGCCTTCCTGCGCGCCACCTACTGGCGCTGGGCAGAGACGATCGCCGAAATCTGCCCCGATCTTTCCGCCGCTCCCGAACTGCTCGCCATCGGCGACACCCATCTGGAAAACTTCGGCACCTGGCGTGACGCCGAGGGACGGCTGATCTGGGGCGTCAACGATTTCGACGAGGCGGCGCGAATGCCTTACGCTCTCGACATCGTCCGGCTTGCCGCAAGCGCGCTGCTTGCGAAAGCCGCCAAGGGAGGGCCCGGAACCGGCGCCATCTGCAGGGCGATCCTCAGGGGCTATGAAAAGGGCATCGACGAGCCTCAGCCGACGGTGCTCGAGCGCGATCACAAGTGGCTGCGCAAGGCCGTCATGCTGCCGGAGGGCGAGCGCAAGAAGTTCTGGGGCAAGCTGCATGACCTCAAACCCGCCACAGAGCCGATCGGGCAACGGTTCGATGACGCGTTGCGGCAGGCGATGCCCGACCCGTCCGTGGAGATGACATTCGCACGGCGCACGGCCGGCCTCGGCAGCCTCGGCCGGCCGCGCTTCGTCGCCATGGCGGACTGGCGCGGCGGTCCTGTGGTGCGGGAGGCGAAGGCGCTGCTGCCATCGGCATGGTCGCTCGCCCGTGATGGCGGAGCGGCGCCGATCCTCGCGGGCGCGATCGCCGCGGGCCGCTGCCGCGCGCCGGATCCGCACTACCGCGTGCTTGACGGCGTGGTGGTCCGCCGGTTGTCGCCGAACAGCCGCAAGCTCGACAGCGAGGACGATCTCGACGACCTTTTGTCGGAGGCCATGCTCGAGCGGATGGGGCGGGAGATCGCCGCCTGCCACGCCGACGATCCGGCCATTCTGCCTGCGGTGCGCGCTGATCTCGCAAGCCGCGGCCGCGGCTGGCTGCGTCATGCCGCCGAGGCCGCCGCGACATTTGTCGCCGGCGAGCATGCCGGCTTCGCCTGACCTCACTGCCGCTGCCGACCAAGCGTGATCGACCCGCCGGTCGGGACACATCGGACAGGCGGGCTGGACTTTCCGTGACACCCCGCTTGGCGCCGCCCTCCCTTGCCCGCCGGGCCGGAGCGATTGCTGCCGCCCGTCCCGCCATGGCAGTTTGCCGGCGGGAGGAAATGCAATGCCGGAGAGAACGGACGCCCTCGTCATCGGCGCGGGGTTGGCGGGGCTCGTTGCTGCCTGCGAGATCGCCGATCGCGGCACGCCTGTGGTGCTCATCGATCAGGAGGGCGAGCAGTCGCTCGGCGGCCAGGCCTTCTGGTCGCTCGGCGGGCTGTTCATGGTCGATACGCCCGAACAGCGCCGGCTCGGCATCAGGGACAGCCACGATCTCGCGCTGTCGGACTGGCTCGGCTCGGCCGGTTTTGATCGTCCGGAAGACCTTTGGCCGCGGCGGGTGGCCGAGGCCTATCTCGATTTTGCCTGCGGCGAGATGCGGGCCTGGCTCCATGGTCTCGGCATGCGCTGGTTTCCCGTCGTCGGGTGGGCGGAGCGCGGCGGTGGCCTTGCCAGCGGCCACGGCAATTCGGTGCCGCGCTTCCACATCACCTGGGGCACCGGCCCCGGCGTCGTCGAACCCTTCGAGAAGCGGTTGCGAGAGCATCTCGCCGCGGGCCGGGTCGACTACCGGCCGCGGCACCGCGTCTCCTCGCTGAAGGTCGGGGACGGCCGGGCCCATGCGGTCGCGGGCGAGGTCCTCGCGGTCTCCGGCGAGCCGCGCGGCCGCTCGACCTCGCGCGACGTCGTCGGCGATTTCGCCATCGAGGCCGGAGCCGTCGTCATCGCTTCCGGCGGCATCGGCGGCAATCATGCGCTGGTGCGCAGGAACTGGCCGGTCGAACGGCTGGGCCCTGCGCCGAACTCCATGATTTCCGGTGTTCCGGCCCATGTCGACGGACGGATGATCGAGATCGCCGAGGCGGCCGGCTGTGCGGTGATCAACCGCGACCGGATGTGGCACTACACCGAAGGGCTGCGAAATCACGATCCGATCTGGCCGATGCATGGCATCCGCATCCTGCCGGGCCCTTCGTCGCTGTGGTTCGACGCCTTCGGCAAGCGGATGGAAGCGCCGGCGATGCCGGGCTTCGACACGATGGCGACGCTGAAGCGGATTCTTGCGACAGGCCGGGACCATTCCTGGTTCGTGCTCACCCAGTCGATCATCGAGCGCGAATTCGCCTTGTCCGGCTCCGAGCAGAACCCGGACATGACCGGCAAGAGCTGGCGAGACGTGATCTGCAGCCGGCGCGGCAGGGGAGCACCGCCGCCGGTCGAGGCCTTCAAGGCGAGAGGCGCAGATTTCGTCGTCGCCGACAGGCTGGAGGATCTGGTCGCCGGGATGAACGCTCTCGTCGGCGAGGATCTCCTGTCGTTCGATTGCCTGCGCGCCGAAATCGTCGCCCGCGACCTGCAGATCGCCAATCCCTTCGCCAAGGACGCGCAGGTGACCGCCATTCGCGGGGCACGGCGCTATCTCGGCGACCGGCTGGTCCGCACGGCAAAGCCGCATCGCATTCTCGATCCCGCCCACGGGCCGCTGATCGCCGTGCGGCTCAACATCCTGACGCGCAAGACCCTCGGCGGCATCCACACCGACCTCGACGCTCGGGTGCTGGACGCGTCCGGCAGGCCGATCGAAGGGCTCTATGCGGTGGGCGAGGCGGCCGGCTTCGGCGGTGGCGGCTATCACGGCTACAATGCGCTGGAGGGGACGTTTCTCGGCGGCTGCCTGTTTTCAGGCCGGGCCGCCGGCCGCCATGCCGCAAGGGCGCGATAGCTTTGCGTAGCGTCCCCGAAGCAATGATCGGCGATTGCCTTTTGCGATGATCCCGGCCGTCGTGGCTCGCGAAGCGAAAATTGCACGCCGCCGCCGCCGACTTCCCAGCAGGGTGGCTTTGTAACGGCAGAGTAACTTTGGGTCGGCATAGTGCGCCCCTGGCGAGGGCTGCGTGTGGGTCTTCGCTCTTCTGATCTGGTTTCTACTGCCGAGAAAGACGCGTCATGTCGATCAAGGTGAGGCTCATCCTCGGCTGTCTGATTTTTGCAGGCCTGACGGGTGCCTTCGGCTATCTCTCCTACAGCAGCCAGCGCGAGTCGATCGAGCGGCTGACCGCTTTCGTCGACGTCGGCGTCGATCCGATCACCCGCCTGCAGTCGAGCCTCGCCAATATAGGCGACGTTCGCAGCAACCTTGAAAGCCAGGTCCAGATCGAGGGCGAGGCCGCCAGGCGTTCGGCCCTCAGCGGCCGTGACCTCGAAGATGTGCTCGCCGCGGTGGGTGAGATCCGCCAGAACGTCACCGGCGTTCTCGAGACCGACATTCCCGAAGAGGCGAAGTCAGCGCTGCGCGGCATGGTCTATTCGCTCGGCCTGATCGAGACCGGCTATGCCTCGATTTCCAAGCCGACGGTGCTTCGCGAGATCGAGAAGATCACGCTCGGGCTGCAGTCTGCCGTGCGGATCGTCCGCAACGATCTGAAGGCCCGCGAGGAAGCCGCCGACCATGCCTTCAAGAGCACCACCACCGACGCGACCATCGCGCTCGGCGCGGTGATCTTCTCCATGCTGGCGCTGCTCGTCTATCTCATGCGGTCGGTCGCAACGCCGCTGAAACGCTTCAGCGACACGGCAAAGGCGCTGGTGGCCGAGGAAGACGACATCAAGGTCACGCCGGCCGGCCCCAAGGAGATCCGCAACGCGTTCTCCGCCCTCGGCGAGATGCAGGACCGCTGCCAGTTCCTGAAGACCGACCTCGACGCCAAGACCAACATGCTGTCCGACCAGATCGCCGACAAGCAGAACCAGCTGCAGGGCGCCCTCGACAACATGACCCAGGCGCTGTGCATGCTCGACGGCCAGCGCCGGCTGCTGCTGTCGAACGGCGTCTTCGACGAGCGCTTCGGCGCCTTCGAGATCCTCACGCCCGCCAAGAAGTTCTTCTCCGACTCCAAGCTCACCAGCAATCTGCGCGAGAACGACACCGACTCCCAGCAGATGACCATGCCCGACGGCACCATCCTCGAGGTCAAGCGCCGCGGCATGTCCGGCAAGGGACTGCTGATCACCTTCGAGGACATCACCGAGCGCGAGCAGATCTCCCAGCGCCTGCATTATCTCGCCGGCCACGACCAGCTGACCGATCTGCCGAACCGACGGCAGTTCGGCGAGGAGCTGGATCAGCTTTTGAAGACCGCCAAGAAGCCGTTCTCCGTCGTCGTCGTCGATATCCGCAATTTCAAGTCGATCAACGACACCTATGGCCATCCGATCGGCGACGCGCTGCTGAAATGCTGCGGCGAGCGGCTCGCCGGCATCGTCGATGCGAAGGCCAGCGTCGCGCGGCTCGGCGGCGACGAATTCGCCGTCATCGCGCCACAGACCAAGTCCGGGCTCAGCGGCGAGGCGCTCGGCGCGGCGATCGTCACCGCCTTCGAGGAGCCCTTCGACGTCGACGGGCGGCGGATCTTCGCCACCGCAAGCGTCGGCATCGTCGCCCATGATCCGGGTATCGTCGATGCCGAGGGCATCGACGCCGACATGATGCTGCAGAACTGCGACCTCGCCCTCTACAAGGCCAAGGAAGACCGTTCCGGCAAGGGCGCCTACCGGATGTTCGAGCCGGCGATGCGCTCCAAGCTGAAGCAGCGCCGGGAGATGGAGCTCGATCTGAAGGCGGCGCTCGATGCCGAACAGTTCGAGCTCTATTATCAGCCCTTCGTCGATATGGCGGAAAAGCGGGTCAGCGGCTTCGAGGCGCTGCTGCGCTGGAACCATCCGGAAAAGGGCATGATCTCGCCGGCGGATTTCATTCCGCTGGCGGAAGAGGCGGGGCTGATCGAACGCCTCGGGGTCTGGTGCCTAGAGACGGCCTGCAGCGAGGCCGCCAGCTGGCCCGGATCGATGACCATCTCGGTCAACCTCTCGGCCATGCAGTTCAAAAGCGCGACTTTGCTCGCCGATATCGACCGGGTGCTCGCCAAGACCAAGCTCGCGGCGGAGCGCCTGCAGATCGAGGTGACGGAATCGCTGTTCCTCGACGAAAGCGACCGGGTGCTCGACATCCTGAAGGAGATGCGCCGGCGCGGCCTCACCGTTTCGATGGACGATTTCGGCACCGGCTATTCCTCCCTCGGCTATCTCAGCAAGTTCTCCTTCAACAAGATCAAGATCGACCAGTCCTTCGTGCGCGACATGGGCCGGGCCGAGAACATCGCCATCGTGCGCTCGGTCATCGGTCTGTCGAAGTCCCTGAAGATGCAGGTGATCGCCGAGGGCATCGAGACCGGCGAGCAGATGCGGGCGCTGCTGGCGGAAGGCTGTCTCGAGATGCAGGGCTATTTCTTCTCGACGCCGCAGCCGAAGGAGGAACTGCCGCGGGTGATCGCCGAGATCACCAAGCGCTGGACCGGCGATCTCGCCGTGGCGGCGGGCGCCACCGCTGCGGCCTGACCGTCGGGGCCGAGGCGACAGCCGCCGCAGGTGCCGTCAGTCGCGCGGGCGGATGCCGTTCAGAACGATGGTGAGAACCGCCTGGGCGGTCTGTTCGTGGAAGCCCGGCTTGTCGACCTGCGAGCCCAGCACCGCGCGCACCTGGACGTCGAAATCGGCATAGTGCTGGGTCACCGCCCAGATCATGAAGATCAGATGGGTGGGATCGACGGGGGCGAGGCGGCCTTCGCCGACCCAGGCGCGGACGACGCCGGCCTTTTCGTGGACGAGTTCGCGCAGCCGCGTCTTCAGGAAGTCCCCGATGACGGGCGCCCCGGCGAGCACCTCATTGGCGAAGAGGCGCGAGGCGGCCGGGTTTTCCGCCGACATCTGCAGCTTCAGCGTGATGTAGCGCCGCAACTCTTCGATCGGGTCGCCGTCCCGGTCGATGGCGGCGAGCGGCGCCAGCCAGTCGTCGAGGGTATGTTCGAGGACGGCCCGGTAGATGTCCTGCTTGCGGCGGAAATAGTAGAGCAGGTTGGGCTTCGACATTTCGGCGCGGGCGGCGATCTGGTCGACCGTCGCGCCGCGAAAGCCGTGCGTGGCAAAGACTTCGAGCGCTGCCGAAAGGATGATCTCGCGGTTGACGAGCTGGATCCGGGTGCGCTGCTGCGCCACCCTGCCAGCTCCGGGACGATCCTCGACCTTGGCGTCCAAACCCGCCCCCATCCTCGCCGCATCGCCACCCGCCAAGGCCTGCGGCAATTGCGCTTGACCGGTTTCCGGCAAGCTTCTAGCCTCGGTTTTGACCAAATAGTCAAGAATCCGGAACGAGAGCGCAAGGCTTGCCGGATCGAGCGAGGCGGCAGTCGATGAACGAGCAATCGCGGATCGTTCCCAACAATCTCGAAGCCTTCTGGATGCCGTTCTCGGCCAACCGGCAGTTCAAGCAGGCGCCGCGCATGTTCGTCGCGGCGAAGGACATGCACTATACGACGGCGGACGGCCGCCAGGTGTTGGACGGGACGGCGGGGTTGTGGTGCGTCAATGCCGGCCACTGCCGGCCGAAGATCACCGAGGCGATCCAGAGCCAGGCCGCCGAACTCGACTATGCCCCGGCCTTCCAGATGGGCCACCCCAAGGCCTTCGAACTCGCCTCGCGGCTGACGACCATCGCGCCGCAGGGCCTCGACCACGTGTTCTTCACCAATTCCGGCTCGGAATCGGTGGAGACGGCGCTGAAGATCGCGCTCGCCTACCACCGGGCGAAGGGCGACGGCGCCAGGTTCCGGCTGATCGGCCGCGAGCGCGGCTATCACGGGGTCAATTTCGGCGGGATCTCGGTCGGCGGCATCGTCGGCAATCGCAAGATGTTCGGCACGCTGCTGACCGGCGTCGACCACATGCGCCACACCCACGACCCGGAGCGGAACGGCTATTCGAAGGGTGAGACCGAGCACGGCGCCGAGCTTGCCGACGACCTCCTGCGCATCGCGACGCTGCACGATCCCTCGACGATCGCCGCTGTCATCGTCGAACCGGTCGCCGGATCGACCGGCGTGCTGCCGCCGCCGAAAGGCTACCTCAAGCGCCTGCGCGAGATCTGCGACCAGCACGGCATCCTCCTCATCTTCGACGAGGTGATCACCGGCTACGGACGCATGGGCACGGCTTTTGCGAGCGACTATTTCGGCGTGACGCCGGACATCATGATCACCGCCAAGGGCCTGACCAACGGCGTCATCCCGATGGGCGCTGTGTTCGTGAAGGACACGATCCACGACGCCTTCATGACCGGGCCGGAGCATCTGATCGAGTTCGCCCACGGCTACACCTATTCCGGCAATCCGATCGCCGCGGCGGCGGGCCTCGCCACCCTCGAGACCTATCAGGAGGAGGGGTTGTTCGAGCGGGCGAAGGCGCTGGAGCCGGTCTGGGCCGATGCGATCCACTCGCTCAAGGGCACACGCCACGTCATCGACATCCGCACCATCGGCCTGATCGGCGCGATCGAGCTCGAACCGATGAAGGGCGAGCCCACCAAGCGCGCCTTCTCGGCCTTCGTGAAGGCCTTCGAGGAGGGGCTGCTGATCCGCACCACCGGCGACATCATCGCTTTGTCGCCACCGCTGATGGTGAGCGAGGAGCAGATCGGGGAGATCGTCGACACGCTGAAGGGGATTTTAGCCGGGCTGGAGTGACTGCCTGCCTATTCGGTCGTCCTGCGGGCTGGGGCACCCACCGGCAGAGGTTCCGCCGAACATCGACGAAGAAGGCGGGGATACTGAAACGTCGTCATTCTCGGGCCCCGTCCCGAGAATCCAGGGGCGGTTGCCGCGACGCCGGCGGTTGCGGCCTTGCGTCGTTGCTACGAATGGCACCCGACGATCTCTGGATTCTCGGGACGGGGCCCGAGAATGACGACGCGGAGAGGTGCGGCGCCCGCTGGGCCATGTCGCCGCGAGCGCGAGCGTGAACCAAGATGCCAGAAGAGAGCGCTCGGCCTCTTTATCCAGCCCTCGTAAAGGACACCCCATGAGCCAGCTTTCCAATCTCCAGATCAACAGTGATCGCCTGTGGGATTCGCTGATGGAAATGGCGAAGATCGGCCCGGGCGTCGCCGGCGGCAACAACCGCCAGACGCTCACCGACGAGGACGGCGAGGGGCGAAAGCTTTTCCAGTCTTGGGCCGAGGGTGCCGGCATGACCATGGGCGTGGACACATTGGGCAACATGTTCTTCACCCGCGAGGGCACCGACCCGGACGCCCTGCCGGTCTATGTCGGCAGTCATCTCGACACCCAGCCGACCGGCGGCAAGTATGACGGCGTTCTCGGCGTTCTCGGTGCGCTGGAGATCGTCCGCACACTCAACGATCTTAACATCAAGACCAAGCATCCGATCGTGGTCACCAACTGGACCAACGAGGAAGGCACGCGCTTCGCCCCGGCGATGCTGGCTTCCGGCGTCTTTGCCGGCGTCCACGAAGAGGACTGGGCGAAGGCCCGCACTGACGCGAAGGGTAAGACATTCGGCGACGAGCTCGCCCGCATCGGCTGGGAGGGCGCGGAGCCAGTCGGCGCCCGCAAGATGAAGGCCTTTTTCGAACTCCACATCGAGCAGGGACCGATCCTCGAGGACGAAGGGATCGATATCGGCGTCGTCACCCACGGCCAGGGGCTTTACTGGCTGCAGGTGACGCTGACCGGCAAGGAGAGCCACACCGGCTCGACCCCGATGCCGAAGCGCCGCAATGCCGGACTCGGCATGGCGCGGGTGACCGAACTCGTCCACGAGACGGCGATGGACTTTCAGCCGAACGCCGTCGGCGCGATCGGCCATGTCGAGGTCTATCCGAACTCGCGCAACATCATTCCGGGCAAGGCCGTCTTCACCGTCGACATCCGCTCGCCCTCGAAGGAGACGCTGGAGGCAATGCGCGAGCGGATCGAGGACGGCATAGACACGATCATTGATGCCATGGACATTGCCGCCGAGGTGGAGGTCGTCGGCCATTTCGATCCGGTCACCTTCGACTCCACCTGCGTCAAGGCGGTGCGCGACGCCGCCGAACGGCTCGGCCTGTCGCACACCGACATCGTCTCCGGCGCCGGCCACGACGCCTGCTGGATCAACCGCATCGCCCCGACGGCGATGGTCATGTGCCCCTGCGTCGACGGACTGTCGCACAACGAGGCCGAGGAGATCTCGAAGGAGTGGGCACAGAACGGCGCCAACGTCTTGTTGCATGCGGTGGTGGAGACGGCGGGGGTGGCGGAGTGATTTGATTGGCGCGTGCACCGTCTGGTTCTTGGAAAGTCCCACCATGTGGAGTTTGGCATCTGACATTCAGCGTCTGTGTCGCCATCGCGCTCCTATTCGGGCTTCTGGTGACTGCGGCCTCGGATGCGATCGCTCGCGACGATCAGCCCATCTTCAGCCTCTGGCCAAGCTTGGAAATCGAACATGGCGAGCCGATCAAGCTCTCATTCGGGTTTCGCGACAAGGAGTGCGAGCCGCAAAGTCCGAATTGCACGGCCCTAGTAGTTTCGTGTGCTGCACAAAATCCACCTGCCCTCGTCCTCGAATATCGCGGCCTGAACATCGGGTCATTATTGTTCGCGGCGATCATCCGGAGAACTGCCACGTCAGGGCAGTTCATCAGGTCTGGTCGAAGCGTCGTTCACCTCGGCCTTGTTTCTGGAGAGCGGATGAAAGACGAGGTAATTGGAAGTTGGCTGGTGACCTGGGAAACGGATAGTCCGGAAAAAATGCGGAGTCTGCTGCGCCTATTTCGCGGTGAAGAGCCGGTGCAAATGCCCTTCCCTTTGTATGTGTCAGCCGCGCCGCCTGCGATGCTGGAGAGACATGCGGAACCAAGTGGTGAAGACCTGATGAAAAAGTTTGCTGAAGCCTGCTCGGCTTACCTGGGCGTCGGAGGAATTGATCGCAGAATGGGTCGATGAGCGTATAGCGCTGGAGGTGAGTGCGATCGCCGACGTGGATGCGAGAGAGTCGAAATCAATGGGTATGCTGCTGACCCCAAGGCGAACCTTGAAGAGATATCGGATTGCGGGTGCCGTTGAGGCAGCTGTCATTGGAAATGGGGGTCAATGACTGAGCATCTCGGCCGGCTGTTCGATCACGTCCACATCCGCGTCCGCGACCTCGCGGCGAGCCGGCGATTCTACGAGGCCGTGCTCGGCGCCCTCGGCCACAGCATCGAGAGCCACGGCGAGGATTTCTGGTGCGACGAGTTCTACGTCTCGGCAACCGAAGACTCTGTCTCGCAGCTGCATTTCGCGTTCAAGGCAAGCGACCGTGAGGCCGTCGCGGCCTTTCACGCGGCGGGCCTGGCAGTCGGCGGTCGCGACAATGGCGGGCCCGGAGTTCGCAACTATCACGCCGGCTATTTTGCGGCATTCCTGCTCGACCCGGACGGCAACAATGTCGAGGCCGTCCATCACGGGCCGACGGAACGCTCCGCCGCGTCGGTTGTCATCGAACGAATCGAGCCAGCGGACCATTCGTGACTGCGCTGCTTGGGGCAGGTCACGTTCGCCATCGTGGATTTCCGGAGACGAAACGATGCGGTTGCATGGATCGCGGCTTACCTCGGTGAGACAGCCGGTGGCCGCATTCCCGCCAGCGTCGCCCGCTGCGCTGGAGAGTGCCAGCATGGTGGGGTAGGATCGGTTCTGCGGCATCATCGAGGAGGCGCGCATGGGACGCCCGAAGGAATTGTCGGAAGAAGAACGTCAGAAGCTTTTGGCGGAAGGCTGGAAGCCGATCCAGGCCGAGGTCTGGGTGCCGGACTGGGATAATCCGGTGTTCCGGGCGCGTTTGAAAGAGAACTGCGACGCGATCAACGAGGCCGACCGCCGGTCCGGGGAACTCGATCGATTGTCGGATGAAGTCGCGGCCCTTTGGGACGATCTGCCCGGATGAAGCGCGGAGATGTTGTGCTAGTGTCGGGTCAGGGCGACTACGGAAAGGCGAGGCCGGCGATCGTTGTGCAGGCCGATCATTTCGCCGAATACCTGGGAAGCATCACCGTCGTCCCACTGACGTCGGATCTCGCCAAAACCATCGACCTTCGCGTTCGTATCAAGCCTCGAGGTTCGAACGGCTTGCGCGCGCCATCGGACGCGATGGTGGACAAGATCCAGACATATCCCCGCAAGAAGGTCTTCGACGTCATTGGCGCCTTGGAAGTGGACGAGATGATCGCGTTAAATCGCAGCCTCGTCGTTTTTCTCCAACTGGCGGGAACGATCCTCGGTACTCCGGCAATATCCTATCCTCAAAGCCAAGAAGGTTTGCCATGACCACAGTCATCAAGGGCGGCACCATCGTCACCGCCGATCTCACCTACAGGGCCGACATTCTGATCGACGGCGAGACGATCGCCGCGATCGGGCCGGACCTTTCGGGGGACGAGGTGATCGACGCGTCCGGCGCCTATGTCATGCCCGGCGGCATCGATCCGCACACCCATATGGAAATGCCCTTCATGGGCACCTTCTCAGCCGACGACTTCGACACCGGAACCGCGGCGGCGCTGGCCGGGGGGACGACGATGACCGTCGATTTCTGCCTGCCGGACCCTGATCAGGGGCCGCTCGACGCGCTGCAGGTCTGGTTCCAGAAGGCCGGGCCGGCGCGCACGGACTATTCCTTCCACATGGGCGTCACCTGGTGGGGCCAGAAGTTCTTCGACGAGATGCCGAAGGTCGTCGAGGCCGGCATCAACACCTTCAAGCACTTCATGGCCTATAAGGGCGCGCTGATGGTGAACGACGACGAGATGTTCGCCTCCTTCACCCGCTGCGCCGAGATCGGCGCGATGCCGCTGGTCCATGCCGAAAACGGCGACGTCGTCGCGTTCCTGCAGCAGAAACTCATGGCCGAAGGCAACAACGGCCCCGAGGCGCATGCCTTCTCACGGCCTCCGGAAGTCGAGGGCGAGGCGGTCAACCGGGCGATCATGATCGCCGATCAGGCCGGCGTGCCGCTCTATGTCGTCCACACGTCGTGCGAGCAGGCCCACGAGGCGATCCGCCGGGCACGGCAGAAGGGCATGCGCGTCTATGGCGAGCCGCTGATCCAGCATCTGGTGCTCGACGACGGCGAATATTCCCACCCCGACTGGGACCATGCGGCGCGCCGCGTGATGAGCCCGCCGTTTCGGGACAAGAGCCATCAGGATTCGCTCTGGGCGGGCCTCGCGAGCGGTTCGCTGCAGGTCGTCGCCACCGACCACTGCGCCTTCACCACCGAGCAGAAGCGCATGGGGCTCGGCGATTTCACCAAGATCCCGAACGGCACCGGCGGTCTGGAGGACCGGCTGTCGGTGCTCTGGACCAAGGGCGTTACCACCGGCCGGCTGACGATGAACGAATTCGTCGCCGTCACCTCGACGAACATCGCCAAAATCCTCAACGTCTATCCGAAGAAGGGCGCGATCCTCGTCGGCGCCGATGCCGACCTGATCGTCTTCGACCCGAAGGCGACCAAGACGATCTCCGCCAGGACCCAGAAATCGGCGATCGACTACAACGTCTTCGAGGGCGTCGAGGTGACCGGCCTTCCCGTCATGACCTTCTCGCGCGGCAAGCTGGTCTTCAGGGAGGGCGACGTCAGGGCCGAAAAGGGCGACGGCCGCTTCGTCGAGCGGCCGGCCAATGCGCCGGTCAACAAGGCGCTCTCGACCTGGAAGGAACTGACGGCGCCGCGCAAAGTCGAGCGGACGGGCATCCCGATGAGCGGGGTGTGAGGCCTGCTGCCATCCCCACCCCCTTGTGGGCTGGGGATCGGGTGGGGGGGTGATGGCGGCCTGGGAGAAGCAGCATCATGCCGACCCGCACCGACCGCAGATCCGTCGAAAAGGCCCGCCAGTTGCGCAAATCGATGACGGAGGGCGAGAAACGCCTCTGGCACGAGTTGAAGACCTTTCGACGGCATTTCGGCGTGCACTTTCGAAAACAGGTACCGATCGGCCCCTACGTCGCCGACTTCGCCGCCCATTACGAGCGTCTGATCGTCGAGGTCGACGGCGAGTTTCATCATTATCCGGATCGCATGGCGCGGGACGCGGTTCGGGACGCGTGGCTGAACCGACAGGGTTATCGGGTCCTGCGGTTCTCGACAGGCGACATCGAAGCCGCCTTCGACGGGTGCGTCGAGGAGATCATGGATGCGCCCGGGTTGAAACGGTGAGAGCCGACGTTCGTACCCCCACCCCTGCCCCTCCCCACAAGGGGGAGGGGAGCGCCCCCGAACGACCGCCCCCAAACCGGCGAAGGCTCTTGGCGGCTTCGCCGCCTCGTGTGGCAGGCACAGCATCCTGGATTTTGAAGTTGGATAAGTTCGAATGCTGCGGCGATGCTGGGGGTACCGCAAGGTCGCGCGAACGGGGGGCAATGGCCGCGCCGTTCCAGAAGTCCCCCTCCCCCTTGTGGGGAGGGGTTAGGGGTGGGGGTGTCAGCGCCGACCCAAACAGGCCCCCATCAGGCCCAATGTCGCCGCTCGTTCCGAGTGCAAACGGATGGGACGGGCTTGATCGAGCGGTCCGGCTCCGGGCGGCGGCCGCGAATGGAAAAGGGATATCGAAATGACCGAAAAGGTTGCCATCGTCACCGCCGGCGGCTCTGGCATGGGCGCCGGCGCGGCGAAGAAGCTCGCCGAGAGGGGCTTTCGCGTCGCGATCCTCTCCTCTTCCGGCAAGGGCGAGGCGCTGGCGAAGGAGCTTGGCGGCATCGGCGTCACCGGCTCCAACCAGTCGAATGACGACGTCCGCCGGCTGGTCGAGACCGTCCATGATCGGTGGGGGCGGATCGACGTTCTCGTCAACAGCGCCGGCCACGGCCCTCGCGCCCCGATCCTCGACATCACCGACGAGGACTGGCATCGGGGGATGGAGGTCTACTTCCTCTCGGCCGTCCGCCCGGCGCGCCTCGTCGCGCCAATCATGGCGGAGAACGGTGGCGGCGCGATCGTCAACATCTCGACCTTCGCCGCCTTCGAGCCGAGCGAGGTGTTCCCGACCTCGGCCGTCTTCCGGGCAGGCCTTGCCGCCTTCACCAAGCTGTTTTCCGATCAGTATGCGGCCAAGAACGTGCGGATGAACAATGTCCTGCCCGGCTTCATCGACAGCCTGCCGGAAAAGGAGGCCTTCCTCGAGAAGATCCCGCTCGGCCGCTACGGCCATGTCGAGGAGATCGCCGAGACCATCGCCTTTCTCGCTTCCGACGGCGCGGCCTATATCACCGGCCAGAACATCCGGGTCGACGGCGGCATCACGCGGTCGGTTTGAATCGAGACCCGAAGTGGCATGCCCAACAGCGCCTCCTCTCGCGCCGCTCGAAGAACGGGTTGAGACTTTCGCATTTGCGCCGCTTGCGGCGGGGCCGTCCCGCGGCTGAGCGTCGTGTGTCCAAATGGATGCGCGACGCTCGAACTGTTTGATTCTCCGCATCGCGCGTTCCGAAAATCGATTCCGATTTTCCTGCCGATGCTGTAGAGGGACGTTCGGCCTTTGCGATGGGCAGAATGTTTCCGACGAGGGTCTGACGATGAATGCTGCGGCGATCCTGTGGCTGGCTGGCGCGGTGCCGGTGTTTCTGGCCGCCGCCTCGGCGACGCGATCCTACCTCAACAACGGCCTGCCCTGGGTCCTCGGCGGATCGCTGCTGCTCTACTGCATCGGCAATCTCATGATGGTCCGGCTGATGCGCGAATCGGGTCTCGGCGTCGCGATCTCCGCCTCCTCCGTCGCCCAGCTGATCCTCATCAACGTCATCGCCTTCGCGATCTTCCACGAGCGCCCGCCGGTGACGCAGCTGATCGGCATGGGCCTCGGCCTGGTCGGCTTCCTCTTGATGGTCTGGCCGCAGGCGAAAGCCTGAAGCCCGTCGGTCTCCTGCCGGGCAGGCCGCTGCATCTGTCGAAA
Organism: Jiella endophytica; assembly: GCF_004519335.1. Classification (GTDB taxonomy): domain Bacteria; phylum Pseudomonadota; class Alphaproteobacteria; order Rhizobiales; family Rhizobiaceae; genus Jiella; species Jiella endophytica. The sequence continues at coordinate 367,112 of NZ_SOZD01000004.1, read as the reverse complement.
GGTCGGATCGCTTCCGGGCGAGCACGACGCTGAGGGTCGGAACGTCAGAGCGCCAGTCGTTCACCTCCAGGGCCCGCGGCCCACCGAGAGGCGCGCGTCATCCGGAATGCGCCCTGACGAAGCCGATCACCTCCTCGCGGATGCGGCGATTGCCGAGCGGCAGGACCGTCGAAAATGACGCGATCGTGCCGATATGGCCGATGCCCGGATAAAGGCTTGCCTTGACCGGCACGCCTGATTTCTCGAGCCTTCCGGCGAGCGAGCGGGTGTTCTGCGGGTCGACGGTCGTGTCGGCATCCCCGGCGATCAGCAGCGTCGGCGGCTCGTCGCCGGAAACGAAATTGACCGGCTGGCTCGCCGGCCGCAGCTTTTCGGGGAAGATCCGCTTGTAGCGCTCTTCCGTGAGCGGCAGGAAATCGTAGGGGCCGGAAAGCCCGATGAAACCTTTCAGCCCGCCGATCGACGAGCCGGCAGCGGCGAGATAGCGCCCGTCGGTGGCGATGAGCCCGGCGATCTCCGCCCCGGCCGAATGACCCATGATGAACAGCGGGTGGCGGCCTTTCGGGATACCGTCCTTGCCGGTCTTCGCCAGCCGCTCGACCGCTGCCACGGCACTTGCCCCATCCTCGACGAAGCCTGGAAACTCAGTCTGCGGGTAGAGCCGATAGTTCGGGATCGCCGTGATGATGCCGGCGCTCGCCAGTGACTGGCCGACGAAGGGATAGATGTCCTTGGAGCCCGAATCCCAGCTGCCGCCGTGGATGAACACCACCACCGGCGTCGCCGCGTCCATGGCCTTCGGAAGGTAGAGGTCGAGCTTGCGCCGCTCGCCCGGCCCATAGGCGAGGTCCGGGACGAGGCGGTAGTCGCTTGCGGGTGTCACGGCGTTGAGTGCTGCGGCGCAGCCGGACAGAGCGAGGGCGGCGAGGCTGCAGAGGAGCAGTAGTCCCAGCCTCAAAAGCTTTCCGGGCATGCCTTCCATCAGACCGTTGCGATCGATATCGCGGGCCTCGATGGGTGAGGCTCGCGGGCGATCGCGCAGCAGCGGCCGCTCCGCATCCGGTTCAAGTCTTTTCACGCGCCGGCCGTCAGCTTGGCGGTGATCCGCTCCAGCGCGGCTGCGGTTTCGTCGAGGCTTTCGGCAAATTCCCGGCGCCGCGTCTCGCTGCCGGCTTCGCTCGCCGTTCGGGTCTCGGCATCGGCATCGATCTGTGCCTGCAGTTCCTGCAGCTTGCGGCGCGCCTCGTAGAGCTGGTCGGTCGCCATGATCGCCGCCATGACAGTCAGCCTGAGATCGCCGATCTGGCCGAAGGAGCCGCGCAGCTCGGAAATCTTGCCGTCGACGTCGGCGGCGAGGGTTTCGAGGTGCTTTTCCTCGCCCTCGGCGCAGGCCATCCGGTAGGTCTTTTCGTCGATGGTGACGACAATCTGCGGCATCGGGCTTCCCGTTCGGATCGCGGATGAATTTCGGCTATTTGTGCTGGTCGAGCACCTTGCGCACCTTCTCCATGGCGTCGACGAGCCGCTTGGAGACCTCGCGATTGGCCTGTTCGAGGCGTTCGCCCCGCGCCAGTGCGGAATCGAGCTCGCGGGCGAGACGGCCGCGGTCGGCGGTCTGGCGCTGCACCTCGGCGTCGACGCTGCGCAGGCTCGCCTCACGGTCGATCCGGTCGTCCACGGCAGTCTCCAGCCGCTCGAGCGCCGTTCGAAGTCGCGTCCTGGCAGCGTCGAACGGATCGTCATGCGGCATCGGCGGCAACTCCAACCACGGTGGCTCGTTCGGCGGGGCGACCCGCGCAAAAGATGGGGCGCGGCGCAGGTTCTGCCGCCCCCTCCTGGTCTTAGCGGCTCTCGGCGGCCAAGAAAAGCGCGCGGTGCGCCGGCCTGGCGCGTGAGCCCCAGGGTTTTGTTGACAGCGACGGGGGCCTATGATGGGTGCCGCGCGTCTCGGCGGCGCCGTCTCTCGGCGGCCAAACCTGGCCAGGGGCGATGCGGGGAGTCCTTGCGATGACGACGGAAATGCGCCGGCAGATGGCCAATGCCATCCGCTTCCTCTCTGCCGACGCGGTGGAAGCCGCCGGTTCCGGCCATCCGGGTCTGCCGATGGGCGCTGCCGACATCGCCACCGTGCTGTTCACCCGCTTTCTCACCTTCGATCCGAAGCGGCCGGACTGGCCGAATCGCGACCGCTTCGTGTTTTCCGCCGGCCACGGCTCGATGCTGCTCTACAGCCTGCTCTATCTTCTCGGCTACGGCGATATCGGCCTCGACGACATCCGGCGCTTCCGCCAGCTCGGCTCGAAGGCCGCCGGTCATCCCGAACACGGCCTTGCGGCCGGCATCGAGGCGACCACCGGGCCGCTCGGCCAGGGCACCGGCAATGCCGTGGGCATGGCGCTCGCCGAGCGAATCCTCAATGCCCGCTTCGGCGACGACATCGTTGACCACTATACCTACGTCCTTCTCGGCGACGGCTGCCTGATGGAGGGCATCAGCCAGGAGGCAATCGCCCTTGCCGGCCATCTGAAGCTCTCCAGGCTGATATTCATCTGGGACGACAACGGCATCACCATCGACGGAAAGGTCTCGCTCGCCGATTCGACCAACCAGCTGGCCCGTTTCGAAGCCTGCGGCTGGCAGGCGCTGTCCTGCGACGGCCACGATCACGACGCCATCGCCGCGGCCCTCGAGGCCGCGAAGGCCAGCGACCAGCCGACGCTGATCGCCGCCAAGACCACGATCGGCTTCGGCGCCCCCGGCAAGGCCGGCACCGAAAAGGCGCACGGCGCGCCGCTCGGCAAGGCCGAGATCGCCGCCGCCCGCGAGGCGCTCGGCTGGCCGCATCCGCCCTTCGAGGTGCCCTCCGGAGTTCTCGACCAGTGGCGCATCGCCGGGCTTCGATCCGGCACCCGGCGCAAGGAGTGGGAAACCCGCTTCGCCGAGGTCGACGCCGAGACCCGCGGCGAGTTCGAGCGGCGTATGCGCGGCGACCTGCCGAGCGGCTTCACCCAGGCGATGCACCGCTTCAAGCGCCGGATGAACGAAGAGCGGCCGCAGATTGCCACCCGCAAGGCGTCAGAGGCGGCGCTCGAGGAGATCAACGCCGTGGTGCCGGAGATGATCGGCGGTTCGGCCGACCTTTCCGGCTCCAACAACACCCGCACCAGCCAGACCGCGGCGATCACGCCGGGCGACTATTCCGGCCGCTTCGTCCATTACGGCATCCGCGAACACGCCATGGCCGCCGCGATGAACGGCATGGCGCTGCATGGCGGGCTGATCCCCTATTCGGGGACCTTCCTGACCTTTTCCGACTATTGCCGCGGCGCGCTGCGGCTTTCGGCGCTGATGGGCATCCGGGTGATCCATGTGATGACCCATGATTCGATCGGCCTTGGCGAGGACGGGCCGACCCACCAGCCGGTGGAACATCTCGCCGCGCTTCGGGCGATCCCGAACATGCTGGTGTTCCGCCCGGCCGACGCGGTCGAGACCGCCGAGTGCTGGCAACTGGCGCTGGAGAACCGCGCGGCGCCGTCGATCCTCGCCTTGTCGCGGCAGACATTGCCGACGGTGCGCCTCGACGAGCATGACGAGAACAAGAGCGCCCGCGGCGCCTACGAGATCGATCCGGCGTCGGGCGAGGCGAAGGTGACGATCTACGCCACCGGGTCGGAGGTGGCGATCGCCGTCGACGCACGGCGCCAGCTGGAAGCTTCCGGCATTCCGACCCGCGTCGTCTCGGTGCCGTCCTTCGAGCTCTTCCGCCGCCAGACCGCGGAATACCGCCGGGCGCTGGTCGACGATGACAGTCTCAAGCTCGCCATCGAGGCTGGCGTTCGCCAGGGCTGGGACGAGATGATCGGCCGCGAGGGCCTGTTCATCGGCATGACCGGCTTCGGCGCCTCCGGCCCGGCGGAGGAGCTCTACGCCCATTTCGGCATCACCGCCGAAGCCGCCGTCGCGGCGGTGACGGAGCGGCTCGGCGAGACGGGCGAGAGCGAAGAGGCCGAGGCGGAATGAGCGGCGGTCCGCCGCTGGTTCTTTCCCGGCGGCGCCATGCCGGAAAAATTCCGGCCGCCCTTGAGAAACCCTCGGCCGGCGGCCAACTTGATTCGACCGGCCGCGAGGGCTAAGCCCGGCCAGACCTTTCGCCACGGGCATCCTTCCAGGGAGACACACACAATGGCAGTTCGCGTTGCAATCAACGGCTTCGGCCGCATCGGCCGAAACGTCCTGCGCGCCATCGTCGAGTCGGGCCGCACCGACATCGAGGTCGTGGCGATCAACGACCTCGGCCCGGTCGAGACCAACGCCCACCTGATCCGCTACGATTCCGTGCATGGCCGCTTTCCCGGCACGGTGACCGTCGAGGGCGACACCATCGATGTCGGTCGCGGGCCGATCAAGGTGACCGCCGAGCGCGATCCGAAGGCGTTGCCCTGGGGCGAGATGGGCGTCGACGTCGCGCTCGAATGCACCGGCATCTTCACCGATCCGGCAAAGGCCTCGGCGCATCTCGAGGCGGGCGCCAGGAAGGTGCTGATTTCCGGCCCGCTTTCGAATGCCTCGGGCGCCGAGAAGACCATCGTCTTCGGCGTCAATCATCAGACGCTGACGGCAGACGACAGGATCGCCTCCAACGCCTCCTGCACCACCAACTGCCTCGCCCCGGTCGCCAAGGTGCTCAACGACGCCATCGGCATCGACAAGGGCTTCATGACGACGATCCATTCCTACACCGGCGACCAGCCGACGCTGGACACGATGCACAAGGATCTCTACCGCGCCCGCGCCGCTGCCCTGTCGATGATCCCGACCTCGACCGGCGCCGCCAAGGCCGTCGGCCTCGTGCTTCCGGAGCTGAACGGTCGCCTCGATGGCGTCGCCATCCGCGTGCCGACCCCCAACGTCTCGGTCGTCGACTTCAAGTTCGTCGCCAAGCGCGAGACCAGCGTCAAAGAAGTCCAGGACGCCATCCGAGCGGCTGCCGACGGCCCGCTGAAGGGCATTCTCGGCTATACCGACGACAAGAACGTCTCCACCGACTTCAACCATGACCCGCATTCCTCGATCTTCCACATGGATCAGGCGAAGGTCATGGACGGCGTGCTGGTGCGGATCCTCTCCTGGTACGACAACGAGTGGGGCTTCTCCAACCGCATGAACGATACCGCGATCGCCATGCACAACGCCTGAGGCCGCTCGCCTCGGCAGAGTTCGCGAAAAGGCCGTCCTTCGGGGCGGCCTTTCTTGTTGTGCTCGATGATTGCCCTGCGAGAGGGGAGGGGTCTCGAAGGGTGGACGAGGATTCCGGGCGATACTGCCAATGATTGCGGCTTTGGCACAACACACCCCGAAAAGCCGCGACCGAAAGCTGCGATCGGCAAATTGACGCTTGCGTAAAAGCCGAGGAAGGAGATTTTTGTTTTCAGTATCATAATGGGAGGAACATGATGCTGCAGACATTCTTCAGGGGGGCTCTCGTCGGCTCGTCGCTGCTGGCTCTCGGAACAGGGATTGCGACGGCACGGGACATCGACGCAGTCATCTCGTTCGGCGACAGCCTGACCGACAACGGCAATCTCTACGCGCTGACGGGCACGCCGCCGGCACCCTACTATGACGGCCGCTACTCGAACGGCCCGACCTTCGCCGAGCTTTTGAACGGGCCGATGCAGCGGGCAGGCGCTGCGGCCCTCGGCGGCATCCAGATCGACCCGACGGCCAACCAGAACTATGCCTTCGGCGGCGCCCGCACCGACACGTTGACGGCGCTGCCGCCCGGCATTCCGGACCAGATCGGGCTGTTTCTCGGCGAAGACGGGGCGTTTGCCGCCAACGATGTTGTCACGCTCTATGGCGGCGCCAACGACATCTTCCAGAACCCGGTCCTGACGCCGGCGGGCATCGTCTCGGCGGCCACCCAGGCGGCCCAGAACGTCGGCGCGGCGACCAACGCGATCTCGCAGCTCGGCGCGCCGACGCTCGTCGTCCTCAACCTGCCGGATCTCGGCCTGACCCCCGCCTATAATAGCGATCCGACGACGCGGTTTGCCGGGACGCTGGCCGCCGACACCTTCAATGCCGCGCTCGAGGATGAAGTCTTCGCGGCCGCCGCGGCAAATCCCGGCACCGATACCTTCCTCGTCGATGTCGAGCGGGTCTTCACCGCCGCCATCGCCGATCCAGGGCGATTCGGCTTCACCAATGCGGTGGACGCCTGCACCGCCGTCGTCGCCTGCGTGACGGCGACGCAGGACGTCCAGAACCAGTATCTCTTCTGGGACACCGTCCACCCGACCGCGGCCGGCCACCAGCTGCTCGCATCGCTGGTCTTCGACTATCTCACCGCCGGCGAGCAGGCGGTGAATGTCGGCTCGATGTCCGAGACGGCGATCCTAGATCGATACGAGGGCGCTTCGTCTTCCTTCGAGCGCAGCCGCAGGCTGCTGTCCGGCGGTGGCGAGGCCGCGGGCCTCTATGCCAGCTTCGGCGGCAACTGGTCCGATCGCGGCGACGGCGCCCGAATGCATGGCTACGACTATGCCGTCGGCACCCTGCGTATCGGCTACGACGCGACGCTCGGAGCGGGCACGCTGGTCGGCGGCTCGTTCAGCTACTCGAATGGTTCGGTCGACAATTCGCCGATCACCTACGACACCCAGGCCTTCGCCGCCGATCTCTATGCGGCGACGGAGTTTCGCGGTTTCGTGGCGAGCGCGACGGCCGGTGTCGCCCATGCCGATTTCAACGACATCGACCGCGTCACCCTTGTTCCGAATGTGGTCAACGGCAATGCGGACACCAATGCCGCGCTCTACGACATCGGTGCCGAGATCGCCTATCCGATGGCCTTTGGCGAACTGATCGCGACGCCGAGCCTGTCGCTCACCTATCTTCACTTCGACGTCGACGGCTTTACCGAGTCCGGCCTTGCCGCCCGCATCCAGTATGATGGCTACGATCGCGACGCCCTCTTCGGTGCCGCCAATCTCGACCTCGCCTATGCCACGGAGGCCTTCGGCCGCCCGGCAAAGATCACCGGCCGGATCGGCTATGAGGACAATCTCACCAGCGACGACACCGGCATCGTCTCGCGGATATCGGGTAGCCCCTCGCAGGATTCCTTCGCCGAATTCGACGACCTTTCCGGCCGCGGCTTCGTTCTCGGCGCCGGTGCGGAGGCGAGTTTCACCGATACCGTCGCCGGCTCGCTCAGCTATTCGGTCGGCTTCGGCGACACGATCGACGTCAGCCACGCGGCCAAGGCGATGGTCGCCGTGAAGTTCTGACGCTTCAAGTCGCCGGCTGCGGCGATCATCCACCCCGCGCATGCGAAGGGCTGCCGAAAGGCGGCCCTTTTTCCTGGGCTCGACGAAGAAGGGGCGATCCACCCGCTCAGTGAACTGGTTTCTTGGCATGATCAGCATCGACCTGATCGATCCGCAGCCACGCCAGCCACCGAGACCAGGCCTCTCCAACGCCGTCATCCTCGGCCTCGTGCCGAGGATCTACCGGCGTTTCCGCTCCAGAAGCGTACAAAGGAACGGCCCCTTCCTCGCCCGGTCGATCGCTTCATCGGCAGGAGATCCTCGGCACGAGGCCGAGGATGACGGTGTGGTAGCGGGCGTCGCGGGTTTTCGGAAAGCTTGGGCGTGGCTTGTCCCCCCCCTGGCTGCCGGGATGCGTGGCGAGCCATATGTCTCGCCCGTCCTTTGGATCGCCCTCGAGAGGGAGATCAGGCCAATCGCGAGCTTTGAGCAGAGGTTTGAGGCAATCGCTTTGCGTCGTCCCGGCGGCGACGCAAGGCACGTGCGCCTGTGCGAACCGCACAAAACGCAAGACGCCGGCCCTTGCGGCCGGCGTCGGGGTGCATGTCTCGTTCTGTCTGCGGCGCGCCCGCCGGCCTTTGCCCTATTCGAACAGGCCGAAGATCGAGCCGCCCTTCGGGCCGATCCGCTTGCCTTCCCGGTCATAGCCTTCGCGGCGATGCTGTTCCTGGGCGTAGGCATCGGCGGTGATCGGCTGGCCGGTGCGATAGGTGAAGGTCGACGTGGTGGCGAACTCGCTCGGGGCCATGCGGGCCGCGATCTCCTGCGTCTTCGCCTCGTCGGCCTGGTATTTTGCGGCAACGACCTGCGGCACCGCCACCGAAGGGCAGGGCCCGGCCGGCGAGAGGCCGGCGACCGTCTCGGCGCTCTGGTCGAAGATGTAGCTGCGTTCGCACACGCCGACATTCGGCGCCAGACGCGTCGTCTCGAAATAGTCCGAGCCCCGCTTCAGCATCTGCCAGAAGGCGTAGTGATCGGAGTTCTTGTGGCGGGCCATGTTCTTCGGCGTCATGCGGAAGGGATAGGCCTGGATCTGAAAGGCGCGCTGGCCGCCGTCGAAGGAATAGCGGGCGAGGCTGTAGATCTCCTGCACCTGCTCGTCGTCCATGGCGTAGCAGCCCGACGAGTTGCAGGAGCCGTGGATCATCAGATGCTGGCCGGTGCGGCCGTTCGCCCGGTCGAAGGCGTTCGGATAGCCCATGTTGATGGCGAGGTGATAGTTCGACTTCGGATTCAGCTGGGCCGGAGTGACCGTGTAGAAGCCCTCGGGCGCCTGGCGGTCTCCCTCCTTGGTCTTCGGTCCGAGTTTGCCGGACCAGGCGCAGATCTTGTAGGTCTTCAGGAGGGCATAGGTGCCGTCGGTCTTCTGCTTCCAGACCTCCATGTCCGACTCTTCCTTGAAGAGGCGGACGAGGATCGGCGAGTTGACGCCCATGCCGTTGGCATTGATCGCCCGCACCAGATCCGGCGGCAGCGGCGCGTTCTCCGGAACGATGTCATCGACCTTGCAGGCGGAAACGGTCATCAGCGTCACAGCCAAGGCTGCGGCCGTCACGATCTTTCGGACGAACATCCCCAAGTCCCCAATCGCCTGCGGCTGGCGCATCATGGCCGGCCGCTCCCTCTCGAACGGCAACCGGCGGCCCGGCTGCCCCTCATCGCGCCCTGGGCTGCCCCGAGGCAGTCGCGACGCATGCTTGGCTGAAGTGTCTCACGATTTTCTTAAGCAGGCGTAAACCGTGATTCCCCGCCACCCCTTGGAGCGCGTCGTGTCGCGGAAGCGGTCGTCGCGCCCTCATGCCATCTGCGACATGACCGATACCGGACCCGGCTTGCCTCGATCATGCTCCTGGTGGCGCACCCCTTTGCGCCACGTCGTCGCAGCCTGCAGCCCGACGATGGCAACATTCTGGCAAATGACGGTGGGGAATGGAAGTTGAGTCCTGTGGCAGGTCTGCAACGTACGCCGCGAATCCGACTCCGTTGCCGCCATGCGCCGGAACCAGGCCGGGGAAGAGCGCGAACCCGGCCCCTGTCCGGTGGTCAGAGATCGCGGCCGATCGCCAGGAACTTCTCGCGCCGCTGGCGCTTCAGATCGCCGCCCGCCATGCCGGCAAGCTCGCCGAGCGCCGCGCGGATGTGCCTCGCCGCCGCATCGACCGCATCGTCGGGCGCGCGGTGGGCGCCGCCGAGCGGCTCCTCGACGATGGTGTCGATGATGCCGAAGCCCATCAGGTCCTGCGCCGTCATCTTCATCGCCTGGGCGACGTCGCGCGCCCGCGCCGCATCGCGGTAGAGAATCGAGGCGCCGGCCTCGGGCGCGATGACGTTGTAGATGGCGTGTTCCATCATCAGGACACGGTTGGCCGCCGCGATCGCCATCGCACCGCCGGAGCCGCCTTCGCCGATCACCAGCGAGACCAGCGGCACCTCGAGATTGAGGCAGGCTTCGATGGAGCGCGCGATCGCCTCGGCCTGGCCGCGCTCCTCGGCGCCGATGCCGGGATAGGCACCGGCGGTGTCGACGAGGGTGACGACCGGGATCTGGAAGCGCTCGGCGAGCGACATGATCCGCACCGCCTTGCGATAGCCCTCCGGCCGCGCCATGCCGAAATTGTGCTTCAGCCGGGTCTGGGTGTCGGTGCCCTTCTCCTGGCCGATCACCGCGACGGACTGGCCGTCGAAGCGGCCGAAGCCGGCGATCACCGCATGGTCCTCGGCATAATAGCGGTCGCCGGCGAGGGGCACGAAATCGGTGATCAGCCGACCGATGTAGTCGAGGCAGTGCGGCCGGTCGGGGTGCCGGGCGACCTGCGTCTTCTGCCAGGGCGTGAGCTTCTTGTAGAGATCCTCGAGGGCGTCCCGCGAGCGCTTTTCGAGCCGCCCGATCTCCTCGGTGACGTCGACGGCGTCCTCGCCCGTCTCGATCTTCTTCAGCTCGATGATCTGGCCTTCCAGATCGGCGACCGGTTTCTCGAAATCCAGATAATTGTGCATTCGTCCTGCGGCTGGGGCCGTCCTGAGGGATATGGCGTGCGCCGACTGGCAGGGCGACCGCTCTGGCGGCTCCGGCGACGCGGCGGCGTCGCCCCGCCTGCGGCGGGAACTGATCGCGGCGGAAACTGGCGACGGGCCGTTTGATTGTCAAGCAAGGAAGGGGAGCGCCGCGGCGATCGGACGGCCGCTTGACAACCCGGCTAGTTCGTAACATTGAAAGTTACATGAGACGGGACGGCAAATTGTCGGGCGTGCTGCACGTCCTCCTCCATATGGCGGAGGTCGACGGGCCGGTGACCTCGGAGACGCTCGCGCGGATGATGCAGACCAATCCGGTGGTGATCCGGCGGGTGATGGCCGGCCTGAAGGCTGCGGGCACCGTGCGATCGGACAAGGGACATGGGGGCGGATGGACGCTGGCCCGCGACCTCGCGAGCCTCACCCTGCTCGACATCTATCACGGCATCGGCTCGCCGCCGCTCTTTGCCATCGGCAACCGCCGGGAGGCGCCGGAATGCGCCGTCGAGCAGGCGGTCAACGAGGCGCTCGATGCGAGCCTCGACGAGGCCGAGGCGCTGCTGCTCGCATCCTTCGGCACGGTCACCCTCGCGACCCTCAGCCAGAATTTTCACCGCCGCCTGGCCGAGCGCCGCGCAGCGACATCTTCCGGAGATCGCCATGACCACTGATGCCGACAAGGGTCAGGAAGCCTTCCTCGCCAGTTTCGAGGATCCCGCCGCGGTCGCGCGCTATGCCGAGGGGCCGCGCCGCTTCGTCCCCGGCCTCGAAGCACTTCATCGCATGACCGGGCTGCTGCTTGCCGAAGCCGCGCCAAGCGACGCGACGGTGCTGGTGCTCGGCGCCGGCGGCGGCAGCGAACTGAAGGCCATGGCCGAGGCTCAGCCCGGCTGGCGCTTCGTCGGCGTCGACCCGGCCGGCGAGATGCTGAAGCTGGCCGAGCGCGTGCTCGGGCCGCTGATGGAACGGGTGACACTCGTCCAGGGCACCATCGACGACGCGCCGGAGGGGCCGTTCGATGCCGCGACCTGCCTTTTGACCCTGCATTTCCTCGCGGCGGCGGAGCGCACCCGCACGGTCCGCGAGATCCGCCGCAGGCTGCGCCCCGGCGCGGCCTTCGTCGCCGCCCATGCGAGCTTTCCCCAGGATGCCACCGAGCGCGACGTCTGGCTCGACCGCTACGCCGCCTATCCTGCCGCGATGGGCGCCGACCGGAATGACGTGCAGAAGGCGCGGGCGGCAGTCGCCGCCAGCCTGAACAGCTTTTCGCCGGAGTTGGACGAGGCGATCCTCCGCGATGGCGGCTTTGCCGACGCAGCCCTCTTCTACGCCGCCTTCACCTGGCGCGGGTGGGTCGGCCACGCCTGAGGGTCTGATGCAGGACTGTCAGTCCCGGCTCGCCGGTGAGAGCGGGTGGTGGTCGGTGACGAGGCGAATCAGCCGTTCCTCGAGGACGTGGGTATAGATCTGCGTCGTCGAGATGTCCGAGTGGCCGAGGAGTTCCTGCACCGCGCGAAGATCGGCGCCGTGCTTCAGGAGGTGGCTGGCAAAGGCGTGGCGCAGGACATGCGGCGAGATCTTCGCCGCCGGAATGCCGGCCCGGGCAGCCAGCGCCTTGAGGTCGCGGGCGAAGGCCTGGCGGGTGAGGTGCCCGGTCTCCGACTCGGCGGGAAACAGGAAGCGTTCGTCGCCGGCGGGCTTGCGGCCGGTCGTCTTCGCCACTTCGGCGAAACGGCGGATGGCGTCGCCCGCCGCCTCGCCGATCGGCACCATGCGCTCCTTGCCGCCCTTGCCCCTGACGATGATCGCCTCGCCGGTCCGCCGCAGCACCGAGCGGGGCAGAGCGACGAGTTCGGAGACCCGCAGGCCGGTGGCATAGAGCATCTCGACCAGCGCATGCAGCCGTGCCGCGCGCAGTCTTGCGGGGGCAGAAAGCGCCTCGTTCGCGGCCTCCGCCGCGGCGAGGTCGAGCAGACGGTCGACCTCCGCCTCGCTCATCACCTTCGGCAGCGGCCGTTTCTTCTTCGCTCCCTCGATCGGCCCGGTCGGGTCGTCGCCGCGATGACCTTCGGTGTAGAGAAACCGGTAGAACTGCCGTAGCGCCGAAAGCCGCCTCGCCCGGCTCGATTCGGCGAGGCCCTCGGCCGCCAGCGCCGCGACATAGCCGCGGATCGCCTCGGTATCGGCGCTCTTCAGGGAAAGGCCGCGGCCTGCGAAGTGGCCGCTCGCATCGTCGAGATCGCGGCGATAGGCGTCGAGGGTGTTCTGCGAGGCGCCGCGCTCGACCGCCATCATCTCCAGAAACGCTTCCGCCTCGAAGCCGGAGGCCGGCCGCGCGCCGCTGGCCCCGTTGGCCTTTGGCTTGCCTGCCGCGCTCAAGGCCGCAGCTCCGACAGTCCGTCCCCGGGGGCCGGCGTCTGGGGGTCGCGCGCCGCCTCCGCTTCGGGCAGCGTCACCGGTACGGTCACCTCGGTGCGGGTGGGTTGGACGAAGTAGACGAGCGCGGCCATGATGCCGTAGACGATGCCAATCAGGATGGCGAGGACGGTCAAGAGGCGTACGAGTGTCGGCATCGGCGTCTGGCGAACTCAATCTCGAGCAAGGCTCGCGTCCCTCGCCCGCTTCTAGTGGGAATGAAGAAAGACGCAAGTCGATAAGCACATGGCCGGCTGTCTTGGGCCATGTCGCGAAAGCGAGATCGAAGCGGATCAGGGCGGCGGCTTTGCCGAATGGAGGAACGAAGAGGCGGATGGACGGCGAGACTGCGGCACACAACGAGACGCCGATCCGGCAGCGGCTCGGCGACAGGCCGATCGTGCTCGTCGGGCTGATGGGCGCCGGCAAGACCACCGTCGGCCGCCGTGTCGCGACGCTCCTGTCGCTGCCCTTCGTCGACAGCGACGCCGAGATCGAGACCGTCTCGACGATGACCATTGCCGAGCTGTTCGAGGCCTATGGCGAGCCGGAGTTCCGCGCCCTCGAGGCGCGGGTCATCGCCAGGCTCGTGCAGGAGGGGCCGCGGGTGATCGCCACCGGCGGCGGCGCCTATATGAACGCCAACACCCGCGCGCTGCTTTCGGACCATGCGGTGACGATCTGGCTGAAGGCCGATATCGAGACGCTGATGGAGCGCGTCGCCCGGCGGGCGGACCGGCCGCTGCTCAGATCCGCCGATCCGAGGCAGGTGATGCGGGAGCTGATGGACAAGCGCTATCCGGTCTATGCAGAGGCCGACCTGACGGTCACCAGCCGGCCGGTCAAGCGCGAGATCATCGCCGCCGAACTCGTCGAGGCGCTGGAACGCCATCTGAGGGAAAGACCGACGTCATGAGTTTCGACGCAACGCCGCCTGCCGCCGGTCCTGCCTGGCATGCCGAAGCGCGGGTCGACAAGGAGCGCCGCGTCGAGGTTTCGCTTGGCGAGCGGTCCTACGACATCCTGATCGGCGAGGGCCTGATCGACCGGGCGGGCGAGGAGATCGCCGCGCGGCTTTCGGGCGCCAGAGCCGTCGTCGTCACCGACGAGACGGTCGGCGGGCTCTATCTGACGCGGCTCGAGATCGCCCTTGCCGGCGCCGGCATCGAGGCGGCCTCGCTCACTTTGCCGGCCGGCGAGACGACCAAATCCTTCGTCCGGCTCGAAGAGACGGTGGATGCGATACTCGGGGCGAGGCTCGAACGCGGCGACGCGGTGATCGCGCTCGGCGGCGGCGTCATCGGCGATCTCGCCGGCTTTGCCAGCGCCATCGTCAAGCGCGGCACGCATTTCGTCCAGATCCCGACGTCGCTGCTCGCCCAGGTGGACTCCTCCGTCGGCGGCAAGACCGGCATCAACACCCCGCGCGGCAAGAACCTCGTCGGCGCCTTCCATCAGCCCGTGCTGGTGCTGTCGGACATCGGCGTCCTCGATACGCTTTCACCGCGGGAATTTGCCGCCGGCTACGCCGAGACCGTCAAATACGGCCTGATCGACCGGCCGGACTTCTTCGAGTTCCTCGAAAAGAGCCGTGGCGCGATCTTTGCCGGCGGGAGCGAGCGCTCCGAGGCGATCGCGGTCGCCTGCCAGGCGAAGGCCGACGTCGTCGCCAGCGACGAGCGCGAGAGCGGCGCAAGGGCGCTGCTCAATCTTGGCCACACCTTCGGCCACGCGCTGGAAAAGGCGGTCGGCTATGATCCTCAGCGTCTTGTCCATGGCGAGGGGGTGGCGATCGGCATGGCGCTCGCCCACCGCTTCTCGGTCAAGCTCGGCCTCTGTTCGGGGCAGGATGCCGGGCGGGTCGCGGCGCATCTCAGGGCCGCCGGCCTGCCGACCGAAATCAGCGCCATCCCCGGCCCGGCCATCAACCGCGACACGCTGATGGAGGCGATCGCCCAGGACAAGAAGGTCTCCCGCGGCCGGCTGACCTTCATTCTCACCCGCGGCATCGGCAGGGCCTTCGTGGCGCCGGACGTTGCCGGGGACGAGGTCGCAACCTTTCTCGATGAAGAACTCGCCCGATGAGCACCGCCCTGTGGATCTATTGCGGCATCGTCCTGCTGCTCGTCATGATCTCGGCCTTCTTCTCGGGATCGGAGACGGCGCTGACCGCCGTCTCCCGCGCCCGGCTGATGAGCTACGAGAAGAACGGCGACGGGCGGGCCGGTGTCGTCCAGCGGCTGATCGAGAAGAAGGACCGGCTGATCGGCGCGCTTCTCATCGGCAACAACCTCGTCAACATCCTCGCCTCGTCGCTGGCGACGACAGCCTTTCTCGAACTCTTCGGCCAGACCGGTGTCGTCTATGCGACGATCGCCATGACGGTCATCGTCGTCATCTTCGCCGAGGTGCTGCCGAAATCGGCGGCGATCGCCAAGCCGGACGGCTTCGCGCTGACCGTTGCAAGACCAGTCGCCTTCGTGGTGACGGCCTTTGCCCCGGTGACCGCGACGGTGAACTTCGTCGTCCGGCGCATTCTCTCGCTGTTCGGCTTCGGGCTGGAATCCGGCGCCTCGCTGCTTACCGCCCATGAGGAGTTGCGCGGCGCGGTCGAGGTGCTCCACCGCGAGGGCTCGCTGGTCAATGCCGACCGCAACCGGCTCGGCGGGCTGCTCGACCTGCACGAGCTGGAAGTCTCCGACGTCATGGTCCACCGCACCTCGATGCGGCAGATCAATGCCGACGACCCGCCGGCGGACATCGTCCGGCAGGTGCTCGAAAGCCCCTATACCCGCATGCCGGTCTGGCGCTCGCACTACGACAACATCGTCGGCGTCATCCATGCCAAGGATATCCTGCGGGCGCTCCACGAGGTCGACAACGACCCCTCGAAGATCAACATCCCGAAGATCTGCACGAAACCCTGGTTCGTGCCGGAGACGACGACGCTGCAGGATCAGCTCAACGCCTTTCTGCGGCGCAAGACGCATTTCGCCGTCGTCGTCGACGAATATGGCGAGGTGGAAGGGCTGATCACGCTCGAGGACATCCTCGAGGAGATCGTCGGCAACATCGCCGACGAGCACGACGTCGACATGCAGGGCGTCAAGACCGAGGCCGACGGCTCGGTGGTGGTGGACGGCCAGGTGCCGATCCGTGACCTCAACCGGGCGCTCGACTGGAACCTGCCCGACGACGAGGCGGTGACGATCGCCGGCCTGGTCATCCACGAGACCCAGACGATCCCTGAGGAGCGCCAGGCCTTCACCTTCTTCAACAAGCGCTTCACCGTCCTGAAGCGGGAGAAGAACCGCATCTCCAAGCTCAGGATCCGCCCGGCGACGGTGCTGGTGCCGCCGAAGAAGCCGGCCCATCCGGCCGCCGAACTGGCAGGCCCGCTCGCCGAGGTGCACGAGACCGATCCCGAGGTGCTCGACGCCGCGCTGGAGGAGATGGACGAGGTCGAGACCGGCGGCCACGACGTGGGTGAAGAGCCAAGCGCCGCCAACGGCATCGAGGACGGCACCAACGACGACGGCTGGCCGTCCGGAGCGGAGGAGGACTATCGCCACTCTCGCTGGGGATCCCTTACCGAAGACGAGATCGCCCGTCATGTCGAGGAACATGGCGATGCCTCGCCCGTCGCCGGCGAGGATTCGAGCCCCGAGCGGCCCGAGACTGGGGACAAGCGACGGTGATCGTCCCGCAGCCGGGAAAGAGCCGGCTTTCCCGATCCAAGCATCGAAACGATTAGATCACGCCTAAACTGACCTAAATCGATTAAATACATGATATCGTTAAGTTTTCCAACTCGAACTGCTTGCTCTTAATTCGGCCGTCCTCTATCTGTCATGCAATTCCTGGCCGAGGGCCGAGTTTTCAGGAGGCGAGTGGTGGATCAGATCGGGACGCGCAATCCGCAGAGCGGCATCGAAACGACGGGGCTCGAGGGGCTGGCTTCGGTTCGCTGGAACCTCTCCGAGGCTGAACTCGTCGAAATCGCCGTCCGGCGCGGCGAAGCCCGGCTGACGGCCCATGGCGCACTCGTCGCCACCACCGGCAAGCACACCGGCCGCTCGCCGAAGGACAAGTTCATCGTCCGCGACGAGGCGACCGGTCCGGTCGTCTGGTGGGACAACAATGCCGCGATGGATCCCGAGACCTTCGAGCGCCTCTATGCGGACTTCAAGGCCACCGCCGAGGGGCGGGACCTCTTCGTCCAGGACCTGATCGGCGGCGCCGATCCCGAGAATGCCATCAAGGTGCGGGTCGTCACCGAATATGCCTGGCACTCGCTGTTCATCCGCAATCTTCTGATCCGTCCGCCGCTCGATACGCTGGAAAGCTTCGTGCCGGACATGACGATCATCGACCTGCCGTCCTTCAAGGCGGATCCGGAGCGGCATGGCAGCCGGTCCGAGACGGTGATCGGCGTCGATCTGACCCGCAACATCGTCCTCATCGGCGGCACCTCCTATGCCGGCGAGATGAAGAAGTCGGTGTTCACCGCGCTCAACTACCGCCTTCCTGCCAAGGGTGTGATGCCGATGCACTGCTCGGCGAATGTCGGGTCGAAAGGCGACGTCGCGGTCTTCTTCGGCCTGTCCGGCACCGGCAAGACGACGCTCTCCGCCGAGCCGACCCGCACGCTGATCGGCGACGACGAGCATGGCTGGGGCGAGAACGGCATCTTCAATTTCGAGGGCGGCTGCTACGCCAAGACCATCCGGCTGTCGGCCGAGGCCGAGCCGGAGATCTTCGCGACCACCCGCCGCTTCGGCACGGTCTTGGAGAACGTCGTTCTCGACGATCGGCGCATGCCCGACTTCGACGACGGCTCGCTCACCGAAAATACCCGCGCGGCCTATCCGCTGCACTTCATCGCCAATGCCTCCGAGACCGGCCGCGACGGCCATCCGCAGAACGTCATCATGCTGACGGCGGATGCCTTCGGCGTGCTGCCGCCGATTGCGCGGCTCACTCCGGCCGAGGCGATGTACCACTTCCTGTCCGGCTACACCGCCAAGGTCGCCGGCACCGAGAAGGGCGTCAACGAGCCCGAGGCGACCTTCTCCACCTGCTTCGGCGCGCCCTTCATGCCGCGTCATCCGACCGAATACGGCAACCTCCTGCGCGATCTCATCGCCCGCCACGGCACCCATTGCTGGCTGGTCAACACCGGCTGGACCGGCGGCGCCTACGGCACCGGCAAGCGGATGCCGATCAAGGCGACCCGCACGCTGCTCAATGCCGCCCTCGACGGCAGCCTGAACGGGGCGGAATTCCGCACCGATCCGAATTTCGGCTTCCAGGTTCCGGTCGCGGTGGAAGGCGTCGACGCCTCGATCCTCGATCCGCGCTCGACCTGGAGCGACAAGGCGGCCTACGATCGCCAGGCCGCCAAGCTGGTCTCGATGTTCGCCAAGAACTTCGAGAAGTTCGCCGGCCATGTCGACGACGAGGTCACGCAGGCGGCCCCCGTCCTGCCGATGGCAGCCGAGTAGCAAGAGCCTTTCCTGGGAGGGAAGCACGGCACCGGCCGGCGCTGCACCTTGTGCGGCAGCCGCCGGTGCCGAAGCATTTTGGCGGCAGGGCCGGTGAGGCGGGTGCGATCGGTTCGTTTCGCGGCCGGGACTGTGCGGGGCTGCGGCATTGCGCTACGGTACGCTCGCAAACGCCACCTTTGCGATCGGTCCGGAAATCCTTGTCGGTTTCCGGTCGACGCGATGCCTTGATCCATCGCCTTGAGGCCCCTTGTCCGTTCCTTCGGATGCAGGCCGCTGCCGGCGCTGGCGCGACACTCTTCGGACGGAAACCATGGCCGAAACGCGGGACTTGCGGGTTAGCGGATCGGTCGTCCTGCCGGAAGCCGAACTCGAGGAGCAGTTCATCCGCGCTGGCGGTCCTGGCGGCCAGAACGTCAACAAAGTCTCTTCCGCGGTTCAGCTGCGCTATCTGGCCGGCAATTCCGTCGCCATCTCGCCGGACGCCAAGCGGCGGCTCTATCGCCTCGCCGGCCAGCGCGCGACCAAGGAAGGCGACGTGCTGATCGAGGCATCCCGATTTCGCAGCCAGGATCGCAACCGCGAGGACGCCCGCGAGCGGCTCGCCGAGTTGGTGCGCGAGGCGCTGCGGCCGCCGCCTCCGCCGCGCAAGAAGACCCGGCCTTCCAAGGGCGCCGTAGAGCGGCGGATCAAGGAGAAGAAGGGGCGCTCGAAGATCAAGGCGATGCGCGGCCGGGTCAGCGACTGAGGCGGGCCCCGCCGTCTGCCGCGCGGGCTTGCGGTGCCGGTCTGTCAGGCAGGCATGCTGCACGGATTGTCGCAGGCCGAAACCATCCGTCTCGCCGCCGCGTAGCTTTCGCCGACCAGCGATCGTGAGCCATCTGATGTCGGTGCAGCCGTGCCGCCGAGCCACGTGTGGCGTTTTGGGACGCATTCGACGATGGAAGTCGATGTTGCTCGGTTCTCCGTATATTTCAATTCCATGAATGTAGAAATCCTGCCCGCCGTGGCCAGCGGCCGGTATCATCATGCTCCGGCCATCCATCATGACAGGAGTGTGTCTGGATTCTATTCGCGCATTATTTTGATGCACGCGTGAAATAAACAATCTGTGACGGAATTATTTTGAAGCTGCGAATGTCCCGCTGACGTAACTCCCGCATCCTCCTCATGACGGAGGGGACGACAATTGATCGACAACGGGAGACATTCGATGCTGAAGACCCTTATCCGTACCGCCGCCATGACGACCATCGTCGCCGGCGCCTTCGCCTTTTCGCAGGCCGCCTACGCCCAGGACACGATGAAGTCCGGTTCCGACACGATGATGAAGTCGGGCGACGCGATGCAGTCGGGCGACGCGATGAAATCCGGCGACATGCCGATGGTCGGCGGTGCGCCGATGGATCCGATGAAGAAAATTCCGGAAAATGCCTCGCAGGCGAAGAACCTGACGACGCTGGTCGCGGCGGTGAAGGCCGCCGGCCTGGTCGATACGCTGAACGGCGACGGCCCCTTCACCGTCTTTGCGCCGACCAATGCCGCCTTCGAGAAGCTGCCGGCAGGCACCGTCGACGAGCTGCTCAAGCCGGAAAACAAGGACAAGCTCACCAAGATCCTGACCTATCACGTGGTCCCGGCCAAGGCGACGTCGGATGCCGCGATGAAGATGATCGAGGACGACGGCGGCGCCCACACCGTCGCGACCGTCGAAGGCGCTCCGATCACGCTGCGGATGAACGGCGACAAGCTCGTCATCATCGACGAGAGCGGCCATGGCGCCACGGTGACCCAGGCCGACGTGATGCAGGCCAACGGCGTCGTCCATGTCATCGACACGGTGCTGATGCCGAAGCTCTGAGGCGCCTGGTCCCGGCCGGGGCCTACGGCATCGGCCCGAAAATCGGAATCGATTTTCGAAAAAGCACGATGCGGTGATTAATGGCTTGGAGCGCCTCCGTGCGTCCAGTCGGACGCATGGCGCTCTGAGGTTCCGGCCGGGACCGATCAATCATATGCTGTGGGAGGGCGAGGGCGCGTAACATCGCCGTCGCCCTTTCGAACAGGATCGTGAAGGCTCGGCAGCCGCCCCGGCGTTGGCGGCCGGCTGGCGATGCCCCATCTCACTGTCTCGCCGTTCGATCGGATCCTGCGGCGGGACGACAACGGAGCGACTGGCGATGATGAGACGGAATTTTCTGAAGGCGGGTCTTGCCGCCGGCGTTGCCGCCATCGGCGGCGCCGCCTTCTTTCGGCAGGGGGCGAATGCTGCCGAGGGATCGTTCCCGGTGTCCCACACCGAGGCCGAATGGAAGAAGCTGCTGACCCCGGACCAGTTTGCCGTGCTGCGCAACGAGGCGACGGAGCGGCCGTTTTCCAGCCAGCTGAACGCCAACAAGAAGGCCGGCCTCTACGCCTGCGCCGGCTGCGACACGCCGGTCTATTCCTCCAAGGCGAAGTTCGATTCCGGCACCGGCTGGCCGAGCTTCTGGGAGCCGGTATCGGCCGAGGCGGTTGGAACGACCACCGACTACAAGCTGATCTATCCGCGCACCGAGGTGCATTGCGCCACCTGCGGCGGCCATCTCGGCCATGTCTTCAACGACGGTCCGAAGCCGACCGGCAAGCGCCACTGCATCAACGGCGTCGCGCTGAACTTCAAGCCGGGCGCGACCGAAGCATCCTGACCGAAGCGCGCCGCCGGGGACACGCCCGGCGCGGCGCATCTTCAGCTCTTGGGAAGACTTTCGGCGCAGGATGCTCGAGAGCTGCCTTGATGGCGAGCATTGAAGCGGCCCTGCGCCATCGCCATATCATCGGTTGTGCGGGGGCGCCTGTTCGGGCCTTCGCCAAAGAAGTCGCTTGATCAAGGGCTTTCAACCGATGAGTCGCATGACGCCATTTTCCAGCCCGCTGCTGCTCGGTTTCGATAGCGTCGAGAAGACCCTCGAACGCATCGCCAAAGGCGGCGATGGCTACCCGCCTTACAACATCGAGCGTGTGCGCGCCCGCGAGGGCGACACTTCGGCCGCGGGGCAGGGCGATCTCATCCGCATAACACTCGCCGTCGCCGGCTTCCTGCCGGAGGATCTCGAGGTGACCGTCGAGGAGAACCAGCTTCTCATCCGCGGCCGCCAGAGTGAGGACGACGAGCGCGAATACCTGCATCGCGGCATCGCCGCGCGGCAGTTCCAGAAATGTTTTCTGCTTGCCGATGGCATGCGGGTGATCGGGGCGCAGCTGAAGAACGGGCTGCTTCTGATCGATCTGGCGAAACCGGAGCCCGAACGCATCGTCAGGAAAATCGAGATCGCGGTCAACGATTGACCGGGTTTCGCGTTTGCCTTGGAAAGGAGACGATCATGGGCGACCATGTTGCCGAAAATTCTGCCACTTTCGATCTCGCTTCGCTCGGCGAAGGCCAGATCGCCTATATGCGCCAGATGAGCTCCGACGAGATGCGGGCCCGCTTTCCGGCCGCCAAGTCGATCCAGCCGGGGCTGAAGCTCTGGGCGCTGTTCGGCGCCGACGGCACGCCGCTCGCCGTCTCCGACGATCGCTCGAGCATCCTGGCGAGCGCCTCGCAGAACGAGCTCGACACCGTCAGCCTGCATTGAGCGGCGGCACATCGCGCCCCGTTGAGACGAAACGCGACCGGCCTTCGTGACGGAAGGCCGGCCGAATATTTTTTTCAGCCGGTCGAGCGTGCCTCCCGGTTGACCGCGATCCGGTCGTGACACCTGGCGACAATTCCGCCGATGACGCGGCCGTATTCACGCCGAGGACACCGTTTCAGGCGTTCGGCAGCCGCAGCCTCAAGCCGCCATCATCGACGTCTCGGGCTTCTTCGCCCCGGTCATCAGCGCCACCGCATCGTTCATCGTCGCGAGCTTCGGGTCGATGACGCAGAGCCGCTTGCCGAGCCGATGGACGTGGATCCGGTCGGCGACCTCGAAGACATGCGGCATGTTGTGCGAGATCAGCACGATCGGCATGCCGCGCGATCGGACGTCCTGGATCAGCTCCAGGACCTTGCGGGATTCCTTCACGCCGAGCGCCGCGGTCGGCTCGTCGAGGATGATGACCTTCGAGCCGAATGCGGCGGCCCGCGCCACCGCGACGCCCTGGCGCTGACCGCCGGAGAGCGTCTCCACCGCCTGGCCGATGTTCTGGATGGTCATCAGGCCGAGTTCGGACAGCTTGTCCCGGGCGATCCGCTCCATCGCCTTGCGATCGAGCATCCGCAGATATTTCCCGGCAAAGCCGCTCTTGCGGATCTCGCGGCCGAGAAACATGTTGTCGGCGATCGACAGGGCCGGCGACAAGGCAAGGTTCTGATAGACCGTCTCGATGCCGGCCTCGCGCGCCTCGATCGGCGAGGTGAAATGCACCACCTCGCCATTCAGCCGGATCTCCCCCTCGTCCGGAACCACCGCCCCGGACAGCGTCTTGATCATCGACGACTTGCCGGCGCCGTTGTCGCCGATCACGGCGAGGATCTCGCCGGGATAGAGGTCGAAGTCGGCGTGGTCGATCGCGGTGACGCGGCCGTAGTGCTTGACGATGTTGCGGCCCGACAGGACCGGTTGTCTCTCACTCATGACGAAATCTTCCGGATCCATTGGTCGATCGCGACTGCGAAGATGATCAGCCAGCCGGTGGCAAAGAGTTGCCAGAGGACGTCGACGCCGGCGAGCCTCAGTCCCGAATTGAAGACGCCGACGATCAGCGCGCCGATCATCGGCCCCATGATCGATCCGCGCCCGCCGAACAGCGAGATGCCGCCGATCACCACGGCGGTGATCGATTCCAGATTGGCCTCGAAGAAGGAGGTCGGGCTGACCGAGCCGACCCGGCCGATCGAGGCCCAGGCGGCGATGGCGCAGATGAGGCCGGCGAGCATGTAGACCGAGACGAGGGTTCGGTCGGTCCTGATGCCGGAGAGCTCGGCCGCCTCCTTGTCGTCGCCGATGGCGTAGACGTGGCGGCCCCAGGCCGTTCGGTTGAGGACGAACCACAGGATGACGAAGATCGCCACCATCAGGACGACGCCCCATGTCAGGACTGCGCCGCCGATGTTGAAGCGCTCGCCGAACAGCTTCAGGAGCGGCGCATCGGTATCGAGGGTCTGCGAGCGGATCGTCTCGCGATTGGAGAAATAGTAGTTCAGCGCCAGGAAGATGTTCCAGGTGCCGAGGGTGGTGATGAAGGGTGGCAGCCGGACCTTGGTGACGAGCAGACCGTTGAGGAGCCCGGTTCCCGATCCGCAGATGAGGCCGATCAGGATCGCGACCGGCACCGGGATGCCGAATTCGACGCTGAGCCGTCCCATGATCACCGAGATCATCACCATCACCGCGGCGACCGAGAGGTCGATGCCGGCGGTGAGGATGACCAGCGACTGGGCGGCGGCGAGAATGCCGACGATCGCCACCTGCTGCATGATCAGCGACAGGTTGAAGGCCGAGAAGAAGTTCGGCGCCGCAAAGCCGAAGGCGATCACCGACAACAGCAGAACGATGACCGGCACCATGGTCGGGCTGGCATGGAGGAAATGCTGCGCCGTACCGAGGAACCCGCGGTGGCGCGGCTGAAAGGCGGCGATCGCCGTGTCGCTGTCCTTCAGGGAGGATTCGTAACCGCTGTCTCGACTGGTCGTTTCGCTCATGGCGAAGCTCCTCGGGGGTTGAGGTGTCGGCCCGTCCGGCATCGGCCGCGATGGCCCGGATCACCTGGCGGCTGCCGTGCCGGGCGTGGCGCCACGCCCGGCGTCTCGATTGATCCGGAAGCCGCTGCGAAGCCGTCTCGTTGCCTCGGGGATCGCGATCCCTTCGGCGGTCAGGCTGTTTCGACTGCGTTCCGCGGGATCGATGTGCCGGGGCGCCCCTCGCAAGGCTCTGGCGAGAGAGAGGCGCCCGCAGAAGAGGCGGTCAGCCCCAGCAGCGGTCGAGACCTTCCTTGACCGGGATCGAATCGACGCCGTCGACCGGCTTGTCGGTGACGAGATTGACGCCGGTGTTGAAGAAGTCGAGGCCCTCGGTCGGCTTCGGCAGGGTGCCGTCCTTGGCATATTGGACGATCGCCTCGATGCCCTTCGACGCCATCAGCAGCGGATATTGCTGGGAGGTCGCGCCGATGACGCCTTCCTGGACGTTCTTGACGCCCGGGCAGCCGCCGTCGACCGAGACGATCAGCACGCCATCCGCCTTGCCGAAGGATTTCAGCGCCTCGTAGGCGCCGGCCGCTGCCGGCTCGTTGATCGTGTAGACGACGTTGATGTCGGGATCGCGCTGGAGAAGGTTCTCCATGGCGGTGCGTCCGCCTTCCTCGTTGCCGGAGGTGACGTCATGTCCGACGATGCGTCCGTCGTCCTCGTCGCCGATCTTCTTCTCGTCCTTGATGTCTATGCCGAAGCCCTTGAGGAAGCCCTGGTCGCGCAGGACGTCGACGGAGGGCGCCGAGGCCGAGAGGTCGAGCAGCGCGATCTTGGCGTCGCTCGACTTGTCGCCGAGGGTCGCCTTGGCCCATTCGCCGATCAGCTCGCCGGCCTTGAAATTGTCGGTGGCAAAGGTCGCATCCGCGGCGTCGATCGGCTCGAGCGGCGTGTCGAGGGCGATGACCAGCACGCCGTGGTCGCGGGCTTCCTTGACGACGTCGGTGATCGCCTTGGTGTCCGAAGCGGTGATCAGGATGCCCTTGGCGCCGGAGGCGATGCAGCTTTCGACGGCCTGCACCTGCGTCTCGTGGTCGCCATCGACCTTGCCGGCATAGGTGGAGAGCTTGACGCCGAGCTCTTTGGCCTTTTCGGTAGCGCCTTCCTTCATCTTGACGAAGAAGGGATTGATGTCCGTCTTGGTGATCAGGCACGCCGAAATGTCGGCGGCGAAGCTCGGCGCCGAAAAAACGCAGCCGGACGCCAGGATGGTGCCTGCAACGAGAATGCGGATGTTCACGTGAATTCCTCCCGAAACCGTTTGTCGCGCCGAATCTGGCCCGGCGACGCCCCGGTCGACCTCCCATCGGCCGGTTAGATCGAGGGAACACCAAGCCGGATTGCTTGTCAACAAATATAATTCAGATGGATTTATTTATTATGGCATGTCAGTCTCGCCATAAATGGTTGTATGTTCTGGCGAGAGTCGTCCCGCCGCTTTTGCCGCGGATGGCGATCGAGCCGTGGAGGGCGGCGAAGCGAGAGTGCAAGTGACGGTGGAGGAGCATCATGGATAAATCGGCCGCCGGCCATCCCGACAACAGCTTCGATGCGCTCGAAAGCCGGATGCGCGGCTCCAACCAATCCGGCCTGAGGGCGCACAACAAGCGCGCCGTGCTGTCGCTGATCCGTCGCAACGGCCGCCTCGCCAAGGCCGAGATCGCCCGCCGCACCGGGCTCTCGCCGCAGACCGCTTCGGTCATCATGCGCTCGCTGGAGGCCGAGGAGCTGGTGCTGCGCGACCAGCCGCAGCGCGGCCGCGTCGGCCAGCCGTCGATCCCGATGCGGCTCAATCCGGACGGTGCCTTCTCGCTCGGCCTGAAGATCGGCCGCCGGTCGGTGGATCTGGTGCTGATGGATTTCGTCGGCCGGATCAGGGGCCACGAGCGGCTCGCCTATCCGTTTCCGCAGGTGCGTGAGGTGCTCGATTTCGTCGCCGAAGCAGAGCCGAAGCTGCGGGCGCTGCTGCCCGCCCGGCTGGCCGGCCGGATCATGGGGCTCGGCGTGGCGCTGCCCTACGAGCTGTGGTCATGGGCCGACGAGATCGCCGCGCCGCGCGGCGCCATGGAGGAATGGCGCGATCTCGACGTTCCGCGGGTGCTCGCCGGTGTCACCGATCTCTCCGTCAATGTCGCCAACGACGCGACCGCTGCCTGCGCGGCGGAGAACGTCTTCGGCTCGGGACATTCGGCCGATTTCGTCTATTTCTTCGTCGGCGCCTTCATCGGCGGCGGCATCGTGATGAACGGCGATCTCGTTTCCGGCCGGCTCGGCAATGCCGGGGCGGTCGGCTCGATGCCGGTGCCGCGGGAGGAGGGCGGTTCGGCGCAACTGATCAACTTCGCCTCGCTGCATCTCCTCGAGAAAATGTACGGAGCCGAAGGGGGCGACGTGCTGGCGCTCTGGCGCGGCGACATTTCCTGGGAAAGCTTCGGGCCGCTGCGTGATCGCTGGCTCGACCGGGCGGCCTACGGTCTCGCCCATGCCATCGCCGCCTCTTGCTCGCTCTACGACTTCGAATCGGCCGTCATCGACGGCCGCTTCCCGGCGAGCGTGCGCGAGGACCTCGTCGCCCGAACGGCGGCCGCGCTGGAGCAGATCAACCGGCAGGGGCTGTCGCCGATTTCGGTACGCCCCGGCAGCATCGGCATCGACGCCCGCGAGATCGGCTCGGCAAGCCTGCCCTTCTTTGCGCATTATCTGCTCGACCATCAGGTCTTCCTGACCGACGCCGAATAGCCGTCGGACGCAACCTGCCTGCCTTTCCGTAAGAGCTTCCGGTCGCTGCAGATTTGCCGCGCCGATGCTTGCGCGCGCCCGGCGCTCTTCAGCCGATAGCCGGCGTCTGCCCGTTTCATCGGCAGAAATTTATTCTGCCCATTCTGGTTGCCATCAAAAAAATTGACGCTACCGTAAATTATATTGATGGTTTTTCAGCGGCTTCGGCTCCAATGTGACAGGTGGATGCATGGCAAGCGAAATCTTCATCGTCGCCTATGACGGCATAGACCGGGGCCCCGTGGATTACGCGGCGACCCGGGCCAGGGCGAACGGCGCAAGCCTCTGTCTCGTCCACGTTCTCTTGTGGTCACCCTATAGTTTCCTGACGCCCGAAGAGCTCGAGGAGCGCAAGATGCGCCGCCGCCAGGAGCTCGACAGGGCCAAGTCCGTCCTCGTCGATCCGATCGTCGCCGAGCTGAAGGCCACCGGCCTTGATGTGGAGGGCGAGATCCGTTTCGGCTCTCCCGCGCCGGTCGTTCTGGACGTCGCCAAGGAGAAGAACGCCTGCCAGATCTTCGTCGGTCGCTCCGGCAAGTCGGGGCTCGAAAACAAGATCTTCGGCAGCGTCACCATCGGGCTCGCCCAGGCAGCGCCGATCCCGACCGTGATCGTCCCATGACGAGACACGTTGCCCGCCTCATGCCTGCAGATTTTTCGTTTCGATCATCCTTGAGGAATCCTGCCATGCGCTTGCCCGGCCGCTCCCTCCTGCCTTCGGTCCTCATTCTTCTCTCCGCAGCGCCGGCGCTGGCGCAGGAGGCCGAAGATCAGAGCAACACGGCCTCGGTCGATGCGATGGTCAGCGGCGTCGTCGGGCCGGTGACGAAGCCCTTCGTCGACTTCATCTTCGCCGAGATCCCCGGGATCGATCTGCCCTGGATCGTGCTCTGGCTGATCACCGCCGCGGCGATCTTCACCGTCTATTTCGGTTTCGTGCAGTTTCGCATGGTGCCGCATGCGATCCAGCTGGTGCGCGGCCACTACACCTCGCCGGATGCGGCCGGGGAGGTCACCCATTTCCAGGCGCTGGCGACGGCGGTCTCGGGCACGGTCGGGCTCGGCAACATCGCCGGCGTCGCCGTGGCGGTGTCGGTCGGCGGGCCGGGTGCAACCTTCTGGATGATCCTTTCAGGCCTTCTCGGCATGGCCTCGAAATTCACCGAATGCACCCTCGGCGTGAAGTATCGCACCGAATATGAAGACGGCCGCGTCTCGGGCGGGCCGATGCACTATCTGAAGAAGGGCATGGCGGAAATCGGCCATTCGGCCTTCGGCAAGTTCCTCGCCGCCTGCTTCGCGATCTTCGCGGTGCTTGCCTCGTGGGGCGGCGGCAACATGTTCCAGGCCAATCAGGCCCATTCCCAGCTCGTCGTCATCACCGGCGGCGACGCCAGCTTCCTCGCCGATCGCGGCTGGATCACCGGGCTGGTGATGGCCGTCGTCGTCTTCCTCGTCATCGTCGGCGGCATCAAGTCGATCGCCCGGGTGACCGAGAAGCTGGTGCCCTTCATGGGCATTCTCTACCTCGTTGCCGCCCTCATCGTCATCATCGCCAATTTCGACCAGATCGGTGCGGCCTTCGCGGAAATCTTCGAGGGCGCCTTCACCGGCCTCGGCGTTGCCGGCGGCCTGATCGGCGCGCTGATCCAGGGCCTGAGGCGTGCCACCTTCTCCAACGAAGCCGGCATCGGCTCGGCCGCCATCGCCCATTCGGCGGTGCAGACCAAGCATCCGGTGACGGAAGGCTTCGTCTCGATGCTGGAGCCGTTCATCGACACGGTGATCATCTGCACCGCGACCGCCCTCGTGATCACCATCTCCGGCGTGCTGCAGCAGGATCCTGCGACCGGGCTCTATGTCTGGGACGAGGCGGCCGGGCAGATCGCCACGGCCAACAATCTCAGCGGTGTCGAGCTGACCTCGGCGGCCTTCGGCACGAGGATCACCTGGTTCCCCTATGTCCTCGCGCTCGCCGTGGTCCTCTTCGCCTTCTCGACGATGATCTCCTGGTCCTATTACGGCGTGAAGGCCTGGTGCTTCCTCTTCGGCGACAACTACACCTCGGAGCTGATCTACAAGCTGCTGTTCTGCTTGTTCGTCGTCCTCGGCGCGGCGGTCAGCCTCGGCGCGGTGCTCGACTTCTCCGACGCCTCGCTCTTCGCCATGGGCATCTTCAACATCATCGGCCTCTATTTCCTGATGCCGATCGTGAAGCGGGAGATGACCACCTACATGGCCAAGCTGAAGGGCGGCGAGATCCCGAAATACCCCAAGTCCGCGGCGGTTTCCGGTTCGGCGGCCTGACCGTCTGGCAGGAGATCCGGGGTCGCAAACAACGGAAGCGCCATGCCGGGCAGGCGTGGCGCTTCTTTCACGTCGTAGCTCAGGCAGCCGCCTGCCACGTCTTCACCGCCTCGATCGGCCAGAGCAGCATCAGCACATTGAGGGTGAGATTGTCGCGGATGACAGAGCCGACGAAGAGTTCGAGGGCGATCGCGACGATCACGGTCACCCAGACCGGCAGGCGGCTGGCGAGATAGAAGCCGAGCGCCATGAAGCCGACATCCGACAGCGAGTTGATGATGGAATCGCCGGCATAGTCGAGGGAGATCGTCGTCTCGCGATAGTGCTGGATAACCGCGGGGGTGTTTTCGACGATCTCCCAGGCGCATTCGACGAGGAGCGCGGCGACGAGGCGGGCTCCGAAGCTCCAGCGTCGGAACACCAGCCAGGCGATACCGAAGAACAGGAAGCCGTGGATGAGGTGCGAGGCGGAATACCAGTCCGACAGGTGCTGGGAATTCTCCGGGCTGTTGACCACGCCCCACCAGAGCTTGACCGTCCCGCAGGGACAGATCGGATTGCGCCCCATGGCGAAGAGGATCGCCGCGGTGACAGCGACGATGGCGATGGCGAAAAGGCCGTAGCGCAGGCGGCGCGTTGCGGCGGTGGTCTGGCTCAAGTTGGTCTGCCTCAAGGAAGACTCCGAACGACATGACGGCCCGCCGGGGCCGGCCCATCGGCGCCGAATATCCGGCTTCAAGCCGCTTGCAAAGTCCGGACCATCCATTCGCGCCTAAGATAATTTTCATGCCGTTGCATCGTTGAATTGGGCGGCCTGCCGGGCCAGAGTAGCGCTGGTAACTGTCGCGCACTCGAACCGTGGGAGTGGTCGTTTGAGAGTCATCGAGACGGCGATTGAAGGATGTCTGCTACTGGAGACGGCCATCTTCGAGGACACTCGCGGTTGGTTTCTCGAAACCTACCGCCAGAGCCCGATCGGGGCCGTGCTTGGACGGCCACATCGTTTCAGCCAGGGCAACCACTCGCGATCAAAGCCCGGAGTCCTGCGGGGGTTTCATACCGAGCCATGGGACAAATTCGTCTATGTGAGCCGCGGCATGGCGCTCTGCGTGGTCGCCGATACCCGCCCGGACAGCCCGACCTTCGGTAAAACAGCGCGCTTTCTCCTCGGCGATCCGCCGCACCATCGTCACCGCGTCTTCCTGCAGAAGGGGCTCAGCAACGCCTTCTACTGTTTCACGGAGGTCGACTATCTCAACGACGTGTCGGAGGAGTTCGACCCGAACAACCGTGGCGGCGTTCTCTGGTCGGATCCGTTTCTCGGGGTCGAATGGCCGACGGCGGAGCCGATCCTTTCGGAGAAGGATGCCCTGCTGCCGACGTTGAAAGAACTCTATCCGGACCATCCGGTTTTCGCCGTTGGGCTGCACGCCTGATATTCGTACAGGCGTCGCCGTCGATCCTCAGATGCGCAGCCGACAGAGGTGATGGGAGCGCGGCTTCGGCCGAATTCATCTCTCGGGCATGGGCGGTTGTTAGCAGCCGATGGCTCAAGCCTGCGCCTCGAGCGCGGCGAGTTGCTCCTTGACCCGTCGGCTCATATTCTGTGCGACGTTGCCGATCGCGTGTGAAATTCTCCTCGCCGTGGCCGGACGGTCCATGGCGGCGTCGGCGAAGGCCCTCCTGTCACTATCCTGCGCCTCCGGCGCGCCGGCTTTCACCGCCAGGAAAGCCAGTTCCGCCTCTGCCCGCTGGTCGCGGGTCATCGGAATCTCCATCGGTGCGCCGTCGACAGCGATGTTGCCCGGAGCTTTTTCATCGACGATCAGCATCCCGCATCGCCGCATGGCGGCCTTGAACGAGACGGCGAGTTGCGCCTTGTGGACCGGCAGGCTCCGCGAGACGAGTTCCATGACGCTGGCGCTCTTCAAGACGGCCTCGAAGACGCCCGGAGCGTTGACCCGGGCAAGCCAGGGGGCGAGTTCCGCCGCCCGGAAGGTTGCGCTGAAGCCGCGCCGCTCGGCGCTGCTCGGCAGTTTCAACACGCTCGGACGGGCGCTGCAGGCGACGCTGACGTCGTCGCGGGCAAGGAACTTGTTCCACATATAGACATCGGACGGTGCTTTGGGTGGCGCCGGCATCCAGCCTTTTTCCAGCCGCAGATAGGCGTCGCGGCGATAGGCGACGTTGTTGAGACCGCTTGGAGGAATATGGCGTTTCCGCCGCGTGCCATGATTGCAGACGAACCACGAGGCCGCGCCCGAGTGATCCAGAAGCAGGGGCGACTGGACGGCAAAGTCGGCCTGTTCAAGCATGGCCGTCATGTTGCCGAGATGACCTGCCGTCCAGATATCGTCGTCGCTCAGATGGCAGACGAACGCCTCCGAAGCCTCGCGGATGACGGGGTCGCGATAGGCTTCGCCGAAGCGCTCCCCCTTATCGTGCCGCACGTAGGTGATCCGCGGGTCCTGTTGCGCGAAATGCTCGAGGATTTCGGTCGTGCGGTCCGGCGAACCGTCGCAGATCACCACCATACGCCAATCGGTGTCATGCTGGGCGCGAACGCTGCCGATCGACATCAGCAGCGCGTCTGCATGGTCGTGGGTCGGGCAGATGATGAGAGTGCGAGCCATGGTTCATCCGCAAGCTGCAAAGGCAGCGAGACCTATCAGAGCGTTTCCTCGCGGTCACCACGCACGCCACCGCCGTGACCATCCGCGAAGGCGCCGCGCCGGACCGTGAAGCGGGTATCGCAATCGGCAGCCGGTACCCCCGGCAGGCTTTCGGTTCGAGTGCAAAGCCTTCGCGATTGGCCGCGCGCGGGGTCAGTTCGCCGAGGTGATGCGCCCGTCGGTAAAGGGCTCGTAGGGGCCGTCTCTGCCGGCGAGATAATTCGCCACCACCTCGTCGAGCGCCGGGCCGAAGTCGTAGGCCTCGCTCGCCTTTTCCTCGAACACCGCGTAGCCGTCGCCGCCCGAGCGCATGTAGTTGTTCGAGACGACGCCATAGACCTTGTCCGGATCGAGCGGCACGAACTTGCCGTTCTCTTTGACCATCACCTCGGCGATCCGGCTGCCCGGCGCTGCGGCCGGCTTCCAGGCAAATTTCAGTCCCGCCACCTGGGGAAAACGCCCGGCGCCTTCCTCGACCTTCGAGACGCCGTTTTCCAGCGCCGCCTTCACGTCCGAGCCCTTGAGCCTGAAGGTCGAAAGCGTGTTCTGAAACGGCAGCACCGTCAGCACCTCGCCCATCGTCACCTTGCCTGCGTCGATCGAGGCCCTGAGGCCGCCGCCATTGGTGATCGCGATGGTTATGCCCTGATCCTTCACCCGCTGGAGCATCGCGTCGGCGACGAGATCGCCCATCGGGCATTCTGCGATCCGGCAGGTCTTGCTGCCGTCGATCGGCGAGGCCGTTTCGGCGACCACCTCCTTGCGGATGGCCTCGAGCGGCTTGGCGAGTTCCGCCACACGCTGCTTCAGCGTCGAATCCTCGGCGATCTCGCCGTCCATGATCAGCGGCTGGCCGGACGCGGCAGTGACGACGCCCTTCTCGTCGAACGTCACTTCGAGTTCGCCGAGATACTTGCCATAGGCATAGGCCTGGACGATTGGCACGTCGTGGCCGTCCGGCCCCTTCACCATGGTCGGATAGGGGCCCTCTGCCTTGGCGTCGATATTGGAGAGAAGCGAGTGGCTGTGGCCGCCGACGATGACGTCGATGCCCGGCACCTCGGCGGCGATCCGCTTGTCGACGCTGTAGCCGGAATGGCTGAGGAGGATGATCTTGTCGACGCCCGTGTCGGTCAGTGCCTTCACCTCGCGGGTCAGCGCCTCGACAGGATCGGAGAAGCGGATCTTCTTGCCGGGGCTCGAAAGCTCGTCGGTGTCGGCCGGCGAAACGCCGAGAAGGCCGATCTTCTCGCCCTTCTTCTCGATGACCACCGATCGCTTCACGACGCCGGCAAGGCCCGGTTCCTGCGAAACGTCGGCATTGGCGAGAAGCACTGGAAAGTCGACCGCCTTGATGAAGGCGGTCAGAACCTCGGGCCCGTCGTCGAATTCGTGGTTGCCGACGGTCATCGCCTCGTAGCCGATGGCGTTCATCATCTCGGCCGCCGCCTTGCCCTTGTAGGTCGTGTAGAACAGCGTGCCCTGGAACTGGTCGCCGCCGTCGACGAGGATCGGATTGTCGGCGGTCTGGCGCGCCGCGCGGATCGCTGTCAGGAGCCGCGCCGATCCGCCGAAGCACTTCGCCGCGGCAAGGTCGTCCTGATCGCAGGTCGAATCGTATTTGTTGATCGGCTCGATCCGGCTGTGGAAGTCGTTGGTGTGGAGGATGGTCAGCTTGTAGTCGGCATGGGCCGCATGGGCACCGAGGGCGAGGATCGCCGCTGCTGCTGCCGAAACCAGACGATGCTTCATGGCCAGTCCTTTCCCCTCGGCGCCGCCGACGGCGCGATGACGTGGTTCTTGCCGGGCGAGTTCGGCCGCGGGCAATCGCTGACCCGATCATAGGTCGGTTGGACGACAGTTGGATAGACACCGCCCGGTCGCCGCGACTGGGTCCGCGGAGCACCGTCCCAAGGTCGGTGGCCGGCATTTCCCGCAGCATTGATTGACTGATCAATCAATGCTGTTATCGTTGCGGCATGACCGATCCCGGACGCCAGACCGGCCGCCGCTCCGTCGAGGCGGCGCGGCGCGAAGCCGCCATCGCCGCGACCATTGCGGCGATCGACGAGGCGGGATCGCTCGACGTCACGGTGGCCGAGATCGCCGGCCGGGCCGGCATTTCGCCGGCGCTGATCCACCATTATTTCGGCACCAAGGACGACCTGATGATCGCGGCCATGCGGCGTCTGCTGAGGCAGTACCGGCAGGAGGTCGCCCGCCGGCTCGCGGCGGCGGAAAGCCCGCGCGGCAGGATCGGCGCAGTGATTTCCGGCAGTTTCGCGCCGAGCCAGTTCAGCCAGGAGACGATCTCCGCCTGGCTCGCCTTCTATCTCTACGCCCGGCGCTCGGGCGAGGCGGCCCGGCTCCTGCGGATCTATTTCCGCCGGCTCGAGACCAATCTCGTCTCGGCCCTCAAGCCGCTCGTCGGCATGCCGAGGGCAAGCCGGATCGCGGCTGCCGCCGGGGCGATGATCGACGGCGTCTGGCTGCGCCAGGCCCTGACCCCCCTCATCCAGCCCGACCCCAAAAGCGCGGCCGACATGGTCGAGCGCTACATCGACGCGGAGCTCAATTCATGAAGACCATCGACGAAGCCGACTATGTCATCGTCGGCTCCGGCTCGGCCGGCTCGGCCATGGCCTATCGCCTGTCGGAAGGCGGCCGCTACCAGGTGGTGGTGATCGAGGCCGGCGGCACCGATGCCGGGCCGTTCATCCAGATGCCGGGCGCGCTGTCCTTTCCGATGAACATGCGCCGCTACGACTGGGGCTATGTCGCCGAGGCCGAGAAGACGCTGGCCGGCCGAAGGCTGGTGACGCCGCGCGGCCGGGTCATCGGCGGCTCCTCCTCGATCAACGGCATGGTCTATGTCCGCGGCCATGCCCTCGACTACGAGCACTGGGCGGCGAGCGGCGCGTCCGGCTGGGCCTATGCCGACGTGCTTCCCTATTTCAAGCGGATGGAGAACTTCCACGGCGGCGCCGGTCGGGGCGTCGATCCTGAATGGCGCGGGACCGATGGGCCGCTCCACGTCAAGAACGGCGACATGAAGAACCCGCTCTACGACGTCTTCGTCGAGGCGGGGCGCCAGGCCGGCTATCCGGTCACCGACGACTACAATGGCCACCAGCAGGAGGGCTTCGGCCCGATGCAGCAGACGATCTGGCAGGGGCGGCGCTGGTCTGCCGCCAATGCCTATCTGCGCGACGCCCTGAAGCGGGACAACTGCAAGCTCGTCTATGGTCAGGCGCTGAAGGTGGAGATCGACAGGCGGACGAGCCGTGCGACCGGCGTCGTGCTCGGCTCCGGCAAGCGCGTCTCCGGGGTGGTCAAGGCACGGCGCGAGGTGATTCTTGCCGCCGGCTCGATCAATTCGCCAGTCCTGCTGATGCATTCCGGCGTCGGCGACCCGGCCGAGCTCTCTCGCCACGGCATCGACGTCGTTGCGCCCCGCGCCGGCGTCGGCCGCAACCTGCAGGACCATCTGGAACTCTATATCCAGGAGACCTGCGTCCAGCCGATCACCCTCAACGGCTATCTCGACCTGTTCTCCAAGGGTCGCGTCGGTCTCGAATGGATGATGCTGCACACCGGCTACGGGGCCACCAACCATTTCGAGGCGGCTGCCTTCATCCGCTCCGACGCCGGCATCGAATATCCCGACATCCAGTATCACTTCCTGCCGGGCGCGATCCGCTACGACGGCAAGGCCGCGGCCCCCGGCCACGGCTACCAGTCGCATGTCGGGCCGATGCGGTCGAAATCGCGCGGCGAGGTGCGGCTGAAGAGCGCCGACCCGACCGCAGCGCCGTCGATCCGTTTCAACTACATGTCCCATCCTGACGATTGGACTGAGTTCCGCAAGGCGATCCGGCTGACCCGCGAGATCTACGCGCAGCAGGCCTTCGACCCGTATCGCGGCCCGGAAATCCAGCCGGGAGCAGGGGCGACCACCGACGAGGATCTCGACCGCTTCGTCGCCGAACATGCGGAAAGCGCCTACCATCCCTGCGGCACGGCGCGGATCGGCGCGGCGGACGATCCGCAGGCGGTGGTCGATCCGGAATGCCGGGTGATCGGCGTCGACAATCTGCGGCTGGCCGATTCGTCGATCTTCCCGCGCATCACCAACGGCAATCTCAACGGGCCGTCGATCATGGTCGGCGAGAAGGCGGCGGATCACATTCTGGGGGAAGGGATGCTGGCTGGCGAGCCAGAGCTGAAGCCCTGGATCAACCCTGACTGGCAGACGAAGCAGCGGTAACCGCCGCCGTAATCGTCGCTCGATTACATGCGGCCTGCGGCTCGCCGAATCGGACGGGCCGCAGGCTGGGGCGCAGAACTCTCTTCGGTCAGGCCGCGAGCGGCAGGACGGCTTCGATCTCTTCCGGGGCGAAGGGTTTTTTCACCTGCGGGATCGCCTGCATTTCGCCCGGGATGCTTTCGGTCGTTGCGGAGACGAAGCAGAACGGCACCTTCGCCTCCATCAACAGCCTTGCAACCGGGATCGAGGTCGCGCCGTCGCGTCCGAGTTGCAGGTCGAGCAGCGCGAATTCGATGCCGTCGCGATGTTCGAGGACGTAGCGGAGGCCGTCGGACAGCGTTCCCGCCACGACGACATTGCCCTCCACACGCCCGAGAACGATCTCTTCGAGATCGACGGCGATGATCGGTTCGTCTTCCAGAATCAAGATATTCATCGGTTTTGCCCTTCCTCGGCTACGAAATGGCCGAGCAGGGGTTTTGGTTGCCGAAGGCGACGAAGAATCGGACAAGTTCAGATCAAATGCCGGCGATCGTGACTGCGCGGCCTTACGCTGCGGCGGCCGAAGCGGGCGCCTTGTGGTGGTGCAGCGGCCGCGGCGGGTTTCGCGGCGGCCTTGCCCCTGCAGTTGCCGGTTGCGCCGTAGGCAAGGGTAATTCGGCGCCCGTCGCAGGTCCGCTTTCCGCTGGCGAACAGGGCATCGGGTTGCGCTGCAGCGACACGTTGCCATGGCTGCCGGCTCGGCACTGGACAAGGGCCAAGGTTACCGCTTAGAACCACTGCAATCATCGCGGCGGGGGGCGTGGGTGTACGTTAGCTGGCCATTTACATGTCGCGACAAGGTTGAAAACGACATATGGCCGGCCGGAAGCTCCGGCTCTGCTTCAAGGGAGTTGCAGCGACCGTGAGCGTGCACGATACCGCCGAACCCAATCGCCGGGATTTCCTCTACATTGCCACTGGCGCCGTCGGTGCTGTCGGCGTCGCAGCCGTCGCCTGGCCGTTCATCGACCAGATGAACCCGGACGCCGCGACGCTGGCCCTGGCCGAGATCGACGTCGACATCAGCCAGGTCGCCGAGGGCCAGTCGATCACCGCCAAATGGCGCGGCAAGCCGGTGTTCATCCGCCAGCGCACCGCCAAGGAGGTCGAAGAGGCCAAGGCCGTCGATCTCGGCAGCCTGAAGGATCCCGTCGCCCGCAACGCCAACCTGCCGTCCGATGCGGAGGCGACGGACGCCAACCGCGCCGCCGAAGGCAAGGAACAGTGGCTGGTGATGATCGGCGTCTGCACCCATCTCGGCTGCATTCCGCTCGGCCAGTCCGGCCCCTATGATGGCTGGTTCTGCCCGTGCCATGGCTCGGCCTACGACACCGCAGGGCGCATCCGGCAGGGGCCGGCGCCGGAGAACATGGCGATCCCGCCGTTCGAATTCACCACCGACACGAACATTCGCATCGGCTGACCGGGGGGCAGCGAAAACCATGAGTGGTCATTCTTCCTACGTGCCCTCCAGGGGAATCATGCAGTGGCTGGACGCGCGGCTGCCGCTGCCCCGGCTGATGTACGATTCCTTCGTCGCCTATCCGGTGCCGCGCAATCTGAACTACGCCTATACCTTCGGCGGCATCCTCGCGATCTTCCTGGTGGTGCAGATCCTCACAGGCGTCGTGCTCGCCATGCACTATGCGGCGAATTCGGCGATCGCGTTCGATTCCGTCGAGAAGATCATGCGCGACGTCAACTGGGGCTGGATGCTGCGATACATGCACGCCAACGGCGCGTCGTTCTTCTTCATCGCCGTCTATGTCCACATCTTCCGGGGCCTTTATTACGGCTCCTACAAGGCGCCGCGCGAGGTGCTGTGGATTCTCGGCGTGATCATCTTCCTTCTGATGATGGCGACGGCCTTCATGGGCTACGTGCTGCCCTGGGGTCAGATGTCCTTCTGGGGCGCCACGGTGATCACCGGCTTCTTCACCGCCTTCCCGCTGATCGGCGATCCGATCCAGCAGCTGCTGCTCGGCGGTTTTGCCGTCGACAACGCGACGCTCAACCGCTTCTTCTCGCTGCACTACCTGCTGCCCTTCATGATCGCGGGGGTCGTCATCCTGCATGTCTGGGCGCTGCATGTGACCGGCCAGACCAATCCGACGGGCGTCGAGGTGAAGTCGTCGAAGGACACCGTGCCGTTCACCCCGCATGCGACGATCAAGGACAGCTTCGCCATGGCGATCTTCCTGATCCTCTTTGCCTACATGGTGTTCTACCTGCCGAATTATCTCGGCCATGCCGACAACTACATCGAGGCGAACCCGCTGAAGACGCCGTCGCACATCGTGCCGGAATGGTACTTCCTGCCGTTCTACGCGATGCTGCGGGCGATCACCTTCAATATCGGCCCGATCGATTCCAAGCTCGGCGGCGTGCTCGTCATGTTCGGCTCGATCCTCGTCCTGTTCTTCGTGCCGTGGCTCGACACGTCGCGGATCAGGTCGACGGCGTTCCGGCCGGTCTACAAGATCTTCTTCTGGATCCTCGTCGCCGACTGCATCTTCCTCGGCTGGCTCGGTTCGCGGCCCGCGGAGGGCATCTATCCGGCGCTCGCGCTCGCCGGGACGATCTATTATTTCGGCCACTTCCTCTTCGTCCTTCCGGTGCTCGGTCTCGTCGAGACGCCGGCGCGGCTGCCGGGCTCGATCTCCGAATCGGTGCTGGCGAAGCACGGTGGCAGCGGCACGCCGGTGGGCGCCGCCGCGGCGCCGGAAACCAAAGGCTGATGGAACGAGCGTGGGGGACAGACCGATGAAGAAAATCCTGCCGGCTCTTTTGGCCATGGGGCTCGCTTTCGCCCCGGCAAGCCTCGCCTTTGCCCAGGACGGCCAGGGACCGACGGAAAACTCGGCCTCCGAACAGGCGGCTGCCGGAGAAGATGCCAGCGCCGAGGCGGCCGAGGAGGGCCACGCCGAGACGCCGCATTATCCGCTGAAGGAGCCGGAGACCCTCTCCTGGTCCTTCGCCGGCCCGTTCGGGCACTGGGACGTCGGCCAGCTGCAGCGCGGGCTGAAGGTCTATAAGGAGGTCTGCTCGGCCTGCCACGGCATGCGGCTCGTCGCTTTCCGCAACCTTGAGGCCCTCGGCTACAACGAGGCCCAGGTAAAGGCCTTCGCCGGCGAATACACCGTGCAGGACGGCCCGAACGGCGACGGCGAGATGTTCGACCGGCCGGGCATTCCGTCCGACTACTTCCCGTCGCCCTTCCCGAACCACGAGGCCGCCGCAGCTGCCAACAACGGCGCCGCGCCGCCGGACTTCTCGCTGCTCGCCAAGGCGCGCGCCGTGGAGCGCGGCTTCCCGACCTTCCTGTTCGACCTGTTCTCGCAGTATCAGGAGGGCGGCCCGAACTACATCCACGCGCTGCTCACCGGCTACGGCCAGGAGCCGTCGCCGCAGGTGGAGAGCCTGATCCAGGAAGGCACCTACTACAATCCCTACTTCATCTCCGGCCCGGCGCTGGCGATGCCGCCGCCGCTCTCCGACGACCAGGTGGAATATCCCGACGGCGCGCCGCAGACGGTGGACCAGTATGCCCGCGACGTCGCGGCCTTCATGATGTGGGCGGCCGAGCCGCATCTTGCCGAGCGCAAGGCGACCGGCTTCGTGGTGATGATCTTCCTCGTCGTCTTCGCCGGTCTGCTCTTCGTGGTGAAGCGCAGGGTCTGGGCCGGCACGCCGCACTGACGGCCCGAACCTCAGACGACACCAAAGTGATCCGGGGAGCCATGCGGCTCCCCGTTTTCGTCTGCGGTCGGCCGCCTGGCTCCGGTCGTATCGCCGGGAATTGCGTCGCCCCGCTTGCAATCGGCCGGGCGACGGCGGAAAACCGCTCGACGGTGCGGCCGGCCCGGATCGCCGGCCGAATGCGAGAGAGGATTTTCCATGTTCATTGCGATGAACCGTTTCCGCGTGCTCCCCGGCGCCGAGGAGGAATTCGAGGCGATGTGGCTGAAGCGCGATTCCAGGCTCAAGGAGGTGCCGGGCTTCGTCGAGTTCCACATGCTGAAGGGGCCGGAAGGCGAGGGGCATCGGCTCTATTCCTCCCACACCGTCTGGGAGAGCGAGGACGCTTTCGTCGCCTGGACGCGCTCGGAGGCGTTCCGCGCCGCCCATGGCGGCGCCGGCGGCACCCGGCCGCTCTATGACGGCCACCCGAACTTCGAGGGCTTCACGGTCATCCAGACGATCGGCAAGGACACGTGAAGGGCGCCCATCATGTCTGAGACGACCGACTTCGCGGCTGCGATCCGGACCATTCCGGACTATCCCAAGCCCGGGATCATGTTCCGCGACATCACCACGCTGCTCGCCAGCCCGGAAGCCTTCCGCGCGGCGGTGGACGCGATGGTCGCCCCCTATACGGACGACGGCGTCGCGCTGGTGGCGGGGATCGAGGCACGGGGCTTCATCCTCGGCGGCGCGATGTCCCATCAACTGTCCGCCGGCTTCGTGCCGATCCGCAAGAAGGGCAAGCTGCCGCTCGAGACGATCCGCGTCGCCTACAGCCTCGAATACGGCGTCGACGAGATGGAGGTCCATCGCGACGCGGTGGTGCCGGGCAGCCGCGTGCTCCTCACCGACGACCTGATCGCCACCGGCGGCACCGCCGAGGCGGCGGTGAAGCTGCTGCGCGAGCTCGGAGCCGAGATCGTCGGCGCCTGCTTCGTCATCGATCTGCCGGAACTCGGCGGCCGCAGGCGGCTGGAAGAGATGGGCGTTTCGGTGAAGACGCTGGTCACCTTCGACGGCCATTGAGCCGCGGCCCGTCCCCGGGCGCGCAGGCGGGGCCGGCTTCTTTACCAAGTTTT
Organism: Jiella endophytica; assembly: GCF_004519335.1. Classification (GTDB taxonomy): domain Bacteria; phylum Pseudomonadota; class Alphaproteobacteria; order Rhizobiales; family Rhizobiaceae; genus Jiella; species Jiella endophytica. The sequence continues at coordinate 326,242 of NZ_SOZD01000004.1, read as the reverse complement.
CCGGAGTTTCAGGCGTGACGACGAGGCTTTCCATCGAGGCCGCCGAGCGGCTCGTCGCCGAGGCGATGCAGCGGGCGGGCACCGGCCCGGCTCAGGCCGCCTCCGTCGCCCGGGCGCTGGTCGCCGCGGAAGCGGCCGGGCAGGGCGGCCACGGCCTCAGGCGGGTCGCCGCCTATGCCGCCCAGGCCAAGGCCGGCAAGGTCGACGGTTTCGCGGCGCCGACGACGGAGCGCGTCAGGCCCGGCGTGCTCGCCGTCGATGCGGCGCATGGCTTTGCCTTTCCGGCCTTCGACCTCGTCGCCGGGCAGCTGCCGGCCCTTGCCTGCGAGACGGGCATCGCCTGCGCAGCGGTCCGCCGCTCGCATCACGCCGGCGTCCTCGCACTAACCGTCGAACGTTTCGCGCAGGAGGGTCTCGTCGCCCTGATGGTGGCGAATGCGCCCGGCGCGATGGCCGCATGGGGCGGCACGCGGCCGCTCTTCGGCACCAACCCGATCGCCTTCGCCGCGCCTTTGGAGGGCGCCGACCCGCTGGTGATCGACCTGTCGCTGTCGAAGATCGCCCGCGGCAAGGTGATGGCGGCAAGGCAGAAGGGCGTACCGCTCCCGGAAGGCTGGGCGCTCGACCGGGACGGTAATCCGACCACCGATCCCGACGCCGCCATGGCCGGGACGATGGTGCCGGCGGGCGACGCCAAGGGCGCGGCTCTTGCCCTGATGGTCGAGGTGCTGGCGGCGGGGCTGACCGGCGCGAACTTCGCCTATGAGGCCTCGTCCCTCTTCGACGACGTCGGCGATCCGCCGGGGCTCGGCCAGTTCGTCGTCGCCATCGACCCGGTGGCGATCGGTGGCCCGGGCACCTTGCGGCGGCTTGCCGGCCTTGCCCGGGAGATCGCCGCCGATCCCGGCACCCGGGTTCCCGGCCGCAGGGGCATCGAGGCGCGACGCCTGGCGGCCGAAACGGGCCTCGCCGTCGAAGACGACGTCATGGCCGCCATCGCGGCGGTCTGAGCATCGGTCTCATCCGCCTGCTCGAGACTGGCCCTTCCGTCGGCGGCCGGGGGCATTCTCAGGCGCAGGTTTCGCGCACCCAATCCCAGTAGGCGCGGGCAGCTTCCCGGGTCTTCGGCCCGACGGTTCCGTCGCCGATCGGATGGCCGTCGATCCTGGTCACCGGCGTGATGCCGCCGAGCGTGCCGGTGACGAAGGCCTCGTCCGCGGAATAGGCCTGGGCGAGGGTGAAGTCCTTCTGCATCGACGGGCCGATCTGCTCGCCATAGAGCCGCGAGACGTGGCTGCGGGTGATGCCGTTGAAGCTGTAGAGGCCCGGCGAGGTCCACAGCTCGCCCTTCCTGACGATGAAGAAGTTGGTCGAGTTGCAGCTTGCGACATAGCCGCGATGGTCGAGCATCAGCGCCTCGTCGGCGCCGGCGGCGATCGCCTGGATCAGCGCCTGGATGAGGTTCAGCCGGCTGTGGGAATTCAGATGCAGGTCGAAGACGTCCGGCGTCGAGCAGCGGAAGGTCGAGGTGAACAGCGTCAGGCCAGTCTCGGCGAACTGTGCGCGCGGCCGCTTGATCTCCGCGACGATGACGATCGTCGCGCCCGAGGCCATGAAGCGCGGATCCTGGTTCGGCGTCGTCTTCCGCCCCCGCGAGATCATCAGCCGGATATGGGTGTCGGTGGTAAAGCCGTTGGTCTCGCAGGTGGCGAGGATCGCGTCGGTGATCTCCTGCCGGCCAAGGCCGATGTCGAGGCTGATCGCCTTCGCCCCTTCGAACAGCCGGTCGAGATGGAGGTCGAGCGAGAGGAGCTTGCCGTTGACGAGGCGCAAGCCCTCCCAGATGCCGTCGCCGAGTACGAAACCGGCGTCGAAGACCGAGACCGACGCCTTGTCGCGGTGGACGAACTCGCCGTTGAGATAGACCAGCGCCGCGTCGTTCTTCGGATCGCCGTCATAGGATTGGGCGCTGGATGTGGAGGCCATGGGTCGTCCTTCGCTTGGAGCTCGTTCCGCTGGTCTCGCACATGCGCGCGCCCTCGGCAAAGCGTGTCCGCGGGACGCTGGCGCAGGCGTTGCCGCCGCCGCGAGTCAGCCCGGCGCAAACTCCGCTGGTTAATTCTCGTTAACCAGATCATTCGCCCCGAAGGCCATTTTCCCGGACCCATGACCAAGACGATCGCCAAGACGCTGACCGATACCCGCCCGATCCGCCTGAAGGGACGCTCCTTCCTGGCGCTGGTGCTGTCGCCGGAACTGCCCTTCACGAACTGGCTCGAACGTCTCGACGATCTCGCCGCCCGTTCGACTGGCTTCTTTCTCGGCCGTCCGATCGTCCTCGACCTCGAGGGCCTCGACATCACCCAGGCCGATCTGAAGGAACTGCTCGGCGAACTCGGCGAGCGCGGCGTGCGCGTCATGGGCCTCGAAGGGGCCAGGGGATCGCTGATCGGCGCCAACATGCCGCCGCTGATGAAGGGCGGCCGGCCGGCCGGCGACATCGAGCCAGAGCCGAACCCGGCACCGACCGCCGAGGCCGCCGCCGCCGCTCCCGCCCAGGAGAAGAAGCCCGAGCCGCGCGTCGAGCCGCAGCGCCAGGCCTCCTCCATCGTCATCACCGAGCCGGTCCGCTCCGGCCAGTCGATCATCTTCCCGGAAGGCGACGTCACCATCCTCGGCTCGGTCGCCTCCGGCGCCGAGATCGTCGCCGGCGGCTCCATCCACATCTACGGCACGCTGCGCGGCCGGGCGCTCGCCGGCTCGGTCGGCAACGCATCGGCGCGGATCTTCTGCCGCAAGCTGGAAGCCGAGCTGCTGGCGATCGACGGGCTCTACAAGATGCCCGACGACATGGACCCCAATCATCGCGGCCAGCCCGTCGTGGTCTGGCTCGAAGGCGACACCATCAAGGCTGAGAAGCTGGCCTGAGGCCATGACGGCCGGGCAATAGCAGGAGAATGACATGGCGAAAGTGATCGTGGTGACATCGGGCAAGGGAGGCGTCGGCAAGACGACCTCGACCGCCGCCCTCGGTGCGGCCCTTGCCCAGCGCGGCGAGAAGACCGTGGTCGTCGACTTCGACGTCGGTCTTCGCAACCTCGACCTCGTCATGGGCGCCGAGCGCCGGGTGGTCTACGACCTGATCAACGTCGTGCAGGGCGATGCCAAGCTGAACCAGGCGCTGATCCGCGACAAGCGCCTCGAGACGCTGCATCTGCTGCCGGCCTCGCAGACCCGCGATAAGGACAATCTCACCGCCGAGGGCGTCGAGATGGTGATCGACGAGCTGCGCAAGAGCTTCGACTGGATCATCTGCGATTCCCCGGCCGGCATCGAGCGGGGCGCCACCCTCGCCATGCGCCATGCCGACACCGCCGTCGTCGTGACCAATCCGGAAGTCTCGTCGGTACGCGATTCCGACCGCATCATCGGCCTCCTCGACGCCAAGACCAAGAAGGCCGAGAACGGCGAGCGGATGGAAAAGCACCTCCTGCTCACCCGCTACGACCCGAACCGCGCCGAGCGCGGCGACATGCTGAAGGTCGACGACGTCCTGGAAATCCTGTCGATCCCGCTGCTCGGCATCATCCCGGAATCGATGGACGTGCTGCGCGCCTCCAATCTCGGCGCCCCGGTCACCCTCAACGACGCCGCCTGCGCCCCGGCGCTCGCCTATCGCGACGCCGCCCGCCGGCTCGCCGGCGAGCAGGTGCCGATGACCATCCCCGGCGAGCGCCGCGGCTTCATGAACAAGCTGTTCGGTCGGAGGGCTGCATGAGCCTCTTCAGCTTTCTGAACAAGCGCAGCTCCGCGCCGACGGCGCGCGAGCGCCTGCAGGTCCTGCTCGCCCACGAACGGGCGACGGTCGGCCATGCCGATCTCGTCGGCCTGCTGCGCGAGGAGATTCTCGCGGTCATCGCCAAGCACGTCCAGCTCGACGGCGACAAGGTGAGCGTCACCATGGAGCGGGGCGAGCATGTCTCGACCCTCGAGGTCGATATCGAGATCCCGGTAACGGCGAGCATGCGGGCCGCCTGACCGGCGCCCGCCGCATGGCCGCCCTCCCGGCGTAATGCCGAAAGGGCGGCAACGGCACAGACAAGGAGAAGTCGATGAGCCGAGCACAGCTGATCAATCGACTGCAGGAACTGCAGAAGCTGCCGAAATTCGAAAAGCGCGACATCCGCTCGATTGCGGGCTTCCTGCCGAACGAAGCCCTGGCCAAGCACGTCCAGGCCTGCGAGGAAGCCGCCGCGCGCTGACTTTTATCGCCGGCGCCGGACTTCGGCCGGCGCCAGGGGATACGGCTCACGCGCTGCGTGGGCTTGATACCCGCGCGACCAGGCGAGGGTCTCTCAGGCCGTAGGTGTTACCGATTGCGGCCGACGCTCCGCCGGGCGTTGGCCGCCACCACCGGACCGGCGATGGGCCGGATCCCGAAGACGACGAAGGCGCCTGCCGCATGATGCGGCGGGCGCCTTCTTGCATTCGGGGCCAGCTTCCCAGTCCGCCCGAGCCCAGCTTCCGCATCTGCGCCGTGCAGAAAATTGCATGCAATTTGCATTTCTGCCTCATCGATGGGCAGTTTAGATTGGGACTGTCCGGCTAAGCCATTGAAAATCTGCCTGCCGCGAACTGGCACGGACGTTGCATGCAATCCCCTCGAGGACGTCGGCTGCCAAGCCGGGTCACGTCAGGCCGGCCTTTGGCCGGGTCCGCGATTCAAAGGACAGGGGAACCCAACCGAATGACCATGTTTCCGCTCAACCGCCGCCGTTTCCTGATGGCCGGTGCTGCGCTCGGTGCGGCGCCGCTCGTCATGCGTTCGCGGCCGGCCTTCGCCGCGTCGCTGACCGCCGGCTTCATCTATGTCGGCCCGCGTGACGACTACGGCTACAATCAGGCCCATGCCGAAGGCGCCGCGGCAATCAAGGACATGGAAGGACTGACGGTCGTCGAGGAAGAGAACGTCGCCGAGAGCGACGCGGTCGTCAAAACCATGGAATCGATGATCCAGCTCGACGGCGCCGAACTGCTCTTCCCGACCTCCTTCGGCTACTACAACCCCTTCGTCGTCGACACGGCGAAGAACTATCCGGACGTCCAGTTCCGCCATTGCGGCGGCCTGTGGACGGACAAGGACCCGAAGAACGCCGGCTCCTATTTCGGCTATATCGGCACGGCCCAGTACATCTGCGGCATCATCGCCGGCCACATGACCAAGTCGAAGAAGCTCGGCTTCGTCGCCGCCAAGCCGATCCCGCAGGTCCTGATGAACATCAACGCCTATACGCTGGGCGCCAAGTCGGTCGATCCGTCGATCCAGACCCAGGTGATCTTCACCGGCGACTGGGCGATGCCGGTCAAGGAGGCAGAGGCCGTCAACGCGCTGGTCGACCAGGGCGCCGATGTTCTCACCTGCCACGTCGACAGCCCCAAGGTCTTCGTCCAGACCGCCGCCGGCCGCGGCGCCTATGTCACCGGCTACCACACCAGCCAGGCGCCGCTCGCTCCCGAGAAGTACCTCACCGGTGCCGAATGGCATTGGGAGACGGTCTACAAGATGTTCGCCGAGAAGGCGCTCGCCGGCGAGGAGCTGCCGAACTTCGTGCGCGGCGGCCTCGCCGAGGACTTCGTCAAGATCTCCGACTACGGGCCGGCGGTCACCGAGGAGGCGAGGAAGCAGGCCGACAGCGTCAAAGCCGAGGTGATGAAGGGCGGCTTCGCCGTCATCAAGGGTCCGCTGAAGGACAACAAGGGCAACGAGGTCGTCGCCGCCGGCAAGGAATATCCCGAGACCGCCATCGAACTTGAGAAGATGGACTATCTGATCGAGGGCGTCATCGGCTCGACGTCGTGAGGCTGAAATGAGCGAGATCACGCAAGGCTCGTCCTTCGCCGGTGCTGCCGCCCGTCCGCTTCTTGGCGAGGCGGCGCGGCGGCGGCTCGAAGGCGTGCTCATCCCGGTGACCGCGCTCCTCGTCGGGCTCCTGCTCTTCGGCCTGTTCATCGCGCTGAACGGCAAGAGCCCCGAGGAGTTCTACTACCTCGTCTACCGGGGTGGCTTCGGGACGTGGTTCTCGCTGCAGAACACCATGACGCGCGCGGCGCCGCTGCTTTTGACGGCGCTCTGCGTCGCGCTGCCGGCGCAGCTCGGCCTCGTCGTCATCGGCGGCGAGGGCGCCTTCGTCCTCGGCGGTCTAGCGGCCGCCGTGGTCGGCCCGCTCTTCGGCTTTGCCCCGGGCTGGGTGGCGATCGGCCTGATGGCGCTCGCCGGCATCTGCGCCGGCGGGACCTGGATCGGCCTCGTCGGCGCCATGCGCCACTATCGCGGCATCAACGAGACGATCTCGAGCCTTCTGATGGCCTATATCGCCATTGCGCTGATGCATCATTTCGTCGAGGGCCCGCTGAAGGATCCGGCCAGCCTCAACAAGCCGTCCACCGTGCCGCTCGGCCCGGACATGCGGGTCGGCGAGATCCCCGGCATGGACGTCCATTGGGGCTTTGCCGTCGGCATCCTCGCCTGCCTTCTCGCCGGCTTCGTCCTGTCGCGCACCACCTTCGGCTTTTCCGCCCGGATCGCCGGCGGCAATGCCCGCGCCGCGGCGGTGCAGGGGCTGCCGGTCGGCCGGCTGATCCTCGCCTTCACCGCCGCTGCGGGCGCCGCGGCAGGGCTCGCCGGCATGATCCAGGTGGCCGCCGTCCAGGGTTCGGCCAACGCCTCGCTGGCGGCGGGCTACGGCTATACCGGCATCCTCATCGCCTTCCTCGCGCGGCAGAACCCGGTCGCCATCATTCCGATGGCGCTGCTCATCGGCGGGATCGACGCGGCCGGCGGCTTCATCCAGCGGCGGATGGATCTTCCGGACGCCACGGTCCTCGTCCTGCAGGGGATCCTCTTCGTCGCGATCCTCGTCTCGGAAACCCTGTCCGGCCGGCTTCTGCCGAGCCGCAACGCCAAAGGCTGAAAGGGAGGCGCAAGATGAATTCCGATCTCGGCCTCTGGGCAGTCCCGATCGCCGTCCTCGGGGGAATGCTGCGGGTCTCGACGCCGTTTCTCTTCGTCAGCCTCGGCGAATGCGTGACTGAAAAATCGGGCCGCATCAATCTCGGCCTCGAGGGCACCCTCGTCTTCGGCGCCATGGCCGGCTATGGCGGCTCCTATCTCACCGGCTCGCCCTGGCTCGGGGTGCTCGCCGCCGGGATCGCGGGGCTTCTCTTCGGCCTCCTTCATGCCGCCCTCTGCTCGCTGCCGAAGGTCAACGACATCGCGGTCGGCATCGCGCTGATGATCCTCGGCTCGGGGCTTGCCTTCTTCTTCGGCAAGCCGCTGATCCAGCCGGCCGCGCCGATGCTTCCCGGCCTGTCGCTCGGGGCCTGGTCGAGCGTGCCGCAGGTGCGGGCGGCGCTCGAGGTCTCGCCGCCGTTCCTCATCGGCGTCGTCGTCGCCGTCCTTCTGCTCTTCGTCTTCAAGCGCACGCGCATCGGGCTGGTGCTCCGAATGGTCGGCGACAGCGCCGATGCCGCGAGAGCGATGGGCTATCCGATCATCCCCGTGCGGGTCGCCGCCACCGCCTTCGGCGGCTTCATGGCCGGCGTCGCGGGGGCCTATCTGTCGCTCTACTATCCGGGCTCGTGGAACGAGCACATCTCCTCCGGCCAGGGGCTGATCGCCGTCGCGCTGGTCATCTTCGCCAGGTGGAACCCGCTCGCCTGTCTCGGCGCGGCGCTGATCTTCGGCGGGGCGGGGGCGCTCGGCCCGGCGCTGCAGTCGGTCGGCGTCACTTCCGGCTACTATCTCTTCTACGCCGCGCCTTACATCCTGACGCTCGTCATCCTCTTCGTCACATCCTCGCCGCGCAAGGCGCTCGAAGGGGCGCCGCGCGAACTCTCGATCACCAGATAAGGAGCCTCGCCATGAATGGTCTCGGCGGTCTCAACAAATCCGCAAACGGCGTCGTCATCGGCTGCGTCCAGCTGCAGCTGCCGAACGTCGTCACGAAAGCCGACCTCGCGGCGCAGACCGAGAAGATCGTCTGGATGGTCGGCAAGGCGCGGCGCAATCTCGGCACGATGGACCTCGTGGTCTTCCCGGAATATTCGCTGCACGGCCTGTCGATGGACACCAATCCGGAGATCATGTGCCGGGTCGACGGGCCGGAGGTCGCAGCTTTCAGACAAGCCTGCGTCGACAATGCGATCTGGGGCTGCTTCTCGCTCATGGAGCTGAACCCCGGCGGCATGCCCTACAACACCGGGCTCGTCATCGACGACAAGGGCGAGATCGTCCTCAACTACCGCAAGCTCCACCCCTGGGTGCCGGTCGAGCCCTGGGAGCCGGGCGACAAGGGCATCCCGGTCATCGACGGGCCGAACGGCTCGAAGCTGGCGCTGATCATCTGCCATGACGGCATGTTCCCGGAGATGGCCCGCGAATGCGCCTATAAGGGCGCCGAGATCATGCTGCGCACCGCCGGCTACACCGCGCCGATCCGCAACTCCTGGCGGTTCACCAACCAGGCGAACTCGTTCCAGAACCTGATGATCACCGCCAATGTCTGCATGTGCGGCTCCGACGGGTCGTTCGATTCCATGGGCGAGGGGATGATCGTCGACTTCGACGGCACGGTGATCGCCCATGGCGAGACCGGCCGGGTGGACGAGATCATCACCGCCGAGGTGCGGCCGGATCTCGTGCGCGAGGCAAGAGCCGGCTGGGGCGTCGAAAACAACATCTACCAGCTCGGCCATCGCGGCTATGTCGCGGTGAAGGGCGGCGCGCAGGACTGCCCCTATACGTTCATGCACGACATGGTCGCCGGCAAGTACCGGGTGCCATGGGAAGACGAGGTCAAGGTCACCGACGGCACCTCCTGTGGCTTCCCGGCCCCGACGCGGATGTTCGGGGAGCGGTTCAAGGATGCGGCGGAGTGATGGGCGCGTTCTTTCCCTTTGCTGTCGGCGGAGTGGCAAGGCCTCTTTTTGCCGTTGCAGGGCAGGGCATACCCCCCTCTGTCCTGCCGGACATCTCCCCCTCAAAGGGGGAGATCAGCAGCGTCGGGGGTTGCTCCTCTTCGGCCGCCCGTCTTGCAGTCTTAGCCCTTACCGAGTGGCTGCAGGCGTGTGAGCGGGATCGATCTCCCCCCTTGAGGGGGAGATGGGCTGCAGCCCAGAGGGGGGCGCGAAAGGGCGCGGACGTAAGCGGGGCTAGCGGCCAGCCCGCATGGTTTGCTCCGCCAATCGCCGGCCTCCCGGCCGAAGCGCGATGAACCGACAAGGACACCGCCGATGACCGACACCCTCGACGAGCGAATCGATGCCGCCATGGTCCCGGGCGGGCGGACGGTCGACTCCGATCCCTATCCCTGGCCGTTCGACGGTGATCTGAGGCCCGAAAACACCGCCATCGTCGTTATCGACATGCAGGTCGATTTCTGCGCGCCCGGCGGCTACGTCGATTCGATGGGCTACGACCTCTCCCTGACGCGTGCCCCGATCGAGCCGATCGCCAGGCTCCTGAAACTCGCCCGCGAAAAGGATTTCACCGTCATCCACACCCGCGAGGGCCACAAGCCGGACCTCTCCGACCTTCCGGCCAACAAGCGCTGGCGTTCGCAGCGGATTGGCGCAGGCATCGGCGATCAGGGCCCGTGCGGGCGCATTCTCATCCGCGGCGAGCCCGGCTGGGAGATCATTCCGGAGCTTTCGCCGATCGCCGGCGAGCCGATCATCGACAAGCCGGGCAAGGGCTCGTTTCTCGCCACCGACTTCGACCTCGTGCTGCAGACCAAACGCATCCGCAACATCGTCCTGACCGGCGTCACCACCGATGTCTGCGTCCACACGACGATGCGTGATGCCAACGACCGCGGCTACGAGTGCCTCGTCCTGTCGGACTGCACCGGCGCAACCAAGCGGGAAAACCATCTCGCTGCCCTGGACATGGTGAAGATGCAGGGCGGCGTCTTCGGCGCGGTGGCGACCAGCGACGCCTTCATCGAGGCGATCGGCTGATGCGACAGGCGCGGGTCCATCGGATCGCGACGGCCGGGCCGGACGACGTCTCCGGCCTCGACGAGGCGATCGCGGCGGGGCGGATCGATCCGGCCGGCATCGTCGCGATCCTTGGCAAGACCGAGGGCAATGGCTGCGTCAACGATTTCACCCGCGCCTTCGCCGTTTCGGCGCTCAGCGCCGCGCTGGCCGCCCGCCTGCCGCCCGCGGCGGTGGCGAGGATCGCCATGGTGATGTCCGGCGGCACCGAGGGTGCGCTGTCGCCGCACATCCTCGTCCTCGAACGGGGCGAGGCGGAAGCGGATGTGGCGAAGGGCCCGGCGCTCGCCATCGGTGTCGCCCATACGGCCGACCTTGCGCCGGAGCATCTCGGCCGCATGGGCCAAGTCTGGCTGGTCGCGGAGGGCGTCGCCAAGGCGATGCACGATGCAGGCATCGACGATCCTGCCGACGTTCATTTCGTCCAGATCAAATGCCCGCTTCTCACCGCCGAGCGCATCGCCGCAGCCGGTGCAAGGGGCGCCGACACCGCCACCCGCGACACGCTGAAGTCGATGGGCCTGTCACGCGGCGCCTCGGCGCTCGGCGTTGCTCTGGCGCTGGGCGAGATCGAGGCCCATGCCCTGAACGACGCGGTGATCGGCAGCGACTTCGGCCTTTATTCTGGCCGGGCCAGCACCTCCGCCGGCGTCGAGCTGCAAAATCACGAGATCGTCGTCCTCGGGATGAGCCAATCCTGGTCCGGGCCGCTCGCCATCGATCACGCCGTGATGGCGGACGGCATCGACATCGAGCCGGTGCGCGCCGCGCTGAAGCGGCTCGGCCTCGAGGCCCGCGGCCAGCTTGCATCGGAAGAGCGCTCCCGGCTCGTCGCGCTTCTCGCCAAGGCCGAGGCAGGCTCTTCGGGTCGGCTGCGCGGCTCGCGCCACGCCATGCTCGACGACAGCGACATCGCCTCGACGCGCCATGCGCGCGCCTTCACCGGCGGCGCGCTCGCCGGGCTCACCGGCCTCACCGAGCTCTTCGTCTCCGGCGGCGCCGAGCATCAGGGGCCTGACGGCGGCGGCCCGGTCGCTCTCGTCGTCGACCGTAGGAAAGGAGAGAGCTGATGTCCGCACTCGCCGAACCGGAAGCGATCGAAGCCGCTCTGGCCGAACCTGCCGCCCGCCGCGACCGGCCGCTGCTCGAAGCCGTGGGCCTTACCAAGCATTTCGGCTCCTTCACCGCGCTCGACCACGTGTCGATCGCGCTCAATGCCGGCGAGTTCCACGCGCTGCTCGGCGAGAACGGCGCCGGCAAGTCGACGCTCGTCAAATGCATGCTCGGCTACTACCATCCGGACGAGGGCGGGGTGATCCTCGACGGCCGCGAGCAGCCGATCGCCAGCCCAAGGGACGCCAGACGCCTCGGCATCGGCATGGTCTACCAGCATTTCACCCTGGTGCCGTCGATGACCGTCCTCGAAAATCTGGTGATGTCGCGCGCCGACGTGCCCGGCTATATCGACTGGCGCGCCGAGCGGCGGTCCCTCGAAGCTTTCCTTCAGACGATGCCCCTGAAGGTGCCGCTCGACACCAAGGTGGACAGGTTGTCCTCCGGCGAGCGCCAGAAGACCGAGATCCTCAAGCAGCTCTATCTCGGGTCGCGCGTCCTCGTCCTCGACGAGCCGACCTCGGTGCTGACGCCGGACGAGGCGCGCGAGGTGCTCGGCTTCCTGCGCTCGCTCGCCTCCGAGAGCGGCATGGCGGTGCTCCTGATCACCCACAAATTCGCCGAGGTGACGGCCTTCTGCGACCGGGTCACCGTGTTGCGGAAGGGCGCCAAGGTCGGCGAGGGCAGGGTCGCTGCGCTCTCGACCGCGGAGATGGCGGAGATGATGATCGGCGAGCGCGAGCTCGCCGCCGTGCCGGAGCGCGTCGCCCGCAGCGAGCCCGGCGAGCCGGTGTTGCAGGTCGAGAAGCTCGTCTCCGGCGATGCCGGCACCCGTGGTTCCGTCCAGATCGACCGGCTGGAGGTCCGTCCCGGCGAGATCGTCGGCATCGCCGGCATTTCCGGCAACGGCCAGACACGGCTGGTCGAGCTGATCTCCGGCCAGGCGCGGCCGGACGGCGGCGAGATCCGCGTCAAGGGCAAGGCCTATGACGCCAGCCGCGCGGCGGCGCAGGCGATGAAGGTGCGCTGCCTGCCGGAAGAGCCGCTGCGCAATGCCTGCGTCGGCAAGATGAGCGTTGCCGAAAACCTCGCCTTCCGCTCCTTCGACCGCGACGCTGACGGCAAGCGTCGCCGGCTGGTCGACAAGGGCTCGATGCGCCGCGAGGCCGAGCGGCTGATTGCCGCCTATTCGGTGAAGACCCAGTCGCCCTCGGCCAGGATCGAGACGCTGTCCGGCGGCAATGTTCAGCGGGCGGTGCTTGCCCGCGAGCTCTCCGGCGAGACCGACCTTCTGGTCGCGGCCAATCCCTGTTTCGGCCTCGATTTCGGCGCCGTCGCCGATATCCGGGCGCAGATCCTTGCGGCGCGCAATCGCGGCGCCGCGGTGCTCCTCGTCTCGGAGGATCTCGACGAGGTGGTCGCCCTGTCGGATCGCATCGCGGTGATGTTCGAGGGCCGCATCGTCTTCGAATGCCAGGGCGGCGAGAAGGCCGACACCCGCGAGATCGGCGCGCATATGGCCGGCCACTCGGCGGCGGCGTCAGCGGGAGGGCCGCACTGATGGCGAATGTTTCCGCGAGCCCGTTTCCCTTCGACCTTTCTCCCGCCCGTGTCGCCTTGATCGTCATCGACATGCAGCGGGATTTCCTCGAGCCGGGCGGTTTTGGCGAGAGTCTCGGCAACGACGTCTCGCGGCTCCAGGCGATCGTGCCGGCGACGCGCCGGCTGATCGAGGGCTTCAGGGCCGCCGGCCGGCCGGTGATCCACACCCGCGAATGCCATCGCCCCGACCTGTCCGACTGCCCGCCGGCCAAGCGCCTGCGCGGTGCGCCGGGCCTCAGAATCGGCGACGATGGGCCGATGGGCCGCATCCTGATCGCCGGCGAGCCGGGTGCCGAGATCGTGCCGGAGCTGTTTCCTGCGGACGGTGAACTGGTGATCGACAAGCCGGGCAAGGGCGCCTTCTACGCCACCGGGCTGTCGGAGCATCTGGAAGCGCTCGGCATCACCCAGCTGGTCTTTGCGGGTGTCACCACGGAAGTCTGCGTCCAGACGACGATGCGCGAAGCGAACGATCGCGGCTTCGAATGCCTTTTGGCGGAAGACGCGACGGAGAGCTATTTCGACGCCTTCAAGCGAGCCGCCATCGAGATGATCGTCGCGCAAGGGGCGATCGTCGGCTGGGCAGCGCCGGTGGACGCGATCCTCGCCGGCCTCGAGCTTGGCATGGCGGCCACGGCCACGACGCTTGAGACAGGAGCTGTGGGCAGCGCTGCCCCTGTGGCCACAGCCGCGGGTGGATCTCCAGGCGGTGCGGGCCCCGACCAAGGCCTTCGGCCGGCTGAGCCGCTTGCCGCGCCGCCGCTCTGTTTGGGAAGTGCCGTCTGATGCCGGCCGTCTTCCCGGGCCTCCTCGGTCTCGACCTCGCCGCTGCGACCTTCGAGCCGTTTCGCGATGGCGTCGAGATCGCCAGGCTGTCCGGCCGGACCGGTCAGGGGGAGACCGGCCCGGGCGAGACGGCGCTGCTGCGCTACGCTCCGGGCGCTTCGGTGCCGATGCACGAACACACCGGCCTCGAGACGATCGTCGTCCTTTCCGGCTCGCAAGCCGACGACGATGGCCTCTACCGGGCCGGCGACGTCGTCCTCAATGCTGCCGGATCGCGCCATCGGGTGTGGTCGGAGGAAGGCTGCCTCGTCCTGATCACCTGGGCTGCGCCGGTGCGGATCCTGGAGGCGGGGGAATGAGGTGTCTGGCCTGGTCTTTGCCGCGCCCTGGCTGCCGAGCCGATACGGCCGGGACCGATCGCCTGATCGGCACTAAGGCGCTGGCTTGCCCCCCTCTGCCCTGCCGGGCATCTCCCCCTCAAGGGGGGAGATCGGCAGCTTTGAACTCGGCGGCCTTTTGCAGACCTTTGCGCAACAAACGGCGTCTGAGGATCGGCGAGACCCGGATGCAGCTTCGATCTCCCCCCTTGAGGGGGAGATGGGCGGTAGCCCAGAGGGGGGCGCCTGGCGCCGGCCGCAGCAGAGAGGCCGCCGACCTCTGGCCCTTCGAGGCTCGCTCCGCCAGCCCCTCGAGATGAGCGGTCCAGCGGGCGCCGCAGCATAGACGACGACAACATGCCCCCGGGGAGGGGACTGATGACCGACCTGCCGACGATCCTCGATTTTGCCAGCATGCGGGCGCTCTATGCCTCGGGCACCAGCCCGGCCGAGGTGATGGAAGCGGTGGCGCTGCGCATGGAGAGCTGCGATCCGGCCGCCTTCATCCTGAAACGGCCCAAAGAGGCGATCCTTGCCGAGGCACGGGCGCTGCTCGATCGCGCGCCGGAGCCGAACTCGCTGCCGCTCTGGGGCGTGCCCTTCGCCGTCAAGGACAATATCGACGTTGCCGGCCTGCCGACCACCGCGGCCTGCCCGGACTATGCCTATACGCCGACGGCCGACGCCACCGCCGTGCAGCGGCTGAAGGAGGCCGGCGCGATCCTGATCGGCAAGACCAATCTCGACCAGTTCGCCACCGGATTGAACGGCACCCGCTCGCCCTATGGCGCGCCGCGCTGCGTCTTCGATGAGGCCTATGTGTCAGGCGGATCGAGTTCGGGCTCCGCCGTGGTCGTCGCGGCCGGCATCGCCGCCTTTGCGCTGGGCACCGACACCGCCGGCTCGGGGCGGGTGCCTGCGGCCTTCAACAACATCGTCGGCATCAAGCCGTCGCCGGGCCGCGTGCCGACCACCGGCGTCGTCCCCGCCTGCCGCTCGATCGACGTCGTCACGGTCTTCGCTCCGAGCGTTGCCGACGGGATCGCGGCGCGAGCGGTCGCCGAGGGGTTCGAGCCTGCTGACGCCTATGCCCGCCGTTTTGCCGACCATGGTCTGCCGCAGGCGCTGCGGATCGGCGTGCCCGAGGCGAGCGAGCGCGAATTCTACGGCAACGAGGCCTATCGCGCGCTCTATGGGGCGGCGATCGCCCGGGCCGAGGGGCTCGGTGCGACCATCGTCCCCTTCGACTACCGGCCGTTCCGCGAGGCGGCGGCCCTGCTCTACGAGGGGCCCTGGGTCGCCGAGCGGCTGGCGGCGATCGAGGCGTTCTTCGAGGACAGCCCGGACAGTCTCGATCCGACCGTCCGCAGGATCATCGAGGGCGCGCAGACGATGAGCGCCGCCGATGCCTTTCGCGGCGCCTACCGGCTGGAGGAACTGCGCCGCGAGGCGGAAGCCGAATGGGCGAAGGTCGACTGCCTGCTTTTGCCAACCTCGCCGGACATCCAGACCGTCGAGGCGATGCGTGCCGATCCGCTGGCGCTGAACGCCCGCTTCGGCCGCTTCACCAACTTTGCCAATTTCTTCGGCTGCGCGGCGATCGCAGTCCCGGCCGGATTCACGCCGGCGGGCCTTCCCTTCGGCGTCCAGCTGGTCGCGCCGCAGGACACCGATGACGCCCTTGGTGCCTTCGCCAACCGGATGCATGTCGCCGCGGCGACCGGGGCCGGCCTCGCCCGCGACTTCAGCCCGCCGGACTTCGCCGCGCCGGCAGTTGCGGCAGGGGCCGAAGGCGGTGCGATCGAGATCGCCGTCGTCGGCGCGCATCTGACGGGGATGGCGCTCAACCACGAGCTGACCGAGCGGGGCGCAAGGCTCGTCCGCGCAGCGAAGACCGCGCCGGACTACCGCTTCTATGCCCTCGACACGACGCCCGAAAAGCCCGGCCTCTCTCGCGATCCCGGCTTTACCGGCCCGGGCATCGCGCTCGAGATCTGGTCGATGGCGGCTGTGGAATTTGCCGGCTTCGTCGCCGCGATCCCGGCGCCGCTCGGCATCGGCAAGCTCACCCTCGACGATGGAACGAGCCTGCCCGGCTTCATCTGCGAGCCCGCCGCACTCGTAAGCGCGCATGAAATTACGTCCTCGGGAGGGTGGAAAAACTACCTGGGATCGCGCAACAGTGCTGCCTGAATCATTCATTGCATCCTGATGGAATCGGCGTGAAGAAACGCACCCAGGTCGACATGATCCGCGAGGCCCTCGCCGACCGGATCGTCCACGGATATCTGAAGCCTGGCGATCCTCTGGACGAGACCTCCCTCGCGGCCGAATTCGGGGTGTCGCGCACGCCGATCCGCGAGGCGCTCCGGCAGCTGGAGACCAATGGTCTCGCTCTGTCGCGGCCGCATCGCGGCGCCATCGTCACCAATCTTTCGGCCAGGCAGCTGACCGAGACCTTCGCGGTCATGGCGGAACTCGAGGCGTTTTCGGCGCGGCTCTGTGCCAGCGTCCTCAAGGGCGGGGCGCTCGGCGAATTCCAGGCGCTGCACGACAGCGGCGCCGAGGCTGCGCGGATGAACGACATCGCCGCCTATCGCCGCCACAACGAGCGCTTCCATGCGGCGATCTATGCCGGCTCCGGCAACGGCTTTCTGGAGGAGACGGCGCTCGCCGTGCGGCGGCGCCTCGCGCCGTTCCGGAACCTGCAGTTCGAAGCGTTCCGGCGGCCGGAGGCCTCGCACCGCGAACATGCGGCGATCGTCGACGCGATCATCGACGGCGATGGCGAGCGGGCGGCGAATGCCATGCGCGATCACATGCTGATCGTGCGCGAGGTGGTGGACGCCGTCGAGCATTCCCCGCCGCTGGAGGCCTGAGGCTTTCGAGCCCGCCGACCCGTCTGCCGACGAGCCGGGCGCCAGTCGGTCGGCCGTTGCGGGTGGTCACGCCGCCGGCTGAAACGCCGGCTTCTCAGGCAATGCGGCGCTATGCCACGACCATTTCGGGAGGCATTGCGACTATGACTGCCGCCGCGGACCATCCGGCAGATGCTCGCGCAGTTCGTTCATCGGCTCCGCCAGCCGGCCGAGCAGATCCTCGGGAAGCGGCGCCAGCACCTCGGCGTAGCTCTGGGTGGTGACCGCGGGAAACTCGGCAAGGAGCGCCTGACCCTTGCATGTGAGCGTGATCAGCTTCTGGCGGCGGTCGCCGGGCTTTTCGGTCCGGTCGAGAAAGCCCGCCTTCACCAGACGATCGACCATCCGGCTCGCGGCCGTCGGGGTGAGCTCCACCTCGGCGGCGATCGCGGCGATGTTCTGCGGCCCGGCGAATTTGATCGTGAACATGGTTACCAGATGCTGGAACGACAGCTCCTGGCCCTTGAGAAAGCGCGCCATGTGGGGGAACACGCGCGACATCACCGTCGCATGAAGGTGATGGAAGGCGTTCACGATTTCGCCATCCTGGCGGCGCTTCATCCCGGTGTCCTTGCATTAGATGCAATGTTGCATGTATTGAACCGCCCGCGCGACGCCGCGTCAAGCGGCCGTGGCAATTTTGGCTGGAGACGAAACCCATGACCCGATCCGACATCGGAAGCGGCGCCTGCAAGTTGGCGCGCAGCCTCGGCCGCCCGGTGATCGCGGCGGGGCTGGTGCTCTGCCTGGCGGCGGCCAGCGCCTGTTCGGACAGCGGCAGCGGCGAGTCGGGCAAGAGCGGCGCGGGGGCCGCCGGAGCCGGCGGCGGCCAGCAGGCGTCGAAGGTCGGCATCATCACCGTCGAGCCGAAGCCGGTGACGATCACCGCCAATGTCGCCGGCCGCGTCGTCGCCTTCCAGACGGCGCAGGTGCGCCCGCAGGTCGGCGGGCTGATCACCGAGCGGCTGTTCGACGAGGGCGCCAAGGTCGAGAAGGGCGACGTCCTCTACAAGCTCGATGACCGGTCCTACCAGGCGCAGGTCGATTCCGCCGAGGCGACGCTGCAGAAGAACGAGGCGGCGCTGGCTTCGGCCAAGCTGCAATATGAGCGCTACCAGAATCTCACCGCCAGCAACGTCGTCAGCCAGTCGGATCGCGACGATGCCCTGTCCACCTATCGTCAGGCGCAGGCCGACGTCGCGGTGGCCAATGCCGAACTCGAAACCGCGAAGCTCAATCTCGACTACACTTCGATCAAGGCGCCGATCGCCGGCCGCGTCGGCACCGATCCCGCCGATCCCGGCAACCTCGTCACCGCCGACCAGACCGACGCGCTGGCGACGATCCGCCAGATCGATCCGGTCTATGTCGATTTCACCGAGTCCTCCGGCAATCTTCTGAAGTTCCGCGACCAGATCAAACGCGGCGGCGTCAAGGCGCTGGTCGGGCCGGACGATGCCGGAAAGGCGAAGGTGAAGATCCGCTTTGCCGATGGATCCACCTATCCGATTGCCGGCACGATCGACGCGGCCGACCAGTTCGTCTCGGAGACGACGTCTAGCTTCACCGTCCGGACGCGCTTTTCCAACCCGGAGAACGCGTTGCTGCCGGGCATGTATGTCCGCGGCACGATCACCCTCGCCATCGCCGACGAGGGCATCCTTCTGCCGCAGATGGCCGTCTCGCGGAACGGCGACGGCCAGCCGACGGCGATGTTCGTCAAGACGGACGGCACCGTCGAGACGCGGGTGCTCGAGGTCTCCACCGACATCGGCACGAACTGGCTGGTCACCAAAGGCGCCAGGGCCGGCGACCGGCTGGTCGTCGACGGCACCATGAAGGTTCGCGACGGCGCCAAGGTCGAGGTGGTGCCGGTTCGGATCGACGAGAACGGGCGTATCCAGCCGGCGAACGACAAGGGCGAGGCCAAGCCGTCGGCCGCCGGCGGCCAGTCCGCCGATGCCGGCAGTGGTCCGGACGCGGCGGCAAACGGCGACGATGACAGCGCCGCAAAGCCCGCCGCGGGTGCCGGCAAGGCGTCCTCCGGCATGGAGGCCAAGGCGGCGGAGGCCGGGGAGGGCGGCAAGAGCGGCGCTGACGGTAGCGCGTCGGCCGCCGGCAGCGCGGAGTAACCGGCGATGGCACGCTTCTTCATCCACCGCCCGGTCTTTGCCTGGGTGATCGCCATCGGCATCATGCTGTTCGGCGTCCTCGCCCTCTACCAGCTGCCGATCGCACAATATCCGGACGTCGCGCCGCCCTCGGTCTCGATCGCCACGACCTATCCCGGCGCCAGCGCCGAGACCGTCGAGAATTCGGTGACCAAGGTCATCGAGCAAAACATGACCGGCGTCGACGGCCTGCTCTACATGTCGTCGACCTCGTCGAATTCGGGGCAGGCGCAGATCCGCCTGACCTTCGAGACCGGCACTGATCCGGACATTGCCCAGGTGCAGGCCCAGAACAAGCTGTCGGCGGTGGAATCGCAACTGCCCGACGCCGTCCAGCAGCAGGGCGTGACGGTCACCAAGTCGTCCTCCGGCATTCTGATGGTCGGCGCGCTGACCTCGAAGAATCGCGACTACACCTCCGTCGATCTCGCCGACCTGATCGCCACCGACCTCGAGGACACGGTGCGCCGGGTCACCGGCGTCGGCGACCTGCAGATCTTCGGCTCGGGCTACGCCATGCGCATCTGGCTCGACCCGGACAAGCTCGCCGAGTTCCAGCTGACGCCCTCCGACGTCACCTCGGCGATCGAGACCCAGAACGTCCAGGTCTCCGTCGGCCAGCTCGGCAATCTGCCGCAGACGCCCGGCGCGCAGATGAACTACACGATCACCTCGCAGAGCCAGCTGGAGACGCCGGCGCAGTTCCGCTCGATCATCCTCAAGACCGAGAGCGACGGTTCGCTGGTGTCCATCGGCGACGTCGCGCGGGTCGAGATCGGCGCCGAGAGCTACCTCACCTCCGGCCGCTACAACGGCTATCCCGCCGCCGGCTTCGGCGTCGAGCTCGCCGCCGGCGCCAACGCCATCGACACCGCCGAGGGCGTGCGCGCCGCGCTCGACACGCTGAAGTCGACGCTGCCTTCCGACGTCGAGGTGGTCTATCCCTACGATACGACGCCCTTCGTCGAGCTCTCGATCGAGAAGGTCTATCACACGCTGTTCGAGGCGATCGGCCTCGTCTTCCTGGTGATGCTGGTCTTCCTGCAGAACATCCGGGCGACGCTGATCCCGACGATCGCCGTCCCGGTGGTGCTGCTCGGCACCTTCGGCGTCCTCTCCGTCGCCGGCTTCTCGATCAACACGCTGACGATGTTCGCCATGGTGCTCGCCATCGGCCTCCTCGTCGACGACGCCATCGTCGTCGTCGAAAATGTCGAGCGCGTCATGTCGGAGGAGGGGCTGCCGCCCCGCGAAGCGACGGAAAAGTCGATGAGCGAGATTTCCGGCGCCCTCGTCGGCATCGCGCTGGTGCTCTCGGCGGTGTTCCTGCCGATGGCCTTCTTTGGCGGTTCGGTCGGCATCATCTACCAGCAGTTCTCGATCACCATCGTCACGGCGATGCTGCTCTCGGTGTTCATCGCCCTGGTGCTGACGCCGGCGCTCTGCGCCACCATGCTGAAGTCCACCCACGGCAAGAAGAAGTTCGTTCTCTTCCGCGGCTTCGAATGGGGGCTGACCAAGACCACCAACGGCTACACCGGCACGACCCGGCGCGCCGTCCGGCATCCGGTGCCGGCGCTCATCGTCTTCCTGCTCATCACCGGCGGCGCCTGGTGGGTGTTCTCCAGCCTGTCGAGCTCCTTTCTCCCGGAGGAGGACCAGGGCGTGCTGATGACGATGATCCAGCTTCCCGCCGGGGCGACGCGCGAGCGCACCGAGGCGATCGTCGAACAGGTGGAGAACCACTATCTCAACGACGAGAAGGACAACGTCACCAGCGTCTTCTCGGCGCTCGGCTTCTCCTTCTCCGGCTCCGGCCAGAACTATGCGCTGACCTTCGTCAAGCTGAAGGATTTTGACGACCGGCAGGATGCCGCCGCCGCCGCGAGCGCCATTGCGGGCCGTGCGATGGGTGCCTTTTCGCAACTGCGCGACGCCGTCGTCATCGCCTTGACGCCGCCGGCCATCCAGGGCCTCGGCTCCGCCGGCGGCTTCGACATGTATCTCAAGGACAGCGGCAATCAGGGAACCGAGGCGCTGGAGGCCGCCGCCCAGCAGCTGATCGCCACGGCGAACGGCGATCCGCAGCTCACCTCGGTGCGCCGCAACGGCCAGTCCCAGCAGCCGCAGTTCAAGATCGACATCGACAACCGGCTCGCCGGCTCGCTCGGCGTCGAGACCTCCGACATCAACGCGACCCTCTCGACCGCCTGGGCCGGCAGCTACGTCAACGACTTCATCAACAGGGGCCGGGTGAAGCCGGTCTATGTCCAGGCCGATGCGCCGTTCCGCATGACGCCGAGCGACATCGACCGCTGGTACGTGCGCAACGGCGACGGCGAGATGGTGCCGTTCTCGGCCTTCTCCAGCGCCAGCTGGACGCAAGGGCCACCGCGGCTGGAGCGCTACAACGGCGTCTCGGCCGTCGAGATCCAGGGCTCGCCGTCGGGCGACGTCAGTTCGGGCCAGGCGATGAACCGGATGCAGAGCCTCGTCGGCGACCTCGGCAACGGCTTCACCGTCGAATGGACCGGCCAGTCCTATCAGGAGCGGCTGTCGGGCTCGCAGTCGACGCTGCTCTATTCGATCTCGGTGCTCGTCGTCTTCCTGTCGCTCGCCGCGCTCTACGAGAGCTGGTCGGTGCCCTTCTCGGTCATCCTGGTGGTCCCGGTCGGCGTCTTCGGCGCGGTTCTCGCGGCCTATCTCACCGGCCACAGCAACGACATCTATTTCAAGGTGGGCCTGCTGACGACCATCGGTCTCGCCGCTAAGAACGCCATTCTGATCGTCGAATTCGCCCAGGAGCTTCGCCAGCAGGGCGAGAAGCTTCTCGAGGCGACGCTGCATGCGGCGCGGATGCGGCTGCGGCCGATCCTGATGACGTCCCTGGCCTTCATCCTCGGCGTCACGCCGCTCGCCACCGCCTCCGGCGCCGGCTCCGGCGCCCAGCAGGCGATCGGCATCGGCGTCATGGGCGGCATGATCTCGGCGACGATCCTCGGCGTGTTCTTCGTGCCGGTGCTCTACGTCACGGTGATCGGTTCGACGCTCTGGGTGCAGCGCAAGCTCGGCAGGGGCGGCGAGGCGGCTCCGGCCCCGGCGGAGTAATTCGAGCCACCCGGGAGATCGGTTCCCGGTGGCGGGTAGTAAGCCCGCACGGCGCTTGAGCTTCCCCCCTTGGCGCTAGGCGCCGGTCGCAGGCCGGGGCCGACGGTATCAGCGGTCGGCCTTCGGCGAGCGGCGCGGTCAGGCGTTCCAGACGCCGCCGCGCTTGTCGGGATTTCGCGAGAAGCGCGTCTCGTGCTCGTAGAGATCCGGCCGGTAGAGGCCGAAGATCCGCTCCACCGGACGGCCGGTTTCGTCGAAGACGGTTCGCCGCACCGACAGCAGCGCCTCGCCGATCTGGACCGCGAGGAGCCTTGCGACGTCGGGCGTCGCCAGCATCGCGGTGATCGCCTGGCGGGCGCTCGCCACCTTGTGGCCGGTCCGCTCGATCAGCTTCAGAAGCGGTTCGCGGCCCATCTCCTCGCGGGTGAAGCTGCGGCCGATCTCCTCGGGCAGCCAGGTCGTCAGATGGCTGAAGGGGATGCCGTCGAGGCTGCGAACCCGCACCGCGCGCTGCATGATCGTGCCCTCGGCAATGCCCATCTCGGTCGCCACCGCCAGCGGGGCGGGCAGAAACTGGACGTCGACGACGCGCACATTGGTGCGAAGGCCGAGCGCCATCAGGTTTTCGATGTTGCCGGACAGGCTGGCGCCGATCGGCGACTCGCTGCGCTCGCGAACGAAGGTGCCGCGACCGCGCATGCGCTCGACGATGCCTTCCTGGGTCAGGCGTTCCATGGCGGTGCGGATCGTCACCCGCGAGACGCCGAACTCCTTGGCGAGCGCCACTTCCCCGGGCATCGGCGCCGACGAGCCGTGGCGGCCCTCGAGGATCTCCTGGCGCAGCACCAGATAGACCCGGTGATGCTTCGGCATGGCGGCAAGGTCGTCGGCGCCGATCCGCCGCGCCGGCAGCGCCTCGGACATGCCCGGTTCGGCCGCTGTCAAGGACGCCGGACTTGCCGCGTCGCTCGCACCTTCGCCTCTCTGCATCATCCCCCCTGTCGCGCTCCCCATGGCCGCCGGCCGCCTCGAAGCCGTTGCCAGTCTAGCGCGAACCGACCGGCTTGTACAGGAAATGTCCTATTGACATGACATTAGGTCTATGGTGCCCTTCCGACGGGATATGATTTTCATTGGGAGGATGACATGCAACGATCACACGGATCGACGCGGCGGCGTTTCGTCGCGCAGATGTCGGGCATCGCCGCTCTGGCGCTGGCGACCGTCAGCGGGCTTTCGACCACCGCTGCCCCGGCTCGCGCCGACGACTGGCCGAGCGGTCCGGTGACGATCGTCGTGCCCTTCGACGCCGGCGGCAGCGCCGACCGCATGGCGCGCACCCTGGCGGAACCGCTCGGCGAGAAGCTCGGGCAGCCGGTGGTGGTGGAAAACCGCCCGGGCGGCGCCGGCGGCCTCGGCGCCACCTATGTCTCGCAGCAGGAAGCCGACGGCAACACGCTGCTTCTGATGCAGGCGACCCCCTATCTCGCCAATGCGATCCTCGTCGGCGGCGCACCGGTCTCCTGGGAGGACTTCGAGCTTCTCAACGCCCAGTGGAACGACTACGCCATCGTCGCGGTCAACAAGGCGAGCCCCTACCAGACCTTCGACGATCTGGTCACGGCGATGAAGAAGCCCGGCGAGGTCTCCTCCGGCATCATCTACGGCAATGGCGGCCACCTGCAGACGCTGATGATGATGGATGCGCTGAAGATCCCGCAGGACAATGTCCGCTTCGTCACCTATAGCGGCGGCGCCCCGCTGCGCACCGCGCTCGCCGGCGACCAGGTCGACTTCGAGATCCTCGCGGCGGAAGGTGCCCGCGGCATTTCCGACAAGCTGAGGGTGCTGGCCATCGTCAATGACGAGCAGCCGGAGGGCACCGACGAGCCGCTGTTCAACGACGTCATGAGCAAGCTCGGCACCGACAAGCAGCCGATCATCGGCGGCAACGTCACCGGCCTCCTGGTTCCGAGCGCCTTCGTCACCGACTATCCGGACCGCTACAAGAAGCTTCTCGACGCCTACAAGGCGGTGGTCGAGGATCCCGACTACAAGGCTTCGGCGAAGAAGGCCGGCGTCGGTGCCGACTGGGTCGGCCCGGAGAAGAGCCAGGCGATGGTCGACGACGCTTACAAGGCGCTGTCGAGCTATGCGGACGTCGTGAAGCAATGAGTCGGAGCGCTCCGGCGGCGGGCAGAGCGAAACCGCCCGTCGCCGCCGAGACGGCGATGGGCGTCGGGGCGGTCGTCTTCGCCCTTCTCGCCGCCATCGCCATGGCGAGCTACGCCTACAGCGTCGTCCAGTCCTCGCGCACCGTTGCCGACTACATCCTGATCCTGCCGACGGCGGTCCTCGGCGTCGCGGCGCTGCTCCTTGCGGCGGTTCGGGAGGCGGTAAAGAAGGGCGTCAGCTTCGGCGCGATCTCCCGCGCCGACCGGCAGCCGGTGCTGCTGCTGGTGCTCACCGTCGTCTATGCGGCGACGGTTCCCTACGCCGGCTTCGACGTCGGCACGGCGGTGTTCATCGCGCTTGCCCTCCTCATTCAGGGCGAGCGGCGGGTCTGGCTGATCGCGCTTGCCGCGCTGCTCGGAGCCGGGCTGACGGCATGGCTGTTCCACGATCTCCTCCTGGTGCGCATGCCCGTCCTGTTTCTGTGACGTTGTTGGAAATCTTTCGATGATTGATCTTGCCGCCTTCGGCGGGGCCCTGCAGCTCCTCACGAGCGATGCCATGGCCTGGCTGGTGGTCATCCCCGGCCTGCTGATCGGCCTCGTCTTCGGAGCGATCCCCGGCCTGTCGATCTCGATCGCCATGGCCGTGTTCCTCCCGGCCACCCTCTACATGGACTTTCTGCCGGCGATCCTGTTCCTCTCGGCAATCTTCACCGGCGGCAGCTTCGGCGGCGCGATCCCGGCGATCCTGATGAACATTCCCGGCACGTCGAGCGCCGTCGCCACCGCCTTCGACGGCTATCCGATGGCCCAGAAGGGCCGGCACGGCGAGGCCCTCGGCATCGGTCTTGCCGCCTCGGTGATCGGCACCTTCTTCGGCTATCTGATGCTCCTGCTCCTTGTCGGCCCGGTGTCGGACTGGGTTCTGATGCTCGGCCCGACGGAAATGCTGGTCGTCGCGGTCGGCGGGCTGCTGCTGATCGCCGTCCTCAATGATTCGAGCTTCTCCAAGGGCATTGCCGCCGGCGCCCTCGGGGTCCTGATCAGCACGGTCGGCTATTCCGACACCGGGCTGATGCGCGGCACCTTCGGCTCGATGTATCTCCTCGACGGCATCCCGGCTATCCCGGCGTTGATCGGCCTCTTTGCCGCCTCGGAGCTGATGAATCTCGCCGGCCGCGACTACATCGTCGCCGACAGCGCCAGCCGCCGCATCGCCCTTTCGCCGATCCTGAAAGGGCTGAAGGACACCCTCGTCAGCTGGCCGGCGGTGCTGCGCGGCTCGATCATCGGTACGCTGATCGGCATTGTCCCGGGCGTCGGGGCGAGCGTTGCCAATCTCGTCTCCTACGCCTTTGCCAAGCGTCTCGCCGGCCCGGCCCAGCGCTTCGGCGAGGGCGAGCCGGACGGGGTGATCGCGTCGGAAGCCGCTAACTCCTCCTCCGAAGGCGGCGGCATGGTGACCCTCCTGGCGCTCGGCCTTCCCGGCGGCGCCGGCACGGCGATCATTCTCGGCGCCTTCGCCATGCATGACGTCACCGGCGGGCCGCGCTTCATCGCCGAGCAGACCGACATCGTCTATGCGATCATCCTCGGCAACATGGTTCAGGCGGCGCTGCTCCTGTTCGTCGGCGTGTTCTTCGTCTTCTTCGCCGGCTTCATCGTCAAGGCGCCGGTGCGCTATCTCATTCCCTTCGTCGTCGCCATCGCGATGATGGGCAGCTACGCCATCACCGGTTCGATCGTCGGTCCGCTGACGGTCGCCGGCGCCGGCTGCCTGGGCTGGCTGATGCGTCGCTACGGCTATCCGGTGACCGCCACCGTCGTCGGCCTCCTGGTCGGGCCGATGGCCGAGGGCGAACTGGTCCGCTCGTGGCAGATCAGCGGCGGCGACCCCAGCTTCGTCCTCGGACGACCGATCACCCTGGTGCTGATCGCCGTGCTCGCCGGCGCCATCATCGCCACCACTCTCGGCCAGAAGCGGGCGAAGGCGAAACTCAAGGAGGCCTGATCGATGAGCCAGTCCATCCTCGACAAGATCTGGTCCGCGCACGAGATTCTCTCCCGCGACGGCTCGAGCCTCGTCTTCGTCGACCGCCATCTCCTGCATGAGGGATCGCACCACGCCTTCGCCAAGATCGGCGAGGCCGGGCGGAAGGTCCGCCATCCCGAGCTGACCTTCGGCGTTGCCGACCACTATGCGCCGTCGAGCGAACTCAGGGCCAATGCCGCATCGGCAACGATGATCGAGCGTCTCTCGGTCAACACCGCCCGCCACGGCATCGAAAGCTTCGGCCTCGGCGACGCGCGCCGCGGCATCGTCCATGTCGCGATGCCCGAGCAGGGGCTGTCGCTGCCCGGCACGATCATCGTCTGCGGCGACAGCCACACCGCCACCCACGGTGCCTTCGGTGCCTTCGCCTTCGGCATCGGCGCCTCCGAGGTCGCCCATGTGCTGGCGACCCAGGCGCTGTGGCAGAAGAAGCCGCCGCTGATGAAGATCACCGTCACGGGCGGGCTGCCCTTCGGCACGACGGCGAAGGATCTCGCCCTCCATATCATCGCGACCATCGGCACCGGCGGCGCGACCGGTCACGCGGTGGAATATGCCGGCGAGGCGATCGCGGCGCTGTCGATGGAAGGGCGCATGACGCTCTGCAACATGACCATCGAGATGGGCGCGCGCTCCGGCATCGTGCCGCCGGACGAGACCACTTTCGCGTGGCTGAAGGGCCGGCCGATGGCGCCGAAGGGCGCGGCGTTCGAGGCCGCGGTTGAGAGCTGGAAGGCGCTCCGCTCCGACGACGGCGCGGCCTATGCCCGCGAGGTGGTCATCGACGCCGGCGAGGTGGCGCCGATGGTCACCTGGGGCACCAGCCCGGAACAGGTGGCCCCTGTCACCGGCGAAGTGCCCTCGGTCGACCCCGACGCGCTCGACTATATGGGTCTTTCCGCCGGCGAGGCGCTTTCCACGATCAATATCGACCGCGGCTTCATCGGCTCCTGTACCAATGGCCGCTATTCCGATCTTCTCGCCGCGGCCCGCGTCCTCAAGGGCCGGCGGCTCGCCGTGCCGCTGCTCGTCTCGCCGGGCTCCAGCGATGTGGCGCGGCAGGCCGAGGAAACCGGCATTGCCGAGATCTTTCGCGAGGCCGGCGCCGAATGGGGCGAGAGCGGCTGTTCGCTCTGCGTCGGCATGAATGGCGACCAGGTGCGGCCGGGCGAGCGTTGCGCCTCCACCTCCAACCGCAATTTCCGCGGCCGCCAGGGGCCGGGCGCCCGCACCCATCTGATGAGCCCGGCGATGGTCGCGGCGGCCGCCGTCAGCGGCCATATCGTCGACGTCAGGGCCATCGACCTCGCGGACCTGCCGGAGCCGGTCTCCGCGCCAGACGTCCATTTGGAGGCGTGATCCGATGCAGCCCTTCACCACCGTCAGCGGCCCGGGCGTCGTCCTTGCCCGCGACAACATCGACACCGACCAGCTGATCCCCGCCCGCTTCATGAAGCGCACGCGGGCGGAGGGCTACGGCGACCAGCTTCTCTACGACCTGCGCTTCGACGAGGACGGCGACCCGGTCGAAGGCTTTCCGCTCAACCAAATGAGCGAGCGGCCGGTGCTGATGCTGGCAGGAAGGAACTTCGGCTGCGGTTCCTCGCGCGAGGCGGCCGTCTATGCCCTCGTCGACCACGGCATCCGCGTCGTCGTCGCCGACAGCTTTGCCGACATTTTTCGCGGCAATGCCGGCAAGAACGGCCTTCTGACGATTGCGCTCGGCGCTGCCGAGCGCGGCAGGCTGGCGAAATTTCTCGAGCCCCGCCCGGGCGAAAACGCCCCTGCCGAAGTCTTCGTCGACCTCGATGCGCAGGAAATCTCCGCCGAAGGTCTCGGCACGATCGCCTTCGACATCGACAAGGGGCTGAAGCGGCGCCTGCTCCTCGGTCTCGACGATCTCTCCGAAACCCTCGAGGACGAGCCGACCATCGCGGCTTTCGAGGAGCGCTACTTCGCGGCAGCGCCGTGGGTGGTGCCGAGGGGCGCGTAAGGCGGGTGAGGGGCGACTGTCTGGGCCAATCCCGACAGCTTGTCTGCTCAACCCGGCGCGATGCCGACGCCGTAGCGATCAAGTAGATCAAAGAACCAGTCGGCGGATCGAAGATCTACGGTTTGACCGATGGCTTCGATCGCATTACCAGCCCGGTCGAACAGCCCGTAGCAGATCTCCGCGTCGTCATGCCGGGCCGTATAGGCGATGCCGTCAAAGCGGGCGGGATGCGAGCGGATTGCCGCCGACCACGCCTGAGGCGCATCGTAGGGGAGGCCGCCATGGGTGATCTCCGCCGTGGCGCCCACCCGGGCAAGGCCTGGACCGTGAAGCTGAAACAGTCGCAGGTCTCGGGTCAGCCGAATTTCGACGAGCGCCTTCCGGGAAATGAAATCGGAGGAAAGCAGCGTGTGTCCCGGGTTGCGCAGGAACGTCTCGGCGAAGGCGCCCGCTCGTGTCGCCGCGGCATAGAGCACACCGTAGGACCCATCGGGCGCGTTGAGGCGGCCGAGCCTGGATGGATCGAAGAAAATCGGCCCGCGATCGGCAGTGTGGAAGCGGTAGACGATCGTTCCTGCAGCGAGCCCGACGACAAGCGGGTCTCGGTTAGTCAGATCAAATGGCGGCAGAGGCGTGCTCACGCACCCTGTTCGCCCATGCGTTTCGCCGCCTCGACCACGATCGCGACCTCGCCTCCATGAAGCAGCGCGATCGGTGCGCGCCCGCCCAGTCGCGGGTCCGGATTGACGAGAAAGTTCAGCACTGCCCAGGGATCGGTCGTCGGCAAGGCGGCCCGGACTTGGCGCAAGCCCTGCACCAATGACCCGTCGTCGGAAAACTGCAGCGTCGGATAGCGGCGGCTATTGCCTGGCCCTGGTACGGCAAGCAGTGAACCGTCCCGCGCTTTCTTATCGATTGCCTGGCGGGAAATGGCACCGAAGAGTTCGCGGACCTCTGAAAGGTCGTAGGTGCCGCCGGCCGCGACGAGATCGGCACGCTGCATGCGTCGGCCTCGCAGGATGGCTCGCGCCCGCGCGTCAGGTGCGAAAGCATCTGAGAAATCCTCAAGGGATGATGCAGCAACGGATCGGGCGTTCGACATAGGCAGAAGATGCGATCGGCGTGAACAACTGTCAACTTCGACAACGTCGCCAACCGCATGTTCAGCGCAATGGCCTGGATGCCACAAGCGCAGTTAGGACCTGCGGTGCCTTTGCAGGCAGACGTCGAGAACAGGATTGGAGCTGGCCGGTCGCACCTCGCGCCGCCGTCGAGAAGTACCGTCTGCGCCTCGTGTCAGGGCGCCCTTTACTCCCCGCCGAAGCGCGCCCGTTCGATCCGCTGTTCACGGTCGAGGCCGGGGGCGGGCCTCTCCGTCGTCAGCCCGCTTCGGGAAAACACGATCGGCGTTCTGAGCCCCGGAATGCCGCCGGCCTCGATCTTCAGGCCGCGCGCCTCGATCTGCGGTTCGGCGAGGGCTTCGGCCACCGTGTTGATCGGGCCGCCGGGCACGCCTGCCTTTTCCAGCGCGGCGATGATCTCGGCGCGCTCCAGCCGTTCGATCGCCGGCCCGAGCAGCGCCACCAGCCGCTCACGGTTCTCCACCCGCGCCGGATTGGTCGCAAAGGCCGGGTCCGCCGCCAGGCCGCCGAGATCGAGAACCTGGCAGAGGCTGGCGAACTGCCGGTCGTTGCCGCAGGCGACGATGACATGGCCGTCCTTCGCCGCGAAGACCTGATAGGGCACGATGTTCGGATGGGCATTGCCCATCCGGCGCGGCGACTTGCCGGAGACCAGCGCGTTCATCGCCTGGTTGGCGAGGGCCGCGACGCCGCAATCGAGAAGCGCGAGGTCGATATGCTGGCCGAGGCCGGAGCGCTGGCGCTCGATGATCGCGGCCTGGATGGCGATCGTCCCGTAGAGCCCGGTGAGGATGTCGATCCAGGCGACGCCGATCTTCTGCGGCTCACCCTCCGGATCGCCGGTGAGATCCATGATCCCGCAAAGGCCCTGGATCAGGAAGTCGTAGCCGGGGCGCGTCGCCTCCGGCCCAGTCTGGCCGAAACCGGTGATCGAGGCATAGACGAGGCGTGGATTGCGGGCTGAGAGGCTGTCGTAATCGAGGCCGAAACGCTTCAGCCCGCCGACCTTGAAATTTTCGACGACGATGTCGGCGCCGTCGATCAGGCGCTTCAGCGCCTCGAGTTCAGCCGGGTCCTTGAA
This sequence comes from Jiella endophytica, assembly GCF_004519335.1. Lineage (GTDB taxonomy): Bacteria > Pseudomonadota > Alphaproteobacteria > Rhizobiales > Rhizobiaceae > Jiella > Jiella endophytica. Next base: position 295,668 of record NZ_SOZD01000004.1, on the reverse strand, counting down.
GTCGCAGACGTAGCTCTGCTTGCCGCGGTTCGCCGCATGGAAATAGGCGGCGCTCACCGAGCCCTCGTGTTCGACGAAGGGCGGCCCCCAGGTCCTGGTGTCGTCGCCCTCCGGCGCCTCGACCTTGATCACCTCGGCGCCGAGATCGGCCAGCGTCTGGCCGATCCAGGGACCGGCCAGGATGCGCGCGAGCTCGACGACCTTGAGGCCCTTCAGCGGCGCCTCGGCCATCAGAAGAAGGCCTGCAGACCGGTGATCGCCCGGCCGAGGATCAGCGCGTGGACGTCGTGGGTACCTTCATAGGTGTTGACGGTCTCGAGATTGATCATGTGGCGCATCACCGGAAACTCCTCCGAGATGCCGTTGCCGCCGTGCATGTCGCGGGCCATCCGTGCGATGTCGAGGGCCTTGCCGCAATTGTTGCGCTTGACCAGCGAGATCATCTCCGGCGCGGCATTGGCCTCGTCCATCAGCCGGCCGACCCTGAGCGAGGCCTGCAGGCCGAGGGCGATCTCGGTCTCCATCTCGGCGAGCTTCTTCTGGAAGAGCTGGGTCTGGGCGATCGGCTTGCCAAACTGCTTGCGGTCGAGGCCATACTGGCGCGCGGCATGGAAACAGGCTTCCGCCGCGCCCATGACGCCCCAGGAAATGCCGTAGCGGGCGCGGTTGAGGCAGCCGAACGGGCCCTTCAGCCCTTCGACATTCGGCAGCAGCGCGTCTTCCGAAACCTCGACATCCGACAGGACGATCTCGCCGGTCACGCTCGCCCGCAGGGAAAGCTTGCCGCCGATCTTCGGCGCCGAAAGCCCCTTCATGCCCTTTTCGAGGACGAAGCCCTTGATCTTGCCGCCATGGGCCTCGGACTTCGCCCAGACGACGAAGACGTCGGCGATCGGCGAATTGGAGATCCACATCTTCGAGCCGTTGAGGACATAGCCGCCGTCGGTCTTCTTGGCGACGGTCTTCATGCCGCCGGGATCGGAGCCGGCATCGGGCTCGGTCAGACCGAAGCAGCCGATATAGTCGCCCGAGGCCAGCTTCGGCAGATAGCGCTTGCGCTGCTCCTCGCTGCCATAGGCATAGATCGGATACATCACCAGCGAGGACTGCACCGACATCATTGAGCGATAACCGGAATCGATCCGCTCGATCTCCCGGGCGACAAGGCCGTAGGCGACATAGGACGCGCCGATGCCGCCGTATTCCTCGGGGATCGTCACGCCGAGGAGGCCCATCTCGCCCATCGCCGGAAAGATCGACGGATCGATGGTCTCTTCACGGGCCGCCTCGGTGACGGCAGGGGCAAGACGGCTCCTGGCGAAACTTGCGGCCGCCTCGGCCAGCATGCGCTCGTCTTCCGTGAGCTGGGCGGCAAGGCGAAAGGGGTCCGACCAGTCGAATCGGCCGAGATCCGGCGCATCCTTCGGCTTCAGGGCCATGAGACTTCTCCCGAATGTCTGTGCAATCTCCGGCTGATAGCAGCTCGTCGGGGCTGCATTCAAACGAATTGGACTTGCAAACTCATGAGGATTGCTCATGAAGTGGCGCGATCGAAGGGCTCGGCGCCCTCTCTCCCCCTTGTGGGAGAGAAAGCGATTTCATCGGCTTAGACGCGAAGCGGCTAAACGATAGAAATCGCAAGAGAGGGGTTTCCCCGTTTCTGCCAATGCGGCGCGGCCTTGTTGACATGCCCGCCCCTTTCTTCTCGTCGGCGGCGGTCGGAACGGTGAAACTCCTCTCTTGCCTTTTCAGCGACTTAGCCCTCGCAAGGCTCGGGCTAAGACCGCGAAAAGGCTTTCTCTCCCGCGAAGGGGAGAGAGGGCGCCCCGCCTGACACGTCGCTGCCGAGGCCATCCCCCATGCGTCGCTCCTACACCCCCACCATCGGCGAGCTCGAAACCTTCCGGGCGCTCGCCGAGTCCGGCTCGGCGACACGGGCGGCTCAGACGCTCGGGCTCACCCAGAGCGCCGTCAGCCGTTCCCTGCAGAGCCTCGAGGAGCGACTCGGCGTGCGTCTTTTCCACCGGGTGCGCCAGCGGTTGATCCTGTCTGATGCCGGACGCTCCTTCCTGCGCGACGCCGAGAAGATCCTTGCCGCGATCGATGGCGCGGTGCTCACCGTCATGTCCTTCGGCGGCCGGGAAAAGCTCTTGCGGCTCGTCGCCCTGCCGACCTTCGCCAGCGCCTGGCTGATCCCGCGGCTGCCGCGCTTTGCCGAGATCGCGCCGGAGATCACCATCGACGTTACCTCGGCGCTTGGCCCGGTCGATTTCTCCCGCGACCCGGCGGATGCCGCGATCCAGCGCCTCGAACTCAGATCCCGCGGCGCCGAAGCGAATGCGCTCCTCGGCGAGACGCTGATCGTCGTCGCCAGCCCCGAGGTTGCCGGCCGATCGGGCGAGCTCGACGACAGCCAACTCGCCGGGTTGCCGCTGTTGCAGCAGGCGACGCGGCCGGATCTCTGGCTGCGCTGGTTCCAGGAGGCGAGGATGGATGCCGTCAGCATCCTCAGGGGGCCGCGCTTCGAGCATTTTGGCATGGTGCTGACCGCGGCCCGCGCCGGGCTCGGCGCCGCGCTGGTGCCGGAAATCCTCGTCGAGGAGGATCTCGCCTCCGGTCGTCTGGTGCGGGCCTCGCCGCGCCGGCTCGACGGCGGCTCGCCCTATGCGCTGATCTTCCCGCCGCAGCAGGCGGACAATCCCGCCTTCTGCCTCTTCCGCGACTGGCTGATCGAGGAGGCGGCGCGGTCCGGCGGCGGGACGGCGGGCTGACGCGCCTGCTCAGCTGCCGGCGAGTCGCCGGCCGGCCGCGTCCCCGGCGATCCGGCCAAGGGTGACGGCGGTCAAAAGGCCGTTGCCGGAGAGATAGCCGGAGGCCTTCGACCCCGAGACGCCGCAGGCCGCCCCGCCGGCGGCATAAAGATTGGCGATCGCCGTTCCGTCCTCGCGCAGCACCCGCGCCTCGCTGTCGACGACGAGCCCGCCCTGGGTGTGGAACAGCGCCCCGGTCACCCGAACGGCCCGGAACGGCGCCTGCAGCCGCGGCGTCTCCTTGAGGCCGCGGCCGAACGGATCGAGCTCGCCATTGACCTTGGCGAGTTCGAAGGCCTCCATCGTCGCCAGCAGCGTCTCCCCCGGCAGCTTCAGCTTTTCGGCAAGCTCGCCGATCGTCGGCGCAGCAATGACGGCGTTCATCGCTTCGAGATTGCGGAAGTCCTCGAACTGCCGGCAGATGCCGGCGATCCGCTCGTCGAAGAGGGTGAAGGCGATGCCATCCGGCTGCTTCAGGACTTCGGTGGCCTGTTCGGAATAGCCGCGGGATTCGTCGCTGAAGCGTTCGCCGCGAAGGTTCACCTGGCAACCGCCCTCGGTGATCGTCGCCCAGGTCAGAAGCACGCCGGCGGGATGGGCGACGGAACCGTGGCCCTGATGGCCGGAGAGATGGTTCAGCCTCGCGCCGATCGCCTCGCCCCAGAGCACCGCCTCGCCGCGATTGCCCTCGTGGCCGAAATAAAGGGCGTCGGAAAGCTCCGGAATGTGCCTCGCGACGAGTTCGCGATTGCCGCCATAGCCGTTGCAGGCCAAGATCAGCACCGATGTGCCGAGCCTCTCGCGGGTGCCGTCCGGCCGGGTGAAGGAAACGCCGGTCAGCGACCCGTCGGCGCCGACAAAGAGCGTGTCGACAAGGCTGTCGCAGAGGATGTCGCAGCCGGCGGTCTCGGCAGCCTGGCGCAGCCGGTCGACGAGTTCCTGGCCGGATCGGCTCGGCATGCCGTGCATCCTGCGGCGGGAGTGCCCGGGATAGGAGAAGTCGGCGACCAGCGAGAAGGGAAGGTCGAACCTGTCGGCCAGCCATTCCACCGCCGCGCCGCTTGCCGTGGCGACCTGCGCGACGAGGGCCGGGTCGGGCTCGTCATGCGCCTTCGTCATGATGTCTGCGGCAAACAGCTCGGCGCTGTCCTCGATGCCGGCGTCGCACTGGAAGCGCGTTCCCGCTGCCGGCACCAGCCCGGCGGAGAGGGCCGTCGAGCCCGACGGCGTCGCGTCGCGCTCGAACAGGACCACGTCTGTCACCCCGGCCTCCTTCGCCGCAAGGGCGGCCGTCAGCCCCGCGGCGCCGGCCCCGACAATGGCGAGCGCGACGGTGGTCTCGAAATCCGAAGGCTCCGCCCGCTCGATGCTCGGCATTTCAGGACCTTTCTCTGTGTCGCAGCCGGCATTGCCCGGCTGGCGTGTCATGCGAAGGCTAATTTGTCTGGTGGAAAAGACAAGATCGGTCTGCACCCTCAGTCAAAAGGTCGCTGCCGCCCGGGCCCGGATATCTCGGGCAGCTTCGATGAATGCGGGGCGGGAGAGACGGACGGCATCCGGTTGACAGGACCAGATCTGTCTGACTGAATAGACAGATAACGGGAGGAAATCAGAGCATGGCCGCGCCGTCGCAGCCTATGGTGTCGGAGCCGCGCAAGGCGCTTCGGGTGTATCTGCATCTGAAGGACCGCATTCTGTCCGGCGCCCTCGCGCCGACCGCGCGCATGCCGAGCGAGCCGGATCTCGCCACCCAGCACGGCGTCTCGCGGGTGACCATCCGTAGCGCGCTGGAGCGGCTTGCCGAGGAGGGGCTCGTCGAGCGGCGGCCGGGTTCCGGCACCTATGTGCGCTCGCCCTCGCGCACCGCGACGCTGGTCGCCGACTTCTCCAATGTCTTCACCCATCTCGTCGAGATGGGCCGCAGCACCGAGGTGAGGCTTCTCGCTTTCGGCTACATGCTGCCGACGCCGGCGGTGGCCGAAGGGCTGGGCCTTGATCCGGGCGAAGAGGTGCAGCGCTCGGTGCGGGTGCGGATCACCGACGGCATGCCGTTCTCCTATCTGGTCACCTATGTCCCGAAGCGCATCGGCATCTCCTATTCGGAGGCCGATCTCCGCTCGACGCCACTTCTGGAACTCCTCGAGCGCTCGGGCGCGCGGGTCGCCAGCGCCCGGCAGACCGTCGGCGCCAGCCAGGCCGGCCCGGAGATCGCCGATGCCCTCGGCGTCGAGACCGGCGCGGCGCTCCTTTCGATCACCCGGATCGTCAAGGACGAGACCGGCGCCGGCGTCGAATATCTCTACGCCCTCTACCGCCCCGATCTCTACGAGCTGCAGCTCGATCTCGAACGCACCCGGCAGGGCCGGTCGATGCGCTGGGCGGCGATTTCGCCCTCGGCGGCGGGGCGGCCCGCCGGCGCCCGCCGTTCCGAACCCCGCAATGCCAAAAACCCCGGAATCGTCAAAAGGAAAACCACGCGATGAGCATCTTCAAGCAGACGATCAGCCGCCGCACCGTGTTGGGCGGCGGCGCCGCCCTTGGCGCGAGCCTCGCGATGCCGGGCGTTTTGAGGGCCGAGACGCCGAAGACCATCAAGATCGGCATTCTCCAGCCGGTGACCGGCAATCTCGCCCAGGACGGTGAACTCGGCCGCACCGGCGCCGAACACGCCATCAAGTTCATCAACGACAATGGCGGCATCGCCTCGATGGACGGCGCCAAGCTCGAAATGGTGTTCGGCGACGCCCGCTCGACGCCGGAGGGCGGCACCGCCGAGGTCGAGCGGATGAAGTCGGAAGGCGTCGTCGGCATCGTCGGCGGCTTCGCCAGCCCGATCTGCCTTGCCTCCAGCCAGGCCGCGGCGCGCTACGACCTGCCCTACATCGTCGACGTCGGCGTGTCCGACAAGATCGTCCAGCGCGACCTGAAGAACACCTTCCGCTTCGGCCCCGGCTTCGGCACGTGCTCCGAGACGGCGATCGCCAATCTCGTCAAGCTCAACGAGGCGGCCGGCAACCCGGCGAAGACCGTCGTCCTCGTCCACGAGGACGGGCTGTTCGGCTCGGGCCTTGCCAAGCTGATGGCGACGGAGCTTCCCAAGCACGGCTTCGAGATCCTCGAGACGATCGCCCATCCGACGCCGGCCCGCGACATGTCGAATGTCGCCCTGCGAATCCGCTCCCTGAAGCCGGACCTGATCATCCCGTCCTCCTATTACGGCGAGACGGTGCTTTTGATGCGCACGCTGCAGCAGCAGCGGGTGCGGCCGATGGGCTATTATTCGGTGCTCAACGGCGCGGCCTCCAACATGCGCTTCGTCAAGGAGTTCCCCGAGGCGGCCGACCACGTCATGGACTGCAACCACTGGCACGACCCCCGCAAGGAGGAGGCCGAGGCGCTGAAGAAGTCGGTCGAGGATGCCGGCGGCCTGTGGGCCTACAACATCCCGCTGAACTATTCCTGCGTGAAGCTTCTCGCCGACGCCATCGACCGGGCCAAATCCACCGAGCCGGATGCGGTCAACGAGGCGCTGGCGGCTTCCACCTTCGAAAAGCACGTCATGCCCTACGGCCCGACCAAGTTCGAGGGTGGCCAGAACACCGGCGCCGCCCCGGTGTCGCTGCAGGTGCAGGACAATGCCATCAAGGTGATCTACCCGGAGGATTTCGCCGACGCCAAGCCGGTGTTTCCGATCAACGGGTGAGGCGCGTTCGCTCTAAAGGGCGGGTCGTTCCAGTAGCCCCTCATCCTGAGGTGCGAGCCCAGCTCGCCTCGAAGGGCGAGGGGCGCCAGGCGCGGCGTCGGTCGTATCCATGAGTCTGACCTCTGCGCTCACTGGAGCACCCCCCTCTGCCCTGCCGGGCATCTCCCCCTCAAGGCGGGAGATCGACTCTTGATCGAGGCCGCGGCCACTCGCTGACGCAGGGACATGCACCGGCGGCAAAGACGGCAGGCCGGCGCTGACGCTTTCAATCTCCCCCCTGGAGGGGGAGATGGGCGGCAGCCCAGAGGGGGGCGCCTGGCGCGAACGTCGAGCCATTCGCCGCCGCCGCGACCCCGACCGAACGCAACGCCCCAGACCACCCCAACGCGCCAACCGGCGCCGGAGACACAAACAGCCGATGTATTCTGCCGACATCATCATCGAGGCATTGTTGAACGGGCTTCTGACCGGGGCGATCTACGCTCTCGTCGCGCTCGGGCTGACCCTCGTCTACGGCGTCCTCCACATCATCAACTTCGCCCATGGCGCGCTGCTCGCCGCAGCAATGTTCGCCGTGCTCTTCGTCAACCAGATCCTCGGCCTCGACCCTTACGTCCAGATCCCGCTCCTGGCGGTGATCTTCTTCGGCCTCGGCTACGGCCTGCAGCGCCTCGTCATCGGCCCGGCGAGCCACGGCCGCGACGAGAACATCCTGCTCGTCACCCTCGGCCTGTCGATCATCATCGAGAACCTGCTTCTGGCCGGCTTCGGCTCCGACACCCGCTCGCTCAACACCGACTATTCCTTCGCGGTGTTCGAGGTCGGTCCCTATCTCCTCGGCCAGGCGCGGGTGTTCGGCGCAGCCGGTGCGCTGGCGACGGCGGCGCTGCTCTGGCTGTTCCTGTCGCGCTCCGACACCGGCAAGGCGATCCGCGCCGTCGCCAGGGAAAAGATCGGCGCCAGCCTTCAGGGGATCAGCGTGGGCCATGTCTATGCCGTCACCTTCGGCCTCGGCTGCGCCTGCCTTGCGGTTGCCGCCTGCCTGCTTCTGCCGACCTTCTACGTCAATCCGCGCATCGGCAGCGCCTATGTCCTCGTCGCTTTCACCATCGTCGTCCTCGGCGGCATGGGCTCGATCGTCGGGGCGATGCTCGGCGGGCTGATCATCGGCGTCGTCGAATCGATGAGCGGCCTGTTCCTCGGCGAAAGCCTCGGCCAGATCGGCATCTTCCTGATCTTCATCCTGGCGCTCCTGTTCAAGCCGACCGGCCTCTTCGGAGCCAAGGCATGAGAACGCTCCGCCCCTATCTCCCGGTGCTCGTGCTCGGCGTTCTCCTCGCCCTTGCGCCGCTGTTCGTCACCTCCAACGTCGTCCTCAACTTCCTCGTCTTCACCCTGACCGTCGCTCTGGCGGCGCAGGGCTGGAACCTCCTCGGCGGCTTCGGCGGCCAGTTCTCCTTCGGCCACGCCGCCTTCTTCGGCACCGGCGCCTATGCCTCGGCGATCTGGCAGATGCAGCTCGGCTTCGACGCCTGGACCGGCTTCGTCGCCGGCACTCTCGCCGGTGCGCTCGCCGGCCTCGTCATCGGCTTCCTGTCGTTCCGGGCGGGGCTTCGCGGCTCCTATTTCGCCCTCGTCACCCTCGCATTCGCCGAAGTGTTCCGGGTCCTCGCCAATTCCTCCGAGGTCACCGGCGGGGCCGCCGGCCTGCTGCTGCCCCTGAAGATCGGCGCCGAGAACCTGCAATTTGCCGACCGCGCGACCTTCCTCGGCTTCGTCGTCGCGCTGGTGATCGTCGTTCTCCTGCTGGTCCAGTGGATCCGCGGCTCGCGCTTTGGCGCGCAGCTGGTGGCGCTGCGGGAAAACGAGGAGGCGGCCCGCGCCCTCGGCGTCGACGTCCTCGTCGTCAAGCTGAAGGCGATCTGCCTGTCCGGGGCAATCACCGCCGCGGCGGGCGTCCTTTATCTCCAGTATTTCCTGTTCATCGATTCCGGCATCGCCTACGGCACCTGGATCTCGGTCGAGGTGTTGCTCGCGGCGATCGTCGGCGGCCTCGGCACGGTGCTCGGCCCGGTTGTCGGCGCCCTTGCGCTGCATGGCGTGGGCGAGCTCGCCAAGTCGCTGGCCGGCGGCCTGCCGGGCATCGACCTTGCCGTCTACGGCGCCGTCCTCGTCGTTGCGGTGGCCTTCCTGCCGGGCGGCCTCGTCGGCATCGTCAGGCGCCGCGACAGGCCGCGGCCGGTCCGCGACGCCGCGCCGGTCGAGGGAGAGGCCTGATGCTCACCGTCGACAACGTCACCATGCGCTTTGGCGGTCTCACCGCCGTCAACGACGCCTCGATGCAGGTGAAGGCGGGATCGATCACCGGCCTCATCGGCCCGAACGGCGCCGGCAAGACGACGCTCTTCACCATCGTCTCCGGCTTCCTGAAGCCGACCGCCGGAAAGGTCGCCTTCGAGGGCGAGACGATCACCGGCGTCGCCGCCCATCGGCTGGCAGAACGAGGGATCGGCCGCACCTTCCAGATCGTCAAGCCGTTCGCCGGTCTCTCCGTCCTCGAGAACATCGTCGTCGGGGCGTTCCTGCGCCATCCGCGCCGGCCGGATGCGGAGCGGCTGGCGGCCGCGGTCGCCGAAAAGGTCGGCCTCGGCGACAGGCTGGACGCGCCGGCGTCGAGCCTCACCGTCGCCGGCCGCAAGCGGCTGGAGCTCGCCCGGGCGCTGGCGACGGAGCCGCGGCTCCTTCTCCTCGACGAGGTGCTGGCCGGGCTCAACCCGTCGGAGGTGCGCGATATCCTTCCGGTCATCCGCTCGCTTCGCGACGACGGGATCACGATTTTGATGATCGAACACGTCATGCAGGCCGTCGTCAGCCTCTGCGACGAGGTCTTCGTCCTCGCCCAAGGCGCGATCATCGCCCGCGGCACGCCGGCTGAGGTGGTCGCCGACCAGAAGGTGATCGAGGCCTATCTCGGCCATGGTGCAGCCGCCCGGCTGAAAGGCGGGGAGGCGGCCGATGCTTGAGGTCGAAGGGCTGCGGGCCGGCTATGGCAGCGTCGAGATCCTGCGCGGCATCGACATGAAGGTCGAGGCGGGGGAGATCGTCGCCGTGCTCGGCTCCAATGGTGTCGGCAAGACGACGCTCAACATGGTGCTGTCCGGCCTCGTCAGGCCGCGCGGCGGGACGATCCGCTTTTGCGGGCGCTCGCTTGCCGGCGCATCGCCGGCCGAGATCGTCGCGAGCGGCCTCATCCAGGTGCCGGAGGGCCGCCGCATCTTCCCGAACATGGGCGTGCGCGAGAATCTCGAACTCGGCAGCTACGGCCGGGCAAAGCCGAACCGCGCGGCCAATCTCGAAAAGGTCTTTGCGATCTTCCCGCGGCTGAAGGAGCGGATCGGCCAGTTCGCCGGCACGCTCTCCGGCGGCGAGCAGCAGATGCTCGCCATCGGCCGCGGCCTGATGGCCGAGCCGAAGCTGCTGATCCTCGACGAGCCGTCCCTCGGCCTGTCGCCGCTCCTCGTCGAGGAGATGTTCGCCCTCATCAATTCGCTCAATGCCGATGGCCTGTCGATCATGCTGGTCGAGCAGAACGTCGTCCAGTCGCTGGAGCTCGCCGGCCGCGCCTACGTCATCGAGAACGGCGAGGTGGCGATCGCCGGCTCCGCCGCATCCGTCGCCGCCGATCCGGAACTGCGCCGAACCTATCTCGGCCTCTGACATAAGGGCCGCTCCCCGCGGCCGACAAAAGACAAGGAAACTGCCCATGTCCCTCAAAGCCAGACTGTCACGGGACGGCGTCGTCGTCGCCCCCGGCGTCTACGATCCGCTGACCGCGCTGATCGCCACCGATGCCGGCTTCGAGGCCCTCTATCTCTCTGGTGCCGGCGTCGCCTATACGCGGCTCGGCCGCTCCGACATCGGCCTTGCGACGATGAGCGAGATGACCGAGACGATCCAACTGGTGCGCGACCGGGTGGAGACGCCGATGATCGTCGACGCCGACAACGGCCATGGCAACGCCCTCAATGTCCAGCGCACCGTCAGGCTCTACGAGCGGGCCGGGGCGAGCGCCCTGCAGCTCGAAGACCAGAGCCTGCCGAAGCGCTGCGGCCACCTCTCCGGCAAGAAGCTCGTCACCTGCGGCGAGATGGTCGGCAAGATCAAGGCGGCGGTCGACGCCCGCAAGAGCGAGGAGACGCTGATCGTCGCCCGCACCGACGCGATCGCGGTCGATGGCTTCGATGCCGCGATCGAGCGGGCCGAACGCTATGTCGAAGCGGGCGCTGACATCCTCTTCGTCGAGGCGCCGCGCGACGAGGCTGAAGTGTTGGGCATTGCAACCCGCTTCTCGCGCCGTCTGCCGCTGCTCGCCAACATGGTCGAGGGTGGATCGACACCGCTGAAGAGCGCCGACGATCTCGGCGAGATCGGCTTCAAGGTGGTGATCTTTCCGGGCGGCATCGTGCGCGCCATCGCCAGGACCGCCCAGGACTACTACCGCTCGCTCCACCAGCACCGCACCAACAAGCCGTTCAAGGACAGGATGTTCGACTTCGACGGCCTCAACGCGGTGATCGGCACGCCGGAGCTTCTCGCCCTCGGCGAGCGCTACGAGGACCCCGCCGGGATGAAGGCCGGGGGGGAGGAATGAGCGCCATCGATCCCGTCACCCTTGCGGTCCTGAAGGGGCGGCTGGAGCAGATCGCCGACGAGATGGACGCGACCCTCTGCCGCTCGGCCTTCAATCCGATCATCGCCGAGGCCAAGGACGCCTGTCACGGCCTTTATCACGCGAGCACCGGCGCCACCCTCGTCCAGGGCACCAGCGGCCTGCCGATCTTCGTCGGCGCCATGAGCTTTGCGGTCCAGGCGGTGATCGAGAAGGTGAACCGCGAGGGCGGCCTCGCCCCCGGCGACACCTTCCTCTTCAACGATCCCTATTGCGGCGGCACCCACCTCAACGATTTCCGCCTGGTGCGGCCGGTATTCCGCAATGGCGCGCTGTTCGCCTGGCTCGCCTCGGTCGGCCACTGGCTCGACATCGGCGGCAACGTCGCCGGCGGCTATAACCCCAAGGCGACCGAAAGCTTTCAGGAGGGCATGCGCCTGCCGCCGGTGAAGCTGATCACCGCCGGGACGCTCAACCAGGATATCGTCGACATCCTGGCCGCAAATTCCCGGGTGCCGGCCTCCAACTGGGGCGATCTCAACGGCCAGCTCAACGCCCTCGACCTCGGCGAGAAGCGCTTCGCCGCCCTGCTCGACCAGTATGGCGAAGCGGTCGTCTCAACGGCACTCGATGCCTTTTCGGACCGGGCGGAGGCGATGATGCGGGCTGCCATCGCGACACTTCCCGACGGCTCCTATGCCTTCGAGGACGTTCTCGACAATGACGGCATCGTCGATGAGGAACTCACCGTCGCCCTCGACGTGACGATTGCCGGCGAAGAGATGACGCTGGACTTCTCGCGCTCTTCGCCGCCGGCACAGGGGCCGATCAACATCTCCTACGCGACGACGGTCGCCGCCTGCTATGTCGCGCTGAAACACATCTTCACCGACGTTCCGGCCAATGCCGGCTGCCTTCGCCCGATCAAGTTTGTCGTCCCTGAGACGACGCTGCTCGCCGCCAGGGCGCCGAAGCCGATGGCCGGCTATACCGAGACGATCCTGCGGCTGATCGGCGTCATGCTCGGCGCGCTCGCCAAGGCCGACCCATCCCGCGCGACAGCGGCGCCCTTCGGCACGATCAACGCGTTGTCGATTGCCGGCAACCGGGCGGACGACAGCCGCTTCGTGATGTTCTCCTTCTTCGGCGGCGGCATGGGCGGCAATCCCGAAAGCGACGGGCTGAACCACGCCAACAACCCGATCTCGACGGCGACGATCCCGCCTTTGGAGATTCTCGAGGCGGCCTATCCGGTGATGTTCACGCAGTGGGCGCTGCGGCCGGATTCTGCCGGGGCGGGCGAGCATCGCGGAGGCCTCGGCGCGGTCTACGAGATCGAGATGCTGACCGACAGCGACGTCGCGCTGCTCGGCGAGCGCGGCAAGGCGGCGCCCTTCGGCGTTTCGGGCGGCATGGCCGCGGCGCTCAACCGCTTTTCCTGGCAGGAGGGCGAGGAGACGCGCTCGCCGCCCATGGTCTCGAAGATCACCGACGTGAAGGTCAGGGCCGGCGAGCGGGTGCGGCTCGAAACGCCGGGTGGCGGCGGCTGGCGCGACCCCAAGACCCGCCCCTCCGCGCAGGTCGCACGGGACGTGCGGCTCGGCTATGTCAGCCGCGAGGCGGCTGCGCGAGACTACGGCGTCGCACTCGCCGACGATCTCTCCCTCGACGCGGTGAAGACCGCCGAGCTTCGGCAGGGAGTTTCGGCATGAGCACTCTCGGCAGGATCGTCGGCGTCGATGTCGGCGGCACCTTCACCGATCTGTTCTACTATGACGAAGGCGCCGGTGCTTTCCGCACCGCCAAGGTCTCGTCCAATCGCGGCGACGAGGCGGTCGGTTTCATCGAGGGCCTGAAGAGCTTCGGGCAGCTTTCCGATCTCTCCTCCGTCGTCCACGGCACAACCGTCGGCACCAATGCGCTGCTCGAACGCAAGGGCGCGAAGGTCGGCCTCATCACCACCCGCGGCTTTCGCGACGTTCTCGAGATGCGCCGGCGCGACCGCCGCAACACCTGGGGCCTGTGGGGCGACTTCGTCCCCGTCGTCGATCGGGATTTTCGGCTGGAGGTCGACGAGCGGGTGCTCGCCGACGGCACCGTCCGGAAGGCGGTCGATCCCGCCCAAGTGAGGGCGGTCGCCGAGGCGCTGCTCGAAAAGGGCGCCGAGGCGCTGGCGATCGTCTTCGTCAATGCCTATGCCGATCCCGGCAACGAAATCGCGGCGCTGGAAGCTGCGAAGGCCGTCTGGCCGAACGACGACATCGTCGCCTCGAGCCAGATCCTGCCGGAGATCCGCGAGTTCGAGCGGACCTCCACGACCGTGCTCAATGCCTATCTCCAGCCGGTCGTCGGCGGCTATCTCGGCAAGCTCGACGCGGCGCTGAAGGACGATGGCTTCACAGGCAAGTTCCACATCGTCCAGTCGAATGGCGGCGTGATGTCGACTGCGACGGCCCGCCGGCTGCCGGTGCGCACGGCGCTGTCGGGGCCGGCCGCGGGCGTCATCGCCGCTGCGGCGATCTCGGAAGCGGCGGGCTTTCCCAATGTCATTACCGGCGATCTCGGCGGCACCTCCTTCGACGTGTCGCTGGTCGCCGGCGGTGAGACCGCGCTCGCCGCCCAGACGACGATCGATTTCGGCCTCGTCATCCGCACTCCGATGATCGAGATCTCGACGATCGGGGCAGGGGGCGGTTCGATCGCTCATGTCGATGCCGGCGGGCTTTTGCAGGTCGGCCCGGAAAGCGCCGGCTCGCGGCCCGGCCCGGTCTGCTACGGTCAGGGCAATGACCGGCCGACACTCACCGACGCCAATGTCGTACTCGGCCGGATCAATGCCGAGCGGCCGATCGGCGGCAAGGGCAACCGCCTCGATGTCGAGGCTGCCAAGGCCGCCATCGCGAGCCATGTCGCCGGGCCGCTGGGGCTCGGGGTGATGGACGCGGCCGAGGCGATCGTGCGCATCGCCGACGACAAGATGGCCGGCGCCATTCGCCTCGTCTCGATCGAGCGCGGCCACGACCCGGCCGACTTTGCTGCGGTGCCCTTCGGCGGCGGCGGCGCGCTCCATGCCGGCGCGCTGATCAAGGATGTCGGCCTGAAGGCGGCTTTGGTGCCGCGCTTTCCCGGCGTCACCTCGGCGCTCGGCTGCGTCATCGCCGATGTCCGCCACGACCAGGTGCAGACCGTCAATCTCCTCCTGTCCTCCCTCGATGCCGAGGCGCTTTCCGGGCGCATGAAGGCCGAGGCGGCGGAGGCGAGGGCGGTGGTCGAGGCGGCGGGGCTCGCCACCGACAGCGTCGACACGCAGTTCGAGCTCGACATGCACTATCTCGGCCAGACCCACACCATCGCCGTGCCGCTGCCGGGCGAGGCGGCCGAGGGGCTGACGGCAGGCGACATCAAGGCGGCCTTCGAGACTGCCTATCAGAAGACCTTCAGCCGGCTTCTCACCGGCATCGACGCCAGGATCGTCAACCTGCGGACCGCCGCCATCGGCCGGCGCCCGCGTTTCGATCTTTCGGCGCTGGCGCCCGAACCTGGCACCACTGTCGATGCGGCGCGGCGCGAGGCGCGGCCTGTCTGGTTCGACGGCGCCTGGCACGATACCGCCGTCTACGACCGGCTGGCCCTGCCGGTCGGCGCCATCGTCGAGGGACCGGCGATCCTCGAACAGGCGGACGCCACAACGGTCGTCGATCCCGACCTGACGGCCCGGGTCGACGATTTCGGCAATCTTATCCTCGAACGCCGCGCAGCGAAGGACGTGTCATGAGCGGGACTCCCTCGATCGACAAACGCGCGCTGCTCCTCGTCGATCTGCAGAACGACTTCATCCATCCCAATGGCGCCTATGCGCGCGGCGGCGCGAAGAGCGCCGACATCGCGGCCCTGCCGGCCCGGCTGAAGCCGCTTGTCGAAGCGTTCCGGGCGAAGGGTGGTCTCGTCGTCGCAACGCTCTTCACCCTTGTGCCGGGCCGTGGCGGCGAGCCGATCGTCTCGCCGCATCTGAAGAAGCTGCGCCCCTTCATCGGCAAGGGCGATTTCCTGCCAGGCGGCTGGGGACAGCAGCTTGTTGACGAACTCGCACCCGCCGACATCGCCGTCGAGAAGGTGGCGTTCTCGGCCTTCTACATGTCGCGGCTCGAATGGGTTCTGAGAAAATCCGGCGTCGAGCATCTGACGGTCGGCGGCATCGTCACCAATGGCGGCGTCGCCTCGACGGTGCGCGAGGCCCATGTCCGCGACCTCGGCGTGACGGTGCTTGAGGACGGCTGCGCGGCGTTTTCGCGAGCGACCCATGACGAGGCGATCGCCGGGCTGAAGCCGGTGGCGGAGATTGCGACGATTAAGATGGTTTTGGAAGGGCTGTAGAGCGCTCATACGGCGCGGCGCCCCTCTCTCCCTTGAGGGAGAGAAAGTCATTCCAAGGAATTGGGTCGAGCGGAGCGAGATCCAAACCTTGAGAATGACAAGAGAGGGGGGCCACCGCTTCAGCTTCTGCCATTACTGCGGATTGACCCTGTGCAACCCCTCACTTGCGATTTCTATCACTTGGCTTCGCCAAGACGATGAAATCGCTTTCTCTCCCGCAAGGGGGAGAGAGGGCGCCTTCCTCGTCCGCCGCTGAACCGATCATCAACCTGAGGAGCACCCCATGCCCGATCCACGCCGTGTCCTCGTCCTCGTGCCCTTCCCGATGGACGCCGACAATCTCGAAAAACGCCGGGCGCAGATGCAGGCGGTGAAGCTCGGGCCGGACATCGCCTTCGACTTTCGCCCCGTCGCCATCGCGCCCATAAACTACGTCAGCCAGCAGGACATGCTGATCGCCGACATCGGCATGGTGGAAGCCGGCCGGCGGGCCGAGGCGGAGGGATACGACGCGGTCTGCATCGACACGGTATCGGACAGTGGCATGACGGCGCTGCGCTCGATCCTCTCCATCCCGGTCATCGGCGCCGGGCGCCATGCGATCCTTTTGGCGCTGATGCTCGGCGAGCGGTTTTCCTTCGTCTCCATGTGGGACCGCTGGCGCCCGCTCTACGAAAAGACCCTCGCCGAACTCGGCCTTCAGGGCAAATGCGCCTCGATGCGCTCGGCCGACCTGCAGCCGAACAATCAGTCGCTGCTTTCCGGCCGCGAAGAGGAGGTCTTCCCGGTCCTGCTCGCAACCGCGCGGCGCTGCGTCGAGGAGGACCGGGCCGACGTGATCATCCTCGGCTCGACGACGATGCACGAGGCCCATGCCCATCTCGCCGCCAATCTGCCGGTGCCGGTGATCAATCCGGGGCCGCTGACCTACCGGCTCGCCGATGCGGCGATCCGCCTGAAGCTGTCCCATTCCAAGACCACCTATCCGGCGCCGCTCGTCCCCCGCCTCGACCTCTTCGAGGCGATGGGCGCTGCGGTGCGAAACTGAGGAGAACGACCCATGCCGAAGATCCTCGTTCTCAATCCCTTCCCCCTCGACGAAGAGGGCGTGAAGCGCCGCGCCGCCCAGACCGGCCATGTCGAGCTCGACCCGGACACCGAGCTGGTCTTCCGGCCGGTGAAGATCGGCCCCACCTCCTTCATGAGCCCGCACGACTGGCTGGTCATGGATCTCGGCATCTACGAGGCGGGCCTTTCCGCCGAGGAAGAAGGCTTCGACGCCGTCGTCATCGACACCATGTCGGATAGCGGCATGGCGGCGCTCCGTTCGGTGCTGTCGATTCCCGTCGTCGGGCCGGGCAAGGCCTCGATGCTTTATGCGCTCACCCTCGGGGCGAAATTCTCTGTCCTCGCCCAGTGGAAGCCGGCACTGCCGAGATACGCCAAGGTCATCCGTGACTACGGCTTCGAGCGGCAATGCGCCTCGGTGCGCTCCTTCGATGTCGAGCCGGATTTCGTCAACCTCACCGAGGGCAAGGAGGATGCGACCTTCCCGGTGATGCTCGACGTCGCCATGCGCTGCGTCGAGGAGGACGGCGCCGACGTGATCTGCCTCGGCTCGACGACCATGCATCAGGCCGCCGCCTATCTTGCCGAGCGTCTGCCGGTGCCGCTGATCAATCCGGGGCCGTTCTCGTACAAGCTCGCCGAGACGCTGGTCGCCCTTGGCCTCACCCATTCGCGCCGGGCCTATCCCGAGCCGACCCTGAGGAAGGACGATCTCGTCCACGGGATCGTCGCAGCTGCCGCCAAGGCCTGAGAGCAGTCGACCGGGAGATCGCTCTCCCTGTCGCTGGTATCGCCCGCGCGGCGCCTGGGGCGACGGTCCGAGACCGCCGGCCGCGTCATGGTTGCATGCAATCCTCTTGCCACAGGGTTGCATGCGGGGCAGACTTCGCGCTCTCAACCGGCACGAGGTCGATCCATGACTGCCACCTCCGACCTTCACATCGACGTCGTCGTCCACCCGCGGCCGTCCCGCGTCGTCTTCAACCTCGACCACACCGCCTTTGCCGGCGGCGAGCCGATCGGGCTGAAATTCATCCAGCTGATGCGGGCCTTCTATGTCGAAGACGATACCCCGCTGGAAGCGATCGCGATCTTCCACGGCGCCATGGGCTATCTCTCCCTGAACGATGCCGCCTATGACCGCGATCAGAAGACTTCCGCCGGCAACCCCTACAAGACCATGATCGCCGCCGAAGCCGGGCAGGGCACGCGTTTCGAGGTCTGCGCCCAGACCGCGCGGGAGAATGGCTGGGTGAACGCCGATTTCCTGCCGGAGATCGCCGTCAATTCCGGCGCCAATCTGCGCCTCGTGCAACTCGTCCAGGAAGGCTTTGTCGCGATCCAGCCGTAGCGTCGGGGGAGACGATCCGGGCGCCGGTCCAACCGCATCTGACCTTCCGGCAACAGGCCGTCGACGATTAGCCGGAGTACGGTCCGCCCGGTGGGGCTCGACCGCAATTTCGTCGGCTTTCGGGCGCGATTGCGGCGAAGCATCAACCGCGGACCATAGCCGATGATCGCCCGTTTCCGCCGCAGCGCCCGTGGCACAGCTATGGCCGCGCTGTTCCTTGCCCCCCTCGTCGCATCGCCGGCGATGGCGCAGCAGACACCTGTCCGGGCCGGCGAGGAGCCGCGCAGCCTGCTCCTCGACCAGCTCTACGCGCTGGCGGGGCGGCAAAGACCGCTGTCCTTCGGCTCCGAGGCGATCCTGACCGCCTGCTGGAGCCCCGCGGAACTCGCCTCGAAGGGCGCTGCAGAAAAGGCGATCACCCACCGCGGGCCTGATGTCCGGCTCGGCCCGCCCCCGCGCCTTCGCCCGCAGCTTTCCTCGCCGCCACTGCCCGCTGCCGAGCAGAACTCGATCCGCCACGTCGATACGGGCGGCGAGAAGCTCGTCGCGCTCACTTTCGACGTCTGTGAGCAGAACAACGAGAAAGCCGGCTATGATGGCGCGATCGTCGACTATCTGAGGGCGAGCGGCGTTGCCGCCACCTTCTTCCTCGGCGGCAAATGGATGGCCACCCATCAGGAGCGGGCGATGCAGATCATCGCCGATCCGCTGTTCGAGGCCGGCAACCATGCCTGGACCCACGGCAATATGCGCGTTCTGACCGGCCAGGACATGCAGGACCAGATCGACTTCACCCAGGCCGAATACGAGCTGACGCTGGACCGGCTTTTCGAAAAGCCCTGCGCGCTGGCTGCCGGCGCCGCCGAGATGCGCCGCATCCCGCTCGCCATCCGCGCCTTCCGCTATCCCTATGGCACCTGCAGCGCCGAGTCGCTCGCCGCCGTCAACGCCGCAGGGCTCGCGGCGGTGCAGTGGGACGTCGTCACCGGCGATCCCGGCAAGGGCACCTCCGCCCGGTCGATCGAGCGGACGGTGGCGAACCAGGTGAAGCCCGGCTCGATCGTCGTCATGCATGCCAATGGCCGCGGCTGGCATACCGCCGAGGCGGTGCCGCAGCTCGTAGCGGCGCTGAAGGCGAAGGGCTATCGCTTCGTCACCGTCAGCCAGCTCATCGGTGCGGGCCGGCCGGTGGCGGCGAAGACCTGCTACGAGGTCAAGCCCGGCGACAACAGCCGCTACGATCGGCTGTTCGGCCGCGGCACCGGCGACCGACCGGTGCATGCCGCCTCCGGCCCCGTGAGGAATGGCCGTGGCGATCCCGCAAAGGGCGAAAAGGCGCTCCGGCCCGATCCCGGAGCCTCGCCCGACGGGGTCAGCCGGGCCATGCGCAAGTCCCTCTCGACGGAGCGCGATGACGCCGGCACTCGCGCGCGGCCGAAGATCGCGTCCGAAACGCTGCCGGCTTCGCAGCCGTGATCGGCGGCGGCACGGCGCCTTTTCGGGCCGAAGCGTATCATGTCGCTGGCCATTGGATCGCGCCGCTCGCCGCCGGCGAAGCCGCGATCCTCGCGGCGGAGATGGCAACGCTCGACCCCTGGGCGCGGCTCGGCATCGCTGCTGAAGGTCTTGCCGCGACACTGTCGCCGGCCGGCGATCCCTCGCTTTATGCGCCGGTCGCCTTCGGCCTGCGCCAGGCGGGCGTCGAAGCGCGCCTTGCCGGGCAAGACGAGCTCCTCGGCGCCTGCGCGATCCGCCCGCGCTTCCTCAATGGCCCCTATCTCGCGCTGCTCTTCGTGCGCCCGGCGGCGCAGTCGCGCGGTACCGGCCGGGCAGCGCTCGCCTTCATGGAGCAGGAGGCCCGCCGCAGCGGCGCCAACGGCCTCTGGGTGTCGGTCTCGGCCTTCAACGACCGGGCCTTCGCCTTCTACCAGCGCTTCGGCTTTGCCGAGGTCGGGCTGGTGCCGGACCTGTTGCGGGAAGGCGAGGACGAGCGGCTGATGCGGAAGGCGTTGTAGGGCATGCGGTCGCGCAATGATAGCGGTCAGCACCGAGCGGCCGAGAAGCCTCAGCGCCCCGCTCCCTCCGCCACCAGATGTCCGCCGCCGACATCCACCAGCCGCAGCCGCTGCGGCGCGTCGCCGACCTTGCGCACCGGGCTCGGAATCTCGCTGACCGAGCGTTCGAAGGCCGGTCGCCTGCGGGCCGGGTCCGGCTGCGGCACGGCGGCGATCAGCCGCTTCGTGTAGGGGTGGCGCGGATCGGAAAAGATCTGGTCGCGTGTTCCCGCCTCGACGATCTGCCCGAGATACATCACCGCGACCCGGTCGGAGACGTTCTCCACCACCGCCATGTCGTGGGAGATGAACAGATAGGCGATGCCGAACTCCGCCTGCAGTTCCCTCAGAAGCTTCAGCACCCGCGCCTGGACCGAGACGTCGAGGGCCGAGACGCTCTCGTCGGCGATGATCAGCTTCGGCCGCAGCGCCAGGGCCCTCGCGATGCAGATGCGCTGGCGCTGGCCGCCGGAGAATTCGTGCGGGTAGCGGGTCATCTGGTCCGCCGACAGACCCACCCGCTCGAACAGTCCCGCCACCCGCTCGCGTCGCTCCCGCCCCGAGGCGATGCCGTGAATGACCATCGGTTCTGCGACGAGCTCGCCGACATTCATCCGCGGATCGAGCGAGGCGAAGGGATCCTGGAAGATCATCTGGACGTCGCGCCGCAGCGCCTTGGTCTCGGCGGCGGTGCGCCCCGCCATGTTGCGGCCGGCAAGCAGGATATCGCCGCGATAGGGCACGAGGCCGGCCAGCGCCTTGGCGGTGGTCGACTTGCCGCAGCCGGATTCGCCGACAAGCGACAGCGTCTCGCCGGGCATGATCCTGAAGGAAACTCCGGCGACCGCGTGGACATGCGCCTGAACGCGCGAGAGGATGCCACCCTTGATGTCGAAGCTGACCTTCAGATCCTCGACCTCGACCACCGGCTGCGTGACGGCGTCTCCGGGCTCGCGCGTCGCCACCCGGCCATCGCCGCTGCCGATCCGCGGCACCGCGGCGAGAAGCTCGCGCGTATAGGCGTTTTTCGGCGCACCGAAGATCTCCCCGACCGGTCCTTCCTCGACCATCCGGCCATGGCGCATGACGATGACGCGGTCGGCCATCTCGGCGACGACGCCCATGTCGTGGGTGATCAGGATCAGCGCCGTGCCGAGCTCCTTCTGGAGGTCGCGCAGGAGTTCCAGCACCTCGCCCTGGACGGTGACGTCGAGGGCCGTCGTCGGCTCGTCGGCGATCAGCACGTCGGGCTTCAGGGCAATCGCCATGGCGATCATCACCCGCTGGCGCATGCCGCCGGAAAGTTCGTGCGGATATTGCTTCAGCCGCCCCTCGGCATCCGGGATGCGCACCGCCTTCAGCGCCTCCAGCGACCGCTGCCGCGCCTCGGCGCGACCGACGGGCTCGTGCGCCATGATCGCCTCGCCGAGCTGGCGGCCGATCGACAGCACCGGATTGAGCGAGGTCATCGGTTCCTGGAAGATCATCGCGATGCGGCTGCCGCGCACCTTGCGCATCGCCGCTTCTGAAAGCTGCGTGAGATCCTGCCCGCCGAGCCGCACGGCGCCGGCGGCGATCTTTGCACCAGGCTTCGGCAAGAGGCCCATGATCGCCAGCGAGGTCATCGACTTGCCGGAGCCGGATTCACCGGCGATCGACAGCGTCTCGCCGCGCTTCAGCTGGAAGGCGAGATTGGACACGACCGGCCGGGGGCCGTCCTCACCGCCGACGACGACGGTGAGGTCTTCGACCGTGAGGACACTGTCGTCATGCGTGGCAGGAACGCGGCGGCGTTCGATTGTCATGGTGGGAATGAGGCTCATCCGACGGCACTTTGCGGCGCTCGTGCCCGTGCCGGCCGGGGATGGCGGCGACGACGATCCCCCTCTGCCCTGCCGGGCATCTCCCCCTCAAGGGGGGAGATCGGCTGATCGCAGACGCCGCCGCTTTTCTTCAACGATGCAGAAACCGCGAAACCGTCGACGCGCGGGATCTCCCCCCTGGAGGGGGAGATGGGCGGCAGCCCAGAGGGGGGCGCGAAGGGCGCGACGCCTGGACCGGCCACCCCAAAAACCATACGCTGCATTTCATGCCGCACGCCACCGTTCCCGAGATCCACCGCAAGAACGCCCGCCGCATGCGCAGGGCGATGACCGAGGCCGAGCTGAAATTCTGGAACGCCGTCCGGGCGCATCGCCTGATGGGGCTCGGCTTTCGTCGTCAGCTTCCGGTCGCTGGCTTCATCGTCGATTTCGCCTGTCCGGAGTATCATCTGATCGTCGAAATCGACGGCAGCCAGCATGGCGACGACCTCGACGTGGTCCGCGACGCGCTGCGCACCGAGTGGCTGGAACAGGCGGGCTGGACCGTCGTCCGTTTCTGGAACGACGAGGTGTTGAGGGATATCGACGGCGCCTGTGCGCATGTCCTCGCCGTCATCGAGGAGAAGTCGCCAGGTATGTTCGTGACCCCGGCGGAGCGGTGATGCGAGTGCGTTTCGTTGCATGTGACGGCGGCGGCGGCGACCCCCCTCTGCCCTGCCGGGCATCTCCCCCTCAAGGGGGGAGATCGGCTGGTCGCAGACGCCGCCGCTTTTCTTCAACGATGCAGAAACCGCGAAACCGTCGACGCGCGGGATCTCCCTCCTTGAGGGGGAGATGGGCGGCAGCCCAGAGGGGGGCGCGAAGGGCGAGACATCGGCCGACGCCCCAGTGATCATCCCGGTCGAGCCGGCGAAAAGCTGCCACCCGGTCGCCGAACGCGCCGTCATCGCAGTGGATTGCGCACCAACGCCGACGCGCCTGATCTCCCCCCTGGAGGGGGAGATGGGCGGCAGCCCAGAGGGGGGCAAGCCGCGCCCCGCGTCGGAGGATTTCCCCCCGACGCCGCGCCGACGGTGGCTCGAGACTCCTGCCAGCGTCATTCGAAGACGCAGCGGGGGAAGTAGAACGACACCACCCAGTTCGGCATGTCGACGATCTCCGAGATCCTGAGGTCGCCGCAGGTGGAGACCAGCATATAGGCCTCGACCGGGTCCATCTGGTAGCGCCCGGCGAGGAGGTCGACCATCTGGGCGACGGCCTCCTTCGCGCCGGTCATCAGGTCGGGACCGATGCCGGTCGTCACCTCGTAGCCCTTGGCGTCGAGATGGCGGGTGACAGGCCCCGGCGTTGTGAAGCGCGGCATCTTCAGCCGCGCGTCCTTGACGAGATCGAGGGTCAGCACCGTGTTCATCGGGCTCTCGATCGCCGTGCCGCAGACCTCGCCGTCGCCCTGGGCAGCATGGGTGTCGCCGACCGAGAACAGCGCGCCCGCCACCTCCACCGGCAGATAGAGCACCGTCCCGGCCGCAAGGTCTCTAATGTCGAGATTGCCGCCGACCCGGCGCGGCGGCACCACCGAATGATGGCCGGGCTCGGCGAGAGCGCAGCCGATGGTGCCGGCGAAGGGCTTCAGCGGCACCCGGCCGTTCTTGCCGAACAGCGCCGGCTCGAGGGTCTCCGGATCGTATTTCCAGATGTTGATCGCCGGATCGGGAAAGTCGTCGGCGAGGAGGCCGAAGCCGGGGATGTTCGCCGTCCAGCCGAAGCCCGACGGCTTGAAGCTCTCGATGGTGATCTTCAGCGCGTCGCCGGGCTCCGCCCCCTCGACGAAGATCGGCCCGGTGACCGGGTTGATCTTGCCGAAGTCGACGGTCTTCACGTCCTCGACGGTGGACTCCGGCGAGAATTGCCCGCCGGAGGAATCGAGGCACTCGAACTCGATGGTGGAGCCGGGGGCGACGCGCGCCGCCGGCTCGAACGAGTTGTCCCAGCCGAAATGGTGCTGGTGGCGATGGATGGTGTAGTCGCAGTTACTGCACATCGGTCACATACACGTAGTCGTAGTTGATCGGGATGTGGACGGGATCGACATAGAGGTTGTCGGCGCCGCCCATCCGCTTCGACTTCATGGTGAAGCGCTGCTCGTTGAAGATCGGCACCCAGGGCGCGTCGGCCATCACCTTGTCGTAGATGTCGCTCCACATCTTGTCGCGCTCGTCGGCCTTCGCCGGGTCAACGATGGAATCGGCCTTCGCGGCTTCCTTGTCGAGGTCCTCGTTGCAGTACCACGACCAGTTCCAGCCGCCCGGCACGGCGCCGGCGCAGCCGAGGATCGGGCCGTAGAAGTTCGACGGATCGGGGAAGTCGGCGATCCAGGCCATGCCGCCCGACCAGATCATCGGCGCCTGGTCCTTGGTGCCGCCCGCGGCGATCACGTTGGCCTGGGCGAGCGACTGGATGTCCGCCTTGATGCCGATCTGCGAGAGATCCTGCTGGATCGCCTGGGCGATCCGCGGGTTGGGATCGGTGTTCATGACGTAGAGCTCGGTCGAGAAGCCGTCTGCAAAGCCGGCCTCGGCGAGCATCGCCTTGGCCTTTTCCGGATCGTAGGCGTAGCCCTCGAAGCTCTTGTCGTAGCCCGGCATCGAAGGGGGAAGCGGCTGGTTGGCCGGGATCGCCCGGTTGTTGATCATCTGGACGATGCGGTCCTTGTTGATCGCCATGTTGACCGCCTCGCGAACCTCCTTCTTGTCGAAGGGCGGCATGGTGACGTTCATGGTGATGTAGCCGGTCTGCAGCTGGCCGCCCTCGACGACGCGGGCCTTCTGGTCGGGATCGGCCATCACCTCCTGGAACTTCGCCGGCGGAATGCCGTCGCCGGGGATGTCGACCTCGCCCTTCTGGAGGCGGAGGAGAGCGACGATCGGCTCCTGGCCGATCTCGAAGGTGATCTGGTCGAGATAGGGGACGCCGTCGCGCCAGTAGTCGGCGTTCTTCTCGAAGGTCAGCTTCTGGCCGATCGTCCAGTCGGACAGCTTGAAGGCGCCGGTGCCGACCGGATGGTGGCCGAAATCGGCGCCGTATTCCTCGACTGCCTCGTGCGGAACGACGGAGGCGAAGTTCAGCGCCATCACATGCAGGAAGGTGGCGTCGGGCCGCGACAGGGTGATCTTCACCGTCGAAGGATCGACCACCTCGACGCCGGACAGGCCGTCGGCCTTGCCGCTGGCGACCTCGTCATAGCCCTTGATCGAGCCGAAGAAGCCGGCGCCCGGCGACTGGGTCTTTGAATCGGTCACCCGGTCGAGGGAATATTTCACGTCGTCGGCGGTCATCTCGCGGCCGTTGTGGAACTTCACGCCCTTCCTCAGATGGAAGGTGAACACCGTGCCGTCGTCGGAGATCTCGTAGCTCTCGGCCAGCGCCGGGCGAAGCTCGGTGGTGCCGGGAACATAGTCCATCATGGCGTCGAACAGGCTCTTGATCATCGACCAGTTCTGCCAGTCGTAGCCGATCGCCGGATCGAGGGTCGAAACGTCGTCCTTGTAGGTGACGGTGATCGCGCCGCCCTCCTTGGCGTCCGGATCCGGCTGGTATTCGGCGGCCTTTGCGCTCGCCATGCCGGCGTCCTCGGCGAAAGCCGGCGCCGATGCGCTGAGGGCAAGGCCGAGCGCGAGCGCGGCGACGCTGCAAGACAGGAATGATTTCATGCGTCTGTCCTTTCTGGAAGTTACTGGAGCTTGATGCGGGGATCGATGAAGGGGGTGACGAGATCGGCGAGAAGATTGCCGAGGACGATGGCGCAGGCCGAGACCAGGGTGACGCCCATGATGATCGGGATGTCGACACGCTGGATCGCCTGCCAGGCCAGCTGGCCGATGCCCGGCCAGCCGAAGACGCTCTCGACGACGACGATGCCCGACATGAACATGCCGATGTCGATCCCGATCATCGCGATGACCGGCAGGACGGCGTTGGGCAGCGCGTGGCCGAAGATCACCGCGCTGCGGCGCAGACCCTTGGCGCGGGCGGTGCGGATGAAGTCCTGGCGCAGCACGTCGACCATCGAGGAGCGCATCATCCGCGAGTACCAGCCGGCGCCGAGGATGCCGAGGGTGAGCGACGGCAGGACGAGATGGGAAAAGCTGCCGTA
Organism: Jiella endophytica; assembly: GCF_004519335.1. Taxonomy (GTDB): domain Bacteria; phylum Pseudomonadota; class Alphaproteobacteria; order Rhizobiales; family Rhizobiaceae; genus Jiella; species Jiella endophytica. The sequence goes on along the minus strand of NZ_SOZD01000004.1, from coordinate 269,663 downwards.
ACCGCCGATCGGGAACCACGACAGCCGGACGGCGAAGACGTAGAGGAGCAGGAGCCCGACGACGAATTGCGGCGCCGAGACGCCGACGAAGGAGCCGACCATCAGCGCCTGGTCGGTGGCGGTGCCCCGCTTCAGCGCCGCGACGAGGCCCATGGTCAGGCCGAGGATGAGCTCGCAGACGATCGCCCCGACCATCAGTTCGAGGCTTGCCGGCAGCCGCGCCGCGATCAGCTCGCCGACCTCGGTGCGCTGCAGATAGGAGCGGCCGAAGTCCCCCTGCACGAGGCCGAGGAGATAGCGGCCGTACTGGACGATGAAGGGCTGGTCGAGGCCGAGCTGGTGGCGGATGTTCTCCACCGTCTGCGGCGTCGCCGAGCGGCCGGCGATCTGGCGCACGGGATCGGCCGGCAGGACGTAGAGCAGCGCGAAGGTGATCAGCGAGACGCCGAGAAGGATCAGCAGCGACTGGACGAGGCGGCGGGCGACATAGGCGAGCATCTACATCCTCCCCGTCTGGGTCGGGTCGAGGATGTCGCGCAGCGCGTCGCCGACGAGGTTGAAGGCAAGGGCAAGGGCGAGGATCGCCGCGCCGGGGAAGAAGACCAGCCAGGGCGCTGCCTGGAAATAGGTCTGGTTCTCGAAGATGATGTTGCCCCAGGAGGGGGTCGGCGGCTGCACCCCGACGCCGAGATAGGAGAGCGTCGCCTCGAGCAGCACCGTCGTCGAGATGCCGAGCGTGCCCCAGACGATGATCGTCGGCAGGAGATGCGGCAGGATGTGGCGAAACAGGATGCGCGGCGTCCCGGCGCCCATCGAACGCTCGGCCTCGATGAACTCGCGGCGCGAGAGCGAGGATGTCTCTGTGTAGATCACTCGCGCCGTCTGCACCCAGTTCACGAGCGCGATGACCATGGCGACGATCCAGAGGCTGGGCGAGAGGATCGCGGCGAGGCAGATGGCGAGAAGCAGCGCCGGAAACGCCATCATCAGGTCGGTGAAGCGCATCAGGATGGTGCCGATCCAGCCGCGGTAGAAGCCCGCCGTCACGCCGACCAGCGTGCCGATGACGAGCGCGATGCCGTTGGCGACGATGCCGATGATCAGCGAGGTGCGCGCGCCGAAGAGGATGCGGGTGAGGAGGTCGCGGCCGAGGAGGTCGGTGCCGAGCAGGAACTTTTCGCCCGGCGGCATCGGCGCGCCTTCGAGGCTCAGCCCGTCGAACATCTGCTCGTCCGGCGAATAGGCCGTCAGATAGGGCGCGAAGATGGCGCCCCCGACGGTGATCAGGATGATCGCGATGCCGAGGATCGCCAGCGGTCGGCGCAAGAGCCGCGAGACGACGCCGCGCCGCGCCGGCGGCGTGCCGGGCGAGATTGCATCGCCGGTGGCGATGACGGCGCTAGTTTGCGACGGGGTGCTCACGGCGCACTCCCTGTTCGAGTTCGACGATGCGGCGGGCGGCGTCCTCGATGGTCACCTGCCAGCTCATGGCGAGCGCCCGCAGCTGGGCATAGGCACGCTCCTCGCCGACGCCGCCGGCCGAAAGGGCGACGACGGCGCGGACGATGGTCTGGCGTTCGGAAACCCGCGCCCTGAGGCTCTCGACCTCGCCGGCGAGCGCCCGCCGCGCTTCGAAGCCGCGTTTGGCGATGAGCAGTGCGGCATAGATGCCGGAATTGCCGACCGGCTTGACCAGATGGCTGTCGGCGCCCTGGGCCAGCGCCCATTCGATGCGGCCGGGGGCTTCCGAGCCGATCAGCGCGATCAGCGGCATCGGCGCTTCGCCGGCCTTCCAGGGGAACTGGTCGTCGAAACCGAGATCGGCGTCGAAGAAGCAGAAGTCGGCGCCGAGGGCTTCAGCCGGAAGCTCCGGCCAGACTTCCACCGCATCGAGGCCGATGGCGCCGAGCTGGCGCATCAGCGTGCTCGTCGCCGGATGCGGGCGATGCAGGACGAAGGCCGTCGCGCCGCCGAGATTGGGGATGCGCTCGCGCCGGGTCATGAGACGACCCGCAGCGGTGGCCGGCCGAAATGTGCGGCCGGATCGTAGCGCGACAGATAGGGGTCCGGCGCGACGAGGGCCGGGCTCGATTCGACGAGGTCGAACCGCCCGCCGCGAACCCGGCCGATGCGGATCGGCAGATGCGCATGCTGGCTGGCAGGATCGATGGCGATCGCCCCGAGAGGCGTCTGGAACGTGCGGCCGGCAAAGCCGAGGGGGCCATCGGCGGAGGCAGCGTCCCCTGCTTCGAGGAGATCGGCGAGGACGAGGACGGCCGAATAGGCCGCCGTGTAGAAGGACGAGGCGTCGCAGGCCGTCGCTCCCGCCGGCGCGAACCATGGGCCGACGGAGAGATGACCTTCCGCCGAGGGGCCGATCGCCGGCAGTTCGATCTCGGTGAGATTGCAGGAGAGGATCGGACAGCGCTCCGGCGTGAAATGCGCGTCCTCCGCGCCGAGCCGGCCATAGGCCTCGAAGAAGGCATAGGAGGAGGGGCCGATCAGATTGTTCAGGATGAAGTCCGGCCGGGTCGCCCGGATCTCGGCGATCAGCCGCTCGACGTCGGTATCGCCGAGCGGCAGGTAGCGCTCGCCGAGCACCTTGCCGCCGGCGTCGAGAATGACGTCCCGCGCGACGCGGTTGGTCTCCCAGCCCCAGATGTAGTTGGATCCGAGGAGAAAGCCATCGGCGCCGAAGCGCGGCACGACATGGGCGAGCAGCGGCACCAGATGCTGGTTCGGGCAGGCATGCATGTAGACCACCTGCTCGTTGGTCTCGAAGCCCTCATAGGGGCAGGGATACCAGAGCGTGCCGCCATGCTTTTCCAGGACCGGGATCACCTCCTTGCGGCTCCAGGAGGTGGTGCAGCCGATGACGTGGCGGGCCGTGGAGGTGCGGAAAATCTCTTCGCAGAGCGGCGCATAGCGCTCGGTGCGGCCCTCGGGGTCGAGCGCCACCGGCGAGAAGGCGACCGTTCGGCCGGCATCGGCATTCACCGCCTCGATCGCCGCCAGCGCGCCGGCATGGGAGGCGCCGGAAAGCAGCCGGTAATTGCCGGAACGGGAAAACAACAGGCCGAGATCGACGCTTCGTCGCACTTGGAGTTCCCTGAACGAAAAAGCCCCGTTTGGCTGCGACGTCCGGGGACGCCGCAGCCAAACGGGGCTCGAATGCCGCCGGCGGTCATCGCCGGTATGTGCCGCCGAGACTATCAGGCGCACCCTCTCTGTCAATCCGTGATCAGATTTTCCTTTGCACAGATACTGTGCAGCAGGTCGCGGCTCGGCGCGAGCGCGCTCGGATGGATGCTGTCGGCGCACATCGCCACATCGACGGTCACGAACGCAAAACGGGCGCGATCCGGAAAAGACCGCGCCCGCCGCTTGCAAACATCCTGCCGAAGGGTCAGCAGCCGGAGGCAGACAGCATCGCGCTCTCGCCGTCGGTCTTGTCGACCTTCACCGAGCAGCCGCCGCCGAGATCGACAGACTTGCCGCTGGCGACTTCCTCGCGGCCCTTGCCGACGATGTAGAGGGTCGCGCCCTTGTCGGAGACCGCCGAGACGAACACCTTGTGATCGCCGAAGGTCTTGGTCTGGCCGGTGGCGGTGCCTTCGTCGGACCCGCCGGAGGCGTCGGACGCGGCGGCATCGCTCGATGCCGGCTCCTTGGCCGGGGCGGCCGTCTCGCCGCCGGACTGGGCGTTTTGCTCGCCGGAAGACTGCCCGCTCTCGGCCTCTGCCGGCTGCTGCGCGGCCGCGTCGTTCGAGCCACCCGCAGCGTCGCCTTCGCCAGACGACTTCTCTTCGCCTTCTGCCGGCTGCGCCTTCTCTTCGCTCGCCGCCGGCCGCTGCGACTGCTGCTGGTCCGCAGACCCGCCGGAAGCCGCCTGGCCGCTGCCGTCGCAGCCTTCTGCCGAAAGCTTCGCCTGGCCGTCCTCGACGGCATCGAGCGTCACCGAGCAGCCATTGCCGACGTCGACGCTCTTGCCGACTTCGACGCTCTGGCGGCCCTTGCCGCCGACGACGAAGAGCGTCGCGGCATTGTCCTCGACGCCCGAGACGAAGATGCGATTTTCGCCGAACACCGCGGTCTGGCCGGCGCCGAAGCTGTCGCCGGAGGACGACTGGTCGCCGCCGCCCGCCGCGGCCTGGCTGCCGCCCGCCGCGGCCTGGCCGCCGGCGGAGCCACTGTCACCCGCAGGCTGTTCGCCCGAGGACTGGCCCGACGCCGCACCCTTTTCGCTGCCTGAGCCCGAAGCCGGAGCCGCCGCGGCCTTGTCGCCGGAGCTGCCGCCGCCGGACTGACCGGACTTCTGCGCCTCGCCCGACTTCTGCGCCTCGCCGGACTGGCTGCCGTCGCAGCCCTTGCTCGACAGGCTGGCACCATTGTCGCCGACCTTGTCCAGCGTGATGCTGCAGCCATTGCCGGCATCGATGCTCGAACCGGTCTTGACCTCCTGGCGGTCGCCGCCGACGACCATCAGCATGGCGCCGTCGTCGGTGATCCCCGAAACGAAGACCTTGGTGTCGCCGAAGGTCGCGACGCCGCCCACCGGCACCGGACCGCTATTGCCGCCGGAGCCGCTGCCGCCCTCAGAGGAGCCCTGCTGGCCGGACGTAGCCGCCTGCTGCTGCCCGCCCTGCGCGGATGTCTGCTCGCCGCTCTGGCCCGCCTGGCCGCTCTGCTCGCCGCCGGACTGGCCTTCCGCCTCGCCAGTCGCCGCTGCTGCGGCGGCGCCCTGGCCGGCGCCGTCATTGCCGCCGCCGGAGCTGCTGCCGCCTGCGGCCGCGGCCTGCTGGCCGCCGCCCTTCGAGGCGTCCTCACCACCCGAAGCGGCCTTGCCGCCCTCGCAGCCTTTCGACGACAGGAATACTGCACCGGACGCTGCGCCGGACAGCGTCACCGAGCAGCCGTCGCCGACATCGACACTGTCGCCCGCCTTGACGTCCTTCGCCTCGCCGTCGCCGGCGGCGATCTTGGCGCTGCCGTCGGACACCTCGGAAACCTGGATCCGGCTCGAGCCGAAGATCGCCGACTGCCCGGCCAAAAGGACCGCGCCGGTCGGCCCGACCGACTCGACCAGCGAGGCCATGTCGCCGCCGCCCGACGCGCCGCCCGATGCGCCGCTCTGGCCGCCGCTGCTCGACAGGCCCGACACGCTTTCCTGCAGCTTGGCGATCTCGGCCTTCAGCTCTTCGATCCCCTGGCTGGTCTTGTCGCCGCCGTCCTTCGGCTGCACCGCCTGCGAGATCTGGTCCGTCTTGGTCTCGACGGTCTGGCCGATCTGGTCGAGCTGCTGCTTCAGGCCGGCGAGGGCATCGGTGACGCTCTTGCCGGTTTCGTCGAGCTTGCTCGACACCGTGTCGGAAACCGACTGGACGTCGGTCCGAGTCGCATCGATCGGCTCCTTGAGGGACGCGATCTGCTTGTCGACATTGTCGCTGACGTCGTCGACGTCGGGGCCGAGCAGCCAGCCGATGAACAGGCCGACGACCAGCGCCACGACGATCGGAATGAAGTTCGAACCGCCCATGCAATCTTCCTCCCGGGAATTTCGTGCAGGCCAAGGAAGGAAGGGGGACCGGGCCGGAAGTCAACCGCGCAGGGCGTCAAAGCAAGTTTTTTTGCGCTGTCCCTTGCCATGGCGGGCGGGTGAAAAATGTTCGCCCGATTGGCCCTTCGTTCCGGTGCCGCCCTTTCGGTTGCGTCGCTCGGCGGTGCATGGGATGGACGCGGGCACCGCAAAGGGCAGGAGAGGATCTTTTCAGCGATGACGGTCGAGCTTTCGGTCAATCTCAATGCGGTCGCCATGCTGCGCAACCGGCGCGATTTGCCCTGGCCCTCGGTCACCGGCCTTGGCCGCATCGCGCTTGCCGCCGGCGCCCACGGGCTGACGGTGCATCCGCGCCCCGATCAGCGGCATATCCGCTTTTCCGACCTGCCGGCGATCCGCTCCCTCATCGACGAGGAGTTTCCCGAGGCCGAGTTCAACATCGAAGGCTACCCGTCGATCGAGTTCCTCGCCCTCGTCTCGGCGGCAAAGCCCGAACAGGTGACCCTCGTCCCCGACGATCCCTCGCAGCCGACTTCCGACCACGGCTGGGATTTCGAGCGCCGGGGCGCGTTCCTGCGGCCGATCGTCGAGCGGCTGAAGGGCGAGGGGGCCCGGGTCTCGCTCTTCGCCGACGCCGACCCCCGGGCGATGCCGGCCGCCGCCGCGACCGGCTGCGACCGGGTCGAGCTCTATACCGGCCCCTATGGCGGCACCCATGACGATCCGCGCGCCGCCGAGGCGGAGATCGACAGGCTCGGCGCGGCCGCGGATGCGGCGCTGTCCCTCGGGCTCGGGGTCAATGCCGGCCACGACCTCACCGTCGCCAACCTGCCGCCCTTGGTCGAGCGCATTCCCGCCCTCGCCGAAGTCTCGATCGGCCACGGCCTGACGGCGGATGCGCTGGAATACGGCATGGCCGAGACGATCAGGCGCTTCCGCCGGGCCTGCGGCCAGGCGGTGTGAAAGCTGCCGGACCAGCCACCCGCTGGCGACCAGGCTCGATAACTTCGTGGCCGGCGCGGGCGCCAACCCGCCGTTCGAGGCAATGGGGCGCTTAGTAGCGCAGATCCTTGTCGTAGATCGCCAGCACCCAGTCGGGCAGGGTCGCATCCGCCTGGGCGAGATGGCCGCGCCTGAACACGAGGAGACGTCTCGGCGGTGCGTTGAGTGCCGAGTTGTCGAACACCATGCCTCTGTCGGCGAGAAGGACGGCTTCCCGGATGAGCGGCCCGCCGCGATCGTATCGTGCCCTGATCTTGGCTTCGGGCACGTCGTGGCCGCCTTCTTCGGTGCGGCCCTTCACGCGCTCGACAGAGAGGTCCGCGCCGGCAATTCCGACATGCATCAACACGACGAGGAAGTCGCAATCACGGGCCCTTCGGATCAGCTCCAGCTTCGAGGGGTGAGAGAAGACCGTCTCGGTCGCGAAGCTCCCCCGTTTCTTGAGTTTCTCGTCGCGGCGGTCCGCAGCGATCTCGGCGGCCTTGTAGGCCGCCTGCATCGACGGGTCTTCGAGTTCGTCCCGCTGAATGAGGTCGGCATTGATGAAGGGACCCGCGAAGCTCGGCGCCACTCGGGTCTCGTAGAGGGTCGACTTGCCGGCGCCGTTCGGTCCGGCGAGAAGCACGAGGGTCGGCCTCATGGAGTGGTAGGAGCCGCCGCGTGGACGAGATTGCCGCCGGCATCGAGCCCGACGCCGCGCCCGAGAGACCGGCGCTTTGCGAAAAAGGCCTTCTCGCTTTCGGAAGGCTGACCCATCGTCTCCGTAAAGGCGTCGAGCCAGGCGGCCTCTTCCTCTTGACTGAGTTCAATCGTGTCGAGGCGGCCTTCGAGCGCCGCGACGATCCGGGCATTGTCGTAGGCGCCGGACTGCTCGATTGCCCGGCCGAGCTTCACCCAGTGGGTGATCTGGCCGGCGACGGAGCGGCTCTGCAGCTCGGCCTCGCGGCGAATGAGGGCCATGGTTTCATCGGAGAGTTTGACGGACTGGGCCATTGTTTCACCGCTCGGTTCGTCGGCACGGATCGGAAGGATGGTTGCGATCAGTCTGCCGGTCAAGGGAAAGGGTGGCAAATTGACACCTGCCGTCATTGGTTGCGCCGGACCACCGTGGCTCGCCGCACCGATCGCTGTGCGTTCACGCTGGCGTGCCGGGCTCGTCGAGCCGAACGTCGCCGCATCGGCGAACGCGACTCAATCCTCGCCGATCCTCACCACCAGCTTGCCGAAGTTCTTGCCTTCCAGAAGCCCAATGAAGGCGTCCGGGGCATTTTCGAGCCCGTCGACGACGTCCTCGATGATCTTCACCTCGCCTGCCTTCACCCAGCCGGCCATGTCGCGCTCGAAATCGGCGAACTCGCCGGCATAGTGGTCGGAAATGATGAAGCCCTGCATGCGGATGCGCTGGCGCAAAAGGATGCCGGCGAGCAGCGGCAGCCGGTCCGGGCCGTCCGGCAGGCCGGTGGCGTTGTAGCTGGCGATGAGGCCGCAGACCGGCACCCTTGCATGGACGTTGAGCAGCGGCAGCACCGCGTCGAACACCTTGCCGCCGACATTTTCGTAATACACGTCGATGCCGTCCGGCACCGCCTGCTTCAGCTTTTCGGCAAAGCCAGGATCCTTGTGGTCGAGGCAGGCGTCGAAGCCGAAGGTCTCGACGACGGTCCGGCACTTCTTCGGCCCGCCGGCGATGCCGATCACCTTCGCGCCCTTCAGCCTGGCGATCTGTCCGACGATCGAGCCGACCGGGCCGCTTGCCGCCGCGACGACGACTGTCTCGCCCGCCTTCGGCTCGCCGATCTTCAGGAGCCCGTGCCAGGCGGTGAAGCCCGGCATGCCGAGGATCGAGAGGGCGTAGGAGGGATGGTCCAGTTCAGGCGGCAGCTTCCTCAGGTCGCGCCCGTTGGACAGCGAGAAATCCTGCCAGCCGCCCTGGGCGAGGACGAGGTCGCCCTCAGAGAATCTCGGGTTGTTCGAGGCTTTGACGACGCCGACCGTGCCGCCGCCCATGACGGCGTCGATCTCCACCGGCGTCGCATAGGATTTGGCGTCGCTCATCCGTCCGCGCATATAGGGATCGAGGGAGAGGAAGCGGTTGCGGATCAGCACCTCGCCGTCGCCGGGCACCGGCGTCTCCACCGTCTCGAAGCGGAAATTCTCCGGCGTCGGCGCACCTTTCGGGCGGGAGGCGAGGACGAAGCGGCGATTCTTGGCCATTGACGGGATTCCTTCGTATCGGGTCGGGCATGATGCGGGCAGAGCGACCGCCGGCCGGTTTCGTTCGCGGGTCGGCTCGGATCTGCGGCCATGTTGCATGGCCCACCTGCCGTGGCTAAAGATGTGTCGAAGGCCTTGCCCGGGCCACCCCCCTCCAGTCGGGAAAGCACCAGTCGTGCGGGGCCATTTCATCGTCGAGACGTCTTTCGTTCGAGCACGCATGAGGAGGGATTGCGCAATCGGCTCGGGCGAGGAGGCTGCCGATGAAACTCTCTCTGCCGATCTACCGCCTGAAACGTCAGGCCCGGCTTCTGTCCCGTGAAGCGAAAATTCCGCTTGCCGAAGCGCTCGACCGGATCGCCCGGCGCGAGGGCCAGCCAAGCTGGAGCATGCTCGCCCATTTGTCCGCGCGCCAGAATGTCGGGGCGCGGCTTTTGTCCGAGTTCGCCCCGGGCGATTTCCTGCTTCTTGCCGCCCGCCCTGGCCATGGCAAGACGCTTCTGGGTCTCGAACTCGCCGCCGCTGCGGCGCGGGCAGGGCGCGACGCCGTCTTCTTTTCGCTGGAGGAGACCCAAGCGGGGCTCTTGAAAAGGCTCGCCGATCTGCGCGTCGATCCGCCCGCCCAGCGTTTCGCCATCGACACGTCGGACGAGATCTCCGCCGGCCACGTCATCTCCCGGCTCGAGACGTCCCGCCGCGGCGCCCTTGCGGTCATCGACTATCTGCAACTCCTCGACCAGCGCCGCAGCAATCCCGACCTTTGTGTTCAGGTTCGCGATCTCGGCGAATTCGCGCGGGCGGCCGGGGTGACGATCGTCGCCATCTCGCAGGTCGACCGGGCGTTCGAGGCGCATGGCGGCTCGCTTCCGGGTCTTGCGGATATCCGCCTGCCCAATCCGGTGGATCTCGGGCTGTTCTCCCACGCCTGCTTCCTCCATGACGGGCAGATGCGGCTGCAGGCGATCGGCGCAGTGTCTTAGCGCGCCTTGCGTCAGATCGGACGCCCCGCGCACTATCTCTTTGATTCGACACATCGTGCTTCCCGAAAATCGATTCCGGTTTTCGGGCCGATGCTGTAGCCGCGCGCGATCGGCGAATATCGCCTATTGCGTTCATCCGCCGGAGCCGATAGAGGCATCGGCCGTAACGTACGGTACGGTACTGATGGATCTGGCGGTCGGCAACATTCAGGCGGGCGATAACGCGGCAGAGGGTGCCGGGGAGAAAACCCCGACGCCGCGCCAGCAGGCCGTGCTCGACGCCGCTCTGGGGCTGATCGTCGATCCGAAGGCGGCGCTAACCATGTCGAGCCTTGCCCGCGCCGCGTCCTGTTCGAAGGAATCGCTATACAAATGGTTCGGCGACCGCGACGGGCTCCTCACCGCCACGGTGCGCTGGCAGGCGGCCAAGGTGCGCGGCCGGCCGGTGCGGCGCGGCGAACTCGACGGCGAGCTCCTCAAGGAGAGCCTCGAGCGCTTTGCCGCCGACTGGCTGACGGTGATCTCCGGCGAGACCTCGGTGGCGCTCAACCGCCTCGCCATCGGCGAAGCGGCAGGCGGCGGCACCGGCCGCAATCTCGGCAGGATCGTCGCCGACAACGGCCCGCTCGCCATGGGCCGGCGGCTGACGCCGCTGCTTGAAATGGGCCGCGAGGCCGGCCTGCTCGCCTTCGACGAGGTGACGGAGGCGTTTCGCGACTTCTTCGGCCTCGTCGTGCGCGACGTGCAGATCCGGCTGCTTCTCGGCGACAGGCTCGATCTGTCGCCGGCTTCGATCCGTGCCGACGCCGCGCGCGCGACACGGCAGTTCATGGCCCTTTACGGGGCTCACCAGGGGCCCGACGGGCCGGCATTGAAAATGAAAGGGAAGGAATGACCATGCGCGTTTATTACGATCGCGACGCCGATCTCGGGCTCATCAAGGGCAAGAAGGTGGCCGTCATCGGCTACGGCTCCCAGGGCCGCGCCCATGCGCTGAACCTCAAGGACTCCGGCGTGCCGGATATCGCCGTCGCGCTGCGCGAGGGTTCGGCGACGGCCAAGAAGGCCGAGGCCGACGGCTTCAAGGTGCTCTCGGTCGCGGAAGCTGCCGGCTGGGCCGACCTGATGATGATGGCGACGCCCGACGAGCTGCAGGCCGATATCTACAGGAACGACATCGCGCCGAATATCAAGGACGGCGCGGCGATCGCCTTTGCCCACGGCCTCAACGTCCATTTCGGCCTGATCGAGCCGAAGTCGACGGTCGACGTCCTGATGGTCGCGCCGAAGGGTCCCGGCCACACGGTGCGCTCGGAATATCAGCGCGGCGGCGGCGTGCCCTGCCTCGTCGCCGTCCACCAGGACGCCTCCGGCAACGCCCTCGACCTTGGCCTCTCCTACGCCTCGGGCGTCGGCGGCGGCCGCTCGGGCATCATCGAGACGACCTTCCAGGAAGAGTGCGAGACCGATCTCTTCGGCGAGCAGGTGGTTCTCTGCGGCGGCCTCGTCGAGCTCATCCGCGCCGGCTTCGAGACGCTGGTGGAAGCCGGCTATGCCCCTGAGATGGCCTATTTCGAGTGCCTCCATGAGGTGAAGCTGATCGTCGACCTCATCTATGAGGGCGGCATCGCCAACATGAACTACTCGATCTCCAACACCGCCGAATGGGGCGAATATGTCTCGGGCCCGCGGATCATCACCGCCGAGACCAAGGCCGAGATGAAGCGCGTCCTCGATGACATCCAGTCGGGCCGCTTCACCTCCGAATGGATGCAGGAGTACCGCTCCGGCGCCGCCCGCTTCAAGGGCATCCGCCGGCGCAACGACAGGCATCAGATCGAGGAAGTCGGCGAGAAGCTGCGCGGCATGATGCCGTGGATCAAGGCCAACGCCCTCGTCGACAAGGCGCGCAACTGATCGCAGAGGCAGCGACCTCGCTCTGATCCACGGCATCTTTCCTTTGCCCGTCCTCGCGGCCCCACGAGTGGGTCGCCGCTGCGGTCGGGCGGGGGATCAAGGCGGGCGCCCTCGTCGACAAGGCGCGCAACTAAGCTTGACGCCGCGCCTGCGGCGAATCCACGGCATCTTTCCTTTGCCCGTCCTCGCGGCCCCACGAGTGGGGCGCCGCTGCGGTCGGGCGGGGGATCAAGGCGGGCGCCCTCGTTGACAAGGCGCGCAACTAAGCTCGACGCCGCGCCTGCGGCGAATCCACGGCCTCTTTCCTCTGCCCGTCCTCGCGGCCCCACGAGTGGGGCGCCGCTGCGGTCGGGCGGGGGATCAAGGCGGGCGCCCTGGTGGATCAGGCTCGCAGCCAGGCTAGACGCCGCGCCTGCCGCAAGGCCGGCCGGGGCTGTGGCGCGGATCGATTCGCCGATCGATCACGCTCTGCTTTGCCGATGCTTCCGTCCGAGCTGAAGATCTGCCGGAACGGCGCCGCGAGAGCCGTCGCAAAGACCATGAGGAGGCGCCGGATCAGTTCGGCGCCTCTTCTCCATTGTAGAGACGATGACGATTTTCCTGGCGGGCTTCATGGTTTCGAAACTGTGGAGATGCGACAATCAGTCCTGCATGTTTGATTCTGGAGGCTTGGAGATGACTGCGACAGCGCCGGAATTTGAAGGGGCGGAGCGCCGCGGCGCCCCTCGCATGCGCGTGTTGAAGCGGGCCAAGCTCGTCTTCAACAACGGCTTTTCCACCTTCGACTGCATTGTCCGCAACATTTCGGCGACGGGCGCGCTGCTCACCATCGACGACAGCGTCCATCTGCCGAAGGAATTCCGCATGCGGATCGGCGACGAGCAGACGATGCGCCCGGCCGAGCTGATCTATCGCCGCTCGATGTTCGCGGGGATCCGCTTTCTCGACGTCGGCGAACGCGAGCCGCACCTCAGCGCCCCCGCGCCAGCCCGCCCGGCCGCGCCGCAGGAGCCTGTCGCCGAGCCCGGCCGCGGCACCATCCGTCGCATCGTTCCGGAGGTGCTACCCGAGGCGGTCACCCGCCGCTTTGCCTGGCACCGCCGCGAAGAGGCCTGAAGCCAATCGGCAAGCCTTGGTGGGCGGCGACGCTGGGGCGTAGGGCATGGAGCCGTCAGAAAAGTCCGCTGCTTCCGCCAAGCGCCCAAGCGCTCTGAGGCGTCCGATTTGCGCTTTGAGGCACCCGGCGCGCGGCCAAAGGTCTGTGACGATCAAGACGGTCAACCTCTCCGGCGAGGCGCCACGCGCAGGCCGTCCGGCCTTCATAAAAAGCCTTTGCGGCTTGCATCGAAACGGAAGTTTCACCGCTTTGCCGAGAAAGGCGAAAACGAGGGTGGACAGCCCCGGCATCGCTCTTTATACAGCCGCAATCCGCGAAGGCGGCCGGCGGGTGATTAGCTCAGTTGGTAGAGCAGCTGACTCTTAATCAGCGGGTCGTAGGTTCGATCCCTACATCACCCACCATTCAACCTCTTTGTAGTCTTGGCCTTCCAGCGTCGTTCTTCGGCGCGGCATGACAGACTCAATTTCCCGGTTCGTGGGTTTGGTTTGTGCAAGTCGGCGCTCGGCCTGACGCTTTGCCGCGGCGTTGGTCTAGATGCGATCCGTTCGGCCGAGGTCGTTCCGGTCGAGCGTGTCGCTGTCTGGAGCGAACGCCCGGCGATCGAGGCAGTCGACTGATTCCCGAACCCGGGAGCCGCGTCACGGCGTTTCCCCGGATGTCGCCGAACGTCAGTCCGTCCAGCTTCAAGCTGCTCACCGCGCGTCCCCAAGACGCTCGAAAGCCGTTGCTCGTCCACATTTGGCCGCGGGTGTTCATTGGAGCGGCGTGCGTCCGAATGGACGCACGAAGGGCGCTCTAAGTTATTGAATCACCGCATCGCGCTTTCCGAAAATCGATTCCGATTTTCGGGCCGGCGCGGTCGGATGATCGGCGCGCGTTCGTCGACGCGTCGGTTCAAGGAGCCGCGTCAGGGCGTCCCTGGCCCGTCCCGCCGGACCCGACGCTCTGGCGGCGCGTCCCTCTCAGCCGAACATCGAATTGGGGATCAGCAGCGCGATCTGCGGGAAGGCGATGATCAGGATCAGGCAGAGGATCATCGCCGCCAGGAACGGCATCACGCCCTTGAAGATCGTCGCCATCGGCACGTCGCCGGCGACCGCCCGGATGACGAAGACGTTGAGGCCGACCGGCGGCGTGATCATCCCCATCTCGATGACGATCACCGCGACAACGCCGAACCAGATCGGGTTGAAGCCGAAGCCGGTGATCACCGGAAAGAAGATCGGCAAGGTGATCACCAACATCGCCAGGCCGTCGAGGAACATCCCGAGCAGCACATAGGCGAAGATGATCATCGCCAGCGAGCCGTAGGCGCCGAGGCCGAGCGAGGTCATCAGCTCGCCGAAGGCGTCCGGAATGTGGGTCACCGCCAGGAACGGGTTGAGCACGTTGGCGCCGATGACGATGGCGTAGAGCATCGCCGTCGTCTGCACGGTCTCCAGAATGGCGTTCCTGAAGCCGGCAAGCCCCATGCCACGCCTGAAGGCGGCAAAGAGGATCGTCAGCCCGGCGCCGACGGCGGAGGATTCGACCGGGGTGAAGGCGCCGACATAGATGCCGCCGATCGAGATCACCATGACGGCGATCAGCGGCGCGGCGCCGGCGAGAAACCGCAGGCGCTCGCCGAAGCCGAGCTTCGGGCCGCGGCGCCCCGCTTCGGGCCTGCGCAGCACCGTCAGCCACACGGCGACGATGAAGAAGCTGCACATCAGGACGCCCGGCAGGATGCCCGCCATGAACAGCCGGCCGATCGATTGCTCGGTCAGGATGGCGTAGATGACGAAGCCGGTGGAGGGCGGGATCAGGAAGCCGAGGGTGCCGCCGGCGGCGACCGAGCCGGTCGACAGGCCGTCGGCATAGCCGAGCCGGCGCATCTCCGGGAGCGCCACCTTGCCGATGGTCACGGCGGTCGCCACCGACGATCCGCTGACCGCCGAAAAGGCCGCGCAGCCGAGCACCGAGGCCGAGGCGAGGCCGCCGCGAAACCGCCCGACCCAGGCATTCGCCGCATCGTAGAGGCCGCGGCTGAAGCCCGCCTCCGAGGCGACATTGCCGAGAAGCACGAACATCGGCACGACGAGCAGCGAGTAGTTGGTCACCGCCGAATAGGATTCGGTCACCAGCGTCGCGCTCGCAAAGCGCATGCCGCCCGTCGCCAGCATGCCGAAGAAGCCGACGATCAGCATCGAAAAGGCGACCGGCGTCCTCAGCACCATCAGCACGAACAGGCAGGCGAATCCGACGGCGCCGATGGCGACATCGCTCATGGGTATTCCTCACCGCTGACGAGGAGCAGGACGATCTGGATGAGAAGCACCACGACGGTCAGCGCGAGGCCGAGGGCCATCAGTCCGTAGAACGGCCAGATCGGCAGAGCGAGCATGTTGGTCGCATCGCCGAACTCGCGGGCGTCGAGCATCTTGCCCCAGGACCGGTAGACGAGAACCGAGAGCACGAAGCCGGATACGGCGCGCGAGAGGATGTCGCCGCCGAGCC
Organism: Jiella endophytica; assembly: GCF_004519335.1. Classification (GTDB taxonomy): domain Bacteria; phylum Pseudomonadota; class Alphaproteobacteria; order Rhizobiales; family Rhizobiaceae; genus Jiella; species Jiella endophytica. The sequence goes on along the minus strand of NZ_SOZD01000004.1, from coordinate 254,377 downwards.
GGCCCCAATGGCCGATGAAGGGATCGAAGACGTCGGCCCTGACATGGGCGTTGCGCTCGGTGCACCAGGGCAGCGCCAGCATCACCATGGCGACCCCGCCGAGCTGGACGATCTCGTTGACGCCGAGGATCGGGGCATTGGCGAAGTAGCGAAGCAGCACCGCCGCGCAGACGAGGATGACGGTGCCGATCAGGCAGACCCCCGCCATCGCGGCGAGTATGAGCGTCGCCCGGTCGAGGATCAGCGACCGGGCTTTGGCCGTGACGAGGCTCATCGGTCAGTCGGAGGACAGCGCGCCGACCACCTTCTTGGCGGGAAGCCCGTTCGCTTCGGCGTCGGCGACGACCTTGTCGGTGACGTTCTTCGACAAGTCGTCGAAGGCCTTCTTCTCCTCGTCGGTGAGATGGATCACCTCGTGGCCGGACATCTCGCCGAAGGCGTCGATCCCTTTGTGGGCGGCCTTCAGCTGGGTGTCGTTGGCCATGATGGAGATCTCCTTGCCGACCTTGTCCACCGCCTGTTGCGCCTCGTCGCCGAGCGACTGGTAGCTGTCGCGGTTCATCAGGATGAAGAAGGGCGAGATCGTCGTGTTCATGCCGACGGTGACGTATTTCGACACCTCGCCGAGCTTGAAGGCCTTGGTGCCGGTGCCGTCGATCATCGCCGCGTCGATGACGCCCGTCTGCAGGGCGTTGTAGATCTCCGAAACCGGCATCGACACCGGCGTCGCGCCCCAGCTCTCGACGACGAGGCCGGTGTTGCGGGAGGGGACGCGGATCTTCAGGCCCTTGACGTCGTCGGGCGTGTGGATCGGCTTTTCGCGGCTGTAAAGGACGTTCTCGGCGTTCGACCAGAGGCTGACGAGATGCACCCGGCGATATTCCGGCTGGAACAGCTCGATATTGTCCCAGATCGCCTTGGTGCCGGTGTCCTCGCCGATGACGCCCGGCAGCTCGCTGAGGAGGGTGATCGGAAAGGTCGAGGCGGTGTAGCCGGGCAGGCTGACGACTAAGTCGGCAACGCCGTCGACGGCGCGGGAATACTGCTCCACCGGCCCGGCGCCGAGCTCGCCGCCGGAGAAGACTTCGACGCTCACTTCGCCGTTGGTCGCCTCTTTCAGCTTCTCGGCGAATGGCTGGAACGCGCCCTTCTCGTAGGGGTTCGTCGGCGGCATGAAATTGGCGAATTTCAGCTCCGCCGCATTGGCGGTGCCGATCGCCAGGCCCATTGCGAGGGCCGCGCCGGTCAGTCGTGTCACGAGGGTCATCGATTCCTCCCTGGCCATGGGCAGACCTCCCGCCTGTCCCTTTTCATCGATCCCCGGACGATGCCCGCCGGGCCTCAAAGGAGCCATTCAATAATGCGTCCCTTCGGATAAGATTTGGCTATATCGCCGCGATTTCGCGGACGAGGTCGAGAAGCTCGGCCTGGCTCCTGGTTGGGCGCCAGCCGCGCCGCGTCGTCAGGCCGATGACCCGTTCCGTCCCGGGCAGAGCCATCGGCAGGACATGCATCGCCCCGTGCTTCGCCTCGGCCTCGGCCTGGCGCCGCGAGACGCAGCCGAGATGCTCGGAATGCAGCAGCATCTCCCGCATGAAGATCATCGAGCCGCTTTCGATCAGCCCCGGCCCGCCGGCCGGCGCGCCGGCGACGAGCCGGTCGAAATGCTGGCGGGTCGGCGTGCCGGCGGTGGCGACGACGAAGGGGTAGGGGAGGATGTTTTCGCGGGTCACGGTGACCGAACCGGCGAGCGGATGGGCGGGGCCGCAGACGATCACCAGGTCGTCGCTGAACAGCGCTTCCTGTTCGATGTCGGGGCTCGGCGGCGGATTGCGCAGCGCGCCGACCAGAAAGTCCAGAGTGCCGGATTCCAGCCCGTCCAGAAGCTCGACATAGGGGCCGTCGACGATCCGCACGGTGATCGCCGGGCGGCTCCGGCGAAACCGCGCCACCGCCAGCGGCAGCGCCACGGCGCGCGAGAGCGGCATCGCGCCGATGGCGATGCGCCCGACGTCGCGGGCGCCGAGTTCCGCGACCTCCATGCTGGCCTGGTCCATCTCGGCGAAGGCAAGCTGCACCGCGCGGGCGAGTGCGCTGCCGAGGCGGGTCGGGACGAAGCCGCGCGAGGTCCGCTCCATCAAGGGGCGCGTCGCCTCCTTCTGGATCGCGGCCGCGGCGCGGTGGAGGGTCGGCTGGGCGATGTGCAGGGCGCGGGCGGCGTCGGTCGACCTGCCGGTGCTGGCGAGCGCCACGAAGGCGGCAAGTTGGGCGCTGGTCGCCGTCCAGGCAAGCCGCGGGCCTGCCGCCGAGGCGGCCTCCGTCAGACGAGCAAGGGCGCGTTCGGCCCGGGCGGCGAAGAGCGCCCCCGCCGGTGTCGGCTCGACACGGCGGTGGCCGCGGTCGAGGAGCGTCGCCCCGAGCTGCTTCTCCAGCCGAACGACCGCCTGGGTGACGGCCGGCTGCGACAGCCCGATCCGCGCCGCCGCCTCGGTGACCGAGCCGGTGGCGACGACATCGGCGAAGATCCTCAGATGCCGGAGGTTGAACTCCATCAGGCCTCGTCGGACTGAAGGGCCGCGTTCAGCCGGTCGGCGCGCTCGGCAAAATCGTTCGCGCCGCCGGCAAGGCCGAGCCCGCCGATCGCCCGCTGCCATTCGGCGATCGCGGCGCTCATGCGCGGCGGCAGGCCGAGATCCTCCACCGTCCGGCGCACCTCGTCCATTTCGGCGGCGCGGCGTGTCCCGTGCACCATCATGCGTTCGAGATTATAGGCCGAGCGGGCGGTCCAGTCCTGGCCCGGATCGGAAGCCTGCAGCGAGGCGAGCACCGCCTCTTCGACGCCGGCCCGGCGGGCGGCGAGCAGGCACTCTGCGGTCAGCGCCTCGAAACCCTTGACCATCACCGAGCGAAGCATCTTGATCGCCGACGCCTGGCCGACCTCGGCCCCGGCGGGGGCGGCGTTCATGCCGAGTTCCTGCAGGGTCAAGCGCGCCGCATCGGCATGCGGGCCGGAAACGAGCAGCGGCACCCGGTGGCCCTTCGGATGCACCGGCGCCATGATCGCCATGTCGACATAGCGCCCGCCGGCGGCCTCGATTCTTTCGCCCGCCTGCCGCTTGCTCTGCGGGCTGGCACTGTTGCCGTCGAGCCAGAGCGCGCCCGGCTCGAGCGCTCCCGCGGCCTGCCCGGCGGCCTCGACGGCGCGGTCGGCGGTAACGAGGCAGAAGACGATCACTGCCCCCGCCAGCGCCTCGCTCGCCGTTCCGCAGCCTTCGACCCCGGCCCCGGCGTAGCGCGACCGCATCGTCGCAGCCGTCTCGGGCTCGTCGGTCTTCACGTCGAAGGCCCGGATCGGCCGCTCGCCGGCCGGCCAGCCACGGCTGATCGTCATGGCGGCCTCGCCGAAGCCGATCAGCGCGATGCTCCGGCTGGTGGCATGTCCCGGCGCTGCGTCCATCCTCGTTCCTCTCTTTGCGGCTCAGCCCGAAGACGCCTGCAACAGCCGCAGCAGGTCGGCGGATGATTTGTTCGACGCTTCGGCGATGGCGCTGAGCGTCGCGTCCGGTGCGGGAATCTCGAAGCCGGCCGCGGCAAGTCGAGCCTTCGCCTCGTCTGCCGTCAGGCCGACCAGCGGTGCCACATCTTCCACGGTGCCATTGTCGAGAACGCGCTCGGCAAAGGCAAATTGCGGCGGCCCGCCCCGCGCCGCCTGCCGGCCGGTCGGCACGAAGAAGGCCAGGGATGCGGCGATCGAGACGCCAAGGGCGAGCGCCATCGGGACGTGTCGGAAATAATTCGCAAAGCCACGCCAGTTTCGCCACAGATGCATAAGGAAGGGCAGGATCAGCACCATGCTCAGCCATTCGTGGATGCCGTGAAAGGCACCGGGCCCGACATGGAAGAACAGGGCGATGCCGGAGATCAGCGACACCAGGAAAAGGCCGGTGACGAAAGGCGTGGCATAGCGCCTGAAAAGTGCAGTCATGGATGCGGCATCCTCATTGGCGGAGAAATTCCCTTGCGTTCGCCGATCATGACATGGCGGCTCCTGCCCTTGTGCAACGAAGCGCGACAAAAGCTTGCCGAACGCGCTCGTGCCCTCTCACCGACCGCTTCCCGCTGCGGACCGATCGCGCCGATGATAGCCGGAATGCCCATCGCCCGGCGATGCTGTATAGCTTGAACTTATGTGAAGGGACGCTTTTCCGATTGGAGAGGCGCCCGGTCGCGGTTCATCCTTCCCGGCAAGACGACCGAACGATGCCGTCACCAGCAGAGGAACGCCATGGCCACGCAAAAAACCGCCCTCGTCGTCTCGGCCCATGCCGCCGACTTCGTCTGGCGCTGCGGCGGCGCGATCGCCCTGCATGCCGAAAAGGGCTATGACGTCACCGTCCTCTGCCTCTCCTTCGGCGAGCGCGGCGAGAGCGCCAAGCTCTGGAAGCAGGAGGGCATGACCCTCGACCGGGTCAAGAGCGCCCGCCGGACCGAGGCCGAAAACGCGGCGAAGGCGCTCGGCGCCGCCGATCTCGTCTGCCTCGATCTCGGCGACTATCCGCTGGAGTTCTCCCGCGACAACAAGATGAAGATCGTCGAGGTGATCCGGAGGGTGCAGCCCGCCTTCATGCTGTCGCACTCGCAATATGATCCCTACAACACCGACCACATGAACACGACCAACGCCGTCCTCGAATGCCGGATGATCGCCCAGGCCTGGGGCCACAATCCCGGCGAGAAGGTGCTCGGCGCGCCGCAGCTCTACCTCTTCGAGCCGCACCAGACCGAGCAGATGGGCTGGAAGCCCGACACCTTCCTCGACATCACCCCGGTCTGGGAGAAGAAGCGCGCGGCGATCGAGTGCATGGAGGGGCAGGAGCACCTCTGGGAGTATTATACGCGCGTCGCGATCAACCGGGCGAACCACTTCAAGCGCAATTCCGGCGGCCAGTCCGGCGGGCGCGACTGCCGCTATGCCGAGGGTTTCCAGTCGATCTTCCCGCGCACCGTGGACGAGCTGTGATGACCGGCTGGGGAGACATCGCCCATCTCGGCCATGTCGAGATGCTGACCGACAGATTCGACGAGAGCCTCGATTTCTTCACCCGCGTCTACGGGCTGAAGCTCTCCGGCAGCGACGGCAGATCCGCCTATCTCAGGGCCTGGGACGACTACGAATTCTGCACCCTGAAACTGACGAGCGCCGATGTCACCGGCGTTGGCCACGTCGCCTATCGGGCGGCGTCACCGGAAGCGCTCGAACGCCGGGTCGCGGCGATCGAGGCGTCGGGATACGACGTGATTGGCTGGGTCGACGGCGACCAGAGCCATGGCCGCGCCTTCCGCTTTGCCGATCCGTTCGGCCATGTCTTCGAGATCTACTATGATCCGGTCTGGTACGAGGCGCAGCAGGAGGCCGAGAAGGCGGCGCTGAAGAATACCGCCTCGGCCTATACCGGCGCCGCGCCGCGCCGGATCGACCATCTCAATCTCCTTGCGGACGACGTGACGGAATTCCGCCGCTTCATGGAGACCTGTCTCGGCTCGCGTGTGACCGAGATGATCCGGCTCGACAACGGCCGGATCGGCGGCTGCTGGTTCACCGTCAACAACAAGAGCTACGACCTCGCCTGCACCGAGGAACACGGCAAGGGCCATGGCCGGCTGCACCATGTCACCTATGCAGCCGACCAGCGCGAGGACGTGCTGCGCGCCGCCGACATCTTCCTGCAGAACGGCGTCCACATCGAGACCGGACCCCACAAGCACGCGATCCAGGGCACCTTCTTCCTCTATGTCTGGGAGCCGGCCGGCAACCGCGTCGAGATCGCCAATTCCGGCGCCCGGCTGATCCTCGCCCCCGACTGGCAGCCGGTCGTCTGGACCGAGGCCGAGCGCAGGAAGGGCCAGGCCTGGGGTCTCAAGACCATCGAGACCTTCCACACCCACGGCACGCCGCCGGTCGAGGAATGATCGCGGAACGACGGCATCGGCCCGAAAACCGGAATCGATCTTCGGAATGCATGGTGCGGTGATTGAAAAAGCTGGAGCCCTCGGCGCGTCGGTTTGGAGGCGCCACGCTCCAAGCACGGGAGGAGGAACGATCATGATGAAACGCATTGCCCTGATCGCCGGTCTGATCGCGGCACTTGCCGCCATTCCGGCCGCGGCCCAGACCGCCGACGGCAAGCAGGCGAGCCCGGCGGTTTCGCAGGACGCCGCGACCATCAAGGTCACCCTGCTCGGCACCGCCTCGCCCGCCCCGCGACCCGATCGCAGCGGCATCAGCACGCTGGTCGAGGCCGGCGGGCTTCGCCTCGTCTTCGATGCCGGCCGCGGCGTTCCCGTGCGCCTGTGGCAGCTGAAGATACCGGTCGGCTCCGTCGACGCGCTGTTCCTGACGCATTTACATTCCGACCATGTCGGCGGCATTCCGGATCTGTGGATGACGAGCTACATCCCGGCTCCCTACGGCCGGCGCTCGAAGCCCTTCAAGGTCATCGGCCCGACCGGCACCAAGGCGATGATGACGGCGATTCGTCAGGCATTCGCCGAGGACGGCCAGATCCGCATCGCCGACGAGAAGATATCCGAGGAAGCCACGGAGGTCGACGCGAGCGACTTTGCGAAGGAAGGCGTCGTCTTCGAGAAGGACGGCGTCACGGTCAGCGCCTTCAAGGTCAATCACGGCGAGGCGATCAAGCCGGCCTATGGCTACCGGGTCGACTATGGCGGCCACTCGGTGGTGCTCAGTGGCGATACCAAATACGACGAAAACCTCATCGAACACGCCGCGGGCGCCGATCTTCTGATCCACGAGGTGGCGATGGCCCGGCCGGAGATCGCCGGCGGCCCGGTGCAGTCGCGAATCCTTGGCCACCATACCCTGCCGGCCGAGGCCGGCCGGGTGTTCGCCAAGGTCCGTCCGAAGATGGCCGTCTTCAGCCACATCGTCCTTCTCAGCACCAAGGACGTCCCGGAGCCGTCTCTGGACGATCTCGTTGCCGAGACCCGCACCACCTACGACGGGCGGCTGACCGTCGGAGAGGATCTGATGTCCTTCACGATCGGCGATGGCGTCACCATCGAGAGTGTTTCGCAATAGCTCGGCGCTCGTTCCGCCGGGGCGCGGAAGAGCCGTTCACAGTCAGAAGAGGAGGGCCGTGATGGCCGTCGTCGTCCAGAACATTCCTCGTGCAGATGCCGCCGTCATCGCCGGGCTCGCCAAGGCGGGCGTCGCCACCGTCCACGAGGCCCAGGGCCGCACCGGCCTGCTCGCCAGCTATCTGCGACCGATCTATGCCGGGACGCAGCTCGCCGGCTCGGCGGTGACCATCTCCTCGCCTCCCGGCGACAACTGGATGCTGCATGTGGCGATCGAGCAGCTGAAGGAGGGCGACATCCTCGTGCTTGCGCCGACCAGCCCCTGCGAAGACGGCTATTTCGGCGATCTCCTCGCCACCTCGGCCAAGGCCCGGGGCTGCAGGGGGCTGATCATCGATGCCGGCGTGCGCGACACCAGGGATCTCGAGGAGATGGGCTTTCCCGTCTGGTCGAAGGCGGTCTTCGCACAAGGGACGGTGAAGGAGACGCTCGGCTCGGTGAACGTTCCGGTGGTCTGCGGCGGCGCCTATGTCGAAGCCGGCGACGTCATCGTCGCCGATGACGACGGCGTGTGCGTCGTCAGGCGCGAGGACGCTGCGACGGTGCTCGAGAAGGCCAATCAGCGGCTGGCCAACGAGGAGGCGAAGCGCCAGCGTCTCGCCGCCGGCGAGCTCGGCCTCGACATCTACGACATGCGCGGGCGGCTCGCCGAAAAGGGCCTGAAATATGTCTGACGGCTCGCGCCCTGATCCCGAGCGCGACGGCATCGCCTGCCTCTGGATGCGCGGCGGCACCTCGAAGGGAGCCTATTTCCTCAAGGCGGATCTGCCGGCCGACGAGGCCGAGCGCAACGATCTTCTCCTCAGGATCATGGGTTCCCCCGATCCCCGCCAGATCGACGGCATCGGCGGCGCCGATCCGCTGACCTCCAAGGTCGCGGTCCTCTCGCCATCGAGCCACGACGACGCCGACGTCGACTATCTGTTCCTGCAGGTCTTCGTCGACCAGAAGCTTGTCTCGGACGCCCAGGGTTGCGGCAACATCCTCGCCGGCGTCGGCCCGGCGGCGATCGAGCGGGGGCTGGTTCCCGTCGCCGGCGAAGAAACCCCGGTGCGCATCCACATGGTCAATACCGGCGAAGTCGCGATCGCCCGCATCGCCACCCCGAACGGCCGCGTCGGCTATGCGGGCGAGGCGTCGATCGACGGCGTTCCCGGCCGCCATGCCGCCGTGCCCTTGATGTTTGCCGACATTGCCGGGTCGATGTGCGGCGCACTGCTGCCGACCGGCAACGCTGTCGACGTGATTGACGGCATCGAGGCGACGCTGATCGACAACGGCATGCCGATCGTCGTCCTGCGGGCGAAGGATTTCGGCATCACCGGGGAAGAAAGCCGCGAGACCCTCGACGGCGATTCCGACTTGAAGGCGCGGATCGAGACGATCCGCCTGAAGGCGGGGCCGATGATGAATCTCGGCGACGTCGCGGAAAAATCCGTACCGAAGATGACCCTCGTCTCGCCGGCAAAGAACGGCGGGACGATCTCGACCCGCAGCTTCATCCCGCATCGCTGCCACGCGACCATCGGCGTCTTTGCCGCCGTGTCGGCGGCCACGGCCTGCACCCTCGAAGGCACGCCCGCCGGCGAGATCGCCCGCCTCCCCGAAGACGGCCGCTTCCTGATCGAGCATCCGACGGGCGCCGCCGAGGTGCTGATCGAGCGGGACGGGAAGGGCGCGGTCGTGTCCGCCGGCACCCTGCGCACGGCGCGCAAGCTCTTCGACGGCGTGGTCTTTCCGAGGCCGCGCGAGCTCTCCTGAGGAGGCCGGGCTTGCCGTGGTCGAGGAGGCGGCACTGACCTTGGCTCGAGCTGCTTCAGGCCGCGCTAGAGCGCCGTGCGTCCGAATGGACGCACAAAGGACGCTCTAAGTTATTGAGTCTACGCATCGTGCTTTCCGAAAATCGATTCCGATTTTCGGGCCGATGCTGTAAGGGCGCGGTCCACGGCCTCGGGCTCGGCCTCGATGACGGCGAGATAGGCGAGCGCCGGTGCATCGGGCATGCGCCTCGCCTGCTCCCAGTCCTTCACGGTTCCTTGCGGGATCCGGAATCGCGCTGCGAATTCGGCCTGAGACAGGTCCAGTCGCCGGCGTAGCCGCTTCAGCCGGCGTGCGAGAACGGCTCGCTCGAGCATCGCCTCGTCAGGCGGAGACGCGGCATCGTCGGTCAGCTGCATCGCCTCGATCTCGTCCTCCGTCAGCGCGGCGAGACGATCCCGTAAAGTCTGCGGTAGCATCGGGCGATTATCCGGGGCTCTTTCATAGCTTGCCACGATAGGCGCTCCTCTGCTTGCGGCTGGCCGGCCAGACGGTGATGATCCGGCAGACGGCACCGCGCATCGTGTAGACGACTGTGAGCAGGAGGCCGTCGGCTTCGCCGATGGTGATCCGCCTTTCCTCGCCATAGGGCTGCCTGTCATCCACCATGTCGAGACGGTCGGGATCATCGAACACCGCCGTCGCCAGCGCAACGGAAATGCCGCGTTCCGCCTCGATCCTGGCGGCCTTCGCATCATCCCATTCGAAGCGGCGCGGCGCTCTCATCGTTGGAAAGTATACGGCAATGCCGTATGAGTTTCAATGTCGCTCGGCGGCCTGTTCACGGTTACGGGACTGAAAATGCGGGAACGCCGACGCTGGAACGCCCGCCAAACGGACGATGTCCAAAGCGCGTCGCGCCAGGGCGCCGGAAGGCGCTCCGCCCCTCACATCCGCTTCAGAAATCCGTCCGGCGAAGCGGTGATCATCAGCTTGTTCTCGATGGTCCTGTCGGTCGCAAAGCGCAGCGGCTCGCCGTCGCGGCCCGTGGCGCCCTCCTTTTCCAGCCGATCGAGATAGGCCCAGACCGCGGTCTTGGGATTGTTGCCCTTGCCCCATGGCCGGTCGCCGCACATGTCGGCGGGTAGGTCCTCGACCCCGGTGTCCCAGACCACGCAGTAAGAGCCCTTCGAGACCAGCGGCGCATAGAGCCTCAGCTCTTCCAGCACATGCTCGTGGGTGTGGTTGGAATCGAGGAACACCATCACCCTCTCATAACCCTCGGCATGGGCGTAGATCGTCTCGGCGATGCCGGGGGCGATGGAGGAGCCCTCGAGGAGATGCATCTTGTGGCGCATCGGATGGGCGTCGAGGGCCGAGCGGTTGTGGGCCCTGATGTCGATGTCGACGCCGACCACCTTGCGCCGGCTGCCCCTCGGATCGAGGGTCGCGCCGGCCTCCACGGCGTCGCAATAGTCGAGCATCGCCAGCATCGAGGCGCTCATCACCAGAGAGCCGCCATGGGCGATGCCGGTTTCGACGACGAGGTCCGGCCGCGCCGTCCAGATCAGTTCCTGGATCGCGTAGCTGTCCTGCGGCACCTGGATGATCGGCCGGCCGAGCCAGGTGAAGTTCTGGGCATAGGCGTGGCGGATCGATTCGCGCACCCACACCTCCGACAGGCCGCGAAAGCCGGTGTCGGCGCCGGCCCGCTCGATATTGCCGGCGACATAGCGGCGGAAGTTCTCGATGGGGTCGTTGTCGCTCATATAGTCCTGTCCGATGGCTGGTCCCCGGCATAGGCGTAGAGGACCGTTTCGAGGAGGCTCGCCGTATGATGGCGCAGCCTGAAGCGATAGTCGCCCGAAAGCTCCGTGATGAAGCCGGGAATGTCGAGGAAATCCTCGAGCCGGTGATAGAGGCTGATGGCGAGCTTCGGCCGGTGCGCCGAGATCATCCGCCGGGCGCCGTAGAGCATCGCAAGCTCCATCCCCTCGACGTCGGCCTTGAGAAAGCTGACGGTCTGGTCCGCGACGATTTGGTCGAGCGGCAGGACGGCGATCGTCTCGCCGGTGCCTGTTCCGGCCGGCACCAGCGCATTGCTGGTCGGCATCGCCGCATCGGCAGCGAGCGCGAGCGTCATGGGTTTGGCGCCGACCCCGGCATTGACGAGGGTGACGCGCTCCGGCGAGAAGCCCCAGCGTTTTCCGAGCACCGCGACGTTTCTTTCGAGCGCGGCGAAGGTCGACGGGGTCGGCTCGATGGCGACGATGCGCTCGAAGCGGCCTTTGTGAAAGTCGAGAAAGGCGGCGACCGTATCGCCGTCATGGGCCCCGGCGTCGATGAAGACCTCCCGCTCGGCCCGGGCTTCCTTCGGGAAATGGAAATACTGGTCCGGCGAGACGATCGCTGCGATCGGCGCCGCGTCGCCGGTCAGCATGGCGAGGAGCAGCGTGTCGAAGACCCTTTTGGATTCGGTCTCGGCAAAGAATTTTTCGCGGGCTATCTGCAGGCGACCCAGGTGCCGGGCGACGAAAAAGGCGTCGTAGGAGAGATGGTCGATCCCCGCCTGCGACAGCTGGCGCGACAAAAGCGGAACGACATGGCGTGCCGTGATCAGCACGAAGCCATGTCGCTCCTGCCGGTAGGCGGCGAGCGGCAGAACCGGCAGACCCTCTTGCGTCGTACCCTGCTTCCTCGGATCGTTGTCGAAGAAGCCGGCCAGCTCGCGGCCTTCGCCGCGAAGGGTCGCCGCGGCATGGCGGCCGTGAAATCCGCAACCCATCAGGCTGAGGTGCCCTGCGGCCTCCGCCGCCTCGACCTTCGCCGAAAGGCTTGCGGCCTCTCGCTCGACCCGCGGCCAGAGATCGTCGGCATCGCTGCCGCGATGGGCTGCCTTCAAGAGCATCGCGGTCATGGCACGCGCTCGTCCGGGATGGCGTAGAGGACGGCGCCGGTGCCGCAATAAGCGTGGGTGCGCATCAGGATGCCATAGTCCGCAAGCTCGCGCATCAGGAAGAGCGGCGATTCGATGAGCCCCGCCGCGTCGTGATAGACGGTCAGCATGACGATCGGCCGGTTGCGCCGCACCGTTTCGAGCCCGCCCTTCAGCGCGGCAAGTTCGCCGCCTTCGAGATGCAGCTTGAGGATGGTCGCATCGAGACCGAGCGCGTCGATGGTCGTCGTTTCGCGGAGCGTCGATCCTGTGGCCGCGGTCTGCGAGGCATAGCCGAGACCGGCGTGGAAGCGCGCCTTCTTGCCGCAGTCGGCGAGCACGGCATCGACGATCTCGACGCGGTCCCGTAGGACGCTCGGCCAGCCGATCTGCGCTAGGCCGAGCGCGTTGAGGCTTTGCGGATCGGGCTCGATCGCCCAAAATTTTTCCGCACTGCCATCGAGCGCCGCCCAGAAGCGCGGCAGAAGCTCGCCCTGATGGGCGCCGGCATCGACGACGCGCTCTCCCGGCTGAAATGCGGAGCAGGTCTCGGGAATGAAGAAGCGGTCGCCGGTGGTGACGGGTGCCTTCGGAAAATCCCATTCCTGGCGGGCGAGCCGCCATGCCGCAAAGCGCAGATAGTGGGCCCGCGAGGCGTCGTCGGCAAAGCCTTCCAGAACCTCCCCGGCATCGCCCATCGCCTCGGTGCCCATGGCGGCGGCAAACCAGCCATTGGAGAGCGGATGGCGGTCGCGATAGGTCTCCGCGACGTCGTAGAAGGGAACGACGGTCCGCCAGCCGCTTGCCACGAGCTCGGCCTGAAGCGGCGCGAAGGGCGACGTCACGACGGAGACCGCCAAGAGGGCCTCTTCCTTCACCGCAGCGGGCACCTCGTCCGGCGCCAGGACGGGCAGGCCGGCAAAGGCGTCGGTCCCCGCGAAGGCCTGCGCGTTGCGGTCGATGATCCCGGCGACCGGCTGGCAGACGGCCTCGAGGTGGCGACAAGCGAGGCGGCCGAGATTGCCGGCGCCGTAGAGCCAGAGGTCGCGATTGCGGACGACGACGGGCTCGCCGCCGGGTGCCCGCAGATTGGCCTCGCAGAGAAGCGCCAGCGCTTCCCTCGCGTCCGGCAGCTTCGAGATTGTCCGGGAGATCGTGCGCCCGGGAAAAACGGCGTCCATCTGATCGTCCGATGCTCAAATCCGCTTTCCTTATCGCGGACAAGTCTCGCGCAAAGCTTGCGGTGGATGAAGACGATTGAAATCATCTCCGGTCGATGGTGGCCGGATAGCTTTGCAAAGACGGACGATGTCCCGGCCGACCACCTTACGGAAACGCGTTCTCCTCACCGGCGCCACCGGCTTCGTCGGCCGGCAGATCCATCGCGCGCTGATGGCGGATGGCCACGAGGTGCGCGCGCTGTTGCGGACGGGATCGGCCGGGCGCCTCGCCGCGCCCGCCGCAATCGTCGAGATCGACGACGTCTTTGCCCCAATTGCGCAAACGCTCGCCGCGGCTTTCGAAGGCATCGACACGCTCGTCCATGCCGCCTGGTCCGTCGAGCCGGGCCAGTATCTCGAATCCGAGGAAAACCTTGCCTGCCTCTCCGGCAGCCTGGCGCTGGCACGCGCGGCGGTTTCCGCCGGCGTTGGCCACATCGTCGGCCTCGGCACCTGCTTCGAATACGCCCTGCCGGCCGACCGGTTGACGATCGCCTCGCCGCTTGCCCCGACGACGCTTTACGCAACGACGAAGCTCGCGCTGTTTGCGACGCTCGAGCGCTACCTCGCCGCGCGAAACGTCCGCTTTTCCTGGGCGCGGCTGTTCTATCTCCACGGCGAGAGCGAGCACCCCTCCCGCCTGGTACCTTATCTTCGCCGCTGCCTTGCCTCGGGTGAGCGGGCGAAGCTCTCTTCCGGCACGCAGCTGCGCGATTTTCTCGACGTCGCCGAGGCCGGGCGGATGATCGCGAGCATCGTCGAAACTGAACAGGCTGGCGCAATCAACATCTGTTCAGGTCGCGCCGTCACGCTGCGCGCCTTTGCCGAGGCGATCGCCGACGAGACCGGCCGACGCGACCTTCTGGATTTCGGCGCCGCACCGGCTAGGGCCACCGACCCCGCGGCCGTCGTCGGCGTCCCGAACCTCTTGCCGCGGGCTCCGAGCGGCCCGCAGGGCGACTGAAACGATCGGCCGCCCGTCCCCGGCGGCTACAGCATCGGCCCGGAAATCGGAATCGATTTTCGGTCCGCACGATGCGGTGATTCAAAGAGTTAGAGCGTCCTTTGCGCGTCCATTCGGACGCATGGCGCTCTGAGGAAAAGAGCGACACGATGAAAGCCGAGATCAAGCCGCGCATCAATCTCGAAGGCCGGACCCGACTGGAAACCGTGATCCCGCTGGAGACGCCCTTCGTCGTCTTCGTCGATCCGGCGAGCGCCTGCAATTTCCAGTGCTCCTTCTGCCCGACCGGCCACCGCGACATGATCCGCGATACCGGGCGGTATCAGGGTGCGATGAAGTTCGACCTGTTCACCAAGATCGTCGACGACCTCGGCGAATTCGGGCAGCCGATCAAGGTGCTGCGCCTCTACAAGGACGGCGAGCCCTTCCTCAACAAACGCCTCGCCGACATGATCCGCTACGCCAAAGAGAGCGGCCATGTCGACTATATCGACACCACCACCAACGGCACCTTCATCACCCCGGAGCGCCTCGGCCCGGTGATCGAGGCCGGCCTCGACAAGATCAACATCTCCGTCGACGGCATGACGCGCGATCAGTATCGCCGCTTCACCAAGACCGATTTCGACTTCGACGGTTTCGTCGCCAATGTCCGCTGGCTCTATGCCAACAAGGGCGATTGCGAAGTGGTCGTGAAGATCCCCGGCGAGCTCATCACCGACGCCCAGCGCCAGGAATTCTACGACACCTTCGGCGATCACTGCGACCGGATCTTCATCGAGAATTTCGCGCCCTGCTGGCCGGAATTCGACATCGAGGCCCATACCGGCGTCAAGATCCAGGGCGGCATCTACCAGCAGGAGGTCGGCGACACCGATACCTGCCCGTATATCTTCTACGGCTATTCGGTGAATGCCGACGGCCTGGTCAGTTCCTGCTTCCTCGACTGGGAGCGCAAGCTCGTCATCGGCGACGTCCGCCGGCAGTCGATGAAGGAGATCTGGACCTCCGACAAGATGAATGCCCTGAGGCTCCAGCATCTTCAGGGCAGGCGCTGCGAGAACGGCGTTTGCGGCGGCTGCGGCCAGCTCACCCATTGCCTGCCGGACAATATCGATCCCTATCGCGAGACGCTGCTCCAGCGCTTCGGCGAGAGCGTCGCCTTCGACCGCTCGGTGCCGGCGCCGGGCGGCGTGCGGCGGCTGCCGGAAGCTGCCGAATGAGGATCCTCCACGTCGCGGCACATCTCGGCGGCGGCGTCGGAAAGGCCCATGCGGCGCTGGCCGAGGCGAGGCAGGCAGCCGGATGCCTGGAGAGCCATCGTTTTCTACTTCTCGAAGCGCCGCAGGACAGGCGCTTCGTCGATCGTATCGTCGCTGCGGGAGCCGAAGTCGTCGTCGCGCCGGACGCGGCGGCGATCGCCCGGCACACCGAAGCGGCCGACATCCTGCAGGTCGAGTGGTGGAGCCATCCGCGGCTCTACGAATGTCTGGCGCGCCGACCTCTGCCGCCGCACCGGCTGGTGCTGTGGGCCCACATATCGGGGCTTGCCCCGCCGGTCATTCCGTCGGCGCTGGCCGAGCTTGCGGAGGTCACGGCCTTCACCTCGGCCTGCTCTTTTGCGGCCGGCAATCTGCAGCCGGAGATCGCCCGCCGGCCCGAGGCCTTCATCGTGGCGAATTCCGGCTTCGGCTTTTCGGCGCCGCGTGAGCCGAGTGAGCGTCCGTCCGGCCCGCCGCGCATCGGCTATCTCGGCACCCTCGATTTCGCCAAGCTGCATCCGGGCGTCTTCGCGGCGATCGACGCTGCCCGCAGCGATATCCGCGTCCGGCTGTTCGGCTCGGTCGATCCCGGCGGTGCGGTGGCAACCGCCGCAGCAGCCATGAGACGGCCCGAGCGGGTCAGCCTCGAAGGCCATGCTGACGACCCGGCGTCGGCGCTTGCCGGCCTCGATGTCTTCTTCTACCCGCTTTCGCCCGATCACTACGGCACCGGCGAGAATGCCCTCGTCGAGGCGATGTCGCTCGGCCTCTGCCCGCTGGTGCTGGACAATCCGGCCGAGCGGGCGATCGTCAGCCATGGCGAGACCGGGATCGTCGCAGGGTCGTTGGAAGAATGTGCCGGCTGGCTCGACTGGATGGTCGGCCATCCGAGCGATGTCGCGGCACTCGGCGCGGCGACCGCCCGCCACGTCGCGGCCCACCACGCGCCGGCCGCGACCCTCAGTGTCTTCGCCGCTCTTTACGACCGCGCCGTGGCCGCGCCGAAGCGCCGCCGCGACTATGTCGAGGTTCTGGGTGCCGGGCCGGCGGAATGGTTCGCGGCGAGCCTTGGAGTGCCCGCGCGGGGCGGGGAGGCCTTGTCGGAAGCCTCCGGCCTGTTCGGCCCGACCGCGACGAAGGGCTCGATCGCCCATTTCCGCCGATGTTTTCCCGGCGATCCGGCGTTGTGGGCGATCGCCGGCTGACCAGGCTCGCCCGACATACGCATGTCGCCAGCCCGCAGTTGTCGAGCGCCGGCCGAACCCTCGAGCACCAGGACGGTCTCCTCTCGCCAGCCGAGCCGCGCCGCCTCTTGGGAGATCGCTTCGCCCGCCATATAGGCACAGACGACGAGGCCTTCCGATGAGAGCGGCGGCCCGGCGGGGCCGATCGGCAACCCGTCGACGGTCAGCTTCTGCTTGCCGCCATTGCCGTCGAAGAGCCGCACGGGGAAGCGCCGCTTGAGTTCGTTTCCGAGTCTTGCCCACAGGTTCAGGAATTCGAGGCTGATCCCCCAGAAGGCGATCCGTTCGTGTCTTTCACAAAAGGCCGAGATCGCCTGCGCCTGTTCGGCAAAGGCGCGGATCTCCGCCGCAACGTGTTCGGGCAGCGCCTTGTCAAACGCGCCGGACACCGCGGCGGCTGACGCATCTTCGGTTTTCCTGGCGACGACGATCAGCGAGGGATAGGCCTTGCCGGCACGCATCGGCAGGTGCGAGCGCACCGTGCGGAGCACCGAAAAGCCGTTGCGGGCGAGGATCGCCGCGAGGGCATCTTTCGTGAAGTGATAGACGTGTTCCTTCATGGCGAGCCAGAACATCGTCCCGACCCGCGCGTCGTCGGCGCCGTAGTCGGCCGCATCCGGCACCTCGATGAAGAGCAGGCCCTCCGGCATGATCACCCGGGCGGCTTCCTTGAGCACCTGATCGGTGTCGAGGATATGCTCGAAGACGTGGAGGTAGGAGAGCATCGACTGGCTGGCGGTCGGAAGCGGCAGGTCGAGCGCGCTGCCGGGGCTGGCGGCGATGCCGGCCTGGCGCAACGACGCAAGGCTCGCCTCGTCGAGGTCGATGCCGGAGAGCGGCAGTTCGGGAAACCGGTCCTTCAGATCGCGCAGCATGCCGCCCCGCGAGCAGCCGACATCGACCAGCCCGGCCTTGGCGGAAATCTCCCCGACGAAGGGCGCGAGAATGTCGGCATAGTGCTCGTAGCGTGCGGCGTCCTCGGGCGTGTTGCCGCCGACGCCGACGCCGGTCATCTCCACATAGAGGCAATCGTCGGCATAGTGCCGGGCGATCGCCGCGTCGCTCAGCCCGGTATCGACGGCGCCGAGGCCGCATGCGGTGCAATGGCGGATGACGCCGGAGCGCGAAAACAGCGAGCCGTCGAAATCACGAAAAACGACGTCGTCAAGCGGACGCGTCGGCGCGCCGCAGGCATGGCAGGAGGTCATGGGGGTCAGTGTCTCCGGGAAGAGCTTCGTCGGGGATACTCGTCCGTCACTCGCCGTACAGCAGGTAGCCGCGATACTCTTGCGGGATGTCGTACATCACGACCATTCTCTCGATCAGCGCCAGCTGGGCAGGCGACATCAATTCACGGCCGCGGCCATTGACGCCCCGGTTGAGCCGGCGGCTCTCCAGCCGTTCGGCGCCGTCGCCGGCCTTGGTATCGATCTCATAGTCCAGCCCCAGCATGGCCGGGATCGTCCTGAGGAATGCCATGTTGTCCCGGGCGAGATCCTCGTATTTCAGCCAGACCTCTCCAAACCGCTCGTAGCGGCTCCACGACTTGAAGAATTTGAGCAGCCACGGCGTCTGGAAGTGAATGACGTAGTCGATCTTTTCCTCCATAGACCTTGCCTGAAAATCTACTGGAAGTAGGAAGTTTTCCTTAGTATTGTCGTTCTGAGCATAGTGATCGATCGAAGAAATCAGGTCGTCCGGCAGGTTCCGCGTCGACACCAGCGGCAGAAGCAGCTTGCCGTCGATGAAGGAGCGGGTGGTGTTCGACAGGCAGACATGGGTCTGCGCCACGAAGGTCCGGCCGACATTGGCGGCGAGCTGCTGCTCGAGGATCTTGATGTCGATTTCCTGCTCGCGAATGTCGAAGGCCGGCACCAGGAAAGCCGTGCGGACATTCGGAAAGCGGCTGATCATCCGCGCCGTCGAGGACGAGCCGCTCTTCGGCATGCAGGCGAGCAATATGCCCGACTGATGGGTGCCATTGAAGGTCTGCAACGGTGTTCTCCGCTCTGTCGCCGTCAATGCCCGATGGCAAGTTCCGGCACGGCGGTGACGAAGCGTCCGCCCCATTCGCCGACATAGGCGAGCTGCCGGGTGAGCTCGTCCCTGATGTTCCACGGCAGCAGCAGCACATAGTCCGGCCGGGCCGCCTTCAGCCGCTCTTCCCCGACGATCGGGATGCGGCTTGCGGGCAGGAACTTTCCGAGCTTGCCGGGGCTGCGATCGACCACGAATGGCAAAAGGTCGGGGCGCACGCCGGCAAAGTTCAACAGCGTGTTGCCCTTCGCCGCGGCGCCATAGGCGGCGACGCTGCGCCCTTCGCGCTTTGCCGCGATCAGGAAGGCGAGGAGGTCGTCCTTGATCCTCTCTGCGACCGGCTGCAGGCGACCGTAGAAGGTGGCGCCGCTCATGCCGGCCGCATCTTCGGCGGCGAGCACCGCCGCGACCTTGGAAGAGACCATGCGGGGCACGCCGTCGGCCCGCCGGGCGAACACCCGCAGGCTGCCGCCATGGGTAGAAAGCTCCTCGACGTCGAAGACCGCAAGGCCGTTTCCGGCGAAGATCCGGCAGACGGCAGAGAGCGACAGATAGGAATAGTGCTCGTGATAGGCGGTATCGAACTGCCCGCCTTCCACCATGCGCAGAAGATGCGGGAACTCGAAGGTCGCAACGCCCGCTGGCTTCAACAGCGCGGCAAAGCCTGCGACGAAGTCGTTGATGTCCGGCACATGGGCGAGAACGTTGTTGGCGGCGATGAGATCGGCAGCGCGGCCGTCTGCGGCCAGCACCTCGCCGAGTTCCCGGCCGAAGAACGCCTCGACGACGTCGATGCCCTTTTCGCGCGCCGCCGCGGCGGTGCCCGCCGTCGGCTCGATACCGTAGCAGGGGATGCCGGCATCTTTCACATATTGCAGGAGATAGCCGTCATTCGCCGCGACTTCGGCGACGACGCTGTCAGGCGACAAGCCGAAGCGCTGGGTCATCTCGGCGACATAGCGGCGGGCATGATCGAGCCAGGACGACGAGACCGAGGAGAAATAGGCATAGTCGCCGGCAAACAGCGCGTCGCGGCCGGCATAGTCCTCGGTCTGGACGAGGAAGCATTCCTCGCAGACGAGGAGCTTCAGCGGAAAGGTGGTCTCCGGCGCGCCGAGCTGCGCCTCGCTCAGATAGGCGTTGGAGGGCGGCGCGCTGCCGAGGTCGAGGAAGGGGAGCGACAGCCCGGCGCCGCAATGGCGGCAGCACGCCGCCGCGCGGTCATTTTCTGCCGGGACGGGGGAGAGTGCGGCGCGCATCGTCAGATCGGGAAGTTCGATTCGATGTCGCCGGTGCTGACGATCAGCCCCTTCTCGAAGCCTTCGCCCATGAAATGCGCGCGCCGCGCCTCGTCGCGCAGGAAGACGAAGCTCCGCTCCTTCGGCGTATCGTCTGCCGCCCCGACTGTGCTGCTGGCGACGACGGCGATGTGATCCTTCAGCCCGAGATCGCGCAACGTCGTCTCGAAACCGGACACGTCGTCGATCCCGTCGAGGATCAGCCGATCGATCTCGGCGATCCCGTTGGCGAGCTGCGCCAGCACCTGCGCCCGCACCAGCGGCAACAGCTGCTCGACGCCGGCGATGTTCCGGACGCTGGCGGGATTGAGATAGCTCAGCCTCGTGATCAGCTCATAGGCCTTCAGATAGTCCCGCCGGCCGAGCCAGAGCCGGAGCGAGACATGCATGCGCATCGACAGGAAGCTGTCGACCATGTCGCGGAAGATCCGCTGCAGCTCGCGGTCCGGCGTCAGGCCGAGGCGCTTCAGGAGGCTGAACACCATGAATTCGAGGCCGCCGCGAAACGCATCCCAGTTGTAGAGATTGTCGTGGGTGCCTTCCTGATGCCGGTTCGGCATTACCGGCGTCAGCGTCACCGAGCGGTAATAGGGCACGTCCCGGAAGGCCACCGGCCCCTGCGAGACCATCGTCGCGAGATAGGCGAAGGCCCAGTAGCAGAACTGCGGTGCCGAGACGAGCTGGCGCACCGCCTCGGCCCGGTAGATGCCGATCTCCGGCATCACGTGGTTCTCGACCAGCATCTTCAGAAGATCGACTTCCTGGCCGGGCTGGAACACCTCGACTGGTTTGCGCAGATGATAGAACAGGCAATGCCGCTCGCCGTTGAGCGCGTCGTAGATCTCGAAGGGCGTATAGACGACGCGGATCTGAGGGTTTTCCATCATGAAGCGGATGTTGTCGGCGAGCGCTTCGGGGATCATCAGGTCGTCGTCGGCGAGATAGACCAGAAACTCGCCGCGGGCATGGCGGAAGGCGCTGAACTGGTTGGAGAGGCGCTTGTTCTCTTCCTGGCGGAAATAGCGGATCGGCAGGCCCTCGGCCTTGAACCTTGCCACCACCTCGGCGGTGTCGTCGGGCGAGGCGTTGTCCGAAACGACGATCTCGTAGGAAAAGTCGAAGACCTGCGAGGCTTCGCGGATATGCGGGAAGAGATGTTCGAGGAACCGCGCCCGGTTGTAGGTCGGAACGCAGAGCGACAGCACGACGTCGGTCGGCGCTTCGGGGCCTTCGAGCGCGCTTGCGGCCGAGAGGCGGGCGGGATCGACGGTGATGGTCATGGCAGAAAATCCTCGGCGCTGGCATCGCGGGGCGAGATGAGCGTGGGGGCGGCCGGCCAGTCGATCGCGAAGGCCGGATCGTCCCAGCGGACGGTCCGGGCGCAATCGGGCGCATGGGCTGCGGAGACGAGGTAGAGAACCTCGCAGTCCTCGGTGAGGGTGAGAAAGCCGTGGGCGCAGCCCTCGGGGATATAGAAGGCGTTGCGGTGCGAGGCGTCGAGCTCGACGCTCGCATGGGCGAGATAGCTCGGCGATCCCGGCCTGAGATCGACGGCGACATCGAAGATCCGGCCCGCAGTCGCGCGCACCAGCTTGGCCTCGCCATGCGGTGCTGACTGATAGTGCAGGCCGCGCAGGGTACCGCGTGTCGGATTGAACGAGGTGCTCGCCTGCACAAGCCGGGCTTCGAGGCCGCGCGCCGCGAAAGTCTCGGCGCAGAAGGTGCGGGCGAAGAGCCCGCGCTCGTCGGTAAAGGGTTCCGGCTCGACGAGATAAGCGCCCGCGATCGCGGTCTCGGCAAAACGCATCACGCCGCCTCGACGCGGCGGGGTCGGCGCAGTGCCTCATAGGCGGCGATTTGCGCCTCGGTGACCTGGCGCATGGCGGCGCCGGAACTTTGGGCGCGATACCATTCGGCGGTCCAGGCCAGCGTCTCGTCCAGCGACAGCAGCGGGCGCCAGCCGAGCCGCTCGGCCGCGAGTCTTGAAGACAGGCGAAGCTGCCGCGCTTCGGGCGGATGGACGCCGCCCGCCGGCAGCCAGGGCAGCGGCCTCTCGAAGGCGCGGCCGAGCGCTTCGGCAACGGTCGCGACGCTTGCGAACTGGGCCGGGTCGGGGCCGAAATTCACCGCTTCCGGCGCCTCGGAGGGGCGTAGCGCCAGGGCCTCCGCCAGCATCAGATAGCCGGCCAGCGGCTCGACCACATGCTGCCAGGGGCGCACCGCCATCGGCGAGCGCAGGCGGATCGGCTCGCCCCGCTCAACGGCCCGGACGAAATCCGGCACCAGCCGGTCGGCGGAAAAGTCGCCGCCGCCGACCACATTGCCGGCCCGTGCCGTGGCGATGGCCGGACCGCCCTCAGCGAAGAAACTTGCCCTGAAGCTCGCGGCAACGAGTTCGGCGCAGGCCTTGGAGGCGCTATAGGGGTCCTTGCCGCCGAGCCTGTCTTTCTCCTCGAAGGGCCGGCCGCTCTCGTCGTTCTCATAGACCTTGTCGGTGGTGACGATCACCACGGCCTTTGCCTCCGGCGCTCGGCGGAGCGCCTGCAGGAGGTTGACCGTGCCCATGACGTTGGTCCCGAACGTCCCGACAGGATCCGAATAGGAGCGGCGCACCAGCGCTTCGGCGGCGAGGTGGAAGACGATCTCCGGCCGGGCCTCGGCGACGATCCTCTCCAATGCGGCAAGGTCGCGGATGTCGGTGAGATGCTGTCTCTGGCCGGCAAAGGGCGTCAGCATGGCATGGAGCGAGGGGGCGGTGTCCGGCTCCAGAGCAACCGCGGTGACCGCCGCGCCGAGCCGTTCCAGCCAGAGGCTGAGCCAGGCGCCCTTGAAGCCGGTGTGTCCGGTGAGGAGAACCCGGCGGCCTTTCCAGAAGCCGCTCACGACCACAGCTTCCAGGGTGCGCGGCCGGTGCGCCACAGCTCTTCCAGCTGGTCGCGCTCGCGCAGGGTGTCCATCGGCTGCCAGAAGCCGTCGTGGCGATAGGCGGCGAGCTGCCCCTCGGCGGTCAGCCGCGCCAGCGGCGCACCCTCGAAGGAGGTGCCGTCGCCGTCGATGAGGTCCAGCACGGAAGGCTCCAGCACGAAGAAACCGCCATTGATGCGCTGGCGGTTTGCCGTCGGCTTCTCGACGAAGGCGGAGACCCGGCCCTCGTCGATCTCGACGGTGCCGAAGCGGCCCGGGGGAGCGATGGCGCACATCGTCGCCTTGAGGCCGTGAGAGCGGTGAAAGGCAACCTCGGCTCGAACGTCGATGTCGGCGACGCCGTCGCCATAGGTCATCAGGAAGGTCTCGCCCTTGTCGAGGAAGGGCGCGATGCGCTTCAGCCGGCCGCCGGTCAGCGTGTCGAGGCCGGTGTCGACGATGCTGACCTTCCAGTTCGGCCGCTTCGACTGGTGATAGCGGATGGTGTTTTCGCCAAGGTCCACCGTGATGTCGGAATGGTGGAGCACCAGATTGGCGAAGTATTCCTTGATCTGGTAGCCCTTGTAGCCGGCACAGACGATGAACTCGTCGAAGCCGAAATGCGCGTAGATGCTCATGATGTGCCAGAGGATCGGCTTGTCGCCGATCTCGACCAGCGGCTTTGGCCGCAGCGTCGTCTCTTCGCTCAGCCGCGATCCGCGCCCGCCGGCCAGGATCACCACCTTCATGCCGCGGCTCCCGGCGAGAGGCTGCATGGGTCAGTCTTGCGATCGTTGTTCAAGGCTGCCGTCGACATCTGGGAATCTTCAAGAATCGATCATCCGGTCACGACCGGGATACTCGCAAAGCACTTGCGTGAGCCTGATCCGGGGCTCAGGTCCCTGCCGCGATGCGGATCGGCGCCGGCGCCTCGCCCGCAAGCTGGCGGCGATGCGCGGCCGCGAAGGCTGCCTCGAGATGGCGGGTGTAACCGGCACTGTCGAAGAGCGGCGCCGTCGACCGCGCCGCCGCGAGCTTCGCTTTGACGGCTGCGAGCCTCGCCGGGTCGGTCGCGAGGCCGAGCGCCAGTTCCTCATAGGCGGCATCGGTCTGTGTCACGAGTTCCGGCAGCCCGGCCGCATTCAGCACGCTCGCCGCCACCCGGGCGGCGAACTGCTCGCCGATCCGTGTCACCAGCGGCAGGCCGGCCCAGAGCGCGTCGCTCGCGGTCGTGTGGGCGTTGCAGGTGAAGGTGTCGAGGAAGAGGTCGGCATGACGATGGCGGGAAAGATGCGGCAGGTGGCCGATCGGCGGGGCGAAGACCAGCCTCTCCGGGTCGACGCCGGCCGCCTTCGCCGCAGCCCGCAGATTGGCTTGCGCCCACTCATTGGATTTCATCAGCCAGAGGACGCTGCCGCCGACCGCGGAGAGCAGCCGCATCCAGACCGCAAAATCGCGCGGCTGGATCTTGTAGGTGGCGTTGAAGCCGCAGAAGACGAAGCCCGTCTCCGGCAGGCAGTGGTCGCTGCGGCTGGAAGCGTCCTGAACGATCGCCCGTGTCTCGTCGGTCGGCTGGTAGCTGTGCGGCAGGCGGATCACCGCCTCGGAATAATGCTGTGCGTGGCTCTCCGGGATGATCACCTCGTCGGCGACGAGATAGTCGATGAACGGCGCCCCCATCGTGCCGGGAAAGCCGAGATAGCTGATCTGCACCGGCGCGACGCGGGCAGCGAAGATGCCCGGCCTTGCCCCCTTGGTGTAGCCCTTGAGGTCCACCGCGATATCGAGGCCGTCGGCTCTGGCCAGCTGCACGATTGCCGTGTCGGGGAGGGGGGCGACGTCCCGGTAGAGGCCTGCCGCCTGCCGCAGCCGCGGGCCGATCGCCGCGTCTTCCTTGCCGCCATAGGAATAGACCGCGATCTCGAATCGGTCCCGGTCGTGATGGGCGAAGACCTGCGAGATCAGATACATCGTTGCGTGATTGTGGAAGTCGGCCGAAAAATAGCCGAGCCTGATGCGCCCGCTGCCATCGCTCGCGGAACGCGCCGGCAGCGGCGCTGATGGAACGGCGATCTCGCCGGCCCAGGCCTCCGATCGCTGCCTGAAGCGGCCGGGTGAATCGTCGAGGGCGATCAGCGCGAAGGGCTCGATCGGCTGGCCGTCGAGGCCGAGCGTCTCGACATGGGCGCGATGCGCCCCCAGCCGCTCGAAGTCGCAGAGATGGCAGAGCTGGTGCATCGCCAGCGCCCGCGCCCGGGCATGGCCGGGATCGATGGCGAGCGCCTTCACCGCATGGTCGACCGCCGCCGGGCCGTCGCCCGCCTCCTGCAGGATCGAGGCGATGGAGAACCGCGCCTCGGCATCGCCCGGCCTGGCCCTCGCTGCCTTTTCGAAGGCGGCGATCGCCTCTTGTTGCCGGCCGGCACCGCGCAGCAGATTGGCGAGGTTGAAGAGGATGCTGGCGTTGTTCGGCGTGAATTCCGCCGCTGCGGCATAGCTTGCCAGCGCCTCGTCGAACCGGTTCTGCGCCTTCAGCGCGACACCGAGATTGGACAAGGCGTCGACATTCTGCGGATGGATGGCGAGGGCCTGGCGGAAACTCGCTTCGGCGGCCTTCGCCTCTTTCAGGGCGAGGGCGGCCGCGCCGAGGATGTTCCACAGGGTCACCGAGCGCGGGAAGGAGGCGGCGAGCGCCGTGCCGGTCCCGATCACGGCGGCATAGTCGCGCCGGTGATAGGCGGCTTCGAGGGCCTCCAGCGTCTCGATGGGCGGATTGCCGGTCCGTTCGATCAGCGCTTCGAGGGCGCCGGCGACGCGCCGGTTCTGCGGATACTGGCCGAGGAGTTCGGCATAGAGTGCGTGCGCCGCGTCGAACTCGCCGCGCTTTTCGAGCTTGCGGGCCTGGGCAGAGGCTTTTTCGACAGACAGTCGCACCGAACCATTCGCTCCATCCGGAAAGACGATGGAAGGTCTAAGCGGTGCGACTTGCCCCTGACTGGCGGCTAGGCCGGAACGGAGCGCGGCCGACGCCCCGGATGCCGGGGTGACGCGAAGCTCGACGGACCGGAAAGGCGGGCGCTGGTGGAGCTGAGCGGGATCGAACCGCTGACCTCGTCATTGCGAACGACGCGCTCTCCCAACTGAGCTACAGCCCCGTCCACCGTTGCGAAGCGGCATGTAGTGCCAGCGGGCGGTGGCTGTCAACGGGGTCGATGCCGGGCTCGGCGAAATCGCCGGTGCCCCTCCTGCGCGGCGGAAAAGCCCGCCGCAAGTCCTGCGAAGATCAGGCACCAGACGGATCAGCCATTCCGGGCGTTAACGCTCCGGACCCGCGCTGCTTGCGCCACCCTGCCGCGATGTCTACATCGGCGGGGTCAGAAACAGGGCACGGGATCGATGCTGGCAGTCACTTTCGTACTTTATCAGGCACTCAATCTCTATTGGTGGATCGTCATCGCCTCGGCGATTCTGTCCTGGCTCTACGCCTTCAACATCGTCAATCCGGGAAATCCCTTCGTCGACAGCGTCGGCCGTTTCCTCTGGCAGATGACCGAGCCGGTCTATCGCCGCATCCGCCGCTTCCTGCCCGATCTCGGCGGCATCGACCTGTCGCCGCTGGTGGTGCTCTTCGCCATCATGTTCCTGCAGTATTTCATCGTCGTCTACATCGATCCGGCGATCGTCCGCGCCGGCCTCTGAGGCAGGCGCTCGATGCCTGACGAGCCGGCCGGCCAGCGGTTTTTCAGGAGCGAAGGCGAGGCGACGCTCCTGTTCGTGCGGGTGACGCCCCGGGCATCGCGCGACGCCATCGCCGGCGTCGTCACGGATGCCGCGGGGGACGAGCGGCTGGCCGTCCGGCTTGCCGCCGTTCCGGAGGACGGCAAGGCCAACAAGGCCCTCATCGCATTGATCGCCAGACACTTCCGTATCCCGAAGACGGCGATCACCGTCGCTGCCGGCATGACGCAGCGTCAGAAAACCCTCCGTCTCGCCATTCCCTGTGATAGTCTCGCCGAGACCCTGCAGGAGATCGGGATCCGGAATGACCAGCCGACCTGAATTCAGCCTGTCACCGCGATGCCTGACGCGCGCCGTTCTTCCAGCGGCTGCGGGTCTTTTCGTCGCCCTTGCCACCGGCATTCCCGCTTCTGCCGCAGGCTTCGACAGCGCCTATACCAAGCTCGACCTCGATTCCTGCGAGGTGTTGAAGGAATATGAGGAGGGCGGCGGGGTCGATCTGAAATGCCCCGGCTATCAGGACATTCCGGTCTTCGCCTCCGAGGGGGATCTGCGCTTCAGCGTCGATTTCGGCGCGCCCGGCGAGGAGTCCGCCACCTTCGGCCCGTTCAACGAGCCGGGTGAGACGATCGAGTGGCGGCTTGCCGGCGGCAAGCCCTTCGCAACGATCCTGCGTTTCCATCTCGACCCCGGCGACGGTTCCGGCAAGATCACCGACGTCCTCGCCGTCTATACGCTTTCCGGCGAGGGCAGCTGCCCGGTCGGCTATGTCGATGCGAGCGTCAACCGGGACGCCAACGTGCTTGCGCGCCAGATCGCCGACGAAGAGGCGCAAGGCTTCGTCTGCGGCTCGGACAGGCCGAAATATCGCGGCAAGTTCTCCGAACTCGGCGGCAGCGCCTCCGCCGTCCAGCAGTAGCCGCAAACCCCGCCTTTACCGAAGGTCGAGATTCTTTTCGGACCGGCTGAACCTCTTGCCGGGATTCCCGTTGCGCGAGTCATGAGTACTCCGCGCGCCTACTGGACCGGGCATATCCGCCTGTCGCTCGTTTCCTTTCCGGTTCGTCTCTTCGCTGCGACGAGCCCGGCGAGGACGATTCAGCTCCATCAGTACGACAAGGAGACCGGTCAGCGGATCCGCTACCAGAAGGTGTCGGAAAAGGACGAGGAGGTCGTCGAGAACGACGACATCGTCAAGGGCTATGAGTACGAGAAGGGCAAGTTCGTCGCCGTCGAGGACGAAGAGATCGAGAAGCTCAAGGCCGAGAGCAACCACGTCATCGAGCTCACCCAGTTCACCGACGCCAGCGACATCGACCCGATCTATTACGACAGGCCCTATTACATCGCCCCGGACGAGGACGGCGTGCAGGACGCCTATGTGACGATCCGCGAGGCGCTGCGGAAGACCAAGAAGGTGGCCCTCGGCCGCATCGTCATCGCCAACAAGGAGCGCATCGCCGCCATCAAGCCCTGCGGCGACGGGCTGATGCTGGAGACGTTGCGCTATGCCCAGGAAGTGCGCGACGCCAAGAAGTTCTTCGACGAGGTGGACGACGACGCCGAGATCGACGACGAGCAGCTCGAACTCGCCCAGCTGCTGATCGAGAAGAAGTCCAAGCCCTTCGATCCGAAGGCCTTCAAGGACACCTATCAGCAGGGGCTGATGGAGATCATCAAGGCGAAGATCGCCGGCAAGGAGCCTGAAGCCGAGGAAGCGCCGGAGGAGGATTCCGGCAACGTCATCGACATCATGGACGCGCTGAGGCGCAGCCTCGAACAGTCCGGCGGCGGCAAGGGCTCGAAGTCGTCGTCCCGGACAAAAGCGTCATCGGGCGGCGGGTCCTCCGCCAAAGGGTCCTCGTCCAGCAAGCCGTCCGGCAAGTCGTCCGCCGGCAAGTCGTCGGGATCGAAATCGACGTCTTCGGCCAAATCGTCGGCCAAGTCATCGTCGACGAAATCGTCCTCGACGGCAAAATCCTCCGGCTCGGCGAAGTCGTCGTCCAAGTCCTCTGCATCGAAGAGCGCCTCCGGAACCTCGCGATCCTCCTCAAAGTCGGGCACGAAAAAATCGGGTGGACGCTCCAGGGGCAGCAAGGCAGCCTAAGCCATGGCCTCGCTCGAAACCTATCATTCCAAGCGCGATTTCAAGCGGACGAAGGAACCGCGAGGCAGCGCCGGCCGCGGCAAGGCGGGCCGCGCCTATCTGATCCAGAAGCATGACGCGACAAGGCTGCATTACGACTTCCGCCTCGAGGATGACGGCGTCCTCCTCTCCTGGGCGGTGACCCGCGGCCCGAGCTACAACCCTTCCGACAAGCGCCTCGCCGTGCGCACCGAGGACCACCCGCTCGACTACGGGTCCTTCGAAGGCACCATTCCCAAGGGCGAATATGGCGGCGGCACCGTCATGCTGTGGGACACCGGCACCTGGAAGCCGCTCGGCGACGTCGCCGAAGGGCTGGAAAAGGGCGAGCTGAAATTCGAGCTCTCCGGCGAACGGCTGACCGGGCGGTGGGTGCTGGTGCGGATGAAGCCGCGCAAGAAGGAAAAGCGCGAGAACTGGCTGCTCATCAAGGAGAAGGACGATTTCGCCCGTCCCGACGAAGACGGCGAGGCGTTTCTCGGCGGCGAGACGACAAGCGTGAAGTCCGGCCGGTCGATGGCCGAGATCGCCGAAGAAGAGGGCGGCGAGGACGGCGATCACTGGTCCAGCGACGTCACACGCGGCAAGGGCGGCAGGATCTCCAAGGCGACCAGCCGCGCGGCGCAGTCGAAGGGAACGACGTCGAAAGGGGCGAAGTCGTCCGGCAAATCCGCTTCGACAGGGTCGTCGGATTCGAAGAAGGCAAGCACAGGGAGCTCGGGCCGCAAGACTTCCGCCAATACCAGCGGCAAGAAGAAGGCGGCCGGCATTTCCCTCGACGCTCTCGCGAAGTCCCACGGCAAGCCGCAGCTCGCGACGCTTGTCGATGCGCCGCCCGGCGGTGCCAACTGGCTGCACGAGATCAAGTTCGACGGCTACCGGCTGATCGGCCTCGTCAGCGGCAACGATGCTCGGCTCCTCACCCGCAACGGCAAGGACTGGACGCACCGCTTCGGGCGGCTGGCCAAGGCGCTGGAAAAGCTCGACGTCGCCGACGCGGTCTTCGACATGGAGGCGGTCGTCCTCGACGATGGCGGCCGCTCCGACTTCCAGAAGCTGCAGAACGCCCTGTCCGAGGAGACCGACAGGGGGATCGTCGCCTTCCTGTTCGACTGCCTGGAACTCGACGGCGAGGACCTTGCGAAGCAACCGCTGACGGCACGCAAGGAGCGGCTGAAGGCGGTGCTCGCCGGCCAGTCGGCGCGGGAGAAGAAGATCCTGCGCTACTCCGACCATATCGAGGGCAAGGGCGATCAGATGATCGCGCGTTCCTGCTCGATGGGCCTCGAGGGCGTCATCTCGAAGAAGGCCGATGCGCCCTATCGCGTCGGCCGGACGAAAAGCTGGCTGAAGTCGAAATGCATCAAGCGCCAGGAATTCGTCATCATCGGCTATACCAAGGCGGCCGGCGGCGCCCGGGCGATCGGGGCGCTGCATCTCGGCTATTCCGGCGATGACGGCCTTGTCTATGCCGGCAAGGTCGGCACCGGCTTCACCGACGTCTCGGCCGCGGCGCTGCGGGAAAAGCTGGAAGCGATCGGCCGCAAGACGCCGCCGGTGGAGGGGCTGACGGCGGCGGAAAAGCGCGGCGCCAACTGGGTCACCCCGAAGCTCCTCTGCGAGGTCGCCTTCACCGAATGGACGGGGGAGGGCAAGATCCGCCACCCGTCCTTCAAGGGGCTGCGGGAGGACAAACCGGCCGAGGAGGTGACCCGCGAGACTCCGCAGGAGAACGCGGCCAGCGAGACGAAGGCTAAGAAAGCAGGCAAGGCGGGGAAGGCAGGGAAATCGCGCAGCGCTTCGACAGCCGGGTCCTCGCGTGAGGCTGCGGCGAAGACGGCATCCGCATCGAAATCCGAAGCCCCTACCAGGAAGCGCTCGAACAAGCCGCTTCGCGTCGCCGGCGTCGAGATCACCCATCCGGACCGGCCGATCTTCGACGACGAGAACGGGCCGACGAAGGGCGACCTTGCGGACTATTACGGCAAGGTGGCGAAGCTGATGCTCGCCGACATCGCCGGCCATCCGGTCTCGCTGCTCCGCTGTCCGGGCGGCATCGGCGAGGAATGCTTCTTCCAGCGCTCGGCCGGCAAGGGCTGGGGCGCCGACATCAAGCCCGTCGACGTCACCCATGACGGCAAGACGACGGAGTATTTCTACGTCGATGACGAGAAGGGCATCCTCGAACTCGCCCAGATGGGCGGGATCGAGTTGCATCCCTGGGCGTCGACGGTCGACAAGGTGGACGTGCCGGACCGGCTGGTCTTCGATCTCGATCCGGACGAGGGCATTCCCTTCGAGGCGGTGAAGCTGGCGGCCCGCGATCTTGGCAACCGCCTCGATGACCTCGGCCTTGAAAGCTTCGTCAAATGCACCGGCGGCAAGGGGCTGCACGTCGTCGTGCCGATCAGCCGCCGGCGCGAGTTTCCCGAGGTGAAGGCGTTCTGCGAGGCCTTTGCGGAGAAGATGGCGACCGATGCGCCGAAGGCCTATGTGGCGACGATGTCGAAGGCCAAGCGCAAGGGAAAGCTGTTCATCGACTATTTTCGCAACGACCATGCGGCGACGTCGATCGCCGACTATTCGGTGCGGGCAAGGCCCGGCGCGCGGGTGGCCGTGCCCTTGTCCTGGGACGAGCTCGACGATCTCGAATCCGCCAGCGCCTTCACCATGCAGGCGGTGATCGATCGCATCGACAAGGGCGAGGCCTTCGAGCGGCCGACGATCCGCCAGTCGATCACCAAGGCGATGATGGGGCGGCTCGGGCTGAAGGGCTGAGCCGGGGTCTGGCCATGGGCGGGCGTGTTCCGACCGGCCTCACTTCGCCGGCGGCGGCGCGAAAGCTTCCTTCAGCTTCTTCGACAGGTCCTTGAACGGCTTGTCGGTGATCTTGTCGCCCGGATGCTGGATCAGATAGTCGTAGATATGCGGCACCAGATCGACCGCCTGGTCGAGGGTTCCGTCCGAGCCGCGCTGATAGCCGCCGAGAAGCCTGAGGTCGCGGGTGTCCTCGAAGCGGGCGATCATCGCCTTCAGCCGGGTGACGAGCTCGCGCTCCTGCGGGTTCCAGGCCCGGTCGGCAAGACGCGAGATCGATTTCAGGACGTCGACCGCCGGGAAGCGGCCCTGTTCGGCGATCGCCCGGTCGAGCACGATATGGCCGTCGAGGGTTCCCCGGATCGCGTCGGCGATCGGGTCGTTGTGGTCGTCGCCGTCGACGAGCACCGAAAAGACGCCGGTGATGGTGCCGGAGCCTTCAAGGCCGGGGCCGGCCCTTTCCAGAAGCTGCGGCAGCTCGGAAAAGACGCTCGGCGGATAGCCTCTCGCCACCGGCGGCTCGCCGGCGGCGAGCGCGACGTCGCGCGCCGCATGGGCAAGACGCGTGACGCTGTCGATGATCAGGAGGACGTTCTCGCCCTGGTCGCGGAAATATTCGGCGATGGCGGTGGCGGTCTTCGGCGCCAGCCGCCGCATCATCGGGCTCTCGTCGCCGGTCGCCACCACCGTGACGAGCTTGTCGAGGCCGCCGGCCATGGTCTCTTCGAGGAATTCGCGCACCTCGCGGCCACGCTCGCCGACCAGCGCCACCACGGCGGTGTCGAAGCCCTGAGCCCGCGACAGCATGCCCATCAGCGTCGACTTGCCGACGCCGGAGCCGGCGAAGATGCCGATACGCTGGCCTTTGACCAGCGGCGTGAAGAGGTCGATGGTGCGGATGCCCGTCTGCACCGGGCTGCCGACCCGGCCGCGTTTCAGGGCAGGGGGCGGCGAGCCGTCGGCGACGCGCTCCTGTTCGCCCTTGTCGAGCGCCCCGCGGCCGTCGACCGGCTGACCGAAGGCGTTGACGACGCGGCCCTTCCAGTCTGCCGTGGGGGCGACGGTATAGGGGCCGATGCGCCGGGCCGGGCTCTTGACGCCGAGGGTCGAGCGGATGCCGAAAGGCTTGACGGTGAGGGAGTCGGATTCGATCCGCACGACCTCGCCGATCTCCTCGCCGCCGGTGCCCGGGCAGGCGATGCAGTCGCCGAGCCGCACGAAGGGCGACAGGCCGGAGACGCGGTAGGCCTGCGGCCCGACATCGACGATGCGGCCGGATATGGCGATGCGCGGCGCGTCGAGCGGCGAAAGGTCGCGCGGTGTCTGGCTGGAAAGGCTCACCGGCTGCTCCCGAGGGTCTGGATGGCGTCGCCGAGGCTACGCTCGTTCGACTGGACGAGGTTTGCGGCGCTCTCGAAGGCGCGCTGCAGTTCGATCAGGCGCGTCATCTCCAGCACCGGATTGACGTTCGAACCTTCGATGAACCCCTGCATGACGCCGACCTGGCTGAAATCGAGGGCCGGCTGGGCGGCCTGGTCGGGGACGACGCCGGACGTGTCGAAGCGGTTCAGCTTGGCGGTGGCGGGGATGGTGAACAGCCCGACGGCGCCGAGCTGCTGGCCGTTCTGGGTGATCATGCCGTCGCGGGCGATCGTCAGCGGGCCGCCATTCGTATTGACCTGGATCTGCGCGCCGCCGGCATCGACCAGCGGGTAGCCGGTGAGGGTCTCGACGGTGCCGGCCTGGTTGATCCGCATGCGGCCGTCGCGGGTGTAGACGACGCCGTTCGGCCCCTGCATGCCGAACCAGGCGTCGCCGGCAACCGCCATGTCCAGCGGATTGCCGGTCTGGGTGAGTTCGCCGTTCTTGGTCGACAGGAAGGTGGTGCCTTCCGAGGCAAGGCTCACGGGGTCGGAGCCGAAGCCGTCGCCGGGCTTCAGAAGCTCGTCGAACTTCACCTCCTCGGCGCGGAAACCGGCGGTGCGGATGTTGGCGAGGTTGTGCGCCAGGGTGTCGAGCCGGCGCTCGATGGCAAGCTGTGCCGACAGGGCCGGCGAAAGCGAAGCCTCCATGGGGATCATCCTCTTGGTCTGGAGCCGGCGGCATTGCCGGAACGTCTCAGCGTTCCACCGGCCGGCACGTTGTTGCCCGCAACCTGCCGAACAAGGCTTGTCTCAGACTGGCAGGCCGCATTCCCGCAATTTCAGGAGAGGCAGAGGGGTGGCGGACAAGGCTCGCACAAGCGCTTCTGCCGTAGGCCAGTATCCGGAACAACGCGTATCCGAGGATGAAAAATGGGAATTCTGATTGGCCTCGTCGTGGCACTCGGCGCGCTGCTCGGCGGCTTCGTCGCGATGGGCGGCCATCTCGACGTGCTCGTGCAGCCCTTCGAATACGTCATCATTCTCGGCACGTCGCTCGGCACCTTCATCATCTCCAACTCCGGCAAGACGATTAAGGATACCGGCAAGGCGATGGGCGATGCTTTGAAGAACAAGGTGCCGAAGCAGAAGGATTATCTCGAGGTCCTCGGGCTCCTGCACAATCTGATGCGCGAGATGCGCTCCAAGTCGCGCTCGGAGGTCGAGGCCCACATCGACGACCCGGCGGAATCGACGATCTTCCAGGCCTATCCGAACATCATCAAGGATACGCCGATGCTCAACTTCATCTGCGACTATGCGCGGCTGATCATCATCGGCAATGCCCGTCCGCACGAGATCGAGGCGCTGATGGACGAGGAGATCCAGACCATCCACCACGATCTCCTGAAAGCCAAGCACGCCCTGCAGGATGTCGCCGACGGCCTGCCGGCGATCGGCATCGTCGCCGCCGTCCTCGGCGTCATCAAGGCGATGGGCGCCCTCGACCAGCCGCCGGAAGTGCTCGGCCACCTGATCGGCGCCGCGCTCGTCGGCACCTTCGCCGGCATCTTCTTCTCCTACGGCATGTTCGGCCCGATCGCCGCCAAGATCAAATATGTCCGCGAGAAGAAGGTGCGCGTCTTCGTCATCGTGAAGTCGACCCTGATCGCCTACATGAACGGCGCCATGCCCCAGGTCGCCCTCGAATACGGCCGCAAGGTGATCTCGGCGGCCGACCGTCCGACCATCGACCAGGTCGAGAACGAGACCATCGGCGGCGGCTCGGGAGCTTGATGCCATGAGCGAAGTCGCCTTCGCATCCGATCCGGCCGAGATCCATGCGCGCCTGAAAAGCGCCAACGAGATCGACCCGGCCCGGCTGCCGCGCCTGACCCACATCTGCAACGCCTGGACCGAGGATCTCAACCTCCGGCTCCGCGAGCTCGCGCCGGGCGCCATCGAGGTCGTCTACCAGCAGTGCGAGATGGAGAACGCCCCCGATCCGGAGGACGCTCAGCTGGCGACCGCGCTGATCGCGCCGCTGTTGTCGAACCGCTTCGCCAGGCCGAGCTACGTCATGGCCGACCGCAAGGTCGTCGAGGCGGTGCTTGCCTCCTTCCTCGGCTGCGAGCCGTCGGAGGAACTGGCCGCCAGCCGCGAGCCGACCGCTCTCGACCAGCATTTCGTTCGGTTGTTCTTCGCCAAGGTGCTGGAGACCGCGACGAAGGCGTTTCAGCCGATGGACAGCTTCGACATGTCGCTCGGCAGCTTCGTCGCCGCGGCCGACCTCGCCGAGGTGCTGGGCGAGGAGCCCGAGCGCTACTTCGTCTTCCGCTTCGAGGTGGAGGTCGGCGACTTCAAGGCGGAGTTTTCCCTGGCGCTCGGCAAGAGCTTCCTGTCGCCCCACCGCCGCTTTCTCAGCGGTACGCCGGAAAAGCCCGAAATGGGCACCGACGAGGCCTGGAAGAAGGGCATCGAGGCGAGCTTCGCCCAGTCCGACCTCAAGATCGAGGCGGTGCTCTGCAAGAAGAAGATCCCGCTGTCGCAGGTCGCGCGCTTCCGGGTCGGCGGCATCGTCGAGCTGGACGTCGGGCTTTCCAGCCTCATCCCGCTCGAATGCGAGGACCGGCCGATGTTCCGCGCCCAGGTCGGGCGCTCGCGCGAATCCTACGTCGTGCGGATCGAGGAGCGGATCGACCCGGCTCAGGAGTTCATCGATGACATCCTATCTGATTGACCTGCTCCTCGTCGTCGCGCTGGTCGTCACGGCGCTGCGCTGCGGCCGGATGCACAAGGAGCTGAGGGCGCTGCGCCAGACCGATCTGGTCGAGGCGCTGGAAAACGCCGAGGTCTCGCTCAACCGCGCCGCTGGCGCGATCGTCGGCGCCCGCCACGAGGGCATCGAGACGGTGCAGACGCTGGAGCGCCAGCTGGTCGAGGCAAGGCAGCTTGCCGAGCGGCTCGAAGGCCTTCTTGCCCGCGCCGACGTCCATGTCGCCAGCGCCGCGCCGGAGCCGCAAGCGGCGAACGAGGATCCCTATCACGACTTTTTCGCCGCAGCCCATGACAGGCTTCGCGCCAGTCTGGCCCGCTAATCAGAGACCGACGCCGCGGTGGCGCGAAGCGGCCCGCATGATGCCTCCAGCCCTGGAAAGACCGCACCATGATCGATTCCGACCTGGATCTTGATCTCGAAGACACCGACGAAGAGGAATCCGAGCTCGGCGGCTTCGAAATGCCGTCCGGTTTCGATCCCGCCGCGGCCATGGCCGGCGTCGGCGCCGCCGCTGAAGAAGAAGACGAAGAGGACGAGGTGGTCGCAGAGGAAGAGCCGGTCGAGGATCACGTCGACCTCGACCTCGTCATGGACGTGCCGGTGACCATGCAGGTCGTTCTCGGCTCCTCGACGATGACCGTCGCCAACATCCTCAAGCTCGGCCGCGGCGCCGTCGTCAAGCTCGACACCAAGGTCGGCGAGCCGGTCGACGTCGTCGTCAACGGCCGCATCGTCGCGCGCGGCGAGATCGTCGTCATCGACAAGGAGGAGCAGCGCTTCGGCATCACCCTCACCGACGTTGCAAAGCCCGGCACCAAGCTGCAGGCCCGCAAGTCTCGCGCAGCCTGATAAGCCATGTCGATCATCGCCGCCTACAGCAATGACCCCGGCGTGCCCGACAGCGGCAGCGCGCGTGCGGCCATTCTCTTGCTTGCGGTCGGATCGCAGGGCGCGTCGCGCATCCTGAAGCATCTCTCGCCCGAGGAGATCCGGATCATCCGCGAGAGCGCAGCCAAGCTGCCGACCGTCGGGCCGGAGCAGATCGACGAGGTCGTCGACGACTTCCAGAGCTATTTCAAGAAGGGTGCGGCGCTGACCGGGCCCGCCAAGGAAATGGCCGAGCTCCTCGAAAGCGCCCTGTCGCGCGAAGAATATATCGCGATCTTCGATCCGGACAGCCGCGACCCTGCACTGGCGGACCTCGCCGAGATGGGCCGGGAAGGTGACGTCTGGGAGGCGATCGCCGCGATGGATCCGCCCAAGCTCGCCCGCAAGCTCCTTGCCGAACATCCGCAGATGGTGGCGATCATCCTCGCCAGGGTCCAGCCCGAGATGGCCTCGGCGATGATCCGCGAATTCGGCTCGGCGATGCGCAACGACGTGATGCGCCGGATCCTGACGCTGAAGCCGCTGCAATATACGGTCCAGAGCGTCCTCGAGGGCCAGATCCGCCGCAACTTCGTCGCCGGAGGCGGCGAGAGCGAGGAGGGGGGCAGCCACGCCTTCCTCGCCGAGATCGTCAACCGTCTCGACAAGGACTCCTCGGAAGAGGTGCTGGAATCCCTGCGCGCCACCCGTCCGAAGGACGCCGAGGCGCTGGAGAAGCTGCTCTTCGCTTTCGAGGATCTGCCGGCGCTGCCGCTGAAGTCGCGGCTCACCCTGTTCGATGCGGTGGCTCCGGACGTGCTCGTCCTGTCGCTGAGAGGCGCGAGCCAGGAGATCGTCGATCTCGTTCTCTCCTCGCTCGGCGCCAGAGCCCGGCGCATGGCCGAGGCCGAGCTCAAGCAGGACTCCGGCGCCCAGAAGGCCGACATCGACGGGGCCAGGCGCCAGATCGCCAAGGAGGCGCTGCGCCTCGCCGGCGAAGGCAAGCTCGCTCTGCGCGAGCAGGCCGAAGAGTAGAAGCCATTGCCGGCGCCCGCCCGTCTTGTCGGGCCGCGCCGGCAGCATCCCGTCCCCTGCGAGAGAAGCGGGGATGGCGCATCGTAACGGTTGCGCAACCGTAATCCCACTGAGACCTTTCCCGGTTCATCCGACGTCAACGGCTTGAGGGAGTAAATCGTTGTCGGACGAGGATCGATCGTCAAAGACAGAGCAGCCGACGGACAAGAAGATCCGCGACACGGTCGAGAAGGGCAACCTTCCGGTCTCGCGGGAAGCTCCGATCCTGGCCTCTCTCTTGGCGGCGATGGCCTTCCTGACCTTTCATGTCCAGGATGGCTCGGCACAGCTGCTCCTCGCGCTGAAGTCGACGATGGAGAATCCGCTCCAGTGGGAGTTGGAGACGGGAGCCGATGGGTTACATGTCCTCGAAATGCTGGCGGTCCAGATGGGCCGGTTCATCATGCCGGCGACCCTGCTCTTCGCCGGCGCCGGCATCCTCGCATCGCTCCTGCAGAATCCGCCTCAGATCAATTTCGAGCGGATCGCTCCCAAGGCTTCGAACGTTTCGCTGTCGTCCGGCTTCCGCCGGATCTTCGGCCTTCGCGGCGTAACGGAGTTCGGCAAGGCCATGTTTAAGTTCGTTGCCATCGGCGTCGTCGTCGGTTCGATCCTGGTCTCGGGTTTCCCGACCATGGTCAAGGCCATGTATGCCGACCCCGTCCTGATGCCGGAACTCATCCTGCAGATGGCGATGAAGCTTCTGTCCGGCGTCTCCATCGCGACGATCCTCCTCGTCGCCGCCGATATCGGCCTGTCGCGGCTGCACTGGAAGCGCGACCTGATGATGTCGAAGCAGGAGATCAAGGACGAGGCCAAGCAGATGGAGGGCGACCCGATGGTCAAGGCCCGCCAGCGCCAGATCGCCCGCGACCGCACCCGCCGCCGGATGATGGCGGAGGTGCCGAAGGCGACGCTCGTCATCGCCAACCCGACCCACTACGCCATCGCTCTGCGCTACGTTCGCGAGGAAGGCGGCGCGCCGATCGTCGTGGCCAAGGGCACCGACCTCCTCGCCCTCAAGATACGCGAAATTGCCGAGGCGAATGACGTCCCCGTTCTGGAGGACAAGCTCTTGGCAAGGTCGATGTACGATCATGTTGAAATCGACCAGATGATCCCGCCACAGTTTTTCAAGGCCGTCGCCGAAATCATCTATTATCTGTACACTCGGTCGGGGACCAAGATGGGAGTTGCCACGGCTTAGTCATGCTCGACATCAGAAAAAGATCGACCATGTCGCGTGAGCGGGCGCTTGCGGACGGCATCAAGGAAATCGCCGCGGAACTGCGGCTCGTCGACGTCGTCGACTACATCGCGTTCCTGCGACTGGAGCGCTACGGCAATCTCGCCGATATCGTCACGTCCTCCTCGGAACTCTACCTGAAGCCGGGCGTGCTGCGCTTTGCCGACGGTGGCGAGGTCCGGCTGAGATGGGGCGAGGTGCCGATCGTCGTCCTTGCACTCGAGTTCCGCCATGCCGGCGTGACCGCGCATTTCCATCTCGAACTCGGCGCCACCACCGCGGCCGTCGACATCGCCCATGTCAGCTTCGAGGATCGTCCCGCCACCGCGGACGAGGAACTGGTGGCGCTGATGAACGCCATTGCCGACGCCCATCTGAGGGTGCCCGAGTAACGGCGCGGTCTGGCAGGCCGAAGAGCGGCTTTCCGGACGACAGTTTCCCGCAATGTTGCAGCGGCAGGGCGGACGCCTTGCCGCTGCACTGCCTGGCAGCAAGCCGCCGGACAATGAGCCGGGCGCTGCAATCCCATCCGGCCCCTGCGGCCTGACCGGCCGCCGGAGAGGGCGGCGCTGGCGTCCCTCTCTTATTCTTTCTCTTCTCTTTGCCCTGTTCCGATCGTCGCTCGCCGCGCCGGCCATTGAGCGATGGCGCGCCTGCGTTTCGCGGACAAGCGTAGCTCCGGTGATGGCCCGCCCGCCGGAGGCTTTTCGTCGCCTTCAGGCACGACCGCGAATCGGCTGTTCCCGCCTGTTCCTCGCGCGGCGGATGACACCCTTGCCTCCCGGAAAGGTCGTGTCCACTGAGCGCTCGTCGGCCTTCCGGGAAGAGCTTTTGCTTCCTTAGCGTTTCATAAGGCTGATTTACGGCTTACCTACAAGTTTCGGACAAGTGCTCCGGCGTAGAAGCGGGACAGTCGAAGCATTCGGAAGTTTCGCCATGGACAGCGCCTATCTCTTCGGACTCACTTCCCAGCGCAATGCGTGGTTGACCGCCCGTCAGACCGTGGTCGCCGACAATGTCGCGAATGCCGATACGCCCGACTACAAGACCAAGGAAATCGCCCCCTTCGAAGACGTCCTGAACGAGGTCGGCAGCCGCATGGTCGCCGACAATGCCGGTCACATCTCGATCGGCTCCGGCTTGAGCGAGGGCGTGGCGCGCACCGGCCAGCAGGACTGGACGGTCAAGACCACCGACAAGGACGTCACCCTGGAGCAGGAAATGCTGAAGGGGGGCGAGATCGCTCGCGACTACTCGCTCAACACCTCGATCGTGAAGGCCTTCCACCGGATGATCCTCAATACGGTAAAGGGCTGATCGCCATGATGGACCCCATCATCTCGTCCCTGAAGATCGCCTCGAGCGGGTTGTCGGCACAGTCGACCCGCCTGCGCGTCGTCTCGGAAAACATCGCCAATGCCAACACCACCGGCAATGCGGCCGGCGCCGATCCCTATCAGCGCAAGACCGTGACCTTCGGCCAGGAGCTCGATCGCCTCACCGGCGCCGATCTCGTCAAGGTCTCCCAGGTCAGCCGCGACAACAGCCCCTTCGTCATCGAGCACGACCCGGGCAATCCGGCCGCCAATGCCGAAGGCTACGTCAAGATGCCGAACGTCAACATGCTGGTCGAGATGGCCGACATGCGTGAGGCGAACCGCTCCTACGAGGCCAACCTCCAGGTGGTGAAGCAGGCCCGGGAGCTGATCAACATGACCATCGATCTCCTGAGGAGTTGACCATGATCCCTGCTATCGGATCGAGCCTTCCCAAGGTCGAGCTCGCCCCCACCAGCGGCCTCGTCACCGGCGGCGCCGCGCGCATTCCCGAAGCTGCCGGCGCCCAGAGCTTCGGCGCCGTCCTGACCCAGCTGGCCTCCGACGCCGTCTCGACCGTCAAGACGGCCGAGGCGACCTCGATCAAGGGCGTCAACGGCGAAGCCTCCACCCAGGCGGTGGTCGAGGCGGTGATGGATGCCGAGCGCACCCTCCAGACCGCGATCGCGGTCCGCGACAAGGCGGTCGCCGCCTATCTCGAGCTCTCCCGCATGGCGATCTGAGGGCGCCTGCGGCGGGCGGCAAGCCCGCCGGTCCGGTCCCAACGACGGCTTTGCGGCTGCATCTTCCTGATCTGCCGGCGGTATTCGCCGCTCCGGCGGGCCAATCCAATCGACGGAGTTTTCCATGCGTGCGCTAGCCATCGCCGCCACCGGCATGAATGCCCAGCAGACCAATGTGGAAGTGATCTCGAATAATATCGCGAACATCAACACCACGGGCTTCAAGCGGTCGCGGGCCGAGTTCACCGATCTGCTCTACCAGATCGAGCGGATGCAGGGCGTGCCGAACCGCGGCGGCGAGGGTGTCGTTCCCGAGGGAGCCCAGCTCGGCCTCGGCGTGCGCCTCGCGGCGATCCGCACCGTGCATCTCCAGGGCACGCTGAACCAGACCGGCAACAAGTTCGACCTCGCGATCAACGGCAATGGCTGGTTCCAGGTCCAGGGCCCGAACGGCGACACGCTCTATACCCGCGACGGCGCCTTCAACACCAACGCCACCGGCCAGCTTGTGACCCTCGACGGCTTCGTCGTCGATCCCGGCATCACCGTGCCGGCGAACACCACCGACGTGACCGTCAACGGTAGCGGCGAGGTCTATGCGACGATCGACGGCCAGACCGCGCCGCAGCTCCTCGGCCAGCTGACCATTTCGACCTTCCCGAACGATGCCGGCCTGACCGCACAGGGCGGCAATCTCTTCCGCGAGACGGTCGCCTCCGGCGCGCCGGTGGCAGGTGTCGCCGGCGAGGAGGGCTACGGCACCATCAACCAGGGCTATCTGGAAGATTCCAACGTCGATCCGGTGAAGGAAATCTCCGAGCTGATCTCCGCCCAGCGCGCCTACGAGATGAACTCCAAGGTGATCACCGCCGCCGACGAGATGTCGAGCGTGATCTCCAAGGGCATGAGGTAAGACGATGTTTCGCCGCGCCCGATCGCTCGCCGGCGGTCCTGGCCGCCTCGGCAGGCTCTGCCGTGTCCTCGGCCTTGCGGCTGCGACCGTCCTTGCGGCGGGCATGCCCTCGAGGGCCGCCGATCTTCAGATGCCGGTGCCGGTCGCCATCGTCTATCCGGGCCAGTCGATCATCGATCGCGGCCTCTCGACGGGGGAGTTCATCGTCAAGGACGACAAGGTCGGCCTGTTCGTTCTCGACGAGAAGATGCTGCAGGGCATGGTCGCCAAGCGCACGCTGCTGCCGGGCAACGCCATCCGCCTCACCGACATCGCGATGCCCGACCTCGTCAAGGCCGGCTCGCAGGTCACGCTCGTCTATCGCGAGGCGGGCCTCGTCATCACCAGTCTCGGCACGGCGCTGCGCTCCGGCGCCGAAGGCGATCTGGTCAAGGTCCGCAACATCGACAGCGGCATCGTCGTGTCCGGCGTGATCGACTCGGATGGAACGATCAGGATCGAGGGATGAACCTCTTCAATTTCGCGCGTGTGCTTCTTGCGATTCTGTTCCTCGCCGAGACGGCGCAGGCGGCCGATATGGTCGCCAGCCGTGACACCAGGCAGGGGCGCAGCTTCGGCGAGCCGTTCCGCCCGGTGCGCGGCGACCCGGATTCGGCGATCGGCACCGTCCGCATCAAGGACATCACCTCCGTCCGGGGCGTGCGCGCCAACCAGCTCGTCGGCTACGGCCTGATCGTCGGCCTGCAGGGCTCGGGCGATTCGATGCGCAACGCGCCCTTCACCGAACAGTCGCTGCAGTCGATGCTCGACCGCATGGGCGTCAACATCCGCTCCGAGAGCGCCCGCGGCAAGAACGTCGCCGCGGTGACGGTGACGGCCGAGCTGCCGCCCTTCATCGGCACCGGCCAGCGCATCGACGTGACGGTGTCCTCGCTCGGTGACGCCGATTCGCTGATGGGCGGCACGCTGGTGATGACGCCGCTCTACGGCGCCGACGGCGAGATCTACGCCGTCGCACAGGGCTCCGTCGCGGTGTCCGGCTTCACGTCGCAGGGCGACAGCGAGACCCTGACCCAGGGCGTGCCGACCTCCGGCCGCATCGCCAATGGTGCGCTGGTCGAGCGCGAGGTGCCCGGCTCCTTCAATGACGGCGGCAAGCTCGCCTTCGAGCTCTTCAATCCCGATTTCAAGACGGCGATCCGCATCGTCGACGTGATCAACGCCTATTCGGTCAAGCGCTGGGGCGTCGCCGTCGCCCAAGAGGAAGACCTGCGCACGGTGCATCTGCATCGCCCGTCGAAGGTCTCGGCCACCCGCTTCCTCGCCGAACTCGGCGATCTGAGGGTGGCGCCCGACCAGCCCGCCCGCGTCGTCATCGACGAGCGCACCGGCACGGTGGTCATCGGCAAGGACGTCCAGATCTCCACCGTGGCGCTGACCCACGGCAACCTGACCGTCCGGGTCAGCGAACTGCCGTCGGTCTCGCAGCCGCCGCCGCTCTCCGACGGCCAGACGGTGGTCACCTCGGAAACCATCGTCGAGGTCCAGCAGGACGGCGGCAACTTCGCCTTCGTCGGCGGAGCCGACCTCGAAACGGTCGTTCGCGGCCTCAACCGCATCGGTCTGAAGCCGACCGGGATCATCGCGATCCTCCAGGCGATCAAGACGGCCGGTGCCCTCCAGGCGGAACTCGTGGTGCAGTGATGATGAACAAGACGCGACAGACGATCCTTGGCCTGCGGCCGCTGCTTGCCGCCGCCGCCATCTGCCTCTCGAGCCTTGCCGCACACGCCGCCGGCGGCGCTGCAAAGCCGGCCGAAAAGCCGGTGATCCCGCCGCAGGAAGTGCGCGTCCTCGACGAGAACGGCAATCCCGTCGAAGGACCGAAGCCGGCGACCGAGGTCGAGAAATACTGCCTCAATATCGCCGACCGGGCGCAGGACAAGCGCTACGCCATGCAGCAGGCCAAGCTGAAGGAGCTCGAGGGCGAGATCTCCAAGCAGATCGACGATCTCGAGCGCCGGCGCGCCGACTACAAGGAATGGCTCGCCGAGCGAAAGAAGTTCCTCGACAGCGCCTCCGTCATCGTCGTCGACATCTATTCCAAGATGAATGCGAGCTCGGCCGCCGCCCAGCTCGGCAAGCTCGACCGCGATGCGGCGGCTTCCGTTCTGGTCAAGCTGAAGCCCCGCCAGGCAAGCTCGATCCTCGCCGAAATGGACACCAACACCGCGGCCGAAATCGCCGGCCGCATCGTTCAGAAGACGGCCGCCGGTAGCAACGGGGCGCCGCCCGCGTCGGAGAAGCGTTCGTGAACAAGACGCTGGTTGCAATTTTCGGCCTTGCGGCTCTCGCCGGCTGTTCGACGACGGCCGACGACGCCTTGCGCGAGCCCAAGCTCTCGCCGGTCGGCAGCGGGCTCTACGAATATCCGCCGGTCACCGTGCAGCCGGCATCCTTCCCGGGGGCGGGGCCGCGCACCCGCAATTCGCTGTGGACCGACGATCGCGCCGATTTCTACAAGGACCCGCGGGCTCTCGACACCGGCGACATCGTCACCGTCAAGATCGAGATCAAGGACCAGGCCTCGCTCGACAACAATTCCAAGCGCTCGCGCACCTCGGGCGTCGGCGCGACCCTCGGTCTCGGCGGCTTCTTCGGCAACTGGGTGCTGCCCGATGTCGACGCCAACCTGACCGCCGACGGAAGCTCGGAAGCCGAGGGCAAGGGCAAGGTGTCCCGCTCGGAGAACATCAAGCTGTCGGTCGCCGCCGTGGTCACCCAGAAGCTGCCCAACGGCAATCTGTTCATCGCCGGCCAGCAGGAGATCCGGGTGAACTTCGAGGTGCGGGTGCTTTCCATCGCCGGCATCATCCGGCCCCGCGACATTCTGCCGAACAACACCATCGACTACGACAAGATCGCCGAAGCGCGCATCTCCTATGGCGGCCGCGGCCGGCTGACGGAGGTCCAGCAGCCCGGCTGGGGCCAGCAGGTCTACGACATCG
Organism: Jiella endophytica; assembly: GCF_004519335.1. Lineage (GTDB taxonomy): Bacteria > Pseudomonadota > Alphaproteobacteria > Rhizobiales > Rhizobiaceae > Jiella > Jiella endophytica. The sequence continues at coordinate 209,586 of NZ_SOZD01000004.1, read as the reverse complement.
TCGCACCTTACTGAGCGGCGCCGCAGGACTTTTCGCATCGTGACGCGCCGGCCGGGCCTCGACCTGGCCGGCGCGTCTGTTTTCCGGCGCCGAAGCGCTGCGGCAGGCGGCGCAAGTCTCGCGATAGCGAGCCGGTTTACGCAGGTGGCGATCGGTCGATGCCGGGCCATGAGGACCCGCCCGACCGGCACCATTGCTGAAAGGGCTTTCTTCGATGGCCGAGATCGACCTTCCCGATCTTGATGACGATGGCGGCGGCAAGAAGAAGGGGGGCATGATGCCCACCATCATCGCCGGCGTGGTCGTCACCCTCGTCGCCGCCGGCGGCGGAGCCGGGCTCGGCTCGATGCTGGCCGCCAGCGCGCCGCCGCCCGCCGAGGCGGCAGCACCTGCCGCCGCGGACCCTCACGCCGCCGCCGATGACGGCCACGGCACGGCCGATGGCGAGAAGAAATCCGACATCGCCGCGGCCGAGGAAGACGCCCTGCCGCTGCAGCTGATCGAGCTGAAGCCGGTCCTCACCAACATCTATTCGCCGTCGGATTCCTGGCTGCGCATCGAGGCCTCGCTCGTCGTCAGGCAGGACGGCAGCGTCAATGGCGAGGTCCTGGCGGCCGAGATCGAATCCGACACGCTGGCCTTCCTGCGGTCGGTCCAGCTCGCCCAGGTCGAGGGCTCCCGCGGCCTGCTGCATCTTCGCGACGATCTGCGCGAGCGCGCCAAGCTGCGTTCGCCGGCGGTCGTCGACTATCTCATCCGCGCCATGGTGGCGGAATGAAACGCGGGCTCCTCGTCGCGGGCCTCGCTGGCCTCGTGGTGCTGATGGCGGCCCATCCCGGCCTCGCGCAGACCTCCAAGAGCGTCACCCAGACGCTGTCCGACCTCCTCCCGGAGGGCGATGCGTCGGTCTCCGGCCGCATCGTCCAGCTGTTCGGCATCGTCACCGTCCTGTCGATCGCGCCGGGCCTCCTGGTGATGGTCACCTCCTTCACCCGCATCGTCATCGCCTTGTCGATCCTCAGGACCGGTCTCGGCCTGCAGACGACACCGGCCAACCTCATCCTCATCTCGCTGGCGCTGTTCATGACCTTCTTCGTCATGGCGCCGACCTTCGACAAGGCGTGGCGGGACGGGCTGCAGCCGATGCTCGCCAACGAGATCACCGAGGAGGAGGCGTTCTACCGGATCTCCGATCCGTTCAAGGAATTCATGCTCACCCAGGTGCGTCCCTCGGACCTCTCCCTCTTCGACAGCCTCGCCGCGACCAACAGCCGTGACAGGGTCGAGCCGCCGGAGCAGGGGGCCGCCGACGAGCGCGACGTCGACCTGCGGGTGCTGATCCCGGCCTTCATGATTTCCGAGCTCCGCCGCGGCTTCGAGATCGGCTTCCTCATCGTTTTGCCGTTCCTCGTCATCGACATGATCGTCGCGACGCTGACCATGTCGATGGGCATGATGATGCTGCCGCCGACGATCATCTCGCTGCCGTTCAAGATATTGTTCTTTGTCCTTATCGATGGCTGGAACATGCTGGTCGGATCCTTGGTCAGATCGTTTTTCTGACCTACCGCAATCGCCGTTGGTGCTTTAACCGCCATTTAACGTTAAAAAACTAGGTTAACACCATCGGCGCCGGCATGAAGCGAGGGCCTTTAGAGACGGTGGCTTCCCATGAAAGGGCGGCTCGCCAGTAAAGGTTGACTAGTATGACGAGTATCATCACCAACGTCGCTGCAATGACGGCTCTGCAGACCCTCCAGCAAACCAACAAGGCGATGGAGGAGACGCAGAACAAGATTTCCACGGGCTACCGTGTCTCCGAAGCCAAGGACAATGCCGCCTACTGGTCGATCGCGACCGGCATGCGTTCGGACAATTCGGCGATGTCTGCCGTTTACGATTCGCTCGGCATCGGTGAGGCGACCGTCGACGCAGCCTATACGGGCCTCGCCTCCGCCAAGGACGTTCTGGACGAGATCAAGGCCAAGCTGACGGCGGGTTCCGCCGACGGCGTCGACAAGGCCAAGGTGCAGGACGAGATCTCGGCTCTCCAGCAGCAGCTGCAGACCATCGCCGAGTCCTCGTCCTTCTCCGGCCAGAACTGGCTGTCGACCGGCTCTTCGTCGTCGCTCACCAAGGAGATCGTCTCCTCGCTGTCGCGCGACTCCTCCGGCTCTCTCACCGTCGGTTCGATCTCGGTGGACATCACCAATATCCGCCTGTTCTCCGACGACGGCGCCGGCACCAATACCGGCATCCTCAACAAGACCATCGACCTGACCCAGTACACCAACACCTCGGGTGTCGCTGCCACGGTCGAGACGACGGCTGTCTCCTTCTCCAACACCGACGACCTCGTGACCTTCTCGGTCAAGCAGGGCGGCGCTGCGGCGAAGACCGTCGAGATCACCGACCAGACGCTGCTGGATGCCGGCCTCACCGACACCACGATCCGGTCGAACGCCGACCTCGCGGCCGTCCTCAAGCAGGCGCTGAAGGATGCCGACGTCACCGGCATCGATGTCACCATCGACGGTTCGGACAACGTCGTGTTCTCTTCGACCGACACCTTCTCGCTGGGCGATGCCGCGGCGACGGGCACCACCGGCATCACCGCCGGCAGCCTCGGCCTCAACACCACGGCTGCGACCACCTCGACGGCAACGGCCGGTGCGATCTCCCTCATGGACATCGACATCTCGCTCGGGTCGATCACCGCGGCGGACGTCAACAACTACATCCGCGTCGTCGACAAGGCCCTCTCGGAGGTCACCACCGCCGCTTCCACGCTCGGTGCCATCCAGAACCGCGTCGACATGCAGAAAGGCTTCGTCTCCAAGCTGATGGATACCATCGACAAGGGCGTCGGCACGCTGGTCGACGCCGACATGACCGAGGAGTCCACCCGCCTCAAGGCTCTGCAGACCCAGCAGCAGCTCGGCGTCCAGGCGCTCTCGATCGCCAACACCTCGAGCCAGGCGATCATGCAGCTCTTCCAGAACTGATCGTCGCCGCCAACCGGCTGATCTGACGAGGGCCGCCCTTCGGGGCGGCCCTCTTTTTTTGTGCGAAGCGATCGTATCTAAAGTATATTTTCTAGTTCCTTTTGATTAACTATGCCGATTACGTTTGACTTAACCATGAACAATCTTCCCTACGTCAGGCGGAAGCTTTGAGCTTCCCGATTAAGATATCCGAAGGGACGTCGGCCGCATCTTGCAATCCATAGCAAGGTGGTCGGACGAAACCGAATAGAGACCACGGGCATGATGCCGTTTTGCTATCCCGGCTGATCCGGAGTGTCCCAATTTCTTGTGCTCGCGTATGGGACGCAGACTAATGACTAGTATCGTTACGAACACCTCCGCCATGACGGCTCTCCAGAGCCTTCAGTCGATCAACAATGCCCTCGACGAGACCCAGGGCCGCATCTCGACCGGCTACCGGGTCAACGAGGCCCAGGACAACGCCGCCTACTGGTCGATCGCCACCACCATGCGGTCGGACAACAACGCCCTTTCCGCCGTCTCCGACTCGCTCGGCATCGGTGCCGCCACCGTCGACGCTGCCTATACCGGCCTGAACTCGGCCAAGGACATGCTCGACACGATCAAGGCGAAGCTCACCACCGCGACCTCCGACGGCGTCGACAAGTCCAAGGTGCAGTCCGAGATCTCGGCTCTCCAGGGCCAGCTGAAGACGATCGCCGACTCGGCGTCGTTCTCCGGCCAGAACTGGCTGTCGACCGGCTCCTCGTCGGCTCTGTCGAAGGAAGTCGTGTCCTCGATCGCCCGTGACTCCTCGGGTACGCTGAGCGTCGGCTCGATCACCGTCGACATCACCAACGTCCGTCTGTTCTCCGATGACGGCGCCGGCACCGACACCGGTATCCTCAACAAGACCATCGACCTGACCCAGTACACCAACACCTCGGGTGTTGCTGCCACGGTCGAGACGACGGCTGTCTCCTTCTCCAACACCGACGACCTCGTGACCTTCTCGGTCAAGCAGGGCGGCGCTGCGGCGAAGACCGTCGAGATCACCGACCAGACGCTGCTCGATGCCGGGCTGACCGACACCACGATCCGGTCGAACGCCGACCTCGCGGCCGTCCTCACCCAGGCCCTGAAGGATGCCGACATCACCGGCATCGACGTCTCGATCGACGGTTCGGACAATGTCGTCCTGTCTTCGACCGACACCTTCTCGCTGGGCGATGCCGCGGCGACGGGCACCACCGGCATCACCGCCGCCAGCCTCGGCCTCAACACCACGGCTGCGACCACCTCCTCCGCCTCGGCGGGTGCGGCGGCTGTCGACACGATCGACATCACCTCGGCTTCGGTCACTGACATCAAGAACTACATCAAGGTCGTCGACGAGGCCCTCTCGCAGGTCACCAGCGCCGCTTCCAGCCTCGGTGCCATCCAGAACCGTATCGACATGCAGACGGAGTTCGTCTCCAAGCTGATGGATACGGTCGACACGGGTGTCGGCACGCTGGTCGATGCCGACATGACCGAGGAGTCCACCCGCCTCAAGGCGCTGCAGACCCAGCAGCAGCTCGGCGTCCAGGCGCTCTCGATCGCCAACTCCTCCTCGCAGTCGCTGCTGTCGCTCTTCCGCTAAGGCGATCGGGGCAGCGCCCCGTTCTCCTGAACGCATGGAAAGCCTTGAGGCCCGGCAATCGCTTGCCGGGCCTCTTTGCGTTTGAGGTCCGGGGCTTCCGCGGCAGGCTTTTCCGCCAGCCGCCAGCCGCCAGCCGCCAGCCGCCGGGTTCCGGTCGCCCGCCGCCAGCGCAGGCTGCCAAGGCACGAGACGCCGCGATTTTCCGGGCCGGGGAGGGACGGTGAGCCGGTCGTCCCAGCGAAAGGCAGGGTGCGACGGTCAAGCTCTGTGGCGGCTTTGCGGCGAGTTTCCTGTCGGCGAAGGTTTCGACAGTCGATCCGAGCCTCGTGATGCAACGCCTGATTCATCATGAATCGTCTTGGTAAATTTATCTCGTTAACGCTGGCGAATTTAACTATCTATTTTGGTGCTCTATTAGTGTTGAATCTGTCGGGTAGCGCATGAACTGTGCCTGTTAAGACTTTGGAGTGACTCGGAAACCCAAAGTCTTTGCATGACGAGGCGACCTGACATGACAACGGTCGCGGGCATGATGCCGTCTCGTCATTCCGGCCGATCCGGACTGTTCCCAAATTGTACTCGCGTATGGGACGCAGACGAATGACCAGTATCAACACCAATACTTCGGCCATGACGGCTCTCCAGAGCCTCCAGTCGATCAACAATGCCCTCGAGGACACCCAGGGCCGCATCTCGACCGGCTACCGTGTTTCGGACGCCAAGGACAACGCCGCCTATTGGTCGATCGCCACCACCATGCGGTCGGACAACAACGCTCTTTCCGCGGTGTCCGACTCGCTCGGCATCGGCGCCGCTACGGTCGATGCTGCCTATACCGGTTTGAACTCGGCCAAGGACATGCTCGACACGATCAAGGCGAAGCTCACCACCGCGACCTCCGACGGCGTCGACAAGTCCAAGGTCCAGGCGGAAATCACCTCGCTGCAGGGCCAGCTGAAGACGATCGCCGACTCGGCCTCGTTCTCCGGCCAGAACTGGCTGTCGACCGGCTCTTCGACCGCGCTGTCGAAGGAAGTCGTGTCCTCGATCTCCCGCGACTCCTCGGGTTCGCTGACGGTCGGCTCGATCTCGGTCGACATCACCAACGTCCGTCTGTTCTCCGATGACGGCGCCGGCACCGACACCGGTATCCTCAACAAGACCATCGACCTGACCCAGTACACCAACACCTCGGGTGTCGCTGCCACGGTCGAGACGACGGCGGTTTCCTTCGGCAACACCGACGACCTCGTGACCTTCTCGGTCAAGCAGGGCGGCGCTGCGGCGAAGACCGTCGAGATCACCGACCAGACGCTGCTCGATGCCGGCCTGACCGACACCACGATCCGGTCGAACGCCGACCTCGCGGCCGTCCTCACCCAGGCCCTGAAGGATGCCGACATCACCGGCATCGACGTCTCGATCGACGGTTCCGACAATGTCGTGTTCTCGTCGACCGATACCTTCTCGCTGGGCGATGCGTCCGCGTCGGGTACCTCCAGCATCACCGCCGGCAGCCTCGGCCTCAACACCACGGCTGCGACCACCTCGTCCGCCTCGGCGGGTGCGGCGGCTGTCGACACGATCGACATCACCTCGGCGTCGGTCACCGACATCAAGAACTACATCAAGGTCGTCGACGAGGCCCTCTCGCAGGTCACCAGCGCCGCTTCCAGCCTTGGTGCCGTGCAGAACCGCATCGAGATGCAGGGCGACTTCGTCTCCAAGCTGATGGATACGGTCGACAAGGGCGTCGGTACGCTGGTCGATGCCGACATGACCGAGGAGTCCACCCGCCTCAAGGCGCTGCAGACCCAGCAGCAGCTCGGCGTCCAGGCGCTCTCGATCGCCAACTCCTCCTCGCAGTCGCTGCTGTCGCTCTTCCGCTAAGGATCGCGTCAGCCGCATCCTGCGGCACGAACGGAAGGGGGCTGCCCGCGAGGGCGGCCCCCTTTCTCTTTGGCATCGCCGCTTGGCATCCCGCCCACCTCCGAACGCCGGTGCCCGAGGCGCAGGATGCCCGCCGTCCTACCGGCCCTGCCCGGTCGGCGGCACGTCGACCTCGGTGCGCGCGGCATCCTTGGCGAAGGCGATATAGCCGGCGATTTCGCTCACGCCTTCATGGGGCGTCTCGTAGCTCCACGCGCCGTTCTCGCCGGCCCGGCCCATGGCCGATATCGTCCAGTAGCGTGCCTCGCCCTTGTAGGGGCAGGTCGTCCGCTGGTCGGTCCCGACCAGATAGGACATCTCCACCCGGTCGCGGGGAATGTAGTAGACCGGGTCGTAGCCGGTCTCTTCCAGCCGCAGCGCTTCATTGGTCGAGGCGACGACGACGTCGTCGAAATACACCGTCACCGCGCGGGACTCCGGCGTCACGGTGATCCGCTGCCTGATTTCCTCGGTCGTCGGCATGGTCGTCTCCCTTCGTGGTCGATTGCGTCAGTCCCAATCCGCCGGCCGCCGGTTTCGATCCCGCGGGTAACGCTCATTTGCCCGTGAAGGCCGGCGCGCCCGCCCGCAGGAACCGGGGTCTTGGCGAAAACTTCGTCGCCTTGAGGTGGTGCGCCGCGGCTTCGGGCGCTATCTCGGGGCCTCGATCAGCCCCCGGCCAGGAGACCCACTTATGCGCGCGCAGCCCCAAGCCTCCCACTATGTCGACGGCGCCTATGTCGAGGATCCCGAGGGTGCGGCTTTCGACAGCCTCTATCCCGCGACCGGCGAGACGATCGCGACGCTGCGCGAGGCAACGCCGGGCCTGCTCGATCGGGCGATCGAGGCGGCCCGCCGCGGCCAGGCCGAATGGGCTGCGATGAGCGGCGGCGAGCGCGGCCGGGTGCTGCGCCGGGCGGCCGATCTCATGCGCGAGAAGAACGAGGAGCTGAGCCAGCTCGAGACCCTCGACACCGGCAAGGCGATCCAGGAGACCCGCGTCGCCGACGCCGCGTCCGGCGCCGACTGCATCGAATATTTCGCCGCGCTCGCCGCCGACATGCGCGGTGCCCACATCCCCCTGCCCAACGGCTTTGCCTATACCCGCCACGAGCCGCTCGGGATCTGTGCGGGGATCGGCGCCTGGAACTACCCGATCCAGATCGCCTCCTGGAAGAGCGCGCCGGCGCTCGCCTGCGGCAATGCGATGATCTTCAAGCCCTCGGAGGTCACGCCGCTCTCGGCCCTGAAGCTCGCCGAGATCTATGCCGAGGCGGGGCTTCCCGCGGGGGTCTTCAACGTCCTGCAGGGCAAGGGCGCGCTCGGCGCGGCGCTGTCCTCCCATCCGGCGATCGCCAAGGTTTCGGTCACCGGCTCGGTCGGCACCGGCGCGAGGGTGATGGGCGCTGCCGCCGAGACCACCAAGCACGTCACCCTCGAACTCGGCGGCAAGTCGCCGATCCTCGTCTTTGCCGACGCCGATCTCGACGCCGCCGTCTCCGGCGCGATCCTCGGCAACTTCTATTCGACCGGCCAGATCTGCTCGAACGGCACCCGCGTCTTCGTCGAGAAAAGCGTGCGCGCGGCCTTCGTCGAGAAGCTCTGCGAGCGGGCGAAGGCCATCCGCATCGGTGATCCGCTCGATCCTCAGACCCATCTCGGCCCGCTGGTGTCGAAGGCGCAATACGACAAGGTTCTCGCCTATATGGCCGCCGGCCGCGAGGAAGGCGCGACGCTCGCCTGCGGCGGCGGGGCGGCGAAGGTCGAAGGTCTGGAGAACGGCTGGTTCGTCGAGCCGACGGTGTTTACCGACGTCGCCGACGCCATGCGCATCGCGGCCGAGGAGATCTTCGGCCCGGTGATGTGCGTGCTGGATTTCGACGGCGAGGACGAGGCGATCGCCCGGGCCAACGCCACCGACTTCGGCCTGGCCGCCGGCATCTATACCCGCGACCTGTCGCGCGCCCACAGGATGGCAGCGCGCGTCGAGGCGGGCACGGTCTGGGTCAACGCCTACAACCTCACCCCGGTCGAGATGCCCTTCGGCGGCGTCAAGCGCTCGGGCATCGGCCGCGAGAACGGCCGCGAGGCGCTCTCACACTACAGCCAGGTGAAGTCGGTCTATGTCGCCACCGGGCCGGAAGAGGCGCCCTACTGACGCGGGGCGACGTTTCATCCGACAATCAGCAGCGTTGACATTCGGCGCCCGAAATTGTTCGCCTAGACGAAAGAACAGATCGCCGAAGTCACGGGGAGGGGCCGGCATTGCAGCCAGATCAGGGTCGGTTGGCGCTCGTCGCACTCATGGATCGCCTCGCCACGGGCGAACAGGACGCGCTTGGCGATCTCTATCAGCGCACCTCGGCGAAGCTATTCGGCATCTGCCTTCGTATATTGAACGATCGCGACGAGGCCGAGGATGTACTTCAGGACGTCTATCTCACCATCTGGCGGCGTGCCGACCGGTTCGATGCCGCGCGGGCGAGCCCGATCACCTGGCTCGCGACGATCGCCCGCAACCGCTCGATCGACCGGTTGCGCCAGATCGGCCGGCGCGGCGAACGACCGGTCGAGGACATGGACGACCTGGCCGATGCCGGGCCGAACCCGTTCGAGGCGCTCGCCGAGAGCGACGACGGCCGCCGCCTCGCCGAGTGCCTCGGCACGCTGGACGAGCGGACGCGGGGCTCGATCATAGCCGCCTTTTATGGCGGCAGCACCTATGACGCGCTGGCAGAGCGCCTGAGCGTGCCGCTCGGCACGATCAAGAGCCGGATCCGGCGGGGACTGATGAAACTGAAGGGATGTCTGTCGCAATGAGCGATGTGGGACACGGGGACAGCGAAGAGGCCGATCTGGCCGCCGAGTATGCGCTCGGCGTCCTTGACGGGTCCGAACGTCGCTCCGCCGAGCGCCGCATCGAGCGCGACGGAGCCTTTGCCGCCGACGTCGACGACTGGAATCGGCGCCTCGCGCCGCTCTACGAGCGGATCGAGGCGGTGGAGCCGCCGCCGGGCGTCTGGCAGCGGATCACCGAGGATCTTTCCCGCATGCGCCGTCTCGGCGGCTTCGGGCCGCAGGCGCCGGCGCCGCGCGGCCGCCGCGTTGCCGGCATCTGGCAGTGGATCGGGCTCTCCGGCATGGGCCTTGCCGCCGCCAGCCTTGCTGCGCTGATCGTCGTCGGCGGCAACCTCGCCGGTCTCGGTGTTCCCGACGGCGCGGAAGACACGATTCTCGCGGGCACGCTCGTCAACGACCAGGGACAGCCGCTGTTCACTGTCGTCTTCTATCACGAGGACGAGCATGACGTCGCGACGCTGATCCCGGTGACCCGGCAGGACGATGGCGGCAAGGTGCCCGAGCTCTGGCTGGTGCCGCCGGACGGTGCGGCGCCGCGCTCGCTAGGCCTCCTCCATGCCTCGCAGCCGATCCTGATCGACATTGCCGATCGCACCGCCGGCGAGCCGAATGCGGCGCTGGCCGTCTCGCTGGAGCCGCCGGGCGGCTCGCCCACCGGCCAGCCGACCGGGCCCGTGGTCGCCCATGGCGCCCTGAATACGCTCTGAGACGCTGATAGCGCCGCTCGCCCGATCCCCTTCCGGTGCAGAAAGCGATTTCGATTCCGGCGGCCATGGGTTACGGCTGCCGGCCATGAGCAAGCTCTTTTCGATCCTCTTCGTCGTCCTGATGGGTGCCCATCTGGTCAGGCCCTTCGGCGTGCCGGGGCTGAGGAAGCGCGGCGATTTCTGGAAGATCGCCCTGGTCGGCCTCGTCGTCTTCGGGCTCACCGTCCTGATCCGGCCGGAGTGAGGCCGAGAGCCACCCGGCGTCGGCGATGCGAAGTGGTCTTCGACAAGACGTATACGTTGCCGGACTTCGCCGCGCCTGCCGGATGACCGTGGCCGTTCTCACCGTCCTTCGTCGGCAATCAGCTCATCCAGCGTCGCCACTGCAACGACGGTGCGGGCGACCCGGGCGAGGTCCTGGTCGAGCGTGACGAAGGCGTCGGCCTGGAGCCTCGTCAAGGCGAGATATTCGGCCGCAAAGGTGTCCGGCCAGTCGAGGCTCTCGGCGATCTCGAAGGCCACCCGCTGCAGCACCCGATCGCCGAGAAGGCGGAGCTTCAGCCGCCGCAGCTTGTCGAGCCGGGCATTGGCGGTTCTGCGGTCGCAATCGCCGCGCCGGACCGCCCGATAGAGCTCCGCAAGGACTTCCGACCTCAGGATCGTCGGCGCGAGGAGCTGGTGTCCGCTGAGAGACCCGCCGCCTTCCTCGATCAGCCGGAGAGCGACGTCAGGTCCGATGACGAAGCGCGCCATGAGCTGAAATCTCCCGTTTCGAAGCAGGCGATCGCGCCGGCTGCGACCAAATTTCCGTGCCGACTATAGAGCCACCGGCCAGCTTCGGGGATATCGCCGAACGGCTCTCTTGCCCCGCCCCACGCGGGCATCCGGAGCGTGCTTCAGCGGCGGTGCGGCGCCCTCCTGCCGGGCTGTACCCAGGGCACGATGAGCGTGCCTGTTGCGCTCACCGAGCGAAGCAGCCACTATGCGGTCAAAGAATACGTTGGGGGGAAGCGTATGGCATCGGTGGCGTTCAAGGACGTCCGCAAGGCATTCGGGACGGTGGAGGTGCTCCACGGCGTCTCGATCGACATCGAGGAGGGCGAGTTCGTCGTGCTGGTCGGCCCGTCGGGCTGCGGCAAGTCGACACTTCTGCGCATGCTCGCCGGGCTCGAGCATGTTTCGGCCGGCGAGATCATCATCGGCGAGCGGGTGGTCAATGCGCTGCCGCCGAAGGAGCGGGACATCGCCATGGTGTTCCAGAACTACGCGCTCTACCCGCACATCACCGTCGCCGAGAACATGGGCTTCTCGCTGACGCTGAAGGGCGTCTCGAAGGCGGAGATCGCCGAACGCGTGCGGCCCGCGGCCGAGATCCTCGGCCTCAGCCATCTCCTCGACCGCTATCCGCGGCAGCTGTCCGGCGGCCAGCGCCAGCGCGTCGCCATGGGCCGCGCCATCGTGCGCGAGCCGCAGGTGTTCCTGTTCGACGAGCCGCTGTCCAATCTCGACGCCAAGCTGCGGGTCTCGATGCGCTCGGAGATGAAGAACCTCCACCAGCGGCTGAAGACGACCACGGTCTACGTCACCCATGACCAGATCGAGGCGATGACCATGGCCGACAAGATCGTCGTCATGCATGACGGGGAGGTCGCCCAGGTCGGCGCACCGCTGGAACTCTACGACAGGCCGAACAACCTCTTCGTCGCCGGCTTCATCGGCTCGCCGGCGATGAACTTCCTGACCGGCACCATCGACGCGAACGACCGCCAGCGCTTTTCCACCGGCAATGGCGTCGCCCTGCCGGTCGGGCGCCCGGGCGAGGCCAAGGCGGGCAGCGAGCTGATCTACGGCGTCAGGCCGGAGAGCTTCCGCCTCGGCGGCGACGTGCCGCTCACCGTCGACGTCGTCGAGCCGACGGGCTCGGAGACTCATGTTCTCGCGCGGCTTGGCGAGACGCCCGTCACCTGCGTCTTCCGGGAACGGATCTCGGCCAAGCCAGGCGAGGAGATCCGGGTCGGCATCGACGAGGCGAGCGTCCATGTCTTCGACGCCAAGACCGGAGAGCGCGTTTCGGCATAGGAGATTGCGGCGACCTCGGGCGCGAGCGCCTAGCCGCAGCATTCCGGCGATCTGCCGGAAGGGAGGAAGAGGTCGAATGCGGCCCTGCCGGGGAGGCGGGGTCTCGAGACAACCGAGTACGTTGTGACAGGGAGGAATCGTCATGACCATCAACCGCAGAACCCTTATCCAGGGTGCGGCAGGCCTTGCCGCCGGCGCCGCGCTGGGCAGCCCCTTCGGGGCGGGGAGAGCCTTCGCGCAGGGCGCGATGCCGCAGTTCAAGCCGGAGGAGGGCGCTTCCCTCCGCCTGCTGCGCTGGGTGCCCTTCGTCACCGGCGAGGAGGAGGCCTTCAACGCCAACACCAAGGCGTTCACCGAGGCCACCGGCGTCGAGGTCCGCATCGACCAGGAGAGCTGGGAGGACGTCCGTCCGAAGGCTGCCGTCGCCGCCAATGTCGGCTCCGGGCCGGACATGGTGATGAGCTGGTTCGACGATCCGTTCCAGTATCCGGACAAGCTCGTCGACGTCACCGATCTCGGCAACGCCCTCGGCGAGGCGAATGGCGGCTGGTACGATGGCCTGAAGGGCTATGCCACCCAGGACGACAAGTTCATCGCCATCCCGCTCTGCGCCATCGGCAACGCCATCTGCTATCGCGAAAGCCACATGAAGGCGGCGGGCTTCGACGAATTCCCGAAGGACACCGACGGTTTCCTCGAGCTCTGCAAGGCGATGAAGGACAAGGGCACCCCCGCCGGGTTCCCGCATGGCAAGGCGGTCGGCGACGGCAACAACTACGCCCACTGGCTGCTCTGGAGCCATGGCGGCATGACCGTCGACGAGAGCGGCAAGCCGGCGATCAACAGCCCGGAGACCAAGGCCGCGGTCGAATACGCCAAGAAGCTCTACGAGACCTTCATTCCCGGCACCGAAAGCTGGCTCGACATCAACAACAACCGCGCCTTCCTCGCCGGTCAGATCTCGCTGACGGCCAACGGCGTCTCGCTCTACTACGCCGCCAAGAAGGATCCGGCGATGGCCGAGATCGCCGAGGACATCCGCACGACGAACCTGCCGATCGGGCCGATCGGCAAGTCGGTCGAGCTGCACCAGACCTCGACGATCAACATCTTCAAGCACACCAAATATCCCGAGGCCGCCAAGGCCTGGATCGCCTTCATGTTCCAGCCGGAGCAGTTCAACGCCTGGCTGGAAGGCGCCAGCGCCTATTGCTGCCAGCCGCTGAAGGGCTTTGCCGACAATCCGGTCTGGACCTCGAACCCGGTGCACAAGGCCTATGCCAACGCCTCGGCGAGCCTCAGGCCGAACGGTTTCGCCGGCCCGCTCGGACCGGCATCGGCAGGCGTCATGGCGGACTACGTGCTCGTCGACATGTTCGCCGAGGCGGTGACCGGCCAGCGCTCGACCGAAGACGCCATCGCCAACGCCGAACGGCGGATCAAGCGGTATTACCGGTAAGTCCAAAGACGCCGCGCCGATCCGGCGCGGCGCCGCATTAGCCCCCTCATCCTGAGGTGCGAGCGCGATCTTCGATCGGGCGAGCCTCGAAGGGCGAGGGGGCGCTTGGTGCACCTTAGAACCAAGGCGGGGGATCACCCCCGCCCTTCGAGGCTCCACCGGTCTATCGACCGGCTCCGCACCTCAGGATGAGGGTGATCCGTGCCCGTCATCTCCACTGCAGCGACGTTCACCGCGCAAGGAGCGGTCATCCATGGCCACCACAGACACCACGGCAGCGCGAGGGCGGTCCGGCGAGGCGATGCCGCGGCCGAACATCCTTCGCCGCTTCGTCGAGAGCCGCAACGGCCTCGGCCTGCTCTTCATGCTGCCGGCGGCGGTGTTCCTCCTGTGCTTCCTCACCTATCCGCTCGGCCTCGGCGTCTGGCTCGGCTTCACCGACACGACGATCGGCCGCAACGGCGAGTGGATCGGCTTTGAGAACTATGCCTGGCTGTTCGACGACCCGGTGTTCTGGCTGTCGGTCTACAACACGCTGCTCTACACCGTCGTCGCCTCGATCCTGAAATTCGCCCTCGGCCTGTGGCTGGCGCTGATCCTCAACGAGCATCTGCCGTTCAAGACCTTCTTCCGGGCGATCATCCTCCTGCCCTGGGTGGTGCCGACGGTGCTTTCGGCGCTGGCCTTCTGGTGGATCTACGATTCGCAGTTCTCGATCATCTCCTGGGTGCTGATGCAGTGGGGCTGGATCGATGCGCCGATCAACTTCCTCGGCGACCCGAACAACGCCAGGGCCGCCGTCATCGCCGCCAATGTCTGGCGCGGCATTCCCTTCGTCGCGATCTCGCTGCTCGCCGGGCTGCAGACCATCCCGCAGTCGCTGAACGAGGCGGCCGCCCTCGACGGCGCGACGTCCTGGCAGCGCTTCACCAAGATCACGCTGCCGCTGCTCACCCCGATCATCGCCGTGGTGATGACCTTCTCGGTCCTGTTCACCTTCACCGACTTCCAGCTGATCTATGTGCTGACCCGCGGCGGCCCGGTGAACGCCACCCATCTGATGGCGACCCTCTCCTTCCAGCGGGCGATCCCCGGCGGCCAGCTGGGCGAGGGCGCGGCCATTGCCGTGGCGATGATCCCGTTCCTCCTCGCCGCGATCCTGTTTTCCTTCTTCGGCCTGCAGCGCCGCAAATGGCAGCAGGGGGGCGGCGACTGATGCCCCGTCCGATCCCCGACAGAGCCATCGGAGTTTCCTTGCGATGACCGACAAGACCGTCGCCGACCATGCGATCTCCGGCAAGGCGAGGGCAGCCGCCCTTCGCGACGATTCGGAGGGCATGGACCAGTTCGACACGCCGCTGCGGCGGATCATGGTGGTCTATCTGCCGCTTGCCTGCTTCGTCTTCGTCCTGCTGTTTCCGTTCTACTGGATGGCGATCACCGCCATCAAACCGGATCACCAGCTGACCAACTACAAGGACTACAGCCCGTTCTGGGTGGTCGAGCCGACGCTCGAACACATCAGGTATCTCCTGTTCGAGACCTCCTATCCGGGCTGGCTTTGGAACACGATGCTGGTCGCCGTCGCCTCGACCTTCATCTCGCTCTTCGCCTCGGTCTTTGCCGCCTATGCGATCGAGCGGATCCGCTTCACGGGCGCGCGCACCACCGGGCTTCTCATCTTCCTCGCCTATCTGGTGCCGCCGTCGATCCTGTTCATTCCGCTCGCCTTCATCGTCTTCCAGGTCGGCATCTTCGATTCGCGGCTGGCGCTGATCCTCACCTATCCGACCTTCCTCATCCCCTTCTGCACCTGGCTGCTGATGGGCTATTTCCGGACGATCCCCTTCGAGCTCGAGGAATCGGCGCTGGTCGACGGGGCGACGCGCTGGCAGATCCTCACCAAGGTGGTGCTGCCCCTGGCGGTGCCGGGCCTCATCTCCGCCGGCATCTTCGCCTTCACCCTCTCCTGGAACGAGTTCATCTATGCGCTGACCTTCATCTCCTCCTCGGAGAACAAGACGGTGCCGGTCGGCGTCCTCACCGAACTCGTCAGGGGCGACATCTACGAATGGGGGGCGCTGATGTCCGGCGCGCTGCTCGGCTCGCTGCCGGTGGTGATCCTCTATTCCTTCTTCGTCGACTACTACGTCTCGTCGATGACCGGCGCTGTGAAGGAGTGATAGTCGAGGGGTCTGGCAGGCCGTTTCTTTCCACGCCATTGTGCGGCGCATGCTTGACACCTTCGACGACAACGCTCATTCCCCCGCAACCCAAGAGGTTGCGGAAAATTTGACGGAGTGACGACATGACGATGGCGCTGGTCTTTCCCGGGCAAGGCAGCCAGGCCGTGGGAATGGGCCGGTCGCTGGCCGAGGCCTATCCGGGCAGCCGCGCCGTCTTCGACGAGGTCGACGAGGCGCTCGGCGAAAAGCTCTCGCAGCTGATCTTCGAGGGGCCGGAGGACCGGCTGACGCTGACCGAGAACGCCCAGCCGGCGCTGATGGCGGTTTCGCTCGCCGCGGTGCGGGCGCTGGAGGCGGAAGGCTTCGCCGTCGGCGAGGCGAAGTTCGTCGCCGGCCATTCCCTCGGCGAATATTCGGCGCTCGCCGCCGCCGGCGCGATCGGCATCTTCGAGACGGCGCGGCTCCTGCGCCTGCGCGGCCAGGCGATGCAGCAGGCGGTTCCGGCTGGCGAGGGCGGCATGGCGGCGATCCTCGGCCTCGAGGCTGCGGCGGTCGCCGAGCTCTGCGTGCGGGCCGCCGAGGGCGAGGTCCTCTCTCCCGCCAACGACAATGGCGGCGGCCAGATCGTCATCTCCGGCGCTGCCGGCGCCGTCCGGCGCGCCGTCGCTCTGGCGTCCGAGGTCGGTGCCAAGCGGGCGATCGTCCTGCCGGTCTCGGCACCCTTTCATTGCAGCCTGATGACGCCGGCGGCCAGCGCGATGGCGGAGGCGCTGAAGGATGCGGCGATCGTCGAGCCTGCCGTGCCGGTCGTCTCCAACGTCACCGCCACCCCGACGCGCGAGCCGGCGGAGATCCGCGACCGCCTGGTCCGCCAGGTGACCGGCGAGGTGCGCTGGCGCGAGAGCATGGAATATCTCGCCGGCGCCGACGTCTCCGAACTCGTCGAGATCGGCAGTGGCAAGGTTCTCTCCGGTCTCGCCAGGCGGATCGACAAGCGCTTGACCGCCCAGGCCGTCGGCACCGCCGAAGCCGTCCAGGCCTTCGTCAGCGCGAGGGCTTCCGCCTGACGCGCAAGCTGAGTGGGACGCCGGGGCGAGCCCCGTTCAAGAAAAGCCGAGGAAACGCGACATGTTCGACCTGACCGGCCGGAAGGCCCTCATCACCGGCGCCACCGGTGGGATTGGCGAGGCGATTGCGAGAGCCCTGCACGGGCAGGGAGCGACCGTCGGGCTGCATGGCACGCGGCAGGAAAAGCTCGAGGAGCTCGCCGCTTCGCTCGGCGAGCGCTGCGCGGTGCTGCCGGCAAATCTTTCCGACCGCGACGGCCAGACCGACCTCGCAACCCGGGCGATGGAGGCCCTCGGCGGCGTCGATATCCTCGTCAACAATGCCGGCATCACCAAGGACGGGCTGATGGTGCGCATGTCGGATGCCGACTGGGACAGCGTCCTTGAGGTCAACCTGACGGCCGCTTTCCGCCTGACCCGCGAACTCACCCATCCGATGATGCGCCAGCGCTTCGGCCGCATCATCAACATCACCTCGGTGGTCGGGGTGATCGGCAATCCCGGTCAGGCGAACTACTGCGCCGCCAAGGCCGGCATGGTCGGTTTTTCCAAGTCGCTCGCCCAGGAGATCGCCGCCCGCGGCGTGACGGTGAACTGCATCGCCCCCGGCTTCATTTCCAGCGCCATGACGGATAAGCTCAACGAAAAGCAGCGGGACACCATTCTGGGGAAGATCCCGATGAAACGCATGGGGGAGGTGGCGGACATCGCGACCGCGGCGGTATTCCTGGCTTCGCAGGAGGCCGGCTACGTCACGGGACAGACAATTCACGTCAATGGCGGCATGGCGATGATCTGAGCCGCGAGATCCTGCCTCGGGCTCGGCCTGTGCCGCTATTGGCGGGGCCCAAGGAAGATGCTAACCACGCGCCCCATTATAATTCTTGGGGTGCAATCCATGGCGCTGCCGGCGAATCGGGCGGTGCCGCTTGATAAACGGCCGTGTCACGTCTAACGAACGGCAAACGTCATCACAGCAAAGGAATGACAATGAGCGATACCGCCGAGCGAGTGAAGAAGATCGTCGTCGAACATCTGGGCGTCGAGCAGGAGAAAGTCACCGAGAACGCCAGCTTCATCGACGATCTGGGCGCCGACAGCCTTGACACGGTCGAGCTCGTGATGGCGTTCGAGGAGGAGTTCGGCGTCGAGATCCCCGACGATGCGGCCGAGACCATCCTCACCGTCGGCGACGCCGTGAAGTTCATCGAGAAGAACCAGGCCTGATCGGCCGGCGGGGCCGGTTCGCGCTTCGGCATCGGGCTGCGGCAGGCAAGCCGCCGGGATGCCGGAACGGCGTGCTCCGCCAAACATGCATTCTAGTGGTCCATTGATCCCGACATTTGGCTGGAGCCATCGAGCAACGGGACCCAAATGTCGGCATCGGCTCACTGGTTCGACTAAATCAGTCTGGCAAAAGAGCGGACATGAGACGAGTAGTCATCACCGGCGTCGGGATGGTCACCCCGCTTGGCGCCGGCGCATCCGTCACCTGGAAGCGGCTTCTGGCCGGCGAGAGCGGTGCGGCGAAGGTCGAGAACTTCGAAGTTTCCGACATTCCCTGCCAGATCGCCTGTCAGATCCCTCGCGGCGACGGCCACGACGGCACCTTCAATCCCGATCAGTGGATGGAGCCGAAGGAGCAGCGCAAGGTCGACGATTTCATCGTCTATGCCGTCGCCGCTGCGGCCGAGGCGCTGGATGACGCCGACTGGCATCCGGAAGCCTATGAAGACCAGATCGCCACCGGCGTTCTCATCGGCTCCGGCATCGGCGGCCTGCAGGGCATCGAGAAGACCTCGCTGGTCCTTGCCGAGCGCGGTCCGCGCCGGGTCTCGCCCTTCTTCATCCCCGGCAGCCTGATCAATCTCGCTTCCGGCCACGTGTCGATCCGCAACGGGCTGAAGGGTCCGAACCATTCGGTCGTCACCGCCTGCTCGACCGGCGCCCACGCCATCGGCGACGCCAGCCGGCTGATCGGCCTCGGCGATGCCGACGTGATGGTGGCCGGCGGCGCCGAATCGCCTGTCTGCCGCCTGTCCATGGCCGGTTTCGCCGCCTGCAAGGCGCTGTCCACCCACTTCAACGACGACGCGCAGCGTGGCTCCAGGCCCTATGACCGGGACCGCGACGGTTTCGTCATGGGCGAAGGTGCCGGCATCGTCGTTCTCGAAGAGCTCGAGCATGCCAAGGCGCGGGGCGCGCGGATCTATGCAGAGGTGATCGGCTACGGCCTTTCGGGCGACGCCTATCACATCACCTCCCCCTCGCCGGATGGCGATGGCGCCTTCCGCTGCATGTCGGCGGCGCTGAAGCGGGCCGGCATCAGCGCCGGCGAGCTCGACTACGTCAACGCCCACGGCACCTCGACGCCGATGGGCGACGAAATCGAGCTGAAAGCCTTCGAGCGCCTCGCCGGCGACGGCGCGTCGAAGATCACCATGTCGTCCACCAAGTCGGCGATCGGCCATCTTCTCGGGGCCGCCGGCTCCGTCGAGGCGATCTTCTCGGTGCTGGCGATCCGCGACAATGTCGCGCCGCCGACGCTCAATCTCGACAATCCCTCGGTCGAGACGCCGATCGACCTTGTGCCGCACAAGAAGAAGGAAAAGCAGATCGACACGGTGCTGTCGAACTCCTTCGGCTTCGGCGGGACGAACGCCTCGCTGGTGATGCGGCGCTACGTCCAGTAGGCTCTGCCGGATCGATTTTGCCGAGCGGGCGGATGGTCGAAACGGCCGTCCGCCCTTTCTTTTTGCAGGGATCCTTGGTTCCGATTTGGCGGGGTCCGGGAGACGATCGGAGGAGATGCGACGATGACAGGCTTGAAGCTCTATTATGCGCCGGGGACCTGTTCCGTCGCATCGCATGTCACGCTGGAGGAGGCGGGCGCCGACTACGAGGCGGTCCGCATCGACTTCACCAAGAGCCAGCAGACCTCGCCGGACTATCTGAAGATCAATCCGAAGGGCCGGGTGCCGGCGCTGGTCGATGGCGATCTCGTCGTCACCGAGAACCCGGCGATCATGCGCCATATCGCCTTGAAGCATCCCGACAAGCGGCTGTGGCCGCAGGACGCCCGTCTCGATGCGCGCTGCACCGAGTGGCTGGCCTTCATGTCCTCCACCGTCCATGTCGCCTTCGCGCATGTGCGCCGGCCGATGCGCTACGCTCGCTCGGACGAGGGGCAGGCCGAGGTGGTCGATCTCGGCAGGGAGACGGCCCGCAAAGTCTGGCAGATGGTCGAGGACAGGCTCTCCGCCGAGGCGGCTCCCTTCGCGCTCGGCGCCGAGATTTCGGTCGTCGACGCCTATCTCCTCGTCTTCTGGAACTGGGGGCGCACCCCGACCCTCGGCTACGACATGGCGGCCGAGTTTCCGGCCTGGACGCGGCACGCGGCCATGATGGCCGAACGACCGTCGGTCAAAGCCGTTTTCGCCGAGAACGGCCTGACGCTGCCGGGGGCGGCGGCGTAACCCGTTACGCCTTCGAGTGCCTGTCCCGTATGGGGTTCGGCGATCGGCGGCGGGACGGGTATGAGGTCTGCGGCCAGCAACCGGCCGGCGTATCATTTTTGCAACAAATCTGCCGCCGGCCTCTTCCGACGCGGCCTCCCGTCTCCCATATCTCTCGCGGGCGGCTCGCCGAATTGCGGGAGCCGGACTCCAGTATGGGTGCGACGTGCCTCTTCAGAGGGCGCCGCGCAGATAGGAGAAAGCCATGAATCTGGAAAAATACACCGAGCGCGTCCGCGGCTTCATCCAGGCGGCGCAAACGGCGGCGGTCTCCGCCGACCATCAGCAGTTTTCCCCCGAGCACCTCCTGAAGGTGCTGATCGACGACGACGAGGGTCTCGCCTCCGGCCTGATCGAGAAGGCCGGCGGCCGGCCCGAGGAAGTGCGCCTCGCCGTCGAGGCGGCGCTCAAGGCCATGCCCAAGGTCACCGGCGGCTCCGGCCAAATGTATCTCGCCCAGCCGCTGGCCAAGGTCTTCGCCACCGCCGAGGAGATCGCCAAGAAGGCCGGCGACAGCTATGTCACCGTCGAGCGCCTGCTGCTTGCCCTCGCCATCGAGAAGAGCGCCAAGACCGCCGACATCCTCAAGAAGGCCGGCGTCACGCCGAACGGCCTCAACGAGGCGATCAACGATCTGCGCAAGGGCCGCACCGCCGACACCGCCTCGGCCGAGAGCGGCTACGACGCCCTGAAGAAATACGCCCGCGACCTGACGGCGGCGGCCCGCGAGGGCAAGCTCGACCCGGTGATCGGCCGTGACGACGAGATCCGCCGCACCATCCAGGTGCTCTCCCGGCGCACCAAGAACAACCCGGTGCTGATCGGCGAGCCCGGCGTCGGCAAGACCGCCATCGCCGAAGGCCTCGCTTTGCGCATCGTCAATGGCGACGTGCCGGAATCCCTGCGCGACAAGCAGCTGATGGCCCTCGACATGGGTGCGCTGATCGCCGGCGCGAAATATCGCGGCGAGTTCGAAGAGCGGCTGAAATCCGTCCTCTCCGAAGTGACGGCAGCGGCCGGATCGGTCATCCTGTTCATCGACGAGATGCACACCCTCGTCGGCGCCGGCAAGGCTGACGGCGCGATGGATGCCTCGAACCTCCTGAAGCCGGCGCTCGCCCGCGGCGAGCTCCACTGCATCGGTGCGACGACCCTCGACGAATACCGCAAGCACGTCGAGAAGGACCCGGCGCTCGCAAGGCGGTTCCAGCCGGTCTTCGTCTCGGAGCCGACGGTCGAGGACACGATCTCGATCCTGCGCGGCCTGAAGGAGAAGTACGAGCAGCATCATCAGGTGCGCATTTCGGATAGCGCCCTCGTCGCCGCGGCGCAGCTGTCGAACCGCTACATCACCGACCGTTTCCTGCCGGACAAGGCCATCGACCTCGTGGACGAGGGTGCCGCGCGTCTCAGGATGCAGGTCGATTCCAAGCCCGAGGAGCTCGACGAGATCGACCGCCGCATCATGCAGCTGAAGATCGAGCGCGAGGCGCTGAAGAAGGAGACCGACGACGCGTCCAAGGACCGGCTCGAGCGTCTGGAAGGCGAACTCGCCAATCTGGAGGAAGAGTCCGACCGGATCACCCAGGCCTGGCAGGCGGAGAAGTCGAAGCTCGGCCAGGCGGCCGACCTGAAGAAGCGTCTCGACGAGTCCCGCAACGAGCTTGCCATTGCCCAGCGCAAGGGCGAGTTCCAGCGGGCGGGCGAGCTCGCCTATGGCGAGATCCCCAAGCTCGAGGCGGCGCTGAAGGAGGCCGAGGCGAGCGACGGCGCGAAATCCGGCTCGATGGTCGAGGAGACGGTTTCGGCCGACCACATCGCCCAGGTCGTCTCGCGCTGGACCGGCATTCCGGTCGACCGCATGCTCGAAGGCGAGCGCGACAAGCTCCTGCGCATGGAGGATTCGCTGCAGAAGCGCGTCGTCGGCCAGGGCGAGGCGGTGCAGGCCGTGTCGCGGGCCGTCAGGCGGGCCCGCGCCGGGCTGCAGGATCCCAACCGGCCGATCGGCTCCTTCATGTTCCTCGGACCGACCGGCGTCGGCAAGACCGAGCTGACCAAGGCGCTCGCGAGCTTCCTCTTCGACGACGAGGCGGCGATGGTGCGCATCGACATGTCGGAATATATGGAGAAGCACTCGGTCGCCCGGCTGATCGGCGCGCCTCCGGGCTATGTCGGCTACGAGGAAGGCGGCGCGCTGACCGAAGCGGTGCGGCGCCGGCCCTATCAGGTGATCCTCTTCGACGAGATCGAGAAGGCCCATCCGGACGTCTTCAACGTGCTCCTGCAGGTGCTCGACGACGGTCGGCTGACGGACGGGCAGGGGCGGACGGTCGACTTCCGCAACACCCTGATCATCATGACCTCGAACCTCGGGTCCGAGTTCCTGGTGGCGCTCGGCGAGGACGAGAATGCGGAAGCCGCGCGCGAACAGGTGATGGCGGTGGTCCGCTCGGCCTTCCGGCCGGAATTCCTCAACCGCGTCGACGACGTCATCCTGTTCCACAGGCTGCATCGCTCGGAGATGGGCGCGATCGTCGACATCCAGATGGCGCGGCTGGAAAAGCTGCTCACCGATCGCAAGATCCATCTGGAACTCGACGAGACGGCCCGCGAGTGGCTCGCCCAGAAGGGCTACGACCCCGCCTATGGCGCGCGGCCCTTAAAGCGGGTCATCCAGCGCGAGGTGCAGGACCCGCTCGCCGAGAAGATCCTGCTCGGCGAGGTCAGGGACGAGCAGACGGTGAAGATCTCCGCCGGCACCGACCGGCTGAGCTTCTACGTCGTCGGCTCGAAGACCGGCAGCGAGGGCGACCGGGTGGCGGCTTGAGCCGCCACTGCGTCACCTGAACGAACTGACGGCGCGGGTCCGAAACGGCCCGCGCCGTTCGCCGTTCGTGGCGGCCTTGCAAGCAGTCAAGCACGCGTTCGGTCTACTTTCGCGAGGCCACCCTGTCGGGAGAGGGCTTTCAGGGCCTCGGCGATGTCTTTGCAGAACTTCGAGCTGAACGATCCGTAGGTCTTCGTGCCGGGTGCGTAATGCCAGGAATGCGGCAGGACGTCGTAATTGTATTCGCTGACGACGACGAAAGCCGGGCGCTTGGGGTTCAGGCCCGCCCGGCGTTTTTCGGTGTCCGGTACTTCGACGGCCTTTTGTCCTTTCCAGAGCTGATCCGTAATGCCGAGCAGCATGAGATGAGTCGTCGTGCCGTCCGCGCCCCCAACGTCGCGGCGGATCGCCAAACAGGTGGTGCGATCCTTGGCGTCGCGGATGCCCTTCGCTTCCTCCACCATCCAGAGATAGGGATAGGCGAAGACCGAACCCGTCACTCGCATTAGGCTTCAGCCGACTTGGTCATCATCCGCGATAAGCTGGACACGATGGGACGGATCGTAGCTTGCCTCGCCTTCCACGAGGTTGAGGTCGCCGACGGAACGATCGCGAACCTGCCCCAAAAAAAGCTCGCGAAGAGGCTCCGGCATCTCGTCCACATATCCTACATGGCGCGGGTCGCGGCCGCGTTGCGCCAGCTTTTCGTATTCCTCCACACGCATCAGAACGTACTTCTCGCGGCCGTGATGGGTCAGCGCGACGACCTCTCGGTCGGCGGCGCTCGTCACCGTCGACGTCGAGTGTGAGAGGGAAGTCATGGAGAACGTCTTCAAGGCCAATCTCCGCAAACGGAACCCCGAATCTACGTGTGCAAAATGCACATTTTTTACAAATTGGTAAAGCGCGTTCCTCGATGCGGCGGCTTCTCTTGGAGCGATGACCTTTCACAGGAGTCCGTTCAATTCGACAGAACGGATGAACAAAGCCAGCTCAGAACCTCGCTTGCGAATCACATAAGTCCATGCTTATCTATTGTCATGAGCGAGGACGACATCTTCAAGGCCCTGGGCGACACCACCCGCCGGGCCATCTTCGAAAAGCTGGCCTCCGGCGCGATGAACGCCAGCGCCTTGCGTGAGGGCATGGCGATCTCGCAGCCGGCGATGTCGCAGCATCTCGCCGTTCTTCGGGGCGCCAGTCTGGTGCGGGAGAGGCGGCAGGGGCGCTATGTGAACTACGAGGTCGATCCCGACGGGCTCGCCCGGATCGCCGGCTGGCTCGCACGCTACCGGACCTACTGGCCGGCCCGGATCGAGGCTCTCGAAGCGCTGTTGAAGGATATGGACCAATGAGCCGGGATACCGAAGACGACAAGGCCGCCGAACTCGTCTTGGAGGTCGACCTCGAAGCTGCGCCCGACAAGGTCTGGCGGGCACTCTCGATCGAGGCGTTCCGCGAGCGCTGGCTGCCGGCCGAGGATCTGGCGGATCCGGAGCCGATCGCGTCGGTGCCGGGCGAGGAATTGCTCTACCGGATGCGTGAACCGGAATATGGGGAAAGCTTGGTAGCGTTCCGGATCGCCGCCAACGCGGCGGGCGGAACGCGGCTGAGGATCCTCCACCATCTGACGGACACGCGGCGGGTCGCGCCACGGGCCGCCAACGGCAATGCACCGCTGATGCGCGCCGCCTGAACTCGGGCCGCCGGTCGCGCGGCCCGCGAAAGCCGATCAATGCCACTCGTAAGGGAGGTCGCCGATGCGCGGCACGATGCAGCTCGTCCCCATGGTGGTGGAACAGTCGAACCGGGGCGAGCGCGCCTTCGACATCTTCTCGCGGCTCCTGCGCGAGCGGATCATCTTCCTGAATGGCGAGGTCAACGACGACGTCTCCGGCCTCGTCTGCGCTCAGCTTCTGTTTCTCGAAGCCGAGAATCCGAGGCGGCCGATCTATCTCTACATCAACTCGCCGGGCGGCGTCGTGACCAGCGGCATGGCGATGTACGACACCATGCGTTACGTCTCCTCGCCGGTCCACACGGTCTGCATGGGAACGGCCCGATCCATGGGCTCGTTCCTGCTGATGGCGGGTGAGCCCGGCGAGCGTGTGGCGCTGCCGAACGCCAGCATCCACGTCCATCAGCCGCTCGGCGGCTTTCAGGGTCAGGCCTCGGACATCGAGATCCAGGCCGAGGAGATGCTGAAGGTGAAGCGGCGGATGATCCGGCTCTATGCCGAGCATTGCGGGCGCACGATCGAGGAAGTCGAGAGAACTCTCGACCGGGACCGCTTCATGTCGGCCGAAGAGGCGCTCGAATGGGGCCTGATCGACCGCATCCTCACCGAGCGCGAACTGCCGCGGTGAACCAGCTGACGGTCAGCCCACCAGCCCCAGCCGCTCGCGCCTGACATAGCGCCAGTTCATCATCACCGCCGCTGCCGCGAGCCCCGAGGCGAGGCCCCACCAGATCCCCGGCGCGCCGAGGCCGACCGGAAATGCCAGCACATAGGCGATCGGCATGCCGACCAGCCAGTAGCTGACCAGCGCGATGACCATCGGTACCCGGGTGTCCTTCATGCCCCTGAGGACGCCGGCGCCGATCGCCTGCAGCGCATCGGCGATCTGGAAGACCGCCGCGACGAGAAGCAGTGGCACGGCGGCCACCAGCACCTCGGCCGAATTGGCATTTTTCGGGTCGAGATAGAGCCCGATCAGCCGTTCGGGAAAGGTCCAGAACAGCGTCGCGGCGCCGAGCGCGAGCGCAGCGCCGATGAGCACCACGACCGCGCCGGCCCGCCCCAGCGCCAGGCGGTCGTTTCGCCCGAAGGCGAGGCCGACGCGGACGGTCGCGGCGCTGGCGAGGCCGAGCGGAACCATGAAGGAGATCGAGGCGATCTGCAGCGCGATGCCGTGGGCCGCGAGCGGCACGGTGCCGAGCCAGCCCATCATGATCGACGAGGTGGCGAAGAGCCCGACCTCGGCGATGATCGTCGCGGAGATCGGCAGGCCGAGGCGGACGACCTCGAAGAAGGCCGGCCAGTCCGGCCGCCAGGCCCGCGCATAGAGTTCGTAGCGTTTCAGCCCCGGCGCGGCGACGGTATAGCCGACGAGCAGCCCCGCCATCAGAAGGTTCGACAGGAGCGTCGCCAGTGCCGCGCCGACGATGCCCATGGCCGGCGCGCCGAGATGACCGAAGATGAAGATCCAGTTGAAGCCGGCATTCGCCACGGCGCCTGCGACGATCACCGCCAGCATCAGATAGGCGCGGTTCACCACCGTCAGATAGGCCCTGAGGCTGAGGATCGTCAGCGCCGGGAACATCGACCACTGGCCGATCGCCATATAGGCGCCGGCGAGCCGCGCGGTCTCGGGCTGCTGATCGAGGGCGAGGAGGATCGGCTCGATCAGCGCCAGCGGCACCATGATGATCGCGCCGTAGAGCATCAGCACCCAGACGCTCATGCGGATCGAGCGGCGCACGCCGCGGCTGTCGCCGCGCCCCTCGGCCCCCGCCGCGAGCGGGATCGCCGCATGGGCGAAGCCGGAGCCGAACAGGAACAGCACGAAGAAGGCCTGGGTCGCCAGAACCGTCGCGGCGAGCTCGCCGGCGCCGAGCCATCCGACCATGACCGTGTCGGTGACGTTCATCGTCACCTGCGCCAGCTGCACGCCGATCAGCGGCAATGCGAGGCTCATGGTCGCGCGGGCATGGCCGAGCCAGCCCTCGGCGGGCCGTCCCCGTCCGACCGCCGCCCCTTCGATTTCCTCGCCCAGTCGCATTGTTCTGCCCTTTTGACGGCGCTGTAGCGCCTCGGGCCGATGAAATCCAATGCGAATCCGCGATGGCAGAGATCGTCGCCGCAGATCGGCCGAGCTTTATGCTTTCAGGTCGCGGGGGCTTGCGAGCTTAGGGACGGATGCCCTCGATATTGACGAGGTCGAGCTGTCCGAAGCCGACCTCGCCGTTTTCGCTGTCCCAGCCGGCCGGAAGATCGCTCATCGCGATGTCGCGGCAGAGCAGCTTCTCGCGCATCGTCTTGCCGGCGGTCGGATAGTCTGCCGGCTGCACGGAAAACTGCGCCTGGGCCCGGCGGTGGGTCTTCGGCGCCATCATCACGTCATAGACCTGCCGCGAGACCCGGTTGCCGAGCACCACGCCGTCATCGGCGTCGTCGATCCAGTGCACGCCCATCCACAGGCGGCTGTCGGCGTTCTCCCGTTCCGCGCAGTCGAGGGTCAACGGCCTCGGTGCGCAGAACTTCGCCGGAGTCACCTTGTCCCGCAGGCCGCCGCCGGGCGCGGCTTCGCACCGGACATAATTGAAGACGTCCTTGCTGAAGCCGTTGAACTCGTCCGACTCGAAGGCGAATTCGGTCTTCGGGCCGACGAACTGGCGCAGCATGCCGAACAGGGCGCCGCCGAAGGCCGCGTGGCCGGAGACATAGGCGGGGAAGGGCGGGGTGATGTTGTAGGGCGAATCGGAATTCGTCACCTGCGCCCCGGCGGGAAACCACTTCGTCTGGCTCACCGAGCCGCGCGGCAGGGTGTGCTGCTGGGTGGAGGCGGTCGTCAGCGCGCTGGCTTCCTGGACGGGATAGGGCACGCCGGCCTGCCCCTGATCGGAGGACTGTCCGGTAGGGAATCCGCCTGCCGCCGGCTGGCTCTGCGATGGCGACATCGCCATGCTCAGGGCCTCGGCCCCGGACGGCTCCAGCCCGTCGGTCGCCTCATTGTTTGGGTCGAGCGCCTGTACGGCGCGGATATAGGTGACCGGGCGCGGGAACTGGAAATAGAACTTCGCGTCCCATGCCGCGATGGCAGTGTCGGCCATGGCGAAATTGACGAGGGCGAGGAAGCGGGAGACGTCGGCCGTGCTGGAAAGGTCGATTTGCTCGCGGCCCGCAAGCTCCGGCGCGGCGCCCTGCGCCTGCAGGTCGCGGATCTTCATCAGCACGGTCAGGGCGATCTGGTTGTAGAGCCGCGGCGGGGCGCAGAGATAGGCCGTCCCGTCATAGGCCCAGTACTGCGCCAGGAAGAAGCGGTCGAGCTTCGGGCCGCCGGGATGGCCGGCGCCGGTCCCGTCGAGCCGCGGGTCGGTGCCCCATCTCGCTACGGCGTTATAGGATTTCAGCTTGCGGGCTGCGGCCCGGATCTGGTCCGGCGTGCCGTTCACCGGCAGGTCGATGCGCGGCGCGTCGGCCTCCGACGGGCGGAACTGATAGCTCGACTTCATCGCGAAGGGCTTCACATGCATCCAGTTGCCGCCGAGCGCGGTGCTGATCTTCGAGACGGGGTCCTGCATCCACTGGACGAAGGCGCGGTTCCGCTCGTCCGGCCGGTAGCGGTATTCGAAGCTGTCGTCGAGTTCGGGCTCCGACAGCCGCGCATTGTCGCCCTCGCGCTCGGCCTTGATCGTCCCGGCAATCTCCCGCCCGACGGCGACACCGTTTTCGCGTGCGAGCTTCAGGATCGCGACGTCCGGATCGTTGTCGCCCTCGATCGCCTGGAGCGAGCACTGGTAGTAGACATGCAGGCTGAGCGACGGCGTCAGTTCGTTGCAGAGAGCGTCGGAAAAGCCCGTTCGCGCCGCCCCTTGCGAAAACCAGCTGACCGTCGAAAGGCTCGGCGGCGCGGTGTTGAGCGTTGTTTCCCGGAGGCTCGGATAGAGCAGCTCGAGCGTCAGATAGGCCGCCTCGGACAGGGCCGCCGCCTCCCGCGCCCTGACGTATTTCTGCCGCTGCTGTGCGGAAAGCCCACCGGGCAGGGAGAGGTCGAAGGTGTGCGGCGTCTTCAGGGTGGTCGCGTAGGGCGCGGCGTTCATCGTGTTGGCGACTTCGAACAGCGCCTGATGAACCATGGCGAGCGCCCGCGACGACCGCGCCGGGCCGACCTGCTGGTGCCTGATCCCCGGTCCGGTCGGAGCATGGTCGACCGCCGTCGTGTCCAGCGCGACGAGATGCCAGAGATAGAGATAGCTCATGGGATCGTTGCGCTGCTTGAGCAGCTTCAGGAGGGCGGTGGAATTGGTGAGGGTCGTGTCGGTGAACTGCCCCTTTTCGACCACCGCGGAGAGCATGTCGTCGATCCCGGCCACCCGCTGCGCCCAGCGCTGCTCGCTGGCGGCCCGCGCGGCGTCCGACTGGGCGCTGGGGGACGGCGTGGTGCCGAAGACGCGGTAGAAGTCGTGCTGGCTCAGCGCTCGCAGCGGGTGATCCCGATCCTGCGCAGTTGCCGCACCCATAGCACTTAACGAAACGGCACAAAGTGCCGCGCAAAGCTTGAGCATAAAAGCCTCCTCGAAAAAGCAAGCATGCCGGCACTCTATTTACTATAGATATTCCAAGTCTAAATCCGGATCAAACGGATTTTTTACATGCGTGCAGCGACAATCGCCGGGCAAATCGCCGGTTGAAAAGATGATTTTTCACGAGGAACGGTGACCGCATGCCGCAGCGGTAGAGAGAGGTGCGGGCGCCGGTCGGGACGATGACCGCGTCCTCCGCCCGTCGGCCGTGTCTCAAGCCGTGCCGGTCCGTGGTGCCTCGCGGTCTTCGCCGGCCGGAGCGGCTTCCTGCGCAAAGGCCCGGAGCATCAATGCTCCGACCGTCTCGGGCGCCTCTTCATGGGCGAGATGGCCAAGGCCCGGCAGCGTCTCGACCCGGGCGCCCCTGACCATGCGGGCGACGCGCTCGGAGACTTCCGGCGGCACTGCCCGGTCGCGCATGCCGACGACGAGGGTGAGCGGCACTTCGAGCCGCGGCAGGTCGCGCCGCAGACTTTCGAGATCCCAGTTCGCCATCATCGTCAGCGCGCCCTCGACATGGGCGGGCGAGGCGAGCAGCCGCTCGTAATAGGCGACGCCCTCCGGCGAAATCCGCGAACCGGTGCTTTCCATCAGCTGGGCGACGGCACGGCCGTTTTTCGCCCGCCAGGAGAAGAACCGCGGCGCCACCGGGTTGAGGAAGAGGAGCTTCGCCAGCCGCGGGAAGAGATGCGCCGCGACGCCGGGAAAGGGCAGCAGCGCGCCGTTGAGCGAGACGATGTGGCGGGGGCGGATCTCGCCGTCGAGGGCCATGCGAAGGAGGATCGCCGCGCCCGCCGAATGGCCGGCGGCAAGGGCCGGCACGACATCGATCGCCCGCAGCATGGCGGCGAGGGCCGCACCCATGCCGGTGATCGACGGCCGCCGCCAGCGCGGCGCCGGGGTGAAGCCGTGGCCCGGCAGGTCCGGCATGATCACGCGATGGCTTTCCGCGAGAAGCGGCGCGAGATCGCGGAACGAGTGGGTCGAGGCGCCGGTGCCATGCAGGAGAAGCAGCGGCGGCGCGTCGTCCGGCCCGAGGACCTGGACATGGAAGCGCGTGCCGCCGGCCTCGATGAAGCGGCTCCGATCGCGATGCGGCCAGTCGCGGCCGTCGCGGGAAAAGTCGAGCCGTCCGCTCATGGCCTGGCGATGGCGCGGCTTGCGAGGGCCCCGCGCGGTGCGGCCGCCACCAGTTCCGCCAGCGCCTGCGAATCGGCGCGTGGCAAGGCGAGGTAGCTCGCGCCCATGGCCGCGGCGATCTCCCGCGCGGCCTCGCTCGGGCGTTGGGCAAGGTCGATGACGAGGGCGGCGATACCGCTCGCCCGCACCGCCGCTGCCGCCATTCTTGCGTCTTCCATCGCCTGCGGCCGGCCGGCCGCGCCGGCAAGCGAGATGTTCGCCCGCCCGTCGGTGAGAAGCGCGATCAGCGGCGTGCGGCCCTCGCGGGCGCTCGCCTTGGCAAGGTCCAGCGCGGCGAGAATGCCGCTGGCGAGCGGCGTGCCGCCGCCGGCCGGGAGCGCGGCGAGGCAGCGCTTCGCCCGGGTAAGCGAGCGGGTTTCGGGAAGCAGCACGTCGGCGCGGGTGCCGCGGAAGGCGGCGAGCGCCACCCGGTCGCGGCGGACATAGCATTCGGCAAGGATGCGCTCCACGGCGCCCTTCGCCTCGGCGAGGCGGGCGAGCGCCGCCGAACCCGAGGCGTCGACGGCGAAGATGGTCGCGGTCTCCGCCTTGCCACGATGGCGGCGGACCTGAATGTCCGCGGCGCGGATCTCGAGCGGTCGCGGGAGCACATCGGTTTGCCGCCCGCTGCGCTCGCGTCGCCGGATCGTCTGCCAGGGCGCTGCGGCGCGGAGCGTCGCGACAAGGTCGAGCCGGTCGCGGCGGGGATCGCCGGGCCGGGTGCCGATCGCCCGCCCACGCCTTGCCCTGCCGGCAAAAGCGCCCTTGCGTCCGCCGCCCGCCGGCATCTGCCGCGAGCGGGCCATGGCGGCGAGGCGCTTCAGGAGATCGGCCGGGAGCCCGGCATCCGCCGCCTCGATCAGCGTTTCGTCCTGCGGCGCGATCTCTCCGGTTTCCGTCTCTTCGGCCCTGTCGCGGACATCATCCTGCGGCGGCTCGTTCCGCGTCGCGTCGTTGCCGTCCTCTTCGTCGCGTGCGGCAGACAAGTCGTCCTCGTTGCCGTCTTGGGGCATGCCGGGAAGGGTGGTCGCACGGGGAAGCAGCACCAGCCGGATGGCGGTCTCGATGTCGGTCTCGCCCGGCAGATGCCTGCCGGCGAGCGCCGCCGAGGCGCAGGCCGCCCGGAGCGCCAGATGCGGCGCCCGCAGCGAGACGATGCCGAAGGCCATCGCCGCCTGGCAGATCGTCTCGAGGCCGGCCTCGTCCGGCCGCACGGCCATCAGGCGGTCGCGGGCCGCTGCGATGGCCGCAGCGTCGAGATGTCCGCCAGCGCTGCCCCGGGGATCCGCTCCGTCCAGCGACAGCCATAGCCCCAGCCGCTCGCAAAGAGCGTGCGGCGGCGCCTCGTCCTCCTCCATCCCCTCGTCGAGGGCGAGGACGCCGATGCGCGCCGGCAGCTCTGCCGAAAGGCCGTCCCGCTCGATCGGCACCGTGCCCCTGTCGAGCGCCAGCGCCAGCAGCCCGGCGGCGTCGTCTGCCATGCGCTCGGCCATGGCGGCGACGATGACGCCGCCGTCGCTTGCGGCGATCAGGCCCTTTTCGGCGATCGGCCGCCCGGCCGCGAGCGATGCGGCAAGATCGAGCCCGCCGGTCAGCGCCGCCGGCGATGCGCCGGCCGGAAGTTTGCGCCATGCCTCGCCGGGGGGAAGCGACGCCCGCAGGTTTTTGAGCGCCTGCTGGCGGACGGGCCCGGCCCTGGCGGCGAGCCGAAGCCCGAGGCCGGGATCGACCGCAAAGAGCGAGAGGCAGAGCAGCGCTTCCTGCCAGAGCGCCGCAGCATCGGCGGTCTCCGGCGGGCTCGCCGCGCCGTCATTTGCCGGGATCGGCCGGGCGGTCATCGCGCCGACCCGCTCAGGCTGCCGCGAGTTCGCCGACGGCGCGGGTGACGCGCGTCGCCGAGCCCGCCTCGTCCAGCGGATCGCGGCGCAGCCGGTGGGAGAGCGCCAGCGGCGCAAGCTCGGCGAGATGCGGCCAGCCGACCTCGGCCCCGCCCTGCAGGGCGGCGAGCGCCCGCGCGGCCCGCATCAGCGTCAGTTCGCCGCGCAGCCCGTCGGTCCCGAGGCGGATCGACAGCTGCGCCGCCTTCTCCAGCGTCTCGTCAGGAACGGCGACGTTGGCGAGGCGCTCACGCGCCGCGAGGATGGCGCCCCGCACCGCGTCGTTCTCCGCCTCGAAGCGGGCGGTGAAGCCGGCCGGGTCGCGCTCGAAGGCGTCCCGGCGCTTCACCACCTCGATGCGGGTCGCAAGATCGGTCGGCGTCTTCACCTCGACCGACAGGCCGAAGCGGTCGAGCAGCTGCGGCCGCAACTCGCCCTCTTCCGGGTTGCCGCTGCCGACCAGCACGAAGCGCGCCGGATGGCGCACGCTGAGCCCCTCGCGCTCGACGACGTTCTCGCCGGAGGCGGCGACGTCGAGCAGCAGGTCGACCAGATGATCCTCCAGAAGATTGATCTCGTCGATATAGAGAAAGCCGCGATTGGCCCGCGCCAGAAGCCCGGGCTCGAAGCGCTTCTCGCCGGCGGACAGCGCCCGTTCGAGGTCGAGCGAGCCGGCGATCCTGTCCTCCGTCGCGCCGAGTGGCAGGTCGACCACCGGCACCGGGACACGGGCTTTGCCGCGCCGCGACTTCGGCTTGCCGCGGCAGGTCTCGCAGGCCTCGTCGGGCCGTGCCGGGTCGCAGCGATAGGGACAGCTCGCCGCCTCGATTTCCGGCAGCACCGCGGCGAGCGCGCGGACGGCGGTCGACTTGCCGGTGCCGCGATCGCCAAAGACGAGCACGCCGCCGATGGCCGGATCGACCGCGGCGATCGACAGCGCCAGCTTCATCTGGTCCTGGCCGACGATGGCGGCAAAGGGGAAGGCGAGCCTCATATCCGCAGGCTAGCGAGTTTGGCGGCGAATGAGAAGCCGTCATTCCATCAAAAATGACAGCCCGAGTGTCACGTCGTATTGACAGCGAGGCTCCGGCCGCCGCCTGCCGATCGCCTGCCCGCCAATCGAGGCGCCTCCCGCTGTTGTGCCGGCCCGCCGACTGTGGTCGAAAGCGGCTCCTTCGAAAGACAAGCGGGACGAAAAGCCATGACGGTCCATTTCATCGGCGCGGGGCCGGGCGCTGCCGATCTCATCACCGTGCGTGGCCTGAGGCTGATCGAGGCCTGTCCGGTGTGCCTCTATGCCGGCTCGCTGGTGCCGCAGGAGGTGGTCGCGGCGGCTCCCGCGGGAGCGCGGGTGATCGACACCGCGCCGATGACGCTCGACGAGATCGTCGCCGAGATTACGGCGGCGCATGGGCGCGGCGAGGATGTCGCGCGGGTGCATTCCGGCGACCCGTCGCTCTATGGCGCCATTGCCGAGCAGATCCGCCGGCTGGAGGCGCTCGCCATTCCCTACGACATCACGCCGGGCGTGCCGGCCTTCGCCGCCGCCGCCGCGGCATTGAAGCTGGAACTCACCGTCCCGGAGATCTGCCAGACGGTGATCCTCACCCGCACGGCGATGAAGTCGTCGAAAATGCCGGAGGGCGAGGAACTGTCGACCCTCGGGCGGAGCGGCGCGACGCTGGCGATCCATCTTTCGGTCCGCAACATCGCGCATATCCAGCGCGAACTCGCGCCGCTTGCGGCCTATGGCGAGGATTGCCCGGCGATCATCGCCTACCGGGTCGGCTGGGAGGACGAGGCATTCATCCGGTCGAGCCTCGGCGAACTGCACCGCGCGGCGCGGGACGCCAAGCTCACCCGCACCGCGCTGATCTTCGTCGGTCGCGCGTTGGGGGCGACGGACTTCATCGATTCCAAGCTCTACGATGCCGGCCACGTCCATGTGCTGCGGCCGAAGCGGAAGACGACGAAAGCGGAGTAAGGCGGAAACCGACTGGCCGAAGCCTCAGCGGAAACGGGTCGGCGAGAGCTGAATTGCCGCGAGATGGGTGCGAGGTCCCAGAGCGAGAGTCCTTCGACCCCGCCACGACGCTCGCCAAGGCCCTGTGTTCTGCCGGACGCGGCTATTCCGTCGCAAGGTCCGATCGTCTCCCAACCGCCGCCAGCAACGCCTCCACCGTCTCGAACACCGGCCCCTCCGGCACCGCAGGCCGGGCGATCATCACGACCGGGAGCCCCAGTTCTCGCGCCGCGGCGACCTTGGCATAGGAGGCCTCGCCCCCCGAATTGCGGGTGACGAGGTGGCTCGCGCCGTGGGCCCGCATCAATTCGGCTTCTGCCCGCCAGTCCGGCGATGGCCGCGACAGGACCAGCGTCCAGCCCACCGGCAAAGGCGGGTCAGGCGGCTCGATCATCCGGGCGAGGGGGGCGAGATCACCGCGAGAGAAGAAGGGCGACAGATGCTGGCGGCCGAGGGCGAGGAACGGCCTTGCGCCCTTGGGCAGCGCGTCGCGGGCTTCGGCGAGGCAGGTGACCTCCGTCCACCTGTCGCCATCGACCGCTTGCCAGGCCGGTCGCAGAAGCTTCAGTCGCCGGATGCCCGCGACGTCCGCCGCCTTTGCCCCGTTGCGCGCCATGCCGGCGGCGAAGGGATGCGTCGCATCGACAAGCAGGCCGACGGCCTCGGCCCTGAGGAAAGCGGCCAACCCCGCCGCGCCACCGAAGCCGCCGATGCGGATCTCGGCGCCTTCGGGAAGGCTAGGCGCGCGGGTGCGGCCGGCAAGCGACAGGATCAGCCGATGGTCGGGGAAACGTTTGCCAAGGGCGCGGACGAGGTCGTTCGCTTCTGCCGTGCCGCCAAGGACAAGGACGGTGGGCCGGCGCCCGGCGACGCCCGTCGCACGCTCCGGCGACGGTTTGGCCGCTTCCGCGTCAGGCCCTGGCAAGCAGCTGTCCTCCGCGATCGGCGACAAGGATTTCGACCGCGACGCCCGTATCCTTCAACATCTTCAGGCACGCCTCCTGCGCCGAGAGCGCGATGGCTCCGGCAAGGTCGATCCCCTCGGTCCGCGTCAACTCCACCACTTCCTTCGCCGTATTGGCGGCGAGGATCCCGCTCCTCAACTGCCCCGCAGCCGGCGGATCCAGCGCCTCGACGACATCGGCGAGGAAACCGAAATCCACCTGGCTCCGGCCGGAATGAAGGTCCATCGCCCCTTGCGCCAGCTTTGTCAGCTTGGCGAAGCCACCGGCGATGGTCAGCCGCTCCACCGGATGGGCCCTCAGATATTTCAGCAGCCCGCCGGCAAAGTCACCCATGTCGAGAAAGCCGATCTCCGGCAGCGTTGGGTAGAGCCTGCGGGCAAGATCCTCGCTGGCCGAGCCCGTCGCGCCGACGACATGGGCGAGGCCTGCCGCCCGGGCGACGTCGACGCCGCGATGGATCGAATGGATCCAGGCCGAGCATGAGAAGGGATGGACGATGCCCGTGGTGCCGAGGATCGACAGCCCGCCGACGATGCCGAGGCGCGGGTTCCAGGTCCTTTGAGCGAGCGCCTCGCCGTCGGTCACGCCCATCTCGACGACGACGTCCGCCGCCCGGCCATGGACAGCGCAGAGCGCCTCGACCACCTCGCGCATCATCTGCCGCGGCACCGGGTTGATCGCCGGCTCGCCCGGCGGGATCGGCAGGCCGGCGCGGGTGACCATGCCGACGCCCGGGCCGGCCCTGAAGACGAGCCCGGTGCCCGGCGGTGCGAACGAGACCGTCGAAACGATCTCGGCGAGATGGGTGACGTCCGGGTCGTCGCCGGCGTCCTTGACGATCGCCGCCATCGCCGAGCCACCCGCCAGCTTCTGCCGGTTCAGCGCGAAGGCCGGCATCTCGCCCTTCGGCAGGCGGATCTCGACGGGATCGGGGAAGCTGCCGGAGAAGAGCGCCGTCAGCGCCGCCTTGGTCGCCGCGGTGGCGCAGGCGCCCGTCGTCCAGCCGCGCCTCAGCGGCCGGCCTTCCGGTTTGCGCGTCTCGTCCGCTTCGAAGCCCATTGCGCGCTTATAGCCGAGTTCCGTAATGGTGCCAGACATCGTCGGGGCGCCGCGCCGCGGCGATCCTCGCGAGCCGGCTATCCTCGCCGGGCACCCGATGGAGAATGATTTGGCCGGGCTGATGATCGCCGCGCCCTCGTCTGGCGCAGGCAAGACGACGGTGACGCTGGCGCTGATCGCCGCGCTCAGGGCGGCCGGGCATCGGGTCGCCTCGGCGAAGGCCGGGCCGGACTATATCGACCCCGCCTTCCATGCCGCGGCGAGCGGGCGCGAATGCGTCAACCTCGATCCCTTCGCCATGCGGCCGGACCTGCTGTGCTTTCTTGCCGGGCAGCGGGCGGCGGATGCCGACCTCTTCGTCACCGAAGCGGCGATGGGCCTCTTCGACGGCGCCGCCGACGGCACCGGCTCGGCCGCCGATCTCGCCGCGACGATCGGCGCGAAGATCGTCCTCGTCGTCGATTGCGCCCGCCAGTCCCATTCGGTGGCGGCGCTCGTCTCGGGGTTTCACCGGTTCCGCACCGATACGCGGCTCGCCGGCCTGATCCTCAACCGGATCGGCTCCGAACGCCATCGCGCCATGCTGGCGGAGGCGCTGGCGCCGCTCGGCGTTCCGGTTCTCGCCGCCCTGCCGCGTCGCGACGAGCTGACACTGCCCTCGCGCCATCTCGGCCTCGTCCAGGCCGGCGAGCATGGCGATCTCGCCGGGTTTTTCGAGCGGGCCGCCGCCTGGATGGCCGGCCATGCCGATCTCGACGCCCTTGTGGTCCTGGCGACGCCGCCCACCCCTCGGCCTTTGCGGGCGACCCCGCCGCTGCCGCCGCTCGGCCGGAAGATCGCCGTCGCCAGGGACGAGGCCATCGCTTTTGCCTATCCGCATATGCTTGCTGGCTGGCGGCAAGCCGGCGCCGAGCTCGCTTTTTTCTCGCCGCTCGCCGATGAAACGCCAGCGGGCGATGCCGATGCGGTGTTCCTGCCGGGCGGCTATCCCGAACTCCATGCCGGTCGGCTCGCCGCTGCCGAGGGGTTTCGGGCAGGCTGCCGTGCTGCCGCAGAGCGCGGCGCGCTGGTCTATGGCGAGTGCGGCGGCTACATGGTGCTCGGCGAAAGCCTCGTCGATGCCGGCGGCGAGCGCCACAAGATGCTCGGCCTCCTGCCGCTTCAGACGAGCTTTGCCGAGCGCCGGCGCCATCTTGGCTATCGCCGCCTGACGCCGCTCGGCGAGGGGCCGTTCGGCCCCGCCAACGAGGACCTGATGGGCCACGAATTCCACTATGCGACGACGCTTCAAGAAGGTCCGGGCGAGCCGCTTTTTGCGGTCCACGACGCGCGCGGCGCCGATCTCGGCCAGACGGGCCTTCGCAATGGCCGGGTGATGGGCTCCTTCTGCCACGTGATCGATCGGCGATGAGAGAGGCCTATACCCATGGCGGCGGGCTCGGCCTGGCGATCGCCCGCTTCGGCGGTGCGCGCGCCGGTTGGCTCGACCTTTCGACGGGCATCAACCCGTCGCCGGTGCCGCTGCCGGAGCTCTCGCCCGACGTCTGGACCCGGCTGCCGGAAGACGGGCTGATGGCAGCCGCGATCGCGGCGGCGCGCAGCGCCTACGCTGCGCCCGCAAAAGCCGGCATCGTCGCCGCCCCGGGCAGCCAGGCGCTGATCTCGCTCCTCCCCTTCCTGCTGCCGCAGACCGACGTCGCGATCCTCGAGCCGACCTATGGCGAGCATCGCGCCGCATTCGCCGCCGCCGGCCACCGCGTCCACGCCATCGCCTCGCTAGACGAGATGCCGGCCAGAGCCGGCGTCGCCGTCGTCGTTAATCCGAACAATCCCGATGGCCGGCAGACGTCCCTCGAATCGCTCGCCGGGTTGCAGGAGGAAATGCGCCGGCGCGGCGGCCTCCTCGTCGTCGACGAGGCCTTCGCCGACGCCGAGCCCGCCCTCTCGGTCGCGCCGAAAGCCGGGACGGAGAGCCTGCTCGTCCATCGCTCCTTCGGCAAGTTCTTCGGCCTTGCCGGCGTCCGTCTCGGCTTCGCCCTGACGACGCCGGTCCTCGCCGAGACCCTCGCTGCGCGGCTCGGGCCCTGGGCGGTCAGCGGCCCGGCGCTGGCGATCGGCGCCGCGGTCCTGGCATCTTCCGAGACCTGGTCGAAGGTTGCGGGCGAGGTCGCGGCGCAGGCCGCGCGCCGGGACGAGGTGCTCCAAGGTGCCGGCCTGACAATCCATGGCGCGACGCCGCTGTTTGCCACCGTCGAGACGCAGGATGCCGCCGCCCTCTTCGAGGCGCTCTGCCGGCGCCACGTCCTGACCCGGCCCTTCGACTACCGGCCGGACTGGCTGCGTTTCGGCAATGTGAAGGGCGCAGCCGAGGCGTCGCGCCTGTCGAAGGCCCTGGCGGAGGCACTCTCCGACACCGCGAAGGGAAACGAAGCTTGATCGCGCGGCTCGCCATTCTCCTTGCCGCCATGGTGCTCGACAGGCTGGTCGGCGATCCGCCCTGGCTGTGGCGCTCGCTGAAGCACCCTGTGGCGCTGATGGGGGAGGCGATCGACGTTCTCGACAGGCGGCTGAACCGCGACGACTTCACCCGCGAGACCCGCCGGCGCGCCGGCTTCTTCGCCCTCGGGCTCCTGCTTCTCGGGGCGCTCGTCCTCGGCGGCTTCGTCGCGGCGCTCGCCGATGCGCTCGGTTTCTTCGGGATGGTCTGCGAGGCGCTGGTCGTCGCGGTCTTCCTCGCCCACAAGAGCCTGATCGATCATGTGCGCGTGGTGGGCGCGGCGCTGCGCGACGGCGGGCTGGCGGAGGGGCGGCGGGCGGTCGCCCATATCGTCGGGCGCGATCCCGAACAGCTCGACAAGGCCGGCATCATCCGCGCCGCGATCGAGTCGCTTGCCGAAAACGCCTCTGACGGCGTCGTGGCGCCGGCCTTCTGGTTCCTTCTCCTCGGCCTGCCGGGGCTGTTCGCCTACAAGCTGGTCAACACCGCCGATTCGATGATCGGCCACATGGACGCGCGCTATCGCGATTTCGGCTATGCCTCGGCGAAGCTCGACGACATCCTCAACTTCGTCCCGGCGCGGCTGACGGCGGTGCTCTTCGCCTTCGCCGCGATCTTCAGCCGGCGGCGCCGCGCCGGCTTTTCGGCGATCATGGCGCGCACCCGGCGCGATGCCGGCCTGCACCGTTCGCCGAATGCCGGCTGGCCGGAGACTGCGCTGGCCGCCGCCCTCGACATTTCCGTCGGAGGGCCGCGGCGCTATCGCGACCTCATCGTCGATGCGCCGCAGCTCAATCCGGAAGGCCGCCGCGACGCGACGCTGGACGATCTCGCCCGCTCGATCAACCTGTTCGACCGGGCGATGGCGATCGTCATGATCGCCATCGTCGTCGCGGTCGTCGTGGCCATTCCGGGATGACCGGCACGGCCGATAGGGCGGCCGGTCCGCTCGCCCGCCGGGGTCAGCGCGGCAGCGAGGCGGCGACGGCCTTGCCGATCTCGGCGATGGCCGCGCTGCGCGCCTCCATCGAGGCCTCAGTCCCGGTCAGATAGATCGCCGCGACGATCGGCTTTCGTTCGGGCGGCCAGGCGACCGCGATCACCGAGCGTGAGCCGTGGCCGCCGGCGCCGGTCCGGTCGGCGACCGCCCAGTCCTTCGGGAAGCCGGCCCTGAGAAGCGGATCGCCGACCTTGTTGCCGATAAGCCAGGACTTCAGCTGCTGTCGCGACGTCTCGGAGAGGGCGTCGCCGAGAACCAGGGTCTGAAGGCTCGCCGCCGCGGCTTTCGGCGTCGTCGTGTCGCGCGGATCGCCGGGCGCTGCCTCGTTGAGGGTCGGCTCGGTCCGGTCGAGCCGGGTCTCGCCGTCGCCGATGGCGCGCATGAACTGCGTCACGCCATCCGGTCCGCCGAGGCTTTCGATGACGAGATTACCGGCGGTGTTGTCGCTCATCGACATGGCCGCATCGCAGATTTCGCCGAGCGTCATGCCGGTATCGACGTGTTTCTCGGTGACGGGCGAATAGGTGACGAGATCGTCGGCGGAATAGGTGATCGTCTCGTTAAGCGACGCTTCGCCGGCATCGACCTGACCGAGGACGGCGGCGCAGCCGAAGGCCTTGAAGGTGCTGTTCAAGGGGAAGCGCTCGTCGGCGCGGGCCGACCAGACCTTGCCGGACTGGGTGTCGACGATCATCACGCCGACGCGGGCGCCGAGATCGCTGCCGGCCTTTTCGACGGCGCGAATGACCGCGTCATCGCCGCCGCCGATGGACCCGGCATGGGCGAGCGATGTCGCTGCGAGCATGAAGAGCGCTGCGGCGGCCGATGGCAGCCCGCGAGGCGAGATCGATATGGTCATGGAAATCAGCCCTGAAGCGTTGGTTCATGCGTTGAATGGCGGCCGATCCTGTCGCAAACAAGCCTCGCCGGGCGGGCGAGGAAACATATTCAATTCAATGCTTAATTAAGGAAATCTTTAGAGATTCTTGGCCTGCGCCATCGGCCGGTCCTCGGGCACCGGCCGCTGCGGGAGCGTCCCGTTCGCGACCGGCAGGTCGAGGCCCTTGTGCCGATGCAGCAGCGAGAGCGCGAACAGCGTTCCACAGGCGAAGATCGAGATCGCGAAGGCCAGCCACAGCGCGGCGTGCGGGCCGGCGGAGGTCATGATGGCGGTGAAGACCGGCGGCGCCGCTGCAAAGGAAAGGTTCAACGGCACCGCCAGCTGCGCCGAGGCCCTCGCATAGGCCGCGACCGGGAAGATCTGCAGCGGCAACGTCGCCCGGGTGACGGCGGTGATGCCGCTGGCGAGGCCGTAGAGCGTCGCAAAGATCATCGCGCCGGTAAAGTCGCTCAAAACCAGCAGGGCGACGAAGCTGAGCGGGAACAGTGCGGCGGCGAAGAGCCCGCTGACGAAGCCGGACCAGCGCCGGCCGCCGAGAAAGTCGATCATCCGCCCTGCCCATTGGGCAATGCCGATGAAGGCCGCCGCCGCCAGCGCGCTGGTGTGATCGAGGCCGCCCCTCTCGAAAAGGATGATGATGGTGAGGGCGAAGCCCCAGGTGAAGAAGCCGTTGGCGGCAAAGCTGAGGGCGAGGAGAACGAAGCTCGGCAGGTGGAGCGGTGCGGCCTTGGACCTGGTCTTCGAGGCGGACTTCTCCCGCGGGCGGCGGGCCAGCGCCGTAAAGTGCAGCGGCAGGCAGACGCAAAGCATCAGGGCGCCGTAGATCGCCGTCGTCACCCGCCAGCCGAGATGGGCCTGCAGCAGCCCCGACAGCGGCCAGACGATCGTCGATGTCAGCCCGCCCGCCAGGATCAGGATGCCTAGTGCCTGGCGCGCTCTCTCGCCGGCGATCTCGGCGAGGGCGATCTGCGCCGGGGTCGACAGCATGGTGGCGCCGGCAAGGCCGAGGACGGTCCAGGCGAATGCGTAGGACACAGGGCCGCCAGCAAGGCTGAGGAGCAGCAGGCCAGCCGCCCCGAGGCAGGAGCCGAGCATCATGACCGGGCGGGCGCCCTCGCGCTCGAAGATGCCGCTGAGCGGCCAGGAGACCAGCGCCATGACGACGAGCATGATCGTCGGGCCGCCCATCACCATCGGCAGACCGATGTGAAGATCGGCCGCCATCGCCGGCCCGGTGACCGCGGGCAGCCAGAAGGTCGCGCCCCAGCCGATCAGCTGGGTCAGCGACAGGGCGGCGAGGGCACGGGCCGTCGGGGAGAGCGGGCACATCAAGCGGAGCAGCGCGAATGGCGCGGCCGACCGGCCGACTGACCGACCCAAGCGCCGCCGCGCCATTCGCGGACGGCAACGTCGATCCGACCGTCCTCGATGACGATGAGGTTGTAGGCGTTCGGCTCGCCGCGAAGCCTTGTCGAAATGGCGCTCGCCGCCTGGACGACGGTGAGCGGCAGGGCCTTCGGTCGGCGCTCGCCCGACGTCGTCGGCTGGCCCTCGCGCACCGCCTTGTCCGGCGCATGCCGGCGTTGATAGGTCAGGTGGAAGTGCCCCGACAGAACCAGCCTGACGCCGAGCCCGGCAAAGGTCGACAGCGCAAGGTCCGCCCGCTTGACCGTCTTCATGCCGAAAGGCGTTTCCGGCAGCATCAGCGGGTGATGGGCGACGACGACGCGCACCGCGCCAGGGTCGCTCTCGGCGAAGCGATGCTCGAGCGCGCCGATCTGGTCGCGGCTGAGCGAGCCATGCGCCCAGTTCAGCCCGAGGCGCAGCCGGCGCGAGGTCTTCAACCCGGCAATGGCGACGCCGCCGGTCTCGACGAAGGGTTCGAGCTCGTCGGCGATATGGCGCCGGTAGAGGCTGTAGGGCGCCGTGAGCCGGCGCAGGATGTTCTTTGCCGGAACGTCGTGATTGCCGGGAATGCAGAAGAGCGGCAGCGACAGCGCGTCAAGGAACGCCTCGGCCTGGCGGAATTCCGCCTTAGTGCCGTCCTGGGTGAAGTCGCCGCTGACGACCACGAGGTCTGGCGCCTGGCCCCGCACGTCCTTGACGAGCGCGTCCGCAGCCTCGGGGTCGTGACGGCCGAAATGGAGGTCGGAGAGGTGGGCGAGCAGCATCACTCGCTTCCATCGCGCGGCTCGGCCGTCGCCACGACGGGCGCCAGCACCGTCAGGGCCGCGGGGCGGATCTCGAAGCGCAGCGGCGAGCGCAGCTTGACCACCTCGCCGTCGACCATCGCCTGCAGCCGCTTCAGCCGCGACTTCAATTCGACGCTCGTCGCGCTGCGCACGCTCAGCGCCTCGTCCTGCCGCCAGCGGCCGATCAGCATGCCGGCAGACAGCCGCAGGAGATCGGGAAGGCCGAGCCGCTTGAGGGTGTAGACGGTGAGCTCGCCGCGATCGAGGCGCGAGCGCGCGAAGAACCGGCCGAGACCCTCGTCATAGGCGTTGTTCGCCACTGCCACGGCCCGGACCTTGACCTCCTCCTCCGGCGCGCCGCCGAGCCGGAGCACCAGGCGCAGCTTGTGGGGCATTGCCAGCCGGCGCAGGCAATAGCGCAGGAATTCGGCCATCGCCCCGAACTCGCGGTGATGGCGCAACTCCTCGCGTTTCGCCGCGATGGCCGGAGCAAAGCCGACGACGACCTTGTGGAGGAACAGCCGGCCGTTCACCGTCCCGGCGTCGATGCGCCGGGGTTGCATCGAGGCCATGGCGAGGATCGCCTCGTCGAGATCGAGCGGAATGGCGAGGTCGCGGGCGAGAAGATTGGCGGTGCCGAGCGGCAGGACGGCGAGGACCTTGTCGGTATCGGCGATGGCCGACGCCAGCGCCGTCGCGGTTCCGTCGCCGCCGGCCGAAACGATGACGCGGGCCTCGGCAGCCGCCGCGTCGCGGATCCGCTCCTCGAACGGCCGCGAACGGTCGGCGTCGATGGTGACGGCGGAGGCGCCGATGCTCCGCAGGCCGCATTCGATCCGCTCGCGGAGTGTCTCGCCGCCGTCGGCGGCGCCTCCGGCATCGGCGTTGAGGACGACGTGGAAGCTGCGAAGCGCGCCTTCATTCGCGGCGTCGGGCGCATCGGGTTCGGCCGTGGTGGACAGGGGCGCCTCGCTCGTTTCGCTCAAGTCAAGCAGGCCTAATTGTCGCCTGTATCATCGGCGTGACGCCCCCTCACGCCGAGGCGTTCGCCGCGCTCTGCGGATGCGCTTCGCCGCCGAGATCGGCCTCGATCTCTTCCAGCGAGCGGCCCTTGGTTTCGGGGACCAGCCGGAGGGTGAAGAAGATCGCCGCGACGGTGAGGACGGCGAAGGCGAGGAAGGTCGAGGCCGAGCCGATGCCGTCGATCAACAGCAGGAAGACCTGCGAGACGATGAGGTTCGACACCCAGTTGGCGACCGTGGCGATCGACATGCCGCGGCCGCGAACGGCGAGCGGGAAGATCTCGGCGATCAGCAGCCAG
The DNA here is from genome assembly GCF_004519335.1 of Jiella endophytica. GTDB lineage: Bacteria > Pseudomonadota > Alphaproteobacteria > Rhizobiales > Rhizobiaceae > Jiella > Jiella endophytica. Next base: position 165,009 of record NZ_SOZD01000004.1, on the reverse strand, counting down.
AAGACCGGGCCAAGGCCGATGGCGAAGAAGCCGACATAGGCCGCGACCGACAGGGTGGTGATCCAGGCGAGCGCACCGGAATTGCCGATGAAGAAGCCGCCGGCAAGGATGGCGAGGGTCACCGCCATGCCGATCAGACCGACCAGCAGCAGCGAGCGTCGGCCGGCGCGGTCGATCAGCCGCAGCGCCACATAGGTCATCACCACATTGACGACGCCGACGCCGGCAGTCGCGAGGATCGAGGCCGAGGTGTCCGGCATGCCGGCGGAGTTGAAGATCGTCGGGGCGAAATAGATGACGGTGTTGATGCCGGTGATCTGCTGGAACACGGCGAGGCCGACGCCGACGATGAGGGCGTATTTCGCCTTGCCGCTGAACATTTCCGACCAGGGGGCGACGCGGCCGTTCTCACGCTTCAGGTCGGTGCGCAATTCGTGCATCTGCGCCTCGACCTCGCGCGGCCCGGCGATCCGGCGGAGCGCGTCGCGGGCGGCGTCGATATGGCCCTGTCCGGCGAGCCAGCGCGGGCTGTCCGGCAGGAACAGCATGCCGACGCCGAGAATGATGCCCGGCACGGCGCCGATCCCCAGCATCCAGCGCCAGCCGCCGGTGACATGGGAGAACAGGTAGTCGACGAGGTAGGAGACGAGGATGCCGCTGGTGATGCACATCTGGTTCAGCGAGACGACGGCGCCGCGCTTGTCCGCCGGGGCCATTTCCGACAGATACAGCGGCGTCAGCATCGAGGCGACGCCGATGGCAAGGCCGAGCACCAGGCGGCCGCCGAGGAGATGCCAGTAGCTCGTCGCGAAGGCGCAGATCAGCGCGCCGACGACGAAAAGGGCGGCCGAGGTGATGATCACCTTGCGCCGCCCGAGGCTGTCGGCGATGCCGCCCGCAAATGCCGCTCCCAGCGCCGCGCCGGCGAGCGCGATCGAGACGACCAGGCCCTGATCGCCGGGGCTGAGGGAATACTGGTCCTTGATGAAGGGCAGGGCGCCGGAAATGACGCCGGTGTCGTAGCCGAACAGCAGGCCGCCGAGGGAGGCCGTCGCCGCGATCTTGCCGAAACTCATGAAAAACTGCCCGAAGAACGTGATGCTTTGCTGCGCTGATTAATTAGCCGGCCAAGCCGATGGTTCCAGTGACGCATCGTTCGACGGTTTGTCGCTGCCGGCCAGGCGCTCGCGGAGCGTCGGCTCCCCGCGAGGCCATTCACTCCGCCGATGCGGCCGTCTTGGCCCGTCAGCCGCCGAGCGACAGGAAGAAGCGCAGCATCTCGCGGCTGGCATCGGGGCCGGCGGGAAGGGTGTAGGTGCCCTTCGCGCTGCCGCCCGACCAGGCATGGCCTGCGCCATGGATGCGCCAGCTTTCCAGCCGCTCGCGCCCGTCCGGCTCGCGGTGGACGGTGCGGGTGTAAGTGACGCCGCCGCTCGACACGCCCTCGCTGGTCACGGCCTCTGCCGGCTTTCCGGCCATCGCCTGCTTAAGAACATGGTCGCCATTGACCGGCGCGACGGTAGCGTCGCGGTCGCCATGGAAGACGATGGTCGGCACGACCCTCGTCCCCGCCGTCACCGGACTGCCGCCGCGCATCGCCGCAAAGGCCGATCCCATGTCCCTGGCAGCGCCGCAGGCAAGGCCGGAATGGACGCCGACCGCCGCAAAGAGGTCGGGATAGCGCTGGCCCATGATCGCCGCCGCGGCGCCGCCGGCCGAAAGCCCGGCGACGAAGATCTTCGCCGTGTCGATCGAATGGTCCGCGATGATCTGCCGCGTGATCCCGGCGATCAACGCCGGCTCACCGGCGTCGCGCTTCTGGTCGCGGGTCTCGAACCAGTTCCAGCATTTCTGGGCATTGGCGCGCTTGCTCTGCTCCGGATAGGCGACAAGGAAGCCGAGCTCTTCGGCAAGCTCGTTCATCCTTGTGCCGGCGGCAAAATCGTCCGGCGACTGGGTGCAGCCATGCAGCATGACGACGAGCGGCGCCGGGCGGCCGTCATGGCTCGCCGGAACGTAGAGCTTGTAGCGCCGCGCCCCCGCGGCGGAGCTGTGTTCGAGGGCCTCGAAGCGCGCGCCGTCCGGCGTCTCGGCGTCGCCCGATCGCCCCGGCATGCCGGGCAGGGAGCCGAAATCCGGCAGGCCGTGGGCACTGAGCCCCGCCCAGAGGTTCGGCATCGGCTCGAAGCTGCCCGGGCGGGCGGTCTCCTCGCGCGGCTTGCCCCGAGCACCGCCGGTCGTGCCGCCACCCGAGGGCATCCCGCTGTTCACAGAGGCTCCGTCAGATCCTGTCCCCGATGTTCCGCTCTGCCCGGAATGCACCTCGCCCGCAAGGCCGGCGCGCAGCAGCTTCATCGCCTCCTTGAGCTTGCCCTTGCGGGTGAGGCGGGTGACTTCCTGAATGTCGATGTTCGGAATGGCGTTCATGGTCGAATGTCCGATCGTGGAAGCGGAAAGGGTAGTGCGCGGCGGCGGGCTGCACCGTCAGCGTATGCGATCCTTCAGCGCAGCCCTGACCGCGGCGGGAGCCTGGAGTGCGCCGAGCACTTCGAGCGAGCCGATGGTTTCGGCCGCAAGCTCGGGCGAAACGTCGTCGGCAATCACGGCCAGGCCGAGCACATGGACGTCGAGCCGTTCTCCGGCAGCCCTCGCCGCCTCGAGATCGGCGCGGGCAAAGCGCCTCACGCCGAGCTCGATCTTCCGGCGGTCGACGGTCCTGCGCATGGTTTCGTCATGCCGCGTCAGCTGGTTGCGGATGGCGGTGCGGATGAAGTCGGTGCGGTTGGCGTAGAAGGATTCCTGCACCAGGAGGTCGATCTGGCCGAGATCGACGAGGCCGAGATTGAGCGTGATCTTCTCGCTCTCGACATTCCGGCTTTTCGTTTCGGTCAGCATCGCCATCTCTCTACCATCCGTCTGGATGGTATATGGATGGTGATGTTGCGCTGCACAAGATGACCCGGGCGTCCAGGAACAATAAGAACAGTTGGCCGGCTGTGGTTCCCTCAGACGGTTGCGGCAAGGACCAGCAGCACCGCCATTTCGCAGAGCTGTTCGGCGGCGCCGAGGCAGTCGCCGGTCTGGCCGCCGATGCGGCGCAGGATGAAGCGCCTGAACATCACGAGGACGAGCGTCGGGACGAGGATCGCGACGATCGCGGATCCGGGGCCGGCGACCGGCAGCGCGAGACCAAGGCCGATCGCGAGGCCGACGATCAGCGATGCCCGGCCCCTTGACCGCGACGGCTGGCCGGCCCTTGCGGCAAGGCCGCTGTCCAGCGCCGAGGGCGTCAGCGCCCAGAACGCCGCCATCGCGCCGCGGGCCGCGGCGCCTGCGGCGAGCACGGCGCAGGCGGCCAGCAGCGGCGAGCTGGCGCAGAGTTCTGCGAGAAGCGCGGCACGCAGGCCGAGCGACAGGATCAGCGCGATCGCGCCATAGCTGCCGACCCGGCTGTCATGCATGATCTCCAGCGCCCGCTCGCGCGGCTGGTGGCCGAACAGACCGTCGGCGACGTCGGCGAGGCCGTCCTCGTGCAGTGCGCCGGTCATCGCCACGAGCGCGGCGAGGGCGAGGATGCCGCAGACCAGCGGCGACAGGCCGGCAGCCGGCAGGACAAGGAGAAGGATTGCCGCCGGCGCCGCGGCGATCAAGCCGACCAGCGGGAAGGCATGGGCGTCGTCGCCGAGCCGATAGGGGGCGGCAGGGGAAGCGCCGGACGTCCGGGCACCCCCGATTTCGCCGTCGCGATTTCCGGGGGATTTGCCTGCCGCAGTTTCCCCGCGGCTCTTAAAGTGCCGGCCGGAAATGCTAAGGCGAGTGAAGAAGGCTGCGGCGCGGAGCGTTGCGCCAAAGATTGCCTCTGCCTCTCGCAAGCCGTTCATTCGCTGCTTTCCTCTCATGACGAACGGCGCTACGGACGACCGCCGGCCGGCAGAGGCTGCACACCCCCAAAGGCTGAACACCCCAAAAGGCTGAACACCAAGGAGCATGCGATGTCCACCACCGGGCTTCCATTCGACGACATCCGCGATCTCGTCCGCACCATGCCTGGGCCGGACGGCGCGGCGGTCCACACGGCGCGGCAACGGGAAGCGGAACTGACCAAGCCGGCGGGCTCGCTCGGGCGGCTCGAGGAACTCTCCCACTGGCTGGCCGCCTGGCAGGGCGGCGTGCCGCATGTCGACCGGCCGCTGGTCGCGGTGTTCGCCGGCAATCACGGTGTGACGAAGAAGGGCGTTTCGGCCTTTCCGCCGGAGGTGACGGCGCAGATGGTGGCGAATTTCGCCGCCGGCGGCGCGGCGATCAACCAGATCTGCGCGGCTTATGACCTCTCCCTCAAGGTCTACGACCTCGCCCTCGAAATTCCGACGGAGGATTTCACCGAGGCTGCCGCCATGGACGAGCGCACCTGCGCGGCGACCATGGCCTTCGGCATGGAAGTGCTGATGGACAAGCCGGATCTCCTTTGCATCGGTGAAATGGGCATCGGCAACACCGCCGTCGCGGCGGCGATCTATGCCGGGCTGTTCGGCGGTACCGGGGCCGACTGGGCCGGTGCCGGCACCGGCCTCGAGGGCGAGGCGCTCGCCCACAAGGCGGCGGTGATCGACGAGGCGCTCGCCTTCCACAAGGGGCATCTTTCCGATCCGCTCGAAGTGCTGCGGCGGCTCGGCGGCCGCGAGATCGCCGCGATGGCCGGCGCGATCCTCGGCGCGCGGCACCAGAACGTGCCGGTCATCGTCGACGGTTTCGTCGCCTCCGCCTCCGCCGCCGTCCTCCACAAGCTCGACCCGCGGGCGCTCGACCACTGCCTGTTCGGCCATGTCTCGGCCGAGCGCGGCCACATGAAGGCGCTGGAGGCGTTGGGCAAGGTCCCGCTGCTCGCCCTCGGCATGCGGCTCGGCGAGGGCACCGGCGCGGCGCTCGCCGCCGGCATCGTCAAGGCCGCCGCCCGCTGCCACCGCGACATGGCGACCTTTGCCGAGGCGGCGGTGTCGAACAAGGGCTGAGCACCTTGCCCGGCCGCCCGGAAATCGGGTTGTTCGGGATCGCCGCGGAAGGCTATGTTTCGTCCGGCCGGTAGAAACTAAGTTCGACTGACGAAAGACGGGTGCGACCATGAAGGCAGCGGTCATCGGCGCCGGGGCGATCGGCGGCTATCTGGCGGCGATGCTGGAAGCGGCGGGCCACGAGGTGACGCTCTGCCTGCGCACGCCTTTCAAGGCGCTGACGATCGAGGGTCAGGGCGAAGTCCGCGCGGTCAAGGCGAGGATCGTCGCCGATCCGCAAGACCTTCCGGAGGATCTCGGCAAGGTCGGCCTCGTCGTCGTCGCCACCAAGGCACAGGACACCGCCAGCGCCGAACCCTGGCTGAAGGCGCTGACCGGCCCGGACACGCTGGTCCTTGCCGCCCAGAACGGCGTCGACCATCAGCAGCGCTTCGCCGGCTTCGGCCTTGCGGGCGAGATCGTCCCGTCGATCGTCTACATCGCGGCGGAGCGCGTCGCGCCGGGGCGGATCGTCCACCATTCCAACAGCCGGCTGATCGTTCCGGGCGACGGGGCCGGGCGAAAGATCGCCGAGCTCTTCGCCGGCTCGCCGCTCAAAGTCGAATGCGAGCCGGACTTTCTTACCGCCTCCTGGCGCAAGCTCCTGTCGAACGTCGTTGCCAATCCGGTCACGGCGCTGACACTCAGGCGCATGGAGGTGTTCCAGATCCCGGCAATGCGCGATCTCGGCATCGCCCTTCTCGCCGAGGCGGTGGCGGCGGGCCGGGCCGCCGGCGCCGCTTTCGGCGAGGATGAACTGCAGCGGACGTTGCAGCTTTACGCCGGCATCAATCCGGAAAGCGGCTCGTCGATGCTCTACGACCGCCTCGCCGGCCGGCCGCTGGAGCACGACTATCTGACCGGCGCCGTGGTCGCCGCCGGCGAGCGCCATGGCGTGCCGACGCCGCTCAACAGGGCGGTTCTCACGCTGCTTGGCGCACTCGACCGGGCGCCTATCGAACGACCATGACCGAAACCTTCGCATGCGACGCCACATGGCCGGCATGGGACGCGAAGAAATGCTCCGGAAAGCCCGGCCGGTGCGAGGCCATGACGACGAGATCGGCGCCGCTCTTCTCGACGGCTGCAAGCAGTACGTGGTTGAGGTCGCGGGCAGGGTCCGGAACAACCTGGCTTTCGGCACTCGCCGAAACGCCATCCTCGTGCGCCCTTTGCGCCGCGAAGGCGGTCAGCTTTTCCTCAAATTCCTCCGGCGTGTGCGCCACCGGCCCCGGGCTCGATGACGTCACGCCAAGATAGCTGAGCTCGGCGCCATAGAGCCTGGCAAGTTCGGCGGCCGTCTTCAGTGCCTTGTCGAGTGTCCTGACATGGCTGAGATCGACCGGGACGAGGATTTTCTTGTACATCACTGACACCTTTCTTCAGATCGGTGTTCATTCTCGCCGGCAGCAAGCGGGTTCTATGCTTCCGACCCCCCGAATGATGGTCATGCCGACCGAGATGCGCAACCTTGGATGCTGCAGCCTTACAGCCGGGAACTTTCACCCCTTGCAAGGGTTGCGAAGCTTGGAAAACCGGACGATCCGGGCGCTGCCGACGAAGCGCCCGGCCGGCCCCGCGTCTTGACCCGATGGAGCGATCCTTGACACCCATGTTCCGTGCCGCCGTCGCCAGCCTCTTCCTTGCGGGGATGGCCGGTCAGTCTCTGGCGCAGGACGCCGGGACCGCGCCCGACGCCTCTGCAGATGCGCCCGCAGATACGAGCGCGGCGACGGGCGGCGCGGCGACCAGTGGGGCTGCGGCGGGGGTTCTGGCGCCGATCGAGGACGACAATGCGCCGGTGCCGCAGCTCAATCTGATGGTCGGGCAGGTCGAGGACATGGACCTCGTCGGCCCGAACGACGAGGAAGTCGGCGAGATCGACGGCATCCTCGGCGATGCCAACGGCAGCGCCAAGGCGATCACCGTCGACGTCGGCGGCTTTCTCGGCATCGGCGAGAAGACCATCATCCTGATGCTGTCCGATCTCTCCCTCGACATGGGGCGGATCAAGACGAAGCTGACCAAGGACGAGATCGAAAAGCTGCCTGCCTTCGGCGGCTGACCCGACCGCCCGTCCCGCACCCGCCGGACCGGTCTTGCGGCCGGAGCCCACGGTCCGGAACCCACGACGAAGCGCCCGGCGGCGCCGCGCGCCCCGGGGTTCGGCCGAAACTTGCGCCGCGAGGCACCGGATGGACGGTGCCGCGGCCATGCTGCCCGACAGGCGGACAGCGGAACGCCGGAGGCGAGCCTCCGAAGGTTGGTATTTCAACGGCTCGCCTCCGGCGCTCCGCGCGGTGTCTTTTCGGGGTCTTCTCGGCTCACCCGCCCTGTCCTGTGCTTTGGCCTTGTGAGCCAAAACGCCGACCTCGGGCCGGCAACACCGGCTGCTGGCTCTTCGCCCGCCGTGCCTTTTCAGCACGGCGACCTCAAGCGGACCGATCCGCACCCGCGCCGTATTACGCGAGGGGCCAGCGGAGCCTCGAACCCGTCCGGGACGTAGAAACCCTCCGGAAGGGGCCACGCCGCGGACACCGCCCGCCTCCCCGAACGATCCCGGCGATCATTCGTGTCCGTCGGGGGAGACGGTGCGGGGAGTTTAGGCGAGGCAGGTGGGGGCGGGGATAAGTTTGGGCGTCAATAAAGCGTGCTCGGGCGCAAAGGCCTGTGGCGAAGGCCTTTCGGTGAAAAAGGCCGGGCAGATGCGGGCGCCGCCGTCCACGCTTCGTCAGTCTCGGGCCCCGTCCCGCGCATCCAGGAATTCTGCGGCGCCCTCCGCCATCGACCGTCCCGTCATCCGGCCACCGCCCCTGGGTTCCCGGGACGGGGCCCGAGAACGACGGCGTGGTGGCCGCGAGTGTTCCCGGCAAGGCCGGAGAGAACACGGGTCCGGAAACGGACTGCTCCGGACGCGGCGAGGCACGGAGCCCGGTTCGGAGGCCGGAATGACGAAGCGGTGAGGGCGGCGCATGACGGAGACTGCGGATGCGTCGATGAAAAATTCTCATCCAGCGGTGCGGATGGTTACGGCCGGATTGCGCCCATTCTCGCCGTTCGTCGGGCTATTTGCAATTTTGGGAAGCTGACCTTCTGGAGCCCGGGATGACCGTCCTGATGGCGTTGGTTTGCGGACCATGCGGTAAATTGACATCCTCGCCCGCTCAGCCGCAGAACGAGTGTCGCATCGGTAGCGAGCCGACCTATGACGGCGCCGACATATTTGGAATCGCTGAGAGGCATTTCGGCCACGAGCCATCGAACGAGAGATTCCGCTCCTGGGTCACCACAGGAAGACGCCGCGCCTCGGGAAGACGTCAAACGCAGGTCGCTCCATAGGCGCAGCGGGTCGCAGGCTCACTCTTTTATTTTTACTCGCCTTTGAGCGCAACAACGAGCAAAAACTGACGGTTTCTTCGATATGACGAGGCGTTTATAAAAAGACGCGATAGAATGTCCATCGGTCGAGTTTGCTATTTTTTGGAATAGGACTACGTTCATTATCAAGGCGTTGAAGTGTTCAGGTCGGGGTGGAACTGCCTTCCATGCCGGTGATCCTTCAGCTATGCGGCTTTCAGTCCATGTTCGGATTGCGCCTGGCAAAGAGCGGCGAAACTATTACTCGTAGGCGCCTCCGCAATCGGTTGGCGCCCGAGAGCAATGGCCATCCAACGCGTTCTTCGTTCTCGCGACCATTCCCAACGAGATCTAGCTCGCGACAATAACCCGGTATCGCCTTGAGCTGCCGAAGGGGCGCGCCGGCGATGCCGAACACCGCTGGCTGAGCGTGACGCTTGTAAGTCAAGCTTTGGCCCGCCGCCTTTCCGTCCACTCTGTCGATCGAGGTTACGTATGTCCCTTTCCCGTTTCGCCCCCACTCGATCTGCCCATCTCTGGTTAGTCCCCGGGTCGTTCCCGGCGCAGCAAAGCCTTGCGATACGCAGCACCCCGACGGCAGAGCAGCAGCGACGCAGGATTCGCATGGAGGCCGAGGATAAAGCGGATGCGATCCGCATGCCGATCTTGCCGGCTGGGAGAATGTCATGAAGCCTTTACTCGTCCAGTTCTATCTCGATCGGGCGCATGAGGCCCGCATGGCTGCGGCCGATGCGGTACTCCAAAATGTCCAGAAGAAGCACAGGGAGGCAGAGGTGACCTGGCGTGCGATGGCCGATCTCGCCGCGCAGCGCCAGAAGAGCGGATCGCCGACATGAACGCCCTGTTCGCCTCTACGCTGAACGTCATGCTCCTAAGTCTGGAGTCGCAGCAGGCCGCCCAACTTCGTCTGTTTCGTCTCGGCGTCGGTGGTCCGATGGCCGTCGACGAGGCGACATTGATGGTCCGGGAGAAGATCGAGGCCTTCGACAAAGCGCTCGGGTCTGCGATGGCGGGCAGTACGTTCGAGAGCATCGTCGACAACTACCGGACGATCGTCCAGGCCAATATCCAGCGCCTAAAGCTGGTGACTGAACTGACTTGAAAATGCCAAGCAGGCGTTTGCGGCAGGAGGGCCTTTCGGAGCCTTAGCAGTTGACGCGGCGCAAATCCTTGACGGGCGCTCCTGCTTTATGTGACCGCACGGAAAGGATTATATATGCCAGATACCATGCGAGAATTTGCGTCGAGTTCGAATGGCGACCGGTGGTTCCTGTGCTGCGACGAGGCGACGAGGAATGGATACGTCCTCCACCAAGCCAATTTGCCATCGGGCGGGGCGGCGACGCGCGTTGCCATCGGCGATTTTCTCAAACAAGGGTCGGCCGGCCCCGAACATCAGGCATTGCTTCACTTGATCGGGACGTTAGCGGATGATCGAGGGTTATCGCAGTGAAGTCGAAGCCGACCATCATCAAACCGCCCACGCCAGCCTGCCCGAATTGCTCTTTGAGGCGTCAGAGCGGATCTGCCCTCTTGTCGACGGGATGAAGAAGACGACGGACCGGCATAACTCAAACGGTTGTGGTCGATCTTACAGTGTGGCCGAGTTCTGGGCAGACGGCGTCGTCCACGCACTCGGGGGCGCTTTGGCGCTTGTTGGTTCGGTCGCGCTGGTGATGGTTCTCGCCGGCGACATCTCCGTGGCAGCGTTTACGGCGGTCTTGGTCTATCTCACTGCTCTCGTTAGCTCGATCGGCGCCTCGGCCGCGTACAATTTGTGGCCGGAGACAGGATACATGAAGCTGCGGCTGCGTCGCTTCGACCACTCCGCCATCTATCTCCTGATTGCCGGCACCTACACCCCATTCCTCCTGCGATTGCAGAACTTCGGCCTGCTGACGGTCGTCTGGATCGTCGCGGTACTCGGCATCATCGTGAAGCTGATTGCGCCGGGACGCCTCGACCGCCTCGCCATTCTGCTTTATCTCGGTCTGGGTTGGAGCGGGATCGTGGTGTTCGGCAGCCTTTTCGTCACCTTGTCATCGGCGACCCTTGGCCTGCTCCTGGTCGGCGGGGCGATCTATTCCCTCGGCGTGCCGTTCTATCTTTGGGAAAGCTTGCCGTTCCAAAACGTCATCTGGCACGCGCATGTTCTGTGTGCGGCCGGGCTGCATTTTGCAGCGGTATGGCTTCTCTCAGTGTCGTAGTCCAGGCTCTTCGCGTTCGATCGACGCTGGAATGCCTGGAAGGTCCATCACAACAGGCCCGTGGCTTCCTGCCCGTCGGCCGTTAGCGCGGCCACCAGTTCTTCGGCCCCGACGGAAAACATCTGGACCTTGTTCGACGGTTTTGAGATTGTGGGGAACTGTATCGTGAACGATCGGCGATACGCCGAGAAGGACAGTCCGGCAATCTCCTCGCAGTCCATCAGGACGCGATAAGTCCCGGCCGGAAAGGATTTCCCGACGGATCCCAAAGTGAACGGCTTTTGAAAGGTAAAAAGCCTCTCGGAATAGCGATCCGTCACGACAGCGCAATCCTGACACGGCAATGGCCACGGGATACGTCGGTATCGCCGCGGCCAGACTTCTGGCGGTTCGAGGCTCCGCATTGCCTCACTGGTAGGTTGCGGTATCGGCCCGAAAATCGGATCGATTTTCTAAAGAGCACGATTCGTGGAACCGTAGAGATAGCGCGTCCTTTGTGCGTCCTATCGGACGCACGACGCGCTAGGGAGCGGATTCGCGTCGAGGGGCGAGGTCGCCAGTACATCCGTGGTCGACCTGACCCGCTCAACACGTTTCCCTGCGATGATCGATCGCAGGGAGGAAATCAGTCGACGGTCGAGAGATTTTCAGCGGCCATCTTGCCGCTCTTGCGGTCGGAGACGAGCTCGTAGGAGAGCTTCTGGCCGTCGCGAAGGCCGCTCAGGCCTGAGCGCTCTACGGCGCTGATATGGACGAAGGCGTCGGTTCCGCCATCATCTGGGGCGATGAAGCCGAAGCCCTTTTGCATGTCGAAAAATTTTACGGTTCCCGTCGTCATGGGATACCCTTCCTAAGATTAAGTGCAGACCGCCCCGTGATCGTCACAGGCCGTTGTAGATCGATTTATTGGGAAAGATTTTGAACAAAACACTGCGCAGGCAGTGGGACGTCAAGCTGTCTGACCGTCTATCGACGTTCCGTATATCCGCTTTAATTGAGAGAAATACAAGGTGGTCTGAGATTTATTTCGGTCATCCCATCGTATTCGAATTCGCGATAAAAAAAATTCACTTGTACGATCTGACAAGAAGCCACCCCAGCTTCGATATGTTCGTCGCGCCCCAGAGAGAGTTCACCCTTGCCCCGCCTGGAAATTCGGCACCTCACGACCTATCGCTACCACGAGCCTGTCGGCCTCGCCAGCCATCGCCTCATGCTGCGTCCGCGTGAGAGTCGTGACCTACGGCTGGTAGGGATCGAACTCGTCATATCGCCCAACGCCGAGATTTCCTGGGCGCAGGATGTCTTTGGCAACATGACCGCGACGGCAAGTTTCGCCGGCATGTCACGCAGTCTGACGATCGAAAGCCGGGTGGTATTGGATCTCAGCGCCGACCCCTGGCCCGTCTTTCCCATCAGCGCGTCGGCGATCTCGTATCCGTTTCGCTATGGCGACGACGAGTGGACCGATCTAGGCGCTCTCGTGCAAGCCCAGTACCTCGATCCGGCGGGCCGCCTGGATCGCTGGGCGCGTGGCTTCATTCTGGGGAAGCCCACCGACACGCTCTCGCTTCTGAAAGATCTTAGCGCAGGTGTCTCCGGTCAAGTCTCCTATCAGAGCCGCGAAGAGGAGGGCACGCAGGGGCCGCTTGAAACCATCGATCGCGGTTGGGGATCATGCCGGGACTTCGCCGTGCTTTTCGCCGAGGCGGCGCGATGTCTCGGCTTCGGTGCCCGGATCGTCTCGGGCTATCTGTTCAATGCCGACGGGGACTCGATCGGATCGGATGTGACGGGGTCAACCCACGCCTGGGTCGAGATCTATCTGCCTGGCGCTGGATGGATCATGTTCGACCCGACCAACCGTAGCGTCGGCGGGTTCAATCTCATTCCGGTGGCCGTTGCCCGCGACATCGGGCAGATCATGCCAATTTCAGGAAGTTTTATTGGCAGCACTGATGCCTTTGCGGAAATGGCGGTTGAGGTGAACGTGAGAACGAGCCCGCCCGGCAACGAGATTGATGTTTTCCGTCGTGGGAATCCTCGCGAATGACGGGTGAGTGCTTCAGCAGACCGAAAGCAGCCGGTCTCCTTCCGGCCCATTCGCAACATGACGATCGATGCCTCAACCGCTCTTTCGGCGCGACCCTTCCCCACCCATCCCCGTCAACCGAACACCCCCCGCCCTTCCGTCACCGCCGCGCGGATGAAGTCCGCCACCGCAGTCACCCGGCGGAGGTCGCGGGCGCTCTCGTGGTAGACGAGCCAGTAGCTGCGGGTGATGGCGTGGGCGGGTAGGATGGTGGTGAGGTCGTGGCGGCCTTCGGCAATGAAGCGGTGGAGGATGCCGATGCCGGCGCCGGCGGCGACGGCTTCGGTCTGGCCGAGCGCACTGGAGACTTCAAAACGCGACGGCCAGGCGGCGAGAAGATCGGCGTGATAGGCGAGTTGCGGGGAGTAGAGGAGATCTTCGACCGCGCCGACCAGCCGGTGCGCGGTGAGATCGTCGAGGGTTTGCGGCGTGCCGGCGGCGGCGAGATAGGCGGGGCTGGCGTAGAAGCCGAGCCGGTAGTCGCAGAGTTTCGCCGCCACCAGCCGGCCGGACGCCGGGCGCTCGACGGTGATGGCGATGTCGGCCTCGCGCCGCGACAAGGAGAAGCTCCGGGGCACCGGCACCAGCTGCACCGTCAGATCGGCGTGCTGCTCGGTGAGGCGCCACAGGCGGGGGGCGAGGAACGCCGTGCCGAAACCGTCCGGCGCGCCGACGCGGACCGTGCCGGAGAGTTCGACATCGCTGCCGCCGATCTCCGCGCGGCCGGAAATCATCGCCGCCTCCATCGCCTCGGCATGAGAGCGGAAGGTCCGGCCGGCTTCGGTGAGGGCGCAGCCGCCCGGCGAGCGGTCGAACAGCCTTGCGCCGATCGCCTCCTCCAGCGCGGTGAGCCGCCGGCCGACGGTCGCGTGGTTCAGCTCCAGCCGCCGCGCGGCGGAAAGGATCTGTCCAGCTCTCGCGACGGATAGAAAGATGCGCACGTCGTCCCAATTCATCGGCGTAAGACCTGTCATAACCGGCAAGGGCTACAAAATCCGCACAACGGATGAGCGTTCCACGGGCTTTGTGGCGGCGGCATTGTGCGCAAAAATACAGTCAGTCGACAATGGCCGGGGTCTTGCGTTGGCCGCCGGCATAGTTTGACCCGGCCGCCGGGCCGCCGGGCGACACTGAAGGGAGGCTCTTCCATGTACGAGATCGGTCATTTCATCGGCGGCAAGAGGGTCGCCGGCAAGAGCGGCCGCTCCGCCGAGATCTTCAATCCGGCGACGGGCGAGGTGCAGGGGACGGTGGCGTTGGCGTCGCCAGACGAGCTGCGCGCCGCCGTCGAGAACGCGAAGGCAGCGCAGCCCGAATGGGCAGCGACCAACCCGCAGCGCCGGGCGCGGGTGATGATGAAGTTCGTCGAGCTTCTCAACCGCGACATGGACAAGCTCGCCGAGGCCCTGTCGAAGGAGCACGGCAAGACGTTTCCCGACGCCAAGGGCGACGTGCAGCGCGGCCTCGAAGTGGCGGAGTTCTGCATCGCCGCGCCGCAGATGATGAAGGGCGAGTTCTCCGAAGGGGCGGGGCCGGGCATCGACATCTATTCGATCCGCCAGCCCCTGGGCGTGGTGGCAGGCATCACGCCGTTCAACTTTCCGGCGATGATCCCGATGTGGAAGTTCTGCCCGGCGATCGCCGCCGGCAACGCCTTCATCCTGAAGCCGTCGGAGCGCGACCCCTCGGTGCCGATGATGCTCGCCGAACTGATGCTCGAGGCCGGCGCGCCGGCCGGCATCCTCAACGTCGTCAACGGCGACAAGGGCGCGGTGGACGCGATCCTCGACGACCCGGACATTCAGGCCGTTGGCTTCGTCGGCTCGACGCCGATCGCCCAGTACATCTATGGCCGCGGCTGCTCGAACGGCAAGCGCGTCCAGTGCTTCGGCGGCGCCAAGAACCACATGATTGTCATGCCCGACGCCGACATGGACAAGGCGGTCGACGCGCTGATCGGCGCCGGCTACGGCGCGGCGGGCGAGCGCTGCATGGCGGTGTCGGTGGCGGTTCCGGTCGGCGAGGAGACGGCGGACCGGCTGGTCGAGAAGCTGATCCCCAAGGTCGAGGCGCTGAAGATCGGGCCGTGGACCGCTGGCGACGACGTCGATTTCGGCCCGCTGGTGACCCGCGAGGCGCAGAAACGCGTGCTCGGCCTCGTCGACCGCGGCGTCGAAGAGGGGGCGAAGCTCGTCGTCGACGGGCGGAACTTCAAGATGCAGGGCTATGAGGACGGCTTCTTCGTCGGCGCCTGCCTGTTCGACAACGTCACCAAGGACATGGACATCTACAAGACCGAGATCTTCGGTCCGGTCCTCTCGGTCGCGCGGGCCAGGGACTACGAGGACGCGCTCGACCTGCCGATGAGCCACGAATACGGCAACGGCGTCGCGATCTTCACGCGGGACGGCGATGCGGCGCGCGACTTTGCCAGCCGTATCAATATCGGCATGGTCGGCATCAACGTGCCGATCCCGGTGCCGCTCGCCTATTACACCTTCGGCGGCTGGAAGGCCTCGGGCTTCGGCGACCTCAACCAGCACGGCCCGGACGCCTTCCGCTTCTATACGCGGACGAAGACGGTGACCTCGCGCTGGCCCTCCGGCATCAAGGACGGCGCGGAGTTCTCCATCCCGACGATGAAGTAGGGATCGAGACGGCGCTCCGGAGCCGAAGTATTGCCGATGATCAGAGCAAGGGGCGGTCGCATGGCCGCCCCTTTTTGCATGGGACCTTGCGACAAACGCCGAGGCCGACATCCGTCATGCCGCCCGTCCGCGATCGTCGAAGCACGTCACCGTCGTCTCGCCTGTCGATCGATCACGTAAAATGCAGATGCAAAGCGTGATTTCGGGGCGTCCGAGCGCCACGATCGGCAGAGCACGACAAGGGGATGACAAGCATTCGTGAGCCGTTTCCGCTCCAACGGACCGTTCATGATCCCGCCGTTTCGGATCAGCACATGATGCATAGATGGGTGGATGACGGGCATGGAGCTGGAAACGCTGCAAGGCGGCGGGGCTTGCTGCCCAAGCATTTGCAAGGAGTACAAAAATGCGTCCGAATATTATCGCCACCTCGATCTTCGCCGCTGCCGTCGGCTTCAGCGCCGCGGCGTCCGCACAGACGGTTCCAGGCTCGGATTTCTTCCAGACAAGGGCGAACGAACAGTCCCGCGCTGCCGTCGCGGCGGGCGGCGTCTATGGCGAGGCGGGCGGCAATTCCGCCGCCTATGGCTACACCGCGAGGACCCGCGTGCCGGGCTCCGACTACGGCCGCACCCGGGCGAACGAGGCGTCGCGCGCTGCGGTCCGCAACGAGGACTATCGCGGCAGTGCGGTCTCCGTCGGCGGGGCGTCCGCAACCCGGGTGCCGGGGTCGGACTACGGCCGGACGATCCGCAACCAAAAGATCCGTGACACCGTTCGCTGATCCGACCGGAGGCGCAGGCGTCGAAGCGCTGACGCGTATCAGCCGAAACGAAGATGCGACAAGGGCGACCCCGGCGGGGCCGCCCTTTTTCTTGGCTCGAAGAGGCGTTGGCCTTCTAAAGCATCGGCCCTTAGCCGTGATCGATCGTCTGCAAAGCCCGATGCTGCACTCCAGGCCGGTGGTCTGCCGGTTACTGCGTGGTCTTGCGGGCCTGCGCCGCGGCGGCCTGCATCTTCGGCAGGTTGGCCGCGCAGGCCGGCGAAAGCTGCTTCTCGTGGTCGACGAGGCAGGCGAAGATCCGCCCGCCGCCGCGCGGCACGTCGCTGCAGTAGTTCTGGTAGTCCGGCACGCAGGGTTTCAGCAGCGCCTTCACCTCGGCTCGCGTCATCGCCGTCTGGGCAAGGGCGACGCCGGGGACGAGCCCGCAGGCGAGCGCGCCGACGAGGGCGATGGTCGCCGTGCGCAGGGGGCGCGGGGTGGTGGTCTCGTTCATCGTCATTCTCCTTGGATGATGAAGGGGGTGGGGGCCGTGCGGGGCTTTTCCGCGACGGTTTTCGGCCGGATCGGCGGTCCGGGCGGGGCCAGGACGGCGCGGACGCGCTCGCGCCAGGAGCCGGCATTGCCGAGGTCGCGGCCCATCCGTGCCCATTCGCCGAAGGCGATCTTCAAGGGGTTGAGGCTCGGCTTCACGCCGACGAGGCCGTATCGCAGCGGCTCGTCCTTCGGCGCCTCGGCAAAGGTGCCGAACAGCCGGTCGAAGACGATGAGGACGCCGCCATAGTTCCTGTCGAGACAGGCAGTGTTGGAGGCATGGTGGACACGGTGGTGGGCCGGGGTGTTCAGCACCCATTCGAGCGGGCCGAGCCGCGGCGACAGCTCGGTGTGGGTGAAGAACTGATAGGCGAGGTTGATCGTCAGCATGCCGACGATGGCGATCGGGTGAAAGCCGAGAAAGGCGAGCGGCAGGAAGAACAGGAAGTGGCCGGAGATCGTGCCCGTCCAGCCGAGCCGCACCGCTGCCGTCAGGTTCATCCGGGTCGAGGAATGGTGGACGGCATGGGTCGCCCAGAGCCAGCGGATCCGGTGCGAGGCCCGGTGATACCAGTAGTAGGCGAATTCGGTGAGGAGGAAGAGCGCGCCGAGCCCGAGCGGGCTGAAGGTATCGAAATCGAACAGGCGGTATTGATAGGCGAGAGCAAAGGGCACGGCGAGGAGGCCGGCCTCGAGGGCCCGAAGCGCGCCGTGGCCGATCCAGACGGCAAAGGAGGCGGCCGATTCCTTCAGGTCGTGACCGTCGTGATGGGCCAGCCGCGACAGGCCGTATTCGAGCACGATGAATCCCGTCGCGACGAACAGGATCATGACACGCAGATGCGTGTCGAACGAGGCGGGTGAGAGCATGGGATGCTTTCTTCCGAACGGTTTTGGAAAGGCAGGGCGGGGCCGGGAGCGGCAATGCGGGGGGAGTGCTCCCGGCCCCGGCAGCGTGTCGCAGGCTTTGGCCGGCGGATGCGGGCGGCATCCCTTTTGAAGGACGACCGGCCGGCGACGTCCTGAAGATTGGCGCAGCGATGTCGCCCGAATTTCACCGGCGCCAATCGCTTTGTCGGTCTCCGTCAGCGGCTTGTATCAACGTGTCACAAGCCGCTGAATCGGCTTGCCGGAACGCTTCGCTTCGACCAATCTCGCCGCCATGAACCAGATCGCGACACGCCTTTTGATGGTCGAGGACGACCCGGAGATCAGCCGGCTCGTCTCCGAATTCATGACCCGCGAAGGCTTCGAGATGCATCTCGCCGAGAACGGCGTGGAGATGGACGCGCTTTTGACGCGGCTGCGGCCGGACCTCGTCATTCTCGACCTGATGCTGCCGGGCGAGGACGGCCTGTCGATCTGCCGGCGCCTGAGGCTTGCCGATACCATTCCGATCATCATGCTGACGGCGAAGAGCGACGAGGTCGACCGGGTGGTCGGCCTCGAAATGGGCGCCGACGACTATCTGGTGAAACCCTTCGGGGCGCGCGAACTGCTTGCCCGGGTCCGCGCGGTGCTGCGCCGCGGCCAGGCGAGTGTCGCGCCGCGGGCCAACCGGCGGCTCTCCTTCGAAGGCTTCGTGCTCGATCTCGACGCGCGCGGGCTCGAAATCGCCGAGAGCGGCGAGCCGATCCAACTGACGACCGCCGAGTTCGACCTCCTCGCCTGCTTCGCCCAGCATCCGCGACGGGTGTTGACCCGCGACCAGATCATGGACTTCACCCGCGGCCGCAACTTCGATCCCTTCGACCGGACGATCGACATGCTGGTCTCGCGGCTACGCCGCAAGCTGTCCGCCGTCATTCCCGACGTCAATCTCATCAGCACCGTGCGCAATGGCGGCTATCTGATGACGGTGCCCGTGAAGCAGGTCCTCTGATTGTTCGATCTTCCGAAGGTCACGCTGGCGAGACGCTTCATCGCGACGGTCCTGGTGGCCGTCGTCGCGATCTGGACGGTCATCACCCTCATCTACTACCAGTCCAATGCCACCAACCCCGAAGACAGGCTGCCGCAGCCGGCGCGGATCGCCGCGATCGCTGAGATGCTCGAGGAAGAGAGCGGCGAAGGGCGCGACCGCCTGGTCTCGGTCCTGACGACGCCGGACTTTCTGGTGAAGGTCGTGCCGCAGGGATCGTCGGGCGCCCCGGAGGGGATCGACTGGCAGCCCGTCGAGGCGAAAGCGCTGGCGCACTATGCCGGCGCGCTCGACGGCCGGTCGCTCAGCCTGTTGTGGGAGCCGGTGACGACGATCGGAGCCTCGCCGCTGTTCGAGCGGACGCTGGCGCGCGGGCACCTGTTCTTCCGCATCGGCCTTTCCTCCGGCGACACGCTGTCGATCGAGACGAGGGAGCCGATCCTCGTCAACCGCTACGGTGTGCCGACGGGGCTGGCGGCGGGCACGTTCGGCTCGCTGATCGCGCTCGTGGCGCTCATCGTCATGTACCGCCAGACCCGGCCGCTGAGGCGGCTTGCGGCCGCCGTCGACAGCGTCGATTTCGGCGGCGAGCCGGTGGTGCTGCCGGATGCCCGGCGCAGTGCCCCGGAGATCCGAGCGGTGATCCTGGCCTTCGACAGGCTGCAGTCGCGGCTCTCGGCGATGCTCACGGCGCGCCTTGCGCTGATCGGCGGCATCTCCCACGATGTCAGGACCTTCGCGACGCGGTTGCGGCTGCGGGTGGACGCGATCCCCAGCGAAGTGGAGCGCGAGCGCGCCATCGCCGACATCAGCGACATGATCCGCCTGCTCGACGACGCGCTGGTGGCCAGCCGCGCCGGGGCGGGGGTGCTCGGCCAGGAAATGGTCGAATTCGCCGAGATCGTCGAAAAGGAGGTCGAGGCGCGCCGGATCGAGGGCGGCCGGGCCGACCTTAGGGTCGGGGCTTCGGCACGCGACGCGCTCGTCCTCGGCGATCGGCTGGCACTGCGACGGGTGGTCGCCAATCTCATCGACAATGCACTGAAATACGGCCACGCCGCCCATGCCATGGTGGCGATCGACGATGAATGGCTGGCTCTCTCGGTCGCCGACGAGGGGAAAGGCATTCCGCCGGAGCAGCGCGCTCTGATGCTGGAGCCTTTCGCCCGCATGGAGACGTCGCGCAACCGGCGCACCGGCGGGGCGGGCCTCGGCCTTGCCATCGCCCGCAGCCTCGCCGAGGCCCATGGCGGCAGGATCGAGATCGGCACGGCGCCGAAGGGCGGCGCGCTGCTGACGCTCTGGCTGCCGCTGTTCAGGCCCGAATGAACGAAAACGGGACGCGGCCTCGTCGGACGCGTCCCGCGTGTTTGATGAAACTGTGCCTGTCGGCGCCCCCTGCCGGCGCTATGCGCCGGGGAAGGCATCCGAGCCGCTACTGGAACAGGGCCAGCGCGTTCAGGAGCGTCATGATGATCCCCCAGGCAAGGGGGATCCCGACGAAGGCCCAGGCGAGGGCGAGCTTGCCGGTGCTGGTCGTGGTGGTGTTGTTATCCATGATGATCGATCTCCCCCTCAGGCCCGGCTGGGCTCGGGTTCAGCTTCCATGTGATGGCGCTCGTCCACCGGCGACATCATGAAGTTGAGGACGAAGCCGATCGCCAGCAGACCGGCCATGATGTACATCGTCACCGTATAGGCATCGGCCTTCGGCACGCCCGAATTGATCTGGTACTGGCGGATGTAGTTGACCAGGACCGGACCGACGATGCCCGCCGCCGACCAGGCCGTCAGCAGCCGGCCGTGGATGGCGCCGACATACTGGTTGCCGAAGACGTCCTTCAGATAGGCCGGGATGGTGGCGAAGCCGCCGCCATACATCGACAGGATGATGCCGTAGAACAGCACGAAGAGGACGATCGAACCCATCTGCCCGGTGGTCGGGACGAGGGCGTAGAGGATGATGCCGAGCAGGAAGAAGATCATGTAGGTGTTCTTCCGGCCGATATAGTCCGAGGTCGTCGCCCAGAAGAACCGTCCGCCCATGTTGAACAGCGACAACAGGCCGACGAAGCCGGAGGCGGCCGCGGCGGTGATCAGCCCGGGGAACATCTCCTGGCTCATCAGCGAGGCCTGGCCGAGAACGCCGATGCCGGCGGTCACGTTGAGGAACAGGACGCCCCAGAGCAGCCAGAACTGGCGGGTCTTCAGCGCCTCGTCGACATGGACGTTGGCGGTGGTGATCAGGCCTTTCGACTGCTTCGGCGGCACGTAGCCGGCCGGCAGCCAGCCCTTGGCCGGGACGCGGACGATCAGGGCGCCGACCATCATGTAGATGAAATAGACGATGCCGAGGACGACGAAGGCACCGGCAACGCCCGGCACGGCAGGCGTGTCGCCGGCAGCAGGAGTTCCGAACAGGCTCATCAGGCGGACCGAGAGCGGCGAGGCGATGAAGGCGCCGCCGCCGAAGCCCATGATGGCCATGCCGGTCGCCATGCCTGGCCGGTCGGGGAACCAGCTCATCAGCGTCTTCACCGGCGAGATGTAGCCGAGGCCGAGGCCGCAGCCGCCGAGGACGCCATAGCCGAAATAGACCAGCCAGAGCTGGCCCCAGGCGACACCCAGCGCCGAAACGATGAAGCCTCCGCCGAACAGCGCCGCGGCCGTCGCCATGGTCATGCGCGGGCCGACCTTCTCGACCCAGGCGCCGCCGAAGGCTGCCGCGAGGCCGAGGAAGAGGATGGCGATCGAGAAGATCCAGCCGACATCGGCGATCAGCTGATCGACCTGGGCGGGATCCGACGCGAGCAGCGTCGCGATCGGCTTATTGAAGACCGAAAAGGCGTAGACCTCGCCGATGCACAGATGCACGCAGAGCGCCGCGGGCGGCACCATCCAGCGGTTGAAGCCGGGCTTGGCCACGGTCCGCTCACGCGCGAACCACCCCCCTTGCGATGCATTTCTGGCTTGATTTGCCATCTATTTTTCCCCTCCCTGAGACAGGACAAAGCGGCGCGACTCTAGTCCGATTTCCTCAGAGCACAAGACGGTCGAGGCCCCTTCGCAAGTCGGGATTGCGTCGAAGTCGAAGATCGCGGGTGGAGGAAGCCGCCTGACGAATCAGAGATCTGCGGGCAAGGGCTCGCGCCGCTCCGGTCAGGAAGCCGGTTCGAGCCTTGTCGCCGCAGGGTTGTCGCCGCTTCGCGCGACGCTCGGGCGGACCGCATGGGAAGCCGGCCTCGCGCCGAGCGGCACGCTTGCCCGCGTCGGGTCGACGGCGCGGCCGGCGACGGGGCCGAGCGCGACCTTCTGGGCGACGGCCCACCAGTCGAGGAAGCGCGCCATGGCGAACTGCACGCCGATACCGCCGGCGATCAGCAGCGTGTCGGTGAGGAAATGCGGCTCGGCGTCGAACTTGATGACCTGGCAGATGAGCGCCAGCGTCGTGCCGGTGGCGAAGATCGGCAGCGAGTGACGGCCCAGCATGGCGAAGGGATTGTCGCGTGTCACCGTCGAGAAGGGTGAGGTCCGCGCCGCATTGGCGAATATGTAGATGATGGCGACGACATGCAGCAGCCGCGGCAGGCTGACATAGGTCTTGTCGAAGCCGCTCACCAGGACAGGGAAGGGCAGGGCGCCCCACCAGGACCAGAGGCTGAACCGCACGGTGATGAAGGCGATCAGGCAGTAGCCGGCAGCGAGCGCCATCAGCCACGGCTTGAACGGCACCGAATAGCCCCGCTCGATCCGCTGGAAGCCGCAATAGAGGCCGAGGGCGAAGATCAGCTGCCAGGCAATCGGATTGAAGAACCAGCCGCCGGGCAGCGGATAGTTCGGCAGGTCGATCTCGAAGACATAGGCGAGCAGCCAGACCGTCGCCGAGACCGCCAGCATCAGGTTGAGGCCGATCCGTGCCAGCACCAGCAGCGCCGGCAGCATCAGGAGCAGCACCGCATACATCGGCAGGATGTTCACATAGCCGAGCTGATGGGAGAGAGTGGCAAAGCCGACCATCGTCTCGATCGGCGCGGCGACGAGCTGCGACAGGCCGATCCGCGACAGGAGCTCGCCTTGGCCGAGCGCCAGGGCGCCCCAGGCGAAGATGCCGAGCGCCAGCACCGTCAGCATGAACTGGACGAGGACGAGCACGCCGGCGCGCCGCCAGGCTTTCAGCGTCGCCACCAGCTGGTGCCCGGCGAGGAACAGCCTTCCATAGGCATAGGCCGAGGCGAAGCCGGCGAGGAAGACGAACAGCTCGGCAGCGTCGGAAAAGCCGAAATTGCGCGAGGTGAAGTTCTCGTAGAGATTGCCGGGCACATGGTTGATGAAGATCATCACCAAAGCGATGCCCCGCCAGAAATCGACGCGATGGTCACGGCCCGGTCGGGCAGGGTGCGAAACAGCGATGTTCATCTATTTGTCGTAGGACTCAGGCCGGATCTGGCAACCCTTCGGTGCGCTCCATGGCGGCTTTCCGGGGGCGGGCCGCGGCGTCCAGCGTTGCCAGCCGGCTCCGCCAGTGCGAACTCGCCCGGATCACCGATTCCGGGTGCGCCTCGAAAGGCGTGGTGAAGAGACCGAGGCGCCTGAGGCCGTCGCCGAGCACGGGATTGCCGGTCAGGCTGATCATCAGCGGCGCTGCCACGAGAGGCAGGGCGATGGGCAGCGTCCAGAGCACCAGATCGGGAGCGTAGGCGTAGGAGGCATAGAGCACGGCGGCGCCGCTCAGCACCATCCACCAGGAGGCGCGGAAGGCGACCGAAACCGGCATGTGATCGTCGTCGCGGTCGGTCGAGGGCCAGCCGGCATCGGCACCGACGAGGATCTCGTAGACCGCCTTGGACTGGAACATCATCATGATCGGCGCGAGGATGCTGGTCAGGATCAATTCGACGAAGGCGCCGGCGAGGACGAGGCCGGTCCCGCCGAAGGATTTCCGCCGCTCGGTGAAAGCGGAACCGAAGGCGATCAGCGTCTTCGGCAGAAGCAGGAGGACGAAGATGCCGAAGAGGAGGAGCAGCGCCTTGTTGGTCTCGGCCTGCGGGAACACCGGAAACAGCGAATTGGCGGGGAAGTAGTTCGGCTCGGGCGCCAGCACCGGGTCGAGCAGGCTGACGATCAGGAACATCAGCCAGATCGGCGAGGCGAGATAGGCCATGATGCCGGCGATCAGCGAGATGCGGCTCCAGGACTTCAGCCCCGGCGCCGGCAGGAGCCGCGCATGCTGCAGATTGCCCTGGCACCAGCGGCGGTCGCGCTTGGCATATTCGATGATGTTGGAAGGGGCTTCCTCGAAGGAGCCCTCGAGATCCGGATCGACCCGCACCTTGTAGGCGGCGCGGGCGAGGAGCGCTGCCTCGACATAGTCGTGGCTGAGGATGTGGCCGCCGAAAGGCGGCTTGCCCGACAGGGTCGGCAGGCCGCAGCTCGCCGCGAAAGCCCGGACGCGAATGATCGCATTGTGGCCCCAGAACGGCCCCTCATGGCCCTGCAGGGCGGCGATGCCGCGGGAGAAGATCGGCGAGAACAGCGCGGCGGAAAACTGCAGCGCCCGGCCGAAGGGGGTCCTGCGGCCGATGATCAGCGGCTGGCTCTGCAACAGCGCCAGTTCGGGATCCTCGTCCATGCGGCCGACCATCTCGACGATCGTGTCGGCCCGCATCAGGCTGTCGGCGTCGAGGATCAGCATGTAGTCGTAGGCGCCGCCGTGATTGGTGACGAAATCGGCGATGTTGCCGGCCTTGCGACCGACATTCTGCTCGCGGTTGCGGTAGTAGAGGCGGCCGGCGGCGGCAAGGTCGGCGACCAGCATGTCGTGGACGCGGCGCTCCTCGGCGACGTTCTCCGCCTTGGTGGAATCCGACAGGATGTAGAAGTCGAAGCGCTCGAAGTCCGGCGAGCGCCGGAGCTCCTCGTACATCGCGGCGACCCGGGCGAAGACCGCCCTGACATCCTCGTTGTAGACCGGCATCAGCACGGCCGTGCGGGAGGTCGCGACGGCGGGACGCCTCTCAGGATGGGGCAGGCGATCGCGGCTGAAGATGCCGACCAGGGCAGTGTTGAACCCCCAGGATAGCCAGATGCAGCAGACGAAGAGAAGCCCGATCTGCACGAAATGCAGATCCGTGATGCCGTTCGTCGTGACCACGACGAAAAACAGCCAGGCCGCAATGGCGGCGAGCACCAGTGCGGCAAAGACGAACAGCAATCGCTTCAGCGCCATCGCGGCTTCGCTCCTATCGTCCGGGGCCGGCACTCATGCGGCAACCGCAACTGTCCTGCCGCCGGTCAAGGCGTCGAAAAACCACGCCCGGCCGCCGCTATGGGCGGACCGGCGCGAGCAGAGGCTCCGCGAGGCGCGAAGCGCCGGCGTCACCGACGCGCCCAGGAAAAGCGCAGGCTCGAAAGGCCGAACCCGCGACGCTGGGCTTCGCGGTGAAGCGGCTGGGTCGGCATCGCCAGCCTGACATTGGGAGCCGGGACCTTGATGGTCCGCATGAACGAGATCGCCTCCCGGTCGCCCGCCATGGCGGCGCCGATCAGGCTTTCGGCATCCTCGGAACGCTCGTTTGAGGCGAGCCGCTCCTTCAGCGCGTCGATGACGACGTCGTCGGAAAGGTCTGCCCGGCCGATGATGGCACCGCAGTTCATGTCGTCACGAACGGAGAGATCGTTTGCGAGGGTCGTCATGTTTTACTGGTCCATTGGTAAAGCCACGTTTCGCTTACAATGCGCTGCAGCATGGAAAGTTTCACGCGAAGCTCGACCGGTTGCGAATCTTCTCGCTCGATCTCGAGCGAGAGGCGCCAGCCACCGTCCGGCAGCCGGGAAAGGCTGCTGTCGAGAAGGCGCGCATTCGAGGGAATGTCGACCTGCGGCTCGAGCTTGGCGTCGGGCGGCAGATTGTGGATCGAGCCGCCCTGAAAGTTGATCGCGAAGCGCCGGCTGGTCGGATTGTCCTTGGCCTCTGCGGCATTGCCGCCGATCCCCACATAGGTACCCGATACCCGCGCCATCAAGGTCGGGTCCTCGGTCGACAACCCCCACAGCATCCGGTAGCGGAACTCCATCGCCTTGCCGGCGGTGGCCTTTTCCTCGGGCACCCAGAAGGCGACGATGTTGTCGTTCGCCTCGGAATCCGTCGGGATCTCGACGAGTTCGATCGTCCCGTTGCCCCAGTCGCCCATCGTCTCGATCATCAGCGACGGGCGAAGGTCGTAGCGGGCCTCGGTGTCCTGGTAGTGGCTGAAGTCGCGATCCCGCTGCAACAGGCCGAAGCCGCGCGGATTGCTCTCCTGGAAATAGGACAGCGCCAGCGTCTCGGGATTGTTCAGCGGCCGCCACAGCTGCTCGCCCGTCGCCCGGACGATGAACAGGCCGTCGCTGTCGTGGACCTCCGGGCGGAAGTCCTCGTGGTCGCTGTGGTCGTTCTCGCCGAAGGTGTACATCGAGGTCAGCGGCGCGATGCCGAGACGGGTGATGTCGGTGCGCGGATAGAGCCGGCAGGTCGTCTCGATCGTCGTCGTGTCGCCGGGAGCGATGACGAACAGGAAGGCGCCGGTGAGGCTCTGGCTGTGCATCTCCGCCATGATGCGGATCGAACTGTCGGCCGGCTGCGGCTGGTCGATGTAGAAGGCGGTGAAGCGCGGGAACTCCTCGGTCTCCGAGGTCGCCGTGTTGATCGCCAGGCCGCGGGCCGAGAGGCCGTAGCGGGTGCCCGTGCCCAGCGCGCGAAAATAGCTCGCTCCGAGGAAGGTGACGAGCTCGTCGAAATAGTCCGGCCGCTGCAGCGGCGCATGGATGCGGAAGCCGGCGACGCCGCCGAGATTGAGCGACTGGAACTGCGAGGGATCGAGCGGCGGGCGATATTCGAAGTCGGAGGCGTCGAAGACGTGCTGTTCGTAGACGCCGCCGGTGCCGATGAAGATCTTCGTCGTGTCCTTGAACACCCAGCCCGGATAGAAGGCCTGGAGGTGGAACTCGCCGGCCTCGGCGCGCCACAGCGCCTGCTCGGGACGAAAGCGGATCGCCCGGTGCTGGTCGTAGGAGAGGTTGGCGACGCTATCCGGCAGATCGGATTCCGGCGCCGCATAGTCCTGCTTGGCGGCCTCCTGCATCTGCGCCGACAGGGCGTCGAAGCTGAAGGGCTTTTCCTGCGATCCGACGACGGCCTTGGAGGCGCCGGAAGGCTGTTGCGTCTGGTCCTGGGCGCCGGCCTTTCGCGGTGCCACGAGGCTGCCCGGAAAGACCGCACCAAAGGCGGCGGCGAGGCCCAGCTTGAGGGTCGTCCGACGGGACTCGTTACGCGGAATTTTCACGGCAAACATCTGTTTTGGCGGTGGAAGTTCGGGGCGACGTTATCTGCAAACCGGATCGTTGAATAGCTGTGCTGCGGTGCAGCGAGAAAATTATTCGGCGCTTCCGCGAGCCTGGTTTTCCGCCACGGTCTGCTCATGCGGCATATCAGATGAACCGACGATGAACCGGTAGCGCGAAATGCTTCTATAAGTCTCGCCGGGCAGGAGCATGGCAGAGGGAAAACTCGGCCGGTTGGGAGCGTCCGGCCAGGTCTGCGGCTCGAGCGCGAGACCGGCGAAGGCTTCGATCGGCCGCCCTACCGCATCGCTCTGGGCACCATCGAACTTGGCGCCGTCATAGACCTGCAGCCCGGGCTCGGTGGTTGAAAGTTCGAGCGTCCAGCCGGAGCGCTGCGAATGAAGGCTGGCGGCCAGGCGCGGCTCGGCGGCACGCTGCGAGGCGAGGCAGTAATTGTGATCGAGGCCTTGCGGCCGCTCGGCGAGAAGTCGGCCGCCGCGAAAGTCGAAGCGGGTGTTACCAACGGCGGCGATCTCGCCGGTCGGAATGGTGGTCTCGTCGATCGGCAGGTAGCGGTCGGCGGCGAGCGTCAGCCGGTGGTCGAGAATGTCGCCGGAGCCGGCGAGGTTGAAGTAAAGATGGGAGGTGAGGTTGACGATGGTCGGGCTGTCGGCCTCCGCCTCGTAGGCGATCTCGAACTCGTCGCCGGAAAGGACCGTGAAGATCGCTCTCGCCTCGATCGAGCCGGGATAGCCCTCGTCGCCGTTTTCGGACTGCAGCGCCAGGACCGCCCGCGAGGGCTCGCGCGATGCGACCTCCCATCGGCGTACCGAAAAGCCGCCGGGGCCGCCATGGAGATGATGCGGCCCGTCATTGACCGGAAGAGAGAAGTCGCGGCCGTCGAACGCGAACCGGCCGAAGGCGATGCGATTGGCAAAGCGCCCGACGCTCGCCCCGACATAGGCCTTGTTGGCGGCGCCATAACCGGAAGGCGCCAGCCCGAGCACCATCGAATGGGCGGCGCCCTTCGGCCTGAGGCTGGCGATGGAGGCGCCATCCGTCAGGATGTCGACGGCCATGCCGTCCTTTGCGATGGTGATGCTCGCTGCGTCGTCCAACCGCGCGCCCCGTCTGCCCGTTCCCCGACGGTGGCAGTAGATAGGGCTTCAGCCAGAAAGCCGTAGCGGCAGGTGGTCGAAGATCGCAATTTTTTGGCGGGTGGGCGGTGTCTTCGAACGCCCCTGTCACGACGGCACGAGGCGGGGCGGCGGCCGGAAATACCGGCGGGCGGATCAGCGGAGGCGGCGGAGCTTCTGGCTGAGAATGTCGCCGGCGCGGTAGAGCGAGTCGTCCAGAATGGAGATCTCCTCCTTGCTCAGCGCCGAGGTGAGGTCCGCCTCGAGCTTGTGCCAGATCTCGCGCACCCGGCGCTGGGCCTCGAGACCGGCCGGCGTCAGATGCACCATGGTGCGCCGTGCGTCGCGGGCGTTGGAGGAGCGGGTGACGAGGCCGCGCTCGATCAGCCGGTCGAGCATCTTCGAGACGGTGGAGGGGCGCACCGCGAGAAGCTCGGCGAGGGTGGAGACATTGACCGGATTTTCCACCTCGAGCCGGTCGAGCAGCTGATCCTGCCCGGGATGGAGATCGATCTCCGCCAGGAGGATGGTCAGGAAGGCCCGGGTCGATTTGGCGATCGACAGCAGGGACGGCACAATGACGGGAGGTGACTCAGTGAGCATTCGTGGCATTTTCCGCGGTCATCTCGATGGGAATCTCTTCCCGGCTTATGGAGCCATTGGGCGCACGCGTTCTTTTAAATGTTTTACGAATCGTCGACTGGACTGAGCGATCCGGGGCTTTCAGGCAGCGAAAATGCCCCGTGAGGCTGCCCGTTGACGCTTCGTGCCCATACACAATAGGCGTTCGAGCCGACGTGGCGAATCGGTGGCAGGCAAAACCTGGCCAGCGAACGGCCCTAAGAATATAGGCCGAAACCGGCGATGCCAGTGTCGGATGCGGATTTGCCCGGAAAAGTTGCGGGAAAGGGTGAGAGCTTGGCGGATGTGAGAGTGATCTGCGCGATCGGCCGCAGCGGGCAGCTGGGCCTTGGCGGCGGCATGCCCTGGGAGGGGCGCCCGGAGCGGGCGTTTGTCGAGGATGTCGAGCGCTTCTTCGAGATCACCCGCGGCCATGTCTTGATCGCCGGGCCGAAGACCGTCGCCTCCTTTCCGGATTTCGCCCATCGGGAGCGGACCATCGTCGAGATCCGTTCCACCGAGGAACCGGAAGCGGTTCTGGCGCAGTTTCGGGGCCGGGTCGTCTATATCGGCGGCGGGCCGTCGGTCTGGACCGCCTATGCCCGCTTCGTCCGGCACTGGGACATCAACACGCTGCCCTATGACGGCGAGGCCGACACCTGGTTCGATCCCGCCTGGCTGATTGCGGGAGGGACTGCCCACCGGCAGTGAATGCGCGCTGGGAGCGATGGCCCGCGGCAGTAAAGGCAGGCCGGCCTTTCAGCCGGCGACCACTGCGCCGAGATCGCGCGGGTCGCGGCCGCACTCTGAAGCAATCGCCTGGCAAAGACGCTCCGACAGCCTCGTCACGACGTCGCTCTGCGGCAGCGTTTCGCCGTCGAGCCGGCTGACCGGCGCGATCAGCCGCAGGCTGTTGGTCGCGAAGAGAGGCCGCCCGGCAATGGCGGCGGGGTCGAGTTCCGTCTCCTCGACCGTCAGGCCGGCGGCGCCGGCATTTCCCAGGATCCATTTGCGGGTAATGCCGTCGAGGACGCCTTCGCCGAGCCGCGGCGTCAGCAGGCGCTCGCTTTCGACGACGAAGAGATTGGCAAGGGCGGTGGAAGCGAGCCGCCCCTGGCCATTGAGGAACAGGGCGTCGTCGGCGCCTCGCGCTTTGGCGTCGCGGCTGGCGATGACGGCGTCGAGATAGGCGAGCGACTTCAGCCGCGACGTCGGCGAGGTCTCGTTGCGCCGGATCGCCGTCGTGGCTAGGCTGATCGGCCGGAACATCGTGGCCGAGGCAAGCGGCGCGACGCTGCCGAGGACCGTCGGATGCGGCTCTTCGGGAAGAGCGAGGCCCCGCGGCCCCGGACCGCGCGTCACCGTCAGGCGGATCGCGCCGTCGCCGCAGCGTTCCGCGAGCGCCTGCATCGCTTCGCGCAGGCGCGCCGTATCGGCGGGGATGCCAAGGGCGGAACAGGCGGCGGCGAGGCGTAAGAGATGGTCCTCGCCGCGAAACACCCGGCCGGCGACGACGAGGGCGGTGTCGAAGACGCCGTCGGCAAGGAGCAGCCCGCGATCGCTGGCGTGAAGCGCGCTCTCGGCCGGCCGGAACGCGCCGTTCAGCCAGATCTCAGCGGCGGGCGTCATGGAACCTCCGGGCAAGATCGAGGAAATTGCCGATCATCCGGTCGCCGTCTTCGGTGAGGACGGATTCGGGGTGAAACTGCACGCCATAGGTCGGGTGATCGAGGTGGGAGAGCGCCATGATCTCGCCCTCGTCGGAGCGGGCGTCGACGGCGAGGAAGCGCAGCATTTCCGGCGTTTCCTCGACGATCAGCGAGTGATAGCGCCCGACGGGCGAGCCGGCGCCGATGCCCGCGAGAACGCCGGCTCCGTCGTGGCGGAGAGGCGAGGCGCGCCCGTGCATCGGCCGGATCGCCCGGGTGACCCTGCCGCCGAAGACTTCGCCGATCACCTGATGACCGAGGCAGACGCCGAGGATCGGCAGGCGACCCGACATCCGTCTGACGAGATCGAGCGAGATGCCGGCATCCTTCGGGGCGCAGGGGCCGGGCGAGACGACGACGGCGTCCGGCGGCTCGGCAAAGATCGCATCGACCGTGATCGCGTCGTTGCGGCGGACGCTCGCCTCGGCCCCGCGCCGGACGAAGTAGCGCGCGACGTTGAAGACGAAGCTGTCGTAATTGTCGATGACGAGGACCTTCACCCGCCGTCCTCCCCAGGGGACGCACCGAAGGCGGCGAAGACCCGCGTCGCCTTGGTGAAGGTCTCTTCATATTCGGCGGCAGGGTCCGAGAGGACGGTGATGCCGCCACCGGCGGAGAGCTTCGCGGTTCCCGACTCGAAACTCACCGTGCGGATGGCGATGTTGAGGTCCATCGAGCCGTCGAAACCGAGATAGCCGAGCGAGCCGCAATAGGCGCCGCGGGCGGTGTTCTCGATCTCGGTGATGATCTCCATCGCCCGGATCTTCGGCGCCCCGGTGATCGAGCCGCCGGGAAAGGCCGCGGCAAGAAGGTCGGTCGCGTCGCGGCCCTCCGCCAGCCGGCCGGTGACGACCGAGACCAGATGATGGACCGCGGCATAGCTTTCGAGGCCGCAGAGCACCGGCACCTCGACCGAATCCGGCTCGCAGACCCTTGCGATGTCGTTCCGCAATAGATCGACGATCATGACGTTTTCCGCCCGGTCCTTCTCCGATGCGAGGAGCGCCTCGGCGAGGCGCGCGTCTTCCTTCGCGTCAGCGGAGCGCTTCGCAGTGCCCTTGATCGGCCGGGCCTCGACCGTGCGGCCGGCAAGGCTGAGGAAGCGCTCGGGCGAGGAAGAGGCGATCTTGAGGTCGCCGAAGTCGAAATAGGCGCCGAAGGGAGCGGCGTTGGTTTGCCGAAGCTTCAGATAGAGTGCGAAGGGATCGAAGCCGCCCGGAAGCGCCGAGCGGAAGGTCTGGGCGATGTTGGCCTGGAAGATGTCGCCGTCGAGGATGTATTCGCGCACCCGCTCGATGCCGCTGCGATAATCGCGGGCAAAGAAGTTCGACCGCCAGTCGAAGCCGGCCGGGATCTCCGCGTCACCGGCCGAGGCGGCAAGCGGCGTCGAAAGGGCTTCCTCGAAGCGGTCGAGGCGATGTCGCGCGCGGTCCTCGCGGGCCTGCTCGCCGGTCTCCGGATGCCCCGAGGAGACGAGGATCGCGCGGGCTTCGGCAAGGTCGAAGGCGAGCACCGTGTCGTAGAGGCCGAGGCGGATGGTCGGCCGCGCCGGGTCGAAATCGGCCGGCTTCGTCAGGCGCTCGAGATGATGGGCGAAGTCATAGGCGATCATTCCCATCGCGCCGCCCTGGAATGGCGGCAGGCCGAGCAGCGTCTCGGCCGGGTATCGCGCGAGGACCGCCTTCAGCGCCGCAAGCGGCGGGCCGGTCAGCCGCTCGCCGCCGAGCATCGCGCCATCGGCATCGACGGTGAAGACCGCGAAGGGGTCGGCGGCAACGTAGGCGTAGCGGCCCAGCGAGGGATGCGCCATGGCGCTGTCTAGAAAGCCGAGCATGCCGAGCGGCCGCAATCTTTCGGCGGCGACTTCCGGTGCCAGAAAGCGAATCTCGCGGGTCCACATGGCCTCGACTTGGACAGGAGTTTCGGCGGGCCGTCAAACCTCAGAAACGCGCGAGAAAAGGCGCGGGGCCCGGCCGCCGGGCTGTGACGGCGAACACATCTGATTGATCGCATTTGGTCTTTTCTGTCGCGGCGACAGATGCCCTCGACAGTTAAGGCAGGCAAGACCCTGCCTGGAATCCCATCCGGAGACAGCCATGCGTCCGATCATCCTCGCCGCCACGCTCGCCGCGCTTGCGGGGCTTGCCGCCTGCACCGGCGGAACGCCCTATCCGAACGGCTCGCCCTTTGTCGGCGCGCGGGTCTCGGCCAATCCCTATCAGCCGGGAACGCCGGACTACTGCCGGGAATATGCCCGCCAGACGGCGGCCAACACCTATGAGAACCGCATCGACCGCGGCGAGGACGGCTTCGGCGTGCAGGCGCTCACCCGCCACAGCGCCGAGCGCAGCGGCGACCGGGCCTATCAGCGCTGCCTGCAGCGGGGCAGATAAGGGCCGCAGGCAGGAAAGAGCGCGGACGGCCTCGCGCCGCAAGGTCGATTGCCCCAAGGGCAGCTCGGCGATATTGACGAATGGCAAAGTTGCGACGCTTCCAGCGAGGCTGCCATGCGCCTGTCGATTGCCATCCTACTCGCCCTCGTCCTTGCGGCCATGCCGCGGCCGGCCGGCGCGCAGCAATATGCGCAGGGCTGGCAGGCCTCGATCGAGCGCTGGCTCTACGGCCTCGAAAGCCGCACGGCGACGGCGGCCTGCGTCGACAAGCTGAAGAACCGGGCGATCACCTTCATCGGCATCGCCGAGGACGAG
The DNA here is from genome assembly GCF_004519335.1 of Jiella endophytica. Taxonomy (GTDB): domain Bacteria; phylum Pseudomonadota; class Alphaproteobacteria; order Rhizobiales; family Rhizobiaceae; genus Jiella; species Jiella endophytica. The sequence continues at coordinate 131,907 of NZ_SOZD01000004.1, read as the reverse complement.
CCGCGCATCGGCTCGGGCCGGAGGCGCGACCTCAACAGCCTGATCGTCGACGCGATCCCCGGCAAGTACACGCCGCGCCTCGGCCGGGCCTATCGCCAGATGGTCGAGGGCATCCTGCCGCAGCGGGCGGGGGCGGCGGGGAGCGCCGAGGCGCTGCAGAGCTTTTTCGGCTCGGACATGTTCCTGACCGTCGAGGCGGAGCGCCGGCTGCCGGAGATCCTGCGGCTCTATCTCGGCCTCACCATCCTCGACCCCGGCACCGGCCAGATCTGCGCCACCGAGACCGGCCCGACGCTGACCCTCGACCTCAACCGGCTCGGCACGGCCGAACTCTCCGACACCTTCTCCAGCCGGGAATTCTACGACGTCGACGGGGCGCTGCGGGAGGCCTCGCTGAAGGCGATCACCCGGCTGCAGCAGTTCCAGCTCCTGAAGGACCCGTCGGTGCCGCTCGCCTACCGGGTCGTTGCGGAGGTGGATTCGCCCGACTGCCGGCTCGCCGATTCCATCGACGATACCTTCAACAGCGCCTATACCGAGCTCTCCGGCGACCGCCAGAGCCGCATCAATGCCAGCATCGGCGCCACCTCCTGGCCGCTGCTGCGCCGTGTCGCCGCCGGTGCCGACGGCGCCGCCCCGGCGGTCGACGGCGTCTTCCTCGACATTGCCGTCGAGCCGGCGCCGGACGAGCGCGCCACAGCGGAGGAAGAGGGCGGCTCGAACTCGGCGGTGCTGAAGCTCGACGTCTCGGCGCAGCATTCCAACGGCGCCAATATCGGCCGCTATTCCTACCGTGTCGTCGTGCCGCGCGGCGACGTCCGCAACTGCCTGCCGAAGCCGGCGAAGACTGCCGAACCGGCAGCTCCCCCAGCGGCCGATCCGGCGCTCGCCTGCGGCACGGCCTTCGAGGCAGCCCGCGCGGGCGGCTCGGTCGCCACCCTTCGCACCTTCGTCGCCGACCATGCCGATTGCGCCGGCGAGAAGCGCCAGGCAGATCTCCTGCTCGATCAGGTCGCGACCAGCTGCTCGGCCGAGGCCGACGCCATGGAGCCGGCGGCTGCGATGGCGCGGGTCGGCGTCTGCCTGCAGGAATTTGCCGGCAGCCTCCGTCACGAGATCGGCCTCAAGGCGGCCCGCGACCGCGCGGCGCAGCGCCAGAAAAGCGCCGAGGCCGAGGCGGCCCGCGAACAGCGCGAGACAGAATTGCGGGCGAAGATCGAGGCCGACTACCAGGCAAGGCTGAGAGAGATCGAGGCGCGCCTCGACGCCGAACGCCGCGAGCGGGAGGAGGCGGAACGGCGCGCCGCCGAGGCGAGGGCGGAGGCCGAGCGCCGCGCCGCGGAGGCGCGGGCCGACCCGCCCCGGATCGCCGACGGGCGCCAGCGCTGCGTCGTTGCCGACCCGACCAGCACGCCGCTCAATCTGCGGGCCTCGCCCGGCAATACCGGCAAGGTCATCGGCACGCTGCGCGACGGCCATGTCGTCTATGTGCTGCGCGAATATCCGGGCGGGCGGCCCTGGGCCTATATTGCCGACAGCGCCGGCGGGGCCGAGCGCGAACTCGGCTGGGTGTATCGGCCCTATCTGCGCTGCTGAGGCGCCGCGCGCCCGGAAAGGACGCGCGAAAGGCGCTCTAACTGATTGAAAAATCTGCGCATCGGGCTTTCCGAAAATCGATTCCGATTTTCGGGCCGATGCTGTAGTGACAGGGCCGGACATTCGTCGGAACAGATTTCCCTGGAGCAGCCATCTTGAACGAGAAGCAGCCGTCCCGCCTGGTGGCGATCGGGGAATGCATGGTCGAGCTCTCCGTCGCCGGGGAGCGGCTCTATGCGCAGGGCTTTGCCGGCGACACCTTCAACACGATCTGGCATTTCGCCCGCAACGCCCCAACCGGCTGGCAGGCGGCCTATCTGACGGCGCTCGGCACCGACCGGATGTCGGAGGAGATGCTCGGCTTCTTTGCGGCGAGCGGCATCGCCACCGATGCGGTGCGGCGCATTCCGAACGGCTCGCCCGGCCTCTACATGATCCATCTGACGAACGGCGAGCGATCCTTCTCCTACTGGCGGGAGATGGCGGCGGCGAAACAGCTCGCCGCCGACGAGGCGCATCTCGAGACGGTGTTTGCCGGCGGCGACGCCGTCTATTTTTCCGGCATCACTTTGGCGATCCTCCCCGAGGCGGACCGGGCGCGGCTCATCGACCATCTCGGCCGGGCGAAGGCTGAGGGAAAGCTCGTCGCCTTCGATCCGAACGTCCGTCCGCGGCTCTGGCCGGACATGGCAACCGCCCGGGCGGCCGTCGAGGCGGCGGCGAAGGTCTCCACCCTCTGCCTGCCGAGCTTCGACGACGAGCGGGCGACCTTCGGCGACGGGTCGCCCTCAGACACTGCCGCGCGCTATCACGGGCTCGGAGTCGGCGAGGTGGTCGTCAAGGACGGCGGCGGCGAGGCGCTCGCCTCCTGGGACGGCGGCCAGGAGCCCGTGCCCTGCATCGCCCCCGCCGCCATCGTCGACACGACGGGCGCCGGCGACAGCTTCAACGCCGCCTTCCTCGCGGCAAGGCTCGGCGGCGCCGATCCTCTCGCCGCGACGCTGGAAGGGCACAAGCTGGCGTCGCGGGTGGTCGGCGGGCATGGGGCGCTGGTGGGCTAGCAGGCCATCTGGCAGTCTGCTCGCAGACGTTGCGCCCGATGAAGTTTAACGCCAATCTGGTCCTTGAAAGATGTTTCGGGAGCAGGAATGGCGGATCCGGTCACGCTCGGTGGGTTGGTCGTCTGGGGGCTCGGTGCCGCGGCGAGCGGGGCGCTCGGCGGGGTGAGCGATCGCGGCCTGTGCGGCGTCGTCGCCGGCTTCAGGAACAAGGCGACGGCCTGGAACGGGCTGCCGGCCAATCATCATGTCGCCCGCGCGGTGCAGATTGCCCATGCCCAGGCGCTGGAGGTCGTGATCCGCGACTTCCGCAAGACCGATCCGGGTGGCTGGGCAACGCCGCCCAGCGCCGAAGGCGCCTTTTACGACGAGACGATCGCCGAATGCCGCCGGCTGCATCGCTTTGCGGAAAATGCCAATGAGGGCGATCTGCAATTCGACCTCAACGCGGCGCTGACAGGCGCCATCGACAAGGTGCTGCTCGCGCCGAATGACGGGCCGGCGGGCGAGCGTGCGGCGGCGTTGAAAGCCGGCGCCGAGGATCAGGCGATGGCGGCCTTTCGCGCAATCCTCGCCGATCGGCGATTGCCGGAGCCGCCCGGCTTCGAGGCGCTGTTCCGCTCCGTCGAGCCCGGCAGGGGCTATGTCTCGGCCTTCGGCGGCTTCGTCTCCCGCCAGATCAAGACCAACGACGACTTCCGCAACATCTATGTCGTCAAGGGGCTGGCGGAGTTGAAGGCGCTGGGGCTGGACGCCCTGACGGTGATGCTTCGGATGGAGGCAGCGTTCGTCCCGGCGCTCGAACGGATCGAGCGGCAGATCGGCGAAGGTTTCGACGCCGCCCAGCGGGATCGCGACGCGAAACATGCAGAAGACGCCGCGGATCATGCGGATACCCATCGCATGCTACGCGAGCTTCTGGCGAGCGAGCGGAAGATCCCGCCCGAAAACCTGCGCCCGCTGTTCGAGGCCGTCGGCCGCGAGGTTCCCGAAGCGCAGTTCGAAGAGGCCGTCCGCACCGCCGTCGCCGAACTTTTGGCCCGCGCGGAGCGAAAGCCGCAGGTCTTCAACGACCCGGTGGAGATCCAGGCGGCCATCGAAGCCGCCCGCGCAAAACTGCGATTGCTCGACCCGGACGGCGCCGTCGCGATCCTTGACGGCGCCGAGGCCGAGGAAGAAGCGAATGTCGCGGCCCGCAATCGCGGCCGAGCCCGCATGCGTACTGAGAAGGCGGAGATCCTGAAGACCGTCTATCGCTACGACGACGCGCTCGAAGCCTTCGCCGAGGCCGCGGCGCTCGACCCGGCGGACCCCTGGCCGCATTTCGAGAGCGGCGACATCTGGCAAATACGCGGCAATGTCACCCGCGCCCTTGCCTGTTACGAAACCGGCAGGGATGTTGCGGTGGAGGTCGGCAACGAGCGCGATCTTTCGGTGAGCCATAACAGGATCGGCGATGTGATGGTGGCGCAGGGACGGCTGGAGGATGCGGCGCAGTCATTCCAGGCCGGGCTGGAGATTGCCGAGCGACTTGCGAGATCGGATCCGTCGAATGCCGGTCTTCAGCGCGATCTTTCGGTGAGCCACAGCAGGATCGGCAATGTTCGTGTGGCCCAGGATCGGCTTGAAGATGCGATCCAATCTTACGAAGCAATGCAAAAGATCTTGGCGCATATTGCAATTTCGGACGCTTCGAACGCCGGTCTTCAGCGCGATCTTTCGGTGAGCCATGACAAGATCGGCGATGTTCGGATCGCGCAAGGTCGGCTCGAGGATGCGGCGCAGTCATTCCAGGCCGGGCTGGAGATTGCCGAGCGAATTGCGAAATCGGATCCGTCGCATGCCGGTCTTCAGCGCGATCTTTTGGTGATCCATAGCAAGATCGGCGATGTTCGGATCGCGCAAGGTCGGCTTGAGGATGCGGCGCAGACATTCCAGGCCGGGCTGGAGATTTTCGAGCGACTTGCGAAATCGGATCCGTCGCATGCCGGTCTTCAGCGCGATCTGATCATCTCGAACGTCAAGCTGGCCGAGATCGATGCCGATCCGGTCGGGCGCTATGGCCAAGCCCTTGCCATCGCACGCACTCTTGCGGCGACCGGCCGGCTTGCGCCCGCTGATCACTGGATGGTTCCCGAACTCGAGCGGCTCCTCCGCGAAGCCGGCTGCTGACCCCGCCTACTCCGCCGGCTCGAGCGCGGCTTCCGCCTTGCCCCATTCGCGCACGTCGACGAAGCGGCCGGCGATCGCGGCGGCGGCGGCCATGGCGGGCGAGACGAGGTGGGTGCGGCCCTTGGAGCCCTGGCGGCCCTCGAAATTGCGGTTGGAGGTGGAGGCGCAGCGCTCATAGGGGGCGAGGCGATCCTCGTTCATGCCGAGGCACATGGAGCAGCCGGCCTCGCGCCATTCGAAGCCGGCGTCCTTGAAGATCCTGTCGAGGCCTTCGGCCTCGGCCTGCAGCTTGACGAGGCCGGAGCCCGGCACGACCATCGCCGAGACGCTAGGCGCGACCTTGCGGCCCTCGACGATCTTTGCCGCGGCCCTCAGATCCTCGATGCGGCCGTTGGTGCAGGAGCCGAGGAAGACCCGGTCGATGGTGATGTCGGTCATCTTCGTGCCCGGCGTCAGGCCCATATAGTCGAGCGCCCGCTCCTTCGACCGGCGCTTGTTCTCGTCGGGGATCGCGGCCGGATCCGGCACGGTCCCGTCGATCGTCGCGACGTCTTCCGGCGAGGAGCCCCAGGTGACGATCGGCGGCAGGTCGCGGGCGTCGAGCTTCACCACCTTGTCGTAATGGGCGCCTCTGTCCGAGACCAGCGTCTTCCAATAGGCGACGGCGCGCTCGAATTCCTCGCCCTTAGGCGCCCGCGGCTTGTCCCTGATATAGGCGAAGGTGGTCTCGTCCGGGGCGATCAGTCCGGCCCTCGCGCCGCCCTCGATCGACATGTTGCAGACGGTCATCCGGCCTTCCATCGACAATTGCCGGATGGCTTCGCCGGCATATTCGATGACGTAGCCGGTGCCGCCCGCCGTGCCGATCTTGCCGATGATGGCGAGGATGATGTCCTTCGCCGTCACGCCGTCGGGGATCGGTCCGTCGACCTCGACCAGCATGTTCTTCGCCTTGGACTGGATCAGCGTCTGGGTGGCGAGCACATGCTCGACCTCGGAGGTGCCGATGCCGTGGGCGAGCGCCCCGAAGGCGCCGTGGGTGGAGGTGTGGCTGTCGCCGCAGACGATGGTCATGCCGGGCAAAGTGAAGCCCTGCTCGGGGCCGATGATGTGGACGATGCCCTGGCGGTTGTCGGCGGCGTCGAAATATTCGATGCCGAAATCGGCGGCGTTCTTCGCCAGCGCCTCGACCTGGATGCGGCTTTCCTCGTTCTTGATGCCCTGTTTGCGGTCGGGGGTGGTCGGCACGTTGTGATCGACGACGGCAAGGGTGCGCTTCGGCTGATGCACCTTGCGGCCTGCCAGCCGCAGCCCCTCGAAGGCCTGCGGGCTGGTCACCTCGTGGACGAGATGGCGGTCGATGTAGATCAGCGAGGAATCGCTGTCCTCGCCGCCGATCAGATGGGCGTCCCAGATCTTGTCGTAGATCGTGCGGGGCTTCTCGCTGGCTTGGCTCATTGGTCTTGGCTCCCGGCGCGGCCGGTCTCTTTCTGGGACGCCTGCCGCGGTCAATGGTTCGGACGTGGAAAAGACGGGGGCGGGCGGCGTGATCGCCGCGCCGCCGGGTTCCGGCCCTATCTGCCGCCCGCGTCGGTCAGCCGGTAGAAGAAGCGTCCGGGCAGGCGCGCGCGGTCGGAGAGCCTGGCGAAGCCCTCGCTGGTCGGCAGCCTGACGCGCCCCTTGCGGCGCGACCAAGATCGCGGAAATCCATCCATACGGCGGAAAATAACAATTCGCCCCCGTCATGACAATCGAAGCGTTCCAGCCTTGGTGGCGTGACGCCGCGTCCAAGGTGCCGGACTGTGGACTTACAAGACGCCGGAATAGCGCTTGGCGATGGCCGAGAGGGTGGTCTCGCGCCAGCGCGTGTCGCGCTCGCTGCGCGGCGTGGTGATCTCGTGGATGCCGCGAACCCGCGCCGGGCGTTCGGTCAGAAAAACGATCCGGTCCGACAGCTCCACCGCCTCGCGCAGATTGTGGGTCACCATCAGCGCCGTCGTCGGTCTTGCCGACCAGACCTCGGTCAGCAACCTGCGCAGCCGGCCCGCCGTCTGCTCGTCGAGGGAGACGAAGGGCTCGTCGAGGACGAGCAGCGACGGCCTGATCGCGAAGGCCCGGGCGAGCGCCACCCGGCGGGCGAGGCCGAGCGACAGTTCCGAGGGGTAGCGCGTCCGCATCTCGGCAAGGCCGAGCACCTCGAAGAGCTCATCGAGATCGCGGCCGGCCTCGGCATCCGGCAAGGCAAGCCGGACATTCTCCTCCACCGTGCGCCAGGGCAACAGGCGCGGCTCCTGGAACACGGCGGCGATGCGGCCGTCCGCCTCCGGCAGCTTCAACCGGCCGGTAAAGTCGGTGTCGAGGCCGAGGATGATCCTCAGCGTCGTCGTCTTGCCGCAGCCGGACGGGCCGATCAGCGTCGCAAAGCTTGCCGGCGCGACCTCGAAGGCGATCTCCTCGATCGCCCGGACGGCTTCCCCGTCGGCGCCGAGAAAGGTCTTGCCGCGGATCTCAACCGCGAGCGCGCTTCGGCCGCCAGCGGGTGGAATGGGCTTCGAAAGGTTGGACAAGCAGGAACTCGATGGTCAGCATGACGGCGACGAAGGCCAGCGTATAGGCCAGAATGGCCGCAACGTCGAAGAGCTGGAAGTAAAGGTTGATCTGGAAGCCGACGCCGTTCGAGCGGCCGAGCAGCTCGACGACGAGGGCGATCTTCCAGATCAGCGAGATGCCCGAGCGCGAGGCCGCGGCGAAATAAGGCTGCAGCTGCGGCAGCACCACGTGGCGGAGCGTCTTGAGCCCGGAAAAGCGGTAGACCCGCGCCATCTCCTCGAGATCCCGGTCGAGGGTCCGCGCCCCCTCGCGCATGGTGACGACGACATTGGGGATCTTGTTGACGGCGATGGCGCCGATCGCCGCCGCCTCGTTGAGGCCGAACCAGATATAGGCGAGGACGATCAGCACCAGCGCCGGGATGTTGAGGAAGAGGATCAGCCAGGGATCGAAGAAGCGGTTGGCCTCGGCATTCATGCCGAGGAGGATGCCGATCGCCGAGCCGACCGCCATGGCAATGACGAAGGCGCCGGCAACGCGCATCAGCGTCATGGCGAGATGGAAGAAGAGTTCGCCCGTCAACGCGTCCCGCCAGAAGGCGTCGAACACCTCCGGCGGTGTCGGAAGGACGCGGCTATGGGCAAGGCTCGCCGCCACCCACCAGATGGCGAGAAGCCCGGCAAGCGAGACGACGGCGACGAGGCGCGGGCCGAGGAGCTGCCAGGCGCCCCTCGGCATCAGCGCTCCGCCCGAGGGGGCAGCAGGTCGATCAAGAGCCATTCTTGCCGTCGTCGTAATAGGTCCCCGGCGACAGCGTCTTCGCCGGGCCGACCAGCCTTTCGCCGCCGATCCCGGCGAGAAGCTGGTAGAGCGTCTCGGTGTCCTTGGCTTCCTCGGCCCCGGAGCGGGAGGGAATGCCCTCGCGGTAGCGGTCGCGAAGGGTGGTGAAGGTCTTCTCGTCCTCGGCCTTCATCAGCGGCTTCAGCGCCTCCCAGGCCTCGTCGGAGCTCGCGAGCAGGGCCTTGGTCGCCTTGTCCGCGGCCAGGAACCCTTCGATCGCCTCCGGGTGCTCTTTTGCGAAACCGTCGCTGAACACCCAGCCGATCGCGGCGACGGGGCCGGAGGTGCCCATCTTCACCGCCGCGTCGGTGCCGGACACGAGGGTGCGAAAACCCTCTGCCTCGAGCCTTGCGGCGTAATGCCAGAAATTCAGGACGGCATCGAGCTCGCCCTGCCGCGCCTTTTCGGTCAGGAGCGGCGGCGCGCCGTAGACGATGGAATTTTCGGCGGCGAGGTCGACGTCGAAGGCCTTCTTCGCGAGCGCCTGGATCAGCAGCCAGTTCTTGTCGAGCGGCCCGCCGGCGACGCCGATGGTCCTGCCCTTCAGGTCGCCGAGATTTTCGACCGGGCTGTCGCCGGCGACCATCAGCGAGCCGACCGAGGTGGAATAGGGCACGAAGGTATAGTCGGCCCCCTCGGCCCGCAGCCGCGACACCCACAGCCAGTCCGAGACGATCATGTCGACGCTGCCGGCCTGGAGCGCGACGGCCGAGGCATCCTCGCCGGCGAAGGGGACGATCTCGACGTCGACCCCGGCCTTGCCGTCAAGGCCGGCGCGCTTCATCGCGTCGAGCTCCCAGTTCACCGTGCCGAATTTCAGGACCCCGACGCGCAGGGTGGGCTTCGTCTCGGCCGTGGCCGGCAGAGCGAGAACCATGGCGAAAAGCAGCGCGAACAGAGCCGAGACGGCGCGAGACAGCCGCATGACGATCCTCCCAAAATCGACGATGCCCGGTTCGATCATAGGGACTGCCCGGAAGGATTGCGATGGGTGCCAGTCCCAAAAGCGCGGCCGGGCGCCGTTCAGGATCGCGCGTCGATCGCCTCGGCGATCTCGTCGGCCATCTTGAGGAGACGCACGATCAGCGGCGCGACGAGGGTCAGCGGGTTCGGCCGCTGGCCCCTGGCGATCTGCGCTTCGCGGATCTCTGCGGCGATCTGCCCGACGGCGGGGATGAAGCGGATGGCGAGCGACAGCGACAGGCTGACTTTCGCGACGTCGACACCGAGGCGCGAGAGCGGCGCGAGGCCACGCTCGATGGCGTCCACGAGATCGCTCGTGCGGGTCGTCAGCGTCACCAGCGCCGCGGCGAGGACGAGGGCGGCAAGGCGCGTGACGAAAAGCGCGGCGACGGCCGGGGAAGCGAGCCAGAGTTGGGCGAGGAACAGGATCGCGAGCACGATCGCCACCGGCCGCAGCTGCGCCATGGCGAGGCGAAGGCCGAAGCCGGCGAGGCGGTAGAGCACGAGGACCGCGAGGAGGGCCGCAAGCGCCGCAAACGGTGATTCGACGAGGAAGACGAGCGTTCCGGCGACAAGCAGCGCGAGAAGCTTCCACCCCGCCGCCATGCGGTGCAGCGGGCTGTCGCCCGCCCTGTAGAGCCCGGCGATCACGGGACAATTCGCAGATAGGCGGCGATCGCCTCGCCCGGGGCCGCGTCCTCGACGATCCGGCCATCGTCGAAGACCAGCACCCGGTCGAAGCCTTGCAGCAGCGTCAGGTCGTGGGTGACGAGAACGACCTTCTGCGGCAGCGCCCCGACGGTCGCCATGATCGTGCGGGTGTTCTTCCGGTCGAGGAGGGTCGTCGGCTCGTCGAGCACCAGCCATTCCGGCTCGAGGATCATCACGCCGGCAAGCGCCACCATCTGGCGTTCGCCCCCGGAGAGCTCGTGGACGAGGCGGTCGCCGAAACCGGCAAGGCCGAAGCGGGCAAGCGTCGTTGCCACGCGGTCGGCGATCTCGGCCTTGTCGAGACCGCGCCCCTTCAGGCCGAAGGCGAGGTCCTCGCCGACGGTCGGATAGACCACCTGGTTGTCGGGGTTCTGGAACAGGAAGCCGACCTTGCGGCGGACTTCCTTGGCCTGCCTGCGCGTGTCGAGCCCGCCGACGCTGACGCGCCCCTCGCTCGGCAGAAGCAGACCGTTGAGCAGCCTCGCAAACGAGCTCTTGCCCGAGCCGTTGGCGCCGACGACGCCGATGCGCCGTTCGTTCAGGCCAAGATCGATGCCGGACAGGACCCTGCGCCCGCCGCGCTCGAGGCTGACGCCTTCGACTGCGATCATCCCGTCAGGGCCGGCCATGCGCCGGGCGGATGATCGGATAGGAGCGCTTGACCATGAGGATCGCCGCGGCGGCAAGGCCCGCCTTGATCAGATCGCCCGGGATGAAGGCGGCCGAGCCGGCGGCGGCCGTCGCCAGGGGAACGCCGCCGACGAGGGAGATCCAGGGAATGCCGATCGCATAGAGAACGACAATGCCGCCAATGGCGGCTGCGAGGAAGGCCGTGACGAAGGAGAGGCCGCTCCAGAAGCGCTCGACGAGGACGCCCGTCACCGCGGCCGCGGCGATCCAGCCGAGGATGAAGCCCGCCGTCGGTCCGGCGAAGATCGCAAGGCCGCCGCGCCCGCCGGGCAGAAGCGGCAGGCCGACGGCGACGAGGACGACGAAGAGCAGCATCGACAAGGCGCCGCGCCTTGCCCCGATGATGCCGCCGGCGAGCATCGGCCCCATCGACTGGGCGGTGATCGGCACGCCGATCGCCGGGATCATCAGCGGCGGAAAGGCGCCGAGCGCTGCCATCAGCGCGGCGAAAAGGGCGACGAGGACGACGTCACGGGTCGACAAGGGGCGGGTCCTTTCAAGACGGGACGGAATGAAGCCGTGATGCCGAGTGACCGCAATCGGGCGCAAAAATCAATGGCCCGGATCGGCCCGGCTCAGGCCGTGCCGCCCTGCGGCGGGGTGGCGGCCCGGCCGGCCGGCGAAGCCCTTTCGGCCCGCCGCCAGCGCCCGGCGCCATGGCCGGCGAGGATCCAGTAGACGAGGGCGAAGGTCAGCGAGGCGACGAGGATCGCCGTCTGGACGCTCATATGCGGCACATTCGGCCCATAGGCGGCAAACAGGATGGCGACGCCGCCGAGAAGGCCTGCGAGCATGTGGAGAAGCAGCGAGGAGAGGCCGGCGATCTCGCTCACCACCATGAAGCCGGCCCAGGGCAGGAAGGCGACGGTGCCCACCTGGATCGCCTGCGCGCCGAAATAGAACGCCGCGCGGCCGATGAAGACCGGATCGGACGCCGCCGCCCGGCTGATCTCGAGGAACGGCCAGAGCATTGCGAAGGCCGCCGTCAGGCAGGCGGCGACATAGGCGAGGGGGAGGACGAACAGAAATCTCAGGACCGTGCCCATCGGCGGCAACTCTCCTCCAAATCTCGGCCGAGCGATAGCGAATCTTCGTGGCGGGCGACAGTAACCTTTCCGGCCGCCGCACCGAACCCTCGATCAGAACCGGCCATCGAGGAGAGACCGATGTCGTTCCGATCGTCCCTTGCCATTCTCGCTTTGCTTCTGGCGACGCTGCAGCCGGCGGCGGCCGGCCAGCGCCATGTCGTCGAGCTGTTCACCAGCCAGGGCTGCTCGTCCTGTCCGCCGGCAGACGCCCTGCTCCGCACCCTTTCCGGCGCCTCGAACGTTCTCGCCCTCGGCTATCACGTCGATTACTGGGACCAGCTCGGCTGGAAGGACACGCTGGGCTCGCCGGCCCATTCGGCCCGCCAGCGCGCCTATGCGGCGCGGCGCGGCGACGGCCGCGTCTATACGCCCCAAGCGGTGGTCGACGGCGGCGGCCATGCGGTCGGCTCGAATGCCGGCGCGGTGTCGGGGCTGATGGGCGCCGCGCTGCCGGTCGATCTGACACTCGATCGCGAGGCCGGCACCGTCAGCGTCGGCGCGAAGAGGGGAACCGGCAGCGGCGCGACGCTCTGGCGCGTCGACTATCGGCGGGAAGCTGCGGTGCCGATCGCCAGGGGCGAAAACCGCGGCCGCACGGTCACCTATGTCAACGCCGTGCGCGGCATGACCCGGCTCGGGACATGGACCGGCGCGCCGGCGCGCTTCGAGCTCGGCCGCTGCGGCGCGGCCAAGGGCGCCGATGCCTGCGCGGTGATCCTGCAGGAAGGCAGCGAAGGCAGGCCGGGGGCGATCCTCGGCGCGGCGGATTGAGGCAACTCGCCGGCGATCATTCCTGGCCGACCCCGCCGCTGAAAAGCGCCTCGATGTCGAGATGCCCTTCCAGAATATCGACGACCTCAAAGGTCGCCCGGTCGTCCAGATAGCGAAAGAAGATGACGTATCCGCGGAACGCGAAGCTGCGGATGTCGGGCCGAAGCTCCGGGCGCGGCGTGCCGATCAGTCCGGGGAGCGCGGCGAGGCTGGCGCATTTCTGGCGCAACAAGGCGACGAACCGCCGCCCGACGAGCAGGCTGCCGCTCTGGCGCGTGACGTAGCCGAGGATCTCTACCAGATCGGCTTTGGCCGACGGCAGATACCGGAGCCGTGGCACCTCAATAACCGTCCTTCGTCAATTCCGCCGCCCGTGCTTCGAGGGCCGCGTCGATGTCGGCCTCGCTCGCCTCGCCATCAGCTGCGATCGAAGCATCGAGAGTCTGGCGCAGACCGGCGAGCCTTGCCTCGCGCTCTTCGACGAGCCGCAGACCCTCCCGCACCACCTCGCTGGCAGATCCGTAACGACCGGTCCTGACCGCCTCGTCGACGAACTGCTCCCAGCGCTTTCCGATCGACACGTTCATCTGCCCTCCTTTCGGATCAATTGGCATACGATAACATCAAATGCGCAATTTTCGCTACTGGATGCGGGTTGACCGATTGGCAGGGCGGGGACGAGCGGGACGTCGATCAGTCGAGGATGCCGATCGGAAGGTCATCGCTGCGACCGCAGACGTCTCGGCTGAAACCCGAGAATTGGCGGCACGGTACCGTCAGCCACCGGCCATTGACGCTCGCGCGCGCCCGAGCGTCAATGGCCGTGCTTTGCCAGCCAGGCCTTCATTTCGGCGATCTCGCCTTCCTGCGCCTTGATGATCGACTCGGCGAGAGCCCGTGCCTGCGGATCCCGACCGTAATCGAGCTCGACCCTCGCCATGGCGATGGCACCTTCGTGGTGGGCCAGCATCCCGCGCATGAAGTCGACATCCGCGTCGCCCGTCAGCGGCTGCGCCATGCCCGTATCCATGGATTTCATAGCCTCCATGAAGGCCCGGCTCGACGGCGAGGCGTCCGCTCCCATCGTCATGTCCTTCATGGCGTGGCCGGCCTGATGGTCCATCGTCATCGGTGCCTTGGCATCCGACTGTGCCAGAGCCGCGCCTGCGGTAGAGAGCAGGGCGGCTGCGACCAAACCAGCGATCTTCATCATCGACGTCGTCTCCAGCGGGGTCCCGTGACTCCCGTCCGCAAAGAGATGGAGCTTCCAGTAGCAGGAAGGTCAACGGTCTGCGCGGACTCATGCGATCCCATTTTCGATCACTTGCCCGGCAACACCCCATCGAGATATCGGGTAACTGGCTTCGTCCCGTTTCCACTGGAATTCGGCCAGTCGCTCCCGGACAATCTCTTCCAGCTCTCTCTTCCGCCGCGGCCCCGACTGATGTCCGGATCTCGCCTATCAAAAGCGGCGGCGCGGCGGCCGGGATTTTGACCCGTCCCCGCTCGCATAGTAGGCGGAGGCTTCGAGGCGGCGGGGCGATGTCATGTTGCAAGTGCTATCCAGCATCTGGGCCCTTCTGGTCGGCATCGTGCTGATCATGCTCGGCAACGGCATGCACTTCACCCTGATCGGCCTTCGCGGCGGCATCGAGGGTTTTTCGGCGACCGAACTCGCGGTGGTGACGTCGGGCTATTTCGTCGGCTTTCTCTCCGGCGCGAAATATACCCCCTCGCTGATCCACAAGGTCGGCCACGTCCGCGTCTTCGCGGCGCTGGGCAGTTTCATGTCGGCCGGGCTCATCGCCTTTCCGCTGCTTGCCGAACCGTTTGCCTGGACGGGGCTGCGCCTTCTCGTCGGCTTCTGCATGTCGGGCATCTACGTCACGGCCGAGAGCTGGCTGAACGATGCCTCCACCAACGAGACGCGCGGCAAGGTGCTGTCGGCCTACATGATCGCCCAGACGCTCGGCATCATCGGGGCGCAATATCTGCTGACGCTCGGCGATGCGAAGACCTCCGTCCTGTTCATCGGCGCCTCGATCCTCGTCTCGGTCTCCTTCGCGCCGATCCTTCTGACCGCCTCGCGGACACCGGCTACGGAGCTGACGCGGCCGATGCCCCTGAAAGCGCTCTTCCTCAGCTCGCCGCTCGGCACGGTCGGCATGATCCTCCTCGGCAGCGCCTATGCTACGCAGTCCGGCATGGGCGCCGTCTTCGGCGCGCTGATCGGCATGGGCAAGTCCGAGATTGCGCTCTTCGTGGCGATGCTGTTCACCGGCGCCTTGTTCTTCCAGTATCCGATCGGCTGGCTGTCGGACCGGATCGATCGCCGCCAGATCATCTTCGGCGCGTCAGTGATCGGCGCTGCCTCGTCCCTTCTCGGCTGGACGACCGGCGGCGGGCTCTGGCCGCTGATGATCTCGGCCTTTCTCGTCGGCGGCATCACCACGCCGCTCTATGCGCTGCTGCTCGCCCATACCAACGACTTCCTGCCGCCGGAGGACATGCCGGCGGCTTCCGGCGGCCTGGTCTTCACCTTCGGCATCGGCGCCATCGTCGGCCCGCTGGTCACCGGCTGGGCGATGGAACATGCGAGCCCGATCGCCTTCTGGCTGGTGCTGACCGTCACCTTCGCGATGATCGCCGCCTATGCCCTCTACCGGATGACGCAGCGCTCCGCCGTCCCGGCGAGCCAGACGGACAGCTATATCGGCGTCGTCCCGACCACCTCGCCGGTGGCGACCGAAGCCGCCAGCGTCTGGGCATCGGAACAGTCGGAAGAGAGCGCCGCTGAAACGGCGTGATCGTCCCGGACGGGCCGAAGGTTGGCGATCCGTGGATCTGGCCGTCAGTCGGCCGGCTGGTCGCTGCAGAACAGCCGCCTGAAGCTGTCGCTTTGCTTGTCCGCCATGACCTTGGCGAAGGTTCGGATCTCCCCGGCCGTAAGGGCGGGGGCGGCGGCCTCCTCGGCGAGTTCGGGCGCTTCGGCGCCCATGCCGGCACGCCGGAAGCTGACGAAGCGGTCTCGCAGCTGCTTGCGCTCGGCGGCGTCCCCGGGCGGCGCCAGCCGCTCGAACGTCTCGACCAGGCGGCGCTCCAGCGGCTGCGGCAGCGTCGCCGGCTCCTGCCGCTCCAGCGAGGCATCGTCGGTGACGATGGTGGTGATGCTCACCTGATAGGAGGCGACGGCGAGGAAATCGTCGAACCAGTCCGGCCGGTCGGCGGCGTCCCCGTGCAGCGTCGCGAATGCCGGATCGCCCGCCTCGGCATTGCCGACAAAGCACGGCCAGCGGCGCCCGGTCTCGTCGGACATGACGAAGGCGGCGACGAGACGCTGCAGGCGGCGGGGCTCGATCCTGGCGAAGACCCGCGCCGTCGCCGGGTTTTGAGGATTGAGGACCAGCCGCCGCCCGTCGGTATCGAGCTTGTAGTTCCACGCGGTGAGGGCGCCGACCGCGGCACCGCGCAGCATGCCGTCGAGTTCCGCGCGGTCGATCACGTCCTCACCGGCGACACGCTCTTCCAGCTTGAAGTGGTCATCTGCCGGAGCGAGCTTCGCGCGCCAGGCGAGCGCCATGTCCGAGCACCAGCGCGTGTCGGCGCAAAGCTCTCGGGACGGGGCGGTGAAACGGAAGAAGCGATCTTCGAACCGGCCGTCCGGGCTGACGACAAGAACTTCGACGGAAGGAACGATCAGGCCAGCGCCGGCGAGCCCCGCGGAAAGCGGGCCGAGCGAGATCCACCAGCCCACGAGCGAAGACCTTGCGCCGTCGCTCGTCTGGACGCCGTCGCTTTGACCGGACGCAGCGTGCGCCGGGCCGCCCGCCGCGATGAGGAGGAGGGAGGCGAGGCAGGCGAGGAGGCAACGCATGGATCAGTCCGGCTTACGATGTTCGGTGAGCCGCGATCTATTGCCTCAGCCGGCGGCTTCCAGCGCCTCGCGCTCTTTCTTGCGCATCCGCTCGCTTTCCGACTTCAGCTGCCCACAGGCCGCAAAGATGTCGCGGCCGCGCGGGGTGCGGATGGGGGAGGCGTAGCCGGCCTGGTTCACGTAATCGGCGAAGCGCTCGATCTGGTCCCAGTCGGAGCATTCATAGGCCGAGCCGGGCCAGGGGTTGAAGGGGATCAGGTTGATCTTCGCCGGAATGCCCTTCAGCACCTGAACCAGCTGTTTGGCGTCGTCGAGGCTGTCATTGACGCCCTTCAGCATGACGTATTCGAAGGTGATGCGCCGGGCGTTCGACAGGCCGGGATAGGCCCGGCAGGCGTCGAGCAGCTCCTTCAGCGGGTACTTTTTGTTGATCGGCACCAGCTCGTCGCGCAGCGTGTCGTTCACCGCGTGGAGCGAGATCGCCAGCATCACGCCCATCTCCTCGCCGGCCTTTGCGATCATCGGCACGACGCCGGAGGTCGAGAGGGTGATCCGCCGCTTCGACAAAGCGAGGCCTTCGCCGTCGGAGACCACGGCGAGGGCCGCCTTGACGGCGTCGAAATTATAGAGCGGCTCGCCCATGCCCATCATCACGACGTTGGAGACGAGGCGGCCTTCCGAGGGCACGATGGCGCCGGCCGGCGTCTCGGCATCCGGGAAGTCGCCGAGCCGGTCCCTGGCCAGAAGCACCTGCCCGACGATCTCGTCGGCGGTGAGATTGCGGACGAGACGCTGGGTGCCGGTGTGGCAGAAGGTGCAGGTGAGGGTGCAGCCGACCTGCGAGGAGACGCAGAGCGTGCCGCGACCTTCCTCGGGGATGTAGACCGTCTCGATCTCCACCGGCCGGCCGGCGCCCTTCGCCGGAAAGCGCAGCACCCACTTGCGGGTGCCGTCGACCGAGACCTGTTCGGTGACGATTTCGGGCCGGGCAATGGTGTAGGCGGCGGCGAGCTTTTCGCGCAGCTCCTTCGAGACATTGGCCATCTGCGAAAAGTCGGCGACGCCGCGCACATAGAGCCAGTGCCAGAGCTGGGCGACGCGCATCTTCACCTGGCGCTGGGGAACGCCGACGGAGGCAAGCGCCTCGCCGAGCTCCTCGCGCGACAGGCCGATGAGCGAGGGCTTGTCTTCGAACTGCTGCGGGGCGGCCGGGATCGCAGCGGCAGCAAGCGCCCGTTCGGCGAGCGCTGAACGGTTTTCCTGAGGCTTCAGGTCGATCGAAACGGCCATGACGGTCCTTCGCGAAATCGTCTTGCCGGCGGCGCGTCGCAGCCGGCGGAGTCGAGCGCTGCCTCTCGCGGGCGCGCGGATGTGTCGGATTGCGGGAACACATGCCCGTTTTGCCCCGATACTTCAAGGTCCGGGGGTGCCTTGGCGCCGTCCTTTCCGAACGTCGGCGCCGCACCCCCCTCTGGGTTGCCACCCATCTCCCCCTCAAGGGGGGAGATCGACGCGTCGCCGCAGTGCTGGCCCTCTATCGGCAGCCCTGTGGATCTGTCTGCCCTTCTATCTCAGCTCTCGTCGTTGCGGATGTTAAGCATGTGGCCGCAGGCCTTGCAGTGGACGGCGTCCGGGTCGTGGCGCGTCAGGCCGCATTGCGGGCATTCGTGATGCACCTTGGTCGGCCGGAAGATCGCCTGGGCGAGCTGCACGAACAGGCTGATGCCGATGATCATGATGACGATCGAGGTCAGCTTGCCCCAGGAGCCGGACAGGGTGACGTCGCCGTAGCCGGTCGTCGTCACCGAGGCGACGGTGAAGTAGAGGGCGTCGAGATAGCCTTCGAGGCCGGAATTCTTGCGGAAGAACACCGTGTAGATGAAGCCGGTCGCCAGGAACAGGAAGGTGACGAGGTTGAGCACCGCCCGGGCCGGCAGCTCCCACTCGGCAAGGCCGCGGCGCCTGAGCGGCTGCCACAGCCTGCCGGACTTCGACAGCGACCACAGCCTGACGATCCTGAGGAAGCCGAAATTGATCAGCGTCTCCGGCAGGAGCAGGGTGACGAGGATGAAGATGTCGAGGAGCACCACCGGCTGGCGCAGCCGTCGCCAGGGCTGGCGGGCCGCCAGCATGCGGGCACAGATGTCGAGAAAGAGCACCGCCGCGACGCTGTAGTCGATGGCGAGGAAAGCCGGCGTGTTCTTCAGGACGGGCTGGGCGATGAACAGCGCGATGATCGCAAGATCCACCGTCAGCGCCGCCGCCTGGAAGCGCATCGCCGCCCGGCTTTCCCCGTAATAGAGCCGGCGAAGGCCGACCCGCAGGCGGGCGAGCGGCCCGTCATAGCGCGGCGCTCTGGCGGCGGGATCGGGCGGTGCGGCCGTCTTGGTCGACATCGGCATCCTTGAGAGCGGGCGGATGTTGGGGCCATATAGGCGGTTCGGTCCGGGATCGAGCATTGTCGCGCTCGCCCGGGCCCCAGAAAATGCCGGAGCCGCAAGATGTCAGACCCGATCGAGGCCGGAGGGCCGCGTATTGCGATCACCTACTGCACCCAGTGCCAGTGGCTGCTGAGGGCGGCCTGGATGGCGCAGGAGCTCCTGTCGACCTTCGGCACCGATCTCGGCGAGGTGGCGCTCGTGCCGGGGACCGGCGGCACCTTCGAGATCCGCTACGAGGACGCCTCCGGCACGGCGACGATCTGGGAGCGCAAGGCCGACGGCGGCTTTCCCGAGGCGAAGGTGTTGAAGCAGCGTGTCCGCGACCGTCTCGACCCTGGCCGCGATCTCGGCCACAGCGACCGGAAGTGAGCTGCCTACCGACCGGTATCTTCGGCCGGCGGAGAAGATGCCGGGCGGACGGCGCCGGGCGCCCGGCTGCGCAAGAAGTCTCGTAATAGTCTTCGGAAAATGGACAGGAACGCTGATGGTCTTGTCTGCGAAAAAGCGCGGAATCCGCCGGATCCGGCCGAAAAGATCCTGATTTGGCCGCTGCCTCGACTTGCCCGTCCGGGGACGAATTGACCGCATTCCGGACGGGCACTGCGCCACCTCTGGATGGCGCAGTGCACAAGATGTCGCACCTCTATGCCGACCCAGCGGAAATAATCAGGTAAATCGAGACGTTAATGGTTTGTTAACCGGGGCTTCGCGCAAGCTTTGGACGGCATTGTCCGTCGCGACTCAACATGCAGTTCGTGCGTATGCGAGGAGTGACTATGGCTTTGGCCATTGGCGGGCAGGCTCAGCAAATCCTGACGAATCTTTCCGGTCTCGGAGTGCGCAAGCTCTCTGCGCTCGGCCTCGTCGGTCTTCTGGTGGTGGCACTGGTCGGTCTCGGGAGCTACTATCTCTCGCGGCCCGACATGGAGGTGCTCTATTCGGGCCTCGACCGCACCGACGTCACCCGCATCGGCGCGGCGCTGACCGAGGCGGGCATCGCCTTCGACGTCAGCGCCAAGGGCGACGCCATCCTCACGCCCTTCTCCTCGACGGCGCCGGCGCGCATGCTGCTCGCCGAAAAGGGCCTGCCGCGCTCGGAAAATGCCGGCTACGAGCTGTTCGACAATCTCGGATCGATCGGCCTGACATCCTTCATGCAGGAGATCACAAGGGTGAGGGCGCTGGAAGGCGAGATCGCCCGGACGATCCAGTCGCTCGCCCATGTGCGCGCCGCCCGCGTCCACATCGTGCTCCCCGACGAGGGGAGCTTTCGGCGCAACGAGCGCAAGCCCTCCGCCAGCGTCGTCATTCGTACCGACCAGCCCGAGGACTTTTCCTCCGCCCAGGCGATCCGGCATCTCGTTTCCTCGGCGATCCCCGGAATGACGCCGGACGAGGTGACGATCCTGTCCTCCGACGGCACGCTGCTCGCCTCCGGCGACGATTCGAGCTCCAGCGCGCCGACCAAGCTGTTCGGGGTCGAGCGCATCGTGGCGAAAAGCGTCGAGGATTCGATCCGCCGCACGCTGTCGCCCTATCTCGGCATCGGCAACTTCCAGACCTCGGTCACCGCCCGGCTGAACACCGACCGCAAGCAGATCTCGGAGCGGATCTTCGATCCGGACGTCAGGGTCGAGCGTTCGACGCGGACCATCCGCGAGAACGGCCAGAGCGAGAATTCGACCAAGCAGAACGCCGTCGGCGTCCAGCAGGACATCCAGCCGGCCGGCGGCCAGGCCGAGACCAACAGCGGCCAGACCTCCAAGGACAACAACGAGCGCCGCGAGGAGCTCACCAACTACGAGATCAACGAAAAGACCGTCCAGACCACCAGCGAGGGCTACAGCGTCGAGAAGCTGTCGGTCGCGGTGGTCATCAACCGGGCCCGCCTGAAGGAGGCGATCGGCGCCGACGCGACCGATGCCCAGATCGACCAGCGGCTCACCGAGATTCAGGCGCTCGTCGCCTCCGCCTCGGGCCTGTCGGAAGCCCGCGGCGACCAGCTGAAGGTCACCGCCGTCGACTTCATCGCCTCCGACACGGCGCTCGAGCCGATCCCGTCGCCCGGCATCGGCGAGATGTTCATGCGCCAGTCCGGCACGCTGATCAACGCCTTCACCATCCTCGCCGTGGCGGTCATGGTGATCTGGTTCGGCCTGAAGCCGGCGATCCGGGCGATCATCCAGACGCCGGCCGGGCAGGAAGCCGCCGGACTCGAGATGGAAGGCGGCCTCGGCGCCCTCGGCGTCGACGACGACGGCCCCGGCGCGCTGGAGCTCCCGGGCGGCTTCGACTTCGCGCAAGGTACACCGGATATCTCACAGTTCGGCGGTGGCGCGCCGGCCTATCTCGGCCAGTTCGACGAAGAAGCGAACGAAAGCCCGCAGGCGAGGATCGAGCGGCTGCTCGACCAGGACGAGCTCAAGGCGGCCAACGTCATCAAGCAGTGGATCAATCACAAAGAGGCGGCGTAAGGGATGATCTCTCTCGCAGACTATCTGACGGAATTTCCCGAGGAGAGCGACAGGCCGTTCCAGAGCCTGGCGGCAGCGAAGCCGAAGCCTCAGAAGAAGCCGCAATTCGAGCATCTGACGCTCGTCTCCGACGGCCTGCCGGTCAAGAAGCAGAAGACCAAGCCGGTTCCCCAGCACCTCGAGGCGATCCCGGAAATGGACGCCGCCGAGAAGGCGCTCGAGGAGGTCTCCTTCGACAGCGCCGACTTCGGCTTCGATGCCGAGCCGGCCTTCGAAGTGCCGGCGCCGGAGATCGCGCTTCCCCAACTGACCGACGAGGACGTCGAGGCGGCCCGCGCCGAAGGCATCGAGGCCGGACGCATGGAAGCCCTGGCAGAGGCCGAGGAGCGCATCGAGGCGGCCGTTGCCGAGGCGCTCGCCGCCGAGCGTGAGCGGGCCGCAGCCGAACAGGCCGAGGCCGTCGAGGCCGCGCGCCTTGCCGCGCTCGCCGAAGAGGGCGGCCGGCTCGGCGAACTCGTTGCCGACAAGCTGGAGCGGATCGAGGCGGCGCTGCGCACCTCCTTTGCCAGCGTCCTGAAGCCCATCGCCGTCGATCTGCGAACCCGCCAGACGGTGGAGGAACTCGCCGCCGCGGTCGCCACCCTGTCGCTCGACGGACGGGCGCTGGCGCTGCAGGCCGTCGGCCCCGCCTCGCTGCTCGACGCCTTTGCCGAGGCGCTCGGCCCGCGCCGCGGCTTCGTCGCCTTCGAGGCCGACGAGGCCCTGTCCGACATTCGCATCTCCTGCGACCAGACGACGCTCGAGACCCGTCTCGCCGACTGGAAGCAGGCGCTGGAAGAGGCGCTTCAATAGTGAGCGAGCAGTCCGAAGCCGGTCATCTCGAAAAGCAGGAAATCATCATCGTCCGCCGCGGCGGGCATGGTGACGACGGGCATCATGGCGGTGCCTGGAAGATCGCCTTCGCCGACTTCATGACGGCGATGATGGCGTTCTTCCTGGTGATGTGGCTGACCAACTCTTCGGACCTCGCGACCCGCAAGCAGGTCGCCCAGTACTTCAACCCGATCAAGCTCAACGATCCATCGCCGGCGACCCGCGGCATCAAGCAGAAGGACGACGGCGCCGACCGCACCGAGAACCAGAACGGTGAAAGCTCGGCCGAGACCAACGGCGATCCGCGCGGCCATCCGACCGCCGGCGCCGAGACCGGCGGCGAGGAGAAGTCGATCTTCCGCGATCCCTATTCGGTGCTGACCGAGATCGTGTCCGAAAGCAACAAGAACGGCGAGGGCGAGCTGACCGGCAAGCCGGACGGTTCCGGCCTGCCCGGCCTCAACGGCGGCGAGGCCTATCGCGATCCGTTCGACCCGGAATCCTGGCAGCTGTCGCCGAACGTCATGGAAAGCGGCGGCCGGCTCGAGGACGTTCCGCCGATCGACTTCCGCACCGCCGTCCTGCCGCCGGAAGACCCGATGAGCGATCCCGAAAAGGGCCCGAAGGGCGAGGGCGTCGACGAGCCGGGCAAGGCCATGGCCGAGGGCGACCAGGCCGACAAGACCGGCTTCAAGGCGGCCGGCGAGGACGCCGGCGCGCCGTCCGGCAAGGGCACCGATCCGAAAGGCAAGGCCGCCGAGGGCAAGGACAAGGACGCCGGCAGCGGCAAGGGCAAGGATGCCGAGAAGGGCATGGCCGAAAAGCTGAAGGCGGCGATCGGCAACGAACTCGCCCAGCTCGGCGACCACGTCCCGGCGAAGATCGACGTCGTCGAGGGCGATGGCGGCGTCACCATCTCGCTCGCCGACGACGCCTCCGGCGGGATGTTCCCGATCGGCTCGGCCAAGCCCACCGCCGACGCCATCCGGATGATGGAGAAGATCGCAGGCGTGCTCTCCGAGCGCGGCGGCGCGATCACCATCCGCGGCCATACCGATGCGCGCCCCTATTCCAACGGCGAATACGACAACTGGCGGCTTTCCACCGCCCGCGCCCACATGGCCTATTACATGCTGGCGCGGGGCGGGCTCGACGAGCAGCGCGTCAAGGCGATCGAGGGCTTTGCCGACCGCGAGCTCAAGGATCCGAAGAACCCGCAGGCCGCCGTCAACCGCCGCATCGAAATCTTCCTGACCGAGCCGCGTGCGTGATGCGTCGGCGCTGCGATCCTCTGGCCCCGGCGCTGGCCGTTGCCGCGCTCTTGTTTGCCGCTCCGGCGCATGGCGAGGACGCCGGGCACGGCGAGCCGAGCGCAGCCGAACTGGTGCGCCAGGCCGGCGAGGCGGCGCGCCGCGGCGATGCCGCCAGCCACGGCGAGGCTGCGGACTCCCATGGGGCGGCGGCCGACGCCCATGACCCGCATGCTGCCGCCGGCGGACATGGCGCGGAAGCCGAACCGGCCATGGGCGATGCCCATGGCATGACAGGCCACGATGACATGGCCCATGGCGCGACCGATCAGGGCGAGGCCACTCACGCCGAAGCCGGGGATGGCGACGCACATTCGGGCGACGAGGCCGCGGCGCACGGCGGTGACGGCCATGGCGAAGAGGGCCACGGCGAGGCGACCCACGAAGGCGACGGGCACGGCGCCGATGGCGGCGAAAGCGAGCACGGCGAGGCGGCCGAGCATCATGAACCGCCGCCGACCCGCGGTCCGCAGCCCTATGAGGTGATCCGCTCCCTGCAGTTCCTGCAGGACCAGGCGGCGCGCGGCAACACTTCGGCCAATCGCGTCCAGGCGCGCCTCTTGCAATGGTATGGGCCGGCTTTCGAGAGGGCGAGCCAGAAGACCTGGGAGGACGGCCGCAACCAGCGGGCGGCGGCGCTGTTCGTGCTCAGCGGCGGGCCGCCCTCGGTGCTGCGCATGATCCTTGCCAAGAACGATTTTCCGCCGGAGGTGCAGCCGCTCTTGAAGGGCTCGCTGGCCTATGTCGAAAACCGCCAGAGCGACGCCGAGAAGCTGCTCTCGGCGCTCGATACCGAGGCGATGGAACCCGGGCTCGCCGCGCAGATCAACCTCGCTGTCGCGCAGCTGCAGGAGAAGGACGCGCCGGAAAAAGCGCTCGAACGGCTGCGGCGGGTGATGCTCGATGCCTCCGGCACGCTGCTCGAGGAGGCGGCGCTTCGCCTCGGCATGGCGCTCGCCGACCAGCTCGGCCAGCCGGACCGGGCCGACGGCTATGCGCGGCTTTATTTCGACCGCTATGCCCGCTCGGTCTATGCCGGCAATTTTCGCGCGCGGTTCACCGCGATGTATGTCGCCCGGCCGGTCGAAGAGGCCGTCAAGACGGTCCACACGCTGGACGACGCGGTGGCGCGCATCCCGCTCGCCGACCAGCTGAACATCTATCTCTCGATCGGGCGCCGGGCGCTCGTCGCCGGCAACATGAAGCTTGCCGGCATGGCGGGCGAGCGGGTGTTGCAGGTCGCCAATCTGACCCAACCCGCCCGCCAGCGGGCGCTCCTCTACGTCGCCGCATCGACCCTGACGGAGGGCGACACCGGCAAGACCCTCGCCTCGCTCGAGTCGATCGACCGCGAGAGCCTGCATCCGGCCGACCGCAAGCTCTATGACGCGGCGATCGGCGTTCTTCAGGAGATCCGCAAGCCACTGATGTCCGGCGTTCTCTCGGACACGAAACGCAAGAAGACCGCGACGCAGGAAGCGGCGCTCGAATCCCCGGTCATCGACCGGGCGACCAAGCTGCTCGACGCGATCCGCAGTGACATCGAGGGAACGAACCAATGACGGTTGCCAATCGGCTTCAGGCAGAGACCCCGACGCTTGCCGGCGCCCGTGCCGGAGCGCGCGATCACGGACAGAAGGCCGGCGACGGCGACGATTTCTTCGCCGCGATGCGCGAGGCCGGGGCCTCGCAGGGCCGCGCGGGCACCGCCAAGGGCAAATCGGCCGAGGGGACGACCGGCAAGGACGAGTCCGCAGCCGGGCAGCCGGTCCGCAACAGGGCGAAGCAGCCGGTCGGCGAGCCGAGCGTCAAGGACGTCGTCGCCAGCGTCGCCGACGCCGACGAGGGTGCTGTCGCGGCGAAGGCCGGTCTCGACGACGAAACCGGGCAGACCGGCAAGACGGCGGCCGGCCAGGCCGGAAAGACGGTGGGCGGCGGGATCGACGCTGCAGCCGCGGCCGGCAAATCCGGAGAGGACGCGAAGCTCGAGGCGGATCCCCGCAGGGCCGGCGCGGCGAAGAGCGCTGCCGCCGACGCGGCGTCGGGCGGAACTGTCGACGAGATCGCCGGGGACGAGCCGGCGCCGGCCGGCAGAGACGCGGCCGAGGCCTCGCCGAAAGCCGTGGCCGAGAAGGGTGCGGCGCAGAAGAATGCGGCTTCGACGCAGCCAGCCGCTGAAACTCCCGCCTTCGAAAGCCCGGCCGAAGTGACGCTGGCGAAGGATGCCAAAGACCTTTCCCAGACGAATTCCACCGCAAAAGCCTCGGCGTCGCGGGATGCGGCCGCGCGGCCGGCCACGACGGCGCCGCGCATCGGCGTCGCCGGCCAGGCGGCGCGCCGTGCCCTGCACGCGCCGATCACCGCCGAGACCGATCCCGAGCTGCTGCGCCTGCGCCTGCTGCAGGCCGGCACCGGTACGGAAAACCCCACCGTCGACCTGCAGCTTTCGGCCGATCAGGTGGCCGAGCGGCTCGGTGTCTTGAAGCCCGGCGAGGTCGACCCAAAGGCCGAGCGCCAGATAACGCGGGTTGCGCCGCGCAGCGGCCGCATCATTGTGACGGTCGGCCGCGGCGAGGCGATGGCCGAGCCGACCCAACCCGACCAGGCGGTCGAGGCGATCAACGAGAGATCGCCCGGGCGGTCGGTGCCGCTCTCGCCCGATGCCAAGCTCGCGGCAATCCTCGGCGGCTTCTTCGGCCTGCAGAACCGCATCGTCACCTCGGAGGATGGCGAGCCGGCCGTCCGATCGGAGTCCGCTGCCACGGCGATCGCCGATCGTTCCGCCCTCGGCATGCAAGGCATGACCACCGCATCGCCCGCCGCGCTGCGTTCCGGCGGCGAGGCTCTGCCAGACGTCGACTTGCCGGACGTTCCGGCGGCAGGCGCAGCGGCCGGGTCGGCAACGAGCGAGGACGGCGCCGGGACGAAAGCCACGGCGTCGATCGCCGGCAGCGCCGCCGGGTCGCCCGCGAGCGGCGCTGCCGGCGAGCGTCCGGCCGTCGCCACGGGGCCGAGCGCCGCAGTGCCGCAGCGCCAGGCCGCTTCTGCAGCCCCCGAGACGAAATCCGTCCGTTTCGAGACGTCCGCCAGGGCTGACGCTCAAGCGGCAAGGCAGATGCCTGCAGAGATGCCGGCGGCCTCCGCGCCTGAAACCGCCGAGGTCGCCAGCCTTCGCCCCCGCATGACGCAGGGCGGCCGGGGAACGAGCTCGGGCCTCGGCGCGCGGGTGGACCTCGTTTCCATGCGCACCGATTTCGAGCCGGCCACCCGCCGCGCCGAGCGCCGCAACGCCGATGCGGCGAACGACCTGCCGGCTCGCGCCGCGACGCCGGAGCGCGCCGCCGCGCAGCTTTCGAGCCGCATCGCCGCTGCGCCGGCCGGCCTCCGCGCCGACACGGACGGCGCGAATGCCGCAACTGCCGCGCCGGCGGCAGCCGCCATGTCCGCAGATACGGCGAGACAGGCTGGCGCGCAGCCGAGCGCTGCCATGCCGAACGCCGGCCAGGCGGGCGCTGCGCAGTCCGGCGCCGCCCAGACGGTCGCCGCCGCTCCTGTCGCCGCCGCGCCGGTCACCGCAGCTTCGACGCGGACCGTTGGCGAGGATCGCGGGGCGTCGCCCCGTGCCGCGACGGCGAAGGCCGCGCCCGCCGCGGACGCCCGGTCCGCCGGCTCTTTCCGCCAGAGCGAGGCCGCTGCGCGTCCGCGCGCCGCAACCCGCGAAGCGCCGATCGCTCGCGAGCCCGCCGAGGCGCCGAAGCAGGCCACCGTCGACGCCAGAGCCGGCGATGCCGCAGCGCCGCGCGCCGCCGAGACGGCTTCTCCGGCCGATGCGAAGTCCGACAAGGCCGCAGCCGCGACGCCCGCCGTGACCCGCGAAGCCGCGCCGCGTGCCGGCGAGGCGGCTCCGGCCCGGGCTATCGATGGATCGGCCGGGGCTTCGGATCGCGACCGTGTGACCGCCGGTTCCCAATCGACTGCCGACGCCAAAACGGCGACCGCCGCCGCGACTCCCGCCCGCGATCAGGAGGCGGCCGCCTCGCGCGCCGCTGCCCGCGCCCGCAGCGAAGAGCCGCAGGCGATGCCGGCTACCGCCACCGATGCGCCCACCGCGACGGCACGCGCCAGCGAGACCGCTTCGGCGCACGGGTCGCAGCAGCGAGCTGCCGACGCGCCCCGCCGCGGCCGCGAGCCGGTGGCGTCCGCAACGGCCGCCGAGACGGCCGGGACGAAGTCGACCGTGGACGCCGCCGCTCCGGTCCGCGAGAGTCAGGCAGATGCCTCGCGCGCCAATGCCCGCCGTGAGCAGCCGCAGGCAATGCCCACAGCCGCCGGTGCAACGGTGTCCGCCGATGCCGGCGCCGATACTGGTTCTGGCGACGCCGTCTTGGCCCGCGCCGGCGAGGCCGCGTCAGGCCCTGTCGCGACCAAGCCCGCAGCCGAGGGCGAGCGTCGCGGCAACAATCTCGCCAGCGCGGCAATGCCGGCGGCGGACGCTTCCCCGGAAACCGGCGATGCCGCTACCGAGACCGCGCCGATGGGCGCGCGGAACCAGCAGCCTGGCGAAGTCCGGACCGAGCGCGGCGCGATGCAGGCAGCCACTGAGGCGACCATCACCGAAGCTTCGACCGGTGCCGAAGTCTCGGCAGAAGACTCCGCGGCCGCAGCTGCAAAGGATCAGCCATCGCCGATGGCAGGGAAGGGCGGCGCTCCGCGCCCCGCCGCGGCGGTGCCCGCCGCTGCGTCCGCCCGGAACGCAGATGCCGGCAACGCGCCGCAAGCGACGGCGAATGGCCGGACTTCCGTCAGCGAACGTCCCGCCGCAACGGCTGCCGCGACGGCTCCCGTTCCCGCCGGGCAGCCTGCCGCGGCGATGCCTTCGGCTTCCACTGAGAGCGAAGCAGCCGATGCCGCTCGGCCCACGCAGTCCGAGGCCGCGGCGCCCGCTGCCGGGATGGCCGCCGAGACTGCTGCCGAAACCGCCTTCGAGACCACTCCGGACACCACCGCCGACACCGGCGAGCAGAACGAGCTTGCCGAGATCCTCGGCCGGACGGGTCTTGCCGGCCAGCCGGCGATGCCGATCGCCCGCGGCGCCGATGCTGTCACTGCCGACGGCCTCGCGGCAAAGCAGGTTCCGCCGACGAGCCAGGTGGCCGATGCAGTCGCCGCCGCCCTCGTCGACATGGCGCCGACCGCCAGCCGCGCCGATGCGACGGAGCGGACGCGTCTTCGGGCCGGAGGCGCCGCGCTGAAGACCATCCAGATCCAGCTCTCGCCGGAAAAGCTCGGCAAGGTGAACGTCACGCTGAAGCTGATCGAGGGCAACCTCACCGTCCACATAGAGGCCAGCGAGCCAGACACCGCGCTGCGGCTGAAGGACGACAGCGAGGGCCTGAAGTCGCTGCTGAAGCAGGCCGGGCTCGATGTCGACGAGGCGATGATCACACTCGGCACCCGCGACGGTTCGGGCTCGCGGGTGATGCAGTCGCCGGCCCAGCAGGCCGACGGCTCGTCGTCCGGCCAGGCGCGGGGGGAGGGCTCGACGAACGGGCAGTCTTCCGGCAACGGCCAGGGCGGCAATGACGGTCAGCGCGGCGGCGGGTCCGGCGGGAGGCCGTCTCGGCCCGAGCCGGCTCCGCGTCTTCAGGATGTCGAACAGGGCCGGCGCGGGATGGGAATCGACCCGTCGATCTATCTCTGAGATCGCGATCCGAACCGGCTTCGTAAGTCTAACAATCTCAATGACTTAGATTTTTCCTGACCCCGTCGGCAGCAGCCGGCGGGGATTAAGGCTTTCTTAACCAAAAAAATATCGTTGTGAAAACAGCAACTTACGTGCCAAGCGCTTCGGCATGGTTAATAGATCACTAAATTTCAGGATTGGTGCAAGACTCGCGTCAGGTTACGGTTTTTTTACCAACAACGCGGCGGCGGACGGAGGGTAAAATGATCGTAGTGGTTGACAACCGGGAACTGGTCACGAGTGGCTACCAGTCTCTTTTTGCTCGCGAAGGGGTCTCGACGGCGACCTTCGCAGCGGATGAATTTCGCGACTGGGTGGAAACGGCGCCCGAGGCCGATCTCTCGGCGGTCGAGGCCTTCCTTCTCGGCGATTTCGACGACCGTTCGGTCTGCCCTCGGCTGATCCGCTCGCGCTCCACGGCGCCGATGATCGCGCTCTCCGAGAGCCGCAACCTCGACGGTACCCTCGACCTCTTCGCTGCCGGCGTCGACGACGTCGTCGCCAAGCCGGTCCATGTCAAGGAGATCCTCGCCCGGGTCGGCGCCATCCGCCGCCGCGAAAATGCCGAGGCCACCAAGACTGTCGTCGGCGAGATCTGCGTCTATCAGGACGGCCGCGACGCCGAGGTCGCCGGCAAGGCGATGGCCCTGCCGCGGCGCGAGCGCCGCATTCTGGAATATCTGGTCTCCAACCGGGGTCGCCGGGTTTCCAAGCAGCAGCTCTTCAACGCCATCTACGGCATCTTCGACGAGAACGTCGAAGAGAACGTCATCGAGAGCCACATCTCCAAGCTGCGCAAGAAGCTGAAGATGCGTCTCGGCTACGATCCGGTCTCGTCCAAGCGCTACCTCGGCTACGGCATCGGCGTCGACTAAGTACAAAATCCTTTCGGAAGTATTAACCAAAAAGGCCTTGTCGATGTATTTCGGCAGGGCCTTTCGTTTTTTAAAACGACTGCGGATTTCGGGTCGCCGCACAGCTAGGGACAAGCTTGAAAGCCTATCCGTGAAGCAGATCGGAAGGCTACGGAGTCCCAGCCCATGAGCATCAACGGCGTCTTTAGAACCAGCGTGTCCGGCATGAACGCCCAGGCCAACCGGCTCTCGGTGATATCGGACAATATCTCCAACTCGGGTACCAACGGTTACAAGCGCAGCGAGGCGGAGTTCTCGACGCTGGTGATCGCCCAGTCCGGCGGCGGCCAGTACAATTCAGGCTCGATCAAGACCGAGGTTCGCCAGATGGTGAGCGAGCAGGGCTCGATCGCCTCCACCTCCTCGGCGACCGACGTCGCCATCTCCGGCGACGGCTTCTTCGTCGTGCAGGACCAGGCCGGCCGCGAATACTATACCCGCGCAGGCTCCTTCGTGCGCCGCACCGAGACGACGGCGGCCGGTGAATCCACCTATCTCGTCAATGCCGCCGGCTACCGCCTGACCGGCACAGACCTGCAGACCGGCGCCACCGGTCCCATCAAGCTTCCGGTGGGCGAGATCGTCGCGCCAACGGCGACGACCGCCGCCGAGCTCAATCTGCAGTTCCCGGTCACCGCCGAGATCGGCGACGTGAAGACGACGTCGATCGCCGTCTACGACAATGTCGGCACGGCGCAGACCCTGACGATGACGATGACCAAGACGGCCGCCAACGAGTGGTCGCTCGACGTCAGCGACGGCACGACGACGGTCTCCTCGACGGTCACCTTCGATCCGACCACCGGCGAGCCGACGACCACCGGCGCGCCCGGCACGATGAGCATCACGCTCGGCACCGGCAACACCATCGACGTCGACTTCGGATCGCTCACCGAATACGACACCGACTTCTCGGCCCAGGTCTCGAAGAACGGCAACCCCGCCGGCTACTTCCAGGAATTCACCATCAGCGAGGTCGGCAACGTCGCCGGCGTCATGGGGGTGATGGCCGACGGTTCGCTGGTTTCGCTGTTCCAGCTCAACCTTGCCCGCTTCACCAGCCCGGACAAGCTGCAGGCCGCGGCCGGCAACGTCTATTCGGCAACGCTCCAGTCGGGCACCGTCGAATACGGCATTCCCGGCACCAACGGCTTCGGCAGCCTCGTTTCCAACGCGCTTGAGAGCTCCAACGTCGATCTGGCCAGCGAGCTGACCGACATGATCGAGTCCCAGCGCTCCTACAGCGCCAACTCGAAGGTCTTCCAGACCGGCTCGGAAATCCTCGACGTCCTCATCAATCTGAAGCGCTGATCGGCGCTCAACCTCCCCGCGAGAGGGAATAGACCGAGATGTCCCTGCTTTCCGCCTTCACGAGCGCCCGCTCGTCCTTGGCTGCCGTTTCGCAGCAGTCGGCTCTGGTGTCGCGCAACGTCGCGAATGCCGAGAACCCGGCTGCGACACGCAAATATGCCAACCAGGCGGCCTCGGTCTATGGCGGGGTGTCGATCCTGTCGGTCTCGCAGTCGAGCAACCAGGCACTGTTCCGTTCGATGACGACGGCAAATTCCACCCTTGCCGCCGCCACCGCCGCCTATGGCGCCCTCGATTCCATCCGCGCGGTGATCGGCGATACCGATTCGATCGAATCGCCGGCCTACCGGCTGAGCCAGCTCAATGCCGCGCTGTCGCAATATGCGGTGACGCCGGAAGATCCGCAGACGGCGCGGGCCGCCATCAACGCCGCCTCGGATCTCGCCGCCAGCCTCAACACCACGACCAAGGCCGTGCAGGCGGCGCGCACCGATGCCGACCGGCAGCTCGCCGACGCCGCCGACACGATGAAC
The DNA here is from genome assembly GCF_004519335.1 of Jiella endophytica. Taxonomy (GTDB): domain Bacteria; phylum Pseudomonadota; class Alphaproteobacteria; order Rhizobiales; family Rhizobiaceae; genus Jiella; species Jiella endophytica. The sequence goes on along the minus strand of NZ_SOZD01000004.1, from coordinate 99,995 downwards.
AGCCTCCTGAAGGAGTTCGAGAAGCTCAACGGCAAGATCATGGCCGGCACGGCGACCGGCCAGGACGTCACCGACGCGGTCGACCGGCGCGACCAGATCGTCACCGAGCTGTCCGGCTATGTCGGCCTGAACGTCCAGGTGCGTGCCGGCAACGACATGACCCTCTACACCGATTCCGGCATCACCCTGTTCGAGACGACGGCCCGGACGGTGGAGTTCACCGCGCAGTCGAACTACGACGCCAACGTCACCGGCGGCGACTTCCGCATCGACGGCGTCAGCGTCTCGGGCTCGGCCGCCGGCATGCCGATCAAGAGCGGCAGCGTCTACGGTCTTCTCACCCTGCGCGACGAGACCGCCGTCGCCTTCCAGGGACAGCTCGACCAGATCGCCTCGGCGCTGGTTGAGGCGTTTTCCGAGACCGACAGCGGCGGCACCAGCTTTTCCGGCCTGTTCTCGGTCAAGGCCGACGGCTCCACCACCGATCTCTCGACGATCACCTCGACCACCGGCTTTGCCGGGCTCATCCGGGTCTCGCCGAACGCGGTCGCCGATCCGACCCTTCTGCGCGACGGCGACATCTCCGGCCAGGGCATCGTCTACAACGCCAGCGGAACGGCCGGCTTTGCCGACCGCCTCAACGATCTCATCGCCGGGCTTACCACCCAGCGCAGCTTCGACGGCAGTTTCGGCGCCGGCACGACAGGGACGATCTCCGACTACGTCGCCTCGTCGATCAGCTGGCTGGAAGACAAGCGCTCGATCGCCAGCGACGACGTCGACTACCAGTCGACGGTGCTCTCCCGCGCGCAGGAATCCCTCTCCGACGTCACCGGCATCAATCTCGACGAGGAAATGGCCCATCTCCTCGACCTCGAGCGCTCCTACCAGGCGTCGAGCAAGCTGATCTCGACGGTCGGCGAAATGCTCGATTCCCTTCTCGCCATTGTTTGAGTGAAGGCGCCATGACCAATTTCCTCGTCTCGAACTACACGCTTCTTTCCGCGCCCCGCAGCGCCGTGTCGAAGATCCAGCAGGAACTGACGATCATGCAGAAGCAGGCGACCACCGGTCGCCTCGCCGATGTCGGCCTGGCGCTCGGGCTGCGGACCAACCAGTCGATCTCGCTGCGCTCCGAAAGCGAGAGCATCGAGCGGCAGATCGATACCAATGCCATCATCTCGCAGCGCTTCTCGGTGATGCAGAACGCCCTGCAGTCGATCGCCGACGCTGGGCTGGCGTTTCAGGAATCGCTGATCGCCAACGGCACCGGCGATCCCGGCATCACCGCCGACACCCAGCAGGCGAAGGCGAGCCTGCAGCAGCTCGTCGGCGCGCTGAACTCTTCCTCCGGTGCACGCTTCCTGTTTTCCGGCGCTGCGACCGACCAGCAGGCGATCAGCTTCCCGACCTCGGGCGGCGACACCGCCAAGACCTATTTCGACGGCTCGCTGGCGCAGGACGCGACCGCGAGTGCCTTTTCCACCGCCTTCGGCTTCGCCCAGGACGACGCATCCGTCGCCAACATGACGGCGAGCGACCTCGAGGCCTTTCTCGACGGGCCGTTCGACACGCTGTTTGCCACCGGCGCCGGCGGCGGCTGGACCGACAACTGGTCGAATGCCGACGACGCGACGGTCGAGAACCGGATCAGCGGCAGCGAGAGCGTCCAGACGTCCTACTCCTCCAACGAGGACGCCTTCCGCAATATCGCCAAGGCTTACGTGATGCTCTCCGATCTCGGCGCCGAGAACATGAACGACGAGACGCGTCAGCTTCTCACAAGCCGGGCCATCGAAACTCTCAGCCAGGGCCTCAGCCAGCTCACCCAGATGCAGGCGGAGATCGGCGGCACGCAGAACCGCGTCGATCTCGCCAACGAGACGCTGGAAGCGCGCAAGAGCGTCCTGACCATTTCGATCTCCGATCTGGAGGGCGTCGACCAGTACGAGGCGAGCACCCGGGTGACCGGCCTCCAGACGCTGCTCGAGACCTCCTACGCGCTGACGGCGCGGATCTCGCGACTGAGCCTGTTGAACTATCTCTGAGCCGGGGGGCGACGATGACCATGCGCAGAGCCGCACAGCGCGCCACGACGGCGCCGACCGGCTTCGGCCGGTTCCTGGCGGCCGACGCGGCGCCGGCCGTCCCGCCGCGCCTGGCCTTGGCGGCGAGCCCGCAGTCGACCCGCCGGCCGGGCGCCGGAAACCTGCGGCCGGGCGGCACCGGCGAGGCGTCCGCACTGCCCCGGCACTGCCGCGCTCTGGCCGAGCCGGGCGAGGCCAGGACGTTCTTCGGAGCGGTCCTTTGAGGGCCGGCCAAATCGACCTTCGCACGGTGCCGCTCTAGCGGCATCGAGACAACGATCAGAAGCTTCACTAAGCCCGATCGCCCGGTCAATGGCCGTTCGACGGGTCGGATCAAGGGGTAGGAATGTACCAGTTCTCCTATGCGGAAATCTCTGAGGATACGGAGATCAACGCACGCGAGCGCGAACGCCAGGCACTCGACCATTCGATCGATCTGCTGAAGCGTGCCGAGAAGAACGGGCCGCGGTCGCGCGATGCGATCGAGGCGATCTACCTGACCCGCAGTCTCTGGGCGATCCTCGTCGAGGATCTCTCCAGCTCCGAGAACGGTCTGCCTGACAATCTGCGTGCGGAGCTGATCTCGATCGGTCTCTGGATCATGCGCGAATCCGAGGCGATCCGCCTCGGCCGCTCGAACAATTTTGCAGGCATCATCGAAATCACCACCCTGATCCGCGATGGACTGAACTGATCATGGCCACACTCCGAATCTCCCTGCGTGCCGGCGAGCGCATCTTCGTCAACGGCGCCGTCCTGAAGGTCGATCGCAAGACCACGCTCGAATTCCTCAACGACGTGACCTTCCTTCTGGAGAGCCACGTCATGCAGGCCGAGCATGCCAAGACGCCGATGCGTCAGCTCTACTTCATCGTCCAGATGATGCTGATGGATCCCAACAGCGTCGACGCGGCGATGGAGCTCTTCACCAAGGCGCATCCGGCGATGCTCAAGACCTACAGCAACCGCGACATCATCGACGGTCTGCTCGAGGTCGAGGATCTGATCCGCCGGAGCCGCAATTTCGAGGCGCTGAAGCGGATCCGCTCGATGATCCCGCTCGAGGACCAGATCCTCGGCGAGGTCTCCTCGGCCGGCAGCACCGTCACCAAGTTCGAGCCGCCGATGCGGCTGGCCGCAGGAGCCTGATATGAGCGTCGGCGCCGTATCCTCGACCACCTCGACCACCGCTGCGCAGACCGGCATCACCAATGCGACCTCCGGCACCGGGTTGGACTACGACGCCTTCCTGAAGCTTCTCGTCGCCGAGATGTCCAACCAGGATCCGCTGAACCCGACGGATTCCACCGAGTATGTCGCGCAGTTCGCCACATTCTCGAATGTCGAGCAGGCGATCGCCACCAATTCGAAGCTCGATTCGATGCTGGCGGTCTCGGCGCTGACCCAGGCGAATTCGCTGATCGGCAGGGCCATCACCTCGGCCGACGGCTCGACCGGTGGCATCGTCGCCGCGGTCCGCGCCGGCTCCAACGGCATCGAGGCGGTGCTGCAGAGCGGCGAGTCGGTGATCCTTCAGACCGGAACGGTGGTCGCCTAGCCATGAATGAAGCGGAAGCCATCGAGATCGTCCAGCACGCCGTCTGGACCATCTTCGCCGCCTGCGGGCCGGCGGTCGGCGCGGCCATGGCCGTCGGTATCCTGATCGCCCTGTTCCAGGCGCTGACGCAGATCCAGGAGGTGACGCTCACCTTCGTCCCGAAGATCCTCGCGATCTTCTTCGTGATCGCGCTGACCGCGTCCTTCACGGGCGCCCAGGTCTTCGCCTTCACCCAGGAATCCTATTCCCGCATCGAGACCGGCTTCGATCGCTGACGCGGCTCTAGCTCTTTCGGTTCGCCATCGCTTCCAGACAGCCCGCCCGCCGGATCTCCGGCCGGCGGGCTTCGTCGTTTCTGCCGCCGGCGCGGCCTGCACCAGGACCCGGACCAGCCTGAAGCAATCTTGATCTGCGACGAGGATCGGGGCGCACCGCGCTGACATCTCCGGCGACATGCGCCGGAGGGAATGACGGGAGTGGCATGATGGCGGTCGACATTCTGAAGCCTGGCGCGTCCGCCGCGCAGAAGACCGACGGCGAAAAGAGCTCGGGAAATCGCGAGATCGGCTTTGCCATCGCCGTCGTGATGATCCTGACGGTGCTGTTCATCCCGATCCCGCCGTTCCTCATCGATATCGGCCTGTCCTTCTCGGTGGCGCTGTCGATCCTCATCCTGATGGTCGCGCTGTGGATCCAGAAGCCGCTCGAATTCTCCGCCTTCCCGACCGTCCTGCTGCTCGCCACCATGCTGCGGCTGTCGCTCAACATCGCGACCACCCGGATGATCCTGTCGCAGGGCCACGAGGGCGTGAACGCCGCCGGTCACGTCATCGGCGGCTTCTCGCAATTCGTCATGGGCGGCGACTTCTTCATCGGCATCATCGTCTTCGTGATCCTGATCACGGTGAACTTCCTCGTCATCACCAAGGGCGCGACGCGTATCGCCGAGGTCGGCGCGCGCTTCACCCTCGACGCCATCCCCGGCAAGCAGATGGCGATCGACGCCGATCTTTCGGCCGGCCTCATCGACGAGAAGGAATCCCAGCGCCGGCGCAAGGAGCTCGAAGAGGAGAGCTCGTTCTTCGGCTCGATGGACGGTGCGTCGAAATTCGTGCGCGGCGACGCCATCGCCGGCCTCATCATCACCGCCGTCAACGTCTTCGGCGGCATGGTCATCGGCATCACCCGCTACGACATGGATGCCGGTGCGGCCGCCGACGTCTTCACCAAGCTGTCGGTCGGCGACGGCCTCGTCTCGCAGATCCCGGCGCTGATCGTCTCGCTGGCCGCCGGCCTCCTCGTCTCCAAGGGCGGCACCCGCGGCGCCGCCCAGACCGCCGTTCTCGGCCAGCTCGGCTACTATCCGCGGGCCCTGTCGCTCGCTGCCGGGCTGATGGCCGTCCTCGCGCTCCTGCCGGGCCTGCCCTTCATTCCGTTCATGACCACCGCCGGGGCGATGGCCTTCGTCGCCTGGACGGTGCCGAAGAAGCGCCGCCAGGAGGAAGAGGCCGTCGCCGCCAAGAAGGCCGCGCAGGACAGGCTCGCGGCCGACGCGGAAAAGGATTCCGTCAAGGAATCGCTAAAGATGGTCGAGATCGAGCTGGTGCTCGGCAAGCAGACCTCGGCGCATATGATGGCGAAACGCGACGAACTCGCCCGCCGGGTCCAGAAGATGCGCAAGCGCTTCGCCTCGCGCTACGGCTTCGTGGTGCCCGAGATCAAGCTCTCCGACGACCTGACGATCGATCCGAAATCCTATCACATCAAGATCCACGGCACGACGATCTCGGCCCAGCCGCTGCGGCTCGGCGAGATGATGATTGTGCTCGGCGACGCGCCCGGCCCGGACGTGCCCCACGACATCACCAAGGAGCCGGCCTTCGGCATGCGCGCCGCCTGGGTGTCGGAGAGCTTCACCTCCGAACTGAAGCGCCAGGGCTTCGAGCCGATCGACACCCTGTCGATCGTCCTCACCCACCTGTCCGAGGTGATCCGCAACAACCTCGCCCAGCTTCTGTCCTACAAGGACATGCGGGTGCTGCTCGACCGGCTGGAGAGCGAATACAAGCGGCTGATCGACGAGATCATCCCCACCCACATGTCCTATTCGGGCCTGCAGGCGGTGTTGAAGCTGCTCTTGGCCGAGCGGGTGTCGATCCGCAACCTCAACCTCATCCTCGAGGCCATCGCCGAGATCGCGCCGCATGTGCGCCGCTCCGAGCAGATCGTCGAACATGTGCGCATGCGCATGGCCCAGCAGATCTGCGGCGATCTCCTGCACAATGGCAAGCTTTCGGTGCTGCGTCTCGGCAACCAGTGGGATCTCGCCTTCCACCAGGCGCTGAAGCGCGACGCCAAGGGCGACGTCGTCGAGTTCGACATCGATCCGCGGCTGGTCGAGCAGTTTGCCGCGGAAGCGACGAAGGTGATCCGCGCCAAGATGGACCAGGGCGAATCCTTCGTCCTCGTCTCGGCGCCGGACGCCCGCCCTTACGTGCGGATGATGATCGAGCGGATCTTCGTCACCCTGCCGGTGCTGAGCCATGTCGAGATCGCCCGCGGCGTCGACATTAGGCCGATCGGGTCGATTTCGTGATCGGCCAGCTTCCCGACGTCGTCCTGGCGCTGTTCCTGATCTTCTGCCGGGTCGGGACCTGCCTTCTGGTGATGCCGGGCGTCTCGTCGGCGCGCATTCCGGCGCAGGTGCGGCTGTTTCTCTCCTTCGCCGTGTCGCTGGCGCTGGCGCCCTCGCTGCTGCCGCTGGTCCAGCCGCTGGTCGAGGCCGGCAGCGAGAGCGAGCATCTCCACCTGATCTTCTCCGAAGCGATGATCGGCTTCTTCATCGGCATGCTCGGCCGCAGCTTCATGCTGGCGCTCAACTTCGCCGGCCATGTCGTCGCCAACTGCATCGGCATGGGCCAGGCGCTCGGCAACGCCATCGAGGATCACGACCAGTCGGCCGCCATCACCTCCTTCATCACCATGACGGCGACGACGCTGATCTTCGTGCTCAATCTCCATGCCGAGATCGCCAGAGCCCTCGTCGCCTCCTATTCGGCGCTGCAGCCCTCGATCGGCTTCACCGCCCAGGCGAGCCTCATCGCCATCACCGACAATCTGTCGGAGGCGTTCTTCCTGTGCCTTCGGATCTCCAGCCCCTTCATCATCTACGCCGTCATCGTCAACGTCGCCATCGGCCTTGCCAACAAGCTGACGCCGACGATCCCGATCTACTTCATCTCGCTGCCCTTCGTGCTGGCCGGCGGGGTGCTGTTGTTCGCCTATACGATCGGCGACTTCCTGACGATCTTCATGCTGGCGTTCCAGAACTGGGTGCTCAACGGATGAGCGAGACTGCCGACCGCGTCAAACGGCTGAACCGCATTCTCAAGGTCCAGGCGCAGAAGCGGCTGCTCGAGGAATGGCGCATCGGCCAGCTCCGCGAGCAGCGCCTGGCGCTGGAAAAGAGCGACGCCGACATCCTCGCCAGCCTCGGCGTCGACAACGCTCTCCACGGCCTCTTCGTCGGCGCCAAGGTCAGCAATCTGAGGCGCAACGAGGTGGAGCGCCAGCGGCTCTCCGACGCCGAAAGCGAGGCGGAGGAGCGGCTGCGGCAGGTGCGCCGGGTGGAAAAGAGCATCGAGAAGGAGCGCAGCAAGACCGGCCGCATCGCCGACGCTGAAGCCGAGGCGGACGAGCGCGACGCCAGCATCGACGCCTTCCTGGCGCGCACCGTTTCAAGCTTCGAATAAGCCGGACCGACTAGAACGTCAGCAACGATCGGCACTCCAGGACCGCGCCACGCTTTCATGACGGCCATCACCGACTTCACCATCCATCCGGCAGCGCTCGCGAAGACGCAGACCGACATGCGCAGCCAGGCCTCCCGCCCGGCCGGAACGGATGCGGCCAGCGAGAGCTTCGCGGTGGCGCTCGACAGTGCCAAAGGCGCGGCCGAGGCAGGCGCGACAGGGACCGCCGCCGAGACGACGCTGCGCCCGCTGGTCAAGCACGAGGCCCGCGAGGTGCCGGCGCTCGAGCAGTTCGAGGGCTTCGTCCTCAGAACCTTCATCGAATCGATGCTGCCGAGCGAGGCCTCGGAATTCTTCGGCAAGGGCACCGCCGGGTCGATCTGGCGCTCGATGATGGCCGAGCAGATCGGCAACGAGATCGCCAAGGGTGGCGGCGTCGGCATCGCCGACACCATCGCCAAGAAGGACGGAACCTTGTCGGCCGAGCGCGCCAGGGTGGAGGCGAGTCACGGCGCCGCCGAACTCGGCGCCGATGCCGGCATGGCCGCTGCGGCGAGCGTCGGCTCGCAGCGTCGCGGCGGCTGAGGCCGGGCACGCGAGCGCCCGCGGCAGAAGGATCGACCGCTCCGTCGCGGACGGATGACGGTGAAAAAACGAAAAGGACGGCTGGGATGTATCAGGCAATCGAAAAGGCGGCGGACCGTCTGGAGGCGATCCTCGCGCTGGAGATCGACACGCTCCGCGGCAAGGCGAGCGAGCCGCTGTCCGAGCTCACCACGCGCAAGAACCACTGCCTGCTGGAGCTCAGCCGCCTGTCGCGCTCGCTCGCCGGCACCGCCGATCGCGATCAGCGCATCGACGACCGGCTGCGGCTCCTGCAGAAGGCGCTGAAGGAGAGTCAGCGGGTGCTCGGCCTGCATGTCCAGGCAAGCCGCGAGATCGGCGGCGTGATTGCCGCGACCATCTCCGCCGCCGATTCCGACGGCACCTACACCACCGCCGTCCTGCGCCGGGGCTGAGACGGTGATCAAGCTGATCGGCATCGGCGTCTGGGCGGCCATCGTCGCGCTCGGATCGAGCTACGTGATGGCTTCGGTCTTCGCGCCGACGCCGGAGGTCGCGGAAGAGAAGCCGCCGACCTATTTCGACGGGCTCGACTACAAGTCGACCGACAGCGTCACCATCCCGATGATCTCCGACGAGCGGATCAAGGGCTACATTCTCGCCCGCTTCGTCTACACGATCGACGGCAAGGTGGGGAACACGCTGAAGGTGCCGCCGGATCCGTTCATCCTCGACGAGGTCTTCCGCCGGCTCTATTCGACCGACAGCTTCGACTTCGACCATCCGGAAAAGTTCGACCTCAGCGAACTGACCAGCTCGATCCGGGATGCGGTGAACACCCGCTTCGGCCAGGAGCTGATCCACGAGCTGCTCGTCGAGCAGTTCGACTATATCGCCAAGAAGGACGCCCGCGCCGTCAACCCGGCCGAGGGGCAGACCGCCAATGCGGTCCACATCAACAAGCCGGGCCACTAGCGGACGTCGGGATCGAACCAGCAGCGGGCGGCTCAGTCGGGCAGGGCGTAATAGGGGCCGGTGAGGCGCCTGATCTCCGCCCGGCTCGGACGGATCTCGACGCCGGCGAGCCGCAGTCCGACCTCGCGGTCCTTCTCCCAGACCATCGCCACCGGCAGAAGCATCATCTCGATCTCGTCGAGAAGCAGGAAGCGGGGCGGCAGCGGGCGGTCCGTCTGGCGCCTGACCCTCGCGCCGCCCGTCGACAGGTCGAACAATGTTCCCTCGTCGATGAACCGGCAGGAGAGGCTGGCGAGCTTGACCGGCCGCAGCCTCGTGCGCCGCCGCGGGAAGCGACGGTTGTCATGGCTGTCGATGACGTCGGGACAGGTCCGCATTTCGCGAGGATAACCGGCAGGGACCAACAAAGTCTGAACCCGCCGGAAAGTCAGCGTCAGTGATTGCCGCGCTTTGATCGGGCGCGTCGAGAAAAGATTAACTCGGGCCTGCGATGGTGGGGCCGTCGAAGCCGCATGACGCTGCTTCGGCATCCTCCCCCACCGATCCGAGGCCATCGACATGAGGAAAAGCGCGACCGCGAAGGCGACCGTTTCGGCGGCTGAACAGCTGCGCGCCGCCCACCGCTCGGACCGCATCGTCAAGGCGCTGTCGCTCGGCCTCTTCGTTTTGTCGACCGGCTTCTTCTCGGTGGTGACGGCGATTTCCTACATGTATCCCGGCTATTTCGACCGGCTGCTGATGGAGCGGATGGCCCAGGCCGACATCGATCCGATCGCCGTCGGCTCGACCTCCAAGGCCGAGGACGACGCCGAGACGGAGAGCGTGCCGCCGCTACCGGTGCCGCAGCTCGTGCGGCCCTGGACGCTGGAGCCGAAGGACTTCACCATCGTGATGGTCTACGATCACGAGGCCCATCTCGCCTCGCCCGGCGAGCTCTGGCACGTGCAGGTCGGCTCGACGGTTCCCGGCCTCGGCAAGATCCTCGACATTTCCGCCGATGCCGATGGCGGCATCGTCAAGGCCGAGAAGGCGACGCTGAAAGGCGTGCCGCGCTGATCTGACCGGCGCGACGGTTATCGGCCAGAGCGACCCGATCGGAGCCGCCGGATCGGAGCCGGACGCCGGCTCAGCTCGGCTTCTTCTCCAGAAGCAGCGTGCCTTCCTTCTGCAGCTTGCCCTTCAGCTTGCCGGCGATCGAGGCGAGGAAGCCCGGCAGGTCGATCTCGACATGGACATTGTCGTCGAACACGTCGAGGCGGCCGGTGACCGTCTGGCCCATCACCCGGGCACGAAAGTCGAGATGGTCGCCCTCCCAGGTGTCCTCGAACTTCACCATGCCGCCGAGCATGTCCTGGCGAAGACTGGCGAAGCCGCCCTCGATGCGGGCTCGCGCCGTCTCGCGGGTCAGCTTGTGGGGGATGTCGACCTTCACCGTTTCGGCCATCGAATTCTCCTCAAATCGTCGTCGCTGAAAGATATGGCGATCGGCGGAGCGGGGCGCAACGCCGGTATCGCGCCCGAACGCGCCCTGTCTGTTATTCCAACGAAAAGAGCGCGAGGTTTCCCCCGCGCTCCTGGTCTTGCCTGCGATCGAGTTTCGCGGGATCAGGCGCCGGCGACGCCCTGGCGCTGACCGCCGCCACCGCCGCCGCGGCGACGCCGGCGCGGGCCCTGGCGCTGCTGGCCGGCGCCGTCCTGGCGACGGTTCTCGCCGCCCTTGGCGTTGCGCGGCGCGCCCTGGCCGGGATTGCCGCGGCGCTGCTGGCCGTTGCCGTTGCGGCCGCGCGGCTGGCGCGGGCCGCGTGCCGGCCGCTCGTCGCTCTCGTTCATGGCGCCTTCCGGCACCTTGAAGTCGGTCGGCTGCGGCTCCAGCGTCTGGCGCGTCAGCCGGGCGATCGCCTTCAGCTTCGAACGCTCCGACGGATCGATCAGCGCGATCGCCGCGCCGGACTGGCCGGCGCGGGCCGTGCGGCCGATGCGGTGGACGTAGCTCTCCGGCTCTTCCGGCAGCTCGAAATTGACGACATGGGTGATGTTGTCGACATGGATGCCGCGGGCGACGATGTCGGTCGCGACCAGCACCCGGGCCGAGCCCTTCTGGAAGGCGGCGAGCGCCTTCTGACGGGCCGCCTGGCTCTTGTTGCCGTGGATCGCCAGAGCCGGAATGCCGGCCTTTTCGAGATCGCCGGCCAGCCGGTTGGCGCCGTGCTTGGTGCGGGTGAAGATCACCACCTTGGCGAGCGAGGCGTCGGCGAGCCGGTCGATCAGCCAGTGCTTCTTGGCCTTCTGGGGCACCAGATAGACGCTCTGGTCGATCTTCTCGACGGTGACCACCTCGGGGGTGACCTCGACGCGGACCGGCTTGGTCAGGATCTTCGCGGCGAGGTCCTCGATCGACTTGGGCATCGTCGCCGAGAACAAGAGCGACTGGCGCTCGGCGGGAAGCTTGGCGACGATCTTCATGACGTCGCGCACGAAGCCCATGTCGAGCATCCGGTCGGCCTCGTCGAGCACCACGTGCTCGACGCCCGAAAGCTCGACGGCGCGCTGGTTCATCAGGTCGAGAAGCCGGCCGGGCGTCGCGATGACGATGTCGACGCCGCGGGCGAGCGTGGTGATCTGCGGGCGGATCGAGACGCCGCCGAAGACCACCGTATGGGTGATTTTCGTTCCGGCCGTGTAGGACTTCACGTTCTCGGCGATCTGCGAGGCGAGCTCGCGGGTCGGCGTCAGGATCAGCACCTTGGTCTGCCGCGGCGCCGGGCGGCCGCCCTTTTGCAGGAGGGCGTGGATCACCGGCAGCGAGAAGGCCGCCGTCTTGCCGGTGCCGGTCTGGGCGATGCCCAGCACGTCGCGGCCGGCCATGACGGCCGGGATCGCCTGCGCCTGGATCGGCGTCGGCTCGGTGATGGAAAGGCGCGCAAGCGCGGCGGTGAGCGTGTCGGCAAGGCCGAACGCCTGAAAATTCTGAGAGGTCAAAGCATGCCTTTGGATGCGTGCGGCCCGGGAGGCGGGCGGCGGAGATGCCGATCGTCTTCGCGCGGGCGGACGGTTCGGCGGGCCATGTCGGGCGGGCCGGCGGCGGGGCCACCAGGCCGATCCGAATTCGTCGAGGGCTTTCGGGGAAAGCGTCAGTCAGCGACGATCGCGCGATCACGGCGTGATGGCGCTCATATCGCGCCTTTGCTGCGCTGCGTCAAGGTGCAATCGACCGTCGCGTGAGCAAATGCTCAGTCGTCGGCGGGCCCGGCGCTGTCGCCCGCCGGTGCGAACTGCCCGGCCACGGTTTCGGCGATACGCGAAAAGACGCCCGCCCGCTGAACATCCTCTGCAGCATAGAGCGGCACCTCGCGCATCGTCTCGTCGCCGCGGGTGAACACTGCCCAGCCGGCCCGCTGGCCCTTGGCGACGGGGGCGGGGAGGGGTCCGTTGCCCTCGATCACCCGCGTCACGTCCGACAGGCTGCCGCGCGGCACCAGCACCTTCAGCGTCTCCCCGGCGACGAGCGGCACCGCGGCGCTGGCGCCACCGGCGACCGTCGCCTCACCCACCGGCTTGCCCGCCTCGAGCAGCGTCACCTCCTCGAAGTCCTGCAGGCCGAAATCCATCAGCCGCTTGGCCTCCCTGGCGCGCTCGTCGGAGGACTGCATGCCGGACATGGCAAGCACGATGCGCCGGCCGTTCTTCGTCGCCGAGGCGACGAGGCCGTAGCCCGATGCCGCGGTATGGCCGGTCTTTAGCCCGTCGGCGCCGAGCGCCAGCAGCGGGTTGCGATTGCGCTGGGTGATCCCGTTGAAGGTGAACTTCTCCTCCGAGAACAGCGCATAGTCCTTGGGGAACGTGTTGATCAGATATTCCGACAGCACCGCCAGATCGCGCATCGTCACCTGCTGGCCGGGGGCCGGCAGGCCGTGCGGATTGACGAAATGCGAATGCGACAGGCCGATCGCCTTCGCCTCGGCATTCATCTTCTCGGCAAACCGCTCCTCGCTGCCGGAGATGCCCTCGGCAATCACGATCGCGGCGTCGTTGCCGGACTGGATGATCAGGCCCTTGATCAGGTCGTCGAGGCTGACCTCCTTGTGGACCGGCAGGAACATCGTCGAGCCGCCGGAATTGGCGCCGCCCGTCCGCCAGGCATGTTCGGAGACCTCGAATCTGGCGTCGCGGGTGATCTCGCCCTTCTTCAGCATGTCGAAGACGACGGCGGCGGTCATCAGCTTGGCGAGGCTCGCCGGCGGGATCGGGTCGTCGGCATTCTTCTCGTAGAGCACCCGGCCGGTGCCGACATCGACGAGGATCGCCGTCGGCGCCTTGGTGTCGAAGGCGAGTGCCGGCGCGGCCGGCCCCAGAGCAAGCAGGGCAAGGCCGAGGAAGAGGCGGGCGACGGCGGCGAGGGGGCGATCGAGCGACATGGGAAAGGCGTAGCCGCCACCGGGCGACGCTTCAAGCACATCACGGGAACTTTGCCGGCCGCGCGAGCGGTTCCTGCCGGGCCTTGGGAGCGGAGCGCGGGGCCGCCCCGCGCCCGACGCGCCGCGGGATCAAGTCGGATGACAACCACGGCGTTCTCTGCGACAAGGATCGCCATGCGCGCGCTTCGGCTCTTCCTCGGAGACAGGTTCCAGGCAGCGGCCTTCGTCGTCCTTCTGGCGCAGGTCATGCTGCTGCAGTCGGTGGTTGCCGGCGAGCGCTGCCTCGCCATGGCCTTCGGCGAGGGAACCACGGTCCTGTGTTCCGGCCGGACGATCCTGATCGACGCCGCCGATCCGGGAGCCGAACTGCCGGCGAAGGCCCCGGGACACTGCCCCGACTGCCCTTCGGCGACGCCTTGTGGCGGCTCGTCCGGCCTTGCTGCGGCGATACCCGTTTCGGGCGCGGCAATGCCGGCGGCGCCCGCCCCCGCCATCGCGATCGAGCACCCGCGGCCCGGTCAGGCGCCGCTGTCGCGCGCATTGCCGCCCGGCCTTCTCCGCCAGCGCGGCCCGCCGGCCCTCACGGTCTGAACGACAGTCGATTCCCGCTTCCAGCCCGCCGACAAGTCTCGGCGGCGACGTCATTCCTCACGGAGAATTTCCATGCGCTTACTCACGACGGCCATCGCGGCCGCGTCGCTTCTGGCTGCCGTCGCATCCGCCGGCGCCCATGAATACAAGGCCGGCGACCTCGAAATCGGCCATCCCTGGAGCCGCGCCACCCTGCCGAACGCGCCGGTTGCCGGCGGCTACATGTCGATCACCAACAAGGGCAGCGCGCCGGACCGTCTCCTCGGCGGATCGACCCCTGCGGCCGCCTCCGTCGAAGTCCATGAGATGACGATGGAGGGCGACGTGATGAAGATGCGCCCGCTGAAGGATGGGCTCGAGATCAAGCCCGGCGAAACGGTGACGCTGACGCCCGGCAGGTTTCATCTGATGCTGATGAAGCCGAACAAGCCGTTCAAGGAGGGCGAGCGGGTGCCGCTGACGCTGACTTTCGAAAAGGCCGGAAAGGTGAAGGTCGAACTCGCCGTCGACAAGCCGAATGCGAAAGGGCCGGAGGGCGGCCAGGCCGCGATGGGCGACATGAAGCACGAGGCCGGGAAGTAGGCGGCGCGTTCTGCTGGCATCCCTTTGAAAGGGGATCACGGCTAGGGTCTGTGAGTCCGGGCGATGCGGAGGGCGTGGTCGAGGCGCCGAGATGGCGGGACGGCGCGTTGCGCGTTGCGCTTGGGTACCCCCCTCTGCCTGCCGGCATCTCCCCCTCAAGGGGGGAGATCGAGACTGCAGACCGGCCCGCGCCCAGGCTCAGGGGTCGTGCGACTGCAGGCGAGATCGTCATATGCAGAGCATCGCACGCAAGCGGGAGAGGCGGGGTGCCGAGGGCGACGCTTCGATCTCCCCCGGTGAGGGGGAGATGTCCGGCACGACAGAGGGGGGTGACGCGGGCAACCAAAGCGACCGGAAGGCCCCAAGGGGGCCGGGGCCACCGAAGTAACCGGAGGGCCTCATCGGTATGGGGGCTACCGAAGCGACCGCAGAGCCCCGAACCGCCGAACGGCCTGCCCTAGAACAGCGAGCCCTGGCCCTCGGCCGCAGGCTTCGATCGCGGCTTGCGCGGCCTTGGAGAAGATCTCGTTCCGGCTGCAGCATCGCCCCCCGCGGAGCGCGCATCCGCAGCGTCGCCGGCGGGCGCACGGCTTCCCGGCGGCGACACGGGACCCGCGACGGGCCGCGGCTCGCCGTCGGTGACCACCGCGCCGCGGCGCTCGTCGCCGGCGAACTGCAGCGTCACCGGCATGCCCGCCGAAAGCTCCGAGGCTCTGGTGAGGGCGTTGTCGGCTTCGTCACGGACGATGACATAGCCGCGTTCGAGGACGTTCAGCGGCGACAGGCTGGCGGCGAGGCGCCAGGCATTGTCGACCCGCTGGCGCCGCCGGGTGCGCTCGAGCGCCTCGATCCGCTCCAGCCGGTCCGACAGCTGGCCGAGCGACAGGCGCGCCGCCTCGCTTCGTGCCTTCAGCGTATGCGGCTTGAGGTCGGCCGCGACGCGGTCGAGGCGCCGCCTCGCAGCGTCGAGCCGCAGCCTGACGCCGTGGTCGGCATGGACACCATGGTGGCGCAGCGTCGCGCGCTTGTCCCTCAGCGAGGCTTCCAGCGTCGAGGGCACCAGCCGCGCCGAGGCCGAGGCGAACAGCCGGCGCTTCTCGCCGACGGCGTGGCGCAGGTTTGAGCCGAGGCCGGTGGTCGCCTCGTCGAGCCGGCGCCGCGGCATTTCGAGCAGCGCGTCGATGCCGGGCATCGCCCTTACGAGCGCGGCAAGGCCCTTCTTCTCCTGATCGAGCCGGCGGGAAACGGCGCCGGCAAGCCTTGCGTTGTGACTGGCGATCTGGGCGGCGAGCTCGGCGCGCACCGGCACCGCCATTTCGGCCGCGCCCGTCGGCGTCGGCGCGCGCATGTCGGCGGCGTGGTCGATCAGCGTCCAGTCGGTCTCGTGGCCGACCGCGGAGATCAGCGGGATCGCGGAGGCGGCAGCAGCCCGCACCACCGCCTCGTCGTTGAAGCCCCAGAGGTCTTCGAGGCTGCCGCCGCCCCTGGCGACGATGAGGACGTCAGGCCGCGGCACGGCGCCGCCCGGCTCGATGGCGTTGAAGCCCTCGATGGCCGCCGAAACCTCGGCGCCGGAGGTCTCGCCCTGAACCCTGACCGGCCAGACCAGCACATGCACCGGGAAGCGATCGGAGATGCGGTGGACGATGTCACGAATGACGGCGCCGGTGGGCGAGGTGACGACGCCGATGACCCGCGGCAGGAAGGGCAGCCGGCGTTTGCGTTCGGCTGCGAACAGCCCCTCCGCCTCGAGCTTCAGCCGCCGTTCGTTGAGGAGCGCCATCAGCGCGCCGGCGCCGGCCGGCTCGATCGCCTCGATCACCACCTGATATTTCGACGAGTTCGGATAGGTGGTGAGCCGCCCGGTGGCGATCACCTCCAGCCCTTCCTCGGGCTTGAAGGCGAGGCGCGAGAAGGTCGTGCGCCAGACCACCGCGTCGATCCGGGCCCGATCGTCCTTCAGCGTGAAATAGGCGTGTCCGGAGGAATGCGGACCGCGATAGCCGGAGACCTCGCCGCGGATGCGCACATGGCAGAAGGTCTCCTCGACGGTCCGCTTCAGCGCCCCGGAGATTTCCGAGACGGTGTATTCGCCGACATTGCTCTGGGGGGTCGATTCGGACGCAAGGCTCATGACGTCCAGTTTGGCGATGCATGCAGCCGGCGACAAGCCTTGCGCCGTATCCGGCTTGTCCCTGCCGCGCTTCGGGCGATCACGGCCTCGCGTTTTGACCCTCTTTCATCCGGGCCGATAGAAGATCGGCAAGGGCCCGCGAGAAAGACGGGCACACGGGAGGATTTCCATGCTTCAATGCCGCCTGCCGATCGTGGCTGCCTCGATCGTCGCCGCTTTCGCGATGACGTCGCCTGCCGCCGCGCAGACCATGATGAGGGGGCTCGACATGTCTTCACCACGCATGACCGAGGCCGAGATCGGCCGCGGCGACATCGAGGCGATGATCGGCAGGGGAGGGCCGGTGGATCTGTCGCGCAAGGCGCTGAACGGTCTCGATCTCTCCGGGCTGAACCTTGCCGGTGCCGACCTCACCGCCGCCACCCTCAACGGCACGAGCTTTGCCGGTGCCAATCTGTCCGGTGCCAAGCTCGATCAGGTCTGGGGGCTGAAGGCGGATTTTTCCAACGCCAATCTCTCCGGCGCCAATCTCTTCCAGGCGCAGATGATGGATGCGGATTTCACAGGCGCCAACCTGTCGAAGTCCCGTCTCGTCGCCGATCTCTCGCGGGCCAGGCTGATCGACGCCAATCTTTCCGGCGCCGACCTTTCGGCCGACATGCGCAACCAGTCGATGGGCATGATGCGCGGGGTGCTGAATTCCGCAGACCTCACCGGCGCCAATCTCGCCAATGCCAATCTCGCGCGGGCGGCGGCAGAATTTGCCGATTTTTCCGGCGCCAATCTCACCGGCGTCGACCTGCAGAAGGCCGAGCTGGCGGGCGCGAGATTCGCCGGCGCCAATGCCGACGGCGCGGATTTTGCCGGCGCCGATCTCCGCTCGGCAGAGCTGGGCGGCCTCGGC
This sequence comes from Jiella endophytica, assembly GCF_004519335.1. Lineage (GTDB taxonomy): Bacteria > Pseudomonadota > Alphaproteobacteria > Rhizobiales > Rhizobiaceae > Jiella > Jiella endophytica. The sequence continues at coordinate 82,433 of NZ_SOZD01000004.1, read as the reverse complement.
GGCACGCCGAAGAACCTCGAGGCGGCAAGGCGCTAGGAATTCTGCGCGCCGCGTCTATTCGGCGGCGACGGCCCGCGGCCGCTGGCTGCGCACGATCCGAGTCTCGGGCAGGCTCTTCGGCCTTGCGGGCCTGTCGCTCGCCGGCAGGTTGGCGAGGCTGTCGCGGATATGGTCGACGAGGGCGCTGACGATCGGGCCTTCGGCGGTGCGCGAGCGGATGACGCCGATCTCGTTGTCCTTCAGCCGCGGAAAGCCGTCCTGCTCGCCGAGAACCCGCATGCCCGGGCGCAGCGCGCATTCCGGCAGGACGCCGACGGCAAGGCCCGAAAGCACCGCCGAGGCGACGATCTGCGCCGACCAGGACGAGAACAGCACCTTGTAGCGCCGGCCGGCATCGTCCAGCGCCTTCAGCCCTTCCGATCGCCACGGGCAGGTGTGGCGGCCGAGCGCCAGCGGCAGCACCTCCTCCTCGTGGACGTCGTGAGCCGCCGAGGTCATGAAGTGCAGCGGCTCGTGCCTGACGATCTCCGGAACCACCGAACCGACCGTGCAGTCGGCGACGAGGGCGACGTCGAGCCGGCCCTTGTCGACATGGTCGGCGAGATTGGACGAGGGCTCGCAGGCGATCTGCAGCTCGACCAGCGGGTTGGAACGGGTGAAGCGGGCGAGGATCTCGGGCAGGAACCGTTCGGCATAGTCGTCGGGCAGGCCGATCCGCAGATGGCCCTGGATCGCGTCGGGATCGAAGGCCGACAGGGTCTCCCGGCTGAGACTCAGCATCCGCCGTGCATAGGCGAGGAGGCGGGCGCCGGCATCCGTCACCTCGATCGTCCGGCCGTTGCGCTCGAACAGCGAGACGCCGAGACGGTCCTCCAGCCGGCGGATCTGCATCGAGACGGCCGACTGGGTCTTGAACACCTCCTCCGCCGCCTTGGTGAAACTGCCGGCGTCGACGATGGCGACGAAGGTGCGGAGCTGGTCGAGATCGATCGGTGATGCCATGGCCGTTTCCATCAATCTGGTTGATCCTGAACATTACTAACATTCGTTGGTGTGATCAATGTCACAGGCATACATTGTCGAAGTCAGGAATAACTCAGGGGTCGCCACGGACCATCGCTCGGCGATGGGAAGAGCGACCCCGTTTTTTCCCGACCTCAATGGCTGCGAAAGGATGAAAGCCATGACGATCACTGCGAGATCCACCTCTCCCGCCTCCGGCCGCGTCGTCGCCGGGATCCTCGTCCTCGCGACGGCCGCACGCGCGATCGTCACGACCATGATCAACCGCCGCCGCGTGCAGGCGCTCGCCGACCTTCCGGACTACATGCTGAAGGACATCGGGATCCGCCATGACGACATCGCAACGGCCCTCGGTGCCGACTGGCGCGAGGATGCGAGCTACAAGCTCGCGCTGATCGCCGCGCACCGCCGCAGGGGCGTCCTGGAAGGTTGAGCGCGGCGAGAACGACCCCCGGCGTTTCGCCCCAGAGACTGATACTTCCCAAGGCGCCCGATACGGCCGGCCGTTCCCCCGACGGTCGGCCGTTCCGCATCTCGCGCATCGGCCCGACGATCATGGTCGATCCGGTGAGCGCGACGAGCAAAAAGCGGAGCGTCGGAACGTTCCTTGCGCGTCCGACACGACGGACCGCGCGCTATTGTTCGACGCTGGTCTCGTCTGCTTCCGCTTCGGCGTCGATCAGCCGCTTGAACAACAGCTTGTCGATCCGCCTGCCGTCGAGATCGACGACCTCGATCTCGTAACCGTCCCACTGAACCCTTTCGCCGACATCCGGGATGTGGCCGAAGAGCTCCAGCACGAGGCCCGCGGCAGTCTCGAATTCGCGCTCGTCGGGCATCGACAGGTCCTCGATCGCCTGGGCCAGCCGGTCGACCACCATCGCCCCGTCGACCAGCCAGGAGCCGTCCTTGCGGCGAAAGGCCCGCGGCACCTCCTCGCCGGCTTCCGGCAGCGATCCGGCGATCGCCGCGAGGATGTCCTGCGGCGTCGCGATCCCCTCGAAGGAGCCGTATTCGTCGAGGACGATCGCCATGTGGACGCCATGGGCGCGGAACTTCTCCAGAAGCTTCAGGATCGGCATCGATTCGCTGACATAGAGCGGCTCGCGCATGATATCCGAAATCACCACCTTGCCGGTCCTGTGCTGGCGTTCCAGCACGTCCTTGGTCTGGACGATGCCGACGACCTGATCCTCCTCGGTGTCGAGAACCGGGTACCGGGAATGGCCGGCGGAAACGACATCGCCCACCGTCTCGCTGGGCTCGTCGCGCACGTCGAGCCAGTCGACGTCGGGTCGCGGCACCACGATGGAGCGGACGTGGCGGTCGGCGATGCTGATCACCCCCTCCAGCATCTCGCGCTCCTTCTGCTTGAAGACGCCGCGTTCGGTGCCTTCGGCGATCATCGCCCGGACGTCTTCCTCGGTGACCGTGTCGTTCTCGTCCTCGCGGATGCCGAAGATCGACGTCACCGCGCGGGTGGACGCCTCGAGAACCCAGACGACGGGGCGGCCGACCATGGCGACGAGCTGCATGGTCGGCGCGACGAAGCAGGCGACGCCTTCCGGCCTCGACAGCGCCAGCTGCTTCGGCGCGAGTTCGCCGATGACCAGCGAGAAATAGGTGATGACGACGACGACGGCGACGAAGGCGGCATCGTCGGCGATCGGGCCGACCACCGGCCAGTCGCGGATGGCCTCGGCCAGCGGTCCGGCGAAGGAGGAGCCGCCGAAGGCGCCGGCGAAGATGCCGACGAGGGTAATGCCGATCTGCACCGAGGAGAGGAAGGTGGTGGGGTTCTCGGCGAGCCGGAGCGCCGCATTGGCGCCGTGGCGGCGCTGGCGCGCCAGCTGTTCGAGCCGGCTCTTCTTCGCCGAGACGACGGCGAGTTCCGACATCGCGAAGAAGCCGTTGAGAAGGATCAGGGCGAAGACGATGGCGGCATTGACGAAGAGCAAGGGATCTCCCGGCGCTGAGGGTCGGTTCCGATCCCGGCAGCAGCTCTGGCCGGCTTCGGTCTGACGGTGAAAGAGCCAGGATATAGGCGCGCGGGACGCGCCGCGACAGGCTCGCCAGCCTAACGGGTGCTGCCGCCGGTGGTTCCGGCCGCAAGTCGCGCGGGATAGCGGCGGTTGCGGTCATACGACGGCGAGGGACGCGGGAAACGGATCAGGGGCAGCGCGCCGAGGCATCCGGAGCGGCGGCTTGCTGAGATTGCACGACGCCCTTACCTGATCGCTGCAGCCGGCAAGTGCCCCTGTCGGCGCGGCTCAGCCGTCTTCCGGCTCGGCCTTGCCGGTGGCGTGGGGCGAGAAGATCGCCATCATCCGCCGGGCATAGTCCTTCTGGAAGGTCAGCGCCGCTTCGGCAAGGCTCTCGTCCGGCGGCGACGGCGCCTGTTCGGCCTCGGGCCGCGATGCGGGCGCCGGGCGCGGCTTCTCGGCAGTTGCCCCGGCCTTGGCGGCGGTTTGCCCGCCGGCCGGCGCCATGCCGCGGGCAAACTCCTCCATCAGCGCCGGATAGAGCGAGAAGAAGGCCGGCGCCGCCGGTTCGGCCTTGCCGGCCGAGGGGCGCGGGGTCTTCGACGGCCCAGTCTCGGGCGGCAACCAGGGCACCCGGCCGGTCAGCGCATCGCCGAACAGACGGTTGAGATAGTCCGAGCCCGGCAGGGGCGGCGACGTTCCGGCGCGGGGCTCGTCCGAGGGGCGGCCCATCGCCTCGACGGCATTGGCGCTCCGCCGCAGCATTTCGGCGACGGCGCCATGATAGTTTCCCTCGGCGATCTGTCTCGGCTGGCTGCGGGTGAGATTGGCCATCATCATCCGCAGCATGGTGCCGATGGTCATCACCGAGATGTTGCGGATCATCTTCTCGACGGTATCGGGCGCAACGCCGCTCGCCACGGACACCTGGCGGGCGACGGAGGAGACGAGGTCCTTCGAGCCGAACAGCGCATTGGCGAGGTCCCGGGCGACCGGGCTCGCCGTCGCGCCGCCGGCAAGGTCGGACGCCTCGTCGTCCATGAACGGCTTGTAGAGGCGGGAGATCTCGCCCCAGGCGCCGGGCACGATCATCGCGCGCTGCAGCGCCAGGGCGAAAGCCGGGGCAAGCGCGGTCGTCGTCTTGCGCAGCTCCTGATGGCTGAGCTTGAACGCGTCGGCGAGCCGATCCGCGGCAACGCCGGAGTCACTTGCTGTGAGCCAGTCGAAGAAGTCCGTCATGATCGGCCTGTCGGCTGGGTGCCCGTTTCAACATCAGGAGATGCTACAGCATCGTGCAGAAAAGCAAAATGGAAATCGGCGGTTCGAAGACCAGCCCGAGATCGTCGCAAAAATGATATCGCGGGCGCTTAATCGCTGATTTCAATGGTTGTTTGCAATCGTCTCAGACGCCCAGGCCGGACCCTGCGGCTGCGGCGGATCGTCCGTTCGTTCAGTAGCTCAGATGCTTGAACAGCCGCGGCATCGAGCGCTCCCACTGTTCCTCATAGAGCCGCACCAGTTCCTCCGCCGAGGTGGTACCGCGGGCGACCACCTCTTCCAGCGGCGCGAGGAAGAAGCTCTCGTCGTTGCCCTCGTCGTTCAGCCGGCCGCGGGCCTTCAGCCCCTTGCGCGCCATTTCCAGCGTCTTGCGGGAAAGGTCGAGCACGGTGGCATCGCGGAACCTGGTGCGGAACCCCTCGCGCGGCACGTCGCGGCGCATCGCCGAGACTTCCTCGAAGCTCCAGTCGGCGGTCATCTCGTCGACCTCGCGCAACGTCGCGTCGTCATAGAGGAGGCCCACCCAATAGGCCGGCAGGGCACAGATCCGCCGCCACGGGCCGCCGTCGGCACCGCGCATCTCGATGAAGCGCTTCAGCCGGACGTCGGGAAACAGCGTCGAGAGATGGTTGACCCAGTCGCCCATCTGCGGCTCGGGATCCTCGACTTTGCCCTTGAGAGCGCCGTCCATGAACTGGCGGAATGTGACATCCGTCGCGTCGTGATAGCGCCCGCCGCGGGTGACGAAATACATCGGCACGTCGAGCGCCCATTCGACATAGTGCCGGTAGGTGAAATCCTCTTCGAAGACGAAGGGCAGCAGGCCCGAGCGCTGGTTGTCGACATCGTGCCAGACCTCCGAGCGCCAGGAGACGAGGCCGTTCGGCTTTCCCTCGGTGAAGGGGGAGTGGGCAAACAGCGCCGAGGCGACCGGCTGCAGCTTCATGCCGACGCGCATCTTGCGGCGCATGTCGGCCTCGTCCGAAAAGTCGAGATTGACCTGGATCGTCGCCGTTCGGAGCATCATGTCGAGGCCGCGCGTGCCGACCTTCTTCATGTAGCGGCGCATGATGTCGTAGCGCGACTTCGGCATGATCGGCGTTTCGGCCAGGGTCCAGAGCGGCGAGGAGCCGATGCCGAGAAAGCCGATGCCGAGCTCCTTGGCGACGGCGCGCACCTCGGCGAGATGGGCGTTGGATTCCCGGCAGGTGGCGTGGATCGTCTCCAGCGGCGCGCCGGAGAGTTCGAACTGGCCGCCCGGCTCCAGCGAGATCGCGCCCTGGCCGCTGGAGCCGAAGAGGCCGATGATCCGGCCGTCGTCGACGATCGGCTCCCAGCCGGAGAGCGACTGCATGCCTTCGAGGATCGCGCGGATGCCGCGCTCGCCCTCATAGGGGACCGGCGAGAGGTCTTCGAGGTAATAGCCGAACTTCTCGTGCTCGGTGCCGATGCGGAAATCGGCGGCCGGCTTCTCGCCGTCCTTCAGATGCCCGATCAGGTCGTCCATCGTCGAGATGGGGGTGAGATCGGTCGTGTCGCGCGCCATTTTGTCGTGTCCATTCGTTGCGCTGGGCGCCGTTCATCCGGCGCGCGGAACCGGCCATTCCACAAGATGGCGGTCTGCCCCGAATCGTCGCATCGCGCAAGACGGCTTCGGTTGACGGTGCGGCCAGCGGGCTTCTGCGAGGTTATGCGTTAGCCCTCACCAATCCCCGATCGTTGCCTGGACGACGGCCAGCGCCGCAACGGCGGCGGTGTCGGCCCTGAGGATCCGTGGCCCGAGCGAGATCGCCGTCACCCCCGCCTCGCCGCGCAGCCGCTCGCGCTCGTCGGCGGAAAAGCCGCCCTCCGGCCCGATCAGCAGCGAAGCGGGGCCCTTCGCCAGCCTGCCGAGCGTCGCGATCGGGCTTTCGGCATCCTGCCGCTCGTCGCAGAAGATCATCGGCCCGCAAGGCAGATACGCTGCCAGCGCCTCGTCGAATTTCAGCGGCTCGCGGCAGTCGGCGATCGTCAGGATGCCGCACTGCTCGGCCGCCTCGATCGCGTTCGCCCGCATGCGCTCGACATTCACCCGGCTCGCCTGGACATGCTGTGTCATCACCGGCTGCAGGATGCCGGCGCCCATCTCCACCGCCTTCTGCACCATGTAGTCGAGCCGTGCATGCTTCAGCGGGGCGAAGAGATAGGCAAGGCTTTGCGCCGGCGTCTGCGCCCGCAACCGCTCCTCCGGCACGAGATCGGCCTTCTTCTTCGCCGGCTTTTCCAGCCGGCAGCGCCATTCGCCGTCGCGGCCGTTGAAGGCGAGCACGGCGGCGCCGGTGTCGAGCCGCATGACGGCGGTGAGATAATTTGCCTGCGCCGGTTCGAGGGAAAACCTGGCGCCTTCGCCGAGATCGGCCTCGACGCACAGGCGCGGGCTTTTGAAATCGTAGTCGGGCATCGCCTCTCGCTCCCTGCCGCGCCGCAACCTAAGCCGCAGCGCGCCGTTGTCGGCGCAAATCATCCAGTCACTCGAAGGGACGTTTCATGGATTTGCAGATCAGAGACAAGGTCGCCCTCATCACCGGCGCCACCGGCGGCATGGGTTTCGCGACCGCGAAGATCCTCGCCGACGAGGGGGTGAAGCTGGTGCTGTCGGATCTGAAGATAGACCAGCTCGAAAAGGACGCGGCGTCGCTGCCGACCGAGGTGCTCTGCGTCGCCGCGGACGTCACCGACCAGTCGGACGTCGACACCATGGCGCGCAAGGGCCGCGAAACGTTCGGCGCGGTCGACATCGTCGTCCATACCTCGGGCATCACCGGCGCCAAGGGCCATCCGCTCGACATGACAGACGAGGACTATCTGGAAGCCTGGCAGATCGACTTCATGTCGGCGGTGCGCGTCGCCCGGGCGACCTTCCCGGCGATGCGCGAGAAGGGCTGGGGCCGCTTCGTCTGCATCACCTCGGAAAACGCGGTGCAGCCCTATTGGGACGAGGCGACCTACAACACCGCCAAGGCGGCGCTGGCGGCCTTCGTGAAGAACCTTTCCTACAAGGAGGCCGAACACGGCATCCTCTGCAACACCGTCTCGCCCGCCTTCATCGAGACGGCGATGACCGACGGCATGATGGAGAAGCGGTCCAAGGAAATGGGCGTCTCCTTCGACGAGGCCGTCGAGAGCTTCCTGGAAGAAGAGCGGCCCGGCATCGCGCTGAAGCGACGCGGCAAGGTCGAGGAGGTGGCGGCGGCGATCGCTCTCGTCGTCTCGGAGCGCGGCTCCTTCATCAACGGCTCGAATCTCAGGGTCGATGGCGGCTCTGTGCAGGCCGTCCAGAACTAGGAAAACGGGGCAGCGCCCGGCCGTTATCGCGCTGCAACAATCCTCTGCGACAAACCGCTCCGGCTCCGTTCGCTACGGCCGGGGCGGTTTTTGTATCCGGAGGATCGGGTGATGAAGTCCTTGCTTGCGATGGCGCTGATCGCGACGGTCGTGGCCGCTCCCTTGTCCGCAGCCGCGGACGAGACCGCTGGCACGGCCGTCGGAGACCGGTTCATGACGCTCACCCGCGGCGCCGCCTGGTCGCCGGCCGGGGAGATCACAGTCGGTTTCGACACCTTCCATCCGCAGGGCATGGTGAAGATCGGCGACGATTTCTTCGTCTCGGCGGTGAATATCATCCAGAAGCCGGAAAAATACGAGGCGCCGAAGGACGGCTACGACCGCGATGCCGGCGAGGGCGAGGGGCATCTCTTCAAGATCGGGCCGGACGGCAGGATGCTCGGCGATCTCAGCCTCGGCGAAGGCACGATGTATCACCCCGGCGGCATCGACTTCGACGGCGAATATCTCTGGGTGCCTGCCGCCGAATACCGGCCGAACAGCCATTCGATCATCTACCGTGTCGATCCGAAGACGATGCAGGCGAAGAAGCTGTTCACCTTCGCCGACCATATCGGCGGCCTCGTCCACGATACAGCGACCAACACGCTGCACGGCGTTTCCTGGGGCTCGCGCCGGTTCTATGCCTGGCCGCTCGCCGAGGACGGCAAGCCTGAGAACGCCGACGCCGAACCGGCGAAGCTGCGGGTGATGAATCCGGCCCAGTACATCGACTATCAGGACTGCCACTCTGCGGGCGCCTCCCGCATGCTCTGCTCCGGCCTCAACACCTATAGGACCGCTCCGGACGCCGAGCCCTTCCGCCTCGGCGGCATGGAGCTCGTCGATCTGGAGACGGGCCGCCCGGTCTGGCAGCTGCCGGTGGAGAAGTGGGCGCCGTCCGGCCTGCCGATGACCCAGAACCCGTTCTTCGTCGAGGCCCACGGCGACGGCCTTCGGGCTTATTTCATGCCGGACGACGATCGGTCGACGATCTTCGTCTTCGACATCGCCGCAAGATAGCTCGCCGCTGGCGAAACCGTCCTCACCGGGCGGCTTGCCGCTCCCCCCGCCGCGGCCTATCAGGCTGGCAAGCATGCCAGGGGACGGGGAATCAGCGATGGAAATGCGGCGCGCGACGAAGGACGATCTGCCGGCGATCGTCGGGCTTCTGGCCGACGACGTCAGGGGCCGAGCCCGCGACGATGCCTCGCTGCCTCTCGATCCGGCCTATCTTGCCGCCTTCGAGGCGATCGACGCCGACCCGATGCAATATCTCGCCGTCGCCGTTCTAGATGGCCGGATCGTCGGCACCCAGCAGCTCACCCTCATCCCCGGCATCGGCCACAAGGGCGCCTGGCGCGGCCAGATCGAGGCGGTGCGCATCGCCTCCGATCTGCGCGGACAGGGGCTCGGCGCTGAGATGATCGGCTGGGCGGTGGAGACCTGCCGCGAGCGGGGCTGCCGGATGGTGCAGCTGACCTCGGACGCCAGCCGTCTCGACACCCACCGCTTCTACGAGCGGCTGGGCTTTCAGAAATCGCATTTCGGCTTCAAGCTGACGCTGTAAGCGCTTCCCACGCCGAGACCGGCCTGTCGAGGGGCTCGCAGCGGAACAGCCCGCCGGCAAGCGCCGCCTCGCCGGTGCGGGTGACCCGCAAGGCACGGCTGCCCGCAACTCGCGCCACCCATCCTCGCCCGAGCGCATGGGCGAACAGGGCCGTCCCCAGCCGCCCGCCGATGTGAAAGCGCCGCTCGCTCCAGTCGAGACAGCAGCGACAGAGCGGCCGGCGGCCCGCGGCCGCGCCGAGCTCCAGCCCGAACCGCGCGAAGAACGCCGAGCCCGCCTCGGTGACATAGCCGCCCTCGTCGGAGAGGACGAGGAAGCCGCGCTCCTCGAGCCGCTCCGCCAGCTCGACCGCGAAGCGGCCAGCCATGTGGTCGTAGCAGCTGCGGGCACGGCGCAGCGCCTCGTCGCGCGGGCCGACCGGGCGATGGCGCGGCGGGGTGAGGTCGCTCGCCGCCATCAGCGTCTCGATCATCGCGGCGACCTTCGGGCCCGAAAGCCGATAGTAGCGGTGCCGCCCCTGTTTCAGCGTGGTGATCAGCCCTGCCTCGGCGAGCTTCGCCAGATGGCCGCTGGTCGTTGATGCGCCGACGCCGGCATGAGAGGCGAGCTCGCCGGCGGTCAGCGCCTGCCCGCCGGACAGCGCGCAGAGGATGTTCGCCCGGGCGACGTCGCCGATCAGGCTGGCGGTGGTGGCAAGGGTGATGCCGGAGGCAAGGCTCGTCATGGCCCCGAGGCTACCCCATCGCGGCAACGCCGCCCAGCGTCATCGTTTCGGCGGTTGCCGAAGCATCGCGCCGCACGGTCGGCCTATCCCTTCGCCGAGCGGAACCGCTTCAAGGGACAGACGATGGCACATCAGACGATCGCGAAGGCGACGCATCGGAGGCAGCAGCTGCCGAAAGCTCCTGCGCATCCGGCTACAGCATCGGCCCGAAAATCGGAATCAATTTCGGAAAGCACGATGCGTAGATTCAATATTTTAGAGCGTCCTTTGGGCGTCCGTTCAGACGCACGGCGCTCTAACGTGCGGCAGTCGCTGCAGGTCGTCGCCAGCCTCACGGCGCTGATATGGCGCTGGACATGCCGGCACCGCCAGCGGCGCGACCTCTCTGACCTTTCCGACTGGCAGCTCCGCGATCTCGGCCTCACCCGCGACGAGGCCGAGGAAGAGGCGCGAAAGCCCTTCTGGCGCTGACGGGCTCAGTCCGCAACGCTCATCGCTTCAATGAAGCGGGGGGCGTTCTTCGCCTCGACGTCCGCCTCACGCACCAGGCCGTCGAAATGCCGGGTCAGTTCCAGCACCTGCCGGCGCTCGGAAAAGACCAGGTAGAACCGCCCGACATAGACGCTCGCCTGCAGCGGTCCGAAGATCGTCACCGGCGCCGAATAGACCTTCTTGCGGTCGAAAAGATGAAGCCGCAGCGAGGGATAGAGCTCGTCGGCCAGCTCGGCGAGCCGCCTCAGCTGGGCGGCGCGCTCTTCGGCGGCAAGGCCGCGCCAGTAGCCTTCGCCGGCGGCAAAGCCCTCCAGCGTGTCGACCGGCATGGCGATCTCGTAGTCGGTATCCGGCGCGCGCAGATATTGCAGCCGGTCGCGCATGTCGGCGATCGCCTGGTCGGAGGTGCGGCCGACGAAGTCGCCATATTCGAAGCGCAGCACCGCCTCGGACTTCAGCATGTCCGGCAGGGTGGCAGGGACATGGCGGATCTTGTAGCCGCGTGCCTCCTCGTGCCAGCGGAAGATCCGCTCGTCGGAGGGCGCCCTCGCGGCCTCCTCCATGCGCATCGCCGCCTGCAGCATGTCGGCGCCGCGCTCGTGGCGGTCGGACAGGCCGAGCAGCCAGTCGGACGAGACGGCCAGCGCGCCGGCGCATTCGGCGGCGAACTGGGCATTGGGCAGCCGCCCGTCCTCGGCGGAAAGCGCCAGCGAGACGGTCGAGCGGTCGGCGCCGGTCGCCCGGGCAAGGCCGCTCTTGGTCATGCCGGCGCTCTGCATGGCGGCGGCCAGCCGGTCGCGGAAGAGGCGGGAGCGTTCGCGCTTGTCCATGGCGTTCCGTGATGATTGTCACCAATCGTGCCTATCACGCCGCAGTGTGATTTTCTCCCGAAAACTTTCCCGGCTGGCGATCTGACGACGGAAGACGGTCGACGTTGCAAGGCCGCTGCCTGCTCAAGCAACGCCCGGCTTTGCTTGTAAAAACATCGGCCTGTCGGCGTCGTCGTCGCGCATCGATCGAACAAAGCCGGAGGCGATCAGCAGCGGAAGGCATCGATCGATGCCGTCGCGATAGTCGGGATAAACCGTCTGACAGCACCGAAAACCTCGCCGGACTTAAGTCTATCTTCGGACTTGCCGTGCAGCCTCGTCAGCGATCGAAACACCAGCGGCACCGCGGGCAGACAGCAGGAGAAGAGCCATGGAAAGCAAGAAACGCAGCCTCGCCAAAGCCATTTCCTGGCAGGTCGTCGGCCTGTTTTCCATGGCGATCCTGGGCGACATCTTCACCGGATCGTTCTTTGCGGGGGGCGAACTGGCGCTGACGTCCTGCGGCTTCGGCTTCGTCGCCTACATCCTGCACGAACGGGTCTGGGCGGCGGTGCATTGGGGCCTGAAGGCGGCATCCGGCGTCGCGGCGCCCTCGGCCGGCTGAAGCCCTGCAGCATCGGCCCGAAAACCGGCGTCGATTTCCGGGAAGGCCCGATGCGGCGGTTCAGGGCGTGAGAGCGGCGTATGTTCCATCCGGACACGCGGCGCTCAAAGCTTCGTCGCGCCAAGCGAGAAGGCGAGGGGGAACTTCACCGCAGCATCGGGAAGCCTGTAGAGGCCGTCCTCCGCTTCCACCATGTCGGGAAACGCCCGCCAGGCGAGCCGGTCGTGTTCGTGCAGGAATTCGAGGCGCATTCCGGCGTCGAGCACCGCGGTCACCACCTCGGCCACCGGGTGCAGCCATTCGTAGTTGCGGGTATTGGTGAGCGGCCGGGCATCGCCGGTGTAGGTCGCGGCCTCGTCGAAGACGAGCGGTCGGTCGGCCGGGGTCGAGCGGTCGAAGGTGGCGACGAGGCGGCCGTCCTCCCATTCCATCTGGTTCATCACCGGGTGGCCCTCGAGGAGGTAGAGCCTGCCGCAGGGCCTCAGCAGCGCCGCGACGATATCCGCCCAGCGGCCGATATCCGGCAGCCAGTTGATCGCGCCCCAGGTGACGAAGACGAGATCATAGGTCTCGCCCAGCGCTGCCGACGCATTGTAGAGCGAGGCCTCGACGAAGCGGGCCTCCGTGCCGGCCCTTGCAGCAAAATCCCGCGCGGCAGCGATTGCCTTCGGCGAGAAGTCGAGGCCGGTGACGCTCCTTGCGCCGAGCTGCTTCAGCGACAGCGTGTCGAGGCCGATATGGCACTGCAGGTGGACGATGTCCTTGCCGGCAATGTCGCCGAGTTCGGCCGCTTCGATCGCATGAAGGCTGGAGCCGCCGGCAAGCACCCTTTCGATGCGGTAGGAGCCGGTCCCGTCGGTGGCGTGGAGTTCGGCCCGCTCGTCCCAGTTCGCCCGGTTGGCGTCGAAATAGCTCTGCATGGCTGGATCACCCGCTGGCGTTGCGGCAGGATGGCATGGGACGGCTGGCAGGTGAAGGGGGTGGGGCGGCTGTTCGCAGATGCGGGAGGTGTGGGCATGGGTTTCGGAACGGCGAGGATTGAAACAGTATACAATGAAAGTGTTTCAAAAACGAGAGTTCGAAGGACCGGGAGGGGTGGTAAGCGGTCAGTCTGCTTCCCGCAGATCAAGGCCAAAAGCGGACACACCTCAACTCTTATCGGAATGAATCTCGCTAACAATTTTTCGTTGAAACGCAATGTGGAAAAGCATCTGTCGATCTGTCAAGCTGCGACCGGCGCCATGAAGGGCATCAAAGTTGTCATCTGCCTGAGCATATAGGAGAGAGTAGGGGTCAACGCATTCTAAGAGAGCTAGAACTCACTGATCATCGGACGTGATCTTCATTGACGCGCGAGTGAATAGCAGGCCTTACCGTTCAAATTAATATAGTGTAGAATAGTATTCTGACAGAGTTTGAAAGATGCCTCTAAACACCAAGTATTTGAAGGAATGGCGCAAAGCCGGGCACGAGGACCGTCGGGGCAGCCAAAATGTTCTGCCACCGGCTCCGGCCGGCTTCCGTCGTCTATACTACTTAACCAGCGCTGATCACGCAGTCTCCAACATTGTGTTTAGCCGCATCAAGGTGTCACGATTCTCGGAGCTCAATGATCCCTTCGAGCTGCTTGGCAGCAATTTCAGCGACGTCGAATTCCGTAAGGTGGTGCGTCAGAATAAGTTAAAGTTCGGGGAGCGTAACGGTCTTATTTGTTTTAGTGAGGATTGGATAGACCCTGTACTTTGGAGCCACTATGCTAACAAGCACCGAGGTTTGGCTCTCGGTTTTGATGTCAGTGAAAGCATCGTCCAACAAGTCACTTATTCGCCTTCGCGATTGCGGTACAAGCCGACCGGCAAGGTCAAATCCATCACCGGCGAGCTTGCCACGCAACTCATATGTACGAAATTTGCAAGCTGGAGCTATGAGAAGGAATGGCGTGCCCTCGTTGAGCTGGGCCGGGCGGAGAAAGAAGGGAGCCTGTACTTCTTGCCGTTTAGCGACAAACTACGGCTACGGGAGGTCATTCTGGGCTCTGCCTGTGACATTAACCTCAAACGCTTCCGAAAACTCATAAACGAGGCTCACGAAGGTGTTGCAACCTTCAAGGCACGGCTGGCTTTGCAATCATTCCAAATAATCCCAATGCAATCATCGGTGGTCGGATATCGCGAACCCGCTCGTTCCGCCAATGGCTAGCTCGCTATGAGGTGTTCAAGCGAGGCCTGCTTTGGATCAGCTACTGGGAGCAATTATTGCTCCGGCGCGCTGACACGGCCGACATACGACTACCCCACTGAGCTGTTGGCTTCCGAGCGACCGTAGTGCTTGTCTGCATGGCCGGCGAGGAGCGCAACGACACTGCGGCGGGTTGCCGAATGGCAGCGTTCGGGAGGCGACAGCCGATTTCGCAATGACCTATTTGGGTCGAAACCTGCCGGGTCGAATAGGGCAGTTGTAGCGGAAGCCGCTAACCGAAAGGTCGGAACACGTGGGTCGTATGAATTCGGTCTATGGGAACAAAACCAAGCGTCGGCCAGAACACCTCCGCATCTGGCCCATCGGCATGAAGTACGATTGGCCGGTTGAACGGACGGGCATGTTCCAGGACGTGCAGTGCAATCTGGCTACCGACACCAAGCCGACGGAAAGCAGGACGCACATAGAAGCGTCTCATCCGCAGGTGGTCCGCTTCTACAAAGTCTTGTGTGATTCCCCCAATCCCCGCCACCGTCCCATCTACCTTCGCCAGCATCAAAACTTCGCCCGGACGCTCGAAGCGATTGGAACCGGCGCTCCATTCGTCGCGGAGCACTGACATCGTGTCGAAGCCCTCGGCATCTGCGTCCTTCAGGAGCACGTCGACTGCTTCGGGCAACCCCTTAATCCGACCCACCTCGATAGTGGAATGCTTTGGCATCGTTGATACTCTTCGGCTTACGCTCGCTTCTCGCGTCGCTATCCATGTTTGGTTTTGGGAAGCAACGGTGACGCTGCAAAGACTGCAAGGGGTCAGAAGCTAACGACCAGGGGTTCTGAAACGGAATTGACAATTCCATTTCAGAGTCGGGGCGTCATCTCGAGAAACGTACGATCCGGAAATAGCAAAAGGCGGCCGAAGCCGCCTTTCCCGACCCTTTGCGGGCCCGAAAGCCGGGCTCACCCGCTTTAAGCCCTGACCAGCCGGCCCGTCATCAGATGTCGATGCCGCCGGCGACGTTGATTGCCTGGCCGTTGATGTAGCCGGCGGACGGCCCGGCGAGGAAGCAGATGGTGTCGGCGACTTCCTCGAGAGTCGCGATGCGCCGGATCGGGTGCATGTCCAGAATGGCGTCGCGGTCGGGAAGCTCGCCGGCGACGTCCGCGGCCATGTCCGTCGGCATGATGCCCGGCTGGACGATATTGACGGTGATGTTGCGGCGGCCGAGATCGCGGGCGATGCCCTTGGCATAGCCGGCAACCGCCCATTTCGTCCCGGCATAGTCGGCAACCCCCGGAAACGGAATGACCGAGCCGAGGGCCGAGCCGACGAAGATGATCCGGCCGCCGTCGCTGAGCTTCGGCGCCGCGGCGCGGGTGTTGGCGATGGTGCCCAGGACGTTCACCTGCCACTGGCGATCATAGGCCGCCCAGTCGAGTTCGGGATCGTCGACGAGCTGGCCCTGGACCGCGATGGCGGCATTGTTCACCAGAATGTCGAGCCTGCCGAATTCGGCGATCACCGCGTCGATCAGCGGCCTTGCCGACGAGAGCTCC
Organism: Jiella endophytica; assembly: GCF_004519335.1. Taxonomy (GTDB): domain Bacteria; phylum Pseudomonadota; class Alphaproteobacteria; order Rhizobiales; family Rhizobiaceae; genus Jiella; species Jiella endophytica. The sequence goes on along the minus strand of NZ_SOZD01000004.1, from coordinate 66,811 downwards.
GCCTGGTCGCTTTTGACGGCGAGGGCGCGCACGCCCTTTTCCCGGAGTTTCGCCACCACGGCCTCGGCCTTTTCTGCCGAAGCGGCGTAGCTGATCGCGACATCCGCGCCCTGGCCGGCGAAGGCCTCGGCTGTCGCCGCGCCGAGACCGCGCGAGCCGCCGGTGACCAGCACAACCTTGCCCTTCAATCTGTCCGACATGATATCCCTTTCCAAAGCCGGTCAGGACGTCGCCTGACCGATGAATGATCGAAGAATAACGTAATGGCCATTACGATAACGATCGTTATGAAATGTGGACAGGGGGTGTCAAGCGGTTTTATAATGCCTGTTATGAAAAAGCCTGAGCTCTACTGATGGGACGTCCGAGGGAATTCTGCGTGGAGAGCGCTCTCGATGCCGCACTCGGCGTGTTCTGGCGCAAGGGCTACGAGGGCACGTCCTATGCCGACCTGACCGAGGCGACCGGGGTGGAGCGGCCGGCGCTCTATTCCGCCTTCGGCAACAAGGAGGCGCTGTTTCGCCAGGCGCTTGCCCGCTATGACGAGCACTATGCCGTGCAGCTACGCAAGGCGGTCGAACTGCCGACGGCGCGCGAGGTCGCGGAGCATTTCCTCAACGGCTCGGTGGACATCAACACGCGCTATCCGGAGCACACCGGGTGCTTTGCCGTGAACGGGGTGCTGGCGGGGTCTGACGATGCCGAGCCGGTCCGCCAGGCACTGATCGACTACCGCGCCGGCGGCGAGGCGATGCTGCGCGAGCGATTCGAACGTGCGAGGGCCGAGGGCGATCTGCCGCAGACCGCCGATTGCCACGCGCTCGCCGCCTATCTCCTGGCGGTGACCCACGGCATCGCCGTGCAGGCCAAGGCCGGCTTTTGCCGCGAGACGCTTCAGGCCGTGGCGGATCAGGCGCTCGCCGGCTGGCCAGCGCAGACCGGGGCGCGCTGAGCTGATCACGCACGGCCATCCGAATGGGGCCGGCGGCACTCCGGCTGCGTCCGGACGCGAAAAAGGCGGCCGAAGCCGCCTTTTGAAACTTGTCTCAGCTTGAGGCCGAGGCTTACTCGGCGGCGGTCTTTGCCGCTTCCTTCTCGGCCTTGGCGCGGTCGCGCTCCTCGGCTGCGGCCTGGCGGGCGTCGTCGTTCAGCTTGCGGGCGCGGGCATTGGTGGCCTCGACGATACGGGCCGACTTGCCGCGGCGATCGCGCAGGTAATAGAGCTTGGCGCGGCGGACCTTGCCGCGGCGCACGACGTCCACCGATTCCAGCATCGGCGAATAGACCGGGAAGACGCGCTCGACGCCCTCGCCATAGGAGATCTTGCGGACGGTGAAGTTCTCCTGCAGGCCCGAGCCGGAGCGCGCGATGCAGACGCCTTCATAGGCCTGGACGCGGGTGCGGGTGCCTTCCGTGACGCGCACATTCACGCGGACCGTATCGCCGGCGGAAAAATCCGGGATCTTGCGGATGGCTTCGATGCGGGAGGCCTCGGCGGCCTCGAGTTCCTGGATGATGTTCATGGCATAGCCTCAATTCGTTTCACGCCGGGGTAACCCGACATGGCCGCCGTGACGGTCAGGTTATTCTGAGGAAATCGGGTGCGCTCATATACGGCTTCGGCGCATTTGTCACTAGGTCGAGAGAGATTTGCTCCTCCTCTTGGCCGCGTCAGAGGAGTGCCGCGAAAACCAGAAGCATCGCCGAGATCGCCAGACCCACCCAGAGCGTGAAGGCGCGGTTCCACACGAGGCCGACATGGAGGGCGCTGGTATGGCCGAGCCGGCCGATCAGCAGCGTCGTGGCGGTGAAGGGCGAGGTGGCGCCGGCAAGCGCCCAGCCGGCGGTGATCGCGGCGACGAGGAGATTGGCGGGAATGCCGAGCGCGTCCGCCGGGGGCAGCAGCGGCGCCAGCATCGACACCGACAGGATCGGGTTCATGCCGAGCTGGCCGAGCAGCGGAATGATCCACACCGGCGCGACGAGGACCAGCCAGACCGGCAGGCCGGAGAGATCGAGCGACTGTCCGGCGGTGAGCGGCTGGATCAGCGCCGCGCCGAGCGCGCCGATGACGCCCGCCATGATCAGAAGCACGAGTTCGGAGCGGTAGGAGGGAAGCTCGGCGAAGGCGAGCCGCTTCAGCCGCCGCATCGTCTCGCCTTGATTGCCGGATTCGTACGCGATCCAGCCGATCGAGACCAGCGGCACGAACAGCATGACGATCGCGGTGATGGCAAGGCCCGTCAGATATTCCAGCGTGCCGACGGCGGCAAAGAGCAGGACCAGCAGGAGGACCAGCGGCGCGAGGTCGCGGACGCTGCCGATCGGCTTGCTGCGGACCGGCCGAGGGCCACTGAGCTTCGGCTTGTAGAGCGTGTCGAGGGCCCAGCCGACGAAGAGGAAGACGACGGCGAAGAGAATCGCATAGGGCGCCATGCCGCCCCAGCTGGCGCCGGCGATGACCGAGGTGGTGATGGCGGTGGCAAAGGCCAGCGGCGACCAGCAGAGCGAGGCGCAGAGGCCGCGCTGCACCGCCAGCAGCATGCGCCGGTTGCGAATCTCGCGGATCTCCGGATTGGGCTCCTTGCCGGCGATCGCCTCGGTCAGCCCGCCGAGCAGGGTGATCGAGCCGTAATTGAGGATCAGCGCGAAGAGATGGCCGCCGATGGTCAGCGCCAGATAGCGCTTTCCCGGCGGCTGGCTGGCGAGATACTGGCCGCAGCGCTCGATCGCCGGCGAGGCCGAGGCGGGATTGCGAAGGCTCGCCAGCGCGGCGAAGAAGGTGGCAATGAAGGCACCCTGGGCGATCGCCTTTTCGAGCACCGCCGGCCAGTCGTCGACGAAGCCGACGACGAGCCCGGCGAGCACGAGCCCGATCGCGACAAAGGCCTTGCGCGAGAACGGCGTGAAGGGCGTTGCGACGATCAGGAAGGCAACGAGGCCGAGTGCGGCAAGCGCTGCAGCGACATCGAGGCCGAGCCATTCGCGGAAAATGACGGCCACCCCGGTAAAGAGAAGGAGGGCGCCGAGGATCGTATCGAGCACGGGCTGGACCAGTGGGGCGGGCGGGCAGGAGGAAACGCCGACCGGCGCGACGGCCCGCCGACGGCTGAACGTCCTACATAACGCCGCTGGCCGATCGCGCAAGCAAGCGGCCGCAAGCCTGCGACGAGGCGCATGCATGGCTCTTGCGCACAAGGCGCCGCGCTGCCTTGCCAGCGGCGCGTTGCGATCGCCGCGGGACGGGGCTATCACGCCGCCATGTCGCTGACCGTCGCCGCCTTCTATCGCTTCCTGCCGCTCGCCGAGCTCGAGACGCTGCGCGCCGAGCTTCTCGCCTTCTGCCGCGAGAGGGCGTTGCGCGGCACGATCCTGCTCGCCCCTGAGGGCGTCAACGGTACGGTCGCCGGCGAGCCCGCGCCGATGCGGGCCTTTATCGACGAGCTGACCCGCCGCTTCGGCCTGACTGCGGAAGACCTGCGTCTTTCGATTGCCGACGACTGGCCCTTCGCCCGGATGAAGCTGCGCATCCGCCCGGAGATCATCACGCTGCGCGATGCGGCCGGCGATCCGCTGGCAAAGACCGGTATTCATGTGGCGCCGGAGGACTGGAACGCCCTGATCGCCGAGCCCGACATACTCCTCGTCGATACCCGCAACCGCTACGAGACCAGGGTCGGCATCTTCGAGGGCGCCGTCGATCCCGGCATCGACCAGTTCACCGACTTCAAGCGCTATGTCGAGGAGACGCTCGACCCCGAAAAGACCCCGAAGGTGGCGATGTTCTGCACCGGCGGCATCCGCTGCGAGAAGGCCTCGGCCTTCATGCTGGAGAAGGGGTTCGCCGAGGTCTATCAGCTGAAGGGCGGGATTCTGTCCTATCTCGAGAAGGTACCCGAGGCGGAAAGCCGCTGGCGGGGCGACTGCTATGTCTTCGACGGCCGCGTCGCGCTGGGCCATGGGCTGGCCGAGACCGGCTGGACGGCCTGCTTTGCCTGCGGTGCACCCTTGTCGGCGGAAGATCGCGCCGCGCCGGAATTCGAGGAGGGCGTGTCCTGTGCCGGCTGCGCGGGCGAGCGGCCCGACAGCGAGGTCGCGGCGCTGCGCGAGCGCCATCGGCGGATGACGACTGGCGAGGGGTAAACGGGAAGGGTGCTGGACGGAAGTGCCGGCGATGGTAGCGCTTCACTCCGCTGCGCTGTGCCCTTCGGGTGTGAAGGCGCTGCGCAAGAGCTCGGCAACACCGGCCTTCCGGCCGTTCTTCAGGACCGCCTACTCCTTCTTCAGCCCGATCGGCTCGATGGAGTGGCGCTTGATCAGCGGCAGCTGGGTCAGCATGAAGGCGACGGTGATCGGCATCGTTCCCCAGACCTTGAAGTTGGTCCAGACGAAGTCGGCCGTCTCCTTGAGCTCCTTCGGCGAGTGGGCGTCGATGCCGTACCAATAGTTGGCGCCGCGCCAGACGCCCTCGTTCAGAATGGCGAGGAAGATGAAGAACAGGCCCCAGCGAAGGGTCAGCTTGCGCCAGCCCTCGTCGTCGAGCCGAAACGCCTGGTCGAAGACATAGCCGAGCAGCGACTTGCCGAAGCAGAGGCCGCCGAGGAGGACGGCGGCGAAGAGCAGGTTGACGATGGTCGGCTTCATCTTGATGAAGGTCTCGTCCTGCAGCCAGAGCGTCAGCGCGCCGAAGACCACGACGAAAAAGCCCGACACCAGTGGCATGATCGGCAGCGAGCGGGTCATCGCCCAGGAGACCGTCAGGGCGATCACCGTCGCCGCCATGAACAGCCCCGTCGCGACGAAGAGCGGCCCGCCGAGCTGCTGGAGCGCCGGGAAGGCCGAGACGAGATCGTCGGCCCGGGCATTGGCGAAGAAGAAGACCAGCAGCGGGCCGAGCTCCAGCGCGAACTTCAGCAGCGGGCTCATCGCCTTGCGGCCGGGCTTGTTGGGGGCTTCTTCGATGATGTGTTCGGTCATTCCGGATGTCTCGCCTTCAAAGCCTCGTCATCCCGGGCTTGACCCGGGGTGCATTCCCAATCGCCGCAAAACGTCCACTCGGCCGCGCAAACCGAAGGTCCCTGGAACCGACGCAAGGCTCACATGGCTTGGAATGGAGCCCGGCTCAAGGCCGGGATGACGACCGTCGGTGAATTTGCCGGTGGTTTTATGACGATAACGCCGGGAGCCCGCTCATGACAGCGGCACGCCGGCGATCGCGCTGGCGAAGTCCTTCGCCCTGAAGGGCTCGAGGTCGTCGATCCCCTCGCCGACGCCGACGAAATAGACCGGCAGCCGGTGCTTCGCCGCAATCGCGACGAGGATGCCGCCCCGCGCCGTACCGTCGAGCTTGGTCATCACCAGCCCGTTGACGCCCGAGACGTTGCGGAAGATCTCGACCTGGGAAAGGGCGTTCTGGCCGGTGGTGGCGTCGAGTGTCTGCAGCACGGTGTGCGGCGCGTCGGGCTCGCGTTTGGAAAGAACGCGGTTGATCTTTTCGAGCTCCGCCATCAGCTCGGCCTTGTTCTGCAGCCGCCCGGCGGTGTCGATGATCAGGACGTCGGAGTCGTTCTCCACCGCCCGGTCATAGGCCTCGAAGGCAAGGCCCGCGGCGTCGGCGCCGATCTGCTTGGCGATCACCTCGGAGCCGGTGCGCTCGCCCCAGATCTTCAGCTGCTCGACGGCGGCGGCACGGAACGTGTCGCCGGCGCAGAGCGTCACCTTCAGCCCGGCGCGGGTGAGCTTGGCCGTCAGCTTGCCGATGGTCGTCGTCTTGCCGGTGCCGTTGACGCCGACGACGAGAATGACATGCGGCTTCTTTTCGAGGTCGAGTTCCAGCGGCTGGGCGACGGGGGCCAGCGTCTTCTCGATCTCCTCCGCGAGAATGCGGCGGACCTCGGAGCCGGCGATCTCCTTGCCGAAACGGCCTTCCGACAGGCGATCGGTGATCCGCATCGCCGTCTCGACGCCGAGATCGGCCTGGATCAGCACGTCCTCGAAGTCCTGTAGCGTGTCTTCGTCGAGCCGCCGCTTGGTGAAGAGCGCGGTGATCGAGCCGGAAAGCTGGTTCGACGATCGCGACAGGCCCTGGCGCAGCCGCTCGGCCCAGGAGACCCGCGGCGCGGGAGCGACGGGAGCCGGCTCGGGCGGCCTTTCGCGCAGACGAAACCCGGTACTGTCCGGCAACGGCGCCCGTGGCGGCGCTGCCGGGACGGCTGGAGCCTGGGGCTCTGACCGCTCGTCCTCCGGCTCTTCCGGCGGCAGCTCTTCGTCGAGCCAGGAAAAGTCCGCCTCGCCGCCCTCGTCGAGATCTTCCTCCTCGCCGAGTTCTGCCGGTTCGACGCCGACATGATCGGCCTCGCTGGCCGGCTCGACGGCAGGCGCGATCGCCTCGGCGGCGGCGGAGGGCTCGCGGGTCGCGCTTTCGACCGGCGCCACCTGCTCGTCGAGGAAGGAAAAGTCGCCTTTGGTCTCTTCGATCGGCCCGTCGGATTCGAGGAAGCCGAAGTCGGCATCGTCGTCTTCGCTCGCGTCTTCGGCGGCGGCGCGGCGATGCGCCTCGAGCTCAGCCGGGTCTAGTTCCAGCGGCTCCTGGACAGCGAAGTTTTTTTTTGAGCCTCGCCGGTCGGCTCGCCTTCCGTCGTCGTCTCGCTGCCGTCTGTCGGCTTCAAAGGGGTGATGCCGCCCTGGTCATCGACCGGGGCGCCTGCCTCGGTGTCTGCGACGGAGCTTGCCGCGGCCTCTGGCCTCACTTCCGGATCGGGCGCCTCGGGCCGGCCGACCTCGGTGTCGCTCGGGCGCGGCGTCTCGCCATGCTCCGGCGTGCGCTCTTCCTCGCTTGCGGCCCCGAAGGAAAATATCCGCCGGAAGAAGCCCTGTTTCTCAGCCATGCCCGTCCTTGTCTCTTTCACGCGGTCTGGTTCAAGCGATCTGCTTCAGGCGCCTCAGGCCGGCCGCGCGGTCAGGAGGCCGTCGGCCGTCCCGGTAATGATAGTGTCGAGGATCTCGCCGGGGAGGCCGCCATCGAGCCGGGCGAGGGTGAAATCCTCCGTCCGCCCAAGCCCTTCGCGCTCGACGAGGACGCTCTGCCGGCTGCCGACCAGCCGGCCGAGATGCGCCGCATGGGCAGCGTCGCCGAGCGCCCGCAGCCTGGCGGCACGCTCCTTGATCACCGGCTTTTCGAGCTGCGGCATCCGCGCTGCCGGCGTCCCCTCGCGGGGCGAGAAGGGAAAGACGTGGAGGAGGGTCAGCCCGCATTCTTCGACGATCTTCAGCGAGTTTTGAAACATCCCCTCGGTCTCGGTCGGAAAGCCCGCAATGATGTCGGCGCCGAAGACGATGTCCGGCCGCCTTTCCCGGATATCGGCGCAGAAGCGGATGGAATCGGCGCGACTGTGCCGGCGCTTCATCCGCTTCAGGATCATGTCGTCGCCGGCCTGCAGCGACAGATGCAGATGCGGCATGAAGCGCCGCTCCGAGGCCACCGCCTCGATCAGCGCCGCATCCGCCTCGATCGAATCGATCGAGGAGAGCCTCAGGCGCTTCAGATCGGGAACATGGCGCAGGATTGTCTGGACGAGGTCGCCGAGCTTCGGCGTGCCGGGAAGGTCGGCCCCCCAGCTGGTCATGTCGACGCCGGACAGCACCACCTCGTTGTAGCCCGTATCGACCAGCCGCTTCATCTGCTCGACCACGGCGCCCATCGGCACCGAGCGGGAATTGCCGCGGCCATAGGGGATGATGCAGAAGGTGCAGCGATGGTCGCAGCCGTTCTGGATCTGCACGATCGCCCGCGAGCGGCCCTCGATCGCGTCGATCATGTGGCCGGCCGTCTCGGTGACGCTCATGATGTCGTTGACGCGGATCTTCTCCTCGGCGGCGACGCCGAAATCCGGCAGCCTGGCATAGCTCTTGGCGGTCAGCTTCTCGGCATTGCCGATCACCGCGTCGACCTCGGCCATCTCGGCAAAGCGGCCCGGCTCGGTCTGCGCCGCACAGCCGGTGACGACGATGCGCGCGTCCGGGTTCTCGCGCCTTGCCTTGCGGATCTGCTGGCGCGCCTGGCGCACCGCCTCGGCCGTGACGGCGCAGGTGTTGAAGACGATGGCGCCGCGCGCGTCCTCGCCGAGGCCGGCTTCCTCGGCCTCGCGCTTCATCACCGCCGACTCGTATGTGTTGAGCCGGCAGCCGAAAGAGACGATCTCGACGCCCATCAGCCGATCACCCGTTCCTCGCCGCTATCGGCCGTGTCGCGGTCGAAGGCGCCGGTCGCGGGATCGAGTGTGCCCGACCATTCCCATTCGGCCGGGCCGGTCATGATCACATGGTCGTCGTCGCGCCAGAGGATCGACAGCGTGCCGCCCGGCTGGGTCACCGCCACCTCGCGGCCGGTGCGCCGGGTGCGCGCGGCCGAGACGGCAGCGGCGCAGGCTGCGGAGCCGCAGGCGCGGGTGAGGCCGGTGCCGCGTTCCCAGGTGCGCATGGTCAGAGAGGAAGGCGAGGTGACCCTGGCGATCGAGATGTTCGCCCGTTCGGGAAAGATCGGATGATTTTCCAGGATCGGGCCGAAGCGGTCGAGGGCGAAGGTTTCGACGTCCTCCTTCACCCAGAACACCGCATGGGGGTTGCCCATCGACATCACCGAGGGCGAATGCAGCACCGGCGCGTCGATCGGCCCGATCTGCAGTTCGATCGCGCGCGTGTCGCGGAATTCCTCGGCGAGCGGGATCTCGTCCCAGCTGAAGCGCGGCCTGCCCATGTCGACGGAGATCGAGCCGTCCTCGTGCTCCTCGGCAAGGAGCAGCCCCGCCACCGTCTCGAAGGTGAAGCGCTTCTGCCCGGTCTCGGCCGACAGCGCCTGGACGACGCAGCGGGTGCCGTTGCCGCAGGCCTGCGCGTCGGAGCCGTCACGGTTGACGATCCGCACATAGGCGTCGGTACCGGGGGTGCGCGGCCGGTGGATCGCCATGATCTGGTCGAAGTGGGTCTCGGCACCTTCGCCGAGCCTGCGCGCAGCCTCGGGCCGGATCTGCGCGGAGGTCTCACGCAGGTCGACGACGAGGATTTCGTTGCCGCAGCCATTCATGCGGGCAAAGGGGGCAGTGGTGTTCGCCAAGACTTATCGGACCGGATGCGGAGATTTGCGGCCTATATGGCAAGAAACGCGGCCGATTGCTACCGCCCGTGGCGCGCGGCTTCCCTCAAGGCTTCACGAAAAAGGCCCCGTCACCCAAGCCGGGCGACGGGGCCAGTCTGCGCTTCCGATGGGTCTCGCCGCAGCATGCTGCGGGCCGGCATCGACGATGGCCTGGCTTGCCGCCGTCGCCGCCCGCCGCCGGGATGCCTCTTCAGGCCGGCCGTCAGCGGGCGACGTCGAATGCCGGGGCTTCGGCTTTCCACGCGCCATCCTCGTCCCGCACCGAAATCTGGTAGCGCTCGCCGGTGATTGCGTCGGGCAGCTTCACGGCTGCCTGCAGCGTTCCCTCGGGCGTCGTGCGGGCCTTGTCGAGTTCGGCGAAGGCCGAGCCGGGATCGCCGCCGCCGATCAGCACCGGCGTATCCTTCGGCAGTCCCGTCGCCGATACCGTCACCGTCTGGCCGGGGGTGGGCCGTGCGGGATCGAGCGTCACCTCGGCCGGTGCCTCGCCATTCGAGAGGACGAGCCGGGATCCGAGATCCTGGATATTCGACTGCAGCTGCGGATTGTCGTTCAGAAAACCCTGCACCGAAGACTTGACCTGCGAGCCGACATTGTCGGCCGCCTGCGACAGCTCCTGGCCGGCATTCGAGGCCATCGATTTCAGCTTGTCCATCGGCCCGGTGAGGCTGACGGTCTGGCCGACCCGAAGGTCGGCCGAACCGTCGATGCGGGGATTGGCCCGCAGGATCAGCCCTTCGCTGACGCCGCAACGCGATGCGATGGTGCTGAGCGTGTCGCCCGGCTTCACCTCGACATCCTTGCCGCAGCTGTTCTCCGCTTGCGCCGCCACCGTGCCGCTGAGCGCGACGATGCCGGCGAGCGCGATTGCGCCGATCCGCATGGCCAATCTCCGCTGCGCCGTCAGTTGCTGGTCGCGGGCGCGGTCTCGCCGCCGGCATTCGTGCCGCCGGCCGCATCGCCCGCCGGTGCATTGCCAGCCGTGCCGTTGCCGCCGGCCGGAGCAGCCGGGTCGTTGGTGGTGCTGCCGGTGGTCATCGCGTCGCCGCTGCTGTCGCTCGCGCCGGCATTGTTGCTCGCGGCGCTTTCGGTGGCGGCGGGCGGGGTCGTCGAGGCCTCGTTGCTGGTGCCGCCCATATTGCCGTTGAAGAGGAAATAGCCGCCGACGACCACGACGACGATGATGATGCCGGCGATCAGCCAGCCGGAGCCACCGCTGCCGCCGGGCCCGCGGTCGTTGTTGACGATGGTCGTCCGGTCACGGTCCGGAACGCGTCCGCCAGTGTTGCTCATGTCGTTTCTCCGCTTCGTGGTTTGCCGCGACGACCTGCTCATGCAAGTGCAGGCCGGTCGACGATCGGCATGGTCCCTTGCGGCTCAAACGGATCGAAGCCGTCATCGTTCCCTCGGATGCGGAAGGATTGGGCAGTTCTGCTTGCGGGATGGGCAGGGCGATGCGCGTCTGTTGCGAAACCGCAGATCGGGCGCCGACCTGCCGGGCGCGGCGGATCTCAGGACAGTGGCGAAGTGCCGGCAGCGATGCTCCGGCATCCTCTCGCCGACGGCCCGCCGCCTACTTCTCCCAGTCGCTGCCGATCGCCTCGCGGTCGAGCTCCTCGGCGTCCTCGACGATGGCGCGCGCCTCTTCCCTGTCGGTGCCATTCGCCTCCGCCGGATAGTCGGCCCCCTCGGCGTCGCGGGTGAGCGCCAGCGCGAACAGCATCGGGAAATGGTCCGAGCCGATATGGCGGAGCCGCCGCATGCTGATGAGGTCGAAGCGGGCATTGTGGAAGAGATGGTCGAGCGGCCATCGGAGCAGCGGATAGCGCGCGTCGAAGGTGTTGTAGAAACCGCGCCCGACCCGCGGATCGAGCAGCCGCGAGATGCGCTGGAAGTGCCGTGTGGTGTGCGACCAGGCGACGTCGTTGAGGTCGCCGCAGACGATCGCCGGCAGGTCGTCCTCGTCGACGAGCCGCGCCACCCTGACGAGTTCGGCGTCGCGCCCCGCCGAATCGGCATAGGGCACCGGCGGCTCGGGATGGACGCCGTAAAGGCGGAAGCTGCGGCCGCTTCGCAGCTCCACCTCGCAGATGATCGACGGCACGTCGTCCATCACCAGATTGGCGACCCGGACATCGGCGAGCGGCAGCTGCGAATAGAGGATCATGCCGTAACTGTTGTCGAGCGGCTTGGAAACGACATGCGGCATCGTCTCGCCGAGGTCCTCCAGCGCCTTTGCCCAGCCGTCGTCGACTTCCATGAACAGGGCGATGTCGGGGCGCTCCTGCTGCACCAGTTCGACGGCGTCGAGGTAGCGCCGGTTCGACATCTTCACATTGTAGGAGAGGATCGAGACCCGGTCAGGCGTATCCGGCCGACCCTCGTAGCGCTTCGACTGCACCCGCCGCAGCGGCAGGAACTGGGCGATGCAGGCGGCCTGGATGCCGGCGACGACGAGCAGACCGCCGGCGATCCAGTCGCGGGCCGGGCTGTCGACCAGCAGCAGCGCGAGCACCGCGAGGATCAGCGCGAGGCCGAGGATCTGCAGGCGGGGAAAGGAGAAGACCCGAACGAAGCCGTGGGAAATCCGCAGAAAGGAGATGCCGCTCGCCGCAAGAAGCAACAAGGTGAGTGCGGCAAACAGGATGGTCATGACAGGCGCGAACTCCGGCTGGCGGGTCGGTGTTTCGGTCAGCGCCACTGGCGGCGATCCGGGCGGTCGGTCGGGCGCTCGCGGTCAACCTATTGCCGGTCGTCTGATCTTCCATGGCTGGCGCGGGGAAAACTGCCGCGAATGTCGCAGAGCTGTGCCAAAACGAGCCAGCGCGGCCTCGCGGCCGCGCTGGTCCCACCTTTCGGCTCGCTTTTGGGGCGTTGAAGCGAGCGAAAGAGTTCGCTGAACTCGTGTATTTTGGCGTGCACGCAGAATGCGCGTGCCGGCGGTTTTGACCAGCCCCCAAACGGGGGCATCGGTTTTCCTCGCTTGCCTTAACAATGGAAAGGCCAAAGCGATTTCCGCTCTTTGCAGGTCTCGTCCTGTGAGGAGCACGGCCCGGCCGACGCGATCCGGTCAGACGTTGGCAAGGGCGGCGATGCGCATGGCGATCTCCGACTGGCGGTGCACGCCGAGCTTTTCGCAGACGTGTTTCAGGCGCTTGCGGATGGTCTGTTCCGACAGGCCGGCCTGTTCGGCAAAACCCTTCACCGTCTGGCCCTGATAGATGCCGATGGCGAGCGTCGCCTCGCCATTGGAAAGGCCGGTGGCACTCCTGATGAAGGCGACATCCGGCAGCCGCTTTTCCTGCGGATCGACGATCTTGACGATGCCGTAGCGGCCGCGCCCCTCCCCGGAAGGGGCTGCAAAGAAGCGCAGGAAGAGCGGCGTCGGATGGTTCGGCCGCGGCACCGGCACGGGGTTCGGCAGGCTGTAGGCCGCATAGGACAGGACGCGGACCGTCCGGCCGATGGCGCGGGTGATCGTGTCGCTGACCTCCGGCTGGGTGGCGAGCAGGCGCCGGCCGGAGAGGCGAAGGCCGTTGCGCGCCTTGATGATGCTGCGGGCGGGCGGGTTGAGATGGATGACGAGGCCATTGACGTCGAAAATGGCGATCGGATCCGGCAGTCCGTCGAAGGCCGCGAGCGCGCCGTCGCGGCCGATCCCGCCTGCCGGCAGGATGTCCTTCAGATGAGCGATCCGCGCCAGCTGGTTGGCGAGAACCATCAGCGCCGTCTCGCCGTCGCGGTCGAGGCCGGGGCGGTTGCGGCCGTGATGGGCCGTCACCGCGACGATGCCGCCTTCGCTGCGGCCGAACACCATCGACATGTTCCAGCATTCGGGATGGCGGCGATAGAACTCCTGATGCACCGGGCAGCGGGCGATCTCCTCCGCCGTCATCAGGTCCCGTGTCGTCACGAAGCCGCTCTGGCGGGCGAGAAGCCGCGGAAATCGCACGTCGCGGGGCAGATAGGCGGTGAGATATTCGAGTGCCGATTCCGGATCGAACGGATGGGTGAACTGCCTGGCGGCGCCGTCGCTGCCCGCGGTGATCAGGTTGAAGCGGTCGGCTCCCGTCGCCTCGAGGCCGAGGCGGGTGGTTTCCTGCAGGTCGCTTTCGTGCTCGAGCGCATCATAGAGGCCGTCGAGGGCGCGGGTCAGTCTGTTCGCCGTCTCGCTCATCCGCGATCCATCGTGCCTTGCGCTTGTTCCCGTCTGCCGAGGCCTGGCGGCTGCCGCCTGTCGAACCTCCGTCTTCCCATCGCCTCACGATTCCGTAAGGGAATGTCAATCGCCTCTTTGGATCTGTCCCCGCATTCTGAGGTCATGCGCGCGTCGTCGCGTCACTGAATAATATTCAAAACATATCAACCATTGCGTGATCTCGCAATCGCAAGGGCAGTCTCGCATTGCAGGACCGCCATGCCTTGCTTCCGCGCAGGATCGCCCGCCGCGAGGACACGCGGGGGGAGAACTGCCCGGGATTTTTGCCCCGCCCCGCTGCGGCGGGTGGCAAGCCGGCGAGGCCTGTGGCAGAGAACCCTTGCGTCCGGCGGCGATCCCGCCCGGCGCTCCCTCCGCCAGCCAAGCCGCTCCTCCCGATGTCCTCCGTCAACACACCAGTTTCCACCGCCGGCGACAGAGCTCCGGACGAAGGTGGCCGGCTGTCGCGCCTTGCCGAATTTGCCCGCGGACAGTTCCGCTCGAACGAGATCTGGTTCACCGCGCTTGCGGCGATCCTCGGGGCGATTGCCGGGGCGCTGACGGTCGGCCTGCAGCTCGCCGCCCATTCGATCCAGGCGCTGCTCTACGGTCTGTCGCTCTCCGACCGGCTGAGCACCCAGCCACACCTTTCCTGGACACAGCTTCTCGCCTTGCCGGCGGGCGGCGTCGCGCTGGCGCTGTTCACCCTCGTCGTCAGGGCCCGCCGCCGCGCCCTCGTCGATGCGGTGGAGGCGAATGCCCTGCATGGCGGACAGATGTCGATGAAAGACAGCCTGATCGTCTCCGGCCAGACGCTGATCTCCAACGGCTTCGGAGCCTCAGTGGGGCTCGAGGCGGCCTACGCGCAGATGGGCTCGGGCTTTGCCTCCTTTGCCGGGCGCTGGCTGGCGGTGCGCCGCTCCGACCTTCGCACCCTGGTCGGCGCCGGCGCCGGAGCGGGCATCGCTGCGGCCTTCGGTACGCCGCTCGCCGGCGCCTTCTACGCCTTCGAGATCGTCATGGGCGCCTATACGCCCTCGACCATCGCGCCGGTGGCGGCGGCCTGCGTCGCTGCGGTGCTGACCGCCCGCAGCCTCGGCGAGACGCCCTATCTGATCGCCTCGGGCGGCTCCGGGCCGATCGATCTGTCGCACTATCTCCTCTACGTCGCGCTCGCCGCCCTCTGCGCCGGGCTCGGCATCTTCCTGATGCGCTTCATCTCCGACGTCGAGGCGCTGACCAAGCGGCTGAAGCTGCCGCCATGGGCGAAGCCCGCGATCGGCGGCGCCCTGCTGATGCCGATCGCCTTCCTGACGCCGCAGGCGCTCTCTTCCGGCCATTCGGCGCTCTATCTCGACATTTCCGGCGGTGCGCCGACGCTCTTCGTCATCACCGTCATCCTGGCCAAATGCGCCGCCTCGATCGTCTCCTTGAGCTTCGGCTTTCGGGGCGGGCTGTTCTTCGCATCGCTCTTCGTCGGCTCGCTGTTCGGCCAGCTCTATGCCGACGCGCTGTTCTTCGTCACCGGCCATGTCGTTGTCGTGACGCCCCATGCGGCGCTCGTCGGCATGGCGGGGCTCGCCGTCGCGGTGATCGGCGGGCCGCTGACCATGGCGATGCTCGTCCTCGAGACGACCCAGAACCTGTCGCTGACCGGCGTCGTCCTCGTTGGCTCGTTGGTCGCGAGCACGCTGGTGCGCGTCCTCTTCGGCTATTCCTTCTCGACCTGGCGGCTGCACTTGAGAGGCGAGACGATCCGCTCGGCGCGGGATGTCGGCTGGGTGAAGACGCTGACCGCAGGCCGGATGATGCGCCGCGAGACCCGGGCGACGCCGGCGAGCCTCACCATCGCCGAGTTCCGCCGGCGCTTTCCGCTCGGCTCCACCTCACGCGTGGTCCTCGTCGACGACCAGGACCGCTATGCCGGCATCGTCGTCACCCCGACGGCCTATGCCGACAGCGTCGACACCGCGGCGCCGGTTTCCGATCTCGCGGTGCTCGGCGACACGGCACTGCGGCCCGAGATGGACATCGCCCGGGTGATGGAGGCCTTCGACACGGCGAGCGCCGACGAACTCGCCGTCGTCGGCGAGGGCGACAAGGTGCTCGGCCTTCTGTCGGAAAGCTTCGTCAGGAAGCGCTATGCCGAGGAGATCGAGAAGAACCAGCGGGATCTGTTCGGGGAGCGGCAGGGAGGCTGAGGCGGGGCCTAACCGGCCGCTATTCCGCCGGCACCGGCTCTGCCGGCTCGCTACGCGAGGCGTTCGCGCGAACCCTGCGCCAGGGCGCCTCGTCTCCGGCGGGGCCGCCGGTCAGCTCCATGCGCTGGCGCGGCAGGCAGCCGGGATGCTCGCGCTGCAGCCAGTCGATGACCTTCTCGCGCACTTCGCAGCGCAGATCCCAAGTCCTCGGCGAGGTGTTGGCCGAGACGAGGATGCGCAACTCGATCGTCTCCGCCCTGGCGTCCGAGACCTGGACGTTGACCACCCGCCGGTCCCAGAGCGGCGAGGCACGGGCGAATTCCTCGGCCTTCGCCCGGATCGCCGCCACCGGCGCGGTATAGTCGAGATAGATCATCACCGAGCCGATGATCGCACCGGTCTCGCGGGTCCAGTTCTGGAAGGGCTGCTCGATGAAATACTTGATCGGCAGCACAAGACGGCGCCAGTCCCAGAGCCTTACGACGGCATAGGTCATGGTGATCTCCTCGACCCAGCCCCATTCGCCCTCGACCACCACCGCATCCTCGATGCGCACCGGCTGGGTGATGGCGATCTGGATGCCGGCAAGAAGGTTCGAGAGCACCGGCTGGGCGGCGAGGCCGACGACGATGCCGGCGGCGCCGCCCGCGGCGAGCAGCGAGACGCCGTACTGGCGGACGCTCTCGAAGCTCATCATCACCGCCGCCGCGGTGAGGATGAAGATCAGGACGCTCGCGGCCCTGAGCAGAATGCGGATCTGGGTGACGTGCTTGCGTGCCGCGAGATTGTCGTCGACGTCGAGCTTGTAGCGCCTGAGATGAAGCTCTGAGGAGATCTGCAGCGCCCGCAGGATCGTCCAGCCGACGAGGCAGATGAAGGCAACGCCCAACATCTGGGTGAGGATCGCCTCGTCGGTGGCGCGGAAGGGCGCCGCCTTCACTGCGGCGCTGATCAGGATGATCAGGAAGGCGAGGCGGGTCGGCCCACGGGTGCGGATGAGCAGCGTGCGCCAGTAGCCGTTGCCCCGGCCGAGCATCGGCCGGATCAGCCGCACGGCGAGCGCGTGGAGGCCGACGGCGATCCCCGCCGCGACAATGATCAGGATGATGCCGACGACTTCGCCGGGCAGCCAGTTGAGGGCGGTGCTCAGTCGTTCGAAGAAACCGTCGACAGTCTTCATACGGGATCGACCCCTCCATGCCCCGCCGGCGACGCCAAAATCGCGCCGGCATGTCCGGTCCTCCCTAAGGCGAGGTTAGCGCTTGTTGCGGCGCGGTAAAGACCGGAAGGTGACGGTTTGAAGGAATGTCGCCCGGGCGGCGGCAGGCCGCGTGGTTGGCGATACCCGCCGTTGGGCTCGGCGTGAAGGAGTCGACAGGAGAGGCCGAGGAGAGGAAGCGGTGGTGAGCGATTGTCGCTTTTTGGCGTGAAGCCCCGCGTCGCACATCGGCGGGCTTTCGCCGCCCCGGTGGCTTTCGACGCGTGGCTCGCCGATGGCTATTTGCCGGGGATCACGTCTTCGGTCGGACGTGGCGTCCCGGCTGTCTCGGCCGGCAGCACCGGATAGATCACCTGCGGCACTTCGCCGGTCAGCGAGCCGAGGAAGGCAACGATATCGTCGATCTCCTGATCGGTGAGGTGCTCGCCGAGCTGCGAGGTGCCCATGATGGCCACCGCCTGTTTCAGGTCCCATACCTTGCCGGAATGGAAGTAGGGGGCGGTCAGGGCGATGTTGCGGAGCGGCGCGGCGCGGAAGACGTAGGAATCGTCCGCCGTCGCGGTCACTGCGAAGCGGCCCTTGTCCTTTTCCGGCAGCACCTCGGCGCCCGGCTTCTCGATCAGCCCGAACGGATAATAGCCGTTGCCGCCGACATTGATGCCGCTGTGGCAGGAGGCGCAGCCCTTGTCGATGAAGGTTGCAAGCCCGGCCTTCTCCTGATCGCCAAGCGCCGCGTCGTTGCCGTTCAGATAGGCGTCGAACGGGGCGGGAGTGAGCAGGGTCGCCTCGTACGCTTCGATCGCCTTGGCGAAATTGTCGAAGGTCACAGGATCGCCCTGCTCGGGAAATGCCGCGTCGAACCACTCGACATATTGCGGCATGGACTTCAGCGTGGCGATCACCTTGTCGGGCGTGTTGGCCATCTCGACGCCGGCCTGGACTGGGCCCTTCGCCTGCGCCTTCAGATCCTCGGCACGGCCGTCCCAGAACTGCGCCTCGTTGAAGACGGCATTGAGCGCCGTCGGGGCGTTGCGCGGCCCCTTCTGCCAGCCGTGGCCGATCGAGGTCTCGAGATTGTCGTCGCCACCCGTCGCGAGGTTGTGGCAGGAATTGCAGGAAAAGACGCCGGAAGCCGACATGCGCGGATCGAAGAACAGCGCCTTGCCGAGCTCGATCTTCTCCTTGGTGATCGGATTGTCCCTGACGGCCGGGATCGTCGAGGGGAGCGGTTTGAATACCGCATTCGCCTCGTCGAGAAGGTCATCCGCTAGGACCGGGCCTGCAAGGCCGAGTGAGAGTGCGGTAACGGTGAGAAGATGTCTGAGATTCCGGGGCATCGGGGCCTCGCAAGAGCAACTGACCAGAAAGGAAGGCTCATTTACGAATCGACCGTAACGCCGGTGCCGCCACCAGCCTTTGATCTGCCGCAAGGCGACTCCGACAGGTTGCATTATAATGCACTGATACGGCCCGCTGGAAGATCTGCGCTGGGCAATTTTCGCGCTCAGTTTACTCGTTCAGCGGCGCGGAATGACAGGAGTTTGCTCTTGTTCAGCCGTTCGAAGTCATTCGAACTTGGCTGTTCGGGAAGGCGCTTCAAATTCGCAGGTCACAAGTGATCGAAGTTTCCACCCAGCGCCGCTCCAGATGCGCCACCGCTGGAGACAACGTGCTGAAAGCCGGTTGCGGTTGCGGGACGGATCAGAGGCCGTCCTCGAGCATGCAGACTTCTTAAGCATCGCCACGACCTTGTTCCGTCTGCCGGTTTTCGGCGGTTGCTTCACCGGGTTTGTCACCGGTGCCGCGCAGGCGGATAAATTTCGACAAGATATCGAACCAGAAGGGGGCGCCAAGAATGGCGGCAAAGGCGGCGATGAGCCAAGAAAAGAGTGAGGCCACGGAAGCCACGAAGCGGCCTTCGCCAGGATCGTCGCCGGATTTCGCTGCAGTTGCAGCGGGAGCCGGGCAATTTTCGCGTGCCAAGGTTACGTTTAATCCGTCCCAAAAGGCTCGCCAGCTGCAAGCATTCCAGCCGAGCGCGGCCTCGCCGAGTTGAGCGTTGAGGCGCTTGAGGTCTTCCGAGAGTGCCTTGGCGCCGGCAGCGATCTCTTCGCTAGCGTCCTCGGAAAGATGTTCGAACTCCGGCGCCTGTCCGACGCAGTTCGATGCCTGACAGAGTTCGGCATAGGCTGTGGCGGTCGCAACGGCTCTCTCGCGGAGTTCCTCGTCGAGCTGCAATCGCTTGGCGTAGGCGATGACATCAATGTTGAGTGCTGCTGCGAGGGCAAATCCGATCAGGAAGGTGACACACTGTTGGCGCCGCTTGAATTCGCCGGATAGCCGCATCATCGTCTCGTCGTAGCGATCTGCAAGCGCGGTTTCGAAGCGATCGAGCGAGCCTTGGGCATCGATGAGGGCAGCTCGGCCGAAATCCCTCAGCGACGAGGGCGGCAGTGCTGAAATTGACTGAGAAATTGATGTGAGGATGGTTGCCGGGTCAGGAATGATGCCGGTTGCGACGCTTTTGTCCGACAGCGCCATAGTCAGGCTGCGGGCAAATGCTTTCGGGGAGATGTACGAAGGATGGGTCTCCTCGAACATCTTCTTGCTCATTCGATCTTCACCCTGCCGGTCGAGCCGGATTAAGGCGTTGCCGTAGAAACGTTCCGTGATCTCACTGTCCCCGAGGAGGTCACGGAGCTGCCCAGCCAAAGTCTTGGCGCGGGTCTTCATGAAGGAGGCGATTGCTTCAGCGATTGCCGTCGTCATCAGTCCGATCGTGGCGAAGACGAAGATGACGGCGATGGCGATGTCGACGAAGACGTTCATGACGGAGCCCCCGGGGGAGGGACCCGATGCCGCCGGGCACCGGGCCGCGAGCGATGAAGGCGACTGCTTAGCTGACCCATTCTGGCGGCAGGTTTTTCACCCACCATTTCGCGAAGTCACAGGATGACCAGCTTGCGTTTTTCTTCTCATAAATTGTCACGGTCGCGTCTCTTGCTGCGGGATCACCGGTCGAGGAGAGGACGATGCGCTCGCCGTCATAGCCGTTGAAGTGCATGGTCACCGGCTCGGGATAGGTGAGCAGCTGCTCGCGCAGGATGCCGACGGCGACCCGCTCGCCCAGCCGGAGGCTGTCGTAATAGTCAGAATAATAGTGGACGCCGGCCCAGTTCCGGCCGATCGAGATGTTCGAGGCGAGCTTGTTGAGTTCGCCCTGCACGGTGAGCTTGTCGGCATTCCATTCGGGCTTGTCGACCTCCTGCAGCGTGTCCCCGTTCCCGATTAAGACCTCCTTCATGCCGGCATCCCACAAAGTTCGCGGAGTCCAGAAGCGATCGTCCTGGGCCAGCTTCTCGCCTGAAGGGAAGGGCCAATAGCTCGGGTCAAGAGGGTTGCGCTCGGGGCCGTCCGGTCGGGGGTCATGGAACATTTCGAAAAACGCTTTCAGGACCGTGACGCAGGCGCCGGCAACGGTGGCATGTCCAGCACCGTAGGACGCGTGCATCGGCGAGCCCTCGGGATAGGCCATCGGCAGAAGATAGTTCTTGCCGGGATTGCCCGAAGCGTCGTCGAGCTTTGAGGCGAATGGGCTGTCGTGGGCCGGAAGTCGGATCTTGAGTTCGCCCGCCGCCGCTGTGCCGTCGTTCGACCCGGCTGGAGAGCGCTTAAGCGACTGGTTTTGCGTGCTGTTATGTTCTGCGATGAGGTCGAGCAGCGACAACCCACCGGCATTTGTCTTCTTCAGTTCCTTGAGCATTGCCTCAAGCCCCGCTTGCGCCGTTTGGCCTAGCCGGGGGCTTTCGCCATTTCCATGAAGGGTTAGGAGACCGGCGATCGCCTCGGGCCGAGCCCTGAGATGCACCTGAAACTTCTGGCGGCGGACCGCACGCAGTGCTTCGGAAGCCACGCCCGCAACGAGGGAGAGAACGTCGCCCGGCCCGAATGTCGCAAAGGAACCCCGTGTCGGATGGTTCTTGCCGCTCGGAAAGCCGGTTCCGAGGGGATAGTCCAGTGCCAACAGCAACAGGCCCGCGTTGAGATAGGCCTGATAGAGCTGGTCGAAATGAACGAAGGTGACGAGATCGCGCGGCGTGGTGATGAAGCGCGGCTCACCGCCGAACAGATCGGCACCCTTGAAGTTGGCGCCGTTCTGGACGTCCAGCCAGCAGTCCCAATGGGTCATGTGGTCCCGGCCCCTCTCGTGAGAGTCGACCTTCTGACAGACCCGCTGAGCGCCGTACTCGATGAACCCGTGCTTGGGTTTGTAGCGACCCTCACCGACGCGGCTCGCGTTGCCCTGCAGGAGAAATTGCGAGATATAGGGGCCGGCCTTCGATCCCGGCGTCGAGCCGCGAAAAGCCGTGGAAGGCAGGATGGGGGCGAGAACCGGACGCTGTCCGTCATTGGAAGGCGGCACCGCACCGGCGTCGAAGAACCGGGCATATCGGCGCCTCATCTCCTCCGGCGTGAGCGTCCAACCTTGCTCCAGGCGTTCCGGGAAAGACGAAACCGGGGCGCCCATCGCGTTAAACCAGCTCAGCTTCCCGAGCGCGTCGACGATATTCTGCACTCGGACTCCGTTGGGCGAAACCCCATCGCCTTCGCCGATCGAGTTGCTTCCATCGAACGGCACATCGCGAAGCAGCGCCATGGCGTAGACTTCGGCGAGTTCGGCGCAGAGTTCGCTCTTACCGAGCCGCGGCGCTGGGGCCATGGCGGTATCCGACGGGTCGGGACCGCGCAGGACGTAGGTGTGGCCGGCGCGCGGGCTCTCCCAACCCCGGGCGGCGGGCTCGGCAAAATTGCCGTCGAGGCTCTTGCGAAACCGGCATCGGTAGTCTGCGACGAAGGCGAAGCTCGAGGCGCTGGCCTGCAGTGCCTCCACGTAGCTTTTGGGCCAGTAGTGGCCTTTCGGGCCAGCGACGTCGGCGGGGTTTTGGGGTTCCGAATAGTTCGGTTGCGGTTGATAGGCGGCGGGACCGAGCGGGACGTTGAAGTCCAGCGGCCGCGTCTTCGTGGGAACCGTCTGCCAATTCGGCGCCCCCGCCGCGCTGCCCCCTCTCAGAGACTGGAGCGCGGACTGTGCCATTTCGACCGCCATGCCCCGGATCATCCCCTCCATGGCGTCGTGGCTCATCGCCGCCATCGGCACGTGATCGTGGGGCGACTGGCCGGCCAGCGCTTCAGCAAATATCCGAAAGGCTATCGGCTCGACGATGCCGAACTCGTCATGCGGCAGACCCTTGCTGAAATTGGTAGGCCAGATGCCGGCATAGTCTTCCGCTTCGCCATTGCTG
The DNA here is from genome assembly GCF_004519335.1 of Jiella endophytica. Classification (GTDB taxonomy): domain Bacteria; phylum Pseudomonadota; class Alphaproteobacteria; order Rhizobiales; family Rhizobiaceae; genus Jiella; species Jiella endophytica. Next base: position 44,736 of record NZ_SOZD01000004.1, on the reverse strand, counting down.
GCCGGTTTGAGCTTCGGCAGTGACTGGGCGAGCGCGAGAGCCGCGCCGCGCCGCGCCGGCGCCTGTGTGTCGCGTCCTTCGCCGTCGGGCTGCGGAATCGGCTTCTGGTAGTTCATGGCTTCCTCCAATCTCACAGGTTGTCATCCGTATCGTATTTCCGTTTGGGAAGATACGGGGATAGACTGCATTTTAACGTTGAAAGTAAAAATGATCGTGCGGAGATAGGCTAGTAACCGTCCCGTCATGGCCAGGAACGTTGTCGGGATTACTCCATTGCAGGTCCGGTGCCGGGGGGCAGGCTGAAAGGAAGTTCGGCGTCGAGGCGAGGTTGGCAAAGCTGCGTTGCCCTTGACATCCGCGCCCCGATCCTGTTTCAACCGACCCAAATCCGCGACATGCCGTCCGCGACCCGCCGACCGGGCCCCTCGTCCTGACAGGATATCCCTGAAAGGACCACCGAGCCGCCCGGAGGTCACCATCCCCCAGCGAGTTTCGCCCGGGGATGCGTTTCTGCTTTGCGCCGCTTTTGGCGCGGGAGAAGGGTTTGCGTGCGGCGTGCCGCTGCCCCACCTTTCGGGGCGAGACCGGTCGATCGGGCCGGCCAGCTTTCGGAGGAATACGAGGCTGGCGCAGCGATCTGCCGGATTGGACCGGAGGGATGGCACCACCTTTCGGGTCGCACCGGAAGGAGGGCACCACCTTTCGGGTCACACCGGAAGGACGGCCCCACCTTCCGGATCGCATCGGAAGGACGGAAGGAAGCTTGATGTTCGATTCGCTCCAGGACCGCCTCGGGTCCATCCTGAACGGCCTCACCGGCCGCGGCGCGCTCTCCGAGAAGGATGTCTCGGCGGCGCTGCGCGAGGTGCGCCGTGCGCTGCTCGAGGCCGACGTCTCACTGGAAGTCGTGCGGGCCTTCACCGACCGGGTGCGCGAAAAGGCCGTCGGCGCCGAGATCCTGAAGTCGATCAAGCCCGGCCAGATGGTCGTCAAGATCGTCCATGACGAGCTGATCGCCACCCTCGGCGAGACCCAGGTCCCGATCGATCTCAACGCCCCGGCGCCGGTCGTGGTGATGATGGTCGGCCTGCAGGGCTCCGGTAAGACGACGACCACCGGCAAGATCGCCAAGCGGCTGACCGAGCGCCAGAACAAAAAAGTGCTCATGGCCTCGCTCGATACGCGGCGTCCCGCCGCGCAGGAGCAGCTGAAGGTGCTCGGCGAGCAGACCGGCGTTTCGACGCTGCCGATCATCGCCGGCCAGGGCCCGGTCGAGATCGCCGGCCGCGCCGAGCAGGCCGGTCGCCTCGGCGGCTACGACGTCGTCATCCTCGATACCGCCGGCCGCACCCATATCGACGAGCCCTTGATGGTCGAGATGGCCGACATCAAGGCGAAGACCAAGCCCCACGAGATCCTGCTCGTCGCCGACAGTCTGACTGGTCAGGACGCCGTCAATCTCGCCCGCTCCTTCGACGAGCGCGTGGGCATCACCGGCATCGTGCTCACCCGCGTCGACGGCGACGGGCGCGGCGGCGCGGCGCTGTCGATGCGCGCCGTCACCGGCAAGCCGATCAAGCTGATCGGCGTCGGCGAGAAGATGGATGCGCTGGAGGACTTCCACCCTTCGCGCATCGCCGACCGCATCCTCGGCATGGGCGACATCGTCTCGCTGGTGGAAAAGGCTGCCGAAAACATCGACGCGGAAAAAGCCGCGGCGATGGCCAAGAAGATGCAGTCGGGGAAGTTCGACCTGAACGACCTTTCCGACCAGATCCGCCAGATGCAGAAGATGGGCGGCATGGGCGGCATGATGGGTCTGATGCCCGGCATGGGCAAGATGAAGAGCCAGATGGCCGCCGCGGGCCTCGACGACAAGATGCTGAAGCGCCAGCTCGCCATCATCTCCTCGATGACGGCCAAGGAGCGCGCCAATCCCGACATCCTCAAGCATTCGCGCAAGAAACGCATCGCTGCCGGCTCCGGCACCAATGCCGCCGACATCAACAAGCTTTTGAAGATGCACCGCCAGATGGCCGACATGATGAAGGCCATGGGCAAGGGCGGCAAAGGCGGCATGATGAAGCAGATGATGGGCGGCCTTGCCGGCAAGATGGGGCTTCCCGGCGGCGGCATGCCTGGTGGAATGCCGGGCGGCATGCCGGATCTGTCGAAGATGGACCCGAAGGAACTCGAAGCCATGGCGAGGGCCGCCCAGTCCGGCGGCCTGCCGGGCATGCCGAAGGGCCTGCCCCCCGGCTTCGGCGGCCCCGGCGGCGGCATGCCGGGCGGCTTTCCGGGGCTTCCGGGATTGCCGGGAAAGAAGAAATAGCGGAGCCCATCGGCTCCAGACGCAACCACGAACCCAACGATCCGGATGCCGGCGGTTCAAGAAGGCCGGCACCGAGCAAACTCCAGAAGGAAGACTGACATGCCCCTGAAGATGCGCCTGGCCCGTGCCGGCTCGAAGAAGCGCCCCTACTACCACATCGTCGTCGCCGACGCCCGTTCGCCCCGCGACGGCCGCTTCATCGAGCAGATCGGCGCCTGGAACCCGATGCTGCCGAAGGACGCCGAGCGCGTCACGCTGAAGGAAGAGCGCATCAAGCACTGGCTCTCGGAAGGCGCCCAGCCGACCGACCGCGTGCTTCGCTTCCTCGACAAGGCCGGCATCGCGACCCGCCCCGAGCGCAAGAATCCGACCAAGGGCCTGCCGGGCAAGAAGGCGCAGGAGCGCGAGGCCGAGAAGAAGCAGCGCGAGGAAGACGCCGCCGCTGCCGCCGCCGAGGCGGAAGCCGCCAAGAACGCGCCGGCCGAGGAGGCGAGCGCCGAGGAAGCCTCCTTCGAATAGCGGTTTTGACCCCCGCAAAGAGCGGGATGTGACCCTGAGGAATGGGCGGCGCCGCAGGCGTCGCCCATTTTTTGTTGCGAATTCATGGATTTCGAAATTTATTGTCACGCAACTCGACGGTAAGGAATACGCAAAATAATCCCCCTGCGGCGAATCGCAGCGGGCCGCGACGACCGACGCAACTTACTGAGCTGACCGATAGTGTTTCGACATGGGCCGGGCGGGCCCTACTGGCGGACGACGATCTCATGGACAATCGATACGAGGCAGATTCGATCGGCGACATGTTCGAACTGGCGCCGCTGCCACTCTGGCTGGAAGACTTCAGCCGGGTGAAGATCCTGCTCGACGGCTGGCGCGCCGCCGGGGTGAGCGATCTGAAGGCCTATCTTCAGGCCAATCTGGCGCTGGTGCGCGAGGCGGCGCTGTCGATCCGGGTGATCGCCGTCAACCAGAAGACCGTCGAGCTCTTCGAGGCCGACGATGCGGCCGACCTGATCGCCAATCTCGACGTCGTCTTTTCGCGCGACATGCTGGCCTCGCACATGGGCGAGCTCTGCCAGCTCTGGGTGCGCGACGACGGCTTCGAGAGCCGGGCGGTCAACTACACGCTTTCCGGCAAGCGTCTCGACGTGCAGCTGAAGGCGCGGATCCTGCCGGGCTTCGAACACGACTGGAGCCGGGTGCTGCTGTCGACGGAGAACGTCACCGAGATGGAGGAGAGCCGCCGCCTGCTCGCCTCCAGCGAGGCCTTCGCCAGGGGGCTCTTCGAACATTCGCCGATCTCGCTCTGGGTCGAGGACTTCTCGGTCGTCAAGAACCTGATGGACGAGGTGCGCGAGCGCGGCGTCACCGACTTCCGCACGTTCCTGGATGTTCATCCCGAATTCGTCTTCCGCTGCATGAGCGAGATCAAGGTTCTGGACGTCAACCGCCACACGCTGGAGCTCTTCCGCGCCGAAAACCGCAACGATCTCCTCAGCCGTCTCGGCGAGGTGTTCCGCGACGACATGGAACAGCATTTCCGCGAACAGCTGATCGATCTGTGGGAAGGCCGGCTGTTCCAGCAGCGCGAGGTGGTGAACTATTCCCTCGAGGGCGAGGAGTTGCACGTCCACATGCAGTTCTCGGTGTTTCCCGGCCGCGAGCGGGACTGGTCGCTGGTGCAGGTGGCGCTGACCGACATCACCGCCCGCAAGAAGGCCGAGGCCTATCTCGAATTTCTCGGCAAGCACGACATCCTGACCAAGCTCTACAACCGCTCCTTCTTCGCCGACGAGCTCAACCGTCTGGAGCGCAAGGGGCCGCTGCCGGTGACGGTGATCGTCGCCGACCTCAACGGGCTGAAGATCGTCAACGATACGCTCGGCCACGCGGCGGGCGACGCGCTGCTGCGCCGGGCCGGTGAGGTGCTGCGCGAGGGCGTCCAGAAGCCCCATTGCGCGGCGCGCATCGGCGGCGACGAGTTCGTCGTGCTGATGCCGGCGACAAGCGAGGCGGAAGGCGCCCAGATGATCGCCGAGATCGAGGGCCTCGTCGAGGTCAACAACCAGTTCTATGCCGGGCCGACGCTCTCCTTCTCGCTCGGCCAGGCGACCTCTCTCGACACCGAGCGGCTGGAAGATACGGTCAAGCGCGCCGACAAGCGGATGTACGAGGAAAAGCGCAAGCACTACGAGACCTCCGGCCACGACCGCCGCGAGGCCGTTCTCGGCCCGGACGAGACCTGACGCCGCCCTCCGCTGGCTTTCTCCCGCTGGGAATACTGCCTTCGAGGTGAGTGGCCCCGTCGACGGACGGGCGCGAACCGGCTATTGGCTGCGGCCGGCGCAGACGCGCATTCGACCATCACGACCTGGAAACGCGACGCCCTTGCCTTCGAAACCATCCGACCGCGCCCCCGCCGGGTCTGCCGCCAATCCCGTCGAAGCCGGCCAGCCGGTGATCCTCGCCGTGGTCGGCGGCGCCCATGGCATCAGGGGCGAGTGCCGGGTGAAGTCCTTCACCGAGGAGCCGGAAGCCTTCGGCCGCTACGGCCCGCTTTTCGACGCCAAAGGCAACCGCTACACGGTGACCTCCGCCAGGCCGCAGAAGAACATGCTGCTCGTGCGGTTTGCCGAGGTGACCGACCGCAACGGCGCCGAGCGGCTGAACGGCACCGAGCTCTTCGTCGATCGCTCGGTTCTGCCGGAGACTGAGGAGGACGACGAGTTCTATCTGGAGGACCTCGTCGGGCTGATGGCGCTGTCGGTCACGGGCGAGACGATCGGCGCGGTCGTCGCGGTCCATGATTTCGGCGCCGGCGACATTCTCGAACTCGCCCCGGAAAGAGGGGCCACCGTGATGATCCCGTTCTCCGAGGCCGCCGTGCCGGAACTCGATATCGAGGCCGGCACGCTCACCGTCGAGCCGGTCGCCGCGGGCCTTGCCGACACCGTCGACGAGGATGAAGACGAGGAACCGGGCGACGGCGAACCGGACGGATCGGACAGCGAAGAGGAACAGCCATGATCATCGTTTCGGGCATCCTGCGGCTCAGCCCCGCGGATCTTGCAGGCCTCCGCGAGGCCGCCGCCGCCGTCCTCGCCGCGACCCGGGCCGAGGCCGGCTGCATCGTCTACAGCTTCGCCGAAGACCTGATCGAGCCCGGCCTCGTCAGGATCTACGAGGAGTGGGAGAGCCGCGAGGCGCTCGCCGCCCATGGCAAGTCCGCCCACATCGCCGCCTGGCATCAAGCGCTGAAGGGCGTAAGCGTCCTCAAGCGCGACCTCAAGCTGATCGAGGCCGGCAAGGCCGAGCCGCTCGGCTGACGAAAATGGCATTCCGCGCCACCGTCCTGACCCTCTATCCGGAGATGTTTCCGGGCCCGCTCGGCGTTTCGCTGGCGGGCAAGGCGCTGGAGCGCGGCGACGCCGTCCTCGAGACGCGACAGATCCGCGATTTCGGCAAGGGCCGGCATCGGGCCGTGGACGACACGCCCGCCGGCGGCGGTGCCGGCATGGTGCTGCGGGCCGACGTTCTCGGCGAGGCGATTGACGCGGCGTCCCCCGAGGGCGATTCCCGGCCGCGCCTCCTGATGAGCCCGCGCGGCAGGCCGCTGACGCAGGACTTCGTGCGCGATCTGGCGGCCGGGGAGGGGGCGCTGATCGTCTGCGGCCGTTTCGAGGGCGTCGACGAGCGGATCATCGAAGGTCGCGGGCTGATCGAGGTCTCGATCGGCGACTATGTGCTGTCCGGCGGCGAGATCGCCGCGATGGTGCTGCTCGACGCGGTGATCCGGCTGCTTCCGGGGGTGATGGGCAACGACCAGTCCGGCGTCCACGAAAGCTTCGAGACGCGCCTTCTCGAACACCCGCATTATACCCGCCCCGCCGAATGGGAGGGGCGGACGATCCCGCCGGTGCTGACTTCGGGCGATCACGGCGCGGTGGAGCGCTGGCGCCGGGCCGAGGCCGAGCGGATCACCCGCGACAGGCGGCCGGATCTCTTGACGGCCAGCAAAGACCGCGGCGCGACGTAAGGCTCGAGTGCCATGCGTCCGAATGGACGCATAAAGGCCGCGCTATCTCTTTGATTCCACGCACCGGCCCGACATTCGATTCCGATGTTCGGGCCGATGCTGCAGGCGCTGTGACGGCCGGCCCGCAACGGGCCCGGCCGATCGGGCCACTGTCAGCGGCGGCGGGCGCCGCGCGCCGGTTTCGACCGCGTCGTCGAGCGGCCCCGAGGCGCCGGCGCCGTGCGCGGGGAGAAGAGATCGCTGTCGGTGCCGTCGTCGCTCTTGGCGGGCTCCGCCGTCCGCTTCGAGGCCGCAGCCTTCTTCGCCGCGCGAGGGGCGCCGCCAGCAGCGGGAGACGCAGTCTTGGCAGCTGGCGCCGCTGCCGTCGCTGCGGCTGCCTTGCCGGACGCCGGCGTGGTCTCGTCGGCAGGCTTTGCCCCCACGACGGGCTTTTCTGCCGAAACCGGCTTGGTTTCCGCAGTGGGCTTGGCCGCCGCAGGCTTTGCCGTCGTCGGCCTGGCCTTGGCGGGCGTCTGCTTCGGCGCGGCCGGAGCCGTCTTTCCGGCAGGAGCGGCCTTGGAAGCAGGCTTCGTCGCCTCGACCGGTGGCTCAGGCGTCTTCGCCGCGGAAGGCTTCTCCGGCGACTTCGCCTTGACCGGCGTTTCCGCTGTCTTTGCGTCGACCGGTTCGGCGTCCGCCTTGGCCGGCTTTTCCGGCGTCGCGTCCCTGGCAGGCTTCGCCGCTGCATCCGCCTTGACGGCGGGCTCGGTCGGCCGGCTCACCGGCTCTTCCTTGCCAGCGGGGGCGAATTCCAGAACGCTCGCATCCTCGGGCGTCTCGGCGACGGGCTTTGCCGCCTCGCTCGCCGCGGGCTTCGGCACCATCGGCGAAGCCGGTGTCCGGGCCGGCTCGCGGGAGATGACCGGTGCCGAGAAGCCGGCATTGTTGCTGCCAGCGAACGAGCCGAAGGAGAGGTTGGCCGCCTCCATGGCGGTCGACATCATCGCCTTGGCGGGCGCCGCCATGGCGTTCATCGCCGAGCCGAAGCCACCGAAACCGCCGAAGGCCGCTGAGACGCCGATGCCGCTCTCGCCGGAGGGCGCGTTGCCGCGGCCGAGGGTACCGGCCTTGGCGATGCGCTCGGCATAGGCGCCGGTGCGGCGCGGCTTCAGATCCGCCGAGGTCTCGCTCTTCGGTGCCGAGGCGCCGGAATGGGTGGTGCCGTGGGTGAGCGCGAAGTCGATGATCCGCGGCGCGATCTCGGCGCGGTAGCGCGAGCCGTTGAAGACGCCGTAGTGGCCGACCTTGGCCTGCACGTAGTGGACGCGCTTGTCCGCCGGGATGTTGATGCAGAGATCCTGCGCCGCCTCAGTCTGGCCGACGCCGGAGATGTCGTCGTTCTCGCCCTCGACGGTGAGCAGCCCGGTGCGGCGGATCGCGGTCAGGTCGACGCGCTTGCCGTGATGGGTGATCTCGCCCTTCGGCAGGGAGTGCTTGACGAACACCTCGTCGACGGTCTGCAGATAGAATTCCGCCGTCATGTCCATCACGGCGTTGTACTCGTCATAGAAGGTGCGGTGCTTCTCGGCGCTGTCGCCGTCGTCCTTGACGAGGTGCCAGAAGAAATCCTTGTGGGCGATGACGTGGCGGTCGAGATTCATCGACATGAAGCCGGTGAGCTGCAGGAAACCCGGATAGACCTTCCGCATGAAGCCGGCATGGGGGAAGGGCACCGACATGATGACGTTGTCGCGGAACCAGTCGATGCCCCGCTCCTTGGCGAGGTCGTTGACGGCCGTCGGATTGATGCGGGTGTCGATCGGCCCGCCCATCAGCGTCATGGTCGCCGGGGCGCAGGGGTCCTCCGCCGCCTCCATCACCGCCGTCGCCATCAGCACCGGAACCGCCGGCTGGCAGACGCCGATGACATGGGTGTCGGGGCCGAGGAATTGCAGGATCTCGATCACGTAGTCGACATAGCTGTCGAGATCGAAGCTGCCTTTCGACAGCGACACCGTGCGGGCATCCTTCCAGTCGGTGATGTAGACGTCGGCATAGGGAAGCAGCGCCTCGACCGTGCCGCGCAGGAGCGTCGCATAGTGGCCGGACATCGGCGCGACGATGAGGATGCGCGGGTCTTTGCCGTGGCCCTTGGGCAGGGCGCGCTCGAAATGCAGGAGATCGCAGAACGGCTTCGACCAGATCGGCTTGTCGACGACCGGGACCCGCAGGCCGCGGATGGTGGTCTCGTTGAGGCCGAATTCCGGCTTGCCATAGACCCGCGTCGTGCGCTCGAAGAGTTCGGCCATGGCCGCGAAGGAGCGGCCTGCCGTCGTATGCGACAGCGGATTCAAGGGGTTCTGGTAGAACAGGCGGGTGGCATCCGCTACGGCGCGAAACGGCGTCAGCGCGGCGTGATTCCACTCATATAACTGATACAACATCGCGACAGCCTTCCGGTTTCGTCAAACATAGCGATTCTTGCTGCAACGCACAAATAAACGGCGGGTTCTGCGATCATAGCCATTTGACGCGGAATTGCCGGTTCGCGGTGGTCTCGGGATGGCCCGGCGCCGGCTCCAACTCGTCTTGCAGACCTACCGGAAAATCCTTTCGTGAAACGTTCATGAAGCCATGTTTTCCATAACATGACGAATCGTTTGCGGAGTCGAGCGGGGTCCACAGGCCGATCGCCCGATGGTGGAACCAGCGTGCCCTTTGCGTCACAACGTCGAGAAGTGACTGAGCGACAGCCGTGTCGCCGAGCGACGGTCGGACTTTGATTTCGACGACGAGGTAGAGCTCGACGGCGTCCCGCGCGGCGGCATATCCGACGACCTCGCCGGTCTTCTTCGCGGCGGCGACGAAGATTTCGTGGGAAACCAGGAAACCGACGAATTCGGCAAGGCTCGGCCGGGTCTGGCCGGCGTCTGCCTCCTGACGCAGGCGATGGAGCGCCTCGGCCTCGCCCGGCTCCATCATGCGGATGCGGTAGCCCTTCGGGGCCATGCCCCTGAAAGCCTTGCGGCCGGGCCGCGGCTCGGGAACGGCGTGACGGGTGCCGCTCCCGCGGGCCTTCACGGACCTTCGACGATGATGATGTCGCCTTCCGAGACCTTCTGGCGGATCGCCTTGGCCTTCTGGTAGTCGGGGCTTTCGTAGCAGGCCCGCGCCGTCTCGACGCTGTCGAACTCGATGATGACGTTGCGGCCCCGCGAGGTGCCTTCGAGGGTGGTGACGGCGCCGCCCCGCACGATGAATTTCGCGCCATGCGCCTCGAAGGCCGGCTTCGCCGTCTCGATATAGTCCTTGTAGCCCTCGGGATCGCGAACGTCGACGCGCGCGATCCAGTATCCCTTGGCCATCTGGTGTCCTCCCTCTAGCCGGTTCACGCTGAAAAATATCTGCCCGTCAGGCCTTCGCCATCTCGGCGAGGATCGCTTCGGCGGCCACCTTGGGGTCGGAGGCGCCGACGATCGGCCGCCCGACGACGAGATGCGAGGCCCCGGCACCGAGTGCATCGGCGGGCGTGGCGACGCGCTTCTGGTCGCCGCTGGCGCTGCCTTCGGGCCGGATGCCGGGGGTGACGATCGCCATCTCCGGGCCGATGGCGCGGCGGATCGCGGCGGCCTCTGCCGGCGAGGCGACGACGCCGCCCATGCCGATGTCGCGGGCCTGGGCCACACGCTCGGCGACGAGCTCGGCGACGCTCTTCGCGTAGCCGCTCTCGGCAAGGTCGCCGTCGTCGAGCGAAGTCAGGACGGTGACGCCGAGAAGGGTGAGGGGGCTGCCGGCAGCGGCCTTCACCGCGGCGCGCATGGCATGCGGATAGGCGTGGATCGTCAGCATCGAGGCGCCGAGTTCGAGGGCGCTCTCGACGCCCTTTTCCACGGTGTTGGAGATGTCGAGGAGCTTCATGTCGAGGAAGACGTGTTTGCCGGCCCTCGCCAGCTCGCCGACCAGCGGCAGGCCGCCCGACAGAGCGAGCTGGAAGCCGATCTTGTACCAGGAGACCGTCTCGCCGAGGGACACGACGATCGCCTCCGCCTCGGCGCGGCCGGTCACGTCCAGTCCGACGATCAGCCTGTCCCTCGCGTCTTCAATCCCCACGTCACCACCCTCCATGCGGCCCGAGCCGCCTGGCCACGGAGCGCCATGCTCCCGAACGAAGGCACACCACGCTCGAACTCTCCGGACCTGCGCATCGGCTTTTCCGAAAACCGGTTCCGATCTTCGGGCCGATGCCGTCAGACGCTCATTTCATCATTCGGGCGGAATGTCGACCGTGACGGTGGTGCCAGTGGTGTGGGAATTGACGTCGATCTCGGCCTCGAGGCCGCGCACGAGCGAGACGGTGATCCGGCCGCCAAGGCCGCCCTCGACTTCCCGCGCCCGCTGACGGCGTGCCGCCTGATCGCCGGTCTCGGTGATTTCGCTACCCTCTTCGGCGGGCGCGCTGCGGGACATTCCCATGGACTCGGCAAGCTGACGGGCCTCGTTGACGTCCTTCTTCTTTGCGCCGGCCTGCCGTGCATCCTCGGTGATGGTCTCGATCTCCCGCCGGTTCAGCGGCTTCGGCGCCTGGCCGCCATAGGGCCAGTTGCTTTCCTTCGGCAGGCCGATGCCGTCGTCGGTGACGGTCAGCCGGATGACGCCGGAGGAGAGCATCTTCAGCCGCGCCTCGACAAGGCCTTCCTCGCGCCCCTGGAAGGCATGCTTCAGGGCGTTGGTGAGGAGTTCGGAAAACAACAGGCCGATCCGCGCCGCACGGTCGACCTTCACCTCCACGGCGTCGCAATCGACATTGATGCGGATCGACCGGCGGCCGTCGAGATGGCCGATGGTGGCGGCGATGCGGCTGACATAGGCGCCGAGCGGCACCCGTTCGGAGCGCGAGGAGGCGACGCCTGCCTCGGTCATCTCCTGATAGAGCAGCTGCAGGCTCTCGATCCGCCGGGCGAGGGCGCTGAAGCTCTCCTGGCTGGTCTTCACCCGCGCCTGCATGCGGATCATGCCGACGATCATCGACAGATGGTTCTTCACCCGGTGCTGGATCTCGCCGAGCACCGAATCCACCGGGGCATCCTGGCCGCTGGTCTTCGAGGCCTTGGCGTCCTCGCCGTCGCTCATGTCGCGCTGCACGCCAAGGAAGCACTGCAGGCGGTTGTTCTCGTCGTAGAGCGGCGTGATCATCAGCCGGTTGACGAACTTGGTGCCGTCGGCGCGGTAGTTCAGGATGTCGAGGGAGATGTCCCGTTCCTCACGCAGCGCCTCGCCGATCTGCCGGGCATGGGCGGGATCGGTGTCGTCACCCTGAAGGAAACGGCAGTTGCGCCCGACCGTCGCCGCGGCGGCATAGCCGGTGATGCGCTCGAAGGCGGTGTTGGCGTAGATGATCGGGTTGTCTTCGAGATACGGATTGGTCAGCACCAGCGCCAGCGGCAATTTTGCGAGTGCGGCGGTGGTGACGTTCGAGGGAACGCCCAGCATCGCCGAATTCTCGTCCTCTCGCTTGTCCATCTGTCCTCACTGGCGGCGCGTCGTAACCAAGAATGATCTGCTGGCCGAACGATAGCGAGCCTCGTCCGAAGCGGCCGAACGTCGCAGACGGCGCTTCCGACAAACCCGCGATTGGGGATTTTTATCGATCGACAGAACTAGATTTGGATCGCAGCCATGCAATTCAAGTGTAACCATTTGGTTCCACGCCGTCGCAAAGCCTCGCAAAAGCAGTGACTTGGCTCGATCCGGCGGGAAGCGCCACGGCGCCCCTTTGCGCAAGTCATTGACCGGACCGTCCTTTTCGCGGGACGAGAAGGCTGGCGAAAGTCAGTGGGCGGCTTCCCAATTATTCGCCGCCTTGGCATCGACCTCGAGCGGCACGGAAAGGTCGACGCGGGGCATCGGCGCCTCGGCCATCACTCGTCGGACCAGCGGCAGGGTCGCCTCGACCTCGTCCTCGGGCACTTCGAAGACCAGTTCGTCATGGACCTGCAGCAGCATCTTCGCCGAGAGCCCGGCCTCGGCGAGGGCGCCCTCCATGCGGATCATCGCCCGGCGGATGATGTCCGCCGCGGTGCCCTGGATCGGCGCGTTGATCGCGGCGCGCTCGTTGAAGGCGCGCATCGCGGCGTTCGGCGACCGGATGTCGGGATAATGCGCCCGGCGCCCGAACAGCGTCTCGACGTAGCCGTGCTGCTTCGCATAGGCCTTGGTCTCGTCCATGTAGTCGCGGATGCCGGGAAAGCGCTCGAAATAGCGCTTGATGTAGAGGCCCGCCTCTTCGCGCGGGATCGCCAGCTGGTTGGCGAGACCGAAGGCCGAGATGCCGTAGATGATGCCGAAATTGATCGCCTTCGCCCGCCGCCGCACGTCGGAGGGCATGCCTTCGACGGGTACGCCGAACATTTCCGACGCGGTCATGGCGTGGATGTCGAGGCCTTCCTGAAATGCCTGTTTCAGCTGCGGGATGTCGGCGATGTGGGCTAGGATGCGCAGTTCGATCTGGCTGTAGTCGGCAGACACCAGCAGGGTTCCCTCCGGCGCGACGAAGGCAGTGCGGATCGCCCGGCCTTCCTCGGTGCGGACCGGGATGTTCTGAAGGTTCGGCTCGGAGGAGGAGAGCCGTCCCGTTGTCGTCGAGGCCATGGAATAGGAGGTGTGGATGCGCCCCCGCTCGTCCATGTGGTTGGGCAGCGTGTCGGTATAGGTGCCCTTCAGCTTGGTCAGCTGGCGCCATTCGACGATCTTCGAGGGCAGCGCATGGCCCTCGGCGGCGAGTTCCTCCAGCACCTTGACGTCGGTCGACCACTGGCCGCTCTTGGTCTTCTTGCCGCCGGGCAGGCCGAGCTTGCCGAACAGGATCTCGCCGAGCTGCTTGGGTGAGCCGGGGTTGAACTCCTCGCCGGCAAGCTCGGCGATGTCGGCCTCGAGCGCCCCCTGCTTCTGGGCGAAACGGCCGGAGAGCCGCGACAGGATCTGCCGGTCGACCATCACGCCGCGCTCTTCCATCCGGGCCAGCACCGGCACCAGCGGCTTTTCCAGCCGCTCGTAGACCGAGGCGAGCCCCTCGGCGACGAGGCGCGGCTTCAGCACCCGCCACAGCCTGAGGGTCACGTCGGCGTCCTCGGCGGCGTATTCGGTCACCTTGTCGATCTCGCAGGCGGAGATCGCCCTGGCATTGCGGCCCGAGCCGCAGAGATCCTTGAAGGCGATCGGCTTGTGGCCGAGGAAGCGCTCCGACAATTCGTCCATGCCGTGGCCGGCGAGCGAGGCGGACGCGTCCAGCGCATAGGAGATCAGCATCGTGTCGTCGAAAGGCGCGACGACGATGCCGTGGCGCAGCATCACCAGCGTGTCGTATTTGGTGTTCTGCCCGATCTTCAGGATCGCCGGATCCTCGAGCACCGGCTTCAGGATCGCCATCGCCCGCTCGAGCGGGATCTGCGGGCCGATCTCGTCTTCCAGCGACTTGTCGGAGAGTAGGTCCGCCTCGCCATTCGGCGAGACATGGCCGAGCGGCACATAGCCGGCGCGTCCCGGGGCCACCGCGAAGGAGACGCCGGCCAGCCTGCCGTTCATCGCCGAGAGGGAATCGGTCTCGGTGTCGAAGGCTAGGATGCCGGTCTCCTGCGCCTCGGCGAGAAAGGCCGAAAGCGCCGCCTCGTCGCGGATCGTCAGATAGGCCGAGCGGTCGAAGCTCGCGCCGGCGGCCTCCGCACGCCGTGCCTCGACGAGCGCCGCGGGCGTCATCGCCAGCCTCGCTGCGCCGTCTTCGCTGGAGGCGATCGCTCCGTTCGCGGCGGCGGGGTCGAGGTCCGGGCCGCGGGCCGGACCTTCGACCTCGACCTTGGCGGTCTCGACCGCGCTTGCCGAGACCTCGAGGGTCGCCGCGACGCGGCGGGTGAGGGTGGTGAACTCCATCGCCTTGAGGAAGGCGATCAGCTTCTCGCCGTCCGGCTCGTGCAGGAAGAGATCGTCGAGGGGCGTGTCCAGCGGGGTCTCGCAGTCGAGGGTCACCAGCCGCTTCGACAGCCGCGCCTGCTCGGCAAATTCCAGGAGATTCTCCCGCCGCTTCGCCTGCTTGATCTCGCCGGCCCGCGCAAGCAGCGTTTCGAGGTCGCCATAGTCGTCGAGCAGCTGCGCCGCCGTCTTCGGCCCGATCCCGGGCACGCCCGGCACATTGTCCGAGGTGTCGCCGACGAGGGCCTGGAGGTCGATCATCTTCTCCGGATAGACGCCGAACTTCTCCTTCACCTCTTCGGGCCCGAGGCGCTTGTCCTTCATCTGGTCGTAGAGGATGACCCCCGGCCCGACGAGCTGCATCAGGTCCTTGTCCGACGAGACGATGGTGACGTCGCCGCCGGCGGCCACCGCCTGGCGGGTATAGGTGGCGATCAGGTCGTCCGCCTCGAATCCCTGCTTCTCGATGCAGGGCAGGTCGAAGGCGCGCACCGCCTCGCGGATCAGCGCGAATTGCGGCACCAGGTCTTCCGGCGGCGCCGTCCGGTTGGCCTTGTACTGGTCGTAGAGCTCGTTGCGGAAGGTCGTCGAGGAGTGATCGAAGATCACCGCGAAATGGGTGGGGATTGTGCCGACCGAGGTGTCGCGGGACTCCTCGACCAGCTTCCACAGCATGTTGCAGAAGCCCGAGACGGCGCCCACCGGCATGCCGTCGGACTTGCGGGTCAGCGGCGGCAGCGCGTGATAGGCCCGGAAGATGTAGGCCGAGCCGTCGACGAGGAAGAGATGGTCGCCTTTGTTCATGATCGGGTGGTATCGCGCGCCGCGCGGGGAGTCCATCGCTGCCGGATCGCCGTCGCGGGCGGCCCCCAAGGCAGCCGCGACGGGCGTTGCCAAAAAGTCACGACGGCCGTTTTCTGCGAGATCGCGAGGCTGCGGGGCGTTGCATCCCGTCGCGATCCATGTTGAGTTCAGGCAAATCACCCGCTTCACGTCGATGTGAGAGGGTGAGCCTTGCCCTGAGCTTGATTTTGGCGCCGGCCAGTCGCATTATCATTGCGACGGCGCGACACATAGCGTCGTATTCGGCCAAGGCACGTCCCCCGCTTTAGCGCCGAACTCAGAGACGCCGAGGTCCTCTTCCCCCTCTCCAGGACCGGTGTCAGGAAAGTGCAAGAGAGTCGTCACGGCGTATCCCCCTCCAGGCCGTGACGGCTCTCTTCGTTTGTCGGGACTTTGGATATCATCCGGCCGGCAGGCCCGACCCGCGGTCGGCCCTGATCCTGTGCGCTCTTCTCGCGCCCGCAGATCCCTGACCGCTCGTCCAGCGCCCGCCTCGACACCAGCCGGAGTCCGTGCCGCCGCCTCGGCGCTCGTGCGACTTTCCGCCCTCCGCTTTCTCCCCACCCCTTCACTGCGACATCGCCTCGGTCGTCAGCGCGCCGGAAGGCCCGCGGCACAGTCGCTTGGCCACACCGCCACAGGTTGAGGCAAGCCATCGTCGGCACATCATCGGAGCACCATTCGCCGGGCTGATCGAACCGGACCGGCGGCTGGCATCATACCGAAATGCAGGACGCCGTCGGAAGCGCAGCCGGATCCGCAGTCGTGGCGGTTTCGTCCGCTGTTGCGCGGCTGAAAGCGCCCGAAGCATCGGCCCGGAAATCGCAGGCGGCTTTCGGGAGAAGCGATGTGGACTCAATGAATTAGATCGTCCCTGGCGCGTCCGATTGGACGCGCGAGGCTCTGGACCGCCCTGCGCCCCAGCGGATGCAAGGTGCTTTTCGATACAGCATGCAGGCGTCGCCGGAGGTCGGACTTCGGGCGGGTGCCGTAGTCGGCAACCGTTGGAGTTCCGCGCATCCTCTCGGCGGCGCAAGGGCTCCGACACTTTGATTCTGCGCATCGTGCTGCCCCGAAGATCATCCCGGTTTTCGGGCCGATGCCGTGAGACCAGGCGCAATGACGACGATCTCCTCGCAAAGCACCCTGCAAATCAAGTCCGTTCCCGCACGGACGCTGGCGACGTGGAGCGTCGAGGATCTCCTGGCGCTGACGACGGCGGAACTCGGGGCGCTGTCCTCGTCGCAGGTCGCGGCCCTGCCAACCGAAAGCATTGCTGGCTTCTCGGCGGCGCAGGTGACGGCGATCTCCGCCAAGGCGATCAGCGGGCTGACGCCGGAGCAGCTGGCGGCGCTCGGCACCGACAAGATCGCCAGCCTCGGCACCGCCCAGGTCGCCGCGCTCAGCGGCGCGCAGATCGCCGGGCTCAGCGCCGACCAGGCCGAGGCGCTGACCCCCGCCCAGATCGCCGGCCTCGGCCGCACCCAGATCGCGGCGCTTTCGATCGCCGACCTCGCGACGTTTTCCCCCGCCGACATCGCTGCGATCAGCCCCAGCGCGCTGCCGGGCCTTTCCGGCGAGAAGATCGCCTCCCTCACCGCCGATCAGGTTGCTGCGATGACGGCGAGCCAGGTCGCCAGCCTGACGGCCAGCCAGATCCGGGCGCTCACCGCCGAGCAGGTAAAGGCGCTTTCGACGGGCCAGATCCGCGCCTTCGGCCCGACCCAGATCGCCGCGCTGTCGCCTGACAACTTCGCGACGCTGACGAGCCCCCAGATCGGCGCCATCGGCACGCGGGCGATCACCGGGATCTCCAGTGCGCAGATCGCCGCGATGCAGCCCGAGCAGGCCGAAGCGCTCAGCCCGCAGCAGATCGCCGTCCTCAGCTCCAAGCAGATCGCGGCCTTCACTCCGGACCAGCTCGCCGCCTTTTCGCCGTCCGACATCGGCGCGATCAGCCCGAAATCCGTCGCCGGCCTGTCCGCCGCCGCCATTTCGGCCCTGAGCGCGGAGCAGCTCGGCGCCGTCACGGCGGGCCAGATCGCCGCGCTGAAGGCCAGCCAGGCGAAGGCCCTGACGCAGGGCCAGCTGCAGGAGCTGACGCCGGCGCAGATCGGCGCCTTCAACGCGACCCTGATTGCCGCCATTGGCACGGACGGCCTTGCCGCGCTCTCGCCGACCCAGGTCGCGGCGATCTCCCCGAAGGCGGTCTCCGGCCTTTCGGCGCTGCAGATCGCCGGCCTCACCGTCGCCCAGACCGGGGCGATGACGACGGCGCAGATCGGTGCGCTGAACCTCAATCAGGTGGCCGCGCTCAGCGCCGAGCAGCTCGCGGCGCTGTCCCCGGCCAGGATCGCGGCGATCGCGCCGGGCGCCATCGCCGGCCTGTCGCAGCTCAGCATCGCAGCGCTCTCCCTCGATCAGGTCGGCGCCCTGACCGCGGCGCAGACAGCCGCGCTGAAACCGAGCCAGGTCGCCGCCCTGACCCCGGCGCAGGGTGCGGCCCTGTCGCCGCTGCAGATCCGGGCAATGAGCGCGGCGCAGATCTCGGCGCTTTCTCTGGAGGCCACCCGCGACTGGTCCGGCGAGCAGATCGCTGCGATCACGCCGACCGCCGTATCGGGGCTCACCACCGCCCAGATCGGCGCGCTGACGCCGGCCCAGGCAGAGGCGCTGACGACCACCCAGGTGGGAAAGCTCGGTGTCCAGCAGATCGGCGCCTTCACGCCGGCGGCGATCGAGACATTCTCCCGCGCCGACATCGCGGCGATCGGCACCAAGGCGATCGCCGGCCTATCGCCGGACATCGTCTCGGCGCTCAGCCTCGACCAGGTGGCCGGGCTGACGGCCGGGCAGATCGGCGCGCTGTCGGCCGCCCAGGCGGGAGCGCTCTCGGCATCGCAGATCGAGACGCTGACGGCCGCGCAGGTCCGTGGGCTCACCATGACGCAGCTTGCGGCGCTCTCCGCCGACGGCGTGTCCGTCCTGTCGCCGGAACAGGTGGCTGCCATCCCGGCCAAGGCGATCGAGGGGCTCACCGGCGGCCAGATCGAGGCGCTGACATCGGTGCAGATCGAGGCGCTGACGCCGGCGCAGGTCGCCGCGCTGAAGCCGCAGCAACTGACCTCATTCGACAACGACCAGCTGGCGGCGCTTTCGCCGGAGAAGTTCGCCGCGCTGTCGGCGAGCGCCGTCGCGGCGATCTCCGGTGAGGCGATCGCCGGCCTCGGCGAGGCCCAGGTCGCGGCGCTGACTGCGGCGCAGATCGCCGCGCTGAAGCCGGCCCAGGCCGCAGCGCTCGGCCCCTCGCAGGTCGCCGCCCTGTCGACGACGCAGATCCGCGCCTTCACGGCGACGCAGGTCGCCGCCTTCACGAGCGAGGCCGTCGCCGCGCTCTCGACGACCCAGATGGCGGCGATCGCCGCCAAGGCGGTCTCGGGCTTCACCGAGGCGCAGATCTCCGGTCTCTCGACCCTGCAGGCGGAAGCCCTGACGCCGACGCAGGTCGCGGCGCTGAGCGCGGCGCAGGTCGGGGCGCTGAGCGCCGCCGACATCGCCACCTTCTCGGCCGCCGACATTGCGGCGATCACCCCTGCCGCCATCACCGGCCTTGCCGCCGAGACGATCGCGACCTTTCCCTTGGAGCAGCTTCAGGCGCTCTCGGCGACCCAGATCGCCGGGCTGAAGCCGGCCCAGTTCGCCGGCTTCACGCCGACGCAGATTGCCGGGCTTTCCACCGCCCAGATCCGCAGCGTAACGGCATCGCAGGTCGCCGCGCTGCCCGCCGACCGTCTTGCGGCGCTTTCGAGCGAGCAGCTCGCCGCTCTCAGCGCCAAGACGATCGCCGGCCTTACCCCGGACCAGATCGCCGGGATGAGCGCCCGGCAGATCGACAGCCTCACCACCACCCAGATCGCGGCGCTGACCGCGACGCAGCTCGCGGCGCTCGGACCCGGCGCGCTGGAAACCTTCTCCGCCGCCGACATCGCGGCGATTGCCGGCTCGGCGATCTCCGGCCTCTCGACGGAAGCGGTCGAGGCACTGACAGGCGACCAGATCGCGGCGCTGACGGCGGCGCAGGTCGCGGGCCTCGGCTCCGGCCAGATCGAGGCATTGTCCGCGGCCCAGATGAGCGGTCTGACCGCGGCGCAATGGCGCGGCGTCACCGCCACGCAGATGGCCGGCCTTTCCGAGACGAAGATCGCCTCGCTGCCGAACGAGGCGATCGCCGCCCTCGACGCCAAGGCGGTCGCCGGCATGACGCCGACGCAGCTCGGCGCCCTCGGCCCCAGCCAGGTGGCAAGCCTCACCACGGCCCAGCTCGGCGCCCTTGGCGCGTTGCAGGTGGCGGGGATCGACCCCGCCGTGCTCCTCTCGCTGCCGGGCGCCAGCCTCGCATCGTTGACCCCGGCGGCGATGGCCGGGCTGCCGGCGGAGACGATCGCGGCCCTCAGCCTCGATCAGGTGGCGGCCCTGAAGACCACCCAGATCGCCGGCCTGCAGACCACCCAGATCGCCGCGCTGACGCCCTCCCAGGCGGAGGCGCTGACGACCGGGCAGATCGCCGCGCTCAGCGCGACCCAGATCGCCGCATTGCGCAGCGACAGCCTCGCCGCCTTCAGCACAGCGCAGATCGGCGCCATCGCCAGCACTGCGATCGCCGGCCTGACGCCGACGCAGATCGAGGCGCTGACCTCGGCCCAGATCGACGGCTTCTCCGCCACCCAGATCGGCGCCCTTACCGCCACCCAGATCGCCGCCCTCGACGCCGCCGATCTCGCGACCTTCTCGGCCAGCGATCTTGCGGCAATCAAGCCGGCTTCGATCGCGGGGCTTTCGGCCGACCAGATCGCGGCACTCGGCAGCGACCAGATCGCCGCGCTGACGACTTCGCAGGTCGCGACGCTGTCCTACTACCAGCTGAGGGCGCTCGACACATTCCAGGTCAAGGCGCTGACTGCGGCGCAGATCGGCGCCTTCAATGCGGTGCAGGTGGCGACCTTCGGCACCGACAAGATCACCGCCTTTTCGGCGACGCAGATCGCCGCGATCGACCCGAAGGCGGTCAACGGCCTGACGGTCGACATGATCGCCGTCCTCTCCTCCGAGCAGGCCGAAGCCCTGACCCCGAGCCAGGTGGCGAGCCTCAGCTCGGCGCAGATCGCCGCGCTCAGCACCAGCCAGCTCTCGACCTTCTCGACGGCCGACATCGCGGCGATCAGCACGGCGGCGCTGCCCGGCCTCTCGACCGACGACATCCGCAGCCTGCGGCTCGAGCAGATCCAGGCCGTCACCAACGCCCAGGTTCAGGCGCTCGACACCCTGCAGATCGCCGCGATCATGTCGGCCTACCGGTCCTATTGAGGCGCAAGCGCCGCTTCCCAATAGGGCGGCGCGCCGAATGCGTGGCGCAGCCATAAGGTCAGGGCGACGATCTTGGCAGAGGGGCTGCGATTGGCCGGATAGGCGAGATGCAGCGTCGCGCCTTCCGCTTCGAGGCCGATGTCGATCGCCCGGAGTGCGCCGGCCGCCAGCTGCTGGTGGATGAAGAAGGTCGGCAGCAAGGCGATGCCGAGTCCGGCCACCGCCGCGTCGCGCATGACGATGCCGTTGTTCACCCGCAGGCACGGCTTCGGCCGCGCGACGACGTCCCGGCCCGCGTCGCGAAACCGCCAGTCGGAATCCCGGTTGCTGTAGAGGATCGCCGAGGCTGCCTCGAGATCGTCCAGCGAAACGGGCGTCCCCATCCGCTCGAGATAGGCCGGCGAGGCGACCAGCAGGCGGCGGCTCGAGGCGAGGTGCCTTGCGACCAGCCGGCCGTCATGGATCGGCCCGTGGCGGATCGCGGCGTCGAAGCCGTCTGCCGCGACGTCGACGAAGCGGTCGTCGAGCTCGAGGTCGATCCGGATCGCCGGATGGGCCGCGAGGAAGCCATGGAGAGCGGCGCTGAGGTGAAGCGTCCCGAAGCCGGTCGGCGCGGCGATCCGCAGCGGCCCGGTGAGCGAGCCGCGGCGCTCGGTCATCTCGGCCGTTGCCTCTTCCATTTCGCGCAGGATCGTGCGGGCGCGCTCGAGGAACACGGTCCCGTCCGGCGTCAGGGACAGCTTGCGGGTGGTCCTTTGGACCAGACGGGCGGTGACGGAGCGCTCGAGCTCGGCAAGCCGCTCGCTGACCACGGACTTCGCCAGGCCGAGGCGCCGGGCCGCAGCGCTGATCGATCCCGCTTCCGCCACGGCGACGAAGGCGGCCAGTCCGTCGAACTTCATCATCGTTCGGAGTTTCCAGAAGCCGGTTTCGGAAGCTGCCGGCTAGTGCCCGAGATTATCCGCGATCATCTTCCTGTCCAGCGGCCGTGGGCGGCCCGGATAGAGGAGTTATTGCCATGCATCTGCGATCCGCCGTCATGGCGCTCATGGCCGTCGCCGCGACGCCGGCCCTGGCCGGTGTCCAGCCGTTTCCGGGCAGTTTCACGACCAGCGACATCGCCACCAACGGCACCAGCCTGCATGTGCGGATCGGCGGCGAAGGGCCGGCGGTCGTGCTCCTTCACGGCTATGGCGAGACCGGCGACATGTGGGCGCCGCTCGCGGCCGATCTGGCGAAGGATCACAAGGTGATCGTGCCGGACCTTCGCGGCCTCGGCCTCTCGCAGCGGCCCGAGGGCGGCTACGACAAGAAGACCCAAGGGCAGGACATCGCCGGCCTTCTCGACGCGCTGGATGTGGGCCAAGTCGAGGTCGTCGCCCACGACATCGGCAACATGGTCGCCTATGCCTTCGCCGCGGAGCATCGCGACCGGGTGACGAAGCTGGTGCTGATGGACGCGCCGCTGCCGGGGGTCGGGCCCTGGGACGAGATCCTGAAGAACCCGCTGCTCTGGCACTTCCGCTTCGGCGGGCCGGACATGGAGCGCCTCGTCGCCGGGCGCGAGCGGATCTATCTCGACCGTTTCTGGAACGAGTTTTCGGCGAAGCCTGCCAATTTCGACGAAGCCTCCCGCGAGCACTATGCGGCGCTTTATGCCCTGCCGGGGGCGATGCATGCGGGATTTGCCCAGTTCGCCGCCTTCGATCAGGATGCGGTCGACAACCAGGCCTTCATGGCTGCCGGCAAGCTGACCATGCCGGTGCTCGCCGTCGGCGGCGAGGCGTCCTTCGGAACGACGATGGCGGCGGTCACGGGTTTTGCGGCCTCGAACGTCAAGGGCGCGGTCATCAAGGGCGCCGGCCACTGGCTGATGGAGGAGCAGCCGGCGGCGACGGTGGCGGTGGTGCGGGGGTTCCTCCACGGCCGCGAGTGACCGGTCATTCGACCGGTTGGCCTTCACGACCGAAGGCCGGCTAAGCCGTACTGCGCATCGCCCTCAGCGGAACGCCCGGGAGGGCGAGCCGTCATGGGCGGCGACGGTGTGGCCGTCCTCGATCTCCAGGAGCTTGACGTCGTAGCCCCAGAGATTGGCGAGGTGGTGCAGCACCTTCGCCGCATCCTTGCCGTCCAGCGTCACGCCGTCGACGACATTGTGGTGCAGGATCAGCTTGCGGTCGCCGGCGAGATCGACATCCGCCACCTGGATGTCCGGGTCCTGCCGTCCGACGTCGAACTGCCGCGACAGGGACTGGCGCACCGCCTTGTAGCCGTGCTCGTCGTGGATCGAGGCGACGACGATGTCGTCTTCCTCGGAATCGTCGATCAGCCGGAAGAGCTTCTGCTTGCGGATGACGTTGGGCGAGAGGAACTGCAGGACGAAGCTCTCGTCGCGATAGTTTTCCCACGCATTGCGCAGAACGCCGTAAGCGTCGCCGCAGCCGGCAAAATCGGGGAAGAAGGCCCGGTCCTCCTGTGTGGGTGTAAGGGCGATCCGCTCGATGTCCTCCATCATCGCAAAGCCCAGCGCATAGGGGTTGATGCCGCCATAGCGCTGGTCGTCATATTCCGGCTGGAAGACGACGGAGGTATGGGAGTGCAGGAACTCCATATAGGCGCCGTCGGTGATCCTGCCCTGCTCGTGCAGCCTGGTCATCAGCCGGTAGTGGGTGAAGGTGGCGCAGCCCTCGTTCATCACCTTGGTCTGGCGCTGCGGATAGAAATACTGGGCGATCTGGCGGACGATGCGGATCAGCTCGCGCTGCCAGCCGGCGAGGCGCGGGGCGTTCTTCTCGAGGAAGTAGAGGATGTTCTCCTCGGGCAGGCCGAGCAGCTGGCGACGGCGCTCGGCATCCATGTCGCGCTTCGGCCCGTCCGGCGATTTCGGCAGCGTGCGCCAGAGGTCGGAGAAGTGCTCCTCGGCGAAGGCCCTGCGCTCTTCCATCCGGCGCTGCTCGGACTTCAGATCCACCGCATGCTTGCCGGGATAGCGGTGGACGCCGTGGCTCATCAGCGCGTGGGCGGCGTCGAGCACCTGCTCGACCATCTCCTGGCCGTAGCGGTCCTCGCAGGTCGCGACGTAGTTCTTGGCGAAGGCGAGATAGTCGAGGATGCTGGTCGCGTCGGTCCACTGCTTGAAGCAGTAGTTGTTCTTGAAGAAGTGGTTGTGGCCGAAGGCGGCATGCGCCAGCACCAGCGTCTGCATCGTCGCGGAGTTCTCCTCCATGATGTAGACGATGCAGGGGCTCGAATTGATGACGATCTCGTAGGCGAGGCCCTGCCAGCCCTTGCGGTAGAGCGTCTCGTTCCTGACGAAGTGCTTGCCGAAGGACCAGTGCTTGTAGAACAGCGGCATGCCGGTCGAGGCATAGGCGTCGAGCATCTGCTCGGAGGTGATCACCTCGATCTGGTTGGGATAGATGTCGAGCTTCAGCTCGTTGTCGGCGATCTCCTCGATCGCGCCATAGACCTTCGAGAGCAGGGGAAAGTCCCAGTCGCGGCCGGTGAACAGTGGCTCGCCGGTGGGGGCCGCCGGGGCGGCCTTCTTTGCCATTCTCGCCATCGCTCAGGTCTCCGCCGGCTCGTCGCGGCGCTCGAAGAGTTCGCGGAACACCGGATAGATGTCGCGCCGGTCGTTCACCTTGCGCATCGCCATCGGCAGGTTCGGCCGCACCAGTTCCTGATAGGCCCGCCACAATGTCGTTTCCTGGCGGGCGAAGACGCCGTCCTCGCGGTCGAAGTCGCCGCGCCCGACCTGCAGATAGGCGTAGTACTGCGCCATCGGCAGGATCGTCTCGCGCAGGAGCGCCACCGAGCGGGCATTGTCCGAGGAAAGGTTGTCGCCGTCCGAGGCCTGGGCGGCATAGATGTTCCACTGGTCCGGCGGGAAGCGCTGCTTGGCGATCCTGGCCATCTCGATCAGCGCCGAGGAGATCACCGTGCCGCCGGATTCGCGCGAGTGGAAGAAGGTCTCCTCGTCCACCTCCTTGGCCTCGTGGGTATGGCGGATGAAGACGATCTCGACCTGCTTGTAGCGCCGGGTCAGGAACAGATAGAGCAGCGAGAAGAACCGTTTGGCAAGGTCCTTCATGTGCTCGTCCATGGAGGCCGAGACGTCCATCAGGCAGAACATCGCCGCCCGTGCGATCGGCTCGGGCGTTACCTCGATGCGCCGGTAGCGAAGATCGACGGGGTCGATGAAGGGAATGACCTTGGCGCGCCGCTCCTGGCGCTCGATCTCGGCCCGCAGCATGGCGATGCGGGCGCCGTCGCCGCTCGACGTCTCGAGTTCGAAGAGTTCGCGGCGCAACCTGTCGAGCTCGACCGGGTTCGGCCGTTTCAGCGCGATGCGTCGGGACAGGCTGCGTCGCATCGTTCGGCCGACCGACAGGGACGCTGGCGGGCCGGAGGTCTTGAAGCCGGCGGGATGACGTTTTTCCACCGCGTCGCCCATCACCTGGCGCTTGGCGAGATTGGGCAGCTCCAGATCCTCGAGGAAGAGGTCGAGGAACTCGTCCCGCGACAGGACGAAGCGGAAATTGTCCTCGCCCTCGCCGTCGGCGCTGCCCTCCGAGCCGGAGCCGGAGCCCTGCCGCGGCCGCTGGATGCGGTCGCCGGAGACGAATTTCTTGTTGCCCGGCAAAACATAGTCGCGCATGCCGCCGTCCCGGCCGGCGTGGAAGCTCGGCTCGTGGACGTCGTCGGCCGGGATGGTGACGGCGCCGCCGCCGTCGATCTCCCGGATCTTCCGCGACCCGGAGGCTTCCCGCACCGCCTGCTTCACCAGCGCCCTGGCGCGCCGCATGAAGCGTTGGCGGTTGGCGAGGCTCTTGCCCCCGGGGTCGGGACGACGGTCGATGATGTGCATGGTTTATCCCGTGGAAAGCGTGAGGAAGTCGCTCAGCTCGCCTGCCTCACACGCATATACCATTCCACGAGACGCCGCACCTGCCTCGGCGTAAACCCGCGCTCGACCATCCGATCGACGAACTCGTTGTGTTTCTTCTCCGTCTCGGAATCCTTCTTCGATCCGAATGAGATGACCGGCAGGAGGTCTTCCACCTGGCTGAACATCCGCTTCTCGACGACGTCGCGGATTTTCTCGTAGCTGGTCCAGGACGGATTGCGGCCCCGGTTCGCCGCTCGCGAGCGCAGCGAGAACTTCACCACCTCGTTGCGGAAGTCCTTGGGGTTGGCGATGCCCGCCGGCTTCTCGATCTTGGTGAGCTCCTGATTGAGCAGGTCGCGGTCGAGCAGCTGGCCGGTGTCGGGATCCTTGTAGTCCTGGTCCTCGATCCAGGCGTCGGCATAGGAGACGTAGCGGTCGAAGAGGTTCTGGCCGTAGTCGTGATAGCTTTCGAGATACGCCTTCTGGATCTCGTTGCCGATGAACTCGGCATAGCGCGGCGCAAGGTCCGCCTTGATGAACTCCAGATAGTCGCTCTCGATGTCCTCGGGGAACTGCTCGCGGCGCACCGCCTGTTCGAGGACGTACATCAGATGCACCGGGTCGGCCGCCACCTCCTCGGTGTCGTGGTTGAAGGTCGCCGACAGCGCCTTGAAGGCGAAGCGCGTCGAGATGCCGTTCATGCCCTCGTCGACGCCGGCCGCGTCGCGATATTCCTGCATGGTGCGGGCCTTCGGGTCCACCTCGCGCAGGCTCTCGCCGTTGTAGACGCGCATCTTGGCATAGAGCGAGGAGTTCTCGTGCGGCTTCAGCCGCGACAGCACGGCGAAGCGCGCCAGCATCTCCAGCGTGTCGGGAGCGCAGGGCGCCTCGGCGAGTTCGGAGCCCGAGACGAGCTTCTCGTAGATCCGGGTCTCCTCGTCGACCCTGAGGCAGTAGGGGACCTTGATCACATAGATGCGGTCGATGAAGGCCTCGTTGTTCTTGTTGTTCTTGAAGCTCTTCCACTCCGATTCGTTGGAGTGGGCCATGATCATGCCGGTGAACGGGATCGCGCCGATATTCTCCGAGCCGACATAGGAGCCTTCCTGCGTCGCCGTCAGCAGCGGATGCAGCATCTTGATCGGCGCCTTGAACATCTCGACGAATTCGAGCACGCCCTGGTTCGCCCGGTTGAGGCCGCCGGAGTAGGAATAGGCGTCCGGGTCGTTCTGGGCGAAGGTCTCCAGCCGGCGGATATCCACCTTGCCGACGAGCGAGGAGATGTCCTGGTTGTTCTCGTCGCCGGGCTCGGTCTTGGCGACGCCGATCTGCTTCAGCCGCGAGGGCATCAGCTTGGCGACCTTGAACTTCGAGATGTCGCCGCCGAACTCGTCGAGCCGCTTGACGCACCAGGGGCTCATCAGCCCGGAGAGCCGGCGCCGGGGAATGCCGTATTCGGCCTCCAGCGTCTCGCCCATGGTCTCGGGGTCGAAGAGCACGAGCGGGCTCTCGAAGACGGGTGAGAGTTCGTCGCCGGCCTTCAGCACGTAGATCGGCTGGTTCTCGATCAGCGACTTGATGCGCTCGGCGAGGGACGACTTGCCGCCGCCGACCGGGCCGAGGAGATAGAGGATCTGCTTGCGTTCCTCGAGCCCCTGCGCGGCCTGGCGCAGGAAGGCGACGATCCGCTCGACCGTCTCCTCCATGCCGTAGAAGTCCGGAAACGCCTTGTAGGTGCGGATCGTCCGGTTCTGGAAGATCCGCCCGAGCCGCGAGTCGAGCGAGGTGTCGACCATCTCCGGCTCGCCGATCGCCGCCAAGAGCCGTTCGTGTGGCCCGGCATAGAGGATCGGATCATCCCGGCATTTTTCGAGAAACTGCGACAGCGACATCACGGTTTCCCGCCGCTGTTCGTATGTCCTGGCGTACTGGTCGAACAATGCGCTCATCACCCACCTCCATTCGCCATGGCACGCTTCGAGCGTCGCTCGCGGGGCATGCCCGTCAGTCCCGACTACGCCATGCTACACGCCAAACCTTTGAAAACAATCATTAAATTTCACAAAAGGGAGGCTTCGCCTCTTGCAATCGCGGCCCGGTTCGATCACTATGCGCCGCGCTGGCCGAATCTCCCGGCCGTCATACTGCACTGCGAAACAGTTTCACCGTGCCGTCCCTGAATCAAGTGGGCTGCGGCGAGATGGGCCGCAAGCGGCCGGATGGTCGCAGCCGTTCACCATCGTCGTGATCGCCTTGTCCCTTCGCCTGAAGGGTGCGGCGCCAGGGCCGCATGCTCGCATAAGCTTCGAACGACAAAGCGGCGCAGATGCGGCGGTGTCTTGTCGCATCCGGGTCGGGCGGCGATTTTCGCGCGCCGTCCTCTCGATTGCATCACCGCATCGTGCTTTCCGACGATCGATCCCGATTGGCGGGCCGATGCGGGCAGTCGCTCGGGCATCGCGACGGGAGGCTGCAGCCTTCCCGAATGGCTGTGTGCGGGCCGGACATCTTCGCTTGAAAGCGCCGCCAGTTTTCCGACCGGAAGAACGCTTTAAGCTGTGACGCTGCCACATGAATCTGGAGCGAGGCTAGCTGCGTTGCGGGGAGCTCACCGCAGGCCCGGCGAAGCGAGCAGTTCCGCGACGAAGGCCGGGACGAGAACCGAGGCCGGGCCGTGGCGCGCCTCGTCGAAGAAGACGCTTCCCTCCGAGGGTTCGAGATTGAGCTCGAGGGTGCGGATGCCGGCGGAGCGCGCCTCGGCGACGAAGCCGGCAGCCGGATAGACCGCGCCGGACGTGCCGATCGAGACGAAGAGGTCGGCCGAAACCAGCCGTTCGGCGATCTCCTCTATCCGGTAGGGGATTTCGCCGAACCAGACGACGTCCGGCCGCAGCCCACCCGCGTTGCCGCAGGCGGCGCAGACAAGCGCCGTCGACAGGTCGCCGGCCGCGTCGCCCCTGGCGCCGCAATGGCCACAGAGCGACCGGGCGAGTTCGCCATGCATGTGGATGACGTCGCGCGCGCCGGCCTGTTCATGCAGGTCGTCGATGTTCTGGGTGACGAGCGTGAGGCGCCCGGCAAGTGCCTCTTCCAGCCGGGCGAGGGCATGGTGGGCCGGGTTCGGCCGCACCGATGCGAGCGCCGCCCGGCGGGCATTGTAGAAGCGGTGCACCGCGGCCGGATCACGCGCGAAGCCTTCCGGCGTCGCGACGTCCTCCAGCCGCACCTTCGACCAGATGCCGTCCTTGTCGCGAAAGGTCTCGACGCCCGACTCGGCCGAGATCCCGGCGCCGGTCAGGATGAAGACCGATCGGACGCCGTCGAAGCTGCCCATCGAAATCTCCGACGTCACGAAGCGAGGATGTCGGTGGAACTCAGTCTGGTTACGCCGAGCCCGGCCATGGAGTCCCACGCCCGGCCAAGCGAGCCGTCGAGATCGATGGCGCGGCAGGCGTCCTCGATCACCGCGACCTCGAAACCGGCCTTGCGCCCGTCCATGGCGGTCCAGCCGACGCAGAAGTCGGTGGCGAGGCCGCAGACGAAGATGCGGCCGACGCCGCGCTCCCTCAGATAGCCGGCAAGGCCGGTGCGGGTCTCGTGGTCGGCCTCGAGAAAGGCCGAATAGCTGTCGACCTCGGGATGAAACCCCTTGCGTACGACCATCTGCGCCGTCGGCACGACGAGATCCGGATGAAAGCCCGCGCCCTCGGAGCCCATGACGCAGTGGTCCGGCCAGAGCACCTGGGTGCCGTAGGCAAGCTCGATCGTCTCGAATGGCTGGCGGTCGTGGCTGGTGGCGAAGGAGATGTGGCCGGGCGTGTGCCAGTCCTGGGTGAGGGTGACGACGGGAAAGCGCCTCGCCAGCCGGTTGACGATCGGCACGACCGCGTCGCCGTCCGGCACGGCGAGCGCGCCTCCGGCGCAGAAGTCGTTCTGCACGTCGACGATGATGAGGGCGTCGCCGGCGCCGATGTCACGCTGTGTCATCAAGTGAGAATGCCAGCAATGCCGGCTTTGGAAAAGCCGCCTTGCGAGAATGCGGATCCTTGGAAGGATGCGAAAGGGCCGGCTCGCCTCTAGCGCACCGGCCCTGTCGTCATTCGCTTTGCCGCATCCAGCCGCCGATCGGCGGCGTGCCGGGGCGATACCTCAGTCGGTGAGGGCGGCGCGCAGGTCGTCGCCATTGTCGACCGTCAGGCGGTCGCCATCCCGGCGGAAGGTGAGCTCCTCGGGGTTCTTACCCTCGCCGGCCGGGACGGCGATCGTCAGGGCCTGGCCGTCTTCCAGCGTCGAGACGAAGCGGATCGGCGCGCCGGTCTCGCCGTCGGCGACGGTCGCGACGAGGCGCAGGCCGTTCTCCTCGACGGTGTAGTAGGCGGCGCCGCTGACACTGCCGAGATTGATCGACTGGCCCGTCTCGGCCTTCAGGTCGGCGGCGCTGGCGCCGGTCGTGATCGCTGCGAGGATGGCAGCAGTGGTGAGAAATTTCGTCATGACGATCCCCTCGTTACTTCGTTCTATTCCGATGCGCCGAGATATACGGACTGATGCTGCAGCGCACAATGGCATGGCAGCCATGAACTTTTGCTGGATCGGGCAAAATCCAATGGCATCATCGAAGAATTCGATCGGAACAAACCCGCTGAAAAACATTTATCCCCCCGATAAGATTGTCTGAGGCGCCGCACCGCTGGCCGCCCGGATCATTCCTCTGGGGAAGATTGACTTTGCCGATGCGAGCGCCAGCCTTTGGCCGAGGATCCGCCCCACGCCGGGGTACGAACTGTCGGACGGCGCGGCGGGTGCGACGATTTCATGGGCCGGAAACGAGGTAGGAGCGAAAACGCGATGGCGTCGCAGCTTGACGGCAAGACACGGGCAACGGGCAGCTGGATGGCCGCCATGCTTGCGCTCGCCGCGCTAACTGGGCCGGTGGCCGCGCAAACGGTCGGCTCTGTGGCCGAGGATCCGATCGAGGCCGACCCCGCGACGGCGCTGGTGGAGGTGTCGCTCGGCGACTGGGAGGTGAAGAACTCGATCGCCTCGAAGCTCTCCCGCAAGCTCTCCGACATTCCGCTGACCGTGCGGGTGAAGCCTGACATCGCCAACGACGTCTGCCCGCTCGGGCGCAGCGATCTCGACCAGCAGGTGGCGATCAGCCCGACACGCACCTGCGCCGCCAAGAAGACCTCCGAAGCGCTGGAAGCGGAGGTGCGCAAGGTGATCCCGACGCCATAGTCGGAATTTTTCGGGGCCTTGGCGCCTTGCCGGGCGGCTGCGTCACACCTTTGCCGCAAACTTCTCCACGGGGTCGCGCTTCGGCCGAAGGGCATGGCGACGCGGCGCGGCGCGATCTCCGGGATGGGTCAGCCCAGAGACGGGCGATCCGGGGCCAATTTTTTGAACGGTGGCCGCAACAAGGTTCGCGATGCCGGCGACTTCCTTAAGGAAGCTCCCCGGCACCGAAGCTGCGGCCGATTTTGGAACTGATCACGATGCGCTTGATGGCTCTTGCCGGCATGCTTCTTGTCCTGACGGGCGCCCTGTCCGGCTGCGTGACCGGCAGCAGTATCGAGGACACGATCGCCCTCGAGGAGCCGGCCGACGACGCCCACTGCCAGAGCCTCCTGATGCGGCCGGGAGAGCTCGTCTACGCCCAGTGCCGGCTGGCGATGCGCAAGACCTATCTCAACGACTACAACAACCGGAAAGCGGTGATCCAGAAGAGCTACGGGCCGGTCACCGGGCATCTGGACGTGACGCTGCGGGCCGACGCCTTCTGCAATTACGACGAAACGGTCAAGCAGGTGACGGCGGGGCTTTCCGACGACGCGGCTGCCGAGAACGCCTATCAGACCTGCGCGACCACCCGCGAGGAACTCGCCGCCGCCTTCACCGACGCCACCGGCCAGCCGGGCGCCGTGCTCGTCGAGGCGGAACGGCCGACGATCCTCGCCCAGAACCGCCAGGCGATTCGCGAGGCGAGGGTGGTGATCAAGGGCCCGCCGGGCTCGGTGCTGGTCACCGAATCGGAGGTGGCGATCCAGAATGCCCCCGGCGCGCCGCCGCCCGCCGGTCTGACGCCGCCGGCGCCGCTCGCCCAGTGACGCTCGGGAAGAACAATCCATCCTTTCGGCCAAAGATGAGGGCCGGCCGTTGCTTGGTCGAGGGCGCTGATGTCTTCTCGCGCCAGCATGCGTGACGCATGGCCAGCGACCGATCCCCGCCGACTCACCCGAAGTCACGAAAGCCGTCGCCCGCCCTGGCGGCGGTCATCAGCCAAACAGTTGAAATCGAACCGGTCGCCGGGCCGGATGTCCGTCACCGAGCATCTGCTGGGCTCGCGGAATTTCTGCATTCTGCGGCACGGCAGCAACGCCCGTCGGTGGCCCGTTCAGCTGTGGCTCGGAAGCCGCAGAGGCCTGCGGAGCAGCGGTTTGCTAACGCTCGTAAACAGGCCCGATACAATTTGTTAACGACAATCAGGATAGCGTCAAGACGTTCGGCGAGCACTGTGGCTTTTGAGCACTTGCCGCTAGCGTGTTTTGGCAACAGGTTCCGAACGCACCGGCCGCACTCGCGTCGGGAATTTGAACTGCGGCATCAACCGACAGACACTGATAGGTAGCTACTATGAAGAAAGTCATCATCGCATCGGTCGCGTGCTTCGCTCTCGCAACCTTCGCTGGCTGCATGGGCAAGGGCATCGGCAAGGGCAAGGGCAAGGCCCCGGTCGAGCCGGCCTACTCCGAGCCGGCTTACGTCACCAAGGGCTAATCCCTTCATGGCGTCGGGGAAGGTCGTTCGCGGCCTTCCCCTTCCATTCTGCCAGATGGCCCGCGGGCCATCGGTGATCGGTCACAGAACCGACAAGACTGCAGCCCATCCCCCGAGAAACCGCCTGCTTTTACGGCGCTCCGATCAACGGCGCCGAGGAATTTCGGCAAGATGAGATGCGCTGGGTTGGAGCGCCGTGCGTCCGGATGGACGCACAAAGGACGCTCCAAGCTTTTGAATCACCGCATCGTGCTTTTGAGAAAATCGACTCCGATTTTCAGGCCGATGCTAGTGGCGCGGCTTCGACGAATGAGGCTTCCAGGCAACACTGCCGGAAGAGCGTCGCAATCGCCGGACGCTACTGAAACCAAAGATGTCCGGGGTCCGTTTGAGTCCGACTTTGGCCTGTCGCCTTCGAGCGGTTGGCGCAAACGTCCGAATCGGGCCACTGGGCAAGATTATCGACAGCGTGACATGACGCCACGCGGCGCTTCTGGTGACGGGAAAGCGCTCCGCATGCGGCATGACTGTTGCCTGATAGAGCCAAGAACCGTTCGGGCACCACGTTTCGTTTTCGAGAAAGGCGGCACAATGCTCCCCTCATTCCTTCGGCTCGCGGCTGCGGCTTTCCTGAGCCTCGCCGTCGCCGGATGCACGTCGACAGCCAACAGCAACAACACCGTCATGGCCGGCGCGCCGGTCAATTCGGCTGACGGCATCGTCCAGTCCACCGCCTACGCGCCGACCGACGCCGCCGGCCAGTCGAAGCTCGCCAAGCCGTATTTCATCTCGTTCCGCGCCCGCAACGCCGAGAGCTACGGTCACACCTTCGTGGTGTTCGGCAAGTTCGATGCGAACGGCCGCGTGCCCTACGATTCGACCGGAACGCTGATCCCCAGCATGACCGAAGTGGCGGGCCTGCACCCGGCCTCGACCAGCGTCGTTCCCTACATGCTCGGCCATCTCGTTCCGGTGCCCTCCGAGACCGGCGCCAGCGACGGCGACACCGAGCGGGCCTATCTCCTCGCCGAGTGGACCATTCCGCTGACGGCCGCGCAGTACAACGAGATCGTCCCCTACATCCACAAGCTCCAGGCCCGCAGCCCGGTTTGGAACGCGGTGACCTACAACTGCAGCGCCTTCGTTGCCGACGTCGCCCGCCACATGGGCTACCAGACGCCGAGCCCGCTGCATCTGCCGAAGGAATTCATCACCGAGCTTCGCGAGATGAACACCTGAGGCAAGCGGCGCCGATCTTCCAGACGTCTTGAGAATGGCCCGGCAGCGATCTGCCGGGCCATTTCGTTGTCGGCCCCGCTGGTCTATCAAGGGCGCCATGATCGTCCGCCTCTTTGCCGCCCTCGCTGTCGCCCTCCTTGCAGCGCTCGCCGCCGCTCAGCCCGTCCGGGCGGCCTCGCTCGACCAGGGCTTCAAGGCCTTTCTCGAAAGCGAGATCTGGCCTGAGGCGAAGGCAACGGGGGTGCCGCGGCCCGTCTTCGACGCGGCCTTTGCCGGCGTTTCGCCGGACACCAGCCTGCCGGACCTGATCCTGCCCGGCGGCAAGGACACCGTCGCCGAAATCAATTTCCAGGCCGAGTTCAAGAGCGGCGCCGACTATCTCTCCGAGCGCGCGGTCGCCGGCAATGTCACCACCGCCCGGAAGCTCCGGCAGAGATATGCCGGCGTGCTTGGAAAGATCGAGCAGCGCTACGGCGTGCCGGCGCCGATCATCCTCGCCATCTGGGGCCGGGAGTCGGCCTTCGGCGCGGCGAAGATCCCGATGAACGCCTTCGAGGTGCTGGCGACCAAGGCGTGGCTGTCGCGCCGCAAGGAGCTGTTCCGGGGCGAGCTGATCGCGGCGCTGCAGATCGTTGCCGACGGTCATCTGAAGGTCTCCGAGATGAAGTCCTCCTGGGCCGGCGCGCTCGGCCAGCCGCAGTTCATGCCTTCGAAGTTCCTGAAATACGCCGTCGACTTCGATGGCGACGGCCGCCGCGACATCTGGAATTCGGTCCCCGACACGCTCGCCTCGATCGCCAACTACCTGAACGCCGCAGGCTGGCAGGCCGGACGCGACTGGGGCTTCGAGGCGATGATCCCGGCATCGGTCTCCTGCCGGGGCGAGGGGCCGGACAAGACCTACAGGATCGCCGATCTGGTCAAGGCCGGGGTCGAGCGGGTGAGCGGCAGGCCGTTTCCCGAGAGCGAGAGCGGCCGCTCGGGCCATCTTCTGTTTCCCGCCGGCCGGCTCGGGCCGAGCTTCGTTGCGACGCCGAATTTCTACGTCATCAAGGAATACAACAATTCCGATCTCTACGCCCTCTTCGTCGGCCATGTCGCCGACCGCATCCAGGGCGCCGGGCCGCTGAAGGGCGGCTGGAAGAAGACCGATCGGCTGACCCGAGGCGACGTCTACCGCATGCAGCAGAAGCTGGTGGCGAAGGGCGCCGATGTCGGCGCGGTGGACGGGCTCGCCGGCTTCAAGACGCGCCGCTCGATCGGCGAGGCGGAGCGACGCCTCGGCCTGCCGGAAAGCTGCTGGCCATCGAAGGCGTTGGCGGCAAGGCTCTGACAAGACCGCGACGGCGTCGGCCCGACGATCGGAATCGATTTTCGAAGAAGCGCGATGCGGTGATCCAATGACTGAGAGCGTCCATGCCGCGTCCGGTTGGACGCGCGGCTCTTGGTGCGATTCGAACGCTTCGACCGGCGACCGATGGTCGTCATGGCACCCGCCGGCTCTGGCCCGAACCGGGCGGGGGCCGCGCCGGGCAATTGCCTGTGGATGAATTAGAGGTTTCTTAACGAGAGTTGCCAAATCCTTGGGAGCGAGGATTTCCGTCACTACCGCAGGGCGGCTCGGCATAGTATTGACGAAATCGTGGAAGCCCACGGAGAGCAACGAGCAAATGCGTTGCCGCGGCGGGAGTTGCCGGGGAGGCGACTCGGACGGTTCGGCCTCAGCGGCCGGACCGTCCCCTCGATCCCCTCCACCATTCCTCTCTCAGTCTCGAACTGGCTGTGCACCCCATGGCCGACCTCCTACTGCTTCGCCGTCGCCGCGCTATCGTATGGCCGACTGACGAGGTTGGAGGGGACGAGCGGCGATGACGGATACCGGCGAGGCGGCGCCGCGACGGATGCCCTGGCAGGGTGCCGGACGGGACGAGCCTGTGTACCGACAGCCGATGACCCTCAGCCTCGACGATCACATGGCGGTCGACGGCCACCGCTGGCTGAAGGAGCGGCGGGGCTTCATCGCGGTGTTCCTGCTGATCGGCTTCGCCGTTGCGCTCTTTCAGGGCTACGATCGCCTCATGGCCGGCGACGTTTTCGGCTTCGGCCTCGTCGTCGTGGTGACACTGGTCGTTCTCGCTTTGCTCGCGGTGCCGGTGCACTGGCTGTTCGCCCGCACCATGCGCTGGGCTCTCGAAAGCACGCTGAAGCGGCAGGGGCTCCTCGGCAAGCGCTTCGTCCTCGAAGTCTCTCGCGACGGCATCAGGCTCGAGGACGAGCCCGCTTCGCCCGGCGGCGACGTCGTCTCGAGCCATTTCCCCTGGTCAGCCTTCCGCGCCATCGAGAGGGACGAGGAGCGCTATCTGTTCTGGATCGAACTGCGCCGGGCGATCGTCCTCCATCGGGACGGCTTTGCCTCGGTGGAGGCCGACGAGGCCTTTCGCGGCTTTGTCGAGGCATGGTCCGGCCGAAGCGTCGTCTCGCCGCCGGCCTTTGCGAAGAACCGGCGGGGCAGGAACGCCGACTGGGGCAGGGAGCCGGCGGCGAGCGCCGATCAACGCGCCTCTTAGGCAGGAGCGACGCCTTGCGTCAGCGTGGGACCGGCCCTTGCGGGCCCACGCGACGAATAACGAGGCGAGGGCCGCCCCGTTCTCACCGTCGTCTCAGAATTTCGGCGCCTCGGCGCCGGCGACCCGGCAGGCCGAGCGCAGCGTGTTGGCCATCAGCATGGCGATGGTCATCGGCCCGACGCCGCCCGGAACCGGCGTGATCGCCGCGGCCTTCTCGGAGGCCTCGGCATAGTTCACGTCGCCGACCAGCCGGGTCTTCGGGGTGCCGTCTTCCTTCAGGCCCTTTTCCGGCGCCTCGATGCGGTTGATGCCGACATCGATCACCACCGCCCCGTCCTTGACGTAGTCGCCGGTCAGCATTTCCGGGCGGCCGACCGCCGCGACGAGGATGTCCGCGCCGCGGCACACGGCCTGCAGGTCCCTGGTGCGCGAATGGGCGATGGTGACGGTGGCATTGGCGGCGAGAAGCAGCTGCGCCATCGGCTTGCCGACGATGTTCGAGCGGCCGACGATGACGGCGTTCTTGCCGGAGAGATCGTCGCCAAGCACCTCCCTGACGAGGAGCATCGAGCCGGCGGGCGTGCAGGGCACGAAGGCTTCGGCAAGCGCGCCGGTGGAAAGCCGGCCGACATTGATCAGATGAAACCCGTCGACGTCCTTGTCCGGGTCGATCGTCTGGATGACCTTCGCCTCGTCGATGTGCTTGGGCAGCGGCAGCTGGACGAGGATGCCGTTGACGGCGGGATCGGCGTTGAGATCCCGGACGACCTTCAGCAGCGTCTCCTCGCTGGTCTCGGCGTCGAGCTCGTGCTTGATCGAGGTGAAGCCGCATTCCTTGGCGGTCTTCGCCTTGGAGCCGACATAGACCTGGCTGGCCGGATCCTCGCCGACGATGACGACGGCGAGGCCCGGCGCGGTGCCGGTCTTCGCCTTGAGCGTCTCGGTCGATGCCTTGACGGTCTCGATGATGCGCGCCGCCACCGCCTTGCCGTCGATCCGCTTCGCCTCTGCCATCCTGCTCTCCCTGATCGTTCGTTGCGTGAGGGAGGGTCATAGAGAGGCCGGCGCGCAATGAAAACCCGGCTCGCCGCGACGAAGAGGGCTTCCGCCCATCGAAGAAAGTCGGGAAAGCGCAGCCTGCCCGGCCCTCCAATCGACGGGCCGGGCCGCCACGTCGCGCTTGCCCGGCCTTAGGGATAGGCTCTCGCGCCGGCGAAGGCACCCTTACTGCTTCTCGATGTCGCCGACCGGGGTCCAGATCGTGCCGTCGATCTTGCCCTGCAGCTCCGGATAGTCGTCATTGTCGAAGCGCGGTTCGAGGCCGGACGCCTTCTGCCGGAAATAGTCGCGGGTGAGCTTCACCACTGTCCCGGACAGGGCGACGATGGCGATCAGGTTGATCGAGGCCATCAGGCCCATCGAGGCATCGGCGGTGTTGAACACCGTCTCGACCTTCACCAGCGAACCCCAGACGACCATGGCGAGGAGGCCGATCTTCAGGATCGACAGCCAGATGCGGTTGCCGGCGCCGAGGAACGTCATGGCATTCTCGGCATAGGAGTAGTTGCCGATGATCGAGGTGAAGGCGAAGAAGAAGATCGCGATGGCGACGAAATACTGGCCCCAGTCGCCGATATGGGCGGAGAGGGCGTTCTGCGTCAGCTCGGTGCCGGTCACGTCCTGGCCGGGCGTGTAGATGCCCGACAGAAGGATCATCAGTGCCGTCGCGGTGCAGATGACCAGCGTGTCGATGAAGACGCCGAGGCCCTGGACCAGGCCCTGCGACGACGGGTGATGCGGATCCGGCGTCGCCACGGCGGCGATGTTCGGCGCCGAGCCCATGCCGGCCTCGTTGGAGAACAGGCCGCGCTTGACGCCGTTCAGCATGGCCGCAGCGATGCCGCCGGCAAAGCCGCCGGCCGCCTCCTGGAAGCCGAAGGCGCTCTTGACGATCAGCCACAGCGTCGCCGGGACCTCGGTGATGTGGACCGCCAGGACGTAGATCGCGACGGCGAGATAGGCGACGGCCATGAAGGGCACGACGATCTCGGCGACATTGGCGATCGAGCGGATGCCGCCGAAGATGACGACGGCCGAGATGGCGGCAAGGCCGATGCCGATCCAGAGCTTGTCGTAGCCGAAGGCCGCCTCGACGGCATCGGCGATGGAGTTGGCCTGAACGGCGTTGAAGATCAGGCCGTAGGCGAGGATCAGGCTGAGCGAGAAGATGGCGCCGAGCCAGGGCAGGCCGAGCCCGTGCGACATGTAGAAGGCCGGCCCGCCGCGATACTGGCCCTCGTCGTTGCGGATCTTGTAGAGCTGGGCGAGGGTCGATTCCGCATAGGCCGTCGCCATGCCGACGATCGCCACCATCCACATCCAGAAGATCGCGCCCGGGCCGCCGAGGGTCAATGCCACCGCGACGCCAGCGAGATTGCCGGTGCCGACGCGGCTTGCCAGCGAGACGGTGAGCGCCTGCAGCGGCGAGATGCCTGCCTTGTCGCCGCCGCGGCTGCCTTTGACGACCCGGAAATATTCCGGGAAGTGGCGGATCTGGATGAAGCCGAGCCTGAGAGTGAAATACACCCCCACCGCCAGAAGGCCATAGATCAGCACGTAACCCCAGAAGATGTCGTTCATGAAATTGATGATGGGGTCGATGATCGCCATGCCTGTCTCCGTTGGCGGCCGCTCCGGCCGGTCCTTACGTCAATAGGGTTGCCGACTGCCAAGGGAAGAGTCGATGGCGGCGTGCACTCTCCCTGGAGAAGATTTGTGGGGCCATTCTCGCAGCGACCGTGCTCTGCTGATCGAGTCGTGTTCGTCGGCGTTGGCGTCAAACGACGAGCGCCGGGCCTTGACGGAGCCGACGGTCGTGCAGATATATTGCGTGCAATTTAATTGCCTAAAATCAAAAAGCCCGCGCGATGGCGGTCGGGCCAGCCAGGAGAAGAACCATGAGCGCAGCCTATACCACCCGGGTCAAAGCCGTCGGTGGCCGGTCCGGCCGGGTCGAGAGCGAGGACGGCATCCTCGCTCTCGACCTCGCCATGCCGAAGGAACTCGGCGGCAAGGGCGGCGCCACCAATCCCGAGCAGCTCTTCGCCGCGGGCTATGCCGCCTGTTTCGAGAATGCGGTGATCCACGCCACCCGCAAGTCCGAGACGAAGATCCGCGACGAGGATATCGTCGTCGTCGGCGAGGTCGGCCTGTCGGCCAATTCCAGCGGCGGCTTCGTGCTGTCGGTGACGCTCGAGATCGAGATCGCCGGCGTCGACCAGGGCACCGCCAATGACATCGTCGCGGCCGCTCACCAGATCTGCCCCTATTCGAACGCGGTGAAGGGCAATATCGACGTGAAGCTGAAGGTTTCGACGAAGTAGCAGGGGCAGGGGGCGACGATGGGCGCAGACGAGCAAGGCGGCGACGACGATCTCGCCCTCGACCGGCAGGTCTGCTTTCCGCTCTACGCCGCCTCCAACCTGATCACCCGGCTCTATCGCCCGGCGCTGGCGCCGCTCGGGCTGACCTATCCGCAATATCTGGTCATGCTGGTGCTCTGGGAATCCTCGCCCGAGAGCGTCGGCGGGCTCGGCGAAAGGCTGCATCTCGACAGCGGCACGCTGACGCCGCTGGTCAAGCGGCTGGAAGCGGCGGGGCTGGTGACGCGGCGGCGCGATGCGGCGGACGAGCGGCGCGTGCTGGTCGATCTGACCGGCGCCGGGCGGGCCCTGAAGGCAAAGGCCCGCAACATTCCAAAGACCCTCGGGGCCGGGCTGCACCTCGACGCAAGCGAGGTCGAGGAACTGCGCGAGACGGTCACGAGGCTGGTGGGGCTCATCGCGGCCGCCGAGCCTTGAGCGCTGAGACCTGCAAAGCCAGCTGGCGCCATGACTATGAGACCGTGACCAACGGATCGAGGGGGGCTGCCGGGCTCTCCTCACTTGCCAACATGCGGTGACGATCTTTTCGACCGCGTGGCTCTTGCGGCCGCCCGCCGCCGCATGGGATGCCGTCACGAAATGCGATTCATTCTCGACAGGGACACGACATGTACGAAATTCTGGTCAAGGCCCATGGCGGCCTCGCCATGCTGGCGCTGCTCGCCTCGCTCGGCTGGACGGGCGTGACGCTCGCCGCACCGTCCGGCGCCGTGACCACGGTCGGCGGCCTGCGCAAGGTCGTCTATGTGGCCGCGGTGGCGATCACCAGCCTTGTCGGGCTGATCGGCCTCGTCCTCGTCGGCTTCAATCCCGACTGGGCCGGCCACGCCTTCACCTGGGTCGGCCTCGCCGTGCTGGTGCTCTATCCCATCTGCGGCGCGAAAAGCCGCCGGGCTTTCGCCAATGGCAAGAAGGGCACGGCGATCGGCCTGTCGATCGCCATGCTCGCCCTCGTCGCCGTCGCCTATGCCCTGATGGTCGCCAAACCGTTCTGAGACCGAAGCCCGCTGCCCGATCAGCCTCGTCATCCCGGGCCGAGCCCGGGACGGCGAAGCGTCGACGCCTCAGGCCGCGAGGTCGAGCGAGGCTGCCTCGCCGTTCACCTTCACCTGCGTCGGCAGGCCCATCCTGCCCAGAAGGTCGAGGAAGGGCTTCGGCGGCAGGTCCTCGACATTGACCATCTTCTTCACGTCCCAGGTGCCGTCGGCGATCAGCAGCGCGGCGGCGACCGGCGGCACGCCGGCGGTGTAGCTGATCCCCTGGCTGCCGACCTCCTCGAAGGCATCCTTGTGGTCGGCGACGTTGTAGATGAAGACTTCCGCATCCCGGCCGTCCTTCCTGCCCTTGACCAGATCGCCGATGCAGGTCTTGCCCTCGTATTCCGGCGCGAGCTCCGCCGGGTTCGGCAGGCAGGCCTTGACCACCTTGAGCGGCACGACGCTCTGCCCCTCGGCGGTCTTGACCGGCTGTTCCGACAACAGGCCGAGATTCTTCAGCACCGTGAACACCTGCACATAGCGCTCGCCGAAGCCCATCCAGAAGCGCACGTCGGCCTTCGGATACCTGGCCGAAAGCGAATGGATCTCGTCATGGCCGGTCATGTAGGTCGGCCGCTTGCCGACCACCGGCAGGTCCCATTCGCGCGGGATCTCGAACATCTGGTTGGTCTGCCAGGCACCGTTCTGCCAGGAATAGACGACGCCGGTGAATTCGCGGAAATTGATCTCGGGGTCGAAGTTGGTGGCGAACCACTTGCCGTGCGATCCGGCATTGACGTCGACGATGTCGATCGAGGTGATCTCGTCGAGATAGTCGTCCTCGGCAAGC
This sequence comes from Jiella endophytica, assembly GCF_004519335.1. Taxonomy (GTDB): domain Bacteria; phylum Pseudomonadota; class Alphaproteobacteria; order Rhizobiales; family Rhizobiaceae; genus Jiella; species Jiella endophytica. The sequence continues at coordinate 3,476 of NZ_SOZD01000004.1, read as the reverse complement.
CGCGCATAGGCATTGACGACGCCGGGATCGAACCCCGCGCCGAGGATCGCGGTGATCCCGGCCTTTTCGACTTCCTCGCGCCGGCGCCACTCGTAATTGCCGTACCAGGGCGGCGTCTCGCAGATCTTCAACGGATCCTCGTGGATCGCCGTGTCGATATAGGCGGCGCCGGTCTCGATGCAGGCGCTCATCACCGACATGTTGACGAAGGCCGAGCCGAGATTGATGACGATCTCGGCCTTGACCTTGCGGATCAGCGCCACGGTGGCAGGAACATCCAGCGCGTCGAGCTGATGCGCCGCGATCACCCCGTCCTTCACCTTCATCGCGCCCTTGTCGCGCACCGAGGCGACGATCGCCTCGCATTTCGCGAGCGTCCGCGAGGCGATGTGGATCTCGCCGAAGCGGTCGTTGGCCTGGGCGCATTTATGCGCCGCCACCTGCGCGACGCCGCCGGCGCCGATGATCAACACGTTCTTCTTCATCTCAGGTCTTTCCCCTTCAGGTCGTTGCCGCATCCGGCCTTACGAGAGGTTTTTCTCGAAATCGTCATAGGTGAAGTCGCGCGCCACGCGGATCTCGCCGTCGAGACCCTTCACCGCGATCGCCGGCATCTTCATCCCGTTGAACCAGTTCTTCTTGACCATGGTGTAGCCGGCTGCATCCTGAATGGAGATGCGGTCGCCGATTTCCAAGGGTGCCGCGAAGGAAAACGTCCCGAAGACGTCGCCGGCAAGGCAGGACTTGCCGCAGACCATCACCTCATACGGGCCGGTATTCGGCGACATCTTGGCACTTTCCCGGTAGATCAGGAGGTCCAGCATATGGGCCTCGACCGAGGAGTCGACGATCGCCAGCTCGCGGCCATTGAAGAGCCGGTCGAGGACGCTCACCTCCAGCGTCGTCGTCCTGGTGATCGCCGCCTCGCCGGGCTCGAGATAGACCTCGACGCCGTAGTTTCGGGCGAAGGCCTTCAGCCGCCGGCAGAAGGCGTCGATCGGGTAGTTCTCGCCGGTGAAGTGGATGCCGCCGCCGAGGCTCACCCATTTCACCTGGTGGAACAGGTGACCGAACCTCGCCTCGACCTCCGTCAGGATTTCGTCGAAGCGGGAGAAATCGCCATTCTCGCAGTTGTTGTGGACCATGAAGCCGGAGATCTTTTCGACCACCGCCTCGACCTTCTCGGCATCCCATTCGCCCAGGCGCGAGAAGGGCCGGGCGGGATCGGCGAGATCGAAGGACGAGGTCGAGACGCCGGGGTTCAGCCTCAGACCCCGGGCGATGCCGGCGCTCTGGACCTCGAAGCGGGTCAGCTGCGAGATCGAGTTGAAGATGATCTTGTCGGCATTGGCGACGACCTCCCCGATCTCGTGATCGGCATAGGCGACCGAATAGGCGTGGGTCTCGCCGCCGAACTTTCGCCGCCCGAGCTTCACCTCATAGAGCGACGACGAGGTCGTCCCGTCCATATGCTGAGCCATCATCGGGAAGACCGCCCAGGACGCGAAGCACTTCAGCGCCAGGAGCACCTTCGCCCCGGATTGCTGCCGCACCGTGTCCATGACGCGCATATTGGCGAGAAGCCTGGCTTCGTCGATCAGATAATAGGGGGTCTGAAGCATCGCCCGCCCGTCCTGCCAGGGGTTTTCGCCGGTGGTCTTGCGTGAGGGCCGCTGTCTAGGCGAGGGGGGCGGGGGATGCAAGCCGGCAAGGCCCGAAGCCATGCGTCGGCATTGCCGCGCCGCGAAGCGGCCGGGTCTGATCGTTCACGCCACACGGGGGTGGCGACTGGCGCCGTCCGGCGGGCGACGGGATGCCGGAGGCAGACCCTCCGATTGCGTGTTTCATGCGGTCCGCCTCCGGCATCCCGCGCGGGTTTTCCGAAACGCGCGAGGGCTCTCGTTCCCCTCGCGTCGCCGGACCATCCCCCGGTCTGCCCGCCGCAAGGCGGGCGCGCCGGAGTTCGGGAAGCCGCCGGGAGGAGCACGACCTCCAGGACGGCGGCGTGCCACCCTCCCCGCAGATACGGAAGGCCGGCCCGGCTCGCTCCGTCCCCCCGCCGCACCTCCGGAAGGCGCATGCGGACGGACCCGCCCGCCGGCCCCCGAACGATCCCGGTGATCATTCGTGCCCGTTCCGTGGGCCGGCGGTCGGGGGATAATAGGCGAGGGGCGGAGGGGGGAAGATATCTTTTCGCGTCGCAGGACGAGGCGCCCTCTCTCCCTCCACCGCGGCGTCATCCTCTGCCTTGTGCCGGGGATCTACTGCGGGTGGCCGCATCCGATCCGCTGGCGGAAGGGCACCATAGCCGTCGGTTCATCGTTCGTCGGCACAGCCACGAAAGCCTCGCCCGCGGGTTCTGCGGAGGAAAGCCGGCATCGCCTCATCGGCGGTCCGTCACCGTCGCCGATCCATCGCTCCGCCGGCAGCGGATCCTCGGCACAAGGCCGAGGATGACGAAGCGGGTATGTCGTCGGCTCGTCCGGCGGCCCATCGGCCATCGGGCCAAGTGTGGCCTCATGCCGGAGGATGACGAAGCGTTGAGGTCTGCGCCCTGTCAGGCCACGCAGCAGCGATCATGCCAAACGCGGCGTCATCCTCGGCCTTGTGCCGAGGATCTACTGCGGCGGCCGCATCCGATCCGGTGGCGGAGGGGCGTCGTCGGCGTCGGTTCGTCGTTTGTTGGCACAGCCACGGAAAGCCTCGCCCGCGGGTTCTGACCAGGAAAGCCGGCACCGCCTCATCGGCGGTCCGTCACCGTCGCCGATCCATCGCTTCGCCGGCAGCGGATCCTCGGCACAGGGCCGAGGATGGCGAAGCGGGTATGTCGTCGGCTCGTCCGGCGGCCCATCGGCCATCGGGCCAAGTACGGCCTCATGCTTGGCCTCATGCCGGAGGATGACGAAGTCGATCAGGGCGGCCCCGACGCTGGCGTTGGCCGTGTCGATCCTATCGTGGAAAAGACCCCCTCCTCGATCGACACCTTTTCCACCATGCTCACCACGACGACGATCCGGGTCTCCTTCGACAGGCGGCAGAGTTCCACGCCATCCACAAGATCGATGGCCGGCGCGCCGTCTCTCGTCGCCTCGGCGCGCGCGTCCTTGGTGAAGGTCGAGGTGGTGATGATCAGCCCTTGTCGGCGCGGCCGACCATGGCGCCGGGAAAGTCGCGGACGACCGAGGAGCCGACCGGGTTCTGCCAGCGCTTCGACCGTCCCTTGGACGAGGGCTTGGAGCCTTGGGAAATCACTCGGATAGGCCCTTGTTCTTTCCCGGAACGGGGTCTGCATACCGGTCATGAACGGGCCGACTTCTGCAGCGATGCCACGGTGCCTGGTCCGCAAGCGCCCTCATCCTTGTAACTCCAGCCTCGCATCATCTGGTATTGTTGATGGTGCGGAGATGGAGGGGACACCGTCTCATCCTCGGGCGAGAGAGCCCGGACCTCAGCTTGGTGTCCCTTCCGTCGATCCA
>NZ_SOZD01000003.1 GCF_004519335.1 Jiella endophytica | reverse complement strand
CCATCTTCGCCTCCACGGGACATCTCCATGGATGCTTCCAGAATCAATCAGAGCCAAAACCGCAAGCCCGATCAGCTTCAAATCACCGCCGGCCATATGCGATTCGCCTGCCCTTGAGGGGGAGATGTCCGGCAGGACAGAGGGGGTGACAGGGCGCCAGCTTCGCGCGGATGTCTCGGGAGCGGCCGTGCCGCTCTGTCGATATCGATGCTCTTTCGCCTTACGCCGCGCCAGCCGCCGCGTGGCCGAGCCTGTCCCTCGGCAGGTGGCAGCGGATGGCGTGGCCGTCGGGATCGTCGAGGAGCGGCGGTTCGTCGGTCTCGCAGATCGGCCCGAACTTGCGGGGACAGCGGGTGTTGAAGACGCAGCCGGTCGGCGGATTGACCGGGCTCGGAATCTGGCCCTCCAGCCGGATGCGCGTGCCGCGCTCGCCGGTCACCGTGGGCGCCGCCGAGAGCAGCGCCTCGGTATAGGGGTGATGCGGGCCCTTCAGGACGCTCTTAGCCGCGCCGATCTCCATCAGCCGGCCGAGATACATCACCGCGATCCGGTCCGACAGATGCCGGACGACGCCGAGATCGTGGGAGATCAGGATGTAGCTCACCTGCCGCTCGGCCTGGAGCTCGGTGAGGAGGTTGAGGATCGCCGACTGCACCGAGACGTCGAGAGCCGAGGTCGGCTCGTCGCAGACGATGACCCGCGGATCGGCGGCAAACGCTCGGGCCACAGCGACGCGCTGCTTCATGCCGCCGGAAAGCTGGCGCGGCCTGGCGGGAAGCTGGCGCTTCGTCAGGCGGACCGCCTCGAGCAGCTGGGTGACGCGGGCCGTCCGCGCCTTGCCGCTGAGGCCGGCGAGCCGCTCGACGGCCCGACCGATGAGGTGCTTCACCGTATGGGCGCGGTTCAGCGCCGAATCCGGGTTCTGGAAGATGATCTGGATCGCCTTGACGACATCCCGCGGCCGCTGGTGGACGCTTGCCGGAATCTCCGCCCCGTCGAGCCGGATCGCGCCGCCGGCATCGTGTTCGACAAGGCCGAGGATGAGATTGGCGAGGGTCGACTTGCCGGAGCCGCTCTCGCCGACGAGGCCGAGTGTCTCGCCAGGAGCGAGGCTGAGGGAGACGTCGCGCAGCGCCTGGACGCGGCGGTTGCCGGGCAGCTGGTAGGTCTTCGACAGATGCTCGATCGCCAGCACCGGCTCGACGTCCGGTCCACGCTCGGGGGTGGTGACCGGCGGCGCCTCGCTCATCCGCGGCAGCGCGTCCACCCGGTCGTGGAAATGGCAGCGGCTGCCGCGCCCCGGCCCGACGTCGGAGAGCGGCGGAGCCTCGGTTCGGCAGCGCTCCTCGGCGAGGCCGCAGCGCGGGGCGAAGACGCAGCCGGCGGTGATCGAGCCGGGAACCGGCGGAAAGCCCGGAATGTTGTCGAGCGCCGGGCCGCCCTTGAAGCCCGCCCGCGGCAGGCAGCGCAGGAGCCCTGCGGTATAGGGGTGGCGGGGCTCGGAAAACAGCGCCCGGGCCGGCCCCTCCTCGACGAGCTTGCCGGCATAGAGCACGCCGACGCGGTTGCAGAGCGAAGCGACGGCCGCGAGGTTGTGGCTGATGAACAGGACCGCGGCGCCGAATTCCTGGCGCAGCGAATCGACGAGGTCGAGCACCTCGGCCTCGATGGTGGCGTCGAGGCCGGTGGTCGGCTCGTCGAGGATCAGCAGCGCCGGATCCTTGGCCAGCGCCATGGCGATGACGACGCGCTGCTGCATGCCGCCGGAGAGCTGATGGGGAAAGCTCGCCATCACGCGGGACGGATCGGAGATCCGCACCCGACCGAGCATCGCCTCGCCGCGCTCCAGGGCCTCGGAGCGCGAGGCGCCGAGGAGCTCGAACACCTCGGCGATCTGGCGGCCGATGGTGAGCGAGGGGTTGAGCGCCTTGCCGGGATCCTGAAACACCATGGCGACGTCGTGGGCGCGCATCTGGCGGAGCGCCGCCGCGCCGAGGGTGGCGACGTCTTTGCCGGCAATGCTGGCATGACCGGCCGAGATCCGGCCGTTCGGCGGCAGCACGCGCTGGACGGCGAGGGCGACGGTCGACTTGCCGGAGCCGGATTCGCCGACGAGGCCATAGGCCTCGCCGCGGGCGATGGTCAGGCTGACGTCGGAGAGCACCGGCAGGTCGCGGCCCCTGACCCGATATGTGACGCTGAGGCCGCCGAGTTCGAGGGCCGGGGAGGCGCCAGACGCGGCCTCTTGGTGCGGGGCTTCGGCGAGCGCGCTCATTCGGCCAGCGCCCGCTGCAGGCCTTCGGCGGCGAGGTTTACCCCGACCACCAGCGAGGCGGTGGCGACCGTCGCCGGCACCACCGTCCACCAGAAGCCGCCGACGAGGACGCCGTAATTCTCGGCGATGGCAAGGCCCCAGTCGGGCGAGGGCGGCTGGACGCCGAAGCCTAGGAAGGAGAGCGAGGCGATGGTGAAGATCGCATAGCCGAGCCGGACCGTGGTCTCGACGATGATCGGCGGCCAGATATTCGGCAGGATCTCGACGAACATGACGTGCAGCCAGCCTTCGCCGCGCACCGCCGCCGCCGGCACATAGTCGAGATGGCGCTCCGACAGCACCGCGGCGCGCACCGTGCGGGCGACGAGCGGGGTGAAGACGAGGCCGACGACGACGACCACCGTCGGCGTCGAGGGGCCGAGGGCGACGAGCACCATCAGCGCGACGATGATCAGCGGCAGCGACAGCATCACCTCGATCAGCCGGCCGATGATGGCATCGGTCCAGCCGCCGAAATAGCCCATGAGGAGGCCGACGGCGGTGCCGAGCGCGGTGCCGAGCAGGGTCGCCAGCGGCGCCACGGTGAGGATGTCGCGGGCTCCGACGAGGACGCGGGAGAACACGTCGCGGCCGATCTGGTCGGTGCCGAACCAGTGTTCGGCTGAGGGCGGGGCGAGGGTGTTGAGAAGATCGTCGGCGAGCGGATCATAGGGCACGAAGGACGGCGCGAAGGCGGCGCAGAAGGCCCAGAAGAGGACGATCGCCGCCCCGGTGAGGAAGGTCGGGCTGCGCAGGAGCAGGCCGAGCGTCGAGTGTTCCTTGGAGATGGCGGGCGCCGGCGCAGCGGTTTCCATGGCCGCTGGATCCGAGGCGGCGGTTTGCGGGGCGGCGCTCACCGGGCGAGCTCCGCCCGCAGCCGCGGATTGAGCATCACCGTCAGGCAGTCGGCGACGAAGGTCGCGACGATGAAGAAGGCGCCGATGGTCAGGATGCCGGCCTGCAGCATGGCGAAGTCCTTCGCTTTCGCCGCTCCGAGGACGAGATTGCCGATCCCCTGATAGCGGAACAGCGTCTCGACGACGACGAGGCCGCCGAGGGCATAGCCGGTCTGCGCCGCGACCACCGCGATCGTCGGCACCAGCGCGTTGCGCAGGACGTGGCGGGTCAGCACGGTCCGCCAGGGCAGGCCCTTGAGGATCGCGGTGCGGGTGTAGTCCGAGGACAGCGCCTCGATGGTGCCGGCACGGGCCATCCGGGCGATGTAGCCGAAGAGCACGATCACCAGCGGCAGCGCCGGCAGGATCAGATGCTCGATCTGGACGAGCGGGCCGGCGCCGTCCGGCCAGGTGGCCGAGAGCGGCAGCCACCTGAGGATCACCGCGAAGACGAGGATCAGGGCGATCGCCGAGACGAATTCCGGAATGACGGTGAGGGAAAGGCTCGCCACCGAGATGATCCTGTCGAGCGGCCTGCCGGCATTCAGCGCCGCGAGGACGCCGCCGCCGATGCCGAGCGGCACAACGATGACGAAGATCACCGCGACGAGCTTCAGCGACTTGACGAGGGCATCGCCGACGAAGGGGGCGACAGGGGCGCGATAGGAATAGGACTGGCCCATGTCGCCCTCGAGCATGTTGCCGACCCAGGAGACGTAGACCTCCACCGGCGGGCGGTCGGCACCGAGCTCGGCATTCAGCGCCGCGACCGCCCGCGCATCGGCGAGCGGCCCGAGGATCGCCCGGCCGGGATCGCCGGGCAGGACCTGCGCGCCGAGAAAGACCACGACGCTGACCAGCCACAGCGTTAGCAGGCTGAGGCCCAGCCGACGCAGCAGGAAGCGGCCGAATGCCGACTTCACGGGACTCAGCCGACGGAGGCGGTCTGCAGGAAGATCTGCCCCATCGCCGTCGGCTGGACATTCTTCATGTTGGGCGAGGCGGCCGTCAGATAGTCGTAGAAATACGGGTAGATGATCGGCGTCTCGTCGAGGAGCAGGCGCTGGATCTTGCCGGCGACCTCCTTCTGGGCGTCGAGATCGAGCGCCGCGACATAGTCCGAGGCGAGCTTGTCGTAGTCGGCATTCTGGAAATTCGCGGCGTTCCAGGTGCCGTCGCTCTTCAGCGGCGCGGCGAGGAAGACGTTGGGAACGCCGCGATGGCCGTAGTCGGTCATGCCGAATTCGGAGTCCAGCCAGTCCGACTTGCCGGGAACCGCATCGCCGTAATAGGCGCCGGAATCCTCGATCTTCAGCGTCACATTGATGCCGATTTCGGCGGCGGCGTTCTTGATCAGGCTCGCCAGCGCCGGCAGTTCCTGGATCTGCATCGTCGTGAAGGTGACGTCGAAGCCGCTCGTTCCGGCCTCGCCCATCAGCTGCTTGGCCTTTTCGATGTCCTTCGCCCGCTGCTCGACGGTCTTGTCGGTGGAGGGAAAGATCGGCGCGAAGGGCGAGTCGTTGCCGACCTCGGCCATGCCGCGGAAGAGGCCCTGCACCAGCCGTGGCCGGTCGAGGGTGAGCGCCATCGCCTGGCGCACCCGCTTGTCGGCAAACGGCCCCGACTGGCACTTCATGTGGATCTCGCGATGGGCGTTCGAGGCGAGCCGGATGATCTCGACCGCGGGATTGTCGAACAGGCTCTGGGAGCCCTGGACGGTGACCTGCTGGACGATGTCGACCTGGCCGCCGAGCAGCGCCAGCACCTGCGGCTGCTGGTCGGCGTAGAAGCTGAGCTCGACCCGGTCGAGCAGCGGCGCGCCGCCCCAGTAGTCGGGATTCCTGACGAAGCTGGCGCCGACCTTCGGGGTGTATTTCTCGAGGATGAAGGGGCCGGTGGCGTTCATCTTCGTTTCGAAGTCGCCGGAATAGTCCGCCGGCAGGATGATGGCGTTGTAATTGTCGGAGGAGACGTAATAGGGGAAGTTGCCGTTCGGCGCGTCGAGATGGAACTCGACGGTGTGGTCGTCGACCTTCTTCGCGCCGCCCTTCGACAGGACACCCTTGAAGGCCGAGAGGGCGTTGGAGCCGTTGGCGGGGTCGGCGAGCCGGTCGATCGAGGCGACGACGTCGTCCGCCGTCATCGTCCGGCCGTCGTGGAACTTGGCGTCGTCGCGCAGCTTGAAGGTCCACACCGTGCCGTCGTCGTTCGGCGACCATTCGGTGGCGAGCATCGGCTTCAGGACGAGATCCGGCCCGTCGAGGACGAGGAAGTCGCCGACCTGCTGCAGCACGAGGAGGCCGTACTGGTCGGCGACGGTGACAGGGTCGATCCTGCCGGAGGGGGCGATCAGTGCGATGCGGGCGGTGCCGCCGGGCTTGCCGGTCTGCGCCATGGCGCGGCCGATCGGATCGAGGCCGGTGGTCTTCAGCGCCGCGGCCATCACTGCCAGGGAGAGGCCGACCCGGCTGCCATGCCGCAGAAACGAGCGGCGATCGAGCCGGCCGCCCAACAATTCGTCGATGACGTGGTTCTCAAGATCGGTGCGGCCGAGCCGCCACTGATCAAGATGCCTGATGATGCGAGACATGGCGTCGACCCCCGATTGGTTCGAACCTGATACAATCAAGTTTCGTGCCAGAGGGGAAGCGTTTTCGCCTCGTTTCGCGTCGGAGTCGAAGGAGCGACCACGGCCATCGGCGGCCGCGGATACTGCCGCGGACGCTGTAGCCGCGGGCGGCGCCGGTCGGGCAGGACAGCGGCGGGAATGCCGCGGACCGCCCTGCCTGACCGCCCTGCCTGAGCCGCCGCGGCGGCCGCCGTCAGGCGACGGTGACGGAGAGGTCGCCGATCCCGTCGACATGCCCTTCGAGCTTGTCGCCCCTGGTGACCGCGCCGACGCCCGCGGGGGTGCCGGTCATGATCACGTCGCCGGGGGCGAGGGTGAAGAGGGTCGAGAGATAGGAGATCGCCTCGGCGGTCTTCCAGATCATCTGGTTGAGGTCGCCGTCCTGGCGGGTCTCGCCATTCACCTTCAGCCAGATCGCACCGGCATCCGGATGACCGATCTCGCTGGCCGGCACGATCTCGGAGATCGGAGCGGATTTCTCGAACGCCTTACCGATCTCCCAGGGGCGGCCCATCTTCTTGGCGACGCCCTGCAGGTCGCGGCGGGTCATGTCGAGGCCGACGGCGTAGCCGTAGACGTGGTCGAGCGCGTCCTCGGTGGAAATGTCGGCGCCGCCCTTGCCGAGACAGACGACGAGTTCGATCTCGAAATGGACGTCCGAGCTCTGCGTCGGATAGGGAAAGACGCCGTCGGTGGTGAGATTGTCCGGGTTCTTCTGGAAGAAGAAGGGCGGCTCCTTGTCGGGGTCGTGGCCCATCTCGATGGCGTGGTCGGCATAGTTGCGCCCGACGCAGTAGACGCGCCTTACCGGGAAGGTGTCGCTCGTGCCGCGGACCTTGATGGCGGGGACCGGCGCCGGCGTGAAGACGTGTGACATCGTGCTATCGATTCCTCTTGTCGTGGTGAAGGGTCAGCCGCGGCTTGCGGCATAGAAGTCGACGCGGCGCTCGAGCCAGGCGAGGCTTTCCGCGAGGATGAAGGCGAGGGCGAAGAGGACGAGCAGCGCCGTCCAGAAATGCTCCATCAGGAAGCGCGAGCCGTAGAGCTTGAACAGCGCGCCGAAGCCGACGATGGAGACGAGGAGCTGGCCGATGATGACGCCCTTGACCGCCCGGATGACGCCGAGCCTGATGCCGGCGAGGATCTCCGGCAGCGCCGCCCAGAGATAGATCCGGGTGAAGGCCTGGAGACGGTTCGCCCCGAAGCTGTGCGCCATCTCGACCAGCGAGGGCGAGATCGAGCGCACGCCGGCCCGGGCGTCGAGGACGATGATCCAGATCGCGAACAGGACGACGGTCAGGATGATCGTCGTCTGGCCGAGGCCGAAGATCACCATGATCACCGGCACCAGAGCGGTGAGCGGTGCCGAAAGGAAGAGGTTCACCCAGGGCAGGAACAGCCGGTCGGCGATCACCGAGCGGCCCATCAGGATGCCGAGGGGAACACCGACGGCGATCGCGATGACGTTTCCGACGATGAATGCGTAGGCCGTCACGCCGAGCGCCGACATGAAGGAGGCCGTCGGCACGATCTCGAAGAGCCGCATGACGACACTCGACAGCGGCGGCAGCAGGATGGTGACCTGCAACTGGCCGATGATTTCCCAGAGGATCGCCCACAGAAGGAGCGAGGCGACCATCGGGATACGGCGTCCGAAAACGATCATGGCGGCCTCAGTCCAGATAGGTTTTGAGCGAGTACCAGATGGCATCGACGGTATCGAGATAGACCGGATGGCGCCGGATCGCCTCGGTGTCGCCATCGCGGTTGATGTCCGGCTCGATGATCTCGGCGATGCGCCCCGGACGCGGCGACAGCAGCACGATCCGGTCGGAGACGTAGACCGCCTCCTCGATCGAATGGGTGACGAAGATGAAGGTCTTCTTCTCCTGCGCGACGAGGGTGAGCAGCTCCTCCTGGAACTTGCGGCGGTTCTGCTCGTCGACGGCCGAGAAGGGCTCGTCCATCATCACCACGTCGGCATCGACGCAAAGTGCCCGGGCGAGCCCGACGCGCTGGCGCATGCCGCCGGAGAGTTCGTGCGGATAGCGGTTCTCGAAGCCGGCGAGCCCGACCCTGGCGATCGAGCGGCGGGCGATCTCCTCGCGTTCGGCCTTGGCCATGCCGCGCATCTCGAGGCCGAAGGTGACGTTCTTGATGACGCTCGCCCAGGGCATCAGCGCGAAGTCCTGGAAGACGAAGGCGCGTTCCGGGCCGGGGCCGGAGACGACCTTGCCGTTGACCCGCACCTCGCCGGCGCTCGCCGGCAACAGGCCGGCGATGATCTTGAGCAGGGTGGTCTTGCCGCAACCGGAGGGACCGAGCAGCGAGGTCAGCTGGCCGCGCGGGAAGTCGACGGTAATGTCCTTCAGCGCCTGCACCGTGCCGGCGTAGATCTTGTCGAGGTTGCGGACCTCGACGACGGAATCGGTGACCGGGCGTGCCGCGGTGAGGGCGATGGGGGCGTTCACGGCGAAGCTCGCTTTTCGGGACGAAACAGGATGACTTCCGCCTGTTCGATCGCCTCGATGAAGACGACGGAGAAGACGATGATCGAGAGGATTGCCGCATACATCGACGGGTAGTCGGCGATCGAGCGGCTGTAGGTGATGATATCGCCGACGCCGGTCGGCGTGATCAGCAGTTCGGCGAGGATCGCGCCGATGAAGCCGGAGGCGCAGCCGAGACGAAGGCCGGCGAAGATCACCGGGCTCGCCGCCGGCAGGATGATCCGGCTGATCACCTTGCGGCGGGGCGCCAGGAACGAGCGGCCCATCTCGGTCAAAGAGACCGGCGTATGGCGGACCGCCGCGAAGGAGTTCAGGACGATCACCGGCATCGCCATGATGCAGACGACCAGCGTCTTCGAGGTCAGCCCGATGCCGTAGGCGAAGACGATCAGCGGAATCAGCGCGGCGAGGGGCGCCGCCTGGGCGACGATGAAGATCGGCGAGGCGAACCATTCCGCCCTTTCGTCGAGACCCATCGCGACGCCGACCGCGACGCCGAGGATCGCCGAGACGACCAGGCCGATGAGGAGCGGCTGCAGGGTGATGGCGAAGGCGGCGAAGAGCGAGCCGTCGGCGAGCATCGCCCAGAGGGCGGCCATGGTCTCGGTGAAGGTCGGAAAGGCCGGGCTGATCGGTACCGTTCCCGCCCACTGCCAGGCGAGGCAGAGCGCCGCCGCCGAGACGATCCGAAGCGTCACCGGATGGGTGAAGAAGCGGGTGGCGGCGCCCGGCCTGCGATCGAGGAGGGCCCCCTTGCGGGACGGCCCTCCGGCAGATCGCTCCCGGGCAAGGGCGAAGCCTGCCGGCTCCACCTCAAGCTGGTTCGGATGCTCAGCCACCGAGCTGCTCTGCGGCGTGCTTCAGGGGTTCGAGATCCCAGAAGTCCTCGACCTTCAGGCTGTCGGCCGGCCCTTCGAGCTGCCCCGCCTTGGTGTAGAAGTCGAAGTCGGCCTTAGCGGCGTCCATGCCGCCCTGCGGATCGAACAGGCCGTTCTCGACGCCTTCCTTGTAGAAGGGCGTCACCTCGTCGAGGATCTCCTTCGGCTGGTCGGCGAGAAGATTGCGCTTCTCGCGCTCGGTCTCGATGATCGAGGGATCGTCGTTCATCTCCTGCCAGGTGCGCAGAAGTTCGGTAACGAGGATGTCCGCCTTGTCGGAATTCTCGTCCAGCCATTTCTGCGAGGCGAAGACCAACTCGTCGCTCGGCTTGGCGTCGAGGCCGGGCAGGACATGGAACTTGTCGCCGGCCTTTGCCATCAAGAGGTTCTTGTTGGCGAGATCGACGATGGTGGCGTCGATCGTGCCGTTCATCATCGCGATGATGCGGTTTTCCGATCCCGGCACGTAGGAGCGCTGGCCGAAGCTGATGCCCTCCTTGGCGGCGATGATGTCGCCGATCGCCTCGGTCCCGGTGCCCCGCGCATGGAAGGTGAAGGGCTGGCCGTCCAGATCCTTCCAGCTCTGGTATTTGTTGGCGGCGACCGGGAAGAACACCAGCCGCGACATCTGGAACACCGCGCGCAGCGGCACCTTGGCCTTCTGGATGATGGTGTAGGGGGTGCCGACGCCGATATCCGCCTGGCCGCCGACCAGCGCCTGGATCGCCAGCTCCTCCTCGGCGAAGGAGGTCAGCTCGTAGTCGAGCCCCTTGTCCTTGGCCCGGTCGAGGGCGACCAGAAAGGCCAGCGTCTCGACGCTGACGACGTCGCCGAGGGCGACGCGAACCTTTTCCTGCGCCAAGGCGGCACTGCTGCCGAGACCGATCGTCGCGACGACGAGCCCCGTCGCGACGGCCTTTGCCGCGCGCTCCAATATACCCATGATGTTCCTCCCAATGGCGTTCGATTCGAGGGGTGCCTCAATCGACCTCTTGACGGGTCGTTCTCTTGCCAATGTCGAATTGGTTAAGGCATATTGGTTCAATGATCAAGGTGGAATCGACAATTGTCCAATTCAGCATCGCCTAGCCCGGCATCGCTCGACTTCGCCGCTGGCGGCGGTGAAGACCGGCAGGCGGGCCATGCCGCCGACGAGCGCGACGGCGGCCGCAGCGCCCTCGTCCAGCTGCGGGCGTTCCTGGCGCAGCAGGACTATGCGGCCAATTCGCGCCTGCCGCCGGAGCGCGATCTCTGCGAAAGCCTCGGCGTTTCGCGCGGCGACCTGCGCAAGGCGCTGGCCGTCCTGGAGGAGCAGGGGGAGCTGTGGCGCCATGTCGGCAAGGGCACCTTCACCGGCACCCGCCCGGTCGCGGAGATCGACAGCGTCGCGGTCATCGCCAAGCAGACCAATCCGGCCGAGGTGATGCGGGCGCGGCTGGTGATCGAGCCGGAACTGGCGCGGGAGGCGGCGCTGCACGCGACGGCGGAGGACATCGCCACCTTGCGGCACTGCGCCGAGAATTCCCGCCTCGCCGAGACCTGGCGCCACTACGAGAACTGGGACAACCGATTGCACCGGGCGATCGCCGAGGCCGGCGGCAACGCCCTGCTGCTCGCCGTGTTCGACACGATCAACGCGGTGCGGCGCACGGTGGTCTGGGGCCGGCTGCGCAGCGAACAGACCGTTCCGCCGCCCGACCATCACAGCTTCGCCGATCACGACGCCATCGTCGACGCCATCGAAGACCGCAACCTGGTGGCGGCGGCGAACGCCATGCGCCGGCATCTGCAGCACGTCCAGGATCGTCTGATCGCGCGCCACCACGACGCCGCCTCATAGAGCATCGGATCGAAAAGCGGATGTCGGTTTTCGTAAAATCCGCTGCGTAAACAAAGGACTTGAGCTGAAAGCCTGATCCCGATTTCAGGCCGATGCTGTAGCGCCCGCGCCGTTGATCGGCGGTGGCGGCGTCGCGGCAGGCGGCCGACAAGCCGAAGCCCCCGCCGGGGGAGCCGGCGGGGGCGAGCGGAGGCACGGGAATTTTGGTGGGAGGTCCAAACGCGGGCGGCAGCTGCGGCCGCCCGCCGTCCCCATGCTCCGTCACGCGGGGCGGTCTTCCAGATAATGCAGCGTGTAGCCGTTTTCGTCGGTGATGCGGGTGAACTCGCTGCGGCCGCAGACGAACATCTCGGGTTCGACGGTCATGTAGTGCAGCTGGTATTTCGGGCCGAAGCGGACGACGCCGATGCCGTGATAGGGCAGGAGGTTCGATCTGAGCTTGTACTCCGGATAGAGCCGCAGGCCGAGGACGGGGATGCCCTTGGTGTGGATCGTCGCGCGCACCGAATTGGGGAAGAACTGCTCCTCCCATTTCAGGTCCGCCGCGGCGGCCTTCAGCGCCCTATATTCGGCGAGCCCCGCCCGCGCCCTGCGCTGCAGCTCGTCGGTCGCCTCGCCGGCGCCCGAACCGCTGAACTGCTGGCGAAGCGCGTCATAGTCCAGCTGGCGCTTGGCGGTGTTGATGCTCGCCGCCATGCTGGCCAGCCAGACGTCGTAGGATTCCGGGCTGAGCCCGTCGGCGAAGGGATCGGCGTGAAAGCGCGCCGACCAGTGCTCGAAGCTTTGCTGGAACTCCTCGAAGCGGCCGGACAGGATCTGCGCCATGTCGTAGAGCTTGATCGTGTCGGTGCAGCCGATCTTCTCGACCATCTTGCGCAGAAGCTCGACATAGTGGAGCGCCTCGACCGCGGTGACGCCGAAGGGCAGGCCGTAGAAGGTGCTGTCGGTGATCAGATGGAAGACGGCTCCCGCCGGATAGATCTGGCGGATCATCTCGGCGATGTTCGCCATGTGCCGGAGCGAGACCTCCTCGGCAGTCGTCGGCACCGTGAGCTGCAGCCGCTTCACCGGATTGCGGATGACGCAGAAGACCGGCAGCAGGATCGAGACCGGCTCGCCCTTCTCGACCGCGTCCTGGATCCGGCCCTTCCAGATCTCGCTCTCGGCGAAGCGGCTGCGGGAGTTGAACTGGATCGTGCGGTGGTTGATCAGGTCGAAGACGCGCTCGTGAACCGGCTTGTCGGCGGTCTTCTTCTGGAAGGCCTCCCAGTCGAGGCGGCGGATATGGACGCATTCGGCGACCATCTTCTCGTCTTCCGGTCCGGCCGGCCGCGACCTCTGGGGCTGAAGGCGGGGATCCTCCTCGGGCCATGCGTCGATGAAGCTGAGCCGAGCGTCGCTGATGGCTTCGCCATCGCGGCCAACGTCGATGTAGGACGGTGCGCTGTAGTTCATGGGACGGGTTCCTCTGCAAGTGAGCTGACGAGATCTGGTCCGGCAAGCCGGATCGGGCGGTGTGGCCGAAGCCACGGCGTCTTGGCGGCAGGCCCGCGTCTCGGGCCCGGCACCGGGCCAAGCTGTCCCGGTGAATGCTGGATCAGATGTACGGCCGCCCGTCGCGGCGCGCTGTGTCGTGCATCACTCGCCGGGCGAGGGACTGTGCAGATTGTCGGGAAGCGGCGATCTGCGCGATCTGCAAGGTGAGGTCCGCCGGCCCGACGCGACCGGGAATCATATGGTAGAAAGATAATCATCTTATAGAACGATAGACGCCCAGACTGGCTGACGTCAAAGACGTCCGCCACACGCCATACGGCTTATTCAAGGGCGTGCCGGAAAGGGCGCCGAGCTCGCTCGGTGAACTGGCTGCTTCAGCGAGTTGGCTGCGACGTCGAAGAAATTCCCTCGCGTAAAGGTCGCCCCGAGAGGGCCGCCCGGTGACTGCGTTGCACCGGTCTCGTGCGCCATCTGCGCGAAAGGGTCACCGGTCTTTCCCGGTGCCTGTCGAGACCAGGGATGTTTCGCCGGCAGTAAGGCGGCGCGCCAGCCGACGGGACTTGCTCCCGACGTTCGGCGGAATGCCGCCGCAGCCCATCAGGCTGCGCAGGCTGCATGGTATCGCATCAAGTCATTGAAAAGAATGGCGCGCCCGAAAGGATTCGAACCTCTGACCCCCAGATTCGTAGTCTGGTGCTCTATCCAGCTGAGCTACGGGCGCCCTTGAAGCGAGCGACGATCGAATGGCCGTCCTCGTTGGCGCGCTAGGTAGCCGCTCGAGGCTGCGATTGCAAGCACCCTTTCGTCATCGATCTGCAATCTTCCGGCATCCGGCCGTCTCGAAGCCCTGCCTGCCCCGCGGCTGCTCTGCGCCAAAATGCTGCGGGCTCGAAGTGGCCGGCGCGCCGGCCGGCTGGCGCGTCTTAGGTCCGGCAGGACGCATAAAGACCGCGCCAGCTCATTCACCGCATCGTGCTTTCCGAAAATCGATTCCGATTTCGGGCCGATGCCGTCGGGAGTGGGTGGCTTCGCTGCCCACCGGCCGGCGGATGACATGGCCGGCGCGCCGGGCCACGGTCGCGGCGAATGGCGGCGAGCGACCCGGACTTGATCGCGCCCAGCGAGCAGCCGGGCGCCGGGGGGCTTGTCGGCGCCCGCCGGCAGCCGCCAAAGGATTGACAAGCCGGGGCGCGCCGCCGAGACAGGGCGGCACGACGGCATCGGCCGGACAATCGGAATCGATTTTCGAACCGCTGGATGCGTCGATCCAAGGAGTTGGAGCGTCCTTCGCGCGTCCTTTGGGCGCGGCGCTCTCGAAAGGCGGCCCGAAGCCGCGGCATCAGGGGGAGGAAACCAGAAAATGAAGACAACGATCGTCGCGGGCCTTGCGGCCAGTCTCGCCGTCCTCGTCGCGCTCGGCGGAACCGCCGGCGCCGAGGAGCGCATCGCCTACAAATCGGCGAAAAGCGGCACGTCCTACTACCAGATGGGCGTCGAGCTCGCCAATGCGGTGAAGGCAGGCAGCAAGGGCGAGGCGATCCTCACCGTCGAGGAGAGCCAGGGCTCGGTCCAGAACGTCATGGAAGCCGCGGCGCGCGCCGGCAACTACGTCTTCACCGCCCCGCCGGGGCTGGTCTCGGCGGCGGCTGCCGGCAAGGGCCCCTTCGAAAAGCGGCCCAATCCGCGCTTTGCCGAGATCCGGGCGCTGTTCCCGATCCCGTCGCTGACCATGCATTTCATCGTCGCCGGTGGCGGCGAGGCGCACGACCTCTCCGCCCTCAAGGGCAAGACCATCCTTCTCGGCAAGGGCAGCTTCGGCGCCACCGAGGGTGAGAAATATCTCGATCTCTTCGGCCTGAAGGATTCCGTCACCGTCGCCGACGCCGAACTCGGCAATGCCGCCGATGCGCTGAAGAACGGCCAGATCGACGGCTTCGTCACCGCCGGATCCTTCCCGGCGCCGAACGTCATCGAGGCGTCCGCCGGCGGCTCGATCGCGCTTCTGTCCCTGAGCGACGCCGAGGTCGAGAAGACCGGCCGCAGCCGCCAGGTCATCCCCGCCGGCACCTATGCCGGGGTCGATACCGACACGGTCACCACCTCGCTGCCGGTCTTCGCCTTCTCGACGACGGCGATGAGCGACGACACCGCCTATCTCCTGACCAAGACATTCTGGGAGGAAAAGGCAGCGCTCGCCGGCGAATCGCGCTGGTGGAAAGCGGTCGATCCGGAACTCCTCGCCGAGGGCGGGGTGAAGCTTCACCCGGGCGCCCTTCGCTATTACGAGGAGGCGGGCGTCGCCGTGCCGGACACGCTGAAACAGTAAGCTTTCGCATGGCGGCGGGCGTCGTTCCGCCGCCATGCCGGTGACCATCGAATCGGGCGGGGCGACCTGCCATTCCTCACATTGCCGCGTACCCGTCCGCCCGTGTTCCTCTTCCGCACCTTCGACCCCTGCCGACCGGCGCCTTCCCGGTGCGTCCGGGCTGAATTCAGCCCCGGAGCGGCGGCATGAGTCTCACAACCGCCGACGCCGGGGTTTCGGCGCCCCGGCGCCTCGTCTGGCAGGGGCTCGGCGTCGTCTCCGTCGCCTTCCATCTGGCGCTGGTGTTTTCCGGGCTGGTGCCGGCGCTGGTCGCCCGGCCGCTGCACATGGCGCTGGCGCTGCCCTGGCTGTTCGTCTTCGCCGCCCGCTCGCGGCTCGACGCTCTCTCCGGCTGGCTGTTCCTCGCCATCGGCGAGATCGGCTGCCTATATGTGGCGCTGAATGCCGACGCTCTGTCGGACCAGTACGGCTTTCTCGACACGCCGCTGCAGCTCGCCATCGCCATCGCGCTTGTCGCCGTCGCTCTGGAGGCCGCCCGCCGCTCGATCGGCTGGCCGCTGCCGCTGGTGGCCGCGACCTGCCTCGCCTATGGCCTGTTCGGCCAGTACATTCCCGGCGAATACGGCCATCCCGGCTTTCCGCTCGCCAGCTTCCTCGGGACGATGACCATCACCGAGGGCGGCCTCTGGGGCTCGCTCACCGGGGTGTCGGTGTCGATCGTCGCGATCTTCGTCATTCTCGGCGCGGTGCTGAATGCCGGCGAGGCGGGGCAGGGCTTCATGAACCTCGCCTCGGCGGCGGCCGGGCGCCTGAGGGGCGGCGCGGGCAAGGTCTCGGTGCTCTCCTCGGCGATGTTCGGCTCGATCTCCGGCTCGGCCTCGGCGAACGTCGCCTCGACCGGCGCCGTCACCATCCCGGCGATGAAGCGGCTCGGCTATCCGAAGGCGCTGGCGGGCGCCGTCGAGGCGGTCGCCTCCTCGGGCGGCCAGATCATGCCGCCGCTGATGGGCGCCGGCGCCTTCGTCATGGTGGAGCTCACCGGCACGCCCTATGGCGAGATCATCCTCGCGGCGCTGCCGGCGGCGATCCTCTATTTCCTGACGGTCTGGATCGGCATCGATCTCTTCGCCCGGCGCTACGACCTCGCGGCGATGGAGGATGCCGACCGGCCGAAGCCGCGGCTGGTGGTGATCACCACGCTGTTCTTCCTGGTGCCCTTCAGCGTCCTCCTCTATGCAATGTTCGGCGCCGGCGTGACGCCGCAATATGCTGCCTGTCTCGCCATCCTCGCAGGCGTGATCCTGCTGTTCTTCGATGCGGCCTTCAGCTTTTCGCCGCGGCGCTTCCTTCAGCGGGCGGCGGTCGCCGCGATGGAGGCGGGGCGGCAGATCGCGGTGATCGCCGCGATCATCATCTGCGCCTCGATCGTCGTCGGCGTCCTCGGCATGACCGGGCTCGGGGTGAAGGTGACCTCGGCGATCCTGGCGCTTGCCGGCGAATCGCTCGTCCCGGCGCTGCTCCTGACGGCGCTCGCCTGCATCCTTCTCGGCATGGAGGTGCCGACCACCGCCGCCTATGTCATCTGCGTCACCGTGGCCGGGCCGGCGCTCCAGCATCTCGGCATCGAGCCGCTGCTCGCCCATCTCTTCGTCTTCTGGTTCGCGCTGCTCTCGACCATCACGC
Source organism: Jiella endophytica (assembly GCF_004519335.1). GTDB lineage: Bacteria > Pseudomonadota > Alphaproteobacteria > Rhizobiales > Rhizobiaceae > Jiella > Jiella endophytica. Next base: position 652,793 of record NZ_SOZD01000003.1, on the reverse strand, counting down.
CGCCGGTCTGCGGCGCCGTGTTCATCGCCGCCGGCATGGCCGGGGAAAACTGGCTGAAGGTCGCCGCCTCGGCGATGCGGCTCGGGGTCGGGCTCTACGTCATTCCGCTGGCGATGATCTTCAATCCGTCGATCATCCATCTCGCCGACCGCCCGCTCGCCGCCTTCGCAGCCTTCCTGCAGATCGCCATCGGCCTCTGGTGCCTGTCCTTCGGGCTGATCTCGCCATCGCCGCCGTGGAAAAGGGCGCTCCTCGGCGCCCTCGGCCTGGCGATTTGCCTGATGCCTTCGCCGCTTTAAGATCGCCGCAGAGGCAGGCCCGACAAGGCCGCCGGAGAGAAGCGGGCGCCTTCGCCCCTGGAGAGACGATCATGGCAGAAAGCCGCTGGGCCATCGGCCTGATGACCGGAACCGTGCTCGACGGCAATATCGACGTCGCGGCGATCCGCAGCGACGGCGAGACGATCGCCGAATTCGGACCCTGCGAGCTGGTGCCCTATGGCAGCGACGTGACGCCGCTGATCGAGGCGGCCGTCGCCGATGCGCTGGAATGGCAGTTTTCCGGCGACGAGCCTGAAAGCTTCGCCGTCGCGGAAAGGTGCCTGACCGAAGCCCAGGCGGAGGCGGTGGCGGGTTTCTGCGAGCGGCACGGCCTGTCGCGCGAGGTCTCCGCCGTCGGCTTTCACGGCCAGACGGTGCTCCACCGGCCGCCGCAGGCGGGCGTTGCCGGCCGTACCCGCCAGCTTGGCGACGGGGCGCTGATGGCGAAGATGCTCGGCCTCACCGTGGTGCATGATTTCCGCACCGCCGATGTCGCGGCGGGCGGGCAGGGGGCGCCGCTCTCGGCGATCTATCACAGGGCGATGCTGGCGCGGATCGGCGCCGGGCCCGAGACGGCGGTGCTCAATCTCGGCGGAGTCGCCAATCTCTCCTATTTCGACGGCGAGACGCTGATTGCCTTCGACACCGGCCCGGCCAACGCCCCGATCAACGACTGGATCAAGGCGCATGACGCCGGCGAGATGGATCGCGACGGCCGACTGGCGCTGGAGGGAACGGTGGACGAGCCGCGGCTCGCCGGCCTCCTCTCCCATCACTGGCTGTCGGCGCCCTATCCGAAGTCCCTCGACCGGTTCAGTTTCCGCCAGGCGATGGCAGAGGGCCTGTCGCTGAAGGACGGCGCGGCGACGCTGACGGCGTTCACCGCCGGCGCGGTCGGCAGGGCGCTCGACCTTTTGCCGGTGCGGCCGACACGGCTCGTCGTCTGCGGCGGCGGCCGGCGCAATCCGGCGATCATGGCGGCGCTCGCGGCGCGGGCGAAGGTCGCCGTGGAGGATGCCGACGACTGCGGCCTCCGGGGCGACGCCGTCGAGGCGGAGTGCTTCGCCTATCTCGCGCTGCGGGCGCTGGAGGGGCTGGCGATCAGCTTTCCGCTGACCACCGGCGTGCCGCGGCCGATGGCCGGCGGCATCGTCAATCGCCCCTGAGAGCGGCGCCGGACTGGCGCGTCCGATCGGACGCGCGGGGCTCTAGAAATGGCTGGTGGGGCCGCCGGTGTCGGAGACCGTGTCGCTCAGCACCTGGCCGAGGAAGCTCGCATCCTTGCCGCCGGTCGGCGTGGTGCGGGAGATGAAGTCGAACACCCGGCCGTCCTTGAGGCCGTAGTCGGCGATGCGCTCGACCCGCTCGTCCTTGTCGAAATAGACCGCGAGAATGCGCTGGTCGACGAGCTGCGGCTGCAGGAAGGCGACGGGGCGGACCCGCTTCTGCGAGATGTAGTAGAAGACCTCGTTGTCGAAGGTCGCCTTGGTCGAGGGCGAGCCGAGGGCGAGAAGCACCTGCTCCTTGGAGGAGCCCGGCGGCACCAGTTCGAGCGACTTCGGATCGACGATATAGCCCTGATTGAGCACTTCGCTGGTCGAACAGGCCGACAGTGAGGACATTGCGAGGGCTGCTGTGCCCAGGGCGAACGCCAGCGTCAGACGCGTCTTCTTGCTCACGCTTTTCCTACTCCCGTTCCAGCCGGTCGATGTGTTCTCGTTGTCATATGCCCGTCTCGCGCGGCCATATCGCGGCAGACGCCGCGCCCGGGCGTTGGTAATCCACCTCAGGCGCCGTTGCAATCGGCCCCAAGCTGTGGCACCCGCTGCCGACCACATGCTCGTCCGCGATGTTTCTGGCAGAAGATGGGCAAGGCGTGTGTCGCCCGCCCGATGGCCGGCCCCAAGGCGATGCAGCAGGAGCTGCGGCGCCCGGAGCGAAATGGGCGGTCGAAGGGCATGGCCGGCGAGGGCGCCGAAGCAGGCGGCCCCGAGGCGATCAACCGCGGATCGATGATGCTGAAACGTTGGAGGATCGCCAGGAAGAACCGCGCCATCGTCGAGCGCGTCTACCAGGCACTCGTCACGCTCACCCGCGACCCGCGGCTCTACGAGCATTGCGGCCTTGCCGACACGTTCTCCGGCCGCTTCGAGGCGCTCGCCATCCACATGTTCCTGTTCCTGCGCCGCTGCCGGGGCGATGCCTCGCTCGACGCCTTCGCCCAGGACGTCGTCGACCGCTTCATCCTCGACGTCGACGCCTCGATCCGCGAACTCGGCGTCGGCGACCAGTCGGTGCCCAAACGCATGCGCAAGCTCACCGGCGTCTTCTACGAGCGCGTCAAGGTCTATGACGCGGCCTTCGATGCCGAGGCAAAGCCCAACGCGCTGCGGGCGGCGGTCGTCGGCCGGGCGCTCGCCGAGACGGTGCCGGAGGATGCGGTCGGGCGGCTGGTTTCCTACATTCTGGCGATGAGCGACCGGATGGCGGCGGTCTCGGCCGAGGACATCCTGTCCGGTTCGCTGAAGCTTGGAGATTGACCGATGGACGGAGACCGCACGACGCCGCTTCAGCTTTTCCTGCCCGTCGCGACGCTGCCCCAGGACGGCCGCCGGATCGACTACGCGGCGACCCCCGAAGAGCTGACGGCCATTGCCGCGGCACTTCAGATCGAGACGGCCCGGAATGTCACCGCAGAGCTCCTGGCGCGGCCATTCCGCAAGGACGGGGCGAGGGTGACCGGGCGGATCGCGGCGATTCTCGTCCAGAAGAGCGTCGTCACCCTCGAGCCGGTGATCCAGAGCATCGACGAGCCCTTCGAGGCGACCTTCGTGCGCGAGGCGAAGGCGCCGCGGCGCCAGCAGGCAGAGACCGCCGAGATCATCGTCGATCCGGAGGCCGAGGACCCGCCGGAGAGCTTCGTCGGCGACAAGATCGATCTCGGCGCCAAGCTGTTCGAGACGCTGGTGCTGGCGCTCGATCCCTATCCGCGGCGCCCGGGCGAGAGTTTCGGCGCGGCGGCTGCCGACGAGGACGAGGACGACGACGTGCCATCGCCCTTCGCGGCCCTCGCCGATTTCCGCAAGCCTGAGCGGAACGGATAGCGCGGAAGGCGAAGACGCCGGTTGTATGTGGCGGGGAATTCGATATTTTCGCGCCGCGCCGGGCGGCCCTCAGGCCCCGACGGACAAAAGCGAGAACGAGTTGACCTCAAACTCCGGCATTACGATTTCGCTCGACGCGATGGGCGGCGATCACGGACCGACCGTGGTTCTGGCAGGCGCGGCGATCGCCCTGCAGCGGCGGCCCGACACGCGCTTCGCGCTTTTCGGCGAGGAGGCGGAAGTGCTGCCGGTCCTCGCCAAATATCCCGAACTGCAGGCGGCATCGGCCTTCCACCACTGCGAGATGTCGGTGCGGATGGACGACAAGCCGTCCCAGGCGCTGCGCCAAGGCCGCTACAAGTCGTCAATGTGGCGCGCCATCGACGCGGTGAAGACCGGCGAGGCGCATGTCGCGGTCTCGGCCGGCAACACCGGCGCGCTGATGGCGATGGCGAAATTCTGCCTGCGCACCATGGCGAATATCGAGCGCCCGGCGATCGCGGCGATCTGGCCGACCCTGCGCGGCGAGAGCATCGTCCTCGACGTCGGCGCGACGATCGGCGCCGACGCCCAGCAGCTGATCGACTTCTCGATGATGGGCGGCGCCATGGCGCGGGCCCTGTTCGGCCTCGAATGCCCAACCGTGGGCCTCCTCAATATCGGCGTCGAGGAGGTCAAGGGCCAGGACGACATCCGCGAGGCCGGGCGGCTGCTCAAGGAGACGCCGCTGCCGGGCATCGAATATCGAGGCTTCGTCGAGGGCGACGATCTCGGCCAGGGCACGGTGGACGTCGTCGTCACCGAGGGCTTCACCGGCAACATCGCCCTGAAGACCGCCGAGGGCACCGCCAAGCAGATCGCCGCCTATCTGAGGGCGGCGATGTCGCGGACCTGGCTCGCCCGCGCCGGCTACGTGCTGGCGAAGAGCGCCTTCGACCGGCTGCGCGACAAGATGGATCCCCGCAAGGTCAATGGCGGGGTGTTTCTCGGCCTCAACGGCATCGTCATCAAGAGCCATGGCGGCACCGACGCCGAGGGCATCGCCGCCGCCATCGACCTCGCGCACACCGTCGCCCGCGCGGGCCTGCGCGAAAAGATCGAGGCCGACCTTGCCAATTATCATCGCCGCATCTCCGAGGAGGCTGCGAGTGTTCCCGAAAGCAGTGTGTCATGAGTGAGAAGATCGTCTCCGTCGTCCGCGGGACCGGCTCGGTCCTGCCGGAGCGGGTCATGCGCAACCAGGATTTCGCCGGCGTCGTCGAGACCTCGGACGAGTGGATCCGCCAGCGCACGGGCATCGAGCAGCGCCACATCGCCGGCGAGGGGGAGACCACCGTCTCGCTCGCCGAGACCGCGGCGCGCCGGGCGCTGGACGCCGCTGGCCTCGCGCCGGCCGACATCGACCTGATCATCCTCGCGACGGCGACGCCCGACAACACCTTCCCGGCTTCCGCCGTGCAGGTGCAGCACCGGCTCGGCATCACCGGCGGCTTCGCCTTCGACGTCCACGCCGTCTGCAGCGGCTTCCTCTACGCCTTGACCACGGCGGACATGTATCTGCGCTCGGGCCAGGCACGGCGCGTGCTGGTGATCGGCGCGGAGACCTTCTCGCGCATCCTCGACTGGGAGGACAGGACGACCTGCGTCCTCTTCGGCGACGGCGCCGGCGCCGTGGTGATGGAAGGCGTGACGAAGGGCGAGCGCGACGGCGAGAAGGGCATCCTCGTCGCCAAGCTGCGCTCCGACGGCGCCCATATGGACAAGCTCTATGTCGACGGCGGGCCCTCGACCACCGGCACCGTCGGCCATCTGAGAATGCAGGGCCGCGAGGTCTTCAAGCACGCCGTCGGCATGATCAGCGACGTGATCGAGGCCTGTTTCGAGGCGGCCGGGATCGGCCCGGAGGATATCGACTGGTTCATCCCGCACCAGGCCAACCGGCGCATCATCGACGCCTCCGCCAAGAAGCTCGGCATCGATCTCGCCAAGGTCGTCGTCACCGTCGATCGCCACGGAAACACCTCCGCGGCCTCGATCCCGCTGGCTCTCGACGCCGCTGTCAGGGACGGCCGGATCAAGCCCGGCGACCTGGTTCTGCTGGAAGCCATGGGCGGCGGCTTCACCTGGGGCGCGATCCTCGTCAGATGGTAGACGGCGCTTGATTCATATGGCGCTTTCGGTAAAGTAACGAAAAAGTAAGATGCTGGACGCGGCCAATTGGCGCGGGTGAGCTTTCGGGCACCGATCAGGGGACGAGCGATGGGGGACAGGACACTTACCAGGGCCGATCTCGCCGAAGCGGTGTTCCGCAAGATCGGATTGTCCCGGACCGAATCGGCGCAACTCGTCGAGATGGTGCTCGAGGAAATCTGTTCGACCATCGCCAAGGGTGAATCGGTCAAGGTCTCGTCCTTCGGCTCCTTCCTGGTCCGCGACAAGAACGAGCGTGTCGGCCGCAATCCGAAGACCGGCGAGGAAGTGCCGATCTCGCCCCGCCGCGTCGCCGTGTTCAAGCCTTCCAACGTCCTCAAGGACCGCATCCTGGAGGCGCACAGCAAGCGCGCCGCTGCCTCCTCCGGTCTGGAAATGATGCGTGCCGCCGAATAGGCGCGCTCGCTCCGCATGAAGCATCGGTGCATTGATGTCCGACAAGGGTGAGGATGCGTTCCGGACGATCTCCGAGGTCGCTGGAGACCTCGATCTTCCGCAGCATGTCCTGCGTTTCTGGGAATCCCGCTTTGCGCAGATCCGGCCGCTGAAGCGCGGCGGCGGGCGACGCTACTATCGGCCCGACGACGTCGAGCTCCTGCGCGGCATCCGCTATCTCCTCTACGTCAAGGGTTTCACCATCAAGGGCGTGCAGCGCCTCCTGAAGGAGAACGGCAGCCGCTTCGTGATGGCCATCGGATCTGGCGATCTCGCCGGCCTCGACAATCTCGCCGCTTCGCCGGACACGTCCGGCGACGAGGACGAGGCGGCGGAAGCCCATGTCGACGATCTCGACTTGATCCATCCCGAGCCGGAAGCCGCCGCCGCCAGCGAGCCCGTCGCCCCGGTGGACGAGCCGGCGGCGTCCGGCGCCAAGCCTCGTCCGCGCGCCCTCGGTGGCTTCCTCAGGCGCGAGCGCGACACCGTCGGGGAAGGCCTCAAGCTGCCGCGCGACAGCGTCCAGACCCTCGACCAGGTGCTTCTCGACCTCCTGGAATGCAAGCGGCTGCTCGACCAGGTCCGCTGACCGGCGCCCGGCTCCAGATTTTCAGACATCGACACGGCCGAACCGGTGTCGCCGCTGCCGGCGAGGCGCGGCGCCGAGCATCGCCATGCCGGCTCGGTGTCGGCTGCGCGGGCGGCGAATCGCTCTGCCGGGGATTTAGCCAAGCATCGTCAGCGGATGCGCACCGGCACGGTGAGCGACACCCCCTTGCCGGATGGCGGGGCGGGGAAAGGGCTCGCCCGGCGCACCAGCTGCACGGCCAGCCCGTCGAGCGTCCGGTTGCCGCTCGACCCGACGACGCGCACGCCCGAGACGCTGCCATTGCCCGACATGCTGAAGGCGATGCGTGCGGTGCCCGAACCGCGGCCGGAGAAGCTGCGGGAGAAGCGGTTGAGCCGCGCCTGCACCTGCGACTGCCAGCGGGAGATGTCGGCGCGCGAGACCTGCGCGCCCTGCGAGGCTTCACGCCGGGGCCTGCCCTGCGAGGCGACGGAGGCCTCTGACGATCGCCGCTGGCGGGTCGCCTGCTTCTTCGGCGGCGCCGGCTTGCGGGCCTTTGGCTGCTCTTTCGGCGTTTCGCGGACTGCCTGGCGCACCGGCTTCGGCGGCTCCGGCCGCGCCGTCGGCAGCGGCACGACGTCGGGAAGCGCCGCGGTGTCCGCTTCGGGCTGCTCGGCCGTCGTGGTCGGCTCCTCGGGCTCCTCCAGCTGGGGGGAGGGCAAGGGCAGCGGCACGGCATCCGGATTGGGCGAGGACGCCTCCTCCTGGACGGGCTCCGGCTCCGGAACGGGGTCCGGTTCCGGCGCGGGTTGCTCGACCGGCTGTGGTTCAGGCTCCGGCTCGGGTTGAGGCTCCGGCTGCTCGACCGGCTGCGGTTCGGGTTCCGGCGCGGCTTCCTCGGGTGGCTGCACCGGCTCCGGCTCGACCGCTTCCGGCGGCGGCGGCTCGACGGGCTGCGGTTCCGGTTGGGGCACAGGCTCGGGTTCGGGCTCAGGGGCCGGCTCGGGCTCAGGGGCCGGCTCGGGTTCCGGTGGTGTCTCCACCTCCGGGGCCTCTTCCTCGCTGGGCGTCGGATCCGGTGCGTCGACGGTTTCCGGGGCGGGCGCGGCGTCGTCGAGGGAATCGCTCGCCTTCGATTCGGCGGGCGGTGCGAGATCGATCAGCACCGGCGCTTCCTGCGCCCCCTTCGGCGGCGTCTTCGGCATGTTGGTCATCAGCGCATAGGCGGCGGTGCCATGGGCGAGAAGCACCACGAGGCCGGCGACGAGCCAGCGCTCGCCGCTGCCGCGACGCGAACTCCCGGCGAAGGGATCGGCGTGTTTCGGGGGCGCCATCTCCGTGCCTATTGTCCGGCGGCGCCCGACGCGGCATTTGCCGCCGCCTCGGCGCGGGCAGGATCCTCGAGGCCGACAAGGCCGATCTTCAGATAGCCGGCGCTGCGAAGCGTGTTCATCACGTCCATGATGTCGGAATAGGGCACCGAGCCGTCGGCGCGCAGGAAGATGCGCTCGTCGCGATTGCTCCCGGTCTTCGCGTCGAGGCCGGCGCCGAGCCCGTCGCGGCTGATCCTGTCTTCGCCGAGGCTGAGCGAAAGATCTTCCTGGATGGTGAGATAGACCGGCTCGTCTGGCCGCTCCTGCGGCACGGCATTGGAGGTCGGCAGGTCCACCGGCACGTCGACCGTCGAGAGCGGCGCCGCCACCATGAAGATGATCAACAGCACCAGCATCACGTCGATGAAGGGCGTGACGTTGATCTCGGAGACCTCGCCGCCGCTCTCTTCGCCGCCGCTGTCGAGCTTGACCGCCATGACGCCTACTCCGCCGCTTCGGCGAGCGGGGCGGCGCGCCGGCCGCCGGCCGCGACGCGTTCCAGATCACGCGACAGATGCTGCATCACCAAGGCCGAGCCGTCCGAGAGGATCGCCCGGTAGCCGGCGATCGAACGGGCGAAGACGTTGTAGACGACGACGGCCGGGATCGCCGCGACGAGGCCGATGGCGGTGGCGAGCAGCGCCTCGGCGATGCCCGGCGCGACGACCGCGAGGTTGGTGGTGTTCGCTTCGGAGATGCCGATGAAGGAATTCATGATGCCCCAGACCGTGCCGAACAGGCCGACAAAGGGCGCGATCGAGCCGATCGTCGCGAGAATGCCGGTGCCGCGGTTGATCGAGCGCGCGGCATTCGCCTCGATGCGGTTGAGGCCGATCGCCACCCGCTCCTTGATGCCCTCGGCGGTCAGCTCGGCCGAGCGCTGACGCTCGGCTTCGGCCGAGCGCGCCAGGCTGCCGACCGGGCCGCGCCAGCGGCTGGCGGCGCGCTCGTCGCCGAGCGCCTCGCCGAGGGAGGCGGAACGGGCGAGCCGGCGCACGCCGGAGCGGGCCCGCCATTTGGCGGAAGCGACCTCGAAGCTCTTGACCAGAAGGATCGTCCAGGTGGCGAGCGAGGCGAGGGCGAGGCCGATCATCACGCCCTTCACCACCCAGTCGGCGGCGAGGAACATGCCGAGCGGCGAGAGATCGTGGGGCAGCTTGGCGTCCCGTGGCTCCTGGAAGACGACGTCGGAGGCGTCGTCGTCGCCCGCAGCTGCGCTCGCGTCGGCTGCTGGAACGGCGGCGCCGTCTGCCGATTGCGATGCGGCCGGGCTTTCAGTGGCTGCGGGAGGCGTTGCGCCGACTGAGGACTGCGGCGTCGCGGCAGGCGCAGCGGTGCCGGCGGGTGCGGCATCTGCCGGAACGCCGGTGTCGGCGGGAGTTTCGGGAGCCGCTGGCGTCGCGGCGGCGGGAGCGGAAGGCTCGGACGGGGCTACCCGCCCGCCGGTGGGGGAGGCGTCCTGCGTTGCCGGGGCTGCGGTATCGCCTGCCGACTGGGCGAGCGCGGGAGCCAGGGGGGGCACCGACAGGGCAAGCAGAAGCGAAACCGTGGCCGGCCGGAAAATCGTGACTTTGCTGAAGCGCATGTGGCTGACCATCATCCGGGAGTGTTGCGGTGCGCGGGGCCGTCGGCGGCGATGTCTGCCGCGCTGCCCCGTTCCTCCCGTCTCCTTTATGGAAAGGTGATGATCTTCGTCAACTTAATGCGCGCGAATTGAGCCAGCAACGGGCCGATTCCGGATAACAAAATCCGGGTTGTGCGCCAATTTCGCTCAGCGAGTGAGACTATTGTTTAGAGCAGTTCCAATATTGGCGGCTCTACAAGTCAGTCGAGGAATCGCTCGTAGTCGGAAACCAGGAGATGAACCGGCGGCTCGTCCTCTTCGATCGTGGAAAACCGGCCGATCGGCTCGCGGAAGACATTGTCGGTCGCATCGTCGTTGACCGTCGAGACTTCGCCGATGAAGACGTCCGCATTCTCCGCCCAAAAGGCATGCCAGACGCCGGGCATCAGCGTCACGCTCTCGCCGGGCATGAGCTTCAGGTGGCTGCCGGCCGGCATCCTGCGCAGGATGCCGTCGGTCGGAACGACGACCTCGGCGCTCTCGTCGACGTCGCCCCTGGCATCCGACATGAAGAGCTCGATGACGAGGGTGCCGCCGCCGCGATTGATGATGTCCTCGGCCTTCACCACGTGCCGGTGCATCGGCGAAAGCTGGTCCTTGCGGGTGATCATCGCCTTTTCGGCATAGAGCATGCCGCGGCCGCGGGTGAGGTCCTCGGCCCGGCCGTTGCGGACCGTGAAGAGGAACAGGCCGAGCTCGTCGAAGCGGCCCTCGCCATAATCGGTGACGTCCCAGCCGAGCCGTGCCTCGGTGATGCCGGCGATCTCCTGCCGGCGCTCGCGCATCTCCTGCGGCGAGAGCCATGCGAAGGGCGGCAGCACATAGCCGAAGGAGCGGAAGAACGCGTCCGCCTCGCGGATGATCTCGTTGACCCTCGAGCGTTTCATCTTCGATCCTCCTCAGGTCAGCGGCGTCATCACGCCCTTGCGATAGGCCGCACGCTGTTTCAGCCGCCCGTACCAGGCAAAGAGGTTGGGATGGTCCGGTCGGGCGATCGGCATCTCGAACCAGGCATAGGCGATACAGCCGAGCGGAATGTCGCCGATGCCGAGATCCTCGCCGGAGAGATAGGGTTTGGCCCCAAGCTCGGCCTCGGGAATGTCGAGCAGCTTGCCGCAGGCCTCGAGGCTCCTGGCGACGGCATCATTGTCGCGGGTCTCGGGCGTCATCCGCACGGTGTTCCAGAAGACGTCGCGGAACGGCCCGCCCAAGGTGAAGGAGGTCCAGTCCATCCACTTGTCGGCCGCGGCGAACAGCCCCGGATCCTCTGGCGCGAAGGGCGCGCTACCGTATCTGCGGGCGAGGTAGCGGACGATGGCGTTCGATTCCCACAAGGTCAGCCCGCCGTCCTGAAGCGTCGGCACGCGGCCATTGGGATTCAGCGCCAGATAGTCCGGCGTGTCGACGATGCCGAAGGCGCCGCCGGCATCGACCCGCTGGTAGTCGAGGCCGAGTTCCTCGGCGCACCAGACCACCTTGCGGACATTGGCGGAATTGTCCCTGCCCCAGATTTTCATTCGTCGTCCCTCCCTCGTTTCGCGGCGCTTTGGCGTCGTCTTCCAGTGCCAGATAGCGCAAGGCCCCGCCGAGTGGCGGGGCCTTTTGCTGTCATGACGAAAAATCCGGATCGGCGGCGGGGCTCAGCCGCGCTCGTCGGCCGCCAGATAGTCGCGCATCGGGGCGCCGGTGTAGAGCTGGCGCGGACGGCCGATGCGCTGATGCGGATCCTCGATCATCTCCTTCCACTGGGCGATCCAGCCGACGGTGCGCGCCACGGCGAACAGCACCGTGAACATCGTGGTCGGGAAGCCGAGCGCCTTCAGCGTGATGCCGGAATAGAAGTCGACGTTGGGATAGAGCTTCTTCTCGATGAAGTACTCGTCGGTCAGCGCGATGCGCTCGAGTTCCATCGCCACTTCCAACAGCGGATCGTCCTTGATGCCGAGCTCGTCGAGCACCTCGTGGCAGGTCTGCTGCATGATCTTGGCGCGCGGATCGTAGTTCTTGTAGACCCGGTGGCCGAAGCCCATCAGGCGGAACGGATCGTTCTTGTCCTTGGCGCGTGCGATGAATTCCGGGATGCGGTCCTTCGAGCCGATCTCCATCAGCATGTTCAGCGCCGCCTCGTTGGCGCCGCCATGGGCCGGGCCCCAGAGGCAGGCGATGCCCGCCGCGACGCAGGCGAACGGATTGGCGCCCGACGACCCGGCGAGCCGGACCGTCGAGGTCGAGGCGTTCTGCTCGTGATCGGCGTGGAGGATGAAGATCCGGTCCATCGCACGGGCGAGCACCGGGTTGATCCGGTAGGGCTCGCAGGGCACGGCGAAGCACATATGCAGGAAGTTTTCCGCGTAGGAGAGGTCGTTGCGCGGATAAACGAAGGGCTGGCCGATGTGATACTTGTAGGCCATCGCGGCGATGGTCGGCATCTTGGCGACCATCCGCAGGCTCGCCACCATCCGCTGGTGCGGATCGGCGATGTCGGTAGAGTCGTGATAGAAGGCCGAGAGCGCGCCGACCGAGCCGCACATCACCGCCATCGGGTGGGCGTCACGGCGGAAGCCGGTGAAGAAGCGGCTCATCTGCTCGTGGATCATCGTGTGCCGCGTGACGCGGTAGACGAAATCTTCCTTTTCCCGCGGGGTCGGCAGCTCGCCGTAAAGCAGCAGGTAGCAGGTCTCGAGATAGTCGCCCTTCTCGGCCAGCTGGTCGATCGGGTAGCCGCGGTGGAGCAGGATGCCTTCGTCACCGTCGATGTAGGTGATCTTCGATTCGCAAGACGCCGTCGAGGAAAACCCGGGATCGTAGGTGAAGACGCCGCCCTGCTTGTAGAGCGTGGTGACGTCGATCACGTCGGGGCCGAGTGTGCCGCTCCGCATTGCCAGACCGGCATTCGTCGATCCGAAATTGAGTTTCGCCGACTGTTCTGTCATGCGTCGTCCTTTCATGAATCGCGGCTACGGACGCGCTTTCGCAGCGCACACGTTTCAGCCACCATCTGCCTACTCCAAAGGCTGGAGCACGACAAGTTATGCTCCCAAGCCTGCTGCGGCGCAATATGACGCGGCGGGATCAGCCGGTCTGATCGGAAAGCCGGGCAAGCGATTCCGATTTGCCGAGAACCGCGAGAACGTCGAAGACACCCGGCGAAGTGGTGCGGCCGGTAAGGGCCGCGCGGAGCGGCTGCGCCGCCTTGCCGAGCTTGATTCCTGCCGTTTCGGCATAGTCCCGCACAATGGCTTCGAGGGCCTCGGCGCTCCACGGCTCGACTGCCTGGAAAAGCGGCAGCAGATCGGCGACCACCTGTCGGCCGCCGTCCGCCAGAATGGCTTCGGCCTTCTCTTCCATCGCCAGCGGGCGCGCCGCGAAGAGGAAGGCGGCGCCATCGGCGAGCTCGACCAGCGTCTTTGCCCGATCCTTCAGGCCCGGCATCGCCTCGGCGAGCCTCTCCCGCGTGGTCGCCTCGTCGGCCTGCTTCAGGATCCCGCCATTCGGCAGGATGTCGCGGCTCGCCATCAGTGCGTCGACGAGGTCGGCGTCGGTGCTGGCGCGGATCCAGTGACCGTTGATCGCCTCGAGCTTCTTGAAGTCGAAGCGGGCGGCGCCCTTGTTGATCTGCGGCAGGTCGAACCACTCGATCATCTTCTCGGTCGGGATGATCTCCTCGTCGCCATGGGCCCAGCCGAGACGCACGAGATAGTTCCTGAGCGCCACCGGCAGATAGCCCATCGCCCGGTAGGCATCGACGCCGAGGGCGCCGTGGCGCTTCGACAGCTTGGCGCCGTCGGGCCCGTGGATCAGCGGGATATGCGCCATCACCGGCACATCCCAGCCCATCGCCCGGTAGATCAGCGTCTGGCGGCCGGCATTGGTCAGGTGATCGTCGCCGCGGATGATGTGGGTGACGCCCATGTCGTGATCGTCCACAACGACCGCGAGCATATAGGTGGGCGAGCCGTCCGAGCGCAGCAGCACGAAATCGTCGAGGTCCTTGTTTGGGAAACGCACTGTTCCCTGAACCTCATCCTCCACCACGGTCTCGCCTTCGAGCGGCGCGCGCAGGCGGATGACCGGCGCAACCCCGGCGGGCGCTTCGGAAGGGTCGCGGTCGCGCCAGCGGCCGTCATAGCGCGGCGGGCGCTTTTCGGCCTTCGCCGTCTCGCGCATCTCGTCGAGTTCGGCCTGCGAGGCATAGCAGCGATAGGCCGCGCCCTTGGCCAGCATCTCCTCGACGACCTGGCGATGGCGCTCGGCCCGCTGAAACTGCGACACCGGCGGTTCGTCGGCCGAAAGGCCGAGCCAGTCGAGACCGTCGATGATCGCCTGGACGGCCTCCTCGGTGGAGCGGGCGCGGTCGGTGTCCTCGATTCTCAGCAGCATCTTGCCGCCGCGGGCCCGGGCATAGAGCCAGTTGAACAGCGCCGTGCGGGCGCCGCCGATATGCAGGAAGCCGGTCGGCGAGGGGGCAAAGCGGGTGACGACGGTGTCCGCCATTATGGCTCCGGTCTGTTCGATTGGTTGCGATGCGCGGCGAAGAAACCGTCGCTTTCGCTCGCCGGCTGTGTAGCATAGGCGGACCGAGAGGCAAGCGGAGGCGCGGGGTCAGTTGCCGCGGATGCCGGAAGGCCAGGACCGGGCAAGACCATTGCGAAAGGCCGAGTTCGGCCGCTTCGTCGCGCGGCTGCGCGGCCCGGGAAATGGCCGGGCCTACCGGCAGGACGACGACCTCGACGATGGCTTTGCCGAGGCGGCGGCCTGGCCCGAGCGGGCGCGGCGCTGGTTTGCCCGGCAAGTCGAAGTCGAGACGGCCCGCCGCTCCGGCTTCCATGTCCTACCGGTCTCGCTGATCGCCGGCGCCGCGGCGGTGTTCGCCGTCGACTGGCGCCCGGATCTCATCGCGACCCTTGTCGCCGCCGCGCTGCTGACGCTGCTTGGCCTTCGTGCCGCTGCGCTGCCGCCCCTGCGCGCCGCGCTCTTCGGCCTTGCCGGCGTCCTGTGCGGCGCGCTTCTTGCGACAGGCGAGGCCGAGACGACCGGCACGACCATCATCTCCGGCACCGCGACGACCCGCATCGCCGGCACGGTGATCGGCGCCTCGCGCGACGAGAAGGGCCGCATGCGCTATCTCGTCGCGATCACCGGTACGACGCGGCCGGTGCTTTCCCGGCCGCCGCAGCGGGCGCGCATCCTCGTCAGCGCGCGGCACGACGAGAGGGCGCCGGGCGATCCCTTCTACGGCCTCGTGCGGCTTGGCCCGCCCTCCGGTCCGGCGGCGCCCGGCAGCCACGACTTTGCCTATCAGCCCTATTTCGACGGCGTCGGAGCCCTCGGCTTCGCGCTGGGAGCCCCGGACGAAGCCCCCACCGAAGGCCTGACGCCGCCTCCCTTGCCAAACCTCTCCGGCCGTCTGGCGATCGGTCTTGAACGCATCCGCACGGCGATGACGGCGCGCATCACCGAGGCGGCCGGCGGCGGCGAGGCCGGGGCCATCGCCGCGGCGCTCGTCACCGGCGAGCGCGCCGGCATCTCCGACGATGCGGAAACCTGGCTGCGCGGCGTCGGTCTCGCCCATGTCCTGTCGATCTCGGGCCTACATCTTGCCATCGTCGCGGGCTCGGCCCTCCTGCTCCTGCGCGGCTGCCTCGCCCTCTTTCCGGCGCTGGCGCTGAACTATCCGGTGAAGAAGATCGCCGCATTGGCGGCTCTCCTCGTTGCAGCGCTCTATCTTTTCCTCTCGGGCAGCAACGTCGCCACGGAGCGCGCCTTCGTCATGCTGGCGGTGATGCTCGCCGCAGTCATCGCCGACCGGCCGGCCATCACCCTTCGCAACGTCTCGATCGCCGCCCTCGTCGTCGTGGCCGTCTCGCCTCACGCGGTGACGACGGCGAGCTTCCAGATGAGCTTTGCCGCGACGCTCGCCCTCGTCGCCGGCTACGGCGCATTCGCAAGGTGGCGGGGAGGCAGGCCGCAGCGGGCCGACCGGCCGCTCTTCCAACAAGCGGCGCGGCTCGTCGGCGCGACCATCCTCGGCATCGTCGCAAGCTCGATCATCGCCGGCACCGCGACGGCGCCATTCGCGGCCTATCACTTTCACCGCGTCGCGCCCTTCGGCCTTGTCGCCAACGTTCTCACCCTGCCGCTCTTCACCCTGATCATCATGCCACTCGGCTTGATCGGCTCGCTCCTGATGCCCTTCGGGCTCGACGCCTGGTGCTTCCGGTTGATGGGATGGGCACTCGATCTCGTCCTCCTCATCTCCGAGCGGCTCTACGAACTGCTGCCAGACCGCGGCACCGGGCCGATCGCCGGCAGCGGCGTCGTGCTTCTTGCCGCAGCGCTGCTCGCCGTCGCTTACTTCGCCAGCCAGTTTCGCTGGATCGCGGCGCCCCTGGCGCTCGCCGGCCTCCTCGCCATCCGCGATACCGGCGCGATGCCGCAACTGCTCGTCTACGAGGACGGCAAGACCATCGCCGCCTTCGCCGGCGACGGCACCCTCGCGCTTCTCGGCGAGCGGCCGAAGCGCTTCGTCACCGACCAGTGGGAGCGCAGCACCGGCGTCGACCTGATGCTACCCGTCAGCCCGCTGGCGCCGAACGTTCCGCTGACGCCTGACGGCGCGCCAGCGCCCGATGCCGCTGGCGAGCCCTCCGAAGGTGCTGCTGCCGGCGACCTGTCCCGCGCAGACCGCTCGCAAGCCGAGCCGAGACTGCCCGGGGCCGACGAGGCGGCCGGCCCGAGCGAGAGCGAGCCTCGCCGCGCGACATCGGCCGCCGGCGGCCGGTCGCCCGTGTCTGCCGAAATTTCTGGCGCGGGCCAGCTCCGGCGCATCGTGCCCGCTTGCGACACGGACTTCTGCCGCTTCGAAACCCGCGACGGACTGCGCATCGTCTGGACCAGCGACTACGAGCGGACCGGCGAGGCCTGCGACGGCGGCGATGTCGCGATCGTCGCCCGCGCGATCCGTCTTACAGAATGCCAGTCCGGCGCCCTGCTCGTCACGCTTCGGACCCTGCGCCGCACCGGCTCCCTGGCAATCCTGCGCGACGGCGACACCGGCCGGGCGGTCGCGGTTCCCTCCGTCGCCGCCGATCGGCAGGCCTGGAACCGGCACAGGCTGGCGCCCTGGCCGGAATATTGGCGAAAACCTGCCGAGAACCCCGGCCATGCCGAAAAAGGGCGACGCCGCAGCCAAGGCTTCGCCGCTTCGCCGAAATGACCCCGCCGCCGGACAAGCGGCGGTCCAAGCCGAAACTCCGGCAGGCTCACCCTCTGGCGACCCTCGAGGGCAGGCCGGGCCCGGCGGTCAGTAGCGCCGGATCAGCCCGACCAGCCGGCCCTGCACCTTCACCCGGTCGGCCCCGAAGATGCGGGTCTCGTAGGCCGGATTGGCGGCCTCCAGGGCGATCGTGTCGCCGCGGCGGCGAAAGCGCTTCAGCGTCGCCTCCTCGTCGTCGACCAGCGCCACGACGATGTCGCCGGGCGTCGCCGTGTCGATCTTGCGGATCACCACGGTGTCGCCGTCGAGGATTCCCGCCTCGACCATCGAGTCGCCCTTGACGTCGAGGGCGAAATGTTCGCCCGCGCCGAGCATTTCGGGCGGCACCTGAATGGAATGGGTGTTGGTCTGGATAGCCGAAATCGGCACGCCGGCGGCGATCCGGCCCATGACGGGCACCGAGACCGCGCTGTCGCGAGCAGCCGGCTGCGCCGGCCGGGGCGGGGTCGAAACGGCAGTCGGCCGCCGTGCCGTCGTGGCGGCTCGCTCGGACGGCTCGGGCCGTGTGGCGGCGGCAGAGCGACTGCCGCCGTCGATGACGCTCGGCGTGAAACCGCCGGCAGCGGCCTGCTGCGGGCGCCCGCCACGCATCGATTCCGGCAGCTTCAATACCTCGAGTGCCCGCGCCCGGTTGGGCAGGCGCCGGATGAAGCCGCGCTCTTCGAGCGCCGTGATCAGACGGTGGATGCCGGATTTCGACCTCAGTTCCAGCGCATCCTTCATTTCGTCGAAGGAGGGGGGCACGCCGCTCTCCTTCAGCCGTTCATGGATGAACGACAAAAGGTCGTGCTGTTTGCGCGTGAGCATGAGGAACCTCTAAAAACAAAACCTGAACAAACCTATCTGTTCTAGTTGTGTTCCGCAAGCCCCTTTGTGAATCTTCCGGCCGGTTTTGTCAAAGCTGTGCCTCACTCCTGCCACGATCGGCTGGCGGGACGGACGGCGTGGGCGGTTCATGGTGTTGCAGTCATGCTGCAGCGCGCAACGGGACGGATATCAATTGCTCAGTCGCCTCGCACCGCACAATGCCCAAAGTCATATGGTTTCGCAGGGTTAGGGGCGTCAGAGGAACGTGCGCCGTGATTTCGCCGGCCGGGCGATCGTAACAAATTCGAACAGTGCGTATTGTCCTCCGGTTATTCGCTCGGCTATAGCGATGAATGCCTGTCTCGTTTGAAGTAGGAAGCCCGCAGTGCTCGATCCAAGATTGCAGAACAAGGTCTTCGACGCGACGTCGGCCGCCGGATTCTTGCGTGATTACGCAGAATCGCTGGCGCGGGGCCTTTCCTCAGTCGACGGAGAAATGCTGGCGCGTGCGTGCGCTGCGGTAAAGACCTGCGCCGAGACCGGCGGCACGGTCTATCTCGTCGGCAATGGCGGCTCGGCGGCGATCTGCGACCATCTCGTCTGCGATCTCGTCAAGGGCACCTTCCATCCCGAACACAAGCCTGTCCTGGCGGTGTCGCTGACCGAGAACGTCGCGATCTACACCGCCGTCGCCAACGACTTCGGCTTCGAGGACGCCTTCTCCTGGCAGATCAGCGCGAGGGGGCGGCCGAACGACGTTTTGATCGCGGTGTCCTCATCGGGCAAGAGCGAGAACATCATCCGCGCCGTCGTCGCGGCGAAGGAGAAGGGTCTCTCGACCATCGGTCTGTCGGGCTTCGGCGGCGGGCGCCTGAAGGAGACGGCCGACATCCCGCTTCACGTGGCGGTGGACAATTACGGCGTGGTCGAGGATGCGCATCAGGCGCTCCTCCACGCAATCGTCCAAATGATCGGCAATGAGAGAGACGGCCGCAGCTGATTTGCGCGGATCGTTGGGGCGACCGCGTTCGCGGACGCCCTGAAATGCAGAGGCGACGCGAGAGCGAAATGTCCGGTGTTCCTCGAAACGTTCCTGTCGCGATCCTGCTCGGCGGCCGCGGCGTCCGGCTCGGCCTGACCGATCGTCCGAAGCCGATGGTCGAGTTCCTCGGCCGGCCGCTGCTCGAACGCACCGTCGCGGTGCTGCGCAACCAGGGTTTCACCAATCTCGTCTTTCTGACCGGCCATCTCGGTAATGTCATTGCCGATCATTTCGGCGACGGCAGCCGCTTCGGCGTCAGCATCGCCTATTCCCACGAGAGCGAGCCGCTCGGCACCGCCCGCGCCACGGCTGCAGCGGTCGAGTTGCTCGGCGACGAGTTCGTTCTCCTCTACGGCGACACCGTCTTCGACGTCGATCTCGCGCGGCTGGTGAAGGCCGGGCGCGCCAATGGCGGCGACGGGACACTGCTCGTCCACCCCAACGACCACCCCTTCGACAGCGACCTCGTGGTGACGGATCTTGCCGGCCGCATCACCGCCTTTCGCTCCAAGCCGCATCCGCCGGGGCTTCTCGCCCGCAACCTGGTGAATGCCGGTCTCTACTACATGCGCCCGACGCTCTTCGACGCGATCCCCGACGGGGCGGATCTCTGGGACTGGGGGCGGGACGTCTTCGGTCTTGCGGTCGGCGGCGGCAAGCAACTGCACGCCTACAAGACCAGCGAATACATCAAGGACATCGGCACGCCCGACAGGCTGGCGAAGGCCGAGCGGGCGGTGACGACGGGCCTCGTCGAAAAGCGTTCGCTGCGCAGCCGCCAGCGGGCGGTGTTCTTCGACCGCGACGGTGTCCTCAACCGCGAGATCGACGGCGTCCACGAGCCGGCGGCGCTGGAACTTCTCGACGGCGTCGGCGAGGTCGTCCATGCGATCAACGCGTCGCAATTCCTGTCGGTGGTGATCACCAACCAGCCGGACCTTGCCAAGGGCTTCTTCGGCTTCGAGGATCTCGATCTCGTCCATGCCGAGCTCGAGCGGCAGCTGGCCGCGCAGGGCGCCTATCTCGACGCGGTCTATTTCTGCCCGCACCATCCGGAGCGTGGCTTTGCGGGCGAGGTTGCGGAGCTTAAGGTCGACTGCGACTGCCGCAAGCCAAGGCCGGGCATGCTCCATCGGGCGGCCGAAGAGCTGAATATCGACCTCTCCGCGTCTTTCTTCCTCGGCGACCGCATGTCTGACATGGCGGCGGGCAAGGCCGTCGGGGCCACCACGATCTTCATGGAAAACGGCAGCAGCACCGCCGCGCCGCCGGCCGACGGCCAGAAGCGGGCCGGAATCGACCACGTAGCACCCAATATCGTCGACGCTTGGCGGTACATTTGTGAAGAGGCGTCATGATCATTTCGCGCTCCCCGTTCCGCATCAGCTTCGTCGGCGGCGGGACCGACCTTGCCTATTTTTACCGCGAACATGGCGGCTGCGTCGTGTCGATGTCGATCCAGGAGTATTTCTATCTCTCGATGCACCGGTACTTCTTCGATACCGGCTATCTGGTGAAGTATTCCCAGACAGAGCGGGTCGACGCGGTCGAGAAGATCCAGCACCCGATCATCCGGGAGGTGTTCAGCTCCTATGGTATTTCCGGCGTCGACTTCTCGAGCGCGGCCGATATTCCGGCCGGCACGGGGCTCGGCTCCTCCTCGTCCTTCACCGCGGCGCTGATCACGCTTTGCGACGCCTATACCGGCAGGCAGCGCTCGCAGGCGAGTGTCGCCGAAATGGCCTGCGACGTGGAAATCAATCGCCTCGGCGAGCCGATCGGCAAGCAGGACCAGTATGGCGCGGCGATCGGCGGCCTGAAGAAGATCCGCTTCATGCCGGACGACACCGTCGTGGTCGAGCCGATCTTTCTCAAGCCGGCCCAGCGCCAGCGTGTTGAAGAGGGACTGCTTCTGGTCTATTGCGGCGGCTCACGATCGGCCTCGGCACAGCTCGCCGGCCAGCGCCGCAATATCGAGGCCTCCCCATCCCTGATCGACAATCTGAAGACGATGGCGAAGCAGGCCGAGGACCTGGCGCTGGAGATCACCCGCGACGTGGATGTCCTCGGCGACTATCTGCACGAGGGCTGGGAGCGCAAGAAGCGCTTCTCCTCGTCGGTCTCGACACCGGAGATCGATGCCATCTACGAGCGGGCAAGGGCTGCAGGGGCACGGGGCGGCAAGCTGCTCGGGGCAGGCGGGGCGGGGTTCCTGCTCTTCTATGCGCCGGGGGATGCAGGCCCTGCGGTTCGCCACGCGCTCTCCGACTACAAGATCCACGACGTGCGGACCGACCACTCGGGCGCCCTAATCGTGTTCAACGATCAGTCCCGCTGAAGACGAGCGAGAGGGTGAGCATATGAGCCGGCAGATCCTGATCGTCGGGTATCACCGCAGCGGCACGTCCGCGATGGCCCAGAACTGCCACGCGGCCTCGATGTTTCTCGGCGAGAACCTTCTGGCCGCCAGCACCACCAACATCTACGGTCATTTCGAAGACACCGATTTCGTCTCGATCAACCAGGCGCTGCTTCAGCTGAATTACGAGGGCTGGTACCTGTCCTCGGAATTCGTGCCGGTGATCCCCCGCAAGATGCGGACGGTGGCCTCCGACATGATCGCCAAGCGGGACGCGGAATACGAGTTCTGGGGCTTCAAGGACCCGCGCGTCTGCGTGCTCCTCGACTTCTGGAACTCCGTCCTGCCCGATCCGCGCTATCTGATCTGCCTCAGGCATTATCGCGGCTGCATCGAATCCGTCGTGCGCCGGGGCCTGAAGGACGTCTACGGGGCAAGGGAGAGGGCCGCCGCCATTCTCGCCGCCGAAGCCTTCAACCACGATGCGATCTGCATGAACTGGTGCGTCTATATGAGCAACGTCCTGCGTCTGCTCAGGCATCACAGCGACAAATGCATCGCCATTGAGGTGGAGCGTCTCGACCCGACCTTCTCGCTGTCCTCGCTGATGAACCAGCGCTTCCACATCGACCTGACGCCGATCACCATCGGGCAGACCTTCGATCCGAGCATCTACAAGAAAGCCACGAAATCCACCGTAGACGTGAGCCCGTGGTTGCTCGAATATGCCGAAAGGTTATGGGGCGAACTGTGCCTCTATTCCACCGACGCCGAAACCCTCAAGGCCAGCGCATGACCAAAGCATCCGACGACATCGGCGAATTCGTCATTCCCGTCATCGATCCGACGTCGCGCCTGCTGCTGGCGGCCGCGTCGTCGAACCGCGACATCGTGGTGAAGCTGCAGGGCGAGAGGCTGGTTCACAGCTTCGACCTGCAGAAGGAGATGGCGAAGGTCCCGTCCGACGCTCTGGCCTCCGAGTTCATGCGGCGGATGCAGGATCGCAGCAATCCGGAAGCCGACAAGCTGCGCGAGCTTCTCCTGGGGCAGCTGACGGCCGATGATCTTGTCCTGCTGCTGACGGCATGCGTAAAGATCGGGGCGCTCAGCGCCGAGGAAATCCGCTCTGCCGCAGATCTTGCGGCAGGCAAGGGCCGTTGACCGGCCGGATTTGGACGAGGGGTGGCGACCGATTGGGCATGACGAGGTAGATGATGAACGGCGACTTCCCAGACGGTTCGCTTCTCAGGGAGGTTGAACCACCGCGCTCGCCGGAAGGCAGCGAGGGATCGGAGGATCGTCGCGTCGGCGGCTGGGTCCAGATCGGGGATGTGGGTGCGGCCGCAGGCTCTCTCGGCTCGATGCCGAGCTTTGCGCTCGACAACGTCCAGATGGCGGCTCGCGGCGCGCGGGGTTTCGTCGTCGGCGGACTGCGGCACGTCCAAGATCACGACATCTTCCTCCTGAACCACCGGCCGACGGTCTATGTCATGACCAACCAGGTGGACATGGCGCATCTGACGATGCACCTCTATCAGGGCCGCCTGCAGCTGACGCCGTTCGACCGGCTCGTCGCGGCGAATGGCGACGAGGACGTCTTCACCTTCGCGCGGCCCTGGGCGGCACGCTATTTCTGCAGCGCCGGCGAAGCGCAGGAGTTCATCGCCGCCGACGGCATGAACGGCCCGTTGCCGGCCGGTTTTGCGGGCCTGCCGAAGTCGGTCTACCTGAAGCTCGCCGAGGCGATGCACCCGCTGCAGCTCACCCCCTATTCGCCCGTCGTCGCGGCAACGCCGGCCTGCACCCATCTCGTCGGTTCGCTCATCGAGCCGACGAAGACGCTTTGCGCCGCAGCCGAGAAGCTGCCGGTCGACATCCATTGCATCGATGCGGGCAGCATTGATCTGGTGACCGATCTCGACCCGCTGCCGCGCTTCATCATCGTCCCGACGGTGACGCGGGCGGAGGAGACCGTCGAGAGCATCTCCGTGCGGCTGCGGGCGAGATGCCCCAAGCCCGTCACCCTGGCGAAGGCGATGGCCTGCCACGCGGTGCCGGCTGGCCGCGTCGGCGCACTTGTCTTCGAGATCGGGTAAGGCGGCCATGGACTGCTATATCGTCTGCAACACCTTTCCGCCGAGCGTCTCGAACGTCGTCAGGGCCCCCGGCCTTCGCGCCGAGCAACTGGCCCACCAGGCCCGCAAGCATTTCGATCGCGTCTACTACCTGATGCTGAAGACGCGCTTCGACATGCTGAGCCGGCAGCTCGCCGACGGCTGGAATCTCGACGCCAGCCCCGACTTCATCGTCATCCACGATGTCTTTCTTGAGCGCTTCCTGAACCGCATCCCGCGCTCCACCTTCGTCTTCACCCAGGTGGAGTTCGAGCCGTTCTTCGATGCCGCGCGCCAGAATCACACCGTCGTCTACGACGTGCTGGCGCCCCGCGAGCTCGAATTCGAGGAAGCCGGCAAGGACGTCGACAACGTCAATCTGGTGAAATATCGCCACTATCTGATGTCGGAGCGGGCCGAGCGCGTCTTCGTCAACGGCCCGAAGACCATCGAGCACTACAGGGAGCATTTCGAGCGCCGCGAGCAGGTGATGAACAACCCGCTCTGCCCGCTTTCGACGCCGACCTCGCCGCGCGAGCGCGACAAGCTGCTGTTCTTCGGCAGCAGCCAGCTGTGGACCGACAACTCGCCGCTGCTCGAGGTGATGTGCGACTTCCTCGGCAAGCGACCGGACATCGTCGCCTATCTCCTCACCCCGGAAAAACGGCACGAGGATCCCGAGAGCCGCTTCGTCTCGCGGCTTTCACTTCTCCCCAATGTCCGGATCGTCAATTCGCTGTCCTACACCGCGCATATGGCGCTCCTGTCGCAGTGCTACGCGGCGATCGACTGGTCGCGGCCGCGCAGCGAGCGGCCCTATTCGACATCGACGCGGATGATCCAGGCCGTCGCGGCAGGGTGTGCGGTCTTCACCAACGTCACCGCGCTGGTGCATTACTGGCGCGACTTTCCCGGCGAGACCTCCGACGAGCCGCCGACGCTCGAGAAGATCTCGCATTTCGTGGATGCCGCCCGCTCGGGCGAGTACGCCCCCGCGCTCAAGGACGCAGCCGCCTGGAACGAGGGGATACTCTCCGACACGGCGCTGTTCGCTGGCTTAGGTTGAGAGCATGGAACCTCGCGTCGTGTTTTTCGTCCCCTCCGACAAGCCGGTCGGAGGTATCGCCAAGCTCCTCGATTATGCCGTCCATGCGCGGCGGGCGGACCACCGGGTGGTGTTCTGCTGCAACAACTTCACCAGTTCCGACCCGTCGCGGCTGTTCCAGAAGCCTTATTTCGAGGCCCATGGGGAGGGGATCGAGGTCTGCGAACTGCCGAGCTTCGAGGCATCCGACGACGACGTCGTGGTGTTCACGCTGCCGTCCTCGCACCGCATCCTCTTCCAGCACTACGCATCGAACGGCAAGAATCCGCTCGCCTTCCTGCACCTTCTGCAGAATGTCCGCGTCTCGAACATGGCCTTCGACAACGGCTATTCGTTCCGGCTGCTGTCGAAGCCGGTGCGCCGGGTCTGCATCACCCAGGAAGTCTTCGACGCCGTCCACCCGCTGGTCGAGAACCGCGACGAGCTGCACCTGATCGAGCACGGCTTCGATTTCCA
Source organism: Jiella endophytica (assembly GCF_004519335.1). GTDB lineage: Bacteria > Pseudomonadota > Alphaproteobacteria > Rhizobiales > Rhizobiaceae > Jiella > Jiella endophytica. The sequence continues at coordinate 627,999 of NZ_SOZD01000003.1, read as the reverse complement.
GGCCTTCGACAAGGCGCCGCAGCGCGACGATCCGCTGATCGTCAACTTCAACATGTTCAAGGGCCCGTTCGGCCGCGATGTTGCCGAGCAGGCGGAGGCCGAAGGGATCATCGACGCCGTCATCAAGTCCGGCAACGGCATCACCTGGGAGAAGCTGCGCGACAACTATCGCGACTCATCGGTCTTCCTGGCGACGCCGCTGGCGGAGGAGGGGCTCTATCTGCCGGGTCTCGAGGCGATGGCCGCCGGCCATCTGGTGATCACGCCGGACGCCGTCGGCAACCGCTTCTACTGCGATTTCGGCGACAACTGCCTGCATGCCGGCTGGCGCGACCATGCGAGCTACCTCGAGGCGCTGCGCTGGTGTGTCGACAACTGGACCGGCGAAGCCTTCGAGATGCGGCAGAAGGCCTATCTGCGGGCCAAGGAACTCGACCTCGACAACGAGTATGAGGGCGTTCGCAACCTGCTCGAAAAGATGATGTAGGCAGGGCGCGCGCCGCTTTTTGACTGCGGCCCGGGCCTCTCAGGCCGGGACGCGCACCGCTTCCTGAAGCTTCGCCCAGTCGCGCGCCCAAGCGCGCTTCGTTGGCTGCGGGATGAGGTCCAGCAGATCGTCCCTCGTCGCCAGCGGCAGCTTGGCTGCGATGGCGATGTTGGCGAGCGCGTCGACCATCGTGTCGTGCACCGCCGAGCCCGGCTGGCCGCCGAACTCCCGAATCACCCTGTCGAACTGCCGGTTCAGCGCCTGTTTCAGGCGCAGCAGGCCGATGTCGGGGGTCTTGTTGCGGAACTCCTCCTCGACCAGTTCGATCGTGCCGCCCTCGACGCCCATCGCTTTCATCAGCGTCTCGTTATAGGCGCTGTTGTTCTGCGAATCGTAGATGAGCGGGTGGACGCGGGCCGCGCCGAACTGCTCCCTGAGCGCCGCAAGAACCGTCGAATAGGACATGAAGGGCTTGTCGGCCATGCTGTTGGCATATTGCCGGAACGGCACATGGTAGAACGTCGCCCGGACCCTCTGCATGTAGTTGCTGAGGGCGAAGCTGATATGCTCGCGAAAGCCGACATGGACATGCACCTCGTCGAAGCGCGGCACGAGACTGTCCCTGATCGCCGCGATCTCCTCGAGGGGACGGGTGGCCACCGTCTCTTCCGAGAGGATCACGGTGTGATAGGAGGTCGCTTCCTCGGCCAGACCATCCAGCCATTTCCGGATGGCGTCGGCCCGTTCGCTGTCCGAGCTGACCTGCAGCTTCTGGTCGATCTTCTTGTTCTGGACTGGCGAGCCGATCGCCTGCAGGACACGATGCCGGTTGTCGATCGTCGCGGGAAACAGAATACCGTGGCCGGCCAGAGACTTGCGGGATTTCTCAAGGGTCGACTGCAGGCTCGTGGTGCCGGTCTTGGGATATCCGATGTGAAGATGAAGTTCGGGCATCAGGCGGGTCGCAAGTTGGCGGGGCATTTGCTCGTCGAGCGGCGATCTGGCAGCGAACCCGCATGCATGGGCATTTCCGTTATGTCAACGACTCGATTCCAAGCAGACAAGGGCTGCGAGCCTGGTCTTCGCGGTTGGGCTGCCTGAAACCGGCGGGATTCGCTCCAGCCTGTCCTGCGGCGATGTGTAGCTCATCAGATACGAAGGCAGGCCTGCTCGTCCAGTCCGCAGACCGCCAAGTTTCGCGATGTCCCAGCAGTTGTTTCGGCGTCCCTTTTCCGAGTCGGGTGTCAAGTCAGCGTCCGGACGCAGGCGCGCCGGGACGATCGCCGGACGGCTCGGTCCGCCGGTTGGCGTTCGGGGCGCACCGTATCGTCCGGCAAGCCGCGCGTTGCCTTCCACCGGCGGGTATGAAAGCTTGCCGCCTGACCGATCCAAATGGGCGACACGACCGCAATCCATGCAGCTGATTCCAACGTCAATCACGGGAACATCGCAGGGCGCGGTCCCGCCGCTGCCTGGAAACCGCCTGCCGGACGTCGCGCAGGAGTTTCGGTCGGTGCCGTGGATCACCGCCGATCAGCCGGGCTATGGCAGAGTGCTGGAGGGGCTGGCCGGGGATGCGCCCTTCACTTTCTGCAAGATCAACCACGGCTTCTGGGAGCGCCTCGCACGGCTGGAGCGTCTCGGGATCGGCCGGGCCGATTTCGCGACCGCCGACGGCGCCGAACTCGACCGGATCCTCGGCATCGAGGGCAGCCGCTTCGCCGAGGGCGGCATGGTGGCCGATCTCCTCGCCTGGATGGCCGACAAGCCGGATCTTCGCCGTGGCCTCTGCTTCGTGCCGAGCCTCGAACCCTGGCCGAATGCCGACCGCATCGAAGGCACGCCGATGGAGCATCGGGCGACCTGCGAGAGCCTGATCCGCGCATTCGTTCCCGCCGGGCATCTCGCCGATCTCGCCGCTGCAGGCTTCAGCGGCCACGAGCTGAAGGTGGCGATCATCACCGGCGGCATCGCGCGTCTCCTCGACGCGCTGAAGGGCCGGCAGGTGATCGTCATGAGCAATGCCCAGAACCGCGCCTTCATCGACGTGCTGGAGCCGGCCAGCGTCGACGTCATCGACGTTCATCCGAAGGAGGCCAGGCTCGATCGCGACGACATCCGCGAGCGGCTGTTTGCGGCGATCGCACTCAGGCAGGATGCGCCCCGGCCGCCCGTGGTGCTCGCCAGCGCCGGCGGCGCGATGTCGACCTGGTTGGCCTTCCAGGCCTGGGAGCGGTTCGCGCGGCTGCATTTCATCGATCTCGGCGGCGCGATGGCGGCGTTCCACCGGGAGACGGCGAAGACCAACTGGATCGTTCTCTACCGCCGCCAGATCGCCGAAAGCCTGGCGCGGATTCCCGCCGTCGCGCCCCGGGTGCCGCCGGCCCTTCGGCCGAAAGCGAGCCGCCGCGATACCGCCCTCTTGGCGCTTGCCCGCGATGCCGGCGTGTCGGGGCCGAAGCGCCGGGACGAGGTGCTGGCGCCGGTGCCGGAATTGCCCATCCCGTTCATCGAGAACAAGACCTACGACCATTCGCGGCTCGGCGAATTCCTGGCGCTCTCGGTCGCGGAGAACCATCACGCCAATGGTGGCCCGCTGGTCCGGCTGCTGGAGCGGGCGGTGGAAACGGTGATGGGGCTGCCGGAAACGCGCCGGGTCGTCGCCGTGTCGAGCGGCACCGCGGGGCTGCATCTTTCCTGCGGCTGGCACCGCGTCACCAGCGGCGCGACGCGCTGGGTGACCAGTGCCTTCAACTTCTTCTCCGCCGGCATCGGTCCGCTCGCGGAAACGCTGGTCCTTGATTGCGACGCCGACGGGCGCTTCGACCTCGACGCGCTGAAGGCACTGCCCAGGGACAGCTATGACGGCGTGGTCTACACCAACGTCTTCGCCCAGCAGGCGAACTGGGACAGGGTGGCGAAATTCTGCCGCCGGGCCGGGAAGGCCTTGGTCGTCGACAATGCCACCGGGCTCCTCGACCGGCCGAAGAGCGCGCTCCTCGACAAGGCCCCGCTGGAGGTCGTCTCCGCCCACCACACCAAGCCCTGGGGCGTCGGCGAGGGCGGTTTTGTCGTCTGCGATGAAGATCAGGCCGAGACGATCCGCAATCTGGCGAATTTCTCCGCTCGGCTCGATCCCTCGACGGCAGCTTCTGCCCAGAACGCCAAGCTCAGCGATCTTGCCGCCGCGGCGATCCTCGACCGGCTCGAGCGGATGGCCGACTGGGGCCGGCTCTATGCGTTGCAGGAGCGGCGGATGAAGTCGCTGATGATCGATGCCGATCTCGGCATTGAGCCCTTCGGCGGCCTGTCGAGGGTGCGCTCGCCGCGCGCTCACACGGCCTTCCTGGCGCCCTGGCCGGTCGACATCCATGCCGCTGCGGGGCCGGTGACGCTCCGCAAATATTATCGCCCGCTCCGCACCGCCGCGACACATCCGCTGCCGACACCCGTCGCCGACGATCTCTATGCCCGGATCTTCAGCCTGTCGAACGCGCCGGAGATGCGTCTTGTCGCCAATGGTGAGATCATCGACCAGGTGCAGCGGATGGTGAGGGCGGGTCGGTGACCCCTCTCGACGCGCCGATCATCCTCCTCTGCTCGGAGCGCTCGGGAAGCAATCTGATCGCCAAGATCTTCGACGCCCATCCCGCCGTCGCCGCGCCGGGCGCGGCGCATCTCTTCCGGATCATGATGGAATGCGCCTCCCGCTATCGCCGCGGCAGCAAGGCATTGCGGCAGGCGACGCTGGAGCTGTTCGATGCCAAGATCAGCTCATGGGCGATCGATGCCTGGACCGAGGCGGAGCGCGCGGCCTGCCTTGCCGAATGCAACAGCGCTCCGGAGATGGCCGCCGCACTCTACGCCGCCGAGGCGCGGGCGGCGGGCAAGCGCCACGTCCTGTTGAAGGAGAATTCCGCCTTCGCCTTTCTTCCGGCGATCCTCGGCACCGCCACGTCGCCGCGGTTTCTGTTCATGGTGCGCGATCCGCGGGACATGGCGGTCTCCTGGACGAAGGGCCCGGTGATGCGCGGCGGCGTCGTCCGCGCCGCCGAGCGCTGGATCAAGGACCAGACCGGATCGCTTGATGCGCTCGCCGGCCGTCCAGCCGGAATGAAAGCCGCGGCGCTGAGATACGAGGATCTGCTGGCGGATCCGGAGAGCGAGCTGCGCCGGGTCTGCGGCAATCTCGATCTCGAATTTTCCGCCGACATGCTGGGCTTTTCCGAGCGCAGCCGCTCGGCGGCGGTGGATGCCGGACGCTCGGCCATGTGGTCGAACCTCGGCAAGCCGCTGCTCTCGGACAATGCCGGCAAGTTCCGTGCGGCGCTCGACGACGACCAGATCGCTCTCATCGAGGCCGTCGCCGGGCCGCTGCTTGCAGCGCTCGGCTACGAGAGCGCGAGGCCCGGCCTCCCGGCCTTCGGCTCGTATCCCGACTTCGCATCGCTCCATGCGGCGCTTGCTGCGGTCGAGCCCCATGACAAGCCGGCCTATCTGGAACTGCCGGAGACCGAGCGGGCCCGCTTCGAGGCCTGGTCGCGGCTGGTCGGCAAGATGCGCGCGCTGCCGCGCCTCGCGCCCGAGGAGTTGTCGGGAAAGGAGGCGTGAGTGCCGCGTCGCATCGCGATCATGCAGCCCTATCTCTTTCCCTATCTCGGCTATTTCCAGCTGGCCCGGAAGGTTGACGAGTTCTGGCTGCTCGACACGGTGCCGTTCATCGAACAGGGCTGGATGAACCGCAACACGCTGAGGGCCGGGGCCGAGCGGGGCCTCTTCACCCTGCCGGTGGCGGCTGCCGCCCACGATGCGCCGATCAGCCAGCGGCGCTTCCATCCGAAGGCACGGGCGGCACTGACGAAACTCCATCGCCGCATTGAGCAGGGCTATGCCCGTGCTCCTCACCGGAATCGCGCGCTCGGGCTGGTCGCTTCGGTGGCGGCGGCGTTCGAGCATCTGGATCTGGATTTTACCCGGCTCACCGAATTCGCTCTGGCGCGCAGCTTCGAAATCCTCGCGGTCGGAGCGCCGATCAGGCGCATCTCCGAGCTTCGCCTCGATCCTGCCTTGACCGGGCAGGACCGGATCATCGCCGCCTGTCGCGAGATCGGCACGAGCGAATATCTCAACATGGAGGGCGGCCGGCAGCTCTATGACGGGCGAAGCTTCGCCGATGCCGGGATCAGGCTTCTGTTCCTCGCCCCCGACCTGTTGCCCTACGACCAGAATGGCGCATCATTCCTGCCGGGCCTCAGCGTCCTCGACGCCATCGCCCATGCGGACGGCGAAGAGCTGCGAAGGCTGGTCGACGCCGGCCGCATGTCAGATGCCGCATCTTTCGGCTAGCTCATGAACATTCCGCCTGTCACAAATTCGACAGTCCATCCGCGCAACCATGCCGCTGCGGCGCGGCCGCGCCGCAGGCTTTTCGGCCGCGGATGACGGAAAATCGGGTGATGCCTGCAACGCCGTTCTCCCATGCGGCCTGCCGGCGTCGCTGCAAGCTTGCGCCTGCCCTATTCGTCAAGTAGGCAGACGCGGCCAGTGGAGTTGGAGCAGGTATGACGCAAGAGCCCAGCGCAATGCTGATGTTCGCCAATCTCGGCGAGACGCATCCGGCGATCCTTGAAGGCAACCGGCTCGCTCTGGAGCGGCAGAAGGCGTTTCGCGCCGAGCGGATGCCGCCCGCCGAGCGCCGGGCCGCCCACAACAAGCTGAAGCATCAGTTTCCCTTCCACGGCTTCGTCGGCTGCCCGGTCGGTCCGCTGACGCCGATCATGTTCTCCGCCAATGACGACGTCGTCGCCTGGAACTATTTCTGGATGGGCGACTACGAGAAGGACATTCTCGATCTCTGGTACGAGGTGACCAGCAAGACCAAGGTGGCGCTCGACATCGGCGCCTATACCGGCCTGTTCTCGCTGGTCGCGGCGATGAACGGCAACGAGGTGCATGCCTTCGAGATCGTGCCGCGCACCGTGGAACGCGCCAAGATCAACGTCCTTGCCAACGGGCTCGAGAAGAAGATCCAGCTGCATCCCTTCGGCCTGTCGAACGAGGACAGCGTCATCGACCTGCACATGCCGCGCGGCCAGGACTTCCTCGGCACCGGCAATTCGATCGACATGAAGACGAACAAGCCGCTGGCCGACAAGACGCTGGCCTATGTCCGCTCGTTCCAGACCTTCGCCAAGGAGGTCGAGCTCGGCAGCTTCGGCGCCCTGAAGATCGACGTCGAAGGCCACGAATTCGAGGTGCTGTCGACAATGAAGCCGCTCCTCGAAAAGCACCGGCCGACGATGATCATCGAGATCTCCGGCCGCAACAAGCCGGCCGTGCGCGGGCTTTTGAAGGAGCTCGGCTACCGGGTGGAATCCCTGAAGGGCATGAACCACGTCGCCTATCCCTGATCGGGCGGCGGCGCGTCTGCTGCCGGGTCCGCGGCGCATCCATGCCGCGCCGGTGGGGGCGGGCCGGCTTCGGTCCGTCGCCGGGGATGACGAGCAGACGACACGAGACGGTCCCAAGGCCGCGCAGTGAGTAGGGAATTTCGTGAGGGTGAGCGGAGCTTGGGTATGACGAAATCTGTTGTCGCGTCCCGTCGTGACGGTCTGGGCGCCCGGCTCATGGCCGTCATCAATGCGATGTACGTCGCCGACGAACTCGGCTTCGAGTTCAAGTTCTTCTGGCCGGGAATCTACACCGACAAGACCTTCCACCAGGTGGAGGGGCCGGAGCAGATCTTCAGCCGGTCGTTCATCGACCGGCACTTCCTCGCCGAATATGACGAGAGCCGCTACATCACGATCCGCCTGCCGGAGATCCCGAAGAAGGTGCTGCAGCGGCTCGATCAGCCGGGCGGTCCGGAAGGCCTGTCGCTCAACGTCTACAAGCGGATGGCGGCGGTCGGCGCGACGCGGTTCAACCGGCGCAAATTCGCCCATTACTGGAACCGGATCGAGTTCGTCGACCATCTCGAAGACCTGCGCTGGCGCCATGCCGCAGGGTTTCCGGATTTCGACGTCGGGCTGCATGTGCGGCGCGGCGACATCCTCGAAGGGATGAACCGTCTCGCCCTCTATAACGGCAAATACACGCCGGTCGCCGTCGCTGACGGCCTGATCAATGACTTCAAGGCGCGCAACAAGCAGATCGTCCTGTTCAGCAATGACGGGGCATTCATCCGCCGCTACGAGACCGGCGACGTCGTCGTCGGCATCCAGTCCTTCTATGAGCGGTTCGGCGTCGAGGGCGAGCTGCAGAAGTCCTTCTTCGACATCATGTCGATGTCGAAATGCTCGGTCCTTCTGGCCCGCAACTCCGCCTTCGCCAACCTAGCCAACACGATCGGCACCGATGGCATCGAGGATCCGGTGACCTTCTACCAGTCGATCCTCCTGCGCGACCACCTGACCCGGCGGGCGGGCGAACTCGGCACCACCGATCTCGAAAAGGCCAAGGAACTGCAGTGGGCGGTGGACGAGCTTCCCGCCGCGATGGACAACGGCCTGAAGATCGAGCTTCTGGAAGCTGCGTCCTCCTTCGATCCGACCAACTGGACCTATCGTCACCTGCGCGCCATGGCGTTCATCGCGGCGGGCGATCTGCCGTCGGCGGAGACCGAGTTCCGCGCCAGCGCCGAGGCCTATTTCGAGCGCAACGGCCGGCTGCTTCCCGAGTTCTTCGGCCGGCCGAACGTCTTCCACACGCCGAGCATGGAGTCGCTCACGGCACGGGAATGGCCGTCGCCCTTCATCGCCGCCCATGCCGCCGCCCAGCGCTCTGTGACGAAGGACCGCGAGGCCGCTGTGCCGATCGCCCGCAAGGCCTTCCGGATGGAGCCCGGCCATCCCCTGCTGCGGGCCTTCTTCGTCCAGCGCCTGCTCGATGCCCATGGCTACGAGGAGGCCGAAGCGGTCCTTGCCGAGGAAGGCGGCGTCTCCGACGCGCCGGTCTTCGTCCGGCAGCGCGCCACCGTCCTGGCCTGGCGCAAGCGGTTCACCGAGGCGGCCGAAACCGTCGCGAAGCTGCGCTGGTCCGGCGGCGACGACGAGGACCTCCGCATCCTCCACGCCCACTATCTCTCCCAGGCCGGCAAGACCGAGCCTGCGGCCGGGATGGTGGCGGATATCGACGCGGCCGGGCTCGACGACATTCGGGCGATCCTGCGGATCGTCGGCATCGATCTCAGCGCGGGCCGGATTCCAGCCGCCCGCAAGGCGCTCTCCAGCGCCCAGGAGAAGTGGCCTCAGGATGCAAGGCTGAGGTCCTGGGAGACCAAGGTCCAGGCCCGCGAGGGCTAGCGGCAGGCGCTCCCGGCACCGGCGAAAGGCGCCGGGGGCAATGGTTGCAGGGGCGGCGGATAGAGGATAGGTGATGCCGGACGGTTTGACATCGGGCAGGTCTTCGCGTTCGCTGGCGAAGCATCCCCTCGTCTCTTCGGGGCGGGACGTCGGTTTTCGAAGTTGTGGCGTGTCAGTGGTACGACGAACGGTGACTGCCCCTTCGGAAGTTTCTGCGTATCTTGATGCCGGAACTGGCGGCCCTGACCGCGAACGGTGTCGGACTGATCGCTGCCGCTGCGACGGCGACGCCTCGAGACGGCCCCGTTCTGCGGGCTTCCCCTTCGACATCGACATGGCAACAGGAGCTTAGTGCAGCCCATGGGTGATAGCCGCAAAGTCGCCTTCATCACCGGCGTGACCGGTCAGGACGGCGCCTATCTGTCGGAGCTCCTGCTCAGCAAGGGCTACGTGGTCCACGGTCTGAAGCGGCGCTCCTCGTCGTTCAACACCGCCCGCGTCGAGCATCTCTACGAGGATCCGCATGTGGAGGATCCGCGCTTCATCCTGCATTATGGCGACCTCACGGATGCGACCAACCTCATCCGCATCGTCCAGGAGACGCAGCCCGACGAGATCTACAATCTCGCCGCCCAGAGCCATGTGCAGGTGAGCTTCGAGACCGCCGAATACACGGCCAATGCCGACGGCATCGGCACGCTGCGGCTGCTCGAGGCGATCCGGCTGCTCGGCCTGAAGGACAAGACGCGCTTCTACCAGGCCTCGACCTCGGAGCTTTACGGCAAGGTGCAGGCCGTGCCGCAGGACGAGACGACGCCGTTCTATCCGCGCAGCCCCTACGCCGCGGCGAAGCTCTATGCCTACTGGATCGTCGTCAACTACCGCGAGGCCTACGGCATCCACGCCTCCAACGGCATCCTCTTCAACCACGAGAGCCCGCGGCGCGGCGAGACCTTCGTCACCCGCAAGATCACCCGCGCCGTCGCGGCGATCAAGCTCGGCCTGCAGGACCGGCTCTATCTCGGCAATCTCGACGCCAAGCGCGACTGGGGCCATGCGCGGGACTATGTCCGCGGCATGTGGATGATGCTGCAGCAGGACGAGCCCGACGACTACGTGCTCGCCACCGGCGAGACGCATCTCGTCCGCAGCTTCGTCGAGATGGCCTTCCGCGAGGTCGGCGTCGAGATCGAGTGGCGTGGCGAGGGGGTCGAGGAGAAGGGCTACGACGCCGCCAGCGGGCGGCTGCTCATCGAGGTCGATCCGCGCTATTTCCGCCCGACCGAGGTGGACCTCCTGATCGGAAATCCGGCCAAGGCCCGCGAGAGGCTCGGCTGGCAGCACGAGACCAGCCTGCAGTCGCTGGTCAGCGAGATGGTGCGGGAGGACCTCAAGGTGATGGCCGAGGTCGAGCCGCGCGACAAGCCGAATATGGGGCTCGTCCATGCCTGAGCTTCTCTACGACCTCAAAGGCAAGCGGGTCTGGGTCGCCGGCCATCGCGGCATGGTCGGCTCGGCCATCGTGCGCCGGCTGGCCCCGGAGGGCTGCGAGGTCCTCACCGCCTCCCGCCAGGAGGTCGACCTCAAGCGCCAGGACGCGGTGCAGCGCTGGCTCGCCGAGAAGCGCCCCGACGCGATCTTCCTCGCCGCGGCGAAGGTCGGAGGCATCCTTGCCAACGACACCTATCCGGCCGATTTTCTCTACGACAACCTGATGATCGAGGCGAACATCATCCAGGCGGCCCACGAGGTCGGCGTCGAAAAGCTCCTGTTCCTCGGATCGAGCTGCATCTATCCGAAATTCGCCGAGCAGCCGATCAAGGAGGAAGCGCTTCTCACCGGGCCGCTCGAGCCGACCAACGAGTGGTACGCCATCGCCAAGATCGCCGGCATCAAGCTCTGCCAGGCCTATCGGCGCCAGCATGGCGCGGACTTCGTCTCGGCGATGCCGACGAACCTCTACGGGCCGGGCGACAATTTCGATCTGAAGGGCAGCCACGTGCTGCCGGCGCTGATCCGCAAGGCGCACGAGGCCAAGCTCGCCGGCGAGCGCGAGCTGATGCTCTGGGGCTCCGGCACGCCGCGCCGCGAATTCCTGCATGTCGACGATTGCGCCGACGCGCTGGTCCATCTGATGAAGCACTATTCCGACGACACCCATGTCAATGTCGGCTCGGGCGAGGACGTCACGATCAACGAGCTTGCCGAGACGGTGTGCCGGGTGGTCGGCCTCAAGGCCGAGCTGAAGCACGATCTGACGAAGCCCGACGGGACACCGCGCAAGCTGATGGATGCGGGCAAGCTGCGGGCGCTGGGCTGGCAGCCGAGGATCGCGCTCGACGACGGCATCGCCGCCGTCTACGAGACCTTCAGCCGGGAATACCAGCCCGCCAACGCCTGATCTGGGACCGAAGGGCAGAGGCTTTCGCCCGTCGCGGGCGACGAGCGGATTTCAGAGAGAAAAGGTCCGGGCCGCGATGCGGCCCGGGCCTTTTTCAATTCACTTGTCCTCGTCGGTCGGCGTCTTGACGCGGTCCTGATACTGCCGCGAGCGCTCGGGCAGGATCTGCAGCGAATCCGGCTGGCCGAGCTCGGTATTGCGCAGGCGCCAGTAGCCGCGGCCCATCGTCTGGTAGATCTTGCCGTTGTAGCCCTGGAAGATGTAGGCGGCATCCTTCCGATGCATCGCGTCGATGCTGTTGTCCTTGATGCCGAGTTTGGGGAACTCGTCCGAGCGCACGAAGATGCCATTGACCTTGGTGACGCAGGCGAGTTCGTAGCCCTTTTCCTTGCCGAGCTTGATCAGCGCGGCCAGCGAGCATCCCTCGTTGATGCTCATGTCCTTGTCCTGGATGAACACCACCTCGTTGGGGACGGTCGGGTTGAACTCGATGACGACGACCCGCGGTCGGTACTTCTTCACCGATTCCCAGATGTACCAGTCGTTGCCGTCGATATCGATGCTCAGGAGATCGAAGTCCTCCGGGATCTCGGTCGTCGCGAGGTAATCCTCGAGGGTGTTGACGCCCGGCTCGTAGCCGACCATGGCGTGGATCTGGCGGACGCGATCGTTGTCCTTGAAGTTCTCCTTGAGGGTCTCGAACTTCTTGCCGTTGCCCTCGATCTGCACGGCGTACCAGCCATGCGAGCGGATCAGGTCGCAGGTGTTGCTGAGATGGACGCCGTCCCAGGCACCGAACTCGACGCACCACTTGTTCTTGGTGCCGATCAGATCGTAAAGGGCGCCGAGAATGCCGTCTTCGCCGTTCTGCGAATGGACGTTCTTGGCGTTGTTGAGAAGAAAGGTGCTCTCGGCCTTCCGTCGATCGGTACTTTGAACCTCAATGACCGGCATTGGTCGCCTTCCTCTGGAGCGTGAATGGTGCGCACGGAAAACCCCGTACCCGCGTCACAAAGCATAGGCTCGTGCCGCAATCCAGTGTCTTTTTGGCATGCCGCCGGCGGTCGGCGCTGACGTAACGGCGCTGTGCCATCGGCGACACCGCCGGTTCCGTGGATCGGCGAGGCGTGGCGGCACAGCCGAAGGTCTTCCTCAGCAATGCCGAAGGATCAGGAGCGCGAATCCAGCGAGGCCTGCAGTGCCGTCCAGTCGTCGTCCCACTGGCGCTTGGTATTGCGCGGGATCGAGTCCAGAAGATCGGCCTTGGTGGGAAGGGTGATTTTCGCAGCCGAGACGACCGTGCCGAGTGCGTCGATGATCGCGTCGTGAACGGCACCATTGGCCTTGCCGTCGAAGTCCTTCATCATCTGTTCCATGCGACGATTGAAAAACTGCTTCAGGAACAGGACTTCGATATTCGGCATTTTGTTGTAGAGCTCGGTCGGCGTTTCCAGCCATTCGGCCTCGACACCCATGGAAGCCAAAAGGTTCTTGTTGAAGTCGTGGCTGTTGGCGGCGTCGTAGACGATCGGATGGACGTTTTCCGGGCCGAAGATCGTGTCGAACCTCTCCAGGACCTGGGAATACAGCATGAAGTCCTTGCTGGCGAGATTGCGCACATAGTGCCGGAACGAGGCGTGATTGAAGGTCGCCTTGACGCGCTGCATGTAGTCGCTGATGGCAAAGCTCTCATGTTGCCGGAATCCGACATAGACATGGACTTCGCTGAAATGCGGGGCGAGCACGGAATGGATCTCGGCGAGCTCCTCCGGGGCCCGGGTCGCCAGAGTTTCTTCGGAGAGAATCACACTGTCGTAGTCGGCCGCGACTTCGGCAAGACCGGCAACCCAGCTGTCGATACGGGACTTGCGCTCGTCGCTCGATGAAACGTTGAGCCTCTTGTTGAGATTCTGATTGGTGCCGTCAGACCCGATCAGCTGCAAGACGCGATGGCGATTGTCGATCGTCTCGGGGAACAGAACTCTGTGGGCATCCAGAGACTTTCTCGACCTGGCCAGCATGTTCTGAAGACTGGTTGTTCCGGTCTTGGGATAGCCGAAATGGATATTGAGCTTGGTCATTGCTTCCCTACCTGCCGCCGCAGGCCGTAATCATGTCGTATCGTCAAGTCGACTGTCAGCTTAATTGCGCCGGAGTGACAATTGAATTGCAGCTGTTTCGAGACTCGATACTTCTTCCAGATACCTAGCTTATGCATGGCCCGCAAGGGTTCCAAGAGGTCTGCGACGATTCGGCAATAGCGGCCGAATCCCTTGAAAAGACTTGCTGCGCCGAGATGTTCCCGGCAACCCCAACGCGTAGCCGGGAAGGAGTTTGGCACATCTTCGGGCCATCGTCTCAAAAGAAAGGACCGATGCCCGAACGCCCCGTGCGGGGAGCGGCGAGACGGCGTTCGCGCGGGATGCCGGCGTCGCCGCGCCATCGCTTCTGACGGCCGTTCGCGGTCTCCGCTCGCTGGACGCCGATCGCGGCGCTTCCAAGGCCGGATCGCCGGCCGGCATGGTTTAAGTCTTTGATCTTTCAGGTATCGACCGTCAGCTTGACAGGCGAATCCAGACTGACAATATTCGTTTTGCTCCGCTGCAAGCGCGCTTTTTTCGTGCCGGGTGATGTGTGATGAACAAACCGTCGGCAGCCTTCGCCGCTTCGCGCTTCGGCCTCGGTCTCAGGCGTGACGATGCCGATGCCATGGGACGCGATCCGCTCGCGGCGCTCCTCGGCGACATCGAAAATCCCAAGCCCCTCGCACGCGGCAAGACCTTGAAGCCGGCGTCCGAGATCCTTCTGGCCATGCGGGAGTTCCAGGCCGCGCGGGCAGAGCGCCTCGCTGCGACCGGGTTGTCCGGCCGTGCCCGCAAGAAGGCGAGCGAGGCGGCGATGTCGTCCGACGATGCCGGCAGTTCCGCAATGGCCATGGAAAGCAGGGCCATGGAGAGCCAGGCCATGGAGAGCGGGGCCATGGCGGACGGCTCGCCGGCGAAGATGAAGTCTGGTGCGACGAAGGCCTCCATGGAGGAGAAGAAGCCGCCGCAGGGGGCCTTCTACCGGGCCGATCTCGCAGCGAAATCGGCGCAGCTCCAGAACGCCCCGATCGGCTATTTCGAGCGGCTGGTCGATTTCTGGTCGAACCATTTCGCGGTCGAGCTCGGCAAGAACGCGATCACCCTCGCGACCACCGGCGCCTATGAGCGCGAGGCGATCCGTCCGCACGTCCTCGGCCGCTTCGAGGACATGCTGCTCGCCGTCGCCCGCCACCCGGCGATGCTGACCTATCTCGACAACCGCATCTCCTTCGGCGTCAACAGCCAGCTGGTGGAGCGCAACAGCCGTTTCGGGCTGAACGAGAATTTCGGCCGCGAGATGCTCGAGTTGCACACGGTCGGCGTCGACGGCGGCTACGATCAGGACGACGTGCGGGCCCTCGCCAATGCCCTGTCGGGATGGACCTTCGGGCTCAATCCGCGGCAGCCGGACAAGGTCGGGGTCTTCGCCTTTACCGAGCGGATGCACGAGCCCGGCCCGGTGACGGTGATGGGCAAGACCTATCCGCAGAAGGGGGAGGATCAGGCGAAGGCGATCATCGCCGATCTCGCCCGCCATCCGGCGACGGCCCGTCACCTGTCCCGCAAGCTCGTCCAGTCCTTCGTCGCCGACGAGCCGCAGCCAGAACTCGTCGAGCAGCTGGCGAAGGTTTACCTTGCGAGCGACGGCGACCTCTTCGCCCTCGCCAAGGAACTCGTCACCGCGCCGAAGAGCTGGGAGGCGCCGCGCACCAAGCTGCGCAGCCCGCAGGAGTTCCTGTTTGCCTCGGCCCGGGCGCTGAACGTTCCCATCAAGGCGGGCGAGGTGCGCCGCACCCTGACGGTGCTCGGCCAGGCCATGTGGCGGCCGACGTCGCCCGCCGGCTTTCCCGGCGATTCCCGCTACTGGCTGGCGGCCGATGCGATGACCAACCGTCTGGATGTCGCGCAATATCTCGGGGCGCGCAGCAAGTCGGGCGATCCTCGCGCCGTGGCGGAAGCGATGCTCGGCGATCTCCTGTCGGCCCCGACCAGGGAGGCGATCGCCAGGGCAGAAAGCCCGGGGCAGGCCTATGCCCTGCTTCTGATGAGCCCGGAGTTCCAGCGGAGGTAACCTCGTGGAGCGATGCAACTACACGGCCCTGACGCGCCGCCGGTTCCTGGCTGGAACCGGTGTCTTCGCCGCCTGGTCGATGATGCCGAAGGCGGGGTTTGCCGGCACCCGCGATCCGCGCTTCGTCGTCGTCCTGTTGCGCGGCGCGCTGGACGGCCTCGCCGCCGTCGCGCCGGTCGGCGATCCGAACTACCGCCCGCTGCGCGGCGCTTTGGCGCTCGGCGAGGGCGGCAAGGACGTCCTGCCTCTGGCCGGCAGCTTCTTTGCCCTCAACGACGCCATGCCGAAGCTGCACGGACGCTTTGCCAAGGGCGAGGCACTGGTCGTCCATGCCGCGGCGACGCCCTATCGCAGCCGCTCGCATTTCGACGGCCAGAACGTCCTCGAAAGCGGCCTCGAAGGCCCGTCGGGCACCCAGGACGGCTGGCTGAACCGGGTCGCCGTCGCTCTGCCCGCCGGCGAGCGGGTCGGGACGCAGCCGGGCCTTGCCATCGGCCCGACGATCCCCTTGATCCTCGCCGGCCCGGCGGGAACCCTCACCTGGTCGCCGCAGACCTTCCAGCCGGCCGTCGAGGACACCGCGCTGCGGCTTGCTTCGCTCTATGGCGAGAGCGACCAGGAGCTCGCAAAGCTTCTGACCGAGGGGCTCGAGACCGACCGGATGATGGCGAATTCCGCCTTCGACATCGAGAAGGGGCCGGCCAGAGCCTTCCGCATTCTCGCCAACGGCGCCGCCAAGCTGCTCGCCGAGGAAGACGGCCCGCGCCTTGCGGCGATCAGCTACGAGGGCTGGGACACCCATGTCCAGGAGGGCGCCGACAACGGCCGCCTCGCCAAGAACCTTTCCGCTCTCGACCTTGCCCTCGACGATCTTGCCGAAACGCTCGGCCCGGCCTGGAAGGACACGGTGGTGGCGGTGGTCACCGAATTCGGCCGCACCGCCTGGGGCAATGGCGGCGGCGGCACCGACCACGGCACGGCGACGACGGCCTTCCTGATGGGCGGCGCGGTGAAGGGCGGGCGGGTGATCGCCGACTGGCCGGGACTGCGCGAGGCCGATCTCTTCGAAGGCCGCGACCTGAAGCCGACGACGGATCTGCGCGCTGTGCTGAAGGGCGTGTTGAAGGACCATCTCGGCCTTTCCGAGCGCAGCCTTGCCACCGACATCTTCCCCGGCAGCCTCGGCGTCAGACCGATGGCCGGCCTCGTCGCCTGAAGACGCATCGGCTGAAGCCCGTCCCTCGAGAGACGGGCCTCCCGCGCGGGCGGCCGGGACTGCCATGGTCGCCGCCGTGACCGCCCCCCGACCCGTGCCGGACCTCGCCGCGCCGATGCCACAAAGCGGTTGGCGACAGCCCGGCACCGATGCTAGCCATGGGATGGATCGTCGGTCTCCCCGATGGTCTCGGCGTCTTGCGACCGATCGGCTTCTCGAACCGGACCTTCATCTGGACCATGGCCACATGACCGACCGTGTCTTCATCCTCGGCCTGGGCGCGCCGCGTTCCGGCACGACCTGGCTGCACAGCTATCTGTCGAGCCGCAAGGGCGAGGTCGATCTCGGTTTTGCCAAGGAATACCATCACTTCGACACGCTTTACGGCAAGCGGGCGAAGGAGCGCCTGCAGACCCTGCGCGAGACGGTCGAAGGGGTGATGACGCAGGACGATCCGATCCGGCGCAACCAGCGGCTCTGGCGCAAGCTCGCCTTTCTCTCCGATCCGAACGCCTATCCGGACTATTTCTCCGGGCTGATCTCCCGGCCCGGCGGCCCGCAGGTGACGGGCGACCTGACGCCAGCCAACTGGATCCTGCCGGCAAGGCACATGGCGGCGCTGGCCGAGGCCTTCGCCAGCCGCGGCGTCCGGGTCGTGCCGGTCTTCCTGATGCGCGATCCGGTGGAGCGGCTGATCTCCAGCCTGCGGCACACCGAGGTGCAGCGCCGGCACATCGACCCCACCGATCCGCTTCTCGATCTCCGGCAGGAGGGCGCCGAGACGTCGAGATACCGTTCGCGCAGCTGGTATCCGGAGATCCTCCAGCGGATCACGGACGTCTTCGGCGAGAACACCGGCTTTGTCGGCTTCTACGAGACGCTGTTCAGCGAGGCGGAGGTGGCAAGGCTCTGCGCCACGCTCGGTCTGCCCTATGCCACGCCCGACTTCGAGACCCGGGTGAATTCGTCATCGACCGCGACGCTTGGCGCAGACGAAGCGCTGAAGGTGCGGGCGGCGAACTATTACCGACCGACCTACGACTTCATGGCCGAGACCTATGGCAGCGAACGGATGCGGCAGATCTGGCCGGGATATGCCTATCTCGACTGATTGTCCGCTCGGGGCATCGGGCGCGACGTTCGCTCACGGCCAGGGCGAAGACACCGAACGCAATCCAGCAAGGCGGATTTCCGATTTGAACGAACGGACCTTCATCCTCGGCCTCGGCGCGCCGCGATGCGGCACCACCTGGCTCTACAGCTATCTCGCCTCGCGAAGCGGCGTCGTCGATTTCGGTGCCAAGAAGGAATACCACATCTTCGACGCGCTGTTCGGGCGGGAGCAGACCAGGCAGGTCGAGCGCATGAAGCGGATGGTCCGGCATGCGCTGGAAACCCAGGATCAGCCGCTGAGGCGGAACGACCATCTCTGGCGCAAGCTCTCCTTCATGTCCGATCTCAACGCCTATTACGACTATTTCTCGTCGCTGGTGTCGCGGCAGGACGGGCCGAGGATCACCGGCGACCTGACGCCGGCGAACTGGAACATGCCGCCGGCGCAGATGCTTCGCCTGAAGGAGGCTTTCGCGCCGCGCGGGATCAGGGTCAGGCCGGTCTTCCTGATGCGCGATCCCGTCGACCGCTTCGTCTCGGCCGTGCGCTACAGGGAACTGAAGCTGAAGCGCCGGGACAAGAGCGCCACGATCAACGCCCGTGCGCGGCCGCAGCACCGGGCGCCGAGCTGGTATGCGGACGTCCTTAAGTCCATCGAACAGGCGTTCGACAAGGACGAGGTCTTCGTCGGATTTTACGAGGAGATGTTTTCGCGAGGCGAGGTCGAGCGCCTCTGCGGGGTCGTCGGCCTGCCTTACGAGGAGGCCGAGTTCTCGACCAGGGTCAATTCGTCGACCGGGGCCGAGACCGTCGTGGACGAGGATCTGCGCCGGGACGTCGCCCGCCACTACCGGCCGATCTACGACCATCTGGCCGAAACCTACGGTGCCGAGCGGATGCGGGCCATCTGGCCCGGCTATGCGCTCCTGGATTAGGCGGTCGCGGCGAGTTCCCGCTCTGCCTTGGCCTTGATGGCGGCCTCGTCCCGGCCGCCGGGGAACTTCGCGAAGAACTGGCCGGCGAGATGGGCGGGGAACAGCGTGAAGATGTCCCGGCGGGTGTGCTCGCTCTGGTTCGCCGCATCGAGGAACAGCGCCACGTGGTCGGTGTAGGCGTTCATCAGCCGGCCGAGAACCGCGTCGATCTCCACCTTGTGGCCACGCCAGGCGGCCGGCCTGCGCAAGAGCCGCATGTCGTCGATCATGATCACGTCGTCGGGGTGGCGGCTGGCGATCACCGCTTCGATCTCGGCCGTGAGCGGGCAGTTCGCGGCTTCGAACTCGCCGTCGACGCCCTGGAAATGGGCGTCCAGCCAGTAGAGCCGCGGGCCCTTCATCGAGGGGACCATCGCGGGCAGTTCCTCGGCGCTGTCGCCGAGCCGCAGCTCGACCTTCTTCTCGCCGATCTCGCTCGCGAACCGGCCGCTGCACTCGTCGTGGAATTCACGCACGCATTCGATGCTGACGACGCGGTCGAACCCGGTCATCAGGGCAGCCTTGATGCCGGCGCCGTGGAAGGTTCCGGTTTCGATAAACGTCATCGGCTGAGACGCCGCAAAGAACCGGAGGATGCGATTGGTCGGACGGGGCATCGTAACGCTCGTTTATAGTTCCTCGGATATGAAACTGCGTATGCACCATATAGCGCGGGCCCTCAAGTCTCGCATTGATGACGCGGCGTCAGGTGGAGCGCCGCGGCAACTGCGCCGTTCCTCACGGCACTTGTGTCGAAGCGGCGCTTTACGGCACCGGTGCCCCGTCGAACGCCGCACGGACGCTCCAAGGCGTTGCATTTCCGTGCCGGGGCGACCGATGATCGATCGCGATTTTGCGCCGGTGCTGTGGCTGCGAAGCCGCGCCGCGGTCAGCCGAGCCGGTCAAGCGCCCGGCCGACGGCGGCGAACATCTCGTCGATCTCGGCCTCGGTGATGATCAGCGGCGGGCAGAGGCAGAAGGCATCGCCGACCGCTCGGGCGATCACGCCTTCCTCGAGCGCCGCCGCCGCCATCGCCGCGCCGGCCTCGCCCGGCTCGCCGGTCGGGTGAAGCTCGAGCGCGCCGAGCAGCCCGACGCCGCGCCAGGTTTTAACCCGCTCGTGTCGGGACAGTTCGTCGAGATGGGCAATGAAGCCCGGCGACCGCGCCCGGCAATTGCCGAGGAGGTCGCGCTCCTCAATGATCTTCAGATTCTCCAGCGCGACGGCGGTCGCCACCGGGTGGCCGGAGGCGGTGTAGCCGTGGCCGAAGACGCCGAGCCGCGAGGACTCATCGGCGATCGGCGCGTAGAAGTCCTCGCTCATCAAGATCCCGGCGATCGGCATGTAGGAGGAGGCCATCTGCTTGGAGATCACCATCACGTCGGGCTTGATGCCGTAGGTCTGGCAGCCGAACATGTTGCCGGTCCGGCCGAAGCCGGTGATCACCTCGTCGGCGACCAGCAGGATGTCGTATTTCTTCAGGACCCGCTGGATCTCCTGCCAGTAGTTTTCCGGCGGCACATAGACGCCGCCAGACGCCATCACCGGCTCGCCGAAGAAGGCGGCGACCGTGTCCGGTCCCTCCTCGAGGATCAGCTTTTCCAGATCGTCGGCCATGCGCTTCGAAAACGCCGCCTCGCTCTCGCCGGGGAGGGCGGCCGAGCCGTAGTCCGGGCAGTTGGTATGGCGCATGCGGTCGAGCGGCAGGTCGAAGCTGGCATGGTTGCGGGCAAGGCCGGTGATCGAGCCGGCGGCGATGGTGACGCCGTGATAGCCCTTCACCCGGCCGATGATCTTCTTCTTGTCCGGCCTGCCCAGCGCGTTCGAACGATACCAGCAGAGCTTGACGACGAGGTCGTTGGCTTCCGAGCCCGACGAGGTGAAATGCACCTTCGACATCGGCACCGGCGCCATCTGGATCAGCTTCTCGGCAAGCTCCACGGAGGGGCCGTGGGTCTTGTGGGAGAAGATGTGATAATAGGGCAGCTTCTCCATCTGCGCCTTGGCGACCTCGGCGAGGCGCTTTTCGCCGAAGCCGACCGCGACCGACCACAGGCCGGCGAGCCCCTCGAAATAGCGCTTGCCCTCGATGTCGAAGACATAGACGCCTTCGCCGCGGTCGATCACCAGCGAGCCGGTCGTCTCGTGTTTCCTGAGGTCGACCAGCGGATGCAGCTGGTAGGCCCGGTCGCGGGCCTCGATCGAGTTCGGAATGTCGTTCATGACGTGGCTCCTCCTGTGTCGCGGTTCGGCGGGCAGCGGCCCTGACGGCGCTATCGGCCGGGTGCTGTGAGATTGTCGGCGTGACGGTCGCGGATGTGCGGGAAGACTGGCGCTTGCGCCTCGTCGATGAGCAGCGCCAGCACCCGCGGCGGCGTCAGCGGCAGTTCGCTGACGGTCTTGCCGGTGGCATTGGCGACGGCGCAGGCGACGGTGGCGCCGACATTGAGGATCGGCACCTCGCCGGCGCCCTTGGTGCCGAGCGGGCCGATCGAGGGCGCGCCCTCGTGGAGTTCGATCGCGACGGGGACGACGTCACCGGCGAGCGGCACGCGATAGGTCTCGAAGCTCTTCTGCCGGATATGGCCGTCCGGCCCGACATCGGCCTCTTCGTGGAGGGCGTAGCCGAGGCCCTGAACGACGCCGCCCTGGATCTGGCCGAAGATGGCGCTGGGGTTCAGCGCCCGGCCGACGTCCTGCACCACGCGATAGGCGAGCACCTCGACATGGCCGGTCAGGGGATCGACGGCGACGTCGCAGTCGTGGACGGCGAAGACCGGGATGTCGAGCGCCTCGATGAAATGGCCGGCGCAGCAGCCGGCCATGGCCGGCGTTCCGGCGGCGGCGAAGGAGCCGGTGCCTGAGAGCGGGCCGAACCTCATCTGCCCATGGGAGGCGACCTCGGCGATGGTCGCGCCGGAGCCCTTGGCACCGGCGATCTCGATCCGTCCGTCGGCGATGACGAGATCCTCGGCGGCCGCTTCCAGCATGTCGCTCGCGACCTTCAGGAGCTTGGTGCGGACCTCGATCGCCGCCGTGCGGCTGGCCGCGCCGAGCGAGACGGTGGTGCGGCCGCCGCCGACGCCGACGTCGTAGCCGGCGGCATCGGTGTCGGCGGCACGGACCACCACCTTGTCCGGCGTCAGGCCGAGGGTCGCCGCGACGATCTGCGGCAGCGCCTGCATCATCGAGCCTGAGCCGATCTCGACGCCGGAGGTGACGAGGGTGGCGCTGCCGTCGGCATTCATGTTGACGGTCGCGGCGGAGGGGCCGGTGAAGACGAACCAGGTTCCGACGGTGGTGGCGCGGCCGGAAAGCCGCCCGTCGGTAAGTTGCGGCGACGGATCCTTGGCGCGCAGTGCCGCCATCTTCTCCAGCATTGGCGCCAGCACGTCGCCCTCGAAGACCTGACCCGTCGCGCCGAGATCGCCGTCGCCGATGACGTTCTTGAAGCGGAACGCCTCCGGCGCCATGCCGATTGCCGCGGCGATCTCGTCGGTGTGCCGCTCCAGCGCGAAGGTGTTGTAGACGCCGTTGCAGGCCCGGAAGGCGCCGTTCGGCGCGGTATTGGTGTAGACGGCGCGCGAGACGATCCGCACCGCGCCCAGCCGATAGTTTCCGCCGAGTGTGTGGGCGGTCATCGTCGTCAGAAACACCTGCTCGCCGCCATAGGCGCCGCAATCCATCAGCACCACCGCCTCTCTTCCGGCGATCGAGCCGTCCGGGGCGACCGCCGAGCGGATCCGGATCTCGGCATTTTCCCGGAACAGGCAGGTGAGCATCTCCTCCTCGCGGCTGTTGACCAGGCGGACGGTTCGGCCGCTCTTCCGGGCGAGGAGCGCGGCAAAGGGTTCCAGCGCGCAGTCGAACTTCAGCCCGAAGCCGCCGCCGACCGGCGGCACCGTCACCCGGATCGCCGAGGCCGGCACGCCGAGCAGCGTGGCGGTGGTGTTGCGGACCGTCCAGGGCACCTGCGTCGACGTCTCGATGTGGTAGCGGCCGTCCTCATAGTTTGCGACGACGGCGCGCGGCTCGAGGGAGAGGTGGTTCTGCCGGCCGACGCGGAACGAACTCTCGACGACCGTCACGTCGCTGCGGGCGAACGCCGCGTCGACGTCGCCGCGATCGACGCTCGCCTCCCAGGCGACATTGCCGCCCCGCGCGCCGCCTTGCGTCAGGACCTCGTAGCCCTGCCAGCCCGGATGGACGAGCGGCGCGTCCTCCGCGAGGGACGCTCCCATGTCGAGCACGGCGGGGAGCGGCTCGATATCGACGGTGATCGCGGCAAGGGCCGCCCGAGCCTCGGCCTCGCTCTCGGCCGCGACGGCGGCGATCGGCTCGCCGCAATAGCGCACAACGTCGGTCGCAAACAGCGGGTGGTCGGCGATGCCGAGGCCGGCGCGGCCGGGTGCGTCCTCGTGCGTGACGACGGCGCGAACGCCCGGCATGCGCGCCGCGGCCGAGACGTCGAGGCGGGCGATGCGCCCGCTCGGCACGTCGGACCTCAGCAGCGCGGCGTGAAGCATGCCAGCCGCGCCGCGATCGATGGTGTAGCGGGTGCGGCCGAGCAGCTTGTCCCGGGCGTCGCGGCGGCGAAAGTCCTGAACGGCCTTTTCCGCGGTCTCACTCATGCCCGGCCTCCATCACGGCGAGGGCGGCGTCGACGATCCGCTCGTAGCCGGTGCAGCGGCAGACATTGCCGACGAGCGCTTCCTTCACCGCCGCCCGGTTCGGCTCGCAGGTGCCGGAGGTGGTGAGGTGGGTGAGCGCCACGACCATGCCGGGGAAGCACATGCCGCACTGGACGGCGTCGTGCTCTTCCAGTGCCGCCTGCACCGGTGTCGGCGACTCGCCCGAAGTGAGGCCCTCGACGGTCTCGATGTCGCGACCCTCGACCAGCGCCACCGGCGTCAGGCAGGCGACGGTCGGGACAGCATCGACGAGCACCATGCAGGCGCCGCAGAAGCCTTCGCGGCAGACCGGCTTTGCCCCGGTGAGATGCAAGCCGTCGCGAAGGACATCGACGAGCGGCGTCATCGGCGCGGCGGCGAACTCCCGCGTCTCGCCATTGACGGTCAGTCGGATGGTCATGGAGCCGGGCCCTTCCTTCACGCGGCGACGAGGCTTGCGACGGCGCGGCCGGCGAGGGCGGGCAGCACCCGGACGCGGTACCAGCCGGGGGCCTCGACACCGTCGCGGCCGTTGAAGGAGGCAAGCAGCGAACCGGCGATCCCGGTGGTCCTCGCCCCGTCGAGCGGCTCGCCCAAAAGGGCGTCCTCCAGCCCGGTCCAGCGCCGGGCCGTCGCCTCGACGGAACCGACGGCGATCCGCGCTGCCCCGATCCGCTCCATCGCATCGACCCGCATCGCGACGGAGACGATCGCCACCGGATAGTCGCCGGCCTTTCGGAGCGGCAGCCGCGCATGGGCGGTGCGCTGGCCGGTGCGGGCGACGACCACCTTCGTCAGGATATGCCCCGGCAGGAGGCCGGTCCGCTGGGCGAGGAAATCGGCGAGCGGGATCAGGCGGGAACCGGCTGGCCCGGCAAGCTCCACCGTAGCATCGAGGCAGAGGAGCGCCGGGACCAGGTCGGCGGCGGCGAAATCCGCCGTGCAGAGATTGCCGCCGACGGTCGCTGCGGAGCGCACGGCCGGGTTGGCGGAGCTGCCGGCCGCCAGACGCAGCCCGGCAAATTCCGGAAAGCCGGCAAGGGCGTTGGCGAGATCGGCGTGGGTGACCGCGGCACCGATCGCGATCGCATCGTCCGTTACCTCGACGAGCGACAGTTCGGGGATCCGCGACAGGCCGACATAGGCTGGCGCGAAGGGCTCGCGCCGCAGCGGCGCCCGCATCACCCAGGTGCCGCCGGCAAGCGGCGCCGCGGCCCGCTCGCCAAGCGACGCCAGCGCCTCGCCGAGGGTCGCCGGCAGCAGGATTTCGGGCGGTGTTTCCGGACGCATGGTCCAGGCTCCCTTGAACTGGTCGGATGCGGACGCTTCGGTCCCGGCGGCGATTTCGCCGTCAGCGGCCGTCGAGGCGCAGCCGGTCGAGCACGACGCCGAGAATGACGATCGCGCCGAGGACGATCATCTGCACGTAGCCGTCGATCCGGGTCAGATTCATGCCGTTCGACAGGATGGTGATGAACAGGGCGCCGAGCGCCGCCGAGCCGACGCCGCCCCTCCCGCCGGCAAGGCTGGTGCCGCCGACGACGGCTGCCGCGATCGACTGCAGCGACAGCGTGCCGCCGAGATTGGGTTCGCCCGAGCCGGTGCGCGCGGTCATCATCAGCGCGCCGAGGGCGGCGAGGGCCGAGCAGAGCACATAGGCGTAGACGAGGAGGCGCTTCACCGGGATGCCGGCGACGGCCGCCGCCTGCGGATTGGTGCCGATGATGTAGAGCGAGCGCCCGAACACCGTTCGGGACAGGACGAAGGCGAGGACGCCGCCGACAAGGATCGCGATGACGATGGCGATCGGCAGCCCGAGGATCGAGCCGCGATAGAAGAGATCGGCGAAGGCCGCAGGGACGCCCTGGACCGGCCGGCCGTCGGAGATGGTGGTGGCGACGCCGATGGCGATGTTCATGCTGCCGAGCGTCGCGACCAGCGGGCTGACGCCGAGGATCGAGACGACGACGCCGTTGAAGAGGCCGCATGCGGCGGCGAGCGCGAAGCCGGCGGCGATCGCTGCGAGCACCGCGACGATGCCGTTGGCATCGGCGCCGCCGATCCCGGCCATGGCGAGGGCCGCTGCGACGGAGACCATCGAGACGGTCGGGCCGAGCGACAGGTCGAAGCCGCGGGTGAGGATGACCACCATCTGGGCCATGGCGAAGAGCGCCAGATAGCTCGTCTGCTGGGCGATGTTCAGAAGGTTGTAGGTCGTCAGCACCCGGTCGTCGGCAAGGCCGAAGCCGGCGAGGAGGAGGACGAGGGCGATCGGCAGGGCAAGCTGTCGCGCCCATCCGGTGCCCTGCAGGATGCGGCTGCCGCGTGCGTCGATGGCGGCCGGCTTGGCGGGGGCGGCGAGGTCGGCGTCAGACACGGGACATTCTCCGGCGGCTGAACTCGTCGAGGGCGACGGCGAGGACCATGATCAGGCCGAGGAAGATCGGCTGCAGGCGGGAGTCGATGTGGAGGAGGTTGAGGGCGTTGCCGAGGATGGTGAGGAACAGCGCCGCGACGGCGACCACCTCCACCCGGCCGATGCCGCCGCGCAGGCTGACGCCGCCGATCACCGCGGCGGCGATCGACTGCAGCATCATCGCGTCGCCGCCGAGGCTCGCCTGGCCCGAGCCGACGAGGGCGGTGAGGAGGATGCCGACCGTCGCCGCAAGCCCGCCCGACAGGACATAGGTGCCGACGAGATGGCGCCGGATCGAGACGCCGGAGACGACGGCGGCCTCCTGATTGCCGCCGATGGCGTAGACGTAGCGGCCGAAGAGGGTGCGCCGCTGGACGAAGGCCATGGCGAGGACGACGGCGAGGGCGATGTAGATTGCCAACGGGAAGCCGAGGATCTGCGAGCGGCCGATCGCCTGCACGAAGCCCTTCGGCATGCCGTAGACCGGGATGCCGTTGGTGAGAAGCAGGCCGATGCCTGCCGTCGCCGACATGGTGCCGAGGGTGACGACGAAGCCGGACACCTTCAGCCTGGCGACGCAGAGCCCGTTGAAGAGGCCGACGGCGAGGCCCGATCCGAGACCGGCAGCAATGCCGATGACGATGGCGAGGATGTCCGGCCCGCCGATGGCGGAGGCGGCCGCGGCCATGGCCTTCGCTGTGACGACGCTGGCAAGCGCGACGACGGCGCCGACCGACAGGTCGAAGCCGCCGGCGATGATCACCATCGCCTGGCCGCAGGCGATGATCGCCAGGAAGGAGGCCATGCGCAGGATGTTGACGACGTTCATCCAGCCGAGGAAATACGGCGACATCAGCGACGTGCCGATGATGACGATCGCCATCAGGACCGGCAGCAGGCCGACGGTGAGGACGAGGTTGAGAATGTCCTGGCCGGACTGGCGCCCGGGCCCGCCGGGAAGGGTCGCGGTGGTGCTCATGCGGCCTTCTCCCGGGCTTCTTCCTCGAAGAAGCTCGACAGGACGTTCTGCTCGGTCATCGCCTCGCCCTCGAGCAGCGCGGCGATGCGGCCGTGATGCATGACGTAGAGCCGGTTCGACAGCGCCAGCACCTCCGGCAGCTCGGAGGAGACGACGACGACGGCGGCGCCCGCCTCGACCAGCCGCTTGATGAATTCGTAGACCTCGACCTTGGCGCCGACATCGATGCCGACGCTCGGCTCGTCGAACAGGAAGATGTCGAGGTCGCGGGCCATCGCCCGGCCGAGCATGACCTTCTGGCGGTTGCCGCCGGAGAGATTGCCGACGGCGCGCTCGATATTGGGCGGCCGAAGCTTCAGCGTTTCCATGATCGGCCCGATCAGCGAACGCTCGGCGGTGCGGCGGATGATGCCTCGGCGCTGGTAGCGGCCAAGGTCGAGGGCCGCCATCGAGACGTTCTCGCGGATCGGCCGTGACAAAGCGAGGCCCTCGACGCCGCGATTGGCGGGGAAATAGGCAACGCCGCGCCTGAGGCTCGAGCGCGGGTCGAGCGCGGTGACCGTCTCGCCGCGCAGCGTGACGCTGCCGGAGGCGATCGGCTCGATGCCGTAGATGGCCCTGACGAGTTCGGACTTGCCGCAGCCGACCAGCCCGGCGACGCCGGTGATCTCGCCGGCCCGGGCGAAGAAGTCGACATCGGCGACCTGGCCGTCGGCGGTGGCGAGCTTCTCGACGGCGATCGCGACCTCGCCTGGTCGGTGGGTGATCGCCGGGAACAGGACGTCGATCTTGCGGCCGGTCATCAGCTCGACCAGCTCGCTGTCGGTGACGGTCGCGGCGTCGAGAGTCTTGATGTGCCGGCCGTCGCGAAGCACGGTGACGCGGTCGGCGAGCGCCCGGATCTCGCGCATGCGATGCGAGACGTAGATGATGCCGACGCCCTGGCTCTTCAGCCTGGCGATGAGTTCGAACAGCCGGCCGGTCTCGCGCTCGGTGAGCGAGGCGGTCGGCTCGTCGAGGATCAGCAGGCGGACCTTGCCGAGGAGCGCCTTGGCGATCTCGGCCATCTGCTGGTGGGCGCGGTCGAGCTTGTCGACCCGCGCCTTGGGATCGAGGTCGAAGCCGAGTTCGGCGATCAGCTCGCGGGCCCGGCGGCGCATCCCGCCGGCGTCGAGAATGCCGGCGGCCGAGCGCTCGCGGCCGAGAAACAGGTTTTCCTCGACGGTGAGGCTCGGCACCAGCGAAAATTCCTGGAACACCGGGCTGATGCCGATGGCGCGGGCCTTGTGCGGCGTCAGCTCGGCCATCTCCTCGCCGCCGAAGCGGAAGCTGCCGCTGGTCGGCGGGAAGGTGCCGGATATGACGTTGATCAGCGTCGACTTGCCGGCGCCGTTCTCGCCGAAAAGGACGTGCAATTCGCCCGCCTTGACGTCGAGATCGACGTCGTCGAGGGCGAGCACGCCCGGGAACCGCTTGGTCACGCCCGACAGGACGAGCAGCGGCTCGGCGGTCTCGTTGCGCGGCGTCGTGCTGGTTGCGGCCGGTTCCATTGCTTCTCCTGAAAGGACGAGGCGAACGGGCCGGGGCCCGTTCGCCATGTCACTGCGAAGCGGCTTACTTCGCTTTCACCGAATATTCGGGGTTCCAGTCGGCGGGAGCGAGGACGAGGTCCATGTTGAGGTCCTTCGCCGTCGTCTCGTCGATGACGTCGGCCTTCGGCTGGGCGAGCTTCATGACGTCCTTGCCCTCGATCAGCCGCACCGCCTGGTCGATGGCCATGGCGCCCTCGGCGACCGGATACTGGGTCGCGAAAGCGAGGATCTGGCCGCCGTTCAGCGCGTCGAGCATCGCCTGGTTCTCGTAGGAGGAGATGATCTTGATGTCCGGCCGCCCGGCGAGCTGGACCGCGCCGATGGCCGCCTCGGCGGTCGGCGCCGTACCCCAGATGACGTTCATCTCGGGATAGGTCTGCAGGGCGTCCTGGATCAGCTTCAGCTGCACCGCGACGCCACTGTCGCCGAACTTCTCGTCGAGGATCTTGACGTTGTCGTGCCCTTCGACGGTGTCCTTGAAGCCCTTGTTGAAGTCCTCGGCCCAGCCGGAGCCGGCCGGCCCGGGGAAGGTCACGACATTGGCCTCCTCGTCGCCGATCGCCGAGAGGAGGCCCTTGGCGGTGACGCCGCCCATGGCGACGAAGTCGACATAGTTGGCGGCCGGCAGCGCGTCCTTCGGCAGCGGGTTGGTGACGCCGACGACGGGGATCTTCTTCTCCGCCGCCTCGGCGAATTTCTGGGTGAGGCCGGCGCCGGAGATCGCCCCGACGACGATGGCGTCGGCGCCGCTCGCCATGCAGTCGTCGAACTGCGAGATCTGCTTCGGCAGGTTCTCGTAGCCGCCGGCCTCGTAGAGGTTCATGTTGACGTTCTCGGCCTTCGCCTGGGTGACGATGCCGTAGGCGACGGCGACCCAGAAGCTGTCCTTCATGTGCGGGAAGAGGACGCAGATGTTGTAGGCCTTGTCGGCCTTTTCGAGCGGGGTGTATTCGGCCTCGGTCGGCGTGCCCGAGGAGGCGTCATAGACGGGGAAGGGCCACCAGGACGCGGAATCCTCTGCGGCGGCAGGGCCGGCCGCGGCGGCGAGGACGGCGAGGGACGTCGCGGTGGCAAGGGCGATGCGGCTGGTCAGTCTGGCGGTCATCTTCGGCAGTCCTTCCTTGGGGGTTTCGGGCCTGGGGTCTCGGGCGCGGGGTTGCGGGTAATATGTCATTCGGGGGGAGGGCGGGGTTCAGGCCTTCGCCCATTCGCCGACCGATCGTCGTTCGAACACTTCGCGGAACTGGCGGGTGGATTCCGGCAGCAGCGCGCCGCTGTCCCATTCGAGGATCACGGCGTGCCGGCGGATGACGTCGAAGGCGTCGATCTCGCCGGACCGGTAGCGGGCGGCGACCTCTTCGGGGTCGACCCGCGCCCAGGCGACGCGGCTTGCCCGGATCTCCTCGCGCAGGGCCGCGGTCGCGGCCTCGTCGATCTCGTATTCGCAGAGTTCGGCGTCGATGGTGCGGATGACGACGCCATAGTCCTTGGCGGCGCGATCGACCGAGACATAGTCGTCGACGACGTCCTCGAGGACGCGTTTCGGGTCGCGCTCGAGCGGATCGCCGAAGCCGCCGCCGCCGGCGGTCGGGCGGGTGAAGACGTCGCCCTCGCGGATGGTGACGTCGGAGAAGATCGCGCCGAGCCGCTCGTCGCGGTCGCCGCCGGCCCGCGTCAGGGTCAGGCCGTGGGGCATGGAGGGCAGGCCGCCCTCGATGCCCCAGACGACGGCTCGCTCGCGGTCGCAGATATAGGAGATGACGACGTCCTCGCTTTCGAGCATGCGCGAGGTCTTCACGAGGCCGGCGCCGCCACGCCATTTGCCCGGGCCGGGAGAGTCTGTGACGATCTCCATCTCGGTGCAGAGGATCGGATTGGCCCGCTCCTGGCCCTCCACCGGCTGGGCGTTCATGCCGGTGCCGAAGGAGGCGGTGGTGCAGTTGTTCCCGTCCTTGCCGTTGCGACCGCCCCAGCCGCCGGGCAGCCAGTCGTAGAACATGAAGATCGACTTGTCGGCGGCTCTGGCGTCCCAGCCGCCGGTGAGCAGATATTCGAGGTTGAAGGCGCAGGCGAGCGCCCGCTCCGGCATCAGCCTGGACCACATCTCGTAGATCGAGTTCATGATCTTCTCGAAGGGCATCAGGAAGCCGGTGACGGCGACCGGCCACCTGGCGTCGACGATCGAGCCTTCCGGGGCGATGATCTCGAAGGCGCGGTAGAAGCCGGAATTCAGCGGCACGTCGGGGAAGAAGGTCTTCATCCCGGCGGCGACGCCGGAGAAGGTCGTGCCGAAGGCGGAATTGTAGATCGAGCCGATCACCGGATGGCTGCCGGTGAAGTCGTAGATGACCTTGTCGCCCTTGATGGTCATCTTGATCCGGATCGGGATCATGCCTTCGCCGCCGGCGGGATCGCGGTCGATGAAGTCCACCGTCTCCCACTCGCCGTCGGGCATTGCGGCGATGCGCTGGCGCACCGCCCGCTCGACATAGTCCTGCACCGCCGAAAGCCCGGTCTCGATGGTATCGCGGCCGTATTTGCCGACGAGCCGGAGGATCTCGCGCTCGCAGACCCGAGTCGCCTGGGCCTGGGCCTGCATGTCACCGATGATCGAGGCCGGATCGCGGGTGTTGTGGGCGATCAGCCCGGCGACGTCCCTGTGCAACTCGTTCTTCGAGAACAGCCGGACCGGGGTGATGCGCAGGCCCTCGCGGAACATCTCGCGCGCCGAGACGTCGAAGGAGCCCGGTACCGAGCCGCCGACATCCGACCAGTGGCCGTTCGACTGGGCATAGGCGATGACCTTGCCGTCGGCGAAGATCGGCCGCACCAGCCGGACGTCGGAAAAATGCGTGCCGCCGGCATAGGGGTCGTTGATGGCGTAGACGTCGCCCTCGTGCATGTCGCCCTCGAAGTGGCGCATGACGTCCTGGCAGGTGAAATGCAGGGTGCCGACATGGACGGCGATGTCCTGGTTGCCCTGTGCGGCGCATTCGCCCTTGGCGTCGTGCAGGCCGCTGGAGAAGTCGTGATTGTAGATCACGAAGGAATAGCAGGTCCTCAGCACCTGCTCGCCCATCTGGTCGACGGCGGTGATGAAGGAGTTCTTCAGGACCTCGAAGGTCACCGGATCGAGCTGTTCGGCCGCCATCGTCTCAGCCCTTCGCGCGGATGATGATGTTGAGATACTTGTCGACCTCGGCCTTCGCCCAGGGCGGCACGACGGTGGTGGAATCCACCTGTTCGACGACCGCCGGACCTTCGATGGCAAAGCCTGCCGGCAGGACCGCGCGGTCGTAGATCGGCGTCTCGTGCGGCTCGCCGTCGAACCAGACGGTCCGCCTGCCGGCGGGCGGCGGGCTCTCGCCGGTCGGCTCGTGGACGAGGAGGTCGGCCTTCGGCACGACGCCGATCGCCTTCAGATTGACCCGGAACAGGCTGACCGGCGTGTCGTCGCGGCGGAAATTGTATTCCCGGTCGTGCTCGCGGTGGAAATCCTCGACCAAGGCGTCGATCGAGCGGATCGGGCTCGGCGCGGTGACGGCGAGGGAGCGCCACTGGCCGCGATACATCATGTCGATCGAGCGCTGGAAGACGATGTCCTCGGCCCTGACGCCCTCGTGGGTCAGGCGGTCGAGGGCTTCGGCCTCGATGCGGGCGAACTGCGCCTCGATCGCCTCCGGATCGGCTGCCGCTGCCTCGATCATGCAGTTTTCGGAAAAGTCGTGCTGCATGTCGACGAGCAGGCAGCCGAGCGCCGAGGTGACGCCGGGATTGGTCGGCACGATGACGACGGGGATGGCGAGTTCGCGGGCGACCGCCGCGCCGTGCAGCGCGCCGGCACCGCCGAAGGCGACGAGGGCGAAGTCGCGCGGATCGTAGCCGCGGCTGATCGAAATCAGCCGCACCGCGTCCGACATGTTGGCGTTGGCGACCTTGATGATCGCCTCGGCGGCCTCCTCGACGGTGAGGTCGAAGGCTTTCGCGACGCCGCTCTCGACGGCCTTGCGGGCAAGGCCCGCGTCGAGCCTGACCGAGCCGCCGGCAAGGCTGGTGCCGAGCCGGCCGAGGGTGACGTTGGCATCGGTGTTGGTCGGCTGCTCGTTGCCGTTGCCGTAGCAGGCGGGGCCGGGATAGGCGCCGGCCGATTGCGGGCCGTTGCGCAGCGAGCCTGCCTCGTCGGTCCAGGCGAGCGAGCCGCCGCCGGCACCGATGGTCATCACCTCGATCGAGGAGAAGCGGATCGGATAGCCGAATTCGATGTACCAGTCCTTGGTGACCCGCGACTGGCCCTCATAGGCGAGCGACACGTCGGTGGAGGTGCCGCCCATGTCGAGGCCGATGGCGTTGGGAAAGCCGCAAAGGCCGGCGATGTGACGGCTGGCGATGGCGCCGGCGGCGATGCCCGAACCGGCGAGCCGTGCGGCGAAATCCTTGACGCTTCCCGGCGTCATCACGCCGCCGCCGGTGTGAAGAAGGAGGAGGTCGCGGGTGTAGCCGTCCTCGGCGAGCCGGTCCCCCAGCCGCTTGGTGTAGTCGACCACCACCGGGCTCAGCGCGGCATTGACGACCGTCGTCGAGAAGCGCTCGTGCTCGAAGATCTCGGGCAGCACCTGCGAGGAGATCGAGACCGGGATGTTCGGCATCGCCTCGACGAGGATGTCGCGCATCGCCCGCTCGTTGTCGCCGTTGAGATAGGCGTTCATGAAGCAGACGGCGATCGCCTCGACGCCGCGGCGTTTCAGGATCCGGGCGACCTCCCGGGCGGCATCGAGGTCGAGCGGCTCGATGATCGTGCCGGCGGCATCGACGCGCTCGGGCACCGTCAGCCGGTCGCGGCGCGGGATGTAGGGCCGCACGACGTCCTTGTAGGCGTCCCAGAGGTCTTCCTTGTTGGCCCGGCGGATCTCGATGACGTCGCGAAAGCCCTTGGTCGAGACGAGGGCGGTGCGCGGCAGCCGGCGGGTGATCAGCGCATTGGTCGCCACCGTCGTGCCGTGGGAGAACAGCGCGACTTCGGCAAGGTCGATGCCGGCCCTGGCGACGCCGGTCATGATCCCCTCGATCGGATCGGCGGTCGAAGAGGTCTTCTCGATCCGGATGAGGCCGGTCGCCTCGTCCATGATGCACATGTCGGTGAAGGTGCCGCCGACATCGACGGCCACGCGGAGATTCTGCACGGTCTCGTTCCCGGTGCTGAGCCGCGCCGTTCTTGCGGAACGGCCGCGGCCATGGGGCGTATGGACCCGAGCTAAACAGGATTTGCGGGGCGCTTCTTGACGATTGGCGCGCGAAACCTTGTGCTTGAGCGAATCTTCGGCCCGAAATTTTTGCGACCGCGAAAAGTGCCTGTTTGCTGCGCAGCATGCCGGGGAACCGCGTTGCGGCAACGAATTTTCCGGGATGGGTTTCGCCCCGCCCGCCATCAGCCGGCGCGGCGGGCTTCGGCGCGCGCTTCGCTCGGCGTGCGGCCGAAGCGGGCCCGATAGGTGCGGCTGAACTGCGCCTGGTCGCCGAAGCCGCAGTCATAGGCGATCTCGGAGATCGAGCCGCGGAAGCGGGGATCGCGCAGCCGCTGGTCGCAGAGCGCCAGACGCTGGCTGCGGATGTGGCCGCCGACGGTGGTGTTTTCCGCCTCGAAGATCTGCTGCAGGTAGCGAAGCGAGATGCCGCAGGCGTCGGCGACGCTCTGGGGGGTGAGGTCAGGCTCGCCGAGGCGGCTGCGGATGATCTCCTCGGCGCGGTAGAGATGGGCGTTCTTCACCGGGCTGGAGCTGCCGGACAGAACCCGCCTGTCGGACGTCACCGATGCGGCGAGGAGCTCGACGAGCTGGCCGCCGATGAGATGCCGGGCGGCATCGTCGAACTCCTCGATCCGCGCGACGGCGATCCGCAGCATGTCGACGAACAGCGCGCCGGCGCCCGAGCGCGCGTCGAAGCGCAGGGTCGCCAGCCGCTCCGGCCGGCTGATCCGGGCTTCGAGGACGTCGCGGGGAACCTTCAGCACCCAGAGCGAGGCTGGCTCGCGGTGGCTGAACTCATAGGGGAGGTGGCTGCGCTCGATGAGGAAGCCGCCGGGCTGGCAGGAGACGTCCTGGCCGTCCTGGACGAAGCGGACCTCGGAGATCTCCGGCACGGTGATCAGGAAGCTTTCGTCGCGCTCCTCGACAAGGTGATGCTCGTGGCGACGATAGAGCAGGCCGTTGGAACAGTTGCGCGAGATCGAGACGGGGCCGAGCCGCCAGGCCTCGAGGGTCCCCTCGAAGATCCGCGAACCGAGGAAGGCGAGTTCGAGGGGAAAGTAGATTTCCGCAATGGCGTTCTGCCACGCCTGGCGGCGCTGCTGCGGCGCAAGTTCGCGGGTGGAGTAACTCGACTGCATTTCCACTCACTCCCGTTGTCGTCGAGAATTGCGGCGCGGACGTCTGCCTCCCGTTTGCCGGTGTCGGATGCTTTTTGGTTGCGGCCCCTGACTGTCAGTGGATGCGATGGGCCGGGGACTTGTCCATCCATCTGCGGTCGTGATCTAGGCTGCCTCGCGCACTGCCTGCCGCACGGCGCTGGCGAGTTCCACGGCGTTCGGCGTGTCGGAATGGACGCAGATCGTATCGGCCCGCATGTCGATCAGCGTGCCCTCGATGGTGGTCGCCTTGTTCTCGGCAAGCACCCGCTTCACCCGCCGCGCCGCCTCGTCGGGATCGCGGGCGTCGTGCTTGCGGGTGATGATCAGCTTGCCGGCGCCGTCATAGTCGAGGTCGGCATAATATTCGGCGAGGAAGGGCACGCCGCGGGCGCTGTAGACCTCCTCCTGCAGCGTACCGCGCATGCACAGGAGCGGCGCGCCGAACACCTCGGCCGCATCGGCGATGGCGTTGGCGACATGTTCGTGGCGCATCGCCGCGCCATAGAGCGCGCCATGCGGCTTGATGTGGTTGAGCGGCAATTTCGCGGCGTCGAGGAAACCCTTGAGGGCGCCGATCTGATAGATCAGGCAGGCGGCGAGCTCGTCCCTCTCCATGGCCATCTCCCGCCGCCCGAAGCCCTGGCGGTCGGGAAAGGACGGATGGGCGCCGACCGCGACGCCGTGCTCGGCCGCGAGCGCCACCGTCGCGCGCATCACCGAAGGGTCCGAGGCATGGAAGCCGCAGGCGACGTTGGCGATGTCGACATGGGGCATCAGCCCGGCATCGTCGCCGCATTGGTAGAGGCTGAAGCCTTCACCCATATCGCAATTGATGGTGACGCCCAATGCTCCCGCCCCTTGCTGGAACTGCCTGTGATCCTTGTGTTTGGAGCGTGGACGGGATCGGGACACGGCGTCAAATTGAATAAATCGCGGCCGGATATCTGCAAAATCGATGGCCCTGCGCCAAGGATTTCTTCGACAATCAACCGCTGTGACGGCCAATCATGCGACGACGGGGCCGGGGCGATGCGGCGCGTCTCCCGCCGCGGCATAGCGCATGAAGTCGCAGAACGCCTCGAAGGCTGCGTCGCCCGCCGCGTCCCGCTTCCAGGCAAGGCCGACATCCATGCTCGGCACGCCCTCCTCGATCACCCGCGTCTCAATCCTCTGGCCGTCCAGCGACCAGGGCCGGTAGACGAGATCGGAGAGGATGGTCACGCCGATGCCGCCGGCGACCATCGAGCGCACCGCCTCGACCGAAGCCGTGCGGAAGATCACCTTCGGTTCGAGTTCGGCGACGGTCCAGTAGCGCATCGCCGTCACCTTCGCCTCGTCGACGGTGAGCATCAGGAACGGATGCGGCTCGATGTCGGCGAGCGAGACCCGCTCGGCGCGGGTGAGCGGGTGGCCGGGGGCGAGCCAGAGCCGGCGCGGCGAGCGCTCGAGGATCTCGCTGGCGATCTCGCGGCGGTTTTCGAGGTTCGAGACCAGCATCACCGCAACGTCCAGCGCGCCGTCGACGATCGCCTGCTCCAGCACCGTGCGCGGCGCCTCGAAAAGCTCCAGCGCGACGCCCGGGAAATTGGCGTAGAAGCGGGTCAGATGCTGCGGCAGGAAATAGCCGGAGACGGTGTAGGTAACGCCGACCCGCAGCCGCCCGACGACCCGGTCGCCGGTCATGTGCGGGCTGCGGATCGCCTCGGCGACGGAGGAGAGGATCTGCCGGGCCTGCGGCAGGAAGCGGCCGCCCTCGATGGTCACCCTGACGCCCTGCGGCGTGCGCTCGAGCAGCGGCGCGCCGAGCAGCGCCTCGAGCTGCTGGATCGCCGTCGTCACCGCCGACTGGGAGACATTGAGCTCGACGGCCGCGCGGCTGATCCGGCCGGTCTCGGCGGCGGCGACGAAATAGCGGATCTGCTTCAGAGATATCGACACGTCCCGTTCCCCTCGTCAGCCGGCGTGGCGGCCGGCTTCGCGTCGACCCGGACCCTGAAACCACACGGCCAGCAGTGCCTCCTGCGGTCGCAGGCGCTGCCCGGATACCGCTCCGAAAGGGCCATCTGTTTTTTCGATGGCCGGCTTTCTGATTTGCAATTTTACGCCGCCACGAAGTTTTGCAAGGCTTCGAGACCATCCGATCCAGTCGACAGGCGGTGACAGCATGACCAAGACGACCATCGAGGCCCCGATCCCCGGCACCTTCTACCGCGCGCCGTCACCGCAGGAGCCGGTCTTCAAGAACGAGGGGGATGCCGTGGCGATCGGCGACACGGTCGGGCTGATCGAGGTGATGAAGTCCTTCACCCCCGTCGTCGCGGAGGCCGCGGGCACGCTCGTCGCCTTCCATGTCGAGAACGAGGAGCCGGTGATGGCCGGCCAGCCGCTCTACGATCTCGAAGGCTGACCGATGGCGCTCGCAAAGATCTTCGTCGCCAATCGCGGCGAGATCGCCGTCAGGATCGTCCGTGCCGCCAAAGAACTCGGCATCGCGACGGTCCAGGCGGTCAGCGCAGCCGACGAGACGATGCTGGCCGCGCGGCTCGCCGACGAGGTGGCGAAGGTCGGCCCGCCGCATGCGTCGAAATCCTATCTCAACGCCGATGCGCTGATTGCCGCGGCGCTCGAAACCGGCTGCGATGCGGTGCATCCCGGCTACGGCTTCCTGTCCGAAAACGCCGATTTCGCCGCCAAGGTCGAGGCGGCGGGCCTGGTCTTCATCGGCCCGAAGCCGGAGACCATCCGCAAGATGGGCGACAAGGCGATGGCACGGCGCGAGGCCGGCCTTGCCGGCGTGCCGACCGTTCCGGGCTCCGAGGGCATCGTGAAGGATGTCGCCGAGGCCGCGGCTGCGGCAGACGCGGTCGGCTATCCGGTGATGATCAAGGCGGCGGCCGGCGGCGGCGGGCGGGGCATCCGCATTGCCGAGAACGCCGGCGACCTGGCGGCGCTGATCCCGCAGGCGAGCGCCGAGGCGAAGGCCGCCTTCGGCGATGGCGGCCTCTATCTGGAACGCTTCGTCAGACGCGCGAGGCATGTCGAGGTGCAGATCCTCGGCGACGGCGAGCGGGCGATCCATCTTTTCGAACGCGAATGCTCGCTGCAGCGCCGGCGCCAGAAGGTCTGGGAGGAGGCGCCCGCCGCCTGCCTGACGCCGGAGCAGCGCGAGGCGCTCTGCTCCTCGGCGGTGAAGCTCGCCGAGCGGGTAAACTATCGCGGCGCCGGCACGCTCGAATATCTCTTCGACGAGACCACCGGCGAGTTCTTCTTCATCGAGATGAACACCCGCATCCAGGTCGAGCATCCGGTGACCGAGATGGTGACGGGCGTCGATCTGTTGCGCTGGATGATCCGCATCGCCGGCGGCGAGCCGCTCGGCCTTTCGCAGGACGACATCAGCCTCACCGGCCACGCGGTCGAGGCGCGCATCAATGCCGAGGATCCGGCCGCCGACTTCCGCCCGCATCCGGGCACGGTGACGGCGCTGGAAGTGCCGGGCGGCATG
Source organism: Jiella endophytica (assembly GCF_004519335.1). Classification (GTDB taxonomy): domain Bacteria; phylum Pseudomonadota; class Alphaproteobacteria; order Rhizobiales; family Rhizobiaceae; genus Jiella; species Jiella endophytica. Next base: position 589,784 of record NZ_SOZD01000003.1, on the reverse strand, counting down.
GGCGTGCGCTTCGATACGATGCTCTATCCGGGCTATCAGGTGCCGCCCTTTTACGATTCCCTCCTCGGCAAGCTGATCGCCCATGCCGAAAGCCGCGAGGCGGCGATCGCGCGGCTTGCGCGCGCCCTCGGCGAGTTGAAGGTCGAAGGCCTGCCGACGACGGCGCCGCTGCATCTGGCGCTCGCCGCGGCCGCGGCGGTCAAGAGCGGCAACTTCCATACCGGCTGGCTGGAGGAGTGGCTGAAAAGCCGTCCGCTCGCAGAGGGACAACCCGGAACAGAGAGTGAGGTCCGATGAAGACGCGCTATTCTTTCGGCGGTGACGAGCACATCTTCGTCGAGGTCGACGAGGAAATGTCGCTCGAGGCTTTCTTCAAGAGCCTGTCGATGACGACGGCGATCCGCGACGCTGAGATCGACGGGATCACCGAGATCTGCCCGGCCAACGCCTCCTTCCAGGTGAAGTTCGACCCGGACGTGATCGCCCCCGACGATCTCCTCGGCAGACTGAAGGGCTTCGAGGCGGTGGCCGAGAACGCCGAGAAGACCATCGACACGCGCATCATCGAGATGCCGGTTCTCTACAACGATCCCTGGACCCACGAGACGCTGATGCGGTTTCGCGAACGCCACCAGGATCCGCAGTCGACCGATCTCGAATATGCCGCCAGGATCAACGGCTATGACAGCGTCGAATCCTTCATCGCGGCGCATTCCGGCGCGCCGTGGTTCGTCTCGATGGTCGGCTTCGTTGCGGGGCTTCCCTTCACCTACCAACTGGTCGAGCGCTCGCGGCAGATCGAGGTGCCGAAATATCTGCGGCCCCGCACCGACACGCCCAAGCAGACGGTCGGCTATGGCGGCTGCTTCGGCTGCGTCTATTCGGTCCGGGGAGCCGGCGGCTACCAGATGTTCGGCATCACGCCAATGCCGATCTACGATCCGAAGGGCGAGCAGAGCTATCTGAAGGAGCTGTTCCTGTTTCGGCCGGGCGACCTCATCCGCTTCAAGCCGATCGATCGCGAGACCTATGACGCGACGCTCGCCGAGGTCGAGTCCGGCCGCTACCAGCCGAAGATCGCCGCCGCCCACTTCTCCCTCGACGCCTTCAACGCCGATCCCGAAGGCTTCAACGCCAAGCTCCTGGAGGCGCTCGATGGCTGACGGTGCCGCAATGTTCGAAGTCGTGAAGCCCGGCCTGTCGACGACGGTGCAGGACCTCGGCCGGCCGGGGTTCTACCATCTCGGCCTGCCGATTTCCGGCGCGATGGACCGCTTCGCGCTGATCGCCGCCAACCGGCTGGTCGGCAATCCCGACGGCGCGGCGGGGCTCGAAGCGGTGTTCCTCGGCCCGAGCCTGAAATTTGCCGCCGATGCCGTGGTCGCGGTCACCGGCGCGACGATGGCGCCGAAGCTCGACGGGGTCGAGCAGCCGGGCTGGACGGCCTTTGCGGTTTCGGCCGGGCAGGAGCTCTCCTTCGGCACGCTGAAGGGCGGTGCGCGCATCTATATCGCGATTGCCGGCGGCATCGACGTGCCGGAGATCAAGGGCTCGCGTTCCACCTACGCGCTCGGCGGCCTCGGCGGCTTCGAGGGCAGGGCGCTTCAGGCCGGCGACCAGGTGAAGTTCGCGGCGGCTTCCGGCTCGGCAAAGCTCGGCGTCACCGTTCCCGAGGAGCTGCGGCGCATTCCGCCGGCGAGCGGCACGGTGCTGCGGACGATGCCGGGCCTCTACTGGCACCGCATCACCGAGGATTCGCAGGGCTCGTTCTTCGAGGACACCTGGAAGGTCGCGCCCGAGGCCGATCGCATCGGCTACCGCTTCAAGGGCGGCAAGAGCCTCGACTTTGTGCCGCGCGAGCCGCCCTTCGGCGCCGGCTCCGATCCGTCGAACATCGTCGACAGCTGCTATCCCTATGGTTCGATCCAAGTGCCAGGCGGCACCGAGCCGATCGTTCTCCACCGCGACGCGGTGTCGGGCGGCGGCTATTTCATGGTCGGCACGGTGATCTCGGCCGACATGGACCTGATCGGCCAGTTGCAGCCGCATCAGCCGGTGCGCTTCCAGTCGATCGACATGGAGGGCGCGCTGGCGGCAAGGCGGGAAGAACAGTCCCGCCTCGGCCGGCTGGCGGAATTCCTCGGCGGCTGAGACGGCCGACATCGCGATCCGCATGATCGGCGCCGGCAGGTCAGCTTTGCCTGCCGGCGCCGGGTTTCTTTCGTTCGAGGCTCAGGCGGCGGCCGTCCGCCCCACCGGCTTGCCGCCGCGAAGCGAGGCATCGGCGGTGGCGATGAAGTCCTCCGCGAGGTCGCTGCGGCTGCGCGTGGCGAGGCTGACGGCCACGAACAGGATTGCCGCGACCGGGAAGCCGAGAATGCCGGCATTCAGCCCGAAGATGGCATTGCCGGTGAGATACATCACGACGACGAAGGCGCCGCCGCCGACGATCGAGGCGAGCGCCCCGGCCGCCGTCCCGCGCTTCCAGAAGAACGCCCCTACGATCGCCGGCACGATCACCACGAGCCCGGTCGACGCCGCGACCGCAAGCACCGCGATGAGGCTGAACTGCATTGCGGCGAAGCCGAGCGCGACCAGCGAGATGATCGGGATGATGATCTTGCCGACCATCAGCTGGCGATGGTCGTCGCCGCCGGCGCCGACATTGGCGTAGACGTCGCGGGCGACCATCGAGGAGAGCGTCAGGAGGATCGAGTCGATCGTCGAGACCGCCGCTGCCAGGATGCCGATCATCACGATCACGCCGAGCACCGTCGGGACATAGTCCGAGGCGAGCAGGGTCGAGGTCGCCAGATCGGCGTTGGCAAGGTCCGGGAAGGCGACGAAGGCGGAGAAGCCCCAGAGCACCGAGACCAGCGTGTAGATGAAGCCGAAGACCAGGAAGATCATCAGCATGCGCCGGAGCGCGCCGAGCGAGGCCGGCATGAACAGCCGCTGGGAGACCTGCGGATTGGAGATCGCGAAGAAGAACCACGGGATCGTCAGGCCGAGGAAGGTGGTGAAGGAGAACAGGCCAGGCCCTGGCACCGTCAGCATCGCCGGATTGCGCTCGGCGACGGCGCCGAACAGCGCCGAGAAGCCGCCGAGTTCGGAGACGACGAAGCCCACCACCGCGACCGAGGCGACGATCATCACCACCGCCTGCAGGCTGTCGGTCCACATCACCGAGCGAATGCCGGCAATGTAGGAAAAGGCGATGGCGAGGATGGTCGCGACGACGATGCCGGCACCGAAGGAGATCGCCCCGCCGCTCATGCCCGAGAGGAGATAGCCGACGCCGGCGAGCTGCACCGCCGAATAGGGGATCAGGAAGATGCAGCTGGCGACCGCCGCGGCGATCGCCACCGCACGGCTGCCGTAGCGCGCTCCGAGCATTTCGGACGGCGTGACGAAGCCGTATTTCTTGCCGACGGCCCAGAAGCGCGGGCCGAAGATCGCCACCAGCGAGACGCCGGCGAAATAGACGATCTCGAAACCGAGGGCGCCGACGCCGCCCTTGTAGGTGAGGCCGGCAAGGCCGACCATCATGAAGGCCGAATAGGTTGTCGCGGAATAGGAGAGGGCGGAGACGAGGCCGCCCATCGAGCGGCCGCCGATGAAATAGTCCGACATGGTCGAGGCCGTCCCGGCCCGCGACATGTAGGCGACGACGAGCGAGGCGACGATGTAGATCGCGATGCCGACGAGGATGAGGGTGGTGCTCATTTCTCCTCACCCCCGAAGCTGGCGGTGGCCATGGCGTTGACGCCGATCACCAGGAGGCCGGCGATGGTCCAGAACAGGAAGGCGCCCTTCCAGCTCGCGACATCTCCGAGCATGCCGTAGGGCACGAAGTAGCAGGCTGCGATCAGCAGCACCATGAGTCCCAGACTGAGCTTTCGCAGCAAGGCGTTCCCTCCATGAGGCGGATTTCAAAGGTGTCGGATGACAAGGCTTGGCCCTCCGCCGGTCGGGCCGGCGCCGGGCTATTCTGGCCGGCGAGCCGGCGTTCCGTGAATTCCGTCGGACGTCGCTCTTGCGCGGCGCCCGGGCCGGAGAAATCTAGCGTTTCGCGAGGCTCTCGAGCCAGGCGAGGATGTCGGCCGAATCGGTGACGTCGGCGTATTTCTGGCCGATGTCGTAGAGATTGGCGTCGTGCGGGGCTTTTGCCCGGTCGGCGCAGCAATCGGCCGGCACGAGGGTGTTGAAGCCCGACTGCACCGCGTCGACGACGCTCGCCCTGACGCAGCCGGAGGTCGTCGCCCCGGTGACGACGAGGGTATCGACGCCGGCGCCGGTGAGGATCGCCGCGAGATTGGTGCCGAAGAAGGCCGAGGCGCCGTGCTTGACGATCAGCGCGTCCTTCTCGGTCATGCCGCAGGCCGCATCGATCTCGACGAGGCGGCTGCCGACCATCAGCGCCGCCATGCCGGTCGCCTTCTTCAGCCAGGGCAGGCTTTTGGCCTCGAGCGGCGTATAGGCGATGGTCGTGTAGATCACCGGCATGCCGGCGCTGCGGGCGAAATCAGTGAGTTTCCGCGTCGCGGCGATCTCGGCGCTCATGTCGGCAGCGGTCGGATACTGCGTATCCGTGAAGCCGTAGCTGTAGTCGACGACGAGGATCGCAGGCTTTTGCCCGCGCGGCACGTTCGCGCCGAAGCCGGCATCCTTGTAGACGGTTTCCTGGGTCATGCGGGCGTTCCGGCGGCTCTGGCGAAGATCACGGATGAGGCAATGGCGCCGCGACCGTCGGTCGATCGCGGCGCGAGGTCAGGACGCGTCAGTGGCGCTCCATCTGCAGTTCCTTGACGACGATGTCGCCGTCGATGACCACCGGCTCGTCGTCGAGGAACAGCGAGCAGCCGCGCATCGGGATGTCGAGGTGGCAGGGCGTGTCGTTGGGGCCGCCGAGCTCGTTGTTCGGGCCGGTGGAGAACATCACGTTGCCATAGAAGGAGCGCGGCTCCATCCCCATGCCGCCGGGGAACTCGCCGGGCACCATGCCGTGCCACTTGGCATGCGGGTTCATGCCCCAGCCGACATGGCTCATGCCCATGCCGCGCGGATCGTTGAAGGCCGCCATGTAGCTCTTGACCAGTTCGGCATCGAGGCCGCCGCGGATGTCGGTGACCCAGCCCTTCTCGATCGTGTAGGTGATCGGATCGCGCACATACATGTTCTGGGGCAACAGGATGTCGCCGGGCGCGACGACGATCTGGCCGTCGACGCCATCGTCGTCGCCGCCGGTGAAGACGAAGCCCGAGGGCCAGTGGTCCCAGCGGCCCGGCTCGTCGGTGCAGGCATATTCGGTGATCGTCGGATAGGTGTTGAGCTTGTAGGTGACGTCGGTGCCGTGCGGCGAGGTGATCCGCATCACCTTCGCCCTGGCCATCATCTCGCCGCCGATCTCGACCTTCTCGCGGATCTCCCTGGTCGGCAGCATGCGGGCGAGCAGCTCCGGCGGCTCGACGGCGGTGAGGATGCGGGTGCCGGCGGCCTGGATCGCCATCTGCTCGGGGGAGAACAGGAGGAAGATGCAGTCGATCAGCATGTCGGCTTTCTTCAGCGCGTCGACGGCGTCGGGCATCGCCGCAAGTCCGGTCTGGCCGACCGCCCAGGCGCCCGTCGGCGGCACGGCGGGAAGGCGCATGTGATACATCCTGGCGCCGAGCCGCTGGCCGGCGGCCATGAAGGCGTCGGCGTAGTCGAGGCGCTCGGAGCCTTGGGTCAGGACGACGAGCTTCTCGCCTTCATGGACGCCCGACATCTTCAGCTGATGCAGGCAGATCTCGGTGAAGCTGAACAGATCCATTCTCTACGTCCTTCCTTGTCGAAGGGCCCCGGACGGGGCGATGTTGCAACTCTGAAGCGGCCGGACGGCCAGTCAGGCGGGCGAAAAATCCATCACGGCGTCGAGGAAGCCGTCGAGATTGTCCCAGGGGATCATATGCCCGGCACCCTCGACGGTGCGAACCTCGATCGAAGGGGCGAGCTGCCGGATCTCGGCGACGTCCGCCTCGCCGATCACCGGCGCCGCGCCGGCGACGACGAGGCGCATCGGCAGGGTCAGACGCGGCAGGTCCTGATGGATATCGTCGCTGTGGAAGCCCTGGAAGGCGGTCTCGATGGCGTCGAGCTGGCAGGTGTGCAGCCATTCGGCGCGAAGCGCCCGCTGCTCCTCGGTCCATGTCGGGCAGAATTCCTTCATGTCCTCGGCCGAACAGCCCTTGTCGGCCATCAGGATCGAATCCTCGTACCAGGCCCATTTTGACGGATAGTCCCGCCGTCCCGGGCCGGAGACCGGCGGATCGGCCAGGACAAGGCCGGCAAAGGCGTCCGTGGCGAGCCGGGCGGCACGGATGGCGTTGCGGGCGCCCATCGAATGACCGAGGACGACCGGCCTGCCGAGCCCGGCGGCCTTCGCGACTTCAATGGCGTCCGCTGCCATGGCGTCCAGCGAATAGTCGAGCTCGCCGGCCTGGGAGAGGCCGCGGCCGCGCACGTCGAGGACATGGACGTCGAAGCGTTCCGCCAGCCGTTCCGCGACGAAGCCCCAGGTGACCGCCGGCGAGGTGATGCCGGGGATGAGCAGCATCGTCTCGCCGGGGCCGGCATAGCGGATCAGATGCTGGCGAATGCCGTTGGCGTGAACGTTGTAGCCGAAGGCCATGGGCGTTCTCCTTGCTGGGGCTCGGGGCGCGGCCGCGATCAGTAGAGCCCGGAGAGCAGCGTGCCGCCGCCGGGAACGCGGGTGTCGAGGTCGAGCGCCTTCAGCATCGACCATGTCGTGGCGATCGCCGCCGTCAGGACCGGCTTGCGGGTCATCGCCTCGACCATCGAGACGGCGGCGAGCGACGGCATCTGGACGCAGGCCGACAGGACCACCGCGTCGACGTCGCCGACCTCGAGTTCGGAGACGATGCCGGGAAGCTTGCCGGTGTCATGGGCGGCGACCGCGAGATTGTCGGAAATCTCCAGCGCCCGCGAGGTCGAGACCTCGATGCCCTCGTTGGCAATGTAGTCGACCACCATGGCGGTCAGCGGCTTCATATAGGGCGCGACCACCGCGACCTTCTTCGCGCCGATCGCCTTGATGCCCTCGCAGAGCGCGCCGGCCGAGGTGACGACCGGAGCCGGATTGCCGTTGTCCACCGTCACCTGATGCAGCCGCCTGGCCGACTGGTTGTGGTAGCCGTGGCCCATCGACATGATCGCGACGAGGCAGGCATAGCCCATCACGTCGACCCTGGCATCGGAGAGTTCGAGGGCGCAGCGGTCGCTCTCGCCGTCCATCGCCGCGAGCTCTTCCTTGGTCACGTGCTTCATCCGCATGCGGGACGAATGAAACGTGAAGCGCTCCGGCGCGATCGTCTCGCGCAGCCGCAGGAGCGCCGGGATCTCGGTCTCCATCGTCACGTTGGAACTCGGCACGATCTGGCCAATGCGGATCGGTTTCATGGGCGCCATCTTCTAAAATTCCGATCCGGCGATGCTACGCTAATTGTTTGTATAGAAACAAGTTGTGCGCCCAGATTTTTTTCATTTGCAGGCAGATCAAGGGGTTGCCGGTGATCGAGAGCCTGTTTCCCGCCTCCGTCGTGGGAAAAGTGCGGAAATTTCGAGCAGAATGATACGAGGACGGGCGCCGGGCATCCTCTGCGCCGATGCCGGTCGTCGGCGCCGCGGTCGCATCCGGACGGAAATCCGGCGGACAGCGTGCCCTGTCAGCAGAGCTTTGCGAGCAGCTTGAGGAACATCTCGCGCTCGGATTTCGTCAACGGGTCGAGGGTCGCTTCGGTGATTCCCTTGACCACCGGGATCGCCTCGCGGATCAGTTGCTGGCCCTTGGCGGTCGATTGCAGGACGTAGCGCCGCTTGTCCTCGGTGTCGCGCTCGGTGGTGATCAGGCCCTGCTTTTCCAGCCGCGAGATGACGCCCTTGGTGGTCGCGGCGTCCATCGCCACGAGGCGGCCGAGAGCGTTCTGGGAAATCGGTCCGGGCTCGGCGAACAGCCGGAACAGCGTCGAGAACTGGGTGGGGGTCAGCCCGCCGATCATCGAGCGGGCGAAGATCGTCATGTGCCGCTGATAGGCCTTGCGCAGCAGAAAGCCGACTTGCTCGTCGAGTACGTAGCCAAGGAAGGGCTCGTCACCACCGTTGCTTGTCGCCACGTCGCAAGGCCTTTCCTCGTTGTCCGTCGTCATCGCTGGTTGCCACGTTCGGAAGAATGCGACAAGCGTCGCAGAACGTGGCGGTCGCCTCTTTGTCCCTGCCCGTTATCCTTGCACGGCGGGCTGTTGTCTCTTTTCTCGCCAAAACTGTTTGTGTACAAGTGATTTCTTGTGCCATCTTCGCCGGACGTTCCGGCGAGTGCGCCGGACCAACGCGCCAACAGGGATGCCCCTCATGGACCGAGCGATCGAGATCGCCGTGAATGGCCAGACCCGAAAGCTCCTCGTCGACGACCGCCGGACGCTGCTCGACGTCCTGCGCTCGGACCTCGCCGTGACCGGGCCGAAATATGGCTGCGGCCTCGCCCAGTGCGGCGCCTGCACGGTTCTCGTCGACGGCGACCCGGCGCGCGCCTGCGTGCTGCGCGCGGCCAAGGCGGACGGCGCGGCGATCACCACGCTGGAAGGCCTCGCCGACCCCTCGGCCGGCACCCTCCATCCGGTGCAGCAGGGTTTCGTCGACGCCGCCGGCGCCCAGTGCGGCTATTGTCTGAACGGCATGATCATGACCACCGTCGCCCTCCTCAAGGCCAATCCGAACCCTTGCGAGCAGGAGGTGCGCGAGGCGCTGCGGCACAATCTCTGCCGCTGCGGGACGCACAAGGAGATCGTCGCCTCGGTCCTGCGGGCGGCCGAGCTGATGGGCGAGGCTGCTTCCCAGGCCAGCGAGGCATCCGCGTGAGCCTCGACTACGGACGCATCACCGTCTTTCGCGACGCCGCAGGCGGCCGCGAGGTTTTCCTGACCTTCGACACCTTCGGCGTCGCGGTCGGCTTCAACGGCCATGTCGACCTCGGCACCGGCATCGAGACGGCGCTGTCGCAGATCGTCGCCGAAGAGCTCGACCTGCCCCTCGACCGGGTGCGGATGATCCTCGGCGACACGTCGAGGACGCCGAATCAGGGCCCGACGATCGCATCGGAGACGATCCAGATCACCGCCGTGCCGCTGCGCCACGCCGGCGCCCAGATCCGCCGCGAGCTGATGATCCGCGGCGCGCGGCGGCTGAACGCGCCGGTGCGGGAGGTCTCGCTCGAGAGCGGCGAGGTGCGCTGGGACGAGGCGAAGGTCGCCTATGAAAGCCTGATCGCCGGCGAGGACATCGCGCTGCGGCTCGATCTCGAAGCACCGGTCAAGCCGGCGAAGGACTACAAGGTCGTCGGCCGCTCGACGGCGCGGGTCGACCTGCCGGCCAAGGTCACCGGCAGCCACCCCTATATCCACGACGTCTTCGTCGAGGCGATGGTCCACGGCCACGTCATCCGGCCGCCCTATCACGGCCGCGACAGCGGCGCCTTCATCGGTCACAGCCTCGTCTCCTTCGACGAGGCGGCGGTGCGGCAGATGCCGGGCTTCATCGCCGTCGTGCGCAGAGGCGATTTCCTGGGCGTCGTCGCAAGCCGCGCCGATCAGGCCCAGGCGATCGCCAAGAGCCTGCCGGTCGAATGGCTGATGCCGCCGGCGCTGCCGGACATGGCGAGCCTTGCGGACACCATCCGCGACCAGCCCTCCACGCCGCGGATCTGCGACGCGACGGGCGACTTCGCCCGCGCCATCGACGACTGCGACACACGGCTGCGGCGCAGCTATGTCTGGCCCTATCACATGCACGGCTCGATCGGCCCGTCCTGCGCGATCGCCGACTGGAACGGCGGCGAGCCGATCGTCTGGTCGGGCTCGCAGAACCCCCACATGTTGCGCGCCGACCTTGCCAATCTGATGCAGCTCGCCGAGGAGCGGATCGACGTCCGCCGCTATCAGGCGGCCGGCTGCTACGGCCGCAACTGCGCCGACGACGTCTGCGGCGACGCGCTGATCCTTTCGGAAGCCGTCGGCCGTCCGGTGCGTGTGCAGCTGACGCGGTCCCAGGAGCATCTGTGGGAGCCGAAGGGCGCCGCGCAGGTGATGGACGTCGAGGGCGGCCTGAAGGGCGGCGCCTTCCACGCCTACCGCATCGACAGCTGGTATCCTTCCAATCGCGGGCCGAATCTGGCGCTGCTCCTCACCGGCAGGATCACGCCGGAGCCGCGCCCCTCCGACATGGGCGACCGGACGATCATCCCGCCCTACCGTATCCCCCACAAGCGGGTCACCGTCCACGACATGGCGCCGATCGTCCGCGCCGCCTGGATGCGCGGGGTCTCGGCGCTGCCCAACACCTTCGCCCACGAATGCTTCGTCGACGAGCTGGCGGCGGAAGCGGGCGAGGACCCGGTAAGCTTCCGGCTCGCCCATATCGACGACCCGCGCACTGCCCATCTCATCCGCGAGAGCGCCGAGAAGGGCAGCTGGCAACCGCGCACCGGCCCGCGGCGGCGGCGCGAGGGGCGCATGGCCTATGGCCAGGGCTTCGCCTTCGCGACCTATGTCCACGGCGCCTTTCCGGGCGTCGCCGCGGCGGCCTCCGCCTGGGTCTGCGACGTCGCCGTCGATATGGAGACCGGCGAGGTGAAGCTCACCCGCGTCTTCGTCGGCCAGGACCAGGGCCTCGTCATCAATCCCGACGGCGTGCGCCACCAGATCCACGGCAACGTCAACCAGACGGCAGGGCGGGTTCTGAAGGAAGATCTCAGCTTCGACGAGATCGCCGTCACGCCGCAGAGCTGGGCGACCTATCCGCTGCAGACCTTTCCCGAGACGCCCGAGATCGAGACGATGCTGGTCGAGCGCTCGGGCGATCCGGCCCTCGGTGTCGGCGAGAGCGCCGCGGTGCCGGCGGCGGCGGCGATCGCCAACGCCATCTTCGACGCGACCGGGGTCCGGATGCGCGAGGCGCCGTTCACGCCGGAGCGCATGCGTGCCGCGCTCGGCATAACCGGCGACGCCCTGCCTGCGGCGATCGCCGGGCCGGCACGGAAGGAGGGCTGGCGCGAGCGGCTCTTCGGGCCGCGGGACGGCCGCCGGATCGGGGCGAAGGGCGTCGGCCTGGCGGCGCTTCTCGGCGGGTCGCTGACGGCCGCCGCGATGGCGCTGCCGATCCACCGGGCGATCGCCCCGACCAATGCGCCGCAGGCGTCGAACTTCTCGCCGGAGCTGCTCGCCAGGGGCAGGGAGGTCTTTGCCGCCGGCAATTGCGCGACATGCCACACCGTGCCCGGCGGGGCGGCGAATGCCGGCGGTCTCGCCGTCGAGACGCCGTTCGGGACGATCTACAGCTCCAACATCACCCCGGACAAGGACACCGGGCTCGGCAGCTGGAGCTACACGGCGTTCGACCGGGCGATGCGCAGGGGCATCTCCCGCGACGGCAGCAATCTCTATCCCGCCTTTCCCTACACCTCCTTCGCGAAGATGAGCGGCGACGACATGTTCGCCCTCTACGCCTTCCTGCAGACGCTCGAACCGGTAAGGCAGGAGACGCCGCCGGCCGAGATGGCCGTGCCGTTCAACCTGCGGCCGCTCAATGCCGCCTGGAACGCGCTGCACCTGGAGACAGGGCCGCTCGCGCCGTACGAGAGCAGGAGCGAGGCCTGGAACCGCGGCCGCTACCTCGTCGAGGCGACGGGCCATTGCAGCGCCTGCCACAGCCCGCGAAACGCCCTCGGCGCCGAAAGGGCCGGTGCCGACGCGTTGTCCGGCGCGCCGGTCAAGGGCTGGTACGCGCCGCCGATCGCGGGCGCTGCCGCCGCGAGCTTCGGCTGGAGCGAGGCGGGCTTCTACGACTATCTGCGGACCGGCATTGCCGGCGACATCGCCGCAGCGTCGGGGCCGATGGCCGAGGTCGTCGACAATCTGAAGGAGTTGCCGGACGCCGACATCCGGGCGATGGCCGTCTATCTCGCCTCGCTGTCGGAGGGCGGCGCCGAGGGCCAGGCATCGCCGACGACGGTGGATGCTGCTGCGGTTGCGGCGAAGGCCACCGGGTTGGCAGCCCTGCCGGATGCGACGCAGCGGCTGTTCGACAGCGCCTGCGGCGCCTGCCACGAGCCGGCGCTCGGCAATCTCGCGACGGCGGCGCGAGTGCCGCTGTCGCGATCGCCGGCGGTGCGCTCGTCCGACGCCGAGGCGCTGCGAACCGTCATCCGGAACGGGATCGAGGCGCCACTGTCGCTGAAGACCCGCGACATGCCGGGCTTTGCCGGCGAACTCAGCGACAAGCAGATCGACGACCTCGCCGCCTATGTCCGGGCGCGATATGCGTCGAATCCATCGTGATGGTGCCATGCGAGGCTTGACATGGCTCTCATAATTGTTAGTACACAAACAAATATCAACGGCAGGACGGATCCATGACTTCCATCGAACGGGTCGACATCGCGGTCATCGGCGCGGGCCTCGGCGGGGCGGCCGCCATGGCGCTTCTCGATCAGGCGGGCTTTTCCGTCCACACATTCGAGCAGGCGCCCGAATTCACCCGTCTCGGCGCCGGCATCCATATCGGCCCGAACGTGATGAAGATCTTCCGCGAGATCGGCCTCGAGGACCGGCTTGCCTCGATCGGCTCGCATCCCGACCACTGGTTCTCGCGCGACGGCAATACCGGCGAGTATCTGTCGCGGATCCGGCTCGGCGACTTCGCCCTCAAGGAATACGGCGCGCCCTACATCACCATCCATCGCGGCGACATGCACGCGGTGCAGATCGAGGCGCTGCCGCAGGACCGGGTGCATTTCGGCTACAAGCTCACCGACATCGTCGAGCGCGACGGCGACGTGCTGCTGACCTTCGAGAACGGCGAAAAGATCGCCGCCGGCCTGGTGATCGGCGCCGACGGCATCAATTCGGCGATCCGCGAAAAGCTGCTCGGCCCTGAAAAGCCGCGCTTTTCCGGCTGGATCGGCCATCGCGCCCTGGTCAATGTCGACAAGCTGCGGGCTTCGGGCCTAGAGTTCGAGGCCTGCGTCAAATGGTGGTGGGAAGCCTCCCGCCACATCATGGCCTACGACACCAAGCGCGACGGCTCGGAATATTACTACGTCACCGGCGTGCCGGTGGACGGCTGGGAGCACGACGCCCCCTTCGTCGAATCCTCCCGCGAGGAAATGGAAGCGATCTTCGGCAATTCGCATCCCGAGGTGAACGCCCTGATCGCCGCGACGGAAGAGGTCACCAAATGGCCGTTCTGGAACCGCGACCCGCTGAACCTGTGGAGCCGCGGCCGTCTGTGCCTCCTCGGCGATGCCTGCCATCCGATGCGCCCGCATATGGCGCAGGGCGCCTGCATGGCGATCGAGGACGCGGCGGTGCTGAGCCGCTGCCTCACCGAGACCGGCGAGACCGGCTATGCCGACGCCTTCCGCATGTATGAAGCGGCGCGACGCGAGCGCGCCACCAAGGTGCAGACGATCTCCAACGCCAATACCTGGCTGAAGGAGCCGGAAGATCCGGCCTGGGTCTATGCCTATGACCCGATGACCGTCGCCCTCGGCTGACGACGTTTCCGCCACGTCTGCTCTGCGCGGTCGCCGCCAATCCGGCGACCGGTGAAAACACCGCGATCTCGTCCGATCAGTCTTGCCCGATCAGTCTTGATTGGGCGGGATCTGCTGTTGTGCGCTCCAGCCGGCGTCGTTGGCCCGCAGATGGGCGTTTTCGGGACTCATATAGTGGCGTGCGAGCCAGCGACTGAGGCCGTCGAGGCCGGGAAACAGCACCCGCTCGGTGACGTTGGCCTGGTCGAGCTTGTCGCGGATCTCCCATTTCAGCCGGCGGTCGATGACCAGCTTGCGGGCGAGTTCCGGCCGTTCGGCGAACCAGGCAGCCAGATCGAGCCGCGCCGTCGAGGTCATCGAAAACACCGCGAACTGGTTGGTGATCCGGTCGTCGAGGGAGGGCGGCTCGAAGAAGCACACCCATTCGGCGCCGTGCAGGCCCGACTTCTGGTCGAGCTCCTGCAGCGAGCCGGCATATTCCCGGAGGAGTTCGGCCGTCAGCACATGCGACCCGTCGCGCGTCAGCGGATGCTGCAGGCCTTGCGGCAGCGACTGGGCGATGCGCCGGTAGTTGGCCATGATGATCGCGCCGTCGCGATCGTAGAGGGAGACTTCCGCCGTCGCAAAGTGCAGCGCGACATAAGGCGAATAGGTCCAGTCGAGAAGGCGGGTGGGCAGGCCGTGATGCTGGCCGAGGGCCAGCCAGTTCCAGTCGTCGTCGTGGGGCACGGTGCTGCGATGGGCGTATTTGCGGAAGTTCCTGAGGACGTGCCGCTCGAGCTCCCAGTAGCGCCCGCCGAGCCGCTTCAGCGACGGGATCAGGTCGAATTCCCGCTGGCCGACGCCGCGAAACAGGAAGGGCGAGCGGAACCGGCCGAGATCGCCGTCCCACATGTCGCCGAACAGCTGCTCCTGGAGTTCCGCCCAGGTGCTGACGAAGACGGTCTGCATCGCGGTCCTTTCGATCGGGTCGGGCGGCCCGCCGCGGTGAGGCGCGGCGGCACGGACAGGGTTACGGCGTTCCTTCAAGGATTCCAACCGTCGCCGCCCGCCTTGCCGGACCGCCGCCAGGGCGGCGGCGCTGCGTGGCGCCGATACCGGCCGACACGACGTCCGGGCGACACCGCCAAGGCGAATGGAGAGTAACGCGGAAGCTCCGGAGAATACAGCGCATACGCTCGGTATATCTTCAGACCCGTTGCACCTGAAAGGTGCGAAAGCACACAAAATCCGCAGAAAGACCGATTTTTGCGCTGCAAAAGCGAAAAGAATGATCAGATATCGCTCTTGCTGTTCCCGCTCGCGTGTGGATTAATAGCGTAGTCACTGTAGATCGCGCCGCAACACAAAATCGCGGCGGCGACCTCGCATCTGCCTCTGCGGCAATCCTTTCATTGCCTCGCCCCGGCCAGTCATGGCGGCGCGGCAAGCTTCCGTTCCTGTCAAAGAACGTCCCGGAGACTTCCCTCAATGTATGATCGTTTTGTCGCGCGAAAGCTGATCGACCAGTGGCTGATCGAGGATATCGGCTGCTTCGATCTGACCGCCCAGCTGATGGTCGATCCGGCCTCGCGTGCGACCTTCTACATGAACGCCCGCGAGCCGATGACCCTGGCCGGCATCGAGGTCGCGGCGGAAGTCTTCCGCCACTACGAGCCCGAGTGCCGGGTCGAGATGCGCGCTGCCGACGGCGACCGGGTGGAGAAGGGCGCCGTGCTGCTCGTTGTCTCGGGCCCCGGGCAGGCGCTGCTCACTGCCGAGCGTACCGCGCTCAACATCGCCCAGCGGCTTTCCGGCATCGCCACGGAAACCGCCAAGTATGTCGACGCCATCGCCCACACCAAGGCCAGGCTGCTTGACACCCGCAAGACCACGCCCGGCTTGCGCATGCTGGAAAAGCACGCCGCCGTCTGCGGCGGTGCCTTGAACCACCGGCTCGGTCTCGACAACGGCGTGATGCTCAAGGACAACCACATCTCGGTCTGCGGCAGCATCGCCAAGGCCGTCGAGATGGCCCGCAAGCACGTTCCGGCGCTGACCAAGATCGAGGTGGAATGCGACCGCATCGAGCAGGTCCGCGAGGCGCTCGCCGCCGGCGCCGACGTCATCATGCTCGACAATATGGAAAACGCCGCGATGGCAGAATCTGTCGAGATCGTCGCCGGCAAGGCGCTGCTCGAGGCATCCGGTGGCATCCGGCTCGACACGATCGCCGGCAAGGCCGAGACCGGCGTCGACTTCGTGTCCACCAGCCGGCCGTTCCAGTCGGCGCCGGCCGTCGACATCGGCCTCGACGACGCCGCCTGAAAACGGCCGGAGCCGAGCGATGCAGACCGGAACCCTCTTCTACGTCGTCGGACCGAGCGGTGTCGGCAAGGACACGCTGATGTCCGAGGCGATGAAGGCGCTCGGCCCGTCCGGCCGCTACGTCCAGGTCCGCCGGGTGATCACCCGGCCGGCCGGGATCGGCGAGGACCACCAGCCGGCGGATGCCGAGACCTTCGCCGCGATGGTGGAAGACAGCCGGTTCCTGCATCACTGGCAGGCCCACGGGCTGAGCTACGGACTGCCGATCGGCATCCTCGATGACCTTGCGGCCGGGCGGAACGTCATCGCCAACGGGTCGCGCGGCGCCATTCCCGATCTCGCCGGCACGGTCGACCGCTTCGTCATCGTCGAGATCACCGCGCCGCCCGAGATCGTCCGCCAGCGGCTCAAGGCACGCGGCCGCGAGAGCGCCGAGGAGATCGAGCAGCGTCTCGCCCGCATCACCGAGCCGCTGCCGGCGAGCCGCGACGTCGTCACCATCGTCAACGACACCAGCCTGGAGGATGCGGTCGCCCGGCTGGTCGCGGCCCTCGATCAGCGTGCCTCCCGGCTGTCGCTCGTCCGCCTGCCGATCGCCTCGGGGACGCGGCGGACCGCCTATCTGCGCGAGGACAATCCGCTGGTCGATGCCGCCGCCTTCGCCGGGGCAGGGCGGATCGAGGTCACCCATGCCGACGGCGGCGTTCGCGCCGACCTCGATCTCGTCGAGCCCTGCGACATGCTGCGCGCCGACGAGATCGGCCTGTCGCGCGAGGCCTTCGAGGCGCTCGGCCTCAGCGACGGCTCGCTGGTGTCGATCGCCCGGACGCCCTCGCCGGACAGCCGCAGGATCCTGAGGCGCAAGATCGCCGGCGCAAGGCTGAAGGCCGACGACTACGAAACGCTGTTCGGCGACATCGTCGACGGCCGCTATCCGGATGGCGAGACGGCGGCGTTTCTGCTGAAGGCGATCCAGTCCCTCGACGACGAGGAGGCGATCGCGGTGGCCCGGGCGCGTTGCCGCTTCGGCCCGCGCATCGACTGGGGCTCGCCGATCGTCGTCGACAAGCATTCGCTCGGCGGCATCCCGGGAAGCCGCATCACCCTGATCGTCGTGCCGATCGTCGCGGCCGCCGGGCTGTTGATGCCGAAGACCTCGTCGCGCGCCATCACCTCGGCCTCCGGCACCGCCGACGTGATGGAGGCGCTCTGCCGGATCGACCTTTCCTTTGCCGATGTCGACCGTGTCGTGCGCCAGACCGGCGGCTGCATCGCCTGGAACGGCCGGCTCAACCACTCCGTCCTCGACGACGTCGTCAACGCCATCACCCGGCCGCTCGCCCTCGACAGCAACACCTGGTCGGTCGCCTCGATCCTGTCGAAGAAATGGACCGCCGGCTCGACCCATGTCGTCATCGACATGCCCTACGGGCCGAACGCCAAGCTGAAGACCAGGGCCGAGGCCAACGAACTCGGACGGGTGTTCGAGCGGGTCGGCGCCGGCCTCGGCATGACGGTCAGGGCCTTTGCCACCGACGGCAGCAATGCCATCGGCCACGGCATCGGGCCGGCGCTGGAACTGCGCGACGTGATGAAGGTGCTCGATAATGCGCCGGACGCGCCCGCCGATCTCAGGGAAAAGGCGCTGTTCTTCGCCAGCGAGATCCTCAGCTTTTCTCCCGAGCACGGCAGCCTCGCCGAGGCGCGCGCCACCGCCGGGGCGATCCTTGCTTCGGGCCGTGCGCGTCAGAAGCTGGACGAGATCGCCGAGGCTCAGGGCGCCCGCAGTCCGGTCATGCCCGGCACGTTCACCAGGACCGTCAGGGCGCCCCGTGACGGGACCGTCGAGAGGGTCGACGGCTGGCATGTCGCCGGCATCGCCCGGCGCGCCGGCGCGCCCCACGACAAGTCGGCCGGCGTCGATCTGAAGGTCGCTCCGGGCGACGAGGTGTTTGCCGGCGATCCCCTGTTCGTCGTCCATGCCGGTGACGTCGCCAGCCTCGAGCGGGCCGCCGCCGCGGCGACGCCTGACACCGGCATCAGCCTTGCCTCCGGCGGCTCGAGGCCGCCGCAGATCCGCTTCGACCCCCGGGAGGTTCCGCAAGCCCGACCGTGACACGACGAGAAACTGCGGCACCGTTCCGCCGCAGGGGCCTCCCGCACACTGCCTCGTCTGCCGTCACTCCACCAACAGGAAAAGTTCATCGACATGCCAAACTCCATCCTGAAGTCCGCGGTCGTGGTTGCGGGCATCGTTGCGGCCAGCCTCTCGGCGAGCGCCGCCAAGGCGGAAAACTACACCCTGTGCGGTGCGAGCCCCGGCGGCCTGTGGGCGCTCCTCGGCGCCGGCATCGACACCGCGGTGAAGAAGGAAGAGCCGGGCTCGGCCGTCACCTATCAGACCTCGAGCGGCGGCTTTGCCAACATCGTCCAGATGGCCCAGGGCAATTGCGACATGTCGATCGTCCATCTCGGCGAGGCGGTGATCGCCTCGAAGGGCGAGCCGCCCTTCCAGGAGCCGATGCAGGACTTCGCCGTCGTCGCCGTGCTCTACAACTGGGCGCCGATGCAGTGGCTGATGAACGACAAGTTCGCCGAAGAGCACAACATCAACTCGATCGCCGACTTCAAGGGCGCTCCGGTCAATCTGATCGTCAACAAGAAGGGCATCCTGCCGAGCATCCTCGCCGAGGCGTCGCTGAAGAAGCTCGGCATCAGCTTCTCCGACATCGAGGCGAATGGCGGCTCGATCCAGTATCAGGGCTCGCAGACCGCGGAGGAACTGATGAAGGACGGGCGAGGCGACGTCTGGACCAATGCGATGTTCATCGGCACCGGCTCGATCGGCTCGATCGCCGAGAGCGTCAATCTGCGGCTGCTGTCGGTGCCGGACGACGTCATCGACTACATGAGCGAGACCTATGGCTCGGTCCCCTACACGATCCCGGCCGGCAGCTATGACTGGCAGAAGAAGGAGATCAAGACCTATGGCGCCCAGGCCGCTCTGATCGTGCCGAAGTCCGACTCGCCGGAAAAGGTCGAGAAGCTGACCAAGGCGCTGCTCGACCACATCGCCGAGCTGCAGAACGTCCATTCCTCGATGAAGGCGCTGACGCCCGAGATCATGCAGTCGGCAAAGAGCCTGCCCTATCACGAGGGCGCGCTCGCCGCCTACAAGTCGGCCGGCCAGTAAACCACGGCGCCTGCTTCGACCTTGGGACGGCGGGATTGCCCGCCGTCCCCTCCATACCCCTCAGCATCAACACGCTCGCACCAAGACGCTAGGACTGGCGAGCCCGCTGCCCTTTCGGAGTCGACTGCAATGATGGGTTTCATCAACAGCCTGTTCAATGTCGGCGGGCGTCGCGACCTCGCCGGGCCGCTGGCGATGATCGTCAAGGCCTATGCGGCCGCGGTCGGGGTGTGGGTCCTGTGGGAATCGTCCTTCGGCCGGGTCGACGCGCTGGCCGCGACGGCGGTGTTCCTCTGCCTGATCCTGCCGCCGTCCTTCGTCATGGTGCGCGCCGGCACCCATGCGAGCGAGACCAGCGTTCCCTGGTACGACTGGGCCCTGGTGGCGGTCAGCCTGGTGACTGCCGGCTACTTCGTCTCGCAGACCGAGGTGATCGCCACCCGGATCAGCCTGTTCCTGCCGCTGACGACCGTCCAGACCGTCGCTGCGCTGGCGATCGTGCTCCTCGCCCTCGAGATCACCCGGCGGACCGTCGGCGTCTTCCTGATGCTGATCGTCGTCGCCTTTACCGCCTACAATCTCTTCGGCCACCTGATCTCCGGCCCGCTCGGCCACGGCTATATCAGCCTCAACCACTTTCTCGACGTCAACGTCTTCACCGGCGACGGCCTGTTCGGCGTGCCGGTGCGCGTCGCGGCGACCTACGTGTTCCTGTTCGTGATGTTCGGGACGTTCCTGGAAAAGGCCGGCGGCGGCGAGTTCTTCTTCCGCGTCGCGGCGGCGATCGCCGGCCGCTCCCACGGCGGGCCGGCGAAGATCGCGGTGATCTCCTCGGCGCTGTTCGGCACCATGTCCGGCAGCCCGACCTCCGACGTCGTCACCACCGGCTCGATCACCATCCCGATGATGAAGCGGCTGAACTATTCGCCGCGGCTCGCCTCGGCCGTTGAGGTCGCCGCCTCGACCGGCGGCAGCATCCTGCCGCCGGTGATGGGCTCGGCGGCCTTCATCATGGCCGAGTATACCGGCATCAGCTACATCACCATCGTCGTCGCCTCGATCATCCCGGCGATCCTCTACTATGCCTGCATCATGATGCAGGTGCATCTGCGCTCCGAGCGTCTCGCTCTGACCGGCCTTTCCCGCGAGGAGGTGCCGCCGCTGTCGACGACGCTGCGCGAGGGCTGGGTCTATATCGTGCCGCTGGTCGTGCTGGTCATCGCGCTGGTCCAAGGCTATTCGCCGACCCGCGTCGCGGTCTTCGCGACGGTCTCGGTCGTCGTCGCCTCGTGGTTCCGCGCCGGGCACCGGCTCGGCCCCGTCGGCATCTATGAGGGGCTGGCGGCGACGACGATCCGTATGCTCGGCGTCACCGGCGCCTGCGCGGCCGCGGGCCTCGTCATCGGCGGCATCACCATGACCGGCCTTGCGATGAAGTTCTCCTTCATCACCTTTGCGCTCGCCGGCGACAACATGGCGATCGCGCTGCTCCTCAGTGCCGCCGTCACCATCCTTCTCGGCCTCGGCATGCCGACGCCGAGCGCCTATGTCCTCGCGGCGGTGCTGATCGGCCCGACCCTCGTCAACGACTTCCACATCCCGCTGCTCAACGCCCATCTCTTCCTGATGTATTTCGCCGTCCTCTCGGCGATGACGCCGCCGGTCGCCGTCGCCGCCTATGCGGCGGCCGCGATCTCCGACGCCAATCCGATCGGCATCGCGCTCAGCGCCTGCAAGCTGTCGCTCGCCGCCTTCGTGCTGCCCTTCGCCTTCGTCTATGCGCCGAGCATCCTCGAGCCGGGCCTCGAGGCGAACACCATCATCCAGATCGTCACCGTCTGCCTCGGCACGGTGTTCCTGGCGATCGGCGCGGAGGGGTTCCTGCGCCGCACGCTCGGACGGGCCGAGCGCGGGCTGATTTTCATCGGCGGGCTCTTGATGTTCACGCCGAGCTATCTCGTC
Source organism: Jiella endophytica (assembly GCF_004519335.1). Lineage (GTDB taxonomy): Bacteria > Pseudomonadota > Alphaproteobacteria > Rhizobiales > Rhizobiaceae > Jiella > Jiella endophytica. Next base: position 568,719 of record NZ_SOZD01000003.1, on the reverse strand, counting down.
TCGGCGCTCGGCGTCGTCCTGGCTGCGGTCGCCGCCTATCTGGTGCTCGCCCGCACGCCGCGGGCCGAGGCGCTCGGAAGCGTCGAGCCATGAGCGGTGCGATGGCGAACGATCCCTACGGCAGAACTGGCGATTTCGGCCCGGCGCATGACGGTGAGGCACAGGCGAACGGTTCAGGATTGGCGCCGCGTCCGCAGGCCGCCCGGTCGCTGACCGCCGGCATGGACTATGTCTTCACCGAACAGGTGGGCTACCTGCTGCGCCGGGCCTATCAGCGGCATCTCGCGATTTTCCAGGGCAACGCCGCTATCGAGGGGCTGACGGCGGTGCAGTTCTCGACGCTCTGCGCCCTCGACGACGGGGTCAGCCGATCGCAGGTCGAGCTGGTCAAGGCGACCGGCGTCGACCAGGCGACGATCCGCGGCATCGTCGAGCGGCTGAAGGCCCGCGACCTGATTTCATTGTCGAAGGACCCGGGCGACGGCCGCAAGGTGATCATCACCATCACCGAGGCGGGACGGGAGGCGCTGACGGCGATGACCCCCTGCGCCATCCGCTCGAGCGAGGATACGCTCGGGCCCCTCAATCCGGCCGAGCGCCTGGCGCTGCTGCATACCTTGCGGAAGATCGCCGACATCGGCGAGGCGGACTAGGCGGCAGAGAACGCTGCCGCCGCCGGCATCCCCGACGTTCAGTCGGGCCAGCGCAGCGCCTTCTCGACGCTGTGGCGCGGCAATGCCATGGCGTTTTCCGGCCGAGGGGCGTTCATCACCGCCGTCAGCGCCTTTGCGACGATTTCCGCCTCGCCCGGATGGAGATTGCAGGGGTCGAGGAAGAAGAAGCCGAGTTCGGCCTCGTGGTCACGCACGATGACCGGCGGATCGCCCGCCGCCAGCGCCTTGGCCAGGCCGGTCGCGGTGAAGCCGCTTTCCGGCAGGACGTGGACCTCCAGCCGGTCGAGCGGGTTGTTCGTCGGGTCCGGCATGATCTTACCATAAAGGCCGGGCATGGCGTCGACGGTGGTCTTCCAGAGATCGAGAGCCGCCTGTTCGCGGGCCCTGATGCCGGCATGGTCGCGCTTTTCCCACGCCTCCAGCGCCGCCATGACGCCGGCGATCGACTCCTTGCCGACCTTCATGCCCCGGCCGATCCCCTTGTTCTGCAGATAGGCGGCGCGCACGAGATCCTTGCGCCCGGCGACGATGCCGCTGGTCGGGCCGGAAAGGAACTTGTGGCCGGAATAGATGACGAGGTCGGCGCCGCGGGCGAGAAAGCCCGTGAGATCGTATTCCGAAGCCGCGTCGACGATCACCGGAACGCCGCGCGGCCGGCAGATCTCGACGACCTCCTCCAGACTCAGCTGGCCGAACTGCACCGTATGATGGCTGACGACGAAGAGCAGCGCCGCGGTCCTGTCGTTGATCGCGTTCTCGACGTGGTATGGCATCACCTGCGTCGCCGTGCCGGCGAGCACCGGGGTGGCGCCTGCGAGGCGGATCGACTGGTCGACCGGCGCGCCGTAGTTCACCGCATGGCCGAGCTGCAGGATCACCTCGTTCTTCAGGCCGTCGGTGCGGCTCGGCAGTTGCTCGATGGCGAGCATGTCGGTGCCGGTCATCGCGCCGGCGACGCTCATGGTGATGCCGGCGGCGCAGCAGGCGGTGACGAAGCCGGTCTCGCCGCCGGTGAGGCGGGAGATGACGGCGCTCGCCCGCCGCTGCAGGTCGTCCATCTCCACCCATTGCGGAGCGATCTCGGCCATCGCCGCGATGGCGTCGTCATGGATGATCGAGGCGCCGAGCGAGGTCATCGTGCCGGAGACGTTGATCACCGGGCGAAGGCCGTGGCGGGCGCGGTAGTCGGCATTGTGGTTGAGGGGTGCGCTCATCGCAGATGTTCCAGACTGTCAGAAGTTCGATGCCCTGAAGCGGGCGAGAAAGGAATTGAGGCGTGGATTGGCCTCTGCCGAGGCGATCAGATCGGCCGGCGGGCCCTCCGCCGCGACCGCGCCGTCGGCCATGAAGACGAGGCGGGAGGAGGCATCGCGGGCAAAGGCGATCTCATGGGTCACCATCAGCATCGTCATGCCCTCGGCGGCAAGTCCGCGCACCACTTCCAGCACCTCGCCGACGAGCTCAGGGTCCAGCGCCGAGGTGATCTCGTCGAGGAGCAGGATCTTCGGCTCCATCGCCACGGCCCGGGCGATGCCGACGCGCTGCTGCTGGCCGCCGGACAGTTCCGACGGCAGGGCGTCGGCCTTGTGGCCGAGGCCGACGCGCTCGAGCCAGACCTTGGCGATGTCGCGGGCTTCCGAGCGGCTCTTGCGGCGCACCTTGGTGAGGCCGAGCATGATGTTGCCCGCTGCGGTGAGGTGCGGAAAGAGGTTGAAGCTCTGGAACACCATGCCGGTTTCCGCCCGCATGCGCGCCAGCGCCCGTTCGCCGCGGCGCTTGCGGGCATCGTTGTAGCCGACCTCGCTGTCGTCGATGCGGATCGACCCGCCGTCATAGGCTTCGAGGAAGTTGATGCAGCGAAGCAGAGTCGTCTTGCCGCTGCCTGACGGGCCGATCACGGCGACGACCTCGCCGCGGCCGACATCGAGATCGACGGATTTCAGCACCTCGGTCTTGCCGAAGGATTTTCTGAGATCGCGGATCGTCAGAAGCGGTGGGTTCATCGATCAGGCCTGCACGAAGGAGAAGCGGCGTTCGAGCCGGCGCGACAGCGTCGACAGGGAGAAGTTGATGACGAAGTAGATGACCGCCCCGAGAACGTAGAGCGGCATCGCCTCGTAGGTGCGCCCGATCACCTGGTTGATCGCATACATCAGGTCGGTGACGCCGAGCAGCGAGACCAGCGCCGAGCCCTTCACCGCATCGGTGACGCCGTTGATCCAGGGCGGCAGGAAGCGGCGCAGCGCCTGCGGGAAGATCACGCTGACGAGGCGCTCGGAAAAGGTCAGGCCGATCGCCATCGCCGCCTCGCTCTGGCCGCGCGGGATCGAGGCCACGGCGCCGCGGACATATTCGATGACCTGGGCGGTCTTGAACAGCGTCAGGGCGGTGACCGCGGCCCAGAAGGAGTCGAAATCGATGCCGATGGCCGGGAAGCCGTAATAGACGAAGAAGATCAGGACGAGGATCGGAATGCCGCGGATGGTGTCGGAGAAGATCCGCACCAGCAGCCTGAGCGGCAGCGGCCCGTAGACGAGGGCGCAGCCGAGGGCGAGACCGGCGACCAGTGAGATCGATACGGTGAGGATCGAGACCACCACCGTGATCCACAGCCCTTCCAGCAGGAAGGGCAAAGCGTAGATCATCGCGTCAAGCATTGCGCCCCACCCTGAAGCGTCGCTCGACGAGCCGCAGCGAGAACAGCATGACGTAGCCGGTCGCCAGATACATCGCCGTCGCCATGAGATAGGCCTCGACGATCCGGAAGGTGTTGAGATTGATCCACTGGGCGCCCCAGGTGAGCTCCGGGACCGCGATGACCGAGGCGACCGAGGTGTCCTTGAACAGCGAGATGAAGGTGTTCGACAGGGCAGGCAGCGTGATCCGGATCATCGCCGGCAGCCGCACGTGGAACAGCCGCTGCGCCGGGGTCAGCCCGATCGCCCGACCGGCGTCGATCTGGCCGCGCGGGATCGCCTCGAGGCCGGAGCGGAAGACCTCGACAAGATAGGCCCCGGCATAGACCGAGAGCGTCGCGACGAAGGAGGTGGTGGCGTCGTAGCGAAGATCGACCACCTGCGGCAAGCCGTAGAAGACGAGATAGACGAGGAGGATCAGCGGCGTGTTGCGGAACGCCTCGACATAGACGGCAATCGCCATGCGGGTGAAACGGCCGCCGGAGACATGAACGACCGCCAGCACCAGGCCGATGACGACGCCGATCGCCAGCGAGACGACGGCGAGTTCGAGGCTGAGGACGAGGCCGCCCCACAGCTTGTCGAAATTTCGCCAGACGACGGAGAAGTTCAGACTGTAGCCCATCGGCGCCTTCCGCATGGCGCGGCGGCGGAACCACCGCCACCGCGCCGTCCGGCCTCAGATCTTCGGAAAGCCCGGCACGCGTGCCGGCGGCGTCTCGCCGAAATATTCCTCGAAAGCGGCGTCGTAGAGTTCGGTCTCGTGGCCGAACATCGCGATGGTGAAGACCGTGTCGACGAAATGCAGCCAGTCGAGATCGCCCTGCTTCATCGCCGCGCCATAGAGCTGGCTGTGCCAGGTCTTGCCGGAATCGAAGTAGCGGTCGGGATTGCGCTTCACCAGCCAGCGCACCGTCGAGAGATCGACCACCGCCGCATCGGCACGCTTGGCATCGACCGCCTGAAGGACGTTGGCCTGGGTGTCGAGCTGCATGACCGTCGCCTCGGGCAGGACCTCGTGCACCGTGTCCTCGGCGCCGACATTCTGCAGCACCGCGACCCTCGCGCCGGAGCCTGCGGCCTTCAGCTTGGCGAAGTCGTTGTTCTCGGTGCCCGGCGTCGAGATCAGCGCGACGCCCTCGACGTAATAGGGCCGCGAGAAGTTGACGAGCTGCGCCCGCTGGCCGCTCATGGTCATGAACTGGACGACGATATCGACCTTGCCGGTATTGACGTTCGGGATGCGCTGGGCCGGATCCTGGAGGACGAACTCGACGGCTTCGGGATCGTCGAACAGCGCCTTGGCGAGGATGTGGCCCATGGTAACGTCCATGCCGACGAGCTTGCCGGATTCGTCCTCGAAGTGCCACGGCGCATTGGTCGAGCCGGTGCCGACGAGGACCTTGCCGCGATCGATGACCTTGCGGAGCAGGCTGTCGGGCGCCGACTGGGCGGCCGCCTCGCGCGCCGATAGCACTTGCGCTCCTGCCGCGATGCCCGCTGCAGCGGCTCCCACCGCACCGAATTTCAGAAAGTCCCGTCGCATCGTCGCCATTTGCGTATCCCCTTCAAGCGTGTTGACCGACCTGCTCTTCAGTTTTCTGTTATAATGGAATATTCTCCCTTATAAGGGGATATGCTATCCCAAGGGAGACCAAATGCAAGGCAAAATCTTCGGGTGACGTGGCGATGGGCAGGAACGATTGGAATCGTCGAAGAAGCGCCGGAATCCCGACCGGACCAAAGGGGAGGGGATCGGCAGAGCCGGCTTGACGCTGCTGCCGCGTCCCATATTACGGAAGAAAATCGAAGACAGGGTGCAATGAGCGAAACGACCCGGAGCCGGACCAGCGGCATCGACCGGACGCTGCAGGTCATGGACATGCTGGCGGAGCGGCGCGTGCCGATGTCGGCCTACGACCTTGCGAAAAGCGTCGGCGCGCCGATCTCGACGATCTACCGGCTTGTCGACGAGCTGGTCGAGCGCGAGATGCTGTCGCGCGGGCCGGACAATGCCGTCTGGCTCGGCGCCCGGCTGATGCGCTACGGCCTCGTCTATCGCCAGCGGATGGACGCCTTCGTCCAGGCCGAGCAGGAGATGCAGCATCTGGTGGCGGCGACCGGCGAGACAGTGCAGATCTGCGCCCGCGACGACGGCATGATGCTAGTGGTGGCGATGGAGGAGGGGCCGGGACACTTCCAGGTCGCCTCGAAGGTCGGCACCCGCGTGCCGCTGAACTGGACGGCGTCCGGCCGGCTGCTGCTCGGCCATCTCGGCGACGAGGAGCGCTACGCGGCCTTTGCGAGTTCGGCCCGCCCGTCGGCGACGGGGATGGCCGAGACCGATCCGGTCAAGCTGTCGGCCCAGGCCCGGCACGACTTCGAGAACCGCCTCGCCGTGCAGTTCAACGCCAGCGAATATTCCGTCGCCTGCATCGCCGCGCCGATCCGCGACGAGACCGGCGCCTGCATTGCTACGATCTCGATCGTCCTGCCCGACCGCAAGGCCGAGGAACGGCAGGAGGAACTCGCCAGCGCCGTCAGGGGCGCTGCCGCCGCGGTGGAGCGCTCGCTCGGCCGCTGATCCGCGCGTCGATCCGACAGGTCGCTGGGCGGCGGGATCAGGCACGCTCGAAGATCGCCTCCACCTCGACGGTGATGTTGTTCGGCAGCGAGACGACGCCGAAGGACGAGCGGGCGTGGATGCCGGCCGGTCCGAAGACGGCGGCGAGGAGGTTCGAGGCGCCGTCGATGACGAAGGAATGGCGGTCGAATTCCGGCGTCGCATTGACGAGACCGAGCAGCTTCACCACCCCGCCGACGGCATCGAGGCTGCCGCAATGGCCGCGCAGCGCGGCAAGGATGTTGAGCGCGACGATCTCGGCATGCTGGCGCGCGACCTCGGCCTCGACGTCGCCGCCGACCTTGCCGCGCATCAGGCTGCCGTCTTCCAGCACCGGGCCCTGGCCGGAGACGTAGAGCAGCCCCCGGTGCTCGCGAACATTCGCGAAGGCGCCGATCGGCGTCGGCGGCGCCGAGGGCAGCGCGATCTTCGCCGCGACGAGGCGCGATTCCGGGGTCTCGCCGTCCTGGCGTGTCGGGGTTGGCATCGAAGTCATGGAACCTCAGAGATTGATACAATGCGCGATATGCCCGTCGCCGGCGGCGACGGGCGGGGGAAATTCCGTGGCGCAACCGGGCAGCGCGCGCGGGCAGCGGGTGCGGAAGACGCAGCCCGACGGCGGGTCGAGCGGGCTCGGGATCGAGCCTTCGAGCACCTCGCGGTCGCGGCTTGCCAGCGGGTCCGGCTGCGGCACCGCCGACAGGAGGGCCCGCGTGTAGGGATGAGCGGGGTGGCGGACCAGCCTGCGGGCAGGCCCGGTCTCGACGATCTTGCCGAGATACATCACCGCGATCCGGTCGCAGAGATAGTCGACGACGGAGAGGTCGTGGGCGATGAACAGCATTGTCAGATCGCGCTTTGCCCGGATGTCGAGCAGAAGGTTGAGAACCTGCGCCTGGATCGACACGTCGAGCGCCGAGACGCTCTCGTCGGCGACGATGAATTCCGGTTCCAGCGCGAGCGCCCGCGCAATTCCGATCCGCTGGCGCTGGCCGCCGGAAAATTCATGCGGATATCGGGTCATCTGGTCGGGCGACAGGCCGACTTCCTCGAGCAGCGCTGCGACGCGTTCGCGCCGCTCGCTGCCGCTGCCGATGCCGTGGGCGCGAAGACCCTCCGCGACGATGTGCTTCACCTTCAGCCGCGGATTGAGCGAGGATACCGGGTCCTGGAAGATGATCTGCATGCGCCGGCGCATCGCCGTCATCTGCCGGTCGGATAGGGACGTCAGCTCCTCGCCGGCAAAACGGATCGACCCGGCACTCGGTTCGACGAGACGCAGAAGCGTGCGCCCAAGGGTCGTCTTGCCGGAACCGCTCTCGCCGACGAGGCCGGTGATCGAGCCGCGCGGAATGTCGAGACTGACATTCTCGACGGCGTGAACCGTGCCGCGCGGCGCGTGGTAGCGCTTCGACAGGCCGCGGATGGACAGCAGCGCCGCTTCGGCCCTGAGTGCCCGGGCGGCTTCGGTGGCTTCGGTGGTGAGGGGCTCAGGCATCGGCCATCACCTCGCTTGCCCGGATACATGCGGCGCGATGGGCCGGCAGCACCGCTTCGAGCGCCACCGGCTGATCGCAAGCGGGCAGCGCATGGGGACAGCGCGGCGCGAAGGCGCAGCCGGGGGGCAGCGCGGTAAGCGGCGGCACGGCGCCGGGAATGGCCTTCAGCCGCTCGCCCTCCGGCCGGTCCGGCCGCGGAATCGAGGCAAGCAGCCCGCGCGTATAGGGATGGGCCGGCCGGGCGAACAGCGCCTCGACGCCAGCCTCCTCGACGATCGCGCCGGCATACATCACCGCGACGTCGTCGGCCATTTCGGCGACGACGCCCATGTCGTGGGTGATGAACAGGATCGACATGCCCATTTCCCGCTGCAGCCGTCGCATCAGGTCGAGGATTTGCGCCTGGACGGTGACGTCGAGGGCCGTCGTCGGCTCGTCGGCGATGAGAAGCTGCGGCGCGCAGACGAGAGCCAAGGCGATCATCACCCGCTGGCGCATGCCGCCGGAAAGCTCATGCGGATAGTCGTCGAGCCGCGAGGCGGCGGCGGGAATCTCGACGAGTTCGAGCATCTCGACGACGCGCCTGCGGCGGGCGGCGGCATCGAGATCCTCGTGCAGCTTCAGCATCTCGCCGATCTGCTCGCCGATCGAAAACAGCGGGTTCAGCGAGGACATCGGCTCCTGGAAGATCATCGCGATTTCGCGGCCGCGCACCTTGCGAAACTGCTTTGCCGGGAGGCCGGCAAGGTCGAGCGTCGCGCCGTTGCGGCTGCGGTAGGTCGCCCGGCCGCCCGTCACCTTGCCGTTGGGCGGCAGGAGGCCGAGCAGGGCAAGCGAGGTCACCGACTTTCCCGATCCGCTCTCGCCGACGAGGGCGAGGGTGCGCCCCGCCTCGATCGAGAAGTCGACGTCGCGCAGCGCCGTCACCTGCCGCCCGCGGGAGCGGAAGGCGACGCGCAGGCCGTCGACGGAGAGGATCGGTGCCCTGTTCATGGCAAGCGCCGCGCGGCGTCCATGACGCTCGCGCCGATGACGGTGCGGCGCGGCTCCACCATTGTCGCGAGGCTGAGGCAATTGCCCATGGAATCGACGGCCTCGACCTTTGAATCGACGAGATCGAAGAGGGTGAAGTCGGCCTTGGCGCCGGCTTCCAGACCGGAGGAAAGACCGAGCAGCGAGCGTGGCCGCGCGGTCACGGCGGCGATGCAGTCCTCCAGGGGCAGGCCGACGGCGAGGAGCTTGGCGATCGTCGTCGCCATGTCGTGGACCGGCCCGCGAATGTTGTTGAGATGAAGGTCGGTGGAGATCGACCAGGGCTTCAGCCCCCGCTCGATCGCCCTGCGGGCGACGGCGAAGTCGAAGGAGGCGGCGCCATGGCCGACATCCATGCGGATGCCCTCGCCGGCAAGGCGGATCGCATGTTCCCAGAGCTTTTCGGTGTCGGCGATCGAGCCGGCCTTCTTGCCGTTGAAGCAATGGGTGACGATGTCGCCCTCGGTGAGGATGTCGAAGACCTCGTCGATCAGCGGCGGCGGCTCGCCGACATGCACCATCAGCGGCAGGTTGACGATCTCGGCGACGCGCTTGGCGATCTTCGCCGGGGTGATGCCCCAGCCGCCGACGATGACGCCGGAAGCGCGCACCTTGACCCCGCAGATGACGTCGCGATTGGCCTCGATCACCGCCAGCGTCCGGTCGACGTCGATCGAGCGCATGTCGATGAGTTCCGGCACCCGGTTGCAGGCGACGAGGCCGATCGAGCCGATGTTGAGGAAGGCCCGGATGGTCTCCGAGGCCGGTTGGATGACGTATTCGCGCAGGCCGTGGAAATTCGCCTCGCCGGCGCTGCCGGCATCGGCCATGGCGGTGACGCCCGTCGAACGCCCGGCCTGCGAGGCGCGCACGGAGATATCGGTGCCGCCGTGCCAGACATGGACATGGAGATCGCACCAGCCGGGGGAGAGAAAGGCGCCGCCGCAGTCGATCGCCCCGGCGCCGGCAGGCGCCGCACCGGCGATGAGACCGTCGTCGCTGACATGAACGGCGGCAGGCGACGCCGCAAAGCCGATCGGCCGAAAATTGGTGAGGGTGAAGGCCATTTGAGGTCAGACGTCCTTTGCGAGGCGGGGGTCGAGCGCATCGCGCAGCCCGTCGCCGATCAGCTGCAGGCTGAGGACGGCGAGCGAGATCGCAATGCCCGGAAACAGGATGAGGTAGAGCGCCTGGTCGAGATATTGCCGGCCCTCGTTGACCATGGTTCCCCAGGTCGGGATCGACGGATCGACGCCGACGCCGAGGAAGGAGAGGCCGGCCTCGGCGAGCATCGCATAGGCGAAGATGAAGGTCGCCTGCACCGTCACCGGCGAGACGATGTTCGGCAGGACGTGCCAGGCCATGATCGAAAGGTTCGACGAGCCGAGCGCCCGGGCGGCCTCGACGAAGGGCAGTTCGCGGATTACCAGCGTCGCCGCCCTGACGATGCGGGCGATGCGCGGCGTGTAGACGATCGACAGGGCCAGGATGACGTTGAGGATCGAGCCGCCGAGGATCGCGACGAGGGCGATGGCGAGGAGGATGTCGGGAAACGCCATCATCGCATCGATCAGCCGCGAGAGCGGCGCGTCGAGCCTGCGGAAGAAGCCGGCGGCAAGGCCGATGAGGATGCCGAGCGCGGTCGAGACGACGGCGACGCCGAGGCCGATCGACAGCGACACCCGCCCGGCAAAGAGCAGGCGCGAGAGGACGTCGCGGCCGAAGGCGTCGGCGCCTAGGAGATAGGCCCCGCCGAAGGGTGGACTGAGGCGCGCGCGCACCGACATGCGGGCCGGATCGGCCGGTGAGATCCACGGCGCCAGCAGCGCGGCGACGAGGATCAGCCCGAAGACGACGAGGGCTGCGAGCACCGCCGGCCTGGCCGTCAGGCTGCGGAATAGGCCGGGTTCGTCGGAAAACGTTGCGGCGGCCATCAGTAGCGCACCCGCTTGTCGATCAGCAGATAGAGGAGATCGGTGCAGAGATTGATCAGGATGTAGAGCGCCGCGACGACGATCAGCGTCCCCTGGATGATCGGATAGTCGCGCCGCAGCACGGCCCCCACCACGAGGCTGCCCATGCCGGGAATGTTGAACACCCGCTCGGTGACGACGGCGCCGGAGACGAGCAGCGCGAAGGTCAGGCCGACCACCGTGACGATCGGGATCGCGGCGTTCTTCAGGGCGTGCCTGAGGACGACGCGGCCCTCCGACATGCCCTTCGAGCGGGCGGTACGGATGTAGTCCTCGCCGAGGACGTCGAGCATCGAGGCTCTGGTGAAGCGCAGGATCAGGGCCGAATTGACGATGCCGAGGACGATCGACGGCAGGATCAGGTAACCCATGCGGTCGAAAAAGCCGGCGCCGGGGCCGCCATAGCCGGAGGCGGGAAACCAGCCGAGATCGGAGGCGAGCCATCGCTGCAGGACGAGGCCGGTCCAGAAGGAAGGCACCGAGGCTGCGAGCATCGCCGCCGAGACGGCTCCCTGGTCGGCCGCGCCGCCACGCCGATAGGCGACATAGATGCCGATCGGCACCGCGATGACGATCGAGAAGATCAGCGAGAACAGAGCGAGGAAGGCGGTCGGCTCGGCCCTTTCTGCGAGCACCGACAGCACCGGCCGGTGGAAGAACAGCGACTGGCCGAGATCGCCGGCGGCGGCGCTGAGGAGGAATTTTCCGTACTGCACGAGGATCGGCTGGTCGAGGCCGAGTTCGATGCGCAGCGCCGCGGCATCCTGCGGCGTCGCGTCGGGGCCGAGCATCAGCGCCGCCGGATCGCCCGGCGCGACGCGGACGATGACGAAGGTGATGGTTAGCACCAGGAACAGCACCACCACCATGCCGAACAGGCGATTGAGAACGTATTTCAGCATCGTGTCGCCGCATCGAGGACGGGTCGGCGGCACCGCCGGCAAGATGGTGCCGTGTGTCTGCAGAAGGGTTTTGGCACGGCCGGCACGGGGTGGGCGGACGCCCCAACGCCGCCCACCCCGCGCCGACGGCGCACGCTACTTCTTCGTGGCGTTCCAGAAATACGGCCAGGGCGAGGGCGGCACGCCCTCAAGGCTCTTTGCCTCGCCGAGAAGGGCATTGAAGTTGCCGACCTTGATAAAGCCGACATCCTCGAGATTGGCCTTCTGCATCTTGGCGAACAACTCCGCGCGCTTCTTCGGATCGGTCTCCGAGACGAAGGCGTCGGCGATCTTGTCCTTGTCGGGGTTCGCCCAGCCGATGCGCGAGGAGGGGAACCACATGTCGGTCAGCGCCGGCTCCGGCAGGAAGGGCGAGTGGGAGATGTAGATGTCCCAGAGCGCCGGATCGTTGCGCCGCTGGCCGAGGGTCGCCCAGTCGACGACGTCCATCTCGACCTTGAAGCCGGCCGCTTCCAGCGCCTGCTTGGCGACCTCCGCCATCTTGTAGTGGAACTCGTATTGCCGCGAGGTGAGGATGCGCAGCGGCGTGCCGTCGTAGCCGGCCTCCTCCAGAAGCTCGCCGGCCCTGGACGGGTCGTTCTGATTGTAGAGGTCGGCGCCCTCTTCGCTATGCCAGGCCCAGCCTTCCGGATAGAGCGCGCCGTCGACCTTGAAGAACTTGTCGTCGCCGAAGGCTGCGAACAGCATGTCGTCGAAGGGCAGGGCGGCCAGCAGCGCCTGGCGGATCTTCCTGTCGGTGAGGAGGCCGGCCTTGTGGTTGATCGCCCAGACCGGCCAGCCGAAATCCTGCAGCAGGACGGGCTTCGCCTTGTCGCTCTGTTCGATGCGGTCGTAGCTTTCGGCAGGCAGGGAGTCGGCGAAGTCGAACTGGCCTGAGACGAGGCCCTCGACGCGGGTGTTCGGATCGGGAACCGGGATGAAGCGGATCTCGTCGGGCGCCTGGCCGCGTTTGCCGGCGCCGCCATTGGCCGGCTCGTCGCGCGGCACGAAGCCCTTGAAGGGCACCAGCTGCAGATACTGGTCAGGCACGTGCTCGCCATATTCGTAGGGGCCGGTGCCGATCACCTTGTCGATCTGGCCGTCGCCTTCGGGAATGATCTCCGAGGGATAAATCGCCGCGGCGGAATTGGAGAAGGCGAGAAGCGACAGCAGCGGCGCATAGGGCGCGCTCATCTTGATCTCGATCGCGTTCGGGCCCTTGGCGGTCACCGAGGTGACCTTGTCGGCAACGGTCTTGCCGCGCGAGGCGATTTTCATCCAGCGCTCGAGCGAGGCGACGACGTCGGCGGAATCGAGCTTCGAGCCGTCGGAGAAGGTGATGCCCTCGCGCAGCTTGATGTCGTAGGTCTTGCCGTCGTCGGAAATCTTCGGAAGATCCTCGGCGAGGAGGGGCGCAACGTTCCAGGAGCCGTCGAAGGTGTAGAGCGTTTCGACCACGTGCTGGGTGACGATCGAGACGACGTCCTTGGTGGAAACCATCGGATCGAGCGTATCCGGCTCGCCGACGATGGCGACGTTGATGACGTCCTTGGCCATCGCCGGAGGGGCGATGGCGGCGAGCGCCGCAGCCAGCGCGAAAGTCAGGGTCTTCTTCATGGCATATTCCTTTATTCGGTAATAAGCTCCATTATTGAAGATGTTGCGCGGGAGATGGGCAGCTTGTCAAGATGCCGCATGATCTTGCAGCGCAACAGCCAGCCCGCTGCCCCCGCTTGCCGGCTCGTCTGATCGAGATTGCCCGGCGGGCCGCCACACGTCCGCGTCGCCGCACACCCTTGGCGTCGCAGATCGCGACGAAGCGCTGGCGACGGGCGTGTTCGTGCAGGCGGCGAAGTCCCGCGCCCGACATCCGTGCGGCTGGTACGGAATTTGCCTTTTGATCGGCGAGCTGAGACGATCCTCGGAAAACGAGAGCCGAATGAGCGCGATGTTGGAAGCCCAAGCCGAACCGCTGCTGCGTGTCGAAAACCTCACCGTATCGCTGCCAGCGGGAATGGATCGCGATTTCGCCGTCGAGGAGGTCTCCTTCGACCTCGCCTCCGGCGAGATCCTTTGCATCGTCGGCGAATCCGGCTCCGGCAAGTCGGTCACCGCCAATGCCATCATGGGTCTCCTGCCAGATGCCCTGACTGTCATGGGCGGCCGCATCCTGCTTCGGGGAAAAGACCTTCTCGGAATGGCCGCCGCCGAGCTGCGGGACCTGCGCGGGCGGATCGTCTCGATCGTCTTTCAGGATCCGCTGTCGGCGCTCAATCCGCTGATGACCATCGGCGACCAGATCGCCGAGGTGATCGACGCGCACCGGCTGCGCGGGACGATCGACCCGAAGGCCCGGGTTCTCGAGCTTCTCGCCGAGGTCGGCCTCCCCGACCCGGAGATCATCCGCAAGCAGTATCCGTTCCGCCTATCGGGCGGCCAACGCCAGCGGGTGATGATCGCCATGGCGTTGGCGCTCGAGCCGGCGGTGCTGATTGCGGACGAGCCGACAACGGCCCTCGACGTCACCACCCAGGCGCAGATCCTCGATCTCATCCGCGACATCCAGCGCAAGGAAGGCATGGGGGTGATGTTCATCACCCACGATTTCGGGGTCGTCGCCGACATCGCCGACCGGGTCATCGTCATGGAAAAGGGGCGGCTGGTTGAAGAGGGCCCGGCGAGCGAGGTTCTCGGCGCCCCGAGCCATCCCTATACCCAGCGCCTCATCGCCGCGGTGCCGCGGATGAGCGAAGCCGAGGCGCTCGCCGCCAAGGAAGCCTCGGTGGTTATCGAAGCGAACGGTCTGAAGAAGGTGTTCCGGCTACCCGGCGCCTTTCTCAAGCCGCCGCGCACCATCAATGCCGTCGACGACGTCAGCCTCACCGTCCGCAAGGGCGAGACGGTCGGTATCGTCGGCGAATCCGGCTCTGGCAAATCGACGCTCGGCCGTCTCCTGATGAAGATCCTCGATGCCGACGGCGGCTCGATCACCTTCAACGGCCAGGAGATCGCCGGCATGCCGGAGGCCGAGTTCCGCCGCCATCGCCCGCTGATCCAGATGGTGTTCCAGGATCCCTTCGCTTCGCTCAATCCGCGCCAGACGGTCGGACGCATCCTGATCTCGGGCCCCATGGCGCACGGCGTCTCCTTTCGAGAGGCGAAGTCGCGGGCCCATCGGCTCCTGTCGCGGGTGGGGCTCGATCCCTCGGCATTCGAGCGCTATCCGCATGAATTTTCCGGCGGCCAGCGGCAGCGCGTCGGCATCGCCAGGGCGCTGATGTTCGATCCGCAGCTAATCATCGCCGACGAGGCCGTCTCGGCCCTCGACGTCTCGGTGCAGGCGCAGATCCTCGATCTCCTCGCCGAGGTCCAGGAAGAGATGAAGCTCGCGATGATCTTCATCACCCACGATTTGCGCATCGCCAGCCGGATCTGTGACGAGATCGTCGTCATGCAGAACGGCCGCATGGTGGAGGCGGGCCCGCCGGCGCAGGTCTTCCGCAACCCGCATCACGACTACACCCGCACGCTGGTCGCGGCGATCCCCGGTGGGCGCTGGGAAAACGCCGCCTGACCGGCAAAAGCCGACCGTTCAAGTCCGTTGCAAGCGACTGCCTCTACGCGATTAGGCCTGCCGACCCTCGGGCCGTTCGCTTTTGCAGCGCGATCTGTTGCGCCGGAGCCTGTTCGCGCGGCTGAACCGCCTTTGTGAGCAGGCCTGCTCACTCGACCTGTGCCCTTTCCGATTCCGCATTGCACAAAGCCTGAGCATTTCGCAGAACGCCGAAATAGGCAGCAAAACTGATTGACATCGTCCATCATATTTTTGATAGTTCGTGTCGAAAGCAATCGATCCAGACGCAGCCGGGCAGGGCACCCGGCGCACCATCTTCTCCAGTTTTCCGGAGCCGTGATGACGGCTGGCAAAAGCGATCCGAGCGCTGCGGTGACGCGTGTCGAAGATGTCGATCTCGGCGTTCTCGACGACACGCTGAGCTTCTTCGTTCGCGCCCTCAACCTTGCCGTGACCCGCGATCTCGAGGCACGGCTGGAGGGGATGGAGGTCGCGCACGGGACCGGCAAGATCACTGCCTTGTTCCTGATCGGCCGGCATCCGGGCATCCGCCCGTCGGTGATCGCCGCGGCGGCGATGAAGGACCGTTCAGCAATGGCGCGGGTCCTCGGCGACATGGAGAAGCAGGGTCTCATCCGCCGCGAGGCCGACATCGCCGACGGCCGTGTCCAGGCGCTGCATCTGACCGAAAAGGGCGAGAGACTGGCGGAGGACGTTCGCGCGATCGTCCGTCAGTCCCGGGACTTCTTCCACGACATCTCCGATGAGGAATACACCCAGGTCATCGATCTTCTGCGCGGGATCTACTGGCGTGTCGTCAAGAGCAACCAGCAGAAGGGATGACGGCGTGAGCGAAAGACCGGTCGCGATGATTTCCGGCGCCAGCCGCGGCATCGGCCTCGCCGTCGCCCGGCGGCTGTCGCAGGATGGTTGGGCGCTCTCGCTTGGCATGCGCCACGCCGTGATGCCCGAGGGCGTCGATCCGGAGCACACGCATCCCTTCGAATACGACGCGCTCGCGTCGAGCGAGGCCGCCTGGGTGGCGGAGGTGACGGAGCGCTTCGGCCGCATCGACGCGGTGGTCGCCAATGCCGGCGTGATGATCCCGAAGTCGGTCATCGAGGCCGAGGACGACGATCTCGACGCGATGTTCGCCGTCAACGTCAAGGCGCCCCGCCGGATGGTGAAGGCGGCCTTCGAGCCGCTGGCAGCAACCGGCCGCGGCCGGGTGATCATCCTCGCCTCGCTGTCCGGCAAGCGGGTGAAATCGGCAAAATCCGGTCTCTACTCGATGACCAAATTCGCGGCCGTGGCGCTGTCCCATGCGATCCGCCAGGCGGGCTACGACCGGGGCATCCGCGCCACCGCCGTCTGCCCCGGCTTCGTTGCCACCGACATGGCGCGGCAGATCACCGATCGTGACGACGCGGCGATGACCGACCCGGCCGAACTTGCCGACGTCGTCGCCATGCTGATCGGCCTGTCGAACACGGCGAGCGTCGCCGAATTCGCCGTGAACTGCCAGCTCGAGGAACAGTACTGACGATGCCCGGTCCATTCGTAACCCCTGTCCATGGCGATCTCGACCTGCCCGCGGCCGTCGATGTGGTGGTCATCGGCGGCGGCATCGTCGGTGTCTCGACGGCGCTCGAACTCGCCGAGCGCGGTGTCAGTGTCGCGCTTTGCGAGAAGGGCGGAATTGGCCAGGAGCAGTCGAGCCGCAACTGGGGCTGGGTGCGCATCTCGCGGCGCGACCCGCGCGAGGTGCCGCTGATGGCCGAGGCCCTGCGCATCTGGCGCGACCTCGACCGGCGCACCGGCCGCGAGACCGGCTACGCCCGCTCCGGCATCGTCTTCACCTGCGCGAGCGACAAGGACGTTCAGAACTACACCAACTGGATGCGCCATCTCGAACCCTGGCAGATCGAGGCGCGCATGCTCAGCGCCTCGGAATTCGAGGCGATGTTCCCCGAGGCGCAGTTCAAGGTGAAGGGCGCGCTCTATACACCCGCCGACGGGCGGGCGGAGCCGCAGATCGCCGCCCCGGCGATTGCCGAGGCGGCCCGCGACAAGGGCGCGGCGATCCTCACCGAATGCGCCGTCAGGGGCGTCGAGACGAGCGGCGGCCGGGTGTCGGGCGTCGTCACCGAGCGCGGCCGCATCGCCTGTTCATCGGTGGTGCTGGCCGGTGGCGCTTGGTCGAACCTCTTCTGCGGGCTCTACGGTCTCGACCTGCCGCAGCTGACGGTGCTGGCCTCTGTCTTGAGGACGAAACCGCTGGAGGGCGGTCCTGACCAGGCGATCTGGGCGATGGACTTTGCCTGCCGCAAGCGCAGGGACGGCGGCTACACCATCGCCTGCGGCCACGAGAACGTCGTCGACATCGTGCCGAACTCCTTCCGCTACGCCCGGCGCTTTCTCCCGGCGCTGCGCGAGGACTGGAATTCCCTGAATTTCCGGCTCTCCTCACGATTCTTCGAGGAGGCCCGCACGCCGAAAAGATGGTCGCTCGATGAGGCGAGCCCCTTCGAATATTGCCGGGTGCTCGATCCGAAGCCGGAAAAGCGCATGACCGAAAAGGCGCTCGCCGAGCTGAGCCGCGCCTTCCCGGCCTTCGCCAAGGCCGAGATCGAGCAGCACTGGGGCGGCCGGATCGACGTCACACCCGACGCCATCCCGGTGATCTCAGCCATCGACGAGATTCCCGGCTTCCATGTCGCCACCGGCTTTTCCGGCCACGGCTTCGGCATCGGCCCCGGGGCCGGACGACTGATGGCCGACATCGTGACCAACCGCACGCCGGTCGTCGACCCGGGCGAGTTCCGCTTCTCCCGCTTTACCGACGGCTCGAAGGTGCGCCCGATCAGCGGCTTCTAGGATCTGAAGGCAGACAATTTCAGCAACCGAAAGGATCAAGGACATGGCAGACGATCATATCTCCTCGTGGTTCCGCCCGTCGCGGCGGCGCGTCCTCACCCTGATGGGAGCATCGGCTGCGGGCCTCGTCGCTCCCGGGCTTCTCGGCCGAGGCTCGGCATTGGCCGCGCCGCCCTCCGAGCCGACCGGGCAGGTGATCGTCGGTTTCTCGCAGGAGCCGACCGTCTTCAACCCGCACATGCCGCATATCGAGGTGGACGAGGGCATCCACTTCTCCGTCTTCGATCCGCTGTTCATCGTCGACGAGAAGGGCGAGTTCCAGCCGGCGCTGGCGACGGAAGTGCCGAGCGCCGAGAATGGTGGCATCTCCAAGGACGGCCTGCACTGGAAGATCAAGCTGCGCGACGGCGTCAAATGGCACGACGGCGAGCCCTTCACCGCCGAGGACGTCAAGTTCACCATCGAGCTCCTGGTCGATCCCGACTTCAAGAGCTGGCGGCGCGACGGCCACGAGCTCGTCGAGAACATTAAGGTCGTCTCGCCGACGGAACTGACCTTCGACCTGAAGAGCCCCTACGCGCCCTATCCGTCGATCCTGGCTGCGACCTTCATCGTGCCGAAGCACGCTTTTGCCGACATCGACCCGAACAATGCGCCGTTCAACAACGCCCCGATCGGCACGGGCCCGTTCAAATGGGCCGAGCGCATGGCCGGCGATCACATCACCCTCGACGCCAACAAGGACTATTTCGGCGACGGGCCGTATCTCGAACGGCTGATCTACAAGTACATTCCCGATCTCACCGTCCTCTACACCCAGTTCAAGACCGGCGACATCGACGTCGTCGGGCTGCAGTGGATCACGCCGGACAAATACGAGGAGGCCAAGGACCTTCCGGGCAAAGCCGTCGAAGTGGTCCCCGGCGCGACGGTGGAGTCGCTGTCCTTCAATATGGGTCGACCACAGTTCCAGGATCCGAAGGTCCGTCAGGCGCTCTATTACGCGCTCGACAAGCAGACCATCATCGACGCGCTCTATTACGGATTGCCGACGCCGACCGAGACCTTCATGCCGCAGCAGTCGGCCTACTACAATGCCGACCTGCCGAAGCATGAATACGACCCGGAAAAGGCCAAGAGCCTGCTCGACGAGGCCGGCTGGACACCCGGCAGCGACGGCATCCGCGAGAAGGACGGGGTGAAGCTCGCCTTCACCAACTCGACAACCGCCGGCAACCACATTCGCGAGCAGGCCCAGCAGTTCATCCAGCAGTCCTTCAAGGACATCGGCGTCGACATGTCGATCTCCAACCTGCCGCCGGCGGTGATGTGGGGCGACTACTGGATGATGTCGAAATTCGATTCCGTCGTCGTCGGCATCAACTTCCTCACCGGTTCCGACCCGGACGTGTCGAACTATCTCGCCCCCACCTCGATCCCCGCCAAGGGTGGCGCCGGCCAGAATACCTGGCAGTATGAGAACGACGAGGTCGGCAAGCTTCTGAAGGAGGGCGGATCCACCTTCGCCGCCGAGGAGCGCAAGTCCGTCTATGTGAAGCTGCAGGAGGTGGTGCGCAACGACCTGCCGTTCCTTCCGATGTTCCAGTACGCCACGGTCCGTGGCCACAAGGAAGGTGTCGAAGGCGTCGTGCCGAACATCAACGTGCGCATCGACAGCTGGGACGTCGCTACCTGGTACTGGGACAAGTAGGCTCCTGCAGCCGCGGCCGGTGACCTGCCGGCCGTGGCGCTTTCGCACAGATTCTCGCAACCGCCGCCCGGCGTCCGCCCGCCGGGGCGGACCATGAGGAAGCGAATCCGACGATGCTGCGCTTTCTGTTCGGCCGGCTCTGGCAGAGCCTCATCCTTCTTGTCATCGTCTCGGTGATCGGCTTTGCCGTGTTGAACCTCGCGCCCGGCGGGCCGCTGTCGCAATTTGCCCTGACGCCGGGCATGACGCAGGCGCAGCTCGCCCGCATCGCCCACCAGATGGGCCTCGATCGCCCGCTTCCCGTGCAGTACTGGGAGTGGTTCACCCGCCTCCTGCAGGGCGACTGGGGACGCTCCTATCGCGACAACCAGCCCGTGCTCGCGGTCATCGGCAGCCATCTCTGGGCGACGCTTCTCCTGATGGGCACCTCGACGCTTATCTCGGTGCTGATCGGGACCTGGGTCGGGGTTCTCGGTGCCATCCGCCGATATTCGGTCTTCGACTATGCCGCGACGGTCGGCGCGATGGTGGCGCTGTCGATCCCCACCTTCTGGTTCGGCCTGATCGCCATCTACCTGTTCTCGCTGCGTCTCGGCTGGCTGCCGGCCGGCAACATGTACACGATCGGCGACGGCTCGATGCTCGACTATGCCGTCCACCTGATCATGCCGAGCCTCGTCCTTGCCCTCGTCAACGTCGCCGTCTGGAGCCGTTACATGCGCACGGCCGTCCTCGACGTGATGAACCAGGACTTCGTCCGAACGGCGCGGGCCAAGGGCCTCACCCGCTTCGCGGTGCTGATGCGCCACATCCTGCGCAACGCCCTGGTGCCGATGATCACGCTGCTCGGCCTGCAGCTGCCGACCATTCTCGGCGGCGCACTGGTGACGGAGACGGTGTTCACCTGGCCCGGCATGGGCCGGCTGTTCCTCGATAGCCTCGGTTACAGCGACTATCCGGTGGTGATGGGTCTCCTGATGCTGTCGGCGATCCTCGTCCTCATCGGCAATCTCATGGCGGATATCGCGGTGGCGATCATCGATCCGCGCATCAGGCTCGGCTGAGGGGGCGCGACATGACCGACATGGCTTTCAAGGTCGATCCCGCCCCCGTCCAGCGCTGGTGGCAGCGGCGCGCGGTCAAGCGCTTCCTGCGCCACAGGCTGGCGCTGTTCGGCCTGGCGATCATCGTCGTCCTGGTGCTTTGCTGTGTCTTCGGGCCGTATCTCCTCCCCTTCGACGATCTCTATATCGACTTGCGAGCACGCTTTTCGCCGCCCTTCTCCGGTCCGCATATCTTCGGAACCGATCCGCTCGGCCGGGATCTTGCCGCACGGCTGTTCATGGCCGGGCGCATCTCGCTTCTCGTCGGCTTTGCCGCAATGCTGATCTCGACGGTCTTCGGCAGCCTGATCGGCATCGTTGCCGGTTATTACGGCGGCAAGATCGGCGCTGTCCTGATGCGCTTCGTCGACGCGATGCTGTCGTTTCCGAGCATCTTCCTGCTGTTGGCGCTCGCCGCCTTCATCAAGCCGAGCCCGATGATGATCACCCTGATCATCGCGGCGACGAGCTGGATGGAAATCACCCGCATCGTCGAGGCGGAGATCAAGTCGCTGCGCGACCGCGACTTCATCATGGCGGCGCGCACCCTCGGCCTGTCGAACAGCCAGATCATGTTCCGCGAGCTCCTGCCGAATGCCGTCGGCCCGATCATCGTCGCGGCGACGCTGACCGTGGCGCGGGCGATCCTCCTCGAAGCCTATGTCAGCTTCCTCGGCTACGGCATCCAGCCGCCGCTGCCGAGCTGGGGCAACATGCTCAACGGCGCCCAACAATATCTCGCCTCGGCGCCCTGGCTGGCAATCGTGCCGGGCGTCGCGATCACCCTTGCCGTGACCGGCTTCAACTTCGTCGGCGACGGCTTGCGCGATGCGCTCGACGCCCGCAGCGACATCAGCTGAGGGCGACGCCATGAACCGTTTCTCGCCTTTCGAGACCTCCCTTTGGTACGCCACCGCCGAAAAGGCGCCCGAGACACGGGAGCTCGAGGAGACCGTTGCCGCCGACGTCTGCATCGTCGGAGCCGGCTATACCGGGCTGACGACGGCGCTGGAGCTTGCCAGACAAGGCGTCTCGGTCGTCGTGCTGGAAGCCATGGAAGCCGGCTTCGGCGGCTCCGGTCGCAACGCCGGCCACTGCACACCGACCTTCACCCACTACTCCCTCGGCGAGTTGCGCAGTATGCTCGGCGAGCCCTGGGCCGAACGGCTGATCCAGCGCCAGACCCGCGCCAACGACCGGGTCGCGGCGATGATCCGAGACTATCAGATCGCCTGCGAGTGGCAGCAGAACGGCTATGTCATGGGCGCGCTGCAGCCTTCGACGCACCGCACGCTCGAACAGAAGGTCGCCGAATACAACGCGGTCGGTGCCCGGACACGACTGATCGATGCCGACGAAGCCCGCGAGATCACCGGCTCGCCGCGCCTGATGGCCGGCTGGCTGCACGAGGAGGGCGGCCACCTCAATCCGCTCGGCTATGCGAGGGGGCTCGCCCGTGCCGTCATCCAGGAAGGGGCCCGGCTCCATACCGCCTCGCCAGCAAAATCGGTCGAGCGCGAGGAGGGCAAATGGCGGGTCGCAACGCCGAACGGCGCGGTATCGGCCGACAAGGTGATCTTCGCGACGGGCGCCTACACGGTCGACGGCTGGCCGAAGCTCGACCAGACGTTCAAGATCATTCGCGTCTTCGTCGCCGCGACGCAACCCCTGTCGGAAGAGACGCGCCGCAAGGTCCTGCCGCGCAACACGACGATGCATGACGGACGCGGCGACATCTTTGTCTACAAGTACAATCACGAGGGCAGGATCGTCGCCTCGATGTTCCCAATGGGCCGGCGCGGCCGGGATATCGCCTATACGCGACAAGTCCTGACTGATCGGCTCAAATGGCTGCATCCGGACATTGGCGAGGAGATCCGTTGGGAGTATCTCTGGTTCGGCGAACTCGACATGCAGTATCGCACGGTGCCGCGGCTCTACGACCTCGCGCCCGGCGTCGTCGGCCTGACGGGCCTCTCCGGCCGGGGGGTGCCGACCGGCTCGATGCTCGGCGGCATCCTGTCCGAATGGGCGATGGGCGTCCCGGAGAAGGAGCTCTCGCTGCGGCTGGAGCCTCAGCGCTCGGCACCCTTCTACATGGGCTTCGGGCCGCAGCTCTCACTGCGCTATCACCGCGCCCGCGACTGGCTCTCGGCAAAAGCGGCTGGCGCGCCGCTGCCGCCGCACGCCTGACCGGGGCATTTCGAACGGGGCACGCTCGAAGGGGAGGCGGGTCGCCCGCGGGCAGCCCGCCTTCCGGATGTCTGCGTCAGCTCTTCACGAAGGCGAGGAGGTCGGCGTTGAGGATGTCGGCGTTCACCGTCAGCATGCCGTGGCCGAAGCCGGGATAGGTCTTCAGCGTGCCGCTCGGGAGAAGCTTGATCGATTCCCGCGCACTGGCGCCGATCGGCACGATCTGGTCGTCCTCGCCGTGCAGCACCAGCGTCGGCACGCTGATCGCCTTCAGATCCTCGCTCTGGTCGGTCTCGGAAAACGCCTTGATGCCGTCGTAATGGGCCTTGGCGCTGCCCATCATCCCCTGCCGCCACCAGTTCTGGATGACGCCCTCATCGATCTTCGCGCCCTCGCGATTGTAGCCGTAGAAGGGGCCGGTCGGCACGTCGAGGAAGAACTGCGCGCGGTTGTCGGCGAGCGCCTTGCGGAAGCCGTCGAAGACCTCGATCGGCAGGCCGCCGGGGTTCGCCTCGGTCTTCACCATCAGCGGCGGCACCGCGCTGACCAGCACCGCCTTGGCCACCCGGCCGGCCGGCTCGCCGAATTTCGCGACATAGCGCGCCACCTCGCCGCCGCCGGTCGAATGGCCAATATGGACGACGCCGCGAAGGTCGAGCGCCTCGACCACGGCGAAGGCGTCGGCCGCGTAATTGTCCATCGTGTGCCCGTCCCAGACCTGCGACGAGCGGCCGTGTCCGCGCCTGTCATGGGCGACGACCCGGTAGCCATTGGCGAGGAAGAACAGCATCTGCGTGTCCCAGTCGTCGGCCGAAAGCGGCCATCCGTGGTGGAACATGATCGCCGGCGCGTCCTTCGGACCCCAGTCCTTGTAGAAAATCTCGACGCCGTCCCTGGTGGTGGCAAATGGCATGGCTTGATCCCTTCGGTGAACGATCGTTTGCCAATAACAAAGACGCGGCCGCCGGAAGGGGCCACGCCGGTACTAAGCATATCTGACGAGAATGACCGCAGGAAGCGAGCCGCGGGGCCGCTCGCCGGGTCGTGATGCGTTGCCCGCGGGCGCGGCACCGCTCGCCGGGTCGTGATGCGGTGCCCGTGGTCGCGGGGCCCGGTCGGGGGAGGGGCGTTTCCGGACCGCGCGCTTGGCCGACGGGGCTCAGGCTTCTGTCAGCGGGAAATGGCAGGCGAAACGGTGCGAGGGGGATCGCGGCGTCAGCTCCGGCTCGACCTCGGCGCAGAGCGCCTGCGCGCGCGGACAGCGGGTGCGGAAGCGGCAGCCGGAGGGGGGGCTCGCCGGCGAGGGCACCTCGCCCTCGAGGACGATGCGACTGCGGGCACGCTCGCGCACCGGATCGTTGACCGGCGCCGCCGAGAGCAGCGCCGCCGTATAGGGATGCGCCGGACGGTCGTAGAGGGTCTGACGGTCGGCGACCTCGACGATCCTGCCGAGATACATCACCGCCACCCGGTGGGAGATGTTGCGGACCACCGAGAGATTGTGTGCGATGAACAGGTAGGAGAGGCCGCGCTCCTCCTGCAGGTCCTTCAAGAGGTTGATGATGCCGGCCTGGATCGAGACGTCGAGGGCCGAGACCGGCTCGTCGAGGACGATGACCTGCGGATCGAGCACCAGCGCGCGGGCGATGCCGATGCGCTGGCGCTGGCCGCCGGAAAAGGCGAAGGGGTAGCGTTCGAGATGCTCGGGCAGCAGCCCGACGCGCAGCATCGCCTCGCGGATGCGCTTCTGCTTTTCCGCCTGGGGCAGCGGCAGGTTGCGCAAGGGTTCGGCGAGGATCTGCCCGGCGGTCATGCGCGGATGCAGCGAAGCGTAAGGGTTCTGGAAGACGATCTGCAGGTGCCGGCGCCGCTCGCGCATCGCCTCGAGCGAGAGGCTCGCCAGATCGGTGCCGTCGAAGACGATCTCGCCGCCGGTCGGCGCCACCAGCCGCAGGATGCTGCGGGCAAGGGTCGACTTGCCGCAACCGGATTCGCCGACGAGGCCGAGGGTCTCGCCGCGGGCAAGATCGAAGCTGACGTCTGCGACTGCCTGCACTGCGCCGACGGTGCGCTCGAAGACGATGCCCTTGCGCACCGGAAAGGCGACGCTGAGGCCGCGCACCGACAGCACCGGTTCGGCGGCGGGCAGGGCGGCCGGCTGGGCGGCCGCGCTGTCAGACGCCATGGGCCGTCTCCCGTAGCTCCATTCGTGCCGCCTCTTCGGCAAGGTGGCAGGCGGCCATCGACTGGCCGAACCAGCGGAAGGCCGGAGCCTCGGCAGAGCAGCGCGGCACCGCCAGCCGGCAGCGCGGATGGAAGGGGCAGCCCTCCGGCCGGCTTGCCGGCGAGGGCGGCGTTCCGGGGATGGCAACGAGCCGCTCGCCCTCCGCCTCGGCGCCCGGCATCGCCCGCAGGAGGCCGCGGGTATAGGGATGATGGGAATTGGCGAAGATGTCGAAGACCGGCCCGCGCTCGACGATCGCGCCGGAATAGAGGATCGTCACCTTGTCGGCGAGGCCGGCGATCAGGCCGAGATCGTGGGTGATCAGCACCAGGCCGAGATTGCGCTCGCGCCGCAGCCGTTCCAGAAGCTCGACGATCTGCGCCTGGATGGTGACGTCGAGCGCCGTGGTGGGCTCGTCGGCGATCAGCAGCTCCGGATCGTTGGCGATGGCCATGGCGATGACGACGCGCTGGCGCATGCCGCCGGAAAATTCGTGCGGATACTGGTCGATGCGCTGTTCGGGCGCGGCGATCGCCACCTGGCCGAGGAGGTCGATCGCGCGGCGCCGGGCCAGCGAGCGCGAGAGGCCCGGCTCGTGGATGCGCAGGGTCTCGATCAGCTGGGCGCCGACGGTCATCACCGGGTCGAGCGCCGTCATCGGGTCCTGGAACACCATGCCGACGCGCTTGCCGCGCAGCTTGCGCAGCCGTCGCTCCGGCGCGCCGAGGATCTCCTCGCCGTCGAGCCGGACCGACCCGCCGACCTTCGCCGAGCGCGGCAGGAGGCCGAGCACCGCCAGCATCGACAGGCTCTTGCCCGAGCCGGATTCGCCGACCAGCCCGAGGATCTCGCCGCGCTCGACCTCGAGATCGACGCCGCTCACCGCGGTGATCCGCCTGTCGCGCTGGGGCAGCGTGATCGTCAGACCGCGAATGTCGAGAAGCCGGGGCGGCGTCATTCCTGCATCGTCCGCGGATCGAGGAGGTCGCGGATGCCGTCGCCGATGAAGCTGAAGGCGAGCGACAGCGAGAAGATCGCAACGCCCGGCCCGGTGGCGATCCACCAGTGATAGAAGCTCGAGGCGCCTTCGGCGATCATCTGGCCCCATTCCGGCGTCGGGGGCTTGGCGCCGAGGCCGATGAAGCTGAGGCCGGCGATCAAGAGCACGACCTGGCCGACGTCGATCGTCGCATTGACGAGGATCGGGCTCCAGCAGAGCGGCACGATGTGCTTGATCAGCACCCGCCCGGGCTTGGCGCCGCCGGCGACGGCCGCCTCGACATGATCGAGCGCGCGGATGCTCAAGACCTGGGCGCGCATCAGGCGGGCATAGATCGGCCACCAGACGATCACCATGGCAAGGCCGGCATTGACGAGGCCCGGCCCGAGCGATGCGGCGATCGCCATGGCGAGCAGCATCGGCGGGAAGGACAGGGTGATGTCGGCGAGGCGCATGATGATGCCGTCGACGAGCGTGCCGAAGAAACCGGCGACGGCGCCGAGGGCGCAGCCGATGGCGACGGCGACTGCCAGCACCGCGGCGGCGATCGGCAGCGAATAGCGCACGCCGTAGAGGGTGCGCACGAGGACGTCGCGGCCGAGCGCATCGGTGCCGAGCCAGTGGGCGGCGCTCGGCGGCTGCAGGCGGCGGCCGGCGAGCATCACCGGGTCGTAGGGCGCCCAGAGGTGGACGGTGAGGCCGACGATCAGCCAGGCGGCGACGACCGCAAGGCCGCAGAGCACCGGGACCGACATCCAGCGGGCGCGCCAGCGCCGCGCCGGACGGCCGGGCGGAAGCGCCAGGGCCAGCTCCTGCCGGCTCATGCGCCGCCCGTCCGCACCCGCGGATCGACGATCGCATAGGCGATGTCGGTCAGAAGGTTGGCGATGAGAAAGGCGAAGCCGCCGACGATGGTGACGCCGATGATCGCGGGATAGTCGAGCGAGCGCGCCGCGTCGACGGCATAGGAGCCGATGCCGGGCCAGGAGAAGATCGTCTCGGTGAGGACGGCGCCGGTGATCAGATAGGCGAAGGTGAAGCCGAGGATCGTCAGGGTCGGGATGAGGGCGTTGCGCAGGCCGTGATTGAGGAGGACGCGCCAGGCGCCGGCCCCCTTGGCCCGCGCCGCCAGCACGAAATCCTGCGACATCACGTCGATCATGCTGGCGCGCACCAGCCGCGCGACGATGCCGGTGACCGTCCAGCCGAGAACCGAGGCCGGCAGGACGAGATGCGCCAGCGCCTCGCGGAACTTGGCGAACTGGCCGGCGAGAAGGCTGTCGATGGTGAAGAAGCCGGTGACGAATTCCGGCGCCGCCGTCCGTGTGTCGAGCCGCCCCGGGCCGGGCAGGATGCCGAGCCGGACCGAGAAGATGAAGAGGACGAGGAGCCCCAGCCAGAACATCGGCACCGACGAGCCGGTCAGCGCCAGGAGCCGCACCACCGTGTCGACGATCGTGTCGCGGTATTTCGCGGCGAGGACGCCGAGAAAGACGCCGGTGACGCCGCCGATCAGCACCGCCGCGACCACCAGTTCGAGAGTCGCCGGCAGGCGGCGGGAGAGGTCGCTCGCCACCGGCTGGCGGGTGCGGAAGGAGGTCCCCATGTCGCCCTGGACGAGATTGCCGAGATAGATGGCGTAGCGCTCCGGCAGCGAGCGATCGAGGCCCCATTTCGCCTTGGCGGCGGCGACGATGGTCGGATTGCCCATCTGCCTTTCGCCGATCAGCGCGGCGAGCGGATCGCCGCGGGTGATCTGCGACAGCATGAAGGCGACCGTGACGATGCCGAGCACGAGGAACGGCATCATCAGGATGCGACGGATGAGCGTACGGGTCATCGCGGGCCTTGCGTCGGTCGCGGGCGGTCGGCGCCCTCAGTCGCGGCTCAGCTGGCCGAGGGCGAGGTTGCAGCAGGCACTGTAGCGCACGCCCTCGATGCCCTTGCGCGAGGCGAGGACGAGATCGGGGCTGACCAGCGGGATGATCACCTTGTCGTCGATCATCTGCAAGGCGATGTCGTGATAGGCCCCGACCATCGCGTCACCGGAGGAGGCCATCGCTTTCTTCAGCAGCTCGGCTTCCTTCTCGCCATTCCCGAGATCCTCGACCTTGCCGACGCCGGCGCGCTTCGCCCAGGGCTGGCCGGGGATCATCGAAAAGTACTGGACGTACTGGGCCGAGCCGAAATAGTCCGGAGCATAGTAGACCGCGGTCATCGGAATGCCGTCGCCGCCGACCTCCTCGCGCCAGACGGCGAAGGTCGTCGGGGTGAGGTTCAGCGAGATGTTCACCCGCGAGAGGTCCTGCTGCACCTTCTGCATCATCAGCGAGATGTCGACGCCATAGGCGTTCACCGCCGGATAGTGCGCCTCGATGGTGAAGCCGTCGGAGAGCCCGGCCTCGGCGAGCAGCGACTTGGCCTTGTCGAGGTCCTGCTTCGGCATCGGCAGGTCGTCGGTGCCGGGGAAGCCGTTGGGGATCGCCACCGGCTGAAGCTTGCCCTTGCCGCCGACGGTGAAGTCGATCATGCCCTCGTAGTCGATGGCGTCGGCGATCGCCTCGCGCACCGGCTTGGTCAGCGGCACGCTGTTGCCCTTCGCGCCGGGGCTGACGGCGATATAAAGGAAGTTGAAGCTCGGCACGGTGTCAACGACGATCTCCGGATCGCTGATCGTCGCGGCGGTGTCGGGGTCGATCTGCATGGCGATGTCGGCGTCGCCGGTCTGCAGCATCTGCGCTTGGGTGACCGCGTCCTCGACCTGCTTGATGATGACCTCGGAGATCGCCGGCTTCTTGTCCCAGTAGTTCGGATTGGCCTTGAGCCGCAATTCGTCGCCGGTCCGGTAGCTGTCGAGCTCGTAGGCGCCGCCGCCGGCGGAATTGGCGAAGAACCACGTATCGGCCTGGTCGGCGGTGGCCGCGTCCTCGCCGGCAGTGGCGCCGTTCGCCTCGGCGAGCTTCTTGTTGATGATGCCGGTGTAGGAGGCGGCGAGAATGCCGAGGAACTCCGAATTGGGCTCGCTGGTGTGGATGACCACCGTCTTGTCGTCGGGAGTCTCGATCGAGGCGAGGGAGTCCATCAGGAAGGACGGGTCGCCCTTGATGTTCTTCAGCCGCTGCAGCGTCCAGGCGACGTCCTCGGAGGTGACCGGCGAACCGTCGGCGAAGGTGGCGTTCGGCGCGATGTGGAAGGTGAAGGCGGTCTGGTCGTCATTCGCCTCCCAGCTCGTGGCGAGCTTCGGCACCAGCGTCTTGTTGTCGTCGCCGAGGGTCAGCAGCGTGTCGTAGACGGCGGTGAGGTAGATCTGGCAGGTGTCGCAGAAGCCGCGGGCGGGATCGAGCGAGTTCACGTCCATGTTCCGGGCCACCACGATCGGCGTGTCCTCGGCGGCAGCTGCCGGACCGGCGAAGCCGCCGACGGAGGCTGCGAGAGCTGTCGCGAGAAGCAGGCGGGCAAGGGCGGTGCGGCGGATCGGGCTGGTCATGGGTTCACCTCTCTCGGCTGATACACAATATATCAGGCTGCCGGGGCGGGTCGTGTCAAGCGTCCCCTGGTGGTTTTTCGCGCTGCCGGAAGGAGTGCTAAAATTCTGGGCAGTTGCCCTCAGGCTGGGCAAGGATGGCGAGCCGGTCGGTGGCTGCGCCAAGCTACCCGCGATCCGCTCGCCGGCCCAGGCGGACTGACTTGCCGGCGATCAGTCGCCCTCGAACTCGGTGTCCTGCTCGATCTCCTCCAGCCGCCGCACGAAGCCGCGGCCGCCCTCCAGCATGTCATCACGGATCGACGCGGCGAGATCGGCGCCGTCCCTGCGCCGCAGCGCGTCGAGGATGTTCTCGTGCTGGTGCCGGCCGCTATAGCGGGGATGGCCATGCGGATAGAGATGGTTCAGCATCGGGCCGAGCCGCAGCCACAGCCGCACCAGCGCCTCGGTCAGCGTCGGCAGGCCGGAATGCCGGTAGAGGCCGAAATGGAAGGCGTAGTTCGCGTTGATCGCGGTCGGCCAGTCGCCGGAGTCCTCGGCCTCGATCAGGCTGCGATGGATCTCGGCGAGCTCGGCGATGCCCTCGGCACCGATCAGCGGCATCGCCCGCTCGCCGGCGAGCGGCTCGAGCAGCAGGCGGATGTCGCGGTTTTCCATATATTCGCCGAGCGTCAGGCCACGGACGCGGATGTAGTGCCGCGCCTTCAGCTCCAGCGCGCCGTCACGCACCAGCTGAAACACCGCCTCGCGCACAGGCGTCTCGCTGGTCCCGAGAGACTGGGCAAGGTCGCGGATCCGCAGCCGCTGGTGCGGCTTCAGCCGGCCGCTCATCAGTTCGTCCCGCAGCTGTCCGTAGATCTGGTCGCTGAGACTGGCACTGCCGACCGGCTCGAGGCCGATCACCTTCACGCTCGACATTCGTCCGGCCCTTCCGCTCCTCCCGCCGCCTCCCGCCGCGCCCGGCCGGGCCGGCGGACGAGCCGCGCCGCTTCCACGATGCGGGGCGAAGGCCGATTCGGCAAATCCGCCGATTGCCCCGGGGACGGCGCGGCCGGCATCAGGCGCCGTGCTGCGCCACCGCCGCAAGGGCGGCGTCCGTCGCTTCCAGCGCCTCGTCGATGTCGGCTTCGGTATGCGCCAGCGAGAGGAACATGTTGTGACGCGGATGCATGTAGACGCCGCGCGCCAGGGTCTCGCGGGCGAACAACTCGCCCTTCCGGTAGTCCACGTCATCGGCAAAGAGGATCAGCGGCATCTGCGGCGGGCCGCTGTTGACGAGGTCGACGCCGTGGGTCGCCGCCTGCGCCGCGATGCCGTCGCGAAGGCGCTGGCCCATCCTTCGCATGTGGCCCGGCCCGTCCTCGCGCTCCAGCACGGCGAGCGTTGCCACCGAGGCGGCCATCGCCGCGCCGCCGCACCAGAACGAACCGGTGACGAAGAGTTCGGACGCCGCCTGCCGGAACGCCTCGCCGCCGGTCACAGCCGCCAGCGGATAGCCGTTGGCGATGGCCTTGCTCCAGGAGCAGAGGTCAGGCTCGACGCCGAGGGCGTGCCAGCTGCCCTGCATCGACAGCCGGAAGCCGCAGCGCACCTCGTCGAGGACGAGCGCCGCATCCTCGGCGTCGGCGAGCCGGCGCGCGGCGGCGGCGAATTCCGGCGTCGGCAACGCCTGTTCCTTGCCGTAGTCGTGCTTGAACGGCGAGACGAGGATCGCCGCAAGATCGCCGGACGCCCGCTCCACCGCCGCCTCGAGGCTGGCGACGTCGTTATAGACATAAGTGCCGATATGGGCGCGGTCCTCGGCGGTGACGCCAAGCAGCGAGGGCGAGCACCAGGGCACCGCGCCGTGATAGGCCTCGGCCGCGACGAGGATCTTGCGGCGACCGGTCTTGGCGCGAGACAGCGTCACGCAGGTGGTGGTGGCGTCGGTGCCGTTCTTCTGGAACAGCGCCCAGGCGGCATGGGGCAGGAGATCGACGAAGCGCTCGGCGAGCGTCACCATGTGCTCGGTCGGCCCGTTCAGGCAGTCGCCGAGATCGAGCTGGCGGCGCACCGCCTCCTCGACCTCCGGATGGCGATGGCCGAGGACGTTCGGCCCCCAGCTGCACATGAAATCGAGATATTCGCGGCCATCGACGTCGGTCAGGCGGCAGCCCTGACCCGAGCGGAAGAATTGCGGATAGCCCTCGGGCAGGCCCTTGGCGTGGAGGTGGCCGAACATGCCGCCGGGGATCACCTGTCGGGCTCTCTCGCGAAGGCGGCTGTCCAGCGAGTTGGTGCGGTCGAGGCTCATGACCGGCTCTCCATCCGTTTCATCATTTGACATATGATATATCATCGACCAGTCATGCAAGGAAATTGCGCTCGCCGCCGGATCCGCGGTGGGCGGTTCGGGCGGGATCGCCCGAGCGACCGGCGAAGCGACGTGAGGCGGTCGTCCGTCGAGGCTCCGGGCGGTTCAGCCGCGGATCCCCCGAGACATCTTCGCCGGCGTTGCCATGGGCGGGTGCCGGTGACGCCCGCCCCTCGTGTCAGGCCGGGTTCAGCCGTGCGAAGACTTCGGCAAAGCGGCCGTCACGCTCCGCATGGCGGCGTGGGAGATCGACGTCGAGAAGGATCTCGCCGTTCGGATGGTCGCCGGCCTCGAGCTTTTCCATCACCGCGGCGACATAGCCTGCGAGCGGCATCGCCCGCGGATCGCTGGCCTGCGCCTCGCCCGTCAGGCTCGTCTGCACATAGGGCGGCGAGAGTTCCAGCACCTCGATCTTGTGCCCGCGAAGCTGATGGCGCAGCGACAGGAGCCAGGAGTGGAGGAATGCCTTGCTGGCGCAATAGCTCGGAAAATCCGCCCGCGGCACGAAAGCGAGGGCCGAGCCGGTCGCGACCAGCGTCGCATGGTCCTGGGCCGCCAGCAGTGGGATCAGGGCGCCGATCAGCCGGATCACGCCGAGGATGTTGGTCTCGACCACCGCCTGCGCAGCTTCCGCCGTCCAGCCGGTGCCGGTCAGGTCTTCGGTGCGTGAGACGCCGGCATTGGCGAAGACGACATTGGTCTGCGGGAATTCCTCCGAGAGCTGCCGGGCCATGCGGCTCACCGAGGCCGGGTCGGTGACGTCGAGTTCCAGCCAGGAGAGGCCGGGTCTCAGCCGCGCCATCTCCGCCATTTGCCCCGATCGTCTGCCGGCGACGATCACCCGGTTGCCGCGGTCGTGGAGGGTCTCGGCGATGCCGCGGCCGATCCCGCTGCTGCCGCCGGCGACGAGAACCGTGTTGCCTGTGATGTTCATGCGTGACTTTCCTTCATCGCGTGAAGGATGCCGGGGCCGTTGCCGCAATCGGCTCGCAGATCCGCACGGTCCGGCGGCAAGGCCGGAGGCGTCGGGATCGAAACGACGGGCGAAAGGAGTGGCGACCGCTGCATCCGAACAATCGAGATTTCCGAGCCCGGGCCCTCTCGACATGGATGCGTTGGATGACGGTAACGCCTACGGCAGCCTCGGCTGCAGGGTCCGGATACATCCAGGGCCACGGGCCGTCAACGGCAAAGCCGCGGCCACACGATCGCCCTCCCGTATCGCGCAGTCTCCACTGCGTGGCGCCTTGCGAGGGTGGGGCCCGACACGCCCGCCCGAAGACTGTCATGCGGCTGACGCCTCGCAGCCTGTACAATCCGGCGTTCCACCCGGCCCCGAAGAGACCATGCAGGATGCCCGCACCAAACTGATCGCCGCCTGCCAGGAGGTGATCTGCAGCGCCGACGATTTCCGCGAGGTGTCGGTGCGCCGCATCGTCGCCGTCGCGGGCACCAATCTCGGCGCGATCAACTATCATTTCGGCTCGATGGAGGGGCTGGTCGCCGAGACGACCAAGCTCGTCTACCGGCGCATCAACGCCGAGCGGCTCGATGCGCTGCAGAGGGCCCGCGACAGGGCGAGCCCGTATCCGCCCGAGATCGACGAGGTGCTCGCCGCCCTCGTCGGGGCGTCGATCCGCTGGAGCCTCGATCCGGCCAGCGCTTATCCGGTGATGCTGTTCTTTCATCGCCTGTCGGTGATGTCGCACCATCCCGACCAGTATCGCCCGGTGATCGAGACGGTGGAGCATCACCGCGTCTTCATCCGCTGCCTGGCGGAGATCGCCCCCTGGTTCGACGAGGTCGAGATCGGCTTCCGGCTCAGCTGCGCCCTCGGCGTCAGGACCCAGATCACCCGCCAGCGCGAGCGGACCGCCGTGCTGACCCGCAATGCCATGGACCTCGACGATCCCGAGGCGCTGATCCGCGAGACCGTCGCGGCCATTGCGCCGATGTTCGCGCCGCCGACCCTCGATGCCGCGATTCGAACAACGTTCGAGAAGCGTCGCGAGCAGGCAACAAAGCCGGCGTAGACGGTCCCCCGCAAAGGGGAACACATGGCGGCGATCGAACTTGCGGGAATCGAGAAACGCTTCGGCGAGAGCCACGCGGTCCGCGGCGTCGACCTTGCGATCGCCTCGGGCGAATTCGTCGTCATCCTCGGCCCGTCCGGCTGCGGCAAGTCGACCCTTCTCCGCATGATCGCCGGTCTCGAGGCGGTTTCGGCCGGAACCGTCAGCCTCGACGGCGTCCCGATGAACGGTGTCGAGCCGGGCCGGCGCGGCTGCGCCATGGTGTTCCAGAACTACGCGCTCTATCCGCATATGACGGTCGCGGAGAACATCGGCTATGGGCTGCGCGTCGCCGGCGTGCCGAAACGCGAGCGGGAGGCCCGCGTGCGCAGCACCGCGGCGATGCTGGACATCGAGACGCTGCTCGATCGCCGGCCTGCGGCACTGTCTGGCGGCCAGCGCCAGCGCGTCGCCATGGGCCGCGCGATGATCCGCAATCCGCGGGTGTTCCTGTTCGACGAGCCCTTGTCGAATCTCGACGCCATCCTCCGCCAGCAGATGCGCGGCGAGATCAAGCGCCTCCACCGCGAGCTGCGCACCACCTCGGTCTTCGTCACCCACGACCAGGTGGAGGCGATGGGCATGGCCGATAGGCTGGTGGTGATGAATGCCGGCAGGGTCGAGCAGGTCGGCCCGCCCGCAGACGTCTTCCGCCGCCCGGCGAGCCGCTTCGTCGCCGGCTTCATCGGCGCACCGCGGATGAACCTGATCGATGCCGCGGTCACCGCGGAAGGGACGCTGGCGGTCGGTGGCTGGCGCCCCTGCGACGGTCTGCGCTTCCGGGCGGCGGCCGGGCGCGCGGTCCATCTCGGCGTACGCCCCGACGCGCTCGCACCAATGCCTCCTGCCGGCGGGGGGCCGGTCTTCACCGCCGATCTCGTCGAGGATCTCGGCACCGAGATCCACGTCCACGCCCGCGGCGAGGGCATCGACCTCATCCTGCAGCGTCATGCCGACGCGCCGCCGATCGACACCAGCTTCGCGGTCGCGATCCCGCCGCGGGCCGTCCATCTCTTCGACGCCGAGACCGGTCTGAGGATCGAGCCGGACGCCGCCGAAACTCTCAGGCAAGGAGCCCCCGCATGGGACGCGAGACGACATTCGTCCATCTGACCGACCTCCATCTCGGCGATCCGGACGATGCCCATCTCTTCAGCGACACCGACGCGACGCTCGGCGAGATCCTCGCCCTCGTCGCCACCATCGATCCGGCGCCTGCCTTCATCGTGGCGAGCGGCGATCTGTCGAACCGCGGCGAAGCGGCGAGCTATCGGCGGCTGAAGGCGGTGATGGAGGAGACCGGGCTGCCTGTCGTCTATGCGATCGGCAATCACGATACCCGGGCAGGCTTCTACGAAGGGATGCTGGGACGGAGCGACGACCTCTCCGCTCCCTACGACCATGACACGGTGATTGCCGGGATCCACATCGTCACCATCGATTCCACCATTCCCGGCGCCATCGGCGGCAGCATCGAGCCGGAGCAGTTCGCCTGGCTGGGCGAGGCGCTGGCAAGGCACACCGATCTGCCGAAGCTCCTGGTGATCCATCACCCGCCGGCCCTCGGCGAGGACGACGGCGGCACGCCCTGGCGGATGGTGAACCCCGAGCAGTCGGCAAAGCTCGCGGCGATGCTGAAGGACAAGGGCGTCGTCGGCATCCTTTCCGGCCACATCCATCACGACCGCGTCTCCTCCTGGCACGGCATGCTTCTGGTCGTCGGCATCGGCCAGCACGCCGCCACCGACATCCTCGCCACCGAGGAACTGCGGATGGTGCGGGGCGCGGGCTTCGGCATCGGCACGATCCGGCCCTCCGGCCTCACCATGGCGCTGGTGCCGCTGCCCTCCGACAGAGCCGAACTCAACCGCTATCCGCTGGCGATGCTGCGCGAACGCGCCGCCAGGGCCGCCGAATGACGCCCTTCCAAGGAGACAGGACCATGAACCGCAGAGACTTCCTGGCCACGGCTTCGGCCGCCGCGCTTCTCGCCCCGCTGGCGCCGCGCCTTGCCCACGCGACGATGGCCGGCGAGATCACCGAGCCGGTCACCATCAGCTTCTACGACTACAATCTGGCTTCCGCCGGCCTCGGCAAGGAGGCGACGGAAAAGCTGATCGCCGGCTTCATGAAGGCCCATCCGCTGATCAAGGTCGATGCGATCGCCGCCCAGTCGAACGAGATCCTCAGCCGCGTCCAGGCCGATCTCGTCGCCGGCGACCAGCCGGATCTCGCCCAGCTGGTCTTCCGCGACCTGATCTACATCGCCCGCGACCTCGGCGCCGAAGCGCTGGAGGACCTGGCCGGCGAGGAGCTGGCCGAACATGCCAGAGGCATGGCGCCGAAGGGCCTCGACCTCGGCAAGGTCGACGGCAAGACCTACGGCCTCGCCTTCACCTTCTCGACGCCGGTGCTGTTCATCAATGCCGATCTGTTCCGCGCCGCGGGACTCGATCCCGAAAATCCGCCGCGGACCTGGGACGAGGTGCGCGCCGCCGGCAAGGCGATCCACGAAAAGACCGGCAAGGGCGGCTTCTTCCCCGGCGCCTACGGCCCGATCGACGGCACCTTCGTCTATCAGGCGATCGCCATGTCGAACGGTGGCATGGTCCGCGAGGGCAACAAGCTGACCTTCGCCGACGACGGCGCCGCCGACGCGGTGGTGATGCTGCGCGAGGCGATGGACGAGGGCTCGCACGCGCGGATCGATCCGGCGAGCCACATGGACACCTTCCAGGCAGGCGAACTCGGCATGTTCCTGTTCACCAGCGCGGTGATGTCGCGTTTCGAGAAATCCACCGCCGGCAAGTTCGAGATGCGCCTCGCCAAGATGCCGTCCTTCGGCGACAAGCCGACCGCGCCGACCAATTCCGGCTCGGCGCTGTTCCTTCTGTCGAAGGATCCGGTCAAGCAGCGGGCCGCATGGGAGCTGATGAAGTATCTGACCTCCAAGGAGGCCTATACGATCATCACCAGCGAGATCGGCTATCTGCCGCTGCGCCTCGACATCATCGACGACCCGAAATACCTCAAGGGCTATGTCGAGGCCCATCCGATGCTGCAGCCGAACCTCGAACAGCTGCAGAACCTGACGCCGAACGTCGCCTTTCCGGGGCCCAACTACCGCCAGGTCGAGAACATGATGAAGGACGCCGTGGTCGAGGCGGTCTTCGGTCACGGCGATCCGCGCGCCGTCCTGAAGGCCGCCCAGGACCAGGCCCAGCCGCTGATGCCGTCGTCCTGACCGCCGAACGATCCGGGCGCTCCCCTGGAGCGCCCGCTTGCCCGGGACCTGCCATGACTGCGATTGCCGAGATCTTTGCTCCCACCGGACTTGCCCTGCCGCGGCTCCGCTCGGCAGCGCTGCCCTGGGCCTATCTCGCCCCGGCGCTGCTGATCACGCTGGTCTGGATCTACCTGCCGCTGATCGAGGCGGCGAAGCTCTCCTTCTACCAGTGGAACATGCTGCCGACCTCGCCGCAGCGCTTCGTCGGCTGGGACAACTACCGCAACCTCCTGACGCTGCCCGACATGAGCCGGGCGGCGCTGAACACCGTTCTCTACATCGTCGGGCTGCTGCCGCTTTCGGTGCTGATCCCGCTCGCCGTCGCGATCCTCACCCAGGACATGACCGGCCGCGCCCGCGGCATCTACCGCTCGCTGATCTTCGTGCCGATGATCGTTGCGCCGGTGGTCGCCGCGATCCTCTGGCGCTGGCTCCTCAA
Source organism: Jiella endophytica (assembly GCF_004519335.1). Classification (GTDB taxonomy): domain Bacteria; phylum Pseudomonadota; class Alphaproteobacteria; order Rhizobiales; family Rhizobiaceae; genus Jiella; species Jiella endophytica. The sequence goes on along the minus strand of NZ_SOZD01000003.1, from coordinate 530,965 downwards.
CGACACCCACGGCCTCGTCAATGCCGGGCTCGAAGTGCTCGGCTTCGGCCCGGTGGGCTTCCTGCAGGATCCGGACATCGCGCTCTGGACCCTCGTCTGGATCACCGGCTGGAAGCTGATCGGCTTTTCGACGCTGCTGCTCTCGGCCGCCAATGCGACCATCGCGCCGAGCTACATCGAGGCGGCGCGGATGGACGGCGCCAGCCGCTGGCAGGTGATCCGCGACATCCGGCTGCCGCTGCTGTCGCCGACGATCCTGCTCCTGACGATGATGACGGCGCTGTTCGGGGCGCAGTGGAGCTTCATCTACGTCAACGTCCTGACCGGCGGCGGGCCGCTGAAATCGACCACCAACGTCTTCTTCCTGATGTGGGACTACGGCTTCAAGACGCTGTCGGCCGGCTGGAGTGCCGCCGCCGGCATCCTCACCTTCGTCACGCTGGCGGCCGTCGCGCTCCTCATGCTGCGGCTGATGAAGAGGCTCGCCGTCTATGACGAATAGGCCGCGCCAACTCCCCGTCCACGCGATGATGATCGTCCTGTCGGTCCTCGCGCTGTTCCCGGTCTACTGGATGATCGTCACGGCGCTGAAGCCGGAGACCGAAATCTTCTCGACAGCGCTCTGGCCCAAGGCGCCGTCGCTCGAGAATTTCGGCTACGTCCTCGAGGCGATCCCGATGCTGCGCATCCTCTGGAACACCGCGCTGATGGCTTCGGCCACCGCCGCCGCGCAGGTGCTGACGGGCCTCCTGGCGGCCTATGCGCTGGTCCGCTGGCCGTTTCCGGGGGTGAAGCTGGCCCAGGCGGTGATCGGCCTGTCCTGGCTGGTGCCCTTCCAGGTGACGATGATCCCGAACTATGTCCTCGCCACCGAACTCGGCCTGCGCGACACCATCGCCGGCCTCGTCATCCCGAATGCCGCCGCCGCCTTCGCCGTCATCGTTTTTTACAATGCCATGCGCTCCTTCCCGAAGGAGGTGATCGAGGCGGCGCGGATGGACGGGGCAGGGGCCTCGCGGATCCTCTGGCAGATCGTCGCGCCGAACATGCGTCCGGCACTTGCGGCACTCACCGTGCTCGCCTTCATCTCGGCCTGGAACGAGTATTTCTGGCCGCTGCTTCTGACCCGGCACATCGAGAATGCGGTGGTGCAGATCGGGCTGGAAATGTTCATGAGCCAGGAGGGCAATCAATGGGGACCGATGATGGCGGCCGCGACGCTGGCGTCGCTGCCGATCCTGGCGCTCTATCTCGTCCTGCACCGGCAGATCATCGACAGCTTCATGCGCTCGGGACTGAAATGACGCGGCTCCTGCCGCTTGGCGGCGTCCACAATATCCGCGATCTCGGCGGCTATGCGGTGGCGTCCGGCGGCACCACCGCCTTTGGCCGGGTGTTCCGTGGCTGCGGCCAGCACGGCCTCGATGCGGCGGGGCTCGAGGCGCTCGCCGCCACCGGCCTCGGCCTCGTCATCGACCTGCGCACCGAGGACGAACTCGGCCGCGATCCGGCCCGCCTCCTCGGCCGTACCGGCATCGACTACCGGCACATCCCGCTGTTTGCCCGCCTGCAGCCGCTGGCGGCGATGGCGGCGGGCCGAAGCTTCTCGATGGCCGACCGTTACGTTGCCGCCTTCGAGACCTGCGGTCCGGCCTTCGCCAGCGTCTTCCGGGCGATCGCGAAAAGCAAGGCGCCGCTGCTCGTCCATTGCACCGCCGGCAAGGACCGCACCGGTCTCGTCGCGGCGCTGGTGCTTGGTGCCGCGGGGGTCTCTGAAACCGACATCCTCGCCGATTATGCGCTGACCGAGACCGCCGGCGCGGCGCTCTTGAAGCGCCTGCGCGAAAGCCACGATCCGACGGGCCGCGCCGCCGCCAATCAGGTCTACGCCGCGAAGGTCGAGATGCTGAGCCCGGCGCTCAACTTGCTGCGCGAGCGCTGGGGCGGCGCCGAGGGCTATCTCGCCGATTGCGGCCTTGCGCCCGGCGAGATCCGGCGCGTGGCCGACCTGCTGCGCTGAGGCCGTGACGGTCGGCCAAACCCCGTTCTCAGTCCGCCTTGATCTCGTGGCTCGCGGCGATCTTCGACAGGATGTATTCGCCCGCTTTGACCGGCGGATATTTCGCCGGCGCATCCTCGCTTCTGCAGGTCGGCAGCACGGTGATCTCGGCGTCCTCGTTCGGCCCGGTGAAGGCGACCATCGACAGCCGTTTCGTCGAGCCGGTGAGCCCGCGCGGCGGGTTCGACACCCGGTGCAGCGTCGAGCGCCAGCGGTCGTTGGTCCAGCGGGCGAGGAGATCGCCGACATTGATGACGAAGGAGCCCGGCACCACCGTCGCTTCCTTCCAGACGCCGTCGAAATCGCGGATCTCCAGGCCGCCGGGGGCGGCGTCCTGCCTGAGGATCGTCAGTGTGCCGTAGTCGTGATGCTCGCCGTAGCGAAGCTGGCCGGGCTTCGGCTCCTCCACCTGGTCGGGATAGTTGACGAAGCGCAGGGTCAGAGCGGGATCGGTGTGGAGGGGGTCGAGCGCGTCCTCCTCCATGTCGAGCGCCAGCGCCATCAGCTGCACCAGATGGGCGTTGAGCTTCAGGATCTCGGCGCTGTAGCGCTTGACCAGCCCGGCGAGTTCCGGCGGCTGTTCCGGATAGAAGTTCGGCCGGTGGCCCGGCCGGCCCTCGCGGTGCGGCGCGCCGAAGACCAGCGCCTCGCAGAGGTCGGGCGGCGTCTCGCCGGCGAGCGTCTTGCCGACGCTCTCGATCCCCATTGGCAGATAGCCGCGGCCCTTGGCCTTTTCCGGCGGGGTATAGGCGCTCTTTGCCTCGAAGCTCGCGTCGAAGAAGGCGGTCATCGCGGCATAGGTTTCGTCGATCAGCGGCTCGGGAATGCCGTGGCCGACGACGACGGCAAAACCGACCGTCTCGAATGCCTTTGTGAACTCCCTGGCGACGTTCGCCCGGGCCGCGGCGTCGCCGCCGATGAAGGAGGAGAGGTCGACGAGGGGAAGCGCGATCTCGGCCATGGCAGATCTCCTTATTCGCCGTCGACGAAGGACAGGTCGTAGGCGGCCTTGTAGTCGAGGTCTTTCGCGTAGACGCCCGACGCGACCATCGTGTCGAAGAAGTCCTTCCATCGCTCGTCGGTCATCTGGCCGATCGGCCCGCCGTCCTCGCCGGTCACCATGTTGCGCTCCTTCATCTGCTTCAGCTTGAAGTCGTAGAGGCCCTTGGTGTGGTCGGGATTGGCGGTCAGGATCGCCTCCTCGCCGGCGCTCGCCTTGCCGTCGAGGCAGGCCTGGTAGCCCTTCGCCGTCGCCTCGACGAAAGCCCTGACGGCATCCTTGTGCGCGTCGATCCAGTCGCTGCGGCCAAACACCGTCGAGGCGTAGTTCTGGTAGCCGTAGTCGGCAAGCAGCAGCGAGACCGGCGGCTCGGGCATCTCCTTGCCGAGGAGATAGGCGTCCTCGGTGATGTAGCCCTGCTGAACCGCCTTCGGGTCGGCGAGGAAGGGCGCCGCGGAATAGGTGTAGGGTTTCAGCTGCTCGTCGGAAAAGCCGTATCTGGTCTTCAGAAACTGCCAGAACTCCTGCTGGGAGAACTTGGCGATCATGATCGTCCTGCCCTTCAGGTCCTCCAGCGTCTCGACGCCCTGGCCGGGATGGGCAACCAGCGTCTGCGGGTCCTTCTTCAGGAAGGCCGCGACGGTCTTTGCCGGAATGTCCTGGGCGAGGAGGTTCAGCGTCGTGAAGCTCGACCCCATGCCGAGCTGGTACTTGCCGGAGGCGACCAGCAGCGGGACATTGGCGTCCGGCCCGCCCGGCACCAGCGTCACGTCGAGACCGGCTTCATCATAGAGCCCGGCGGCCTTCGCCTGGTAGAAGCCGCAATGCTCGGTCTCGGCGAGCCAGTTGAGGCCGAAGGTGATCGCCTCGGCGGCCCGGGCGGCCGGGGCAGTGGCAAAGGCGGCGCTGGCCGCGGCGAGGATGAGGGCCGGCAGTCGTCTCGGGTTTCGCATGTGAAGGGTCCTTCAACTAAGGCTTGGATATTTTCGGCGCATCCCGCCGGCGCGGCTCAGAACCGCGCCATCGCCCGGGCGACCCGCGCCTTGAAGGCGTCGAGCTTTCCGGGGCCGTTGTTGTTCATGTCGTAGAGAGCGAGATACTGGACGGGGCGGCGCGGGCGGAACACCGTCCAAAACACCCGGCAGGCGACCTTGCGGGGCGGATCGCCCATCAGAAGCGCCCGCAGCCGGTCGCCGCCATAGGTGGTGACGACGGCGATCTTCTTCTTCGGCGGCAGCACCCGTACCAGCTGGCCGCCGCGCATCTCGAAGGCGACGCCTGGCACGAAGACCCGGTCGAAAAAGCCCTTCAGGATCGCCGGCAGGCCGAAGTTCCACACCGGATAAACGAAGACCAGGGCGTCCGCCGCCTTGACCCTCTCGACGTAAGGGCGGATGGCGTCGGTCAGGTTGTCCGGGACATCGTGATAGGCGAGCCGCTCCTCGCGGGAGAGGACGGCATCGAAGCCCTCGCCATAGAGGCTGAGGTGATCGACCGCATGCCCGGCCTTCGCCAGTTCGTCGAGAACGATGGTGTTGAGCGCCGCGCTGTAGCTCGTCTCGACCGGATGGGCGTGGACCACGAGAACGCGCATCGGCTCAGTCCGCCCCCGCGCTCTGCAGGCCGGAGAACAGCCAGGCCTTGCCGGAGGCGAAGTCGAAGTCGGGATTCTCCCAGGCGATCATCTTGCCGGGGTTGAGGATGCCCTTCGGATCGGCCTCGCGCTTGAAGGCGAGCTGGCCGGGATCGGAGCGCTTCATGCCGCCTTCCTCCAGCGTGTAGCGGTGCGGATTGAAGACGAGACAGCCATTGTCCTCGTGGATCCGGATGATCTCCTCCAGCCGCTCCTCGGTGGAGAAGCGCACGATCGGCAGGCCGGAAAAGACCACCCGCCCGTCGAAGCGGATCATCTCGTTGTGCATCGGCATCTCGTCGCCGAGGAGCGCGATGATCTTCTTGAGAGTCTCCAGATCGGGATATTGCGTCTGCAGATAGGTGATCGACGGATCGACCTTGAGGCCGCGCAGCGTCGTGTGGTTCCAGGCGAGCTCGTAGGCCGGCGGCAGGCGCTTCAAGTCCTCTTCGCTCGCCGCGTCAGAACGGTAGAGCATCTCGCCCTTCTCGTGGGCGAGGAAGATCGACAGCGCGGCCATCGCCTGCGGCGCGGCCATCATCACGACGACCGACTGATCCTTGCGGATGAACTTCTGGTGCCGGACGAAATAGTCGTGGGGAACGGGCGCCGCGATCGGCGCGATCTCCTTCAGCAGCATCCCGTCCTGCAGGGCGACGTTGCGGGCAAAGCGCACGGCGTCTTCGATCGTGTCGAAGCCGGCAAGGACGTCGACCCAGTCGTAGCCGGCCGTCAGCGGCACTTCCGCCTCGACGATGATGCCGTTGGTGCCGTAGGCGTGGGCGACCTTCAGAATGTCGGTGCCCTCGATGTCGAGGATGCGCGGGCTCGCCTCGCAGGTCACCACCTTCAGCGAGATGATGTTGCCGAAGTTGCGAAGGCCGCCCCAGCGGATCGATCCGACGCCGCCCGAGCCGCCGGCGACGAAGCCGCCGATCGTCGCGGTGCGATAGGTCGAGGGGTGGAAGCGCATCTCGGCGCCATGGGCCGCCCGTGTCTCCTCGTCGATCCTGGCAAGGATGGCGCCGGCCTCGGCGCGCACCGTCATCGGGCTCGACGCGACGACTTTGGTCAGACCGGCGAGGTTGAGGACGGCGCCGCCGGAGAGCGGCATCGCCTGGCCGTAATTGCCGGTCCCGGCACCGCGCGGCGTCACCGGCACGCCGTGGCGATGGGCGCTGGCGAGGGTCGTCACCACGTCGTCGATGGTCCGCGGAGTGACCACGAGGTCGGCGGTCACATGATCGAGCTGGCGCTTCAGGACCGGCGAATACCAGTAGAAGTCCCGGCTCTTCTGCAGGACGAGCTTGGGATTGTCCTCGACCGGAATGTCGCCGAGATCACGGCGGAAGGCGTCGATGTCCAAGGGGGCTGTCCTCGTCATGGCTGGGGCGCGCCCATCAGGTTGTCGAGCTCGCGATAGTCGGGGAGGGTCCGGTCGATCGGCCGGCCGGCGCGCAGCACGATGCGGTCGGATTGCGGCCGCGCCATCAGCTCGGTCCAGCTGCGGGCGCGAAAGAGGATGCAGTCCGCCGGCGCGCCGACGGCGATCTCGCCGCGCCAGGAAAACTCGCCGACCTCAGAGGGCGTCGACGTCACCGCCCGGGCCCAGGAGAACGCCTCGTCGGCGGGATGGTCGAGATGGGCGATCCGCGCCGCTTCCCGCAGCACCTCGAGCCCGTCGAGGTCGCCATAGGCGTAGAACGGATCGCGGGTGTTGTCCGAGGCGAGGCTGACCGCGACGCCGGCCGCGCGCAGCTCGTTGACGAGGGTGACGCCCCGCCAGCGCGGCGTGCGCGGGCCGTTCTCGCCGTGCCGGTCCTGGAGGTAGAGGTTGCACATCGGCAGCGAGACGATGGCGATGCCGGCCTCGGCGACACGCTCGATGGTTTCCCTCGCGAAGGTCTCGTCGTGGACGGCGAGCGAGCAGCAGTGCCCGGCGACCACCTTGCCGGAGAAGCCGGTCTCAATGACGGTCTCGGCGAGGATCGCCAGCGAGCGCGAGGCGGTCTCCTCGCTCTCGTCGATATGAAGGTCGAGATCGAGCCCGTGGCGCCCGGCGGCCTCGACCGCCGCTGCGATCGCTTCCCTGGCCCTGTCGAAGACCGAGATCGCGCCGCCGAGCCTGCCGCCGGCGGCCCTGGCGGTCGAAGCGACCCGCTCGAGCAGGCCCGGGTCGAGAAGGTGGTCGGGGCCGAGGAGGGCGACGCCCTGCAACTCGATCCGGCCGGCCCAGCGCTCGCGCATCGCTCCAAGGACCGGCCAGGAGATCTCGTGCTGGGGCGGGGCGGAATCGATGTGGGTGCGGATCGCCGCCGTGCCGTGGGCATAGGCGCAGCGCAAGGCGAAATCCATCCGCCGCTCGACGTCGGCAGCGCTCCAGCTTGCCTCGCGGTCGGCCATCACTGCGTTGAGGGCGCTCATGAAGCTGCCGTCGGGATTGGGTTTGCGCGGCCAGATATGACCCTTGTCGAGATGGGTGTGGAGGTCGATGAAGGCGGGAAAGACGAGGCCGCCGTCGCAATCGTGGAGGGCAGCGCCCGGCCGCTCGGGGAGGGTGCCGGCCGGGGCGATCGCGGCGATGCGCCCGTCCGAAATGTCGATGTCGACCAGGTTGAGGCCGGTGCCGCCTGCCGGCGTCAAAGCCTGCGGCAGGGTGGCACTCCGCAGCCGGCGTTCGCCCCCCGCTGCTTCCTCGATGATGCTCATGGCTCAGTTCTCCCGTTTCAGCGCGCTCTCGTGCCAGCGGCGGAGCGAAAGCCAGGAGATCAGCGAGGTCAGGCCGAAGATCGCGACGCCGGTCACCGACAACAGGATCAGCGCGGCGAAGAGGCGCGGGATGTTGAGGCGGTACTGGGATTCGAGCAGGCGGAAGGCGAGGCCGGAACCGGCGCCCGCCGAGCCGGCGGCAAATTCGGCGACCACCGCGGCGATGAGCGCGAGACCGCCGCCGATCTTCAGCCCCGCCATGAAATAGGGTAGCGCGGCCGGCAGCTTCAAAAGCCACAGCGTCTGCATCCGCGAAGCACCGTACAGGTCGAAGAGGTTGAGGAGGTTGTGGTCGACGCTCTTCAGGCCCTGGACCATGTTCGACAGGATCGGGAAGAAGGCGACGATGAAGGCGCAGATCAAGAGCGCCGTCTGGGTCGAGGAGACGTAGACGAGGAGCAGCGGCGCGATGGCGACGATCGGCGTCACCTGCATGATCACCGCATAGGGATAGAGGGCAAGCTCGATCCAGCGCGACTGGACCAGCAGCACCGCGAGCGCGACGCCGCCGGCGAGCGCCAGGATCAGCGCGGTGAAGGTGATCTTCAGGGTGACGAGCAGCGCCGGATAGAGCGTGCCCCAGTCGGTCCAGAGCGCTGTGGCGACGGCGACCGGGCTCGGCAGGATGTAGGCCGGCACCTCGGCGAAAACGACATAGAGCTGCCAGGCGAGAACGGTCAAAAGCAGGACAAAGGTCGGAACGGCGATCCGCAGCACCAGGTCCGCCCTGGCGCTGATCTCGCGGGGCTCCTGCCTGCCGCGAACGGCGAGTTCCTTCGCTTCGTCTTCAGCGGGAGCGGCGACGGCGCTGGTGGCGGGAAGATCGCTCATGCGGCTTCTCCCGTCTGGTGGATCGCATGCTGGAGGGCGTCCGACACCTTGCGGCTCAGCGCCGCGTAGTCCTCGCTCGAGCGGAAGCCCTCGTCGCGGGGCCAGGGACTGTCGATCGGCATGTCGGTGACGACGCGGCCCGGCCGCGAGCCCATGACGATGATGCGGCTCGACAGATAGGCGGCCTCGTAGACGGAATGGGTGACGAAGACGACGGTGAGGCCGGCCTCGTGCCAGAGCCTCAGGACGTCGTCATTGAGCTTCTGGCGGGTGATCTCGTCGAGGGCGCCGAAGGGCTCGTCCATCAACAGGATGGCAGGTTCGGTGACGAGGGCGCGGGCGATCGAGACGCGCATCTTCATGCCGCCCGAGAGTTCGCGCGGATAGGCTTTGGCGAAGTCCCCGAGCCCGACGGTTTCCAGTGCCGCCATGATGCGCTCGCGGGAGGCAGACTTCGACTGGCCCTTCAGCCGGAGCGGCAGGTAGACATTGCCAAACACCGTGCGCCAGGGCATCAGCGTCGGCTCCTGGAAGACGAAGCCGATGCTGGAGGCCGGCTTGCCGCGGCTGTCGATCCGCGAGGTCGGCCAGTCGATCGTGCCGGTGGTCGCCTCGCCGAGGCTGGCAATGATGCGCAGCGCCGTCGACTTGCCGCAGCCCGACGGGCCGAGCAGGCTGACGAACTCCCCCGGCATGATGTCGAGCGTCATGTCCGACAGGGCCAGCGTTCCGTTGGAGAAGCGCTTGGAGACGTTGCGGGCCGAGACCACGGGCCGTTGGCGCGTGCTGGCGGCCGGCCTTTCGGCGACGGCGGCGCTGGACATGGCGGGTTCCGGTTGGTTCAGCGGGCGGGGCGAGCAAGCGCCGGCGTCATTTGCCGGCGGCCTTCATGCCGACGCCCTTGCAGACGAAGTCGAGGGTGTAGGCGCTCTTGTAGTCGAGCGAGGCGTCGACCACGTCGATCGCCACCATCTTGTCGAAGAAGTCCTTGTAGCGCTCGTCGGTCATGCAGCCGATGCCCTTCTCCTCGGCGGCGCCGGAGACGACGATGCCGGTCTCCTTCATCTTCGCCAGCGAGAAGGCGAGCTGCTCGTCGGTCATTTCCGGATTGTCTTTCTTGATCAATTCGTTGGCGGCCGAATTGTCGCCGTTCAGATAGTTGTACCAGCCGATGATCGTGGCATCGACGAACTTCTGGACCACCTCGGGCTTCTCCTCGACCATCGAGCGCTGGGTCTCGATCGTCGTCGAATAGGGATCGAAGCCCTGGTCGGCGAGGAGGAAGGTCTTCGGCGCCCAGCCGGCCTGTTTCTCGACCTCGTAGGGTTCGGAGGTGATGTAGCCCTGCTGGGCCGACTTCGGGTCGGCGATGAAGGGGGCGGGATTGAACTGGTACGGCTTGAACTGGGCGTCGGAGAAGCCCTCGTAATTCGCCTTCATCCAGGAAAAGTAGGTGATGAAGCCCTCCTTCCCCATGAAGATCGTCGGCAGCTTGGCGAGGTCGGCGAAATCGTCGATGCCCTGGTCCGGATGGGCCATCAGCATCTGCGGATCCTTCTGGAAGATCGCCGCGACGGTGATCAGCGGAACGCCCTGCTTGACCGCGTCGAAGGAGCCGAGGGTGCCGCCCATGTAGAAGTCGATCTGCCCGGCGATCAGGAGGTTGCGGTTGGCCGCCTGCGGGCCGCCCTGGCGGATCGTCACGTCGAGCCCGTATTTCTTGTAGGTGCCGTCGGCGAGCGCCTGGTAGTAGCCTCCGTGCTCGGCCTGGGCGAGCCAGTTGGTGCCGAAGGAGACGGCGACCGGCTCGCTGTCATCGGCCATGGCAGCCCCGGCGGAGCCGAGAAGCAGGGCGAAGGCGATCGCCGTCAGGGTAGGGGAAGTCGGCATCATGTCGTCAATCCTTCGCAGAGGTCGGCGACGCGTCGGCGCGCGTTTCGACGAGGGGTGGGAACGATCTCGCATCCGCAAAAAGTCTATTTTTGAGGCACGCCCAGTTGCAAGGCATTTAATTGCGGCGGCAACATTTATTTCCGTGATCACAGCGGCTAAGGCTCGGTCGAGCCAATCCGGGAGAGCGGGATGAAGACCCTTCGCGCCGAGACCATCCATCCGCCGTTTGCGGCCTATTCCCACGGCATCGAAGTGCCGCCCGGGGCGCGAACCGTCTTTCTCTCCGGCCAGCTCGGCATCGATGCCGACGGCACGATCCCCGAAGGCTGCGGCGCTCAGGCGGAGCGCTGTTTCGCCAATGTCGCGGCGATCCTCGCCGATGCCGGCATGACGCTCGCAAACGTCGTGCGGATCAACGCCTATGTGACCGGGCGCGAGCATCTGAAGCCATACATGGCGGTGCGCGACCGGCTGTTTCCGGCGCCCTATCCGGCCTCGACGCTGATGATCGTCACAGGCTTTGCCAGGGAAGAATTCGTGGTCGAGATCGAGGTAGTCGCCGCCGCGTGACGGACGCTTCGGATGCGCAAGAGGAGAGACGCAATGAGCCAAGCCCGGCGACCTGTCTGGTGGTCCGACTTTCCGACCACCGCCTTCGAAAATCTCGACCCGATGGCGACGATCGCCGTCCTGCCGATCGCCGCGGTCGAGCAGCACGGGCCGCATCTTCCCGTCGGCACCGACACCGTGATCAATCACGGCATGCTGCACACGGTGATCGAGAGGCTGCCGGGCGATCTCGACCTGCGCATCCTGCCGATCCAGGCGGTCGGCAAGTCGAACGAGCATCTCCATGCGCCCGGCACGCTGACGCTGCCGCCGGCGCTTCTGATCGAGGCCTGGAGCGAACTCGGCCTCTCCGTCGCCCGGGCCGGAATCCGCAAGCTGGTGATGGTCAACTCCCATGGCGGCAACGAGGAGATCATGGGCATCGTCGCCCGCGAGCTCCGCGTCCGCGCCAAGATGCTGGTGGTGAAGACGTCCTGGTCGCGCTTCGGCTCGCCCGAGGGAATGATCGACGACCTGGAGAAACGCCACGGCATCCATGGCGGCGACGCCGAGACCTCGCTGATGCTGCATTTCCGGCCGGAGGCGGTCGACATGGCGAAGGCGGAGAATTTCGTCTCCACCGCCACCGATTTCGAACGGGACTTCGAGCTTCTGCGCCCGACCGGCACCCACGCCTATGCCTGGATCGCCAGCGACCTCAACGGCAAGGGCACCGTCGGCGACGCGTCCGCCGCGACCGCCGAAAAGGGCAGGGCGATCGCCGACCATCAGGCGGCGGGCTTCGTGCGTCTGCTCGATGACGTCAGGCAAGCGCGTCTGTTCTGCTGAAAGCGCGTGACGGCTGCCGGGCGCGACGAGGCGCCCGGCCATGCGGGGCACCGCGGGTCACTTGGCGAAGTTCGCCGCGATCCGCTGCTGCAGGTAGTCGTGGGCGGTGATCGGCTGGTATTTCTTCTCCGGCCCCTGGATCATCGCGCCCTTGTTCGCCTGGCAGAAGAACGGCAGCGAATAGCGGGGCCCGAGATACTCGTCCTCTCGCGGCATCCGCACCCGGTGCAGCGTCGACTGCAGCCTGTCGTCGCTCCAGCGCATCAGCATGTCGCCGATATTGCAGGTGACGACGCCGGGCTTCGGCTCGACATCGGTCCATGCGAGTTCGCCGCTTGCCTCGCGCCCCGGGCAGAGCTGCAGCCCGCCCTGACCGACCTTCTGGTGAAGCAGCGTCAGGCAGTCGAAGTCGGTGTGGGCGCCGGCGCGCCAGCCGGTGAAGTCCTCGGGCTTGGCGCCGACCATGGGGAGATAGTGGATCAGCCGCAGCGTCGACTGATAGTCCGGCTGCAGCGGGTCGTGGGCGTCGGTGAAGAAGTCGGCGGGAAAGCCGAGCTTCATGGCAAAACAGGACAGGACCTTCATGCCGAGCGCCCAGTTGGCGCGCTCGAAGGCCAGCATCACCACCTTGAAGCCGGAAAGCTCCTCGCCGGTCGGCCAGAGCTTTTCCATGCGGGGCAGGGTGATCTGGTAGCTCTCCTTGTTGTCGGCGGTGCCGGTCGAGGGGCGCACCTGGCTCTTGTATTCCCAGCCGGCATTGGTGCCCTTCAGAAGCGGATATTGCGCCTTGGTCGCTTCCTTGAGGTCGAAGAAGCGCTCGGCCATGGCGAAGGCCTCGTCGATCTGCGCCTGCGGGATGCCGTGATTGACGAGCTGGAAGAAGCCGATCTCGGTGGAGGCGTCCCAGAGCTGATCGGCGATCTCGGCCTTGCGGGCGGCAAAGTCGCTCATGTCGATCTGCGGGACGTTGCGGGCCTTGGTGGTGCCCATGCCGCCGAAGCCGCGCTCCTTTTCGAGCTCGGCGAGGCCATAGGGCGTGGTGGGCGTTGCGGTTGCCGTCATTTTCAGTTCTCCGTTTCGATCAAAGGCGGCCGTCGCCGCGTTCCGAAGGAGCAATGACCGGCGCCGACGATCGAGCGCTGACTGCTTCTACTCCCGGGGTCCGATGCATCCTGTCGGGCTGGCGACCCTCAAGCGGCCAGGGCGCCTCCCTTCTTTGCGCGCTGCTTGATGCGCGCGACGACGCGGGTCGCCGCCGCGCCGAGTTCGCCGAGGTCGAGGCCGGGGATGCGGCCGTCCACGACGATCTCCTTGCCGGCGACGAAACTTGCGCGGATTTGTGCCTGACCGCCCGAGATGACGGGCCCCAGAACCGCGTCGTGCTGGCCGAGGTAGCGGGGGTTGGACATATCGAAGAGGGCAAGGTCTGCCTGCTTGCCGACCGCGATCGTGCCGATGGCCGGAAGGCCGAGAACCTGGGCGCCGCCTGCCGTCGCCCAGCGCATGATCTCTTCGGTGCGCACCGCCTTCGCGCCCTTCGCGGCCCGGTGCAGCGAAAAGGCCGCAAAGAGCGCGCTCGCCATATCCGCCGCCTCGTTGGCTGCCGCGCCGTCGACCGCCAGCGACACCGCGCCGCCGCGTGCCGCAAGCTCCGGCGCAGGCGCGATCCCCGAGCCGAGCCGAGCGTTCGCCTGCGGGCAATGGGCCATGCCGGTGCCGGTCTCGGCGAGAAGGGCGATCTCGCGCTCGGACAGGTCGACGAGATGGGCGAACCAGACGTCGTCGCCGAGCCATTCGTGGCCGGCCAGCCACTCCACCGGTCGGGCGCCATATTCGGCAAGGGTGAAGGCGGCGTAGCCGGTATCCTCCGACAGATGCGAATGCAGCCTGATGCCGAGAGAACGGGCAAAGCGCGCCGCCTCGACCAGTTCGTGGGGGTGCAGCGAATAGGTCGGCGTCGTCGGCGCGAAGACGACGCGGCGCATGGCACCCGGCGCCGGATCGTGGAAGCGCGCGACGTCGCGCTCGACGGCGGCCGTCATCGCCGAAAAGCTCTCGGTCGGCAGCGGCACCATGTCGGTCCCGTCGAAACGCCTGGCCTTGGTGGCGCCGCCGCGCAGCAGCGCGAAACGGATGCCCAGCCTCTCGGCTTCCTCGAAAAGGACGGCGCTCGGATCGTAGTCGAAGCGGTCGGAGTAGAAATAGTGATGATCGGCGACGGTGGTCGCGCCGGAGAGCATCAGCTCGGCGAGGCCGATGCGGGCCGCGACCCGCAGCGCCTCATCGTCGATGAGATGCCAGTAGGAGTACGGCACCAGCCGCAGCCAGGGCGCCAGCGGCTCGTTCATGCCGGCGGGCACGGCCTTGAGCACGCTCTGGAAGAGATGGTGGTGGGTGTTGACGAGGCCGGGCGTGACGACGCAGCCGGAGGCGTCGACGATCCGCTCGCCGGGGCGGGCGGCCAGATCGCCGAGTTCGGTGATGGTGCCGGCCTCGACGCGGATGTCGCCGGCAGCGCGCGCCGCCTCGCCGGGAAGACCGGTGAGGATGCCGACGGCGCCGGTGACGAGGAAGCTCGTCATCGGCCCTTCTCCGACAGGCTCCAGGGGAAGAACAGCCTCTGCGCCAGATTGACGAGCTGGAACAGCGCCAGCGACATCAGGACGAGGACGACGAGGCCCGACCAGGCCTGCTGGATCTGGAACATCGAGGTCGAGAACTGGATGAAGTAGCCGACGCCCTTTTCCGCCGCGACGAACTCGGCCACCACGGCGCCGATGACCGCGAGGGTGACCGAGATCTTCAGCGCCGAGAAGATGAAGGGCACCGCATAGGGCAAGCGGATCTGGGTGATCTCGCGGATCGCCGGCGCGCGCAGCGAGCGCGACAGTTCGATGAGTTCCGGCGGCGTCGCCATCAGGCCGGTGGTGGTGGAGACGACGAGCGGGAAGAAGGTGATCAGGCAGGTGATGGCGACCCGCGGCGCGTCGCCGGCGCCCATCACGACGATGATGATGGGCGCGACCGCGACGATCGGCGTCGACTGGATGACGACGAGGATCGGATAGAGCGCCCGCGACAGGGTCTCGGAGCGCGCCAGCAAGACGGCGATCGGGATCGCGATGGCGATCGACAGAGCGAAACCCATCAGCGCGACGCTGAGGGTCGCCCAGATATGTTCGATCCAGCGTCCGAGGCTGACGGCACCGAACCCCTCGACGATGCGGCTCGGCGCCGGCAGCACGAAGGAGGGTATGGCGAAGACCCGGCAGGCGATCTCCCAGACGAGGAGGATCGCCACGAAGGTCGCGACCGGAACGAGGCCGGGCGCGGCGAGGGCGCGGGCCGCTAAGCCCGGCCCCGGTTGCCTTGCCGCCGGCCTAGGCCGCGCGCTGGACGAGGAGGCTGCGGAGATGTCCTGAGAGCTCATGGATCTTTCCGGCGTTTTGAAATCCCGTCTCGCCGGCGCGCGGCCGGGAGAGGGGAACGATCAGGTCCTCGATCACCCGGCCCGGGCGCGGGCTCATGACGACGATGCGGTCGGCGAGGAGCAGCGCCTCGGAGATCGAATGGGTGATGAAGACGACGGTCTTCGGCTGGGCCTCCCAGACCCGGACGAGCTCGAAGCCCATCTCCTCGCGGGTCAGCGCGTCGAGGGCCGAGAACGGCTCGTCCATCAACAGGATGTCCGGCTCCATGAAGAGCGCCCGGGCGATGCCGACGCGCTGCTGCATGCCGCCGGAAAGCTCTGCCGGCAGCCGCTCTTCGAAGCCGCCGAGACCGACCGTGGTCAGCAGTGCGCGGGCCCGTTCCCAGTCGGCGGCGTCGACCCGTCCGGTCTTGTGGCGGAGCGGGAAGACGACGTTGTCCTCGGCGCTCGCCCAGGGCAGCAGCGTCGGCTTCTGGAAGACGATGCCGACGTCGTCGCGCGGCTCGGCGACCTTGAGGCCGAAGACGCGGACCTCGCCCGATGTCGGCTGCAGCAGCCCGGCGATCATCCGCAAGAGGGTCGACTTGCCGCAGCCCGACGGCCCGAGCACGGCGACGAACTGGTGCCGCGCCACGGTGAAATCCACATGGTCGAGCGCGTGGGTGCGGCCCGACCGGGTGTGGAACACCTGGCCAAGGCCGTCGAAGACGATCGCCGGGTCGCCCGGCCGATCGTTGGCCGGGGTCACTGGGTGGCGCCTGGAACGAAGGCGCGATCGACCACCGTCTCGGGATCGAGGACGTCCTTGTCGAGCTGCTGGGCGGCGGAAACCCGCTCCCAGGTGGCGGCGAGACGCTTCGGCTCGAAGACGCCGAGCCCGTCCTTCTCGGTGACGTCGTTGTCGACGAGGACGAGCGTGTCCTTGAGCGAGCCGAGGACGTTCTCGGCGGTGAGCTCCGGCACGATGTGGGAGACCGACTCGGCGGCTTCCTGCGGATTGGCGATGCAGAACTCGACGGATTTCCTGAAGGCGGCGATGAAGCGTCTGGCGACGTCCGGGCGGTCCTTCAGGAAGCCCTCATTGGCGATCAGCGATGCCGAATAGAGCTCGAGCCCGGCCGCCGACCAGGGAAACACCTTGATCGTCTTGCCGGCATTCTTCGCTTGGCCGGTATAGCGGGAGACGTCGGTCATCCAGGCGATGATGACGTCGCTGGCGCCGGTCATCAGCATCGGGCCGAGGGCGCCGGGATCGGCCTTGGTGAGGGTGATGTCGTCCTCGGTGAGGCCGACATCCTTGAGGACCAGCGGCAGGAAGACGTTGGAGGAGGTGAAGGGCGAGGTCGCGACCGTCTTGCCCTTGACGTCGGTGATGGTTTCGACGCCGCTGCCCTCCAGCGTGTAGAAGGCGTGCGGGCCCTTGTTGAAGATCGACATGACGGCGATGACCGGCACGCTCTCGTTGACGCGGGCGGCCATCAGCGCGCCGATGTCGGCGGAGCCGATATCCGACGCACCGGTGGCGATCTTGGTGATCGCCTCGGAGGAGCCGCGGCCCGGGACGATCGAGACGTCGAGCCCGGCATCGGCGCAGAACCCCTTGTCGACGCAGACATAGATCGGCGCCTTGTCGCCGCCGGGCAGCCAGTCGAGCTGGTAGGCGACCTTGTCGGCGGCGCTGGCGCTGCCGGCGGCAAGAAGCGCGCAGCCGGCGAAAAGACCGCCGATGAGACGCGGGAGAAGATCGTTTCGTGCCATGCCCTTCAGCTCCGTTTGGGCGGGCCGGAGCGGCGCGCCTTGTGGCATCAGAGTGGGCGTTGTCCGTGGATCGCGGCAAAAGCGGATCAGCGGGCCACGGACCGGTGTCGGTACGCCCAACTGAGCAATGTCCCGGCGGAAACCGCCTGACCGCTTCTACTCGGCGGTGACGATGCAAAGGCCGTGCCAGCCGCATCGGGGGCGGCTCCGTCGGCCTCTCGGGGCGCCGCTTGCGGGGCGCGATTGCTAAATGCTCAATGATGAAGCAGCAGCGCGCAAATCTTCATCGCGTCGGGCCATTGCGGCCGGGGTAAGCCGCCTGCACCCTGCGGAAAAGGGAATCGGAGCGCGAAAGGGCGATCGATCACATGGCCGGAAAATCCGACGTCGAATGGGTCCGCGAGACCATCGCGCTCGCCTGGAAGAGCCGCGAGCGGGGCGATCATCCCTTTGCCGCGATCCTTCTCGGGCCCAACGGCGAGAAGCTGATGGAGGCGATGAACACCGGCGGCACCAGGGGCGACAGGACCGGCCATGCCGAGCGCAACCTGATGACCGACGCCTCGCTGGCCTATGACGCGGCGTTCCTGTCGCGCTGCACGATGGTCGCCAATGCCGAGCCCTGCGCGATGTGCGCCGGCTCCGCCTATTGGGCGGGGCTCGGGCGGGTCGTCTACGGCCTCGGCGAAAAGGGCCTGAAGGAACTGATTGGCCCGAATCCGGAAAACCTCACGATGGACCTTCCCTGCCGAACGGTGTTCGCCGCCGGCCAGCGGCAGGTCGAGGTCGTGGGCCCTCTGATCGAGGCGGAATCGGCCGAGGTCCACCGGGACTTCTGGTGAGCCTTTGTTACGCGCCGCGCGGTCCCCAGATGATGACGGCGGCGCCGGCAAGGCAGATCGCCGCGCCGCAAAGGTCCCAGCGGTCGGGCCGGCTGCCCTCGATCAGCCAGAGCCAGCCGAGCGAGGCGGCGATATAGACGCCCCCATAGGCGGCATAGGCGCGGCCCGCCTGGTCCGCCTCGACGAGTGTCAGGAGATAGGCGAACAGGCAGAGCGAGGCCGCGGCCGGGACCAGCCACAAAGCTGTCCGGCCGAGCCGCAGCCACGCCCAGAAGCCGAAACATCCGGCGATCTCGGCGATGGCCGCCCCGAAATAGGCGAGGATGGTCATCTGCGTGGTCTGCCATCCGGTGGCGGAGGCGACAACGGAATTTGTTGGCAAAACCCTGCCGTCATTCGGGAAGGAGAGTGCGCGTCAAAGATTCCAGCTTGTGCATGAGGTGTTCGCGCATCAACTCGCCGAGCCGCTTGCCGTCGCGTGCCTCGAGCGCCGCCTGGATCGCCTCGTGCTCCAGCGTCGCGGCATGCCAGCGGTCGCCTGAGAGATTGGCCTGGTAGCGCGCCCGGAAGACACGGCTCGCCAGCGCCGCATGGTGACGCATGATGGTCGGATTGCCGGCGGCCTTCAGGATGCCGGCATGGATCTGCTGGTTGATGTCGAAATAGGTCGGCCGGTCGCCGGATTCATAGGCCGCCCGCATCGCGACGCAGCGCTCGCCGAGCGCCGCGATCGCCGCGTCGCTCGCATGGCCCGCGGCGAGCTCGCCGGCCGCGCCTTCCAGCGCAGCGATGACGGGGAAGAGCTCGCGCAGCTCGTCGGCCGTCTGAGGCGCGACGATGGCGCCGCGGTTCTGCACGAGTTCGACGAGGCCTTCATGGGCAAGGATCTTCACCGCTTCGCGGATCGGCGTGCGGGAGACGCCGAAATGCTCGGTCAGGGCCTTTTCCGGCACCTTTTCGCCGGGCTTCAGCTCCCCCTCCATGATCATCCGCCGCATCCGGTCGGTGATCTCCACCGACAGCGCCGGGCGAACCAGGGGTTTTTCGAGATCGAGTAGGCTCATCGCTGTGTCTGCCATTTGACGTTCAATCCGCGCGGTTCGGGGGCGGCCGGCGAGCGGCGGCAGACCCGTGGGCTGCCCCGCGAAAAGTCTTAGCCTCAACCATCGCCGGACGCCAAAGCGCCGGCGAGCACCTCGGCGACATGCACCGCCTGGCGATCTGCGCCGTCGTGGATCTGGTGGCGGCAGGAGGTGCCGTCCGCGACGATCAGCGCATCTTCGGGCGCGGCGCGCACCGCCGGCAACAGCGAGGCCTCGCCCATCGCCAGCGACACGTCGATCGTCTCGGCGTCGTAGCCGAAGGCGCCGGCCATGCCGCAGCACGAGCTTTCGATCGTGACGAGGTCGATGTCCGGGATCAGCCGCAGCGCTGCCTCGACGGCCGGCATGGCGCCGAAGGCCTTCTGGTGGCAATGGCCGTGAAGATAGGCTTTGCGGCCGAGCGGCGCCAGCGGCAGCGACAGCCGCTCAGCCTTGATCTCGCGGGCGAGGAACTCCTCGAAGAGCAGCGCTGCGGATGCAATTTCCGCGGACTCCTTACCGGGGACGAGGGCGGGAAACTCGTCGCGCAGCGTCAAGAGGCAGGAGGGTTCGAGACCGACGATCAGCCGGCCGGCCCGAACATGCGGAAGCAATGCGGCGATGGTCCGCTCGGCCTCCTCTTTCGCGCGGTCGGCCATGCCGCTCGCGACATAGGTGCGGCCGCAGCAGAGCGGCCGCCTGCCGGAGAGGGGGCGGGCGGTTTCGACGGCGTATCTGGCCGCGCCCAGCACCTTGACCGCGGCCCGCAGGGTCTGCGGATCGAACCAGCGCCCGAAGGTGTCGGCGAGAAGGACGACGCCGGGCTTTTCGGCCGAGCCCTCGGCGGTGCCGTGCGCCCGAGCACCGGCCGGAACGTCGCCCTCCGCGTCGCGAAAATGATCGCGCCGGAATTTCGGCAGCGAGCGCCTGGCGGAGAAGCCGAACAGCTTTTCCGAGAGGCCGGCGAAGGTGCCGACCTTGTCGCGCAGGCCGAGGGCACCGCCGATCCGGGCGGCGAGCGGCGCCGTCAGCGGCAGGTTGGCGATCAGCCGGTCCTTGGCCGAAAAGCCGCGCTTCCTGCCGCGCTGATAGAGGACCTCGGCCTTCATCTTCGCCATGTCGACGCCGGTCGGGCATTCCCGCCGGCAGGCCTTGCAGGAGACGCAGAGTTTCAGCGTCTCGGCCATCTCGTCGGAATGGAGCGCTTCCGGCCCGAGCTGGCCGGAGATCGCCAGCCTGAGGGTGTTCGCCCGGCCGCGGGTGACGTCCCGCTCGTTACGGGTGACGCGGTAGCTCGGGCACATCACCGCGCCGGCGGATTTCCGGCAGGCGCCGTTGTTGTTGCACATCTCGACGGCGCCCTGGAAACCGCCGGCCGAACCGGTCCAGGACGACCAGTCGAAGACGGTGGCAAAGTCTTCGCCGGCATAGCCCGGCGGATAGCGCATCAGGCTGCGGTCATCCATCTTCGGCGGATCGACGATCTTGCCGGGATTGAGGAGGTTCGACGGATCGAAGGCGGTCTTCACCTCCTTGAAAGCGCCGACGATCCGGGCGCCGAACATCGCCTCGTGGAACTCCGAGCGCACGATGCCGTCGCCATGCTCGCCGGAATGCGAGCCCTTGTATTCGCGGACCATGGCGAAGGCCTCCTCGGCGATCGCCCGCATGGTCCTGACGTCGTTCTCGAGCTTGACGTTCAGGACCGGGCGCACGTGCAGGCAGCCTTCCGAGGCGTGGGCGTACCAGGTGCCGCGGGTCCCGTGCCCCTCGAAGATCGCGGTCAGCCTGTCTGTGTAGTCGGCAAGATGCTCCAGCGGCACGGCGCAGTCCTCGACGAAGGAGACCGGCTTTCCCGCCTCCTTCATCGACATCATGATGTTGAGGCCGGCGGCCCGCAGTTCGGCGATGGCGCTCTGGAGTTTTGGATCGGACACCGTCACGACGCCGCCCTCATGGGCTCCGCCTCGCGAAAAGCCGTAGCCGAGATCGCTCATCACCGCTTCGAGCCGCTCGATGCTTTCGGCGTTCTCCTCCGGCTCGTCGGCAAATTCGGTGAGGAGCAGCGCCGCCGGCCGGCCTTCGACGAAGGCCTCGAGGGTCGGCCGGAACATCGGGATGTCGCGGGCAAGGCCGATCATCGTCGAATCCACCAGTTCGACCGAGGTCGGCTTCAGCGCGACGATGTGCTGCGCCGCCTCCATCGCCGCCCGGAAGGTCGGAAAATGGCAGACGCCGAGAAGCTTCGACGCTTTCGGCAGCGGCGACAGCCTGATCTCGACGGCGGTCGAGATGCCGAGCGTTCCCTCCGAGCCGACGAGCAGATGGGCGAGATTGACCGGTGCATCGTCCTCGACGAGGGCATCGAGATTGTAGCCGCCGACCCGGCGCTGCACCTTCGGAAAGCGCGCGGCGATCTCTTCGGCTTCGCGCCGGCCGAGCGCCAGCATGGCGGTGATCAGGTCGCGCGGCGGCTCGCCCCGCGCCGCCTGCTCCAGCGTCGCGAATCGGCCCTTCGTGCCGTCGGCGAGAATCGCGTCGATGGCGATGACGTTGTCGCGCATGGTGCCGTAGCGCAGCGAGCGCGAGCCGCAGGAATTGTTGCCCGCCATGCCGCCGATCGTCGCACGCGAGGCGGTGGAGACGTCGACCGGGAACCACAGGCCGTGCGGTTTCAGGAGCCGGTTGAGATCGTCGAGGACGATGCCCGGCTCGACCAGCGCGCGCCGGCCGGCAACGTCGAGCTCGATCAGCCGGTTCATGTGCTTCGACGTGTCGACGATCAGGCCGGAATTGACCGTCTGGCCGCATTGCGAGGTGCCGCCGCCGCGCATGGTCAGGGCGATGCCTTCCTCCCGGGCGGCGTCGAGCGCCGCGGCGACGTCGTCGGCGCCCTTCGCGACGACCACGCCGGCCGGCATCATCTGGTAGATCGAGGCATCCGTGGCATAGCGGCCCCGGGAAAACCGGTCGAACAGGACCTCGCCGGCAATCTCCCGCGAAAGCCGCCGGGACAGGCCGGGGCGGATCGTTTCCGACATCAGTTCACGCCCTCCCGAGACGCAGTTTTTGTTCTAGCTGCTTGACTGAATAATGAATTCATAATCCAATTGGAGCCGAAAACCAGCGCGCCGACAAGAGCGCGAGACGACCAGCGGGCGTTCGAGAGGGGCGCTGCGCGGTGAACGGGAGACGCTCACGTGACCTATCATGCCGGCCGCCACTTCCTGCAGATCCCCGGCCCCACCAACGTGCCGGACCGCGTGCTGCGGGCCATGGACATGCCGACGATGGATCATCGCGGCCCGGAATTCCAGGCGATGGCGAAGCGCGTCCTCACCGGAATCAGGACGATCTTCCAGACCGAAAATCCGGTGATCATCTATCCGGCCTCCGGCACCGGCGCCTGGGAGGCCGCCCTCGTCAACACGCTGTCGCCGGGCGATCTCGTCCTGATGTACGAGACCGGCCACTTCGCCAGCCTGTGGAAGAAGCTTGCCGAAAAACTCGGACTGAAAACCGAGTTCATCGCCGGCGACTGGCGTCACGGTGCCGATTCCGCCGCGATCGGCGAGCGGCTGAAGAAGGATGCCGGCCACGAGATCAAGGCGGTCTGCGTCGTCCACAACGAGACCTCCACCGGCTGCGTGTCGCAGATCGGCGAGGTGCGCAAGGCGATCGACGCGGCGGGCCATCCGGCGCTCCTGATGGTCGACACCATCTCCTCGCTCGGCTCGCTCGACTACCGCCACGACGCCTGGGGCGTCGACGTCACCGTCGGCGGCTCGCAGAAGGGGCTGATGCTGCCGCCGGGGCTCTCCTTCAACGCCATTTCGAACAAGGCGATCGAAGCCTCGAAGACCGCCTCTCTGGCAAGGTCCTACTGGGCCTGGGACGAGATGCTGGCGATGAACGACAAGGGCTTCTTTCCCTTCACGCCGGCGACCAATCTCCTCTACGGCCTCGATGCCGCGATCGAAATGCTGCACGAGGAGGGCCTTGCCAACGTCTTTGCCCGCCACCAGCGGCACGGGGCGGCGACGCGGGCGGCCGTCGAGGCCTGGGGCCTCGAGGTGCTGTGCGCCGAGCCGGCCCATCACTCCGGGTCGCTGACCGCCGTGCTGATGCCCGGCGAGACGGGCGCCGACGCGCTGCGAAAGACGATCCTTGAGCGCTTCGACATGTCGCTCGGTGCCGGCCTGTCGAAGCTCGCCGACAAGATCTTCCGGATCGGCCATCTCGGCGACTTCAACGATCTCACCCTGATCGGAACGCTGGGAGGCGTCGAGATGGGGCTGGAGGCCAGCGGCGTTCCGCATCAAAAGGGTGGTGTCGACGCTGCCATGGCGGTGCTCGTCTCGGCAACCGCGAAGGAGGCGCGTCAGGCGGCCGAATAGAAGCAAGGACGGGCGGAAGAGGAGCCGCCCTTCGATCAACGAAACCTGGGAGGAAGACCATGAAACTGCGCAAACTGATGCTGGGCGCCGCGGCGCTCGCGCTTTCCGCCACGGCCGCCGAGGCCGGGCCGACCCTGAAGCTCGGCCATGTCGGCGATCCCGGCTCGCTCTACGAGGCGACCGCCAACAACTTCGCCAAATGCGTCAACGATACCGGTGTCGCCACCGTCGAGACCTATGGCTCGTCGCAGCTCGGTAGTGACGAGGAGATGCTGCAGAAGCTGAAGCTCGGGCAGATCGCGTTCTCGCTGCCGTCGTCGATCATGAGCTCGGTGTCGCCGACCTTCGGCGTCTTCGAGATGCCCTATCTGATCAAGGACCGCGACCACATGCGGCGGGTGCGCGACAAGATGCGCGGCACCTTCGTCGATGCGGCCAAGGAGAAGGGCTACCAGATCCTCGGCTTCTGGGAGAACGGCTTCCGCAACATCACCAACAATGTCCGGCCGATCAACGTCCCGGCGGATCTGAAGGGCGTCAAGCTGCGCACCCCGAAGGGCGAATGGCGCGTCAAGATGTTCCAGAGCTACGGCGCCAACCCGACGCCGATGTCCTTCTCGGAGGTCTTCACCGCGCTGAAGACCGGCGTCATCGACGGCCAGGAAAACCCGCTCGCCCAGATCTATTCCGGCAAGTTCCAGGAGGTGCAGAAGTACCTCTCGATGACCGGCCACGTCTATTCGCCGGCCTTCCTCGCCACCTCCTCGCGCAACTGGGACGGCTGGGACGACGAGGTGAAGACGGCGGTGCAGGACTGCGCCACCAAGTCGAGCGACTTCGCCTACAAGACCTCGGCCCAGATGGACGAGGATCTGGTCAGCAAGATCGAGGCCGCCGACACGGCGGTCAACGAGGCCGACAAGGACGCCTTCATCGAGGCTTCGAAGCCGATCTACAAGCAGTTCGGCGAAGAGGTCGAGGGCGGCCAGAAGCTGATCGACGACATCCAGGCGCTCGCCAAGGGCTCCTGACGCAGACGGCGTCCGGGCCGCGCCATGCTGGCGCTGCCCGGCGATCTGCGGGACTATCGCGGCGGGGCTGTCCGGGAGGGGCGCCCCGCCGGCAATCGGGACGATCGAGGACGGCAGCCGCCCCCATCGTCGGGGGCGTGGGAGGGATTTGTGCGCCAAGCGGCGAAGTTTCTGGGAGAGATCCTCACCTGGGTGGTGATCGGCCTGATGGTGGTGCTGACGACGGTCGTCATCGTCGCGGTGATCTATCGCAAGGCGGGGGCGTCGCTCTCCTGGTATGACGAGGTGGCTTCGGTCCTGCTCGCCTGGATCACCTATTACGGCGCGGCACTCGCCGCCCTGAAACGCGGCCATATCGGCTTCGACGACGTGCTCCTGTCGCTGCCGATCCCGGCCCGCAAGGTCGCGGTGATCGTCGCCGAGTTCCTCGTGCTGTTCTTTTTCGCCCTACTCGCCTGGGCGGGCTACACGGTGCTGACGATCCTTCAGGGCGAGACCCTCGTCAGCCTCACCTGGGTGCCGGTCTCGCTGACCCAGTCGGTCATTCCGATCGGCGCCGTCCTGTTCATCGTCTGCGAGCTTCTCAGCCTGCCGGACTACTGGCGGCTGGTGATGTCCGGCCATTCGACGGAGCACGCGGTGATGGCGCATGACGCGACGCCCGAACGACCTTCCTCGAACGGAGGGCAGGGCTGATGCTGCTCGCGATCTTCCTCGCCCTCGTCGCGATGGTTTGCATCAACGTGCCGATCGCCGTGGCGCTCGCCCTCTCGGCGGTGCTCGCCATCGCGATCACCGACGGCACCGGCGCGCTCGTCACCATCGCGCTCGACATGTATGCCGGGGCCAAGAGCTTCTCGCTGATCGCCATCCCGATGTTCGTCTTCGCCGGCGCGATCATGAACGCCACCGGCATCACCAGGCGGCTCATCGCCTTCGTCTCGGCGATCGTCGGCTTCGTTCGCGGCGGCCTGTCGATGGTCAATATCGGCGTCTCGCTGTTTTTCGCCGAGATCTCCGGCTCGGCCGTCGCCGACGTCGCGGCGATCGGCTCGATCCTCATTCCGGAAATGAAGAAGCGCGGCTATCCGGCGCCGTTCGCCGCGGCGGTGACCTCCTCGGCGGCCTCGCTGGCGATCATCATCCCGCCATCGATCCCGATGATCCTCTACGGCGTCGCTTCCGGCGCGTCGATCGAGCAGCTCTTCGTCGCCGGCGTCGTGCCGGGCCTGATCGGCGCCGCCGGACTGATGGGCACCGCCTACTACTTCGCCCGGCGCTACGATTTTCCGACCGAGGCCGCCTTCAATCTGGCGCGGCTGCGCAAGAGTTTCGTCGAGGCGCTGCCCTGCTTCGCCCTGCCGGTGATCATCCTCGGCGGCATCTTCGGCGGCGTCGTCACCGCGACGGAGGGTGCGGGCCTTGCCGTCGTCGCGGCGATCCTCGTCGGCCTCTGGTATCGCGAGATCGACTGGAAGCAGCTGAAGGAAGCGACCCTCGAAGGCGGCATCCAGACCGCCGTGGTGATGCTGCTGGTGGCAGCCTCGATCCTGATGGGCTCCTACCTGACGACGGCGCGGGTGCCGCAGGCGCTTGCCTCGGCGATCCTGGACCTGACGACCAATCAGTACCTGATCCTTCTGATCCTCAACATCTTCTTCCTGGTGATCGGCTTCTTCCTGCATTCCTCGGCGGCGATCATCCTCGTCGTCCCGATCATCGTGCCGCTGATCAATCAGGCCGGCATCGACCCGGTGCATTTCGGCCTGGTGGTGACGCTCAACCTTGCCATCGGCCAGCAAACCCCGCCGGTGGCCTCGGTGCTGATCACCGCCTGTTCGATCGCCAAGGCGAACATATGGGAGGTGTCGAAGTGGAACCTGCCCTTCGTCGGCGTGCTTCTCTTCGTGCTGATGCTCTGCACCTATGTGCCGGCAATCCCGATGTTCCTCGTCGACTTCTTCTACAGGTGATGCGATGTCCGAGACGGAACTTCTCTACGAGGCGAGGGACGGCGTCGGCTGGATCACCCTCAACCGGCCGCAGGCACGCAACGCCCTGACCTTCGCGATGTACGACCGGCTGGCCGGGATCTGCCGGGAGCCGGGCGACGTCAGATGCCTCGTCGTCACCGGCGCCGGCGAGAAGGCCTTTGCGGCGGGTACCGACATGACCCAGTTCCGCGGCTTTTCGACGGATCAGGACGCGCTCGACTACGAACACCGGATCGACACCGTCCTCAGTGCGGTCGAGGCATGCCCGATCCCCACCATCGCGGCGATTTCCGGCGCCTGCACCGGCGGCGGGGCCGGTATCGCGGCGGCCTGCGACATCCGCATCGCCACCGCCGATCTGCGCTTCGGCTTCCCGATCGCCCGCACCCTCGGCAACTGCCTGTCGATCGCCAATCTCTCGCGGCTTTCCGCCCTGATGGGGGCGGGGCGGGTCAAGGACGTCATCTTCACCGCCCGGCTGGTCGGGGCCGAGGAGGCGAAGGCGGTCGGGCTGATCTCCGATATCGTCGCCGATCATCCGGCGCTGATCGCCCGGGCGGCAGAGCTCGCGACGACGCTGACCGGCCACGCGCCGATCACCCTTCGCACCACCAAGGAGGCGCTGCGGCGCCTGCGCACCGAGGGCGCCTCGGCCAGCGACCGCGACCTCGTGCTCGCCGCCTATATGAGCGAGGACTTCAAGGAGGGGCTCGAGGCCTTTCTCGGCAAGCGCAAGCCTCAGTGGAGCGGCAGGTGATGGCGGAGAGCTTCGGACCGCTCGCCGGCATGAAGGTCGTCGAGCTCGCCCACATCATGGCCGGCCCGGTCTGCGGCATGATGCTCGCCGACATGGGGGCCGACGTCGTCAAGGTGGAAAAGCCCGAGGGCGACGATACCCGCCGCTTCCTGCCGCCGGACATTAAGGGCGAATCCGCCGCCTTCATGATGATGAACCGCAATAAGCGCGGCATCGTCATCGACCTCAAGAGCGAGGATGGCAAGGCGGCGCTGAGGCGCATGCTGGAGAGCGCCGACGTCGTCATCGAGAACTACCGCATGGGGACGATGGAGAAGCTCGGCCTCGGCTATGAGGAGCTGAAGAAGGTCAATCCGGGCCTCATCTATTGCGAGATCTCCGGCTTCGGCCGCACCGGCCCCTATGCCTCGCGCGGCGGCTTCGACCTGATCGCCCAGGGCATGAGCGGGCTGATGTCAATCACCGGCGAGGGGCCAGGGCGCCCGCCGGTGAAATCCGGCGCGCCGGTCTCCGACATCACCGCCGGCATTCTCGGCGCCCTCGGCTGCGTCGCCGCCTATACACGGAAGCTGAAGACCGGCGAGGGGCAGAAGGTCGACACCTCGCTCTTCGAGGCCGGGATCACCCATACCTACTGGCAATCGGCGATCGCCTTTGCGACGGGCAATTCGCCGGAGCCGCTCGGCTCGGCCCATCCCCTCAACGCGCCCTACCAGGCGTTTCGCACCAGCGACGGCTGGATCAATCTCGGTGCCGCGAACCAGAAGAACTGGGAGCGGATGCTGACGGTGATCGGTGCCGAGGAGCTCAAGGACGACGAACGCTTCCTGACCAATCACGGCCGGATGATCAATCTGCCGGCGCTCGAGGCGATCCTCAACGAGTACTTCGTCAAGGACACCTCCGAGGCCTGGCTCGCCCGCCTCGAGGCGGCCGGCGTTCCCGCCGGGCCGGTGCTGAGTATCCGCGAGATGCATGCCGACCCGCAGGCGCTCGCCCGCGAGATGATCGTCGAGACGACGCATCCGGTGGCGGGTGAGGTGAAGGCGATCGGCCTGCCGATCAAGTTTTCCGAGACACCCGGAAAGGTCGGGCGGCACGCGCCGCTGCTCGGCGAGCACAGCCGCGAGATCCTTTCCGAGAGCGGCTATTCGGAGGAGGAGATCGGCCGCATGGTCGAAAGCGGAGCGGTTCGCGCTGCGTCTCCCCGATCCGGTCCGTGACGCGGACGGACCTCTTCGACGATCTCGACGGGCTCGGCGGCGACGGCCTCAAGGCGGAACTCGCCGCGAGGGTCGCCCGCCATGCCCGCGGGCTGCGGGAGGAGCGCCTGATCCTTTATGCCGGCGCGAACATCCTGACCGCCGACATCGCCGCCGCCTTCGATCCGGCCCTCAGCCTGATGCCGGCGATGGGGCCGCCCGAGGATAAGGAGCAGCCTGGCAGCGATTTCGTCGCTTCGCTGGAGGCGCTCGCTTCGCGGCTGGCCTGCAAGGTCTTCAAGGCAGGCTGGGCCGACTGCCGGCTGCCGAGCTGCACCATCGCCAATCTCGCCGCCTTCGCCTGTTTCGCCGCGCGGGGCGATCTCGTCCTCGCCCCCGCCGCCGCCGACGGCGGCCATCTCAGCCAGCGACGGGGCGGCACGCCGACCGTGCTCGGGCTGGCGGTCGAGGATCTGCCCTTCGATACGGGTTGCCAGCGGCTCGACAGCGAGGCGGCAGCGAGGGACATCCGGCGGCTACGGCCGGCCCTCGTCGTTCTCGGCCGGAGCGTCATCCTCGGCCCGGACGATCTCGAACCGGTGGTCTCGGCCTGCCGGGACGTCGGCGCCCTGTCGCTCTACGATGCCTCGCATGTCGCGGGCCTCATCGCCGGCGGCGTCTTTGCGAATCCGTTCGAGGCCGGCGTCGACCTGATGACGACCTCGACCTACAAGACCCTCGCCGGCCCGACCGGGGCGATCGTCCTCGGCCGCGACGAAAGCCACGGCGCGCGCTTTGCCGATTTCCTCGATATGGCGCTGCTCGCCAATCAGAACGCCGCGCGGCTCGGCCCGCTCTGCGGCGTCCTCGCCGAATTTGCCGAGACCGGCGCCTATGCGGCTTTGACGGTCGACCTCGCCGACCGGCTGAAGCGCAACTTCGTCGCTGCCGGGCTGCCGGTGCTGCTGCCGGACGAACCCGCCAGGACCCATCAGGTCGTGGTTCCCGTCGGCGACCTCGATATGACCAGACGGATCATGGCCGAGCTGGAAGCTGCTGACATCCTCGTCGGGCGCTGCCCGGTGCCGGGAGCACCCCGCCAGCACGGGCTGCGCTTCGGCAGCCAGCTTGTCGCCCGGCAACGCTTCGAAGATCCGGACCGGACATTCACCGCGAGCACCTCCAGTTGCCCGGGCGAGGCCCAGGCCCTGACGCGAAGTCTCGTCGCGGCGATCGGGACGTTTCTCGACACGCTCTGAACGCTTGCCGAAGGGCGGCATCAGCGTTTCGGGGGCGTGCCGGCCGTTCGGCCCGCTCTCCGCAGGCCGTTCCGTTCCCGTCAGACCGTTCAGATGAGACGACCCAGCCTGCCGAATATCGAGCCTGACCCGGATGCCCCACCGTCCGGGGAAAATATAAACTGCGCTCCGGCTCGGGCCGTCGATCAGGCCATTGACACGGTCGTCGAATTTCGGAAAGATACAGGTACAGACAGGTTTGATGGACAGGTCCAGACAGTGGCAAGATCCGAGGATTCTTCTGCGATAGCGGCCGGCAAGCCGGAAAAGATCGTCCGGATTCTCGAACGGGAGATCCGCTCAGGCCAGCTCGCCCATGGCGATCAGCTGCAGAGCGAGAACCAGCTGGTGCGGCGCTTTTCGGTCAGCCGCTCGACCGTCCGCAAGAGCCTCAGCGAACTGTCCAGGCGCGGCCTCATCAAGACCAGCGTCGGCATCGGTTCCTTCGTGACCTTCGACGGCAATGTCGTCGCCGACGAGGCGGGCTGGACCAAGGCGCTGGAAAAGGCCGGCGCCAACGCCGTCACCCGGACGCTGCGGCTCGAGATCGTCGAGGACGCGGCGCTGGCCGAAAAGCTCGGCCTCGACGGCAGCGAATTCATCGCCCTCGACCGCGCCCGCACCGACGCCCGCGACGGCCATGCGATCTCGATCGAGCATTCGCGGATCCCGATGATGCCGGAGATCGAGAACCTTCCGGTCAAGGGGCTGCGGGACGGCTCGCTTCACGCGACCTTGCGCGAGGCCGGGCTCTTTCCGGACCATGGCGAGGAGTGGATCGACGTCGTCGCGCTCGCCGCCGAAGAGGCCGAGATCATGCGCTGCGAGCCGGGGACGATGTTCCTGCGCACCCGCCGTGTCATTCGCACGCAGGAGGGGCGTGTGATGGAACACATCACCAGCCTGCTCAACCCGTCCCATTTCGCATTGCATCGAGAGTTCTAGAACATGGCCGCAACTGAAGACCGGCAATTCGATCGCGCCATGGGGGCGCTTGTCGGCGGGGCGCTCGGCGACGCGCTCGGCATGCCGACGCAGCTTCTGTCCGCCGACGAGATCCGCCGCGGCTACGGCCATGTCGATCGTTTCGTGACGCCGACCGACGACCATCCGGTCTCGCGTGGCCTGCCCGCCGGGATGATCACCGACGACACCGAGCAGACGCTGCTTCTCGCCGAGCAGCTGCTGGCAAGCCCCGAGCGCTTCGATCACGCGGCCTGGGTCGAGCGGCTGCTTGCCTGGGAGATCGATGTCAAGGCGCGGGGCAGCTACGACCTCCTCGGCCCCTCGACCAAGCGGGCGATCGATCTGATCCGCTCCGGCACGCCGGCCCAGGAGGCCGGCCGCGAGGGAACGACCAACGGCGCGGCGATGCGCATCGCGCCGGTCGCCATCGCGACGCCGGTCGATCCGCTCGAGCGGCTCGTCGCGCGCATCGAGGAGACCTGCGCGGCCACCCATGCGACGACGATCGCGATTTCCTCGGCGGCCGCCGTCGCCGCCGCGATCAGCGCGGCGATCGACGGTCACGCCTGGAACGACGCCGCCGAGCGCGGCATCGAGGCGGCCCGCGCCGCCCGCCATGTCGGCGCCTGGTCGGCGGGGCCGGACATCGCCGCCCGGATCGAATGGGCGAGGGGGCTCGTCTCGGGGGCCAACGAGCAGGAGGCGATCTCGGCGATCGTCGATCTCGTCGGCACCTCCGTCGCCTCGCAGGAATCGATCCCGGCAGCCTTCGCCGTGGTCGCCGCCGCCAATGGCGATCCCTGGCGCGCGGCGGTGATCTCCGCCAATCTCGGCGGCGACACCGATACGATCGGCGCGATTGCCGGAGCGATGGCCGGCGCCGCGACCGGCCAGTCGGAGCTTCCCGCCGACAGGATCGCCGAACTGCGCGGCTTCGACCTCGGGCACGCCGGCGACCTCGCGAAAGGCCTGCTCGCCCTGCGAAACGCTGCCGCCCCGACGACGGAAGCGGCCTGACCATGGCGCGGCTCGTCCATCTCGGCGGAGCGGTGATGGACTATGTCTATCGCGTCCCCGCGCTGCCGGAGCGGGCGGCCGAACTGATGGCCGCCAGCTTTGCGCGGCTGCCGGGCGGCGCCGTCAACATGATGGTCGCGGCGCGGCGCACCGGCCTTGCGACCGCCTGCGGCGGCCATCTCGGTACCGGGCCGGACGGCGACGCGCTGCGGGCGTTTCTGAGTGCCGAGAGCATCGAAGTGCTGCTGCCGCCCCTCGCCGACATCGACAGCGGCAACTGCACCGTTCTCGTCACGCCGGACGCCGAGCGCTCCTTCATCTCTTGGCCTGGCGCCGAGGCTAGGGCGGACGGTTTCGCCGGCCTTGCGGACAGGCTCTCGGCCGGCGACTGGCTCGCCGTCAGCGGCTATGTCCTCTCCTATCCGGCTTGCCGCGAGGCGATCCTGGCGCTGGTCGAGACGCTCGATCCCGATGTCCGCGTGATCTTCGACCCGGCGCCGGTGATCGCCGACGTTCCGGCCGAGGCCCTCGAACGCATCCTCGCCCGGACGCACTGGATGAGCGCCAATATGCGCGAGATCGCCATCATCTCCGGCGCAGCCGACCTCGATGCCGCCGCCGGCATTCTCGCGCGCCGCATGCCGGTCGCCGAGGGCATCGTTCTGCGCGACGGCGAGAAGGGCGCGCATCTTCTCGCCCGCGGGGCTGCACCCGTCGCGGTGCCGGGCTTCACGGTGGATGCGATCGACACCAATGGAGCCGGCGACACCCATCTCGGCGCCTTCGTCGGAGCGCTCGCCCGCGGCCTCTCGCCGGTCGAGGCGGTTCGCTACGCCAATGCCGCCTCCGCCGTCTCGGTCACGCGGGCCGGCGGCGCCTCGGGGCCTTCACACGAAGAGATCATTCGCTTCCTGTCCCATCGGGACCAAGGCCGGCAGAGAACCGGCGCGACGAAAACGGCTCATTGAACCGGCAGCACGGCCGAAAGGAAAACGCGATGAACAAGACCACGGCAATTCTTGCGGGCCTCGGCCTGCTTCTGACCGCCAGCTCCGCCATGGCGAAGGACCTCCACGTCCTCAACTGGAAGGGCTACGGCGCCGACGAGCCCTTCGCCACGAAGGCCTTCGAGGAGATGACGGGCGACAAGGTCGTCAACGACTTCTTCAATTCCGAACAGGAAATGCTGACCAAGCTGAGGACCAATCCCGGCCTCTACGACGTCGTGATGATCAACGCCGCCTTCATGCAACAGGCGCTGGGCGAGAAGCTCGTCCAGCCGATCGACACCGCGACGATCCAGAACTACGGCGATCTCGACGAGGCGCAGGCCCAGTCGAAGATGCTGAATGTCGACGGCAAGACCTACGGCGTGCCCTGGACCTGGGGCCTGACGACCATCGCCGTCAACGACAAGGCCTTCGACACCGCGCCGACATCGATCAAGGAGATGTGGAAGGAAGACCACAAGGGCCGCGTGACGATCCGCGACGACGCCGTCGAGGCGATCCAGCTGGGGGCGCTCGCCACCGGGCAGAGCATCAACGACGTCAAGGACATGGACGCGGTCAAGCAGTCGCTTTCCGAGCTCCTGCCGAACATCCGCACCTTCTGGTCGTCGGAGAACGACTGGAACCAGATGGTCGCCTCCAACCAGATCGACCTCGGCACCTACTGGTCCGGCTCGGCCGGCCGGGCGAAGACCAAGTTCAACCTGCCGGTCTCGCTCGCAGTGCCCGAGGAAGGGGCCGTCGGCTGGCTCGACAGCTTCGCCATTCCGGTCGGCTCGACCAATGTCGAGGGCGCCGAGAAGTTCATCAACTACATGATCTCGCCGGAGTTCTACAAGGAGTGGGACGAAACGGTCGGCGCTCCGGTCTCGGCCAGCAAGCGCGCCGTCGCCGCACTCCCCGAGGACAGCTTCAACCGCAAGGTCATGGGCGCGCCGGAAGTCGCCGAGCGGGTCCAGTTCCAGGAGCCGATCACCGACCAGCAGCGCGAGGACTATCTCAAGGTCTGGCAGAGCCTGAAGGTCGGCGCGAACTGAGGCGGCTTCGCCCCGGCCGCAGGCGGACCGAAAGAGCGGCCGGGGCGAACGACGAATGAGGCGGAAGCGGCGCTGCACCGGCCCGAACATCGGAATGGATGTTCGGGCGGCACGATGCGTCTGCTCAAAGAGGTGGAGCGGCCTTCGGGCGTCCCGTCGGACGCACGTCGCTCCGGGGCAGGGAACAGGATCATGGCAATGACCGGCAAGAGGCGAGACAGCGGCCTGGTGAAGGCGATGCCGCTTCTCCTGCCCGCCTATGCCTGGCTGACACTGGCGATCTTCCTGCCGCTGTCGGCCATGGTCTATTTCTCGCTGCTGACCTCGATGTCGCCAAGCGGCCAGTCGGCGACGCTGACGCTCGGCAACTACGCGACGTTCTTTTCCGACCCGCTCTATGCGACGCTGCTGGTGCGTTCGCTGGAACTCGGGCTGATCGTCACGCTGGTCTGCGTCCTGATCGGCTTTCCGGCGGCCTATGTGCTCGCCAAGATCTTCAAGGGCCGCGCCCGCGAGGCGATCTTTCTCCTGGTGATTCTGCCGTTCTGGAGCAACTCGCTGGTGCGGGTGTTCTCCTGGTCGATGGTGCTGCGCGAGGGCGGCATCCTCGATACGGCGCTGAATGCCATCCTGCCGTTCAAGGTCACCTTCGACCTGATGTATTCCTATCCGGCCGTCATCATCGGCCTCGTCCACTCCTATCTGCCCTATATGGTGCTGACCTGCTATCTCAGCCTGCAGGCGATCGACGACGCGCTGATCGAGGCTGCCCGCTCGCTCGGCGCCTCGCGCTTCACGACGCTGCGCCGGGTGATCGCGCCGCTGGCGCTGCCGGGCGTTCTCGCCGGCTCGGCGCTGATCTTCATCCCCGTCGTCGGCTCCTTCATGGAGCCGCGCATTCTCGGCGGGCACGGTGGCACGCTCTACGGCACGGTCATCGAGGACCAGTTCACCGCCGTCTACAACTGGCCGCTCGGCGCCGCTCTGTCCTTCATCCTCCTCGCCGTCGTGCTGGTGATCCTGCTCGTCTCGGCGCCGGTCCTGAGGAAAGCCGCATGATCCGCGCTCCCGCCTTCCTGTCGGGGCTCGGCCGTTTCTATATCGGCCTCGTCCTCGTCTTCCTCTATCTGCCGCTGGTCATCATGGCGGCGATGTCCTTCAACGTCTCGCCCTTCTACCAGCTGCCCTTCGAATGGACGACGGAATGGTACGTGGCGCTGTCGGACAATGACGGTCTGATCGCCGCGACGCTGAACTCGCTGGAGATCGCCGTGATGACCACCATCATCGCGACGATCCTCGGCACCGCCGCCTCGCTGGCGCTCTTCCGCTACGACTTTGCCGGCAAGCGGGTGCTGCAGGCGCTGCTCTTCCCGCCGATCGCCATTCCCTGGCTGATCTCAGGCACGGCGATGCTGATCTTCTTCTTCGGCACCGGCGTCGGCCGCGGGCTGCATGCGATCCTGCTCGGCCATGTCGCGCTGGCTTTGCCTTACGTGATCATCGTCGTCTCGGCGCGGCTGGCGACCTTTTCGAAGGACCTCGAGGACGCCGCCTATTCCCTCGGCGCCAGCGCCTGGCAGACGACGCGCAAGGTGACGCTGCCCTGCATCGCGCCGGGCATCGTCGCCGGCGGGCTGTTCGCCTTCGCCGTCTCCTTCGACCAGTTCGTCGTTTCCTATTTCCTGGCGACGCCCGGCCAGACGACCCTGCCGGTCGAGATCTATGCGGCGATCCGCAAGGGCTTCACACCCGAAATCAATGCCGTCTCGACGATCATCATCGTGTTCTCCATGAGCCTGATGTTCGTCGTATCCCGGTTTTTCCGCTTTGGAGGCGATCAGTAATGGCGCGCGTCGAAGTTCAGAACGTCAGCCTCACCTTCGGTGTCCACAAGGCCGTCGACGACGTGTCGAT
Source organism: Jiella endophytica (assembly GCF_004519335.1). GTDB lineage: Bacteria > Pseudomonadota > Alphaproteobacteria > Rhizobiales > Rhizobiaceae > Jiella > Jiella endophytica. Next base: position 495,644 of record NZ_SOZD01000003.1, on the reverse strand, counting down.
CGCCTTCGAGGACGGCGGCTTCTACGCCCTCCTCGGACCGTCGGGTTCCGGCAAGACGACGCTTCTGAGGATGATCGCCGGCTTCGAGTTTCCAGACACGGGCTCGATCCGCATCGACGGCGAGGCGGTGGAGAACGTCCCGGTCAACAAGCGCCGCATCGGCATGGTGTTCCAGAACTACGCCCTGTTCCCCAACATGAGTGTCGCCGACAACGTCGCCTTCGGCCTCGAGGTGCGCGGCGAGAAGGGCGAGACCCTCCGCCGCGAGGTCGCCGATGCGCTTGACCTCGTGCAACTCGGGGCCCTCGCCAAGCGCCGGCCGCACCAGCTTTCCGGCGGCCAGCGCCAGCGCGTCGCGCTGGCCAGGGCCATTGTGACCAAACCACGCGTGCTGCTTCTCGACGAGCCGCTCTCGGCCCTCGACAAGGCGCTGAGGACCGACATGCAGGTCGAACTCAAGCGCATCCAGCGCGAGGTCGGCGTCACCACCATCTTCGTCACCCACGATCAGGAAGAGGCGTTGTCGATCTCCGACCGGATCGGCATCCTGAAGGACGGCAGGATCGTCCAGGAAGGCGCCCCCGAAGAGATCTACGACCGGCCGGCCAGCGAATTCGCCGCAACCTTCCTCGGCGAGGCGAACATCCTCTCTGGGACAGCCGAGAACGGCAGGCTGCGACTGGACAACGGTCTCGCGATCGATCTGCCGCCGGAAGGTGGCACCGTCGCCGGCGATTTCCGCTGCGCGATCCGCCCCGAGCGCGTCCATCTCAGCGCCCTCCCGGACGCGGCGACGGCTGGGGGCCAGCTGCAGGGCGTCGTCAAGCGCCGGAGCTTCTCCGGCAGCCTCAGCACCTATGTGGTCGACTGCGGGGGCAAGGAGATCAAGTCCGTCGTCCAGCGTGGCGGCGGCACCGCGATCGAGATCGGCAGGCCCGTCGAGCTCCGCTGGAACCGCGACGACCTCGTGATGCTCCCGGCTGCCTGACCGTCCTTCGAGGCAGCGCGTCCTCGACCCGACGTTTCCGCTATCCGGCGCCCGGCTGCGGCAAGTCAGTCCGGCTGCGGAGCCGGCGGACCCGCCGCCTGATCTCGTCGAGCAGGCTCACCGCCAGGAGCGACATCGGCTCGCCGCGGGGGGTGATCAGCCACGATGTCATGGTGAAGGCTTCGCGCAGGGGCCGGAACACCAGCCGGCTGTCCTCCTTGCCGGCATTGGTGATCGACAGCACAATGGCGACGCCCGCTCCTGCGGAGACCATGGCGCAGACGGCATCCGCCATGTGCACCTCGGCAATGGCGTTCATCCGCGCGCCGGCCCGCTGGAAGGCGGCCTCGGTCAGCGGATAGGACAGATCGTCACGACCAAGCGCGATGAAGCGCTCGCCGTCGAGATCGGCGATGCTGACGACCTCCTTCGCCGCAAGGGGATGCCGGGCGGGAAGGGCAGCGACGAAATCGAGCTCCTCGAACCTTTCGGCATTCAGCGACGGCGCCGTCGAGGGCCGCAGGCTGATGCCGAAATCGGCCTTTCCGGTCACCATCGAATCCTCGATGCTGCGCGAGGTGCGGCTGAACAGCTGGACGAAGACACCCGGCGCGCGGTCGAGCAGCGCCGCCGCCGCCTGCGGCGCGACATGCATGCTCAGCCCCGGGAAGGTGACGGTCGAGACCTCGCCACGTTCGACATTGCGGATCGACTCGGCAAGCTTGCCGACGCGGATCATTCCCGCCTCGAGCTTCTCGGTCTCGGCGAAGAGCTGGCGGGCCTCGCTGGTCGGTTTAACCCGGCCCTGGCCGCGCTCGAACAGCCTCAGCCCGCAGGACTCCTCGAAGCCCTTGAGCAGCTTGGTCACCGCCGGCTGACTGACATGCAGCCGCTCCGCCGCCTCGGTGACCGAGCCGGCCTTCATCACGGCGTTGAAGGCGGACAACTGACGGATGTTGAGCGGTGCCATTGCTCCCGACCGGATAACTCATTGGAATGAGTCCATCCTTTAATTTCATTTGCATGGAATGTGAAACGCCTAAAAGGTGACCCTGCTCAAAAACTGGTATCGGCAGGGATCTTCATGAAGAAACACATCCTCATGCTCGCCGCGGCGGGCTCGCTCCTGGCGGCTGTCAGCGCCCAGGCGCAGACCAAGACGCTGACCGTCGGCGGCTACGGCGGGTCCTTCGAGACGCTGATGAAGGAACTCATCATTCCCGAATTCGAGAAGGCCCACGACGTCAAGATCCAGTTCGTCGCCGGCAACTCGACCGAGAACCTCGCCCGGCTGCAGGCCCAGAAGGGCAACCAGGAACTCGACGTCGTCATCCTCGACGACGGCCCGATGTACCAGGCCGACGCGCTGGGCTTCTGCGCGCCGCTCGCCAAGGACGTCGCCTCCGACGATATCTACGACCTTGCCAAGATCGGCCCGGATTCGATCGGCGTCGGCTTCGTCGCCACCGGCTTCACCTACAATGCCGACTGGTTCAAGGAGAAGGGCTGGGAGCCGCCGTCGAGCTGGAAGGATCTGGAAGATCCGAAATACGAGCAGATCCTCTCCATCCCGCCGATCTCCAACACCTATGGCCTGCATGCCCTGGTGATGATGGCCCGTCTCAATGGTGGCGGCGAGAAGGACATCGACCCCGGCTTCACCGCCATGGCCGACGACGTCGCGCCCAATGTCCTCGTCTTCGAGCCGTCCTCGGGCAAGATGTCGGAGCTCTTTCAGTCGAAGGAGATCGCCCTGTCGATCTGGGGCTCGGGCCGCACCAAGTCCCTCGCCGACACCGGCTTCCCGGCGAAGTTCGCCTATCCGAAGGAAGGCGCCGTCGCGCTGATGCTCGCCGCCTGCCCGGTGGTCGAGAGCGACGCGCCCGAGGCGGCGCAGGAGTTCATCAAATATCTCCTCGACCCGGAGATCCAGGTGAAGCTCGGCGATGCCATGGGGTCCGGCCCGGTCAACAAGAAGACCAAGCTGCCGCCGGAACTCGCCGAGACGCTGCCCTACGGCCCGGAGAAGATCTCCAAGCTGGTCAAGGTCGACTGGGACACGATCAACCAGAACCGCCAGGAATGGACCCAGCGCTGGGCCCGCGAGGTCGAGCGCTGAGCGCGACCTCTTAGCTGAGCATCAACGGGGGCGGGCTCCGGCCCGCTCCGATCCCGCGGCGAATGCGCGACGGAACGAACGAACCCCATGGCAATTCTGGAACTTCGCGATCTGACCAAGCGCTTCGGCGAGACCGTCGCGGTCGATCGCTTCACGCTGTCGGTGGAAAAGGGCGAATTCGTCTCGCTGCTCGGGCCCTCCGGCTGCGGCAAGACGACGACGCTGCAGATGATCGCCGGCTTCGAGACGCCGTCGGGCGGCACGATCCTCCTCAACGGGCGCGATCTCGCCAAGGTGCCGGCGCGGGCGCGCGGCCTCGGCATCGTCTTCCAGACCTATGCGCTCTTCCCCCACATGACGGTCGAGGAGAATGTCGGCTTCGGCCTGGAAATGCGCAAGGTGCCGGCGGACGAGCGCAGGCGCCGGATCGCCCAGACCCTCGATCTCGTCCATCTGTCGCATCTTTCCGGCCGCTATCCGCGGCAGATGTCCGGCGGCCAGCGCCAGCGCGTGGCGCTCGCAAGAGCCCTCGTCATCGAGCCGGAACTCCTGCTGCTCGACGAGCCGCTCTCCAATCTCGACGCGAAGCTGCGCGAGGAGATGCAGCTGGAACTTCGCCGCATTCAGCAGGAGGCCGGCGTCACCACGCTTCTCGTCACCCACGACCAGTCCGAGGCGATGGCGCTTTCGGACCGCATCGCGGTGATGCAGGGCGGCCGGCTGATCCAGGAAGCCTCGCCCTTCGACGCCTATGACCGGCCGGCCAACGGCTTCGTCTCCTCCTTCCTCGGCAAGAGCAACGCCATTCCCGGGCATCTGGAAGGCGGCGCCGCCGGCACGAAGCTGCGCTGCCGCGAACTGACCCTCGACGGCCCCGCCTCGGGCGAGACGCCCGGTCCGGTGCTGATCTCGCTGCGCCCCGAACGCATCGAGTTCACCGGCGAGGCCGAGGGCATCGTCGCCGGCCGCGTATCGGAGCGGATCTTCCTCGGCGACAAGTGGCTGTTCAAGGTCGAGACCGGGCTCGGCGAGCTTCTCGTCGTTCGCCGCAACAGCGGCCGCCGAGAACCCGAGGTCGGCGAGGCCGTGCATCTCTTCTGGCAGGCCGAACACCTGCGCGTGCTTTCGGCGGAGAGCGCCGAATGATCGGCACGCGTCCATGGCTCCTCAGCGCGCCGGCGCTGGTGCTCTTCCTCGTCATGCTGGTGACGCCGCTGATCATGACGGCGGTGCTCTCCTTCAACAGCTTCGACTTCTATGGCGGCATCAAGCCGACCTTCGGTCTCGGCAACTATGCCGACGTGCTCAGCGATTCCTATTTCTACGAGATCTTCGGCCGCACCTTCATGATCGCGCTGGTGACGACGGTGATCGCGGCGCTGATCGGCACGCCGCAGGCCTATTTCATGCTGCGGATGCATCCGTTCTGGCGCTCGGTGATGATCCTCGTCGTGCTCGGGCCGCTGCTGATCTCGGTGGTGGTCAGGACCCTCGGCTGGGCGATTCTGCTCGGCAACAACGGCGTCATCAACGAGGCACTGCGGCGCTTCGACATGATTGAGCGGCCGATCAAGATGATGTACACCTCGGGCGGCATCGTGCTGGCGCTGGTGCACGTGATGGTGCCGTTCATGATCCTCGCCGTCTGGGCGGCGCTGCAGCGCCAGGATCCGGCGACCGAGAAGGCCGCCGAATCCCTCGGGGCGGGGCCATTCACGGTGTTCCGCCGGATCGTCCTGCCGCAGGCGATGCCCGGCATCCTCTCCGGCTCGCTGATCGTCTTCTCGCTTTCGGCGAGCGCGTTTGCGACGCCGGCGATCCTCGGCGGGCGCCGGGTGAAGGTCGCGTCCACCACCGTCTATGACGAGTTCCTCAACACGCTGAACTGGCCGCTCGGCGCCGCCATCGCGATCATCCTGCTCGTCGCCGTCCTCGCCATCATGGTCGCCTGGAACCGGCTGGTCGAGAAGCGCTTTGCGGGAGTGTTCCAATGATCCGGAACGGCCTCTTTGCCAAGCTCTTCAGCATCGTCTTCGCGGTCTTCATGCTGGCGCCGCTGGTGGTCGTCATCGGCGTCTCCTTCACGCCGGAGGGCTTCCTGGAATTTCCGCCGAGCGGCATCTCGCTGCGCTGGTTCCGGGCGATCCTCGACAATCCGGACTTCATCGAGGCGGCGATCATGAGCGTTCAGCTCGGCGTCGCCTCCGCGACCATCGCGACCGTGATCTGCATTCCGGCGGCGCTCGCCATCGGCAGCGGGCGCTTCGCCGGCCGCGACGCGCTGCAGGCGCTGTTCCTGTCGCCGCTGACGGTGCCGACCGTGGTGCTCGGCATCGCCTTTCTGCGGTTCCTCTCGATGATGGGCCTGAACGGCACGTTCTGGGGGCTGGTCTTCTGCCACGTCGTCATCATCGTGCCTTTCGTTTTGCGCCTCGTCCTCGCCTCGGTGACCGGTCTCGACCCGTCGATCGCCCGGGCCGCCACCTCGCTCGGCGCCAGCGACTGGACCGTCTTCCGGCGGATCACCCTGCCGGCGATCATCCCCGGCGTCGTCGGCGGTTGGGTGCTCGCCTTCATCACCAGCTTCGACGAACTCACCGTCACGGTGTTCATCGTCAACCCGGCGACGACGACGCTGCCGGTCAAGCTGTTTTCCCACATCACCCAGACCACCGACCCGCTGGTCGCGTCGGTCTCGACGGTCGCCATCCTGTTCACGGTCGCGCTGATGCTGATCGTCGACCGGATCTACGGGCTCGACCGTCTGCTCATCGGAGAAGGATCGCGCTGATGCAGAGCGATGCGATCGTCATCGGCGGCGGCCTCGTCGGCGCCGCCACCGCCTATGGTTTGGCCCGCGAGGGCCTCACCGTCACCGTTCTCGACGAGGGCGACGTCGCCTTCCGTGCGTCGCGGGGCAATTTCGGCCTCGTCTGGGTGCAGTCGAAGGGCGACGGTTATCCGGACTATGCGATCTGGACCCGCAAGAGCGCCGACCTCTGGCCTGGCCTCGATGCCATGCTGAAGGACGAGACCGGCGTCTCCACCGCCTATCAGAAGCCGGGCGGGCTGCATTTCTGCCTGTCGGAGGAAGAGCTCGAGAACCGCAAGGCGCTGATCGCCCGGCTGCACAACGTTCATGGCGCGGCCAATTACGGTGCCAGGGTGCTCGACCGTCAGGAGGTGCATGCGATGATGCCGGGCCTCGGGCCGGATGTCGTCGGCGGCACCTATTGCGAGCACGACGGCCATGCGAGCCCGCTCTACCTGCTGCGCGCTTTGCATGACGGGCTGAAGCGTCGCGGCGGCAGGATCGTCGCCGATGCCGGCGCAAGGGACATCAGCCGTGACGGCGACGGCTACGCGGTCACGACGCCCGCCGGGACGTTCCGTTCCGAGCGCATCGTTCTCGCCGCCGGCCTCGGCAACAAGCCGCTCGGCGAGAAGGTCGGGCTGAACCTCTCGATTGCGCCCCTCAAGGGGCAGATCCTCGTCACCGAGCGCACCCGGCCGCGCCTCGACATGCCCACCCACGTCGTCCGTCAGACCGGCGAGGGCTCGATCATGATCGGCGACAGCCACGAGGACGTCGGCTTCGACGTCTCCTCCTCCTCGGACGTGATGGCGATGCTCGCCGCAAGGGCGATCCGCATGTTCCCGTTCCTGACGGACCTTCGGATCGTCCGCTCATGGGCGGCGCTCAGGATCATGAGCCCGGACGGCTATCCGATCTACCAGCAGTCCGAGACCCATCCGGGGATCTTCTCGGTCAACTGCCATTCCGGCGTCACTCTCGCCGGTTCCCACGCACTGGCGCTCGCGCCGATGATCGCCAAGGGCGAACTCGGCGAAGAGCTGTCGGCATTTTCTGCAAGGAGGTTCGATGCCCCAGCGAATTGACGGGAGCGGCGAGACGGTCCGCTTCACCTTCGAGGGACGGGAGATCGCGGCGCGTGCCGGCGAGACCATCGCCGCGGCGCTGATCGCCGCTGGCGAAACGACGACGCGCGAGTCGGTGGTCTCCGGCGCGCCGCGCGGCCCGTTCTGCATGATGGGCGTCTGCTTCGAATGCCTGGTCGAGATCGACGGCGTGCCGAACCGGCAGGCCTGCATGATCGCGGTCGAACCCGGCATCGCGGTGAGCCTCCAGAAGGCCGACGAGGTGGCGGCATGAAGACCGAACCGAAGACCGCCACCCTTCCGGCATACGACGTCGTCGTCATCGGCGCCGGCCCGGCCGGCATGGCCTGCGCGACAGAGGCGAGCCGAGCGGGGCTTTCGACCCTCGTCCTCGACGAGCAGCCGCGGCCGGGCGGCCAGATCTATCGCGACATCGAGGCGAGCGACTCCGGGCGTCGCGGCATCCTCGGCAAGGACTACGAGGCCGGCGCGCATCTCGCGTCCGGCCTGCGCGCCTCGACGGCCGAATATCTGCCGGGTGCCGTCGTCTGGAACATCGACAGCGAGAAGCAGATCGACTTCTCCGCGGGTGGCGGCTCCAGGAGCGTCAAGGCGGCGACCATCGTCGTCGCCACCGGCGCCATCGAGCGGCCGACGCCGATGCCCGGCTGGACGCTGCCCGGCGTCACCACGGTCGGCGCGGTGCAGATTCTCCTGAAGACCTCCGGCGTCGTCATGGAGGATCTCGTGATGGTCGGCTCCGGCCCGCTGCTCTGGCTGGCGGCCACCCAGCTGATCGCCGCCCGCACGCCGCCGAAGGCCATCGTCGAGACGGTGCCGGCGGCCCGCTACCGCGAGGCGGCGAAGCACCTCGGCAAGGCACTGCCCGGCTGGCGCTACCTCGCCAAGGGTTTTGCGATGATGCGGGAGGTGAAGCGCGCCGGCGTGCCGGTCCACCGCGATGCCGAGGAGATCGTCATCGAAGGCGAGACGGCGGCGAGCGCCGTCAGCTTTGTGAGCGGCGGCAAGCGGCAGCGGATCGAGACGGCCCATGTGGCGCTGCATCAGGGTGTCGTGCCGAACCAGCAGATCACCCGGCTGATGAACTGCCGGCATCGCTTCGACAAGAGCCAGCGGGCTTTCCTGCCGGTTCTCGACGAGCATTTCGAGACGTCGGTCGATAACGTCTTCGTTGCCGGCGACGGCGCCGGCATCGGCGGGGCGAAATCCGCCGCCATGCGCGGCCGCCTCGTCGCCATGCGCGTTGCGGAGAAGGCCGGCAGGCCGGTTTCCGGGGAGCGCGAGACGTTGAAGGCGGCGCTCCGGAAGGACGCTGCCGTCCGCCCGCTGCTCGAGACGCTCTACGCACCCTCCGAGGATACCCTGTCGCCGGCCGATTCGACGCTGGTCTGCCGCTGCGAGGAGATCACCGCCGGCCAGATCCGCGAGGCGGTGGCGCTCGGCGCGCCGGGCCCGAACCAGGTCAAATCCTTCCTGCGTGCCGGCATGGGCCCCTGCCAGGGCCGCATGTGCGGTCTCGCCGTCAGCGAGATCATCGCCGCGGCGAAGGGCGAGGAGCCCTCGAGCGTCGACTACTACCGCATCCGGCCGCCGCTGAAGCCGCTGCTGTTGTCCGAACTCGCCGACTTCGGCGCCGAAGAGGCACCGCGGCAAGCCGCCGAATAGCCGCGGCGCGCCAGAGAGAAGGGCCCATCCATGGCAAACCGCACGGTCGACCTCCTCGTCATTGGCGGGGGCATACACGGCTGCTCGGCGGCGCTGCATGCCGCGATGCGCGGGCTCGAGGTGGTGGTGATCGAGAAGGACACGGTCGCCCGCCATGCCTCCGGCGTGAATGCCGGCGGCGTGCGCCGGCTCGGCCGCGACTATGCCGAAGTGCCGATCTCCCAGCGCTCGATGGAGATCTGGTACCGCATCGAGGAACTCCTCGACGACGACTGCGGCTTCCAGCGGGCGCCGCAGATCAAGGTGGCCGAGACCGAGGCGGATCTCGACCGGCTGAAGGCCCGCGCCGCGGATCTCCGCGCCATGGGCTTCGACCACGAGGTGGTGCTCGACCGTGCCCAGATGCGCGAACACCTCCCGGCCGTCTCGGATCACTGCGTCGGGGCGCTCGCCAGCCTCGGCGACGGTTTCGCACTGCCCTACCAGACGACCTTCGCCTTCCAGCGCAAGGCCCGCTCGCTCGGCGTGCGCTTCGAGGAGAACTGCCGGGCCGAGACCGTCGAACGGGTCGGCCGCGACTTCAAGGTGACGACCGAGCGCGGTGTCTTCACCTCGCGCAAGCTCTTGAATTGCGGCGGCGCCTGGGCCGGCCAGATCGCCCGCCAGCTCGGCGAACCGGTCGAGGTCGCGGCGACCGCGCCGATGATGATCGTCACCTCCCGCATGCCGCGCTTCTGCACGGCGGTGGTCGGCAACGAGACGCGACCGCTCTCCTTCAAGCAGATGCAGAACGGCACGGTCGTCATCGGCGGAGGACGGCGCGGCCGGCCGAACCCCGAAACCAACGTTTCGGAATTGATCTTCTCGGAGCTGCGCCAGACCGCCGCGACGGCGATGGCGGTCTTTCCGATCATGCGCGGCGCGACGATCGTGCGCTCCTGGGCCGGCATCGAGGGCCGCATGCCGGACGGCATTCCGGTGATCTCGCCGTCCTCGACGGAAGAGGGCGCCTACCACGCCTTCGGCTTTTCCTCCCATGGCTTCCAGCTCGGGCCGGGCGTCGGCGAGATCATGGGCGAACTCATCGCCACCGGCCGCACCAATGCGCCGATCGCGCCGTTCTCGATCACCCGTTTCGCCCCGGAGGCAGGCGCCTCCGGATCATCTCCCACGCATAGCCAAGGAATTTCCGCGTGATCACCCGCCACATCCAGACCAAGATCAATCACCGCGTCGTCGAGCACAACGGCGTCCTCTATTTCGGCGGCCTCGTCGCCGACGACAAATCCAAGGACATGAAGGGTCAGACCGCCGAGATCTGCGCCAAGCTCGACGATCTCCTGGCCAAGGTCGGCTCCTCGAAAGAGAAGCTCCTGACCGCGATGATCTACATTTCCGACTTTGCCCAGAAGGACGGCATGAACGAAGCCTGGCTCGAATGGATCCCGGCCGAGCACCTGCCGACCCGCGCGACCATCGGCGTCGCCGAACTCGGCAAGGACGTTCTCATCGAGGTCGTCATCTCCGCGGCCAAGTAACAGACGCATGCCGGATGGCCGGGGTGCTGTTTTTCACCCCGGCGATCCGGATCGGGGCCGCTGATCGACCCGGGCTCGCCCGAGGATCTCCGGCAGGACCACCGGCGAGCGCCATCCCGGCGGATGCAGCACCGCCATCTTGGCCCCGAAGGTCCGGGGCAGCACATCCGACGGCAACAGCTCCGCCGGATCGCCGTCGGCGACGACAAGTCCCGAATCGAGCACGATCATCCGGTCGGAAAAGCCCGCCGCCAGATTGAGATCGTGGAGCACGGCGACGACGGTGCCGCCCTCGTCGGCAAACCGCCGGGCGATCGCCAGAACGTCGATCTGGTGGCGCACGTCGAGGCTCGATGTCGGCTCGTCGAGGATCAGCAGTTTCGACCGGCCGTCTTCCACCGGTGCGCCGATCTGGCAGAGGACGCGGGCAAGCTGCACCCGCTGCTTTTCGCCGCCGGAGAGCTGCGGATAGGGGCGGGGACCGAAATCGCCGAGATCGACCGCTGCGAGCGCTTCTGCGACGATCGCCCGGCGCCTTGCCGCGGTCAGTCCCGGCCGCGTCCGCAGGCCGAGGCCGACGATCTCGAAGACCGTGAAGGGGAAGGCGATCGTCGTTGCCTGGGGCAGCACCGCGCGACGGGCCGCGAGAAGCCCCGGCGACGTCTGCCCGACCTCCTCGCCATGCAGCCTGACATTTCCCGCCGTGAGCCGCCGCTCGCCGCTCATTGCTCGCACCAGCGTCGACTTGCCGGCACCATTGGGTCCGACCACGGCGGTGAGGCTGCCGGGCTCAAGGTCGAACGAAACCGGACCGAGGATCCGCCGCCCGCCGGCGACGACCTCCACACCGTCGAGCGCCATAGTCATCGCGTCAGACCCCATCGAAGTCGCGACGCTTCAGGAGCAGCCACAGGAAGAACGGCGCGCCGAGCGCGGCGGTGATGATGCCGATCGGCAGTTCCGCCGGCGCGACGAGGGTGCGTGCCGCCATGTCGGCGAGGAGCAGCAGCAGCGCTCCGCCGAATGCCGACGCCGGCAGCAGGAAGCGATGATCGGCGCCGACCGCGAGCCGCAAGAGATGCGGGACGACGATGCCGACAAAGCCGATGATCCCCGACACCGCGACCGCTGCGCCGGTCGCCGCGGCGACGAGGAAGATCGCCAGCCGCTTCAGCCTCTCGACCTTCAGTCCCATGTGAAAGGCCTCCGCCTCGCCGAGCGCCAGGGCGTCGAGCCCGCGCGCGAGGAACGGCGCCGCAACGAGCACCGCCAGCATGATCGGTCCCGTCGCGGCGAGCTTCTCCCAGGTCGTGCCGCCGAGGCCGCCGAGGGTCCAGAAGGTGATGTCGCGGAGCTGGGTGTCGTCGCTCCGAAAGATCAGGAAGCCGGTGATCGCGGCGGCGAAGGCGGCAAGCGCGATGCCCGCGAGGAGCATGGTGGCGACCGAGGTCATACCGTCGCGTGTTGCGATGACATAGAGAACGACGGTCGCGGCGAGAGCACCCGCAAATGCCGCGGCGGGAAGGGCGAAGGCGCCGAGCAGCATGGCGAAAGGCGACAGGAGGCCCGAGCCAAGAACGATCATCGCCACCGCGCCGAGCGCCGCTCCGGACGAGACGCCGACGATGCCGGGATCGGCGAGGGGATTGCGGAACAGCCCCTGCATCACCGCGCCAGCCAGAGCGAGGGCCGCGCCGATCAGGCCGCCCAAAAGGACCCGCGGCAGGCGGATCTGCCAGACGATGACGGTTTCGCCCAAGGGATAATCCGTCGCCTGCGGCCCTGCGGCGAGGATGGCGACGACACGCGACGGGGGGAGCGACGCCGGCCCGACGCCGAGCGCGACGATGCCGGCGACGACGACGGCCGCCGCCAGGATCGCGATCGCGACCGCCTGGTCATGCGAGCGATCGCCGAGCGAGCGGGGGGATACGGTCGTTTCCGAAAGGTCGGTCATTGCACCGGCGCGATCTCGCCCGGATAGAGCCGCGCGGCAAAGTCCCGTGCGGCGTTCGCGACGCGGGGGCCGAAGCCGAGGAGATAGGCGCCGTCCATCCTGATGATCGCATTCCTCTGGCCGGCAGGCGTCGCCTTCAGTGCCAAGATCGCAAACGGATCGGCGCTGCCATGGCCCGGTCCGGCGCCGGTCATCATCACCACGACGTCCGGGGCGAGTTCGGTCGCGACCTCCGTCGAGAGGGTCTTGTAGCCCGTCGTCCCGGCAAAGACGTTCACCCCGCCGGCAAGGCCGATCATCGCGTCGGCAGCGGTGCCGGAGCCTGCCGCCATCGGCCGGCCGTCGACGATCGACAGCAGGAAGAGGACGCGCTTGCGCTCGCCGATTTTCGCAAGATCGCTCTCGAGGCGCTGCAGGTCCCGTTCGATGCCGGCGGCGAGTTCCTTGCCCTTTTCGGCCTCGCCAACCGCATCGGCGATGACGGCGATCTTCTCGCCGATCGTCGCGAGACTCTGGCCCTTCGGCACTGTCGTGATCGCAACGCCCGAGGCCTCGAGGAGCTCGATCGCCTGCGGCGGGCCGGCGCCGTCCTCCATCAGCACGAGATCGGGGGACTGAGCCAGAACGCCCTCGGCCGACAGGGCGCGCATATAGCCGACATTCGGCTTCCGCCGCGCCTCTGGCGGATAGACCGCCGTGGTGTCGACCGCGACGATCCGGTCCTTTGCGCCGAGGGCGTAAAGCGTCTCGGTGACGGCGCCGCCGATGGCGACGATCCGCCGGGGGGCGGGGCTTTCGGCGTCGGCGGGGCCGGCGAGGGCCGTCAGTGCCAGAAGCGCTGCCAGAAGAACGGACCATGCCGTGGCGAGGGCGGAACGGAAGGGTGTGGCTGTTTTCATCGCGGGAGCTTCACTTGGTGAGGATGAGTTTGCCGGCCTTGGTCAGCCGCAGACGATAGACGATGGCGCCGACATGGATCTCGACCTCCTGCCGCGTTCCGAACAGGCGGTCGGCCCGCAGGACCAGCCTGCCGTCCGGCATTGGGGTCGCGGCTTCGGCAATGGCATCGCCGGCGTCGTCTTGCACTTTAGAAGACCTATAATTCTCTAGCGTTTTCAGAGTGATATAAGTTGACTCTGATTATCATATTAAATAGGGAGGTCAATGGCAGCGGCGACGACCAAGGGGGTTCCGCCGCCATCCGGGGACGTTAGCAAGCCAGACCGCGCGCATCGCGCAAGCCAGCCAGGTCCGTCATCTCACATCGACCGAGGGGGACTCGTCATGGCTCGTCATCTGCGCCACCTGGCCGGCGCTGCGTCCGGCATTGCAATTTCACTTGCACTGGGAATTTCCGCAAACGCTCAACAGGCGAGCGTCACCGGCGACGGTTCGATCCTGCTCGAGCCGGTCTATATCGGCGGGGAGGGCGACGGCGATGCGCCGGAAAACCAGACCGCGACCCGCGCCGAAACCGTGCTCACCGAGCGCGTCACCCGCGCCGAACTCGACGCGGCCGAGGTCTTCGATCCGCAGGACATCGACCGCATCGATCCCGGCGTCGGCTACAATGCGCTGAATGGCAGCTTCATCATTCGCGGGCTCGATTCCAATCGGGTGCTGACCACCATCGACGGCGTTCGCCTGCCCTGGCTGGACGACGGCGCCCGCGGCGTCAACGGCGGCGGCACGACCTTCGACTTCGACACGCTGTCGTCGCTCGACATCGTCAAGGGCAGCGATTCCAGCGTCTTCGGCGCCGGGGCCCTTGGCGGCGTCGTCGCTGTGCGCACGCTGAACCCGGAGGATCTGCTGCCCGGCGACAAGACCTTCGGCGGGCTGACGCGCGGCACCTACAACAGCGAGGACCAGAGCTTCGGCATCGACCAGGCGCTCGCGGCCAGGCTCGGCGACACCTACATGCTTCTCGAAGGCGGCTATCGCTTCGGGGAGGAGCGCGACAACCGGGGCGATGTCGGCGGCTATGGCAGCGAGAGAAGCGAGCCCGATCCGCTCGACTACGACCGGAAGAACCTGCTCGTGAAGCTTCGCCAGCATGTCGGCGTCGATCAGGTCTTCGGCATTACCGGCGAGATCTACGACCGTGACGAGAATATCGACGAGTTCTCGGCGTCGACTGCGACCTATGAGGCGGGTTCGGCCTACCGCGACAAGGTCGAAAAGCGCGAGAGGATCTCCGGACACTACGAACTCGGCGCGGGCGCCGATGCCTGGCTCGATGCTGCCGATGCGGTCGTCTACTGGCAGCGCCAGGAGCTTTCGGAGGATTTCGACGGCGAGCGCCTGTCAGAGCCGGCCGGTGCCTATTCCCGCCTCAGCGACATCGAGGAGACGACCTTCGGCGTCAACGGCAGCGTCATGAAGCATTTCGACCTTGCCGGGCTGGACCACAAGCTCAGCCTCGGTGGCGAGGTCTACGGCAACCGCACCAGCCAGATGGCGAGCGGCGAGGACACCTGCCCGCCGGGGCCATACTACTACTGGTACTATTACAACTGCAATTTCCTGCACACCAACCAGGCCGACATGCCCGAAGTCCACGGCGCGAGCGTCGGGCTGTTCGTCGAGGACGAGATCTCGCTGACCGACCGGTTCCGGCTCACTCCGGGCCTGCGCTTCGACTACTACGAAGAGAACCCGCAGGAGACCGAGGCCTTCACCCTCAACCCCACCTATCGGGGCCTGCCGGATGCGTCGAGCGACAGCGCCGTCTCGCCGAAGCTGCGGGCCGAGTTCGACGTCACCGAACGGGCGACGGTCTATGCCCAGTGGGCACAGGGCTTCCGCGCCCCGTCGGCGACCGAGCTCTATCTCAGCTATGGCGGGCCCGGCACCTATCTTTCCATCGGCAATCCCGATCTCGAGGCCGAGACGAGCAACGGCTACGAGGTCGGTCTGCGGGCGGAACAGGCCGGTTTCGACTGGGGCGTCTCTGCCTTCTACAACCGATACAAGAACTTCATCGACACCGAATCCGTCGATCCCTCGGAGGTCGGCCTTTCCCCTGGCGACTATCCGTTCGGCATCACCCGCTCCTTCAACCGGGCGAATGTCGAGATCTACGGCATCGAGGCGAATGCGAAATGGCAGATGACCGATGTCTGGCACAGCGCCCTGTCGCTGGCGAGCTACCAGGGCCGCGATCTCGACACCGACGAGCATCTGAACACCATTCCCGCCGCCAAGGGCATCCTCAACTTCGGCTACGGCAACGGCGTCTGGGGCGCCGACGCCTATCTGACCCTCGCCGCGGCGCGGCGCGACGTCGAGAACGAGATCTCTGAGACGCCGGGCTATGCGCTGGTCGATTTGACCGCCTGGTGGCGGCCGACGCAGGTCGAGAACCTGAAGCTTCAGGCCGGGCTCTACAACGTCTTCGACGAGACCTATTACGACACGCTCGACATACCCGACAGCGCCAGCCGACCGAAGGACTACTACACCGAGCCGGGGCGCAGCGTCAGGGCGACCGTGACCTACCAGTTCTGACGTTACGCTGGCTGGACCCTGCCATCGCAGGGATCCCGCATGACGGGTTCAGCGGCAGTCGAGGGCGATCCGCGTCGACAGGAGTTCGGCATAGTTTATGCCGTCGGCAGGAATGCTCTGCGACTTGCCGAGGCCGGCGACCTGCTTCATCCAGGCAGTCGCGCCCTCGTCCGGATGGGTGGCGTCGAGCGTCGCGCGGCAGGCGGCGGGAAGGTCGGTCAGCCCGACCTGTTCGTTGCGGCCGACGTCGAAGGAGACGTAGTAGCTCGGATCGTAGATCGACAGCGTCAGCTCAGCGCCGGCGAGCTTCACCTGCGCCGCCGGATGCATCTGCGTGAAGATGACGAGGTGGCCCTTCTCGAAGCGCGCGCGGAACCGGTCTGGCGGCGACAGCTCCACCGGCACGCCGGCCTCCTTCAGGAAGGTGAAGAACTGATAGTCCTTTGCCGAGCCAAGCACCGTGCCTGCCACCGCGTTCAGTTCCTCCTCGTCGAGCTTGCCGTCGGCATTCTCGTCGAAGTCGAAGAGCAGCGAGGACGAGAACATCTCGTCGAACACCCAGCCGCTCCTGATCGCGGCGAGGTCGCCGTTCTCGTCCCCGACGAACTGCACTGACGCGGTCACGAAGACATGCGGATGGGCCGCCGCGGGCTGGCTCTGAAAAACGATGGCAGCGACGGCGAGACCCATCGCAACAAGGGTAAGCGCGCCGGGCGAGGGAACGGTCCGGCGGCCGGATGGTCGAGCCATCTTCGTGTGCTCCAGAAAGCTGTCCGGTGACTTCCAGCATCCACGCATGGCCAGAACAAGACCGTAGCAGAATCGCCGGTCCTTTGGAGGTGGAGGCGGTCATCTCCTCTTAACTCTCTTTGCAAGATGGGACGCCGGCCGGTTGCAACGACACGCGATCGGCCTTGCGGCCCTGCCTTGTCCGTGGGGCCGATCTTTGCTGCTGGGTGTCGGCGTCCGATCGGTCTTCTCTGCTGCGGCGAGAAGGCTTTACGGGGAATGCGGCACATTGTCATCGAGCCTCCGCCGGGGGCCTTCCTTTGCAATCTCAGTGGATGGAATGCGCAGCACCCGAGGTTCCTTTGAGCTGTCAAAAAAGTATGGTTGTATTAATAGGAGCGACCCGATCTCCTCCAGTCGGCGGCTGACCGGACCGTCCGGAGAGTGCTGCAGATCACACGGGCGGGCGGTTCGGATTGGCTACATCGGCAATGCGGCGCGGGTCTCTTTCCGAGGAAACGGGGCTCCCCGTCGTCGCGATGGTTCGAAGCGGCGCACGCAACCCCGATTGTTCTGGACTGTATCCATGCGTAACCAAGACCCCTCCGCGGGCGAGGCCGGCCCCGCCGCACCCTTCGCGGCCTTCCGCCCGGACGAGTTCGGCGAACTCGTCGCCGAGATCTACGATTGTGCAACGTCGCCGCGCAAATGGCGGCTCGCCCTCGACAGGGTCTGCCGGCGCGGACGCTTCACCTGCGCCTTTCTCTACATCCTCGATCCCGTCACCCAGACCATCGCGCTCCATCGCTGCTTCCGGATCAACGGCGCGGACGCCGCCGCTCCGTCGCGGCCGGGGGAGGTCATGGTGGTGACGAGCGAGCTCTTCGCCTCGCTGCCCCACGCGACGCCGCGGCTTCTCTCCCGCGACGTCCCGCGCGAGCGCTACGTCGACAGCCCGTCGCATCTCGACTGGCTGAAGACCCAGGGGCTCGTCGACATCATGCAGATCCCGTTCGCGACCGACGACGGGCGGAGCGGCGCGATCTGCTTCGGCCGGCGCGAGAGCCATGGTCCCTTCGGCGACGACGAGATCGCCATGGCGACGCTGCTGCAGCCGCATCTCAGTCGGGCGCTCGCCCTGTCGCGGCTGTTCGAGATGCAGAAATCCTGGACCCATGGCCTGCGCTCGATCGTCCGCAACCTGTCGACCCCGACGATCCTCGTAACCCGCACCGGCGCGATCCTCGAGGCGAACAAGGCGGCGCGAAGCCACTTCGCCCATCCGCGGTTCATTCACGAGCGGGAAGGCCGCCTCGGCGCCGTCCGCCCCCGGCAGGGGGATGCGCTGATCGCGGCCATCCGGTCGGCCGCAGCGTCGCCGAAGGACAATCCCGACACCTCCGTCATTCTCGGCAGCATCGAGACCGGCTTTGCGGTCGCCCACGTCCTGCCGCTGATCAATGATGGCGTGAAGCATCATCCCGAGGATGTCGCCGCCGCTGCCGTTCTTCTCACTTCGGATGCCAGCGAACAGTCCGGCGGGCCGAGGGCCCAGCTCCTCGCCCGGGTCTATGAGCTGACGGCCGCCGAGCAACGTGTCGCCGAGGCTCTCGCCAGCGGCCAGAGCTCGATCGAGGCGGCCAAGGCGCTCGGCATCAGCGAGGGAACGATCCGCACCCATCTCACCCGGATCTTCGGCAAGACGGGCGTTTCCCGCCAGAGCGAACTGGTCGCCCTGATGCACCGGCTCGCGCCGCCACTACATGGTGCAAAATTGTAACACTGCCTTGCGATTGGCCGGGAGGGCCAGTCGGAACGCAAGCTTACGGTCAGTTTGTCATAGGTTCCTCTGAAGCGGGAAATCGGCAGCAAAAGTAACGTCCGGTCGCCAAGAGAGGGGATCACTATGGCCAGGACATTCTTCGCGAGCGCCAGCGCGCTCGCCATTGCTGCCGTTTTCGCTTCGCCTGCCCTGGCGGATTGTGTGCGGAACGACAATGGCGCCATCATCGACGTTGACTGCGACGCCCAGGATCTCGACGGCTTCGCCGACGTCAATGCGGATGCGAACCTGACCTTCGACATCGACGTTCTCGCCAATGCGACGGTGCAGAATCTCGACCTCAATCTCAATCAGGGCGACGCCTTCAACGTCCAGTCGAACGGCGAGATCTTCCTCGACACGGCCGCCGGTTCGACCGTCGAGGGCGCCGGTGACGGCGTCGCGCTGACCACCAGCGAAACCGCCAACATCACCGTCACCAACGGCACCGGCGCCACGGTCACGGCCGGCGCGGACGGCTTCAGCCTCGTTGCGACCGGAGATGGCGCGATCACCGCGACGAATGCCGGGACGCTCGACGCCAGCCTCGGCGAGGACGGCATCGATGCCAGCGCCCTCGGTGCCGGCAACGTCACGGCGAACAATGGAGGCGCGATCACCGCCGCCGGCAACGGCATGGCGCTCGCCGCGGCCGCCGGCGACGTCGTCGTCGACAACGGGGCGGGCGATACCATCACGGTCGGCGGCGACGGCATTGCCGCGGCTGCGCAGAGTGCCGGCAATGTCACCGCCACCAATGCCGGCACGATCACCGCCGGCGAGGACGGCATGGATCTCTCGGCGGTCGACGGCAACATCCTCGCCAACAACCTTGCCGGCGGCGCCATCACCGCAGGTGAGGACGGCATGGAGCTGCGGGCCGCGGGGGCCGGCAACATCACCGCGCTCAACGGCGGCTCGATCAGCGCCGGCGGCGAGGGCGTCATCGCCGTCGCCGGGGGCGGCAACGTCTACTTCTCGCAGCTCCTCGGCGCCGACATCGTCGCCGGCCTCAACAGCATCGACGGCGACGGCCTGCAGCTGCAGACCGAAGCGGCAGGCACCGTGACCGCCATCAATGGCGGAGCCATCACCGCGGCCGACGACGGCATCGATGCCGTCGCTGCTGACGGCAACATCACCATCACCCATCTCCAGGGCGGCACGATCAATGCCGGCCAGACCAATGCGACCGGCGACGGGATGCAGCTGACGACCAACGGGACCGGCAGCGTCACCGTCAATTCCGGCGGCGCGATCACCGCGGCGGCGGCCGGCGTCAACGCCGCGGCGACCGGCGGCGGCAACGTTTCCGTCACGCAATATCTCGGCGGCCAGATCACCGCCGGCCAGAACAATGTCGACGGCGACGGCCTGTCGCTGTCGGCGGCCGCGGCCGGGCTCGTCACCGTCACCAATGGCGGGACGATCCTTGCCGCCGACGACGGCGTCAATGCGGTAAGCGTCGACGGCAATATTTCGGTCAACCATCTCCAGGGCGCGACGATCAATGCCGGCCAGGCCAATGTGAACGGCGACGGCTTCGACCTGGCCGCCGCCGGGGCCGGCAGCGTCACCGTCACCACCGCCGGTTCGGTCACCGCCGGTGCATCCGGCGTCAGGGCGGTGACGCTCGGCGACGGCAGCGTCTCGGTCGCCCAGCTCCAGGGCGGCGTGATCAATGCGGGTCAGGCCAATGCGACCGGCGACGGCTTCCAGCTTTCGGCCGGCGGCAACGGCAATGTCATTGCCAGCAATCAGGGCACGATCAACGCCGCCGACGACGGCATCGAGGCGGTGAGCGCCGGCAACGGCCTGATCTCCGCCACCAATGGCGGCGTCATCATCGCCGGCGACAACGGCGTCGAAGCCGTCGCCAACGGCAATGGCAACATCACCGCCACGAATCTGGCAGGCGGCACGATCACCGCCGGCCAGCAGAACGCCGGTGGCGACGGCTTCAAGCTGACGACGGTCGGCACCGGCATCATCTCGGCGGTGAACGGCGGCACGATCACCGCGGCCGACAGCGGCATCGAAGCGGACGCCATCGGCGGCGGCAACATTTCCGCCAACAACCTTTCGGGCGGATCGATCTTCGCGACCACCGGCAACGGCTTCGACCTCGGCGTCACCGCCGCGGGCATCATCACGGCGACCAATGGTGGCCTGATCACGAGTTTCGACACGGGCATCGTCGCCGACTCCGTCGACGGCAACATCACGGTGACGAACGCCTCCGGCGGCACCATTACCTCCAACGCCAATCGCGGCATCGACGCCACCGCCATCGGGCTCGGCAACGTCCAGCTCGGCAATGGCGGCACCGTCAATGCCAATGCCGAGGGCATGGTCGCGACTGCGGCCGGCGGCAATGTCGCGGCGCGCAACCTCGACGGTGGGACGCTCGCCTCGACGACGGCGGACGGCATGCTGGCGACCACCACCGGCGCCGGAACCGCGATCGTCACCAATGCCGGCACGATCAATGCCGGGGCCAACGGCGCCACCGCAGCGAGCGTCGACGGCAATCTCACCGCGACGAACTTTGCCGGCGCCACCATCAACGCCGGCCAGTTCGATGCCGGCGGTGACGGCTTCAACCTTCAGACCACCGGCGACGGCAAGATCATCGCCGCCAACGAGGGAACGATTAATGCCGGCGACGACGGCATCTTCGCTCTGACCCTCGGCGACGGCTCGATCACCGCGGACAATCTGCGCGGCTCGCTGATTGATGTCGGCGGCGACGGCTTCGATCTTTCGGCCAATGGCGCCGGCCAGGTGACCGCGGCGAATGACGGCACGATCTATGCTGGCAACAACGGCATGAATCTCGCGACGGCCGGCGCCGGCGACATCGTCGCCAAGAACCTCTCCCATGCCCGGATCCAGGCCGACGAAGACGGTATCCATGCGGATGCGACCGGCACCGGCAACGTCACCGCCACGAATGACGGTACAATCACCGCCGAAGCGGACGGCATGGATCTGTCAGCGGCCGGCGGCGACATCGTCGCCGTGAACAATGCCGGCGACACGATCGACGCCGGCGGCGACGGCATCGTGGCGGACGCGGCGGCCGACGGCACCGTAACCGCCACCAATGCCGGCACGATCACCGCTGGCGACGACGGCATGGATCTCTCCTCCGTCGACGGCGACATCGTCGCCGAGAACGTCGCCGGGGGCGTCATCGACGCCGACGACAACGGCATCGAGGCCGATGTCTCCGGCAACGGCGCGATCACGGCTGCGAATGCGGGGACGATTCTTGCCGGCGAAGACGGGATCAATGCGGATACGGAAGCCGGCGACATCGTCGCGATGAATCTCGCCGAAGCGCTGATCGATGCCGACGGCAACGGCTTTGCGCTCGGCACCGACGGCGGCGACGTCAGGACGGCGAACGCCGGCACGATCCTCGCAGGCAACGACGGCATGGTGCTTTCGACCGTCAGTGGCGACGTGATCGCCGAAAATCTCGACGGCGCCACCATCGAGGCCGACGACAACGGCATCACGGTGGATGCCGGCGGCGACGTCACGGCGATCAATGCCGGAACGATCACGGCCGGCGGCAATGGCATCGACGCCGCATCCACCGATGGCGACGTCATCGTCCAGAACGATCCCGACCAGACCATCACGGCGGGCGGCGACGGCCTCGTCGGCGATGCGGCCAATGACGGCACTGTCACGGCGACGAATGCCGGCACGATCGAGGCCGGCGACGACGGCATGGACCTGTCCTCGGAAGACGGCGACATCGTCGCGGACAATCTTGCCGGGGCCGTCATCGACGCCGATGGTTACGGGATCGAGGCCGATGCCAGTGGCGACGGCGCCGTGACGGCCACCAATGCGGGCACGATCCTCGCCGGTGACGACGGCATCGACGCCGCGACAAACGGCAATGGCGATGTGACCGCCACCAACCTTGCCGGCGCGACGATGGATGTCGACGACAACGGCTTCGAGCTCGATGCCAATGGCGACGGCAACGTTTCCGCGACCAATGCCGGCACGGTCCTCGCCGGCATTGACGGCGTCGACGCCGAGACCGAGGGTGCCGGCAATATCGTCGCCGACAACCTCGCCGGGGCGACGATCGAGGCCGGAAGCGACGGTTTCGAGCTCGACGCCAATGGCGAAGGCAGCGTGACGGCGGCCAATGCCGGCACCATCGTCGCCGGCGCGGACGGCATCGACGCCGAGACCGCGGGTGCCGGCAATATCGTTGCCGACAACCTCGCCGGGGCGACGATCGATGCCGGAGACAACGGCTTCGAGCTCGGAGCCAATGGCAACGGCAACATCACAGCGACGAACGCCGGCACCGTCCTTGCCGCCAACAACGGCATCGATGCCGAGGCCGCAGGCGCCGGCGAGATCGTGGCGGAGAACCGCGGCGAGATCGACGTCGGCGCGAACGGCATGGATCTTCGCGGCACGGCCGGCAACGTCACCGCGACGAATTTCGCCGGCGGCCTGATCACCGCCGACAGCGATGGCATCGCCGCAGCGACCGGTGGCTTCGGGGCGGTGACGATCGAAAACGAGGACGGCGGCTTCATCGTTGCAGGGCTGGTCGGCCTGCGCGGCAGCGCCGTCGACGGAACCGTCACCGCGACGAATGGCGGGTCGATCACCGCCGGCAGCGACGGCATCAACGCGGCGACGTCCGGAGCCGGCAACATCATCGCCGACAACCTTGCCGCCGCGCTCATCGACGCCGGTGGGGACGGTATCGTGGCTGAGGCGACTGGCGACGGCAGCGTAGCGGCGACCAATGCCGGCACCATCCTCGCCGGTGACGACGGGATGGATCTCGCAACGGACGGTGACGGTGACATCGTCGCCGAAAACCTCGCCGGCGCGGTCATCGATGTCGAGGGAGATGGCATCGAGGCGGATGCCAACGGCGACGGCAGCGTAGCGGCGACCAATGCCGGCACGATCCTCGCCGGTGACGACGGGATGGATCTCGCAACGGACGGTGACGGTGACATCGTCGCCGAAAACCTCGCCGGCGCGGTCATCGATGTCGATGGAGACGGCATCGAGGCGGATGCCAACGGCGACGGCAGCGTAGCGGCGACCAATGCCGGCACGATCCTCGCCGGTGACGACGGGATGGATCTCGCAACGGACGGTGCCGGTGACATCGTCGCCGAAAACCTCGCCGGCGCCGTCATCGATGCCGGTGCGGACGGCATCGAGGCGGATGCCAATGGCGACGGCGCCGTGACGGCGACCAATGCCGGCACGATCCTCGCTGGCGCAGACGGCATCGACGCTGCGACCGACGGCATCGGCGACCTCATCGTCGCCAATCTTGCCGGAGCGACCATCGATGCCGGCGACAACGGCTTCGAGCTCGACGCCAATGGCGACGGCAACGTCGCCGCGGCCAATGCCGGCACGATCACCGCGCTCGGCAACGGCATCGACGCCGAATCCGACGGAGCTGGCAACGTCGCGATCGACAACCTTGCCGGCGCGACGATCGAAGGCGCGGAAAACGGCGTCCTCGCCTCCGCGAACGGCACCGGCAACGTCGCCGTGACGAATGACGGATCCATCGACGGCCTCGAGGCCGGCATCGACGCATCTGCCGCCCTCGGCAACGTCGCCGTCGCCAACACCGCCACGGTCAAGGGCGGGCGTGTCGGCGTTCATGCCGAAGCGGGCGGGACCATCGCCATCGCAAACCTCTCGACGGAGGCCGGCACTGCGCTGATCCAGGGCGACATCGCCATCGAAGCCGATGCCGAGGGCGCGGTCGCCATCGACAACACCGGTCTCATCCAGACCAATGTCGCCGATCAGGAGGCCATCGCAGGGGTCTTCGAGCGGGTCGTCTTCGCGTCCTCGACGGGTGCCGACATCACCTTCGACAACGCCGGCATCCTGATCGGCAATGTCGAGCTCAACGCCGCCGACGGCGCGACCCTCGACAACAGCGGCCTGTGGAATGTCGGCGGCGACAACCTCTTCGGCGGCGACGAGGACGTGGTCAACAATACCGGCGTCGTCAACGCCTTCGAAGTCACCAACTTCTTCGGCCTCGAGACCTTCAACAATGCCGGCGGCCTGCTCAACATGCAGCTCGGTGACGGCGCCTTCGGCACCACCAATATCGATGGCGACTTCGTCGGCGCGGCTGACAGCGCCGACAGCACGCTGGCCATCGATGCCGAACTCGGCGATGAAAGCGGCGCCGATCTTGCCGATCTCCTCACCGCCGAGAACTTCCGCGAGACCACCGGCGTTAACGTCAACGACCTCCTCGCCGACGTGCCGGCCGGCTTCAATCCGCAAGGCGTGATCTTTGCGAGCTTCCTCGATCAGACCGACGACGACGCCTTCGTGCTGAATGGCGGGCCGATCGACAAGGGTCTGTTCAGCTTCGACATCTTCCTCGACGAGGCGAACAAGGACTGGGTGCTGGCGAGCGCGCCGAACCAGACCTTCTTCGAACTGCCGGGGATCGTCACCGGCGCCCAGCAGATGTGGCACGACACTGCCGGCGTCTGGCAGGACCGCACCGCCGATCTTCGCGGCGCCCTCGGCGAACCCTGCGTGAGCGGTCTGAAGGACCCTGCATGCCCGGTGACGTCGAGCGGGCCGGGGATCTGGGCGAAGGCGCTCGGCGCCTCCACCCGGCACAGCGATCAGAGGCAGGAATTCGTCCTCCTCAACAAGAACCTCGCCTTCGACATCCGGAAGGACCAGGACACCTACGGCTTCCTCGGCGGTGTCGACACGGCCTGGCAGGCGGGCGAGGGCAGCTTCGTCCTCGGTGCGCTCGGCGGCTATGTGAACTCCGACCTCACCTTCGACGGGTCGCAGACCGAGGTCGAGTACGATGCCGGTGTCGTCGGCGCCTATGCCAACTATCTGAATGGCGGCCTTTTCGTCGACGCGGCGCTGATCGCCCAGATCGGTACGGCGAACTACAAGTCGGTCTCGGGCATCTTCGTCGAGGATCAGGACACCGACTTCACCTCCGTCGGCGCCACGATCGACGCGGGCTATCGCTACGCGCTCGCCGGCAACGTCTTCATCGAGCCCGGCGCGACCTTGTCCTATGTCAGCAGCAACATCGACGACCTCGGCATCTTCGGCGAGACCGTCGCGTTCGACGACGGCGAGAGCCTGCGCGGCCGTCTCGGCCTGCGGGTCGGGACCTCCTTCGACGCCGCCAGCGTCCGGGTCGAACCGTTCCTCGGTGTCAGCGTCTGGCAGGAGTTCCTCGGCGACAACACCGCCAAGGTGGTCAGCAACGGCCTCGAGGTGGTCGCGGCGGAGAAGATCGACCAGACCATCGGCGAGGTGTCGGCCGGGGTGAACCTGATGAAGACCGGCGAGACCGGCGCCAGCGGCTTTGCCAAGTTCAACGCCCAGTTCGGCGAGGACGACTACCAGAACTACAAGGGCGTCGCCGGCATCCGCTACGACTTCTGAGGCGCGATCCGATCGGATCGCTGCCGGTCGCGCCTTGAGAACCCGCGAGCGGCATCAGAAAAAGGGGGGCGTCGGAGCGATCCGGCGCCCCTTTTCGTGCGGGCGGGCTGTGCGTCGAGAGGTGTGGGCGGGCCGACACTGTAGTCCGAGCCGGGCCCCGTCCGTTCAGGGCCTGTCCGTTGCCATTTCCTGCGCTACGCCCGGCCCGAGTGCTGCCTCGACGCGCCCGGCCGCCTCTTCGCCGGTGGCGATCGCCGCATCCATGCAGGGAAATTCCAGATAGTCGCCGGCCAGATGGACCGGCCCGTTCGCCCTTGTGAGCGCCGGCTGGAGGGCGGCGCGGCCGACGAAGGCGTAGGGTGCGCCCTTCACCCATCGCTGGACGCGGATCTCGCGCACGATGGTCCGGGTGCCCGGATAGAGCCGGTCGAGATCGGCGAGGAACGCCGCCTCGATGTCCTGGTCGGAGCCGCGCATCAGTTCGGCGGCGCCGGCCGCCCCGCGAAACAGCATCAGGCCGCCGCCCGGGCGACGCGGACCGAAGCGCAGCGTGCTCGCCTGATTGAAGAAGACCCCGAAGGATAGGCCGGGTGTCGCCAGGGCGTAGATGTCGTCATAGGGCATCGGCCCGGTCTCGGCGGTCGCGACGGCGGCCGAAAGGAACGGGCCGTAGCGGATCTGCCTCAGGGCCGCGAGGGTCTCGTCGGCGATCCCGCTGATGATGGCTGCGGCGACATCCGCCGGCGCCGCGACGATCGCCTGCCGGGCCGTGACCCGGTGCGTTTCGCCGCCCTGGCGATAGCTCACCACGACCCCGTCTCCGGTCGCCTGGACCGTCTCGACCGTCGCCCCGAGCGACACCCTTGCCCCGAGATCCGCCGCGATCGCCTGTGGCAGACTGGCCGAGCCGCCGAAAAGGTTGCGGCCGAAGGAATGCTTGCTCCACACCTGCGCGAATGAGGTGAGGCCATATCCGGCGGCCATCGCGGACGGCGCGGCCGAGGTGCGCTCGGTGATCGTCGTCAGCATCAGTTCGACGTCCGGATGCAGCGGCCCGACAAGGTCGGCGAGCGTGCGGCTGTTGTCGAAGCCGAGCTGACGCATCCGCCGTGCCGCCGCGCTTTCGCCCTGAACGGCGCGCTGCACGTCCAGCAGCCGTTTCACGCCGCTGCGCAGCCTCAGTCCCATCTTCACCAGCGACGCCCGGCCGGAAAGGCCGAGCGGCAGGCGGAGCGGATAGGTCTCGGCCCTCGCGCCGGCGATGATGCGGCCATGGAAGGCAAGGCCGGCGCGATCGCCCGGGATCGGCAGGGCTTCGAGCCCCATCTCCCCGGCCAGCCGGCCGGCGGGAGATGCGTCGTCGCCGAAGAGATGGGCGCCGAAATTCAGCCAGTAGTCGCCGCGGGGCTCCGACAGGATGCGCCCGCCCACCCTCTCCGACGCTTCCAGGACGAGCAGCCTGCGATGCCTGAGGCGGCGCGCGGCGGCGAGCCCGGCGATGCCGGCACCGACGATGACGACGTCGAAGTCCCGCGTTGGATCGGCCACCGGCGCCATCGTCGTCAGGCCGCTTCGGCGAGTTCGAAGCGGATCGGCTGGGCACCCTTGTAGAGGACGTAGGGGCCGAGTTCGGCGAGCTTGTCGAGATCGGAGGTCAGGGTGATGAAATGATTGCCGGCGAGCTGGCCCATCTTCGAGGCGAAGTGCACGCCGCCATAGGCGAGCAGGATCTCGGTTTCGCTGATGCCGCCGGGATAGAGGATGATCTGGCCCGGCGCCGGGTAGCTCGTGTGGTTCTCGTAGCCGACGGAAAAGTCGGTGTCGCCGAGCGGGATCCAGACGCCTTCGCCGCTCCAGCGGACATGGACGATCTGACTTTCGAAGGGCAGCACCTTCTGGAAGGCCGCGCAGGTCTGCGGCGCCTTTTCGGTCTCCAGCCGTGCGTCGAAGGTGAACGGGCCGGCGGTGATCTTGAGCTTGGTCATGTCGTGGTCCTATGTCGATGCAATCGAATCGTTGGGAGCCCGGAAGCGGCCGAAACCCGTCTCTCAGCCCTCCGGAAGCAGGCGGCAACCGTTTTGGCGCAGGCGCTGCCGCTTGCCCGCCTCAGGCAAGCGGCGCTGCAACGGCGGATCGGAACGGCCGGGCGCGCTTCAAGCGGCTCGGGCGACGGCGAGCGCCGCCTCGAGTTCGGCGATTTCGGCCGGCGAGGGCGAGACCATCGGCGGGCAGACCCGGTCGCTCGCCAGCCGCCCGAGCAGCTTCAGGCAGGTCTTCAGCCGCGCGGTCGCCCGTCCGGTCGGCGCACGGCGATAGACGGCCGCGGCGAGGGGATAGAGCGCCTCGTGGACAGCCCGGGCGCGCGCCCAATCCTGTGCCTCCGCCGCCGCGAAGAGCGCGACGATCTGCTCCGGCACCACGGCCGCAAGGCTC
The DNA here is from genome assembly GCF_004519335.1 of Jiella endophytica. GTDB lineage: Bacteria > Pseudomonadota > Alphaproteobacteria > Rhizobiales > Rhizobiaceae > Jiella > Jiella endophytica. The sequence continues at coordinate 467,492 of NZ_SOZD01000003.1, read as the reverse complement.
ACTTGGCTGCCGTCGGTGCCGATCAGATAGCTCGTCAGGAGATGCTCGTCGCCCGAACCGAGCACGGCGATGTCCGGGCGGCGCGCGCGGATCAGCCGGGCGTTCTCCTCATAGGTGGCGATTTCCCAGCTGCCTTCCTTCACCCCGACGACCCGCGGCGAGGCGATCAGCGCCTCGATCACCCCTTTGGCATAGGCCATTCGCCCGGCGCCGACCGGCGCCTGGTAGAGCAGGATCGGCAGGCCGGTCGCGGTCTCGACGATCCGGTGATGGGCGAGGATCACGTCCGGGTCCTGGGTGAGCGCCCAGCTGTTCGGCGGAAACACCAGGATCGCATCGGCGCCCATGGCTTCGGCGTCCCGCGCCTGGTCGGCGGCATCGAGGCTCGATTCGGCGTTGACCCCGGCGACGATCAGGCAGTCGGCGGGGACCGTTTCGCGCACGATGCCGAGTGCCTTGGCCTTTTCGCCGCGTGGCAGCGTGAAATTCTCGCCCGCATGACCGTTGACAAGCAGACCGCGGATGCCGGGGGTTCTCGCGAGCGGCGCGACATGGTCGGCAAGCGCCGCCTCGTCCACGGCGAAGGCCGCCGTCAGCGGGGTGACGGTCGCGGCGTGGATTCCCCTGAGGCGCTCTCGGATGGGCTGTGTGGGCACTGTCTTCCTGTCGTTCGATATGCTCGGATCGCACCAGTCTTTCCGCGGCACCATCCCCTTTCGCGGCGGCCCGCGTCAGGCCGCCGGCCGCCGCCCCTGGCGCTGCACCGGAATGCCGACAGCAGCCGGAATGGGTGAGGAAGGGGGTATGTGCGTTGCGATGGAAACTCGGATATCCCGCTTTACAAGTCGCAATTTTGTATACAGTCTATAGACAGTCGGTGCAAGCTCGTCGCCGACGGGAACCGCCTTGAAGACGCCCGACATCTCCCTCGAGCAAAGGATCGATCGACATGCTGAAGTCCGCCTGGGTCGCAGCCGCGGGGTTTCTGGCCACCGCGCTGCTCGCCGCCCCGCCCTCCGAGGCCCGCAGCCTCGACGCCATCATCAAGTCGGGAAGCATCCGGGTCGGCGTGAACCCGACGCTGCCGCCGCTCGGGACCTATGACGACAAGAACGAGATCTCCGGCTTCGACGTCGAATATGCGAAGGAGATCGCCGACAAGCTGGGGGTGAAGCTCGAAGTCGTGTCGGTCGGTTCGCCCGACCGCATCCCCTTCGTCACCTCGGACCGCGTCGACTTCGTCCTCGGCGGCATGACCCGCAATTCCGAGCGCGCCAAGGTCATCGACTTCACGGTGCCGGTTTATACCGAGGGCCTCAGCGTCCTGCAGACCGGTGGCACCAAGCCGAAGAGCTGGAACGAACTCAATACGCCGGACACCAAGCTCGTCGAGGTGCGCGGCACGACGCCCGTCAGCTTCATCAAGGAGACGCTGCCGAAGGCGCAGCTGACCCTGCTCGACAACTATCCGGATGCGGTGCGCGCGCTGGCGCAGGGCCGCGGCAACACGATCATCGACGTCGTCGACTATCTCGGCTCCTATACCAAGACCTACACCGGCGTCGAATGGCAGGTGACCTCGATGCCCGTCGATGTCGACTATGACTGCATGGGCGTTGCCAAGGGCAATTCCTCGCTGAAGGACTGGCTCGACATCGCCGCCTTCGAGCTCGAGCGCTCCGGCAAGCGGGGCGAATTGTGGAAGAAGTGGTTCGGCCTCGACATGACCTATCCGATCCCGCTGAACCCGTATTTCTGAGGCAGCCGGGCGACGGGACGGTCTGTCCGTTCCGTCACGGTGAAAGCGACCAGGGCGATGCGCAGGCGATGAACTACACGCTGCAATATGGGCAGGTGCTGCCCTATCTCGGCTACTTTGCCGGCGGCGCGCTGTTGTCGTTGCAGATCGCCTTCCTTTCGTTCTGCGGCGGTCTCGTCATCGGGACCGGTTTCGCATCGGTCACAGCTTTCGGGCCGCGGCCGCTGCGGGTCCTGGTGAAGGTTTATGTCACGGCCTTCACCAACACGCCGCAGCTCGTCCAGATCTATTTCCTCTATTTCGCACTGCCGGACGCCGGCATCCTGCTCAGCTCGTATCAGGCGGTGCTGATCGGCATGACGCTGAATGCCGGGGCGTATCTCACCGAGATCCAGCGCGCCGGCTTCCTGTCGCGGCGCCAGACGGAGATGGAGGCGGCCGAGGTGCTCGGCTTCTCGCGCTGGCAGCAGATCCGCTACGTGATCCTGCCGCATATCGCCAAGGTGCTGTTTCCGCCGCTGGCCAACCAGTACATCCTGATGACCCTCGGCACGTCCATGGCCGCCGTCTTCGGCGTCGAGGAGCTGACCGGTCGCGCCTTCAACGTCAATGCCGAGACGTTCCGCTCGGTGGAGATCTTCTCCCTCGTCGCGGTGTTCTACGTGGTCATCACCTTCGCCGCGACGCTGGCTCTGGCGCTGATCGGGCGGCTGGCCTTTCGGGCGAGGATGCGGATCCTATGATGTGGGACCGCCTCGTCGAGGAAGCGCCGCGCTTCTTCACCTACTGGAACCTGCGCTTCTTCGTCGAGGCGGCGCTGACGACGCTGGCTCTGTCGGTGACGGGTTCGGTGTTCGGGGCGCTGGTCGGCTTCGTTCTTGCGGTGACGCGGATGACCCGCGGCGGCGTCCTGCTGCCGGTGCGGATCCTGGCGATCGTCGTCACCGAGTTCTTCCGCCGCGTGCCGTTCCTCGTCACCTTGATGCTGGTGTTCTTCGTCTCGCAGATGAGCGGCAACGAGTGGCCGCTCTTTGCGATCGCGGCAATGAGCGTCTTCCTCATCGCCGCGGCCTATCTCGCCGAGATCATCCGCAGCGGCCTTCTCTCCGTGCATCACAATCAATGGGATGCGGCAGCGGCGATGAACTTCTCCCTCGGCCAGACCATCTTCCATGTGATCCTGCCGCAGGCCTGGCGCATCATCCTGCCGCCGGCCTTCGGCTTCTTCGTGCTGTTCATCAAGGACACCGCGCTCGCCTCGCAGATCGGCGTCACCGAACTGACCTTCGCCGGCAAGGTGCTGAACAATCGCGGCTTCTCCGCAACGCTCAGCTTCGGGACCGTGCTTCTGTTCTACTTCCTACTGTCATATCCGCTGTCGCTCATCGGCGCGCGCCTGGAGGCCAGACTTGCCGCAACTCGCAATCGACAATCTTAGCGCGACCTACGGCAAGCTGGCGGTGCTGAAATCGGTGTCGCTCGCCGTCGAGAAGGGCGAGATCATCGGCCTGATCGGCCCGTCCGGCTCCGGCAAAAGCACGCTCCTGCGCGTCCTCGTCGGTCTCCTGAAGCCGACCGCCGGCACCATCGCGATCGACGGTCGCCCCGTCGATTTCGGGAAGGCGGCCGAGGTCCGTGCCGTCCGCGACCGCCTGGCGATCGTCTTCCAGCAGTTCAACCTCTTCCAGAACATGACGGTGCTCGAGAACGTCACCATCGCGCCAGTGAAGATCAAGAAGCGGGCGAAGGGCGAGGTGCGCGAGGAGGCAAAGGAGCTGCTGCGAAAGGTCGGCCTCGGGGAAAAGTTAAACGCCTATCCCGACGAGCTCTCCGGGGGCCAGCAGCAGCGCGTGGCGATCGCCCGGGCGCTGGCGCTGAAGCCGGAGATCCTGCTTCTCGACGAGGTGACCGCCTCGCTCGATCCCGAACTCGTCAGCGAAGTGCTCGATACGATCCGGCTGCTCGCTGCCGAGGGCATGACCATGCTGATCGTCAGCCACGAAATGGGCTTCGTGCGCGAACTTTCATCGCGCGTGGTGTTCATGGCGGATGGCCGCATCGTCGAGACGGGGACGCCGGGCGAGGTCTTCGAGACGCCGCAGGAGACGCGGACCCGGGAGTTCGTCTCGAAGATCCTACGGCACTGAGCCCTGGCCGGGGTCGCGATCGGAGCCGGCGAAGCCGCTCCGGCCTCGGCGCGTTCCTGATGTTCAGGAGACGCTTTTCAGGGAAAAGCGCAGGAGGCTTCGGATATGGGTCTGCGCGGCGCGCTTGGCGCGCCTGGCCTCCTCGGCCTCCAGCGCGTCGATGATGGCGAGGTGCTCGGCATTGTCGGGGGCGACGCGATCGGCGAGCCGGGCGACCTCGAAGAGCCGGGTCGTCACCCGGAGCGAGCGGATGATCTTTGCGAGGATCGGATTGCCGCAGGCGTCGATATAAAGGCCGTGGACATGGTCGTCCGACTGCCAGTGGGCATAGGTGTGCTGGCCGGAGGCATCGCCGAGCGCCTCGATCTCTGCCCGGGCATCGCCCAGGAGACCCTTCGGCACCTGTCCCGCGGCCAGTGCCGCGGCCTCGCCTTCGAGGATCTCGCGGACCTTCAGGCTGTGCAGATATTCGGCGAGATCCACATGCCGCACGGCAAAGGAGCGGCCCGCCTCCTTGACGATCAGGCCTTCGCCCTCGAGCCGCTGCAGGGCCTCGCGCAAGGGGGTCCGCGACAGCCCAAGCGTATCGGCGAGCTTGGTCTCGATGATGACCTCGCCGCCGCGCAGCTCCCGCCGGCGGATCAGCTCGTAGACCGCGCGATAGGCCTTGCCGGACTGGTTGATCTGTGGCCGTGATCCTGAGGCGGGAAGGTCGGTGTCCATGGACGAGGTGTATACGCCGATCACGCCGGCTGTCGACAAATTCCGACTGAGCCGGATCGTTGTTGCGATCGCCGTTACCAGAGGGGCTCGAGCCACGCAGGCTCGAGTCCTGCACGGCAAACGCCCTTCGCCGACGCTCAGAACGGATCCGCCGCACCGTCGGGCAGGGGAACCGCGAAGGCGTTGATCGTCATAGAAATCAGCGTGTAATAGCCGAGGATCCCGGTCAGCTCGACTGCTCCCTCCTCGCCGAAGAGGCCGGTGATCCTGGCATAGGTCGCGTCAGTGACGCGATGCTCGCGGTGGAGTTCGTCGGCAAAATCGTAGACTGCCGCCTCGGCCGGATCTGAAAATTCCGGCCGCTCGCCGATCCTGATCGCCTCGACGACTGTAGAGGACAATCCTTCCCTGACCGCGATCGGCGCATGCACCGCCCATTCGAAGCCGGAGCGCCAGAATGCGCCGGTGACGAGGATCGCAAGTTCGGAGAGTTTCGGCGGCAGGCGCGTGCCGTATCGGCAGAAAGCGCCGAGCGCCTGCGCTTTCTCGGCAAGCTCCGGCGATTGCAGCCAGACCCTCAGCGGACCTTCGACGATGCCGCGCGGGCCGGAGGCGATGGCGTCGAAGACCACCTGCTGGGCCGGGGTGAGGGCGGTTTCGTCGAGGTCGATCGGTCGTTTTGCCATGGCGAGGTCCTTTGCGTCGGCCGTGATTGCCGGTGCGGCGAGCGCCGCGGTCCTCTCCGCAAGTCGCCCACGCGCCGGTGGATCGTCAAGCGCTGCCTGGAAACGGCTCGAACCGGATCTCGTCGCCGAGACCGGAGAGCATCGGGCTGTCCGGCAGGCTGCGAAGCTCACTGAGAAAAGCCCTGGCGGCCAGCGAAAAGCTCTGCTTGCGGCGGTGGACGAGGCCGAGAGTGCGCTCGGCTACCGGCTCGTCGAGAGGCCGCCATGTGAGCCCGGGCCGCATCACCACCGGTAGGCAGAGCGCTGGCAACGCCGAGACGCCGAGGCCGGCAAGGACGAGGCCCGAGACCGTTGCCAGCTGATTGACTTCGCCGACGAGGCGCGGCGCCTTCCGGCCCGCCAGCGCGGCATCGAGGCGGCGACGGACGCTGGTGATGCCGGTCATCGAAATCAGCGGCTCGGACAGGAGATCATTCCATGTCAGGCGGGCGCGACCTGCCAGCGAGTCGTCGTCGCGCAGGACCGCGACGAACCTGTCGCTGACCAGGGGCGTGAAACTCAGCTCGTCCTGGCTCTCCGGTTCGACCGAAAAGCCGTAGTCGACCCGGCCGGCAAGGACGAGATCGACGACGGTGCCGTGCAGAACGTCGGCGATGCGGATGGAGACGTCCGGATGCGAGGCGGCGAAGCGGGCGACGGCATCGGGCAGGATGCGCGCGGCGAGCGAGGGCAACGCGGCGAGCGCGACGCGCCCGCGGCGGACCGCGACGAGATCGGCCATCTCCTCGACCGTCTCGTCCCAGGTGGCTGCGAGGCGTCGTGCCAGCGGCAGAAAGGCCTCGCCTTCGCGGGTCAGCGAGACGGTGCGGGACGTCCGGTCGAAGAGTCTCGTTCCGAGCGCTTCCTCGAGCTTCTGGATGGACAGGCTGAAGGCCGGCTGTGACAGGCCGACCCGGCTCGACGCCTCGCTGAAGCTCAGTGTTTCGGACAGTTCGAGAAAGGCGCGCACCTGACGCATCTGCATGGTCATTGATTCAGCAAATCGAACTATTTGATCATTCAATTCGACAAATAGACCAGCTCGCGCGAGGTTGAAAGCGAGGAGACGTTCGGGCCGATCGCCCGAGCGGGCATGGGAGGAGACCGGTGGCGCAATCCGTCTTTCGGATCGGCTGTGGTGCAGGCTTTGGCGGTGACCGGCTCGATGCCGCCGTTCCCGTCGTCGCGGCGCTTGCCGAGGCGGGCGGTCCGGCGTGCCTGATGTTCGAGACGCTGGCGGAGCGCACGCTCGCCCTGGCGCAGCTCGAACGCAAGGCCGGCCGGATCGGCTACGACGCCCATCTCGTCGACCGTCTTGCTCCCGTTCTGAAAAACTGTCTCGATCACCGGATCGCCATCGTCGGCAATTTCGGCTGTGCCGATCCCGAGGGCGCGGCGAGAGCCATTGCCGGCCTTGCGGACCGGCTTGGCTGCCGCGTGCCGAAGATCGCCATCGTCTCCGGCGACGATCTCGTTTCCGGCCGCGACGACGCCGATCTTGCCGCGCTTCTGGCAACGGGCGTTCCGGCCGGCGAGCGGGTGATCAGCGCCAACGCCTATCTCGGCGCCCGCGAGATCGCCGCCGCGCTGACCGGGGGTGCCGACGTGGTCGTCACCGGCAGGGTCGCCGATCCGGCGCTCGCCGTCGGGCCGATCGTTTCGCATTTCGGCTGGGATTTCGACGATCACGACCGGATCGCCGCGGCCACCATGGCGGGCCATCTCCTCGAATGCGGAGCGCAGGTGACCGGCGGTTATTACTGCGACCCCGGCTTCAAGGACGTCGACGGGCTCGAGGCGATCGGTTTTCCGATCTGCGAGGTCAGTGGCGACGGATCCCTGGTGATCACCAAGCCGGAAGCGACCGGCGGCTGCGTCAACGCGCGGACGGTCAAGGAACAGCTGCTCTACGAGATCCACGATCCGTCGGCCTATCTGACTCCGGACGTCGTCCTCGATCTGACCGCGGTGGAGGTCTCGCAGATCGGCCGAGACCGTGTCCAGGTGGCGGGGGCGCGCGGCAAGCCACGGCCGGAGACGCTCAAGGCCACCGTCTGCTACGACGGCGGCTACATCGGGGAAGGCGAGATTTCCTATGCCGGACCGAACGCCCTTGCCAGGGCGAAGGCTGCGATGGAGACCATTCGCCGGCGTGTCGACCCGGCGCTGAGACTGCGCGCCGATCTGATCGGGTCTGCCAGCCTGTTCGCCGACGACGACGGGCGCTTCATCGCCGAGGAGGCACGTCTGCCGCCGACCTCGGACGTCCGGTTGCGGGTCGCGGTCGCAGCAGTGGAACGAGCCGCCGTGGAAGCTGCCGTCTACGAGGTCGGTGCGCTCTATACGTGCGGGCCGGCCGGCGGCGCCGGCGTGCGGACCAGCGTTCGCTCGCGGATCTCGACGGGTTCGGTGCTGGTTCCGCGCCAATTCGTCTCGCCGTCGCTCCAGTTCCTCGGGAGCGCCTGATGGATACGGTCGGCACGCGCAGCCACACGATTCTGCTTCATGCGATTGCCCATGGAAGGGCCGGCGACAAGGGCGATCGGCTGAATGTTTCGGTCATCGCCTACCGGCCGGAATTCTACCCGCTGATCGCCCGGGCCGTGACCGTCGAGCGGGTGCGCGAGCTCTTCGCCGAGCGCCGGCCGGCCGGGATCGTCCGCTATGAACTGCCGCGCCTCGGCGCCCTCAATTTCGTGATCGATGCGGTTCTGGGTGGCGGCGTCAATGCCAGCCTCAACCTCGACGGCCATGGAAAAAGCCTGTCGTTCCGCCTGCTCGAACTGGAGATCGAGGTCGGGGCGGAAACGATCGGACAGATCGACCATCTCAGGGAGGAGAAACCATGAAACGCACCATCTTCGCCGTCGCGCTGGCGGCCCTTTCGCTGGCGCTCGCCAGCCCGGCAAGCGCCCAGAACAAGCGGCTCCTGATCGGCTCGACCTCGGCCTCGTCGAGCCAGTACGGCTATTTCGTCGCGCTCGGCCAGCTGATCAACGACAAGGTGCCCGGCGTCACCAGCTCGGTCGCCGAGACCGGCGCGACGCTCGACAATCTGCGGCGCATGCAGCGCGGCCAGGTCGATCTCGGCCTCGTCACCACCAACGTCGTCCAGCATGCCTGGGAGGGCACGCAGGAATTCGACGGCCATGCGCAGGAGGCGCCGATCCTCTTCGTCTATTCGCCGGCGCCGCAGAACGTGGTGATACGCAAGGATGCCGAAGTCTCGACGCTCGAAGACCTCGCCGGCAAGCGCTTCAATCCGGGCATCCGCGGTTCGGCGACCGAGGCGACTGCCGAAGCCGTGTTCAAGACCCTCGGCATCGAGCCGGACTATGTCCGCGGCTCGACGACCGACGTCGTCGACCAGGTCAAGGACAACCGGCTCGTCGGCTATGTGAAGTCCGGGGCCGGCGAGAAGCTCGACGCATCGTCGCTCGACATCAACACCTTCACGCCGATCACGGTCGTCTCTTTGTCCGACGAGCAGGCGGAAACGCTGAAGCAGAAGATGAAGGACATCTCCGTCGTCGACATCGAGAAGGCTGGCGAGGGGATTGCCCCCTACAAGACCTGGAGCTTCGCGCTCGCCGTCTCCGCCAGCCCCGACATGGACGAGGAGACGGCCTACCAGATCACCAAGGCCGCGATGGAGGACAAGACCGTCCAGGCCAACGCGCTCGCCTCGCTGAAGGGCGTCGATCTCGCCAAGCTGACCATGCAATATGCCACCGTCCCGCTGCATCCGGGGGCCGCGCGCTACTTCAAGGAGCAGGGGATCGACATCCCCGAACGGCTTCTGCCGGAAGCGCAGTAAGACCGATGCACCCGGCCGGGGAACTCCTCCGGCCGGGTGCTGCCGCCGCCTGGCGGCAAAACTTCAGACATCTTCGGGAGGCGGAGCGATGCGCGACACGGCAGCCAGGATCCTCGCCGTTCTGACGGGGCTATTCGTTCTCTACACCTCGGCCTTCGGGCCGTTCGAGAGTCTCGTCCAGCGCGCGGTCTTCCTGGCGCTGGTGATCACGCTCGGCCTGCTTCTCTATCCGCTCGGCAAGGACACGCGCTTCCGCGTTCCCGGCATGGTCTTCGACCTCGGCGCCGCGATCGTCGCCTGGATCGCCTGCGGCTATATCGTTCTCCACTACGACGAGATCATGAACAGCCTGCCCTGGGCGACGGGCTATGACCTCGCCATGACGATCGGCCTTGTCGTCGTCGTCCTGGAGGTCGGCCGGCGGGTCGTCGGCGTCATCTTTCCGGCCCTCGTCGTCGTGGGCCTCGCCTATGCGCTGTTCGGGCACCTCATTCCCGGCGTCCTCGGTCACCGGCAGTTCGACGCCTATTTCGTCACCGAGACGCTGTTCCTCGGCGATCTTGGCATCTGGGGCTCGCTTACCAGCGTCGCGGCGACGGTGATCGCCGCCTTCGTGCTCTTCGGCGCGTTTCTCCTCAACACCGGCGGTGGCCAGACCTTCATGGATCTCGCCATGCGGCTCGGCGGCAAGAGCCCGGGCGGCGCGGCGAAGATGGCGACCATCGCTTCGGGCCTCTTCGGAATGGTCTCCGGCAGCGCCGTCGCCAATGTCGCGACCACCGGCAACTTCACCATTCCCCTGATGAAGCGGCTGAACTATCCGGCGCCCTTTGCCGCCGCGGTCGAGGCGGTGGCGTCCACCGGCGGCCAGCTGGCACCGCCGATCATGGGAGCGGCGGCCTTCGTCATGGCCGAGATCCTCGGCATCTCGTATGTGGACGTGATGGTCGCGGCGGTCCTCCCGGCGCTGTTCTTCTATCTGTCGGTGTTCATGACGGTCCACGTCGTCTCGGTCCGGCGCAACATGCGCATCGTCGACGAGAGCGAGATCCCGAGCTGGGCGACGATCGTGAAATGGCGGCGCGTCCTGCCGATCGTTGCGGCGCTTGGCGGGCTGTTCTTCGGCATCTTCGCCGGCCGCTCCGTGCAGACCGCCGCCTTCTACGGGATCGCCGGCCTGTTCGTCGCCTATCTCGCCGTCAGCCTCGGCCAAATCCCGCTGAAACGGATGGGCCACCAGCTCGTCGCCTCGCTCGACGATGCCGGCCGCGGCCTCGTCATCATCGGCGTGCTGCTTGCCGGTGCGCAGATCCTCGTCGCGATGATCAACCTCACCGGCATCGGCGTGACCCTGTCGTCGCTGATCGTCGCCATCGCCGGCAATTCGATGGTCCTGATCGCGCTCATCGTCGGCGTCATCTGCCTGATCATCGGCATGGGCCTGCCGACCACTGCGGCCTATGTGCTCGTCGCCGCGGTGCTTGCGCCGGCGCTGACCTCCGTCGGCGTCGAGCCGCTCGCCGCGCATATGTTCGTCTTCTATTTCGCGACGATCTCGGTGATCACGCCGCCGGTCTGCGTCGCCGTCTTCGTCGCCGCCGGCATCGCCCAGACCAACTGGCTGCCGGCCGCGCGCGAGGCGGTGCGGCTCGGCGCGATGACCTATGTCGTGCCGTTCCTTCTGCTGCTCTATCCCGGCATGATCGGGAATGGCGGTGCGATGGCGGTGGTGGACGCGGTGATGACCGGGCTCGTCCTGACGATCGCGATTCCCTGCCTGCTCGGCCGGATGCCGCTGTTCGGCCAGCGCGTCCTCGACATCGCCATCTATCTCCTGGTCATCGCGCTCGCCTTCGTGCCGATCGTCGGCCTGCCCATCGTCGCAGCCGGCGTCTTTGCCGCCGCCTTCTTCGCAGGCGGCCAGAAGGCCAAGGCGATGGCCGGCACGTCGAGCGCCGCCGTCGCACTGTCACGAGCAAAGACCGGCGAGGTGCGCCCATGACGCAGTCCGTACAGCTGCTGGCGGAGCAGCCGATCGAACGGGTGGCGGTGATCGGTTCGGGCCTGATCGGCGCGGGCTGGGCGGCGGCGTTTCTCGCCCGCGGGCTGGACGTCGTCGCGATCGACCCCGCAGCCGGCGCCAGAGACAGGCTCGTCGCGACGATCCGTTCGATGTGGCCGGCCCTTCAGGAACTCGGCCAGGCGGCTGGCGAGCCGGAGCTCGATCGGCTGCGCTTTGCCGCCTCGCCTGGCCCCGACCTTGCCGACATCCAGCTGGTTCAGGAGAACGCGCCGGAAAAGCTCGACGTGAAGCGCGCGCTCTTTGCCGAGATCGAGCGCTTCGTCTCGCCAAACGCCATTCTCGCCTCCTCGACCTCGGCACTGCTGATCGGCGACATCCAGACTGCCTGTGCCCATCCGGAGCGCTGCGTTGCCGGCCATCCCTTCAACCCGCCGCATCTCCTGCCATTGGTCGAAGTGTCCGGCGGGCCGATGACCGACCCGGCGGTGCTCGACCGCGTGGTGGCGTTCTATGGCTCTCTCGGGAAGTCGCCGGTGCGGCTGAAGAAGGCGGTGCAGGGTCATATCGCCGGCCGCCTCAGCGCAGCGCTCTACCGCGAGGCGGTGCATCTCGTCGCCGAGGGAGTGGCGTCCGCCGCCGACATCGACGCGGCGGTCCGCGACGGTCCCGGCCGCAGATGGGCGACGGTCGGTCCGCACATGGCCTATCATCTCGGGGGAGGCGAGGGCGGCATCCGCCACTATCTCGATCATCTGGGCGACAGCCAGCAACGGCGCTGGGAGGATCTCGGGACCCCGACGCTGGACAGGCCGCTTCGCGAAAAGCTGATTGCGGAGACGCTCGACGAGGCGGGTGGCAGAAGCGTCGACGCGCTCAATGCGGAGCGCGACCGCCAGCTCATCCTGCTCGCCAAGGCTCTTTCCAGCACATCCGGAGACTGAAGCCCCGAGCTCACGCTGTTTCAGCGAGCAGCCGAGGTCGATTTCCTACGGATCAGGCTGGGGCGCACGCATGAAGGTCGGCAGGATGGCGATCAGCAACAGCAGCCGGAAGATGTGGTGGGTCGCGACATAGGCCGGGTCGTAGCCGAGCGACAGGGCCATGGCGCTCATCCCCTCGACGCCGCCCGGCGCGAAGGACACCCAGACCTGGCCGAAGGGCAGGCCGAGAAGCTCCGCGACGAAGAAGCTGACGAGACCGGAGAGCGCCAGGGCGATCGTCGTGACCACCAGGCCGGCGACGAAGAGGTCGCGCAGCTGCGCCCGCGTGACCGAGGCGAATCTCGCGCCGATGACGGCGCCGGCCAGCGAGAAGCCGATGAAGGTCAGGATCGGCGAGGGGCGGCCTTCCAGCCAGCCGACCCCGTGTCCCAGTCCGCTGATGACGACGCCGGCGAGAAGAAAGGCGGCGGGAATGCTGAGCCGATCGAACAGGTAGCCACCCGCGGCGGCGATCGCGATCAGGACGATGCTGACCGGAAAGCTCAGCGCATGGCTGGCGAGAGCGATGCCGTGGCCGCCGCTGCCCGCCTCGACCAGCGCGACGAGCGGCGGCAGCGCGATGGTGATGACCAAAAGCCTGAGGCTCTGCAGCACCATGACGAAGGGAATGTCGATCTGCGCTGCCGGGCGATCGGCCGCGAGCGACAGGCTGTAGGAGAGGGCGCCCGGCGAGGTGGCGAGGACGGCGGTGCCGCCCGAAGCGCCGAAGAACCGCTTCAGCACCGTCGACGAGATCAGCATCACCGCAATCATGGTGATCGTCAGTGCGAGAAGGCTCAAGGGAAAGCGCAGCACGTCGGTGAGGAAATGCGTGGTGACGCCGGCACCGAGCGTCACGCCGATGGCGGTGAAGCCGAGATTGCGCAGCGTCGGCGGGACTTTCGGCGACAGGCCGGCGGCCGAGAGCGCCGTGACGGCGACAGTGGAGCCGACGAGCGGCCCGGCGGGAACGCCGAGGGCCTGAAACAGAGCGGCGCCGCAGAGCGCGGCGCCGATGGCCAGAAACACCGGCCGGTATGCAGCAATCATGCAGGCGCCTTCGGTGATGCGTCCTCTGCCCGGGCGCGCCGGCGCCGACCGACCACGACCGGCACGGCGACGACCAGCAGCGCCAGCACGTAGAGCGCGACGCTGTTCCAGGACGTCACGAGGATCGTCCAGTCGCCACCGGAAATCGACAGGGCGCGGCGCAGATTGTCCTCGAATAGGCCGCCGAGCACGAAGCCGAGAATCACCGGTGCAAGCGAGAAGTCGAGCTTGCGCAGGAACCAGCCGAAGACGCCGAGCGCGGTGATCATGTAGAGATCGTGCGGATTGGAGACGACCGAATAGACGCCGATGAAGGCGAGGACCGCGATCAGCGGGGTCAGGAACTGCTGCGGGATCGTCAGCATGCGGGCAAACAGCCCGACCAGCGGCAGGTTGATGATCAGAAGCGCCACGTTGCCGATATACATCGAGGCGATCAGGCCCCAGGCGATCTCCGGGCGCTGCTGGAACATCAGCGGACCGGGCGTGACGTTGAACAGCAGCAGCGCGCCCAGCAGGATCGCGGTGGTGCCGGAGCCGGGAATGCCGAGGGTCAGCATCGGCACCATGGCGCCGCCGGCCGACGCGTTGTTGGCCGCCTCGGGCGCTGCAAGCCCGCGCATGTCGCCCTGGCCGAATTTCGAGGAGTCGCGGGCCGAGCGCTTCTCCGTGCCATAGGCGACGGCCGAGGCGACGGAGGCGCCGGTGCCCGGCAGGATGCCGATGAAGAAGCCGATCAGCGAGCCGCGCAGGATCGTCCACTTGACGAAGGCGAGATCCTTCAGCGTGACGAAGCTCTTGTCGATCTTCAGTGTCTTCAGCGTGCCGGCGGCCTGCTGCTCGACGAGATGGATCAGCTCGGCCATGCCGAAGAGGCCGATCACCACCACCAGGAAGTCGATGCCGGCGAGGATGTCGGGAATGCCGAAGGTGTAGCGCGCGACGCCGGTATTGGCGTCGATGCCGATCGAGGCGAGCATCAGTCCGATGAGGGCGGCCAGCAGGGTCTTCACCGGGTTCGAGCCGACCAGCGAAGCCAGCGAGGCGAAGGCGAAGACCATCAGCGCCACGTAGTCCGACGGCGAGAAGTGGATCGCGTAGGAGGCCAGCGCCGGGCCGAAGAAGCTCATCAGGATGACCGAGAAGGTGCCACCGACGAAGGACGCGACGGCGGACAGCGACAGGGCCTTGCCCGCCTCGCCGTTGCGCGCCATCGGGTTGCCGTCGAGGGTGGTCATCACCGCGCCGGCGTCGCCCGGCACGTTGAGCAGGATCGAGGAGATGCGGCCGCCATATTCGGCGCCGTAATAGATGCCGGCGAGAAGGATGATCGCCGATTCCGGCTTGAAGCCGAGGCCGTAGGCGATGGGCAAGAGGATCGCCACACCGTTGATCGGGCCGATGCCCGGCAGCGCGCCGATCAACGTGCCGACGAAGCAGCCGCCGAGCACCAGGAAGAGATTGAAGGGGTCGAGCGCGACTTCGAAGCCGGAAGCAAGACCGGAGAATACAGCGTCCATGGTTCAGCTCACCTAAAGATCGTCAGGACGCCAGCCGGCAGGTTGAGTTCGAGCAGCTTGGTGCAGAGAAAATATCCGGCGACGCCGATCCCGGCGCTGAAGGCGAGGGCCGGCAACAGCCTCGAACCGAGCATCAGCGACAGCGCCATGCAGAAGGCGAAGGTGGCGAGGATGAAGCCGAGCGGCTGGAACAGATAGGCATAGGCGAACAGCATCATCACGAGTGCGGCGAGGCGGCCCCAGGTCTTCGCCGGCACGCCGAGGCTGGCGACGTCGGGTTTGGCGAGGACGAACAGGATGCAGGGGATCGCGACGATGCCGAGGATGCGCGGCCAGCTCTCGGGCCCGAGCGGGTCATATTGGAACGGGGCGTGAATCACCGTGAAGGCGATGATCGTATAGCCGATCGCCACCAGGAGAAGCACGCCGGCAAAAATCCGGTCGGCCATGAAATGCTCCGAGAACGATGCGCAAAGAGCGCCGCCGCACCGGGCGGACGACGCCTCGCGGGTGAAGGCGGAATGATGACGCGGCACGGGCTGCGCCGATCGTCGGACGACCGGCACAGCCCCTGCATCAGTCCGGGAGGACTACTGGATCAGACCGGCTTCCTTGGCGATCCCGGTCATGCGCTCGACGCGCTTCTTCATGTCGGCGTCCATCTCCTTGCCGGAGAGGTCGAGCGGGAGAAGGCCCTTGTCCTTGACGAGAGCGGCCCATTCGTCGGTCTTGTAGGCCGCCTGGAAGGCCTCGACCCACTTGTTGTAGGCCTCGTCCGGCACGTTCTTGCCCATGTAGTAGCCGCGAACGATCGGCCAGACGGCGTCGTAGCCGGCTTCCTTGGCGGTCGGGATGTCGGCGAAGGGCGCGGGAAGACGCTCGTCGCTCATGGCGGCGAGGATGCGCATCTCGCCGGTGCCGAGATGCGACACCATCTCGCCGACGTCGCCGGTATAGACCTGGATCGAACCGCCGAGCAGGCCGGCGATCGCGTCGCCGCCGCCGTCGAAGGCGACGTAGCGCATCTGGCGCGGATCGAGATCCTCCGACTTCATCAGGATCGCGGCCTTCATCCAGTCCTGCGAGCCGACCGAGCCGCCGGCGCCCATGACTACGCCGCCCGGATTCTCCTTCAGGGCGTCCATGACGTCCTTGAGGGTCTTGTAGGGGCTGTCGTCGCGGACGATCACGGCGCCGTAGTCGGTGCCTGCGGTCGCCAGGAACCGGACGTCACCGGCGCCCCACTGGCCGTATTTGCCGGTGGCCATGTTGAGCAGCGAGCCGGACGAGAAGGCGACGATGGCGTTCGGATCGTCCGTGCGGGTGGTGTTGAACAGGTTGATCGCCACGGCGCCGATGCCGCCGGGCATGAAGGTCACCTGCATCGGGCCGTCGAACTGCTTCTCAAGACCCTGCTGGGCGATGCGGCAAGTGAGGTCGAAGCCGCCGCCCGGCTTGGCCGGGGCCACGCATTCCGGCCGGTCGATCTCCTGGGCGAAGGCCGGGGAGACGAGGAAGCTCGTCAGCAGCAGAGCGGATGCGGTCTTGGCAAATGTCATTGAGGGTCCTCCCATCGATTTTCCAGTTTGGCGAGAGATGTCCGCCAGGTCCGGCCGCTGGTTTTTCCACCGTGCCGTCCATGCAAGTGCAATCCGTGATCTAGGGCAGCACCATTCCTCTCCCACCGTGCACTTAGAAGCCGGCACTGACGGCGACTTGACCCGAAACTGACACGAAGCTGACACCGATGCTTGGCGCAGGACATGCTGCGGCGCGTCACATTCCCGCGCTTCTCAAACGCTTGCCGCCCGGCTAAGCCTTTTCGACCATGCGGATTCTCCTTGTCGAAGACAGCCGCGACCTCTCCGAAGCCCTTCTCGAACGGTTCCGCGGCGAGGGCCATGCGATCGACCTCGAAACCGACGGTGCCGAGGCGGAAGCGCTGTTGCGTCACGCCAGCTTCGACGTGGTGATCCTCGACATCAATCTTCCCTCGATGAACGGCTACGACGTGCTGCGGGCGATGCGCGCGAGGGGCGACCGCACGCCGGTGCTGGTGCTGACGGCCCGCTCGGAGATCGACGACCGGATCGTCGGGCTCGATGTCGGGGCCGACGACTACATGGTGAAGCCGTTCGACTTCCGGGAGATATCGGCGCGCTGCCGGGCGCTGGTCAGGCGGCGCTCGGGCGAGGCCAGCAACGTCTTCGTCCAGGGCGCCTTCGAGTTCGATCGCGGGGCGCGGCGCGCGCTGCTCGCCGGCGTCGATCTCGAGCTGCGCCACCGCGAGGTGCAGGTGCTGGAGCTCTTCCTCGGCCAGCTCGGGCGGGTGCTGACCAAGGACGAGGTCGCCGACCGGATCTACAGCTTCGACGAGGCGCCGAGCCTCAATGCCGTCGAACAGACGATGACCCGGCTGCGCAAGAAGCTGGACGGCTCGCCCGTCGCGATCCGCACGATCCGCGGTCTCGGCTACATCGCCAGCATTCGCGACGACTGACGATGGGCGAGACGAAACCGGATCGGCAGCCGAGGGCGGCTGTAGTCAACGCGGCGCGGCTTCCCGCCGGATGGCGGCGATGAGCCGGGCGCGGCCTTCCGGCGCCATCCCGGCCCATGCAAGCGGGCGTCGGCCCTATTCGCTGCGCCGAAGGCTGATGGTCGCCTCGATGGGCGCCTTCGCCGTCTTGATCGCCCTCCTGTCTGCCGGCCTGTGGACCTATGCGCGGAGTTCGGCCAACGAGACCTACGACCTCCTCCTGCGCGGAGCGGCGATCGCGATTCTCGAACGCATCTCGGTGACGCCCGAGGGGATCGACATCGACCTGCCGCCCTCGGCGCTGGAAATCCTCGCCCTCGACCAGGACGACCGGGTCTTCTACCGGGTCGTCGACGCGGATGGCGCGACCTTGACCGGCACAGCGGACCTTCCGTCGGAAGGCTCGCTGGCAAAATCGCCGCCGCTGCAGGAACCGGTCTTCTTCGACAGCCAGTACAGCGGCGAGACGGTCCGCTTCGTCGTCAACGGGCGCACACTCCTTTCCGCCGACGAGCCGCAATGGGTGGGCGTCCAGATCGGTCAGACGCGGATCGCCCGCAATGCCATGGAACGCGACCTGATCCTGAAGGGGCTGGTGCCGCTGGCGGCGCTGTCGATCGCCGGGGTGGCGATGGCGCGCGCCGGGATCGGCTTTGCCATGCGGCCGCTCGCCGGGATCGAGCGGGATATCCGCGAACGCCAGCCCAACGACCTGAAGCCCCTCGACGCATTGCCGCCGCGGGAGGTCGAGAGCCTGATCACCGCCATCAACGGCTTCATGCGCCGCCTCGACCTGTCGCGCGATCAGGCGGAATCCTTCATCGCCGACGTCGCCCACCAGATGCGCACCTCCCTGGCGGCGCTCTACAGCCATCTCGAGGCTGCCGGCGACCAGGGCGAGGCGGGCACCGTCGCCGTCCTGCGCGCCAGGGACCAGGCCCGCCGGACCGTGCGGCTGACCAACCAGCTTCTCAGCCATGCGATGGTGATCCACCGGGCCGACAAGGAGATGTTCGAGACGATCGATCTCGGTGAACTCGTCCGGCGACTGATGGAGGAGATCGTCCGGGACGAGCGCGCGGGCGGCATCGACTTCGCCGTCGAGCTGCCGCCACCGCCGACCCCGGCGAAGGTCATGGGCGATCCCATCGCGATCCGCGAGGCGCTGCGCAACCTCGTCGACAATGCCGTGCGCCACGGCCCGCCCGACAACCAGATCACCCTTCACGTCGTTGCGACGACGCTGCGGGGGCGACCGGCCTTCGCGATCGGCGTCGAGGATCAGGGGCCGGGGATCGCCGATGCCGACAAGCCGAGGGTGGTCGAGCGCTTCTATTCGAGCGGGCCGGGGGGCGGCTCCGGCGTCGGCCTCGCCATCGTCGCGGCGGTCGCCGAGAGCCACAAGGGGCGGCTCGATCTCGCCGACCGCAAACCCTCCGGGCTTCGCGCCAGCATGACGCTGCCGCAATCGCCCCTGCCGGGGGGCGAGGCCCCATGACCGTCCGCTCGCGCGCCGTCCTTGCGGCGTTACTCGTCGCCCTTGCGGCCCTGACGATATGGCTCGTCGTCCTGAAGGAGGGATCGGACGCGCCCGAGCGAACGGTCCTCGACGTCTGGAGCGCCACGGACAAGGCGGCGATGTCGGCGATCGTCGCCGGCTTCGAGGCCGCCTATCCGAACGTCTCCGTCCGCTACACCGAGTTCAACACCTCCGAGCTTCAGGACGCCGTCCTGGCGGCGAAGGAAATGCCCGACGTCGTGATTTCCTCGGCGATGGATCTTCAGGTCGAGCTGGTCAATCGCGGTCTGGCGAGCCCCGTCTCGGACGTTCCCGAGACGCCGGACTGGGCGCGCTGGCGCGAGGAACTCTTCGGCTTCACCCAGGAGCCGGTGGCGCTGGTCTACAACCGGCAGGCGTTTTCCGATCGTCGGCTTCCGAGCACGAGATCGGAGCTCGCCGGCATGATCCGCGACGAGCCGTCCTTCTTCGACGGTCGGGTCGGGACCTACGACGTCGCCTTGTCCGGCGTCGGCTACATGTTCGCCGCACAGGATGCGCAGCGGGGTTTCCAGGCGTCTCGCCTGGTCGAATCCCTCGGCCGCGCCCGGGCGCGGACCTATTGCTGCACCAGCGACATGGTGGGCGACGTCGCGACGGGAAAACTGGTCCTCGCCTACAACGTCATCGGCTCCTATGCGCTCGAACAGGTGCGCCAGGACGCGCGGCTCGGCATTCTTCTCCTCAGCGACTATGCGCTGGTGTTCACCCGCTCGGTGCTCGTGCCGAAGGAGTCCGATGCCAAGGGCGCGGCCGGGGATTTCATCCGCTTCCTGCTCTCCGATGCCGGCCAGACGCTGATCGACCGGAACTCCTCGCTCTTCCCGCTGATCGAAAGCTTCCGCGAGGGCCAGTCCTTTTTCGAGAGCCGCTTCGAGGGCTCAACCTCGCTCCTGCCGATCCGCCTGAGGCCCAGCCTCCTGACCTGGCTCGACGGGCGGAAGAAGGCGAAGTTCCTGCACGACTGGCAAGCCTCGATCAAAGGCCGCTCGCCCACGCAATGACCGGGGCGCGACGTTCAGCGGCAGATCGGATGCTCAGCGCTCGGCCAGCGCTTCGAAGACGTGATGGTGGATCCGGCCGTCGAACATCGCCATGAGTTCGCCGGTCACCGCCCGGCTTTCGAGGCGGATCGGCGCGTCGAGAGCCGCGGCGAGGGCCGCCTCGTCCTCGAAGCTCATCGTCAGCGTCAGCGGAAAGGACGGGGCTCCGTCGTCCCGCGAAAGGGCGAACATCACCTTCAGATCGCGCAAGCCGGGAAACTGCCGCCACATCGGGACGAGACGGGTTTCGACGAAGTTTCTGAAATCGGTCTCGCTCCCGGCATGGATCGCGCCCTCGAAGAGCGCCTGTCGGACGATCATCTGACTGTCTCCTGGCTTGCGGCACCGGGCCGAAGGTCGGGATCGATCTTCGCAAGGCACGATGAGCAGATTGAATGCGTTACGCCAACGGCCGGAGAGGGCGACTTCCTGTCGCCCTGTCGCCCGAAGCTGTTCCCGCGGTGCCCGAGCGTCTCCGCCTTGCGCCGGACGACGACGGGGGCCGATGGCATTTCGAGCGTCTTCAGCGCGTCCCGGCGGACGCGCGGCGCTCTCCCCGGATCACCGATGTCGGCGGCGTCTCGCCTTTGAAGAAGGCGTCGAGATTGGCGAGCACCAGTTCGCCCATCGCAAGCCGGGTCTCGATCGTCGCGCTGCCCTGGTGCGGCATCAGAAGCACGTTGTCCAAGGCGAGAAACTCCGGCCGGATGTTCGGCTCGCCGACGAAGACGTCGAGGCCCGCCGCGGCGATCGTGCCACCCTTCAGCGCCGCGATCAGCGCCTCCTCGTCGACGACGCTGCCGCGGGCGATGTTGACGAGAACGCCGTCCGCTCCGAGTGCGGACAGGATCTCGTTGCCGACCATCCTTTCCGTCCCGGCGGTGCCGGCGACGCAGACGGCGAGGATGTCGCACTCGGTCGCAAGGCCGACGGCGGTTTCGCACCGTCGGTAGCTTTCGGACGCCTCGACGGCCGAGCGGTTCCAATAGGCGACCTTCATGCCGAAGGCCTCGGCACGGCCGGCGAGCGCCCGGCCGATCTGGCCGAAGCCGAGAATGCCGAGACGCTTGCCCGTAAGGCTCGATCCGAGCGGCAGCGTTTCGCCAGCGCCCCAGGCGCCGCTGCGCACCAGCCGGTCGCCCTGGCCGAGACGGCGCATGACGCCGAGGATCAGCGCCATGCCGAGATCGGCGACATCGTCGGTGAGGACGCCCGGCGTCGTCGAGACATGGATGCCGCGCCGGCGCGCAAGATCGAGGTCGACCTTATCGGTGCCGACGCCGTTCACCGCGACGAGGCCGAGGGAGGGAAGCTTTTCGAACCAGTCGGGCGAAAGGCCGGTGCCGCCGCCGGTGACGACGGCGCGGATCCGGCCCGCGGACTGATCCGCCGCCCGGGCGCCGTCCGGCGCGAACAGCCGCGTCACCTGATAGGCGGCGTCGAGCCGCGCCTCGATCTCGGCGAGCATCGGCTCGACGAGCAGGATGTCGTGTTTCACGTCATGCCTCATGGAGCGCTGTTGGTTCGTCAGTGGCCGGTGATCTGGCCGAGGAAGGTCCGCGTGCGCTCGTGCCGGGGATTGCCGAAGAACTCCGTCGGCCCGGCGATCTCGACGATCTCGCCGCGGTCCATGAAGATCACCCGGTCGGCGACCTGCCGGGCAAATCCCATCTCGTGGGTGACCACCATCATCGTCATGCCCTCGCGGGCAAGATCGATCATCGTGTCGAGCACTTCCTTGACCATTTCCGGGTCGAGCGCCGAGGTCGGCTCGTCGAACAGCATGATCTTCGGGTTCATGCAGAGGGCCCGGGCGATGGCGACGCGCTGCTGCTGGCCGCCGGACAGCTGGGCGGGATATTTCTCCGCCTGTTCGGGGATCTTCACCCGCTCGAGGAACCGGCGGGCCGTCGCCTCGGCTTCGTCCCTGGCGATGCCGCGCACCTTCATCAGCGCCAGCATGCAGTTGCGCAGCACCGTCATGTGCGGGAACAGGTTGAACTGCTGGAACACCATTCCGACGTCGCGGCGAACCTGTTCGACGTTCTTCGGCCCGGCGGTCAGCTCGATGCCGTCGACGACGATCCGGCCCTCCTGGACCGCCTCGAGCTGGTTGACGCAGCGGATCAGTGTGGACTTTCCCGAGCCCGACGGCCCACACACGACGATCTTCTCGCCGCGTGCGACCGTCAGGTCGATGTGTTTGAGGGCGTGGAAGGTGCCGTAGTATTTCTCGACACCCTCCATGGTGACCGCGGGCATGTGGGCGCTGTCCGCGCGCCCTTCGGGCGAGGTGTTGCTCATCGCTGACGTCCCGCTTTCCTTGAAAGATCAGCTCTTGCTGTTGGCGATGAAGTCCGGCAGCGGCGCGCCGAGCCACTTCTCGTGCAGCTTGCTGAGGGCGCCGTCCTGCTTGGCCTTGGCGAGGAAGTCGTTGACCGCCGCCATCAGCTCGTCGGAGCCCGGCCGCGTCGCGATGCCCTGCTTCTGCTGAGCCAGCGAGAACTTGGTGTCGTAGGTGTCGGGGCGGACCTTCTCGACCTGGGCGACGACCGTGTTCGAGCAGCCGATCAGCGGCACCTGGCCGGAAAGCAGCGCCTGGACGGCGGAGGCGTCGTCGTCGAAGCGCTGGATGTTGGCGTCCTGCGGCGCCACCTTGGTGATCGCGGTGTCCTGCGTCGAGGCTCTGGCGACGCCGACATTCTTGCCGGAAAGATCCTCGGGGCCCTTCACCGCCAGATCCTTGTCGCCGAAGACGAAGATCTCGATGCCGGCATAGGGCTGCGAGAAGTCGACCTGTTCGGCACGGGCGGGGGTGATGCCGAGCGAGGCAACGAGGACGTCGACCTGGCCGGAGAGAAGATAGGGGATGCGGTTCGGCCCGGTGACCGGGACGAGATTGAGCTTCACGCCGAGATCCTCGGCGAGGAGCTTTGCCACATCGGCGTCGTAGCCGTCCGGCTTGCCGGCATTGTCGAGAATGCCGAAAGGCGGGAAGTCGACGAGCATGCCGACATTGATCGTGCCGCGCGACTTCACGGCCTCCAGCGTCTGCGCCTTGGCGGCGACGGCGCCGAGCCCGACGAAGATGGCCGCTGCGGCCGCGATCGCCGCGGCTTTTCTGAAGATGTTCATGGCTGTTTCCTTCCCTGTTGCGTGCTTGTCTTGCCGGCCCCGGCTCACCGCCGGGTTGCCACGGCGAAACGACGTTCCATCCAGCGGGCCAGCAGCGAGAGCGGCCAGCACAGGACGAAGTAGAGGATCGCCACCAGGCCGAAGACCTTGAACGGCACGAAGGTGGCGTTGTTGATGATCTGGCCGGCGCGGGTCAGTTCGACGAAGCCGATGATCGAGGCGAGCGAGGTGCCCTTGATCAGCTGGACGAGGAAGCCGACGGTCGGCGCGACGGCGATCTTCGCCGCCTGGGGCAGGACGATCGACTTCATCCGGTCGACATAGCCGAGACCCAGCGCCCAGGACGCCTCCGACTGGCCGGAGGGCACCGCCTCGATGCAGCCGCGCCAGATCTCGCCGAGAAAGGCGCTGGCATGCAGCGTCAGGGCGAGCGAGGCGGCCAGCCACGGATTGATGCCGGCGCCGAAGATGTTAAGGCCGAAATAGACCAGGAAGAGCTGCATCAGCAGCGGCGTGCCCTGGAACAGCCGGACATAGCCGAGCGCGAGATAGCGCAGCGCTCTGACCTGGCTCACCCTTGCCAGCGCGACGACGAGGCCGCCGATCGCGCCGCCGGCAAAGGCGATCGCCGACAGCGCCAGCGTCCACTGGACGGCCGCCACGATGAACAGGATTTCGTCGATGCCGAAGGGGCGGATCATCGCGTGCTCCTATCGGCTCAGCGGGTAGTTGAACGCCATGCGCTCGACCAGCGAGAACAGCCCGGAAAAGGCGATCGACAGGACGAGATACATGGCGGTGATGACGAGATAGACCTCGAAGGAGGCGAAGGTCTGGGACTGGATGTCGTTGCCGGCCGCCGCAAGGTCCGTCGCCGAGATCACCGAGACGACGCTCGAGGTCAGCATAAGATAGATGAACTGGCTGGTCAGCGCCGGATAGACGGTGCGCAGCGCCGGCTTGACGATGATGTAGCGGAAGATCTGGACCGGCTTCAGCCCCAGCGCCGTACCAGCCTCGACCTGGCCCTTCTGGATCGACTCGATGCCGGCCCGGATGATCTCCGTCGCATAGGCGCCGACATTGACTGTCAGCGCGACGAGGGCCGCGGTGTTCGGCGAAAAGCGGATGCCGAGGGCCGGCAGGCCGAAGAAGATGAAGAAGATCTGGATCAGGAACGGCGTGTTCCGGATGACCTCGATATAGACGTCGATGATCCAGCGGACGGGCCGGGGGCCGCCGGTCTTGCCGGCCGCGCAGACGATCGCGACCAGCGTGCCGAGCAGCATGGCGCCGAACGACAGTTCGAGCGTGACCAGAAGTCCGGACAGAAGATGGCCGAAATTGTCGAAGACCGGCGCAAATTTGAGCTGGTAGTCCAAGTCCCGAAACCTCCGAGCCGCAACCTCCCGTGGAGCGGCATTTCGAGCGACCGAGCGTCGTTTGGATCGATCTAAAGCAGGTCAGACGACCGGTCAAGTGCCGGTCCGGCGGGCCCGACGGATTCGCGCGCCACAAATTCGGTGGGTTCGATCAGGCGGCTCACCGGCGCCGCCGGCTCGCCGATCCGGCGCAGCAGCAGCCGCGCGGCATTCTCTCCGACGCTGAAGGGCTTGGTCGCGACGGAGGTGAGGCCGGGCAGGACGAGGGCGGCTTCCGCGACATTGTCGAAGCCGGCCAGGGAGATGTCGCGGCCGAGGGTGAGACCGAGATCGAGGAACCCCCGGTGAAGGCCGAGGGCGACGACGTCGTTGAAGCAGATCACGGCGCTCGGACGGTCCGGCCCGGCAGCGATGGCGGCAGCGGCCTCGCGCGCCGCGCCGTGGGTCAGCGGCAGGTGGATGACGGCGTCCGCGTCGAGCCGACGAGCCGACATCGCTTCCTGAAAGCCCGCCAGCCTGTCGGCCTGCGCAGAGTGCCGGCGATTGCCGCTGACGAACAGGATCCGCCGGTGGCCGAGGCCGATCAGCCGCTCGGTCGCCTCGCGCATGCCGGCGCGGTAGTCGATGCCGGCATAGTCGCTGCCTGTCCCGGGAACGTAGCGCAGCGCCTGGACCAGCGGCAGGCTCCAGGCGGCGGCATCCTCGACGAGACGAAGGTCGGTTCCCTCGCAGGGGCAGACGATGACCCCGTCGGCGGCATGTTCGCGCATCCGCCGCAAGAAGCCGCTCTGCTTGTCCAGCGATTCGTTGGAATTGGCGAAGATGACGGCGAGCCCTTCCGTCTCGAACACCGATTCCATCCCGGCCAGAAGCACGGCGAAGAACGGGTTGGTGAGGTTCGGCACGACGACACCCACCGTCCGGCTCTGCGCCGCGCGCATGCGGGCGGCGCCGGCATTGTAGACATAGCCGAGCTCGGCCATGGCGGCCTCGACCCGCTCCCGCGTTGAAGCCGAGACCAGCGGGCTCTTGCGCACGACCAGCGAGGCGGTCGCACGCGAGACGCCGGCCCGGTCGGCGACGTCGAGCAAGGTTGGGCGCTTCGGCACGGCGTTCCCTCCCGATCCGATTCCACGGGACCGAGCCGATTTGGATCGATCCAAGAAGAGAATGGACGGGTCTTGCGGTGAAGTCGAGACAGGATCTCGCGGGTCGGGCCGGCGGCGGGGCCGTCAGATCACCGTGGTGGTCACAAAACCTTCCTCGGATATTTTTATACCGATCGGTAGATATTTCTCTTGACCACGAGTGATCGGCCACTTAACTGCAGCCCTACCGCTCGGTACATAACTGGCGTCGGTCATGCGGGATTGCGAGAGGGCATAGCGATGACCGGGGCACTTTCGGCAAATCCAGCAAGTTCGGCAGCGAGGCTCCCTCGGCTTCCGGCGACGTAAATCAACGGGCGGAACCCCGCAGAACCGGGGCGCTCGTCGCAGCGGATGCGCAGGACCAGAGGCATTGTCGCCCCGTCCCCTTGCAGCGTCCGATCCCTGAAATTTCGTTAGCGAGTTCTCTCCATGAAACAGACAGCCTTTCGGCGGCTCCTCTGGAGTTCGAGCCTGACGGTCCTCATTGCCGCGGCCGCAACGACCGTGGCCTTCAACGAACCCGAGCCCGCGGCAGCGACCGAAGCGGCAGCCCCGGCACCGGCTGCCGTCGGCGTGCCGGTCAACCCGGTCGAGCCGCAGTCCGTGACGCTCTGGAAGGAATATTCCGGGCGGCTCGAGGCGGTCGATCGGGTCGAGATCAGGCCCCGCGTTTCCGGCGCCATCGAGGCGTTCCACTTTCGCGAGGGCGCGCTGGTGAAAAAGGGCGATCTCGTCGCCACCATCGATCCGGCGCCCTATCAGGCCGCCGTCGCGCGGGCGAGGGCGGATGTGGAGGCGGCCGAGGCGCAGGTCCATCTGGCCGCGCTCGAAGTCGACCGGGCGAAATCGCTGGTGACCTCCCGCACCGTCTCGCAGAGCACCCTCGACCAGCGCTCCAGCGGCTACGACCAGGCGCTCGCCAGCGCCGACGCCGCCAGGGCGTCGCTGCGGACGGCCGAGCTCGACCTCGATCATACCGCGGTGCGCAGCCCGATCGACGGGCGCATCGGGCAGATCGAGGTCACCGCGGGCAATCTCGTCGCGGCGGGCCTTTCCTCGCCGGTGCTGACGACGGTGGTGTCCGTCGATCCGATCTATGCCGGCTTCGACGTCAATGCCGGCGATGTTGCGGAGATCCTCTCCGCCTTGCCGGATCAGGACGGTCCGCTTCCCGCCTATGGCGACATCCCGGTCGAGGTCGAGCGGTTCTCCGCCACGGACGCC
The DNA here is from genome assembly GCF_004519335.1 of Jiella endophytica. Taxonomy (GTDB): domain Bacteria; phylum Pseudomonadota; class Alphaproteobacteria; order Rhizobiales; family Rhizobiaceae; genus Jiella; species Jiella endophytica. The sequence continues at coordinate 440,716 of NZ_SOZD01000003.1, read as the reverse complement.
TCGAAGCCGGTACGCGGCCATGTGCAGCTGATCGGCAACGAGGTCGACGAGAAAAGCGGCACCCTGCGGCTGCGTGCCTCCCTCGACAATCCGAAGGGCACCCTCGTGCCCGGCGAGTTCGTCCGCATCCGGCTCGGACAGCCGAAGCCCGAGGACAAGCTCCTGATCAGCGAGAGAGCCGTCGGCACCGACCAGGACCGCAAGTTCGTCCTGGTGGTCGGCAAGGACAACAAGGTCGAGTACCGCACGATCGAGCTCGGCGCCTCGGTCGCCGGCCTCAGAGTCGTATCCTCGGGCCTGAAGCCCGGCGAGCAGATCGTCGCGGAGGGGATCCAGTCCCTCGCGCCGGGCACGCTCGTCGATCCCGAACCCGTCGCCGTGGCATCCGCGAAGTAGCCCGCGACGGCAGAAGACGGTCCGTCTCACCCCCGAGGCCGGACCGTCTTCCCCCTGTTGCATGACCCGAAGCGTCGGAGCCGGCTTTCGGAAACGATCAAGCCGGACAGAGAGATCGAGCGGGCTTTGGGAGCGCGGCGCGTCCCGGCGCGCTCCACGCCCGATACCGCCACCATCCGTGCCTGCCTTAGCGCCCGCCTTGCCGGGTGCCGGGCCTGCCTTTGCCGCCAGGCCGCCACCGCCGAGCCGAAGAGACCATCATGAACATCTCCAAGTTCTTCATCGACCGCCCGGTCTTCGCAGGCGTGCTTTCGGTGCTCATCCTGATCTGCGGCCTTCTCGGCATGCAGGCCCTGCCGATCTCGGAATATCCCGAGGTCGTGCCGCCTTCGATCGTGGTGCGCGCGCAATATCCCGGCGCCAACCCCAAGGTCATCGCCGAGACCGTCGCGACGCCGATCGAGGAGGAGATCAACGGCGTCGAGGGCATGCTCTATATGTCCAGCCAGGCGACCGCCGACGGCGCGCTGACCCTGACCGTGACCTTCGCCCTCGGCACCGACCCCGACAAGGCGCAGCAACTGGTCCAGAACCGGGTGAGCCAGGCCGAGCCGCGGCTGCCGGAAGAGGTCCGCTCCCTCGGCATCACCACCAAGAAGAGTTCGCCCGACCTGATGATGGTGGTCCACCTCGTCTCGCCGGACGGGCGCTACGACATCAAGTATCTGCGCAACTATGCCGTCATTAACGTCAAGGATCGCCTCGCCCAGATCGCCGGTGTCGGCGACGTTCAGGTCTTCGGCTCCGGCGACTATGCCATGCGCGTCTGGCTCGACCCGCAGAAGGTCGCCGAGGTCGGCCTCTCGGCGAGCGACGTCGTCGCGGCAATCCGCGAGCAGAACGTCCAGGCGGCGGCCGGCCAGATCGGCGCGCCGCCGGCCGGAAGCGGCGTCGAGCTGCAGCTGTCCGTCAATGCGGAGGGCCGGCTGAACACGCCGGAAGCCTTCGGCGACATCATCGTCAAGACCGCGCCGAACGGCGCCGTCGTCCGGCTGCGCGACGTCGCACGGGTCGAACTCGGCGTGTCCGGCTATTCGCTGCGCTCGCTGCTCAGCGGCAAGCCGGCGGTCGCCCTGCCGATCTTCCAGTCGCCGGGCTCCAATGCCATCGCCGTCTCCGACGCGATCCACCAGACGATGGACGAGCTGCAGGCCGCCATGCCCCAGGGCGTCCAATACGAGATCGTCTACGACACGACGCAGTTCGTGCGCGCCTCCATCGAAGCGGTGGTCCACACGCTGCTCGAGGCGGTGGTGCTGGTGGTCATCGTCGTCATCGTCTTCCTGCAGACCTGGCGGGCGTCGATCATCCCGCTGATCGCCGTGCCGGTGTCGATCGTCGGCACTTTCGGCGCACTCTATCTCCTCGGCTTCTCGATCAATGCGCTGAGCCTCTTCGGGCTGGTGCTGGCCATCGGCATCGTCGTCGACGACGCCATCGTCGTCGTCGAGAATGTCGAGCGCAACATCGAAGAGGGGCTTCCACCCCGCCAGGCGACCTACAAGGCGATGAGCGAGGTCTCCGGCCCGATCATCGCGATCGCCCTGGTGCTCGTCGCCGTCTTCGTGCCGCTGGCCTTCATCTCCGGCCTCACCGGCCAGTTCTACAAGCAGTTCGCGGTGACCATCGCGATCTCGACGGTGATCTCGGCGATCAATTCGCTGACCCTGTCGCCGGCACTCGCGGCACTTCTCTTGAAGGGACATGGCGCTAAGAGGGACGTCCCGACCCGGGTGATGGACTTCCTGCTCGGCTGGTTCTTCCGCGGCTTCAACCGGGCCTTCGGCTTCGGATCGCGAAAGTATGGCAATTCCGTCGGGCGGCTGTTCTCGCGCAAGACGATCGTCATGGGCGTCTATCTGCTGCTCGTCGGCGGCACCGTCTACATGTTCAACCAGGTGCCGGGCGGTTTCGTGCCGGCGCAGGACAAGGGCTATCTCGTCGGCTTCGCGCAGCTGCCCGACGGTGCCAGCCTCGACCGGACGGAAGACGTCATCGAGCGGATGGACCAGATCGCCCTGAAGCAGCCGGGGGCGACCGACACGGTGTCCTTCCCCGGATTGTCGATCAACGGCTTCACCAACTCTTCCAGCGCCGGCGTCGTCTTCGTCACCGAAGCCCCCTTCGAGGAGCGCGAGGGCCTGCCCGGCGGCGCGATCGCCGGGGCTCTCAACCAGCAATATGCCGGCATCCGCGAAGCGACCATCGCCATGTTCCCGCCGCCGCCCGTCCAGGGTCTCGGCACGATCGGCGGCTTCAAGCTGCAGCTCGAGGACCGCGCCGGCCTCGGCTACGAGGCGCTCAGCCAGGCGACCAACGCCTTCCTCGCCAAGGCGCGGCAGGCGCCGGAGCTGGCCGGCATGTTCTCGAGCTACCGGATCTCGGTGCCGCAGCTCTTCGCCGATCTCGACCGGACCAAGGCGCATCAGCTGGGCGTCTCGGTGACCGACGTCTTCGAGACGCTGCAGATCTATCTGGGATCGCTGTATGTGAACGACTTCAACGCCTTCGGCCGGACCTACTCGGTCCGTGTGCAGGCCGACGCCGGCGATCGCAGCCAGCCGGAAGACATTGCCCGCCTGAAGGTCCGCTCGTCGAACGGCGCCATGGTGCCACTCTCGGCGCTGATGACCGTGAGGCCGTCGGCCGGGCCGGAGCTTGCGAGCCGCTACAACGGCTTTCTCGCCGCCGACATCAATGGCGGCGCGGCGCCGGGCTTTTCCTCCGGCGAGGCCCAGGCAGCGGTCGAGCGTGTCGCGGCGGAGACGCTGCCCAAGGGCATCGGCTTCGAGTGGACGGACCTGACCTACCAGCAGATCATCGCCGGCAATTCCGGGCTGATCGTCTTCCCGCTGGCCGTGCTCCTCGTCTTCCTGGTGCTGGCCGCCCAATATGAGAGCCTGACGCTGCCCTTCGCCATCATCATGATCGTGCCGACGGGGATCCTCGCCGCACTGATCGGCGTCTGGCTCGATCACGGTGACAATAACATCTTCACCCAGATCGGCTTCATCGTGCTGGTCGGCCTGTCGGCAAAGAACGCCATCCTCATCGTCGAATTCGCCCGCGACCTGGAGATCTCCGGAATGGCGACCCGCGAGGCGGCGGTCGAGGCGAGCCGGCTGCGGCTACGGCCGATCCTGATGACGTCGATCGCCTTCATCATGGGCGTCGTGCCGCTCGTCCTGTCGACCGGGCCCGGCGCCGAGATGCGCGCGGCCATGGGTGTTGCGGTCTTCGCCGGCATGCTCGGCGTGACGCTCTTCGGCATCTTCCTGACGCCGGTGTTCTACGTCCTCGTCCGCGCGCTTTCCGGCGGACGGCCGCTCAGGCGGAGCGGCGAGGCGGCACCGGAAGTTGGCGAGGCGGACGCTCCGGCGGCGCATCCTTAGCCCGGCACGGGATCTAAACATGCCATGAGTCTAGACGCTGCGAGACAGGAAACATTTCGAAACGGCAGCAAAATGCCTACATGTGCTAGGGAACAAACCCCAAAATCGGAATCGATCTTCGGTCGACCGGATGGGCAGAACCAACTGTCGGAGCGCCACGCAGGACGCTCCCGCCATCGGCGCGAAAACAAGAACCAGCCTGCGGAGGAAGCGACATGGCCAAGGGACGGCCACGGGAGTTCGACGCCGACGAGGCGCTCGACAAGGCGGTTTTCCTGTTCTGGCGACAGGGCTATGAGGGCACGTCGATGAGCGATCTCGTCGATGCGATGGGCATCACCAAGCCCAGTCTCTACGCCGCCTTCGGCAACAAGGAAGAGCTGTTCAAGAAGGCGGTCGACCGCTACGAGGAGCGACGCATCGCCTTTCTCGGTGGCATCTTCGACCAGCCGTCGTCCCGCCGGGCCATCGAGGCCTTCCTGATGATGTTCACCGGTGCAGACGCTCCCGACGGCACACCCTGCGGATGCCTGATGGTGCAGGGCGCGCTGGTCTGCAGCCCGGACGGCGAAGCGGTCAAGGAGGATCTCCTCTCGCGTCGCTCCTCTCGGATGAAGCAGCTCTTCGAACGGCTGGAAGACTGGAAGGCGATCGGCGACCTGCCGCACGACACCGATACCGAAAGCCTCGGCCGCTACGTCGCCACCGTCGCCAACGGCCTGGTGGTGCAGGCGAATGGCGGCGCGAGGCCCGAAGAGCTGAGGGCCGTGGTCCGGCAGTTCATGCAGTCCTGGCCGGGCGCAGAGCCCTCCGAAGCGACAGGGGACGCGGCCTGCGTCGCATGACGTTCGGCGCCCGGCGTCCGACCGGGCGGCGACTGGGCATCAATAATTGCCGGTCGACGAAAGACCGTCGAGAAAGGCCGTCGCCTCCTTCCGGATCGTCTGGACCTTCCTGCCGTCCATCCGGTCGAGGGTCGCATAGGTCCGGTTCATCCGCGGATTGCCCTTCAGGCGCTTCTCGTTGCGGACGATGAAGTCCCAGTAGAGCAGATTGAACGGGCAGGCCCCTTCGCCGGTCTTCACCTTCGGAGAATAGCGGCAGCCGCCGCAATAGTCCGACATCTTGTCGATATAGTTCGCGGAAGCCGCATAGGGCTTGGAGGCGAAGAGCCCGCCGTCGGCATAAAGGATCATGCCGACGACGTTGGGCATCTCCACCCATTCATAGGCGTCGTGATAGACGGTGAGATACCATTCCTGCACCTCTTTCGGATCGAAGCCGCAGAGCAGGCAGAAATTGCCGAGCACCATCAGACGCTGGATGTGATGGTTGTAGGCGCGGGCCTTCACCTCCTCGATGCAGTGATGCAGGCAGTTGAGGTCGGTCTCGCCGGTCCAGAAGAAATCCGGCAGGCTGCGCTGGGCGTCGAGCCTGTTGGACGTCTCGTAGCCGGGCATCTCCCGCCAGTAGACGCCGCGGATGAATTCGCGCCAGCCCATTATCTGGCGAATGAACCCCTCGACCGCGTTGATCGGCGCCTTGCCATCCCGCCAGGCCGCCTCTGCCCTTTCGCAGGCTTCGCGCGGGTCGATCAGCCCGCAATTGATCAGCGCCGAGACATGGGAGTGAAAGAGCAGCGGCGCGCCTTCGCGCATTGCATCCTGATAGGTGCCGAAATCCCGCAGCGCCTCTTCGACGAACCAGTTGAGGTAATGCAGCGCCTGGCGCCGCGAGACCGGATAGTCGAAATCGTCGAGGCTGCCGAAATGATTGCCGACGCGCGAGGCGACGAGACCCAGCACTGCCTCGGTCGTCTCGTCCACGGCATAGGTCGGCCGCTCGGGAGGCTCGACGCCCTTCTTCAGCGGCTCGCGGTTGGCATGGTCGAAGTTCCACTTGCCTTCCGCCGGATGATCGCCCTCCATCAGATAGCCGGTGGACCTGCGCATCTCCCGATAGAAATACTCCATCCGCAGTTCCTTGAGCCCCTCGGCCCAGCCGCGGAATTTTTCGTGGCTGCAGAGGAACCGGTCGTCGGGACGGATCTCGACGGCGACGCCGAGTTCCTCGCGCCAGTCGTCCATCATCTGGCGGACGCGCCATTCGCCCGGTTCGGTGACGGCCACGGCGTCCGGCGCGTGCTTTTCGACCGCCCGCTTCAGCTCGCTGGTGAAGGAGCCGGTGTTGTCCGCATCGTCGAGCGTCACGTAATCGACCGTGACGCCGCGATCGCGGAGGTCGTCGGCAAAGTGGCGCATGGCGGAAAAGAGGAAGGCGATCTTGCGCTTGTGATGGCGCACGTAGCGGGTTTCGTCCGCCACCTCGCACATCAGGACGACGTCGCCGGCCTCCATGTCGCGGAGAGAGGAGAGGTCCCGGCTGAGCTGGTCGCCGAGAACGAAGCGCAGGGTCGGCATCGCGCCGCGGCCTAGCTGCGCATGACGCGGATCGAGGAGCGGCCGCCATCGACGCCGATCACCTGGCCGGTGATCCACGAGCCGGCCTCGGTGAGCAGCAGCTCCGCCATGGCGGCGACGTCGTCCGGCCGCCCCAGCCGCGGGATCGCGTGCATCCTGGCGATCGCGCTCGCCATCCGCTCGTTTCCGGCCACCGTCTGTCCGAGCGGCGTGTCTACCAGCGACGGCGCGATGGCGTTGACGCGGATCTTGCCGGCATATTCGGTGGCGAGGGTTCGGGTCAGGCCGACGACGGCGCCCTTGGCCATGGCGATGGAGGCGTGGGCGGCAAAACCCTGATCGACGGCGACCGTCGAGAAGAACACCGCGCTGGCTCCATCCCCGGCCGCCAGAAGCGCCGGCGTCGCCGCCTTGAAGCTCAGGGCCGCCCCGAGCGCGTTCAGGCGGAAGTCGTCGAGATAGTCGTCGGCGGAGACCTTGGCGAAGGGCTTCAGATTGATCGACCCGACGGCATAGACGAAGCCGTCGAGGCTCTGCGGCATCGCGTCGCCCGCCCGCTCGATCGCATCCGCGTCCATCACGTCGCAGAGAATGGTGGCTGCGCCGAGTTCCTCGGCGAGCCCGGCCAGGGCCTCCTCGTTCCGTCCCGCAAGGACGAGATCGTGCCCCGCTTTTGAAAGACGCCGCGCGATCGCCTCGCCGATCCCGCCATTGCCACCAAAGATCAGATATCGTCCCATCGATCGATCGCACCGTCAGCGTTGCCGGCATCCTTGCGCCGGTCCGCTTCGGACCGGCCGGAATTCGCCGCTTGGAACCAACCCGCCGGCAGAAGGGCGATGCAACGAGATGCGCTCGGCATCCCCGCGTTCGCCTTTCGTCTCCGCATGAGCGGGCCGCCCGACGGGCGTTTCCAGGAGTTCGAACCGAGCGCAGGACCGGTTGGTTTCAAGAACGGGTGCGGCGAATCGCCTTTCTCGGCCGGAGCTTCGAGCCACTCGCGTCCCGCCGCGCCCTCAAACCCGTTCCGAAGACGAAATCCGCGGCGAAGCCGCGGCCCCGACGGCCGCTCTGGTCTCACATTCTCGGGGCGCGGCCGATGACGGCGCAAGGGGCTTGGACATGGGGAAGAGCGGACGGGCGGCCGGGTGGAGAGCCCGCCGAAGGGCTCAGACGTTGTGCGAGAAGGCCGTCTTCTGCGGGTCCATCGAAAACAGCAGCTTCAGCCGCGCCGACAGCGCCTTCAGGATGTGCTCGGAGGCCGCGGCCTCGGCCTTGGCCGGCTGGCGCGCGACGATCGCCTCGACGATGGCGCGGTGTTCGTCCCGAGCCTCGGGGGCGCGGTCGGGCAGGGCGAATGTCGTCTCCGGCAGCAGCGCCAGGGAATCGTTGAGATCCTCCAGCATCTTCAGAAGGTAGCGGTTGTGCGCGGCCTCGTAGATCGCTTCGTGGAAGAGCCGGTTGGCGCGGGCGAGCGTCGCCGCCTCGCCGCTGCTTTCGGCCTCGAAGAGCTCGGCCATGTGCCGCAGCCCGAAGATCTCCGTCGCCGACGCGTTCTCGGCGGCAAAGCCCGCCGCGGCCGCCTCGAGTTTGGCGCGCATCGCATAGAGCTCGATCACCTGGGGGCGGTTGAGCTGGGCGATCGACAGGCCGCCGGCCGAGGCTTCGAGAAGCCCGCGGGCCTGCAGCCGGGCGAACGCCTCGCGCACCGGAGTGCGGCTGACGTCGAGCATCGCGGCGACTTCCTCCTCGCGGATGCGCACCCCGCGCTTGAACTCGCCGTTGCGGATCCGCTCGACCAGCGCGTGATAGACCTGCGCTCCGCGCGCGCCCGGGCGTCGCCCGGAAGACGGCTCGTTTTCGTTGCTCATCGTGCCCCGTCGCCCACGCTGCCCATCCGAGGTTCCTAGCACCCGCTGGCGTGACCGGACAATCCGATCCTGCATGCGACTGTATACCTCTCTGGACGCCTCCCGGGTATTGGAGGTGCCGGCTGCCCCGCCTGGGGGCGTCCGGTACCAGAGCCTGCGGAGCCCGGGTTGCGCCTCCTGCGCTGGCCGGCGGCGCGACCGTCGGCGGAGAGACTAGCACCCGGAGCGACGAGCAACCGGAGGGACGCGCCATCGCCGCAGGTGGCCGGCGCTGCCACAAGCTTCGGAAATGGCGGGCCTCGACCGTGGGCGGGCCGCATCGGTGTCGGCAACTCCCTGTGAAAGCTCCCCGGCATCGACGAACCGCACGCCCGTCCAGCCATGCTTGACGTCATTGTATCCGACTGTATACAAAGCGCTGAACGAAGCTTGGCGCGCAGCCGGAGCCTGCGCCGACCACAGCGGCGCAGGGCGTGACGCGGGCCGATGCGCCGTGGCGCGCCGGCTGCGGGCAGGCATGTGCGAGACGTGGAAACGAGGACGGTGCATGGGCACGTCGGACAGGGACGACATCGCAGAGACCTTCGACGTCGTGGTGGTCGGCGGCGGCAACGCCGCCCTCTGCGCGGCGATGGAGGCGGCCGAGGCGGGGCGGAGCGTCGTCCTGCTGGAGGGTGCGCCGAAGTTCTATCGCGGCGGCAACTCCCGCCACACGCGGAACTTCCGCTGCATGCATCGCGGCGCCCTCGGCCCGCTGATCGACGACTATCTGGAGGACGAGTTCTTCGACGATCTCCTCAAGGTGACGAAGGGCGAGACCGACGAAGGCCTGGCGCGACTCGTCATCCGCAACTCCGAGCAATGCCTGCCCTGGATGCAGGCCCACGGCGTTCGCTTCCAGAAATCCCTGTCCGGAACGCTGTCTCTGGAGCGGACCAACGCCTTCTTTCTCGGCGGCGGCAAGGCGCTGGTGAATGCCTATTACGCCACCGCGGAAGATCTCGGCGTGACCATCCGCTACGAGGCGCAGGTGCGCCATGTCGGCCTGGAAGGGCGGCGGTTTACCCATGTCGACGTCGACATCGCCGGCCAGAGATTCCGGATCAAGGGATCGACGGTGGTGCTCGCGGCTGGCGGCTTCCAGTCCGACATCGAATGGCTGGCACGGGCCTGGGGGCCCTCGGCCCGCAACTTCCTGATCCGGGGAACCCCCTATAATCGCGGCGTCGTCCTGAAGGACATGCTCGACCAGGGGGCGGTGAGTGTCGGCGATCCGACCCAGTGCCACGCCGTTGCCATCGACGGGCGCGCCCCGAAATTCGATGGCGGCATCGTCACCCGGCTCGACTGCGTGCCGTTCTCCGTCGTCGTCAACAAGCATGGCGACCGCTTCTACGACGAGGGCGAAGACGTCTGGCCGAAGCGCTACGCGATCTGGGGCCGCCTCGTGGCGGCGCAGCCGGATCAGGTCGCCTATGTCATCATCGACAGCCGGTCCCTGCCGCTGTTCATGCCGTCGGTCTATCCGCCGGTCGCGGCCGAGACGATCGAGCAGCTGGCGAAAAAGCTCGAACTCGACCCGGACAAGGTCGCGCGGACCGTCAGGGAGTTCAACGACAGCTGCCGGGATGGCGATTTCCGCCCGCAGCAGCTGGACGGGCTCGCCACCGAGGGGCTCGATCCGCCGAAGACCAACTGGGCGCGGCCGATCGTCGAGCCGCCCTTCTACGGCTATTCGCTGAGGCCGGGCGTCACCTTCACCTATCTCGGCCTGAAGGTGGACGGCGAGGCCCGCGCCACCGGCGCCGACGGTCCTTACGAGAATGTCTGGGCCGCCGGGGAGATGATCGCCGGTTCGATCCTCGGACAGGGCTATCTCGCCGGCTTTGGAATGACCATCGGCACCGTCTTCGGTCGGCTGGCTGGCAAGGGGGCTGCGGCACATGACGCTTGAGGCAATTGACGGGCGCGGCGACGACGCGCGGGGCCGGGCCGAAGCGGCGGACATGCCGCTGGCCGAGCCGGCCTTCGACATCTTCGCGGAAGCCCGCAGGCAGGTGGAGATCTGCAATGCCTGCCGCTATTGCGAGGGCTATTGCCAGGTCTTTCCCGCCATCACCCGCCAGACGGCCTTTGCCAGCGGCGACCTGACCCAGCTTGCCAATCTCTGCCACAACTGTCGCGGCTGCTACTATGCCTGCCAGTATACGGCGCCCCACGAATTCGCCCTCAACCTTCCGGGTGTCCTTTCCGACATCCGCAGCGATTCCTGGTCCCGCTTCGCCTGGCCGACCGGCTTTGCGGGCCTGTTCCAGCGGAGCGGAGCCGGCATCGCCCTGGCGCTGGTCGTCGCGCTGGCCCTGCTCTTCGCCGCCATCGCGGCGCTGCCCGGAGAAGGCGCAGGCTTCTACGCCTGGCTCGGCCACAATGCGATGGTGGCGATCTTCGCGCCGGCCTTCCTGTTTCCGATTGCTGCCCTCGCGATCGGCATCAGGCGCTACTGGCGCGAGGTCGGCGGCAAGCCCGTCGTCTGGCGCGATCTGGCCGACGCCGGCGCCGCGGTGGCGCAGCTGCGCAATCTTTCCGGCGGGCAGGGGCAGGGCTGCAATTTCGAGGAGGAGGAGCGCTACAGCGACCAGCGCCGCTGGCTGCATCAGGCGGTGATGTACGGCTTCCTGCTCTGCTTCCTCTCCACCTGTTCGGCGACGCTCTACCACTACCTATTCGACTGGTCGGCGCCCTATCCCTGGTGGACACTGCCGAAGCTCCTCGGCGTTCCCGGCGGCATTCTCCTCGTCGTCGGCACGGCCGGCCTCGGCTGGCTGAAGACCCGCGCCGACCCCGCCCTCGGCTCGCCGGCGAACTGGAACGGCGAAATGGCCTTCATCCTGCTTCTCGGGCTGACGGGCCTCACGGGCCTCGTCCTCTACGCGGTGACGGGGACGGCGGCAGTGGGCTCAATCCTGGCGCTGCATCTCGGCTGCGTGCTGGCGCTGTTTCTCCTCACGCCCTATTCGAAGATGGCCCATGGCTTCTATAGGATGGCCGCGCTGGTCCGCGATGCCCAGGTGAAGTCCGGCCGGGTGCCGGCGAGCAGCGGCCAGGCGCGCCGGTAAAACCGGCCGATCCCGCCCGCTATGGTCGGCAGGGCGATCACTGCCGATTGCAGTTCCGACGGTCTGCCGGGAATGGACCGAGGCGATCGGACCGGCAGCCGCTGACGCAGCGTCGCCGGTCCGATTGAAGCCAGTGGTCTCCTCCCCGGATCGCTTGCCGAGCCGGCGCTGCGGCCTGAACGTGCGATGCTCCCCTGTCTCCCCAGCAGAGCTTTCCCGTCGCTGGTGGCGCTATTTCAGGTCAGCCTTCAGCTTCGTGACCTCGTCGGCCGACATTTCGCCGGTGGTCGTGACCTTGCCGTCCGTGATCTTCCAGAGCCGGAACGGGCCGGTGATGTCGCCATACTGGTCGAAATTCACCGGGCCGATGACGCCCTCGTAGCGGATCGGCTTGCCGTCCTTGATCAGCTGCAGCGCCTTCTTGAACTCTTCCGGCCCGGCGTGGATCGTCTCGCCCTTCGGATCGACCACCTGCGGAATCGCCGCCTTGATCGCCTCCGGCTCGGCCTTGCCGGCCTTGGCGATGGCAAGGCCGACGATCGCCCCGGCGTCGTAGGACCGGTCGGCGGCCGGCGCGTCCGGTTCGATACCGCCGGAAAATTCCTTGTAGTGGCCGTTGAAATATTCCGTCGAGGCCGTGGGATTGGTCCCGGAGGAGGTGCCGTAGGCATTTTCCAGATATTTCGCGCCGACCGCCTCGATGAAGTCCGACGAATTCATGCCGTCGTTGAGGAGAAAGGTCGCCGGCCCGCCCTGGCTGATCCAGGCCCGGGCGATGGTCGCGCCGTCCACCGGATAGCTGACGAGATAGAGCCCGTCCGGATCGCCCTCCATGGCTGCCGTCGCCTCGGAGGTGTAGCTCGCCTGCTTCTCGTTATACGGCGTCACCGAGGTGATGGTGCCGCCCAGCGCTTTGTAGGCCTTTTCGAATTCGCGCATCATGTTGACGCCGAAGTCGTTGTTGACGTGGATGACCGCCAGCTTGGTCAGCCCCTGGTCGATGGCGTATTTCGCCGCCGCCGTGCCCTGCAGCGCGTCCGAGGTGATGGTGCGGAAGAACACGCCGTTGGTCTTGCCCTCGCGGGCGAGGTCGGTGAGCGTCGGCGAGGAGGAGGCGGGCGAGACCTGCGGCACGCCGGCCGGCGCCGTCACCGAGGTGAGGATCGGGATCGAGACCGACGAGATGATGCCGCCGATGATCACCGGCACCTTCTTGACGTTGACGAGCTGGGTCGCCTGATCGACCGCGACATTGCCCTGGCTCTGGCTGTCACGGGTGTCGCTGACGAGATCGCAGCCGCCGACGCCGCCGGCCTCGTTGATGTCGCGGAACGCCATGTCGACCGACTTGGCACCGGCCTGACCGTATTGCCCCGCAGGGCCGGTCAGTTCCATCACCATGCCGACCGTCACCGAGCAGTCGGCCGCCAAGGCCGGCGTGCCGGCGGTGAAAAGGGCCGCGCCGATGGCGGTCGAAAGGAGCAGCGATTTCGTCATCATCAATGCGTTCCTATGGGTTCGGCCGGGCGGGTTCGCCGGCGGTCTGGGGTGAGGGGATCATGGTTTCCTGAAGGTGCCGCCATTGGACGCCGCCAGGGGTGTGCGGGGAGGCGATGAAGAGAGCGGTGGAGAGCCGCCGGCTCGAAAAGCCGCGCGACGACTGGCGCTCGACATAGGAGACCAGCGCGGCGTCGGCGCTTTCCCAGACGATGGCCTCGTTCTCGATGTGGATCGAAAAGCCCGTTCCGGTTTCCTCATCGTGGCGTCTTTCGAGAAATCTGCGCAGATCCCCACAGGTGACGAGGCTGCCGTCGGGCGCGACCCGGAGAAACTCGTCCGAAAAGGCCTGAAGCCGCGCGTCGAGCGCGGCGGGATCGGTGCGGCCGGCGAACCAGTCTTCGAAGAAGGCGTGACAGAGCCTCACCTCTTCGAGGGCGAGAATGCCGAGGGTCGCCGCACCGCTGCTCATGCGACCTTCGAATTCAGGCTGTAGAGCATGATCGAGCCGTGCGGCCCGTCGCGGTCACGCTCGAGTTCGTAGACGTCGCCGGCCGGCACTCCCATCCTGCCGCGGACACCTTCGATCGCCGCCCGGTCGGCTTCGCTGAGCGCGAGGTCTGCAATGGCGAGGTTTGCCGCGAGATGGCTGCGATTGCGGGCGCCGACGATCACGGCGGCGACCTGCGGCCTGTCGAGAACCCAGCGGCTTGCCACCGTGGCGATGTCCGTCTGGTGCCGGTCGGCGACGCTGCGCAGCGTCGCCAGAAGCTCCTGGAAGACGGACCAGCCGCCGGCCTCGTCGATCATCAGCTTGTATTTCACCAGCGAGCGGTTCTCGAGCGGCGCCTCGGGTTCCGGCTGGCCGAGCCATCTGTCGCTGAGAAAGCCGCCGGCGACGGTTCCGTAGCAGAGGAGCTTGACCCCGTTCTGCCGGCAGGCCGCCACCATGGCGCGCTCCGGCCGCGCGTCGAGCAGGGAGTACTGCACCTGCATCGACGCCAGCGGCACGCCCGCCTCGATCATCGCCGCGACATGAGCGGTGTCGAAATTCGTGCCGCCGAGATTGCGGATCTTGCCGGCCTGACGCAGCTCGGCAAGCCAGCCGGCGGTCTCCAGCCAGCCTTCGATCCCGTAATCCCACCAATGAAACTGCACGAGATCGAGCCGCTCGGTCCGCAGCCGCCGCAGCGAGGTGTCGATCGCCGCTTCGACCGAGCGCCGGGTCATCTGGCCGAGGCTGCCGAGGTCTGGCACGAACTTGGTGTGGACACGGATGGCGTCGAGCGCCGCGCGGCCGCGCTCGACGCCATAGGTCTCGCGAAATTCGCCGATGATCTCTTCGACGCCGGTATAGATGTCGGCGCAGTCGAAGGTGACGATCCCGGCATCGGCGAAGGCGGCGAGGTCGGCGACGCTTTCGGCCCGGTCGATCGGGCCGTGGCCGCCGGCGAGCTGCCAGTTGCCGCGAATGACGCGGGAGATGCGGTGGTCGGGAGAGAGTTCGGCGTATTCCATCAATCGTCCTTGGCGCCGGTCAGGGGAACGGCGGTCGTCGCGGCATGGCTGAAGCGCCTCGGGGCGAGGCGCGTGATGCGAAAGCGGGTCGGGCAGTTGGGGTCCGGGCAGGCGACCTCGGCGTCGGTGGACATCCAGTCGTTCGGATGGGTGGGGCGCTGCTTGGCCGGCAGCAGCGGCAGGAGAGCGGCGAGCGAATAGATCGAGAAGCCCTGGCCGTCCGGGAGATGTAGCATCTCGCCGTGCAGCTCGAAGCTGTCGCCGGGCTTCGCGCTGCAATAGATCTCCTGTCCCGGCGGGCTGACCACCTCGACCTTGAGGTCGTAGAGTTCGAAGCTGTCGTCCGGCGTCTCGCTCATGCCGATGGCTCCCGCCCCGATTCCCCCGCTGCGTCGAGTCGCATGCGCAGAAGGTCGAGGGCGCGGTCGATGTCCTGCTTCAGCGCAGCAGTCGCCGCCTTCCCGTCGCCCCGGCGCAGCGCCTCGATGATCGCCCAGTGGTGATGCGTCGCCGACAGCCCATCCGAGCCGTCATAGATGCTGGCGGAGGCGCGGATGAAGGGGCCGCTCTGCAGCCACAGGCTCTCGATGATCGGAATCAGCACCTTCGATCCGGCGGCGCGGTAGATCGCGAAGTGGAAGGCGTGGTTGTAGGCGGCGCGGCGGCCATGATCGTCGGGGCGGGTCATCGCCGTGTCATAGTCCCGGGTGATCGCCGCCAGCGCCTCGATCTCGGCGCCGGTCAGCCGCGGGACGGCGAGCCGCACCGCTTCGCCTTCCACCAGGATGCGCGCCCTGGCGACGTCGTCGAGCCGCTCGCGCGTCAGGAGCGGAACCCTGACCGACCGGTTCGGCAGCGCCTCCAGCGCCTGTTCGGCGACCAGCCGGCCGAGGGCCTCGCGGACCGGCATGGTGCTGGTCTCGAGGCGGGCGGCGAGATCCTGGATCCGCATCATCTCGCCGGCCTCGAACTGGCCTTCGATCAGCGAACCGCGCAGGAGGTCGTAGACCCGCTGCTGCATCGTGCGGCGCTCGACCGGCGCAAGAGCCGACAGGGAACTGGCGGCAGGCCCGGCACGCTCGGCAGTGCGTTCGGCAGTACCTGCCGGCCGCATGGCCCATGCGCCGTTGTCGTGAACGCCTCCCGCTGCGCCTGCCATCGCTCCTCGCATCGCCCTGGCGCGGAGGGTGGTCCGCCGCTTGCCAAGAAAAGGCTAGTCCCATAGCGTGCAGCTGTAAAGTTTGATCAAAGATCAAGCAGATTCGGGATGTTTCGAGGGGCGCATGGCGGGTGCAAGGCCGCGGCACGATGCGATGCGGCGGCGGTGAGCGCGGCCGCCAAGGAGCCGAAAGCGCGCGCCGAGGCCTCCGCGCCGGCGCTCGACGTCCGTGACGTGTCGATCGCCTTCGGCGGAATGAAGGCCGTCGACGCCATGTCGCTCGTGGTCGAAGCTGGCGAACTCCTCGGTCTGATCGGCCCGAACGGTGCCGGCAAGTCCACCCTCTTCAATCTGGTCGCTGGCGTGCTGAGGCCCGACGCCGGCACGGTCCGCCTCGCCGGCCATGACGTCGGCAGGGAGGACGCCTCGCGCCGCATCGGCCGCGGTCTCGCCCGGACGTTTCAGATCCCGCGGCCCTTCGGCGGCATGAGCGTGCTGGAAAACATGCTGGTCGCGCCGGGCGGGCAGGTGGGCGAGGGACTTCTTGCCAACTTCCTGCGCTCGCGGGAAGTGGCGCGGCAGGAGCGGCAGGCGGTCGAAAGGGCGCGCGAACTTCTCGAATTCCTGCAGCTTTCCAAGCTCGCCGGTGAG
The DNA here is from genome assembly GCF_004519335.1 of Jiella endophytica. GTDB lineage: Bacteria > Pseudomonadota > Alphaproteobacteria > Rhizobiales > Rhizobiaceae > Jiella > Jiella endophytica. The sequence goes on along the minus strand of NZ_SOZD01000003.1, from coordinate 424,636 downwards.
GACGCCCGCATCCTGTCGGGCGGACAGCGCAAGCTTCTCGAACTCGGCCGGGCGCTGATGTCCGAGCCGCAGGTGCTCCTCCTTGACGAGCCGGCCGCGGGGGTCAATCCGGCGCTGCTCGACTTCATCATCGAGCGCATCGCCGAGATCAACCGCAGCGGCATCACCGTCCTCCTGATCGAGCACAATATGGAGATGGTCGCCCGGCTCTGTCCGCGCGTCATGGTGATGGCGGCCGGCCGAAGACTCGCGGAAGGGCGCACCGAGGAAATCACCCGCGATCCGCGGGTGGTCGAGGCCTATCTCGGCGGAGCGCCGGCATGAGCGCCGCCGCCGTTCCCTCTCCGGCGCTCGCCGTCGCCGGCCTCGTCGCGGGCTACGAGCGCGACCTGCCGATCGTCAAGGGGGTCGATCTCGTGGTCGGTGCCGGCGAGTTCCTGGCCATTCTCGGGCCGAACGGCGCCGGCAAGTCCACCCTCGCCAAGGCGATTGCGGGCCTCGTCTCGATCCATTCTGGCGAGCTTGCCCTCGGCACCCGCGACATCGCCGGTCTGCCCGCCCATGAACTCGTCCGCTCGGGCCTTGCCTTCGTGCCGCAGACCGAGAACATCTTTGCGACCCTCACCATCCAGGAAAACTTGCAGCTCTGTGCCGACGTCCTGCCGGCGGCGCGTCGCGGCGAAAGGATCGAGGCGGCCTACGCGATGTTTCCGGATCTTGGCGCCCGCCGCACCATCGCCGCGGGGGCGCTTTCGGGCGGCCAGCGCCAGATGCTGGCGACGGCCCGGGCGCTGCTCGTCGAGCCAAGCGTCATGATCCTCGACGAACCTTCCGCCGGTCTCTCGCCCAAGCTCGTCGGCGAGGTGTTCGAGACGCTTCTACGGATCAACGAACAGGGCGTGACGGTGATCCTGGTCGAGCAGAACGTGCGCGCCGCGCTCGCCGTCACCCGTTCGGCTCTCGTCCTCTGCGACGGGCGGGTGGTCCATCGCGGACCGGCCGCCGGTCTTGCCGACGACCCGCGGCTCGGCGAGATGTTCCTCGGCCGGTACGAAGGGCAGGCGGCATGAGCCCGCAGGCGATCGTCGACGGGCTGGTCGCGGGGTCGATGATCGGGCTCGGCGCCATCGGCGTGACGCTCACCTATTCGATCCTGCGCTTTGCCAATTTCGCCCATGGCGAGTTCATCGCCTGGGGGGCGTATTTCGCCCTGGCGCTGGTCTCGGTGCTGGGCATTGGCATGGAGCCGCTCGGGCCATTCTCCTTCGGCTGGCTCCTGCCGCTTGCCGCGATCGTCGCGGCCGTCCTTGCCGGCGGCCTTGCCATTCTCCTCGACAGGCTGCTGTTCTCCTCCTTCCGGGCGCGCGGTTCGGCGACCATCATCATGGTGATCGCGAGCTTCGGCGCCTCGATGGCGCTGCGCGCTCTCCTGGAATTCGTCTTCACCTCCAAGCCGGTCTATTTCACCCGCGAACTGCAGATCGCGGTGCGTTTCGGCGGCGGCCTGCGGGCGACGCCGGATCAGATCCTGATGCTGGCGACGACCGTCGTCCTCGTCGTCGCCATCCATCTGCTGCTCACCCGCACGGCGATCGGCCGGCAGATGCGGGCAGTCAGCGAGAACCCGGTGCTCGCCCGGGTCGCCGGTGTCGATGTCGGCAAGGTCGTGCGCACCGTCTGGTTCCTCGGCGGCGCCCTGGCGGCGGCGGCGGGCGTGATGGCCGGACTGCTCGTCCAGATCCGCCCCTATATGGGCTTCGACCTCCTGCTGCCCCTGTTCGCCGCGGCGATCCTCGGCGGCATCGGCTCGGTGCCGGGCGCCATTCTCGGCGGCATCGTCGTCGGCCTCTGCGAAGCGCTGGCGGTGCAGACGATCGGTGCCGAATGGCGCGCGGCGGCGGCCTTCGCCGTGCTCACCGCGGTGCTGGTGCTGCGTCCGCAGGGCCTCTTCGGGAAAGCGCGGCGATGATCGATCTTCTCGGATATGGCGCGTTCTTCCTGACCATCGCCTTATCCTATGCCATCATCTGTCTCGGTCTCAACGTCCAGTGGGGCCAGGCGGGCCTCTTCAATGTCGGCGTTGCCGGCTTCGTCGCCATCGGCGCCTATGTCTCCGGCCTGCTGACGACACCGGCCCTCGCCGGCCGCGTCGGCGGTTTTTCCCTGCCGATCCCGATCGGGTGGGCCGCGGCGATGGTCGCCGGGGCGGTGCTGTCCTATGCGCTCGGCTGGCTGACCATCCGCCTTCGTTCGGACTATCTGGCCATCACCACCTTCGGATTCGCGGTCACGGCGCAGCTCGCGGCACTCAATCTCGAGAGGCTGACCGGCGGCCCGTTCGGGATGAGCTTCATCCCGCGGCCGTTCTCGGCTTTCGCAGCCGATCCGCTGCGCTTCGGCCTGTTCAATCTCGGCCTCGTCGCGCTTGTGCTTCTTGCGATGTTCCTGGCCGTCGAGCGGCTGAGCAGTTCGCCCTTCGGCCGGGTGCTGCGGGCGATCCGCGAGGACGAGACGGCGGCGGTCTCGCTTGGCAAGGATGCGAAACACTTCCGGCTCAAGGCCTTCGCCCTCGGCGGCGCGCTGATGGCTCTCGGCGGCGCCGTCCAGGCCCATTTCATCGGCTTCATTGCGCCCGACAACTACCTGCCGCTCCTGACGTTTCAGGTCTGGACGATGCTGATCGTCGGCGGCTCCGGCAACAATCTCGGCGCGGTGGTCGGGGCGGTGGTCGTCTGGGCGCTCTGGGCGGTCTCGGCCTCGGCCATCGGCGCGCTCGTGCCGGCCGACCAGCAGGCCCGCGGCGCCTCCCTGCAGATCGTGCTGATCGGCGTCGCCCTCTGTGTCATCCTGCTCCTTCGCCCGCGTGGCCTGATCGGCGAGCGGCGGACGATTTCGCGTTTCGCCGACGGCCGGGGCGATACGCGCTGGCGGCGCCTCAGACGACCGGACCGATGACACCGCGCCGGGCGGAGCCCGGCTTCACCCGATACGCTTCACCCGATACAAGGAGACCGCCAGATGGCCGAGCGCCCCGAACGATTCCAGCTGACGCCGGAGCTCGCCATCAGCCGCGTTCTCACCGGCCTGTGGCAGATCGCCGACATGGAAAAGGACGGCCGCGTCCTCGACCTCGACGCTGCGGCGGACGCCCTCGGCGCCTATGCCGATGCCGGCTTCGATACCTTCGACATGGCCGATCACTATGGCAGCGCAGAGCTCGTCACCGGCCGTCTTCTGGCGAGGCACCCCGGGGCGGCGCGGCCGCTCGCCTTCACCAAATGGTGCCCGGCGCCCGGGCCGATGACGCCGCAGGCGGTGCGGGCGGGCGTTGAGGAGCGGCTCGACCGCCTGGGCGTCGAAAAGGTCGACCTCCTGCAGTTCCACTGGTGGAGCTTCGAGCATCCCGGCTGGCTCGATGCCCTGCACGAATTCGAGGCGCTGCGGCGGGAGGGCCGGATCGGGGCGATCGGCCTTACCAATTTCGACGCGGCGCATCTCGCCGTCGCAGTCGCCGACGGCGTCAAGGTCGTCTCGAACCAGGTCTCGTTCTCGCTGGTCGACCGCCGCGCCGCCGAAGCCCTCTCGGAAGTCTGCGCCCGGACCGGCGTGCGGCTTCTCGCCTATGGCACCTTGTGCGGCGGCTTCCTCTCCGAGCGCTGGCTGGGCAAGCCCGAGCCAGGCGCCGTCGGCGACTGGAGCTCGATGAAGTACAAGCGCTTCATCGATGCCGCCGGCGGCTGGGACGTGCTGCAGGCGATCCTTGGCGCCGCCGCGAAAATCGGGCGCCGCCACGGCGTCTCCATCGCCAATGTGGCGACCCGCTGGGTGCTCGATCACGCCGCCGTCGCCGGCGTCATCATCGGGGCGCGGCTCGGCGAAAGCGAGCACCGGGCGGACAATCTGAAGCTCTTCGATTTCACCCTCGATGAAGCGGACAGGGCGCTGCTCGCCGACGCACTTCGGACATCGACGCCGATCCCCGGCGATTGCGGCGACGAATACCGCAGGCCGCCCTTTCTCACGGCGTCCGGCGATCTCAGCCACCATCTCGGCGACATCCCGCTGCCTTACGGTGCCGAGCCCGTGCCGGGCCGCCCCGGGCGCAGCCGGGTCTCTTCGAAGAGCATCTGGGAGCCGATCGCCGGCTACAGCCGCGCCATCCGCGAGGGCGACCGCATCTTCGTTTCGGGCACCACCGCCACCCACGGCACCGACCGCATCGTCGCGCCGAGCGATGCCGGGGCGCAGGCGACCTATGCGCTCGACAAGATCGCCGCGAGCCTGAAGGCCCTCGGCGCCAGCCTCGAGGATGTGGTGCGAACCCGGGTCTATCTTTCCCGCATCGAGGACTGGGAAGCGGTCTCGCGAGCCCATGGGCGCGTCTTCGGCGAGATCCGGCCCGCCAACACCCTGCTGGCGGCCGGCGCGCTGGTTGGCGACTACGCGGTCGAGATCGAAGCCGAGGCGATCGTGGCACCCTGATGGGACCACGCCGGCCTGGCATCGCCATTCCGGCGCTTCAGTCCGCCCGATGGGCCCTCAGCAGGAGATCGCGAAAGCACCGGGCCGGCGCGCTGAGGGGACGGCTGCGCTCGTAATTGAGATAGAACGTTGTCGCGTAGCGCATGTCGGTCGCGTCCTCGACCTCGACCAGTTTCCACCGCGCCTGCATGACCTCGGCAAAATGCGTCGGCAGGTAGCCGACATAGCGGCCGCCGGCGATCAGCATGCCGACGGCTTCCAGTCCGGAGGCCTTGGCCTTGTGCTGCAGCCCGAGGCGCGGCCAGAGCATCTCCGTCTGGGCGTTGCCGTCGCGCATGACGAGGCCGATGCCGAGGCGGTCGAGATCGGCGAGCCTGACCGGGCCGTCGGCATGGTTGCGGCTGGCATAGAGGCAGAACTCCTCATCGAAGAGGTCGTGCCGGACGAAGTCCGCGTCGAAAGGCGCGGCGCCGTTGATGCAGAGGTGGACGTGGCGGTGCTGCAGCTCCAGCACCAGTTCGGCCGGGGGCCGTACGATCATCGTCGGCCGCACGGCAGGCGCCGTCCGCTGGAAATCGGCGAGCGCCTCGACCAGCCGGCACTTCGGATTGGTCAGGATGTTGTCGGCAATGCCGATGACCAGGTCGCCGGTCATGACGTTGCGGGCCATGTTCAGGTCGTCGCGCACCGCGTCAAGCGTGTCGCAGGCCGAGATCGCCGCCCGCAGCACCGTCTCGCCCATCTGCGTCAGCTCGAAGCCCGACGGCCCGCGCAGGCACAGCGTATCGCCGATCCGCTCCTCCAGAGCCTTGATGTTGCGGCTGATCGTCGAACGCTCCAGATGCAGCCGCGCCTCGGCGGCTGTCAGGCCGCCGCATTCGGCGACGACGCGGAAAATTCGCATCAGCCTGAGGTCGTTTTCCGTGAGACTGGCGATCGGTCTCGAGGTGGGAGCGTTCATGTTGCACAACATACATGCATGCTTGCAAAGTTTGCAATTGATGCGGCGCAGCATGGCTCGCTAGCTTGCGATATCGAAACCCGCAAGTGAGGCCGGGCTTTGAACCGGCCACAGGATCGCACCCGCATGACCGTGCCGCTGACCGTCGCCCCCCGTGTGGGCTATCAGACGTTTCTCTATTCCGATCTGCACACGGATCTGGACACGCTGGACGCCGATATCGCCTTTATCGGCATGCCGTATGGCAATCCGTATGAGCCGCATGCGGTGATCAATGACCAGACCCTGGCGCCAGATGCGGTGCGCGCGGTGACTGACCGGGTGTCGCGCCATCTCGAGCGCCACGACTTCGACGTCGGCGGCCCGATCTACGACAACCGCCCGATCAAGGCGGTGGACGTCGGCAACGTCACCTTCGACATCGCCGATCATCTCGGCCATCTGCAGCGGGCCGAAGAGGTGGTCCGCAAGGTGCTGGCGGCCGGCGCCATGCCGATCACCATCGGTGGCGACCACGGCATTCCCATCCCGATCTTCAAGGCGCTGGACGGGGAGGGACCGATCACCCTCATCCAGGTCGATGCCCATATCGACTGGCGCAACGACGTCAACGGCGTCACCGAGGGTCTTTCGAGCCCAATCCGCCGGGCTTCCGAGATGGAGCACATCGGCGAGATCTTCCAGATCGGCATCCGCGCCCAGGGCAGCGGCCGGCCGGAGGAATACGAGGCCGCCATGGCCTATGGCGCCCGTATCATTCCGGCCTTCGAGGTGCATGACGGCGGCATCGACGCGGTGCTGGCGCAGATCCCGGATGGCGGTCGCTACTACATCACCATCGATGCCGACGGCCTCGATCCCACGGTGATGCCGGCGGTCGAAGGGCCGGCGCCGGGCGGGCTGACCTTCCACCAGGTGCGCCGCCTCATCCACGGTCTCGTCGGCAAGGGGCGTGTCGTCGGCATGGACATCGTCGAGATCACCCCGTCGGCCGACGTCAACGGCATCACCGCCATCACCGCCGGACGCCTCGTCGTCAATCTCATCGGCGCGGCGGTGCGCGCCGGCTACTTCGAAAAGTCGCCATCCGTCTGAGCCCTTCGGGGCCGGACAAGCATCCGTTCCTTCCCAACCTGCCGGAGATTTCGCATGCTGACACTCGATCGCAGACAATTCGGCCGTCTCGCAGTGGGAACGGCGCTCGCCGCTCTCCTGCCCGGGCGGGCGGCCTTCGCCGAGACGACGCTCGAGGCGATCCGCAAGAAGGGCGTCGTCACCGTCGGGACGGAAGCGGCGTTCCCGCCCTTCGAATTCGTCAAGGACGGCAAGATCGTCGGCTATGGCTCCGACATCCTCGCGGTGGTGGTGGAGGAACTCGGCGTCAAGCTGAACCAGCTCGACCTGCCCTGGCAGGGCATCCTGCCGGGCGTCCTTGCCGGCAAGTTCGATTTCGTCGCGACCACGGTGGCGATCAACGAGGAGCGCGCCAAGCGCTACGCCTATACGATGCCGATCGCCAACGGCCAGCCCTATGCGATGATGCGCAAGGGCGATGCGATCAAGTCCGAGGACGATCTCAAGGGCAAGGTTGTCGGCACCCAGCTCGCCTCCTCCACCGAGCCGATCGCCCGCGCTCTCGACGACAAGCTGAAGGCGGACGGCGAAGGTTTCGCCGATCTGAAGCTCTATACCGCCTTCACCGAGTCCTATGTCGCGCTGGCCAACGGCGAGATCGACGCGGTGATCCAGTCGTTGCCGTCGCTGGCCGTGCTGGTGAAGGAGAAGCCGGACACGTTCGAGCTCGCCTGTCCGATCACCGCCGGGGTCAAGTGGACCTATCTCGCCTGGTGCACCCGGCCGGAAGACACCGACCTGCGCGACTTCATCAGCGGCGTCATCCGCAAGATGCGCGACGACGGCCGGCTCTACGAGCTTCAGGAGAAGTGGTTCGGCTTCAAGATGGAGATCCCCGACACCGGCTATCTGCCGCCGGACGCCGTCTGACGCCGCGAGGCCGGATCGGGAAAGGGCTGCAATGGGTTTTCAGTTCGGCTATCTGGTCTCGATCCTGCCGAGCCTCGGCGAGGCGGCGCTGATCAATGCTCGGCTCGCCGCCATCATCGCGGTTCTCGCCATTCTCGGCGGCACGCTGCTGACGATCCTCAGGGCGATGAAGATCGCGGCGCTCAACGCGGTCGTCGCCGTGGTGATCTCCTTCATCCGCGGCACGCCGCTGCTGATCCAGATCTTCATCGCATTCTATGTCCTGCCGATCTTCGGCCTCGATCTCGGCCCGGAAAGCGCTGGCGTCGCGGCGATCTCGCTGAACTCGACGATCTTCATCACCGAGATGATGCGCGGCGGCCTGACCGGCATCGATCCCGGCCAGATCGAGGCGGCGACGTCGCTTGCGCTGCCGCGCTGGCTGATCTGGCGAAAGGTCGTCCTGCCGCAGCTCTTCCGGATCATCCTGCCGATGCTGGTCAACGAGGTCACGGTGATCGTCAAGGGAACTGCCTTGTTGTCGGTGATCACCGTGGTCGAGGTGTTGCGGACGTCCCAGCAGATCGCCGGCTCCAGCTTCCGCCCCTTCGAGACCCTGGTCGGTGCGGCGCTCTGCTTCCTCGTCCTCAACCTGCCGGTGATCGCCGCCGGCAAGGTGATCGAACGGCGCACGGCCGGAGCAAGGCGATGACCTTCGACCTTTCGATCCTCGCCCAGTACTGGCCGCTCTTCGTCAAGGGCACCTGGCTGACGATCCGCATCTGCCTCGCGGCGACGATCATCGGCTATGTGATCGGCATCGTCCTCGCGCTTCTCTCGCAGATCCCCAGCCGCGCGATCAAGGCGGCGATCGAGATCTATCTTCTGACGCTGAGGGCGATCCCGTTCATCATCCTGCTCTTCGTCGTCTATTACGGATTGCCGTTTTCCGGCATCCGGATCCCGGCGGTGATCACCGGCACCATCGCGCTGTCGCTCTATGCCAGCGCCTATTATGCCGAGATCGTGCGCGCCGCGATCGAGGCGCTGCCGAGGGGGCAGTACGAGTCCGCCCGGGTGATCGGCATGTCGGCGCTGCAGGCGATGCGCCACGTGATCTTTCCGCAGATCGTGCCGACGCTGGTGCCGCCCTCGACCAACATTACCCTGACGATGATCAAGGAATCGGCGGTCTTGAGTTCGATCACCGTCGCCGAGCTGACCTATCAGAGTCTCGTCGTCCAGGGGAACACCTTCGCGCCTTTCGAGGCCTTCGCCGCGGTCACGCTGATCTACTGGGCGATTACCGCCATCGTCGCCCATGCCGCCTCGCTGCTCGAACGCCGTTTCGGGCGCGCCCGCAGCGAGCATCTCGTCGGCTCGGCCCTGGCGGCGAGTTTCCTGTCGCTGGAGGCGATGCCGAAAAGGAGTCGGCGATGAGTGCCACTGCCTTGTCCGTCTCGGGCCTCACCAAGCGCTTCAAGGGCAGCGCGGTGCTCGACGACGTCTATCTTGACGTCGCCAGGGGCGAGGTGGTCGCGATGATCGGCCCGAGCGGCTGCGGCAAGAGCACCTTTCTGCGCTGCATCACGCTCATCGAACAGCCGGAAGCCGGATTCATCAGCGTCGCCGGCAAACCCTTCGGCCGCGAGGTGGTCGGCGGCACCGTCCACCGCCAGCCGCGGCGGGCGGTCGATGCCATGCGTCCGAAGATCGGCATGGTGTTTCAGGCACTCAATCTGTGGCCGCACATGACGGCGCTGGAAAACGTCGTCAGGCCGCAGGTCGTCGTATTGAAGCGCAGCCGCGACGAGGCGACGGCGCGGGCGCAGAAGCTTCTGGCCGATCTCGACCTTGCCGATCGTGGCGACCGGCTGCCCCATGCGCTTTCCGGCGGCCAGAAGCAGCGGGTCGCCATCGCCCGGGCGCTCGCCATGGATCCGGAGATCATGCTGTTCGACGAGCCGACCTCGGCCCTCGATCCCGAACTCATCGGCGGCGTGCTGGCGCTTTTGAAGGATCTCGCCGCCGGCGGCATGACGATGATCGTCGTCACCCACGAGATCGGCTTTGCGGCGAATGTCGCCGACCGCGTCGTCTTCATGCATGGCGGTCGCATCGCCGAGGAGGGCCCGCCCGGACGGGTGTTGAAGCAGCCGGGCGATCCCCGGCTGCAGGCCTTTCTCTCGCTGATCCGGCCCGCCGCCGCAGAGGCCGTCTGAACCTTGATCAAAGGAGATGCCGCAATGGCCCGAATCGATCGCCCCTATGTCGGGATTCCGTCCTTCCTCAGGGCACCGATCTGCGAAGACCTGTCGAAACTCGATGCGAAGATCGGCGTCTATGGCGTTCCCTTCGACGAGGGCTCGCCATTCTATCCGGGCAGCCGCATGGGGCCGCGGGCGATCCGTGAGCATTCCTTGCGCTTTTGCGGCGGGCTCTACGATCCGGCGACGCGGCGGCAGTTCCTCGTCGAGGAGCGCGAACGGGGCCTGATCGCCGATGTCGGCGACGTCGACATCGCCCCGACCAATGTCGAAAGGACCTTCGACAACATCACCGCCACGGTGCGCGGCATCCTGGACCGCGGAGCGATGCCGGTCGGGCTCGGCGGCGATCATTCGATCGCCTATCCGATCTTCCGCGCCTTCGATCGCAAGGTGCATATCCTGCATTTCGACGCCCATATGGACTATGCGCCGGAAGCGAACGGCCTGCGCTACACCAATGGCCATGCCTTCCGCCACATGGCGGCGATGGACACCGCGCTCAGCCTGACCCAGGTGGGGATCCGCTCGCTGCGCAGCGACGGCCGCGACCATGCGGCGATCGAAGCCGGCGGCAACCGTGTCGTCGCCATGCCGGAGGCGCGGATGCTCGGCGCCGAGGGGATCGCCGGGCTCGTGCCGGATGGGGCGCCGGTCTATGTCTCGATCGACATCGATGCGCTTGACATCTCGCTGGTGCCGGGTTGCGTCTCGGGCGAGCCGGACGGCTTTCTCTATGGCGAGCTTCGCGACGCGCTGAAGGCGGTCGCCGAGCGCTGCGAAGTCGTCGGCTTCGACCTCGTCGAGGTCAATCCCGCCCTCGACGTCGGCACCGGCGCGACGGCCTACCTCGCCGCCACCATCGTCCTCGGCTTTCTCGGCGAGATCTGTGCCCAGCCGCGCTGGAAAGCGGCAATCGCCGCCTGACGGCGCCATCTTCAGGAAGGAAGCAGCATGTCGCAGCCTTTGACCATCCCCGCCCGGCGGGGCAAGGCCCATCGCGTCGCCAAAGGCGAAACCGTCAGGGTGATTAACACCCATGGCGAGCAGGTGATCGATACCTGGGCCTTCAACGCCGAGGACCTCACCGAATTCATGTCAATGGAGCACAGCCGGGCGCATATGCTGAAGATCATCCCGGTCGTCGGCGACATCCTGCGCACCAACCGGCGGCGGCCGATCCTCACCTTGGTCGAGGATACGTCCGGCGGCATCCACGATACCATCATCGCCGCCTGCGACCGGCATCGCTACGCCTTTCTCGGCGTCGAGGGCCATCACGACAATTGCGAGGACAACCTCCACGCCGCGATGCGCGAGATCGGGCTCGAAGCGCCGGAAACCCCGAGCCCGCTCAATCTGTTCATGAACATCCCGGTTCACCCGGATCGCTCGGTCTCCTTCGAGGCGCCGGTGTCGACGCCGGGCAGCTTCGTCAGGCTGAAGGCGGAAATGGACCTCGTGATCGCCTTCAGCGCCTGCCCGCAGGACATCCTGCCGATCAACGGCGTCGGCCATCTGCCCACCGAGGCGCATTTCGTGGTGGAGCCATGAGCGCGCCGGCTGCTACCGCGGCACCGCTGCCGGAGTTCCGGGCCGTCGCGCTCGATCATGTCGTCCCCGGTGGCTTCGGTTTCGGCTTCGAGGCGAAGGCCGGGCAACACGTCACCATCGTCGACGTCATGGGGCGCCAGGCCTGCGACTTCGTTGCGCTGAACCGGGACGACCACGCGGAAGTCCTGTCGCCGGGCCACACGCGGCGGCAAAACCTGTCGCTGTTCTTCGCCGTCGGCGATCATCTGATGAGCAATCGCGGCCAGCCGATGTTCACGGTCGTTGCCGACACCGTCGGCCAGCACGATTCCAATGTCCCAGCCTGCGATCCGACGCGCTATGCCGTCGATTTCGGCGTGCCTGGCCATCGCAACTGTCTCGATAACATGCATGGCGCGCTCGAGGCCCACGGCATTGACCGGCTCGCCGTGCCCGAGCCCTACAACTTCTTCCAATATGGGCCGGTCACGGTCGAGGGCCGGATGAGCGTCACCGATCCGACCAGCCGTCCCGGCGACCATATCGTCCTGAAAGCCCTGATCGACGTGATCGTGGCGGTCTCGCCCTGTCCGCAGGACATTATCCCCGGCAACGGCCTCGAGGTCGGCGACATCAGGATCGTCGTCTCGGATGATCTTGAGGGAAAGGGAGCCTGATGCCGCTGATGATGACGACGCCCGAGGCGGGGCCGCTGCCGCCCGAAACCCTGGCCGAGGCGCCGTTCGGCGGCTTTGCGGTCGTCGAGATCGCCACCGGCCAGCTTCTCACCGTCGAGGATCCCTGCGGCGATCGCACCGCTCAGCTCTATGCGTTTTCCCGGGCGGACATGACCGAGTTCCTCTCGCCCCACCACACCCGCGTCTTCAGCAACAGCTACCGTCTCGGCCTTGGCATGCGGCTCGTCAGCAACCGGCGCCGGGCGATGATGGTGCTCGGCCGCGACCGGGCCGGCGGGCACGACCTTCTCATCCCCGCCTCGCTGCCCGGCGATCTCGCCTCGCTGCCAAACGACACTGCCAGCGGTCACGAGGCGCTCAGGGCCGCGGTTCGCCATGCCGGTCTTAACGCCCCGAAATTTCCCGATCCGGTGAACCTCTTCCTGAATGTCGGTGTCGAGCGGGACGGCCGTCTCGTCCCCGCCGCCGCGCCGCCGGCGCCCGGGCGCTCGGTCACCTGCCGGGTGGTGATGGACATGTGCGTCGTCGTCACCAACACGCCTTCGGGTCTCGGCATCGACACCGGCGAGGGCGCCATCCGGGTCCGGGTCGACAACCGGCTGATCCCCTGAAACTTCATCCCTGCCGGCCTGTCCGATGACAGCCGCCCTGGAGACCACGATGACCGCCAACGGCCCGCTTGAGACGATTCCCGCCCGCCACGGCGCTGCGCTGCATCTGCGCCGCGGCCAATCGGTCGAGATCGTCAACACCCATGGCACCCAGGTGGTCGACTGCTGGGCCTTCGCTGCCGACGATCTTCGCGAATACATGTCGATGGAGGCGAGCCGGGTCTGGAACCAGAGCTTCATTCCGCAGGTCGGCGACACATTCGTCACCACCCGGCGGCGGCCGATCCTCACCGTCGTCGCCGACACCTCGCCGGGCATCCACGACACCATCATGGCCGCCTGCGACTGCGAGCGCTATCGCCTGCTCGGCGTCGAGAAGGACCACCGCAACTGCGTCGACAACATGCGCGAGGCGATGGCGGATCTCGGCTTTGCGGACGTGCCGCCGATCCTTGCTTCCTTCAACGTCTTCATGAACATCAAGGTCCAGGCGGACGGCCACAGCCTGGCGACCCTGCCGACGCCCTGCCGGCCGGGCGACGCGATTACCCTTCGCGCCGAGATGGACTGCATCGTCGCTTTGTCAGCCTGTCCGCAGGACATCGTGCCGATCCAGGGAGGCGCGGCGAACGAACCGGTCGATGCGCACTACCGCATCCTCGAAGACGGTTTTGCGCAGATCCTCGCGCGCCCGACCTGGCGGCCATAGAGGTCGCAGCCCTCGGAGGAAGGCGCGATCGTCAACGCCTCGATCTGTGTTTTTTCGAATTTGCGACTACTGCTCGGCCGGTCGCAGCGTCGGATCGAGCCGGTCGCGCAGCCAGTCGCCGATGAGGCTGACCGAAAGCGTCGTCAGGAAGATCGCGATGCCGGCCGGAATCGCCATCCACCAGGCCGTGGCGATGTAGTTGCGGCCCTCGCCGAGCATCAGGCCGAGGCTGGTCTGCGGCGGCTGGACGCCGAGCCCGAGAAAGCTCAGCGAGGTCTCGAGCAGGATGATCTCGGGAAAGTTCAGCGTCACCTGCACGACGAGGACACTCAGAATGTTCGGCAGGACGTGGCGGACATAGATCCGTAGCGGATGGACGCCGAGGGTGCGGATCGCGAAGGCATAGCCCTTCGCGTTCGCCTGCAGCACGAGGCCGCGGGTGAGCCGGGCATAGACCTCCCAGCCATGAAAGCCGACGACGACGAGGAACAGCCCGAACGAGTTGCCGAAGAAGGCGAGGATCGCCAGCGCGATGATCAGGAACGGCATCGCGGCCTGGAAGTCGACCATCAGCATGATCGCGTCTTCGACCCAGCCGCGGAAATGCGCGGCCAGGAAGCCGAGCACGGTGCCGATGGTCGAACCGATCAACGTGCCGCAGAAGGCGATCAGGATGCTGGCCCGCATCGCGAAGATCAGCCGCGAGAGGACGTCCCGGCCGAGCCCGTCGGTGCCGAGGAGATAGGCCGGATCGCCGCCGAGAAAGGCCGGCGGCTGCAACCGGTGGAGCAGGCTCTGCTCGGCATAGCCATAGGGCGCGATCCAGTCGGCGCCGATGGCGAGAACGGCGCAGAGGAGAAGCCAGGCCGCGCAGAGGACGATGACGACCGGCAGGCGTCGGAAGCGACGCTGCGCATCGGCATCGGCGGGAGAAACGGTGTCGGCCGGGGTCGCACTCATGCCGCGGCCTCGCCGGAAACCATGCCGATCCGCGGATCGAGCCAGCCATAGGTGAGGTCGACCAGGAAGTTGACGACGACCATGGTGAAGGCGATCAGCAGCACGATCGTCTGGACGATGGCGAGGTCCCGGAAGGCGACGGCGCTGACCAGCAGCTGGCCGACGCCCGGCCAGGCGAAGACCGGCTCGACCACGACGGCGGCGCCGATCAGCGCACCGAGCCTCAGGCCGACCACCGTGACGATGGGGATCCCGGCATTCGGCAGGGCATGGCCGAGGATGCGCCGGCGAAACGGCACGCCCTTGGCGCGGGCGGTGCGCATGAAGGGCTGGTGCAGGACTTCGAGGAGCGAGGAGCGGGTGAAGCGGGCGACCGTCGCGGCATAGCTGGTCCCGAGCGTCACCGCCGGCATGACCAGGTGTCGCCAGCTTCCCGTCCCCGAACTCGGCAGGATCCGCCAGGTCATGGCGAAGGCGAGGATCAGAAGGATGCCGAGAAAGAAGTTCGGCATCGAGTGGCCCATGATGGTGAAGGCCATGGTGGCGTGGTCGACCGACGTGCCGCGCTTCAGCGCCGCGAGGATGCCGCCGCCGATGCCGAGCACGATCGTCAGAGCGAGGGCCGTCAGGCCGAGTTCGAGGGACAGCGGCACCCGCTCGAGAACGACATCCAGCGCCGGACGGTTGTCGCGGAAGGAAAAGCCGAAGTCGCCATGCAGGATTCCGGCGACATAGCGCGCATATTGCTCCGGCAGCGGCCGGTCGAGCCCCCACATCTGCCGATAGGCGGCAACCACGGAAGCCGGCGTGTCGTCCGGCAGCATCTGGCTCACCGGATCGCCCGACATGCGCAGGACAATAAAGACGAATGTGACGGCGAGAAGCAGCGTCAGGAAAGCGCGCAGCAGCTTGCCGAGGATGAAGCGCAGGCTCATGCCGGAAACTCCCCGGGCCCGCGCGACCAGCCGAAATCGGTGATCGGCCGGCCGTCGACGAGCCACTGTTCGACGCCCTGCTGGTGATCGCCAATCGTTGCGGTGAGGCTGCGACGGGATACCGCCGGCGGTTCGCTCTCCTGGCCTTCAAGCACCTCCCGCAGCACCCGCCCACTGGTGCCCTCGGTGTCGAGGCCGAGGATCGTCAGCAGCGTCGGCGCGATGTCCGGCAGCCAGCAGGGCGTTTGCGAGCGGATGCCGCTTCGGAAGGCCGGACCGGCTCCGGCAAGCACGGTGGAGAGTTCGCCGCGGGCAAGCCCGCCATGCATGCCGCCACCCGGCGAAATGGAGCCGGTGAAGAGACATGTTTCGGGCGAGGCCGATTCAGGGCTCCCGGTGGCGCGTAGCGTAAAGGTCACGGGTGCCGATCGAGGATGGCCGCCTCCCAGGACGGAAGCGGGCAGGGCGCCCGGCACGCTGGCGAGCGGATCGCCGGGGACGTTGACGAAGACGAGGCCGCACCAGGGCTGCTGCGCCAGTCGCTCGGCCGCGACAGCGATGGTGTCATGCGTCGGCTCCGGCAGATAGAGGCCAGAGAAATAGCCGGGCGAGAGGGATCCGGCATAGCCCGGCAGCGCTGCGGCGAGATCGAATTTCGCCGCGCCGGTGACATGGCCGTGGTCGGACATCACCATGATGTTTTCCGGACCCTCGCCGGAACCACGCCAATCGAGGATGCGGCCGAAGGCATCGTCGCAGCCGCGCTGCGCGGCGATCGTTTCCGGCGCGTCGATGCCGAAGCCATGCGATGTGATGTCGGGATCGGACATCCAAAGGATCGCAAGATCCGGCCGGTGGTCCGGATAGGCGATCTCGGTCAGCACCCGCGTCGCGTGATCGATCTGCGCCGTGTTCGGCGTCGCCGCGGCCGGAACCGGGCCGAGCCGCTCCTCGGCCGCCCTTGTCAGCGCCGGCGAGCCGACGCCTTGATGCACCGAGAAGACCGGCTGGCCGAGCTTCTGCGCCCCGTAGCTCATCATGAAGGTGGCGCCGGCCGTCGCGGTGGTGACGACGGCAAAACGCTTGCCGGCCCGGGCCAGCCGCTGCCCCAGGCTTTCCCGATCGAGAAGCAGGCCGAGGTCGTCGGCACGGGCAAGATTGTGATGGTTGGCCGTGTTGAACAGGCCGTCCGGCACCACCGCGCGGTTGATGAACTGGTTGGCGACGAGGCCATGCTCGCCGGGCGCGCAACCGGTCACGGTGCTCGTCGAGGCGACCCGCGTCTCGCTCGGAAAGACGCTGCGGGAGTTTAGAAGGTCGGCGCCGGTCTCCATGAAGCGGGCGAGGTTTGGCATGCGCTCTGGCGTCGCGCGATCGCGGCGCAGCCCGTCGAAGCAGACGAGGAGGGTCGAACCGGTCGTCATGCCTTCGTCTCCGCCAGCTGGTCAAAAAGCGCGGCGCGCGCGCCCGAGGGATCATTGACGAGAAAGCCGCTGGCGCCGTCCGCCGCCATGCGGCGAAGCGCCTGCGCGTCGAAGTCGCCGACCCTGCGGCCGGTCGCGCCGTGGCCGGTGGTCACCCAGACCGGATGTCCGCGCCGGGTGACGGCGGCGATCAGGTCTGACGTGGCGTCGCTCTCCCAAAGCCGAAGGATGTCGCCGCCGGCGGCAAAGAACGCGTCTTCCTCTCCGGGACTTGCCAACAGCCCGAGGATGGCGGCGCCGGTCCGCTGCCGTACGCGGCGAACCGAGGCGATCTCGTGCAGGCCGAAGACCAGCCTGTCGCGGCCCGAGGCGGCCGCTGCCGCGACGAGCCGGTCGAGGGCTTCGAAGCGCTCGTCCTTGACGTCGAAGAGGATCGGCTGCTCCGCCGGCAGCGTCGCGAAGAGATGTTCGAGGGTCGGCGTCGCGGCGGCGCCGGCGACGACGATCCCCGTAAGCTCGGCAGCGTCCGTTGCCGCGATCGTCTCCGGACGCCCGGCGAGGCGTTTGAGATCGGCGTCGTGGCTGCAGACGAGCACGCCGTCGCGGGTCATGCGGATATCGACTTCCACGACGTCGGCGCCGGCCTCGACCGCCGCATGCCAGGCGTGCGGCGAGTTTTCGCGGTGGCGGGCGGAGAAACCGCGGTGGGCGACGATCGAGACGGAATGCGGGGCGGCGGGCTCAGACATCGTCAGACCTTCGCGAGCTCGAGGCGGCGCCTGGCGTCGCGGGCCCGGCGTGCCGCCGGGGACGCGGCCGGAAGCGCGGCGATCAGCGCCTGGGTGTAGGCGTCGCGCGGTGACGCGAAGACGTCGCCCGCCGCGCCCGTCTCGACGATCCGCCCGTGCTGCATCACCGCGATGCGGTGGCTGACATGCCGGACGACGCCGAGGTCGTGGGAAATGAACAGGTAGGCGACGCCGAGCTCGGCCTGCAGATCCTGAAGCAGGTTGAGGATCTGCGCCTGAACCGAGACGTCGAGGGCGCTGACCGCTTCGTCGCAGACGATGAGGTCCGGCGACAGCGACAGGGCCCGGGCGATCACCGCGCGCTGCAGCTGGCCGCCGGAAAGCTGATGCGGATAGCGCCTGCCAAGGCCTTCGAGGCCGACCCGGGCGAGTATCGCCGCCGGGCTGCCCGCGCTGGCCTTTCCGCCGGTCAGCCCGTGGGCGTCCATCGCGCCGCGGACCTGCGCGGTTATCGACAGCCGCGGATCGAGCGCCTGGGAGGGGTTCTGGAACACCACCTGGACGGAGCGTCGCTGCCGCCGCCAGGCGGGCGAGCCGATCGGCGCATAGGGCTCGCCCTGGAAGGCGACCTTGCCGGTGCTCGGCCGCTCGATGCCTGAGGCGAGGCGGCCGAGCGTCGACTTGCCGCTGCCGCTCTCGCCGACGATGCCGAGAGTTTCGCCGGGATGAAGCTCGAGATCGACCCCGTCGACGGCGAGGACAGCCTCGCCGGTGCGAAAGAGGCCGCCCTTGCCGCGATAATGGCGGCTGACATCGGCGAGGACGAGCAATGGAACCGTCATCGAGCGCTGCCGGGAAAGTGACAGGCGGCGGACTGGCTGCCGGCGAAGGGCTTCAGCTCGGGCACCATCTCGCAGCGCTCTTCCGCCCTCGGGCAGCGCGGCCGGAAGGCGCAGCCGACCGGACGGGCCGAGGGGCGCGGCACGGTGCCGCCGATCGCCGCCAGCCGGCCGCCGGCTGCCGACAGCGCATGCAGCCGGCAATCCATCAGCCCGCGGGTGTAAGGGTGGGCCGGGTGGTCGAACAGCGCGTCGACCGGGCCGGTCTCGACGATGCGGCCGGAATACATCACGGCGACGCGGTCGGCGATCTCGGCGACGACGCTCAGATCATGGGTGACGAAGATCATCGCCGTCCCGGTCTCGTCCTGTAGCGTCTTCATCAGCGCGAGGATCTGTGCCTGGGTGGTGACGTCGAGGGCCGTCGTCGCCTCGTCGGCGACGATCACCTTCGGCCGGCAGGCCAGCGCCATGGCGATCATCACCCGCTGGCACATGCCGCCGGACAGCTGATGCGGATAGGCATTGGCGCGTTCGTTCGGCCGGGCGATGCCGACCCTGCCCAGAAGCTCGACCGCCCGGCGCATCGCGCTCCGCATGGCGATCCCTTCATGCACGACGAGCGCTTCGGCGACCTGGCGGCCGACCCTCTGCACGGGATTGAGCGAGGCGACCGGATCCTGGAAGATCATCGCCATGTCGCGTCCGCGGATGTCCCGGAGCCTGCGGTCGTCGAGGCTGGTGAGTTCGGTTGCGCCCAGCCGGACGCTGCCGGACTTGCGGCGGACCGGCTCGGCCAGGAGGCCCATGGCGGCGAGGCAGGTAAGGCTCTTGCCGCAGCCGCTCTCGCCGACAAGGCAGAGCGTTTCGCCGGCGGCGACTTCAAAGGACACGTCGATGACGAGATCGACCGCGCCCGTGCCGACGGTCAGGCCCTCGATCGCAAGGACCGGCGTTGCGGCAGGAGCGCGGGCGGGATCGATCGTTGGTTCAACGGGCAAGGCGCCGGCGGAGCCGACGCCTACTTTCGTCAGGACGGCCGCCGTCACGAGCCATGCGCCTCGTCGGTCAGGTTATAGGGGCGCAGATCCATGTAGTAGAAGGTGTAGGGCTGCCACTTCAGCGACTTGCGCACGCCGTAGGTCTCCAGCGGCTGGTAGAGGATGGTGCCCGGCGCATCGTCCTCCCAGAGATCCATCAGCTTGACCGCGAGCTGGTAGCGCTTGTCATGATCGAGGGTGGTCTCGAGCTCGTGGCCGACCTCGTTGAACTCCTTGGGAGCCCAGCTTTCCCAGGTCTTCTGGGCCGAGCCGTAGGGCCCCCAGGTGTTCCACAGCCCGCCGACGGGGTCGGGGTAGCGGGTGGAGTTCGACCAGTTGCGCACCATCAGCTCGTCGTTCGGGATGGTGTCGACATCCTCGGCGACGTTGAGCTTGGCGTTGATCCCGACGGCCTTCCACATCTCCAGGATCGCCTGGGCGGCGGGCAGGGCGTTGAGATAATAGTTCGGCTCGGTCGAGTAGACGATGGTCTCGCCCTTGTAGCCGGCCTCCTCGAGAAGCTTCTTCGCCTTCTCCGGGTTATATTCGAAGCCCGGACGGTCGGCCTGATACATGTCGCCATATTCGGGATACTGGTGGCCGTTCGGGACAACCGCCTTGTCGTCCCAGAGCGCCTTGACGAGCAGCTGGCGGTCGATCGCCAGATTCATCGCCTGGCGCACGCGCTTGTCCTTCAGCACCGCATTGTGGGTGTTGTAGACGAGGACATGCGAGTTCGCGAGGACGACGCTGCGGGTCTCGATGTCGTCATAGCCGTCGATCTGGGCGATCTGGTCCGGGGCGACGTTGGTGATGATGTCGAACTCGCCGCTGACGAGGCCGGCAATGCGCCCCGCCGGCTCCTGAACCTTCTTGAAGGTCACCGTCGCGGCGGTCGGCTTGCCGCCCCAATAGCCGTCGAACGCCTTCAGCTTGACGTACTGGTCCGGCCGATAGTCCTCGAGCATGTAGGGGCCGGTACCGACCGGGAACTGGGCGAAGGCCTTGCCTTTGGCCTTCTCCAGCCAGTCGTCCTTATCGACGATCCACGACGCCCAGGAGGCGAGGCGCTGTTCGAGCAGCGGATCCGGCGCCTTGGTGACGAAGCGGACGGTGTGGTCGTCGACCTTCTCGACATGGTCGAGCACGCCAAAATAGGCGCGGCCCTGCGGCAGCGGCGAATCCTTGCCGATCAGCCGCTCCGGCGAGAAGGTGAAGACGACGTCGTCGGCGTTGAAGGCGGCACCGTTCTGGAACTTGACGCCTTCGCGCAGCTTCACTTCAAGCGTCTTGTCGTCGAGCCGCTTCCAACTCGTCGCGAGCGAGGGGACGAGCTTCGAGCCGCCGCCGCCCTCGGCCGACAGGAAGTCGCGCCGGATCAGCGTGTCGAACACCGAATAGGTGATCCGCGTGCCGACATTGGAGAGCTCCTTGGCGGGCTCCAGCGTCGGCGGATTGTCGGCGACGGCGACGACGATGTCCGGACGGTTGTCGGTGTCGGCCGCGGCCAGCGCTGCGCCGCCGATTGCCACGAGACCGGCTGTCAGCAGTCCGGTCAATGCGCGCGAAATCATATCTGCCCCTCGTTTTCTCTCGAAACCGGAGGGACTGTTAGTTCACGTACAATAAGTCACGGTGACAGGCGGGCGACGGTTTGATGAACGTCCCTTGACGCGAGAGGGGGGCTGTTGAAACCAGACGCTGAGCTTTTGGCCGGCGGCCTTGAATGTCGCTCTGCCCAAGAAGCTTTCACGGCCGCGTCGATCCTGCCAGGCTCGAGCGGCCGCGCGAGACATAGCGCCCGGCGCGGGCATGCCCTGTCAGCACACCGTTGTCGACGACCACGGCGCCGCCGAGGACCACCGTCGTCGGCCAGCCGGCGATTTCGAGGCCCTCATAGGGCGAATAGTCCGAGGCGTCGTGGAGGTCGGCGTGGCGGATGGTGCGGGTCGCCTGCGGATTCCAGATGGCGATGTCGGCGTCGGCGCCGATGGCGATCGTGCCCTTCTTCGGATAGAGGCCGTAGGTCTTGGCGTGGTTGGTCGCGGTCAGGGCGACGAAGCGGCAAAGGTCGATCCGGCCCTTCATGACGCCTTCGGAAAACAGGATCGGCAGCCGCGTCTCGACGCCGGGAATGCCGTTCGGAATGTGCCGGAAGCTCTCGCGGCCCTTCGGGTTCAGCTTGCCGTGCGGATCGTCGTAGCGGAACGGGCAGTGGTCGGAGGAATAAAGGTCGAAGACGCCCCGCTCGATCCCCTCCCAGCAGGCCTCCTGGCTGGCCGAGTCGCGCGGCGGCGGCGAGCAGACGAACTTCGCCCCCTCCCAGTCCATGCCGTCGAGATCGTCTGCCGTCAGCATCAGATATTGCGGGCAGGTCTCGCCGATCACCTTGCGGCCGCGGCGGCGCGCCCGCTCGATCTCTTCCATGGCTTCCCGGTTCGAGACATGGACGATGACCACCGGCACGTCGACCACCTCGGCGAGCGAGACCGCCCGGTGGGTCGCCTCGCGCTCGACGGCGATCGGCCGCGTCGTCGCATGGGCCTTCGGGGCGACATCGCCATCGGCCTCGTGCCGGCCGATCAGGTAGCGGATGGCGTCCTCGTTCTCGCAATGGACCATGACGAGGGCGCCGGTGCGCCTGGCGCAGTCCATGGTGGCGAGGATCTCGGCATCGTTCAGCCGGAGGTCCTCATAGGTCATGAAGATCTTGAAGGAGGTGTAACCGTCCTCGACGAGGGCCGGCAGTTCCTGGCCGAGCACCGCCTCGCTCGGATCCGAGACGATCAGGTGGAATGAGACGTCGGTGTAGCAGTTGCCGTCGGCGAGAGCGTGGTAGGCCGTCAGCGCCTCGCGCAAGGGTCGCCCCTTCTCCTGCAGGCAGAAGGGCAGGACGGTGGTGTTGCCGCCGAACAGCGCCGAGCGCGTGCCGCTCTCGAAGTCGTCGGCCATGACGATGCCCGGCGCCTGCGGCTGGGAGAGATGCACATGGCTGTCGATGCCGCCGGGCAGGACGTAGCGGCCGGACGCGTCGATCGTCTCGGCCGCCGGGCCGAGGTCGCGGCCGATCTGGACGATGACGCCGTCCTTGACGGCGACATCGGCAGGAAAGACGTCCGACGCGGTCGCCACCGTGCCGTTGCGGATGAGAAGGTCGAACATGGCGTTTTCCCCGGCCTCAGAGCTTCGGCTCGAGCGCCGCGACGAGGCGGTCCACTTCGGCGAGCGTGTTGTAGTGGACCATCGACACCCGCACGACGCCGCCCTGCGGCATCAGGCCGAGATCGTCGATCAGCCGGTAGGCGTAGAAATGGCCGTGGCGGATGCCGATCTTCGCGGCGTCCACCGCGTCGACCACGGCCCTGGAATCCTGCCCCTCGACGGTGAAGCTAACCGTCGCGACGCGGTCGGCGAGGGCGCTCGATCTCCGTCCGATGATCCGCACCGAGTTGCGGCTGTCGAGGAAGTCCATCAGCCGTTGGGTGATCGCCCGCTCCTGCTCGGCGATGCCCGCAAAGCCCGCCTCGACGGCGGCGCGGCCCTTTTCGGCGTCGGCCTTTTGCCCGAGCTCTTCGACGTAGTCCACCGCGCCGATGGCGCCCCAGGCGGCCTCATAATTGATGTTGCCGGGCTCGAGCTTGTGCGGCACCGACTCCTTCGACATGAAGAAGTGGTAGATGTTGTCGAGGGCGAGGAGCTTGTCCTTCCTGCCCCACATCACCGCGAAATGCGGGCCGAACACCTTGTAGCTCGAAAAGACGTAGTAGTCGCAGCCGAGCGCCTCGACATCGATCGCCCGGTGCGGGGCGTAGGCGACGGCGTCCACCACCACTTCGGCGCCGGCCGCGTGGGCGATCGCGGAGATCTCGGCGATCGGATTGATCGTGCCGAGGATGTTCGAGGCATGGGTGACGCAGACGAGTTTCGTGCGCTCGGTGAGGAGGTCCTTCAGATCGTCCAGTTCGAGTTCGAAGGTCTCGGCGTCGACGTTCCAGAACTTGACGACGACGCCGCGCTCCTGGTGCTTCAGCCAGGGCCCGATATTGGCCTCGTGGTCGGCATTGGTGAGGATGATCTCGTCGCCTGGCGCAAGCTTGCCGGTCATCGCCTCCGACAGATAGCGGAACAGCGCCGTCGACGACGCGCCCATGACGATCTCGGAGGCGTCCGAAGCGTTCATGAAGCGGGCATAGGCCTTGCGGGCTTCGCGCACCCGCTCGGTCGATTTCAGGCTCGGCGCGTAGCTCGCGCCGGTCTGGACGTTGGTGGTCAGGAGATAGTCCGAGACGCGCTCGGCGACGCGGGAAAGCACCTGGCTGCCGCCGGCATTGTCCATAAATACCCATTCGCCAGCGAGGGCGGGGAATTGCGAGCGGACGAAATCGAGATCGAGAGCCATCGGGCAGCCTTTCCGTTCGTGATGCGCCGGGCCCCCGCATCGGGGCGGCGCTGGAATTTCAGTGATTGAGGACGGCGTCGAGGAAGGCGCGGGCGCGCTCGCTCGCCGGATTGGTGAAGAACCGGTCCGGCGCGGCGATCTCCTTGATCTCGCCGGCCTCCATAAAGACGATGCGGTCGGCGACCTTGCGGGCGAAACCCATCTCGTGGGTGACGAGCAGCATGGTCGTGCCGGTGCCGGCGAGGGTGCGGATGACGTCGAGCACCTCGCCGACCATTTCCGGATCGAGCGCCGAGGTCGGCTCGTCGAAGAGGAGGACGCGCGGCTCCATCGCCAGCGCCCTCGCGATGCCGACCCGCTGCTGCTGGCCGCCGGAAAGCTGGACCGGATATTTTTCCGCCTGTTCGCCGATGCCGACCCGCGTCAAGAGCCCCCGCGCCTTTTGCCGGGCCGCCTCCCAGGAGAGCTTGCGGACGCGGACCGGACCGAGCGCGACATTGTCGAGGACGGTGAGGTTGGGGAAGAGGTTGAAGGCCTGGAAGACCATGCCGACCTCTTCGCGCACCTTCCTCAGATTGCGCCCCTCCTCGACCCTTATGCCGTCGACGACGACGTCGCCCTCGTCATAGGTCTCGAGCAGGTTGATGCATCGGATGAGGGTCGATTTTCCCGATCCGGAGGGGCCGACGATGACGACGACCTCGCCCGGCGCGACGTCGAGATCGACGGCCTTCAGCGCCGCGAACTCGCCGAAACGCTTGGTGACGGCGCGCATGGTGACGATCGGCGCGGCGTTTGCGGAGGTCGCCATCAGCGCCGGCCCGAACGGCCGAGCCGTTTCTCGAAGATCGCCACCATCCTGACGAGAGGGAGAAGCAGCACGAGATAGAGGAAGGCCGCACCGATCAGCGGCGTCGGATTGGCGGCGAGCGCCTGCGCCTGCGTCGCCTGTTTGAGGAGGTCCGGCATCGCCACGACCGAAGCGAGCGCGGTGTCCTTCATGACGTTGATCGAATTGTTGGTGAGCGGCGGGATGACGATGCGGATCGCCTGGGGCAGGACGACGTCGCGCATCACGTCGAAGGCGGAAAGGCCGATCGCCTGGGCCGCCTCGAACTGGCCGCGGGGAATGGCGTCGATGCCGGCCCGGTAGATCTCGGCGGTATAGGCGCTGGATACGGTGGTCAAGGCAAAGGCCGCACTGGCGAAAGGCGACAGGCTGATGCCGACGAAGGGCAGCGCGTAGTAGACGATGACCAGCCAGACGAGCACCGGCAGCGCCCGGAAGACGTCGACATAGGCGATGATCAGTGCCCGGAGGAAGCGCGGGCCGTACATCCGGCCGAGCGCCAGCAGGAGCCCGCCGGCAAGGCCCAGCAGGATCGACAGGAAACCAAGGGCGATCGTCCGCCACAGACCGTCGAGCAGCAGCGGGAACGAGCGGACGAAGACCGCCCAGTTGAAGAAGGTCGAGACGAGGTCCATGCGTGGCCCGGATGGTGAAAGACGCACCGCCGGCGCGTCGAACGCGCCGGCGGCTTCGATGATCGAGCGAAGGCCGTCGTCAGGACTTCGGCGTCGGCATCGGCAGCTTCTCGACCGTGCTGGTGGTCGCTTCCGGCTGCGTGCCGAACCATTTCTCGTGCAGCTTGGCGATGAAGCCTTCGTCCTTCAGCGTATCGAGAACGGCATTGGCCTTGGTGGCGAGCTCGGCATCCTTGGCGAACATCATCGAATACTGCTCGCCGGTCTTCAGCCGCTCGACCACCTTCATCGTCGGCTTGTCCTTCAGATAATAGGCGACGGCCGGGATGTCGGAAACATAGCCGTCGATGCGGCCGGCCTGCAGATCGAGCATCGCCGGGTTGAGGCCCTCGTAGCGGCGGATTTCGGTCAGCCCCCAGTCCTTCTCGCGCTCGGTCGCGTACATGTCGCCGGTCGAGCCGGTATCGACGCCGACGGTCTTGCCCTTCAGGTCCGCCGTGCTCGCGATGCCGGAATCGGCCTTCGCCGCCAACGACTGGTCGCTGTCGTAATAGGGTTGCGCGAAGGAGACCGACTCCAGCCGCTTCTGGGTGATGGTGATCGACGACACCGCGACCGCGATGCGGCCGGACTGGACGGCGGAGAACAGGCCGTTGAACGGAATGTTCTGCAGGTCGACGCCGTCATAGCCGAGCCGCTTGGCGACTTCCTTGACGAGTTCGACCTCGAAGCCGGTGATCTCGCCGCTCTGGTCCTGGAACTCCCAGGGCACGTTGCCGACATTGGCGCCGACCGTCAGCGTCTCGGCGAGGGCCGGCGATGCCGCAAGGCCGGCCGCAAGGACGGTGGCAAGGAACAAACGTCTACCGATCATGTCAGGACCTTTCTGTCCGGCTTTCGAGGAAATTGCGGGCTCCTGCGCGAAAAAGCAGCCGACCGCCCAAGTTTTTTGCATGCACTTTGCGCTGCTAATTGTATGCACTTTTGCGATCGGAAAGGAAGTGGGTTGCGCGAGTTTCTTCGCGTCGGCCTCCTTGGACGCCGAGCTGGGGCCTCGCGCCCGCAGTTGGAGCGAACGCCGTGTCCCGTGCCCGATGGGAGTGGCCGGCAGGGCTCAGCCTGCGATAAACGGGGCGAGGATGGCCGACAGGTCGCGCTCGGTGCGTTGGGGTGGCCGGATCATCGCGCGATCGACGACTGCGGAGAGATGGCTCGTCATCGCAGCGGCGGCCGCGGCGACGTCGCCCTCTTCCAGCGCGTCGACGATTTGGCAGTGTTCTTCGATGGCGCAATCGTTCGAATGCGGACGGCCATAGGCGGACAGCGCGAGGCCGCTGCGATAGGCGACTTCGGTCACGTAGCGCTCGAGGATCGGGCGGCCGGTCATCCCGGCGAGGAGGACGTGGAAGTCGGTGGCAAGGCGGATCGACGCCGACTGGCTGGCCGGATCGGCGGCGCCCTGGTCGGCGATGTGCCGCCTGAGCTCGGCAATCTGCTCGGGGGTGATGGTCAAGGCGAGGCAGTTGGCGACGACGGCTTCGAGCGCGATGCGGATCTCGAACGTATCGCGTGCCTCCTCGACGGTGGGCGTCGCGACGACCGCGATCCGGTTGCGCCTCAGATTGACGAGCCCCTCGGCCGCCAGCTGACCGAGCGCCTGACGGGCGATCGTCCGGCTGACCCCGAAGCTGAGACCCAGCTGATCCTCGGGCAGCTTGTCGCCCGGCGACAGCGCTCGCTCGATGATCGCACGGCGCAGGGCGGAGCAGATCTGGGCGACCCGATCGACGACGTTCTTTTTCGGCTTCATGACTTCTCTGCAAGATGGTCTCATCTGCCACCTAGCGGCTATTCTCGCCGAAAAGAATAGCCGACCGCCGCTTCGACCTCAGCCTTGCGCGCTCAGCCGGTCTCGCTCGCGACGTGGGCTCAAGGCCTCTTGAGGCACCTCATTCTCGATCAGCTCGGTTCCGATCGCGATCACGCTAACCGTGTGCCCCGCCGCCGTTCCTCTCCAAGAGTTCGGCGGCAGCCGTTTCGGCATCGGGTATTCAGGCCGCCGCTGCCGGCAACAGGACGCCGGCGAAGAAGCGGACCAGTTCGTCATGCGCATCCAGGGGCAGGATGTGCGCGACATACTGGTCGGGGCGGACGACGACGAGGCAGCCGTTCTGCCGATCGACATGCCTGAGGTCGAAGATGTCCTGTCCAGAAGCGCCGTCGGCGCAGAAGATCTTCTCGTAGTCGACGAGGCCCAGCCGGCCCTTGTTCGGCAGGAGGATCGCCGGCATCGTTTCCAAAGCGATGTCATGCGCCGGCTGCTGGAAGACCGCGCGCAGATCGATCACCGCGTCGACATCCAGACCCCGTGAGGTGTGGTGCCGGACCGGCGAGGCGGGATCCGCCGCAAGGAAATCGCACAACTTGCGGATCGCAGAGCCCTCGGCTGCCGGATCTTCCGCCGGGGTGAAGGCGTAGATCCGCCAGCGGGCGTCGGCCTTGACGGTGTCGCCGATCTCCATCGGCTTGGCGTCCGCGAGGCGGATGACGGGTGCGGAATGAAACCGCTCGCCGACGGGAAATCCCGGCGCAAGCGACTGCCATGTCGCCGCGCCGGTCAGCACCGACGGCTCGTAGGCGACGGACATGCCGGCGGTGTAGCGGCCATGCTCGACGAAATAGCGCTGAAATTTCGGCGCCTCACCCGCAGCGTCCGTCTCCGCCGTCGCGCGCTCGCTGATGATCTTCGCCCATTGCCGGTCGAATTCGATGAGGTCCCGCGCCACGGCCTGGCGCTCGGCGGAATAGGTCGACAGAAGATCCGGCGACGAGCGGCCTTTCAGGACCGAAACGAGCTTCCATCCGAGATTGAAGGCGTCGCCCATCGAAACGTTCATGCCCTGGCCGGCTTTCGGGCTGTGGGTGTGGCATGCGTCGCCGGCGATGAAAATGCGGGGAGGCCTGTCTTCGCCCTCCGCGACGTCGTCGAACCGGTCGCTGAGACGCTGGCCGATCTCGTAGACCGACCACCACACGACCTCCTTCACTGCAAAGCTGTAGGGCCTGAAGGTTCGCTGGACGGTTTCGATCAGCCGGTCGACGGTGATCTCGTCCCTTGCGAGCCTCTCTCCCGCCCCGAGAGAGCCGAGCTCGACATAAAAGCGCAGCAGATAGCCGCCTTCCCGGGGAATGATCAGAATGTTTCCGCCGGAGGACGCCTGGATCAGCGTCTTGCAGCGGATGTCGGGAAAATCCGTCACCGCAAGGACGTCCATCACGCCCCAGGCCTGATTGGCGGAATCGCCCTTGAGCTCCAGTCCGATCTCGCGCCGGACGTTGCTGCGCGCGCCGTCGCATCCGACGACATATTTCGCCCGCACGGTGACGGTCCCGCCGGGCTCCTTGGCGAGCCGGTCCGCGTCCGCGGGCGTTGCTGCGGCGTCGACCCGCTGCAATGTCACCGCGACCGGATAGTCGCCGCCATCCTCGTCGGTTTTCACCGCGACGACTTCGAGACCGTAGTCCGGCACCAGGCGCGACGGCGATTTGGCCATCACCGACAGATACATGTCGTGTACGCGGGCCTGGTTGAGGATCATGTGGGGCATTTCCGAAAGTCCGTCCTCGACGTCCTGCACCCGCCCGGTGCGCATGATGTGCTCCGGCTGTCCCGGATTGGCCTTCCAGAAGGTCGTTTCGTTCACCCAATAGCCCTGGCGTTTGACCGTGTCGGCAAAGCCGAAGGCGTTGAACATCTCCATCGAGCGGCAGGAGATGCCGTCGGCCTGACCCCGTTCCATCGGACCGCTCTTGCGCTCGACGATGCGCGTCGAAATTTCCGGAAAGGCGGCGAGCTGTGCCGCGAGGGTCAGGCCCGCCGGGCCGCAGCCGACGATCAAAACGTCGACGCATTCCGGAAGGCCACTGCCGGCTGGTCCATCAGGTGCCGGGTCGAAGACTTCCGGATCGCCCGCACGAAATCCGTTGAGATGGTACTGCATGGTTCCTCCCGCATGGCAGCGCCGTGCCTTCTTTCGCGTGCACGACAGACGCTCAGGTTCCTCGAATTGCGCGTCGCAGGCGCCGGAAACCCGATCCGTACCTTGAGATGACGACACAATAATATGTGGACATATTATACGCGCTAGGCATCGCGACCGCAAGATAGTATGTCGTCATATCAAGACGCGACGTGGATCGGACGAGGAGGCGCCAGATGACCAGAGATGGAGCGAGGACGGTGGCTGCCTCGGTCAGCCTTGCGATGCCCGGACACCTCATTCGGCGGCTCCATCAGGTTTCGACGCTGGTGTTTCACCGCCATGTCCAAGCGGCGGGACACGACATCACGCCGGTCCAGTTCGCCGCCCTCGACGCGCTCGCCCACAACCCGGAAATCGATCAGAAGGGGCTCGCGGAGCTCGTCGCCAAGGACCGCGCCACCCTCGGAACGGTGGTGGAGCGCCTGGAACAGAAGGGCCTGGTCACGCGCCGCGTCAGCCCCGACGACAAGCGGGCGCGGGTGCTCGCGCTGACGCCGGAAGGCGAAGCGTTGCTCGCCAAATTGCTTCCCGTCGTCATTGCCCTGCAGAAGGACATCCTCCCGGGCCTCGACGACGACGAATACCGGCAGTTCGTCGCGCTCGCCTCGAAGGTCTCGGCGGCTGCGTCCGCAGAGAGGAGATGACCGGCCAGGGTGGTCGCTCTGTCGACGTCATGGCCGGTGCATCGGCGAGCGCCTCCGGTTTGCGGGTCGCCCTGCATTCCGAAGAACGCTGCGCCTCTGAATTTTTTCAGAGCCCACCGAAGCCGGCGCGCGCGACCCAGTAGTCCCAGGCCCGGGCGACGGGCATCGGGCTGAGAAGCATCGCTCCGGCCTTCTCGATCTCGCCGTCGGTGAGATAGGTGACCGTACCGAGCTGGCGTGTCGCCTGGATCAGCTCGGAATTGTCGCGCAATCCGATCGAGATCATGACCACGGATTTGAGGTCGGCGGCAGCGCAGATCGCGCCATGGCCGCGCAGCAGCGCCGCGGCATTATCCGCGAGAGCGCGTGACAGCGAATGACCCATCGCCATCGAATCGACCAGCATGTTGGTGTCTCCGAACTCGTCCTGGCTGTCCCAGACCGGGATCGTGGCGCCGATCACCGAGGCCATGTGGAACATCGGGCGCAGGGAGACGTCGCACATCGTGAACGGCAGCACGGAGCGCGCATGATGGTGCGTCACGGCATGAACGTCCTGCCGGTCCTTGTAGATCGCCCCATGGATGTGCCGTTCGGCATAGGGCTTGCGCGGATCGTTGCCGACCTGCTCGCCTTCCAGCGTGAACTCCATGATGTCGTCGCGGGTGACGATCTCCGGGCTGCGCGAGCGGGACAGGAAATAACGGTCCGGCCGCAGCGGATGGCGCACGCTGACATGGCCGAAATTGTCGATGATGTTTTCGCGGGCAAGAATCCGGTTGGCCATCACGAGGTTGGTCAGAGTTGCCTCGATGACGGATGTCTCGTGCGTCGGGTCGAGCGACATTTCAGTCTCCTTCAGGATCGATGATTGCGGCAGATGCCGTCGATGGCAGGGGCGAGGCCACAACGGGCCATCGCCGGTCGTCGTCTCAGACCTTGACGCTCGAGCGGACTTCCGGCGCGAACAGTTCCTCCGGGTCGAGCTTGCGGTCGGAGATGCCCTGGGCGTGGCCGAAGCGGCAGAAGGCTTCCAGCGTCAGCCGGTTGGGCTCCAGGCCATAGGGCCAGAAGTCCTCGCCGAAGAGCTGCCGCACGTCGCCCGCGAAGGCGGCGATCCAGGGCAGCGGGATGCGCGACACGGCGACGTCGAGCGTCCGCTCGATGCCGAAGCGCTTGGCCTCCTCGAAGGCCTTCACCAGGCTCGTTCCGATCCACGGATGCTGCTCGAAGACGCTCCGGCGCACCGAAATGGTGTGCATGATCGGGAAAATGCCGGTCTCGACATAGTAGCGTCGTTCCTCGGCCTGCGGATCCTCGAAGAGCCGGCGGATCCGATTGTCACCTTCGGTGAAGGCGCGCGGCGGGCGGGCCGTGGCGATCGCATCGACCTCGCCGGCGAGGAGCATGTCGTTCAGGCTGGTGTCCGGGCGGCTGCTGTAGCGGATGCTCGGGGGAAGGCGCAGGTGCACCTTTTCCTGCCGACCGGCCTGGTTGACGCCGGCCTGCACCCAGTCGACCGACGAAAGGTCGAGGCCGTAACTTTCCTGCAGCATGCCGCGCACGTAGATGCCGGCGGTCTGGGCCCATTCGGGAATGCCGATCCGCTTGCCGTTGAGGTCTTCCGGCCTGGTGATCGGGGAATCGGCACGAAGATAGATCGCCGAATGGCGAAACACCCGGGAGGGGAAGACCGGAATGCCGACCATCGGGGCGTTGCCCTGCGAGGTCAGCGCCAGGAACTTGGCGAAGGAGACCTCCGAGACGTCGAATTCCTGATGTTTCAGGAAGCGGTAGAAGATCTCCTCGACCGGCAGGAGCAGCGGCGTCAGCGAAATGCCTTCCGGCTGGACGTCGCCATTGGCCAGGTTGTGCACGTGGTCGTAGTCGGCCATCGCCAGCGTCAGCTGGAGCCGGGCGGTCCCGCCATTCGAAATGAATTCCGGACGGCGGTTGAGGGTCGCGGCGGTCGCGCCGGTCGCCGCCGCGGATGCTTCGTTGCTCATGATGTTTTCCTTGTTGCGGGCTAGCGCAGGAATGCGCCGGCGAGCCAGCCCCAGCTCAGGCGCAGGCCCAGCACTCTGACGAACAGCGCCTCCACGACGACGGCGACGCCGACAGCGAGGAGAAGAGAAACAAGCGGGCTGGTTCGCCGGGCGATGGCGAAGATGAAGGCGTAGAGCGGCAGTGCGATCCGGAAGCCCAGGAGATAGACCAGCGGCAGCACGGCAACGAGCCACAGCATGGCGGACCATGTGACGTCGCCGGCCCCGCCCTCGGGCGGCGGCTCGCGCAAGGCAAGCAGACCGAAAATGAGGACACCGCCCGCAGCGATGGCGGGAAAGACATTGGCATTGGCCGGATATCCGCCGATCGTCATTCCCCAGACGACCATGGCGAGGACGGCAAGGATCGTCCCGCAGATCAGCAGCCGGTCGGTTCTGATCATGCGCGCTTCCTCCGCAGCCGCGAGCCGATCTTCGGCGCGAACAGCGCGGCGATCATCAGCGCGATCAGGACGAGGCAGATCGGCCTGAAGACAAATCCGGGGCCGTAGATGTTGAGGGAAATCTCCAGATACCGCTCGACGGCGGGGCCGAGGACGAAGCCGAGAAGCAGTGCCGCCCGGTTGAAGCCGTATCTGACGCAGGCAAGTCCGACCGCGCCGAAGACGAAGGTGAACACCACGTCATGCATGTCGCCCTGGGTCGAATAGGCTCCGAGCAGCGCCAGCATCAGAAGGAACGGCACCAACAGCCGCGGCGGCACGCTGACCACACGGGCGAGGATCGGCATCAGCGCAAACATCAGCACGGCGGCGAGGACGTTGACGACGGCGAGGATCAGGACGAGACCGAGGCCGATATCGAGATGGTCGCGCAGGAAGTTGGGGCCGGGCTGCAGGCCGAGGACGAGAAATGCGCCGAGAAGCAGCGCCATCCCCGACGAACCGGGAACGCCGAAGACCAGTGTGGGAACCAGCGCGCCGCCTTCCTTGGCGTTGTTGCTGGCTTCCGGCGCGATCACACCCTCGATGATGCCCGTCCCGAACCGTTCCGGGTCCGGCGAAGACTGCCGGGCCGCCGCGTAGGCGACGAACGGTGCCGTCTCGCCACCGACGCCGGGGATGATCCCGATGATCGATCCGATGGCCGAACTCCGCAGGACGAGCCCCACCCGGTCGAAGACGGCTCTCATGCCGTTGAGGAGCTGGGTGCCGGGCAGTTCGCCCTTGGACTGTTCGAGCATGCGGCCGGAAGCCAGCGCGACGAGTTCGGGAATCGCGAAGAGGCCGAGCGCCAGCGGGATCAGGCGAAAGCCATCCAGCAGGTAGTCGTAGTCGAGCCAGTAACGGGGCACGCCGCTGACCGGCTCGTAGCCGACGAAGCTGATGAAGATGCCGAAGGCGCCTGCAAAGAGGCCCCTGGCCGGCGAGCCAGCGCCGACGGCGGCGAGGAAGGTCAGCCCCATCAGCGAGAGAAGAAAGGTTTCCGCCGGTCCGAAGGCGAGAATGACCGGACGCAGCACCGGCAGGAGAACCAGGAGAACCAGCGCCCCGAAGACGCCGCCGATCGCCGAGGCGGTCAGGGCGGCGCCGACGGCGGTGCCGCTCTGACCGGCATTTCGGAGCGGAACGCCGTCCACCACGGTCGCGGCATTCGCCGGCGAACCGGGGATGCCGAGCAGGATCGCGGTGACCGACCCGCCGGTCGAGACCACGGCGTGGGCCGTGAGCAGAAAGGCGAGCCCGGCAAAGCCGTCCATGCCGTAGACAAACGGAATGAGGACAGCCATCGCCGTCAGACCGCTGAGGCCCGGAAGCAGGCCGAACAGCAGCCCGACGGGCAGCGCGCTGGCGACAGCCCAGAGGACGGCGGGCTGCAGCGTCTGGCTGCCCGCACTGATGAGTGCGTCCAACATCGACGGATCCGCGTCCCGGTCAGAAGTATTTGGAGAGAAGGACGTCGCGAATGGTCGATATCTTGTCCTCGGGCAGGTCGCCGAAGATCTCAGTCACCGTGTCCTGCACGTCCTTGCCGGACGCATAGTCGATCGGCAGGCCCCGGTCCGTCGCGGTCTTGACCAGTTCGGGATCGCTCAGGATCTTCGCGAAGGCCTCGCGCAGGAAGGCGACGCGGTCGTCGGGGGTACCCGGCGTCGTGATCAGCGCCCGGCCGACGTCGACGACCTTCGCCCTGAAGTCGATCCAGAAGGCGGCGTCTTCGGGGACGTCCACGGCCTCGAAGATCGTCGGCACGTCCGGCAAGAGCTTCGAGCGGTTGTGGCCGACGACGGCGATCGGAACGAGCGAGCCGTCCTGCGAATAGTCGCGGGCGCTGCGGTCCGTCACGGCAAAGCCCGTCACGTCGCCGCGAATGGCCGCAAGCGAGGCTTCGCTCGATCCCTTGAAGCCGACGACAAGCTTGCAGTTGAGCTGCAGCGCCTCGCAGACGACGGCGGCGGTGTCGGTCGGGCCGTCGACGCGGCCAAGACCCGAAAAGCTCAGCGTTTTTCCACCTTTGCTGGCCTCGACGAGGTCCTTCAGGCTGGTATAGCCAGACTGCTTGCTGACCAGAAGCACCCAGGGTTCGGCGGCGACCCGGCCGAGAAACGGCAGGTCCTGCAACTTGAACCGGACGGCGGGTGCGCCGGTGATCTGGCCGAGCGCGGCCGGCACGCCGTTGATCAGCATGACGCTCAGCCCGTCTGCGTCGGCGCTGGCGACCTGGTTGATCGCCGTGATGCCGCCGCCGCCCGGTCGGTTTTCCACGACGACGGTGGCGCCGGTGGCGTCGGAGAGTTCGGGTGCGAGAAGCCGGGCATACTGGTCGAAGCCGCCGCCGGGGCCGGTGCCGACGATGAGGCTGATGGTCTCGCCCTTGTAGAAATCGGCGGCCGGGTTTTCCTGGGCGGAAGCCGTCAGGCTGGCGCCAACGAGAAGCGACGCCGCAATCAGGGCGCTGATGGTCTTCATGAATGTTCCTCCCATTTCATGCAGGCGGAGGCTACAGCCCCGATAGCGCGAGAACAAAATCATTGCGCCGTTGGCTGTCAGAGCTTTTACTTATATCGCTCCCGGCAGATCGCCGGTTCGGCGAACGCGTTGTTGGGAGGCGACGTGAACCTGAAACAGCTCCAATATTTCGTCACCATCTCGGAGGCCTGCAGCTTCACCCACGCTGCCGAGCAGCTTGGCGTCGCCCAGCCCGCACTCGGTCAGCAGATGCGCAAGCTGGAGGACGAACTCGGCGTCAAGCTTCTGCGGCGGCACTCGCGCGGCGTCGACACCACCGAAGCCGGCGTCCTGATGCTGGAGCATGCACGCGGGATTCTCGCGCAGGTCGATGCGGCGTCGGCGAGCCTGCGCGACTTCACCTCCCGGCCGCGGGGGCGCATCAACCTCGGCCTGACGACAATGATGAGCGGCATGCTGGCCGGCCCGCTGATCCGCCGGGCGGCCGACGAACTGCCGGGCGTCCAGCTCTGTCTCGTCGAGGAGATGTCCTCGATGCTGATGGAGTGGGTCGCCGAAGAGCGGGTGCAGATCGCGCTCGCCTTCAACGTCGCCAGCGTCCCCGGCCTGCGCTGGGAACCGGTCCTCCAGGAAAGCCTCTACTTCGTCGAGAGTGCCGAGATGGGAAAGACCAATGGCGGCACCATCCGTTTCGCCGAGGTCGCCGCGCACCGGCTGGTGGTGCCCGCCTCGCCGCACAGTATCCGCGCGCTGATCGAGGAGAAGAGCCGGGAAGCCGAGGTGACGCTCGACATCGCCTACGAGGTGCATGCGGTCTCGACGGTGCGCGATCTCGTTTCCCAGCACATGGCCGCCACCGTGATGCCCTATGGCGCGGCGCGCCAGGAGATCGAATCCGGCCGGCTGATCGCCAAGCGCATCGTCGATCCCGAGGTCAAGCGGGACCTGTTCTTCATCCATTCCGAGCGCCGTTCGCTGACGAAGGCCGAAGTCGCCCTGAAGGCGATCCTGTTCGACATGCTCGGCGATGAAATGCGACGCTACGACCAATGGGCGCCGATCGCCGATCGACAGGCCTCGATCGAAGCCCTGCAGCGCCGGCCGCGACCGGTTGGGCGCGGCTGGTTCGCCGTCTGATCGATCAGGAGGGAGCTGGCTCGACCGCTGCCTCCGGGCCCGCAGGTCCCATGAGGGTGAATGCCGGATGGCCCGGGCAGACATCGGCGAGGAGTTCCTCGATCACCCGTGCGAGCGTCAGTTCGTCCCGCGTCATCTCGACATCGGCGCTCCAGACCATCGAGAGCCGGCGCGTGATCGCCGGTGCGACGATGGGGCGGATAGCGAGAGTCCCGGCCTCGACCTCTCGCGAGATCGTGCCGTAAGGCAGGATGCCACAGGCCATGCCCCGGGCGATCAGTTCCTTCATCGCCTGCATCGATTCCACCTGATAGGGGATCTTCAGGGTCGTGCGGTTCGTCGCCATCGTCTCTTCGACCAGTTGACGCACGAAATCGCGCTCGCTCGGCATGACGAAATTCGGGCCGTGGAGCTCGGCAAAGGGTAGTGGCTCCGGCTTGTCGAAAGGCGAGCCGGCAGCGCAGACGAAGAACAGCACCTCCTCCAGCAGCGCCTTGCGGCGGAGCTTCTCGCCCTCCGGCACCGAATAGGCGAGGGCGAGATCGAGCCGGCCGCGTGCCAGCCGATCGAGCAGCGTGTGGCTGAATTCCTCGAAGATCTGCAACTCGACATTGGGAAGCTTCGTCATCGCCGTGTGCAGCAGGCGGCTGGCGAGAACGGTGGTGAGGCTTGGCGTCAGACCGAGCGTGATGGTCCGGCGGCGATGCTCGGCGGTCTCGCGCAGACGCCGCTGCACCTCGCTCAGTCTTTTCAGGATGTGCCGGGCTTCCTCGAGGAACAGCGTGCCGGCCTCGGTCGGCACGGCGCCGCGCCGCGTGCGCGTCAAGAGCGTGACCCCGACATGTTCCTCCAGCGCCTTCAATTGAACGCCAAGGGCCGGCTGCGCGACGTTCAACCGCGCCGCGGCCTGGGTGATGCTGCCCGTCTCGCAGACGGCGACGAAAAACTCCAACTGCCTGATGCGCAACCCTGTCGTCCTCCCCGAGCGGTTCTCGGCTGGAAAACGGGGTCAGTCAATCCGTTTCGGTCTGACAGCGCAACAAACATGTATTGGACAGCCGTCCGCGACTGCTCTCTTCTCCGCCATCAGAAGGGCGAAGCCCCGGCATGAGAGGAAAGCGGTGATGCGGCAGACGTCGAGTTCGGTGCGCGATCTGGTTCTGGCGAACCATATCCTGGCGCATGAGGGGGTTCTCGACGCCTTCGGCCATGTCAGCGTGCGGGATCCCGAGCATGCCGGCAACTATCTCCTGGCCCGCGCCCGCAGCCCTGAGGTCGTCGAAGAGGCGGACATCCTGCGCTTCACCCTCGACTCGGTCCCTGTCGATCCGGACGGGCCGCCGAGCTATTCGGAACGGGTAATCCACGGTTCACTCTACCAGCTGCGCCCTGAGATCGGGGCGGTCTGTCACTTCCACGCTGCGGCGATCATGCCCTTCTGCATCACCGGCAAGCCGATCCTGCCGGTGTCGCATCTCTGCGCGACGGTCGGGCCGGTGCATTTCTGGTCGAGCCGCGATGATTTCGGCGACACCAACCTCATCGTCGGCAAGCCGGAGGAAGGCGACTCGCTCGCCCGGGCCATGCAGAACGACTGGGCGGTGCTGATGGCCAATCACGGCGCGGTGGTCGCCGGCCGCAGCCTGAAGGAGATGGTGTTCCGCACCATTCAGCTCCGCCGCAATGCGGCGATGCTGCTTGCCGCGCAGTCGCTGGGGCCGGTCGATCCGCTGACCGAGCGCGAGACCGTGTTGTCGGCCGAATTCAATCTGCGCGAACCGGTGCTGGATCGCGCATGGGACTACTGGAGCCGCAGGGCCGGCGGCGCGGAACGCGCCGCGGCGCATGAGTTGGCGTCAGCCAGCTGAATAGCCGCTTCGGCGGTCTGGGAGGAGTATCGATGAGCATTGAGGACCGGGATCGCTCCGGCGGCCGCGACGCGTCGCGCCCGATCGAGCGTCCCGTCGAGCATCGCGGCAATGCGCTCTTCGGCAGCGACGTCGTCGCCGAAACGCTGCGTGCGCTCGACATCCCGTATATCGCGCTCAATCCCGGCGCGAGCTTTCGCGGCTTTCACGACAGCCTCGTCAACCATCTCGGCAACGAACAGCCGCAGATGCTGCTCTGCCTGCACGAGGAACATGCGGTCGCCATCGCCCAGGGCTGGGCGAAGGTCACCGGCAAGGCGATGGCCGTCGCGGTCCATTCCAATGTCGGCCTGTTCCACGCCACGATGGCGATCTTCAACGCGTGGTGCGACCGCATGCCGATGGTGGTGATCGGCGCCACCGGGCCGGTGGACGCCATGCACCGACGGCCCTGGATCGACTGGATCCACACCGCCCGGGACCAGGGGGCGATCGTCCGAAACTACGTCAAGTGGGACGATCAGCCGGCGTCTCCGGGGGCTGCGCGCGAGGCGCTTGCGCGGGCAAAATGGATCGCCGACACGCTTCCGAAGGGTCCCACCTACGTCAATCTCGATGCCGGCATGCAGGAGCAGCCGCTTGCCGAGCCGCCTGCGGAGATCGAGGTCGCACGGCTGATGCCGCAGGTCGACTACGCGCCCGGCGCCGCTGCGGTCGAAGACATCGCCGCGCGGCTGAAGGCGGCAAGTCGCCCGGTAATCCTCGTCGGCCGGGTATCGCGCTCCGAGCGGGACTGGGCACAGCGCGTCGCGCTCGCCGAGGCGACCGGCGCAAGGGTTCTCACCGACCTCAAGATCGGCGCGGGCTTTCCGACCGACCATCCGCTGTCGCTCGCCGCGCCGGGGGTCTTCCCCCTGCCGGAGGCGCAGGCGGCGATCGACGAGGCCGATCTCGTCCTCAGCCTGGATTGGGTGGTGCTGCAGGGCGTGCTTCCGGCAGCCCGGCGCCCCGGCGCCCACATCGTCCACGTCTCGCTCGACCATCACCTCCACAATGGCTGGAGCATGGATCACCAGGCGCTGACGCCGGTCGACACGTTTGTGCCGGCCGATCCGGACATCTTCGTCGAGGTGCTCTGTCGGCAGTTGGAGCTTGCGCCCGCCGCCACCTATGAGCCGATGTCTCAGCAGGAAGTTTCGCAGCCGGAAGATCGGGGGGCGGGGCTCCAGGTGCCCGATCTGGCGCGCCAGCTGAGGCGCGCGGTAGGCGATAGGCCGATGTCGCTCCTGCATCTGCCGCTATCCTGGGACGGCGCCTTCTGGCCGTTCCGCCATCCACTCGACTTCCTCGGCTCCGACGGCGGCGGCGGCATCGGTGGCGGGCCCGGCATCGCCGTCGGCGCGGCGCTGGCACTGCGCGGAACCGGCCGTCTGCCCATCGCGATCTGCGGTGACGGCGACTTCCTGATGGGCGTAACGGCGCTCTGGACGGCCGTTCACTACCGCATTCCGCTGCTTGTCGTCATCGCCAACAACCGCTCCTTCTTCAATGACGAGGTGCATCAGGAACGGGTTGCCCGGATGCGCGATCGGCCGGTCGAGAACAAGTGGATCGGCATGCAGATGACCGATCCCGAGATCGATCTCGCCGCGATGGCCAAGGCGCAGGGCGCCGCCGGCTTCGGTCCGGTCACCGACCACGCGACCATGGACAAGGCGTTTGCAGACGCCATCGCCGCGGTCGACGCTGGCGGCGTCGCGGTCGTCGATGTCCGTGTGGCGACAGGCTACACGCCGGCGATGGCCGGTGCCCTGACCCGCGAAACCGGAGGCGGCAAGAAATGAGCGGCAACCAGGCCAATCTCAAGCTCCAGCCGGAACCGGCTGCCGGGACCGCCCCGGCGATCCTCAGTGTCGACGACGTCGTCAAGCGCTTCGAGACACCGGACGGCCCGGTCGTTGCCGTCGACCACATGTCGCTCGACGTGCGCCAGGGCGAGTTCGTCTCGGTCATCGGCCCCTCCGGCTGCGGCAAGTCCACGCTGTTCAACCTCATCGGCGGGCTGCTGTCGCCGACCGAGGGGCGCATCTCCATCGCCGGCGAGGAGGTGCGCGGCCCGCATCCGTCGATCGGCATGGTGTTCCAGGAGGAATCGACGTTCCCCTGGCGCAGCGTCGAGGAGAACGTCGCCTTTTCCCTGGAGGTGCAGGGCGTCGGCAAGGCCGAGCGGCTGGAGCGGGCGCGCCACTTCATCGCCATGGTCGGGCTGAGAGGCTTCGAGAGGCGCTATCCGACCGAACTGTCCGGCGGCATGCGCCAGCGCGTCGCCATGGCGAGAACGCTGGCCTTCGAGCCGAAGCTGCTCCTGATGGACGAGCCCTTCGCCGCCCTCGACGAGCAGACCCGGCTGCTGCTCGGCGACAAGGTCCTGCAGATCCAGCAGGAGCTGAATCAGACGGTGGTGCTGATCACCCACAACATCACCGAAGCGGTGCAGCTTTCCGACCGCATCCTGATCATGACCTACCGTCCGGGCCGCACCAAGCGCTTCGTCGAGATCAAGCTGCCGCGCCCGCGCACCTCCGA
Organism: Jiella endophytica; assembly: GCF_004519335.1. Taxonomy (GTDB): domain Bacteria; phylum Pseudomonadota; class Alphaproteobacteria; order Rhizobiales; family Rhizobiaceae; genus Jiella; species Jiella endophytica. The sequence goes on along the minus strand of NZ_SOZD01000003.1, from coordinate 384,308 downwards.
GATCGTCGGCAGCGATGCCTTCGGCCACTACGTCGCCGAGATCTGGAACGATCTGCGCGAGGAAGCCAGCAAGGGCATGCACGACCAGGAGACGATGGCCGAGAGGAGGCGCCGGTGAGAGCCTTCGACCGCTTCGCTCCGGCCGCGCTCGGCCTCGGCGGCTTCATCCTGTTCCTGGTCGCCGTCGAGATCCTGGTCCGCGTCGGCGTCATCAACGGCTATATCGTGCCTCTGCCCTCCGCCGTGCTCGTGGCGCTGGGGCGGGTGGTCGCCGAGGAGGGCGTCCTGCCGCGCTTCCTGCTGACCGCCGGGGAATCGCTCGCCGCCGGGCTTCTGGTCGCCGGGATCGGCATTCCGACCGGCATTCTGCTCTTCCGCTTCAATCTCCTGCGCCGGGCGACGGAGAACTGGGTGGCGGCCTTCGCCGCGGCGCCGATCGTTCTGGTCTACCCGCTGTTCCTGGTGATCTTCGGGCGTTCGTCCTGGACGATCATCGCGATCGGAACCATCGCCGGGCTCCCGCCGGTGGTCCTGAAGACGCTGGAAGGCTTTTCCGGCGTGCGGCCGGTGCTGATCCGTGTCGGGGAGAGCTTCAACCTCACCGGCTGGCAGCAGTTCCGCACGATCCTGTTCCCGGCCGCCGTGCCGACGATCTTCGCCGGGCTTCGGCTTGGCCTGATCTTCGCGATGATCAACGTCGTCGGCGTCGAGTTCCTGATCAATTTCGGCGGTCTCGGACCGCTGATCAACGAATTGTCCGAGCGGTACGACATGCCCGGCACCTATGCGGCGATCTGCTTCGTGGTGCTGGTCAGCGTCCTCTTCTTCCTCGCGGTCGAAAGGGTGGAAAGATGGCTACGACCGGCGTCGTGACCGGGGCAGCGCCTGGCTGGCGCCCGGATGCGGTCACGCTGGTGCGGGCCGCGATCATCGCGGCGGTGCTGATCCTGTGGCAGCTGCTTGCCATTTCGGGACTGCTCTACCAGGACGTCGTCCCGCCGCTGCAGGCGATCGCCGTCGCGCTGATCCGCCTCCTCGGCAGTGGCGACTTCTACGCCAATCTCTGGGCGAGCCTCTACGAAACCGCCGTCGCGCTCGTCGTCGGCGGAGGGGCGGCGCTTTTCGTCGGCATCGTCCTCGGCGGCAGTCGCTTTCTCGGCCGCGCCTTCGAGCCGTATCTCTATTATCTCGGGCCGACCCCGAAGATCATCTTCTTCCCGATCATGATCATGTGGTTCGGTGTCGGTCCCGGCTCGAAGATGGCGATGGGAGCGCTGTCCTGCTTCTTCCCCGTGGCGCTCAGCGTGGCGGTCGGAATGCGGGCGATCCCGCCGATCCTGATCCGGGTCGGTCAGAGCTTCCGGGCGAGCCAGGCGCAGATGGTGACCAAGGTCTACCTGCCGGCGATGCGCGAGCCGGTGGTCAACGGCTTCCGCCTCGGCTTCGGCATCGCGCTCATCGGCGTGCTTCTTGCCGAGACCAAGCTCTCCAACCAGGGCCTCGGTTTCCTGGTCATCCAGAACTACCAGCGCTTCGACATGCCGGCGATGTACGCACTGATCATCGTGATCTTCGCACTGTCGATGCTGGCCAATGCCGGCATCAGCCGGCTGACGGCGCCCCGCTCGAGGAGGGGCGGAGCGCACTGAAGGGAGCGCCCGTAACGGCGTTCGCACGAAGACACATCCAAAGGGAGGATTCATGAAGACCAAACTGCTTCTGGCGGCGCTGCTCGCCTCGACGGTGGCCGGCCACGCCTTCGCCGCCGACACCCTCAAGCTGGCGATCGGCCAGCGCGGCAACTGGGACACCTCGGTCGCCGAGCTCGGCCAGCGCGCCGGCATCTTCAAGAAACACGATCTCGATCTCGACCTGCTCTATACCCAGGGTGGCGGCGAGACGATGCAGGCGGTGATCTCGGGCAGCGTCGACATCGGCGTCGCGGCGGGCACGCTCGGCGTCCTCGGGGCGTTCTCCAAGGGTGCCCCGGTGCGCATCATCGGTGCCCAGGCGACCGGCGCGGCGGACTTCTGGTACGTGCCGGCGGATTCCAAGCTGCAGTCCTTGAAGGACGCCGACGCCGACACGACGATCGCCTTTTCGACCAACGGCTCGTCGACCAACTCGATGGTGCTCGGCTTCATCGACCAGTATGGGCTGAAGTCGAAGCCCGTCGCCACCGGCAGCCCCTCGGCGACCTTCACGCCGGTGATGACCGGTCAGGTGGATGTCGGCTGGTCCTCGCCGCCCTTCGGCTTCGACGCCCTCGACGAAGGCAAGATCCGCATCGTCGCGCGCGGCAACGACATCGACGCGATCCGCAACCAGTCGATCCGCACGCTGATCGGCAACCAGCAGTTCGTCGAAGAGCATCCGGACGAGTTGCAGCGCTTCATGGCCGCCTACCGCGAGACGATCGACTGGATGTATTCCGGCGACGAGGCGCTCAAGACCTATGCCGACTTCGTCGGCGTCGACGAGAAGACGGCCAAACGCATCCGCGACGAGTTCTTCCCGAAGAGCCTGATCGACCCGGACAAGATGTCCGGCATGGACCAGATCATGGCCGACGCGGTCCAGTACAAGACGCTGTCCGACAAGCTGACCGACGAGCAGCTCGCCCAGCTGATCCAGATCCCGCCCCGCCAGTGAGGTCGCGGCCGCCGGGCCCGGGAGGCGGTCCGGCGGCCGATCAGGCAGACGATAAACACGGAGGAACACTCATGCGCAGAACCATTCTGAAGGCTTTCGTCCTGTTGGCGTCGACGCTGGCCGCCGGCGCCGCCGCGGCCCAGGACCTCGATACGCTGAAGCTGGCGATCGGCCAGCGCGGCAATTGGGAGAACTCGCCCGCCGAACTCGGGCAGCAGGCCGGCATCTTCGCCAAGCACGGGCTGAAGCTCGACATCCTCTACACGCAAGGGGGCGGCGAGACGATGCAGGCGGTCATTTCGGGCAGCGTCGACATCGGCGTCGGCGTCGGCACCTCCGGCATTCTCAGCGCCTTTTCCAAGGGCGCGCCGGTGCGCGCGATCGCCAATTCCACCACCGGTGCCAACGATCTCTACTGGTATGTGCCGGCGGCCTCGGACGTGAAGTCGATGAAGGACGCCGGCGGCAAGACCATCGCCTTTTCCTCGAACGGCTCCTCCACCAACACGATGGTTCTCGGGCTGATCCAGGAATTCGGCGTTGAGGCCGAGCCGGTGGCAACCGGCAGCCCCGCCTCGACCTGGACCCAGGCGATGTCCGGTCAGGTCGACATCGGCTGGTCCGCGCCGCCTCGCGGCGTGCAGGAGATCAAGGACGGCAAGATCCGCGTCATCGCGCGGGGCAGCGACGTGCCGTCCCTGCGCAACCAGACGGTCCGGCTGATGATCACCTCGGCGCCGGCGCTTGAATCCAAGAAGGATCAGATCAAGCGGTATGTCGAGGCCTATGCCGAGACGCTCGACTGGATGTATTCCGATCCGAAAGCCGTCGAGGCTTATGCCAAGTGGGTGGACGTGCCGGTCGCGGTCGCCGAGCAGACCCGCGACGACTTCTATCCCAAGGACAACCTTCGGATCGACCGGCTGAGCGGCATCGACGATGCGATGGCCGACGCCGTCAGGCTGAAATTCCTTCCCGAACCGCTGACCGGGGAGCAGCTGGACGAACTGATCCAGTATCCGGGCGGCCACACGGAATGACCGGGTGGCCGGCTGCCCTGCGGCCGGCCGCTCTCACTGCCCATTTTCGAGGATCCATGCGATGCGCGACGACTTCACCGCCGACCTTTCCGCCATCCTTCCCACCCGGCGCGGACTCTACGTCTCCGGCGCCTGGCGCGAGCCCGCCGCCGGTCGGCAGGTCGAGTTGACCAGCCCCGGCACGGGGCAGTCGCTTGGCCGGGTCGCCGAGGCGGGGGCGGCCGACGCCGAAGCGGCGATCGCCGCTGCCAAGGCGGCCTTTCGGGAGTGGCGCGACGTTCCCCCGAACGAACGTGCGAGGATCCTGCGGGCGATCGCGGCGATCGTCCGCGAGAACGCCCGCGAACTCGCGACCATCGATGCTGCGGACTGCGGCAACCCGATGACGGCGATGCAGGGCGATGCCGACATTGCCAGCGCCCAGCTGGATTTCTTCGCCGGGCTGGTGACGGAGATGAAGGGCGCCTCGATCCCGATGGGCCCTCACTCGGTGAACTTTTCCTTGCGCGAGCCGCATGGCGTCGTCACCAAGATCATGCCCTTCAACCACCCCTTCATGTTCTGCGCAGGCAAGATCGCAGCCCCTCTGGCGGCCGGTAACACGGTCGTCGTCAAGCCGCCGGAGCAGGCGCCTTTGTCCTCGCTGCGATTTGCCGAGCTGATCGACGGTCTGCTCCCCGCCGGCGTCTTCAACCTCCTGCCGGGCGGGCGCGAGGTCGGCGAAGTCCTCTCCGGCCACCGCGACGTCGCCATGGTGTCGCTGATCGGCAGCGTCAGGACGGGCCAGGCGGTGATGCGCTCCGCGGCGGAGACGATCAAGCCGCTGCTCCTGGAACTCGGCGGCAAGAACGCCCTCATCGCCTATCCCGATGCCGACCCGCGCGCGGTGGCGAAGGCGCTCGCCGCGGGGATGAATTTCACCTGGTGCGGCCAGTCCTGCGGCTCGACCAGCCGCGGCTTCATCCATGAGGCGATCTACGAGGACGTGCTCTCGCATCTCGAGGAGGCCTGCGCGGCCTTCCGGCCGGGTATCCCGACCGACCCGGCGACCACCATGGGCGCGATCGTCAGCGAGGCCCAGTACGAGCGGATCAAGGCGTTCATCGCCGCGTCGAAGGCGGAGGGCGCACGCCTCGTCACCGGCGGCGGCCACCCGGCGGATCCGGCGCTGAAGGACGGATACTACATCGAGCCGACGGTGTTCGCGGATGTCACGCCCGCAATGCGGATCGCCCGCGAGGAGGTGTTCGGGCCGGTGCTCGCCATCGCGCCCTGGCGCGACGAGGCAGCGATGCTGGAGGAGGTCAACGCCGTCGATTACGGGCTGACCTGCTCGATCTGGACCGACGACCTCAACCAGGCGCATCTCACCGCCCGCGAGGTCGAGGCCGGCTATGTCTGGATCAACGAGGTCTCGAAACACTTCCTCGGTGCGCCCTTCGGCGGCGTCAAGCAGTCCGGGTTGGGACGGGAGGAATGCCTCGAGGAACTCCTCGCCTACACGCGCGAGAAGAACGTCCATGTGCGGCTCGACCGCAGCCGCACCCGGCTTGCCCGGAACGCGGCCTGAGCTTCACCGGAAACGGGCGGCCCGCGGCCGATCTCTCTCGACCGTCCTCAGGCCAGCCGGGAAGCGTTCCCGTGGCCCGACCGCCCACCCTCTGACATCGCCAGTGGAACCAACTCATGAGCAAACTCAGACTGTCCATCGCCGTCGGAGACTACGACCGCACGCGGCCGCTGATCGACGGAACCGTGCAGATCGACGGTGTCGATCCGGTGTTCATGACGCTCGACCCTGAGGAGATCTTCTTCCGGGCCTTCCGTCACGCCGAGTTCGATGTGTCGGAGCTGTCGCTCAGCTCGTTCTCGGTGAAGACCGCGCGCAACGACTGTCCCTATGTCGGGCTGCCAGTGTTTCTCTCGCGCGCCTTCCGCCACACGTCCTTCTATGTGAACGCCGCTGCCGGCATCTCCTCGCCGCAGGACCTTCGCGGCAAGAGGGTCGGCGTGCCGGAATATCAGCTCACCGCCTGCGTCTGGGGCCGGGTGATCCTGAAGGACGAATACGGCATCGATCCGAGCGAAATCATCTGGGTGCGCGGCGGCATCGAGCAGCCCGGCCGGCCCGAGAAGATCGCCATCGATTTGCCGGAGGGTGTCGTCTTGGAGAGCGCACCGGAAGGGCGCTCCCTGTCGGACCTGCTCCTTGCCGGCGAGATCGATGCCATCCTGACGCCCCGCGCGCCGTCCGCCTACGACCGGGGCGAGCCGGGCGTGCGCTGGTTGTTCGAGGATCCGACGACCGCGGCGAAGGACTATTACGAACGCACCGGCATCTTTCCGATCATGCATCTCACCGGATTGCGCCGCGAACTCGCCGAGCAGCATCCCTGGCTTGCAGGCGCGCTGTTGAAGGCGTTCACTGAGGCGAAGGCCGTCGCCCAGCGCCGGCTGAGCGATACCTCCGCGACCAAGGTCACGCTGCCCTTCGTCGAGGAGCGGTTGCGTGAGGCGCGCCGGCTGATGGGCGACGATTTCTGGTCTTATGGCTATGCGCCCAATCGCGAGCAGCTGGGCGTCTTCCTGCGGCACCACCACGCCCAGGGCCTGTCCTCGCGCCATTTGACGCCCGAAGAGCTCTTCCATCCTTCGAGCCTCGAGACGCACCTGATCTGACATGCTGTCGGCCCGGTCGGATCGGGTGTCGAGCGACACTCCCCGGGAAGCGACGCACCATCGGTGAGCCAACAACATCGGCGAGAAAATCGGCATCGATTTTCTAGCAGAAAGCAGTTTGGATCCGGGGATTCCCGCAATCGGACGATCGCCTGTCTGCCACGCACCGTGCTTCCTGAAGCTGCCGGAAGGCGTGGCCCGTGGAAACTCGAGCGATTTCCATGCGTTGGATCAATTGGCTGGGGCGGCAGGATTCGAACCTGCGAATGGCGGCACCAAAAGCCGCTGCCTTACCGCTTGGCGACGCCCCAACGACGCGATCGGCCGTGGGCCGGTCTCATAGCCGCTCGAGCCGGCCCTTGCAACGTCTCAGGAAAGCCGCGGCCTCAGCTCGCCATAGGCCGGGAATGCGTCGGGGAAGGCCGCCAGCCAGTCGGCAAGGCGAGGGCGCTCTGATTCCAGCTTGCCCTCGAAGCGGAAGCCCATCCAGCCGAGCAGCGCGGCGACGGCGAAATGCGCGGTCGTCAGCGTTTCGGGCAGGTCGCCGAGCATCGTTTCGAGCGCCGCAAGGCCGCGGTCGGCCTTGCGCAGCTGCTTGTCCACCCAGGGCTGGTGGCGCTTCTCCTCGGGCCGGAAGCGCTCCTCGTAGAGCGACAGGATCAGCGCGTCGGCAATCCCGTCGGCGGTCGCCTCGATCAGCCTGACCGCCCGCCAGGCGTCGAGGCCCTGGGGCACCAACTGGCCGCCGGTCAGCCGGTCGAAATAGTCGCAGATCACCCGGCTGTCATAGAGCGTCGTCCCGTCGTCGAGGACCAGCGCCGGGATCTTGCCGAGCGGGTTGGCGGAAAGAAGATCGGCCGGCTCCGCCGTCGTGTTGGCGGTCACGCTCTCGAGTTCGAGATCGCAGTGGCGCGCCGCCATGCGGACCTTGGCAGCGAAGGGTGAGGCGGCGGAATAAAAGACGCGCATCAATAGCCTTCCGCCTCAGTATTTCGAGACGAAGCCGGGATGGGCGTAGATCGCGGCCTCCGGCGGATAGCGGCGCAGCGACTGGCAGTTGGCGCCATAGACATGCCACTCGTCGAGGCCGAGGACGCAGCCCTCCGCCTTCCAGCCGCGCACCGGCGAGAAGATGCCGAGATAGTCGCCGGCCGCGGCATAGCCCATCGGATATTCGATGACGTAGTAGACCGTGCGCCACTGGTGGTCGGAGATCAGCGCCTTGGCCTGGCAGTAACGCCGCTCGAAGGGGCTCGGCGCCGGATAGGGGTCGTCCTTCACCTGCGGCTGATAGGCCTTTTCGAACATGCCCTGGAATTCGAGGATCTCGAGTCGCGCCTCGAGCATGTGCGGGGCGCCGTATTCGAACTGGTCCTCCACCTCGCCGAGCACCGCCGCGTCGTCGCAGGCCGGCACCTTGGCCGGGATCGCCTCGGCCCGGTAGCCCTGCATGTCCGCCGAAAGGGCGATCTGGGGCGAGACGAGGAGGGACAGGATGCAGGTGAGAAGAAGGATGGGCCGGGTCATGGTGACTACTCCCGTATGATCGGCTGGCTGCAGCGCAGCAACGAATGGGTCGGCGCGGACGCTATCACCCTTTGCGTCAAGAGGCGTCTTATCAAGCGCCCGCTCGCGCCACTTTGACCGAAGATGTTGCCATGCTGCCGCGCCCGAGCACCGGGGCGAGCAGCGAGAGCAGTGTTTCGGCTTCCTCGCGGAAGACGAAGGGCGGGTTGATCACCGCCATGCCGGTGCCGACAAACCTTTCCTCAGTGGTCATCGGCTCACGCAGGAATTCGGCGAAGGCGATCTCGTCGAGGGCGATGGCGGCGAGAGAGGCGCGCAGCCGCTCGACCATGGCCGGGCGCTTGATCGGATACCACACCGCATAGGTGCCGCCGCGCCAGCGCGCGACCGCCTTTGCGAGCGCCCCGGAAATGTCGTCCACCTCGCTCGGTTTCTCGAAGGGTGGGTCGATCAGCACGAGACCGCGCTTTTCCTTTGGCGGCAGATGCGCGCCGAGCGCCAGCCAGCCGTCGAGGGCGATCGCCTTGACCGCCGGATCACCGGCAAACAGGCGCTTCAGCGCCGCGGCATCCTCATCGTGCAGCTCATAGGCCGAGAGCCGGTCCTGCGGGCGCATCAGGCGCCTTGCGATCAGCGGCGAGCCGGGATAGCGGCCGGCGGCATGTTCCGGCCGGACGATCGCCAGATAGTCGGCGAGGAGGGGATGGTCCCGGACGGCGGCATCTGCTTCGAGGAGCGCCGAGATGCCGGCCTCGTGCTCCATCGTCCGCGTCGCCTCGTCGCCGGAAAGGTCATAGAGGCCGGGGCCTGAATGAGTGTCGTAGATGCGGAAGGCGCCGTCCTTGCGCTGCAGATAGCGCAGCAGCCGGCAGAACAGCGCATGCTTGACGACGTCGGCGAAGTTTCCGGCGTGGAAGGCGTGGCGGTAGTTCACGGTCGAGGGTTCCGGTGGGTCTCGGGGGCGGCCGACCGGCGCAGCCGAAACAGCCGCCAGGCTCGGGGGTGGCGTTGTGTCGGGCCACCTGTCACCCCGGTCTGCCAGGCGGCAAAAGCGGCAAGCAGCGTGCGGCCGTAAGCGACGACGGCCTTGCGGGTCAGATAGCTGCGGTGAAAATGCTGCGCAGCTGCAAGGATCGCCTCGCTATCCAGATTCCCGGCCTTGTCGAGCGCGAGATAGGCCTCGATCTCCGCCTTGCCCGCGAAGGGCAGGTAGTGGCGATGCGGCTGAAGCCCGTGGAAATAATAGAGGAGGTTCTCCGAGTCGCCCTTCATGAGGACGCTGCGGCTTCTGAGCGTGCGCACGATGCGCGAGCAGGTGGCGCCATTGCCGTCGACGGAAATGACGAAGCGATAGGCGAGCTGCTCGGCGAAGGGGATATGCGGCCCGAAATAGGGCCGGGCTTCCAGCTCCGCCTGCACCGTGCCGTTGGCGCACTGGACGGCTCTGGCGATGCGGAAATCGATGTCCGGATGGCCGACGAGTTCGTCCGCAAGGCGAAGGCGGGGAAGGGTCAGGTCGCGCAGCGCCTTCATCGTCACCTGGCCGCCGGTCGAGGCTCCGGCAAAGACCGCGCCGTGGCGCTTGTCGGCGACGGCATAAGGATCTGGTTCCTCGCCGGCATAGTGGTCGGTGCGCAGGAAATCGATGTCCGGCAAAAGGATGTTCGCCGTGCCGCGCGGCTTCTGGAAGGCGAAGACCGGCGCCTCGAAACGGGCGGGCGCGATGTCGCCGACATCGATGGCGATCGTCAGCGGCGGCAGCGTTTCTTGCCCGGCGCATTCGGCGAGGAAGTCGCGGTAGAATCGTGCCCGCCGGCAGGGGCCGACGGGAGCCTCGGCCATGTCCTCGTCGGAATAGAAGGCCGGCTTGGCACGGAGGGTTACCCGATCTTCGGCAATGTCGAAGAGAAAGATCGCCCGCTGCGTCTCGTTGAGCGCCGCATGGGCTGCTGAGAAGTCCCGCCCGCCCTTGTAGACGTCGCGCCAGAAGGCGAGTTCCCGCCCGGCCCAGTCTGCAAAAACGTCTTTCGTTGCGGAGTTCGGGTGATCCAAGCCGTCCTGTCCTCTCAAAGCCGGCTCCCTCATCCAGACCGGCTGACGGTCCGTAACCGTCTTATCCCCGGTGACGCAATGTTCAACCGGCTTTCCGGTCTGTTGCGGCGCACCACATTGGCAGACCGAAGGATGACGCACGAGCAGACCACCGCGCGCCCACTCACAAGGAATGCCGAACCATGAGCTACGACCATCTTCTGAAGCCCCTCGACCTCGGGCCGATCGCGCTCGCCAACCGCGTCGTCATGGCGCCGCTCACCCGCAGCCGGGCGACCAGCGAAGGCGTGCCGAAGGACATCCACGTCGAATACTACCGCCAGCGCGCCAGCGCCGGCCTGATCATCACCGAAGCGACCAACATCTCGCCGGAGGGCCGCGGCTATGCCTGGACGCCGGGCATCTTTTCCGACGAACAGGTGGCTGCCTGGAAGAAGGTGACCGACGCCGTCCACGAAGAGGGCGGCAAGATGGTGCTGCAGCTCTGGCATGTCGGCCGCGTGTCGCATCCGGATCTTCAGCCGGGCGGTGCGCTGCCCGTCGCACCCTCGGCGATCGCGCCGGCGATGAAGGCCTTTACGGAAACTGGCATGAAGGATGCCGTGACGCCCCGCGCGCTCGAGGCGGGCGAACTGCCGCGGGTGATCGACGACTACGTCAAGGCGACGGAAAACAGCAAGCGCGCCGGCTTCGACGGGGTCGAGATCCACTCGGCGAACGGTTATCTGCTCGACCAGTTTCTGCGCGACGGCGCCAACCAGCGCGAGGACGAGTATGGCGGCTCGATCGAGAATCGCATGCGCTTCCCGTTGATGGTGGTGGACGCCGTCGCCGGTGTCTTCGGCCCGGAGCGGACCGGCATCCGCATCTCGCCGGTGTCGCCCGCCAACGACCTGAGCGACAGCGATCCCGAGGCGGTGTTCACCGCCTATGTGAAGGAGCTGTCGCGGCGAAGGCTTGCCTATCTCCACGTCATCGAGGGGGCGACCCGCGGCGATCGCGATCCGCACCAGTTCAAGGCCTGGTCGCTGCGCCGGCATTTCGACGGCGTCTACATGGGCAACAACAACTACACCCCGGATCTGGCGGAAGAGCGTCTCGCCAAGGGCGAGATCGATCTGGCCTGCTTCGGCCGGCCGTTCATCTCGAACCCGGACCTCGTCGAGCGGATCAGCCTCGGTGCGCCGCTCGCCGAATGGGACGAGGCGACCTTCTACGGCGGCGGCGCGGAAGGCTACACCGACTATCCGGCCCTCACCGAAGAGGAAAAGGCCCGCTACGCCAACGCGGCGTAAAAGTGGCGACGAGGGTGGGCCCGCCTGTCGGGCTCATCCCTCGATCTCGGCCTTCAGCATTTCGAGTTCGAGCCACTCGTTTTCCGCTTGGGCGAGCGCCGCGCGCTTTTGTTCGATCAGCTTGGCCAGTTCCTGGAACCGGCCGGGGTTCTTCGAAAACAGCGCCGGATCGGCCATCTCGGCCTCGGCCCCGGCGATGGCGCCTTCCAGTTCGGCGATAGTCTTCGGCAGGGTTTCGAGTGCGAATTTCTGCTTGAAGGAGAGCTTTCCCGCCGAGGTTGGCTTGGCCTGTGCCGCATCGTTCCGGCCGCTCGCCGCGGTGGCAGGGGCCGACTTCGCCGCCGCCGAGCCGGAAGCCTTTGCCGGCCGCTTCTCCGCCGCCGCCATGTCGCGCTTCTGGGCGAGCATGTCCGCATAGCCGCCGGCATATTCCAGCCAGACGCCGTCGCCGGCGGGCGAGATCACCCCGGTTACCGTGCGGTCGAGGAAGTCGCGGTCGTGGCTGACGAGAAGCACCGTGCCGGGATAGCCGGCGATCAGCTCTTCCAGGAGATCCAGCGTCTCCATGTCGAGGTCGTTGGTCGGCTCGTCGAGGACGAGGAGATTGGCCGGCGTCGCGAGCGTCTTCGCCAGAAGCAGCCGCGCCCGCTCGCCGCCGGAGAGCTGGCCGACCGGGGTGCGGATCTGCTCGGACTGGAACAGGAAATCCTTGAGGTAGCCGGCGACGTGGCGCGGCTCGCCATTCACCATGACCTGGTCGCCGCGCCCGTCGGTCAGCGCTTCCGCGACGCCGACGTCGTCCTTCAGGCTCGCACGCTTCTGGTCGAGAAAGGCAAGGTCGAGATTGGTGCCGAGGCGGATCCTGCCTTCGTCGGGCGGCAGCTCGCCGATCAGCATCTTCAACAGCGTCGTCTTGCCGGCGCCGTTCGGCCCGACGAGGCCGATCCGGTCGCCGCGGGCGATCCGGGTGGAGAAATCCTTCACCAGCACCCGGCCGTCATAGGCCTTGGAAATCCCCTCCGCCTCGATGACGAGCTTGCCGCTCTCGCGGGTCTCGCCGGCCTGCATCACCGCCTGGCCGACGGCCCGCCGCGTCTCGCGGCGTTGCTGGCGCATGGCGTGGAGTTCGCCGAGCCGGCGCATGTTGCGGGTGCGCCTTGCGGTGACGCCGTAGCGCAGCCAGTGCTCCTCGCGGACGATCTTGCGGTCGAGCTTCTGGAGGTCGCGTTCTTCCTCCTCCAGCACCTTGTCGCGCCAGGCCTCGAAGGCGCCGAAGCCCTCGTCGATCCGCTTCACCCCGCCGCGGTCGAGCCACACCGTCGCCCTCGTCACCGTCTGCAGAAAGCGCCGGTCGTGGCTGATGACGACGACGGCGCTCTTCATCTGGCGGATCTCGCCTTCCAGCCATTCGATGGTCGGGAGGTCGAGATGGTTGGTTGGCTCGTCGAGAAGGACAACGTCCGGCTCCGGCGCCAGGGCCTTGGCGAGCGCCGCGCGCCGCGCCTCGCCGCCGGAGAGGTTGGCCGGCGACATGTCTTCCGTGAGCCCGAGAGACTCGATCAGGAAGGTCACGCGGTAGGGATCGTCGGCGGGACCGAGGCCCTCCGCTACATAGTCGCCCACCGTCGAAAAATCGCCGAAGTCCGGCTCCTGGGCGAGATAGCGCAGGGTCGTGCCGGGTTTGAGAAACACCTCGCCGCGGTCGGGCTCGACCTGCCTCGCGGCGATCTTCAGGAGCGTCGACTTGCCGGAGCCGTTGCGCCCGACCAGCGCAATGCGATCGCCGGGAAGGACATTCAGCTCGACGCTGCTAAGGAGCGGTGTGCCGCCGAAGGTGAGAGCGACGCCATCGAGGCGCAGAAGGGGAGGGGGTGCCATGGGGCGCTTCTAAAGATTTGCGAGGCAGGAGGAAATGGGGGGCACCCTGGAAGCCAGGGGCGGGAACTGCGGCGAACAAATCGGGCGCATTCCATCACCCCCGTCATCCTCGGCCTTGTGCCGAGGATCTACTGCCGCTGGAGCGTTGGATCCCTGGCGATTGGCTATTTTCGATCGATTCTGGTGCGGAAGTCACGGTAGATCCTCGGCACGAGGCCGAGGATGACGGCGCGACCGGGTCGACGGCAACTGCAGCCAGAACCGGAGCCGGGCTGCTGTTTCCTACTCCGCCGGCGCCGGATGGCCGCCGCGCTCTTCCTCGTCCTCGCTGGAATGGCGCGCTTCCGCCGCCGCGACATCCCTATGAAGCTCCGCCGTGCGTTCCGAGATCGGCTTCGAGAAACGCCCGAGGATCAGATAGGCGACCGGCGTGATGTAGAGCGTCGAGAAGGTGGCAAGGCCGAGGCCGCCGACGATAACATAGCCGAGCGCGACGCGCGCCTCGGCGCCGGCGCCGGAGGCCAGCACCAGCGGGATGCCGCCGACGACGGTCGCCACCATGGTCATCATCACTGGCCTGAGGCGGATCAGGCAGGCGTCCTCGATCGCCTGGCGCAGCGGCAGGCCCCGTTCCCGCAGCTGATTGGCGAATTCGACGATGAGGATGCCGTTCTTCGCCATGATGCCGACGAGCAGCACCAGGCCGATTTGGCTGTAGAGGTTGAGGCTCTCGCCGAAGAAGGAGAGCGCATAGATGGCGCAGGCGATGCCGAGCGGCACGGTGGCGATGATGATCAGCGCCGAGACGAAGCTCTCGAATTGCGCGGCGAGGACGAGGACGATGATGACGATGGCAAAGCCGAAGACCAGAGCGAGCCCGCCATTGGTCTCGGTGAGCGTCGCAGCTTCGGCCAGGGGGATCAGCCGCTGCGAGGGCGGCAGCAGGTCCTTGGAGAAGATCTGGACGTCGTTCCAGGCGTCCTGGATGGCGTAGCCGTCGGGGATCTGCGCGGTGATCGAGACGGCGCGGCTGCGGTTCTCGCGGCTCAGCGACGGCGCGATCGGCTTTTCCTCGACGGTGGCGACCGTCGACATCGGCACGATGCGGCCGTCCTCGGCCTTCAGGAAGACGTTGCGCAGATCGCCTGGATCGTTGACCGGGTCGCTGGTCGAGATCAGCTGGATCGGCACTTCCTTGTCGCCGATATAGGTCTGGCCGATCTCGCGGCCGTCGAGCAGCGCCTGCATGGCGGTGGCGAGGCCGTCGATGTCGATGCCGAGGTCGGAGGCTCTCGCCCGGTCGATGACCACCGAGAGCTGCGGCTGGGTCGCGTCGTTGGACAGCCGCACCGTGCCCCAGCGCCCGTCCTTCTGCATTGCCTCGACCAGGCTGTCGGCGCTGGTCGCCAGCTCGTCGAAATTCTGCCCGGCAATGGCGAATTGCAGGCCGCGGCCGCCGCCGCGGATGCCGAGCGAGTTCGGCTGGATGGCGAAGGCCCGAAGGCCGGCAACATTGCGCAGCTTGCCGTTGATCTCGGCGACGATCTCCTGCTGCGAGCGGGCGCGGTCCGCCCAATCGGCGAGACTGACCACCATGAAGGCCTGGTTGGCGCCGCCGCGGCCGGTGATGGCGAAGACGTTCGTCGCCTCGCCCGCGTCGACATAGGGCATCAGGATGTCTTCGATGCGGCGCACCTGGGCGTTGGTGTAGTCGAGGCTCGCCCCCTGCGGTCCGCTGATCGACATCAAGACGACAGCGCGATCCTCCGAGGGCGTCAGCTCCTGCGGCATCGTCTTGAAGACGTTCCAGGCACTGTAGGAAAACAGTGCCGCGGCGACGACGACGATCAGCGGAAAGGACAGGCAGAAGCGCAGGGTGACGGCGTAGAGGCCGCCGAGCCGGGCGCCGCACCAGCGGATGCCCCGCGCGATGACGCCGGGGCGCCGCTCGTCCTCATGGGCTTTCAGGAAGGTCGCGGCGAGCATCGGACAGAGGGTGAGCGCGATGAAGGAGGAGATGATCACCGCCGCGGCGAGAACGTAGCCGAACTCCTTGAACAGGCCGCCGGCCTGGCCGGGAAGGAAGGAGATCGGCACGAAGACAGCGGCGAGCGTCGCCGTCGTCGAGACCACGGCGAAGAACATCTCGCGCGCGCCGATCACCGCTGCGGCCCGCGGCCTTGCGCCCATGTCGCGCCAGCGCACGATGTTTTCGAGGACGATGATGGCGTCGTCGACCACCATGCCCGTCGCCAGAACCAGGGCGAGCAGCGTCAGGATGTTCACCGAGAAACCGGCGAGATAGATGAAGCTGACGACGCCGATCAGCGCGATCGGCATGGTCACCGCCGGGATGAAGGTCGCCCGCAGGTTCAGGAGGAACAGGAAGATCACCGCGACGACGATGACGACGGCAAGGCCGATGGCGAGCTCCACCTCGTGCAGGGCGCCGTTGATGAAGGTCGCGTCGTCGCTGGTCACCTCGACATGGACGCCTTCGGGAAGCGTCCGGTTGAGATTGGCGACCTCGCGGCGCACGCCCTCGGAAATGTCGAGGGTGGAGGAGCCGGCCTGGCGCACGACGCCGAGGCCGATGCCGGTCTCGCCGTTGCGCCTCAGCTGCGAGCCGGCCTCGTCCGGGCCGAAGCGCACCGAGGCGACGTCGCCGATGCGGGTGCGCGCATCGAGATAGATCGCCTCGAAGGCTTCCGGCGAGGTGACGTTGGCGTCGGCCCGGACGATCAGCTGCTGGGTGGGGGAGGCGAGCGAGCCGGCCGGCACGTCCATCGCGGCGTTCTGCAGCGCCGTCGCGACATTGCCGAGGGTCAGGCCGCGGGTCGCCAGCTTGTCCGGGTCGATATCCACATAGATGAGCTTCTCGCGCTCGCCATAGACCTGCATGTCGGCGACGCCGTCGACGGCGGCGAGCTGGTCGGCAATGCGATCCTCGACGAGGGTCGTCAGATCCTCGATCTTCATCGACTTCGAGGTGACGGCAAGGCGCATGATCGCCTGGGCGTCGGCATCCGCCTTGACGATGCGCGGCTCGTCGGCGCCCTCGGGCAGGGCGTTGGATATCCGGCTGACGGCATCGCGCACGTCGCTCGCCGCGACGTTGAGGTCGGTCGCGTCGGAGAACTCGATGGTCACCCGCGCATCGCCGAATTCCGATTTCGACGACATCGATTCGATGCCGGTCACCCTGGCGACCGCGCTCTCGATCTGGCTGGTCACCTGGCGGTCGATCGTCTCGGGGCTCGCCCCGTCGAAATCGACCGACACGGTGATCACCGGGCGGTCAACATTCGGCAGTTCGCGGATCTCGACGGCATTCAGCGCGGCGAGGCCGGCGACGACGATGAGGAGGTTGAGGACGACGGTGAGGACCGGACGGCGGATGAACAGGCTGGTGAAGGCCGTCAGCCCGTCGATGCGCTGCTCCGCCCTCACGGGCGTTCCTCCGCGGTGGCGGCTGTCGGTGGTTGGGCCGCCGCCTCATGGGCCGCCGCTGCGGAGATCAGGCGCGGAGAGGCCGTCGCCGACCGGTCGAGAGACGAGCGCTTGCCGCCTGCGGCCTCGCTCTCCTCGGGCGATGCCGTGGCGCCGGCGACGGGGGAGGGCTTTCGGTCGTTGCCGGTGCGGATCTTGATCCCCGGGCGCATCGACTGCAGACCCTCCACGACCACCGCATCGCCGGCCTTCAGCTCGTTCGAGGAGACCAGCACCCGGTCGATATCGCGTTCGACGATGGCGACGGAGGCCTTGACCGCCTCGTCGCCGACGACCTTCCAGACCACCGGGCCGGTGCGCTCCCAGACGACCGAGAGCGGATCGACCGAGAGATATTCCTCGCCGTCGAGGGAGAGCGACACGGTGAAGGACATGCCGGGCCTCAGCGTGTCGCCGGAATTGTCAACCAGCGCTTCGGTGCGCAGCGTCCGGCTGGCTTCGTCGAGGCGGCTGTCGATGGCGCTGATGCGGCCTTTGAAGACGCGATCCGGCTGGGCGGTCGGCACCGCCTCGACGGCGGCGTCGATCTGCAGCTCGGAGACGAAGCTCTCCGGCGTGTAGAACACCACCTTGATCTCGCGGCGATCGTCGACCTTGGCGATCGCCGTCTGGGCGCCGACGAGATCGCCCTCGTCGACCGAGACGATGCCGATGCGCCCGGCGAAGGGCGCCCTGACGGTGCGTTTGTCGAGGGCGATCTGCGCGGATTTGAGGTCGAGCCGGGCATTGTCGCGCTCGCGGATGACGTCATTGACCTCGACGCTGGAAACCGCCCGGGACTTCGACAGCCTGTCGTAGCGCACGAGCTTTTCCTCGGCCGCATCGACGGCGATGCGGGCGCGGCTGACGGCAAGTTCTTCCGAGGAATGTTCGAGCACGATCAGCGGCGCGCCGGCCTCGACAGCGTCGCCGGAGCGAACCGCGACGGATTGGATGATGCCGGTGGTGTTGTCCGGATAGACGGTCACCGAGCGCGCTGCCTCACCGGTGCCGATGGCGCGCATTTCGGTGCGGGTGCGGCCGACGACGACGGGATCGGCGACGACGAGCTGGGGCCCGCCGCCGGAGCGCCCGCCGCGCGACCGCTCGCCGCCTGCCGCAGCCGCCGGAGCGTCGCTGCCCGGCGGTGCCAGCCAGGCGATGACATCTTCCACCGGTCCGGGGATCGGCAGCCCGGCGGCGAGCAGCGCCCGACCGGCAGAGGGCTCGATCTTGATGTAGGCCGCCGCCAGCAGAACCAGCACGACGAGAGTGACGAGTATCTGCCGGATCATGGCCATGCGGCACGCGTCTCCCAGGGTGTCGATCGACCGGTCATATCTATAGCATCGGCCCGAAGATCGGAATCGCTTTTCGGAAAGCACGATGCGGTGATTCAACAACTTAGAGCGTCCTCTGTACGCCCATTCGGGACGCACAGAGGACGCTCTAAAACTGTAGCCTATTCAACAATCGGGCGGATTTCTTATCCCTGTGTAACGAATTGTAATGTCGCCGAGAGCGTGCGCGCCGGTCGCTAACGGGGACGCGCGGAACGCACTCTACGACACGCACGAAAAAGGGGCCCGCCGAAAGGCGGACCCCGATCATTTTCCTGCGATCAGCCGGATCAGTTGGCGGGCTGGCTCGCCTTCTGGTCGGCCGGCTGGTCCGAAGACATGCTCGAGCCGGTGGCGTCGCCGCTGTCGAGCCGCATCTTGTCGCGGTTCTCGGCATAGGCGTCCTTGTTGTACTCCGGCGCGTTGTTCAGCTGGTCCTCGGTGAACTGCGTGTAGAGATACAGCTTGCCGTCTTTGTCACGCATGAAGTTCAGGTTGTCCATGCCGACCGCGATCGGCTTCTCGCCGATGCCGAGGAAACCACCGACGTCGACGATGACCGCATCGACCGTGCCGTCGGCCTTGAGGGCGATATCGCCGATCTCGCCGACGCTCTGGTCGTTCGGACCGTAGACGGTGGTGCCCATCAGGTCGTCGGCGGTCAGCTGCGCGTCGTCCGCAACCTTGGTCATGCCCTCACGCTGGTCACCGCCGGTCGAAGCCGTGGTGGTCGCATCGCCGCTCTGGTCCTCGGTGGCGTTCTCAGCGTTCTGCTGCGCCTGGTCGCCAGCGTTGTCCATGGCCTGACCAGTGTTCTCGGCGGTCTGCTGCGCCTGGTCGCCGGCCTTGTCCATCGCCTGACCAGCATTGTCGGCCGTCTGCTCGGCCTGATCGCCGGCGTTGGCGGCAGCGCCCGCAGCAGCACCGGTGGCAGCACCGGTCGTGGTGGCGGCCATCTGGTCATTCGACTGCTGGTCGGTGGACTGAGCGTCCGTGCTGGCAGCCATCTGGTCGCCGGACTGCTGGTCCGTCGACTGCGCGTCGGAGTTCTCGGCCATCTGGTCGGACGACTTGTCAGAGTCGAACTCGGGCGCCTTCTCGAGGGCTTCCTTGTCGAGCGCGGCGGTGATGCGCGGCTCGTCGTTCTCGTCGCGGCTCATCTGCAGCTGGTCGAGCGGCAGCGCCACTTCCTTCTCGCCGATGCCGAGGAAGCCGCCGACGCCGACGACCGCCGCTTCCACCTTGCCGGAGGAGGCGAGGACGAGGTCGTTGATGCCGCCGATATCGTCGGCATCCTCACCCGGGCCCGAATAGACGTTGGCGCCGATCAGGTTCTCGCTGAGATACTGGTCCGAACCGACGGTCGAGGGATATTCGGTCGAGCCGGCCTCGTTGGTCGCCGTCTCGCGGTCGGTCTTGCCGGAGGCCATGTTGTTGCTGTCGCTGGAGGCCATCGACTGGCCGTCAGCCGGCTTGGAAGCGGTGTCGCCAGGCTGGGAAGCGGCCATCTGGTCACCCGAAGCCGGGGCCGCTGCGGAACCCTCCGCCATGGTCGTGCCGCCGGCCGGAGCCGAAGCGGAACCGTCCGCCGGGGCGGTCTCGCCGCCGCTCGAAGCCTGCTGCTGCGCGGCCTGCTGCTCTTCCTTGGTCTGGAAGGTCGGCGCGCTGGAGAGATCCTCCTTCGAGGCCTTCAGAACGGCGCGCGGCTCGTTGTTCTTGTCCATCGTCCAGCCGATCTGCTGGAACGGTATCGCGACCGTCTTCGACTCGTCGTTGACCGTCGCACCGACGATCGCGGCGACGACGGTGCCGTCGCTGCCGACGAGGAAGTTCTGGATGTCGCCGATCGACTGGGCGTCCTCGCCCTCGCCGTCATAGACGGACTGGCCGGTGAGGTTCGACGCCAGATACTGGTCGCTGGAAAGCTTGGTGAGATAGTTGCCGGACGCTGCAGCCTGCTGCTGGTCACCCGATTTGGCCATGTCGCCGGACATGTCGCCGCTCGACTGCGTCGCGGCGGGCTCCTGTGCCGGCTGGCTGGAGGAGTCCTGCGCCATGGCAGGAGCGGTGAGCAGGGCGGCGATGGCCGTGGTTGCGAGTAGCTTGCGGATCATCGTAAATACCTTCGTCTATATTGGAGATAGACCTTTTCGCGTGGCCCGTTGTTCGTATCGGGTCACGCGATGCTGGATGCCAACACAACTAAGGCCTCGGGCAACTGGTTCCCGAAAAATCCGCTGGCTGCAGCAATTTGTTTGCTGCAGCGCCGCAGGAATCCTAGCCGATCACCAGCACACCGAAGAGGAGCAGCAGGAGCAGGCCTGCAAGGACAATGAAGATCAGGATCTTCGCGAGCCCGGCCGAAACGCCGGCGACGCCGCGAAAGCCGAGAAGACTGGCAATCGCCGCAACAACCAAAAGAATGATGATCCACTTGATCATGTTCTACTCCTTCAGAACCTTCAGTATGAGGAACGATGGCCGCGCCGATCTTGTCCCCGGCACTGCATCTAGGGTGAAGCGGCGAAACGGGGATGGAGACGCAATGACGGAATGCCGTGGCAGCCGCATAAGCCGTTTCCCGCGTCATCCGGCGGTCCCGAAATTGCCGGATCGTCCGCCCGGTCCATTCTGTTCTCGCCCATATGCCCTAGCTGATGCGGGTCGGCCGCCCGCGCGGCCGCCTCGAACACGAAGCTGGATGGTCCTGCCGCAATGCGAATACTGGCGCTCCTCAACCGCGATGGCGGTACGCTGAAGACGACCGATCTCGACTGGCTGTCGACGCTGATCAAGGACGAGTTCAGCGTCCACGGCCACGACATTTCGATCGAGATCTGCAGCGGCAAGGAGATCGTCGACGCCATCCAGTCGGCCGCCAATAGGGAGGGCCTCGACATCCTGCTCGTCGGTGGCGGCGACGGCACGGTCTCGGCGGCGGCTGCGGCGCTGTTCAAGCGCGAGACGGCTTTGGCGATCCTGCCGGCCGGGACGATGAACCTCTTTGCCCGGACGCTGCAGATCCCGCTCGGCCTCGAGGCGGCGGTCAAGGCCCTTGCCGGCGGCACGATCACGCCGGTCGATGTCGGCACGGTCAACGGCAAGCCGTTCATCCACCAGTTCGCGACGGGCCTCCATGCGCGAATGGTGCGGTTTCGCGAAAAGATCGCCTATGGTTCGCGGATCGGCAAGATGTGGGCGACGACGCGCGCCATCGGCCTGGCCTTCAAGCGGCTGCCGAAGGTGGAGCTGGTGATCAATGTCGACGGGCGCGCCGAGCGGATGCAGTGCTCGGCCATCGCGATTTCCAACAATCTCTACGGCCCCCGGCATCTGCCTTATGCGGACAATCCCAAGGGCGGCGAGCTCGGCGTCTATATCTGTACCGAGCGACGGCTGTCGCGCGTCGCCAAGCTTACGCTGGACATCTTCACCGGCAGCTGGCGGCAAAATCCCGATCTCATCGTCAAGTCGGCGCGGAAGGTCGATCTCGCCCATCGCGGCAAGCCGCGTTCGAACCGGGCGGTGCGCGACGGCGAGCTCGAAGTGCTGGACGACCTCTCGCAGGTGGAACTCCACCCGCTGGCGCTGAACGTTCTGGTGCCGGCCGAAGCGAGCTATCTCGACCAGGCAGTGGAGGCCTCCGGCGCGGCCTCGGAGAGCGTTTCCGGCTGAGCCGCTTTCCGGCCAGCCCCACCTGGCTTGGCGTTGCATGGGTATGCTGCCATCCTGCCGCGAACGTCTGGTGCGGGCAGATTGGCGGGCGAGTTCGCGAACGCGGCCGGCGGTCTCCTTCCGCCTTCGGCTCGCTCAGCCGCCCCGCAACGCGGCGATGAGGTCGTCCTTGGTCATGTCCGACCGGCCTTCGACGCCGATCTCCTTCGCTCGCGCGTAGAGTTCGTCCTTCGTCCATTCCTCATATGGCGGAGCCTTGCCGCCGCGCTTGGAGGGATGCATGTCGGGATTGGCCTTGGCGTTGGAAATGCGGGCGGACTTTTCCTTCGAGTAGCCCTGGTCGCGAAGCTCTTCGTAGAGTTCGGGATCCTTCAGCGACGAATTGTCATTGGCATTCGACGATCGCTTGGCCATTGCCGTCTCCTCTTGTCTCTCCCTATGCGCCTCAAACCAGCGGCCCGGATGAGCGGCTCCCGGTGGCTGGTATCCAGCCCACTCGGCGCCTGAGCGTCAAACCCCGGCGCCGGGGTCCAAGCCCACGGCCGACGGTCCAAGTCGCGAGGGCAAAGCCGGCCCGACCGCCTTGACGGCGGGCGGGCCGCCGCCTTGCTTCATTTCGAGCCGGTGTCGGTTCCGGTGACGCCGTCGCCGCTCGGCTTGACGACCTCGCCATTGCTCTGGCTGTCGGCGGCGGCCGGCGCCGTCTCGCTCGTCGTGCTGCTGCCGTCGGTGAGGGCGGAGTCCGGCTCACTCGCGCCGTAGAACTGCATGCCGACGAAGACGATGGCGCACAGCGCCAGCGCCACGATGAGGATCATCAGGATCGGCGTGCCGCGCTGTCCCTGTCTCGCCTTTTCCTCGTCGATCTTGGTCATCGGGTCATTCCTTCTTTCGGACGCGCGACTGCGTGGCGAGGCGATGGCCGCCGCCGCTCCGATGCCGCGCATAGGTTGGTGTCGCTGCGCCGACGACCACGATGGGAAGGCGGCGGCTTCGCGAGACAAACGTCGGGGAAGGAAAGGCGTTCCTGCCGGATCGTCGCAGGGACGATGTGATCCAAGTGCGATCCGGCAGACGGCATTGTCCCGGAAGTCGGATGGCTGGGAAATGCGATGCAGCCTCGCGCCGCGGCACGCTGCCGTCCGCTCGCTGCGACGTCGGCCGGGGTATTCGCGTTCGTCAGGCCGCTTTCATCAAAGGCAAGCGACGGCGGAGCTTACAGCCCGCCGTCGTCCGGATGCCGGTAGGCGGTGATCGCCCGCCACACTGCCCAGCCGACCGCGCCGGCGACGGGGACGAGCAGCAGCTTCTTGTTGCGCTTCGCCGACTGGAACAGCAGCGGCGCGTTGGAGAGGGCCGCCACCCCGGCGATCGAGGCGATGTCCCGCTGCAGACGGTCGTCGGCGCGCTTGCGTGGCGGTCGCCGGACGATGATTGTCGCGATCCAGGTGAGGATGATCAGAACGAGGAAGCCGCCGGCGAAGCCGAGCGAGGTCGCGAGAGGACCGTAGATCGACGCGACCCAGACGTAGAGCGCGCTGATCAGATAGGTCAGCATCAGGATGGCGAAGACCGCCATCACCGCATAGAGCATGATCAGTCTGCGAATGCGGGCGACATAGACGCCCGCCTCGCCGGTCACCAGCTTGGCGACGAGTTGCCAGATCATCGGGCCTTACCGGAAGAGTCGGGCGTAGAGATAGCCGATGCCGGCGGCGATCAGCACCGCCTTGATCGGCTCGGCGCGAATGCGCTCGCTGACGTCTTCCTCGAGATCGTGGGCCGCGTCCTGGGCCTGGCGGAAATAGGCTTCGCCACGCTGGCGCACGTCGTCGCGCAGCGCCGAAGCCTGCCGGCGGACGTCGTCGGCGCCGTGGGTGGCCATCGACTTCACCGCTTCGGACAGCGCCGAGACGTCCTCGCGCAGCCGGCCGAGCTGCTCCTCGACATTCGCCCGGTCCGCCTGGGTGCGCGGGTCCTGGCCCGGCGTGTGGGCGCCGCCGCCGGGCGTTGTCGGATTACTGGCCATGTTGTCACTCATAGATCGGTCCGTTCGTCGTCATTGTTTGATTAGTGCCGGCGATGCGGAAACTGCCGGCCGCGTCCCCTTCGATGAAAGCTCTGCGCCCCGCCGCATCCTTATCCGATAACCGCCGCGGCGCAGTGGAGTTCCCCGCCTTGGTGCGCCGATCAGGCGGCCGGGGCGACACCGATGATCTGGCTCGAGATCGAGTCCGGTCCGTAGTCGCCGTCGCCCTCGACGCCGAGGATCTCGGCGATGCGGGTGCGGGCGCGCGAGACGCGGCTCTTGATCGTTCCGACGGCGCATTTGCAGATGTCCGCCGCCTCTTCATAGGAGAAGCCGGAAGCGCCGATCAGCACCAGTGCCTCGCGCTGGTCGTCGGGCAGGAGGTCGAGGGCTTTGCGGAAATCCTGCAGGTCGAGGTGCCCCTGCTGCTCGGGATGACCGGCAAGCTGCATCGCGTGGATGCCGTCGACGTCCTGAACCTCGCGACCCTTCTTGCGCATCTGCGTGTAGAACTCGTTGCGCAGGATGGTGAACAGCCAGGCTTTCAGGTTGGTCCCCGGCTGGAAGGTGTGCTGCTTGTCCCACGCCTTGACCAGGGTTTCCTGGACAAGGTCGTCGGCACGATCGAAGGATCCCGTCAGCGACGTCGCGAAGGCGCGCAGATTCGGAATGATCGTGATGAGTTCCTTGCGGAAATCGAACTCTACGCTCATGGACGCCATCACTCCCGATTCTTTTTCGACGCCGATTCCGCCTGGTCGAGCGCGTCGAGAAGGCTCAGGAACCGGTCCGGCACGGGCTCGCTGGCGACATCGTCGTAATATGCCTTGAGCTGCTTTCCGATCGAGGCACCTATGCCTAACTCGGAACCCGTCCGCTGCGATTTCTGGGTCTGTCCCGTCTGCAATTTTTCGTCCTCATTCTCGCGATCGCTCATCGACCATCTCGATACTGGCGCCGACCACGCGCGGGGCGGCATCTGGAATAAAAAGGTCTCTTCAAGGCCCGGCGGATATCCAAAGCTTGCGCCGACAGATAAATCGGCAATCGCGTCCCGCAAGCCGTAAGGTGGGTATGGATGCAATTTTCAGCCAGGTCTTCACAGCAAGCGACCAATGTCCCATTTAGTCGGAAACTCGCGGCGCTCGGCCTTGTTCCCTGATGGGAATTCGCCCGGAACCGCGGGCCTTGCAAAGATCAATACGTCTCGTTCAAGCGATACGAGGGGAGTCTAAATGTCGATGTCATCCCGCATAGCGCCGCATATTCCTTACCTGCGTCGCTATTCCCGGGCACTAACCGGTTCGCAGGCGAGCGGCGACGCCTATGTCGCTGCGGTTCTCGAGGCGCTGATTGCCGATCCCTCGCTGTTTCCGGAAGACCAGTCTCCCCGTATCTCCCTCTACAAGCTGTTCTCCTCGCTCTGGCAGTCGCTGGACGTGAACATCCGCGAGGACGCGCCGACCTCGGCCTGGGAAGAGCGCGCCGCGCGCAACCTCAAGGCCATCGCGCCGCTGCCGCGCCAGGCCTTCCTGCTCGTCGCGGTCGAGGGCTTCACCAGCGAAGAGGCGGGGCACATTCTCGGCGTCGACCAGACGCGCTTTTCCGAAATGATCGACCAGGCCGGTTCCGACATTGGCCGCCAGGTCTCGACCGACATCATGATCATCGAGGACGAGCCGCTGATCGCGATGGACATCGAGCAGATGGTCGAGAGCCTCGGCCACCGGGTCACCGGCATCGCCCGCACCCACAAGGAGGCGATGGCGCTGTTCGAGACCCAGAACCCGGGCATGGTTCTCGCCGACATCCAGCTTGCCGACGGCAGCTCGGGTATCGACGCGGTGAACGACATTCTCGCCAAGGTCTCGGTGCCGGTGATCTTCATCACCGCCTTCCCCGAGCGGCTACTCACCGGCGAGCGGCCGGAGCCGACATTCCTCGTCACCAAGCCGTTTAATCCGGATATGGTAAAGGCCCTGATCAGCCAGGCACTGTTCTTCGAGGCCGGCAGCCGCGCCGCTGCCTGACGGGGCGCCTTTTCAGGCGCTGCTGGACGGCGCCGTGGGCGCCGCAGCGCCCGTCGCCAAATTGTCCCGCGACGGGCGGAACACAAACGCAGCAGAACGGTTGACCTGCAACCATCGGGCCTTATCCGGTCGCGGCTACGGAACCTCTGCGGCGCTGCATCATTCAGATGAGTCCCGGAGGTCGGCGAGAGACGGTGAGACCATGGGGGCAAAGCCGGTTTCGGATCGATCTTCCGTTGGGTTGATCGCAATCACGAGCCGGATCGTTGTGAGCGTCGGTTGATGTTGGCTAATAAAATCTTGCGAGCGATCGAAAATACGGAAATGTCCGTATTCGCCCAAGATTTGGATTTGCACTATTCGTGGGTGTCGAATGCCGGCCAGTCCTGGCTGCAGGCCGCCCATGAAGGCGCGAGCGATGCCGACATCCTGAGCGAGACCGCAGCGCAGCGCTCCACCGAGATGAAGCGCGAGGTGCTCTCCACCGGCCGGCCGCTGCGCTACGAGATGTCGATCAACCGCGGCAACCAGACCCGCTGGTACGACGTCTGCGTCGATGTCGACCGCGACGAGAGCGGCGAGCCCTGCGGCATCATCGGAACGTCCTTCGACATTACCGACCAGAAGCGCCGCGAAGAGACGCTGAAGACGCTCTTGCGCGAGCTCTCCCACCGCTCGAAGAACCTACTTGCGATCATCCAGAGCCTCGCCAGCCAGACCGCACGCCATTCTCTGACGGTGCCGGAATTCCTCGTGCGGTTCCGCGGCCGCATCCAGTCGCTGTCCTATTCCCAGGATATCGTCACCG
The DNA here is from genome assembly GCF_004519335.1 of Jiella endophytica. Lineage (GTDB taxonomy): Bacteria > Pseudomonadota > Alphaproteobacteria > Rhizobiales > Rhizobiaceae > Jiella > Jiella endophytica. The sequence goes on along the minus strand of NZ_SOZD01000003.1, from coordinate 357,814 downwards.
ATGCCGACTGGCGCGGCGCCGATCTCGAAAGCCTCGTAACCACCCAGGTCGAGCGCTATGCGCCGGACGGCATGGATCAGATCGAGTTCCGGCCGGTCGACGTCTATCTGTCGCCGACCGCCTCACTGCATGTCGGCCTCGCCCTCCACGAACTCGCGGTGAACGCCGCCTCCTACGGCTCGCTGTCGGTGCCGGGGGGCAAGGTCTTCATCGAGGCGCGGGTCGAGGGCGGCGAGGATGCCGGGCTCCTCATCATCTGGCAGGAGCGCGGCGGCCCGCGCGTCAGGGCGGAGCGCGACGCCCGCTTCGGGACCTCGACGCTGGAGCGCATCGTTCCCAATGCGGTCGGCGGCGAAGCGCGTCTCGAATATCTGCCCGAGGGGATCCGCTACACGCTGACGGTCCCCGAAGCACAATATGAGGTGATGCAGCGCGGTACGCCCGAATAGGGATCTCGGCCTCGCCATCTCAGCCGGGATGTCTGTTGCCTGAGCTTCGGCTTGGCGGCGGCAAGCCGCAATATTGCCCGCAGGACCGCGTCTGCGGCTTCCACTTTCGTCTTCAGAAAATCACGCCGCGTAAGCAACTGGTAACAAAGCGTTACCGATCAATCGCGGCTCACGTGAACGTGACGCCGTTTTTCGCTTGCGTGCGGAACCGGAGCCACACCCGGTGTATTATCCTTCCCAAAAGGGAGCTGGAGATGGAACACGTCGCTGCATTCATGTTGCTGGTTGGTTGCTCAGGGGATATCTCCGTCTGTAAGGAAATTGCCGTCCCCGTCCCGGCCTATGAGACCGTTGCCGAATGCCGGCAGGAATTGCCCCTGCAGATCCGCTTGAGCGGCACTTCGGACAAGCATGTCTATGGCGCCTGCAAGGAAGTCTCCGAGGAGGTTTTCGAGCAGTCGGCGACGCTCGACTGGTCTGTCTCGAGGGACGGCCAGCTGTCGATCACCTTCGACGCCGAGCCGAGCCTCGTTGCCTCGCGCTGAATTCTTGAGAAAGCCCAATCATCTGCGCCGCCCGTTCCTTTGAACGAGGCGGCGTTGTGCTGACCGGCTCCGCTGATCGCGTCGGCTGCAAATCGATTTCCAGGGGGTGATGACCCGCAGGAAAACTCCCCTATAACGGTGGTGACTGGGGACACCACGGTGAAGAGTGAGACATTGACTATGTATCGTAAGATTTCCTTCGCAGCCATCGCCGTTGCGACCATGCTGGCCGCAGGCTGCACCACCGAGGACCGCTATACCGGCGGTGGCGCTCTGGCGGGTGGCGCGGTTGGCGCGCTGGCGGGCCAGGCGATCGGCCACGACACCGGCTCGACCCTGGCAGGCGCCGCCATCGGCGCCGGCGTCGGCGCGGTGGCGGGCAACGTCATCGGCCGTTCCCAGTCGAACCCGGGCTATTGCCGCTACTCCGACGGCAATATCTACCGCTGCCCCGAAGGCTACTGATCGCGCGCACCGGCGATACGCTTGCGTCAGGCACGAAGCGTTCACTGAGATTTGCGAACATGCTAGAACCCCGCCCACGTGGCGGGGTTTTTCGTGGCCGTTCGAGGGGGAAGTCGATGGCGGGTTTGAGATTTTCGCGGCGGCCGGGCGCCGACAGCCGGCCGGATCATGGCCGTCGCGCCGGCCGTGTCCGCCATCGGCATGGCGGCGCCGTCGCGGCTTCGCTCGTGCTCGTTACCCTGGCGGTTCTCTCCGGCTGCACCGGCGGGGCGCCGCTGCCGCCGGTCTTCAATGCGGTGTTCGGCCTGGAAGACGCCGAAAGCGTGCCGTTCCGGTCGGGCAAGCTCCCGGAGCCGGTGGTCGAGCCCGGCGACCGGGTTCTCGGCCTTGCCGCCAATGCGCCGGGCCAGTGCATCTATCTGCGGGCCAATCGCAGCCACCGCTTCATCGCCAACTGCCCCGAGGGCTACGACGTCTGACGCGCCACCGAGCCTGGAAGAGCGCTGGGCAGGGCGTTCCTGACAGTCATTCAGCTTTGCCGCCCGCCTGAGGGCCGGGCCGCATCAGGTCGACAAAGGCCTTGCGATAGCCGCCTTCGCCTGCCGGATCGCGGTCGAACTCGATCCTCGCCAGCCTGTCGCTCCGCACGATCTCGAAGCCGCGGCGGTCGATGGTGGCGATCCGCCACCCGCTGCCATCTGCGCCGTTCAACGCCGCAAGATGGTCGATCGCGTCGGCGTGGTCTTCGTTCATATGGTCGAGGGCGCGCAGCGCACTGGCGGGAAGGTCCGCGTCATGGTCGTCGCGAAGATCGCTCGCCTCGAGGGCGAAGGCGCGGCCGAAGCCGCCGTTCAGCGACGCGTCGACAGGCTCCAGCCGCAGGAAGCGGAAATCCGGAAAATCGACATAGAGCGCCGCCTTCGGATGGCGGGCGAGGAAGCGCTGGCGCACCGCCTTCCCGTCTTCGCTGTCGCGCGTGATTGTCTCCGCGCGGGCGAACACCGTCATGCGCGGATGGGCGAGGGGGTCGCCCTTGCCCATCCTGCCGACCAGCAGCGAGCAGCGCGGGTCGGCGGCGAGCGCGCCGGCATGCAGCGACAGGGCCGAGACGAGCACCACCGGGCGGCCGGAAAAATCGCTGGCGATCAGAACACGGCTGACCGCCGGAAAGCCGTCCTCCGGCCGGATGACGCCGAGCCCGGCGTCTCTCGCCGCGCGCAGCAGATGGCGTGCGAAACGCCGGGTCTCGTCGGTGACCGGCTGGAGCAGCGATGGCGCTTCGCCGGCCGGCTCGACGGATTTCTCGGGAGCGTCGTCTGTTTTTTCGTCCGGTTCGTTACGGGTCATGCTGGCTGTCCGTCGGCTCCTGGCAGGCACGCCGCAGGAGACCTCCCGACAGTCATGCGCCCATCAGAGATAGCATCCTCGCCGGCCTGCGCCATGCCGGGGAGGGCGCGATCGGCGGCCGTGCCTGGCTCGGTTTTTCTTGGACGTTCGCCCCCGGCCGCGATATCTCAGCCGCAATGATCGATGTTTTCAGGAGTTTTCGGTTTTGGCTGACGAAATGAAGGCGCGCATCCTCGGCATTCTGCGGCAGATGACGCCGCCGGATGGCGGACCGGACGTCGTGACGCGCTCGCTCGTCTCGGACATCTTCATCGCCGACGGCAAGGCGTTCTTCTCGCTCACCGTCCCGGCCGCCGCGGCCGAGCGTTTCGAGCCGTTCTGTCGCCAGATCGAGGCCGAGGTGGTCAAGCTCGACGGCATCTCCAAGGCGATGGTGGCGCTGACGGCGGAAAAGACTGCCGGCGCTCCCGGTGCGCGCAATTCGGCTCCGCCGCCGCCTCGCCAGCCGGCGCCCGCCCCGGCTCGCCAGCCGGGAAGCGTCAAGCCCGGCATCCCGGGGATCGAGCGGATCATCGCCGTCGCCTCGGGCAAGGGCGGCGTCGGCAAGTCGACCACCGCCGTCAATCTCGCCCTCGGCCTTGCCGCGCTCGGCCTCTCCGTGGGTCTCCTCGATGCCGACGTCTATGGCCCCTCGGTGCCGCGGCTCCTCGGACTGAAGGACAAGCCGAAATCCGCCGGCGGACGAACCATCATTCCGCTCGAGGCTTTCGGCCTGAAGGCGATGTCGATGGGCCTGATGGTCGACGAGGATACGCCGATGATCTGGCGCGGGCCGATGGTGATGTCGGCGCTGACGCAGATGCTGCGCGAGGTCGAATGGGGCCCTCTGGACGTTCTCGTCGTCGACATGCCGCCAGGCACCGGCGACGCCCAGCTGACCATGGCGCAGCAGGTGCCGCTGGCCGGCGCCGTCATCGTCTCGACGCCGCAGGATCTGGCGCTGATCGATGCGCGCAAGGGCCTTGCCATGTTTAAGAAGGTCGACGTGCCGGTGCTCGGCATCGTCGAGAACATGAGCTACTTCGTCGCCCCGGATACCGGCAAGCGCTACGACATCTTCGGCCATGGCGGCGCCAGGGCCGAGGCCGAGCGGCTCGGCGTGCCGTTTCTCGGCGAGGTGCCGATCGAGATGGCGATCCGCGAGAGCTCCGATGCCGGGCGGCCGGTTGTGGCGAGTGAACCCGACGGGCCGCATGCCGCAGTCTATCGCGACATCGCGGCGAAAGTCCTCGGCGGGCTCGAAGATTCGCGACCAAAGTCGGATGCGCCGCGTATCGTTTTTGAGTGACCAGTCAAAAAACGCCCTTGCCTTCGTCAATCAAAAGCTGTCGGATACGGCCCGCGGTCGGGTGCGGCCATGGCCCCTGCCGGTCCAAAGGCTAGAGGCAAGTGTTCGCGCCGACACGACTGCTGCAATGCCGCGAAACACTTGACCCCGGTGGATGCCTGGACTTCGCCCTTGGCTCGACGGCCGGTTGCGATCGCATCCGAAGCTGATATGCGAAAGGTTCACCGGTGAGCGGACAGAAGAAACCGCCCCATCCTGACAGGAGGCATACCGCATGAAATCCCTGACCCGGCTTCTCGCCGCGACGGCCCTGACCCTGGCCCTCGGTTCGGCGGCGTCGGCCAAGACGCTCGTCTATTGCTCCGAGGCGTCGCCGGAAGGCTTCGACCCGGGACTCTACACCGCCGGCACGACCTTCGACGCGGCTTCGCGCACGGTCTACAACCGCCTCGTCGAGTTCAAGCACGGGTCGACCGAGATCGAGCCCGGCCTGGCGGAATCCTGGGAGATTTCCGAGGACGGCACCGAATATACCTTCAAGCTGCGGCCTGACGTGAAGTTCCAGACGACGGACTTCTTCACCCCGTCGCGGACCCTCAACGCCGATGACGTGGTGTTCTCCTTCGAGCGCCAGCTGAAGAGCGACAGTCCCTGGAACCAGTATGTCGCCGGCGCCAGCTGGGAATATTCGAGCGGCATGGGCTTTCCCGACCTGATCAAGTCGATCGAGAAAGTCGACGACCTGACGGTCAAGTTCACGCTGGCGCGGCCCGAGGCGCCGTTCCTTGCCGATCTGGCGATGGATTTCGCCTCGATCATGTCGAAGGAATATGCCGACAAGCTCAAGGCCGATGGCCAGGAGTCGATGCTCAACCAGCAGCCGCTCGGCACCGGACCCTACCAGTTCGTCGCCTATCAGCCGGATGCCGTGATCCGCTACAAGGCCAATCCGGACTACTTCAAGGGCAAGCAGAAGATCGACGACCTGATCTTCGCCATCACCACCGACGCTTCTGTCCGCGTGCAGAAGCTGAAGGCGAACGAGTGCCAGATCTTCCCCTATCCGAACGCCGCCGACGTCGACTCGCTGAAGAGCGATTCGAACCTCGAGGTGATGGAGCAGGAAGGCCTCAACGTCGCCTATATGGCCTACAACACCACCCAGGCGCCGTTCGACAAGGTCGAGGTCCGCAAGGCCCTCAACATGGCCATCAACAAGCAGGCGATCATCGACGCGGTGTTCCAGGGCGCGGCGGTTCCCGCCAAGAACCCGATCCCGCCGACGATGTGGTCCTATGACGACTCGATCCAGGACGATCCCTACGATCCGGAAGCCTCGAAGAAGATGCTCGCCGATGCCGGCGTCACCGATCTGTCGATGAAGATCTGGGCGATGCCGGTGTCGCGGCCCTACATGCTCAATGCCCGCCGCGCGGCGGAGCTGATGCAGGCGGACCTCGCCAAGGTCGGCGTCAAGGCCGAGATCGTCTCCTACGAATGGGGCGAGTATCTGGAAAAGTCCAAGGCCAAGGACCGCGACGGCGCCGCGATGCTGGGCTGGACCGGCGACAACGGCGATCCGGACAACTTCCTCGACACCCTGCTCGGCTGCGACGCCGTCGGCGGCAACAACCGCGCCCAGTGGTGCGACAAGGAGTTCGACGACCTGGTCAAGAAGGCCAAGGCGACGGACGACCAGGCCGAGCGCACCAAGCTCTACGAGCAGGCACAGGCCGTGTTCAAGAAGCAGGCGCCCTGGCTGACCATCGACCATTCGAAGGTGTTCATGCCGATGCAGAAGTCGGTGAAGGGCTTCGTCCAGGATCCGCTCGGCTACCACCGCTTCGACGACGTCGACATCGCAGAGTGAGCTTCGGCACGCTTGGCGAAACGAAAAGGGGCGGCATCAGCCGCCCCTTGCTGATTGAAAGGGCCTGAGATGACGGCGACCCATCCGTTCAACTCGCGCATCCTGCTCGCCTTCGACTTCGACTGGACGCTGGCGGAGGATTCCTTCGAGCGCCTGGTCACGCTGATGGGGTTCGACGTCGGCGAATGGAAGTCCGAGCACTATCATCCGCTCGGCAAATCCGGCTGGGACGATATCCTGGCGAAGTTCGAGGGGCTCTGCCGCATGTGCGGGCCGGCGGGCAGGACGATCGGCCTCGACGAGGCCGAGGAGGCCGGGCGGACCACCCGCGGCTTTCCCGGCGCCGAGACGATGCCGGAGCGCCTGCGGCAGGTCGCAAGGGACGTTGACCCGTCGGTGACGCTGGAATTTGCCATCGTCTCCTCGGGCTATCTCGACGTCTTTTCCGCCCATCCGATCGCCGCGGCCTTCGACCGCCGCTACGGCTCGGCCTTCGACATCGGCAACGACCGGCGCCTTCGCGGCGTCAAGAAGATGATTTCCCATCCCGAGAAGGTCCGCTACATCCAGGCGCTCGCCAAGGGGATCGACCTCGGAGGCTCGAATGCACCGTCGCGCACCGAGGCGGAGATCCCCGAAGAGGAATTGCGCGTGGCCTTCGACCAGCTGATCTATGTCGGCGACGGCGCCTCCGACCTGCAGGCCTTCGGCTTCGTGCGCGAGATGGGCGGCTTCGCCATCGCCGTCGCGCGGGACGGCGAATTCGCCGCCGAGGACGAGATGCTGCAGGCGCAGCGCCCCGACGCCCTGGCCGGCCCCAATTACGAGGATGGCGAGCCGCTCTTCGAGATCCTCGCCCATGCGGTGCGCTCGCACGCCTCGCGGATCGCGCTGAGGCGGCTCGGCCGCGACGGTTGACCCCATGAGCTCCGGTCGCAAAGGCCGGCAACGATAACGAGACTTTCGACCTGACCTTCGAGGTAAAATGCAGCGCTTCCTGCTATCGCGCATCGCCGTCCTGATCCCGACTTTCATCGGCGTATCGATCGTCGCCTTCGCCTTCATCCGCCTGCTTCCCGGCGACCCGGTCCAGATGCTGGCCGGCGAGCGGGTGGTCTCGCCGGAGCGCCATGCCGCGATCATGCATCAGCTCGGCTTCGACCGACCGCTGGTGATGCAGTATCTCTCCTATCTCTGGGGGCTGCTGCAGGGCGACTTCGGCACCTCGATCGTGACCAAGCGTGGGGTGGCCGGCGAGTTCTTCACGCTGTTTCCGGCAACCCTCGAACTGTCGCTCTGCGCTATCGTCATCGCGGTCGCGCTCGGCGTTCCGGCCGGCGTCTTCGCCGCGGTCAAGCGCGGGTCGTGGTTCGACCAGACGGTGATGGGCGCGGCCCTCGTCGGCTATTCCATGCCGATCTTCTGGTGGGGCCTCCTGCTGATCATCCTGTTTTCGGGCGTCCTGCAATGGACGCCGGTCTCGGGCCGCATCTCGCTGCTCTATTATTTCCCCCAGGCCACCGGCTTCATGCTGATCGACTCGCTCCTGTCGGACCAGAAGGGCGCGTTCGGCTCGGCAGTCTCGCATCTCATCCTGCCGTCGATCGTGCTCGCCACGATCCCGCTCGCCGTCATCGCCCGGCAGACCCGCTCTGCCATGCTCGAGGTGCTCGGCGAAGACTATGTGCGCACCGCCAAGGCCAAGGGCCTGCCGCGCTCGCGGGTCGTCGGCGTCCATGCGCTGCGAAACGCGCTGATCCCGGTGGTGACCACCATCGGCCTGCAGGTCGGGGTGCTGATGGCCGGCGCGATCCTGACCGAGTCGATCTTCTCCTGGCCGGGGATCGGCAAGTGGATGGTCGACAGCGTCTTTCGCCGCGACTACCCGGTGGTGCAGGGCGGCCTGTTGCTGATCGCGATGATCATCATGTTCGTCAATCTTGCGGTGGACATCCTCTACGGGGTGATCAATCCGCGCGTCCGGGCGCGATAGGAGACACCGCCATGAGCCATATCTCAGCCCAGGAAGCCGAAGAGGGTGTCGGCGCGGACGGTCCCGATCACCGCGTGAAGAAGAGCGCCCGCCGGCAGATGCTGGAGGAGTTCTGGTTCTATTTCGCCGAGAACAAGGGCGCCGTGCTCGGTCTCGTCGTCTTCGGCCTGATCGTCCTGACGGCGATCGCCGCGCCGCTGCTGGCGCCGCATTCGCCGATCGCGACGAACAACCAGGCGCAGCTGCTGCCGCCTGTCTGGCAGGACGGCGGCAGCTGGAACTACATCCTCGGCACCGACGCGATCGGCCGCGACATGCTCTCCCGCCTGCTCTTCGGGGCGCAGTACTCGCTGTTCATCGGCGTCATCGTCGTCGTCGTGGCGGTCTCGGTCGGCATCGCGGTCGGCCTCGTCGCCGGCTATTTCGGCGGCTGGCTCGACACCGTCATCATGCGGGTGATGGACGTCATCCTCGCCTTTCCCTCGCTGCTCCTCGCCCTCGTCCTCGTCGCGGTGCTGGGGCCGGGCCTCACCAATGCGATGATCGCCATCGCCCTCGTCCTGCAGCCGCATTTCGTCCGGCTGACAAGGGCTTCGGTGATGGCCGAGAAGCGGCGCGAATACGTCACCGCGGCAAAGGTGGTGGGGGCCGGCCCGCTGCGGCTGATGGTGGTGACGATCCTGCCCAACTGCCTCGGCCCGCTGATCGTCCAGGCGACGCTGTCCTTCTCCAACGCCATCCTCGACGCGGCGGCGCTGGGCTTCCTCGGCATGGGCGCCCAGCCGCCGACGCCGGAATGGGGCACCATGCTCGCCGAAGCCCGCGAATTCATCTTGCGCGCTTGGTGGGTCGTGACCTTCCCGGGCCTCGCCATCCTCGTCACGGTGCTTGCCATCAACCTCGTCGGCGACGGCCTGCGCGATGCGCTCGACCCGAAGATGAAGCGGAGCTGACAGGCGGATGCCCGATCTCCTGCTCCCCTTTCTCGGCTTTGCGGCGGCTCCGGCCGCCGCCCCGGAGCCGGGATTCTGGGGCACCGTCTTCAGCAAGGACAGCCTGCTCGGCGCGGCGATCCTCGCCGTCGCGGCCTGGGTCGGCAAGACGATCTATCAGGAAGTCAGAGACCACCTCCGCGCGACGAGCCTTCGGCGCGAGGCGGCGATGCGCGCCTATTTCGACGTCAAGTCGCGGCTCGAAAGCCTCGTCCGCTATTACGATCCCGAAGTCGAAACCCGCTATGTCGGGCTGATCGAGGAAAGCGACCGGCCGAACCGGCCGTTCCGCTTCTTCTCTGTATATTCCCGGTCGGAGAACTCCTATCCCGAGTTCCGTAAGGTCCTCCATCATTTCGACCCGCGGGTGATCGAGACGTTTCAGGCCTTCACGCAATACAGCGAGCTGCTCGACGCGCAATTTCAGAAATTCTCGACCGGCGAATTCGAGGCGCTTTCGACCGCGCGCAAGGTGCAGGCGATCAGGGTGTTCTTCCAGACCGCGCGGCTGATGCGGGCGCCCGGCGGGGACTTCCTGTTTTATCTGCTGATGGACCGGCAGTGCCAGCACAAATCCTTCGACGGGCTGGATGGTTCGCCCGTCACCCGCACGGTCCGGGAAGACCTCTCAACCCTCGACGAGCTCGTGCGCGCCAGGGGCGCCCGGCGCCACCTTCTGGCATTCCGAGCTGTCGCGGACAGGATCGCGAGGCCGCATGCGGACTCAGGCGACACCGATGGATCAGATGAGGGGAAGGATGGGACCAGTCATGATCGAACCTCTTGAGCAAGCCGGAACATAATGCCCCTTCTTTCTCTCCGCAATCTTTCCGTCAGCTTCGACACCGCCTCCGGCCCGTTCAAGGCGGTGGACGGCGTCGACATCACCGTCGAGCCCGGCGAGGTGCTCGGCATCGTCGGTGAATCGGGCTCCGGCAAGTCCGTCGCCATGCTCGGCCTGATGGGCCTGCTTCCCCCGTCGGCGACGGTGACCGCCGACGAGATCGCCTTCGAGGGCCGCGACATGCGACAGATGTCCGGCCGCGAGCGGCGCAAGATCATCGGCTCCGAGATCGCGATGATCTTCCAGGAGCCGATGTCGAGCCTCAATCCCTGCTTCACCGTCGGCTTCCAGATCAAGGAGGCGCTGAAAGCCCACACCGATCTCGACCGCAAGGGGCGAAAGGACCGGGCCATCGAGCTGATGAACGCCGTCGGCATCCCCGAGCCCGAGCGCCGGCTCTCGGCCTTTCCTCACCAGATGTCCGGCGGCATGAGCCAGCGGGTGATGATCGCCATGGCCACCGCCTGCCGGCCGAAGCTGCTCATCGCCGACGAGCCGACCACGGCTCTCGACGTGACGATCCAGGCGCAGATCCTCGACCTCCTCCTCGATCTCCAGAAGGAGCGCGGCATGGCGATGATCCTGATCACCCACGACATGGGCGTCATCGCCGAGACCGCCGAGCGCGTCGTCGTGCAATATGCCGGCCAGCAGGTGGAGCGCCAGCCGGTCTCGACCCTCTTCGACGCACCGCACCACCCCTATACCTCGGCGCTGCTCGCAGCGATCCCCGAGCGGGCCACGGAAAGGCGCCTGCCGACCATTCCGGGCGTCGTGCCGGGGCAGGGCGACCGGCCGGACGGCTGCCTGTTCAACCCCCGCTGCGACAAGGCCGACGACAAGTGCCGCACGGTGGTGCCGCCACGCCAGCCGAAGAGCCTCGGCGAGGCGCTCTGCCACTATCCGCTCAATCACCCCGCCAATGTGAGTGCCGCCTGATGAGCGCCCCGACCGACACGCCGACGACCTCTCCGGCGACTGCTCCGACCGCCGCGCCCCTCAGCGCCCGGGCGACTGCCCCGCTGAACGCCATCGTCACCGCCACCGATGTCAGTCAGGTCTATGAGCTGCGACGGGGAATGTTCGCCCGGCCGGTCGGCCTCAAGGCCGTCAAGGATGCGAGCTTTTCCGTCGAGGAGGGCGAGACGCTGGCGATCGTCGGCGAGTCCGGCTGCGGCAAGTCGACCCTTGCCCGCATGCTGACGATGATCGAGACGCCGTCCGAGGGCGCCCTCACCATCGACGGCGTCACTATCACCGGCGAGGATGCCAGGCAGCTGAAGAAGCTGCGCTCCACCGTCCAGATCGTCTTCCAGAACCCCTATGGCGCCCTCAATCCGCGCCAGAAGGTCGGCTCGATCATCGAGGAGCCGCTGAAGATCAACACCAGGCTCGCCTCCGCCGAGCGCCGCAGGAAGGCCGAGCAGGCGCTCGCCGAGGTCGGCCTTCGCCCGGAGCATTACGGCCGCTATCCGCATATGTTCTCCGGCGGCCAGCGACAGCGCATCGCCATTGCCAGAGCCATCATCCTCGAGCCGAAGATCCTGGTCCTGGATGAACCCGTCTCGGCGCTGGACGTCTCGATCCAGGCGCAGATCCTCAACCTCCTCGCCGACCTGCAGGAGCGCCTCGGCCTCACCTACATCTTCATCAGCCACGATCTGTCCGTCGTGAAGCACGTCGCCGATCGTGTGATGGTCATGTATCTCGGCCGCCCCGTCGAGATCGCCCCGGTGGACGCCCTCTACGCAAAGCCGCTCCACCCCTATACCCGCGCGCTGCTCTCGGCGACGCCGGCCACCGACCCCAAATCCAAGGGCCAGCGCATCCGCCTCACCGGCGAACTTCCCTCGCCGATCAGCCCGCCGCCCGGCTGCTCCTTCAACCCCCGCTGCCCCTATGCGAACGAGCGCTGCCACACCGAGCGGCCGGAGCTGACGCCGCACGGCCCGACGCGGGTGGCGTGCTTTGCGGTGGAGGAGGGGCGGATCGAAGGGCTGTGACTTTCCGACGGTGCACAAACGTCAAAGCCCGTCATGAAGCGCCGCCGGCAGCCCTGGAATGGATCATGCCCGGGTAAAATGAAATCTGCCGGGCTTTCACCCCGCCTTCAGGGGCAATCGCTGTCGCGGACGAAGCGGGCCTTCACCCAGCCATGGCTGGTACGGTCCCCGTAATAATGGGTGACCGGACACCAGCGGCTGCCCCAGGCGACGGACAGCGGACGGCATTCGCCGTCGAGATGGATGATGCCGTGCCGGTTGGGCTCCAGCGCATCGACGATCGGCACCGATGCCGAGGGGCGTTTGCGAAGGTTGAGGACGTCCCCATAGCCGACGCCGACGACTACCAGGCAGCCCGGGCCGGAGGTGGCATGAGCGGGGAGGGCGCCCTCCATCAGTGCCAGTAACGCGGCGATGGCGATGCGGCCGAACATACGCATGAGGCTTCCTCCCAAGACTTGTACCACGGCGGCGGCGTTACGGTGCTGTGCGGTCACAGACCACCTGCCGCAGCCATGCGGGCTCCGACGGTCCGCCTATTCGATCGTCACCGACAGGGCGTATCGGATCGTCTTTCCGGCGTCCCTGTCGTTACCCATCAGATAGACCCTGAGGGTGTAGTCGTCGTCCCTCGGCAGGGCGATCCGCCCGCGTCTCTCCGGCTCCATCGCTCCGATGAAGATCGCCTCGCCGTCGCTTCCGGGTGGCAGGACGTTGAAATAGACCGTTCCGTGCCCGGTTCCGCCGGTCTTTTCGATCGACGCCACCATCGTCTGGCCGCCGCGGGCCTCGAGCCGATAGTCGGCATAGTCGTGCCCTGTGATCGCGCCGGTCACGCGCGCCGCGCTTTCGCCAGTCGCAAAATGGATCGTCGACTGCGCCTGCGCGAGCACCACCGGCGCCGAGCCGGTCAACATGCTCGCTGTCAAGGCTTGAATGAGTAGTCGCCGTCCCATGATCCGCCTCCTGCCGCGATCATAGCGCTCGCGCATCCTGATCAGAAGCAACGTCGCGTCAGGGTCGCGAACATATGCGTGATCTGAGGCTTCTCGCGATTCTGCCGCGGAGCGTCTGCGCCACGCGGAGATCCGCTCATCTGTCGGCCGCAAGATCAGCCCCGGCCATCTCCGGCGTCTCCGCAGAACCGCCGCTGCCCTGGCGAGAAGTCACATCCTCGCGGGCAAAAAAGATATCCCCACCCCCAACCACCCCGCCCACAATCCCTGCACCGCCGTCCCGAGGGACGCGGACGATCGCCGGGATCTTCCCTTCGGCTGGCTCAGGGCGAGGGCGGGCGGTGTCCGAGCCGCGAGTTATTCCGATGAGTTTGGCGCCCCGGACGGGTTCGAGGATCCGCTCCTGAGCCTGTCGAAGGGCCCTCGCGTAATACGGCGCGGGTGCGGATCGGTCCGCTTGAGGTCGCCGTGCTGAAAAGGTGCGGCGGGTGAAGAGCCAGCAGCCGGTGTGGCCGGCCCGAGGTCGGCGTTTTGGCTGACAAGGCCGAGGCGACGGACAGGGTGGGTGAGCCGAGAAGACCCCGAAAAAACGCCGCGCGGGACGCCGGAGGCGGGCCGTAGAATACCAGACTATCGGAGGGCCTGCCTCCGGCGTTCCGCTGTCCGCCTGTCGGGCGGGACATTGCCGGCTCCATCGGGAGCGGCAGATCGCATGGGCCGAACTCGGGGCGCATCGCGCCGCCGGGCGCTTCCGCGTGGGACGGTGGTTCGGGCGGACGGGATGGCAGGAGGGAGAGAAACACGGCGGCCGTTGCGCCGAGGCGCCCCCCTCTGCCCTGCCGGGCATCTCCCCCGCAAGGGGGGAGATCAGGCGGCTTCGGCCGCACAGGCTTTGCTTTGATGTCCCTGCAGCGGCGCTCGGCGAACAAGGGGCGCAGCGGTGACGCTCGGCCGATCTCCCCCCTTGCGGGGGAGATGCCCGGCAGGGCAGAGGGGGGTGAGCGGCGGCTGCAACAGATGAGAATGACGGCGCGCCAGGGGACGGCACCTTGTCCGGCGGGCCGGGGAGGGGCAGGGAAGGCGTGAGCGTCGGCGAACTTCCGGGCGTCTGACGCAGCGGGACCGCAAGCGGCCTCCTTCGGCGCGGCGAAACGGCCGACCCTACTTCCCCGTATCGCCCTGCTGGACGATCTCGCGGGTCGCGTCGAAGGCGATGTCCTTGTTGCGGCTCATGATGTAGCGAAGGTCCCACTCGTCCTTGCAGAGATAGACCGGCCAGTCGTCGCGGTCGCGCACGACGTTCATCGTGTTCTCGCGGATGAATTCCTTCAGCAGCTGCGGGTTCTCGCAGCGGATCCAGCGGGCGACATTGTACTGCACCGGCTCGAAGGAGACTTCGGCCTTGTATTCGCCGGCGATGCGCGAGGCGAGCACGTCGAGCTGCAGCGGGCCGACGACGCCGACGATGAAGTCGGAGCCGATGGTCGGCCGGAACACCTGGACAAGGCCTTCCTGGGCGAGATCCTCGAGGCCCCGGCGCATCTGCTTCATCTTCATCGTGTCGGTGAGCCGCACCCGGCGCAGGACCTCCGGGGCGAAGGCCGGCAGGCCGGTGAAGCGGAAGGCTTCGCCCTCGGTCAACGTGTCGCCGACCTGCAGGGTGCCGTGGTTCGGAATGCCGATGACGTCGCCGGCATAGGCTTCCTCGGTGAGCGAGCGCTCCTGGGCGACGAAATAGATCGGGTTGGAGACGGCGAGCGCCTTGCCCGAGCGGACATGGTCGAGCTTCATGCCGCGCCGGAAATGGCCCGAGCAGAAGCGCACGAAGGCGACGCGGTCGCGGTGCTTGGGGTCCATATTGGCCTGGACCTTAAAGACGAAGCCCGACACCTTGTCCTCGGACGGGTCGACAGGGCCGCGGTCGGAGGGTTGCGGCCGCGGCTCCGGCGCATGGGCGGCGATGAAGTCCATCAGCCGGCCGACGGCGAAGTTCTCCAGCGCCGAGCCGAAGATCACCGGCGTCAGATGGCCCTGTCGGAAGGCCTCGCGGTCGAAGGACGCGTAGCCCTCGACGGCGAGCGTCGCGGCATCGTTGAGGGCGGCATGGGTCTCGGCGCCGAGCGCCGTTTCGAGCGCCGGATCCTCGAGCCCGGCGGGGCAGGGGACGGCGCTGCCTCTGGCCGGGAGGAAGTCGTTGGCGACGAGGTCGTAGCAGCCCTTGAACAGGCCGCCCTGGCCGACCGGCCAGACCATCGGCGCGACGGAGAGCGCCAGCTGCTCCTCGATCTCGTCCAGGAGTTCGAACGGGTCGCGGCCCTCGCGGTCGATCTTGTTGACGAAGGTGACGATCGGGATGTCGCGCAGGCGGCAGATCTCGAAGAGCTTGCGGGTCTGCGCCTCGATGCCCTTGGCCGCGTCGATCACCATGATGGCGCTGTCGACGGCCGTCAGCGTGCGGTAGGTGTCCTCGGAAAAGTCGCTATGGCCGGGCGTATCGAGGAGGTTGAAGTTCACGCCCCCCTTCTCGAAGGTCATCACCGAGGAGGTCACCGAGATGCCGCGGTTCTTCTCGATGTCGAGCCAGTCGGACTTGGCGCGGTTCTTGTTGCCCTTGGCGCGCACCGCGCCGGCCATCTCGATGGCGCCGCCGGCCAGCAGCAGCTTTTCGGTCAGGGTGGTCTTGCCGGCGTCCGGATGCGAGATGATCGCGAAGGTCCGCCGGGTCTCGTAAGGGCGCTGCGGCGAGGGTGCCGTCTGGCGCAAAAGGCCGGTTTCCTCGGCGAGGCTGTCCATGGGGTCTGCTTTCCGCTGCGTTTTCCGAGGTTTGCCGAGGGTTTTCGCCCGCCCGCGTCGCAGGCGAGGGTCGGCTGGTTTGCCCCGCCGTCTACAGCATTCGGCGGAAAATCGGAATGGGCTACGGGCTGCAGCATCGGCCCGGCAATCGGACCGATCTTCTCAAAAAGCACGCTCGACAGCTCGACGGCTTCGCGTCGATCAGGGGCAAACGCAGATGGCCCTGGCGCAAGGCGGATGCGAAAGGCCGCCCCGCCTCGGCGAGAGCGGCCCTTCGCCAGGCGCTCTCAGCCCTCGGCCTGGTGGCGCTGCAGCGCGTCGACGATCTCCTGCGGGCCGATCTGGCCGAGGATCTTGCCGTTGTGGCTGACGACGACCGAGCCCTTCGCCCCGCTCACCGATTCCATCACCCGCTTCAGCGGCGTCGTCGGCTCGGCCATGGCGGCGACATTGGCGGGCGTCGTGTCCTCGCGGGTCACCGGCTTCATCACGTCGCCGGCGGTCAGAACGTTGAGCGGGTTCATATGGGCGACGAAGTCGGCGACGTAGTCGTCGGCGGGCCTCAGCACGATATCCTGCGCGGTGCCGATCTGGACAATCCTGCCGCCTTCCATGATGGCGATGCGGTTGCCGATCTTGAAGGCCTCGTCGAGATCGTGGCTGACGAAGATGATGGTCTTCTTCAGTTTCTGCTGAAGATCGATCAGCTCGTCCTGCAGCCGCGTGCGGATCAGCGGGTCGAGGGCCGAGAAGGGCTCGTCCATCAGGAGGATCGGGGCATCCGTCGCAAAGGCTCTCGCGAGGCCGACACGCTGCTGCATGCCGCCGGAGAGTTCCGAAACGCGCGAATTGGCCCAGTCGGAGAGGCCGACGAGCTCGAGCTGGGCGAGGGCGCGCTCGCGCCGGGCGGTCTTCGATTCGCCGGCAAATTCGAGGCCGAGGGCGACATTGTCCACCACCGTGCGCCAGGGCAAGAGGGCGAATTGCTGGAACACCATCGCCACTTCGTGGCGCCGGAGTTCGCGCAGCCGCTTCGATCCGCAGTCCTTCGGATCGACCGGCTCGCGGCCGGTGTCGATGACGACGCGGCCGCGGGCGACCGGCGCAAGGCCGTTGACGGCGCGGATGAGGGTCGACTTGCCGGAGCCGGAGAGGCCCATCAGGACGGCGATCTCGCCTTCCTTGACGTCGAGCCTGGCGTTGGTGACGCCGAGCGTCGCGCCGGTTTCCTCGCGGATCTCGGCGCGGGACTTGCCCTCGTCGGCCAGCGCCAGAGCCTTGTCGCGGTTGCGGCCGAAGATGATCGAGACGTTTTCGAAGGAGACGACGGTCTTGCTCATCGGCCCTTCTCCTCGACCCGGAAGAAGCGATCGAGAATGATCGCCAGAAGCACGATGGCAAGGCCGGATTCAAAGCCGTTGCCGACATTGATGGCATTCAGGGCTCTCAGCACCGGAACGCCGAGGCCGGGCGCGCCGACGAGGGCGGCGATGACCACCATCGACAGAGACAGCATGATCGTCTGGGTGAGGCCGGCCATGATCTGCGGCAGCGCGTAGGGGATCTCGACCTTGAACAGCCGCTGCATCGGCGTCGCGCCGAAGGCGTCGCCGGCTTCGAGAAGCTGCGTCGGCGTCGAGGCGATGCCGAGGCGGGTGAGGCGGATCGAGGCGGGCAGTGAGAAGATCACCGTCGCGACGAGGCCCGGCACCATGCCGAGGCCGAAGAGGATCAGCGCCGGGATCAGATAGACGAAGGTCGGGATGGTCTGCATCAGGTCGAGGATCGGCCTGAGGATCACATAGACCCATTCGCGCCGCGCGGCGGCGATGCCGAGGGGCACGCCGATGACCATGCAGGTCGCCGTCGCCGCGATGACGAGGGCGAGCGTCTGGGTGGTCTCCTTCCAGAAGCCGAGATTGATGATCAGCAGGAGGCCGACGAGGGTGAACAGGACCGGGAAGATCGAGCGCCGCGCCAGCCAGGCGATCAGGCAGAAGGCCGCGACGACGACGAAGGGATGCGGCCAGGTCAGAACGAACAGGATCGCGTCGATGATCGACTGCAGGAACTTCGTCAGGCCGTCGAAGACGAAGGTGAAGTTCGCTGTCAACCAGTCGACGAAGGCCTCGGCATAGTCGCCGATCGGCAAGGGGTGGGCTTCAAGCCATTCCACGGGCTGCTCTGTCCTCTTGGCTTCGATGAAAAGGGTCTTGCGAAAAAGGGAGGGCGCGTTTCCGCCAAAGGATCGGGGCCGGCCGTCCGGCCGACCCCGAGGTCATCGATCGCGCCCGAAGGGGCGAAGGGCTCAGGACGAGATGCCGAGCGTTTCCTTGACGGCCGCAAGGGCCGGCTTGTCGTCGAGGGTGGTGACGCCGTCGAGCCACTTGGTCAGCCGGTCGGGATTGGCCTTCAGCCATTCGGTCGCGGCCTTCTCGGGCTCCTCGCCGTCGTCGAGGATCTTGCCCATGATCTTGTTTTCCATGTCGAGATCGAAGGTCAGATTCTTGATCAGCTTGCCGATGTTCGGGCACTCTTCGCTGTAGCCCTTGCGGGTAACGGTGTAGACCGTGGCGCCGCCGTAGTTCGGGCCGAAGGTGTCGTCGCCGCCGGTCAGATATTCGATGTCGTAATTGGTGTTCATCGGATGCGGCGCCCAGCCGAGGAAGACGATGCCCTTCTTCGACTTGGTCGCCCGCGCCACCTGCGAGAGCATGCCCTGTTCCGACGAGGCGACCAGCTCGAAGTCGCCGAGGTCGAAGCGGTTCTTGTCGATCAGGCCGATGACCAGCGAGTTGCCGTCGTTGCCCGGCTCGATGCCGTAGATCTTGTGGTCCAGCTCGTCGCCGAACTTGTGGATGTCGGCAAAGTCGTGAAGGCCCTCGTCATAGAGATATTTCGGCACGGCGAGGGTGTATTTGGCGCCCTCGAGATTGGTCTCGACCCGCTCGATCGAGCCGTTGTCGACATACTTCTTGATCGGTTCGGCCTGGGCTGGCATCCAGTTGCCGAGGAAGACGTCGAGATTGTCGTCGGCGAGGGAGGCGAAGGTCACCGGCACCGACAGGATCTTGACGTCGGGATCGTAGCCCATGCCCTCGAGCAGCTTCGACATCACCGCGGTGGTCGAGGTGATGTCGGTCCAGCCGACGTCGGAGAGGCGAACCGTCTTGCAGCTGTCCGCATCGGCCGCCTGTGCGGTGGTCGCCAGCGCGGGCAGCATCATGAAGGACGCTCCGACAAAGAGGCCAAGAGCCCTCGATTTCCGGTTCATTCGGTTCTCCTGTGATACTTGGGGAAGGTTCGGTCGTGCGGCCGCCCTGCCGGCGGTGCTGCGGCAATATCAACCTTTTGCGTCCCGAGGCGCAACAGCCGGGGGCGAATTTGCCGCAAATAATTCATCCCGCGTGATCTAACCTTGGGTCCGAAGCCGCAGGTGCAGTCCAGCCGTCCGGCATCTGCGGATTGCGGGTGTAGCCGGGGCCGACGGTCAGAGGTTGCGGCGGCACGATGCGGTCGGAAATCTGCGAGGTGACGGTGAAGGCATCCTCGAACAGCACGGCGCCGTCGCCATTCTGGATGAGGCGAACGGAAACCCGGTAGGGATGGTGCGCCTCGACGCCCCGCAGCGGCGGCGAGCGGACGCCGTAGCGGCTCGAACGGGGCGACATCTTCACACGCACCTGGTGTGGCGAGCCGCCGGACGGATCTTCGAAGGTCGCCTCGATCACCGAGTAGTTCTTCACCGGCTTCTGAACGAAGGCGGTAAAGCCGTAATAGACGTCGGCAACCCGGTAGTTGAAGATGAAGCCGGAGCCGGCGATCTTCAGATAGGGCTTGTCGGCGACATCCTCGCGGGTGAGGAGCCCGACGCCGAAGAGCACCAGCGCCAAGGCAGCGAGGCCGGTGGCGACATTGACGATGCTGATGCGACGCAGAAGACGCGACATGGCCGCCCCGGGGGCAACGAAGATGCCCGAAGATTGCACAAGCTCCAGCGGAGCGCAATCGATAGGCTGATGGTCTGATCGTCAGGCGAGCGGACGGTTCGGCGGAAACCGCAGGCGGAGCGCGCCGGCCCAATTCGGCGCGCCAAGCCTGATCTTTCAGGCCGGCGCCGGTCGCGCCTTAAAAATTCCAGCTTGACGAGAGCCGCAGCGTCTTCGGCCTGCCATCCTCGATCGGCCGGGATTCGACGTCGAAATCCAGCGACAGTTCGTCGAAGAGCTTGATGCTGGTGCCGACATCGAGACGCAGCGTCTGGGCGGTCGAGAAGGTGCCGGGCACCGTGCCGCTGGCGTCCCCCGCCTCTACCGCAATGGCTGTCGCGGCCTGGCGGCTGAGCGAATAGCCGATCTCGACGCCAGCCTTCGGCTTGACGGCGATCCAGTCCGGCAGCCGCCGCAGTGCCACCGAGGCGTCGACGCCGACGGTTCCGGCGACGCTCGACGCGAGCTGGCTGTGGGTCCTGTAGGCGGTCGAGCCGATGGTCTGGCGCGCCGCTTCGAGGCGGATGACCTGACCGGCGGCCTTCAGATAGGGCGACAGTTCGACGCCGCCGAGCTGTTCGACGCGGCCGACGGCAACCGTCGCATAGCCGCCGAGGCCGCCATGATCGACGTCGCCGGAGAGCTCGTCCAGGTCGCCGTCGACGCGATCGGAAAGACGCAGCCGCGAGACCCCGAGCGCGGCCTCGGCGAAGGTCGCCTCGCTCGGATGATAGGAGGCGTAGGCGGCGAAGGAGCCGACCGCCGAGCGGCTGCGCGCGTCGCCGTCGGATTCGATCGTGTCGCCGTTGGAGCCGCCGATCGCCATGCCGACGGCAAGGTCCGCGGCCAGCCGCGCGTCGAGGCCGGCGGACAGATTGCTTTCGAAGCGCTCGAAATAGCGGCCGTCGCCGTCCAGCGCGTCGTTGGCGAGGGTCACCGAACCGCCGGTCCAGGCCCTTGCGGCATTGGCGCATTCGTCCGCCTTGGACGACGACTGCAGCGTCTTCGACCGGGCTGCCTCGCCGGCATCGTCGAGCAGCTTTTCCCAGTCGTCCATCGCGTCGGTCTGGCCGAAGGACAGCCTGACCGATGTTGGGCCGCAGGCGTCGCTGCGCAGGCTTTCGAGATGGACCTTGAGATTGTCGTTCTGCCCGCTCGCAAGGCGCAAGGCGAGGGCGTTCTGTCGCGCCACGGAGGCGACGGCGAAGGACTGGGTGTCGCTGTCGAGATCGCCGGCATCGGCAAGGCGCATGCCGGGGAGGAGAGCCAGCAGTATGACGGCCGCCATCAGCGCGCCGGCGCGTCCGCCGGAGCCGCGATGCCCTGTCCTGTCGCCGGAAACGGGGCGTTTCTGCAGGTCTTTGCTCGTCTGCATGGTCCGCTCGTCTTCGCAGTTGCGAAAATTGGAAGCCTCGTTGGACACCGGACAGGGTTAACGAGAGCTTAATTTTCCAGCGTTTCGCACCAATGTGCCGTGTCGGTCCCAAAGCGCGGGCCATGGCGTGTTGCCGGCCGGAGGGAGCGCTCGGCACTGCAATCCCGGCCCGTAGCTAGTTCGGGCAGGACGGCGCGCGCAAGATTTCGTAAGGAGAGCGAAGGGATTTTTACCCATGCTGCGGTGCATCCATGCCACGCCTCGGCGAGGTGTATGCAGGGAGCCGACAGCTTCGGGACTGGCGGGGTCAGTCGAAGAGGCTGGAGACCGATTCCTCGGAGGCGGTGCGGGCGATCGCCTCGCCGAGGAGGTTCGCCGTGGTGACGACGCGGATGTTTCTCGCGCCCTCGATCGCCTTGGTCGGCTGGATCGAGTCGGTGATCACCAGTTCCTTGAGGCTGGAAGCGCCGATCCTCGAGACGGCGCCGCCGGAAAGCACGCCGTGGGTGATGTAGGCGGAGGCGCTGGTTGCGCCGGCTTTCATCAGTGCGTCGGCGGCGTTGCAGAGCGTGCCGCCGGAATCGATGATGTCGTCGATGAGGATGCAGTTGCGGCCGGTGACGTCGCCGATGATGTTCATCACCTCCGACTCGCCCGGCCGGTCGCGGCGCTTGTCGACGATGGCGAGCGGCGCGTCGAGACGCTTGGCGAGCGCCCGTGCGCGGACCACGCCGCCGACGTCCGGCGAGACGACCATCAGGTTTTCGAGATCCTGATGTTCCTTGATGTCGCGGGCGAGCAGCGGCACGGCAAAGAGGTTGTCGGTGGGGATGTCGAAGAAGCCCTGGATCTGGCCGGCATGAAGATCGAGGGTCATCACCCGGTCGGCGCCGGCCTCGGTGATGAGGTTGGCGACGAGCTTGGCCGAGATCGGCGTGCGGCCGCCGGCTTTGCGGTCCTGGCGGGCATAGCCGAAATACGGAAGCACCGCGGTAATGCGCCGCGCCGAGGCCCGGCGCATCGCATCGATGATGATCAGCAGTTCCATGAGGTGGTCGTTCGCCGGGAACGACGTTGACTGGATGACGAAGACATCCTCGCCGCGGACGTTTTCCTGGATCTCGACGAAGATCTCCTGGTCGGCGAAACGCCGCACCATCGCCTGGCCGAGCGGCAGTTCCAGATAGTCGCCGATCGATTCGGCCAGCGCCCGGTTGGAATTGCCGCTGAAGAGCTTCATCGCCCTCCGGCCGTTGGATCGGTTGGCGGAGATGTCGTTGTTGCGCAAGCTGCCATTCCTTCCGGGCCAGACCACAGGCAGGCTGGTCGAGTTTGCCGCGAAACTCCCTCCCGCCCTGCGGTCGGGACGCCGCCGAACACGATATAGCCGCGCCGGGCTGCCGATCGAGCGGCAGGCGCGGATGTCAGGTCGAAAATGGCGCGGAGCCGTCTCCGTTCCGTCACCGTCCGATCTGCGATGGGTGCTCTAGCAGCCTTGCGCAAAACTTCAAGCCGAGTCTTGTGCGCCGCCGCAACAAGGTGAAGGGATCGCTGACGCGACCCGGGCTGAGACCCCGAGTGCGACATGCTGGCGCATCAGCCGACCTGTAGTTCGGCCGCCTTGCCCATCGTGTCGCGCGCCACCTTGCGCAGCGTTTCGAGATCGATCTTCGTCCAGGGATCGCCGTCGGTGCCGGCAACGGTCTCCTGGCCCTGGATGCGATGGACGCGCTGGTCGTTGGCGTCGAGAACGTCCCAGACATAGACGAGAACCGTCTCGTTGCCGCTCGAAAAGGCGGAGAAATAACCCTTCAGCCGGATCGGCGCGACCGGGCCGCTGGCCGGGCGGATGGTCATGCCGGCGCGCTGGGATTCCTCCGAAAGCGCCCGGGCGAGAAGCTCGGCGTCGCGCTGCGGCGCTCCGACGACGGGCAGGAACTGGACTTCGCCGCGGGCGGGCCTTGCGGCATTCTCGCCGCGCATCGAGGCGGGCCGCAAGGGCCCCTGATCGGATGCGGGGCCGAGCGCCGCCTGCTCCTCGCGGGGCGGTTCCGGGGCGCGCGGCTCGTACATCTGCGGCTCGACGGGCGCCTGTTTTGCCGAGACAGGATCGGGCAGCGAGGCCATTTCGGTGCGGGCGGGAGCCGGGCCCCCGTCGCCGTTCGTCCCGACGGGCTGCGGTCCCTCGACCCAGCGCATGTTGCCGGAGCGCCGGCCGGAGTCCTGCTGCAGCGAGGGCGGCGCGAGCGGGCTGCCGCTGACGCCGCCCTGATCGCCATAGCCGCTCTGATTGCCGTAATTGCCATAGGAGGGCGGCAGCGGTTCGGAGGAGACGGCGCCGGCTGGGCTCGGCGTCAGCGGCGCCGCGGAGGCCATCTGCGTTGCCGAGACGGGGGGCGCGCCGAGGGTGGAGATGGAGCCGACATTTTCCGGCGGGATGGGGCCGTTCGGCCCCATGGCGATCGAGAGGTCGGTGCCTGTGCAGCCGGAAACGGCCGCGCCGAGACCTGCTGCGAGAAGCGGGCCGCATCTGACGATTTTCGTTGCCACGGGCGATCTCCTTCCGGCCGTGTCTCGGCATCGAAGCAACCGGCATCCTGCCGCTCCGATCGGAAGAAATCGTTAAAATCTGTGCGATTTGCTGCGTTGCGGCGGCACCTTCGCCTTGTGGGTGTTCTCAGCCCACGACCTGCAGGTCGAGCGGCAGCCGCGACAGGGGTTCAGGCTCCGTCTCGGTGGTGAGATAGGTGCGCCCGAGGGTCATCGCCGTTCCGGTGTCGGAATCCATGATGATCATGTGGGCGAACAGCGTCATGTTCGGCTGGATCACCGCCGGATTGCCGACATGGAACATCGGCGTGTCCATCCAGGACGGGGCGTAGCGCGCACCGAGCGAATAGCCGCAGGCGCTCAAGCGGTGGCGGACCAGCTCGTGCTCCTCCATCACCGCGGAATGGGCGTCGAAGACGTCGCCGAAGGTATGTTCGGGCCGCATCACCTCCTCGACGGCGGCGAGCGCCTCTCTTGCCGCGGCATAGAGTTCCTGGTGGCGCTCCGTCGGCTCGCCGACGATCACCGTGCGCATCAGGGCGGCGTGATACTGCGCCTTCACCCCCGCCCATTCGAGCGTCACCTGGTCGCTCGCGTCGAGCCTGCGGCGGCCGGACTTGTAGCGGCAGAGGAGGGCGTCTCGGCCGGAGCCGACGATGAACGGATTGGCGGGATAGTCGCCGCCGCGCTTCAGCACGTGGCCCTGCAGCGCCGCCAGGATGTCGGCCTCGTCGGCGCCGGCGCCGATCAGCGGCAGCGCTTCCTCGAAGGCCTCGTCGGCCAGAAGCGCCGCCTCGCGGACATGGGAAATCTCGGCGTCGCTCTTCACCGCCCGCAGCATCGGCACGAGGTCGGAGGCGTCCCGCAACGTCGCGAAGGAGCCGAGGCGCTCGTTGACGGCGCGCCCCGCCGTCCCGGTCAGCCCGTGGGTCAGCCATTCGACGCCGATGCGGGTGCCGAGCAGCCCCATGTCGTCGAGCATGTTGCGCAGCTCGATCACCGGGTCGGCATTGCCGCGGTCGCGCCAGATGACGATCGCCTCGAGGATCGAGGTGTGCCGCGCCTGCCTGAGATCCGCCGAGCGGGTCAGCAGCTGCATCTCGCCATTGGCCTTCAGGGCAAGGCACTGGAAGAAGCAGAAGCCGAAGGTGTCATAGCCGGTCAGCCAGTACATCGACTCCTGGGAGAAGATCAGCATGGCGTCGAGTTTGCGGTTCGCCATCTCGGCGAGGACGCGCTCGCGGCGCGTGTCGAATTCGCATCGTTCGAAATGCAGCATCGTTCAATCCCGCAGACAGATCGCCGCGAGCTGCCGGCCGTAATCGGGCTCGCCGCGATGGGTGGTGCGGCGGAAGGAGTAGAACATGTCCGGCTCGCCATAGGTGCATCGGCCAACGAAGCCCGCCTTCACACCCGCCTCCTGGAGAACGTGGACGATGAAGCCGGGGAGGTCGAACTGCCGCTTGTCCGATCCCTTTCCCGGCGCAAAGAAGTGCTCCCTGCTGGCGTCGCCCTCGACGAAGGCCGCCACCATGTCGAGGCCGACCTCGTAATTCGGCTGGGTGATCGTCGGGCCGAGGATGGCGGTGATCGACGAGCGCCTGGCGCCGACCGTCTCCATCGCCGCGACGGTCGCCTCGAGGACGCCGCCGAGCGCTCCGCGCCAGCCGGAATGCGCGGCGCCGACGACGCCGTTCTTCTGGTCGGCAAAGAGGACGGGGCCGCAGTCGGCGGTGACGACGCCGATGGCAAAGCCCGGCCGGGTGGTGACGATGCCGTCGGCTTTCGGCCGTTCGCCTTCAAACGGACGATCGACGACGATCGCCTCGGCGGAATGCACCTGCCAGGGGGTCGCCAGCGCTCCCTCGCGAAGGCCGAGCGTGGCCATTGCCCTGGCGCGGTTTTCACTGACGTCGGCCACATCGTCCTTGGATCCGATGCCGACATTGAGGCCTTCGTAGAGGCCGGTCGAGACGCCGCCGCGGCGGGTGAAGAAGCCATGGGATATGGCGTCGCCGGTGAGCTCCGCCGCGCGGATCACGTCCTCGTCCTTGAGCGCCGGAGCGCGGGTGGTGTGATCGGCCATGGGCGCGGATGGTGGGCGAGCGGGCATGGGAAGTCAATCCGGCTGTTGCGGGGTGAAGGGCGGCAGCGGAAGCGGCGATGACGCAGCGGCCAGAGCCTTGAAGAGACTGCCCATTTCACCGTCGCTCCGCCCTGCGAGACGGGCCACCTGCTGCTCGATCCGGCGCCGGCTGTCCGCATCCATCGGCGCACCGAGTGCGCCGGCGCGTTCGAGCAGCCCGAGGGAAAGGAGGAGGTCGCCCTGTTCGGTCACCTTCGAGACGGCGAGTCCGCGCGCTGCGAAGATGTGGCCGAGACGGGCAAAGTCCACATGGCTGGTGATGTCGGCCTCGCCCGGCCTTTCGAGCGGATCGGCGAAGGCGTGGGCGTGGATCGCCTGCAGCGTGTCGCCATAGCCGCTTTCCCCGTGGCCGTAGTCGATGAAGAGGCCGGCGCCGCCTTCTGTGGCGAGACGCGTGGCAAGGGCGGCGGCAAGCGCGTCGCGCTCCGGCGAGACTTCCAGCACCGCACCCGGCTCTGGCGGGCCGGGCAGTGCGGCGGCCTGCGGCTGCCTGTCGAGCCGGGGGGCGAGGGTGAACTGCAGCCGCCCGTCCTCGCCAAGGCCGACGCAGCGCTCAGCGAAGGCCGTGCCGTCGAAGACGAACTGGCGGATGGCGAGGGCGTCGAAGAGTTCGTTGGCGACGATGATCGCCGGACCGCCGCCGACCTCCTCGACCCTGCGATGGCGGCGGATCGGCAGGTCGAAGCGCGACAGCGTCTCGGCCTGGATCGCGGCAAGGGTCTCGCTGGTCTCGACGAGGTGGATGCTCGCTGCTGCAAGGCAGCCCGGCGCGGCGCGTCGGAGCGTGCGCAGCATGTCGGCCATCAGCGTGCCCCGGCCGGGGCCGATCTCGATCAGCCTGAACGGTTTCGGACTGCCGAGCGCGGCCCAGGCCGAAGCGACCCAGGCGCCAATCAGTTCGCCGAACATCTGGCTGACCTCCGGCGCGGTGACGAAGTCGCCGGCCCGCCCGAAGGGGTTCTTCGTCGCGTAATAGCCGGCGCCGGGATCGAACAGCGCGACGTTCCAGAACCGGTCGATGCCGATCGGTCCCCCGCGCCGGATGATTTCTGTGATCTTCTCGGCAAGGGCGTTCAAGGGCGCGCCGAGTCCCGGCTCCCGGCGATCTCGCCGGCGCCCTCGGCCGGCTCGTAGGTCACCGGCTTTGCCGTCGCAATTGCCCAGAGCCCGACGAGCAGCATCGGGAAGGAGAGCACCATGCCCATGGTCAGCCAGCCGCCGAGGAGATAGCCGAGCTGCGCGTCGGGAATGCGCCAGAAGGCCTCGACGAGGATCCGCGCGACGCCGTAGAAGAAGATGAAAAGGCCGGCGGTGAGCCGCGGCCTGCCGAGCGTCTTGAAGCCGTGGGTGGCGATCCTGAGGATGATCCAGAGAAGCACGCCCTCGAGCGCAGCCTCGTAGAGCTGGCTCGGATGGCGCGGCTCGGGGCCGCCGGTCGGAAACACCATCGCCCAGGGAACGTCTGACGGCGAGCCCCAGAGCTCGCTGTTCACGAAATTGGCGATCCGGCCGAAGAACAGGCCGAAGGGCACCGAGGCGGCGACGACGTCGATCAGGCTGAAGAACGGCACGCCGGTGTTGCGGCAGAACAGGATCAGCGCCACCGTCACGCCGACGAGACCGCCGTGAAAGGCCATGCCGCCGTCCCACACCGAAAACACCGTCAGCGGATCGGCGAGATACTGCAGCGGATCGTAGAAGACGACATAGCCGATGCGCCCGCCGAGCACGATGCCGAGGACGAGATAGAGGATCATGTCGTCGATCTGCAGCTTGGTGATCGGCGAGACGCCGTTCGGCCAGAGACGGGTGTTGGCGACGAGATGGCGGCCATAGAGCCAGCCGCAGAGGATGCCGGCGACATAGGCAAGGCCGTACCAGTGGAGCGCGATCGGGCCGATCTGCAGGAACACCGGGTCGATGTTCGGATAGGCCAGCACGCCGAGTGTCTGGAGGGAGAGCATGGTCGAAGCGGGCCTCGTCGTCCGTGTTCGTCGGCGCGGCCCCGCCTGAAAAGCGGGTGCCGCGCGAGGCCCTCATAAGCGCAACCCGCGACGCTTTGAAGACCGGGGCGATGCCAGCCCGCCTCGGACGGCGCCGAAAAGCCGCCCTGCCGGGCACTGACGAGCGGCGATTGCCGGGCCTGCGCTATTGTCTAACCGGCGGCGCGCCTCTACCTGCGATGAAACATCCCGAAACCGGAGACGACCATGCCGAACCGAGCCCCCAACCGTCTTCTCGACGAATTCGCCCGCGTGATGACCGATGCGGCCGGGACGGCCCAGGGCGTGCGCCGGGAGGTCGAGACGCTGTTCCGCACCCAGGGCGAACGCCTGCTCAACCAGATGGACCTCGTCCAGCGCGAGGAATTCGAGGCGGTGCGCGAAATGGCGATGAAGGCGCGCATGGAAAACGAGGCGCTGAAGAAGCGGCTCGCCGATCTCGAAGCCAAGATGGCGGGCAGCACCGGCGCCTGAAGGCATTATCCACAGGCTATCGACAGTTTCCCCGGCGTCGGCAATGCGATTTTTCCGATGCGAAAATCCTGATCGCAGAGTCGCTTAAGCGGCTGTCCTTGTCCGATTCGGAAAGCGCCGGATCTCATCAACATGAAAAAACGGTTAACGCTCTTAGCGTGAAGACTCCCCGTCTGTATGCTGATTCTCAAGGGTGATTCGTCGGCGGCGGCGAACGGATGACCCCTGCGGGCAGCGGCCGCGGCGGGCGGCTGCCCGCCCATTCATTCTGACGAGGAATCAGCATGCAATTCGACGATATGGCAGTCTTGCGACAGTCGAACCCTGTCGATGTGATCGAATGGGTGGCGACGTCGCGCGAATGGGCGTTCGAGCGCTCCTGCGAAGACGAGCTGGCGGTTGCGGTCGCCGGCGTGTGGACCGACTATTCGGTGTCGTTCTCCTGGATCGACGACATGGAGGCGCTGCATCTCGCCTGCGCCTTCGACCTCAAGGTCCCGCCGCATCGGCAGGCCGAGATTCAGACCCTGCTCGCGCGCATCAACGAGAAGCTGGTGGTCGGGCATTTCGACCTCTGGCGCAAGGAAGGTGCGGTGATGTTCCGTCATTCGCTGCTCCTGTCGAACGGGCTCGACGCGACCAGCGGCCAGGCCGAGCGCATGCTCGCCATGGCGCTGGAAAGCTGCGAGCGCTTCTACCAGGCGTTCCAGTTCGTCATCTGGGCCGACAAGTCGGCGGAAGAGGCGCTGAGCGCCTCGATGTTCGAGACCGTCGGCGAGGCCTGACATTCGGCTGCGAGCCTCGATCCCGCTGGCCCGAGCGGTCGGCGCCCGTGGGGAGGCGAAGCCGATCGGTGTTCGCCCGGCGCGTCGGCATGGCTTGCAGCTGCGCCCCTGACGGCTAGAGTGCCGTCGCTGTCGTCTTCCAGTCTTCCGGAGTGAGTGCCGATGATCGATGCCCGCATCCTGCTTCTCGGCGGCGGCAACATGGGGTCGGCGCTGCTCGGCGGCTGGCTCGAAAAGGGCCTTTCGCCGGCCAGCGTGACGGTCGTCGACCCGGCGGTCGGGCCGGCGCTGCAGCCGCTGATCGACAAGGGCGTCGGCCATCGCACCGCGGTGCCCGAGGGCGACTTCGACATCGTCGTCCTGGCGGTGAAGCCGCAGATGATGACGGCGGCCGTGCCGCCGCTGAAAGCGGCGATGCGGCCCGAAACCCTCGTCGTATCCATCGCCGCCGGAACCACGGTCGCGGCGATCGAGGATCTGCTCGGCCCCCATCCGGTGGTGCGCGCCATGCCCAACACGCCGGCGCTGATCGGCCGGGGCATCACCGGCGCCTATGGCAACGAGCGGACCGGCGAGAAGGATCGCGATGCCGCCGGCCAGCTGCTCGAGGCGAGCGGACCGGTGGAATGGGTCGGCGAGGAAGCGCTGATCGACGCGGTGACCGCGGTGTCCGGCTCGGGGCCGGCCTATGTCTTCCACCTCGCCGAATGCATGGCGAAGGCCGGCGAGGCGCTGGGGCTGCCGGCCGACCTCGCGATGCGCCTTGCCCGCCACACGGTGGCCGGTGCGGGCGAACTGATGATCCGCTCCGACGACGCGCCGTCGCAGCTGAGGAAGAACGTCACCTCGCCGAACGGCACCACCCAGGCGGCGCTCGACGTGCTGATGGGCGAGGACCGGCTGGCTCTCCTGATGGAAGAGGCGATGCGCGCGGCGAGGGACCGGGCGGAGGAACTGGCGAAGGGGTGAGGGGCGCGGGGCCCTTTGCGACTCTTGCGGGACAGGTGTGCTTTTTTCCCTTCGCGGCCATCCGGTCGGCAGTATTCACGGTTGCGGCGCAGCATCACCCCCCTCTGGGCTGCCGCCCATCTCCCCCTCAAGGGGGGAGATCGCAGCCGGACCGTTCTGCGCCCGCCCGCCGACCGATCTGCCAGGCCCATCGCTCGCAATTGGCGCAGCCATCGATGCGGGCCCAATCTCCCCCCTTGAGGGGGAGATGCCCGGCAGGGCAGAGGGGGGCGCCGAAAGGCGCCGCATTGGACGTAAACCGCCCGCAAGAACGCACAGGACAATCGCCATGACCACCACCGAACCCGCGTCGCAGATCACCTTCGACGACTTCATGAAGGTCGACATTCGCGTCGGGACGATCGTCGAGGCGGCGCCGTTTCCCGAGGCGCGCAAGCCCGCCATCAAGCTGATGATCGACTTCGGCGAGACGATCGGGGTGAAGAAGTCCTCCGCCCAGATCACCGTCCACTACAAGCCGGAAGAGCTCGTCGGCCGGCAGGTGATCGCCGTCGTCAACTTTCCGCCCCGCCAGATCGGCCCGATCCGGTCGGAAGTGCTGACCCTCGGCATCCCCGACGAGAACGGCGAGGTGGTGCTGCTCGGGCCGGGCCACGCCGTGCCGAAGGGCGGCCGGTTGTTCTGAGCCTTCAGGCGCTGTCGAAGCATCAACTTTCTTCCGCTGCTGCGACTTGCTCGCGGCGGAACGGCGAGCGTCTGTCGCCACGACGCCCCTTGATTATCCCGAAGGTCGCGCGCTGCTGGGCAGATCCCGTGGCCCGAAGCTCAATCCATCTGAGAAAGCGGCCTGACCGGTCCGTCCTACCGGCTTTCGCGGCACTCGACTGCCGGATGGCGCGCTGCCCTGCGAGCCTTGCGAACGCTCGACCCGAAGCCATTGGCGGCCCCGGCAATCGCTTCCACAAATGGCCTCGCAGAAAGCCGTTTCTGGCGTCGAAAATCTCCGACAAACGTCGATGTGATCTGACGAAGGTCGACCAGCCTGCCCTTGCGGCATACGATGCCGTCTGCAGGCCTGCCGTGGTCGTCGTCTCTCTGGTGACGTCGGCGGCGGGCTTGGCGGGCGGC
This sequence comes from Jiella endophytica, assembly GCF_004519335.1. Classification (GTDB taxonomy): domain Bacteria; phylum Pseudomonadota; class Alphaproteobacteria; order Rhizobiales; family Rhizobiaceae; genus Jiella; species Jiella endophytica. Next base: position 326,790 of record NZ_SOZD01000003.1, on the reverse strand, counting down.
ATCAGCCAGAACCGCGGCGAAGACCGTGGGAGCCGCCGGAAACGCGCAAGGGGCAGCTCAAATGGAGAAGAACGATGTCGCTGTTCAGATTGTCCTGGCCGTTTGGCGGCCCAGCCAAGGCGGCCGAGCCTGACCCGGCACGGAGACGCTTGCTCCTCGGTTTCGGCGCAGTGGCCTGTGCGGCTGCCGTCGCAGCTTCGCCCTTCGGTTCCGAGGCAGAGGCGGCGGAAGGCGCCGGCGAAGATCTGCTCGACCGGATCGACGGCGAGGACGGCAGCTACGAAGTCGCTCAATACCACGGCCATCGCCACCATCGCAGCAGCCGCCGGCACCATCGTCGACAGCACCGCCGGTACTACCGCGGACGCCGCCGTTATTATCGCCGCAGTGCCCGTTACGACTGCCGCTATCGCTGGTTCCGCCGCCAAAATCCGCGGCTTTGCGGCGTCTACCGCCGGCGTCGGCGCTATGGCGGCTGCGTGCGCATCGGCAACGTCACCGTCTGCGACTGATCCGATCTGAGAGCGGGGGCATTGGTCCCGCAATCCTCGCCGCGGGCCCGACCGGTCCGCGGCGATCGCATGTCCGGGCGCTCCAGCGGCCCTGTGTCGCCGGCAGCCCCGGGCCGCTGGACACGACGTGTCGAGGCTTGGCGGCTTCCTGTGGGACGCGTACCTTCAACCTGATCTGTTCTTGACATGTTCACGGCGGTTCCTTACCGCGAGAGGACTGGGCGCCAGCAGGCGCAGGCCGGGCTTTCGCGGATCGTGGACGGCCCTGGCACGGGGTGCGGACAGGAATGATCGGCAAACTCAAGGGTACGATCGACGAGATCGGCGAGGACCACGTCACGGTCGACGTCCATGGCGTCGGCTATGTCGCCTTCTGCGGCGCCCGCACGCTGGCCTCGATCGGCGGTGCCGGCGAGGCGGTGATCCTGTTCATCGAAACGGTGGTGCGCGAGGACATGATCCGCCTCTACGGCTTTGCCACCTCCGCCGAGCGCGAATGGTTCCGGCTTTTGCAGACCGTCCAGGGCGTCGGCTCGAAGGTGGCGCTCGCCGTCGTCGGCACCTTGTCCTCGGGCGATCTCGCCAATGCCGTCGCGCTGCAGGACAAGGCGATGGTGGCGAGGGCGCCCGGCGTCGGGCCGAAGGTCGCGGCGCGCATCGTCGCCGAACTGAAGGATCGCGCGCCGGCCTTTTCCGGCCCGGGCGCCGAGGCGAGCTTCGGCCTGAAGCGCGACATCGGCGGCGGCACGGCTTCGGCGCCTGTCGCCGACGCGGTCTCGGCGCTGACCAATCTTGGCTATTCGCGCGACCAGGCGGCCAACGCGATTGCCGCCGCCGTCGGCGAGGCGGGCGAGGGCGCCGACGGAGCAAAGCTGATCCGGCTGGGGCTGAAGGCGCTCAGCCGGAATTGAATGGACGCCTACGCCCTTCCTTACTATCTTCGTCAGTAAGGAGTGAAGCTGAGGTAAGGAAGATGAGCCTGATCGGCCGTATCACGTCGAAGGGCCAAACGACGGTTCCCAAGTCTATCCGTGACTCGCTCGGCCTTCACGATGGATCTCTTGTGGAATGGGAGATCGTCGACGGGAAGGCTGTTCTCTCGTCAAGACAAGCGGACATCACTGAATTGGCTGGCATTCTCGGCAATCCTCTTGGACGGGCGCTGACCGACGAAGAAATGGATGCGGCGATTGGTGGCTCCCTCGCTGAAGACGACGAGCGCATCATGCGTGAGCGGCGCGAGGGTGACGATGATCGGCGTTGATACGAACGTCCTCCTCCGCTTCGTTCTCGCCGATGACCCGAAACAGCATCCTATAGCCACCCGCTTTTTTACGGAACGTACGAAGGCGGATCAGGCCTTCGTGCCGATGATCGTCCTGATTGAGGCGGTATGGTTTCTTCAGCGGGTCGCGAAAATCGATGCAGCCAGGATCGGAAACACTTTCTCCCGGCTTCTCTCGGTGGAGGGGGTCAAATTCGAGGATCACAAGTTCCTTGTGACGTTATTTGCCGACAACGTCGCGGTGGAAGAGGGGGTCGCGGACCGGCTGATCGCCCGCGCATGCGAAAAGGCGGGCTGCCATCGGACCGTAACCTTCGATCGAAGGGCGGCGAAGCACATCACCAGCATGGAACTTCTCGCATGAGCTTGAAGAAGGTAGAGCCGTGAGCGAGCCGGACCGCCTCATCTCGCCGGACAAGCGTGGCGAGGACATCGACGCGACGCTGCGGCCGCAGCGGCTCGACGATTTCGTCGGCCAGGCGGCGGCGCGCGCCAATCTGAAGGTCTTCATCGAGGCGGCGAAGGCCCGCGGCGAGGCGCTCGACCATGTGCTCTTCGTCGGACCGCCGGGCCTCGGCAAGACGACGCTGGCCCAGATCATGGCGAAGGAGCTCGGCGTCAATTTCCGCTCGACCTCCGGCCCGGTAATCGCCAAGGCCGGCGATCTCGCCGCGCTGCTCACCAATCTGGAGGAGCGCGACGTCCTCTTCATCGACGAGATCCACCGCCTGTCTCCCGCCGTCGAGGAGATCCTTTATCCGGCGATGGAGGATTTCCAGCTCGACCTGATCATCGGCGAGGGGCCGGCGGCGCGCTCGGTGAAGATCGACCTGTCGAAATTCACCCTCGTCGCGGCAACCACCCGGCTCGGCCTGCTGACGACGCCGCTTCGCGACCGCTTCGGCATACCGGTGCGGCTGAACTTCTACACCGTCGCCGAGCTCGAGCACATCGTCACCCGCGGCGCGCGGCTGATGGCGCTGCCGATGTCGGAGGACGGCGCGAGAGAGATCGCGATGCGGGCGAGGGGCACGCCGCGCATCGCCGGCCGGCTGCTGCGGCGGGTCCGGGACTTCGCCCATGCCGAGGGCGCAAAGGTCGTCGACCGGCGCGCCGCCGACGCGGCGCTGACGCGGCTCGAGGTCGACGGCATCGGCCTCGACCAACTCGACCGCCGCTATCTGGAGCTGATCGCGCTGAATTTCGGTGGCGGGCCCGTCGGCATCGAGACCATCGCCGCGGCGCTTTCGGAGCCGCGCGATGCCATCGAGGACATCGTCGAGCCCTATCTCCTGCAGCAGGGTTTCGTGCAGCGCACGCCGCGCGGCAGGCTCCTCACCCAGCACGCCTTCCGGCATCTCGGCCTCGCCGTGCCGTCGGCCTATCAGGGCGCGCAGACGACGCTCTTCGAAGAGGGCGGCGAGGGCTGACGCCGATGTCCGGCACGGACCGCATCCGTTTAAGCCGCGATCCTTCGAGCGGCGTCGAGGCGATCTCGGCCCGCTTCTTCGGCCATGCCTACGACATGCACCATCACGACGAATGGCTGGTCGGGGTCACCGACGACGGCGTGCAGGATTTCTTCTGCCGCGGCGCCCGCCGCCAGAGCACCCGCGACCGGATCATCCTCATGGAGCCCGGCGAGATGCATGACGGCCAGGCGATCACCGCCGGGGGCTTTGCCTATGAGATGCTCTACGTGCCGCAGGCAGTGATGCGTCGCGGCTTCGACGATGCGAGCCGCGGCGAGGGCGGTTTCCGCGAGACGGTCTCGGACGACCCGCTGCTCGCCGCCGCGATCAGGGCGGCCTGCGCGGCGATCTCCGGATCCGTGCCGCAGCTCGCCCGCGATGCCTGCCTCGACGCGGTGGTCGGCCGGCTCCGCTCGCATCTCGGGCTCGGCACCCGGCCGGCGGAGCCGCTGCCGTCGCCGGGGATCGCCAAACGTGCGCGCGAGCGGCTGCATGACGAGATGGCGGCGGAGATCGGCATCGACGACCTCGCGGAGGCGGCCGGCGCTGCGAACCGCTTCCAGCTCGCCCGGGCCTTTCGCGCCGCCTATGGCGCTTCGCCGCATGCCTATCTGGTGCGGATCCGCCTTGCCGAGGCGAAGCGCCTGCTGGCCGGCGGCGAGACACCTGCTTCCGTTGCCGCGGCCTGCGGCTTTGCCGACCAGAGCCATCTCGGCCGCTGGTTCCGCCGGGCCTTCGCCCTCACGCCCGGCGCCTATCGCGCCGCCTGCACGAACGTTCCAGACCGGACGTCCGCGACGCGCTAGCCATTCGCCGACACGCAACCGGCGAAGAGGCGACGGATATGATCTTCGAAACCAAGGTGGCGATCCTCGTGCGGGAGGATCTGGCGATGTGGCAGAAGCTGAACGTCACGGCGTTTCTCGCCTCGGGCATTGCCGGCGAGGCGCCCGAGGCGATGGGCGAGTCTTACGAGGATGCGGCCGGCCGGCGCCATGCCGCGCTGCTCGGCCAGCCGGTGATGGTGCTGGAAGCGGGCAGGGAGGTGCTGCAGCGGGCGCTCGGCCAGGCGGTCCAGCGCAATCTCGTCCGCGCGGCCTACGTCGAGGCGATGTTCGCGACCGGGCATGACGCTGCCAACCGCGAGGCGTTTCGCGCCGAGCCGGCGGAGATGCCCAACCTCGTCGGCATCGCGCTGTTCGGCCCGAAGAAGGATGTCGACAAGGCGGCCAAGGGCGCCCGCATGCATCCCTGACCTCGCATCGCCACCGCGTCAGGAACGGGCGGCGGCGAGGGTCCTCGCCTGCTGCCTGAGGTCGGTGACGCATTCGGAATAGGGCTGGGTGCCGGGGGTATAGCCGAACCGCGCGCATTCGGCCTCGGCGGTCGAGGGCTTCTGGACCGCGGTCGAGGCGGTCGAGCTTGTGGAGGTGCAGCCGGACAGGGCGGCGAGGGCGGCAAGGACGAGAAGAGGCTTCATTCGGGGCACCATCGGATCAGACTTCGGTCTCGGCGACACTACCAGACCTCTTATCGGAAAGGATCGCCGCGCGGTCGATCTTGTAGGGCCTGGGCAGGGATCGATCCACAGTGAAAAGCCTGCGGCCGTCAGCGCTCCGCCCAAAGCCTCTCGACCAGCGCCTGGACGTGCTCGGCGCTCGGCGGATCGACGAAGAGAGAGCGGTAGACGATCGGCGCGACGACGACGTCGAGTACCGTTTCCGTGTCCGGGAACACCTCGTTGCAGGCTTTCGCGCGTTCGCCGATGATATCGATCTGGGCGCGCACGAGATTGCAGCAGCGCGCCGGATTGTCGGCTTGGCTGCGGGCGGCGAGGATGTCGCGCATCAGCTCCTGGCCGACGGAGGACGACATTTCCTCGGCATATTGCTCCGCCCAGGCGGAAAGGTCGCCCTTGGCCGAGCCGGTCTCCGCCGGCGGGCCGTCCGGCCGGATCCGCTCGACGGCGACGTCGGCCAGCAGCGAGGCGAGATCGCCCCAGCGCCGGTAGATCGTCGAGGGCGTCACTTTCGCCCGCTCGGCCACCGCCGGCACGGTCAGTTCGCCGCGCCCGGCCTCGGCCTGCAACGATTTGACCGCGGCATGCACCGCCGCCTGAACCCTGGCGCTGCGGCCTCCCGGACGACTGCCGGCCTGCGACGACGACATGCGAACTCACCCCTTGCGACATGCTTCGGACGGCGGGCCTCGATCGTCACCGGCGGTCACGATCACGGCGAGCCTTAACGCAAAATATTTGCATTAGCGCAAGATTGCGTCTATATCGGCGCAAACGCAAACATGTTGCATTAAGGGAGCCTGTCCCCCGATGTCCAGTCCCGTTTCAGCCGCGGAGCCCGTTCCCGCCTCGCAGCCGGGAGCCTTCCGGCTCTACGCACTGACGCTGATGACCTTCTTTGCCGCCTCGGCGGCGCCGACGCCGCTCTACCGGCTCTATCAGGAGGTCTTCGCGATCTCGCCGCTGACCATCACGGTGATCTTCGCGGTCTATGCCTTCAGCCTGCTCGCCGCGCTTCTGATCGTCGGCGCGCTTTCCGACCATCTCGGCCGCCGCCCGGCCGTTGCCGCCGCGATCGTCCTGCAGAGCCTCGCCCTGGTGATCTTCCTGTTTGCGGACGGCGCCGGCATGCTGATCGCGGCAAGGTTCCTGCAGGGCTTTGCGACGGGTGCGGCGACCAGCGCCCTCGGCGCTGCGCTAGTCGACACCGATCCGAAACGCGGCCCGCTCGCCACCGCCGTCTCGCCGCTTTTCGGCATGGCGCTGGGATCGCTTGCGACCGGCGCGCTCGTCGCCTACGGGCCGTTCCCGCTGCATCTCGTCTACGGCCTTTTGCTCGTCATCGGCATCGTCGAGCTCGCGTCGCTCGCCGGGGTGCGGGAGACGGCGATCCTTCGCCCCGGGCTGCTTGCTTCGCTGCGTCCCAAAATCGTCATTCCGCCACAGGCTCTGCGCGCCATGGCGGTGCTGACACCGCTCAACATGTCGCTGTGGATCCTTGGAGGATTCTTCCTGTCGCTGATGCCTTCGCTGCTCGTCCGGGTGACCGGCATATCGTCGCCGCTCTTCGGCGGCGCCGTGGTGGCGGCGGTGATGCTGAGCGGCGCCGTGGCCAATCTCGTTTTGCGGCAGTTGCCGATGCGCAGGGTCCTCGTCATCGGCGCGCCGACGCTGATCGCCGGAATGGCGCTGCTCCTCGTCGGCATTCATCTCGGCGCCGTCGCCTGGCTTGCCGTCGGGACGATCGTCGCCGGCGTCGGCTTCGGCGCGAGCTTTCTTGGCGTCATCGGCACGATCATGCCGCTCGCCGAGCCGCATCAGCGGGCCGAGCTGCTCGCCGCGCTCTATGTCGAGAGCTACCTGTCCTTCAGCCTGCCGGCGATCGTCGCCGGCTATCTCGCCGGGGCGATCGGCCTTCCCGCGACGGCCGACATCTATACTGCCGCCATTGCGCTCTTTGCCGGGGGCGGGCTTGCCGCGACGTTCCTGATCGGCCTGAAGCCGCGGCCGGCCGGCGCCCGTTGCGGCCCGGGCTGTGCCGAAGGCAAGACCGCGGCGTGACGCAAGGCCAGCCGGGACCGGGTTCACCTCTCCGGCAGGATCCGCGCGGCGGCGGTCTCGATGGTCGCCAGCGAGGCGCCGGAGAGCACCTCGCGCGAGAGTTCGACGAAGCGCGTCGCCTGCCGGCGCACCGCCTCGCGCTGCGCCGATGTCCGGCAGGCGGGCAGGATCTCGCCGAGGGAATTGATGAAATGCTCCCCGGCGATCATGTCCGACGCGGCATATTGGCGAAGATGACCGAAGGCGATCTCGAGATATTCCGGAAAGCCCCCGGCATCGATGATTGCCCTGAGCTTGCCGTCGCCATCGACGACGAAGGGATCGCCCGGATGCCGCGCGGCGATCGCCGCCATCGCCGCCTTCAGCCAGTCGAGGCAGGTGATCGCCGTATAGGGATCGTTGACCCCCGGCGACAGCGCCCGGCCGGCGATCTCGACGAGTTCGTCGAAGAGGAAATTGATGTCCTGGCGGGGACTGCGGCTGTTGCCGGCCGCCAGCGCCGAGAGCAGCCGTTCGCCGGTCGCCTCGTCCACCCGCTCGGCCGGCCAGGCCTGGAATAGCGTCCTGCCCTGGTGGACGAAGACGCCGGGACGGCAGGTGAGCCTCACCACCACCTCGTCCTTGCGCGCCGCGTCGATCAGCGATTCCCGATCGACGATCTGCAGATAGCCGACCCGGTCCGAGCCGATCTCGGCATAGGGCGGCGGGCCGTCATCAACGATTTTGCCGGCATCGGGGTCATCGCGGAAGCAGGCGGGCACCTGCCAGCGGATCGCTTCCTCTGCCTGGTCGCTGCGCACCGCCTCGGCCGAAAATTCCGCCTCGATCCGCTTCAGCAACCCCTGGCCGATGCCGGCGATCACGTTGGAAATGTGGATGTTCGACGGGACGTGGTGGATGAAATAGATGAGGACGCCGATCGAGAAGATGGCAAGCACGATCGCCCCGAAGATCGCCAGATTCGGCACGAACATCTGGCCGTAGACGCTCTCCTCGCCGCCGTCCCGCACGCTTCTCAGCACCAGCATCGAATAGACGAAGGTCGCGACGAAGACGCCGAGGGTGACCTGGTTGCCGCGGTCGTTCATGAAGTTGGTCAGAAGCCGCGGTCCGAAGCTGCCGGAGGCGAAGACCACCGCCGCCATCGTCACCGAGAACACCGTGCCGGCAACGCCGATCATCGAGCCGCCGATCGCCGACAGGATCGCCCGGGCGCCGTCCGGCTGGGTCGCATAGAGGAAGGGGCTGTTGCCCAGCGCATCCGCCGGGACGCGGCTGTCGAGCTCGATCAGGATGAAGGCGAGGATCGCCGCGGCGATCGCCATGATGGAGGGAATGAACCAGTAGCTCGCGCTGATCCGCTCGTAATATTGCTGGATGAGTGCGCGCATCTGGCCCCGTCATTTCGCATTCGCTCGTCGCAGCAGCCCCATCTATCGGCGAAGCGTCGAAGAACCAGTGTCGCGGCGAAAGATGCGCCCTGCTCTCCTGGGCGAAATAAGCCAGACCAACGACCTCCAGCGGCGGCATCGGTCTGTTAAACCGAAAGTAGAAATGCTAATCCTTCCTTTGCGTCATAGGGAGGGAACAATGAAATCATACGCATTACTGACGACGCTGATCTTGGCGCTCGGCGCCAATACGGCAAACGCGCAGGACAAGCCGGCACCCAACCAGATCGAGCAGATCAGCTATTTCCGGGCCGACGTCCGCGACCGCCCGGGCTGCCTGCCGTCTTTCGTCGAGGGCAGGGTCCGCTGGCCCGACGCGATCGGCAATCCGGCGATCGACTGCCCCGATGCCTTCGCCTGGACCTCGCTCGTCTCGGCGATCCGGCAATCCTTCTGGACCTGGGGCACCGACCAGACGATCTGGGTGGCCAATCCGAAGCCGATCTGCCTGCCGGGCCAGAGCTCGAGTGATTGTTGCGACCCGCGGACGATCGAGCCGCAGAGCGGGCCGACGACGGGCTCGCCGCCGCAGGGCTGCCCGTTCTTCCCGACCGACTGGACCGAGCCGCCGCCGCTGACCGTCGCCAAGCCCAATCCGAGCCACAGCCACGACTTCCTCAAGACCCTCGACCCGGCGCGGGTGCTGCGCCAGGAGGAGGCCGAGATCATCTTCCGCAACCGGCCCTTCGTTCGCTACACCTTCCAGGAAAATCTCTACAACAAGGAGAGCCTCGGCGCCCGCTTCACGGCGATGCAGAACTGGATCTCCGAGCACGCGCCCTTCGCCAATCCGGCGCTGACCGTCGACTATCCGACCGACGCCGTGATGTTCAAGGTCGACTTCCTCAGCCAGGCCGAGATGCTGAAGGCCGGGCTCATCAGCGAGAAGGACGGCCAGGGCGGGCGCCTCGATCCGCCCAACGATCCCGAGCATCCCTATGTCACGATGCGGATCGACGAGACCATCGCGCCGGGCAACGAGGAGCCGCAGTTCTATTATCTCGTCTCGGTGACGGCGGCCTCCAAGGCGCTGCCGAACTGGCACTGGTACGCCTTCGAGCACGTGAAGAATCTCGGCCGCTGCGACTATACCGGCTGCAACGATGCCTTCGGCTACCGGGCCCGCGGCATCAATGTCGGCGGCGCCTTCTTCGGCTGGAACTTCATCCCGCCGAAGACCGAGAATTCCAAGGATTCCTCCAACGACATCGTCTTTCGGACGGGCACGCCCTACACCGTCGAGGAGACCGGCGAGGCGATCTCCCCGGCGCTCGAGGAGCTCTTCGCCGCGGCCGGCATCGCCACCGGTCGCGGGCCGGAGGATCCGCGGGTGCCGTCTGCCGAAGATCCGGCCTGGAAGAGCTATCGCCTGAAGGCCAGCCAGACCAGCTTCGTCACCGAGACCGGCATGCCGACCCATGCCGGCCAGTCGATCACCGAGGGCGGCTTCGTCAATTCGGCCTCCTGCCTCACCTGCCATTCCCAGGCCGGGCCGGACGCCGACGGCAATCCCGGCGTTCCGGGGATCGGCAGCCGTACGGACCTCAACCTCTTCGGCCTCAACCAGACGGTCAACGGCGCGCCGGAGCCGGACTGGTTCTTCGCCGAGGGCACGACGGTGATGCGTTCGCTGCCGATGGACTTCGTCTGGGGCATGCTCAACGCGACCTGCGTCGTTCCGGACGGCAAGACCGGCAAGTGCAAGTCCTATGACGGGCCGCAATTTGCCCCGCCGGTCGGCCGCATCGAGCCGGAACTGACGACGCGCAAGCCGGCACGGGTCAAACCGCGCACGAGCAGCCATCCGAACAACTGACGCTGGCGGCGGAAAAAGTGGGGCAGGGACTTCGCCGCCCCCGCCCGAAACGACAGCGGGCCGGAAGACTGGCCCGCTGGGTTCATCGTTCGAGAAAGAGACGGGCGCGCGCGGCCCCGATCACATCGACGGGTCGAGGTCGACCTTGAAGAACAGCGTCTCGCCGGAAGAGTCGTCGACGCCGTCATTGTCGGTGACGGCATAGGCGGTGCCGTCCTTGGCGAAGGTAAAGCCCTCGATCTTGTCGACGACATAGCCGCCGGTCGCCTTCAGGTCCGGCAGGAAGTCGTGGACCTCCTTCTTCGTCACGGTCGGCAGGTCCGAGCCGATGGCGCCTGGCGTGACGCCGGCGAGCGAGACCTTGAAAAGCTTCTTCTCCTTGGCATTGGTGCCGATCTGGTTGTCGCGCTCGAGGATGTAGAGCGCGCCGTCATGGGCGGTGATCTCTGACAGGCCGACCCAGCCCTTGTCGGCCTCGTCGAGCGGATAGCGCACGGCGCTCCAGCTCTTGTCGCCAGGCTTGTAGGCGAGGAGCTTCACGAAACCCTTCTCGTCGTCCTTCCACTCGCGCTGGATGGCGATCCAGAGCCGGCCGCCGTCCATGGTGATCCCCTCGGCGCCGAAGCGGGTCGACTGGTCGGTCAACTCCTTCGGCATCGGGATCTGTTCGAGGATCTTGCCCTCGCTGTCGACATGCAGGATCTGGTGGGGGATTTCCTTCTCCGGATTGCCCTCGCTCGCCAGCCAGAAGCCGCCCTTCCCATCGGCGGTGATGCCTTCGAGGTCGAGCTTCTTGGCCGCCGCGCCGTCCGTCGTCACGGTCATCGCGCCGATGATCTTTGCCGGCTTCGACGAGACGTCGATTTTGAAGATGCGCGGCTGGTTCTTGTAGAAGGAATCCGACACCGCATAGAGCTTCGAGGCGTCCTCGGGATCGGCCGCGAGGCCGGAGAGGGCGCCCCAGCCGACCGGCAGGCCGTCCTGATCCTCCGAAACGATCATCGGATAGGCGGGCGTGCCCTCGGCGAGCTCGTAGAGCATCACATGGCTGCGCGCGGCGCCGTCCTCGACGAGGTCGGCCTCGTTGGCCGAAGCGAGGAGATTGCGCGAGGGGATTGCGACGGCGCCTTCCGGCGCAATGCCCGAGGGGAGCAGCTGCACGAATTTCGGATCGCCCTCGGAGACGTCGTAGACGCCGATGGTCGAGCCGCGCTCGGAGAGGACGAAGGCGTAGGTCTTGTCGCCGAACTTCGCGACCTCAAGGCCTTCCGGCTCGATGCCCTTGGCATCGGAGCGCTTGTCCGGATAGTGGCCGGCGCGGACCAGCTCGTATTCGTAGGCCGGGCCGCTCTCGTAGACGACGGTGCCGTCCTTGTTCCAGACGGTGAAGGAGCGCGAGCCGCCCTTGTAGTCGCCTTCATTGGCGGTGATCAGCCGGTCGTCGTCGATCCACTGCACGGCGTCTGGCTCGCGCAAGCGGCCGTCCTGGCTATCGGTCAGCTTGATCTCGCCATTGTCCTCGGCGTCGATGTTCTTCAGATCGACGGCGCCTGCGGAAAAGTGGTTCGTCACCTTGCCGCTGGCCGCGTCGACGATGACGATGGCGTTGTTTTCCTGCAGCGTGACGGCGATCTCGTTCTTCGAATTGAAGTCGACGAATTCCGGCTCCGGATCGTCGCCGCCGATGTCGGAAAGGCCGGTCATCTCGACCCTCTTCATCGTGCCGCAGTCCGGCGCGCCATCCTTCAGGTCGAAGACGGTGACGTAGCCGGCCGGCAGCTGCGGCAGCGCGCCGTCATTGAGGTCCTCGTCGCGCTCGTTCTCGATGGCGACGGCGGCGAACTTGCCGTCCTTGGAGACCGCCACCGAATCCGGCTGGCCGCCGAGATCGCAGGAGGCGATCTCCTTCTTGTCGGTGACGCTGACGACCGCGAGGCGGCCGGAGGGCTTGGTGAAGCTCTCGGAGGTGTTGACGCCGACGAGGACGTCGGGGCCGGCGACGGCGACCGAGGTCGGCTCGCCCTGCATGGCGATGAAGCCGCCGGGCTGCGGCGACTTGGGGTCGGTGATGTCGATCATGCCGATGCCGCCGGCCGGGCTGTCGGAATAGATCAGCGTGTTGCCGTCCTGGCTGACGGTGATGATCTCCGAGGAGGTCTCGGTGTTCTGGTCGGCGCCCTCGGGGAGGTTGCTCGCGACCGGAAAGGATGCGATGCGATTGAACACCGGATCGGCCGTGGCGGCCCCGGCCGCGGAAAGAACTGTCGTTGCAAGGAGCGCGGCGAGGATGTGGCGCGGCATGGTGCCTCCCAAAGCTTGAAGGTTTTCGGATGCGCCGTTCTGCCTGACCGTAGGTGACAAGCCGATGACACGATTTCACCTAATTTCCGCCGGGAATTGCCGGCCTTGGACCAAGGCCATGATCACACAGCGTAAAAGCGGGCCGGCGCGGAAATGACCGCGGATCTCGCCGGAAGGCTGGTCGGGAACGGCCACCGTCTCGACGTCAGGGTCTATTTCGAGGACACCGACTTTTCCGGCGTCGTCTATCATGCCCGCTACCTGCATTTCCTCGAACGCGGGCGGTCCGACATGCTGCGCCTCAAGGGGATCGGCCACCGCGAGCTGATGTCCGGTGAGTTCGGCGCGCCGATGGCCTTCGCGGTGAGGCGCATGGAGCTCGACTTCCTGCGCCCGGCGCGGATCGACGAGATCCTGACGGTGACGACCGGCATCGGCCGGCTCGGCGGCGCCCGCATCCTGCTCGACCAGAAGATCTGGCGCGGCGAGGATCTGCTGATCGAGGCGAACGTCACCGTCGCGGTGATCTCGCCGGAAGGCAAGCTGCTGCGGATGCCGCCGCGGGTGCTCGAGGTGCTGGCGCCGGCGACGACGCCCGAGGCGCCCGCGCGCTGACGAAACCGCCGTCGTAACCGCCTGTTAACCATAGATGGTCCAGAACTCGAAACGGCGGATTTGAGTCGATTTCGCCATGCTTTCACCGGAATCCGTTGTGAAAGCGGGTGAGGGGATACGGTTCGCGCAGTTCGATGGCTGTTGCAGGAGGGGGCCGTATGGGGATCGGGACATCCGTCATCGGCATTTCGTCCGGCGGCTCTCGACCGCCGGCGAGCAGCCGGCCGCCGCATGCAGCGGACGACGAGTGGAATTTTCGAGCGCCGGGCTGAACGGGACGTTCTGCCGCCGGTGGGCGCTCTGTTTGAGGGGCTTGATCGCAATATGGACGGGCAAATCGCTCAGGAAGCGCTGTCGGCCGCAGGTTCGGTTTCCCTCTGGGACCTGTTCTGGCAGGCGGGCTTCGTCGTCAAGCTGGTGATGATCGGGCTGCTGGCCGCCTCGATCTGGTCGTGGGCGATCATCATCGACAAGACCATGCGCTACGGCGCCTTCCGCCGCCAGCTCAACCGCTTCGAGAGCCACTTCTGGTCCGGCCAGTCGCTGGAAGAGCTCTATCACACGCTGTCGGAGCGCCGCACCAACGGCATGGGCGCGCTGTTCGTCGCCGCCATGCGCGAGTGGAAGAAGTCCTTCGAGAAGGGCGCGCGCTCGCCGATCGGCCTGCAGGCGCGCATCGAGAAGGCGATGGACGTGACGCTGGCCCGCGAGATGGACAATCTGGAATCGCGTCTCGGCTTCCTCGCCACGGTCGGCTCGGCTGCGCCCTTCGTCGGCCTGTTCGGCACGGTGATCGGCATCATGACGTCGTTTCAGGCGATCGCCGGCTCGCAGCAGACGAGCCTTGCGGTCGTCGCGCCGGGCATTGCCGAAGCGCTGCTGGCGACGGCGATCGGCCTCGTCGCGGCGATCCCCGCCGTCGTCGCCTACAACAAGCTGTCGGCCGATGCCGGCAAGCTCGGCATGCGGCTCGAAGCCTTCGCCGACGAGTTTTCCGCCATCCTGTCGCGGCAGATCGACGAGAAGCTGACGCAGCCTCGCTGAGCCGCGAAAGCGCCTGCCGCGCCGCCGGATGTGACACGAGCCAGGTTCGCTTGAGAGCCGCTGGAAGGGAATTGAGCCATGGGAATGTCGGTCGGCAGTTCCGGCGCCAGGCGCTCGCGTCGCGGCCGTTCGCGCCGTGCCCCGATGAGCGAGATCAACGTCACGCCGATGGTCGACGTGATGCTGGTGCTGCTCATCATCTTCATGGTGGCGGCGCCCATGCTGACCGTCGGCGTGCCGATCGAACTGCCGAAGACCCAGGCCAAGGCGCTGAACTCCGAGACCCAGCCGATCACCATCTCGGTCAATTCCAAGGGCGAGGTCTACATCAACGACACCGAGATCGCCGTCGAGGAAGTGGTGCCGAAGCTCGAGCAGATCGCCAAGACCGGCTACCAGGAGCGGATCTTCGTGAAGGGCGACCGGTCGGCCGACTACGGCACGGTGATGCAGGTGATGGGCCGCATCAACGCCGCCGGCTTCAAGAACATCGGTCTCGTCACCGATCAGGACAACAAGGCGTGAGCCGCGCGAGCCCAAGATGAGATCCGGCGTCGTCGTCTCCACCATTCTGCATGTCGCGGTCCTCACCTGGGGACTGTGGTCGCTGGGCGCGCCAGAGCCGCTGCAGGTGGCGAATGTCGACTCGCTGCCGGTCGAGCTCGTCCCGATCGAGGAATATTCGCAGTCGCTGGTCGGCAAGAAGGACGCGCCGGTCACCGAGACGCCGTCCCCGGATCCGACGAAGCAGCCGGCGGTGAACGACGACGCGCAGAATGTCGGCGAGAACTCCGTCGATCTCGAATCCCCGCCGACGCCGACCGAGCGCGAAAAGGCCGTCGAGCAGACCGCCGCCCCTGCCGCCTCCGAGCCGCCGCCTTCGCCCGAGCCGGCGCCCGAGGAGACGCCGGTGCCGGACGCCGTGCCGACGCCGCGACCCGAGCCCGCACCGCAGCCGCAGGAGACGGCCGCGCCGTCCGAGCCCGCCCCGGCCGAACCGGCGCCGCAGGAGGCCGACCCGATCGAGGAGGCGATCGCCACCGCCGAGCCGCAGCCGCAGCCCGAGCAGCAACAGCCGGAAAAGCCGGCGCCGAAACCCGAGGCGGTCGCCTCGCTTCCGGACGCCGGGCCGGTGCCGCAGGCGCGCCCGACCCCGCCGAAGCCTCGCCCGACCGAGACGAAGAAGCCGGAAAAGCCGGCCGACAAGCCGACGCGGCAGGCGCAGGAGGACAGCGAGTTCGATCCGGACAAGATCGCCGCGCTGCTCAACAAGGAAAAATCCGCCGGCGGCGGTGCCAAGCGCACGCAGCAGCAGGCGTCCCTCGGCGGCGAACGCAAGACAGGCGGCAAGCTCTCCCAGAGCGAGCTCGACGCGCTGCGTGGCCAGGTCAGCCAGTGCTGGTCGCCGCCGGCCGGCGTTTCCGAGGCCGGCTCCTTGCGGGTGACGATCCGCATGCGGCTCGATCCCTCCGGCGGGCTGGAAGGCCGGCCCGAGATCGTCGACGGCGGCGGGTCCGGCATCGCGCGGGCCGCGGCCGAGGCGGCGCTGCGCGCGGTGATCCGCTGCGCGCCCTATACGCTGCCGGCGGAGAAATACGACACCTGGTCGGAAGTTCTGCTCAATTTCGATCCGAGCCAGATGCTCTGACCGGCACCGAATACGCCCCGTTGCCATGAAAATTCCCGAAAGTGACCTAGTAAGGGCGACTGGGAAAGGTCCGGCAGGGCGGGGCGGAACCAGAACACCCGGACCCTGAAGGTTCCGTCAGGCCGGCCGGAGGGGCCGGCGCGGAGCCCGGTCCGGGGGAAGGCGGCCGATCGTTCGCAGCGTTCGGCCGATCCGAGAATCATCAGCACGGCCGCCCTCGGGGCGGTGAGACACGGCTGCTCAAGAGGGGAAATTCCACTCATGCCTACCATCGTCATGCGCCTTTGCGCGGCCGTCCTGGTGCTTGCCGGCGCGGTTGCCGCCGCGACGCCCGCCGCCGCCGTCGTCGAACTCGACATCACGCAGGGCAACGTCCAGCCGCTGCCGATCGCCATCGCCGACTTCCAGTCGAATGACGGCCTCGGCCAGAAGATCTCCGACGTCGTCTCGGCCGATCTGAAGCGCTCCGGCCTGTTCGCACCGATCGCCAAGGCGGCCTTCATCCAGAAGGGGCTCGGGCCGGATGTCAGCCCGAACTTCCAGGACTGGACGGTGATCAACGCCCAGGCGCTCGTCGTCGGCCGCGTCTCGCCGGAGGCGGACGGCCGGCTGCGGGTCGAGTTCCGCCTGTGGGACACCGTTGCCGGGCAGCAGATGGACGGCCAGCAGTTCTACACCAATCCGGACAACTGGCGCCGCGTCGGCCACATCATCGCCGATGCGATCTACGAGCGGATCACCGGCGAGAAGGGCTATTTCGACAGCCGCGTCGTCTTCGTCGCCGAGAGCGGCGACAAGGCCAACCGTGTCAAGCGCCTCGCCATCATGGACCAGGACGGCGCCAATGTGCGCTATCTGACCGACGGCCGCGACCTCGTCCTCACCCCGCGGTTTTCGCCGAACCGCCAGGAAATTACCTACATGTCCTTCGGCAACGGCGAGCCGCGGGTCTATCTCCTGCAGCTCGAGACCGGCCAGCGGGAGATCGTCGGCAACTTCCCGGGCATGACCTTCTCGCCGCGCTTCTCGCCGGACGGGCAGAAGGTGATCATGAGCCTGCAGCAGAACGGCAATGCCAACATCTATGCGATGGACCTTCGCTCGCGGGCGACGACGCGGCTGACCGCGACGACGGCCATCGACACCTCGCCGTCCTTCTCGCCGGACGGCACCCGCATCGTCTTCGAATCCGACCGCGGCGGCCGCCAGCAGCTCTACACGATGAATGGCGACGGCTCGAACCAGCAGCGCATCTCCTTCGGCGACGGCACCTATTCGACGCCGGTCTGGTCGCCGCGCGGCGATCTCATCGCCTTCACCAAGCAGACCGGCGGCCAGTTCCAGATCGGCGTCATGCGCCCCGATGGTTCCGGCGAGCGGATCCTCACCTCGGGCTTCCACAACGAAGGCCCGACCTGGGCGCCGAACGGCCGCGTACTGATGTATTTCAGCGACCAGAAGGGCGCCGGCGGTCCGCAGCTCCACTCGATCGACCTCACCGGCTATAACGAGCAGACCATTCCGACGCCGGGCTATGCGTCGGATCCGGCCTGGTCGCCGCTGCTCGACTGATCGACCCTCTCTCTCTTCCTGCCAGACGCCGGGGCGGCATCCGCCCCGGCGCTTTTCTCTCGCAGGCGATCGCACCCGTCCCAGCCCGACGCAAGCCTCGCGGCATAAACCTCTCGGATGTTGCACGAACGCATCAGCCGCTAGGGAAACGTGTTCGCGGGGAGGCAAATCGTCAGCTTTCCGCACTCTTTGCCAAAAGGCTGCCGCGACGGCGGAAAACAATCGATTTTACCGGCCGTTAAGCTTGGACGTGGTAAGCCGTCGGTTACGAAAAAACCCCTGATTTGAAGGAGTTCGCCATGCTGAGCATGGTCTCTCACAGCAATGGCCGCATCGCCTTCGCCCTCCTGGCCGGCCTCCTCATCGCCGGCTGCGCGAGCAAGAAGGACGGCCTGCCCGACAGCGCCGCCGGCCTCGGCCTCGGCGGCGCCGGCGTTGGTAACGTCACCCCCGGCTCGCCCCAGGACTTCACGGTCAATGTCGGCGATCGGATCTTCTTCGACACCGACTCTTCCAGCATCAACGCCCCGAGCCAGCAGACTCTGCAGCGCCAGGCGCAGTGGCTGAACCAGAACCGGCAGTATGCGATCACCATCGAGGGTCACGCCGACGAGCGCGGCACCCGCGAGTACAACCTCGCCCTCGGTGCCCGCCGCGCCGCCGCCACCCGCGACTACCTCACGCAGCTCGGCGTTCCGGCGAGCCGGATGCGCACCATCTCCTACGGCAAGGAGCGGCCGGTCGCCGTCTGCGACGACATCTCCTGCTGGTCGCAGAACCGCCGCGCCGTCACCGTCCTCGGCGGCCCGTCGAGCTGACCGGCGAGCATCGCCGCGGCACCTCCCGCGGCGCCTGACAGGTTCAACGGCCCGTTCGCCGTTCCGCTCGCCGCGGGACGGTGGGCGGGCCGTCAAACTTTGGCCGAACTCGCTCGTTCCAAACTTGTCTGAGAATTCCGGCCGCGCCACATTGCCCTTCTCCCTCGATGACGATCTCCGGGGAAAGCAACGGCGCGTCCGATCTTCAGGCGCGCCCAGTGGATTGAATTTGACATCTGAGCCCCGATCGAGATCGAGGTGGCATCAGATGTCGGGATCGAACCACCAGGTGGTTCGGGCGAGGGGAACGAATGGTGACGAAAGTGACGATGCTCCGCCGCGGCATGGCGGCTGCGGCCATGCTGGCTCTGTTGATGCCGGCGGGGGCCTCGGCCTTCGACCTGCCGGGCGTCTTCGGCGGATCGGATCGGTCCGCCGCTGAGACCGGGATTCCGGTGCAAGCGGCGGGAACGCCGCAGCGGGCCGACGAGGGCCGGCCGGTGAGGCTCGCCCAGGCGAGCGACATGGTGGTGCGGCTCAACCAGCTCGAGGAAGAGGTCCGGCGGCTGAACGGCCGGGTCGAGGAGCTGAGCTTCCAGCTCCTGCAGGCCCAGGAGGACATGCGCAAGTACCGCGAGGATTCCGAGTTCCGGTTCCAGCAGCTGGAAGGCGGTGGCTCTGCTCCTGCATCATCGTCCTCCGGCCAGCAGCGCGGCGATGCCGGCACCTCTGCCCCCGCGACCGGCGACACCTCGAGCGCTGCGGCGAGCAGCGACGACAATATCGGCAATCTCCTCTCCGGCGGTCTCGACACGTCGGGACTCGACGGCTCGTCCTCGCAAGGGGCGACTACGGGGGGGGCGACGGCAGGCGCTTCGCAGTCCGCGGCCGACTCCTCGACCGTCGCCAGCATCGAGGCGAACGGCCCGCGCGAGATGTATGATCTTGCCTACAACTACCTCCTCGCCGGCGACTATCAGAAGGCCGAGCAGTCCTTCCGCCAGTATTCCCAGACCTATCCGAGCGCCAAGGATGCGCCGGACGCCGAATACTGGCTCGGCGAGAGCCTTTTCCAGCAGAAGAAATATGCCGACGCCGCCGAAGTCTTCCTCGATGCGCAGAAGTCGCATCCGAAGAACGCCAAGGCGCCCGACATGATGCTGAAGCTCGGCATGTCGCTCGCCAAGCTCAACAATCGCGACACGGCCTGCGTGACCTACAAGGAGGTCGCCCGCCGCTATCCGCAGATGAGCGACAACGTCCGGCGCAAGCTGAAGGACGAAGAGAAGGCGGCAAACTGCTGAGCCGCCCGTCGGCAGGAACCGGAAATGCGCCGGCGGCCCGCCCCCGGCAGAAGACGGGGCGCGATGACGCCTCGAAGACCCGCCTCGCCGACGCCATCGCGGCCCTCTACGCATCGGCCGATCGCCGCCTTTCCCCCATCGGCGGCATTCTTCTCGCCGTTTCCGGCGGTCCCGACTCCCTCGCGCTTCTCATTGCCGCTTCTGCTTGGAAGCGCTCCGCCGGCCAGGCCGCGCCGGAGATCCGCGTCGCCACCGTCGACCATCGCCTGCGGCCGGAATCTGCCGCCGAAGCCGCATTCGTCGCCGAACTCGCCAGCCGCTGCGGCTTGCCCCATGAGACGCTCGTCTGGCCCGGCTGGGACGGCGCCGGCAACCTGTCCGCCAGCGCCCGCGAGGCCCGCTACGAGCTGCTCGTCAGCCATGCGCGGCGCCACGATCTCGGCCTGGTCCTCACCGGCCATCACCATGACGACGATGTCGAAACCCATCTGATCCGCAGAGAGAACGGCGCCGATCTCTTCGGCCGGGCCGGCATGCGGCCGCTGCGCTGGCTGGGTCCCGACGTCCTCCTCGGCCGGCCCTTTCTCGATCTGCCGCGCGAGATGCTGGCGACGGTTGTCGCTGCGGAGGGCATCGCCCCCGTCGACGACCCGAGCAACCGCGACCCAGCCTATGACCGCGCGCGCATCCGCCTTGCCCTTGGCGAGGATGCGAAACTCCGAGCGAAGGCCGCCCGCGATCTTGCCCGCTGCAAGGAGGCGCGCCGGCGGGGTGAGGGGGCGCTCGCGGGTCTCCTTGCGGATCTGGAAACCACCGGCCGGTTGCGCTGCGACGGCGGCGGCGCGGTCGTCCTCGATCACACGGCGCTTTCCGACATTTCCGATCGCTGTGCCGGCCATCTCCTGTCGCGCGCCATCGTCGCAGTCTCGGGACGTGCCGAGCCGCCGTCTCGCGCGCAGATCCGCGATCTCCTCGGCTGGTTGCGCGCTGCGGCCATCGGGGCGGACCGCTCAGGCAATGAGGGGGCGAGGGGAACGCGGTCGCTGGGCGGCGCCCTCGTCGCCATCGAGGGGCGGGAGATCGTCTTGATGCGCGAGTTCGGCCGAACCGGCATCCCGGCTTTGCCGCTGGCTTTGGCCGAGCCCTTGCGCCGGGGCTTCGCGCCGGAAATGGCAGCGCCGGTTCTCTCCGACGGCCGTGCCGTCGTTGATGCAGGATCCTGGACTGGGTTCGCGGGCGCGCGCATCGTCGCGCTCGGCTCGCTCGGGCTCGGCGGCAGGCGCATCCGCTGCCTGCCGGTCGTCGTCGACGGGGCGGGGCGACCACGTGCCGCGGCACACGCGGCGAGGGCGCGGCTCGCACCCGGCATCGCGCCGCTCCCGCTGCGTTTCCTGACGCGGCGTCGCCTCTGGCGCGACCTCTTTGACGAAGAGGCCTAACACCTCCCTCACCATGATCGGAGCGACGCCCCGCTTTTTGCCGCAAATTCCGGCCAATGTGTTGGCAAGGGGGCAGCTAACACTTATCTTCGCAGGGCTCGCGATCCGGGCGCATCCGCCGACTCAGGAACAGTGATGAACCAGAACTTTCGAAACTTCGCGCTGTGGGCGATCATCGCCCTGCTCTTGATCGCGCTCTTCCAGCTGTTTTCGAACGGCACCCAAAGCAGCAATTCGCGCGAAATTCCCTATTCGCTCTTCCTGTCGGACGTCGACAGCGGCCGCATCCAGTCGGTCAACATCCAGGGTCAGCGGATCACCGGCAAGTACGGCGACAGCTCGACGAGCTTCCAGACCTACGCGCCGGAAGACCCGCAGCTGGTCTCGCGCCTCGAGGGCAAGAACGTCCAGATCAACGCCAGCCCGCCGGGCGACAACACCAATCCGATCTGGTCGATGCTGCTCTCCTTCGGTCCGATCCTGCTGATCCTCGCCGTCTGGATCTTCCTGATGCGGCAGATGCAGGGCGGTGCCGGCGGCAAGGCGATGGGCTTCGGCAAGTCCAAGGCGAAGCTTCTCACCGAGGCCCATGGCCGCGTCACCTTCGCCGACGTCGCCGGTGTCGACGAGGCCAAGGAAGACCTCGAGGAGATCGTCGAGTTCCTGCGCGAGCCGCAGAAGTTCCAGCGCCTCGGCGGCAAGATCCCGCGCGGCGTGCTGCTCGTCGGCCCTCCGGGCACCGGCAAGACGCTGCTCGCCCGCTCGGTCGCCGGCGAGGCCAATGTGCCGTTCTTCACCATTTCGGGCTCTGACTTCGTCGAGATGTTCGTCGGCGTCGGTGCGTCGCGTGTCCGCGACATGTTCGAGCAGGCGAAGAAGAACTCGCCTTGCATCATCTTCATCGACGAGATCGACGCCGTCGGTCGCCATCGCGGCGCGGGCCTTGGCGGCGGCAATGACGAGCGCGAGCAGACGCTGAACCAGCTGCTGGTCGAGATGGACGGCTTCGAGGCCAATGAGGGCATCATCCTCATCGCCGCGACCAACCGGCCCGACGTGCTCGACCCGGCGCTCTTGCGTCCCGGCCGCTTCGACCGCCAGGTCGTGGTGCCGAATCCGGACTTCACCGGCCGCGAGAAGATCCTTAAGGTCCATGTCCGCAACGTTCCTCTGGCGCCGAATGTCGATCTGAAGACGATCGCCCGCGGCACGCCCGGCTTTTCCGGCGCCGATCTCGCCAACCTCGTCAACGAGGCTGCCCTGATGGCGGCGCGGCGTTCCAAGCGTCTCGTGACCATGCTCGAATTCGAGGACGCCAAGGACAAGGTCATGATGGGCGCCGAGCGCCGGTCGATGGCCATGACCGAGGAAGAGAAGAAGCTGACGGCCTATCACGAGGCCGGCCACGCCCTTGTCGGCATCCACGAACCGTTCAACGATCCGCTGCACAAGGTGACGATCATCCCGCGCGGCCGCGCCCTCGGCGTGACGATGAACCTGCCGGAGCGCGACCGCTACGGCATGCGCAAGAACGAGATGGAGGCGCGCCTCGCGATGATCTTCGGCGGCCGCGCCGCCGAGGAGATCATCTACGGCCACGACAACGTCACCACCGGCGCCTCCAACGACATCCAGCAGGCGACCAACATGTCGCGGGCGATGGTCATGGAATACGGCATGAGCGACAAGCTCGGCCGGCTGCGCTACAAGCAGAACCAGGACGAGGTCTTCCTCGGCCATTCGGTGGCGCAGCAGCAGAACATGTCGGAGGAGACGGCGCGGCTGATCGATTCCGAGGTCCGGCAGATCATCGAGACCGCCGAGAACAAGGCGCGCAAGATCCTCACCGATCACATCGACGAGCTGCATCTCCTCGCCAAGGCGTTGCTCGAATACGAAACCCTGTCGGGCGACGAGGTCCATGACCTCCTGGCCGGGCGGCCGCTGACGCGGGACATGGGCGACGACACGCCGCCCTCGCGCGGCTCGGCGGTGCCGAAGGCCGGCTCTCAGCGGCCGGCCCGCGGCGACGGCCTCGAGCCGCAGCCGACCTGACCGAAAGGCTGGGTGGCAGACAGGAAATGGCGGCCCTCGGGTCGCCTTTTCTTTGCCTGCCGATTTAACCTTGCCGTGAGGATCGCCGGCGTCTGCGGTTGATCAGGGCGGCGCGTGGCGGCATGGATGACAGAGCCTGACGGCATTTCGCCCGCGACGGATACCCCGCGGGCAGCCGCGCCCCCGGCACGCAACGATCGAACGATTGGGGAACTGATGGCCAAGAGCTACTTCGGCACCGACGGCATCCGCGGCACCGCCAACCGTCATCCGATGACCGCCGAAGTGGCGATGAAGGTCGGCATGGCGGCCGGCATCGTCTTCAGGCGCGGCAAGCACCGTCACCGCGTCGTCATCGGCAAGGACACCCGCCGCTCCAGCTACATGATCGAGAACGCCATGGTCGCGGGCTTCACCGCCGCCGGCGTCGACGTCTTCCTGCTCGGCCCGATGCCGACGCCGGCGGTCGCCATGCTGACACGGTCGCTCAGGGCCGACATCGGCGTGATGATCTCCGCCTCGCACAATCCGTTTCAGGACAACGGCATCAAGCTGTTCGGCCCGGACGGCTACAAGCTCTCCGACGACATCGAGGCGGCGATCGCCGCCCTCATCGACGAGGACCTCTCGGGGCGCATGCCGACCGGCGCCGAGATCGGCCGGGCGAAGCGCGTCGACGGCGACATCTACCGCTACATCGAATTCGCCAAGCGGACCCTGCCGCGCGAACTGTCCCTCGAAGGCATGCGGATCGCCATCGACTGCGCCAACGGCGCCGGCTACCGCGTCGCGCCGGAGGTGCTGTGGGAGCTCGGTGCCGAGATCGTCAAGATCGGCGTCGAGCCGGACGGCCTCAACATCAACAGCGACTGCGGCTCCACCGCGCCGGACGCGCTGATCGCCAAGGTGCGGGAGGTGAGGGCGGATATCGGCATTGCCCTCGACGGCGACGCCGACCGGGTGCTCATCGTCGACGAGAAGGGCGACATCGTCGACGGCGACCAGCTGATGGCGGTGATCGCCGAGAGCTGGGCGGACGACGGCCGGCTCGCCGCCGGCGGCATCGTCGCCACCATCATGTCCAATCTCGGCCTCGAGCGCTTCCTCGAAGCCAAGAAGCTGCAACTCGCCCGCACCAAGGTCGGCGACCGCTACGTCGTCGAGCACATGCGCCAGCACGGCTACAATGTCGGCGGCGAGCAGTCCGGCCACATCATCCTGTCGGACTTCGCCACCACCGGCGACGGCCTCGTCTCGGCGCTGCAGATCCTCGCCGTCGTGCGGCGCAGGGGCGGCCCGGTCTCCGAGGTCTGCAGGCGCTTCGAGCCGGTTCCGCAGGTTCTGAAGAACGTCCGCTTCCGCAGCGGCGAGCCGCTGCAGAAGAATCTCGTGCAGGACGCCATCGCCACCGGTCGCGACAGGCTCGGCAATGCCGGGCGGCTGGTGATCCGCCCCTCCGGCACCGAGCCGCTGATCCGGGTGATGGCCGAGGGCGACGACGCCACATTGGTTAACGCCGTCGTCGACGACATCGTCGGTGCGCTCACCGAAGCGGCCGCCTGACGCACCGCGAGCGCCGCGATGACGGCGCCGCGTTTCGCCTGAAACTGTTGGTTCGCAGCAATCGTTGTCCCGGTTTTACTGGGCAGGACTGCCGCAACGCCCGCAACGGCGATCTATTCGGTGCCGGCTATAGTAAACAATTTATGTTTTTAAACCTTCCGTTAACCACTCCCGTTTACCGTCTTCGCGAGGTCACCCAATCCGGTGACGCCATTCGCACCGACCTCAACGGAGACGTTAACAATGAAGAAGATGCTTATGACGACCGTCGCCGCCATCGGTGCATGGTCGATGGTCGTTCCGGCCAACGCCGCCGACATCATCGAGGAACCCGTCTATGTGGCGCCGCCGGCGCCGGCGGTCGTCCAGACTTCCGGTTGGTATCTGCGCGGCGACATCGGCTATAACTTCAAGTCCAAGACCGACGGCCACTACGACTTCTACAATGTCGGCTTCGGCAATGACGGCGTCGACAACACCGAATTCTACGACGACATCTCGCTGAAGGGCTCGGCGAATTTCGGCATCGGTGTCGGCTACCGCGTCACCGACCACTTCCGCACCGATCTGACGGTCGACTATTTCCGCACCGGCGTCGAAGGCTCCAGCCGCTGCGGCTATCTGGTCGAGATCGGCTACGGCCTCGATCCGGTCAACAACAACTGCCGCTACGACGACTCCAGCCACGCCTCGGTCTGGACGGCGATGGCCAATGCCTATGTCGACATCGGCACCTATGGCCGCATCACCCCCTATATCGGCGCGGGCCTTGGCTTCGCCCACGTCAAATATGACGACATGGAGAACGAGATCTCCTGCGGCGGCGGCCTCTGCGGCACCGAGACCGAGATCTATCACGGCACCCATCCGGGCGAGTCGTCCTGGCGCTTCGCCTCCTCGCTGATGGCCGGCGCCAGCGTCGACATCACCGACCAGCTGAAGTTCGACGCCGGCTACAAGTATACCCGCATCGCCAAGGGCGACGCCTATGGCTATGACGACGCCGATCGCGCCGCCGGCGCCGATGGCGTCCAGGGCAAGGACCACGGCTTCAACATCCACACGGTCCGCGCCGGCCTGCGCTACGAGTTCGGCGGTGCCGGCTTCGGCAAGGGCAAGGAGCCCGCGCCGCTCTACACCGCGCAGGACACGGTCTATTCCGAGCCGGCTCCGGTCTACAAGTAAGACGGCGCGAAGCCGGCAGCCGTCGCCTGGAGGGGAGTGGCTGCGGGTCGATGATCGCCGAAATCAAGGGAACGCCCGCCCGGCCTGAAGCCGCGGCGGGCGTGTCCCGTTCTGGCGAGGGCGGCAATGCGCTTCTGGCAGATATGTGTCTTGCCGATGCTGCCTCAGCGCGAGGCGACCCGGTCCGGCCGCCGCCGACGACCGGCAAACAGCCGGCCGCGACGGCGCCGCTTCGGCGCGTCCTCGTCGATCACCGCGCCGGTATCCTCGCCGTCCGGCATCTTCTCCACCGCATGCAGCGCCGGCCGCGGCTTCACCAGCGGCTCGGGGGTCACCACGTGGGTCGTCATCATGTCGCTGCCGGCATAGATGCCCTCGGCCTCCTGCAGCTTCAGCCGGGCATTGTCGCGGTTGCGGACGTCCTCGACGATGCGGCTCGCCAGTTCCTCCTCGACGCCGAGGGCGCCGATCGTCGCGCCGCCGAAGGAGAGGGCGGATTCCACCGTCTCGCGGATCTCGTAGTCGACGCCGCGGGCCCTCAGCGACAAAGCGTGGGTGCGATCGTAGGAGCGCACGAAGAGCCGCACATTGGGAAATTCCGAACGGATCATGTCGACCACCCGATCGGTCGTCTCGCGCTTGTTGGTGCAGACCGCGACGAGGCCCGCCTTGCGGATGCCGGCGGCTTCCAGGACGTCCTTGCGCACGCCCGAGCCGAAATAGATGCGGAAACCGAAGCGCTCGGCCGTGCGGATCCTGTCGACGGAACTGTCGAGGATGGTGACGTCGATGCCGCTCGACAGAAGCACCTGGGCGACGATCTGGCCGAAGCGCGAGAAGCCGACCAAGAGCACTTCCGATCCGGCGCCGTCGAAGTCCTCGTCCATCACCTCCTCGGCGTCCGAACGGTCGATCACCCGGCCGAGCCAGGTGGCGAGCGGCGTCAGCACCATGGACAGGGTGACGATGGCGACGAGGACCGAGGAGGTCTCGCCGGGAAAGATGCTCTCCGCCGCCGCCGCCGAGAACAGGACGAAGCCGAACTCGCCGGCCTGGGAGAGCAGCGCCGCCACCCGCAGCGACAGGCCGCGGCTCTCGCCGAACAGCCGGCAGACGCCGTAGATCAGCCCGGCCTTGACGATCATCATCATCGGCGCGACGGCGAGGATGATCGGCCAGGAATTTTCCAGCACCTTCAGGTCGATCGACAGGCCGACGCCGATGAAGAACAGGCCGAGAAGCAGGCCGCGGAACGGCTCGATATTGGCCTCGAGCTCGTGGCGGTAGGAGGAGTCGGCGAGGAAGATGCCGGCGATGAAGGCGCCCATCGCCATCGAGAAGCCGGCCAACTGCATCAGCATCGCCGAGCCGAGCACCACGAACAGCGCCGCGCCGAGCATCACCTCCCGCGCCCCTGCCGAAGCCATCACCCGGAACAGCGGGTTGAGCAGGAAGCGGCCGACGACGACCAGGGCGGCGACGGCGGCGAGCGACAGGACGACCTGCTGCGGATCGATCCGGGTATCCTCGCCGCCTGGCGAGAGGAACGGCAGCACCGCCAGCAGCGGCACCACGGCGAGATCCTGGAAGAGCAGCACCGAAAAGGCCGCCTGGCCCTGCTTGGTGTTGGTTTCACCGGCCTCGTCGAGGAGCTGCATGCCGAAGGCGGTCGACGACAGCGCCAGGCCGAAGCCGACGACGATCGCCGCGGAAAGGCTGAGGCCGACGGCGAATCGCCCGATCAGGGCGAGCAGGATGCCGCTCACCATCACCTGGGCGAGGCCGATGCCGAAGATCTGCCGCCGCATCGCCCAGAGCCGGTCGATCTTGAGCTCGAGGCCGATGACGAACAGCAGGAAGACGACGCCGAGTTCGCCGACCGAAAGAATTTCCTTGCCTTCGCCGATCAGCCGGAGCACCGGTCCGAGCACGATGCCGGCCGCGAGATAGCCGAGCACCGTGCCGAGGCCGATCCGCTTGAACAGGGTGCCGGCGACGATTCCGCCGCCGAGCAGCAGGATCACCTCCAGGAAAATGGCGTTCGATCCGTGTTCCACTGCCGGGCACTCGTTCCTATCTCAGGGGCACTCGCCCATTGCTGCCGGCTCGGGGTTCGGCGGCGACTGCGGGTGACTTGCGTTATATGCGCTGCACAATAAATAGTCTCACGAAAAAGAGCTTTAGGCGAAACGATGAACGATGACACGAGGCGGCTGACCGAGACTGCCGGACGACTGATCGCGGCAGCGAAAAAGGCCGGGGCAGACGCCGCCGACGCGGCGGTTGTCCGCTCGCTCGGGCGCTCGGTGGATGTCAGGCTCGGCAAGGTCGAGGACACCGAGAGTTCCGAGAGCGAGGATCTGGCGCTGCGCGTCTTCGTCGGACGGAGGGTCGCAACCGTGTCGGCCGACGTCAATGCCGATATGGATCGTCTCGCCGAGCGCGCGGTGGCGATGGCAAAGGTGTCACCCGAGGATCGCTACGCCTCGCTGGCGCCGAAGGAGCGGCTGGCGCCGGACGACGGGCCGGATCTCGACCTCTACGACCCAACGACGCTCGCCAGCGAGACGATGGTCGAGGAGGCGCTCGCCCTCGAGGAGGCCGCAAGGGCGGTGTCCGGCGTGACGAATTCCGGCGGCGCGTCGGTCTCGGCCGGGGCGAGCGGCCTCGTCCTGGTAACCTCCGGCGGTTTTGCCGGGTCGAAGATGCGCTCCGGCTTTGGCCGCTCGGTTAGCGTCATCGCCGGCGAGGGCACGGCGATGGAGCGCGACTACGACTTCGATTCGCGCATCCATTACGGCGATCTCGACGCCCCGGAGGCGATCGGTCGCAGGGCCGGCGAGCGCACCGTGCGCCGGCTGAACGCCGGCAAGGTGCCGACCGGCAGCTATCCGATCGTCTTCGATCCGCGGGTCGCCCGCGGCCTCATCGGCAGCCTCGTCAGCGCCATCAACGGCGCGGCGATCGCCCGCAAGACCAGCTTCCTGATGGACAAGATGGGCGAACTCGTGCTGCCGGAGAGCGTCACCATCCTCGACGAGCCGCTTTTGCCGCGGCGCGCCGGCTCGCGCGCCTTCGACGGCGAGGGCGTGCGCGGCGAGGCGATGGCGCTGGTCGAGAACGGCGTCCTCAAGACCTGGCTGCTCGATACCGCCACCGCGAACGAGCTCGGCCTTTCGACCAACGGCCGGGCTGCCCGCTCCTCCGGCGGTGTCTCGCCCTCGGCGAGCAACGTCTCGGTCAGCCCCGGCCGGCTGACGCCCGAAGAACTCATCGCCGAGACCGGCAACGGCATCTATGTCCACGAGCTGATCGGTCAGGGCGTCAATCTCGTCACCGGTGACTACAGCCGCGGCGCCACCGGCTTCCTGATCGAGAACGGTGAACTCACCCGCCCTGTCTCCGAGTTCACCGTCGCCGGCAATCTGAAGGAGATGCTGCTCGGGCTGACCCTTGCCGACGATCTCGACACCCGCTTCTCGCTCGTTGCGCCGACGCTGCGCGTCGAGCGGATGACCGTCGCGGGGCACTGATTTGGGAAACGCCCCTCAGGCCAGCCTTTCGGACGACCTTTCGCTGCTGCTCGAAGCGGCGCGGCGGGCAGGCGAGGTCGCGCTCGGCTATTTCCGGGCCGATCCGAAGGTCTGGTACAAGCATGGCAACTCGCCGGTCAGCGAGGCCGACTATGCCGCCGACCGCGCCCTGAAGGAAACGCTCATCGGCGCGCGGCCCGGCTATGGCTGGATCTCGGAGGAAATGGACGCCTCGGAACGCACTGCCGATAGCTGCGAGCGGGTCTTCGTCGTCGATCCGATCGACGGGACGCGGGCCTTCCTGCGCGGCGAGGACGTCTGGTGCGTCTCCGTCGCCGTGCTCGAGGCGGGCGTTCCCGTCGCCGGCGTCATCGACGTGCCGGCCCGCGGCGAGATCTTCGTGGCGACAGCCGACGGCCCTGCGCTCCTCAATGGCGAGACGTGCTCGGTCGGCATTGTCGGGGAGGCGGATGCGATGCGCCTGTCGCTTCCCGATTCGATCCGCCAAAAGCTCGCTCCCGCCGATCGCGGCTCGGTCGACGCGGTGCCGGCGGTTCCCTCGCTCGCCTATCGCCTCGCCCTCGTCGCCAGCGGCCGCCTCGACGGAACGCTGGTGCGGCCGCGGGCGAACGACTGGGACGTCGCCGCCGCCGATCTCATCCTCGAACGGGCCGGCGGCATCTTCTGCGACGTCGAGGGCGAGCCCTGGCGCTATGGCGTCGAGGCGTCGGCGCGTGGCATCATGGTGGCCGGCCCCCTTGGCGTCGCGCCGCGTTTGCGCGATATCGCGAGGCATCTCGCCGCCTGACCGCGACGTGGAACCTCACCCCGGACGCTAGACAGGACACCCGTCATGCAGGAAGAAAAACCCAAGCAGCTGCTTCACCTGGTCTTCGGAGGCGAACTCTCCGACGTCTCCGGCGTCCAGTTCAAGGATCTCGAAAGCCTTGATATCGTCGGAATTTTCCCTGATTACGCCTCGGCGCTCGCCGCCTGGCGCGGCAAGGCGCAGCAAACCGTCGACAACGCCGCGATGCGCTATTTCATCGTGCATATGCACAGGTTGCTCGACCCGCAGACGTGAACGAATACGAAAGGGTCGACGTGTCGCGTACCGTGTCGGACGAGGAGTTTTCCGCAAGCGGACCGATCGCGCGCACCGATTCCGCCCCGGTTGTCCGGCCGAAGAAGCGTCGCGGCAAGAAGCGCGGCTTCTGGCGGGGGCTGATGCGCTCGCCGGCCGCCGTCGCGGCGATCGGCAACACCGTCTACGGGCTTTTGCGCTTCGTCCATGCCACGCAGCGGCCGGTCGCCGGTTCCTCGGACTTCTACCGCATCCTGCACGAGCGCCATCCGGCGATCGTCGGGCTGTGGCATGGCCAGCACCTGCTGGCGCCGTTCTTCAGGCCGCGGGACCTGCCCTATGCCGCACTCCTGTCGCGCAGCGCCGACGCCGAGATCAACGCCCATGTGGTCGAGGCCTTCGGCATCTCGACCGTGCGCGGCTCCGGCGGCCGCGGCATCGACAAGCGCACCAAGAAGAAGGGCGGCGCCAGAGCCCTCGTTGCCATGCGTCGGCTGCTCGGCATGAGAACCGGCATCTGCATGATCGCCGACGTCCCGAAAGGCACCGCCCGCGAGGCGGGGCTCGGCATCGTGACGCTGGCGAAGATCTCCGGCCGGCCGATCATCCCGGCAGCGGCGGTCACCAGCCGGCACCGTGTCGTCGCCGGGGCCTGGGACAAGGCCCGCGTGCCGCTGCCCTTCGGCCGCATCGCCGTGGTGATGGGCGAGCCGGTGTTCGTGCCGGCCGATGCCGACGCCGCGCTGCTTGAGGAGAAGCGCGCCGAGGTGACGGCGGCGATCGAGGCGGCCAACCGGGCCGCCGAGCGGCTGGTCGGGACGCTGTCGTGAGCGACCTGATGACCAGAGGCGCCTTCGTCGCCTACCGTCTCGCCGGGGTCTTCGCCTATCCGTTTCTGCGGCCCTATGTCGGTTGGCGGGTCTCCCGCGGCAAGGAGGACAGGCAGCGCCTCAAGGAACGCTACGGCTTTGCCGGCCGGCCGCGGCCGGAGGCAGGTCCCCTCGTCTGGGTGCATGCGGCGAGCGTCGGCGAGAGCCTCGCGGTGATGCCGCTGGTGCGGGCGATCGCCGAGGACGGCATCGCAGTGGTAATGACCACCGGCACCATGAGCTCGGCAAAGCTCGTCGAGGATCGGCTCGCCGATTGCGTCATCCACCAATATGTCCCGCTCGACGTGAAGCCGGCGGTCCGGCGGTTTCTGAAGCACTGGCAGCCGGATCTGGCGATCGTTGCGGAAAGCGAGATCTGGCCGCTGACCATCCACGAACTGGCGACCCGGCGCATCCCGCAGATCCTCGTCAATGCCCGGCTGTCCGACCGCTCCTACCAGCGCTGGAAGTCGAAGCCGCGCCTCGCCGAGGCGCTGTTTGAAACCTTCGCCCATGTCGTCGCTCAGTCCGACGTCGACGGCGAGCGGTACCGCCTGCTCGGCGCGCCGGCGGTGACGGTGGCGGGCAATCTCAAGGCAGACGCCGAGCCGCTCCCGGTCGATGCCGAGGCGCTCGATGCGCTTTCGGCGGCGCTCGGCGGGCGTCCGCGATTTGCGGCGATCTCGACCCATCCCGGCGAGGAGGAGATCGTCGCGGCGGTGCACGCCCAGCTGAAATGGCGGCACGAGGGGCTCGTCACCATCATCGTGCCGCGCCATCCCGATCGCGGCGACGCCATCGCCAGGACGCTCGGCGACAAGGGCCTGGTCGTGAAGCGCCGCAGCCTCGGCGAGCTACCCGACGCCGGCACCGACATCTATCTCGGCGACACGATGGGTGAACTCGGCGTCTATCTGCGGCTCACCGACATCACCTTCGTCGGCAAGTCGATCACCGGCCAGGGCGGCCAGAACCCGATCGAGGCGGCGATGCTGGCGACCGGCATCCTGACCGGCCGCTTCGTGCAGAATTTCCGCGACACCTATCAGCGGCTGCTGCGGAACGGCGGGGCCCGCATCGTCCGCGACACCGACAGCCTCGCCGCCCAGATCGACGGACTGCTGGTCGATCCGATCCAGCGCATGGCGATGTCGCGGGCGGCGCTGAAGTCGGTCGGCGAGATGCGGGGCGCGCTGGAGCGCACCCATGCGGCGCTCGATCCCTTCCTGCATCCGCTGCGCCTGTCGGTCAGTCTGGAACGGCGCAACCGCGCCGGCAATGGCCGGTGACGGGAGCCAGGGTGAAAGCGCGGGCCCCGTCCTTCTGGTGGCAGGAGCCTTCGGTGCCCTCGCGCATGCTCGCTCCCTTGGCCGGGCTCTACGGCGCTGCGGCGGGGCGCAACCTTTCGCGCGGCGAGCGGACCGCCTTCGACCTGCCGGTGCTCTGCATCGGCAATTTCACCGCCGGCGGTGGGGGCAAGACGCCGACGGCGCTGGCGCTCGGCCAGGCGGCGCTGGCGGCGGGGCGCCGACCGGGCTTCGTCTCACGCGGTCATGGCCGCCGGGCGCGAAGGGCGATGATCGTCGATCCTGACCGCCACGGTGTGCGCGAGGTCGGCGACGAGCCGCTGCTCCTGGCAAAGGTGGCGCCGACCGCCGTCGCGGCGAACCGGGCGGCGGCGCTGGCGCTCTTGTCGTCCGAGCACGACATCGACTTCGTCATCATGGATGACGGCTTCCAGAGCCAGCGGCTGAAGATCGACTTCGCGCTGATCGCCCTCGACGCGCGGCGCGGCATCGGCAATGGCCGGGTCATTCCGGCGGGGCCGCTGCGGGCGCCGCTCACCGACCAGATCGCCCATGCCGACGCGCTGCTGGTGATCGGCGACGGGGAGGCGGCGAGCCGGCCGCTGCGGATGATGGCGCGGGCCGGCCGGCCGATCTTTTCGGCGCGGCTGGTGCCGAAATCGCGGCAGATCCTGATCGGCGAGCGGCTGCTTGCCTTTGCCGGCATCGCCGACCCTGAAAAGTTCTACGCCTCGCTCGCCGAGCTCGGGGCGGAAGTCGCCGAGACCCGGGACTTTCCCGACCATCACGGCTTTACCGACAGCGAACTCTACGATCTCACCGAGACCGCGGCGCGCGAAGGCCTGATCCTGACGACGACGGCGAAGGACGCCGTCAGGCTTGCGACCGGCAGCGAGGCGGCGCGGGAATTTGCCGGAAACTGCGCGGTGCTCGACGTGGCGCTGGAATTTTCATCACCCGCCCAGGCCGAGCGCATCATCCGCGAGACCCTCGCCGCCTTCGAGCGGCGGCGGTGGGCGCCGAGGACCTGACGCCTTTTCGAAAGACGGCAAAGCCGCGGCCTTTCAGGCCTTGCGCATCTCGATCTCGCGCTTGAAGGCGGTGGCCGCGTCGGCATAGGGCTCTTGGCGCTCGACGCTCCAATATTTCAACAGATCGAGGGGGATCGCTTCGCCGGAGACGGCGCAGCGCACATAGGACCCGGCCCGAATGACCTGGAAGTCGGGGGTGCCGTAGCGCAGCTTCGCCTCACCGGAATTTTCGAAACGGTTCATGTCGTCCTCGGATCGGATGCGGCTTCCCGCCGGCCGGGCGGCGGCGCGAAATTCGAAGCGGCACTACGCCCTTCGCGGCGGAAAATCAAACCGCTACCGGCGGCCGAACAGCTTCTCGATGTCGGCAAGGCCGAGCTCGATGAAGGTCGGCCGGCCGTGGTTGCACTGGCTTGCCGAGGGCGTGCGCTCCATCTCGCGCAGCAGCGCGTTCATCTCGTCGAGCTTGAGGACGCGGCCGGAACGCACCGAGCCATGACAGGCGATGGTCGCGGCGACATGGTCGATCCGGCTCTTCACCGAATCCTTCGTGCCGAATTCGGCGAGCTCGTCGGCAAGGTCGCGCACCAGCTTCTGGATGTCGGTCTGGCCGAGGATGGCCGGGGTCTCCCTGACGGCGATCGCGGCGGGGCCGAAGCGCTCGAGATGCAGGCCGAGGGCGGCGAGATCGGCGGCATTCTCCGCCAGCCGCTCGGCGTCGTCGGCCGAAAGATCGACGATCTCCGGAATGAGCAGCATCTGCGAGGCCAGCGCCTTGCCGTGCAGCGCCTCCTTCAATGCCTCGTAGACGAGCCGCTCGTGGGCGGCGTGCTGGTCGACGATGACGAGGCCCTTGTCGGTCTCGGCGACGATGTAGTTGCCGTGGAGCTGCGCCCGCGCCGCGCCGAGGGGAAAGTCTTCCGCCGGCTGCGTCTCGCCGCTCGTCGCGATAACGGGGCTCGCCGCGCCGGCCTCATAGGTCACGGCGTCCTCATCAAGGCCGTTCGGCCTGAAGCCTGCGTCGGAGGCGGCAGTGCCGCGCTCCAGCGTCGCGGTCTCCGATCGAGGCGCCAGGGGCCGGTAGGGCGAGGCACCGGCGTCGAAGGGCGTCTGCCGGGGCGCCGCAAAGCCGCCGGGGGCAAAGCCCTCGAAGCGGCGCGGCGCCGGGGTGACCTCGCCGGCCTTGGCGCGCATGCGGGCGAGGATGCCCGCCGTCCCCTCGCTGGACGAGCGCAGCCCTGCCTCGGCAAAGGCCTGGCGCAGCGCCCCGACGATCAGCCCGCGCACGAGGCCGGGATCGCGAAACCGGACGTCGGCCTTGGCCGGATGGACATTGACGTCAACAAGAGCGGGATCGAGGGTGATGAACAGGACGGCGACCGGGTGGCGGTCCTTGGCCATCACGTCGGCATAGCCGCCCCTGAGCGCCGAGACCAGCATCTTGTCGCGCACCGGTCGGCCGTTGACGAAGAGGAACTGCTGCAGCGAATTGCCGCGCGAATAGGTCGGCAGGCCGGCAAGGCCCGACAGCCGGATATCCTCGCGGGCCGCGTCGATCGCAACGGCATTGCCGGTGAAGTCGCCGCCGACCACCTGGGCGATCCGCTCGGCCATGTCGCGGGCCGCCTCGAACACCGTCGCCGTGCGGTCCGGCCCGGAAATCTCGAAGCGCACCTCCGGCTCGGCGAGGGCGAGCCGCCTGACGACGTCGGTGATCGCCGAGGATTCCGCCCGCTCGCTCTTGAGAAACTTCAGCCGCGCCGGCACCGAATGGAAGAGATCGCGCACCTCGACGACGGTGCCGCGGGAAAGCGCGGTCGGCCGTGGCCCGTCGCAATGGCCGTGATCGACGGCGATCTCGAAGGCCTCGCCGGCGCCGGCGGCGCGCGAGCGCAGCGACAGCCTGGCGACGGAGCCGATCGAGGGCAGCGCCTCGCCCCGGAAACCGAGGGTGGCGATCTCCTCGAGGCCGCCTGAAAGCTTCGAGGTGCAGTGGCGGCGCACGGCGAGGAGAAGCTCGCCTTCGGGAATGCCGCAGCCATCGTCGGTGACCCTGAGGAGGGTCTTGCCGCCGCCGGCTGTCGCGATCTCAATGCGGGTCGCGCCGGCGTCGATGGCGTTCTCGACCAGTTCCTTGACGACGCTCGCCGGCCGTTCGACCACCTCGCCGGCGGCGATCTGGTCGATCAGATGCTCGTCGAGCTGGACGATGGGCAAGGCTTGTCTCCGCTCCGCCGGGCGCGTCTGGCGCCGTCTGCCTGTCGCCTCGTTCTAGTCGAGTCGATCGGGGCCGGCAAACCATGGGCCATGGCCAAAGCGTTGCCGTGACGTGTTTTCCACCGGCAGGGGCAACGTCTCGGAGATCGACGATCGGATCGACGGCTCTTCAAATCATTCGCGGCTCGTGCCAAATTCCTCCCGCCGGGACTGCAACGAAGAAGCGCGGCCGGGCAGGGCGTATCCGATGGATGCGCGGTTGGGAGGACATCATGAAGACGATGAAGGGACCGGGGATCTTCCTCACCCAGTTTGCCGGCGATTCCGCGCCGTTCAACGACCTGAAGTTGATCGCCGGCTGGGCCGCCGGCCACGGCTACAAGGGCGTGCAGATCCCGACATGGGACGCCCGGCTGTTCGATCTGGCCAAGGCGGCGGAATCGAAAACCTATTGCGACGAGGTCGCCGGCATCTGCCGCGACGCCGGCGTCGAGATCACCGACCTTTCCACCCATCTCCAGGGCCAGCTCGTCGCCGTCCATCCAGCCTTCGACGAGGCCTTCGACGGCTTTGCGGCCCCCGAGGTGCGCGGCAATCCGAAGGCCCGGCAGGAATGGGCGGTGGGGCAGCTGAAGATGGCGGCGAAGGCGTCGGGCCATTTCGGCTTTTCGAGCCATGTGACCTTCCCGGGCGCGCTCGCCTGGCCGTTTCTCTATCCCTGGCCGCAGCGCCCGGCGGGCCTGATCGACACCGCTTTTGAAGAACTCGCCAGGCGCTGGGTGCCGATCCTGAACGCCTTCGATGAAGTCGGCTGCGACGTCGGCTACGAGATCCATCCCGGCGAGGACGTCTTCGACGGCGCGACCTTCGAGATGTTCCTCGAAGCCTGCGACGACCATCCACGCTGCCAGATCAACTACGACCCGTCGCATTTCGTCCTGCAGATGCTCGACTATGTCGACTTCATCGACATCTATCACGAGCGGATCTGCGCCTTTCACGTCAAGGACGCGGAGTTCAACCCGACCGGCCGGCAGGGCGTCTATTCCGGCTACCAGCCCTGGCTGAAACGGGCCGGGCGGTTCCGATCCCTCGGCGACGGGCAAGTGGATTTCGCCGCGATCTTTTCGAAGCTTGCCGAATACGACTACGACTCCTGGGCGGTCCTCGAATGGGAATGCGCCATCAAGGACGCCGAGCAGGGCGCCGCCGAGGGCGCGCCCTTCATCGCCAATCACATCATCACCGTCACCGAAAAGGCCTTCGACGATTTCGCCTCTGGTGGAACTGATGAGGCGGCGAACAAGCGCATGCTTGGCATTTCGGACTGAAGGGAGACGGCGATGGCCATCGAAGGACGCGGCGAGGGATTTTCCGGGCGCATTCGCCTCGGCATGGTCGGCGGCGGGCAGGGCGCCTTCATCGGCGGGGTTCATCGGATCGCCAGCCGCATCGACGACAAGTTCGAGCTCGTCGCCGGCGCACTCTCCTCGACGCCGGAAAAGGCGCTGGCCTCGGCGCGCGAGATCGGGCTCGATCCTGAGCGCAGCTACGGCTCCTACGAGGCGATGGCCGAGAAGGAAAAGGCAAGGGACGACGGCATCGAGGCTGTGGCGATCGTCACGCCGAACCACATGCATTTTCCGGTGGCGAAGACCTTCCTTCAGGCCGGCTTCCACGTCATCTGCGACAAGCCGATGACGACGACGCTGGCCGAGGCGAAGGAGCTTGCCGAGATCGCGAAGCGCTCGGGCAAGGTCTTCATCCTCACCCACAACTATACCGGCTATCCGATGATCCGCCAGGCGCGGGCGATGGTGGCGAATGGCGATCTCGGCAAGATCCGCGTCGTCGTCGCCGAATATGCCCAGGACTGGCTGGCGGAGCGCGCCGAGGACACCGGCTCGAAACAGGCCGGCTGGCGGGTCGATCCGGCAAAGGCCGGTGCGGGCGGGGCGATCGGCGACATCGGCACCCATGCCCACAATCTCGCCTGCTACGTGACCGGGTTGAGGGTCGAAAAACTTTCGGCGGATCTTTCGAGCTTCGTTTCCGGCCGCAAGCTCGACGACAACGCCTCGATGCTGCTGCGTTTTTCCGGCGGGGCGAAGGGCATGCTCTGGGCGAGCCAGGTCGCCGTCGGCAACGAGAACGGCCTGACATTGCGGGTCTATGGCGAGAGCGGCGGGCTCGAATGGGCGCAGGAAGAGCCGAACCGGCTCTGGTACACGCCGCTTGGGCAGGCCAAGCGCCTTCTCACCCGCGGCGGCGCCGGCGCCAATGCCGCGGCGGCGGCGGTCAGCCGCATTCCACCCGGCCATCCGGAAGGCTATCTGGAAGGCTTTGCGACGATCTATGCCGAGGCGGCCGAGTTGATCCGCGCCGCCTCCGATGGGCGCCCGCCGCCGGACGGCATCGCCCTGCCGACCATTGAGGACGGCGTCGACGGCCTCGCCTTCATCGAGGCCTGCGTCGCCTCGTCGAAAAAGGACGGCGCTTGGGTGACGCTTTGATCTCCGCTTTCCGCTCGCGTGAGGGAGGTATAGAGCTGCCGTCATCGAGATGGCACCCGTCGTCGGGGATGGACGCCCACCGATCTCCCCCTCAAGGGGGGAGATCGGCAGCTTCGATGGCTGCGGCAAACAAGCTGGTGTCGAAGGAACCGTGCCTGTCGCCTGGGAGATCGGCGGCTCCGACAGCTGCGGCGAAAGAACTGGTCTCGCAAGATTCGCGTCCGACGTTTAGGAGAGACGCCGAACAATCTCCCCCCTTGAGGGGGAGATGCCCGGCAGGGCAGAGGGGGGTGTGCCGCAGCTTGCGACGAAGCCTGACGACGACCCGCGAAAGCCACCGCTTCGTCATTCTCGGGCCCCGTCCCGAGAATCCAGGGGCGGCTGCCGGAGCGATGGCCTTCTGCGGCGTGGGGGCTGGCGAAAGACGGCGTCCGACGATCTCTGGATTCTCGGGACGGGGCCCGAGAATGACGGCCGCGTGTGGGAGGGACGTGCGGCTCTCTTCCTCTGCCGCTCCTGGAACGAGCGCTTCCCCAGTAACTCGTGAAAAGAGCGCTTCCCCAGCCGATTTGGGACCGAACTCTTCCTCTGCGGCTTTTGACACGAGCGCTTCCGATGGTCTCCGACCGAGCGCTTCAGCAGCCCTTCGACCGAGCGCTTCAAAGGCCTCCAGGAAGTGCCCTGCATGAGCGGGCCGGGCCCCATCCTCGAAGCGCGCGGGGTGCGAAAATCCTTCGGGCCGGTCGAGGTGCTGCATGGCGCCGACTTCACGCTGACGCCGGGCCGGGTCCACGCCCTCGTCGGCGAGAACGGCGCCGGCAAGTCCACCCTGATGAAGTGCCTCGCCGGCTATCAGCCGGTCTCCGGCGGCGAGATCCGGTTCTTCGGCGAGCCGGTGCATTTTGCCGACTCCGAGGCTGCGGAAAGCGCCGGCATCGTCCTCATCCATCAGGAATTCAACCTCGCCGAGCAGCTCTCGGCCGAAGCCAACATCTTTCTCGGCCGCGAGATGCGGCGCGGCTTTTTCCTCGACCGCAAGGCCATGCGCGAAAGAGCGCGAAACCTGCTCGAGGAGCTCGCGACGCCGATCGACACGCGTCTCGAGGTCTCGCGCCTCTCGGTTTCGCAGAAGCAGATGGTGGAGATCGCCAAGGCGCTCGCCCGCAACGCCCGCGTCCTGATCATGGACGAGCCGACGGCGGTCCTGACCGGCCGCGAGGCCGAGGTGCTGTTTGCCCAGATCGAGCGGCTGAAGGCGGCCGGTGTCGCCATCCTCTACACCTCCCACAAGCTGGACGAGATCGCCCGTGTGGCCGACGAGGTGACGGTGCTGCGCGACGGCTCGCTTGTCGCCCATGCCGGGGTCGATGAAATGTCGCCGGACCGCATGGCCGAGCTGATGGTCGGACGCGAACTCTCCGATCTGTTCCCGGCCAAGGCCGGGGAGACCGCAGCCGACGTCGTCCTCTCGGTCGAGGACTTCGAGGTGCCGGGTCATGTCGAGAGCGCATCCTTCAAGCTGAGGCGCGGCGAGATCCTCGGCTTTGCCGGTCTCGTCGGGGCGGGGCGTACGGAATTGATGGAAGGCATCATGGGGCTGCGCAGTGCCCGGGGCACGATCCGCCGCTCCGGCAAGGTGGTGCGCATCGCCTCGCCCAAGGAAGCCGTCCGCCATGGCCTTGCCTATCTCACCGAGGACCGCAAGGGACGCGGGCTGCTGCTGAAATACGGCCTTCGGGAGAACCTGACGCTGCTCGGTCTCGACCGGTTTTCCGGCATCTTCGTCGACGAAAAGGCCGAGGAGGCGGCGCTCGATGCGGCGATCCGGCGTTTCGACATCCGCGCCGCCTCGAAGACCATGCCGGTCGGCAACCTCTCCGGCGGCAACCAGCAGAAGCTGCTCCTCGCCAAGACCATGCTGGTCGAACCGGAGATCGTCATCCTCGACGAGCCGACCCGCGGCATCGACATCGGCACCAAGCAGCAGATCTATGCCTTCGTCCATCAGCTGGCGCGCGAGGGGCAGGCGGTGATCGTCATCTCGTCGGAAATGTCCGAGGTGATCGGCCTCTGCCACCGGGTGATCGTGATGCGATCGGGCCGCATCGCCGGCGAGGTGTCCGGGGAGGCGGTCACCGAAGAGGCGATCGTCCGTCGGGCGATGGGGCTGGATGGCGAGGCGAGGGAGGCGGCCCATGGCAGTTGAGGCGAGAGAACAGCCGGCACGGCGGCGCCTCCGGGTGGATTTTCATGTGCTGGGGCCGCTGGTGGCGCTGGTCGCCCTCGTCATTCTCGGCATGTCGCTGAACGATCAGTTCCTGTCGGCGGGCAACGTCACCAACGTCCTTGCCCGCTCGGCCTTCATCGGCATCATCGCGGTTGGCGCGACCTTCGTCATCACCATCGGCGGGCTCGATCTCTCGGTCGGGTCGATGTCGGCCTTCCTCGCCGGCGTCACGATCATCATCCTCAACGCCCTGATCCCGCAGCTCGGCGGCGGCTGGGCGACGATCCTCGTCGGCATGCTCGCCTGCCTCGCCATGGGCCTTGGAGCCGGATTCCTCAACGGCATCCTGATCACCAAGGGGCGTATCGAGGCCTTCATCGTCACCCTCGGCACGCTCGGCATCTTCCGCTCGCTGGTGGTGTGGCTCGCCAATGGCGGCACGCTGTCCCTCGACTTCAATCTCCGCGAGGTCTACCGGCCGGTCTATTACGGCGGCGTTGCCGGCATCGCCTGGCCGATCGTCGTCTTCGCCCTCGTTGCCGTCGCCGGCGAGATCGTCATGCGCAAGACCGCCTACGGCCGGCACTGCGCGGCGATCGGCTCCAACGAGCAGGTTGCGCGCTATTCGGCGATCCACGTCGATCGCGTCCGGCTCGCCACCTACATGCTGCAGGGCATGCTGGTGGGCGTCGCCACCATCATGTATGTGCCGCGCCTCGGCTCGGCCTCCTCGACGACGGGCCTCCTCTGGGAGCTCGAGGCGATCGCCGCGGTGATCATCGGCGGTACCGTCTTGAAGGGCGGCTTCGGCCGTGTCTGGGGCACCGTCGTCGGCGTCGTCATCCTCAGCCTGATCGACAACATCCTCAATCTGACCGACCTCGTCAGCCCCTATCTCAACGGGGCGATCCAGGGCGTCATCATCATTCTGGCCGTCGTTCTGCAGCGCGGCCGCAAAGGCGCATGACAAGCGCCAACTTCGGGAGGAAGGCAATGAAAAGACTGATGAATATCGCGGCGGGGGCGCTCTTTGCCGCCGCGCTGGCGCTGCCGGGCGGCGCCCTTGCGCAGGAAGGCAAGGCGACGATCGGCGTGTCGATCCCGTCTGCGACCCACGGCTGGACCGGCGGTGTCAACTTCCACGCCCAGCAGGCGATCGACGAATTGAAGGCCGCCTATCCGGACCTGACCTTCGTCCTGGCGACGGCCGGCGATCCCGGCAAGCAGGTTTCCGACATCGAGGACATGATGGCGACCCGCAACATCGACGCCCTGGTGGTCCTGCCCTTCGAATCCGATCCGCTGACCGGGCCGGTCAAGCGCGTCGCCGATGCCGGCAAATTCGTCACCGTGGTCGATCGCGGCCTGTCGCAGCCGGGAATCCAGGATCTCTACGTTGCCGGCGACAACACCGCCTTCGGCCGCGTCGCCGGCGACTATTTCAAGGAAAAGATGCCGGACGGCGGCAAGATCGTCGTCCTGCGCGGCATCCCGACGACCATCGACAACGAGCGGGTCGAGGCCTTCCAGAAGGCGATCGAGGGCTCGAATATCGAGATCGAGGGCATGGAGCACGGCGACTGGAACCGCGACAAGGCCTTCGAGGTGATGCAGGACTTCCTGTCGAAATACGCCGAGATCGACGCCGTCTGGGCCTCCGACGACGACATGGCCCTCGGCGTCATCGAGGCGATCAAGCAGGCCGGCCGCGAGGGCGATATGTGGGTGCTCGGCGGCGCCGGCATGAAGCAGATGATCGAGAAGGTGCAGGCCGGCGACAAAATGGTGCCGGCCGACGTCACCTATCCGCCCTCGATGATCGCGACGGCGATCCGGCTGACCGCCGATCGCTTCGTCTCCAAGGCGCCGATGGCCGGCCGCTTCGTCATCGACTCGGTGCTGGTGACCCCGGAGAACGCCAAGGAGCATTATTTCCCCGATTCGCCGTTCTGAGGCGGATCGTCGAGCCAGGCTGACGGCCGGCCGCAGGCACGGGTTCCCGGCCGTCGTCAGGCGTCCGGGCTCGGGGC
Source organism: Jiella endophytica (assembly GCF_004519335.1). GTDB lineage: Bacteria > Pseudomonadota > Alphaproteobacteria > Rhizobiales > Rhizobiaceae > Jiella > Jiella endophytica. The sequence continues at coordinate 284,319 of NZ_SOZD01000003.1, read as the reverse complement.
CGGTGGCCGCGTCCCCGTCCGATCTGAAGGCGCAGATTGCGCCTGGATAACCCGGCGCCGCGCTCCCCGCGCGGCGCCGGGTCTGATGGCGCGGCGCATGCGACGATCGTCGCATCGCCGGCCGAACTGCCCGCTTGCCTTTGCATCGGCGCTCGCCTAGGCCAGAGCCCGACAACGAGACCCCGTCTCAGGCAATGAGGGAGGCCGCCCGATGCCGGCGACAGACTTTTTCGACCGCAAGAACCCCGTCGTCTACGAAGGCACCGAAAGCCGCGATCCGCTGGCTTTCCGCTTCTACGACAAGGACCGGAAGGTGATGGGCAAGCGGATGGAGGATCACCTCCGCTTCTCCGTCGCCTATTGGCATTCCTTCACCTGGCCGGGCGGCGACCCGTTCGGCGGCGAGACCTTCAACCGACCGTGGATGCATGGCGGCGACGCCCTCGAACTCGCCAAACAGAAGGCCGAGGTCGCCTTCGAGATGTTCCGGCTCCTCGACGTGCCGTTCTTCGCCTTCCACGACGTCGACGTGGCGCCGGAAGGGGCGTCGCTGCAGGAATCCAACGACAATCTGAAGGTGATCACCGACATCTTCGCCGAGAAGATGGAAAGCGCCAAGGTGCGCCTTCTCTGGGGCACCGCCAACCTCTTCTCCAACCGCCGCTACATGGCCGGCGCCGCGACCAATCCGGATCCGGACGTCTTCACCTACGCGGTCGGCCAGGTGAAGGCGGCGATCGACGCCACCCATCGTCTCGGCGGCGCCAACTATGTCTGCTGGGGCGGTCGCGAGGGCTACGAGACACTGCTCAACACCGACCTGAAGCGCGAGATCGACCAGCTCGGCCGCTTCATGTCGATGCTCGTCGACTACAAGCACAAGATCGGTTTCTCGGGCCCGATCCTGATCGAGCCGAAGCCGAAGGAGCCGACCAAGCACCAGTACGACTACGACGTCGCGACGGTCTACGCCTTCCTGCAGAAATACGATCTGACGAAGGACGTGAAGCTCAACATCGAGCAGAACCACGCGATCCTCGCCGGCCATTCCTTCGAGCACGAGGTGAAGCTCGCTTTCGCCAACGATATCTTCGGCTCCCTCGACATCAATCGGGGCGACGACCTGCTCGGCTGGGATACCGACCAGTTTGCGATGGACGTGAAGGAAATGGCGCTGGTCTTCCATGAGATGCTCAAGGCTGGCGGCTTCACGACGGGCGGTCTGAATTTCGACGCCAAGATCCGCCGCCAGTCGATCGACCCGGACGACCTTTTGATCGCCCATGTCGCCTCGATGGACGCCTGTGCGAGGGGTCTCCTCGCCGCTGAGGCGATGCTCGCCGACAAGGCGCTGACCGGGCCGTTGGAAGCGCGCTATGCCGGCTGGGACAAGGCCGAGAACAAGGCGATGCTCGGCGGCGAAATGACCCTTGAACAGATCGCCGACAAGGCGCTCTCGCTCAGCCCGCAGCCGAGGTCCGGCAGGCAGGAGATGCTGGAAGGCGTCGTCAACCGCTACGTCTGACCGTCGCAGCTTTGCCACGGCTGGCCGGCTTTTTCGAAACGCCGGCCAGCGAGGCAGCATGGCGCCCGACGCGTCGCAAGGCGTCTGAAGGCGTCGCCACCGGCCTATAACCGCCTGTTTCCCGGATAATCCTAGCCCGCTGTCATTCGCTAGACTGACGTTGACCGCGTGCGATAAGGGCCTGCTCCGCGCGGCGGGGGACACCATTCGAAGGTGTCCCGGCTCTTGCGCCGGCCATAACGGTGCTATGCGTTTGCGCGAAGGCAATTCCGGCGCCCGCACGCCAGTGCGCCGCCCCAGAAGGGACCGAACACGACAATGGCAACCTATCTCGGCCTCGACCTCGGCACCTCCTCGCTCAAGGCGCTCCTGATCGCCGAGGATCAGGCGGTGATCGCATCGGTCTCGGTGCCGCTCACCGTCGAGCGGCCGCATTTCGGCTGGTCGGAGCAGAACCCGCAGAGCTGGATCGTCGCCTGCGAGGTGGCGCTGCAGCAGCTGAGCACCGAACAGCCAGAAGCCTTCGGCGACATCGCCGGTATCGGCCTTTCCGGCCACATGCACGGCGCGACGGTGCTCGGCGAGGACGGCCACGTGCTGCGGCCCTGCATCCTGTGGAACGACACCCGCAGCCATGCCGAGGCGAAGGCGCTGGACGACGCGGAATCGCGGGCGATCACCGGCAACATCGTCTTTCCGGGCTTCACCGCGCCGAAGCTCCTGTGGATGCAGAAGAACGAGCCCGAGCTCTTCGCCGAGACGCGCCACGTGCTCCTGCCGAAGGACTATCTGCGCCTCTGGCTGACAGGCGACGCCGTCTCCGAGATGTCGGACGCCGCCGGCACCTCCTGGCTGGATACCGGTAAGCGCGACTGGTCGGACCGGATGCTGGAGCGCACCGGGCTTTCGCGCGACCACATGCCGAGCCTCGTCGAGGGCACGCAGGCCTCGGGCGAAGTGCGGCCGATCCTTGCCGAAAAATTCGGCCTGAAGCCCGGCGTCGTCGTTGCCGGCGGCGGCGGCGACAATGCGGCTTCCGCCTGCGGCGTCGGCGTCGCGCAGCCGGGCACCGGCTTCCTGTCCCTCGGCACCTCCGGCGTCCTCTTCACCGCGACCGCAGGATACGCGCCGGTGCCCGAGACCGCGCTCCATACCTTCTGCCACGCGATCCCCGGCCTCTGGCACCAGATGGGCGTGACGCTCTCGGCCGCCGGCTGCATGGACTGGCTGTCGAAGCTGTTGAAGGAAGAGCCCGGCACTCTCACCGGGGCGCTGGGCGAGACCATCGCCGAGCCCGGCCGGCTCCTGTTCCTGCCCTATCTCTCCGGCGAGCGCACGCCGCACAATGACGCCGACATCCGCGGCGTGCTGGCCGGTATCGAGAGCGACACGTCGCGCGAGGCGATGACCCGCGCGGTGCTCGAGGGCGTCGCCTATTCGATGCGCGACTGCCTGGACGCCGCCGGCGATACGCCGAAGCCCGAGCGGCTGATCGCCGTCGGCGCGGGGTCGCGTTCGGCCTACTGGCTGCAACTGATGGCAACCGTGCTCGAGACCGAGATCGCGCTGCCGGCGGCCGGCGATTTCGGTGCCGCCTTCGGTGCGGCCCGGCTCGGCATCACCGCGGCGACCGGAGCCGACCCGAAAAGCGTCATCACTCTGCCGCCGGTGGCGCGGAGCTTCGCGCCGGTGACGGAGAAGATCGAGGCCTATCGCGATGGCCACCGCCGCTACAAGGCGCTTTATCCTGCCATCAAGCAGGCGATGGCGGTGTGAGGCGCCGCGGCGGTCGCGATCGACCGCCAGCCACGTCAGCGGTCGACGCGCCGGCTTTCGAGAACTTGCTTCGACTGGATCGGCACGGCCCGATCCGCGAGCTACAGAATGTGGGCGAGGCATTTAAGCCTCGTCATCCCGGGCTTGACCCGGGATCCATTCCTCTACGGTGAAAACTGCAAATTCGCTGCGGACCACCCAATGCGAATGAGGTCGAAAGCCTTGGCAGTCCGTCCGGTTTGGAATGGATCCCGGGTCAAGCCCGGGATGACGAAGCCTTGGCGTAGTCGATATGATTGAAGTCGCCTCCACGGGACTTCAGAATACCTTTCTTACACGCGCCAGCAGACCACGCACATGGTCCTTGCCGGCAGCGCAGGCGTCTTCCAGCGCAAGGCCCTTCGCAAGGCCGCAGGCGATCGCCGTCGCGAGCATGCAGCCGGTGCCGCGAAGCTCTGCCGCAAGCCGCGCAGATGTCAGCCGGAGCGGTGCGCAAGCGGCGTCGCTTCCGCAGTAAAGCAAGTCGACGGCCTCGGTCCCCTCGCCATGGCCGCCTTTGACCAGCACGGCCCGTGCGCCGGCTTCGATGAGCGCCCGGCCCTCGACCGGTTCTCCGGCGCGCCGAGAGGTGAAGACCGGTACACCGAGGTGATCCGGAAGAGCCGGCATGCCGAGGCGATCCGCCAAGATGGCGAGTTCCGGCAGATTCGGCGTCACCAGCGCGGCCATCGGCAGCAGCCGCTCGATCAGGCTGGCGATGCCGGCCTTGCTGAGAAGCAGCCCGCCGGAGCTTGCCGCGATCACCGGATCGAGGACGATCGGCCCTTCGAAGTCGGCAAGCGCCCCTGCGACCGCTTGCACGACGCTCTCGTCGCCGAGCATGCCGATCTTCACCGCCACAACCTGACCGTCCTGAAGCGCCATGGCGATCTGCTCGGCGACGAGGGCAGGGGACATGATGGCGACGCTGCCGACCCTGCCTTCGTTCTGGGCGGTCACCGCTGTCACTGCGAGCCTCGCATCGACGCCATGGGCCGCCGCGGCGCGGATGTCGGCCGCCAGCCCCGCCCCGCCGGAGGAGTCCGTGCCGCCGATGACGAGGATGGTGTGGCGGTTCATTGCGGTTCTGTCGCGGAGATCCGACAAACGCAATCGTCAGCCGCAGCGCCAGACACCCCCCTCTGCCCTCCTGGGCAGAAGTCGAAGGGCGGGCATCTCCCCCTCAAGGGGGAAGATCGATCTGGCGCGGACAGCTGCCCCTTCGGTCCCATGCGTCAGCCCCTCTCATTCGTCGGAGCGGGAGGCGCTCCCGCCGAAGCCGCCGATCTCCCCCCTTGAGGGGGAGATGCCGGCAGGCAGAGGGGGGTAGCGGCGCCAACGATGGATGCGGGCGTCCCTCGCGTCGCCGTCCCGACATACCCCCGCGTTGCGGCGATCCACTCCCGCGTGCGGGCTTCGGGATCGGCGTTGCGGGTGATGTCGGTGACGACGGCGGCAATATCGGCGCCATTCGCGAACACTTCCGGCAGCCGCTCGACCGTCACGCCGCCGATGGCGACCAGCGGCAGGTCGCCGACCGCCCGCTTCCAGGTGGCGATGCGGGCCGGTGTCTGCGGCGCCCATTTCATCTGTTTCAGGATCGTCGGCCAGACAGGGCCGAGCGCGACATAGTCCGGCTTTGCGGCGAGCGCCGCTTCGAGCTCGCTCTCGTCATGGGTGGAGACGCCAAGCGAAAGTCCGGCGCGGCGGATCGCCGGGACGTCGGCTTCCACGAGATCCTCCTGACCGAGATGGACGAAGTCGCAGCCCTCCTCGATCGCCAGTCGCCAGTAGTCGTTGACGACCAGCCGGCAGCCATTGCGCCGGCAGGTCTCACGCGCCCGGCGAATCTCGCAGCGTAGCTCGTACTCCGGCGTATCCTTGACGCGCAGCTGCACCAGGTTGACGCCGATCGGCACCAGCCGGTCGATCCAGTCGGCACTGTCGACGATGAGGTAGAACGGGTCGAGCCGCGTCATGAAAGCACCGCCCCACCCAGCAAAGCCTGTCCCAGCACCGGCGTCGAGGGCTCGGCCATGTCGCGGGGCAAAAGCGGATCTGCTTCGTAGCCGAGCCGGCCGGCCGCGACCGCAAGACGAAAGGCTTCGGCCATCTTCACCGGATCGCCGGCGAGCGCCACCGCCGAGGACAGGAGCACGCCGTCATAGCCGAGCTCCATGGCCTGGCTGGCATGGGAGGGCACGCCGATGCCGGCATCGACGATCAGGGTCAGATCCGGAAACCGCGCCCGCATCGCCCGCAAGCCATAGACGTTGTTCAGGCCGCGCGCCGAGCCGATGGGCGAGCCCCAGGGCATCAGAACCCGGCAGCCCGCCTCGACCAGCCGGTCGGCGGCGACGAGATCCTCGGTCGTATAGGCGAGGACCTGAAAGCCTTCGGACGAAAGAATCTGCGTCGCCTCGACGAGGCCGAAGAGGTCGGGCTGCAGCGTGTCGGCATCGCCGATGACCTCGAGCTTGATGAGTGTGGTGCCGAACACCTCGCGGGCCATCTCGGCCGTCGTCACCGCCTCGCGCACCGAGTGGCAGCCGGCGGTGTTTGGCAGCACCGAAACGCCCGCCTCGCGGATGATGTCCCAGAACGCCTGGCCGGCCCGCTCGCCGGCGGCCTCGCGGCGCAGCGACACGGTGACGATCTTGGCGCCGGATGCGGCGATCGCCTGGCGCAGGATGTCCGGCGACGGATAGCGGGCGGTGCCGAGCATCAGCCGGCTGTCGAAGGTTTCGCCATAGATTTGCATCTCAGCCTCCCTGCATCGGCGCGATCACCTCGATCGCGTCATTGTCCGAGAGTGGCGTTTCGGCCCGCTCGCAGGCGGGCACGAAGTCGCGATTGAGGGCGGTGGCGAAGGGGCCCTCGCCATAGCCGAGTTCGGCGAGCGCGGCGGCGAGCGTTACGGCGTCGACCTCCGCCGGGTCGCCATTGAGGGTGATCTTCATGCGGCGATCTCCTCTCGTTTGGTGTTGCCAAGGATGATGTTCGCGGCCTTTGCCGCGCAGTCCGGCGAAAGCAGGAAACCGTGGCGGTAGAGCCCGCTCACCGAGACGATCCGGCCGCGGCGCGTCACCTTCGGCAGGTTGTCGGCAAGGGCCGGCCGGCGCCCGGCCTTCATCTCCACGACCTCCGCCTCTGCGAAGGCGGGATGGAGAGCATATGCGGCATTCATCAGCTCGACGGCGGAACGCAGGCGCACGCCCCCCGCGTCGCTGCTCTCGATCATCGTCGCTCCGATCATGAAGAGCCCTTCGCCGCGCGGGACGATGTAGACCGGCATGCGCGGATGCAGCAGCCGGATCGGCCGCGACAGGCGGATGTCGCCGGTCCGAAGGATCAGCATTTCGCCGCGAACGCTGCGAAGCCCAGGGGCGTCGCTGGCGATGCCGCGGCAGTCGATCACCGTGTCGCCGGGGGCAGTTTCGGGATCCAGCGCCGAGCCGAAGCGGATCTTCCCGCCGAGGCCCTCCAGACGATGGACAAGCGCGGCGAGGGCGATGCGCGGATCGAGATGCGCCTCGGCGGCAAAGTGCAGACCTCGGTGAAAGCGGCCGGCAAGATTCGGCTCCAGCGCCGCGATCCCCGCCCCGTCGAGCGGCAGGCCGCCTCCGGAGCGCCTGGCGAAGCGGGAAACCTCGCCGACATCGCGACCGGATGCGACCACCAGCGTCCCCTTGCGTGTGACCCCCGGAACCCGTTCCGCCCACCAGTCGATGGCGGCAAGGCCGGGCGCGACAACTCCCGGATCGGCGCTCTCCGCCTCGCAGTAAGGCGCGAGCATGCCGCCGGCGAGCCAGGATGCAGCGTTATCTCCGAGGTTTCCGGAGCGTTCATGCAGCGTCACCGCCGCCCCCCTTTCGGCCAGGGTCACGGCGGTGACGAGGCCGGCGACGCCGGCCCCGATGACGGTGATCTCCATCGATCCTACTCCGCCGGCTCGGCTTTCGCGGCGATCTCTTCTGGCGTCATGTAGAGGTCGCCGCCAGCGCGATATCTCTCCGCCATGGCCGCCATGCCCTCCTTCTGGGCTTCGGCTCTGATGTCGTGGCTGATCTTCATCGAGCAGAATTTCGGCCCGCACATGGAGCAGAAATGCGCCACTTTGTGCGCCTCCTTCGGCAGGGTCTCGTCGTGATAAAGCTGCGCCGTTTCGGGATCGAGGGAGAGGTTGAACTGGTCCTCCCAGCGGAACTCGAAGCGGGCCCTAGAGAGGGCGTCGTCCCGAACCTGCGCCGCCGGGTGGCCCTTGGCGAGATCCGCGGCATGGGCGGCGATCTTGTAGGTGATGACACCGACCTTGACGTCGTCGCGGTCGGGCAGCCCGAGATGCTCCTTGGGCGTCACGTAGCAGAGCATCGCCGTGCCGAACCAGCCGATCATCGCCGCGCCGATTCCGCTGGTGATGTGGTCGTAGCCGGGCGCGATGTCGGTCACGAGTGGCCCCAGCGTATAGAAGGGCGCATCGCCGCAGAGCTGCTGCTGCTTGGTGACGTTCACCCGGATCTTGTGCATCGGCACATGGCCGGGCCCCTCGATCATCACCTGGCAGTCCTTCGCCCGGGCAATCTTCGTCAGTTCACCGAGGGTTTCCAGCTCGGCGAACTGGGCGCGGTCGTTGGCATCGGCGATCGAACCGGGGCGCAGGCCATCGCCGAGTGAAAACGATACGTCATAGGCACGGCAGATGTCGCAGATCTCGTCGAAATGCTCGTAGAGAAACGACTCGCGATGGTGATGCAGGCACCACTTGGCCATGATCGAACCGCCTCGGCTGACGATGCCGGTCACCCGGTCGACGGTCAGCGGAATGTGCTGCAGCCGCACGCCGGCATGGATGGTGAAATAGTCGACGCCCTGTTCGGCCTGTTCGATCAGCGTGTCGCGATAGACCTCCCAGGTGAGGTTTTCGGCGATGCCGTCGACCTTCTCCAGCGCCTGGTAGATCGGCACGGTGCCGATCGGCACGGGGGCGTTGCGGATGATCCAGTCGCGGATGTTGTGGATGTTGCGGCCGGTGGAGAGATCCATCACCGTGTCGGCGCCCCAACGGATCGCCCAGACCATCTTTTCCACCTCCTCGGCCATGGAAGAGGTGACGGCGGAATTGCCGATATTGGCGTTGATCTTGGTGAGGAAGTTGCGGCCGATCGCCATCGGCTCGAGTTCGGGATGGTTGATGTTGGCGGGCATGATCGCCCGGCCCGACGCGATCTCCTCGCGCACCCATTCGCCGGTGATGAAATCCGGGATTTCCGCCTCGAAGGGATCGCCGTCTCGTGTGCGATTATCTTGCTCGGCGGCGCGTCCGAGATTCTCACGAACCGCGACGAACTCCATTTCCGGCGTGACGATGCCGGCGCGGGCATAGGCAAGCTGGGTGACCGCCTTTCCGGCCTTGGCACGCAGCGGCCGGTGGGCGACGGGAAAGGCGGGGGTGAGTTTGTCGGCCGGCAGGTTGCCGTTGTCCTCGGGCTTCACGAGGCGGCCGTCGTATTCCTCGACGTCGCCGCTCGCGAGCGCCCAGTCCGTGCGGTGGCGCGGCAAGCCCCTGGCGATGTCGATGGCGGCATCCGGATCGGTGTAGGGGCCTGAGGCGTCATAGACGGTGACGGGCGGCTCACCGGCGGTGGGATGCACGGCGATCTGGCGCAGTGGCACACGGATGGCGGGATGCGCCGTGCCGGCGAGATAGACTTTTCGCGAGGCCGGCAGCGGGCCGGTGGTCACGGTCGGGGTGGCGATCTTGGAAATGACATTCACGATGGAACTCCTTCGACGAGCGTTGGAGATCCAGTTCGGTCGATCGGTGATCGAAAAGGTGCCGCTGATCGGATGCCTCGAAAACGTCGGCCCTGGGGACCGTTTCGTCTGCCGGTGTCCCGACATCCCGTCTTCGAATGCGCGCCGCCTTGGAGAAATCGAAACCCGTCGGCGGCCCTTCACGGCCTTCTTCCATCCCTACGCCAGTATGAACTGGATCAGGTTCGACGGGTCGCCGCGCGCTAGCGGCCTCTCAGTTCCTTGGCGGAACTCCCCGTGGACGTGTCGAAGGGTAGCAGAGGGGAGGGCGGCGTCAAGGTGATCCGGGAGGTGAGGGGGAAACGCGCCTTAATGCGGTGTGCCATTCCCTCGCCCTTCGAGGCTCGCTCCGCTCGCACCTCAGGATGAGGAAATGGAGGAACCGCCGCGTTTCTGTGCAGCAGCTGAGACGCCGGCTTGCCACCTGCGAGATTCTATCGTGGCCCTCCGCTTCGCGACGTGACCATACCTGCCACTCGCTCGTCCGCTTCGATCAGAGGCCGATGCTGCGAAGAAGCTGCCGCGGCGTATCTCAGTCCCCTCATCCTGAGGTGCGACAACGAGCGGAGCGAGGAGGAGCCTCGAAGGGCGAGGGGACAGCGCGCTCGTTTTCTCCGCTCTTGTCCCTCTCAAACGTTCTCCCCAAGATGCAATCTGTGTTTGTCTGGAGAGATGTCAGATGGAAGTGACCGTCTATATCCTGCGCTGTGCGGACGGAAGCTTTTATACCGGTCTGACCAAACAGGAGATCGAGGCACGGGTCTGGGAGCACAACAACGACCCCAACCCGAAGAGTTTCACCTTCACACGGCGCCCCGTCACGCTGGTATTCACCGAGACCTACGATCGGCTGCTCGACGCCATCGCCCGCGAAAAGCAGATCAAGGGCTGGTCGCGCCGTAAGAAGGAGAGGCTGATCGCGACCGACTATCTCGGGTTGCCTGACCTGTCGCGACGCGCACATTTGATAGGGAAGCGCTCCGATCGATGAGATGAAAGCAAGGATGCCATTCCCTCGCCCTTCGAGGCTCGACCTCCCTCCGGTCGGCCTCGCACCTCAGGATGAGGGAATGGGGACCCGCCGAGGCTTCGATCGACCGTAGGAACGACCGGAACCGGATTCCGTGACTCGCGCCATATCGAGGCGTCGTTGGTTCGGCCTTTTGAGCCTCCATCTAAGATCTCGCAAAATCCGCAAGGTCCAGACTACAACTTGCCGCTGCCTTGACGCATTCAGCCCCCTCATCCTGAGGTGCGAGCGAAGCGAGCCTCGAAGGGCGAGGGGGCGGGCGAATGGCCGCCTTGCGAATTCCCTCGAGAGATCTGGAGGATTGACCTCCTACCCCTCCAGCCCGATCGCCTGAGCCGTCGCGATGGCCGCCATGTTGACCACCCCGCGCGAGGTCACCGACGGCGTCAGCACGTGGGCCGGCGAGGCGGCGCCGAGGAGGATCGGGCCGACATGCAGGGCGTCGGTCATCTGCTTGACGACGTTGAGGGTGATGTTCGCCGCGTCCAGCGTCGGGAAGATCAGGAGGTTGGCTTCGCCGGTGAGGGTCGAGTCCGGCATGGCGCGCTTGCGCATCGCCTCCGACAGCGCCGAGTCGCCGTGCATCTCGCCGTCGATCTCGAGATCCGGCATCTCGGCGTGCACCAGCTTCAGCGCCTTCCTCAGCTTCACCGTATCCTCGGTGTCGTCGGTGCCGAAATTCGAATGCGACACGAAGGCGGCCTTCGGCGCGATGCCGAAGCGATGGAGCTCGGCCGCCGCGAGCTGCGTCATCTCGGCGAGCTCCTCGGCGTTCGGATCTCGCTGGACATAGGTGTCGAGGAAGAACTTCGTCGTCCCCTGGGTGATCAACAGGCTCATGGCGGCGAGCTTCTTGACGCCCTTGCGCATGCCGATGACCTGGCTGATGTCGCGCACATGGTGGGGAAAGCGCCCCTCCAGCCCGCAGATCAGGCTGTCGGCCTCGCCGCGGCCGACGGCGATGGCGCCGATGACGGTTGTATTGGTGCGCACCACGGTGCGGGCGGTGTCGGGGCTGACGCCCTTGCGCCCGACCTTGCCGAAATAATGGTCGACATAGTCGCGGTAGCGCGGGTCGTCCTCCGGGTTGATCACCTCGAAGTCCTTGCCGGGACGGATCTTCAGGCCGTAGCGCTCGAGCCGGCTTTCGAGAACGGAAGGCCGGCCAATGAGGATTGGCACGCAAACCTTGTCCTCCATAAGAACCTGCGCGGCTCTCAACACCCTTTCATCCTCGCCGTCGGAGAAGATGACGCGCTTGCCGGCATTCGCGGCGATCTGGAAGATCGGCTTCATGATCATGCCGGAGCGGAAGACGAAGCGGTTCAGCTTTTCGACATAGGCCGGCATGTCGGTGATCGGCCGGGAGGCGACGCCGTCCTTCTCGGCGGCCTTCGCGACAGCGGGGGCGATCTTCAGGATCAGCCGCGGGTCGAAGGGGGAGGGGATCAGATAGTCCGGCCCGAAGACCGGCGTTTCCGAACCATAGGCCTTGGCGGCGACTTCCGAGACCTCCTCGCGGGCGAGCTCGGCGATGGCGTCAGTCGCAGCCTGCTTCATGCCCTCGGTGATGCCCGTCGCGCCGCAATCGAGCGCGCCGCGGAAGATGAAGGGAAAGCAGAGGACGTTGTTGACCTGATTGGGAAAGTCCGAACGGCCGGTGCAGATCATCGCGTCCGGTCGCACTTCCCTTGCAAGATCTGGCATGATCTCCGGCACAGGGTTGGCGAGCGCCAGGATCAGCGGCTTGTCGGCCATCTTCTTCAAATAATCGGGCTTCAGGACACCCGCTGCCGACAGGCCGAGGAAGATGTCGGCGCCGTCGAGCGCCTCTTCCAGCGTCCGCATCTCGGTGTCGCGGGCATAGACGTCCTTCCACCGGTCCATGGCGACTTCGCGGCCCTTGTAGACCATGCCGTCCTTGTCGGTGACGAAGATGTTTTCGAGCTTCGCTCCCAGCGAGACGAGAAGGTTCAGGCAGGCGAGCGCCGCCGCGCCCGCGCCCGAAGCGACGATCTTCACCTCTTCGAGCTTCTTGCCCCCGAGGCGAAGCGCATTGCGCACCGCGGCGGCGGCGATGATCGCCGTGCCGTGCTGGTCGTCGTGGAAGACAGGGATCGCCATCTCCTCGCGCAGCCGCGCCTCGATCTCGAAGCACTCCGGCGACTTGATGTCCTCGAGATTGATGCCGCCGAAGGTCGGCTCCAGCGCCGCGACGACCTCGCAGAAATGGTCGATCTCGAGGGCGTTCACCTCGATGTCGAAGACGTCGATGTCGGCGAACTTCTTGAACAGGACCGCCTTGCCTTCCATCACAGGCTTCGAGGCGAGCGGCCCGATATTGCCGAGGCCGAGGACGGCCGTGCCGTTGGAGATCACGGCGACGAGGTTGGCGCGGCTGGTATAGTCGGCGGCAAGGCCCGGATCGCGGGCGATGGCAAGGCAGGGTGCTGCGACGCCGGGGGAATAGGCCAGCGCCAGGTCGCGCTGGTTGCCGAGCGGCTTGGTCGCCTGGATGGCGAGCTTGCCGGGCTTCGGGTAGCGGTGGAAGAACAGCGCCTGTTCGTCGAGATCGCTCGCCTTGGAGCCGGTTTCCGGCGATTGGTTGGTGCTCATTCTTTCCTCCGCATGCTTCGGCGACGTACCGTTCGTCCTCTTACCCTCTGGCGATGCATCGGCAAACCGCATTCTTGCCGGTGTCGAAGCCCGGTTGGCCCGGGTTTTGCACCGCCGCGTCACACGACTGCAATGCGAATCAGTCATTTGCTCCCAAGGCCGGTAGGTGGCCAATGACAGCGCGAGGCTGCAATCATGACCGACGAGGCGGCAACGCGTCATTTCAGGACGCTTTTCATCTCCGACATCCATCTCGGCGCGAAGGCCGCGCAGGCCGACATGCTGATCGACTTCCTGCGCTTCCACGATGCCGAGAAGATCTATCTCGTCGGCGACATCGTCGACGGCTGGCGCCTGAAACGCTCGTGGAACTGGCCGCAGAGCCACAATGACGTGGTGCAGAAACTCCTGCGCAAGGCCCGCAAGGGCGCCACCGTCATCTACGTCCCGGGCAATCACGACGAATTCCTGCGGGATTTCACCGGCCGGCATTTCGGCGGCGTCGAGGTGAAGCTCAACGACGTCCACGTCACCGCCGACGGCCGGCGGTTTCTGGTCATGCATGGCGACGAGTTCGACGTGGTGGTGCGCAATGCGCGGGTCATCGCCTATCTCGGCGACTGGGCCTATGACGCGGCGATCGCCATCAATCTCGTCTTCAACAAGATCCGCCGGCGGCTCGGCTTTCCCTACTGGTCGTTCTCGTCCTGGGCGAAGCTGAAGGTGAAGAACGCCGTCAATTTCATCGGCGCCTTCGAATCCGCGCTGGCTGAAGAGGCTCACAAGATGGGCTGCGACGGCGTCATCTGCGGCCATATCCACCATGCCCAGCTGGCCGAATATTCCAATATCGCCTATGTGAATACGGGTGACTGGGTCGAGAGCTGCACCGCGGTCGCCGAGCGTCACGACGGTTCCTTCGAGCTCATTCGCTGGAGCGAGGTCGTCAGGGCGCGCGCCAGGGCGAAGTCGGCTCAACCGCGGATCGTTTCGGAACAGCCGATCGTGCGTCCGACGGAGGCAGCTTGAATGCAGCGCATCCTGATCGTCACCGACGCCTGGCATCCCCAGGTCAATGGCGTCGTGCGAACGCTTGCGAGCCTTGCCGTCGAGCTCTCGGACCGGGGTTTTGAGGTCAAGGTCGTCGGGCCGCAGGATTTCCGCACCATCCCCTGTCCGACCTATCCGGAAATCCGCTTGGCGCTGACCGGCGCCGACGGCATGCTGAACGTGATCGACGCCTTTCGCCCGGACGCCGTCCACATCGCCACCGAAGGCCCGCTCGGCTTTGCCGCGCGCCGCGCCTGCCTGAAGCGCGGCATGGGCTTTACCACCAGCCTCCACACCCGCTTTCCCGAATATCTGCGCAAGCGCGCGCCGATCCCCGAGCGGCTGACCTACAACGTGCTGCGCTGGTTCCACAACGCCGCGACCGCCTGTCTCGTGCCGACCGAGTCGATGCGCCGGCATCTGGAGCCGCTCGGCTTCAGCAATCTCGTCACCTGGACCCGCGGCATCGACCGGCACATCTTCCGCCAGAGCGAGCCGATCCCGCTGAACCTGCCGCGGCCGATCTTCCTGACCGTCTCGCGGCTGGCGCCGGAAAAGAACATCGAGGGCTTCCTCGACCTCGACCTGCCGGGCTCCAAGCTGGTGGTCGGCGACGGCCCGTCGATGGCGGCGCTGGTCTCGCGCTATCCCAACGCCCATTTCGCCGGGTTGCAGACTGGCGAGGCGCTGGCGCGCTATTATTCCTCCGCCGACGTCTTCGTGTTTCCATCGAAGACCGACACGTTCGGCAACGTCCTCATCGAGGCGCTGGCCTGCGGCGTGCCGCTTGCCGCCTTCCCGGAGCCCGGCCCGCTCGACGTGATCGCCGATTCCGGCGCCGGGATCATCTCCGAGGATCTGCGCGAGGCGTGTCTCAAGGCCCTCGCGATCGACAGGGAGACCGCCTTTGCGCGGTCGCGGGCCTATAATTGGGAAGCCTGCGCCGAGATCTTCCTCGACCATGCCTTCGGACGCCATGGCGCCGGCGGCGAGCGCATCGCTGCCTGAGCGCCGTATAGTCAGCTCATTGCAACCGCAATGCCGCTCCGCCCGCCCGAGGGGGGACGGCTCATTGGTTTCGCCCCCGAGCGCCTCACGCCGAAGGCCGCTCTCGCCCGCGCCTCATGAATTGCGGCTTTCGAGCAGCGAGCGCAGCAGGGCGTGGTCGGCGATGACCCGCTCCGAATAGGCCCGCGCGGTCTCGATCAGCGCCTCGCCGGAATCGGCAACCCGCGCGGCGATCGCCGTTTCGAAGGCCGTCGAGCGGTGATCGGTGCGCCCATGCGCCAGCGCCAGCGCCTCGCCGCAGGCCTCGACATAGTGCTTCAGGTTCTTGCCGGGCTTCTTCGCCAGGCAGACCTCTTCCGGATCGAGGCTGTAGCGGGCGTGATGGCGCGAACGCACCAGCCATTGCGCGCCGTTCCAGGCGACCTCGTCGAGCAGAAGATCCGGCTCGCGCTGCATCAGCCGCTGCAGGTCGACGGTGAGATGGGCCGGCGACAGCCGGTTGCGCGGATCGATGTCGGCGAAATGGGCGAGCGGCGCGGCCGGCCGCTGCTGCTTCACCTCGACCACATGGCACATCGGCAGTTCGGCATGGGTCGAGGCGCCGGGCGGCCCGACCAGAAGATAGTAGCGCTCGACGTTGACCGAGCCGGTGCCGGCGCCGAGCCGCTCGACGATGTCGAGGATGTCGTCGTCGACATAGGGCCGGAAGGCCGACTGGATGGTCGCGGCGCTCGCCGCGTCGAGGCGGCGATAGCGGCCGGGCCGGTCGCGGAACCGCAGCCCCTCGGCCGAAAGATGCACCGCCTTGCCGAGGCTGCTCTTGGTGTAGAACTTCTTGCCGCCGATCGAGCGCTTGCGCGCCTTCTTCAGGCCCCGGTGGAGAAGATGGCCGTCGGGAAAGCCGGACTTCACCGCGCGCCGCGTCGCCGGATTCTCGGCGATCGCCTCGGCGGTGCGGCGATAGGCCTTCAGAAACGCCCGGGCGGCCTTTGCCTGATGCTTTTCGCCGGGGGCGCTCAGGCCCGACAGGTCGTCGAACTCGTCGGTCTCGAAGGCACCGTCGAGAATGCCATGGGCGAAATGGCAGGACAGAAAGATGCTCGTCAGGAAGCGCGCGAGATCGAAGGCGGCATGGCCGATGCAGGCATCGTCGAAATCATTGGGGACGAAGACCACCAGATCGCCATGGGAGCCCTTTTCGGTGACGAAGCCGAAATTCGCCATGTGGCAGTCGCCGACGATCGCCGTCGGCTTCACCCATTCGGTGATGCCCTTGGGCAGGCAGAGCACCCCTTCCTTCAGGTCGGTGTAGAAGAGCTGGGCCGAACCGCGATAGAAATGGAACGGGTTGGAGGCCATCTTGCGGTGCTTGCGCCCGGGCTCGTCGCGGCCCGGCCGCGTACCGTCCACCCGCTCGAGTTCGTCGGCGATCAACCTCGCGCGGGCCTGGTCTTTGTCGTTGTTCATGGGGCGAGAGCTAAACGCCGCGCCGCGTCAGGCAAGGGTCGCCCGCCTTTGCCTCTCCCGGCTTCGCCGTGCCGCGTAGGCTCAAGCGGAAAGGCCCGGAAAGGGGCGCCGCGGCACGAACGGCCCCGGTGCCGCCCTCAGCGAGGACCGGGAAGGAGCGTTCGACGTCTCCGCGAGGGCAGCAACCCCGCGGCGAGGTGCCGCGCAGCCGGTGAGGTTCGACGGCGCCATGCAATCGGCGAGTCGTCCGTTTTTTTGCAGGGCCGGCTCGGAACGCGCCACGGCCTGTGGGTGCGTGTGGCGTCATCCGCAGCAATACAGACTGCGGCATGGATCGAGCCCTTCCGGCCGCGTCAAGTTTCTGGAATCCATCGACTGAGTGGCAGACCGAACCTCCCGCTGGCGCAATGATCGAAGCTCGCCGGGAGGAGCCGGCAGCACCTTTCAGCGTGAAGCAGCCCGAGCTAGTCGAGCGAATCCGACATTTGAGTCTCGATCGATGTCGGCTTTGCATCAAATGTCGGATTCGAAAGCTCCACTAGAAACAGAGATTTACCGAGTGGTTCATTGAGTCCGACATTTGCCGCGAGCCTGATACAAGAGGGACGAAAATGCCCGAATCGAACCACTAGCGATCGGACGCGGGCCGTGTTGCGATATGCGCCGCCCTGCCTCGCGGCGACGGTCTCGGCATGCTGGTCAGCCCGTCTCAAGCGTTCGCTGCGAGATTGCGCTGCGGGCCGCGTCCGGATTACGACGGCGCGGACATCGGGGAAGGATCCGGGCCGCAGCCTCGCGACGAGGCCGGGTCAATGCAGCTGCGGGTCTGATCGGATGGGCGAGAGACCGGGCCAGGTCGGTCGGCCTATGCCGGTGGCCGGGCGGGACGTCGATCCGGCCCTGCGCGACGGGGTAAGAAGATGACGGACATTCTGCGCAAGACGACGACGCGCCTGATGCTGGCGCTGGGCCTCGTCGCCGCCGCGCTTCAGATGATCGCACCGGCCGCAGCCGCTGCGCCGGATGGCTGGCTGGCCGGGCCGGAGGCGGACGCCGTCATCGAGATCGGCCAGCGCTTCGACTGTTCCGGCGAAGGCTGCCCGCCGGACCTTTCCTGCATCTACGCCCTCGGACCGCCGCGCCCGCCGGGCTCCTGGCCGATCGACACCGGCTTCATGCTCGACGAAAAGCGCATGCCTTGGAGCGACTTCGAGGCCTGGCTGGTTGCCAAGGCCAAGGCGCTCCGGCCGGAACTTGCCGACGATCCGCTGGTCAGAAGCGACCGCTTCGCATCGCAGACCGCGCCGGAGGCGGTCGAGATCGCCGGAAGCGAATTCGTCACGCGGCGCTACGAGATCGCCGCCAAGCGCCGGAGCTTCGACCTCTCGGTCTATCTCTGGAGCGTCAAGGGGCGGCTGCGGATCACCGCCTGCGTCGCGCCCGAGACCGGCTCGACGCACCGCGCGGCCGCCCCTGCGGTCGAAAGCCTTCTCAGCTATCTGCGCGGCAAGGACACGGCACCGGCAAATGAATGAAGCGTCGCCCGGCTGAAACTTGCTGATCACATGGGCGGTCGCCGGCCATTTTGGGTGTCAAATCCCCGGTCGGGGTGCAGCTGGCGCTCTTCGCCGTGCCCTTCGGCGGGGCCGGGACGGTCAGCCTGCCACGGCAAACCCGTATGGTCAGCCTGCCACGGCGAACAGGCTGCCGAGCGGATCATCGCTCAAAATCGCGATTGTTTCCGGCGTCATGAAGAGCGCCCTGCGCCAGAATGGACGCACACAGGGTGTTCTCAGTTATTGAATCACCGCATCGTGCTTTCCAAACATCGCTTCCGATTTTCGGGCCGATACTGTCGCTGGCGCGCTGCACGGCCCACGTGCCATTCTGTCCCGGCAGCGGGGCGCCGACGGGATGGACGATGGTCACGCTGCCGGGACGATCGACGACGGCACACTGGCAGGCGATCGCCACCGAGAAAGCCATCCTCCCCGACGGCAAGCGGCCGGCAGAGCGCAAACCTGAGCATTGCGGGGCGCCGCTCGCGTCCCACGCAGGCGTGAGAGGCGGTTCGCCCACGCGTGACGGGCGACTTGTCCGGTGATCTTCGAGGCCCAACCGGTCGCTCGAAAATCATCCATGCGGCGACGCTTCCAACTCACAAAAATAACAACCCGGCCTCGCGGGCGGCACCTACCGCGCGACCTGCGTGACGTCCGTCACAGCGGGACATCGCCGGCCCGTCGGACAATGCTCTTCGCGGTGCACGCCGGCCAGAACCGATCGATGACGGGCCGGCTGCCCGCAGGAGACCGGACGCGAACAAACCCGTCGAAGGCCAATGGCGCTCGGTGCCATCCATCGTCGCTTCGACGTCAATCGTCACGAAGCCTTGAGGGGCTCACGCGGGCCCGTTGCAACCCCGGCTCAGATCCTTAGTTGAAACGAGATAAGGCAAGGCATGACCATGGTCCGAGTAATTTTGATCTGCACCGCTCTGGCGCTCGCCGGCTGCACGACCGGCCCGGTACAGCAGCGAGATCACAACAGCGCGAGCTATCGGCTGAGCGCCACTGCACCGGCCGGTGGTCTCGTCCCCGGACAGATTCCGCGCTGACAGGCCGGCAGAGCCTCTCCGGCCCAAGTGCTCGGCCCAATCCGCAGATATGGAAAGGTACCGTCGATGACTCCCAGGAACGTTGTTTTCGCAGCGCTCGCTATCACCGTGGCATTGCCGCTTCCGGCCCTGGCTCAGGACTATCGCCCGGCCGCCCGCAATCCGGGCGTCATCCTCTCCGAGCGGGAGCGCCGAGCCGCCTATCCGGTGCGACTGCCAGGCGGCCGCGTCGCCGAACGGGCCGGTAGCGGGGGTATTCCCTGGCTCTACGGCATCGGCGACGTCTATGGAAAGGCGTCGGGCCTGCCGGTGGTGAAAGGTGCGACACCATCGGTTCTGAAGTCGACGGCTTCCGGCGGACTGGTGCCGGGGCAGGAGCAGCGCTGACCAGGCGACCGATAGCGTGATCGCCTGCGATCCGGAACGCGCCATCCTGAGAACCATATGGCGGCCGTCATGCGAGGTCCATGGATCGGCGACAATTCCGGCTCGATCCGGCCCGGCGGTTGCGACAAAACCGCCGCCGGGCCTCGCTTCCGCCCGACTTCGCTGATTTCTGCACCACTCTGTCGCATCTCTCTGAAAGGCTCCCCATTTGCCCCGACTTCCCTTCCTCCTCGCCATCGTGATCGTCGCAGGCACCATGGCCGCCTGCGCATCGAAGCCGGTGAACGATCCGGGCGGCAAATGGGCGAAACAGGCCGAGATGGTCGACAATTCGCTGTTCCGGTAGCGCCCGCCCGGCCGCCTTTCTGACCATCCGTCCACGTCAGGCGGCGAGCGCCTGCGGTTGCACTGCGACGTCAGGCTGTGCGAGACGGAGCGACCATGAGCATGATTTCCCACCGTCTCATGGAAACGCCCCCCATGTCCGAATTCACCCTGCGCCCCAACGCGCCGTTCGATCTTGTTCCTCTCCAGCGCCTGCTCGCCGACGAAGCAGACCTTTCTCTCGTCAATCCGAGTGCCAAGCATCCGTTCGATCCGCTCGAATGGCAGGATAAATGGCTGAACGAGCCGGATGACGCATCCTATTATCTGGTCGATGCGAGTGGCCGCGAAATCGGCTTCTTCGCGCTGCGCATCGGGATTGGCCCGGAAGTGCGCCATCTCGTCTATGTCTTCGTCGAGGAAGCCGCTCGCGGCGGTACCGGCAAGGAACTCGCCGCTCACGCCGAAGCGGCAGCGCGCCACCTCGGCGCGATTTCCGTCACCCTGAAAGTCGAACTCGACAACGAGCCGGCCCTGGCGGTCTATCAGGCGGCGGGCTATGAGGAACTCGGGCGCTCCAACGGCATGGCGACGATGCGCCTCGACTTCGCCTGAGGATGCGGCCGGTCGAGTCGCAGCGACCGGTCGGACAATGTGACCGGAGCCGCCGCATGCGGCGCACCCCATCCACCCCTCGGTTTCGCCGGTCGCGGCAGGGCGCAAGCGTCGTCGAGCCGAAGCCGCCGGGCGCGCATGGCCCTGATCTCGCGAGCGACGGCGGCAATCGTAAGCCGGATCGTCATGCGGCCGCCGCCAGTCGCTCGCCGGCGACGCGATAGGAGATCGCCTCGGCGAGATGGATGCGCTGCACCGTCTCGGTCTGCTCGAGATCGGCGAGGGTCCGCGCCACCTTGAGAATCCGGTGATAGGCCCGCGCCGAAAATTTCATCTGTTCGGCGGCATCGTGCAACAGCTGAGTGCCTGGACGGTCGACCATCGCAATGTCCTCGATCATGCTCGCCGAGCAATGGGCGTTCAGGGTCTCCGCGGGAAGGCCGAGCGCGGCGTAACGTTCCGCCTGGGCCCGCCGCGCCGCACGGACGCGGGCAAGCACCGTTTCGGACGCCTCGGCGGTTGCCGGCCTGATCATATCCGAGGCGGAAACGGCCGGGACTTCGACCTTGAGGTCGATCCGGTCGAGCAGCGGACCGGAAATCCGCGCCTGATATTCGCTGGTGCAGCGCGTCCCGCGCGGGCAGCGATGTCCCGGCTCACCGGCCATGCCGCACCGGCACGGATTCATCGCCGCAATCAACTGAAACTTCGCCGGATACGAGACGCGGTGGTTGGCCCGCGCGATGACGCTCTCGCCGCCTTCGAGTGGCTGACGCAGCGAATCGAGGACGACCGGCGAAAACTCCGGCAGTTCGTCGAGGAACAGCACGCCGCGATGAGCGAGCGAAACCTCGCCGGGTCTCGCCCGCAGCCCGCCACCGACCATTGCCGCCATCGTCGCGGAATGGTGCGGGCTGCGGAACGGCCGGCGATCGGAAAGCTTGCCGCCGGTCAATTCGCCGGCGATCGAGGCGATCATCGAGACCTCCAGCAGCTCGCGCGGCGCCAGCGGCGGCAGGATCGCCGGCAGGCGCTGGGCGAGCATCGATTTGCCGGAGCCCGGCGGCCCGACCATCAGGAGATTGTGCCCGCCGGCCGCAGCCACCTCCAGCGCCCGCTTGGCGACGATCTGGCCCTTGATCTCGGAAAGGTCCGGCAGGTTGGCCGGCGCCGAACGGATCGCCGGCTCGGGCCGGGCGATCACCTGCGTGCCGCGAAAGTGATTGGCGATCTGGATCAGGCTGCGCGCCGCGACGATCGGCATGTCGCCGCTCGCCCAGGCGGCCTCCGGACCGCATTCGGCCGGGCAGATCAGGCCCATTTCAAGAGCGTTGGCGCGCATCGCGGCCGGAAGAACCCCTGCCACCGGCGTGATCATCCCGTCGAGGGACAACTCACCGAGAACGCAGAAGCCGGCAAGCGTGTCCGAGGGAACCGCCCCGAGGGCAACCATCAGGCCGAGGGCGATCGGAAGGTCGTAGTGGCTGCCTTCCTTCGGCAGGTCGGCCGGCGCCAGATTGACCGTCACCTTCTTCGGCGGCATCGAAAGCCCCGACGCGTGCAGTGCTGCCTGCACGCGCTCGCGGCTCTCGGCAACGGCTTTGTCAGGAAGGCCGACGATTTGAATGCCGACCTTGCCGGGCGCCACCATCACCTGGACGTCGACCGGAACGGCCTCGATGCCGTGAAACGCCACCGTCTTGACGCGCGACACCATCGGCCGCTCTCCTCCTTGTCGGATCGACACGTTTAAGGGTTGTTTCCATCGGAAATGCATCCAAGCATATCATTCAGAATGAAACAAGAACTTTTATCGAACAAAATGCGCTTGCAATGCGGCGTATGTTCTGGCAGCCTGATGATATCGGGAATGTAGCAGAGTTCAGCCGGCCCGGTCTGGCGGCCGGCGCGGTAGTTTTTCCGCGAGGCAGTGCGCCGCCTGTGATCACCCTTTCGAGGGGCGGTTCACGGTGAAACGCCTTGCCAGGTCGAGGTCGGGTTGCGCCGAGTAAGAGGGCCGTCGATTGCGTGGGAATTCCGGGTGGCTGAAGCCGCGCCTTGTGAGCACTCGTCCCTGATGGCGGAGGAGGCGGAGCCGGAAGCGACGGCGCTTTGGATCGTCGAGCGAAATCGCGCCGCGTTGCGACGTTGTGCAATAGAGCGTCCCAACCGCGGCGAGGTCACTGTCGAAAGTGCATACGGTGCGATCAGTCGGGGCACGGAGGCGCTGGTCGCCGCGGGTTCGGTACCTGAAAGCGAATGGCAGCGGATGCGGGCGCCGTTCCAGGAGGGCGCGTTCCCGTTTCCGGTGAAATACGGCTACGGCACGGTGGGCCGGGTCGTCGGAGGCGACGAAGACCGGTCGGGCGAGTGGGTCTTTTGCCTTTATCCGCACCAGGACCGTTTTGTCGTGCCGGGCGAGGCGGCGGTTCCGGTGCCACGCGCAGTCGCGCCCGAGCGTGCAGTCCTTGCGGCGAACATGGAGACGGCGCTGAACGTCGTCTGGGATGGCGGCATCTTGCCAGGTGACCGGGTGGCGGTGATCGGCGGTGGCGTGGTGGGACTTCTGGTCGGGTTCCTCGCCGCGCGGATCCCGGCGACGCAGACGGTGGTCGTCGACGTGAACTCGGCGCGGGCAAAGGTGGCCGGCGCACTCGGCGTCGGTTTTGTCGGTCCGGGCGAGTTGCCGCGGGACTGCGACGTGGTCGTTCACGCCTCGGCGAGCGAGGCGGGGCTGGCGAGCGCGATCGATGCGGCGGGGGTCGGCGCGAGGGTCGTCGAAGCGAGCTGGTATGGCGAGCGTACGCCGTCGGTGCCGCTCGGGGGCGCCTTTCACAGCCGGCGGCTGTCGATCATCGGCTCACAGGTCGGCCGCGTCCCTGCAGCGCGGGCGCCACGCTGGAGCAATCGACGGCGGCTGGAGACGGCGCTCGGGCTCCTTGCCGACCAGCGGCTCGACGCGTTGTTTTCCGGCGAAACGCGATTTGCCGAGCTTGCCGCATGTTACGGGGAGATTCTTGCAGACCCGGCCACCCTCTGCCATCGCATCCGCTACGACTGACGAATCGTCGACGAGAGGAGAGGGTGCCGATGTATGCCGTCGAGGTCCGCGACCACATGATGATCGCTCACAGCCTGCCGCGGCCGGTCTTCGGGCCGGCGCAGGGAATGCACGGAGCGACCTATGTCGTCGATGCTGCCTTCTTCACCAACGATCTCGACGCCGACGGGCTGGCGGTCGATATCGGCCTCGCCATCCAGCTGCTGAAGTCGGTGCTTGAGCCCCTGAACTACCAGAATCTCGACGCGGTCGAGGCCTTTCAGGGGAAGGTCACGACGACGGAGTTCCTGGCGCGGCATCTGTTCGACCGGCTGGCGGAGCGGATCGCCGGCGGGGCGCTCGGCGAGGGCGGCGGCCGCATCCGGCGGCTGAAGGTTTCGCTTGAGGAATCCCACGTCGCCCGTGCCTGGTACGAGGGGGAGCTGTGAGCGCAGGCCGGGTCGTCTTCGCGATCCCGGGCGACATTGCGACGCCAAGCGGCGGCTATGCCTATGACCGGCGGCTGATGGTGGAGCTGGAACGGCGCGGCTGGCGCGTCGAGCATCTGATGTTGCCCCCTGGCTTTCCGGTTCCTACAGCGGCGGAACTGAACGCCGCGGAGGGGGCCCTGGCTGCCGTCGAGGACGATACGCTGGTGCTGGTGGATGGCCTCGCCTTCGGAGCGATGCCGGAGATCGCCGCAAGACAGGCGAGGCGACTCCGACTGGTCGCCCTCGTCCATCATCCGCTCAGCCTTGAGACCGGACTCGATGCCGCTGGGCAGTCGCGCCTTGCCGAGAGCGAGCGGGCGGCGCTCGGCTTCGCACGCGCCGTCGTGGCGACGAGTGATGCGACGGCGAAGACGCTGACGGACGATTTCGCCGTCCCGGCGGAGCGGCTGACCGTGGCGCCGCCGGGCACGGATCGCCCGTGGCGGACCGACCGCGACGGGCGGGGAAGTGACGCGCTGCGCGCGGTCGAGCGGGACGAGGGCGAGACTTTGCCGCTGATCCTGTCCATCGGGACGCTGATCCCCCGCAAGGATCACGCGACCTTGGTCGATGGTCTCGCGAGGATTGCGGATCTCGACTGGCGGTGCCGGATCGTCGGTTCCCCGGCCGCCGATCCGCAGACGGCGGCGGCGCTGGAGCAGCAGGTCCAGGAAAGCGGTCTGGCGGACAGGATCACCCTTGCCGGGGCGATGCCGGATGTCTCGGAAGAATACGAAAAGGCCGATCTCTTCGTCCTCGCCAGCCGCTACGAGGGCTATGGCATGGTGTTTGCCGAGGCGATGGCGAACGGCCTGCCGATCGTCTTCTGCGCCGAAGGCGCGCCGCGCGACCTGATCCCCGCTGCGGCGGGACGGCGATTTCCGCCCGGCGATGCCGATGCGCTCGGTGCCGCGCTGCGCGAATTCCTAACCGACCAGTCCGCGCTGAAGGCGGCCGGCCAGGCTGCGTCTGCGGCGGGTATGGCGTTGCCTCGCTGGGAGGAGACGGCACAGATCGTCGCCGCGGTCCTCGCCGATGTGGCGAAGGCGGGGCCGGAGTTGGCGGCTCACTCGCCGGCGGAGACGGTCCGATGAGCGGCTTTGCCGCCGAGTGGCTGGCTCTGCGCGAGCCGGCCGACCGGCAGGCACGCGATGCCTCGCTGTTGCGCCGCGCGGCCGACTGGCTGACGGAGGGCGGGGGCAGAGCCACCGTCCTCGATCTTGGCTGCGGCAGCGGCTCGACGCTGGCAGCCCTGCAGCCGCTGTTGGCTTCAGCGTCGACAGTCTGGCGGCTGCTCGACGACGACCCGGTGCTGCTGGCCTTTGCCATGGAGCGAGCGGAACAGCTCGGTGCGGAAGCCGAAACCCGTCTGGCGGACCTTTCCGACGTGGCGGCGATCCCGCTCGAAGGGGTGCGCCTGGCAACGGCCTCGGCATTGTTCGATCTCGCCTCGCGGGATTTCATCGAAGCGATTGCCGAGCGTCTCACGGCCGCGAGTGTCGGCCTTTACGCCGCGCTCAACTATGACGGCTCGACGGTGTTTTCGCCGTCGCACCCGCTGGACGGCATCGTCCTTGCCGGTTTCAACAGGCATCAGTTGCGGCCGAAGGGTCTCGGCAGCGGGGCCTCGCTCGGGCCCGCCGCCGCCCGCGCTCTGGCGCGGGCCCTCGAAGCGCGCGGCTACGCCGTCACGATTGCCGAAAGCCCCTGGCGGCTTGCGAGCGAGGATGCGGCGCTCGCAAGGGCGCATGTCGAAGGCATGGCAGATGCCGTCGGCGAGCTCGACGTCATCGACGCCGAGGAACTCGAGGCGTGGCGGCAAATGCGAATCGATAGCGCGGCCGGGGGCCGCACGATCGTCGGCCATCTCGACATTCTGGCGCTTCCTGACTGAAGAGACGTCGGGAGCTTTTGCGGCTCGCGGCGTGACTGCCCCAAGACTTGGGCGGGCCCGCAGCCAGAAATCCCGGCGATCAGTATTAGCTTGCGGGCGGGCGACAACATCCCCTTTCGCCGAAATGAGGGCGCGCTGTCCATTTCCAGCAGGGCGGGTGCTGGTCAGGAAGGTCGCCCTGCGATCGCGGTTCAGACACTCATCCGGAACGCCGGCGCGAGCTCCGCAAAGGAGCCGCGGCTCACGACCCGATCTGAAGTTTCGGCTTGCCGCGACCGATCGAAGCCTTGGCTCAAGTCGTCGCGCGGATAAGGACGCGGTCGACAGGCCCGGAACGTCCGCGCCGGCTCAGATCATCCGGTGCAGGGTCTGGTCCCGCAACAGGACGTGATGGTGCAGGACGCCGCCGATATGGAGGCACAAGAGGACGAGGATCGACCAGCCGAGGAAGACATGGACACTCATCAGCGTCGGCGCGAGATCGGATTTTCCGATCGGGCTCCAGACGGTGAGGGCGCCGAACCAGTCGAGCGGAAAGCCGAAGGCGTTGGTGGCGAGAAAGCCGAAGATCGGCTGCAGGATCAGCGCCGCGTAGAGCAGCCAGTGGACCGTTTCGGCAAGCCGCTTCTGCCACAGCGGCATTGCCGGCTCCGGCGGCGGCGGGACGACCAGCCGGAAGGCGAAGCGGGCAAGCATCAGCCAGAGGATCAGGAACCCGAAGGATTCGTGGACGAGATAGAAGGCGGTCTTGGCATCGTCCTTGATGAATTCGATGACGAAGCCGGCCGGCCAGACGACGAGGACGAGGACCGCGACGATCCAGTGCAGGATGCGCGCCGCCGGGTGGTAGGAGATGGCGGGGGCGCCGAGGCTTTCGCCGGCAATGGTCATGTCGGTCGACCTTTCGTTACGCGGGACACCATTTTCGGATAACCCGGATTTTCGTCAGGTAGAAGACGCAATTTGCCGGCCGGGCGTCGGCGAGGTCGCCAGCGACACCGATTTGATCTGCGCGAAAAGCCGGTCGCCGGGGGCGAGCTCCAGCCGCGCCGCCGAGCGCCGGGTCACCTTGGCCATGAAGGTGAGGCGGCCCGGGCCATCGAGCGCCAGGAGCACGGCGAGGTTGGCGCGACCGGCCGGCTCGATGGCGACGATCTCGACGGACAAGGTGTTGAGGATGGTCGAGTGGGTGAGCGGCTCCCTGGCGAGACTGACGTCGCTCGCCTCGATGCGCAGCCGCCGTTCGAGGCCGATCTCACCCGGCCCGCTGCCATCGACGAAGACGGTCTGGCCGCAAAGGTCGAGTTCGGCAAGGCCGTCCGCCTCGTCGAAGCCGGTGACCCGCGCCGGCAGCACCGCTGCGGCGTGCGGGTGGCGCACGAAGCCGAGGCCGATGTCGGTCAGCGCCTGGTTGAGCGGTCCGCTGGCCGTCACGCGTCCCTGTTCGACGAGGACGATGTCGTCGGCGAGGCGTTCGATCTCGCCGATGTCGTGGCTGACATAGAGGATCGGCAGGGCGAAAGAGCCGGCGAGCCGTTCCAGGAACGGCAGGATCTCGTCCTTTGCCCGCCGGTCGAGCCCGGAGAGCGGCTCGTCCATCAGCATCAACCGCGGGTGCGTCAGGATCGCCCGGCCGATCGCCACCCGCTGGCGTTCGCCGCCGGAGAGGTCGGCGACGGCGCGCCCCTGGAGCGGCCCGAGCGCCAGGAGCTCGATGACTTCGAGAAGCAGCTCCTGGTCGATGCCGCCGGGGCTGCGCCTCGCCCCGTAGACGAGATTGCCGGCAACGGAGAGATGCTCGAACAGGCTCGCCTCCTGAAAGACGTAGCCGAGCGCGCGGCGATGGGTCGGCAGAAAGCGTGCCCCGTCCTGCCAGACGTCGCCGCCCGCGAGCACCCGGCCCTCGAGGCGGGTGAGGCCGGCGATCGCCCGCAGGATCGAGGTCTTGCCGGAGCCCGACGGGCCGAACAGCGCGGTGACGCCCCGCCGCGGCATGGTGAAGGCCGCCTCGACGCTGAACTCGCCGCGCCGGCCGCGCAACGAGACGTCGAGGCCGTGCGGTTCCGCCGGCTTGCCGCCGGCCGCAGCCGTCATGGCCGGACCTCGCCGATGCGCCGGCCGATCCGCGACATGGCGAGGATCACCAGGAAGGAAAAGACCAGCATGGCGCCGGCGACGAGATGCGCCTCGCGGTAGCGCAGCTGCTCGACATAGTCGAACATGGCGATGGAGAGGACGCGGGTCTTGCCGGGGATGTTGCCGCCGATCATCAGCACGACGCCGAATTCGCCCACCGTATGGGCGAAGCCGAGGACGGCGCCGGTGAGGAAGCCCGGCCGGGCGAGGGGGATGGCGACGGTGAAGAAACGGTCGAGCGGCGAAGCCCTGAGGGTGGCGGCGACCTCCAACGGGCGCCGGCCCATCGCCTCGAAGGCGCCGCGGATCGGCTGGACGACGAAGGGCAGCGAATAGACGACCGAGCCAGCGACGAGGCCGGCAAAGGAAAAGGCCAGCGAGCGCACGCCGGCAAGGCCGCCGAGACCGTCCGGCCCGAGCGCGATCAAGAGATAGAAGCCGAGCACCGTTGGCGGCAGCACCAGCGGCAGGGCGACCAGCGTGCCGACGATGTCACTGACGAGCGAGCGCGAGCGCGAAAGCCACCAGGCGAGCGGGGTTCCGAGCACCAGGAGGACGAGGGTGGTGACACCGGCAAGTTCCAGCGTCAGCACCAGCGCCGATAAGATGTCGGCGGTGTCGAGCCTCATCGCGCCCGTCGTTTCGCGATGCGTCTCTCAATGGGTCTCACTGGCCGCTCTCGTAGCCGTAGCGCTTGATGATCTTCGCCGCTTCCGGGCCCTTCAGGAAGGCGATGAAGGCCTTCGCCGTCTCGCTGTCTTCGCCGGGGGTGAGCAGCACGGCATCCTGGCGGATCGCCGCATGATCCTCGGCCGGGACGATCCACCGCGATCCGGCTTCGTTGCCGGCGATCTGCGAGAGCGCGACGAAGCCGAGTTCGGCATTGCCGGTCGAGACGAACTGAAA
Source organism: Jiella endophytica (assembly GCF_004519335.1). GTDB lineage: Bacteria > Pseudomonadota > Alphaproteobacteria > Rhizobiales > Rhizobiaceae > Jiella > Jiella endophytica. Next base: position 255,584 of record NZ_SOZD01000003.1, on the reverse strand, counting down.
GGCCTGGGCGATGCTGTTGCCTTCGACGAGCTTTGCTTCGAGATCGTCGTAGACGCCAAGCTTCTTCATCGTCTCGACGGCCGCGGCGCCGTAGGGCGCGGTCTTCGGATTGGCGATGGCGACCTTGTCGAATGTCGCCTTGCTCAGCGTTTCCGGCCCCGTCACCAGATCGGGATCGGCGCTGTAGAGGGCGAGGGTGCCGATCGCATAGGTGAATTCGCTGCCCTCGGCGGCAAGCCCGTCGGAAATCGCGCGGCGCGGCCGCTCGTCGTCCGCCGCCAGAAAGACCTGAAAGGGCGCGCCCTGGCCGATCTGCGCGTAGAGCGACCCCGTCGAGCCGAAGCTCAGCTCGGCAGTGTCGCCGGTCTTTGCCGCAAAGGCCTTGGCGATCTCCTTGGCCGGCTCGGTGAAGTTTGCGGCGACGGCGACCGCAGTGGTGCCCGCCGCGGCCTGACCGGTGAGGCAGAAGAGGGCGGCAGCGGCGGCGAGGGGGGCGAGCGGCAGGAAGCGTGTCATGGAGTTCTCCGATATGTTTTGCAGAACATATCGCTTGCCCGCCCGCGTCAAGTGCCGCGTTTGAGATTTTGCCCGGGCGGATCGTCTGCCGCGGCCGTCTCTGGCGCGAGCAGCGCCCGCAGGACGGTGATCTCGCCGGCGACCGCCGCCTCGGCTTCGGCCTCCACCTTGCGATAGCTCGAAAGCACGGTCTCGCCGGCCGGCGTCAGGCTGGCGCCGCCGCCGGCATTGCCGCCGCGTGCGGAGGCCACCAGAGGCTCGCGGAAGCCGGCATTCATTTCCTCGACCAGCGACCAGGCCCGCTTGTAGCTCATCTTCAGGCGCCGCCCGGCGGCGGCGATCGATCCGGTCTCGGCGATCGTCTCCAGCAGTCGGGCCTTGCCCGGACCGATGCTGAAGCGGTCGCTGAGTCTGAGGCGCAGATGCGCGACGGCGCGGGCAGGCGGCTCCGTCATGCGCCGGCCAGCGCCGCGTCGATCTCGTCGGCCGAGGGCATCGCGGTCTGGGCACCGAGCCTGCGGCAGGCAAGGGAGGCAGCCACGGAGGCGCGCCGCGCGGCCTCCGGCGTCGGCAGCCCTTGCGCCAGACCGCCGGCAAGAACGCCGACGAAGGTGTCACCCGCGCCGGTGGTATCGACGACGTCGACGGCCATCGCGGCGATCGTCTCGCAGCCGCCGTCGGCACTGGCGACGAGCGCGCCGTCGCCGCCGAGGGTCGCGATCACCTCGATGCCGTAGCGGGCGGCGAGCGCCTCCGCCATGGCGGCAGGGTCGGCCGCGTCGACGCCGACGATCCGCGCCGCGGCGGCGAGTTCTCCTTCATTGACGACGAGAACGTTACTTGCAGCGAGCAGCCGCGACAGATCGTCCGCGCGAAGATCCGCCGGCACCGGCGCCAGGTTGACGACGACGCGCCCGCGGGCGGCGCTCATCCGCTCGGCCGCCGCAAGGGTCTCGGCGAGCGCGATCTCCATCTGCAGGACGAGAACGGTGTCGGCGCTGAAAAGCGATGGGTCGAGATCGCCGGCACTGGCTTCGAGATTGGCGCCGCTGGCAACGGTGATGGCGTTTTCGCCGCTCCGGTCGATGGCGATGAAGGCGCAGCCGGTGCGCTCTGCGCCGGTCGCCAGATGGGCAGTGTCGATCCCTTCCCGGCGCATCTGCTCCCTGGCGGCACGCCCGAGGTCGTCGTCGCCGACGGCGCCGGCAAAGGCGACGGGACGGCGCGAGGCCCGCGCGGCGGCGACCGCCTGATTCGCACCCTTGCCGCCGAAGAGCTGCTCGTAGCGGGCCGACAAGACGGTCTCGCCGGGCCGGGCAATTCCGTCCACCCGGCAGACGAGGTCGATGTTCACCGATCCGAAGACGAAGACGGTGCCTTGATGCCGATTGCTGTCAGTCATGGCCTGCCGTCGCTTTCGTTCGTTCCTGGGTCGCGTCTCGGCTTCTCCCGCATTCGGCGCCGCCACTCAAGGGCCGGCGGCGAGCTCGGCCCCGAGAGCCGGCGCAAGGCTCGCGCAAAGAGATCGGTTTTCTGTTGTCGCTGGGGAACTCCCGGTTCGCATGGCGAGCCGGGCTGTTGCCGGCTGCAGTAAATAGATCGGTGATCTTTTCGAAATACACCCAAGAATTGGAGAATAGAAATCTGCCAGTTCTGGCCCGACCTGCGCGAAGGCCGCCGGCCCCGCACATTCTGCAACGCGATAAAGAATTGTTTAGGAGCTTGAGGCTAAGTTTCCGGCGGACCAACGAAAGAGAAATTTCCGAGAACGCAGATAGCGGACAATGGAACTCACGAATCTCGAAATATCGGCAGAACTGACCTTAATGTCTCCCGGGCTTACCTTTGCCGCGAAGCCGACCGGGGCGATCGCTGGTCGCATCAGGGTGCGGCGGGTCGCCGGACCGGGGCGCCGCCGATGATCATCATTTCCGTCACTGCCGTGCCGGCCGCGGCCGCCGGGCCGAGAGCGCCGGTGCGGCCGGCAGGCCCCGCCGTCGCACCGCCATTTGCCGATCAACCGCATGTCTCCGCTGCAAGCTGGGAGGAAGTCTGATGCCCCGCAAGTCAACCAAGGCGAGCTCCGCGGAGGACGCGGTCTACGCGCTTCCCGAAGTGCTCGATCTGAAGGCCGCAACGCCGCTGACCGAGAAGCTGATGTCTCTCAGGGGACAGAACCTGGTCGTCGACGCCTCGAAGGTCGAGCGCCTCGGCACCCAGTGCGTCCAGATCCTCATCGCGGCCGCCGCCACCTGGAAGGACGAGATGGCCGCGTTCAGCATCGCCGAACCATCGGATTCCTTCATCTCCGGTCTTCAGGTTCTTGGCCTTACACCCCAGGCCATTCTCGAAAAGGAAGTTGCACAATGAAACGCACCATTCTCACCATCGACGACTCCCGCACGATGCGAGAGATGCTGAAGGTCACGCTCGCCTCGTCGGGCTTCACGGTCGTTCAGGCCGAGGATGGCCAGCACGGCATCGAGGTGCTCCAGGGCATGGATATCGAGCCGGACGTGATCATCACGGACATCAACATGCCCCGCAAGGACGGCTTCCAGTTCATCGAGGAAGTCCGCTCCAATCCGAGCCGCCGCGCCATCCCGATCCTCGTCCTGACGACGGAGAGCGATCAGGAGAAGAAGCAGCGTGCGCGGCTGGCCGGCGCCACGGGCTGGATCGTCAAGCCGTTCGATCCGACCAAGCTGGTCGACGCGATCAACCGCGTCGCGGCCTGAGGTCGGACTGACGACGGCGCATAAGGTCGAGGCAATTTCCGGTACGCATGTGCCGGATCGAGGGTGGAAAGAGACAGACCATGGATGCAATGGCCGAAATCCGGCAAACCTTCTTCGAAGAATGCGCCGAGCAGTTGGCGGAACTCGAAGCAGGGCTCCTGGCGATCGAAAATGACGAAGCGGACTCTGACACCGTCAACGCCGTCTTTCGTGCCGTTCATTCGATCAAGGGCGGCGCCGGCGCCTTCAGCCTGGACGACCTCGTCCACTTCGCGCACGTCTTCGAGACGACGCTGGACGAGATGCGTTCCGGGCGCCTCGAATCGTCTGAAAAAGTCGTCAAGATCATGCTGCGCTCGGCCGACGCGCTGGCCGATCTCGTCACCGTGGCGCGCGACGGCGGCACGGCGGACGCCGAGCGCAACGCGGCCCTGATCGACGAGCTGAAGGGTCTCGTCGCGCTCGCCAAGGGCGAGGAGCCGCCGGCTCCCTCCGCCGGCAAGAGCGCCGCCGCGCCGGCCTCTGACGGCCCGGTCTATGACGACGGCATGGGCGACCTCGACTTCACGCCCGTCGCGGTCGACCTCAGCGACCTGATGGGCATCGGCGGCGACAACCGCTTCAAGATCGTCTTCAAGCCGTCGCCGCGGATGTACGCCAAGGCGAACGAGGCGAACCGCGTTCTGCGCGACGTCTACGCCCTCGGCGAGGCGAAGGTCGTCTGCAACACCTCCGAGGTGCCGCTGCTGACGGCGATCGACCCGGAAGGCGCCTATCTCACCTTCACCATCGAACTCTCCACCGCCGAGTCGGAAGAGAAGGTTCGCGAAGTCTTCGAATTCGTCGAGTTCGATTCCGACCTGTCGATCGAGGCGCTGCCCGACGAGGACGACGACGACGACAGCGACGATCCCGACATCGCCGACATCCTGGCGCGCATCAAGGCGACGCCGGACGACGAGGGCGGTGCCGACGACGTTTCCGGCAAGGACGAGCCGGAGGAAGAGCCCGCCAAGGCGGCCGAGCCGGCCAAGGCCGAAGCGCCGAAGCCGGCACCGGAGAAGGCTGCCGCGCCGAGCGCTCCGGCCGCCGCCAAGGCCGAGGCCGGCGGCGACGGCAAGGGTGGCGGCGGCGGTGCGGCCCAGACCATCCGCGTCGATCTCGAACGCGTCGACCGGCTGATCGACCTCGTCGGCGAACTGGTGATCCATCAGGTCATGCTGTCGCAGCGCGCCTATCAGGCCGGCCTTGCCCGCGCTTCCGACGTCGCCGTCGGCTTCGACGAGCTCGAGCAGCTGACCCGCGAGATCCAGGACAGCGTCATGGCGATCCGCGCGCAGCCGGTGAAGTCGGTGTTCCAGCGACTGCCGCGCCTGGTGCGCGAGGTCGCCGACATCTCCGGCAAGCAGGTCCGGCTGATCACCGAGGGTGAATGGACCGAGGTCGACAAGACCGTCATCGAACGGCTGGCCGACCCGCTCACCCACATGATCCGCAACGCCATCGACCACGGCCTCGAAAAGCCGGAGGATCGTCTCTCCGCGGGCAAGACCGAGGAAGGCGTCGTCCGCGTCGCGGCGATGCACCGTTCGGGCCGCATCGTCATCGAGATCTCCGACGACGGCGCCGGCATCAACCGCAAGCGCGTCAAGGACATCGCCATCAAGAAGGGGCTGATCCCCGCCGAGGCGAACCTTTCCGACGAGGAGATCGACAACCTGATCTTCCTGCCGGGCTTCTCGACGGCGGAGAAGATCTCCTCGCTCTCCGGCCGCGGCGTCGGCATGGACGTCGTCAAGCGCTCGATCCAGGCGCTGGGCGGCCGCGTGTCGATCACCTCGCGTCCAGGCAAGGGCTCGACCTTCACCATGAGCCTGCCGCTGACCCTGGCGGTGCTCGACGGCATGATCGTCTCGGTCGGCGACCAGACGGTGGTGGTGCCGCTGACGGCGATCATCGAGACGCTGCAGCCGAAGGCCAGCGAAGTGAAGAGCTTCGGCGGCGACGCCCGGCTGGTGCAGGTTCGCGACAACTTCCTGCCGCTCGTCGATGTCGCCCGCGAGCTCGGCTACTCCTACGAACAGGCGAGCGCCACCGGCGGTGTCGCGATCCTGGTCGAGGCCGAAAACGGCGCCCGCTCGGCGCTGCTCGTCGATGCCATCCAGGGCCAGCGCCAGGTGGTGATCAAGAGCCTCGAGGCCAATTACGGACGCGTCCCCGGCATCGCCGCGGCGACCATCCTCGGCGACGGCCGTGTCGCGCTCATTCTCGACGTCGACGCCGTCGTCGCCACGTCACGGCCGGAAGGCAATTTCTTCAACAGCAGCATGCAGCACGCAGCGGAGTGAGCAGAATGACGACCCTTTCGCCACCCCAGAACGACAACCGCACCGACCCGCGCTCGGCGCGCGAACTGATCGCCTTCTGTATCGGAGAGCAGGAATTCTGCGTCGACATCATGTCGGTGCGCGAGATCCGCGGCTGGACCCAGGCAACGCCCCTGCCGCACGCTCCCTCCTACGTCAACGGCGTCATCAACCTGCGCGGCGCGGTGCTGCCGATCGTCGATCTCGCGGCGCGGCTCGGCTTCCCGAGGACGGTTCCGACGGCGCGCAGCGTCATCATCGTCGTCCGGGTCGAGCAGCAGCTCTTCGGCCTGCTGGTGGATGCGGTCTCCGATATACTGACGATTACCGACGAGCTCCTGCAGCCGACACCCGACCTTGCCTCCGACCTCGCCAAGACTTTCGTGCGCGGCGTCATGGCGATCGAGGGCCGCATGATCTCGCTGATCGCGACGGACAACGTCCTGCCGCAGTACCAGAACGTCGCCTGAGGCTGACACGAAGGAGTTGGCCCTTTTTTCCGGGCGCTTCGAAGACATTCAAGGGCGGCAGCCGGGCTGCCCGCCATCGAGGAGAACAGGTCGGTGACGGCTACGCGTGAGTCCATGACGCACGTTTCCCAACGAGCGGGCGCTGGCGCCACGAAGCTCGGAAACGGCGAATTCCCGATGACGGAGAACGACTTCGCCACCATCGCGAAGTTGCTCTACGAAGACGCTGGCATCTATCTCGCCGACACCAAGGCGACCTTCGTCTATTCCCGCCTGTCGAAACGGCTTCGGGCCCTCGGACTGCAGAGCTTCAGGGACTATTGCGAGCTCGTTCAGGATCATTCGCAGACCACCGAGCGGATGGCGATGCTCGCCTCGCTGACGACCAACGTGACGCATTTCTTCCGCGAGATGCATCACTTCGATCATCTGCGCGAGGAATTGCTGCCGCCGCTTTTGGCCGAAGCCAAGCGCGGCGGGCGGGTGCGCATCTGGTCGGCCGGCTGCTCGATCGGCCACGAGCCCTATTCGATCGCCATGACGATCCTGCAGGTGCTGCCGAACGCCGCCGAATACGACGTCAAGATTCTCGCCAGCGACATCGATCCGAACGTCGTCGCAACCGGCCGGGCCGGCGTCTATGCGGCCGGCGCCCTCGAAAGCGTCCCCGCCGATCTTCGCCGCAAGTGGTTCCGCCCCAGCGCCGACGGCGGCAGCCGCGGCCTGGCGGCGACCGAGATGCTCTACGAGGTCGCCGATCCGCTGCGCGATCTCGTCGCCTTCCGCGAGCTCAACCTCAACGGCGAATGGCCGATGCGCGGCCAGTTCGACGCGATCTTCTGCCGCAACGTGACGATCTATTTCGACCAGCCGACCCGCGAGCGGGTGTGGAAGCGCTTCACCGAGCGCCTCCTGCCGCACGGGGTCCTGTTCATCGGCCACTCCGAGCGGGTGACCGGCCCGGCCCTCGAAACCGTCGAGTTCCAGGGCAACACCTCCTACCGCAAGATCCGGTGACGCCATGGCTGAACCGTTTCTGGAAATGGTCGGACCTTCCCGCCAGGATCGAAGTCCGGCCGGTCCGCGCCTGACGTCCGGAGCGCCGGTCCGTGCCGGCATCCGGCGGTCGCGTCAGATGTCCGGGCAGGGGAGGGCCTGAGGATGTGTGCAGCATCTGTTCTAGTCGTCGACGATTCCGTCACCATGCGGGCGCTGATCAAGCATGCGCTCAGCCGTGATCCGGACATCGTCGTCGTGGGCGAGGCCTCGAACCCGTTCGAAGCCCGCAACATGATGAAGCAGCTCGATCCCGACGTCGTCACCCTCGACGTCGAGATGCCCAACATGAACGGCATCGATTTTCTCGAGAAGATCATGACGCTCCGGCCGACGCCGGTGATCATGGTCTCCAACCTCACCGCGCCCGGCGCGGCGACGACGCTGGCCGCCCTGGAGATCGGGGCGTTCGACTGCGTCGCCAAGCCGAGCGCGCGCGAGACGATGTTCAACGAGCTGCCCGGGCTGATCAAGGAAGCGGCCAAGGCGAAGGCCGGCATGACCCGGCGCGGCCATGCCGGTGCCGCAGCCCGGCCGGCGGCGAACGAGCCGGCGAAGGATCGCCGCGTCCGCCTGCCGGACCTTATCGCCATCGGCTCGTCCACCGGCGGCGTCGAGGCGCTGATGCAGGTCCTGTCGGAGTTTCCGGCCGACTGCCCGCCGACGGTCATCGTGCAGCATCTGCCGGCGGCCTTCACCGGATCCTTCGCGGCGCGGCTCGACCGCGTGTCGCGGGCGAAGGTCAGCGAGGCGAAGGGCGGCGAGCCGCTGCTGCCGGGGCACGTCTATCTCGCGCCGGGCGGCGCGCGCCACATGGTGGTCAAGCCGGGGGCGCGTCCGAGCGTCTCGCTGGTCGAGGGGGAGACCGTTTCCGGGCACAGGCCTTCGGTCGACGTCCTGTTCACCTCCGTCGCCAAGAACTTCTCCGGTTCGTCCTGCGGCGTGATCCTGACCGGGATGGGCCGCGACGGCGCCCAGGGCCTTCTCGGCATGCGACAGGCCGGAGCAACCACACTCGGCCAGGATGAGGAGAGTTCCCTGGTCTATGGCATGCCCCGAGTTGCACACGAAATCGGTGCGGTGACGCGCCAGCTGCCACTGGGAAAGATCGCAAGGCAGATTTTCAGTGGGGGGTAAAACTCTTACAAATCAACGAATTCGCGACCGGATGAGAGACTTCGTTCATCAAATTCGTGTCTACTCGGCCTCGGAAGGAATAACGCCATGAGCATCAAAGATCACCTCAAAGTCTTGATCGTCGACGATCATCGAACGAGTCGCATGTTGATCCGCGACGCGCTGGAACAGCTTGGCATCAAGCAGATCGTCTTCGCTTGCGACGGCGAAGAGGCGTTGAAGGCGATGATGGCGACGCCGTGTCACATCATCATCTCCGACTTCAACATGCCGAAGCTCGACGGCATCCAGCTTCTGCAGGCGATCCGCTCCTACAAGAAGACCCAGAAGACGCCCTTCATCATCCTGACCTCGAAGGGCGACCGTGAACTCGTGATGAAGGCGGCGCAGCTCGGCGTGAACAACTTTCTCGCCAAGCCGATCACCGTCCCCGTCCTGAAGAAGACAATCGAAGCTGTGGTGGGACGTTTGCAATGATCACTGGCGGCCGGCCGAATCGAATCCACATCATGCAGGGCGAAGCGAAGATCGAGCGCGGCGAGGAGACTGTCCTCACCACGCTGCTCGGCTCCTGCGTCGCGGCCTGCATCCGGGATCCGGACGCCGGCGTCGGCGGGATGAACCACTTCCTCCTGCCGGGCAGCGGCGGTCCCGAGGCGGGACGCTCCGAGAGCTTCGGCCTTTATCTGATGGAGGTCCTGATCAACGGGCTCCTGCAGCGCGGCGCCAGGCGCGGCCACCTGGAGGCGAAGCTCTTCGGCGGCGCCCGCACGGTCGACGGCCTGTCCGATGTCGGCGCCAAGAACGCCGCCTTTGCCGAGCGCTTCCTGCAGATGGAGGGCATCCGCTATCTCGGCGGCTCGCTCGGCGGCACCCGTGGCCGCAGGATCGAGTACTGGCCGCATTCCGGCCGGGCCCGCCAGATCTTCTTCGAGGAGACCGCAATGCCGAAGATCCCGGTTGCTGCTCCGGTGAGGGCCCCGCAGACGATCGGCGACGTCGACCTGTTCTGATCGCCACCCTCGCGCCGACGCCTTCCGATCCGCGCCGAGCGGTCGACCGGACCAAACCGAGAGCAACCATGACGACTCTTCCCCTCTCCAACCTGATGCACACCCTGGCGGAGGAACTGCGCTCTCTCGCGGTGACGGCCGAGGAGATGCATCACCTCGTCTGCCACGAGCACCTGTCGAGAGACAGCGACTACGTGCGCGCGGTGCAGCGGATCGACCACACGACGCAGCTGCTCGACAACCTGTCGACCTTCGTGGCGGCGATCGGCGAGCAGACCGCCGAGGGCTGGGATGTCACCATCGGCCCGGCGCTGAACACGGTGCGCCTGGAGGAACTGCGTCGCAGGCTTCACACCGAGGCATCGGAAACCTTCGCCACCGGCGACGACGGCGGCGATCTCGAACTGTTCGGCTGAAGGGTCGGGGAAGGGCGGTTTTCCGAGGGCCGCCCGACCTCGTCCGGTCTGCCGGAGGGTGGCCGAAAGGCCGACGAAAAAAGACCCGGCGGGCGTCCCGCCGGGTCTTCTCGTTTCAAAGAGTGCTTCGTCTTGTTATGCCGACGACGGAGCGACGCAGGCGCCGCCGATCACTCGGCGGCTTCGCACTCGCGGATGTCGGTGACGTTGCTATTGCCGGCCGGCCGTTCGTCGATCCGCCGCAGCCGGTCCTCCTCCGCCGCCATGTAGCCGCGGGTGATCGGCAGGCTGTCGAGGCTCTTGGTGAACTGCATCTGGAAGACCACGAGATCCTGCCAGCGGAAGGCCGTCTCGGAGGCGGCGAGATAGAACTCCCACATCCGGCAGAAGCGCTCGTCATAAAGCGCCTTGGCCTCCTCGCGATGGGCGAGGAACCGCTCGCGCCAGTGCTTCAGCGTCTCGGCATAATGGATGCGCAGCACCTCGACGTCGGTGATGATCAGCCCCTGCCGCTCGCTCGCCGCCATCACTTCCGATAGCGCCGGGATGTAGCCGCCGGGGAAGATGTATTTGGCGATGAAGGAGTTGGTGGTGCCAGGCGGATCGTATCGGCCGATCGTGTGCAGGAGCATCACGCCGTCGTCCTTCAGCACCTTGGCGCAGCGCTCGAAGAACTCGTCGTAGAAGCCGACGCCGACATGTTCGAACATGCCGACCGAGACGATCCTGTCGAAGGGGCCTTCGGTCTTGCGGTAGTCCTGCAGGCGGAACTCGGCGCGGTCGGAAAGCCCGGCCTCTTCGGCGCGGCGCTGGGCGATCGCCAGCTGCTCGTCGGAGAGGGTGACGCCGACGACGTCGGCGGCGAGGTTCTTGGCGAGATAGAGGCCCATGCCACCCCAGCCGCAGCCGATGTCGAGGACCCGAAGATCGTCGCGGTCGAACTTCAGCTTGGCCGCGATGTGCCGCTTCTTGGCGAGCTGGGCCTCTTCGAGGGTCGCGTCGGGGCGTTCGAAATAGGCGCAGGAATATTGCCGGTCCTCGTCGAGGAAGAGGTCGTAGAGCTCGCCCGACAGGTCGTAATGGTGCTGGACATTGGCGCGCGAGCGCTTCGGGGTGTTGTACTGGACGATGCGGCGCGCGGCGATCCGCAGCCTTTCGAGCGCCTTCATCCACGGACGCGAGGTCACGTTGTTTCCGGCATTCTGGAAGATGATCGCCAGGGCGTCGTACATGGTGCCCTCGACGATATCGATGTCGCCGTTCATGTAGAGTTCGCCGAAGCGGAGGCTCGGATTGAGAGCCACCCCACGCTCTGCCGCCTTGGTGTTGAAGCGGATCGCGACCGGCATGCCGGTACCATCGCCCCAGGTCTGGCGATGTCCACTGGCGTCGATGACGGTGAGATTGCCTGTGTGGAGGAGGTGGTCGAGGAAATATGTGAGAATGCGATTCATTGCGCCGATCTCCTGGCATGAGCCGTCGGAGCATCGGGTGTTCGTGGACGCAACGAGCCAGCCCGTCGGGCACGGCCCCAAAAGCCAAGGTCTCAGGTCACCGCCAGGAAGCCGGTCCTCGAGCCCCTCCCGAACTCGTTCTCGACGCCGCTGCCGATCGTCCCCACGTCCCCGCGGATTGCGTTCAAATGATCGCCCGATGCCCCAGAGACCGCGGCGGCTGGACTCTGCCGTCGGGTACTGGTTGCTCGTTCAACTTTGCATCGGGAATCTTAAGGGTCCAGATGCATAAGAAAAGGGCCCCATTGCCACGGGGCCCAAATTTTCGACATCAAATCGTCACTTCGTCGATCTTTTTCAGGCCGAGGGCTGTTCCGCCTCGTCCGAAGCGGCGGTTTTCTCGGTCTCCTCGCCGCTCTCTTCGTCGAGAAGCTCCTCGTCCTCCTGCGCGTAATCCGGCTCGTCGGAGCCGTAGATCGCATCGGCGGAGGTCAGGTCCTCACCGCGCGCCTGGCGCTCGGCCTCGTCCGGCGAACGGGCGATGTTCAGCTGGATGCCGACGACGACTTCCGGATGCAGGCTGATGGAGACGCTGTGCAGGCCGATCGTCTTGATCGGGTTATTGAGCTCGACCTGGTTGCGGCCGACCTTGTAGTCCTCGGCGGCGAGGATCTCGGAGATGTCGCGGGTCGAGACCGAGCCGTAGAGCTGGCCGGTTTCGCCGGCCGAGCGCACGACGATGAAGGAGCGGCCCTCGAGGGTGTCGGCGACGCCCTTCGCCTCGGACTTGCGCTCTTCATTGCGCTGCACGAGCTGCGCCTTCTGGGCCTCGAAGCGGGCGCGGTTGGCGTCGTTGGCGCGCAGCGCCCGGCCGGTCGGCAGAAGATAGTTGCGCGCATAGCCGTCGCGGACCTTTACGGTCTCGCCCATCTGGCCGAGCTTGGCGATGCGCTCGAGAAGAATGACTTCCATGATTTCAACTCCTTGGGTTTTCGGTTTGCGTCAATGCGGGGTTGGCGTGTGGCAGAGCCGGCGGCTCATGCCGGAGGAGGGCGGCGCATCCGCTTCACCGTGTCGTAGACACCGATGCAGGTGAAGACGAACAGCGGGAAGGAGAGAATGACGATCGCCGCATAGGTGACGAAGAGAAGCAGGCCGCGATTGCTGCGGCCCCGCGTGCGGGCATGCATCCGGGCGAGCCCGACGAAGGTGAACGCCATGCCGAAGGCGCCGCAGATCACCATGGCGAGATGTTCGGCCGGCGCCGGCAGGAACGTGCCCGCCATGCCCGAGACAAAAACGAACAGCGCCAGCGGCGGCAGGTGCAGCGCCGTCGGCAGGTCGTCCTTGGGCCGTGGCAGCCGGTCGGAGATCCGGGTGACCCATGCGGCGACATAGAGGCTGACGCAGAGCGTCAGCGTCAGCACCGCCGGTTGAACCAGCGGAACCAGCGACAACAGAAGGCTCGCGACCGCGTCCATTTCCTGGTCGCTCATCTGGGCGGCATTGCCGCCCTGGCGGAGCGCCTCGACGATCTCGGGTTTCAGCGTCGCGACGTCGTAGCCGAGATACCAGCCGAGACCGATGCAGGCGACGGCCGCCATCAGCGCGATGGCGAACAGCACCCGCTCGAGCGGAAACCAGAGGAGCCGGGGCGGCGCGTCCCTTGCCGGTCCGATGGCCGGCGCGGCGTTTTCGGGCCCGGCTCCAGGTCCGCTGTCGGGCCTGGCGAGGCCGACGAGATGGCCGGCGATCGCCGCAGGCAGGCTCATCGACACGAACAGCAGGACACCGCCCGAAACGATGCCGGAGATCGCCGCGACGACGACGGCCGAGACGATCGCCGCAACGAGGCCGGCGACGCTGCCCCAGCCGAGGCTGGCGATGAAGATCGGGATCGGCGCTGCGAGCGCCAGCGTGACGGCCGAACCCGACTGCAGCACGAGGCCGGCAAAGAGCAGCGCACTCGCTGCGCCGGCTGCCGCCGCTATGATCAGCTTCGAAGGGGTCATCGGTCCGGTTCGCTGTCCTGCGCCCTGGCAGTTAGAGGCTCGTCGAGCCCCAGCTCGGCCGCCCATCTGACATGGCGGCCGTGGTGGTCTGGGTGCCGCGCCCGGTCTGCCGGGCGCGGCGATCGCTGCGATGCGAGGCCGCGTGAGACGCGGCCTGCCGTCTTACTTGATCAGGTAGGGCAGAAGGCCGAGGAAGCGCGCGCGCTTGATGGCGCGGGCGAGCGCCCGCTGGTTCTTCTGCGACACCGCCGTGATGCGCGACGGGACGATCTTGCCGCGCTCGGAAATGTAGCGCTGCAGGAGACGGACGTCCTTGTAGTCGATCTTCGGCGAATCCGAACCGGAGAACGGGTCGGACTTGCGGCGACGATGGAACGGCCGGCGGGTGGGAAGCTGTGCGATATCGACCATGTGGTCTTACTCCGAATCGTGGTCGCGGGGGCGGCGGGGGCGGTCGTCGTCGCGGTCGCGGCGCGGGCCGCGGTCGCCACGATCACCCCTGTCGCCACGATCACCACGCTCGCCACGGTCACCGCCGCGGCGGGGACGGTCGTCGCGCTTCTGCATCATCGCGGAGGGGCCTTCTTCATGGGCCTCGACGCGGATGGTGATGTAGCGCAGGACGTCCTCGTTGAAGCGCATCAGGCGCTCCATCTCGTCGACGGCCGTCGACGGCGCCTCGATGTTGAGGAGCGTGTAATACGCCTTGCGGTTCTTCTTGATCCTGTAGGCAAGGGTCTTCAGACCCCAGTTCTCGACCTTGAGAACCTTGCCGCCATTGTTTTCCAGAATGCCCCGGAACGTCTCCACCAGCTGGTCGACTTGCTGGTTCGAGATGTCCTGGCGCGACAGGAATACGTGCTCGTAGAGAGCCATTCGCCAAACGCCTTTCCGTTTCGTGTTGAGCCCGATCCAGCGGCTAAGCCTCTGCGACTTCCCAAGATGGCCGGGTGGCCGGTTCGGAAAGGCGGCATGGAGAGCGGTCGAGAGCGGAGACACGGGAAGCAGGCGACATTTTCGCGCCATGAAGCCGGCGAACCGACAGCCTTCCGTTCAGCCCCCAGCTGAAAACCGGGCCTTGACGATGCGGCGCATACAACGGCCGGGGGGAAAACGCAAGACCGCGCTCCGCTCCACGACCGGCCGATCACGGGCGCTATCACGCGGGCTTGACGGATCGTCTGACGCATTCAGCGCGTAAGCTCTCTCTATCGATGCCGCAAGCGAAAGAGTTGCGGCACCCATCGAGGAGGAGAGACATGCGTCGCTTGAAGAACCTTCGCCCCGCCGCAGCCCTCGTTGCCGGCCTCGCCGTCGCGCTGGCGATGCCTGCCGCGGCCATTGCCCATCATGGCTGGGGCTGGACGGAAGATCAGGAAAGCCGTCTCGAGGGCGTCATCAAGGCGGTCTCCTTCGGCAATCCCCACTCGCATCTGGAAATCGAGGCGGAAGACGGCGTCTGGGAGGTGGATCTCGCCCCGCCCTATGCCAGCGAGAGGGCCGGCTTCGTCGAGGGTGTTGCCAAAATCGGTGACCGGGCGAGCTTCACCGGCCATCGCTCGAAGGACGCGGGCGAGAAGCGCTTCAAGGCCGAGACGATCACCGTCAACGGCAAGACCTATGACGTCTATCCGCGCCGCGAGAAAAGCCTGAAGCCGGCAGCGTGACGACGGCGAGGGGGCACGCCGATGCTCGATTCGATCCTGGGCGCGATTCTTGGCGCGATCGGGTCGTCCTGGCCGGCCGAGGCGCTGAAATCCTCCCGGCTCGTCTATCCGCTCGTCAACGCCCTGCACATCGTCGGCTTCGCCCTGTCGTTCGGCGCCATCGCGCTGTTCGACCTGGCGATCCTTTTGCGGGCGAAGGCGGCGTTTCTCGAAAGCCTCGCGCGGTTCGCGCCACGTGTAGCCGCGAGTGGGCTGCTTGTTGCCGCAATCGCCGGCCTGGCGCTGTTTTCCGTGCAGCCATTCGACTATGCCGCCAATCCCGCCTTCCGGATCAAGCTCCTGCTGGTCTCCGCCGGAACGCTGCATGCCGTGGCGATGCATCGGTCAGAAGGTTTTCGCGAGCTGCGCCGGAGCGGCAAGGCGAGCGCCTCCGTCACAGTCTCCGCAGGGGTCTCGCTGCTCGTCTGGATCGCGGCGATCCTCGCCGGCCGGTTCATCGCATTTCTCGCCTGACGATGGCGCGCCGCTCTGGCCTCGCGCGGCATTCTTCGGCAAAGTCTTCGCCATGGAAAGCGTGGGAGGATGGCTCGTGAAGATTTCCGCTCGCCGCGCCGCCGGCCCCTTCGCCGGCCGGATGGCGGCAGCCGTCCTGTCTCTCGTTCTTCTCTGCGTCTCTGCCGACACCGGCCGGGCGGCGGGGGGCCTCGACGAACTGCTGCGCGGGACGATGGACGACGCCGCGCTGGTCGGTGCCTTTTCCGGCCGCAATCTCGAGGGGGTCTATTCCGACGCCACCGCCTGGCAGGAAGCCTACGGCATGGACGGCACGCTCTCCTATCATGACCGCGAGGGCCAGTGGCCGGGCAACTGGAGCGTCGCCAATGCCCGCTTCTGCACCTTCTATCCGGGCGGCAGCCTGAACGGCGGCTGCTTCCTCGTCGCAAGGCGCGGCGAGAACTGCTTCGATTTCTATTCCGTCGGCTTCGCCTCGCAACCCGCCGTCAGTGCCGAGGACGTCCGCGCCGGCCGCAACTGGACCGCGCGCGGCTGGTATGTGGAGGCGGAACCGAGCTGCCCGGACGACGACCGCAAGATCGTCGATCTGCGACCTTTTCGGCAGTCGCCTTTCGTCGCGACAAACTGAAAGCGGCCGACCTCTCGATCGACCGCCTCGTCATGGGTGGCTCTTCGCCGTCACGCAGGGGCTGGCGCTCAGGCGCGGCGCGGCTGATGCGGCGCCGGTGCCTGGCCGGGCTCCTTGTCCCGCTCGAGGAACTTCTTGGCGACCCAGCCGACGAACAGTGCCTTCAGAATGCTCCTGATCATTGTCATCTCCGTCAGTTTCGATTTGTGACGGGATAACGCCGCTGGTGCCCCTCTGGTTGCGCAGCGCCGGTCAGTGCGGGCAGCCGCCGGAATGTGGCCAAGTCTTGACCTGCCGATGGCCCGCGTCAGTTAGCAAACACAGTTTGTTGAAAGAGAGATGATGGTGAGACATTGACCAGTACTGCGATAGACGACGATCGAAGGATCCGGGCGGAAGGAGGCACAGGCGTCGCGACGGGGAGGCTCGGACCTTTTCCGCATGTCTGTCGGCCGGTATTCTTGATATCGGCAGCGTTGATCCTCGGCTTTCTCGTCTTCGGCGCCGGCTTTCCGGAATCCGCGGATACAGTCTTCCAGGGCGCGCAAGGGGCCATCGCCGATTATTTCGGCTGGTTCCTCATCATCGTCACCAACCTCGCACTCGTCCTCACGGTCTATATCGCCTTCTCCCGCTACGGCGACATCCGCCTCGGGGCCCAGACGGAAACCCCGCAATACGGGCTGTTTTCCTGGATCGCCATGCTGTTTTCGGCCGGTATCGGCATCGGCCTTCTCTACTGGGCCGTGGCCGAGCCGCTGTTCCACTTCTTTTCGCCGCCGGTGGGTGAGCCGGAAAGCGTCGAGGCCGCCAAGCAGGCGATGGTCCTCGCCTTCTTCGACTGGGGCCTGCATGGCTGGGGCATCTACTGCATCGTCGCGCTGTCGCTTGCCTATTTCCACTATCGCCAGGGCCTGCCGCTGTCGATCCGCTCGGTGCTCTACCCGCTGATCGGCGAGCGCATCTACGGCCCGTGGGGGCACGCCGTCGACATCCTCGCCGTCTTCGGCACGATGTTCGGCGTCGTCACCTCGCTCGGCCTTGGCGTCATGCAGATCAACTCAGGCCTCGAGACCTTCCTCGGCCTGCCGAACAACATCTTCGTCCAGCTGGTGCTGATCGCCGTGATCACCGCCTGCGCGACGGTCTCGGTGATGCTGGGCCTCGACGGCGGCATCAAGCGGATCTCGAACTTCAACATCTATCTGAGCTTCGCGCTGCTCGCCTTCGTCGTCATCGTCGGGCCGACGCTGTTCATCTTCGACAGCTTCATCGAGAATGTTGGCAACTATTTCGCCGGCCTGGTGCACTGGAGCTTCTGGGTCGAATCCTATTCGGGCACCGACTGGCAGGTCGACTGGACGCTGTTCTACTGGGCCTGGTGGATTTCCTGGTCGCCCTTCGTCGGCGTCTTCATCGCCCGCATCTCGCGGGGCAGGACGATCCGCGAGTTCCTGCTGGGCGTGCTTCTGATCCCGACGACGCTCTTGTTCTTCTGGTTCACCGCCTTCGGCGGCACGGCGATCAAGCTGGAACTCGACGGCAATCCCGGCCTCATCGAGGCGACCAAGGAGAGCTACGGTCAGGCGATCTTCAAGCTGATCGAGTTCTTCCCCGGCACGCCGCTGATCGGCGGGATCATCATCGTCATGATCGTCGTCTGGTTCGTCACCTCGTCGGACAGCGCGAGCTTCGTCATCGACATGCTGACCGCCGGCGGCCACTCCGATCCGCCGAAGATCCAGCGGCTGTTCTGGGCGATCACCGAGGGCGCGATCGCGGCGATGCTGCTCGTCGCCGGCGGGCTGAAGGCGCTGCAGGCGGCCGCCGTCGTCGCCGGCTTCCCCTTCGCCTTCGTGCTTCTGACGATGATGTATTCGCTGTTGAGAGGGCTCGGACGCGACAAGCTGATCCTCTACCGCGCCGACCAGTGGTACCAGACCGAACGGGAGACCGACGTCAACACGCCGGATCCCTATCGCGACGAGCACGCGCTGAAGGGCCCGCCGGAGGTCGCCAGCGGGGCATAAGCGCAGTCCGGAAAGGAGCGCGGCGCCCGCCAGAAAAGGCGGCGCGTTCACCCCGCCCGGAGCCGCAGAGGGCACAGGGTCGTCGCGGCGGCGAGCGCGGGTCCGACGATCGGCGTCACACAGAAAAAGGCCCGGCCACCGCATCCGGTGGCCGGGCCTTTCATGTCTCATCGATGCCGCTCCAACATCCTCAGGCCGCCGCTCCCGGCTTGCCTCAGCCCGCAAGCTTCGCCCGGAACCGTTCGGCCACCGCGTCGCCCATGCCGGTCGTGCCGACTTCCGTGCAGCCCGGCGCCATCACGTCGCCGGTGCGGATGCCGGCTTCCAGCGTCTCGGCGATGGCGGCCTCCAGCGCGTCGGCCTCGCGGATCATCTCGAAGGAATAGCGAAGGCCCATGGCGAGCGATGCGATCATCGCCAGCGGGTTGGCCTTGCCGGTGCCGGCGATGTCCGGCGCCGAGCCGTGCACCGGTTCGTAGAGCGCCTTGCGCTTGCCGGTTTTCGCGTCCACCGCGCCGAGCGAGGCCGACGGCAGCATGCCGAGCGAGCCTGTGAGCATCGCCGCAATGTCGGACAGCATGTCGCCGAACAGATTGTCGGTGACGATGACGTCGAACTGCTTCGGCGCCTTGACGAGCTTCATGCCGCCGGCATCGGCGAGTTCGTGCTCCAGCGTCATCTCTGGATATTCCTCCCGATGCACCCGGGTGACGACCTCGTTCCAGAACAGGCCCGACTTCATGACGTTGCGCTTTTCCATCGAGGTGACCTTGCCCCGGCGGGTCTTGGCGAGGTCGAAGGCCGCCCGTGCGATACGCTCGATCTCGTAGGTCTCGTAGACCTGCGTGTCGACCGCCCGCTTTTGGCCGTTCCCGAGATCGACGATCTCCTTCGGCTCACCGAAATAGACGCCGCCGGTGAGCTCGCGCAGGATCAGGATGTCGAGGCCCTCGATGACCTCGCGCTTCAGGGACGAGGCGTCGGCGAGCGCCGGGTAGCAGATGGCGGGCCTCAGATTGGCGAAGAGCTCCATCTCCTTGCGCAGCCTGAGAAGCCCCGCCTCCGGCCGCTTCTCATAGGGAACGCCGTTCCATTTCGGCCCGCCCACGGCACCGAACAGCACCGCGTCGGCGGCCTGCGCCTTTGCCATCGTCGCATCGGAGATCGGCGCGCCTTCCGCATCATAGGCCGTGCCGCCGACGAGGGCCGTCTCCGTCTCGAAGCCGGCGCCGGCGACGTCGTTGAGGACGCCGATCTGCTTTTCGACCTCGACCATGATTTCGGTGCCGATGCCGTCGCCGGGAAGGAGCAGGAGCGTCTTCGATGCCATGATGGTCTCGATCGGATAGAGTGCGGGAAACTGACGAACGGTGGAATAGAATTTGCGACACGTCTTGGCAAGGAAGAGAAGCCGGCTGGCGGCAGCGCTGATCCTCGCGGCGCCGTGCCTCTGGATCGCTCCCGCCGAAGCCGACGACGTCATGCGTCTCGGCGTGCCGCTGGACTGCGAGGCGGGCGTCGCCTGCTTCGTCCAGCAATATCCCGATTTCGATCCGGGTCCCGGCGCCGCCGATCCGTTCTGTGGCACGAAGACCTATGGCGGCCATGACGGAACCGACATCAGGGCGCTCTCGATGGCCGATGTCGAAAGGGGCTTGCCGGTGCTCGCGCTCGGCAGTGGCGAAGTGCTCCGCGCCCGTGACGGCGTAGCGGATCGTCTGGTCACGACGCCGGCAGATCGCCAGGCAGTGGACGGCCAGGAATGCGGCAACGGCCTGGTTCTCGCGCTCGCCTCGGGGCTGGAGGTGCAGTACTGCCATCTAAAGAATGGCTCGCTGCGGGTGAAGCCGGGCGAGAGCGTCGAACAGGGCGATGTGGTCGGCATGGTCGGGGCGTCGGGCGACGCCGAGTTCCCGCATGTGCATCTGACCTTGCGCAAAAGCGGCGCCGTGATCGATCCGGCGACCGGCCGCGGCCTCTCGGAGGGCTGCCTGCTCGATGCGGAAAAGGCCGAGCCCTTGTGGAGCGAGACGGCGCAGGGGTGGATGAAGGCTGCCGACGACCCGATCCTCGCGATCGGCCTCTCCGGCGTGCCCCCGACCTATGCTCGCCTCGTGGTCGCCGGGCCGCCAAAGGATCTCGCGGCGGGCGACGGAGCGACGGTCGGCTGGGGCTGGTTCGCCAATCTCGTCGAGGGCGATCGCATCCGCATCGTCATCGCCGCGCCGGACGGCAGCCTGCTGTCCGACAGCACCAGCGACCCGCTGGACCGGCCGAAGGCGGCCTATCTGCAGTTCGCCGGCCGCAAGCGGGCGCCACTGCCGGGAACCTACGGGCTTCGCGTCGAGGTCATGCGGGTCGGCCGGGTCGTTGCGGCACGAGAGACGAGCGTCGACGTCGACGACTGACGTCGTCGAAGCCGCCAAAACACCTCGAAATGACCACAATCGGTAAAGCTCCGCTTAACCCTGTCGGCGTCATATGCGGGGACGTTCAGATCGACCTTGCCAGGCCAGTCTGCCGCAAAGCGCCTTTGATCGGGCCCGGCGGCGGAGCCGGGAGCTCTTGCCGTTGCCATTCTTCATTCCCTCGAAGATCGCTGACAACATTACCGTCACTCTGGCGCTGATCGCCGCGCTGTTTCTCTGCCGGATGATCGGCGAGGCGGTGATCGCGCGCCGCGCCGATCCGCTGACGGCGCGGCGCCACAAGTTCAAGATCCGCGCGATCTGCAACGTCGTGCTCGCCGTCGGGCTCCTGGTCATCTGGCTGTCCGAGATCCAGGACATGCTCCTGTCGCTGACCGCCGTCCTCGTCGCCCTGGTGGTCGCGACCAAGGAGCTGATCATGTGCGCAGCCGGCGCGATGCTCCGCTTCGGCGGCCATCTCTTCAAGGTGGGCGACCGCATCGAGCTCTGCGGCATCCATGGCGAGGTGATCGACCACGGGCTGTTCTCGACGACCATCGTCGAGCTGCCGTCCCACGGCCTCGGCTCGGTCGCGACCGGACGCACGGTGATGCTGCCGAATTCGGTGCTTCTCACCGGCGTCGTCCGTGTCGAGGCGCAGCCGCGCCACTACGCGCCGCACCGCTTCACCCTCACGCTTGAACAGCCGCGGGCGCCGCGCCGGGTGATCGAGGCGATCGAGACCGCCGCCGAGGCGACGCTGGCGCCGGACCGGGAGCTTGCCGCCCGCTTCCACCAGTTCGCCGCCCGCAAGGCCGGCTTCGACACCGCCGGGCCGGAAACCGAAGTCAGCGTCGGGACCAGCGACCTCGGCAAGCTGCAGTTCCACGTGATGATCTACTGCCTCGCCAAGGATGTCCGGCTCTGCGAACAGGCGATCGTCTGTTCGGTCCTCGACGATCTCGGCATCGGCGCCGAGAAGGCGCCGGCGCGCCCTGCCGAGGCGATGCTGTCGGAGCTTGCCCGCCAGCTGCGCGAGACGCCGCCCGGCAAGGACCGCCGCGAGGCCTCGAAGGCCGCCTGACCGATGAAGCAGTGAGCAAACAATGCTCATCCTGTCGCAATTGCGGGCAGGTCATCCGCTGCGGAATTGACCGTTCTGCACCGGAACGGGCGCCGGCGAGCGCTCGCCGGCAGTGGCTGCACGGACCTCGCCGCATCTTTCGGGACAACTGGCATGGCGTTTGCTGCTGGGCGATCGGCGCCGGCAGTCGGGCGCCACGCGAAGCCTGAAAGGATCATGATGAACCGCCGCCACTTCATTGCCCGTCTCGCGGGCATCGCACTCGTCGCCGCAACCGCCCTCGCAGGGCAACATGCCGCCGCGGCCGGGCTCGACGCCGTGGAACAGCGCGGCACGCTGCGGGTCGCGGTGCCGCAGGATTTCCCGCCCTTCGGCAGCGTCGGCACCGACATGACGCCCCAGGGCTACGACATCGACATGGCCAAGCTGATCGCCGACAAGATCGGCGTGAAGCTCGAACTCGTCCCGGTGACGAGCGCCAACCGCATTCCGTATCTCCAGACCGACAAGGTCGATCTCGTCATCTCCAGCCTCGGCAAGAATGCCGAGCGCGAGGCGGTCATCGACTTCTCCGATGCCTATGCGCCCTTCTACAACGGCGTCTTCGGGCCGAAGGACAGCGGCGTGTCGAAGCCCGAGGACCTGTCGGGCAAGACCGTCGGCGTGACGCGCGGCTCGGTCGAGGATCTGGAACTCAGCAAGATCGCTCCCTCCGACGCGACGCTGAAGCGCTACGAGGACAACAACGGCACCATCTCGGCCTTCCTGTCCGACCAGGTCGACGTCGTCGCCACCGGCAACGTCGTCGCCGCGGCGATCCTCGCCAAGAACCCGCCGCGCAAGCCCGAGCCGCTGTTCCTGATCAAGAACTCCCCCTGCTATGTCGGCATGTCCAAGAACGAGCCGAAGCTGATGGAGAAGGTCAACGCGATCGTCGCCGAGGCCAAAAAGGACGGCTCGCTCGACGCAATCAGCGAGAAGTGGCTCGGCGTGAAGCTGCCGGAAGACATCTGATCGGCGCAATGGCGGCCGGCGCTAGAGGGCGCCGGCCGCGCCTTCGACCATCGCAGCGAGCCTTGGCCCGGACGTGACCTACACCTTCAACTTCGACTGGATCGCCCAGTACTGGCCGGTCATCGTCAAGGGCATCCTGATCACGCTGGAGCTGACCTTCGTCGGCGGCGTCGTCGGCATTCTCCTCGGCATCCTCTGCGCCTTCGTGAAGCTGTACGGCGCGGCGCCGCTGCGCTTCGTCGTCGGCGCCTATGTCGAGCTGATCCGCAACACGCCCTTCCTCGTCCAGCTGTTCTTCATCTTCTTCGGCCTGCCGGCCCTCGGCGTCCGGCTGGGGGAACTCGAGGCGGCCAACATCGCAATGGTGGTCAATCTCGGCGCCTATGCCTGTGAGATCATCCGCGCCGGCATCCAGGCGACTCCGAAGGGCCAGTTCGAGGCCGGCGTTTCCCTCGCCATGACCAGGCTCGAGACCTTCCGCCACGTCGTGCTGGTGCCATCGCTGCAGCGGATCTGGCCGGCGCTCTCCTCGCAGCTGGTGATCGTCATGCTCGGCTCGGCGGTGGTCTCGCAGATCGCCGCCGAGGACCTGACCTATGCGGCGAACTTCATCCAGTCCCGGACCTTCCGCGCCTTCGAGGCCTATTTCGTCTCGACGCTGATCTATCTCGTTCTGGCGATCGTCCTGCGCCAGGCGATGGCCGGCCTCGGCGTCCTGATCTTCCCGCGGCGGTCCTCGCGATGACCGACTTCACGCTGTGGGACATCGCCCGGAACCTGCTGCTCGCCTTGCGCTGGACGGTGCTTCTGTCGCTGGTCTCCTTCGTCGGCGGCGGCCTCGTCGGCCTCCTGATCCTGTTTGCCAGGATCGCCAGGCCTCGTGCGCTGCGGGTGGCGGCGAAGCTCTATATCGAGCTTTTCCAGGGGACGCCGCTGCTGATGCAGCTGTTTCTCGCCTTTTTCGGCTTCGGCCTGTTCGGCGTCTCGGTGCCGGCGTGGCTTGCGGCAGGCATCGCGCTGATCCTCTGGGCGGCGGCGTTCCTCGGCGAGATCTGGCGCGGCTGCGTCGAGGCGATCGCCAGGGGCCAGTGGGAGGCTTCGGCAAGCCTCGGCATGAGCCGGTTCGAACAGATGCGCCACGTCATCCTGCCCCAGGCGCTGAAGATCGCCGTGCCGCCCACCGTCGGCTTTTCGGTGCAGGTGGTGAAGGGCACGGCGCTGACATCCATCATCGGCTTCGTCGAACTGACCAAGGCCGGCACCATCGTCACCAACGCGACCTTCCAGCCCTTCACCGTCTACGGCCTCGTCGCGCTGTTCTATTTCGCGCTTTGCTGGCCGCTGTCCTTGACCAGCCAGGCCCTCGAAAGAAAGCTGAATGTCTCTCATAGCCATTACTGACGTTCACAAGCGTTTCGGCGAGAACGAGGTGCTGAAAGGCATCGACCTCGACATCGCCAAGGGCGAGGTGATCGCCATCATTGGCAAGAGCGGCTCGGGCAAATCGACGCTGCTGCGCTGTATCAACGGGCTTGAGACGATCGATTCCGGATCGATCCTCGTCGGCGGCGTCCAGCTCTCGAGCGAGGAAAAGCAGCTGCGGGACCTTCGCCAGAAGGTCGGGATGATCTTCCAGCAGTTCAATCTGTTTCCGCATCTGTCGGCCGGTCGGAACGTCATGCTGGCTCAGACGGTGGTCAAGAAGACGCCGAAGGCCGAGGCGCGGAAGATCGCCGAGGAGATGCTCGACAAGGTCGGTCTCGCCCACCGCTTCGACGCGCTTCCGGACGAACTCTCCGGCGGCCAGCAGCAGCGCGTCGCCATCGCCCGCGCCCTCGCGATGAAGCCGGCGGCGCTGCTCTGCGACGAGATCACCTCGGCGCTCGATCCCGAACTCGTCGCCGAGGTGCTGCAGGTCGTGCGCCGCCTCGCCGAGGACGGCATGACGCTGATCACCGTCACCCACGAGATGAACTTCGCCCGCGAGGTCTGCTCGCGCGTCGTCTTCATGCATCTCGGCCGGGTGCACGAGATCGGCCCGCCTGCGGAGGTGTTCGGTGCGCCGAAGACGCCGGAGCTGCGGCAGTTCCTCGGCGTGAACTGACGTTACGGGCAAACTGCGCGCGGAGGTCGGCGGCCGGCTCAGCCGAGCGGGCGGATCGCCCGGCAGAGATCGGCCGGCCGCGGCATGTCCGCATGCGCCTTCGCGGCGGCATGGACGCTGGCGAAGGTCTCCGGCGGGAAGGGCGCGACCTTCGGCTTCTCGCCGCGCTGGTCGACCGACAGCGTCAGATCCTCCAGCGTCGCCGCCAGCCAACCCTCGGTGTGATGCATCTCCATGAAGAGATGCAGCCGCTTTTCGTCGAGGCCGACGATCTGCGAGGAGACGATCACCCGCGAGCCCGGCGGCACTTCCCTCAGATAGCGCACATGGGCCTCCGCCGTGTAGGTGGTGAAGCCGGTGCGCTCCCGGTAGCGCTCGCCAAGGCCGATGGCGTCGAAGATCTCGTCCATGCCGCGGTCGAAGAGTACGTGATAATAGGCAAGGTTCAGATGGCCGTTATAGTCGATCCAGGCCGGCTCGACGGCGAGTTCCTGTGAGCGGAACGGCGTTGGGAAGGGCTCGGTCATGGCGGGCCTTGCGTCGCTTCGAGGCCTCCAGTTCGCGTTGCATGAGGGCAAAGTCAACCGCGCTGTTCACCCTTTCGGGCCGAGGCCGGGCCGCCGGGCTTCTCCTTGCCGGCGCATTGTGGCAGACCGGCAGGAACGATGCCGCGCGGCCACCTCGGCAAGGCATTGATTACCCTGATCGGCGGTGGGCATGGTGGCGGCGGCGCGGCCGTCGCTGCGGGCTGCCACAGGCAAGAGGAGAGCTTTCATGGCGCTGCGAGACATTCTGGCCGAGACCCCGGCGCGCCGGCCCGGCATTCCGGCCGCCGTCGCCGGACTGAAGGACGCCTTCGGCGAGCGCGTCGTCACCGGCGAGGACGTGCGCAGAGCCCATGCCCACACGACCACCTACATTCCCAACCAGGCGCCGGACGCGGTGGTCTTCGCCGAATCGGAAGCGGAGGTGCAGCGCATCGTCGGGATCTGCGGCGAGACCGGGACGCCCATCGTCCCCTTCGGCGTCGGCTCCTCGCTGGAGGGCCACATCAACGCGCCCCAGGGCGGCATCTCCCTCGATCTGTCGCGCATGGACAGGGTGCTCGCCGTCAATGCCGAGGATCTCGACTGCGTCGTCGAGCCGGGCGTGACCCGCGAGTCGCTGAACGCCCATCTGCGCGACACCGGCCTGTTCTTCCCGATCGACCCCGGCGCCAATGCCAGCCTCGGCGGCATGGCGGCGACCCGGGCCTCCGGCACCAATGCGGTCCGATACGGCACGATGCGCGACAACGTCGTCTCGCTGACCGCGGTGATGGCCGACGGGCGGATCATCCGCACCGCCCGCCGGGCGAAGAAGACCTCCGCCGGCTACGACATGACGCGACTCCTGGTCGGCTCCGAAGGCACGCTCGGCATCATCACAAAGCTCAACCTCAGGCTCTACGGCATCCCCGAGGCGGTGCTCTCCGGCGTCTGCCCCTTCGCCAGGGTGCGCGATGCCGTCAACACGGTGATCCAGACGGTGCAGACCGGCATTCCCGTCGCGCGGATCGAGCTTCTCGACGCCCAGTCGATGCAGGCGGCCAACGCCTATGCCGGGCTCGACATGAAGCCGCAGCCCTCGCTCTTCGTCGAGTTCCACGGCTCGCCGTCCTCGGTCGCCGAACAGGCCGAGATGTTCGGCATGCTCGCCGCGGAAAATGCCGGCGGCCCGCTGGAGACCTCGTCGCGGCCGGAGGAGCGCTCGCGGCTGTGGAAGGCCCGCCACGACATGTACTGGGCGTCGATCGCGCTGAGGCCCGGCTGCCGGGCGATCGCCACCGACGTCTGCGTGCCGGTCTCGCGGCTGGCCGACTGCATCGGCGAGACCCAGGCCGATCTCGACGAGAACGGCCTCATCGGCCCGATCATCGGCCATGTCGGCGACGGCAACTTCCACGTCACGCTGCTTCTCGACATGGAGGACGCCCGCGAGATCGATGCGGCCGAGGGCTTCATGGCGCGGCTCGCCCGGCGCGCGGTCGAGATGGACGGCACCTGCACCGGCGAGCACGGCGTCGGACAGGGCAAGCGCGGCTATCTCGAGGCGGAACTCGGCGACACCGTCGATTTCATGCGCACCATCAAGCGGGCGCTCGATCCGAAAGGGATCCTCAACCCCGGCAAGATCTTCGTGCTGTGATGCAATATTTGCCCCTCGACATTCCGGGTCTGTTCTGGCCTATCCTGCAGGGGGGCCGGGCCGCCGCGGGATGACCGTCATGTGACGGGCGGCAGGCTTCGTGGCGGTCCGCCGGTCGCGGATCGGGCCGGCGGTTCGGGGGAGCCGCAAGGCCGAAGCGGGATTGCCGTCGTAGCTTCGCCGGACGATGCGTTGAAGTAGAGGGAGACAAGAAGCTGGTCAGAGCGTTCGTCCTCGTCGGTGGACTGCTCGTGCTGGCGCTCCTGGCGGCGCTGGTGGCGCCTTATTTCATCGACTGGACCGCCTATCGCGCCGATTTCGAGCGCGAGGCGTCGAACATTCTCGGCCGCAAGGTGATCGTCAAGGGCGACGCCGCGGCGCGGCTCCTGCCGTTTCCCTCCGTCACCTTCAACGACGTCGAGGTCGAGGACGACGACGGCTCGTCGCTGATGAGCGTCGGCCGGTTCCGCATGGACGCGGAACTCGCGCCCTATCTCTCCGGCGAGATCTACATCTATTCGATGACCCTCGACCGGCCGACGGTCCGGCTGCCGCTGCGCAAGGACCACAGCGTCCGCTGGGTGGTCGACGATCCGAAGATCCCGACCGGGGCGAGGGTCGTTCTGCAGAACGTCGCGATCAACGACGGCACGGTGATCATCGAGGACGAGGCGCGCGGCCGCACCCAGACCCTCCTCGACCTCAACGCCACCCTTTCGGCCGGCTCGCTCGCCGGCCCGGTCGACGGCAGCGGCTCGTTCAATGTCGACGGCAAGGCGGTCGACTTCGACCTGTCGGCCGGTATCCCCCAGGATGACGGCTCGATGCCGCTGCGCGTCACCGCCAGCAACCGCGACCTCGACGGCGAGATCGTCCTCGACGGACGGGCGACGGCGACCGGCGACGTGCCGCAGTTTTCCGGCAGCCTCAGCCTCGTGCGCCCGGCGCCGAAACAGGCGGAGACTGCGGAGGGGGCGAGCCCCTTCGAGACCCTCGACGGCGAGGAGAAGCAGGCGGCACCGGCGGGACCCGCCGTCCCGCCGATCCGGGCGACCGGTGCCATCGTCCTTTCGGCGGAAAAGGCCGACGTCACCGATCTTAGGGTCGAGGCAGGCGGCGGCCCGCAGCCCTATGTCCTCACCGGCAGCGGCAATCTCGACTATGGCGACGCGACCCGATTTTCCCTGAAGCTCGAAGGCGAGCAGGTGAATGTCGACGCCCTCGGCGGCGGCGAGACCGCCGGGCAGCCTGCCGCAACGCCGGAAGAGGAGACGGGCGACGAGGACGCCGAGGCGCCGCAGCAGAGCCTCGCGAGGCGCGTCGAGACCATGCGCCTCGTCCTGTCCGAAGTGCCTCGGCCGACCATCGACGGCCAGCTGCAGATCTCCCTGCCGGTGGTCACCGCCGGCGACACGACGATCCGCGACGTTGCCTTCGTCGCCGAGCCTCGGCCGGCCGGCTGGAAGCTCGACAGTTTCGCCGCCGAAGTGCCGGGCCGCACTCGGCTCGAGGCGTCGGGCGATCTCGGTGTCGACGAGGGCTTCACCTTCGCCGGCGATCTCCTCGTCGCCTCGCAGCAGCCATCGGGCTTTTCCGACTGGCTGACCGGCAGCGTCGATCCCGCCGTCCGGACGCTGCCCCGCGCCGGCTTTTCGGCAAAGACGACCTTGACCGCCACACGCCAGGTGTTCGACGACCTCGAGGTCGATGTCGGCGGCGACACCATCACCGGCCGCATCGCCCGGCAGGAGGAGGGCGGCTCCACCACCATGACCGCAAAACTGACCGGCGGCCGGGTGGATCTCGACGCCGTGCTGGCATTGTCGCGGCTGTTCACCGGGCACGACCGCTCGATCGCCGATGCCGAGCGCTTTGACCTCGCGCTTGAGGCCGGACCGGTGACCTATGCCGGCGCGACGGCCGGCAAGGTCGATGCCGATCTCGGCTTCGACGGCGATTCCCTGAAGGTGGATCATCTCGACGTCGAGGGGCTCGCCGGGGCGCGGCTCACCGCCTCGGGCAACCTCACCGATCTTTCCGGCGGCGACGCCAAGGGCAAGCTCGACGTCGAGCTCGATTCAAAGGAACCGCAGCGCTTCTTCGCCTTCCTCGAACGGGTCCGTCCTGGCATTCCGCTGATAGAGGTGCTCGCGCCGCGCGCGGGTAAGCTCGCGCCGCTGAAGCTCTCCGGCGAGGTGGAGGCGGTCGAGGGCGCGGCCGGCAAGAAGCCGACGCTTCTGGTGCGGCTCGACGGCACCGCCGACGGGACCAAGATCGACCTCAGCACCGCGGTCGAGAACGGCATCTATGCCGCGGCGGAGAGCGGTCGGTTCGGCCTCGACCTGCGGCTCGAGAACGACCGGCCGACAGTGCTGCTCGGCCAACTCGGCATCGCCTCGGTCGATCTTGCGCCGCCTTCGCCGCTGGAGGTCGAGCTCTCGGTCTCGACCGCCGAGACCGGCCCTGCGGTGACCAGCGCGACGATGCGCGCCCCTGGCAGCGAGATCAGCCTCGACGGCAGCGTCGACGTGGCGCCCGAAGGCGTCACCGGCGCGGAATTCTCCGTCTATGTGAACAGCGAGGACGTCGCCCCTTGGCTGCGCAGCCTCGCCATCGATCTCGGCCAGTCCTTCGACGCCGTCCCGGTTGCCGTCAATGGCGGCGTGGTCTTTCAGGATGGCGCCTGGCAGATCGCCGGGGTCAATGGCAAGATCGCCGGCATCGACGTCGCGGCCGATCTCGACAAGCCGGCAGGCCAGACGCTCGGCGGCGAGGTGAAGCTGTCGCAGCTGTCGCTGCCCTGGCTCGCCAATCTTGCCTATGGCCGCCCGCTGCTCGGGCCGGCCGGGGAGGTGACGTGGTCGCGCGACGCCTTCACGCCGGCCCTCCTGCCGCCGCTGAACGCCAAGATCGCCCTCGAAGCCGACCGGCTGGATCTTGCCGGAGGCCTTTCACTGTCGGATGCTTCGGCCAGTCTCGACCTGTCGCCGACCTCCGCGTCGCTCGCCAATCTCAGGGCACGGACCCACGATGCCGAGATCGCCGGCAGCCTGGTGATGCGTAACACCGACGGCCTCGCCGGATTTTCGCTGGCCGCCTTTGCCGAGGGTCTCGATCTCTCGGCCCTCTTCCCGGCGCTGTCCGGCGGCGAAGGGCCGGCGCGGCTCGACGGCGCGATCCGGCTCGACGCCAGCGGCCAGTCCTATCAGGCGCTGATTCAGGCGCTCTCCGGCGCCGGCGACATCACCGTCGTCAATGCCAGGATCCCCGGCGTGCCGGAGGCCGTGCTGACGCCGCTGCTCGCCGCGGCCGACAAGCCGGACTTCAAGCCGCAGGCCGAGACGGCGGCGACCTTCGCATCGCTCGGCGCCGACCGCGCCTTCGACATTGCCAAGGCGACGAGCGAATTCACCGTCACCGGCGGGACGCTGAAGCTCTCGCCGGTGGAGATCCCCGGCGGCGACACGACACTGACGGTCGATGCCAGTCTCGACCTTGCCGATCTCGCCCTCGGCGGCGACATGACGCTGTCGATCGATCCCGGCCTCGAACGGGTCGAGGGCGCCGAGCCGACAGTGAATTACGGCCTTTCCGGCACGCTCGCTGCGCCGAAGCTTGGCCTCGATACCGCGGCGCTCACCAACTACCTGTCGGTGCGGGCGCTCGAGCGCGAGCAGGCGCGCGTCGAGGCGATGCAGGAAAGTCTCGAGGAAAAGCTCAGGCTGCGCCGGGAAGGGCGGTTCTATCGCTGGCGCGAGGACGTCGCCGCAAAACGCGCCGAGGAGGCCGAAGCCCGGCGACGGGCGGCGGAAGAACAGGCAAAGGCGATCGAGGAAGAACAGGCCCGGCAGAAGGCGGCCGAGGCGCAGGCCGCCCGCGACAAGGCGGCGGAGGAAGAAGCCGCCCGGCGCGATGCCGCCGCGGCGGCAGCCGCCAGGCGGCGCGAGACGCCGCCGAAGCCGCCGACGGCCCAAAAACCCGGCGGGCCACCCGCGGCGCTCACCTTCGACCGGCCGGTGCCGAGCGCCGGCGACAGGCCTGATCCCGGCTTCCAGTCGCTGCCCGGCGTCAACAACCCGCTGGATTTCTGACCTTGTCGGGCGTTCTCCGGCCCGACTGACGACCTCCGCGAGTTGCGAAACTTCGACGGAGACGAAGAGCGCGAAAAAGGCAGGGCGGAGGGCTGTTCAGGTCGAGGCGTCAGTGTCGCCCGCGCCAGCCGGCGCTTCGGCACGGCGTGCCAGAGCGTCTTCCAGGACAAAGAGACGGATCGCCGAGGAGAGGTTGCCGCCCGGCTCGCGGTCGGCGTCGATGCGGGCGATCAGCCGGGCGATGGGAAGGCCGTCGCGCTCGGCAATGGCGCGCAGGCACTGCCAGAACCGCTCCTCGACGCTGATCGAAGTCGGATGGCCGCTGATCGAGACGGAGCGTTTCAGGATGGTCACGACTGCCGCGGCTTGCCGGGCGTCTCGGTGTCGTTGCCGGCCGATCGTGTTGCTTCAGGCTCGTTCTCGCGGGGGCCGGCCCCGCCGGCGTCCTGCTGGCCGACCAGCGCACCGTCGAGCAGAGCCTTCGCCCGTTCCGTCTCGATCCGCTCGGCTGTCCTCTCGGCCTTGCTGCGACCGCTGCGCGCCCGGTTTTCGCCGGCGCTGCGCTCCCTCTCGTCGCGCAGACGCTGCTTGCGGAACCGGCGGAGATTGACGACGTCGCCCATCGGCGAAGAGGCTCAGGTCTTCTTGCGGAAGGCGTCGAGCGACACGACCTCGGCGTCCTTGCGCTCGGCCTCGGCAACCTCGTCGGCTTCCTCGCCGTCGACCTTGGCCGGCTCCTTGCCCTTGCCCGCCTTGCGGCCGGAGGAACTCGCGGGCTTGGGCAGCGGGGTCGGTGCCGGGGCAGGCTCGTCGGTGTCCGGCTGGCTGTTTGCCGCCGTCGCGCTCTGGACGTCGAATTCCAGTTCGAAATTCACCGCCGGATCGTAGAAGCCGCGAATGGCGGCGAATGGCACCAGCAACCGTTCGGGGATGTCGGAGAAGGACAGCCCGACCTCGAAGTTGGCCTCGGTGACCTGCAGGTCCCAGAACTGGTGCTGGATGACGATGGTCATCAGCTCGGGATATTTCTCGCGCAGCCGCGAGGAGATCCTCACGCCCGGCGCCGAGGTCAGGAAGGTGATGAAGAAATGATGCTCGCCCGGCAGGCCGGTCTTGGCGACCTCGCTCAGAACCTTGCGGATGACGCCGCGAAGCGCCTCCTGCGCGAGAACATCGTATCGAATAAGATCCTGGCCCATTCCGGCGTTCCGATCCCCCTCACTCACCATCCCGCGCTAGCGG
Organism: Jiella endophytica; assembly: GCF_004519335.1. Taxonomy (GTDB): domain Bacteria; phylum Pseudomonadota; class Alphaproteobacteria; order Rhizobiales; family Rhizobiaceae; genus Jiella; species Jiella endophytica. Next base: position 223,435 of record NZ_SOZD01000003.1, on the reverse strand, counting down.
ACATACCATCGGTACACATGAAAGTGGAGGCTTCTGTTGCCAGGCGCCTCCGAGCCCCGCCTAGAAGTGCGAACCCCCAGGACTTGAATTGAAGCGTTCGCGCTGCTTACGCAGCGAGACGAGCTTCCGCATAGTTGTCGTTGGCAACTATTTTTACGGCCCGATAACGGCGGTACCATTCCGAGCGAAAATTCGATCTTTACACCCTCGTCGATCCTATTTCGCCCCCGCCACATGCCAGGACCGCCGCTGGGCGTCGTGGCATGTGGTGGAGGCGCCGGGTACCGCCCCCGGGTCCGAAAGGCTTATTCCAACGAACGTTTATCGCCATAGTCGGACGAATGCCCGACGCCTCGAATATAAGGATGTTGCAGCCGCGTGAAAAGGGTGATGGCGCAGCGCAGGGCATTTGTGGTGAAAATAGAGGCGAAGTCCCGCGGCGACGGTTGCCGCGTCGCCGCAAGGCGACGAGCCGGCTTCGCCCTCTGGGGTTGCGGCAAGGTGCGCATCATGCCGATCTCCCAGCCCGACCCGCGGCTCACCTTCCGGTCAAATATCTGGGGATTCGATCGGCCGCTGTCGACATTCGGCCGGCGTTTCGCCATTCGAAGGGTCCGCGGCCGCCAGACGCGGTGATCGCCACTTGTTAGCCGGGGAAGACGATGCGGCAGTATCTCGACCTTCTCGACCGCGTGCTCGCCGAGGGCGTCGCCAAGAGCGACCGCACCGGCACCGGCACACGCTCGCTGTTCGGCCATCAGATGCGCTTCGATCTCGCCGAGGGCTTTCCGCTCCTGACGACGAAGAAGCTGCATATCCGCTCGATCGTCCACGAGCTCCTGTGGTTTCTCAAGGGCGATACCAACATCGCCTATCTGAAGGAAAACGGCGTCCGGATCTGGGACGAGTGGGCCGACGAGAACGGCGATCTCGGCCCGGTCTACGGCGCGCAGTGGCGCTCCTGGCCGGACTATCACGGCGGCCATATCGATCAGATCGCCAAGGTCGTCGAGGCGATCCGCCAGACGCCGGATTCGCGCCGGCTCATCGTCTCGGCGTGGAATCCGGCGCTGGTCGACGAGATGGCGCTGCCGCCCTGCCATTGCCTGTTTCAGTTCTACGTTGCCGACGGCCGGCTCTCCTGCCAGCTCTATCAGCGCTCGGCCGACGTGTTTCTGGGCGTGCCGTTCAACATCGCCTCCTATGCGCTGTTGACCGCGATGGTGGCGCAGGTGACCGGCCTTGCCCCTGGCGACTTCGTCCACACCCTCGGCGACACCCATCTCTACAACGACCATCTCGACCAGGCCCGGCTGCAGCTGACCCGCGAGCCGCTGGCCCTGCCGAAGCTGCGGCTCAACCCTGAGATCGACGACCTTTTCGCCTTCCGTTTCGAGGACATCGCCATCGAAGGCTACGAGGCGCATCCGCACATACCGGCAACTGTATCGAAGTAGCCGTTACGCAAACTAAGCGGAGTCCATCATTGTCCGGACCGGCAGCACGTCTTTTCATCGGATCTTCAACAGAGGGGCTGGATATTGCGTACGCGGTTCAGGAATCTCTCGACTTCGATGCAGAAGTGACAGTCTGGCCGCAGGGCATCTTCAAGCCCAACGAAACAACGATGTGTGAGTTGGAGGCCACGGCTAACACGTTCGATTTTGCCAGCTTCATATTCTCCCCCGACGATACGCTGGAAATACGGGCGGGTCGATTCTCCGCCGTCAGAGATAACGTCGTGTTCGAGTTCGGTCTTTTCTGCGGCGCGTTGGGCCGCAGAAGATGTAGTTTTCTGCTGCCTCGCCATGTGAAGAGCCTGCGGCTTCCAACGGATTTGCTGGGACTCGTGCCACTGACTTATAATGCTGACCGGTCAGACCGCAATTTGCTTGCAGGCGTCGGTGCGGCCTGCAATCAATTGCGTCGCATGTTTCGCGAGATGGGGCTGCGGCGCCCTCAGGCGCCAGTGGACGCCAAGGTGCAGTCCGGCGATGCTCGAGGCCGAGATCTTGCTTTCTATGAGAAGTTATGGACTTCGAACGCCGTGGAAGACGCGCGGTCGATGGTTCGATCGATTCCCGCCGATCCCCGGGATCCAGACTTCGAGGCCCGACGCCCGGCACTCAAGACTGTATACGCGTTCTTCGAGAGCCTGTCCGATGCAGTTCTTTCCGGCGTCGTGGACGAAGAGGGAGCTCGACGACAGTTTGGGGAAGCGTTGACGTCCTTCTGGAGCTACATCTACACGACTTGGCTTCCTGCCGGACAGATCGATCCTGCAGATGCTTGGGATCCTCTTCCTCAGATCGGAATCGTCGCGTCGCGGTGGAGCAACAGACATGTCTGAGGCCTTTGTTGCCGAGCGGGAAAGGAATGTCCGTCCGCCGGAGGTCAGGCTCGTCGCGGTCGTCGCCATGGGCGAAAACCGGGTGATCGGTCGCGACGGCGACATGCCCTGGTCGATCCCGAGCGATCTCAAACGCTATCGCCGGCTGACCATGGGCAAGCCGATGATCATGGGTCGCAAGACGCTGCAGTCGATCGGCCGGTTGCTCGACGGCCGCGACACCATCGTCCTGACGCGCTCCGGCGAAGTGCCCTTCGAAGGCGCGCGCCTTGCCGGAACGCCCGATGAGGCGCTCTCCATCGCGTCGGTCTGCGCCGCCTCACGCAATGCGGGCGAAATCGTGATCGCCGGCGGCGGCGAGATCTACGAGCTGTTCTTCGACCGGCTGGAGAGGCTCTATGTCACCGAGGTCATGGAAGCGCCCGACGGCGATGCGCGGTTCCCGGTGATCGATCCCGCCGTTTTCGAGGAGGTCTCGCGGGAAAGGTCGGTGCAGAAAGAGCGCGACAGTGCAGCCACCGGTTTTGCCGTCTATCGGCGCATCGCTTCCCGCGGCTGAGCCGCTTTTGCGGCTCGCGGCCGGTCATCGCTTCGCAACCACGGTGACAAAGCGACGGGCGAAAAGGTCGCGGATGCGTTGAAAGCCAATTTTCCAGTTCTTATAAGGGCTGAGACGTGCCACACGCGGGGCGCGATGGGATCGGCCCGCGATTTCCCGGTATTTTGAAAGGACATCGATGCCCTGGAGCAATCAGACCGGCAACGGGGGCTGGAAAGGCGGCGGAAGCGGCGGCCCATGGGGCCAGCGTCCGCAGGGGCCACGGCCTTCGGGCGGCGGGGGGAATTCGCCGGATCTGGAAGACATCCTGCGCCGCGGCCAGGATCGGCTGCGCCGGGCGATGCCGGGCGGTGGCGGCAGCGGTGGGACGGCGGCCTTTGGCTGGGTGTTCCTGGTGCTGATCGTCGGCGCCGTGCTCTGGATGTTCAAGTGCGTCTATACCGTCCAGCCGGACGAGGTCGGCGTCGAGATGCTCTTCGGCAAGCCGAAGACCGAATTGTCCGAACCCGGCCTGCACTTCATGTTCTGGCCATTCGAGACGGTCGACACGGTTCCCGTTGTCGAGAGCCAGATCACCCTCGGCTCCAGCCAGCGGGGCGACAGCTCGGGGTTGATGCTCTCGGGCGACCAGAACATCGTCGACGTGCAGTTCGCGGTTCTCTACCAGGTCGATGATCCGACGCATTTCCTCTTCAACGTCGACGACCCGGTGTCGATGGTGCAGCAGGTTTCCGAAAGCGCCATGCGCGAGGTGGTCGGCCGCCGGCCGGTGCAGGACGTCTTCCGCGACGACCGTGCGGGCATTGCCGAGGAAGTCCGCAAGATCACCCAGGACACGCTCAACGAATACGGCGCCGGCGTGCGCATCAACGCCATCTCGATCGAGGACGCGGCGCCCCCTTCGCAGGTCGCCGATGCCTTCGACGAGGTGCAGCGCGCCGAGCAGGACGAGGATCGCTTCGTCGAGGAGGCCAACCGCTACCGCAACCAGCAGCTCGGCCAGGCGCGCGGCGAGGCGGCGCAGATCCGCGAGGACGCGAGCGCCTACAAGAGCCGCGTCGTGCAAGGGGCGGAAGGTGAGGCCCAGCGCTTCACCTCGGTTCTCGACGAGTACCAGAAGGCGCCGGACGTCACCCGCAAGCGGCTGTTCCTGGAGACCATGGAGGGCGTGCTGCGCGATTCCGACAAGGTGATCCTCGAGCAGAACGCCAACGGCAACGGGCCGGGGGTCGTGCCTTACCTGCCGCTCAACGAGCTCACCCGCAATCGGCCCGCCGGCCAGAGCGGCAAAGCCAGCCAGGGAGCGAACAACTGATGGCCAATCGCTTCTATGCCTTCCTGATCGGACTGGCCGTCGCCGTTCTCCTGCTCTGGAATGCCGTCTTCGTCGTCAACGAGAAGGAACAGGCGATCGTCCTGCGCTTCGGCGAGATCCGACGGGTGATCGACGAGCCGGGCCTCTACTTCAAGCTGCCCTTCTCCTTCGCGGGGGCGGACAACGTCCAGATGCTGCCGGACCGGCTCCTGCGCTTCGACCTCGACAACATACGCGTCCAGGTTTCGGGCGGCAAGTTCTACGAGGTCGACGCCTTCCTGGTCTACAACATCTCCGACGCGGCGAAATTCCGCCAGACGGTGTCTGGCTCGATCGTCCAGGCCGAGCAGCGGCTGCGCACCCGTCTCGACGCGGCGCTTCGCCGGGTCTACGGCCTGCGCGGCTTCGAGGCGGCGCTCTCCAACGAGCGCACCGAGATGATGCGGCAGGTGCGCGACGAGATCCGCCCCGACGCCGCCAGCCTCGGCGTCACCATCGACGACGTCAGGATCCGCCGCACCGACCTCACCCAGGAGGTCTCGCAGCAGACCTACGAGCGGATGAAGGCCGAGCGTCTCGCCGAGGCCGAGCGGCTGCGCGCCCGCGGCCAGGTGGCCGCCCGCGAGATCCGCGCCGCCGCCGACCGCGAGGTCACCGAGACGGTGGCGACCGCCCGCAAGGACTCCGAGATCATCAAGGGTCAGGGCGACGCCGAGCGAAGCAAGGTCTTCGCGGAGGCCTACAAGGCCGATCCGGAGTTCTTCGACTTCTACCGCTCGATGCAGGCCTATCGCACGGCGCTGGAAAACACCGGCGCGACCATGGTGCTGTCGCCGGATTCGGAGTTCTTCCGCTACTTCAAGCGCGAGGGCGGGCAGGGCATTTCCGGCGAAGGAGAGGGCGCACCGGCAGCGCCCGAAGGCGCCGCACCGCCGTCGGATCAGTCGAGTGACGCCGGCGAGACACCCGGCAATGCCGGCGGCGCCAACGGCTCCGCGGCCGCGACGCAGCCGTTCGGAGGCGAGGCGTCCGGCGCGGCTTCCGGCAATGCGTCTTCGCAGAGCGACGGGCAGGCCTCGAACGCCGAGGCGGCGCCGGCGGCCAACACCGCCGGCCAGGCCGCGCCGGCGCAGCAGCCGGGGGCACCCTCGACCGCCGACAGCGCCGATGCCCTGCCGGGCGCCGCGACGACGGTCCGGTAGGCCGCGCTGATGATGGACTTCTTCGATGCCCTCGGTCTGCTTCTGGTGATCGAGGGCGTCGTCTACTGCCTGTTTCCGCTGCTCGCCAAGCGGCTCGCGCAAGCGGCCATCGCCGCGCCGCCCGACAGGCTGCGCTTTGGCGGTCTGGCCGCCGTCTGCCTCGGCCTTGCGATCGTCTGGCTGGCGCGGATGTAGGCCTTGTCCGTCGCCGGGCGCGGGAATGCCGCTCGGGGCGGCCGGCAAGCGCCACCGGCGGGGCGGCGGAGCGATCACCATTTCACCAACTGCCGGTGATCCCCTTGATTAAGTCGGAATTCTCCGCTCCGCTCCTGCCATTGCCGCGCGACTCGTCACCCCGAGGCGATCGACGCCAGACCCTCAAGGACCTGCAATGACAGCGAAGCGCGTTGAGACCCTATTTCCCGTCCTGCTGATCGCCCTTCTGGCCGGCAGCGCGCCCTTGGGTGGTGCCGCCGCCCAGACGACCGGCGGCGAGGCGCCGAAGGCAGAGGCGCCCGAGGCCCTTGTGCCGGAAATTCAGGCGCCCGACGCGCAGCAGCCCGACATCCCGGTGCCCGACACCCAGGCACCTGCCGCCCAGGCCCCCGGGGCCGGGACGCCAGGCGCTGCCGAAAACGCCCAGAACGCCGCGCCTGCCGCTCCGGCCCAGCCGGACGCGCCGGCCACCTCGGAACAGAAGGTGCCGGCGCTGCCGGTGCCGCCGACCGAGGGCGGCGCGACGACGAAAACCCAGGCGCCCGCCGCCACCGCCTCGCGGCCGACGCGCTACGGCCCGACCTCCGTCGCCGATCTCGCCGACCGGCTGCTCGATGCCGTTGTCAACGTCTCGACGTCGCAAGGGGTGGAGCAGCCCGGCCGCGGCGTTCCGCCGCTGAAGGCGCCGGAAGGCTCGCCGCTGCAGGATTTCTTCGACGATCTCCTGCGCGAGAAGGACGGCCCCGGCGAGCGCAGCGTCCAGTCGCTCGGCTCCGGCTTCGTCATCGACCCCTCCGGCCTGATCGTCACCAACAACCACGTCATCGGCGACGCCGACACCATCACCGTGAACTTCCCGAATGGCGACCAGCTCGATGCCGAGCTGCTCGGCAAGGACTCCAAGACCGACCTCGCATTGCTCAAGGTCGATGCGGACAAGCCGCTACCCTTCGTCAACTTCGGCGATTCGGAGGATCTGCGGATCGGCGACTGGGTGATGGCGATCGGCAATCCCTTCGGCCTTGGCGGCTCGGTGTCGATCGGCATCGTCTCGGCCAGGGGCCGCAACATCAATGCCGGCCCCTACGACAACTTCATCCAGACCGATGCGGCGATCAATCGCGGCAATTCCGGCGGCCCGCTGTTCGACATGTTCGGCAATGTCGTCGGCATCAACACCGCGATCATCTCGCCGACCGGCGGCTCGATCGGCATCGGCTTCTCGATCCCGTCGAACCTCGCGGTCAACGTCATCGACCAGCTGCGCGAATATGGCGAGACCCGCCGCGGCTGGCTCGGCATCAGGCTGCAGGCGCTCAACGAGGACATCGCCAAGGGCCTCGGCATCGACCAGCATCAGGGCGCCGTCGTCATGGGCATCGTGCCGGGCGGCCCGTCCGACAACGGCACGCTGAAGGTCGGCGACGTCATCGTCTCCTTCGACGGCCGCAAGGTCGAGGGTTCCAACGACCTGCCGCGCATGGTCGCCGAGACCAAGGTCGGCAAGAAGGTTCGGATCGGCATCCTGCGCAAGGAGCAGGTTTCGGCGCCTGCCAAGCCCTCGACGGTCGAGATCACTCTCGGGCGGCTCGAGGACGGCGAAAAGCTGATGGCCGAGACCGAGGACGGCCCGAAGCCGCAGCCGGATGCCGCAGACAAGTCGAGCGAGGGCGTCGAGGCGCTCGGCATGTCGCTGTCCGACATCGACGATGCGGCGCGCAAGAAGTTCGACCTGCCGGACGACGTCGCCGGCGCGGTGGTGACCGCGGTGAAGGCGAATTCCCCTGCGGCGGAAAAGGGCGTCGAGGTCGGCATGACGATCACCGAGGTCGCCCAGGAGACGGTCTCGAGCGCTGCCGAGGTGAAGGATAAGATCGCCAAGCTGAAGGACGAGGGCCGCCGCAACGCGCTGCTGCTGCTCACCGCGACGAATGGCGACGTGCGCTTCGTCGTGGTGCCGATCGACTGAGCCGTCGCGCCCTGACTGCACCGCGCCGAGACCTGCGCCGCCTCATGTCGTGCCGGTCGCTTCGGCGTCAGACGGCGAGGTCGTTGTCGGCCTCCTCGTCCGGGCTCTCGTCGGGGATCGCCGTGGCGAGCCCGAAGGTGAGGACGCCGAGACGGCCGACGATCATCAGGGCGATGATCACCAGCTTGCCGATGACGCTGAGCTCGCTCGTCAGGCCCATCGACAGGCCGACGGTGCCGATCGCCGAGACCGCTTCGAACACCAGCTTGTCGAAGGCTGCTGCCGGCTCGGACAGGCCGAGCAGGAACACCGCGACGGCCAGCGCACCGCAATAGCAAGCGAGCGAGGTGGTCGCCGCCTGAAGCTGCGCCGGTGGCACCTCGCGCTTGAAGAAGCGCACCGAATTCCGTCCCTTCAGCGTCGAGCGGACCAGCCCGATCAGCGCCGCGAAGGACGTCGTCTTGAGGCCGCCGCCGGTGCCGGCGGGCGAGGCGCCGACGAACATCAGGAACAACAGGACGACGATCGTCGCCCGCGAGACGCTGCCGATGTCGATGGTGTTGAAGCCGACCGTCGTCGAGGCGCTCATCGCCTGGAAGAACGCCGCTTGCAGCCGCTCCCAGGCCGGCATGCCGGCGATCGACGGCTCTGCAAGGAAGATCAGCAGTGTCCCGACCACGAGGAGCAGTGCCGTCATCCGTGCGATGACCTTGGTGGCGAAGGCGAAATGGCGAGCCTTGCCGGCGATCCTTCTGACGATGTCGGTGACGACGATGAAGCCCATGGCGCCGATGATGCTGAGCGCCGAGAGCGTCAGGTTGAGCGGCACGTCGGCGACATAGGGCGCGAAACTGTCCGACCTGAGGCTGAAGCCGGCGGTGCAGAAGGCCGAGACCGAATGGAAGATGGCGCTGAACAGCGGCCGCGTCTCGCCGCCGGTCTCGAGGATCGGATAGAGCACCGCCGCCCCGACTGCCTCGCAGGCGAAGGTGAACAGGATGACCGAGCGGATGAACAGCGCCGGGGTGATCGAATCCGGCAGGGAGTAGGCGGTTTTCGCCGTCTTCTCCTGGGTTTCGCTGAGATGGTCGCGCAGCGACAGAAACAGGAAGGAACTGCCGGTCATATAGCCGATGCCGCCGAACTGGATCAGCAGGAGCACGACGATCTGCCCGGCGAACGTGTAACTCGTGCCGGTGTCGATGGTGGAAAGTCCGGTGGTCGAGACCGCCGAGACGGCGGTGAACAGCGTGTCGAGCGCCGACAGCGGCTTTGCCTGGGCAAAGCCGAAGGAGAGCCCGACCCAGCCGGCGACGATGTAGGAGAGATAGCCGAGAAGCAGCAGCTTCGCCGGCCCCGCCCGCTCGCGGGAGACCTCCGCCGGCGACTTCTCGACGCCGACGGCGATCTTGAGCGACTGAAGCGATTTCTGGAGATCCATGGGCAGGCGTTTCCGGCAGCGAGCATGACGTCGAACGCCCGCCCCCGGAGCCTTGCGGCAAACGGGCACGGGCGGTGTGGCGACGCGCCGGTTCCGCACCTGCCGGACGCATGGTCGCAATCATAGGGGGGCGGCAAGGCTCGACCATTGCGGCGGGCGCGGCCGCGGCGAAAAAGACTCGGCCGGGCGAAGGGAGCCCGGCCGTTGCAGGCCGATGGCCTCGCGTCCGCGAGAGCGCCGTGCGCCCGAATGGACGCCGCATAGGACGCTCCAACTTATTGAATCACCGCATCGTGCTTTTCAGAAAATCGCTTTCGATTTTCGGGCCGACGCTGTCGCGGGCCAGCCCGCCTTCGAGACGCCCGCCCGCAGAATGCCCGTCGGTGGCCCGCCGCCCGCGCTCAGTTGAAGCGGGTCGTGGTGCCTTGCGCCGGGCCCTTGTTGGCCGGGATCGAGGTCGGGCCGCTGCCGGAGGTTGCGCCCGACGCCGGGGCGGCCTGGCCGCCGGCCGCATCGCCGCCGGCCGCCGGCTGGCTGTCGCTCGAACCCTTTGGCTCGGGCATGGCCGCGCCCTTGTCCGCGGGCTCGGCCTTGTCGGGCGTCGCCGCGTCGCCGCTGGCCGGCGGGTTGCTCGGCGGCTGGCCGGTCGAAGGGGCGTTGGCGGTGCCCTCGACGGCGTCCTTTCCCTCGCTCGGCTCCATCGGCGAGCCGGGCGACATCTCGGCCGGCTCCGAGCCCTGCGGGGCGTTCGCCCCGGTCGGCGGCGGCGAGGGGCCGGTGTCCTCCGACTGCGGGACCGGCTGGACGGTGCCGCCGAGATCCTCGCTTCCGGTGCCGGCCGGCTGCTCCTGCGACTTGTATTCGGCGCCGCCGTCCTTGCCGCCGGGCGCCACCGACTGGCCGATCGCCTCTTTCGAGACCGGCGCGGCGGATGGCGCCGGCTGGGCGGCATCCTGGTCCGGCCCGGTGACGGCGGCCGGCTTCGCCTCGCCGAGGAGGATCGCCTGCTTCGGGCCGGGATCCGGCGCCTTGCCGTCCTCGGTCAGCCCGACGAGATAGTGGTCGAGCAGCTTGTAGCCCCCGAGCGGCTTGTTGTTGCCGAGATGGCAGGTGCCGCAATGGGCCTTGGCGGGGTCGCCGAGCGGTCCCTTGCGATTGTCCGGGAACACCGTCTTCAAGGGCTCGATGTAGTTGGTGTTGACGTCCCGGGCCATGCGGATGCCCCAATAGGCGATCCAGCGGTAGGGGGTGGACTGCTCCCAGTCTCGGAAGGCGCGGGAGTTGTGGCAGTAGGTGCAGTTGACGCCCATCGAGTTCGCCATCTGCATCATGAAGAGATAGAGGTTCTCGGCGTCCTGCTCCTGGGCGACCTCGGCCTTGCCGCCGACCGCGACGAGCGGATCGCTCGACTGGATCTGGGCGCTGGCATGCTCGTCCATCAGATATTTGTCGTAGGGAACGTCCGGGAAGAACTGCCGGATCGTCTTGGCCTCGAGATGCCATGGCCGCCGCTTGCCCATGAAGCGGTCGCTCGAGGGCTCGTTCTGCTCGTACCAGGTCCAGGGCGGGATGTTCTGGCCGCGGTGGCAGGTGTAGCAGGTGACGCCCGAGGGGGCGACGTGCTCGGGCCACTTCGAATTGATGTGCCGGACCATCTCCAGCATCTTGCGGGCGACGACCTTGGTGTAGCGGTCGTCGCTGGCGAAGCCCTCGTCGGATTCGAGGTTGTGGCAGTATTCGCAGCCCTGTTCGGGCGAGACCCATTCGGTGATCGCCAGCATCAGCCGGGTGAACTCGGCGTCGGTCAGGCCGCCGAGCACCTGGACGTTCTGATAGACCTCGCTGGCCTTCGGGCTGCCTTCGTTGTCCGCCGCTTCCAGCGGCTCCGGGCGCCGGCTGTAGGGCAGCTGGCGATCGGCATCCTTGAACTGCACCATCTCGATCGCGGCGGGGCCGGTCTCGATGGATTCGATCGGCGGCAGCACCCAGGGCGGCACCGTCAGCCCGAGTAGCACCAGGACGATGGCGAGGATCCCGACGATCATCGGGCTGGAGCGGACGTGTTTCCGGGTCATTGGATCACACTCCGAGCGGCTTCGTCGGGGATCGGGAAGGACGGATAGACGGAGGGATAGCTCGGCGCGATGCCGTGCTTGACGCCCCACAGATACCAGTTGTCGACCACGGTGCCGGTGAGGAGCACGCCGATCGCACCGGTGAAGGTGGTCAGCACCGCGAACCACCAGGCCCAGCGGTGGATCGATTCGAAGGTGGCGTTGAAGCCCATCGTCCAACGCCAGAACAGCGCGCCGCGCTCAGCCGCGGTGCCGCGGTCGACGATCTCCTCGGCCTCGCGCTCGCCGCCGAAGCGCGACACCGCGAGGATGGTCGCGCCATGCATCGCGAAGAGCATCGTCGAGCCGTAAAGGAAGACGATCGAGAGCATGTGGAACGGGTTGTAGTACCAGTTGCCGTAGAGCACCGAGACCGAGGCCGTCCAGTTCAGATGGGTGATGATCCCGAAGGGCACGGCCTCCGACCACGATCCCATCAGGATCGGCCGGAACAGGCCGAGCGAGAGATAGAGGAAGATCGCCGAGGCGAAGGCCCAGCTGGTGTGGGTGCCCATGCCGAGCGCTCTGGCGCGGGTGTAGCTTCTCACCCACCAAAGAAGGATCGAGGTGGTCAGGAAGAAGCCGGCGAGGATCCACCAGCCGCCGTCGCCGAGCGGCACCAGCGGGTTCAGCCCGTATTTCGCCGGCGGCGGATCGAGCGACAGGAAGGCGAGGTTGCGCACGAAGGCGTAGGGGTCCCAGTCGACCGAGGCCCACATGTTGAGGCCGATGATCTCGATGGCGATGAAGCCGAAGGCCAGCGAGGCGGCCCCGGACCAGCCGAGATAGAGCGGCCCGAGCTGCGGATCGCCGATCTTGCCGAGCCAGTAGGAGAAGCTCTTGGCCTGGATGCGGGTGTCCGAGGAGTGCCTCAGCGGCACCCCGGGATCGAACGGTCCGCGAACCTGGATCCGGTTGTAGATCGAAGCATAGGAACCCATCGTGCCGCCTCCCTCAGTAAGCGATGTTGCCGATGGCGGCAGGGGTCTTCAGGAAGAAGTCGAAGAAGTACGGCCATCCCTTGTCCCAGAAGGGACCGGAAATGATGATGCAGACCGCGCTCCAGAAACCGGCGTTCAGGGCGAAGAACAGGCCGAGCCGGTGGATGCCGTAGGGGCCGACGGAGTAGCAGATGTAGTCGCGGAAATAGGCGTTCTCGTGCTCGCCGTATTTCACGCTCTCGCCCTTGCCGGGATTGACCGCGCCGAGGATGACGCCGGCGTGGAGGCCGAGAAACATCGTGGTGGTGAAGAAGAACGTCACCGCCAGCATGTGCGCCGGATTGTAGTGGAAGTGCAGGAACTGGTAGCCGACGTTCGACACCCAGTCGAGATGCGACATGATCCCGTAGGGAAAGCCGTGGCCCCAGGCGCCGAGCAGCAGCGGCCGGATCACCACCAGCGAGACATAGGCGAGGACGGCGAAGGAATAGGCGATCGGCACGTGCCAGCCGATGCCGAGCTTGCGACAGATCTCGATCTCGCGCAGCGCCCAGGAGACGAAGGCGCCGACCGCGCACATGGTGACCAGCTGCCAGGTGCCGCCCTCGTCGAGGGGCGCAAGGCCCAGCCCGTATTTGATCGATGGCGGGTTGACCGAGAAGGCGAAGACGTTGGTCGCGTCGCCCTGGCTGATGTCGTAGAACATCAGCAGCGAGCCGAGCAGCGCGAAGAACACCGCCGTCACGCCGAAGAAGCCGACATAGAAGGGACCGACCCAGAAGTCGAAGAGGTCGCCGCCGATCAGCGTGCCTCCGCGCACCCGATATTTGCGTTCGAACGACAGCATCGCCATGGCGTTTGTCCCATCTCGTCAGGCCGGATTCGGGCCGTGCCCCGACCGGGTTCCGGCGGGAGCCCGGCGGATCCGGGACGGCGAAGGACGCCGTCCCGATTGGTCGTGATCTCTGCTTCAGCCGATGCGCAGCGGCGTTTCGATCTGGCTGGTCTGCGCCCCGCCGCCCGGCGGGTTCGGATTGGCCAGCCAGTTGAAACGGGCCGTGGACAAGAGGATGAAGTGGATCAGCAGCGCCAGCACCATCAGGAAGGTGAACAGGCCGATCAGGGCCCGGCGCGCATCGAAGAGCAGCCACATTCTCCACATGGTTCGATCTCCTAGCTGAGCATCGTGAGAAGTGGCTTGACCGCCTCGAGACTCGCCGAGCTCACCTCGGGGGTCTGAAGCCAGGGGCGCCAGATCCAGACGAGAATGTGCGCGACGACCGCGACGGCCGTGAAGACCAGGAAGGAGGTGAAGAAGAGTCCGTGGAACTCCTGCGCCTCCCTCTCGGTCATACCGGAAAGCGTTCCCGCCTCCCGGCCGGTAATGGGGTCTACCATGTTCCTTTCTCCTTGTTTCCCGGGATCTCCGGGCCGGCCGCGGCTTGGCAGGCGCGGGCGGCTCCGAAGCTTCGTTGTCCTCGACGGCGCTATCGCATGAAGGCGAAGGGGAGGACGGAGTTGGCTGCGGCCCTGGCGTCGCGGAACACGGCGAAGACGCCGCCGCGCTCCGTCGGCACCGGCCGCAGACGAGCCGGCAAGAGGCGCGAGACGAGCGCGACTGCGAGGAAGATCGGATAGGTCACGGCGAAGAGGATCCGGTATTCCTGCTGGTCGGCCCGGAAATTCGACAGGCCGTGGCGTTCGACGAGGCTCATTTCGGGTTCTCCCTGGCTGTTCCTGCATTGCGGTCTGGCATCGAAGAGGGGGCGGTCATGGCGCGGTCTCCGCGGCCATGTCCGGCGCGATTGCCGCCATGTGGCGCGGCTCGACGGTGGCGGAGCCGGCCCGCCTTGCCTCGGCTTCGGCGGCGTCGCGCAGCCGGCGCGCGGCGGAGATCCGCACCAGCACCGGCTCGCGCTCCAGCGCGGCCTGCAGCATGTCGTTGGCGCCGGGCGACCAGGCGAGTTCCTCGGCCCGCGCAGCGCCGCCGGAGCGGCCTCTCGCAGGCGTCGCGGCGACCTTGTCCATCTCGGTGCCGAGCGGCAGGATGTGGAAGAGCGCGTCGAACAGGGCGTTGCAGACTTCCTGAACGAGCCAGGTCGCGCCGGAATAGCCCATGAAGGGGGTGCCGGTGTGCCGCCGGATCGCCGCGCCGGGGAAGGACGCGGCGATGAAGGTGCCGCGCCCGCCGGCTTCGGCGAGATACATGCGTTCGTTGTAGCTGCCGAAGAGAACGAGGGGCGGGGTCTCCCTGACCATCCGCCGGACGTCGTCGTTCAGCGTCTTCCTGCCGGAGAGCCTCGGGACCGCGAAGCGGCAGGGAAGGCCCATTTCGTCTTCGAGGAAGTGCCGCACGCCGCGGGCATAGGTCTCGTTGGCGACGATGGCGAAGCTCGCCGTGCCGAAGAAGTCCTGGGTGACCGACCGCCAGAGATCCCAGAGCGGCTTGATCGTCGTGTGCTTCTCGCGCTCGATGAAGGGCTCGGGGTCGAGGCCGAGCATCTCGCCGAGCTTCCGCAGGAAGGCCGTCGTCGAATGCAGCCCGATCGGCGCCTGCAGATAGGGCCGCTCCAGCGCCTCGCAGAGCTGGCGGCCATATTCGCGGTAGAGGCAGACATTCGCCTCGGCGAGAGTGAGCTTCGGGATGTCCCGCAAATGGGAGCCGAGCGGGAAGACGAGGTTGACCTCGGCGCCGATCCCCTCGATCAGCCGGCGGATCTCGTGAAGGTCGGAGGGCATGTTGAACATGCCATAGGCCGGGCCGATGATGTTGATCTTCGGCTTCTCGCCCTCCCTGCGCTCCCTCGGCGCCGGGATCTTTCCCTTCTTCGGGCCGTATTCGGTCAAGAGCCATTTCAGCGCCCGGTCGGCGCACTGCCACTGGTCCTCGTCGATGGTGCGCGGCAGGAACCGCTTGAGGTTGGTGCCCTCCGGCGTCACCCCACCGCCGATCATCTCGGCGATCGACCCGGTGACCACCACCGAGGGCTCGGCCGGATCGAGCGTCCCGTGGGCGCGCTTCATCGCCCCCTCGGTGCCGGTCTGGCCGAGATTGTCCTCCGACAGGCCGGTGACGACGATCGGCAGTTCGTGCGGGGGCAGCGCGTCGGTGTAGTGCAGCACCGAGGTCACCGGCAGGTTCTCGCAGCCGACCGGGCCGTCGACGACGACCTGCAGGCCCTTCACCGCGGTGAAGACATAGACCGCGCCCCAGTAGCCTCCCGCACGATCGTGATCGAGGACGAGCATCAGGCGTCCCCCATCCCGGTATCATAGGCGGCGGTCTTGCCGGTGGCGCGCACCGGCACGTCGGCCCGGCGCTTCGGCGCGGCAGGCTTGTTGGGAACGTTCTCCCAGACGCCGGCGGAATAGCCTTCGCCGACGCCCTCGAAAAAGGCCTTCATCGTGTCGAAGCGCGATTTCGAGGCGATCGCACCATTGATCACCTCGGCGAGGGACCCGGCGCCGGCCGGCCCCATCAAGGGCCGCGAGGAAATCAGATTGGTGAAGTAGAGCGCCGGCGTGCCGGATTGCTTGGCCTTCTGGACGACGGGCGTCGTGCCGATGGCAAGGTCCGGCGAAAAAGCCTCGAAGGCGGCGAGATCGTCCTCCAGCGAAGCGCGGAACTTCACCGTGACGCCCTTCGCCTCGAGCCATTCGCGGTCGGCGGCCGACCACGGCGTCTTCGGGCAGGCCGTGCCGACATAGCGCACGTCCGCGCCGCTCTCGACGAGCAGCCGCGCGACGAGCAGCTCCGATCCCTCGTAACCGGAGAGGGTGATCCGTCCGTCGATCGGCGATCCGGCGAGCGCGCCACGGATCGCCGGGAGGATGGCGTTCTGGGCGGCGGCCACGCGGCTCGCCGGCACGGCGGCGGCCTCGCCGATCCGAGACAGCCACTCCGCCGTGCCTTCCACCCCGACCGGGGCGGAGCCCACCACGGGCCGGCCGGCCGTCTCGAATTCGCGTATTGACGCGGTGTAGAAGGGATGGATCGCCGCTGCGACGGTGCAGTCGAGCGCCGCATAGAGCTCGCGCCACTCGCGGGTCGGCACCACCGGCCCGGCAACAAGCCCCATCGGCTCGACGAGCCGGCCGATCACCATCGGGTCGGCGGGGAACATCTCGCCGAGCAGCGCGACGCTCGGCTTGTCGCTCAGCGGCGCCGCGGGCGCTGCCACCGGCCCCTGTTCGGCCTCGCCTCTTGCATAGGCGAGCATCGCGCCGGCGAGGATGTCCTTCGCTTCGGCATGGGTCGGCACGCCGAAGCCGGGAACGTCGATGCCGATGATCCTGACGCCGTCGATTTCTTTTGGCAGCAGCCGCAGCGGCACGCCTGAGGCGGTGGGGACGCAGAGATTGGTGACGACGATGGCGTCGTAGAGCGCCGGATCGGCGAGCTGGTGGACCGCCTCGCGGATGTCCTCGAACAGCTTGCCGGTGACCAGCGTCTCGGAATTGAACGGCACGTAGCCGACGGTGCGCCGGGCGCCGTAGAAATGCGAGGTGAAGGTGAGGCCGTAGACGCAGCAGGCCGAGCCGGACAGCACCGTCGCCGTGCGGCGCATCCTCAGCCCGACGCGCAGGGAGCCGAAGGCCGGGCACATCGACTGGGGCTGGTCGTGCGGCCCGGCCGGATAGTCCCTGGCATAGCGCTCGAGGATCTCGCTCTGTCCTGCCTTCGCCGCCGCGGCGCGCATCTCCGCCTTGCCGCCATGGCAGGAGGCATCGCCCTCGCGGGGCGCCGGCCCGGCAGCCGACGTGTCGCCATCGGTGGTCGTGCCGCCAGCCTCGCCGCGCTTCAGGTCGATGTCGGAGAAGTCCATCGCCCGGTCCTCACGCGTTGTCGTAGACGACTTCGAGGGACGGGCGCGCGGCGATTGGCCGGCCCATCATGTCGGCAAGGCTCGCCGGCTGGAGCGTCACCTCGCGGCCGGTCTCCTCGTCGGAGAACAGCGCCAGCAGCCCGTCCTGATCGAGCGGCGTCGGGTGGAGCGGCGGCGCCTCGGCGACATTGGTCGCGAGCGTCTCGAACAGCGGCGCCCAGCGGCCGCCGGGCATGCCGACGATCTGATAGTTCGCGCTCTTGCGGCGGATGTCCTCGTCAGCCGGGATCGCCGACAGAACCGGAATGCCCACGGATTTGGCGAAAGCGGCTGCCTCGCCGGTGCCGTCGTCCTTGTTCACCACCATGCCGGCAACGCCGACATTGCCGCCGAGCTTGCGGAAATATTCGACCGCCGAGCAGACATTGTTGGCGACGTAGAGCGACTGCAGGTCGTTCGAGCCGACGACGATGACCTTCTGGCACATGTCGCGGGCGATCGGCAGGCCGAAGCCGCCGCAGACCACGTCGCCGAGGAAGTCGAGGAGGACGTAGTCGAAGCCCCATTCGTGGAAGCCGAGCTTTTCGAGGAGCTCGAAGCCGTGGATGATGCCGCGCCCGCCGCAGCCGCGGCCGACCTCGGGGCCGCCGAGCTCCATGGCGAAGACGCCGTCGCGCTTGAAACAGACGTCGGAGATGTCGACTTCCTCGCCGGCGGCCTTCTTGGCGGACGAGGTCTGGATGATCGTCGGGCAGGCCTTGCCGCCGAAGAGCAGCGAGGTGGTGTCGGACTTCGGGTCGCAGCCGATGAGCAGCACGCGCTTGCCCTGGCTCGCCATCATGTAGCTGAGATTGGCGAGGGTGAACGACTTGCCGATGCCGCCCTTGCCGTAGATCGCGATGATCTGCGTCTCCTTGGTGACCGGGCCGGTGGCGACGGCGTCGGGCTCTGCCGCAGCTTCCGCCCGCAGCCGCTCCGCCATGGCGCCGGCCGGTCCCGTCGCGCTTTCGAGATGTCGCAGCGCGTTGGTCACATCGTTCTCCAGTCCAGGATCATTTTGAGGCACTCGGCGTCCTCGAAGGCAGTCCGGTAGGCGGACTTGGCCTCGCTCGGGCGGCCGGTGTGAGTGACGAGCCCGTCGAGGGAGAGCCGGCCGTCGGCAAGGAGCCGCGTTACCGCCTCCATGTCCTCGGGCCGCCATTCCGCGGCGATCTTCATCCGTGCCTCGCGCATGAAGGCGGGCGGGAAGGCGAAGGAGACGGGCTTCTTGTAAAATCCGGCGAGCACGATCTCGCCGCCGCGGCCGAGCCGCGGCACCAGGCTGTCGAGAATCGCCGAATCGCCGGAAACGTCGAGGATCTGGCGATAGTCCGTCCGCTCGTCTTCCTCGGGATCGATGACGGCATAGCCGCTCGCGGCGCCGCGCCTGGCCCTGGCGGTCTCCCAGACGATCGGCTGGCCGCCGAGGCCGACGACGATGCGGGCGGCAAGCCTGCCGAGGGCGCCGTGGCCGACGATCAGCTCCGGCAGGTCGCGGCCGGAGGCGCGCACCGCATGATGCGCCGTTGCGGCAAGCGCGAGGAGCACCGCCTCGTTGCCGAGGAACTCTGCGACCGGAACGAGCCGGCCTTCCGGCAATTGCACATGCGAGGCGGAGGCGCCGAACAGGCCCCTGGCGCCGGCAAAGCCGTTGGAGCCCGGGACGAAGACCCGGTCGCCCGCCTTCAGCCGGCGGGCCTCGCCTGCGTCGACGACCTGGCCGACCGCCTCGTAGCCCGGCACCAGCGGATAGCCCATGCCGGGAAAGGCCGGCATCTCGCCGGACCACAGCAGCCGTTCCGTGCCGGTGGAAATGCCCGAGGCCTCGATCTCGACGACGACGTCGCCGGGCTGCCGCGCCGCCAGTGCCAGCCGCTTGATGCCGAGCTGGCGGGGCTGGTCGAAGACGATGGCGTCGGATTGCGTGACCACGGAAGAACTCCTCGCTTGACTGTCAGTTTAAATTGACACTTCAAACTGTCAAGTAAAAGCGACATTGCGGCGCGGAATCTCGCCGAGCACCATGCCCGTGGCGACCGGCAGAGCCGTCGGCACCTCGTGGATGCGGCTAAGCCCGGCTTCGCTCATCAGCCGGCCGATCTCGCGGGGCGTGCGCGGCCGGCCGCGGCCCATGGCGAGCAGGTAGAAGCCGAAATAGGCATCGGCGATCGCCGCCGAATCGTCCGATCCGGCCATCGGCTCGGCGACCAGCACGACGCCGCCAGGCCGCAGCACCTCGCGGGCCCGGGTGAGCAGCTTCAGTGCCTCGGCGTCTTCGTGGTCGTGCAGGATGCGCACGAGAGTGACGAGATCGAAGCCGCCCTCTGGAAAGGGATCGGTGAAGAAGTCGCCCTGATGGACGGTGATGCGCCGGCCGAAGCGGGTGTCGCCGATGCGCTGCCGGGCGATTTCGGCGACCGCCGGCAGTTCCATCAGATGCAGTTCGATATCCGGATGCCGCGCCGCCACCCTGCGCAGGAAGCGGCCGTCGCCGCCGCCGAGATCGAGCATGCGCTTTGCCCAGGAGAGGTCGTAGGAGCCGAGCACCTCCTCGGCGACGATGTCCTGGCTGGCCGCCATCAGGTCGGTATAGGCCGCGACGTCGCCGTCCCCGGGCGGCGTGCCGCCGGGCGCTGCGGCATAGGGCCAGAGCTTCGACAGCCGGGTCGGCGGGCCGTTGCCTTTCAGCAGCGCCACCGGGTCGGAGAGGTCCCGATAGACGTCCTTGTGATGGCGGATCATCGCCTCGGCGCCGGGATTGCCGACCAGCGCCGCACCGAGCGGGCCGAGGCCGTAGACGACCTCCTCCTCGCTGTCGTCGATCTCGACGAGATCGATGGCGGCAAGCGCCCGCAGGAGCCGTTCGGCAGCCTCGGGGGCAAGGTCCGTCGCCGCGGCGATCTCGGGCAGGGTGCGGGGGCCGCGCTTCAGGCGGTCGAACAGGCCGAGTTCGACGGCCGCTGCGAGCGCCTGCGAATAGACGAAGCCGGCGACGAGATCGAACAGCCGCCGCGAACTCCGCCTGGCGAAGGGCCGGGTGAGCCAGAACCGCGCGGCGCCCTGCTGGAAGGCCGGATCCGCCAGCTTGCGGTTGCGGAAGTCGCGCCAGCGGTCCCGGCTCGGCCTGAAAAAGCGTCGAAGTTCCCGGATCGGCGCCGCCCAGCCGGACGGTCGGTGGGAGAGAGGCGTCGCGGATCCTGTGGTCGACATGAACGTCAATCCTTTTGGACAGGTCTATCTGTCAAATTTATTGGACAACCAGATTGCGCCCGTGTCAATCTCGCTTGCGGTGGTACCGAGGATGGACAGATGCATGTTGCGATCGTCGGCGCCGGGGTCGGAGGGCTGGCAGCTGCGGTGCGGCTCGCCGCCAGCGGGCTCGCGGTGACGCTTCTGGAAGCCGGTCAGAACCCCGGCGGCAAGCTGCGCGAGGAGACGGTCGCCGGCCGTCCGGTCGATGTCGGTCCCACGGTCTTCACCCTGCGCGACGTCTTCGATGACGTTTTCGCGAGCGCCGGCGAGCGCCTCGACGATCACCTGAAGCTGATACGCTCCGAGACGATCGCCCGGCATGTCTTCGCCGACGGATCACGGCTCGATCTCTTTGCCGATGCGGCGCGCTCCGAGGCGGCGGTCGCGGCCTTTTCCGGCGAGCGTTCGGCGCGGGAATATCGCGCCTTCTGCCGGCGGGCGAGCGATGTCTGCGAAACGCTGTCGCCGATTTTCATGCGCGCCGAGCGCCCCTCCGGCCCGCTGGCCCTGATGGCGCGGGCCGGGCCCGTTGGCCTGCCGGCGATCCTCAGGATCGGCGCCGAAACGACGCTGTGGAAGTCGCTGTCCAAGGCGTTTTCAGACCCGCGCCTTGCCCAGCTCTTTGCCCGCTATTCGACCTATAACGGCTCTTCGCCCTTCCTCGCGCCGGCAACCCTGATGCTCATTGCCGAGGTGGAAAAATCCGGCGTCTGGCTGGTCGATGGCGGCATGAAGCGCCTCGCCGACGCTTTGGCCGCCCTTGCGGCACGCTGCGGCGCGACGCTGCGCTTCGGCGCGCCCGTCGCCGCGGTCGAGGCTGCAGGCGGCCGGGTCTGCGGCGTGCGTCTTGCCAGCGGCGAGCGGATCGCCGCCGACGTCGTCCTCTCCAACGCCGACGTCGCAGCGCTCGCGGCCGGCAGGCTCGGCCCGGCGGCGCAAGCGGCCGTCGACCCGCCGCTGAAGCGCCCCGAGCGCTCGCTCTCGGCGCTGACGATGGCCTTCGAGGCGCCGGTGCGCGGCATGGCGCTGTTGCGCCACAACGTCTTCTTCTCGGCCGACTACGCCCGCGAGTTCGACGAGATCCTCGAGCTGCGCCGGCTGCCGAGCGATCCAACCGTCTATGTCTGCGCCTCCGATCGCGACGATCGCGGCGTCCTTTCGGCCGAGGCCGCGCGGCGCGGCGCCGAGCGGCTCTTTCTGATCATCAACGCGCCGGCCGATGGCGACGGGGCGGGCTTTTCCCCAAAGGAGGTCGAGCGATGCGTGAGCGCGGCATTCTCCAGGCTCAAGGCTTCGGGCTTGCGGGTGGACCGGCCGGACGATCCGGCGATCAGGCTTTCGACGCCCTCAGATTTCGAGACGCGCTTTCCGGCGACGGGCGGAGCGCTCTACGGGCGGGCCTCGCATGGGTCGACGGCTTCGTTCCGGCGTCCCGGCGCCAGAACGAAGCTCGCGGGCCTCTATCTCTGCGGCGGCAGCGTCCATCCCGGGGCTGGCCTGCCGATGGCGGCGCTGTCGGGCAGGATCGCGGCCGAGGCCATCCTGGCGGACCGCGCTTCGACCAGACGGTCCCGCCCGGCGGCTACGCCTGGTGGTATGTGGACGCGCTTTCTGCCGACGGCCGGCATTCCCTCACGCTGATCGGCTTCGTCGGCAGCGTCTTCTCGCCCTATTACCGGCTGGCCGGGCGCCGGGCGCCGGAGGACCACGTCTCGATCAATGTCGCGCTCACCGGCCCCTCGGCGAAGCGCTGGACGATGACCGAGCGAAGGCGCGGCCTGCTGCACCGCGATGCCGGCACCCTTCGCGTCGGCCCGAGCACCATGCGCTGGGACGGCAGCGGCCTCACCGCCGAGATCGACGAGGTGACACCGCTGATCCCGCGGCGGGTGAAGGGCACCGTCCGGCTCTATCCGGAAGCCGTCGTCAACCACCCGGTCGCCCTCGATGCCGAGGCGCGCCACTGCTGGTGGCCGATCGCCCCTTGCGCCCGTGTCGAGGTCGATCTCGAAGAACCGGCGCTCGCCTGGTCCGGCAGCGGCTATTTCGACTTCAACACCGGCGAGGTGCCGCTGGAAGAAAGCTTCCACCGCTGGAACTGGTGCCGGGCAGGGGGGCCGGAGGG
Organism: Jiella endophytica; assembly: GCF_004519335.1. Taxonomy (GTDB): domain Bacteria; phylum Pseudomonadota; class Alphaproteobacteria; order Rhizobiales; family Rhizobiaceae; genus Jiella; species Jiella endophytica. Next base: position 201,086 of record NZ_SOZD01000003.1, on the reverse strand, counting down.
CACCATCGTGCTCTACGATCTCCTCGACCGGGACGACCAGTCCTGTTCGCTGGCGATCCGCTTCGATCCGAGGACCGGCGTCAGCGACTTCGAGGCGCCGCCGCCGGCGCGGCTCGACAAGAGCTTCTGGGGCATGCGGCGCTCCACCCGCTGCGAGCGGGGGGTGACGGCGAGGGTGATCGAGACGCTGGAGGATTCGCCCTTCTACACCCGCTCGGTCGTCGCCACCCGGCTCCTCGGGCGCGACGTCACCGCGATCCACGAGAGCGTCGATCTCGACCGTTTCGCCAATCCGGTGGTCCAGGCGATGCTGCCCTTCAGGATGCCACGCCGCTTCGTCTGAGAAACGGCACGGTCCGCGGGCGGTCGGCTTCGGTGATCGGCGCGGGAAGCGGCCCCCATTGTCGCGCCCCTCCCGGACGCGTTATGCCGCAGGGGAGCGACACTGCCGATACTCTCCAGCCGCAAGGAACGACGATCCGCCATGGCCCGCCCGAACTTCCTCATCATCATGGTCGATCAGGCCAATGGCACATTGTTTCCGGACGGGCCGGCGGATTTTCTTCACATGCCGCATCTGAAAGCGCTGGCGAAGCGCTCGACCAGATTCCGCAACAGCTATACCGCGAGCCCGCTCTGCGCCCCGGCGCGGGCCTCCTTCATGTCCGGCCAGCTGCCGTCGCGCACGCGGGTCTACGACAACGCCGCCGAATTCCAGTCGGCGATCCCGACCTACGCCCACCACCTTCGCCGCGCCGGCTATCACACCTGCCTTTCCGGCAAGATGCATTTCGTCGGTCCGGACCAGTTGCACGGCTTCGAGGAGCGGTTGACCACCGACGTCTACCCCGCCGATTTCGGCTGGACGCCGGACTATCGCAAGCCAGGCGAGCGGATCGACTGGTGGTACCACAATCTCGGTTCGGTCACCGGTGCCGGCGTCGCCGAGATCACCAACCAGATGGAATATGACGACGAGGTCGCCTTCAACGCCGAGCAGAAGCTCTACGACCTGTCGCGCGGCCACGACCAGCGACCTTGGGCGCTGACGGTCTCCTTCACCCATCCGCACGATCCTTACGTCGCGCGGAAAAAATTCTGGGATCTCTACGAGGACTGCGAGCATCTCGATCCCGAGGTGGCGCCGATCCCGCTCGACGAGCAGGACGCCCATTCGCGGCGCCTCTACGCCGCCAACGACGCGGCGAAGTCGGAGATCACGGCCGAGAACGTCCGCCGGGCGCGGCGCGGCTATTTCGCCAATCTCTCCTATCTCGACGAGAAGATCGGCTCGATCCTCGACGTCCTGAAGCGCACCCGTATGGACGAGAACACCATCGTCGCCTTCGTCTCCGACCATGGCGACATGCTCGGCGAGCGCGGCATGTGGTTCAAGATGTGCTTCTACGAGGGGTCGGCCCGGGTGCCGATGATGATCGCAGCGCCTGGACTCGACCCGCGCCTTGTTGAGGATCCGGTCTCCACCATCGACATGACGCCGACGCTTTGCGATCTCGCCGGCATCGACATGAGCGAGATCATGCCCTGGACCGACGGCCACTCGCTGAAGCCGACGGTGAACGGCGACGGACGGCCCGAGCCGGTCTATATGGAATATGCCGCAGAAGGCTCCTATGCGCCGCTGGTCTCGATCCGGGAAGGCAAATGGAAGTTCAATCACTGCGAGATCGACGCGCCGCAACTCTTCGACATCGAGGCCGATCCCCGCGAGTTGACCAATCTCGCCGGCGATCCGGCCCATGCCAAGACGCTGATGGCATTCGAAGAGAAGCTGCGGGCGCAATGGGACATGGCCCGCTTCGATGCCGAGGTGCGTGAGAGCCAGGCCCGGCGCTGGGTCGTCTACGAGGCGCTGAGAAACGGTGCCTACTATCCCTGGGATCACCAGCCGCTGAAGAAGGCATCGGAGCGCTACATGCGCAACCACATGGATCTCAACGTCGTTGAGGAAAACGCCCGCTTCCCGCGCGGGGAGTGAGGCTTCGGGCCGGCAGGAAATCACCGTCCCCCGCTACTCTCGAAAGGCTGCGCCGGCCCGGCAGATGCTGTGAGTCGATGACGCAGAGCGTGCTTCGAGCGTCCGGTTGGACGCGCGTCGCTCTATCGCCCCCGCCAGGCGTCCTTCACATGCACCGGCCAGCGCCGGGGCATGACCGCGACAATATCGAACCGCACCGACAGCCGCGAAAAATCCCTCTGCCGCGACAGCCAGATGTCGGCGGCGGCCTCGATTCGCCGTTGGGCATGGGGGCCGACGGCCTCCATCGCTTCGATCAGCGTCGGCCGCGCCTTCACCTCGACGACGGCGACGAGATCGCCGCGCCTCGCGATGATGTCGATCTCGCCGAGCTTGGTGCGGTATTGCCGCGCGATGATGCGATAGCCCTTCAGCCGGAGTGCCCACGCCGCCAGTGTCTCGCCGCGATGGCCGCGGGAGAGAAGCCGGCGCCGCCGCGCGGCCCCCGCTTCCGCTGGCGGGCGCCGGCGGATCATTTTCCCTTCATGTCGAGGGCGCGCTGATAGAGATCGCGGCGAGGAAGGCCGGTGAGCCGCGCCGCCTCCTGGGCGGCCTTGGCCGGCTTCATCTCGCCGAGCAGGCCGGCGAGGATCTGGTCGGCGTCTTCTCCCGCGGCCACGGTCTCCTCGGCCGGCGGTCCGATGCAGACGACGATCTCGCCGCGCACCTCGGCCATCGCGGCAAATTCCGCGGCAAGCTCCGGTAGCGTGCCGCGATAGACCGTCTCGTGCAGCTTGGTGAGTTCGCGGCAGACCGCAGCCGGCCGATCGGGAAAGACCTCTGCCATCGCCGCGAGGCTGGCGGCGATCCGGTGCGGCGCCTCGAAGAAGATCAGCGTGCCCGGCACCCGGATCAGCGCTTCGAGGCGCTCGCCGCGGGCCTTTTCCTTCTGCGGCAGGAAACCGGCGAAGAAATAGGCGTCCGAGGGCAGGCCGGAGGCGACCAGTGCCGTCGTCGCCGCCGAGGCGCCGGGGATCGGCACCACGCTCACCCCTGCCGCATAGGCCTCCTGCACCAGCCGGTAGCCGGGATCTGACACCAACGGCGTGCCGGCGTCGGAGACCAGCGCGACGGATTCCCCCGCTGCCACCGCCTCGATCAGTGCCGGCCCTGCTTCGGCTGCATTGTGCTCGTGATAGGGCGTCATCCGCCGCTCGATGGCAAAGCGCTGCAAGAGCTTGCCGGTCACCCGCGTGTCCTCGCAGGCGAGCCGGTCGGCGCCGGCGATGATCTCCAGCGCCCGGATGGTGATGTCGGAGAGGTTGCCGATCGGCGTTGCGACGAGATAGAGCCCCGGCTCGGGTTTCGGAGCGGGTCGGACGGTGCCGAAGAGGGTGTAGATCGGCGGGGAGGAGGGAGCGGTCATGGCGCTAGGCTTACACGAAGCCGTAGTCGGATGCGAAACGACTCCACTCACTCTTTGCCGGTCCGTGAGCAATGCGGGAGCCGGTCACCGTCGAAGAGCAACCGCCAGGCGCTGCGCGATCTGCCCGACCACCCGCTCGAACACGGCCGGCGAGCCCATGGCGCGCGACAGGACGATCGCGCCCTGAATGCCGGCAACGGCATCCTCGGAAAGATCGCGGGCAAGAGCAGGCGGCACGCCGCCCGTCACGAGAGCGGCCACCAGAGCGTCGATCCATCGGGCGAAATAGCCAGAGAGCGTCGCGGCGAAGCGGTTGCCGCTCTCCGACAGGCCGAGTGCGCCGACGAGGCACACCCGCTGGCCGGTGCGGAAATAGGCCGTCACCGCCGCAAGCATCGCCGCGATAGCCGCCTCCGCCTCGTCCGTCGCCTCGAGCGGGGCAAAGATTTTTCTCTCGAACCAGCGGTCGATGTCGGCGAGGACCGCCGCCATCATCTCTTCCTTGCCGCCGGGAAAGAAGTGATAGAGGCTGCCCTTGCCGAGCCCCGTCGCTTTGGAGATCAGCGACAGACTAGCACCCTCGTAGCCATGTTCGCGAAACACTTCGGCGAGCGGCGCGATGGCGTCGCTGCGTTCGGCGACGGTCCGCGCCATTTTCAGGCCACACGCCGAAGGGGCGACGACGGGACGCCCCGGGCGATGTCGCGCGACCGGATGAGGGGATCGAGACGAGGCAACGGCAAAGCGGGCCCCATGTCAGAGCCCGAGGTCGCTCAGCGAGGGATGATCCGCCGGTCTCGTCCCCGCCGGCCAGTGGAACCTGCGGTCGGCTTCGCGGATCGGCAGGTCGTTGATGGAGGCGAAGCGCAGCTGCATCAGGCCCTCATCGTCGAACTCCCAGTTTTCGTTGCCGTAGGAGCGGTACCACTGGCCGCTGTCGTCGTGCCATTCATAGGCGAAGCGCACGGCAATCCGGTTCCCGTCATGGGCCCAGACCTCCTTGATCAGCCGGTAATCGAGCTCTTTGGCCCATTTGCGGGTGAGGAAGGCGACGATCTCGGCCCGGCCGCGGATGAACTCGGCGCGGTTCCGCCAGACGCAGTCCTCGGTATAGGCGAGCGACACCCGCTCCGGATCGCGGGAATTCCAGGCGTCTTCGGCGGCGCGGGCCTTCTGCGCGGCGGTCTCGGCGGTGAAGGGCGGAAGGGGCGGGCGAGCCATGGCGCGGTCCTGTACCGATCGGATGAGTGTTGACCGATCGGTACAGAGATGGATCGGAGCTGTCAATCGGGCGCGCCGGGCGTGCCGGCCGGGGCGTATGTCAGGTCACCCGTCAGCCCGTCTTGCGGGGGCGCCCGCCCTTCCTGCCGTTGGCTCGGGCCGCAGCGGCCTTTGCCGGTGATTGTGATCGTCCGCCCTTGGACTGGACCTCTCTCATGAAGCCGGCGGTGCCGAAGATGCCCGCCATCAAACCGGGGATTGTGAAGTCGACATTGAGCTTTTCCCAGTGCAGCCCGTAGCTGCCGAGCAACTCGACTTCGGCGAGGTCCTCGTCTGCCGCATCCTCGAGGTCTTCGAGTGCCCTTGCCGGCACCATGAAGGCCGAGCCGTTGGTGAACTCCACGACGATCCGTCCGGAGGCCCTGTCGTATTGGACGGTCTTGGGCATGGGGCGATCGGCCCGGTCCGCCTCGGCGCGCTCCATCGCGGCTTCGACCTCCGCCGGCGGAAATTCGAAATCAGCCATGATGCTTCCTCCATTCGTCGAGCAGAAACGCTTGATGGCCCGCGACCAACGCGCTTGCCCTGCGCAATTCGCCTCGGCGCATCGTGCTGAGGATCAGTCGCGGCGCGGGTCCAGATATGTCGATCTTCGCTTCGCCATCGCCGAACACGTGCATATGGGCGGGCGAGTGATCGTCCTTGAAGATGACGACGCGCAGAGCGCCGTGGCGAAGTACCGTGACCATGCCACGAAACTAACCCGTCTAGTTGGGTTTTTGAAGGGGGAAAAACTCACCGCAGGATCGGATCGAGGATCGGCAGGCTGACCAGCGCGGACCCCGCAATCAGCGCGATGCAGGCCCAGCGGAAGACGCTCTCGCGGGCAAGGCCGAACAGCCGCGTGCCGGCAAAGAGCCCTGCCGCATAGAGCGGGCCCGTCGCGACGATCAGCGGCAGCAGCGCCCGGATGAACAGGCCGCCGACGGCGTAGCTGACGACGGTGAAGACCGTCGAGACGGCGAAATAGGCAACGATGTTGGCACGCACCACCTTGCCGGCCCGCGGCGAGCCGAGCCAGTAGGCGACGACCGGCGGCCCGCCGGTGCCGGCGGCGCCGCTGAAGACGCCGGAGACCGTGCCGACCGCAATGGTGAGCAGCGTTTTGGGCCGGCCGTGATAGCGCCATCCCGAGGCGAGCAGCACCAGCAGGATGACGACGACCGAGGCGATGAACCAGCGGACGGCGAGCGGGCTCGCGACGGTCAGCAGCAGCGTCCCGAGCAGCACGCCGATGGCGCCGCCGATCGCCATGACGGCGACGCTCGGCGCCTCTGCCTTCCTCAGGGCGCCGGGAAGGAGCCCGAGCGCCGCCACCGCGTCGATCACCAGAAGCACCGGCGCCGCCAGCTTCGGCCCGACGATGGCGCTCGCCAGCGGCACGAAGATCAGCGCTGCGCCGAAGCCGGAAAAGCCGCGGGCAAGCCCGGCGACGAAGGCGGTCGCGACGATGAAGAGGAGGCCGGATTGCGTCAGCCCGGCCGGCAGGAGATCGAACATCGGCGGGCCGCTCCGATGATCCTCAGGCGAGGTCGGCCACCACCGCGTCGAGCACGAGCATGCCGGCGGGCGTCGCCCGGATGCGGTCCGGACCGAGCCGCTCGATCATGCCGTGGGTGGCAAGGTCCGCCTCGCTCGCCCGGTCGATGTCGCGGCCGGCGAGCTTGCGCCAGCGGGCGAGATCGATGCCCTCGGTGAGGCGAAGCCCCATCAGGAGCAGTTCGTCGGCCTGTTCCTCGAGGCTCAGTGGTTCGTCGGTGGTGGCGCCTGAATCCCAGCTCTCGACCATCTTCAGCCAGGTCTCCGGCAGCGGCTCGTTGGCAATCGCATGGCGATGGCCGTTCTCGCCCTTGAGGCGCCCATGGGCGCCCGGGCCGACGCCGGCATAATAGCCGTAGCGCCAATAGGTGAGGTTGTGGCGCGATTCCGCCCCCGGCACCGCATGGTTGGAGATCTCGTAGGCCGGCAGGCCGCGGACGGCCGTCAGCTGCTGCGTCGCCTCGTAGAGTTCGGCCGAGAGCTCACCGTCCGGCACCTTCAGCTTGCCGGCCTTGTAAAGGTCGAAGAACGGCGTCCCCATCTCGATGGTCAGCTGGTAGAGCGACAGATGGTCGGCGGCGAGATCGATCGCCTGATTGAGCTCGGCCTCCCAGGCCTCCACCGTCTGGTTCGGCCGGGCATAGATCAGGTCGAAGGACAGCCGCGGAAAGATCTCCCGGGCCAGCCTGATCGCTTCCAGCGCGGCATTCACGTCATGCAGCCTGCCGAGCCGGCGAAGGTCCGGGTCGTTCAGCGCCTGGACGCCGAGCGAGACGCGGTTGACCCCCGCCGCACGGTAGCCGCGGAATCGCGAGGCCTCGACGCTGGAGGGGTTGGCTTCGAGCGTCACCTCGGCGTCCGGCGCGATCGTCCAGTTTGCCGCCACGGCATCCATCAGCGCCCCGACGGTCTCGGGCGCCATCAGGCTCGGCGTACCGCCGCCGAAGAAGATCGAGGTGACGGTCTCGCCCTTCGAGCGCCGCGCCGCCTCCTTCAGCTCCCGCTCGAAGGCCGCGACATAGCGCGGCTGGTCGACGGGGGAGCGCCGCACATGGCTGTTGAAGTCGCAATAGGGGCATTTCGCCGCGCAGAACGGCCAGTGGATATAGACCCCGAACCCCGGCAGGGCCGGCGCCTTGGCGAAGGGCAGGACGTCGGAAGGCTTGTGCGGCGCGATCAGGTTCATCCCGTCCCCTTCATTCCACCCCGAGGGCGAGCTTGGCGAATTTCTGGAAGGCCCGGGCCCGGTGGGAGAGGGCGGTCTTCTGGCCGGGCACCCAGGCATGCTTTTCGGCCGACATCATCTCGCCGAAGGTGCGGCTCTCGCCGTCGGGCAGGAAGATCGGGTCGTAGCCGAAGCCTTTGTCGCCGACCGGCGGCCAGACGATCGTGCCGTCCACCTCGCCGCGGAAGAACATCGGCTCATGGCCAGGGCGCGCGAGGCACAGGACGGCGACGAAGGTGGCGCGGCGCTTGTCGGGCGTCGTCGCGCCGGCGGCCTGGAGCTTCTCCTCGACATTGCGCATCGCCATGGCGAAGTCTCTGTCCGGGCCGCCCCAGCGGGCCGAATAGATGCCAGGGTCGCCGTTCAGCGCCTCGATGGCAATACCGCTGTCGTCCGACAGCGAGGCGAGGCCTGTCGCATTCAGAGCCGCCAGCGCCTTGATCTCGGCATTCGCCTCGAAGGTCGTGCCGGTCTCCTCCGGGTCGTCGAGGCCCTTGTCGGCCGCCGAGGTCACCTCGAAGCCGAAGGGCTCCATCAGCTCGCGGATTTCCCAGATCTTGCCCTTGTTGTGGCTGGCGACGAGCAGCGGCCCGACTTCCGGCGAAAGCAGCGCCATCAGTGCTCTCCGAGAACCTGGCGCTGGGTCTCGACGAGCTCGCCAATGCCCTTGCGGGCGAGCTTTAGGAGGTTGAGGAACTCGTCTTCCGAAAAGGGCGCGCCCTCGGCGGTGCCCTGGATCTCGACGATGCCGCCGGCACCGGTCATGACGAAATTGGCGTCGGTCTCGGCAGTGGAATCCTCGGCATAGTCGAGGTCGAGCACCGGCTCGTTCTTGTAGATGCCGCAGGAGACGGCGGCGACATGGCCGAGAAGGACGTCGTGGCGCTTCACCATCGAGCGCTCCTCCATCCATTTCAGACACTCCGACAGCGCCACGAAGCCGCCGGTGATCGCCGCGGTGCGGGTGCCGCCGTCGGCCTGCAGGACGTCGCAGTCGACGGTGATCTGCCGCTCGCCGAGCGCCTGCAGGTCGACGATCGATCGCAAGGAGCGGCCGATCAGCCGCTGGATCTCTTGGGTCCGGCCGGACTGCTTGCCCTGGGCCGCCTCGCGGCGCATCCGATCGCCGGTCGCCCGCGGCAGCATGCCGTATTCGGCGGTCACCCAGCCCTTGCCGGTGTTCTTCAAAAACGGCGGGACCCGCTCTTCGAGACTCGCCATGCAGAGCACCTCGGTGTTGCCGAAGCGCACGAGGCAGGAGCCCTCGGCATGGCGCGAGACGCCGGTGTCCATGGTCACGTCGCGCATGGCGTCGTTGGGGCGTTTCGATGGGCGCATGGCGGTGGCTCGCTTTTGCTTCGAATTTGAATGGTTAACGGAGTGTTATTGCGCCGGGCTTGTATCGGGAAAGCTGCGGGCACGCAAAGGGTTCGCCGGCGATGTTTCCGCCGCGCGCCGGACATTCTTCGTTGCAACCCGGGCCCGTGATAAAGGCGACACCCCGTCTACTTCGCTATCGGGATAGACGGGGATCAGGGCTTCATCGACGTAGCTAAGATTCGATCCGGAAAGCAGTGCCATCCGGCAGCCATCGCCAACCGAAGGATCGTGCCATTCTCGATGATGGAGCCCGCGGGCTGGCCTTACGATCCAGGCGTCCAAGAACTTCCGATGGCCGCGGGATCGTCGATGCCCTCGGGCAAATCGGTGAACTTTCGCGCGTCGGACAATTTTCGCCCGGGCAATGTCGGATGCGTCATCTCACGGACGATGTCCTCCGCCGACGGGATGATCCCGACCCGCTCCAGCCCGTAAAGCATGCCGATCGTGGAAAGCAGGTGGAGGTTCGGAGGCTTGTTGATGACCCGTATCCCCGCGTCCTCGAACAGAATGGCCACCGGATCTCCGGCAGCCGTGTACGATGGCAAGCCGTTGTCCGACGTCATGAAGTCGACCATGGCCAATTCACCGGCGTTTCTTTTCAGTTTTCCGCCTCTGGCTCGCTTCTCCCGCTCCATTTGCCCGATGTCGGTTGGCTCGATGAGGAAGGGGGGGCGGTTGTTGTCGATAAAGGCCTTTACCTCGCGATCTTTGAGGTAGACCGGGTCACTCGTGAGCTCGTCGTAGACGGCATCGACCACCACGACGCGCATGTCGAGCGCCAACAGAAGGTCCAGCCGACCCGCCACCCAGAGGCTGTTGAAGGGCCCGGCATCCGCCATGACGAGCGTGCACCGCTTCATGATTTCCAGAGTTTCTCGAAGAGGAGCGCCTGGTTCTCGATCTCATGGGGCGCCGGTCGCGGGATAGGCAGATCGGCCTCGCCCAATTGGATGAGGAGCTCGCTATAGTCCCTCAACCCCATGAGCCTGATCGCTTCCCTGCGCGAAAGCCGCCCTTCGGAATAGGCCAGCAGCGGATCGTCCTCCGGCGGCGAGGAGCCGTCGCTCGTCACCGCCTCCAAATGCGAACGGACGATCGCGGTCATCGTGGTTCCGTTGGCGGCGGCATAGGCTTTGGCTTTCTGCACCAACGCATCCGGCAGATTGAACGTCGTGTTGCGTTGCACGGTCGGCGCCTCTGAGCTGCAGTATGATCACATATATATGTGATAGCGAGATGCTCGGCAATCTGGGCGATGGCGCTGCCGAACGCGGTGGACGTGCCGGGGTCGTTTTCTGCCGTGGGCCGCATATGCGGTGTGAGTCTCTGCGTGCCGCCGCCATTGCCCGGCCACCCGCTCGCCAATATGCTGCCCCGATGGCGTCGTCAGGAGAGGGTGACAATGGCTTCTCCGGAAAAGGAGCTGGTTTCCGCAGACGCGTTCCTCGCATGGGCGGCGACCCAGAAGGAGCGGTTCGAGCTCGTCGACGGTCGGGTCGTCCGGATGATGACTGCCAGTAAGCAGAGCTACAACGTCGTTGCCGCTGACACTCTCGCGGCGCTGTTGCCGCATGCAAGGCGCAACGGCTGCCGGACAACTGCCAGCGATACCGCAGTCAGGACGGGGCCGGTAACGATCCGCAATCCCGACGTGGTGGTCGACTGCGGACCGGGCAATCCCGAAGCGTTGGAAGCCTCCACACCAACGCTGGTCGTCGAAGTCTCATCCCCGGGTACCTCGGCGATCGACGCGACCGACAAGCTCGACGAGTACCGGTCCCATGGCGACATCCGGCTGATCCGCTTCGTCGATCCCGACGTGATCTCGGTAAAGCTGTACCGGCGGAACCTGAGAGGCGGGTGGAGCGTCGAGAAGTTTGATGACCTGGATCAGACCATAGATCTCGCCGAGATAGGGGCGGTGCTGATGATGGGTGCGATTTACGAATCGCTCGAGCCGTTGCCACCGCCTCATCTGAGACTCGTCGATACGGCACCCTGATCGCGAGCCAGACATGTTTTGGGCGAGGTGGCTCTCAACGGCGATTTTGCACTGCAAAATTCGCTTGCCCTTGGCCACCAGCCGACTAACCTCCCGTTGGTGACCTGCGTAGACAAAAGGACTGCCCCATGACCGACGTGATCGTTCTCGGCGCCGGCATGGCGGGGGTGGGTGCCGCGCTGGCCTTGCAGGAGCAAGGCAGGAACGTTGTCATCGTCGATCGCAAGCCGAAATTTGCCGGCGAGACGAGCTATGGCAATGCCGGCATCATCCAGGCCGAGGCCGTCGAGCCCTATGCGATGCCGACCGACATTCCCTCTCTCGTCGCCATCGCGCTGAAGCGCACCAACGACGTCGAATGGAATGTCGAATCGATCCTCGCCGAGGTCCGTAGTCTCCTTGCCTATTTCCGCAACTCCCAGCCGGGGCGCTACCGGCGGATCACCGGGACCTGGGGCAGGCTGATCCGCCGCTCGCGGGAGGACCACGCGCGCTACATCGACGATGCCGGCGCGGACGGGCTGATCCGCCGCGATGGCTTTCACCAGGCCTATCGCGACGAAGCCAAGCTCGCGGCCGCGGTCGCCAAGGCGGAAAGGGTGAAGGCCGAGTTCGGCGTCGGCTTTGCGGCGCTCGATTCCGCCGGGCTGATGGCCGCCGAGCCGGCCCTGAAGCCCGGCTTTGCCGGCGCCATCCACTGGACCGATTCCTGGTGCTGCTCGAGCCCCGGCGATCTGACCCAGGCCTATGGCGACCTCTTCGTGAAGCGCGGCGGCAGGCTCCTCGACGGCGATGCCGAGACGCTCGCTGCGGACGGGGCCGGCTGGCGGGTCGATACCGCCGAGGGAAAGGTTTCGGCGAAGGACGTCGTCGTCTGCCTCGGCGCCTGGTCGCCGAAGCTGCTGAAGCGCTTCGGCTACAGGATCCCGATGGTCAGGAAGCGCGGCTATCACCAGCATTTCCAGAACAATCCGCTCGACAAGCCGCTGATGGACGCCTCGGTCGGCGCGGTGTTCGTGCCGATGAAGCTCGGCATGCGCATCACCACCGGCGCCGAGCTCACGGCGATGACCGCGACGCAGAACCTGCGTCAGCTGGAGGAAGCCGAAAAAGGCGCGCGAAAAGTCCTGGATTTCGGCGGCCCGGTGGAGAACCAGCCCTGGCACGGCACGCGCCCCTGCATGCCGGACATGCTCCCGGTGCTCGGCAAGGCCCCGAAGCATGACGGGCTGTGGTTCGATTTCGGCCATGGCCACCAGGGGTTTACGCTGGGGCCGACCACCGGCGTCCTTCTTGCCGAGCTCATGGCCGGCAATGGCGACCCGGTGCTGGAGGCGCTGTCGCCGGCGCGTTTTGCATGAGCCGGATCGGCGGATGCCGTGACAGCAGAAGAAGGGGTGCGCGGCCCTCTGCCGCGACTTTCATCGCGGCCGGCGCGCACCTATAGTAGGGCCATGGTTCACACCGCATTCCTCGTCCGATGATGTCCGTCAGCGATCTTGCCCGCGTCCAGGTTCCGCCGCTCGACGAGCGTGCCCGCGAGATCTTCCGCCTGATCGTCGAGAGCTATCTCGACCAGGGCGAGCCGGTCGGCTCGCGCATGCTGTCGAAGCTTCTGACCTCGTCGCTCTCGCCCGCCTCGGTGCGCAACGTCATGAGCGACCTCGAAGCGCTCGGCCTCATCTACGCCCCGCATGTCTCGGCCGGCCGGCTGCCGACCGAAATCGGCCTCCGATTCTTTGTCGATGCGTTTCTGGAAGTCGGCGATCTCGCTGCTTCCGAGCGCGACGAGATCGAGGAGAAGGTGCGCCTCGTCGGCGACGGTCGGGGGGTGGAAAACCTTCTCACCGAGGCGAGCAACCTTCTGTCGGGTCTGTCACGCGGCGCCGGCATCGTCGTCACCACCAAGTCGGACCTCCGCCTCAAGCACATCGAGTTCATCCGGCTGGAGCCGACCCGCGGTCTCGCTGTCCTCGTCGGCGAGAACGGCGAGGTGGAAAACCGCATCTTCGACCTGCCGGCCGGGGTGACGGCCTCGCAGCTCGTCGAGGCGGCGAACTTCCTCAACGCCCATGTCGTCGGCCGCACCCTCGGCGAGGCGCGCGAGCGGATCGCGAAGCTCCAGAAGGAGACGGCGACGGCCCTCGATCTTCTGTCCCAGACACTCGTCGATCAGGGGCTGGCGATCTGGTCCGGCGCCGCGGCCGACCAGCCGGCGCAGCTGATCGTCCGCGGCCGGGCGAACCTTCTTGAAAACATCTCCGCCAGCGAGGACATCGATCGCCTGCGGCTGCTCTTCGACGATCTCGAAACCAAGAACGGCATGATCGAGCTGCTCGGCCTTGCCGAGGCGGGCAACGGCGTCCGGATCTTCATCGGTTCGGAGAACAAGCTGTTCTCGCTCTCCGGCTCGTCGCTGATCGTCGCTCCCTACATGGGGGGAGGGGGCGGGGGAACGGAAAGCGTTGTCGGCGCCGTCGGCGTCATCGGGCCGACCCGGCTGAACTATCGCCGCGTCGTGCCGATGGTCGACTATACGGCGCGGATCGTCTCGCGGCTTCTGCAGAACCGCTCGGGCGATTCCGAGGCTTGATTTTCACGCCCTGCAATTCGATATGCCGCTGCGATAACGCATTCGTGCATCGGCCTTCAGTCGCGGTTTCTGATCGAACGGCGGCCGGGCCGGCTTGCGGCAGAACATCGCGCCAGTCGCATCCGACGCGACCCATGGCGCCGACGAACGGGATGAAAGAGGGATGATGAGCGAGACCGGCAGGAACGACGGCAACGCCACCGAGAGCAAGGGTCCCGAAACCGGGGCCACCGAGACCGCGACGGGTGAAGCCGGCGCGGCGACGCCCCAGTCTTCCCAGTGGGGCGCGGGTGCCGCCTATGGCGAGGCGGCAGGCGATGCCGGCGAGGCGGCGGCCCGTTCCGCCGATGCCGAGCGGATCGCCGCGCTCGAAGCCGAGAACGCCGACGTCAAGGACCGGCTGCTGCGGCTCGCCGCCGACATGGAGAATCTGCGCCGGCGCACCGAGCGCGAGATCAAGGACGCGCGCACCTACGCGGTGACCGGCTTTGCCCGGGAGATGCTGTCGGTCGCCGACAATCTGGCGCGCGCGCTCGACGCCGTCCCGGAGGAGCATCGCTCAGACGAGAGCTCCGGCCTCAAGGCGCTGATCGAGGGTGTCGAGATGACCGAGAAGGGGCTGATCTCGACGCTGGAAAAGCATGGCGTCAGGAAGCTCGAGCCGGAGGGCCAGCGCTTCGATCCGAACTTCCATCAGGCGATGTTCGAGATCCCAAATGCCGAGGTGCCGAGCGGCACGGTGCTGCAGGTCGTCCAGGCCGGCTATGCGATCGGCGACAGGGTGCTGCGGCCGGCAATGGTCGGCGTCTCCAAGGGCGGCCCGAAGGCTTCGCCGGCAAAACCCGCCGAGGCGGAGAGCGAGGCCGGGGAATAGGCCTTTGCGGTTATCCCCGCAGTTATCCAGAGCATCCGGGTTTCTCCCGGCCTGAGAGACGCCGTCCGATCCGGGCGGCGTCTTTCCTTTGTGACGAATCGCGGCTTGGTGTAGGGCATCTGCTTTCGACACCCGGAGCGCCGTGTCCTTAAAGGACGTGTGACAGACGCTCCGACAGTTTGATTCCACGCATCTCGCCGACCGGAGATCGCATCCGATCCGTTGGCCGATGCCGTGGTCACGAGGGACGGCGATGGCGGAGCCTGCGCGCAAATTCGAGGAAGAGCAGGCGCTCTATCGCGAGGCTCCGGCCAATATCGAGGCCGAGCAGGCGCTGATCGGCGCGATCCTCGTCAACAATGACGCCTATTACGTCGTCCACGACTTCCTGAAGCCGGACCACTTCTTCGAGCCGATCCACAAGGAGATCTTCGAAAAGACCTCCGAGATGATCCGGATGGGCAAGATCGCCAATCCGGTGACGATCAAGACCTTCCTCGCCGCCAGGGACAAGATCGGCGAGATGACCGTCGCGCAGTATCTCGCGCGCCTCGCCGCCGAGGCGACGACGATCATCAACACCCTCGACTACGGCCGTGCGGTCTACGACCTGGCGCTCCGCCGCTCGCTGATCGGCATCGGCGAGGAGATGGTCAATCTCGCCTTCGACGCGCCCCTCGACATGGAGCCGAAGGACCAGATCGAGGAGGCCGAGCGCCGCCTATTCACCCTCGCCGAGACCGGCCGCTACGACGGCGGCTTCCAGTCCTTCACCGACGCGGTGACCGCTGCCGTCCAGATGGCGACGGCGGCGAAGGACCGCGACGGCGGCCTTTCCGGCATTTCCACCGGCATCATCGCGATGGACCGGCGGCTCGGCGGCCTGCAGCCCTCCGACCTCGTCATCCTCGCCGGCCGCCCTGCCATGGGCAAGACCTCGCTTGCCACCAACATCGCCTTCAACATCGCCGCCGCCTACGAGCCGGCCGAGCAGGCCGACGGCTCCTTCAAGGCCAAGAACGGCGGTGTCGTCGGCTTCTTCTCGCTGGAGATGTCGGCCGAGCAGCTCGCCACCCGCATCATTTCGGAGCAGACCGAGATCTCCTCCTCAAAGATCCGCCGCGGCCAGATCAACGATCAGGAGCTGACCAAGCTGATCGCCTGTTCGGAGATGATGCAGAAGCTGCCGCTCTATATCGACCAGACCGGCGGCATCTCGATCGCCCAGCTCGCCGCAAGGGCGCGGCGGCTCAAACGCCAGCGCGGCCTCGACGTGATGGTGATCGACTATGTCCAGCTGATGCAGGGCTCGTCCAAGGCCTCGTCGCAGAACCGCGTCCAGGAGATCACCGAGATCACCACCGGCCTCAAGGCGCTGGCGAAGGAGCTGCAGGTGCCGATCGTCGCCCTGTCGCAGCTCTCGCGTCAGGTCGAGGCCCGCGACGACAAGCGCCCGCAGCTCGCCGACCTGCGCGAATCCGGCTCGATCGAGCAGGATGCCGACGTCGTCCTCTTCGTCTATCGCGACGAGTACTACCTCGCCAATCGCGAGCCGAAGCCCGGCACCGACGAGCATCTGAAGTGGGAACAGGCGCTGAACGACGCCAGAGGCAAGGCCGAGGTGATCATCGCCAAGCAGCGCCATGGCCCGACCGCCACCGTGCCGCTGGCCTTCCAGGCCGAATACACCCGCTTCACCGATCTCGCCGAGGAGGCCTATCTGCCGGAACGCTTCGAGTAGAGTGTGCGGGGGCGGATACGAAACTACAACGCCCCCGGGAGCCGGGAAGCGTCGCTTCACCATTCCCTCATGCTGAGCCTGTCGCACCACCAGGGAAATGGCTCCATTATGCGCCGAGCGCCCTCGTGGTTCGACAGGCTCACCATGAGGGCCACTATTTGTACCGCGACCTCGGCACCGTCGTCTTCATCAAGCGTATTGCCGCATGCATGGTGACGTCGAGGGGGCGGCGACGATCCCGCACGACCCGTCTCGGCTGCCGAGACTCAGGCGAAGCCATTGAAATCGCGTCATCCTCGGGCTTGTCCCGAGGATCTGCTGCCGCCGCCGCACCAGAATCCACACAGAATGCCCTTCCGCCCGCGGACGGTCCGACGATCAACCCACAGTAGATCCTCAGGACAAGCCCGAGGCTGACGCCGCGGAGGGGCGGATGTCCGTCCCTGGGACGCGACCGCACGCGATTTCAGCACCATTGCAAAATCGATGCATGGACATGCCCGCGTCCGACCTTGACTTGGCGCATGGGCCCCAATCTCTGCTACGCTCTGGCAAGCGATCGGGCGAGGGGAGGCGGCCGGTCGAAGGCACGACCATCCCGCAGGGCACATCATGGCAGCATCCACTCCCGCAACGCCGATCGACCGGTCCCGCATGCCCCGCGTCGAGATCGACACCGCGGCGCTGAAGGCCAACTGGCGCACCCTCGACGCGCTGAACGTTACCGGGCGCACCGGCGCGGCGGTGAAGGCCGACGGCTACGGCCTCGGCGCCGGGCGGATCGCGGCGGCGCTCTACGAGGCGGGCTGCCGGGACTTCTTCGTCGCCTGGCCGGAGGAGGGCGTCGCCCTGCGCGAGTCGCTCGATGCGGCCGGTGTTGCTGATGCGACGATCTACGTCCTGCAGGGTGTTTGGCTGCCCGACGTTCCGGCCTGCCTTGCGGCGCGTCTGGTTCCGGTCCTGTCGAGCCTTGCCGAGATCGCCGCCTGGTGCGAGGGGCTCGAGCGCGCCGGAACGAAGGCGCCGGCGGCCCTGCAGCTGGAGACCGGCATGAACCGTCTCGGCCTCGATGCGGCCGATCTGCCGATCGTCAGGGCCGCCGTCGCCGGCGGCACGCTCGACGTCGCCCTGGTGATGAGCCATCTCGCCAGCGCCGACGAGGAGACCGGCCAGCGCGAGGAGCAGCGGGCGGTGTTCCTCGCCATGGCCGAGGCGTTTCCCGGCGTGCCGCGCTCGCTCGCCAATTCCTCCGGATCGTTTCTCGGGCCGGACTTCACCTTCGATC
This sequence comes from Jiella endophytica, assembly GCF_004519335.1. GTDB lineage: Bacteria > Pseudomonadota > Alphaproteobacteria > Rhizobiales > Rhizobiaceae > Jiella > Jiella endophytica. The sequence continues at coordinate 183,759 of NZ_SOZD01000003.1, read as the reverse complement.
TCACGCGGCCGGGCATTGCGCTCTATGGCGGCCGCGCCGGTGCGCCGTCCGAGGGAAGGCTGAAGCCGGTCGCCTCATTGACCGCAGCCGTCCTGCAGGTCCGTGGCGCGAGGGCCGGGGAGGCGGCCGGCTACGGCGCGGCCGGACGGCTCTCGCGCGACACCCGCATCGCCACCGTCGGCCTCGGCTATGCCGACGGCTATTTGCGCGCCGCCTCCGGTGCCGGCGTGCCGCTCCGCGAGATGCGGCCCGGCGCCACGGCCTTCGTCGCCGGCCATTCCGTGCCGGTGCTCGGCCGGGTGTCGATGGACATGACGCTCATCGATGTCACCGACGTGCCGGCGGAGCTAGTGGAGCCGGGTACGCGGGTGGAATTCTTCGGCCCGAATGTCGCGATCGACGACGTCGCGGATGCCGCGGGGACGATCGCCTACGAGCTTTTGACGGGGCTGGGGAGACGGGTGGAGAGGGTGTGGCGTTGATCAATACGGGCACGATCGGCCGCGGACTTCTGCCGTTTCTGCCTCTTGTGGTCGGGGTCGGTCTCAAATTCGCCCTGATAGACCAGCCGTCGGACGATCTGCTCGATCATTTCTACGAAGTCTATCTCCGCCCTGCCTGGATCGAATTCATCGTCACGGCCTTCATCCTTGGCGCCACGGCTCTGCTTTCTCAATCCGTCGTCGACAAGAAGGACGTCACCGTCTACGCGATCGTTCCCTCTGCCTGCTTCATTCTATGCGTCATCCTCGTTGCGGGCAGCCAGAAGGCGAAAATTGATAGTGGTGTGATCCAAGTCTATATTCCGGGCGTCGTGACGGCAGTCAGTCTGGCATTTTCAGGAGGCTGGGTTGGAAAATCCTCGCAGTGAAGAGACTTGGGGCGAGGCGTTTCACGAAGTGCTCGTTTACATGCGCCATAACGGCCTTGAGGCCCTGATCGTCGGCTTCGGCGTAGTGGGTTTGATGTATGCGACGGAGCTTTTGTTGAAGTCGCTCAACTGAAGACACACAGGCGATGCGGGTAAATGCATATGGCAGAGCTATCACCGGGACCGGTCGATCCTGACGACGCACCTGCATGGACAGACGAGCAGTTTGCGCGGGCAGAAATCGCCGAGAACGGCGCCGTCCTGGAGCCAGCGACTGGGACGCTGACGAAAGGGCCGGGCCGCCACGCGCTCGATCACCCCAAGCAACGGGTCACCTTGCGCCTTGACCACGATGTCGCCGAGGCTCTGAGGGCGTCGGGCAAGGGCTGGCAGACGCGCGTCAATAGCGTCCTGAGGGAGTGGCTCGAGCAGTAGCATCACAGGACATCGGACAGCGCCAGGTCGCGCGGAGTCGGCTCAGCCGGCCCTTCCGTCCGCGCCGCCCATCCGCTAATCCCCGCTGATGGCGAAATCCAAGCTCACCTTCATCTGCCAGGCCTGCGGCGCGGTCTATACGCGCTGGCAGGGCAAGTGCGACGCCTGCGGCGAGTGGAACACCATCGTCGAGGAGAACGCCTCGGGCGGCATCGGCGGCGGGCCGCAGCGCGGCGCCCGGCGCAAGGGCCGCCCCTCGGCGTTGTTGCCTCTTTCAGGCGAGATCGAGGAGGCGCCGCGCATCGTCTCCGGCATCGGCGAGCTCGACCGTGCCACCGGCGGCGGCATCGTCCGCGGCTCGGCGATCCTCATCGGCGGCGATCCCGGCATCGGCAAATCGACGCTGCTGATGCAGGCGGCGGCGGCGCTGTCGCGGCGCAAGAGCTCGGTCGTCTACGTCTCCGGCGAGGAGGCGGTGGCCCAGGTGCGGCTGAGGGCCCAGCGGCTCAACGCCGCCGACACCGACGTCCAGCTGATGGCCGAGACGAACGTGGAGGACATCCTTGCCACCCTCGCCGAGGGCCGCCGGCCCGACCTCCTGATCATCGATTCGATCCAGACCCTCTGGTCGGACCTCGCCGAATCGGCGCCCGGCACGGTCACCCAGGTGCGCGCCGGCGTCCAGGCGCTGGTGAAATATGCCAAGTCGTCCGGCGCCGCGGTGATCCTCGTCGGCCACGTCACCAAGGACGGCCAGATCGCCGGTCCGCGCGTCGTCGAGCACATGGTCGATGCGGTGCTCTATTTCGAAGGCGAGGGCGGCCATCATTTCCGCATCCTGAGGACCGTGAAGAACCGCTTCGGCCCGACCGACGAGATCGGCGTCTTCGAAATGGGCGGCGAGGGCCTCAGGGAAGTCGGCAATCCGTCGGAGCTGTTTCTCGGCGAGCGCAATGCCAAATCGCCGGGCGCGGCCGTCTTCGCCGGCATGGAGGGTACGCGCCCGGTGCTGGTCGAGATCCAGGCCCTCGTCGCCCCTTCGGCGCTCGGCACGCCGCGTCGAGCCGTCGTCGGCTGGGACCAGCCGCGGCTCGCCATGGTGCTGGCGGTGCTCGACGCCCATTGCGGCGTGCGCCTCGGCCAGCACGACGTCTATCTCAACGTCGCCGGCGGCTTCCGGATCTCGGAGCCAGCGGCCGATCTCGCCGTCGCGGCGGCGCTGGTCTCCTCGCTCTCCGGGGCACCGCTGCCCGCCGACGGGGTCTATTTCGGCGAGGTCTCGCTGTCCGGTGCGGTGCGCCCCGTCGCCCATGCCGCGCAGCGGCTGAAGGAGGCGGAAAAGCTCGGCTTTTCCAGAGCCGTCCTGCCGGCCGCGAGCAGCGATCTGCCGAAATCCCACGGCATGCGCGTCGAGGATGTCGAGGCGCTGCCGGACCTCGTCGCCAAGGTCGCCGGCGGCGCGATCCCGCGGTCCGGCGACGAGACTTGAGGATTTGTCGAATCTCTTAGTGAAAATCCCGTCGCAAAACGGTAATGGGGTGTCGCGCGCCGCGCAGCCGAACCATCGATCCTGGAAGCGTATTTGATGTCCGTCACACTTCTCGATGCGATCCTCGTCGCGATCATGCTGGTCTCGGCGCTGCTCGCCATGGTGCGCGGCTTCTCGCGCGAGGTCCTGTCGGTGGTCGCCTGGGCCGTCGCGGCGATCGTCGCCTTCATGTTCTATGCCGACCTGACGCCCTATGCGCAGCAATACATCTCCTCGCGCACCGTCGCGATGGCGGCCTCGGCTGCGGCGATCTTCATCGTCACTCTGATCATCGTCTCCTACATCACGCTCAGGATCGCCGATTTCATCATCGACAGCCGAATCGGCGCGGTCGACCGGGTGCTCGGCTTCATCTTCGGCGCGGTGCGCGGGCTGCTGCTCGTCGTCGTCGCCATGCTGTTCTTCAACTGGCTGGCGCCGGAGAACCAGCCGACCTGGATCGCCAATGCCGCCTCGAAGCCCTATCTCGACGATCTCGGCAAGCAGCTGGTCGCCGCGCTTCCGGACAATCCGGAAGGTCTGATCATGGACCAGATCGACAAGCTGAAGGAGGGCGGCGAGCCGGGCGAGGGCCAGCAGCCGGCGAGTGACGAGCCGACCTCGGTCGAGGGCGCCATCCAGGGTGCAGATCCCGCCAATCCGGCGCCGGACACCGACAGCGGCTCGACGAATTGACGGCCGGACGAAACGAAGCATTCGCCGTGAACGGCTCGTCTGCGAGGCGTGACTCGCGTGTTTCGCCGACACGGACTATATAAGCGCCAACCGACCACCAGCCAGCGGAACGCATTCAAGCCATGGACGAGACGCCATTCGGCGACGACACGCTGCATGAAGAATGCGGCGTTTTCGGCATTTTCCAGAGGACGGACGCCGCCGCCGTGGTGACGCTGGGGCTGCACGCGCTCCAGCATCGCGGTCAGGAGGCCGCGGGCATCGTCGCCCATGACGGCACGCAGTTTCATGTCGAGCGGCACGCCGGCCTGATCGGCGACACCTTCACCAAGGCTTCGGTGCTGGAGCGCTTGCCGGGCCACTCGGCGATCGGCCACACCCGCTACGCCACCACCGGTGGCGGCGGCCTTCGCAACGTCCAGCCTTTCTTTGCCGAGCTGTCGGCCGGCGGCTTCGCCGTCGCCCATAACGGCAACATCACCAATGCGCTCACCGTGCAGCGCGAGCTGCAGCGCCGCGGCTCGATCTTCTCTTCGACCTCCGACACCGAGACAATCCTGCATCTCGTCGCCACCAGCGGCGCGCGGGCCTTCGTCGACAAGCTGATCGACGCCCTGTCGCGGCTCGAAGGCGCATTCTCGCTGGTGGGGCTGTCGGCGAATTCGATGATCGGCGTGCGCGATCCGCTCGGCATCCGGCCGTTGGTCCTCGGCGAATTCGAGGGCTCGCTCATCCTCGCCTCCGAAACCTGCGCCCTCGACATCATCGGCGCCGAGTTCGTGCGGGACATCGAGCCCGGCGAGATGGCCGTCGTCACCGAGAGCGGCGTCGAGAGCATCTTTCCGTTCCAGTCGCGCCGGCCGCGCTTCTGCATCTTCGAATATGTCTATTTCGCCCGGCCGGACTCCAATGTCGAAGGCCGCAACGTCTACGACATCCGCAAGAAGATCGGCATCGAGCTTGCCAGGGAGAGCCATGTCGATGCGGATGTCGTCGTGCCGGTGCCGGATTCCGGCGTGCCGGCCTCGATCGGCTATGCCCAGGAGGCGAAGCTTCCCTTCGAGCTCGGCATCATCCGCAACCACTATGTCGGCCGCACCTTCATCCAGCCGACCGACTCCATCCGCCACATGGGCGTCAAGCTGAAGCACAATGCCAACCGCAAGATGATCGAGGGCAAGCGGATCGTCCTCGTCGACGATTCCATCGTGCGCGGCACCACCAGCCAGAAGATCGTCCAGATGGTGCGCGAGGCCGGCGCCAGCGAGGTGCATATGCGGATCGCGTCGCCGCCGACTTCCGCGTCGTGTTTCTACGGCGTCGATACGCCGGAAAAGGCCAAGCTCCTCGCTTCTCGGATGACAATCGAGGAGATGGCGGAGTTCATCCAGGTGGATTCGCTCGCCTTCCTGTCGATCGATGGGCTTTATCGCGCCTGCGGCGAGACCGGCCGCTCGAAGATCTCGCCGCAGTTCTGCGACGCCTGCTTCACGGGCGACTATCCGACCTCGCTGACCGATCAGGACGGCCAGGACAATGTCCGCCAGCTGTCGCTTCTCGGCGGCGCGGGCTGAGCATGGTCCGGAAAAGTGGGAACCGGTTTTCCGATCAGATCATGCTCCGATAAGAAGCGATGATCCGGAAAAGTGGGAACCGGTTTTCCGGTGAGATCATGCTCAGATCAGAAGCAATGATCCGGAAAAGTGTGAACCGGGTTTTTCGGTGAGATCATGCTCCGATCAGAAGCGATGATCCGGAAAAGCGGGAACCGGTTTTCCGATCCAACCGTGATCCGGTAAGAAGCCGCGAAACGACAACCGACAGCCAGGGAGGACTTCGATGTCTGGGAGGCTCGAAGGCAAGACCGCGCTGGTAACCGGCGCCTCGCGCGGCATCGGCTATCAGCTCGCCAAGCAGATGGCGGCCGAGGGCGCGCATGTGATCGCGCTCGCCCGCACCGTCGGCGGGCTCGAAGAGCTCGACGACGAGATCAAGTCGGCCGGCGGCAGCGCCACACTCGTCCCCCTCGACCTCACCGACATGGGCGGCATCGACCGGCTCGGCGGCGCCATCAAGCAGCGCTGGGGCAGCCTCGACGTGATGGTCGCCAATGCCGGCATGCTCGGCGTCCTCTCGCCGATCGGCCATATCGAGGCGAAGGTCTTCGAAAAGACCATGACGGTGAACGTCACCGCCACCTGGCGTCTGATCCGCTCGGTCGATCCGCTGCTGCGCGCCTCCAAGGCCGGGCGGGCCATCGTGATGTCGTCGGGCGCTGCTCATTCCGCCAAGGCCTACTGGTCGCTCTATGCCGCGACCAAGGCGGCCTGCGAGGCGATGGTGCGGTCCTGGGCGAACGAGACGATGAACACGCCACTCAAGGTCAATGCCGTCAATCCCGGCGCGACGCGCACCGGCATGCGCGCCCAGGCGATGCCGGGCGAAGATCCGAAATCGCTGCCGACCGCCCGCGAGGTGGCGGCCAAGATCCTGCCGCTCGCCTTTGACGACGTGACCGAGACGGGCAAGATCTTCGACGTCCGGGAGAACCGGTTCCTGACCTATCAGGACCCCGCCTGAGCGAAGGGTGATGATGGTGGAAAGCCTTGACCTTCCGCCAATCATCCGCCCGCAACTCCTCCGTCGAGGCGACGTCGTTCGGCTGGTCTCGCCGGCAAGCCCCGTATCACAGGCGGTTCTCGACCGCGCGGCGGAAATCCTGTCCGGATGGGATCTGCAGGTCGAATTCGCCGACCACGTCCTCGCGCGCTCCGGCTATCTCGCCGGCTCGGACGGCGAGCGCCTCGCCGATCTCGATGCGGCCTTCCGGGATCCGAATGTGCGGGCGGTGATCGCAACGCGCGGCGGCAAGGGCTCCTACCGCATCGCCGACCAGCTGGATTTCAATGCGATGAGCCGCGATCCGAAGTGGCTGGTCGGCTTCAGCGACATCACCATCCTGCAACTGGCTCTCCAGCGCCATTGCGGCCTCGTCTGCGCCCATGGCGCGGTGGCCTGGCACTTCGAGGGCACGCCTGTCGAGGCTCATGCGAGCGGTCTGCGAAAGATCCTGATAGGCGGCGAACCTCTCTGCATCGCCAGCCTGGCGCAGGAGCCGACGCGCCAACTCACCAGTCGCGGCACCGCTCGGGGACGGTTGATCGGCGGCAATCTCGATTTGATCGCGACGGCGGCCGGCTGGGCGCTGCCCGACCTGCGTGGTGCGATCCTGCTCCTGGAATGCGTCGACAAGCATCCCGGCGAGGTCGATCGCCCGCTGACGATGCTGGTGAAGGGCGGCCATCTGCACGGGGTCGCCGGCTTCGCGATTGGACGTCTGTCTGGCCATTCGGACAAGGGCAACGCAATGCTGCGCGCGATCCTTGCCGGTCATCTGGCACGTTTCGATGTCCCGGTGCTGGGTGGACTGCCCGTTGGTCATGGGCCCGGGACCGTAGCGATCAGGACCGGCGGCATGGCGGAACTCGACGCGGATCGCGGTCTGCTGAAGGTCGAGTAATCCTTTCCGAATATGATGTTGCTGCTCTCCATTTCGGCAATCTGGCAGGGGCAGGATCGATGGTCGTGTCACGATTAAAACAAGTCGCCGAGATTTCGGGCGCCGTGTAGAAACCGGACGATGCGAACTTCGTCGGCCAGTTCGCGAAAGAAGATCAAATAGCGCCCGTGGATCATCATTCGCAGGCCGGCTGATATATCGGATCGCTCCCTGAAGCTCGATGGGCGGACGGCTGCAAGCACCGCCTTTCGTTCAAGTTCCGCCACAAAACTGATCGCACGGTCCGGATCATCCTCGGCGATGTAGATTGCGATGTCGCGGAGATCCGCCAGGGCCTGAGGTGAGTATGCGAGCCGCTTCAAGCGCTGCCCGCCCGCCTTGCCGCGACAAGCGCGCGCAGTTCCGCATAGACATCTTCGGCCGGGATCGACGGGCCGCTTTCGTCGCCGGCACGGATCAGTTCGTGCACCGCTGCGGGTTCGTGGCGCTGGACATCGCGGGCTCTGGTCCACTCGCGCAAGGCTTCATGCACGACTTCGCTGGTCGAGGCATATCGACCCTCTGCGACGGCGGCCTTCAGATCCGCCGCCATTTCGGCGGGCAGGGCGATGGTCATGCGTTCAATCCTGGACATCGGCGGCTCCGGCTACGCGCACATACTTTATCACACTGGCCGCGGCCCGACAGTCGCCGTCCCGAACGCTCACGCCACCCTTCGCCCTTCGCGCCAGACGCTCCGTACCACCGGCGGCTCTTCGGCCTTGTGCGCGGCCCGCACGAGATCCGCCCGCCTCCCTTCTGCGATCGTCCCGCGGTCGGTCAGGCCGACGGCGGCGGCCGGGTTGGCGCTGGCAAGCCGCACGGCCGCCGGCAGCGAGGCGTCTCCCGTCTCGGCCAGCGCAAACACCGACTGGATCAGGCTGAAGGGCACATAGTCCGACGAGAGAATGTCGAGCAGGCCGGCGCGCAGGAGGTCGTGCGCCGAGATATTGCCGGAATGCGAGCCGCCGCGCACGACGTTCGGCGCCCCCATCAGCACCTTCATGCCGGCGTCTCGGGAGGCTTGCGCTGCCGCGATCGAGGTCGGGAACTCCGAGATCTGCGTGCCGAGCGAATTCGACTCCTCCACATGCGCCAGCGTCGCGTCGTCATGGGAGGCGAGCGCGATGCCCCGCCCGCGGCATTCCTCCGCGATCGCCCGGCGATGCGGCGCGGCGTTCTTTTCCGACTGGGCGATGCGCGCCGCGGCGAAGGCCTCGAAATCGGCTTCGCTCATCCTGAACTTGTCGGTCAGATAGGCCTTCAGCGCCGCCAGGTCGTGAAACTGCCGCTGGCCCGGCGCGTGATCCATCAGCGAGACGAGCTTCAGCCGCGGCTGGTCCTTGATGAGCCGGAAACCTTCAAGGACGTCGTCGGCGGAAACCTCGCAGCGCAGATGCAAAAAGTGCTCGGCGCGCAGGCGACCATCATTCATCGCCCGGTCGAGCGTCGTCGCCAGCGCGGCAACGTCCTCGCTGCTCGATCGGGTGTTCTCGTCGGTGCCGACGCGCATGGCATCGAGGACCGTCGTAATGCCGGAGGTCGCGACCTGCCCGTCATGGGCCTGGATCGCCGCCATCTCGTTCCAGACGACGCCGGAACGCGGGTGGTGGTGTCCCTCGATCTGGTCGGTGTGGAGCTCGACGAGACCCGGCAGGACATAGTCGCCGCCCATGTCGGTGCCGCCATCCATGCGGCCGGGCCGGATTTCGGCGATCAGCCCGTCCTCGATGACGACGGCGCCTTTGACGATCTCGTCGGCAAGGACGATGCGGGCGTTGGCGAGGATCGCTGGCTCGGTCATGGCGGCTGCTACCGGGGCTCGACGTTACAAATGCGGTCAGGACGGCTGCGGCCGCAGCCGGCGGCGATCTGAAAAAAAACGAAAAGCCCGTGGCGCGGAGCCGCGGGCTTTTGGGGGCACGTCCGGCGATGTCGGGGCAGCGTCAGCGGGCCCGGCGACGCTCCGTCACCGCCTGGAAGGCGAGCTTGGCGTGGAAGGCGCAATAGGGCGTGCCGTCGCCGGAATGGTCGCCGCAAAAATGGAAGTCCGGCGCCAGCGGATCGCCGATCGGCCATTTGCAGGTCCGCTCGGTCAGCTGCACCAGCGACAGCTTGCGGGTCATCGGCACGACTTCGCCGCTCTGCCGGGCGACCGGCGCGGCCTCTTCCTCGATCTCGTGCTGAATCTCGACCTTCAGTGCCGTCGCGCCCATGGTGCGGGCGACCGGCCGGCTGGTCTGCACGACCTGCGCCGCGACGACCTGCGGCGTTGCGACCGGCTGCGCGACGACGCGCGGCGCGGCAGCGACCACCGGCTCCGCCACGATGGCGGGCTTGGCCTCGGTCTTCATCCGGGATTCCAGCTTGAGGCGATGGACCTTGCCGATTACTGCGTTGCGGCTGACGCCGCCGAGCTTGTCGGCGATCTGGCTGGCGCTGTGCCCTTCGGTCCAGAGCTGCCGCAGCATCTCCACGCGTTCGTCCGTCCAACCCATTGGTTTTGCTCCTTCTCAAAGGAAGCGGCGGCCGGAATCCACTCACCGTCCGTGCAGCATGGCACACGGAGGAGGATACAAGATGTATGGTGAGACTAGGTCCGCCGCTCGAAGTCTAGTATCTAGCTCCGGAATTTACCGTATCGCGTGACTCGGTGACAAGAGTCGGGGATACGGGAAATGTCCGTTCCGGTGTTTTTCCCCAGCCAATATGGGGTCGATCGGCAGCAATTTCACGTAACGCAGCGTCACTGATATTGCGGCGATGCGAAATTTGGCCGTCTCCTGCCTCGCGCCGGCGCGGACGACATGATATATGGGCCTTTCCGAGAAATCGGAGACGCCTGAAAAGCCTGCCCTGCGGCAGGCTTTGACGTTTTCAGGAGCTTTGAACAAGGCCGCTCCCAGACGAGTTGAAACCCATGAACCAGAATCTTCAGGACAAATCGCCGCTCTATCAGACCTATGCCCGCGCGCCGCTCGCTTTCGAGCGCGGCGAAGGCGTCTGGATCGAGACGCGCGAAGGCCGACGGTTCATGGATCTGTCCGGCGGCATCGCGGTCAACGTGCTCGGCCATGCCCATCCGCATCTCGTCGCGGCGCTGAAGGATCAGGCCGAGAAGCTCTGGCATACCTCGAACCTCTTCGAGGTGCCGGGCCAGACGCGGCTTGCCGAGAGGCTGACGGCCAACACCTTCGCCGACCGCGCTTTCTTCACCAATTCCGGCGCCGAGGCGCTGGAATGCGCGATCAAGACCGCGCGGCGCTACCAGTACGTCTCCGGCCATCCCGAGCGCTTCCGCATCCTGACCTTCGAGGGCGCCTTCCACGGCCGCACCCTGGCGACCATCGCCGCCGGCGGCCAGGCGAAATATCTCGAGGGCTTCGGGCCGAAGGTCGAGGGCTTCGACCAGCTGCCCTTCGGCGACGAGGCGGCGCTTCGCTCGGCGGCGGCTGGCGCCGACGTCGCGGCCATCCTGATCGAGCCGATCCAGGGCGAGGGCGGCATCCGCCCGGTGCCGACGCCGTTCCTGAAGCTGATCCGCGAGCTCTGCGACGCCCATGGCCTGCTCTTCATCTATGACGAGGTGCAGACCGGCGTCGGGCGCACGGGGCGCCTCTATGCCTATGAGAATTCCGGCGTCGCGCCGGACATCATGGCCTCGGCCAAGGGCATCGGCGGCGGCTTTCCGATGGGCGTCTGCCTTGCCACGGCGGAAGCCGCCAAGGGCATGACGCCCGGCACCCACGGCACCACCTATGGCGGCAACCCGCTCGCCATGGCGGTCGGCAACGCCGTTCTCGACGTGATCCTGGAGGACGGCTTTCTCGATGAGGTCCGGCGCAAGGCGCTGTTCTTCAAGCAATCGCTCGCCTCGCTCGCCGACCGCTATCCGGATGTCGTCGAGGCGATCCGCGGCGACGGGCTGCTGATCGGCCTGAAGATGCGCGTGCCGAACACCGACATGATCGCCGCGCTGCGCGGCGAGGGCATGCTGGCGGCGCCGGCCGGCGACAACGTCGTGCGGCTGCTGCCGCCGCTGAACATCACGGAGGACGAGATCCGCAACGCCATGGAGCGGATCGAGGGCGCCGCTTCGAGCCTTTCGACGCCGCAGCGCGCCAGCGCATGAGATGACGATGACCAACAACTCCGCAAATCCGCGGCACTTCCTCGATATCGCGGCCGTGTCGCAGGCCGATCTCCGGCTGATCATCGAGGATGCCTCGCGGCGCAAGCAGCTGCTTCCGGCGGGCGACAAGCCGCTCGCCGGCAAGATGCTGGCGATGATCTTCGACAAACCGTCGACCCGCACCCGCGTGTCCTTCGACGTCGCGATGCGCCAGCTCGGCGGCGAGACGCTGTTCCTGTCGGGCGCCGAGATGCAGCTCGGGCGCTCCGAAACCATCGCCGACACGGCCCGCGTCCTGTCGCGCTATGTCGATGCGATCATGATCCGCACCACCGCCCACGACCGGCTGCTCGAAATGGCCGAGCATGCCACCGTGCCGGTGATCAACGGGCTGACCGACGACACCCATCCCTGCCAGATCATGGCCGACCTGATGACCTTCGAGGAGAAGCGCGGCCCGGTGAAGGGCAAGGTCTTCGCCTGGACCGGCGACGGCAACAACGTGCTCGCCTCCTTCGCCGAGGCTTCGGCCCGCTTCGACTTCGAGCTCAGGATTGCGACGCCGGAAGGCTCCGATCTCGACGGCCGCTACATCGACTGGGCCCGCGGCGAGGGCGCCTCGATCGTCACCACCACCGACCCGGTGAAGGCGGTGTCCGGCGCCGATTGCGTCGTCACCGACACCTGGGTGTCGATGGGCCGCGAGGAGCAGGCGCGCGGCCACAACGTCTTCATGCCCTACCAGGTCAACGAGCGGCTGATGGCGAATGCCAAGCCGGAGGCGCTGTTCATGCACTGCCTGCCGGCCCATCGCGGCGAGGAGGTCACCGACGGGGTGATCGACGGGCCGCAGTCGGTGGTCTTCGACGAGGCCGAGAACCGCCTGCATGCCCAGAAGGCCATTCTCGCCTGGTGCTTCGGCGAGGCGGCCCGCGGAACCTCCGCCCATGGCTGAGAACGAGCGCATCCTGTCCCTCGGCGACCTCGCCGGGGACGATGCCGTCGTGCCCTTCGCGGTCGAGACTCTCGACGCGCGCGGGCGCGGCGTGCAGCTCGGCACGATGCTCGACCAGATCCTCGACCGGCACGACTATCCGGAGCCGGTGTCGCGGCTTCTGGCCGAGATGATCGTCCTCACCGTGCTGCTCGGCACCTCGCTGAAATTCGAGGGCAAGTTCATCGTCCAGACCCAGACCGACGGGCCTGTCGACCTGCTCGTCGTCGACTTCTCGACGCCCTCCAGCGTGCGCGCCTATGCCCGCTACGACGACGCGGCCTTGGCGGAGGCTGTGGCGAGTGGCGCCACCAGCTCCGAGGAACTGCTCGGCAACGGCACGCTGGCGCTGACCGTCGACCAGGGCAGCTACACCCAGCGCTATCAGGGCATCGTCGAGCTCAACGGCGCCGACATCGAAGCCGTCGCCGAGACCTATTTCCGCCAGTCAGAGCAGATTCCGACGACGGTGAAGCTCGCCGTCGCCAAGATCGCCCGGCGCGGCGAGAACGGCTTCGTTGAAAGCTGGCGGGCCGGCGGGCTGCTCGCGCAGTTCCTGCCCGAATCCGCCGAGCGGATGCGGCTTCCGGACCTTCCGGGCGGCGACCTTCCCGAGGGCGCCGAGGAATACGACGAGAGCGACGAGTTCGACGACGCCTGGCTCGAGGTGCGGGCGCTGGTCGACACGGTCGACGCCTCCGAACTCACCGATCCCGAGATCGGCGTCGAGCGGCTGCTGTTCCGGCTGTTCCACGAGCGCGGCGTGCGGGTCTTCCCGGCCGACCGGGTGATCGACGAATGCTCCTGCTCGCGCGAGAAGATCGGCGGCGTCCTGTCGAGCTTCACCGCCGAGGAGATCGAGGAGAGCGTCGAGGACGGGGTGATCAAGGTCACCTGCGAATTCTGCGGCACGCAGTACGAATTCGACCCCGGCGATTTCCGCGAGGACTGATCGACGGGCTCTGACGCGATCGCTCTTCCGCTTTTGCGAAGCTTCCTACCCCCCTCTGTCCTGCCGGACATCTCCCCCTCAAGGGGGGAGATCGGAGGTTTCGAGGTACGGCCCGCTCCCATCATTCGCTGTGCAAGCTGCGCATTGTTGCCTGGTAGCAGTGGCATCGATGCAGGTCGATCTCCCCCCTTGAGGGGGAGATGTCCGGCAGGACAGAGGGGGGTGCACATGCATCCGCTCAAACCATGGCGGCCGAGCCCACTGCGGCACCCGTATCCTCTGTCCCTCACACGGCAGCGGCCTCCTTCGGCATCAGCGTCTGCCGCGCGATCACCAGCGCGACGATCGCAAGGCCGATCAGCGTCGAGACGAGTTCCGGCGCGACGAGCAGCATCGCCGCTGCCGCCAGCAGCCAGCGTTCGGCCGCGTAGAGCGGCCCGGCGAGCCAGCCTGCGAAGGCCGCCGACAGCGCCGTGATGCCGACGATCGTGCCGGAAAAGGCCAGCGCGAAGGCCTGCCAGGTGAAGCCGTCGGTCACCAGCAGCAGCGATGGCGCGAAGACGAAGACGAAAGGCACCAGCGCCTTGCCCATCGACAGCCGGAAGGCGGTGTTGCCAGCCTTGAACGGGTTGGCATTGGCGATGCCGGCGCCGGCATAGGCGGCGAGCGCGACGGGCGGCGTCACGTCGGCAAGGACGCCGTAATAGAAGACGAAGAAGTGGGCGACCAGCGGCGCGATGCCGAGCAGGCCGAGGACGGGCGCTGCCACCGACACCATGATCAGATAGGTCGCCGTCGTCGGGATGCCGCAGCCCATGACGATGCAGACGATCGCTGTCAGGAGCAGCGTGATCAGCAGCGTCAGCGTCGATACGCCCATCACGTCGAAGGGGATGAACGGCGCGACCGCCGCCGCCCAGCCGCCGGCGGTGGAGGTGACCATGTAGGCGATCTTGAAGGAGACGCCGGTCAGCGTCACGACACCGATGATGATGCCGACGGTCGCCGCCGCCGCGCCGACTGCTAGGGCGTATTTCGCGCCGAGGACGAAGGCGTCGAAGACGTCGCGCGGGCCGATCCGGTTGAGCGGATTGACGAGGCCGACGACGATGCAGGCGGTGATGCCCCAGAAGGCGGCGAGATAGGGCGTATAGCCCTGCATCAGGATGGCGATCAGGAGGATCAGCGGCACCACCGTCGGCCAGTCGCGCTTCAGGACGGCGCCGACCTTCGGCAGCTCTTCCTTGGTGAGGCCGCGCAGGCCGAGGCGCTTGGCCTCCAGATGCACCTGTACCAGGACGCCGAAGAAATGCATGAAGGCGGGCACGATCGCCGCGGTGATGATCGTCGTATAGGAAACGCCGAGAAATTCGATCATCAGGAAGGCCGCGGCGCCCATCACCGGCGGGGTGATCTGCCCGCCGGTCGAGGCCGCTGCCTCGACGGCTGCCGCGAAGTGGCGCGGATAGCCGATGCGGATCATCGCCGGGATGGTCAGCGAGCCGGTGGTCACCGTATTGGCGATCGACGAGCCGGAGATCGAGCCGAGCAGCGCGGAGGAGAACACCGACACCTTGGCCGGGCCGCCGGAAAAGCGGCCGGCCAGCGCCGAGGCGAGGTCGATGAACAGCCGGCCGAGGCCGATCCGCGTCGCCAGCACGCCGAACAGCACGAAATGGAAGACATAGGTCGCGACGACGCCCACCGGCAGGCCGTAGATGCCCTGGCTGGTGAGGTAGAGATGGTTGACGAGGGTCTTCCAGTCGGCGCCCGGATGGACGAGGACGCCCGGCGCATACTGGCCGAAGAGGCCGTAGGCCATGACGACCACGGCGATCGCCGCCAGCGGCCAGCCCATCGAGCGGCGCGTCGCCTCGAGGAGGACGACGATCAGGACCGTTCCCATGACGACGTCGATCGGCAGCGGATTGCCGACGCGAAAGGCAAGGTCGTCGAAGATGAACGGCACGTAGAGCGCCGAGACCGCCGCCGCGATGGCGAACAGCCAGTCGAGGATCGGCAGGCCGAAGGGCCGCAGGAGCGACGACGGGTAGAGCCTTTCCTGGCCCTTCGGCGTCGCCGCGAAGACGATGAAGATCAGCGACAGGACGAAGGCGAGGTGGACGCCGCGATGGGTCGCCTCGCGCAGCAGGCCGAAGCCCGCCGTGTAGTAGTGGAACAGCGACAGCGCGAAGAGCAGCAGCGCGGCGATGAAGGCCGCCACCTTGCCGAGCGGGCGAAAGCGCACTTCCGGGTCGAAGCGCTCTTCCAGCTCCTTGGTCTTGTCGGGATCGAACTCGGCGGTCTGGTTCATCGGCTGGACGGTGTCGCGGGGATCATGGCTGAGAGGATCGGAACAAACGGACCGGCCGCCCCCCGCGCATGGCGAAAGGCGGCCGGCAATCCTGGAGCGGTTACTTCGAGGCGGTAATGCCGGCCTCGTCGTAGAACTTCTTGGCGCCCGGATGCAGCGAGATCGCGACGCCGTCGAGCGCGGTCTCCTTGGTGATCTCCTTGCCCTTGGCATGGCCGGCATCGAGCAGCTTGCGGGTGTTGTCGTTCCACAGAGCCTTGGTGATCTCGTAGATCAGATCTTCCGGCTGGTCGGCGCTGGTCACCCACTGGGCGCCGACCGACAGCGTCTCGACGTCGCCCTCCTGGCCGTCATAGGTGCCGGCGGGGATCGTGTTCTTGGCGAAGAACTCGTAGTCGGTGGTGACCTTCTTCGCCTCGTCGCCGGCGATCGGCACGATGGTGATCGGCGTGTTCGAGGCAAGCTCGACGATGGCGCCGGCCGGGAAGCCGCCGACGAAGAAGAAGGCGTCCATCGCGCCGTCGCGCATCCGGTCGGCGGCCTGGTTGGGCTTCAGATATTCCGGCTCGATGTCCTTCTCGGTGATGCCATAGGCCTCGAGGATCAGCCGTGCGTCGACCAGCGTGCCGGAGCCCGGCTCGTCGAGGGAGACGCGCTTGCCCTTCAGGTCGGCGACCGACTTGATGCCGGAATCCGCCTTGGCGACGAGATGGATGCTCTCGGGATAGAGATTGGCGATCGCGGTCAGCTTCTCGACCTTGCCCTTGCCTTCGAAGACGCCAGTGCCGGTCTGCGCCCAATAGGCGACGTCGGATTGCGAGAAGCCGGATTCGATCGTGCCCGAGCCGATGGCGTTGACGTTGGCGACCGAGCCGTTCGAGGCAATGGCGGTGGCGACGAGGCCGGGCACGCCGCAGCTGCCGCCCTCATCGCAGGCGCGCGAGCCCGGAGGGTTGGAGATGGCATTGGCGAGCAGGCCGCCGATCGGGAAGTAGGTGCCGGCCGTGCCGCCGGTGGCGATGCGGAAGAACTTCATGTCCTGGGCGAAGGAGCCGCCGACGGCGAGGGCGCCGACGGTGACGACGGCGCCGGCCGCAATCAGGGTCTTCTTGAGGGAAAATCGCATGGGATCTGGTCCTTTCTGGCCGCGAGGCGGGAAATTCGGCGAAAGGGACCATAACCAGCTCTGCCCGAAGCCGGAAGCCTCGATGACGTTTCGGTAAGGTTCGCCCACATTTTTCAAGGCGCGGGGCAGAGCCTCTCGTGCGGCGCTACGCGCCTCAAACTGTCGGCCGGCGCGTCATGCGGCGTGTCGGCAGGCCCGCCACGTGAGCGGGCCTGCCGGACGGGTCGGTTCCCCGATCAGATGTAGCCGTGATCGCGCAGATATTCGATCACCTGGTCGGCGAGATCCTCCGGCGCGGCCATGCCGCCGGCGAGCGTGATCTCGGCGCGCTCGGGCTGCTCGTAGGGGCTGTCGATGCCGGTGAAGTTCTTGATCCGGCCGGCCCGCGCCTTCTTGTAGAGGCCCTTCGGATCGCGCTTTTCGGCGACGTGCAGCGGCGTGTCGACGAACACCTCGACGAACTCGCCCGGCTCCAGGAGATCGCGCGCCATCTGCCGCTCGGAGCGGAAGGGCGAGATGAAGGAGCAGAGGACGATGACGCCGGCATCGACGAACAGCCGGGCGGTCTCGCCGACGCGGCGGATGTTCTCCACCCGGTCCGCCTCGGTGAAGCCGAGGTCGCGGTTGAGGCCGTGGCGGATGTTGTCGCCGTCGAGCAGATAGGTGTGCTTGCCGAGCGCGAAGAGGCGCTTCTCGACGAGGTTGGCGACGGTCGACTTGCCGGCGCCGGAAAGCCCGGTGAACCAGATCGCCGCCGGGCGCTGGCCCATCGCCTCGCCGCGCCGGTGCTTGTCGAGGTCCACCGCCTGCCAGTGGATGTTGGCGGCGCGCCGCAGCGCGAAGTCGATCATCCCGGCGCCGACGGTGAGGTTCGACAGCCGGTCGATGACGATGAAGCCGCCGGTGGCGGGGTTGTCGCCGTAAGGATCGAAGGCGATCGGCTCGCGGAAGGACAGGTTGACGACCGAGACCTCGTTCAGCGCCACCTTCTTGGCGGCCAGATGCTGGAACGAGTTGACGTCGACATTGTACTTGATCTCGGTGACCGAGCCCGACACCGTCTTCGAGCCGATCTTGAAGAGGTAGTTGCGACCGGGGACCAGCGCCTCGTCATGCATCCAGATGAGATGCGCCGAGAACTGGTCGGCCACCTCGGCGCGCTGGTTGGCGTCGCAGAGAAGGTCGCCGCGGGAGATGTCGATCTCGTCGGCGAGCGTCACGGTCACCGCCTCGCCGGCGATGGCGCGGTCGCGCTCGCCGTCATAGGTGACGATCGACTTGACGGTCGAGGACCGCCCCGAACCGGCGACGACGATCTCCTCGCCGACCGACACGGTGCCGGAGGCGATGGTGCCGGAATAGCCGCGGAAGTCCAGATTGGGCCGGTTGACCCACTGCACCGGCATGCGCAGCGGCCGGTCGATCTCGTCGCCGCGGATGTCGACGCTTTCCAGATGCTCGAGCAGCGTCGGGCCGTCGTACCAGGAAAGGTTCTCGCCGCGCTGGGTGACGTTGTCGCCGAACCTCGCCGACATCGGGATCGGCTGGATGTTGTCGAAGGCGAGTTCGTCGGCGAAGGAATTGTAGTCGGCGAGGATCTTCTCGAAGACGTCCTTGGAATAGCCGACGAGGTCGATCTTGTTGATCGCCAGGACGACGTTTTTGATGCCGAGCAGCGAGGCGATGTAGGAGTGGCGCCTCGTCTGGGTGAGGACGCCCTTGCGCGCGTCGATCAGGATGATCGCGAGGTCGGCGTTGGAGGCGCCGGTCGCCATGTTGCGGGTGTACTGCTCGTGGCCCGGCGTGTCGGCGACGATGAACTTGCGCTTTTCGGTGGCGAAGAAGCGATAGGCGACGTCGATGGTAATGCCCTGCTCGCGCTCGGCCTCCAGCCCGTCGACGAGCAGCGCGAAGTCGATGTCCTCGCCGACCGTGCCGTGCTTGGCACTGTCCTTCTGCAGCGTCGCCAGCTGGTCCTCGAAGAGCAGCTTGGTGTCGTAGAGCAGTCGGCCGATCAGCGTCGACTTGCCGTCGTCCACCGAGCCGCAGGTGAGGAAGCGCAACAGGTCCTTGCGCTCCTGGCGGGAGAGATATTCGGCGAAGGCCGCGGGATCGAAAGCGTCCATCAGAAATAACCCTCGCGCTTCTTCTTCTCCATCGACCCGGCCTCGTCGTGGTCGATCAGCCGGCCGGACCGTTCCGAGGTGCGGGCGATGAGCATTTCATGGACGATCTCGGGAAGCGTCGCCGCGGGCGACTCCATCGCCGCCGTCAGCGGGTAGCAGCCGAGGGTGCGGAAGCGGATCAGCCGCATCTCCGGCGTCTCGCCGGGGGCGAGCGGCAGCCGCTCGTCGTCGACCATGATCAGCATGCCGTCGCGTTCCACCACCGGGCGCTTGGCCGCGAAGTAGAGTGGCACGATCGGAATGGCTTCCTTTAGGATGTACTGCCAGATGTCGAGCTCGGTCCAGTTCGACAGCGGGAAGGCGCGGATCGATTCCCCCTTGCGGACCCGGGCGTTATAGACGTTCCACAGCTCCGGTCGCTGGTTCTTCGGGTCCCAGCCGTGGTTCTCGGTGCGGAAGGAGAAGATGCGCTCCTTGGCGCGGCTCTTCTCCTCGTCGCGCCGGGCGCCGCCGAAGGCCGCGTCGAAGCGGTACTTGGTCAGCGCCTCCTTCAGGGCGTCGGTCTTCATGATGTTGGTGTAGGCCGACGAGCCGTGGGTGAAGGGGGTGACGCCGTCGCGCACGCCCTCCTGGTTGGTATGGACGATGAGGTCCATCCGGGCGTCCTTGGCGGCCTGGTCGCGGAAGGCGATCATCTCGCGGAATTTCCAGGTCGTGTCGACATGGAGCAGCGGGAAGGGCGGCGGCGAAGGGTAGAACGCCTTCTTCGCCAGATGCAGCATGACCGAGGAGTCCTTGCCGATCGAATAGAGCATCACCGGATTGCGGAACTCGGCCGCCACCTCGCGCATGATGTGGATCGATTCCGCCTCGAGGCGCTGGAGATGGGTGAGTTCTCTTGTCTGCGTGGCTGGCGATGCCGACATCGGTCGATCAGTCCTTACGGTTCGGGAAAGAGGCGCCGCTCATTTCAGTTTCATCGCGTCCTGTTCGGGTCGCTTCAGGCGATCAGCCTGCATCCTGTGCCAATTTCGTGGCAAGGAGAGGGTCGGCGAAGGCGACGAAGTGCGGATTGGCGAAATCGACGTCGTTTTCCTGCTGGCGCTTGCCATAGGCGAGGGGCCGGCCGTCGAGGGTGGTGACGATGCCGCCGGCGGCTCGCAGCACCGCGTCGCCGGCCGCCGTGTCCCACTCCATCGTGCGGCCGAGCCGCGGATAGACGTTGGCCTCGCCCTCGGCGACGAGGCAGAATTTCAGGGACGAGCCGCGCGAGACGAAGCGCTCGACGGTGTAGCGCTTGAGCCATTCCTCGGTCGCCGCCGAGCCGTGCGAGCGGCTGCCGACGGCAACGAGGCTCTCCGGCGCATTGCGGCAGGCGATCGCCTGACGCTCGCCGATCTGGCCGTCCTTCACGGTGGCCTTGAAGGCGCCTTCCTCGGCGGAACCGGCCCACAGCGTGCCGATCGCCGGGGCGTAGACGACGCCTGCCACGGGGACGCCATTCTCGACCAGCGCGATGTTGACGGTGAAATCGCCGTTGCGATTGATGAATTCCTTGGTCCCGTCGAGCGGATCGACGAGGAACAGCCGCTTCGCCTCGGCCGGCACGTCGCCGGCGGAGACCGCTTCCTCCGCGACGATCACCACGTCCGGCGCGAGCCTCGCCAGAAGCGGCTTCATCACCGCCTCGCAATTGATGTCGGCCTCGGTTACCGGCGAGGAGTCCGCCTTGGTCTCGCTATCGAAGGCCGTCGCGTAGATCTTCAGGATCTCTTCGCCGCCCCGAAGGGCGATGGCGGTCAGCTCGGAGAGGGTCAAATCAGAATCACTCGTCTCTACGGTGGGGCGAAAGCTTCCTTATCGGAATTTCGCCTCGCGATGCCTCGGGCAGTCTTCCCGATGATGCGAAAGACTGCCGATGTTGCTCTGCAGCACGCATAGCAGATGATCATGGCCATGCAAGCCGCGAGGGTCCAGCGCTGCCGCCCCGTGCAGCGATCCCGGTTTCGACCCGAAAAAGGCGGTCGATCGACGTCATGAGAGCAGTGGAAACCCCACCGCACCCTGCGGCGCAGCCTTCGTTGCAACGGCAACAACTGTTGCAGAATGTCCACAGCGACGATCTAACGACGGGCGTTGCGGCAAATCGCTAGTTCTCGTCAATCCTTCTGGTTTAGCACTCTCGCCCACTGGTGGTCGGCTGGCGTGATTCACCTTCGATGCCGCAAAGCCCGGTTCTTCGGGGCTCGGCGCGGTGTCCGAAGGGCGCTCCACCGCCATCTCGGCAGCGCCGAAAGGCGCTCGATGCGGAGGCCGTTCGGGGGAGCGGCGTCTCTCGGGCGTTCGGGCGCGAAGTTGTATGCCTCGGGTCATTCGCACCCGCAGGGGGGATTTGGATGGGGTCGACGGCGACTGGACGGAACGAGACCTGCGGGACGGCGGCGGCTTGCGGCGCTGATCGGCGTGGGGAGCCGCAGCGCCGGCGGGTTGCCGGCGTCGCTCTGTCGGCGCTGATGGCCGGGCTCCTGTCCGGCTGCGCCGCTTTGCCGGCCGCCGGCCCGACGGCCGGCGCCTTCGTCGGCAATGTCGACGAGACTGCCGTCCAGTGGCGCGACGGCTATCTCCTCGTCCCGGTCGATCCGACCGTGCTCGCCTATCAGCAGGAAGAGCCGCGGCCGACCTTCCGCGCCATCGCCAGCCGCTCGCTGCCTTCCGACACCGGCATCGGCGTTGGCGACGTGGTCGACGTGACGCTGTTCGAGGCCGGCGTCGGCGGTCTGTTCTCTTCGCTCAATGCCGGCGGCCAGGGCTCCTCCTCGGTGCATCTGCCGGCCCAGCAGGTGGCCCGCGACGGCTCGATCACCATTCCCTATGCCGGCCGGGTGCAGGTCGCCGGATCGACCGCCTCGACGGTGGAAAAGCGCATCGTCGCCGCCTTGAGGGACCGCGCCATCGAGCCGCAGGCGGTGGTTTCCGTGGCGCAGGGCAATTCCACCGCGGTGACGGTGACCGGCGACGCGGTGACCGGCGCCTCGGTGCCGATCCCGACCTCCGGGCTGAAGCTGCTCGACCTGATCGCCAGGGTCGGCGGCCCGAAGACGCCGATCTACGAGACCGCGGTGTCGCTGACCCGCTCGGGCAGGACGGTGCAGATGCCGTTCTCCGAACTCGTCAACAACCCGGAAGAGGACGTCTATGTCCGCCCCGGCGACGTCGTGCTTCTGACCCGCCAGCCGCGCACCTATGTGGCGCTGGGGGCGACCGGCAAGAGCGACCAGCTGCCGCTGCAGGGCTACGAGATGAGCCTTGCCGAGGCGCTGGCGCAGGTCGGCGGCCTCAACCCGACCCTTGCCAATCCGATGGGCGTCTTCGT
This sequence comes from Jiella endophytica, assembly GCF_004519335.1. Taxonomy (GTDB): domain Bacteria; phylum Pseudomonadota; class Alphaproteobacteria; order Rhizobiales; family Rhizobiaceae; genus Jiella; species Jiella endophytica. The sequence continues at coordinate 161,653 of NZ_SOZD01000003.1, read as the reverse complement.
GCTTCGCCGCGAGCCGGGGCCGGAGATGCTGGCGCGCTACGAGGGCGCCGCCTTCGAGCGGACCGCGCCGGGCGAGCCGGGCGCGACGCGGCTGTCCGGCGACGTGCCGGTGATCTACCGCTTCAATCTGCGCGAGCCGTCCGGGCTGATCTACGCCCAGGACTTCCGCATCCATTCCGGCGACATGATCTATGTCGCCACCGCGCCATACGTCCCGGTGAAGCAGGCGGTGGACGCACTCAGTGGCGTCGTCACCCCGACGCTGAGCGCGGTCAGCACCGTCAGCATCCTGTCGGATCGCCTGGCCAAGTAGCCGGCCGCACGCGAAACGCCATGCGGCGCAGGCATGCGCGCCGCCGCATGTCGTCACGCGGCTTCGGCACGTCCGATTAGATGATTTCGGAATGAAACGGCGACTGGATCGCCGCGAGCGGGGCGTCAGCTGCGGGCGGGAACGATCGTCACCAGCGCGTCGCGCGGATAGACGCTCTCGTAGAGCACGCCGTCGCCGGGCATGAAGCGCATCACCGTGCGACCCTTGGCATCGGCCATCTCCAGCGTGCCGTCGCCGGTCGCCCGCCACTGCGACACCTTGGAAAGCTCCGGCGAGGCGGCGCAGTCGGTGCCGAGCGGTACCGGCTCGAAGCCGCCCGGTGCCGGCTGGCTGCCCGCCACCTTGCAGCTCGCGCCGGAGCGAAGATCGATCAGCCGGACGGCGGCGGGCGTTGCGCCCGTCTCCCGGATCGAGCCGGTGGTGGTGCGATCGAGGGAGACGACGTTCGTCCCGGCAAAGCTGTTGCCGAGATCGCGGCCGGGTTCGGGGGCCGCCTGGAGCTTGGCGATGACGAGGAGGGCGGCGGCGGCGGTGCCGAGGACGGTGGCCGTGAAGTTCATCGGGCGCAGATCCGTTAAAATTGACTGAAGCCGATTATCGTCCCGGAAAGCTTAAGCGAACGTTGACGGCGGCGCCAGATGGTCAGATTTCATTATGAATTCGCGCAAGCTTCAGCGGCACCGTCCGTCTGCCATGGGACGTCCGGGGTGAACGCAAAGCCCTCGCGCCGATAACGACCGCTCAGCGCGGCAGCGGCGCCCCGCAGGACTGGCGGACCCGCAATTGCGGCTCGATCAGCGTCGTGCGCTCCGCCGCCTCGACGCCCTGCAGCCGCTGCAGAAGCGCGCTCGCCGAGCGCTCGCCGACCTCGCTCTGGCCGTTCGACACCGTGGTCAGCGGCGGCATGGCGATCTCGGCCTCCTCGATGTCGTCATAGCCGACGACGGCGACGTCGATGCCCGGCCTGACGCCGCCGCGGGCAAGGCCGTACATCACCCCGAGGGCCACAAGGTCGGAAAAGCAGACGATCGCCGTCGGCCGTTCGGGCAGCGCCAGAAATTCGCTCGCCGAGGCGAAGCCGGAATGGCGGTCGCGCGGGCCCTCGATCCGCCATTCCGGCCGGAACGCGATGCCGCCGCGCTCGAGCCCGGCGCGATAGCCGGCTTCGCGCTCGCGGCCCGTCGAGGTGGCGCGGGTGCCGCCGATCATGGCGATCGAGCGGTGGCCGAGCGACACCAGATGATCGACCGCGAGGCCCATGCCATAGGCGTCGTCGCCGCGAAAACCCTCGACGCCGGCCCCCTCGATCGTTCGTGCGATCAGGATCACCGGCAGGCCGTTTTCCTCGGCGAGGCGGATGTCGGCGGCCGGCGTGCCGAGGGCGGGCGAGAGGATGGCGCCGTCGGCGCCGAGCTGCAGCAGCGTGTCGGTGAAGGAGCGCTGCTTCGACAGGTCGTCGTGATGGTTGCACAGGATGAAGGTCTGGCGGTGCCGGTCGAGCTCGCTCTCGATCGACTTGAGGATCTCGCCGTAGAACGGGTTCATCACGTCGTGGACGCAGACGCCGACGATGCCGGAGCGCGAGGTTCGAAGCGAGGCGGCGCGGCGGTTGTAGATGTAGCCGAGTTCGCGGGCCGCCTCCTTGATCCGCTCGCGGGTGACGTCGGCGACCAGCGGGCTGTCCCTCAGCGCCAGCGACACGGTCGCGGTCGAAAGGCCGAGCGCCTCTCCGATGGTCGACAATTTCACCCTCTGCGCCACGAATGCCTGCGATGCCTCCGCCATGACCGGTCCGGTGATCTATGGCAAAAGCTTGCGGGTGCGGAAAGCCCCGGCAGCGCCGTCGCCCGGCGAAGCCCGCCGGCTGCGCGCTTGCGGCAACGAAAAACCGCCCCGGCGAAGCGGGGCGGTTTTGTCGGCGGCCTGACTGCCGTCCGGCGGGGAGGGGCGCCGGAAGGCTTGAGGAAAGGGCGCTCAGTGGCAGGAGCGGACGCGCTTCCAGACCCACAGCTTGTTGCCGCACTCGTCGTAGCCGGCGAAGACCTTGCGCTTCTCGATGTGGCAGACCTTCTCGTAGCGGACGCTGTCATAGCCGTAATGCGGCTTGTGCCAGCTCTTGGCGCTGGCCGGCGCGGCGAGGGCGGCAGCGGCGGTGACGATGGTGGCGGCGGCGATGATGGTGTTGCGGATCATGGGTCTCTCTCTCTTCGGGTTCTGAGGGGTGCTGGTCCGTTCGACCGATGCCGGGGGAGTGAAACCGCCAGAGCGATTTGCGTGACGGCCGATCGAAAAAAAGTTCTCCGGGACCGGAAGAGGCGAGGCTTCTGCCCCGCAAGACGCGCGGCGCCGGGCGTTGGAAAATCCTCTTGGCCGGCTGCGCGAAAGCCTCCGCCTGATACAGGAGCGCGGCTTCCCGGCCGGGCATGTCCCGCAGCGGAGGCCCGAAGACGGGACGTCACGGGTGAACGACCGCATCGGCTTGCCGCCCGGCCGCAGCCCGCGAGACTGGCACGCCCGAAACGGAGAAAACCGCCCCGGGGAGGACGGGGCGGTTTTCCTGAAACTGTCCGGAGGGGGAGCCAGGGGCGTGGCGGCCGGACAGCGGGGGAGGGTTCGGGCGTGTTCGGGCCGGATCGGCCCGGGACGGCGGCTCAGTGGCAGGAGCGGACGCGCTTCCAGACCCAGAGCTTGTTGCCGCACTCGTCGTAGCCGGCGAAGACCTTGCGCTTCTCGATGTGGCAGACCTTTTCGTAGCGGACGGTGTCGTAGTCGTAGCCGTAGGACTTGTAGCCATGGGCGCTGGCCGGAGCGGCGAGGGCGGCGGCGGCGGTGACGACGGTGGCGGCGGCGATGATGGCGTTGCGGATCATGACGGGTCTCTCCTCGGGTTGAATGGCAGGTCTTTCCGACCGATGCCGGGAGAGTGAAACCGCCAGAGCGATTTCCGCCCGGCGGCTGGCGGAAATCGTCGGGCGCGGGGGATTGGAGGGCCAGGCGCAGCCTTTGCGGACATGCCTCTCCGATCACCGAATCTTTTGTCCGACCCGACTAGCCGGGGCTTCTCCTTCGTCGTAAGGGTGCCCATGGGGCAAGGCAGATACGGGGGTCGATCCATGGGCAGGTTCGGCAGGTTTGGTCTGAAGGCTCTGGCGATTTTCTGCGCGCTCGCCGTCTCCTCCTCGGCGGCGATGGCGCAGGCGAGCGGCGAGACCAGCGTCGTCATCACCCGCAATGCCGACTATTTCGGCCGCGACTACGACATCCTCAAAGACGTCGACCTCGATGCCTGCACCGCCGCCTGCAAGGGCGACGATCGCTGCAAGGCTTTCACCCTCAACGAGCGCACCCGCTGGTGCTTCCTGAAGGACGGCGTCGGCGAACTGCGCAGGGTGGCGGGCGCCGTTTCCGGCGAGATCGTCGCGCCGCCGCCGGTCGACGAGGCGAGCCTCATCGAACGGGCGAAGGAGCTCGATTTCCTGCCCGCATCGAGCGTCGAGGCGGCGGGTCGCCTCCGCCTGAAGCTGGCCGGCGCCGAGCGCGACAAGGACCTCGCTTCGACGAGCCTCGAGGCGCTCGCCGGCCAGGCCGCATCGGCGCTGACCTTTCCAGACGCGATCCGCCTCTGGCAGGAGGTGCTGAAGCGCCAGCCGCTCGATCAGGCCGCCTGGCAGGGGCTCGCCGATGCGGCGCTGGCCTTCCAGCCGAGCGAATATTCCGAGCAGCGCGAGAATGCCCGCCTGCGCAAGGACGCCGCCATCGGCGCTTTTCTCACCGCCGCCAGCGATGCGGAAAAGGCCAGGGCGCTGGCGGCGATTGCCGGCAGCTACGAGGCCGAGGAGAACTGGAAGCTGGCGATCCGCGCCTATCGGCGCAGCATCGCCGCCAAGGACGATCCCGAAGTCGCGACGCGGCTGGAGACCGCCGTCGCCACCCACGGCTTCCGCATCACCGGCAACACCGTCGACAACAACGCCGCCAATCCGCGCATCTGCCTGACCTTTTCCGACCAGCTGTCGCGCGCGCTCACCACCTCCGACAATCCCGGCGACTATGTCAGCGTCGAGGGCGGCGACACTTTGCCGGTTTCGGCGGAGGGCTCGCAGATCTGCATCGACGGCGTGAAGCACGGCGAGCGCTACCGTATCGTCGCGCGCGCCGGCATCGCCGCCATCGACGGCGAGAAGCTGGCGAAACAGGCCGACGTCTCCGTCTATGTCCGCGACCGCGATCCGTCGGTGCGCTTTGCCACCAACGCCTATGTGCTTCCCGCCGGCGGCAACGCCACGGTGCCGGTCGTCACCGTCAATGCCGATACGGTCGAGGCGAAGGTTCAGCGGATCGGCGAGCGCGGCCTTGCCGGCGCGCTGTCCGAGGGTGGCTTCCTGAAGTCGCTGTCCCAGTGGCAGGTCGACCAGATCACCGGCGAGACGGGCGAGGACGTCTGGACCGGCACGGTTTCGGTCCAGCGGGAGGTCAATGCCGAAGTGACGACGGCGATCCCCGTCGCCGAGATGGTGCCCGACATGCAGCCGGGGGTCTACGTCCTCTCGGCCAAGGCGAAGAACGGCCCGCAATATCAGGACCAGCTGGCGACCCAGTGGTTCGTCGTCTCCGATATCGGCCTCACCACCTTCTCGGCCGCCGACGGCTTTCACGTGGTCACCCGCTCGCTCGGCAGCGCCGAGCCGTTGTCCGGCGTCTCGGTCGATCTCGTCGCCGCCAACAACCAGGTCCTCGGCCAGGGCTCGAGCGACGCGGCCGGCCATCTGAGACTTTCCGCCGGGCTGATGCGCGGCACCGGCGGCGACCGCCCGGCGCTGATCGTCGCCCGCAAGGGCAGCGACTTCGTCTTCCTCAATGTCGGGGATTCGCCCTTCGACCTCACCGATCGCGGCGTCGGCGGCCGTGCACCGGCCGGGCCGATCGACGTCTATCTGACCGCCGATCGCGGCATCTACCGGGCCGGCGACACGGTGCATTTCAACGCGCTCGCCCGCGATGGCGCGGGCGCTGCCATGCCCGGCCTGTCGCTGACCGAGATCGTCAAGCGGCCGGACGGCGTCGAATATCAGCGCCAGTCGGTGTCGGACTTTGCCGCCGGCGGCTATGCCTTTCAGCTGGATGTGCCCGAGGGCGCGATGCGCGGCGTCTGGAAGGTGGCGCTCCACACCGATCCGAAGCAGCCGGCGCTCGCCGAGACCAGCGTGCTGGTCGCAGACTTCGAGCCGCAGAAGATCGATTTCGACATCGCGACGGACGCCGAAAGCCTCGATCCCGCGTCGCCGCCCAGCGTTTCCGTCGATGCCCGCTATCTCTTCGGCGCGCCGGCCGGCGATCTCGAGGTGAATGGCGAGGCAGTCCTCAGCACCTCGGCTGCCATCGCGGCCTGGCCGGGCTATTCCTTCGGCCTTTCGAGCGACGAGGTGACCGATACCCGCCAGTCCTTCGACGCGGTGCGCACCGACGAGGACGGCAAGGCGGAACTGACCATGGCGGCCTTCGAGCCGCCGGCGACCACGAGGCCGCTTTCGGCCGAACTGCAGCTCCGGGTGATCGACGCCGCCGGCAGCCCGGTCGAGCGGACGAAGGCGTTGCCGGTGGCGGCGACGAGCCCGCGTATCGGGATCAAGCCCGGCTTCGACGGCTCGGTGCCAGAAGGGTCTGAGGCAAGCTTCGACATCCTCGCCGTCGGCCCGTCGGGCGAGGCGATCGCAGCGGCCGGCCTGAAATGGGAGCTGAAGAAGGTCCGCGTCGATTTCCAGTGGTATTCGAGTTCCGGCTCCTGGAACTACGAGCCGGTGAAGACCTCGACCCGGGTCGCCAGCGGCACGCTCGAGGTCTCGGCGGACAAGCCCGCGAGCCTGTCGATGCCGGTCGAATGGGGCGAATACGAACTCTCCGTCGTCGATCCGGCCGGCGCTGCCGTGCCCGCCAGCGTCTCCTTCGACGCCGGCTGGTATGTCTCGGCGGCCTCGCTGGAGACGCCGGATGTCGCCCAGGTCTCCCTCGACAAGCCTTCCTACAAGGTCGGCGACACGGCGAAGGTGCGGATCGAGCCGCGCTTTGCCGGCAAGGCCGAGATCTTCGTCATGGACGAGCGGATCATCGACCGCACCACCGCCGAGATCCCTGCCGACGGCGGCAGCGTCGATCTGAAGGTCACCCGCGACTGGGGGCCCGGCGCCTATGTCGCGGCCGTCGTCTACCGGCCGATGGACCTTGGCGCCAAGCGCATGCCCGGCCGGGCGATCGGCATCGCCCATGTCAGCGTCGAGCCCGGCGATCGCGCGCTGGAGGTCTCCATCGATGCGCCGGAAAAGATCGAGCCGCGCCGGACCCAGGAGATCGGCCTTGCCATCGGCGGCGTTGCTGCGGGCGAGACCGCCTATGTGACGCTCGCCGCCGTCGATGTCGGCATTCTCAACGTCACCGGCTTCAAGCCGCCTTCGCCGAAAGGCTACTATTTCGGCCAGCGGCGGCTCGGCGTCGAGATCCGCGACCTTTATTCCCGGCTGATCGACCGCATGGCCGGCGCTCCCGGCACGGTGCGTTCGGGCGGCGATGCCGGGGCGAGCTTCGACAGCCCGCCGCCGATGGATCAGCTCGTCTCGCTCTATTCCGGCCCCGTCGCGGTCGGCGCGGACGGCAAGGCGACCGTCGCGCTGGATATCCCGGACTTCAACGGCACGCTGAAACTCATGGCCATCGCCTGGTCGAAATCGGCGGTCGGCGAGGCGGACCGCGAGATGATCGTGCGCGACCCGATCGTCATCGCCGTCTCGCGGCCGGCCTTCCTTTCGCCGGGCGACACCTCGCGCCTCGCCGTCGACGTCACCCATGTCGAGGGCCCTGCCGGCGAGGCGACGCTGTCGCTCAAGGGGGGCGGCACCATCGTCTCGCTCGGGAGTGATGCCGAGACGAAGCTGACCCTTGCCAAAAACGGCCGCGAGCGGGTGCTGATCCCGGTCACCGGCGAGGCGGTGGGCGATGCGACCATCGAGGTGGCGCTCGCGGCGCCTTCCGGCGAAACGCTGAGGAAGACCGTCGTCCTGCCGGTGCGCTCCAACGCGCCGAAGGATGTCGCCAAGACGCGGCTCACCATCGCCGCCAATGGCGGCAAGCTCGGCCTCGATCCGCAGCTTTTCGCCGGCTATGTCGAGGGGACGGCGTCCGCGACCGTCTCGATTACCGGCGCGGCGGAGTTCGATGTCGCCGGCGTGGTGCGCGCCCTCGACCGCTATCCCTATGGCTGCACCGAGCAGCTGACGAGCCGGGCGATGCCGCTGGTCTATCTCGACCAGACCATCCTCTCGGCCGGGCTCGGCGGTGGCGAGGACGTGAAGAAGCGGGTGAACGAGGCGATTTCCGGCGTCCTCGCCAACCAGGCCTCCAACGGCTCCTTTGGCCTCTGGCAGCCGGACTACGGCGATCTCTGGCTCGACGCCTATGTCACCGACTTCCTCACCCGGGCGCGCGAGGCCGGCTACGAGGTGCCGGACGAGGGCTTCACGCTGGCCGTCGACAATCTCAGGAACAGTCTTGCCTATCTGCCGGAGAAGCCGGACTGGCGGCCGGTCGCCTATGCCTATTACGTCCTTGCCCGCAACGGCCGGGCCGCGATCGGCGACCTGCGCTATTATGTCGACAACGAACTCGCCAGCCTGCCGACCGCGCTGTCCAAGGCGCAGATGGCGGCCGCGCTGGCGCTCTATGGCGACCGCTCGCGGGCCGAGACGGTGTTCCGCGCGGCGATCGACGCGTCGATGGAGCCGCAGTCGAATGCCGGGCGCTCCGACTACGGCACGGCGCTGCGCGACGACGCGGCGGTGCTGACCCTCGGTCTCGAGACGGCGGTCGACGGGGTCTCCTTCGAGGGGCTGGTCGAGAAGGTCAATGCCGCCCGCCAGAACCAGCGCTACACCTCCACCCAGGAAGACGCCTGGTCGCTGCTCGCCGCCCATGCGCTGCTCGGCCGCAATCCGCCGAAGCTGACCGTCGCCGGCAAAAACATCGACGGTCCCTATTCGGCCTCGCTCGACGAGGCCGACCTTGCGGCCGGCATCGACATCGCCAACCGCGCGGCGGCGCCCGTCGGGGCGGAGGTGACGATCCGCGGCGTTCCCGAGGTTGCGCCGCCGGCTTCCAGCGAAGGCTATGCCGTCGCGCGCAGCTACTACACGCTGGAGGGCAAGCCGGCCGACCCGGCGAAGATCGGCCAGGGCGATCGGCTGGTGGTGGTCGACGAGGTGACGCCGGTCGATCGCGGCCCGGCCCGGCTGATGCTGGACGATCCGCTGCCGGCGGGCTTTGCGATCGACAATCCGGCGATCCTTCGCTCCGGCGACGTCGCGGCGCTCGACTGGCTGTCGCTGACCGGCCAGGCGGCGCATACGGAGTTCCGCTCCGACCGTTTCCTCGCCGCCTTCGACCAGGGCCTCAACGACGCCTCGACCCGGCGCTTTGCCTATATCGTCCGGGCCGTCGCGCCGGGGGACTTCGCCCATCCGGCGGCGAGCGTCGAGAACATGTACGATCCGTCCCGCCGCGGCCGCACCGACGCCGGCCGCGTCACGGTGATCGGTCCGCTGCAGTGAGGCAGGGCAGCCCTGCGGCGGGCGCTGCGAGCGCGACGCTGGCGGCCGTTGCCGCAGTTGGCAAAAGCCCCCTCATCCTGAGGTGTGAGCCGAGCGCAGCAGACGCGTCCACGGTCGCCGCGTCGGTGAACGGAAGCCCCCTCATCCTGAGGTGTGAGCCGAGCGCAGCGACGGCGAGCCTCGAAGGGCGAGGGGCTTCTGCGGCACACCCCCCTCTGCCCTGCCGGGCATCTCCCCCTCAAGGGGGGAGATCGGGCCTTCATCGAGCTCACCGCCCGACTACGCTCTCGAAAACCAAGGCGCTCTTCATGACAACGAAGGCGCTGACAACCAATCCGCCCGTCATCGAAACCGGCTCCCACCGATCTCCCCCCTTGAGGGGGAGATGCCCGGCAGGGCAGAGGGGGGTGCACGGCGCCACCACGACCCCCACGTCAACACTGATACCGGTTCCGCCCGTCATCGAAACCAGCTCCCGCCGATCTCCCCCCTTAAGGGGGAGATGTCGGCGAAGCCGACAGAGGGGGGTACACCGCGGATCCCTCTGCCCCGCGTCAACACTGATACGGGTTCCGAGGCAGGGTCTGATCGACGGGGCGAACCACGTCGCTCGCCGCGGCCCGACTGGCCACGGCGCCGCAAACCATCCACACCAAAGGCCGACCGACCCACCTGCGAGGCCCGCCTGACATGTCGCCCCGCCGCCGGCTTGCCCAGACGAGCCTGACCGCCCTCCTCATCCTGCTGATTGCCGGCCTCTGGTCCTATTCGGCCTTCGAGGCGGCGGTCGCGCGCCGAATCGCCGCGCTGACGGAGCCCGAGACGGGCGTCGAGGTGGTCGACCGCGACGGCCGCATCCTCAGGGCCTTTCCGGTCGCCGACGGCCGCTGGCGCCTCGCGGCCTCCGGCGGCGACGTCGACCCGCGCTTCCTGACGATGCTGCTCGCCTGGGAGGACAAGCGCTTCCTCGATCACGGCGGCATCGATGCGCGGGCGCTGCTGCGCGCCGCCTGGCAGTCGGCCAGCCACGGCCGCATCGTCTCCGGCGGCTCCACCCTGACGATGCAGGTCGCCCGCATGCTCGGCAACCTGCCGACCGGCTCGTTTGCGGCGAAGGCCGAGCAGATGCTGACGGCGGTCGCGCTGGAGCGCCGCTACGACAAGGCGGAGATCCTGTCGCTCTATCTGCGGCTCGCGCCCTATGGCGGCAATGTCGAAGGGGTGCGGGCGGCCTCGCTCAGCCTGTTCGGCAAGGAGCCGCGCCGCCTCACCGCCGCCGAGGCGGCGCTCCTGGTGGCGCTGCCGCAATCGCCGGAGCGCTATCGGCCGGACCGCTTTCCCGCCCGGGCCGAGGCGGCGCGGGGGCGGGTGCTCGCCCGCATGGCCGAACTCGGCGTTCTCGACGCCCGGGAGATGCGCCGGGCGCTGCGCGAGCCGATGCCGCAGGCGCGCCGGCAGATGCCGCTCCTCGCGGCGCATCTCTCCGAGCGCCTGCATGCCGCCCATCCCACCGAGAGCCCGGTCAACCTGACCCTCGACGGCCGCCTGCAGGAGCGGCTCGAGGCCTATGCGCGGGAGAAGGCCGAAACGCTGAAGAGCCCCTTGTCGCTCGCCATCGTCGTTGCCGACTATTCCAGCGGCGAAATCCTCGCCGAAATCGGCTCGCCGGACTTCTTCGACCGCTCCCGCCAGGGCTTCGTCGACCTGACCCAGGCCGAGCGCTCGCCGGGCTCGACCCTGAAGCCGCTGATCTACGGCCTCGCCTTCGAGCGCGGCGTCGCCCATCCCGAAAGCCTCGTCGACGATTCCCCTGGCGGCTTTGCCGGCTACACGCCGCAGAATTTCGACCACGAGTTCGAGGGCGTCATCACCGCGCGAAGGGCGCTGCAGCTGTCGCGCAACCTGCCGGCGGTCGAGCTCCTGTCCGAAGTCGGGCCGAGCCGCCTCGTCCAGCGGATCCGCCGTGCCGGGGCGGCGCCGGAGCTCGGCGACCGGTCGCTGCCGGGGCTTGCCATCGGTCTCGGCGGCCTCGGCCTGACGCTGGAGGATCTGGTGCGGCTCTATGCGGCGATCGCCAATGGCGGCGTCTCGATGCCGTTGCACGTCGAGGCCGCCGCCGAGCCGCAGCCGCGCCGCCGCGTCCTGTCCGAACAGGCGGCCTGGTACGTCACCTCGATCCTCGCCGGCGCGACCTCGACCACCAAGGGCTCGCCGGGCGAGATCGCCCACAAGACCGGTACCTCCTACGGCTATCGCGACGCCTGGACGATCGGCTATGACGGCCGGCATGTCGTCGGCGTCTGGCTCGGCCGGCCGGATGGCGCACCGGTGCTCGGCCTCGTCGGCCAGGAGTCCGCCGTGCCGGTGATGCACGACGTCTTCGCGCGGATCGGGCCGGTCTCCCGCCTGCCGGGGCCGCCGCCGGGCATCCTCGCCTCGGCCGGGGCCGGCCTGCCGCCGCCGCTGAAGCGGGTCGGCCGGGCGGCCGAGCGCCGCGAGGCCGGGCTGAAGCCGGAGATCGTCTATCCCCCCGACAAAAGCCGCATCGAGCTCGCCGGCCTCGACGGACCGCTGGGAGCGGGCGCGCCGGACGCCATGGCGCCGCTCTATCTGAAGGTCCGGAACGGCCGGCCGCCCTTCACCTGGTATGTCGACGGCTTGCCCGTCGATCGCGGCCAGCTCTTGCGCCAGTCGAGCTTCCGGCCGAAGGAGCCCGGCTTCCTGGCGATCTCGGTTGTCGACGCGGCCGGTGCGGCGGCGAGCGCCGAGGTTTTCGTCAAATAGCCGGCGTTCCTCCACCGCTTTCCTTGCGCCCTGGCCGGCAGGCACTTGAGCGGCGGCAAAGGCCGGGCTAGACCCTCTCGCAACGCAAACCCATCGTTCTTCCACACAGTCGAGCGATCAGCGCGGCCGCTCCCCTCGATCCACAAGGGCCGGGCGCCCGCTTCACACGGGCCCCGACCGACCCGATGCAGAATTCGCAACGTCGCGCCAACCGTGCGATCTTCCTCGCCGTCGCCGCCGGCTTCCTGATGCTGGGCGTCGCGGCCGTCGCGGTGGTCTGGGCGTATCAGCGCTCGCAGGACTACGGCCAACTGGTCTCCCACACGATCGAGGTGGAAGCGGCGGTCGCCGATCTCAATCGCCTCAACGAGCGGATCGAGGCGGCGCGGCGCGGCTTCCTCCTGGAAGACGATCCCCGCTTCCTCGAAACCTTCGAGAAGACTGCGGCGCAGATCCCGGTGCAGATCGAGCGGATTTCCGAACTCACCTCGGACAATCCCGATCAGGTCGCCCGGCTGTCCCGCTTCCGCACCCTGACGGACCGCTATCTTGGGCTGCTCAGGGAATCGGTCGCCGACAAGCAGGCCGGCGGCACCGGCGTCAAGGCGCAGAGCCTCCTCGACGAGGAGGACATCACGGTCGTCCAGCAGCTGCGCGACCTCTCCGACGAGATGAGCATCGCCGAGCGGCGCCTTCTGATCGCGCGGGAGGCGGCTGAGCACCGCAGCGTCTATGTCTCGACGATCGTCGCCGGCGTCGCCGGCTGCCTCTTCGTGCTCGTCGCCGTCGGCACCATCTGGGCGACGCGGCGGACCCTGCGGGCGCTGACCACCACCGGCATCCAGCTGCAGGGCCTCAATGAGGATCTGGAATCCGCCGTCGCCGAGCGCACTGCCGAGCTGCAGCGGGCGAATGCCGAGATCCAGCGCTTCGCCTATATCGTTTCTCACGACCTCCGGTCGCCGCTGGTCAATGTCATGGGCTTCACCGCCGAGCTCGACGCCGCGATCAAGCCGCTCGGCGAGCTGATTGACAGGGTCGAGGAAGCCGCGCCCGATCTCGTCGAGGAAGAGACGAAGTTCGCCGTGCGCGAGGACCTGCCGGAGGCGATCGGCTTCATCCGCACCTCGACCGAAAAGATGGATCGGCTGATCAACGCTATCCTCAGGCTGTCGCGCGAGGGCCGGCGCGTGCTGGCCCTCGAGGCGGTCGACATGAACGCTCTTGCCGTCTCGGTCGTCGACAGTCTGCAGCATCGGATCGACGAACTCGGGGTGACCGTCGAGACCGAACCGGTTCCGACCGTCGTCACCGACCGGCTCGCCGTCGAGCAGATCGTCTCCAATCTCGTCGAGAACGCGCTCAAATATCTGAAACCCGACCGCCCGGGCCGCATCACGATCCGTGGCCGCAAGACCGGCGGACGTGTTATCGTCGAAATCGAGGACAATGGTCGCGGCATCGATCCGAAGGACCATGAACGCATTTTCGACCTGTTCCGCCGCTCCGGCGCGCAGGATCAGCCCGGGGAGGGCATCGGACTTGCCCATGTGCGGGCTCTGGCATACCGATTGGGAGGAACGATCAGCTGCGAGTCTTCCCTCGACCAGGGGGCGACCTTCAGCCTCTCTCTGCCGATGGCACTCGCACCGCAACAGGGGGCTCAGACGTGAGCGCACACCAGACCGTCAATATCGTGATGATCGAGGATGACGAGGGCCATGCGCGGCTGATCGAGAAGAACATCCGCAGGGCCGGCGTCAACAATGCCATCCGCCACTTCCTGGAAGGGACGGCGGCGCTGAAATATCTGTTCGACGCGCCGGACGGGCCGGCCCGCAACGGCCCGGCGCTGGTGCTCCTCGATCTCAACCTGCCGGACATGAGCGGCATCGACATCCTGCAGAAGATGAAGGCGCCCGACAGCCCGCTGAGGCGCACGCCGGTCGTCGTCCTCACCACCACCGACGACAAGGTGGAGATCGAGCGCTGCTACGATCTCGGCGCCAATGTCTACATCACCAAGCCGGTGAACTACGAGACCTTCGCCCAGGCGATCCGCCAGCTCGGCCTGTTCCTGTCGGTGATCCAGGTGCCCGATCCGGAAGCCGACTGAGGCGGTGATCGCGATGCCGAGCCTGCCTGCCGCAATCCTTATTGTTTGAGGCCGAGAGCGCCGCTGTCGCGACACCGCGACGGCCGGGCGCTTCCGCCAGTTTGAAATCGGGGCCGATGCCGCGTGTTCTCTACATCGACGACGACGAGGCGCTGAGAGTGCTGACCAGCCGGGCGCTGCGCCGGCGGGGCTTCGACGTCGAGACGGCCGGCGACGCCGACAGCGGCGTCAGCCGTCTCGTCGAAAGCCACTTCGATCTCGTTGCCATCGATCACTACATGCCAGGCAAGACCGGGCTCGAAGCGCTGTCGGTCATCGCGGCGCTGGCCGCGCCGCCGCCGGTGGTCTTCGTCACCGGCTCCGACGAGACCGCGGTCGCCATCGCGGCGCTGAAGGCCGGCGCCTCGGACTATGTGGTGAAGACCGTCGGCGAGGAGTTCTTCGATCTCCTCGCCTCGAGTTTCCACCAGTCGCTCGAGCGCCGGGCGCTGGTCGCCGCCAAGGAAGAGGCGGAGCGGGCGCTCAGGGCCTCCAACGAGCGGCTGGCGGCGATGGTGAAGGAGGCGAACCACCGCGTCGCCAATTCCCTGCAGATCCTCTCTGCCTTCGTGAACCTCCAGGCGGCGGGCGTCACCAGCGACGAGGCGAAGTCGGCGCTGAAGGACACCCAGCAGCGGATCGCCGCGATCGCCCAGGTCCACCGTAGGCTCTACAATTCCGACGACATCGCCAGCATCGACATGGCCGAATATCTGCAGCCCCTCGCCGAGGAGCTGGCGGCGACCTGGTCGACGCCGACCTCGCCGCGCAAGGTGACCGTCAAGGCCGATCCCGTGCGGCTTCCCACCGACAAGGCGGTCTCGGTCGGCATCATCGTCACCGAACTCGTCGGCAATGCCTGCAAATATGCCTATGTCGGCGCGGAGCCGGGCGAGGTGCGCATCCGCCTTGCCGAAGAGAAGCCGATGTTCCGCCTCAGCGTCGAGGACGACGGCCCCGGCTATGATCCGAAGGCGAAGCCGACGGGAACCGGCGTCGGGACGCGGCTGATCCGGGCGATGGCCCAGAGCCTCAATGCCGAGATCGACCACGGCAACGGCCCCGGCGCCCGGATATGCGTCACCGCCGCGCTGTGAGGGGGCGGTCGGTCTTTGATCTGACCGCCGCGATCCCTGGCCACTTACCGGACGATCGTCACCACGACGCCGAGATCGACGTCTCCCCATGCGCGATCGGCCGTTAAGGCGGTGGCGCCGGAATGCCTTGCGAGCGCAAGGCAGGCCCGGTCGGCGAAGGAGAAGCCCAGTCGTTTCGTCGCTGGACGAAACGAGGCGGCGATGAGAGCCAGTTCGGTGTCGAAGGCGACGATCGCCAGAGGCAGTTTGGTGATCGTCGCGCGGGCCTGGTCGAGAGTAAAGCCCCGGTCGATCAGCTTCGAAATCGCCTCGGACAGGCTCACGGCCGACAGCCGCGCGTCCGAAAGCGATTGCTCGACGGTCTTCGAGCCCGGCTCGTTGAAGATCAGGGCAAGAAGCGCAGAGGTATCGAGCACGATCATTTCGGCCGGCTCTCGCGCTGCGCCTCTTCGCGCCGCTCGGCGATCAGCTCGTCGACGGCGGAGCCGTTCCCCTTGTCGAGGCGTTTTGCCATTGCCTGGACGTGGCGAACGGCGGCCTTGGCCGAGAGGATGCGCAATTCGCCATCGACGACCTCGGCGCTCACGGCCTCGTCCTCGCCGAGCAGCATCGCGTCCCGCATCCGCGCGGGGATGAGGAGGCGGCCGTCCTTGCCGACCGTCAGCCGTGTTGCCGCAACGGTCCCCGGCATCTCCGGCCGATCGGCGCGATCCGCGTCATAGGCTTGCTTCCAGTAGGCATACTGGGTGGAGGCGGTGTTGGGATTGCCGCCTTCCTCGACATAGGCGTCGATCACCGCCTTGCGTTCGGCTCTGCGGCCCGT
Source organism: Jiella endophytica (assembly GCF_004519335.1). Classification (GTDB taxonomy): domain Bacteria; phylum Pseudomonadota; class Alphaproteobacteria; order Rhizobiales; family Rhizobiaceae; genus Jiella; species Jiella endophytica. The sequence goes on along the minus strand of NZ_SOZD01000003.1, from coordinate 145,866 downwards.
CCGCTCGCTGAGCGAGCCGGCGATCTCCCACACGCGCCTCGTCTTGGAGGCCTTGGATGGCGATGAAACTGGCTTGCCGGCCTTGGACATGGTCTGTCTCCATGTATAGGTTCTGCCGTCATCTATACATGATTACTGTGTCCTGCGACTGTCATATTCTTCGCAACCTCGGGCAGGCCGTTTACGGCTCGTCCGCCACCGGGCCTCATACAAATTCGAGCGATCCGCTTAACCGGCCGTTTGCCGCTGACGCCTTACGGTTGCGGCATGAGACAGGCCCGCTCGAATATCCGGCGCTCCCGCGCCGATGGCTGGAACGCGGATGTGGCGCCGCTTCGCGCGGCGCGGCAGGACCGCTTCGAGCGCCAGAGGCCCGCACGAGGCGGCTTCGGCGTCATCCTCGCCGCAAGCTGTGCCTTGGCTTTTGCAACGCCGTTTGTCGCCGACTGGCTCTCGCGACAAGATATTCCTGCGCTCGGTGACCTCGTCCGGCTGTCGCCGGCCCGCGCCGCCGTGCCGGAGCATCGCGGCCCGATCGGGATCTGCTCGGGCCCGAACCGCGCGGCCCGCCGCGTGACCTGCATCGTCGACGGCGACACGGGCTGGCTCGACGGCGAGAAGTGGCGCATGGCCGATATCGACACACCGGAGATTTCCAGTCCGGCTTGCTCCCGTGAGCAGAGGGTCGGCCGGCAGGCCCGGGACCGGCTGCGTAGCCTGATGTCGGCCGGCTATTCGCTGAGGCGTCAGGGAACCGGCCACTATGGCCGTACCATCGTCTCCGTGACCGTGGCCGACGGGCGCGATGCCGGCGCGGTTCTCCTCGACGAGGGGCTGGCGCAGCGCTGGCCGAACAGCGGCAATCCCTGGTGCCTCTGAAAAACCGTCAAGCCTTATCCCTCGTCTGCTCGTCCGCCTCCAGCTCGTCGAGCAGCCAGTCGCGAAAGGCCCGGACCTTCGGCACGTTGCGGCGCGCCGCGGGATAGACGAGGAAATAGTTCTGGCCGGTCTCCGAGATCGCCGGAAAGGGCTGCGCCAAGAGGCCGATCTCGACTTCCTGGCGATAGAAGCCGGGGGTGAGAATGGCGACGCCATGCCCGCCCATCGCCGCCCGCGCCTCGAGATGCTGATCGCCCATCCGCGCGTCCGGATGGCCGGCGGGCTCGAAGCCCTCGATACCCATCGCCGCGAACCAGAGGCACCACCAGCGATCGCCCGGATCGATCAGCAGCATGTCGAGAAGGTCCGCGGGGCTCGTCAACGGGCCGTGCCGTTCGAGAAGCTTCGGGCTCAGCATCGGCGCGAAAGCGACCGGAAACAGCGGATGGACGGTCAGTCCCTCCCATTCGCCGAGGCCGCTGCGGATCGCGACGTCGGCATCCTCGCGGCGGAAGTCGACGACCGCGCGGGTGGCGGTGATGCGCACGGCGATCTCCGGATGCTTCATCTGGAACCGGCCCATGCGCGGCGCCAGCCAGTGGGCCGCAAAGGTCGGCAGCACGCTGACCGTCAGCACGCTGCCGGCATCCTTGCGGGCCGCCGCGAAGGCCGAGGCGAGAAGGTCCAGCGCCTCGCTCGTCGCCGGCGCCAGCTGCCGGCCGGTGGGGGTCAGTTCAACCGTGCGGGGCCGGCGCAGGAACAAGGGCGCCCCGAGCCGCTCCTCGAGAAGCTTGATCTGATAGCTGACCGCCGCCTGGGTCATGCCGAGCTCCTCGGCGGCGCGGGTGAAGCTCGCATGGCGCGCCGCCGCCTCGAAGACGCGGATCGCGGCGAGCGGCGGCAGGTCGCGATGGCGCATCCGTCCTCCGGCATAAGCTGACCTTATGCATGCTGATCGAGCTTTGGTTGGTGTGCAAGCCCTTCACGGCGCAGAAAAGAGCTTCCGAATGAACTCGATAGCGGCGCCTGCGGGCGCTGCGCCTGGGAGGTTTCATGACCTGGCTCAGCCTGGCCGGGCGCGCGATGCTGCGCGCCGTCGAAAGGATGGTTTCCGCCCGCCACCGCAAGAAGCGCATCGTCCTGTCGCCTGGCTCGACGCCGCCGAGCCTGTTGCGCGACATCGGCCTGCTCGACGGCCGCGATGGCGCCGAGCGCGGCTGCAGGCGCCGCTGACGACGCGAGATTGAAAGCCGGCTGCCTATTTCAGGTGGTGAAGGCGTTTGGAGTTTGCTCCCACTGCGTGTAGGGGCGGGCGATGTTTCGCACCGCCCCCGCTCTCTTCGCCGTCTTTGCCGTCTCGTTTTTCCTCGGCCCCGCCCCGGCGCTCCCGGCTCCCTCGAATGACGACGCCGGCACTCTGCCCCACCCGTCCCGGACGCTCGATCTGCTGCTTGCCCAGCGCCGGACTTGCAAGTCCGTGTCGAGCTGCGAGGAGGCGGTGTGGCTGTGGTGCGGCGGCTATACCCGAGCCGATGGCGACCACGACGGCATCCCCTGCGAGAACGTCTGCCATTCCAAACGCGAGGTCGATGCCATCCGCGCGCAGATCGGCTGCTGACCGCCCACACCGCCCGCCACGCCAGTCGCCGGCTCAGCCATCCAGCAGCGCGAAGGTCCCGAAGGCCGGCACCTTGATGCCGATCCGCCTGACGTCGAGCCCGACGACGAGGCCGAGGAGGTTGAACTCGAAGCCGCTCTTCCAGCCGGCGGAAATCCCGGCATAGCCGAACAGCGACAGATGCGCATCGCGCCCGTCCGGATCGAGAAAGGCGAGCCGCCCGTCGGTCGGATAGTCGCGGCCGACCGAGACCGGCGGCAGAGCGACGTCGATCTCCGGCACCTGCCGCATGACGAAGGCGACGAAGGAGTTGGAGTTCGGCCCGGGGAAGATGTGATAGCCGCCGCGACGGGAAAAGGGATAGGCCGCGATCGCCGCGCGAAGCTTCGGGATCAGCCGCTCGGCGGCGTCCCCCTCGGCCGAGAAGACGAAATGCGGCGTGTTCGAATACCATCGCCCGTCGGGCGGAAATTCGTTGCGCCGCACCGGCGTTCCCCAGCCGACCTTGTCCCAGCGCTCGTAGGCGCTGGCGCCCTTTTCCTTGACGACGATCCAGGAATGTTCCGACACCGCACCCTTCAGCCCGCCGGTGCGGGCCGACAGGATCGCGACGAAGGCCTGCGGCACGCTTGGCGCCGGCGCCAGCACGCCGGAGGACGACCAGTCGGCGGTCCGCCAGGAGGTGGCGTGGTCGCCGAGATACCACAGCGCCGCCGAGGCGGCCGCCGGCATCAGGAAGATCGCGACGAAGCCGATTGCGAGAAATTTGAAAATGCGCATCGTCCCTCTGGCAGTCCATCGAGGCGGGCGGTGCCAGCCGCAGCCCCGTGCCCTATCTCGCTGTTTCAGCATCAACCGTCTGTCAGGTCGAAATTATGCAAAACCCCGTTCTCGTGGAAGTCACGCGTGGTGAACTCGTCGAGAGCTGCCACCGCGGCGCCTTTGCCCTCGTCGACGGCGAGGGCCGGCTGGTCGCCGGGGTCGGCGATCTCGACCGCCCGGTGTTTCCGCGCTCGGCGGTCAAGCTGCTGCAGGCGATCCCGCTGATCGAAACGGGCGCTGCGGCGCGCTTCGGGCTGACCGACAAGGACCTGTCGCTCGCCTGTGCCTCCCATTCCGGCGAGCCGGAGCATCTGCGCCGCGCCGCGGCGATGCTGGCGAAGGCCGGTCTCGACGAGACGGCGCTCGAATGCGGCCCGGAATGGCCGGGCGAGCCGGAAATCTCCCGCGACATGGCGCGGCGCGGCGAAACCCCCTGCCAGCTTCACAACAACTGCTCCGGCAAGCATGCCGGCTTTCTGCTCACCACCGTCCACCGCGGCGAAACGGCGGCCGGCTATGTCGGGCCGAACCATCCGGCGCAGATCCGTGTCAAGGCGGTGCTCGAGGATCTCACCGGCCACAGCCTCAATGTCGATGTCTGCGGCACCGACGGCTGCTCCATCCCGACCTATGCGACGCCGCTGCGCGATCTCGCCGGCGCTTTCGCCAAAATCGTCTCCGGCCGTGGCATCGAGCCGCAGCGGGCCGAGGCCGGCCAGGCGCTGATGCGCGCCTGCATGGCCGAGCCCTTCGAAATGTCCGGCACCGGCCGGGCCTGCATGACGATGATGCAGGCGGCGCCTGGCAGGGTCTTCGTCAAGACCGGCGCCGAGGGCGTCTTCTGCGGCGCACTGCCGGAGCTCGGCCTCGGCTTCGCGCTGAAGATCGACGACGGGGCGAAGCGGGCGAGCGAGGCGCTCGCCGCGGCGGTGCTGGCAAAGGCGCTCGAAACCGCCGATGCCGAGCTCTCGGGCGTGTTTTCGGCGATGGCCACGGCGCCGCTCCAAAACAAGCGCGGCACGCTGACCGGCGAGGTGCGGGCGGTGCTGCCGGATCTGTGACGCGGCCGGGGCTCGCCAGCGACGGGCGCCTCCGAGACGCCGCGCGCGAGCCGTTCGCCGCATGGCCCCCCGTCATTCGACGCCGGCACCGTCTGTCGCACGTATAGTCAAATTCCAAGTAAATGACGATTGATGCTTGACGTTTTCGCTGATGGGCGTAGTCTTCGTTTTGTCGCATCCACCAAGCCGGGAGGTTGAATTGGAGCCACCTCAGCAGGTCGCCGCTTAGACGCCAAGGCTTGACGCACGGGGCCTTGTCCAGCGGCAACGGACTGTCGGATTTCGGGAGGCGGCCTACGAGCCGCGGGAGCCGTTGAACAGGCTCGACTTTTCGCCGCCTCCGGAAATGCTTTTCGCCTGACATGGATATCGTCTGACCCGCCTGCGCTCCTCGCCCGAGAGGGCGTCGTCAGGTGGGTTTTGCTTGTGGCATTGCGCCTATAACCATTTCTGAGACGATTTATACTGTTGCAATCTTCATGGGTGTGCGGCCCGAAGGCGCTCCCCGGCGCCGGCCGCAAGACCGCAGGATCCGCCCCGCCGGTTGGCGACGAAATCACCAGACCACGTTCCCGTGCCTTCCGTAGTCAGCCCGACTTCGCCACCGTCTTGGCCGGCGAGCGCCGCGATCCGCGGGTCGTGCTCCGCCTGCGCGGCTTGTTCGGCGCTTCGCGGATGTCGATGCCGCGGCCTTCGCCTTCGCGCACCTCGAATTCCTGCGTCGCCCGGACGAGGTCGCTCAGCTTCTTGAAGCCGTAGGTGCGCGGGTCGAAGTCCGGCGCGAGGTTGAGGATCTGCTTGCCGAAGCTGCCGAGATTGGCCCAGCCGTCCTCGGTGTCCATCTGGGCGATGACCCGCAGCATCAGCCGCGTCGCCTCTTCCTGGCCGGCCAGCGGCTTGGCCCGGCGGCTGTCCGTGCCGCGTTCCGGGTCGGCGCGGTCCGGCAGGAGGTTCTCGGTGTAGATGAAGCGCCGGCAGGCCTGGCGAAAACTCTCCGGCGTCTTCTGCTCGCCGAAGCCGTAGACGTCGATGCCCTGTTCGCGGATGCGCGAGGCGAGGCGGGTAAAGTCGCTGTCCGAGGAGACCAGGCAGAAGCCCTCGAAGCGCCCGCTGTGCAGAAGGTCCATCGCGTCGATGACGAGGGTGATGTCCGAGGCGTTCTTGCCGATCGTATAGGGAAACTGCTGCTGCGGCACGATGGCGTGGCGGGCGAGAATGTCGACCCAGCCCTTCGACCGGCTGGTGGAGAAGTCGCCATAGACCCGCCTGACGCTCGCCTCGCCGATCTTGGCGATTTCCTCGAAGAGGCCATCGGCGATCTTCGGCGAGGCGTTGTCCGCGTCGATCAGCACCGCGAGGCGCGGCGTGCGGTCGGAACGGGTCATCGACATTCCTTTGTCCTTTTCGGCATGAGCGTCGCACCAATCATAGGCCGCCGCCGCAGTCTTTCACCCGTCGCCCGGCGTTTGCCGCGTCGAGGCACTGCGAAAGCGGCGGCTGCGCCGGCTCCAGCGGGCAGAAATCGCTCTCGTCCTTCCAGTGAAAACCGGGCGGCCTGCGGAGATTTCCGGGGCCGCGCCAAGGCAACGATGCGCCGGTTGACAGCACCGCCCGGCCGGATAGTCTGACCCTACGGAACTTCCCGGCCCGGTTGTCGGGCGTTCGGGTCGCATTCTCCGGCATCGGTCGCAAAGCAAGGCTGCCCGCCGGGCGAAGATGGGTGAGATGGCATGAGCGTCATGGCACGAACCGAAAGGGCAGACGCGGCCTTCCTGGGCAGCGTCCGGGACCGGCGATTAAGAGGCGCGGCGGCGCGGCTGGCCGCCCCCCTGCGCGCTGCCGGCATGGCTCTGGTTTTTGTCGTCTCCGGTGCCTCGGCCGGTCTTGCCGGTTCGAGCGAACAGCTGAAGGCCGTCGATCTCGACGAATATCTGGGCCAATCCCCAAGCCTCGGCGACTGCCTCGCCGGCAAGGCCGAGGGCTGCGGCGGCAAGGCAGCCGAGGCAGCCCGCACCTTCAGCCGAAGCGAACTCTGCGACCTGAAGATCGCCGACGGCGAGGCCTGCGAGCCGACGCTCGGCAAGAGCCGCTCGATGCGCGCCGGCGAGCGCTCCCGCCTGCTCATCGTCGAGGAGGACGACAGCGAACCGCTGCCATCGATCGACGTCGAAATCCTCTTTGCCAGCGACTCGGCCGACCCTTTGCCGGCCTCCGGCGGCGAGCTGCAGGCGCTGGCCGAAGCGGTGGCCGATCCGCGCTTTTCCGGCGATCGCTTCGTCGTCATCGGCCATACCGATGCCGCCGGCAGCGACGCATACAATCAGGCGCTGTCGACGCGGCGGGCCGCCGCCGTGCGCGACCGGCTGGTCGATCTCAGCGGCGAGGGCGAGGAGCGCTTCATCGTCGCCGGCCGCGGCGAGAGCGACCTGAAGAACGGCGTCGACCCGCTGGCGGCGGAAAACCGCCGGGTGCAGATCGTCTTGTTGAAGTGAGCCGGGTCGGCGTCCGGCACGGCTGCCGGGGAGCCGGGATCGCCCGTCCGGCACGGTGGCAGTTTTCTCGTCCGGCCTGACCGGGGGTCCACAGGGGGAGTGGCCGAACGATGCGATGTTTTCGTGCCCTTGCCGTCTTCCTTGCGGTGCTGATGGCCCTGCCTGTGCTGCCCGCCTCGGCCGGCGATCGGACGTTCAGGGCGATCCTCGGCATCGGCGCCCGGGTGCTGCAGAACGAGCTCGACCGCCGCCGCCCGCGTCATCGCCACCGCGCGCCGTCGCGCCGGCAGGAGGCTCCGGTCTTGCGCAATGCCGACAGCCTCAGCCGCAGCGAGATCGTCTCCTATCAGCGGGCGCTCAATGCGCTCGGCTTTGCGGCCGGCGAGCCGGATGGACACCTCGGGCCGATGACGGGCCGGGCGATCGCCGATTTCGTCAGGAGCCGTGGCCTCGACCCGGCGACCACGCCGCGCCGCCAGGCCTATGCCATGGCTGTTGCCGCAGTGCTCGATACGGTCACGGAGGCCCGCGCGTCCGAACCGGAGCAGCCGGGCCCGGCAGCCGCCGGCGAGCCGATCGATTTTGGCGAAACGGCGCTGGCCGGGCAGGAGCGGCCGGCCGAGGCCGGCGACCTTGCCCGGGAGGACACGGCCGGCCAAGACTCTTCCCGGCAAGACCCGGCCCGGCAAGACCTCGTTCCCGAGGACCTTGCCGGCGAAGACGACGAGCCACTGACAAGGGCCGAGATCGCCGCATATCAGCAAGCGCTCAACACGCTCGGCTTTGCGGCGGGAAAGCCGGATGGCAGGCTCGGCCCGGCGACGGCCGATGCCATCGCCGCCTTCGTCGAAAGCGAGGGCCGCGACCCGGAGGGGGTCGGGCAGCGCGAGGCCTTCGTCCTGGCCGTCGCCGCGGCCGGCCGCGTGCCTGTCGAGCCGGCTGACGACCCGCCTGCCGTTGCAGCTGACGACGCTGCGCCAGAGGATGAACCGCGGGACACCGCGGGAGATCAGGCCGATGCGCCGGCGCAGGACGAGCCGGTGGACGTCGCCATGCGTCCGCGCGATCTCCTTGCCACCGGCAAATGGCGTCTCGCCAGCAGCAAGACCTGTTCCGACCGCCGCGACATCATCGACAGGCTCGGCCGCGACATGAGGATGAGCCTTGGCACGGACGCGATCGCCGCCGGCGACAAGGCGAGCATCGCCTGGGCCAGGGGCCGGTTTCCCGAGCGCGAGCCGGTGTTCCTGATGGTCTCCTTCAGCGAGCCGGTGCGGCTCGGCGGCGAAGCCTTCTACGGCCTCCTCCCGAATGCCCGCGCGGCCTTCGACATCGCCTGGAACCGCGATCGCACACGGGCGGTGGTGCCGCTGTTCGGGCGCAAGGTGCCGACCTCCGGAACCCTCGCCGTCGCGCCGCTCTTTGCCGGCGATGTCGCCGTCGACTGGACCGTCGTCGGCTATGACGGCTGCAATATCCGCGAGGCGCCCGAGGGTCGCGGCAGGGCTATCCTCAGGGTCAGCGCCGCCGGAAAACCGCAGATCGTCGTCAACGACCCGACCGATCTCGGCACGCCGAACGGCGTGCTCGCCTCGCCGGACGGGACGCGCCGCATCGTCGTCTACAAGGATCGCTTCAGGCTGCTCGATACGGCGACCGGCGCCGAGCTTCTGGAGCGCGCCGGCACCGACCCGCGCTTTTCGCCGACCGGGCGCTTCGTGACGGTGAAGACGCAGGATCGCAGGGACCACCTCGACGACCAGACGAGCATCATCGACGGTCTGCTGGTCGTCGACGCGCTGGATGGCCGGCGCATCCTGTTCACCCAGTACTGGAACGGCGGCTGGTACAATGCCGACAGTTTGCTGGCGGTGAACTGGGGCGGCTGGGGGCTGACCTCGATCTTCGATCCGACCAGCGGCCGCAGCCTTCTCGCCGATGTCGAGATGGCGACCTGCCGGATATGCGGTTTCGACCCTTTCAAGGGCTTTGCTGTCAGCCTCGAGGACAATTACCTCGTCTTGACCGACACGGAGACGTCCGGGAGCCGGCGAAAAGGCGAACTTGTCGTCGCCGGCCTGACGACGGAAGAGCGCGTCCCGGCCACCGACGCCCGCTCGGCTGCGCGCCTTGCCAGCTCGGCGACGGGCGTGACGCGGGCCCTGGCCGATGGACGCGTCGCTCCGGCGGCACCGCTCGTCGAAGCCGCCGCCAGCCTCGAAGCCGACTCGCGGGAAGCCGAGGAGCCGTCGAAGGAGGCTTCGCTCGCTGCACCGGCGCCGGACCTCGCCGCCGGGGACCCGACCAAGACGCAGGTCCTCAACTGGCGGCGGCAGGTCGGCGCCACGAGCAAAGGCCACCAGGGCGGATCGTTGCTGGCCCGGATTTCCGACTTCGGCATCGCAACCGCAGAAAGGCTGCCGGCGACAACCTTCGAGGCGGCCGACATGGATGCCGAGAAGGTGTCGCAGCCGACCTTTGCGGACGAGGCCACCACGGAGGAGCGGCGCGCGGGCTTCGACGCTTACGACCGGCGGGTTGCCGAAATCCGCCGCCGCTTCACCAACCGGATCGCCAACGAGACCGGCCTGCCGCGGGACGGCTTCCGCAAGTTGTCGGGCTGCTCCCTCTTCGAGGACCCGACGACCGGCGAGATCGACTATTCGGAGGACGCGAATTACACGCCGCTGTTCATGACGCGCGCCTGGCGATGGGCGTCGGGAAGCGGCGTCGCCTGGCTGACCACCAACGGATGTGCCGAGGGCTCCGCAGGCTTCCTCTACCCGCTCACCCAGCTCCACGTCTCGGTCGCAGGCGGCCGCAGGATCGAGCTCTCCCAGCGCCTCAAGGACGAATCCACCGATATCGGCACGGTCTGCCCGATGTCCCTCGACGCCTGCCGCTTCGACATTGCCGTCTTCGGCGACGATCTCGTCATCTGGTCGTCCGAGGCGAACGGCGTCGGCGTCTATGACATCGCGACGGACACCATGCGGATGAAGCGTTTCGGCATCCCGCAGGGCGACATCATCGACGGCGCGCATCTGTTGAAGGACCGCCGGCACGTCCTCGTCACCTTCGCCAACGGCCAGTTCCTGATCCTGCGGGTCGCCGACGGCGGCATCGCGCTCAATGGCCGCTATGCCGACGACGAGGTGGTCGTCTGGGTGCCGGACGGCCGCTTCGACGCGACGTCCGAGGGCGCGTCATTCGTGTCATTCCGCTTTCCCGGCCGGATCGGCGAATATTCCTTCCAGCAGTTCGATGCGAGGCTTCGTGTTCCGGGCCTCGTCGACAAGGTCCTGTCCGGCGGGCTCGACGAGCGCCCGATCGCCCTGTCCCCGCCGCCGGACCTCGCCGCGACGATCGAGCCCGCAGCGGAAGGGGCGGTGACGGTCACAGCTTCGGCGCGCGGCACGGAGCCCGTCGCCCGCATGCAGGTCTTCCAGGACGGCCTCCTCACCGACACGATCCCGATCGAAACCGAGGCAGGAACCGCCGAGTGGTCCGGCGACATCGAGAGGCTGCCCGGAACCCGCTGGCTCTCCCTCGTTGCCACAGACGCCGCCTCGGTCGTCAGCCTGCCGATAGGCCGCGACATCGGCGCCGGCGCCAGACGGCGGATCCACGTCCTCTCGATCGGCATCGAGCGCTTCGACGATCCGAGGATCCCGGCGCTCGACGGGCCGGCGGAGGACGCGGCGACCTTCGCCTCGACCCTGAAACAGCTTGCCTCGGCAGGCGGTGCGACGGTGCAGATCGCCTCCGAGACCCTCCTCACCGATCGCGAGGCCAGCCCCGAACGCATCCTTTCCGAACTGGAAAAGCTGGTCGCCGATGTTCCGAAGGGCGAGACGATCGCGCTGTTCTTCGCCGGTCACGGCCTGCAGGCGAAGGACGGCCGCTACTACCTCGTGCCGAGCACGGCGAAGGTCGCCGATCTCGGCTCGACCGCGATCGCCTGGTCGAAGCTCGCCGCAGTCGTCGCAAGAGCGAAGACCCGCGTCGCGGTGTTCATCGACGCCTGCCAGTCGGGTTTTGCCGGCTCCGACCTCTTTGCCGCCAACGACGCCGCGGTCGGCTCGATCCTCGATGCCGCGCCCTCCGGCGTCGTCGTCTTCGCTGCCTCGAAGGGGCGTCAGGCGGCAGTCGAGAGCGATCAGGCCAAGGGCGGCTATTTCACCCGCGCCATCGAGGCGGCGCTGACGACGGAGCGCGCCGCCACCGACCGCAACGGCAATGGCGCCATCGAGATCTCCGAGCTCTACGGCGCCATCAAGCGGGCGGTCGTCGAAAGGACCGACGGGCGCCAGACGCCGTGGATCGCCCGCAACCAGATGATCGGCGACTTCGCGCTGTTCTGAACCGTTGCCTTGCAGCCGGCTGGCCGGCACCCTGATCCGGCCGCGTCACGGCCGCTCGCCGGGGCCGATCCGCCGTCTCCCGTCCGCCTCGGTGCGCCAGGCCGCCGCGCTCCGCAATCGCCGCGCCTTCACGCGTCTGGGAACTCTTCCCGATATCGCCCGAACGGCCGGGAAGCGCTTCACGGATGGGGTCAAAGCCTTTATATCACTGAACGTGTTGATGCCGGAATGAAGCGGTTTCACCGTCGTTTCGTTGCCGGCGCAAGCCAACCGAAACTGGGAGAGAGCACATGGCCTGGAACAAGCCGATCATGACCGAAGTCTGCATGGCGATGGAAATCAACGGCTACATGCCCGTCGAATTCTAATCGGTCATGCACACCGATCTGGGCCGCGGGCGGGACGACCGCCTGCGGCTTTTTGTTTTGGGCTCGGCTGCCGGCGGCGGTTACCCGCAGTGGAACTGTCTTTGCGATGTCTGCCGCCTTTTCTGGACGGGCGACGGGCGGGTCGAGGCGCGGTCGCAATCGTCGATCGCCGCCTCGGCCGACGGTCGCAACTGGCTGCTCCTCAACGCCTCACCGGACCTTCGCCAGCAGATCATCGCCTCGCCGCGGCTCGCCCCCAGCGCCCATGCCGATGACGCCGACAGGCGCGCGACGCCGATTTCCGCCGTGCTCGTCACCAATGGCGACGTCGATCACATCGCCGGCCTGCTGACGCTGCGCGAAAAGCAGCGCTTTCCGCTTTACGGAACGTCCGGCGTCCTCGGCATGGTCAACGAAAGCCCGGTCTTCAAGGTGCTCGACCCGGCCTTCGTCGACCAGCGGCCGGTGAAGGTCGGTCAAGCCTTCGAGCCGCTCCCGGGCCTCACAGTCGAGATCTTCTCGGTCCCCGGCAAGGTGCCGCTGTTCATGGAGACGGGCGAGGTCGATGTCGGCGAGGAGAGCGAGATGACCGTCGGCGTGAAGCTTTCGGCCCATGGCCGGACCGCTTTCTACATCCCCGGCTGCGCCCATGTCCCGGATGCGCTGAAGACCCGGGTGAGGGGCGCCGACGCGCTGCTCTTCGACGGCACGGTCTTTGTCGACGAGGAGATGAAGAACGCCGGCGTCGGGGAAAAGACCGGCCGGCGCATGGGCCACATGCCGATCACCGGCGAGGGCGGCAGCCTCGACGCCTTCGACGGGCTCGATATCGCCCGCAAGGCCTATATCCACATCAACAATACGAACCCGATCCTGATCGATGGTTCGGACCAACGCCTGACCGTCGAGGCCGCCGGCTGGACGGTCACCCGTGACGGGATGGAGATCGCGCTATGACCTCTCGCTCGAAGGAACTGATGAGCCGCAACGAGCTGGAAGCCGCGCTGCGCGAGATCGGCGCCACCCGCTATCATTCGCTCCATCCGTTCCAGACGCTGTTGCAGGAGGGCCGGCTCACCCGGCCGCAGGTCCAGGCCTGGGCGCTCAACCGCTACTATTATCAGGCCAACATTCCGGTGAAGGATTCGATCATCCTCGCCCGGCTCGGCAGCGTCGAGCTCCGCCGGGAATGGCGCCAGCGCATCCTCGATCACGACGGATCGGAGACCGAGCGCGGCGGCATCGAGAAGTGGATCGCGCTCACCGACGGTGTCGGCCTCGACCGCGCCTATGTCGAATCGGGCGAGGGCATCCTCGCCGGCACGCGCTTTGCCGTCGACGCCTATGTCCATTTCGTCCGCGACCGTTCGCTGCTCGAGGCCATCGCCTCGTCGCTGACCGAATTGTTCTCGCCCTCCGTCATCGGCGTTCGCACCAAGGGCATGCTCGCCCATTACGACTTCATCTCCAAGGAGACGCTCGCCTATTTCGACAAGCGCCCGGTGCAGGCCAAGCGCGACAGCGATTTCGCCCTGACCTACTGCCTCGACCATGCCGATACCCGCGAGAAGCAGGACCAGGTGGTCGAGGCGCTGCGCTTCAAGTGCCAAGTTCTCTGGGCGCAGCTCGACGCGCTCTATTTCTCCTATGTCGATCCGGCGCTGACGCCGCCCGATGCCTGGCGCCCGGGCGAGGCGGAGACCGGCCGGGAGGCGGCCTGATGCCTGCCATCGCCGACGACGCCGTCCCCGCGCTTCCCCGAGGCGTAAAATTCCGCGAGGATAAGGCCCGCGGCCGCTACGTTCTGCTCGGGCCCGAACGCATCTTCGAGGCCGATCCGGTGGCGACCGAAATCCTCAGGCTGATCGACGGCAGGAGCAGCTTCAAGGCGATCCTCACCCGCCTCACCGAACTCTTCACCGCCGACGAGGCGACGATCCGCCCGGATGTCGAGGCGCTTCTGACCGATCTCGCCGACAAGCAGATGGTGACCCTATGAGCGAGACGCTTCTTGCCGACCGCCCGACAGAGGCGGTCACCCCGCGCCCGCAGCCGCCCCTCGGCCTTCTCGCCGAGGTGACGCATCGCTGCCCCTTGCGCTGCACCTATTGCTCGAACCCGCTGCAGCTCGATCCGAAGTCCGTGGAGCTCGACACCGACACCTGGAAGCGCGTCTTCTCGGAAGCCGCCGAGCTCGGCGTCATCCATCTCCACATGTCCGGCGGCGAGCCGACGGCGCGCCGCGACATTGTCGAGCTGATGCGCCATGCCGCCGAGGTCGGCCTCTACACCAACCTCATCACCTCCGGCATCGGCATCACCGAAGAGAAGCTTGACGCGATCATCGATGCCGGCTGCGACCATATCCAGCTGTCGATGCAGGGCGCCGACGCCGCGATCACCGAGGCGGTCGGCGGCAACAGGGGCGCCTTCGAGAAGAAGCACGACTTCGCCCGGGCCGTCGTCGAAAGAGGCGTGCCGCTGACGCTCAACGCCGTCATCCACCGGATGAACATCCACCAGGTGCCTCTGATGATCGAAAAGGCGGTGGAGTTCGGCGCCAAGCGGCTCGAGATCGCCCACACGCAATATTACGGCTGGGCCCTGAAGAACCGGGCGCAGCTGATGCCGGCCCGCGAGGATGTCGACCGCACCATCGAGGAGGTCGAGACCGCCCGTGAGCGGCTGAAGGGCACCCTCGTCATCGACGCCGTCTTCCCGGACTACTACGCCCGCTATCCGAAGCTCTGCAACGGCGGCTGGGGCACCCGCACCTTCTCCGTCACGCCGTCGGGCAAGGTGCTGCCCTGCCACGCCGCCGAGACCATCACCCATCTCGACTTCTGGAACGTCCGCGATCACTCGCTCGCCGAAACCTGGTATGACGGCCCGGCCTTTACGGCCTATCGCGGCACGTCCTGGATGAAGGAGCCCTGCCGCTCCTGCGAGAGGAAGCACGTCGATTTCGGCGGCTGCCGCTGCCAGGCCCTTGCGCTGACCGGCGATGCCGCCAACACCGACCCGGTCTGCATCAAGTCGCCGCTGCATGACTCGATCGGGGCGATGGCCACCACCGAATCCGCCGTCGCCGAGCCGGGCGCCGCGACCTATCGCGGGTTCCGGGCGGGGTAGGGCGCTCGACGGCAGCGTTTGGCCGCAACTCTACATCCGGGCTATGCACCCCCCTCTGCCTGCCGGCATCTCCCCCTCAAGGGGGGAGATCAGCGGCTTTGCCGCTGTGCCAGCCAATCAAAGGCGGTGCCGGCTGCAGGGGCGGACCGGAGATGCACCAGCCGATAAGCATCGATCTCCCCCCTTGAGGGGGAGATGCCGGCAGGCAGAGGGGGGTATTCCCCTCCACATGATTCGGCCACGAGCGCATTATCCGCTTCGCCCAACGGCAGCCGGCCACGGTTTCGCCATATTGACTCAACCGCTGCGGGTCGGTTCATTCGTTCTCCTTACGGAAGAGGGGGGATGATGATTCGATTTTTGATTGCGGCCGCGTCTGTCGGCCTGTTGTCCGGCTGCGGCTCCATAACGCGCGGAACGTCCGAGGACGTGACGATCAACGCCAGGCCGGAGGGGACCGACATCCGCACCTCCAATGGCTATCAGTGCCAGACGTCCTGCGTTCTGAAGATCCCGCGCAAGGACACCTTCACCATCACCGCCAGCAAGCCCGGCTATCAGACAGAAATGGTCCAGGTGACCACCGAGGTCTCCGGCGGCGGCGCCGCCGGCATGGCGGGCAACATCCTCGCCGGCGGGGTGATCGGCATCGGCGTCGACGCCGCCACCGGCGCCGTGCTCGACCACACGCCGAACCCGGTCAACATCGTGCTCGAACCGGATGGCGTGCCGCAGATCCCGGTTCGTACCGGAAAGGAGCGGAAGGATGACGAGGCCGCGCCGGTCTCCTGAGCCCTTTCGACCCGGGAGGTGACGCCGGAGAGGGCGCGGTGCCGCGTCCGCTGCGATCACGACTGCGACGGGAGCGGGGACTTTCCGACGAGAGGAAAAGGCTGTGCCGACAGGACAGTGGGGATCGCGATGAGGCGATCAAACGGGGTGTCTGGCGAGGCCAATCGCTCGAAGCCGCTGCTGGTCGGTGAGAGTGGCCTGATCTCCCCCTTGCGGGGGAGATGTCCGGCAGGACAGAGGGGGGCGCGCCACGCTCGACACCCGACGATAGCCCCGCCCCCATCGGCCGCGAACGCATCGGCCGCGGCTCCTACGAGCGTGAGGACTGGTCCGGCTCGCAGAGCCGGAGCCGAAGATCCGGTGAATCTTCGGCAAGTCCGAACGCCGGCCAGAAGCGCAAACGCCGGCCCGGCAAGACCGGCCGGCCGGGGCGGTAACATGCCGAAGCCGAGCCGACCGACGATCCCCGACACCTTCCATCACCACGAGGCCCTGCACATGGCGTCGGTCATTATGGATCTTGTCGAGCGCGAACTCATCGAGGCCGAAGCGATCAAGGCGAATGGCGACTGGTCTGCCAGGGCGGCAGATATCCACCAGCGGCTGTTCGACCTCTATCAGGCGATCGGGGCTGTCCATCTCGATGGCGATGAAGATCTTAAGGCACCGCGCCCGACCAATACCAAGAGGCCGGGTCGGTAAGGCCAGCAAAACTGGGCGCCCCTCGCTCCCGCAAGGGGGAGAGAGGGCGCCTCGCCGCTGCCGTCAGCGCCTTTCGATCCGCGATCGAGCGGCGACAAGCACCGTCGCAAGCAACTTGTCGACATCGTCGAGCACCGTCTCGTTTGCAAAGCGCAGGGTGAGATATCCCGCTTCCGCAAAGGCCGCGTCCCGCCGCGTATCGCGCGAACGCGCCGCCACCGTCCCATCATGCTGCCAGCCGTCGATCTCGACCATCAGCTTCGCCTCATGGCAGACGAAATCGACGATGAAGCCGAGCATCGGCACCTGCCGTCGAAATTTCAGCCCGCCGAGCCGTCCCGCCTTGACGCCATGCCAGAACGCCCGTTCCGCCGGTGTCGCATCAAGTCGCATCCGCTTCGCAAAACGGCGATGCTTTGGATCGATGGGTGCATGCGTTGCCATGAAGAGAGGTGCAACCCAGAACGGCATCGATTGCAATGCGTCGCTGCGCCTTCGGCACGCGCGCCCTCTCTCCCCCTTGTGGGAGAGAAAGTCATTCCAAGGAGTTGGGCCGAGCGTGCGAGATCCAAACCTTGAGAATGACAAGAGAGGGGCGTCCCCGTTAACGCCGCCGCAGACGCGGACAGGTCGACCGAAGCAGCAGCGTCCCCTCAGCAACCAACACGAACCCGGTGAAACCCCTCTCTTGCGATTTCTATCGCTTGGCTTCGCCAAGACGATGAAATCGCTTTCTCTCCCGCAAGGGGGAGAGAGGGCGCCTCGATCGGCCGCCACAGATATCTCGGTCCCGGTTTCCTCCTAACCCTCTGATTTCCCTCACCCTCCCCAAAAACCTTATCCCCGCCCCTCATCACACCCCCATACTCCCCCCCATCGCCGGTCCACCCGACACCAGTCGACGGGAACCGGGCACGGGCGCTCACCGGGAGCGTTCGCGGGCCGGCGATGCGGTCTCCGCGCCGTCCTGCCTTCCGGAGGCGGGGCGTCCCGGACGGCCTCCTGGTGCCGCTGGTCCCTCGCGTAATACGGCGCGGGCGCGGATCGGTCCGCTTGAGGCCGCCGTGCTGAAAAGGCACTGGCGGGTGAAGAGCCAGCCGCCATCGGACCCCGTCGATCAGGCGGGCGACGGTCCATGGGAGGCAGAAAAGAGCCGCGCGGTGCGCCGGAGGCGAGCCGGAAACGTGTGACTACCACGGAGGGCTTGCCTCCGGTGCACCGCCGCCCGAGTGCCATCGGCACGATGGGCGGCAACAGGGACCCGCCAGCGACGAGTTCCGCGAGGAGCTTAAGGGTGGGACAGAGAATCCGGCCCACCAGCGACGAGCTCTGCGAGGAGCTTGAGGGTGGGACAGACAGGGACTCGCCAGCAAGGCCGAAGGCCGAAGCTTAAGGGCGGGACAGAGAACACCCCCCGGCCGCAGCGCGGCGCGGGAACGCGAAACCGTGGGCGCCGACGCCCGCAGGAAGGGCCGCTATCCTCCCCGCTTCGTCATTCTCGGGCCCCGTCCCGAGAATCCAGGGGCGGTTGCCGCAAACGACCGAGGGGCATGGGACGGCGCCGAGGGTGGGAAACGCGATCCCCGGGACGGGGCCCGAGGATGACGGCCGGAGAGGGAGGCGATTTGCCGGCCCGGCGCCTCGAATGGTAGAGCCTGCCGCTTTCATCCACAGGACCGCCGGCCATGACCTCACATTCCAGCACAAAGACCGAGACCCGCCCATGCGTCTAGGCGGGCGGCTCACAGCGGCGATCGAGGTGCTGGAGGACGTCGAGGCGCGGCGCCGGCCCGTTGCCGACGCGCTGAAGGACTGGGGCCTGTCGCATCGCTTCGCCGGCTCCGGCGACCGGGCGGCGATCGGCAACATCGTCTATGACGCGCTGAGGAAGAAGCGCTCCTACGGCTTCAGGATGGGCGACGACGGTGCGCAGGCGCTCGGCTTCGCTGCGGTGATCGACGGCCTGGCGATGGCGCCGCAGGAGCTCGCCGCGGCGCTCGCCGGCGATCGCTTCGCCCCCGAGCTGCCGAACGCCGGACAGCTGGAACGTTTCGGTGCGGCGGATCTCTCGGCCGCCCCCGACGCCGTCGCCGCCGACCTGCCGGACTGGCTGGCCGGAAAGCTGCAGGCCTCGCTCGGCGAGGACTGGGTGGCGGAGGCCGCGGCGCTCGCCGCCCGCCCGCCGCTCGACCTTCGCGTCAACACGCTGAAATCCGGCCGCGACAAGGTTCTGAAGGCACTGGCGCCATTCGGTGCCGCGCCTGCCGACCTTGCGCCCGACGGCATCCGCATCGCCGCCATCGAAGGGGCGGGGCGGCATCCGAACGTCCAGGTCGAGGCCGGCTTTCAGAAGGGCTGGTTCGAGGTGCAGGACGAGGGCTCGCAGCTCGCCGCGCGTCTCGCCGCGCCCATGCCCGGTGAACAGGTGCTCGATCTCTGCGCCGGGGCGGGCGGCAAGGCGCTGGCGCTTTCGGCGGCGATGGAGAACACCGGCCAGATCCATGCTGCCGATGCCGACCGCCAGCGCCTCGCACCGATCCATGATCGGCTGAAGCGCGCCGGCTGCCGCAACGTCCAGGTCCGCGATCCGCGCGACGACATGGCGGGGCTCTTCGGCGCGATGGACCTCGTGCTCGTCGATGCGCCCTGCACCGGCTCGGGCACCTGGCGGCGGCGGCCCGATGCCAAATGGCGGCTGTCCGAGGCGGCGCTGCAAAAGCGCATGGAGGAACAGGACGATGTGCTCGATCGTGCCGCCCGCTTCGTCAGGCCCGGCGGCCGGCTCGCCTATGTCACCTGCTCGCTCGTCGCCGAGGAGAATGCCGATCGCATCGCCGCCTTTCTCGCCCGCCACGGCGACAAGGGCTTTGCCGTCGCCGACGCCGGCGCAAGGTGGAACGCGCTGCTGCCGCAGGCGGAGGGGCGCTGCCGCATCGGTGCGCTCGCCGGCGGCTCGGTGATCACCATGACGCCGAAGCTCACCGGCACCGACGGGTTCTTCTTCGCGGCTCTGGAGCGGGCGGGATGAGCCGTGAGCCGAACTGGCCGCTGGTCGGGAAGTGGCGGATTCTCTCGACCGAGATGTGGGACCGGGCGGCCCTCGACGAATGCGGTCCGGCCTATTTCCTGTTCGGAGAGCGGCAGGGCGAGGCCCGGCTGATCGTCATGGAACTATCCCTCGACTGCGGCTTCTCGAAGACCATGGTTCATTTTGACTTTTCCGGCTCTGATGAGGGAATGGAAGTCGCCGGAGATGGCTTTGCCGAACTGCGGGAGGACGGCGTGATCGAAGGGGAGATCTCGTTCACGGAAGGCGATGAATGCGCGTTCGTCGCGCGCCGTTGGCGGGATGAAGACGACGGATGACCCGCTACCTCGCCTTGCCGCTGTTCCTGCTGCTCACGGTCGGCGGCGGGGGGCTGATCGGCATGACGGTCGAGACCGGCGGCTGGTATGCGGCGCTTCAAAAGCCGAGCTTCAACCCGCCCGACTGGGTCTTCGCGCCGGTCTGGGGCACGCTCTACATCCTCATCGGCATCGCCGGCTGGCGGGTCTGGCGGCGCGGGCTCCGCACTTTGCAGAAGCTCTGGTGGCTGCAGCTGGTGCTGAATTTTGCCTGGCCGCCGGTCTTCTTCGCCGCGCATATGCTGGGCGCGGCTCTCGGCGTCATTCTGGTCCTCGATTTTGCGGTCGCGGCCTTCGTCGTCGCGGCTTGGCGCATCGAACGGGTCTCCGCGCTGCTGTTCCTGCCCTATCTCGCCTGGATCGCCTATGCGACGCTGCTCAACGCCGCGCTCTGGCAGCTGAATTAGGGGAAAGCGAGCATGGACCACGCCATCGAAAGCCTCGGCGGCAGGCGCATCCTCTTCGTCATGGCGGCCCATGCCGAATATGGCGACGGGCTGAAGGCCCGCATCCGCCCGCTGATGACCGGCGTCGGGCCGATCGAGGCGGCGCTCCACACCGGCGTCGCGCTCGGCGAACTGAAGGCCGCCGGCGCGCTGCCGGACCTCGTCGTGTCGCTCGGCTCGGCGGGCTCGCGGACGCTGGAACAGGGCGAGGTCTATCAGGTCGCCTCGGTGTCTTGGCGCGACATCGACGCGTCGCCGCTGGGCTTCGTCAAGGGCGTCACGCCGTTTCTCGACCATCCGGTCGAAACGCCGCTGCCGGCGCCGATCGACGGCGTGCCGGCGGCAAGGCTTTCAACCGGCTCCGACATCGTCACCGGGCTTGCCTATGATGCTATCGACGCCGACATGGTCGACATGGAGACCTTCGCCGTGCTGCGCGCCTGCCAGCGCTTCGGCCTGCCGCTGATCGGCCTTCGCGGCATTTCCGACGGAGCGGCGGACCTTCACCACTATGACGACTGGACGACACTGCTCCATGTCGTCGACGAAAGGCTCGCGGCGGCGATCGACGGTCTGGAGGCGGCGATGTCTGCAGGGCTTTTCGAAGCCGAACGCCGCTGAGGCGGCGCCCGGAGCGGGTCGGCGCGGAAAGACCACGATGTCGCCGCCGCCGCATACCGGGCGGGGTGGCTGACCCCGCCCGGGTGAGGGGGCGGACCAAAGCGGGACCGATCCGCAGAGCAGGTGCGGCTCAGGCTGCCTCTTTGTTGACCGCGCTCTTGCCGAGCTTGGAGAGCTTCGCATCAGCGGCCTTTTCCTCGGCCAGCGTGTCCTGCAGCGGCTTGACCGCATCCTTGTGGCCAAGAACGCCGGCCCAGGCGATCAGCGAGCCGTAGCGGGCGATCTCGTAGTGCTCGACGGCCTGGGCGGCGGCGAGCATCGCCGCATCGAGGGTCGCCTCGTCCTCGACCTCGTCCATCAACTCCGTCGCCTCGTGCAGGATGCCGACGATAGCGTCGCATTTGACGGCAGAGGGCTTCTTGCCGATCGCCGAAAAGACGTTCTCGAGATTGGTGACGTGACCCCTGGTTTCTTCCAGATGCGATTCGAAGGCGGCCTTCAGCTCGGCCGAGCCAGCCTTCTTGGCCATCTTGGGGAGGGCTTTGACGATCTGCTTTTCGGCGTAATAGATGTCTTTGAGGGTATGCAGGAACAGGTCTTCGAGGCTGGTGACGCTCATGGTCGTTGCTCCGTAACGGCGGGCTTGCCGTTCCGCTTCAATGAGATGCGCACCGCCTCGTTCCAGGTTGCAGTCAGTGAGAATTACCAGTTGGCTAGCGATGGGCGAAAATAGCCGCGCCGGCGTTCTGGACAATCGCCCGCACCTTGCCTAAAGCCTCGCCATGACAGCGCACCCCGACACCGTCCTCATCATCGACTTCGGCTCCCAGGTCACGCAGCTGATTGCCAGGCGCGTGCGCGAGGCCGGCGTCTATTCCGAAATCGTGCCGTTCCAGTCGGCGGAAGAGGGCTTTCATCGTCTAAAGCCGAAGGCGGTGATCCTGTCCGGCTCGCCCGCCTCCACCGGCGACATCGGCGCGCCGCGGGCGCCCCAGGCGATCTTCGAGGCCGGCATCCCGGTGCTCGGCATCTGCTACGGCCAGATGACCATGTGCGTCCAGCTCGGCGGCAAGGCCGAACCCTCGACCCATCGCGAATATGGCCGTGCCTTCCTCGAGATCGAGAAGAACTGCGCGCTGTTCGACGGCATCTGGCCGGAGGGGACCCGCCACCAGGTCTGGATGAGCCATGGCGACCGGGTCATCGACATGCCCGAGGGCTTCGAGATCTTCGCCCGCTCGCCCGGCGCCCCCTATGCCGTCTTCGGCGACGAGACGAGGCGCATGTACGGCATCATGTTCCATCCCGAGGTGGTCCACACGCCGGACGGCGCGCGGCTCCTCTCCAACTTCGTCCACCGCGTCGCCGGGCTTTCGGGCGACTGGACGATGGCCGCCTTCCGCGAACAGGCGATCGCCGAGATCCGCGCCAAGGTCGGCGACGGCAAGGTGATCTGCGGCCTGTCGGGCGGCGTCGATTCCTCGGTCGCGGCGGTGCTGATCCACGAGGCGATCGGTGACCAACTCACCTGCATCTTCGTCGACCACGGCCTGTTGCGGATGAACGAGGCCGAGGAGGTGGTCACGATGTTCCGCGACCACTACAACATCCCGCTCGTTCACGTTCAGGCGCAGGACACCTTCCTCGACGCGCTCGAGGGCGAGAACGATCCCGAGGTCAAGCGCAAGACCATCGGCAGGCTGTTCGTCGAGACCTTCGAGGCCGAGGCGAAGAAGCTCGGCGGGGCAGATTTCCTCGCCCAGGGGACGCTCTATCCCGACGTCATCGAGAGCGTCTCCTTTTCCGGCGGTCCCTCGGTGACGATCAAGTCGCACCACAATGTCGGCGGGCTGCCCGAGCGGATGAACATGAAGCTCGTCGAGCCGCTGCGCGAGCTTTTCAAGGACGAGGTCCGCCTGCTCGGCAAGGAACTCGGCCTGCCGGAGCATTTCATCGGCCGCCAGCCCTTTCCGGGGCCGGGCCTTGCCATCCGCTGCCCGGGCGGCGTGACGCGGGACAAGCTGCGCATCCTGCGCGAGGCGGATGCCATCTATCTCGACGAGATCCGCAAGGCCGGGCTCTACGACGCGATCTGGCAGGCCTTTGCCGTGCTCCTGCCGGTCCAGACCGTCGGCGTGATGGGCGACGGGCGCACCTACGAATTCGTCTGCGCGCTCCGCGCCGTCACGTCGGTCGACGGCATGACGGCGGATTTCTATCCCTTCGACATGGACTTCCTCGGCCAGGCCGCGACGCGCATCATCAACGAGGTCAAGGGCATCAACCGCGTCGTCTACGACGTCACGTCGAAGCCGCCGGGCACGATCGAGTGGGAGTGACCGGGGCGGCGGCTTGCGTCGCATACTGATTGCAACGCGGGCGGCAATCGATCGCCGCCGAGCGCAGCGACGCAAGGACGCGTGTTCCTTTGGGTTGGCCGAATGCGCTGAAGCCGGTGGCGCAAAGGGGCGATCAGCGCCCGTGACAGCGCCGGCAGGCCCATGGACCCGCCATGGCGCGGCGCCTATGATGCTTCGCCGGTCATCGGTTCTTCGAAAAGGCACGGGCGGAGCATGGCGAAGCGGGAGTATCGCTGGGTCAGGGTCAAGCCGCTGACCAAAGAGGAGAAGGCGGATATCGCCACGCTCTGCGAGACTTTCGTCGCAGAGGCGCTGAAGCCGCGGTTCCTCCCCGCGATCCGCGAGACGCCGTTCAACTATCCCGTCGACATCTTCGGCAAATGGCGTGGCTCGAAATACAGCTTCATCACCCGTTATCGGTCCGGCTTTGCCGAAAACCGCGGCGAAGAATTCGATATGGCCTTCACGCGGCTCGATCACCTCGAGGAATGCTTCGACGAGACACGCTTCGACGTCATGTGGCACCGCCACACCGGCCAGTGGTGGCGGCTACATTCCAATGTCACGCTGGATGAGGCGCTGCAGCTCATGGCCACCGAAGAGTTGCTGCAGCCGGTGATCTGAAGTCGAGCGGCATGATGAAGAAAAAATCCTCGCCACAGTTCGATCCCGACGCCTTGATGGCAACGGCAGGCGACAAGGTCGTTGCCCGCGGAATGGACTATTTTCTTGCCGGAGCGGTCGAAATCATCGCCACCGAGAAGACGCGCGTGGTGGCGCGGGTTGCGGGCACGCAAGACTATCGCACGGTCGTTTGCGGCGAAGACGAGGCGATCGGCGGCGAGTGTTCCTGTCCGGCCTTCGAACGGGACGCTGTCTGCAAACACATGGTGGCAGTCGCGCTGGCTGCGAACGCCGCGCTCGTGTCAGGAAAGGGCGTGGTCGCAGGGCCGCTCGCCGAGATCCGTTCTTATCTCGCGAAGAAATCCGTCGGGGCGCTGGTCGAGATGATCGTCGATCTGGCGGAAAGCGATGCCGCTCTCATGCGCAAGCTGGAGGTCGCGGCCGCAGCGTCGGGCGACGACCCGAAGACCTTCGTCAAACGGATGCGTCAGGCGATCGACGCCGCCACGCAAACGCGCGACTTCGTCGAGTATCGGCGGGTGCGCGGCTGGGCGGCCGGCGTGAATGCGGCCCTGGATGGGCTTGCGGACGCTGCTTCCGGCCCGCACGCCGCCGCCGTCATCGAGCTTGCGGATCATGCGATCGAGACGATCGAAGCGGCGATCGCGATGATCGACGATTCCGACGGTCATGGTTCCGCACTTCTTGCCCATGCGCAGGAGATCCATCTGCAAGCCTGCAAGGCTGCCCGGCCTGAACCGAAAGCGCTCGCCCGGCTTCTGTTCTTGCGCGAGACCGAGGGCGAATATGATCCGTTCACCGGCGCGGCGGCGATCTATGAAGACGTATTGGGGGAGGAGGGTCTCGCCGAATATCGTCGACTGGCAAACGAGGCTTTCGATGCACTGCCGCCGCGCCGCGGGCGGAGTGGCGAGCGGCCGAGCTTCAGTGTCGAGGCATGGCGTCTGACCTCGATCCTCGATTTCTTCGCCGAGCGCGACGGCGATCTGGAACAACGCATCGCTCTGCGCGCCAAGGACGGGAAATCGCAATGGCACTATCTGCAACTGGCAGAGTTCTGCCGAGACAACGGCCTTGACGAACGGGCGCTCGGCTATGCCGAGGAGGGCCTCTGGCTGTTCGAGGACGATCGTCCGGACGAGCGTCTGGTGTTCTTCACCGTCGATCTGTCGCTGAGCCTCGGCCGCAAGGAGCCAGCAAAGGCCCATCTGTGGCGCGCCTTCGAGAAAGACCCGAGCGTTGCCCTCTATGATCGGCTGCGCGAGCTCGGCGGTAAAGATGCCGGGCTGAGAGCCGTCGATCATCTTATGACGAGGCTCGAGGGTGCCCGGTCGACGCGATGGCATTTTCCCGCCGACCTCGTCGTCCGCGTGATGGTCGCGGAACGGATGTTCGACGAGGCGTGGAAGGTTATTCGCGACCATGGCGCCTCTCGCGGCGCGCAGGAAACTCTTGCGCCGGCGAGCGAAACGAGCCATCCGCGAGAAGCGCTCGAGGTGTTCGAGGAGGGCGTCGAACAACTTGCCCAGGCGGGCGGCAATCCGGCCTATGAGGAGGCTGCGGCGCTGATCGCGCGGATGCGTCCGCTGCGCAAGGCAACCGAGCATGCGGCCTATCTGGAGGCGTTGAAGGCGCGCCACGGTCGCAAGCGCAATCTCATGCAGCTTTTGGGATGAGATACGTCTGCAAGGGCCTCCCAAGAAGGGCCATCGCTTTTGGCGATCACCGAACTTGCAGCAATTGCCTTTGAATTCCACAGCATCGGCCCGAGTGATGCGGTGATTCAATAAATTGGAGCGACCTTTGTGCGTCCATTCGGACGCACGGCGCTCTGACCCCGGTCATCACATCCGGACCGGATGTTCGTTGGCTTGGTCGGCGCTCCTTTGCCAGAAAGCTCGGGCATCCGGGTACCGGTCAACGAGAACTGCCGTATCGGCTTCCAAAGCGTCGGCAATCATCTTCACCACTGCGGCGGGCATGTCGAAGCGATCGGTAGCATTGTCGCGGCGTTCCACCACGTCGTCCGGAATTTCGTCGATATAGCGCCTTGGAATCTCCAGAAAGCGGCAAATCTGCGCCAGCGAACGTCGAGGCTGTGACATGATTTTCTCATATACGAGAATCATCACATCGTCTGGCTCGTAATGTTTGCGAAGCATCGCTATGGTCGGCAGGTAGCGGGACATTCCGACGATGAATGAATTGCGTGCGACCTCTGCAATGCTTGCTTCGTCAGCAGTGCGAATATCCTGATTGCGCGTCTTGAAATGGTACCGGACCGCCGACAGTGCACGGTCTGTCGGCTCCCTCATGACGAACAAGATCTTTTGCCTTCGCGAGATGCGCTTGATGTGTTCGTGGCCGGCGTCTGGCAAACTGGCATATTCCGGCGTCGCATCGATCGCCCATCGGCCATGGCCTCGAAAAGCATCGATATACCACCCGTCATCCATTGGCCGGAGGGCCTGATGAACCGGACCGTGGCTCTTGTGACCCTGCACCTGCGCCTGGAAGTATGCGGCCACATCATTCAATCGCTGATTGGCAAGAGCCTTGATGGCTTCTGCCTTGAACAATGTGCCCAGACGACCTGACGAGTGAACGGCATTGAAATAGTGCATTTCCTTTCGGTGCGCGGTCACGATTTCAGGATGATGGGAAAGGCGATTGTAAAGCCAGCTGGTGCCGGCCTTCTGCGCCCCGGCGATCAGAAATAACTCTGGGATCCTGGCTGACATCGTTCCCCTCTAGCGTGCAGAACTTTAGAGAGGCGGAAATCACTCGCCGCGTCAACTCAAAATGGTATTGCCGGGTCGACATTGCATGACGAGGTGCCGTCTCAATGGCGTCTACTGGTGTTGCCCCGGAGAAGCCGTCCGAACTCAGCAGTAGAGATCTTCCTTGTTCTCGACATTGCCGCGCTCCTTTTCGACATAGGCCATCATAGCCGCCATGTTGAAATCGCCGCCGAAGCCTTCCCAGGGGGTGAAGCTGTGGGTGTTGAGCACGCTGGCGGGATCGAGCCTGAGGAGGCGGATGATCACCGATGCGACGATCGATCCGCCGACGCCGGTCAGCTTTTTCTTGCCGCTCTCCTGGGCTTCCTGCAGGCAGTAGAACCACAAGGGCGTCTTGGTGATGTGATGGTCGGTCAGCGCTTTTGGCGCGGGGATCACCTCGAAACCGAGACGACGCGCCGCGTCCTGCCCGGAAACGAGATGCAGAGACAGCCTGTCGCGCAGGATGTTGCGCAAGGCGAGCCGCTTGGCGAGCGCCTCCGGGATCTCGAAGTCGTCCCAGCGAATGGTGCCCTTGGCGACATTGTCGGGCAGTTCGAACAGCGTCGAGGCCATCGTCGTGCCGACGGGGCGGGCCTTCTGGCCGCCATGGCCGAAGAAGCGCGCCATCTCGACCGTCGCCTCCGGCCCGCGCCGCTGAAAGCCGAGCATGTCGAAGAGCTTGACCGTCTTGTCCTCGTAGAGCGTGTAGGTGGACTGCACCGTCGCGTGGCCGAAGCGATAGGCAGCGACGGAAAATTCCACCGGCATGACCGGTCCCTTGTCGTGGAAAGGGTCGGTCTCGAGGGTCTTTCCGACGATCTTATCGTCGACGAAGGCCGGCAGGAAGTGGTTCAGCACCAGCCACTGATAGTGCAGGCGGATGAAGCGGCGGACCTGTTCGAAACGCATCTTGTCCGTCGGGACCTCGTCCCAGGCCTTCTTGCGGATGCCCATCGAGGCACAGTCGGCGACGGCCTGGCCGATCGATTTGTCGCTCTTCGACTTCGACATCAGGATGTTGTGGAGGCAGATGAAGGCGCCCTGGATCTGGCTGACGATGATGTTCTCGTCGTTGCGCGGATCGCCGATCAGCGCGCGGCCATCGCTGTTGCGCGGCAGGTCGAGCGGATTGTCCTGCCGCCCGAAGAGCATGTAGCCCTCGTGCTTCTGGGAGTAGAGGTGAGGCGTCGCGTCCGGCCCGTCGCCATAGACGCAGTCGAGATCGAGATTGGGGGTGCGGACGTTGCGGATCGACCGCGGATCGATGCGGGTTCCCGTCACGCTGGTCGCATCATGGGTGATGTCGTGGTCGATGAACTGGCCGAGAAAGGTCATGCCGGCCTCGGCCGGGCCGTCGGCGTTGTCGTCCTTTTTCATCGAGTCGACCAGCGCCGCGAAGCCGTCGATGATGGTCTTCTGGCTGAGATTGCCGGTGATCGGGTTTTCCTCGAACAGATATCCGAAGATCTGCGGCAGGACATCCTGCGCATTGACCGCCTTGCCCTCGACGCATTCCTTCATGAACCGGTCGAAGCGTGACATTCCGTGAAGAGCGCGCATGATCCCACCTTTCATCGATCGATATTCGTCAATGAAGGGTAGAATAAATCCAATCTAACGTAGGGGAAACATAGTTTTCGAATTGCACGCGATCGTGATGGAAGGCTAAAATTGCATATGTTGTTCATGCTATTGTTGCGATTCGAGACGGCGTTAAGCGGAATCATCATCGTCTTGATAGTTTGACCATATTTTGTTTCAGAGTGCCGACGTCCTCGCATTGACGTCGCATCCTCACCGCCTCGTCAGTCCTCGCCGTCCCAATAGTCGACGCCGCTGTCCGCCTTGACGGTGATCGCCACCCGGCGGGCGGCCTTGTCGCCGCCGGGGGCCGCGCCGGCGAAGATGGTGAGCTTGCCGCTGTCGGGATATTCCATGACGTCGGGCTCGTTCATCGTCGAGACGGCGAGATAGGCGAGGGGCGCGTCGTCCGCCGCGATCAGCTGATGCGCTGTCTCCGGCCCGCCGGCGGGGCAGACGACGACGTCGCCGGCTGTGACGGAATAGGTCTCGTCGCCGAAGCGCAGCGTGCCGCGGCCGGAGAGGATGACGAAGAGTTCGTCATTGGCATGGTGGCAATGCAGCGGCCAGCCCTTCTTGCCGGCCGGGATCTCGACATAGCGCGACCCGAGCCGTTTTGACCCGAGCGGTG
Source organism: Jiella endophytica (assembly GCF_004519335.1). GTDB lineage: Bacteria > Pseudomonadota > Alphaproteobacteria > Rhizobiales > Rhizobiaceae > Jiella > Jiella endophytica. The sequence goes on along the minus strand of NZ_SOZD01000003.1, from coordinate 117,164 downwards.
CGGCGACGGCGGCAAAGCGCGCCTCGAAGGTTTCGCCATGGGTCTGGAGTGAGAGCGGAAGTTCGGTCGGTCTGACGATGGGCTTGATGGCCACGGCGCTTCTCCCGGGTCGGTGACGGGATAAGCGTAGCCGGCGGCGAGGGCCGCGACCAATGCAAATCGCTGATGTCGAGCATCGGCGGCGGTTCGCGAAATCCTCCGCGCTCGGCGCGCGGATCGTCCAATGGGACAAGCGAACGACGCCCGGAGTCATAGCTTCTACGAAGCGTGCTTTCCGAAAATCGCTTCTTCCCGATGGCCCGGCCAAGGTGGCACCGCCAGGGTGCCCCTCAGATTGAAAGGATCGGCATTCCGGTCGTCGGATCACCCCGCATAGGTGACCAGCAGGTCCTTGGCGTCGATCTGCGAACCGGCCGAGACATGCACCGCCTCGATCTTACCGTCGCGCTCGGCGTGGATCGCGGTTTCCATCTTCATCGCCTCGATCGAAAGGAGCACGTCGCCGGCCTTCACCTCCTGGCCTGCGGCGACGGCGAGGGTCGAGACGACGCCCGGCATCGGCGCACCGACATGGTTGGGGTTGGCCGGATCGGCCTTGGCCTTGACGCCGCTGCCGGCGGCGCCGTGGGCACGATCCGGCACCTTCACCCGGCGCGGCTGGCCGTTCAATTCGAAGAACACCGTGCGCATGCCCTTCTCGTCGGTCTCGCCGAAGCCGAGGCAGCGGATGACGAGGGTCTTGCCCCGCTCGATGTCGACCAGCACCTCGTCGTCCTGCTCGATGCCGTAGAAATAGTTCGGCGTCGGCAGCATGGAGACCGGGCCGTAGAGATCGGCGGCGAGGGCGAAGTCGGTGAAGACCTTCGGATACATCAGATAGGAGGCGAATTCCGCGTCGCTGACCTTGCGGTCGATCTTCGTCTCGATGGTCTCGCGCTCCCTGGAAAGATCCGCCTCGGGGATCAGCGAGCCGGGCCGGACGGTGATCGGCTCCTTGTCCTTCAGGATCTTCTTCTGGATGTCGGCAGGCCAGCCCGAGGGCGGCTGGCCGAGATCGCCATGCAGCATGGCAAAGACGCTCTCGGGGAAGGCGATGTCCTTCTTCGGGTCCATGACGTCGGCGACGGTGAGGTCCTGGCTGACCATCATCAGCGCCATGTCGCCGACCACCTTGGAGGAGGGGGTGACCTTGACGATGTCGCCGAACATCTTGTTGACGTCGGCATAGGTCTGGGCGACCTGGTGCCAGCGGGTCTCGAGGCCGAGCGACCGGGCCTGTTCCTTGAGGTTGGTGAACTGGCCGCCGGGCATCTCGTGGAGATAGACCTCCGAGGCCGGACCCTTGAGGTCGCTCTCGAAGGCGGCGTACTGGGTGCGCACCGACTCCCAGTAGAAGGAAATCCGCCGGATCGCGTCGGAGGCGAGCTGCGGCGCGCGCTCCGAGCCCTTCAGCGCCTCGACGATCGAGCCGAGGCAGGGCTGCGAGGTGTTGCCGGAAAAGGCATCCATCGCCGCGTCGACGGCATCGACGCCGGCCTCGACCGCGGCAAGCACGGTCGCCGCCGAAACGCCCGAGGTGTCGTGGGTGTGGAAGTGGATCGGCAGGCCGATCTCCTCCTTCAGCGTCTTGAAGAGGACCCGCGCGGCGGCGGGCTTCAGAAGCCCCGCCATGTCCTTGAGGCACAGGATGTGGGCGCCGGCGGCCTCCATCTCTTTGGCGATGGCGACGTAGTATTTGAGGTCGTATTTCGCCCGGTCCGGATCGAACAGGTCGCCGGTATAGCAGATCGCGCCCTCGCAGAGCTTGCCGGTCTCCAGCACCGCATCCATCGCGACGCGCATGTTCTCCACCCAGTTCAGGCAGTCGAACACCCGGAAGAGGTCGACGCCGCCCTTGGCTGCCTCGGAGACGAAATATTTCACGACATTGTCGGGATAGTTGGTGTAGCCGACGCCGTTCGAGCCCCGGAGCAGCATTTGCAACAGGATGTTCGGCGCCTTTTCCCGCACCAGAGCGAGCCGTTCCCAGGGATCTTCGGTGAGGAAGCGCATGGAGACGTCGAAGGTCGCGCCGCCCCAGCATTCGAGCGAAAGCAGCTGAGGCAGGCCGCGCCCATAGGCCTCGGCGATCGCCGCGATGTCGTGGGTGCGCACGCGGGTCGCCAGCAGCGACTGGTGGCCGTCGCGCATCGTCGTATCGGTGATCATCACCTCGGGCTTGACGAGCAGCCAGTCGGCAAAGCCCTTCGGCCCGAGCTCGTCGAGCTTCTGACGGGTGCCTGCCTCGATCGGCGCGGAGAACAGCGGCGGCACCGGCGCCGCATGGTCCTCCGGCGGGCGGGGGCGGCTCTTGGTCTCGGGATGGCCGTTCACCGTGACGTCGGCGAGATAGGTCAGGAGCTTCGTCGCCCGGTCGCGGCGCTTGACCTGCTGGAACAGCTCCGGCGTCTCGTCGATGAACTTGGTGGTGTAGGAATTGTCGCGAAATTTCGGATGGCCGATGATCGCTTCGAGAAAGGTGAGGTTGGTGGCGACGCCGCGGATGCGGAACTCGCGCAGCGCCCGGTCCATGCGGGCGATCGCCTCCTGCGGCGTCGGCGCCCAGGCGGTGACCTTTTCGAGCAGCGGATCGTAGTAGCGGGTGATCACCGCGCCGGAATAGGCGGTGCCACCGTCGAGGCGGATGCCGAAGCCGGTGGCGCCGCGATAGGCGGTGATGCGGCCGTAATCGGGAATAAAGTTGTGCTCGGGATCCTCGGTGGTGATCCGGCACTGCAGGGCATGGCCGTTGAGCTTGATGTCGGCCTGGGCGGGAACGCCGGATTCCGGCGTGCCGATCGCCGCGCCGTCGAGGATGTGGATCTGCGCCTTGACGATGTCGATGCCGGTCACCTCCTCGGTGACGGTGTGCTCGACCTGGATGCGCGGATTGACCTCGATGAAGTAGAAGGCGCCGGTATCGGCGTCCATCAGGAACTCGACCGTGCCGGCGCCGACATAATTCGTCGCGTCGGCGAGCTTGCGGGCATAGGCGGCGAGTTCGCGGCGCTGCTCGTGGGAGAGATACGGGGCAGGGGCGCGCTCGACGACCTTCTGATTGCGCCGCTGGATCGAGCAGTCGCGCTCGAAGAGGTCGACGACGGTGCCGTGGGTGTCGCCGAGGATCTGCACCTCGACATGGCGGGCCCGCTCGACCAGCTTTTCGAGATACACTTCGTCCTTGCCGAAGGCGGCCTTCGCCTCGCGCTTGGCCTCGGTGACCTCGCGCTCGAGGTCCTTTTCGGCGCGGATGACCCGCATGCCCCGGCCGCCGCCGCCCCAGGAAGCCTTCAGCATCACCGGGAAGCCGACCTCTGCGGCCATCTCGCGGACCCGTGCCATGTCCTCCGGCAGCGGTTCGGTGGCCGGGACGACGGGCACGCCGACCTCGACGGCGAGGTTGCGGGCGGCGACCTTGTTGCCGAGCCGGCGCATCGTCTCGGCCGACGGGCCGATGAAGGTCAGGCCGTTGGCGACGCAGGCCTCGACGAATTCCGGGCTCTCTGAAAGAAGCCCGTAGCCCGGATGGATGGCGTCGGCGCCGGAGAGCTTGGCGACGCGCATCACCTCGTCGATCGACAGATAGCTCTCGATCGGCCCGAGATCCTTTTCGAGATGCGCTCCGCGACCGACCTGATAGCTCTCGTCCGCCTTGAAGCGGTGCAGCGCCAGCTTGTCCTCTTCCGCCCAGATCGCCACGGTCCGAAGGCCCAGCTCGTTGGCGGCCCGGAAGACGCGAATGGCGATTTCCGAGCGGTTGGCGACGAGAATCTTGCGGATGGCCACGGAGCGTTCCTCCCTGCAGGTCAATAAGCGCGGCCGATGACCAGATCGTCGGCACGGACGCACAAGATTGCGGCTGTTCGACTATTTTCGCAAGTGCGAAGCGAGACTTCCGCGATGCGGCGAGGTCGTTGAAGTCCAGTGGAGCGAATTCGACATTCGAGTCCCGGTCGATTTGGGCTTCGCAACAGATGTCGAATTCGAAAGCTCCGTTCGAAACAGAGTTTTACCGAGTGGTTCTTTGATTCCGACATTCGCCGCGAAGCTGATGAGGACGGACGCAAATGGCGGGATCGAACCGCTAGCGGTTGCGCACCAGCGGTGTCTTCTGCGGCCAGACGGTCTTTTCCTTCTCGCGCAGGAAGGTGAAAAGCCCGGACGCGCCGACGACGATCATGCCGAGGATGGTGAAAAGATCCGGGGCCTCGTCGAAGAACAGATAGCCAAGGATCACCGCCCAGGCGATCTGGCTGTAATGGGTGGGGGCGACGGTGGCGCCCGAGGCAAGGCGGGTGGCGAAGACAAGGCCGACATGGCCGAGGCCCATCAGGATGCCGCCGCCGACGAGGAGCCACCAGATCGAGCCCTCGGGCATGGCGAAGCTGCCCAGCATCAGCACGGCATTGGCCGAGATCGTCGCGACGAGAAGTGCGCCGAGGATGGTGATGCGCCGCTCGCTGCGGCCGATCGCACGCAGGATCAGCACCTGGCTGGCGCCGAAGACCGCCGTCGCCACCGCCGCGAGATGGCCGAACTGCAGCTCGCGGAAACCCGGGCGAACCACCAGCAGGACGCCGATGAAGCCGAGAACCACGGCGCACCATCGCTTCTTTCCGATCGGCTCCTTGAGGAAGACGGCGGACAGGACGGTGACGATCAGCGGCAGCAGGAAGATCAGCGCATAGGCCTCGGTCAGAGGCAGGCTGGTGAAGGCGACGACGGCAGTGATCGAACAGGCGGCGCCGGTCGCCATGTGAAGGGCGATCAGTCCCGGCCGGGTCGGCCGGGCGATATTCCCCCAATTGTCCTCCGGCCGCTTGGTGAAGAGCACCGGAATGAAGGCGAAGATCGAGACGAAGAAGCCGATCTCGAAGATGCCGAGATGGGGCCCCAGCGCCTTCAGCACCGAGTCGCCGAGGGCATAGGAAAAATAGGCGGCGAACGCCAGGATGATGCCGGCCTGCATGACGATGTTCGACGATGTCCGGAGAGGGGCGAAAGCAGCCCGATAGGCCAGCCGCTCCGCCGATGCAACAAGGAAGCGCGATCGGCGACCATCCGTCGCCGGAGACGATCGGTGGAATTGCGGCCGGCTGTCCGAGCTGCAGGGGAGAGAGGATGTCGTTCCGGAGCCCAGACACGAAAAAGGGCAGCGAGGGGGAGCTGCCCTTTTTCGTCTGCATGTCGCGATCGAGGGGGGATGATCGCTTGGGGGTGCCTGAATAATGCGCCGGCGAAGAAGCGGTTCCGTGGGCACAACATTTTTTTTCAGAAAATTTTCGAGCTGGCCCGGGAGCCTCCTTCCACGGCGCCGTGGCGCTCTGACGGGATCGCCGCGGCAGGTGGATGATGGCGAGGCGGGCAGCCTGACGCGTTGTCGCGATCGGGTCCCAAGAACCGATTTTAACCGAGCGAGGCTTTTCGGTCTTGGCGCGGCCGTCCTCCGGGGTGCATAGTTGCTGCGACGCAATCGTCCGGCGGAGCCTCTGGAGGGTGTTTTGGTCGCGACGTACCATTCCCTTGCGAAAGCGGATGCACATCCTCACGGATGGCCCTGTCGCATGCTGATCTGCGGCCAGTCGGAGGCACGGCGTTTCTATGCCGACCTCGCTCCGACCCATGTCGTCTCGATCGTCACCCCCGGCCGCAGCTATCTCGGACCGAAGGACGTGGCGCCGGACTGTCATCTGAAGCTGGAGTTCGACGACGTCGAGGAGCCCGGCCGTCCGGGCGCGCCGACGCCGGAGATCATCGATGCCGTCGCTGCTTTCGTGGCGGCGCTGCCCGAGGCGGCGAGGCTCTGCGTCCACGGCCTGCAGGGCGTGCGGCGGGCGCCGGCCATCGGCCTCGGCATCCTGGCGGGCGCGCTTGCGCCGAACGACGCGGCGGCTGCGCTGGCGCCCTTCTGCCGGCACGCCCCCGATCCGAACCTTCTCGTCGTCAGGCTGTTCGACGAGGCGCTGGAGCTGAACGGCAAGCTGACCGGTGCCTGCGAGGCCCGATTCGTCACCAGCGGCGCCACCCTGCGCCGCCGCGGCCAGGACGACTGCTCCGACTTCGATTTCGAGATGCTGGCGATCGAGGAAGACCGCGTCCGCCAGGGTTGACGGCGGGGCCCGCCATGATGGGACGGGCCGCCGCGTTACCGGCCGCCGTGTCATGGTCCTCCACCGGACTATCCCAAACGTTCGGATAGCCGTTGCCGTCCGCCTCGACGTCACCTCGCCTCTCGCGCACCCATCTGTCGCTGGGGCAAGTGATCGATTACCCGTCCATTCTCAGGATCGCGCCAAATCGAAACATGTCGTCTCGTGTATTCGCCTTGCTCCGTAACCATAAATTTCAAAGCGAGTGCGATCACGACTTTGGCAATTGATTCAGGAAGCTTGGCGAATTAGGGTTTTTTCGGGGCAAAACAAAGACGACTGTTTGGCAGGAGTGGTGCCTTGAGAAAATTTGCTCTGGCGATCGCATTGGCGATCGCATCCGGTTTCGCCATGGTCACGAGCGCCGATGCCGGCCTCCTGGCGCGGATCGATCTCTCGTCCCAGACGCTGACCGTCATCAATGACGGCAAGGTCATGTATCGCTGGCCGGTCTCGACGGCGCGGCGCGGCTATCGCACGCCGACCGGCAGCTGGAGCCCCAAGCGCCTGCATCGCATGTGGTATTCGCGCAAATACGACATGTCGCCGATGCCCTATTCCGTGTTCTTCACCGGCGGCTACGCCATCCACGGCACCGGCGCGATCAGCCGGCTCGGCCGTCCCGCCTCGCATGGCTGCGTGCGTCTGCACCCCGCCAATGCCAAGGTGTTCTATTCGCTGGTCAAGCAGAACGGCATGAGCAACACGCGGATCGTCGTCCAGCGCTGAGCCACCCCGCCGACGCTCGCGACGGCCTGTAATGGCCGTCGGGAACGTCCCGCCATGGGCGGTCAGAGACGGTCGGTGTCAGCTCGTGGGCCCACCCGGGATCACTTCTTGCGACGGCCCATAACCTGCCAGCGGTCGTGGAACCACATCCACTGGTCGGGATGCTCGCGCACCCAGCCCTCGACGACGTCGTTGAGGGCCTGGCAGCTCGCCTCGACGTCGATCGCTCCGGCATCGTCGCGCGGCAGCTCGAGGCGGGGCTGGAGCTCCAGCCGGTAGCGCCCGCCCGGCAGCCGGACGCAGCGGGCGGGATAGACCTCGGCGTCGTACTGGCGGGCGAGCTTCGGCAGGAGCGGGTTGGTCTTCACCGGCAGGCCGAAAAAGGTCGTCTTCACGCCTTTGCGAAATTTCTGGTCGACGAGGACGCCAACCGAGCTGCCGCCCTTCAGGATGCCGGCGAGCGACCAGACGGCGCCGGCCTTGGACGGGATCAGATGGCCGCCGGCGGTGCGCCGCGCGGCCTGGACGCGCCTCGCGACATAGGCGTTGTTCGGCTGGCGGAAGAGGGCGGTGAATTCGAGGCCGAAGGCGGCGGCGCCGATCGGCAGCAGCTCGAAGCAGCCGAGATGGCCGGTGAAGAAGATGAACGGGCCCTTGCGCTCGCGCAGCTCGACGAACCTCTCGACGCCGACGACCTCGATGCGGCCCTCATCCGGCCTTGCGGGATCGTAGTCGAAGAGATCGTCGAGATAGACGAATTCGGCGGCGATCCGCCCCATCTGGCCCCAATTGGCGAGGGCGGTCGCCTGCACCCAGGCCTCGTCCTTGCCGGGAAAGGCGCGGGCGAGATTGGTCTTCGCCAGCTTGTGGCGGGAGGAAAGCGGGCCGATCAGCCGCGCCGCCCGGTCGGCGATGGCAAGGCCGGTATCGGCCGGCAGCAGCCGCAGCACGCGCAACACGCCGAACAGCGCCTTGGCGGTGACATAGTCGCCGGCGCGCTTGGCCCGCAGTGCGAATTTCAGAAGACGTGGGTTCATGCGGCGCTGGCGCCGCGGTCTCCGGTGCCGGCCGCGTCGCCGCCGACCTTGAGGATGATCTTGCCGAAGACTTCGCGCGCTTCCATGCGCTTCAGCGCAAGGTCGATCCCGTCGAAGCCGATCTCGGTGTCGATCACCGGATGGACCAGACCACGGGCCATCTTCTCCATGGCATTCGCCATGTTCTCCATCCGGCAACCGAAGGAGCCGAGGAGCTTCAGCTGCTGCTGGAAGAGCTGCATCAGGTTGATTTGGGTCGAGACGCCCGAGGTCGAGCCGCAGGTGACGAGGCGGCCGCCGCGCTTCAGGCAGAGCATCGAGCCGGCCCAGGTATCGGCGCCGACATGCTCGAAGACGACGTCGACGCCCTTCTTCCTGGTCAATTTGCGGGTGACACCCTCGAAGCGGTCGGCGCGGTAGTTGATGACATGGTCGGCGCCGAGTTCCTTCGCCCGCGCCGCCTTGTCGTCGGAGCCGACGGTGGTGATCACCGTGCAGCCCATGCGCTTGGCGAGCTGGATCGCCGCCGAGCCGATGCCAGACCCTCCTGCGTGAACGAGGATCGTCTCGCCCGACTGGAGCCTCGCATTGTCGAACAGCATGTGCTCGACCGTGCCGAAGGTGACCGGCGCCAGCGCCGCGCCGACGGCATCGCAGCCGGGAGGGGCGGGGACCAGCAGGCGGGCCGGCAGGTTGATCTTTTCCTGGGCGAAGCCGTCGAGATGAAAGCCGTGCACGCCGCCGACATTTTCGCAGAGATTGTCGCGGCCGGCGCGGCAGTGGTGGCAGAGGCCGCAGGTCCTGGCGCCATAGATCGAGACAAGCTGGCCGGGCAGCACCGAGGAGACGCCCGGGCCGATCGCCTCGACGACGCCGGAGGCTTCCGCCCCGACGGTGAGCGGCAGCTTGCGCTTGGCGAAGGCCATGCCGCGCCAGCCCCAGACGTCGATGTGGTTGAGCGCCACGGCGGCGATCCGGAGGGTCACCTCGCCGGCCTCGGGGGCCGGGGGCGGGGGGATGTCGACCGCCTGGAGGTCGCGGTCGCCGATCAGCTGCAATGCGCGCATCGAAATGGCCCTGACGTTTCATGGCGGCGGGCGATCGCTCGCCTCGCCGCTCGGGGTCTTTTCTTTGGCATGATCCTGTCGAAGCGCAACGTCGCGCCGTCCTGGACCATGCGATGGGTGGCAGCCGGCGCTCAGGCGTCGGGAGCGCGGCCGAGAACGAGGCAGGCGTTCTGCCCGCCGAAGCCGAAGGAACTGGAGAGGACCGCGCCGATCTCCTGGCGCCGCGCCTCGTTCGGCACGACGTCGAGCTCGATGGCGGGATCGGGATTGGCGTGGTTGATCGTCGGCGGCAGGATGCCGTCCTTCAAAGACAGGATCGAGAAGGCGGCCTCGATGGCGCCGGCTGCGGTCAGCGTGTGGCCGATCATCGACTTGTTGGAGGAGATCGGCGTCGACTTCAGCTCGTCGCCGAAGACGGCGGCAAGGCCGGTCGCCTCCATGCGGTCGTTCTCCGGCGTCGATGTGCCGTGGGCATTGATGTAGTCGATTCCCTCCGGCCCGAGCCCGGCATCGGCAAGCCCCGCCTTGATCGCCGCGATGATCGGCGAGCCGTCGGGCTTGGAGCGGGTGCGGTGGAAGTCGTCGGCGCGCTCGCCGCAGCCGAGGATGAGGCCGTAGATCCTCGCGCCGCGGGCCTTCGCCTCGGCATAGGATTCCAGCACCAGAGCGCCGGCGCCCTCGGCCATGACGAAGCCGTCGCGGTCCTTGGAGAACGGCTTCGACGCCTTTTCGGGGACCTCGTTCTGGGTCGAAAGCGCCGAGAGCAGCGAGAAGCGGATCAGCGATTCCTGGGTGATCGAGCCGTCGGTGCCGATGGTGATCGCCCGGCTCGTCTCGCCCCGGCGGATCGCCTCGACGCCGAGCTGGATGGCGCTGGCACCGGAGGCGCAGGCGGTGGAGAGGGTGATCGGCAGGCCGCGGGTGCCGAGACGGTCGGCGAGGAGCTCGGAGATCCGGCTGCACTGGGTGAGGTGGTAGATCGACGGGTCGGGATGCTTGCGCGCGACCTGAAGCAGCCGGTCGTAGCCGGCCTCCTCGATGGCGGCGCCGTCGAGCCTGTCGAGCAGCAGCCGGTGCTGCCACTCCATCTCGACGGGCGGTGCGGCGAGGAACAGCGGGCCGCCGAAATCGTCGTCCTTCAGCCCGGCCATGCGGATCGCCTCCGAGCCGGCGGCCTCGGCCATCGCATAGGAGAGACCGGTCGAGGTCTCGCCCATTTCGCCCATGAAGTCGACGCTGCCGGAGATCGTCGTGCGCAGCCCCTCGGTCGAGAAGCGGTCGATCCGGTGGATCCCCGAACGACCGGCAGTCAGCGCCTCCCAGTTCTCCTCGACGCCGCGGCCGAGGGAGGAGACGATGCCGAGGCCGGTGACGGCGATGACCGGGCGGCCGAGGAAATCGGTGTCGCTGGCGCTCATCGTGACATACCCCTGTTGTCGGCGCTTGCCGGGATCATGGCCGGCCTCCCTCGATCGTCTCGACGAGGCAGACGCCTTCGCCGTGGAGATGGCCGATGCTGGTGACCACCGCCTGCCGCGGCGCGGCCTCGGACGGGCGCTCCTCGCCGGTGTCGAAGGGCGGGATCGCCATGCCTCGGGAGAGAGCGCCCGCGGCAAGCGCGACGCCCGCCGGCATCTGCGCCTCGAAGGAATGGCCAAGAACGCTGCCATAGGCCCGGACCGGGGCGCCGGCGAGGAGCTCGGCGAGGACCTTGCGCTCGACGCCGGTGATTTCGGAAAGGCCGGTGGCGCCGGAAAGCACCAGCACCTCGTCCATCGACGCCGTCGGCTTCGGCAGGAGATCGGCAAAGCGGCCGGCGGTCTTTTCGAGATCGCGGCGGCCGCGGTCGCCGAGCGCCGAGACGAGGCGGGCATAGGCTTTCGCCGAGCGCGCCGCGGCGTGTTCGGGCGATTCCAGCACCAGGAAGGCGCCGACGCTGCCGACGGCGATGCCCTGCCGGTCGCCGGTGCGGGCGAAGACCGGCCGCCACTCGTCCTTCAGCATCAGCTCGGCCAGATCGAAATTGAGGATGAGATCCTTGCGCTCGGCCGAAAAGGCGCTGCCGACGAGGCAGATCTCGCTCTGGCCGGACGCGATGCGGGCCCGGGCGGAATAGAGCGCCGAGATGCCCGCCGCCTCTTCGCCCATGAAGGTGCGCGAGGAGCCGGTGACCTTATGGACGATCGAGATGTTGCCGGCGAGGAGGTTGGAGAGCTGGGCGAGGAACAGGGTCGGCCGAAGTTCGGTGGAAAGCGTCTCGTTGATGACTTTTTCGGGATCGTTCGGTCCCCTGGCCCTGTCCATGACCATGGCGTCGACGGAGGCGTCGCGCTCGCCGCCGCCCGCCGCGACGATCATGTCGATCTCGGCGCGTACCGCCTCGTCCATCGGAATGCCGGCGTCTTCCAGCGCCAGGCCCGCCGAATAGGTGCCGAGCTTCTGCCAGGTCTCCATCTGGCGAAGGTCGCCCTTCTTGGCGATCTGCTTCGACCAGTCGATCGCCGGCAGGCCGTGGACGAAATAAGGCTCAAAGCCTTCCGTCTTGATGTTCGGCTGCAGGCCCGGGCCGCGGGCGAAGGCGTCGAGATGGGCGCCGATGCCCTCGCCGAGGGAGGAGACCAGGCCGATCCCGGTGATCAGTACGTCCCTTGGCTCAGTCATGCGATCATTCCATTGGTCCCGATATCCGCCATCCGCCGCCGAAGCATCCTGCCGCCAGCGTCCCGTGACGGCGGCCGCGCGGCGCTCAAAAGCCGGGGCGCGTCGCGCAGCCCGCCGTCAGGCGACGCCGCTCATTCGCCCGCTCGCCAGAAGACGGCCGCGCAGACGCATATAGGTGCCGACCGGGAGGATTCGAAAGAGCGGATTTTTCGCGCGGCCGAAGCGTTGATCCGCGCGACGCGGCTCAGCCGGCGGCCTTGGCCGCCCGCAGCTCGTCGATCTTGGCGCAGAGATTCTTGAGGACGAAATATTCCTCGGTCGGAGCCTGGCCCTCATTGACCTCCTGCGTCCACTTCTCGAGCGGGATCTTGATCCCGAACTCCTTGTCGATCGCAAAGACGATGTCGAGGAAATCGAGAGAATCGATCCCGAGATCCTCGATGGTGTGGCTCTCCGGCGTGATCTCGTCGCGGTCGATCTCGCTCGTTTCGGCAATGATGTCGGCGACCCGGTCGAAAGTTGAGGACAATGACCTACCCTTATGCACTGGTCTGTTTGGATTGGCGCGATGCTATAGGGAATCGTCGCGCGAAAAGCAAAGCATGTTCGTTTCCGGCGCCGCGTCCGAGCGCGGCGCGCGAACTCCGGCAGTGCAGTGCAGCATGCAGCCATAGGTTTCCGCTCGACATTCCGCAAGAGACCTGCAGTCGCTACATGCACACTTTTTTCAACCGTCACGACTTGCAAGATGACGGAAACCGCGCAAAGTTGAAGCTAGGTTGCGCTTTCAGTCAAGCCACATGGCTTTTCGGGAATAGCAAAGAAACTCAACCAAATCGCTTCGGTGAGGTTGCCTCACCGATAGAGAAGGTCTTTGGTGAACGCCTGAGTCTTCGGTAAAACAACAACTTCTTCAGCCGAGGGGTGAAATCATGGGAGGCATGATTGAACAGAACCAGCACCTTCTCGTTTCCAATCGGCTGATCCGCGCCGCCACCGCCCTCGGGCGCGTGACATCGCGGGTCCACAAGCGCGAGCAGGGGCTGACGTCGCCCGAATTCGCCGTGCTTCTGGCGCTCGGCAGCGAACGCTCGAAGCTGACCTCGTCGCACATCGTCGAACTCACCGCGATGGACAAGACCAAGGTCAGCCGGGCCGTCGCCTCGCTCGACCAGCGCGGCTGGGTTTCCCGGGAAAGGGCGACCTCCGACCGGCGGTTCGAATATCTCGCTCTGACCGAAGACGGGACGGCGGCGCTGACACGGCTTCTGCCGAAGATCTGCGAGGCCGAGCTGGCCGTCCTGAAGAACCTCTCGGAAGACGAGCGTCGCGGCCTCGAGGCGGGCCTCAAGGGCCTCGACCGGGCGATCAGCCACTGACGAGACAGGCAGGGCGCCGGTCGTCGCGACTGCCGTGAAATTCTGCGGCGGCACTTCGGGGCATTCCGCTTCGGATCAAGCCGGCCCTGATCGCGCGGCTTGGCAGCATCGGCCCGAACATCGGAAACGACTGTCGGCAAGCACGATGCCGTGGACTCAAAGAGTTGGCGCGGCCTTTGTGCGTCCTATCGGACGCGCGGCGCGCTGGCAGCACCGGACTGGCACGCCCGACGGACACGCGCACTGGCGCCTCTGGTTCGGGCAATTTCATCGATGCATTCGGATGCGCCGCGCGACACGAATGAAAGCGCCGCGGATCCGGTGCGGATCCGCGGCGCTTTCGTTTCACTGTGGCTCGGCCGGAACGAACCGGCTCGCGAAGCCGCACGGCGGGGACCGGCTTGCGATCCCCACCGCCGCGGCCATCGCAGGCCTCAGTTCATTTCGTCGTACTTGCCGTCTTTCCACTCGTACATGACGTAGCCGGGCAGGGTGACGTCGCCCTTGTCGTCGAACTTCAGCGAGCCGATGACGGTGTCGAAGCTGCCGCTGCCGAGGGCCTTGACCACCGGATCGTAGTCCGTCGAGCCGGCCTTCGTCGCGGCGTCGGCCCAGGCCTGGATCGCGGCGTAGGTGTAGAGCACGTAGCCCTCGGCGGTCTTGCCTTCCTTCTCGAGCTCGTCGACGACCGGCTTGGCCTCCTCGTTCTTGCGCGGATCCGGCGAGAACGTCATCAGCGTGCCTTCGCCGGCGTCGCCGGTGATCGCCCAGTACTCGTCGGTGACCAGCGCGTCGCCGGACATGATCGTCGTGTCCATGCCCTGTTCGCGCATCTGGCGGGCCATCAGGCCGGCCTCGGTGTGGTAGCCGCCGATATAGACGAGGGTGACGCCCGCCTGCTTCATCTTGGTGACGAGCGAGGTGTAGTCCTTCTCGCCGGCCGTGTAGGCCTCGGTCAGGACCGGCTTGCCGCCGGCTTCCTCGAAGAACTTCTGGGTCTGGTCGGCGAGACCTTTGCCGTAAGCCGTCTTGTCGTTGATGATGGCGACCTTGGCGTCGGGAAAGTTCTTGGCGATGTAGTTGCCGGCAACCTCGCCCTGCTGGTCGTCACGGCCGCAGACGCGGAAGATGCCGTCGCCAGGGCGCTTGTCGGTGAAGTCCGGATTGGTCGAGGCCGGCGAGATCTGGATGATCTGCTCGTCGGCATAGACCTGGCTCGCCGGGATCGAGGAACCCGAGCAGAAGTGGCCGGCGACGAAGGGAACGCCCTCGGACGCGAAGTTGTTGGCGACCGCGACCGCCTGCTTCGGATCGCAGGCATCGTCGCCGACGGAGAGCTTCAGCATCTCGCCGTTGACGCCGCCCTTGGCGTTGATATCCTTGACCGCCTGTTCGGCACCGATCTTCAGCTGCTGGCCGAAGCTTGCATACTGACCAGTCATCGGGCCGGCGACGCCGATCGTGATGTCGGCAAGGGCTGCGCCTGCAAAGACGAGATTGAGCGCCGCGCCTAAAAGAAGTGCCTTCTTCATACGAACCTTCCCTGTGTTGAACAAATTCTGCGGCGTGCCGCCGCATCAGGTAGCGACCTCCCCCTACCTGCCGGGGATTAAAGCCCGGAACGTTTCGCCATGGAAGCGTAACGGGGAAAAATATCGCAAGCTTTCCGCCCCGCTCAAACGGTTGCCCGGTCGAGGAAGCCGTATTGCCGCGCCATCTGGCGATTCCTCACGAAGACACGGGCGGCGGAGGCGATTGCAAACAGCACCACGTAGTCGACGACGCCGTAGTATAGGCCGGTCCCAAAGTGCGACAGCGGCAAGAGGAACGTGCCGTTGAACAAGCTGAAATGGATGAAGCGGACGGCGATCGAAAGCAGGAAGACATAGAAGGCGAGGAGGCCCCAGCCGCTCCATCTCAGCGCCGTCGAGCGGCCGATCATCCAGGCGCCGCCACCGCCGAGGATCACCGTGACGAAGAAGAACTCCCAGAAGGAGACCTCCCAGAGGATGCCCATCTCAGGTGTCATGTCAGTGCACTCCCCCTTCGAGATAGGCGCTGCGGACCTCGTCGCGGGCAAGCAGTTCGCGGCCGGTGCCGGCCATGGTGATCGCGCCGTTGACCATGACGTAGCCGCGATGGGCGAGGCGCAGTGCGTGGAAGGCGTTCTGCTCGACCAGGAAGACCGTCAGGCCCTCATTGGCGTTGAGTTCGCGGATCACCTCGAAGATCTGCTTGACCACCAGCGGCGCGAGACCCAGCGACGGCTCGTCGAGGAGCAGGAGTTTCGGCCGGCTCATCAGCGCCCGGCCGATCGCCAGCATCTGCTGCTCGCCGCCCGACAGCGTGCCGCCGCGCTGGGCGCGCCGCTCCTTCAGCCGGGGAAACAGCTCGAAGACCTTGCGCAGATCCTCGTCGAAGAACTTCTCGTCCTCGAGGATCGCGCCCATCTGGAGGTTTTCCATCACCGTCATGCGCGGGAAGACCCGGCGGCCCTCCGGTGACTGGGCGATCGACATCGACATGATGTCGTGGGTCGGCAGGCTGGTGATGTCCTGGCCGTTATAGACGATCTGGCCGGTGCGGGCCTGCGGATTGCCGCAGATCGTCATCATCAGCGTCGACTTGCCGGCACCGTTGGCGCCGATCAGTGTGACGATCTCGCCGCGATGGACCTCGATGTCGACGCCGCGAAGCGCCTGGATCTTGCCGTAGAAGGTCTCGACGCCGCGCACCGCGAGCAGCGGCTCGCCGGCGGGCATGGTCTCGATGTTCTGCGCCGCGCTCACAGGGCGCCTCCTTCGGCGGCCTTGGGGCCGGTCTTCACGTCGAGGTCGCGTTCGACTTCCTCGACCTCCTCGTCGTCGACGCCGAGATAGGCGGCGATGACCTTCGGGTCGCTGCGGACCTCGGCGGCGGTGCCGTCGGAGATCTTCTTGCCGTAGTCGAGGACGACGATGTGGTCGGAGATCTCCATGACGACGCCCATGTCGTGCTCGATCAGCAGCACCGACACGCCGTGCTCGTCGCGGATATATTTCAGCAGCGTGTTGAGCTCGGCGGATTCGCGCGGGTTGAGGCCCGCTGCCGGCTCGTCGAGGCACAAGAGCACCGGGTTGGTGCAGAGCGCCCTTGCGATCTCCAGCCGGCGCTGGGCGCCATAGGGAAGGTCGGCCGCGGGATCGTCCGCCCGGTCGAGCAGATCGACCCGGCGCAGCCACTCGACGGCGGTTTCCTTGGCGGCCGCCGCGGCGCGGCGATAGCCCGGCAGGCCGAGCAGCCCGGCGACCGAATAGCCCGAGGCGCGCATCAGCTTGTTGTGCTGGGCGACCAGCAGGTTCTCGAGTACCGTCATGCCGCCGAACAGGCGGATGTTCTGGAAGGTACGGGCGACGCCGGCGACCTCGGTGATGCGAAAGTCGGTCATGCGCTCGAGCAGGAAGACCGGGCTCGTCTCGCCGTCGCTGTACTGGCGGCCGCTGCGGGTGAGCTCGGCGATCTTCTCGTCCTCGACCGCGCCCTCGCGGCGAAGCGCGATGCGCCCCTCGGTCGGCTTGTAGAAGCCGGTGACGCAGTTGAAGACGGTGGTCTTGCCGGCGCCGTTCGGGCCGATCAGCGCGGTGATGTCGCCGCGGCCGACATTGAAGGAAAGGTCGTCGACAGCGACGAGGCCGCCGAAGCGCATCGTCAGATGCTCCACCGACAGGACCGGATCGGCCGACCAGTTGCGGGTCTGTTTCAGCATCAGTGACCCTCGCCCTGAGCCACGAGATCGGCGCCGATGGTCTTCTTTTCCTTGTAGACGGCCGATGGCGAGCGTGTCGAAACGAGGCCGCGGGGCTTCCAGACCATGATCAGCACCATGGCGAGGCCGAAGATCAGCATGCGGTACTGGGTGGGATCGAAGCCGGCGCCGAAGATCGCCTGGAGGCCCGTGAGGTTTCGCAACAGCTCGATGCCGCCGATCATCACCACCGAGGCGATGACGACACCGAGCTGCGAGCCGAGGCCGCCGAGGACGACGATGGCGAGGATGATCGCCGATTCGATGAAGGTGAAGCTTTCCGGCGAGATGAAGCCCTGGCGGGTGGCGAAGAACGATCCGGCGAAGCCGCCGAACATCGCGCCGGTGGCAAATGCCGTCAGCTTGACGTTGACGGTGTTGATGCCGAGCGAGCGGCAGGCGATCTCGTCTTCACGCAGCGCCTCCCAGGCCCGGCCGACCGGCAGCTTGCGCATCCGCATGGTGACGAAGTTGGTCAGAAGCGCCAGGGCGAGGATGATGTAGTAGAGAAAGACGAAACGCTGCACCGGGCTGTAGGAGATGCCGAAGAAGTCCGAGAACGAGCCTTCGCCGCGGGAGAATTCGAGACCGAAGAGCGTCGGCTTCGGAATGCCGAGGACGCCGTTCGGGCCGCCGGTGAAGTCGTACCAGTTGAGAAGCACGACGCGGATGATCTCGCCGAAGGCGAGCGTGACGATGGCGAGATAGTCGCCCCTGAGCCGCAGCACCGGGAATCCGAGGACGATGCCCCAGAGCGCCGCGAACAGCCCGGCCATCGGCAGGCAGACCCAGAAGCCGAGATCGAAATTGGTGGCGAGCAGCGCGAAGGAATAGGCGCCGACGGCGTAGAAGGCGACGTAGCCGAGATCGAGCAGGCCGGCGAGGCCGACGACGATGTTGAGGCCCCAGCCGAGCATCACATAGGTGAGGATCAGAATCGCCAGGTCGAGGAGATAGCGGTTCTGGCTCGGCAGGAAGGTCGAGAGCAGGAACGGCAGGGTGAGGGCGACGAGGAGCAGGATCGCCCCGAGCGCCTTGCCGATCGGCCAGCGGGCGGTCGCCGCCGCCACCTTCTTCCAGCCGCCGACCGACGGCCTTTCGCCGGCGAAGACGAAGAAGGAGAGCAGGAAGCGGCCGACGAAGGCGATGGCGATGGCGACGATCCAGGTCACCGGATCGAGGCTGAGGGCGAGGCCTCCGACGGCGATGTCGGTCCTGAACAGGAAGAAGAACAGCGTCAGCAGCGCCACCAGCCCGGCGGTGATGCCGGCTTCCTTCAGCGATCGGACGAGGCGGGAATCCGTCGTCGGCGCCTCGACGAAGGGCGGCTCGCCCCGCATGGCCTCGCGGCGTTCCTCGGACAGGCGCTCCGCGCCCTCCGGATGGTCGGCGGCGG
Organism: Jiella endophytica; assembly: GCF_004519335.1. Lineage (GTDB taxonomy): Bacteria > Pseudomonadota > Alphaproteobacteria > Rhizobiales > Rhizobiaceae > Jiella > Jiella endophytica. Next base: position 98,923 of record NZ_SOZD01000003.1, on the reverse strand, counting down.
AAGGCGAAGTCATGTCGCTCATCAGTCTTCAGACCTTCTCGACTTCCGGGCGGCCAAGCAGGCCGGACGGCATGAAGATCAGGACGATCGCGAGGATCGAGAAGGCGGCGACGTCCTTGTACTCGACCGAGAAGTAGCCCGACCAGAAGGTCTCGATCAGGCCGATGGCGAGGCCGCCGAGCATCGCGCCGGGCAGCGAGCCGATGCCGCCGAGGACCGCCGCGGTGAAGGCTTTCACGCCGGCGATGAAGCCGATGTAGAAGTCGATGACGCCGTAATAGAGCAGGAACATCATGCCGGCGACGGCGGCGAGCGCGGCGCCCATGACGAAGGTCAGCGAGATCGTCCGGTCGACATTGACGCCGAGGAGCGAGGCCATCTTGCGGTCCTGCTCGCAGGCGCGCTGCTGGCGGCCGAGGGAAGTGCGCGAGATGATCAGCGAGAAGGCGGTCATCAGCACCACGGTCATGGCGATGATGATGATCTGGATCCACGAGATCTGGACGACGATGCCGCTCGGCGAATCCATCAGGGTGAGGCCACCCTGGATCTGCGGCGGCAGCGGCTTGACGCGGGCGCCCTGGGTGACCTGGACGAAGTTCTGCAGGAAGATCGACATGCCGATCGCGGTAATCAGCGGGGCGAGCCGGAAGGAGCCCCTGAGCGGCCGGTAGGCGACCCGCTCGATGGTCCAGCCCCAGGCCGCGGTGCACAGCATGGCGACGATGATCATCAGAAGGATGACGAGCGGCAGGAAGGTGATACCGATCGCCGCCAGCGCGAGGAAGACCGCGAGCGCGATGAACGAGCCGATCATGAAAATCTCGCCATGGGCGAAATTGATCATGCCGATGATGCCGTAGACCATCGTGTAACCGATGGCGATCAGCCCGTAGATCGAACCGAGGGTTACCCCGTTGATCAATTGCTGCAGAAAATATTCCATCGACCGCCTTTTTTGCCGGTTCTTCTTGGTCAGGACGTGCCGGCGCAGCTTATTGTCAGGAACGCCGCGTCCGTGTGCATGATGAATTCCATAGCAGGGATGGCCGTGGCAAGCCTCGGGACGAAAAAAGTCCGGCGCGACGGCCGGCGACGGAGCGGGGCCGGGTGGCGGGCGGGAGCGACCGCATCCCCGGGCCGCGCGGGGCCGGCAGGCTTTCCGCAGAGCCCCGATGGGTTGCGGAACGGCGTTGCGTTGGAGCGATGGGCTGCGACGAAAGTCGCAGGGGCGATGAATACCATCGCAGCGCCTTGACGACCGGGTTGGCGGGCCGCGTCAGCCCTGAAGCGACGGCCGGTCACGGCCAGCCGGCTCGTTGCTGGCGAGATCGCTGTTCATGGCGGCGCGCTCGCCGGTCGGCGCCCGGCCGATTCGATCCGGCGAGGCAACGTTCTGCGGGCTCGGCTCGACGGCGCCGCGGCGCTCCAGCCAGGTCGCCAGCAGCCACCACATCAGCGCCCAGGCGGCGCCCGCCGTCCAGCCGGCGAGGACATCCGACGGCCAGTGGACGCCGAGATAGACCCGGCTGATGCCGATGATCACCGTCAGGAAGACGGCGAGGCCGAGCAGGAACGCCCGCACCCGCCGCCGCGGCTCCACGCGGGCGAGCAGGATGCCGAGGGTCAGATAGGTGACCGCCGACATCATCGCATGGCCGCTCGGGAAGCTTGCCGTGTAGACGTAGTCGCCATGGGGCACGAGATCGGGGCGGGGCCGGTCGAAGCCGCGCTTGAGGATCTGGCTGACCAGAAAGCCGCTGGCGATCGCCGCGACGACCATCACCATCGACCGGCGCTTGGCGGAGATCCAGAGATAGAGCGCCACGAAGGTGGTGATCATGATCAGGATGCCGGTGCCGCCGAGCGCGGTGACGTCGCGGCCGAACTCCTCCAGCCAGCGCGGGCCGATCGGGTCGGACGGATCGGTGCTGGAGCGAAGGGCCAGAAGGATCGTCCGGTCGAGCCCCTGGGTATCGCCCTCGACCACCTCGCCGGCGATCGAGACGAAGGCCCAGATCGCCCCGGCGACGATCAGCGCGCCGAGAAGCGTCCAGATCTCCACCTTCTGCCAGAGCCACAGGGAAAGCCGGCCGAGCCGGCGGGCGGTCTTGCGGGAATTAATCATCAGTGTCGCCATTGCCGGTCGGTCGTCGTCGCGCCTGTCCTCACGCTGCCGCTGGCAGCGAGAGGATGCGGCGGGCCTCGGCAGGCGTTGCCGGGCGGCGGCCATGCCTTGCGCAGGCTTCAACCGCGAGGCGCACCAGCGCGGCATTGGAGGGCGCAAGCTCCTCGCGGCTGAGCCGGACATTGTCTTCCAACCCGGTACGGCAATGGCCGCCGGCGGCGAGGCTCCATTCGACGAGCGTCGCCTGATGGCGGCCGATGCCGGCGCCGGTGAAGGTCGCGTCCGGGGCGAGGCGCTTCAGCGTCCTGACGAAGAAGTCGAAGCTCTCGCGGTCGACCGGCATGGCATTCTTGACGCCCATGACGAACTGCACGTGCAGCGGCCCGGCGATCCGGCCGTCCTTGGCCATCTCGGCCGCCTTGAAGATCATCGACAGGTCGAAGGCCTCGATCTCCGGCTTGACGCCGTAGCGCAGCATCTCCTCGGCGAGCCAGTCGACGAGGTCGGGATAGTTCTCGTAGACCCGCGTCGGGAAGTTCACCGAGCCGGTGGAGAGCGAGGCCATGTCAGGCTTCAGCGACAGCATGCCGCCGCGCTCGCGGCCGGAGCCGGAACGGCCGCCGGTCGAGAACTGCACGATCATGCCCGGGCAGTGCTTGCGAAGGCCCTCGAGCAGCCGCGCGAACTTCTCCGGATCGGACGAGGGGCTCTCGTCGTCGTTGCGGACATGGCAATGGGCAAGGCTGGCGCCCGCCTCGAAGGCCTCATGGGTCGATTCGACCTGTTCGGTGACGGTGATCGGCACGGCCGGATTGTTGGCCTTCTTCGGCAGCGATCCGGTGATCGCGACGGTGATGATGGTGGGCTCGCTCATGGGATCATTATCTGGCCAGTGAACGCCGAAGATAAAGGGCCTTGCCGGGAGAGCGGCGGGCGAGGGCAGAGCTGCCGGGGAATCGTCGGAAAGGCTCCGTCAGAAGCCGGCTTCGGCAAGGTAGCCTTCGACCATGCTCCGGTATCCCGAGCCGAACAGAGCGAGATGCACCAGCGCCGGCCACAGCGCGTAGACGGGACGGCGCTCGCGGTGTCCGGGCAGCGGGCCATAGGCCTCGTAGAACTCCCCCGACGGCCGGGCGAACAGGCCGAGCATGGCGACGTCGACCTCGCCGTCGCCGAAGTAGCAGGCGGGGTCGATCAGGCCGGAGACCCTGCCTGAAAAGGTCAGGACGTTGCCGCTCCAGAGATCGCCATGGACGAGCGAGGGTTTCGGTCGCTGCGGCAGGATGTCGCCGAGCCGCGCGGCCAGAGCCGCGACCCGTCGCTCCACCGCCGCACCCGTGCCGCGGGCGGCCGCCAGCAGCCGGTGCTCGGCGAAGAAGGCCGGCCAGTCGTCGGAAAAGGCGTTGCGGATCGGCAGGCGGGCGAAGGCATAGTCGTCCTCCCAGCCGTAGAATTCGCCTGTCGTCTCGTGCAGCCGGCGCAGCTCAGAGCCGAGATCGCCCCAGGCCGCCGAAAGGCCGCCGTCGTCGGGAAGCCGCTCGATGGCGAGCACGCTGTCGTCGGCGGCATAGACCTTCGGGGCGGAAACGCCCGCATCGCGGATCGCGCCGAGCATGCGGGCTTCGGTCTCGGGTGACGGGCCGCTCTTCACCAGCATCTCGCGGCCGTCGGAAAGCCGCATGAAGACGATGCTCGACAGCGATCCGCCGGCGAAATGCCGGGTCTCGGCAACCTCGCTGCCGAGAAGACGTGCGGCGCGATCGGCAAGATCGCTCATCGTTTCGCGGCTTTAGCCTTGAGCCGCTCGACCAGCGCCTCGGCGCCCTCGCAGGCGTCCTGCCAGGCGTCGTCGAAGGCCGAGTCTTCTTCGTAATAGGGGTCGGTGACCGACTGGCCCTTGCGCCCCGGCACGTGGTCGAGCAGCAGGCTGACCTCGGCGCGCGAGCCTGCGGGCGCGATGCGGCGCAGCCCGGCGAGATTGTCCCGGTCGAGGCCAATGACGAAATCGAACCGGTCGAAATCCTCGGGCGTCACCAGCCGGGCGCGCTTGTCGCCCATCTCGATGCCGTGGCGCCGGGCGACGGCCTCGGCCCGCGGGTCCGGCGGATAGCCGAGATGCCAGTGACCGAGCCCGGCCGATTCGACATGGACGGCAAGGCCCGCACGTTCGGCAGCGGCGCGGAACGCCGCTTCGGCGAGCGGCGAACGGCAGATATTGCCGAGGCAGACGAACAGGACGGCGGGTGTTTCGCTCATGCTCACTCCATCGCTGGGACGCAAAGGCGATGCGTCACCGGGCAACAGGTGGCGCGAAGCCGCCGCGGAGCAAATTTTCGCGGAGGGTGCAACAGGTCATGGGTCGGCAGCGTGGTGCCTGGAGCCGGCCACTGCAGGAGCGGCCTCCCGTCGGAGAGTGATGGGAGGGTCGAGACCGGCGTCGAACCTGAAAAGGCCCTGCTTGCGCCGGGCCCCGCAGATTTCCTTGGATATCAGCCGAGAAACAATTTGATGAACGCGGCCGTCGCGCCGATCACCGTCGCCGTCGCGATGACCGGATAAAGCGTGGTCTCGAGCGTCATTTTCCGCGACTCGGCGTAAAGCTTATCGGACTCGGCGAGCAGCTTCCGGTTTTCGGCGAGCAGCTTGTCGATTTCTGCAAGCGTCCTGCGAAGTTCGGGGCTGTCGCTGGCGGCATCGCTCATATCGATCTCGATAATCGACGGGCTTCATTGCCCTATCCGACGCCTTCAATGTCGGGCCATCGGCCCGAAATGTCCAGAGGCGGTCATGCCGCCATGATCGGCGCGGTCTTGTCCTCGTTCCGGGGCTCTCTGCAGCCGTCAGGAATGCTTTGCGAGGGGCTTCGCGTCAGCGTTCACCTTCCATCAGGTCCTGCAAGCTGGTTTGTCAGCCGATTTCCGGGCGCTGGGCGCACAATGACCAGACCCGGAAACGAGGCGGCTTCCAGGGCTTGTCCGGTCAATTCCGTCATGAGAGTGGCTCCCCGGGCCGGATTCGAACCAGCGACCGATCGATTAACAGTCGAGTGCTCTACCACTGAGCTACCGGGGAATACGCATCTGAGCGTTGGCGAGGCCTATAGCAAAGCCATTCCCGGTTTGCCAAGCGCTTCGGCGGAAAAAAGCCGCTTGCGGCGCCAAACCGCCTGCGCGCAAGGCAGTTTTGGGCAGGGACGGCCGGCTGGCATTTGCGCTCGGCGAGCCGCTCTCCCATCTCAAGCCGAAGGCTCGCGGGCCGCTGGAGACGACGGATGGGTACGAGTGTCAGTGAGCGCAGCCCCGCTCGGACGGCGGGCGGCAGCGGCGGGGAAGACGCGACGCAGGCGCCGAGAACGGCCGGCGGCGGGCCGGAAGAAGCGGCTGCCGACGATCTCGCGGCGGGACCGGAACCCCACACGGCCGGCGACGGCAAGGCCCAATCTGCTGTAGATGCGCCGGACGAGAAGCGGCGCAGGACGCTCAAACTCTTCGGCCGGGAGTTCCCGCTGCCCGGGTCGCGGCGATCGCGCATCGCCCTCGGCCTGGCGCTGGTCGGCGGCGGCATGCTCGGCTTCCTGCCGATTCTCGGCTTCTGGATGATCCCGGTCGGCCTCGCCGTCCTTTCCGTCGATTCGCCGCTGGTGCGTCGCTGGCGTCGGCGCACAGAGGTGCGCAGCACCCGGTGGTGGCAGGCGCGCAGGGCGTCGCGGCGACGGGACGACGGCGCGGGCGGCCAGCCGCCGCTCTGACCGGCCGGACTTTTGCGGCGTCGCTTCTGCCGTAGGGAAATGCCCAACTCGCTCAACTTGAACGGCGAAATTTCACCCTTCGTTTGCCAATTCCGATGTTAGGTCATCGCGAATTTCCGTAAGGGGCCGGCTCTTCAACCCGATGGAAACCGTAAGTGTCCAAGATCGACTGAAGTAGGGGGACCGGGACTGCGGTCCCGAACGGGAGACAGTTTCTTGGACGCGTGCGTAGGCCAGACCGACCGCCCGATCTTCGTCGACCTCGACGGGACGCTGATCAAGAGCGACCTCTTGTGGGAGACGCTGTTCCTGAACGCCCGGCAATCGCCGGCGCGGCTGCTGCAGCTTCCCGGCTGGCTCTCGGGCGGCAAGGCGCGGCTGAAGGCAGAACTCGCGCGGAACGTCGATTTCGACCCGGCGCTGCTGCCCTATCGCGAGGACGTCGTCGAGGCGCTGCGCGCGGCGAAGCGGAGCGGCCGGCGCATCGTGCTCGCCACCGGCGCCAACGAACGTCTCGCCCATGCCGTCGCCGACCATCTCGGCCTGTTCGACGAGGTGATGGCCTCCTGCGAGGCGGTCAATCTCACCTCGCGCCGGAAGCTCGATCGGATCACCGCCAGCTGCGGCGACGAGGGCTTCGACTATTTCGGCAATTCCCACGAGGATCTCTGCCTGCTCGACGCGGCGACCGGGGCGACCGTCGTCGCTCCCGATCGTGCGGCACGGAACTGGCAGCAGCGCACCGGCGCCGACCTCATCGAGAGCGGCGGCAGCCCCGCGCGTGCCGCGCTGAAGGCGATGCGCCCGCATCAGTGGGCGAAGAACGTCCTCGTCTTCGTGCCGCTGGTGCTGACCCACGAATTCTTCAATCTCGGCATGCTGGTCGAGGCGCTCCTCGCCTTCATCGCCTTCTCCTTCGCGGCATCCTCGGTCTACATCCTCAACGACCTCGTCGACCTCACCGCCGACCGCAAGCACAAGACCAAGCGCAACCGCCCCTTCGCCAGCGGCACGCTGCAGATCCCGGACGGGCTGAAGCTCGCCGGCGGCCTCTTTGCGACATCGTTGGTGCTGGGGCTGTTCCTGCCGATCGCCTTCCTCGGCGTCCTTGCGGCCTATCTCGTCGCGACCACCGCCTATTCGATGTTCATCAAGCGGATGCTCCTGATCGACGTGTTGACCCTTGCCGGGCTCTACACGACGCGGATCATGGCCGGCGTCGCCGCCACCGACGTCTCGGTGTCGTTCTGGCTCCTCGCCTTCTCGCTGTTCTTCTTCCTGTCGCTGGCGCTGGTGAAGCGCTACACCGAGCTGATGGACTTCGGCACCGGCGCCGAGCGCTCCAAGACCGGGCGCGGCTATGTCGACGCCGATCTCGAGACGCTGGCGCAGGCCGGCATGTCGTCGGGCTTTGCCGCGGTGATGGTGCTGGCGCTCTACATCAACAGCCCCGAGGTGCTGACCCACTACGAGGTCCCGGCACTCGTCTGGCCGCTCTGCCCGATCCTCCTCTACATCATCGTGCGGATCTGGGTGCTCGCCCGCCGCAACCAGATGCATGACGATCCGGTGGTGTTCATCCTTCAGGACTGGCGCAGCCAGATGATGATCGCCATCGGCGGCGTCATGTTCCTCCTGGCCGCCTATGCCTGACATCTCGCGTTTCGCCCATGACAGTTGGGGCCGCCTGAAAAAAGGCCCGCGCGCTGCCATGCCGGCGGCGGGCGAGTGGCGCTCGTCTCCCGCGGCGACGGGCGAGGGCGGATTGCTGCCCTTCGGCAACGGCCGGTCCTATGGCGACAGCTGCCACAACGATCGCGGCACGCTCCTCGACGCAAGGCAGGGCGCCGAGCCGAAGATCACCGCCTTCGATCCCGTGACGGGCCACCTCACCGCGGATGCCGGCGTTCTGTTTTCCGAGATCACCCGCCACGCTGCGCCGCATGGCTGGTTTCTGCCCGTCACGCCGGGGACGCAGTTCGTCACCCTCGGCGGGGCGATCGCCAACGATATTCACGGCAAGAACCACCACCGGCGGGGCACTTTCGGACGCTGGGTCGAGGCGATCGAACTGGAGCGCTCCGATCGCGGGCAGCTCACGCTGACGCCCGACGAGAACGCCGGGCTCTTTGCCGCGACGATCTCCGGCATGGGACTGACGGGGCTGATCCGCCGGGCGACGATCCGGCTGATGAAGGTGCCGTCGCTGTCGATCGTCGAGACGACGACGCGCTTCGACCGCCTCGCCGACTATTTCGACCTCGCCGAGGCGGCGGACGAGCGCCACGAATATGCTGTCGCGTGGATCGATTCGCTCGCCGGCGGACAGAGCCTCGGCCGCGGCCATCTGATCTGCGGCGACCATGCCGAGACCGGCGACATGAGCGGAGAAGCGGGAGGGCGGCTGGCCAGCGTGCCGTTCACGCCGCCGGTGAGCCCGCTCGCCGGGCCGTTCCTCAAGGCCTTCAACGAGGCCTATTTCCGCAAGGCCAAAGCCGGCACCAGCGTCCGCACGGTGCCTTTCGCGGGTTTCTTCTATCCGCTCGACAGGATCGGTGCCTGGAACCGGCTCTACGGTCCTCGCGGGCTGTTCCAGCATCAGAGCGTCGTGCCTTTCGCCGGGGCCGAGACGGTTGTTCGATCGCTGATCGAATGCGCGAGGCACCACGGCCACGGCTCCTTCCTGACGGTGCTGAAGCGTTTCGGCGACCTGAAAAGCCCCGGCCTCACCAGCTTTCCGCGCCCCGGCTACACGCTGACCCTCGATTTTCCCCATCGCGGTGACAGGACCCTCAAGCTTCTCGCCGAGCTCGACCGGCTGACCATCGAGGCAGGCGGCGCGGTGAACCCCTACAAGGACGCCCGAATGTCGGCCGCGACCTTCGCTGCCGGGTTTCCGGGCTGGCGGCAGCTGGAAGCCGAGCGCGACCCGGCAATGCTGTCGGACTTTTGGCGGCGCACGGCCCTGCGGCTCGGCGAAGCCGCCGAGGTGGGCGGAGCGGATGCTTCGCATTCGATGGATCCGGTCGGCAATTCCTTTACCACGGCCGGCAGAATACTTCTCGCAGGCGCCTGAGCGGCCGGCCCCTTAACGCATCACTGAACTTAAGGCGCTATGACCTTCCGTCAGATCAGGCGCCACTGCCGATGGCTCGACGGAAAGATCAGGCCGATGACGAAATACATTCCCTTCATCCTCTTCACCGTCTTCACCAACGCCGCGGCGCAGGTGATGCTGAAATACGGCATGATGCAGCTCGGGACGCTGAGTTTCGCCGGCGCCAACCCGGTCCTGAAGATCCTGCAGATCGTGTTCAGCCCGTGGGTCTTCCTCGGCCTCTGCACCTTCGTGATCTCGATGGCGTCGCACCTCTTCGTCCTGTCGAAGGTCGACCTCTCCTTCGCCTATCCGTTCCTGTCGCTCGCTTATGTGGCGGTCGCGGTGTTTGCCTATTTCGTCTTCCACGAAGAGGTGAACGCCATGCGCATCGTCGGCATCGCGCTGATTTGCGGCGGCACCTTCTTCATCGCCCAGAGCGGCGGCACTGGCCATGCCGATCCGGCGGTGGATGCCGTCGAGGCGGTCGCCAGCGACACCGCCAGCCACCAATCCTGACAACTTCCCAGTCCGAGGGCTTCGCCATGAAACACGTGATTTTCGGCGGTGACGGCTTCGTTGGCCGCCATCTCGCCAAGAAACTGACTGCCGACGGCGAGGAGGTGATCGTCGCCGACATCGTCAAGAGCGACCTGCCGCATTACGGCGCCGCGCGTTTCCTCCATTGCGACGTCACCGACAAGGCCGCCGTCGCCCGCGTGCCGCTGGCGCCCGAGGACATGGTCTACAATCTGTCGGCCAAGATGCTCTCGCCGATCCAGGTCAAGGCGAAGCGTCACGACTTCTTCTACCCGGTGAACTATTTCGGCACCGAGAACATCATCCACGCGATGGCCGACGCCGGCTCGCCGAAGCTGGTGCACTTCACCACCGACATGATCTACGGCCACACGGTCACCTATCCGATGACCGAGGAGCATCCGGTCGCGCCGCTCGGCGAATACGGCCAGTCGAAGCTCGACACCGAGATCCTCGCGGCGAAGTGGCGCGAGAAGGGCATGAACATCTCGCTGTTCCGCCCGCGCCTGATCATCGGCCCGGGCCGGCTCGGCATCCTGGAGAAGCTGTTCAAGCTGATCGACCACAACCTGCCGGTGCCGATGATCGGTTCGGGCAAGAACCCCTACCAGTTCATCTCGGTGTTCGACTGCGCCGAGGCCGCGCGTCTTGCCTGGAAGGCCGGCGTTCCGAACGAGGCCTACAATCTCGGCTCGATCAACCCGCCGCCGGTCAGGAAGCTGCTCGGCGACCTCATCCGCCACGCCGGCTCGAAGTCGATCCTCGTCCCGACGCCCGGCTGGGCGGTCAAGCGCACGCTCGATTTCCTCGACATGCTCAACATGCCGCTGATGGATCCCGAGCAGTATCTCATCGCCGACGAGGAATGCGTCCTCGATGTCAAAAAGGGCGAGCGCCAGCTCGGCTGGGTGCCGCAGTATCGCGACGAGGACATGCTGATCGCCGCCTACAGCGAATATCGCAACAAGCTCGCAGGCAAGGCCGGCACGGTCTCGCAGCACGCGCAGCCGGCGGAGTGAGGGGATACATCATGCTCGACCGTCCCGTGACCACCACCCTCGACGTCGCCTCGCGGCGCGGCCCGGCCAAGCCCCGGCTGCTCTCCGTCGAGGACGCCAAGGCGATGCCCGTCGAGACGATGGCGGACCTCTTCAAGGACCACATCAATCCCGGCCAGTTCCACTTCATGAAGCTGCTCGGCTTCCACAAGGTGAAGATCGAGCGGGCCGAGGGGATGTACTACACCGACCAGAACGGCCGGAAGATCCTCGACTTCTTCGGCGGCTTCGGCTCGCTCGCCCATGGCCACAACCATCCGCGGGTGCTGGCGGCGCGCGAGCGCTTCCAGGAAGAGAAGCGCCACGAGATCGCCATCGCCTTCCTGTCGCAATATGCCGCGGCGCTCGCCAAGAACCTTGCCGAATGCTCGCCGGGCGAACTCGACATGGTCTTCCTCGGCTCCACGGGGTCGGAGGCCATGGAAGCGGCGATCAAGGTCGCCGAGCGGGCGTCCGGTCGCAAGAACTGCAAGATCGTCCATGCCGAGAATTCCTTCCACGGCAAGTCGAAGGGCGTTCTGTCGATCACCGACTCGAACCTCTATCAGGGCGAGTTCAAGCTGGTCGACAACCGGGTGAAGGTGCCGTTCGGCGATCTCGAGGCCCTGAAGCGGGCGATCGAGAACGACAAGGACATCGGCGTCGTCGTGCTCGAGACCGTGCAGGGCGGTGGCGGCATCATCGGCGCGCCGACCGAATACTGGCAGGGCGTGCGCGCCCTCTGCGACCGGCACGACGTCCTCTGGGTCGCCGACGAGGTGCAGTGCGGCTACGGGCGCACCGGCAAGTTCTACGCCTTCGAACATCACGGCGTCGTCCCCGACGTCACCGCCCTCGCCAAGTCACTCGGCGGCGGCAAGGCGGCGGTCGGCGCGATGATCGCCAAGCGCAGCGTCTACATGAAGGCCTACGGCACTCCGAAGACGGCGATGATCCACGCCCAGGCGACCTTCGGCGGCATCGGCGAAGCCTGCGTCACGGCGATCGAGGGGCTCAACGTCCTCTATGACGAGGACCTGATCGGCAATTCCGCCGACACCGGCGCCTATCTGCTCTCGCGGCTGAAGACGATCCAGGCGAAATATCCGCAGATCATCAAGGACGTGCGCGGCCAGGGCCTGTTCGTCGGGCTGGAGTTCCAGGACTTCTCGCGGACCCTGCCGCTCGCCCTCCGTCCGATGGTGGCGATCCTCGACGACAAGCTGAAGGGCTCGCTCTCCGGCTTCATCGGGGCGCTGCTCTTGCGCGACTACGACGTTCTCGTCGCCTTCACCGAGTACAATCGCAATGTCATCCGCCTCGAGCCGCCGCTGATCTGCGGCGAGGAGCATGTCGACCAGTTCTGCGACGCGCTCGACAGCCTGCTCGGCCGCGGCATCGTTTCGATCGTCAAGGATTTCGTGAAGTCGCAGATCGGCTGACGAAGCCTTCCGGGGACGGCGGGGCTCAGAGCTCGCCGTCGCCGCCCGTCTCCTCGTCGGTCTCGGCGAGGTTTTTCTGGACGCGGATGAGATAGCGGCGGAACGCCTTGCGCTCACGCTCCGTGAAACCCGACAGGGCGCGGCGCTCGAGGGATTTCTGCGCCTGCTGGACCCGCTCGACCAGGGCAGCGCCCTCCGCTGTCAGAAAGGCCCGGCTCTGGCGGGCGTCGGTGTCGGAGAGGCGCTTTTCGACGAGCCCCTGCGCGACCAGACGGGCGATCGTCTTCGTGACCGTTGGCGGCCGCACGGCGAGCTTTTCGGCGAGATCGCGCAGCGTAATCCCGTCGCTCTTCCCTATAGTTATGAGGACGTTGTCCTGGCCGGGATAGATTTCCGTCGTACCAAGATTATGCAATAACGCTGTCCTCGCGCTCCTTGCCGCAAGGACTAACTGGCCTGTGACCGATCCTTTCTTCTTTTTCCTCGCCATCTTGTCTCTCGGTTGCAAAGATCGCCGGCAGAATCGTCGTGCGGCGATCATATAAAATGTTCAATGAGTGTTTTCAGAAAGTTCGGCTTACAATATCAGCGAGCGCTTCACCGCGTTATGGCAAAGGCGGCAGGATGGCAACCTGCAGCTTAGGCGTTTGCGCAGGAATCGATCAATCGGACATGGCGGGACGATGAAGCGACGCTTCGAGGAGATGACCAGCGAAGAGCTCGCGGCCTGTCGCGAGGAGCTTGCCGGTGCGGTCGTGGTGCTGCCGATCGCGGCGATCGAACAGCATGGGCCGCATCTGCCGCTTGGCACCGACGCGATCCTCGCCGACGCAATGGTCGAGGCCGTTCTCCCCCGGCTCGGCGAGGAGACGAGGGCGACGTTCCTTCCGACCTTCCGGCTTGGCAAGTCGGCCGAACACACGCAGTTTCCCGGAACGCTCAGCCTCGACTGGCGCACCGTGACCTCGGCGATCATCGAGATCGGCGAGGGTCTTGCCGACGCCGGTTTCCGCCGCCTCGTCATCGTCAATGCCCATGGCGGCAACACGCCGGTGATGGACACCGCGGCGCTGGAGCTCCGCCGCGAGCGTCAGATGCTGGTTGCGACCTGTTCCTGGCTGCGCTTCGGATATCCGGAAGGCCTGCTGCCCGCCGAGGAGATCGCGCAGGGCATCCATGGCGGCGCGGTGGAAACGGCGCTGATGCTGCATTTCCGGCCGGATCTCGTCAGGAGCCAGAAGATCGGCCGCTTTGCGACGCTGCAAGCGAAGCTTGCCGCACGCCACACCCATCTACGTGCTCACGGACGGCTCGGCTTCGGCTGGATGGCCGGCGACCTGAATGAGGCCGGCGTCGTCGGCGACGCGAGCCTTGCCACCCCCGAGATCGGCCGGGCGATCGCCGACCATCAGTCCGACGCCTTCATTGCGTTCCTCGGCGATGTTCTGGCATTCGATCTCGATGATCTGACATGAGGTGACGGCGATGGCGTCGCAATCGAACGGGCAGGCAGGGGACGGTGCGGCGACAGGCGGCGCCCGGCGGCTCTGGCTGAAGCAGCCGCTGGCGATCCTTGCCGAGGGCGCCGAGGGCGGCATCGTCGTCGAGGGCGGCCGCATCGCCGAACTGGTGCCTGCCGGTGCGACGCCCGCACAGCCCGTCGACGCGACCTTCGACGCCAGCCGCCACGTGGTGCTGCCGGGGCTGATCAACACGCATCACCACTTCTACCAGACGCTGACCCGCGCGCATCCCGCCGCGATCGACAAGGAGCTCTTCCCCTGGCTGACGAGCCTCTACCCGATCTGGGGGCGGCTCGATCCAGAGAGCCTGCGGCTCGCCGCGCGGCTCGCCTTGACGGAACTCCTGATGTCCGGCTGCACCACGGCGGCCGATCATCACTATCTCTTTCCCGAAGGGCTGGACGACGCCATCGACATCGAGGTGGAGGAGGCGAGGGCTCTCGGCATCCGGGTGACGCTGACCCGCGGCTCGATGGATCTGTCCGAGAAGGATGGCGGCCTGCCTCCCGACCATGTCGTCCAGGATGCCGACACGATCCTGGCCGATTCGGAGCGGCTGCTGCATCGGCATCACGACCGGTCGGAAGACGCGATGGTGCAGATCGCCCTCGCGCCATGCTCGCCCTTCTCCTCGACGAAGGCGCTGATGCGCGAGACGGCGTCACTGGCGGAACGGCACGACTGCCGGCTGCATACCCATCTCGGCGAGACCGAGGACGAGAACCGCTTCTGCGAGGAGACCTTCGGCTGTCGTCCGCTCGACTACCTGGAGGATGTCGGCTGGCTCGGCCCGAGGACTTGGCTCGCCCATGGCATCCATTTCACCACCGAGGAATGCGCCAAGCTCGGCCACCACAAGGTCGGCGTCTGCCACTGCCCGGCCTCGAACGCGGTGCTCGCCTCCGGCTTTTGCCAGGTGAGCGATCTCCAGGCGGCCGGCGCGCCGGTGGGCCTCGGGGTCGACGGCTCGGCCTCCAACGACGGCTCGAACATGATCGCCGAGCTGCGCAATGCGCTGATGGTCCAGCGGCTGCGGACGCGATCGGCTGCGGCCTTCACCGCCCGCGACGCGATCCAGTTGGCAACGACGGGCTCGGCCGCCTGTCTCGGCCGGCCGGAGCTCGGCCGCATCGCCGTCGGGGCGCAGGCGGACCTTGCGCTCTTCACTCTCGACGAATTGCGCTTCTCCGGTGCGCACGACAAGATCGCCGCGCTCGTCCTTTGCGGCGCGCAGGGCGCAGACCGGGTGATGGTCGCCGGCAGGTGGCGGGTGGAGGACGGCATGCCGTCGGGCGTCGACGTCGCGGCGCTGCGGGAAGCGCACGGCAGGGCATCGCTGCGCTTCCGCTGACGCTCATTCCGTCGACGGACGCCAACGCCTGCGGGCCAGCGTCAGTCGCCGGCGACGAAGAACTGCAGCTTGCCGTCGGGAGTGATGCCGACGCGGTAGAAATTATATGCGCCGAAATCGATCATCGACTGGTAGTCGCCGGCGGTGACGATCTCGAACAGCTCGACGAGCTGCGGCTTGGTCAGCCGCGACGGGTCGACCTGGGTGAAATAGGGCCAGACATAGATCTCGTCGTCGCTGTTCGGCTCGACCCTTGCATAGCCCGACTGCAGGATGTCGACGAGGATCGCCAGGATTTCGATGCCCTCGCCGTCGCCGGAGGCGGTCTTGAGGAAATCGATCGGGTCCTTGGGGGTCTCGCCGAAGCTCACCACCGTGCCGTCCTCGCCGGTGGCGATCATCGGCCGGAGCTTCTCGATGTCGCCGGTCTTCGCTGCCTCCATCAGCTTTTCGCGCAGCTCGCGGACGGGCGCCGGCAGCTTTTCGGTGCCATAGCCGATCTCGGCGGCGAGGGGGACGGCAGGATCCGTCTGCTGATCGCCATTGCCGAAAGGCCGACCGACCCGCGGGCCAGTCTCTTCCGTCGGCTGCTTGCCCGGCTCGGCCTGGTACTGCGCCGGGGTGGAGGTCTTGTCATCGCCGCGCGGCAGCCGGGCGGGCAGGCCGTCGCCCGGCCTGGTGACCGCCGGGGCGCTCTCGTCTTCCGGGGCGATCGGCACCTCGCCCTGGTCGGTGCCTTCCATTTCCTGGTCGTCGTCGCCGGAGTTGTCCGCCGGCACCGCGTCGTTGCGGTGGCGCTCCTTCGGGTCGGCCGAATTTTTCTTGTCGAGGAAGCCCGCCGGCGGATTGGGGCCGGCCCGCTCGGAGTCCGAGCCGGGCAAAGGCGGCAGGGGAACCGCGATGATGCCGTCCTTGCTGCCGCTGAAGCTGCCGTTCTCGCCTTCGAACTGCGAGAATGCCATGGCCTCGCCGGCGACGAACAGCGACAGGCCGGCCGTGGCGAATCGGGGAAGGAGGCTCGTTGAACGGCGCATCGGTGCGGCTGCCTTTGCTGCTGCAAACGGATCGGTTCTGCAGGACGCGCCCCTTCGCCCTGCATGTTCCATATGGGGGACGACGCGACCGTGTTTAATGGCCCTTCGCGACTGGCTCGGATGGACTGGCGTCGATCGACCGGCCGCAATCGCCGGTGCGGGGTCTCTCGTGCGGGACTACTGGATCGTCCGGTCGGCGCGGAACTCGCCGTATTCGAGGCGCTTCCTCAGCCCTTCCATCAGCGACAGGACGTCGTCCTCGCCATGCAGCCGCACGAGTTCGGTCAGCGCGGTGGTGATCGCCGTCTCGGCGAGGATTTCCGTCTCGATGCCGTCGGAGATGCCGTCAGCCCAAGCCTCGTTGTGATATTCGAGGGCCACCTGCTTCTTTTCGGCCTGGATCATCTCGTCCAGTTCAGCGCTCTGTAGATCGATCATATGACCCCCTTAAAAATTGCGTCCCCGATTTCACCAGTCGTTAAGACCTATCATGGTGTCGGGCGCTCGACTGCGCGAATCCCCACCGATCGTTAATCAAGCGTTAACTCCCGTACCTTGAGCCGATCTCCCGTGCCAGAGCGGCTCCCTCTTTCTGGTAGCGGTTGACGGCGATCCGCGCGGCGCTCGTACAGCTGCGATAGGTCGCTGCGAAGGTACGGTAACCATTGTTGAAATTCGCGATCAGCTGCTGCTTCTCGGTCTCCGTCGGCGCCTGTGCGTCGATCAGTTCGCGCATCTTGTCGCGCCAGACTTCCGCCTCCGGATCGTCGCAGAGCTTGCGCAGGAAATGCATCGATCCGAGGATCATCGCCAACCGGCCGAGCGGCTGCATGTAGGCCGCATCGCCCTGGCGCTCGGGCTGTGCGGCCTCCGGTGCCTCACCCTGCGCGAAGGCGCCGCCGGCCGGAGCGAGCCCGGCGGTTGCCAACACGGCCGCGAGTATGAGTCGTCTGACGATCATGTTGACAGAATTCATCATTCGTTAAGCCTGCCGCAAGCCGCGAGGGCCGGCGACGGGCTTTATTTGCCGTTCTGCGGCCTCGCCGCAACAACCGCTGCCGGATGCAGTTAATGTCCGTTGCGTCAGCGGCGGGCGAGCCGCCGGTCGGATCAGCGATCGAACAGAGCGAGGCACTGCATCACGACACCATGAAGGCCGGGCGTCGTCCCGCTTGCCGATTCGCGGGCGAAGACCTCGTCGGGGTGGACGATCTCAACCGCTTCGGCGTCGTCCTGCGCCTTTGGCGCCGCGCCCGCGCCGAGATGGCCGGCAAAGACCGCGATGACCGCATGGCCCTCGTCGGAGATCGCCTCGTGAAAGGTTGCGAAGGCGAGATCACCGGCCGCAAGCCCGGTCTCTTCGATGAGTTCGCGCCGCGCTGCGTCGAGCAGCCGCTCGCCGAAGCGAACGCCGCCGCCGGGAAGGCTCCAGAGGCCGCGATAGGGCGCCTTGCCCCGGCGCACGAGAAGGATACCCTTGCTGTTCGAAAGACAGACGGAGACTCCGAGACGTGGCCTTGCTTCGCGCATCCTGGCGTACTCCATGGCTGCCTGGCGTTGCCCTCCTGTCAGGCTCCGCCGGTCGGCAAGACGAGCGGGAGATCTGAGAGATGGCAGGCCGCTTCTCCCTGACGGCATCGCCCCGGGCCGTCGCCGCCCATTTCGACCTTGCCGGCATCGACGACTTTCCGCCGCGCCCGCGCATCCTGCCGACGCAGCCGATCCTCATCGTCCTTGCCGGCAGCGAGGGGAGGGTGGACACCTATCGCGCCGGCCGCTTTGCGCAACTGGTGCGCTGGGGGCTGATCCCGGGCTGGTTCCGGGGCGAAGAGCAATTGCCGGCGATGTTCAACGCGAAGGCCGAGACGGCCGCCGAGAACGCCGCCTTCCGCGGCGCGATGCGTCATCGCCGCTGCCTCGTGCCGGCGAGCGCCTTCTTTCGCCGAATGGACGGGAGAGATCGTGACGGGCCGGCGACGACCCGCCGTCTCGCCATCGCCGGCGAGCCGATCTTCGCCATCGCCGGGCTGATGGAAGGCTACATGGCGCCGGACGGCAGCGAGATCGACACGGCGGCGATCCTGACCGCGCCGACGAGCCCCGAGGATCGCGGCCTGCCCGAGCGGTTGCCGGTGGTGATCGCAAGGGAGGATTTCGGCCGCTGGCTCGACTGCCGTAACTTCGGGCCGGGAGATGTCGGTGACTTGTTGGTCGCGCCGCGCACCGAAGCGCTCGAGATCGGCGCGGCGGACTGATCTGCCGGAAATGTTCGCAGCGATTGAGCGACCAAGACGCTGGCTACGGCCTTCGGCGATCCGCGGTGCGTTCTTCCGGCCCAGTCCCCCGACGGCGACAGACGGCCGGTAAGCGGGCAGCCTGCCGTCATGGCAGGCCGCCCGCGCCTTGTCAGGCAGGCGGCGAAGGCCGCGATGCCACCCGCCGCCGCGCCGCTCATCGGCGCAGCGGCAATGCGGATCACTCGGCGGCGATCAGCTGCGGCTCGTCCGAGCGGCGTGCCTTGCCGGCATTCGCGACCGCCTTGCGGCCGGCCTGGCTGGCAGCGGCGATCGCCGGAATCGCGATGTCGCGGTAGTTGCGCACGAGGTCGATCTCGCTCTCGCGTTCGCGCTTGGAGCGGAATTGCAGGTTGTCCTTGGTGGTCATGTCATGTGCTCGCATCTGCATGTGGATGGCCGACTTCAGCGGCTCGATTGCGCCAGTTTGAAGACAATGGCTAAAGCTTCCTTGCGCGAAAGTCGCAAATTGTCGGGCGAGCACGCGGGCGTGTCCTCCATGCGACAGGGAAGTGGCTGAAAACGAGCAAGAATTTCGCCAAATCGCAGGCTTCGAGGGATATCGTTCCGAGCCCGGTTTTCAGGACAAATTGTGTGTCGGAGCGATACGATCCGTCAGTGCCCAGAGCGCCGACGATGACGATTGGATGACGCGCCGGACATCGCCGCGCGACGACGCCGGTCATCGGTTGCAAGGTGGCGCCTCATGGAGTGCCCGTCACGGTCGACCAAGCCGCATGCCGGCAGCGAATCGCCATCGCCTGCGACATCCTGTAATGCGACGCGTGAACTGGAACGACGAACCGGCTGCGGCGGCCGAGCGACCGCAGAAGGGACATGGACATGACCGACGACGGCTTCCGCGGCTTGCGGCTCCACAACACTCTGACCCGGACGAAGGAGGAATTCCGTCCGCTCGACTGGCGGGACGGCGGGCCCTCCGAGGCCGAGCGGCGGGTGCGCATGTATGTCTGCGGCCCGACGGTCTACGACTATGCCCATATCGGCAACGCGCGGCCGGCGATCGTCTTCGACGTCCTCTACCGGCTGCTGCGCCATCTCTATGGCGCCGAGCATGTCACCTATGTCCGCAACATCACCGACGTCGACGACAAGATCAACGCGCGTGCCGCGAGGGATTTCCCCGGCCTGCCGCTGAACGAGGCGATCGCCAGGGTGACGTCGACGACGGCCGACCAGTACCATGCCGACGTCGCGGCGCTCGGCTGCCTCGAGCCGAGCTTCGAGCCGCGCGCCACCGCCTATGTCCAGCGCGGCGACGGGCACGACATGATCGCGATGATCGAGACGCTGATCGCCAAGGGCCACGCCTATGAGGCGGGCGGCGAGGTGCTGTTCGACGTCACCTCGATGGCCGATTACGGCAAGCTTTCGAACCGCAAGCTCGAGGACCAGAAGGCCGGCGCGCGGATCGCCGTCGACAGCCACAAGAAGAACCCCGGCGATTTCGTCCTGTGGAAACTCTCCTCGCCCGAGGAGCCCGGCTGGGAGAGCCCCTGGGGCCGCGGCCGGCCGGGCTGGCACCTGGAATGCTCGGTGATGTCGGAAGCCCTCCTCGGCGAGACCTTCGACATCCATGGCGGCGGTCTCGACCTGATCTTCCCGCACCACGAGAACGAGATCGCCCAGTCGCGCTGCGCCCATGGCGGCGCCACCATGGCGGAGGTCTGGATGCACAACGGCTTCCTCCAGGTGGAGGGGAAGAAGATGTCGAAGTCCGACGGCAACTTCTTCACCATCCGCGAGCTCCTGGAGACAGAGAACTTCGGCGGTCGGGCCTGGCCGGGCGAGGTGCTGCGGCTCGCCATGCTGATGACGCACTATCGCGAGCCGATCGATTTTTCGGTCAAGCGGCTGGAGGAGGCCGAGGAACTGCTCGACGGATTTGCTCGGGCAAGCGAGGGCGCCGCGGCGAGCGCGCCGAGCCAGCGCTTCGTCGAGGCGCTGTCCGACGATCTCGCCAGTGCGGCCGCGATCGCCGAACTTCATCAGCTTCGCCGCAGCGATCCGGCGGCGCTCGTCGCATCGCTCGACCTCGTCGGCGTCGACCTTGCCGGCTTCGCCAAGCGTCTGTCCGAGGCGGCGGCAAAGGGCCAGGCAGGCCTCGACGAGGCTTCCGTCGAGGCGGCGATTGCCGAGCGGTTGGCGCTGCTCAAGGCGAAGAACTTCGCCGAGGCCGACCGCATCCGCGACGCGTTGGCGGAACAAGGCATCCAGCTGAAGGACGGCAAGGATCCTGCGACCGGCGAGCGGGTGACGACATGGGAGCTGAGGCGCTGATCGGCGGCCGGCGGAGGAAAGCCGGCGGCCGCCCATTGCCCTTTTTCGCGCCAAAGGCTATCGATCGGCCATGAACAACACGATCGTCACGGTGATGAACTGGTGGTGGGCGCTCTAACGGAGCGGCCGAGCCGACACGCGTCGTGATCTCGAATGAAGGCCGCCTCGAAGTCCGGGCGGCCTTTTTGCTTGTGGCGCCTGGACCGAAGGGCAGAACCCGAGGGAATTGGGATGGTGAGCGAGCTTCTTCAGGACGGCGGCGAGCGATACGTGACCGCCGGCGGCGTCACGGTGAAACGGCACCGCGAGGGCGTCGAGTATAACGGCGCGATCGATCCCTATTTCGACCGGCTGGATACCCATCGCGGGGCGATCCTCTTTTCCAACTACGAATATCCCGGCCGCTACACCCGCCAGGACGTCGCCTTCGTCGATCCGCCGCTGGTGATCGCCTCGCGCGGGCGGGAGCTCTGGGTCGAGGCGCTGAACCCCCGCGGCAAGGTGCTCGCCGGCTTCATCGCCAGGGCGCTCCAGGCCTGTGACGACGTCGCGGAGCTGACGGCCGGCGAGATGCGCCTCGACGTCAGGATTGCCGAGCCGAAGCGGGCCGTCACGGAGGAGGAGCGCTCGCGCATCCCGACGGTGTTTTCGGTGCTTCGCACCATCGTCTCGCTGTTCCGCTCGCCGGAGGATCCGGCGATCGGCCTCTACGGCGCCTTCGGCTACGATCTCGCCTTCCAGTTCGACCCGGTGGACGAGGTGCAGAGCCGCGATCCGGAACGCCGCGACCTCGTCCTCTACCTTCCGGACCAGCTTCTCGAAGTCGATCACTATTCGGCCTCGGCCTTTCTCACCCGCTACGACTTTGCGATGGGCGACGCCTCCACCGAGGGGCTCGAAGGCGGCGGGGCGGCGGCGCCGTTTGCGGCCTCCGACGCGATCCCGTCACGCGGCGACCACCAGCCCGGCGAATATGCCGAACTGGTGCGCAAGGCCAAGGAGGAGTTTCGCTGCGGCAATCTGTTCGAAGTCGTTCCCGGCCAGGTGTTCTACCAGCGCGCCGAGCACCGGCCCTCGGAGATCTCCCGCCGGCTGAAGGCGGTGAACCCGTCGCCCTATTCCTTCTTCATCAATCTCGGCGAGAACGAGTTCCTGATCGGCGCCTCGCCGGAGATGTTCGTCCGGGTCAACGGGCGGCGGGTCGAGACCTGCCCGATCTCCGGCACGATCAAGCGCGGCGAGGATGCGATCTCGGATTCCGAGCAGATCCTGAAGCTTCTGAACTCCAAGAAGGATGAGTCGGAGCTGACGATGTGTTCCGACGTCGACCGCAACGACAAGAGCCGGGTCTGCGACCCGGGCTCGGTGAAGGTCATCGGCCGGCGCCAGATCGAGATGTATTCGCGGCTGATCCACACGGTGGATCACATCGAGGGGCGGCTTCGCGACGGCATGGACGCCTTCGACGCCTTCCTCTCTCACGCCTGGGCGGTCACCGTCACCGGCGCGCCAAAACTCTGGGCGATGCGCTTCATCGAGAAGAACGAGAAAAGCCCGCGTGCCTGGTATGGCGGCGCCGTCGGCATGGTGCATTTCAACGGCGACATGAACACCGGCCTGACGCTGCGGACCATCCGCCTGAAGGACGGCATCGCCGAGGTCCGGGCCGGTGCGACGCTGCTCTATGATTCCAACCCCGAGGACGAGGAAGCCGAGACCGAACTCAAGGCCTCGGCGCTGCTCGGGGCGATCCGCGAGGCCGGCGCCACCAACGCCGCGACCGGCACCCGCGAGGCGGCCAAGGTGGGCGAGGGGCTGTCGATCCTCCTCGTCGACCACGAGGATTCCTTCGTCCACACCCTGGCGAACTATTTCCGCCAGACCGGCGCAAAGGTTTCGACGGTGCGCACCCCGGTGGCGGCGGAAATCTTCGAGCGGATCGATCCCGACCTCGTGGTGCTGTCGCCTGGCCCCGGCATGCCCTCGGACTTCGACTGCAAGGGCACGATCGCGGCGGCGCGGGAACGCGGCGCGGCGATCTTCGGCGTCTGCCTCGGCCTGCAGGCGCTGGCCGAGGCCTATGGCGGCGCGCTGAGGACGCTGCATCTGCCGATGCACGGCAAGCCCTCGCGCATCCGGGTCGACAAGCCGGGCATCATCTTCTCGGGGCTTCCCTCGGAGATCACCGTCGGTCGCTATCACTCGATCTTTGCCGATCCTGTCCGCCTGCCGCGCGACTTCGAGGTGACCGCCGAGACCGACGACGGCATCGTCATGGCCTTCGAGCACCGCTCGGAGCCGGTGGCGGCCGTGCAGTTCCACCCCGAAAGCATCATGACTCTCGGGGGCGATGCCGGTATGCGGATGATCGAGAACATCGTCGCCCATCTTCCCCGACGCGCCAGAGAAAAGGCTGCCTAGCAAGGCGGCCGGGACAATCGATGCCGGAAACCAACGCCCCGATCGCCAAGCGCGTGGCGGCTGCGAGCGTCGTCGTCGCGCTGGTGGTCCTCGCGATCAAATACGTCGCCTATGTGCTGACCGGGTCGGTGGCGCTGTTTTCCGACGCGCTGGAATCGATCGTCAACGTCGTCGCCGGGCTGATCGCCCTCTGGGCGGTGACCGTCAGCTACAAGCCGGCCGACAACGACCATCCCTTCGGTCATACCAAGGCGGAGTATTTCTCCGCCGTCGTCGAGGGGGCGCTGATCGTCGGTGCGGCGCTGTTGATCCTGCGCGAGGCCTGGGGCGCCTATCTCGAGCCGCGGGCCTTCAAGGCGCCGGTCGAGGGGCTGCTGCTCAACGGCTTTGCGACGCTGATCAATGTCGGCTGGGCGATCTTCCTGATCCGCTTCGGACGCCAGCACCGCTCGCCGGCGATCGCCGCCGACGGCCGGCACATCATGGCCGACGTCGTCACCTCAACCGGCGTCGTCCTCGGCCTGATCGTCGCGGCGGTGACGGGATGGACGATCCTCGATCCGCTGCTCGCGGCGCTCGTTGCCGTCAACATTCTCTGGGAAGGCGCGCGGGTCGTCACCACCTCGCTCTCCGGCCTGATGGACGAGGCGATCGACGCCGATTCCGAGGCCCGGGTGCGCGAGACGATCTCCTGCAATGCCGAGGGCGCGATCGAGGTGCACGACCTCAGGACAAGGCTTGCCGGCCGGGCGATGTTCATCGAGTTCCACCTGGTGGTGCCGGGCAAGATGACGGTCGCGGAGTCCCACAAGATCTGCGACCGGATCGAGGACGCGCTGCAGGACATCTTCGCCGGCGCGCGGGTGCTCATCCATGTCGAGCCGGAGGACGAGGCCAAGCAGACCGGCGTGCCGGTGCTCTGAAGCTTTCCTGGCAGGATCGACCGGACGTTGGGGCAAGCATTGCGCCGTGGTCAAAGACTTCTGCGGACCGTTCAGCCGGTTTCCGCGACCTGATCCTGATGGAACATGACCCGGCCGCCGCCACTGCGCTTGGCCGCATACATCGCGCCGTCGGCCTGGTCGATGACGGTGTTGAGCGAGGCGGACCGCCCGTCCCACAGGGTGACGCCGATGCTCGGCGAGATGGCGAGTTCGGTGCCTGAGAGGCATCTGAGGCCCTGGCAGCCGTCGATCAGCCGGCCGGCGGCGGCACGGGCGAGAGCGGGGGCTGCAACGTCGAGAAGCGCGACGACGAACTCGTCGCCGCCGAGGCGGCAGACGATCGCCTCCGGCCCGACGACATCGCGGATGCGGTGGGCGAATTCCACCAGCAGGCGGTCGCCGAGTTCGTGGCCGAGCGCATCGTTGACCGCCTTGAAACCGTCGAGGTCGATGAACAGGATCGCCGCGCGGAAGGGCGCCGGTCCGGCGGGGGCCGAGACCAGCGCTCCCAGATGCTGGAACAGGCCGTAGCGGTTGAAGACTCCGGTGAGCGCGTCGTGGGAGGCGACGTGGTGGAGGCTGTCGATCGAGCTCTTGTGGCTGAGGACGACGCCGGCAAGCCGCACCATGTCGGCGAGGAACTCCCGGTCGCAAGGGCCGGCCGCCGTCTCGCGGATGCAGAACAGGCCCTCCCGGCCGACGTCGTGCATCGCGATCGGCTCGGCAATGAGGCCGGCAAGCCTTGCCTCCTCCTCCCGCGGCATCACGACGAAGGCGTGGTCGAGGCGTTTGCGCAGCAGCGCCACGGCCGTCTCGCCGCCCTTCCGGCCGTCGATCCTCTCCGCTCCCTCTGGCGGCAGACGGCGGGCGAAGAGATCGAACACGGCCGGATCGCCGTCGATCGCGGCCACCTCCCAGGCGCCGGCCTCGTCCTTGACCAGGATGGCGGCCTCGCAGTCCGGCTGGGTCCGGCGGAACTCGGCGAGCAGCGTCGTCAGAACCGGTGACAGATCCTCGCCGGAGGTCAGCATTTCCATCACCTTGGCCTGACCGCGCATGATCGTGCTGCGGCGCTGGCCCTCGGCAAGCTCGGATTTCAGCCGTCGATTCGTCCGGTTCAGCTCGATGGTCCGGTCCTCGATGAGAAGGTCGAGGGCGGTAAGGGTGCGTTCGACCTCGTTGCGGGAGGCGAGCCGCTCGGCATTGGCCGTCGAGAGGAGAAGGCCGCTGAGGCTCATCGAGACGAGAAACACCTGCAGCAGGATGGCATTCAGCTTCGGCGCGGCGGAGGCGGCCAGCGGCCCGTGCCCCATCGCCGTCAACAGAGTGGCGGTGATGGCGATGCCCATCACCATCAGCGCCGTCTCGGTGCGTCGCTGCCTCAGACCCGACCAGATGATCAGCGGGAAGACGACGAAGCCGGCCGGCATGTAGGTATAGCCGAGACCGAGCGGCAGATCGGAGAAGACGAGGCAGGTGACGAGGACGGCAAGGACGGTGATGCCGACGGACTTTGCCTGCGGCCTCTCCTCGCGCGAGCCTGCGAGCGCGAAGAAGATCAGCAGCGGCACGCCGACGATCAGGTCGGCGCTGAGATTGCCGAGGGCCCAGGTGCCGATCTGCTGAAACAGCGCGTGACCGTTCAGAATATCCTGCGGCAGCAGGAAGACGGTGCCGAGCGTCGCGCTGAAGAACAATTCGACGACCGCGGTGACGGCGAGAAAGGTCGCGGCGTTCTGGACCGTGTTGAAAAGCTCGGCGAGGCCGATCCGGTTGCTCTTCAGGATCGTCGCGACGAGGAGGGGTGTCGCGGTGTTGACGATGGGCACGCCGATCGTCGCGGGGAGCGCGGAGCCGAAATAGATTTCTGCCGTCAGAGAGGCGATCCAGATGCCCGGCAGAACGCGGGTGCCGAAGGCGATGACGAGGGCGATGGCTGTTCCGGAGGGAAACCACAGCGGCACCCACCAGTCCCAGCTGTTCTCCGTCGGCATGAAATAGATGAAGATACCCGTCGCCAGCGCGGCAACGAACTGCAGGCCGGCAACTCCGGCCG
Organism: Jiella endophytica; assembly: GCF_004519335.1. Lineage (GTDB taxonomy): Bacteria > Pseudomonadota > Alphaproteobacteria > Rhizobiales > Rhizobiaceae > Jiella > Jiella endophytica. The sequence continues at coordinate 73,007 of NZ_SOZD01000003.1, read as the reverse complement.
TGATGGCGATCGGATCGGCGATCGCGGACAGTCTTGATCGGGCCGGCGGGGTCGCGCGGGAAATCGCCATGCGAACCTCAGTCTCGGCAATCGTTCGGGGGCGTGACCAATCATGAGTCCCGTAAGGTAAAGGTCCGGTAAATTTGCCGCAGTGCGGTGCCGTTTTCCACAGCGAAGCGTCGCGCAAAATGCTTGCAAAGCGGCCGGCGATGGCTATCTTGCTCCGCATGGACCAGACGAGGACCCTTTCGCGCCACGATCGACTGCCGCTTGGCGGCGGGGCGATCTCCTGCGCGTCCTCGCAGCTTCTCCTTCTTAGCCTTAGCGGCGACCGTCGGGCCCGGTAACAAGGGGCGTCCGGCGGTCGAGCTGGTGCGGCGCGTTGCCGGACCACCGTCCCTTGGTCTTCACAAATCCACCAGAATATCGGATGCGTCCGCACACTGACGCCGCCTGTTGCGCAATGCGTCGCGGCCATCCGCGAGACCGAGAGGTTGAGAAATCCATGTCCGCCGTTTCCAGGGCTCAATCGCCCGCATCCGCCGCGAGCGAACAAAGTCCCGCCACCGCGTCCAGTCCGAAGACGATGGTCGACGCGCCGCGAAAATATCGCCCCTATGGGCAGATCGATCTGCCCGACCGCACCTGGCCGGCTAAGGCGATCACCGAACCGCCGATCTGGTGCTCGGTCGATCTGAGGGACGGCAACCAGGCGCTGGTCGACCCGATGGGGCAGGACCGCAAGGCCCGCTTCTTCGCGCTGCTCCTCGCCATGAACTTCAAGGAAATCGAGATCGGGTTTCCGTCCGCCTCGCAGACCGATTTCGATTTCGCCCGCTGGTGCATCGAACAGGGCGGCGCGCCCGACGACGTCTCGCTGCAGGTCCTGGTGCAGTGCCGCCCCGAGCTGATCGAGAAGACCTTCGAGTCTCTGGAAGGATCGGTCAGGCCGATCGTCCACTTCTACAACTCCACCAGTGAGCTGCAGCGCCGCGTGGTGTTCCAGAAGGACCGCGCCGGCATCAGGCAGATCGCCGTCGATGCGGCGAAGATGATCACCGACATGGCGGCCAAGGCCGGCGGTGGCTACCGCTTCGAATATTCGCCGGAAAGCTTCACCGGCACCGAGCTGGAATTTGCCGCCGAGATCTGCAACGCGGTCGCCGAAATCGTCCAGCCGACGCCTGAGAACAAGCTGATCTTCAACCTGCCGGCGACGGTGGAGATGTCGACGCCGAACGTCCATGCCGACCAGATCGAGTGGATGTGCCGCAACCTCGACAATCGCGACAGCCTGATCGTCTCGCTGCATCCCCACAACGACCGCGGCACGGCCATCGCGGCGACGGAGCTCGGCCTCCTGGCCGGCGCCGACCGGGTGGAAGGCACGCTGTTCGGCAATGGCGAGCGCACCGGCAATGTCGATCTGGTGACGCTGGCGCTCAACATGTTCACGCAGGGGATCGATCCCGGCCTCGACGTCTCCGACATCAACAAGATCAAGGACGTCTACGAATACTGCAACAAGCTGGCGATCCCGGAGCGCCACCCCTATGTCGGCGAACTCGTCTACACCGCCTTTTCCGGTTCGCATCAGGACGCCATCAACAAGGGCATGAAGGCCCGGCGGGCGGCGAACAGCGAGATCTGGGAAGTGCCGTATCTGCCGATCGATCCGAAGGATGTCGGCCGCAGCTACGAGGCGATCATCCGCATCAACTCGCAGTCCGGCAAGGGCGGCATCGCCTACATCCTGCAGGCCGACTACGGCATCAACCTGCCGCGCAACCTGCAGATCGAGTTCCGCGAGGACATCCAGCGGATCACCGACGAGACCGGCGTCGAACTGCCGGCAAAGGCGATCTACGAGCGCTTCATCGAGCGCTATGTCGACCAGCCTGCCGGACGGCTGAAATTCGTCGATCACTTCACCAGGCCCAATCCCAACGTGAAGGGCGAGCGCATCGTCGAGGGCCACATTCTCGACGACGGCCGGGAAGTGGTGATCGAGGGGCTCGGGACCGGCCCGATCGACGGCTTCGTCGACGCGCTGAAGCGCCATCTCGGCATCGAGTTCTCGGTTTACGACTATTCCGAGCACTCGCTCGGGGCAGGCTCCGACGCCCGGGCGATCTGCTACATGGAGATCGCCCATCCTGGCGGCCGGCTGTTCGGCGCGGCGATCAACAAGAATATCGTCTCGGCCTCGCTCGAGGCCATCGTCTCGGCGGTGAACCGCATCGTCGCCGCATGACGGGGCGATGAGCCAGGGCCCGCGCCTTCGCGCGATCGAGACGGGTGGCGGCGAAGGGCCGCCGCTCGTCCTCCTGCACGGTTTCGACGGCCGCGCGGAGGCCTTTGACGGCATTGCCGCGGGCTTTGCGGCGGAGGGGCGGCGGTGCCTCGCCTTCGACCTGCCGGGCCATGGCGGCTCGCGCGACTTTCCGGGCTTCGGCCCGCCGAAGGTCGCCGCCCGCGCCGTGATCGGCGAGCTTGCGGCGCGCGGGATCGAGGCGGCGCATGTCGTCGGCCATTCGATGGGCGGGGCGGTCGCCTGCCTGATCGCGCTGTTCGAGCCTCGGCTTGTCCTTTCCCTGACGCTGCTTGCCCCGGGCGGCTTCGGCCCGGAGATCGGCCTTGAGCCGATCCGTGCGGTGATGGCCGCAAGGGACGAGACGAGCCTCGCCGCGGCGCTTCGCACCATGACGGCACCGGACTTCACGCTGCCGCCCCATGCGACGAGGGGCAACAACGGTCCGGGCGGCCGGGACGAGATCCGCCAGATCTTCGGTCCGATGTTCGGCTCCGGCCGCCAGGGCGTCCTGCCACTCGACGCGGTCGCCGCCTCAGATCGTCCGATCGAGCTTCTCTGGGGGGAGGCCGATCCGGTGACGCCGGTCTCTGAGAGCGAAAACCTGCCGCCGGCCTTTGCAGTGACGCGGCTTCCGGGCGTCGGCCACATGCTGATGCTCGAGGCGCCGGAGGCCGTCTCGGCGGCGATCCGCCGGGCGATCGCCCGCGCCGGCTGACAAAGGCGGGCTGACCGGGGCGGGCGAAACGGGGCAGGCGAATCGGGGCTGGCACTGCGGCGCCTCGCTTTGGCCGGCACCTGTTGCCCTGCCGACCCCCCGCGACAGTTTCCTTCGCGCGGCAACGCCATTACGGTAAACAAATCGTAAAGCGGGTCGATTCGAGGCAGGCATGGGCGAGACCAACGAGAACATCTCCCAGCTGATGGGGACGAAGCGTCTGGCCGATGCCGTTCGCCAGGCCAAGATCGCGGCTGCCCAGCGGTCCGACGTCGTCGTCGACATCCGCGAGGCCGACCGTGCGCGGCTGGAAATCCTCGCCGAGGAACTGCAGCCGATCATCCGCGAGCTCGAGCCGGGCGACGACTATTTCGACTTCACCGTTTCCGGCGGCAGCCATCCGCGGCTGTGGATCGACGGCACGGCCAATGTGATGATGGCGCGCGACCGGCGCACCTACCGCTTCGTGCGCGAGACCCGCCTTGGCCGCCTGACGCTGGCCGAATCCACCGAGCCGCGGGCGATCGCCGATCACGTCACCGACTATGTCGCCGAGCGGATCGTCGAGCGCGAGAAGGCGTTTGCCGCGGACGATGCGCTCGCAACGGCGGAGAGCCAGCCCGGAAACGGCAAGGCGGCCATGGCCGACGAGGCGCCGCTGCGCATCCACGAGCCGAAGAAGGTCGAAGCAAAGCCGAAGCGCTCCCGCATGAGCGATTTCGCCATCGCCCTCGTCTGGCTGATGATCGGCGCCGTGCTGGGCGCGGCGATCCTTCTCGCCATCGCCTCCTATCGCGGGGTCACCATTCCGGGCTGATCAAGCACCGGTGACTATCCTCGGCTGACCGCCGGGCCGGGCGTCGTCCCGTTACGGCGAGACCAGCCGGAACAGATGGGCGAGATCCTTGAAGAAGATCTTCAGATGCGCCGCCGGATCGCGGCGGGTCAGCTTCTTGTTCATGTAGGATTCCCAAGTCAGCCGCTGCACGTCCTTGTCGCGGCAGATGGCGACGAAGCGCTCGCGCTGGGCGTCGGAGCGATACCAGAACGCCTGCATGATGCCGAGGATCCAGAACACCCGGCCGTGCTCACCCATGAAGGCCTTGCGGGCCCTGCGGAGCTCCCTGGGATTGCCGGTGGCAAGGAAGCTTCCGGCGGCCTCGGCCACCATTTTCGCGCTGACCATCGCATAATAGATGCCTTCGCCGGACGCCGGCGCCACGACGCCCGCAGCGTCGCCGGCCAAGATGACGTCGCGGCCGTTGTCCCAGCGCTTCAGCGGCTTCAGCGGGATCGGCGCACCCTCGCGGCGGATCGTCTCGGCGCCGGCGAGCCCCGCCGCGGCACGCAGCCGCTCGACCGCCGGGCGCAGGCCATAGCCCTTTCTCGCGCTGCCGGTACCGATCGAGGCGGTCTCGCCATGGGGGAACACCCAGCCGTAGAAATCCGGGGAGATCCGGCCCTGGTAGTAGACGTCACAGCGCGCCGGATCGTAGTCGGCATCGGCCGCCTCAGGTTTCGCCCGGACGATCTCGTGATAGGCAAAGACGCAAGGAACCTTGTCGGCACCGGGGATCGCCTGGCGCCCGACCGCCGAGCGCGCGCCGTCGGCCCCGACGACGAGGCGGGTGGCGATCGTCTCTTCGCGAGCAGCGTCGCCAGCCGGCTGGTAGCGGACCAGCGTCGTGCCGCCCGTCTGTCCGTCCGTCCGTTCGAGGGCAATGAAACGGCCGGTGAAGCGCGTGGCGCCGGCCTCGGCGGCCCGCTCGCGCAGCCATTCGTCGAAATGCTCGCGATCGACCATGCCGACATAGCCGTTGTCGATCGGCATCGGCACGCGCTTTTGCGACGGCGCCACCATCAGCGCGCTGGCGATGCGGGCGACGAGCAGCTCCGGCGCGATCTGGAAGTCGCGCACCAGCCGCGGCGGAATGGCGCCGCCGCAGGGCTTGATGCGACCGGCCCGGTCGATCAGCGCCACGCTGTGGCCGGCACGGGCGAGGCTTTCCGCGGCGGTGGCGCCGGCGGGCCCGCCGCCGACCACGACGACGTCGAAGAAGGGGGTGTCGTTCGCCGTCCCGCTCATGCCGCAACCACGTCGCTCGAGGAAAGTCGCGTCGCGCCGCCGGTCTTCACGGCGCGCACCTGCCGTCCGGTGACGGCGTGTCTCGCCAGCCCGGCGGAAACGAGGAAGAGCACCGCCTCTGCGGCGAAGACGACCCCATAGGCGAGGCCGCCCTTGCCGAGGATCTGGCCGGCAAGGTCGACGGCGACGGTGCCGAGGAAGCCACCGAGGCCGAAGGCGATCGCCTGCGATGCGCCCCAGACGCCCATCCGAACGCCCTCGCGGCCCTTGGCGCCTTCCCGCGCGAGGCCCATCATCCGGGCGATCGCGGCGACGGCGAAGACGCCGTTGCAAAGGCCGAGGGCGAAGACCAGCGGCGTCAGCGCGAACATCTCCGGCATGACGCCGGCGGTGGCGAGGGCGCCGAGCGACAGGGCCGAGCCGAGGCAGCCGGCGACGGAAAGACCGGTGAGGATGACCGGCAGGCGCTTTGCCAGAAGCGGCCCGAGCACTGCCACCAGCACCATTCCGAGGACCGTGCCGCCATGCTGGGCGCTGGAGAGTTCGGTGGTCTCGCCGGGCGTCATCGCGAAGACCAGGCCGGCAAAGGGCTCCAGCACCAGATCCTGCGCGCTGTAGGCGAGCATCGAGACGAAGATGAAGATGGTGAAGCGCCGCGTCTGCGCTTCCTGCCAGACCTCGGCGAGGGCGGCGCGGAAGGCGGGACGCGGTGAAGTCTCTGGCCCGGAAGTCTTGGCGGTACCGCGGGACTCGATGCCGGCGACGGCGGCAAGGCTGACGACGAAGGCGACGGCGCAGACGACGGCGGTGACGGCGACGAGGCGCTGCGGCGAATAGGGGTCGAGGAATCTGCCGGCAAGGCCGGTGGTCACCGCGAAACCGGCGATCATCATGATCCAGATCAGCGTCGCGGCGGGTCCGCGCCGCCGCTCATCCACATGGGTCGCGACGAGGGTGAGGAGGTTGGTACCCGCGGCGCCGACGCCGGCGCCGATCAGCATGAAGGCGAGGGTGGCTGCGGCGATGCCGGCGGCGGGGTGGCTGCCCATCAGTGCCGTCGCGGCGGCGGCGCCGACCGCGCCGAGGCCGAGCACCGCCATGCCGGCGACGATGTAGGGGGTGCGCCGGCGGCCGCCATCCGAGCCGTGGCCGAACAGCGGGCGCAGCATCTGCAGGCCGTAGTGGATGCCGACGAGGAAACCGGGAAGGACCGCCGGGAGCGCGAGTTCGACGACCATCACCCGGTTCATCGTCGAGGTGGTCAGCACGACCATCGCCCCGAGCGCGGTCTGGACGAGGGCGAGCCGGACGATTTCGAGCCAGGACAGTCCGCGTGCCGCCACCTGTCAGCCTCCGACGATGCCGCCGAGGGCGAAGGCCGCGACCATCATGCCGAGAACGTAGAGGCTGGTGCCGGTGGCGTTGTACCAGGGCGCCTTGCCGCGTGGATCGGCCAGGAAGCGGCGCATCAGGACGAGTTGCAGCGCCAGCAGCGCGATGATCGCGAACGCGTGGAGCGGCGTGCCCCAGGCCAACAGCAGGCCGGCGACGAGGATCTGCGGCAGCGCCATGACGAAGCAGGCGATCAGCGCCGCGGCCGAGACGCCGTACTGCACCGGCAGGCTGCGCACCCCGAGGGCGGCGTCGCCCTCGATCGCCTTGAAGTCGTTGAGCGTCATGATGCCGTGGGCGCCGACGCTGTAGAGATAGGCAAGGAAGATGATCCTGCCGTCCGGGAGGCCACCCGCCACCACCGCTGCGCCGGTGAACCAGGCAAGTCCCTCATAGGCGAAAGCGACGGCGGCATTGCCCCACCAGCCATTGCGCTTCAGCCGCAGCGGCGGGGCGCTGTAGGCCCATGACAGAAGACAGCCGAGGGCGGAGGCAATGCCGACCCAGGGGCCGAGAGCGAACGCGACGACGAGCGACAGGGCGGTCCAGAAGATCGCCAGCCAAAGCGCCGAACGGCCGGGCATGCGGCCGGACGGGATCGGCCGGTTCGGCTCGTTGATGGCGTCGACATGGCGGTCGAACCAGTCGTTGACGACCTGACTGGCGCCGCAGAGGAGGGGCCCTGCGAGCACCACGCCGGCAAGCACGATCCAGACGGTCTGGCCGTCAGGGGACGCCATGCCGCGGGCGGAGATGGCCCCGCAGCCAAAGGCCCACATCGGCGCGAACCAGGTGATCGGCTTCAAGAGCTCGATCCCGGCCGCAAAGCTGGGGCGCGATCCTGCCGGAGTTTCTGCGATCGATCGGCTCATGAGGCGAGGCTAGGCGCGCCCCGGAAGAGTGTCAACCAAAATTGACAGTCAGTCGTCAGGTGACGATGACGCGAGGACCCGGGCGAGCCGGCAGCGCAGGCCATCGCCGATTGACGATGGCACACGAAACAGAGCTCCCGGCGGATCCCGCCGAGGCTCCGGCCGAACGACCAGGGATCTCAGTGGGTGTCGTCGCTCTCGGAAAAATTGCCCGAAATGCCGTGCCGGCGAAGCTTGGAATAAAGGCTCTGGCGGCTGAGGCCGAGCATCTCGGCGGCCGAAGCGCGGTTGTTGCGGGTGAGGTCCAGCGCCGCCTCGATGCAGAGCTGCTCGATGATGTCGGCGGTCTCGCGGATGATCTCGCGCAGCGGCACGCGGCCGACGAGGCCGGTCATGTCGTTGGCAGAACGGAACGGCTCCGAGGCGGCCGGGCGGGGCGGCGTGCGGGCGCCCTCGCGGATCGAGAAGCCGTAGAAGCGCTTGTCGCCCCGGGTGATCGCCGAGCCGCTGACCTCCACCTCGACGACGCCGCCATAGCGGGTGTTGAGATGGGTGGAAAAATTGCGCACGAAGCCGTCGGTGTCGATCGCCTTCATCAGGACGCCGAGCTCGACACCCCGGCGGCCGAGGATCTCGTCGAGCGGCCGGCCAACGATCTGGTTGCGGCTGGCGATCTCGGACAGGTCGAGGAAGCTCTCGTTGACGTCCTGGATCAGCCTGTCGGGACCGACGACGGCGAGGCCGTCGGGCAAGGTGGAGGTCAATCTGGCGACGAGGTCGGTCTCGATGGTGTTCTTCAGCGGCTCCTCGTCGCCGGCAAAGCGCAGGATGATGCGGCTCGAACCGTGCTGGCGGTAGAAGCGCACCGCGACCGGCACCTTCCGCTCGCCGCCGGAGGGAAGCAGGCTGGCCGTCTCCGATTCGCCGGAGCTGCGGGCGGCGGCGATCAGCGCGTCGGCCTCGCTCTGGCTCGCCGTGCCGAACAGCGCGTTGACGGGCGCGCCGGCAAGCCGCCGGCCGTCCTTTTCGAAACGCTGGCGGGCGGCGAGATTGGCGTCGATGATGCGGCCGTTGGAGGCGTCGACGAGAACGATCGGCTCGAGCGCGGTGTCGAAGAGGACCCGGTACTGCGTCTCGGTGTTGCGCAGGCGGGCATAGTCCGTCTCCAGCGCAAGCTGGGTCTCGATCAGGTTCTGCTGCAGCGAGGCCATCGTCCTGAGGTCGCGGCCGAGGGCGAGCCGCGTGCCGTTCTTGGTCAGCGGCAGCATCGAATAGCTGACCGGCAGGTCGATCCCGTGCGGCATCGGGTGGTTGATCTCGCGGCGGGCCGGCGATTCCTCGTCCGGCTCCTCGGAGAGCATGCGCACCACCTTCTGGCGGCTCTCGACCGTGACGACGTCGGAAAACTTCTGGCCGATCCAGCTTTTTTCGACCTCGCCGAAGAGATCCGGCTCGCGGATCGCCACGTCGACGATCGTTCCGCCGCGATCCAGCAGCAATGCGACATCCGTCGCGGCCGTGACCATCGTCGCGACCAACGCAGCCTCGAGATTTGCAAAGGAACGGCTCGGATCGGAAAACTGCCGGCCAGTTCTCGGATGTTCCATCCTCTGAGCGCCTATCTCTCGCCTGTCCCCCCGGTGCGGCCTCGTCCCTGAATGCGTGAATGCCTAGCGCCCGATCAGCAGGGTCTCTGCCTTCTCGACGGCGCTGCGCCCATCCACCGCAACCAGGTCGGCTCCATAGTCATCTAACGACTGTCCGGCCGTCGTGAAAGCCCACCCGCCGAGAAAGATGCGGCTCGCATGGGCTTCGGAGGCCTGCCTGAGGGCCGCGACCTGGCTGCCGACGGGGGCAAGGAAGCGCTCGCTGCCGACGCTGAGGCCGACCGCATCGAAGCGGCGGCTCGCGACCAGCTCGCAGAGCATTTCCATGGTGGAATTGGCTTCCAGCGAAACGCTCCAGCCGGCGGCGAGGAACATCTCGGCGAGGACGAACAGGCCGAATGTGTGCTGCTCGCCGGGCGCCGCCGCCAGCAGAACGCTGCCGCAGCCGTCCGGCAGGAAGTCGGAATCGGACCGGCCGAGGGAGCGGATCATGTGCTGCAGGCGAGCCGATTTCGTCGTGACCTCGACGAAGCTCATCCGGTCGTTCAGCCACATCTCGCCGAGCTCGCGCACGGCGGGGGCCATGATCTCCATCAGCAGCGTCTCGAGGCCCATGCCCGAGGCGCGCAGCCCGAGAAGATGCTGCCACTGGGCTTCGGGACTGTTGGAGAGGACGAGACCGAGAAAGCGTTCCGCCTCGACCCTGCGGCGCAGCTCGGCACATTCCTGGGCTGTGCGTCCGCCGGGTTTCGTCTCCCCATGGGCGGCATAAAGGGACGGGATCACCTTGTTGACGATCGCATCTGAGAGCCGGCCCTTCCAGTCACGGCGACTGGACCTGTCAACGCGGCTGGACAGGGTGGGGCCGTGAGCAGGTCCGCGAAACTCATCGGCATACAATTCAGAAACGTGGGGGATGCCCGGCATAAATTGCCCCTCCCAGAAGGTCGCCGCGATCTGCCGCGACGCCAAACCCCTGGCATCCCGGCACTCGCCCATGTTCGGCGATCGTTATTCATGGAGCTTCCTCCAATCCGGCGGACAAATCAATGCGGCGGGTGACGATAAAAGTGTAAAAATTCCAGAGCGTCAATTTAACTTGACACATTGGACCCGCCCGCCGCAGACTCCACCCCATGACAGCGTTACGTTCCCCATCGCCAAAAGGCAGCGCCGCCGGGCGCCGAGGCGGGCTCTACACGCCGGCCGAGCGGGCGCGGCGTGACGGAACGGTCTGGACCCTGGTGCAGGGGGTGCTGGCGCCGCTGCAGTTCCTGATCTGCCTCGGCTCGCTGGCGTTGGTGCTGCGCTATCTCGCAACGGGCGAGGGCTACGGGGCCGCGGCCCTCTCGGTGCTGGTCAAGACGCTGGCGCTCTACGCCATCATGGTCACCGGCTCGATCTGGGAGAAGGTGGTGTTCGGCCGCTGGCTGTTCGCTCCCGCCTTCTTCTGGGAAGACGTCGTGTCGATGGGCGTCATCGCGCTCCACACCGCCTATGTCGTCATGCTCCTTCGCGGGATAGGCACCCCGGCCGAGCAGTTCGCCGTCGCACTGGCGGGCTATGCCGCCTATGTCGTCAATGCCGGACAGTTCGTCCTGAAGCTGCGCGCCGCGCGGCTCGAGGCCGGCCCGAAGCGGCGTGACTACCCAGCACAGGTGCCGGCATGAGCGGCGCTGCCGCCAGCCCCGGCGTCGCGGTGCCCTCTGTGGGCTGTGCCGAGCGGCCGGTGCTGCGCGAACGCGGGCAGCGCGAGGTGTTCTGCGGCCTCACCGGCATCGTCTGGCTGCATCGCAAGATCCAGGACGCCTTCTTCCTCGTCGTCGGCTCGCGCACCTGTGCCCATCTGATGCAGTCGGCCGCCGGGGTGATGATCTTCGCCGAGCCGCGCTTTGCCACTGCGGTGATGGAGGAACGCGATCTGGCCGGCCTTGCCGACGCCAATGAGGAACTGGATGCCGCCGTCTCGCGGCTGATCGAGCGGCGGCCCGACATCCGCATGCTGTTTCTCGTCGGCTCCTGCCCCTCCGAGGTGATCAAGCTCGATCTCTCCCGCGCCGCCGCGCGGCTGTCGGAGCGCTACGCGCCGGAGGTCAGGATCCTCAACTATTCCGGCTCCGGCATCGAGACCACCTTCACGCAGGGCGAGGACAACTGCCTTGCTGCGCTGGTGCCGGCATTGCCCGAGGCTGAAGCCGAGGCACCGTCGCTGCTGGTCGTCGGGGCGCTCGCCGACGTCGTCGAAGACCAGTTCGCCCGGCTGTTTGCCGCAATGGGGATCGGGAATGTCGGCTTCCTGCCGCCCCGGCGGGCGCGCGATCTGCCGCCGGTCGGGCCGTCGACGCGCTTTCTGCTCGCCCAGCCGTTTCTCGGCGAGACCGCGCGGGCGCTGGAGGAGCGCGGCGCGTCGCGCATCGCCGCGCCGTTCCCGCTCGGGGCCGAGGGCACGACGCTGTGGCTGAAGGCGGCAGCCGACAGCTTCGGCACCGATCCGATGCGGTTTCGTGCGGCCACCGCCGCGGCCGAGGCGCGGGCGAAGCGGGCGCTCGAGCCGTTCCGCGCCGAGCTTGCCGGCCGCTCGCTGTTCTTCTTTCCGGATTCGCAACTCGAGATCCCGCTCGCCAGGATGCTGTCGCGCGAACTCGGCATGCGGCTGACCGAGGTCGGGACGCCCTATCTCCACCGCCGCCATCTCGCCGAGGAGCTGGAGCTCTTGCCTGACGAGGCGTCTCTCTCGGAGGGGCAGGACGTCGACCGTCAGCTCGCCAGAGCCCGGGAACTGCGCCCGGACATCGCGGTCTGTGGCCTCGGCCTCGCCAATCCGCTGGAGGCCGAGGGGCTGACCACCAAGTGGTCGATCGAGCTCCTCTTCACCCCGATCCAGGGCTATGAACAGGCCGGCGACCTCGCCAGCCTGTTCGCCCGCCCGCTCGACCGCAAGACGCGGCTGAGAGTTTAGGGGAGGCGGCGATGCAGCTCACCGTCTGGACCTATGAAGGACCCCCGCATGTGGGCGCGATGCGCGTCGCCACCGCGATGGAAGGGGTGCACTACGTTCTCCATGCGCCGCAGGGCGACACCTATGCCGACCTGCTCTTCACCATGATCGAGCGGCGCGACAGGCGCCCGCCGGTCACCTACACGACCTTCGAGGCGCGAGACCTCGGCACCGACACGGCGGCGCTGTTCCAGGCGACGCTCAGGGACGCCTTCGAGCGCTTCCAGCCGCGGGCGATGCTCGTCGGCGCGTCCTGCACGGCAGAGCTGATCCAGGACGACCCGGCCGGTCTTGCGAGAGCCGCCGGCCTGCCGGTGCCGGTGATCCCGCTGGAACTCCCCTCCTACCAGCGCAAGGAAAACTGGGGCGCCGCCGAGACGTTCTACCAGGTGGTGCGGACGCTGGCGGCGGGAGGGTCGTCGCGAAACGATGGTGGCGCCGTGTCGACGACGGTTTCGTCCGATGTTGCGTCTGGAGACCCCCCTCTGCCTGCCGGCATCTCCCCCTCAAGGGGGGAGATCGAAGGCGTGGGTGCCGCGCTCCATTCTGCGCCGCAGCAAGGCGCCGACCAGAAAGACGCCGGAGGCGTTTCCGCAGGATCGATCTCCCCCCTTGAGGGGGAGATGCCCGGCAGGGCAGAGGGGGGTGAGGCCGGAGTCATCCATTCCCCCGGCGCAAACGAGGTTGCGGATTCAACCAGCGCGGCAGACGCACGGCATGCGCCGCGCAACGCCGCGCGCCCCCGCTGCAACATCCTCGGCCCGACGGCCCTCGGGTTCAGGCACCGCGACGACGTCGCGGAGATCCGCAGGCTGCTCGGCGGGATCGGCATCGACGTCGCAGTCGTCGCTCCCCTCGACGCCTCGCCGGACGACATCGCGCGGCTGGGCGAGGCGGACTTCAACGTCGTCCTCTATCCGGAGATCGCCGGCGTCGCGGCGAAGTGGCTGAAGCGGACCTTCGGGCAGGACTTCACCACCGTGGTGCCGATCGGCGTCGGTGCGACGCAGGATTTCATCGCCGAGGTCCGCCAACTGGCCAAACTGCCCGAGGCGGCAGGCGAGGCGAGGCTCGGCAGCGGGAAAGCGAAGTCGAACCTGCCGTGGTTCTCCCGTTCGGTCGATTCCAACTATCTGACCGGCAAGCGCGTCTTCGTCTTCGGTGATGCGACGCACGCGCTCGCCGCCGCCCGCGTCGCGACGGAAGAGTTCGGCTTCACCCTCTGTGGTCTCGGCACCTACTCCCGCGAATTTGCCCGTGACATCCGCGCCGCCGCCGAAAGATACGGCGTCGAGCCGCTGATTTCCGACGACTATCTCGACGTCGAAGCGGCGATCGCCGCGGCGCAGCCGGAGCTCGTCCTCGGCACCCAGATGGAGCGGCACGTCGCCAAGCGGCTCGGCATCGCCTGCGCGGTGATCTCCGCGCCGGTGCATGTGCAGGACTATCCCGCCCGCTACTCGCCGCAGATGGGCTTCGAGGGCGCCAATGTCCTCTGGGACAGCTGGGTGCACCCGCTGGTGATGGGGCTCGAGGAACACCTTCTCGGCATGTTCCGCGACGACTTCGAATTCAACGACGCGGCACGGCCTTCGCATCTCGGCGGCGGCGCCCGCATCGCGGCCGAGCCCGAAGACGAGCAAGAGCCTTCGTTCCCGGCTGCCACTGCTGCATCGATCGCCCCCGGCTGGCTGAACGAAGCCGAACTCGAACTGAAAAAGATACCCTTTTTCGTGCGGGGCAAAGCCCGCCGGAACACCGAGCAATTCGCCCTCGAACGGGGTCTGTCACAGATCACCGTGGAGACGCTCTATGATGCAAAGGCCCATTACAGCCGCTAGCGGCCCTGCCGGGCCGGGCGCATCGGCGCGGGTCACGGTGGTGCTGATCAGCCTCGACGGCCACATGGCCGGTGCCGTCGCGGCGGCGCGCGGGCGGCTGTCCGGCGAGATCCCCGGCCTCGAAGTGGTGCTCCATGCGGCGACCGACTGGGAGCGCGAGCCGGAAAGCCTTGCCCGCTGCATCGCCGATATCGCCCGGGCCGACATCGTTTTTGCCAACATGCTGTTCATGGAGAACCACATCGAGGCGGTGCTGCCGGCGCTGAAAGCCCGGCGCGATGCCTGCGATGCCATGGTCGGCGCGATGTCGGCCGGCGAGGTGATCAAGCTGACTCGGCTCGGCGGCTTCGAGATGGCCGGCGAGGCGAAGGGCGTCATCGCGCTCCTGAAGCGTCTGCGCGGCGGGCCGAAGACCGAGGGCAGGCCGTCCTCGGGCTCCGGCGCCAGGCAGATGGCGATGCTGCGCCGCCTGCCGAAGATCCTGCGCTTCATCCCCGGCACGGCGCAGGACGTCCGGGCCTATTTCCTGACGCTGCAATACTGGCTGGCGGGATCCGACGAGAACGTCGCCAACATGATCCGCTTCCTGGTCGAGCGCTATGCCAAGGGGCCGCGCGCCGAGATCGCCGCCAGGCTGCGCCAGACCCGCGCGCCGGTCGAATATCCCGATGTCGGGCTCTATCATCCGCGGCTCGCCGACCGCATCGCGACGCGCATCGACTCGCTGCCGAACCGCAAGGGCGGTACGGCCGGGACGGTCGGGCTTCTGGTCATGCGCTCCTACGTCCTGTCAGGCGACACCGGCCACTATGACGGGGTGATCGCTGCGATGGAGGCCCGCGGCCTGAGGGTGATCCCAGCCTTTGCGTCGGGGCTCGATTCACGGCCCGCCATCGAGGCCTTCTTCATGAAGGGCGGCCGGCCGACGATCGATGCGCTGGTCTCGCTCACCGGCTTTTCGCTGGTCGGCGGGCCCGCCTACAACGACTCCAGCGCCGCGGAGGCGATGCTCGCCCGTCTCGACGTGCCGTTCCTCTCGGCCCATGCGGTCGAGTTCCAGTCGCTGGAGGAATGGCGGGTTTCCTCTGCCGGGCTGACGCCGGTGGAAGCCACCATGATGGTGGCGATCCCTGAGATCGACGGGGCGACCGGGCCGATGCTGTTCGGCGGCCGCTCCACCCTTTCGCGGGCCGACGGCCATCGCGAGATGACCGCCGATCTGGGGCGTGCCGACCTGTTGGCGCGGCGCGCGGCGAAGCTCATTGCGCTGCGCCGCCGGCCCAAGGCCGAGCGCAGGGTCGCGCTGACGATCTTCAACTTCCCGCCGAATGCCGGCAGCGTCGGCACCGCGGCGCATTTGTCGGTCTTCGCCTCGCTCTACAACACGCTGAAGGCGCTGAAGGCGGACGGCTATTCGGTCGACCTGGCCGAGAGCGCCGACGTTCTGCGCGATGCGATCCTCAAGGGCAATGCAAGCCGCTTCGGCGCGCAGGCGAACGTTTATCTCCGCATCCCCGCCGAGGACCATGTCCGCCGCGAGCCGCATCTCGCCGAGATCGAGTCGCAATGGGGCCCGGCGCCGGGCCGCCAGCAGTCGGACGGCTCGTCGATCTTCGTCTTGGGGGCGATGTTCGGCAACGTCTTCGTCGGGGTGCAGCCGGCCTTCGGCTACGAGGGCGACCCGATGCGGCTGCTGTTCGAGAAGGGTTTCGCGCCGACCCACGCCTTCTCGGCCTATTATCGCTGGCTGCGTGAGGATTTTTGCGCCGATGCGGTCTTGCATTTCGGCACCCACGGGGCGCTGGAATTCATGCCGGGCAAGCAGGTGGGGCTTTCCGGCGAGTGCTGGCCGGACCGGCTGATCGGCGACCTGCCGAATGTCTATCTCTACGCCGCCAACAACCCTTCGGAAGGCACCATCGCCAAGCGCCGGGCAGCGGCGACGCTCGTCTCCTACCTGACGCCGCCGGTCGCGCATGCCGGCCTTTATCGCGGGCTCGCGGATCTGAAGGCGACCATCGAGCGCTGGCGGGCCTCGGCGCCGGAGATGGCCGTCGAACGTCGCAATCTGGAAGCCACCATCGCCGCCCAGGCAAGCGCCCTCGACCTTGGCAGCGAGCCGGAAGACGGCCGACCCGTCGACGTTGCCGCGCTGCATCGCGCCGTTCTGGAGGTCGAGGAAACGCTCATACCGCATGGGCTTCACGTCGTCGGCGAAGCGGTGAGCGAGGCCGAGCGCGCCGACCTCCTCGCCGTCACCGCCGAGGCGAGCCTCGGCATGGTTCCGGATCGCGCTGCCATCGAGGCTCTGGCAAGCGGCGACGGCGGCGCCGCACTGAAGCAGTCGATCGATCCTGATACCGATGAGTATGCAGCCATCGACTCCTTGGTGGCGCTGGCGGAGGACCTCTGCCGCGACCACGAGCTTCCGGCGCTGATGCGGGCCCTCGACGGGCGGTTCATCCGGCCGGTGCCGGGCGGCGACCTCCTTCGTACCCCGCAGATCGTCCCGACCGGCCGCAATGTCCATGGCTTCGACCCGTTCCGCATTCCCAGCGCCTTCGCCGTCGCCGATGGCCGGCGCCAGGCCGAGCGGATGCTCTCGCGCCACGCCGCCGGCGGCCACGGCCTGCCGGAGAAGGTGGCGATCGTCCTGTGGGGGACGGACAACCTCAAGAGCGAGGGCGGCCCGCTGTCCCAGGCGCTGGCGCTGATCGGCGCGGCGCCGCGCTTCGACGGCTTCGGCCGGCTCAGCGGTGCCGATCTCCTGCCGCTCGAAAGCCTCGGCCGGCCGCGGATCGACGTTCTGGTGACCCTGTCCGGCATCTTCCGCGACCTGCTGCCGCTCCAGTCGAAACTGCTGGCGGAAGCCGCCTTCCTCGCCGCCACCGCCGACGAGCCCGAGGCGATGAACTTCGTCAGGAAGCACGCGCTCGCCTATGCCGAGGAGACCGGCTGCGACATGGAAACAGCGGCGCTGCGCGTCTTTTCCAATGCCGACGGCGCCTATGGCTCCAACGTCAACATGCTGATCGACTCGGGCGCCTGGGACGCCGAGGGCGAGCTCGCCGAAGCCTATACGCGGCGCAAGTGCTTCGCCGTCGACCGCAGGGGCCACACCGCCGAGCAGGCGAGGCTCCTGAAAGCGAGCTTCGCCAAGGTCGAGATGACCTACCAGAATCTCGAATCCGTCGAGCTCGGTGTCACCACCATCGACCACTATTTCGACACCCTCGGCGGCGTCAGCCGGGCAGCCTCGGTCGCCCGCGGCGAGAAGGTGCCGGTCTATATCGGCGACCAGACGAGAGGCGAGGGCAAGGTGCGCACGCTCGAAGAGCAGGTCGCTCTGGAGACCCGCACGCGCATGCTCAATCCGAAATGGATCGAAGCGATGCTCGCCCATGGATACGAAGGCGTACGACAGATCGAGAGCCATGTGACCAACACGCTCGGCTGGTCGGCGACCACCGGTCAGGTGAGCCCCTGGGTCTACAAGCGCCTCGCCGAGACCTTCGTTCTCGACGCCGACATGCGCGAGCGTCTCGCCAGCCTCAACCCGACCGCGTCCGCCCGCATGGCCGACCGGCTGATCGAGGCCGAGGAGCGCCATTACTGGACCCCCGACGCAGCGGACCGCGAGGCGCTGCGCGAGGCCGGCGCCGATCTCGAGGATCGGCTCGAAGGAATCACAAGCAAGGAGGTCGTGGCCGCATGACCGCGCTCAAGACCACGCTGCCGCTGCCGAGGACCGTCCACCGCCGCGAGGACGGCGAGGGATCGGTGCAGGTGAAGATGAACACCGGGCCGAAGATCGACGGCGCCAAGGTCTTCGCGATCTACGGCAAGGGCGGCATCGGCAAGTCGACGACCTCGTCGAACCTGTCGGTCGCCTTTTCCAAGCTCGGCAAGCGCGTCCTGCAGATCGGCTGCGACCCCAAGCACGATTCGACCTTCACGCTGACGAAGCGCCTGCAGCCGACGGTGATCGACGTTCTCGAAACCGTCGACTTCCATGCCGAGGAGTTGCAGCCGGAGGACTTCGTCTTCGAGGGCTATAACGGTGTCATGTGCGTCGAGGCCGGCGGCCCGCCGGCCGGCACCGGCTGCGGCGGCTATGTCGTCGGCCAGACGGTGAAGCTTCTGAAGGAGCACCACCTTCTCGAAGACACCGACGTCGTCATCTTCGACGTTCTTGGCGACGTCGTCTGCGGCGGCTTTGCGGCGCCGCTGCAGCATGCCGATCGGGCGCTGGTCGTCACCGCCAACGATTTCGATTCGATCTTCGCGATGAACCGCATCGTCGCGGCGATCCAGGCCAAGGCGAAGAACTACGATGTCAGGCTCGGCGGCGTCATCGCCAACCGCTCCGCCGGGACCGACGAGATCGACCGGTTCAACGCGGCGACGGGTCTTCAGCGGGTGGCGCATTTCCCCGATCTCGACGCCATCCGCAAGAGCCGGCTGAAGAAGGCGACCCTCTTCGAGATGGGGGACGAGCCGGAGGTGAAGTCGGTGCAGGAGGAGTATCTGCGGCTTGCAGCGACGCTCTATGCCGGCGTCGAGCCGATGGACGGCAAGTCGATGAAGGACCGCGACATCTTCGATTTCCTCGGTTTCGAGTGAGGCGGGCGATGAGCGACGTGGCCACCTACGAGACAAGGCGCGGCGAGATCGAGACCTATTTCGATCGCACTGCCTCCGACGCCTGGAAGAAGCTCACTTCCGACGCGCCGCTCGGCCGCATACGGGCGAGCGTCAGGGCCGGGCGGGATGCGATGCGGGGCTTTCTCGCCGGAACGCTGCCGTCAGACCTTGCCGGCGCGCGGGTGCTCGATGCCGGCTGCGGCACGGGCGCCCTGTCGATCCTTCTGGCTAAACGGGGCGCCGAGGTGGTGGCGGTGGATCTGTCGCCGACGCTGGTTTCCCATGCCCGCGAGCTTGCATCGGCCGCTGGCGTCGGCGCGGCGATCCGCTTCGTTTCCGGCGACATGCTGTCGGATGGCCTCGGGCATTTCGACCACGTCGTCCTGATGGATTCCCTCATCCACTACGAGCCGGACGATGCCGCCGCGGCGCTTGCCCGGCTCGCCGCCCGCACGAGCGGATCGATCGCCTTCACCCTGGCGCCGAAGACGCCGCTGCTCGCCCTGATGCACCGCGCCGGGCGGCTGTTCCCGCGCTCCGACCGCGCGCCGTCGATCGTGCCGGTCGAGACCGGCCGCTTCGCCCGCCGGCTGGCGACAGATCCGGCATTCGCCGGCTGGCGGCCGGGCGCGGAGCAGCGCGTTTCCAGCGGCTTCTACAAGTCCCACGGCATGGAGCTCGTGCGGTCATGAGGCTTTTCCGAAAGAGCGACCGGGGCGAAGCGAGGGCGATGTCGCCGGCCGAAGCGCTGGCGCGGGCGCGGATGCGCCAGTTCGTCACCATGATCATGCCGTTCGCCGACGCGGCCTCGACCGAGCTGCCCTTCGGCCGGCTGCTCAGGCTGTCGCTCTTTCAGGTCTCGGTCGGCATCACCATGGTGCTGCTCGGCGGCACGCTCAACCGGGTGATGGCGGTGGAGCTCGGCATTCCCGTCTCGCTGATCGCCGTCGCCCTGGCGCTGCCGCTGGTGGCGGCGCCCGCACGGGCGCTGATCGGCCACAAGTCCGATACCCATCGCTCCTATCTCGGCTGGCGGCGGGTGCCCTATATCTGGTTCGGCGCGCTGATCCAGTTCGGCGGCCTCGCGGTGATGCCGATCTCGCTGCTGATCATCGCCGAGGCGCGGCCCGGCACCCTCATCTACGGCGAGGCGGGGATGACGCTCGCCTTCCTGATGACCGGCTTCGGCCTCCACACGGTGCAGACGGCAGGGCTGGCGCTCGCCACCGATCTCGCGCCGGCGGACAAGCGGCCCCGCGTCGTCGCCATGCTCTACACCATGCTGCTGGTCGGCATGGTCGCCGGGGCGATCGTCATCGGCCGGATGCTCGCCGACTTCTCGCCGCTGCGGCTGATCGAGGTCCTGAAGGGCTCGGCCCTTTTGACGATCGCGCTCACCGTCATCGCCATCTGGAAGCAGGAGCCGCGGCGCCGCGACATGGCGCCCGACGCTGCGCCGAAGGAGCCGTTCCGCGCCGCCTTGCGGGCCCTCAGGGCGCAGAAGGGGCTCGACCGGTTGCTGGTGGCGCTCGCCATCGGCACCGGTGCCTTCGGCATGCAGGACGTGCTTTTGGAACCCTATGGCGGCACGGTGCTCGGCATGGGGGTCGGCGCGACGACGCTGCTGACGGCGCTGTTCGCGACGGGAAGCCTCGCCGGCTATTTCGTCTCGGCGCGACTGATGAGCCGCGGCGGCAACCCTTACGTCGTTGCCGGCGTCGGCCTGATGCTTGGCCTGCCGGGATTTGCCGCGGTGATCATGGCGGCGCCCTTCGGCTCGGTGGTGGTGTTTTCCGTCGGCACGGCCCTGATCGGCCTCGGCAGCGGCCTGTTCGCCGTGTCGATGCTGATCGCCGCCATGGCGATGGTCAGCACCGGGCGGGGCGGCCTTGCCCTCGGCGCCTGGAGCGCGGTGCAGGCGGTGGCGCTCGGCCTTGCGGTCGCGGTCGGCGGCTTCACGCGCGACGCGGTGGTCGGGCTCGCCGATGCCGGCTGGCTCGGCGCCGCCTTTGCCGGGCCCGCCAGCGGCTATTCCGTCGTCTATCTCGTCGAAATTCTTCTGGTCTTCGGGGCGCTCGTCAGCCTCGGGCCGCTCGTCAAGCCGCGGCGCATCGAGCCGCGGGCCAAGCCACCGGCGCGCTTCGGGCTCGCCGATCTGCCGAACTGAAAAAAAGCCAAGGGAGTGCGTGTCTTGCCAGGTCATTCCTTCACGGAGCAGCTCGATATTCCGCTGCTGCTCGTCATCCTGTTCTTCCTGTTCTTCCTCGGGCTGGTCTACTACCTGCGCGGCGAGGACAAGCGCGAGGGCTATCCGCTCGAGAGCGACCGCACGCTCGGCACCGGCGGCCGGATGAAGGTCGTCGGCTTCCCGCCGATCCCGGCGCCGAAGGTCTTCCGGCTGATGCATGGCGGTACGGTGATGGCGCCGCGGCCCGAACCCGCACGCGAACTAGCTGCCTTCTCGGCCTACGAATTTCCCGGCTCGCCGATCATGCCGTCCGGCGATCCGCTGGTCGACGGCATCGGCCCGGCCTCCTACGCGCTGAAATCCGACACGCCGGATCTCACCGTCGACGGCTCGCTGAAGCTGACGCCGCTGCGCAATCATCCGCACTACCGGCTGGAGGAGACGGGCATCGACCCGATCGGCATGCGCGTCGTCACCCGTGACGGCTTCGATGTCGGCACCGTCGCCGACGTCTGGATCAACGCCCATGAATATTTCCCGCGCTATCTGGAGATCGACGCAAATGTCGAGAGCGGCGGCCGCAGGGTGCTGGCGCCCTTCGCCTTCGCCAACATCCGCAAGGGCCTCGGCATCGTCCGCTTCGGCCAGCTGACGCGGTCGCAGTTCTCGCGCATCCCGCCGCTCGCCAGCGCCGACCAGATCACCATGCGCGAGGAGGACCGCCTCAACGGCTATTTCGCCGGCGGCGCCTTCTACGACGGCTCGCCCACGGAGGATGCCCTGTCATGAGCGCCGAGATGGACGAATTCGACGACATCAAGCCGGTCGTCACCGAGGACGAGCTGCCGGCGGGCGAGGCGATCCTCTGGCAGGCAAAGCCGGACTGGTGGCGGCTCGCCCTCACCGCCTACCGGCTGAGGCTCGTCGGCATCTGGTTCCTCGCCTTCGCGCTGTGGAAGATCGGCGCGACGCATCACGACACCGGCTCCTGGGCGGCGGGCTTTGCCGATGCCGCGACGCTGCTGCCGGCGCTCGGCCTCGGCGTCGGGCTGATCATGCTTCTCGCCTTCGTTACGGCGCGGGCGACGAGCTTCACGCTGACGCCGCGCCGGCTGGTGATGCGCTACGGCGTCGCGCTGCCGGCGCAGCTCAACATCCCGCTCGGCGAGATCGACCATGCGGCGCTGAAGCTGAATTCCGACGGATCCGGCGACATTCCGCTTGCCATCGGCAAGGCCGGGCGGCCCTCCTATTTCCAGCTCTGGCCCTATGCCCGGCCCTGGAAGTTCGGCTCCGCCCAGCCGATGCTGCGGGCGGTGCCGGATGCCGCCGCTGCGGCACGGCTGGTGTCTGACGCGCTCGTTGCCTCGCAGGGCGGCAAGCGCCCGGCGATGCCCGAGCCGAAGCCGGCTGCCGGCGCGAGGAGCGGCGTCCGCAAGGCTAAGGCAGGGTTCTCCGGCGCGCGGCCGGCGGCGGTCTAGGGCGGGAGCGTTGCCATGAGAGGTCTCGCTGCCGCCATCCGCAACGGGCAGATCAAGATCGCCCCGGATCAGGACAAGCCGATCCCGAAGCCGATCCTGATCGGCGCCGGGGCGCTGGCGCTGACGGCGCTGGTGGCGATCGGCATGGGCCGCACGACGGGCATCGGCCTCGCCGAGACGCCGGAGGTCGGCACCGTCGCGTCGCGCGGCCTGCAGATCGACGAGCATGCCGACGGCTCGGTCGCGGTGATCGACGCATCGAGCCGCGAGCCGCTGGTCGAGGTGGCTGCGGGGCAGGGCGCCTTCACGGTGGAGGTGCTGCGCAACCTCAGCCGCGACCGCGTCCGCAAGGGCGCTTCCGACGCCGGGCCCTTCGTCCTGGCGCTGAAATCCGACGGCCGCCTGGTGGTCGAGGATCCCGAAACCCGCCAGCAGGTGGAACTGAGGGCCTTCGGCAAACTCCAGGCCGAGGCCTTCGCCAAGATGTTGCCTGCCGGCGCAGGCGCCAGTGAGGGAGCTTCGAAATGATCGAGCGATTGCTGAAGAAGCGGGCCGAAGACGTCTGCTGCACCGTCGAGGTTTCCAACACCTTCGACAGCCTGCACGCCCATGTCCGCTTCGATGGCGGCGTCACCGTCCAGCCAGGCGACGAGGTGCTGGTGCATGGCGCGCCCGTCGAGGTGCCTTACGGCGAGACGGCCTATCTCAGGCGCCACGCGACGATCCGCCGGGCCGGCCCGCTGGAGCGGCTGTGGACCCGGGCGACCGGCGATTTCGAATTCATGGAACTTTGCGAATTCTCCTTCTCGGAAAGGGCAAGCCTATGAACGCGCACGCCAAGATCTCCGACGCAAGGCCGGTCCGCGCCGAGGCGCCGAACGAGACCACGAGGACCGCCCAGCAGGACACCCTGCTGACGCCGCGCTTCTACACCACCGACTTCGACAAGCTCGACAAGGTCGACGTCTCGGGTGTCAGGCGGGAATGGGACGCGCTCATCGCCGAGATGAAGTCCGACCCCAACAAGGGCCATTTCAAGCGCGACGAAAACTGGGACACGATCTCCCTCGACGATCTGCCTGAGGGCCTGCGGAAGGAGTTCGTCGACTTCCTCGTCTCCTCGCTGACCGCCGAGTTCTCCGGCTGCGTGCTCTACAAGGAGATGAAACGGCGCGGCACCAACCCCGACATCTGCGAGCTCTTCTCCTATATGAGCCGCGACGAGGCCCGCCATGCCGGCTTCATCAACGACGCGCTGAAGGAGTTCGGCATCGGCGTCAATCTCGGCTTCCTCACCAAGGAAAAGAAGTACACCTTCTTCCAGCCGAAGTTCATCTATTACGCCACCTATCTCTCCGAGAAGATCGGCTACGCCCGCTACATCACCATCTTCCGGCATCTGGAGCAGCATCCGGAGCGGCGCTTCCATCCGATCTTCAAGTGGTTCGAGAAGTGGTGCAACGACGAGTTCCGCCATGGCGAGGCGTTTTCGCTGCTGATGCGGGCGGAGCGGCACACCCTTCAAGGCCGCAACAAGCTCTGGGTCCGCTTCTTCCTCCTCGCCGTCTACGCGACGATGTATGTGCGCGACCATGCCCGGCCGGAATTCCATAAGGCGCTCGGTCTCGATCCGTCCGACTACGGCTTCAAGGTGTTCCGCATCACCAACGAAATCTCGAAACAGGTCTTCCCGGTGATGCTCGACATCGACGATCCGCGCTTCAAGGCGGGGCTCGAGCGGCTGCTGAGGATCAACCGCGACATCGAGGTGGCCTCGCGCCAGGGCGGTGTGATCGGCCGGCTGAAGGTCTGGCGCTGCAAGGCGGCGGCGGCGCTGACCTTCGCGCGGCTCTACACGCTGCCGGCGATCCGCAACGAGATCCCGGCGGAAAGCCGGCTGCAGCCGGCGTGGTGATCGAAAGGCGGTAACGCCCGTCATCCTCGGGCCTGTCCCGAGGATCTACTGCCATCGCAACGACGGAGCTTTGCCAGATAAGCCGTTCGGAAACGAATCGGACGAAATGGCCGACAGTAGATCCTCGGGACAAGCCCGAGGATGACGCCGCATCGAAGCCCCGCAAATTCTCGGATGTATCCACCGAACCGGCATGAAAGAAGTCACGCCATGACCGAATATCTCTACCCGGCGCTGTTCGCCCTTTTCGTCTGGTGGGCCTCGACCGTGGCGATCATCTATCTCGACGGGTTGCCGAAAAAGACCTTCAAATACTCGATGATCGGCGCGACGCTGATCTTCGCCGTCTCGCTGATCGGGCTGCAGCGCTCGGCCGAGGATGCCAGCGTCACCGGCGCCTATCTCGCCTTCACCTTCGGCCTGCTCGCCTGGGGCTGGCAGGAGATGAGCTTCTACATGGGCTACGTCACCGGCCCGCGGAAGCAGCCATGCCCGGAGAACTGCCGGGGCTTCGCGCACTTCGTCCATGCGGTGCAGACCAGCCTCTACCATGAGCTTGCAATCATCGCCGCCGCGGCGATCGTCGTCTGGCTCACCTGGGGCGCGCCGAACCAGATCGGCATGTGGACCTTCATGGTGCTGTGGTGGATGCATCAGAGCGCTAAGCTCAACGTCTTCTTCGGCGTCAGGAACCTCAACGAGGAGTTCCTGCCGGAGCATCTGGAGTTCCTCAAGGGCTTCCTCAACAAGCGCTCGATGAACCTGCTCTTTCCGTTCTCCGTCACCATCTCGACGGTGATCACCGCACTGCTCGTCGTCGCGGCGGTGGCGGAAGGGGCGAGCGCCTTCGAGCGGGCGGGCTACACCTTCCTGGCGGTGCTGATGGCGCTGGCGATCCTCGAACACTGGATGCTCGTCCTGCCGATGCCGGCCGGCGCCATCTGGTCGCCGGCGCTGAAGTCGCGGGGCGAGCGCCAGCCTTTCGAGGCGGAGATCGTCGTCGGCTTCCTCGGCGCCGGCAAGACGACGACGCTGCGCCACATGCTGGCCGAGGCCGATCCCGACGTGAAGACCGTCGTCCTCGTCAACGACTTTGGCGAACTCGGCATCGACGGCTCGCTGCTCGAAGGGCAGGGGGCGGATGTCGTCGAACTCTCCAACGGCTGCATCTGCTGTTCGCTGCGCAAGGATCTCTCGATGCAGCTGCGCGAGGTGGTCGCCAGGATCAAGCCGCAGAGGGTGCTGATCGAGCCCTCCGGCGTCGCCGACGTCGCCTCGCTGCTGCGCGTCCTCAACGAGCCCGAGATTGCCGGGCTGACGAGGTCGCTACGGCTCTACACGGTGATCGACGCCGGGGCGTTCCTCAAGGATTTCGCCCGCATGCCGGACTATTTCCGCATCCAGGCGAAGCTCGCCCCGGTGTTCATCCTCAACAAGACCGACCTCGTCTCGGCCGGCGAGATCGAGACCATCCGCGAGACGCTTACCGCCCTCAATCCGGCGGCGGCGATCATGACGGCGCGCTACGGCGTCGTCGAGGGCGGGCTCGACCCGGCGGCGGCGCTGTCGAAGTGGCACGAGGCGGCGGTGGACGAGGATGACGCCCCCCGTCCGGCGCCCGCTCACGCCCATGTCGCCCACGGCGCAGATCGCCATCATCATGCGCCCGGCCACAGTCACGAGGCCGGCGAAACCGGCCATCACGGCGCGGCGGGCGAGGCAGTGTCCGAAGGGTCGGAGGGGCACCACCATCACGCCCCCGATCGTCACGCCCCCGATCATGGCCACGACCATCACGGCTCCAGCCAGGGCAGCCACGATCACGACCATTCCCACGACGACGACCACGACCACCACGACCACCACGACCACCACGGGCACCACGACCACCACGGGCATCATCACCATGACGAGCCGGGGCTCGGCCTGTCGTCATGGAGCCGGCGGCTCTCCGGCAGGATCGACGCCGATGCCTTGCGCGCCGTGCTCGCAAGGGTCGTCGAGGGGAAGGGCGGCGGCATCGACCGGATGAAGGGCATCGTCGAGACCCGCGGCGGCTGGCTGCGCTTCGACGTCGCCGGTGGCAGGGCTTCGATGGCGGCGCATGTGCCGAAACCGGGCGAGACGCCGCGGGCACTGGCGATCGGCGCAGACCCGGATGCCGTGTGGCTCGACCGGGCGTTCCGCGATCTGACAGGCGGGCTGGTCGAGCCGGCGCCGGAGGCCGAGCCGCCGCTCAGCGTGCATGCGCCGGCCGTCAACATCCTGCCGGCGGAATAGGCCCGCTCCTCTGCCTCGCCCGGGGGTTGGGCCCGCTTCCGTCGGACGCCGCCAAGCTGCGGCGGGGGTCGCACTCGTTCGCGACTGTTCGGGCGGAGGTCCTGACCCGCTGACTTGCCGGCTCAGTCGCCCCGCATTTTCCGTTCAGGCGCGAAATCCTCCCGCCTCAGGCGATAGAGCCGATGGCGGACGAGATGCGGATGGGTGTCAGCCGGCACCGAGGGATGGTCGAAATCCTCGGCTCGCGAAAATCCGAGCCGCAGCATGACCGCCTCGGATGCCCGGTTCTCCTCGTTGCAGAAGCTGACGATCTCGCCGACAGGATCAGGCTCGGCGAAGGCGCGGTCGAGGCAGGCAGCGGCAGCCTCGGTGACGTAGCCCTTGCCCCAATAATCCGGCAGCAGCCGCCAGCCAATCTCGATCCCCGGCGCAAAGGGCATGACCGGCTTGACGATCGCCATGCCGAGGATGCCGACCGCCGCTTCGGACCCGCCGGCATCGAGTGCCAGGAACGAATAGCCGTCGCGATCGAGGCGCTCGTTCAACTCGTCCATCACCCCGTCGGACTCTTCGCGGGTCCGGCGCATATGGAAGAACCGCATGACCGTTTCGTCGAGATTGAGGCGATGGAAGGCGTCGCGGTCGCGCTCCTCCCAGCGCCGGACACGGGTGCGCTCTGTGACGATGGGCCTGCGCATGTCCATGGCATGTTCTCCGGCGGACGGTTCTTGATGCGGCCCGACGGTCGCTCCGACATCATGGCCCGATCGTCCTGTCGGCGCCAAGTGATGGCCGACGGGCGGGTTGCTCCGATCTTCCGACACGGTATCTTCGGCACCCCGCTCTCGGATTTTTCCGGCGAGCAGATCATCCCCGAAGGGTGACACCATGATGTCTCGCATCCTCCGCTCGTGCCTCGCCGGCGCATTTGCGGTCCTCGTCGCGGTGGCCGCGATTTCGGCGCCGCGCCCGGCCGCTGCTGCGGCCAATGTCGATCCCGCCTGGTGGAATGGCGAGATCGCGAGAGCCGAAGCCGATGCCGACCGGCTTGCGACGATCATGCGGTCGAAGGGCACCTTTTCGGTCGGCACGCTGCTCAACGAGGTCGATGTCGACATTCACAGCTGCCACATCCTGTCGATCATGCTCGGCAAGGATCACCTGACGCCGCTTCTGGTGGCTCAGCCCGATCCACCGCAGCCGGACGACGAGCCGGGCTTTGCCGAGGGAGTCGAGAGCAATTCCCGCTCCAACTGGGCGCATCTTGCCAGGACCTATCTGGCGGAATCGGACATCGAGCGGATCCGCGCCTGGAATCTCGACTGCGTCGGCAAGTTCGGCATCACCGGCCGCGACCATATCCGGGAGGACAGCCGCCGCGCGCTGGTCGAGGTCGATGGCGAGGCGATCCGCGTCCTCGGCAATGTCGAAAAGGGCTTCTACGAAGAGCTCAAGGCGGCCATCGAGGAGAACCCGGGGGCGAAGAAAATCCAGCTCGGATCGGCCGGCGGCAGCGTCGGCGATGCGGTGAAGGCCGGTCGCTACATTCGCCAGAGGGGCCTTGCGACCGAGCTCTACAACAACTGCCAGTCGGCCTGTTCGCTGGTGTTTCTCGGCGGTGCCGACCGGACCATCTGGTCGCCTTATCCCGAGCTCGGCTTCCACCGCATCGCCAGCGGCGGCCGTGCCATCCCCGACGACAGCGACGTCTATGGCCAGGTGCGCGACTATGCCTTCGAACTCGGCGTCGACGGCAACTTCGTCGTGGCGGCGATGATGAAGGCGGGCGTCAAGGAGATGCATCATCCCTTCATGGACGATCTCTGCGCCGCCAATGTCGCGACCTGGGTCCAGCGCACCTGCTTCGGCACGCCGCCGAAGGGGAGCGAGGATGCCGCGCCGGCACCGGCGCAGCCGGCTGCAGAGCCGTCGCCGCCGCTGCAGGCGGAACTCCCGCCGGCCGAAAATGCCGCCGCAGCCCCGGGCGAGTCCGGCGATACCGGCCTCTGCGCCGACATCAGGGCCCAGCGCCAACGGCTCGCGGCAGGCAATTCGCGCGTTGCCGAAGCGCTCGATGCGACCGGCACCGGCTACGACGCCGGCAGCATGGTCGAGATCTACGACGCGATGCTGCGCGACCACGGCTGCTGAAGCCTGATGGACAAGGCCGCGGCGAGGATAAGGCCTCAGCCGGTGAAGTCCTGCCGGCGGTAGCCCTGGATGTAGAGGAGGGCGGTGAGGTCGCCGCGATCCACCCGGTGCGGCGCGTTGGCCGCGACCTTCGGCTTGGCGTGGAGGGCAACGCCCGTCCCGGCGATCTGCAGCATCGGCAGGTCGTTCGCGCCGTCGCCGACGGCGATGACGTCGGCAGGCGAGAGACCCTTCTCGGCCGAGATCTCCCGAAGCGCTGAGACCTTCGCCTCGGCGCCGAGGATCGGCTCGCCGACCTCGCCGGTCAACTTGCCGTCTTTCGCGATCAGCCGGTTCGCCCGGCTCTCGTGGAAGCCGAGCGCCGTGCCGATCGGTCCGGTGAAGACGGTAAAGCCGCCGGAGACCAGGGCTGTGTGGGCGCCATGGGCGCGCATCGTCGCGACCAGTGTCTTGCCGCCGCCGGCAAAGCGGATGCGCTCGGCGATGACCTTGTCGACGACGCTTTCGGCAAGTCCCCTCAGCAGGCCGACGCGCTCGCGAAGGGCCGGCTCGAAGGCGATCTCGCCGTTCATCGCCCGCGCCGTGATCGCCGCGATCTGGTCCTTGATGCCGATCTCGGCGGCGAGTTCGTCGATGCATTCCTGCTCGATCATGGTCGAATCCATGTCGGCGATGAGAAAGCGCTTGCGGCGGCCCCCAGCCTCCTGCACCACGAGGTCGAGCCCATAGCCGCCAGCCGCCTCCCGGGCGGCGTCGACGGCCGCGGCGGTGGGCGCGTCGCCGAGCGGCAGGTCGGCGGCGATGCCCTCGGCCAGCCACTCTGCCGCATGCGCCGAGACACCGAGCCGGTCCGCGACGGCGCCGATCGCTTCCTCGGAAAGATGGGGTCCCGCGGGATGGGCGATGAGCGTTGCGACATGCATAGAGAAACTGCCGGTGAGGGGGCGATGACGGGGAAAATCGAGGCGATCCTGATAGCCGGCCCGACTGCCAGCGGCAAGTCGCGGCTCGCCATGGAACTCGCCGAGCGGCACGGCGGTGCCGTCGTCAATGCCGATTCCCTGCAGGTCTATGACGGGCTCGAAATCCTCACCGCCCGGCCCGCCGCGGAGGATCTCGCGCGGGTGCCGCATCGCCTCTACGGCCATGTCGATCCGCGGGCCGACTATTCGGCCGGCAGCTACCTGAAGGATGCCGAACGAGTTCTCGGCGAGCTTCGCGGGGCCGGGCTCCTGCCGATCTTCTGCGGCGGAACAGGCCTCTATTTCAAGGCGCTGCTCGGGCTTCTCGACGAAATGCCGGCCGTGCCACAGGCGATCCGGGAGAAATGGCGGGCGAGGCTCGCCGAAGAGGGGCCGCAGGCGCTGCATGCCGAGCTTTCTCGTAGCGATCCGGCGACGGCAGCGCGGCTTACCCCAAGCGACGGCCAGCGCATCGCCCGCGCGCTCGAGGTCGGCGAGGTGGCAGGCCGGTCGCTCTCGGCGCTCCAGAGCGGCACGGGACGGGCGCTGATCGACCCAGACCGGGCGAGGATGGTCGTGCTGACGCCGGAACGGGCGGAGCTTCGCCGCCGCATTGCCGAGCGATTCGACGCCATGCCGGCGGCCGGCGCGCTCGACGAGGTGCGCAGCTTCGAGAGGCGCTTTGCTTCTAAAGGGCTCGCTGACGACCGCACCGTCGGAAAGGCCATCGGCCTTCAGGAACTCTCCGATTTCCTCAAAGGAAGAACGACTTACGAAGCGGCGCGCGAGCGGGCGATCATCCGCAGCCGGCAATATGCCAAGCGCCAGGAAACCTGGTTTCGCCACCAGTTCGACGATCGTTGGCGTCGGATCGCTGCGGCAGACGCCCTTGCGGTCGGTCTGGAGGGCTGACCTTAACCGCTCGGTAGAGCCTTTTCCCTATACTTGCCGGCATCGATCCAGGGGACGTCCAGAAAAGATGAAACTTGCCAGGGCGGAGCTGTCGGTCGCGTTCGTCATCGGTGCCGTCGTCGCTGCGGCGTCGGTCATTTATGCCAACTATCTGGTGATCGACCGCTCGCTGGTCGCCGGCGCCGACGCCGCCTTCCGTGCCCAGCACGCCTGGATGACCTGGCTGACCCTGGGGCTGCTCGCCGCCGCGGGTCTCGGGGCGCTGTTCGTGATCCTGCCGCTGATGCGCCGCCACAACCGCGAGCAGGGCAAGCTCCATTCGCTGACCGGCATCCTCAAGGAGCGCTCGCAGGTTCTCGAAGCCGCTGCCCTGACCGACGCGCTGACCGGGATGCACAACCGGCGCTTCTTCGACGAGGCGCTGCAGCAATATGTCGCCGAGTTTGCACGCATCGAGAAGCCGCTCGGCCTGCTGCTGATCGACCTCGACCACTTCAAGTCGATCAACGACAGCCACGGCCATGACGGCGGCGACGAGGTGCTGAAGGCGGTTGCTTATTGCCTGTTCGAGCACACCCGCTTCCACGACGTCGTCGCCCGGATCGGCGGCGAGGAATTCGCCATCATCGTGCCGAATCTCGGCGAGGACGATCTGCGGCGTTTCGGCGAGAAGCTGCGCGACGAGTTGTTCCGGCTGAAGGTCGAGGTGAACGGCCAGAGGCTCGCGGTCTCCGCCTCGATCGGCATCGTCGCGGTGAAGCCGGGCGACGCCCCGGCCGAGATCATCAAGCGCGCGGACGTGAAGCTCTATCTGGCCAAGCAGGCGGGGCGCAATCGCGTGGTGATCTGACCGCCGCGCGCGACCCCGCAAGGAACCAAGGCTGCACGCTGTGCGTCTTCCCTCCGCAAGGAGGACCCCATGACGATCACAACCAATAGTCTCGTACCGCAGGATGGACAGGACTGGCTGAAATCCGCCGCGCGAGCCGGCTATGCGGCAAGAGGCCTGGTGTTTCTGATCGTCGGCTACTTCTCCTTCCGTGCCGCCTTCGCCAGCGGCGAGGCGATGGACACCAAGGACGCCATCGAGGTGATTGCCGGTTCGGTCTTCGGGACGATCCTCCTCGTCGCGATGGTGGTGGCACTCGCGGCCTTTTCGGCCTGGCGGCTGATCCAGGTGCTGATGGATGTCGACAATCACGGCACCGGCGCCAAGGGCGTGTTCGTGCGCGGCGGGCTTCTCGTCAGCGCCTTCTCTTATGGCGCATTGGCCTTCTATGCAGCGTCGCTGGTGATCGGCCTCGGCTCGGGCGGCGGCGAGGGCGGTGGCGGCGGCGCCATCTCCGCCGGCTATGAAGCCGGCTTCGGCATCTGGCTCACCTATCTCATCGCCGCGGGCATGGCCGGGGCGGCGATCGCGCATTTCATCAAGGGCGCGAAGGCGGGTTTCGAGAAATATATGGATATCCCCGAGGCCCGGCGGCGCATCCTCAAGCCGGTCTGCCAGTTCGGACTGCTGGCAAGGGGCGTCACTTTCATGGTCCTTGCCGGCCTTCTGGCGACGGGTGCGGCCGAGTACAGCTCCGGCGACACACCGGGCCTCGACGCGGCTCTGAGCGAGATTTCGGGCTGGAGCTTCGGCTGGCTTTTCCTGTCGCTGACCGGTCTCGGGCTGATCGCTTTCGGCGTCTATTGCGTCGCGGAGGCGATCTACCGGCGGATCAACATGCCGGATGTTCCCGGCGTCGATTGAGACGGTTTTCGAGGCAATGCGGGGGCACGGCGAAAAATCCGTTGACGCCACTCGGCCTGCCGCCTAGTTTGCGCGCCATGACGACGAAGCTGATTCTCGTAGGAATGCGCACACGCGTGGCGGTCTGAGGGCCGCCCGGCGATAGCCACGTGTGCGCGATACAAGGGCCCCAGAGGCCCTTTTTTATTGCCGAAAATTCAGTGAAATGCCCTTCCGACGACAGGTCGGGCGCCGACGGGAAAGACGGAAGCGATGGACAGCAAGGCCGATAGCAAAGCCCCCGAGATGACGGGTGCGCGGGAGATGACGGGCGCCGAGATGGTCGTCCAGGCGCTGATCGACAACGGGGTGACCGACATTTTCGGCTATCCGGGCGGCGCAGTGCTGCCGATCTATGACGAGATCTTCCAGCAGTCCGAGGTTCGCCACGTTCTCGTCCGCCACGAGCAGGGCGCCGGCCATGCCGCCGAAGGCTATGCCCGTTCGACCGGCAAGACCGGGGTGATGCTGGTGACCTCCGGCCCCGGCGCGACCAATGCGGTGACGGCGCTGCAGGACGCGCTGATGGATTCCATCCCGCTGGTCTGCATCTCCGGCCAGGTGCCGACGACGCTGATCGGCTCGGACGCCTTCCAGGAATGCGATACCGTCGGCATCACCCGGCCCTGCACCAAGCACAACTGGCTGGTGAAGGACGTCAATGATTTGTCGCGCATCCTGCACGAGGCGTTCCACGTCGCGCGGACCGGACGCCCCGGGCCGGTCGTCGTCGACGTTCCGAAGGACGTCCAGTTCGCCACCGGCATGTATTCGCCGCCGCCGCCGAGCCAGACCCATGAGAGCTACCGGCCGAAGCTGTCCGCCGAGCCGGAGCGCATCGCCGCGGCGGTGGCGCTGCTCGCCGGCGCCAAGCGCCCGATGATCTATTCCGGCGGCGGCGTCGTGAATTCCGGCCCGGAGGCCTCGCGCCTTCTGCGCGAGTTCGTCGGGATGACCGGCTTTCCGATCACTTCGACGCTGATGGGCCTCGGCGCCTATCCGGCATCCGGCAAGAGCTGGATGGGGATGCTCGGCATGCACGGCACCTACGAAGCCAATCTCGCCATGCATGGCTGCGACGTCATGCTGTGCATCGGCGCGCGCTTCGACGACCGGATCACCGGTCGGCTCGACGCCTTCTCGCCGGGTTCGAAGAAGATCCACATCGACATCGATCCCTCCTCGATCAACAAGAACGTCCGGGTCGACCTGCCGATCATCGGCGACGTCGCCCATGTTCTGAAGGATCTCGTCGCCGCCTGGAAGGAGGCTGGTGCCGTCGTCGACCGCGAGGCGCTGGCCGAGTGGTGGGCCGAGATCGAGACCTGGAGGGCCCGCGACTGCCTCGCCTACCGGCCGAGCGAGGACGTCATCATGCCGCAATATGCCGTCCAGCGTCTCTACGAGGCGACGCGAGGACGCGAGACCTACATCTCCACCGAAGTCGGCCAGCACCAGATGTGGGCGGCGCAGTTCTACGGCTTCGAGGAGCCCAATCACTGGCTGACCTCGGGCGGCCTCGGCACCATGGGCTACGGCCTGCCGGCGGCGATCGGCGCGGCGATCGCCCATCCCGATGCGCTGTCGGTCTGCATCGCCGGCGACGCCTCGGTGCTGATGAACATGCAGGAGATGTCGACGGCGGTGCAGCATCGGGCGAACGCCAAGATCTTCATCCTCAACAACCAGTATATGGGCATGGTCCGCCAGTGGCAGCAGCTGCTGCACGGCAACCGGCTGTCGCATTCCTACACCGAGGCGCTGCCCGACTTCGTCAAGCTCGCCGAGGCCTATGGCGCCGTCGGCCTGCGCTGCGACAAGCCGCGCGATCTCGACGATGCGATCGCCGAGATGCTCGATGTCGACGCGCCGGTGCTGTTCGACTGCCGCGTCGCCAATCTCGCCAACTGCTTCCCGATGATCCCGTCGGGCAAGGCGCATAACGAGATCCTCCTGCCGGAGGAAGCGACCGACGAGGCGGTGGCCAAGGCGATCGACGCCAAGGACCGCGTGCTGGTCTGACGGCCCAAAAAGACAAACGACAACCGGAAACGACCATGACCAATCCTGCCGTCCAGCCGCCCGCATCGGCCTATTTCATCACGCCCGAAAAGGAGGCGACGGAGGCCCGCACCCTCGCAGTGCTCGTCGACAACGAACCGGGCGTTCTCGCCCGGGTCATCGGCATGTTTTCCGGCCGCGGCTACAACATCGAGAGCCTGACCGTCTCGGAGACCGAGCACGAGAAGCATCTCTCCCGCATCACCATCGTGACCCGCGGCGCCCCGCACGTCATCGAGCAGCTGAAAAGCCAGCTCGACCGGATCGTGCCGGTGCACCGGGTCGTCGACCTCACCACCTCGGCCGGTGCGACGGGCGAGAGCCGGCCGATCGAGCGGGAACTCGCCATCGTCAAGGTCGCCGGCCATGGCGAAAAGCGCGTCGAGGCGCTGCGTCTTGCCGACGTCTTCCGGGCCAAGGTCGTCGATTCCTCGATCGAGCACTTCGTCTTCGAGATCACCGGCCGGCCCTCGAAGCTCGACAAGTTCGTGGCGCTGATGGCGCCGCTCGGCCTCGTCGAGATCTGCCGGACGGGAGTGGCAGCGTTGTCGCGAGGCAAGGAGGGGATGTAGCGCCTGGCGCATGCCCCCCGAATGTTGATGATAAGATAAGGGAAAAATATATTGGATACATCATCCAGTTGCCGAGGCGTTTTTCTGGCATAACGCCGCGCGGGGATGATAAAGCGACAAGATGTCGCAGATATAGCAAGCTATTTTGATTGGTTTCAGTAGATTTCAGCGGGGTTTCGCTTCAGCTTGATTGCGATCGAATCGCGTCATCAGGCGGATGGATGCAGGCCCAGCCCCACGTCGTCCCGAGCCCGATCTCTGACCAGGCATATCGGCAAATGGTCGATAGCCTGGTCGACTATGCGATCATCCTTCTCGACGGCGATGGAACGATCACCAGCTGGAACCGTGGTGCGGAACAACTCAAGGGCTACGTCAGCGACGACGTCCTCGGGCTGAACTTCTTCCAGTTCTTCTTTCGCGCAGAGGCATCCGACACGTCGGTCGACGACGTCATCGCGGAACTTGCGCGGCATGGGCGATTCGAAAGCGAAGGCTGGTGCCGTCGCAAGAACGGCAACAGCATCTGGATTCACCTGACCATCCAGGGAGCGCCTCCGCAGGATGGCAGCCCTGGCGGCTATGTCGCGATCTGCCGCGACCGCACCCTTCGCCGCAGCGCCGAGCGCGTCTCGCGCCGCACCGAGGACCGCTTCCGCCAGCTTCTCGACGGGTTCCGCGACCATGCGATCTGCATGCTCGATGCCGACGGCCTGATCAGCGGCTGGAGCGACGAGCTCGAGCGGATTCTCGGCTACAGGGGCACCGAGGTCGTCGGCGAGCCGTTCTCGAAGCTGTTCTCCGGCGAGGACCGGATTGCCGGCGCGCCGGACCGCACCCTGACGGCGGCTCTCGGGCGTCGCCGCTACGAATACCATGGCTGCCACCAGCACAGGGACGGCCAGCTCGTCCCGATGAGCGGGATCGTCGACGCCATCCGCGGCGACGACGGCTCTCCTGCGGGCTTTGCCGTGGTGATGCGCGACCGCTCGGTGCAGCAGGAGACCGAACAGGCACTGGTCGATGCGCGGCTGGCGCTGTCGCAGTCCCAGAAGCTCGAGATGATCGGCCGGCTGACCGGCGGCTTCGCCCACGACTTCAACAATCTCCTGAGCGCGATTCTCGGCAATCTCGAACTCAGCCGCAGGCGCATCGCGCTCGACAGCGAGATCCGCGGCTTCATCGACAATGCGGTGATCGGGGCGCAGCGGGGCGCGGCCCTGGTCGGCCGGATGATGAGCTTTACCCGCGAACGGCCGGAATGGGTGCGGACCGTCGCGCTGCCCGAACTGATCGAGGGGCTCGGCGACCTCGTCTTTCGCACCATCGGCCCGAACGTCACCGTCCAGGTCAGCTGTTCGTCGCCGCTGGCGCCCGTCGAGGTGGATCCGCACCAGCTCGAACTCGCCCTCATCAATCTCATCGTCAATGCCCGCGACGCCATGCCGACCGGCGGGACGATCGAAATCCGCGGCCGCAACCGGCGGATCGCCGGTGCTGCCGCGAATGGCGGGGCTCGGCGCTATGTCGAGCTGCAGGTCGTCGACACCGGAACCGGGATGGACGAGCAGACCCTGGCGCGGGCCTCGGAGCTGTTTTTCACGACAAAACCGGCGGGCAAGGGAACCGGACTGGGGCTCTCGATGGTTCAGAGCTATGTCGACGCCGTGCATGGGCGGATGTCGATCGCAAGTCGGCCGGGCAAGGGCACGACGATCTCGCTCCTGTTGCCCGCAGCGCGGAGGGGAGGTCTCGGCGCGCTGGCGGACGAGGACATCGAGGCCGAAGATTTGGACAATCCACCCGCCAGGCATCTGCGCATCCTCGTCGCCGACGACGACGCGCTCGTCCTTCTGAACGTCGTGGCGATGCTGTCCGATCTCGGACACGAGACCGTCGAGGCGGGGTCCGGACAGGAGGCACTTGGCATCCTGTCGAATGGCGGCCAGCCGCCCATCGACCTCCTGATCACCGACCACGCGATGCCGCGAATGACCGGCGTCGAGCTTGCTGCGGCGGTGAAGGCGCAATGGCCGGCCCTCCCGGTGATCCTCGCCTCGGGCTATTCCGAGGATGCGATCGACTATCACCCGGCGGACGGCGTGCTGCTGCGGAAGCCGTTCGGCATCCGCGATCTCAGGGGCGCGATCGAGCGGGCGGTCCGGCCGGATCCTCTCGAAAACGCCGGAGAGCCCGGCGATGGCGCAGCGCCGCCGAAGGCCGTCCTCGGCGCATCGCGCTAGATCTTTGCTCCTGCGCATCGCGCTTACCGGACATCGATCCCGGTTTTCGGGCCGACCAAGGGGCGAGGCGTTCGACCTGCCATGCATCAGGCGTGGATAGGCCGCCCTGCCGACGCGCGATCGCGCCTCGGCGCTTGATCCTGCCGCCAATTCCTGCGACCGATGACGCCGACGACCGCGTTTTCATCGACCGGTCGAACATCTCGCGCAGGACCGCTTCCTCCAAGAAGGTCTCGGCTCGGCCGTGGCCCCGGCGCTGTCGCCGGCATCCGGCCGGAGGGGGCCGCGCCGCGCCATTCGGGCGAGCGGCGAAAGAGCGGCAGGCCGGGTTGCGACCCGGCAGGAAGTGACAGAGCGAGCGACGGGAGACACGCGCGTGAAACTGACGCCGCAACAGGACGACGCCCTCAAGGCGGTGGCCGACTGGCTCGACCATGGCAACCAGCCGATCTTCCGCCTGTTCGGCTATGCCGGCACCGGCAAGACGACGCTCGCCCGGCATTTCGCCGAAGGGATCGACGGCGCCGTGCAGTTCGCCGCCTTCACCGGCAAGGCGGCACAGGTCCTGCGCACGAAGGGTGCCAAGTCGGCCCGGACGCTGCATTCGCTGATCTACCGGCCGCGCGGCGAGGAGACCGTTTCGGACGAGACCAGCGGCACCTCGCGCGTTTCGCCGACCTTTTCGCTCAACCGCCAGAGCCCGGTCGCCAAGGCCAAGCTCGTCGTCGTCGACGAATGCTCGATGGTCGACGAGGCGCTCGGCCGCGATCTGATGTCCTTCGGCACGCCGATCCTCGTTCTCGGCGATCCCGGCCAGCTGCCGCCGGTGTCCGGCGGCGGCTTCTTCACCGAGGCCGAGCCCGATTTCCTGCTCACCGAGATCCACCGCCAGGCGCGGGACAATCCGATCATCGAGATGGCGCTGGCGGTGCGCGAGGGCCGCGAGCTGATGTATGGCGACTACGGCCCGACGGCGCAGGTGATCTCGAAGCGCGATGTCGAGACGGAACAAGTGCTCGCCGCCGACCAGGTGCTCGTCGGTACCAACCGGACGCGCCGGCGCTACAATGCCCGCCTGCGCCAGCTGAAAGGCTTCGAGGGGCCGCTGCCCCAGGCCGGCGACAAGCTGGTGTGCCTCAGGAACGACCCGCCCAAGGGCCTCCTCAACGGCTCGCTCTGGCAGGTGATGACCGCTTCGAGGGAGACGGCGAAGCCCGGCGTCAACCTGATCGTCAAGCCGGACGACGACGACATCGACCAGGGCGCCGCGAAGATCCGCCTGCTGAAGCAGGCCTTCGAGGATCCCGACGCCGACGTTCCCTGGTCGACGAAGAAGCGCTTCGACGACTTCGACTATGGCTACGCGCTGACCGTCCACAAGGCTCAAGGCTCGCAATGGAACGACGTCATGCTGTTCGACGAGAGCTTCGCCTTTCGCGACACCCGCGAGCGCTGGCTCTACACGGCGATCACCCGGGCGGCGGAGAAGCTGACCGTCGTTCGCTGAGGCGCTCGGTCTTCTGCGCCTTGCGCGAGACGCGGCCCGAAAACGGCGAAGGCCCCGACCGGGGGGACGGTCGAGGCCTTCTTGGTGGTGCGGGGACTTCGGGGGATTATTCCGCAGGCACCAGCTCCGGCGTCCTCTTTTGCTCGGGGGAAGCGAGGAACAGCCAGAGAAACAGGAGCACGCCGACGATGACGATCGGCGCGCCGATCATCAGAAGCAGGTTGGGCGTGCCGGTCGCGTCCACCATGATCTTGCCGGCGAGGAGCACGATCGTGCCGATCTCGTAGACGGCGAACTGGATGGTCGAGAGCAGCCGCTGCCGCAGCTCCGGCCAGCAGCGATGGACGAGGCCGAAGAGCAGCGAGGCGACGAAGCCGAGCAGGCCGATATGGGCATGGGATTCGGCGAAGTTGAAGTGGCCGCTCGCGCCGAGCCACGTGCCGAACCCGGCGGAGAAGATCAGCCAGCCGAATCCGCTGGCGACATAGATCTTGTCGATGTTGCGCATGGGTCTGGATCTCGAAGACAGCCGAAACCAACGGGTCTTCCGGGCAAGTTCGCCTACGGAACCGTTCGGCCGACGTTGCAATAACGCCGGCGCGTTTCGTTGCGATTTCGGGTTGTGTTTCGAGTCTGTTTC
This sequence comes from Jiella endophytica, assembly GCF_004519335.1. Classification (GTDB taxonomy): domain Bacteria; phylum Pseudomonadota; class Alphaproteobacteria; order Rhizobiales; family Rhizobiaceae; genus Jiella; species Jiella endophytica. Next base: position 33,834 of record NZ_SOZD01000003.1, on the reverse strand, counting down.
GAGTCAGTCGGTTCCCTGGAAAACCACGCCGTCGAAGGAGAAGACCTCGACGCCGTCCTGGTCCTTCCCGCTCGTGTTGAAGCTGAGAACCCCCCAGCCGGGCCGTTTTTCCGAGACGCGCTTGCCGGTGACGGTCTGGGTGAAGGTCACCGTGTCGCCGGCATAGACCGGCTTTCGCCAGCGCATGTTCTTGAAGCCGGGCGAGGGGCCGATGCGCGGTGTCGGATTGCCGGCCTCGACCCATTCGCGCAGCCTGGCGTAGCGATATTCGACATTCAGCCGCATGCAGGCGGCGGCCGTGTGCCAGCCGGAGGCGCAAAGCCCGCCGAGAACCGAGGCCTTCGCCGCCTCGGCGTCCAAATGGAACGGCTGGGGATCGTATTTTTCCGCAAAGCGGACGATTTCCTCGGCGGTGAAGCGGTGCGAGCCGAGAACGATCGGCTCGCCGATGACGAAACTGTCCCAGAAGCTCATGCGGCGACGCCTTCCCGGGTCAGAAGCAGCAGCGTGTATTCGGTCTCGAGCACGGTGACGCCGTCCTGATTCTCGAGCGTCGCGCCGATCTTGGCGATGCCGAGGGTGGGGCGCTTGCCCGACAGCCGGCGCGACAGCACCCGGACCCTGCCGGTGATCGTATCGCCGGGACGCACCGGCGCCTTCCAGTTGACGAAATCGACGCCGGGCGAGCCCTGCGAGCTGGAATCGTTGATGAAGCCGTCGGCCATCATCCGCATCAGCATGGCGCAGCTGTGCCATCCCGAAGCCGTCAGCGAGCCGACGAGCTCGTTGGCGCCGCCGGCCGCGTCGTCGAGATGGAAGGGCTGGGGGTCGAACTCCCGGGCAAAGGCGATCATGTCGTCGCGATCGGCGACATAAGGGCCGAGCGGGATCTCCAGCCCGGCGGTGAAATCTTCATAGGTCCGCAAAGGGAGAGTTCCTGTCGTTAAAAAGGTGGTCCGATTGCGACATGTCGGATCGCGCGTGGCGACCGCACAGCCAATGCCGGAGCCGAAAGACCACGCGCCAGCATATTCGCCGCACTGCGGCATGAGAAGCCATCAACAGACTTTGAGGAGGGAAACCTGTTTCGGCCGGGAGCCTTTTCGCGGCGAAACTGTTCCAGTGAAAGTTGCGACTTCATATCATTGCAGCAGGACCTCAGGATTTGACCGTCATCCCCCGCAAGGAGCCTTCGATGTTCAAGCACGCCTCCCTGTCCGAATGTCTCGCGGGGGGCGGCCTCGTCCTCGCCGTCGTGCTGGCCGCGCCGGTGCTCGCCGAGGACGCGACGGCCAAGCCCGAGGCGGCGATGACCGGCGCGAACGATCTTCTCAATGCGACGCTGTGGATGCAGCGCTCGGTGGAATACAAGGCCAATTCCATGGCGGTCTTCGCTCTCGGCAAGATCCGCTTGGACGAGGAACTGGCCGACAAGACCGCCAGCGCGATGGACCAGAGCGATGCCGGCGACCTGCCACCGGCGGTCATCCTCGACCTCGACGAGACGGTGATCGACAACTCGGCCTATGAATCGGGCCTCGTCACCACCAACAGCGACTATTCCTCGAAGACCTGGGACGAGTGGACCAAGGCCGAAAAGGCCAAGGCCGTGCCCGGCTCGCTCGACTATCTGAAATATGCCGACGAGAAGGGCGTGAAGATCTTCTACGTCACCAATCGCAAGGCCGGCCAGGAAGAGGCGACGAAAGCCAACATGAAGGCGCTCGGCTATCCGATGGGCGGCAATGTCGACACCTTCCTGATGCGCGACGAAAAACCCGACTGGACTTCCGACAAGAAGACCCGCCGCGACTTCGTCGCCAAGGACTACCGGGTGGTCGCGCTGTTCGGCGACAATTTCAACGACTTCACCAGCGAGGCGGAAGGCTCGATCGACGAGCGCGAGGCGGCCTTCGACAAGATGAAGGACCATTTCGGCAAGGACTGGTTCATGCTGGCCAACCCGACCTACGGCTCGTGGGAATCCTCGGCCTATGGCGACGACTTCAAGCTTTCGAATGACGAGAAGCGCAAGATGAAGGTGAAGGCGCTGCAGCCCTGGACGCCGACCAGCGGCCAGTGACCGGAGCATCTATCTGAGAAGGGTGGCCGACCGGAGCTCGACGGCAGAGCCTTGCACGGCGGCGCCGTCCGTCAGCCTGATGGTGACGACCGCGGCGCCGTCCGGAAAGCGCATGCCGGGCGGCACGTTGACGACGAAATACTCTTCCTCGCCCACCTCGTTCGCCTCGGTGAAGGCGAGGGTGCCGGCAAGCCGGCTGGCGTCGGCCGCGGAAAGCTGGGCGGTATCGGCGGGTGAGGGCGGCTGTCCGTTCGCATCGACGGCCATGAGGTAGACATCGATGAAGACCTGTTCGCCGGGCTCGATGGCGGCGGGCGCAAGGACGAGCGTGAGCCGCGTCGGTGCTTCCGGCGCCGAAATCTGCAGCGAGGCTTCGTTGTCGGGAGTCGCCACCGTGGTCGCTGGTGCAGGGTCTGCATCGGGCGACAGGCGGTCTTCCAATTTGGCCTGAGCCTGCGATTGCGACTGCGCCGGACCCTGCGTCTGCGCGAGTGCGGACGAGACCGGAATCGTCGCCAACGCCAGCATCAGCCCGAGAGCGGGGCGGAACGAGGGACGATTGGCGTGGCGGCGTAGTGGCTGCCGTGATTGTGGCAAAATCATGCCGGCACTAAGCATTGCCTCATCGGCTTGTGCAAGCACCGGCGCCATCGCCGTCAAGACAGGGTTACCGGCGTCACTGCCGGGATGGTTCCATCAAGGGCAGGTCGCGAGCCAGGTTCGTCGAAAAGGGAGGGCAGCATGGCCGGCAGGATCCACCGCTATTCGGTGAGGCTCGAATGGACCGGCAATCGCGGCGAGGGGACGGCAAGCTATCGCAGTTACTCGCGCGATCATCGCCTGTCCGTGCCCGGCAAGCCGGCGATCGAAGCCTCGGCCGACCCGGCCTTTCGTGGCGATGTCGCCCGCTGGAACCCGGAAGAGATGCTGATCGCCTCCCTCTCGGCCTGCCACCAGCTCTGGTACCTGCATCTTGCCGCGGAAGCGGGCGTCGTCGTCATGGCCTATGAGGATGCCGCAGAGGGCGAGATGCGGGAGAGCGAGGACGGCGGCGGGGCCTTCGAGCGGGTCGTTCTCCGGCCGCGGGTGACCATATGGGCAAAGAGCGACGCCGCCAAGGCGCAGGCGCTCCACCATGATGCCCATGCCAGATGCTTCATCGCCCGTTCGGTGAATTTCGATGTGGCGTGCGAGGCCGAGATCGTGGTCGCTGCGCCGCAGTCGCCCTCATCCTGAGGCGCGAGCCGGTTCACCGAACCGGCGAGCCTCGAAGGGCGAGGGCGGGTTGCATGAACGGTTTCGGGCGCTGACAGGCTCGTCTGCGGTCGCGCGAAGCCCCTCGCCCTTCGAGGCTCGCTGCGCTCGCACCTCAGGATGAGGGGACTGATACGCGGTTCATTCCTCGTCGGCGACAATCGATCCATGTTCGATGGGGTTGCTGGAACATGCTGTGCGGTCGCTACGGCATCGGCCCGAAAATCGAATACTTCGATGCTCCCGCTCGACGCGTGAGAGCATCTTCAGCGCGTCCCGTCGGACGCGCGGCAATCCATCGCGGCGAAGCCTCAGACGTTGAACTTGAAGTTCATGATGTCGCCGTCCGAAACGACATATTCCTTGCCCTCGTCGCGGGATTTGCCGGCCTCCTTGGCGCCGGTCTCGCCGCCGAGGGCGACGAAGTCGTCATAGGCGATGGTCTGCGCGCGGATGAAGCCCTTTTCGAAGTCGGTGTGGATGACGCCGGCGGCCTGTGGCGCCTTGGTGCCCTTGTCGATCGTCCAGGCGCGGGTCTCCTTCGGCCCGGCGGTGAAATAGGTGATCAGGTCGAGGAGCTCGTAGCCGGCGCGGATCAGGCGGTCGAGGCCGGGCTCGTGAAGCCCCATGGCTTCGAGATAATCGCCGACCTCTTCCTCGGGCAGCTGGGCGATCTCCGCCTCGATGGCAGCGGAGATGATCACCGTGCTGGCGCCCTGCGCCTCGGCCATTTTCGCGACCGCCTGGGAATGTTCGTTGCCGGCGGCCGCGTCGTCCTCCGCGACGTTGCAGACGTAAAGGACGGGTTTCGAGGTCAGGAGGTTGAGGTTCTTCAGGATCCTGAGGTCTTCCGGGTCGAGCTCGGGCAAGAGCACCCGCACCGGCTTGCCCTCGTTCAGTACCGCCAGCGCCTTTTCCATGACGGGCAGGACGGCGATCGCCTCCTTGTCCTTGCCGGTCGCCTTCTTGCGGGTGCCGACCACGCGCCGCTCGAGGCTTTCGAGATCCGACAGCATCAGCTCGGTCTCGACCGTCTCGGCATCGGCGACCGGGTCGATCCGGCCCTCGACATGGGTGATGTCGTCGTCCTCGAAGCAACGCAGCACATGGACGATGGCGTCGACCTCGCGGATATTGGCGAGGAACTGGTTGCCGAGGCCTTCGCCCTTCGACGCCCCGCGCACGAGGCCGGCAATGTCGACGAAGGTGATCCGCGTCGGCAGGATGTTGGCCGACTTGGCGATGCCGGCGATCGCCTTCAGCCGCGGGTCCGGCACCGGCACGTCGCCGGTGTTCGGCTCGATGGTGCAGAACGGATAGTTGGCGGCGGCAGCCGCTGCCGTCTTGGTGAGGGCGTTGAACAGCGTCGACTTGCCGACATTCGGCAGGCCGACGATCCCGCATCTGAAACCCATGGGGTCGTCCTTCGGAAAAGATGTGTTCCGGCCGCGTGTGCAGCCTGATCTTGACGCGCTGTTTGCAGCCGAACGGGCGAGGGGTCAACAGCATCGGTGTTCCGGCTCGGGCGCCGGCATGCTAGAGTTACGCCGCGGCGTCCCGTTCAGGACCGCCGAACCGAGAAAGGACCATTGCCATGCGCCTTCTCATTCTCTTCATGCTTGTGATTTTCGGCACGCCGGCTCTGGCCGCCTGCGAGGATGCCGGCCCGGCCGCCAGCTTCATCAAGCAGCACTGGCTGTCCCAGATGGGGAGCGAGCGCCGGACCTGCATCTTCTACGGGGACTATTCGGGAGATGGCGCGGCCGATGCCGTCGCGTTCTACTACTACGAAAAGCCGCAGCACGGCCGTTATCAGAAACCGGGGGAGGGTGTCGTCCTGGAGGCAGCACTGTTCCGGCGGGAGGGCGGCGGCTACCGCTTCGATGGTTCGGCCGATATCGGCGGGGAAAATCCGCGCAATGTCACCTTCGGCGATCGCAAGATCATGGTGGACACCACCGTCGCCTGGCGCGACCCGGGCATCGACCGGACCTGGACCGTCCGAGCGCCGAACTGAGGTCTTGCCGGGCCGGTTCGCTAGCGGGTCCCGTGATCTAGTCCTTGCCGCCGAACATCCGCTTCAGCATGTCAGCCATCGGGCCCTTTTCCGGCAGCTTGACGGAGGGTTTTGGCGAGCGGGCCTGCCGAATGTGGCTCTGCCCTTTCGGGGAAGGCTTTGATGCGCCTGAGCCTTTGGCGCCGGCGGGCTCCTCGCGGCCGCCGGTGGCAAGGCTCACCCTGTTCATGAACAGCGCGTCCTCGCCTTTGACGAGACTGTCGACGTTGCGCGCGATGGCGTCGAGGAAGGGTTCCAGCCACTCCCGGTCGACCTTGGCGAAATCGCCGAGGACATGCGGCGTCACGGCTTCCTTCGAGCCCGGATGGCCGATGCCGAGGCGCACGCGCCGATAGTCCTTCGTGCCGAGATGGGCGTCGATCGACTTCAGCCCGTTATGGCCGCCATGGCCGCCGCCGGTCTTCACCCGCATCCTGGCCGGCGCGAGATCCAGCTCGTCATGGATGACGACGACGTCCTTCGAATCGAGCTTGTAGAAACGGACGGCTTCGCCGACCGAGCGGCCGGAGTCGTTCATGAAGGTCTGCGGCTTTAAGAGCAGGACCTTCACGCCGCCGATGACGCCTTCGCTGATCTCGGCGGAAAACTTCTTCGAAAAGCCCGGGAAATTCGCCTGCCGGGCGATCTCGTCGACCGCCATGAAGCCGATATTGTGGCGGTTGCCGGCATATTTCTGCCCCGGATTGCCGAGACCTGCGATCAGAAGCATCGGGACACTCCCTGGGATTTGTCGAATTTCGTCTCGGTCAATAACGACGCCCTGTGCAGCTCCCCTCCGAAATCACGCGAAGGGCCTGGCTGGCATCGCTCTTTGTATCAGGATTGGCTACCGACGCATCAGGACGGAGGAGAGGCGAATACGGTGAAGGTTCGTCATCCCGGCCCCCGAGCCGGGATCCATTCCTCTACCCTGAAACCGCCCCTGCAGTGCAGAAAATACGACCTGCCAGACGTCCAACGGCTTGGCGGCGTCGGCGATCTGGAATGGATCCCGGGTCAAGCCCGGGATGACGAAGCCTTGACGCTGGCATCGAGACTGTTGACGTCGCTGTCGCCCGCAGAATGCGCCCCAAACGAAAACGGCCGGACAATGCCCGGCCGTTGCATGATGTGCAGGACCCGGAGGCTTACTCCTCGCCGGCCTCGGTCTCGCCCTCGACGGTCTGAGCCTTCTGCTCGGTGACCTCGGTCTCTTCCTCTTCGTCGCCCTCCGAACGCAGCGCCGCCGGCGTGGCGATGGTGGCGATGGTGAAGTCGCGATCGGTGATCGTCAGATCGACCCCCTTCGGCAGCGTCAGAGCCGAAGCATGGACCGAGTCGTTGATCTCGAGGCCGCTGAGGTCGACGGCGAAAAATTCCGGGATCGAGCCAGCCGGAGCATGGACCTCGACCTCATGGCGCACGACGTTCAGCGTGCCGCCGCGCTTCAGGCCCGGAGACTTCTCCTCGTTCTCGAAATGCACGGGGATCTCGACCGTCACGCGCGTCGATTCAGACACGCGCAGGAAATCGACATGCATCAGGAAGTCGCGGATCGGCTCGAGCTGGTAGTCCTTCGGCAGGACCTTGATCTCTTTGCCGTCCAGCTCGATCGTCGCGATCGAGGTCATGAAGCCGCCGGCGTGGAGCGCCAGGAAGGTCTCCTTGTAGGGCAGCGCAATCGGCAGCGGCTCTTCCTTGCCGCCATAGATGACGGCGGGGATCATGTTGTTGCGGCGCAGATATCTGGCGGCCCCCTTGCCGACCTTGTCGCGCGCCTCGGCCTTGACCGTGAAGGTCTGGTGCATGGCGTTACGTCCTTTTGTTATCGAGGGGTCGAGCCGGGCCCCATGCCCGAAACGACGAAAAGCGGCGCCCCGGCCGGGGACCGCTTCACTCCGCGCTGCCTCCAAGGGTGTCCGCGCGGACGCATGTGCCTATAGCGCAAGGTCCCGTCGCGAACAAGACCGGCGGACGACGCCGCTTCGACGATACGGCAGCGCCCGCCGTCCCCTTTTGTCGGGGAGGCGGGCGCCACGTCACCGTCAGAGTGATCAGCCGCCGAACAGCGCCTCGAGCACGTTCGGCGAACGGGCCTCGCCGAGCTCGGCATAGACGTTCTTGGCGCCGCGGCCGTCGGGGCCGATGACGACCACCTTCGAGCCGACCGGAACGCGGGAGTAAAGGTGCTCGACGTCCTCGTTCATCATCCGGATGCAGCCCGACGACATCATCTGGCCGATCGTCCAGGGTTGGTTGGTGCCATGGATGCGGAACATCGAATCGTGGCCGCCGCGGTTGAAGAGATACATCGCCCGGGCGCCGAGCGGATTGCCGGGGCCGCCTTCCATATAGGCCGGGAGCTCCTTGCCCTTGGCGCGCTCGCGCGCCACCATCGTCGCCGGCGGCGTCCAGCCCGGCCACTCGGCCTTGCGGCCGACCTTCATGGTGCCGGACCAGCCGAAGCCCTCGCGGCCGACGCCGACGCCGTAGCGGGTCGCCATGCCGTTGCCCTCGACGTAGTAGAGGAAGCGGCGGCTGGAATCGACGATGATCGTGCCCGCCTTCTCGTCGGTGTCGATGCGCACTTCCCGGCGCATGAACTGCGGCGCCGGGCGACGCGTCTGGACTGACCGGCGAACGGACGGCGCGCTGGCGTCGAGCGTCTCCCAGGAGAAGGTCGCATAGTTGTAACGGCGGACCATCTCGGCCGAGGCTTCGGTGGCGAGCGCCATGACCATGCCAGCAGCCGTCGCGCCCAGAACGAGCGTCTTCAACGATTTCATCAATGTCTTTCTCCAGCCAGTCGCCCGCTCGTTTTCGGCAGACGTTTCGTTGTCGAGATCCGGGTCGTCATGGCCCGGACGGGGCACACCTTCTCGATCGACCCGCAGGCCATGCCGGCCTGCAGCGGCGCTACGCCATGGTCTGACCACGTTTTCGCCATCATTCGAACGCGTCAGGCCGGCGATCGATCCCAGTTCACGCGATTCGATGCAATAACGTTTGTGTGAGCGGTCAGAGAACCTTCACCGTGGTGCCGACCGGGACGCGGTCGTAGAGGTCCATCACGTCGTCGTTGCGCATCCGGATGCAGCCGGAGGAGACGTTCCGGCCAATGGTCCAGGGCTGGTTGGTGCCGTGGATGCGGTAGAGCGTCGAGCCGAGATACATGGCCCGGGCGCCGAGCGGATTGGCCGGTCCGCCGGCCATGTGGGCGGGCAGGATGCGGCCCTTCTTCTTCTCGCGGGCGATCATCTGGGAGGGCGGCGTCCAGCCCGGCCATTCGGCCTTGCGGGAAATGTGATGGGTCCCCGACCAGCCGAAGCCCTCCTTACCGGTTCCGACGCCGTAGCGCCGGGCGGTGCCGTTCTCGCCGACGAGGTAGAGGAAGTGGCTGCGCGAATCGATGACGATCGTCCCGGGACGCTCCTTGCCGTCATAGGCGACATCCTGCGGCAGGAACTTCGGATCGAGCGTCCGGCCCGGCTGGACCGCACGCCCGGCATCGGCGGGGATGCCCGCGCCCGCCATCCGGCCGTTGGTGTCGGGGGTGCGGGCGGCGAGCACGACGCCGCTCGGCGAGGCGAACTCCACCATCCACGGGCCGCCGATGCCGGAGGCGATGCGGACGCCGGAGCGATAGGCGCGCGCATCCTGGGCCGCGGCCATCTCCGTCGAAGCGGCAAGGCCCGTCGTCAGGGCGAGCGCGGCGAGAACAGCCCGTCGAAGCATCTTCAGTCTCCTCATGTGACCATCGGCCGCATGAAAGCGCGGCCGTTCGACGAGGAGGCTCGCGCGAAAGCCCGACCGAATGGTTAACCGCAAAGCCCTTGCAGGAAAGGCTGTTTGGAAACTCTTCCGTAGGGTTAACGGAGGGTATCTGCGGCCCCGCCGGGGCGAGCGTTGCCGAAATGCGACCAAAGCTCTGGACAAGCGCGCCGTGCAAAAGTTGGGCATTGATGGGATCGCCCATTTATGCTGCATTGTGCAGTGCAGCATGACCGATCCGATCGGTGTGCAAGTGCTCTGACCCTTCCACTGGAACGGCATCGGTAAGCCTTCCAGACGGACCGGTCGAACCGCCGCGCAGCGCCAGGACGCTCGGCGTCGGTGACAATGGCGTGAATGTCCGGCCCTGCCGGACCGGAACCAAACCCGCCGCGGGGAGGGCGGCTTTCAGAACGGGAATCGACGAATGATCGCCCTGACCTTGCTGATGTGCCTGAATTCCGAGCCTGCCAACTGCCATGCCGAGGACGTCGCCTTCGACGGATCGATCATGCAATGCGCCATGTTCGGCCAGGCAGTCGCCGCCAACTACATGAACGGCCGTCCGAACTGGTCGCTGAAGCGCTATCGCTGCTCGTCGCGTCGCCTCAAGGACGCCTGAGCAAGGCGCATAGCCGACCTCTTGCCTCGCGCCACGCAGGCTGCCATGACCGGCGGCGATGGATCACGATCACGCCATTTCCAACGGTCTCCTGCGCCGCGACGACGGCTCGCTCGGCTGTGCCTGGCACGGAGCCGAACCGCTCTATCGCCGCTATCACGACGATGAGTGGGGCCGTCCTTCGGCCGACGACGATCGGCTGTTCGAAAAGCTCTGCCTCGAAGGCTTTCAGGCCGGGCTGTCCTGGCTGACGATCCTCAGGAAGCGCGAGGCGTTCCGGCAGGCCTTTGACGGTTTCTCGATCGACCGTGTGGCGCAGATGGGCGAGACGGACATCGAGAGGCTGCTTGCCGATCCCGGTATCGTGCGCCATCGCGGCAAGATCGTCTCGGCGATCAACAACGCTCGGCGCGCGGCGGCGCTCCGCGAGACCCACGGCTCGCTCGCCGCCTTCCTCTGGTCCTTCGAGCCCGGCGCCGGCGAGCGGCCCAGTGCGGTGACGGCGGAATTCGTCCGGGCGACGCCGGCGAGCGCTGCCTCGACGCGCCTTTCCAAGGCTTTGAAGAAGGCCGGCTTCAGCTTCGTCGGGCCGACGACGGTCTACGCCTTCATGCAGTCCATGGGCTTCGTCAACGACCACATCGAGGGCTGCTCGGTGCGGGAAGTTTGCGAAGCCGAGCGCACGGGGTTTAGCCGGCCGGCGAAGGCGTGAGGGGCTGCGGCAGGGGGATGCATGCCCCGCCGCGGGAGGCTCGCGCGGAACTTGAAACAGAATACAATGATTCTGTTTCAGAAAGGGAGCGCGTCCACGACATGGTAGAATTGCTACAATCGATGTAAGATCCATACGCATTCGTAGCGAGGCAAGTTAGAATGCCCGATAAGGAAGCGCCTGTCCGCGAAAGCTGTTCCGAGCGCGGAGGGACCCCCATTCTCGATCTGATGGCTCCGGGAAAATGTTCGTTTTGCTACCTAACTTTAGAAAGGGGCCGCCTAGATGTTCGTGGCTCAAATCATGACGAAGTTAGGCTTGTCGCAAAAGAATTCTCTTCGAAATCACAGGAGTACATTTCGGTGGGAGAGCACCTACATAGTGCCAAAGGATTACTTTACCTGATTGTTCTGGGAGCTCTGATTGCCTCCGTATGCTTCATAGCGGCAGGTATTGGGCTAGTTTATTTGGGCGCTACCGGCGACTCCTCAGTCGAATTTTTCGGTTCCACAATTAAATCCGGAAACGTCGGAATTGTCAGCATTTTCCTAGGAGCCACAACGCTTGTTCTGGTGTTCCGTCAAGCGATGCAGAAGATTGAATCCATCCTTCGAATTCAAAGGGGCCCACTCGACCGTTAGCTACCACTGCATCCATCTGAAACAGAATTCTCAATTCTGTTACAGACCCCAAACCCTTCGGGAGTCCCTGCAAAGCGTCGGGGTCACCCAACCAGCACAAGCCGCAGCGTCAGCGCCACGGCGCCGACCATGCCGACGCCGGCGAGCCAGAACAGCACGAACCAGAGCCAGCGATGCCAGCGCGGGCTTTTGTCGGTCTCGCGTCTGACGTCCTCCGGGGTCAATGGTAGCCCTCGCCTTCGCGCACCTTGCCGCGGAAGATCCAGTAGGCAAAGCCGGTATAGATCAGGATCAGCGGGATCAGCACGGCCGCGCCGACGAGCAGGAACGTCTGGCTCGATTCGGGCGCTGCGGCGTCGAAGATCGTCACGTCCGGCGGGATGATGTTCGGATAGAAATTGATGCCCAGCCCGACGAAGCAGAGAAGGAACAGGCCGAGCGCCGAAAAGAACGGCCTCTGGTGCCTGCCTGCGATCAGCGACTGGAACAGGCTGACGGCGAAGAGGGCGAGAAGCACCGGCACCCAGGCGACCGTCAGGAACTGCGGCAGGCTGGCGAACCAGCGCGAATAGAATTCCGGCTGCTGGAAGGGCATCCAGGCGCTGACGATGCCGATCGCGGCGAGCGTGCCCGCGGCAAGGAAATAGGCGTAACGCCGCGCGACGTCGTGAACCTCGCCCTCGGTCTTCATCACCAGCCAGGTCGAGCCGAGAAGCGCATAGCCGACGACGACGGCGACGCCGGTCATCAGCGAGAACGGCGTCAGCCAGTCGAACCAGCCGCCGGCATAGGCGCGGCCCTCGACGTCGATGCCCTGGACGAGGGCGCCGAGAGAAATTCCCTGGCAGAAGGCGGCGGTGAGCGAGCCGATGAAGAACGACACGTCCCACAGCCAGCGGCCGCGCACCGTCTTGAAGCGGTATTCGAAGGCGACGCCCCGGAAGATCAGCGCCAGAAGCATGGCGATGATCGGCGCGTAGAGCGCCGGCATGATGATCGCATAGGCCAGCGGGAAGACCGCGAAGAGCCCGCCGCCGCCGAGCACCAGCCAGGTCTCGTTGCCGTCCCAGATCGGCGCGACCGAGTTCATCGCGGTGTCGCGGCTCTCATGCCGGCCGAGAAAGGGGAAGAGGATGCCGGTGCCGAGGTCGAAACCGTCGAGAACGACATAGGCGAAGACGGCGAAGGCGATCAGGAATGCCCAGACGATGGTCAGGTCCATGTCTCTCTCCTATTCCGCCGGATGGCCGCCGAGGGCCGGCGCCGGCGTGATGCCGGCGGTGCGGGTCGGCTCGTGCGGCGTGTCCTCCTCGAAGGGGCTCGGCGCCTTGCTCATCAGCCGCAGGATGTAGAAGGTCCCGGCGCCGAAAAGCAGGAAATAGACGACGATGAAGGCGATCAGCGACGTCCCGACGGCCGGTGCCTCGATCGGCGAATGGCTCTCGGCGGTGCGCAGCAGCCCGTAGACCGTATAGGGCTGGCGGCCCATCTCGGTGGTCACCCAGCCGCAGATGACGGCGACGAAACCCGCCGGCGACATGAGGATCGTCGTCCGCTGCAGCCAGCGCGAATCGTACAGCGTGCCGCGGAAGCGTTTCCACAGCGACCACAGGCCGAGACCGAGCATGGCAAAGCCGATCGCCACCATCGCCCTGAAGGTCCAGAAGACGACGGTGGAATCCGGCCAGTCTTCCCGCGGGAAGTCCTTCAGACCCTTCACCACGCCGTCGAGGCTGTGGGTGAGGATCAGCGAGCCCAGATAGGGCACGTCGAGGGCGTAGTCGGTCGTCGCGGCTTCCATGTTGGGAATGCCGAAAAGGGTGAGCGGCATCGGATGGTCGGTGTTGGTGTCGAAATGCCCCTCCACCGCGGCGACCTTGGCCGGCTGGTGCTCCAGCGTGTTGATGCCATGGGCGTCGCCGGCGAAGATCTGGATCGGCGCGACGATCGTCGCCATCCACAGCGCCATCGAGAACATCAGCCGGGCGCTGGCATTGTGACGGTTGCGCAGGAGATGGAAGGCGCCGACGCCGCCGACCACGAAGGCCGTCGTGAGATAGGCGGCAAGCACCATGTGGACGAGGCGGTAGGGGAAGGAGGGGTTGAAGACGATCGCCCACCAGTCCTCGGGGATGAACTGGCCGGAGGGATCGATGCCATAACCCTGCGGCGTCTGCATCCAACTGTTCACCGAGAGGATCCAGAAGGCCGAGAACAGCGTGCCAAGCATGACGACGAAAGTCGCGAAGAAGTGCAGTCCGTTGCCGACGCGCTTCTGTCCGAACAGCATGATGCCGAGGAAGCCGGCCTCGAGGAAGAAGGCCGAGAGCACCTCGTAGCCCATCATCGGCCCGAGGATCGGGCCCGTCTTGTCGGAAAACACCGACCAGTTGGTGCCGAACTGGTAGCTCAGCACGATGCCCGAGACGACGCCCATGCCGAAGGAGATGGCGAAGATCTTCACCCAGTAGCGGAACGTGTCCATGAACACGGATTTGCCGGTCGCCAGCCAAAGGCCCTCGAGCACCGCCAGATAGGAGGCGAGGCCGATCGAGAAGGCGGGAAAGATGATGTGGAAGGAGACGGTGAAAGCGAACTGGAAACGGGCAAGATTGACAGGGTCGAAGCCTTCGAACATCTGATGGCTCCCGGTTGATTCGGTTGGGCGTGGTTTACACCCGTTCCAGGCTGGCCGTCATGGCTGCGAGGCGCTCGTGCGACGTTTTTCGCCCATAGCCGCCATGCATTTTTGACACACGCTCGGCTCCAGGTGCCGGTGTGGCGGGATTTGCGGATCGGCGGCCATTTGCTGGGTGACCGCGCGCCGCATCGGCGCACTTGCCCGAAAAACGCGCAGTCTCCCTTACTTCTTGCTGCTGCGGCGCAAACGGGCCAATCTGTCCGCGGGACTCCGGCGGCAGCGGGGTGTGTCGGGGATCACAGTCGTCGAAGCGGAACAGTGGCAGGAGTCGGGCGCTCGCGGCACCGCAACATCCGCGAGGGCTCGCGAGACGGCCGAGCCGTGTATCCGGTTTGAGGGAATGACGAATATCATGAAAGCACTCTTCCTGCACCAGAACTGCCCCGGCCAGTTCAAGCATCTGGCTCCGAGGCTTGCAGCACGGCCCGGGCACGAGGTGCTGTTCATGACGCAGAACGAGGGCCCGGCACCGGCCCGCGTCGGGAAAATCCTCTACAGCCCGCACCGCAAGGCCTCGCGGGAGACCCATCCCTATCTCACCTCCAGCGAGACTGCGGTGCTGAACGGCCAGGCCGTCGCCCGCATGGCGATGAAGCTTCAGAGGCAGGGCTATCGGCCCGACGTCATCGTCGGCAATCCCGGCTGGGGCGAGACCTTGTTCATGAAGGATATCTGGCCGGATGTGCCGCTCGTGCTGATGGTCGAATTCTTCTACCGGGGGCTGGGGGCGGATGTCGGCTTCGACCCGGAATTTGCCCGCGGGATCGATTCGATCCTGCGCGCCCGCGTCCGCTCGGGCCCGCATCTTCTCGCCATCGATGCCGCCGATGCCGCCTACGCCCCGACGGACTGGCAGAAGGCGCAGTTCCCGTCCGCCTATCAGGACAAGATCGACGTGATCCATGACGGCATCGACGTCGCCAATCTCACGCCCGACCCGACGAGCCAGTACGAACTGCCGAACGGCCGGGTCCTGACGCGCTCCGACGAGGTGCTGACCTTCGTCGCCCGCAATCTGGAACCCTATCGCGGCTTTCATTCCTTCATGCGGGCATTGCCGGAGATCCTCCGCCGCCGGCCCAAGGCGAAGGTCGTGATCGTCGGCGGCGACGGCGTGAGCTATGGCTCTGCCCCGAAGGAGGGAACCTGCTGGCGCGAGGTGATGCTCCAGGAGATCGGCCCGCTGTCCGAGCGGGTGACCTTTGCCGGCCGGATCCCCTACCGGGATTTCAAGCAGCTGATGCAGATCTCGTCGGTGCACGTCTATCTGACCTATCCCTTCGTCCTCAGCTGGTCGATGCTGGAGGCGATGGCCATGGGCGCCTTTGTCGTCGGCTCCGCGACGCCGCCGGTGATGGAAGTGATCGAAGACGGCCGCAATGGCTGGCTGGTCGACTTCTTCGACGCGCCGGCGATGGCCGAACGGCTCATCGAGGCGCTGGCGGCCCGCAAGAAGGTCGACGAGCTGAGGGCTGCCGCCCGCGAGACCGTCGTCTCGCGCTATGCCCTGGAGGACTGCATCGAACGCCAGCTCGCGCTGATCAACAGGGCGATCGAGACGGGAGCCCGCTGATCCTCAGGATGCAACGTCGGACGGCCGGGCGAAATGCATTCGCGCTAGGCCGCCGGTCCGCCGGGCGCGTTTCTGTGGACAGCCGCAACGGCGCCGGCCATGTGACGGCCGGTCCGTGCTAGTCCATGGCGAGTGCCGGAGGATCCGCCGTCCTCCGCCGCTCCCCGCCCGATTTTCGTCCAGCACCGAAAGGCAGATGATGACCGTTGCCGTCGATCTCGGCGCGACCAAGACCGGTGAACCCGCCGAACTCGACCTCGAGGAGCTCCTGTCGACGCGGCTTCTCGTCCAGGGCAATTCCGGCTCGGGCAAGTCGCATCTCCTTCGCCGGCTCCTGGAGCGCAGCGCCGGCCACGTCCAGCAGGCGATCGTCGATCCCGAGGGCGACTTCGTCACACTCGCCGAGCGCTATGGTCACGTCGTCGTCGACGCCAACCGCACGCCCGCCGAGCTGACGCGGATCGCCGGGCGCATCCGCCAGCACCGCGCCTCGGTGGTGCTGAACCTCGAGGGCCTCGACGCCGAGGTGCAGATGCACTGTTCGGCGGCCTTCCTGAACGGCCTTTTCGAGGCAGACCGTGCCTTCTGGTTTCCGATGCTGATCGCCATCGACGAGGCGCATCTCTTCGCGCCCTCGATGTCCGGCGAGCATTCGGACGAGGCGCGCAAGGCCTCGCTCGGCGCGATGACCAACCTGATGTGCCGCGGCCGCAAGCGCGGCCTTGCCGGCGTCATCGCCACCCAGCGCCTCGCCAAGCTCGCCAAGAACGTCGCCGCCGAGGCCTCGAACTTCCTGATGGGCCGCACCTTCCTCGACATCGACATGCAGCGCGCCGCCGACCTTCTCGGCATGGACCGGCGCGCCGCCGAGCGCTTCCGCGATCTCAACACGGGCGAGTTCGTCGCCCTCGGGCCGGCGCTCTACCGCCGCCCGGTGCCGATCACCATCGGCGCGACGGAGACCCATTCCAAGGCCGGGCGCCCGAAGCTCGCGCCGCTGCCGCAGCTGGCGCCGGAGGATCTCGCCGACCTCGTCTTCACCGCGACGCCGGAGGAGCAGGAGGCCGAGCGCCGCCAGGCAAGGCGTGCGATGCCGGGCTTTCCGCCGCCACCGGCCGCCCCGAGCGAGCCCGCCGCCCCGGCCGTGCCGACCCGCGCCATCCTCGAACGGGTGAGTCAGAGCCCATCGATCAGCGAGCCGGCCGAACCCGACGATCCGCGCAGCGCCGAGGAACGGGCGGCGGCGGTCGATGCGATCTTTGCCGAGATGCTCGACGATCCGGAAGCGGCCTTCCGTCCCGTGCCGGTCCTCTATCAGGAATTCCTGACCCACTGCCGGCTGAAGCGGATCTCGGGCGCTGCGACCGACATGACCGCCTTCCGCCGCCGGCTGTCGCTGGCGCGGGCCGGCATCGGCGAGGCGACCGACGATCCGGAATGGCAGACGGTGATCGAGCGCGCCGGCGAGCTGCCCGAAGAGATGCAGGGCGTCTTCATGATGCTCGCCCGCGCCGCGCGGGACGAGGCGGAATGCCCGTCCGACGAGGCGCTTGCCAGGGCCTATGGCAGCCATTCGCCGTCGCGCGGCCGGTTCCTCCTGTCGTTCATGGACGAGCGCGGGCTGATCAAGGCCGACCGCGACTTTCGCGGCAACCGGGTTGTCACGATCGCCGGCACCGAGTGGCGCACCAGGCTGCCGCAGGTCTCCCTCGACAGCATCGACGAGGCGCGCGCGCGCCGGGCAGCACGGCTGGCGCGGCAGGGAAGCTGACGGCGGCAGGTCATCGCGCGCCGGCCGTCATCCTCGTATCATTTCCGAGGAGCATGCCGCTGGGTGTACCGAGGGCTGTTTCTGGATCCCTGCATGCGGGGCCTATCGCTCGAAGGTGGCCGCCACGTCGTAGAGGCCCGGCGATGCCGTGCCGAAGCGCCTGTTGCCGTCGATGAAGCCTTCGCGATGAAGGCACTCCATCACCGCATGCCAGGAGGCGAGGTCCCGGCACTGGGCGTAGTTGGCGACGCGGGTTCCGTCATGGCTGCGGTGCAGGCTCGCCGAGAGCCAGCCGGGCACGGCGGCTCTGCAGCAGCGCGCGGCCTGCGACAGATGGTCGAGCAGCGCCTCCTGACCGCCCTCGGCGACGGTGAAGACGTTGATCTGGGTGACGATGCCGGTTCCGGCGCGGATGATGGGCATTACTCGTTCTCCATGTCCCGATGCCTGGCGGAGAACAAGGCGTTCGTTCCGATCCGTCACCGCCAAGCGAGCACGATTGCTCTCGCTCGTCGCGGGTCCCGCTGGCGGGCACGGATCTTCTCGGACCGAGAAGGGGCGGACTCACCTTTGCCGCCCTCATCCTTTTCGACATTGCCATTCAATCACCGACGCCGGGCGGCGGCAAGCGGCTTCGCGTTGGCGCTGCGGAACGGCTTGGGGTAAGGATCCGCGCAGCGTTCCCGCGGTGTGCTGCGTTCTCCGGCAAGCGTTTCGATGACCACCTTCGCGATCATCTGCCCGCCCTATTACAGCCATCTGCGGCTGTTCGAGGCGCTGGCCGAAGAGCTGCTTTCGCGCGGCCATGCGGTGCATTTCGTCGTCAATGCCGGCGCCGGCGCGATGATCGAGGCGAAAGGCGAGGGGCTCGGCGTCCACGAGGTCGGCCGGCGCAGCCGCGAGGATCTCGCAAGGCTCACCGCCCGGGCGGTGGGCGGCGGCAGGCCGATGTCGGTGCTGAGGACCGTGCGCGATTCGGCAAGGCTGACCGATGAGCTCTGCCGCGAGGCCCCTGATCTATGCCGGTCGCTCGGCGTCGAGGCGATCCTCGGCGACCAGATGGAGCCGGCAGCGGGGCTCGTCGCCGACCATCTCGGCCTGCCGCTCGCCTCGATCGCATCGGCGCTGCCCGTCCACGACGACCCGACGGTGCCGCTGCCCTTTCTCGACTGGCCCTACGACCCGAGCGAGGCGGGGCTGAAGCGCAACCGCGGCGGCGTCATGGTCGCAAAGCTCCTGCTGGCACGGCAGAGGAAGACGATCGCCCGCTGGGCCGAACGCTTTGGCCTGCCGGGCCGCGCATCGCTCGCCGACTGTCTCTCGACGACCTGCCAGATCAGCCAACTCACCGAAAGCTTCGATTTTCCGCGCGAAGCTTCGCCGGTCCGCCACGCCGTCGGCCCGATCCGCAGGGCTCACAGCGACGACAAGCCGCCGCCGCTTCGCCATGCCCCCGACCGGCCGCTGGTCTTCGTTTCCTTCGGCACGCTGCAGGGGCACAGGCTGCGGCTGTTCCGCAAGATCGCCGGCGCCTGCAAGCGCCTCGGGGCGGACTGCGTCGTCGCCCATTGTGGCCGCCTGACCGAGCGCCAGGCCGGGACGATCGATGCGCGGCTCGTCACCGATTTCGTGCCGCAGCGGGCGATGCTGGCGCAGGCGGATGTCTGCGTCACCCATGCCGGGATGAACACCGTCCTCGACGCGCTCGAAGCCGGCAAGCCGATGCTGGCGATCCCGATGGCCTTCGATCAGCCCGGGATCGCCGCGCGGATCGTCCATCACGGCGTCGGCGAGCGGCTGACACGCGGCCATTTGTCCGAGGCGTCGATCGCCGCCTGCCTTGAGCGATTGCTAACCCAGGCTAGTTTTGGACAAAACGCCGCCAGGATCGGCAGCGACATCAAGGGCTCCGGCGGCGTGCGACTGGCGGCGGACATCGTCGAGGCCACCGCCGGGCGGGAGGAACGACGGGAAGGGCATGACAGCAATGGCCGCCAGTAACGGCGTCGATATCGCCCTCGTCGGCGGCGGGCTCGCCAATGGCCTGATCGCCTGGCGGCTGGCGGAGATGCGCCCGGACCTCGAGGTGCGGATCTTCGAGGCCGGGCCGGCCGTCGGCGGCAATCACACCTGGTCCTTCCACGAGGGCGATCTCACGTCCCCCGAGCATCGCTGGCTGGCACCCTTCGTCACCTATGCCTGGCCGGACAACGAGGTGCGGTTTCCGAACCGCGCCAAACGGCTCGGCACCGGCTATCGCAGCGTCTCGTCGGAAGAGTTTCGCCTCCTTCTCGAAGGCCGGCTCGGCAGTCGAATCCATTGCGGCGTGCCGGCAAGGGCGCTGACGCCGACCTCGGTGACGCTCGACGACGGGACGAGCGTTTCCGCCGCTGCGGTGATCGACGGGCGCGGCCACGCGCCGAGCCCGCACATGCGCCTCGGCTTTCAGAAATTCCTCGGCCAGGAAATCGAGACGGCGGCATCGCACGGCGTCGTGCGGCCGGTGATCATGGATGCGACGGTGCCCCAGGCGGACGGCTACCGCTTCGTCTATCTGCTGCCTTTGAGCGCTACGCGGCTTTTGATCGAGGACACCTATTACGCCGACGGCGCAGAACTCGATAGGGACCGCCTCGCGGCTTCGATCGCCGACTATGTCGCCGCCCATGGCTGGCAGGTGGCCGAGATCCTGCGGGAGGAAGAGGGCATCCTGCCGATCGCCATCGATGGCGACATCGAGGCCTTCTGGGACGACAAGTCCGGCGTCGCGGCGTCGGGTCTTGCCGCCGGACTTTTCCACCCGACCACCGGCTATTCGCTGCCCGACGCGGTGAAGCTAGCCGACCGGCTGGCGGCACTGCCGGACCATTCAGCAGCAACGCTTCATGCAGAGACCCGCGCCCATTCGGTCGGGGCGTGGAAGGCGCGCGGCTTCTTCCGCATGCTCAACCGGCTTCTGTACTTTGCCGGCGATGCATCGGAGCGCTACCGGATCCTCGAACATTTCTACCGGCTCGACGCGCCGCTGGTCGCAAGGTTCTACGCCGCACGGCTGAAGACGCGGGACAAGCTGCGCATCCTCACCGGCAAGCCGCCGGTGCCGTTCGGCAACGCGATCCGCGTCCTTGCCCGCCACCGTCTGACGGGAGACCTCGCATGAGCGCCGCGCTGGACGGAACCGCCCCGACGCAGGGTGAGAGAGGGGCGGTGGTGATCGGTGCCGGCTTCGGCGGCATCGCCCTTGCCATCCGCCTGCAGGCGGCGGGCATCGAGACGGTGCTCGTCGAAAAGCGCGACCGGCCGGGCGGCCGGGCCTATGTCTACGAGGACGCCGGCTACACCTTCGACGCCGGCCCGACGGTGATCACCGACCCGACGGCGATCGAGGAGCTTTTCGTCGCCGCCGGACGGCCGATGTCCGACTATGTCACGCTGCTGCCGGTCTCGCCCTTCTACCGCCTCTGCTGGGAGGACGGCCGCTTCTTCGACTATGTCAACGACCAGGCCGAGCTCGATCGGCAGATCGCCGAGTTCGCGCCGCAGGATGTCGAGGGCTACCGCCGCTTCCTCGCCTATTCGCGGGAGGTCTTTCGCGAAGGCTACGAGAAGCTCGGCACCGTGCCGTTCCTCTCGTTTCGCGACATGGTGCGGGCCGGGCCGCAGCTGGCGCGGCTCGGGGCCTGGAAGAGCGTCCATGCCAAGGTGGCGGAGTTCATCTCCGACGAGCATCTGCGCCAGACCTTCTCCTTCCATTCGCTGCTCGTCGGCGGCAATCCCTTCGCCACCTCGTCGATCTATGCGCTGATCCACGCGCTGGAGCGGAAATGGGGCGTCTGGTTCGCGAAGGGCGGCACCGGGGCCCTCGTCGAAGGGCTCGTCAAGCTCTTCACCGATATCGGCGGGCGGATCGAACTGTCGGCCGAGGTCGCCGAGATCGAGACGGCGTCTGGCAGGGCGTCCGCCGTGAGGCTGAAGGACGGCCGGCGCTTTCCCGCCGAGATGGTCGCCTCCAACGCCGACGTCGTCCACACCTATGGCGACCTCCTCTCCGCCACGAAGCGCGGGGAGAGCGAGGCGGCGCGGCTGAAGAAGAAGCGCTTCTCGATGTCGCTCTTCGTCATCTATTTCGGCCTGAAGACGCACCGGCCGGACATCCGCCACCACACCGTCTGCTTCGGTGCGCGCTACCGCGAGCTGATTTCGGAGATCTTCAACGGCTCCGACCTTCCCGGCGACTTCTCGCTCTATCTCCACAACCCTTGCGTCACCGATCCGTCGCTCGCGCCGGAGGGGGCGGGCGCCTTCTACGTCCTGTCGCCGGTGCCGCATCTCGGCAATGCCGACATCGACTGGGAGAGCGAAGGGCCGCGCTACCGCGACCGCATCCTCGCCTATCTCGAGGAGCGCTACATTCCGGGCCTGAGAGCCGATCTCGCCACCTGCCGGATCTTCACGCCCGCCGACTTCAAGTCGGAGCTGAACGCCCATCTCGGCTCGGCCTTCTCGCTCGATCCGGTGCTCACCCAGAGCGCCTGGTTCCGGCCGCACAATCGCGACGACAGGATCGGCAATCTCTATCTCGTCGGGGCGGGCACCCATCCGGGCGCCGGCGTGCCGGGGGTCATCGGCTCGGCCAAGGCGACGGCCGGCCTGATGATCGCGGACGGGGCGCGGGCAATCTGATGTCCGTTGCCTCCGAACCCCTGCAGCCGCCGTCATCCGGCCAGGCCGATCGGGCGGAACTCGCCGCCCTTGCCGAGGATGCCATCGCCAAGGGGTCGAAGAGCTTTGCCGCGGCGGCAAAACTCTTCGATCCCGAGGTCCGCCGCAGCGCGATGATGCTCTATGCTTGGTGCCGCCACTGCGACGACGTCATCGACGGCCAGCAGCTGGGCTTCGCCCGCCGTCCGACGGCTGGCCAGCCAGAACCGATGCAGCGCCTGAGCGATCTGGCGATCGATACGCTGAGGGCGCTTTCCGGCGAGCGCGACCTGCATCCCGCCTATCTCTCGGTGGCCGACGTCGTCGCCCGCCACGACCTGCCCCAGCGGCTGCTGATCGAGCATCTCGAGGGCTACCGCATGGACGCCGGCGGCGAGCGCTACGCCACGATCGACGACACGCTTGGCTATTGCTACTGCGTCGCCGGGGTGGTGGGCGTGATGATGGCGCTGATCATGGGCGCGAAGGGCGAGCGGTCCCTCGACCGGGCGAGCGATCTCGGCATCGCCTTCCAGCTCACCAACATCGCCCGCGACATCGTCGAGGACGCCCGCAACGGCCGGGTCTATGTCCCGGATGACTGGCTGGCCGAGGCGGGGCTCGATGCCGCCGACCTGACCGATCCCGCCCGCCGGCAGGAGGTCGCGCGGCTTGCGGCGCGGCTCGTCGATCTCGCCGAGCCCTATTACCGCTCCGCCTTCATCGGCCTGGCGGCGCTGCCGGCCCGCTCTGCCTGGGCCGTGGCGACGGCCCATGGCGTCTACCGCCAGATCGGTCTCGACCTCAGGGCGAAGGGTGCGGCAGCCTACGGCACGCGGGTTTCCACCCGGCGGCGCGACAAGCTGCGCCACGTCGTCCTCGGCGCGCTGAAGGTGGCAGCGACGCGGATCGCCTGGCCCGTGCCGCGGCCGGCCAAGCTGTGGACCCGGCCGAAGGGCCGGCCAAAGGGCGAGGAACGAACGTCAGGAGACCGTCGGGCGGGGCTCTGACGGCTTGCGGGCCTGCCGCTCGGCCACGACCGTGCCTCGCGAGCGCAGTTCGGCGGAAAGCTTTTCCACCGGCGGGGCGTAGAGAAAGCCGAACGAGACGCAGCCCTCCTTGCCTTCCACCGCGTGGTGCAGCCTGTGCGCCTGGACGAGGCGCTTGGCATAGCCGCGGTGGGGAATCGCCCGGAACGGCCAACGCTGATGCACCAGCCCGTCATGGACGACGAAATAGAAGACGCCGTAGAGCGTGATCCCGACGGCGACGGCGAAGACGACGGGATGGCCGTTCGAGCCGACGACGAAGAGGGCGATCGCCAGCACCGAAAAGACCACGGCGTAGAGGTCGTTCTTCTCGAACACGCCCTCGGTCTCTTCATGATGGGAGCGGTGCCAGCCCCAGCCGAAGCCGTGCATGATGTATTTGTGCGCCGCCCAGGCAACGCCCTCCATCAGCAGGAAGACGCCGACGGCAATGGCGGCGAGGCCGAGAAATTCCATGAGACCCATCCGTCTCTCCCGCGGGCACCTCGCGCGACGGCGGAACGACCCGCCGCCGGGAGGGGACTATTTCGCCCCGACGTCCTGCCGCTGCGTCGCAGGATCGGCCGATGTCGGAAGCGCTTCCTGGAAGATGAAGTCGACGCAGCCATGCATCAAGCTCTTTGGCCCGACGGATTCGTCGAGATAGGCGTGAGCCTTCGCCACGTGGCCGGTGATCCGGTCGACGACCGACTGGCTGCCGATCACCGAACCGATCGTCGACTTGCCGATGTCCTTGCCGACGTCCTTGCCGGTGCGAAGGGCATTGCCGTCCTGATCCAGCAGATCGTCGAGCAGCTGAAAGGCGTGGCCGAGCTCGGCACCGAAGCTGCGTAGAGCCAGCCGGACTGCGTGACTTGCGCCGGAGACTACCGCGCCGATCTCGACGGCGGCGGAAAACAGCGAGCCGGTCTTCAGGCTGTTGGTCGCCGCGATGTCGGTGACCTCCCGCTGGTGGGAGCCGTCCCTCAGATCGGCGAATTGTCCGGCGACGAGGCCCGAGACGCCGACGGCACGGGTGAGGATGACGACGCTCTGGGCCCGCACCTCGTCGCTCGCGCCGGAAAGCTTCGCCAGCGTCTCGAAGGCGCCGGAGAGCGAGGCGATGGCCGCGAGAATCGCGACGTCCTCGCCATAGGCGGCATGCACCGCCGGGCGGCCGCGCCGCATGGTGGCGTCGTCCATCGACGGCAGGTCGTCGAGGGCAAGCGAGGCGGCATGCACCATTTCGATGGCACAGCCGGCATCGATCGCCACCTCGACGTCGCCGCCGAGATCCATCGCCACCATCATCGTCATCATCGGACGCAGCCGTTTGCCGGGCGCGAGAACGCTCGCCGCGATCGCCTCGTCGAGGGGTGTCTGGCCGGGCAGGGCGCGGGGCACGAGACGGCGCAGCCGCCCGTCGATCATCTCGCGCTGGGCGGCGAGGCTGCGCTTCAGCTCAGGTGTCATGTCGCCGACCCCAAGCCTTGAATGGACGAGGGATTGCCCCTGACCGGCGGTACGCGCATTGTTGTCTCGTTGCGATCGTTTGGACTCCATGCCGGGTTCCGCCAAGGAACCTCGCCTTGCACTCATATCGGGAAACGCGCCGCGCAAACAGCCGCCCGTTCCGTCTTGCCCGCGGACCCTCGATTGCCGCAAAACCCCCGGGCGACGGGCGGCATCGTTGCAAAGGATTTGATGATGGACAATAGCGTGCGGCGGGCGAAACTGCGGCAGTGCACGGCCATTCGCCGACGACCGGACACGAATGCTTGATGAGCGATGACCACCCCCGGCCGAAGGGCTCCGACATCGCGGGACGCAAGAGCGATCACCTCGACATCGTGCTCGCGACCGCCGCCGCAGACCGCCCGGAGCGGCTGACGACCGGGCTCGAGGCGATCCGATTCGAGCACTGCGCGCTGCCGGAGCTGTCGCTCGCCGCGATCGATCTCTCCACCCGTTTCCTCGGCCGGCGGCTCAAGGCGCCGCTGCTGATCTCGTCGATGACCGGCGGGCCGGAGCGGGCCGCGCGGATCAACGCCCGTCTCGCCGAGGTGGCCGGCGACCTCGGCATCGCGCTCGCCGTCGGCTCGCAGCGCATCGCAATCGAGGGAAGGGCGACCGGCGGGCTCGACCGGTCGCTGCGCCGGCTGGCACAAGACGTGCCGATCCTCGCCAATATCGGCGCGGCGCAGCTCGGCCTCGGCTACGGGACGGCCGAGGCGATGCGGGCGGTGGAGATGATCGAGGCGGATGCGCTGATCGTCCATCTCAATCCGCTGCAGGAGGCGGTGCAGGCCGGCGGCGACACCGACTGGCAAGGCATTTTCACA
This sequence comes from Jiella endophytica, assembly GCF_004519335.1. GTDB lineage: Bacteria > Pseudomonadota > Alphaproteobacteria > Rhizobiales > Rhizobiaceae > Jiella > Jiella endophytica. The sequence continues at coordinate 8,579 of NZ_SOZD01000003.1, read as the reverse complement.
AGGATCGAGACGCTTGCTCGCGACCTCGCCGTGCCGCTGGTCGTCAAGGAGGTCGGGGCCGGCATTTCGGCGAGCCTTGCCCGCCGTCTGGTCGAGGCCGGCGTCGCGGCCATCGACGTTGCCGGTGCAGGCGGCACCAGCTGGGCGGCGGTCGAGGCGGAACGCGCCGACGACCCGCTTCTGCGCAGGACCGCGATGGCCTTTGCCGACTGGGGCATCCCGACGGCGCGGGCGATCGCAGGGGTGAGGGCGGCCTGTCCCGATACGACGATGATCGGCTCCGGCGGACTGCGAAGCGGCCTCGACGTCGCGCGGGCGATCCGCCTCGGCGCCGATCTCGGCGGCCAGGCCGCGGCGACCCTGGCGGCCGCAGACCATTCGGCCGAGGCGGTGGCGGCCCATTTTGCGGCCGTCATCCAGGAGCTCAGGATCGCCTGCTTCTGCACCGGTTCGGCCGATCTCGCCGCGCTGAGGCGGGCGCCGCTGATCGATCCGCCGGGCTTTGTGGCTGCGGCGATCGACGGTGAAACCGTCGCACCGGAAGGCTGAGCGGCCATAGATCGTTGCTGCCGTGCCTGGTTTTTGAGAGGCGCTCCTTTGCGCCCTTGACCCCCTCTGTCCTCCTGAGCCTGTCGAAGGGCGGACATCACCCTCAAGGGAGGAGATCGGCGGCATTTGGGCGGTGCGCATCGGTCATGGGCGGAGGCAATGGCATCGTCGATCGGAAGTCGGATGTTAAGTCGGTCGGGGAGCTGGACGTCCAAGCGAGGTTGATCTCCCCCCTTGAGGGGGAGATGTCCGGCAGGACAGAGGGGGGTACGCTAAAGCGCGCGGCCCTTGAAACAATAAATGACCGGTGCAGAACAGAACGTCCGGCGCCGACTGGCCCGAAACCTGCGGCCGGGTCCCTCGTTAACCCGCCCGCACCGCCCCCTCCGGATAGAGAGCGCCGAGCAGCGGCAGGTGCTTGGCGCCGCGCTCCACCAGAAACGCCTTGAAGGCGCGTTCCGCCGGCGCGGCGATCCGCTCCTGCCGGCAGACGGCATACCATTTGCGCCGGATCGGCATATCGGCGACGTCGAGCACCGCCAGCCGGCCCATCTCAACCTCGAAGGCGATGGTGTGGGCGGAGATGAAGGCGATCCCGAGCCCCGCCATCACCGCCTGCTTGATCGTCTCGTTGGACCCCATCTCGACGCTGGCCGCCGCCAGCCGGTCGAGATCGCTGATGAAGAATCCCTCGAGCGCCGCGCGGGTGCCCGATCCCTGCTCGCGAATGATGATCGTTTCCAACAGCAGCCGCTCGCGGGGAATGTCGCGTTCGCGGGCGAGGGGATGGGCCGGATCGGCGACGATCACCAGCGGGTGGTCGCCGAAGAAGGTCGAGGTGACCGGAAACTCCATCGGCGGGCGGCCCATCAGCGCGATGTCGAGCTTGTAGTCCTTGAGCTCGGCGGTGATCGCGTGGCGGTTGCCGACCCTGAGCTTCACGACGATCTCGGGATAGGCATCGCGAAAGGCCGCGATCAGCCGGGGCGCGAAATATTTCGCCGTCGAGACGACGCCGAGATTGATCGTCCCGGAGCGGACGCCCTTGATCGAATCGATCTGCTCGCAAAGCCCGCGAAGGGTGGTGTCGATGGCGTTGGCGGCGGAGAGAACCGCCTCTCCCGCCACGGTGAGGCGCATGCCGTCGCTGGTGCGGTCGAACAGCGCGAGTCCGCAGTCGTCCTCGATCTGCTTGACCTGCAGGGTCACCGCCGGCGCCGTAAGCCCTACTTGCCTTGCGGCGGCGGCAATGGTCCCGTGCCGGCTGATCGCCTGGATCGAGCGCAACTGGCGAAGAGTGAGGTTCCGCATGACACCGTAGTTATTTTGTTTTATGGCTTGGGTAAAGATATTAAATTTTACTTATCCGCAAAGCACGCCGATGCTCGCTATCAACGAGCGAGCGGGGCGCAGAATTCCGCAGCTCAATGGAGGACAGCATGGCATCGTCTCTCGACGCCCATCTCAGATCGGAATGCGGCAACGATCCGCTGAAGCAGCAGGTCGCCGAAACGATCCGCAATCTCGCGGGCGCCGCGGTCAAGCTGCGCAACAAGATCATCGCCGGCGGCGACGGCATGGGCCAGGCGCGCGGCGGGACGAATGCCGGCGGCGACGTCCAGAAGGAGCTCGACGTCATCGCCGACCGGGTGTTCCTGGAGGCGGCCGAGGCATCGCCGCTGGCCTATTTCGGCTCCGAGGAGCAGGAAGGCGCGGTGGCCCTGAAGCCGGACGCTTCGCTGGCGATGGCGATCGATCCGCTCGACGGCTCCTCGAACATCGAGACCAACGTCTCGATCGGAACGATCTTCTCGATCCTGCCGGTGGACGAGGAGCACCGGGCCGATCCGTCCAGGGTGTTCCGGCAGAAGGGATCGCGCCAGCTCGGCGCCGGCTTCTTCATCTACGGGCCGCAGCTTCTCCTGGTCATGTCGATGGGCAACGGCACCCACGTCTTCATCTTCTCGCCGGGCTTCGGCGGCTTCGTCGAACTCAAGACCTCGATCGCCATCGTCGACAAGGCGAACGAGTTCGCCATCAACGCCTCGAACTACCGGCACTGGGACCAGCCGATCCGCAGCTATGTCGACGATCTCCTCGCCGGCAGCGAGGGCCCGCGCGAGCGCGACTTCAACATGCGCTGGGTCGGTTCGATGGTCGCCGACTGCTATCGTATCCTCCTGCGCGGCGGGATCTTCCTCTATCCGGGCGATGGCCGCAAAGGCTACGCCAAGGGCCGGCTGCGGCTGGTCTACGAGGCCAATCCGGTCGCCTTCTGCATCGAGAATGCCGGCGGCAAGGCGACCGACGGCACCACCTCGATCCTCGATATCGAGCCCGAGGGTCTGCACGACCGAACGCCGCTGGTATTCGGCTCGAAGCGCGAGGTGGAGCGGGTCGCCCGCTACATCGCCGACCCCTCGGCGCTTGCCGAGCGCTCGCCGCTGTTCGGCAAGAGGAGCCTTTTCCGGGCATGAGCGTCTGACGGCCGCAAAAGGCCCGGGGGACAGGCCGGAGCGTAGTGCATGAGGGCGAATGCGCCTTTGCGAATCGGCCCGTTGCGTTGGGACGCGCGGCGGGTCTGGGAGGAAATCCGATGTCCGCGAAGCATCCGATCATCGTCATCACCGGGTCGTCGGGGGCCGGTACGACTTCGGTAAAGAATATCTTCGACCAGATCTTCCGGCGCGAAGAGGTGCGGGCCGCCTTCATCGAGGGCGACGCCTTCCACCGCTACGACCGTCAAGCGATGAAGGCCAAGATGCTGGAGGAAGAGGCGAGGGGGAACCGCGACTTCTCGCATTTCAGCCCGGAGGCGAACGTTCTGGAGAAGCTGCAGGAGGTGTTTTCCGATTTCGGCCGCAAGGGTCGCGGCGAGACCCGCCACTACATCCACGACGAGGAGGAAGCACAGCTCTATGGCAGCGAGCCCGGCACCTTCTCGGACTGGACGCCGCTCGAGGAGAGCGACCTGCTCTTCTACGAAGGGCTGCATGGCTGCGTGAAGACCGACACCGTCGATCTGGCGCCGCTGGTGGACCTGAAGATCGGCGTCGTGCCGGTGATCAATCTCGAATGGATCCAGAAGATCCATCGCGACAGGGCGACCCGCGGCTATTCCACCGAGGCGGTGATGGACACGATCCTCAGGCGGATGCCCGACTACGTGAAATACATCTGCCCGCAATTTGCCCGCACCGACATCAACTTCCAGCGGGTGCCGATCGTCGACACCTCCGACCCGTTCATCGCCCGCTGGATCCCGACGCCGGACGAATCGATGATCGTCATCCGTTTTGCCAAACCCCGCGGCATCGATTTTCCCTATCTTCTGTCTATGATCCACGGGAGCTTCATGTCCCGGGCGAATTCCATCGTCGCACCGGGCAACAAGCTCGACATCGCAATGCAGCTCATCCTGACGCCGCTGATCCTCCAGCTGATGGAAAAGAAACGCCGCGCGTCCTGAGCTCGAACACGAAATTCCAAGGAAAGACATCATGTCCGAAGCCGCCGACAAAATGCCCCACGAGATGGCGGGCGTCTCTCTGCGAGACATGGCGAACGCCATCCGCGCGCTGTCGATGGACGCCGTCCAGAAGGCCAATTCCGGCCATCCCGGCATGCCGATGGGCATGGCCGACGTCGCCGCCGTGCTGTTCTCGAAGTTCCTGAGGATCGATCCCTCCCAGCCGCACTGGCCGAACCGGGACCGTTTCATCCTGTCGAACGGCCACGGCTCGATGCTGCAATATTCGGTGATGCACCTCCTCGGCTTCCCGGAAATGACGATCGAGGAGATCGAGAACTTCCGCCAACTCGGCAGCCGCACCGCCGGCCATCCGGAATACGGCCATGCCGCCGGCATCGAGGCGACCACCGGCCCGCTCGGCCAGGGCATCACCATGTCGGTCGGCATGGCGCTCGCCGAGCGGATGCTCAACCAGCGCTTCGGCGACGATCTCGTCGACCACTACACCTATGCCTTCTGCGGCGACGGCTGCCTGATGGAGGGCATCTCCCACGAGGCGATCGATCTTGCCGGGCACCTGAAGCTCAACAAGCTGATCTTCTTCTTCGATGACAATCACATCTCGATCGACGGCGACACCAAGCTGTCGACCTCGATCGACCAGCGCGAGCGCTTCGAGGCGCATGGCTGGAATACCTTTGCGGTGGACGGTCACGACCCCGAGGCGATCGAGAAGGTCATCCTCGAGGCGCAGAAGAGCGACAAGCCGGCCTTCATCGCCTGCCGCACCATCATCGGCTATGGCGCACCGAACATGCAGGGCACCGACAAGGTGCACGGCTCGGCGCTCGGGGCGGACGAAGTCGCCGCGACGCGCAAGAACATCGGCTGGACCTCTAAGGCCTTCGTCGTTCCCGAGCCGATCACCAAGGCCTGGCATGCCGCCGCGACGAAGGGACGCGAAGCCCGCGAGGCCTGGGAAAAGCGCCGTGACGCGGCGCCGAACCGCGCCGCCTTCGAGGCGCAATATGCCACGGCGCTGCCGGAGAACCTCGCCGAGCTGATGGCCGCGGCCCGCGCCGACGTCGTCACCGACAAGCCGAATGTCGCGACCCGCAAGGCATCAGAAATGGCGCTCGAGGTGATCAATGGCGCGTCCGAGGTGACCATCGGCGGCTCGGCCGACCTGACGCCCTCGAACAACACCCGGACCAAAGGGCTGAAGGACATCGCCCCCGGCGACTATGCCGGCCGCTACATCCGCTACGGCATCCGCGAACACGGCATGTCCGCCGTGATGAACGGGATCGCGCTGCATGGCGGCTTCGTTCCCTATGGCGGCACCTTCATGTGCTTCACCGACTATGCGCGCGGCGCCATCCGCCTGTCGGCGCTGATGGGCATCCGGGTCGTCTATGTGATGACCCACGATTCCATCGGTCTCGGCGAGGACGGCCCGACGCACCAGCCGATCGAGCATCTGGCGATCCACCGGGCGACGCCGAACCTTCTCCTGTTCCGGCCGGCCGACGCCGTCGAGACCAACGAGGCCTGGGAGATCGCCATGGGCGAGACCAAGCGGCCTTCGGTGATGGCGCTGTCGCGCCAGGGCGTGCCGACGCTGCGCTCGGGTTCGGTCTCCGAGAACAAGACCCGCAAGGGCGCCTATGTCCTCAAGGACACCGACGGGCCGCGCGACATCACCATCCTGTCCACCGGAACCGAGGTCTCGCTCGCCGTCGAGGCGGCCAAGCGGCTCGAGGCGAACGGTCTCAAGGTCGCCGTCGTCTCGATGCCCTGCTGGGAGCTGTTCGAGGAGCAGGATGCGGCCTATCGCAAGTCCGTCCTCGGCACGGCGCCGCGCATCGCCATCGAGGCGGCCGCCCGGCTCGGCTGGGATCGCTGGATCGGCGAGGACGGCCACTTCATCGGCATGACCAGCTTCGGCGCCTCGGCGCCGGCGCCGGAAGTCTACAAGCATTTCGGCATCACCGCCGATGCGGTCGTCGAGGCCGCCGGCGAGATGCTGAAGCGCTGACCGTCTGACCACGGCATGACGCTCCGGGCCGGACCACCGGCCCGGAGCGGGAGAAGCGAGGACCGCCGCCGCTCACAGTATCGGCCCCGAAAATCGGAACCGCTTTTCGCAAAGCACGATCTGGTGACTGAATCAGTTGGAGCGTCCTTCGCGCGTGCGAATGGATGCGCGTCCCCCTAGGCGGGCAGCGAGTAGCCGCGGCCGAACGACCGGCCGCAAAGCGTGAACGACAGCAAGACCGGCATGCAACGGCGCGGGGAGTCTCTCCGCGGCGACGGGAGCGGCTTTGCCTGACGCCGGCATCGAAGGGCGGCGGGGCGCATCGCGATTTTCAACGCAAGGAGGAGAAGGCGACATGGATTCGGGATCGCAGACCGTCACCGGCAAGGACCGCTACAAGTCCGGCGTCATGCAGTACAAGCAGATGGGCTACTGGGAGCCCGACTACGAGCCGAAGGAGACGGACGTCATCGCCTGTTTCCGGATCACCCCGCAGGACGGCGTCGATCCGATCGAGGCGGCCGCCGCCGTCGCCGGCGAGAGCTCGACCGCCACCTGGACCGTGGTCTGGACGGATCGCCTGACCGCGGCCGAGAAGTACCGGGCGAAGGCCTATCGCGTCGACAAGGTGCCGAACACCACCGACCAGTATTTCGCCTATATCGCCTACGATCTCGATCTCTTCGAGCGGGGCTCGATCGCCAACCTGACCGCCTCGATCATCGGCAACGTCTTCGGCTTCAAGCCGCTGAAGGGCCTGAGGCTCGAGGACATGCGGCTGCCGACCGCCTATGTGAAGACCTTCCAGGGCCCGGCCACCGGCATCGTCGTCGAGCGCGAGCGGCTCGACAAGTTCGGCCGGCCGCTGCTCGGCGCGACGGTGAAGCCGAAGCTCGGCCTCTCGGGGCGCAACTATGGCCGCGTCGTCTACGAGGCGCTGAAGGGCGGGCTCGACTTCACCAAGGACGACGAGAACATCAATTCGCAGCCCTTCATGGACTGGCGCGAGCGCTACCTCTACTGCATGGAGGCGGTGAACAAGGCCCAGGCCGCCACCGGCGAGATCAAGGGCACCTATCTCAACGTCACCGCCGCCACGATGGAGGACATGTACGAGCGGGCCGAATTTGCCGCCGAACTCGGCTCGAACATCGTCATGATCGATCTCGTCATCGGCTGGACGGCGATGCAGTCCATGGCGAAATGGGCGCGCCGCAAGAACATGATCCTGCATCTCCACCGGGCAGGGCACTCCACCTATACGCGCCAGAAGACCCACGGCGTCTCCTTCCGGGTCATCGCCAAATGGGCGCGGCTCGCCGGCGTCGATCACATCCATGCCGGGACCGTGGTCGGCAAGCTGGAGGGCGACCCGGCGACGACGCGCGGCTATTACGACATCTGCCGCAACGAGTTCACCGAGAAGCGGCTGGAGAACGGCGTCTTCTTCGACCAGCCCTGGGCTTCGTTGAACAAGATGATGCCGGTCGCCTCCGGCGGCATTCATGCCGGCCAGATGCACCAGCTCATCGATCTCCTCGGCGAAGACGTGGTGCTGCAGTTCGGCGGCGGCACGATCGGCCATCCGATGGGGATCGCCGCCGGCGCGACGGCCAACCGCGTCGCGCTCGAATGCATGATCCTCGCCCGCAACGAGGGCCGCGACATCGTCCGCGAGGGTCCGGATATCCTCAACGAGGCGGCGAAGAGCTGCGCGCCGCTCAAAGCCGCTCTCGATACCTGGAAGGACGTCACCTTCAACTACACCTCGACCGACTCGCCCGACTACGCGGTGACCGCCACGGCCGCCTGAGCCGTGCGTGAGGGCTGGGGCGGATGTTTCCTCCCAGGGGCCGCCCCAGCCACTCCACGCCGTCCGTCACCCCGATCCCATCGAAGGAGATGATACCATGCGCGTGACACAGGGAACGTTTTCCTTCCTGCCCGACCTTTCCGACGAGCAGATCACCCGACAGGTGCAATACTGCCTCGACAATGGCTGGGCGGTGAATCTCGAATACACCGACGATCCGCATCCCCGGAACACCTACTGGGACATGTGGGGCCAGCCGATGTTCGACGTCGCCGACGCCGCCGGCGTGATGATGGAACTCGCCGCCTGCCGGAAGGCCTATGGCGACCGCTACATCCGGCTCTCGGCCTTCGACTCCTCGCATGGCTGGGAATCGGTGAAGCTGTCCTTCCTGGTCAACCGGCCGGCGGACGAGCCTGGCTACCGCCTGCGCCGCCAGGAAACCTACGGCCGCACCATGCGCTACACCACCGAGCCCTATGCCGACGGCAAGCCGGAGGGCGAGCGCTACGGGGGGTGAAGGGTTGGCATTCGCGTCGACCGAGAGGTTCGTGCCGAGGCACCCCCCTCTGCCTGCCGGCATCTCCCCCTCAAGGGCAGGCGAATCGCATATGGCCGGCGGTGATTTGAAGCTGATCGGGCTTGCGGTTTTGGCTCTGATTGATTCTGGAAGCATCCATGGAGATGTCCCGTGGAGGCGAAGATGG
>NZ_SOZD01000002.1 GCF_004519335.1 Jiella endophytica | reverse complement strand
ATTCGACAAATCGATCCATCTTCGCCTCCACGGGACATCTCCATGGATGCTTCCAGAATCAATCAGAGCCAAAACCGCAAGCCCGATCAGCTTCAAATCACCGCCGGCCATATGCGATTCGCCTGCCCTTGCGGGGGAGATGCCCGGCAGGGCAGAGGGGGGTAACCCCAGGTATTGTCAAAGGAAAACCGGAAAGCACCGCGCACGGAGAGTTCTCAAGCACTCTCAGCGGAACGACCAAACCGCAAAAGCCGGCTGAATCGAAACTCCGAGCACCGCCTGCGAAGAAAGACGCGGCAGGCGGAATGCGCCCGACGCTCTGCCTGCGCCGCCTACGCCGCCTTCCCCATCAGCCTCAGGGCGAAGGCATAGACATAGGCGACTTCCTCGAGCTTCGAGAAGCGGCCGGAAGCGCCGGCATGGCCGGAGTCCATATTTGTCCTCAAAAGCACCGGATTGTCGTCGGTCTTCAATTCGCGCAGCCGCGCCACCCATTTCGCCGGCTCCCAATAGGTCACCCGCGGGTCGGTCAGCCCGGCGAGCACCAGGATCGGCGGGTAGGCCTGGCGCTTGACGTTGTCATAGGGGCTGTAGGACGCGATCACCTCGTAGTCCTCGCCCGACAGGATCGGATTGCCCCATTCGGGCCATTCCGGCGGGGTCAGCGGCAGGGTGTCGTCGAGCATGGTGTTGAGGACGTCGACGAAGGGGACGATAGCGACGATGCCGCCGAACTTTTCCGGCGACATGTTGGCGACGGCGCCCATCAGCATGCCGCCGGCCGAGCCGCCCTCGGCGATGATCCGCTCGTGGGAGGTGAATCGTTCGGCGACGAGATGGTCGGCGGCGGCGATGAAGTCTGTGAAGGTGTTCGCCTTGTTGCGCCGCCGGCCCGCCTCGTACCAGCGGAAGCCCTTGTCCTTGCCGCCGCGGATATGGGCGATGGCATAGACGAAGCCGCGATTCACCAGCGACAGGATGTTGGTGTTGAAGCCTGCCGGGATGGTGATGCCGTAGGAGCCGTAGCCGTAGAGGAGGCACGGTGCCGAGCCGTCCAGCGGGGTGTCCCTGCGGTAGAGCAGCGATACCGGCACGCTCTCGCCGTCGTTGGCGGGAGCGAAAGTCCGCCGGGTCACATAGGCCTCCGGATCGTGGCCGGAGGGAACCTCCTGGGTCTTCAGCAGCGTCCGCTCGCGCGTCTCGACGTCGTAGTCGAAGGTCTGCGACGGCGTCGTCAGCGAAGAATAGGAAAAGCGGATCACCGTCGTGTCGAATTCGTAGGTGCCCGAAAGGCCCAGCGAATAGGCCTCTTCCTCGAAGGCGACGGCATGTTCGGCGCCGTCCGAGAGACGCTTGACGACGATGCGCGGCAGGCCCTCGCGGCGCTCCAGCCAGACGAGGTGGTTCTGCAGCACCATGTGGTCGAGGATCAGCCGGCCGTCCTCATGGGCGACATAGTCGGCCCACTCGCCGCGGCCGATCGAATCGACGGGCGCCGTGACGATCTTGTAGTCGTGGGCGCCGTCGGCATTGGTGCGGATGTAGAGGGTGCCGCCGGCCTCGTCGACGTCGTATTCGACGCCGGTCTCGCGCTCGGCGAGAAGCCGCGGCTCGGCCGCCGGATTGGCTGAGGGGATCAGCCAGCATTCCGACGTCTCGTGGTCGTGGATGTCGATGACGACGAACTCGTCCGACTGGGTCTTGCCGACGCCCATGAAGAAGCCGGCATCGGTTTCCTCGTAGATCAGCGCGTCGCTCGAGGGGTCGCTGCCGAGGCGGTGATAAAACACCCGGCTCGGCCGGTGGTTGGAATCGAGGCGCGTGTAGAAGAAGCCGTTCGAGCGCGCCGACCAGACACCGCCGCCGCCGGTGTCCTCGACGATGTCGGGAAGGTCCTCGCCGCTCTCAAGATCGCGGATCCTCAGCGTGTAGAATTCCGAACCCCTGTCGTCATAGGCCCAGGCCAGCCAGCGATGGTCGCCGGAATGGCTGGCGCCGCCGAGGGAGAAATACGCGCGGTCCGCGGCTTCCTTCTCGGCGTCGAGCAGCACCGCCGTCTCGCCGCCCTCCCGGGGAACCCGCACGAAGCGCGGATATTCGGCGCCGGCCTCGTAGGCGATGCCGTAGGCGAAGGGACCGTCGGGGGCGGGGACCGACGAATCGTCTTCCTTGATCCGCCCGCGCATTTCCTTCACCAGCGCCTCGCGCAGCGCCTCGGTGCCGGTCATGACGGCTTTTTGATAGGCGTTTTCGGCCTCCAGATGGGCCCGGATGTCGGGATCGAGGACCGCCGTATCCTTGAAGACCTCCTGCCAGTTATGCGCTCTCAGCCAGGCATATTCGTCGAGCCGCTCGCGGCCGTGGCGCGTATCCGTCAGCGGCCGCTTGTCGGGGAGCGGCGGCTTCGGAAGCTCGGCGGGCGGGTCGAAACGTGTCGTCACGGCAGATATCCAAGGCTCTTCGTCGTCGATGCACGGAATGGGATTCGCGCCGATTGCACCGCATTTCGCGGAAAAACGCCACCGTCGCGTTTCGGCCTTTCGCCGGAGCGCCGATCGCAGGCGTCATTGCGGACAGGCGGGCGGAGCGGCGAAACGAAACCCGGCCCGCAGTTAGGTGGTCCGGCGGTGCTTCGCAAGCGGCCCTGCCGCCCGGAGATCCCGGGAAAGGCCGCAGCGGCCGGCTTCGGTGTCCTTGCCCCGCGGCGTGGCGGTTCTTATAGAACGAAGGCGCTGTCCCTCGCATCGCGTTCCTGCGGGCGGGCAGCACATTCGATCGTCCCCGGCGGGCTCGCCGGATCAACCGGCGGCATCGAATCACCGAAGGCGCAACGGCAAGGACGACGGATGGCGGAAATCGAGGCGACGACCGGAGGAACGCTGGCCCTTGCCCTGCCATTTCTCGCCGCGGCGATCGCGCCGATCGCCAAACGGTTCCTCGGCGCCCATGCCGCCTGGCTGCTGGCGCTGGCTCCGGCTCTCGCCTTCGCGATCCTCTTTACCTTCCTTCCGACCGTCGCCGATGGCGGCGTCGTCCAGTTCGGCTATGACTGGATCCCCGCCTTCGACGTGCGCTTCTCCTTCCGCATCGACGGCCTCGCCTCGACCTTCGGCCTGCTGATCACCGGCATCGGCACGCTGATCGTGCTTTATTCCGGCGGCTATCTGAAGGGTCACCGGGACCAGGGCCGGTTCTTCTCCTTCATCCTGATGTTCATGGGCTCGATGCTCGGCCTGGTGCTGGCCGACGACCTGATGACGCTGTTCGTCTACTGGGAGCTGACCTCGATCACCTCCTTCCTGCTGATCGGCTTCGATCATGACAGGGAGAGGGCGCGGCGCGGCGCCATCCAGGCGCTGGCGATCACCGGTGGTGGCGGCCTCGCGCTGCTCGCCGGCTTCATCCTGATCCGCGAGCTCGCCGGGCTGAACTCGATGAGCGAGGTGCTGGCCGCCGGCGACGCGCTGCGATCGAGCCCCGCCTATACGGCGATCTTCGTCCTGGTCATCTGCGGCGCCTTCACCAAGTCGGCGCAGATGCCGTTCCATGTCTGGCTGCCCAACGCCATGGAAGCGCCGACGCCGGTGTCGGCCTATCTGCACTCGGCGACGATGGTGAAGGCCGGCGTCTATCTGCTCCTGAGGATGCAGCCGGCGCTCGGCGAGACCGTTCTGTGGACGACGGTTCTGCCGATCTTCGGCGCGGTGACGCTGGTGATGGGCGCGCTGCTCGCCGTGCGTGCCACCGACATCAAGATCACGCTCGCCTATACGACCGTCTCCTCGCTCGGCCTGCTGGTCATGCTGATCGGCGTCGGCACCGAAGCCGCACTGATCGGCGCGGTGCTCTATCTGATCGCCCATTCGCTGTTCAAGGGCGGCCTGTTCATGGTGGCGGGATCGGTCGATCACGGCGCTCATACCCGCGAGCTCGACCGTCTCGGCGGGCTCGCCAGATACATGCCGATCACCTTCACCGCGGCGCTGCTCTGCGCGCTGTCGATGGGCGGCATCACGCCCTTCGTCGGCTTCCTTGCCAAGGAGGAGATCTATCACGCGCTCGAGCATCCCGACGCCTGGCACGTCTTCCTGATCGCCGCTGCGATCCTCGGCAATGCGCTGATGTTCGCCGCCGCCTTCATCGTCGCGCTGAAGCCGTTTGTCGGCAGGCTCCCGGAGACGATCCACCATCCCCATGAGGGCGGCCTGACGATCTGGCTCGGCCCGCTCGTTCTTGGTGTCGCCGGTCTTGTCGGGGCGCTGTTTTCCGAAACCTACCACCACTTCTTCTCGGGCCCGATGGCGAGTTCGGCCATCGGCGCGCCGGCCGGGATCGAGATTTCCTGGGTGCCGCATCTCAACCTCGCCTTCGCCCTTTCGCTGGCGACGATCGGCCTCGGCATCCTGATCTATCTCGCCTCGAACGCCATCAGGGCCGCGACCGGCCGCACCCTTGCGGCGATCGGCTGGGGGCCGGATCTCGGCTTCGACCAGGCGATGCGCGGGCTCCTGCGGGTGTCGTTCATTGCCACCCGGCGCCTGCAATCCGGCCGGCTCGACTATTACATGACGGTGACCATCGCGGTGATCACCGCCGGGCTGCTGGTGCCGATGATCTTCGCCGGCGCGCTGCCGTCCGAACCGAAGGTGCCGGAGCTGCGTTTCTACGAGTGGATCGTGCTGGCGCTGATCCTCGTCGGCATCGTCGCGGTCGTCATCGCCAAGAACCGCCTGACGGCGATCGTCTCGCTTGGCATCCAGGGCTTTGCCACGGCGCTGATCTTCATGCTGCTCGGCGCGCCGGACCTGTCCTTCACGCAGTTCATGGTCGAGACCCTGTCGGTGGTCATCCTCGCCCTCGTGATGACCCGGCTGCGGCTCTCGCCGGCCGACCACCGGCCGTGGCGCGAGACGCTGCCCGATGCGGCGCTGGCGACCGCCGGCGGCGCGGGTTTCGGCCTGTTCCTGTTGTCGATCACCCAGCGGCCCTTCGATCCGGTGCTGTCGGATTTCTTCGAGCGCTATTCCTACGCGATCGCCCACGGCCACAACATCGTCAACGTGATCATCGTCGACTTCCGCGGCGTCGACACGATGGGCGAGATCGCCGTCGTCATGACCACCGGCCTCGCGGTGCTGGCGCTGATCCGCATCCGCGTCGGGCGCCGCGACCGGGCGCCGGCCGATCCGACGGAGACGACGCCATGAGGACGATCATCTTCCGCTTCACCGCGCCCTATCTCACCGCGCTGATGGTGCTGTTCTCGATCTTCGTCCTCCTGCGCGGCCACAACGATCCCGGCGGCGGCTTCATCGGCGGGCTGATCGCCGCCTCGGCCTTCGCGATCTACGGTATCGCCTGCGGCGTCGCGGCGGTGCGCCGGGCGCTCTACTTCCATCCGATGGCGATCTCTGCGGCGGGCCTGCTCTTCGCCGTCGTCGCGGGCCTTCTCTCGATCCCCGCCGGCACCGGTTTCATGACCGGCCTGTGGATCTTCCCGCATGTCTTCGGCACCGAACTGGCGCTGTCGACGCCGATGCTCTTCGACATCGGCGTCTATCTCGTCGTCGTCGGCGGCATCTCGTCGATCGCGCTCGCCCTCGAGGAACGGGAGTCGGACTGATGGAAACCGCCCTCAGCTTCGTCGTCGGCTGCCTCTTCGCCGTCGCCCTCTACCTGCTTCTGTCGAAGCACATCATCCGCATGCTGCTCGGGGTGGTGCTGCTCGGCAATGCCGTCAACATCCTGATCTTCACCGCCGGGCGCGTCTCCTCGGTGGCGCCGCCGCTGGTGCCTGAGGGCGCGAAGGCGCCGCTCGACGCCGTCGCCAATCCGCTGCCGCAGGCGCTGATCCTGACGGCGATCGTCATCTCCTTCTCCTTCTTCGCCTTCCTGCTGGTGCTCGCCTATCGCGCCTATCAGGACCTCGGCACCGACGACACCGACGAGATGCGCGTCGCCGAGCCCGAAAACGACGGCCTGCCGCCGCTGGGATACTGAGCATTCGATGGCCGCACCTTCCGAGACCGCACATCTGAAAGCCGAGGCGATGATCCACGGGGCGCTGGCGCCTTCGGACTATCTCGTCGTCGCTCCGGTCGCCGTCTGCTTCCTGTTCGGTGCCGTGCTTCTGATGGTACGAAAGCGCGTCGACTGGCATCCCTGGCTGGCCATACCGGGCTTCGCGCTGCTCCTGGCGGTCGACGTCATGCTGCTCCTGAAAGTCGTGGCCGACGGGCCGCAGACGATGATGATGGGCGCCTGGAAGCCGCCCTTCGGCATCGCCTTTACCGTCGACATGCTCGGCGCCCTGTTCGTCGCGACCGCCGGCTTCGTGGCGCTGGCGGCGGCGATCCACGCCACCTTGTCGATGAGCCTCGTCGAGCGGCGCTACGGCTTCTTCCCCTTCATGTTCCTGATGATGGGGGGCGTCTCCGGGGCGTTCCTCACCGGCGACATCTTCAATCTCTATGTCTGGTTCGAGGTGCTGCTCATCGGCTCATTCGGACTGCTGATCCTCGGCTCCGAACACGAGCAGCTCGACGGTGCGACGAAATACTGCTTCCTCAACCTCGTCGCGACGACGCTGTTCCTGATCACCACCGGCTATCTCTACGGCCTGTTCGGCACGCTCAACATGGCCGACATCGCGCAGAAGGCCGGCAGGCTCGAAGATGACGGCGCGATGCTGACCATCGCCGTCCTTTATCTCGTCGCCTTCGGCATGAAGGCCGCGGCCTTTCCCCTGAACTACTGGCTGCCGGCCTCCTACCACACGCCGCGCTTCGTGGTTTCGGCGCTGTTTGCCGGCCTTCTCACCAAGGTCGGCGTCTATGCGCTGATCCGCGTCCTCCTGATGCTGTTTCCGCCGCAGCATGCCGAACTCGCGACGCTGATCGCCTGGGTCGCGGCGCTGACCATGCTGGTCGGGGCCTTCGGCGCGCTCGCCCAGAGCGACCTTCGCCGGCTGCTCAACTACTTCGTCATCGCCGGCATCGGCACGATCCTCGCCGGCCTTGCCCTTGCCGGGGATGGCGGCGCGGCGGAGCCATCGATCATCGCGACGGCCGCGAGCGCGGCGACCGCCGCCCCGGCGGATGCCGCGGCCGCGCCGCTTCTGCCGGGCTCCGGCCCACTGGTGGTCGGCCTGTCCGGCGCGGTGTTCTATGCGCTGCATTCGATCGTGGTGATGACGGCGCTCTATCTTGCCGGCGGCACGGCCTCGCGCGTCGCCGGCTCGTCCTCGCTTGTCGTAATGGGCGGGCTGTGGCGGGCAAGGCCCGGCCTTGCGGCGCTGATGCTGGTGTTTCTCTTTGCCGTCTCGGGCCTGCCGCCCTTCTCCGGCTTCTGGCCGAAAGTGATTTTGGTCCGCGGCGCCTTCGGGGCGGGGCTGCCCTGGCTCGGTGCGGTCATCCTCGTCACCGGCTTCCTGATGACCATCGCCAGCGCCCGGGTCTTTGCGCTGGCCTTCTGGCGCAACGCCCCCGAGCCGGCGGCAGCCGGGCCCGGGGCCGGTAACGCTCCGGCACGCTTCGATCCGAAGGGCGAGGCATCGCCGGTCGCCGCGATGCTGCCGCTGGTTCTCCTCGCCGCCTTCGTCGTCGCGGCGGGCGTCTTTCCCCAGTGGCTGGCGAGCCTCACCGACGAGGCGGCGCGCGGCGTCGTCGACCCGGCGGCCTATCTCGGCTCGGTCTTTGGAGGAGGCGGCTCGTGATCCTGTTCCTGATCAACATCGTGCTGGCGCTGGTCTGGACGATCGTCTCCGGCTCCTTCACCATCCTCAACCTCGCCTTCGGCTTCCTGCTCGGCGCCGCCTCGCTGTTCCTGATCCGCCGGGAGATCGGCACGGTCGGCTATGTCGACCGCTTCGTCAGGATCGGCTCCTTGTTCCTGCTCTTCCTCTACGAGCTGCTCATGTCGGCCTGGCGGGTGGCGGTGCTGGTGCTGTCGCCGAAGATGGACCTGACGCCGGGCATCTTCGCCTATGAGCTGAAGGTCGATCGCGACTTCGAGATCACCTTGCTCGCCAACCTCATCACCCTGACCCCCGGAACGCTCTCGGTGGACGTCTCCGAGGACCGCTCGACCCTCTATGTCCACGCCATCGACTGCTCGGACCCGGACGGCACCAGGGCCGACATCGCCTCCGGCTTCGAGCGCAAGATCCTCGAGGCGTTCCGATGACCCATTCCGACTTCGCCAAAATCTTCCTCGACGTCTGCCTCGACATCTCGCTCGTGTTGCTGGGCTTTGCCTTCTTCCTGACGATCGGGCGGATCATCCGCGGGCCGACGCTGCCGGACCGGGTGCTCGGCCTCGACATGCTGACCTCGGTCGCCATCGGCTTCATCGCCGTCATCGCGATCGACACCGGCAACACCCTCTATGTCGACATCGCGATCGCGCTCGGCCTCGTCGGCTTCCTGGCGACGGTCGCCTTCGCGCGCTTCATCCTCGCCCGCGGCAAGACGGCCGACGACGACGAGAAGCAGGACCTGCGCAAGTTCGACGACAAGCGGCACGAGCGAGACGGCGACGCCGCAGCCGAAGCGGGAGCCGGCCGATGATCGACACGATCCTGATGGTCCTCGCAGGGCTCCTGATCCTCGCAGGCTCGGCCTTCGCCGCCGTCGCCGCCTTCGGCATCCTGCGCCTGCCGGACATCTACACCCGCATGCATGCCGCCTCGAAGGCCGGCTCCGTCGGCTCCGGCATGGCGCTGCTCGCCCTTGCCCTCGTCTCCCATTCGGGGCCTGAGGCGCTGAGGGCGATCGCCGCCATCGCCTTCTTCCTGCTAACGGCGCCGCTCTCGGCGCATCTTCTCGCCAAGGCCGCCTATGCCGTCGGCTATCGGATGTGGGGGGGATCGGTGCTCGACGAGATGCCGGAACTTGCCGTCACCACCCGTCAGTCGGACACCCCCTCCGGCCGCCATCCCGAGCCGAACGCCCATAGCGGCATCGCCGGACAGGGAGAGAGCTGACATGTCGGCAGGCGGCATGCGCATTCTTTCGGGTCTCTTCATCGTCTTCGCCGGGCTCTTCGGCGCGGCCGGCGTCGCCGGCGCGGCGCTGGCAGCCCATGTTGCAGAGGGCGACCGCTTCGTCGCCATCGCGGCGTCGATGGCGCTCATCCACGCGCCGGCGCTTCTGGGGCTTGCCGCGGTCACCGCCCGGGCGCCGAAGCTAATTGGCGTCGCCGGCATGGCGACGGTGATCGGCGTCGTCCTGTTTTCCGGCGATCTCGCCATGCGGGCGGTGCGCGGCCACTCGCTGTTCGCCGACGCTGCGCCGACCGGCGGGACGATGCTGATCGCTGGCTGGCTGTTGGTCGCCGTCGCGGGTCTTTTCGCGATGGTCCGGCGCGGCGCAGACCAATCGCACGCGCCGGCTCCCAAGCCCGCGGTGCCGCAGATCGACGGAGTGACGCGATGAACGGCTTCGACCCGGCGCTCTTTTCCGGAAAGACCGTCGTCGTCACCGGCGCCGGCCGCGGCATCGGCGCGGCAGTGGCGAGAGGCTTTCTCGAAACCGGCGCGAGCGTCATCGCCCATGCCGGCCGCAGCCTCGACCATGCCGAAGCGGATCTCCTGCCGGGACTTTCCGATGACCAGAAAAGCCGGCTGACGCTGCTCACGGCCGATCTGTCAGTGCGGGGCGGCGGCGAGACCCTCGCCGGGGACATTCTTGGCGTCCTCGACGGGCCGCTCGACGTCCTCGTCAACAATGCCGGCACCATGGTCGGGCGCATCCCGGCGGCCGAGGTGGACGACGAAGCCTTCGACGCCATCGTCGATCTCAACGTCCGCTCGGTCGTCGCGCTGACGACGGTGTTGCTGCCGGCGTTGAAGGACGGCGGCAAGGCGGAGGGCGGCAGCGCGATCGTCAACACCTCGTCGATCTCGGCGATCGTCGGCGGCTCGCCCGGCTCGTCGCTTTATTCGTCTTCGAAAGCCTTCGTCTCGACCTGGACCCGAGCCCTCGCCCGCGAACTCGCACCGGACCACGTGCGGGTCAACGCGGTCTCGCCCGGCACCATCATGACCGATTTTCACCGGCGCTATTCGTCTGAGGAGAAGCTTCAGGCGACCGCCGCCTCGATCCCGATGAAGCGCCTCGGCACCGCTGAGGACTGCGCGCCGGCCTATCTGTTCCTGTCGAGCGCGAGGCTGTCGGGCTATCTGACGGGGCAGGTGATCGAGGTGAATGGCGGCCAGTTCATGGGGTGAGGGGGCGTGCGAGCCCTTGGTCGTGCTTTGCCAGATCCGAACGTCCGAGGCTTGGGGTCGTTGAACCATGCTCGGCCGAGCATGCGGGTCAACGGTCTGGCCACGCCCATGGGGGGACTTCGACGTTCGCAACGATCGTTTCGCCGTTCTCCTTCTCCAATGCCAGCGCCTGCGCGCCATGGTCGCAGAGCGCATCAACCAGCGTTCTGGCGTGGCTGACGACGATGACCTGACTCCGCTCGCTGGCCTTTGCGATCATTCGTGCGAGCGGTTCCAGCAAGCTTGGATGGAGACTGCCTTCCGGCTCATTCAACACCATCAGCTCGGGCGGGCGCGGTGTGTGGAGCGCCGTGGCCAAGGCGACATAGCGCAACGTGCCGTCCGAAAGTTCGGATGCGTCGAGAGGGCGATGGAGCCCGTCTTGGCGCATCGAAAGACGAAACAACCCGTTCGCTGCATCGATCTCGATCGATGATCCAGGGAAGGCATCCTCGATCGCTCCGTCGAAAGCTGGTCCGTTGCCGATCTCGCGCACCGTCTGAACGGCAGGAGCCAGATCTGAACCATCGGATGCCAGCGCGACCGTGCGGGTACCGATCCGAGGAATGCGCGAAGGAGCGTCGCGATCGATGCGAAAGTGGTCGTAGAAGCGCCATCCCCTCATACGCTCGCGAAGAAGCAGCAGTTCGACCGCGTTGGTCGGGTCTGCCGCGCGCATCATCATGGTTTCGAACGGAGCGAGATCGGTCACGACGGGCCGCATGCGGCCACTACCATCCTGCACCGAAACCGACGCGTTGCCTCGCCGGGCAATGACGTTGCGCCGCGATAGGCTCTCTCCGGCCCATACGGCTTCCGCCTTCACGACCGGATCGTCCCCGAAGAGTGAAGGTTCCTCCCGGCTTGCTCCGGGTTCGGGAATGGGAAGGCCGAGATCGATGGCGTAGCCGTAGTCCTCGGACGCGAAGCCGAGGCGAAGCGACATCGGACCGCGCCCGATGTTGCGCTGGATCGGCGATCGCCCGGAGCGCATCGCGGTCGAATAGTTTGAACTTCCTGCCCACATGGTCGATCGCAAGCCTCCCTCAGCGGCAAGCGAAGCAATCGCCTGACCCTGTGCGACATCCGCAAGGAGACGCAGCGAGCGATAAAGGCTCGATTTGCCGCTGCCGTTGGCCCCCGTGACCACATTCAACCGTTCGAGCGGGAGCACGAGACTGCGAAGCGAACGGTAGCCGGACACGGCAAGGGTGATGAGCGCCATGCCGATCTTATACCATGCGAGCGCATTGGTTGCGGCAGGAGATGGCTTTCGCCCGCTCTCCTACAGCATCGGCCCGACAATCGGAACCGATTTCCGGAAAGCACAATGCGTCGATTCAATAAGTCAGAGCGTCCTTTTATGCGTCCATTCGGACGCACGGCGCTCTAACAAGAGGAGCAGACCTGTGGCGCCATTCGGCACTCGCCTGTTGACGTCTCCCCTCAATCCGGCGGCCCCAGCCGCGGCGTCTCGTCCTCCGGGCGGTACTTCATCGCCGCATCCCAGCCTTGCCGCCGGGCCTCGTCGAGGGCTTCCTCGCGCGCGGCGATCTCGTCCTCCAGCCGCTGGCGCAGGAGCCGCTGATGGCGCATGGCAAGGCCGATCAGGATCATCGCCAGCATCGACAGCGCCGAGAAGGTCTGGCGCTTGTCGAGCTCGCGCACCGGCTCGGCACCGATCAGGGCTGCGACCGCCACGAAGCAGAGCACCAGGCCGACCATCACCACCCCGCGGGCGAGGACCAGCGAGACGAAGAAGGCAAGGAAGATCGCCGCGGCGAGAAACGGATGCTGCCCCGCCGCGGCGAGACAGTCCTGGGCAAGCGCGCCGAGCAGGACGAGAAGGCTCCATAGCACCCGGCCGGGGAAGGCGACGATGTCGTCGACGCTCATGGGCGGGCGCGGCTCCTCTCGAGACTGGACCCGGAACCGTCGGGGCGGGCTATTCGGCGGGGTCGGTGTCGCGCGCCAGTTCCTGGGCGGCTTCGACATCCGGCTGGCGGGTGAAGCCCTTCAGGCCGGCATGATAGTTGCGATCGCGCTCGATTTCGACAGGCGAGGTGAGATAGGCGGTGATCAGCTCCGACAGCGAGCGCAGCGCGTGCATGTGGATCCGCTCGTAGCCGTGGGAGGCGTCGACGCCGAAGGTGATCAGCGCGGTACGCACGTCGTGGCCGGCCTCCAGCGCCGAGGCCGAATCGGAGCGGTAGTAGCGGAAGATGTCCTTCTGGTAGCGGATGTCCTCGTCCTGGCAGATCCGCACCAGCTTCTTGGTCAGGTGATAGTCGAAAGGCCCTGTCTGGTCGGCCATGCCGATGGTCACGCCGAATTCGGCGGAGTTCTGCCCCGGCGCCGAGGTGCCGTTGTCCACCGCGATCATCGAGGCGATGTCGGGGGTGAGGATCGAGGCGGCGCCGACGCCCACCTCCTCGGCGATGGTGAACAGCCAGTGGGTGTCGACGGGGGTGGATTCGCCGGAATCCTCCATCGCCTTGATCGCCGCCAGCATGACGGCGACTCCCGCCTTGTTGTCGAGATGGCGCGAGACGATGTAGCCGTTGTCGAGGAATTCCGGCTGCGGATCGATCGCGACCGTGTCGCCAACCTCGATGCCGAGTTTGGTGAGTTCGGTGACGTCGCGCGACAGGGCATCGACCCTGAGCTCGACGAACTCCCAGCCGACCGGCAGCGTATCCACCTCATCGTTGTAGGTGTGGCCGGAGGCCTTCAGCGGCAGGATCGTGCCGCGATAGGTGCCGGCATCGGAAAAGATCATGCAGCGGGCGCCCTCGGCGAAGCGGGCGGACCAGTGACCGATCGGCACCAGCTCCAGACGGCCGTTCTCCTTCAGCCTTTTGACCTGGGCGCCGAGGGTGTCGAGGTGGCTCACGATGGCTCTCGCCGAGGCCCGCCGCGAGCCCTGGCGCAGCGCCGAAATGGCGCCGCGGCGGGTCAGCTCGACCTTGAGGCCGAGCCGCTCGAGCTCCTGCGCGACATGGCGGACCACGGTGTCGGTGTAGCCGGTCGGGCTCGGAATTCTCAAAAGCGCCTTGAGCTGCTCGGTCAGATACTCGGTATCGATCGTAAGCCTCGGCACTCAGTCCTCCCTGCGCGACCTTCTCTGGTTGGTCCTGGCCGCTCTCACCGAAAATGGTACGGACAACGGGAACAGCAGATCGATGAACCGCTCCGCCGTCGGCTGTGGTTCGTGATTTGCCAGGCCCGGCCGCTCGTTCGCCTCGATGAACGCGTAGTCCGGCAGGGCCGGCGACTTGATCATCAGGTCGATGCCGGTCACCGGTATCTCAATTGCCCGTGCCGCGGCAACAGCCGCCTCCACCAGCGCCGGATGAATGTCGCCGGTGACGTCGTGGATCGTGCCGCCGGTATGAAGGTTGGCGGTCTTGCGCACGGTGATGCGTTCGCCCTCCGGCGGCACGTCCTCCATCGCAAAGCCCGACTGCTTCACGCAGCGCTCGGTCTCCGCATCCATCGGGACCTTGCTTTCGCCGCCGGTCGCCGCCGAGCGCCGCCGCGACAGATGCTCGATGAGGTCCCTGACGCTGGAGCGGCCGTCGCCGGTGATCACCGGCGGCTTGCGCAGCGCGGCGGCGACGAGGCGGTAGTCGATGACGATGAGTCGCAGGTCGTCGCCCTGAAAGCAGGCTTCGAGGAGCACGGTCTCGGAATGCTTGCGGGCGGCCTCGATGGCACTCTTCGCCTCGTCGAGGCTCTCGATGCCGACCGAGATGCCGCGGCCCTGCTCGCCGCGGGCCGGCTTGACGACGATCTGCCCGTGCTTCTCGATGAAGGCGGCGATGGCCTCGTCGTCGCTGTCGCCGGAGAGCTGTTCGGGCACCTTGACGCCCGCCGCCTCGACCATGCGCCGGGTGACCATCTTGTCGTCGCAGATCGACATGGCGACGGCGGTGGTGAGCTCGGAGAGGCTCTCGCGGCAGAGCACCGTGCGCCCGCCATGGGTCAGCCGGAAGAAGCCGCCGGCGGCGTCCACCACCTCGGTGTGGATGCCGCGCCGGCGCGCCTCGTCGACGATGATGCGGGCATAGGGGTTGAGCCCGTCATATTCGGTGTTCGGCCCGGTGAAGAGCTTTTCGTTGATCTCGTTCTTGCGCTTGATGGTGAAGTAGGAGACCCGCACGAAGCCGAGCTTCTCGTAGAGCGCGATGGCCTGTTCGTTGTCGTGCATCACCGACAGGTCCATGAAGGCGCAGCCGCGCGCCTGGAAATGCTCGGCGAGCCGGCGCACCAGGCTTTCGCCGATGCCGGGATGGGTGGCCTGCGGATCGACGGCGAGGCACCAGAGCGACGAGCCGTTCTCCGGATCGCCGAAGGCGCGCCTGCCGTGGACGCCGGTGACCGTGCCGACGATCGCGCCGGTGACCTCGTCCTCGGCGACGAAATAGGTCAGCGCCCGGTTGTCGCGGTTCGACCAGAAGAACGCCGGATGCACCTGCACCATGTGGCGGGACTGGTAGATCCGGTTGACCTCGGTCGCATCCTGCTCGGAGGCGAGGCGGCGGATGAAGAAACCGCGCGGCCGCCGGTTGCTGGGCCGGTAGGTCGCGAGATCCAGCCGGTAGGTGTGCGAGGGATCGAGGAACAGCTCCTGCGGCGCGTGGCTGAGAAGGACGTGCGGATCCTTGACGTAGAACGCGATGTCGCGCCGGTCCGGCCCTTCCTCGCGCAGCGAATTGGCAAGCTCGCGCGGATCCTCGAAGGTCTGGCTGAACACCAGCCGCCCCCAGCCGCAGTCGAGGATGGCGTTTCGCTTCAGCCCGTCGCCATTGGCGCGTTCGCGGGCCGCCGAGCCGTTCGGGCCGGAGGCGCGCAGCTTCTCCAGCCGGTGGTCGCGGCGGGGCCGCTCGGCCTGCTTTTCCCCTGACATCGGCTCAGACCCCCTGTTCCTGGAGCCACATCTCGAGAAGCGCGACCTGCCAGAGCTCGGAGCCGCGCAACGGCGTGATGTGATCGGCGGGGTTGGCGAAAAGCTCGTCGAGATAGCTCTTTTGAAACAGCCCGCGGGACGTCGCCGCCTCGCTGGTCAGGGCGTCGCGGACCATGTCGAGATAGGGGCCAGAGATGTATTTCAGCTGCGGGACCGGGAAATAGCCTTTCTTGCGGTCGATCACCTCGGAAGGGACCACCTGCCGGGCGACTTCCTTCAGCACACCCTTGCCGTCCTGCTTCAGCTTCTCCTCGGCCGGCACGCGGGCGGCGAGCTCGACGAGTTCATGGTCGAGGAAGGGGACGCGCGCCTCGAGGCCCCAGGCCATGGTCATGTTGTCGACGCGCTTTACCGGATCGTCGACCAGCATGACATGGGCGTCGACGCGGAGCGCCTTGTCGACCGGGTTCTCCGCACCGGCCATGGCGAAGTGCCGCGCCACGAAGTCGCGGGAAACGTCGCTCTCGGTCTGCCATTCCGGAGCGATCTGGCTCTTCAGCGTCTCGTGGCTGCGGTCGAAGAAGGCGCCCGAATAGGCGGCGAGCGGATCGTTCGCGCCGACCATCTTCGGGTACCAGTGATAGCCGCCGAAGATCTCGTCGGCGCCCTGTCCCGACTGGACGACCTTGATGTGCTTGGCGACTTCCCGGGACAGGAGGTAGAAGCCGACATTGTCGTAGGAGACCATCGGCTCGGACATCGCCCGGATCGTTCCCGGCAGATGCTCCATCAGCTCCGAGCCCGGCACGAAGATCTTGTGGTGCTCGGTGCCGTAGTGCTTGGCGATGATGTCGGAGAACTCGAACTCGTTGCCGACCTCGCCATTGGCGTCCTCGAAGCCGATCGAGAAGGTGTTGAGGTCCTTCTGCCCGGCTTCGGCAAGGAGGCCGACGATCAGCGAGGAATCGACGCCGCCGGACAGGAGCACGCCGACCGGAACGTCGGCGACCATCCGCCGGTCGACGGCGAGCTTCAGCGCGTCCATGACGAGTTCGCGCCAGTCGGTCGGCGACAGTCTGTCGTCGCCCGGACGCGGCGAGAAGTCCGGCGCCCAGTAGACCTCATCGTCGAAGGAGCCGTCCGGCTCGATCATCCGCGTGGTCGCGGGGGGGAGTTTGCGCACGCCCTTGACGATGGTCAGCGGCGGCGGCACCACCGCGTGGAAGGTCATGTAATGGTGCAGCGCCTCGCGGTCGATCGTCCGGTCGACGTCGCCGGTCGCGAGAATCGAGGGCAGCGAGGAGGCGAGATAGAGGCGCTTGTCGTTCTGCGAGAGATAGAGCGGCTTGATGCCGAAACGGTCGCGCGCCAGCATCACCCGGCCGCTCTCGCGCTCGGCGATGGCGAAGGCGAACATGCCGTGGAAATGCTTCACGCAGTCCCGGCCCCAGGCGTGATAGGCCTTGATGATGACCTCGGTGTCGCCGGTCGAGAAGAAGCGGTAGCCTTTGCCCTCCAGCTCCTTGCGCAGTTCGGGATAGTTGTAGATGCAGCCGTTGAAGGCGATGGTCAGCCCAAGTTCGGGATCGACCATCGGCTGCTGGGCCTTTTCGGAAAGGTCGATAATCTTCAGCCGGCGATGGCCGAGACCGACGGGACCGCGCAGGACCATGCCGGATCCATCGGGGCCGCGCGGCGCCAGACAGTCTCCCATGCGTTGCAGCCGCTCGCCCGAGGCCGGTTTCTGATCGAAGCGAATCTCACCGCAAATTCCGCACATGAAGCGTCAGTCTCCGTCGATTTTGCTGTCTTTCGGCGATGTCGATCCTTTCGGATATAGAGGCTGAGACGAAACAGAAACCGTGCCGCAGCGATGTTTTTGCATTGCGGAAGGCGCGTCAATCGCCGGGCGGGACTTCGCTCCGCCCAGCGACACGGTCCCGGCTGCGCGGGAAATCTGCTTGCGATCGGTCGGCGGGCTGCTAGTTTGGCGCCGATCGGGCGGTCTTCAGGGGCCGTGCCGGACGAAGGACGGTTCCCCCGCCGCAAGCCTGGCGGGGGCGAAGAGGGAATGCGACGGGCCGACCCAATCCGGGGGTCCATATCGCAGCCGACCCCGCGACTGTAGAGCGGCGAGAAATGCGTCACTGGCCCGGCAGGGATGACCCGCCGGGATCTGAAAGCCACTGGAACCTACGTTCCGGGAAGGCGAGATGGATTTTGACGACCCGCGAGCCAGGAGACCTGCCGTGCTTCGAGAAGAAAAGGGCCGCTTGCGACGAGCGGCCGTCACGGAGGTTGATATGACGACTGGTTCCACACGAGCGCTGCGACAGGCAGCCTTCGCCGTTCCCCTGGCCGCCACGCGCCGCCGGCGCTGACTCGGGGGCATCCGCGACGCTGCGTAAAAGCTGGCGCCGCGTGGCCTTAGCCCGGATGGCCGACACCATCACATTCGTCATCGGCGGCGCCCGCTCCGGCAAGACCGCCTTTGCCGAAGCGCTGGTCAGCCGCAGCGGCCTGTCACCGGTCTATGTCGCGACCGGGCGGGCGTTCGACGCCGAGATGGACGCGCGGATCGCCCGGCACCGGGCGGATCGCGGGCCGACCTGGCAGACGCTCGAGGCGCCGCTCGATCTGGTCGGTACGCTTGAGCGCGAGGCGAAGCCGGGCCGGATGCTCCTCGTCGACTGCCTGACGCTCTGGGTGACCAACCTGATGATGGACGGCAGAGAGATCGATGCGGAGGCGGACGCCCTTGCCGCCTGTCTCGGCTCCGGGCTTGCGGCGCCGGTCGTCCTCGTTTCCAACGAGGTCGGCCTCGGCATCGTGCCGGACAATGCCATGGCCCGCGCGTTCCGCGATCATGCCGGCCGGCTGCACCAGCGGATCGCCGCCGTCGCATCGACGGTCTACTTCGTCGTCGCCGGCCTGCCGATGAAACTGAAGGGTTGAGCGGATATCCGCTCCCCGCAATTGAGACCTTGAAGAAAGGAGGCGCCGAATGGCTGCCCAGAAAATTCCCGCAACCGTCATCACCGGCTTTCTCGGCGCCGGCAAGACGACGCTGATCCGCAATCTCCTGCAGAATGCCGGCGGCCGGAAGATCGCGCTGATCATCAACGAGTTCGGCGATCTCGGCGTCGACGGCGACATCCTGAAGGGCTGCGGCATCGAGACCTGCAGCGAGGACGACGTCGTCGAGCTCAACAATGGCTGCATCTGCTGCACCGTCGCCGACGACTTCATCCCGGCGATGACGAAGCTGCTCGAACGGGGCAGCCTGCCCGACCATATCGTCATCGAGACCTCCGGACTGGCGCTGCCGCAGCCCCTCGTCGCCGCCTTCAACTGGCCGGAGGTGAAGACGAAAGTGACGGTCGACGGCGTCGTCACGGTGATCGACGCGGCGGCCGTCGCCTCCGGTCGCTTCGCCGACGACGAGGAGAAGGTCGCGGCACAGCGGGCGGCGGACGACAGCCTCGATCATGACAATCCTCTCGAGGAACTCTTCGAGGACCAGATTCGCGCGGCGGACCTGATCGTCCTCAACAAGGCCGACCTGATCGACCGGGACAGGCTCGAGGAGGTGCGCAAGCTGACCAGCGCCGCCACGGCCCGGGCGGTGAAGACCGTCGCCGCCGAGAACGGCAGCCTGCCGGCCGAGGTGCTGCTCGGGATCGCCGCCGGCGCCGAGGATCTCATCGCCGAGCGGAAATCCCATCACGAGATCGAGCACGAAGGCGGCGAGGAGCACGATCACGACGAGTTCGAGAGCTTCGTCGCCAATGCCGGCCCGGTCCTCGACCAGACCGCCTTCGTCGACGGGCTGAAGGATCTGATCGGCGAGCACGACATCCTTCGCCTTAAGGGATTTGCCGACATTCCCGGCAAGCCGATGCGCCTCGTCGTCCAGGCGGTCGGCCAGCGCATCGAGACCTATTTCGACCGGCCCTGGGGCAAAGACGAGAAACGGGCGACGCGGCTCGTCGTCATCGGCCTCCATGACGGGCTGATCGACGCGGTCTGCACGGCGATCGACGGACGCATCCGTTCGCTGGCGGCGGGCGAGGCCCCTGCGGTCCCCCACACCGCAGCCGAATAAGGGCGCGGACTTGCATCTTCTTCTCGCCCAGAAGGGAACGATCGACGACGGCGGCGAGGCGGTGGATCTCGGCCAGTCGCCGGGGGAGATCGTGTTTCTGTCCGCGGCGGATACGGAAATCGCCGCGCTGGCGGCGGCGGCGCACCGCCTGGATCTCGGGCCGCGCGAGCTTCGGCTCGCCAATCTCCTGCGGCTCAAGCATCCGATGTCGGTCGACACCTACGTCTCCCGCACGCTTGGCCGGGCGAAGCTGGTGGTGGTGCGGCTTCTCGGCGGCGCCGCCTACTGGCCCTATGGGCTCGACGCGCTGCTCGCCAATGCGCAAGGGACGGGAGGCCTGCTGGCGGTGATCCCCGGCGACGACAAGCCGGATCCGGGGCTGGATGCCTATACCACCATTCCGCTCGACCAGCGTGACCGGCTCTGGCGGTTCCTGATCGAAGGCGGGCCGGCAAATGCCGAGGGGTTCTTGCTCGGCTGCCGCGCGGTGCTTGGAACAGGCGAATGGCCGGGCGCTGCGGCACCGCTCCTGAAAGCGGGGGTGGTGCCGTCGGCTCTCTCGGAGCAGGCGGGGTACCCTACGCGGGACGGTGGTGCGTTTTTGGCTTCCGCAGCGGACGAGCACCCCCCTCTGGCTTGCCAGCCATCTCCCCCTCAAGGGGGGAGATCAGCAGCAGGCAATGTCGGCCTCCGTTCTGAAAGGTTGAAGCTACCTGAAAAGGGGTTTGAGCAGCCTGCCGACGCTTCAATTGAGGGTGCACGCGCCGAGCAAGGTCCGATCTCCCCCCTTGAGGGGGAGATGCCCGGCAGGGCAGATGGGGGTAACAGCGCCAAGGTCTCAAACCCCGTCGCGACGGTCGGGCGGCGGACCGGTGCCGCCGAACAAGGTCCGATCTCCCCGCTTGAGGGGGAGATGTCCGGCGGGGCAGAGGGGGGTCCCGGCGACGCTCGCCGCGGCGAGGACGGTTTGGAATGGATCCCGGGTCAAGCCCGGGATGACGACCTTTGCCAAGAAGGGGATGACGAACCGGGTCAGGCCCGGGGTGAGGAGGCTGCGGCCCGGGACGCCGCCGCCGCCGAAAGGCCTCTCGCCGCCATCGTCTGCTATCGCGCGCTCGTCCAGAGCGGCCAGACGGGGCCTATAGAGGCCTTGGCAAGGGCCATGGCTGAATGCGGCCTCGACGTTCTGCCCGTCTATGTCTCGAGCCTGAAGGACCCCGTCTCGGTCGAGACCCTGCGCGGCCTCTTTTCCCGCCGACCGCCGGATGTCGTCGTCAATCTCACCGGCTTTGCCGTCTCGTCTCCGGCAGCGGGGGCCGGCGCCGAGAGGGTGGCGACCGTTCTGGAGGAAACCGGTGCCGTCGTTCTCCAGGGGGTGCTGGCTTCCGGCTCCGAGGAGGGCTGGAACGGGTCGAGCCAGGGGCTGTCGGCGCGGGACCTCGCCATGAACGTCGCGCTGCCGGAACTCGACGGCCGCGTCCTTACCCGCGCCATCGCCTTCAAGTCGGCCGGGGACTGGGACGCGCTGACCGAGACCGACATCGTCGCCCATCGCGCCGTCGCAGGCCGTGTCCGCTTCGTCGCCGAACTCGCCACTCGCTGGGCGCGGCTGCGGCGGAAGCCAAACCCGCAAAAGCGCGTTGCCATATTGCTTGCCAACTATCCGAACCGCGACGGCCGGCTCGGCAACGGCGTCGGTCTCGACACGCCGGCAGGAACCGTCGAGGTCCTGAGGGCAATGCAGGCGGCGGGCTATCCGGTCGAAACGCTGCCGGAAAACGGCAACGCCCTGATCGACTATCTGATGGCCGGGCCGACCAATGCCGGCACCGCCGCACGCGAGATACGCGAGGTGATGCCGCTCGACACCTATCGCCGGTTTTTCGAC
This sequence comes from Jiella endophytica, assembly GCF_004519335.1. Taxonomy (GTDB): domain Bacteria; phylum Pseudomonadota; class Alphaproteobacteria; order Rhizobiales; family Rhizobiaceae; genus Jiella; species Jiella endophytica. The sequence goes on along the minus strand of NZ_SOZD01000002.1, from coordinate 1,053,794 downwards.
AGCCTGCCGGAAGAGCTTCGCAGCGCGGTGACTGACCGCTGGGGGCCGCCGGAGGGCGATCCGTTCGTCGTCGCGGCAGATGGTAAGCCGGCTTTTGCGCTGCCGCTCGCCCGCTTCGGCGATACCCTTGTTGGGATCCAGCCGGCCCGAGGCTACAACATCGACCCCAAGGAGACCTACCATTCGCCGGATCTCGTGCCGCCGCACAACTATCTGGCGCTTTATGCCTTTCTCCGCGAGACCTGCGACGCCGTCGTCCATATGGGCAAGCATGGCAATCTCGAATGGCTGCCCGGTAAGGCACTGGCGCTGTCGGAGCGCTGCTTTCCCGAGGCGGTGTTCGGGCCGATGCCGCATCTCTACCCCTTCATCGTCAACGATCCGGGCGAGGGGACGCAGGCCAAGCGCCGGACGTCGGCGGTCATCATCGATCATCTGACACCGCCGCTGACGCGGGCCGAGACCTACGGGCCGCTGAAGGATCTCGAGGCGCTGGTCGATGAATATTACGAGGCGGCGGGCGGCGATCCGCGGCGCCTCGCGCTCCTGAAGACCGAGATCCTCGATCTCGTCCGGGACATCGGTCTCGACCAGGACGCCGGCATCGTTTCGGGCGAGGCCGACGACAGCGCGCTGACCAAGCTCGACGCCTATCTCTGCGATCTGAAGGAAATGCAGATCCGCGACGGGCTGCACGTCTTCGGCGTCTCGCCGGACGGCAGGCTCCTGCATGACCTCGTGGCGGCGCTGGCGCGGCTTCCTCGCGGCTCGCGTCCCGGCGATGCCTCGCTGATGCGGGCACTGGCGGCGGATCTGGGGCTGTGTGGACTGCCTTCTGGCGTGGCGGCTGGGCACCCCCCTCTGTCCTGCCGGACATCTCCCCCTCAAGGGGGGAGATCAGGCGGCGGGGATGGCGGCGTTTCTTCTGAAAAGCCTTTGGCCGCAACTGATAGCTGGGAAAACGCACCAGCCGACGTCAGCAGTATTGGCGATGCCGCCGAACGAGGTCCGATCTCCCCCCTTGAGGGGGAGATGCCCGGCAGGGCAGAGGGGGGTAGCGGCGCCGAGGTTACAGACTTCACGGCAACATCCGAACGGGGCGATTCCGCCGGACCAGGGTCGATCTCCCCCCTTGAGGGGGAGATGTCCGGCAGGACAGAGGGGGGTAACGGCGCAGCTGGTGACGACAGCAAGTCCTTCGATCCCCTCGACTGCGACATGGCAGCACCGTGGGAAGGACCTCGTCCACAGCGTCTGGCGGATCTGTCCACAAGCCCGTGGCGCACGGTGGGCGATACGGTCGAGCGACTGGAGAGCCTGGCAGTCAGGCTGATCGCCGGTGAAATACCCCCGGATGTTCACTGGATATCCACAAGGCCGGTTCTCGACGCGGTCGAAACGGAGCTGAAGCCGGCGGTGATCGGCTCCGGCCCGGCCGAGATCGCCGGCCTCCTCGAAGGGCTCGCAGGCCGCTTCGTCGCGCCCGGCCCGTCAGGCGCACCGACGCGGGGTCGGCCGGACGTCCTGCCGACGGGGCGGAACTTCTATTCCGTCGACACCCGGGCCGTGCCGACCGAGACCGCCTGGCGCCTCGGTAGGAAGTCGGCTGAGCTCCTCGTCACCCGGCACCTGCAGGACCAGGGCGAGTGGCCGACATCGCTCGGGTTGACGGCCTGGGGCACCTCCAACATGCGCACCGGCGGCGATGATATCGCGCAAGGCTTGGCGCTGGTTGGGGCGAAGCCGGTCTGGGACCGCGCCTCGCGAAGGGTCACCGGCTACGAGATCGTCACCCTTGCCGAGCTCGGACGGCCGCGCATCGACGTCACCTTGCGGATCTCCGGCTTCTTCCGCGATGCCTTCCCGGATCAGATCGCCCTCTTCGACCGGGCGGTTCGCGCCGTCGGTGCTCTCGAGGAGGACGAGGCCGACAACCCGATCGCCGCGCGCATGCGCCGGGAGAGGGCGGCGCTGATCGAGGCGGGAGCTGACGAAAGCGAAGCGGAGCGGCGCGCCGGCTTCCGGGTGTTCGGCTCGAAGCCCGGCGCCTATGGCGCAGGGCTGCAGGCGCTGATCGACGAGAAGGGCTGGGACGACAAGGCCGATCTTGCGGAAAGCTATCTCGTCTGGGGCAGCTACGCCTACGGGGCGGATGCGGAGGGCACTGCCGAGCGAGGCATGTTCGAGGAACGGCTCTCCGGCATCGAGGCGGTGGTCCAGAACCAGGACAACCGCGAGCACGATCTGCTGGACTCCGACGACTACTACCAGTTCGAGGGCGGCATGACGGCTGCGGTCGAACATCTCTCGGGCGCGCGACCGGTGGTCTATCACAACGACCATTCGCGGCCCGAGCGGCCGGTGGTGCGAACGCTGGAAGAGGAGATCGGCCGGGTCGTCCGGGCCCGGGTCGTCAATCCGAAATGGATCGCCGGCGTCATGCGCCACGGCTACAAGGGCGCCTTCGAGATCGCCGCGACGGTCGACTACATGTTCGCCTTCGCCGCGACCACCGGGGCGGTGCGCGACCATCATTTCGAGGCGGCCTGGAACGCATTCGTGATGGACGATCATGTCCGCGCTTTCCTTGAAGCGAACAATCCCGCCGCGCTCGGCGAAATCCGTGATCGCTTCGCCGAGGCGATCGAGCGCGGCCTCTGGTCGCCGCGCTCGAATTCTGCCCGGGCGGAACTTCGCACTTGAAGCGGCACAGCGACCGCGCCATGACGCTTTCATGACGCCGACCATCGAACGCCTGACCCTGCCCGATCTCGACCTTCGCGCCCGCATCGTCGGGCCGCTCGCCGAGTTCTCCACCAAGAAGGATTTCGCCTTCGCGCCGCGCTTCGTCACCCTGGCGCTGACGGACGAGATAGGCGCCGATGGCGGCCTGATCGCCCAGCTCTACTGGGACTGGATGCATATCGAGATCCTCGCGGTGCCGGAGCGCTGGCGCGGCCGGGGCCTCGGCCGGCAGCTGATGGAGATGGCGGAGGCGATCGGCAGGGAAGAAGGCTGCACCGGCATCTGGGTCGACACCTATTCCTTCCAGTCGCCGGGATTTTACGAAAAGCTCGGCTACCGGCCCTTTGGCCGCCTGCCGGACTATCCGAAGGGCGAGAGCCGCATCTTCTTCGCCAAGATGCTCTCCCAAGACACACCGAGCCAACCGGAGAAGGCCGCATGAGCGACGGGCCGCAAGAGCGCAGCAAGATCACCGACGGGATGAGCGAGGCCGAACTCGACGCCCGCCATGCCGAGAAGATGCGGAAGAAGAAGGCGGCCCGCGACAAGATCCTCGCCACCAAGACCATCGAGAAGGGGCTGCTGATCGTTCATACCGGCAAGGGCAAGGGCAAGTCGACCGCCGCCTTCGGCCTCGTCTTCCGCGCCCTCGGCAACGGCATGAAGGTCGGCGTCGTCCAGTTCGTCAAAGGCAAGTGGGAGACCGGCGAGCGGAAGATCCTCGAGCATTTTCCCGATCAGGTGACGATGACGGCGATGGGCGACGGCTTCACCTGGGAGACCCAGGACCGTCAGCGCGACATCCAGGCGGCAAAGGCGGCGTGGGAGCGGGCAAAGGCGCTGATCATGGACGAGGAGCACGACATGGTGCTGCTCGACGAGATGAATATCGTCCTGCGCTACGACTATCTCGACCTCGGCGAGGTGATCGGCTTTCTGAAGGGTAAGCCGGAAAACAAGCATGTGATCGTCACCGGTCGCAACGCCAAGGACGAACTGATCGACATCGCCGACCTCGTCACCGAGATGGAGATGGTGAAGCACCCGTTCCGCTCCGGCGTGAAGGCGCAGAAGGGCATCGAGTTCTAGAAGCGGTTGTCCCGAACGCCGCAGCTTCCCTCACATGTCCGTGAAGACAGCGATTCGCCTCGGCCGCGGTAACCTTTAGCCGGCAATTAAGCGCGTATTATCAAAGCCCGGACGCTGCGCCCGGATGGCACGCGTAGCCCTCGGAGCGCATTCGCTGCCGGGATGCCCGACATCGCGCGAACAGATCTTGCCGCAGGACAGGGATGAAATTCGAGCTCCTCATTGCCGCCTTCCTGCAAAGCCTCGGGATCGTCTTTCTCGCGACCCTGCCCTACGAGATGGTGCTGACGCGGGTGAAGGGCCTGGCAGGGCGCCGCATGGTGTCCGGCTTGGTGCTGACGGCCTGCGCGCTCGGCTCGATGATGGTTCCGGTCACGCTAGCCGACGGTCTCATCTTCGACATGCGACACGTCTTCCTCGTCCTCGCCGCGACCTATGGCGGTTTGCCTGCCGCCATACTGATGGCCGCGGTTACCTCCGCTTACCGGTTCTTCGTCGGCGGTTCCGGGATGCTGGCCGGTGTCCTCGGCATCCTCATTTCCACCTTCGTCGGGATCGCGATCGCGCGATGGAACACGATCGGCGGTCCGACGCCGTTGAGACGGCTCGCACTGATGGGCCTCTGCGCCTCGCTGTGCCTCGCCGCCCTGGCTCTGCTGCCGTTCTCGACCGCCGCCGCGGTGCTTCTTCAGGTCGGTCCGACCTTCGTCATCGCCAATCTCCTCGGCGTCATCCTGACGGCCAAGATGCTCGACCGCGAGCAGGGGCGCGTATTGCGCGAGCAGGCGCTGGCCGAGGATGCGATGCGCGATCCTCTGACAGGTCTCGTCAATCGCCGCAGCTTCGATCGCCGTGCACCGCAGATGGTCGCCAAGGCGAAAGGGCAGGGCAGGCCGAGTTCGCTGTTCCTCCTCGACGTCGACCATTTCAAGCGGGTCAACGATACCTATGGCCATCCGGCGGGTGATGCGGTGCTGCGCTCCGTCGCCGACATCCTGAGTGCGCGAGCGGGCATCTCGGGCATGACGGCAAGGCTCGGGGGCGAGGAATTCGCCGTCCTCTTGCCGGGGGTCGACGAAGTCTCCGCCAGGCGCAAGGCCGAGCGCCTGCGTGGCGAGATCGCCGGCGCCAGCCATGATGTCGGGAGTGCGACGGTTGAAGTCACCGTCAGCATCGGGATCGAGACGATCGCCGATGACGGCCGGTCGTTCCAGGAGGCCTTCGACCGGGCAGATGCGGCGCTCTACCGGGCGAAGAAGGCCGGCCGCAACCGCGTGACCGCCGCGCGGGCCGCCTGACTCAGCCGTCGTCTTCGGCGAGCGACAGCTTGTCGAGGAGTTCGAGCGCCGTGCGCGTCGCGGCGCCGGCCGCCATCGCCGTCTGCGGCAGGATCATCCATTCCAGCGACCATGCCGCACCGGAGCGCTCATTCTCGTGGACGAGCGCCTGATGCATGCCGGAAACGAGGGTGGCGTTGAACCGGGCGAAGGTGACCAGGATCTCCGCCCCGACCGGATTGTTCTTGTGCGGCATCGCAGACGAGCCGCCGCCGCCGGCAAGCTTCAGTTCGCCGACTTCGTTCTGGATGGACAGGACGACATCCTGACCAAGCTTGCCGAGCGCCCCAGTGATCAGCGAGAGCCAGCCGGCGAATTCGGCGAGGCCGTCCCGCTCGGAATGGAGCGAGGTCGGGGCACGATGGAGCCCGAGCTTGGCAGCAGCCGCGGACGCGATCGCGTCGGCCCTGTCGCCAAAGCCCGCCCGGTCGCCGACGGCGCCGCCGATCCGCAGCGCGAAGGCCCGCGGGGCGATCTCCTCGCGTCGGAGGCGGCAGCGCAGCAGCGGGTCGGACCATGCGGCGATCTTGCGCGAAAAGCGCGTCTCCTTCGCCGCCTGCATGCGGGTATGGGCCATCACGGTCTTCTGGCCCGCAGCCAGATTCCAGGCGGTGAAGGCGTCGGTGATCTGCGCGAGCCGCCGGTCGAGGACCAGCGAAACGCCCTGCAGGCGCATCGCCAGCGACGCGTCGATCACGTCCTGGCTGGTCGCGCCCTTGTGGAGCGCCTTGGCGGCGTCCTCGGGAATTCCGCCGCGAAGCTGCTTGAGGAGGCTCGGCACGACGACGCCGTCGCGCGCTGTCCCTTCGGCGAGGGCGGCGAGATCCGGCGTGAAGTCCGATGTGGAGGCCCGGATCGCCTCGGCGTGGCGCGGATCGATCAGGCCCGCCTCCGCTTGCGCCTCGGCGAGCGCCAGCTCGAAGGCCACCATCGCCTCGATATCGGCGCCGGCGGAAAAATAGCTGGCGATCTCCTCGTCGCCGAAAAGCCGGCCGAGAAACGGATGACCAAAGACCGAAGCCGTCACCGGGAGGCGTCCTTGCCGAAGACTTCGCCGGCAAAGTCGGCAATCAGCTTCGCCGTAGCTTCCGGCTGCTCGATACAGGGCAGGTGACCGGCGCCGGCGACGATCTCGAAGCGGGCCCCGCCGATCAGCCCGGCGCATTGCTTCACCAGCTCCGGTGGCGTCGAGCCGTCCTGATCGCCGACCATGCAGAGTGTGGGAACGGCGAGATTGCGGGCGGTCTCGGTGTGATCGGCGTCGCGCAGCGCGGCGCAGGAGCCGAGATAGCCTTCCACCGGTGAATTTAAAAGCATGTTCGAATAGCCGGTGAAAGCGGCGTTGTCCGGCCTGCGGAAGGCCGGCGTGAACCAGCGCGAGAGGATCTGATCGCCGATCGCCGCGATGCCGTCCTTTGCGATTGCGGCGATACGGGCGTTCCAGCTGTCGGCGTCGCCGATCTTGTGGGCGGTGTCCATCAGGACGAGGCCGGCAAGGCGCTCCGGCGTCTCCGCCGCAAGGCCGAGGGCGATCTGGCCGCCGATGGAGAGGCCGACGACGAGGGCCCGGGCGATCCCGTGATGATCGAGAAGGGCGGCGAGATCGGCCGAGTGATCCGCCATGCGATAGGGCGCCGGCAGCACCTCGGAGAGCCCGTGGCCGCGCTTGTCGTAGCGGATGATTCGGAAATCTCCGGCAAGCCGGGTCACGACGTCGTCCCAGATCCGGTCGTCGGTCCCAAGGGAATTGATCAGGACGAGGACCGGCGCGCCCTTAGGCCCGTCGGCGCGGTGATGGAGGACGACGTCGTTGAGGCGGTCGAAGGGCATGGCGGGGTCCGATTTCGCTTTCCCGGCATGATAGAGGCAGGCGGCGCCGAAGGAAGCCCCGGGGCGGGATGGTCTTTTCCCGGCTGCGCATTCCTGCTAGCGGCTTTTCCAACATTGAAGGGAGGGCCGCGGATGTTTCTCAGCTGTGGGGATTGCCTGTTCGATCTCTTCGCCATGCCCCAAGAGGATGTGGCGACGGTCGGTCTATCCGGCCGGGTCGGCGGCTCGCCGCTCAATGTCGCGCTGGGCCTGTCGCGGCTGGGGCATCATTCCGGCTATTTCACCAAGATGTCGGGCGATCTCTTCGGCGAGCGCATCCGCGGCTTCATGGAGCGCGAGCGGATCGACCAGCGCTTCCTGATTCCGACCGAGCGCAACACGACGCTCGCCATGGTTTCGCTCGGCCCGGACGGCTCGGCGAGCTACGCCTTCTACATCGAGGGGACCGCCGACCGCTCGATCGAGCCGGAGGAGGTGCCGAGCGCGCTGCCGGCCGATGTCGAGGCGATCCATGTCGCCTCCTATTCGACCGTGACCGAACCGACCGCGACGGCGCTCGCCCGGCTGCTGCGCCAGGAAGCGCCAAACCGCTTCATCTCCTACGATCCGAACATCCGCGCCTCGATCGAGCCGGATCTCGATGTCTGGCGGCAGAAGGTTTCCGAACTCGTGCCGCTGGCGGCGATGGTCAAGGCCAGCGAAGAGGACATTGCCCAGCTCTATCCCGGCCGCGCCGTCGACAGCGTCGTTGCGGAATGGGTGGCCGCTGGAGCGGAAATCGCCGTCGTCACCCTCGGCGAGCAGGGCGCCATCGCCGCGACGGCGAGCGGCGTGTCCGCCAGGGTCGCCGGCCGCTCGGTCGCGGTGGTCGATACGGTCGGGGCGGGCGACACCTTCCAGGCGGCGCTTCTTGCCGGGCTGAAGGAGCGTTTGAGCCTGTCGCGGCCTGCCATCGCGGGGTTTTCGCAGGACGATGTCGAGGCGCTGCTCGGTTTTGCCGTCGAGGCCGCGGCGGTCACCTGCACCCGCAAGGGCGCCGACCTGCCTCGGCGGAGCGACCTCGGCCTGCCGCCGCTCGGATGATTCCAACCGGGCGTATCGAGTGCCAGGCCCGGCTTTCGAAGCCCTGATCGAAACGAAAAGGCCGGCGGATGGAAATATCCGCCGGCCTTTTGCCGAACGCTCGGAGACGGGGCGGCTTTCGCCGCCCGGCAATCCCGATCAGTTGAAGTGATAGGCCGCCTTGGCCCACACGGTGTGGAAGTCGAGGTCGTTGTCGTCGTTGCTCTTGAACTCGACGTCGTTGACGCCGTTGGTCCCGGAGATCGTCTGCTCGTTCTTGCCGAGATTGGTGTAGAGATACTCGACGCCGAAGGAGAGGTTCTGGGTCGCCATGTAGTCGACGCCGGCGCCGACGGCGTAGCCGACCGAGGACTTGTCGTTGCTGGTGTCGAAGTTGTAGCCGGCAAATTCCGAACCGGCTGCCGTCGAGGGCGCCGAGGCGTCCTGCTTGACGTCGGCATAGGCGAGACCGCCGGTGCCGTAGACCATCACGTTGTCCATCGCATAGCCGAGCTTGGCGCGGACCGTGCCGAGATAGTTCAGCTTGGTCTCGTCGGTGAAGTTCGAACCACCCGGCGTCGAGTAGGTCGTCTCCTTGGTCCGGTCGATGTAGCTGAAGTCGGCCGTTGCACCCAGAACGACGTTGTTCTGGAACTGGTAGTCGTAGCCGATGTTGGCGCCGCCGATGAAGTTGCCGTCGAGGTCGTAGTTGACGTCGCCGCCACCGAAAGCCGGGGTGGTGCCGGGATCGAAGCTCGCCTCGCCGGCGTGCCCGCCCATCGCCGCACCGGCCTGGACGCCGAGATTGATGCCGGTCCAGGTGGTGGTCTGAGCGATCGGCTCGATCGCCATCGGCGCCGGTGCCGGCGGCTCGGGAGCAAGGATGTCGGCGGCCATTGCGGGGGTGGCGAACGCTGCGGTGGCGAGAAGCAGTGCAAAGCGTTTCATGCGTATTTCTCCTTTGTCGCGAAGCGCGACGGATGGCAGCAGGTCGGGACCTCTGCGCGTTGCGGATCCGGATAAGTTCCGAATTCGACAACGATCCCTGATCAGATTGGTTGGCTGAATCGTGGCAGGAATTCGGTCTTATTTTGAGTGTTGCAGAAGGGCCTCACTCGGCTCCGTCGCCGCGCTTTCGATGCCCCAATCGTTGGTTCGAAGCGTTGAAAATTGATTAAAATTCAAAGTTGATGGAAATTTCCGTAATCGTCTCATGCGTTTACGAGTGTGGCGAAAGTGTGGGGAGAATATTCCCAAGGGTAAGGTGACACTCGGCCTCGCAGGCAAATCTTCCGCGTGAAGGCCCTGCCGGGCAGGCATCACGCCGCCGGGCTCTGCAGGCGACTTTGGATTCGTTCTCAGCTTCGTTGCCAAGCCCGGGCAGCGCCCAATATGATCGCGGCAGTGGGCACTTGGACGATCGAACCCGAGATTTCACGAAAGGGAGGATCCATGCATAAATTCAGCCTCGTTATCGCCGGCGCGGCGCTTGCTTTCGCTGCCGGGGCGGCCTCTGCCCAGGAGGTCGGCGATCCCGCGGCCGGCGAGAAGGTGTTCAACAAGTGCAAGGCTTGCCACGCCATCGGCGAGGGCGCCAAGAACAAGATCGGACCGGAACTCAACGGCATCGTCGGCGACAAGCCGGGCGCCGACCGCGGCGGCTACAAGTTCTCCAAGCCGTTCCAGGACTGGTCGGCGGACAAGACCGCCTGGAACGAGGAACTGCTGACCACCTGGCTTTCCGACCCGCGCGGCACCGTCAAGGGCACCAAGATGGCCTTTGCCGGCCTCAAGAAGCCCGACGACCTGAAGAACGTCATCGCCTATCTCGCCAGCTTCAACGAAGAGGGCGCCAGCCAGGATCCTGCCGAGGTGCTGAAGGCTGCAGCGTCGAAATAGGCTTTCGCGCCATCGCCGAGCGACAGCATCGGCCCGAAAATCGCAAACGATTTTCGGAAAGCAAGATGCGGCGATTCAATGATTGAGCGCGTCCTTTGTACGTCCATTCCGACGCACGGCGCTCCAGGAAGCGGCGCTGCCCTTGGGAGGGCCGCTTTTTTCATACCGAAAGGCTTCGGTTGCGTTGCGGGACGATTCATGTCGCGGACTCGCGCCCCGCCGGAAACAGTGGCGCGATCCTCGTCTGTGCTACGCTGGCCGTCCGGCAGGATTGTCAGGTGTCGCGTCGGGGCGGCCACGCGCCGCGCGCGTCAGGCTCCGTAGACGAGCTGGCCCTATTCGATCTCCCGGGCTTCCGACGGCAGCATGATCGGAATGCCGTCGCGGATCGGGAAGGCCAGCCTGGCCGCCTTGGAGATCAGCTCGTTGTGCTCGCGGTCGTAGACCAGCGGCGTCTTGGTCAGCGGACAGACGAGCAGCTCGAGGAGTTTCGGATCCGGCTGACCGTCGTTCATGCGCTCGCTCATGGCAGTTCCGTCCGCTTGGCGTGTCGTGCGGCGGGCAATAGCATGGGCCGGCAAGTCAGGGCGAGTGCTCACTGCAGCGTTGGCGAACCGTCTTCGCCTCCCTCGCCGGCAAGCGAAATCTCGGTGATGGCGATCAGCGTCTCCGCCCGGGATTTCAGGTCGTTCGCCTCGAGCAGCGCCTGCTTCTCGGCGGCGCCATAGGGCGACATCATCGCCAGCGCGTTGACCAGCGTCTCGTTGGAGGCGCGGTCGATCGAGTCCCAGTCGGCTTCCATCTGGTTCGCCTCGAAGAAGCGGCGGAACGCCCGCAGCAGCCCCTCGCGGTCGACCGCCTCCTCGCCCATGCCGGCATCGAGATCACCGAGAAAGGCGGTGACGCGGCAGCTGCGATAGGGGGTGCGCACCGCCAATTCCTCGGCGATGCGGAAGCGCGCAATGCCCTGCAGGCTGATGATGTAGCGGCCATCGCCGGACTCGGCGAGCGAGGTGATCCGGCCCATGCAGCCGACCTCGCAGAGCTTCGGATCGCGGTTGTCGCGCATGGCGCCGTCGAGGCTCGGCTGCACCATGCCGATGATCCGCGACCCCGCCATCGCATCGTCGATCATCTCGATATAGCGCGGCTCGAAGATGTTGAGCGGCAGCTGGCCGGCGGGCAGAAGCAGCGCCCCGGTCAGCGGAAACACCGCGATCGTGGTCGGCAGATCCGATTCGTCCGCATAAGTGATATTGCCCGCCTGAACCAAAGAGCGCCTCCGTCGACCTCCTTGCGATGTGGAACGCGGGTCGGCGATCTCAAGGCCTGCGACCGGCCACGGCCGATTCGCGGGACGGCCCGTGCGGCGGTGCCAAGCGATTGTTTCGACGCCGCGTTTTCGTCGGTGGCCGGTCCGTCGGCGCAAAGAGCGATGGCGCACGACCGTCGCGGCGGCGGGAGGGGAGGCGGCAGCCGAAGGCGCCGCCCGCCGGCTCAGGCGAAGAGCAGCGAGGAAAGCCGCCGCCGCGCCTCCTTGGTGGCCGGGTCGGTCGGGCCCCAGGCGGCGAAGAATTCCAGAAGCTTCAGCCGCGCGGCGTCCTCGCCAAAGCTGCGGTCGCGGCGCATGATCTCGAGGAGATGGCCCGCCGCCGTCTGCCGGTCGCCCTTGGCATTGGCGATGAGCGCGAGATCGAATCGAGCCTGATGATCGTCGGGATCGCCCTCGATGCGCGCCTGGAGCTGCACCGGATCGCCGAGCCTGGCGATTTCTTCCTTCAGCTTCAGCTTGGCCTTCACTGCCGCCACGGCCGGATCCTCGGCCTTGTCCGCGGCCAGCTGGTCGATGACGGCCTTGGCGCGCTCGGCATCGCCCGAAGCGAGGTAGCACTCGGCAAGGCCGGCACTGGCGCCGGCATGGCCGGGCTCGTGCTGAAGCACGGCGCCGAAGAGCTGGGCGGCATTGCCGACGTCGCCGCTGGCGAGCAGCGTGTTCGCCTCCTCCAGCGCTTCGGCGATCGGATCGCCGCCCGGCTGGCCCGAGGTGAGCCGCGCGATGAAGGCCTTCACCTCGCTTTCCGGCAGAGCGCCCATGAAGCCGTCGACCGGCTGGCCGCCGACGAAGGCGAAGACCGCCGGAATCGACTGGACGCCAAGCTGCCCGGCGATCGAGGGATGCTGGTCGATGTTCATCTTGACCAGCTTTACCTTGCCACCGGCCGCCTGCACCGCCTTTTCGAGGATCGGCGTCAGCTGCTTGCACGGCCCGCACCATGGCGCCCAGAAATCGACGAGCACCGGCTGGCGCCGCGATTCCTGGATGACGTCCGCCGAGAAGGTCGCCGTGGTGGTGTCCTTGATCAGGTCGGCCGGGGCCGGCCCGGCAGTCGTCTCGCCGAAGCCGGAGAGGCCCGCCGGCGGGGTGGTGCCTGCCGGCTGCCGCGGCTGGCCACCTGCGGCCGATCCGAGGCCGACCGTCTGCTGCCCGAAGCCGCCCTGGGAAGCGCCATAAGGATTGCCGTAGGGGTTGTCGCTCATCCGTCCTGCCCGTCGCCCTCAACCGTTTCGCCGCCCGGCCGGGTGACGATTGGTTCGTGCCCGGTCGATCTGAAGAATTCCATCAATCCGTCGACGCCGATCGTCGTGGTCGCGGTGTTCGTCAACGGATGGCAGTTCACCATATCGTGCATGAGCAATGCCTCATCAAGCACCACGGTCACCCGGCCGTCGCGATCGTTGAGAACGCCGAAGGCGGTCACCGAGCCGGGCTCGACGCCGAGCATCGCCATCATCGCGTCGGGGCCGGCGAAGGACAGGCGACCCTGGGCGCCGATCAGCCGGTGCAGCGACTTCAGGTCGACAAGGGTGCTCTCCTCCGCGACGACGAGAAAGTGCCGGCCCTTCTTGTCCTTGACGAAGAGATTCTTGGTGTGGCCGCCGGAGATCTCGCCGCGCAGCTCCTGCGACTGCGCGACGGTAAAGAGCGGCGGGTGTTCGATGGTCGAGACGGCGATGCCGAGCTCGTCCAGATACGTCATCAGTTCGTCACGTGTCGCCGGCAAGGCCCGCCTCCGTCGCTGTCGCCGCAAAATCAGGCGATCCGTGCCGAGAGCCGGACGGACCCAGCGCCCCGGGGTGCTGGGATCGGGCCTCGCCCGGCCGGGCGATTTTGTCCAGCGGGAAATTTGGCTGTTGCATTGTCCGATTCTTTCGGCCATATAGCGCCCGTTCGCGGCGCCGGAAACGGATCGCCGCTGGGAGCGGGCGGGTGTAGCTCAGGGGTAGAGCACAACCTTGCCAAGGTTGGGGTCGAGGGTTCGAATCCCTTCGCCCGCTCCAATTTTCCTTTCTTCGATACGACTTGAACCGGCCGCCGTTCCCGAGACATCGGTGACAGTTCCCGTGTCGCGGCATGTTTTCGCCGGCTGTCACTCCATGTTGGTGTGGTTGCCGCGCATGGTCTCCGGTGAGACGGCCATGATGTCCCGCAGCTTCAGCACCATCACCTCGAAGAGGACGAACAGCGCGCCTTCGTAGAGCGAGCCCATCGGCAGGACGGAGGTCGCCGAGGCGCCCTGGTCGTTCGCCATGGTCTGGGCGGGAACCGTCAGCACGAAGTCGGCAAGCTCGGCGCAGCGGCCATTCGGCTGGGCGGTGAGGAACAGGATCTTCGCGCCGGCGTCCTTCGCGACGCCCATCAAGGCGAGCGCCGTGGAAATCTCCCCCGGCCCGACGGAGACGACGAAGAGATCGCCGTCCCCGAGCGCCGGCATCGTCATGTCGGCGACCACGCCGACATGGCAGCCGAGGTGGAAGAGCCGCATGGCAAAGCCCTTGATCTGCAGGCCCTCGCGTCCGCCGGCATAGGTGCCGACGCGCCGCGCATCGGCGATCATCCGGCAGGCCGTGTCGACGGCGCCGTCGTCGACCCCGTCCATCACCGTGCCGAGTTCGGCGAGTGCGATTCGATAAAGATCGCTCATGTTGTTTCCTCCACCCTCGTGAATTCCCGCTTGTCGCCCGAAACCGGGTCAGACGATGCCGCCGCCGGAGCCGCGGCTGGCCGGCCGCGCGGCAGCCACCCTTTCGCGGTAGCCGCTCGCCCGGTAGGCGGCGATCGGATCGATCGCCCCGCCATCGCGACGCCGTGCTTCGGCAAGGATCGGCGTCACGTCGGTGCGGAACGCCTGCTTCAGGCATTGCGATGCCATCAGCGCGTCGTTGTCGTCCTGCAGGCCGCGCAGCGCCGCACGGTCGACGAGCAGCGCCTGGGCATAGGCACGGCGGATCTCGTCAGCCGAGCGCAGCAGGCTTTCGATCGGGTCGGTGACGTTGTGGGACTGGTCGATCATGTGGGCCGGGTGAAGCCGCTCCAGCGTTTCGCCGGCTTCCACCAGTTCGTTGAAGACGAGGAACAGCCGGAACGGATCGATCGAACCGGCGTCGAGATCGTCGTCGCCATATTTCGAATCGTTGAAGTGGAAGCCGCCGAGTTTCCTGGCAAAGATCAGCCGCGCGACGATCTGCTCGATATTGGCGTTCGGCGCGTGATGGCCGAGATCGACGAGGCAGAAGGCCTTCGGTCCGAGTTCCTGGGCGATCAGGAGGTTGGTGCCCCAGTCCTGCACCACCGTCGAATAGAAGGCCGGCTCGTACATCTTGTGTTCGGTAAAGAGCCGAAAGTCGTCCGGCAGCCCGGCATAGATCGTCCGCGCCGATTCCAGATAGCGCTCGAAGCTGCGGGAAAGGTCGGACTGGCCGGCGAAGTTCGATCCGTCGCCGACCCAGACGGTGATCGCCTTCGATCCGACGGCACGGCCGAATTCGACGACGTCGAGATTGTGCTCCACCGCCTGGGCGCGCACCGCCGGATCGGCATGGCTGAGCGATCCGAACTTGTAGGACAGCGGCTGCTTCGGATCGTCCGGATGGTCCTGGAACGTGTTGGAATTCATCGCGTCGAAGGCAAGGTCGAGGCTCGTAGCCTTGTCCTTCAGGGCCGCCGGATCGTCGCGGTCCCACGGAATGTGTAGCGAGACCGACGGCGTTGCCCGGCCAAGTTGGTGGATCACCGCGCAGTCGTCGAGCTTTTCCATGATGCCGCGGGGCTCGCCGGGGCCTGGAAAGCGGGCAAAGCGCGTGCCGCCGGTGCCGACGCCCCAGGACGGCACCGCGACGGTGAAGCCCCTGACGGCCTCGACAATCCTGTCGATGGAAATGCCGCGCCGGTCGAGCTGCTCGCCGAGCGCGGCCAAGTCGCTCGCAAGGTCGCCGCTCTGTCGTTCGTTGGCCGTCTCGATCACCGACGGATCGATCGGTTGGTCGCTCATGGCCCGTTCCTCCCAGATTGGCCGGATGGCGAAAGCCCGTTCCTCGTCGTGCCGTCGTCGCGAAATTGCCCGCCGGCCTCCTCCCGAGGCCTGCCTCGCCGCTTGCTAGCGGGTGAAGGACTGGGCGTTGCCGGCGTCGACATTGACGATGTTGCCGGTCGACTTCGCCGATGCGTCGCCGGCAAGGAAGGCGACCGCCTCGGCGACGTCCGACGGCAGGACGGAGCGCTTCAGCATCGAGCGCTTGCGATAGTGCTCCTCGAGCTCGTCCGGCGCCATGTTGTAGGCGGCGGCGCGCTGCTCGCGCCATTCGCCCGTCCAGATCTTCGAGCCCTGCAGCACCGCGTCGGGGTTGACGACGTTGACCCTGATGCCGGCGTCGGCGCCTTCGAGGGCAAGGCAGCGGGCGAGATGGATCTCGGCGGCCTTGGCGGTGCAGTAGGCGGCGGCGTTCGGCGAGGCGGCGAGGCCGTTCTTGGAAGCGATGAAGACGACTGCGCCGCCAAGCTGCTGGCGCCGGAACAGCCGGAAAGCCTCGCGCGAGACCAGGAAGTAGCCGGTCGCGAGGATGTCGACATTGCGGTTCCACATCGACAATTCGGTCGTCTCGATCGGCGCCGATGAGGAGATGCCGGCATTGGAGACGAGAATGTCGAGCCCGCCATATTCGACGCTGGCGTCGGCAAAGCCCTTCAGGACCGCCGCCTCGTCGGTGACGTCGAGCGAGACGGTGCGCACCATGTCCGCGGTGAACCGCCCGGCAAGGTCGCTTCTGGCGGCTTCCAGTGCCTCAGCGTCGATATCGGCGAGAACGACGCAGGCGCCATCACCGGCGAGCCGCTCGGCGGTCGCCCGGCCGATGCCGCCGCCGCCGCCGGTGATGAAGGCGACGCGGCCAGCCATCGCCTTCGGTTTCGGCATGCGCTGGAGCTTGGCCTCCTCGAGCAGCCAGTATTCGATGTCGAAGGCCTCCTGCTCGGGAAGACCCTGATAGCTGCCGATCGCCTCGGCACCGCGCATGACGTTGATCGCATTGACGTAGAATTCGCCGGCGATCCGCGCCGTCGCCTTGTCCCTGGCGAAGGTGATCATGCCGACGCCGGGAACGAGATAGACCACCGGATTGGGATCGCGCATCGCCGGACTGTCCGGCCGCCGGCAGCTCTCGTAGTAGCGGGCATAGTCGGCGCGGTAGGCGGCGATCGCCTCGTTGAGCCCAGAAACCACCCGATCGATGTTTCCGCTCGCCGGGTCGAAATCGAGCACCAGCGGGCGGATCTTGGTGCGCAGGAAATGGTCCGGGCAGGAGGTTCCGAGCGGCGCGAGACGTCCGAGCTCGGCCGAGCCGACGAATTCGAGGACTGCGGCGGAATCGTCGAAATGGCCGATCTTGCGCTCGTCCTGGCCGATGCGGGCGCGGATCTCCGGCATCAGCCGCGCCGCAGCGGCGCGCCGGGCTTCAGCCTCCATCGCGCCGGTCCGGACGCCGCCGAAGGCCGCCATGCCGGCGGTCCGGTCGGCAAGATGGGAAATCGCCCGGTTGATGATCCTCAGCGTCGTCTCGTAGCAGTCGCGCGCCGTCTCGCCCCAGGTGAAGAGGCCGTGGCTCTCCAGGACGACGCCCTTGGCGTCCGGATGGCGGCGGGCGAAGTCCGACAGGTCGAGGCCGAGCTGGAAGCCGGGCCGGCGCCAGGGCAGCCAGCCGATCTCCTCGCCGAAGATCTCGCGGGTGAGCTCCCGGCTGGTCGCCGTCGCGGCAATGGCGATGACCGCGTCGGGATGCATGTGGTCGACATGGGGATAGGGTAGATAGGCGTGCAGCGGCGTGTCGATCGAGGCCGCGCGCGGATTGAGGGCGAAGGTGCAGTGCGGCAGATAGCCGACCATCTCGTCCTCGTGCTCGACGCCGCGATAAAGGCTCTTCAGGGCTTCCAGCTTGTCCTGGTAAAGCGTTGCGAAACCGTCGCGCTTCATCGTGCCAACGTCGCCGCCGGAGCCCTTTACCCACAGCACCGTCACGTCCTTGCCGGTCAGCGGATCCTTCTCGACCACCTTCGCCGAGGTGTTGCCGCCGCCATAGTTGGTGATCCGCTTGTCGGCGCCGAGAAGGTTCGAGCGATAGAGCAGGCGCCCCGGCTCGTCGAGCGAAGCGGCATGGGCCTCGTCCCAGAGCGAAGGCAGGAGACCCGCTCCGCTGGTCTGCGGATCTGTCGGCATGATCGACCTCGATTTTTGACCGCCACGGGCAGAGCCGGCCTCCGGCGCGGCCCTCCCATGCGATGGATGCCCCCGCCTGCCCGGATCGACGTCCCGACACAGCGGACTGGTTTGGCGCCAGCATTGGCCAAAACCGCTCGAACGTCAATCAGAACGATCATATACGCTCATGCTGCAATGCAATATGATTGAACTTGATCGAAGATGATTGACAATCAATCGTCCATCCATCAGCATCCAAGCCTGGGAGAAACGCCAAAATGCATGAACGCGAGAGACAGAGGATCATCCTCTCGGTTGTTCAGGCCCGCTCGGTCGCGACCGTGCAGGAGCTGTCGCGGCTGACCGAAGCCTCGGAGGCGACGACCCGCCGCGACATCGCGGCCCTTGCGCTGCAGAAGAAGCTGAAGCGGGTGCGCGGCGGCGCCGAGGCGCTGAAGGCGGCTGCCTTCGGGGAGATTTCGAGCCTCCCCTTCGAGACGGCGCGGACGATCAACGAGAGCCAGAAGCGCGGCATCGCCCGCGAGGCCGCGAGGCTCTGCGAGGATGGCGACGCGATCATCCTCAATGGAGGCACCACGACCTTCCAGATGGTCCATCATTTCGCCGGTGCGCGGCTGCAGGTGCTGACCAATTCCTTTTCCATCGCCACCCATCTGATCGAGCATTCCGAATGCACGGTGATGCTGCCGGCCGGCGCGATCTACCGCGACCAGGCGCTGATCCTTTCGCCCTTCGAGGAGGACGGGATTGCGCATTTCAGGGCACGGCGGATGTTCATGGGGGCGCAGGGCGTCTCGACCTACGGCATCGCCGAGACCGATCCCTTGATCATCCAGTCCGAGCAGCGGCTGATGCGCCAGGCCGACGAGCTGGTGCTGCTGGTCGATTCCTCGAAGTTCCACAAGCCGTCGAGCATGATCATCGCGCCGCTCGAGCGCGCGGACGTTCTGATCACCGACGAGGCGATTGCCGACAGGGACGCGGCGATGGTCGAGGCGGCCGGCGTTCGCCTCGTCGTCGCGGCGCTTTCAGACGAGGGGAGTGAGCGCGATGTCGCGTGAGGCCGATCTCCCGGGCACTGGGCAGAGCGACGGCTTCGAGCGCGTCGCCTTCCGGATGCGGCTCTTTCCAGGCAAGGCCGAGGAATACCGCCGTCGCCACGATACGATCTGGCCGGAGCTGGTCGATCTCCTCTCAGCGGCGGGGATCCGCGACTATTCGATCTTTCTCGATCCCGAGACCGACGCGCTCTTCGCCGTGCTCGAGCGCCGGCGCGGCCACGCCATGGACGACCTGCCGAACCATCCGGTGATGCAGCGATGGTGGGCGATGATGGCCGACATCATGGAGACCAAGGCCGGCAACGAGCCTGTCTCCGTGCCCCTGCAGCCGATGTTCCGGATGGAGTGATCGGATGGAGGGCAAGGTCCGCAACGTCGCCGTCATCGACATCGGCAAGACCAACGCCAAGGTCGTGCTCTACGACCTGGCGGAGCATTGCGAGGTCAGCGCCCTGACGACGCCGAACCGCGTCGTCGCCCACGGTCCCTATCCGCATTTCGATACCGACGCGCTCTGGCGCTTCATTCTCGCCTCACTCGCCGAGCTGTCGGGCGAGATGCCGGTCGACGCGATCTCGGTGACCACCCATGGCGCCTCCATCGCATTGGTCGGCGCGGACGATCTTGCGCTTCCGGTGATCGACTACGAGTTCGCCCTCGACGAGGCGACGCACGCGGCCTACCGCGCGATCCGGCCGGATTTTTCCGAGACGCAGTCGCCGGCGCTCCCCGCCGGGCTGAACGTCGGCGCCCAGCTGCTCTTCCTCGAGCGGCACTTTCCGGAACGCTTCGCGGCGGCGAGGATCCTCACCTATCCGCAATACTGGGCAATGAAGCTCAGCGGCGTTGCCGCCTGCGAGGTGACACAACTCGGCGCCCATACGGACCTCTGGTGCCCTGCGGAGAGGCGCTTCTCGTCGCTGGTCGAGGCAAGGGGATGGACGGCGAAATTTGCGCCCCTGCGCTCCGCCTTCGACCAGCTCGGCGACCTGAAGCCCGAAATCCGCCGGACGATGGGCGGCAATGCGGCGATCCCGGTGTTCTGCGGCATCCATGATTCCAACGCCTCGCTGCTGCCGCATCTGATCGGGCGGAAAGCCCCCTTCGCGGTGGTCTCGACCGGCACCTGGGCGATCGTCTTTGCCATCGGCAGCAGCAAGGCAGAGCTCGACCCCGCGCGCGACACGCTTGCCAATATCGACGCCTTCGGCCGGCCGGTTCCCTCGGCGCGCTTCATGGCGGGGCGCGAATTCGCCGCGATGGCGGGCGAGACGCCGGGCGAGGCCGAGCACGACGCCGCCGAGGCGGTGATCAAAAAGGGCATCATGGCGCTGCCGAGCTTCGTGAGCGGAACCGGTCCTTTTCCGGGCCGGCGCGGCGAGTGGACGGTCGATCCGGAACGGCTTCCGCAGGCCGAGCGGACGGCCGCGGCAAGCCTCGCTCTGGCGCTGACGACCTCGGTCTGCCTCGATCTCGCCGGGGCTGCCGGCCCGATCGTCGTCGAGGGCCCGTTCGGGCGAAACGCCGTCTTCTGCGACGCCCTCGCAGCAATCGCCGGACGGCCCGTCCTCGCCGAGCCTGGTCTGTCGGGCACAGCGGCGGGCGCCGCGCTGCTGGCGCGGGGTTCCGACCCGCCGGTCACGCCGGCCGGCGACGCCGCCACGGAGGGCGGGGCTGGCAGGACGATGCGCGGGCTGTCGTTCTATGCCGAGGCCTGGCGGCGCCGGGTGGAGGAGCCCCGGCGCCGCGAAACGCCGGAAATTTCGATGGGAGCGAGCAGGTGACAGCGTATCTGGGGGGAGCGTGCGGCGCGAAAGAGCGCCGGACGAGGCGCTGATGACGCCGATCCTCGAACTGAAGAATATCTCGAAGGCGTTCGGCCCGGTGAAGGTGCTCACCGGCGTCGACTTCGATCTTTACGCCGGCGAGGTGCACGCCCTGATGGGCGAGAACGGCGCCGGCAAGTCGACGATGATCCGCATCGCATCGGGTGACCATCGGGCCGACGAGGGCGAGATCCGCCTCGACGGCGAGCCGCGCCGCTTTGCCGGGCCGCGCGAGGCGCAAGCCGAAGGCATCGCCGTCGTCCATCAGGAGCTTCTGCTCTTTCCGGCCTTGAGCGTCGCGGAGAACGTCTTTCTCGGCCATCAGCCGAAGACTGCCGGCGGTTTCGTCGACTGGGCGAGGATGCGGCGGGAGGCGCGCGAGCTGCTCGACCGCCTCGACTGCCCCAATCTCGACGTCGACCAGCGGGTTAGCAAGCTCTCCGTCGCCGACCGCCAGCGGGTGGAGATCGCCCGCGCCCTGTCGCGCAACGCCCGCGTGCTGATCATGGACGAGCCGACGGCGGCGCTCGCCGAGGCCGATGTCCGGCGGCTTCTGGAGGTGATCCGTCGGCTTCGGGCCGATGGCGTCGGCATCGTCTATGTCTCGCACCGGATGAACGAGATCTTCGA
Organism: Jiella endophytica; assembly: GCF_004519335.1. Lineage (GTDB taxonomy): Bacteria > Pseudomonadota > Alphaproteobacteria > Rhizobiales > Rhizobiaceae > Jiella > Jiella endophytica. Next base: position 1,032,765 of record NZ_SOZD01000002.1, on the reverse strand, counting down.
GATCGCCGACCGCGTCACGGTGCTGCGCGACGGTCGCTCGATCGGCACGAGCAAGGTCGCGGACGTGACCGAAGGCTCGCTCGTGTCGATGATGGTCGGCCGCGACATCCACCAGCTTTTCCCGAAGGTCGACATTCCGCGCGGCGAGACGCGGCTGGAGGTCAGCGGCCTGTCGCTGGCCGGCGTGATCGAGGACATTTCCTTCGACCTTCATGCCGGCGAGATCCTCGGCATTGCCGGCCTCGTCGGCTCCGGCCGCACCGAGCTTGCCCAGACGATCTTCGGCGTCACTCCCGCGACGGCCGGCGAGATCCGCGTCGACGGCGCGCCCCGCAGGATCGCCAGCGTCCGCGACGCGATCGCGGCGGGCATCGCCTATGTGCCGGAAGACCGCGGCCTGCACGGCCTCGTCCGCCCGCAGCCGCTGCGCGAGAACGTCTCGATGGCGATCCTCGACCGGCTGACCCGCTACGCCGTGGTCGATACCGGCCGCGAGCAGCGCCTCGCGAGCGAGGCGATCGAGCGCTTCTCGATCCGGGCGAGGGACGCCCGCCAGCGGGTCGGCCAGCTTTCCGGCGGCAACCAGCAGAAGGTCGTCCTGGCGAAATGGCTCGCCACCGACCCGAAGGTGCTGATCCTCGACGAGCCGACGCGCGGCATTGACATCGGTGCCAAGACCGAGATCCACCGGCTGATGGGCGAACTGGCCAGAAAGGGGCTCGCCATCCTGATGATATCCTCCGAACTGCCCGAGGTCCTCGGCATGAGCGACCGCATCCTGGTGATGCGGGAGGGGCGGCTTTCGGCGATCGTCGATCGCAAGGACGCGACGCCCGACAGCGTCGGCGCCGCGATGATGCAGACCCGGCGCGAGCCGGCCGCCGCGGGCGGAGCCCGATGAGCCGCCGGTCCTTCCATGCCGTCAGCTCGCTCGGCCAGGAGATCCTCCTGGTCGTGGTGATCCTGGCGCTGTTCGCCTTCGTCGGCGCGGTCAATCCGCGCTTCGTCTCGGAAAACAACCTGACCAGCATCTTCGTCGGCAACGCCTATATCGCCGTCGCGGCGATCGGCATGTCGCTGGTCATCGTTTCCGGCAATATCGACGTCTCCATCGGTGCGCTGATCGGCGTCCTGGCGGTGATCTCGGGCCTGCTGGTCACCAGCGGCTATCCGATCTGGGTCGCCTGGCTGGCGCCGCTCCTCATCGGATCGGCGATCAACGCGCTGGTCGGCTGCCTCATCGCCTTCGCCCGGGTCCCCTCGATCATCGCGACGCTGGCCATGCTGTCGATCCTTTCGGGCGGGCTGATCACCTTCACCGGCGGGCGCTGGATCAGCGGCCTGCCGGCAGGCTACCAGCTCGCCCAGTTTCGCCTGCTCGGGGTTCCCTCGCCGGTCTGGTTCATGGTCGGCATGACCATCGTCGCGGCTCTGCTGATGCGCTACACGGCCTTCGGCCGCTCGGTCTACGCCGTCGGCAGCAATCCGGAAGCGGCAAGGGCGAGCGGCATCAGCCCGAGTTCGGTGGTGGTGCGGGTCTTCGCGATCCACGGGGCGATCGCCGGCGTCGCCGCCGTGCTCTTCGCAACGCAGCTGCAGGTCATCCAGTCGACGACGCCGGTCGGGCTCGAACTCGTCATCATCACCGCCTCGGTGGTCGGCGGCGTGTCGATCCTCGGCGGCGTTGGAACGGTGGTCGGCTCGACCCTCGCGGCGATCCTCTTTGCGGCGATCGGCTCCTCGCTGATCTTCCTCAACGTCTCGGCCTACTGGCTGCGAGCCGTCCAGGGCGTCCTCATTCTGGCAACGGTGCTCGCCGACATGGCGCGGCGCAGGCGAACCGGCTGAGGAGGAGAAGAGCCATGACCCGCATCCTCATCCGCCACGAAGCCATCCTCGGCATTCTCTTCGCCGTCGCCCTGTTCGTGATGGCCGCCCAGTCGGACCGGTTCCTGACCACCGCCAACCTTTTGAACCAGGCCCGGCTGATGACCGAGGTCGGCCTGATCGCGATCCCGATGACCTTCGTCATCGTCACCGGCGGCATCGACCTGTCGGTCGGCTCGATCCTCGGCCTCTGCGCCATCCTCGTCGGGGTGTTCTGGCAGAATGCCGGCCTGCCGCTGCCCGCGGCGATCGGCCTGTCACTCCTTGCCGGCACTGCGGCGGGCTTTGCCAACGGCCTCATCATCACCCGGTTCCGGGTGCCGCCCTTGATCGCGACGTTGGCAACGCTCGCGCTCTATCGCGGGCTCGCCGAGGGCATCAGCCAGGCCCGCTCGGTGCGGGGCTATCCGGAATGGTTCGCGGTGCTCGGCCGGGGCGAATTCCTGGGCATTCCGACGCAGCTCTGGCTGTTCGCCCTCGTCGCGCTGGCCGGCATCTTTCTCCTGCGCTTCACCGCCTTCGGCCGCACCACCTATGCAATCGGCAACAGCGAAGCGGCGGCGGAATTCTCCGGCCTGCCGGTCGAGCGCACGAAGCTCCTGATCTACACGGCCTCGGGCTTCGTCTCGGCACTGGCGGCGATCGTCTTCGTCTCGCGCGTCTCGACCACCCGCTCGGACATGGGCAACGGCATCGAGCTCGAGGTGATCACCGCCGTCGTCCTCGGCGGCACCTCGATCTTCGGCGGCCGCGGCATGGTCATCGGCACGCTGATCGGCCTCTGCCTGATGCAGATCCTGCAGAACGGCCTGTCGCTCTCGGGCGTGCGCGGCGACGGCACCACCGTCGTCATCGGCGCGGTCCTGATCGTCGCCGTTCTGATCAGCAATATTCTCGGCCGTTTCTCGAACGACTGAGGGTTGGGAGGGGCGCCGGGAGGGCGCCCGACTTGAGGAGGAGAACCGATGAAGAAACTGATGACGGCGCTGCTTGGCGCCAGCCTGCTGTCGACGCCGGTGGCCGCGCAATCGGCCTGGACCGGCGGCGACGACCAGCCGACCAGCCCGCTCGCCTGTTCGGGCGAGTCGCCGGCCCCCGAGCCCGGCGAATACAACGGCGGCGCGCCCGAGAATGCGCCCGACCGCAAGGGCAAGGACATCACCGTCGTCGACATTCCGAAGCTCGTCGGCGTCGGCTATTTCGCCAGCACCGCCTCGGGCATGCAGGAGGCGGCGAAGGAACTCGGCAACATCACCATCAACACCGACGGGCCGACCCGCGCCAATATCGACGAGCAGATCACCTTCGTCGACAACTACATCACCTCGGGCGTCGACGGCATCCTGTTTGCCGCCAACGACCCAGTGGCCATCGCGCCGGTGCTGAAGAAGGCGCTCGCCGCCGGCATCAACGTCGTCGGCTACGACGCCGATGCCCAGGCCGACGCCCGCCAGTGGTTCGTCAATCAGGCACTGCCGAACGGCGTCGCCAAGTCGATGATGGACCAGCTCGCCTCCGAGATCGGCGAAGAGGGCAGCTTCGCCATCGTCACCTCGACCTTCACCACGCCGAACCAGGCGCGGTGGATCTCGGAGATGCAGGCCTATACCGAGAAGTGCCACCCGAAGCTGAAATTCCTCGAGACGGTGGAAGCGCAGGAGGACAACATCCTGTCCTTCAACCAGGCCCAGACGCTGATCAACAAATATGGCGACGAGCTGAAGGGCATTCTCGGCATGACTTCTGTCGCGACGCCGGCCGCCGCCGAGGCGGTCCAGCAGAACGGCCTCTGCGGCAAGGTCTCGGTCGTCGGCCTCGCTCTGCCGAATGCGATGAAGCCCTACATCAACGGCGACTGCATCAAGTCGACGATCCTGTGGAACACCGTCGATCTCGGCTATGCCGCGGCCGAGGTGATGCGGCAGGTCGTCGACGGCACGCTGAAGCCGGGCGACACCACCGTCAAGGCCGGGCGGCTCGGCGAATTGCAGATCGTCAACCAGAGCCAGGTCCTGCTCGGCGCGCCCAAGGTCTTCACCAAGGACGACATCAACGACTTCGACTTTTGAGGTCTGATGGCCGGAACGTCCGGGACGTTTCGGCCGAACCTCTGGAGCGCCTGGGTGGCGGGAACACCGCCGCCTGAAGGCCCGGCCATCGCCGGCGTGATATCGGATGCCCGCCCACCAAAGCATGAGGGAAGAGACGGTTGCGCCCTGTGTCGCCCTCGCCCTTCGAGGCTCGCTGCGCTCGCACCTCAGGATGCGGGCTCTGGCGTTTTTCCTCAGCTACCTACCTGCGGTTCCGAGCCAACCGCCCGGTTGCCTGTCGATCGCCCCGAGTCCTTCGATCCCCTGGATTCTCGGGACGGGGCCCGAGAATGACGACCCGACAGGCCGATTGACTACTGGCAGGGTGGACTGACGGCCGGGCGGGAAGTTGCCACCGCTCGCGTCGTCTGGGCTGCCAAAGACGGTTCAGGACGAGCGCCAACACCAACGCGCCGTCATCCTCGGGCTTGTCCCGAGGATCCACTGCCCGAGCAACATCAGAACCTCGGCAGAACGCCCTTCCGCATCCGGATAGCCCGCTGATCAGCCGACAGGAGATCCTCGGGACAAGCCCGAGGATGACGACCTGGAGGGACGTTTCGGCCAAACCTTTGGAGCGCCTGGACGGCGGGAACTCCGCCGCATGAAGGCTCAGGCATCGCCGGCGTGATATCGGATGCTGGGCCGACGAGGTAGACCAGAATGCCAGCGGGGTCAGACCGCCGGGAAGCGCCCTCATCCTGAGGTGCGATGCCGGGCGAAGCCCGGCGGAGCCTCGAAGGGCGAGGGGGCTTCGCAGCATCGCCTGCCGCGATCCTCTTTGCGGCTCTGGCAACGGCCAACGGTGTCATGATGATCAGACGGTCGCGCCCTGTGTAGCCCTCGCCCTTCGAGGCTCGCTGCGCTCGCACCTCAGGATGAGGGCGACGGTGCGAGTTCTCGCGTCAAATTCCCCATCGTCTCACAGAGAGAAGCTGCGGGGCCGAGATCTCACCGCACCGAATAGCCGCCGTCGGCCATCAGCGTCGCGCCGTTGATGATCCCCGCCTCGCCCGAGGCGAGGTAGAGCGCCGCCGCCGCGATCTCGGAGGGGCGGGCGAAGCGGCCGACGGGAATGTCGCGGCGGGCCTTTTCGCCCTTTTCGCCGGACCAGCCGACCAGCGCCATCGGCGTTTCGACCACCGTCGGGGCGATGGCGTTGGCGGTGATGCCGTATTGCGCCCATTCGATCGCCATCACCTTGGTCAGGCTGATCAGCCCCGCCTTGCTGGCGCCGTAGGCGGCGTGTTCCTCGATGGCGATGACGCCGGCCTGGGACGAGACGTTGACGACGCGCCCGCGCCCGGATGCGTTGAGGAAGGGCAGGGCTGAGGCGGCCATCAGCCAGGGCGCCCGCAGGTTGATCCGCATGGTGCGGTCCCATGCCTCGATCTCGGTCGTGTCGGCCGGAAAGACGATGCCGAAGCCGGCATTGTTGACGAGGATGTCGATGCCGGTCTCGCGGCCGATCGCCTCGACGCCCGCCGCGATCGCCGCCGGGTCTTCCAGATCGACGACGGCGTGGCGATGCTCCGGCCCGAGGCGCGCCGCAAGCTCCGACGCATCGGTGATGTCGACGAGGACGAGCCGTGCGCCGGCCTTCGCGAAGGCTTCGGCCATCGCGGTGCCGATGCCGCCGGCGGCGCCGGTGATCAGGGCCGTCAGCCCGGACAGATCGCTCATGATATCTTCCTCTCCCCCCACGGCTTTCCAGCTCTCGGCGCTTCGAGCCGGCGCCGGATCGGCCGGGCCCCCGTGTGCTGCAGGGCTGCTACTTGCCGCCCTCAGATGTCGAAATTCGTCGGTAGCACGATCATGTCGCGGATCGTCACGTTGCGCGATCGCGTCAGCATGTAGACGACCGCGTCTGACACCTCGCTCGGCTCGATCAGGCTGCCGGAATCCTTGGCCGCCTGAAGCCGCTCGGGCGGCCAGTCGGCAAGCAGCGCCGAGATCACCGGGCCCGGCGACACCTGGCCGACGCGGATGCCGTGCTTGTTCAGCTGGCGGCGCATGGTCTGGACGAAGCAGGTGATCGCCCATTTCGAACCCGAATAGACCGGCTCCCACTGGATCGGCATGTGCCCGGCGACGGAGGCCGTGACGACGATGTCGCCGCTGCCGCGCTCGATCATGTGCGGGATGACGTCGCGGACGTTCTTCATCACGACATTGACGTTGAGGGTCAGCATCCGGTCGATCGTCGCCGTGTCGGACTCGGTGAGATCGCCGCCGATATAGGTGCCGGCGTTGCAGTGGAGAATGTCGATCCTGCCGGTCTTCGCCAGGATCTCCGGCACCATCTGCGCGCAGCTTTCCGTGTCGAGTAGGTCGGTGGTCTGGGCGATCGCCCTGTCGCCGAGGCGGGCGGTGATCTCGCCGAGCGCCCTTTCGTCGCGATCGACCATCACCACCGTCGCGCCCGCTGCGATCAGCGCCTCCGTCGTTGCAAGCCCGATGCCGGAGGCTGCGCCCGTCACCGCGGCGATCTTGCCGTTCAGCGTTTCAGCCATGTTGGTTCTCCGAAAAGCGATTGGGAAAGAGGTCAGACGGCGAGGAAGCCGCCGTCGATCGGCATCACGGCGCCGGTCACCATGGCCGCGTCGCCGGAGATCATCATCACGATGGTCGAGGCGACATCCTCGACCTCGCAGAAGCGCTGCATCGGCGTTCGCACCATCATCGGCTCGCTCTTGGCGGGATCGCTCCAGGCCGCCGCGGCAAGTTCGGTCAGGGTGATGCCGGGGGCGACGGCATTGACGCGGATGCCGTGCGGCCCGAGCTCCTTGGCAAGGACGCGGGTGGCGCCCTCGAGCCCCGCCTTCGAGGCGGCGTAGCAGAGGTGGTTGGGAAAGCCGCGATGCCCGGCGATCGAGGTGACGTTGAGGATCGAGCCGCCACCCCCCGCCGCGATCCGCGCTCTGGCAAATTCCTGCGAGCAGATCAGCGCGGCCCGCAGATTGATGCCGAGGACGGCCTCGTAGCCCTCCTCGGTCATGTCGATCACGCTCTCGAGGACGTTCGTGCCGGCGCAGTTGACGAGGTGATCGGCGGTGCCGGCCTCCTTCATCGCGGCCCGCGCGGCGGCGCTGTCGAGGAGATCGGCGCTGATCGTGCGGCAGCCGGTGGCCGAAGCGAGGCTCGACAGATCCGCCTCGGTCCGGGCGATCGCGACGACCGCCGCGCCCCGCGCTGCCAGCATTGCCGTCGTCGCGCGGCCGATGCCCTTGCCGGCACCGGTGACGATGACCGTCTGTCCGGCGAAATCCTGTGCCATTGTCGCGTTCCTCCCTTGCCTTCAGGCGTTTCAGTCTCTGGCGCGGCCAAGCCGGGCGATGACGCGGCGGCGGCGAATATCCGGCGGCGAAACAGCCATTCTCCACCTCATGAACATGCGGCGCGGGGCGTCGCATCGCCGTCCGCCGCCGCCTGATAGACGTCGAGGCTCCGCATCACGCGCCAGATCAGGAGCTCCTGCGGATCGAGCGGCCGATCGGCGAAGTGCTCGGCAGCAGGCATGTGCTGCCAGAGGAGCGGCAGCGGCAGCTTCACGCCGGTAAGCGCCGCCGTCAGCCTCTCGACGGCGGCTTCCGCTTCGGGTGAGGGCCAGTAGTAGCGGATGCGGTCCGACAGCGAATAGTGGCGCAGGAATCGCGCTTCGGCGCCGTCGCCTTTGTAGTGACGCTGCCAGCCGGCGGGATCAGCCTGCATCGCCGCTTCCATCGCCCGCATCAGCGGCCGGTCGCCATAGCCGGGCAGAAGGTCGGAGGCGATGAGGTCGAGGGCGTAGAGCGCCTCGCGCAGGACGAAGTTGAGTTCCGGGCCGACCTTGAGGATAAGGAAGCCGTCCTCGACGAGGGCGCCGAGCGGTGCGGCGCCCTGATAGTCGGTCGAATGCGCCTCGAAGACGAGCCCCGGCTCCTCGTCCAGGACCCTGCAGAGGTCGGCGGCCTTCTCCCGGTCATAGCGGACGACATTGCGGTTGCCGAATTCGACGCCCGGCTGGACGACGATGCCGGTGACGCGGTCGAAGGCCTCGCCGAGACCGGCCACCTGAAAGACCCTGCGATGCACCGCGATGGTCTCGCGGGCGGCGTCCGGGGCGGTCGGCTCGACGCCGTCGAGAACATGGTCGGCGCCGCCGGGCGGCGGCACCTCGGTGCCGAGGATGAAGCGCGGCATCGCCCCGCCGGCTTCCCGGCAGACGTCGTCAGCGATCTTTGCCAGCCTTGCGGCCCGCCGGGCGGTGGTCTCGTCGTCGAGGGCCGGCGGCTCGCCGGCGCATCCCATCGAACAGTCGAGATGGAGCTTGCGAAAACCGGCTCCGGCATAGGCCGCGACCATCGTCTCCGCTTCGGCCATCGCCTCCTCGGCGGGGCGCGCGCGCCACGGATTGGGCCCCAGATGATCGCCGCCAAGGAGAATCTGCTTAGGCGGGCAGCGCTCTTCGCGGGCGATCCGCCCGACGAGGTCGACGAAACCCGCCGGCGTCATCCCGGTATAGCCGCCTCGGTGGTTGACCTGGTTGCAGGTCGCCTCGACCAGCACCGGCCCCGCCCTTTCGCGGGCATGGCGGAGCGCGGCGCGCAGCACCAGGGGATGGGCCGAGCAGACCGAGGCGATCCCCCGCGGGCGTTTCGCCCGGCGCGTTTCGGCAAGGGCGTCGAGAACGGCGACCATCAGGCGTGCCTCGCGGTTTCGGCGATGAAGGCGTCGAGTTCCGCACGGCTGCCGGCGCCCTCCATCGGGCCGCGGCGGGTGACGTTGCGGGCGCCGGCGGCACTGGCATAGGTGAGGGCGGCCTCGATCCCCATGCCGAGGCGCCGGCAGGCGACATAGGCGCCGCCGAAACAGTCGCCGGCACCCGTCGGGTCGACCTCCTCGACCTGAAAGGCCGGCGCGAAGACCGGTGGGGTATGCCGCGTGAACACCGTGGCGCCGGCCGCCCCGCGCTTCAGGGCGATTTCCTTCACGCCGGTCTCGAGAAGCCGAGCGACCGCCGCCGCCTCGCCGTCGACACCGGCTGCGCGCGCCAATTCGTCGCCGGAGGGCAGGATCAGGTCGGCCGCCGCGACCAGATCGCGGAAGCGGCGCTCCGTCGCCGCGTCGTAGACGATCTCCTTGCGCAGATTCGGATCGAGCGAGAGCGTCCCGCCCCGCGCCTTGACGATCGGAAGCGCGCGCTCGATCACCTCGACCGCGCTTTTCATCGACAGGGCCGAGCCCATCACGTGGAGGTGGCCGGCACGGCCGACGAGGGCTTCAACCTCGGCGCTCCAGCCGAAGCGCGCGGCTGCCGACGTCGCGATATTATAGACGAAATCGCGCGAGCCACCGGCGCGGTAGCGAACGAAGGCGCTGCCGGTCGGATAGTCCGGGTCGACCCGGATCGCCGAGACGTCGGCGCCGTCGGCCGCGAGGCGACCGACGTTGAGCCGCCCGAAATCGTCGCTGCCGACGGCGCCGATCATCGCCGCCGCGCCGCCGATCCTGGCGCATTGATCGATGAAGATCGCCGGCGCGCCGCTCGGATAGGGGCCGACGAGCGCGATCGGCTCGCAGAACCCGTCGCCGACGCTCGTCGCCATGATCTCGACGAGAATCTCGCCGACCGCGACCGTCGGCCCGAGCTGATCCGGTGCGAGCGCCATGGCTAGCCCGCCGCGTTGATCTGCCGGGTGATCGCCGCTTCCCGCCAGTGTTCCTCGATGAAGGTCCTGGCATGGGCGGCGAGCGCGTCGCTGTCGGTCCAGGTGTCGCGCCAGATGCCGCAGGCGACCGACAGCGCCTCGTCGACGATCGCCCCGGAGAAGCTCTCGAAGGTGATGTCGCGGGAAAAGCCGATGTCGGCGAGCGCCCGGAAGCTCGCCGCAAAGTCGACCGTGCCGGTGCCGAGGAAGCCGCGATAGCTCTCGCCGATATGGAAATAGCCGAGCTTGTCGCCGGCGAGCCGGATTGCCGCGGCGGGATCTGCCTCCTCGATATTCATGTGAAAGGTGTCGAGATGCAGGAAGATGTCGTCCCGGCCGGTGTCGGCGATGAAGCGCAGCCCTTGCGCCGTGGTGTTGAGCAGGTTGGATTCGAAGCGATTGACGATCTCGAGCACGATTTCGACGCCGCTCTCCTTGGCGACCCCTGCCGCGGCGGCGATCGCCTCGGCGCTGTTCATCCAGCCGTCGCGGCTCGGCATCCGGTCGTATTTGCCGTGCTTGGAATAGAGGATGCCGCCGAGGCGGATGCCACCGACGTCGCGCACGGCGTGGACGACGTCGGAAAGGAGGCTGCGGCCGCGCGCGACGATGTCGCCGTCTTCGCTGGAGACGTCGCAGTCGGCCGGCAGACCCATGGTGACGACGATGTCGAGGTCGAGGGCGCGGGCCCTCGTCGCGATGCGGTCGAGGTCGTAGCGGCCGGGAAAGAGATAAGCGAGCTCGACCATCCGGTAGCCGTGCTCGGCGGATTTCTCGAGGGCCGTTTCCAGGCCCTCCTGGGTCCTGCCGTCGGTCCAGACGAACGAGTGTATGCCGAGGCGTCGCATGCGGTTTTCCTCCCAGAAATGACTGCCGCGCAAAGGGCGCGGCAGATTGCGCCGATTTTCCCGGCGGTTACCCGGCGGCGGATCGCCTGGTCGCGCGTTGCTCCCCGGACGCGATGAGCAGTTCGGCCGTCACGTCGTCGGTGACCAGCGTGTCGACGAGGCCCCGCCGCGCCGCCGCGCGGATGATGTCGATCTTGTGCGGGCCGGCGGCCGCCAGGATCTTTTCCGGAATCTTCTCGACCACGGCGATGTCGACGCCGATCGTCCGCTGGTCGAGGGGATGGCCGATCGACCGGCCGCTCTCGTCGAGAAACCGGCCGAGCACGTCGCCGATGGCTCCGGCTTCGATCAGCGCCTCGGCGGAGAATTCCTTCGGCATGCCGTTGGCGACGAGGAACGAGCGCGGCGAGACGTCGGCGCAGGTCAGGATCGCCGCATCGAGGGTCTCGAACTTGGCGAAATGGTCGGCAAAGATCTCCTGGGACAGGAAGATCTCTCGATCGACGCCCTCCGACAGGAAGATCGGCGCCGCCAGCAGGGAATAGTTCGCACCGAGGCAGGCGGCAAAGCCCGAGGCGATGCTGAAGGAATTGAACGAGGCACCCTGCATGGTGCCGCCAAGCATCGAGACGATTTCCAGATCCGGCGCAGACATCGGCGGCAGCTTCTGGATCGCCGCCTCCAGCGTCATGCCCCACGAGACGCCGACGGTCTTCCAGGTCTTCGAGCGGATCCGCTCGGCGACAAAGCTCGCCAGCGCCGCCCCGACGGCGGTGTGGTAGTTGTATTCGTCGCGCCTTGCCGGTCCGATCTGCACCCTCTCGATGCCGAGATGGCTGCGCACCCGCTCCTGCAGCTCGATCCGCGCCGAGAAGGGCGAGTCGATCTGCACCTTCACGATTCCCAGCGATTTCGCCTTCTGGATCGCCTGGTTGACCCGCAGCCGGGTGGTGTCGAGATGGCCGGCGATCTCTGCCTGCGTCATTCCGTTGACGTAGTAGTGCCAGCAGACCTCGACGGTGAACGCCTCCGTCTCGTCGCTTGCCTCCCGAACCATTGGCGTCTTCCGATCTCCGACTTCCGTTCGTGACACTGGCATATGTTACAAATGGAAGGCAATATATACATCTGTAAAAAATTCACTTGCATTGAGGCCCATACATTTGCATGGTTGCCGCGGGAGAAGCTGCTGCAGCGAGGGGGCGAGGCCATCGTCTGGAGCGGCCCCAGTGTTCGAACGGGAGGAACCGATGAAGCTCAACCTCAAACTCAGTGCATCCGTGGTCGCCCTGTCGATGATCGCAGGGGCGGCCTTCGCGCAGGAAATCGACGTCAAGAATCCGGAATGGTGGCAGGAGGCCGGCAAGCAGTTCGAGGGCGTGACGCTGCACGGCGTCACCGAATCGACGCCCGCCTCGAACTACATCTCCGACGTGCTGGCGCCGAAATTCGAGGATCTGACCGGCATCTCGGTCCAGATCGAGACGACGTCCTGGGACCAGATGTACGACAAGGCCATCAAGGACATGGAGGCCAAGACCGGCATCTATGACATGGTCTATATCGAGCAGGACATCGTCTACGCCTATCTCGCCCGCAACTTCCTCGTCGATGTCACCAAGGCGCTGAAGGAGAATGAGGGCCTCAACGCCCCCGAATATTCCGAGGACAACTTCACCACCTTCGCCGACAATTTCCGCGGCAAGGACGGCGATCTCTACGGCCTTCCGATGGAGGCCTTCATCAAGGTCTATCTCTACCGGAAGGACCTCTTCGACGACCCCGACATCAAGGCCGCCTTCAAGGAGAAGACCGGCAAGGAGCTGAAGCCGGCGACCACCCACGAGGACTATGCCGAGATTGCCCAGTTCTTCACCGACTACGGCAAGGAAAAGGGCATGGACCTCTGGGGCACCACGGCCCAGGCCCATACCGGCCATCCGGCCTCCTGGTACGAATATTACGAGTCGGTCGCGCCGACCTTCGGCGTCTACAACTGGGGCATCGATGCCGACAACAACTATGCGGCGACCGTCGAGCATGGCGGCACGATGAACTCGCCCGAGGCGAAGAAGGCGCTGAAGTGGTGGCTGTCCATGCGCGACATCGCGCCGCCGGAATCGGTGCAGTCGACCTGGACGGAAGTCGCCACCACCTTCGCCGCCGGCCGTGCCGCCCAGGGGCTCGTCTATGGCGAGAACGCCGCCTGGATCGCCACCGACGAATCGAAGTCGCGGGTCGTCGGCAAGGTCGGCGTCGCGCTGCCTCCGCTCGAAAAGGGCGTCATGGAGGATGCCGAGAGCGGCAAAGGCTATATCGGCTATTATGACGGCGGCGCCTTCGGCCTGCCGGTGACCTCGAAGAACCAGGAGGCCTCGCTGCTCTTCCTGCAGTTCATGGCGCTGCCAGAGGTCCAGGAGGACTGGGCCGCGGCCGGTTCGCGCATCACCCTGACCTCGACCTACGACACCCCCAAGGTGAAGGAGATCGACGAGGAACTCGGCGGCTACTACACGATGCTGCGCGACGACGGAAAGCTCTTCAAGGGCGCTCCGGAATACCCGTTCCACCGGCAGGTGATCGAGGCGACGACGCCGACCTTCTATCAGATCCTGACCGGCGGAATCAGCGTCGACGACGGCCTCGACCAGATGGCGGAAAAGACCGAGGAAGAGCTGAAGTCCCTCGGCTATCGCAAGTAGGGCATCGCCCTTGCGACGCGGGCCGCCTTCGGGCGGCCCGCGGTCTCGCCGGCAGTCCTTGCCACATCACGCTCGATCGCCGGATCGTCGCGGCTGGCGGCTCCACCACCCGCTGTCCGGCGATCGCCCTCGCGGCGTCCCGACGCGGGGCTCCGACAGGTGGGCCGTGAGATGCCGGGCGGATGCCATGACCGAGCATGAAACACCGCGCCTCGGCGAAGGGGAGTTCGATGCAATCCAATAGACTTGGCTGGATCCTCCTGGCGCCGACCCTGGTGATCCTGTTCTTCTTCGGGGTGGTGCCGTTCTTCTACGTGCTCTGGCTGTCGTTCCACCAGTGGAACCCGTTCGCCGCCGACCCGAACGTCATCTTCAACGGCGCCGACAATTTCCGCGCGCTGGTCTTCGACAACGGCTTTCTCTCCTCGCTCGGCGTCACCATCGCCTTCGTGTTCTTCGCCGTCCTCTCCGAACTCGTCATCGGCTACGCGCTCGCCCAGGCCTTCCTGAAGGACTTTCCGGGCAAGGCGATCTTCCGGACGATCCACACCCTGCCGCTGATCATGGCGCCGATCATCGTCGGCTCGATCTGGAAGCTGATGACGACGCCGTCGATCGGCATCATCCCGTCGCTCTTGCGCTCCTGGTTCGGCTACGACCTCAACATCGGCACCAGCGCCGTCGCGGCCTTCACCGTGACTGTCGTCATGGACATCTGGCACTGGACGCCGCTGGTCACGCTGACGCTGATCGCGGCGCTGGTCTCGCTGCCGAGCGATCCGTTCGAGCAGGCGCAGATCGACGGGGCGAACAAGCGCCAGATCTTCTGGCACATCACGCTTCCGATGATCATGCCGGCGGTGCTCGCCACCGTCTTCATCCGGCTGATGGACGCGCTGCGCACCGTCGACGAGGTGCTGATGCTGACGGGCGGCGGGCCGGGCTCTGCGACCCGCTATCTCGGCGTCCACATCTTCAAGGAAGTCTTCCCGCGAACGAATTACGGCTACGGCTCGGCGATCTCGATCATCGTCCTTTATCTGACGATCGTCGCCTGCTGGCTGCTCTACGTCTCGCTGATCGCGCCGCGCAACACGAAGGGCTGAGCGCCATGAAACGTCACGCGACCTGGCTCTACCTGCTGTTCTGGATCGTAGTCAGCTTCCTGACCATGTTCCCGATCTACTGGCTCTTCGTGATCTCGGTGAAGCCGGCGGTCGAGCTGTTCTCGACGCCCGAGGTGCTTTTGAGCTCGGTCTACTGGCAGAACTACATCGACGTCATGAACGACTCGACGCTGCGCGGCTACATGGTCAATTCGCTGATCATCTCGACCGGCAACGCCGCGCTGGTCACGGTGCTCGGCTTTCTCGCCTGCTACGCGCTGACGCGGTTCGAACTCGGCGGCAAGGAATCGATCTTCTTCTGGACGATCACCAATCGCATGGCGCCGCCGGCGGTGTTCCTCTTGCCGCTGTTCCTGCTGTTCACCCAGGTCTACAAATTCGGCGACTTCACGCTGCTCGATTCCAAGATCGGCATGATCCTGGTCTACTGCACCTTCAACCTGCCATTCGCCATCTGGACCCTGCGCCCGACCGTCGACGGCATCCCGAAGGAACTCGACGAGGCCGCCTTCGTCGATGGCGCCAGCGCCTGGACGGTGATCACAGAGATCATCCTACCGCTTGCCCGCCCCGGTCTCGCGGTGACGCTGATCCTTACCTGGGTGTTTGCCTGGAACGAATATCTCCTGGCGGCGACGCTCACCAACTTCAACGCCCGGACGCTGACGACCGGCCTGTCGGAATATGTCACCACCACCGGCACCGAATGGGGCGTGATGGCGACGATCTCGGTCTTCACCCTGATCCCGGCCCTGATCATCTTCTCGATGGTGCAGCGGCACATCGTCGCCGGCCTCACATTCGGCGCAGTGAAAGGCTGAGGCGATGACCCGTGCCCGACCCGAAGACATCGAGACGCCGCTCGACCTTGCCGAGTTCGAGGAGGAGAGCCGAAAGTCGGCCTTCGACGAGGCGCCGGGCGGCGGCTTCCTGCCGATCGAGACCAACTGGTTCGACAGGCTGTTCATCTCGGTCGTCATCTGGGTCGCGATGTCGCTGTTCTGGCTCCGTTTTCTCGAGCCTGCCGGTTTGCCGCTGATGATCTCGAACGCCATTTCCATCGCGCTTGCCGTCTACATCATCTGGAAAGGCTGACCGATGAAATCCCTGGTCCTCGAAAAGCAAGACGAACTCTCGCTGCGCGATTTCCCGATCGAGCGGCAGGAGGAGACGCTCGGCCCTCGCGACGTCCGCATCAAGCTCCACACCGTCGGCATCTGCGGGTCGGACGTCCACTACTACACCCATGGCCGGATCGGCCCCTTCGTCGTCAACGAACCGATGATCCTCGGCCACGAGGCCTCCGGCACCGTCATCGAGACCGGCGCCGAGGTGGCGAGCCTGAAGGTGGGGGACAGGGTCTGCATGGAGCCGGGCATCCCCGACCCGAATTCCAGGGCCACCCGCCTCGGAATGTACAATGTCGATCCGGCGGTGCGCTTCTGGGCGACGCCGCCGGTCCACGGCATCTTGAGGCCGACCTGCGTCCATCCCGAGGCCTTCACCTTCAAGCTGCCGGACAGCGTGTCCTTCGCCGAGGCGGCGATGGTCGAGCCGCTGGCCGTCGGCGTTCACGCCGCGACCAAGGCGATGATCAAGCCCGGCGACATCGCCGTCGTCATGGGCGCCGGCCCGATCGGCCTCGTCACCGCGCTGTCGGCGCTCGCCGGCGGCTGCGCCCGCGTCTACGTCACCGATCTCGCCGAGAAGAAGCTTCAGATCGCCGAGAGCCTCAGCCCGGCGATCACTGGCGTCGACGCCGCCAAGGAGAGCATCGTCGAGAAGATCAAGGCGGACACCGACGGCTGGGGCTGCGACGTCGTCTTCGAGGCGACCGGCTCGCCCAAGGCGGCGGCGCAGGTCTTCGAGCCGCTGGCCCCCGGCGGCTGCGTGGTGATGATCGGCGGCCAGCCCGATCCGATCAGCTATGACGCCGGCGCGGCGATGATCCGTGAGGCGCGCGTCGAGAACATCTTCCGCTACGCCCACGTCTTCCCGCGCTGTGTGGCGATGCTCGCCTCCGGCGCCATCGACGTGAAGCCGCTGATCACCCGGACATTCTCTTTCGACGAGAGTGTCAGGGCGTTCGAGATCGCCGCCTCGGCGCCGCCGGCGGACGTCAAGATGCAGATCGAACTTCCGCAATAGAGGGCAAAGACAGTGGCAGGCGTCCAAATCGACAATGTGATCAAACGCTACGGCTCTGCGCAGGTCATGCACGGCGTCAGCGTCGACATCGACGACGGCGAATTCGTCGTCCTTGTCGGCCCGTCCGGCTGCGGGAAATCGACCCTGCTGCGGATGCTGGCCGGTCTCGAAAAGGTCAGCGAGGGAACGATCTCGATCGGCGGCAAGGTGGTGAACGACGTCTTGCCGAAAGAGCGTGACATCGCCATGGTGTTCCAGTCCTACGCGCTCTATCCTCACAAGACGGTGGCGGAGAACATGGGCTTTCCGCTGAAGGTCGCCAAGCGGCCGAAGGCGGAGATCGCCGAGAAGGTTGGCAAGGCCGCCGAGATCCTCGACCTCACCAAATATCTGAACCGCTATCCGAAGGCGCTGTCGGGCGGCCAGCGCCAGCGTGTGGCGATGGGCCGGGCGATCGTCCGCGATCCGCAGGTCTTCCTGTTCGACGAGCCTCTGTCGAACCTCGACGCCAAGCTGCGCGTCACCATGCGGGTCGAGATCAAGGAACTGCACCAGCGGCTGAAGACCACCATCGTCTACGTCACCCATGACCAGATCGAAGCCATGACCATGGCCGACAAGATCGTCGTCATGCGCGACGGCCGGGTCGAGCAGATCGGCGCCCCCCTCGACCTCTACGACCGGCCCGAAAACGTCTTCGTCGCCGGCTTCATCGGCTCGCCCTCGATGAACTTCGTCAAGGGCAGGATCGCCTCGGAAGGCGGGACCAAGCGGTTCGTCTCGAATGGCGGCCTGGTGCTGCCGATCCCCCGGACGAACGCCGCCGAAGGCCAGGAGGTGACCTACGGCATCCGGCCGGAGCACATCGAGATCGGGCCCGGCGGCATCGCGATGCAGGTGGTCGTCGTCGAGCCGACCGGATCGGAGACGCAGGTCTTCGCGCGGTCCGGCCACGACCTCATCGACGCGATCGTCAAGGAGCGCATCCAGGCAAGGCCCGGGACGGAGATCGGCTTCGTCATCGATCCCGCCAACGTCCATCTCTTCGACCAGAAGACCGAAAAGCGGATCTGAGGCGCGACGCAACGTCTCCCTGAAAGTGCGCGTCGCTCCGATGGGGCGATCGCGAGACCTGCTCTTCGGTAACCGCTCGAATGTTGGTGGTCGAGGCCGCCGACGGGCGCTGTTCCGCGATCCCGCGCACGCCGTCAGGTAGCATTGCGCGCGCCGGCAAAGATCGACGTCGACACCGTCTGCTGCCGCCAAATTCCTCGTTGGACCGTCGAAGTTCTGACGGTTGTATACGAGAGTATCTGTTTCCCAAGCATTACGCCGGCATGCTGACCGTTCGGAAACGGAATTTTTAGTCTTTCCGTGACAACGTCTGCGAGAAATTGTCGGCCGGAAGCAGAAGACCGCACCGGCCGCCTCGTCCCATCTCCGATGGATGTTCGAAGCGCAAGATCAGGTGGCAGGTCGCCCAATGTTGAAGTCCAGCCTTTCGGCAAAAGTCTCCGCAATGGTTCTCGGTTCGATCGCGATCGTCGCGGTCATCCTGTCGATCGTCGCGCTGATGGAAGTTCGCAGCGACAGCCTGCGGCGGGCGAACGAGCGCCAGGAAGCCAACATGCGCGTCGCCTGGGACGTCATCGAGCGCTATGGCGACAGCTTCAAGGCCGACGGCAAGTATCTCTATGCCGGCTACCAGCCGCTCAACGACTTCAACATGCCGGTCGACCGGATCAAGGAACTCGTCGGCGGCACCGCGACGGTGTTCATGGGCGACAAGCGCGTCGCGACCAACGTGACCAAGCCGGACGGCAGCCGCGCCATCGGCACCGTCCTCGCCAAGGGCCCCGTCTATGACGCGGTGCTGAAGGACGGCAAGCCCTATCGCGGCGAGGCCGACATCCTCGGCACGGCGTTCTTCACCGCCTATGATCCGATCAAGAACAAGGACGGCGAGACCATCGGCATCCTCTATGTCGGCGTGCCCAAGGCCGAGTTCCTGAATTCGGTCGAAGCCCTGCAGATGCGCTTCGGCTTCATCGCCATCGTCGTCGCCGTGGCGATCGGCCTTCTCGCCCTCTATGTCTCGCGCCGGATGTTCAAGCCGCTGCAGAGCCTGGCGCAGACCATCACCAACGTCGCCGAGGGCAGGACCGAGGGAACCGTCGAAGGCCTCGACCGCCGCGACGAGATCGGCCAGATGGCCCGCTCGGTCGAGACGCTGCGCCACGCGGTGATCGAGCAGCAGACCCTGAAGCAGGAGGCGATCGAGGTCGCAGCACAGAAGGAGATCGAGCGCCGCCGCCAGGACGAGATGGGCGAGGAATACGTCAAGGCCCACCAGTTCTTCATGTCGGAAGTCGAGAACGGCTTCGGCCGGCTCGCCGGCGGCGATCTGACCATCCGCCTCGAGAAGCCCTTCTCCTCCGACTACGAGGGCGTCCGCAGCCTGTTCAACGATAGCGTCGCGACGCTTGAGAGCGCCTTCGGCGAGGTGATGGCGCTGATCAGCTCGAACCGCACCGGCATCTCCGAGATGATCGTCGCGACCAACGACATCGCCCAGCGCACCGAGCAGCAGGCGGCGAGCCTGGAAGAGACCGTCGCCTCGATCGGCGAAGTCACCGCTGCCGTCGACCACACCGCCGAAGGTGCGGTGCATGCCCGCCAGACTGCCGAATCGGCGCGCCGCAAGGCGACCAAGGGCGGCGAGGTGGTCGCCGAGGCCGTCACCGCGATGAATGCCATCGAAGGCTCCTCGCAGCAGATCACCCAGATCATTTCGGTGATCGACGAGATCGCCTTCCAGACCAATCTTCTGGCGCTGAATGCCGGCGTCGAGGCGGCGCGGGCCGGCGAGGCCGGCAAGGGCTTTGCGGTCGTCGCCCAGGAAGTGCGGGCTCTGGCCCAGCGTTCGGCGGAAGCGGCGAAAGAGATCAAGGGTCTCATCAACGCCTCTTCGGAGCAGGTGGAGCGCGGCGTCGAACTGGTGACGGCGTCGGGCAAGAGCCTCGACGAGATCGTCGCCGAGGTCGCCTCGATGGCCGAGATCATCGGCGAGATCGCTGCCAGCGCCAAGGAACAGGCGACGAGCCTGAAGGAAGTCTCGACAGCCGCCGACCAGATGGACAAGGTGACCCAGCAGAACGCCGCCATGGTCGAGGAAGCGACCGCCGCCTGCCAGGCACTCGGCAGCGATACGGAGCGTCTCGCCGGCATCGTCGCCAAGTTCAAGATGCGCGAGAGCAGGGACGGAAAGACCCGGGCAGCCGCCCCCGCCGGACGGCAAAAGCCGGTCGCCCAGATGCGCAGCGCCGCGCAGGCCAAGCCCGCGGCCGCCAACGACGCGGAAGAGTGGAGCGAGTTCTGATCGCGAGAGCCGATCGGCTCTGCCGGGCGCCGAAAGGCATCTGGCTGGAAACACGGAAAGGCCCGGTGTTCAAACAGCGCCGGGCCAATTGTTTTGGCCCCTTGTTCAGGGACCGCCGCTCCTGCCGCCCCGCTTTATCATCGCCGAGCTATTTCTGGTCGGGCTTTGTAAGACGATGCGACAAATCCCCAGCGCGACCGCATCGAGGCGGAGACCGAGCCGCTGACCGCTGATGTCCGCGGCGCTTGGTGCTTGGCGTTTCCCGTCGGTCCCGCGCTGCCGCGCTCAAGGCAAGCCGCGCCATCTCGCTGAACTCTCTCCGAACCACCCGCGACGATCATCAGCCAAAACGCCGTCGGCCCGCAGATCTGCCGATCTGCGGGCCGATATTTCCATAAGTCGTGCTGCGATGGAGCGAAAATGCGCGAAAGGCGCTGTCTCTAGCTCCCCGTCAGTCAAAACTCTCGTCGGGATAGACGCCCCAGATGTCCTCCTGGCGCACATAGCCTTCGCGGCTCGACGCCTCGATCTCGCACCAGCCGGTGGCGCATTCCCTGACCTTGGAGACGACGCCGGGCTCGAGCCGTGCCACCAGCGGCGCGTCGAGGGCCGGACTGCCATGGACGTCGATCATCGTCGCCTTGCCCTTCAGCCAGGGCGCGGCGATCGACGTCCGCTCGCCCGACAGGAGCGAGTGATAGACCCAGCCCTCGGCACCCTCGGAATCGCGGATCCGCCGCCACAGGCCGAATTCCTGGATGATCTCCACCGGCAGGCCCGGCTTCAGATAGAGCCAGGTGACCGGGTAGTCGCGGCCCGGGCCGATTCGCGCATTGACCCGTGACGACTTGAGGCTGACATAGCGCGGCAGCGGCAGCTTCGAGACCGGGCCGAGCTCCACCGCGGCGGCCGGCGCCGGGGCAAGAGCGGGCGAAGCGGCCAGGACGGCCAGCGCCGCCAGCAGGCCGCGGCTCAGGCGGGGGCGGATGTCGGAAAACGACATGGGGGCACTCTCCATCGCGGCCGCTCTGCGGCCGATGCAATCGCGCCGGCGAAATGGCCGAGACGGGCCGGCGGAACTTTTCCTCCCGCGGCCCGGCTGCTACTGATGGCCACCGGCATTGCCCGAATATTCGGCCGTTTCGGTTAACAACCTCTTGAAAGCAGGCAGGAAAGGCCGGTGATGGACGAGCGCAGGAAGCCTCTCGTGATCCTCACCCGCAAGCTGCCCGAGCCGGTCGAAGATCGCATGCGCGAGCTCTTCGACACGCGCGTCAACGAAGCCGACCGGCCGATGACCCAGCCCGAGCTCGTCGCCGCCGTGCGCGAGGCAGACGTGCTGGTGCCGACGGTGACGGATCGCATCGACCGGGCGGTGATCGAGCAGGCGGGCGAGCGGCTGAAGCTGATCGCCAATTACGGCAACGGCGTCGACAATATCGACGTCGAGACGGCGCTGTCGCGCAATCTCTACGTCACCAACACGCCGAACGTCCTCAACGAGGATACCGCCGACATGACGATGGCGCTGATCCTTGCCGTGCCGCGCCGCCTCGTCGAGGGTGGAACCCGGCTCGTCGCCGGCGGGCGCTGGCCCGGCTGGTCGCCGACCTGGATGCTCGGCCGGCGGATCTGGGGCAAGAAGCTCGGCATCGTCGGCATGGGCCGCATCGGCACGGCGGTGGCGCGGCGGGCGAAGGCCTTCGGTCTCGAGATCCACTATCACAATCGCCGCCGGGTCAGCCCGAAGACCGAGGCCGCGCTCGGCGCCACCTATTGGGAGAGCCTCGACCAGATGCTCGCCCGCATGGACATCATCTCGGTCAACTGCCCGTCGACGCCGGCGACCTATCACCTCCTGTCGGCGCGCCGCCTCGGCCTCGTCCAGCCCCATGCCTTCATCGTCAACACCGCCCGCGGCGAGATCATCGACGAAAAGGCGCTGATCGCGGCGATCGAGGCGGAGAGGATCGCCGGCGCCGGCCTCGACGTCTTCGAGGAGGAGCCGACGGTGTCGAAGAAGCTGTTGCGGCTGGCCGAGGAGAACCGCGTCGTCCTGTTGCCGCATATGGGCTCGGCGACGCTGGAAGGGCGCATCGAGATGGGCGAGAAGGTGATCATCAACATCCGCACGCTGATGGACGGTCACCGGCCTCCGGACCGGATCCTGCCGGGCGGGCACTGACCCAGCACCTGGCTCGTCTGCGGCGAGGCGGCAGCCAGCCGCTCAGTCCGGATCGATTTCCATCTGGGTCGCGGCGAGGATCGCGCCGGGCGAGCCGTCGGGGCGCACCGCCTGGAGGATCGCCGCACAGCCATAGGTCTCCTCGCCGTCGGGGGTGACGGAGGAGACCGGCATGTCGATATTGATGCCATCCTCGCCGACCATGCCCATCAGCTGCCAGCCGCGCACGGGGTGGGTGGTGACGAGCGTCTCGCCGCGGTTCTCGCCGCGATCCACCTTGACCTTGGCACTGTCGGCGAAGTTGACGAGCAGCAGCATCGGCCGGCGCTGGCCCGGCTCGATGGTGACGCCGCTGGCGCTGATGTGCAGGCTGTCGCCGGCCCGCCGGATCGTCACCTGGGGCGGCGTGGCGCTGCCGGGCAGCTTCGTCTTCGCCATCAGATGGCCGATCTTCTCGGCGTGCGATCCGACGATGTCGTAGAGGCCGTTGATCACCAGCTGCGGCGTGTAGATCATCTTGTTGGCGAAGGCCCTGGCATAGGATCGCTGGCGCTCGCCGTTGTGGCCGGAGCCGAAGGTGTCCCGCCAGCCGATATAGTCCCAGTAGTCGACATGATAGGACAAAGCGAGGACATGCGGCTTGTCGGCGAAAGTCGCCAGAAGCCTGTCCGCCGGCGGACAGGACGAGCATCCCTGGCTGGTGAAGAGTTCGAGCACATGGGTGATCTGGTTCTTCACCCGCTCGGCGCAGACAACCCGCGCCGGCAGGACGACGATCGCCGCAATGAGGGCGCAGGGCATCGCGCGGCGCAGCCATGGGCGGATCGGCCAATGCCGCATCAGAAACTGTCCGATCGCTTCGCCGGGGCCGCCCCGCACGGCCGGCAAGCGGCCTGAAGACCGAGGGATACGCGAGAGATTGGCCCGTCCCGTCGAAGGGTGGGGTTGGCGGATGGATAGCAATGCATGGGTTCGTGCCCTATTCGCGCCGGACCCTAAGGGATCGGCCATCACACGGGCTAGTCAATTGCGGGTGAAACGTGAGTTTTCCGTTGATCGCCAGAGGGCCGGCGGCAGGCGCCGATGCCTCTGGCGTGTCGGATGGCGACGGCCGGGCGCGCCAGGCGCCCGGCCGAAGAGACGCTGCCTCAGGCGGCGAGACGGCGCAGCACGTAGTGCAGGATGCCGCCGTTCTTGTAGTATTCGAGCTCGTCCTCGGTATCGATCCGGGCCTTGAGCTTGACAGTCTGGGTGGTGCCGTCGGCCTTCTCGATCTTCGCTTCCATCTCCTGGCGCGGCTTCAGCTCCGTCAGCCCCTCGATGGTGACCTTCTCGTCACCCTTCAGGCCCAGCGACGACCAGGAGGTGCCTTCCTCGGCGAAGACGAAGGGCACGACGCCCATGCCGACGAGGTTCGACCGGTGGATGCGCTCGAAGCTCTCGGCGATCACCGCCTTGACGCCGAGGAGCACGGTGCCCTTCGCCGCCCAGTCGCGCGACGAGCCGGTGCCGTATTCCTTGCCGGCGAAGACGACGAGCGGCACGCCCTCGTCCTTGTACTTCATCGCCGCGTCGTAGATCGACATCTCCTCGCCCGAGGGATGGTGGATCGTCACGCCGCCCTCGGTGCCCGGCACCATCTGGTTCTTGATGCGGATATTGGCGAAGGTGCCGCGCATCATCACCTGATGGTTGCCTCTACGGGCGCCATAGGAGTTGAAGTCGACCGGACGCACCTGGTGGGAGACCAGATATTCGCCGGCCGGGCCGTCCTTCTTGATCGAGCCGGCGGGCGAGATGTGGTCGGTGGTGATCGAATCGCCGAACAGGCCGAGGACGCGTGCGCCCTCGATGTTGGTGACCGGCTTGGGCTCGGCGTCCATCCCCTCGAAATAGGGCGGGTTCTGGACATAGGTCGAGCGGTCGTCCCAGTCATAGGTGAGGCCGCCGGAGACGTCGATCTTCTGCCAGTGCTCGTCGCCCTTGAAGACGTCGGCATAGCGGGTTTCGAACATGTCGCGGGTGACCGTCTTGCGGACGATCTCGGCGATCTCCTGGGTCGTCGGCCAGATGTCCTTCAGATAGACGTCGTTGCCGTTCTTGTCCTTGCCGAGCGGCTCCGACGTGATGTCGACGAACATCGAGCCGGCAATGGCATAGGCGACGACCAGCGGCGGCGAGGCGAGATAGTTCGCCCGAACGTCCGGATTGACCCGGCCCTCGAAGTTGCGGTTGCCGGAGAGCACCGAGCAGGCGACGAGGTCGTTCTCGTTGATCGCCTCGGAGATCGGCTCGGGCAACGGCCCGGAATTGCCGATGCAGGTGGTGCAGCCATAGCCGACGAGGTTGAACCCCATCGCGTCGAGATCCTTCTGGAGATCGGCCTTGGCGAGATATTCCGTCACCACCTGGGAGCCCGGGGCAAGCGAGGTCTTCACCCAGGGCTTGACCTTCAGCCCCTTCTCGAAGGCCTTGCGGGCGACGAGGCCGGCGGCCACCAGCACATTGGGGTTCGAGGTGTTGGTGCAGGAGGTGATCGCGGCGATCACCACATCGCCGTCGGCAAGCCCGTGATCGGCTCCCTCCACCGCATGGCGAACGGTCTCCGGTGTCTCGTTCGGCGGCACGGCGCCTTCGTCCATGTAGCGCGAATCGCCAGCCGACTGCGGCGTCTCGCTCTTCTTGCGGCCGCCCTTGATCTCGTCGAGGGCGTCGACGAACTTCTTCGCCGCATCGGTCAATGCGACGCGGTCCTGCGGGCGCTTCGGGCCGGCAAGCGAAGGGACGACGGTCGAAAGATCGAGCTCCAGCGTGTCGGTGAAGACCGGATCGGGCGTGCCGTCCTCGCGATACATCCCTTGGGCCTTGGCATAGGCCTCGACGAGGGCGATGCGGTCCTTGTCGCGGCCGGTCGCCTCGAGATAGGCGAGCGTGTCCTTGTCGATCGGGAAGAAGCCGCAGGTCGCGCCGTATTCCGGCGCCATGTTGCCGATCGTCGCCTGGTCCTCGAGTGTGAGGTTCGACAGGCCCGGGCCGAAGAACTCGACGAACTTGCCGACGACCTTCTTCTTGCGCAGCATCTCGGTGACGGTGAGGACGAGGTCGGTCGCCGTCGTGCCCTCGGGCAGCTTGCCCTCGAGCCTGAAGCCGATGACCTCCGGGATCATCATCGAGATCGGCTGGCCGAGCATCGCCGCCTCAGCCTCGATGCCGCCGACGCCCCAGCCGAGAACCGACAGGCCGTTGACCATGGTGGTGTGGGAATCGGTGCCGACGAGGGTGTCCGGATAGGCGACCGTCTCGCCGTTCTCTTCCTTCGTCCAGACCGTCTGGGCGAGATATTCGAGATTCACCTGGTGGCAGATGCCGGTGCCGGGAGGCACGACGCGGAAATTGCGGAAGGCTTCCTGGCCCCAGCGCAGGAAGGTGTAGCGCTCGCCGTTGCGGCCGTATTCGGCATCGACATTCTTCGAAAAGGCGTCGGGCGAGGCGAAGTAGTCGACCATCACTGAGTGGTCGATGACGAGATCGACCGGCACCAGCGGATTCACCTTCTTGGGGTCGGCGCCGAGATTCGTCGTCGCATCGCGCATCGCCGCCAGATCGACGACGGCGGGAACGCCAGTGAAGTCCTGCATCAAAACGCGGGCCGGCCGGTAGGCGATCTCGTGGCCGGCCTTACCCTTGTCGTCCAGCCATTTGGCGACGGCCCTGACGTCGTCGGCGGTAACGGTGCGCCCGTCCTCGTTGCGCAGCAGGTTCTCAAGGAGCACCTTCATCGAGAAGGGCAGACGCGAGGCGCCGGTCAGGCCGTTCTTCTCGGCTTCCTTCAGATCGAAATAGACATAGTCCTTGCCGTTGACGGAAAGCGTCTTCTTGGCTTTGAAACTGTCGAGGTGATTGGTCACGAGGCTCACATTCCTTCTCGAACCGATGAAATAGTCCGAAGGGCGAACGGCCTTCATGCGCCGCGGATCAGCGCGCTCGAAGATGCGGGTACGACCATTTCCGCTGTCCGCCCTGACGCCCGTCGGTGCCGTGCGGGCGCCATGAGATCGGCGCTTGATGTTTCCACGCCGGTCGCTGGAGTGGTTGAGGGCGTTATAGGCAAGTTTGTAATGGCTATAAAGGCCTATCCGGGACGAAGGCGACAAAATATGACGCGGCGCGAAATGCCGGCCGGCGGCCCGGCGCCGAAGACAGGCGGGGCCGCGAGCGTGACGACGACGTTGGGTGCGAAAGTGGCGGCAAGAGCGAAGGTGGCGGCTTGAGCGCCGGCGTGATCGCCCTCGAAGGCCTCGTCGTCGGCAGGGGGCGTGCGGTCGTCGCCGGGCCGTTCGATGCGGCGCTCGCCGCCGGCGAGGCGCTGGTCGTCACCGGGCCGAACGGCGCCGGCAAGTCGACCCTGCTGCGCACGCTTGCCAGCCTGTTGCCGCCGCTCGGCGGGGCGATTCGCCTTTCGGGCCTTGCCATCGACGGCGAGCCGGCCGAGCGGATCGCCGAAGTCGCCCACTATGTCGGCCATCGCCACGGCATGAAGAGCCAGATCGCCGCCGGCGACAACCTCGCCTTCTGGGCGCGCTATCTCGGCGCCGGTGCGGCGGGTGCCGGCAGGCCCGGCGGCGCTCCGCTGTCGCCGGCAGAGGCGCTCGCTGCCGTCGGCCTGCCAGGGCTCGAGGCGATCCCCTTCGGCTATCTCTCCGCCGGCCAGCAACGGCGGGCGAGCCTTGCGCGGCTTCTCGTCGCATGGCGGCCGGTCTGGATCCTCGACGAGCCGACATCGGCCCTCGACGCTGCCTCGCAGCAGCGCTTCGCCGCCCTCGTCGCGAACCACCTTGCCGCCGGCGGCATGGCGATCGCGGCGACTCACCAGCCGCTCGGCCTCGACGGCGCGACGACGCTGCACATCCCGCCGCGCTCCGGAAGCGGTGACGTGCCGGGCCCGGATGGCGAGGCAGCGCCCGCAATCGACGACGCCGCATTGGCCGAAGCCGAGGGCTGGTTGTGAGCGCACCGATGGCGAGGAGCAGGTACTGGTGTACCCCTTTCGGTGGTCGTTGCCGAAAAGGGCGGTGCTCGCTTCTGCCTATTGGACCGTTCGGCCTTTCGACTAGCCACAGTTGGCAGGATGAAGCTCCGCATCGTGCGATGCCGCCGGAGCCTGTCGAAGCAGCGCGGCACCCCTGTCCAAAGCGCCGTCATTCTCGGGCCCCGTCCCGAGAATCCAGAGATCATCGGGCGCCGTCCGCGTCAGCTGCCAAAGAAGGAGGTTGCCGATGTTGCGGCGGTCGCCCCTGGATTCTCGGGACGGGGCCCGAGAATGACGAAACGGAGAGGCCGGCACCTATCCCCGGAACCTTATTGCAATCTCGCGCCGAGTTCCGCCCGTGACGACACTCTTCTTCCGCGACCTGAAGCTCGTCTTTTCCGGCGGTGGCGGGGCGACCACCGGCGTCATCTTCTTCCTCGCCGTCGTCGCGACGATCCCCTTCGGCGTCGGGCCGGACCTCAACCTTCTCTCGCGCATCGGCCCGGCGATCCTCTGGATCGGCGCTCTCCTGTCGGCGCTTCTGACCCTCGACCGGCTGTTCCAGGCCGACAGGGAGGACGGCACGCTCGATCTCCTGATCGCCGGGCCGCTGCCGATGCCGCTGGTGGTCCTGTCGAAATGCCTCGCCCTGTGGGCGGCGTCCTGCCTGCCGCTGGTGCTCGCCTCGCCGGTGCTCGGCCTGTTCCTCGCCCTTCAGCCGGCCGCCCTCTTCGCGGTGATGGCGACGCTGTTCGTCGGCACCCCGGCGATCGTCTTCATCGGCGCCGTCGGTGCGGCCGTCGCCGTTGCGCTGCCGCGCGGCGGGCTGCTCGTCTCGGTGCTGGTGCTGCCGCTGGCGATTCCCGTCCTGATCTTCGGCGTTTCGGCGACCTATGCCGCGGTCAACGAGCCCGACCCTTTCTGGCCGCCCTTCATGATCCTGTGCGCGCTCACTCTGTTTTTCGGGGCGCTGGGCCCAGTGGCGGCCGGCGCGGCCCTGCGGGCGAGCGGCGATTAGCAGCTCGGGCCCGGTACTGCAGATTTTGACAAATCCGCCGGGCTGGCGCATGACGCCCGGACAGTCGGCTATTTGAGAAGAAGGAGCGCTTTGAGATGACGATCGATCGGCTCGCGAACGAGGTTTCGCTCCAGATCATCATCGCTGGCCGCTTCATTCCGATTATCGGCGCCGGCGCCGCCGGGAGTGCCGGTTCCACCGCGAACTGAGCCTCCGGCCGCGACCGGCCGTTCTGCGCGGCGCCGAGCGCGCCCCGCCGACGACCCACGATTTTCCGCCGCGTTTGCCGCGGCAAGATTCCGGCAGGCGCAGCCACTGAGCGCCCGCAGCCAGGCCGCCTTCGCGCCGCAGCCTTCCGAGGCGTCGGCGCTGCGGCAGACGCGGCCACTCCGAAGCCGGACCAAGACGAGACATTCGACGAGTGATGAGCGAAGAAACCTTTTCCACCCGTGTCGCGACCGCGCAGGACGCGCTGCGCGATCTCTTTCCCGCAACGCCGCTGCAGCTCAACGAGCACCTTTCGGCGAAATACGGCGCCCGCATCCATCTGAAGCGCGAAGACCTGACGCCGGTGCGCTCCTACAAGATCCGCGGCGCCTTCAACTTCATGCGCAAGAAGATGGCTTCCGGCGGCGCTGGCGGCCGCTTCAGCTGTGCCTCGGCCGGCAATCACGCCCAGGGTTTTGCTTTCGCCTGCAAGCATTTCGGCGTGAAGGGCCGGGTGTTCATGCCGGTGACGACGCCGCAGCAGAAGATCGACAAGACCCGCGTGTTCGGCGGCGATGCCGTCGAGATCGAGCTCACCGGCGACTTCTTCGACGACTGCTATGCCGCGGCCAAGGCCTATTCGGAGGCGGCGAACGCGGAATTCGTGCCGCCCTTCGACCATGAGGACATCGTCGAAGGCCAGGCGAGCGTCGCCCGGGAGATCCGCGAGCAGCTGGGGGACGAGCCCCTCGACCTCGTGGTGATGCCGGTCGGCGGCGGCGGGCTCGCCTCCGGCATGACGCGCTATTTCGACGATCAGGCCCGCCCTCGGCTGAAATTCGTCGAGCCGCTCGGCGCGCCGAGCCTGCGTTCGAGTCTTCAAAACGGCGCGCTCACCCGTATGCCGCAGATCGACGGTTTCGTCGACGGAGCGGCGGTGGCACAGATCGGCATGATCCCCTTCGAGACGCTGCGGCGCTTCGGACCGGACGACGTGATCCTCGCGCCGGAAGGCCGGCTCTGCAACACCATGCTGGAGATGCTGAACGTCGAGGGCATCGTGCTGGAACCCGCGGGCGCCCTGGCGATCGATGCGCTCGAAAGCCTCAAGGACGAGGTGCGCGGCAAGAGCGTCGTCCTCGTCGTCTCCGGCGGCAATTTCGACTTCGAGCGGCTTCCGGACGTCAAGGAGCGGGCGCTGCGCTTCACCGGGATGAAGAAGTACTTCATCCTGCGGCTCGCCCAGCGTCCCGGCGCGCTGAAGGACTTTCTGAACCTGCTCGGCCCGGACGACGATATCGCGCGCTTCGAATATCTGAAGAAATCGGCCCGGGACTTCGGCTCGATCCTGCTCGGTATCGAGACCAAGGATCCGGCGAACTTCCCGGCGCTGCTCGAACGCTTCGAGCGCGACGGCATCCGCTACCAGGACATCACCGAGGACCAGATCGTCGCCGACCTCTTGATCTGACGACAGCATCGGCCCGAAGATCGGAATCGATTGTCGGAAGGCACGATGCGGTGATTCGAGAACTCAGAGCGTCCTTTGTGGGTCCGTTCAGACGCACGGCGCTTTGGGCATCGCCGGGGAGCCGGGCGGGCGCGGGCGTCAACGCCCCGCGGCTGCCTCGCCGTTACCCGATCGGCAGGACTTCGACCCGGCGGTTGCGATAAACGAGGCCGGCCTTGCCGGAGAGAAGCTCGAGCGCCCTTTCGCCGAAGATCTCCCGCCGCCAGCCGGTCAGCGCCGCGACCTCGGCCTCCTCGCCCTTCCAGGCGAGCTGTTCGAGGTCGGAGGAGGAGGTGATCAGCTTGGCGGCGACACCCTCTTCCTCGACGACGATCTTCAAAAGCACCTTGAGGAACTCGACGGCGGCCGCGGTGCCCTCGGGCAGCGCCTGCGGGCGCGGCACCGGCGGCAGCTCGGATTTCGGTAAAGCCAGGGCGCGGTTCACCGCAGCGATGATCTCGCGGCCGGCGGCGCTGCGCTCGAACCCCTTCGACAGCGTCCGCAGCCGCGACAGCGCCTGCTCGTCGCGCGGCTGCTGCTGGGCGATCTCGTAGATCGCCTCGTCCTTCAGGATGCGGCCGCGCGGCTTGTCGGCATCGCGCGCTTCGCGCTCGCGCCAGGCGGCGACCTCCTTCATCACCTGCAGCTCGATCGGCTTCCTGACCCGCAGCTTCAGCCGCGTCCAGGCTTCGTCCGGATGAAGATCGTAGGTGTCGGGATTGGCGAGCAGCGCCATTTCCTCGTCGAGCCAGCTCTTGCGGCCGCTCGCCTCGATCTGCGCTGCCAGCGCCCGATAGACGTCGCGCAGATGCGTGACGTCGGCGAGCGCATAGTCGAGCTGCTTCTCGGTGAGCGGACGGCGGCGCCAGTCGGTGAAGCGGGAGGTCTTGTCGATCCGCGCCTCGGTCAGCCGCGCCACCAGCTGGTCATAGGCGATGGATTCGCCGAAGCCGCAGACCATCGCCGCGATCTGGGTATCGAACAGCGGCTCGGGCACCTGCCCGGCCAGCTTGTAGAGGATCTCGATGTCCTGCCGCGCTGCATGGAACACCTTCAGCACCGAGCTGTCCGCCATCAGCTCGAACAGCGGCGTAAGATCGATGCCGCCTGCCAAAGGATCGACGATGACGCCCTCATCGGGCGACGCCATCTGGATCAGGCAGAGCTCCGGCCAGAACGTCGTCTCGCGGATGAACTCGGTGTCGACGGTGACGAATTCGAACTTGGCGAAGGATCGGCAGGTTTCGGCGAGTTCCGCCGTGGTGGTGATAAGGCGCATGATTCTTCTTTAGACCGAAGAAAGCTCCGCGCGAAAGCGATTCCGGGCGGCGAGCCATGAATTCGCCGGAGGGCAGTCGATCAGCGACAGCTTCGTCACGTCGCGACGCGGCAGCCCGCCGGAGCGCGGCGCTCTCGATGGCACGCGCAAGGGCACGCTCTACCCCATTGAATCGAAACGTCGTGTCTTGGGAAAATCGATTGTGGTTTCGCGCCGACGCTGTCGCTCCATGGGAAGGGATTCCCCGACGCGCAGGGTATAAAAGCCTCGTCGGGGAAAGCTGCCGGAGAACCGACACTCAGAGGAAACTGCTGGCGGCTGCAGCAAGGCGACTGACGGCAAGGCAGCCAATACGACGGACCGATTCGAGCGACAGCATCAGCCCGAAATTGGAATCGATTTTTGGAAAGCACGATGCGGTGATTCAATAACTCAGAGCGCGTGCGTCCATTCGGACGCTCGGCGCTCTGAGCCGATCTGGCGGCCCGTCGCAGCGCGGGAGACCTTGCGATACCGCAACTGCATGCGACGAACGGGAACGCAGCGCCCAGGCTTCGCCGGAGGACGCAATAACGCCGGCGAAGCCTGCGCGGCTCTCCGGCGAGAGCCGGGCTTGCATGGGGATGTCAGGCGACGCGGCGCTCGGGCAACTGCGCGTCCTTCTCGATGAGGTCGACCTGCCCGGCCTCGACGCGGGCGGCAAGCCGCTGCCGCTCGGCTTCGACCAGTGGTCCCTGGAAGGCCACCGGACGGCAGCGACGGCGCTCGCCCTCCGGGACGAGGCCGGGATTGGCGGCGACCTCGTCGAGATCGACGGCGCCGAACCAGTTGCGTCCGCCCCGTTCGAAGAAGCTTTCGGCGGGCAGGCCCTCGGCAAGAAGGATGTCGTGCTCGTCGAGCTCGACATGCCAGTAGGTGACCCGGCCGATACGGCTGCGCGTGATGCTCGTCCCGTTGACCAGCTGCTTGATCGGCACGAGGAATTCGCGCCCGCCGCGCCGCGCCAGCACCGGGTGGCCCGGCGACAGCAGGACGTCGCGAGCGGGTACGCCGTCGGCAAAGGCGCCGGCGCGG
Organism: Jiella endophytica; assembly: GCF_004519335.1. Lineage (GTDB taxonomy): Bacteria > Pseudomonadota > Alphaproteobacteria > Rhizobiales > Rhizobiaceae > Jiella > Jiella endophytica. Next base: position 1,000,592 of record NZ_SOZD01000002.1, on the reverse strand, counting down.
ACCCTGACGGGAGCCTCGTCGGCATGCTTGCCGGTGCAGTCGGCAACCCGCCGGCCGATCCAGCGGATCGGCCGCTCGGCGCCGCTGGCCGTCACCGCCATGTCGCCGATCTCAAGATCCTCGACCGCGACCGGGCCGCGGGCCGTCTCGATCCGCGTGCCGCTCGCAAAGCAGATGGCGAAGTCGGCATTCACCGTCGTGATGGTGGCGCCGGCGGTGTAATAGGCGGCATACTGGAAGAGATAGTAGCCGTAGGTGGGGCTGTAGGCGATGAAGCCGCGGCCGTTCTGGAGCGCGCTGCGGTAGATGTCCGACAAACCGCCGGAGTCCTGGAAATTGTCCGGATCGACATCGCCGAGAATGTTGGGATTGTCGCCCGGATCGGTGCCGTCGTCGGTAACCGTATAGACCGACCCCGTATCACTGACGACGGTGTAATTGTACTGGGAATTCTTGGTGACTCGCCAAAACTGAAGCGGATTTGAGGTCGCCATGATGTCCTTGTCGTCGCTCGAGGGATGATCTGTTGGTCGTCAGTCAGGCATGATCATGAGACGACATGGTCACGGCGCGCAAACTATCAGCATCGCAGCGCGGTCAGGTCGGTCTTGCGCCCAAAAAACGCGGGCGATCTCACGCTTCGGTCAAAAAATCCGTTGCGAAAAGCAACGGTCAAGGTACCTTATAAGAGAACGTTGCAATACCTCTTATCTTCACAAGAAATTTAGTATGGTTTGCTGCGTTAGTCCAGCGGAAATTGCATGGCTTGATCCCCGGCGGGCCGCACGGTGCCGCAAAGGCACTCGGTCGGAGATCCTCATAAAGACGAGGCGCGATTTCCTGCGGTTTCAGACGTCATAGCCCCATGCCGCGATCAACGGCTCGAGGACCGGCAGCACCGGTTCCAGGTGGCGCAGATAGTGGCGGTAGCGGTAGCGCGAGCGATCGTAGAGCCGCTCGGTCACCTGCGCATAGCTGGCGGTGCGCGCGAAGCGGACATTCTCCTCGAAGCTGAGCGAGCGCCTGTCGAACGGCGTTTCGATGAAGTCGAAGACGCCGCGCATCGTCGCCTCCTGGGCCCCGACGACATCCTCGTAGCGCACTGCCTTGTAGTTCAGCTCCATGACCGAGCGGTAGTGGACGACGAGCGAGGTCGAGCGGACGAGATGCTCGGCGGCGGTCTCGAGTTCCGATCCGCAGAAGCCGCCATGGGTGAAGAAGTTCGACATCGCCGAGACCATGATGTCGAGCGGATGGCGGATCATGTGGATGAGCGGCGCCTTCGGAAAGATCAGCCCGATCAGCCCGAGATGCATTTCGTTCAGCGGCATCTTGTCGGTGAAGAAGCGGGCCCCGGGGGCGAGCAGGTTCAGCTGGCGGGCCCGCTGGAGATAGTAGTCGCGCAGGCTGTCGAGTTCCTCGCGCTTGTCCCCCATCCAGACTTCCGCGAGTGCGCCGGGATATTCATTCGGGCTCGCCAGCAGCCGCGGCATGGCCGCGACGATCTCGTGGATGGTCGTCAGTTCGTCGCCGGCGACGATGTCCGGGCTGACCGACAGAGACTGCTCGAGCAGCGTCGTTCCGGATCTTGGAAAGCCGAGAATGAAGATCGGCTGGGCGACGTCCTGCCTGACCCTGGCCCGCGGCAGGATGGCGACGCGCTCCGGCGAGAAGAAATCCGACAGCTGTTCGGCAAGCGCTTTTGCCTCCGCCTGCAGGTAGCGCCGCCCGCCCATCCTGATGGCCATCGCCTTGCCGGCGAGGAAGGCCTGCCACGCCTCGTCGTAGCGCTCCATCCGGTCGAGCAGCCGGCCGCGTTCCAGAAGCTCGATCGGCCGCAGCGTCCGCGGGTCGTCGAGGTCGAGGACGGCGAGCGCTTCCTCCAGCCGGCCTTCGCGGCCGAGGATCGCCGCACGGGTCTGCCGCGTCGCCGGCGAGGGCGCGCTGATTGCCTCGACCTTGTCGAGCAGTTCCTTGGCGGCATCGAGATTGCGGTCGGCCTCCTCGAGCTGCGCCCAGGCGAGCAGCGTCTGCCGGTTGCGCTTTTCCGCCATGTGAGCCTCGCGGTAAAGCTCGCGGGCTTCCTCCATGCGGCCCTGGTTCTTCAGGCTGAGGGCGAGATTGGCCAGCACCAGCGGCACCCGCCTTCCGGTCAGCTCCAGGGCCTTGCGGTGGTGATATTCGCCGGCCGCCGCCTTGCCGATATTGGTCAGCGCGACGCCCATCAGATTGTGCGATTGCGGGCTCGTCGGCGAAAGCCGCAGCGCCTGGCGGGCGAATTGCTCGGCCTTGAAATAATGCTGCCGGGAGAGCTCCAGCAGCGCCAGCTTGCTGACCGCCCAGAAATTGAAAGGATCCTCGATGGCGATCCGCTCGAGGAGGATCGCGGCGGGATGCTGGCGGTTCTGTTCGAGGCGCACGCTGGCCAGCGTGCGAAGCGCCTGGATGTCGAGCGGCGCCCGTTCGAGGACGGCCGTCGCAAAATGCACCGCCCGTTCCAGATGGCCCGACTTCAGCTTCGCCGCGGCGTTCGCCACCGCCTGCCGCATGCCTGGCGTGGGCGTGACGCGCCGCGCCGCCTCCAGGTCCATCTCGCAGCAGGACATGGCGGAAAGGCCGCTCCTGCAGGGACAGGGCGATCGCTCGCCGAAGGCGACATTGACGGCGTCCATCAGTTCCTCCCGCTTCCGACAGTGCGGCCGCAAACGCTCAAGCCCAAGCAAGGTCCGAACGCGCGGCCGCTCCGTCAATATCGTTGTGTAGGACAACGGCGGGTCGAGTGAAACTACTATCAGAAGTGAAGGATGGAGCAGGTTTCGCGCGGCGGGGAGGCGCGCCGCCGTCCGCCAGCGGTGCGGAGGGTCGCCATCCGGGAGGCGTCGCGGCGGGTCCTTTGCGGGGTCCCCGGGCTTCGTCGATGTGTCCGCCGGGAGCCGGACCTATGGCCAAGCGCGGCGCCGCGCGACCTTGACATCGCGCGGCGCCCATGCGCTTGTCCGCCACCGATTCCACGACGATTTTGCAGCGCGTTTCGCCTCTGGCGAAGCGCGCTGCCATGAAGCGACGAGACCGCCATGCACCGCTACCGCACCCATCGCTGCGCCGACCTGTCGAAGCAGAATGTCGGCGAGACCGTGCGCCTGTCCGGCTGGGCGCACCGCATCCGCGACCATGGCGGCCTCCTGTTCATCGACCTCCGCGATCACTACGGCCTGACCCAGGTTGTGGTCGATCCCGACTCTCCGGCCTTCAAGACCGCTGAGACCGTGCGCGGCGAATGGGTGATCCGGGTCGACGGCGAGGTGAAGGCGCGCTCTGCAGAGACCGTCAATTCGAAGCTTCCGACCGGCGAGATCGAGATCTTCGCTCGCGAGATCGAGGTGCTGTCGCCGGCGAAAGAGCTGCCGCTGCCGGTCTTCGGCGAGCCCGACTACCCGGAGGACATCCGCCTCAAATACCGCTTTCTGGATCTCCGCCGCGAGACGCTGCACAGGAACATCATGCGGCGCACGCAGATCATCGCCAAGATCCGCTCGCTGATGCAGGAGACCGGCTTCACCGAGTTCCAGACGCCGATCCTCACCGCATCGAGCCCCGAGGGCGCCCGCGACTTCCTCGTGCCGTCGCGGCTTCACAACGGCATGTTCTACGCCCTCCCGCAGGCGCCGCAGCAGTACAAGCAGCTGTTGATGATGTCGGGCTTCGACCGCTATTTCCAGATCGCGCCGTGCTTTCGCGACGAGGACCCGCGCGCCGACCGCTTCTATGGCGAGTTCTACCAGCTCGACGTCGAGATGAGCTTCGTCGAGCAGGAGGACATCTTCCAGACCATGGAGCCGGTGATCCGCGACGTCTTCAAGACGTTCGCCGACGGCAAGCGCGTGTCGGAAACGTTCCGGCGCATCCCTTATGCGGAATCGATGAAGAAATACGGCTCCGACAAGCCGGATCTCCGCAATCCGATCGAGATGCAGGCGGTGACCGAGCATTTCGCCGGCTCGGGCTTCAAGGTCTTCGCGGGCATGATCGCCAATGACGACAAGGTCGAGGTCTGGGCGATTCCGGCGAAGACCGGCGGATCACGCGCCTTCTGCGACCGGATGAACTCCTGGGCGCAAGGGGAGGGCCAGCCCGGCCTCGGCTACATCTTCTGGCGCGAGGAGAACGGCGCGGTGTCCGGCGCAGGCCCCCTCGCCAAGAACATCGGTGAGGAGCGCACCGAGGCGGTGCGCAACCAACTCGGCCTCGAGGCGGGTGACGCCTGCTTCTTCGTCGCCGGCCGGCCGGAGAAGTTCGTGCAGTTTGCTGGTGCCGCCCGCACCCGTGTCGGCGAGGAGCTGAACCTCCTCGACCGCGACGCCTACGAGCTCGCCTGGATCATCGACTTCCCGTTCTACGAATGGGACGAGGACGAGAAGAAGATCGATTTCGCACACAACCCGTTCTCGATGCCCCAGGGTGGGATCGAGGCGCTGGAGACGCAGGAGCCCCTGTCGATCAAGGCGTTCCAGTACGACATCGTCTGCAACGGCTACGAGATCGCCTCCGGCGGCATCCGCAACCAGCTGCCCGAGACCATGGTGAAAGCCTTCGAACTCGCCGGTTATTCGCGCGCCGACGTCGAGGAGCGCTTCGGCGGCCTCTACCGCGCCTTCCAGTACGGCGCCCCGCCCCATGGCGGAATGGCCGCCGGCATCGACCGCATCGTCATGCTTCTGTGCGGCGCCAAGAACCTCCGCGAGATCGCGCTGTTCCCGATGAACCAGCAGGCGTTCGATCTGCTGATGGGCGCGCCGGCGGAGGCGTCGCCGGCGCAGCTGCGGGAGTTGGGGCTAAGGGTGGCGCCGGTAGAGAAGAAGGGGTGAGGCGCGGAAGGCTTCGCGGCGGAGCATGACGAGACGAGCCCTGTCAGCCGTCCCGCCGACCGATCTTGCTTCGGCCCGACCCTGCCGAGAGGCTGCCCTGTATCGGAATGACGGGACTTTGGAGCCCGCCTCGCCCCTGCGGTCCAAATCTTAGCTGGCGCTTCACCCGCCCTCGAAGGGGAACGTCCCCGCCGGCTCCCACGGTCCGCCGCGATAGTGCCACAGGAGAAGGCCGGTGCCGGTCGCCTCGAAAGGCATGAACGCCGCACGCAGCGCCTCGTAGGTCGCCCGTGCCTCGTCTGCCGGCATCTTGTTCTGGATCGTCACATGCGGGCGAAAGCCCTGCGCGTCCTGCGGCGTCAGATCGGCCTGCCAGCAGGTGGCGAGATCGCGACGGAGCGCGGCAAGGGGCGGGCCGGCGATCTCGAAGGCTGTGCCGCGGCCGAGGAAACGCAGGCCCGTGACGGTGAGGGGGATCTGCGCCGTCTGCCGGGCGGCCTCGCGGAGCGTCGCGGCGATCTCGGGAGCTTTCTCGCCGGGCAGATGGTGGAACAGCGTCAGATGCGCCGGGATGACATTGCGCTCGGGCGGAAAGTGCTGCCGGCGCAACGCCTCGAAGTATTCGTAGCTCGCTTCGTCGAAACGCAGCGTCAGGATCAGCGGTGCCTCGGCCATGCGGCGATCTCCCCCGGCGGGCGGTTGTCGGTCGGATCGCCGGTGATCGTGACGAACATTGGCTGATCGGCCCGCCAGCGCCGCTGCCTCGGTCTTCCGGGCGAGACCCGAGCCCGGGTCGGCCGGCCGTTCACTGATAGGGCGCTCGAAGAGGGCGCGAAAGTCGGACAACTCGTCGCTCTTGGCGCTCTTGTGACGATCACGAGGAACGTCGCCGGCCCGGCTGGCGACGGGCGACGTCGTGCCCGGACGCTGCCGGGTCAGGCCTTGCGGCTGGCGCTGCGGGCACTGTCGTCCGGGACCATCCCGGCCGCCTCGGCGCCGCGCACGTGCCGCAAGAGCTCCGGCGCGAAGCTCTCGCCATGCAGCACCGAAATGTCGCCGGTGGTCTCCAGAACGACCGCGCGGACCTCGTCCATCGCCTGAATGTTGGCGCCGCGGAGCTTGGCATAGACGTCGCCGGGCGAGACCCGGCTTGTCGCCATCGCCGCGTCGATGAAGACGCCGTCGCGCATCAGAAGCAGCGGTTCGTTGTCGACCACGCTGGTCACCATCCGGCTGTTGCGCCGGCCGAAGGCGAGAGCGACCTGGATCGCCATCAGCGCAGCAATGGCGACGAGCGCCTTCAGGAAGGCCGGCCAGCTCGACGTGGTCGCGGCGGAGGCGAGCAGCGAGCCGGTGGCAAGCGTGATGACGAAGTCGAAGGCCGTCATCTTGGAGAACGAGCGAAGCCCGATCACCCGAACGAGGAAGATGACGACGCAAAGCCCGATAGCGGCGAGGAAAATCCCGCCGAGGACGGCGTCGAGGATCGGTGATTGCGCGAAGATGGCGGCCTCCCTCCGTCCGCGGCTTGATGGCCGCTAAAGCTTCTGTCGAGCCGCCAGATAAAACGCCGGCCGGGCAGGGCAGCCCGGCCGGCGAAAGAATTTGAGGTTGCGGCTAAGGGTTCTGCCGCGACGTGATCGAGAAGCGGCGCGAGGCCCGCCCTGGAGCGGCGGAGCCCGCTTCAGCCGCGCCCGGTGCCTCGCGAGGTCAGTCCTCCGTCGCGTCGTTCGCCGTCACTTCCAGCGACAGCACCTGCGGCAGGGTCTGCGGCGCGCCCATCGCCGCGCCGGCGATCTGCATGGCCGGCACCGGGGTCTCCGGGTCGATCGAGATCGACAGCGACTTCGGATCCTTCAGGAAGGTCGAGACCGCATCGCTCACCTGCTTCTGGAAGTCCGGATTCTGCAGCTGGGCGAGCATCGCCGGCACCATCTGCTCGACCTGGGCGATCAGCTGGTCCACCGTCTGGCCCTGCTTCTTGGCATAGTAGTCGAGCAGCTTGCCGGTGAGCGAATCGTCGGTGAAGGTGATGTCCGCCGAGCCGAGCGAGAGCTGCGACATCAGACCCATCATCGCCATGCCGGCGTTCTGGTTGCCCTCCGGGTTCTCGGCCATCTGCTTGGAGATCTGCTGCATCGACTGGATGAAGGCCGGCGTGTAACCCGCCATCTCGTAGGTGAAGGACAGGTTGCCGGCGTTCTCGACATTGATGTCGAAGGGATCGAGCGAAAGCGTGCCGGTCTTCGGGTCCCAGCCGGCGCTGCCCTCGACGCTGCCGGTCAGGGTGTCGTAGCCGAGATCGGTCATCGTCTTCGCGGCCTCGGGATCGGCCTTGGTGAAGTCGGCATTGAAGGTGCCGAAATTGAAGTCCGAAGAGAGCGTGTCGTCGTCGTTGATGGTGTTTTCCACCGAGACGCCGGAAAGGTCGAAGACCTTGGCGCCGTTCTTCTCGACGGTCATCTTGTCGAGACCGGCCTTGTCGAAATAGAACTCCGACAGCTGCTTGACCGCCGGCAGGCCGCTGCGCTCCGCCGGCAGGAGCTCGACGCCCTCGATCGACATGCCGGTGACCACGGTGTGGCTCTCGCCCTCGGTGACGTCGATATCGGCGATCGGCACCCGCGCGACCTTCCAGCCCTCTTCGGTGGAGCCGCTGACATCCTCGAAGGTGATGTCGCCGAGCTTTGCCGGGTCCTCGCCCTTCGGCGCGAGGGTCATGCCCTTCAGGACGACGTTGTCGCCTTCCGAGGTGGCGCTGTCATACGCGACCATCATGTTCTGGCTGGCGGCGACCGCCTTGAGGCGCTCGCCGAAGGCGTTCGCGTCGGCGGCGAACGCGGCCGTCGAGCACATCAGCGCGACGGCGGTCGTGGTCAGGGACACGGAAGTCTTGGCGAACATGCAGTACCTTCTTTCAGCGTTGAGCCCGGCGCCTGGCGCGGAGCGGGTCATGCCCCGCGCGAGACTTAGCGCGATGACGGCGGCCAATCTATGGAGAAATCAGGCAGGGAGAAGACATCGTAGCGCTTCTCTCCCGGCTTGCCCGGCCGAGCGCCAGGGAGACTGACCGGACCGGATGGTCGAAGAGGCCTCCGCGTTCTCGGCGGCACAAAAAGCTGAGGATGGTTCCGTTCCGGTCTTGTTCCATGCCTTGACCTTCGCTAGACGCGTGCCATGGGCAAGGCAGCGGAACCGCCATCAGACGGCGGCGACATCGAACCGATCGACCTCAAGACGGCGCTCGAGGAGCGCTATCTCGCCTATGCGCTGTCGACCATCATGGGCCGTGCGTTGCCGGACGTGCGCGACGGGCTGAAGCCGGTCCACCGGCGCATCGTCCATGCCATGCGCATCCTGAGGCTCGATCCGGGCGACGCCTACAAGAAATGCGCCCGCATCGTCGGCGACGTGATGGGCAAGTTCCATCCCCATGGCGACGCGGCGATCTACGACGCGCTCGTCCGCCTCGCCCAGGATTTCTCTGTCCGCTACCCGCTGATCGACGGTCAGGGCAATTTCGGCAATGTCGACGGCGACAGTGCCGCGGCCATGCGCTACACCGAAGCGCGGATGACCGACGTCGCGACGCTGCTTCTGCGGGGCATCGACGAGGACGCTGTCGACTTCCGTCCGACCTATAACGAGGAGGACAAAGAACCGGTCGTCCTGCCCGGCGCCTTTCCGAACCTTCTCGCCAACGGCTCGTCGGGTATCGCCGTGGGCATGGCGACATCGATCCCGCCGCACAACGCTGCCGAGCTCTGCGACGCCGCGCTGAAGCTGATCGAGACGCCGGACGCCACCACCGACCAGCTTTTGCGCTTCGTCCAAGGGCCGGACTTTCCGACCGGCGGCGTCGTCGTCGACAACCAGGCGCAGATCCGCGAGGCCTACGAGACCGGCCGCGGCTCGTTCCGGGTGAGGGCGCGGTGGGAGAAGGAAGACGTCGGCCGCGGCAACTATGTCGTCGTCGTCACCGAGATTCCCTATCAGGTGCAGAAGTCGCGGCTGATCGAGAAGATCGCCGAGCTCCTCCAGGCCCGCAAGCTGCCGCTCCTCGCCGACATCCGCGACGAATCCGCCGAGGACGTCAGGATCGTGCTGGAGCCGAAGAGCCGCACGGTCGATCCCGAACTCCTGATGGAATCCCTGTTCCGGCTGACGGATTTCGAGAGCCGCATTCCGCTCAACATGAACGTCCTGTCCGGCGGCAAGGTGCCGAAGGTGCTGTCGCTGAGGGAGGTGCTGTCGGAATGGCTCGCCCACCAGCGCGAGGTTCTGCAGCGGCGCACGCGCCACCGGCTCGGCCAGATCGAGCGGCGGCTCGAGATCGTCTCGGGCTATCTCGTCGTCTTCCTGAATGTCGACGAGGTGATCCGCATCATCCGCGAGGAGGACGAGCCGAAGAAGGAGCTGATGGCGACCTTCGAGCTCACCGACAACCAGGCCGAGGCGATCCTCAACATGCGGCTGCGCTCCCTGCGCAAGCTCGAGGAGTTCGAGCTGAGGCGGGAGTTCGACGCGCTGACCGCCGAGAAGGCCGAGAAGGAGGCGCTGCTTGCCTCCGACGACAGGCAATGGGCGAGGGTCGCCGACGAGGTCCGCGAGGTGCGCGAGACCTTCTCCAAAAAGACCAAGCTCGGCCGGCGCCGCACCCGCTTTGCCGATGCGCCGACGCACAATCTCGACGACATCACCGTCGCACTGATCGAGAAGGAGCCGGTGACCGTCGTCCTGTCGCAGAAGGGATTCCTGCGCGGCATGAAGGGGCATCTGTCCGACCCTTCGGCGCTGAGTTTCCGCGAGGGCGACGGGCTGAAGCTCGCCTTCCACGCGATGACGACGGACAAGCTGATCTTCCTGTCGACTGGCGGGCGGGCCTTCACCCTGTCGGCCGACAAGCTGCCCTCCGGCAGAGGTCAGGGCGAGCCGATCCGCCTTGCCATCGAGATGGAGGACGAGCACGACATCATCGCCGGCTTCGTCCACGATCCGGAGATGAAGCGGCTGCTGGTTTCCTCCGACGGCGCCGGATTTGTCGCCGCGGAAGCCGACATGATCTCCTCGACCCGCAAGGGCAAGCAGCTGGTCAACGTCTCGGGCAAGACCCGCCTCGCCTTTGCCGTGCCGGTCGCCGGCGGCGACATGGTCGCGATCGTCGGCGAGAACCGCAAGCTCCTGGTCTTCCCGCTAGCCCAGGTGGCCGAGATGGCGAGGGGCAAGGGCGTCCGGCTGCAGCGCTACAAGGATGGCGGCGTCTCGGACGTGAAGGTGTTCAAGTTGGCCGAGGGCCTTGCCTGGACAGATTCCGCCGGCAGGGCCTTCCTGCGGCGCGAGGACGAACTCCTGGAATGGCGTGGCGACCGCGCCCAGGCCGGCCGGCTGGTCCCGAAGGGCTTTCCGAAGAACAACAAGTTCGTCGGTTGATGGGAATGGCCAAAGGCCGGTTGTCGCCGTGTGACGGTATCAGTTCGATGAGCGATGCTGCCTGATCGCGGCCTCGACCGAAGCCATGTCAGCGGCGCCCACTCCTTTGACGTGGCGCCGCCATCTCTGCTTCGCCGACCTGCAGTCGCATCCATACGCTTGCCAAACGATTCGGGTTCGGCTAAGCGTCGCTCATCCTGACATGACGCCAACCGAAGGGAGGGCCGCGATGAATCTGTACGGTACCGCCCTCGCAGGGGTTACGCACTCCTGATCTGCGCCTAGCGCGCGCGTCTTCGAATGGGCCGCCCTCGAGCTTTTCAGCCGGCCCGCCGTCAGCTTCCTCCCGCCGACTGTCATATTCGACGCTGAAGTCGTCGCTGTGCGTTTTTCGTGGAGGATCGTCAGGGGACCGGGCCACTCCGGTCGTGATCCGATGCCGTTTCGCCTGTTCGAGTGGCGCCGGTCGGCCTTCGCCGCGGCGTTTTCCTTCACCGTCCTCCATTGGCGGCGTCAGCCGGCCAGGATGGCCGCCATCTGCGGCGCGATCACGCTCGGCACGCTCGCTGACGTGCTGACGCCGCTTTATTCCGGCCGCCTCGTCGATGCGATCGCGGGGACGACGGATGCCGAGGGTGCCCTGGACGCGGCGCTCGCCGCGCTGGCGATGCTGGCGGTGCTCGCTCTCGCCGGCGTCGTCTGCCGCTTCGCCAGTTTCATGACCATCATCCCCTTCACCCTCAAGATGATCTCCGAGGTGATGGCGGAGGCTTTTGCGCGCGTCCAGCGCTTCTCGACCGACTGGCACGCCAACAGCTTCGCCGGCTCGACCGTGAGGAAGATCACCCGCGGCATGTGGGCGCTCGACCTCTTGAACGACACCGTCCTCGTCTCGCTGCTGCCGTCCTTTGTCATGCTGGTCGGCACGACCGTTCTGCTCGGCTGGCACTGGCCGGTGATGGGCCTCCTGATCGGGTCCGGCGCGCTCGCCTATCTGGCGCTGACCGTGTCGCTGTCGCTCGGTTATGTCGCGCCTGCGGCCCGGCTCGCCAATGTCTGGGATACGAGGCTTGGCGGCGCGCTCGCCGATGCGATCTCCTGCAACGCCGTGGTCAAGGCCTTCGGCGGCGAGACCCGGGAGGAGGCGATCCTCGAACGCGTGTCGCAGAAGTGGCGGTCGAGGGCCGGGCGCTCCTGGCGGCGCGGCACGATCAACGGCACGGTGCAGAATGCGATGCTCTTCCTGTTGCGGGTCGGCGTCGTCGCGCTGGCGATCGTCCTTTGGGCTGAAGGCACGGCGGGGCCGGGCGACATCACCTATGTGCTGACCGCCTTCTTCGTCATGCAGGGCTATCTGCGCGAGGTCGGCCAGCATGTGCGCAATGTCCAGCGGTCGGTCAACGACATGGAGGAGCTGGTCGATCTGTCGGCACTGGCGATCGGCGTCGACGACAAGGTCGGAGCGCCGGAGATCGCGATCGGCGGCGGCGAGGTCGTCTTCGACCGCGTGTCGTTCCATTACGGCTCGCATGCGACCCCGCTTTACCGCGATCTGTCGCTCACCATCGCTGCGGGCGAGCGGGTGGGGCTCGTCGGCCATTCGGGTTCTGGCAAGTCGACCCTCGTCAAGCTGATCCAGCGTCTCTACGACGTGACGGATGGTGCGATCAGGATCGACGGCCAGGACATCGCCGGCGTGCGGCAGGCATCGCTGCGCTCGCAGATCGCCATCGTGCAGCAGGAGCCGATCCTGTTTCACCGCTCGCTCGCCGACAACATCGCCTATGGCCGGCCGGGGGCGCGGATGAGCGAGATCGTCGAGGCGGCGCGGCTCGCCGGCGCCGACGGTTTCATCACCCGCCTGCCGAAGGGCTACCAGACCCTCGTCGGCGAACGCGGCGTGAAATTGTCGGGCGGCGAGCGCCAGAGGGTGGCGATCGCCAGGGCCTTCCTCGCCGACGCGCCGATCCTGATCCTCGACGAGGCGACGTCGAGCCTGGATTCGGAATCGGAGGTGCTGATCCAACGGGCGATGGAGAGGCTGATGGCCGGGCGGACGACGATGGTGGTCGCGCATCGGCTGTCGACGGTCAAATCCCTCGACCGGCTTCTGGTCTTCGATCGCGGGAGGATCGTCGAGGAGGGCGACCATGCGGCGCTGATTGCGCGACCTGACGGGATCTACCGCCGGCTGTTCCAGCGCCAGGCTGTGGAGCTGATGCGCGGTCTGCCGGCGGAGGTCACGGCGCTCGATATGGTGTCGTGAGAGGAAATCGGCGGCAACCTCGAAGATGGGGTTGCCGTCCCCTCCGTCCTAGCCCTGGTAGCGCTCCCAGCCCTTCGGGCTCAGATGTTCCTGCGGCTGGAAGCGGATCTTGTAGTCCATCTTCTTGGAGCCTTCGACCCAGTAGCCGAGATAGAGATAGGAGAGGCCCATCCGCCTCGTGCGCTCGATATGGTCGAGGATCATGTAGGTGCCGAGGCTGCGCTGATCCTCGTCGGGATCGAAGAAGGAATATACCATCGACATGCCATCGGCCATCACGTCGGAGAGTGCCACTGCGAGGAGTTCGCCGTCGGACGTGGTGGTGAAGCGCGAGTCCGGACCCTTGCGGCGGTATTCGATCAGCCGGGTGTCGACCTGGCTGTCCTCCACCATCATCGCATAGTCGAGGACGCTCATCTCGGCCATGCCGCCGCGGGCGTGACGGTGGTCGATATAGTTGTGGAACAGGGAATACTGCTCGCTGGTCGGGCTCGGCGTCGACATCCGGCCGACGAGGTCGGAATTCTTTGCCAGGATCCGCCGCATCGATTTGCCAGGCGAAAACTCATCGACCAGGATGCGGACGGAAACGCAGGCGCGGCAGCGCTCGCAGGCTGGCCGGTAGGCGATGTTCTGGCTGCGGCGGAAGCCGCCCTGGCTCAGGAGATCGAGCAGCGCCGGGGCGCGCTCGCCGACGAGATGGGTGAAGACCTTTCGTTCCGCCTGGCCGGGAAGATAGGGGCAGGCGGACGGCGACGTCAGGAAGAACTGCGGCGTCTGCGGGTGATGGACGGTCACGTACTATCCCGAGAAGTCAAAGCCCGTAATACCATGGAGCGACGATCGTGAATGTTAACCACACCAGGAGCACGAGGGGAACACCGGCTTTTACGTAGTCGAAGAATCGGTAGCGACCGGGCCCCATGACGAGGAGATTGGTCTGGTAGCCGATCGGCGTCGCGAAAGAGGCGTTCGCCCCGAAAATGACGCAGGCGAGCCATGGTTCCGGTGAGACGCCGAGCCGGCGCGAGATGTCGAGGGCGATCGGCGTGAAGAGGACTGCCGTCGCATTGTTCGACAGGACATTGGTGAAGGCGGCGATCACCAGGAACAGCCCCGACAGAAGCACCACGGGCGGCGCGCCGCCAAGCGCGTCGAGGGCGCTTTCGGCGATCAGATGGGCGCCGCCGGTGCGCTCCAGCGCGGTGGCCGCGGCGATCGATGCGCCGACCAGCATGAAGATCGACCGGTCGATCGAGCGGGCGGCCTCGCCGATGGTCAGGCAGCCGCTGGCGACCATGGCGATGGCGCCGCAGACCGCGAGAACCTCGATCGGCAGGATGCCGGCGGCCGAGAAGGAGACGATGGCGACGAAGATCAGCGTTGCCAGCAGCGCCTTGGCCGATTGCGGGATGGGCTGGGCGGAATATTCCAGCAGCAGGAGGTCGTGATTGCCGCGCAGTGCCGCGAGATCGGCCTCGCGACCGCACAGGAGCAGCGTGTCGCCCGGCTCGAGACGGATTTCCGACAGCGCCGCCCGCGCCATGCGGCTCTTTCGCTGCAGACCGAAGAGGGTGATGCCGAACTGGGTCCGAAGGCCCGAGAACTGCATCGTCCGTCCGGCATAGCGGGAGCCAGGGGCGACCACCGCTTCCGCCATCACCATGTCCGGTCCGATCTTGTTCGACCTGGAGCCGTTGTCGCCGCCGGAGGGATCGAGCGTCTTGACCTTCAGATTGCCGCGCGAGAGCGCCCGGGAGAAGGCCCGGCGGGTCGCGGTGACGATCAGCCGGTCGCCGACCGTGAGTTCGATGTCGTCGAAGGGCGGCAGGATGGTCTGGTCGTTGCGGATGATCATCCGCGGCGTCAGGTCGCCGAGGCCCGGAAACAGGCCGGATCGTGCCCTGAGCCCCAGAAAGGCGTGGCCCTCGGTGATGTCGATCTCGCCCAGGAACTGCTTGCCGCCCGGATCGACCACCCGGCCGTCCTGCGCCTCGCGGGGCGTCAGGATCCGCGGCATGAAGCGGATGACATAGATCGCGCCGACGACGGCGATGGCGAGGCCCGGCACGGTGATGTCGAAGAAGTTCATCTCGAAGCCGGCGCGGGCCGCGACGCCGGCGACGAGCAGGTTGGTCGAGGAACCGATCAGCGTCGTCAGGCCGCCGAGGATGGACAGGAAGGATAGCGGCATGAAGACGTGGTTCGGCGAGATGCCGCGCTGGGTGGCGAGCATCGTCAGGATCGGGATGAAGATGACGACGACGGGCGTGTTGTTGAGGAAGGCCGAGAGCGTCGCGGCCGAAATCAGCACGATCGCCACCGCGCCGGCGCCGACATTGCCGCCGATCCGTGTCAGCCACGCGGTCGGCCGGGCCATCGCGTCGGTGGCGAACAGCCCCTGGCCGACGATCAGCAGCGCCATCACCGTGATCAGGGCCGGATTGGCGAAACCGGAAAGGAGATCGGCGCTGGTGACCGCATGGCCGGTCGCATCGCTGTAGGGAAAGATCGCGAAGAGGAGCAGGAAGCCCGCAAGGGAAGCCGCGGCGACCGCCTCGATCGCCCAGCGCTCCATGGCATAGCCCACGATGCTCACCAGGATCAGCAGGTAGGTGAGCCAGATGTGCAAGGAATCCATGAAACGTCGCGAGCTGTTGTCCCCGCGCCGTTATCTCTGGCCAAAGGCCGGCTGACAACCCGGCCTGCCGCGAATCCTCTGGCCGGCGTGGCATTCAGGTTGTGCCGGCGCCGTCGGTGACAGCCCCGTCAAGGGCTTACGATCCGCCGTCAGAGGGGGCGGTCGCGCACGATGACGGTGCCGAGCAGGAGGTCGTGCAGCAGCTGCTTCCTCGGCGTGAACAGGCCGACCAAAAGGACGAGAGGCGTCAGCACCGCATTCGCCGCCCAGAACAACACGCCGTGCAGAACCGCCAGCGGCGGATCGACATGGCCGCCGTCGAGGCGGGCGATCCGGATGCCGGCGAAGCGCATGCCGGGGGTCGCCTGGCTGGCTCCGCCAAGGGTGAAGGTGAGATAGAGGATGGCGATCAGCGGCAGGAGAACCGCATAGAGTCCCCAGGCGAGACCGAAGGAGAGGATGCCGAGCAGGAAGACGACGATCGCCGCCGGAACGGAAAGCAGAAGCACGATCGTATAGTCGAAGACGAAGGACAGCATCCGCCGCGTCCTGACGCCGCTATAGGCGCGGCGCACTTCGAGATAGTCCATGCGCGTCGTGTCGAGCGTCGTATCGGTCACAGAGTCTGATCCTCCCTCAAGAAAAAGCCCGGCCTGATTGCCGGCGCTCCATCGAAGATGGTGATCGCAGCGCGGCACTGCAATGGAAGCGGTCTTGGCTTGAGGCTTGGCCGACGTCGTTGCGCAAGGCCGGCGCTGCGGTGTCAGCTACCGGCTTTGAGGGCCGCGACATGGGCCTTCAGGTCGAAGCCTTCGGCCGAGACCTCACTGCGGGCGATCACCAGATCCTCCGCGAGGATCCGCCGCCCGAGCATGTGCTCGCCCGGCCGGTTCACCGTCTCGATGCCAAGCAGCCTGTCGCCCCGAAAACAATAGGCGACCAGCCGGCCGGCCTCGCCGAGGCTCGCCATCTCGACATGGTCGGCGCCGGCCGTCAGCCCGACGATCTGCAGCTTGAACGGTCCCTGGTCGCTCCAGAACCATGGCACGGCCCGGTAGGGCGCGATCTCGCCACCGGCCTCGCCGGCGATGATCCGCTGGGCGACGAGCTTTGCCTGGTCGACGGCGTTCTGCACCGACTCCAGCCGGACGATCCGCTCCGAAAAGGGCGAATGAAACGCCGCGCAGTCGCCGATGGCGAAGATGCGGGGGTCGTCCGTCGTCATGTGATGGTCGACGAGGATGCCGTTGTCGGTGGCAAGGCCGGCATCCCGGGCAAGCCGGTCGTTGGGCAAGACGCCGGCGGCGATGAGCACGAGATCGGCGGCAATCTCGCTGCCGTCGGGCAATGCGACCGCGCCAACGCGGCCATGGCCTCGAATCGAGGCGGCGGCCGTGCGGAGACGGATCTCCGTGCCCATGCGGCGATGCTCGTCCAGGAAGAAGCGCGAGACCTCCCGCGAGACGGTGCGGCCCATCAGCCGGTCCGCCGCTTCGAGGACGGTGACCTCCTTGTCGATGGCGCGAAGGGCGGCCGCCACTTCCAGCCCGATGAAGCCGCCGCCGATGATGACGACCCTTCGAACAGTGCCGAGATCGGCTCTCAGCTGCTCGGCGTCTTCGGCGGTTCGCAGCTGGTGGACGCCGGAAAGGTCGCGGCCCTCGATCGGCAGCGCGCGGTTGGCCGCGCCGACGGCGACGACGAGGTGGTCGTAGGCGAGGTGCTCGCCGGTCGACAGCGTCACCCGACCGGCCGCCCGGTCGATCGCCTCGACCGTGAGACCGGAGCGGAACGCGATGGCGTTCTTGTCGAAGAAGCTCCCGGGCTTCAGAAGCAGGCTGTCGAAGGCGGCGTCGGTCTTGATGTAGGTCTTCGACAGTGGCGGGCGCTGGTAGGGCAGCCGCTGCTCCTCGGAGACAATGGTCACCGGACCCTCGTAGCCGCCCTGGCGAAGGCTCGCCGCAACCTGGAAGCCGGCCTGGCCGCCGCCGGCGATGACGACGCCGCCGTTCTCGGCTGGATTGCTGGTCGGACCGGTCATCGCTCGTCTTCCCTCTGCCACCCCGGCGGCAAGCCGCCTGCGTCCTGTCCCGCCGGACCCAAACGGGTTCGCTCGATAGCCTCCACGATCCGTCGCGGCGCCCGATTCGCGGTCCATCACAGCCGGAGTTTTGACAGGTCGCAGCCGAATGATGAAGCCTGCAGCATCGGCCCGGAAATCGGAATCGAATTTCTGAAAAGGCACGATGCGGTGATCGGAAAAGCTGGGAGCGTCCCCGGTGCGTCCATTCGCACGCATCGCGCTCGATCGCGACAGACGCGCCATGCCGCGATAGAACGGCGCGCTCCGGTAGCCGGCCCGTCATTTAAGAAATATTGGCCGGACCATGAGTTGGGAGACAGACCGATGCAGACGCCGCAAGCGCTGAATGCCGCCTTCGCCTCGGGCGATCCGCACAATGTCATCGTCGAGAGCCTGCGTTTCGCCGGAGCGAAAACGGTCGTTGACGTCGGTTGCGGCGAAGGCCGGCTGGCCGCGCGGCTTCTCGACGACGGCTTCGAAGTGGCCGGCGCAGACCCCAGTCCGCGTGCGATCGAAAAGGCGCGGGAAAAGGCTTCCGCCGCCCGATTGGAGCTCGCCGACGCCGAGCATCTACCCTTCGAGGATAAGAGTTTCGATGCGGTCGTCTTTCTCAATTCGCTCCATCACGTCCCTTCAGAAAGCCTTCCGGGCGCGCTCGGCGAGGCAAGGCGAATTGCCCGGCCGGACGCGCCGATTCTGATCGTCGAGCCGCTCCCCGAGGGCAGCCTCTACGAGGTGATGCGGCCGGTCGAGGACGAGGCTTCGGCCTACCACGCCGCCGGCGTCGCCATTGCCGATGCCGTCCGAGGCGAGCAGCTGGAGCTCAAGGGCAATGTCGTCTTCCAGGAGACCGTCCGCTACCGCAGCGCCGGGGCGTTTCTCGACCGCCTGGTCGCGGTAGACCCTGCTCGCCAGGCCGCAGCCGAACGCTGCCGCGCCGAGGTCGAGGCACTCTTCGAAAGACTGGCTGCGAAGGATGGCGACCAGTTCGCTCTACGCCAGCCATTGCGGATCTACTGGCTCAGACCGCTCCAAACGTAGAACAATTCTAATGTGACACCAAAATACGTCACCCATATATTTTGCAATCATTCCGTTATCGCGCAAACGGATTTGCCCGCCTATAGTGCTTGTGACTGCTTCACGTGGTCGCAGTAATGAATGGGGCGACTTGACAAGATGACGGAGACCGAATCCACCGAAGCCTTGACCGGGCTTTTCGAGCAGGTGGCGCGCCGCCTGCACTCCAATGGCTATGCGGCGCAGCTCTTTCCGGCCCAGTGGTCGGCCCTGCGCTACATCCACCAGGCCGAAGCAGATCGTCGCACGGCGATCGATCTCGCCAGGCATCAGGGACTGGCGTCCGGCGCCGTGGCCCGAACGGTGCGAACCCTCGTCGAGAAGGGGCTGGTGACCAAGATGGGCACGATCGGCCGCGGCAGGGCGGAGCGGCTGGAACTGACCGAAAAGGGCCATCAGCTTCTCAAGCGTGATCCACTGCGGTCGATCTGTACTGCGCTGGAAAACCTCTCCATCCACGAGCGAAGCGTGCTCGCGAAAGGTCTCGAGGCGGCGATCGACGCGACCCGTTCGATGCAGCACGGACGTGCCTGAACGCTCCAGCTGAGATCAGCCGAAGCTCTGACTGTCCGCAGCGTCCAGCTCGGCCCGAATTTTCGTGACCAAAAGCGTCTCGTCCGGCGTGCAGTTCTCATAGGTGAGCAGCTCGCCGGCCGCGATCGGACGGGTGACGCGCGAGTGTTCGGCGAGCCCGAGGGGCAGGGCGTGCTCGCCTTTCGCATGGCGCCACTCGAAAGCGTATCCGCGGTAATCGGCCATGCCGATGCGACCCAACGTCGCACCCGGCTCGAGCGCCCGCTTGGCGCGGGCGCCGCATTCGGCCACCGGCCGATCCACCGGCACCATGTCCGGCCGCCGGTGCATCACGACGCGCGCCGCCGAAAGCGGCGTCTCGAGGCTGGTCAGATGGAACGGGCGGACGAGGGCGAAGCAGGGCCCCGGCCCGACCTTGAGATCCGCCATCCGTTCGATGGCCCGAGGATGGCGCGGCCTGACCACGCAGAACACCCCCGGCGCGACACCCTTGCCGACGGTGTAGTCGACCCGTCCCGGCTTCGACAGGACGCCGCCGTCCTCGCGCGAGCAGAGGATCTGGGCGAGATTGTCGAGGCTCGCCTCGGGACCGTGCATGCCGGGAACGTCCGGGATGAGGCCGGTGGAATTGGCGATCGCCGTCATCTCCACCATGGTCTTCGAGCCGTCGATGAACTCGACCAGCATGCGGGCATTCATGTTCCGCTCGCGGGCCTCGATCTCGTATTCCTCCGGCACCGCGTCGTGGCGGAGCGGATTGTTCTTGCCCTTGCCCGCGGCGACCACTTCCATGCCGAGCGCCTGGGCGAAGGCGATCAGTTCCAGCGTCGCGGCGGGCTCGTCGCCGGCCGAGCCGGAATAGACGACGCCGGCGGCCTTCGCCTTGCGTGCCAGCAGCCGGCCGACGGTGATGTCCGCCTCGACATTGAGCATGACGATGTGCTTGCCGTTCTCGATCGCCAGAAGCGCCAGCCGCGTGCCGACCTCCGGGCTGCCGGTCGCATCGACGATGACGTCCACCCGGCCGCTGGCGCAGAGATCGGCGATGTCGCTCGTGACGGCGATCCGGCCGCCCTCGATCGCCGCGTCGATCGCCGCCGGCGAGGTCGCGACGATCCCGTGATCCGCGTCGTAGCCGGCCATCGCGATCGCCTCCATCGGCCGGCGCGGGCTGTTGGCGGCGATGGCGCCGACCCTGACGCCGGTCATCAGCGCCGTCTGGACGACGATGTCGGTGCCCATCTGGCCGGCGCCGGCAAGGCCGATGGTCACCGGGCCATGCTGCTCGGTATAGGCGGCG
Organism: Jiella endophytica; assembly: GCF_004519335.1. Lineage (GTDB taxonomy): Bacteria > Pseudomonadota > Alphaproteobacteria > Rhizobiales > Rhizobiaceae > Jiella > Jiella endophytica. The sequence goes on along the minus strand of NZ_SOZD01000002.1, from coordinate 980,393 downwards.
AGTTCGGCGGCAAAGCCGATGCGGTCGATCATGATCCAGCTTCCCAGGCACCCTCTGCGACAGAGCGGATGCGATTTTGCGGCTCGGCTGCGGCGCCCGGCCCGCTGATCCGGAGCTGAAGCCGCCATCCGAATTTCCTGCGGCTCTCTCCCCCGAGGCACCCCAAACGGGCTCTGGTTTTTCCACTCTGGAATCGATACATCCGCGGCATGACGAAGACCCCGTCCGACCGGAAGAAGTCAAGCCGCCAGGCGCGATTGGAACAGGCGCTGCGCGCCAATCTCGCACGCCGCAAGGTGCAGGCTCGGGCCCGCCGCCAGAGCGAAGCCGAGACGGCGGAACAGGACGCCGCGCCCGTCGAGCACACGAAGGCCGACGATGCCAGTACGGCATCCGAGCCGGGGCAAGGCGGATCGACCGCGAGCCGGCCGGGTGAGGGCGGCAAGGAGGGGTGAACAGCCGGCGGGCCGTCTACAGTGACTATTGTCACGATGACCACTCCTGGTTTGTTCTAAATCAAGGCTCGTGGTGCAGACTTCTGCCATGATCTGCTGGCTGTCAAATTCAGTTGTCATTCCCGTCGGAATATGTGTCATATTGTTTGGACAGTCAGGCTCGGCAGCGGCCAACCGGCGTGTGGACAAGGCGGGTTGGCCGACTTAGAACCATTCCGACAAGGAGTGCACGATGATTGACTACGAGCGCCATTTCGCCTCAGCGATCGAGGCTTTGCATGCGGAGCGCCGGTATCGGGTGTTTGCCGATCTCGAGCGCATCGCCGGCAGCTTTCCGCGGGCGATCTGGCGCCATGAGGGGACGGCGCGGGAGATCACCGTCTGGTGCTCCAACGACTATCTCGGCATGGGCCAGCATCCGGGCGTCATCGAGGCGATGACCGCGGCGGCCGGCTCGATGGGCTCGGGCGCCGGCGGCACCCGCAACATTTCCGGCACCAACCACCCGCTGGTCGAGCTCGAGCACGAGCTCGCCGATCTCCACGGCAAGGAAGCGGCGCTGGTCTTCACCTCGGGCTTCGTGTCCAACGAGGCGTCGATCTCGACCATCGCCAAGCTCCTGCCGAACTGCCTGATCCTTTCCGACGAACTCAACCACGCCTCGATGATCGAGGGCGTCAGGAAGTCCGGCGCCAAGAAGCAGGTGTTCCGGCACAACGACCTCGCTCATCTCGAGGAACTGCTCGCCGGCGCAGAGCCGGACCGGCCGAAGCTGATCGTCTTCGAAAGCGTCTATTCGATGGATGGCGACGTCGCGCCGATCGCGGCGATCTGCGATCTCGCCGAGCGCTACGGTGCCATGACCTATATCGACGAGGTCCATGCGGTCGGCATGTATGGCCCGCGGGGTGGCGGCATTTCCGAGCGCGACGGCGTCGCCCATCGGATCGACGTGATCGAGGGAACGCTGGCCAAGGCCTTCGGCGTTCTCGGCGGCTACATCACCGGTTCCAAGGCGCTGGTCGACTCGGTCCGCTCCTATGCGCCGGGCTTCATCTTCACCACCGCCCTGCCGCCGGCGCTCGCCGCCGCGGCGACCGCCTCGATCCGCCATCTCAAGGCCTCCCAGGCCGAGCGCGACGCCCAGCAGCGCCAGGCGGCGCGGGCCAAGGCGGTGTTCGCCTCGGCGAGCCTGCCGGTGATGCCGTCCGACACGCATATCGTGCCGCTGCTCGTCGGCGATCCGGAGCTCTGCAAGAAGGCCAGCGACCGGCTGCTCGCCGAACACGCGATCTATATCCAGCCGATCAACTATCCTACGGTGCCGCGCGGCACCGAGCGGCTCAGGATCACGCCGACGCCGCTCCATGACGACGGGCTGATCGAGGCGCTGAAGGATGCGCTGGTCGAGACCTGGCAGGCGGTGGGCATTCCCTTTGCGACGGAACGCCCGGCAAGCCCGGAGCGTTCGGAGAAGGTGACCCCGCTGGTCGTTTCCCAGGCGGGCGGCTGATCCGGTCTTTCCCGGCTTTAGCCGCGGCAAATGCGAGACTGTCCGGCGGGTCCCTTTTCGTCTCGAGGATCCGCCGATGAAGGTCTCGCTCGCCTCCCTTTTGTCGAAGCTTCCCCGCCAGGCCACGGCCGAACGGCCGGACGGCCTCTTCGTCGCCGAGGCTTTCGCCCACGGCACGATGACGCTCGAAGCTTTCGCGCCGCGTAGTGAGGCGCAGCAAACCTCGCATTTTCAGGACCGGGTGTTCATCGTGACCAGGGGCAGCGCCACCACGCTCACGGACGGCGAGCGCGGCGAGGTTCGCGAAGGCGACGCGCTGCTCGTCGAGGCCCATGACGCGTTCACTTTCGAGGCGACGAGCGAGGATTTCGTCGCCTGGATCGTCTCCTGGGGGCCGGAGGGCGGCGAAGCGGAAGCGCCGAACCCGTCGGTCTTCGCCGCCATCGACGCCTGACGTTTCCCAAAAGCTGCGATTGCAAGGGGCGGCACGGTCCGCCCGTGGCGAGTCCTGCCTTCCGGCTATTCGCCGGGCGCGCTGACCGTGTCGCCGCCGAGATTGTCCCGCGCCTCGCGTCGCGACACGCGCCTTGCGAGGAACGGCACGATCATCGCGATGGCGAAGAAGCGCACCACGTGATGGGAGGCGACATAGGCCGGATCGATGTCGAACTGGAAAGCGAGCACCGTCAACGCCTCGAGAGCGCCCGGCGCATAGGCGAGCGCGACATTGGGCACCGGCAGGTCGACGAAGACCACCGCGGCAATCCCGGCAAGGCCGGTGCCGAGCAGGCTGAGGGCGAAGCAGCCGAGCGATGGGATCAGAAGCTTCAGGAAGGCTCTCGCGGAAATGCCGTTCAGCCTGCCGCCGACGATGACGCCGAGAAGCACGAGGCTCGGCAGCGCCAGCCAGACAGGCAGCGACACCGAAACGATATTCGCCCCGTGCAGCACCGCGCTTCCGATCAGGGCGCCGAGCATCATGCCGCCCGGCACGTTGAGCTTTGCCGCCAGCCAGGCGCTGACGGCTGAAAGGCCGAACATCAGGGCATATTCGATGAGCGAGCCATCGCCGCCGGGGCGGATCGCCGGGCCCATCGCGTCACCGCCCTCCAGCGCGCCGAGCAGCGGCACCAGGGCGGCGATCAGCATCAGCAGCCGGATCGACTGGATGACCACCACACGGCCCATGTCCGCCCTGGTCTCGGAGGCGGCCGCGACCACGAAGGAGAGGGCGCCCGGCAACGAGGCGAACAGCGCCGTCGCGTGGTCGAAGCCGAGGCTGCGCTTCAGAAAGCCGTAGCAAAGGAGCGCTGCGAAGAGCACGCCGAGAAGCTGGATGATGAAGGAGAGCGGCCAGATGGCGATCTGGTTGGCGATCTCCGGCGAGACGCCGGAGCCCGCCTGGATGCCGAGAATGTAGAAGGCAAAGGTCTTCAGCCCCTTCGGCAAGCGGGTGTCGAGGCCGGACAGCGCGCAGACCGTCACCGCCACCACCGGGCCGAGCAGCCAGGCGACCGGCAGGGCGAAGAGACTGGCGACGAAGCCGCCGGCGACAGCCGCGGTGACCGTGATGCAAAGGTTCCGCAGGCGACGATAAGCAGCCCGTCCGTCGCCCGTCTCCGCTGGCTTCACACCTGGTATCCGATCCACTCCGCAAGACGATGGGCGGCCGCTTCGACCTCGTCGAGCCGGCGATGGAAACAGGCCCGGAAGAACGGCGCACCCGCCGGCCCGAAGGCCGTTCCCGGCGCGATCGCCACCTTCGCCTCATCGACGATCCGGAAGGCCGCGGCCCTGGTATCGGCTACCCCGTCGATCTTGAAGAAGGCGTAAAAGGCGCCGTCCGGCGGCGTCAGCTCGACCTTGTTGGTGGCCGTCAGGATATCGCAGAAGATGTCGCGGGCGGTCTCGGCCCGGGCGATCTGGTTTTCCACGAAGTCCTCGCCCTTCGTCAAAGCAGCGATCGCCCCCCTCTGCATGAACGCGGCGACGCCGGAATTGGAATACTGGATGAGGTTCTCGACGATCTGGCCGAGGGCCGGGCTTGCCTCGATCCAGCCGATGCGCCAGCCGGTCATCGCCCAGTTCTTGGAGAAGGAATTGACGAAGATGATCGCGTCGTGGGCAGCCATCACGTCGTGGAAGGACGGCGCCCGAGGCCCCTCGTAGTAGAAGCGCGCATAGATCTCGTCGGCGATGATGGCAACGCCTGCCTCGCGCGCGATCGCGAGGATCGCCGCCAGCGTCTCGCGGTCGGCGGTCCAGCCAGTCGGGTTCGACGGCGTGTTGACGAAGAGCACGCGGGTCTTCGGCGAGATCGCCGCCTTCAGCTTGTCGAGATCGAGGCTCCAGCGCCCAGCGTCGAAATCGAGGCTCACCTCGCGCCTGACCGCGCCCATCAGCCCGGCGGCAGCGGCAAAGTTCGGCCAGAGCGGACCGATATAGACGACCTCGTCGCCTGCCCCCGCCAGCGCCGTCAGCGCGATCTGGATCGCATGCATGCCCGAACCGGTGACGAAGAAGCGCTCGGGTTCGAGATTCTGGTCGTAGAGCGTGCTCGCATAGCGGCTGAGCGCCTCGCGCAGCTCAGGCAGCCCGCGCTGATACGTGTAGAACGTCTCGCCTGCCGAAAGGCTCTCGGCGGCAGCGTCGGCAATGAATTTCGGCGTGGAGAGGTCGCCCTCGCCGGCCCACATCGGAATGATGCCCTCACGCCCGCGGGCATGGTTGACGACGGCAACGATACCGCTTTCAGGCGCCTCCACGGCTTCGCGACGCAGGCGGGAAAGGTCGAGCATGGGGTGGGCTTTCAGGCAAGGACAGTGGGTGGCGTTGGTCCCGGCAGAAATAGGTGCCCGCGCCCGGAATTTGAACGGCCATAGCATTCACCGCAGGATGCGCAAAGCGATGATGCTGCAGTGCGAGGCAATGTGATCAGTTGGCGGCCGGGCAGGCAAGAACAACCTTCTGCGTCTGCCCAGTCCGCTCGTACTCTGAGATCCCCTGTTGATCGAAGAGGAGGTTCGCCGCACTGCTGTCAAAGGTCATTCCGGATGGATGGCATCGATCGCCGGACTGATCGGGTGCCGCGCCCGTGAGGCGAAAGCTGCTCCCTTTCGGATCGAATGAGCCTGTCACTCCGTAGGCGATGGGATCGCAGCCGCGGCGGAAGACATGGGCTCGGCCGCTCAACACGCCACTATCGGAATAGCCCTCGAATAGAAGGCGGCCGGATTCAAAACCGAGCCGGATGAGCGTGTCCTTCGGTTGCGAGTAGCTTATCGTCACGTGGGTGGTACCACTCTGAAGTCGCTCCTGTCGCAGTTCCATCCGAGATCCGTTGTGATTCCAGGTGGACGTCTTGCTTTCGACGACAAAGGGAGCCGTGTCATCTTCCGGCCCGACCGTCCGGAAGATACCGGTTTCGGCGATGGCTTCCTCTACGCGCGCAATCGGCGTGTCTGGTGGAAGGGCATGCCATGCGCGGATACGGTCGACGGGAATGAGAGCGACGCCCTGATTGTCGATGTTGGGGAGAGCTGAACGATTTTCGACGCCATCACCCGGCCAAAACGCCGCGTCGATACGGCCTTCGCTATCCGTACTATCATGACAGGTAATGTCATAACCGTCAGATGGTTGATACTGTAGAACGAACTCTCTGTAGCGATCGATCGAGGTGCGCGCGAAGCGAGAGTTTTTCGCGCGAATAGCGGTACGCAGATCCGGTAGCCTCGAATTCATGAGTTCGATAGCATAGTCACTCATGCTACCGTTGACATCAGTAGCTGCACGATCTGCGACCCACCGCTCGGTGTTATAGCAAAAGGCTTTATTTCCCAACCATCTGCTGTCATCGCCGTAGTATTCAAGAAGAGATTTCCCCGGCATTACACGCAGTCGCCGTTTATTCGTCACGCCAATGCGCCATCGTCCGGCATCATCCACCGTGTCGATCTCGACAAACTCGCCCGGCGCCGTCCTCGACAGACTTGCCTCGACAAGCGACTGCGCCCAGTTGTGCTCCCTCAGCAAGCCGAGGAATTCGCGAGCCGCATTCACCATCAGCCGCTCGAACTCGTCCGCATCAATCCGATCCAGAGCATCGTCTGGAAGGGCGGGGGCGTGAAAGCCGAGCCGACCGCCGGGTGAGAGCTCCCGCAGTGACTGGAGTTTTCCTTCCGGGGTGACGGTAGCTCCGCCCATGAAAACAAGCGAGCAAGCGGAAAGGCAGGATGCACCGGCGCCTACATGGGTGCGGATGGCGTTGTCATGGACGAAATTCGCGAGCCTGATCCCCTCCAGCAGGTTGCCGCCGGGGCTATCGAGGGTCAGTCGTGCCGTTACCCCCGGATGACGGTCGCTTTGCTTCGCTGGAAGATGTCCGGAAAGCATCTGCTGCAGGCGATCGACGTCGCCCTTCGCAATCTGGCCTTTCAGGGCAACCGTAACGGGAGACCCGCACCCGTCATTCGGGCCAGGAACGTCGGTTGCGATCGTCAACTCGGCACCGACCGCAGGCATCGCGGAGAGCAGCAAAACGGAGATTATCCACTTCACGGATTTCCGTCGTGTCCGCCGCACCATGCTGCACTCTCCTCGGTTCAATTCCACAAAGGAGCGGGGCACGGGTTTCCGAAATCGATTGGAGCGCCCCAGTTTGATTGGCCGTCGTCACCGGCCGGTTTGAGCAATTGCAAAGGATCATGGCCGGCCGAGACGAGTGTTTCTTGGCCAATACCCCCGTCAAGAATCCGGTCGACCAGCGGCTCCGGCCACTGATGCTCGCGCGCAAGCCGCAACAGTTCGACGACGAACTGGAACGCCTCCTGCCGCGTCTGACGCAGCAATGGCCGTCCGGCCTGTCCGGTCTGCCGTTGCAGCTCCTCTGAGAATGATGGCAAGCTGAATACGACTTGGCCTCCAGGCTGCAGGCATCTTGCAGGATTGATGACCGTCGTGTCTTCGAATGGCCCTCCTGAACCACCCATGAAGGCAACGGCGCAGGCGTCTGCGCAGAAAGTACCCGGCATGACAACACTCTGGACGTAGTTTTCGCGAAGCAGTCTGGCAATCCGGACGGCTTCGGCGAAATCGCCGTGATCGCCTGAGAGGGTGACGCGTCCGACTCTCGAGAGACTGGGGTTACCGCTTTGTCGCTCACGCAAAAACGCGTCCAACCGCGCAGCGTCTCCGGCGACGATGATGCCTGACAAGGCAACCACATCGTTGTTCCCGTAGCCGACCTGAGCCTTGCCGGTGACCTTGATGTCGGCTGCCTGCAAAGGCGTCGCAGCCAAAAAAGCGAGAACCAAGGTCAGCGACTTCCACATCCGGCTCTCGTCTGGTTGAGCGCTCAAGGTCAGCGATCTTGGAAGTCTGCCGAGAAAATGTCGTTCTATCAACCCAGGCGGGCAGTCTGGTTGCGGTCGTGGCAAGGCCTTCCGTAGCGGACAATGCCGGAATCACAGTGGCCCCATACGAAAACGCGCCCGGGTTTCCCCGAGCGCGCTGTCATGTCCGATGAGGCTTTCACCTCGAAGGGTGGTCCGCCTTACGCCTCTTCGGCGTCTTCCTTCTTGACCTCTTCGCCGGTCGTCTGGTCGACGACCTTCATCGACAGGCGGACCTTGCCGCGCTCGTCGAAGCCCATGAGCTTGACCCAGACCTTGTCGCCTTCCTTGACGACGTCGGTCGTCTTGGCAACGCGGCCGGCGCCGAGCTGGGAGATGTGGACGAGGCCGTCACGCGAGCCGAAGAAGTTGACGAAGGCGCCGAATTCCACGGTCTTCACCACCGTGCCCTCGTAGATCTCGCCGACTTCCGGCTCGGCGACGATCGAGTGGATCCACTTCTTGGCCGCCTCGATCTCCTTGCCCGAGGCCGACGCGATCTTGATCGTGCCGTCGTCGTCGATGTTGATCTTGGCGCCGGTCTTCTCGACGATCTCGCGGATCACCTTGCCGCCGGAGCCGATCACGTCGCGGATCTTGTCGGTGGGGATCTGCATGACCTCGATGCGCGGGGCGAACTCGCCGAGCTCGGCGCGGCCTTCGGAGATGGCCTTGGCCATTTCGCCGAGGATATGCTCACGGCCGCCCTTGGCCTGGCCGAGGGCGATCTGCATGATCTCCTCGGTGATGCCCTGGATCTTGATGTCCATCTGCAGCGAGGTGATGCCCGTCGCGGTGCCGGCGACCTTGAAGTCCATGTCGCCGAGATGATCTTCGTCGCCGAGAATGTCGGAGAGGACGGCGAAGCGCTCGCCTTCCTTGATGAGGCCCATGGCGATGCCGGCGACCGGGCTCTTCAGCGGAACGCCCGCATCCATCAGCGCCAGCGAGGTGCCGCAGACCGTCGCCATCGAGGACGAACCGTTCGACTCGGTGATCTCCGAGACGACGCGCAGCGTGTAGGGGAACTGCTCGGGCGCCGGCAGCAGCGGGTGGAGCGCCCGCCAGGCGAGCTTGCCGTGGCCGATCTCGCGGCGGCCGGGCGAGCCCATGCGGCCGGTCTCGCCGACCGAGTAGGGCGGGAAGTTGTAGTGAAGGAGGAAGTTCTCCTTGTAGGTCCCGGTCAGGGCGTCGATGAACTGCTCGTCCTCGCCGGTGCCGAGCGTCGCGACGACGAGGGCCTGGGTCTCACCGCGGGTGAACAGGGCCGAGCCGTGGGTGCGCGGCAGGACGCCGACTTCCGAGACGATCGGGCGGACGGTGTCGAGCGAGCGCCCGTCGATGCGCGAGGAGGTGTCGAGGATGTTCCAGCGGACGATCTTCGCCTGCAGCTCCTTGAAGACCGCGCCGACCTCTTCCTTGCTGTACTTCGTCTCCTCGGCGCCCTCGGGCAGAAAGTGCGCCGTGACGGTCTTCTTCACCGCGTCGACGGCGGCGTAGCGGGCCATCTTGTCAGTGTTCTTGTAGGCCTCGCGCAGCTCGCTCTCGGCGAGCTTGAGCATCTCGCCCTCGAGCTCGGAATGGTCCGGCGTGACATGCTCGCGCGGCTCCTTGGCGGCGACCTCGGCGAGCTTGATGATCGCGTCGATCACCGGCTGGAAGCCCTTGTGGCCGTGCATGACGGCGCCGAGCATGACCTCTTCGGAGAGCTCGGAGGCTTCCGACTCGACCATCAGCACGGCGGCGTCGGTGCCGGCAACCACCAGGTCGAGCGCCGACTCGGCCATCTCGTCGACATGCGGGTTGAGCTTGTACTCGCCGCCGATATAGCCGACGCGGGCAGCGCCGATCGGGCCCATGAATGGAACGCCGGAGAGCGTCAGGGCGGCGGAAGCCGCGACCATCGCGACGATGTCCGGATCGTTCTCGAGGTCATGCTGCAGGACGGTCAGGACGACCTGGGTGTCGTTCTTGTAGCCATCGGCAAACAGCGGGCGGATCGGACGGTCGATCAGGCGGGAGGTCAGCACCTCCTTCTCGCTGGGGCGCCCCTCGCGCTTGAAGAAGCCACCGGGGATCTTGCCGGCCGCGAAGGTCTTTTCCTGGTAGTTGACAGTCAGCGGGAAGAAGTCGAAGCCGGCCTTCGGCTGCTTCTCGGAGACGACGGTCGCGAGAACGCAGGTCTCGCCATAGGTCGCGAGCACGGCGCCGTCGGCCTGGCGGGCGATCTTGCCGGTCTCGAGGGTGAGCGGACGGCCCGCCCAGTCGATTTCCACCTTGTGGGTCTTGAACATTGTCTGTTGCCTTTCGTGTCCACGCTTGGCCGCAAGAGGCGGGCGGCGCGGACTATCGCGTTGTGTCGTTCTTCAAAACGCGCCACGGGCAAGACGGCGGGAGGCTTCGCACGGCGCATCACTCGCGCCAGGCCGAAAGGGCCATTCCGGAAGCGTCCGGCAATCCTGCCCCGTGAGCGTTCCATGGCCGGAACCCGTCGGTCCTCGTGTTCAAAGACGCGGGCATTCCGGGTCAGGCGGCGGCCGCACGGGCGGCCGGTCATTTGTCTTCGGCGCGATCGGGCCTTTCGGTCGACCGCGCGGATGAGCCGGCGGGCCCCCGGGGACTAATCCGGTCGAGGGCCCGCCGGAAGAAGCGTCAGCGACGCAGGCCGAGACGCTCGATGAGCGTCTGGTAGCGGGCTTCCTCGCGCGACTTCAGATAGTCGAGAAGGCGCCGGCGCTGCGAGACCATCTTGAGAAGGCCGCGGCGCGAATGGTTGTCCTTCTTGTGCGACTTGAAGTGATCGGTCAGGTTGTTGATCCGTTCGGTGAGGATCGCGACCTGCACCTCGGGCGAACCGGTGTCGCCTTCCTTCGTCGCATATTCGGTCAGGAGCGCAGCCTTGCGCTCTGCGGTGATCGACATCGCGATACCCTTTCTTGGTATTTTGTTCGGGGTCGGGTCGCCCTTTGCCGGGATGTCGTCCAGCACGGGCCGTGAATGCGCCGGAACGTGAGACCGCCCGAACGCTGGGCCGCCTATAACGGATCGTGGCGGCAATTGCTAGAGCGCGGCGCCGGCCCGCACCGCGCAGCCGACCGTCCGCCGGCACCGTTCGGCAAGGAACGGCGCCGGCGTCGTCGCCGCGGATCGGTCGCCCCCGCCGATCACGCGATGAAGCAATGGGCTATTTGCGCGTCCAGGTCTGCGAGCGGCAGAAGATCTTCAGGGCGCAGCCGGTAAGCCGCAGGGAGTTGCCGCTGACCTTGGCGGTGCCCTCATAGGTCTTGCCGTTGTTCGGGTCGGTGATCTCGCCGGAATAGTTGGCGCCCGAGCCGCTCATCTGGCCGATCCGCTTGCCCTTGTGCTTGCCGGTCACGATCGTCGTGCAATAGGCGCCGCCGCATGCGGCGATCTTGGCGGTTTCGCCGCTGGCCGTCGTCCAGTTCCCGACGATCGGGGCGGGGGCCGCCGAGGCGGCGGACACGCCGCCAAGGAACATGGCTGCGGCAGCGATCGCGGCGAATTTCATCATGGTCTGTCCTCCCATCCGGCGCCCTCCGGGCGCTCCTTTGCTTCTTACGTAAACGTAAGCGATTTCGCGTGTGTCTGCCAAGTCATTTCTATGTCAGGCGGCGGCGGCATGATCGGGAGCGAGCGACCCTTGAGCTGCGGACTGGCATTTCCATATAGCTCGAAGAGTTCCGTGGTGAAATCGCGCGCAAGGCGCGGTCTTCTTTACAGTGATAAAGGATTTCGCTACGGATCAGCGTCTAGATTTAGGGTCAGCGCGGACAGCCGCCCGGCCGGTACGGAGGATCGAGAATGTTGCGCAACATCATCGAGGGGTTCGGTGGCTGAGTTCACCGCCTCACCGGAACTGATCGAGGCCCTTCGGGGAAATCAAAACAGCCAGTGGCTCGCACCACTGGCTGTTTTGATTTCGGCGACGGTTTCTGCGATCATTGCCTGGCTGATCTTTCGCCACACCTCCCGCCACAACCGAACGCTTCAGCGCCAGAAGGCCACGCTCGATCTCATCGCCGCGAGAGAATCTGACCCGGGCTTTTCCCTCGCCAAGACGAAGTTCAACGAACAGCGGGACAATCGGGGATTCGACGGGTTCCTGGCTGGCAAGCCCCCGTCGGACCTGCGTGAGCACGTCCGTACGATCATCAACGACTACGAGCTGATTGCGGTCGGCATCGAATTCGACATTCTCGACGAAGACTTCTATCGCGACTGGTTCCGGACGGCGCTGCTGACGGACTACGTCAGTCTGAGGCCCTATATCCGGGATGTCCGCACCTTCACGAAAAGCGACAAGATCTTCGAGCGTTTCGAACGACTGGCCGTTAAGTGGGGAGGCCAGCCCGTCGATCCAGGTCGCGGCACTGCCTGCCCGAAATATTACGGGCGCTGAGCCAGCCAGGCTTCGCTCGCCCGTTGCCTGGAGTGCGGGCCGGCTACACCCGGACCCAGATCTGGGTCTTGCAGAACACCTTCAGGGCGCAGCCGGTAAGCTTCAACTGCGTGGCGCTGACGGTAGCCGAGCCGGAATAGGTCCGGTCGTCGCGGGGATCGGTGACCTCGCCGCTATAGGAGCCGGCGCTGCCGGACATGCGGCCGACCGACTTGCCCTTGTGCTCGCCGGTGATGACGGTGGCGCAGTAGCCGCCGCCGCAGCTGCTGACCTTGACGACACCGCCGCCCGGAGCACGCCACTTGCCGAGGATCGGATCGGCGGAAAGCGACGGCACGGCAGAAGCGAAAATCAGGGCGCTCGCGAGGATCAGGGACTTCATTGCGTCATTTCCTTCATTGGCTCGAAGGGGCGGCTGTCGCAGCCTCTTCGACATCGATGGACCGGGCCTCGTTTGCCCGGGGTATTGCGGTGCTTCGGCCGGAAAGCCTTGAAGACCTGAAGCTTTTTGCGCCACGCCTCGGCGAGCGTCGGGATCGCGCCTTGACCGCAGCGATGTGGCGATACGATGACCCCCGCGGCCTCTGGCGACGAACTATCCCTTCGCCTGCCGTTCGGGAAGTTGCTTCCCTCAAATGTGATGTTGCCCACAGTGATAGGCTCATTGAATGAATGCAGCCTGAACCGGCACACCTGCCTGGGATCGCAGTTTCTTTACCGTAACGTCAGCAACTGGCATTCACGACGAATTAAGCGCAAATTTTAAGTGCCTCGCAAATCGTCTCGGCGATCATCCATCCCACGAACAACGATAAACGGGACAGGGATCATGGCACATATCGATATTTCCGCTTTCGACAGGGCCGCGGTCAGCGGCGCCGCCTTCGTCGATGGAGCGGTTCTGATGGAACTCGGCATGCGCGCCGCGCTCGGCCGCGACGGCGCCGTCGATCTCGTTGCCGCTCACATGTATTTCAACCTCGCCGACCGCAAGGGCATCGACGGCGCCGCCTCGCAGCGGCAAGACGTCGCTGGCGAGATGTCGAAGGCCGAGATCGCCCGGGCGCTGCGCGCCGCGCGGGAGTGGCTGACGCTGCACTGACCGAGACGAGCATTGCGCCGAGCGGCCCGTTGCACGGCGCTCAGGCCGAGGGCCGCCCGACCTCGTCGATGGCACCGGCAAGCGCGTCCTCGAACAGCGCGAGATCGTCTGGCCGCCCCACCGAGACGCGGATCATCCGGTCGAGCGGCGCCACCCCCGGCATGCGGATGAAGGCTCCGCGTTTGAGGACGGCGGCGAGGAGGGCGCGGGCATAGTGGCCGTCGCCGCCGCAATCGATCGCGACGAAGTTGGTCGCCGAGGGCAGTGGCGTCATGTTGGCGCGCCGCGCAATGGCTGCGAGTTCGTCCCGCGCGGCGACGATCTGCCTCGTGACGTCCATCAGATAGGCCTGATCGGCGAGGGCTGCGACCGCGCCGGCCTGGGCGATGCGCGAGACGCCGAAATGATTGCGCACCTTGTCGAACTGGCCGACCGTGGCGGGATCCCCGACGACATAGGCGACCCGCACGCCGGCCATGCCATAGGCCTTGGAAAAGGTGCGAAACCGCAGAAGATTCGGCCGCATCAGCGCGATCGAGGGCAGCGCGCCTTCGGGCGCGAGGTCCGAATAGGCCTCGTCGAGGACGAGGATCGTCTCCTCGGGCACAGCGTTGATCAGCCGCTCGATGGCGACGGCGTCGTGCCAGCTGCCGGTCGGATTGTCGGGATTGGCGAAATAGAGAAGCTTCGGCCTCAGCGCCTTTGCACGCTCGATGAGTTCGTCGGGATCCTCGTGGTCGTCATGGCGATAGGCGACGAAGTCGAGCTTCGCGCCATGGCCGGCGACATGATAGTTGAAGGTCGGATAGGCGCCGTAGGAGGTGACGACGGTATCGCCCGGATCGGCGGCGAGATGGACGAGATGGCCGAGCAGCCCGTCGATGCCCTCGCCGATCGCGATGGTCTCCATGGCGAGACCGTGATGGGCGGCGATCGCCGCCTTCAACTCGTACTGCTCGGGGTCGCCATAGGCCCAGCTGTCCCGCGCCGCCCGGGCCATCGCCTCGACGACATTTGGGGAGGGGCCGAAGACGCTCTCATTGGCGCCGAGCCTGGCGCGGAACCGCAAGCCCATGCGACGCTCCAGCGCTTCCGGCCCGACAAAGGGAATGGTGGCAGGAAGCGAGCGGGCAAGTTCGGTAAAGAGAGGCATCGGCGGGTTCCGGCGCTCGCGCGCCCGGCCATCGGGCCAGACAAGGCGGTTCGATCGAGGTGAGGCGTCTTACGCTACGTCGCCGGGTCGGAAAAGGGCGATGTCGCACCGTTGTGTACCGTCACACGAGACCGTCTTCGTCGATGCGTTTCAGGCCCTCGGCAAAACGCCGGCCGTTCCTCCTATAATGACGCGCCGATTCCCGCAGCTTTTCCGCCGCTTCGGCATCGAGGCTGCGCACCGCCTTGGCCGGTGCGCCGACGATCAGCGAGTTTTCGGGAAATTCCTTGCCCTCGGTGACGAGCGCATTGGCACCGACGATGGAATTCCTGCCGATGCGGGCGCCGTTCAGCACCGTCGCCCCCATGCCGACGAGGACGTTTTCTTCAAGCGTGCAACCATGGACGATCGCCGCATGGCCGATGGTGCAGCCGGCACCGATAGTCAGCGGAAAGCCCATGTCGCTGTGCAGCACGGCGTTGTCTTGGATATTGGAGCCTTCGCCGATCTCGATCCACTCGTTGTCCCCGCGCGCGACCGCGCCAAACCAGACGCTGGCGCCCTTGCCGAGCCGCACCCGGCCGACGACCTGCGCACCCGGGGCGATGAAGACGTCCTCGCCGATCTGAGGGCGATCTTCGCCGAGTTGATAGACCGGCATGGCATTCCTCCCTTTCAATGATTGCCGGCGAACTTGCGCGAAGCTCTGCTAAGGGGTCAAGCCGGCAGCTTTGCCGGCATGACCCCGCCGCGCCAAAAACTCGTTGAAAAGACTGATGGCTGCACTTGCCTCGACTGCGACCGGGAGGCACCGTCCGCCGCGCAATTTCGCTCACACGATGCGATTCGATCAGAGCATGCGATGATCAGGCTTCTCCACACGGCAGACTGGCAGATCGGCAAGCCCTTCGGCAGCTTCGACGAGGAGCGCGGCGTCGAGCTTCGCTCGGCGCGCTTTGCCGCCGTTGGCCGCATCGCAGCGCTGGCGGCCGAGCGCGGCGCCGATGCCGTGCTGGTCGCCGGCGACGCCTTCGACGATAACACCGTTCAGGATCGCGACCTCAACCGCGTGCTCGACCAGATGTCGGGTTTCGCCGGTCCCTGGGTGTTCCTGCCCGGCAATCACGACGCCGCCATCACCGGCAGCGTCTGGACGCGGTTTGCTGCGCTTGCGGCGCGGCGGGGAAACGGCAACCTCTTCGGCGCCGACGAACCCGAACCGATCCTGCTTCTGGACGGGCGGCTGGCGGTGCTGCCGGCGCCACTGTCGCGCCGCCACGAGGGCGCCGATCTCACCTCATGGTTCGACCATGCCGAAACGCCGTCCGGCGCGGTGCGGATCGGTCTTGCCCATGGGGCGCTGGAGAACCGGCTGCCCGAGGCGGCCGATGCCGGCAATCCGATCGCCGAAAAGCGTGCCGCGACGGCGCGTCTCGACTATCTGGCGCTCGGCGACTGGCATGGCTACGTCGAGATCGCCGAACGGACGGTCTATGCCGGAACGCCTGAGCCGGACCGCTATCCCTCGAACGAGCCCGGCCATGTGGCGATTGTCGAGATCGACGGTCCCGGCGAAGCACCGCGCATCGAGCGTGTTCCGGTCGCGCATTATACCTGGGCGGCGCGGACCCAGCGCCTCGACGGCGATGCCGGCGGGCTGGAGGCGGTGCTCGCCTCCTTTGCCGATCCGGGACGCACGCTTTTGAAGCTGACGCTGTCCGGCAGCCTTCCGCTGCGCGAGCGCGTGTCGCTCGAAGAGACCGTCCGTCACTGGGGCGATCGCTTCTTTCATCTCGACATCCGCGACGATGATCTCTTCGACGAGCCGGACGAGGATGATCTCGACCGCATCGACGTCGCCGGTTTCGTCCGCACGGCGATCGAGACGTTGCGGGCCAGGGCGGACAATCCCGCCGATCCCGACAGCGAAGCGGCGCGAGTCGCCATCCGGATGGCCTATGTCGAGCATCGCCGGCTGACCGCGCAGGAGCGCTGAGGACGCCATGCATCTGAAATCGCTTCGCGTCAGCGAATTTGCCAGCATCGCCGATGCCGAACTCGACGGGCTCGACCCGGGCCTCAACGTCGTCGTCGGCGACAACGAGGCCGGCAAGTCGACGCTTCTGAAGGCGCTGCGGGCGGCCTTCTTCCAGAAATATCGCGGCCGCGGCGAGGCGGTCGAAGCCTTCCTTCCCTATGGCGGCGAAGGACGGCGGCCGACGGTGGCCGTCGGTTTCTCGCTGTCCGGCAACGACTACAGGCTGACCAAGAGTTTTCTCACCCGACCGGCCGCCGAGATGGAGGGGCCCTGGCCGGCGCCCGTCTCCGGCGACGCGGTGGAGGAGAAGCTTGCCGAGCTCCTCGGCTTCACCCATCCCGGCCGGGGCGACTCCAAGCTCTCCGAGCACCAGGGCGCCTTCGGCCTGCTCTGGGTCGAGCAGGGGCGTTCCAATACCGGCCTCGACATCGGCGCCGGCCGCGACGCGGTAACGGCTTCTCTCGAAGGCGAAGTCGGCACCATTCTCGGCGGCGAGCGTGGCCGGGCGCTGATCGGCGCCGCCAAGGCTCTCAACGACACGCACTTCACCGCGACCGGCCGGGTCGGCGCCAATGCGCCGCTGAGGGCGATCGACGAGGAGCTTGCGGCCGCAAGGGCCGAGCTTGCCGAAAAGCGGGCGGCCCAGGCAGAACTCGATCAGAAGCTGAAGCGGCTGGAGGATCGGCGCCGTTCGCTGAAGGGCTATGACGAGGCGCGCACCGTCGAGAAGGCGGGCGAGGCGCTGCGCGCCGCCGAAGCGACGCTCCGCCGTGCCGAGGAGCGGGACCGCGACTGGCAGGCGGCGGATGCCGCCCTCAGGCAGGCAGAGGCGGTACGGGCGGGCGCCGCCGATGCGCTGCGCCGGCGCGGCGAACTGGTGGCGGAGGCCGCCGGGGTGCGCAAGGCCTATGAGGCCGCGGCGACGGATTTTGCCGAGATCGACGCCGCGGCCCGCGCGGCCAGCGAGGCCGTCAGCGTCGCCACAAGGGCGCATGGGACCGCTCGCGTTGCGCTGAAGGAGGCCGAGGAGCGTCACGAGGCGCATCGGCGCCGGGCCGATCTCGAACGCGAGAAAGTCGCGCGCGATCGGCTCCGCGCCATCGTTGCCGGGGCGGGTGAGCTGAACGACGAGATCGCCACGGTCTCGGCCAAGCGCGACGCGATCGCCATCGACCAGCGGGCGCTCGCCGCGATCGACAAGGCCGAGCGCAAGCGGCGCGATTGCGAGGTGCGGCTGCAGGTCGCCGCCCCGGCGGTGACCTTCGAGCCGGAGACGGGCGGGGTGGTCCGGGCGGCGGACGGGTCGATCGTCGCTGGCGGTCGGAGCCACAGGGTGATCTCGCCCAGCCGTTACCTGCTCGATGGTTTCGGCAGGGTGACGATCGAGCCTGGCGGCGGCGCCGCAAATCTCGAAACGGAGCTCCGGGAAGCCGAAGCGGGACTCGCCAGGCTCCTCGGCGCCAGCGGCGCCTCAAGCGAGGCGGACGCACGGCGGCTTCTCAGCCAGCGCCAGGATCTCGAAGCCGAGCTGAAGCTGCTCTCTGCCCGCCGCGATGCCCTTGTGCCCGACGGGATCGATGCGGCGAGAGCGCGGCTTCGCGCCGCCGAGGCGGCGGTCGCAAAGCTCGTCGCCGTGAGCGAGACCGAACCGGCAGCCGGGCAAGGGCCTGAGGATCAGGGCGGGGACGATGCCGATACGCTTGTCGCCGCGCTGGAGACTGCCCGTCGCGGCGCTGGCGAAGCCGACCGGGCACTTGACGCAGCGAGGCGCGAAAGCGAGGCGGCAACGCTCCGCCGCGTCGGCGCGGAGAGCGATCGCGAACATCACCGGCTGAGGGCGGAGCGGCTGGCGGCCGATGCCGCGGCGGCGGAATCGGCCCAGCCGCGGGCCTTGCTGGTCGAGCGGCTTGCCGAGGCGGACGACGACTGCGAGGCGAAACGCGGCCGCCTCTTGCTGCGCGAGCGCGAGCGCAAGGAAGACGGGCCGGAGATCGCGGAAGCTCGCCGCAGGGACGCCGAAAAAACTTTGCGGCAGATTTCCGAGACCGTGCAACGGCTGCGCGACGAGGCGCTCGGCCTCGAAGGCGAGGTGCGTGTCGCGGGCGGCAGCGGCGTCGGCGAGGCGGTGCGGCTCCTCGAGGAGCGGGTCGCCGATCTCGAACGTCGTCGTGGCCGGACTTCGCTCGAGGCCGACGCCGCACGGCTCCTCTATACGACGCTGCTTAATGCCCAGCGGGCCGCCCGCGAGCATTGGCTGGGGCCGATCAAGTCCCGCGTCGCGCCGTTCCTCAAACTCATCCACCCCGAAAGCGACATCGATCTCGACGAGGAGACGCTCGAGCTGAAGGGGCTCCTGCGGGCCGGGGTGGAGGAACGCTTCGAGCGGCTCTCGGCGGGTGCCCGCGAGCAGGTGGCGGTGGTGACGCGCCTGGCGCTCGCCCAGGTGCTGAAGCAGGGCGGCCACCCGGCGACAGTGATCCTCGACGATGCGCTGGTGAACACCGACGAGATCCGGCTGGAGCGCATGCACCAGGTGTTGCGCGAGGCCGCGCGGGAGTTGCAGGTGATCGTGCTCACATGCCGTGAACGCGATTTCCGCGATCTCGGCGCACCGATGTTCCGGATCTGATTCGCCGTTTCGCGGCCGGCTGAACTTCGAAATCCATGTCCAATCCGGCGGTTGCGGACAGCGATACTGTCCGCGCGCCTGTCCGGCCGATCGGCTTCGTCAAGCCAGGCGCAAGCCTCGTGGGAAGCGTGCCGAGACGATCACCGCCTGAGGTCGGAGCGAGAGGACACGCCAACGGCGCGAAAGCCGGCCGAAACGGCCGAAAACCCCGGATTAGGGCGTGTGGTTACCGGCTGGTGAACGAAAAAGTGGCATCGGCGCAACAGGGGTGTGTCCAAAGCGTCCCAACAAGCCGAGTGTGGCAGTTATGCGATTGCATCAAATTCGCCGGTGGATATTGTCTCGATCAGAAAGCGGGGGCAAACGGCTTCGGACTTTCGCAGAGGGGATGGGGCAGGGAAGGCTGTCCTTCATACAAGGCCCAACCCTAACCTATAAATTGACTGGAGGTCAGGACATGAACATCAAGAGCCTTCTTCTCGGCTCCGCTGCGGCCCTCGTCGCAGTTTCCGGCGCCCGCGCTGCGGACGTCATCGTTCCGGTTGCGCCGGAACCCGCAGAATACGTCAAGGTGTGCGACGTTTACGGCACCGGCTTCTACTACATCCCGGGCACCGAGACCTGCCTGTCGATCGGTGGCTACGTCCGTTACCAGATCAACGCCTTCAGCAAGGTCGAGGACGACGACAACGTCAACTACCTGTTCAACGATGAGGACGACACCTACCTCGTCAGCTCGCAGGTTCGCGTTCGTCTGAACTTCGACGCCCGTGAAGAGACCGAGCTCGGCACCTTGCGTGCTTTCGCCCGCGTCCAGGCGACCAACACCTTCGGTGCTGGCACCGATCAGCCCTACTCGATGGACATGGGCTACATCCAGCTCGGTGGCCTCACCATGGGTTACCTGGACTCGCTCTGGACCGAGGATGACGGCCTTCTGACGGATACCGATCTCCCGGTCGGTGACTTCCAGACCAACCGCATCTCCTACACCTACGCCGCGGACGGCTTCTCGGCCGCTCTGTCGATCGAAGACGACGCTTCGGGCGACTGGGCTCCGGACGTTGTCGGTCGCCTGGCCTATGCCGGTGGCTGGGGCCGCGTCTACATCGCTGGTTCGTATGACGAGCGTCAGGCCGGTGGCATCATCAGCGACCGCTACTTCCTGAACACGGGTCTGCCGGGCGACTTCATTCTCGACGACTTCGACACCGGCGGCGACGATGGTGCGTTCGCTCTGAAGGGCGGTCTGAGCCTCAAGGACCTGATCGCCACCGACTCCGAGCTGCGCATCGAAGGTTCGTACGCTTTCGATCCGTCCTCCTACTCGACGATCTCGCTGTTCAACACGTCGGACCTCGGAACGACCCTCATCGGCACCCTTGCCGGTACGGATCTTCCGGTCGAGTGGCAGGTCGGTGCAGGCTACTCGCAGAGCTTTGGCAAGCTGGGCGTCGCCGTGTCGGGCGCCTACGGCCAGACCTTCGACCTGAGCGGTGTGACCGCCGTGGGCCCGACCATTGCGGACCTCGGCTCGGGTGACTACTACAAGCTCGTCGGCAACGTCGGCTACGAGATCACCAAGAACTTCGACATGCTGGCGGAAATCTCCTACGCCAACATTGAATTCGACGGCACCAACACTGCCGTGTCGGACTTCGACGGCAACTCGGTCGACCAGACCGCAGGCTTCCTGCGCTTCGTCCGCTCCTTCTAATCGAAGCAGCGACAACGCAGAAACTTGATGAAAGGGCCCGGCGCCATGCGCCGGGCCCTTTCTGCATTTACTGTCAGGGCGCCGGAATTCGCCCCGCACAACGCGGGAGATGCGGACCGCAAGTCCACGGGGTTGCGAAGCTATCGAAGTCTCGTGCGTGCGGGCGTTTCATGAACTGAGGGCCGTCGACGATCAGCCTGTTGTGTCTAGCGGAAGGATTTACCCGCATCCTCGCGCGTTGGCGTCAAAATGTGCTGCCGTCATCATACCGGATTAGAAGCGCCGGAAGGCTCTTCGTCGGTCCAAAGCCACGGCGGCTCACTCGCCGATAGGGCGCAGCCTCGTCAAACGCACCGACGTGCGAGCGTTGGCGAAACCGTCACGAGAACCGCGGGCCGGGTGGCCTCTGGCAATACCGCAGGCGCGGTAGCGTGCGATCAGCCGACCCAGCGGCGACCGGTGGTCTCGAGGCCGAAGAAGCGCGGCGTGCGGGCGAAGGTGGCAAGGCCGGCCAACGCCGCCAGAGGCTCGGTCACCACATAGAGCGGGATCTCCCGCATCAGCGCGCTGTGCGGCGCCTTGTCCTCGAAGGCGGCGCGGACATGGTCCTTCTTCACGACCGGAATGAGCCGCTGGAAGATGCCGCCGCCGATGAAGACGCCGCCGCGGGCCATGAAGACGAGGGCGATGTCGCCGGCGATCCGGCCGAGATAGGTGGCGAAGAGGTCCACCGCCTCGCCCGCCTCGGCGTCCATCCGGTTGATCGCCGCCTCGGTGATCGCCTGGGGCGTCTCCAGCGACGGCTCGACGCTCTTCACGGCGCAGATCGCGTGATAGAGATTGACGAGGCCGCGGCCGCAGAGGATCTGCTCGCCCGAAATGCGCTCTTCGATGGTCTGGAGATGCGGCCAGATCTGCAGGTCGCGCTCGGTGCGCGGTCCCATGTCGATGTGGCCGCCTTCGCCCGCCACCGGGATCCACATGTTGCGCGCCCGGACGAGCCCGGCGACGCCGAGGCCTGTTCCCGGGCCGAGCACTGCGCGGCTGGCGCCCTCGCGGATGACGCCGCCGCCAATCTGCGTGCGGGCGTCCTCCTTCAGCGAGGAAATCGCCAGCGCCTGCGCCTCGAAGTCGTTGAGGACGATGATCTCGGCAATGCCGAGCTTCTCGATCATCAGCTTCGGGCGGACGATCCACGGACAGTTGGTGAGGTCGATCTCGTCGCCGTCGATGGGGCCGGCAACCGCCAGCACCGCCGATTTCGGCTGCAGCGAAGTCTTGTCGAGGACGCTTTCCTGGATCGCCTCGTCGATATTCTCGAAATCCGCCGTCTGCACGACGGGAAACATCTTCGGCTCGGCATAGGCATCGACGATGATGGCGAACCGGGCGTTCGTCCCGCCGATGTCGCCGATCAGGATCGGAAATTTCAGCGCGTCGTTGCTGTCGCGTGTCGATGCCATGGTTCTTGCCGCTTCAACCGATTCGCATGCCTTCGACATAGGACATCGCCGGGGCGAAGGCAAAGGCGAAGCGCGAGCGATCGGCTCGCTGCAAGCCGGGCGAGCGGGCACTCGGTGGAGGCCCTTCGGCCGTCCGGCGGCAGGCTCAGTGCAGCGGCCGCGGCGTCGGCAGGGGAACGGCGTTTCCGGCCGGGGCGAAGGCGCTGGCATAGGCGGCATCCGCACCCTGTCCCCGCGCGCTTCCCGAGGCGATCGCGGTCTCGCCCTTGTCCGGTGCGCCGAGCACAGCGCGGCAGGCATTCGGCATGCCGGCCAGGGTCAGCGGCGGCTTCGGCTTTGGCGGCTTGGCGCCCGGTTTCGGTGGCTGCAGGGCGACGTTGAACCACCAGCCGAGCTCGTTGCAGCCATCGCCGCCGCCGGTCGCCGGCTGCGGTTTGCAGCCGGCAGAACCTGGCTGGCAGAACAGCCGGACATGGAAATGCTCGTCATGGCCGTAATAGGGGCGCACCTTGGCAAGCCAGCCGCGATCGCGGCCGGCGGTCTCGCAGAGCTTCTTCTTGATGCCCGGATTGACGAAGATCCGCTGCACCTCGCGCTGCTCGGCGGCGATCTTGATGAGATCGCGATAGTGCGAATCCCAGATCCTGTCGTCGACGGTGAAGGTTCCCTTCTTCAGCACCGAGCGGAACGGAAAGGTCTCGCGCTGGGCCTGTGTCAGCCGCGGCGAGGGCATCGGCTGCAGCCAGACGTCGAAGTCGAGGCCGACCTGATGGGAGGCATGGCCCGATGACATCGGCCCGCCGCGCGGCTGCGAAATGTCGCCGATCAGCAGCCCAGGCCAGACGCCGCGCTGCGCCGCCTCGCCGGCGATCCGCTCGATCAGCGCGATGGTCGCCGGGTGGCCGTAGCGCCGGTTGCGCGACAGCCGCATCACCTGCCAGTTCGGCCCGTCCGGCCGCAGCTCGGCGCCACCGGCGAGACAGCCGTTGGAATAAAAACCGAGGCTCTGGCTGGCGCCGGCCGAGGGGTTCGCCTTTGAAGAAAAGAGGGTCTTTGCCGGCGGCTCGGCATGGGCGAGGCCGGCGCCAAGGGCGATCAGGCCGGCGAGCGCGGTGGCCGCGATGCGGCGGGGGCGAAGCTTGGTCATGCGCGTCCTTCGGACAGGATCGGTACAAAGCCGCGAGGCGTGCACTGCCCTGTCATGCCAAGGCAGGATCCCCGTTCCGCCGAACTCAGCCGAGGAAGGCCGCAAAATTTCGACGCGGCGGGGCCCGGCCGCGAATTCTTCGTCCGGTGCGGCAGTTGCGACACGCTCAGGCGGCGATGACGCCCTCGGCGTCCCGCCAGCTGCTTTCACGCAAGCCGGGCTGCCGGTGCGGGGCGGAGGTGCCGGGCCCGGCCGTGCGGATGGCGGACATCGCCTCGAGGAGTGCGGCAGCCGCCTTGTTCAGCGTGTCGGCGACGGCGGTCGACTGTTCGACCAGCGCGGCATTGCGCTGGGTGCCCTGGTCCATATGGGCGATGGCGGTGGTGATCTCGGCGATCGATCCGGCCTGGTGGTTGGCCGTCTCGGCGATCGACCGGACGCCGTCGGTGATCGCCCCCGACTGCGAGACGATCTGCTCGACGGCAGAGCCGGTGCTCGTCACCAGTTCGACGCCGGAGGCGATCTCCGTGGTGCTCTCGCTGATCAGCTGCTCGATTTCCTTGGCGGCGGTGGCCGATCGCTGGGCCAGCGCCCTGACTTCCTGGGCAACGACGGCGAAACCCTTGCCGGCCTCGCCGGCTCTTGCCGCCTCGACGCCGGCATTCAGCGCCAGAAGGTTGGTCTGGAAGGCGATCTCGTCGATGACCTCGGTGATCCTGCCGATCTTCTGCGAGGACTGCTCGATGCGGTCCATCGCCGCGACGGCGTCCTTGACGATCGCCTGGACGCTGGTGGCGTGGCTCATCGAGCTGGTCACCAGGTCGGAGGCTTCCGCGGCGCGTTTCGAGGCCGCCTGAACCGAGCCCGCCAGATCCTGCAGCGCGGCGCTGGTCTCCTCGAGCCCCGCGGCCTGCTGCTCGGTGCGCCGGGCAAGGTCGTTCGAGCCGGCGGCGATTTCCTTCGCGCCCTCGTCGACAGCGACGGCCGAACCGCGCGCCGCCGAGGCGATCTCGCCGAAGGCCCTGATGGCGCGATTGAAATCGTGCTTCAGCCCTTCGAATTCCTCGGAAAATTCCGCCGTGATCGGGTGTGACAGATCGCCCTTGGCAAGCCGCGCGAGCCCGGCGGCGAGCGCCTCGATGGCGCCGGCGCGGGCGGTGTCGGCGCGTTCGCGCTCCTGCCTGAGGCTTGCCTGCATCGCGGTTTCGGTGCGCAGCGCCTCGTAGTGGCCGAGGGTGAGCTCCATGTCGATGAAGGCGACCTTGACGACCGCCTCGATCGAGGCCGCCACCTGCTTCGGATCGCCCTCGGAGAACAGCCCGCCCTTCGGCGCGAGCTCGACGACGAGATTCCTGACCAGCGCGCTGAGGAGGGCGCCGTAGCCGGCGATGAAATAGTTCGGCTCGATATTGGCGCGAACATGCGCTGCACCGATCCTTGCCGCGCGCTCATTGTGCTTTTCGCCGAGTTCCCCGTGAGCGAGCGTTGCCCAGTGCGTCCGCTGCTTGGCTTCGGCATTGCAGATCTGCTCTTCGGAGCGGAAGAAGCGGTTGAGCGCGGGATTGCCGCGGACTTCCTCGTAGAAATCGTCGAGCACGCAGTTGATCTGCTTTTCGACCACCGGCCGGATGCGGGCGAGGGCGGCAGCCCCCGAAGCGTCGAGGTCGCCGATCGGCTGAATGTCGGTGCGGGTTTG
This sequence comes from Jiella endophytica, assembly GCF_004519335.1. Taxonomy (GTDB): domain Bacteria; phylum Pseudomonadota; class Alphaproteobacteria; order Rhizobiales; family Rhizobiaceae; genus Jiella; species Jiella endophytica. The sequence continues at coordinate 955,667 of NZ_SOZD01000002.1, read as the reverse complement.
GACAGGTGCTGACATGAAGGTTTGCCGATTCCTCAAAGGAAGAAGGGCCTGACGGGCTCGACTGTGGGTTTGCTGGGATCGATTGTGGCGACGACTGATTAAGATTGCATTGACCATGTCATAAAGCATTCATGTTGTTCGGTTGCTTGATCATCTCAAGAAGTTCGGTGAAATCCCGCGGCGGGCGGGAAGGTCCAGATCGGAGAGGGATGCTGGAACCGGCCGCCCGCACGCCGCTTTCACTGGCAATGCGGGGTCGTCGGACAGCTCCGGCGCACCGCGGGACCGCCAGCAATCGACCCGCAGCAATCAGCCCGGAAGGGATCAGCGATGACATACGACCTCTATTACTGGCCCGGCCTGCCGGGTCGCGGCGAATATGTGCGGCTCGTTCTGGAAGCTGCAGGCGCTGAGTATCGCGATATGGCACGGCTCGACCGATCGCAGGGCGGCGGTGTCGAGGCGATGTTCGCCTTCATACGGGGCGCCAAGGGTCCGCGGCGGCCTCTCGCGCCGCCGTTTCTCGTCGACGGCGACATCATCCTCTCGCAGACCGCGGTCATCGTCGCCTTTCTCGGCGAGCGGCACGGCCTTGCCCCGGATCTCGAGGCGGACCGGATGTTCGCCCGGTCGATCGCGGCGACCACCGCCGATTTCGTCGGCGAGGCGCACGATACCCATCACCCGCTGGGCGTGGCGCTCTATTACGAAGACCAGAAGGCGGAGGCGGCACGGCGGGCTGAGGCTTTTCGCAACGAGCGGATGGCGAAGTTCCTCGGCTGGTACGAGGCGCTGATCGGCGACAACCCCGCTGGTTCGTCCTATCTCGCAGGCGACGCCCTGAGCTATGCCGATCTCGGCCTTTTCCAGACGGTCGAGGGGCTGCGCTATGCCTTTCCCCGCCGCATGAAGACGCTTTCGCCGGACTATCCGCTCGTCATGGCCCTTTGCGATCGCGTGGCCGCCGGACCGCGCATCAGCGCCTATCTCGGCAGCGACCGGCGCACGCCCTTCAACGAGGACGGCATCTTCCGGCACTATCCGGAACTCGACGGCGACTAGCGAGCCCAGCCACCCGCCAAAGAAAAAGGGCCCGGCGCCGATAGCGCCGAGCCCCTCAAATCGGTCGCCCCGCGGTCCGGGGCATTCGTTGCGGTCAGCTGGCGAGCTTGGACGCGAAGAGCGCCAGCGCCTTCTGATAGACGCCCGCGCGGTTCCATTCGCGCAGCACCGAGAAGTTCGGCTGGCCCGGCTGGTAGCCGGCGCCCGGACGCCAGCCGTGCTGGCGCAGGAAATTCGCCGTCGAGGCGAGAACGTCGGCCTTCGAGCGGATCAGGTCGCGGCGGCCGTTGCCGTCGCCGTCGACCGCGAAGCGCAGATAGTTCTTGGCGAGGAACTGGGTCTGGCCGATCTCGCCGGCCCAGGCGCCGCGCATCTGGTCGGCGCTCATGTCGCCGCGATCGACGATCGCCATCGCCGCGAGGAGCTCTTCGGTGAAGAAGGCCGAGCGGCGGCAGTCGTAGGAAAGCGTCGCCAACGAGGAGAACACCGGCATGTTGCCGGAATTGGCGCCGAATCCGGTCTCCATGCCCCAGATCGCGACGAGGATTTCCTTCTGGACGCCATAGCGCTTCTCGATCGAATTGAGCAGGCCGGCATTCTGCCGGATGATCCGCTTGCCCTTCGAGACGAAGGAGGAGGGCGCGCGCCGCGCCATGAAGGCGTCGAGCGACAGGTTCATCGAATGCTGGTTGCGATCGAGGCTGATCACCTTGGAAGAATAGCGCGTCGGCATCAGCGCCGACTGGATGGTCCGCTGGGAGATGCCGGCGCGGGCCGCCTCCTGGGCCATCTGCTGCTTCCACTGGTCGAAGCCGGCCGCCGAATTGCCGCATTGGGCAGCCTGCGCCGGCAGTGCGAAGACGCCGAGCATGACGGCAGTGACGGTCGAAAGGGCAAGGCCCGTGATCTTGGTGGGTCGGAGCATGTGGGGACTATCTCTCCTCTTGGAATTTCATCTTCGGCGTTGAATGTCTGCCTCTGGCGCGCATTGACCGTGAAGCAAACTGCGCGCTTCTCCCATGGTTTCAACACCGGGGGACGTCTGAAGGCCAGTCTTAGCGGGTTTCCGCCCGTCGCTACAGCGCGATCAACCCATCGTCATCGAAGCCTGAAAGGCTTTCCCTTTCGAAAACGGCGACAGTCGGGCGGAAGAAGAAATTTCCGGTTGCCGATGTTACCGGTTCGGGACTTCCAGGGTCTTCGTCTCGGCGAGTTCGCGTTTCTTCTCGCCGGCAATCAGAATGAGGTTGCGGGTATAGATGAAGAGACCGGCGCCCTGGCCGATGATGAACACCGGATCGCGCCGATGCAGCGCATAGACGAGCAGCAATGCGCCGCCGGCGAGGGAAAAGGTCCAGAAGGCGACCGGCACGACGGAGCGGCGGGCCCGCTCCGAGGCGATCCACTGGATCAGGAAGCGGGCGGTGAACATCGCCTGGGCGAAGAAGCCGAGGACGATCCACAGGTCGAACTGCTCGATGAAGACGTGATGAAGGAAGTCCCGCATCGTCTCGCCTACTCCTTGGTGGCCGTGACGTCTTCGATCTGGCCGGGGCTCCGGCGGCCGCGGCGCAGGATCCACCAGACGCCGAACAGATCGAGGGCGCCGCGGGCGGCGCGGTCGAAGATGCCGTAGTTCGACTGGCCGAACCGGCGCTGGCGGTCCTTCACGTCGAGATGGGCGATCGTCAGCTCCTCCCGCAGGACGAGCGCCGGCAGATAGCGATGCCAGCCGTCGAAATAGGGGAGCCGGCGGAACAGCTCGGTCGGCAGCGCCTTTAGCCCGCAGCCGGTGTCCCGGGTCGAATCGGCGAGGATCGCGGTGCGCAGCCGATTCGCCGCCTTCGAGGCGACACGCTTGGCGAAGCTGTCGGTGCGGCCGGTGCGCTGGCCGGCGACGAGGCCGCAGCGCTCGCCCGCTGCTTCGAGACGCTCGACCATCGCCGGGATGAAGGCGGGATCGTTCTGCCCGTCGCCGTCGATGGTGACGACGCAGTCGCCCCTGGCCGAGAGAACGCCGGTGCGCACCGCCCGGCTCTGCCCGGCGGAGCGCTCGTGGCGGATGTGGCGGACGTTGATTCCGTCGGCGCGCAGCGTCTCGATGGCCGCGGCCGTGGTGTCGGTCGAGCCGTCGTCGACCACGACGATTTCATGGCTGCGCGCCGCCAGCGCGGCGGCGATCTCGGGCACGAGCACGGCAAGGTTCGCCGCCTCGTTCTTCGCCGGAACGACGACGCTGACGGTGGCGAAGCTGCGTGGCCGCGCGCGCGCCGGCGCCGGCAAGGGGGAAGAAGACGTATCCATCGAATGGGGCTCCTCATAGAGAAAGCCGCCTTCCGCTGCAATCCGCCTTTGTTGAAGCCCTGACGACGCCCTGTTCGCTGCGACCGGCACGAGGCTGCGAAGCCTTGCGGCAAAGCCACTGAAGGCTGCGTCGATGGCTCTCCCGCGGGCACCGAGAAGAAGCGGGCGCAAGGCGACGATGGTCGTCAGCGTGATGATCCAGGAGACCAGGACGTCGGAGATGAAGTGGCCGCCGGCGGCGACGCGCGCCAGCGAGACCATCGCCACGATGGCGCCGAAGCCGATGCCGAGCGGCAACCTGTCCCTGCGCGGCAGGATGAAGACCAGCGCCAGGATCGCCGCTGCCGAAGCGGCCTCGCCGGAGGAAAACGAGCAGTTGCCGCTGCACTCGCCGGCAAATTGCCAGACCGGCGTGAAGTCGAGGCTGCCGCCGAAATCGATGAGGTTGCGCGGGCGGGGCCGGCCGGCGGTGCTCTTCAGGAAGGCGTTGACGATCAGGCCCGGAGCGATGGCGTAGACCGCGAGGATATAGAGCCCCTCGCAGGGGCGCAGCAGCCAGCGCGGCGTGGGAACGCTCAGCCCCGCGAGGATGGCGATAACGCTCGCCGCGATCGCCATCGCCGTCATGCCGTTGCCGATATCGCGCACGGTCGCGAGGTCGGCGCTGCTGGCGCCGAAAAATCCCCGGCCCTGTTCATAAAACAGTGCGCTGACGGCGATATCGATGCCGGGAAAGCAGACGAAGAACAGGCTGACGAAGGCCAGAACGATGGTCAGCACGACCAGCGAACGCTGCGGACGGGACGAAGATGGCCCGGCGCGTTCGTCCGGCCTCGTCGTCGAGGCGCTCGCCCCGCCCTTGTCCACCTTTTCGGGCGCCGGCGCGCGGGATCGGGACGGCCGAGCGGCTGGGGCCGGTCCTGCGTCCATGTTGCTGTTCCTTGCACTGCTTCGCGCGTTCGGTCAGTCTGTGCTGACCCATCACGCCCGCCACGCTCTTGCAGCATCGCTGCGGAACATCGCAGACGACGCACAATGGCCGCCTTTAGCGCCTCCACCTTTAGCCAATATGACACTTCCGACGACCGACATCCGTGATGCCGCCAGAGTGACCGATCGGCTACAGGACCGCTCTCTGGGGCTGTCGGCCCTGGCCGCGATTCTCGCCGCGATCGCCCTCGCGCGGCTTCTGGCGCTGATCGTCTCGCCGAGCGAACTCGGCTTCGACGAGGCGCAATATGTCCTGTGGGCGCGACATTTCGACTTCGGCTATTTCACCAAGCCGCCGCTGATCGCCTGGATGATCGCCGCCGAATCGCAGGTCTGCGGGACCGGCGCGGCCTGCGTCCGTTCGGTCGTGCCGCTGGTCAATTCGGCGACGGCCTTCGTCCTGGCTCTGCTTGCCGCAAGACTCTATGGCGTCAGGACGGGCTTCTGGACCGGGCTGTTCTTCGCGATCATGCCGGGGATCGCTGTCTCCTCGTTTCTGATCACCACCGATCCGCTGCTCCTGTTCTTCTGGAGCGTCGCCCTCTACGCCGTCTTCCTGCAGATCGAAGAGCCGGGTCTCAGGCCGGCGCTGCTCTTCGGCCTCGCAGCCGGGCTCGGGCTCAACGCCAAATATGCGATGATCTACCTGCCGGCGCTGGTGGCGCTCGCCGGGGGCCTGCTGCCGGAGCTCAGAAGCCGGCTGTTCCGCCGCGAAAGCCTCGTCGCGCTCGGCGTGATGACGCTCCTCATCGCGCCGAATCTCGTCTGGAACGCGCTCAACGGCTTTGCCACCTTCGAACACACGGCCCATGACAATATCGGCTGGAGCCTGTCGCGGCTGAACGCCAGGAAGGGCTTCGAGTTCTTCGGGGCGCAGTTCGGCATTGCCGGCCCGGTGATCTTCGGGGCGATGCTGAACGCCCTCATTCTCAAGGCGAGGAGCGAGCGGCCGCGCACCGACGTTCTCCTGCTGATCCTCTCCTGGCCGATCCTCTTTGCGATCACCATCCAGGGATTTCTCGCCCAGGCGAACGTCAACTGGGGAGCGACGGCCTATCCCGCCGGCGCCATCGTGGCGACCGCCCTCGTCGTCCGGCACCGCTGGAGCTTCTTCTTCTGGACCAATCTGATCGTCTGTGGGTTGGCCTCGCTGGTCATCCTTCTCGGCACCGCCTTCTTCGATCCCGGCGAGGCGCCCGGCGCGGGCAAGCAGTTGCGCCAGCTTGCCGGCTGGGAGAAGACGGCCGAGAGCATCGAGGCGCTTGCGGCCAAGACCGACGCGAGACGGATCGTCGTCGAGAGCCGGGCGCTGACCGCCGGCATCGCCTATGCCTTGCGCGATTCCGGGCTTGAGGTTTTCGGCTATCTGCCGAAGGGCGAAAGCCCCACCGACCAGTTCCAGCTCGAGCAGCCATGGAACGGCGACGACGACCGGGAGGGCACGCTGCTCTTGGGCTTTGGCAAGGGCGATCTCGACCGTCTCGGTGCCTCGCTCGTCGCGATCATCGATGCGCCGATCTATGCGGCGGACGACGGAACGATGCCGGTCTACGGTTTCGGCAGCGGCCGGAAAGGCGCTGATCCGGCGCCGCGCTGACGATGTTGCGAGCAAGGGCATGACGCGGGGTGCTCCGGCGGCTAGGGTCGTCTTGCCGGCACCCTCCGCTCGATCCCGAAACACCCGCCTTGACCTATCTCGTCCTGAAGTTCCTCCATGTCCTCGGTGCGATGGTGATCCTCGGCACAGGCACGGGAGATCCTCGTCGAGGCAGGTTTCGCACTGCCCCTCGCCAATCTCGTCACGGCCGTTTCGAGCCTGATGGACATCGGTATCGGTTGCCTGATTGCGTTCCGGCAGAGCTGCCGGGCCGGTCTTTGGCTCGGTATCGCGGTGTCGCTTTCCTACATGATGGGGGCGGCGATCCTGACACCGGCGATGTGGCTGGAGCCGCTCGGCGCGCTGGTCAAGACCGGGCCGGCCATCGTCCTGATGATGGTGGCGCTCGCGACCCTGGAGGAGAGATGAAACGGGAAACGCCCTGGCCGGACGATGGCGTGATCCTCTATGACGGCGTCTGCGTGTTTTGCTCCGGCTGGGTCCGTTTCATCGCCGAGCGGGACAGGGCAGGCCGCTTCCGCTTCACGCCGATCCAGTCGCCCTATGGCGCGGCCATGGCGAGCGCCCTCGACATCGATCCTGCCGATCCCGATACCAACGCCGTCGTGGTGGACGGCCTTGCCTATCTCCGGTCGGATGCCGCGCTCGCCATCCTTTCGCGGCTGCCGGGCTGGCGGTGGACGCGGATCGGCTTCCTTGTACCCCGGCTGCTGCGCGATCGGCTTTACCGTCTGGTCGCGGAAAATCGCTATCGCATCTTCGGAAAGCACGAGGCCTGCGCGCTTCCGCCCGCAGGCCTCAAGGAAAGGGTCGTCACCGAGCTTTGAGGCAGGCCCCGCATCGAGGCGATGCGGGGTCCCGGCGATCGAGGTGCTACGCGACCGTTCGGCTCCAGCCTCAGCGGCGGATCGCACCGCCGATGATGCCGCCGACAAGGCCGCCGAAGAAGGCCGCTTCGCCGGCGCTCGGGCCGCTGCTGCGGCGCGGCGAGACGCGGCGGACCACCCGGGGCTGGGACTTCTGGCGCCGCGGCTGGGAATAGCTGCGGGTCTCCCTCGCAGGGCTGGGGCTGTAGTTGCGCGCTTTGGGCGGAGCCGGCGGCGTGTAGGCGGCGAGGGCCGCCTGGGTCTGCTGGACCAGGAGATCGTATTGCGGGCGGTTGAAATAGCCGCTGACATGGAGGCTGCGGGCGCTCTGCCAGGCGACGATGGCATTGCGGGTGTTCGGCCCGAAGGCGCCGTCCGGGGTGCCGCAATTGAATCCGGCAAGGTTCAGCCGCAGCTGCGCCTCCCTGCGCTGGTCGCGGCTGAGCCCGAGCACCGCCTCGGTGCCCTCGCCGGAAATCATCGCCGCCGAGGGATTTGCGCCGGAGGACGCCGCCGCATCGGGCAGGGCCGCCTGGAGGTCGGAGGTGGCCGGCTGCGGCGCCGGGGTCTGGTTGCCGAGGCTGGCGACGACGTTGTTGCCGGCCGGGCCGGGAAGGCGGGCGATCTGCTTGCGGGCGTTGGCCGCATAAAGACCGTCCGGGAAGGTCTCCAGATAGGCCTCGTAGTCGACCCGCTGGCCGGACTGGCGGGCGAGATTGTAAAGCGCGGTCTCGCGCTTCAGCGTTTCGGCGTCGTCGCCGCTGCGGGTGACGGCGACGGCCGGCCCGGCGTCGGTGGCGGTGGTCACCGGCTCGACCGCCGGCGAAAGCGCCACAGCCGGCTCCAGCGTGGCGACCTTGGTCGTCTTCGGATTGAGATAGACCTCGCCGGTCAGCGACGCGTTGATCCACGGCCGCTGCTGGTTCTTGGTCGACTGCAGCACCTGGCCGGTCACCCGCGACATCACCACCTGGATATCGGTGTCCGGTGCCTCGATCTGGTCGAGAAAGGCCTGGGTGAAGGGCGAATGGGAAGTGCCGTCGCCGTCATAGGCGACCTCGTCCGGGCTCGTCGCATAGATGATCGCCGTGCCTTCGCCGCCATCGCCGTCGATGTCGATCTTGGCGAGGCCGTCGGTGACCTTGGCGGAGCGGCTGAGCCCCTTCAGCGAGCGGGCGAGCGAGCGCGACAGCGGATTGTCGCGACAGGCGTCGAGCACGACGAGGCGCACGGCGACGTCGTAGCGCATCTGCCGGGTGATGAAGTCCATCGACACGGCCATGAAGTCGAGATCGGAGGGATCCTCGAAGGCGGCGTCGATCGGCACGAGATAGTTCTTGCCGTTCACCTGCATGCCGTGGCCGGCATAGAAGAACATGCCGACATCGGCGCCGCGCACCGCCTTGGCGAATTCCTGGATGGTCGAATCCATCTGCGACTTGTCGAGGTCGTAGCCCTCGATCACCTCGAATCCCAGCCGCTGCAGCTTCAGCGCGATGGCCCGCGCGTCGCGCGAGGGATTTTCGAGGGTGACGGTGTTGCGATAGGCGCTGTTGCCGACGACGAGGGCGACCCGCCGCTCTTCCGTGGCGGCGCGGGCATCGACGGGGGCGAAGGTGCCGAGAACGGCGATCGCCACGGCGAGAAGCGGCGCGAGACCGGCGAGAAGCAGCCGCGAAAACGGCCCTGCAGCCCCGTCGGCGCGAGCCGGCCTTGTCTGCGGGAGATGGCCGCGCTGCTGGCGAGCCGGATGAGAAACGGGCTTTTCCACGCGCCTACCCCTTCAAGTAGTTTCTTCCGATGCGACACGCACGCAAGGGTATTCCCCAACGCAGCGAATGGCAACAAAAGAGTGGAAAGTCCAGAGCAAAAAATACCGCCCTATCCTTGCGGAAGGGCGGTGGAGAAATCTGGAGGTCAGGCAACCCTGCTACGGGTTGCAAGTGGAACGAACAATTGTTCGGCAATCAGCCTGCCGGGCAGTCACCTGCCCGAACCATCAGCGGCGAGCGATGATCTCCTCGCCCTCGACGATCATCCGCATGCCGAGACCGGGCTTGCGGCGGGCGAGGAAGCGGGGGCGGCGCTGGCGATGCGGCGCGGCGCGGCGGGAGACCGGCTTGGCGGTGCGAACCTGGCCGACGGTCTCCTCGAGCGTCACGACGCTGCCATCCGCCTCGATCATCAGCATCGGCAGGCCGAACAGCTCGGACCAGCCGCGCCAGTCGGCGGCGACGTCGAAGAGATCGCTCGCCACCAGGAGCGGCACGGTGCATTTCGCATCGTCGTGATAGAGTTCGAGGGTCACCGTCACTTCGCCTTGATCCGTCTCCATTGCCCGGGCGGCAACGCCGCGGAACACGCGGGGCGCAAGTGCAACAGATATCGGCAGGCCGCAACCCGGCAGCGTGCGGCGGATCACCGCGCCGCGCCGGTCGACGCGATAGGTGACCTCTTCGCCGTCCTCGATGGTGGAAAAGCTCTGGTGCCGATCGCAGTCGCGCGGATCGAGCCGCACCGGAGCGCCGGCCCAGATCGGGCGGGTAGAGGTCTGTGCGTTCTGGGCGGTGGTCATGGATGACGCCTTCTGTCTCTCCTGAGAGCCGCATTGGCGGCCCGGGTCCCTGTTCCGACGGCCAGTGTGTTCCCGGCCTTTCGATGGGATCAGAATAGACAGCGCCTCTTGCCCGTGCGCTAAGAAAGTCAGTTAAGTCTTCCTGACTTTCACGACGGTTAGCGAAATAGAAATTTGAATCAAATCTGAAGGAGCTTGCCGGGGTTTAAGATTTCGTTGGGATCGAAGAGCCGCTTGATACCGCGCATCAGCTCCATCTCCAGCGCCGGCTTGGTGGCGGCGAGCTCGTCGCGCTTCAGAAGGCCGATGCCGTGCTCGGCCGAAAACGTGCCGCCGCAATCGGCGACGATGCCATGGACCTTGGCGTTGACCTCCCGCCAGTGGGAAAGAAACTCGTCCCTGTCGGCGCCGACCGGCTGCGAAATGTTGTAGTGGACGTTGCCGTCGCCGAGATGGCCGAAGGAGCAGATCCGCGCTTCGGGGATCGTCTCGAGGACGGCGGCATCGGCCGCCCGCAGGAATTCCGGTACCCGCGCCACCGGCACGGCGACGTCGTGCTTGATCGAGCCGCCTTCCGGCTTCTGCGCCCAGCTCATCGATTCGCGCATGTGCCAGAAGGCCTTCGCCTCGGCGATCGACTTGGCGATGGCGGCGTCCTCGACCAGACCCGCCTCGAAGCCCTCGGCGAGCAGCACCTCCATGGTGTCGCGCGCGTCCTCGGCCGAGCGGCTGGAGGAAACCTCGACGAGAATATACCAGGCATGCGGCTCGGCCATCGGGTCGCGGGCGCCCTCGATGTGCCGAAGCACGAATTCGAGCCCCAGCCGCGGCAGGAATTCAAAGCCGGTGAGGCCAGAGCCGGCATGGCGCTCGGCGAGATGCAGGAGCGCCAAGGCATCTTCCGGCGAGGCGACGCCGGCATAGGCCACCTCGCGGCCGGCGGGGCGGGGAAAGAGCTTCAGCACCGCGCCGGTGATGACGCCGAGCGTGCCTTCCGAGCCGACGAGGAGATTGCGGATGTCGTAGCCGCGATTGTCCTTCTTGAGTCTCCGCAGGCCATGATGGATTTCGCCGGAGGCGAGCACCGCCTCGATGCCGAGGCAGAGGTCGCGGCTGTTGCCATAGGCAAGGACGCCGGTGCCACCGGCATTGGACGCCAGATTGCCGCCGATCTGGCAGGAGCCTTCCGAGCCGAGGGACAGCGGGAACAATAGCCCGGCCTCCTCGGCCGCCTCCTGGACGCGTTGCAGGACGACGCCGGCATCGACGGTGATGGTGCGGCCGGCCTTGTCGACCTCGCGGATCCTGTCGAGCCGCTGGAGTGACAGGACCACCTGGCCGAGCGAGCGCGGCGACTGGCCGCCGACGAGGCCGGTATTGCCGCCCTGCGGGACGACGGGCGTCTTCGTCTCGTTGGCAAGCCGCATGATCGCGGCGACCTCCTCGACGTTTCTCGGCCGCAGGACCACCGACGTATGCCCGGGAAAGAGCCCCCGCGGCTCCTCGAGATAGGGCTCGATGTCGCTCGGCTGGGTGAGGGCGTTCGTCTCGCCGACGATGGCAGCGAAGCGGCCGATCAGCGCGTCCGGAAGCGGCGCGTCGTCGGGGTCGGCGGGAAGATCGAAGGCTGCTGACATGGCCGCATCATCCGGTTTCGTCTCGGTGGAACTTCAGATAGGAGAGCGCCGCGCCGGATCGACGGATCCTGCCGGCATACGGCCCGTGGCCAGCCGTCAGTTCACCATGACCACCGGGTCGTGGCGGCCGGTCGTCGCAAGGTCGAGAAGGAAGGTCATCCCTGCCTCCGGGGCCTTCGCCCGCTCGTCGTCGGTCATGCCCTCCTGGGCGCTGGTGACGAGGAGCTTGCTGGCGTTTCGGCCGACGAAGGCCGGGCAGGTGACCTTGGCAGCGGGGACGGCGATGTCCTCGACATGCCGGCCGTCGGCAGCAAGCACGCTGACGCAGGCGCCGTCCCATCGCGCGACATAGAGCTGTCCGGCGGCGTCGACGACCGCGCCGTCAGGGTCGCCCGGCAGGTCTGCGTCGCCGAAGGGCTGCGGCTCTGCGAGCGGCAGCCCCGTTGCGGGATCGAGCGCGACGCTCATGATCCGGCCGACGCGGGTGTCGGTGAAATAGCCGCGGTCGCCGGCCGGCGAAAAGGCGATGCAGTTGGTGATCGAGATGTCGCCGAAGAGCTTGCGCAGCTCGCCCTTGCGATACCAGTAGATCGAACCCTTGCGGTCCTCGGCGCCCTTGCCCATCGTGCCGATCCAGAATGCCCCGGAAGGATGGGTGCGCGCGTCGTTCGAGCGCGTCGTCGGATCGTCCGCCTCGATGGCGAGATGCTGGCTGAAGCCGCCGGTGGCGATATCGCGAAAGATCAGGCCATGCTCGGTGACGAGCAGCTGGCGCTCGCCATCGACGCGCGCGAGAGCGCTCGCCATGAAGGGCAGCGGATGGGCGACGGCCTCGTCGGTCCCGACGCGATACTCGTGAAGCGTCCGGCCGAGAATGTCGAACCACCAGGCGGTGTCGGTGATCGGGTCGTAGGTCGGTCCCTCGCCGAGTTCGCAGCGCGTCGGCCCGAGGGCCCTTGCCGGCGTGCCGGCGGTGGTGGATGTCATCATTGCCTCCCCGTCCCGTTCAGTCTCTCCGGCCAGATCTGCCGCCCGGCGGCCAGCAGGCCACGGCGGGTGGCGTCTTCGGCGTCGGCGCGCGTCACGATGAAGCCCGCCTGCCTCAGGGCCGCCTCGTAAAGCTCGGCGAGGGGGCCGGAGGCGACCAGCGTCACCGTCTCGAAGGACGGGTAGAGGCTGTGCGCCGCGCCGATCTCGGCGCCGACCAGCGTGCCCGAAAGCGCCGCCGCACCGTCGGAACGTTCCGCGAAGCCGAGAAGTTGCCCGGCCCTCAGAGCGAAGATCCGGGCGAGGGCGGTTTCCGGGGTGTCTGGCCGGAGCGCCGCGAGAAACGCCTCGCTGACGCCCTTGGGTCCGGTCTCTGGGTCGACGGCATGTTTGAGGATCGAGTGGCGGGAGAGGACGTCGAAGAGTTCGCCGGTCATGAAGGTCGAGAAGGCGGCGATCGCGCCGTCCTCGAAACGCACCCATTTGGAATGCGTGCCCGGCATGCAGACGAGGTCGTCGGTTCCGGCTGCAGCAAGCCCCATCAGCTGGGTCTCCTCGCCGCGCATGACGTCCGGCCTTTCGGGGTCGCCCTGGGAGACGCCGGGGAGAATGCGCACCTCGCCGAGGTCGCAGGCGACCGCGACCGCCCGTTCGGCGAGGTTTTCGGCAAGGGCGGGAACGGCGACATAGGGCGCCTCGCACCAGCCCTGGCGAGCGCCGGCCATGCCGCAGATCAGGACGGGAAGGCCGGGGGGCGCTTCGACGGCCGAAAGATGCCGCGACAGGACGGTCTCGAAGCCCACCTCGGCGGCGTGCATCATGCCCTCGCGGCCGCGGCTTTCGGCAAGGATCGTCCCCTCCCGGTCGGCGAGCCAGAGCCGGAAGCTCGTGGTTCCCCAGTCGACCAGCGCGATCGCGGCGGCGTTCGAGACGGGGCGGTCGTTCGCCATTGAGCCCTTCCAACCAACGAAAGATGTCCCCGGAGAAATCTCGCGGGCGCCGCGGGGACCGGCGGCGAGGCGAAGGTCCCATTCATCGAAGATCGGCGCGTGGCCCGCAAGGCATTTTCTCGCGCTTCCGGTATCGCGCCGGGCTGCCGCCGGTGACGAGCGATCCGCGCCATTTCGTCGAAATGCGCAAGGGCAGGCGGAAGGCGGAGTGGAACCCGCCCGGCGAGTCGGCTCTTCTCTCCCGGGGCTCAGACTGCCGAAGAAAGCCGAGGGACGACCGCCGATGCTAAAAATGACCGGCCATGGCAGGCGCAAGCGAAAGCGCGAGGCGGCCAAGCGCTCGGCGATCGGCGCGCCGCCGGGCAGCCTCGTTGCCGATCCCGACGCCGTCCACACCCGGCTCTCGGCGATCGCCGTCGGCGCCGGCGCGGCTCGCCGCCTCGACGGCTGCAGTCTCGACGAGGCGCTGGCGCTGCGACAGGACGGCGCCAGGCTCTGGCTCGACTGCACCGGCCTTGCCGACATCGATCTCATCGGCCGGATCGGCGCCGCCTTCGGCCTGCACCCGCTGTCGCTGGAGGATGTCGTCAACACCGACCAGCGGCCGAAATGCGAGGTCTATGACGCCCACGCCTTCGTCGTCATGCGGATGCTGACGGGGGAGGAGAGCGAGCAGCTGTCGCTGTTCTTCGGCGAAGGATTCGTGCTCACCTTTCAGGAGCGACCCGGCGACGCCTTCGATCCGGTGCGAAAGCGCATCGACAAAGGCGCCCCGCGGCTGAACGAGGGCGGCGCGGACTATCTCGCCTATGCGCTGATCGACGCGGTGGTCGATGGCTATTTCCCGACCGTCGACCAGCACGGCGCGCGGCTCGACGCCATCGAGGAGGCGATCTTCGAGGACGTCGAGGCGGTGCAGGTGCCGGAGCTTCACGCCATGCGCCGGGAACTCTTCACCATGCGGCGCTTCCTGCGGCCGACCCGCGACGCGCTGGGGGTGATCCTGCGGCTGGAGCGGCCGTTCCTCGCCGAGGAAACCAAGGTCTATTTCGCCGACGTGCAGGACCATTGCGATCAGCTTGTCGATCTCAACGATACCTATCGCGACACCGCCTCCGGGCTGATCGACCTGCACATGACGCTGTCGGCGGCGAAAACCAACGAGGTGATCAATCTCCTCACCATCGTCTCGACGATCTTCATCCCGCTCGGCTTTCTCGCCGGCCTCTGGGGGATGAACTTCAACCCGGAAATCTCTCCCTGGAACATGCCGCTCACCCAGTCGCCCTATGGCTATCCGATCGCGCTTGCGGTGATGGCGCTCGTCGCCGGCGGGCTGCTCCTGTTCTTCCGCAAGAAACGCTGGATCTGACCTGATGCTGGACCGCCAGGCACGCGCCGTTCTCGACGATCTCGCCCGCAAGCAGGCGGTGCAGGTGGAGCCCCGCGACGCGGTGCAGAAACTTGCCCAGGCCCGGGCGATAACCGCCTCGCTCGCCGACTATTCCGGCGACCCGCCGGATGGGGTTGATAGCGAAGACATCGCAGTCGCACGCGCCGGCGATGCGACATTAGTGGAGATCCCGGTGCGTCTCTACCGGCCGGCGGGCGGCCACGACGCCATGCTGGTCTGGTATCACGGCGGCGGCGCGATGGCGGGATCGCTGGAGAGTCACGACGTCGCCCTTCGCCAGCTTTGCGCGGCGACCGGCCGTCTCGTCGCCTCGGTCGACTATCGGCTCGCGCCGGACCATGTCTCGCCGGTCCCGCAACAGGATTGCATCGCCGCGACCCGGACCCTGACGGCGATGGCGCCGGACCTTGGATGCCGGCCGGACACGGTCGCCATCGGCGGCGATTCCATCGGCGGCCTCTTCGCCGCGGTGGTGGCGCTGGCCCTGAAGGCCGCCGGCGAGGCAATGCCGGACAGGCTGGTGATGCTCTATCCGAACACCGACCTTCGGCCGGACAGGCCGTTCGCCTCGCTGAAGACCGAGGCAGGCCATGTGATGACCGAAGACTCCCTTGCCTACGAGAATTCGCTCTTCGTGCCGGATCCCGCCGACCGGTCGGATCCGGCCGTCTCGCCGCTTCTTGCCGAGGATCTTTCCGGCCTGCCGGCGACCCTGGTGGCGACCTGCGAGCATGATCCGCTGCGCGACGAAGGCGAGGCATTCGCCGCGCGTCTGGAAGAGGCGGGCGTCGCCGTGACCACGAGGCGCTTTCCCGGGATGATCCACGGTTTCCTGCAGATGGACGGCTGGATCGGGGCCGCGGCCGATCTGAGGCGCCAAGTCGCGGACCATCTCGGCTGAGTGGCACCGTCAATTGTAGAGCCTGATGGTTTCGGCAGGTTGTATTTTAATCAATGGACAATACAAGATAGTATGTTGCAGTATATATCTTAAGTCAGGGATATTGAATAACTACGTTTCATTAGAGTTCTTGTGTTCTCTTCGCGGCAACCGCTGACAGGGAACCGCCATGAAATTTGGCTCGAACGAGGCGAAACGCGACGCGATCGTGCTGGCGGCACTGATCGTCGCCGTCTGGGCGCTCGCCATCTGGTCTGATTTCTCCGAGACGATGCACCATTTCCTGGCGGCCCACGAAGGGTGGCAGGCGGACGAGTTCCTGGTCAGCCTGGCGATCCTCGGCGCCGGCGCGACGATCTACGCCTATCGGCGGATGCACGAACTTCGCCGGGTGGTGCGCGTGCGCGACGCCGCCGAAGGGCGGGCGGTTTTCGCCGCCTATAGCGACGTCGTCACCGGGCTCTTCAACCGCCGCTACATCGAGACCTACCTGCCCGAACTCAAGGCCGCGGACGAGACGCTCGGCACGATCTTCGCCATCGACCTCGACGGCTTCAAGAAGGTCAACGATCTCGTCGGCCACGAGGGCGGCGACAAGCTGCTCACCGAGGTCGCGCACCGCCTGGTCAACTATTTCCCCGACGGGGTCTGCGCCCGCCTGGGCGGCGACGAATTCGTCGTGGTCGCGCCGCGCATTCCCGAGGACGAGGTGCTGGCGGTCGGCGAGGGCCTGATCGGGGCCATCCGCAAACCGGTGACGATCGACGAGATCGAGGTCGAGGTCGGCGCTTCCGTCGGCATCGCCGAGATTCCCTCCGAGGGCGGCGACTGCAAGGCGGCGATCCACGATGCCGACCTTGCGATGTACACTGCCAAGCGCGACGGCGAAAATCTCGTGCGGCGGGTGGATCCGGCAATGCTCGCCGCCTTCCGCGAGCGGCTGGATCTCGAACGCGCATTCCGCGCCGCGCTCGCGCAGGATCTCATCCGGCCGCACTACCAACCGCTGATCCGCCTCGAGACCGGCGACATTCGCGGCTTCGAGGCGCTGGCGCGGTGGACGATGGCCGACGGTACCGCGATCCCACCCTCGGTGTTCATCCCGCTCGCCGAGGAGAACGGCCTGATCACCGAACTGTCGGAACGGCTGCTGCGCCGCGCCTGCCTCGACGCGCAAGGTTGGCCGAAGGAGGTGTTTCTTACCTTCAACCTCTCGCCGCTGCAGTTTTCCGACCCGCTGCTCGGCCTGCGTATCGTCCAGATCCTCGGCGAGACCGGCATGCCGCCGAGCCGGCTGGAAATCGAGATGACCGAAAGCGCCATCGTCAAGGATTTCGAGGGTGCGGTGAAGACCATCCGGCAGTTGCAGGGCAGCGGCATCAGGGTGGCGCTCGACGACTTCGGCACCGGCTTTTCCAGCCTCTCTCAGCTCGCGCTGATCCCGTTCGACAAGATCAAGATCGATCGCAGCTTCACCAGCAGCTGCCGCGACAACGCCAAGCAGAGCTCGATGGTCCGCTCGATCATTGGTCTTGGCCATGGCATCGGCGTCGCGACCCTCGCCGAGGGCATCGAGAACGCCGCGCAGTTCGAGCTCCTGAGGGCGATGGGCTGCGAATACGGCCAGGGATTCCTCTTCGCCCGGCCGATGCCGCCCGAAGAGGTTGCGGGCTATCTCGGCCTTGCCAGTGTCGAGCGCCTGCCGCTCAGCGCCTGAGCCGGGACTATGCCCGGAAATCTGCACGTGCTATAGGCAATTGCCTAGAAGTTATTCATTTCGATGAGATTCAAGGCTGCCTTACGGGGCGCCAATTCGCGTCATCGCCGGTAAAATTCGCCATCTCACGGAAGAGTCGCAGCCGGCGATCATTTGGCACGTTCCTTGAATCTGTGATCGACGTTACCTCGGCGCGACCGTACCGCGCGGGGCAACGGTTCAACGCGGCCGCCAAGGCGTCGCCGCCCAAGATTCGAGGTGCACATGAAAATCGTGATGGCGATCATCAAGCCATTCAAGCTGGACGAGGTGCGCGAAGCGCTGACCGGCGTCGGAATTCAGGGACTGACCGTCACCGAGGTCAAGGGCTATGGCCGCCAGAAGGGGCACACGGAGATCTATCGCGGCACCGAATATGCCGTCAGTTTCCTGCCCAAGCTGAAGATCGAGGTGGCCGTGCCGCTCGACATGGTCGACCGGGCCGTGGATGCGATCCAGCAGGCCGCCAAGACCGGCCAGATCGGCGACGGCAAGATCTTCGTCTTCGGCATCGACCAGGCGGTGCGGATCCGCACCGGCGAGACCGACGCCAACGCTCTCTGAGCCGAAGGCCTTTCCGCGAGGGGGCACGGCGCGAAGGCGTGTCCCGACCCTGCGGCTGCCGCATCCGCTTGCCGGGTGAGGCGAGCACCCGCGGGACCTTCCCTGAGGCTGCATCGCCGCCCGTCGTCCGAGCGTTGAAGTTGCGGTGCGGCAGTTCCGGCGCCTACCGCCCCTCCACATCCTTCTGATCTCGCCTGGCGCATGGCCCCCGGCGGCGCTTCGAGCTTGCCGCTGCGACCGCGACCGTCCGCTGTCCGCCCCCGTTCCACCAGCCTCCTCGGTGAAGTGTTTCCGGCGATGGCGACGCGTTCCCTGCCACAGGTTTTGCCCGGTTCCCCTGCGAAACCGGGTGCGCAAGACTGTCCTGTGAACAAAGTTTTACAGATTCCTCGATCCGGATAGGTTTCGTTAACCATACATTGAGGTTTTGCAGCCGATAACAGGCGTGAACAGCCGGAATGCCGGCCCGTTGACGGGAGTTGTCGGATGAGCCTTGCAAGGATCGCGGTGATTGGCGTGGCGACGCTCGCCGCCCTCGGCGCAGGACTGCTTGCGCTGAACCTGTCGCAGTCCGAGCCGCAGGAGCCGGTGATCATCACCGCTGCGCCGGCGCAGCCGCCGATCCGCCTCGTCGACGTCCTGGTCACCAAGAGCGAAGTGCCGATGGGCAGCGAGGTGAGCGGCTCGCTCGGCTGGCAGAAGTGGCCGGAGGACGGCGTCGGGCCGGATCTCGTCCTGAAGTCCTCCAAGCCGAACGCCGTCGACGAGTTCAGCGGCGCCATCGCCCGGCAGTCCTTCTTCGCCGGCGAACCGGTGCGCGAATCAAAGCTCATCCGGCCCGATCACGGCTTCCTCTCGGCGATCCTCGACGAGGGCAAGCGTGCCGTCGCGATCCGCATCTCCGCCGAAACGGCCGCTGGCGGCTTCATCCTGCCGAACGACCATGTCGACGTCATCATGACGAGGCGTGCCGACAGCGCCGACGGCAAGAGCCAGAAGCTTTCCACCGAGACCGTGCTGCGCAACCTGCGCGTCCTCGCCATCGACCAGTCGGTCGAGGAGCAGAACGGCCAGAAGGTCGTCGTCGGCCAGACCGCGACCCTCGAGGTCGATCCGTCGCAGGCCGAGGCGCTGACCGCCGCCCAGCAGATCGCCGACCGCCTGGTGCTCTCCCTGCGCTCGCTCGCCGATTCGGTTCCCGGCTCGCCCGGCTATGCCCGCTTCCTGCTCGAGCAGGAAAAGGCTCAACGCAACAAGATCCGCGTCGTGCGCTACGGCCGCATCGACGACGTCACCACGTCGCAGTGAGGGTGAGACAGATGCCGACCCGTTTTTGCCCGCCGACCCTCAAGAAGACCCTGCGCAGCGCCTTCGTCGGCCTCCTCGCCGCCACGACGGGTGTCGCGCCGGCCTTCCAGATCACTCCGGCTGCGGCCGAGCAGGCTGTCGTCAACGTCAGCCAGGCCCGCCAGACGATCAAGCTCGGCCTCAACAAGTCGAAGGTGATCGTGCTTTCGGCGGACGCCCACGACATCCTCGTCGCCAATCCGGCGGTGGCCGACGCCGTCACCCGCGACGCCCGGCGGATCTACGTCTTCGGCAAGCAGATCGGCCAGACCAACCTGGTCGTCTTCGATACCGCCGGCCGGCAGATCGCGGCGATCGACATCGAGATCGAGCGCGACATCACCGGCCTCGAGGCCTCGATCCGCAAATACGTGCCGGACTCCGACGTCAACGTCGAGATGCTGAACGACAACGTCATCCTCACCGGCCACGTCCAGACGCCGCAGGATGCCGCCAAGGTCGAACGCCTCGCCAATCTTTTCGTCAGCGGCGGCGAGGGCACCACTGGCCAGTACATCCAGTCCGCATCCGCCTCCGGTGCGGGGGCAGGTGCCGGCGCCGACGTCGCCTTTGCCCAGGAACGCCGGCGTGCGAGCCAGATCGTCAACCTGCTGCAGATCGCCGGCGAGGATCAGGTGACGCTGAAGGTCACCGTCGCCGAGGTGCAGCGCTCGATCGTCAAGCAGCTCGGCCTCGACGGTACGCTGTCTTCGGCGATCGACGGCGTCACCTTCGGCCTCGTCAGCGACAATCCCTTCGGCCTCGGCAAGGCGTTGTCGGGGAGTGCCGGCACCCTCAGCGGGACCATCGGCACCAGCTCGGTCGATGCCGAGCTCTCGGCCCTCGAACAGGCCGGCGTCATGCGCACCCTGGCCGAGCCGAGCCTGACGGCGATTTCCGGCGAGAAGGCGAGCTTCAAGGTCGGCGGCACGTTCAACGTTGCCGACGGCAAGACCGAAGAGCCCGAGGATCGCACGCCCATCCTCAATTCCGACGGCAACATCGTCGGCTACGACACCACCCCGGCGAAGATCACCTATAACAGCAAGGAGATCGACTACGGCATCGGCCTCGACTTCACCCCGGTGGTGCTGTCGGCCGGGCGGATCAACCTGAAGATCCGCACCAGCGTCTCCGAGCCGACCTTCGAAAGCCCGTTCTCCATTCCCCGAGGCGTCGCGCCGGCCGTCAACATGATCGGTCTGAGGAAGCGTCTCGCCGACACCACCGTCGAGATGCCTTCGGGCGGCTCGCTGGTGATCGCCGGCCTCGTCCGCGACGAGGTGCGCCAGGTGGTTTCGGGCCTTCCCGGCCTCGCAAAGATTCCGGTGCTCGGCTCGCTGTTCCGCAGCCGCGATTTCCAGCGCTACGAGACCGAACTCGTCGTCATCGTGACGCCCTATCTCGTGCGCCCGGTCGCCCGCCAGGCGCTGGCCCGGCCGGATGACGGCTTCGCCCTCTCCAGCGACGGCTCGGCCAACTTCCTCGGCCGGCTGAACCGGGTCTACGGGCACATGGAAACCAAGCTTCCGCCAGGCCGCTACTACGGCGTCGTCGGCTTCATCTACAAGTGACCGCTCGAGGGATCGAACGACCGTGACCCAGCCCACTCTCTCCACGCGCACGCCCTGCCGGAAGTCTGCCGGAGCCGCCCTGAGGGCGCCCGCCATCCTCGGCCCGACGCTCCTCGTCCTGACGCTCCTCGTCCTGACGCTGGTCGCCGGCTGCGCCAATGTCCACCACGTCGAGGTCGGCGCGATTCCGGACGACTACCGCACGCGGCATCCGATCGTCGTCGCGGATGCCGAGACGGCGATCGACATCCCGGTCTCCGCCTCGGAGGACCGGCTGACGATCTCCAGCCGCAGCCGGGTCGAGGAATTCGCCACCCATTTCAACGCCGACCGGGTCGATACCATGCGGGTGCTCGTCCCTTACGGCTCGGCCAACGAGCGGGCGGCCGACCAGGTGTCGCGCGATATCGTCAGGACGCTGAAGAAGCACCGTGTCTCCGGCAAGCAGATCATGGTGATGCCCTATTCGGCGGTCGGCGATACCGGCCCGACGCCGATCCGGCTGGCCTATTCGACGCTCGTCGCCAAGACCGGTCCGTGTGGCCGCTGGCCCGAGGATCTCGGCGATACCAGCGAGAACAGGAACTACTACAATTTCGGCTGCGCCAGCCAGCAGAACCTCGCCGCCCAGATCGCCGATCCGCGCGATCTCCTCGGGCCGCGCGGCATGGATCCGTCCGACGCCCAGCGGCGCACGACGGTGATCGACAAGTACCGCAACGGTGAGGTCACCAGCGCCGACCCGGTGGACGCCGAGACCGACTACGACTGGTGATGGGAAACATGTCGATGGAACAGACGCTCACCACCGCCGCCGAGCCGTCGCCGACGGAGGATCGCCAGCAGATCGACAAGGTCCGGCCGATCCCGCGGATCTCGATCCAGGCCTTCTGCGAGACAGAGGCCGTCGCCGCGCCGATCCAGAAGGCCGGCAGCGACCGACGCATGGCCAAGGCTCACCTGAAAGTCCAGATGGGGGGCATCAAGGCCGCGACGGAACATTTCCAGTCGGCCCCGACGCCCAATCTGGTGATCCTCGAATCGCGGCTCGCCCCCCTCGATCTCCTCACCGAGCTCGAGGTCCTCGCCGATTTCTGCGATCCGGGCTCCAAGGTGGTGATTATCGGCCACTACAACGACGTCGCGCTCTACCGCGACCTCATCCATCGCGGCATTTCCGAATATCTCGTCGCGCCGATCTCGCTCGGCGACGTGATGACGGTGATCGGCGAGCTCTTCGTCGCCGAAGGCGCCGAGCCGCTCGGCCGCACCATCGCCTTCGTCGGCGCCAAGGGCGGCGTCGGTTCCTCGACGGTCGCCCACAATGTCGCGTGGTCGATCTCCAAGCTGTTCTCCACCGACGTGGTGCTCGCCGATCTCGACCTCGCCTTCGGCACCGCCAACATCAATTTCGACCAGGACCCGGCCCAGGGCATCGCCGAGGCGCTGCAGTCGGCCGACCGCATCGACGACGTCTATCTCGACCGGCTGCTCTCCCAGTGCGCCGAGCATCTCTCGCTGCTCGCGGCCCCCTCGATGCTCGACCGCACCTACGACTTCGAGGGCGACGCCTTCAACGCGCTGATCGACATCGCCCAGCGCGGCGCCCCGGCGGTGCTGCTCGACGTCCCGCATGTCTGGAACGAGTGGACGCGCACGGTGCTCTCCCGCGCCGACCAGGTGGTGATCACCGCGGCGCCGGACCTTGCCAATCTGCGCAACGCCAAGAACCTCGTCGACACGCTGGTGAAGATCAGGCCGAACGACACGCCGCCGTCGCTGATCCTCAACCAGCTGGCGATGCCGAAGCGGCCGGAGATCTCGGCCAGCGAGTTCACCGAGCCCCTCGGCCTCGAGCCGCTCGGCGAGATCGGCTTCGATCCGGGGGTGTTCGGCAATGCGGCCAATAGCGGCCGGATGATCGCCGAGACCGATGCCAAGCATCCGTCGGTCGCGGTGTTCCAGCATGTCGCCCATGTCCTGACCGGGCGGGGCGAGGCGAAGAAGGCGAAGAAGCCGAGCCTGCTCGGCCGGCTCCGCCTGAAATCGTAAGGCCTCGGGAAGCGGGAATCAGGAAATGTTCGGCAAGCGCGGAAACGAGAAGGCGCCTCCAAGGACCGTCGCGACCCTGCCACGGCCGGCCGAGCCGCAGGCTGCGACCGCCGCGCCGCGGGCGCCGGCGCCACAGCCGAAACCTGCACCACAGCCGGCAGCCGCGGCGCCGCGCCCCGTGCACGACAAGAGCCCGGAATATTACGACCGCAAGAGCCAGGTCTTTGCGGCGCTGATCGACACGATCGACCTGTCGCAGCTCGCCGGCATGGAGCAGGACGCCGCCCGCGAGGAAATCCGCGACATCGTCAACGACATCATCGCGATCAAGAATTTCGCGATGTCGATCGCCGAGCAGGAAGAGCTGCTCTCCGACATCTGCAACGACGTTCTCGGCTACGGCCCGCTGGAGCCGCTGCTCGCCCGCGACGACATCGCCGACATCATGGTCAACGGCGCCCGCCAGACCTTCATCGAAGTCGCCGGCAAGGTCGAGCAGACGGCGATCCGCTTCCGCGACAACCAGCAGCTCCTCAACATCTGCCAGCGCATCGTCAGCCAGGTCGGCCGGCGCGTCGACGAGACCTCGCCGATCTGCGATGCGCGCCTTCCGGACGGCAGCCGCGTCAACGTCATCGCGCCGCCGCTCTCGATCGACGGCACGGCGCTGACCATTCGAAAGTTCAAGAAGGACAAGCTGACCCTCGACCAGCTCGTCCAGTTCGGGGCGATCACGCCGGCCGGCGCCGAGATCCTGCAGATCATCGGCCGCGTCCGCTGCAACGTCGTCATTTCCGGCGGTACCGGCTCGGGCAAGACGACGCTGCTCAACTGCCTCACCCGCTACATCGACGAGGACGAGCGCATCATCACCTGCGAGGACTCGGCGGAGCTGCAGCTGCAGCAGCCTCATGTCGTGCGTCTCGAGACCCGCCCGCCCAACATCGAGGGCGAGGGCGAGATCACCATGCGCGACCTCGTCAAGAACTGCCTGCGCATGCGCCCCGAGCGGATCATCGTCGGCGAGGTGCGCGGACCCGAAGTGTTCGACCTGCTGCAGGCGATGAACACCGGCCATGACGGATCGATGGGAACGATCCACTCCAACTCGCCGCGCGAGTGTCTCAACCGTATGGAATCGATGATCGCCATGGGCGGCTATTCGCTGCCGTCTCGCACCGTCAAGGAGATCATCACCGGCTCGGTCGACATCATCGTCCAGGCCGCGCGCCTGCGCGACGGCTCGCGCCGCATCACCCACATCACCGAGGTGATCGGCATGGAAGGCGACGTCATCACCACGCAGGATCTCTTCGTCTACGAGATCGTCGGCGAGGACGCCAACGGCCGGATCATCGGCCGGCATCGCTCGACCGGCATCGGCCGTCCCGCCTTCTGGGACAGGGCCCGCTACTACAACGAGGAAAACCGCCTCGCCCGGGCGCTCGATGCGAGCTCGGTCGACAACGCCGAAGCGGATCGCTGAGCCATGCAGACCGGCGCACTCCTCCTCTTCGTTCTGCTCTCGACCGTCGCGGCGGGCGGGCTCGCATTCGCCATCCTGCAGCCGACGCTCGCCCGCGAGAAGAAGGTCGTGCAGCGCCGCAGCTTCGTCAGCCGCAACGAATCCGACCGGATGGCCAACAAGGCGCATCGCGACCGGCTGCAGGAGCAGGTCAAGCGCCGCAAGACCATCCAGAACTCGCTCAAGGATCTCGAGGCGCGCCAGAAGGAGCGGGACAAGCACGTCTCGAAGGTGCCACTGAAGCGCCGGCTGGAACAGGCCGGATGGTCGATGGGCGTGCGCCAGTACTGGCTGATGAGCGCCGGCCTCGGCATCTTCGCGCTGCTCCTCTGCCTGTTGTTCGGAGCGCCGCTGCTGATCACCTTCGGCGTTGCGCTGATCGCCGGCCTCGGCCTGCCGCGATTCTTCCTCGGCCGCGCCCGCAAGAAGCGCTTCAACGCCTTCACCCAGGAGTTTCCGACCGCCATCGATCTCATCGTGCGCGGCGTCAAGTCCGGCCTGCCGCTCAACGACACCTTGAAGATGATCGCCAGCGAGACCTCCGAGCCGGTGCGTTCGGAGTTCCGCCGCATCGTCGAGAGCCAGCAGATGGGCATGTCGATCTCCGAGGCGGTGGAGCGGCTCTATCGCAACATCCCGACCTCCGAGGCGAACTTCTTCGCCATCGTCATCGGCATCCAGGCCCAGGCCGGCGGCAATCTGTCGGAAGCGCTCGGCAACCTTTCGAGGGTCCTGCGCGAGCGCAAGAAGATGCGCGACAAGATCCAGGCGGTGTCGATGGAAGCGAAGGCCTCGGCCGGGATCATCGGCTGTCTGCCGGTGGTCGTCTTCATCCTCGTGACCCTGACCAACCCGGAATATATCAGCCTGCTCTACACCAATATCTACGGCAAGATCCTCATGGGGATCAGTGGCTTCTGGATGCTGATGGGCGTGTTGATGATGAAGAAGATGATCAACTTCGACTTCTGACCGAGGCCGGCCGAACCGCAGCCGCCAAGACCCGCACGCCGCTCGAAAGTCCCACGCGCCATGGAAGAGATCTTTCAAACCTTCGGCCTGTCGAGCCAGATCGTCCTCAGCGCGATCGTCGCGCTCGGCGTCTTCACGACCCTCGTCGCCGTGGCGCTGCCGGCTCTCAGCGGCAACAAGCTGAAGACGCGGATGAAGGCCGTGGCGCTCGAGCGCGACCAGATCCGAGCCCGCGAAAGGGCCCGGCTCGCCTCCGAGAAGGAACGCTCGCGAGGCCTGCGCCAGACCGATACGCGCGGCATTGCCGGTCTTGTCGTCGAGCAGCTCAACCTGCGCAAGGCTCTCGTCGACGACAAGACCGTCGCGACCCTGCGCTCGGCGGGCTATCGCGGCCAGCGGCCGCTGACGATGTTCCTGTTCGCCCGGGTAACGGTACCGCTGTTCTTCTTCGCGGTGGCGGCCTTCTACATCTTCGGCCTCGGCTTCTTCGCCAGCTGGCCGATCCCAGTTAGGATTTTGATCTTCCTGATCGCCGGCTATATCGGCTTCTACATTCCGGTGATCCTGGTCAACAACACCGCCGCCAAGCGCAAGCAGTCGATCATGCGGGCCTGGCCGGACGCGCTGGACCTGCTTCTGATCTGCGTCGAATCCGGCAATTCCATCGAGGCGGCCTTCCGACGGGTGGCCGAGGAGATCGGCATCCAGTCGATCCCGCTTGCGGAAGAGCTGATCCTTCTGACCGCCGAGCTCTCCTTCCTGCCGGACCGCAAGCAGGCTTACGAGAATCTCGTGTCACGCACCGGCATCGACGGGGTCAAGGCGGTCTGTACGGCGCTGATCCAGGCCGAACGCTACGGCACGCCGCTTGGTCAGGCGCTGCGCGTGATGGCGCAGGAGAACCGCGACATCCGGATGAACGCGGCGGAAAAAAAGGCCGCCGCCCTGCCACCGAAGCTGACCGTACCGATGATCGTGTTCTTTCTGCCGGTGCTGTTTGCCGTCATTCTCGGCCCGGCGATCATCCGGGTCGCCGGCCTCGACTGATCCCGCCGGCCAGAGCATCGGCCCACGAGCGGGATCGGTCTGCGGAAGGCAAAAGGGCATGAAATCAGAGAGACAGCGCGTCCCATCGGACGCACGACGCGCTATTCGGCCAGATCAACGTTCGAGAAGTCGTGAAAGCCGAGCGGGCTCATGACGAAATTCTCGACATTGTTCCGCGTCGCGACGAGGAAGCGGGCGCTGGCGATCGGCACCCACGGCGCCTGGTCGTGGAAGATCGCCTGCGCCTCTGCATAGAGCGAGGCGCGCGTTTCCTTGTCGGTGACGCGCCTTGCTTGGTCGAGCAGCGCGTCGAAATCGCCGTCGCACCAGCGGGCGACATTCGCGCCGCCGTCCTCCGCGGCGACGCAGCCGAGCAGGGTCTCCATGAAATTGTCCGGGTCGCCGTTGTCGCCGATCCAGCCCGCAAGGGCGAGAGTCGTCTCGCCGCCCATCAGCTTGCGCCAGTAGACCTCCCAGGGAGCCGACTTGCGCAGGACCTTGATCCCGAGCACTTCGAGATCGGCGGCGATCATCCGCGCCATCCGGTTGGCGTCCGGATTGTAGGAGCGGTTTTCCGGCGGATACCACAGATCGACCGTCAGGCCGCCGGTGACGCCGGCCTCCAGAAGCAGCCGGCGGGCTTCCTTCGGATCATAGGGATAGGGTTTGATCGACGCGTCGTTGGCCCACGATGCCGCGGGCAGAGGGGTGGCTGCGGGGGTGCCGGTGCCGGGATAGATCGCCGAGAGGATCGCCTCGCGGTCGATCGCCATGGTCAGCGCGCGGCGCACGCGCACGTCGTCGAACGGCTTCTTTGTCGTGTCGATCGCCAGATAGCCGATGCTGAGGCCGGGGATCGTCAGGAGCCTCAGCGACGGGTCGGCGCGGATCGCTCCGATCTCGGAAGGCTCGGGCGAGGCCGCCACATGGCACTCGCCGGCGATCAGCTTCTGCAGCCGCGCCGAGGCGGTGGGCGTGATCGAGAAGACCAGCGTGTCGATGGCGGGACGGCCGCGCCAGTGCTCCTCGAAGGCCTGATAGCGGACGGCGACGTTCTGTCGGAAATCGACGAGGCGGAAGGGGCCGGTGCCGATCGGCCGTGCGTCGAAGCGCTCGGGCGTGCCCTGCTGCATCATCCGGTGGCCGTATTCGGCCGAGAGGATCGCATTCAGCGGGATGGCGAGTTCGGAGAGAAACGCCGCGTCGGGCCGTGCCAGGCGAAGCGTCACGGTGTGATCGTCGACGCGGGTGACCTTCTCCAGAATGCCTTTGAGGCCCGAATTGCGGAAGGCCTCGTACTCGCCGTCCTTGCCGCTTCCGTCGGCGCCGGTCTCGCCCGGGGTTCCGCCGAAGGTGAAGATCACGTCGTCGGCGTTCATCGGCCGGGTCGGCGCGAAGTCCTCACTCGACTGGAAGGCGACGCCCTGGCGCAGATGGAAGGTGTAGTCGCGCCCGTCCGCAGAGATCGACCAGTTCTCGGCGAGCGAGGGCACGATGTCCGTCGAACCCGGGGCGAAGGCGACGAGGGTGTCGAAGACCGGTCGGATCGCATCCATCGCGATGCTCGAGGCGGCGCGGGGCGGCGACAGGCTCTCGGGGCTGTCCTGCGAGCAGAACACCAGCGTCTTCGCGGCTTCGGCCGCGGCTGGCGAGCCAAACGCCGCAATGGCGAAGGCCAGAGTGAGTAATCGCAGAACGGCAGACACGATACGGCGGTATCCTTGTATTAGGCGGTTCAATCGTTGAGGGCCGGCTCGCGCCGGGCTCCGGCGGTGCGATCCTGCGAGGCGGCCGGTGCGTTCTCGCGGACCCGCGGAATATCGATGACGAAGCGGGTGCCGCCGGTCTCCGGGCTGACCGCCTCGATGCTGCCGCCGAGCGTCGCGGTGACGAGGTTGTGGACGATGTGAAGGCCGAGGCCGGTCGATCCCGACGAGCGGCCGGTGGTGAAGAACGGATCGAAGATCCGGGCACGGTTTTCCGGCAGGATGCCGCGGCCGTCGTCGGAGAAGGTGATCCGCACCCGGTCGGCTTCGCTGCGGCGGACGGTGATCTCGATGTGCCCGGTCTGGGTTTTCCCGAAGGCGTGGGCATGGGCGTTGGTCAAGAGGTTGGTCAAAACCTGCGAGAGCGCGCCCGGATAGGAGAACATGGCGATCTCCTTTTCGCAGTCGATCGCCAGCTCGTGGCCGGCGCGGCGGCGCATCGGGCCGAGGCTGCGGAAGAGATCGTCGAGGAACTCGTCCATCTTGAAGGCGCGCCGCTCGCCGCTCGCCTGGTCCGCCGCCACCTGCTTGAAACTGACGACGAGGTCGGCGGCGCGGCCGAGATTGGTGTCGACGAGTTCGGTGCCCTCGGCGGTGCGCTCGATGAAGTCGTCGAAGGCCTGGCGGGTGACCTTGCCCTCGCTGGTCGCCTTGCGGAACGCCTCGGTCTCCTCGCGCATCACCGTCGCGGTGGTCAGCGCCACGCCGAGCGGGGTGTTGATCTCGTGGGCGATGCCGGCGACGAGCTGGCCGAGCGAGGCAAGCTTCTCACTCTGGATCAGCTCGTTCTGTGTCCGCTTCAGCGCGGCGAGGGTGCGCTCGGTCTCGTCCTTGGCAAGCCGCAGCGCCGCCTCGCGCTTGCTGAGCTCGTCGAGGAAATGGTTGGTGGCGCGCGACATCCGGCCGATCTCGTCGCCGCGATCGGCTTCCGGCAGGGTGCCGAGGGCGGGATCGACGGCCCGCGCCAGCATGCCCTGCTCGAGGCGCTTCAGCGGCCGCGTGATCGACCGCGCGACGCCGAGACCGAAGACCATCGCGACGAGCAAGGCGAGGGCGGCGCTGACAATCAGGATCCGCCGCGCCGTCGCGCCGGTCTCGTCGGCATTCTGCGACAGGGTGGTGTTGAGGTTGGAGACCTCGAAGACGATGCCGCTCGAAGCGATCAGCATGCGCCGCAGGATGGCGTTCTGGGCAGCCAGGCCGTCGCGCGCGCCGCTGAGTTCCCGGCGCCAGGAATCCAGTGCGTCGAGCATTTCGGACTGGACCAGCGGCGAGATCGGCAGCGAGGCGATCGCCTCGCGCAGGTCGGTGTTCTTCTCGATCATCGAGGCGATGGCGCCGCTGTCGCGCAGGCGCATCGCCTCGCGGGTCCGCTCGCTGAGCCGGATCGTCTCCACCGCGACATCCTGGGCCTTTTCCTCCGTCGCCTGGGAGGTCACCGCATCGTCGAGAAGACCGGAGAAGGCTTCCTCGGCGGCGCGCACGGCGCTGCCGTCGATCTTCAGGCAGCGGCCGAGAAAGGCGAGCAGGCCTTCCGGCGAGCCGCCGTCGCGAAAACCGGCGAGTTCGACCTCGAAGCCCGCGAGCTTCTCGCCCCGGCCGGCAGCCCGAAAGGCGGCGCGCAGCTGGTCGGCGGCATTGGCGAGCCTGGCCGCTGCGAGCTGATCCTCCTCCTCGGGCGGCACGGCCTCTCCGGCCGGCTTGTCCTGCGCTAGGGGAACATTGCCGGCCGCACCCGATACGGTTGCGGGCCGTGCCACCAGCCATCCTGCCTTCAGGCGGCGAAGCGTCACGTCGATCACCGCACCGCGCAGGCCGATCGCCGCCGACGAGAGGTCGAGTGCCACGCGCATCGCCGCGTCGCGCTGGCGAAGCTGCGAGACGACGCCGGCATTCGCCGCCTGCTGGCGGCCGCGCGCTTCCTGCGCGAGGGTGATCAGCCGGTCGAGCCGGGTGTCCATCGCCTCGGCCCGCTGGTCGTTCTCCCCGATGGCGATCTCGAGTTCGCCCATCGCCCGGCGAAAGCGCTCCAGCGAGGCGATCGTGGTGATCACCGCCTCGTTGACGTCCGCGTCGGTCGTCTCGGCGCCGATCTCGGAAAGGCCGGTGGTCGCCGCGACGATATTCGCCATGAAGGCGCCGAGATGAGTGCTGCGCCCGGCGGAATCGGCGGCGATATAGTCGTCGCGGGCGCTCATCGCCAGAACGACATTGCGGAACACCGTGGAGACGGTGAGGGCATCGCGGCGGGCCTGGTCGGCGCGGTCGAGCAGCAGCACCGAGGCGGCGCTGAGCAGCATGGCAAGGACGATCGGCATCGCGCCGACGAAGAACACTCTGCGCGTGATCGAGAGCCGGAAGATGCCGCCACCCTTTCGCGATGACGCGATGTCGAACTGTGCCGGCGTTGGCGCGGCGGGGATGCTCAGGTCGTGATGCACCACCACCGTCCCGGCACGCACGCCACTGTCGCGCACGGCGCCAGCCGCCGTCCCGCGTGAAAACGATCCGTCTTCATCCTATCGATTAAGCCGTGCCCGTAAAGCTGATTGCTGCGAACGACCGGAACCATCCGGGCCGCCATGCAGCGCTTCCGGCGTCTTATGTCATCTGTGTTTCGCGCTTATTTCGTTTCCCTGGCCGATTGCGGCGAGAGGCGGACGCAATCGTGGCAATTCACGGCATGCACGATCCGCCTCGACGAAGCGAACGCTCGCCGGATCAAGGTCTTCGCAAGGGGCCTTTACCAGGCATCGCCCAAGCCGGGGATGAGGCCGGCTTTGCCACTGGGCCCGCGTCGGACAGCCGTCAATCCGGCGAAAACATGTAGCCGGCGCCGCGCACCGTGCGGATCACCGTCGGCCTCGCCGGATCCGGCTCGATCTTCTTGCGGATGCGGGTGATCCGAACGTCGACGGCACGGTCGAAGGGCTCGGTGTCGCGGGCGCTGGCAAGATCGAGCAGCCGCTCGCGCGAGAGCACCCGCCGGGGGTTTTCGGCGAAGGCCTTGAGCAGCGTGAACTCGCTGTGGACCAGCGCCTGTTCGTCGCCGTCCTCGCCGCGCAGCGACTGGGCGTCGAGGTCCAGCCACTTGGTGCCGAAGCGGATCTCGCGCCGCGGCTGGCCCGGCTCTTCGGCCCTTGCCGCCGTCTGCGAGGAGCCGGCGCGGCGCATCACCGAGCGGATGCGGGCGAGCAGCTCGCGCAGCTCGCAGGGCTTGGCGAGATAGTCGTCGGCGCCGAGCTCCAGCCCGACCACCCGGTCGACGAGGCTTGCCGTACCGGTCAGCATGATCACCGGCACGTCGGCCTCGGCCTTCAAGCTGCGCACGATCGACAGCCCGTCCTCGCCGGGCATGTTGAGGTCGAGAACGATGAGGTCCGGCCGCTCCACCGCCATCTGGTCGCGCATGGCGGCACCACCTTCCAGGAGCCGGACGCCATAGCCGTGCATCAGCAGGTAATCGCCGATCAGCTCCCGCGTCTCGGCCTCGTCGTCGACGACGAAAATCCGTGGTTCGCACATGGCGGTCATCGTGTCTCCAGAAGCGGTAGCAGGATCGAGAAAGCGGCGCCTCCCAGTGGCCCCTTCTCCTCGACGACGATTTCACCTTGATGCAGCTCGACGATCTTCGACACGATCGAGAGGCCGAGCCCCGTCGAACTCTCTCCCGCCGTCGGCTGGGCCGACAGCCGCTGGAACCGGCCGAACAGCCGCACCGAATCCTGCTTGTTGAGGCCGGGCCCGGAGTCTGCGACGGTCACCTTGGCATGAGAGCCCGACCGGGCGGCTTCCACCCGGATCTCGCCGCCCACCGGGGCGTATTTCATGGCGTTGCTGACGAGATTGTCAATCGCTTCGGCGAGCCGGTCGGGATCGCCGGCGACCGTCAGCGGCGCGTCGGCTTGAATGGCAAGGCTCTGCTGCTTCTTCTCGGCAAGCGCGCGGGTGAGTTCGGCCGTCGTCGCGGTGATTTCGGCGAGGTCGACCCGGCGCGGCTCGACGGTGATGTCGAGGGCGTCGGCAAGCGCGTCCGCGATCGACATGTCGACGATCCGGGTCATCCGCTCGGCAGAATTGCGGATGTGTCCGACCTGCTTGGCGAAGCGCTCGCGCAGGGTCTCGTCGAGAGTCTCGGTAAGGCTGGTCAGCATCTCGCTGCGCCCGAGAATGACCGCGATCGGGTTCTTCAGGTCGTGGGCGATGGTGCCGAGGATCTCGTTCTTGAAGGCGTTGACGCGCTTCAACAGCGCGCCCTGCGCCATCAGCCGCTCATTGGCGTTGGCGAGCTCCTGGGTCCGGCGGGCGACCCGGGCTTCGAGTTCCTCGTTGGCGATGCGCAGCTCGTCGTAGAGCCGGGCATTGTCGAAGGCGATGGCGAGCTTGGCGGAGAACACCGAGACCAGCGAGGCCTGGGTGTCGCTGATTTCGTTGGGGGTCGCGAGAGCCACGAGGATCTCGGCGCCGCTGCCGGTCTTGACGAACAGGCAGACGAGACCGTCGTGCCGGATCGGCCGCCCGGCCTCCACCGTCGCAGCGGCGGCAAACAGCGCGCCGCGGTCGATGCCGGAAGCCTCGGACGCCTCGAACTTGCCGAGGCCGGCCAGCACCAGCGGATCCGACCCGCCGGTCTCGCGCATGATCAGGATACCGTCGGTCTCGATCTCGAGCAGCGCGCTGATCTGGATGAGCACTCCGTGGGCGAGGGTCTTCAGCGAGCGATCGTCGAACAGCGAGGCGGAGGCGCTGACGATCATTTCCAGCCCGACGCGGGTGTCATCGAGGCGCTTCAGCTGGTCGTAGCCGCGCAGCGCCGCCGTCAGCGTGGTGAACAGCTTGTCGGCCGTCAGCTCGGTCTTGGCCTTGTAGTCGTTGATGTCGTAGTCGACGACCACCTGGCGCTCCGGCGCCTGACCCGGCTGGCCGGTGCGCAAAATGATCCGCACCAGCTCGTTCTTCAGATCCTCGCGGATCGCCTTGGCGAGCTTCAGCCCGGCGTCGTCGCTCTCCATCACCACGTCGAGCAGCACGACGGCGGTGTCGGGGTTCTGCTTCAGGAGCTCGAAGCCTTCCCGCGCCGAGCGCGCGCCGATCACTTCGAGGCCGTAGCCGTGCAGCGCGAAATGCCGGAGCGCGAAGCTCGTCCCTTCATGGACGGCCTCGTCGTCGTCGATCACCGCGAGCTTCCAGCCGGTGCGGTGCGCCTGCGGCTCGGCCACCTCGTCCGGCTCGGCAAATTCCAGAAAATCACCCGTCATGGCTTTGTCGCCCGCCGTCTTGTCCGTTCATGATTCCGGTGGTTTCGTTTGCTGGCAAAGCTTCGTCATGGTTATCTTAACCGACCGTAACGTCAGGAGCCAGCAATCCCGTCGCGCCATCGCCGGAAAGGGGCGCTCGGCGCGGCGTTTCGCTTCGAACGCAGCCGTGCAGGATGTGCGGTCTCGGCCGGATCCTCATCCGGCGGCCGCGACGCTCCGGCTCAGAGATACGTCCGGCGCGGGCGTGGCGGGGCGAACTCGCTCGCCCGGATCGCCTGCAGCCGCTCGTGTCCGGCAGACAGCATGCGGGTGCCCGCGAAGCCCGCGGCCGAGCCGATGCCGAGATCGGCGAGTATGCCGGCGTCGACGTCGTCGACGGCCTGCATGGCGCAAGGGGTGCTGAGCCAGGAGCGCAGGAAGGAAAGGCCGGCGCGGCGCGGCGCGGCGATGGGCGCCGAGGGCAGGGCGCTCGAATGCGCCGAGAGGGGTTCGCAAAGCGACTTCATGACGGTATCCAGACGTTGGGACAGCCGGCAAGGACCTTCTGATCGAAGAGGACTAGCAGTTGCCGGTTTCATTTATCTTTCGAAATGCAGCGTTCAGGTTTCACTTCGATTTCGTTTTGCGAAGTTGGCGCTGCATTCGAAAGTGCCGGGACAATGGAAAGCCCAAAGCTGTCCCAGCGGAACCAGGCGGCGAATCATCAACGAGGGAGACGACGGCCGGACCATTCGAACGATCTCGTTGAAGGAGCCGCCCGTCAGCAGTGCCATGCAGTCATTCGACCAGCTCGACGACGAACTCGACCAGTGGGCGGCCGCCGGCCGCAGCGTTTCTGTGTGGTGGCGCGACGACGACGCGGCCGCGGCGACCCCGCAGCTGACCCGGCTCGTCGGCGCGGCGCGGCGACACCGCCTGCCGCTCGCCATCGCCGCGGTGCCGGCGACGATGCAGCCGGATCTCGTGGCGGCGCTGTCGGCCCCCGGCATCTCGGTGCTGCAGCACGGCTATGCCCACAAGAACCATGCCGCCGCCGGCAAGCGCGCCGTCGAATGCGGCGGCGAACGGCCGACGCAGGAGGTTCTCGCCGAGCTCGGCGAGGGCATGCGCATCCTGATGCGCGAATTCGGCGCGAGCTTCCTGCCGATTCTGGTGCCGCCCTGGAACCGGATCGATCCGGCCGTCGCGGCCGCGCTGCCCCAGCAGGGCTATTTCGGCCTGTCGAGCTTCGGCCCGCGGTATTATCAGGGGCAGGGCGGCGGGGGCTCGACCGAGGACGCAGCGCTGGTGCTGCCGCCGCGTTTCGCTGCGATCAATGCCCATCTCGACCTGTTGAGCTGGAAGGGCGGCGCGACCTTCGCCGGCGCCGAGAAGCTGATCGCCCTGTTCGCCGAGCGTCTCGCCGACCGCCGGCTCGGGCGCACCGACCCGGACGAGCCCTTCGGCATCCTCACCCACCATCTCGATCATGACGAGGCGACGTGGTCGTTTCTGGAGCGGCTGCTCGGCCGGGTCGGTTCGCACCCGGCGATCCGCTTCCAGCCAATCACCACGCTTCTCACCGAAAGCCCGGTGCGCTGAGGATGGCGGCGCGGGTGCGCCCAGCCGGGGACGACGACGTCGAAGCGGTCGCGGCGCTTCTGCATGACAGGATGAACGGCCGGATCCCGGCCGAGACCTGGCGGCTCTTGCTCGACTATCCCTGGCGCCCGCCAGAGGCCGAGCGCGGCTGGCTGGTCGAGGACGACGGCCAGATCGTCGGCTTCATGGGGACGGTCTATTCCGACCGACCAACGGCGACCGGCACGCGGCGCTTCTGCGACCTGTCCTCCTGGTATCTGGTGTCCGGCTATCGCGGCACCGGGGTCGGCGACGAACTCCTGCGCTCAGGAATGGAGAAGCCCGGCGTCACCTATCAGACGATGACCGCGCGGCGGGCGACGGGGCGCAAGATCCGGGCGCTCGGTTTCTCGATCCTCGACGAGACCCGCAGCCTGTTCCGGCCGGGCGACGCCGCGCAGATCGGCAATGGCGGACTGAGGCTGATCCGAGACCCGGCGGAG
Organism: Jiella endophytica; assembly: GCF_004519335.1. Lineage (GTDB taxonomy): Bacteria > Pseudomonadota > Alphaproteobacteria > Rhizobiales > Rhizobiaceae > Jiella > Jiella endophytica. The sequence goes on along the minus strand of NZ_SOZD01000002.1, from coordinate 920,439 downwards.
ATCCGCGAGCGGCTTTCGCCGGACGAACGCCGGATGCTCGACGACCACCACGGCTTCGACATCCACCACGCCGTCATCGAGGACGGCGACGGCTCGGCCGGCGAGGCAGGGCGCGGGACGTGGCTCGTCTGGCAGCGCAAGCTGAAGGGTGACGCCGTCGCCTATCACGAGGTCCTCCACGCCTGCGACTACGATTTCCTCTCGGCCCATGCCGGGTCGATCGCCGGGCTCGTCAGCGTCGGCGAGAAAGCGGTTCTCGCGGTCGACACGCGGATGATGAACGGCGCCGACGACCAGGGCGAGGTGGAGAAGATCCCGCTGCCGCGCTGGTATCGCTCCGACGACGTTCAGCCGCGCGATATCGGCCACCTTTATTCGGAAGTGCTGCTGCTCGACCAGAAACTCCCCTGAAGCAACGGGTGGCTGCGTCTCACACCGGGGCCAGCGCCACCAGCCCGAGCGGCTCGGCGACGCCGGCGACGCGCCTTTCCGGCAGGTGGGTGGCCCGGCCTTCCGGGCGAAATCCCTGCAGGATGGCGGCTTCGAGCGTCGCCGCGGTGGTCAGCCCCGCGGTCTTCTCGACCTTGTTGTGCTTTTCGAGCTTCGCCGCGAGATTCACCGCCTCACCGATCACCGTATATTCGAGCCGTGCGGCATCGCCGAGGGCGGCAAAGATGACCGGCCCGGCCGTCGCCGCGCCATTGACCGACAGGCGAAAGCCGGTTTCGGCGGCGAGATCCTCGGTCCATCCTGTCGTTGCGGCAGAGATCTCGGCCAGCGCGTTGAGGGCGTCGGCGGCGGGCGTGTCGCTTTCGCGGGCCGCGCCGAAGGTCGCGAGCATGCCGTCGCCGAGATATTTGTCGACGATGCCGTTGTGCCGCTCGATGATCGGCACGACGATCGCATGCATCGCGACAAGGGCGGCGACCACCGTCTTCGGATCCTGCCGGGCGGCAAAGCCCGAGAAGCCGCGGATGTCGAGGATCAGGATCGCCGCCTCCCGCTCGACCCCCTCGCCGGCGACGATGGCACTGTCGGAGGCGGTGATCGCCGCTTCGACAGGGGCCGGCAGGAAGCGGCGGATCTCGGCGCGCTCCACCTGCTCGCGGGCGGTCCTCAAAACCAGCTTCTGCGCCCTGGCGATGGCGATGGCGAGGATCGCCGAGACGGCAACGATGACGACGATCTTGTCGACTTCGGCGCCGATCAGGATCGGTGAGCCCTGGATGTAGTCGACGAAGCTGCGGGTGATGACGCCCGGACCCTCCACGGCGATCGCATAGAGCACCAGCCCGATCCAGCCGAGGGCCGCGACGAGGCCGGTCAGAAGCACCCAGATCGGATCGAAGCGCAGCGCCCGCAGCGCGATGAAGACGAAGATGTAGAGCATGGTCGGCGCCTTCAGGGAGAAGGCCTGCGGCTGCTGGTACTGCAGATGGAACGACCAGATCAGCGCGTAGAGCAGCGCGACGTCGGCAATCAGCGAGGCGAAGAGAAAGGTCTTCGGCAACGCCATGCGGTAGGAGAGGCCGAGCCTGAGGATGGTCAGCCCGGCATAGGCGGCAAGGCCGATCGGCACGAGGCTGCGCGATATCGAATCGATCGGCTTCGGCGCGACGAAGTAGAGCGCCAGCAGAAATGCAGCGAGTGCGAGCTGGACCCAGCCGGTCAACCTCTCGCTGTCTGCATCGAATCGGATGATGTCGGCCGAGATCCGCGCCGGCAGGCTGTCGTCGGAGGGGCGCATCACCAGAAGTGTCTTCAGCATTCAATGCCTCTCTCAACCGTTCGCGATGCCGCCGTGCCCGGCATCGAGCAGTTCGACCAAATCGCCCGCCGCGCAATGGTTCTGCGGCGTCAACTCTGTGTGACGGCGGCCCGCCGGGCGGCCGTTGCCTGGCGCGATCGCCGCCCGGTTCGGCCGAGTCGGCCCGCCGCGAAGGCAAATGCTTGATCGAAAGGTTGCGAGGCAATAGGTAGGAGAACCGGATGGTGCCGGACGGACGCGTAGTCGACGAGAAGTCGAAAAGTCCGCCGGCCACGATCGCTTCGGCAGGCAGGGGCGGCGAAGGACGGCCACTGGACCTGTTTCCGCATCAGTCAGGGCTGCGTCAGGAGTTGCCATGCAGTCTCGCTCTCCCCGCATCCTGATCTATAGCCACGACACCTTCGGGCTCGGCCATCTGCGCCGGTCGCGGGTGATCGCACAGGCGCTCGTCGCCCATCGTCCGGACGTCTCCATCCTGATCGTCGCCGGCTCGCCGATGGTCGGCTCGTTCAGCTTCCCGCCGCAGGTCGACTTCATCCGCGTGCCCGGCGTCGTCAAGCTCGGGGCGGACAGTTACGCGCCGTCCAATCCGGGCCTCTCGATCGAAGACCTCACCGAGATCCGCTCGGCGATCATCAAGAAGACGGCGGAGATCTTCGACCCGGACATCTTCCTGGTCGACAAGGAGCCGCTCGGCATGCGCGGCGAGGTGGCCGAGAGCCTCGACTTCCTCAAGACCACCGGCTGCCGCCTCGTCCTCGGCCTGCGCGACATCATGGACGAGCCCTCGCGGCTCGCCGACGAATGGAACCGCAAGGGCGCCTTCGACGCCGTCGAACAGCTCTATGACGATGTCTGGGTCTATGGCCTGCCGCAGGTCTGCGATCCGCTCGACGGCATCGGCATCTCGCAAGGGGTGCGCGACCGGGCGGTGTTCACCGGCTATCTGCCGCGAGCGGACGAGCCTTCCGGCGCGCTGCCCGACCAGATCAGGATCGGCGAGCGGCCCTTCGTGCTGGTCACCACCGGCGGCGGCGGCGACGGCGCCCGGCTCGTCGACTGGGTGCTCAGGGCCTATGAAAGCGACGAGAAGATCGGGGTGCGGGCGAAGATCGTCCTCGGCCCGTTCATGGAAACGGGGTTTGCCGCGGACTTCCAGACCCGCGCGGCGAAGCTCCCCAGCGTCGATCTCATCACCTTCGCCGCCTCGATCGAGCCGCTCTTCGAGCGCGCCGAAGGCGTCGTCGCCATGGGCGGCTACAACACCTTCTGCGAGATCCTCTCCTTCGACAAGCCGGCGGTGATCGTGCCGCGGCGGCATCCCCGCCTCGAGCAGTTCATCCGGGCTTCGCGGGCCGAGGAGCTCGGCCTTGCCCGCATGCTGCTCGACGACGAGGTCGAGAACGCCGCGATCATGGCCGGGGCGATCCGGGCGCTGCCGGGCCAGAGCCGGCCGCAGGCGGCGGCCATTCCAAAGCTCCTCGGCGGCGTCGAGACGATCCGCCGCCTCGTCGACGCGATCGTCGCCGAGGGACGGCCGGAGGGGGTGCACTCCCGGCCGCGGCGCGGCGCACAGCCGCCGCTTCAGGTTGCCGGCGCCGGCCGCTCATGAGGATTGCCTTCTACGCGCCGATGAAGGCGCCGGACGACCCGACGCCCTCGGGCGACCGCCTCGTCGCCCGCAACTTCGTCGCGGCCCTTCGCATGGCCGGTCACGAGGTCGAAGTCGCCTCGCGCTTTCGCAGCTACGATCGCGGCGACCCTCGGCGTCAGGCGCGGCTCGCCGCCCTCGGCAAAGGTTGCGCCGGGCGTCTCCTGCGCCGCATCGATCAGGGCGCCGCGCGGCCGGACCTCTGGTTCACCTATCATCTCTATCACAAGGCGCCGGACCATCTCGGGCCGGCCATCGCCTCGGCTCTCGGCATTCCCTATATCGTCGCCGAGGCGTCCGTCGCCGGCAAGCAGCGGGGCGGGCCCTACGATGCCGGCCTCGATGCCAGCCTTGCGGCGCTCGCCCGAGCCGATCTGGTCGTGAAGCTGAACCCGAACGATGCCGCCGGCGTGTTGCCGCATCTGAGACCGGGCGTGCCGATGGCGGCGCTGGCGCCCTTCATCGATGCAACGCCGTTTCTTGCGGCGGCAAAGGATCGCCAGGCGAGTCACGCGCGCCTCGCCGAGAGATACGGCCTTAGTCCGGCGCGGCCGTGGCTGGTGGCGGCGGCGATGATGCGCGCCGACCAGAAGCTTCTGTCATACCGGCTTCTCGCCGAGGCCCTCTCGCTGCTCGATGACGAAGGCTTCGAACTGCTGGTGGCTGGGAGTGGGCCGGCCGAAGCCAAAGTGCGGCGGAGCTTCTCGGTGAGAGGCGTCCGGGCGACGTTTCTCGGCGAGGTCGCGGCCGAAGACATGCCGGCGCTTCTTGCCGCCTGCGACCTCTCCGTCTGGCCGGCGGTGAAGGAAGCCTTCGGCATGGCACTGATCGAGGCGCAGGCGGCCGGTCTGCCGGTCGTCGCGGGAACGAGCCCCGGTGTCGCCGCCGTCGTCGACGAGGGGAGGACCGGTCTGTTGCCGGCTTCGGGCGATGCGGCCGCCTTTGCGGCTGCGGTCCGCAGCCTCCTCGATCCCGTCCGCCGCGCGGCATTTTCGGCGGCGGCGCGGCAGCACGCGGCGGACCGGCACGACATCGCCGCCGCCGCGGCGAGCCTCGATCGCGAGATCGGCCGCGCGGTCGCCCGGTTTCGCGCCCGCGACGACACTCCTCATTCCATCAAAAGGGCCGTCTGATGCGGGTTCTCTTTCATGTCCAGCATCTCCTCGGGGTCGGGCATCTGCGCCGCGGCGAGCTGATCACCCGGGCGATGACGGCGCGGGGCATCGAGGTGACCGTCGCGCTCGGCGGCCATCCGGTGCCGCAGATGCCGTTCAGCGAGGCGACGGTGGTCGAGCTGCCACCGGTTTCCATCGAGGGCGCCGACTTCAAGGTGCTCTATGATGACGGCGGAAAGCCGATCACCCCGGAGTGGAAGGACGCGCGGACGAAGGCACTGCTCGATGTCTATGAATCGGTCCGGCCCGACGTCGTCCTGATGGAGATGTTTCCCTTCGGCCGCTGGCGGTTCCAGTTCGAGCTGGTCCCGCTGATCGAGCGGGCGAGCCGAGACGGCGTGAAATGCGTCACCTCGGTGCGCGACATCCTGGTCAAGACCAAGCATCCCGAACGGGCGCAATATGCCGCCGAGCTGGCGCGCCGACACCTTGCAGCCGTGCTCGTCCATTCGGACCCGACGCTCTTCACCTTCGGCGAGACCTATCCCCATGCCGACGAGATCGCCGACCTCGTCACCTATACGGGCTACGTCACCGAGGCGGCGGAGCGCGGCGCGATCGAGGCGAACGACCGGGTGATCGTCTCGGCCGGCGGTGGGGCCGCCGCAGGGCCGCTGCTCAGGACCGCACTCGGCGCGCGGGCTCTCTGCCCGCCGCATATCAGGGACAAGGTCTGGCACGTCCTTGCCGGGGCGCGGGCGAGCGAGGCCGACTTCGAGACGCTGACGGCCCATGCCGACGAGCGCACCATCATCGAGCGGTTCTCGCCGCGCTTCCAGGCGCTGCTCGATGGCGGCTATCTGTCGATCTCGCAGGCCGGCTACAACACGGTGATGAACCTGATGCGGGCGAAGATCCCGGCGGTCGTCGTGCCTTATGACGACGGCGAGGAGACCGAACAGGCCTTCCGCTCGGCGCGGATGGCGGAACTCGGCCTCATCGATGTCGTCGACGGGGCGGCGCTCTCGCCGGAAAATCTGGCCGCCGCGATTGCAAGGGCCGATGCCCGCCGCGACCGGCCGGCGCCGTCGATCGACCTCGAAGGCGCCGAGGCGACCGCCGCCGCCATCGAAAAGCTGGTCACCGGTTGAAATTCGGACGCTCGCCTGGGCTCTCAGGAGCGCCTTTGCGCCTCGACATAGGATCTGAGAACGGCACCCATTCGGGTCAGATGGCCAGGCCCTTGCGACTTGAAGAAGTCGTAGACCTCCTGGTCGATGCGCAGATGAATGGATTTTTTCGCGCGCGGCACGACGAGTTCGGCCGTTGCCCAGAAGTCTGGGCCGAGCTCAGGCCCTTCGGGAGCGTCGTCCTGCGTCCCGCCGTCCTTACTCAACAGTTCGTTCAGCGAGTATCTGACGATATTTTCTTTGGTCATGTCGTCCTGCCTTCCAGGCCGAGATCAACCGGACGGTGTCGCCGCGGAGAGTGTAGATCACGACGAGCACCCGCGTCTTGTCCGAGCCGATTGCCCGGAAACGGTCCTCGCCATAGTCCCGCCTGTCGTCCCTTCTCCGGACGAACGGCCCAGCGAATATCTTTGCCGCGTCCACGAACGCGACGCCATGCTTGGCGAAATTCGTCGAGGCTTTCACCTCGTCCCATTCGACGAGAATATGCGCCGGCTCCATTGAAGCTCATTTGTAGATATATAACGTGTACACACACACCGCCGCAATGCATTTGTCGACGATTCCTCTGGCGATCCGCGGTCTCTGTCGTGATAATGCAACTAACGTCTCCAACAAGGGAGGCGACGCGTTCCGCCGCCAGGCGGCGAAGGCAAGGGAAGTGGCTTGATGAGTGATGCAGCGATGCTTTCGCCACCGGCATCGCCATTGGTCCCCGTTCACGCAGACCGCGCGGCAACGGCGCTCCTCTCGGTCGAGGATCTGTCCGTCGAGTTCCGCTCCATGGCCGGCACCACCAAGGCGGTGGCGGGATTCTCGATGGCGATCGCGCCCGGCCGCACCGTCGCCCTCGTCGGCGAATCGGGCTCCGGCAAGTCGGTCACCTCCCAGGCGATCCTCGGCCTGTTGCCGAAGAACGGCGTCATCACCTCGGGACGCATCCTGTTTCGCGACGCCGAACTCGGCGAAGTCGACCTCGCGGCGATCCCGCGCGCGTCGCCGCAGTTCCGCTCGATCCGCGGGCGCTCCATCGCGCTGGTCTTCCAGGAGCCGATGACGGCGTTCTCGCCGCTCCACACTCTCGGCGACCAGATCGGCGAGATGGCGGCGATCCACCGCAATGCCTCGAAGGCAGAGATCGCCGAGCTGACCGCCGAGACGCTGAGGCTCGTGCGCTTTCCCGAACCGGCCCGGGCGATGCGCATGTATCCCTTCGAGCTGTCCGGCGGCCTTCGCCAGCGGGCGATGATCGCCATGGCGCTGATGTGCCGGCCGCCGCTGCTGATCGCCGACGAGCCGACCACCGCCCTCGACGTCACGCTGCAGGCGCAGATCCTCAAGCTTTTGAAGGATCTGCAGGCCGAGCTCGGCATGGCGCTCCTGCTGATCACCCACGACCTCGGCGTCGTTGCCAACCTCGCCGAGGAGGTGGTGGTGATGCATCATGGCCGGATCGTCGAATCCGGCCCGGTGGAGACGATCTTCTCGCGTCCGTCGCACCCCTATCTCGTCTCGCTGATGAAGGCCGTGCCGGACTTTTCCGACGCCGAGCAGCGCCGGCTGAAGCCGATCCGCGAGATCAAGATCGATGCCGACGTCCTGGTGAAGCCGAAGGCGAGCGGGCCGAAGGGCGAGCCGATCCTGGAAGCGCAAGGCCTGTCGAAGAGCTTTTCCCTCCGCGGCGACCGGCGGCTGGTCGGCCGGGCGCCGGCGCGGGTGATCCGGGCGCTCGCTGACGTGTCGCTGACGGTCAGGCGGGGCGAATGCCTCGGCCTCGTCGGCGAATCCGGCTCGGGCAAGACGACGCTCGCCAGGGCGCTGATGCGCGCGGTCCCGGTCGACGAGGGGTCGATCGTGCTAAATGGCGACGACGGCCCGGTCGATCTCGTCTCGGCCGACCGCGAGACGATGTTCACGGTCAGGAAGCGTATGCAATACGTCTTCCAGGATCCGTTCTCCTCGCTCGACCCGCGCATGACGGTGGGCGCGATCCTCGCCGAGCCGCTGGAAATCCACGGCGTCTGCGAGACCGGCGAGCGCCGCGAGAGGGTCGAGCGGCTGCTGGCCGCCGTCGGCCTCGAGCCGAGCTTTGCCTCGCGCTACCCCCACAGCTTTTCCGGCGGCCAGCGCCAGCGCATCGGGATTGCCCGCGCGCTGGCGCTCGAGCCCGAGATCCTCATCTGCGACGAGCCGGTGGCGGCGCTCGACGTCTCCGTCCAGGCGCAGATCCTCAATCTCCTGAAGGATCTGCAACGGCTGTCGGGGCTCACCTACGTCTTCATCACCCACAATCTCGCGGTGGTGAACCACATCGCCGACCGGATCGTCGTGATGTGCGACGGCGCGGTGGTCGAGCTGGCGCCGCGGGCCGAGCTGTTCCGCGAACCCTTGCATCCCTACACGAAAATGCTGATCGAGGCGGTGCCGCATGCCGATCTCGCCCGCCCGCTCGATTTCTCCAACCTTCCGGAGGTCGGGCTGATCGGCCGGCGAGACTGGGCGGCGCCCTTCACGATCGCCAGGGACATTCCGATGCCACAGCTTCTCGAGGCGCGCCCGGGCCATTTCGTCCGCGCCGCCAATCTCGATTTCCTCTCCGACGAGCGCCCACCCGTCAAGCCGTCGGGGACGGAGCTGCGGACATGAAGCCGGCAGACGAGCTCGACGAGAGCGTCTTCCGCTATGTCTGGCGCTACACCCGCAGCCAGCAGCTGTGGCTGTTCGGCGTCCTGGCCGTATCGCTGCCGCTCTATTATCTGACGCTCGACCTGCCGAAGCGCATCGTCAACGGCCCGATCCAGGGCAACTGGCAGCCGGGCCAGACCCAGACGCTGTTCGACTTCGCCATCCCGCTGCCGGGCTTTCTCGGCGGCGGCGAGATCCCGCTGTTTCCCGGCATGGATCTCGACCGTCTCGGGGTGCTCGTCGCCCTGTCGCTGAGCTTCCTGTTCTTCGTCATCGTCAACGGGCTCTTCAAGTTCTACATCTCGACCTACAAGGGCAAGCTCGGCGAGCGGCTTCTGCGGCGGTTGCGCTATCAGCTGGTCGACAGGGTGCTGCGCTTTCCCTCCGGCCGCTTCAAGCATGTGCGCGGCTCCGAGATCGCCTCGATGATCAAGGACGAGACCGAGCCGGTCGGCGGCTTCGGCGGCAGCGCCTTTGCCGATCCGGCTCTGCTGATGAGCCAGGCGCTGACGGCGCTGTTCTTCATCGTCCTGCAGAATTTCTGGCTGGGCCTCGTCGCCGGCTCGGTGGTGCTGGTGCAGATCGTCATGATCCCGCGCATGCGCCGCCGGCTAGTCGTCCTCGCCCGCAACCGCCAGCTGACGGCGCGTATCTTGTCCGGGCGCATCGGCGAGGTGGTCGAGGGCATCGCCTCGATCCGCACCAACGACACCTCGAACTACGAGCGCGCCGAGCTCGGCGACCGCCTCGGCAAGATCCTGAAGATCCGCTACGACTTCTACCAGTGGAAGTTCTTCGTGAACTTTCTCAACAACCTGCTCGCCCAGATGACACCGTTCATCTTCTATCTCGGCGGCGGCTATCTGGTGATCACCGGCCGGCTCGACATCGGCCAGCTCGTCGCGGTCATCGCCGCCTACAAGGACCTGCCGTCGCCGCTGAAGGAGCTGATCGCCTGGGACCAGTACCGGGTCGACGTCCAGTCGAAATACGCCCAGATCCGCGAGCAGTTCGTCATGTCGGACCTGATCTCGCCGGATCTGCAAAAGGTCAGCTTCGACGTGCCGCCAAGGCTCGAAGGCGAGATGACGGTGACCGGTCTCAAGGTGACCGACGATTCCGGCAACGAGCTGCTCTATCCGACGACGCTGAAGCTCGTGCCGGGCGAGACGGTGGCGGTCGTCGGGCCGCCGGGCGGCGGCGGCGAATATCTCGCCGATGCGCTGGTGCGGCTGCTGCAGCCGGCGGGCGGGCGGATCGCCTATGCCGGCATGTCGCTTGACACGATGCCAGACTCGATCCCCGGGCGGCGCCTCGGCTATTCCACCTCGGGCCTGTTCCTGCCGCAGATGAGCGTTCGCGACGCGCTGACCTACGGCCTCAAGCATGTGCCGTACCGCCATCTCGACCGCCACGACCGGGCCGAGGCGGAGCGGTTGGAGGAGGCACGGCTTTCCGGCAATCTCGACCTCGACATCCGCGACGACTGGATCGACTACCAGGCGGCCGGCGTGTCGGGCCCAGAGGCGCTGCCGGCCCGGATGGCCGAGGTCCTCGACCTCGTCGAGCTGAAGGGCGAGATCGCCAGATTCGGCCTGCGCGGCAAACTGCCGGAGACCCTCTCCGACGGCATTGCCGACCAGATCCTCAATGCGCGGGCGCGGTTCCGCCAGTTCCTGATCGAGGGCGGCGACGAGGACTATTTCGAGAGCTTCGACAAGAGCCGCTATTCCGACTACGCGACGGTCTTCGAGAACCTCGTCTTCGGCACCGCCGATCCCGACGCCGACGCCGAGGCGCCGCTTGCCGAACGCCCGTCGGTGCAGGCGGCGCTCGAGGCGACCGGCCTCGACGAGAAGCTGTTCCTGATGGGCCGCCAGATCGCCGAGACGGTGATCGAGATCTTCGGCGATCTGTCCGCCGACAACCCGCTGCTCGAGGACATCGACCTGATGTCGCCCGAGGACGTCGAGACCTATCGCGCGGCGCTGCGCCGGGTGGAGGGCGATGCAAAGCGCGAGGAGCGCGACAGGCGCGCCTTCCAGCGCCTCGCCTTCGGCTATGTCGAGCCGCGCCACCGCCTCGGCCTCCTCGACGACACGCTGCGCTCGGAGATCGTCAAGGCACGCGATCATTTCTCCGACGGTCTCGGTCCCGATCTCGCCGGTGCGGTGTCCCACCACGACGCGGCGGCGATCAACCGCGCCGCGAGCCTGCAGGACAACATCCTGTTCGGCCGTATCGTCACCCGCTATGCCGAGGCGCCGGGCCGCATCAACGCGGTTCTGTCGGAGACCCTGCACGAGACCGGCCTCTTCGACGTGGTCTTCGATCTCGGCCTGTCCTTCGACATCGGCAGCGGCGCCAAGCGCCTCTCGGCCGGCCAGCAGCAGAAGCTGACGCTGGCCCGCGCGCTCCTCAAGCGGCCGGACCTCCTGGTGTTCAACCGTCCGCTCTCGGCCCTCGACGGCGAGACCCAGCGGCGCATCACGCTCGCCGTCATCAAATCGCGTTCGAGCCTCGATACCCCCGGCCAGACGATCCTCTGGGTGCTGACCCATGCCGACCACGCTGATCTCTTCCAGCGGACGGTCGAGTTCCGGGAAGGCCGGATGCAGGGGCTCGAAAGCGCTGGGGCGGAACCGGTGGAGGTTATGTAAGGGTGTTTCTGGCACAATCCCCATATGACAAGGGATCGCATGGTGCGACGGCGTCCGGCATCCGCCGGGAAGGCTCCAGTGCTAGGCTATTGATGCGGTCGTCGCAGACGTGCCAAGTTCGGCCGGTGTCCTCCCCGCGGCGCGATCGCCAGTCGGGGCAGCAGAGGTTCGAAAGGATGCGTCCGGCATGAGGACGGAGCCGTATCCGAGATGAGTTTGTGCATGAAGCATTCGATCGGGACCGGCGTCCGGGAGAGTCCATGAGCAAGGATCGAAGACGATGCTTCTGAAATCGGAGATCGACCTCTTGCGGGCGGTTCCGCTGTTCGCCGGTATCGAGCCGGCGCGGCTGAAACTGATCGCCTACACGGCCGAAACCGTCACCTACCGGCCGGGCCAGGTGCTCTGCCGACAGGGCGAGACCGGCGACGCCGCCTATGTCCTGATGGAAGGCGAGGCCGACGTCTCCATCGCCGCGGAAGCCGGCGATTTCGTGGTCGCCTCGCTGAAGACCGGCGATGTCGTCGGCGAAATCTCCATCCTCTGCGACGTGCCGCGCACCGCGACGGTGACGGCGAAATCCCGGCTCTCGGCGCTGAGGGTCCGCAAGGAGGCCTTCCTGCAGCTGGTCCGGCAGTTTCCGGAGATCGCCACCGAGGTGATGCGGGGCCTCGCGGAAAGGCTCACCCACACCAACGAGGAACTGGTGCGGGCGCGCAATGTGGCGGCGGGACAGGGGCGCCCGAGATGAACCGATTTGCGCTGACCGTCTGGGGCGCGCGCGGCTCTATACCCGCGCCGGCGGCAGCCAATACCCGATTCGGCAGCGACACCAGCTGCATCGAACTCAACTGCGGCGAGAGGACCATTTTTCTCGACGCCGGAACCGGCCTCGTCGCCGCCGGGCGCAAGCTCTATGAAGAGAAGCGCGTGAACGGTTTCGACATCCTCCTCACCCATTGCCACTTCGACCACATCATGGGCCTGCCCTTCCTGATCCCGCTCTACAAGGATCACGTCGCGGCGCGGATCTATGCCGGTCATTTTCTCGACCGCACGACCTGCCGGGCGATGGTCGAGGGCTTCATGTGCCCCCCCTATTTCCCGGTCAAGCCGAAGCAGTTCGCCGCGAAGATCGACTATCTCGACTTCCGACCTCCCGACGTCATCGATCTCGGCGACGGTATCGTCGCCGGCACCTTCCGGCTGAACCATCCGAACGGTGCCGTCGGCTACCGGATCGACTATGACGGCCGTTCGGTCTGCTACATCACCGACACCGAGCACGAAGCCGGCCGGATCGACGAGGATCTCGTCCGCTTCATCGCCGGCGCCGACGTGATGGTCTACGACTGCACCTATACGGACGAGGAATTTCCCCGCTATCTCGGCTTCGGCCATTCGACCTGGCAGCATGGCGTGCGCCTCTGCAGGGCCGCCGACGTGCCGCAGCTCCTGATCTATCACCACGACGTGTCGCGGACCGACGAGTGGCTGGCCGAGCTGCAGGAGTCGGTGAGCGCCGAATTTGCCGGCGCCCGCATCGCCTCGACGGGACTGACGATCGAGCTCTGACGGCCTCTGGCGGCTTGCGTCCGTTTCTGCCCGCGGCGTCAGAGCGCGTTGGCGAGGCGCACGAATTCCGAAACGCTCAGGGTCTCCGCCCGTCGTTGCGGGTCGATGCCGACGCGGGTGAGAAGCGCTTCGCCGCCGAGTGTCTTGAGGCTCTGTCGCAGCATCTTGCGGCGCTGGCCAAAGGCCGCCGCCGTGACCTTTTCGAGGGCTGCCAGCGGCACCGGCTCGGGGCTGTCGTTCGGAACGACCCGCACCACCGCCGAGGTCACCTTCGGCGGCGGCGTGAAGGCCGCCGGCGAGACGTCGAAAAGGATCCGCGAGCGGCTGCGCCAGCCCGCGAGCACGCCGAGCCGGCCGTAATGCCGGCTTCCCGGCGCGGCGACGATGCGCTCGGCGACTTCCTTCTGGAACATCAGCGTCAGGCTCTCCCAGACCGGCGGCCAGGACTCGGCGGTCAGCCAGTTGAGCAGAAGCTGGGTGCCGACATTGTACGGGAGATTGGCGACGACCTTCAGCGGGCCGTCCCCGGCAAGGCCGGCAAGATCGATGCCCAGCGCGTCGGCCGAGACGATCTCCAGGCGGTCGGGATAGTGCCCGGCAATTTCTTCAAGAGCCGCGATGCAGCGCGGATCCTTCTCGATGGCGACGACGCGCCGGGCGCCCTCGGCGAGCAGCGCTCGGGTCAGCCCGCCGGGCCCGGGGCCGACCTCGACGACGGTCGCCGCGTCGAGCGGCAGCGCCTGCCTTGCGATCCGGCCTGTCAGGTTGAGATCGAGCAGGAAGTTCTGGCCGAGGCTCTTTTTCGGGTTGAGACCGTGCGCGGCGATCACCTCGCGCAGCGGCGGCAGGCCGTCGGGCGCGGCCATCAGGCGGAGGGGGTGGTGGCTTCCGCCTCGGCCATCCGCCAGGCGAGGGCGATCGCGGCGCGGAAGCTGTCCGGGCGTGCCCTGCCGGTGCCGGCGATGTCGGCGGCGGTGCCGTGGTCGGGCGAGGTCCGGATAATCGGCAGGCCGAGCGTGACGTTGACGGTCTTGTCGAAGGCGAGGGTCTTTGCCGGGATCAGCGCCTGGTCGTGATACATGCAGATGGCAACGTCGTAGAGCGCCCGGGCCTCGCGGTGGAACATCGTGTCGGCGGGCAGGGGACCGACGGCGTCGATCCCTTCCGCCCTGAGGATCTCCACGGCCGGGCGGACGATGCGCTCGTCCTCGTTCCCGATCGCGCCCTTTTCGCCGGCATGCGGGTTGAGGCCGGAAATTGCCAGACGCGGGCTGGCGACGCCGAGCCGGCGACGGTAGTCCGCGGCGGTGATCCGGCATGTCGAAACGATCAGCTCCGTCGTCAGCTGCTTCGGCACCTCGGCGAGGGGGATGTGGATGGTGACGGGCACGCAGGAAAGCTCCGGCCCGGTCAACAGCATGACCGGCGTCAGCGGCGCTCCGGTCCGCCGCGAGCAGAGCTCGGCAAGATATTCGGTGTGGCCGGGATGGCGGAAGCCGACGTCGTAGAGCGCCTTCTTGTCGATCGGCCCGGTGACGATGCCGGCGGCCCGGCCGTCGAGGGCGAACGCGGTCGCCCGGTCGATCGCCTCGATGGTGCCAGCGCCATTGCGGCTATCCGGCGTTCGCGGCGTCTCCGCTTGGGTGTTCGAGAGCGGCAGCACCGCGAGGGTACCCGGTTCGACGTCCGCGACCTCCTCGGGCCCGGCAATCGGGGACATGCCCAAGGTCAGGCCAAGGCGCTCGGCCCGCGCCGTCAGCATTGCCGGATCGGCGAGGACGAAGAGCGGCGGCAGGCTGCCAGACCCGGCCGCCTGCAGCGCCAGGACGATGTCCGGGCCGACGCCGGAGGGCTCGCCCAGCGTCACGGCGAGTGGCGCCGCGGCCCGGCCCTGCCTCGTCATTTGCGGATGATCTGCGCGTTCTTCTTGACCTTCTCGAGCAGCGCCTTGTCGGGGCCGGATTCGCCCTTGCCGAGCTTCTCGAGCTCCTGATTCTGCAGCACCATCGCCGCGGCCTTGTCGTCCGACACCTGACGACTGTTGCAGACGGCGATGAATTCGACGCCGCGCTCGGTCTCCTGGATCGGGGTCGCCTTGCCGACGCTGGTCCGCTCGATCGCGTCCTTCCAGCGGGGCGGAAGCTCCGGCTGCATGACGCGGCCGAGATCGCGGACGGTTACGTCCCGCAGTTCCTTGGCGATGTCGTAGGTCCGGTCGCAGGAGTTGAAGCGGCCGCGCATGCCCTCCGCCTCCCGCTTGCGGCGGGACATCTGTGAACCGCGCTCGTCCGGCGGCACCACGAAGATCACCTGCTGAAGGGTGTATTCCGTCGTCTTCGGCTTCTTGCCGCCCTGTGCCAGCATCTGCTGCACGGCGTCCTGCTCGCTCATCCTGTCGCTGGAGCGAAGGCTCGCCTGCACCGCCTGGCCCCAGCCCATCTGGACGCGGATGTAGTCCTTGAAGCCCTGGGCCGAAAAACCGGATCGCGACAGGACCTCGGTGAGCTGCGCGACGGTCAGCTTGTTCTGCTTGGCGAAGTTCTCGAACGCCTGCTCGACCGCCTCGTCGGGGATCTTGATGCCACGCCGCCGGATTTCCTGCTGCTTCAGCGCCTCGTCGATCAGCTCGTCGGTCGCCTTCGAGGTCAGATTGCCGCCTTCGCGGCGAAGCTTCAGGAATGCCGCCCGCTGCCGGATCTGGAAGGTCGTGACCGGCATGCCGTTGACGACGACGGCAATTTCGGATGCTGCCATGGCCGGTCGCGGGCCGAGGAAATTTCCGGTCGGTGCGAAGACGACGAGGGCCGCAAGGGCAGCCAGTCCCGAAACCAATTTCTTGAACGTCATCGAGGCTCTCAACTCCCCTTCGAGGTCATTCTTCCTGCCGTAACGTCGGCCCACCTCGCCTTGCCTGTCGCAAACCGAGCCGGGGCCGCCTCCGTGTAGGCGAGTTCAAGCCTGATGAGAAGTGAATTCGGGCATTTTGGCCGGTCGGCGGCGTTTCGGCGATGCATGAAACGCATCAACACCAAAGCTTTGGCGAAAGCGTGATCACCGCGATCCGCTGAGGCGCGAGCCGGCGTGCGGACGGCCGTGCGCGTCCACGCCGCCGCCCCATGCCGGCCGACCTCCGAGACCTCAGAGGCCGATGTCGAAGGGCTCGTTGTAGCTCGTCAGGGTTCTGAGGCCGACCTTGAACATCACCGTCGAGGAGCCGCTGTCGGAGGAATAGCTCGAATTCTCGTCCTCGTAGGACAGCAGCATCGAATAGCAGTCGTTGGCCCAGCCGATGGCGACGCCGCTGCGGATGACGCTGCTGTTCTTGATGTCGTAGGCGAGGGTGCCGTAGGCGGTCCAGTTCTGGTCGAACTTCAGCGAGGCGCCGGTGCTGATCTGGTTCTGATCCTCGATCGACCCGTAGAGCGGCTGGGCGGCGATGAAGGAATAGGCGACGAAGCCGCTGGTCACCGGTCCTTCATAGGAGCCGAAGAGGTCGGCCCGGCGCAGCGAGAAGTCCTCTTCGTCGAAGCGACCCTGCGTTCCCACGGTAACGCCCGTCGGCATGCCGAAGGACACCGAGCCGACATAGTCCGAACGGGTGGTCTCGAGGCCGGAATCGTAGCCGACGAGGCTGAGATCGCGCTGGGCATAGGAGTTGACGCCGGCAAGCTGGTAGGACTGGCCGACCACCGCGTCGATCGAATAGCCGCCCTCGAAATTGCCGGCATATTTCAGCCCGACATTCGCTCGGGTGCCGCCCTCGATCCGGTCGTAGCCGGAGAACTTGTCGAGCGAGAAGAGGTTGGCGGTGTTGAAGACAAGGGTCTGGGCGTCCTCGTTCGGCAGCTGGCCGATCGAGGTCTCGTTCGGCCGGGCGATGATCTGGGCGATCGGCTCGATGACGTGGCTGCTGTGGGCCGTTTCGATCAGATAGGGATAGCGCGCCTCGAGGGCGGCGGTCGCCATGCCGCGGGCACCGCTGTCGTCGATCGAGACGGCGCCGTAAGGATCTTCGCTGATCTTGGTGCCGGCGGCATAGAAGGGCAGGTTGGAGCCGTCGCTCGACATGTCCGCGGTGTAGAGATCGCCGCGCACCGAGGCGATCGGCGTCAGCACCAGGCCGACCGGCAGGATGTAGCTGTTGCGCCATTCGAGTTCGGCGGTGCCGCGGGTGTAGTCGCCTTCGAGGCCGCTGTAGCGCAGATAGTCCGGGTTGAACTTGTTGCCGTTGAACGGATCGACGCAGTCGTCCTGCGGGTCGGTGCCGCCCGAAAGATGAGTGTTGCAGATCTTGGTGAAGCTGTCGTCCTTGCGGTAGATCGAGGCGAGATTGCCGGTGAACTTCAACTCGCCGCCGATGCCCGGCGTCTGCTCGATCCGCTCGTAGTCGAAGGACGGCAGCACGTAGGGCTGCTGCTCCGGCAGGTCCCGATCGTTGGTCTGGTAGTCGAACTTCTGGGCCCTGAGATCGAAGAAGCTCTGGTCGCCGAGGCCGGTGAGGTAGACCTCCGAGGCCCTCCGCGAATCCGAATAGCCGTCGATCCCGTAGGTGTTGGAGAAGTTGTCGTCGCTCTGGGCGAGAATGTCCCAGCCGAAGGTCCAGCGATCGGACAGGGCGAACTTGCCCGTCGAGCCGATCATGCCGCGCGCCTTCGAATAGTCCGGCGATTCGTCGACCAGGACGCCGTTTCGATAGGTGTTGTCGCTGATGAACTCGCCGCGATCCTGCTGGATGATCCCGGCGGTCTTCAGGGTGAACATGCCGTTGTCGAAGGCCTGGCGGTATTCCGCCTCACCGAGGAAGCCCTGCTTGGTGTAGTAGGTGCCGGCGACGGTGACGTCGGCGCTGTCGTTCAGCACCATGAAATACGGCACCCGGACGCCGACGCCGAGATCGCCGGAACTCTTGAAGCTCGGAGCGAGGAAGCCGGACTGGCGCTTCACCGTCGGATCGGGCGACTGGAAGTAGGGCAGGTAGGCGATCGGCGCGCCGAACAGTTCGAAATGCGCGCCGTAATAGCGGATCACCTTTTCCTTCTCGTCCCAGATGATCTGGCGCGCCTTGATCTGCCAGAGCGGCGCCCGCTCGGGATGTTCGCGGCAGGGCTTGCAGGCGGTGTAGACGCCGCGATCGAAGATCGTCTTGTCACCGTTCTCGCGCACCGCCTGGGCGGCGGCGAAGCGGGTGTCCTCGGGGGTCTCCAGCCGCAGCGCCTCGACGAAGCCGTCGCGGAAGTCGTCGGTGACGTCGATCTGGTCGGCGTAGATCCGATTCCCGTCCGGCTGTTGCAGCTCGACATCGCCGATTGCGAGCAGTCGCCGCGTCTTCTGATTGTAGATCAGCCTGCGTGCGACGAGTTTGTAAGTGCCGTAATCGATCTGCACGCCACCCGTCGCAGTGACGACGTCGCCCTTGGTGTCATAGGTGACGGTGTCCGCGGCCAGAAACAGCTTGGCGTCCTTCTGCTGCAGCGAAGCAGCCGTCGGCAGCGCCGGCTGGGCACGACCATCCGCTACTCCGCCGAACACGCAAAGCATTGTTCCGACAAGAAGAATGGCCCACGACCGGAGCCAGGCCATGCCTGGCGCGGCGGTGAACGTCCCCCTCGATTTCATGCCTACCCATCCTCCTGATGGAGCAGCATCGTTACCCCCAACGATCCTGCGGCCAACACCGGAAACCATGCTGCGACGACTGGCGGAATGATGTCGTTGCTCCCCAGCGCCTTTGCGAGGAACGTTACCACGTAGAGAGTGAAGCCCGCCAGCACTCCGGCGGCGATGGCGCTGCCCGCCTGTGCGGTTCTCGAGAACCGTGTCCCAACTGTCGCAGCGACCAACGTCATGGCGAGAAACAGGGCCGGGCGGGCGAGCAGCGTCTGGTACTGCATGTCGAAGGCCATCGGATTGAGGCCGAGACTGCCGGCGACCTTGATCTCGCCCGGCAGCCTCCACACCGACGTCGCCTCGGGGTCGGCCACCCGCTGCTCGATATATTCCGGCTTGAGGGAGGTCGGCAGGCGGAACTGCTGGGGATAGGACGGCGGATAGCCGATCCGCGTCACCCGCGGCCTTGCCAGCACCCACTGGCCGTTCTCCAGCGTCGCCTGGTCGGCGTCGATGCGCTGGGTGATCGAGCCGTCGTCGCCGAACAGGAAGGCGCTGACATGCCTGAGCTCGCTGCCGCCCCGCGTCACCGCAGCGCCGCCGATGATCGAACGCGTCCCCCCGGCCGACTGTCGCAGCCAGATCTCCTCGCCGGGCTCGTCCGGCGAACCGCCGAAGACCGTGGCCTCGATGCTGGAGGCGCGCGCCTTCGTCCAGGCGGCGAGGGGGTTGTAGGCGAAAGTGGCGGCGAGGCCGAGCAGCACAGAGCCGAAGGCGAATGGCAACAGGATCTGCCAGATCGACACGCCGGCGCTGCGCGCGACGACGAGTTCGAGCCGCCGGTTGAGGTTGAGGAGGGTGAAGATCGAGGCGAACAGGATGATGAAGGGAAGCGCCTGCTCCATGAAGGAGGGCACGCGCAGCGCCGAATAGCTCGCGGCGCCGAGAAAGCCGAGGACCTCGGTGCGGCCGCGGCGGCTGAGCTCGATCATGTCGACGAGGTAGATCAGCGCGAAGATGGCGATCAGCGTCGAGAAGAAGGAGGTGAGATAGAGCCGCAGGAAGTAGCGGTTGAGGGTGAAGTTCCTCATCGGCCGACCCCCGTGGCCTGGCCCTTGCGCGTCTCGAAGGGCCGCAGGACGGCGCGCCAGGCCGCCTGGATCGCCTCGATCGTCCGGCGCAGCACCACCCATTCGTTGAGGTCGACATTGGCGTAGATCAGCCAGGCATCGAGCGCGATCGCGCTGAGCGGCAGGAGATAGGCGAGATAGACGAAAGCCGAACTCGTCTCGATCTGCGCGATCACCAGAAAGCCGAGCGCCTTGAGGCCAAGCCCGCCGGCAAGGCCGAGGGTCATCGCCGCCGAGCTTGCCTGGCGGTTGGTGCGCGGCTGGGCCGCGACCACCACCGCCCAGAGCGCGAAGGCGACGGCGTAGAGCCAGTTGGTCATCCGGTCGGTCAGTTCGCCGGTCAGCGAGCCGGGATTTTCGCGGTAGAGCTTGTCGGCGGGATTGGGCGAGATGAGGTCGCCCGTCGAGCGCTCGGACGTCCGGATCCAGTCGCCCTGGCTCGCCGGCTTCAGATCGGCGAGATCGAAGGCATAGGACTGGAACTGGACGACCGCCACCGAGCCATCCTTGATGTCGCGGCGATGCAGCTGACCGTCGCTGAGCAGCAGCAGCGAGCGCCCGTCCTCCTCGGCGATCCGCGCCTCGCGGGCGAAATAGATGAGCTCGGTCTTCGGATCGCGGGTGTCGGCGATGAACAGGCTCTTGATGTTGGAGCCCCGCGCCGCGCCGATCGACAGTTCCAGCCCGTCCTGCACCTTCTCGAAACGGCCGGGCTGCAGGAAGAGCGTGATGGTGTCGGCATTGATCGCCCGGATACCGTCGCGAAAGGCCCGCGAGGACATCGGTCCGACGACATGGGCGACGAGGAGGATGGCGATGCCGCCGAGGAGCCCGAGCATGACGACGGGCTTTGCCACTACCTTCGGCGAGGCGCCGGAGGCGGCCATCACCGCCCGCTCCGAATCGGCATTGAGGCCGTTCAGCGCCTGGACGGAGCCGATCAGGATGGCGAAGGGGACGATGCCGGCGGCCAGGTCCGGCAAAAGCATCAGCGCGATCCAGAAGACGTTGCCCGCCGCCGATGCCGTCGACTTCACGACGTCGACCCGCGAGAGCGCCTGGACGATCCAAACGATCAGCACCAGCGCGGCGAGCGCGCCGAGCGAATTCATCAGGGCGCGCTTGAAGACGTAGCGTTCCAGAAGCGTCATGAGGGTCGGCGCCCAGCGGTCAAGAAGCGGTTCCTTGAAGGGTGTCCCGTCGCCGGGGAGGATGTCCCGTTGCGGGGGCGCCAGCCGGCGGCCTTCGTTGCCGGCTCATAGATGGCTCTTCGAATGTCGTCGCCGCAATAGCTGCCCTGATCGGGCTTGTCGAGAAGCCGGTCCGGATGCGGCGATCACGGTCCGGTGCCTGGGCGCTTCGTCGCCAGGGCGCTCGATGAAAATCCTGCGACAGTCTGGCTAAGGAAGCCCGAAGAGGCATGGTTAACGCAATCACGCATCTTCGCGCCCTTGCAAAACGCGACCCGGCGCTCAAATCTGGGCGAGGTCCGCCGCCGGGCCGGCCGGACATGGAGGGTCCGCCGGTTCGCGCCGCGGCAGGCGGCGGGGGCATCGACAGCCTTTCCTGCCGCCTTCAGCCGATTTCCAGGAGACATCATGGCCAAGCTTCCCAAGATCGAATTCGCCCCGCTCGATGCGGCGGCGGGCGACGTTCTCGTCATCCTCGCCGGAGAGGGCGGGGCGGTGCCGGAGGGGCTGCCTGGCGAGATGCGTGAGACCGTCGGCAAGGCCGCCCGCATCGCGAAGTTCAAGGGCAAGAGCCTTACCACCGTCGATCTCATCGCTCCGGCGGGCGTTGCCGCCGACCGCCTGCTGGTGATCGGGACTGACGCCAAGGACCCGCGGACGGAGGAGGATTTCCTGAAGCTCGGCGGCACTGCGCTTGCCAAGACCAAGGGTGCCTCGAGCGTCACCATCCGCTGCGAGACGCCGGAAGGCGCCGTCTCGGCGGCCGACGCGGCGCGCATGGCGAGCGGGGCGCTGCTGAGGGCCTACGACTTCGACCTCTACAAGTCGAAGAAGGCCAAGCCCGGCGAAGAGGACGAGAAGGAAACCGCCGAGCCGGCGGCGCTGACCTTCGCCGTTGCCGATCCGGACGGCGCCCGCGCCGCATTCGCGGCAGAGGAGGCGATCGCCGCCGGCACGATGCTGGCGCGCGACCTCGTCAACGAGCCTGCCAACATCCTCGGCCCGGTCGAATATGCCGAACGGATCGAGGCGCTCACGAAGGAAGGGATCGACGTCGAGGTGCTCGGCGAGAGCGAGCTCGAGGCCCTGAAGATGCACGCGATGCTCGGCGTCGCGCAGGGCTCGCCCCGTCCGCCGCGGCTCGTCGTCATGCGCTGGAACGGCGGCCCGGAGGGCGAGGCGCCTGTCGCCTTCGTCGGCAAGGGCGTCGTCTTCGATACCGGCGGCATCTCGATCAAGCCGGCCGGTTCGATGGACGAGATGAAGGGCGACATGGGCGGTTCGGCGGCCGTCGTTGGGCTGATGCGGGCGCTCGCAGGCCGCAAGGCGAAGGTCAATGCGGTGGGGATCGTCGGCCTCGTCGAGAACGCCGTCGACGGCAACGCCCAGCGGCCGGGCGACATTGTCACCGCGATGTCCGGCACCACCATCGAGGTGCTCAACACCGACGCCGAGGGCCGGCTCGTCCTTGCCGATGCGCTCTGGTACTGCCAGGACCGCTTCAAGCCGAAATTCATGGTCAATCTGGCAACGCTGACCGGCGCGATCATAGTCGCCCTCGGCAATCATCATGCCGGGCTGTTCTCCAACAACGACGAGCTTGCAGAGCGGCTCGCCGCGGCGGGCAAGGTCAGCGGCGAGAAGGTCTGGCGGCTGCCGCTCGGGCGCGAATACGACAAGATGATCGAGGGCAAGTTCGCCGATATCAAGAATATCGGCGGCGGCCGGGCGGCCGGTTCGATCACCGCTGCGCAGTTCCTGCAGCGCTTCGTCAACGACGTGCCCTGGGCGCATCTCGACATCGCCGGCACGGCGATGGGCTCGCCCGCCAACGAGTACAACCAGTCCTGGGCCTCGGGTTTCGGCGTCAGGCTGCTCGACCGGCTGGTCGCCGATCACTATCAGTCGTCCTGACGTCCTGACGTCCTGCCGGGCCAGCGGTGGCCGAAGCCGGCCGGGGAGGTCTTGCCGGCCTTCCCCTTTCCCGCCGGATCGACGATGATCGGGCGACGCCGCCCGCCGGGTCCATGGATCGAACCGCAGATGACGGAAGTCCTGTTCTATCACCTCACCGAGAGCCGGCTGGAACAGGCGCTGCCGGACCTGCTCGAGCGCTCCCTCGGGCGCGGCTGGCGCGTCGTCGTGCAATGTTCCAGCGACGAGCGGCTGGAGGCGCTCGACAATCATCTGTGGACCTACCGCGAGGACAGTTTTCTGCCTCATGGCAGCGACAAGGAAAGCTCCGGACAGCTGCAGCCGGTCCTCCTCACCACCGATCCGGCGCAGCGGGCGAACGAGCCGCATGTGCGCTTCCTCGTCGATGGCGCGGTGCCCGACACGCTGTCGGGCTATGTCCGGGCGGTCTATCTCTTCGACGGCCACGACACCGACCAGCTCGACACGGCACGGGGGCGCTGGAAGGTCGAAAAGGCCGCCGGCCATGCGGTGACCTACTGGCAGCAGACAGAGGAAGGCCGCTGGGTCAAGAAGGCCTGAGGCTGCATGCGCCCGGTCCGCCGCTCAGCGGCCCGCGACCGCCGCGACGTCCCGCTCGGTGCCACCGCGAAGGCTCGCTTCGGAACACCAGTCGCGGCGCTTGCCGCCCTCATAGGGCGCGACGAGGCCCTCCTTCAGGAGCGTCCGGCCAAGATCGGCATTGCCCTTTACCGAAAGCCTGGCGAGCACCCGCCCGAAATATTTGTCGCCGGAAATCTCTGTGAGATAGACCCGGTCGGTGGCGAGGAGCTGCTTCAGCCGGGCGGTGGCCCGCGCCGCCGCAGCCTTTTCGCCGTCGCACTTGCCGCGTTTTTCCGGCGCGTCGATGCCGCGCAGGCGCACCGCGACATGGACGCTCTGCATCGGCCAGACGAAGGCCTCGACCTCCACCGTGTCGCCGTCGCGCACCTTGACGACGCTTGCCGCCACCGGCCCCGCGATCTCCCGGCGATAGTCCTCGTCCCCGGCGCGGGCCGCGCCCGCTCCGAGAATGCAGCCTATGAGGGTGAGGCACGCGAGAGCGCGCATGCGGGCGATGCTCCGAATATGAACATCTTCCTATCTACGCGGCTTTGGCTGATTCGACAAGGCGGAACGCCGGCTCGAGGCGAGCGGCCAACTTGACAATGCGGAGCGCAGGAACGTTGCGACGTTGCGCTGGCGCTGAGATGGAGGGCGCAACGACCGACGCAATGGACCTTCAAGCCCTGCAATAGGACGGGCAGCCTACTCGCATAGGTTTGCAAAGGAAATCGCCGGCGTCAGAAATCCGAAATGATGCCGTTCTTCTCCCAGTCGCCATAGCGCACCGGCTCCGGCCCGTCGCGGCCATTGACCTCCTTGGGAAGCGCCGCCGTTTCGGCTGCCTGCGCCTTTCGCCGCTCCTCGGCTTCGGCAAGGGCCCGCCTGGCGGCCGGCGTCAGCTTGCGGCGGCCGCTCGCCTCCTGCGTTGAGGAGAGCTTCATCCGCGCCAACACGGCGTCTTCGCCCGTCTCGTCCGTGCTGTTCTCGTCGACCATGGTGGTCCTGTCTCCGCCCGCCGGGAAATCGTGTTCTTTGCCTGCACATAGGTTGTGATGACGCCGAAGCCAAAGCTGCCGTCCGCGCCCGGCATCGAACCGGGCGCCCGGCGCGTCGAGCGCGGCAGGCTGCCGGCAGGTGGCAGCCTTGCCCACAAACTTGAAGCGGAGCGGTGAAACTCCCAGATTTGCGGCGATCGGGCGCGTTTCGTCGCCTGACCGGTTTCACTTGCTGTGAGGCATCCATGAATATGATCAAGACGGCGATGCTGATCGCTTTCCTCACCGCTCTCTTCATGGGCGTCGGCCTGTTGATCGGCGGGCGTGGCGGCATGATGATCGCGCTGATCTTCGCCCTCGGCATGAACCTCTTCGCCTATTGGAACGGCGACAAGATGGTTCTCAGAATGTACGGCGCGCGGGAAGTCGACGCCCGCAGCGCGCCGGAATACTACGCCATCGTCGAGGGTCTCGCCGCCCGCGCCGGCCTGCCGATGCCGCGCGTCTTCGTCATCGACAGCGAGCAGCCCAACGCCTTTGCCACCGGCCGCAATCCGGAAAACGCCGCCGTCGCGGCGAGCACCGGCCTCCTGCGGACGCTCTCCCAGGAAGAAGTCGCCGGCGTCATGGCCCATGAGCTTGCCCATGTCGAACATCGCGACACGCTGACCATGACGATCACCGCGACGCTTGCCGGTGCGATCTCGATGCTCGCCAATTTCGGCTTCTTCTTCGGCGGCAGCCGCGACAACAACAATCCGCTCGGCTTTGTCGGCGTGCTTCTCGCGATCATCGTCGCGCCGCTCGCCGCGATGATGGTGCAGATGGCCGTCAGCCGGACGCGGGAATACGAGGCGGACAGGCGCGGCGGCGAAATCTGCGGCCAGCCCTTGTGGCTTGCCTCCGCTCTCGGCAAGATCGCCGGTGCGTCCCACCGGATTCCCAACTGGGGCGCCGAACGCAATCCAGCCACGGCTCACATGTTCATCATCAATCCGCTCAACGGCCAGCGGATGGACAGTCTGTTCTCGACCCATCCGGCCACCGAAAACCGCATCGCCGCCCTGCGCGAACTTGCCGCCGAAATGGACGGCGGCTCGCTCGGCTTCGAGGAACGCGCCCGCCTCGGCGGCGACGCTGGCTTGTCGCCCGAGCCCCGCCGGGCCGAACCCTGGTCCCGGCAAAGCGGCGAGCAGCATCGTGGCAGGGCCGGGCCCTGGGACGGCCGGCCCTACGACGCCTCCGCCGAAGAGGATGCGGGCGAGCAGCCGGCGCCCTGGGGTCGCGGCTTTTCCGGCCGCGGCAGCGCGCCGCGCGGCGGCGGCCGTCGGGGACCGTGGGGTTGAGCGCCGGCAACGGGCCGGGACCGGATGGCAGGAAATCGGCAAAGGCGGCAAGGCCCGGCGGCCGTCGCGGACCGAAGGGGCAGGCGGCAACCGAAGCGGCACGCCCCGGCCTTGCCGCAAGGCAGGTGGCCGCGCGGCTTCTTGCGGCCGTCGTCGACAAGCAGACCTCCCTCGACGGGCTGACCGACGCTGCGACCGGCCATCCGCATTTCCGCCAGCTCGAGCCGCGCGACCAGGCTCTGGTCAAAGCGATCCTGACATCGGGGCTGCGCTATCGCGGCACGATCGAGGCCGAGATCGCCGCGCGTCTCGACCGGCCGCTGCCGCCGAACGCCGCGTCGCTGCGCCATGTCCTGCATGTCGGCGCGGCGCAGATCCTCTGCCTCGACGTGCCGGATTCGGCCGCCGTCGACCTTGCCGTCGCCAGCGCCGCCGACGATCCGCGCGCCCAGCGTTTTGCCGGTCTCGTCAATGCGGTGCTGCGGCGGATCGCCCGCGAGGCCGCGCGCATCGACGCGGCCACGGCCGACCCGCGGCAGAACTGCCCGGATTGGCTCTGGAAGCGGATGGTCGAGCAATATGGCGAGGCGCGCGCCCAGGCGATCGCTGCGGCCCACCTTGCCCGCGCGCCGATCGATCTTTCGGTGAAATCCGATGCCGCGGGCTGGGCCGATCGGCTCGGCGGCCGGGCGATCGGCGAATATGCGGTGCGCCTCGACGCCGTCGAAGGCCCGGTCTCGGCGCTGGCCGGCTTTGCCGAGGGCGAATGGTGGGTGCAGGATGTCGCGGCGGCGCTTCCCGTCCGCCTCATCGGCGACGTTCAGGGGCTTTCCGTCGCCGACCTTTGCGCCGCGCCGGGCGGCAAGACCGCCCAGCTTTGCCGCGCCGGGGCGAGCGTCACCGCGCTCGACCAGTCGGCGGCAAGAATGAGGCGGCTGACGGAAAATCTCGGCCGGCTCGGCTATACCGCAGAAACGGTCACCGGCGATCTTGCCGCCTATGCCCCCGAGACGCCGTTCGATGCGGTGCTGCTCGACGCGCCCTGTTCCTCCACAGGCACCATCCGCCGCCATCCCGACGTCGCCTATACCAAGGACGACGCCGAGGTCGACAAGCTGGCGGCGCTGCAACTGCGGCTCCTCGCCAGGGCGGCCGACATGGTCGCGCCGGGCGGGCGGCTCGTCTTTGCCAATTGTTCGATCGATGCGCGCGAGGGCGAGGCGGTGGCCGCTGCCTTCCTGTCGGCGCGGCAGGACTATGCGCTGGAGCGTGTCGCGGCGAACGAACTCGGCGAATTCGCCATCGCGGTTTCGCCGGATGGCACGCTGCGGACGACGCCTGAAATGCCGGTCGCGGGGGCAGGGAGCGGCATGGATGGATTTTTCGCCGCGAGGTTCCGTCGCGAAGGGCCTTGATTTTCTGACAAATACGCCGTCACATTCCCTTTGGTCATATGTGGGCTCTGCTAAGGAATTGTTTACCCTGTTGGCAGAAACTTGGCGCTCGAACGGAGGTGACGGGCCCGCCTGAGGGCGGCGGACGCAGCTCCAGATGATGACGCAGGTGCCCGGCAGGGCTGGCATGGGGTGATCGGGAGTGCCGACGGCTTTGGCGGAAAGTCCGCAGATCGCGGTGATGACGGTGCAGGAGGCCTGGCGGCGGCTGCGCCGGCGGCTGCGCGTCGGCCCGCTCCACCGGCTGCGCTTCGTCGGCGTCGCGCCGGACCGGCTGGCGGTGATCCCGCCGACGCTGCAGCATGGCGACCCCTTCATCGCCGAGGCGATCTATGCCGGCCGCTTCCATCTCGCCGGTCGTCTGGTCGAGGCGGTGCGCGGCTCGATCTTCCAGGCCGAACCGCCGTCCGAGGAGTTCGCCGCCGAGCTCCATGGCTTTGCCTGGCTGCGCCATCACGCCGCCGCCGGCGATGCGCTGGCCGGCAAGAACGCCCGGGCGCTGGTGTCGGACTGGCTGCGGCTGTCTTCGGGCCGGGTCAGCGGGCCGGCCTTCGAGCCGGAGGTCGCCGCCCGCCGGCTGATCTCCTGGCTGAAGCACGCCGATCTCCTACTCGGCTCGGCCGACTACGAGTTCTACCGGCGCTGCCTCAAAAGCCTGACGAGCCAGTCGCGCTATCTGCGTTCTGTCGCCCAGGAAGCGCCGGCCGGCATGCCGCGGCTGATGGTGCGCATGGCGATCGCGCTCGCCAGCCTTTGCCTGCCGATGCCGGCGGGCCGCACCCGCGCCGCGGTGCAGGCGCTCGCCGACGAGCTCGACCGCCAGATCCTCGCCGATGGCGGTCATGCCAGCCGCAACCCGGCGGCGCTGGCGGCGATCCTCGCCGAGCTTCTGCCGATCCGCGAAACGCTGATCGGCCAGGGCCAGCCGGTGCCGAAGGGGATCTATTCGGCGATCGACCGGATGCTGCCGGCGCTGCGCTTCTTCCGCCATGCCGACGGGACGCTCGCCCAGTTCAACGGCACCGGTCCGTCCGACATGCAGCTGATGGCGGCGCTGATGCGCTTCGACGAGACCCTCGGCGAGCCTTTGTCGCATGCCCGCCATTCCGGCTACCACCGGCTGACGGCCGGCGGGTCGGTGGTCATCGCCGATACCGGCTGCCCGCCACCGGTGGCGCTGTCTCGCGAGGCCCATGCCGGCACGCTCGCCTTCGAATTTTCCTCCGGGATGGCACGCATCGTCGTCAATTGCGGCGCACCGCCCCCCGGCCAGCCGGCGCTGCGGCGCCTGTCGCGCTCCACCGCCGCCCATTCGACCGTCACTTTGGCGGATCGTTCCTCCTCGCGCTTTGCCGGCCAGCCGCATCTCGACCGCTTTCTCGGCTCGCCGCTCGTGCCCGGGCCGAGCGCAGTTCGCGTCGACGGCATCGCCACCGACAGTCCCGGCCGGCCGATCGGCTTCCAGGCGACCCATGACGGCTACGAGCGAGAATTCGGAATCCGGCACTCGCGGCGGCTCGAGCTTTCGACGGATGGCGAGCGGCTGTTCGGCGAGGATCGCCTGGATGTCACCCGCAGGCCGCGCGGGCGGAGCGAGCCGGAAACCGCGGCGCTGCGCTTTCACCTTCATCCGCAGGTCAGCGTCGAGACGCTGGGAGAGACCGTGCGCCTGTCGCTGCGCGGGCAGGTCTGGCGGTTTGCCGCGGACCAGGCCGTGAGCGTCGAGGATTCGATCCTCTTTGCCGACCATTCCGGCTCCCGCCGGACGCTGCAGCTCGTCGTCACCGTCGATCCGCTGCTGACGCCGCATGTCACCTGGGTGTTCGAACGGCTCAGCTGAGGTTTCGGCAGATCGTCCGGCTGACGCGGTCGTGCGCGTCGCGGTGCTGGACGTTTCGGGCCGGCCGCCCAGTTTGCCGCCCATGGCAAACACGTCTCGTCTTCTCCGCCCTGCGCTTCTCCTCCTTGCCGCGACGCTCGCCGGCTGTGGCGGCATGAACCGGGCGGTCACCACGGTGCCGAAGACCTTCGACGACCTCGGACAAAAGAGCGCGCCCTTCAGGGCCGGTCGGGAAGCAAGGGAAGACGCTTCGGACCAGTCAGGGTAAAAGGATCGCGGCTTCGATTTTCGGGCCGTGCAGCTGATTGGGTGCGGACATCGCGCGGGCCGGGAGAAGTTTCTCGCTCCCGGCTGAACCGGATCGCCCGCCGCTCGTTACGGGCCTCGCAAATGCCTGTTCACGTCCCCAGATAAAGGTCGGCCTCGAGGAGTTCGGACGCTGCGCCAGGTCGACGCTGCCACGCGGCAAAGTACGGCGTTCCGAGAATACCCCCGCACAATCTGCCGCAACATGCCTCCGGACACCCCGTCCGGCGGCGCGCGCTGGCAGTGCGAGAGGCAAGGTAACGGAGTACGGCGTCTCGCCGTTCGATCATGATCGACACCCCCATCGACGCATCCGAAGCCGGAGCGCTTCACAAGCTCGGCCATGGCCCGAATGTCGCGCTGACCGTCGGCGCGCTCGGCGTCGTCTTCGGCGACATCGGCACGAGCCCGCTCTATGCCTTCAAGGTCGCACTCGCCGCCAGCGGCAGTGCCGGCGAGGACGCGGTGTTCGGCGTCCTGTCGCTGATCCTCTGGGCGCTGATCCTCGTCGTCACCGTCAAATATCTCTTCTGGATCCTGCGCGTCGACAATGCCGGCGAGGGCGGCATCCTGGCGCTCGCGGCGCTGCTGCGTCTCGACCGGCGTCACGAGCTCACCGCCTACAGCGTGTTCCTGCTCGCCGTCGCTCTTGCCGGCGGCGCGCTGCTCTTCGGTGATGCGGTGCTGACGCCGGCGATCTCGGTGCTTTCCGCCGTCGAGGGCCTCGGCGAGATTACCTCGCGGCTCGATCATCTGATCGTGCCGGTGGCGCTCGCCATCGTCATCGGCCTCTTCGCCGCGCAGTTCCTCGGCGCCGGGCGGATCGGCAAAGCCTTCGGTCCGATCATGCTCGGCTGGTTCGCGATGCTGGCGATCTCCGGCGTAATCCAGATCGTCCGGGTGCCGCAGGTCCTGGAAGCGGTGTCGCCGCACCACGCCGTGGTCTTCCTCACCGGCCACCCGGCGATCGCAGCGGCGATCTCCGGCGCCGTCTTTCTCGCTGTGACGGGCGGCGAGGCGCTCTATGCCGATCTCGGCCAGTTCGGCCGGCGGGCGATCACCGCCGCATGGCTCTTCGTCGCCTTCCCGGCGCTGGTCCTCAACTATTTCGGCCAGGGGGCGCTGGTGCTGTCCGGCGGGGTCACCGACAGCCCCTTTTACAGCCTGTTCTCCGGCGTGCTCCTGCCCTTCGCGGTGATCCTCGCGACGCTTGCCTCGATTATCGCCTCGCAGGCGGTGATCACCGGCATCGCCAGCCTCGCCAGCCAGTCGATGCGGCTCGACTTCCTGCCCTCGATGCGCATCCGCTATTTCTCGCCGACCAACCCGCACGATCTTCTCGCGCCCTTCGTCAACACCCTCGTCGGGGTCTCGACGGCGCTGGTGATCCTCGCCTTCCGCTCCTCCGACGCGCTCTCCAGCGCCTATGGCATCGCGGTGGCCGGGGCGATGCTGAGCACGACCATGCTCTATCTCGCCTACCGGCTGACCGAGCCCGGCGCCGGTCCCTGGCGGGCCGTCTCCATTGCCGTCACCGTCCTGTTTCTCGGCCTCGACCTCGCCTTCGTCGCGGCCAATCTCGGCAAGCTCGAAGCCGGTGGCCTGCTGCCGATCGGGCTCGCCTCGGCGGTGGTGTTCCTCGCGGCCTGCTGGCGGATCGGCCAGATGCGGGTCGGCGCGTTGCAGGAGGGCGAGGAGCCGGGGCTGCGCGACTATCTGAAGGCCTGCGCCAATCGCCCGCCGACGACGCGCCGGGCGGCGGTGTTCCTCGTCCGGCGAGGCGCCAAGATCCCCCACACGCTGGTCGAACTCACCGACCTCGCCGAGACCCGCTTCGCCCATACGATCCTCGTCTCGGTGCGCACCCGGGCGGTACCGAGGGTGGCCCAGGAGGAGCGGATCCAGCGCACCGACATCCGGCCGGACCTCGTCCGCATCGTCGTCAATGTCGGCTATCTGCAGCGGATCAACCTGCCTTCGCTGATCGCCGGGGAACTGCAGGAGCTCGGCGTCGACCCCGACAACACCGTCTATATCGTCGGGCTCGAACGGCCGATCCCGCCGTCGATCTTCTCGCGCTGGCTCGGCCTGTTCTACTTCGCCTATGCGGCGATGGCGCGATTGGCGCTGAGGCCGGCGGACCGCTTCAACCTGCCGCCGACAAGAACCCTCGAGCTCGGCATGCCGCGCTATCTCTGAGGGCGGGGAAAGCGTTTGCGAGAAAGCCTTCGCGCCCGAAGGGTCATTGTCGTGGCGCGGCAAGCCGACTATCAGGAGCCCCAGTAGCTGTGGCGGAAGCTTTCTGCCGCTAAGGAGCGCCCTGCCGCCTCGCCTTGCGAGCTGACGGCGGCCGGCAAGCCGAGGAAGACCCGCCATGTCCGTCAAAGCCAATGCCTCGCCGCTGCCCGACCGGGTGAAGGTTCGCCGCGCGCTGATCTCGGTTTCCGACAAGACCGGGCTCGAGGAATTCGCCAAAGGCCTCGCCGGGCTCGGCGTCGAATTGGTCTCCACCGGCGGCACGGCGAAGTCGCTCTCCTCGGCGGGGCTTGCCGTGCGTGACGTCTCCGAGCTGACGGGCTTTCCGGAGATCATGGACGGGCGGGTGAAGACGCTGCATCCCGGCGTCCATGGCGGCCTTCTCGGCATCCGCGACGATGCCGCCCATGCGAAGGCGATGGAGGAGCACGGCATTGCCGGGATCGATCTCCTCGTCGTCAATCTCTATCCCTTCGAGGCGACCCGCGCTTCCGGCGCGTCGCAGGAGACCATCGTCGAGAATATCGACATCGGCGGCCCGGCGATGATCCGCGCCGGTGCCAAGAACCATGGTTATGTCGCCGTCGTCGTCGATCCGGCCGACTATGCCGCCGTGCTCGCCGCCCTCACCGGGACCGGCGGGGAGACGACGCTCGCCTTCCGCCGCGAACTCGCCGCGCGAGCCTATGGCCGCACCGCCGCCTATGACGCGGCGGTCTCCTCCTGGTTCGCCGAAACCCTCGGCGAGACGACGCCGAAGCGCTTTGCCGTCGCCGGCGAACTCGCCGAAGCCCTTCGCTACGGCGAGAACCCGCATCAATGGGCGGGCTTCTATCGCAACGGCGAGGCTCGGCCGGGCGTCGCCACAGCGCGGCAGCTGCAGGGCAAGGCGCTCTCCTACAACAACATCAACGACACCGACGCTGCCTTCGAGCTGGTCGGCGAGTTCGATCCGGCCCGCAGTGCCGCCGTCGCGATCATCAAGCACGCCAATCCCTGCGGTGTCGCGGAAGGCGTCGACCTCGTCACCGCCTACAGGGCGGCGCTCGCCTGCGACCCGGTCTCTGCCTTCGGCGGCATCGTCGCCCTCAACCGCCGGCTCGACGCCGCCAGCGCCGAGGAGATCGTCAAGGTCTTCACCGAAGTGATCATCGCGCCGGAAGCGGACGACGAGGCGATCGCCATCGTCGCGGCCAAGAAGAACCTCAGGCTGCTCTTGACCGGCGGCCTGCCGGATCCGCGGGCGCCGGGGCGTTTTGTCAAATCCGTCGCCGGCGGCCTGCTCGTCCAGTCCCGCGACAACGGCGTCGTCGACGATCTCGATCTCAAGGTGGTGACGAAGCGGGCGCCGAGCGCGGCGGAGCTTGCGGACCTGCGCTTCGCTTTCCGGGTCGCCAAGCATGTGAAGTCGAACACCATCGTCTATGCCAGGGACGGCGCGACGGTCGGCATCGGCGCCGGCCAGATGAGCCGGGTCGATTCGGCGCGGATCGCCGCGCGCAAGGCCGAGGACGCAGCCAAGGCGGCAGGCGCGGAGAAGCCGGCGACGATCGGCTCTGTGGTGGCTTCCGATGCCTTCTTCCCCTTCGCCGACGGGCTGCTTTCGGCCGTCGAGGCCGGGGCGACCGCCGTCATCCAGCCGGGCGGCTCGATGCGCGACGACGAGGTCATCGCCGCGGCCGACGAGCACGGCATCGCCATGGTGATGACCGGCATGCGCCACTTCCGGCACTGAGCGCCGACCCGCCCTCGCAAACGTCGCAGGCGGCCGCCGGCAGTTCTATCGCGGCGCGGCGGCCCGCCGCAGGCGGTCGTTGATCGCCTCGCCGAGGCCGGTCATCGGGATCGGTGTCACGGCGATCTGCGTGACATCAGGGGAATCGAGCGCTGACAGCGCGGCAAAGAGGTTTGCCGCCGCTTCCGCCAGATCGCCCGACGGGCTGAGGTTGATGATCGCCATCGCATGTTCCAGCCCTTCCGGCCGGTCGGGGCCGAAGGCGATGACGTAATCGCCGGGCTCGACCCGCATGGCATCGAGCCGCACCGCGCCCTGCGGCGCATAGTGCGAGGCAAGGCCGCCAGGCGCGGCGATGGCAGCGCCGGCCTCAGGCGTCTCGATCCTTACCCCGAGCGCCTCTTTCAGCGTCTCGCGGGCAATCGCGCCGGCCCGCAGCAGCACCAGGCGGCCCGCCTCGGGCCGGACGATGGTCGATTCGACGCCGACCGGGGAGGGGCCGTCGTCGAGGATCAGCGGGATGCGGCCCTCGAGACTGCGGGCCACCGCCTCGGCGCTGGTGCCGGTCACCCGGCCGGAGAGATTGGCGCTCGGCGCGACGATCGGCCGGTCGAGCCGGCCCGCGAGCCGTGCTGCGACGCCCTTCGGCTGGCGCACCGCGACCGTCGAAAGCCCCGCCGTCGCCAGCGGATGCACCGGGGCGCCCTCGGCAAGCGGCAGGACGAGGGTGAGCGGGCCGGGCCAGAACCGTTCGGCAAGGCCAAGCGCGGTTTCGTCGAACACCGCGACGCGGCGCGCCATCTGAAGCGAATCGACGTGACAGATCAGCGGATTGAAACGCGGCCGGCCCTTCGCCGCGAAGATCTTGGCCACCGCCTCGCCGGAGGCGGAATCGCCGGCAAGCCCGTAGACGGTCTCGGTCGGGAGGGCGACGAGTTCGCCGGCGGCAAGCAGCGCCTCGGCGCGCGGCTCGGCCTCGGGATCGGCGATCGGGAGTGTGACGGTCTGCATGGACGTCTCGATTGCAGACCCTGCGCCGGAAGGAAAGCCCCGGCGGAAGGGACTTGCCGATATCGTCGGCACGGTGCCGGCCGCCTCCATGGCGATCGGGGCCGAGAGCAGAGGGCTTGGCGGGAGGCCGGTTAGGTGCGGCGCGTCGCCGGCCGGCTCAGCGGGTGGTCTCGAAGGCGCCGAAGATGCGGCGGTCGGCCGTGTCGAGGGCAGCGAGATGCTCGGCACTCATCCGGCGCACCCGGGCGCCGCGGTCGGACCGGTCCGGACCGAGCTGCGAGAGGATCCGCGCCGGCATCGGCAGAGCATTGGCGCGGCGCTCCGCCTCGGCGGCGGCGATCACCTTCATCACATGGGAATGCTGAAGGCCGGCGCGCTCGTCGCGGCCTTTGGGTCTGGTCTCGTCCGGAAGCCGGATCGCGGCCTCCGCAGGCGGAACGATCAGCCGGTCGAGGCTTTTCGCGGCGAGCGAGATCGTCTCGTGGAAGGCGCTGACATGCTTGGCGATGGCGCTCGCGGCCTCGCCAGAAAGGACCGAGGCTTTTGCCGGCGATGCGTCGGCGAGGGTCGCGCCGGCGACGTCCTTCTTCTCGCCCCTGGCGATCGAGGTCAGCATCTTCAACGGGTCGATGGCGGCGTGATGCTCGGCCGGGCCGTAGGCGGCGACCAGCGTGTCGCCCGGCTCGGACGGGGTCGCCGTCTTGCCGATCTCGTTGGCCATGGCGACGGCCTGTTTGGTCTTGTCCGAGACCGCGGCGATCAGATCGCCGGCAGCGCCGTCCTCGGGCTTCTTGATCAGCTCGTCGAAGGGCCAGGCCTTGGCGAGACCGGCGACGTCAAAGGTCGAGACGTTGACGTCGATATTGGTCGAGGCACCCTTCACCCGGTAGGGGCAGGATCGCTTGTTGCAGTTGTGCATCGAGGAGAACTGCCACAGCGCATAGGACGGCCAGGTCTCTTCCGGGAACTTGCCGGCGATGTTGCCGCGATAGCGGGCATACCAGAGCGGCAGGCGCGACAGGAGCGGATAGTCGGCGCGGTTGTCGGAGATGAACTTGGCGGTCGAGCCGTTGGTGTAGAGGACGGGATAGCGGCCGGTGCGGATCTTGATCTGGTCGGCGAAGATCTCGGCGTCGGAAAGGCTCATCCACTCGTCGGAATTGTCCTCGATGTCGAGGGCGATGAGATCGTCGTCGGCGGGCTCGGCGAAATCGACGAAATGGTCGGCCTGGGCGCGGGGATTGCCCGGCCGGCCGAGATGATAGGCGCCCCAGAGCAGCCCCTTCATCTTCGCCATCTGGCGTCGGGTGAGATAGAGTTCCTTGGTGACCGAGTACTTCCACCAGCGGTTCTTACAGAGCTGGTACTCGTCGTCCTTGTACTTGTTGCAGTTCCACTCCGGCGGCATGCCGTCCGAGGCCTTGTTGATGAAGCCTGCGATGCGCTTGTCGGAGGTGAGCTGCTGCCAGTCGATCGGATTGAACTCGTAGGCGTCGATCACCAGCGCCTTGTCCGACTTCTTCCAGGGCTCGTTCCAGGCGGCGGCGGCCGGCGTGGCGCCGGCAAATACGGCACCGTATGCCAGGAACAGCGCGAGACTCATCGCGGCTGCAAGAGCAGCGCTCCGGTTCGTCATGTCTTCGAAGCCCCCTCGAAGTCGCTCGGCGAGTATTACAATTTTGGGGTGGTTCCCCGAGGCTTTCGCCTCACACCCCATGTGCCTGCCTGCCTCTATCCCCTGCAAATTAGGCAGGTTCCGGGCGCGTCACTTCACGAATTGTTACAAAACGCCGTTTCGTGAGTCGTGTTGCGCGAATCCTGCTCGAAGAACGCGGACTATGCCAAATTTGATGCAAATCTGACAGACGAGTCTCTTCAGAGGGTTAACGGGCGCAGCGCGGTCGCTTTGCGCAGTTGATGGTGTGTTGCGCTCGGATCTTGGCGCGGGGTCGCAGCGGCTCCCGCCGCTGCAAGCTTCGGGTCAGTTTCGTCCCGGATGCGACGATTGGCCATGCGAAGAATTCGCCGATGCGATCGCCCGACGCGGCGCGGGCCGAAACCTTCGGCCGGCGCCGGCGCACCCTTCAAATCCAGGCTCTTCAAGGATGCGAGCGGCGCCGCGCCGCTCAGCCGGCGATGCGCGAGAAATCCGCCACCCGGCCGCATGCGGCGCGGATACGCGCCAGCAGTGCCAGGCGGTTCGCCCGCACGCTTTCGTCCTCGGCGTTGACCAGCACCTTGTCGAAAAAGGCGTCGACCGGCAGGCGAAGCTTGGCGAGCGCGGCCATCGCCTGTTCGTAGTCGGCCGTCTCAAGCGCCCCGGCGAGCTCGATCTCGGCGCGGTCGATGGCGGCGGCGAGCAGCTTTTCTTCCGCTTCGGTGAGGAGGGCGGGCTCGACGGCCGCGGCAATCGCGGTGCCCTTCTTCTCCTCTGCGGCAAGGATGTTCGCCGCACGACGGTAGCCGGCGAGGAGGTTGGCGCCGTCCTCGGTGGAAAGGAACGAGTCGAGCGCCTCGACCCTGCGTGTGACATCGAGGAGATCGTCGTTCTGAGACTGGTGGATCTCCCCCTCAAGGGGGGAGATCGCAGCGTCGGCGCCCCCTGAAAGCACCGCATCGACCAGATCGTGCCGCGCACCGGAATCGCGCAGCTGCACCTTCAGCCGGTCGTGGAAGAAGGCGACGAGGTCGCCGGCAGGCGTCAGTGTGCCGAGCCGCAGCGTCAGGCGGTTTTCCAGTACCGCGCGGATCACCCCCAGCGCCGCCCGACGCAGGGCATAAGGGTCCTTACTCCCCGTCGGCTTCTCGTCGATGGCCCAGAAACCGACCAGCATGTCGAGCTTGTCGGCGAGGGCCACCGATATCGCGACCGGATCGCTCGGCACCTGATCACCGGGTCCGAGGGGCTTGTAGTGCTCCTCGATCGCCGCCTGAACGCTTGGATGCTCGCCCTGCAGCGCCGCATAATAGCGGCCCATCAGACCCTGCAGCTCCGGGAACTCGCCGACCGCCTCGGTGGTGAGGTCGGCCTTCGCGAGCAGCGCGGCGCGCCGGACGAGCGCCTTCATCTCGCCGCCGGTGACCTTTGCGCCGCCGAGCTCGGCCCCATCAGGGAAGACGGTTGCGGCGATCGTTTCCGCCAGCGCCGCGATCCTCTCCACCCGCTCGCCTTGCGTTCCGAGCTTGGCATGGAAGGTCATCCCGAGGGCGTCGAGCTTGGCCATCCGCTGGTCGAGAGGCTTCGCGAGATCGAGCCCGAACTTGTCGGCGGACGGCTTCAGGCTGGCGAGATCCGGCAGGTCTGCCTGGTCGGTCTGCCAGAAATAGAGGGCGTCCGAGAGCCGGGCCCGCACCACCTTGCCGTTGCCGCGGGCGATCTCGGTGCCGCCGTCGCTCGCCGCGATGTTGGAGACGAGGAGAAAGTCGTTGGAGAGGGTGGAGGTCTGATCGCCGCCCTGCGGCCGGGCCACGAAGCACTTCTGGTTGGCCTTGATGGTGAGCTGGATCACCTCGGGGGGAATCTGAAGAAACTCCTCCTCGAAGGCACCCATCAGGGTCACCGGCCATTCGACGAGGCCCGAGACCTCCTCGAGCAGCCCCTCGTCGGGCACCACTTCGAGCCCCTTGGCGAAGGCCAGATTCTCGGCGTCGTGGCGGATGATGTCCTTGCGGCGCTCGGCGTCGAGGACGACGAAAGCCTTTTCGAGGCTCGCCGCATAATCATCGAAGCGGCGCACCTTGATCGGCTCAGGCGCGTGGAAGCGATGGCCGGCGGTGAGGTTGCCGGCCCTGATGCCGTCGACCTCGAAGTCGACGACGATCGGCTCCTCGGTCTCCGGGCCGAAGGTGCAGAGAATCGACTGCAAGGGGCGCACCCAGCGGAGCGACCCGGGCGCCGCGGAGGCGGCGCCCCAGCGCATCGACTTCGGCCAGGGAAAATCGCGGATGATCTTCGGCATCGCCTCGGCGACGATCTCTTCCGCCGGCCGGCCGGGCTTCCTGATGGTGGCGACGTAAAAATCGCCCTTCTTCGGATCGGTCTGGACGCCCGCCTCTTCGATCGAGGCAAGCCCCGCGCCGCGCAAAAACCCTTCG
This sequence comes from Jiella endophytica, assembly GCF_004519335.1. Taxonomy (GTDB): domain Bacteria; phylum Pseudomonadota; class Alphaproteobacteria; order Rhizobiales; family Rhizobiaceae; genus Jiella; species Jiella endophytica. The sequence goes on along the minus strand of NZ_SOZD01000002.1, from coordinate 882,310 downwards.
ATGGCCTTTTGTGGTGCGTCGGTGCGCGGGCCCTTGCGCTCCTCGACGACGTCCTTCGAACGGGCGTCGACGCCCCTGACGTCGAGGGTCAGCCGCCGCGGCGTCCAGTATTCGCGCGCGCCTTCATAGGTCAGGCCAGCCTCGACCAGCGCGTCGGTGACGAGCTTTTTCAGGTCCCCCGCCGCCTTGCGCTGCATGCGGGCAGGGATCTCTTCGGAGCGGAGTTCGAGCAGAAGGTCGGGCATGGTCTCGGCGGTCCTCACCCTCCCCTCGAGGGGGAGGGTCGGCGCGTCAGCGCCGGGGTGGGGTGAAACGGCGCCGCCGCCCCCCACCCGCTGCTTCGCAGCGACCTCCCCGCGCAGGGGGAGGTGGGGCGGAGCGTCGGCCGCCGTGCATCATGTGCCACCGCTCTTCGGACAGGCCAAGGATCGTGTCAAGGATGCGGCAATGCTTCGGTTGAGGAGGCGTCAGCCTCCGCGAACCATGCTTCGCCGTTCCTCGACCGCGGCGAAGATCGTGTCCAAGACTGCGTTCAGTTCGAAACGTACATCGTCGTTCCAGAAGCGCAGGACGCGGTAGCCCTCGGATTCGAGCCACCGGTCTCTGTCGAAGTCCGCCTTCGCGTGAGCAGGCTGCCCATGCTGCGCACCGTCGATCTCGATGACCAGTTTCAAACGATGGGAGGCAAAATCCACGATGTATGGCCGAGGGGGACCTGACGCCGGAAATGCGTCCCGTCGACCGGTATTTTTTCAAGATGCCGCCAGAGTCTGCGCTCCCAGTCCGTCTGACCGGCCCGCAATTGGCCGGCTCGGCGACGCTTGAATTCTTCGATACCCGTCCTCGTGCGCTACAAGCCCATCACCTCGTGCCAAGTTGCCCGCATCAGCGCCTCCGGTGGCGAGGCGGTCGGTCGCCGTCGCCCTCCGTGGCGGACGGAAGCGCGACGGGCCTCGCCTTAGATCCCGCCCTTGAACGTGTCGCACTGGCCGATCTCGCCGCTTTCGTAGCCGCGGTGGAACCATTTCTGCCGTTGCTCCGAGGTGCCGTGGGTGAAGGAGTCCGGCACGACGACCCCCTGGCTCTTGCGCTGCAGCGTGTCGTCGCCGATCTGCTCGGCAGCGTTCATCGCCTCGTCGATATCCCCTGCCTCGATATAGCCGGCCGCCTGGGTGTCGTGCGCCCAGATGCCGGCATAGCAGTCCGCCTGCAGCTCGACGCGCACCGAGATGGCGTTGCCCTGGCTGTCGGACGCGTTCTGCCGCAGCTGGTTGGTCTGCTTCAGAACCCCGGTGAGGTTCTGCACGTGGTGGCCGACCTCGTGGGCGATGACATAGGCCTGGGCGAAGTCGCCGGGGGCGCCGAGCTGGCTCTTCAGCTGCCGGAAGAAGGTGAGGTCGAGATAGAGCTTCTGGTCGTTCGGGCAGTAGAACGGCCCGGTCGCCGAGCCGGCGATGCCGCAGGCCGACCGCACCTGGTCGTCGAAGAGCACCAGCGTCGGTTTCGGATAGGTCTCGCCGGCCGCCTGGAAGCGCTTGCCCCAGACGTCCTCGGTATCGGCAAGGACGGTGGCGACGAAATCGTCGGTCTGGTCGGCGGTGCCTTCGACCCCCGGCCCCTGCTGGCTGGTCTGGGGTGCGCTGCCGCCGCCGTCGAGACCGCCGAGAAGCGCCAGCGGGTTGATGCCGAAACCGAGCCACAGGACGAGGGCGATCACGATGATGCCGATGCCGCCGCCGCCCGCGCGCACCGGAATGCGCATGCCGCCGCCGCCCATGCCGCCGCCAAAGCCGCCGCCGCGGCGATCCTCGACATTGCTCGACTGCCGTCTTCCCTGCCACCGCATCCTGATCGATCCCGAAAGTTGGGCCGCGTCGCGCCATGGCGTCCGCGGCAGAGCCGTCTCTTCCGGTGCGAAACTAGAGCGCTGCCCGCCTCGCGGCACCGTTGCCGGAAAAAGATCGTCGGCCATAGCTCGAGAGGCGCGGGCATGGTCATGGCGAGGGGTGGGGCGGAGAGACCGCAGGGGCGATCGCTGGAAGACGGGTGCCATCGGCAACGCTTCGATCTCCCGTGTTGCGGGCGAGCCGGGTGGCAGCCCGGAGGGGGTGCCGCGCCATCTCCCAGCAGTTTCGCGCGACGTCGCCCTCTCTGCCTCCCGGCATCTATCCCGCACGGCGAGAGCTCAGGCCGATCGCCGGCCCGGCCCCGACATTGGGCGTTCGCCTTGGCGGCACAAGCGAGCCGCTTGCGCTGCGAAGGAGGGTCCCTCCACTTTCCGGGCGAGGCCCGCCGCCTATGTGGCGGTTGGCCATTGCCGGGCGATCCGGCGCGAACACCCGCCGGTCTCTTCATGCCCGTCTCGCCACCAGCTCCGCCGATCCTGTCCGTCGCCAATGTCTCGAAGACCTATGAGGGCGGATTTCAGGCGCTGAAAGCCATCGACCTCGAAATCGCCCGCGGCGAGATCTTCGCGCTGCTCGGCCCGAACGGCGCCGGCAAGACGACGCTGATCTCGATCATCTGCGGCATCGTCAATCTGTCCTCCGGCAAAGTCACCGTCGATGGCCATGACATCGGCCGGGACTTTCGCCTCGCCCGCTCGAAGATCGGCCTCGTGCCGCAGGAGCTCACCACCGACGCCTTCGAGAGCGTCTGGGACACGGTGTCGTTTTCCCGCGGGCTTTTCGGCAAGAAAAAGGACCCGGCCCATGTCGAGAAGGTGCTGCGCGACCTCTCGCTCTGGGAAAAGCGCGACAACAAGATCATGACCCTGTCGGGGGGCATGAAGCGGCGGGTGCTGATCGCCAAGGCGCTGTCCCACGAGCCGGAACTGCTCTTCCTCGACGAGCCGACGGCCGGCGTCGACGTGGCGCTGCGCCGGGAGATGTGGGAGGTGGTGCGCAAGCTGCGCGAGGCCGGCGTCACCATCATCCTGACCACCCATTATATCGAGGAAGCCGAGATGATGGCCGACCGCATCGGCGTGATCTCGCGGGGCGAGCTGATCCTCGTCGAGGAAAAGGCCGAGCTGATGCGCAAGCTCGGCCACAAGGAGCTGACGCTGCAGCTGATGGAGCCGCTCGAGCGAATGCCGGCGGGCTTCACCGAGTTCGATCTGGCGCTTTCGCCCGATGGACGCAGCCTGACCTATTCCTACGACACCAACGCCGAGCGGACCGGCATCGCCAGCCTGATGCGCCGGCTCGCCGAGGAGGGGATCCGCCTGCGCGACCTTTCCACCAAGCAGTCGACGCTCGAGGAGATCTTCGTCAATCTCGTCGAGGAGCGGGTATGAACTACACCGCCGTCGCCGCCATCTACCGCTTCGAGATGGCCCGCACCTTCCGCACCATCATGCAGAGTATCATCTCGCCGGTGATCTCGACCTCGCTCTATTTCGTCGTCTTCGGCGCGGCGATCGGCTCGCGCATCCAGGAGGTCGACGGCGTCTCCTACGGCGCCTTCATCGTGCCCGGGCTGATCATGCTGTCGCTCTTGCAGCAGAGCCTGACCAACGCGGCCTTCGGCATCTACTTCCCGAAATTCACCGGCACGATCTACGAGATCCTTTCCGCGCCGATCTCGCCGATCGAGATCGTCCTCGGCTATGTCGGGGCGGCGGCGACGAAGTCGATCGCCCTCGGCCTGATCATCCTCGTCACCGCCTCGCTCTTCGTCGACCTCCACATCGAACACCCGGTGTGGATGCTCCTGTTCCTGGTGCTGACGGCCGTCACCTTCGCGATGTTCGGCTTCATCATCGGCATCTGGGCCGACGGCTTCGAGAAGCTGCAGATCGTGCCGCTCCTGATCGTCACGCCGCTCGCCTTTCTCGGCGGCAGCTTCTATTCGATCAAGATGCTGCCGCCGTTCTGGCAGGAGGTCAGCCTCGTCAACCCGGTGGTCTATCTGATCTCCGGCTTCCGCTGGGCGTTCTATGGCTCGTCCGACGTCTCGATCGCCGTCAGCCTCGGCATGACGCTGGTGTTCCTGGCGGCGACGCTCGCGGCCGTGACCTATATCTTCCGGACCGGCTGGCGGTTGAAGAGCTGAGGCCGGGCGCCGAACCTGCAATTCGACCTTCGCGCCGCGCCGGCGCCAAGGCCTTCAAGAGAGAGCCCGCGACGGCTGAGGAGACGGATCATGGCAAACGGCACCGCCGACATCGGCGTCATCGGAATGGGCACGATGGGCGCCAATCTCGCCCTCAACATGGCCGAGAAGGGCTTCAGGGTCGCAGTGCAGAACCGCACGCCGGCAAAGGCCTTCGCCGTGCGCGACGACAATCCGGACCTTGCCGACAACGTCCTGCCGGCCGAGACGCTGGAAGACTTCGTAAAGAGCCTGAAGACGCCGCGCCGGGTGGTCTTCATGGTGCCGGCTGGCCAGCCTGTCGACGACGAGATGGCGAAGATCCGGCCGCTCCTTCAAGAGGGCGACGTGATGGTCGATGCCGGCAATGCCGACTTCAACGACACCGTCCGCCGCTCAAAGGAGGTCGAGGGCAGCGGGCTGAAATTTGTCGGCATGGGCGTTTCCGGCGGCGAGCTCGGCGCCCGCCACGGCCCCTCGATCATGGTCGGCGGCGCCAAGGACACCTATCCGCTGATCGAGCCGGTGCTGACCAAGATCGCCGCGAAATATCAGGACGAGCCCTGCGTCGCCTGGCTCGGACCGGACGGCGCCGGCCATTTCGTCAAGACCATCCACAACGGCATCGAATATGCCGACATGCAGATGATCGCCGAGATCTACGGCATCATGCGCGACGGGCTGAAGCTCGAGCCCAAGAGGATGGCCGAGGTCTTCCGCGACTGGAACACCCGCGAGCTCGCCTCCTACCTGATCGAGATCACCGCGGTGAATCTCGACGAGATCGATCCCGAGACCGAGACGCCGATGGTCGAGGTAATCGTCGACGAGGCGGGGCAGAAGGGCACCGGCCGCTGGGCGGTGATCGAGGCGGAAAAGCTCGGCGTCGGCGCGACGACGCTGGAGGCCGCCGTCGCCGCGCGCGGACTGTCGTCGCGCCGCGGCGAGCGGGCGGATGCGGCGAAGCTCTATGAGGGCGTCGAGCCCGGTCAGGCGCAGTTCTTCGCCGACGAGGCGGGCCTTGCCGAACTCGAATCGGCACTGGTGACCGCCAAGATCATCGCCTACGCGCAAGGCTATGCGGCAATGGCGGCCGCTTCTGACGAAAACTCCTGGAACCTGCCGCTCGGCACCATTGCCGAGATCTGGCGAGCCGGCTGCATCATCCGTTCGCATTTCCTCGACGACATCGCCAAGGCCTACGACAAGGGCCACACGGTGGTGAACATCCTGCAGTCGCCGGATTTCGTCGGCCGGGTCGCGAAGGGCCAGTCGGCGCTGCGGCGAGTGGTCGCGAAAGCCGCGCTGGCCGGCATCCCGGTGCCGGCGCTGTCGGCTGCGCTCGCCTATTTCGACGACTATCGCCGGGCCAGGGGAACCGCCAATCTCATCCAGGCCCAGCGGGACCTTTTCGGCGCCCACACCTTCCATCGCTTCGACAAGGACGGGGCGATCCACCATCAGTGGCCGGCCGTCTGATCAGGCCGACAAAAGCCAAGCGGCCGGGGCGGTTTTCGCCCCGGTCGCGTTCCCCAGCCTCATCCTCCAATTGTATATCTGAATATTTCTTAGTATATTTGCAGTAACGATAATATTCTGAAGACTTACATTTTCGCTAGCGAAGTTCCAATTAACGCATTTGTATAAGGTTTTCAGCAGAATGCGCCCCGAAGAGCCATTCATTTCACTGAACAGAGCTGGATCGTGATGCTGTCATTCGGGCGCAAGGACAAGTCGACTGCCGAAGCCTCCAACGAGGCGCTGCTTTCCGCCAAACGGCGGTCGGACCTTCTGGACGACGCCTCGGGCATCGGCCTCTGGGACGCCTATCTCCACGAGGGTGACGCGGCGCATTCGCAGAGCCGCTGGACGTGGTCGGCCGAGTTCCGCCGCCTGGTCGGCTTCGACACCGAGGCATCCTTCCCGAACCTGATGACCAGCTGGTCCGACCGGCTCCACCCGGACGACGTCGAGCAGGTCTTCGCGGCCTTCGGCCGCTGCGTGTCCGACAAGAGCGGCAAGACCGGCTACGACGTCCGCTACCGGCTGAAGGTCAAGGACGGCAGCTATCGCTGGTTCCGCGCCACCGGCGGCGCCCGCACCCAGTCGGACGGCCGCACGATCCTCGCCTGCGGCTCCCTGACCGACGTTCATGAGGAAATGCTGCTCAGGGAGAGCGCCGAGAAGGCCGCCAGGGACAGCGAACGGACGTTGGCGGTGCTTTCGCGTGCGCTGACGGCGATGGCCGAAGGCGATCTCACCTATCGCGTCACCGAGGAGCTTCCGGCCGCGACGGCGAGCCTCGGCAACAACTTCAACGATGCCCTCGGCAAGCTGCAGACCATGGTCGCGCATCTTCTCGAAACCATCGACTCGATGGTCGCCGAGACCGGCGAGATCCGCCGCGCCGCCGCCGATCTGGCGAGCCGGACCGAGCAGCAGGCGGCCTCGCTGGAAGAGACATCCGCTTCGATGGGCGAGTTCACCACGGCGGTGAAGGCGTCGGCCGAGACCGCCGACCGGATGGCGGTCGCCGCCCGCGAGACGGCGAAGTCAACCACCGAATCGGAAAAGGTCGTCTCCGAGGCGATCAGCGCCATGGCGGCGATCGAAGCCTCATCGGAAAAGGTCAGCAACATCATCGGCGTCATCGACGAAATCGCCTTCCAGACCAACCTCCTGGCCTTGAATGCCGGCGTCGAGGCGGCGCGGGCCGGCGAGGCCGGCAAGGGCTTCGCCGTCGTCGCGCAGGAAGTGCGGGCGCTCGCCCAGCGCTCGGCGGAGGCGGCGAAGGAGATCAAGTCGTTGATCTCCTCGTCTTCCGAACAGGTCGAGGGCGGCGTCAATCTCGTCGGGCGCACGGCGGCGGAGCTTCAGAAGATCGCCGAGCGCATCCTCGAACTCGACACCGGCCTGACCGGCCTTGCCGCCGGCGCCCGCCAGCAGGCGAGCACCGTTGCCGAAGTCGGCCACAGCGTCCAGCAGATGGACGGCATGACCCAGCAGAACGCCGCCATGGTCGAGGAGACGAGCGCCGCCACCCGTTCGCTCGAGGACAACATGCAGATGCTGCACGAGCTGGTGAGCGCGTTCAAGGTCGGTGAACGCGCGGCCAAGCGTGCGCCTCAGATGGAGCACCGCCGCGCCGCCTGAGGCGGACGCGCGGTCGTTCATTCATCGAAAGTGCTGGAAATGACTGAACGGCGTGCCGCATCCGGCGTGCCGTTCAGTGCTGATAGGGATCCACCGCGTCCCGCAGCCCGTCGCCGACGAAGGAGAAGGCGAGGACGGTCAGCACCACCGGCAGCATCGGCAGGAGCAGCCAGGGATAGAGCGCCACCGCCTCGATGTTCTGCGCCTCGGAGAGAAGCACGCCCCATGAGGTGATCGGCGGGCGAAGGCCGAGCCCCAGGAAGGACAGCGCTGTCTCGGCCAGGATCATCGTCGGGATCGACAGCGAGGCCGATGCAATCAGGTGGCTCATGAAGTTCGGCAAAAGATGCCGGAAGATGATCCGCCGCGGGCTGGCACCGAGCATTTCGGCGGCAACGACGAAATCCTCTTCCCTGAGCGCGAAGAGCTTCGAACGGACGGCGCGGGCAAGCCCCGGCCAGTCGAGCAGCGCGAGGATCAGCGTGATGCCGAAATAGACCAGCAGCGGGCTCCAGGTGAGGGGCAATGCCGCCGACAGCGCCAGCCACAACGGCAGTTCCGGGAGCGAGCGCAGGATCTCGGTGATCCGCTGCACGGTGGCATCGACCCAGCCGCCGAAATAGCCGGCGAGGCCGCCGATGGTGATGCCGAGAATGAAGGACAGCGTCACCCCGACGAGGCCGATGGTCAGCGAGATCCGTGCGCCATAGGTGATGCGCGACAGCATGTCCCGGCCGAGCCGGTCGGTGCCGAGCAGGAACAGCGTGCCGCCCTCCGGCGGGCAGACGAGATGGGTGTTGGCGTCGAAGAGGCCCCAGAAGCGGTAGGGCTCGCCTTCGCAGAAGAAGCGGATCGGCATCGGCCGCGAGCGATCCGGCTCGTAGGTCCGTCTTAGCGTCTCCATGTCGAGGGAATAGTCGAGCGGATAGACGAAGGGGCCGACGAAGCTGCCCTCGTGGAAGAGATGAACCCCCTGCGGCGGCGCGAAGATATAGTCGGTGTGCCGGGAATTCAGCTCGTAGGGTGCCAGGAACTCGACGAAGAGGATCGAGATGTAGCTGACGGCGAGAAAGATCAGGCTGACCACCGCGAGCCTGTGCCGCAGGAAGCGCCACCAGATCAGCCGCGCCTGCGAGGCCCTGGCATAGCCCTCCGAGACGACCGAGCCCGAGGCGACCGTCGCTTCGGCATCGAAGGGTTCGGTCGAGATGAAATGCGGGATCTGGCTCATCGTGCTCCCTTGACGCCGAGCCGGATGCGCGGGTCGAGCGCCGCGAGCAGGAGGTCGGAGACGAACATGCCGACCACCGTCAGAAGGGCGAGAAACATCAGGAAGGAGCCGGCGAGATACATGTCCTGGCTTCTGAGCGAGGAGAGCAGCATCGGCCCGGTCGTCGGCAGGCTCATCACCGCGGAGATGATGACCGAGCCAGATACGATCTGCGGCAGGATCGAGCCGAGATCGGCGATGAACGGATTGAGCGCCATGCGCAGGGGATATTTCAGGAGAAGGCGTCGCTCCGACAGGCCCTTGGCCCGCGCGGTGGTGACATATTGCCGGTGCAGTTCGTCGAGGAGGTTCGCCCTCAGCCGGCGGATCATGCCGGCGGTACCGGCGGTGCCGATGACGACGACCGGCACCCAAAGATGGGCGAGAACCGAGCCGAGTTTTGCCATCGACCAGGGCGCATCGATGAATTCCGGCGCCATCAGCCCGCCGATCGAGGTGCCGAACCAGACATTGGCGAGGTAAAGAAGGATCAGCGCCAGAAGGAAATTCGGCGTCGCCAGCCCGAGGAAGCCGAGGAAGGACAGGCCGTGGTCGGTCCAGCTGTACTGGTGGGTCGCCGAATAGATGCCGATCGGAAACGAGACCAGATAGATGAACAGGACGGTCGCCGCATTGAGGAGCAGCGTCAGCGGCATTCGCTCGCCGACGACGTCGGCGACCGGCTGGTTGTACTCGAAGGAATAGCCGAGATCGCCCTGGACGAGCCCCGTCACCCAGACGAGGTATTGCTGCCAGAGCGGCTTGTCGAGGCCGTATTCCTCCCGCAGGAACTGGATCTTGTCGGCGGTGACCTGCTCGCCCTGGGCCTGGATCTCGGCGATGTAGCTGGTGAGATAGTCGCCGGGCGGCAGCTGGATGATGGCAAAGACGAGGACGCTGACGGCGACCAGCGTCAGCACCATGGTCATCAGGCGGTTCGTCAGATAGCGGATCACGGGCGCCTGTCCGCCGTATCGACCGCCGGGCAGGCGAAATAGAAGGTGTCGGGGTTGTAGATGCCGAAGAAGGCCCCGGGGTCGTAGTTGTAGACGCCTTGCTGCGGGACGTTTTCGAGCTTGTCCGATACCACGACGATCTGGTCGACGCCTGAGACGACGCCGATGGTGAACACCTGGTCGGCGAAGATCGCCAGCGCCTCGCGCCAGATCTTCGTCTTCTGAGCCTCGTCGAGCGACAGGCGCCAGTCCTTGCGCAGCTCGATCAGCTTGCGCAGCGGATCGAGATCATGGGCCTCGCCGGGCTCCTCGCCGCCGCTGCCATGGGTCTCGACCCACATGCCGTAGCCCGGCCATTCGAGCTGCTCGGCCGTCGAGGGAACGATCTCGCCGGGGTCGGAATCCGGCGTCGCAAGACCATTGTCGAGGCCGGTCCAGACCGAGATCAGGGTGGAGCCCGCCTTGATCCGGTTGCGGAAGATCTCGCGCTGGCTCTCGCGGATCAGAAGCTCGATGCCGATCTTTTCCCAGTCGTCGCGGATCAACTGCAAGACGTCCGACTGCTCGCGGCTTTCGCCCGCCGTCTCGACGACGATGCGCATCTCGCGGCCGTCCGGCAGGTGCCGCAGCCCGTCAGGGCTGTCGCGCTTCAGGCCGAGGGCGTCGAGCATCTCGTTGGCGCGATCCGGCTCGTAGGTCGACCACATCGACCGCAGCTTCTCGTCGAAGAAGGGCGAGCCGGGCAGGACGGTGTTGCCGCCGGTCTCGGCCAGGCCGTAGAAGATCGCCTGATTGATGTCCTTGCGGTTGATGGCGAGCGACAGGGCTCTCCGGAAGTCGGCCGTCTGCAGGAGCTTGCGCCAGACCGGATCCTTGGCGTTGAGGTTCGGGTAGAGCGCGACATGGGCACCCTTGCCGGATTTCCAGCGCCGCACGTCGTAGTGCGAGCGTTTCTCGCCGCGCTTCAGGAACGGATAGTTCGGAAACGACAGATAGGCGGCCTGGAGATCGGCCTCGCCATTGGCGACCTTGGCCGGGATGAGGCCCGAATTGGCGATGGTCAGAGCGACCTCGTCGAGATAGGGGAGCTGCCGGCCTTCTTCGTCGACACGGAAGAAATAGGGATTGCGGGCAAAGATCAGCCGCTCCGAGGGCGGCTTGGTCACCAGCATCCAGGGCTGCAGCGTCGGCATGTCGGGATTGTCGTTGCGCTGCGCCCGGTCCTTCTTGAAGTGCAGAGCCACCCAGTTGCGTTGGCCGGACTTTTCGACCTTTGCCTCGACTTTCTTCGGGTCGGTGTAGTTCGGATTGTATTTCTTCAGGTAATGGGCCGGCCGATAGATGTCGAAGGGCGTCGCGGCAGCCAGCGAGGCGAGGAAGCCGGGGTTCGGCTTCGGCCAGGCATAGCGGACGGTATAGTCGTCCGGGAAGGTCACCTCCGGCTCCTCGCCGTCGACCAGAAGCTCCGGCGGAATGCCGAACTTGGCGATTTTCGGGTTCTTCGCCATGTCCTCCCAGAAATAGCGGAAGTCCTCGGCGGTGAACGGCTCGCCGTCCGACCATTTCATGCCTGGGCGAAGGTGGAAGGTGAAGATCCGGCCTCCCTCCACCTGAAAGCTCTCGAGAATGTCCGGGACGAAGCGGTACTTCGTGTCGTAGCCGACGAGGCGGGCATAGCCGAAAACCGGCATGATCCGCGTGTCCTTGGCGCTGGCGGCGAGCATGTCGAGCGTGCCGCCAAGGTCGTCCGCGGCGCAGGGGCTGTCGACCGGCAGGACGCGGGGGGCGCTCGGCAGGCGCTCCGACATCGGCGGGAGTTCGCCCTTCGCGACCTCGCCGGCGAGATATTTCGGCTCGGCCGCCTCTGCCCTTGCCGGCGAGGGGAGCGCAGCCGCAAGCCCCGTCAGACCGCAGAGCACAGCGGCGAGGATCGCGGGAGCACGCAGGCCACCGATCCGGTGCGCGGCGAACTCCAGCCGATCAGGCATTGCCTCTCCCCTTTCCGTGAAATCCCGGTCAGTAAGCTGCGACATTGACGCTTTGTCAATCATTGCGATGGTCGCATGGGCGCGCGCCTTCCCGACTCGGAGCCTGTCGATGAGACCCTTCATTGCAGCCATCGTCCTCGCCTGTCTCGCCGGCCCGGCCCTGGCCGATACCCGCACGCTCTGCCTTCTTGCCGTCGACGCGGAGAGCGGCGAGACGCTGGTCGACATAGGGCCCGGCTGCGACGAACGGGTGACGCCTGCCTCGACCTTCAAGCTGGCGATCGCCCTGATGGGCTTCGATGCCGCAATTCTGCAGAATGCCAGCGAGCCTGAGCTGCCCTTCGAAGAGGGCTATGTCGCGTGGCGGCCGGAATGGCGGCAGGCGACGACGCCCACGACATGGCTCCGGGACTCGGTCGTCTGGTATTCGCAGCAGGTGATGCTGCGGCTCGGCGAGAAGCGGGCGAGCGACTATCTGGCACGTTTCGGCTACGGCAATCAGGACATCAGCGGCGTCGCGGGAGAAGGCGACGGTCTGACACACGCCTGGCTGAGCAACTCCATTGCGATTTCGCCACGGGAGGAGGCCGCCTTCATGCAGCGGCTCGTCCGGCGCGAGCTCGGTGTCTCGCAGAAGGCCTATGCGATGACCGCGACGATCGCCTCCTATGGCGAACAAGGCGACGGCTGGCAGGTTTACGGCAAGACCGGCGCCGGCCTGCCGCGCGGCACGGACGGCCGGCTGTTGCGCGGAAAGCCCTATGGCTGGTTCGTCGGATGGGCCGAAAAAGACGGCCGGCGGGTCGCTTTCGCCAAGCTCGTCCAGGCGAGCGAGAAGCCGAAGGTCCCGCCGGGCTTCACCGCCCGCGACAGCTTGTTCGAAGAACTGTTCGCGAGAGGCGGACCGCTCGAACCGGCACCGCAGTGATCCTCGAGCTAGGGAGGCGTGTTCTTGCGGGCGCCTGCCGCCTCGCATAAGCACGTCGTAATGCCCATCTGATGGGCCGGTACGCGGATTTGAGCAGGACGGACGAATGCAGGGGCGGGTCGCAATTCTGGTCAAGGGCTATCCGCGCCTGTCTGAAACCTTCATCGCTCAGGAAATCGCCGGCCTTCAGGATCGCGGCCTCGGCCAGCTGATCGTCTCGCTGCGCCAGCCCGGCGAGACCAAGATCCACCCGGTCCATCGGAAGATCACCGCGCCGGTGCTCTATCTGCCGGAATATCTGAAGGACGATCCGGCGCGGGTGAAGCGCGGCCGGGAATTTGCCGCCCGCCAGAAGGGTTTCGCCGAGGCCGAGCGGATCTTCCAAACGGATCTGAAGCGCGATCACACGCCCAACCGCTATCGCCGCTTCGGCCAGGCCTGCGTGCTCGCCGCCGAGCTTCCCGACGACATCGCCTGGCTGCACACCCATTATCTCCACACGCCGGCCTCTGTCGCCCGCTATGCCGCGACGATCCGCGGCCTCGGCTGGTCGTTCTCCGCCCATGCCAAGGACATCTGGACGTCGGAGGCCTGGGAGCTGTCGGAAAAGCTCGATTCGGCGGCCTTCGGCGTCACCTGCACGGCCTCAAACCTTGCCTATCTTCGGCGCCTGGCGAAGCATCCCTCGACGGTCGAGCTCGTCTATCACGGCCTCGATCTTTCCGGCATCACGCCGCCCGAGCGCCAGGCCTTCGACGGCAGCCGGCCCTACCGCATCGTCTCGGTCGGCCGGGCGGTGGAGAAGAAGGGCTATGGCGACCTCATCCGGGCGCTTGCGAGACTGAAGGACCGGAACTGGCATTTCGACCACGTTGGCGGCGGCGCGCTGGCGGCAAAGCTGAAGGTGCAGGCCGGGAAGGCGGGTATTGCCGACCGCATCAACTGGCATGGCAGCCGCGAGCGCGGCGAGGTCTTCAACCTTCTTGCCAGTGCCGACCTCTTCGTCCTGCCCTCGCGGATCGCCAGATCCGGCGACCGCGACGGCCTGCCCAATGTCCTGATGGAAGCCCAGGCCCACTGCCTGCCGGTGGTCTCGACGAAGGTGTCGGCGATCCCCGAACTCGTCACTGACGGCGAGACCGGTCTCCTCGTCGAGGAGCGCGATCCGAAGGCCCTGGCGGCGGCGATCGCCCGGCTGATGGACGATCCGGCGCTGGCGATGCGTCTGGCAAAGGCGGGGGAGTCCCGGGTGCGGGCAAAGTTCTCGCCGGAGCCGGGGCTCGACCGCGTCGCGGAACTGCTGGGGCAGGCGCTGCAGGCAAAAGCCGCATGAGCCGGGCCGCAAGGCCATGAGCGCGACGGATTTTCCGCTGTCGTCGCGCGCCCTCGACCGCCTGGCGGCCGAAGGGCGGTCCATCGCCTTCTGGTGGCGGGACGACGATGCCCGGGTGCCGACACCGGCGCTCGACCGGCTCACGGGACTTGCCCGACATCACGATCTGCCGCTCGCCCTCGCCGTGATTCCGGACGGGGCCGGGCCGGCTCTCGCTGAGCACCTCGCCGGCGACGGCCGTCTCTCGATCCTGCTCCACGGCCATTCCCACGCGAACCATGCGCCGGCCAACGAAAAGCGGGCCGAATTTGGCGATCATCGGCCCGGTGACGCGATGGCGGCGGAGATCGCCGCCGGCAGGGCGAAGCTCGAAAACCTCTTCGGCGGCTGCTTCATGCCGGTCTTCGTGCCGCCCTGGAACCGGATCGGCGAGACGGCCCGCTTCCTCCTGCCCACGCTCGGCCTTCCGGTCCTTTCGGTCTACGGCAGGGCCCGGCCGCCACTGGCAGGGCAGCCGTTCGAACTGAACACCCATCTCGACATCATGGACTGGCGGGCCATGGGCGGTCTTTCCTTAGAGGAAGCCGACGAGCGGTTGTCCAAGCTGATCGAAGCCCGTGCCGACGTCACTTTGGATAACGGCGCCGGCCCCGAGCCGGTCGGCGTTCTCACCCACCATCTCCAGCATGACAAGGCGGCCTGGAGCCTGATCGAGGTCCTGTTCGACCGGCTGGCCTCCCACTCGGCAGTGTCGTGGCCCGACTTGAAGGATCTTCTGCCGACGCACTGTGGGCAATCCCTGATTTTGCCCTCCTGAATTGAAGATGAACTGGGCGTTCAGATCAAATTCCCTTGGGGAAGTTCATAACGGGGTCGCGCTTCACGAAAGCCCCCTTCGAACCCCAAGGAAACGACCATGTCCAAGTCCCTTCTTGCCGCCCTCGTCGCCGCCGCCATTGCAACGACTGCTGCCGCGACGCTGACCGATGCCAGCCGGAGCAAGGCCTCCGCCAGCACCGCGATGAGCTGCACCATTCCGAACGCCGTCTCCTGCACCATCACCAGCACCAAGGGTCTGCGCTCGGTGCTGATCAAGGCGAACACGCCCCAGGGCGTCGTCAATCTCGTCGACAAGTCCTATCGCGGCTGCCCGAAGAGCGTGAAGGTCTCGTGGGATTCGGCCTATCACTCGTCGTCGACGAAATTCGTCGAATGTTCCTCGGCGAAGCTCAAGCTGAAGTCCAACTGACGGACCGGCGACGACTCCCGATCGGAAAGCCCGGCAATGCGTGGCTCCAGCAGTGCGGCGCATTGCCGGTGCCTTCCGGCATCAAGGCCCGGAAGGTCGGTAGGGCGATATCGCCTCGATCGCCGCGATGGCGTGCTTTGCTTCTCTTGCCGATGGGGATAAGAGGCCGGCATGTCCCAGCGAGTTCTCGTCACCGGCGCGGCCGGCTTCATCGGTTTTTCGACTGCCCGGAAGCTTCTCGCCCGCGGCGACGCGGTGGTCGGCTTCGACAGCGTCAACGACTATTACGATCCGCGGCTGAAGCGGGCACGGCTTGCCGAGCTCGATCGCCTCGCCGCCGGGTCGGGCTGCGACTGGCGCTTCGTCGAGGCCGATCTCGCCGACCGGCCTGCGCTCGACCGGGTGTTTTCCGAGGCGAGCTTCGACCGGGTGATCCATCTCGCCGCCCAGGCGGGGGTTCGCCACTCGCTGACCCATCCCGAGAGCTACGTTTCCAGCAACCTCGTCGGCTTTGCCAACATGCTGGAGGTCTGCCGCAACGCGAAAGTCCCGCATCTGACCTTCGCCAGCTCCTCCAGCGTCTATGGCGCCAACCGCAAGGTGCCGTTTTCCGAGCATGACGGCGTCGACCATCCGATCCAGCTCTATGCCGCCACCAAGCGCTCCAACGAGCTGATGGCCCATGCCTACAGCCATCTCTTTCAGCTGCCGGTGACGGGCCTGCGCTTCTTCACCGTCTATGGTCCCTGGGGCCGGCCGGACATGGCCTATTATTCCTTCGCCGAGAAGATCCTCGCCGGCCAGCCGATCGCCCTCTTCAATCACGGCCGCCACAGCCGCGACTTCACCTTCATCGACGACATCGTCGAGGGCGTGGTCCGGGCGAGCGACCGGATCGCACCCGCCGATCCCGGCTTTGATCCCGTCAGGCCGGATCCGGCGACGAGCAGCGCGCCGTTCCGGATCTTCAATATCGGCAATGGCCGGCCGGTGGAGCTGAAGCACTATGTCGAAGTGCTGGAGGAAGCTCTCGGCAAGAAGGCCGTCATCGAATTGAAGCCGATGCAGATCGGCGACATCGAGGACACCCTTGCCGATGTTAGCGCCATCGAGGCCGAACTCGGCTACCGCCCGACCACCACGGTCGAAGAGGGGATCGCCGCCTTCGCCGAATGGTTTTTCGCCTATCGCCGCCGCCTCGCCGGCTGAGGGGCGGGGCAGGCCGAAAGCAACGGCTCGCTTTCAGCCTGGAACGTCTTGGCGTCTTCCCGACTTTCTCCGGACCATCGAAATGTCACGGGAGGCAGGGCCATGTCCGACACCAGAAAGCATCCGCCGAAGGACCAGCCGGACGTCGTCGGCAACGCCGTCGAGCGCACCGACAACGGTTATGCTGGCAAGAAGGACGACGAGCGACTGATCGGCAAGGACATCCCGATCGAGGAGCAGGACGCCGAGGAGGAAGAGGAACTGCCTTAGCGCGGGTTCCGCTCCCATGGCGTGACGGGCGGCGTGTCCAAAGCGCGGCAAAGAATTCGCCGCGGCGTCGCGCCAGCAGGTGCTCTGGCCGGGGCGGCGCCAAGATCGTAAGCATGGCATCCCCGGTGACGATCGCGCCGGCCCTGTTCGGGAGCCGTTTTTCTGATGCTGAAGACCATTTCGCCGCTCGTCACGCCGGAGCTCTTGCGCATTCTTGCTGCGATGGGCCATGGCGACGATCTGGTTCTTGCCGATCGCAACTTTCCGGCGGCCTCCGTTGCCGCCGAGACGGTCTCCGGCGAATTGATCGAACTGCCCGGCATCGGTACCAACGAGGCGGCGGAGGCGATCCTGGCGCTGTTGCCCCTCGACAGCTTCGTCGATGCGCCGGTGCGGCGAATGGCGCCGAGCGACGATCCCGGCGCCGAGTTCGAGGTCCATCGCGACATGCAGACGATCGCCGATGCAGCCGAGGGACGGAGCGTTCCAATCGAGGCGGTGGAGCGCTTCGCCTTTTATGACGCGGCGAGACAGGCCTTCGCCGTCGTGCGGACGGGCGAATCCCGCCCCTATGGCTGCTTCATCCTCAAGAAGGGCGTGATCTTCGACTGATCCGGCACGGCCCGGACTGATCCGTCACGGCTTTCGCGCCCTGCGTCCATTCGGACGCGCCAAGGACGCTCTCACTCGTCGAACCACCGCATGCTGCGTTTGAGAAAACCGAAACCGATTTTCGGGCTGTAGCGCCGCACCGGCGGCTCAGACGCCGGTCAGCGGCACGATCTTCGAGCCGTCCGAAAAGCGCGAGAAGCGGAAATGGGTCGGATCGACCAACGGCGCCGCGCCGGACGCAATGTCGGCGGCGAGCCGCCCGGCGCCAGGCCCGAGGCCGAAGCCATGGCCGGAAAAGCCGGTGGCGACGACGAGACCGGGGCACTCTTCGACGGTGGAAATCACCGGCACGGCATCCGGCGTCACGTCGATCAGCCCTGCCCAGCGCTGGGCGATCCTGGCATTGCGAAAGGCCGGAAAGGCTTCGGCAAGCCGCGCCATCGCAGCGTCGGTCATCGCCTGGCTCGGCTCGGGATCGAGGATGCGGGTCTCCTCATAGGCCGAGACCTCGTCGCCGCCGCGCCTGCGCATGTCCCGCCATTCCTGGACGAAGCGCCGGCCGATCCGGGGCTTCAGCGACGACCATTCCATCTTGAGCGCCGGGCCGAACTCCTTCAGGAAGCGGAAGCTGTCCGGCGTCAGGTCGTAGACGTTGGAAGCCAGGGTCGAGACGGTGTAGCCGCCATCGACGCGCTTGCGCACCGAAAAGTTCGGCCCGCGCACACTGAATTCCGGGCCGTCCGCCACCGGCTCCGTCCGGCAGACGGAATTCAGGACCTTCAGCTGCGGCAGGGTGATGCCGATGTCGCGCAGAAGCAGCCGCGACCAGGCGCCACCTGCAACCACCACCCGCTCGGCGGCGATCCGGCCTTTCTCGGTGACGACGCCGGCGACACGCCCGCCGGCCATGTCGATCCGGCGAACCGCGCAATTTGTGAGCACTGCCGCGCCCTTCGCGCGGGCCGCCCGGGCGATGGCGGGGGCGGCGCGCTGCGGCTCGGCGCGCCCGTCGGTCGGCGAGAAGAGCGCGCCGTCATAGTCGAGATTCATCTCGGGCAGCATCGCCCGGACCTCGTCCGACCCGATCGGCCCGACGCGGATCTGCTTTCCCTCGATATGCTTCAGCCAGTCGAGATTGGTCGTCCTGAAGTTTTCGGTGTGGAACGGCACCACGAGGCCGCACTGGCGGTAGCCGAGATCGGCGCCGACGCGCTCGCCGAGCGTCTCCCAGATGCGGATCGAGGCGGCCATCAGGTCGATCTCGCGGGGATCGCGCCGCGACATGCGCACCCAGCCCCAGTTGCGGCTCGACTGTTCGCCGGCGATGACGCCCTTTTCGACGAGAGCCACCGAAAGGCCGCGTTCCGCAAGCTCCAGCGCGGTCGATGTGCCGATGATGCCGCCGCCGATGACGACGACGTCGACTTCCTTCGGCAGGTGGGAGTCGCTCTCGACGGGATCGGGTGTCGGTCCTGGCATGTCGGGGGAAGCCTTTGTTTCGTGTGCCTGGCTGCGGCGCCGGAGGATTTTGCTGGCGCAGCGGATTTCTTCTCGCCGAAGGGTGGGCTTTGCGGCTCGATCGGGCCAATCTGTAAGGGACGTGTTCTCGTCCTGGAGAGACATTTGACGCGATCGAGCGCAGAGCCCGAGCCACGGGCTGGCCATCCGACCCTTGCGACCCGGGAATTCGGCTTCGCGCTCCTGCCGGGTTTCGCCCTGATGTCCTTTGCGAGCGCGGCCGAGCCGCTGCGGGCGGCCAATCTCCTCGCCGGCCGCGCGCTCTACCGCATCCGCCATTTCGGCGCGGAAGGCGGCAACGTCGCCTCCTCGTCCGGTATCGGGATCGAGACAGAGCCCATCCGCGACGCCTCGCCTGAGCTTTCGGCGCTGTTCGTCTGCGCTGGCGGCCGGCCGGCCGGCTGGGCTTCGCCGGAGGTCCATTCGGCGCTGCGCCGGCTGTCGCGCAGCGGCACGCGGCTCGGCGGCATTTCCGGCGGCGCCTTCGTCCTCGCCGCCGCCGGCGTCCTCTTCGACCGCGATTTCACCATCCACTGGGAGCATGCGGCCGCCCTCAAGGAGACCTTTCCGGAACTCTCGCCGCGACAGGCCCGCTACGTCCTCGATCGCGACAGGCTCACCTGCGGCGGCGGCGTCGCGCCCCTCGACATGATGCATGCGCTGATTTCCGAGCGGATGGGCTCTGCCTTCGCCCGCCGGGTGTCCGACTGGTTCCTCCACACCGAGATCGGCGAAGCCTCAGCGCCCCAGCGCGCCGCGCTGGCGGAACGCTATGGCGTCCACCGGCCGCCGCTCCTCGCGGCGCTGGAGCGGATGGAGGCGGTCATCGAGGCGCCGCTGTCGAGGGCCGAGATCGCCCGCTATGCCGGGGTCTCGCCGCGCCAGCTCGACCGGCTGTTTGCCGGCCATCTCGGTCGGAGCGTCGCCGACGTCTATCGCGAGATCCGCCTGCGCCACGCCATCCGGCTGCTCCGCCAGAGCCCGCTCGACATCTCGCAGGTCGCTCTCGCCACCGGCTTTGCCAGCCCGTCGCATTTCGCTCGCACGGTCCGGGCGGCGACGGGGCTTTCGCCATCCGGCCTGCGGAGGGCCGGGGGATAGATTTTCCTCAGAGTTGAAATTCCTTCACCGCGGCGATAGCAGCAGGGAGCAAATGACGGAGTTTCAGCCATGTCCGAATCGAGCGCCAGACAATCGCGGACGAGCGAGGCGCCGGTGACAACGACGAGCTCTGCCCTGACCCAGGACCCGCATGCCATTCGCGAAGCCAAGGAGAACAATCTCGAGGCGGCGATCGGCCACGAGGTTCGCGCTTTCCGCAAGAAGCTCGGCATTACCGTCAGCGATCTCGCTTCGGCGACGGGGGTCTCGCTCGGCATGCTGTCGAAGATCGAAAACGGCAACATCTCGCCGTCGCTGACGACGCTGCAGGCGCTGTCGCGCGCCCTCGGCGTGCCGCTGACGGCCTTCTTCCGGCGCTTCGAGGAGACCCGCAACGCAGTCTTCGTCAAGGCCGGCGAGGGGGTCGAACTGGAGCGGCGGGGCACCCGCGCCGGCCACCAGTACAATCTCCTCGGCCATATCGGCAACAACACCAGTGGTGTGACGGTCGAGCCCTATCTGATCACTCTGACCACCGATTCCGACGTCTTCCCTACCTTCCAGCACGACGGGATGGAGTTCCTCTACATGCTGGAGGGAGAGGTGGTCTATCGCCATGCCGACAGCCGCTATCACATGCGGCCGGGCGACAGCTTCTTCTTCGATGCCGACGCGCCGCACGGGCCGGAAGAGCTGGTGAAGCTGCCGGCGCGCTATCTGTCGATCATCTGCTATCCACAGCAGGGGCGGGTCGGCTGACCTCCCATCCGATCGGCCGCCACCCTTCGCAAGAAAATATGTTTCCTGAGAGTTGATCCGGGGGTCGTCGTCTGCCATAGTCTCGTCTGATGGAAGACGAGGGCGGAGCGGCGGCCATGTGCGGCATCGTGGGATTGTTTCTGAAGGATCGCGCGCTGGAGGATCGGCTCGGCGCGCTGCTCTCCGACATGCTCGTCACCATGACCGACCGCGGGCCGGATTCGGCCGGTATCGCGATCTATGGAGATGCCGTTGCGGGGCGCTCGAAGGTGACGTTCCAAGCCGACGCACCCAGCACCGCATTCGCCGATCTCGAGGCGCTCGCCCGCAAGGTCGCCGGCGAGAGCGCGAGCGTCCGCATCAAGGACACCCATGCCGTCGTCGAGCTTGCGACCAGCGCCGTCGACGCCCTGCGCGATGCGCTGCAGGCCGCGCCGCAGGGTTTCAGGATCATGAGCACCGGCGAGACGATCGAGATCTACAAGGAGACCGGTCTGCCGAAGGAGGTCGTCTCGCGCTTCGATATCCGGACCATGCGCGGCACCCACGGCATCGGCCACACCCGCATGGCGACGGAATCGGCGGTGACGACGCTCGGCGCCCACCCGTTCTCGACCGGCCCCGACCAGTGCCTTGTCCATAACGGTTCGCTGTCGAACCACAACAATCTGCGTCGCGAGCTTTCCCGCGCCGGCATCCGCTTCGAGACCGAGAACGATTCCGAGGTCGCCGCCGCCTATCTCACCGCCAGGATGAAGGAGGGGCGCAATCTCGGCGAGGCTCTGGAGGCGGGGCTCGCCGATCTCGACGGCTTCTTCACCTTCGTCGTCGGTACCAGGACCGGCTTCGGTGTCTTGCGCGATCCGATCGCCTGCAAGCCGGCGGTGATGGCCGAGACCCGGCAATATGTCGCCTTCGGCTCGGAATATCGCGCCCTCGTCGGCCTGCCGGGCATCGACGACGCCAGGGTATGGGAGCCGGAACCCGCCTCGGTCTATTTCTGGGACCGCTCGGCGGCCGCAGGCAGTGCCCTGGCCGCCTGAACGAAGAGACGCGACGATGCCCGCATTCGACCTTGCCACCACGCCGATCCGCGATCTCAACCAGGCTCTCCATGCGATCGGGCAGGGCGCCAACGATCGCAGCTTCGAGGTGCGCAATCCTCGCGGCAGCCATGCGGTGGCCGTCGGCTGCGCCGCACCGGTCACCGTTACCGTGCACGGCCCGGTCGGATACTATTGCGGCGGGATGAACGCCGCCGCCGAGATCGTCATCCACGGCTCGGCCGGTCCCGGCGTCGGCGAGAACATGATGTCGGGCCGGATCATCGTCGAAGGCGACGCCTCGCAATATGCCGGCGCTACCGGTCGCGGCGGCCTCCTGGTCATCAAGGGCAATGCCTCGTCGCGCTGCGGCATCTCGATGAAGGGGATCGACATCGTCGTCGGCGGCAATATCGGCCACATGTCGGCCTTCATGGGCCAGTCGGGACATCTCGTCGTCTTCGGCGATGCCGGCGAGGCGCTGGGGGATTCGCTCTACGAGGCGAAGCTCTTCGTGCGCGGCAAGGTGAAGAGCCTCGGTGCCGACTGCGTCGAGAAGGAGATGCGGCCGGAGCATCTGACGACACTCGATCGGCTTCTCTCCGACGCCGGCATGAGCGGCGCGAGGCCGGAGGAATTTCGCCGCTACGGCTCGGCCCGCCGGCTCTACAACTTCAACATCGACAATGCCGACGCCTATTGAGGCGGGAGTTCGCGCCAAGCCATGACCTATCACAACCCGCCGACCCCGCCGCGAAAGTCCGCGACCTTCGACGACGCCTCGCTCGCCGAGATCCGCCGCGCCGCGGCGACCGGCATCTACGACATCCGCGGCGGCGGTACCAAGCGCCATGTGCCGCATTTCGACGACCTTTTGTTTCTCGGCGCCTCGATGTCGCGATACCCGCTCGAAGGCTATCGCGAGCGCTGCGACACCTCGGTCACCCTCGGCACGCGCTATGCGAAGAAGCCGATCGAATTGAAGATCCCCGTCACCATCGCCGGCATGAGCTTCGGCGCGCTCTCCGGCGCCGCCAAGGAGGCGCTCGGCCGCGGCGCGACGCTTTCCGGCACCTCGACGACCACCGGCGACGGCGGCATGACCGACGAGGAGCGCGGCCATTCCGAACTCCTGGTCTATCAGTATCTGCCGTCGCGCTACGGTATGAACCCGGTGGACCTTCGCCGCGCCGATGCCATCGAGATCGTCATCGGCCAGGGCGCCAAGCCCGGCGGCGGCGGCATGCTGCTCGGCCAGAAGATCTCCGACCGCGTCGCCGAGATGCGCACGCTTCCCAAAGGGATAGACCAGCGTTCGGCCTGCCGGCATCCCGACTGGACCGGGCCGGACGATCTCGAGATCAAGATCCTCGAACTGCGCGAGATCACCGACTGGGAAAAGCCGATCTACATCAAGGTCGGCGGCGCAAGGCCCTATTACGACACCGCGCTGGCGGTTAAGGCCGGAGCCGACGTCGTCGTCATCGACGGCATGCAGGGCGGCACCGCGGCGACACAGGACGTCTTCATCGAGCATGTCGGCCAGCCGATCCTCGCCTGCATCCGCCCGGCGGTCCAGGCGCTGCAGGATCTGGGGCTGCATCGCAAGGTACAGCTCGTCGTCTCGGGCGGCATCCGCTCTGGCGCCGACGTCGCCAAGGCCCTGGCGCTCGGCGCCGACGCGGTCTCGGTCGGCACCGCCGCCCTCGTCGCGCTCGGCGACAACGACCCGAAATGGGAGGCGGATTATGCCGCCCTCGGCACCACCGCCGGGGCCTATGACGACTGGCACGAGGGCAAGGACCCGGCCGGCATCACCACGCAGGATCCGGCGCTGGCCTCGCGGCTCGATCCGGTCGCGGCCGGCCGGCGCCTCGCCAACTATCTGAAGGTGATCACGCTGGAGGCCCAGACCATCGCCCGGGCCTGCGGCCACAACCATCTCCACAATCTCGAGCCGGAAGACCTCGTCGCGCTGACCATCGAGGCGGCCGCGATGGCGCAGGTACCGCTTGCCGGCACCAGCTGGATTCCCGGCAGGACCGGGATCTGACGATCGTTCCGGCAAGGCGGTGATCCGCCTTCCGGACCAGGCAAGGAAGACGACGGCAGGACAGGACGATCGGAAGACGGCCGGGGCCGCGTAGCGGCGGTTCCAGCGAGGCGGACCCCACAGCATAAGCGGGGCCGCCGGGAGGCGGCGCCCTTGAGACCTTTCATCGAGGAGCCATTGGGGGACCATGACCAGCGATCTTTCCGCTTTCGCCAAGAAGAACGGCGTCAAATATTTCATGATCTCGTTCACCGACCTGTTCGGGGCGCAGCGGGCAAAGCTCGTCCCCGCCCAGGCGATCGGCGAGATGCAGGCGGATGGCGCCGGCTTTGCCGGCTTTGCCACCTGGCTCGACCTCACTCCGGCCCATCCCGACCTCTTCGCCATGCCGGATGCCGATTCTGTCATTCAGCTGCCGTGGAAGCCCGAGGTCGCCTGGGTTCCAGCCGATCTTGCGATGGAAGGCGCGCCCGTCGCCCAGGCGCCGCGGATCGTCCTGAAGAGTCTCGTCGAGGCGGCGGCTGAGAAGGGCCTCAGGGTGAAGACCGGCGTCGAGGCCGAGTTCTTCCTGCTCGAAGCGGACGGCAAGGCGATCTCGGACGTCTTCGATACGGCGGAAAAGCCCTGCTACGACCAGCAGGCGGTGATGCGCCGCTACGACGTCGTCGCCGAGATCTGCGACCACATGCTGGCGCTCGGCTGGAGCCCCTATCAGAACGACCATGAGGACGCCAATGGCCAGTTCGAGATGAACTGGGCCTTCGACGATGCTCTCGCCACCGCCGACAAGCACTCCTTCTTCAAGTTCATGGTCCGCTCGATCGCCGAGAAGCACGGGCTCCGCGCGACCTTCATGCCGAAGCCCTTCGCCGGCCTCACCGGCAATGGCTGCCATTGCCACGTCTCGGTCTGGGATGCCGAGGGCAAGACCAACGCCTTTGCCGACGAGGGCCAGCCCTTCGGGCTGTCCAGGCAGGGCAAGGCGTTTCTCGGCGGCATCATGAAGCACGGGCCGGCGCTTGCGGCGATCACCAACCCGACGGTCAATTCCTTTAAGCGGATCAACGCGCCGCGCACCGTCTCCGGCGCGACCTGGGCGCCGAACTCGATCACCTGGACCGGCAACAACCGCACCCACATGGTGCGCGTGCCTGGCCCGGGCCGCTTCGAGCTCAGGCTGCCGGACGGCGCCACCAACCCCTATCTCCTCCAGGCGGTGATCATCGCCGCAGGCCTCGACGGGCTCGAGACCTCGGCCGATCCGGGGCCGCACAGCGACATCGACATGTACAAGGACGGCCACGCGCTGACCGACGCGCCGAAGCTGCCGCTGAACCTCCTCGACGCCCTGCGTGCCTTCGAGGCCGATGAGGGGCTGACAAGCGCCCTCGGCGCGGAATTCTCCGCCGCCTATGCCAGGCTGAAACACGACGAGTGGAACAGCTATTGCCGGCATTTCACCCAGTGGGAGCGCGAGACGACCCTCGACATCTGACCCGTCGATCATCGTCTCCCGCCGGAAGGGTTTCTCGCAATGGCCTGGGTGGCGCTGTTTCTGGCAGGCATTCTCGAGGTGGCCTGGGCGCTCGCCATGAAGTGGTCGGAGGGCTTCACCCGGCCGCTGGCGAGCGTCGTCACCGTCCTCCTCATCATCGTCAGCCTCACTCTCCTGAACTGGTCGCTGAAGAGCCTGCCGGTCGGCACGGCTTACGGGGTCTGGGCGGGGATCGGGACGATCGGCACGGCCGCGATGGGCATCGCGCTCTTCGGCGAGCCAGCCAATCTGCTCCGGCTCGGCTGCATCGCGATGATCGCCGCGGGGATCGTCGGTCTCAAGCTGATCGCCATGGAGTGAGCGGACCGAGCGTTCGGGGAATGCCGCGGCCTGCATCATCTCGCGATCAAAATTTGTGCAGGTGATAAAATTGCTCCGAAATTGTCGGATTCGCTTTGACAGCCAGAGCGATTTGAGTACTCTGAAGAAAGCAATATTCTTTTAGGTGAAGGAACCGTATCCGTGCCCGAGATCAAGAGCCGGCCGAAATGGGGCAAGCTCGATCCTGCCAAGCAGGCCTCGGCCCATCTCGTCTGTGCGGAGCGCGGTGCGATCGATGCTGTGGCGAGAGCTTTTGCGGGCCGGCCGGAGGTCATCGGCAAGACCATCCTCGTCCACGTCGCCGAGGGTGATGCCGGCGCACCGGCGAGCCTTGCAGGCGTCGCCTATCACCCTCTGCCAAGCCGGGCGACGGCGCTGACAGCCTTTCGCGCCCATCTCGGCCGGGCGAAGATGGGAACCCAGCTTCATCTCGCCGGCAGCGAAGCCTTCTTGAACGAAGCGAGCGCGCTCGCCCACGGCTGCGGCGTCGTCGGCGACGGCCTGACCACCGAGCTTTGCGGCGATCCGGCGCGCCGGGTGCAGTGCGTCCACTGCAAGGGGATGATGGACGACGTTTCGGCGAGCCCGGTCGCGTGCCGCCATTGCGGCGTCAATCTGATGGTCCGCGATCACTATTCCCGCCGGCTCGGCGCCTTCATGGGCGTCTGCGTCGATGCCGAAGCACCGGGGGACCTCCCCGCGGCAGCGAGTTTCTGAGCGGATGAGCGCCAGCCACTACACAGTCCGCGTCGTCGAGGCCGAGGCCGTCACCCCCGGGGTGCGGCGCCTGCGCCTCGGGCCAGCCGATGCCGGACTTCTGCCGCCGGTTTCCGCCGGCGCCCACACCGTGGTCAGCTTCGAGACCGGCGGCCGCCTCGTCAGAAACGCCTATTCGCTGACGGCCCCCAGCCTTTCCGGCGAAAGCTGGGAGATCGCCGTGCAGCGCTCGCCGACGTCGCGCGGCGGCTCGGCCTTCATCCACGATCGGCTGCGGGAAGGCGACGAACTCACCGTCTCGGCGCCGGTCAATCTCTTCCCGCTTTATCGTCTCGCCCACCATCACGTGCTCGTCGCCGGCGGCATCGGCATCACCCCGATCGCGGCGATGGCGGAGGAACTCGCCCGTCAGGGCGCCTCCTTCGAACTGCACTATGCGGTTCGCAGCGAGACCGAGGGTGCCTTCTGCCGCGACCTTCTCGCGCGTCATGGGCCGCGCATGCGGCTTTATTCCACCGAAAGGCAGGAGCGGTTGCGGGTGAAGGAGATCATCCCGCATCAGCCGCTCGGCACGCATCTTTACGTCTGCGGCCCGGAACGGATGATCGAAGCCGTTCTCGCCGATGCCCGGAGCGCCGGCTGGCCCGAGGCAAACCTCCATGCCGAGCGCTTCCAGGCGCCGGCCGGGGGCGACCCGTTCGAGGTGTTTCTCGCCCGCTCCAAGAAATCGACCACCGTCGGCGAGCACGAGAGCCTGCTCGAGGCGATCGAGCAGATCGGCGTCGAAGCGCCTTATCTCTGCCGGGGCGGCGCCTGCGGCGAATGCCTGTGCGAGGTTCTCGGGGCCGACGGCGAGATCGACCATCGCGACCACTTCCTCTCTTCGGAGGAGCGGCGGGCCGGCGAGAAGATCATGATCTGCATGTCGCGCCTCAAGGGCCGCGAACTCGTCCTCGATCTCTGACCAAAGGCGGACGAACCGATGTCACTCGCCCTCGACCCCGGCTTCTTCAGACAGGAAACGTTTCGCGACGACTTCACTTTCGCAAATTCGCAAGAGGCGATCCGACGCTTCCCGTTCCCCTTCGATCGCGACCAGTACATGTATGCGGTCAATATCGAGCAGCACATGCCGGGGCCGGAAAAGCACGCGACGCATTTCCCGATCGACATCGACGAGCACTACGTCGCCGAGATGGCTGATCGCGAAAGGGTGCTCGCCGAGGATCCGCTGCGATGCCAGTCGCTGCCCCACATGATCACCGCCGAATGGGATCTCCTCGAGCTGCTGATGACCTCGATGGCGCGGGATTATCCGGCGTGGTTCGCGCTCGGCCGCGAGGGTGACCGCTGGCACTGGATCAACCGGCCGATGGGCATCGAGGAGCATTTCACCTTCGGCGACGTCGCGACGCTGCCCTACGGGCCGATGGAATACATCACCCGCCAGTGCCAGGGCGACTTCTGCCTGCTCGACCAGCGCGGCGACAATCTCTGGCTCGATTCCGGCATCGTCACCAGCCAGGCCGACTGGTCGCTCGATTTCGACCTCGGCATGAATTTCATCGAATGGCACGCGCCGGTGCCGCGGGCCCACGACATGGGCGTGTTCGAGCGGGCGCTGAAGTTTCTCCTGAACCTGCAGCTCGGCCGGCCGATCCGCCGGCTGAACTGGACGATGACGATCAATCCGCGCCTCGACACCAGCCCCGAGAATTATCACCGCTGGGGCATCGACCGCACCACGGTGACGCCCGACAATGTCGGCGACAAGGTGCATCTGAGGGTCGAGCTGCAGGCGCTGTGGCGGCTGCCACGCTCGAACGCCATCGTGTTCTCGATCCGCTGCTACCTCATCAAGATGCGCGAGGTGGCGACGGTGCCGAAATGGGCGCGGCGGCTGCACCGCGTGCTGCGCGACCTGCCGGACGACCTCGCCGACTACAAAGGGCTGACGAACTATCGGGGCATGACCGTCGACTGGCTGTCGCGCCACGACGACGGCGCGCCCACTTCGCCGGGTTTCTACCCGGATTGACGATGCGCCGGACGGCGCCTGCCGCCGCCCGGCCGCGATGCTTTCCGCAGAGAAGAATGGCGACGACGCGCAGCACCGCGGCGACAGGCCGGGCTGTGTCCGCAGGGACCAACTCGAGGAGGCACTGGCGATGGTTGAGATCACCCGGCATTCGGAGCTTGAAGCGCGCCACCGCGCCCTCGGCTCGTCTCTCGACGGCGAATGGAACGGCATGGCGCTGCCGCAGACCTACGCCACCGATCCCGACGACGAGGTGGTGGCCGTGCGCACCAGGGCCGGTCTGTTCGACGTCTCGGCGCTGCGGATGATCGACGTGTCTGGGCCGGAGGCGGCCGCGGCGCTCGATGCCATGCTCACCTCGAATGTCGGCGCCATGGCGCCCGGCCAGTCGGCGATCTCCAACATCGTCGACGCCGATGGCTCGCTGATCGATGACGTCCTCGTCTATCGCGACGGGCTCGACAGCTTCCGCCTCTCCCACGGCGGCGGCGACCTCGAGAGCGTCATCGACGAATTCTTCTCCGGCCGCGACGCCAGCTGGGCAAAGAACGACGACGTCCACATCCTCTCGCTCCAGGGCCCGCTGTCCCTGGCGATCCTCGATCCGCACACGCCGATGGATCTCGCGACGCTCTCCTATTTCGAGCATCGGCCGACCGAGCTCTTCGGCACGCCGGTCTCGATCGGCCGCGGCGGCTATTCCGCCGAGCTCGGCTACGAGGTGTTCTGCAGCCGCAATGACGCCGTCGCTTTGTGGGACGCGATCCTCGAAGCGGGCGCGCCGGCGGGCGCCATCCCGGTCTCCTGGGCTTGCCTCGACATCGTCCGGGTCGAAGGGGCGCTGCTGTTCTTTCCTTTCGACATGCCGGAAGGCGACACGACTCCCTGGGAAGTCGGCGCCGACTGGACCGTCGATCTCGGCAAGCCGGACTTTCATGGCAAGGCGGCGCTCGAACGGCGAAAGGGCGAGGTCCGCTGCGCCCAGGTCGGCGTCGAGATCGACGCTTCCGTCGCGATCGAGCCGGGCGCCGGAATTTTCGACGGCGGCCGCAAGGTGGGCTCGGTCAATTCGACGACCTGGAGCCGTTATCTGATGAAGTCGCTGGCGCTCTGCCATGTCGAACCGTCGCTGTCCGGCCTCGGCACGGCGCTGGAGGTCCGTTCCGCCGCAGGAACCTTCGCGGCCCATGTCGTGCGCACACCCTTCTACGACCCGCTGCGCCTGCGCACCCACCCGCTGCACGAGCGGAGCTGACGGATGGTGCGCTTCAGCCTCTGCCGCCTGCCCGAGCGAATGCCGCGAAGGCAGTCAGTTGGATCAAAACTGTGCAGCCACCGCCCGACCCGGGCCGGCCGGCCGGTCGGCGCGCGGCGGCGGAGCGGCAGGGGAAGATTTCGCCGGGTGCCGCCGGAAGAGAACGAATGTTCCGCAAA
The DNA here is from genome assembly GCF_004519335.1 of Jiella endophytica. GTDB lineage: Bacteria > Pseudomonadota > Alphaproteobacteria > Rhizobiales > Rhizobiaceae > Jiella > Jiella endophytica. The sequence continues at coordinate 852,708 of NZ_SOZD01000002.1, read as the reverse complement.
TCGCCTCCGGCACGGTGCGGTTGAGAAAAAACGACCCGTGAAGCGCCGGCAAGCCGATCTGGCACGCTTCTCGCATAAATAAAATTTGTTTCTTGTCAGTAGTCACGGTGTGCCGTGATCAAGCCGGTCTTCCGGTCTGAGCCTAGGAGAACGACATGGACCAGCAGCTCATCGAACTGGGGCAGAAGGTGGCGGCGCTCGAAGCCGGTACCAAGATGTCCGATACCGTCAACATGGAGATCTTCTACTGGTGGTGCACCGCCCTGATGATCACCATCCACGCCGGCTTCCTGGCTTATGAAATGGGCGCCTCGCGCGCCAAGAACGTCCTGGCGGCGGGCACCAAGAATCTCCTCGCCTTCGCCTTCGTGGTGCCGACCTTCTTCTTCTTCGGCTGGTGGATCTACAACGCCTTTCCCGGCGGCCTGACGATCGCCGAAGGCTCCGAGGTGGCGCTGCCCTGGTCGAGCGCCATGGGGCCGAACCTCGCCGACAACGCCACCGGCGTGTTCTGGGCGGCCTTCGCCCTCTTCGCGGCGACCACCGCCTCGATCATGTCCGGCGCGGTGATCGAGCGCATCCGGCTGACCGCCTTCCTGGTTCTCGCGATCATCCTCGGATCGGTGGTCTGGATCCTCGCCGCCGCCTGGGGATGGCACCCCTCCGGCTGGCTGACCACCGAGTTCGGCTTCCATGATGTCGGCGCGGCGGGCTGCGTCCACCTCGTCGCCGGCGCCTTCACCCTCGGCGTCCTGATCAATCTCGGGCCCCGCATCGGCAAGTTCGAGCCGGACGGCACGCCCAACGCCCTCAAGGCTCACAGCGTGCCGCTCACCGTCGTCGGGCTGATGCTGATCATCGTCGGCTTCTTCGGCTTCCTCGGCGGCTGCATCATCTACAATGCCGGCGCCCAGTGGACCAACATCTTCGGCCAGCCGGCGACGCTCTCCTCCTTCGCCTTCAACACCGTCATGGCCTTCGCTGGCGGGATCATCGGCGGCTGGGTGAAGACCCGCGATCCGTTCTGGATGATGTCCTGCGGCCTCGTCGGCATCATCTCGGCAGCCTCCGGCCTCGATGTCTGGTATCCGCCGCTGGCCTTCACCATCGCCGTCGTCGCCGGCTTCGTCGCCCCGATGATCGCGACGGCCGTCGAGCGCGCCGGCATCGACGATGCGGTCGGTGCCGTCGCGGTGCATGGCGCCGGCGGTGCGATGGGTCTCCTTGCGGTCGGCCTCTTCGCCGCCGGCTATCCGAACATGGGCGAAATGCCGCCGGTCTCGCTGATGGGCCAGCTGGTCGGTCTCGTCGTCATGGGGCTGCTCGGCTTCGTCCCCGGCTATGCGATTTCGGCGGTGATGAAGGCGACCGGCTATCTTCGGGTCCCCCGCGACGTCGAGATCATGGGTCTCGATCTCGTCGAGGTGCCGATCGAGGCCTATCCGGAGGGCATGGTCCGTCCGGCGGCGCCGATCATCTCGCCGGCCGGGCCGAGCGCGGGGACGGCTGCCGCCGTGCCGGCCGAGTAAGACCTTCGGATTTCACGAACAGGGAACACACCGATGAACACATCACCGATCAGCACGTGGGAAGGCGCGGAGGCCTATTTCACCTTCGCCCATTCCGGCTTCGGCACGGCGCTCTGCCTGCTCGTCTCGGTCGCGGTCGTCGCCGCCGCGATCTGGTACGGCACCCATCACGAGAGCCGCGACTTCCAGAAGTTCCACGGCAAAAGCTGAAGGCGGGCGACCGCCTAAAAGGCGAAAGGGACCGGCGGCAGTGATGACGCCGGTCCTTTTTCGTTCGGCGACTTCACCCGGCAGTTCGGCATCGGCCGGAAGACCGCGCGGCGGTCCTGCCGGCGCACGCGCGTCACGACTGCACCGGCGGCTCAGTTCACGAGATTGGGCAGGAACAGCGCCAGCTGCGGGAACAGCATCACGATGATGAGGCCGAGTATGCCCATCAGCGCATAGGGCAGCGACCCTGCCAGCACCTCCCGGATCGAATAGTCGTCTCTCAGCGACTGGACGACGAAGAGGTTCATGCCGACCGGCGGGGTCACGGCACCGATTTCCATGTTGATGACCAGGATCACGCCGAACCAGATCAGGTCGATATTCAGGGCCTGCAGAGCCGGCAACAGGATCGGCACGGTGACGAGGATCGCCGCCGACGCGTCCATGAACATGCCGAGGACCAGATAGAGCAGGTTGACGGCGATCAGGAACTCCCAGGGTGCGAGCTGCAGGCTGTCGAGCCATCCCGCCAGCGCCTGCGGCACCTGCAGCAGCGAAAGCGTGTTGCCGAAGATGCCGGCGCCGGCGATCAGCATCAGGATCATCGCGCTGGTCACCACGCTGTCGCGGAGCGCCGCCCAGAACAGCCCGGCGGTCAGCGTCCGGGTGAAGATCGCCGTCAGGGCCAGCGCATAGACGACGCCGACTGCGGCTGCCTCGGTGGGGGTGAAGAAGCCGAGATAGATGCCGCCGAGGACGATGATGATCATCGCCAGGCTGCCGAGGGCGCGCCACTCCAGCGGCGGCGTTTCGCTGGTCGTCTGCTCGGCGATGCCGAGGCGGTTCTCCCGCAGGCTCTGCACGACGGTGTAGAGCGCAAACAGCAGCGCCAGCAGGATTCCCGGTAGGATGCCGGCCATGAACAGCTTGCCGACCGAGGTGTTGGTGACGAGCGAATAGAGGATGAAGGAAATGCTCGGCGGGATCAGGATGCCGAGGCTGCCGGCGACGGCGACGGAGCCCGCCGTCATCCGGCGGCTGTAGCCGCGCTTCAGCATCTCCGGAATGCTGATCGAGCCGATGGTCGCGACCGTCGCGGTCGACGAGCCGGAGATCGCGGCGAAGATCGCGCAGGCGAAGATCGCGGCGACGCCGAGACCGCCGGGAAGGCGGCCGACGACACGCTGTGCGAGGTCGAACAGATCCTTGCCGGCGCCGCCCTTCAGCATGATCTGGCCCATCAGGACATAGAGCGGGATGGCGCCGATGACGAAGGAGTTGAGATCGCCATAGGCGATCTGGGCAAGGGCGTTCAGTCCCGGCTCGAAGTCGATGGTCAGGACATAGCCGACGAGGCCGCTGATCATCAGGGCGATCGCGATGGGGGTGCCAAGGATCAAGAGCGCGAAAAGCGCCAGCACCGTCGTCAGAAAGATCACGTGGAGGCTCCGGGCCGGTCTTCGTCGAAGAGGGTCTCGTCCGCGACGTCGTCGTCGCTGCGAAGGACCGCCTTGGTGAGTTCGGCCAGCGCCCAGAAGATCGCGCCGAGCGGGATCGCCGCCTTGGCGATAAAGACCGGCCACTCGGCGACATCGATGGTGCTCTCGCCGGTCGAATAGCTCGTCAGCGTGTCGCGCCATCCCGAGATCGTCAGGAGGACGAGAAAGCCGACGACGATGAGCACACGGCAGATGCGGAAGAACAGCCGCAGCCGGCCCTCGACCATTCGCTCGACGGCGATGCCCGAGGTCACGTGGCGATCGAAGCGGGCGGTGAGGATGGCGCCGGCAAAGGCGACCCAGACGAGGCTGAAGAGGTCGAGGTCGTAGGTCCAGGAATTGTCGATCCGCACCCAGCGCAGAACGATGCCGAGGATGATGCCGGCGGTCAGCGCCAGCATCGCGATCATCGCCAGGTGACCGACGGCGAAGGCGACGAGGTCGCCTGCGCCGGCAATCGCTGCGAGGCCCCGCCGGCTTCTCGGGCGGGTTGACGAAGCGTGAGCGGGGCCGCGCGTCATTACTGCGTCGCCTTGCCGCCCATCGCCGACTGCACGTCGGCGACCAGCGACTTGCCGGTGTCGCCGGCCTTCGCGTAGTAGCTCTTCAACGCCATGTCGAGCGTTGCGTCCTTCCACTTGGCAAGGTCGTCCTCGGTCGGCACGTAGACGTCGTCGCCGGCCTTCTTGGCGAGTTCGATGTCGTCCTTGAATTCCTTCTCGATGGCGTCGACATTCGGCTTCTCGGTCTTGGCGACGGCCTTCGAGATGATGTCGCGCTGCTCGTCGGTCAGGCCCTGCCACCAGCCGAGATTGACCTGCACCGGATAGACCAGCGGCACATAATGGATCGCCGTGATGTTGTGGCCGACCTCGTACCATTTGCGCGAGACGATGGACGACAGGCCGGACACCGCCCCGTCGAGGGTGCCGCGCTGCAGCGCCGTGTAGACCTCGCTGGAATCGACGGCGACGGGGCTCGCGCCCTTGGCCTTGAGGAACTCGGCCGACAGGCTTCCTTCCGAGCGCATCCGCAGCCCGTCGAGGTCATCGGGCGTCTTGATCGGATGCTTGGTGTTCACATAGCTCTCGGCGTAGCCGTAATAGCCCCAGCCGACGATCTGGACGCCGTGCTTGTTGAAGATCTTGTTGATGTCGTCGCCAAGCTTGCCGTGCAGCGCGTCGAGAAGCTGGCCCGCATCGTCGGCAAGGAACGGGATGGTGTCCCATTCAAGCGACGGCTCCATGCTCGACCACCAGTGCATCGCCATGATGCCCATATTCGCCGTGTTGTTGGCGAGGGCCTGCGCCATCGTCGATTCCTTGGCGAGCGACCCGGACGGATAGGTCGAGACGTCGATCGAGCCGTTGCTCATGTCCGCGATGTTCTTGGCGATCGCCTCGCCCTGGTCGGCCGTCGCGGTCTTCGGCGGCATGTACCAGGCAAAGCGGATCGACAGATCGCTGGCTCGGGCCGGCACAGCAGACGCGACGCCTGCGAAAAGGGTGGCGGCCGTCAGCCCGACGATCGTCCTTTGGAAACGGCTTGGCATGGTCTTCCTCCCGGAACGTGTTTGGCGGTTGATCGCTAAGCTGGACTTAGCGCAGTGATCACGAGCGTGTACCGTGGTATGCAATCGCTGTGAAGCCACTTATGCGCGCACCGCCGGCTGGCTTTGATGCCACCGGTCAGCCTTTTCTCTTCTGTACAGAGTGCGGGAGTGACTCGCCGTCGGCGTCGGCATGGCGGCAGAGGCCCTGACGGAATCGCCGCGAAGGGAGCGTCCCGTCGGACCATCCACGGATTTTTCGCGTGGGGATCATCGCCTATGCTGGTGCCGCCGCCAGGCAGCGGCTATCGGCCGGATGCGGTTCGGCCCGGCGGGCATCAGCCGGGGGACACTAACTCCTTGGCGCCGGCCGAGGGGCACTGGCGGGAGGCGAGGCGAAAGGAACCGATGGCCAACGAGATTTCCCGCGGCGAGGTGGCGTATCAGAAGCTGAAGGCCGCCATAAAGGACGGCTCGATCCGGCCGGGCACGCGCCTGCGCGAGGCCGAGATCGCCGAGCGTTTCAAGGTCAGCCGCACGCCGGCCCGCGACGCGATCCGGCGGCTCGAAGCCGAGCGGCTGATTTCATTCGTGCCGCGCCATGGGGCGGTGGTCTCCAAGCTCGACCACCAGGAGACGATGGAGCTCTACGATCTGCGCGAGGTGCTCGAGGGCACCGCGGCGGCCTTTGCCGCGCGGCATGCCTCGGAGGCGGAGATCGAGGAGCTGCGCGAACTCGTCGGCTCGGAGGAGGCGATCGCCGCAAGCCCGCAGAAGCTGGCGGATCTGAACCGGCTGTTCCATTCGGTGCTCTATCGCGCCGCCCACAACCGCTATCTGGAGCGGGCGCTGATCGCGCTGCGCGATTCCATGGCGCTTCTCGGCGGGACCAGCCTGACGGTGCCGGGACGCTACGAGAGCGCGCATGAGGAACATTGCGCCATCATCGCGGCGATCGCCGGACGCGATGCGGCCGCGGCGGATGCGGCCGCCCGCACCCATATCCGCAGCGCCCAGCGGGCCCGGCTGAAGATGATGCGCGAAGACATGCTCGCCGAAGCGGCCGACTGATGCGGCAAGCGGCGATCCGCCTCCTTGTCAGCATCCGCGCGCGCCGGCGCCCGTCTCCGCGAGGCGATCGAACAGCCGCGCCCAGGCGATGAGGCCATTTCGGAAGCTCGCCAGCCGGAAGAACTCGTTCGGCGCGTGATAGTCCTCGTCGGCGGTCGAAAACGAAAAGAATACCAGCGGCGCACCGAGATGCTGCTTGAACACCGCGCCGATCGGAATCGTCGCTCCCATCGCGACGCGCAGCGGCCTCGCGCCGAGAACCTCTTCCAGAATGTCCTCGGTGATCGCCAGCGCCGGCTCGTCCGGATCGAGGGCAAAGGCGGCGCTGCCCGGCCCGTGGCCGGCGATGGTCAGTTCGAAGCCGGTCGGCATCGCCGCCGTCAGATGCCGCTCGATCGCCTGACGCACGGCCCCCGGCTCCTGGCCGGCGACGAGCCGACAGGTGATCTTGGCGCTCGCCGAGGAGGGGATCACGGTCTTCATCCCGGCGCCGGAATAGCCGCCGGAAATGCCGTTGAACTCCAGCGTCGGTTCCAGCCACTGGCGGGTGAGAAGTTCCTCGGTCGACGGCAGCGGATCCGGCAGCGGCGCGCCGATCGAACGGTAGTAGCCGGCAGGATCGAAGTCCGAGGCGCGGATCGCGTCGAGGATCGCCGGGTCGGGCGGCGTGGTATTGTCGGCAAAGCCTTCGACCGCAACGCGGCCGGTTTCGTCATGCAGGCTGGCGAGCACTGTCACCAGCGCCCGCACCGGGTTCGGCGCGCTGCCGCCATGCCGGCCGGAATGAAGATCCTTGCCGGCGCCGCCCACCGTTACGTCGAAAGCGAGGAGACCGCGGCTCGCCACCGTCACCGAGGGGAGATCCGCCCGCCACATGGCGCCATCGGCGGAAACGACGAGGTCGGCGGCGAGGCGATCCTTCAGCCGCGCGACGGTCGGTGACAGTTGCGGGCTGCCGGATTCCTCCTCGCCCTCGACGAACATCTTGACGTTCAGCGGCAGGCCGCCGCGAGTTCTGGAAAAGGCTTCGGCAACGAGAATCGGCACCATCAGCGGGCCCTTGTCGTCCGAGGCGCCGCGGGCATAGAGGCGGTCGTCGCGGATGTCCGGCTCGAAGGGCGGGGTCTTCCACTTCTCGAGGGGATCCGGCGGCTGCACGTCGTAGTGGCCATAGACGAGGATCGTCGGCGCGCCGGGGGTCTCGCACCATTCGGCGACGATCGCGGGATGGCCGCCGGTCGGCACGATCTCGACGCTCGGGAAGCCGGCGCGCGTCAGTCGATCGGCGACGAAATCCGCTGCTGCAGTGATGCCCGCCCGATAGGCGGGGTCGGTCGAGACGCTTTCGATCCGGCAGAAGGCCTTCAGCTCTTCCACCATCGCCTCGGCGTGGCTCTCGAGCCAGGCTTTTACGTCGCCGATCTCGCCCCTCGCTGGCCGGCTCATTTGCCGCCATCCACCGAGAGCACCTGGCCGGTGATCCAGCCGGCCTGTTCGGAGGCGAAGAACATCACCGCATGGGCGATGTCGTCGGGGCTGCCGAGTCGCTTCAGGGCGATGTTGTCGACGAGCTTCTTCTGGCCGTCCTCGTCCATCGCCTCCCACTGTCTCTCGGTCGTCGGATTGGAGCGCACGAAGCCCGGCGCGACGTTGTTGACGGTGATGCCGAAGGGCCCGAGCTCGTGGGCGAGCTGGCGGGTGAGGCCGATCTGCCCTGCCTTGGCGCTGGCATAGGCCTGAATGCCGGTCAAAGAGATGCCGAGGCCTGCGCCGGAGGAGATGTTGACGACGCGGCCGAATTTCTGCCGCTTCATCCCCGGCGCGACGGCCTGGGTCAGGTAGAAGGCGCCGGAGAGATTGACGGCGAAGATGGCGTTCCAGTCGGCCTCGCCGATCTCCTCGATCGGTCGGCCGATCTGGCCGAGGACACCGCCGGCGCAGTTGACGAGGATGTCGACCGTGCCGTGCGCCGCCTCGATCCCGGCGACGGCGGCCTGGACGCCGTCACGGTCGGTGACGTCGAGCACCAGCGGTTCGCAGGCGTCACCCGCCAACGTCACGGTCTCGGTCAGTTCGGCTTCGAGAATGTCGCAGGCGATGACCCGCGCGCCCCTTGCCGCAAGGGCGATGGCGATCGCCCGACCGAAGCCGTGGGCGGCGCCGGTGACGAGAGCGGTGCGTTCGTCGAAGCGGATGTTCATGCGGCGCTCCCTGCCATGCCGGAAGGCCCGCCCGCCTCTGCCAGCGCTGCAAGATTGGCGCCGGCGAGCGGCCGTTCGCCTTCCTCAATCTCGTGGATCATCGCGATCAACCGCCGCGTCAGCGGCGTTGCAACGCCGTGGCGCACGCCGAACTCGACGATCGGGCCGAGCTGGGCGTCGACTTCGGTGCGCCGCTTGCGAACGGCGAGATCGCGCCAGATGCCGCTGTGCGACTTCAGCGACCGGCGATTGTGGGCCACCATGTCGTCGAAAGACCTTTCCGTCCGCGCCTCGGGCGCATCGGGGATGAAGGCGAGGGGGTCGAAGCCGTCGAAGGGCTCGGGATCGATGCCCGCCGCCGTCGCCACGGATCCGACCTCGCGGCCGAGCGCCGTCAGCACCGGACGATAGGCCGGCTCGGCGAGGACGTCGGCGATCGAATCGTCGGTCAGCGCCGTCGCGAAGAGCAGCGCGCCATAGACGAGCTTGCCCCACAGAAAGCCGAGGATGTTTTCGGTCAGGACGGCATGGTCGGCGAATCGATGCAGCAGCTGGTGCAGGGCCTCCACCCGCGGCGTTGCCGGGCCGTCCATCTCGCCGATCACCACCGCGCCCTTGCCGGAATAGTGGACGAGGCCCGGCTCCAGATAGTCCGCGCCGAAATTGACGAAGCAGCCGACGACCCTTTTCTCGCCGATGACGCGCCCGATGACATATTCGTTGAGGCCGTTCTGCGCCGAGACGACACAGGCGTCGGCGGCAAGATGCGGCGCCAGCTGCCTCGCCGCCGCCTCGGTGTGATGCGCCTTCACGCAGAGAAAGACCGTCTCGAAGGTGCCGTCGAGGTCCCGCGGCAGGAAGGCCGGCGCATGGAGGGTGTCCTCGAACAGCGGGCCGGCGATGGAAAGTCCCTTGTCGTTGATGGTCCGGACGTGATCCTCGGCGCTGTCGACGAAGACGACCTCGTGCCCGGACCGGATGAAGGCCGCGCCGAGCGTTCCGCCGATCGCCCCGGCACCCCAGATCAGGATCGGCCCGGTCGGCGTCGATCCGCTGTTCATGCCCACGGGCCTTCGATGAGGGCGCGGGTCTCCGTTACCGCGATGTCCCAGATCGCCAGCATGTCGGCGTCGGGCTTTTCGTAATAGCCGCCGAAATTGCCGTCGCCGAGGAGCTCGCGAACCTTCTCCGGATCCATCAGCCGCATTCGGGCGAGATCGACCATTGGCTTCAACTGGCTCGGCTGGACCACGTCCGGCAGCCGCGTCCAGGGAAAGTTCTCCATCCAGGATGCGTGGGAGGCGACGGTGTCGATCTCCTGCACCTTGGCGAAGGTCTGCGGCGCGTTCCACCAGTTGTGGAACTTCACCGAGCAGCCCGGATTGTCGGCCATCCACTCGATGGCGAGGCTACCCGCCGGCTGGTTGCCTCCGTGGCCGTTGACGATGAGAATGCGGCGGAAGCCTTGTCGTTTCAAGGAATCGAGGATGTCACGGACGATCCGCACATAGGTCTCGATTCGGATCGAGACCGAGCCGGGATAGGCCAGGAAATATGGCGTCAGGCCATAGGCGAGGACAGGAAAGACCGGCACGCCGAGGGGCTCGGCCGCCTCGGCGGCGACGCGCTCGGAGAGGATCGAATCGACCGACAGAGAGAGCCCTGCATGCTGCTCGGTGGAGCCGAGCGGCAGGATCGCCCGGTCGTCGGTCTTCAGATAGGCTTCGATCTGCTGCCAGTTGGCTTCCGAGACTTTCATGATGCTTCCGTTTCCTCAAAGGGCCGGTCCGGTGCCGCGGCGGGAGCGGCTTCGTCGCTCGCCCGGACCATGGGCAGGATGACGCGCTCGATGTCGGCCGGGTCGGGCGTGTGGCGGTATTCGATGGCCGACGTGCCCGGCCGGACCATGGAGAGCGCGCTCTCGGCGCCGGTGGCGTAGACGAGGACGCTGGATCGCTCGATCACCTCGCGAAGATGCGGCTCCTCGACGGTGGTCGCGGCGATTGCGGGAACGTGCGGGGCAAAGCGCTGCACGCCGGATTTCATGATCGGCAGGAAATCTGGAAAGCGCGAGACGATGCCGAGGGTTTCCAGGGGGTCGAGCGAGGCGAGCGCCCGCCGCGTCTCTTCGGAGGGGATGAAGCTGATCGACACCACCTTGGTGTTCGGCAGGAGCGCCGCCACCTCGCGGTGGCGATTGACGAAGGTGACCGCGAGGTCGGCCGAGGCGCCGCGGGCGCGGGTGGCCGGGTCCCGCTGCATCGCCTCGATGGTCAGCGGCTCGACCGTTGCGGCTGCGCCGAGGCGCGCCGCGATGAAGCGGGCATAGCTCGCCGTCGCCTCGGGAAACAGGCCGACCATCGCGACGGAAACCCGCTGTCCGACGCTGGTGCGGTAGAAGAGCCTCGCATTGACCAGCGCGGCGAGATCGCTCGCGCGCACGCCCATCGCGAGCCCCTCGTCGATCAGCGCGTCGATCTGCCGGCGCAGCTGGATTGCCTCCGGCCGTGCCGCCATGCGCGCCTGGCCGCTATTGGCGATGAAGGTGCCGGAGCCGGGGCGGGTCTCGATGAGACCGGCAGACTTGAGTTCACCATAGACCTGGCTGACCGTCATCGGCGCGACCCCCACCCTCTCGGCAAGCTCGCGCACCGAGGGAAGCGCCTCGCCCGCCTGCAGCTCGCCGCAGGCGATGCCGTATTCGATCAGGCCCTTAATCTGCAGCCTGATCGGCACCGGCAGGTCGCGATCGACGTGGAAATGCATCGGACTGAAAGCTCCAACTGTTCTATTCGGCTAGCACGATCCCACACTGGCGGGCAAGCGGCCGAACGGTGGGAAATGACGCAGACATGCTGAAAACAAGGGCAGGCACAACCGATTGACTCATTTCCGGTCCCATGCCTATCGTTACACATCACTAGGACGGTTTTCTAAACTGGATCGGGGGTCTCAATGAGGAATTTAGTCACCGCGGCGCTCACCGCCGCCCTGCTCGCCGGCTCCGCTTCGGCAGCGCTGTCCGTCGAGCGTGGCGGCGTCCTGCATTACGGCCGCTACGCCGACAGCCTGTTCCTCGATCCGGTTCTCAACGACGCCAATGTCGACATCTGGATCCTGTCGAACCTCTATGACACGCTGATCCTGCCGACCGACGACGGCAAGGGGCTGGAGCCGGGCCTTGCGACGGAATGGACCGTCGCCGACGACGGTCTTTCCGTCGATCTCACCCTTCGCAAGGGGGCGATGTTCTCCGACGGCTCGCCGATCACCGTCGACGACGTGATCTGGTCGCTGAAGCGCGCGGCGAACCCCGACAACGGCATCTGGAACTTCTTGCTCGGCTCGGTCGAGGATGTGGTCGCCAAGGGCGACGATGGCATCACGATTAAGCTGAAGCACACCGATCCGGCGATCCTGCCTGCGCTCACCGTGTTCAACACGGCGATCATGCCGAAGAAGCAGTTCGAGGCAGCCGAAGGCGACACAGACGCCGAAAAGGCCAAGGCTTTCGCCGAGCATCCGGTGGGCTCCGGCCCGTTTGTGCTGAAGTCCTGGCAGCGCGGCTCGACCATGACGCTGGTCAAGAACGAGCACTATTGGGACAAGGGCGAGGACGGCAAGCCGCTGCCCTATCTCGACGGCATCGAGTTCGACCTTCTGCCCGACGATGCGACCCGTATCCTGAAGCTCCAGTCCGGCGAAATCGACGGCGCCGAACTGATCCCCTATGCCCGCGTCGAGGAGCTGAAGAACGCCGAGGGGATCGATATGGAACTGTTCCCCTCGACCCGCGTCGCCAACGTCATCATGAATGTCCGGCCGCAGGTCGACGGCAAGGACAATCCCCTGTCGAACGAGAAGGTTCGCCAGGGGATGAACTACGCCGCCAACAAGCAGGCGATCATCCAGATCGTCACCCATGGCGTCGGCACGCCGATGTCCTCCTACATGTCCTCGGCAACGCCGCTGCATACCGGCGAGGGCGCGGTCTATCCCTATGATCTGGAAAAGGCCAAGGCGCTGATGAAGGAAGCCGGCTACGAGGACGGCTTTTCGACCTCAATCCTGATCCTGGCCGGCAGCCAGGACGAGATCGGCAGCGCGACGGCGCTGCAGCAGATGTGGGCGCAGATCGGCATCAAGCTGGAACTTCAGCAGGTCGACAACGCCACCAGAACGCAGAAGTACCGCGACGGCGAGTTCACCATGCGCGCCGGCGCCTGGACCGACGACATCGCCGATCCGAACGAGATCACCTCCTACTACGTCTATTCGCCGAATATCGACGCGGTGCATTCCGGCTGGAAGAGTGAGAAGGCCGACGCGCTCTTCGAAGCTTCGCAGAAGGAGGTCGATCAGAAGAAGCGGGCCGAGCAATATGCGGAGATCCAGAAGATCTACAATGCGACCGGCCCGATCATCCCGCTCTACGAGACGCCCTATCCGGTGGCGCTCCGCGACAAGGTGCACGGCTTCCTGCAGATCCCGCTCGGCAACAACGTCTTCCGTGCGGCCTGGATGGACAAGCAGTAACCGGCATGACGGCCGGCCGGCCCGTTCGGTCCCGGCCGCCCGCCGCCCCGTCCTGACAGCACGGATCGGATCGGCTTCTTGGCCCTTCTCAGCTTCATCGCCCGCCGCCTCCTGCAGCTGATCCCCACCCTGGCCTTCATCCTGGTGGTGATCTTCGTTCTGGTGCGGCTCTTGCCGGGCGACCCGGCGAGCGCCATTCTCGGCGACCGCGCGAGGGACGCGGATGTCGTTCGCATCAATGCCGAACTCGGGCTCGACCAGCCGCTGCCCGTCCAGTTCCTCGTGTTCGTGAAGAACATCGCGACCGGCGACTTCGGCAATTCGATCCACCTGAAGGTCTCGGTGGCGAGCCTGATCGCCGATCGCCTGCCGGTCACCCTGATGCTGACGATCATGGCGGCGCTGATCGCGCTCGTCCTGTCGGTGCCGCTCGCCTTCGTTGCCGCGACGCGGCGTGGCCGTCTCGCCGACAACGCCATTCGCGGCTCGTTCCAGGTCGGCCTGTCGATGCCGGTCTTCTATGTCGGGCTCATCCTCCTCACCGTCTTCGGCGCGCAGCTCCACTGGTTCCCGGTCGGCGGTTTCGGCAACGGCTTTTTCGATCAACTCTACCATCTGTTCCTGCCGGCCTTGACCCTCGCCCTCAGCCTGGCAGCGATCCTGATGCGCAATCTGAGGGCGGCGATCATCGGCGTCGTCGATGCCGAATATGTCGATTTCGCCCGGGCCAAGGGCCTGCGCTCGCGCGTCATCATGACCCGCCATGTCCTGCGCAATGCGCTGATCTCGACCATCAACCTGTTCGGCCTGCAGGTCGGCACGCTGCTCGGCGGCGCGGTGATCACCGAAACGGTGTTCGCCATCCCGGGCGCCGGCCGGCTGATGATCGAATCGATCTACGGTCGCGACTACCCGGTGGTGCAAGGGCTTACGCTCGCCCTTGCGGTGGTCGTGTCGCTGACCTTTCTTTTAACCGACATCCTCCAGGCCTGGCTCGATCCGCGAGTGGCGCAGTGACCGCGATCTCTCCCGCAGCCCAGCCGCGCCGGCGCCGTATCCGCGTCGCACGTCTGCCGCTGACCTTCGTCCTCGGCGGGCTGATCCTCGGTATCAGCCTGATCCTGGCGGTCTTTCCCTCGATCTTCGCGCCCTATGATCCGATCGCGATGGACTACAACGCCATCCTCGCGCCGCCGAGCCTCTCGCATTTCTTCGGCACCGACAGCTTCGGCCGCGACGTCTTCGCACGGGTGATCCACGCCTATACGGTCGACATGCAGATCGCGATCTTCGCGACCACCGGCCCGCTGATCGTCGGCGTCATCGTCGGCGCGCTGGTCGGCTATGCCGGCGGGCTGACGGAGACGCTGTTCGGCCGGGTCGTCGACGCGGTCATCAGCTTTCCGTTCCTGGTTCTCGTCATCGCCATCGTCGCCGTGCTGGGGCCGGGCCTCACCAACATGTACATCGCCGTCGGCGTCATCGACTGGGTGTTCTACGGCCGCCTCGTCGCCGGCGAGGTGAAGGTGCAGAAGCGGCTGGACTATGCCGATGCCGGCCGGGCGATGGGCTACACGCCGGCGCGCATCATCTTCCGCCACCTGCTCCCGAATGCCATCACCCCGGCGATCGTCTACTGGATGACCGACATGGCGCTGGCGATCCTGCTCGGCTCATCGCTTGGCTATCTTGGCCTCGGGGCCCAGCCGCCGGCCGCCGAATGGGGCGTCCAGATCGCCGACGGCAAGAACTTCATGTCCACGGCCTGGTGGATCTCGGTCTTCCCGGGGGTCGCCATCGTCGTCACCGGCCTCGGCTTTTCGCTGTTCGGCGACGGCCTTGCCGAACTCCTGAGGACGAAGAGATGAGCGCGGTCACCGACACGGCCTTCGAGCCGGCGCTGAGCGTCAAGGATCTGACGACGGTGTTCGAGACGCCGGGCGGCCCGGTGACGGCAGTCGACGCCGTGTCCTTCGACGTAATGCCCGGCGAGGTGCTCGGCCTCGTCGGCGAGTCGGGCTCCGGCAAGAGCGTGACGCTGCGCTCGCTGATGCGCCTCGTCCATGCACCGGGCAAGGTCGCGGGAACTGTCCTGTGGCAGGGCCGCGACCTTTTGTCGATGCGCGAGCGGGAACTGCGCCGGGTGCGTGGCGGGAAGATCGCGATAATCTTTCAGGAGCCGACGACGGCGCTCAATCCGGTGCTGACGGTGCGGGTCCAGATCGAGGAGAACCTTCGCGCTCACACCAGTCTCGACGGTCGCCAGCGCCGGGCGCGGGCGATCGAGCTTCTCGACCTCGTCGGCATTCCCGCCGCGGAGCGCCGGCTGGGCGACTTCCCGCACCAGTTCTCCGGCGGCATGAAGCAGCGGGTGATGATCGCCATCGCGCTCGCCAGCAATCCGAGGCTGCTGCTTGCCGACGAGCCCACCACCGCCCTCGACGTCACCATTCAGGATCAGATCCTGAAGCTGATCCTCGATCTTCGCGACGAGTTTTCGATGAGCGTCGTCTTCGTCACCCACGATCTCGGCGTCGTTGCGCAGACCTGCGATCGCATGGCGGTGATGTATGCTGGCAGGATCGTCGAGTCCGGCTCGGTGACGGAAGTCTTTTCCGAGCCGCATCACCCCTATACGCGCGGCCTGCTCGGCTCGGTGCCGCGCGGCGGGGCAGAGCGCACGCTGTTGACATCGATCGAGGGAACGCCGCCGAGCCTTGCCGCCATCCCCGCCGGCTGCGCCTTCCATCCGCGCTGCGACTTCGCGGTCGAGCGCTGCATCGAGCGCCGCCCTGCACTGGAGGCGATCGCGCCGGGCCGCATGGTCGCCTGCTTCCGCCAGGCGGATGTCGCGGCGGAAGCGGCTGCTACATGACGCTGGGGGAAAAACCGGGCGATGTGCCGCTCCTGTCGGTGGAGGAAGTGGTCAAGCGCTTCCCGATGCCACAGTCGATCCTTGGCCGTATCGCCGGCCGTCCACGGCTTGCCGTCAACGCGCTCAACGGCGTCAATCTGTCGGTTCACCGCGGCGAGACGGTCGGCATTGTTGGGGAGAGCGGCTGCGGCAAGTCGACCCTCGCGCGCTGCCTCGTCCGGCTGCTCGACCCTGACGACGGCCGCGTTCGCTTCGAGGGGCGGGACATCGGCGAACTCGCCGGGGCCGAGCGCCGGGCCTTCAACCGCCGGGTCCAGATGATCTTCCAGGATCCCTATTCGTCGCTCAATCCCCGCATGACCGTGCGCCAGATCCTCGGCGAGGCCCTGTCGGTCCACAAGATGCGGCCGAGGCGGCATATTTCCGCCCGCATCGCCGAGCTGCTGGATCTCGTACGGCTGCCGCAGGACGCCGCCGGGCGCTATCCGCACGAATTTTCCGGTGGCCAGCGTCAGCGCATCGGCATTGCCCGGGCGCTGTGCGTCGAGCCGGACGTGCTGGTCGCCGACGAGCTGGTCTCGGCGCTCGATGTCTCCGTCCAGGCGCAGGTGGTGAACCTCCTCCTGCAGCTGCAGGAAGAGCTGTCGCTGACCGTCGTTTTCGTCGCCCATGATCTTCGGCTGGTGCGCCACATCTCCCACCGTGTCGCGGTGATGTATCTCGGCAAGGTCATCGAGATCGGCCCGACCGAGGCGCTGTTCTCCGCCCCACGCCATCCCTATACGAAGGCCCTTCTGGATGCGGCGCCGGAGCTCGATCCCGGGCGCCGCAGCCGACAGGCGGCGGCAAGGGGCGAGCTGCCGAGCCCACTCGATCTGCCGCAGGGCTGCCTGTTCAACAGCCGCTGCCCTTTTTCCTTCGAGCGCTGCTTCGCCGAGCGGCCGCTGCTCGGCGAACGCGGAAGGGGCCACCGGGCGGCGTGTCATCTGAGTGAGTTTGGCACTCCGACCTTTGTCGCCAGTGTCAAGGCGCCCGCCTGAGCCATATCAGTCCAACGTCACAATCGTTGCCGGAGCCGATCGCCGTGAGCTATGCCGCATTCACCAAGAAAGTCGCGCGGATCAACGACCTCCTCTGCACGGCCAATCTCCTCGTCTGGGATGCACGGGTGATGATGCCGCCGGGGGGCGTCGAGGCACGGGGGCACCAACTCGCCACCGTCACCGACTACGCACGGTTACTTGCGGTCAGCTCGGGAATGCAGAGGACGATCGACTCCGCCCTCGAGGATCTGCGGGGCGCCGCCGAGGACGATCCACGCCTGAGGGCTGTGCGGGCGGCAAGCGACGGAATTGCTGTCCTGTCGCGCATTCCCGGATCCCTTCTCGCTGAGGCGGCCGAGCTGAAGACCCGCGGCCAGGCGGTCTGGGCGAAGGCGAGGGCGGCGAACGACTTCGACGCATTCGCGCCGCTGCTGACGCGCACCGTCGAGATCCAGCGACAGATCGCCGAGGCGATCGGCCATGACGGCCATCCCTATGACGCGCTGGTCGCCGGCTACGAGCCGGGCATGAGCTGGGCGCGGCTGCAGGGGCTCTATGGGGAGATCAAGGCCGGCCTGCTACCGCTGATCGATCAGGCGCTCGGCAAGCCGCGACCGCGCACCGATTTTCTCGACCGCTCCTATCCCGTCGACGGCCAGAAGCGCTTTGCGAGCGCAATCGCCGCGCGCATGGGCTACGACTTTTCCCGCGGTCGGCTGGACGACACGGTGCATCCCTTCGAGATTTCCTTCACCCGCGGCGACGTCAGGATCACCGGCCGCTTCCGGGAGAACTGGCTGCCCGGCGGCCTCTTCGCCGTCTGGCACGAGGCCGGCCACGGCATGTACGAGCAGGGGATTGATCCCGCCTTCACCCGCTCGGCCTTCACCACCGATTTCATCAATCTCTACGCCGTTGGCGGCGCGAGCTTCGGCATGCACGAATCCCAGTCGCGGCTGTGGGAGAACCGGGTCGGTCGGTCGCGGCGTTTCTGGGAGTTGCATTTCGGCGCTCTGCGGGACGTCTTTCCTGAGCAGCTCGGCGACGTCTCGCCCGAAGAGTTCTGGCGGTCGGTGAATGTCGCGCGGCCGAGCCTCATCCGGGTCGAGGCGGACGAGCTGACCTACGATCTCCACATCATCCTGCGCTCGGAGATCGAGGCGGCGCTGATCTGCGGTGAGGTGGCGGTGAAGGACGTTCGCGCGCTCTGGGCGGAGAAGGTCGAGGCCTATCTCGGCCTGAAGGTCGAAAGTGACATGCTCGGCGTGCTGCAGGACGTCCACTGGTCGTCGGGGATGATCGGATCCTTCCCGACCTACACGCTTGGCAACGTCATGGCCGCCCAGCTCTTCGAGACGGCGGCGACGAAGCCCGGCATCGCCGAAGGGCTCGACACTGGCGACTACGCGCCCTTGCGAAGCTGGCTTGGCGACAACGTCCATCGCTTCGGCCGCTCAAGGACGCCAGAGGCGATCCTGATAGCCGCGACCGGGCGCGGCCTCGACGTTGCACCCTATCTCCGGCATCTCGCCGAAAAGGCCGCGGCGATGGGCGACAGCTGACCGCTGGCCTGTGGTCGTGGTGGACTTGCCCCCGTTTGCGGCGAAGCGGGACTTCGCGTTCGATGTCAGCCTGCGCCGAGGGCAGTGCAGGCAGGCCTGACGACATCGATCTTCGATCGGCTCCCTGCCACGCATCGCCCGGCAAGCGCTATTGTCGCCTTTTCCGGGCAGGCGCCCTGTCGGCAGCGGCGGTCGCCAGCGCCTTCTCCCAGAGCGGCTCGTCGGCCCCGTAGAGCATCCGCAGCCGAGCCATCAGCGAGGGCGTCACCAGCTGGTTGTAGCTGGTGATCGAGCTGGACGTCAGCTTCTCCGGCAGCGTTTCTGCAAACTCTCCCGTCAGCTTCTCGGCGGGCCGGAATTCGGCTCCGACCGAAGCGTTCGCGCGCTTGACGGGTCGGCGAGGCGTCAGCAGATCCAGCCGCGACGTCGGAATGAGCCGGGCATCGGGATAGGCAAATGTGAACGGGAACTGCGGGCGCCAGTGATCGTCCCAGGCGTAGGCTGGCGTGTGCTCGACATAGGAGATGAATTCGGCAAATGACAGCGATCGCTCCGGCGGGGCATCGATGTCGAGGAGAGCGAGGGCCGCTCCGATGTGAGTCTTCACGAACCCTTCGAATTCACCGCCCCGCATGACCGGGCCGGCGAATTTGTCGAGATAGCAACTCACGATGCGTTCATACGGGTTTCTGACGACGATCGTGGTGTTCTCCGGCCGGGCCTTTGCCCAGGTCAAACGATCGAGGCCGAACTCCGCCTGAAGCGTCTCGTGAAAGAGATGCTTGCGGATCTTGGCTCGCCTCTCTTCCGGTTCGAATTGCAGGAGCTGGCGTTTGACCGCCGTGTTGGCGTTCTTCGGGATCCAGATCAGGGTCGTTTCGCTGGTCGGAAAGTGCACAGCGAAGCGGACCGGGTCGACCGCATTGCCGAAATGACCGAAACACCCGGCGTTTTTCGCTGCCAGAAGATAGTTCAGGAGGCCGCCGCTGAAATTCTCTCGCAGCAACTTGCCGACTGGATAGCCCCGAACGAGCGATTCCAGGCTGACATAATAGTCGATCCGCGAGAAAAAATAGCCGATATCCTCGTTCAGACTTTTGAAGTTACGCGGTGCATAGCGAAAACTGCGCAGCTTGGCGAAGAGAGTCTCGTCGAAATGTCGTAAATTGTAGTTGAACAACGCTACCTCGCTGCACCATGCTGTGTCGTCGATATCTGGCTTGCCTTAGCGCTGGCGGCCGATCCGGCGGTTCCCTATAACACCGCCTTCGCCAATCGGTAACGAGTGCGCGTCATGAAATACGTGTTCGGAGACGTCTCGAATATTCAGCGGGAGGTCATCCTCAAGAACCGGTTGGGCGGCGAGCCGACCGTTTCGATCCACGACAATTGCATCGTGCCGCCGCCGTCCATCCTGTCGCGCGGGCCTCTGTCTTTCAGGGGCGGCGTCTACGATGAAAGCGGCCGGATGATTCCGGGAACCGGACTGCAGCGCAATATCGGGGGCAAGGCCACCGAGCTTGCGATCGCCTATGACGACGTCTCGAAGTTTCCCGTCGAGCACTTTGCGGAAGCCGTTTACGGCGGATGCTATTTCGAGCACTTCGGGCATTTCATGGTGGAGACGACGGCCCGGCTCTGGTGGGTGGTCGAATCGGGCTACAAGGGGCCGGTGATTTTTCAGGTCATGTCGACCGGCATTGCGAGCTTCGCGCGGACGTTCTTTTCCATGCTGGGCATCGACGCCGTCTTCGTGCCGCGCAACATGGCCGTCCGGGTCGGCAGGCTGACCATTCCCGACGCCTCGCTCGTCGTGCAGGTCTGGGCCAGCAAGGCCTTTACGCGGCCGTTCCGCGAAGTGGCGAAAAAGCTTCCGTCAACGGGCCGCGGCGAACGTCTCTACGTCGTCCGGGGTCGCGGGGTAGGCAGCGCGTTCGGCGAAGCAACGGTTCAAAAGGCGCTCGAGCGCGAGGGGTTTCAAACGCTCGACCCGACGGAGGCGTCACTGCAGGAACAGATTGCGGCATTCGCCAATGCCCGCCAGATCGTCGGGGTCATCGGCTCGGCCATGCACAGCCTCGCCTATTGCCAGCGAGCCGAACAGGTCGGCTATCTGGCAAGAAACGCCACCATCAGCACGACCTTTCCGGCGATCGACGACGCCATCGGTTCATATGACAGCCACTATCTGGTCAATGTCCTGAACCCGCTACCTCCTCACCCGAACCTGCAGGGGCCATTCCTGATCGACGCAGAGGCCTGTTGCGACCAATTGGCAGAGACGGGTTATCTGCGCAGGAGATCGCAAGTCGATCTGCGCGACGTGATCGCTGAGCGCGACCTCTACATGCGGGAATGGTGGCGGATCGAAAGCGCCAGGCGGGCCGCTGACGCTGGAAGGGCCTGACCATTTCTGTTGCGACGGCGCCGGCCCGAACATCGAAACCGCTTGCCAGGCCAAGGTGACGCGGAGCGCCGGAGCCCTCTCAGCAGACTACGCAGAACCCGCTCTTCTGTTCTGAGAGCGAAAAACTCATGTTGTGGAGCCGAATGGTGGGCGTGACAGGGATTGAACCTGTGACCCCTTCGATGTCAACGAAGTGCTCTCCCGCTGAGCTACACGCCCATTCGACGGAGCGGCATAGACCACAGGACCGCGCGATCCGTCAACAGGGAAAACCGGCACCGGCGAAGATTTGCGACGGTGGCGTGACGGGGCTGTCTGAAGCCTCGCTTATCCGACCACCGAGGCCGCCGGCCGCGCCGGGCCGGAGCGGCAGAGCGCGTTGGTGCTCGCCCGTGGGTAGCCCTCGTCTCGCGCCCAAGCCGATCGCTGCCCGTCCCGTCCCGGTTGACCGCCGCCTGCCTTGTCCAAGCTGATCGCCGCCCGCCTCAGCCGGCAGCGGCCGATCGCCTGTCTTCCTTGCCGGCACGCCGGCCAGCGGCGCTTTCAGCCGTCAGGCGGAATCAGGCGGCGTCTTCGAGGATCTTGCCGACTTCGTCGA
The DNA here is from genome assembly GCF_004519335.1 of Jiella endophytica. Lineage (GTDB taxonomy): Bacteria > Pseudomonadota > Alphaproteobacteria > Rhizobiales > Rhizobiaceae > Jiella > Jiella endophytica. The sequence goes on along the minus strand of NZ_SOZD01000002.1, from coordinate 831,628 downwards.
CCAGCTCGCGCAGGTGGAAGGGCTTTGAAAGGATCTTGGCGTTCTTCGGCGCCTTCGAATCGGGATTGAGCGCCACGGCGGCAAAGCCGGTGATGAACATCACCTTCAGATCCGGATCGAGCTCGGTCGCCCGGCGGGCAAGCTCGATGCCGTCCATCTCCGGCATGACGATGTCGGTCAGAAGCAGCGAGAAAGGTTCCTCGCGCAGCCGCTCATAGGCGCTGCCGCCATTGTCGAACGCGACCACCTCGTAGCCCGCGCGCTCCAGCGCCTTCGCCAGAAACCGGCGCATGTCGTTATCGTCTTCAGCAAGCAGTATCTTCGACATTCCCAAAATCCGAATTGGCCGGGCCGGCCGGTTCGTTATCACCCCATTCTTACACGAATTTCATACCAGATAGGTCCAATATTTTCTAAAAGGAATTGGCGCAATCGGCGCGACGGCCCTAGTTTTCCGGCATAACCTTTCGAAGAGGGACGATTGACGGACATTCCGACACTGAAGACCAGCGATGGCCTGGTGCCGGCCTTCGAGATCGTCGAGCCATCCGAACCGGCGATTCCGTTCGTCTTCTGCTCGCCCCACAGCGGGCGGGACTACCCGAACGACCTGATGGCGGCGACGCGCCTCGGACGGGAGGCGATCCGCCGCTCGGAGGACATTTTCGTCGACGATCTCTTCGCTTTCGCCCCCGGTTTCGGCGCGCCGCTGATTCGCGCCCGCTTCCCGCGGGCCTATCTCGACGTCAATCGCGAGCCGTTCGAACTCGACCCGAAGATGTTCAGTGACGCCCTGCCGGAATTTGCCAATTCCGCCTCGCTGCGGGTTGCCGGCGGTCTCGGGACGGTGCCGCGCATCGTCGCCGAGAACGAGGAGATCTATCGCGGCATGATGCCGGTCGCGGCGGCCATGCGGCGGATCGACGCGATCTACCGGCCGTTTCACAAATCGCTCGAGACGCTGCTGATGCGCACCCGCGAGCAGTTCGGCTTCGCCATCCTGATCGATTGCCATTCGATGCCGTCGAGCGTCAGGGCGCTGCCCGGCGGCCGGCGGCCGGACATCGTCATCGGCGACCGCTACGGCACCAGCGCTTCCAGCCGCTTCGTCGCGATGGCGACCTCGCATCTGTCGGTCTTCGGCTTCGACGTCGCCCGCAACAAGCCCTATGCCGGCGGCTACATCACCGAGCACTACGGGCGCCCCGCCATCGGCCTCCATGCGATCCAGATCGAGATCAATCGCGGCCTTTATGCCGACGAGATCAACTTCCGCCCCCACCACGGCTTCCTGCGGCTGAAGGAGCAGCTGTCGGGCTTCGTCGAGCGGTTTGCGGCCGACGTCGCGGCCGACTATTCCGCGCGGCCCGCCGCAGCGGAATAGGCGGGAACTCCCCGTCTTCGCGGCGAAGAGACGCGTGTCGGCAGGCAGTCGAAACCAGGCCGGATTTCAGGCAAAAAAAACCGCACTGCGTTGAAGCAGCGCGGTCTGAAGTCTAGGGAGGAAACGCCCATAAGGGCAGCGGCACGGATGCCGCAACGCAAAAGCTATGTTGCGGTGCCGAATATGTCAACGGTCTTGACCGATACTTGCTGCCCCTTCTATCACGTTTCCGTGAAGAGAAATGTGGCAAACCGTCGCGGCAAGCCTTTGTCCTGCGCGGGTGTCCGCGCGACCGGAAAGGCCTTCGCCGTCAGCGTGATATCGAAAGCCCAGCAGACCGCCTGCGTCGCATGAGCGCCGGCGCTTGCCAAGAACGCCAGTGAAAGCGAGTCCCATGGCCGAGCCTGACGCGACATTCCTGATGGCCCTGGCGGATGCCGCCGATCGCGAGACTCTGCCGCGGTTTCGGGCAGGCGGCGGCGTCGACAACAAGCTCGGGAAGGGCGCCTTCGATCCGGTCACCGAGGCGGACCGGGCGGCCGAGCAGGCGATCGTCGGGTTGATCCGGCGGGATTTCCCGAACCACGCGATCCTCGGCGAGGAGTTCGGCGAGACGGCCGCCGCGCCGGGCGGCGAGGCTCGCCAGTGGGTCATCGACCCGATCGACGGCACCCGGGCGTTCATTGCCGGAATTCCGGTCTGGGGAACCCTCGTCGGCCACTATGTCGATGGCCGTGCAAGGCTGGGGCTGATGTCCCAGCCATTCACCGGCGAGCGCTTCTATGCCGACGGCAGCGGCACGTTCTTGAAGCGCGGCGATGAAGCGCCGCGGCGGCTTGCGACCCGGAAGACGACGTCGCTGGAGGCTGCGACACTGTTCACCACCTCGCCGCGGCTCTTTGCGGGCGGTCTCCTGGAACGCTTCGAGAAACTGGAGGCACGCGCCCGGCTGACCCGCTTCGGCACCGACTGCTATGCCTTCGCCATGCTTGCGGCAGGCCATGTCGATCTGGTCGTCGAAAGCGGGCTGAAGCCCTACGACATCGCTGCGCTGATCGCGATCGTCGAGCAGGCGGGCGGCGTCGTCACGACCTTTTCCGGCGGACGGCCGGAAGCCGGCGGCGACGTCCTCGCGGCGGCGACGCCTGAGCTCCATGCGGCGGCGGCGGCGATCCTCGCCGGCTGAACGCAGATCGTCCGGAGGCGAAAGGCGCGGCTATTCGGCTGCGAGGCTCGGCTGATCGGCGGAGCTCGCATTTCCGACATAGGCATCGAAGATTTCCAGCGCCTGTTCGCGAAAGGGATCGGCCTCCTGCAGCAGTTCGTGCCGGGCGAGCGGGATGGTGAGGCTCGATCCGCAGCGCATCCGGTAAGCCAGCTTCTCGGCTGCGGCCGGCGAGACCACCCGGTCCGCACCGGCAACGACGAACAGCGTCGGCACCGACAGCGCGGCGATTTCGGCGGAGCGCTCGAACCGCCGCATCGCCCGCGTCACCGCCGCGAGCCAGGCAACGCTCGGGCTGCCGAGGAACAGCTCTGGCGCCTCCTCGGCAAGACGCCGGTTGCGTGCGTAGCGCCGGGGATCCGAGGTCAGCGGATTGTCCGCAGCATGGGGCATCTTGCCGGGAATCGAGCGGCGCACCGGCAGGCTGGCGAAGCCGAGCCAGCGCGCGGCGTTGGCGAGGCGTGCAAGCATGGCGACCGAGGGAAAGCTGGCGGCGAAACCGATCAGCGGCGCCAGGAGGACCATCCGCTCGATGGTGTTCGACAGCCGCGACGAGGCATGCAGCGCGACCAGCCCACCCATCGAATGGGCGAGCAGATGATAGGGCGGGTGGCAGTCCGGCAGCACGACCTCCTGCATCACGCATTCGAGGTCGGTCAGATACTGGCCGAAATGCCGGACATGGCCGAGGCGCGACCGGCGCAGCAGCCGCTCCGAGCCGCCCTGACCACGCCAGTCGAAGGTGACGACGGAAAAGCCGCGAGCATTGAGGTCGCCGATCGTCTCGAAATATTTCTCGATCGCCTCGTTGCGACCCTGCAGCAGCACCACAGTGCCCCGCGACGGGCCCCTGACATGGGCGATGGCATAGCGCAGCCGGCGCTTGTCGGAGGTGAGGAGAAAGCCGGGGACGAGATTGTCCGGCGCCGGATTGCCGGGCGTCTCGAAGAATTCTGGCTGCTCTTTGATGTCGCTCACCGTCGTTTCCCCGGCTCTCGTCCGCCGCTGCAGGTCCGATGCCCGCATGTCCCTGGAGCGAGCCGGCTCCATTCGGACGCGCAGGCAACGCTCGCACCTATTCGATCACCGCGTCGCGCTGCCCGAAAATCGATTGCGATTCTCCGGCCGACGCTGCATCTCGTCGAGAGCGCCACGCGGCCTGAGCGCTCTGACACATTGCTTGTACATCAAGGGGCTTACCGGAAATCCACGTCGATTTCCGGGCCGGTGCCGGACTGGCCCCCTCTCAAGCGCCGACTTCGCCGCCGGTCTCCGCCGCCTCGACCTCCTTGGCGAAATTGTCGAAGAACTGACCGGATAGCTTCTTGGCGGAAGAATCGATCAGCCGGCCACCGAGCTGGGCGAGCTTGCCGCCGACCTGCGCGCTGACGCTGTAGGTGAGGATCGTCTCGGCGCCGTCTTCGGCGAGATGGACGTCGGCGCCGCCCTTGGCGAAGCCGGCAATGCCGCCCTTGCCCTCGCCGACGATCGAATAGCTCTCCGGCGGCTTGATGTTCTCGAGCCGGACCTCGCCGTTGAACTTCGCCTTCACCGGTCCGACCTTGGCCGTCACCGTCGCCTTCATTTCGTTGTCGCCGGTCTTTTCCAGCTCCTCGCAGCCGGGGATGCAGCGTTTCAGCACCTCCGGGTCGTTGAGCTTCGCCCACACCGTTTCGCGGCTCGCCGGCAGCCGGTATTCGCCGTTCAGATCCATGATCGTCCTCCCCTGATCTCTTCGGCCGGATGGCGCGGCCGCGTGCCCGATCGCACGAGGCCCCTAACTTGACGGTTTTCACGGCTTTGCCAAGCCGTACGAGAACCGATAGAGAGCGCGACTGACCGGCAGGGCCGGCAGAACCCGCAAGGAGCAGGGCCTTGGCGCGCAGCCGCCGACCGCAGCAATCGAGCGCTCCGGATGCCGCCCGCGGCAGCCGGCAGAAGCGGCGCGCCGGCACGGCGGACGCCCCGCCGAAACAAGGCCCGGCCGGACGGCCGCAGCGGGGGCGGCCCGCCGACGAGCGCCCCACGGACGCGCGCCCCACAAACGCGCGCCATGCTGATGGGCATGCCGCCGGCCGCGAGGCTGCTAGCCCGCCGGCAAAACGGCTGGAACTCACGGCGCCGGCGGGGCCACGGCCGGAATTCGTCGCTCCCGTGGTGCTGACGGTTTCGCCCGGCGCCGACTACGAACTCCTCGACAGCGGCGACGGCGAGAAGCTCGAGCGCTATGGCGACTATCGCATCCGGCGGCCGGAGAATCAGGCGATCTGGCCGCGGCGCCTCGCGTCGAAGGACTGGGAGCGCACCGACGCGGTGTTTTCCGGCGATGTCGAGGAGGAGGGGCTCGGCCGCTGGCAGTTTCCGGGCGAGCCGCTCGGCGAGACCTGGCCTCTGGCCCATGACGGGCTGTCCTATCTCGGGCGCTTCACCTCGTTCCGCCATGTCGGCGTCTTTCCCGAACAGGCGGCGCACTGGGCCTTCGTCGAGGATCGGATCGCCAGGCGGATTGCCGACGGCGTGACGCCGCGCGTCCTCAACCTCTTCGGCTATACGGGCCTTGCCTCGCTGATCGCCGCAAGGGCCGGCGCCGAGGTCACCCATGTCGACGCCTCGAAGAAGGCGATCGGCTGGGCCCGCGAGAACCAGGAGATGGCCGGCCTTCAGGAGCGTCCGATCCGCTGGATCTGCGAGGACGCGGTGCGCTATGTCGAGCGCGAGGCAAAGCGCGGCAGCCGCTACGACATCGTCCTTCTCGATCCGCCGAAATTCGGCCGCGGTCCGAAGGGCGAGACCTGGCAGCTCCTCGAAGACCTGTCCTATCTCGTGGCGCTGACCAGAGCCATCCTCTCGGACAGACCGGACTGCGTCATCCTCACCGCCTATTCGATCCGCTCCTCCTTCTATTCGCTCGGGGCGCTGATGGGCGAAGCCTTTCGCGGCCTTCACGGCCGGATCGAAGCCGGCGAACTGGTGATCGGCGAGGCCGGCGCCGAACCGAGACTGCTCTCGACCTCGCTTTTTAGCCGCTGGATTGCCGATGACTGACGGACCCTCTTCGACGCGCCGCTCCGGCGGGGGGCTCGCCGCGCCCGGCCGGATCAAGGAGATCGCCAGCGCCGCCAATCCGATCGTCAAGGACATCCGCGCGCTCGCCCAGAAGCGCCACCGCGACGAGACCAGCCTGTTCCTCGTCGAGGGTCTGAAGCTCGTTCTCGACGGCTTCGATGCCGGCTGGGAGCTGAAGACCCTGGTGGTGTCGAAGGCGGCGCTGCAGGGCGGCAGCGAGATCTTGACCCGCGCCGTGTCGCGGGCCGTCGGCATCGGCGCCGACGTCATCGAGGCGAGCGCCAAGGTGCTGGAGGCGATCGCAAGGCGCGACAACCCACAAAGCGCCATCGGCGTCTTCCGGCGCCAGCTGACGCCGCTTGGAAGACTGGCGCTGCAGCCGGGCGAGGTCGCCGTTGCCCTCGACAGGGTGCGCGATCCCGGCAATCTCGGCACCATCCTGCGCACCGCCGATGCGACGGGGGCGAAGGCGGTGATCCTCGTCGGCGACTGCGTCGATCCGTTTTCGCTTGAGACCGTGAGGGCGACCATGGGCTCGATCTTCGCCGTCCCGGTCCTGCGGGCGAAGGAAGCGGAGTTCCTCGCCTGGCGCTCCTGCTTTACCGGCCAGATCGTCGGAACCCACATGGCCGGCACGGTGGACTTTCGCGAACCGAACTACGGCAAGGCTGCGACGCTTCTTTTCATGGGCAACGAGCAGGCCGGGCTCTCCGACGAGATGGCCGCCGCCTGCGACACCCTCGTGCGGATCCCCCAGGCCGGGCGCGCCGACAGCCTCAACCTCGCCGTCGCCACCGGCGTCATGCTGTTCGAGGCGCGGCGGGGAGCGCTCACCCTATGACCCGCCGGCTGTTCGTCGCCAATATCGTCGTCGTCGCCCTCTCGGTCCTGCTCGACCAGCTGGTCAAGGCGATCGTCGTCGCCACCATGCCGCTTGGCTCGGCGATCGAGCTCCTGCCGTTCCTGGCGCTCTATCATGCCCGCAACACCGGCATCGCCTTCTCGATGTTCGCCGGGCTTGGCGATATCGGCCTGTCGCTGCTCGCAGCCGCCGTCCTCGCGGTCGTGCTTTATCTCTGGTGGAAGACCCCGGCGGAGCGCCGGCTCACCCATTTCGGCCTCGCCGTCATCGTCGGCGGCGCCATCGGAAACCTGATCGACCGCGTCCGCCTCGGCTACGTCGTCGACTATGTCTATTTCCACACCCCGGCCTTCGACTTCGCGGTGTTCAACCTCGCCGATGCCTGCATCACCGTCGGGGCGATCATCATTCTCCTCGACGAGTTCATTCTCGCCCGGACCGGCGCGTCCGGCCGGGAAAGGGCCGGCAGTGATGCCGATTGACAAGGCATTCTCCGGCAGTCTGTGCTAGTCGGTGACACGAACGAGCGCCGGAATGCCCGCAGATGGCAGCTTGAACCGGCGCCAAGAAGGGGAGGCCGCGATGGCCGAGACGTTCCGGGCAATCCTGATTTCGCGCGATGAAGCCAAGAGGCAGTCTGTCGATGTCGTCGAGCTTTCGCCGGACGACCTGATGGACGGCAATGTCGACGTGACGGTCGAGGCGACGACGGTCAACTACAAGGACGGGCTCGCCATCACCGGCAAGTCGCCGGTGGTGCGGCGCTGGCCGATGATCCCCGGCGTCGATCTCGCCGGCACGGTGGTGCGGTCAGACGATCCGCGGTGGTCGCCGGGCGACAAGGTGGTGCTGAACGGCTGGGGCGTCGGCGAGACCCATTATGGCGCCTATGCCGGGCTTGCCCGGCTGAAGGGCGACTGGCTGGTCGCCCTGCCGGAACGGTTCACGCCGCGCGATGCCATGGCGATCGGCACGGCGGGCTATACGGCGATGCTCTCGGTGCTGGCGCTCGAACAGGCCGGCCTTTCGCCGAAAGACGGGCCGGCGGTGGTGACCGGCGCGAATGGCGGCGTCGGCTCCTTCGCCATCGCGCTTCTGGCAAGACGCGGCTGGGAGGTGCTCGCCGTCACCGGCCGGCCTGCCGAGGCCGATTATCTGAAGAGCCTCGGCGCCAGCGAGATCATCGAGCGGGCGGAGCTTTCCGAGCCCGGCAAGCCGCTCGGCAAGGAGCGCTGGGTCGCCGGCATCGACGCCGTCGGCAGCCACACCCTCGCCAACGTCCTCGCCTCGACGAAATATCACGGCGCCGTCGCCGCCTGCGGTCTTGCCCAGGGCATGGACCTGCCGGCCTCGGTCGCACCCTTCATCCTGCGCGGCGTCTCGCTCCTCGGCATCGACTCGGTGATGGCACCCCTGGAAAAGCGCGAGGCGGCGTGGAAGCGCCTTGCCGAGGATCTCGACCAGTCGGTGCTCGATGCGATCGCCACGGACATCGGCTTCGACGATCTCATCGGTGCGGCCCGCGACATCGTCGATGGGAAGATTCGCGGCAGGGTGGTCGCGACATTCGACCGTTAAGGACGGCCACGCGGCAGGCTCTCTAGCCTCGACATGGCAGCTTCTCGGCCCGCGGCCTTGTTTTGCAGCAGTGCCAGGCGTCATATTGTGCAGGGTTCCAGTCACGAAAACGTTGTTGAAACTTCGTAAAGCTGGAAGGAAAGCCCGTGGTCGATGGAGAACAGGGATGACGGCTCAAGGTTTCGGGATCGCGGGCGACGCGAACAATTCCCGGCATGTCGCCCTCGATGACGGCGACCCCCGACGACCCGGGATGCGGCGCCTGAGGCCGATTGCGTTCCGGAAGATCGGTGCGGATGGCGGGACGGGCGGTTTCGGCCAGATGCCGGCGAAGATCCTGCATCTCGTCCGACGCTTCGACCCTGCGGCGCCGCTGCTTGGACGTCTCGGCACCCTCGAGGTCCGGCTCGCCCGCAACGCTGCCGAGGTCAAGGCGGCGCAGCAGCTGCGCTACCGGGTGTTCTACGAGGAGATGAGCGCCCAGCCCTCGAAACTGCAGAAGATGACCCGGCGCGACCGCGATTCCTTCGACCGCTATTGCGACCACCTCCTCGTCATCGACCACGCCCGTGGCGGCTCCATCGCCAGCCGGATCGTCGGCACCTACCGGCTGATGCGCGGCGAGCGGGCGGCGCTTGCCGGCGGCTTCTACACCGCGCAGGAATTCGACATCGCGCCGATGCTCGCCCGCCATCCGGGCAAGCGCTTCCTCGAGCTCGGCCGCTCCTGCGTCCTGAAGGACTATCGCGGCAAGCGGACCGTCGAGCTCCTGTGGCAGGGCATCTGGGCCTATGTGATCGCCCACGACGTCGACGTCCTGTTCGGCTGTGCCTCGCTCGCCGGCACCGACCCCGCGACGCTGGCGGCGCCGCTCGGCTTCCTGCAGGCCAATGCCTCGGCGCCTGAGGAGTGGCGGGTGCGCGCCCACACGCACCGCGGAACGTTCTTCGACGACGTGCCGGCAAATATCGACCAGCGCCGGGCTCTGGCGGTGCTGCCGCCGCTCCTGAAGGGCTATCTGAGGCTCGGCGGCTATGTCGGCGAGGGCGCCGTCGTCGACCACCAGTTCGGCACCACCGACGTCCTGATCGTGCTGCCGCGGGCAAACATCAACCCGCGCTATGTCGGCCATTACGGCGCCGACGCCAGCCGCTTCGCCGCCTGAGGCTAAGCCGGCTGAGCGCGGACGCGCCCGCCGGCGGTCCGGGCATCAGCCTCCGATGCGCACGATGCTGCGGGTCTTCAGGTCGACGATGATCGGCTGGCCGCCATAGTAGAAATAGGCGAAGGTGCGGCTGCCCTTCGGCTGCTGCAGCTTGACCGAGCCGGGGACCGAATCGCCGAGTGCGGGCGGCGCCGGCAGGCGGGCATTGTCGGTCGGATGGGCCAGCGCATAGTCGAGGACGTTGACCCTCTCGTCGGCGGCAAGGGCCGGAGCGAGCATTGCGACCTGGAGGCCGAAGAGCGCGGCGATGGCAAGGCGCATCGGTTTGGTCGGCATCGGGACTTCCCTCTCTTCTCGAAATCCCGAAACGCGCAAGAGGCGCACGGGGAATCGGCTGTCTACATCGCATCGCCCCGATGAACGGAAGCTGAGTGGGCCGGCAATTGCAAGGCCGCTGCAGCATCCGCCCGAAAATCGGAATCGATATTCGGAAAGCACGATGCGGCGGTTCAATCAGTCAGAGCGTCGTTGGGGCATCCAATCGGCCGCTCGCCGCTCTGGCGCGAATGCGCCTGGCAATTGGGGATTGCACGGCCCGGTTTGAAGGCGGGTGTCGCATCATCTCCTCCTCGCTGCGGCGAAATCGCGGGGATGGCCGGTGGGTCCGGCTTGCCTCGCACTTCCAGCCCCGATAGCGATTTGCCCCAGTCCCTTCGGTCGGCCGGCGTGATCGGAGACATTGGCGCGGCATATCCGCCGCCAGTCCGGCCGGCTTTCGCATGATGTTCGACGAGGTGTTTTTCGGCCGATGACCAGCGACGCTGCCCCGACGCCGATGATGGCCCAGTATATCGAGATCAAGGCGGCCAATCCGGACTGCCTGCTGTTTTACCGCATGGGCGACTTCTACGAGCTGTTCTTCGAGGATGCCGCCGAGGCCTCGCGGGCTCTTGGCATTGCCCTCACCAAGCGGGGCAAGCATCTCGGCGAGGACATCCCGATGGCCGGCGTGCCGATCCATGCCGCCGACGACTATCTGCAGAAGCTGATCGCCCTCGGCCACAGGGTCGCTGTGTGCGAGCAGATGGAGGATCCGGCCGAGGCGAAGAAGCGCGGCGCGAAATCGGTGGTGAAGCGCGACGTCGTGCGCCTGGTGACGCCGGGAACCATCACCGAAGAGGCGCTGCTCGAGCCGGGGCGGGCGAACTATCTGATGACGCTCAGCCGGATCGGCGGCGGCGAGGCGCCGGACTACGCGCTTGCCTGGGCCGATCTTTCCACCGGCAATTTCCGCACCGCGGCGGTCAGCCCGGAGCGCATCGAGGCCGAGATCGCGGCGATCGAGCCGAGCGAGATCGTCGTTGCCGAGAACCTGTTTCATGACGAGACCTTCGCGCCGCGGCTGAAGCGCTTCGGCCGGGCAGTGCGGCCGGAGCCCCAGGCCTTCTTCGACGGCTCGACCGCCGAGGCGCGGATCTGCCGGTTCTTCTCCGTCGCGACACTGGAAGGGCTTGGCCGCTTCTCCCGCGCCGAGCTTTCGGCGGCTGCCGCCCTCATCGCCTATCTCGGCAAGACGCAGCTTGCGGCACGGCCGATGCTGGAGCGGCCGGTGCAGGTCTCGGCCGGCACCACCATGGAGATCGATCCGGCGACGCGCGGCTCGCTCGAACTCACCCGCACGCTGTCCGGCCGGCGGCAAGGCTCGCTCCTGTCGACCATCGACCGGACGGTCACCGGCGCCGGTTCGAGGCTCTTGACCGCGCGGCTTGCCGCGCCGCTCACCGACCCGGGAGCCATCGCCGAGCGCCAGGACGCCGTCGCCTTTCTCGTCGACGATCCTGACCTGCGGCGCGCTTTGCGCAAGGCGCTGGCGGGGCTGCCGGATTGCGAGCGGGCGCTGTCGCGGCTGGCCCTCGGCCGTGGCGGCCCGCGCGACCTTGGCGCCGTGCGCGACTGTCTGGACGCGGCCCTGACGCTCGCTGACGGTCTTTCGACGGACCTGCCGGCCGAGCTGGCAGCCGCCCGCGATGCCGTCCAGGCGTTGCCACGCGACCTCGCCGAAGCGCTCGCGGCGCGGCTCGTCGACGCACCGCCGCACCTGAAGCGCGACGGCGGCTTCGTCCGCCCGGGTGCGATCGTGGCGCTGGACGAGGCGAGGGCTCTCGGCGAGGATTCCCGCCGGGTGATCGCCGAACTCGAAAGCCGCTACGCCGCAGAAACGGGGATCCGCGGCCTTCGCATCAAATACAACAACGTCCTTGGCTATTTCGTCGAGACCAGCGAGGCGAATGCCAGGACGCTCAAGTCCGGCGATGGCGGAGCGATTTTCGTCCATCGCCAGACCATGGCGAACGCCATGCGCTTTTCGACCGAGGAACTGAGCAGCCTCGAAAGCCGGATCGCCGGCGCGGCGAGCGAGGCGCTGGCGATCGAACTTGCCTGTTTCGACGAACTTTGCGTCGCGGTGCTCGATTCGGCCGAGGCGCTGCGTCGGGGTGCCGAAGCGCTCGCCGTCCTCGACGTCTCTGCAGCGCTCGCCGAAATCGCCGTCGAGGCGGCCTGGACGCGGCCGCATGTGGACGCCTCGCTCGCCTTTGCGATCGGGGGCGGCCGGCATCCCGTCGTCGAGGCGGCGCTGAAGGCCGGCTCGGGGGATCCCTTCGTCGCCAACAATTGCGATCTCTCGCCGGAAAACGGCGACGGCAAGGGCGCGATCTGGCTGCTCACCGGGCCGAACATGGGCGGCAAGTCGACCTTCCTCCGCCAGAACGCCATCATCGCCGTGCTCGCCCAGATCGGCGCATTCGTACCGGCCGGAAGCGCCCATATCGGCGTCGTCGACCGGCTGTTCTCCCGCGTCGGGGCGTCCGACGATCTCGCGGAAGGGCGCTCGACCTTCATGGTCGAGATGGTCGAGACCGCCGCGATCCTCAATCAGGCGGGCGAGCGGGCACTGGTCATTCTCGACGAGATCGGCCGCGGCACGGCGACCTATGACGGGCTGTCGCTGGCCTTTGCCACCGTCGAGCATCTCCACGAGGCGAATTGCTGCCGGGCGCTCTTTGCCACGCATTTCCACGAGATGACGGCGCTCGCCAAGAAGCTCTCCCGGATCCGCAATGCGACGATGCGGGTGAAGGAATACAAGGGCGAGGTGATCTTCCTGCACGAGGTGACGGCCGGCGTCGCCGACCGCTCCTACGGCATTCAGGTGGCAAGGCTCGCAGGCCTGCCGGCAAGCGTCGTGGAGCGGGCGCGGCACGTCCTTGCCGAGCTCGAGAAGGGCGGCAGCCAGGCGAGGCGCACCGCCTTCATCGACGATCTGCCGTTGTTCTCGGCCGCGCTCGACCGACAGGCCGAAGAAGCCCGCAGTATCTCGGACAAGCCGCCAAAAACCCCGCATCTCGAACTTGCGGAGGCGGTGGCCAGGCTCGATCCGGATGCCCTGTCGCCCAAAGCGGCGCTGGAGGAGCTCTACCGGCTGAAGGCGCTCGCCGCGCAAGGCTGAATGCGGGTTGCTTGCGGGGCAGGCGGGCTGCGGCATTCTGTCAAGAATTGGCCGGAGATCGACTGGTCTCTAGGGTCGTTGCGTGAAGTCGTTCCATCAGTCCGTGCATCGGATGACCCGCCACTGCCCGGGTCGAATATGTTAGATGGCCACGCATAAACGCCTCAAATCTCACGGCTCCGTGTGGTCGTTGTGAACATTTGAGACGGGATCGTTCGGAACCATCCCGATACGACGCCGTTGTGACAGCATCAGCAAGTCAGACAAATGCCGGACAAGCCGCCAAGCAGTGGCAAGAATATCGCGTTCGGTAACGAACACCTGAAAGGACTATCATGAAAACGACAGCGATCTTTTCGGCTGCCCTTCTTGGCGCTTCGATGCTGAGCTATGGCGCCTTCGCGCAGACCTCGACCAACCCGACCATCGTTCCCGGCTCGGAATCGCAGATGGAGATCCAGAACTCCGAGGAACGTGACAACGTCGCCGACAATCCGGGGATGAGCACCGCCAAGTCCGCTCAGTCCGAGAGCGAGACCATGGTTCCGGGCAGCGAATCGCAGCGCGAGATGAAGCGCGCCGAGGAGCGTGACGCGGTGTCTTCCGGCGACGATGCGATGTCGACCGGCGCCATTACCAACGACGACGAGCCGACCAACGACAAGATTCTCGTCCCGGGTTCGGGTGCCGACTTCTCGCCGGGCGAGGATGCGACGACCCAGGAGGGCAAGGCGCTTCCGGATGATTCCCCGGAAAGCCAGTCCCAATAAGCCTTCTCACGAAGGACTGCGCATCGCGCGCAATCATGTCGAGGGCCGTCCCAGCCGGAGCTGGGGCGGCCCTTCTCTTTGCCGGGTCGGGAGAGTTGCGCTATAGCCGGGCGGCTCATTCCAGACGCCGCAGGATAGCAGATGTCCCAGCAAGCGGTTGCCAACCGCACCGATCCGATCCCTAACGAGGACATCGTTCCCCAGATCGACGTTTCCGGCTTCGTCGACGCGGACGGGCTGACCGAACGGCTGACGGCGATCGCTGAGGCCGACAGCGCCGGCGGCGCCTCCGACGAGGCGCGGGGGAAGGTACTGGCGCTGCTGCGCGATGAAATCCGCGAGGCGCGCTCGCGGGTCGAAGAGGCGTTTCGCGAGGATCGGGCGGGGCTCGATTGTGCGCGCCGCCTTGCGACGATCCAGGACGTCTTCATCGAGCGGATCCACGATTTCGCCCTGCGCCACGTCTTTCCCTCGTCGAACCTTTCGGCCGGCGAACGCATGGCGATCGTCGCCGTCGGCGGCTATGGCCGCGGCACGCTGGCGCCGGGCTCCGACATCGATCTCCTGTTCCTCCTCCCTTACAAGCAGACGGCGCTCGGTGAGCAGGTCGTCGAATATCTGCTCTATCTCCTGTGGGATCTGGGCTTCAAGGTCGGCCACGCCTCGCGCACGGTGGATGAATGTATCCGGCTCGCCCGCGCCGACATGACGATCCGGACCTCGATCCTCGAGCGTTGGCTGGTGGTCGGCGACCGCTCGCTGTTCCAGGAACTCGGGACGCGCTTCGAGCGTGAGGTGGTGGAGGGCACCAGCGAGGAATTCATCGCCGCCAAGCTCGCCGAGCGGTCCGCCCGCCACGCCAAGATCGGCAATACGCGCTATCTGGTCGAGCCCAATGTGAAAGAGGGCAAGGGCGGCCTGCGCGACCTCAACACGCTGTTCTGGATCGCCAAATATCACTACCGGGTGACCAGCCCGGAAGCCCTGGCCGAACTCGGCGTGATCTCGCGGCGCGAACTCAAGCTGTTCCAGAAGGCCGAGGATTTCCTCTGGGCGGTGCGCTGCCACCTGCATTTCGCCACCGGCAAGGCGGAAGAGCGCCTGTCCTTCGACCTCCAGCCCGAGATCGCCGAACGTCTCGGCTACAACGCCCATCCCGGGCTGAAGGACGTCGAGCGCTTTATGAAGCACTACTTCCTGATCGCCAAGGACGTCGGCGATCTGACGCGCATCCTCTGCGCGGCGCTGGAAGAGCAGCACGCCAAGCCCGCCCCGGGCATCGCCGGCATCCGCAACCTCGTGCGGAACCTGCGCAGCCGGGCGAAGAAGATCCCCGGCACGGTCGACTTCCACATCGACAACAACCGGATCAATGTCTCCTCGCCGAGCGTCTTCAAGGACGATCCGGTGAACCTCATCCGGGTGTTCCGGCTCGCCGCCTCGAACAAGCTCGAATATCACCCCGACACGTTGAAGCTGATCCGCCGGTCGCTGCGGCTGATCAACGCCGAGCTTCGGGAAAATCCCGAGGCGAACAGCCTGTTCCTCGACGTCCTCACCGACCGCAACCACCCGGAATTCCACCTGCGGCGGATGAACGAGGCTGGCGTTCTCGGCCGGTTCATTCCCGAATTCGGCAAGATCGTCGCGATGATGCAGTTCAACATGTATCATCACTACACGGTGGACGAGCATCTGTTGCGCACCATCAACGTGTTCTCGCGGATCGAGCGGGGCGAACTCGTCGATGCCCATCCGATGTCGAGCGACCTCGTCGATTCGATCAAGGACCGGCGGGCGCTCTATGTGGCGCTGCTCTTGCACGACATCGCCAAGGGCCGACCCGAGGACCATTCTATCGCTGGCGCGCGGATCGCAAGGCGGCTCTGCCCGCGGCTCGGGCTGAACGAGCGGGAGACCGAACTCGTCGCCTGGCTGGTCGAGGATCATCTCCTGATGTCGATGACGGCGCAGCAGCGCGACATCAACGACCGCAAGACCATCCTCGATTTCGCCGAACGGGTCCGCACCCTGGAGCGGCTCAACCTCCTGCTGATCCTCACGGTCTGCGACATCCGCGCGGTCGGGCCCGGGGTCTGGAACGGCTGGAAGGGCCAGCTTCTGCGCACCCTCTATCTCGAGACCGAGCCGACGCTCACCGGCGGCTTCACCCGCTCGACGCGGGCCGAGCGGCTGGGCGCCTCACGCGAGCGGCTGGCGGCCCGGCTCGCCGACTGGAGCGAGGCCGAGCGCAGCGCCTATCTCGACCTGCACTATCCGAACTATTTCCTGACGACGCCGCTCGACGAGCAGGTGCGCCATGCCGTCTTCATCCGCGCTGCGGAGACGAAGGAGCCGCTGCAGACGCAGGTGCGGACAGACGCCTTCCAGGGCATCACCGAGATCATGGTGCTGGCGCCCGACCATCCGCGCCTCCTGTCGATGCTGGCTGGCGCCTGCGCCGGGGCGGGGGCGAACATCGCCGATGCGCAGGTCTTCACCATGTCGGACGGCAGGGCGCTCGACGTTCTCGTCCTCAACCGCGAATTTGCCGAGGATGCCGACGAACTGCGCCGCGGCGAGCGGATCTCCGGCTATATCCGCGCACTGCTGCAGGGCAAGGATTCCCGCAAGCGGCTGATCTCCGGTCAGAAGGCCAAACGGCCGCCCTCGGCCTTCTCGATCCATCCGAGCGTCAGGGTCGACAACGACCTGTCCAACCAGTTCACCGTCATCGAGGTCGAGGGTCTCGACCGGCCCGGGCTCCTGTCGGACCTCACCCGTGCCATGGCCGATCTCAACCTCGACATCCGCTCGGCGCACATCTCGACCTACGGCGAAAAGGTCGTCGATGTGTTCTACGTGACGGACCTCCTCGGCACCAAGATCACCAGCCAGAGCCGCACCGAGCGGATCGAGACCTGGCTGACCCATGTCTTCGAAAATCCCGGCTCGGAACCGATGACGGCCGACGTCCTGTCGGCGGAAAAGGCCTACGGGCTGACCCGGCAATGAGCCTTCTGTCGAAGTTTGCCACCGTCGGCGGAGCGACCCTCGTCAGCCGCATCTTCGGTTTCGCCCGCGAGATGCTGATGGCCTCGGCGCTGGGCGTCGGGCCGGTCGCCGATGCCTTCAACCTCGCCTTCCGCTTTCCCAACCTCTTCCGCCGGCTCTTCGCGGAGGGAGCGTTCAACTCGGCCTTCATCCCGCTGTTCGCCCGATCGCTCGAAGAGGAGGGCGAGGACGGTGCGCGGCGCTTTGCGTCGGAGATCTTCTCGACGCTGTTCACGGTACTGACGGCGCTGACCGTGCTGGCGATGATCTTCATGCCGATCCTGGTGAAGACGATCATCGCGCCGGGCCTTGCGGTCTGCATCGACGATCCTTCCGCCGGGGGCGAGGTGATCTCCTGCGCCGATCGCTACGAGATCACCATCGCCTTTTCGCGGATCATGTTTCCCTATCTCGCCTGCATGTCGATGCTGGCGATGGTCTCCGGCATCCTCAACGCCTTCCGCCGCTTCTTCGCCGCCGCCGCAGCGCCGACACTGCTGAATTTCATCCTGATCGGGGTGATTTCCTATGCGCTGTGGATCGAGGCGGACAAGCAGACGATCGGCTTCCTGATGAGTTGGGGCGTGCTCGTCGCGGGCTTTGCCCAGCTGGCCATGGTGGTGATCGCCATGCGCCTTGCCGGCTTCGGCGTTGCGCTGAAGCGCCCGCGCTGGACCAAGGGGCTGAAACGCCTGCTGGTCCTTGCCGGACCC
Organism: Jiella endophytica; assembly: GCF_004519335.1. Classification (GTDB taxonomy): domain Bacteria; phylum Pseudomonadota; class Alphaproteobacteria; order Rhizobiales; family Rhizobiaceae; genus Jiella; species Jiella endophytica. The sequence goes on along the minus strand of NZ_SOZD01000002.1, from coordinate 814,303 downwards.
GCCGCGCTGATCGGTGGCATCACCCAGATCAACCTTTTCGTCGGCCAGGCGATCGCCTCCTTCAAGCCGGGCGCCGTCTCCATTCTCCAATATGCTGACAGGCCCTATCAGCTGCCGCTCGGCATGGTCGGGGTGGCGATCGGCGTCGTGCTGTTGCCGGAACTTGCCCGCGCGCTGAAGGCGGGTCATCTGCGCGAGGCGCAGCACACCCAGAACCGCAGCCTCGAATTCGCGCTGTTCTTGACCGTACCGGCAGCGGTCGCGCTCTATCTGATCCCCGAGCCGATCATCCGGGTGATCTACGAGCGCGGCCAGTTCGAGCCGTCGGCGACCGTCGCGGTGGCCTCGGTGCTCGGGCTCTACGCCCTCGGCCTGCCGGCCTTCGTGATGATCAAGGTGTTCTCGCCTGGCTATTTCGCCCGGGAGGACACCAAGACGCCGATGATCGCGACACTGATCTCCGCCGGTGCCAACATCGTCCTCTCCCTCGGCCTGTTCTGGCTCTTCGCCGAACGCGGCATCGCGCTCGCGACGACCATTGCCGGCTGGCTGAACGCAGGCCTGCTGTTTCTCGGCCTCTATCGACGCGGCCTCTGGGAGATCGACAGGGCGCTTCTGAAGCGGGTCGCGCTGGTCTGCCTGTGCTCGGGGATCATGGGCGTCGCCCTTTTCTTCGGCCTGCGCGAACTGTCGCCGTGGCTGTCCTCCGGCGCCTCGCTCCACCGCGAACTTCCGGCGCTCGGCGGCCTGGTGGTCGCGGCGATGGCGATCTACTTCGTCCTCGCCTTCCTCACCGGTGCGGCAGACCGCAGCCAGTTGACGAACCTCCTGAAGCGACGTCGAGGTAACCGAAAGCCTGCTGCCGGGGAGTGACGCTGATCTGCCGACCGGCTGTCAGTAGCGAAATAAGGCTTGGCTCTACAGCATCGGCCCGAAAATCAGAATCGATTTTCGGAAAGCACAATGCGGCGATTCAATAAGTTAGAGCGTCCTTTATGCGTCCATTCGGACGCACGGCGTCCTAGGCTTGATCGGCCGGTCAGAACTGTACATTATATGGTGCAGGATGGAGGCCGAAGACCCACGCAAGATCCCTCTGGTTTTCTACCGAACCCGCTCTGGCGGCGAGGTCGTCCTCGAGTGGCTTCGAGGTCTCAATGAGGTCGATCGGCGGGCCATTGGGTTGGACTTGATGCGTGTGCAATATCGATGGCCGATTGGAATGCCGCTTTGCCGCGCGATGGGAAACGGCCTCTGGGAGGTGCGTAGCTCATTGCCCGGCGGACGCATCGCCCGGGTGTTTTTCTGTGCGCATGACGCGCGGATTGTGGTGCTTTCCGGGTTCATCAAGAAGACGCAGAAGACCCCGGACAGCGAACTGACGCTCGCCCGTCAGCGGATGAAGGAATTCTTGCCTTGACCTGGCATTTCAATCTGGCCGAGCCAGTTTTTCAGGCGTGATCGTCATGACAGATAAAGTGACACGAACCCTCGATGGGTTGACGAGCCTCGATGGGTTTCTCGATGCAGAAGGCACTCGCGATGAATTCGAGGCGATCGCGATCAAGGAAGTGCTGGCCTGGCAGATCGAACAGGCGATGAAAGAGCAGAAGCTCTCGCGCAAGCGGCTGGCCGAGCAGATGGGTACCAGTCGCAGCCAGATCAGTCGTCTGCTCGATCCGAAGGATGGCAACGTGACGATCGCCACATTGCAGCGCGCGGCCGAGATCGTCGGCCGAAAAGTACGGATCTCGCTAGTCTGAATGACTGATCTATCCAAGCCGTTTCGGCGGCCGCAGCTTCGCGGTTCGCGCTCGATCAGCCGCCGCTTCGCCTGAACGTCAGATAGGCGGGCGGGCGTCCTTCGCGGATCGCCTTCGCCTCATAACGGGTGCCGGGCCAGCCTGCGAAAGGCTCATGCCAGTCGGCTGGCCGCCTTGCCGTCCATTCGAAGGCCGGGTGGTCGGCGGCGTGGCGCAGCGTCCAGTTGACATAGGTGTCGATGTCGGAGGCGAAGCGGAACAGCCCGCCCGGCTTCAGGACGCGGGCGAGGCGATCGAGATTGCGGGCGCTGACAAAGCGTCGCTTGAAGTGCTTCTTCTTCGGCCAGGGATCGGGATAGAGGAGGTCGACGGCGTCGAGCGAGGCCTCCGGCAGCCAGTCGATCAATTGCGTCGCGTCGTCGTCATAGAGGCGAAGATTGCCCCGGGGAGCATCTTCGAGGGCCGACAGCAGCTTCGCCATGCCATTGACGAAAGGCTCGACGCCGATGAAGCCGCAGGCGGGATCCTCGCCGGAACGATGGAGGAGATGCTCGCCGCCACCAAAGCCGATCTCCAGCCGGATTCGCTCGACCGGGGCCCGAAACAGGCTCGCAAGATCGGTCGGGGCCGCTTCCGCGAGATCGACCCGCAATTGCGGCAGCCGCGTCTCGATCAGGTCAGCCTGATGCGCTCTCAGCTTTGGCCCCTTGAGCCGGCCGAAAAAGGCTTCGCGCCGACGCTCGGGATGGTCCTCTGCGACCATGGAAGATGGCTCCGGTTCGATGCGGCCGACGCGCGCGACGATCCGGCCCTTCACCGCCATCGTGCTGCCATCGCCTGACAAAGCAAAGGGCCCGGCGATGGCCGGGCCCGATGGATTTTCTGCGCGGTCCTCGCGGCCCCATCCCAACCGACGGCCGCCGGTCGGGCGAAGTCGGTGGCCTCAGCCCTTGACCGCGGCCTTCAGCTTCGGCGCGAGATCGGTCCGCTCCCAGGAGAACGATCCGTCGCGGCCGGGCTTGCGGCCGAAATGGCCGTAGGAGGCGGTCTTGGCGTAGATCGGCTTGTTGAGGTCGAGCGAGCGGCGGATGCCGGTCGGCGAGAGGTCCATCACCGAGCGGATGGCCTTCTCGACCTGCTCCTCGGTGACGTTCTTGCCGGTCTCGTGAAGGTTCACATAAACCGACACCGGCTGCGCGACGCCGATCGCATAGGCGATCTGGATCGTGCACTTCTCGGCAAGGTTCGCCGCGACGACGTTCTTGGCGAGATAGCGCGCCGCATAGGCGGCCGAGCGGTCGACCTTGGTCGTGTCCTTGCCGGAGAAGGCGCCGCCGCCATGGGGCGCTGCGCCGCCATAGGTGTCGACGATGATCTTGCGGCCGGTGAGGCCGGCGTCACCGTCCGGGCCGCCGATGACGAACTTGCCGGTCGGGTTGATGTACCAGACGCAGTTCTCGGCGATCGGCAGGTCGCCCATGGCCTGGCGGATATAGGGCTCGACGACCTGGCGGACCTTTGCCGAATCCCAGCTCTCATCGACATGCTGGGTCGACAGGACGATCGAGGTGACCTCGGCCGGCTCGCCGTTCTCGTAGCGGATGGTCACCTGGCTCTTGGCGTCGGGGCCGAGCTTGGCGGCTTCGCCCTCGCCGGACTTGCGGGCCGCGGCGAGCAGTTCGAGGATCTTGTGGGAATAGTAGATCGGCGCCGGCATCAGCTCCGGCGTCTCCTTGCAGGCGTAGCCGAACATGATGCCCTGGTCGCCGGCGCCTTCCTCGATGTCGTTGGCGCCTTCCTTGTCGCGGCTCTCATGGGACTTGTCGACGCCCTGGGCGATGTCGGCCGACTGCGAATGCAGGAGCACGTCGATCTTGCAGGTCTTCCAGTGGAAGCCGTCCTGCTCGTAGCCGATGTCGCGGATGGCGCGGCGGGCCGCCGACTTGAAGCGCGAGGGGTTGATGACTTCCTTGCCGGCCTTGTCGGTCTTCATCAGCGAGGGCGGCAGGCGCACCTCGCCGGCGATCACGACGCGGTTAGTGGTCGCGAGCGTCTCGCAGGCAATACGGACCGACCAGGGATCGACGCCGCCCTTCTTGGCTTCCCGGTAGACCAGATCGACGATCTCGTCCGAGATCCGGTCGCACACCTTGTCCGGGTGTCCTTCGGAGACGCTCTCGCTGGTGAATAGATAGTCCATGCGCTGCATTCGTTTTTCCTTCTTCTGAGCCGCATGCCACCGGGCAGGGGTCGACCCCCGCGCGGCTAGTCGCAGATGCTGACTCTGACAGAATTTACGAGAATGGAAGTTTCCCGCGGACCGATGGGGGTTTGGGCCAAGGACGTGGCGAAATCAAGCCACAAGTGGTGGTAAAACGGTCGAAATCGCCCGTTTTTTAAGACTTCGGCAGGTCGTCGGAGCTGCCGGCAAGGGTCCGCACGAGGTCGATCACGCGCTTGCGAACCTTCGGATCGGCAATCCTGACGAAGGCCCGATTGAGCTGAAGTCCTTCGGATGTCGAAAGAAAATCGACCACGTAGTCGGAGCCGGTCTCGCTCATCCCGCTGCTCGTCTGGGCGGGAGATCCCGGCGCGTCCTCGAAAAAATATGCAACCGGCACATTGAGCACGTCGGAGATGTGCTGGAGGCGGCTCGCGCCGATCCGGTTCGAGCCCTTTTCGTATTTCTGCACCTGCTGGAAGGTGATGCCGAGCGCTTCGCCGAGCTTTTCCTGGCTCATGCCGAGCATGGTCCGGCGCAGCCTGACCCTCGAGCCAACATGCGTGTCGATGGGGTTCGGCTTCTTCTTGCTCTCCTGCATCGCATACGCCTCTCGCTCCGGCCGACGGGTCCGGTCGGGCCGTGACAGCAGCCGGCAAGGGGGGCCGGCGGCTCACTTACAAAGATCATCGCCCCTTAGAATTTCCCCACGGCGTCGCCCATTACCGTTGGCTTGTCAATCCGTTTGCCGACTGATCAATAACCAGCCGGTCAATCCGGCAAGGAAAGTTGCACTCAGCAACATCATAAAGGGAAGATTACGAAGGCGGGAATATGGCGTTGCCGCGGCAGCGGCGGGAAGCCGGGATTCGATCGTCCCCGTCGCTCCGAGCGCGAGTGCGTCGATCTCCCGGCCATAGGGGTCCGTAACCGCTGAAATCCCGGTATTGGCGGCGCGCACCAGTGGCAGGCCCACCGCGACGGCGGATATCTCCGCGAGCTTCAGGTGCTGATAGGGGCCGGGCGTCCTGCCGAACCAGCCGTCATTGGTGTCGTTGACGAGAAAGCCGGGACGGTCGTTGGCTATGCTCGCGGCGATCTCGGCGGGAAAGATCGCCTCGTAGCAGACCAGCGGCAGAAAGGCCGGCGCACCGTCCAGCCTGACGATCTCGCGCTGGGTGCCCGGCGAGAACCCGCCCGGCATCTGGGAGAGGTTAAGAATGCCGAACCGCTCGAAGAAGGCGCCATAGGGCATGTATTCGCCGAACGGCACGAGATGCACCTTGTCGCGGGCGTCGACGATCTCGCCATTGTCGTCGACGACGATGACTGAGTTGTAGAGAAGCTCGCCGCCGGTCGCCAGCGGCTCGATCCGCGGCGCGCCGGCGATCAGGGTCTCGCCCGGCCGGATCATGTCGGCGAGGCGGGCGACCGCCTCCGGCCGTTCGGTGAGGATGAAGGGGAGGGAGGATTCCGGCCAGACGATCAGCGTCTGCCGCTTCTGTGCGGCCGAGATGATCTTCGCGCCCTGCGCCGGCGCCTCTTGCGTTTGGTTGGGTGCGCGCGCCTCGCGGCCCTTCTCCGTGACGGCGATCTGCTTCGAGAAGATCTTCTGCGCCGCCGCCTCGTCGAACTTGTCGGACTGGGCGATGTTCGCCTGGACGACGCTGACGTCGACGCCATCAACGAACTGCGTCGGATGGGCCGACAGCCGCCAGGCGCCGAAGCCGATATGGCCGGCGGCGACAAGGATCGCGAATAGGAGCACTGGCAGGCGGTGGTGGCGATCCGCCAGCACCGCCGGCGCCGCGAAGACGATCACCGCAAGGAGGCTGAGACCGTGCAGGCCGATCAGGCTGACCGACTGCATCAGCATCGGCGTCGGCGCGGCGAGGACGCCGATCTCGTTCCAGGGGAAGCCGGTGAGGACGAAGGAACGCAGCCATTCGAAGAGGCCGAACGAGGCCGCGAGAACGAGGATGCGCGAGGCACTGTCCGACCAGAAGCGCCGGGCGAGCATTGTCGCCAGCCCGAAATAGACTGCGAGCACCGCTGGAAGGCCGAGGACGGCGAACGGGATGAAGACCGCGAAGGCTGCGGCATCCACCAGCATGGCGCTGCCGAGCCACCAGAGACCGGCGACGAAATAGCCGAAGCCGAACAGCCAGCCGATCCAGAAATCCGCCAGCAGCGTGCGGATCAGCCCCGGCCGGGCGCCGATCCCGTCGAGCAGCCAGACGAGAAGCGGAAAGGCGATGAAGGCGGCGGCGGGAAAGTCGAGCGGCGGCAAGGCAAGGGCAGCCACCGCCCCGGCGCCGACCGCCGCGAGGACGCGCGGCAGACCTTCGAGCAGCATCACGCGGCCTGCCAGACGCTCGACGAAGCCCCCGGTCTTCCCGCTCTGGGTGATCACTGCGCCCAAAGGCCCCCGCCCGCAGTTCCGCTGCCTGAAATCCACTTGCCCGTCGCGCCGGCCCGAGAGCCTCCGTCAGTCCGAAAGGACAAAGGACGCTCCACGATGTCGAATCCCGGCATCGTGCTTGCCGGAAAAGGATCGCGATCTTCGGGGCGATGCTGTAGCCCAGAACCACAGTTGAGGCCAGACGGCTTTCTTCAGGCTGGCTTCGGATCGCGCCGGCCGTGTCCGCCTCAAGCCTGGTCGGCGAGGCCCTCGACGATGCGGCGGCGTTTCTCGCCCTGGCGGAAGCGGACGATGCGCACCCGACGCACCCGCCGGGGATCGGCCTCGAGCACCTGGAACTCGAAGCCCGGCACGGCCTGGACGACCTCGCCGCGCGCCGGGACGCGGCCGAGCTCGGAGAACAGGAGGCCGCCGATCGTGTCGGCCTCTTCCTCATATTCGGAGATGTCGAAATCCTCGCCGACGACCTGCTTCACCTCGTCGAGATCGGCCCTGGCATCGGCATAGAAGATGCCGTCGCCCCGCTCGATGATCATCGGGGCCTCGTCGTCGTGCTCGTCCTCGATGTTGCCGACCACCATCTCGATGACGTCTTCCAGCGACACGAGGCCGTCGGTGCCGCCATATTCGTCGATCACCAGCGCCATCTGGATACGCGCCGCCTGCATCTTCGCCATCAGGTCGGTGGCGAGCATCGAGGGCGGCACGAACAGCACCTTGCGGATGATGCCGAGGTCCTCGACCTTGCGGGCGAGGTTGATCTGGCGAAGGTCGAGGCCGGCCCGCGGCTTCCTCGCCGTGCCGTTGCCGTTCTGCTGCTTGGCGGGACGGGCGACGCGGGTGATGTGGCCGACGACGTCGCGGATGTGGATCATGCCGCGCGGATCGTCGAGGCTCTCGCCATAGACCGGCATGCGGGAATGGCCGCTCGCCTCGAACTGCTTCATCAGCTCGCCGAGGGTGGTGGTGATCTCGACGGCGCGGATGTCGGCCCGCGGCACCATGATGTCCTCGACGCGGACCTCGCGGAGCCGCAGGATGTTGTTGAGCATCGCCCGCTCGGTGGGCGAGAAGGCGTCCTCCTCGGGGCTCTGGCTCAGGAGCGCCTTGGTCAGGTCCTCGCGCACGAGCCGGGGCATGCGGGGGCGCAGCCGCTCGAACAGGCCGTCGAAGAATCCCCGTCCGCCATTGGCCTGGGGAGAATGTGGCTGGAGGCGACTTCGGTCGTCGCCGCTGTTGTCGCCGCTCGCGGTCGCCGGTTCGGCGGCCGGTCCTTCAGCGGCGTGGTCCTCGCGTGGCATCGTCTCACTCAAAGCTCAATCATCCCGGACTATAGTGGATCGCTCGCCGAGTTGCGAGACCGATCACGCCAGAGGATCCCTGGTCCCGGCCGGGACCGTTCGAAGCGGCCGGTCGCCATAGGGATCGGCAATGCCGAGGCCCGCCAGGATGGCGATCTCGAGAGCCTCCATCGCCGCCGCCTCGTCGTCCTCGATGTGGTCATGGCCGAGAAGATGCAACAGACCGTGGACGAGAAGATGGCCAAGATGGTCGGCCAGCGACTTTTCGTCCGCCGCGGCTTCCTTCGCGACAGTCTCGAAGGCGATCAGCAGATCGCCGGCGAGCAGGCCGGGCAGGTCGCCCGGCGTCAGCTGCACCATCGGGAAGGAAAGAATGTTCGTCGGCTTGTCTTTGCCGCGCCATTCGCGGTTTGCCTCGCGCACCGTTGCATCGTCCGAGAAGGTGACGGAGATCTCGGTTTCCAGCGCGGTGGGAAGCCCGACATGGCCGGCAGCGGCGCCGAGGGCGCGCAGCGTCAACGCTTCCAGCGCCTCGTAGGGAATCGCCTGCGACCAAGCGGACGCATCGACTGAGATGGCGACGGCAATGCCGGGAAAGCCGTGCAGCGCGGCCGTCACGGCCTCGTCCTGTCCGTCTTCGAACATCGTGGTTTCAGGCGCTTTGCCCATCGCTCCAGGCTTTCGCGAGAATAGATTACGCCGGCTTACCGAGTCACTCGTCCATGACGCATCAACCGAGGCCTCAGCGGTCGAGCGGCGCGCCGCTGGCGCCGCGCTGCTCGGTGGCGTCGCGTTCATAGGCCTCGACGATCGCCTGGACCATCGGATGGCGGACGACGTCCTTCGCCTCGAAGCGCACCGTGACGATGTTCGCGACACCGTCGAGAACCCGCATCGCCTCGACGAGCCCGGACTTCTGGCCGGGCGGCAGGTCGACCTGCGAGGGATCGCCGGTCACCGCCATGCGGGCGTTCTCGCCGAGGCGCGTCAGGAACATCTTCATCTGCATCGAGGTGGTGTTCTGCGCCTCGTCGAGGATGACGGCGGCATTGGCAAGCGTGCGTCCGCGCATGAAGGCGAGCGGCGCGATCTCGATCGCGCCGGCGGTCAGCGCCCGCTCGACCTTTTCCGCCGGGATCATGTCATAGAGCGCATCGTAGAGCGGCCGGAGATAAGGGTCGACCTTCTCCTTCATGTCGCCGGGCAGGAAGCCGAGCCGCTCGCCGGCCTCGACGGCCGGCCGGGTCAGTACGATGCGATCCACCTGGCCGCGTTCGAGGAGCTGCGCCGCATGGGCGACGGCGAGATAGGTCTTGCCGGTGCCGGCGGGGCCGACGCCGAAGACCAGCTCGGCCCGGTCGAGGGCGCGCATATAGGCGTCCTGGGTGGGCGTGCGGGCATGGATGGTCTTCTTGCGCGTCGAGATCTGGGCAAGCGCCATCCGCCCCTTCTTCTCGAGCGTCGGCAGATAGAGCTGATCATCCTGGGCGATCGCCATGCGCACCGCGCCGTCGACGTCCTTGCCGCCGATCTCGCTGCCACGCTGCAGGCGCTCGTACAGATGATCGAGGGCCCGCCGCGCCTGTTCGACGGCCGAGGGTGCGCCGCGGATCTCGACCTTGTTGCCGCGCGCCCGGCAGTCGACGCCGAGCTTCTGCTCGAGCAGCGCCAGATGTTCGTCGAACTGGCCGAACAGGGCGCTGGCCAGCCTGTTGTCCTCGAAAGTGAGGACGATATGGGTCATGTCCGAGGCCCCGGGGCCGACATGCGGCTTCAGATCTGACGATGAGTTACGCGGCAAACGGACCTCCGCGCTCGGGGCGCTCGAAGGAGAGGGGGGCTGCGGCCATCAGCGAATTGGCGACGGCCTCGACGATTTCGACTTCGACGATCTCGCCGATCTCGCCGGAGGACATCACCACCGGCTGCAGATAGGGAGAGCGCCCGACCATCTGGCCGGGATGGCGGCCGGGCTTTTCGACGAGGACGCTGAGGGTCTTGCCGACGAGGCTTTCGGAAAATGCCTGCTGCTGCCGGCGTATCAGGTCCTGCAGGCGGCCAAGGCGTTCGGTCTTCACCGCTTCCTCGACATGGCCGGTAAGCTCGGCGCCGGGCGTGCCGGGACGAGGCGAATATTTGAACGAGAAGGCCGAGGCGTAGCCCACTGCCTCGACGAGGCGCATGGTCGCGTCGAAATCGGCTTCGCTCTCGCCCGGAAATCCCACGATGAAATCGCCGGAAAGCGCAATGTCGGGCCGCGCGGCCCTGATCCTGTCGACGAGCCGCAGATAGTCGTCGGCTGTGTGGCGGCGGTTCATCGCCTTCAGGATGGCGTCCGATCCCGATTGGACCGGTAGATGCAGATAGGGCATCAGCTCGGGCAGATCGCGATGGGCGGCGATGAGTTCGTCGTCCATGTCGCGCGGATGCGAGGTCGTGTAGCGCAGCCGCTCGATCCCTGGGATCGCAGCGAGGGCGAAGACGAGACCGCCGAGGCCGACAGGCCGGCCGGCGGCGTCCTCGCCATGCCAGGCATTGACGTTCTGCCCGAGCAGCGTCACCTCGCGCACGCCCGCCTCGGCAAGCTGGCGGGCCTCGTCGAGGATCCGGGCAAGCGGCCGGGAGACTTCCGAGCCGCGCGTATAGGGAACGACGCAGAAGGTGCAGAACTTGTCGCAGCCTTCCTGGACGGTGAGGAATGCGCTGACGCCCCTCGCGCGGATCTCCTTGCGCTCGGCCTTCGGCAGATGCTCGAACTTGTCCTCGACGGCGTAGTCGGTGTCGACCACCCGCTCGCCCTTTTCGACCCGCGACAGCGCCTGCGGCAGCCGGTGATAGGTCTGCGGCCCGACGACGAGATCGACGACGGGGGCGCGGGCGATGATCTCTTCGCCCTCGGCCTGGGCGACGCAGCCGGCCACGGCGACACGCAGCTCGCGTCCCTCGGCGGCGCGCTCCAGCTTCATCTTGCGGATGCGGCCGAGCTCGGAATAGATCTTCTCCGCCGCCTTTTCGCGGATGTGGCAGGTGTTGATGAGGACGAGGTCGGCCTCCTCGATCGCCTGCGTCGCCACATAGCCGTCGCTCGCCAGCGCATCGCCCATGCGCTGGGAGTCGTAGACGTTCATCTGGCAGCCATATGTCTTGATGAAGACCTTGCGCGAACCGGCTCGTCTCGTCGGCGAAAGTGTCGCTTGGCTCGTATCCGTCATGCGCCCTTCAGTTTCGGCTTTCGTTGGCTGGCCGTCGCGGACATCGGCGGCAGATCGTCCGGCGATGACTCTCGCTTCTTATATCGACGCCATCGTGACCGAGCGCAAGCGCCGGTTCGCGTCTCTTTCGCCGATCGTCAGAGCCGGTCCGCGAGGGCTTCGGCGAGAAGCCGGCGGACGCTCGCTTCGGCGCTCCGGGCCATGGCCTTGCGATCGGAGGTTTCGGTGAAGGCGATCGGCTCGCCGAACGCGACCGTCGCGTCGATCGCGCCTTCCTTCAGAAATGCGAGAAGATGCGGCCCGAGGGTGACGTCGCCGGGCCAGGCGGCGAGCGGGCGAGAGTAGCGCCCGAGCGGCAGTCCGTTGGCATGGGTGTAGGCGACGGCGACCGGCTGCACGAGAACCGAGCCGGAGGTGGATTCGCGCAAGGCCATCTGTGCGGCGCCGAACAGCGCGGTGCGGAAGGGCAGCACCTCGTTGCCGTCCGAGGTGGTGCCTTCGGCAAACAGCACCATGGCATCGCCTTCCGAGAGCCGTTCGGCAATCGCCGAGGCCTGATGGGCAGTGCGCCCGCGCGCCTCGCGCTCGACGAAGACCGTGCGCTGCAGCCGTGCCAGAAGGCCGAAGGCCGGCCAGTCCTTCACCTCGGCCTTGGCGATGAAGGAGAGCGGCATCACCCGGCCGAGCACCATGATGTCCGACCAGGACTGGTGATTGGAGGTGATCAGCAGCGGCCGGCCGGTCGCGGGGGTGCCCTTCACCCGCACCGTCAGCCCGGCGACGCGGCAGGCGACGACGTGCCAGAGATGCGGCAGCTTGCGCTGGATCGGCCAGCCGCGCCGCATGGCGAGCGCCTGCAGCGGCCAGAGGGCAAGGGTCATCGAAACGAGCACCGCGGCGACGAACGCCACACGCAGCTTGGCGATCATGACGGCGGGCTCTCTCGTCGGGGGCTTTCGGTCACGATCGGTGCGTCATGAGGCTCGTGGCGGCGGGCGGCCCGGGCGACGTCACCTCGCGGCGGCAAATGTCCGCTTGAGGGTGAGCGCGCTGGTCCGCCGGCCGTCGGAATGCTGATAATAGGCGGGTCGCCGCCCCACTTCCTCGAAACGCAGCCGCTTGTAAAGCCTCAGGGCCGGCTCGTTCTCCTCGTCGACCTCGAGAAACAGCGACTGGACGCGGTCGGCGTGCAGCTTCTGCAACACGTGGTCCATCAACAGCCGGCCCACCCCGGCACGGCGGCTGCGACGGGCGACGGTGATCGTCAGGATTTCCGCCTCGCCGGCGATGGAGCGGCCGAGGACGAAGCCGAGCGGCGCACCCAGCGGCTGGCCAGGAAGGCGCACCACGAAGCCGAAGCTGCCGCGCTGGGCGAGCAGCGTGCCGAGCTCGTCGCCGGACCAGGGCTGATCGAAGGCTTCGCTGTGAAGATCCGCGGCGGCGTCGAGATCGTCGTCACCGAGCTCCGCAACCACCGGCTCGCCATGGCCGAGAATCGTCTCGAGCCAGCTCGCCGTCCAAACCCAGGGCAGAAACCAGTACATGACGCGCTCCTCCCTGCCCCTGACCGACACGGTTTCGGGACCATGATCGACCGATCCGTGGCACCCTAGGGCGGGCAGGCGCCCTTACTGAAAACACTATGATATTCGCAAGCCGATTAGGGAATGCTTTCCGTCGGTGCGCGGCGGAGCGAGGGAGCGCTCGAGGGCTTGGCATCGGCCGAGCGCAGATAGAGCGGGCGCGGCGCTTCGCCCGCCTCGGCAAGCGCGCCGAGGCGGGCGAGGGTCTCCGGATCGATCCGGTCACTGGGGTCGAGGATGACGCAATCGTGGTCGGAAAGACCCGCTGCGGCGATTGCCGCGCCACTGCCGACGAGACGGAGTGCGGTGGCTGAAACCGGACCGCCACCCGCAATCGCCGAGGTGACGAATGCCGGGAGGTCTGCGGGAAGCAGTGCGGCAGGGCCGTTCAGGGCGGATCCGTCCGACGAATACAACGCCGCATAGACCTCGCCGCGCCGAGCATCGATGACGGCGAGAACTGGTGTGGTGCTTTGGCCGCCACGAAGCTCGGCATTGCCGCCTGCCATGGCGATCGCGCCATTCGCAAGTGCGTCGAGGGTGGACATGCCGACGGCCTGAATGTCGAGCGCGAGGGCGAGGCCCCGTGCGGCGGCGACACCGACGCGGATGCCGGTGAAGGAGCCCGGGCCGGTCGTCACGGCGATGCGCTGAAGATCGCGATAAGTAATTCCGGCCTCGGCCAGAACCTCGTCAATCACGCCCGTCAGCCGTTCGGCATGGCCCTTGCCGATCTCGGGCTCGGCCGAGGCGAGCAGCCGGCCGTCCCCCGCCGCATCGAACACGGCCGCCGTGCAGCGGGAAAAGGCGGTATCGATGGCAAGGACGAGCGGAGGCATCAGCGAAAAGCGAATGGATCAGTATGAGTACTTTGCTAGCGACGGACGCATCAGACGTTCCAGTTGCATCCTCTGGATATCAGATCACTGCGGTGATGTCGGTCTGAGCGAAGTCGTTGCCGATGTAAAGGAGGGGTAGCCGGAGTTCCTTAGCGAGAGCATAGGCAAAACAGTCGCCAAAGTTGAGAGAAGCGGGATGAACGCCTTTCCCGTAATGTCTATGGGCATCAGCCACCAACCGGGACATGCTCGGGGTTACAGCGATGATCTCGAAACCCAGGTCCTCGATCATCGTGGACATGGAGGTTCGCATCCGGCGGCGTGTCGCAACGATAAGCGCTTCAGCCGTCGTTCCGGCAGAAATGACGACACGGTCGGCGGCCTTCATTGCGTTCAGACAATCGACGCCACGCTCTTCATTCTGCAAGACCGCAATGAGAGCAGAGGTGTCGACGGCTATCATTTGGGCAGGCCGTCGTCTCCATAGAGGAAATCTTGGCTTCGCGCAGCACTCGGTAGTTCGGCCTGGCCGCTTTCACGAAGGCCTGCCCCAAGAAGCTGGTCCAGCCGTGTGGCACGTTCCGATTTCGTTGCGTGGCTAGGGACTGAAACGATCCGAGCGGCTGCGCGCCCGCGGCGGGTCAAGACAATCTCCTCTCCCGCTTCAGCGCGGCGAACCAGTTCCATCAGCTGAGCCTTGGCGGCAGTCACCGAGAGTTCCATGGGCGACGCTCCGATTGCATCTTTGAGTCCGCGTCAAATCTGTACCACCGAGTAATCCAGATCAACTGCACTGCTCGGGGCGGAAGATGATTGCGCGCTACCAAGTGCACTTTGTTTCGCGATATCTCCGCACCGTCAGGTCACTTCCTCAGGCAGCCTCGACGGCCTCGACCGCTTCCACCTCGGGCACGAAATGGCGCAGCAGATTCTGGATGCCGTGCTTGAGCGTCGCGGTCGAGGACGGGCAGCCCGCGCAGGCACCGCGCATGTTGAGATAGACCGTGCCGTCCTTGAAACCGCGGAAGGTGATGTCGCCGCCATCCTGCGCGACGGCCGGACGCACGCGCGTCTCCAGCAATTCCTTGATGGTCGCGACGGTCTTCTCGTCGGACGGCTCGAAGAACTCCTCGCCGCCGCTGGCTGCCGGCCCCCCGGAAACGGCCATGACCGGCTCGCCGGACATGAAGTAATCCATCAGGCAGGCGAGGATCGCCGGCTTCAGATGCTGCCACTCGGCGCCGCTCTTCGACACGGTGACGAAATCGTAGCCGAAAAAGACGCCGGAGACGTCCGGGATCGCCATCAGCTTGGCCGCCAGCGGCGAGCGGGTCTCGGCCTCGTTTGCCGAGGAGAACTCCTCGGTGCCGGAATCGACCACCACCCGCCCGGGCAGGAACTTCAGGGTCGCTGGGTTCGGAGTGACTTCGGTCTGAATGAACATCGTCTTTGCCTCTCACCGGCCGTCCTTGCGCCGGTTCTTGGAATTCTTCTAAATCTTACCGGCTCGCCGCCTCTGCCGCAACAGATGGTGTGTTGCGCTGGCTATGTCAGCGGGACCGAAGCGACCTTTCGGACGGCCGAACGGTGTGTTGCCCATTGCCACAAGCCTCCGGCGCTCGACTGCAGCCTTCAGCAGAGGCTGACGATCTCATCGTCGGTCAGCGACGCCGGAACAATCGTCACCGGGATCGGAAAGGCCGCGCCCTTGCCGGCGACCGCCGAGACCAGCGGTCCGGGGCCTTCGCCGGCCTCGCCGGCTGCGAGCACGAGGATGGCGATCTCCCGATCAGCCTCGATCTGGGCGTGGATCTCCTCGATGATCTTGCCCTCGCGGATCACCGTCTCGGGTTCGATGCCGACGATCTCGCGCAGATCCTCGGCGACCTTGGCGAGACTGTTCTCGGCCTCCTCCTCGGCCTCGGCCCGCATCAGCTTCTCGACGCCCAGCCAGTGCTGAAAATCGCCAGGCTCGATGACGTAGAGGAGGACGGCGCTGCCGCCGCTCGCCTTGGCCCGGTGCGCGGCATAGGAGGCCGCTCGGCCGCATTCGGGCGTGCCGTCGATGATCGCCAGGAACTTGCGTTTGCCGCCGGCTTCCCGGCCGAGTCGTTTCGAAACCATGAGCGGTAAAATGGCGGGCAGTGGGGGTGGAGGCAAGGTGGGGCGAGGCGGCTGCGTCCGCCGATCCTTCATGCGGAACGACGTTTCCGGCGTCCGCGCTGGCAATCCGCCGCTTCAGCTCGGCGATCTCGGCCATGTCTTCCACGAAATGCTCGTCCAGCATGACACCGAGATAGGCGGCGGGATCGTGGCCGGAGGCCTCCGACAGGCGGCGGAGCTTCTCCGCCGCGGCGCCCGAAAGGGTCACGGTCAGCGATTCCTTGGCCATCACATCCCTCGCGCAACAGCTGACGACTTTCCCGGAAGATAGCCGAAGGCCGATGATTTCGCGAGCTTTCGCCCGACTACTGCAGGAAGCCGATGATTTCCTTGACGTCCGCCATCGTCTTTTCGGCGATGGCGCCTGCCCGCTCGCCGCCGTCCTTGAGGACCGCGTCGATATGGGCGGGATCGTCGATCAGCCGGCGCATCTCGGCATTGATCGGCGAAAGCTTTTCCACCGCGAGTTCGGCAAGCACCGGCTTGAACTCCGAGAACTGCCGGCCGCCGAAATCCTTCAGCACGTCGGCTTTGCTGAGATCGGCCAGCGCCGCGTAGATGCCGACGAGATTGTCGGCCTCGGCCCGGCCTTCGAGGCCCTTCGGCTCGGAGGGCAGGGCGTTCGGATCGGTCTTGGCCTTCTTGATCTTGCGGGCGATCTGCTCGGCGTCGTCGGTCAGATTGATGCGCGAGAGATCCGACGGGTCGGATTTCGACATCTTCTTCGATCCGTCCTTGAGGCTCATCACCCGGGTGGCCTCGCCGCCGATCAGCGGCTCGGTGATCGGGAAATAGCCATTCACCGTTTCTTCGCCCATGGCGATCTCGGTGCCGAGACCGGCCGCGGCAATGCGACCCGAAAAGTCGTTGTTGAACTTGATGGCGATGTCGCGGGTCAGCTCCAGATGCTGCTTCTGGTCGTCGCCGACGGGAACGTGGGTCGCCCGGTAGAGCAGGATGTCCGCCGCCATCAGGCTCGGATAGGCAAGGAGCCCGAGCGAGGCGTTCTCGCGGTCCTTGCCGGCCTTCTCCTTGAACTGGGTCATCCGGTTCATCCAGCCGATGCGGGCGACGCAGTTGAAGATCCAGGCCAGTTCCGCATGGCCGGAGACGCGGCTCTGGTTGAAGACGATGTGACGCTTCGGATCGATGCCTGCGGCGAGGAATGCCGCAGTGATCGAGCGAATCTGGCTCTTCAAGTCGTCATGGACGAGCTGGGCGGTGATCGCGTGGAGGTCGACGACGCAATAGATGCAGTCTTGGCTTTCCTGCAGCGCGACGAACTTCCGGATCGCACCGAGATAATTGCCGAGATGCAGGTTTCCGGTCGGCTGCACGCCGGAAAAGACGCGGGGGGAGAATGCGCTCATAGGGCGGCTCCGGGAGGACGCTTCACTGTGTTGCCGGCCTTATGGCGGAGGGTGGAGCGCCGATCAAGCGCCGCACCCGCCTCGCCGGTCGGCAGGCCGAGTGTCGGGAGGGATCTTGCGTCTTTTCGCCCGCTCGCGTAAGAGACCGACCGTTCAGACAAGAGCCGGCCGGCAGGGCATGCCGTGGCGGCTCTAAATGCTGTTCGCGACAATCCCTTCCCCGAAGGTGCGTTCGAGGCCGCCGCGAGACGGTCCGGGCCCGCGTCGCGATCCCTTGAAGGAGAGCAAAATGCCCAAGATGAAGACCAAGTCGAGCGCCAAGAAGCGCTTCAGGATGACGGCCAACGGCCACGTCAAGGCGGGAGCCGCAGGCAAGCGCCATGGCATGATCAAACGCTCCAACGACTTCATTCGCGACGCGCGCGGCACGATGATCCTGTCGAAGCCCGACGAGCGGATCGTCAAGACCTACATGCCCTACGACCGCTGAGCCGCGCGTCGCCAGGCATTTGAAGACATTTCAGGAGTTTAGATCATGGCACGCGTGAAGAGGGGCGTTACCGCCCACGCCAAGCACAAGAAGGTTCTGAAGCAGGCCAAGGGTTTCTACGGCCGCCGCAAGAACACTATCCGCACCGCCAAGGCCGCCGTCGACCGCTCGAAGCAGTATGCGACCCGCGACCGCAAGGTGAAGAAGCGGAATTTCCGGGCCCTCTGGATCCAGCGCATCAACGCTGCCGTCCGCGAGCACGGCCTGACCTATGGCCGCTTCATCGACGGCCTGAACAAGGCCGGCATCGAGGTCGATCGCAAGGTCCTGTCGGACATCGCGATCCACGAGCCGGAGGCCTTCGCGGCGCTCTGCGAATCCGCTAAGACGGCGCTCGCCTATCTGAAGGACGGCGAGTTTCCGAACGCCTATGAGCGGGCGGTCGGAGAAAAGCGCGCGGCCTGACGCATGATACCGAAAGGTCGATCGACCTTTCGGACGGGTTATGCCCAGGACGAAGTTTTTTAATCGAGGAAAGGCCCGCGCGGACGCCGCAGCGGGCCTTTTTTTGTCATGACGCCGCTTTCCTGCCGTGCGAAGGCAGGGCGCGTTGCAAAAAGAAGAGGTGACTGGTGAGCGATACCGAAGCGCTGGGGGGCGAGCTTCTTGCCGCGATCGACGGGGCCGCGAACGAGGCGGACCTCGAGGCGATCCGCATTGCCGAGCTCGGCAAGAAGGGCCGGATCTCCGAGATGATGAAGGGGCTCGGCAAAATGAGCCCCGATGAGCGCAGGGAGGCCGGACCGCGCCTCAACGGCCTGCGCGACCGGGTGCAGAACGCGATCACCGCCAAGCGCGAAGAGCTTGTCGAAAAGGCGATCGCCGAAAGACTTCGGGCCGAGCGGGTGGACGTCACGCTGCCGGTGCGCCAGGGCGCCGCGGCGCGGGGCCGGATCCATCCGATCTCCCAGGTGATCGACGAGATCACCGCGATCTTTGCCGATATGGGCTTTTCGATCGCCGAAGGGCCGGACATCGAGACCGACCACTATAATTTCACCGCGCTGAATTTCCCCGAGGGCCATCCCGCCCGCGAGATGCACGACACCTTCTTCCTCGCACCCGACGACAAGGGCGAGCGCAAGGTGCTGCGCACCCACACCTCTCCGGTGCAGATCCGCACGATGGAGGCGCAGCAGCCGCCGATCCGCATCGTCATTCCGGGCAAGACCTACCGGCAGGATTCCGATGCGACCCACACGCCGATGTTCCATCAGGTGGAGGGTCTCGTGGTCGACAAGACCTCCACCATCGCCAACATGAAGTGGGTGCTGGAGGAGTTCTGCAAGGCGTTCTTCGAGGTGCCGCAGGTGAAGATGCGGTTCCGCCCGTCCTTCTTCCCCTTCACCGAGCCGTCCCTCGAGGTGGACATCCAGTGCGACCGGTCAGGCGCCGAGGTTCGCTTCGGCGAAGGCGACGACTGGATGGAGATCCTCGGCTGCGGCATGGTCCATCCGAACGTCCTCAGGGGTGTCGGCCTCGACCCGGACGTCTATCAGGGCTTTGCCTGGGGAATGGGGATCGACCGCATCGCCATGCTGAAATACGGCATGCCCGATCTTCGCGCCTTCTTCGACGCCGATATCCGCTGGCTCGAACATTACGGCTTTCGCCCGCTCGACATGCCGACATTGTTCGGAGGGTTGAGCCAGGGTTGAATGGGTGAGTGACCGCGCGCGGCCGGTTTGAGAGGCTGGGGCGCGGAGAGGAGAAACGCGATGTCGATGATCATCGAGTTGAGTGACGATGAAGCCCGTCGCATGGCTGATCCCATCTTGCGGGAGCGACTGAAGGAGTTCGGCTATCGCGGCGTTACCGTCAGTTCCGAGGAGGATTTCGACGGGGATGTGGTTCTGAGGATGACAGTGGATGTCGACCGGCAGGTATCGGGCCGCGCGATGCTCGATGTGGGGGGCGAGGTCTGGGGAGCGCTGCTCGATCGCGGAGACAGACGATTCGCGCTCCTGACGTATCGCCGGCCAGAGCCGGCGCCCGGCAGCGTGGCTCCGGCTGGCGATTTCGGCTCGAACGATGATCGATGAACTGCTTCTCACCGCGGAGGCCTTGCTCCGCGATAGTCAGAACCCTGCCTCACGGCGCCGGGCCGTCAGTGCGACCTACTACGCGGTTTTTCATGCCTTGGCCGAACTTGCGAGCAAGAGCTTGCTGCCTGACGTGAGCTCCGACAGCTGGGAGTATGTCCGCACCTACCGTTCGCTCGATCACGGCCCTCTCAAGAGTGTTTTTCTGCAGCTCCCGCTGAAGGATGACGCAAGGTTTCGGATCATCGGCCAGTCCGTCGTTCAGCTTCAGGTCGAGCGCAACCGGGCTGACTACCTTCCCAATGAGCCGTCGCTCTTCCCCTCGACCCAAGCCGCCGATCTCATCGCCCAGGCGCGAAACGTCATCGCTGCTCTGCGCTCTCTCGGTGACGAAGAAAAGCGCAAACTCGCCGTGTGCCTGCTGTTTCGAGTAAGGCAGGAATAGCTTCGCATGCGACAGAGCGGCGCAAATCGGAACGAGCCCATGAGCCATGGCAACTCCCCTCTTCATAGCGGCGGCTGCCGTTGCGGCGCCGTGCGGTTCACGGCTGCGGCGGATCCGCATGTCTCGACGATCTGCCATTGCGAGGATTGCCGCCGGGCGTCCGGGGCGCCGTTCCTGGCCTTTGTCGGGTTCGATCGCAGCGAGGTCGTCTTCGAGGGCGAGGAGGGTTGGCGCTATGGCAGGGCCCCGGTGGCAAGATCCTTCTGCGCGACCTGCGGCGCGCCGGTCGCCTATTATGACGAGCGGCTGCCGGACAAGATCTATGTCGTCCTTGGCGCCATGGACGAGCCGCATCGCTTCGAACCGACGCTTCAGGCCTTTGCCGGCGAGGCGCTGCCTTTCGCCTGCATCTCGGTCGACCTGCCCGCCAGCGAGGGTGGCGCCGTGCCGAGGCCCTGACAGCCACCACATGCGCTTCCTGCCCGTCCCGACGAGCCGGGATCCGAAAGCGCGCAAGACCAACTCTTCGCGGCCCATCCGGCCGCATCCAACGAGACGACGCGGGACAAGATGAAGTTCACACTCTCCTGGCTGAAGGATCATCTCGAGACCGAGGCGAACCTTGCCGAAATCTGCGAAAGGCTGACGATGATCGGCCTCGAGGTCGAAGCCGTCGATGATCGGGCGGTGTTCGAGCCGTTCCGCATCGCCCGCGTCCTGTCGGCGGTCCAGCATCCGGACGCCGATCGTCTGAGGTTGCTCTCCGTCGATGCCGGCCCCGACGTCAATGACGGCAAGCCGCTGCAGATCGTCTGCGGCGCGCCGAACGCCCGCGAGGGCCTCGTCGGCGTGCTCGCACTGCCGGGGACCTATGTCCCGGGCATCGATACGACACTCGCCGTCGGCAAGATCCGCGGCGTCAAATCCTTCGGCATGATGTGTTCGGAGCGCGAGCTCGAGCTTTCCGAGGAGCATGACGGGATCATCGATCTGCCGGCCGACGCCCCGGTCGGGACGCGCTATGCCGACTATGCGGATCTGATCGACCCGGTGATCGAGATCAATCTGACGCCCAACCACCCGGACGCGACGGGCGTCTCCGGCATTGCCCGCGACCTCGCGGCGTCCGGCCTCGGCAGGCTGAAGACGCCGGAAGTGTCGCGCATCGAAGGCGCGGGCGATGTCGGTGTGGCGCTGGACGTGACGAGCGCCACCTGCCTCGGCTTCGCGCTCCGCCGTATCTCCGGCGTCAGCAACGGCGCGTCGCCGGAATGGCTGCAGAAGCGGCTGAAGGCGATCGGCCTTCGCCCGATCAACGCCCTCGTCGACGTCACCAACTACGTCACCTTCGATCGTGGCCGGCCGCTGCATGTCTTCGATGCCGCCAAGGTCGCCGGCGCCCTGCGGGTGCGCGATGCCGTTGAAGGCGAGACGATCCTCGCCCTCGACCAGCGCGAATACACGCTTGCGGCCGGAACCTGCGTCATTGCCGACGACAACGGCGTTAAATCGATCGCCGGCATCATGGGCGGCGAGCATTCCGGCTGTGACGAGACGACCACCGAGGTGCTGATCGAATCGGCGCTCTGGGAGCCGCTCGACATCGCCCGTACCGGCCGCTCCCTCGGCATCATCACCGATGCGCGTTACCGGTTCGAGCGCGGGGTCGACCCCGCCTTCATGGAGCCCGGGCTCGATCTCGCCACGCAGATGATCCTCGATCTTTGCGGTGGCACTGCCTCGAAGCGCGTCGTCGAGGGCGTCAGGCCGTTCGAGCCGAAGGAGATCGTGCTTCCTGTCAGCGAGTTCGAGCGCCTGACCGGCCTTGCGATCGATCCGGCGGAGCAGGAGCGCATTCTCTCGGTCCTCGGCTTTTCGCCGCAGCGCCAGGGGGAAGCGCTCGCCTGCACCGTGCCGAGCTGGCGCCCGGATGCCGACGGCAAGGCCGATCTCGTCGAGGAGGTGATGCGGCTCCACGGCGTCGACGAAATCGCGCCGGCGCCGCTGCCTTCGCACGCCTCGGTCAATGCACGCATCCTCACCACGGCGCAGATCCGCGACCGGGCGGCACGGCGGGCACTGGCCGCCAGGGGCATGGTCGAATGCGTGTCCTACAGCTTCGTCTCCGAGAGCGAGGCCAAGGCCTTCGGCGGCGGCGACGCGGCCCTGAAGCTCGCCAATCCGATCTCCGCCGATCTTTCCGACATGCGCCCCTCGCTGCTGCCGGGCCTGATCGCCGCCGCCCGCCGCAACACTGCGCGCGGCTATGGCGACACGGCGCTGTTCGAGGTAGCGGGGGTCTACCTGTCCGATACGCCCGAGGGCCAGAAGCGCGTCGCTGGCGGCATTCGTCGCGGCACCGCCGGCATGGAGGGGCCCGGCCGCTTCTGGTCAGGCAACGCCGCGGCAGTGAGCGTCTTCGATGCCAAGGCCGACGCCTTCGCCGTGCTCGAGGCGGTCGGTTTCCCGGCCGAGAAACTGATGATCGAAGCACCGGCGAGCGACTGGTACCATCCCGGCCGGTCCGGCCGCATCAAGCTCGGTCCGAAGGTGGTTATCGCCGAATTCGGCGAGTTCCATCCGCGTGTCCTGAAGACGCTCGATGTTTCCGGGCCGCTTTGCGGCTTCGAGGTTTTCCTCGACCGGGTTCCGGAGCCGAAGAAGAAGCCGACGCGGACGAAACCGGTTCTGACCCTGTCGCCGTTCCAGCCGGTGCGGCGCGACTTTGCCTTCGTCGTCGACGAGGCGGTCGAGGCAGGGCGGATCGTCAAGGCGGCAGAAGGCGCCGACAAGGCGCTGGTCAGGGAAGTGCGGGTCTTCGACGTCTTCGCCGGCTCGGCACTCGGCGAGGCGAAGAAGTCGGTCGCCATCGAGGTGACCCTGGCGCCGAGCGAGCGCACGCTGACCGAGGACGAGCTGGAGGCGGTATCGGCGAAGATCGTCGCCGGCGTTCAGAAGGCCACCGGCGCCACGCTGCGCGGATGATCTGCCCCAAGCGCCCGGTCCGGCCGTCCTGCGGCCGGTCCGCCGATCTTCAGCCGAGACCGGCGCCGATCCGGCGATCTGCCGGCGTCACTCCATCGGCGCCGGATTGGCGGCCCACTCGGCCTGCAGCAGCCGGTTGGCCGAGAGCCGCGCGAATTTCAGCGTCATCGCCTTGCGCGTCGCCGGGGCTAGCCGCTCCAGCGGCGCCTCCCGCAGCATCTCCGCCCCGTAGCCGTCCGAGACGATCAGGCCGTAGGCCTCCGGGAAGATCTCGAGCGGGACGCCCGGATGGGTGGCGAAATAGAGCCGGTCGCAATGCATCCGGTAGACCGGCCATTTCTGGTCGACGCGGAAATCCTGGACCGAAGTCTTGATCTCGATGATGGCAATCTCGCCTTTGTCGGACAGGCAGACGAGATCTGCCCTGCGGCCGGAATCCAGCGGCATTTCCGGCAGCATCGCCACCCGCAGCGACTGCATCAGCCGCTGCACCCCGCGGCGCACCATCATCGCGCGATCCGACTGGCGGCCATCGATCAGCGGGTCCTGCGAGAAGGGCGAGACGAGAGGCATGGCAGAAGGAATATTCGCGGCTGAAACAAAACGCAAACGAATCGCGATTGGATTGGCCGCCTTACGGAGAACATCGATGATCGTCGGAGGAACTGATTGCCGTTGAACGCAGGCTTTTCAGGCGCATCCGGCCGGGGGGCGCGCCGTCACCGATACCAGCACGGGGCCGGTCGGGTCGATCAGCTCGCAGTCTCGTCAGTCGGCTCTCTCGCCAGCGATCTCCTCGAGGATCGGGCAATCGGGTCCGTCCCCACCGGCACACTGATCGGTCAACGTACCGAGCGCCCGCTTCAGCGAGTTCAGCTCGGCGATCTTGTGGTCGATCTCGGCGATCCGCCGCTTCACCAGCCGGAACACGTCCTCGCGCTGGCGGTTTTCGTCGCCATAGAGCGACAGCAGCTTGCGCGCCTCCGCGATCGAGAAGCCGAGCGAGCGCGAGCGCTGCAGGAAGCGCAGGACATGGACGTCGCGCTCCTGATAGTCGCGGTAGCCGTTATTCGCGCGCATCGGCTTGATCAGGCCGACTTCCTCGTAATAGCGGATCGTCTTCGCCGGCAAGCCGGACTGGCGCGAGGCCTCTCCAATGTTCATGGTCAGAACCTCATGGGTCCGATGCGATCCCCGTCGGCCGACGAGATGTCGCGGCTGCGGCACAGGTCAACTGTGACGACGGGGCAACAAACTCTTTCTTAACCACGATAGGCTGCAATGCAGACATTGCCCGAGAGCCTGATCAAGCCTATCGAAACGAAGTTCGTGCAAGCTTGCGTCGAAGCTCGAGCCGGGCTGCACTCCAGACAATTCTCAACCGCATTGGCACCCGTCATGACGATCAAGACATCACTCGCCATTGGCACCGCGATCGCCTCGCTGATGCTGGCCGGTTGCGCCACCGGGCCGCAGCGCGCGAGCCTTCAGCCTGCCGACACGCAGGTCGCGGCCTATGCCGGGCAGGACGGCCTGATGAATGGCGGCCTCGCCGCCACCGGCGAGATCGGCTATGGCGCGGTGACCGACGACGGCTTCGCCCTTCCGGCGATCCCGACCGCCAAGATCGACCCGCAGTTCCTGCGCCAGGAAGTCTCCTATCCTGAGGGCTCCCAGTACGAGCCGGGCACGGTGGTTGTCGATACGTCGAACCGCTTCCTCTACGTGGTCGAGCCGAGCGGCATGGCGATGCGCTATGGCATCGGCGTCGGCCGCAGCGGCTTCTCCTGGGCCGGCGACGCCGAGATCCACGACAAGCAGCATTGGCCGAAGTGGTTTCCGCCGTCGGAGATGATCGACCGCAAGCCCGAACTCGAGCCCTATCGCGAAGGCATGCAGCCGGGGCTGACCAATCCGCTCGGCGCCCGCGCGCTCTATCTCTATCAGAACGGCAAGGACACCCTGTTCCGCCTGCATGGCACGCCGGAATGGTGGACCATCGGCACGGCGGCGTCGTCGGGCTGCATCCGCCTGATGAACCAGGATATCATCGACCTCTACAATCGCGTGCCGATGGGCGCCAAGGTCGTCGTCAAGCAGGGCAACGAGCGCCTCGCCAAGCGCTGATCTCACGGCCCTGCCGGGACATGAGGGCTGACGGCCGTCACTGATGGCCGCGGCCTGCCAAGACCCCTGGCGCGCCGTGCGTGCGATTGGACGCTGAAGGCACGATGCTGTGGCGGCAACGCCGCTTTTGATCCAACGAGGCCGATGCCGGCATGTCGCCGGCGTCGGCCTCGTCGTTTTCGGGGGAGCTGAGGGCGAGCCGGCAGGGCCCGCGCCAGCGCTGCTGCCGGCGCAGGCGAGTCTCGTTGGCGAAAGGGACTGCTCGCTGTCGCTGGGCGCCCATGCGGAGAACATTAGCGATTGTAAACAGGTACGTGCCGGTCGGGGGCAGCCCCCGGGGCCGGGGTGAACGCCTTCCCTCTCCGGCTGACCCCGCTTCCCGACACCGCCCATGCAAACGCGGCCCGAATACCGCGAGGCCGAGGGACTGCACCGTCGCGCAAGAGGCTCAGGACGAGTTCTGGTGGAGATGCTCGCGGCCGCCGATCATCATCATCCAGACGACGACGAACACCATCAGCGACAGGACGAGGACGGTGATCACCATCCGCAGCCGCTCGGGCTCCGTCGCCATGTCGGCAAGGTTGGGCTTGACGATGGTCTCGATGTAGATCCGCTGGCGCTTCGCCTCGAGCCGCGCCTGGTCGATCGTCTTCGAGGCGATGGAGAGCGCCTGCTTGGCGATTTCCTTGCGCAGCGAGAGGTCTTCGAAATTGGAGATCTGGTTGGACAGCGCGCCGCCCGTGCCCGTCAGCTTGGCGCGCTCGGAGTCGATCTGGTCCTCGAGGACGAGGGCCTTGGTCTTCAGCGAGGCGAGGCCGGGATTGTGCGGCGAGACGCGGGTCTGCTGTTCGATCTCGGCGCGCGTGCGGGCAAGTTCCGAGGAAAGCCCGGCGATCACGGTGGAGGTCGGGCTCGCCTCGCCCTGGATGTCGAGGAACTTCTGCTCGTTGCGAAATTCGGTCAGCCGCTTGTTGGCTTCCATCACCCGGGCCTCGGCCTCGGACATGAAGTCCTGGGCATTGGAGACGGCGTCGGCCTCGGCACGCCTGTTCATCCGGTTGGCGAGCTGCTCGCCAAGGTTCAGCAGCGCCTCCGCGACGGCCTTTGACTCCTCCGGCGTATAGAGCTGCACGGTCAGCATGCTGATGCCTGTGGTCTCCTCCCGCACGGCGCTGATCCGCTCGAGATAGCAGCTGTAGAGCGTTTCGAAGCTGTGCGAGGACCACGGCTTGTAGCACCGCGAGATCAGGTCGATCCCGTCGTGATTGAGGTAGTCCTCCATCGGCAGGATCTTCATCAGGTCGCGCAGGGCATCGCGCGACTCCATGTAGCTCTGGACCGAGTAGCTCTCGTCGTCGGCCTTGCTGATGCCGAAGGTGCGAAGGATCGAGGAAAAGCCGCTGACGTCCTGGCTCGAGGCGCTGCGCACGAGGAAACGGCTTTCGGAAACGTAGCGGTCGGAGATGATGAAGCCGTAGCTGATCACCGACGCGACGACCGGGATGACGACGATCACCAAGAAGATGATCCGGCCAAGGGTCAGCTGCTTCAGCAGCGAGCCTTTCGACTTGGCACGGCCTCCCGGGATCTTCGCCTTCAGATCGTCAAATGTCGTCAGTGCAGACACACGTCAGCCTCTCAATCCAATCCGCCAGGAGCAGCTATACCTCACTCGGCTCCCTGAGCGAACAGCCGATCGACGCCCATTTGGTGACGATGCCGTCCGATCCTGCGGGATGCGCTCTCGGCAGTGCGGCGCCATTCCGGCAAGATTGCGGCTAGCCTGGTGGCTGCCTTGAAAGCCGCGCAAGGACGTCTCGCGGTTCAGTTACCTGATCCCTGCCTTATGCCGCTCGGGACGTTGGCAACGTCCGCATCACAGCAGCCCGTCATAGACCGCCTTCATCCGCTCGGTGAACCGCTCCGGCGAAAACTGCGCTGCCTGAAGCGGGCCGCGGCGTTTCAGATCCTCGCGCATGTCCTGATCGTGGTCGATCGTGCGGATCGCCCGGGTGATCGCCACCGGATCATAGGGATCGACCAGCAGACCGGCATCGCCGACGACCTCCGGCAGCGAGCTCGAATTGGCGGAGATCACCGGAGTTCCGAGCAGCATCGCCTCGAGGGCGGGCAGGCCGAACCCTTCATAAAGCGAGGGAAACAGCAGCGCCCGGGCGTTCTCGATGAGGCTGAGGACCTGGGTGAAGGGCAGATAGGAGAGATGGATGATCCGGTCGGTCAGCGGCGAAGCCTCGCCCTCGGCTCCGACGGGCGGCCGTTCGGTCACCCGCTGCAGCTTTTCGACGATCCGCTCGTAACCCCAGCCGAGCTTGCCGATGATGACCAGACGGTGGTCCGAACCGGCGGCGAGATAGGCGTCGATCAGCCGTTCGAGATTCTTCTTCGGCTCGAGTGCACCGACGAAGACGAAATATTTCTGCGGCGTCAGGCCGAAGGCGTTGACCTCCCGCACCTTCTCCTCGGCCGTTCGCTGGAGATATTCGGCGGGAAGCGACACCGCCTGGTAGGTGTTGACGATGCGGTCCTCGTCGACCTTGAAGTAATTGAGGAAGTCGCGCCGGGAGTTTTCCGAGACGGTGACGATCCGGTCGGCGCCCTCGGCGATGGCACCCAGCGTCTTGTGGAAGGCGCGTTTGTTGTCGAGCGTCATGTGCGGCAGGCGCAACGGCACGAGATCGTGGACGGTGAAGACGTTCGGACAGTCCTTCACCTCGATGGCCGCCGGATGGGTGGCATGGAACAGCCGCGGCTGGCGCAGCGGCTTCACCGTCAGGCGGCGGCCGTAGCGCAGGAGATGCTGGTCGGCGCGCAGGAACAGCATCTCGATCGCCATGCGCCTGGCAAATCCCTGCAACCCCGGAAACATGCTGCGATCGGCAATGAGGTCGGAATTGGCGACTTCCCGCGCCTCGAGCGCCATCGGCGGCACGGTGAGATAGCGGAACGCCCGCCGATAGCGCCGCAGGCGGGTGATCCGTCCGCTCTGGCGGTTCGACATGTCGTAGAGCTGCAGCTCGTTCCAGTCGGCCCGCTCGCGGCTCAGCCGGAATTCGGTATCGAAGAGGAGATCGAGTTCGTAGCCAAGGCTTCTCAGCGTGTCGGTGAGGTTGCGGGCATAGGAGGCGATGCCCGTGCCCTGGCTGAGTGCAAGGTTGCGGCCTTCGATCAAAACCGGTGCTGTCATGGAGATTCCGAAGGTTTCAAGATGGCGTTCTCATTGCGGGGTCGCTGGCTGCCTGATTGATGAAGGCATTTTGTCATACGCGGGAAAGGGCGACAGGCGCACCGTCGGGTCACGCGCCAGCGCCGACGGCGGCCCTGATGGCCGCCATACTGCGCGCCACGTGGCCCTCCCAGCTCGGCGGCTCGTAGCCCTTTGCCCGGTCGGCCCATTCGGCCCGCAGGGCGCTCTCCGGCTCCGTCATCCCGGCAATCGCCCGGACCCAGGAGGGACCGTCGATCGGATCGACGAGGAGTGCGCGCGAGCCGGCGATCTCCCGGTGGACGTCAATGTCGGAGGCGATCACCGGCGTTCCCATGGCAAGAGCTTCTGCCACGGGCAGGCTGAAGCCTTCGACGAGAGAGGGCGCGACCAGCGCGCGAGCGCCTTTCAAAAGCGCGGACAGCCCGAGGTCGGAAAGGTCGGCGACCTCGATGAGGTGCGGCCCGATGGCGGTGGAACGCTCCAGGATGTCGACCATGTTCTCGTTCTCCCAGCCGCGTCGCCCGACGAGCACCAGCTTCGGGGCCGCCTCGCCGAGCTTTTCGACAAGGCCGCGCCAGACATTGAACAGGAAGATCAGGTTCTTGCGCGGCTCGATCGTGCCGACGCAGACGAAATAGGGGCGGGCGGGCAGATGCGTTCTCGTGCTGGCGCTGCTGCGATTCGCTCCATTGCCCAGAAACCAGCGGTCGACCCCGAGATGCACGACCTCGATCGCCGGGACGCGCCATCCCTGCGCGGCGATGTAGCGCGATATGGCGCTGCGGGTCGCGTCGGAATTGACGATGACGAGGCTCGCCCGCCGCGACACCGTCTCGAGACGGGCGTGATGGCGTGCGGCCGAGCCGGGCGAGCAGAATTCCGGATAGTCCACCGGGATGGCGTCGTGGAGCAGGAAGACCGACGGCACCGCATGCTCGCCGAGCCAGTCGAAGCGGTCCGGCTTGTCGAGTTGGGTGTGCGAGGCATGAAAGTAGCAGCGCGTCTCGCCGCGCGTACCGGCAAGGCTGCGGCGCATCAGCCGGGGGGCTGTGGCGATCTTGCGGAAGGGAAACTGCAGCGTCTTGGCGGCGGCCTGTCGCCGGCTCTGGCGCTTCAGCCGTCTGGCGCCGCTCTGCTTCGGTTCGGGCGGCAGATCGATCGCCGCCTTCAGCTCGGTATAGAACGGGTCATCGCCGGCCTCCGCGCGGTCGCGCAGCCAGCCGGCTTCGATCTTGTCGAGATGCCGGCGCATCGTTTCGACGGGGATCGCCCCCGTTGCCACCGGTGTGGTGATGACCGGGACGACCGGGCCGTATTTCGCCTCCGAGACCAGTTCCTGCGCATAGGCGAATTCCACCCGGTCAATGCCCGTCGGCGCGCCCCGAAGGAGGCGGGAGGAGATCCGGGTGAGATCGAGGAAGATCGGCAAGAAGGCTGCTCCCGCGGCGGGCGATGCCGCCAGGTTCACGTGGGTCAGGGCAAGAGCGGTGGCGGATTTCCCGCCGAGCCGGCCCTAGAGTGTCGAGATGATGTCGAGGGCGAATTCCACGTCGTCGAAGAGACGCCCGCGGCCGCGCTTCAGGACGAGCGCCTTGGAGCAGTATTCGAGCACGGTGTGGCGGTGATGGCTGACGAGGATCATCGCGCAATGGCCGCGCCTGCCGAACAGGGCGTCGCGACACTTCTTCTGGAACCTCGCATCACCGACACCCAGCACCTCGTCGATCAGATAGCATTCGAAATCCACCGCCATGGTGAGCGCGAAGCCGAGGCGCATGCGCATGCCGGCCGAATAGGTGTTGACCGGATAGCGGATATATTTCCCGAGTTCGGCGAAGTCGGAGACGAAGTCGATCGTCTCCTCGACGGGTCGGTTGTAGATCCGGGCGATGAAGCGGACGTTGTCGAGCCCGCTCATGGTGGAGTGGACGCCGCCGCCGCCGAAGGAAAGCGGCCAGGACATCGTCAGCCCGCGGTGGACGAAGCCGCTGTCAGGCTGTTCGACGCCGCCGATGAGCTTGACGAGGGTCGACTTGCCGGCGCCGTTCTTGCCGAGGACGGCAATTTTCTCGCCAGGGCCGATGTCGAAGCTGATGCCGTCGAGAACCCGCACACGGCCGGCCTCGCCGACATAGGACTTGATCAGGTTGTGAACGACGACCGACTGGTGCGCCGGCGCCTGGGCGGGAAGCTGCGCAGCATCGACGGTGTGTTCGCCCTCGAGCGTGTGCGGCCGCGTCGCCGGCGTGGTGGCCGCGCCGTTCGATCGCTTCTTGCTTGCATTCCCGCCGCGCCCAGCCTGAAGCATGCTCATGCCGAATGCTCCAGCGCTTCCTTGATGGCGATGCGAGCGATCCTGTAGAGGGCATAGCTCATGCCGGCAACGATCAAAGTCCAGAAGATCGGCCGTGGATAAGATGGCCGATCCGGCACATTCGGGGTGCTGATGGTCTGGAGATAGAGCCGGTTGCCGAATGCCTCCTGGCGCGCTTCTTCCAGCGATGCATAGGCGCTGGTGAGGGCCTGGATCGCCAGGTCGCGCTCGAGAGAAAGATTTTCATAGGCAGAGAGCTTCGGTGCGAGCGAGGTGTCGGAACCGGCGAGGTTCGACCGGATCTTCTCGATCTGATTGTTCACGGCCTTGCGCTGCTCGGCGAGGCTGTTCAGCCGCGGGTTCTTCGGCGCGGAGGCCCTCAGCTGTGCGATTTCGGTGTCGATCTGGGTCACCTGCTGGGATAGCTGCGTCATCAGCTCGAGCTCGGTCGTCGACTGGGCGTTCGGATCGAGGATGCTTTCGTCGTTGCGAAACGCCGTCATGCGCTTCTGGACTTCGCGGATGCGATTTTCGTTCTCGCTGACGACGTTTTCGGCAAAGGCGATCGCGTCCTTGGTCGCGCGGTCGTTCATCCGGTTGATCAGCTCCTCCGCCTCATTGAGCATCGCCACGTTGATCTCGCGGGCGTCTTCCGGCGTGAAGGCGGTGACCTGCAGGGTGGAAATGCCGGTGTCGGGATTGAGCTCGATCTCGATGGCGTCCTTCATGGCCCGGTAAAGGCCTTCATTGCCGTCGTGGTAGAAAAGACCCGGATAGGCGGAGAGAAAATCCGCCGACGGATGCATCAGTTTGGCCTTCAGGTCGGCGTTCCTGGCGAGGTGATCGGCCGCGTCACGGGATTGGAAGAAGACGATGATCGCCTCGCTCGATTCGTCAGACCGCCCGAGGCTGCCGAGCGAGCCCCCGGCAAGCGCCGCCCCGCCACGGCTGATGACATAGGTCGATTCCGAGGTGTACTGGCTCGCCGCGAAAACCATGAGATAGATGAAGGTGGCCAGCACCGGCAGGGCCACCATCGCAAGGAAGAGCCAGGGCGGCTTGCGGCCGGAACCGGATGCCGTGGCGATCTCGTCAAGGCGGCGAACCCTGCCGGAGCCGTCCGGCATGAGCTCGAAGCTTTCCTCGGCCGGCCGGCGCAGGGCCGGATTGCTCTCGCCATGCGTCGCCGGCGGCTGGTTCGGAGCAAAGGCCGTCGGGAACCGCGCAGAGACGTCCGGTGCCAGACCGACGGAGCGGTCCTCGGCAGCAAAGCCCGGCTCTGCATAGGGACGCTGATCGCTGCGTTTCTCCCGTCGGGTATCCGGTTTTGCCAGCGCCCTCTCGTTCTGAAGCTGCTTTGCCTCGGACCCCCGGCGAAAGCGATGGAAGTCGAGGGATTCGATCGCAGCAAGAGCGCTCCCGACGCGGGGCAGGGGCTTGCCGAGCGTCTCCACGATTCTGGCGATCTTGCCGCCGCCCGTCTGCTTTTGCGGCGGCAGGCGTCTCTCGCTGGCGTTCGAGGCTGTGCGGCCGCTTGCCTGCCGCTGTGCAGCCGGGCGTTTGGCGGAAGCCGGTTCGGAAAGGTCCGGCGGCGAAACCTGCGGCACGCCCTGGGATCGCGTGGGCGATGCTTCGGTCGGCCGGCGCGTCTGCGGCGCCTGGGCCGCTTCAGGCGGTACCGCACCCTGTTTCTGGCTTCGGCGCTTGAGCAAGGAGGACATCGTCATCCTAACCGACATGCATGTGGCGCTCGGCCTGTTTCACCATGACGAGGCCGGCGGAGCAGAACACGACCACCCAGAAGAGAAGATAGCCCGTGTCGTAATAGAAGGTCAGGCGGGGGCCGATGAAACCTGCCCGGAACATTTCGAAACAGTGCGCCATCGGAAACAGCAGGATGATCTCGCGCGCCTGATCCGGAAGCCAGGCGACCAGCGTGAAGGCGCCGGTCACCGGCAGGCTGAAATACATCAGCGGCGGGACCATCCGTTCGATCGGTCGCGAATATTCGCATAACGCTCCGAGAACCATCGAAAAACCGCCGCCGAACAGCGTCATCAGCACCCAGGCGATCACCATGAGCAGCGGATCATACACTGTCTCGATGTAACCGAGGAGATAAAGAAGCGTATAGCAGAAGAGAAAGGAGATGAAAGTTCCGATTGACTCCATCAGGACATGGGCGATGATGGTATCGATCACCCGGACGTTCTGGTGAAACAATAGTCCCGTATTGCCCCGCAACAGCGACTTGCCGTGTCCGGCGAGATGCCGCCAGAGTGTCAGCATCGAATAGCCGGTCAGGGCGTAGGTCACCACCGAAATGCCGTGGGTCGAAGAGCCCTTCATGATCGACCAGAGGACAATGATGCCTCCGATCAGCAGCACCGGCTCGCCGATCAGCCAGAGAAATCCGATATTTTCGCGGCCATAGCGGCTCATCATGTCGCGGATCATCAGCGCCCGGATCACCCGCCACTGGGTGATGAAGCGGGCATAGAGCGTCCGGATATCAGGGCGACGCCGGCTCAGCCCAAGTGCTTGCCGCATTCGCTCGTCTCGACCCGTCGCAATTGCCATCGGCATGCACCTCGAAGCTTCCCGTCGCGCCAATGCACCCTGCGGAACACCACGCAAGCCAACGAGGCCGGGGCGGTACGCGATGTCCTCCGATACCGGTTTCGGGCCGGTTTCGGCAAGCGCTGCGCGACAGGTGCCTGTCGAGACCATCTTACACGGGGGCGGATACGCAAGGCTTGTGCCGTTTTTGTGATGGGCAGGCCGCCGATCGAAGCCCGCCGCAGCTGTGGCAAAAACCCAACATCCGCAGCGGAATTCTGACCGCAGGGGGCCGGAATGTTCGCTCTGTTTACCCTCGTGGCTCGTCAGTGTGGCAGAAGATGCGGCATGTGCCCGCTTCGCTGGCGGCGCCGCGCCCTCTGCTTTCTGACCGGTTCAGGGAGCGGGCGGATGGCGGCGGCCTCCGGCGAGACGCCTGTTGCGATCTCCACGCCCTGTGGAGACCGGGTGGGTGGAATGCGGGCGCTGGCCCCGGCACCTGCCGGGACCGGAAGGATCAGCATGGAGTATCAGTCTATGGCGGGGACCCAGCGAGTTCGAGGCGAGACCTGCGGGACGGCGGTGGCTTGCAGCGGGTCTTCGCGCAAAGAGCCGCAGCGCCGGCGGGTTGCCGGCGTCGCCTTGTCGGCGCTGATGGCCGGGCTTCTGTCCGGCTGCGCCGCCTTGCCGGCCGCCGGACCGACCGCCGGCGCCTTCGTCGGCAATGTCGACGAGACCGCCGTCCAGTGGCGCGACGGTTATCTCCTCGTCCCCGTCGATCCGACCGTGCTCGCCTATCAGCAGGAAGAGCCGCGGCCGACCTTCCGCGCCATCGCCAGCCGCTCGCTGCCCTCCGACACCGGCATCGGCGTTGGCGACGTTGTTCAGGTGACGCTGTTCGAGGCCGGCGTCGGCGGCCTGTTCTCCTCGCTCAATGCCGGCGGCCAGGGCTCCTCCTCGGTGGCGCTGCCGCAGCAGCAGGTGGCCCGCGACGGCTCGATCACCATTCCCTATGCCGGCCGGGTGCAGGTCGCCGGGTCGACCGCCTCGACGGTGGAAAAGCGCATCGTCGCCGCCCTCCGTGACCGCGCCATCGAGCCCCAGGCGGTAGTTTCCGTGGCGCAGGGCAATTCCACCGCGGTGACGGTGACCGGCGACGCGGTGGCCGGCGCCTCGGTGCCGATCCCGACCTCGGGGCTGAAGCTGCTCGACCTGATCGCCCGTGTCGGCGGCCCGAGGACGCCGATCTACGAGACCGCGGTGTCGCTGACCCGCTCGGGCAGGACGGTGCAGATGCCGTTCTCCGAACTCGTCAACAACCCGGAAGAAGACGTCTATGTCCGCCCCGGCGACGTCGTGCTTTTGACCCGCCAGCCGCGCACCTATGTGGCGCTGGGCGCGACCGGCAGCAACAATCAGCTGCCGCTGCAGGGCTACCAGATGTCGCTGGCCGAGGCGCTGGCGCAGGTCGGCGGCCTCAACCCGACCCTTGCCAATCCGATGGGCGTCTTCGTGCTTCGCCGCGAGCCGGGGCCGGAGATGCTGGCGCGCTACGAGGGCGCCGCCTTCGAGCGGACCGCGCCGGGCGAGCCGGGCGCGACGCGGCTGTCCGGCGACGTGCCGGTGATCTACCGGTTCAATCTGCGCGAGCCGTCCGGGCTGATCTACGCCCAGGACTTCCGCATCCATTCCGGCGACATGATCTATGTCGCGACCGCCCCTTATGTGCCGGTGAAGCAGGTCTTCGATGCCCTGAGCGGTGTCGTCTCGCCGGCCCTCAGTACGGTGAGCACAGTCAGCGTCGCGGCCGACCGCCTGAGCAAATAGTGAGCAGGGCCGGCGGCTCTCAGCCGCCGCCGAACCTTGCGACGAAGCCGCGGTCGATCCGATCCTTCAGCCGGAAGGCGAGGTGCGACTGCAGCGCCAGGCGGCCTCTCGCCGCGATCGCCTCGCCGTTGGAAAGGGCGAGCAGCATCAGATAGGCTTGCTGGGCCTGGTACCTGACGAGCGGCCGGCCGAGCGCCGCGCGGCGGAGATTTTCGGCGAGCACGGGTCCCTGACGCACCGCGAAGACGCCGGCCTTCGGCCGTTCCTGGCCGATCAGTGAGCCGCAATCGCCTGCAGCGAAGATCCGGTCGTCATCCTCGGCCTGCAAAGTCTCGCGCAGCCGGACGAAACCCCTCCTGTCGCAGGCAAGACCCGAACGTTCGAGAATGGGCGGTGCGGCCGCCGCCGTCGCGACGAGCGCGGCATCGGCGGGCAGCGACCGGCCATCGTCGAGGATGACGGTATCGGGATCGATCCGGACGACCCGTGCGGACTCGACCAGCGCGATCTTTGATCGTTCCAGCGAACGCCGGGCCAACTGCCGGCCGCGCTCCGGCAGGCCGGAGAGCAGTTCGCCCCCGGCGATCAGGGATACGCTCGCTTGGCCGGAATCTTCGCCCGCAGGAGCCTTGGTCCGCCGGCGGAGCGCATGGGCGAGCTCGAAGCCCGCCGGGCCGCCGCCGACGACCGCGAGATTGCGGCAGCGTCCCTCGCCAATATCCGCAAGCAATCCTTCGAGCCGCTCTCGGAACGTCGAGATCGGCTTGACGACGAGGGCGTTAGTCGCCGCTCCGGCGATCGACGCAACGTCCGGAACGATACCGACGTCGAGGGAAAGGAGATCGTAGGAGACCGGCGAATGGCCGTCGATGAGGATCCTGCGGTGGGTGCGATCGATCGCACTCGCTGGGGCGTGCAGGAAGCGCGCGCCGGCCTTAGCCGCGAGTCGCCTGAGGTCGATCTCGCCGGCATCGAGGGGGTACTGGCCGGACACCCGTCCCGGCAGCATGCCCGAATAGGGTGCGAACGCCTCTTTCGCGATCAAGGTGAGGCGTACGCCCTCGAGAGGCGCCCTTGCGAAGGCCTCGAGCACGAAGAGATGGGCATGGCCGCCGCCGACGAGGACGATGTCGATCATCGGGCGAAACTAGGCCTGATCGGCCACCGGCCAAAGCCAAGCGGGCAATGATGGGACCGCGGCCGGCCCCCGCGCTCGGCTGTCGATGTCTCTCGACGGCCGCGCCTCAGCCGAAGAATCCGCCGATCACCGCGCCGCAGACGGCGACCGCGGCAGCAAGCTGCAGGAGCTCGATCACCGGCATTGGCGGGCGGTAGCGTCGCCGCTCGCCGCCGATCGGCCGGAATGCCTGGCTTTCTTCGTCGCAGCGCCGCTCGCCCGCGGTCTCGTAGCAGCAGGCCGTCATATGCCGCCGCCATCGTCGACGACGCTCGGATCGACGCTCCGCCCCTCCGGCAGCTGGTCGGCGCCGAAGGCGACGGCGAGGAACGGCCGCAGGAGGAAGTCCGCGAGCGCAAGAACCGGCACCAGGCCAAGCGGCATCTGGAAGAGCAGAGCCAGGAAGCCGACAAGCACGGAGCCGGCGATCCGCGCCCGGATCTTCGCCCGCCGGTGAGCCGCGTCGCCGCGGGCCGCCTCGCCGAGCCAGAGACCCGTGAGACGGGCGAACCCGGTGCGCTTGTCGGCTGAGGTCTCGCTCCCGCCAGTATCGCCTTCGCCGACCTCTCGCACGACGCCGAGTGCCACGGTCTCATTCGAAACCGGATCGATCAGGATGAAGGCGCCGAGTTCGCGGTTCTCGGCATAGGGAAGCGCGACCACCGGTCGCTCGGCGGTGAGCCGCACCCGGCCGATCTCGTTCATCGACAAAGCGTCGGCGGGCTTCGCCTCATAGGAATGAATGTCGATCGCCCCATCGAGGGCCGAAAGGCTCGCCGGGATCTGGGTGCTGCCGATCTTCAGGATCAGCCGGCCGCCGGTCACCAGCGGGCGGTTCGCCATCCAGAGGAGGTCGCCGGAAAACTGCCGCGAGACACCGGCCGGCGCATTCGCCGCGGTGAGGACGTCGCCGCGCGAAATGTCGATCTCGTCGGCAAGCGTGATGGTGACCGCTTCGCCGGCCTCGGCGCGTGTCACCTCGCCATTCGGTCCGAAGACGCCCTTGACGCTCGAGCGACCGCCGGACGGCAGCGCGACGATGGCGTCGCCCTTGGCGATCCGGCCGCCGACGATCGAGCCGGAAAAGCCGCGAAAGTCGAGATTGGGCCGGTTGACCCATTGCACCGGCATGCGGAACGGCTCGGCGCCCGCGTCGAAGGTTTCCGGCTCGACCGATTCGAGGCGCTGCAGCAGCGTCTCGCCCTCGTACCAGGGCGTCTTCGGCGAGCGGGTGACGATGTTGTCGCCGGCCTTGGCCGAAACCGGCACGAAGGTGACGTCGGAAAAGCCGAGCGCCGGCAGCAGCGCCTCATAGCCGCGGCGGATCTCCTCGAAACGCTCCTGGCTGTAATCGACGAGGTCCATCTTGTTGACCGCGACGATCACCGACTTGATGCCGACCAGCGAGGTGATGAAGGAGTGCCGCCGCGTCTGCGGCAGGATGCCCTTCCTCGCATCGACAAGGATGATGGCGAGTTCGGCCTGGGAGGCGCCGGTTGCCATGTTGCGGGTGTACTGCTCGTGGCCTGGCGTGTCGGCGATGATGAAGGCGCGCGACGCGGTCGAGAAATAGCGATAGGCGACGTCGATGGTGATGCCCTGCTCGCGCTCGGCCGAAAGCCCGTCGACGAGAAGCGCGAAGTCGAGATCCTCGCCGGTGGTGCCGAACTTCTTCGAGTCGCGCTTCAGCGCCTCCATCTGATCGTCGAAGACCGAGTTGGTCTCGAACAGCAGACGACCGATCAGCGTCGACTTGCCGTCGTCCACCGAGCCGCAGGTGATAAAGCGCAGCAGCGATGCCGCCGGCGAGACGAGCGGCTGCATGGCCGCCTGCGGATCGACGATGCCGATGTCGGCTCCCTCGTCCGGCGCAGGGCCGGCGAAGGTCTCGTCCTCGATGGCGGCGGGCGTCGAGCCCTGCGCCTCGTCGGCTTCGTCGGGAAGGCGGCGAGCCTGAAGGGAATTCGTCATCAGAAGTAGCCTTCCTGCTTCTTTTCTTCCATCGATGCGCCGGAATCCTGGTCGATCACCCGGCCCTGACGCTCGGAAACGCGCGAGGAGCGCATTTCGGCGATGATGTCCTCGATCGAGGCGGCGGAGGATTCAACGGCGCCGGTCAGCGGGTAGCAGCCGAGGGTGCGGAAGCGCACCATCATTGTCTCGATGCTCTCGCCGGGCCGCAGCTCCATGCGGTCGTCGTCGCGCATGATGAGCGCACCGTCGCGCTTCACGATCGGGCGCGGCGCGGCGAAATAGAGCGGCACGACCGGGATGTTCTCGATCGCGATGTAGTCCCAGACATCCTGCTCGGTCCAGTTCGACAGCGGGAAGACGCGGAAGCTCTCGCCCTTGCGCTTGCGGGTGTTGAACAACCGCCAGGGCTCCGGCCGCTGGTTCTTGGCGTCCCATCGGTGCTCGGGCGTCCGCAGCGAGAACACCCGCTCCTTGGCGCGGCTCTTCTCCTCGTCGCGCCTTGCGCCGCCGAACGCCATGTCGAACCGGTACTTGTCGAGCGCCTGCTTCAGCGCCTCGGTCTTCATCACGTCGGTGTGGACGCGGCTGCCCGAGGCGAAGGGATTGACGCCCGCTCGCAAGCCTTCCTGGTTGGTATGGACGATGAGATCAAGGCCGAGCTCCTTGGCGCGGCGGTCACGGAACTCGATCATCTCCCGGAATTTCCAGGTGGTGTCGACATGCAGCAGCGGGAAGGGCGGCTTGCCGGGCAGGAAGGCCTTCAGGGCGAGATGCAGCATCACCGCCGAATCCTTGCCGATCGAATAGAGCATCACCGGGTTCTCGGCGCTCGCCGCCGCCTCGCGGATGATGAAGATCGACTCGGCCTCGAGCCGCTGCAGATGGGTCATGTGCTTCATCGGGAAGCCTTTTTCGTTCGTGCGCAGGCGTCGTCCCTCACGCAGAATGGACGCCTTCCAACCAGTCACAGCGTCGACGGGAGCGGCGCCGGCATCGATGTCGTCGTCCTCGGGCTCGTCCCGAGGATCTATTGCCTTTCTATCGAAGGGCCGACCGTCGGCGCTCGGCCATCCGCCAACGCTTCTGCAGCGGACGGCCCGGTAGATCCTCGGGACAAGCCCGAGGATGACGCGGCGTCGATCTAGATGCCCGCGCCCTCGCTGACCGTGGTCTTGTCCGGCACGTGCAGGCCGCATT
Source organism: Jiella endophytica (assembly GCF_004519335.1). Taxonomy (GTDB): domain Bacteria; phylum Pseudomonadota; class Alphaproteobacteria; order Rhizobiales; family Rhizobiaceae; genus Jiella; species Jiella endophytica. The sequence goes on along the minus strand of NZ_SOZD01000002.1, from coordinate 775,003 downwards.
CGCGCTTGGTGTCGTCCTCCCACCACCAGCGGCCGGCGCGTTCAGGCTCACCCGGCTGGATCGCCCGCGTGCAGGGGGCGCAGCCGATGGAGAGAAATCCCTTGGCGTGCAGCGCGTTGATCGGCACGCCGTGGTCGTCGCAGAAATGCGCGATCCGCTCGCGGGAAAGATCGAGCAGCGGATTCGCCTTGATCAGCTTCTTCTGCGTCTCGTAGCTCGCAAACGCCATGCCGAGCCGGTTCTGCGACTGGTCGCCGCGAAGCCCGGTCACCCAGGCGGTGGCACCTTCCAGCGCCCGGCCGAGCGGCTCGATCTTGCGCACGCCGCAGCAGTTCAGCCGGAACTCCTTGGCATAATAGAATCCGTCGATGCCCTGCTCCTCGATGAGATTCTCCAGCGCCTCGGCCTGCGGATATTTGGCATGGATGCGCTTGCCGTATTTCTCCTCGGTCTCCCGCCAGACGTCGTAGGTCTCGGGGAAGAGGCGGCCGGTATCGAGCGTCACCACGTCGATCTTCAGATTGTTGGCAAAGATCAGATGGGTCAGCATCTGGTCCTCGAGGCCGAGGCTCGTCGTGAAGACGATCCGGCCCTTGACCTTTTCGCGCAGGCTCTTCAGCCGATCGAGCGGGGTCATCGCGCCGAATTCGGCGTTCAGCGTGTCGGCGAGGAGTTTCGGATCCTGGATCATGGTCATGCTCCTTTTCGCGCCGCGAGGCGCTTCTGAAGGATGCTCGGGCCGGGCCCGTAGCCCGACTGGTAGTGGTCGGTCATGGTTTCCTTCGCCGCCATCCACTGCTGGAACGGCTGGCGGTTCGCCATGGTCTCCGGCAGTTCGACCTCGGTGAAGCCGCAGCCGATGGCATCGAGAAACTGGTCGGCGATGAGCGGTCCCGAGGCCCTCAGCGTTCCGGAAAACCCCTGCCGCAGGATCTTCTTCGCCAGCGACAGCCCCCGGCCGTCGGAAAAGGCCGGGAATTCGACGGAGATGAGCGAAGCTCTACCAAGATGCGGCGCGACCTCGTCGATCGGCGTCGAGCCCGGCACCGAGACGCCGAATTCGGTGCCGGGCTTTGCCTCGACGAAATCCGCAGCCAGTGCCAGCGGGACAAGCACCGGCCCGTTGGCCGAAAGCGCCGCCTCGATCGTGTCGGCGCGAAAAAAGCGATCCTCGATCGCGCCCTGTTCGGTGATGAGCGTCATTATTCCGCTGCCTCGCTCGCCGCCGCGCGGGCCTCGATGAAGGCAGTGAAGCCCGCCTTGAAGGGCTCGGGCCCGGTGCGCCGGACGGTCTCGATGAAGGTCTCCTCGCCGCGCTTCTCGCCGAGATAGGTCGCGACGATGGCCTCGATCGCCGCCGGCACGTCCTCGGCGTCGATGCCGGGGCCGAGCCGCTCGCCCAGCGCCGCATGCTCGGAAGCGTCCCCGCCGACGGTGATCTGGTAGTTCTCCCGACCACCCTTCTCGAGTCCGAGAATGCCGATGGCGCCGACATGGTGGTGGCCGCAGGCGTTGATGCAGCCGGAGATCTTGATCGGCAGCGGGCCGATCGCCTTCTGGCGCGCCTCGTCGGCGAAGGTCTTGGCGATGTCCTGGGCGATCGGGATCGACTTCGCCGTCGCCAGCGCGCAGTAGTCGAGGCCCGGGCAGGCGATGATGTCGGTGATCAGCCCGGCATTGGCCGAGGCGAGACCCACGGCCTTCAGCGCCGCGAAGACCGCCGGCACGTCGTCCTTCTTCACATGCGGCAGGACGAGGTTCTGCGAATGGGTGACGCGGAACTCGTCGAAGGAATAGCGCTCGGCGATGTCGGCAAAGGCGCGCATCTGGTCGGCGCTCATGTCGCCCGGCACCGCGCCGATTTCCTTCAGCGCGATGGTCAGCGCGATGTAGCCGGGCTGCTTGTGGGTAAAGCCGTTCTGCTCGACGAAGCGGTCGAGCGCGCCGTCCCGCGCACGCGCGTCATCGAGCGCTTCCGACACCTCTGGCAGCGTCTCATAGGCCGGCGAGGCGAAGTAGGCGGCGATCCGCTCGACTTCCTCTTCCGGTGCGTTGATCGTCGGCCCGTCGAGTTTGGAATATTCCTCTTCCACCCGGGCGCGGAACTCGTCCTCGCCGGTCTCGTGGACGAGGATCTTCACTCGCGCCTTGTACTTGTTGTCGCGCCGGCCTTCCGAATTATAGACGCGCATCACCGCCTCGAGATAGGCGAGGAGCTCGTCCTTCGGCAGGAATTCGCGGATCACCTTGCCGATCATCGGGGTGCGGCCGAGGCCGCCGCCGACGATGACCTCGTAGCCGACTTCGCCGGTATCGTCGGTCTTCAGCTTCAGCCCGATGTCGTGGACCTTGATCGCCGCGCGGTCGTGTTCGGCACCGGTGACGGCGATCTTGAACTTTCTCGGCAGCCAGACGAATTCCGGATGGAGGCTCGACCACTGGCGCAGAAGCTCCGCCGTCGGCCGCGGATCCTCGACTTCGTCCCTGGCAACGCCGGCGAACTGGTCGCTGGTGACGTTACGGATGCAGTTGCCGGAGGTCTGGATGCAGTGCATCTCGACGTCGGCGAGGAGGTCGAGAATATCCGGCACGTCCTTCAGCTTCGGCCAGTTGAACTGCAGGTTCTGGCGCGTGGTGAAGTGGCCGTAGCCCTTGTCGTAGGTCTCGGCGATATGGGCGAGCTGGCGCAGCTGCCGTGAATTCAGCGTGCCATAGGGCACGGCGATCCGCAGCATGTAAGCATGAAGCTGCAGATAGAGGCCGTTCTTCAGGCGCAGCGGCTTGAATTCGTCCTCGGTGAGCGAGCCGTCGAGCCGGCGCTCCACCTGGCCGCGGAACTGGGCGACGCGTTCGCGCACGAAGCGTTCGTCGAATTCGTCGTAGCGGTACATGATCGGTCCTTCGGTAATCGGCGTCGTCGCCGCAGCAGATCTTTGCCGCGCGGCTGCGGATGGCGGTTTTCAGTCGAGCGGCGGGAATTCCGCCTGCTTGCCCATGTCGGGATGGATCGACGGTCCCTTCTGGCGCATCGCATCGCGGAAGTGCCGGGCGATCGCGTGGCCGCCCTCCGTGAGATCCACCGGCACGAGATAGGGGTCGACGACGACATTCGCCGCAGCTGCGGCCTTGCCCTCGGCCTCCATCGCGGCGGCCGTCTCGGCATCGTGGGCGATCTTTGCCGCCGACGGATCGAGCGTCCAGCCGGAGTCTGTCAGGAAGACGGTGTCGCCCTCGAGGAGAAGGTTCGCCATCAGGATCGCCGGCAGCTTGTCGCCGCGAACCTTCGATCCTGCCCGGTGGTCCTTCGCCATCGTCCATCTCCGTCTGTCAGGTGCCGGGCCCTTTCGCGATCGAGCGGGACGCCGGCCAGATTGGTGACGTTCTAGATAGGCCGGATTGGTCGCAGGATCACCGCCGGCGATTGCCTTGTGCGACCATCGAGGGGAACAAATTTGCGGCGAGGCTGCTTGGCGGGGAAGAATCGTGCACGGGCATCGATGCGACGGAGCGCCGCTACACCGTCCGGCTCGATTTGAGGACGGAGAGTACGGCAAAGCGACGGCGGGACGCCCCTGTCGGGCGATCAGCCGCGGGTGCGGGTCATGCCGTCCTTGGCCGGCTGGTATTTCGGATTGAGCTGCGCCGCCCTCGCATAGGAGCGGAAGGCTCTGCTCTTCTCGCCCTTGCGCTCATAGGCCAGCGCCTGGTTGGTCCAGTATTCGGCCTTGGTGTCGTCGAGGCGCAGTGCGGTGTTGAAGTCCTCGAAGGCGTTGTCGTCGTCGCCGGTGGCTAGATAGGAGACGCCGCGCGCCGAATAGGGCTCGGCAGCGTTCGGCTGCAGCGAGATCGCCCGCGAGAAGTCCTCGATCGCCAGCTTGTGCTGGCCGTCGATCTGATAGAGCAGGCCGCGATTGTGATAGGCGCGCGGGTCGGACGTGCCGATGTCGATCGCCTTCTGGAAATAGTCGAGCGCCTCGCGGTTGCGCCCGGCGACCCGATAGACGTTGCCGAGGCCGATATAGGCCGAGGCGTAGCGCGGATTGATCTGGATCGCCTTGTTGTAGTCGGCGGCCGCCTTGCCCGGATCGCTGATCTGGCGATAGATCAGGGCGCGGTTGGCATAGGCCTGGTAGAAGTTCGGGTCGAGCTGGATCGCCCGGCCGAAATCCGCCAGCGCGTTTTCGTATTCGCCGGCTCGGCCATAGGCCGTGCCCCGGACGTTGTAGCCCTCGGGATCGGAGGGATTGGCGTTCACCGTGGCGGTCAGCGAGGAGATGTTCTGCTCGGTACCCTGGTTCTTGTCGAGCGAGATCGCCTGGATCGCAGCGACGTCCGAGCCGGTCTGGCATCCGGCGATCGCCGTCATCGTCGAGACCAGCACGGCGAGCGCGCTTCTTCTCGCGGCAGGGGAGATGGCGCGGGGCGGCAGGATGGCGGCTGTCGGGAAGCGATCGGTGATCGGCATGTCGGTGATGGTTCGTCCGGCTGTTTCGAGTGAGATCGGCTGGCGTTCGTCAGATCCGACGCCGGCCGGTATAAACCGACGCGACGTCAAATTCGTTTCACCGGTCTCTGTCTCGCACAAACGGCCAAATTTTGAAATCGCTCCAGACAAATGGCCGCGCGGTTGCGGCAATTGGAGCGTTCGGCCGAGGGGACGGTCCGCGGACGACGCAGCGGCGGGACCCCGCGACGTCCGTCCGCTGCGACTTTTCCGAGAGGCCCGGCATGGCGAGCCCCCAGCCTGGCCGGATCAGTGAGCGCGGCCGCCGCCGGCGAGGCCCTCGCGCTGGGCGCGCTTTCGGGCGAGCTTGCGGGCGCGACGCACGGCCTCGGCCTTTTCGCGGGCGCGCTTTTCCGACGGTTTTTCGTAGAAATTGCGCATCTTCATTTCGCGAAAGATGCCTTCGCGCTGCATCTTCTTCTTCAGCGCGCGAAGCGCCTGATCGACATTGTTGTCGCGGACGAGTACCTGCACCGGGTGTTCCGTTCGTAGCGCTTGGTAAGCGGGGTTCCGACAGCCGTTAACCTCTCGCGGGGCGCCGGCCCTCGCAAGAAGCGTTCCGGTAGCAGATCGCCTGGTTCTTGTCGAGATGGAAAGTAACGGTCAGCAAGGCCGACTTTCAACAGGCAAATCACCCGGCACTGGCCTTTTTGCCGGCAAGTCGCTAGCAACGGAGCGGTTTTCACGAAAGCTGCGGGTTCGAGGTGGCGTTCAGGCGAAGAGTGAGTGTCGAGGGCGTCGGTCTGCCGCGCGATGTCGCCTGGGAGGCGATCGCCGCCGGAACCCTCGTCGCCGTCGTCACCGAGTTCATGGCCTCGCTCGCCGGCTTCGGCATCCTCGACGGCCTCTTCGATACGGCCGCGCTCGAGGGAGCGGCTCATCTCGCCTCGCCGTCCGGCCTTTTCGTCGTTGCGGGCGCGGTGCTTTCGCTTGCCGCCGGCGGCTTTACCGCAGCGCGTTTCGCCGGGGCGCGCCGGCGCCGGGAGGCTGGTTTCTACGGGCTTTTGACCTTTTCGACGGCGCTTCTCGTCGCCATCATCGCCCTGACGCAGGATCCGCCGGCGCTCGTCGACCGGGGGCTCGGCCCCGTCGGCGGCGCCGTGGCGGCTCTCGCGGCAGCCGACAAGGACGGTCGGCACGACGGCAATGTCGCGCTCGCCGCGCTGCATGGCGAGGTGCTCGGTCTTCTGGACAGCAGCCGGACAACCGCCTCCATTGCCGGGCGAGGCGGGGAGACGACCACCCAGGCCGCGCTCGCCGCGATCCTTGCCGGCATCGCCGAGACCGCCGGCCGAGACGCTGAGTCAAGGGCGGTCGATGCCATCGTTACGGCCACCGGGCTCACCCGATCGGTCGCCGAGCGCCGGCTGACCGACTGGCAGATCGCCAACGACCGCGCGCTGCGCAGCCAGCGCCGCGCCGTGGCGGCCAGTTCCGGGGCCGTCGCCGGCGGCTGCTTTGCCGCCTTCGTCGCGCTTATTGCCGCGATGATCGCTGCATTTTTCGGCGGACTTGCCGGGCGGACCGACGATTCGACGCTGGAGATCATCGTCAGATGACGCTAAGGAAGATTAATGCCAGATCGCGCGAAGGCAACGCGTCTGCCAATCGCAGATTGCAGAGCCCGGCGCATCGGCATCCTCATTTTTCGCAATTTGCTGACATCTGGACATCGCCGTTGCGGCGACCAATCAACAACGGGAGGCGGGCATCGCTGATCTTTCGGGCATCGGACGCGAGAAGCGCTACGGGGAGACGCGGATGACCGAGCTGAGGCCGGACCGCGCGCTGGCGCCGACGGCGACTCTCAGGCGGATCTCCTGGGGCGGCATCCTTGCCGGGGCGATCCTTGCGCTGATGCTGCAGTTCATGCTGGGCCTTTTCGGGCTCGGCGTGGGGCTCACCTCGACCGGCTCCGGCGCAGGCGGGATCGTCTCGCTGGCAGGCCTCTGGGCGGTTTTGATCGTGTTGATCGGCGTCTTTGCCGGAGCCTATGCGGCGGCCCGCTTCTCCGGCATCCCGTCGCGGATCGACGGCATGCTGCATGGCGTCGTCACCTGGGCGGTGACCGGCCTCCTCGCGCTCTATCTCCTGACCAGCGGCGCGGCGAGCCTCGTCGGCGGTGCGTTCGGCGTTCTCGGCCAGTCGATTGACGATCTGACGGCCAGCGCCGAGGCGCTGACGGCGCGTCCGGCGGCGATGACCGATGCCCTCGATGCGAGCGCCGAACTGCTGTTCGCGCCGGCGCCGGCGAGTGCCTCAGGCGATGGCGCAGAGCCGGCTCCTCAGGCGGGGGCGGCTGCGCAGTCTTCGGTCTCGGCGACCGATCGCCAGGCGGTGCGGGCGGAAGTCGCCGCGGCCCTTGCGGCAAAGGACGATGAAGCGATGCGCGGTGCCGCGGTGGAGGCGATCGCCCGTGCCGCCGGCGTCGACCGTGCCGAGGCCGAGCGCCGCTTTTCAGCCTTCGGCGAGCGCACCGCCAAGGCAAAGTCGGAGATGGAGGCGCAGCGCAGCGCCGCCGCATCGGCTCTGGCGCGGGCATCGCTGGCCGCCTTCGTCGCGCTGCTCCTCGGAATGGTGGTCGGCGGGCTCGGCGGCATGCTCGGACGGCCGGGCCGTGTTGCCGGCGACAAGCCCTCGCGCCACTGAGGACAGCGCAATCTTCGAGCCCGGAGCGAAAACCAGGACGGCCCGCCGCCGCCTGACCGCGACAGCATTGGCCCGGAATCGATTTTCGGAAAGCACGATGCGGTGATTCAATAAGTTGGAGCGTCCATTCTGCGTCCATTCGGACGCATGGCGCTCTATCGGCGCTCGCGGATGACGAAATGGTCGACGGCGAATTTGCCGGGAAGGCCGTTCTTCGACAGCGCTGAGGCGAGGGCCTCGAAGAACGCCCCGGCCGGCTCGCCTTCGGTATCCTCGGCGTGGATCAGCGCCTTTGGCAGCGACAGGGCGACGACGAGCTGCGCCGTCTCGACCGCGGAGCCGGACAGGCTGACCGGCACGGCGAACCGCGCGCCCGCGCCGTCCCGGTTCAGAAAGCCGGAGAGCGACTGCACGAGGCCCTCGTCGTCGACGAGAAGCAGATCGAGCGTCTCGTCCGGGGCGAGACCCTCGATGCTGCCGGACAGCGTCTCGCCGCTCGCCACCCGTCGCCGGTCGAGGCTGAGCCGCAGCGAAAAATCCGGATAGCCGGGAAGATCCTTCAGAAAGGCAAGCGCCCGGCATTGCGCCCGCCCGACCCTTCCTCCGTCGATCTCGATGCGGCGATAGCTCGGCTGCGGGGTCTCGAGCGACAGCGCCTCGGCGAAGTCGTCGAGTTCGCCCGGCCGGTCGGACAGTGCGGTGACGCGGACGATCCCTGGCGCTTCGCTCCGGGGGGTGAGAGCGGCGAAACACTCGCCGCCGGGATAGTCCGCGACGATTTCGGCCAGCGTCTGCCGGCGTCCCCCGGGCGCTGGGCCGGCGGCGGAAGCTGGCTCCGTCTCGGTGCCGACCAGCGCCTCGGCGCGGCGCGGCGCGACTGCCGCAATGGCGATGTCCTGGGACGATGGGGGCGCCGCGTCACCTCGGCCGGCAGGAGCGACATTTGCGCTGACGGGGGCGAGCGCCGCCGGCTCTTCGGGCACCACGCGGAGTGCGGCGCGAGCGGGTGCGGCAGCGGCCGGAATTTCGGGTCTCTCGGCGGTCTCGACGGCCGCTATCGCCGCCTGCGGCCGCCGGCCGGCTTGCGGAGCCACTGCAGCGGCGCCCTGCGTCGGCCCTCCCTCGTTTCGGACGGCTGTCGACAGGAACTCGCGGCGATCCGACCAGGCAGCGCCGTCGACGGCGTTGCCCGCGACAGCCGTGGCCTCGATGGCGGAACGTTCGACGATTGCGGCATCGCTCGGACGAGCCGTGACGGCCGCGATCCGGTCGACCTGGGCGGGGTCGGGAATTGGTTGCCGCAATGCCGGTGAGCCCGCCACCGGAGCAGGTTCGGGCTTGTTCAGACTGAGGGGCGCAAGCGTTTGCGAGCCGGTTTGAACTGACGCTGTTTTGGCTGCGCGGCCCGTGTCCTGCCGGATTCGCGGCGGTGGTTGCAGGCGATCTCTTTCTGTCTGCGACAAGACGGATTGCGGGGATTCGGCAGGGCGGGCGATCGTCGCGGTGAGCTCGGCGGCAACGACGGGAGAGGGGGACGCCGCTGCAAGCGCCGTCGCAGGCGTGGTGGAGGCCGCCGCAAAAGCGCCGGGGCTGTGGGCGGCGAGCCGCGCTGGTGCCGCCGTTGGAGCCTTGCGGTCCGTCGCCGGCTCGGCCACCGCGATTTCCGGGCGGACCGCCGTGGCGGGTTTCGGCTCCGGCCGCGCCGGAACGGCGGCTTCGGCAACGGCGGCAAGGCGCCCGGCTGGCCTTTGCGGCAGGTCAGGCTGCTCGCGCCTTGCCTGCACAGGCTGCACGGCAGAAAGAGCAGCCGGATCCGGTTTTGCTGGCGGCTGCGCGGCCTCCTGGCGGGTGGCGATGACCGGCGACACCGCCTCGAGCGCGGCGACCTGACTTGCCACGATGGCATCCGCCGGCGTCACCCGTCCGGCAACGGTTTTGGCCGACTCTGCCGCTGCGAGCGCTTCCGGCGTCGCGGCGGCTGGTTTGACGATCGCGGCCTCTGCCGGTTGGAGATTCGCGTCGGCCGCTGAGGCCGGCTCCGGTGCCGTTGCAGGAACGGCGACGGCGCGCGGCGTCTCCAGCGCGACCTGCTCGACGGTGACGGTGGTCTCCTCCGGCGCGGTCTCCGTCGGCGCGGGCAGTATCGACAGCACCAGCGCGCCGAGGCCCGCGTGAAGCGCCAGCGAGGCGACGCCTGCTCCCACCCAGAGCCTGCCGCCGCTCACCGCGGGGCCCTTCCCGCCTCGCCGGTCATTGCGACGAGAGTCGTGCGTGCCCCGGCTGCCGAGGCTTCGGCGAGAAGCGCCACCAGCCTCTCCGCGGGCAGGTCCCGCGCTGCGAGCACATAGAGCGTCGGCGCGCCCGCACTTTCCGGCCGGCGAAGGCCGCCGACCGCCTCGGCGAGATCGCGGCGGGCGAGCGCCCGGCCATCGAGGCCGATCGCCCCGTCGCTGGCGATCGTCAGCAAGGGGCGCGGAAGGCGCCCGCCGGCCGCCTCGGCGACCCTTGCCGGGTCGATCTCGGATTCCTCCGGCGCCGCCAGAGTGCCGACCAGGAGAAAGAACAGGAGAAGCAGGAAGACGACGTTGATCGTCGGCATCGCAGGGTCGGTGCGCGGGCGTCGGGGCTGCGAAAGCCGCCCTGCCGGCCGGCGGATCACGGCCGAAATTCCCCAGCTGCGTCAGTGGGTGGCCGGGCGACGAGCCGAACATGGCCGATTCTCGCCTGCCTCAGCGCGGTGAGCGCCTGCGCGACGTCCTCGGTCAGCGCACTGCGGCTGGTGACCAGCAGGACCGGTTCCGCCTCCTGCCTCGGCCAGAGCGCCGCCTCCGCGGCGAGCACGTCCAGCGAGATGATGCGCCCCCCGGTTCTCACATGGCCGCGGGAGAGGACGAGCGTCGTCGGCGCCGCGGCGGTGTTGTCCGGCGACTTAGCCTCGGACGCATCGGCCTCGGATGTATCGGCCTCGGCGCTTTCGCTGACCGGGACCAGGACGAAGGGCGCGATCCGCGAGGACAGGGCAAAGAAGATGACGAGGAGAAAGATCACGTCGACGAGCGGGGTCAGCATGAAGCGCCGCCGCCGTCTCGCCGCCGCCCGCATCATGGCTCAGCGCGGCCGCGCGAGGGCCTGGTCGAGGAGACCTGCCGTTGCGCCATCGGGAGTGCCGTCGCTCGCCCGGATCCGCGGCGTGACCTCGGAGCGGCGCAGCGGCGCCCCGTGGACGGTCCTGAGGATGAGCCCCTCGATCGCCCGCGTCTCGGCGGCGAGCGCCGCATCGAAAAAGGCGGCGGCGAAGAAGAAGGGGATTGCGACGACGAGGCCGGCGGCGGTGGTGATCAGCGCAGCGAAGATGCCGCCGGAGAGCAGCGCCGGATCGATCGCCCCTTGCGTTCCCGACATGGTGAAGAACACCTCGATCATGCCGAAGACCGTGCCGAGAAGGCCCAGCATCGGTGCCGCCTGGACGATCGCGTCGAGAAAGGCGAGGTGGCGCGACAGGCCGGCAAGGCCGTCGATCGCCGCTTCCTCGGCGAGCGCTGCCGCCCGCTCGCGGGCTTCCGCCCCGCCGCGCCCGCTGCCGAGGGCCTCGATGGCGGCGGCCTGGACCTTCGAGCGCAGCGATCCTTCGATGAGCGGGCCGTTCCCGCCGCTCCCGTCCCGCCTCGCCCGGCCGACACCCGCCGCACGAAATTCCATCGCCTTGACGATGGCGACGGCGAGGCCGGCGATGGACAGGGCGAGGAGGACGACCAGCACCGGCCCGGCGCTCGATCGAAGCTGGCTGGCGGCGAACTCCCACATGGCGGTTTCTCCGTCAGGTGTCGAAGACGATGTCGGTGCGCGAGGCCGGGCGCAGCGCGTCCATGCAGATCGACGCGGTGCCGCTCGCCGTCTGGCATTCCGAGACGTCGTTGACGAGGATGCGCGAGATGCCGGAGCAGGGCTGGTCGGCGAGGTCGAACTGCACGACCTTGGTCTTGCCGGCGGGCAGCTGCCCGAACTGCAGCACCAGGAATCGCGAGACCCGTTGGTCCTGATCGAAGACGACGACGTCGTAGGAGATCTTTTCGAGCGGCTCGCCGGTGCGGTTCACCACCACATAGGAAAGGCGGCAGACACCCGCCTCGTCGACGGCGTTGTTGAGCTCGAGGCTGAGCCCGGCAGCGTCGGGGCCATCGCCGGGCCTTGCCGCCTTGCCATCGGCGTCCTGCGCAAGACCCGCAGACACCGCCGACAGACCGAGAACTGCAGCGAGCGCAGTCGCGAGCCAAGAGCGCGACGGCGCGCCTGAGCGCTGTCGTCCGCGCCCTTTCGCCAGGGTGGTATCCTTGCTGAAAGCGCTCGCCGAGGTGACTGCCTGCTGCATCGCGCCGCCCTTGCCCGTGCCGAAACAATCGTCAACCTTTGATGGAAGCAGATATCATGACGGCTGGGGATGGTACAGATCGCGGGGCCCCAACGATCCGTCGCATGACGGCTCGGCTGTCAGTGAATGGAGGCCGATCTTCCCGGATCAGGCGCCGCGGCCGGCGCCGCGGCGCAGATGCTCGTCGAGACGGGGCATGATCTCGACGAAATTGCAGGGCCGGTGCCGGTAGTCCAGTTGGTCCTTGAGGATGTGGTCCCAGCCGTCGCGGCAGGCACCGGGGGAGCCGGGCAGGACGAAGACGAAGGTCGCGTCGATCACCCCGCCGGTCGCCCGGGACTGGATGGTCGAGACGCCGATCTTTTCGAAGGAGATCCGGTGGAAGATCGCCGAAAACCCGTCCATCCGCTTCTCGAACAGCGGCTCCAGCGCTTCGGGCGTCACGTCGCGGCCGGTAAAGCCGGTGCCGCCGGTGGTGATCACCACATCGACGCCGGGATCGGCGCACCAGGCGGCGACGACCTCGCGGATGGCGGCGACGTCGTCGGTGACGATGCGCCGGTAGGCAAGCTGGTGGCCGGCCTCGGTCAGCCGGCCGACGAGGGTTTCGCCGGAGCGGTCCTCGGCGAGGCTGCGGCTGTCGGAGACCGTCAGGACGGCGATCTTCAGCGGCACGAATTCCCGTTCGCTCATGGCGTCGTTCCCTTCTCGGCATCCGCTTGCGCGAGCGACAGCCACCAGCCGGGCCGCTCGCCGGCGATCATCCGGGCTGCGGCAGCGCATGTTTCTCGATCGGCAAACAGCCCGTAGACCGTCGCGCCCGAGCCGGACATCCGGGCAAACAACGCGCCTGCGGCCAGCAACCGGCCCCGCACGTCCTCGATTTCGGGCGCCAGCGAGCCGGCCGCAAGGGCAAGGTCGTTACGCGTCTCGGCAAGATAGGCGACGAGATCGTCGATGCTCGCAAGGCCGGGGCTCGGAAATTCCGGCATCGGCGGGTTGTCTCTGCGGGCGAGCATGCGGAAGACGGTCGCCGTCTCGACCGCGATGCCGGGATTGACCAAAAGCAGGGGAAGCTCCGGCAGGCCCGCAAGCGGCCGGATCGTCTCGCCGATGCCGGAAACCAGCGCCGGCCGGCCGTCGAGGCACATCGGCACGTCGGCGCCGAGCCTGATCGCGGCCTCGAAGACGGCGTTGCGCGCCTCGCCCGGGATGTCCTGGCAGAGGAGCGTCAGAAGGGCGGCCGCGTCCGCCGAGCCGCCGCCGATGCCGGCGGCGACCGGCAGCGTCTTCGTCAGACGGATGTCGAGCGGCGGCAGATCGAGGCCAAAGCGGCGGAACTCCTTTCGGGCAAGCGCCGCCGCCTGGACGAGGATATTGGCAGGGCCCGTCGGCAGGCCCGCGGCGAACCGGCCGTCGATGGTCAGCCGATCGGAGAGGTCACCGGCGGCAAGACCGGACAGGTCGGCGCGGGGCGCGGCAGCGACCATGTCCCCGGCGGCTTGGTCGAAGGTGACGAGGCTTTCGAGGAGATGGTAGCCGTCGTCGCGCCGTCCGACGACATGCAGCGCGAGATTGACTTTGGCGGGGGCAAAGCGCGCGCTCGCCGGAACGATCACCTCATCCATGCGACCGGCGCTCCCCCTTCGCCATCCATGCTGGGGGCGGTGCCGCGCCCCGCGCCCTGCAGGATCCCGCGGCCGTCAGTTCGTCGTCGCGGGCGCAGCGTCCGGGCTTGCTGCCGGCATGTCTTCGCCCGGGGTGTCTTCGTCGGGGGTCAGCGGTGCGTCGGGGGTCTTTTCCGCCGGCGCTGCCGGGGGCGTCGCCGTCTCGCCGTCGGCCTCGGCCTTGATGGTCGCGGCGGAGGCGTCGTCGAGGCCGTCCTTGAGCTTCGCCTGGATCTTCTCGCGCTGCTCGGGATCGGCCTCCGGCTTGCCGACGAGGGCGCGCTCCCACTGGAACTTCGCCTCGCGCCGGCGCCCGACATGCCAGTAGGCGTCGCCGAGATGGTCGTTGATGGTGGGGTCCATCGGCGTGATCAGCACCGCCCGCTCGAGCTGCTCGACGGCGTCGTCGTAGCGGCCGAGGCGGTAGAGCGCCCAGCCGAGGCTGTCGATGATGTAGCCGTCATTCGGCCGCAGGTCGACCGCCCGCTTGATCATGTCGAGGCCTTCGTCGAGATGCCGGTTCATGTCGACCCAGGAATAGCCGAGATAGTTCAGCACCTGCGGCTGTTCGGGCGACAGTTCGAGGGCCTTCTTGAAGTCCGGCTCTGCCTTGTCCCACATCTTCTGGCGTTCATAGGCGATGCCGCGCTGGTAGTAGAGATTCCACTTTTCGGCATCGTCGGCCTTGGCGAGTTCGATCGCCTTGTTCAGCGCGTCGGCGGCCTCGGCATATTGCTTGTCGGCCGACAGCACGTCGGCGAGCGCGGTATAGGCGCGCACGTCGTCGGGATAGTCGCGGACGGCCCGCTCGAGATGCTTCTTCGATTCGTCCTTCTTTTCCGCATACCAAAGGTCGAGGCCGATCTGCAGGTCGGCGGTGCGGCGGAAGGCGGAGTTCTCCGGCACTTCGCGATAGTAGGAAATGGCGAGATCGAGCTGCTCGGCCTGTTCGGCGATGCCGGCGAGCGCGGTCAGGAGCGCCGGGCTGCGGGGCGAGAGCGCGCGGGCGAGCTGGAAGTAGAGGAGCGCGACGTCGCGGCCGTCGCCGCGGTTGATCGCCTGGCCGAGGACGTAGAGCGTCTCGGCGGCGCCCTCCTGCACCGAGGCGACCGCCGGCTCGATGGTCTCGCCGCGATCGATCCTGTCGCGCAGGAACTGCAGCGGCGTGTAATTCGGCGCGACGGCGAGGCCGGCATCGACCGCCTTCAGCGCGGCGTCCTTGTTGCCCTGGCGGGCCTCGACCCTTGCCAGCGCGTCGGCCGAGCCGAGAAAGGCGTCGGGGGAGGTGCGGGCGAGCGTCTGGTCCTTGACGACGCTCTCGAAAGCACCGCGCGCGACGTCCGGCCGGTCGCTGACCGCGGCGAGCAGGCCCTTCTGATAGGCGTTGAAGATCTGGTACCAGGGCGCGCCCTTGGTCTGGTCGATCCGCGACAGGCCCTCGTCGACACGCCCGGCGCCGACCTCGGCCCAGGCGGTGAGATGGGCAAGCAGCAGCGCGTCGAGATCGCTCGGATTGACGATGTCGAATTCGGCGGTCGCGGCGTCGAAATCGCCCTTGCGCAGCGCGTCGACACCGAGGGTGATCCGCGCGACCTTCGCGACCGTCGCGTCGTCACGCAGCTTGGCGGCGATGTCGACGCCGTCGGCGAAGCGGCCGTCGGCGAGATAGGCGAACATCGCGTCCTGCTGCAGCGTCTCGGACGTCGGATCGATCGACAGGGCCTGGCTGTAGAAGTCGGTCGCGGTCTTCAGGTCGCCGCTCGCCTGAGCGGTCTTGGCCGCGAGATAGGCGCCAGACAGCGAGCCGGCGGACGGGATGGCCGCCCGCTGCGGCTTCTCGGTGTCGTTTCCGGCGGCCAGCGTCGTGCCGGCGCTCGTCAGCGCGATCAGGGCCGAGACCGAGAGGGTTTTGAAGAGGCGCGAAAGCGTCACGGTCGATCCTTTCATCCGGCATCGCCGGTCCGTGTGCCCCTGCAGCGCGCAGGGAACGGGGCAGCGTGCCGCGAGCGGGCGGCGGGTGCCCATGTCGTCGCGAGGTGAAGCGAAGCCGCCGCAATTTGCAAGTCTCTTCGGCGTGTTGCACAAAGACCTTGACGGCATTGCGACCGCGTTCGCCGATTTCCCGCCGGTTGCAGACGGCTCCCTATTACATCACCGCGATCCCGGCCGGCCTTCTGAGATCGAGGGTCGCCGGGAAGGACGCATCGGGGCGCTCGCGCACCGGCTCGAAGCCTCCGGGCGTGTGGCCGATATCCTCGAACCGCGCAAGCCGCCGCGCCTCGGCCTCGTAGGAATTCACCGGGAAGGTGTCGTAGTTCCGCCCGCCGGGATGGGCGACGTGATAGACGCAGCCGCCGATCGAGCGCTTCGACCAGCGATCATAGATGTCGAAGGTGAGCGGCGCGTGGACCGGGATCGTCGGATGGAGGCCCGAGGCCGGCTGCCAGGCCTTGAAGCGGACGCCCGCGACGGCCTCCTTGCCCTTGCCGGTCGCCATCATCGGCACCTCGCGGCCGTTGCAGGTGACGATGTGGCGGGTGGGCACGAAGTCAGAGAGCTTCACCTGCAGCCGCTCGACCGAGGAATCGACGAAGCGCACCGTGCCGCCGATCGCGCCGGTCTCGCCCATGACGTTCCAAGGCTCCAGCGCCTGGCGCAGCTCCAGCGTGATGCCCTCGCGCTCGATCCTGCCGCAGAAGGGGAAGCGGAACTCGGCCTGCGCCTCGAACCATTCCGGCTTCAGCGGATAGCCGGAGCGGGTGAGATCCTCGAGAACGTCGAGGAAGTCCGCCCAGACGAATTCCGGCAGCATGAAGCGATCGTGCAGCTCCGTCCCCCAGCGCACGAAGCGGCCTTCTTCGGGCTCCTTCCAGAACTTCATGATCAGCGCCCGGATCAGAAGCTGCTGGGCAAGGCTCATCCTGGCGTCCGGCGGCATCTCGAAGCCGCGGAATTCGACGAGGCCGAGACGGCCGGTGGGGCCGTCCGGCGAATAGAGCTTGTCGATGCAGATCTCCGCCCGGTGGGTGTTGCCGGTGACGTCGATGAGGAGGTTGCGAAACAGCCGGTCGACAAGCCATGGCGGGGTCGAGAAACTGTCCCGCGTCACCTGGGCCATGGCGATTTCGAGCTCGTAGAGCTGGTCGTGGCGGCCCTCGTCGATCCGCGGCGCCTGGCTGGTCGGGCCGATGAACAGGCCCGAGAACAGATAGGAGAGCGAGGGATGGCGCTGCCAGTAGAGGACCAGCGACTTCAACAGGTCCGGTCGCCGCAGGAAGGGGCTATCGAGCGGCGTCGCGCCGCCGACGACGACATGGTTGCCGCCGCCGGTGCCGGCATGTTTGCCGTCGATCATGAACTTGTCGGTGCCGAGGCGCGACTGGCGGGCATCCTCGTAGACGCCGGTGGTGATCGCCTTCGATTCCTCCCATGACGACGAGGGATGGACGTTGACCTCGATGACACCCGGATCAGGGGCGACGCGGATGACGTTGAGCCGCGGGTCTGGCGGCGGGGCGTAGCCCTCGATCTGCACCGGCAGGCCCTGTGCTTCGGCAATTTCCTCGATGACGCCGAGGAGGTCGAGATAGGCCTCGGTGAATTCCAGCGGCGGCATGAAGACGCAGAGCTTGCCGTCGCGCGGCTCGATGGAGAGCGCGGTGCGGACATGTCCGACGATCTCGCCGGCGACGGGCGAGAAGCTGCCATAGGTCGGCATCAGCCCGCCGGCAGCGCCACCGCCGGTCAAGGAGCCCCCGGGCAGGGGCGGCAACGGCGTCATCTCCTGGCGTATGCCGCCCGGCCTGCCCATCGATTGGCTCATTCCGCCGCCGTCGCCTGTGCCGCCGAGATGCTGCTGCATCTCGATCCGCCCCCATTGCTGGCGGTTCTGCGGTGGCAGGGGCGGAAACGGCTGGGTCGGGTCGTCCGGATGGATGAAGGGGAAATCCGCCGGGCCGAGATGCGGCAGCGCCGCCAGCGGCAGGCGGTAGCCCATGGCGGAATCGCCGGGCACCAGGAACAGATGCCGGCGCCGCGTCGACCAGCGCTCGGAAAACCAGCGCACGCCGCGGGCCCGCGCCTGCCAGGCCTGGACCGGCAGGACGTGGCCGGTCGGCTTCGGCAGGCCGCGTTCGAACACCTTGGCAAGCCGGGCGCGCTCTTCGCGGTCTTCCAGCTTGGAGTCGGTCGGCTCGACATTTTCCGGCAGCTGGGATTCGCGCAGCAGCCAGTAGGCCGCATCCTCGAAGGCGGGCATGACGTTGTCGGCGGCGATGCCGATCGCCTCGGCGACGGCCCTGGTGAAGCGCTCGGACTCGGCCGGACCGACAGACTGTCCGGTGGTCTCCCGGGCGATCGTCTCGGCGTTTTTCCAGACGGGAACACCGTCCTTGCGCCAGTAGAGCGAGAAGGTCCAGCGCGGCAGGGTCTCGCCGGGATACCACTTGCCCTGGCCGTAATGCAGGAAGCCGCCGGGCGCGAAGCGATCCCTGAGCCGGCGGATCAGATCGTCTGCGAGGCCGCGCTTGGTCGGTCCGGTGGCATCCGCGTTCCATTCCGGCGCTTCGAAATCGTCGATCGAGACGAAGGTCGGCTCGCCGCCCATGGTGAGGCGCACGTCGGCGGCCTTCAGCTCGGCGTCGACGCGCTTGCCGAGGTCGTCGAGCTCCTCCCAGCTGTCGTCGGAAAACGGGTGCGAGACCCGGGGCCGCTCCTCGACACGGGTCACCGACATCGAGAAGTCGAATTCCACCTCGGCATAGTCGACGGCGCCGGAGATCGGCGCGGCCGAGCGAAAATGCGGCGTTGCGGCCAGCGGCACGTGGCTCTCGCCGGTGAGAAGCCCGGAGGTCGGATCAAGGCCGATCCAGCCGGCGCCGGGCAGATAGACCTCGGCCCAGGCGTGGAGGTCGGTGAAGTCGTGGGTGGTGCCGGCCGGGCCGTCGAGGGCGACCTTGTCGGGCTTCAACTGAATCAGATAGCCGGAGACGAAACGGGCCGCAAAACCGAGATGCCGGAGGATGTTGACCAGCAGCCAGGAGGAATCGCGGCAAGAGCCGGAGCCCTTCTCGAGCGTCTCCTCCGGCGTCTGCACGCCGGGCTCCATGCGGACCAGATATTCGACGTGATTGGCGATCGTCCGGTTCAGCCCGACGAGAAAGTCGACCGTGTGGGTCTCGGAGCGATCGAGATCTCTCAGGAATGCCTCGACCAACGCACCAGGCGCCTCTGGCACCAGATAGGCGGCAAGGTCGCTCTTCAGAATCGCATCGTACTGGAACGGCCAGGCCTGGGCGGCCTCCTCCACGAAGAAGTCGAAGGGATTGTAGACCGTCATGTCGGCGAGAAGATCGACCTCGATCTTGAACTCCGTGGTCTTCTCGGGAAAGACGAAGCGGGCCAGGTAGTTGCCGAACGGGTCCTGCTGCCAGTTGACGAAATGATTGTCCGGCGTCACCCGCAACGAGTAGGACGGAACCCTGGTGCGCGAATGGGGGGCCGGACGCAGCCGGATGATCTGGGGGGCAAGAGTGACGGGGCGGTCGTATTTGTAGTGCGTCAAATGGTTGAGCGCGGCAAGAATCGACATGGTCGCTTTCGTTCGTCCCGTTTCGTCTGCGCGTGAAGCTTATCGCCCTATCGCGGTGCGGCAAGCGGGCCGGCGTCCTGACGTCCTCTGGCGACGCCCTGTGAAGCGAGAGAAACAGCGGCAAAAATTCCTGGCCTCGGCCTTCCTTCACGGAACCAGTCATCCACCTAAACATTGATGCGCGCAATCGTTTTCGCGCAAGACGCGCATCGGGGACCGTCGATGAAACTGTTTTCCTGTCCTGCCTGCTCGCAGGTGGTTTTTTTCGAGAACGTCGTCTGCGAGCGCTGCAACCATGCTCTCGGCTACGAGCCGGTGTCGAACCGTATGCTGGCGCTGGATCCGGATGACGGTCTCTTCGTTGAGGCTGGCACCCATTCGGGCGGCTCCCGCTGGAAATACTGCGCCAACTATCAGCAGGGCGTGTGCAACTGGCTGGTGGCGGCGGACAGCCCGGACCTCTACTGCAAGGCCTGCCGCCACAATGTGACGGTCCCGGACATGTCGGACCCGGGGAATCTCGGGCGCTGGCAGAAGATGGAGATCGCCAAGCGGCGGATGTTCTACACGCTGCTGCAACTGCGCCTGCCGCTGGTGACCCGGGACGAGGCCGAAGAGGGCCTTGGCTTCGACTTTCTCGCCGAGGTGCCAGGCGAGCAGAAGGTGATGACCGGCCACGACAACGGCCTGATCACCATCGCGCTTGTCGAGGCCGACGATGCCGAGCGCGAGAAGCGCCGGACATCGATGGGCGAGCCCTACCGCACGCTGCTCGGCCATTTCCGCCACGAGGTCGGCCACTGGTACTGGGACCGGCTGGTGCGCGACGGCAATCCGGGCGCGCTTTCCGCTTGCCGGGCGATCTTCGGCGACGACACCGAGGACTATGGCGAGGCGCTGCAGCGGCACTACCAGAACGGCCCGAAGCCGAACTGGCAGAACGAATACGTCTCCTCCTATGCCGGCGCTCACGCTTGGGAGGACTTCGCCGAAACCTGGGCGCACTATCTCCACATCGTCGACAGCCTGGAGACGGGTCACTGGTGGGGCGTCTCGGTCGATCCGCGGGTGCGCGATTCGGGGCTTCTGACGACGACGATCGACTTCGACGTCTATAAGGACGAGGTGACGATCGACGAGATCGCCGACGCCTGGCTGGCGCTCTCGGCGGCGCTCAACTCCTTCAACCGCTCGATGGGCCACCAGGATCTCTATCCCTTTGTTATCTCGGCGACGGTGAAGGAGAAGCTCGGCTTCATCCACGATCTGGTCCGCGGACGGGCGGGGCAAGGTTAAGGGCCACGCGCCGGCCGACAGGATCAAGGCGGTGAAAGGGCAGGAGCCAGCCCGACGTCACCATGAGCACGCCGGCACTTTGCTGCAGGGCGTTCATCCGGGCCGTGCGACCACGACTCTTGCAAAGCGGCGGCCTGATCGAATTGCGCATGGAAGGCGGGTCCTCACGACACCACCTCCAGATTTCCGATCGCCGTCACGATCTTCGCCTGCATTCTTCCAGCCATGAGCGCCGTCGCGTCTTAGGGTGGAGCCGGGCAAAGAAATTCTCGCGACCTCGGGGGCTGGCAGTCGGCCATACCGCTTTAGTTAGAACGCGATGCGAATGGTCGCGCGACCTCGCTCATTTTTCCATCATCAGCTTTCAGGGACGGGGACTGACGAAATGGCACGAACCGCCGATCGCTTTGCGTTCGAGACGAACTGGGGACCGCGCTTTTCCGGGGATGGGAGCGAGTTCCGTCTCTGGGCGCCGTCGGCTCCCTCTATCGAACTCGCCATCGGTGACGAGGCCGGCAAGCCGGCCGACTTCCTGACGATGGAGCGGGATGGCGCGGGCTGGTGGCATGCGACGACCGACCGGGTCCGCCCGGGCGGCGCCTACGGTTTCCGGGTCGAAAGCGGCCTTATCGTTCCCGACCCCGCCTCCCGCCGGCAGGTCGGTGACGTCCATTCCCTCTCCGTCCTCGTCGACCCTGAGGCATACGAGTGGCGGAGCGCCGACTGGAACGGCCGGCCGTGGGAGGAGACGGTCTTCTACGAACTCCACACCGGCACGTTTTCCGCGACCGGCGACTTTGCCGGCATTTGCGACAAGCTCGACTACCTGAAGGAGACCGGTGTCACCGCCATCGAGCTTCTTCCGGTCGCCCAGTTCGGCGGGCGCCGGGGCTGGGGCTATGACGGCGTGTTGCTCTACTGTCCGCACGAGGCCTATGGCGGCGAGGAGGCGCTGAAGCAGTTCGTCGACGCCGCCCACCAGCGCGGGCTGATGGTTTTCCTCGATGTCGTCTACAACCATTTCGGCCCGGATGGGAACTATATCGGCTCCTATGCGCCGGAGTTCTTCCATCAGGAGATCCATACGCCCTGGGGCGCGGCTATCGCCTATGACGAACAGCCGGTGCGCGATTTCATGATCGACAACGCCCTCTACTGGCTGGAGGAATACCGTATCGACGGGCTGCGGCTCGACGCCATCGATTCCATCAAGGACACCACCGACACGCCGCTGGTGAAGGAACTCGCCGCAAGGGTGCGCGAGACCTTCCCGGATCGCCACGTCCATCTGACGACCGAGGACGACCGCAACATTACCTGGCACATCGAGCGCGAGAACGGCCGGCCGGCTCTCGTCTCGGGCGAGTGGAACGACGACTTCCATCACACCGCCCATGTCCTCGCGACCCATGAGGACGAAGGCTACTATGCGGATTATTCGCGCCGCTCCGTCGCCCAGATGGCCAAGGCGCTCGCCACCGGCTTCGTCTATCAGGGCGATCATTCCGAGCATCGCGGCAAAGATGTCGGCGTCTCGTCCGCCCATCTGCCGCCGACGGCCTTCGTCAACTTCCTGCAGAACCACGACCAGATCGGCAACCGCGCCTTCGGCGACCGGCTGACCGACCTCGCGGCGCGCCGCGTCGTCGAATGCCTGCAGGCGATCCTGCTGCTCTCGCCACAGATCCCGCTGCTCTTCATGGGCGAGGAATATGGCGATACCCACCCGTTCTGCTTCTTCACCGATTTCGACGGCGAACTCGGTGAAGCCGTGCGCGAGGGGCGGCGGGCGGAATTCAAGAAGTTTGCCGCCTTTCACGACGAGGACGCGCGCGCCCTGATCCCCGATCCGAATGCCCAGTCGACATTCGAAGCGTCCAAGCTCGACTGGACGATGCTCGATCGGCCGACCTATCGCCGCCGCCTCGAAATGGTGAAGCGGCTCCTGGAAAAGCGTCAGAGGCTCGTCGTTCCCCTGCTGTCGGACGGCCTGACCGGGGGATGCGGCGAATATCATGTGTCCGACGACACGCTGGCCTTCGTGGTCTGCTGGCACCTGAAGGATGGCTCGGCTCTGCATCTCTTCGCCAATCTCGACGACGAACCCTGGGCGATCCCGTCCGATGTCGTCAGCGGCGACCTGACCTGCGGCGAGGTCCTGCACGCCTATCCGAAGGGTGCGGACGAGACGCTGAGGACCGGCGTCCTTCCCGGGCCGTCGGCCGTCTTCCGCCTCGAAAGTCAGAAACTCATCGCCGGGAAGAACGGATGACCGAGCATCTCGACCGGCTGGCCGCAAGCCATGGCATCCAGCTCGCCTATGTCTCCGAACTCGGCGAGGAGAAGGTCATCGACGACGATGCCAAGCGGGCGCTGCTCCTGGCCCTCGGCGTCGATCCCGAGACTGGTCCATTCGGCGACTTCCACGACCGTGAGGCGGCGCCGCAGACTGCCTGCCCGCTGCCCGCATCGGTCGCCGGAGCCCGCCACTGGGGCGTTGCCTGCCAGCTCTATGCGCTGCGCTCTGGCCGCAATCTCGGCATCGGCGACTTCGAGGATCTGGCGCGGCTGGCGATCGTTGCCGCGGGCGAGGGCGCCGACTTCGTCGGGGTCAATCCGCTGCATGCGCTGTTTCTGTCAGAGCCCGGCCGCTACAGCCCCTATTCGCCATCGACCCGGCGCTTTCTCAATCCGTATTATCTCGCGGTCGACCACATGGAAGGCGGGCGCGAGGCGATCGAGCGGCTGCGGGCGGAGGCACCGGACCTCTTTGCCAGAGGCGACGGCGATCTCGTCGACTATCCGGCCATGGGCCGGCTGAAGCGGGCTTTGTTCGAACGGGTCTTCGATCAGCGCAAGTCCGAGATCGAGGACGAACAGGCGTTCCAGCGCTTCCTTGCCGATGGCGGCGAGGCGCTGAAGGGGTTTGCGCTGTTCGAGGCGCTTTCGGAGGCTCAGGTGGCGGATGGCGGTCATGCCGGCTGGCACCACTGGCCGGAGCCTCTGAGAGACCGCTTGTCCGAAGATGTGACCCGGTTCGCGGAAGAGCAGCGCGAGCGCGTCCTCTTTCATCTCTGGCTGCAGTTCGAGGCGGAGGAACAGCTCGCCAGCGCCCAGGCGCGGGCGAAGGCCGCCGGCATGGCGATCGGCCTTTATCTCGATCTCGCCGTCGGCGTCGCCCCCGACGGTGCGGAAACCTGGGCAGACCCGGCGCTGACCGTCAATTCCGCACGGGTCGGCTCGCCGCCCGACATGTTCAACAGCCAGGGCCAGGACTGGGGCCTTGCGCCGCTGTCTCCCAAGGCTCTGGCAGAACGCGAGCACAAGCCGCTGCACGACGCCTTCTCGGCGCTGACCCGCCATGCCGGCGCGGTGCGCATCGACCACGCCATGGGCCTTGCCCGGTTGTGGTGGATCCCGAACGAGGCCCGCTCGGCCGGCGGCGGCTATGTCCGCTATCATCTCGGCGCGATGGTCGATGCCGTCGCTGCGGCGGCGACGGAAAACCGCTGCCTCGTCATCGGCGAGGATCTCGGCACCGTGCCGCCGGGTTTTCGCGAGATCATGGCGACGGCCAATGTCTTCTCCTATCGCGTCCTTTATTTCGAGCGCCATCAGGACGGCAGCTTCATCGATCCCTCCGCCTATCCGCGGCTGTCGCTCGCCTGCATCTCCACCCACGATCTTGCGACCCTCGCCGGCTGGTGGACGGGTGGCGACATCCGCCTGCGCTTCGAGGCGGGCACCCAGGACGAGGCGGCGACGGACCGTGACACGAAATCCCGCGAGCAGGAAAAGCGCATGCTCGTTCAGGCGCTGAATCAGTCCGGCGTCCTGCCCGGCGATCTTGCGCCGGTTCTGCGCGGCGAGGCGCCGATGCCGGAAGAGCTTCCCGATGCGCTCGCCGTCGCCGTGCATCGGCATCTGGCGAGAAGCGCCGCGCTGCTCTTCGCCGTCCAGCTCGACGACATGGTCGCCGGCGAGCGGCAGGCGAACCTTCCCGGCACCACCGATCAATATCCCAACTGGCGCATCGTCACCGAGGTGCCGCTCGAGGAACTCGCCGCGAACGGCCGGTTCCGCGAGCTGGCCGCGGCCATGCGCGAAGAAAGGCCGAAATCCACATGAGCCGCTCGCTCGTCGCAACCTACCGCCTGCAGTTTCGCGAGGGGATGGATTTCGAGACCGCCGCCGGCCTTGCCCTCTATCTGAAGAAGCTCGGCGTCAGCCATCTCTACGCCGCGCCGATCTTCGCCGCGGCAGAGGGCTCGACCCACGGCTACGACGTCACCGACTACAACGCCCTCGACGAGAGCCTCGGCGGCATCGCCGGCTTCACCCGGATGAGCGACGCCCTGTCCTCGGCCGACCTTGGCCTCGTCCTTGATTTCGTGCCCAACCATATGGGCGTCTCGCCGGCCAATCACTGGTGGGAGGACGTCTTGCGCTGGGGGTCGGAGAGCCGCTACGCCCGGACCTTCGACATCGCCTGGGAAGCCGAGAAGATTCTCGTTCCGGTGCTCGCCAAGCCCTATGGGGAGGCGCTCGAGGCGGGCGACCTGTCGGTGCGCTTCGACGCCAAGGCTGGCGCGCTGCGCTTCGACGCCTCCGGCTATGGCCTGCCGGTCGATCCGCGCAGCTACGGCCATGTCTTTGGCCTTCTCGACCATCCGGAAAAGGACCGGCTGGTGCGCCGCTTCTCGGTGGCAACGCCCGCCGAGGCGGACGAGCTGACCGAGCGGGTGCTGGAACATCTCCAGGACGAGAGCTTCGGTGCCGCGCTCGACCACGCGCTTTCGGCGATCAATGGCGACATCGACGCCCTCCATGCCCTTCACGAGGCGCAGGCCTGGCGGCTCGCCTGGTGGCGGACGGCCCGGGAGAAGCTGACCTATCGCCGCTTCTTCGAGATCGCCGACCTGATCGGCGTACGGCAGGAATCGCGCCGGGTCTTCCGGGAATCCCACCAGACGATCATCCGGCTCGCCCGCGAGCGGCGCCTCGACGGCATCCGCATCGACCATGTCGACGGCCTTGCCGATCCGCGCGGCTATCTGGAACAGCTGCGCCAGGCCTTCCAGTCGGTCCGCCGCTCGCCCTCGATCCATGTCGAGAAGATCCTCACCGGCGACGAGCGGCTGCGCACCACCTGGGAGATCGAGGGCACCACCGGCTACGAGTTCATCACCGCGCTTGCCGGCCTTTATGTCGATCCGTCGCAGGAAGCGGCGATGACCGATGCCTATCATGCATTCGTCGGCGAGGAGCAGGATCTGCGCGGCATGATCCTTCGCCAGAAGCGCTCGATCTTCCAGCGCAACCTTGCCGGCGAACTGACGGCGCTGACCAATCTCGCGCTCTCAGTCGCGTCTCGCGGGCTCGCCACCCGCGACCTCGGCCCCGACACCATGGCCCGGGCGATCGTCGAGGTGGCCGCCGCGCTGCCGGTCTACCGCACCTATGTCTCGGTGGACGGCGTGCCGCGCCGCGACATCGCGATCATCGACGAGGCGGTCGATCTCGCCATGACCTCCCGGGAGGTCGAGGCGGACGAGCCGATCCAGTTCATCGGCCGGCTTCTGAAGCTCGACTTCGAGGACGGCGCCGACATTGCCGGCGCGCTCGATTTCACCCGGCGGTTCCAGCAGACCACCGGCGCGGTGATGGCGAAGGCCGTCGAGGACACCGTCTTCTATCGCTACAACCGGTTGATCGCGCTGAACGAGGTCGGCGGCGAGCCGGACCATTACGGCGCCGACGTCTCGGCCTTCCACGAGGCGATGCAGATCCGGCTGAAGGATCAGCCGGAGGGTCTTCTCGCCACCTCGACCCACGACACCAAGCGTGGCGAGGACGCCCGGGCGCGGCTCTATGCTCTGTCAGAGGCGCCGGAGCGCTGGGCCGATCTCGTCGAAGCCTTTGCGACGTCGATGGCCGACAGGCGGATCGAGGTCGAGCCGGGGCTGAATTCGCCCGATCCCGAAACCGAATGGGGCCTTTACCAGTCGCTTCTCGGCGTTCTTCCAGCCGATTTCGACCCGGCCAACCGGACTTTGCGCGACGACGTCGCCGGGCGGCTTGCCGCCTATGCCGAAAAGGCGGTGCGCGAGGCGAAACGCTGGACCAGCTGGACCGCGCCCGCCGAAGCCTATGAGACGGCGCTTGCCAGCTTCGTCGCGGCGATGCTGGAGGATGGCGGCGAGGGCTCGTTCATCGCCAAGTTCTGGCAGGCGGCGCAGCCCTTCGTCGCGGCGGGGGCGCTGAACTCGCTCTCGCAGACGACCGTCAAGCTCGGCGCGCCGGGCGTGCCGGACATCTATCAGGGCACGGAGTTCTACGACTTCTCGCTGGTCGATCCCGACAATCGCCGGCGGGTGGATTTCGATGCTCGAAGCAAGGTGATCGGTGAGGATACCGAGCTTGCCGGCGATCTCGCGAACTGGCGCTCCGGCGCGCTGAAGGCCCGCATCACCTCGGCCGGCCTCACATTGCGCGCGGCGATGCCGGAGTTCTTCGCCGAAGCCGCCTATCTGCCGCTGACAGCCTCCGGGCCGCGGGCGGACAATCTCGTCGCCTTCGTCCGGCAAAGCGAGGACAGGCGGGCGGTGATGGTGCTCGCGCCGCGACTGACCCTGTCGCTGCTCGACGGCGGCGCCGAGCCGGTTGCCGCCACCAGGGGCTGGCAGGGCACCGCACTGCCGCTCCCCGAGGGGCTGGCGATGCGTGGCTGGCGCAATATCTTCACCGGCGAAACGCTGGACGTCCGCGAGGAGCTCGACCTCGGCGAGGCCTTCAAGGATCTGCCGGTGGCGATCCTCGCGACGCTCTGAGGCTCTTGTTCAAAGACCCTCGGCGGCAACGGCGGGCTGGCCTGGCCGGGGTCAGCGTCGGGCGGCCGCGACAACAGGATTTCCCGGGGAGGGCAGCATGACCATCCGCACGCTCGTCTGGAACGAGTTCTTCCATGAGCAGCACAACGACGTCGTCAGGAACCTCTATCCGGACGGCATCCACGCGGCGATCGCCGGCTTCCTCAACCGCGAGGAGGGCATTTCGGCAGAAACCGCGACGCTGCCCGAGGCAGAGCACGGGCTCCCCCAGGCGCGGCTCGACGCGACCGACGTGCTTCTGTGGTGGGGCCACAAGATGCATGGCGACGTCGAGGATGCGATCGTCGACCGGGTGGCCGAGCGCGTCCACCAGGGCATGGGGCTGATCGTCCTTCACTCCGGCCACTTCTCGAAACCCTTCAAGCGGCTGATGGGAACGCCCTGTTCGCTGAGATGGCGCGAGGCGGGCGAGCGCGAGCGGCTCTGGGCGGTCAACCGCTCGCATCCGATCGTGCAGGGCGTCGGCCATTCGATCGAGCTGCCGAATGCCGAGATGTATGGCGAGCCGTTCCTCGTCCCCGAGCCGATGGAGACGGTGTTCATCTCCTGGTTCGAGGGCGGCGAGGTGTTCCGTTCGGGGCTGACCTATCAGCGCGGCGCCGGAAAGATCTTCTATTTCCGGCCGGGCCACGAGACCTATCCGATCTACCACAACCCCGAGATCCAGCGCGTCCTCGTCAATGCCGTGCGCTGGGCCTACAATCCCGTTGCCGCCTGGAGCGACGTTTCCGCCGCGCCGAACGTGCCGGTCGAAAAGGCGCCGGAGAAGATCCAGCAGAAGGGCGGCTCGCTGCACAAGCCGGGCGAAGAAGGCTACCGCTGAGGGGAAGGGCAATGAGCGAGAGACCTTCGGCGCTTTCGGCTGCCGCCGCGACGAGCGGCGAAAAGCGCATCATGATCCTCGGCACCGGCGCCATCGCCCATCGCCATGCCGAGCATTTCATCTCGATCCCCGGCTGCCGGGTGGTCGCGGCCTGCGACGTCAATGCCGAGCGGGCGCAGGCCTTCGCGACGCTGCACAACATTCCGCACGCCTTTCCGGATCTTGCCGAGGCACTGGCATGGGGCGAGTTCGACGCGGTGGTGAACGCCACGCCGGACGCCGTCCACAAGGCGACGACGCTTCAGGTGGTCGCGGCCGGCAAGGCGATCTTCTGCGAGAAGCCGCTGGCGCTGAATGCCGAGGACGCCTTCGAGATGGTCGGTGCTGCCGAGCGGGCCGGGCTGATCAACATGGTCAACCTCACCTATCGCAACGCCCATGCGATCCAGCTCGCCCGACGCATGGTCGAGGCCGGCGAGATCGGCACCGTCCGGCACGTCGAGGCGAGCTACCTGCAGAGCTGGCTCACCGGCAACCACTGGGGCAACTGGCAGACCGACGAGCGCTGGCTCTGGCGGCTCTCCTCCGGCCACGGCTCGAAGGGCGTGCTCGGCGACATCGGTATTCACATTCTCGACTTCGTCACCTTCGGCACCGGCCTGTCCATCGCGGCACTGCAGGCGCGCCTCAAGACCTTCGACAAGGCGGAAGGCGGGATGATCGGCACCTATCGGCTCGATGCCAACGATTCCTGTGCCATGACCGTCGAGTTCGACAACGGCGCCCTCGGCGTTGTCCATATGAGCCGCTATGCGACAGGCAAGGCCAACGATCTCGACCTGACCATCCACGGCACCACCGGCGCGCTGAAGATCTGGTCGAACACCACCGATTCCAGCCTCGACGTCTGTCTCGGCGAGGACATCCATACCCAGACATGGAAGCGTATCGAGTGCCCGCCGACGCCGCGCAATGCCGACCGCTTCGTGCTGGCGCTCTTGTCTGGCGTGAACGGCGAACCGGATTTCCGCCATGCCGCGGAAGTGCAGAAGCTGCTCGACCTCTGCTTCGTTTCCGACGAGGAGCGGCGCATGCTGCCCGTGGTTCTGCCGCCGGTCTGAACCTGCCGGAGCGTCGCCAAGTCACGCTGATCGTCTGGCCCGCAAGGCTGCCCGTGCACCTTTCGGCAAGCATTCCGGCACTTGGCGGCAGAGGCTTAACGGCGCGTTAAGCATGATCGGCCAAGGTCGATCCGACGACCTGCGCCTCGCATCTCGCCCCCGGCGCCGCGCGTCCACGAATTGCGGACCGGCCATGCTTTCGACCTTCACGACCTATCAGCTCTATACGCGGGACCAGTCCCGCGTGCTCGACAGGCTTGCGGCCGATCCGGTCAACAAGCGGCTCGCCGACTATTACCGCGAGAACATCGGCAAGGTGACGTCCGTCGAAGACTTCATGGGCGATTACCGGCTGTATTCCTACGCGATGACGGCCTATGGCCTGGAAGACCAGATCGATTCCCGCGCGCTGATCAAGAAGGTTCTTCAGAGCGATCTCACGGACACGTCGAGCTTTGCCAATCAGCTCTCGGACGAGCGCTATCGCGATTTCGCCGCAGCGTTCAACTTCACCGCGGCGGCAGAAGAGCCGGATCTGACGGCCCAGTCCAACGCCCAGCTACAGGTGATGGTCGAGGGCTACTCCGAGCACCGGACCAAGGCCGCCGGGGCGATCGCCGCCAACGCCAACTACTTCACCGCCAACATCGCCGGCGTCACCAGCGTCGACGACTTCCTCGATGACGACAAGCTGTTCACCGTCGCGTTGGAGGCGGCCGGCATCGACGCATCGATCGCCTCGAAGAGCTTCATCCGCGAGGTTCTGACCGGCACCAAGGCCGACGAGATGTCGGCCAAGGGCGACGACCGCTATCTCCTGCTCGCCTCGATGCTGCCCTTCGAGACCGACGGCAGCGTGCCTGCCGGCGGGTTGCAGGACGCCGAGCACGCCAACAGCACCGCCTATCTTTATTACAAGCAGAAGGGGCTCGAAGCCTCGCCGCAGGCCGCCGCGCTGCAGGTCTCCTATTACGAATCGAAGATCGGCGGCATCACCAGCGCCGACGCCCTGATCGAGAACACCCGGCTTCTGGAGGTCGCGCTGACCGGCGTCGGCCTCGACTCCTCGATCGAGTCACCCGCCTATGTCTGGAACATCCTGACCTCCGACCGCTCCAATCCGAACAGCGTCCTCAACAAGATGCCGGAGACGACGACGGCGGAAAAGACCCGTAAGCAGCAGTACACGGCGCTGGCGGAGATGTTCCAGTTCAACACCGACGGCAGCCTCGACAGCGGCGTGCCGGCGCAGACGTCGGCGAATGTTCAGGCCCTCACCGACTCCTATCTGGAAAACTTCGGCGACGCGGCCTCCCAGGACGACCGCCTGTCGTCTTCCTTCTATGCCGCCAACATCGCCAGCATCGGTTCGGTCACCGACTTCATGTCGAATTCGACCGTCTACGACTACGCGCTGAAGGCCGTCGGCCTCGATCCGACGACCGAGAGCCGCTCGACGATCATGCGTGTCCTGCGCAGCGATCCGTCGGATCCGAAGGGCTATGCCGCAAGCCTTGGCGACGACCGCTACATCCGCCTCGCCAGCGCCTTCAACTTCGGCTCCGACGGCAAGGTCGCCGATGTCAGACGAGTGCAGACCGAGAGCGCCCAGGGCGATACGATCGATCGCTACCTCAACCTTCTCGACGAGGACGATGACAAGGCGGCCGTCACCACCGCGGTGCAGGATTCCCAGAGCTTCAAATCGGCCATGACGTCGATCTCGACGATCGACGAGTTTCTGGAGGATTCGACCGTCTTCGACTATGCGATGAAGGCGATCGGCTTCGATCCGGACTATCAGGACACCGACCTCATCCAGAAGGTGCTGGCGAGCGACCCGGACGATCCGAACAGCTTCGTGAACAAGCTCGGCGTCGACGCCTACAAGACGCTCCGCTCCGCCTTCGACATCGACGCCTATGGCAACCTGTCGCTCGCCAAGGGCGCCGACGGCACGCCGACGATCGTCTCGGCCTATCTCGACCGCGAGATTGGCCGCACCAACCCCGAACTCGTCGACGTCGCCGAGGGCATCCTTGCCTACAATGCCGGTGTGCCGAAGATCGCCACGATGGACGATTTTCTGGCGAACTCCAACGTCCTCGACTTCGCTCTCAAGGCCTTCGGCCTCGACGGCGAGAAGCTGACGGGCGACGAGATCGAGGCGATCCTGACCAGCGATCTTTCCGATTCCGACAGCGCCGCCGCAAAATATGGCGACGACCGCTATCTGGAATTTGCCGCGGCCTTCAACTTCACCACCGGCGGCACGATCGAGCGCGACGTCTCCCGGGTGCAGTCGGTGTCCGACATGCTGTCGACGCAGGATCTCTATCTGCGCCAGCGCATGGAGGAGGAGGCCGGCGACGAGAACAACGGCGTGCGCCTGGCGCTCTACTTCAAGCGCATGGCCTCGGACATCACCAGCGTCTACACCTTCCTCGCCGACGACGCGCTGTTGGAATTCGTCAAGACCACCCTCGGCCTGCCGGACGAGTTCTCCTCGAGCGACATCGACGTCCAGGCGCGCAATCTCGAGCAGAAGATCGACATGGATCAGCTCGGCGACACGAAATATGTCGAGCGCATGGTGAATCGCTTCCTGGCGATGTACGACCTGTCCAACGACACCAGCTCGTCCAATCCGGCGCTGTCGATCCTCAGCGGTGCGAGCTATCTCTGATTTGTCGCCGGCACATTTGGGTAGCCAAATGAAAACGGGCGGCAGACCGTTCGGCCCACCGCCCGCTCATGTCGGCATGGTTGTTCGCGTCAGCGCACGCGGATGACCTGGCCGCTGTCGCGGTCGATGTCGACCCGAATATCCCTGCCGCGGCGGTCGATGCCCGCGACGCGGTAGGTATCGCGGGTCTTCGTCACCGCGTCGACGTCCCGAAGTCCCTGGCGCTTGGCGATGCGGATCGCCTCGCGTTCGGAAACGCCCTGCCGCATCTCGTGGCGTTCGCCGCGGCGCATGTCCTCGTGGGGTACGAGCTTGATGCCGTCCGGGCCGATCCGCACCGTCTGCGAAACCGCCGGCGTGGCAGCGGCGATCGAGGTCGCCGCAAGGATGGCATAGGTCCAGTATGCTCTGCGCATGATGGTTCTCCTCCACCGGTCAAAGCCGGTTTGCTCTATGAGTGATTGGAGGAAAAACTTCCATGATTGCAATTGGTTCCGCAGCGTCGGGCGACCTGCGGCGAAGTGTTCCGGCAGTAGCACTCTGCCGGAATTGCATTTCATGGGTCGGATCGACCGCGCGATGTCATGGAGCGGAACGCTGCCGATGGCAGCGCCCCGCCGCTGCACATATCAGGCGAGGTACTGGCCGCCATTCGCGGTGAGGGTGGAGCCGGTGATGAAGCCCGCCTCGTCGGAGACGAGGAACACGACGCAGCGGGCGATCTCCTCCGGCTCGCCGAGCCGGCCGACCGGAATGTTGGCGACGATCTGCTTTTCCATCACCTCCGGCGGAATGGTCGCCATCATGTCGGTGTTGATGTAGCCGGGGCAGACCGCGTTGACGGTGATGTTCTTGCGCGCGCCCTCTTGGGCCAAGGCTTTGGTGAAGCCGATGTCGCCGGCCTTGGCAGCGGAATAGTTCGCCTGGCCCATCTGGCCCTTCTGGCCGTTGATCGACGAGATGTTGACGATCCGGCCGAAGCCGCGCGACCGCATGCCGTCCCAGACCGGCCGGGTCATGTTGAAGAGGCCGTTGAGATTGGTGTTGATCACCGCCTGCCAGTTCTCCGGCGTCATCTTGTGGAACATCGCGTCGCGGGTGATGCCGGCATTGTTGACCAGGATGTCCACCGGGCCGAGCTCCGCCTCGACCTTGCCGATCCCCTCCACGCAGGCGTCGTAGGAGGCGACGTCCCACTTGTAGACGGCAATGCCGGTCTCTTCCCGAAAAGCGTTCGCCCTCTCGTCGTTGCCGGCATAGGTCGCCGCGACATTGTGCCCGGCAGCCTTCAGAGCCTTCGAGATCGCCGCACCGATGCCGCGCGAACCACCCGTCACGATTGCTGTTCTGCCCATGTGTTCCTCCCTTTCGACGGATCCGCCGGGCGATTGGGATGTGCCGACGGTAGCCTTCCCTAAAGAGACTAGAGGCGCCGTGGACGGCTGGCTAGGGATGATGTGCCGGAATGGCCGAGGAATTGTCCCGCATCAGCCGGACGGCGTTGGACACGGCCTCGAGGAAAGCCCGGCCATCCTCGATCCCGGCGTTCCAGGTGGCGATGATCTTTTCGCGATCGGTGAAGTCGATCTTGTCGGCGGGGACGGCCTTCGAGGGCTCGATATAGACGCGGTCTGGATGCTCCGGCAGGTTGCGGAACTTACGGGTGAGAAGGACGAGCGTGCGGCCTTCATAGTTCGTCGGCATCGGTGCCTTCGAGGTCATGCCGCCATCGATCACCTTCTTGCCGTTCCACCCTTGGAGATTGAACACGGGCGGAATGACCGCGGCGTTGCAGATGAGGTCGATCAGCATGCCGTCGCGCGCGGCCTGGCGGGCATCGACCAGTTCCTGATCGGCGCCGAGCTTTTCGGGCAGGACGACATGCGGTGTCGAACGGATGGCGAGGTCGGCGAGATAGGCCGCCATCATCGGGAAGGTGGTGAGCCTTGGAAAGCCGGAATGCGGCGGGTGGGCGAGGAGGATCTCGAAAGAGGGCCCGTCGCAGATCGCCCCGATGGCCTCCGCGTCCAGGGTCTCGCGCACGACCTGCCGATACATCTGCTGATGCGGGGTCAGGCCGTTGCGATCGAATTCCGCGCGGTCGATCGAGAAATTATGGTCCCGCGCGTCGAAGGCCGAACCCATGACGTCGAGCAGCTTCTGGTCGCGATCGCCGATGAAACAGGCGGCGGAGAGCGCGCCGCCGGAAACGCCGGCGATGCGCTCGGGCTTCAGGCCGAGCGGCCCGCGCACCGTCTCCAGAAAACCGCCATGCCAGAAGCAGCGGGTGCCGCCGCCGGAAAAGACGAGCTGTTCGAAGGGGGCGTCGGGCAAACCGGCATCTCCTTTGGACCTCTCTCGGCCAACTGGCGGCGTTTTCGGCTCACATCCTCTCGAAGCACATGGCGACACCCATGCCGCCGCCGATGCAGAGGGTGGCGAGACCCTTCTTCGCGTTGCGGCGCTGCATCTCGAAGAGCAGGGTGTTGAGGATGCGGTTGCCCGACGCGCCGATTGGATGACCGATGGCGATCGCCCCGCCATTGACATTGACGATGTCCGGGTTCCAGCCGAGGTCCTTGTTGACCGCGCAGGCCTGCGCCGCGAAGGCCTCGTTGGCCTCGACGAGGTCGAGGTCGTCGACCGACCAGCGGGCTTTTTCCAGCGCCTTCTTCGAGGCCGGGATCGGGCCGGTGCCCATGATCGCCGGATCGACGCCCGCCGTTGCCCAGGAAACGATGCGCACCATGGGGGTGAGCCCGCGGCGCTCGGCCTCGGCCTCGCTCATCAGCACCGTCGCCGCCGCGCCGTCGTTGATGCCGGACGCGTTGGCCGCGGTCACCGAGCCTTCCTTGTCGAAGGCGGGACGCAGCTTGCCGACCGAATCCATCGTCACGCCGTGCTTGATGTATTCGTCATCCTCGACGACCGTGTCGCCCTTGCGGCCCTTGACGGTGAAGGGGACGATCTCGTCCTTGAACTTGCCTTCCTTCTGGGCGGCTTCGGCCTTGTTCTGGCTCTTCACCGCGAACTCGTCCTGCATCTCGCGGGTCAGCTGCCACTGGCGGGCGACGTTCTCGGCGGTGTTGCCCATGTGATACCCGTTGAAGGCGTCGATCAGCCCGTCCTTCAGCATGGTGTCGACCATCTTCAGGTCGCCCATCTTCTGGCCGGCCCTGAGATAGGCGGCGTGTGGCGCCATCGACATCGATTCCTGGCCGCCGGCGACGATGACCTTGGCATCGCCCATGGCGATCTGCTGCATGCCGATGGCGACTGTGCGAAGGCCCGAGCCGCAAAGCTGGTTGAGCGCCCAGGCGGTGGTCTCCTTCGGGCAGCCTGCGGCCATCGCCGCCTGGCGTGCCGGGTTCTGGCCCTCGGCGGCGGTGAGGATCTGGCCCATGATCACTTCGTCGACCTCGGCCGCATCGACCTTGGCCCGCGACAGCGCCTCCTTGATCGCGACTGCGCCGAGTTCATGGGCCGGGACCTGGCCGAATGCGCCGTTGAAGGCACCGACTGGCGTGCGCGCCGCGCCCACGATCACCACGGATTGGGTGTTGCTCATCGTCATTTCCTCCGCCTTCTGCGTGTTCGTGTCTCAGATAGTGCTTCGGGGCCCTGCCGAAAGGGGCGGGCCCATCGTCCAAAGAGACCCTATAGCAGGGCCGAGCGAATGGCGCATGACCACGCACGGGCGTTGTGCGAAGCGGCAAGAGGGCTGCTCGGCGAGGGCGGGGTGCAACGCCGCATCGACGGGATTTTCCGCACCGCAAGCGCCTTACTGGTGGAGTGCCGGGTGATGACTGGCGGCCGGTCCGGCCGGCCCATGTCCTTGCGTCAGAATGGCGGCGGGCCGTTCGATGCTCCTTGTTGATCGACGCCGGACTCCGCGGAATGCATTGGAATATGCTGCGATTTGTGCCTATCATTTATGCGGCGCACATGAGCGTTCGCACAAATGCGTGGCGCCCCGCTACGGTGGGTGGTGTTCAGGGAGTTGATCATGGCCAGAAACGAAGACGTGACGGTCATCAAGAAATACGCGAATCGGCGCCTCTACAACACCGGTACCAGCACCTATGTGACGCTCGAAAACCTGGCTCTGATGGTGAAGAACAACGAGGAATTCGTCGTTCAGGACGCCAAGTCCGGCGAGGACATCACCCATTCGGTGCTGACGCAGATCATCTTCGAGCAGGAGAACAAGGGCGGGCAGAACCTGATGCCGATCGCCTTCCTGCGCCAGCTCATCCGCTTTTACGGCGACCAGATGCAGATGGTCATTCCCGGCTATCTGGAACAGTCGATGTCGGCTTTCGCCAAGGAGCAGGAATCGTTCCGCGAGCAGATGACCGGCGCGATGACCCAGACGCCGATGAAGCTCATGGAAGCGCAGGTTCGGCGCAACACCGAGATGTTCCGCCGCGCGATGACGATGTTCAATCCCTTCGTCGCCGGCGCCCTGGGAGAGGCGGACGGCGAGGGAGAGGCGAACGGCGCTCGCACCGGCGGTTCGGCCGGCAGCCGTGACGACGATCTGAAGTCGATGCGCGAGCAGCTGCAGCGCATGCAGGAGCGGCTCGAGGCGATCGATTCCAAGGATGCAAGCAAGCAGGGTTGATTTTCGCTCCGCCACCGGAGGAGGGTCGCGGCGGCCTCGAAATTGGCGGACCGGTTTGTGGGAGAACCGATGTCCGAAGAATTCGTCGAGGTCGTGCGGGACGGGCGGGAGGCCCGGGCCGAAGGCCAACGCGAGGAAGCCCTTGCCGCCTGCCTGGCCGCAGTGGAGACCTGTCCGGACGACGTAAGCGCCCGGCTCGACGTCGCCACCGAACTGCGCGAACTCGGCCGTTTCGCGGAGGCGGCGGCCTGGCTGGAGCCGCTGGTGACGGCCGACCGGCCACGTCCGGGCGCCAGGCGCCAGCTGGCGCAGATCGCCCGGGCCAAGGGCGACCACCGCTGCGCCGGCGAGATGTTCGAGGCCCTGGCGCTCGACATGCCGGACAATGTCGTGGCGCATATCGAGGCGGCCCGGTCCTTTCTGGAAATCGGCGACTCGGCAGCGTTTGATCGCAATCTCGCAGCGGTCCTCGCCATCGATCCCGCCAACGACCAGGCAGCGCTTTTGAAGGCCCGCAGCCTCGAGCGGGCGGGCGAGCATCTCGCGGCCCTTTCGCTTCTCGAAGCGGAGCTTACCCGTTCGGAGGCCGATGGGGCCGAGCCGAACGTCGAGACCGCGAGCTCCCTCATCGGCCTGGCCCTACGGACCGGTCAGATCGATCGCGCCGAAGAGTTGCTGCGATCGGTGCGGTTTTCCGGCCCGCAGCAGAAGGCCCGGGCGGCCTTCCTGCGTTCGCACCTGTTACGCTATCGCAACCGGTTTCTCGCGGCCGAGGCGGAACTGCGCGACGCCGTCCGGCTGGCGCCGCGCGCGGTCTCCTACCGCCTGCATCTTGCCGAGGTGCGGATCGTCCTCGGAGATCTCGCCGCGGCGGAAGACGATCTGGCGGTCGCGGCGGAGATCCTGTCGGTCAATCGCGGCTCCAGCCAGTCGGTGATGCAGGACGCCCATCTTCGCGGCTTTCTGGCGCTGGTTGCACGGGGTCCGCGGGCGAGCGACCGGCTTCTCGCCTTGCTGAAGGGAGACGGCGCCGACCGTGCAACGGGGCTGACGGCGCTGGTCTCGCGCTTTCCCGGCCACGTGCCGACGAGCCTTGCCCTGCTGCGGGAACTGCGAGCCTCGGGCGGGCTCGCCAGCCATGCGCCCGGGCCGAACGCGCAGATCCCCCGGGAGATCTTCCAGTTCTGGGACATGGCGAAGCCGCCTGCCGACGTCGCCGCCCTGATGGCGACCTGGCCGGCGACCAGCCCCGACCATCGCTATCGCTGCTTCGACGACGAAAGCGCCCGGGCGTTTCTGGCCGACGGCCGCAATCGCGATGCCCTCGACGCCTTCGACAGCGCCGCCCATCCGGCAATGCGGGCCGATCTCTTCCGCCTCGCCTATGCCTTTCGCCGCGGCGGCGTCTATGCCGATGCCGACGAGGCGAGCCACATGCCGCTCGCCGACATCATCCCGGCGCGCGGCCGGCTCCTGCTGATCATCGAGGAAACGACGGGTGTCCTGTGGAACGGCTTCTTCGCTGCCGAGCCGCGGCATCCCGTCATCGGCCGTGCGCTGTCGCTTGCCTGCCGGCGCGTGCTGTCGCGGGAGGAGGGCAATGTCTGGTCGCTCACCGGGCCGCCGATCCTCGCCACCGCGGTGACGCAGCTCCTCGCCGAGCAGCCGGAGATCGCCGGCGGCGTGTCGCTGCATGCGAAGTCCGCCACCCGCCACTGGCTGAGCACCGGCCACGACTGCGCCTACAAGCGCGACGAATCGAACTGGAAGAACGCCACCCGGCCGGACGACGTCTATCGCGCGCCGCCGCGATAGCGGGGTGCCGCTGGCCGAGGCACGCCGGCTTCAGCGGCCGGCAGACGTCTCGTCATCGACGAAGGCCTTGATGAGGAAATGCGCGATGGCGAAAGGCTTCGGCACCATCAGCCCGTCCCGATGCGTCCCCTCCAGCATCGCTCTGACGTCGCTGCGGGAGAACCAGCGGCAGTCCTCGAGTTCGGTGGCGTCGAAGGCGATGTCGCGGCTTTCGGCAAGCGCCATGCAGCCCACCATCAGATTGCCGGGAAACGGCCAAGGCTGGGAGGCGACCATTTCCACCTTGCCGACGCTGAGGCCGCTTTCCTCCATGGTCTCGCGCCTGACCGCATCCTCCAGCGTTTCGCCGGGCTCGACGAAGCCTGCGAGGCACGACCAAAAATTTTCCGGAAAGCGCGGCTGACGGCCGAGCACGCAGCGGCCCTCGCCATCATGGACGAGCATGATCGTCACCGGATCGATGCGCGGAAAGATCGGCGTCTCGCAGGCGGTGCACTGGCGCCGGTAGCCTGCCGAGGCAGAGCGGGTCGGCGCGCCGCAGAGGCCGCAGAAGCGGTTCTTGCCGTGCCACTGGACGAGGTGCGAGGCCTGGGCGAGCCGGCCCTCGCTGTCCGGATCGAGCCGTCCTTCCATGCCGATGCCGCGCAGATCCATGGCGGCGAGGCCGTCTCCCACATCCTCGCCTTCGAGGGCGACGACGGCTGCCAGCGCCGGGGCATCGCCCGCCGCAAAGCCGAGCAGGATCGCCTCATCGAGACCGGCACCGAGCTCCCTAGCCTCGGCAATCGAGAAACCGGCGGAGAGCGGCGCTGCATTCGTCTTCACCAGCCACTTGCCGTTGGCGGTCAGGTAGATGGTGGCGTGCGGGTGATCGAGAGCGGCGGCGAGGCTGGCATCGGTCCGCAATTCGCCGTCGCGCCGAAGCGCGTTGCGGGAAAATCCGGTGCGGGCGCTGATTTCCTGCGCCGCCCGTTTCTCGCTGTCGCTCATCGGTGCACTCCTTGGGGATGGCAGGCTGGCGCAGCGATAGAGCATGATCGCCACGACAGGCAAATGTCTTCCGTGAAAGGTTTTGCGCGAGCGCGGGCGAGGGCGACAGTCGGGGTGGCCGGCCGTTTGGCGAACCGGAATGACGGGTCACGCAGAGCGGCAGGCGGCGACCCGAAGCGGAAGCGGCGGGGGCCGACCCGGCCGGATCACTCGTTGAGCACGGCCCGCGCCAGCGCGCCGCGCAGATCCTCGAGGGCGTCGTCCTCATAGGGCTCGGCGCGGCCGTGCCCCCAGACCGGCCCCGGCCAGTTCGTGTCGCCCGAATGCCGGGCAATGACGTGGACGTGCAGCATCGGCACCATGTTGCCGAGCGCCCCGACATTGATCTTCTCGGCGCCGGAAAACGTCTTCAGCGCCTTGGCGGTGAGGCATGTCTCGAAGGTGAGGAGAGTCTGGTCGAGGGGCGTCAGCTCGTGCATCTCGGTGATGTCGTTGCGCTTCGGGACGAGGATCAGCCAGGGCCAGCGCCGATCGTTCATCAGGAGAAGGGCGCACAGTCCGAGATCTTTGACGAGGACGGTATCGGCCGCCAGACGCGGATCGAGTTCGAATTGGCGCATGGTCGCAGAAGTCCTCCCGAAATGGCGCGGCACAGATCGTCTCGGCCCGGCCCCACGATCGCCACGCCGGAAATTCGTCGCACCTCCTTGCATCTAGAAGCGATTTCGCCGATATGGAGAGCCGGGAGGTTGGTGGTGGACGAGCCACTCGCCAACCGGGTCAGGTCCGGAAGGAAGCAGCCCCAACGAGCTATGGCACGGGTCGCCGTGCCAGCCTCCCACCCTTTTCCCACGATCGTCGCCGCCGCTGTCGTAGCGCTTGCAGATGCTTAGCGCTCGAGCGCGCAGGCGCCGCCGCCCGCAAGGCGTCGGCCGCGGCCGGCCGTTCGGGCACTCCGCATCGCGGCCCTGACCGGCGTGAAGGCCCTCTCCTTAAGGCAGTTCTGCGAACAATTGCCGCGGCTGGTATCTGCCACCGCGCTCGTCTCCGATTGCTGTCCGACGACGGTTGCGCCTCTCGCTATCGTGTTCCACCCTCTCGAATGACCGGTCGCGTCGGGTGATCCTCAGGCTGCGCCAGTCCGTGCGCTCAGTTCGCCATTTCTTCGACCGGACAGCCCGAACGTTCCACCGACCGGGCCGTCGGATGCAACGCCCACGCAAGACTGAGGCTGTTAGACCGCCCACTCGCCGGCGCCGCGGCGAAGCGGCGCAGCCCGCCTTTGGCCCGAAAAAGACCCGCGACTGTGTCTTGCAGGTCGCATTCAGGCGGGAAATGGCCTAATGCCTACGAATCAGTGCTGAAGCCTATGGGCGCGGCCACAGCAAAGCGGATCGCCAGATGTACACACGCCTCGTCGCCATCACGCTCCTGATCGCATTGTTCGGGATCGCCATGAGCACCCTGGCCCAGCGTTCGACACCGGGCCAGTCCACCAGCTTCGTCGCATCGATTTCCGGCGGCACCTGCGACTACGCCTCCGGCAAGCTCTGCCGCATCAACCGCAGCGCCGCGCCCGGACAGGCGAAGTTCTGAACCGGTGCAGGCGGCCCGGCATCGGCGGCCTGGCCCCATGTCGCCGGCCGGGCCGGAAACGGGATCGCCGAGGGTGGTCGAGCGACGGAGACTCCCCCGGGAAGGTGACGGAAGCGGGGTCCTGAAGCGCACAAATGCCGGGCTCCGCCCTGCCGATCCGTCTTAACGCCGCCATCGACCCGCGATACGACGAAGGACATGACAGCTTTCGACACCGCCAGCGAACATCTTCCCGTCGAGACGCCCGAGGCCGCGCCGCCCCGCCCGTTCAATGATGCGGGAGCGGCAGTCGCGGAGCTGAAACGCCTCTATGAGCGGTCGGTCGGCTTTCTCACCGGCAAGTTCGACCAGGTGCTCGACCAGGCCCGGGCCGACCGGCGCTACCGGGCCTTCTATCCGCAGGTCGCGCTGACGACGCGCACCCATGCGCGGGTGGATTCGCGCCTCGCCTTCGGCCATGTGCCGCTGCCCGGCGATTATGCCGCGACGATCACCCGGCCGGACCTCTTCGACCGCTATCTCGTCGAACAGCTGGAGCTTCTCCTCGAAAATCACGGCCAGCCGGTGATGATCGGCGATTCGGCGACGCCGGTCCCGCTGCACTTCGCGCTGCCCGAAGGCGTCTATGTCGACGGCGCTGCCGCCGAAAAGCTCGGTCATCCGCTCCGCGACGTCTTCGACGTTCCCGATCTCGGCGCCACCGACGACCGGATCGTCAATGGCACGTTCGAGCCCTATCCCGGCGAGCGCCTGCCGCTCGCGCCCTTCACCGCTCAGCGGGTGGATTATTCGCTGCACCGGCTCGCCCACTACACGGCGACGCGGCCGTCGCATTTCCAGAACTTCGTCCTCTTCACCAACTACCAGTTCTATGTCGACGAGTTCTGCCTGAGGGCGCGGGAGATGATGCGCAGCGGCGGCGCCGGCTACGACGAATTCGTCGAGCCGGGCGATCTGGTGACGCCGGCGGGCTTCGAGCAGCCGGTCTCCGGAACCTCGCCGCTCCGCCTGCCGCAGATGCCGGCCTATCATCTGAAACGCGCCGACGGCAGCGGTGTCACGATGATCAACATCGGCGTCGGGCCCTCCAACGCCAAGACGATCACCGACCATGTCGCGGTGCTGCGCCCCCATGCCTGGTTGATGCTTGGCCACTGTGCCGGCCTGCGCAACAGCCAGGCGCTCGGCGACTACGTCCTTGCCCATGCCTATGTGCGCGAGGATCACGTCCTCGATGCCGACCTGCCGTTATGGGTGCCGATCCCGGCGCTGGCGGAGGTGCAGGTGGCGCTGGAGAAGGCCGTCGAGGAGGTCACCGGCCTTTCCGGCTACGACCTCAAGCGGATCATGCGCACCGGCACCGTCGCCACCATCGACAACCGCAACTGGGAGCTCCGCGACCAGCGCGAGCCGGTGCAGCGGCTTTCCCAGTCGCGGGCGATCGCCCTCGACATGGAATCGGCGACGATTGCCGCCAACGGCTTCCGCTTCCGGGTGCCCTACGGCACGCTGCTCTGCGTTTCCGACAAGCCGCTGCACGGCGAATTGAAGCTGCCGGGCATGGCGACGGAGTTCTACAAGCGCCAGGTTGCCCAGCATCTGGAGATCGGCATGCGGGCGCTCCAGCTGATGAGCGAACTACCGTCGGAGCGCGTCCATTCGCGCAAGCTGCGCTCCTTCTTCGAGACCGCATTTCAGTAGGAACGGGCACGCCGGTTGAAGACTTTCCCGCTTCGCTTCGTCGAGACAATCGTGCTCGGCCTCGCCTTGATCGTCGGGGCGGCGCTCGCCTGCGGCTTCTTCGGCGAGAAGATCCCGTTCTTCGATGCATTGGCGCATTTTCGCGCCCACTTTTCGGCGGTGCTGTTCCTGCTGGCGCTGGTGCTGATCGCGCTGAGGAGCATCGCCGCGGCGACGCTCGCTGCGGCGCTCGCAGCCTATGGGGCGGTGTCGGTCGCGGGCTTCGTCATGCCGCGCCCGGCCGGGACCGAGACCGCCCTGTCGCGGGCGAACGCTCCCGCCGGCGCCTCCCGCACGCTGACGCTTCTCCAGATGAATCTCAGGCACAACGCCGCGCCGGAGCCTGCCATCGCGACGATCGCCCGGCTCGATCCGGACGTCGTGACGCTCGAGGAGATGAACCGGCGCTGGGTGGAGGCCTTCGAGCCGCTGCGCGAATTCTATCCCTACACCGCCTATTGCGGTGTCGGCGAGGTGGTCGGCGGCGTCGCGATCCTGTCGCGCTTTCCGTTCGCGTCGGATGATGCGATCTGCCGGGCCGAGGACGGCTTCGTGGCGCGCCGGGTGGATCTCGGCCAGGGCGCCTCTCTCGGCGTCGTCGCCGAGCATCTCGTCTGGCCCTGGCCCTTCCCCCAGGCGCGGCAGGTCGAGCGGCTCGACACGGTGCTGCCGGGACTGGCCACCCCGCTGATCGTCGCCGGCGACTTCAACGCCACTCCCTGGAGCGAGACGGTCGGCCGCTATGCCGCGGCCTCCCGCACGACGCCGGTCGGCGGCATCGGCGCGACCTGGCTGGCGACGGTGCTCCCCGGCGAACTTCGGCCGCTGGTGGGGCTTCCCATCGACAACGTGCTTGTTTCCAAGGATTTGCGGGTGATCTCCGCTACCCGCCAGCCGGCGACGGATTCCGATCACCTGCCGGTTCTCGTCCGCTTCGAACTGTCGACCGGATCGGCAGCGCGCTCGACGCCGCGGGTGGTCGACCGCGGCAAGGACCGCTGACCCATCCGAGACCTGCCGGCTGAAGGGTTCCGGGCCAAAGATCGGCCGCCGGCGTTCATGCTCGCATTGCTCCTCTCGGCTCCAGAACGACGGCAACGTTGCAACGCACAATGGAACGCCACTGGACATCATTTATCATATAATATTATCCTTGACCGCATCCGGTGTGGAGGCCGGGTTCGTTCGGGAGGAACTCATGAAGATTTTGAAGACGCTTGCCGGCGCCGTCGCGCTCGCCGGCCTGATGGCAGGCCCAGCCCTTGCCGCCGACATGACCGTCGGCTTTTC
Source organism: Jiella endophytica (assembly GCF_004519335.1). Classification (GTDB taxonomy): domain Bacteria; phylum Pseudomonadota; class Alphaproteobacteria; order Rhizobiales; family Rhizobiaceae; genus Jiella; species Jiella endophytica. Next base: position 731,353 of record NZ_SOZD01000002.1, on the reverse strand, counting down.
GCAGATCGGTTCGGAATCCGGCTGGCGCGCCGCCGAGACGACGCTGACCAAGGAGCAGGCGGAAAAACGCGGCATCGACCTGAAATTCGCCGACGCCCAGCAGAAGCAGGAGAACCAGATCAAGGCGATCCGCTCCTTCATCGCGCAAGGGGTGGATGCGATCCTGCTCGCGCCGGTCGTCGCGACCGGCTGGGACCAGGTGCTGGAAGAGGCCAAGGACGCCGAGATCCCGGTGGTGCTGCTCGACCGGCAGGTGGATTCGTCCGACGATCTCTATCTGACTGCCGTCGGCTCCGATCTCGAGCATGAGGGCGAGGTCGCCGGCGAGTGGCTGGTCAAGGAGGTCGGCGACAAGGACTGCAACATCGTCGAGCTGCAGGGCACGACCGGCTCGTCGCCGGCGATCAAGCGCAAGGCCGGCTTCGAAAAGGCGATCTCGGGCCACGACAACCTGAAGATCGTCCGCTCGCAGACCGGCGATTTCACCCGCACCAAGGGCAAGGAAGTCATGGAAAGCTTCCTCAAGGCCGAGAACGGCGGCAAGAACATCTGCGCCCTCTACGCCCACAATGACGACATGGCCGTCGGCGCGATCCAGGCGATCAAGGAAGCCGGCCTGAAGCCGGGCTCCGACATTCTCGTCGTTTCGATCGACGCGGTGCCGGACATCTTCCTCGCCATGCAGAACGGCGAGGCGAATGCCACGGTGGAACTGACGCCGAACATGGCCGGCCCGGCCTTCGACGCGCTGGACGCCTATCTGAAGGACGGCACCAAGCCGGAGAAGTTCATCCAGACCGAATCGAAGCTCTACACCCAGTCGGACGATCCGAAGTCGATCTACGAAGAGAAGAAGAACCAGGGCTACTGAGCCTTTAGAGCGCCGTGCGTCCGAATGGACGCACAAAGGACGCTCTAAGTTATTCAATCTACGCATCGTGCTTTCCGAAAATCGATCCGATTTTCGGGCCGATGCTGTAGGTTTTCCCGGCCGGCGGTCTGACTGGGCAACCGCCGGCCGGGGTCTCTTCGTTGCGCGTTTCCGGCCGGAGGATGGTTCGACCCTTCGGCCGGAGACGCGTGCCACTCGCCGGCGTCGGGGAGATTGGCCGAGTATCCGATCCCGCACGGGGAAGAAGTCATGGTGAAGAACGAGCCGCTGCTTCGCGCGGACGGCGTCGGCAAGGAATTCTTCGGCGTCACGGCGCTGTCGAATGTCGATTTCGAGCTTCTCGCCGGCGAGATCCACGCCCTTGTCGGGGAAAACGGCGCCGGCAAGTCGACCCTCATCAAGATCCTCACCGGCGCCTATCGCCGCGACCGCGGCAGGGTCTGCCTCGATGGCGTCGCCGTCGATCCGGCCGACGTCAAGGATGCCCAGGCGCTCGGCATCGGAACGGTCTATCAGGAGGTCAATCTCCTGCCCAATCTGACGGTTGCCGAAAACCTCTTTCTCGGCCGCGAGCCGAAGCGCTTCGGCCTCACTGACCGGCGCGAGGCGAACCGCCGCTCGCGCGAGATCCTCGACCAGTACGGGCTCGACATCGACGTCGCGGCGCTGCTCGGCACCTATTCGGTCGCCGTCCGCCAGATCGTCGCCATCGCAAGGGCCGTCGACATTTCCGGCAAGGTGCTGATCCTCGACGAGCCGACCGCCAGCCTCGACGCGGCGGAGGTCTCGCGGCTGTTTGCGATCCTTCAGTCCCTCAAGGGCCGCGGCCTCGGCGTCGTCTTCATCACCCACTTCTTCGATCAGGTCTATCGCATCGCCGACCGCGTCACGATCCTCAGGAACGGCCACAAGGTGGCGACGCGGCCGCTCGCCGGGCTGGACCGGCTCGAACTCGTGTCGCTGATGCTCGGCCGCGAACTGAAGGCCGAGGAGGAGCAGCGCGCCGAGCCGCCCGACCTTGCGACAAAGCCTGTCGTCGCGAGCTTCAAGGGTCTTTCCAAGCGCGGCCGCATCGCGCCCTTCGATCTGGAGATGCGGGCGGGCGAGGTGGTCGGCGTCGCCGGTCTCCTCGGCGCCGGCCGCACCGAGAGCGCCGAGCTGATGTTCGGCATCCACCAGCCAGACCATGGCACCATCGAGGTCGACGGCAAGCCTGCGAGCTTCTCCTCGCCCCGCGACGCGATTTCCCGTGGTTTCGGTTTCTGCCCGGAGGATCGCAAGCAGGACGGCATCATCGACGACCTCTCGGTGCGGGAGAACATCATCCTCGCGCTGCAGGCCCGGCGGGGATGGGCGAAGCCGCTGTCCCGCAAGGAGCAGGAGGCGATCGCCGACCGATACATCGCGGCCCTCGACATCCGCACCAGCGACCGCGAGAAGCCGATCAAGTTCCTCTCCGGCGGCAACCAGCAGAAGGTCATCCTCGCCCGCTGGCTGGCCACCGACCCGCGGCTCCTGATTCTCGACGAGCCGACCCGCGGCATCGACGTCGGCGCCCATGCCGAGATCATCCGGCTGATCGGAGAACTCAGGGAACGCGGTATGTCACTGCTCGTCATCTCTTCCGAGCTCGAGGAGATCGTCGCCTATGCGACGCGGGTGCGGGTTCTGGCGGACCGCCGCCATGTCGGCGAACTGCCGGCCGGCGAGATCACCGCCGACGCCATCATGCGGGCGATCGCCGCGAGCGAAAACCACGGCGCCGGCGAGGCGGCTGGGCAAGCGGCCGCCGGCACAAGGGAGAGCGTCGCGTGACCGGCCCGGGGCTGTCCACCTTCAGACGGATCCTGCCGCAGCTCGTCGCGCTGGTGGTGATCCTTGCCCTCAACACCGCGATCGCGCCGGGCTTCCTCGACATCGCCTATGCCAATGGCCGCCTCTATGGCAGCCTGATCGACATTCTCAACCGCGGCGCGCCGGTGGCGCTGCTCGCGATCGGCATGACGCTGGTGATCGCGACGCGCGGCATCGACCTCTCCGTCGGCGCGGTGATGGCGATCGCCGGGGCCGTCGCGGCGGCACTGATCACCAGCGACCATTCGCTGGCGGTAACGGTACTCGCCACACTCGGCGTCGGCATCCTCTGCGGGCTGTGGAACGGTGCGCTGGTCGCCTTTCTCGGCATCCAGCCGATCATCGCGACGCTGATCCTGATGGTCGCTGGCCGCGGCATCGCCCAGCTCGTCACCGAGGGCGTCATCCTGACCTTCAACGATCCCGGCCTGATCTTCATCGGCTCGGGCTCGCTCGCCAGCGTGCCGTTTCCGGTGATCCTCTGGGTCTTCCTCGGCATCGTCGTCTCGCTGCTGTTCCGCTCCACCGCCCTCGGCCTTCTCGTCGAGGCGATCGGCATCAACCGTCGGGCCTCGTCGCTTGCCGGCATCGGCACCTCGGCGCTGCTGCTTGCGGTCTATGCGGCCTCGGGCCTCTGCGCCGCCGTCGCCGGCATCGTCGCTGCGGCCGACATCAGGGGCGCCGACGCCAACAATGCCGGCCTCTGGCTCGAGCTCGACGCGATCCTCGCCGTCGTCGTCGGCGGCAATTCGCTGATGGGTGGGCGCTTCTCCATCGCCGGCTCGCTGATCGGCGCGATGATCATCCAGTCGGTCAATACCGGCATCCTGCTCGCCGGCTTCCCGCCGGAGTTCAACCTCGTCATCAAGGCGGCGATCATCGTCGTCATTCTCGTCGTCCAGTCGCCGGCGAGCCACACGCTGTTTGCCTATTTCAAGCACCGGCCGGGCCGGGCTCCCGATGCCGCGCCGGCGACGCCGCCCGCCCGCGAGACCGGCAAGGAGGCCGCAAGATGACCTCGTCGAGACTGTTTTCGCTGGCGACGACCTTCCTGATCTTCATCCTCGCCTATGCGCTGTGCATCGCGCAGTTCCCCAACATGCTGTCGACCCGGGTGATCGGCAATCTCCTCACCGACAACGCCTTTCTCGGCATCGCCGCGGTCGGCATGACCTTCGTCATCCTGTCCGGCGGCATCGACCTGTCGATCGGCTCGGTGATCGCCTTCACCGGGGTCTTCCTGGCGGTGGCGATGGGCGACTGGGGGGTGCCGCCGCTTCTCGCCATCGTCCTCCTCCTGGCGATCACCACCGTCTTCGGGGCAGTGATGGGGGCAATGATCCACTATCTCGCCATGCCGCCCTTCATCGTGACGCTGGCTGGCATGTTCTTCGCGCGGGGTATCGCCTTCCTGATCTCGATCGATTCGGTGCCGATCAAGGCCGGCCTCTACGACACGCTGCACGGGCTCTATTTCAGGATGCCGGGCGGCGGGCGACTGACCTTCATCGGCATGGCGATGCTCGCCGTCTTCCTCGCCGGCATCCTCATTGCCCACTTCACCTCCTTCGGCCGCAACGTCTATGCGATCGGCGGCAACCGCCAGTCGGCCGAGCTGATGGGCGTTCCGATCGCGAGGACCACGGTGATGATCTACGCCCTGTCGAGCTTCCTCGCCGGGCTCGCCGGCATCGCCTTCTCGCTCTATACCTCGGCAGGCTATTCGCTGGCCGCGGTCGGCGTCGAGCTCGACGCCATCGCCGCCGTCGTCATCGGCGGCACGCTGCTCACCGGCGGGTCGGGCTATGTCGCCGGCACCCTTCTCGGCATCCTCATCATGGGACTGATCCAGACGTACATCGTCTTCGACGGGACGCTTTCGAGCTGGTGGACAAAGATCGTGATCGGACTGCTCCTGTTCGCCTTCATCGCCCTGCAGCGCGGCCTCGTCTGGCTGAGCGCGCGCCGCAGCGGCGCTTCGGCCGCGATCCCGGCATGACCGGGCTGTTGGCCTCTGCGGGAGGCGTCCAGGGGATCCGCTCGAGCCATGCCCATGTGGTCGGAACACTCGGGCGCCAGATCGTCGGCGGCAGCTTCCCGCCGGGCTCGATCCTGCCGGGCGACAAGGAGCTCGGCGAGACTTTCGGCGTCTCGCGCACCGTCCTGCGCGAGGCGATGAAGACGCTGGCGGCGAAACGATTGATCGAGGCGAAGACGCGCGTCGGAACCAAGGTGCTCGAACGCGAGCGCTGGAACCTCCTCGATCCCGATGTCCTTCGCTGGCGGGTCGAGACCGGGCTCGACGCTCGCTTCATCGAGGATCTGGCGACGATGCGCCTCGCCTTCGAACCCGAAGCCGCCGCGCTCGCCTGCCGCCGGGCGACGGGGGAGGATATCGCCCGCCTTGCCGCCATCGTCGAGGAACTCGGCGATCTCGGCCACGACCGCACCTCGATCGCGCGGGTCGACCTGAAGTTTCACCTCGCCGTCGCCGACATCTCGCAGAACCCGTTCATGCGGGCGACCAGCGGCCTGATCGAGACGGCGCTGGCGATCGTTCTGCGGCTGTCCTCGCCCGCGGAGGATGCCGAGATGATCCGCGAATGCGCCGACAATCACCGCCGCATCGTCGAGGCCATCGCCTCGAAGGACGAGGAGCGGGCGCGGGCGACCATGCGCGCCGTCATCGAACTCGGCGCGACGAGGACCCAGTCGGCGCTGGAGGAGGAGGTTAGGGTGCCGGAAAAGCACCCTCATCCTGAGGTGTGAGCCCGCGCGAAGAGCGGGGGAGCCTCGAAGGACGAGGGTGCGAGCGGGCGTACCATATCCGCGGTCCAAGTTATATCCCGCGATCCATCCCAATTGCCGCGCCGGGTGGAAGGGGCGCCGACTGCAGAGCTGCGTCATTCTCGGGCCCCGTCCCGAGAATCCAGAAATCGTCGGGCGCAATTGGCTTTGGCAGCAGAAGTCGGCAGCGGCAAAGGTTTCGGCAACCGCCCTTGGATTCTCGGGACGGGGCCTGAGAATGACGACGTTTTAGGGCCGTCCCCCATACCCCAACCCCGCGATGACCCCCCTGAGCTCCGCCAAGCCCTTCAGACGCCCAATCGCCGGATAACCCGGCTGAGCCTTTCGTGAGAGGTCGTCGAGGATGTCCTGGCCATGGTCCGGCCGGAACGGGATCGAAGCGTCTGGGCGGCCGGCGGCCTTGCGCCTCGCCTCTTCGTTGAGCGCCGCGGCAATGAGCGCCACCATGTCGGTGTCGCCGGCAAGGTGTTCGGCCTCGTGGAAGGAGCAGGGCAGGCCATCGCCCTCGCGCCTGGTGTTGCGAAGATGCAGGAAATGCACCCGGTCGCCCAGTCGCTCCATCATGCCGGGGAGGTCGTTGTCGGGCCGCACGCCGAGGGAGCCGGAACAGAGCGTGATGCCGTTGGCCGGAAGGTCGACCGCTTCCATGACGGTCCGATACTGCGCCTCGGTCGACATGATGCGCGGCAGGCCGAGCAGCGGAAAGGGCGGATCGTCGGGATGGCAGCAGAGGCGGATGCCGAGTTCCTCGGCCAGCGGCGCGACCTCAGACAGGAAGTCGACGAAATGGCTGCGCAGCCTGTCCTCGTCGATCGCGCCATATTCGGCGAGATGGGCTCTGACGTCGGCGAGGGTGAAGTGCTCCGCCGCTCCAGGAAGGCCGAAGACGACGTTCTTCGCAAGCTCCGCCTTGCGGGCGTCCTGCATCTCGGCAAAGCGCTTTTCCGCCGCGGCCGCGACGTCTTCCAGAAAGCTCTCTCCGGCGCCGGGCCGTTCGAGGATGAAGATGTCGAAGGCGGCGAAGTCGACAAGGTCGAAGCGCATCGCCGTGCCGCCATGGTGAACCCTGTAGGCCAAGTCCGTGCGCGTCCAGTCGAGGACCGGCATGAAATTGTAGCAGACGACCTCGATGCCGGCAGCTTTCAGGTGCTTCAGGCTGGTCTTGTAGCTCTCGACATGCGCGCGGAAGGCGCCTGTCTGCTTTTTGATCTCCTCGGAGACCGGCAGGCTCTCGACCACCTCCCAGGCGATGCCCGAAGGCGAGCCGTCGCGGCGCGTGGCGATCTCGCTTTGGCGCACGGCAATCGCTTCCGCCGTCCAGACCTCGCCGGTCGGAACGTGATGCAGCGCCGAGACCACTCCCTCGACCCCTGCCTGCAGCATGTCGTCGACGCTCACGCGATCGTTCGGGCCGAACCAGCGCCAGGTCTGCCGCATCATCATTCCTCTTTCATGATTGGAAGCTGCCGGGACGGACCCCGCGTTACATCAGAAGGTTCGGCAGGAACAGCACGAGCCCGGGAAGCAGCGCCAGCACCGTCACCACCAGAAGGATCGCCCCGACGAAGGGCAGCGATTCCGTGACATATTCCTCGATCGGCACGTCGAGGATCGAGCAGACGGCATACATCGCGACGCCGACCGGCGGGGTCATGCCACCGAGGGTGACGATGGTCATCATCAGGATGCCGAAATGCACCGGATCGACGCCCAGCGGCTTGACGATTGGCAGGACGATCGGCGTCAGCAGGAGGACGAGCACCGTCGCCTCGATGAACAGCCCGCAGATGAAGACGAAGAGAAGGATCAGGAAGACGACGATGATCGGCTCGCTGGAAAGCCCGAGCAGCGCCTCGGCGATGGTCTGCGGCGCGCGCTCGAAGACGATGGCGTAGCCGACCATGCCGGAGAAGAGGATGATCAGCGTGATGACGCCGATGTCGACGACGCTTTCCGACAGCGCTTCCTGCAGCGCCCCCCAGGTCAGTTCGCGATGGGCGAAGATGCCGACGAGGAGGGCATAGACGACGGCGAAGGCGCCGACCTCCGAGGCGGTAAAGATGCCGCTGCGGATCGAGACGAGGAGGGCTACCGGAAAGATCAGCGCCCATTTCGCATGCCAGAGTGTCCGGCCGACCGTCCCGATGTCCGGCAGCGAGCGGGCCTCGCCGCCATAGCCGCGCTTCTTGGCGACGATCCAGACCGTCGCCATCAGCGCGACCATCATCATCAGGCCGGGGATGATGCCGGCGAGAAACAGCCTGCCGATCGAGACGTTGCCGACGAAGCCGTAGAGGATCAACCCGAGGCTCGGCGGGATCGTCGCGGTGATCAGCGATCCGACGGCCATGGTGGCGGCGGTGAAGCCGCGGCCATAGCCGGAGCGCAGCATCTCCGGGCCGAGCACCCGCGCCTCCATCGCCGCGTCCGCCACCGCCGAGCCGGAGACGCCGCCCATGAAGGTCGACAGGAGGATGCAGACCTGGGCGAGGCCGCCGGCCATCCAGGAGACCAGCGCGTTGGAGCAGTCGATCAGCCGGCGGGTGATGCCGGTCTTGTTCATCATGTGGCCGGCGAGCAGGAACAACGGCACCGCCAGCAGCGGAAAGCTCTGGGAGGCCGTGGCGACCTGCTGGATGCCGATCGAAACCGGGATGAACTGGCTGGTCAGGAAGAAGGAAAAGCCGGCGATCCCGATCGCAAAGGCGATCGGCATGCCGAGGAGCATCAGCGAGAAGAACAGGATGGTCGGCAGCAGCATGGCTTTGGCTCACAGTTCTCCGGCGGTGCGGACCGCCTTGGCGTCGCCATGGCCGGGCGCATCGCTGGTGTCGGCGTCGCCGACCGCGCCCGGCTCCTGCGAGAAGACGAGGCCGCCGAAGCGCAGCGCGCGAATGAGATGGGCGCCGACCATCAGGAACAGCGCCAGGCAGCCGGCCGGCACCGCCGCGGTGACCCAGGCATAGGAGATGCCGCTGTCGCCGAAGATCCGTGCGGTGTTGAGCAGCGTCAGCTTGATGCCGAACCAGCCCATGGTGGCGAGAAAGGCGAGGACGGCAATCGCGAGGACGAACTCGATCGCTCGCCGCGCCGGATAGGGCAGCTTGGCGACGAAATAGTCGACGCCGATATGCGCCTTCAGCCGCATCGCCTTCAGCGCGCCGAAGAAGCACAGCCAGACGAACACGGCCTGGGCCATGTCGACCGACCAGATGATCGGATGGTTGAGCGAGCGCGAGAGCGCGCCGACGAAGACGAGGAGGACGACGGCGGCGAGCAGCAGGCGGCCGACGGCGTCTTCGATGCGGGCGATGGCTGCGGACATCAGGATGTGCCGAGTTTTTCAGGAACGGGCCGGCGCCGCCCGAATGGACGGCGCCGTGATCTGCCTTGGGAGGGCTGTCAGTTGCCGGAAAGGACGGCGTCGACCTTCTTCTTCAGATCGCCATAGCCGAGCTTGTCGTAGACGCCGGCGGTCGCCTGCTTGAAGGGGGCGACGTCGATCTCGTCGATCGACATGCCGGCCTTCTCCATCTCCGCGTCAACCCTGGAGATCGCATCCTCGGTGCCCTTGGAGGCGACGTCGCCGGCGGCGAGCGCCTCTTCCGAGACGATCTTCTGGAGATCGGCGGGCAGCGAGTCGTACCACTGGCCGGAGGTGACGAGGCCGGTTAGAAGGCCGATATGGCCGGTCTTGGTCAGATGCTTGGCGACTTCGTAGAGCTTGGCGCCGTAGACCGCGGTGTCCTGCGCCTCGGCGGCGTCGATGGCGTTCTGCTGGAGCGCCGGATAGACCTCCGTCCAGCCCATCGGCGTCGGCGTCGCGCCCATCGCCTTGATCGTCTCGATCCATACCGGCGCGCCGGGCGTGCGCATCCTGACGCCGGCGAGATCGGCCGGCTTCGTCACGGCGTTCTGGGTCACCAGGTGTCTTGCGCCCTGCCACCAGTTGAAGGACAGGATCTTCAGCCCGGCGGTCTTGTTGAGGTCGTCGGCCCATCCGGTAAAGAGATCGGACGTGGTGATCTTGCGATACTGGTCGAAGCCATCGGCGAGATAAGGCCCGCCGAGAACGCCGATGTCGTTGACGAAGACCGCCAGCCGGCCCGGATCGACGAGCACGGCGACATTGGCGCCGGCGCGGGCCTGCTCAAGGACGTCCTCGTCCTTGCCGAGCTGCGAGCTCGGAAACAGCCGGATCTCGACCTTGCCCTCGGTGCGCGCCTTCACCTTGTCGCGGAACGCCTCAAGACCCTTGTAGATCGGGTCTTCCTGGGTGAGGGCGGTGTTGACGTTGAGCTGATACTCCTGGGCGAGAACGCTCTGCCCGGAGCCAGCGACCATGCAGCCGACGAGGGCCGCAGCGGCAAGTGCCTTGCGTAACATGTCGAAAAATGAACCTCCCCTTGTCGAGACAGCGACCTGACTTCTCCCGCGGCCGCTTGTCTGATCTGACTAGTATGGTAGTATGAAGGCGCAGTTGGCAAGGGGAAATTTCGCGCATGCTGAAGATCGACGAGAGGGGGGCGGTCTCGCCGCAGATCTATTCGGCGCTGCGCCAGGCGATCATCACCATGGCACTGAAGCCGGGGCAGGCGCTGTCGGAAAAGGAGATCGCCCTGTCCTTCGGGTCGAGCCGGCAGCCGGTGCGCGAGGCCTTCATCAAGCTTGCCGAGGCGGGCCTCGTCCGGGTGCTGCCGCAGCGCGGCACCTATGTCGTCAAGGTTTCGCCGAAGCAGGTGGCCGATGCGCGCTTCGTGCGCGAGGCCGTCGAGGTGGCGGTGGCGCGGCATTGCTGCCTGTCGGCGGGAAAGCCGGCGATCGACGCGCTCGAACGGATCGTCGCCGAGCAGGAGAGCGCCGCGGCGGCCGACGACCATGCCGGCTTCCTCGCCCTTGACGAGGCATTCCACAAAGGTCTCGCCGAGGCGATCGGCTGCAGCGAGGCCTGGCGGGTGATCGAGATGGGCAAGGCGCAGATGGACAGGGTGCGCTATCTGTCGCTGCCGGAAGCCTCGCCGATGTCGCTGCTGATCGACCAGCACCGCGCCATCCTCGCCGCCATCCGGGCGGGCGATGCCGATCGGGCAGCGGCGGCGGTGCGCATCCATCTGCGCGAGATCCTGGTCTCCCTGCCGCGGCTGGCGGAGGCCTATCCCGAGCTCTTCGAGGACGAGGACCTTCCCGGCCACGCGGCGGATCTGCAGGTAGGGGTGAGGGAGGACGCCAGCGAGACCCGCTCACCGAAGTGAACTGATGCTCACGAGGTGGATAGCCGGCGCGGCCATTTCAGCATCGTGGCAATCTTGGTGACAGCAACGTGGTTCGAGCCGTCATCAGGTGACGTCGCCAAGGCGGATCTGCCCGAAGCTTCATCCGACCGGCAGGATCATGCCACCTCGACCGCGTGCTCGATCTATCGCGTCGCTCGAACACTGGGCGCCCGCGGAAACTGTTGGCAATTTCGATTTGCTGAAGGAGATGGTGGAGCCAAGCGGGATCGAACCGCTGACCTCTACAATGCCATTGTAGCGCTCTCCCAGCTGAGCTATGGCCCCACTTTGCCGACTGGCGGCTGCGTCGGAACTGGGTGGTCCGTCGCGTGTGGCGGGTACTTATTCGACACCGGACGGAAGATCAAGAGATTTTCGTCAGCGGCTGCCGGCGCGGCGGATGATGGCGCCGGAGGGTGGCAAATCCAGCATTCGTCTGGTGTTTGACGCTTCGATGACAGCAGTGAAAACGGCCGTCGGGCGGCGGCGTAACGGCGAGCATCGCATGGCACGACGGAAAGCGATTCGCCGGATCGAGACATGGGGTCGAGCCCTGCGCCATCGACGGCTGCCGCCGGTTACAGCGTGGTGCGCGAGCGCATCGCCGCCGCCAGCGTTCCCTCGTCGAGATAGTCGAGTTCGCCGCCCACCGGCACGCCGTGGGCGAGCCGCGTCACCTTGACGTCGAGGCCCTCCAGCCGGTCCATGATGTAGTGGGCGGTTGTCTGGCCCTCGACCGTGGCGTTGACGGCAATGACGAGTTCCTTGACGCCCCCCGCCTCGACCCGGTCGATCAGCTGGCGGATGGTCAGATCCTCCGGGCCGACGCCCTCCAGCGGCGACAGCACGCCGCCGAGGACATGATAGGCGGCGTTCAGCGCCTTTGCCCGCTCCAGTGCCCAGAGATCGGCGACGTCCTCGACCACCACCACCGTCGACTGGTCGCGGGAATGGTCGGTGCAGATCGTGCAGGGGTCGCGCGAATCGATGTTGCCGCAGGTCGAGCAGACGCCGATCTTGTCGCGCGCCTCGGCCATCGCGGCGGTGAGCGGCGAAAGCAGCTGTTCGCGGCGCTTGACGAGATGTAGCGCCGCCCTTCGGGCCGAGCGGGGGCCAAGGCCCGGAAGCTTGGCGAGAAGCTGGATCAGCTTCTCGATTTCCGGCCCGGCGACGGATTTTGCCATGGATGCGTCGGTCTATCGGTTCTTCAGAACGGAAATTTCATGCCGGCCGGCAGGTTGAGCCCGGCGGTCATCTCCTGGGTCTTTTCCTGGATCGCCAGCTGCAGCTTGGCATGGGCGTCGGCATGGGCGGCGACGATCAGGTCCTCGAGGATGTCCTTTTCCTCTTCCTTCATCAGCGACGGGTCGATGACGAGGCCGGCCATCTCGCCGGTGCCGCGCAGCGTCACCGTGACGAGGCCGCCGCCGGACTGGCCCGCCGCCTCGATGGTTTTGACCTCGTCCTGCAGCCCGGCCATCTTCTCCTGCATGGCCTTGGCCTGCTTCATCATGTTCATCAGGTCTTTCATCACGCGGGCTCCTGGTCGTTGGCGGGTGGTCTTGTCGATCGGGGCGATATAGGGGCGATGGCGGCCGGCTTTGAGGGCCCGAGGCAATGCGTCTTACGCCAATGGCCGCGTTCGGCTGGCCGGTTCAGTCGTCCTCGGAGAACTCGTCGGGGTCGCCGAGGAAGTCGTCCTCCGGGGGAGCGATGCCGACCTCCTCGCTCGCGGCACTATCGTCGCGCAGGGTGACGCTGGTGATCCTGGCGCCGGGAAAGGCCGAGAGGATCGCCGCCACCTCCGGATCGCTGGCGGCATCGTCGATGAGGCTCGCGCGTCTCGTCTCGTCGCGCTCGTCGAGTGTCGGCTCGCCGCCGGAAGAGGCGACGGTCACCACCCAGCGCTGGCCGGTCCAAAGATGCAGCCGCTTCATCAGATCGCCGATCAGCGTCTGCGGCGCGCCCTCGGCCAGCCCCACCTCGATCCGTCCCGGCTGGAACCTGACCGGCCGCAGATAGCGGCGGATCGAGACGCGCATCAGGGAATCGCGCTTGTCCTCGGCGAGCCTTGCAAGGGCCTCGATATTGCCGATCGCCAGCGCTTCGGGTTCGGCGGCGACGGGGGCGGGCCTTGCGAGCGGGCGCGCCTCCATCCGCGGGCCGCCGGCGCCGCTCGACGAGGCGACGAGGCGCGGCGCCGAGCCGCTGCCGCCCACCATCGGAGCGTTGGAGCCAGCGGCGGTTGCCGTCGCGCCGCCGTCCGAACCAGCGGGCGAAGCCGCCGGGGCTGCGCTGGCGGGCACGTCGCCGCCACCTTCGCGGAGCAGCCTCAGGAGGTCGTCCGGCGAAGGCAGGTCGGCGGCATGGGCGATGCGGATCAGCGCCATTTCTGCGGCCTGGCGCGGCGTCGTCGTGTTGCGCAGTTCCTCCGATGCCTTCAGCAGCATCTGCCAGACCTGGCCGAGGGTGCGGATCGAAAGCTTCTGCGAAAGTTCGAGCCCGCGCTCGGCCTCGACCGGCGCGATCGCCGCGTCCTCGACGGCATCCGGCACGTAGCGCAGCGTCGTGACGAGATGGCTGAAATCGGCAAGCTCGGAAATCACTACCGCCGGATCGGCGCCGGCGGCATACTGCTCGCGCAGCTCCTTCAGCGCCCCGGCGGCATCCCCCGCCATCAGCATTTCGAAGAGGTCGATGATCCGGATTCGGTCGGCAAGGCCGAGCATGTCGCGCACGGCGAGCGCCGTCACGGTGCCGGCGCCATGGGCAATCGCCTGGTCGGTGAGGGAGAGGGAATCGCGCACCGACCCCTCGGCGGCGCGGGCGATCAGGCGCAGCGCGTCGTCCTCGATCGACACCCCTTCGGCGTCGGCGATCTTCTTCAGATGCTGGATCAGCGTCGCCGATTCGACGCGTCTCAGGTCGAAGCGCTGGCAGCGCGACAGGACGGTGATCGGCACCTTGCGGATCTCGGTCGTCGCGAAGACGAACTTCACATGCTCCGGCGGCTCCTCGAGCGTCTTGAGCAGACCATTGAAGGCCTGGTTCGACAGCATGTGGACTTCGTCGATGATGTAGACCTTGTAGCGCGCCGAGACCGGGCGGTAGCGCACCTGGGCGATGATCTCGCGCACGTCGTCGATGCCGGTATGCGAGGCGGCGTCCATCTCGACGACGTCGACATGCCGGCCCTCCATGATCGCCTGGCAGTGGACGCCGGGGCCGCTCATGTGAATCGTCGGCTCGTGGATGTCGTCGGTCTCGTAGTTGAGCGCGCGCGCGAGGATTCGGGCCGTCGTCGTCTTGCCGACACCGCGAACGCCGGTCAGCATCCAAGCTTGGGCGATGCGGCCGGTCTCGAAGGCGTTGGTCAGGGTGCGGACCATCGGCTCCTGGCCGATCAGGTCGTCGAAGGAACGCGGCCGGTACTTGCGTGCGAGGACGCGGTAGGGGGCAGGCGCCTGCCCTGCCGCCTCGCCCGTCCCGACGCTCTTGGAGGTGTCGCTCATCCTGCCGCTTCAGCCGCTTCCGCTTCTCGTCTCCAACTGGTTCTGACGGCAAAGCCCGGCCGGCGCAAGGCCGCGGGTCGGGATGCGAGGCGGTCCGGATCTGCCTTAGATGGCGGCATGGCGCACAAAAAATCGTCTTTTGCACAGAAAATGAGCGAACGACAGGGGCCGCTGATCGGCCGAACCTGTGACGATTGCGTGTTTCGCGCCGGTCGGGCGACTTGGCACGACTTTTGATTACAGAGCATCGGGCCCGGAGTTTCAAGGCACCAGCCGCCAAGGGTCGGTCAACGATCGGAAGTACGAAAAAAGATGATGAGACCATTCTTCAACGCACGAACGCTTGCCGCCACGGGCTTGGGGCTCGGAGCGCTGGCGCTCGCCTGTTATCCCGCTCTCGCGCAGGACGCGCAGGCGACGGCCGCTGCGCCGGAGGCGGCAGCCGCAGCCGCCGACACCGTCAACAAGGGTGACGTCGCCTGGATGATGACCGCGACGCTGCTCGTCCTGTTCATGACGATGCCGGGCCTTGCCCTGTTCTATGGCGGCCTGGTCCGTGCCAAGAACATGCTCTCCGTCCTGATGCAGTGCTCGATCATCACCGGCGTCGTGATGATCGTCTGGACGCTCTGGGGTTATTCCTTCGCCTTCGGCGGCGGCACCAGCTATTTCTGGGGCGGCCTCGGCAAGCTCTTCCTCGCGGGCGTGACCGTCGATTCCAAGTCGGCGACCTTCACCGACGGCGTCGAGATCCCCGAATATCTCTTCATCGTCTTCCAGATGACCTTCGCGGTGATCACCCCGGCGCTGATCGTCGGCGCTTTCGCCGAGCGCATCAAGTTCTCGGCGGTGGTGCTGTTCACCATTCTCTGGGTCACCCTCGTATACTTCCCGATCGCCCACATGGTGTGGGACGGCTCTGGCCTGATCTTCAACGGCGTCCTGTCCGGCGGCGTTGGCGCGCTCGACTTTGCCGGCGGCACGGTGGTCCACATCAATGCCGGTATCGCGGCGCTCGTCGGCTGTATGTTCGTCGGCAAGCGTACGGGCCTCGGCAAGGACATCATGGCGCCGCACTCGATGACGCTGACCATGGTCGGCGCCTCGATCCTGTGGGTCGGCTGGTTCGGCTTCAATGCCGGCTCCAACCTCGAGTCGACCTCGGCGGCCGTCCTGGCGATGATCAACACCTTCACCGCCACGGCGGGTGCGATGGTCGCCTGGTGCATCATCGAGGCGGTCATGCGCGGCAAGGCTTCGATGCTGGGTGCGGCTTCCGGCATCGTCGCCGGCCTCGTCGCCGTCACCCCGGCCTGCGGCACGATCGGTCCGGTGGGCGCCATCGTCCTCGGCGCGATCGCCAGCGCCATCTGCTACTTCTTCGTCTCCGTGGTGAAGAACGCGCTGAAATATGACGACAGCCTCGACGTCTTCGGCGTCCACGGCATCGGCGGCATCGTCGGCGCCATCGGCACCGGCATCTTCACCTCGACCTCGCTCGGCGGCATCGGCTATGCCGACGGCGTGACGATGGGAGCGCAGGTCTGGGCGCAGATCGTCGCCGTGATTATCACCATCGTGTGGTGCGGCGTCGGCTCGGCGATCCTCTACGCCATCACCAAGGCGGTCGTCGGCCTGCGCCCGACCATCGAGGAAGAGCGCGAGGGTCTCGACCTCGTCTATCACGGCGAAGTCGCCTACCACTCGTAAGAACCGGGTCGCCCCGCTCGAAGGAGCGGGGCTTCCGGACGCTGCATGGCCGCGGGTCGCGAAAGGCGATCCGCGGCTTTTTGCGTTTCGTCGGAGCGATCCGACCGCGGTGAACGCTGCGTGCGCTTGCCGCCGGCACGATGTCGCTAGTTCTGCCTGACGACACTGGCCATAGCCGGCCAGTCCGCAATCTGCAGAAGGAGACGCGACGATGAAGGCCATCCGACTGAACAAGCCCGGCGGGCTCGAGCACCTGTCCCTCGTCGAGATGGACGATCCCGGCGATCCCGGGCCCGGCGAGATCCGCGTTCGTCTGCGGGCGAGCTCCCTCAACTTTCACGATTATGGCGTCGTCTCCGGCCGCATGCCGACCGAAGATGGCCGCATCCCGATGTCCGACGGTGCCGGCGAGGTCGAGGCCGTCGGCGACGGGGTCTCCGAGTTTTCTGTCGGTGACCGGGTCGTCTCGGGCTTCTTCCCGCTCTGGCAGGCCGGCGAGGCGGCGGTCGCCGATTTCAGGACGACCCCCGGCGACGGCGTCGACGGCTATGCCCGCGAGGCGGTGGTGCGCCCGGCAAGCTGGTTCACCCACGCGCCGAAGGGCTACAGCCACGCCGAAGCCGCGACGCTGACGACCGCGGGTCTGACCGCCTGGCGGGCACTCTGCGTCGACGGCCGGCTGAAGGCGGGGGACGTGGTTCTCACCCTCGGCACCGGCGGCGTCTCGATCTTCGCGGTGCAGATCGCCAAGGCGATGGGGGCAACGGTTATCTCGACTTCGTCCTCGGATGAAAAGCTCGAGCGGCTGAAGACCCTCGGCGCCGACCATGTGATCAACTACCGGACCACGGAAGAGTGGGGCAGGAAGGTGCGCGAACTGACCGGCGGGCGCGGCGCTGACGTGGTCGTCGAGGTCGGCGGCCCGGCGACCCTCGGCCAGTCGATCACCGCCTGCCGCATTGCCGGCCACATCGCCCTCATCGGCGTCCTGACCGGGCGCTCCGGGGAGATCCCGACGGCGGCGCTGATGGCGAGACAGCAGCGGCTGCAGGGGCTGATCGTCGGCAGCCGCCGGCACCAGCAGGATTTTGTCCGCGCCCTCGAGGCAACCGGATTGCGGCCGGTGATCGACCGGAGCTTCGCCCTTGGTGAGATCGCCGACGCCTTCCGCCACGAAGAGTCCGGTGCGCATTTTGGCAAGATCTGCCTGGAGTTCTGAGGCAGCGGTTGGCCCTGGCCGCGGCACTATCGGTGCAAGATCTTCTCCCACCGTTTTCGGCCGGCGCAGCGGCGGCTCGCCCCCCTCTGTCCTGCCGGACATCTCCCCCTCAAGGGGGGAGATTGGCAGCTTCAATCGCAGCGCCTTCGTCTGAGACTGCCGCGGCACTGTGTCATCCACGAAGATCTGCAGCGCATATGCAGGATTGATCTCCCCCCTTGAGGGGGAGATGTCCGGCAGGACAGAGGGGGGTAACGGGGCCAAGGCAGCAGGCCGGAGAGCGGCCGGCGCGCCCTCCATGAACCAGCCCCACCTACATCGCTTCCTTGATGCCTCTGGCGATCAGCCAGGCATTCACCGGATAGGCGGTGGCAAAGCCGCAGAGCATGGCGATCTGCATCATGAACCAGAATTCGACGGTGTTCACCTCGAGCCTAACGCCAAGGAGCGCGCCGAAGAGGCCGAAATGGGCGATCGCCATGAAACCGTACATGCCGACCTGCCAGGCCGTGAGCGACAGCGTGTCGGCCTTCACCGCCGCAATGATCCCCTGTGCCGGGGACATGTCGTCGTTCATCGGCTTGATGGCGTAGTACTGGAAGACGATGCCGAAGCCGAAGGCGAGAATGTAGTCGAGGATCCAGACGGCGAAGATCTTTTCCGAAAAGACCGAGTGCCAGCCGAACCAGACGGCGATCGCCGGAACGAAGAACACCAGCCATTCGGCGATGATGTCGCCGAGAGTGCAGCCGGCGCCGCAATGGGCCGCGCCCTTGCCGATGCTGGCGAAATGCGGCGTGCCACCGCCATTCTGGTGAGAGGAGGCGTCGTGGTTTCCACCGCCATGACCCGCGTGCCCTTCATGACCCGCATGACCGCCATGACCGCCGGCGCTGCGGCCGTGACGCCAGTAGCCCCAGACCGCCAGCGGCCCGCCATAAAGGCCGCTGATCGGCCAGACGGCGTTCATGATTACCATATGCTGGGGGTGGTGTTTCACGTCGATGGCGATGAGGATCGCCGAAACGATGCCGGCAGCCACCGAGAGGATGGCGAGTGCGTGCAGCCAATCTGGGATCATCGGGGGCCTCCAAGTCAGATCGTCGATCTGCGAGGGGCGCCGATGCGGCTGTCCACCCAAAAGAAAACCCCGCGTCGGGCGATCTCACGGTCGCGGCGGCGCGGGGTTCTTGGCTCGACGGGCGGCGATGTCTCGCCTGGCCCGGAATGCCGGTCGGATGCGGTCGCTGTCCCTCGCTCTCTCTGTTCGAATGAGCCTCGGGAGCGATTGTTCCGCTGCCGGAAAGCTTAGAGCGCCGTGCGTCCGAACGGACGCGCAAAGGACGCGCTAAGTTGTTGAATTACCGCATCGTGCTTTCCGAAAATCGATTCCGATTTTCGGGCCGACGCTTAGTGCGCGGCGCGGCGCTTCGGGCCGGGCAGCAGACCTTCGCGCTGCGCCTGCTTGCGGGCGAGCTTGCGCGAGCGGCGAATCGCCTGCTGCTTCTCGCGGGCGCGGCGCTCGGAAGGCTTCTCATAGGCGCGGCGCGCCTTCATCTCACGGAAAACGCCCTCACGCTGCAGCTTCTTCTTCAGCGCGCGCAGAGCCTGGTCTACATTGTTGTCTCGAACGTCGACTTTCAAAGCGACTCCCTCTCTTCATCCACGACGGGAGCCACGCGAGATCATCCGCGGGTCGGCTCCGGTTCAAATTGGACACGAAAGCCGATGCCGGTCGGCATCGCACAGCTTCGCGCCACGCTCGTTGCGGCAACGGGCCGGCCTCTGGCAGACACCCATCGCCCGGACGTCCGGTCGAACGCCCATGCCTCGGCTCGCTCTGCCTGGTGCAGGGGAGCACTGTCTTGCCATTGCTGGCGGATCGATCGCACCGCTGGCCCAAGCACATCCGGCGGCAACGGCCGCCATCCGGCAGATCGGGCGACGCTCCGTGAAACCATCTCGCTGGGGCCGGCAGTTGCCAGAAGGCCCAGGAGGCGGGGAGCGCCCGGTGTGTCAAACGTCTGAAGCGCCAGAAGTCCCGCCACGGCGGGACAATCGGCGCATCAAAGCAAGACCTTGGCGGCTCATATAGGACAAATGGCCGACAACCGCAAATGCCGATCGCACCACGTCGCCGCGATGCGCCTTAGGGAGGCGCTCGATGGGCGGGGCCGAGGGGCCTGTCGCATGGTGGGGCGGTTCGATGCCGGGCGGTGATAGGGCTGGCCATCATTCGCCGTTGCTCTCAAAAGTTGCGCAAGGGAATGCGAAGCACGATTTCGTCATGAAGAACATGTGTGGAGTTCTATTGCGAAAGACATCCGGCCGGTCTAGCGTGCCGAAAGTATTCGTGGCGGCGCCGCGGCCGGACCATCCCCCCCGGGCCGCGCAAGGGAGGACACCCAAAATGGCCATGTCGCGGCGGGCCGTTCTCGTTCGAGGCGGCGTCATCGGCGCAGGCATCCTTTCCGGCGGGGTCTCGGCTCTCGAGGCGATCGCCGCGCAGAACTCGCCTCCCGTGCGGCGCTCACTCGAGGGTCTCGCCTGGAACGATCCGATCGTCGCCACCTATCGCGACGCCGTCGGCATCATGAAGCAGAAGCCGGCGAACGACCCGTTCAACTGGGTGCAGATGGCCAACATCCACGGCAATCTCGACACGGGCTTTCGCTACTGCCCGCATGGCGACTGGTATTTCCTGCCCTGGCACCGCGGCTTCACGGTGATGTACGAGCGGGTCGTGCGGGCCCTCACGGGCAATGCCGAATTCGCCATGCCCTATTGGGACTGGACGACCAATCCGCGCATGCCGGAGGTCTTCCTGCCGAAGAAGACACCGGACGGAAAGCCCAACTGGCTCTATGTCGACGAGGAGGGCATGCGCCGCACCTGGCCGGCCAATCAGCCGATGCCGAAGAACATCGTCGGCGCTTCCGTCCTCAAGCGGATCCTCAGGGCTCGCAGCTTCGAGACCTTCGGCACCAGCCGCAACCCGCAGCAGAACAGCCTCGACCCGCAATGGGTGACCGCCGGCGGCGGCGTCCAGGGCACGCTGGAGGCAACGCCCCACAACAACGTCCACAACAATATCGGCGGCTGGATGCCCTCGCCGGCCTCGCCGCGCGATCCGATCTTTTTCATGCATCACGGCAATATCGACCGGATCTGGGCGGTCTGGAACCAGAACCACAAGAACAGCAGCAACAGGCTGTGGACCGGCATGACCTTCGCCGAGAACTTCATCAATCCCGACGGCAGCTACTGGTCGCCGAAGGTCTCGGACCTCCTTAACCCCGAGGCACTCGGCTATTCCTACGGTCTTTCGCCGGCCGTCGCGGCGGCATCGACGGAGACGACGCTCGCCCTCGACGACCAGCTGAGCAGCGTGCTCGCCGCAACGCCCTCGCAACAGGGCTCGGCCGGCGTCGAGGTCGCCAGCGTCGCGAACGCCGTGGCCGCGGCCCCCGGCAAGCCGCTCGTCCTCAGCGTCAGCGTGCCCGAGGCGATGGTCCAGGGGGCGGCCGCGCCGGCAAGGGTTCCCGATGCCGCCGCCTCGGCGAACGACGCCATCAACGGCGCTGCACCCGCGCCGACGCCGCCGCGGCCGACCGGCGGCTCGTCCATGCAGGCGCTCGCCATCCTGCGCGACGTCGCAGTCACCGACCCGTCGCAGACCGCCGTCGAGATCTATATCGGCGATACGCCGATTACCCCGCAGACTTCGACGGACGATCCGCGCTATGTCGGCACCTTCGCGCTGCTCGATCACGGCGAAGCCGGCCATGGGGGGCACGCGGGTCATGGCGGACGAGCGCTGCCCTCGATCCTCCTCGACATCACCGACCCGCTCGCCGCGGTCTATGGTTCAGGAGCGCAGGCGCCGGGGTCGATCACGCTGCAGGTCGTCCCGGTCGCGGCCAATGCCGCGATGGGCGGGGCGGGCACCGTGACGCCCCAGCGGGTGGAGATCGTCTTCGTCCCCGCCTGAGAGCCCATGGCCGAAGGGGATATCTCGGCCGG
Organism: Jiella endophytica; assembly: GCF_004519335.1. Lineage (GTDB taxonomy): Bacteria > Pseudomonadota > Alphaproteobacteria > Rhizobiales > Rhizobiaceae > Jiella > Jiella endophytica. Next base: position 710,062 of record NZ_SOZD01000002.1, on the reverse strand, counting down.
AGGGCGGAACAGCGCCGTTGGCGCGGATCGCGAGCGAAACGGGAGTTGGAATTGGCGAGGACCGGCAGGGAGCGCGACTGTCACATGGCGAAGCTCGCAAGGACGGCAGCCCCGTCTCTGTCGACCATTCTGCTATTGCTATTCGCCGGTCTTGCCGGCTGCGACGACCCGGCGACCCCACAGGATCCGGCAGCGACCGCCGAGGATGGCGCCTCCGCCGATGCCAAGCCGGACGCGTCGGGAGGCGGAGCCGCGTCCCCGGTTGAAAAACCCGCCGCTGACGGCGATGCTTCGGCCGATCGGGGGAGCGCTGGGACCGAACCTGCCGATGATCGGCCTGCTGCCGAGACCAAGACCTCGGACGATCAGCCCGTGGCGGGCGCGGAACCTCCCACTGCCGAGCCGACGAGTGCCGACTCGCCTTCCGATCAGTCCCCCACGGGCGATCGCGCCGAGCCGGCGCAACCACCGGCGGCAGACGAGGCTACAGAGGGCGCAAAAGCCGGAACTCCGCCGGGCGATGGGGCAGAAGACATGCAGGTGAAGCCCGGCACGCCGGCGCGCGTCGCGCTCGATCCGCTGCCTCGGGCGGCCGCAACGGCCGCCGAGGAAGCGCCGCGGCTTGTCGTCTCGGTCGACGGCTACCGACCCTCTTCGAGCGGCCCAGTGCAATTCGTCGTGACGATCGATTGTGCCGGCAAAAAGGAGGAGGTCGGCCGCTTCGGCATCTTCCCCGACGCGGCCTTCGAGGCGGGCGGCAAGGTCGCCGCACAGCAATTCGGCTTCGACATGCCGGAGGCCGCCTGCAAGGAGCGCAGCGAGGCGGTGATCAGCGTCGAGCCGAGCACCGGTACAGGCGAGGGCGCCGTTCTGACCCTCGGCCGCGTCGCGATCGAATAGCGCGCCTGGCCGTGGGCTCACCGGCGCATCTGCGGCAGCCGGCAGCAGATCACTCACCCGGCCGTGTCGCAAAACAACCTACCCGGCTGCGACCTCAGTGCCGACGCGAGATCCGCATCGGCAGGCCGCCGTCAGGCTGCACGGTGATGCGCTGGACGACCTCCGGCGGCCGCTGGCCAATATAGTCGAAGCGCAACTCCTTGAGCAGCAGCGCCAGCGCGATCACGCCCTCCTGGAGGGCGAAGCTTGCGCCGATGCAGACCCGCGGGCCAACGCCGAAGGGCAGATACTGGTAGCGGTCGATCTTCTCGCGGTTCTCCGGCAGGAAGCGGCTCGGCATGAAGTGGTCCGGCCGGTCCCACAGCATCTCGTGGCGATGGACGAGCCAGGGCATGACGAGCAGCGTCGCGCCGGCCGGAATGTCGATATCGCCGACCCGATCGGGCTTCAGCGCCGTGCGGTTGAGCGAGGGCGCCGGCGGATAGAGCCGCATCGCCTCCTCGAAGGCTGCCTTGGTGTGGACAAGCTTCTCGGCCCACTCGCTCGGATGGCTAAGGGTCGGCAGTACCGTGTCGATCTCATTTTCCACCAGCGCGCGTTCCTCCGGCGCCTGGGAGAGCAGATAGAGCGTCCAGGCGAGCGATCGGGCGGTGGTCTCGTGGCCGGCGCCGATGAAGGTGATGATGTTGTCCTCGATCTCCTCGCTGGAAAGACCGTCGGCCTTGATCAGCAGCGTGAGGAGGTCGTTTGGCGTGCCGTCCGGATCGCGGTCGAGCCGCTCGCGGCGCTTGGCGATCGTCTCGGCGATCAGCCCGCGGAAATAGGTCATCGACTTTCGCCCCCTGAGGCGCCGGATGCGCGGCAGGAAGGCGGGGGCATTGAGAAGATCCAGCGGGTCGACCCGCCCCATCGAGCCGAGGAAGTCCCGGGTCGAGCGGGCGAAGCCTTCCGGCTCAGAGGCGATGTCACCGGAAAACAGCGTCTCCTGCAGGATGTCGAAGGTCAGCAGCGTCATCTCGTGGGAGATGTCGGCAGTCATCCCCTCGCGGGCCGCAAGGCCGCTGGCGAACAGCGCCGAGCGGGCCTGCATCTGCTCGGTGAACCCCGATATGTGCCGCGGCGTGAAGACCGGAGCGATCGCCTTGCGGGTGCGCCGCCAGAGCTGGCCCTCGGCGGTCAGCAGCCCATCGCGGAGCAGCGGCCGCAGGATCCGCTGGCGCAGCGGCTGCATGACGTAGTTCTTGGCGTTTTCGACGAGACAGTAGCGGATGCCCGCCGGATCGTTGACGACGACGTTCGGCACGCCGAGCCAGGCGCCGCGGATATAGGGCTCCTTGAAGGCGCGGGTGCCCCAGATCTCGATCGGATTGCGGGTGGCGGTGCGGATGAAGCTGGCAAAGCCGAGCGGTTTGGAATGCGGCACCGGGGCAGGGGCGCGGAAGAGGCCCGGGGACGGCGCGGCGGTAAGGGTGTTCGACATGAAATTGCGACTCGCACGGAGATCTATCCGTCGGCCTTCTGCCCTGTCGGCATGACGCGAGCGAGGCCGGCGTTCCGCCGCTCATATGGGAGTGGCGGGCGAGCGCGTCGAGTTCCAAGCGAAGCGATGCGACAACGCGGATCGCTCGCCGCCGCGGCGAGGCTCAGCCTTTTGCCGCTTCTTCGTCGTCGACGAGATGGGGCGAAAGTTTGTCGCGCATCTCCTGCGGCAAGGGCGTCGAGCGGCGAGTGGTCTCGTCCATCAGGACGATGATGCTCTCGGCGCTAGCGCAGAGTTCGCCCCTCTGGAACAGCGCCTGGCGCATGCGGATCGAGCTGTTGCCGATCGCCGCGATGCCGGTGCCGATCTCGACCTCGCCCGGCCAGTTCACCTCGCGGCGAAAGTCGATGGCGATCCGGGCGAGGACGAAGGCTTTGCCTTCCGGCGGCGGCGCCTCGCCGGAATGCAGCAACTCGACCCGGCCGGTCTCGAAATAGCTCGAATAGACGGCATTGTTGACGTGGCCCTGCCGGTCGGTGTCGCCATAGCGCAGCTTGTCGCGGGATCGAAACGCGAAATCCTCGAGCGTCGGTTCTCTCATCGGGGTCCTTCGGGGAGCGATTTTCAGCGGGACGGGCGGGCTTTGCCGCACTGCGGTCGGAAGCTCGGGCTAGGCTGCCGCAACGCTTTCGTCAACGGGCGAGAGTTCCTATATAAAAGCGTCAAGATCGGCCGATTCGCGAGCCCTGTCGCGCCGGCCCGAAACCAAGGACCACCATGTCAGCGATACCCGAGACAAATCCTGCGGCCAACGCCGAGTACGGCGCCGATTCGATCAAGGTGCTCAAGGGTTTGGATGCGGTGCGCAAGCGCCCCGGCATGTATATCGGCGATACCGACGACGGCTCGGGCCTGCATCACATGGTCTATGAGGTGGTGGACAACGCCATCGACGAGGCGCTTGCCGGCCACGCGACACGGGTGACCGTGACTTTGAACGCCGACGGCTCCTGCAGTGTCACCGACAACGGCCGCGGCATCCCGACCGACGTTCACACCGGCGAAGGCGTTTCGGCGGCCGAGGTCATCATGACCCAGCTCCATGCCGGCGGCAAGTTCGACCAGAATTCTTACAAGGTCTCCGGCGGCCTTCACGGCGTCGGCGTGTCGGTGGTCAACGCGCTTTCCTCGAAGCTCTCGATGAAGATCAAGCGCAAGGGCCAGGTCCACGAGATGTCCTTCACCCACGGCGTGCCGGACGGCTCGTTGGCGGTGACGGGCGATGCCGGCGAGGAGACCGGCACGGCGATCACCTTCATGCCGTCCTTCGACACTTTCAAGGGCGTCACGAGCTTCGACTACAACACGCTGGAGCATCGCCTGCGCGAGCTCGCCTTCCTCAATTCCGGTGTCAGGATCATCCTCACCGACAAGCGGCCCGCCGACGAGAAGAAGGTCGAGCTGTTCTACGAGGGCGGCCTCGAGGCCTTCACCCGCTACATCGACCGGGCGCGCAAGCCGCTGATCCCGGAGCCGATCGTCACCAGCGGCGAGAAGGACGGCATCACCGTCGAGGCGGCGCTGTGGTGGAACGATTCATACAACGAGACCGTCCTCTGCTTCACCAACAACATCCCGCAGCGCGACGGCGGCACCCACATGGCCGGCTTCCGTGGTGCGCTGACCCGGCAGGTGACGGGCTATGCCGAGGCCTCGGGCATCCTGAAGAAGGAAAAGGTGGCGCTCACCGGCGACGATTGCCGCGAGGGCCTCACCTGCGTTCTCTCGGTCAAGGTGCCCGACCCGAAATTCTCCTCCCAGACCAAGGACAAGCTGGTCTCCTCCGAGGTGCGGCCGGTGGTCGAGAACCTCATCAACGAGGCGCTGTCGACCTGGTTCGAGGAGCATCCGCAGGAAGCGAAGGTGCTGATCTCCAAGGTCGTCGAGGCGGCCTCGGCGAGAGAGGCGGCGAGGAAGGCGCGCGAGCTGACGCGGCGCAAGGGCGCCCTCGACATCACCTCGCTGCCCGGCAAGCTCGCCGATTGCCAGGAGCGCGATCCGGCCAAGTCGGAAATCTTCATCGTCGAGGGCGATTCCGCCGGCGGTTCGGCCAAGGGCGCGCGCTCGCGGCAGAATCAGGCGATCCTGCCGCTCAGGGGCAAGATCCTCAATGTCGAGCGGGCGCGCTTCGACCGGATGCTCGGCTCCGACCAGATCGGCACGCTGATCACCGCGCTCGGCACCTCGATCGGCAAGGACGAGTTCAACGCCGACAAGCTGCGCTACCACAAGATCATCATCATGACGGACGCCGATGTCGATGGCGCCCATATCCGCACGCTGCTCCTGACCTTCTTCTTCCGGCAGATGCCGGAGCTGATCGAGCGCGGCCATGTCTTCATCGCCCAGCCGCCGCTCTACAAGGTGACGCGCGGCAAGCAGAGCCAGTATCTGAAGGACGAGAAGGCGCTCGAGAACTACCTGATCGAAGGCGGTCTCGACGATGCATCGCTGACGCTCCCGAACGGCGAAGTGCGTGTCGGCCGCGACCTTCGGGCCGTCGTCGACGACGCGCTGGCGGTGCGCCAGGTGCTCGCGGGCCTGCATTCGCGCTACGATCGCTCGGTCGTCGAGCAGGCGGCGATTCTCGGCGCGCTGTCACCGGAGGTCGCCGATCATCCGCAGGACGGGCCGGCGACGGCAAGGCGGATCGCCGAGCGCCTCGACCTCATCGCCGAGGAGACCGAGCGCGGCTGGAGCGGCGAGGCGGTCGACGGCGGCTATCGCTTCATGCGGACCGTGCGCGGCGTCACCGAGCTGCGCATCCTCGATGCGGCACTCCTCAATTCCGGCGACGCGCTTCAGCTGATGCGCCACGCACCGCGGCTGAAGGAGGTCTATGACGGCGGCGTGCCGGTGCTCCGCCGCAAGGAGACCGAACGGCCGATCTCCGGCCCGCTCGAATTGCTGATGGCGGTGTTCGAGGTCGGCCGCAAAGGTATCTCGACCCAGCGCTACAAGGGCCTTGGCGAGATGAACCCGGAGCAGCTCTGGGAGACGACCCTCGATCCCGAAGCCCGCACGCTGGTACGCGTCAGGGTGACCGACGCCACCGATGCCGACCAGCTGTTCTCGCGGCTGATGGGCGACGAGGTCGAGCCGCGCCGCGAGTTCATCCAGGACAACGCCCTGCAGGTCGCCAATCTCGACATCTGACCGGCGAAGCCAGAAGACGCCTCTTCGCCTTCCCCCGTCGGCTTCGAGCTAGCGAACAGCTGCAAACCGAGCGCGCCGCTGAATTGGCGACGCGCATCGCCCGGCGAAATATTAGCGCGTGACGAGAGTCTCGTTGTCCCGCCGCAGCTTCAATTCTAGGATGTCTCCGGGGCAATGGGAGGCTCTTTGATGGCATCGGACGCTGGCATGGGCACCGGGGGCGCCGACGCGGCCGACCTCCTCGAATGCGATCTCATCATGAAAGGCGGCATCACCTCGGGCGTCGTCTATCCCGGCGCGATCGCCCGCATCGCCCAGAAATACCGTCTGCGCGACATCGGTGGCTCCTCCGCTGGCGCCATCGCCGCAACCCTCGCGGCGGCCGCCGAGTACCGCCGGCAAAAGGGCGGCGGCAGGTCCGGATTCGAGGCGATCGAAACCGCCGGGCGTGAGCTCGGCAAGGACTTGAAGTCGCTGTTCCAGCCGAGCCCGGCGCTGCGCCCGGTCTTCGCGCTGCTCGAAGCGGCGATCGCGACGCCGCATCCGCGCTTCGGCAAGATCCCGGCGACGCTGAAGGCGCTCGGCAGCGCTTTCTTGCCGACATGGATCGGCGCAGCAATCCTCCTGGTTGCCGCGATCTGGCACGGTCTCGCCGCAGGCAGCTGCTGGCTGGCCTTCGTCGAGGCGCTGCTCGTCCTGTTCCTCACCCTCGTCGCCCTCCTTGGTCAGCTCGCCTGGCTGGTCTTCAGGATCCTGCCGCAGAACGACTTCGGCCTCTGTTCCGGCATGCGGACCGAGAGGTCTGGCAGGCCAGCGTTCTGCGAATGGATCGCCGACCAGATCGACGTCATCGCCGGCAATGTCGGCCCGGATGGCAGGCCCGGCGCGCCGCTGACTATCGGCCAGCTCGCCGACGTGGAGATCGGCGTGGCGGCGATGACGACGGATCTCTCCTCCGGCCGGCCCTATCAGCTGCCACTCTGGACGAAGACGCATTATTTCAGCCGCGGCGAATTCGAGCAGCTCTTTCCGAAGCGGATCGTCGAGTATCTCTGCGAGCGTGGCGGCAAGAGACCGGCGCTGCCCGACGACCCGCGCGATCTTCCGACGGATCTCTGCAGCCTGCCGATCGGCCGGGATTTTCCCGTCCTGCTGATCGCCAGGCTGAGCCTGAGCTTTCCCGTGCTCATCCGGGCCGTGCCGCTCTGGCGGGTGGACTACACGCTGCCCGGCGAGCGCAAGCCGATGCGCCGCTGCCTTTTCTCCGATGGCGGCATCTCGTCGAATTTTCCGATCCATTTCTTCGACGCGCTGCTACCGTCGCGACCGACCTTCGGCATCTCGCTCGACAGCTTCGATTGCGAGCGTCACGCGCATCGGGCGGAAAGCGGGATCGGCGATCCGGATCTCGAAGAGATCTGCGGCAGGTCCGGGATCGTCGGCGACCGCGTCGATCTGCCGGGCGCCGGGCGGCAGAGCGACACCCTGCCGGTGCGGGAATTCGGCGGTCTGTTCGGCTTTCTCTACCGCATCGTCAACGTCGCCAAGGACTGGCAGGATACGCTGCAGTCGCGGCTGCCCGGCTATGCCGAACGCGTCGCGACGATCCGGCTCGTCGACGGCGTCGAGGGCGGGATGAAGCTCGACATGGAAGAGGCGACGATCGACCGGCTCATCCGCTTCGGCGCGGAGGCGGGGACGCTGTTGTCCACGCAGTTCGACATGACCCATCACCGCTACCAGCGCGCCCGGATCAACCTGCCGACGCTGGAAGGGGCGCTCGATGGTTTCTCCACCGCCTATCGCAAGGCGCTGCCCGACGCGCATGGCGAGGAGCGCAGCTATCAGTGGATCCTGACGGAGTACAAGCCGGCGAGCGGGGCGGTCCCGCCGGCAGGTTGGCGGACGGATCCCTTCGCCAGATTCGCCGATGACGTCGATGCGGTCGGCTACAGGGCGCACATGCTGCGTGAGCAAGGCGAGGCCATTCGCGACGACTATGCGCCGGTCATCGATGCGGCGCTGCGGCTCGTGGCGTCTGCCGACCGGGTGCCGAAACCAGTTTTGCTAGGCAAGGCGCCGCCCGATCCGCGGCCGATTGCGTGACGACGATCGGCCGTCGCGCTCAACCCGCCCGCGCTGTGCGGTCGCTGCTCTGCGTCGCCTCGACGCCGCCCTGCTCGGCCATGTCCGCCGCCGCGCCGAACACCGCGCCGACGCCGATCAGGATCGGCCGGTCGAGGCCGATGCCGGCGACGATCGTCTCGAGATCGGCAAGCCGTCCCGCGGCGCGGGTCTCGTCCTCGCGCGACAGGTTGGCGGCGACGCCGACCGGCATGTCCGGCGACAGGCCGTCGGTGATCAGCCTCGCGGCGATCCGCCCCGCCATGCGGCCGCCCATGTAGAAGATCGTCGTCGCGCCGGGCCTGGCGAGGGCCGGCCAGTCGATGTCCTCCGGCAGGCCGCCCTTCTTGGAATGGCCGGTGACGAACCGCAGCTCCTGGGCATGGTCGCGGTGGGTGAGCGAGACGTTGAAACACGCCGCCAGCGCCGAGGCGGCAGTGATGCCCGGCACGATCGAGACCGGAATCCCTTCGGCCTTCAGCTCCTTCAGCTCCTCGCCGGCCCGGCCGAACACCGAAACGTCGCCGGACTTCAGCCGCACCACCGACTTGCCGGCCTTGGCGAACTGCACCATCAGCGCGTTGATGTCCTCCTGCCGGCAGCTTTCGCGTGCCGCCCGCTTGCCGACCAGCATGCGCTTGGCCTCGCGGCGAGCAAGCTCGAGGACGCCATCGGAGACGAGGTCGTCGAACAGGATGACATCGGCCGCCTGCAGCGCGCGCACTGCCTTGAGCGTCAGAAGCTCGGCTTCGCCCGGGCCGGCGCCGACCAGCGTGACCTTGCCGGTCTTGACGCCCGAGACGTCGCCCGCCGGCCTTGCGGCGAGTTCCTCGACCAGCCGGGCGGCCTCGCGCTCGTCGCCGGCATTCGGCGCCCGGGTGAGGAAGGCCTTGTCGGTAAAGCGCTCCCAGAAGGCGCGCCGTTCGGCGCCGGCGGAGAGCCGCTCCATCGTCGCGGAGCGAAGCTTCGCAGCCAGCGCCGCCCAGCCGGACAGGGCAGGGGGCAGCAGTGTCTCGATGCGCCGGCGGATCGCCTGTCCGAGGATCGGCGCGGCACCGAAGGTGGAAATGCCGATGACGACCGGCGACCGGTTGACGATCGAGCCGAAGGCGAAGTCGCAGAAGGCCGGCTTGTCGATGACGTTGACAGGGATGGAGGCAGCCCGCGCGGCGCAGGCGAAGGCTTGGCCCTCGGCCTCGCTCTCGGTGTCGAGAATGGCGAGCGCGTAGCGTCCCGGCAAAAGGAGATCGACTGCCCAGGGTCGGTCGTGATGGCGGATCGCGCCGGCCTGCGGCTCGCCCATGGTGCCGATTTCGGCGATCAGCGCCGTCATCTCGCCGTCGAGCGTGTCGGCGGGGGCGTAGAGTTCGACGGCGGCGCCCGCTGCGGCCAGCATCTCCGCCTTCCACGCAGCCGCGGCGGACCCGCCAGCCATCAGCGCCCTGCGACCCTTCAGCGAGAAGAACACCGGCAGCACCGAGAGTTCGCCCATCCGCTTCGGGCGGGCCGGCGTCGGATCTTTGCTCGGCGAAACGATCGGCGTCAGAGACATGGCAGAGTCCGTGTTCGTCATGCCCAACAAAATAGATCGACCGGCCGCGATGTGGCGAGCGCAAATATTTCGCAATTGCGAAGGAGTTGGCAAGTTTTTGCTCACCCGTGCCGTGTGCTTCCGCCCGGGCAGCACAGGAATGGCGGCTTGCGCCCGCCCGAGCCCCGGCAGTAGTGCTGGGCGAAAGCCACCCGAGACGAGACGAGCCGCTCATGCCCAAGGTCGATCCCGCGACGCTGCCCTACCGGCCCTGCGTCGGCATCATGGTCCTCAATGCCGGAGGCTTGGCCTGGGCCGGCCGCCGGCTGATCGAGGAAAAGGGCGAGATGACCGGGGCCGACAAGCTCTGGCAAATGCCACAGGGCGGCATCGACGAAGGCGAGGACGCGCTCGAGGCCGCAAGGCGCGAGCTCTACGAGGAGACCGGCATGAAGACCGTCTCCTATCTCGCCGAAACCCCCGGCTGGATCACCTACGATCTGCCGGCCGACCTCGTCGGCGTCGCCTTCAAGGGCAAATATCGCGGCCAGAAGCAGCGCTGGTTCGCCTTCCGCTTCGAAGGCGAGGAGACGGAGATCGCGATCGACCCGCCGCCGGGCGGCCACCAAGCCGAGTTCGACCGCTGGGGCTGGAAGACGATGGACGAGTTGCTGGAGGCGATCGTGCCGTTCAAGCGCGGCGTCTATGAGGAAGTGGTCGCGGCGTTTCGCCATCTCGGGCGGTAGGGTCACCCAAGGCGCCGGCCGCGGGCAGGACTCCGACCTGGTGGCGTGTGCCGGCAGCGTGAGCATGACGAGGTAGGTATCGTCATCGTCAGATTGGCATGGGATCTGGCCAGGGAGGGCCGAGGATGATGGAAGCGCTACGATCCGGCCTCGTTCGTGAAGGCAAAATCCGTTTCGCCATCAATCTCGGCAATGCCTCCCTCGCCATGCAGGACGAAGCGACCGGGGACTTGTCGGGCGTCAGCGTGGCGCTCGCCCGCGATCTGGCGGCGCGGCTCGGTGCCGAGCCCACCTTCGTGACCTATCCGGGAGCCGGCAAGGTCGTTGCCGATGCCGAGAGCGACAAATGGGACGTCGCGTTTCTGGCGGTCGACGATCAGCGCCGCTCGGTCATCGCCTATTCCTCGGCCTATGTTCTGATCGAGGCAAAGGTCGTGGTGCGGGCAAACTCGCCGCTCCGTCATGTCGATGAACTCGATCGTCCGGGGCGCCGGCTGCTGGTCGCGCGAGGATCGGCCTACGACCTGTACCTCAGCAAGGCCGTGCAGTCGCTGACGCTTCTGCGGGAAGAGACGCCGGGCGCGTCCTTCGCTGCGTTCAAAGCCGACGTCGAGGCGGCCGATGCCGTTGCCGGCGTCGCGCAGTCGCTGGCAAAGGCGTTCGGCAAAGATCCGGAGTTTCGGCTTCTCGACGGGCGTGTCGCAGCGATCGAGCAGGCGATGGCGCTGCCGGCGAATCGTGCCGCTCTGTCCGACAACCTGTCGGCATTCGTCGAGGCGAGAAAGGCGGATGGTTTCGTTCGGCGCGCGCTGGACGAGAGCGGGATGACCGACCTCGTCGTCGCGCCTGCAGCCTGAGCTGAGGCCTTGGAGGGCAGGCGCCCTTTGGCGCCAAGCCTGTAACGCTCAGGTCAGCCGGCGAGGCCTTCCCGGGCTTCGCGCAGCTGGTCGAGCTGGTGCTGCGCCTTGGCCTTGGCCTCCGGGCCCTCGGCATCGGCGACGTCTTCTTCGGCATCCTTGATGCTCTGGTCGAGCGCCTGCAGGTCGACCTTGTCGGCCGGCTCGGCATGTTCGGCGAGAAGCGTCAGGCCGTTCTCGTTGACGTCGGCAAAGCCGCCGCGCACGAAGATCCGCTCTTCCGAGCCGCCTTCCTTGCTGACCAGCACGATGCCGGGCTTGACGGTCGTCATCACCGGCGCGTGCTTCGCCATCACGGTGAAGAAGCCTTCCGAGCCGGGGATCGAGACGGCCGTCACCGCCTCCGACATCAGAAGCTTTTCCGGCGAGACGAGTTCGAACTGGAAGCTGTCAGCCATGGGTCTCTCGTTCCTTCGCGGCAACCTCGAAATGCTTTACCGCCGTCTCGAACTTGTCGCGGCAGCCGGGATTGCAGAAACCGACTACCGCGCCGTCGTAGACTGTCAGAGAATCGCCCGCGATCGGCTTTCCCGACCACGGGCAGGTCTCGTTGATCGCGTCCTCCAGGCGGAGGTCGCGATCGCCGCTCATCAGGCGGCGTCCTGCGCCAGCTTCTTCGCCTTCTCGACGGCCATCTCGATCGAGCCGACCATGTAGAAGGCGGCTTCGGGGAGATGGTCGTATTCGCCTGCGACGAGGCCCTTGAAGGACTTGATGGTGTCTTCGAGCGGCACCAGCTGGCCCGGCGAACCGGTGAACACCTCGGCGACGAAGAAGGGCTGCGACAGGAAGCGCTCGATCTTGCGGGCGCGCGCCACCGTCAGCTTGTCCTCTTCCGACAGCTCGTCCATGCCGAGAATGGCGATGATGTCCTGCAGCGACTTGTACTTCTGCAGCACCTGCTGGACGTTCCGCGCCACCTCGTAGTGCTCTTCGCCGATGATCATTGGGGAGAGCATGCGCGAGGTCGAATCGAGCGGATCCACCGCCGGATAGATGCCCTTCTCGGAAATGGCGCGGTTGAGCACCGTCGTCGCATCGAGATGGGCGAAGGAGGTCGCGGGCGCCGGGTCGGTCAGATCGTCGGCGGGCACGTAGATGGCCTGCACCGAGGTGATCGAACCCTTGGTCGTGGTGGTGATGCGCTCCTGCATCTGGCCCATGTCGGTGGCGAGCGTCGGCTGATAGCCCACCGCCGAGGGGATGCGGCCGAGCAGCGCCGACACTTCCGAACCCGCCTGGGTGAAGCGGAAGATGTTGTCGACGAAGAACAAGACGTCCTGGCCCTGATCGCGGAAGTGCTCGGCGATGGTGAGGCCGGTCAGCGCGACGCGGGCACGGGCTCCGGGAGGCTCGTTCATCTGGCCGTAGACGAGCGCGGCCTTGGAGCCCTCGGCCGAGCCGTCGTGCTCGTGCGGGTCCTTGTTGACGCCGGAATCGATCATCTCGTGATAGAGGTCGTTGCCCTCGCGGGTGCGCTCGCCGACGCCGGCGAACACCGAGTAGCCGCCATGGGCTTTTGCGACGTTGTTGATCAGCTCCTGGATCAGCACCGTCTTGCCGACGCCGGCGCCGCCGAACAGGCCGATCTTGCCGCCGCGGGCATAGGGCGCGAGCAGGTCGATGACCTTGATGCCGGTGACGAGGATCTGGCTCTCCGGCGACTGCTCGATATAGGGCGGTGCCGACTGGTGGATGGCGCGCTTCGATTCATAAGAGATCGGCCCGACCTCGTCGATCGGCTCGCCGATGACGTTCATGATGCGGCCGAGCGTGCCGTCGCCGACGGGAACCATGATCGGCTCGCCGGTGTCGGTCACTTCCTGGCCGCGGACGAGACCTTCGGTCAGGTCCATGGCGATGCAGCGCACGGTGTTCTCGCCAAGATGCTGGGCCACCTCGAGAACGAGGCGCATGCCGTTGTTGTCGCATTCCAGCGCGTTCAGGATCTGCGGCAGGGTCCCGTCGAACTCGACGTCGACGACGGCGCCGATCACCTGATGGACGCGGCCAATATTCTTGTCAGCCATCGATGAGGCCTCCTCTCGAAAGGTGTCAGAGCGCTTCGGCGCCCGAAATGATTTCGACCAGTTCCGTGGTGATCTGCGCCTGGCGCTGGCGGTTGTAGGAGACCGACAACTTGTCGATCATGTCGCCTGCGTTGCGCGTCGCATTGTCCATGGCGCTCATCCGCGCGCCCTGTTCGGAGGCGGCGTTTTCGAGCATCGCATGGAGGATCTGGACCTTGATGTTGCGCGGGATCAAAGCGTCGAGGATCGCACCCGGCTCCGGCTCGTATTCGTACACCGCAACGCCGCCGGTCTCGCTCTTCTCCTCGCCCGCACCGGACAGGTCGGCGGGGATGATCTGCTGGGCGGTCGGCACTTGGGTGATGACGTTCTGGAAGGCCGAATAGAAGATCGTGCAGACGTCGAACTCGCCCTTGGCGAAGAGCTCCATCACCTTCTCGCCGAGCATGTCCGCCTCGTCGAAGCCGATCTGCTTGACGTCGCGAAAATCCACCCGCTCGACGATCTTGCCGGACAGGTCGCGGCGCATGATGTCCCAGGCCTTCTTGCCGACGGCCAGGAACTTCACCGTCTTGCCCTCGCCCTCGAGGCGGCGCTGGTGCTGGCGGGCCAGCTTGACGATCGAGGCGTTGAAGCCGCCGCAAAGGCCGCGCTCGGCGGTGAAGACGACGAGGAGATGCACGTCGTCCTTGCCGGTGCCGACCATCAGCGGCGGGCCGTCACCCTCGACGGCGCCGGCGATGTTGCCGAGAACCGAGGCCATGCGGTCGGCATAGGGCCTCGCAGCGGCCGCAGCTTCCTCGGCCCGACGCAGTTTCGCCGCCGCGACCATCTGCATGGCCTTGGTGATCTTCTGCGTGGATTTGACCGACGCGATGCGGTTTCGAAGGTCCTTCAGTGATGCCATGGTCTGGCGCAGTCTCCCGCTGGCTCGACCCCGCCCGGGCGGGCAGGGCCTTCAGCCTCGTTTTTACAGATCAGGCGAAGGTCTTGGCGAAGGAGTCGATCGCGGATTTCAGCTTCTCGCGCAGCTCGTCCGACAGCGCCTTCTCCTTGGCGATCTGATCGAGGACTTCCTTGTGCTCGCTGCGCATGGCGCTGAGCAGGCCGTCCTCGAAGTCGCCGACCTGGTCGACGCGGAGCTTGTCGAGATAGCCCTGCGTGCCGGCGAAGATCACCACCACCTGCTCCTCGGTCTTCAGCGGCGAGAACTGCGACTGCTTCAGGAGCTCGGTGAGGCGGGCGCCGCGGTTGAGCAGCCGCTGGGTCGCAGCGTCGAGATCCGAGCCGAACTGGGCGAAGGCGGCCATCTCGCGATACTGGGCGAGCTCGCCCTTGATCGAGCCGGCAACCTGCTTCATCGCCTTGACCTGCGCCGAGGAACCGACGCGGCTGACCGACAGGCCGACGTTCACCGCCGGACGGACGCCCTGATAGAACAGCGTCGTCTCGAGGAAGATCTGGCCGTCGGTGATCGAGATCACGTTGGTCGGGATATAGGCCGAGACGTCGCCGGCCTGGGTCTCGATGACCGGCAGCGCGGTGAGCGAGCCGGCGCCATGGGCGTCGCCCATCTTGGCGGCGCGCTCGAGCAGCCGCGAATGCAGGTAGAAGACGTCGCCCGGATAGGCTTCGCGGCCCGGCGGGCGGCGCAGCAGCAGCGACATCTGGCGGTAGGAGACGGCCTGCTTGGACAGGTCGTCATAGCCGATCACCGCATGCATGCCGTTGTCGCGGAAGAACTCGCCCATGGCGCAGCCGGTGAAGGGCGCGATGTACTGCATCGGCGCCGGATCGGAGGCCGTGGCGGCGATGACGATGGAATATTCCATCGCGCCGCGCTCCTCCAGCGTGCGCACGAACTGCGCGACGGTGGAGCGCTTCTGGCCGACGGCGACGTAGATGCAGTAGAGCTTGTCGTTCTCGCGGTTCTCGTCGTGGGCCGGCTTCTGGTTGAGGAAGGTGTCCAGAAGGATCGCGGTCTTGCCGGTCTGGCGGTCGCCGATGACCAGCTCGCGCTGGCCGCGGCCAATCGGGATCAGCGCGTCGATCGCCTTGAGGCCGGTCGACATCGGCTCGTGCACCGACTTGCGCGGGATGATGCCCGGCGCCTTGACGTCGACACGGCGGCGGTCGGCGCCCTCGATCGGGCCCTTGCCGTCGATCGGATTGCCGAGGCCGTCGACGACGCGGCCGAGCAGGCCCTTGCCGACAGGCACTTCGACGATCGCGCCGGTGCGCTTGACGGTGTCGCCTTCCTTGATCTCGCGGTCGGAGCCGAAGATCACGACGCCGACATTGTCGGCCTCGAGGTTGAGCGCCATGCCCTGGATGCCGCCGGGGAACTCGACCATCTCGCCGGCCTGGCAGTTGTCAAGGCCATAGACGCGGGCGATGCCGTCACCGACCGACAGAACCTGGCCGACTTCCGAGACTTCCGCCTCGTTGCCGAAGTTCTTGATCTGGTTCTTCAGGATCGCGGAAATTTCCGCGGCGCGGATGTCCATCAGCCGACCTCTTTCAGTGCAAGCTTAAGCGAATTGAGTTTGGAGCGGAGCGAGGTGTCGATCTGCCGCGAACCGATCTTGACGATCAGCCCGCCGAGGATCGCGGGATCGACCTTCTCGCGCATCGTCACCGACTTTCCGGCGTAGGATGACAGCGCCTCGGAGAGGGCGCTGCGCTGGCCGTCGTCGAGCGGATGGGCGCTGGTGACGTCCACCTCGACCTCGCCGCGGTGCTCGGCGGCGAGTTCGCGGAACCGGCGAATCATGCCGGGCAGGACGAACAGCCGGCGGTTGGCCGCGACGACTTTCAGGAAATTGCCGGTGAGCGGGTCCGGCTTGGTCTCGGCGACGATCGCCTCGATGGCACGAAGCTGCTCGTCCGAGGAGAAGGCCGGGCTTTCCACCAGACGGCGGAAATCGGCGCTCTCCTTGATCAGCCGGTCGAAGGAATCGAGCTCGGGTTCGACAGTCCCGAGCGAGTTCTCATCGAGTGCGAGTTCAAACAGGGACTGGGCGTAGCGGTCTGCGACCCCCGAAACGGGAGAGGATGATTGTGCCACGGACGACCGTTTCTCTTTCGCGTTTTTTCAACTCCCGCCGCGCTGGATAGCCTCCCGCGCCGCAAGGCCTTGAAACCGTTGGTTGGATGCCAAGCGGACTGCCAACGACATGCCGGCCCTCCTCCTTGAGATAGCGTCCGTCTAGCATAGGGATTTCACCGCGACAACACGCTTCGGCGCGGCAATCGGCTTGGTTTTTCGGGTTGTTCACCCGGCTTTCCCCAGATGATTGCCGTTCGGACGGTTCCCGGCTGGAGTCATTCCAAGTCTGCTCAGGACGAGACGAAGCCGAAGGCCGGCGCCAGCGCCGCCGCGGCAAGCACCAGTTCGACCACGAGATAGAAGATCGCCCGGAAAGTCGCGCCGTCGGTCAGGAGCGATACCAGCCGGCCGAAGCCGGAAAACAGCCAGCCGGCGCCGAGCGCGAGCTGGACGAAAGGTTGGTCGTAGAGCGCCGCGCCGACGAGGCCGGTGCCGAGCCAGAAGCCGGCAAGGCTGGCGCGCGAGCCGCCGAGGGCGTCGCGGCTGCCGGCGCTCGGTGCGAGCCCGATGGCGGCGAGGACGAGACGCGGGGCAAACAGCGCGGCAAGGCCGAGCAGGACGGCGACGGCGGCCGCTGCGAACGGCATCCAGCCGGCGGCGTTGGTCGGAAGGGCGAAATCCATGGGGCTTCCTTCGGCTTTCTGGCAGCGCGCGAGGCGCCTGCTCGGCCCGGTGAAGACACCGGAGGGGCGGATGGCGTCAACCTCGGCCCTCGAGGATTTTTACGCTCGCCGAACAATATGATCCCGAAAGTTGTGGCCGAGACGGCAACGATTGCCAGATACCGCCGCGTCTTCCTGCCGAAACAGCCCCTGACCGATCCGAGGTCTCAACCCCCAATGCCCTGCACAGTACGCTAAAGCCCCTCACAGCACGTCCACAGCCTCCAAAGCATCACCGAGTTCCGCGTTGGCCTTGTCCGGTTGTCATCCTATCCTGTCCCGGTATCTTCCCGGTCGCTCGGAGTCCTGCTTTCGGGGTGTCCATTGACCGTGCGTTTCGGCTTGCCGCCTGTTCGGCGCTTGACGGCCATCCTGGCTGGCGGGGTCCTTTTCGCGCTCGCGGCCACCCCAACGCTGGCGGCCAGCGGCAAGGCCGGCGGCCCGCCAGCCGAGCCGCAGCGCTCGAAGGCTGGTGCAGTTTATCTGGAGGCGGTCTCGGGCCTGCGGCTGCAGACGCCGATCGACTATCTCTCCCCGGACGCAGACCTCGACGCCAAGCCGGAGACGCCGCCTAAGGACGATCTGGCCAGCGGGCGCTCGGAGCCGCTCGAATGGGGGGCGACCGGCTTCCTCGTCGCCTTGGCGCTGCTCCTTGCTTTCTTCCTGTGGCTCGGCCGGGGCCAGCTCGCGGACCTGATGGGGCCGCGCAACCGCCAGTTCGACAGCGGCAGCGCGGCGGTCTTCGGCACGCCGGAAGCCGAGCTCGACCGCGATCTCATCGCCAGGCTGCGCCGCGAGAGCGATCCGCGGCGCGGGCTTCGCCAGGTGCTCGAACGCTTCCTGAAGCTCGCCGCCGAGGACAACGCCATCGTTCTCAAGCGCTCGCTGACGACGCGCGAACTGATGCAGCGGCTGCCGGGAAGCTGGCGCCACCGCAGCGAGCTCGAGACGCTCGCCCGGCAGACCGAGCTCGTGCTGTTCGGCGGCAGGGAGATCGCCGAGGCCGACTATCAGCGCTGCCTCGATCTCGCCGAGCCGCATCTGCGGAGGACCGCCGCATGAGCACGGTCGATTCGGCGGCGGGTTCGAATGCCGGCAGCGGCCGCGGCGAGACGGCCAGGATGGCGGCGATTCTCGCGGCGGTGGTCGGCGTGGTCGCCCTTCTGGTCCTCCTTGGCGGGCGCCAGCCGCTCGAAACGAGCGCGATCGGCTTTGCCGGGCTCGAACAATGGCTGACGACGAAGGACATCGAGACGGTGCCTGCGGTGACCGAGGGCAATGCCGGGGACGTCTTCCGCATCATGCCCGTCTACGATCCGAAGCTGCTTGGCGCCGGGCAGGATCAGTCCGACGGCAGGGAGAAGAAACTCGGCTCGCTGGCGCCGCGGCCACTGTCGCAATTCGATTTCGTGACGCGGGCGAAGGCCGGCCCGATGCTGGCGGTGCTGCCGAAATGGCGCGGCGGCATCATTTCGCGCGGCGCGGGGCATCCGGACCTCCTGGTGCCGGAAAACGCCATCCAGATGTTCGACGAGCGGCCGGTTTCGCGGCTGCCGCAGCGCGGCTTCGGCGCATACGACCTCTACGACATCGACTATGACGAGCCGGTGGCCGAGGCGGCAACGCTCTATTCGGCGCAGGTGCTGAGCCCGGCCTTCAGCGACAAATGCCGCCCGGTGGTCGTTCTCAGGGACAAGGCAGGCAAGGATCTCGGCACGCTGATCGCCGATTGCACCGACGTCCTCTTCGAAGGGTCGGACTACACGCTTTTCGTCCTTGCCGACCCGGATATCCTCGACAATGCCGGGCTTGCTCTCGGCGACAACGCGTCCCTCGCACTCACCATCGTCCGGGGATTTGCCGGCAATGCCAAGATCTTTGTCGACAAGGACACGAGCGCCGAGCCGATGGCGGCTTCGGCGACTTCCGACAAGGCGGTGGGGAAGGATCCGCGCCAGCGGACGCTCGCCGATCTCGACCGCTTCTTCGTCTATCCCTTCTCGCTGTTCTGGATCGGCGTCGCGCTGGTCACCGGGCTGGCGCTCTGGCGCGGCAGCCGGCGCTTCGGACGGCCGAAGGAGGACGTCGAGCCGGCCGAGGCCTCGAAGCGGCGCACCATCGACGCCTCGCGCCGGATCCTGATGCTCGCTCGCTCCGACGCGTCGCTCGTCGACAGGCATGTCCGCGACCGGCTGGAGGCCCTGGCGAGCGGCCTTCTCGGCGCGGCGCGGCGGGCGCGGGGCGCCGGCGACGATGCAACCGCGATTGGAAGGTTCCTGTCGCGGCGCGCGCCGGAGATCGGCAGAAGATTTTCCGAGGCCTATGCGGCGGTCACCGCCCCGGACCTTGGTGAAAGGTCACGCCTCGAGGCGCTCGGCGCATTCGAGACCGTCATCCAGGAGACATGGCATGAATTTGGACGAACTGCGGGCCCTGCGCGACAGGATCGCCGTTGAGATCGAGAAGGCGGTGCAGGGGCAGGCGGCGATCGTCGAATTGCTGCTCGTCTCGCTGTTCGCCCGCGGCCACTGCCTGATCGAAGGGCCGCCCGGCACCGCCAAGACGCTGCTCGCCCAGTCGCTGTCATCGGCGCTGTCGCTGAACTTCAAGCGCATCCAGTTCACCCCGGACCTGATGCCCGGCGACGTCATCGGCTCGAACATCTACGATTTCGGCTCGCGGCAGTTCGAGCTGGTGCGCGGGCCGATCTTCACGGACATCCTCCTGTCCGACGAGATCAACCGCGCTCCGCCGAAGACCCAGGCCGCGCTGCTTCAGGTGATGAACGAGCGGCGGGTGACGATCGACGGCACCGACCATGCCGTCGGCGACGTCTTCTTCGTGGTGGCGACCCAGAACCCGATCGAGCAGCAGGGCACCTATCCCCTGCCGGAAGCGCAACTCGACCGCTTCCTGTTCAAGCTGGAGATCGATTTTCCTGACGAGGAAGCCGAGTTCTCGATCCTCAGGCGCCATGCCGGCCAGCCGCTCGACCACGACGCGCGCCGCGCCGCCATCGAGCCGGTCGCGGGCCTCGAGGCGATCCGCGCGGGCCAGGAACTGATCGATGCGATCCGCCTCGACGACGAGATCCTGAAATATGTGCTCGCTCTGTCGCGGGCGACGCGCGGCGACGTCGACATCGCCTATGGCGTCTCGACGAGAGCCGCCGACGGTCTCTGCGGCGCGGTGCGGGCGAGGGCGGCGCTCGACGGTCGGGACTATGCGATCCCCGACGACGTGAAGCTGCTCTTCACGCCCACCATGCGCCATCGCATCGTCCTCTCGCCGACCGCCGAGATCGAAGGGCGCAGCCCCGATGCGGTGCTCGCCGCCATTCTCGAACAGATCCCGGCGCCGCGCTGATGCGGCCCTCGCGCCTCCTCCTTCTGATCGCCAGCCTGATCGCTCTCGCCTCGCTGGCGCTGGTGATCGTGCCGGGCGCGCCGGCCGATGCGGTGCCGGCGATCTGGGGGCTGCTGGCGCTCGCCGTCATCGCCGACGTCGTCCTCACCCCCGGCCGGCGGCGCTTCGTTCTCGATGCGCCGGCGACGCGGGAGATGTTCGTCGGCGAGGCGAGCGACCTCACCTTCGTGCTGCGGCCGGCAGGCGATCGGGGCAGGGGAGCGGCCGGGCCGGGGTCGGCGATGCTGCGTGCCGCCTGGCCGGCGGGTCTGGACGGGCCGCCGCAATTCGTCCTGCAGCCGCAAGGGGCAAGGTCGAGCGCGACCATCACCATCCATGCGAGGCGGCGCGGCAATTTCGCGCTTGGCGAGGTCGCCGTCCTCAGATCGAGCCGGCTCCGCCTCGTCGATCTGGTAGCCTCCTATCCCTGCCCGACGCGGCTCGTCGTCGTTCCGAATGTCAGGGCGATCACCTCCGGCGAGATCGACGTGCAGATCGCCACCGAGGCCTTCGGCAGCCGGGCCGCTCTCTCTCGCGGCGAGGGATCGGAGTTCCATCAGCTGCGCGACTTCGTCGCCGGCATGGACAGCCGCACCATCGACTACAAGCGCTCCGCCCGGCACGGCGCGCTGGTCGCCCGGGAGATGCGGACGGAGAAGAACCACAACATCGTCCTCGCCCTCGACAACGGCCATCTGATGCGCGAGGAGATCGCCGGCCTGCCGAAGATCGACCACATGATCAATGCCGCCCTGGCGCTCGGCTGGGCCGGCATCCAGGGCGGCGATCTCGTCGGCCTCTACGCCTTCGATGCCCGGCCGCGGCTCTATCTGCCGCCGAATGGCGGGCGCCACGCCTTCGCCCAGCTGCGGGCGAGGGCCGCCGATCTTTCCTACCGGTCGATCGAGACCAACCACACCCTCGCCATGACCCATCTCGGCCAGCGTCTGTCGCGTCGCTGCCTCGTCGTGGTGTTTTCCGATTTCGTCGACACCACCACGGCCGAACTCCTGGTCGAGAACGTCGAGGTGCTGAACCGCCACCATGTGGTGGTCTTCGTCTCGATGCGCGATCCGCTGCTCACCGGCTATCAGCGCCGCGCGGCCGGCGACCTCGGCGAGATCGCGGCGGCGGTCGCGGCGGCAGGGCTCGACCGGGAGCGCCGGCTGGTGCTCGAAAAGCTTGCCAGGCTCGGCGTCTTCATCGTCGATACCGATCCCGGCGGCGTCACGGCGCGGCTGGTCTCCACCTATCTCAACATCAAGGCGCGGGAGCTGATATGAACGCGCGGACGATCCGCTCGACACGCTTTCGCGACGAGCGCGAGGCGGACTGGCAGCGCCTCGCCGCCATCGTCGAGGCCGCTGAAAAGCGCGGCCTGTCGCGGCTCGGCTTCGACGACGCCCGCGACCTGGTGCTGCTCTACCGGCAGGCGACCAATTCGCTCTCGGTCGCCCGCGAGATCTCCCTCGATTCGGCCGTGGTGCGCTATCTCGAGAGCCTCTGTGCCCGGGCCTATCTCGTCGTCTACGCGCCGCGGGAAAACCTCTCCGGGCTGCTGGCGCGCTTCTTCTCGCGCTCGGCGCCCCAGGCGGTGCGCCGCTCTTTCGTGCCGATCCTCGTCGCCTTCCTGCTGATGGCCGTCGGTGCGCTCGCCGCCTATCTCCTCACCGACGAGGACCCCAACTGGTTCTACGCTTTCGTCCCCGGCGATCTGGCAAGCGGGCGCGGGCCCGGCGCGAGCGCGGAATCGCTGCGCCAGGTCATCGAGGGCAGCGACTACCAGCCGCTCGGCGAGCTTGGCGCCTTCGCGACCTATCTCTTTTCCCACAACACCCGGGTGGCCCTCTTCGCCTTCGCCCTCGGCATCGTCTTCTGCGTCCCGAGCGTCATCCTGCTCCTCTATAACGGCGCGATGCTCGGCAGCTTCGTCAGCGTCCATGTCGACAAGGGCCTCGGCGTCGACTTCATGGGCTGGCTGACCATCCATGGCGTCACCGAACTCTCGGCCATCGCGATCGCCAGCGCCGGCGGGCTGACGCTCGGCTATGCCATGCTGTTTCCGGGCCTCAGGAGCCGCTCGGCCGCCTTGCGCCACGCCGGCCGCGACGCGGTGAAGCTTGCCGTCGTGGCGGCGGTGATGCTGGTCGCCGCCGGCCTTCTCGAAGGCATCGGCCGCCAATTGGTCACGAATTTCTGGGCGCGCATGGCGATCGGCTGGGGGATGGGCCTTCTCTGGCTAGCCTGGTTCACCCTCGCCGGCCGTGACGGGAGCCCGACGCGCGAACCCGCCGCGGAGCCGGTCTGATGGCGCTGTTTCGCCGCAAGGCCAGGGCCGCCCGCCGCCGCCCCGTCGGCCGGGAGCCGAAGCGCCTCAGCCTGACGCCGCCGGAAGGCGTCGTCCTGCATCTGGAGGTCGCGGGTCTCGGGTCGCGGCTCGGCGCTCAGCTCGTCGACGTCATCATCACCACCATTGCGATGTTCGCGATCATCTTCGCCCTGCTCTACGCCGATCTTGCCAGCCCGACGGCCTTCGGCGCCATCGCGACATTCCTCGTCCTCGTCTTCGGCACGCCCTACTACATCGTCAGCGAGCTGCTGATGAACGGCCGCACGCCCGGCAAGAAGCTGCTCGGGCTGCGCGTCGTCTCGAAGGACGGCTCTGGCCTTTCCACCCACCAGGTCGTCGTCCGCAATCTCACCAAGGAGGTCGAGGTCTTCGTTCCGGCGGCATTCCTCATCGGCGGCGGCGAGGAATCGCTCTGGTTCAACGGCTTCATGCTCGTCTGGCTGCTCGTGGTCGTCGCCGTGCCGATCCGCAACAAGGCCAACCAACGCATCGGCGACCTCATCGCCGACACCGCCGTCGTCCTCGACCCGCGGCCGCTGCTCCTGCCGGACGTCGCGGTCGCCGCGGACGAGGCGGCGCGCGAGCGCTTCGTCTTCACCAGCGCCCAGCTCGAACTTTATGGCGCCTACGAACTGCAGGTGCTGGAGCGGCTTCTGCGCGGCGGCGAGGAGGTGAAGGACAGCCGCGAGCGCCAGAAGGGCCTTGCCCGGATCGGCGAACGGATCCGCGCCAAGATCGGCTACGAGGAGCGGGTTTCGCCGCCGGAGGAAGAGCCGTTCCTGAAGAGTTTCTACGTTGCCCAGCGGGCCTTTCTCGAACAGAAGAAGCTGATGGGCGACGCCAGGGCCGACAAGTTCCACCGCGAGGACGAAGCGCCTGCCCCGCCGCCGTGATGCAGCTTTCCGCGGCCCGTTCCCGCCAGCGTCTACAACACCCGTTTCCCATCGATAAGGACCGAGAGGACAGCAGATGACAGCCATCGACACCGCAGGAATGCCGAGGCCGAGCTTCGGCGTCGGTGCCAGGATCAACGACACCGTCTCGATCTTCTTCGGACGCTTCGCCGTCTTCGGCGTGATCGGCATCGTCGCGGGTCTCCTGATGGAGCTGCCGAGCTTTCTCGTCCTGGGGGCGGACAGCACCAACGTCGCGGCGGGCGGCGACGAAGCGCTGCTCGCACAGAACCCGGTGCTTTTCGTCGTCATCAGTGTCGCCGCGCCGCTGATCGTCTATTCGATCCTCACCGCGGTGCTGGTGCTGGTCGCCTATGACGCGAAGGCGGGGCGCGGCACCAATATCGGCGCCGCGGTCGCCACCGCCTTCCGGCGCATCCTGCCGCTCATCGTCATGACCATCGCCGCCTGGCTGCTCATCGGCATGGGCTTTGCCCTGCTGATCGTTCCCGGCCTCTGGCTGCTCGGCGTGCTCTCGGTGTTCGTGCCGGTGATCATGGTGGAAGGCAACGGCTTCGGCTCGCTCAGTCGCAGCTCCGACCTCACCAAGGGGTATCGCTGGCCGATCGTCGGCTTCATCGTGATCGTCTATGTGATCTTCTACATCGTCACCCTGGCGCTGGCGGGTCTCGGCGTCATGGTCTCGACCGCCTCGCCGATCGTGCTTTTGATCCTGCAGGGCGTGGTGAGCGGCGTCGCGGCCTCCTTCGTCTCGATCGCCGTCGCCGTCACCTATGCGCGGCTGCGCGAGATCAAGGACGGGGTCGGCTTCACCGATCTCGCCGACGTCTTCGCCTGAGTTGAGAATTGGAACGTCGAGCGGTGAAGTCACGCCGACGTATCAGCGTCTTGCGGCTGCCTCACAGGGGTGGCCGCGAGCACGATGCAAGCGAAACCGGCGAGGCGGTTCTCAACCAGCCCGCGGCGTTTCTGCGGGATGGCAGCGGGACGCCGGCCTCAGACCAGCAGCAGCCGCTGCTTCAGGGGGCTGAAGGTCATGCGGTGGAGCGGCGAGGGGCCGTGGGTCTCGATCGCCTCAAGATGCGCCGCCGTGCCGTAGCCCATATGCTGGGAAAAGCCGTAGCCGGGAAATGCAAGGCAGGCCCGGCGCATCATCCGGTCGCGCAAAACCTTGGCCACAATCGAGGCGGCGGCGATGGACAGCGACGCGGCGTCGCCGCCGACGACGGCAGAGCCGTTGCAGCCGCAGCCGGGCGGCATGTCGCGGCCGTCGACGAGAATGTGGTCGGGCTCGTGGCCGAGCGCGGCAACCGCGCGGCGCATGGCGATCAGCGTCGCGCCGCGAATGTTGAAGCGATCGATCTCGGCGGCGCTGGCGCAGGCGCTCGCCACGGTCGCGGTGGCGACGATCTGAAGAAACAGCGCCTCGCGCCGCTCTGGCGAAAGCGCCTTTGAATCGTCGAGCCCCTCGGGAATGTTGCCCGGGTCGAGAATGACGGCGGCGGCCGTCACCGGGCCCGCCAACGGTCCGCGGCCGGCCTCGTCGACGCCTGCCACGCGCTGCAGGCCAAGGGAGATCAATTGGCGCTCGCGCGTAAAATCAGGGCCGGAGCGCGGCAGCCGGGCCTCCTCGTTAGGCCTGGCCGATGCGGCCGGGTCTCGCGCCCCGCCGCGGGGTCTGGCTTTCGCGGCCGCCTTGCCTGCGCCAGATGGGGACACGCTGCCGCCCTTTGCCGTTTTTGCGGCTCTGGCGGTGGACAGGACGGCAGGAGAATCGGAGGAATGCGCGGTCATCGTGCGGCTAAGACTCGCGCATCCTCCGATCCCATGCAAGGCCCGCCGCCGCCCGGGGGGCGCCGGACGGTGGCAGACCTGCCCGGCCGGCCGCAAGGGCCGCCGGGCTGCCGCGCAAAGGGCGATGCGGCGCCCCGGCGACCAGCCTTGCCTGCGGATCGGGCTCGCGGCATCGCCGATACCACCCGCAGGCCTTGTGGATATCCGTCCGAAAAGGCCGCAACCCTCAAGGACGTCCGCCGCGACGATCAGAGCAGGGCGAGCTGAACGCCGGCGCTCTTCGGCGGCGTGAACAGGTCGGTCCGCAGCTTCGTCCGGTCGGCATTGAGGTTCAGCCGCCGGGCCGTCATCTCGAAGCGGCGGCGGATCTGGAAGGCGTATGGCCCCGAGCCGCGCATGCGCTTGCCCCATTCGGCGTCGTAGTCCTTGCCGTCGCGCATCGAGCGAAGCAGGGAAAGAACGTGGCGGTAGCGATCCGGATAGTGCCGCAGCAGCCAGTCCTTGAAGAGCGGCGCCACCTCCAGCGGCAGCCGCAGGAGCACGTAGCCCGCCTCCTTCGCGCCGGCGGTCACGGCGGCTTCGAGCAGCCGCTCGATCTCCGAGTCGTTGAGCCCGGGGATGATCGGCGCGGTCATCACCATGGTCGGGATCTTCGCTTCGGAGAGCGTGCGCACCGCATCGAGACGCTTTGCCGGGGTGGCGGCGCGGGGCTCCATCGCCCTTGCCAGCGTCCGGTCGAGGGTGGTGACCGACAGAGCCACCTTGACGAGGCCCTTCGCCGCCATGCGCGACAGGATGTCGAGGTCGCGGGTCACCAGCGCCGACTTGGTGACGATGCCGACGGGATGGTTCGCCGCCTCGAGCACCTCGAGGATCTCGCGCATCACCCGCCGATCCTTCTCGATCGGTTGATAGGGATCGGTGTTGGTGCCGATGGCGATCGACTTCACCTCGTAGCCGGGCTTGGCGAGTTCGCGCTCCAAAAGCTCGGCGGCGTTCGGCTTGACGAAGAGCCGCGATTCGAAGTCCAGCCCCGGAGAAAGACCCATATAGGCATGGGTGGGCCGGGCGAAGCAGTAGACGCAGCCATGCTCGCAGCCGCGATAGGGGTTGATCGAGCGGTCGAAGGAGATGTCGGGCGAGGCATTGCGGGTGATGATCATCTTCGGCTTTTCCACCTGCACTTCGGTCTTGAAAGCCGGCAGGCTGTCGAGCGTCTCCCAGCCGTCGTCGAAGCTCGCGCGGGAGAACGGCTCGTAGCGCCCGGATGGATTGATGCCGGCGCCGCGGCCCCGCCGCCTGTCGGCCGGAACCCGGAGATTGGCCTTGTCGACGATATGGTTGGCGATTTCGACGCCGTTGGCCCCGGCGAAAGCGGCGCGGTCGGCTGCGGTGATCTGCTGCATCTTCGGCCCTCCCATGGTGGGCAGTCGTTGGTGAACAGATAGCTAATGCCAAAGAGCGAACATTACAAGAACAAAATGAGACCGCACTGGCCAGTGCCTGCAACCTCCGCTACTCCGGGGAACATGTTGAGCGTTTTTATCGACTGCGGTCCGGACGACCAGAAACTGGCGTCGACACTGGCAAGCCTCGTTCCGGGGGCGGTGGAGGGGATCGTCCGCGAGGTCGTGCTGGTCGATCGCGCGATGGGCGCCGACGCCCGCAAGGTCGCCGATCATGCCGGATGCCGGGTGATTGCCGCGGAGGAGCTGCGCGAGGCGATACGCACCGCCAAGGGCGAATGGCTGCTGTTCCTCGAGCCGGGCGCGCGGCTGATGCCCGGCTGGATCGGCGCGGTGATCGACCATGTCGAGACGGTCGGCGCCGGGCGCTCGGTGGCGCCCTGCGCGCGCTTCCGCCGGGCGGCGATCGATCGTCCCGGCTTCTTGCGCAGGCTGCGTCAGATTCGCACCGCGATGGCCGAGGGCTTTCTGGTCAGGAAGAGCCAGGCAATCGGCCTCTCCGGCCTGTCGCCGACGCTGGAGCGGATGGCCAAGGGCGTCGCCGTGACGCGGCTCGACGCCGAGATCCGGCCGGCGCATACGGCGAGAGGGTAGCCGTCGCAGATCCGGCAGTGCCGTCTGAACGAGAGATAACAGACAAAAGCCCGCGGCGATCGCTCGCCGCGGGCTTTTTCATGTCTGGCAGTCCGCCGGCGGAGGGTGCCCCGCCGGCAAGCCGGTCGTTTACTCGTCGTCGCCGCGGTTCTTCAGGGCCGCGCCGAGAATGTCGCCGAGTGAAGCGCCGGAGTCCTGCGAGCCGTACTGCGCGACGGCTTCCTTCTCCTCGGCGATCTGCAGCGCCTTGATCGACACGCCGACCTTGCGGGCCTTCTTGTCGAACTGGGTGACGCGGGCATCGACCTTCTGGCCGACCTGGAAGCGCTCGGGGCGCTGCTCGTCGCGGTCGCGGGCGAGATCGGAGCGGCGGATGAAGGCGGTCAGATCGCTATCGACGATCTTCACCTCGAGCCCGCCGTCCTTGATCTCGGCGACCTCGCAGGTGACGATCGAGCCGCGGCGGATTTCGCCGGCCTCTGCAGCGTCGACGAACGGATCACCGCCAACCTGCTTCATGCCGAGCGAGATGCGCTCCTTGTCGACGTCGACGTCGAGGACCTGGGCCTTGACGATGTCGCCCTTGTTGAACTCCTCGATCACCTGCTCGCCCGGACGGTTCCAGTCGAGATCGGAGAGATGGACCATGCCGTCCACATCGCCTTCGAGACCGATGAACAGGCCGAACTCGGTCTTGTTCTTGACCTCGCCCTCGACCTGGGTGCCGACCGGGAACTTGTCGCGGAAGGCTTCCCACGGGTTCTGCAGGGTCTGCTTGAGGCCGAGCGAGATGCGGCGCTTGTTCGGGTCGACCTCGAGAACGACCACCTCGACCTCCTGAGAGGTGGAGAGGATCTTGCCCGGATGGACGTTCTTCTTCGTCCAGGACATCTCGGAGACGTGGATGAGACCCTCGATCCCCGGCTCGAGCTCCACGAAGGCGCCGTAGTCGGTGATGTTGGTGACGCGGCCGGTGACCTTGACGCCCATCGGGTACTTGACGCCGATGCCGTCCCAGGGATCCGCCTCGAGCTGCTTCATGCCGAGCGAGATGCGGTGGGTTTCCTGGTTGATCCGGATGATCTGGACCTTCACGGTCTGGCCGATCTGCAGGATCTCGGTCGGATGGTTGACGCGGCGCCAGGCCATGTCGGTGACGTGCAGGAGACCGTCGATGCCACCGAGGTCGACGAAGGCGCCGTAGTCGGTGATGTTCTTGACGATACCCTCGACGACCTGACCCTCTTCGAGGTTCTGGACGATCTCGGAGCGCTGCTCGGCCCGGCTCTCCTCGAGAACTGTACGGCGCGAGACCACGATGTTGCCGCGGCGCTTGTCCATCTTGAGGATCTGGAAGGGCTGCGGCGTGTTCATCAGCGGGGTGACGTCGCGGATCGGACGGATGTCGACCTGCGAACGCGGCAGGAAGGCCACGGCACCGTCGAGGTCGACCGTGAAGCCGCCCTTGACCTGGTTGAAGATCTGGCCCTCGACCTTCTCGTTGGCGTTGAACTTCTCTTCGAGGCGGACCCAGCTTTCCTCGCGGCGCGCCTTGTCACGCGACAGGACAGCCTCGCCGAGAGCGTTCTCGATGCGCTCGACATAGATCTCGACGGTGTCGCCGACCTTCAGCTCGCCGTCCTTGCCCTTGGCGCCGAATTCCTTCAGCGGCACGCGGCCTTCCACCTTCAGGCCGGCATCAATGACGGCCATGTCCTTTTCGATCGCGACGACGGTGCCCTTGACCACCATGCCTTCGGCGACGTCCTGCTCATGGAATGAGGCTTCGAGCAGCGACGCGAAGTCTTCGCGCGAGGGGTTGAGGTTAGACATTCTTTCTCCTTGGGGACCCTTCGTGACGCGTCTCGTCGGGAAGGGCATGCGCCTCGGGGTATCCGCCCCGCGCGGGTTGAGCGTTGTCGGATCGTCCGTTCCGGGCTTCCGGTTTCCGCGAATGAACGGCGGAAACCTCCAGGGGCGCCCGGCAGCGTCTCGCGGCGGGCGGAAATGGTCGGCGCTCGAAAAGCCTTGACCGGACGACTGGTTCAGCATGGCCGGGTGGCGGCGGCACGCGCCGCCCCTGATAGCCGAAAAGGGCTCGCCTCCTTCCGGAAGCGGCCCCTCAATGCCTGTCCGGTTCCGCCAGAACGCGATCAACGACCTCGCAGGCAGCCCGGAATGCCGCATCTATATCCAATTCGCTGGTGTCCAGCAAGTGGGCATCGTCAGCCGGCCTGAGTGGTGCCACCACGCGGCCGGAATCGCGCTCGTCGCGGGCCTTCACCTCGGCGAGGATACGTTCGTAGTCGACGTCGTCGCGACCATGGGCGAGGAGTTCGTCAGTGCGCCGGCGGGCCCTGACCTCGGGGGAGGCGGTGACGAAGATCTTGACGCGGGCATTCGGGCAGATCACCGTACCGATGTCGCGGCCGTCGAGGACGGCGCCTTCGCGCCGGGCGGCAAAGCTGCGCTGGAATTCGGTGAGTGCCTCGCGCACCTCCCCATGCACCGCGACCCGCGAGGCGAACTCGCCGGCTTCGTGGCCGCGGAGCGTCGGATCGTCGAGATGGGCAACGTCGAGGGCGCGGGCGAAGGCGCCGGCCTCGGATGGGTCGTCAGGATCGGAGCCGGCGAGCAGGATCTGCCGCCCGACCGCCCGGTAGAGCAGGCCGGTGTCGAGATAGGGCAGCGAATAGTGATGGGCGACACGCTTGGCGAGCGTGCCCTTGCCGGCGGCGGCGGGGCCGTCGATGGCGATGGTGAGCGGCGCCGTCATTGCGCGGCCTCTTCGGCTTCGACGGCCAGCGGCGTGAGGGTGATCTCGCCCCTGGCGTCGAGAATGAGCAGTCCTGCGGCGATCATACTGCCAATGACATAAGGGATGCTGAGAAAAAAGAGAATGAGCGAAAGGTCGCCGATCCAGTGGAGGATCGTGCCGACGAAGCTCAACGCGGCATTGACGAAGCTCCCGTGCGCCGGCTCCGGGGAAGGGGTTGCGGTCCCCATCGGTCCGACAGAGCGCGCTTCGACGGCGACGATCAGAGCGGCAAGGACGACCGTCGGCAAGGGCGCGAGGCGGAGAAGCCGCTGGCCAAGATTCGTTCCCTCGGACAGCAGCACCCGCGCCCGATACCGTCCATAGACGGCCGCAAGCGGGGTGAAGAACACGAGGACGAGTAACAGCGTCATCAATTCCGGCCCATGCCGTCTCAGCTCCCCGCAACCGGGTCCAGCATTGCGCCGAGACCCGCCATCATTGCGCGGAACTCGGGAAAGCTCGTCGCGATCATCCGCGCGTCGTCGATGCCGACCGGTTTCTCGCTCGCCATGCCAAGGACGAGGAAGCTCATGGCGATCCTGTGATCGAGATGGGTGTCGACCCGTCCGCCGCCAAGGCCCTTTCCGTCCGGGATGCCGGTGACCGACAGGCTGTCGGCGCCTTCCTCATGGGAAATGCCGTTTGCCGCCAGACCCTTGGCGACCGCGGCGAGCCTGTCGCTTTCCTTAACGCGCAACTCGTCGAGGCCCTGCATCAGGGTCGTTCCCTCGGCAAAGGCTGCCGCGACGGCGAGCACCGGATATTCATCTATCATCGACGGGGCCCGCTCCGGGGGAACGGCGACACCCTTCAGTTCGGAGTGGCGGACATGCAGATCGGCGACGTCCTCGCCGCCCTCGTTCCGCCGGTTGGCGATCTCGATGGATGCGCCCATCTCGAGCAGGGTTTCGATCAGACCGGTGCGGGTCGGGTTCATCAGGACGTTCTCGATGACGACGTCGGAGCCTGGGACAATGAGCGCCGCGACCAGCGGGAAGGCGGCCGACGACGGGTCGCCCGGCACCGTCAGGTCCTCGACGGCCGTAAGCCGGCCCTGGCCCTCGAGGGCGATGTGGCGGCTGCCTTCGGCATCGCTCGTCACATCGAGCGATGCGCCGAAGCCGGACAGCATCTTTTCGGTATGGTCTCTCGTCGCGACAGGCTCGACCACCGTCGTCACGCCCGGCGCGTTCAGCCCGGCAAGCAGCACGGCCGACTTCACCTGCGCCGAAGCCATCGGCACCCGGTAGCGGATCGGCGCGGCGACCCGCGGGCCGTGGATCGACAAAGGCAGCCGGTCACCCGACCGCGCCACAACCTGGACACCCATCAGCCGCAGCGGATCTAGCACGCGGCCCATCGGCCGGCGCGACAGCGACGCGTCGCCGACGAAGGTAGCGCCGAAGTCGTAGCTGCCGACGAGGCCCATGGTGAGCCGCGCGCCGGTGCCCGCATTGCCGAAGTCGAGGACGCCGGTCGGCTCGAGAAGGGCCCCGTTGCCGACGCCGTCGATCACCCAGACGTCGCCGTCCTTCCTGATCCTGGCGCCCATCGCCGCCATCGCCCGGCCGGTCGCCAGCACGTCCTCGCCTTCGAGAAGGCCGCGGACCCGCGTCGTTCCGGCGGCGAGGCCGCCGAACAGGAAGGCCCGGTGCGAGATCGACTTGTCGCCGGGCACGCGCACCCGGCCGGTGAGCGCGCCCGCCCGTCTTGCCGCAAGCGGCAGCGGCGTCTGGTCGGTAGGCTGCATGTTTCCCAATCCTGGTCGTCGCCGCTTGCGGGCGGCGTGTCGGTGGTCGCGAGGGCGTTGCGAGAAATCGCTTGATCGCACACCGGCCATGTGCCCTTTCTGTCGATCCAATGGGGCTTTGACAAGGGCTGGACGAGGCCGTATGGACCAGCCGATTTTGCCGGGCCAGGGACCGGCCGAAACGCATGCGTCGCTCCCGCCGGGGAACGGCGGCCATCGAGCGCCGGACTCTGGCGACAATCGCCTCGGTCGGGCAGATGTCGCGCCAGCTGCCACGGCCTGCGGCGAGCAATTGAGACAGGAATGATGAGGCAGTAATGGCGAAGCCCGAGCTCGGAACCAAACGGGTCGATCCCGAAACCGGACGCAAGTTCTACGATCTCAACAAGGATCCCATCGTGTCGCCCTTCACGGGCAAGAGCTATCCACGCTCCTATTTCGAGGGGGAGAACTCCAAGATCGAGGAGGAGCCCGAGGAGAAGGAGGAGACGGAAACCGTCGAGAGCACTCCCGACACCGTTTCCCTGGAAGACGTCGCGGAAGAGGAGAACGATTCCGACGTCGACAACCTTCCGGACATCGACGACGATTCCGATGACGGCGACAATGACGACACCTTCCTCGAGGACGACGAGGAAGACGACGACATGTCGGGCATCATCGGCGGCGGGCGCGAGGACGACGAGGACTGATCTTCGCCGAGGGGCTGGGCGGGATCTCCTGCCGGCCGCAAGCCGCAAAAGCAAGATATTGGAAGGCCGGCGTGGCGGAGGCTGCGCCGGATTTTTCGCGTCCGGAGCAGGGTGTGCTCCGAAGCGCGCAAAGACCACTTCGATGTCCTGAGTCAGCGCATCGTCTTTGCCGAAGACCGATCGCCGATTCCCGGGCTGTTGCCACAGTCGACGAAAAGACGAAGCTTGCCGAACGGCAGCACGAGGGCTGACGCGCCTCAGCCATCCTCGCCGAAGCGATTGGCAACGAGGCGTTCGAGGGCGTCCAGCACGGCGACCGAATCCGGCCCGCTGGCGCTAACCTCGATGGAAGTGCCCTGGCTCGCGGCGAGCATCAGAAGGCCCATGATCGACAGGCCGCCGACGCTCATGCCGTCTCGCGAGATGGTGACCTCGGCGTCGAAATTCTCGACCGTCTCGACGAAGCGGGCCGAGGCCCTCGCATGCAGCCCGCGCTTGTTGACGATCGGCAGGATGCGCGGGGCGGGCTCGTCGGCGCGGCGCGGCTTCTGCGGCGCGGCGGCGCCGTCGCAATCGGGGTCTGCGGTAGCCGCTTCGAGTGCCATCCCGCGCCCATCCTTGTTCTCGAAGCTTCGCACGGTTCCGGCTCTCAATTCCCGCTGAGGACGCGGCTTGCCACGTTGATGTATTTTCGTCCGGCCTCCTGGGCCGCCAGCAGCGCTTCGCTCATCGGCTTTTCCTCGCGCACGCTGGCGAGCTTGATGAGGAGCGGCAGGTTGACGCCGGCGAGCACGTCGACCCGGCTGCCCTCCATCACCGAAATGGCGAGGTTCGACGGCGTGCCGCCGAACATGTCGGTGAGAATGATGACGCCCGCGCCGCGATCGGCCCGCGCCACCGCCTCGACGATGTCGATGCGGCGCTGCTCCATGTCGTCCTCGGGGCCGATCGAGATGGTCTCGAAGGCATCCTGCGGCCCGACGACGTGTTCGACGGCGTTGAGGAACTCGTCGGCCAGCCTGCCATGGGTCACGAGTACCAGTCCGATCATGCCGCCTCGCCGATCCGCACGTCGCTGGAGCCTGCCATGGCCGCTTTCTCCATCACCTTCTCGCGTGCCTCGCATCCGAACAGGATCCGCGAAGGCCGCTCCAAATTCTTCGATCGCCCGTCGTGCCGACCCGCAAACCTTCGTCCGGTTCCGGCCGACAGCCTTGCATTTGCGGCCCGCTTGCGGGTCCTGGCCGACCCGAAAGTAGCCGCCGACCCTTCGTCAGCGTGCGGCATCTTGGCAGCCCTGACCGAATCCGCAAGTCAAATGATCGCTGCTTGGGCTTGTGTGATGCTTTTGCATGCATCGATCACCGCCCCGTCGCGAACAATCAGTCCGGCAGGCGGCTGGAAAGCGCGAGGGTGAGGAGGATGTCGGCCGCCAATGCGGCCTCCTGTCGCGGCAGCCGCACCATCGGGAAGGAGAGGCCGAGGATCTCGGTGGACAGGGTACCGGGATGGCGAGGGAGGGCGTCGGCTGGTTCGAGGTCGGCGACGAGCCAGAGGTCCGCGGCGGGACGCGCCGGCTCGGTGACGATGCCGATGCCGGAAATCTCCAGCATGCCCTTCAGCATCGCGGGTGCCGAAAGCCGGACGCTGCCATCGGCGGCTTCGATGTCCACCCGGTCGTCGGCAACAAGTTCCGCGGCCGCGCCGGGAAGCGGGCCGCGCCGCAGAAGCGCGAGAACGAGTGCCGACTTGCCGCTTCGCGCCGGCCCGCGGATGAGGACGCCGCGGCCACCGAGCGCGACGGCGGAGGCGTGAAGATTGGCGCGGGCGGTCATTCTGCCGGCAGGGTGACGACGAAGCGGGCGCCGCCGATGCCGTTCGGTGCCTCGTCGTCCTCGATGTTCTCGGCGCGGATCGTCCCGTCATGGGCCTCGACGATCTGCCGCGAGATCGACAGGCCGAGGCCGGAATTCTGGCCGAAGGCCTCGCCGGCCGGCCGGTCGGTGTAGAAGCGCTCGAAGATCCGGTCGATGATCTCGGCCTGGATACCCGGGCCGTTGTCCTCGATGGTGACGATCACCCGCTGGCCGCGCCGGCGGATATAGACGTCGATGCGCCCGTCCTCGGCCGGGACGAAGGACCGCGCGTTCTCGATCAGGTTGGTGAACACCTGGCTGAGGCGCAGGTCATGGCCCGCGACGACGTAGCCGAGCCGCTGCGTCGGCGGCAGCTTCTGTGCCGCGAAATTCATCGTCACCTTGCGGCCCGGCGCGACATGGCTGCGGGCGCCCTCGACGACGGAGCGCAGCAGCGCGGCGAGATCGACCTTGGCGGCGACATGGCGGGCGAGTTCGGCATCGAGGCGCGAGGCGTCGGAAATGTCGGTGATCAGCCGGTCGAGCCGCCGGACATCGTGCTGGATGATCTCCATCAGCCGCTCGCGGGAATTCTCGTTCCTTGCGAGCGGAAGGGTCTCGACGGCGCTGCGCAGCGAGGTCAGCGGGTTCTTCAGTTCGTGGGAGACGTCGGCTGCGAAGGATTCGATCGCATCGATCCGCGCATAGAGGGACTGCGTCATGTCGCTGAGGGCGCGGGCGAGATTGCCGATCTCGTCGGTGCGGTCGCCGAAGTCGGGGATCGCCGCACGGTCCTTGACGCCGCGCCGCACCCGGATGGCGGCCGCCGACAGACGGCGCAGCGGCGTCGCGATGGTTGAGGCGAGCAGCGTCGACAGGACGATGACCACCAGCGCAGCGACGCCGAAGACCCGCACGATCGCCATTCGCTCGGCCTGGACGATCTTGTCGATGTCGCCGCCCTGGGTCGACAGGAGCAGCACGCCGAGGACGGCGCGGAAGCGCTGGATCGGCACGGCGACCGAGACGATCAGCTCGCCGTTCTCCGTTGCCCGAACCACGGTGGCCGGGCCGCCGGTGAGGGCGTTCATCACCTCCGGATAGGCGGTGCCCGATCCGCCGGGCGCCTCGCGGTAGATCGGCAGGTCGTTGCCGGTGAAGATGCCGCGCAGATAGGACAGGGTGCGGCTGGCAAGGTTCGGCGCGTCGGGAGAGACGGGCGGCAGGTCGTAGCGCAGGATCTGGCCGCGGGAATAAAGGTGGCGCGAATCGAGGATCAGATTCGCGTCGCGGTCGTAGAGCCGCGCCCTGGTTCTGGTCGGGGAGATCAGCCGCCGGAGAAGCGGGGCGACGCGCTCTGGATTGATCGGGAAGTCGAGGCTGTCGGTCGCTTCCGCCGAAGGAGCCAGCGTGTCGCCGGCCTGGAGTTCGAGCAGCCGCTCCGGATCGAGGGTGATCGAATTGGTCTCGACCGTCGCCGAGGAGGCGATGGCCGCCGCGATGATCTCGCCCTGGGTCAAAAGGCTCTCCACGCGAGCGTCGATCAGCCCGGCGCGGAACTGGTTGAGATAGAGGATGCCGGAGACCAGCACGATCAGCGCGACGAGGTTGAGGAAGACGATCCGCCGCGTCAGCGAGGAGAAGATCGAGTGGCCGAGCAGCCAGCGCAGCCGGTAGAGGACGCGGCGGATGAAGGGCAGGCGGCGCAGCCGCTTGCGCACCATGGCGTCGCGGCGCCGCCGGCGCTCCGCTGCGGCGTCGTCCTGGCTCTGCCTGTCGTCACTTTCCGAAACCGAAACCATGAACCTTCAAGTCTGGCAGACCGGCGGCTGCCCGGCAGAGGGTGATCGGCGATGACGGCACCCTTGCGACCGGCCTCTCCGGTCATGCCGCCGACGCATCGGCCGTATGAGAGGCGCTGCGGCCGGGACCCCGCCTGTTCGGGCCTGTTCCGCTTACACCTCGCGGAAACGGTACCCGACGCCGTAGAGAGTTTCGATCATGTCGAAATCGTCGTCGATCGCCTTGAACTTCTTGCGCAGCCGCTTGATGTGGCTGTCGATGGTGCGGTCGTCGACATAGACCTGCTCGTCATAGGCGGCGTCCATCAGCGCGTCGCGGCTCTTCACGACGCCTGGCCGCATCGCCAGCGCGTGCAGGATGAGGAATTCGGTAACGGTCAGGGTCACCGGCCGGCTCTTCCAGGTGCAGGTGTGGCGCTCCTGGTCCATCACCAGCTGGCCGCGCTCCAGCGACGATTCGGGCGAGACCGTCTGACCGGGCGCCTTGGCTCCCGCTTCGCGCGGCGCGCCGCGCCGGAGGATCGCCCGCACCCTTTCGACCAGCAGCCGCTGCGAGAAGGGTTTGCGGATATAGTCGTCGGCGCCCATCTTCAGGCCGAAGAGCTCGTCGATCTCCTCGTCCTTGGAGGTCAGGAAGATCACCGGCAGATCGGACTTCTGGCGCAGCCGCCGCAGCAGCTCCATCCCGTCCATGCGGGGCATCTTGATGTCGAAGATCGCCAGATGCGGCGGGCTCGACTGGAGGCCCTCGAGGGCGGAGGCTCCGTCGGTGTAGGTTTCGACCCTGTAACCCTCGTTTTCCAGTGCAATCGAGACGGACGTCAGAATGTTTCGGTCGTCATCCACGAGGGCGATCGTCGGCATTGTCAATCTTCTCCAGTCTTCGATCCGGCCGCCGGCCGCTCGTCTTGTCGAGCGGGGAAAGCCGCCGGATCAGGCGCGGTGCAGGAAGAGCGACACTGCAGGGCATTTGCCCCGGTATCTGCCGTCTCGAACCCGCGCCGTCGCATGGAAGAGCCCCTTCGTCGTCATCAATCCGCGTAAAATGTGGCGGAATGCAAAACATGCAATGTCAGGGCCCCGGGTATCGACGCCCGATCCGGCGAGACGGGCCGGCAATTGCTGCCGGCGTCTCGCATCGTACGCGCCGCCGTCGACGCTCGGCCGGCTGAAGAAAGCGCGGCAGGAGCGGGGACGTCGCCTGCCACTATAACAGAAGATCGGCGAAATGCAGCCCGTCCGGCAATCGGTCTCCGACAGCCGCCGCCCGGGGCCGGCGACGGTCACGCCGTCATCCTGCCGTTCGCCGAGCGCGACCAGTTCGCCGTTCTCCGGGCCCGCAGGCATCGGTCAGGGAATCAGCACGATCTTGCCGAGGGTCTTGCGCTCGTGCATCCGCTGGAGGACGTCGGCCGCGTCCCTCAGTTTCGCCCGCTCGCTGATCTCCGGCCGGACCTTGCTGGCTGCCGCCCAGCCCATCAGCTCGGCCATGTTTGCGGCAAAGACATCCGGCTCTTTGGTCGTGAAGGCGCCCCAGAACACGCCGACGCAGGCAAAGCCCTTCACCAGGGCAAGGTTCACCGCGAGCTTCGGAATGGTGCCGGAAGCAAAGCCGATGACCAGCAGACGGCCGTTCCAGGCCATCGACCTGGCCACGGCTTCGAATGCCTCGCCGCCGACCGGGTCGAAGGCGACGTCGATGCCGTTGCCGCCGGTCAGCCGCTTGATGTCGCCGCGAAGGTCGTCATAGCCGATCGCCTCGTCGGCGCCCTTGGCTTTGGCGAGCGCACGCTTTTCCTCGCTGGAGGCGACGGCGATCACCCGGGCGCCGATGATCTTGCCGATCTCGATCGCTGCGATGCCGGTCGAGCCCGCGGCGCCGAGGACCAGCAGCGTCTCGCCGGATGCAAGCTTCGCCCGCTGCTTCAGCGCATGGTGCGAAGTGCCGTAGGCGCAGACGAGGGCGCAGGCCGCCTCGTCGGACACCGAATCGGGGAGGGGCATCGCCGCCTTTTCGTCGGCGAGCACTCTTTCGGCATAAGCGCCGTGGGAAAGCTGGACGACCACCCGGTCGCCGACGGCGTGGCGCGAGACATCCGGCCCGACGGCGACGACGCGGCCGGCCGCCTCCATGCCCGGGATGAAGGGCAGCTCCGGACGCGCCTGATAGAGCCCCTGCACCAGGAGTCCGTCAGGATAGTTAACGCCGATCGCCTCTGCCGCGATGACGATCTGCCGCCCTTCCGGCTGCGGATTCTGCCAGTCCCGCCAGGCCAGATCGGCAATTGCCCCGTAGGTTTCGCAAACGATCGCCCTCAATCGTCAACTCCAGATATAGTTAAAATTGTCTTCACGTATTGATCTCTTGTTACTGTCGTCGAACTTTTTCTAGGCTGCGGCGTTTCATCGCAGGTCATAGTTGTTATGGAAGAAGATCCAATGATTGATTTGGCTCTGTCCCATGATGCGCAGTCGTCTCAGGGATGGTTTACGAAAGGTAAATTATGGTTTCAGGCGCTCGGCCTTCGTGACGAACTGCGAGCCCTGCGGATTTCATCGCCGGCCCTGCTTCCGGCGGTGGTCGCGCCGGCGGTCGCGCTGCCGTGCCTCTACGGCCTGGCGGGTGCGATACTCAACGGCCGGCTCGGCACCTATCTGCCGTTCGGCCGGTTTCGCTACGTCACGGCCGACGAACCGGTCCTCTATCTCGCGACGATCGTCAGCATGGGCCTGACGGTCATCGCCGCGCTGTTCCTGTTCTTCCGGGACGACGGCGCCTGACCGATCGACCTCGCCCCGCCCGGGGATCTTCACGAGCCCCGGCATCTGCGCCGACGCTCGTCGGCGCCGGCCGGCGGCATCATCGGTGCTTCTTCAGCTCCCACCGCGCGACCTGCCGGCGATGCACCGCGTCCGGCCCGTCGGCGAGGCGCAGGGTGCGCAGATGCGTCCACATCCGGGCGAGCGGCGTATCCTGCGAAATCCCCTGGCCGCCATACATCTGCACCGCCTGGTCGACGACATCGAGAGCGACATTCGGCGCGACGACCTTGATCGCAGAAATCCACGGCGCCGCCGCCTTCGGGTCGCCCTCGTCCATCATCCAGGCCGCCTTCAGACAGAGGAGCCGGGCCATCTCGATATCCGTCCTCGCCTTGGCGATGATGTCGTAATTCTCGCCGAGCTCGGCCAGCGGCTTGCCGAAGGCCTCCCGGGAGAGGGCGCGCTCGCAGAGCAGCTCCAGTGCCCGCTCGGCATGGCCGATCGCTCGCATGCAATGGTGGATCCGGCCAGGTCCGAGCCGGCCCTGGGCGATCTCGAAGCCGCGGCCCTCGCCGAGGATCATCGCCGAGCGCGGCACCCGGACGTCAGTGAAGCGGATATGCATGTGGCCGTGCGGCGCATCGTCGTCGCCATAGACCTGCATTGCCCGCAGCACCTCGATCCCCGGCGTTTCCGCCGGAACCAGCAGCATCGAATGGCGCCTGTGCTTCGGCTGGTCCTCGCCGCCGCTGCGCACCATGACGATGTAGATCGCGCAGCGCGGATCGCCGGCGCCCGACGCCCACCATTTCTCGCCGTTGAGGACATAGTCGTAGCCATCGGCAACGCAGCTCATGGCGATGTTCGTCGCGTCCGAGGAGGCGACGTTCGGCTCGGTCATCAGATAGGCCGAGCGGATCTCGCCATCGAGCAGCCGGGGCAGCCAGGGCGCCTTCTGCTCCTCGGTGCAGAAGCGCTCCAGCACCTCCATGTTGCCGGTGTCCGGCGCCGAACAGTTGAAGGTCTCGGCGCCGAGATGCGCCTTGCCCATTTCCTCGGCGAGATAGGCGTATTCGACCGTGTTGAGGCCGTAGCCTCGCTCCGAGTCGGTCAGCCAGAAGTTCCACAGGCCGCGATCCCTCGCCGTCGCCTTCAGCCCCTCCAAAATGTCCTTCTGCCGCGCCGTGTAGACGAAGCGCCCGTCCTTCGGCACGTCGGCGAGAAATTCCTCGCTTGCCGGCGCGATCTCGTTGCGCACCATGTCGCGCACCGCCGCATGGATCGGCCGCAGCCGCTCGGACAGGCCGAGATCCATCGCCCCGGGATTGGTCATCGTGAAAACTCCTCCGCCAGCGTCGCATCCGACGCTCCTGCTCCCCGTATCGCAAAATAGGCCAGTTGCCGCGCGATCAAACCGCCTTTCCCGGCAAGGCCGGCAAGGGTCGCCGGCGACCAGGCAAGCGGCGCATCGAGAGCCGCGACGAAGATGCGGCCGAGCATCTCGGTGTCGCGGCCGGCCGGAAGGTCGCGCTGGTCGGCGGCGCCGGCGATCAGCTCGACGAACACCGCCTCGTAGCGCTCGCGCAGGGCACCAAGGCCCGAAAGGGCGTCCGCCTCCATCTCGGGGAGTGCAGCGGCTGCGGTGCCCGAGGCGGCCTCGGCGAGCGTGCGGTGGAGCGCCGTGCGGGCAAGGACGTCGCCGGCATGCAGCGTCGCGGCCTCCGTCAGCCGGGTGATCGCCCGGTCGCGACGTTCAGCGATCGCCTCGAGCCGGGACGTGATGTCCCTCAGCCCGTCCTCGCAGACATCGGCGAACAGCTCCCCCTTCGATCGATAGCGGTGATAGACGAGGCCCTTGGTGGCGCCGAGGCGCCGCGCCACCTCGTCGATCGAGGCCGTGGCAAAGCCCCGTTCGGCGAAGATCTCGGCGGCCGCCGTGAGGATCCGGCGGCGGAAGGCCATGTCCTCGGCACCGCGGATGGCGGCGAAATTGCGCTCCCCCCGCGGTGGTCTGCCACGCGGCTTTCCGGATGCTGGCGCTCGCGGCATCGGCGATCCTCCGCTCGGCCGGGCCGCCTGGCGCCGGCGATCTCGGGGGATGGGACATACATTGCCGTATGGTGTCAATTCGAGATTGTGGTCTAGATGTCGGCGAGATTTCAGGGAGGAAAGGATCGACGATGACCCAGGCGATTTTGCAGCGGCTGTTTTCGCTGGAAGGCAAGACGGCCCTCGTGACCGGCGGGGCGACGGGCATCGGGCGGATGATCGCGACGGCGCTCGCCGGCGCCGGCGCGAAGGTCTACATCGCCTCGCGCAAGCTGGAGGCCTGCGAGGCTGCGGCGGCCGAGATCAACGGCGAGGGGGTTGAAGGCGAGGTTTTCGCCCTTGCCGGCGACGTTTCCACCGAGGAGGGCGTCGAGGCGCTTGCAAGGGCCATCGGCGAGCGGACCGACCGGCTGCAGATCCTCGTCAACAATGCCGGCGTTTCCTGGGGTGCGCCGCTCGGCGAGTTTCCCTATCACGCCTGGAACAAGGTGCTCTCGGTCAACGTCACCGGCCTCTTCGCCCTGACCCAGGCGCTGCTGCCGTTGCTGGAGGCCTCCGCCAGCGACGACGACCCGGCAAGAGTCCTCAATCTCGGCTCGGTGATGGGCGCCCAGCCGCTCTCCGAACACGTCTATTCCTATGCGGCGTCCAAGGCCGCGGTGCATCACCTGACGCGCTCGCTGGCGAAGGAGCTTGCGGCCCGCCGCATCACCGTCAACGCGTTTGCGCCGGGGCCCTTCCAGTCGAAGATGACGGCCTTTGCGACGGGAACAAACGAGCAGGCGCAGCGGGTCGGCAGCGGCGTGCCGCTCGGGCGGATCGGCCTTCCCGACGACATTGCCGGCGCCACGCTGTTTCTTTGCGGCCGCTCCGGCGCATATATCACCGGCGCGATCCTGCCCATCGACGGCGGGATCGGCGTGATGACGGGACCTGAACTTTTCGGGGAGGCATGATGGCCCTCAATTCGGTGGCCGAAACGGAAGCGCTGCTTGCCGGGCGGATGGTGCCGCTCGCCGACTATCGGGCGCATCTGGAAGGCGAGCCGCTGTTCTCGCCGTGGCTGACCGTCGACCAGACGATGATCGACCGTTTCGCGCTCGCCACCCACGA
This sequence comes from Jiella endophytica, assembly GCF_004519335.1. GTDB lineage: Bacteria > Pseudomonadota > Alphaproteobacteria > Rhizobiales > Rhizobiaceae > Jiella > Jiella endophytica. The sequence goes on along the minus strand of NZ_SOZD01000002.1, from coordinate 667,981 downwards.
TCATCAATTCATCCATGTCGATCCCGAGCGGGCCAAGGCCGAGACGCCCTTCGGCGGGACGATCGCCCACGGATTTCTCACCCTGTCGCTGCTCTCGACCCTCGCCTATGAGGCAATCCCAGGCGTCGAGGGAACGCGGATGGGCATGAACTACGGCTTCGACAAGGTCCGTTTCCTCAATCCGGTGAAGGCGGGCGCAAGAGTGCGGGGCCGTTTCCGGATGGTCGCCCTGACGGAGCGGGCGGTCAGCCTGCAGACCGGCTGGGATGTCGCGGTGGAGATCGAGGGGGCGATCAAGCCGGCGCTGGTGGCGGACTGGATCACGCTCACGGTCATGACGCCGCCTGAGAGCTGATCGACCGCCGGGCGGCACCGCGTCGCCCGTCGGGCTTCAAGACGAAATGCAGGTGATCCGGGGAGGAGACGGGAGATGAGCGACGGCGAGGACGGCAAGCTCGATCAGGACGCGCTCGGCGCCTATCTCGAAAGCGAGATCGCGGGCTTTTCCGGGCTGTCGGCGATCGTCAAGTTCCAGTCCGGTCAGTCCAACCCGACCTATCGGCTGGACGCCGACAGCGGCACCTATGTGCTGCGGGCCAAGCCCCCGGGAAAGCTTCTGAAATCGGCCCATCAGGTCGACCGCGAATACCGGGTGATGAAGGCCCTTGCTGGAACCGGCGTGCCCGTCCCCGAAATGCTGCATCTGGCCACCGACGACGTCTCGCCGATCGGCCGGGCTTTCTTCGTCATGGCCTTCGTCAAGGGGCGGACCTTCTTCGATCCGGCCCTGCCGGAACTCGACGATCCGGCCGAGCGCGGCGCCGTCTTCGACCAGATGAACGCCACCCTCGCGGCGATCCACGACGTCGATCTCGCGGCGACGGGCCTCACCGATTTTGGCCGGCCCGGCAATTATTTCGCCAGGCAGCTGTCGCGCTGGACGGACCAGTGGCGCCAGTCGAAGATCGACGACATCCCTGAGATGGAAAGACTGATCGCCTGGCTTGAGGAGAACCTGCCGGCGGACGACGGCGTCGCCACCCTGGTCCATGGCGACTACCGGCTCGACAACATGCTGATTGCGCCGGAAAAGTTGGAGGTGCTGGCGGTAATCGACTGGGAGCTTTCGACCCTCGGCCATCCGCTTGCCGATCTCGCTTATCAGTGCATGCAGTGGCGCCTGCCCAATCTCGGCGCCTTCAAGGGCCTCGGCGGGATCAACAGGGCGGAGCGCGGCATTCCGACCGAGGCGCAATATGTCGCGCGATATTGCGAGCGTCGCGGGCTTGCCGGCATCGAAGGCTGGACCTTCTACCTGGCCTTTTCCTTCTTCCGCCTCGCGGCGATCCTGCAGGGCGTCTTCAAGCGCTATGCCGACGGCAATGCCTCCAACCCGGAAAAGGCGCAGCTTTACGGCCGCAGCGTCCCGGTTCTGGCGAAGCTGGCGATCGAGGCGATCGAGACCGAATGATCTTCGGGAGGCGCCGGTAGTTTCCTCGGCCGCCTGATCTGCCCATTGAATGGGCTTTGGGCCCGCTTTTGGCTCTTTGTTGATCTGATCGCCTAATTTTTAGTCGACCTGCGAAGTGCCAGTTGTCCCGATAGCCCCGATCTGTCGCAGGCAAAAGCCGAGCAGGCACCGGGCTGCGGCCAAGGCCCCAAGCGACCTTACGGAAAGGCAGGTCTGGCACGGGCTTTGCAACGTCGCTTCCGCGAAGCCGGGAATCGAGCCCGGCACGACCGGAGGTAAGACATGCGATCAGCCATCACCTGGATGCAGAAGACGGCCGCGGCGGCCACCATTACCGCCTTCAGTCTGTCTGGGGCCCACGCCCAGGACACCAAGCCGAGCGGCGAGCCGATCAAGGTCGGCATCCTCCACTCGCTTTCCGGAACGATGGCGATCTCCGAGACGACCCTCAAGGACGCCATGCTGATGCTCATCGACGAGCAGAACAAGAAGGGCGGCGTCCTCGGCCGGCCGCTCGAACCGGTGGTCGTCGATCCGGCTTCGGACTGGCCGCTCTTTGCCGAAAAGGCCCGCGAGCTGATCAGCCAGGACAAGGTGGCGGTGGTCTTCGGGTGCTGGACGTCGGTGTCGCGCAAGTCGGTGCTGCCGGTGTTCAAGGAGCTCGACTCGATCCTGTTCTATCCGGTCCAGTACGAGGGCGAGGAATCCGAGCGCAACGTCTTCTACACCGGCGCTGCGCCGAACCAGCAGGCGATCCCCGCCGTCGACTATCTGATGGGCGAGGGCGTCGAGCGCTGGGTTCTGGAAGGCACCGACTACGTCTATCCGCGCACGACCAACAAGATCCTCGAGCAGTATCTGAAGGACAAGGGCGTCGCCGCCGAGGACATCATCGTCAACTACACCCCCTTCGGCTTCTCCGACTGGCAGACGGAAGTCTCCAAGATCAAGGAATTCGGCTCGGCCGGCAAGAAGACGGCGGTGGTCTCGACGATCAACGGCGACGCCAACGTGCCGTTCTACAAGGAGCTCGCCAACCAGGGCATCAAGGCGACCGACATCCCGGTCGTCGCCTTCTCGGTCGGCGAGGAGGAACTCGCCGGCATCGACACCGGTCCGCTGGTCGGCCATCTCGCCGCCTGGAACTACTTCGAATCCGTCGATACGCCGGAGAACAAGGACTTCATCAAGAAGTGGCACGCCTTCATCGGCAATGACGACCGCGTCACCAACGATCCGATGGAAGCCCACTATATCGGCTTCAACATGTGGGTGAAGGCGGTCGAGAAGGCCGGCACCACCGATCCGGACAAGGTGATCGACGCGCTGCCGGGCATCGAGCAGGCCAACCTGACGGGCGGCACCTCGAAGATGCTGCCGAACCATCACATCACCAAGCCGGTGCTGATCGGCGAGATCAACGACGAGGGCCAGTTCGACGTGGTCTCCGAAACCGACGATCTCGTCCCGGGCGATGCCTGGTCGGATTTCCTGCCGGAATCGAAGAAGCTCGAGGCCGACTGGGTCGACCTGAAATGCGGCAATTACGACACCGAGGCGAAGAAGTGCCTCGGCGACACCATGGCCGAGAAGTCCAACTGATCCGCGCCGGCGGGAGCCGGTCGGAACGCCTGGGCACCGGCTTTCCGACCGCAACCTCCCGCTTGCGCGAAACGGGCCGGGGCTCGCGTCTTCTCCCAAGCGCAGCCTGCTCCCGGTCGGGGCGATCGACGTCGCCCTGACAAAAGCATCGATGCCTGCCTCCCAAGCAGCGCCGGCGGGGCGGCTTGTCGCGAGCCGCCCTGCATCCGCTTTGAAGGCTTCCGGTCCACCGCAAGTGGCCGGGCTGCTGGCCGGCCACAGGCCGCCAAGGATGACGAGACCAGATGAACCGATCGATCCGCTGGCTCCTTGCGGGCCTTGCCTTCGTGCTCTTCGTTGCCCCTGCCGTCGCGCAGCAGGCGGCGGACCCGGCCGCGATCGTCCAGAAATTCGGCGGCAAGCAGAGCTACGACGATACCGAAGCCGTCATTTCCGAACTCGCCAGGACGGGTGACGCGAACGTTGCTCGGGCGCTCAGGGCACTGCGCGACGGCGACCTCTATTGGCGCGAGAGCGACGAGGCGGTGTTCATCGGCAAGCGAAAGGGCGACGACTACGAGATCTTCGACCCGATGACCGGCGAGGCCGCCGGCACCGTGCCGCGCGGCGAGATGCAGAAGGTCCGCGTCAAGAATTCCATCCGCAACGCCGTCACCACCGCCCTCGGATCCCTGACGCTCGGCGCCGACAGCGCGGCCCAGCGCATGCGCGCTGCCGAGACGCTGTTCTCCGAGGCCGATCCCGAAATGATCGAGCCGCTCGATGCCGCCATCGCGTCGGAGGAGGACGCCGGCGTCAAGGCGCGCATGGAGGAGGCGCGGGCGAGCGCCGTCCTCGTCTCCGACCGGCCGGCCGAGGAAAAGGCGGCCGCCGCCAAGATCCTCGCCAACCGGGCCGACCGCGAATCCCTGACGATGCTCACCCGCTTTGCCGGGGCCACCGACGATCCGGTGGCCAAGCAGGCAGCCGAGGCGGCGATCGTCGCCATCCAGAACAACATCGCCTTCTGGAACCAGATGCAGAACGTCTGGTACGGCCTGTCGCTCGGCTCGGTGCTGCTTCTCGCCGCCATCGGCCTCGCCATCACCTTCGGGGTGATGGGCGTGATCAACATGGCCCATGGCGAGATGGTGATGATCGGCGCCTATACGACCTATGTCGTCCAGGAGTTCATCCGCACCAACGCCCCCGGCCTGTTCGAGTACTCGCTGTTCATCGCGCTGCCGCTCGCCTTCCTCGTCGCCGGCGCCGTTGGCCTCGTCATGGAGCGCGGGCTGATCCGCTTTCTCTACGGCCGGCCGCTGGAGACGCTGCTCGCCACCTTCGGGGTGTCGCTGATCCTGCAGCAGGCGGTGCGCACCATCTTCGGGCCGTCGAACCGCGAGGTCGGCAATCCGGACTTCATGTCCGGCGCCTTCGATCTCGGCCTGATGTCGGTGAACTGGAACCGGCTGTGGATCATCGTCTTCGCGCTGGTGGTGTTCGCAGCCCTGCTCGCCGTTCTCAACAAGACGCCGCTCGGCCTGCAGATGCGGGCCGTCACCCAGAACCGCAAGATGGCGGCGGCGATGGGCATCCGCACCCCCTGGGTCGACGCGATGACCTTTGCCCTGGGCTCGGGGATCGCCGGCATCGCCGGCGTCGCGCTCAGCCAGATCGACAATGTCTCGCCCAATCTCGGCCAGGGCTACATCATCGACTCATTCATGGTCGTCGTCTTCGGTGGGGTCGGCAATCTGTGGGGCACGCTGGTCGGCGCGATGACCCTCGGCATCGTCAACAAGTTTCTCGAACCCTTTGCCGGTGCGGTGCTCGGCAAGATCGTCGTGCTCGTCCTGATCATCCTGTTCATCCAGAAGCGCCCCCGCGGCCTGTTCGCCCAGAAGGGAAGGTTCGTCGAGGCATGAGCGGGATCGGGTCGATATTCGCGATTTTAAGCGTTGGCGTCAGCGATTGGCCGATCTCCCCCCTTGAGGGGGAGATGGGCGGCAGCCCAGAGGGGGGTAGGCGGCAGCTGCAACCGTTGGAAATCGGAGAACGAAGCGCCCTGCGCGCCCCCCTCTGCCTTGCCAGGCATCTCCCCCTCGAGGGGGGAGATCAGGCTAGTCGCAAAGGGCGGTCGCATGTTCCGGGGCTCTGCCCGGAGGTCGCGCGATGCTGCTAGCCCGCTTCCTCGGCCCACGGGTCTGGATCCTCGTTGCGGTCATTCTCGCGGCGGCGATTCTCGTGCCGCTCGCCAATCTGGCGCTGCCGCCGGATCATGCCCTGCACGTGCCGTCCTATCTGGTGCCGCTCTGGGGCAAATATGTCTGCTACGCGCTGCTCGCCCTCTCGCTCGATCTCGTCTGGGGCTATGTCGGCATCCTGTCGCTCGGCCACGGCGCCTTCTTCGCCCTCGGCGGCTATGCCATGGGCATGTATCTGATGCGCCAGATCGGCTCGCGCGGCGTCTATGGCAATCCCGTTCTGCCGGACTTCATGGTGTTTTTGAACTGGAAGGAATTGCCCTGGTACTGGCTGGGCTTCGACCAGTTCTGGTTCGCCTGCCTGATGGTGGTGCTGGTGCCGGGGCTGCTCGCCTTCGTCTTCGGCTTCTTCGCCTTTCGATCGCGCGTCACCGGCGTCTATCTGTCGATCATCACCCAGGCGATGACCTATGCGCTGCTGCTCGCCTTCTTCAGAAACGACATGGGCTTCGGCGGCAATAACGGCCTGACCGACTTCAAGGACATCCTCGGCTTCCCGATCCAGGCGGCCTCGACCCGTGCGGGGCTCTTTGCGGCAAGCTGCATCGCGCTCGCCATTGCCGTCCTCCTCGTCGGCTGGATCACCCGGTCCAAGCTCGGCAAGCTGATGATCGCCGTGCGCGATGCCGAAAGCCGCACCCGTTTTATCGGCTGGCGACCGCAATATGTGAAGCTCTTCGCCTTCACCGTCTCCGGCATCATGGCGGGGATCGCCGGGGCGCTCTACGTGCCGCAGGTCGGCATTATCAATCCCGGCGAATTCGCGCCGGTGAACTCGATCGAAGTGGTGGTCTGGGCGGCCGTCGGTGGCCGCGGCACGCTGATCGGTCCGGTCATCGGGGCATTGCTCGTCAATTACGGCAAGACCGTCTTCACCGCCGCCGCGCCGGAATTCTGGCTGTTCATGCTGGGCGGCCTGTTCGTCTTCGTGACGCTGGTCCTGCCCCGCGGTATCGTCGGCACGATCGATCACGGCTGGGACGCCCTGCGCTCGATCCGCCGGGCGAAGGATGCCGAAAAGGACGAGAGCGGCGGAGACGCGCAAGCCGTTCCGGGCCCGGCGGAGTGACGGCGATGTCCGACAGCATCATCCAGAAAGTCGCCGACGAATTCCGGGCGCTGAGCGAGCCACAGGGCAATGCCAGGCCTCCCGCCGGTCCGGCGCCGGCCGCGGCTGAACCGGTCGGCAACGGCGCCGTCCATGGCGAACCTTTCGTCTCGCCGCATCCATACGCCACCGTCCTCCATGATCGCCGACTCGCCGCCGAAGCGCAGGGCCTCGCGCGGCGCGACACGCTGCTCTATCTCAACGGCGTCACCAAGAGCTTCGACGGCTTCAAGGCGATCAACAACCTCTCCCTCGTCATCCAGAAGGGCGAGATGCGGGCGATCATCGGGCCGAACGGCGCCGGCAAGACGACGATGATGGACATCATCACCGGCAAGACCCGGCCCGACAAGGGCGAGGTCTTCTTCGCCGGCGATGTCGACCTCACCCATCACGACGAGGCGGCGATCGCCTCCATGGGCATCGGCCGCAAGTTCCAGAAGCCGACGGTCTTCGAGAGCCACACGGTGGAGGACAATATCCGCCTGTCTCTGGCCGGGCCGCGCTCGGTGCTGGGGGCGCTCGTCCATCGCAAGGACCGGGCGGAGCGCGACAGGATCGAGACGATCCTCGAAACGACGCGGCTGACGGCGCGGCGAAAGACCTATGCGGCGAACCTCAGCCACGGTCAGAAGCAGTGGCTGGAGATCGGCATGCTGCTCGCCCAGGACCCCGAACTCCTGCTGGTCGACGAACCGGTCGCCGGCATGACCGACGCCGAAACCGAGGAAACCGCCCGGCTCCTGCGCGAGATCGCCCAGCACCATTCGGTGGTGGTCGTCGAGCACGACATGCATTTCGTCCGGGCGCTCGGGGTGAAGGTCACCTGCCTGCACGAGGGCTCGGTGCTGTCGGAGGGAACCCTCGACAAGGTGTCGAACGATCCGAAGGTGATCGAGGTGTATCTCGGACGATGAGCAGCAGTCGGTGTATTGTCGCGAGGCGGGATCCGTCCCCTCATCCTGAGGTGCGAGCCGTGGCGAGCCTCGAAGGACGAGGGGACATGGGGCACTATCGCATCCTCGCCCTTCGAGGCTTCCCCGCTCTTCGAGCACACTCGCACCTCAAGATGGGGGTGCTGGGCCGGAGACTTCACGGCGGCGATCGGAAGGCCGGGGTGACGACCGTCGAGGCTTCGTGCCTCGCAGACTTCGGCCGCCGCGACGGGAGAACCACCCCATGCTGAGCGTTTCCAATGTCGATCTCTATTACGGCGCTGCGCAGGCGCTGCGTGGCGTTTCGATCGGGGCGAAACAGGGCGAGATCACCTGCGTCCTCGGCCGCAACGGTGTCGGCAAGACCTCGCTTTTGAGGGCGATCGTCGGCCAGCAGCCGATCCGCCGCGGCGAGATCGCCCTCGACGGCGATCCGCTCGGCCGCGAGGCGCCCTACAACCGGGCCCGCCGCGGCATCGGCTTCGTGCCCCAGGGCCGCGAGATCTTCCCGCTCCTCACCGTCCGCGAAAACCTGCAGACCGGCTATGCGCCGCTCAAGGCCTCCGAGCGCTCGATCCCGGATCATGTCTACGAGCTGTTCCCGGTCCTGAAGGACATGCTGTCGCGCCGCGGCGGCGACCTTTCCGGCGGGCAGCAACAGCAGCTCGCCATCGGCCGCGCGCTGGTGACGCGGCCGCGGCTCCTGGTGCTGGACGAGCCGACCGAGGGCATCCAGCCGTCGATCATCAAGGACATCGGCCGGGCGATCCGGTTCCTCAAGGAGAATTCCGGCATCGCCATCCTGCTCGTCGAGCAGTATCTCGATTTCTGCCGGGAACTCGCCGACAAGGTGTATGTGATGGATCGTGGCGAGATCGTCTTCGAAGGCCCGGCTGAGGGTCTCGACGACCCCGAGGTCAGGAAGCACCTGACCGTCTGAGCGCGCGCAATTCCCGGGTTTTCCGGCGTTTCTAGACGCCGGCAGTGTCGCTGCACGCCGCGATGATCACCTGAAAGTCGTCGATCGGGCCGATCTCCCGTCGGCGGTGATCTTCACGGTCCTTTGCGTCAGTCTCTCCGGCGAATTTGCCAAGACAACTTGTCTTTCTTGGTTGGTCGTCTAGCATTCTTTGTAACGGGAAAGACGCGGGCGGAAACGCCTGTGGTGCGGGTTGGGAGGCCCGCCGTCTTCAGACGTCGCCAAGACGCGCCCGGCAGGTGTCGCATCGACGACCAACCAAGGGAGGAAGGTGGATGAATTTCCGCAACATGGCCGCCGCCGTGGCGGCGAGTGCGTTGTTCTGCGCCGGCGGAGCGAGCGCCGAAGAACTGGCGCTGGTCTCGGGCTCGGTCGGTAAGGACATTTCCGAGCTGCGCATGCAGCTCGACGAGTTCGAGAAGGAAAGCGGCCACACCGTCAAGATCGTGGAGATGCCGGCTTCGACGACCGACCAGTTCGGTCAGTACCGGCTCTGGCTTTCGGCCGGCAACGAGGATGTCGACGTCTATCGCACCGACGTGATCTGGGCGCCGCAGCTCGCCGGGAGCTTCGTCGACCTCAAGGATGCGATGAAGGACGAGACGCCCAGGCACAATCCCTCGATCATCGAATCCCAGACGGTCGACGGCAAGCTCGTCGCCTTCCCGATGTATACCGATGCACCGGCTCTGTATTACCGGACCGATCTTCTGGAAAAATACGGCAAGGAGCCCCCCAAGACCTGGTCGGAACTCGCCGAAACCGCCAAGGAGATCGTCGACAAGGAGCATGAGGCCGGCAACGGCCAGCTCACCGGCTTCGTCTTCCAGGGCGCGCCATATGAGGGCCTGACCTGCGACGGCCTCGAATGGGTCGCCTCCAGTGATGGCGGCCGGATCGTTTCGGCGGAAGGCGACATCACCATCAACAACGAAAAGGCCGCTGCCGCCCTCGAAATGGTCAAGGGCTGGATCGGCACCATCGCTCCCGACGGCGTCCTTTCCTACAAGGAAGAGGAATCGCGCGGCGTCTGGCAGACCGGCAACGCCGTCTTCATGCGCAACTGGCCCTATGCCTATGCGCTGTCGAACGGCGCGGATTCGGCGGTGAAGGGCAAGTTCGACGTGGTGCCGCTGCCGGCCGGCGAGGGCGGCAAGTCGGCCGCCTGTCTCGGCGGCTGGAACCTTGCCATCTCGAAATATTCCAAGCACCAGGACGCCGCCATCGAGCTCGTGAAGTTCCTGAGCTCGGAAAAGGCCCAGAAGCAGCGCGCCCTCAACCAGTCGCGCCTGCCGACCATCACCGCGCTCTATGACGATCCCGAGATCGCCAAGGCCCAGCCGATCGTCGCCAGCTGGGGCGAGGTGGTCGAAAACGCCGTACCGCGGCCCTCGGCGCCCACCAAGCGCCAGTATAACGAGGTCTCCAAGGAGTTCTGGACGGCGGTCAACGAGACGCTGGCCGGGCGCGGCAGCGCCGCCGACAATCTCGACAAGCTCGAGAAGCGGCTTCGCCGGCTCAAGCGCAGAGAGTGGGAGTAGTCGCCATCTGAGGCGCGGGACCCCGGGAGGGGGTGTCGCGCCTCGCTGCCGGCGGGCCGTCGATGCGGCCCGGCGAGCCATGCTTCGGGAGAGGGCGGGCACCCTGCCGGGGCGATGAAAGGACGATGTCGAGGCTTGAGAGACCGGCCAACCGGCGAGGCTTCGCGCATCGGGCGCCCGACGGGAGGTAACGATGGCAAACGTTCAGGCGGGCGTTCCGCCCACCGAAAAGGCGCTCGAAGCCGAACGGGCCGGGGCTCGGCCGCGCTCGGATCTTTCGCGCCAGCGCCTGAGATCGGCCTGGCTGTTCCTCGCGCCGATGATCCTGGTCCTTACCCTCGTCGCCGGCTGGCCGCTGGTCAAGACGATCTGGTTCTCGCTCACCGACGCCAGCCTGTCGGATCTCGAGGGCGCCAAGTTCGTCGGGCTTCGCAACTATTACGAATATGTCGACTATGGCGACGGGGAGGGCGAGTATTTCGGCCTGCTCTTCGATCCGCAATGGTGGAACGCCGTCTGGAACACCGTCTATTACTCGGTGATCTCGGTGACGATCGAGACCATCCTCGGCCTCGCCTTCGCCCTCGTTCTCAATGCCGAGTTCAAAGGTCGCAGCGTCGTGCGCGCCGCCGTGCTGATCCCCTGGGCGATCCCCACCATCGTTTCGGCCAAGATGTGGGCCTGGATGATGAACGACCAGTTCGGCATCCTCAACGACATGCTGATGTCGATCGGCATCCTGTCCTCACCCGTCGCCTGGACCGCCGATCCCGACACCGCCATGTGGGCTGTGATCATCGTCGACGTCTGGAAGACGACGCCGTTCATGGCGCTCCTGATCCTCGCCGGGCTGCAGATGGTGCCGGGCGACGTCTACGAGGCGGCGAAGATCGACGGCATCCACCCGGTCAAGGTGTTCTGGAAGGTGACGCTGCCGCTGATCCGGCCGGCGATCCTCGTCGCCGTCATCTTCCGCGCCCTCGACGCGCTCCGGGTTTTCGACCTGATCTACGTGCTGACGCCGAACAACACCCAGACGAAGTCGATGTCGGTCTTCGCCCAAGAAAATCTCTTTCAGTTCGACAAGTTCGCCTATGGCTCGGCGGCCTCGACGCTGCTCTTCCTGGTGATCGCCTTCATCACCCTGTTCTACATCAAGGTCGCCCGGCTCGATCTCGGCGGCAGGGGGAAGTGACCATGCCCTATGTCGTCAAGCGTACCGGCTTCTACGCCCTCGTGGTGTTCATCGTGCTGTTCTCGGTCTTCCCGTTCTACTACGCGATCCTGACCAGCCTGAAGTCCGGCACGGCGCTCTTCCGGGTGAACTATCTGCCGGTGGATTTCTCGCTCGCCAACTATACGAGCGTTCTCACCAACGGCGTCTTTCCCACCAACATCCTCAACTCGGTGATCGTCGCGGTGGTGGTCGTCGCCATCTCGCTGTTCCTCGCGGTAACGGCCGCCTATGCCCTGTCGCGCATCAACTTCGCCGGGCGGGGTCTCCTGCTTCTGACGATCCTCGCCGTCTCGATGTTTCCGCAGATCGCGGTGCTCGCCGGGCTGTTCGAGATGGTCCGCGCGGCAGGCGTCTACAACACGCTGTTCTCGCTGATCTTCGCCTATATGATCTTCACCCTGCCATTTACGGTGTGGGTCTTGACGACCTTCATGCGCGACCTGCCGGTGGAGATCGAGGAGGCGGCGATCGTCGACGGCGCCTCGCCCTTCACCATCGTCATGCGCGTCTTCCTGCCGCTGATGTGGCCGGCGCTGGTGACGACCGGGCTCCTCGCCTTCATCGCCGCCTGGAACGAGTTCCTCTTCGCGCTGACCTTCGTTTCCAACAATTCGACCCGCACCGTGCCGGTGGCGATCGCGCTCTTGTCCGGCGCGTCAGAGCAGGAGATCCCCTGGGGAACGATCATGGCCGCCTCGGTGATCGTCACCGTGCCGCTGATCGTCCTCGTCCTGATCTTCCAGCGCAAGATCATCTCCGGCCTCACCGCCGGCGGCGTGAAGGGCTGAAGATGGCGGAGGCGGTTCACATCCGGCCCGAAACACCGGCCGACAGCGCCGTGATCGGCGCCCTCACCGAAGCGGCATTCCGCGATGCGCCCTATAGCGACGGCAGCGAGGCGGCGATCGTCGAGCGGCTGCGGCAATCCGAAACGATGATCCCGTCACTGGTGGCGGTCGACGAAGACGGCGGCATCATGGGCCATGTCGCCTTTTCGCCGGTGACGATCGAAAGCGGCGAGAAGGGTTGGTACGGCCTCGGGCCGATCTCGGTCTGGCCGCAGCTGCAGCGGCGCGGCATCGGCTCGGCCCTCATCGTCGACGGCCTGCGCCGGCTCGAAGGCATCGGCGCGAGGGGCTGCGTCCTCATCGGCGATCCGGCTTTCTATGCGCGCTTCGGTTTTGCCAGCGATCCGGAGCTCACCTATCGCGGCCTGCCCACCCGCAACGTCCAGCGGCTGGTCTTCATGCCGCCGGTACCGAAGGGAGAGATCACCTATCACGCGGCATTCGAGGCGGCCGCCTGATGGAGAGCCGCTTCGACGACAGGCGGGAGGTTGTTGCGGGCGGCGATCCCGTCGCCAGGGCGGCCGCACACGAATGGTGGCGCGGCTGCGTCATCTACCAGATCTATCCCCGCTCCTTCCAGGATTCCAACGCCGACGGCATCGGCGATCTTGCCGGCATCGCCAGCCGGCTCCCTTACGTCGCCTCCCTCGGCGTCGACGCGATCTGGATCTCGCCCTTCATGAGTTCGCCGATGAAGGATTTCGGCTACGACGTCTCGAACTATCGGGAAGTCGATCCGATCTTCGGGACCCTCGCCGATTTCGACGCCGTCGTCGCCGAGGCGCACCGGCTGGGCCTGAAGGTGATCATCGACCAGGTGCTGTCCCACACCTCCGACCAACATCCCTGGTTCGCCCAGAGCCGCTCGGCCCGCGAGAATGACAGGGCCGACTGGTATGTCTGGGCGGAGCCGAGGCCCGACGGCACGCCGCCCAACAACTGGCTTTCGGTCTTCGGCGGCACGTCCTGGGAATGGGATTCCCGTCGCCGGCAGTATTACCTGCACAATTTCCTCGCCTCGCAGCCGGATCTCAACTTCCACAATCCGGCGGTGCGCCAGGCGCTGCTCGCCGATGTGCGCTTCTGGCTGGAGCGCGGCGTCGACGGCTTCCGGCTCGACACGGCCAACTTCTACTTCCACGACGCGGCGCTGCGGGACAATCCGCCGCTCGGCGACGATCTCCAATCGGAGGTCATGGCCTCGCGCAACCAGCCCTACAATTTCCAGGATCACGTCTTCGACAAGAACCGGCCGGAGGTGACGATCTTCCTCGCCGAATTGCGGGCGCTCCTCGACGAATACGGCGCGATGGCCGTCGGCGAGGTGGGCGAGCGCATCCGCGGCGTCGAACTGATGGCGGAATACACGACCGGCTCGGATCGGCTGCAGATGTGCTACGCCTTCGACTTCCTCTCGGGCCACATGCCCTTGGCCGCGACGATCCGCTCGATCGTCGAGCGTTTCGGGGAGGCAGGTCCGGACGGCTGGGCCTGCTGGGCGTTTTCCAACCACGACGTTCCGCGTCACGCGACGCGCTGGACCGCAGGCGCCCGCGAGACCGAGCGGACGTTGCGGCTCGCCGCCGCCATCCTTTTGACACTGCGCGGTTCGGTCTGCCTGTATCAGGGGGAAGAGCTCGGCCTGACCGAGGCCGACATTGCCTATGAGGATCTCGTCGATCCCTATGGCATCAATTTCTGGCCGGAGGTGAAGGGCCGCGACGGCTGCCGCACGCCGATGGCCTGGGATGCGGCGAGCCCGAATGCCGGCTTTTCAACCGTCCGGCCCTGGCTGCCGGTTCCGGCAGAGCATGTCGAGCGTGCGGTCGACCGGATGGAGGCCGAGCCCGCCTCGCTTCTTTATTTCTACCGGCGGCTCGTCGCCTTTCGCAAAGCCCATCCGGCCCTCGCGACGGGGGCGATCTCGTTCCTCGACGCGCCCGAACACATCCTCGCCTTCGTCCGCGAGGGGGAGGACGAACGGCTCCTCTGCGTCTTCAACCTGTCGCCCGGAGAGGCGCGTTTCGCGCTGCCGGAAGGCTTTGCTCCGGCGCCGCTCGAAGGCCACGGCCTGGCCGGACGCATCGACGGGGAAACACTGCTTTTCGACGACCACGACGGCTTCATCGGCGCCCTTTAGGCGTCGCGGATTTGGGAGGATCTGATGGCCAATCTCAAGCTTACGAAAGTCCGCAAGGCCTATGGCACCGTGGAGGTGCTGCACGGCATCGACCTCGACATCCATGCCGGCGAATTCGTCGTCTTCGTCGGCCCCTCCGGCTGCGGGAAGTCGACGCTGCTGCGGGTCATCGCCGGGCTCGAGGATATTACCGGCGGGACGCTCGAGATCGGCGGCAGGGTGGTGAACGCGCTCACCCCCAAGCAGCGTGGCATCGCCATGGTGTTCCAGTCCTACGCGCTCTATCCGCACATGACCGTCTACGACAACATGGCCTTCGGGCTGACACTGGAAAAGGGAGCCGGCAAGGAGCAGATCGACAGGCGGGTGCGCGAGGCGGCCCGCATCCTGCAGATCGAGCCCTATCTCGACCGGCTGCCCAAGGCGCTGTCCGGCGGCCAGAGACAGCGCGTTGCCATCGGCCGGGCGATCACCCGCAATCCCTCGGTGTTCCTGTTCGACGAGCCGCTCTCCAATCTCGATGCGGCGCTGCGGGTCCAGACCCGCATCGAGATCGCCCGGCTGCACGAGAAGATGGCCGGCACGACGATGATCTACGTCACCCACGACCAGGTCGAGGCGATGACGCTGGCGGACCGGATCGTCGTCCTCAACAAGGGCCATGTCGAGCAGGTCGGCTCGCCGATGGATCTCTACAATTCGCCGGACAACCTCTTCGTCGCGAAGTTTCTCGGCTCGCCGTCGATGAACATCCTGCCGGCGACGATCGAAAGCGCCGGGGCGACCACGCGGGTCATTCCCGAGGGCGGTTCGAAGGTCGATCTGCCGATCGCGACGCCGGGTTCCGCCCAGGGGCGGGCGGCCCATCTCGGCATCCGACCGGAGGACCTATCCATCACCACCGACGCCGGCGCGCCGTTCCGTGGCCCGGTGACCCTGACCGAGTCCCTCGGCGAGGTCACCCTCGTCTATGTCGACATCGGCCGGGCCGACGAGCCCTTCGTCGCGAAATTGCCGGGCGAGGTCTCGATCGAGCGCGGCAGCACGATCGGCCTGACGGCAAGGCCCGAGGCGATGCGGCTCTTCGACGAGGTCGGCGAGGCGCTGCGCTCGCCGATGCGACGCGCCGCCTGACGCATGTCGCGAGGCGCCGCGCCTGGTTGACGCAAGCGTGTTTCCAATTTGAGATGTCCGGCCGGTAACGTCGCGGCGTTGCCGGGCGAAGTCGATTCATGCCCGTGCCGTGCATCTTCCGCCGGCCCGATTGTAGGGGGCGGCTTGTCTCGTGCCGCCACCTCGCGCGTTCGATAGCCGGAGACTGGACCGACATGCCGATCGCGAGGACGAAGCAGCGGGTAGACGCGATGGCGACGGGCGACGAGCCCCCTTCGACGCCCGAGATGGCGCCGCCCGCCGGCCGGCGGCTTTCCCGCTATCTCCCGATCGTCGGCCTGATCGCGGCGCTCGCGCTGGCCTATGCCCTCGGCCTCCATCGCTACATCTCGCTCGAGTTCTTTCTCGACAGCCGCGAGGATCTCAAGGAATGGGTGGCGGACCATGCGGTCCTCGCCGCCGCCGGCTTCGTTCTCCTTTATGCCGTGCTCGTCGCGGTGTCCTTCCCCGCCGCCTCGCTGGTGACAGTCGCCTCCGGCTTCCTGTTCGGCTGGTTCGCCGGCGGCGCGCTGACCGTGATCGGCGCGACGCTGGGCGCGACGGTGCTGTTCCTTGCCGCCCGCACTGCCTTCGGCGATGTCCTGCGCAGGAAATCGAAGGGCGCGATCGCGCGGTTCGCGGAAGGCTTTCGCGACGACGCCTTCACCTATCTTTTGCTCCTCAGGCTGACGCCGGTGCTGCCCTTCTTCGTGGTCAATGTGGCGCCGGCCTTCTTCGAGGTTTCCCTCGGCACCTATGTCGTCACCACCTTTCTCGGCATCATTCCAGGCTCGATGGTCTATGCGTTTCTCGGCTCCGGCCTCGATCAGGCGCTGGTGAATGTCGGGGAGGGGGAGGTGGCGATCGCCGATCTCGTCACACCGCAGATGACGATCGCCCTTGTCGGGCTCGCCGGCCTCGCCATTCTCGGCGTGGTGCTGAAGAAGACGGTGCTGCGCAAGCGGGCCGGCTGAGACGAATTTCACGGACATATCGGAGGCGGCGATGGCGCCAATCTTGAAGCCGGATCTTTGCGTCATCGGCGGCGGTTCGGGCGGCCTGACGACCGCGGCCGCTGCCGCCGCCTTCGGCGTGAAGGTGGTGCTGATCGAGCGCGGCAAGATGGGCGGCGACTGCCTCAACTACGGCTGTGTTCCGTCCAAGGCGCTGATCTCCGCCGGCAAGCACGTTGCGGCGATCCGCGAGGCCGGCCGCTTCGGAATCCGGGTCGGCGAGCCGGAGATCGATTTCGCCGCAGTCAAGGATCACGTCAGGGGCGTCATCGCCGCGATCGAGCCGAACGATTCCGTCGAGCGCTTCGAGAGCCTCGGCGTCACGGTGATCCAGGCCGATGCGAGCTTCGTCGACGAGAAAACCGTTTCGGCCGGCGGGCGGATCGTCGAAGCGCGGCGCTATGTGGTGGCGGTGGGCTCGTCGCCGCTGGTGCCGCCCATCGAGGGCCTTGCCGAAACACCCTATTTCACCAACGAGACGATCTTCGAGCTCAGGGAGCGTCCGGACCATCTGGTGGTCGTCGGCGGCGGCCCGATCGGCATCGAGATGGCGCAGGCCCATCGCCGGCTCGGCTCGAGGGTCACGGTGCTCGAGGGCGGCAGCTTCCTCTCCCGGGACGATCCGGAACTCACGGCGATCGTCCTCGGCAGGCTGCGCGAGGAAGGCGTGCAGCTGCGTGACAAGGCGAAGGTCGTCGGCGTCACCCGCGGCGAAAATGGCCCTCGGATCACCATCGAGACCGGCGGCTCCCCCGAGACGATCGACGCCAGCCATCTCCTCGTTGCCGTCGGCCGGGCGCCGAATGTCGCCGGCCTCGGCCTCGACGCGGCTGGTGTCGACTACGACGCCAAGGGCATCAAGGTCGGACCGGATCTCCGCAGCAGCAATCGCCGGGTCTATGCCGTCGGCGACATTGCCGGCGGGCCGCAATTCACCCATGTCGCCAACTATCAGGCCGGCCTCGTCCTCAGGCCGATCCTCTTCCGCCTGCCGGTGCGCGAGCGGCGCGACCATTTGCCACATGTCACCTTCACCGATCCCGAGCTCGGCCAGGTCGGCCCAACCGAGGCCGAGGCGAAGGCTGCCGGCGACCTTCACGACGTGCTGCGCTGGCCCTATGGCGAAAACGACCGGGCCCAGGCGGAACGCCACACCAGCGGCCTGATCAAGCTCGTTCTCGGCCGCAAGGGCCGGGTGATCGGCGCCGGGGTCGTCGGCATGGCGGCCGGCGAGATCACCAACATGCTGTCGCTCGTCGTCGGCAAGAAGATGAGCGTCGCCGATCTCAGGGACTTCGTGTCGCCCTATCCGACCCTCTCGGAAATTGGAAAACGCGCCGCGACGGTCTACTATCGCCCCTATACTGAGAAGCCCTTCGTGCGTCGGCTGGTCGGCTTGCTCGCCCGGTTCGGCTGAAGGGGGTGGTGGAGTTGCGCAAGGGGTTTCAGTCGGGGGGCTGAAACCACAGGCGTCCGGCAGCCGTATCATCATCGGTACGGGCGCTGTGTGCATTGCGCCGGAAGGTCAGAGGCGGGGACATTCTTGGACGATCCAGCGAGATCGGAAGGCGCGGCCGGCGAAAAGCCGATGCCGAAGCTGCGGCGGCGGCTGTCGACGCGCATCCTGGTGATCACGGCGCTTGCCGTGATGCTCGCCGAAGTCCTGATCTTCGTCCCCTCGGTCTCGCGATTCCGCTATGACTGGCTGACCGCCAAGACCGAGACAGTTGCGGTGGCGGGGCTCGCCTCCGAGGAGGTCGACGCCGGGCCTGGCTCGGTTCTCGGCCCGAACCAGGAATCGGCGCTTTTGAAGGCGCTCGACGCGCAGCTGATCGCCATCGACGACAAGGATGCCTCGCGCCTCCTCGCCAGGGCGGAGACCGTCGGCGTGCCGGATCTGCAGATCAATCTCTCCGACGAGACGATGATGGCGATGATCCTCGGCGCCTTCGACACGCTGATCCTCGGCGGCGATCGGCTGATGCGCGTCCAGGGCGCCGTCGGCGACGGCTCCGTCCGGGCCGAGGTGGTGATGTCCGAGCGCCCGCTGCGGACCGCCATGCTGGTCTATTCCCGCAATGTCTTCCTGCTCTCGCTGTCGATCGCGATGTTCGCGGCGCTTCTCGTCTATACCGCGATCAGCCGCTATCTCGTGCGGCCGATCCTTCACATGACCCATTCGATGATGCGCTTCGGCGCCAATCCGACCGATACCGACAGGATCATCGCGCCAAGCGACAGGGACGACGAGATCGGCGTCGCGCAGGTCGAACTCGCCGCCATGCAGCGGCGGCTGACCGAGACGCTGCGCGAGCAGCGCCACCTCGCCGATCTCGGCCTTGCCGTCTCCAAGATCAATCACGACCTGCGCAACATCCTCGCCTCGAGCCAGATGATCTCGGACCGGCTGGCGACGATCGAGGACCCGACGGTCCAGCGCTTCGCGCCCTTGTTGCTGCGCAGCCTCGACCGGGCGCTGCACTACACCCAGTCGGTGCTCGCCTATGGCCGCGCGGTCGAAAGCGAGCCGGTGCGTCGCGAGGTGCGGCTGCGGATGCTCGTCGAGGACGTCTATGAGACGCTCGCCCTCGATCCGAGGTCGCAGATCCGGCTGGTCAACGCGGTGCCGGACGATCTCGTCGCGATGGTCGATCCGGACCAGTTCCACCGGGTGATCCTCAATCTCTGCCGCAATGCCGTCGAGGCGCTCTCTTCCGGGGGCGACGATCCGTCGATGGTGGTCCGCCAGATCCGCACCGGGGCGCAGATCGCCTCGGCCGGCGCCGGTGGCTGGGGCGGGCTGACGATCTTCGTCGAGGACACCGGGCCCGGGCTTCCCGAGGTGGCACGGGAAAATCTCTTCAAGGCGTTTCGCGGCTCGGCGCGATCCGGCGGAACCGGCCTCGGCCTGCCGATCGCCGCGGAGATCGTCGAGGCGCATGGCGGCGAGATCAGCCTTGCCGACCGCGACCAGCCGGGGACCCGGTTCGAGATCTGCCTTGAGGGCCGGGCGGCGCGGCGCGAGGCCGTCGTGGCAAGGGTCTGAGCGGAAACACGTCGCTCCCTCGCCAAGATTGTTCGTGCATGTGATCACTGCAATGCGATAGATGCCGGACATGACCTTGCAAGACGGCGTCAGCCTCATCCCCCTCATCGTCACGCTTCTTGCCGCCGCTGCCGCTGCCGGCTTCCTCGCCGGCCTGTTCGGCATCGGCGGCGGGGCGATCTTCGTGCCGGTGCTCTACCAGACCTTCGAAAGCCTCGGGGTGAGCCATCTCGTCTCGATGCATCTCGCCGTCGGCTCGTCCATCGCCATCATCGTGCCGACCTCGCTGCGGTCCCTCCATTCCCATCTGAAGCGCGACGTCGTCGACACGGCGCTTCTGAGGCAGTGGATCATCGCCGTTCCGCTCGGGGCCGTCGCGGGGGCGTTTCTCGCCTCGATCGCGAGTTCGGCGGAGCTGCGGGCGATCTTCGCCGTCCTTGCCTTCACGCTCGGGCTGAAGATGCTGATCGGCCGGCTCTCCATCCAGCTCGGCGAGGATCTGCCCGGCGGCATCGGCCGCTCGCTCGCCGGCTTCGTCATCGGCGTCCTGTCGGCGCTGATGGGAATCGGCGGCGGCGTTCTCAACAACACCTTCATGACGCTCTATGGCCGGCCGATCCACCAGGCGGTCGCGACCAGCGCCGGCGTCGGCGCGCTGATCGCCGTGCCGGGCCTTCTCGCCTATGTCATCGGCGGCTGGGGCGATGCGGCGCTGCCGCCCTACAGCCTCGGCTTCGTCAATCTCTTCGCCGTCGCCGTCGTCGCGCCGGCCTCGATCCTCGCCGTGCCTCTGGGGGCTTCGCTGGCCCACAAGCTGTCGCGCCGCCAGCTCGAGCTCGGCTTCGGCTGCTTCCTTCTGACCGTCGCGATCCGCTTCGCTTGGAGCCTGCTCTGACGCGCGAGGGCCGTGAGGCTTAGTCGGTCATCACCAGCCGGTCGCCGCGAAAATCGTAGGACGTCAGCGTGTCGAGGAAGCTCATGCCGAGGAGGACGGTGCCAAGGCCGGTGCCTTCGGTGACCGCGGCAGCGACGTCGTTCCGGGTGATCCCGCCGATGGTGATCGAGGCGAGGCGGATCGGCGCCGCCTTGGCGATGCCGTTGGCGGTCATGACTTCATTGGTGAAATGCAGCCGGGACATGTCGACGCCGATCGAACGGGCCGTGTCGCTGTCCATCGCCACCACGGACGCACCGGTGTCGACGATGAAGGTCGTGGCCTCGCCGTCGATCTTGCCGTCGAGATAGAAGTGGCCGTCGGCAGCCCGTGTCGCCATGAAGCGGCTGTGGCCCTCGTCCTCGCCGATCGGCACGACGCTGCCCGGCATCAGCACCGCGAAGACGCGGTTCTTCAGCGCCGAGAACTCCGGCTGAAAGGCATAGAGTCCGATCAGCAAAACGAAGGCGGCGGTCCAGATCAGGACGTTGCGGAGCATCTCGCCAAGGCGAAAGCGCATCGACAGGACCAGCAGCGAGCCGATGCCGACGCCGAGAATGGCGAGGCTGGCGAGATGGGCGAAGGCGTCGTCGCTCATCCCGGCGATCGTGCCGTCGTGATTGAAGAACAGGATCGCCAGCGTCAGCGCGACGGCGCCGAGGACGAAATAGAGGATGAAGTCACGACGCATCGGCTTTGACGGCGCTCCTCGGCCGCGGGTCCTGTTTAGACGGCTTGCCCGGCCGCGCATCCGGCCGTTCCTGCGGGGCCGGACGCTCGGCAAGGTCGGCCAAGATCGCCCGGCGCCTGTCCGGCGCGAAGGAGGCCCAGCCGGCGATCTCGTCGATCGTTCGCCGGCAGCCGAGGCAGAGCCCGGTCGCCGGGTCGATGGTGCAGACGAGCGTGCAGGGGCTTTCGATCGCCATCAGGGCTCCGGTTTCGGGGAAGGTCTCGATCACCGGCATATGGCGCCGGAATGCCTGAGCCGCAAGCGTTGCGCCGCCTTGGTAGCGGCCCGTCGCTCTCAGCCGATCCAATTGGGATCGTCGATTGCCGGCATCACTTCGAGGACGCGCGACTGCGGAAAGACGGCGATCGCCTCGGTCCCCTCGCGCAGCCGCGAACGGAGCTTGAACTCGCCATTGTGGAGTTTCACCAGGGCCTGGACGATGGGCAGGCCAAGGCCGGTGCCCTGTTCGGCGCTCTTCATCGCGATCGAGCCCTGGCCGAAGGAGGAGAGCACGATCGGGATCTCGGCCTCCGGGATGCCCGGACCGTTGTCCTTGACCGAGACATACTGTCCGGCGCCGGCCGTCCAGCCGATGCTGAGCACGATCTCGCCGCCGCGCGGGGTGAACTTCACCGCATTCGACAACAGGTTGAGGATGATCTGCCGGGCCGCCCGCTCGTCGGCCCAGAGCGCCGGCAGGTCCCGCTCGAAATCCGCCCGTACCGACAGGCCCTTCGCCTCGGCGCGGATGCGGATCGTGGCGAGGCATTCCTTGGCGACGGCGATCAGCTCGATCGCCTCTTCGTTCAGCGCGAAGCGGCCGGCCTCGATCCGCGAAAGGTCGAGGATCTCGTTGATGAGGCCGAGGAGATGCTGGCCCGAGGAATGGATGTCGCGGACATAGTCCTTGTAGGTCTCGGTTCCGAGAGGGCCGAGCATCTCGCCTTCCATCACCTCCGAAAAGCCGAGAATGGCGTTGAGCGGCGTGCGCAGCTCGTGGCTCATCGTGGCGAGGAAGCGGGACTTGGCGAGATTGGCCTCCTCCGCCCTCAGCCTTGCCTGGTCGGAGATCACCCGGGCGGTCTCGAGTTCGGCGATCAGCTCGTCCTTCTCGGCTTGATGGACGAAACCGCGCAGCGCCGAGCGCCTGAGGATCTCGCTGACCAGCGAGAAGAAGGCGACGGCGGCGATCAGGATCCCTGTCATCGCGATATGCGCCGGGTCCGGTTCGGCGATCGCGCCGACGCAGAGGAACAGGCCCGTCAGGGCGAAGGTGAGCGGAACGACGAATTGCAGCGTGAAGGAGATCATCGCGGTCGAGGCGACAACCACGAAGAGGACGGTGAACTGGAAGATGCCGAATTGCGGGCTGGGGCCGGGATCGAGTGCCGCGAGATAGGCCCAGCAGAGCCCGGTCATCGCGTGGCCGGTGAGGAACAGCCCGCGCCAGCGGTCGACCCCTTCTGCCGGCACGGGCCCGGCGGAGAACTTGCGGGCGGTGGCAACGAGGGCGAGGTAGCAGCCGAGCGCGACGACGGTCCAGAGCGCGGCGTGCAAAGGTCCGAGATAGACCGACATGCCGAAGCCGGTCACCATCACCGGCACCGGCAGGATGAACGCCGCCGCCTTCAGCGCCGCGGCATGCTGGAAGAGCAGCTCGCGCGAGAATCGCGGCGCCGCGTGCCCGCGTGTCGACAGCCGTTCGCGGGCGGCCCGCAAGGTCCTTGCGAGCTCGCCATTGCGCGGTGTCGAACGGCGGCTGACGCCGTGGTCGACGGTGGGCGGTGCGGCAAGGGACATGAAGCCTGGTCGGATCGCCTGAGCTCGTGTTTCGATCAGGCCCCATTCTGTTTCCCCAACCTTAAAAAAATCGCTTAAAGAACCGGAAATTTTGTACCGCCCGGCTGATCGAAGCCGGCGCCGGGAGGAACATCGGCGGCATCGGGCGATTTCACGAGACGACGACGAAAGGGAGGAGAGCTGATGCGCCTGTTCGATGGCGGCCGTGCGCCCAATCCGCGGCGAACCCGGATTTTCCTGGCCGAGAAGGGCATCGAGGTGCCGCTCGAGCCGGTCGACATGGGCAAGCTCGAACACCGCTCCGACGCAATGGCGAGCCGCAATCCCTTGCGGCGACTGCCGGTGCTGGAACTCGGCGACGGCACGGTCATCACCGAATCGATCGCCATCTGCCGCTATTTCGAGGCGCTTCATCCCGAACCGCCGCTGTTCGGGTCGACACCGCTGGAGATCGCAACGATCGAGATGTGGAACCGGCGGCTCGAGCTCGGGCTCTATGGCGCCGTCGCTGCCGCCTTCCGCCATACCCATCCGGCGATGGCCGAGTGGGAGGTGCCGCAGGTGCCGGCCTGGGGCGAGGCCAATCGCGCCAAGGCGGGCGACTTCCTCAAGATCTTCGACGCCCACCTCGCCGACCACCGCTTCGCCGCCGGCGACGAGTACTCCGTCGCCGACATCACCGGCCTCGTGGCGATCGACTTCATGAAGCCGGCGAGGATCGAACTGCCGGCAGAGCTCGTGAACGTCGCGCGCTGGTATGGCGAGGTCGCCGCGCGGCCGAGCGCCAGGGCCTGATCGTCAGACGTGGATTTTCCGCAGACCACAGATCGGCCCGAGCGGCCGGAGACGCTCTCTCAGACGATCCGCGGCTGCCGGATCTGCCGCGAGGCGCCGTTCGGCGCGCCGCTGCCGATCGAGCCAAATCCGGTGCTCGTGCTGTCGTCGACAGCGCGGATCGTCATCGCCAGCCAGGCGCCGGGCAATCTCGCCGACCGGTCGGGCACGCCGTTCAACGACCCCTCCGGCGTCAGGCTGCGCGACTGGATGGGGATCGGGCGGGAGATCTTCTACGACGTGTCGCGCGTCGCCATCGTGCCGATGGGCTTCTGCTTTCCCGGCTATGACGGCAAGGGCGGCGACCTGCCGCCGCGCCGGGAATGCCGGGCGACGTGGCATGAGCGCGTCATGGCGGCGATGCCGCAGATCGAGCTGATCCTCGCGATCGGCCTCTACGCCCAGCGCTTCCACATCGAGGGCAACGGGACGCGGTCGCTGACCGAAACGGTGGCCGACTGGCGCAACGTGCTCGCAACGGGCGGGCGATTTGCGCCGGTGCTGCCGATGCCGCATCCCTCCTGGCGCAACAACGCCTGGCTGAAGCGGCATCCGTGGTTCGCCGCGGAACTGCTGCCGGAGCTGAAATCCCGCGTCGCGGCGCTGGTATGATGCGTCACGGCCGAGGAAGGTCGAGGGGCCCCCTTCCGGATGCCGGGCCGCCCTTGACGGAGCCTCGGCCGGACCCGACCATGACGAGAAGGCCGCCGACCACGGCGGCAGGAGCAAACGATGAAGACGATCTTCGTACAGTTCAAATGCAGTCCGGGCATGGCCTATGGCGTCGCCGACGCGCTGGTCCAGGAGGTTGAGGAGATCTCCGAGGTCTATTCGACCTCCGGCCACTACGACCTGATCGCCAAGTTCTATTTGTCAGACGACCGCGACATCGGCCATTTCGTCACCGAAAGGCTGCAGGTTCTCGACGGTGTTGCGGACACCTTCACCCTCGTTGCCTTCAAGGCCTTTGGCTAGCGCCTTGCGGGTGGCCGCCAAGGGCCGCGGCCAGACGCGGTTGCGGCCGGCCTGCTTGGCGTCGTAGAGCGCCGCGTCCGCTCCGGCGATGAGGTCGTCCTCGATGTCGCTGCCGAGCGTCCCCGCAGTGACGCCGATGCTGACGGTGACGCAGGTTTCGCCGTCGGCATGAAGGATGCCGAGGGCCTCGACCTCGCCGCGGATGCGCTCGGCGATCCTCAGAGCGTCGAGATGGCCGGTCCTGGTCATCAGCACCAGAAACTCCTCGCCGCCGAAGCGCACGACGAGATCCTCGTCGCTGCGCACGAGGGTCAGCAGGAGGGTGGCGATGCGCTTCAGGCAGAGATCGCCGGAGAGATGGCCGTTCTCGTCGTTGAAGCGCTTGAAGTGATCGACGTCGATCATCAGCGCCGCGGTCTGGACGCCGGACGGGCGGCCGGCGAGATCGTCGAACACCCGGGTCAGGCGGCGCCGGTTGAAGAGACCGGTGAGGGCATCGCGCTCCGCCGCCGTCTGGGCCTGCTCGATCCTGAACTTGTCCTGCATGCGGCGCAGGAAGCCGTGCCGGGCATCGCGCTGCATCTGCCGGTTTCCGGACAGCGACATGTAGCAGGCCGCGCCCACCGCCATGATTCCGATCGCCAGCACCGGCAGCGACGCCTCGGTGGCGATCAGCGTGCCGACATAGATCGTCGCGGCGAAGGAGCTGGCGATGACCGCCTCGTCGTATTCCAGCCGGAACAGGAGATTCATGTAGATGAGAACGAAGATGGCCAGATACTGGTAGTGGGCGGCCGCTGGCGTGCCGTTCAGCGCGTAGACCGCCATCACCTGCACGATCATCGCCAGCGGGCCGAGCGCGACGCAGAAGCTGCGCAGGGTCGCATGCGGGCCGTCATGCAGCCCGAGCAGCGACAGGGCGACGATCGGCGAGACGACGAAGACGTGCAGCGCCGCGCTGATCCAGAAGGTCTGGGGAAGCAGCAGAAAGTCGACGATCAGGAAGATGTTGTAGCAGACGAGTGTCGGGATCAGCAGGGCCCGCGCCAGCCGCTTGCGGAAGTGCAGCCGATAGCCGCGATAGGTCGCCTCGATTTCCGGAGGAAAGGCGTACCGGTAGCCGCGATCGGCAATCAACTGTTCGATCTGTTGCGGCTGCATGGTTCGCGAGGCCCCCTTCGCGAATCATAATAAGGGAATACAACTTAAAGCAGGTTTTAAGAAATCGCTCAAAAATGCACGGTTTGCCGGCTAGCCAAAATGGCAGCCCTCATCTTCGTCGAAAAGGGCTTGCGCTGCATGGACTTGACCGTCGTAGGCCAGCCGTCGGACACGAGGCCGTGATTAGCAGCTCAGGGGCCATTTGTCGATGGAGCCGCCTTGGTGAGCGCTGTCGTCAACCAAGGCGTGTCTCGCCCGGCAAGACCCGCAGCGCTGTCTGTTCCTACCAGAGCGAGTAGCGCAGGCCGGCCCTGATCGTGTGCCGCTCGAAGCCGTCGTCGGAGCCGTGGATGGCGTAGTCGATGCCGTTGGCGACGTCGGTCGCGGCGACATCCGCAGTGTCGCTGCCGTCGACGTCGAGATAGCGGTAGCCGACATCGAGTTTCAGATTCTGCGAGACGTCGTAGGAGACGCCGGCC
This sequence comes from Jiella endophytica, assembly GCF_004519335.1. Classification (GTDB taxonomy): domain Bacteria; phylum Pseudomonadota; class Alphaproteobacteria; order Rhizobiales; family Rhizobiaceae; genus Jiella; species Jiella endophytica. The sequence goes on along the minus strand of NZ_SOZD01000002.1, from coordinate 641,750 downwards.
ATCAGCGAATAGGCAAAGCGCCATTTCGACAGGTCGTCGATGTCGGTGTCGAGGCTGGAGCCGCAGTCGTCGCCGGCATAGCGGCAGCCGGTCTGGTATTCGACGTGGACGGTACCGGCGCCGGCGCCGACATAGGGCGTGAAGCCCGCATAGGTGCCGAGATCGACATAGGCGTTGGCCATGACCTCGAAGGACTTCACCTCGCTGTCGACCGAAAGGCCGCCAGGAAAGTCTGCCGAGTCGACATCGGCCTTCCAGTAGCCGACCGTCGCGTCGGCGCGCAGGAACTCGTTGAACTTGTAGCCGGCGCCGATGCTGACCTCCGGCGCGCGCCCCAGGTCGAGCCCGTCATAGCCGCCGCGAAACAGGCTGGTCGTCGTCGTGCCGTCGAAGGAGGTGACCTCGTAGTCGGTCGCAAGATCGCTCTTGAACTGGTAGCCGACGTCGCCGCGCAGATACCATCCGGTGCCGATCTCCACCGGCTGCACCTCGGGAACATCCTGATAGATGGGCGTGTCGTAGATCGGCGCGAGGTCGGCCGCGAGCGCTCCGCCGCTTGCCGAGACGATCGCCAGTGACGCTGCAGCGCCCATCCATACCGAGGCTTTCATCGACTTTGCTTCCCCTGCCCGAGCCGGCTTCGTTTGCGCCGACATTGGCGTTGCCACCTTGAGCGGGACTGTCGCAGGGAAGGGTTAAGACACCATTAACCGTGTTTGTTAACCACGCCAGCGGTCGCGTTTTTCGGGTGAGCGCTCCTGCAAGGGCAGGTCTGGCAGGGGATTGCCGACGGACCGCGCCGTTGCCGCCGGGCCGGCCGCGCGCCGCGACCATCGCTCGCACGACGCAGAGGGAGGGGCTCAGCGCTCGGTGGCGTCCGCCGCCTCCGAGGCGGCGCTGTCACGGAACTCCCGGCGGATGATCTTGCCGCTGGTGGTCAGCGGCATCTCGGCGACGAAGCCGATCTCGCGGGGATATTCGTGGGCCGAAAGGCGGTTGCGCACGAAGAGCTGGATCTCGGCGGCGAGCGTCTCGCCGGCGTCGAAGCCGTCCTTCAGGACGACATAGGCCTTGACGATCTCGGTGCGCAGCGGGTCTGGCTTGCCGACGACGGCGGCAAGCTTCACGGCCGGATGGGCGAGCAGGCAGTTCTCGACCTCGCCGGGGCCGATCCGGTACCCGGCCGAGGTGATGATGTCGTCCTCGCGGCCGACAAAGGCGACGTAGCCTTCGTCGTCCATCACCGCTTGGTCGCCGGTCAAAAGCCAGTCGCCCGAAAACTTCGCGGCGGTCGCTGCCGGGTCCTGCCAGTAGTTGAGGAACATCACCGGATCCGGCGCCTTCACCGCGATCGTGCCCGGAACACCCGGCGGCACCGGCCGGCCGTCCTCGCCGAGCAGCGCCACCTGATGGCCGGGCACGGCCTTGCCGATCGCCCCGGCCCTCGAGACGCCGGCCGCGGCCGACGAGCCGAGCACCATGTTGCATTCGGTCTGGCCGTAGAACTCGTTGGCCGTCAGGCCGAGGGCCTCGCGGGCCCAGTCATAGGTCGCCGCCGGCAGGCTCTCGCCGGCCGAGGCGATGGTGCGAAGGCGAAGATCGCGCACGGTTTCGGCATCCGTCGCCGCCGCCAGCATGCGCAAAGCCGTCGCCGGCAGGAAGGCATTGCGGACCCTTTGCCTTGCCATCAGCCGGTAGGCCTCCTCGGCGCGGAACCGCTCGCCGGAAAACACCACCGGCACGCCGAGCTGCAGCGACGGCAGCAGGACGTTGAGCAGCCCGCCCGCCCAGGCCCAGTCCGACGGCGTGTAGATCCGGTCGCCCGGCTGTGGATAGTCCTCGTGGTGGAAGATGATCCCCGGGAGGTGGCCGAGCACCACCCGATGACCATGCAGCGCGCCCTTCGGCGGGCCGGTCGTGCCCGAGGTGAAGATGATCAGCGCCGGATCGTCCGGGCCGGTCGCGGCGTCGCCGCAGGCAGGCGGCGTGTCGGCGATCAGCAGGTCGTAGTCCAGGAAGCCATTATTGGGGTCGAAGCCCCCATCGACGACGATGACGCTCTGAAGGCCAGCGGGTGCCGGCTGAACCGCGCCGAAGGTCTCGAGGCCGTCGCGATGGAGAACCGCCATCCGGGCGCCAGAGGCATTCAGCCGGTAGCCGAGCGCTTCGGGGCCGAAGCGCATCGCCAGCGGCACGGCGATGGCGCCGAGGCGGTAGACGGCAAGATGGGCGACGACGGTGGCAAAGCTCTGGGGCAGGATGATCGCCACGCGGTCGCCGCGGGCGATGCCATGGGCCGCCATGGCCCCTGCGAGCCTCCGCGACGCGGTGACGAGTTCGCCACAGGTCATCGTCACGGCGGGCCGTTCGCCGCGATCCTCGATCAAGCAGATCCGCTCCGGCGTCTCTGTTGCCCAGCGGTCGGCGCAGGCGGCGGCAATATTGTAGCGGGCCGGCAGGTTCCAGGCAAAGCCCGACACCAGTGAGTCGTAGGTTTTCATCGCAGTGCACAAAAAGCACTCACTGGTCGCCGCGGCAAGGGGCATGCGTGACGAGGCGGAAGGGGCGGCCCGGCACGACGTAACGTCAATCTGATCGACACCAGGGCGAACTTCGTGCTTAAACGTGCCGTGCGCCGATGGGGCTCGTCGCCGCCGTGACAGGATGTTCGGTGATCTGATGCGAAAGCAGCTTGTCCGCTTGGCCGATCGCATGCTCGGCCTTTGTCTCCTTGCCCTCACCTTCGGTTCGTTTGCGGTGCCGGCCCATGCCGCGCCGCAATACGATCTCTGGGAGCTCGAGATCCTCACCAATCTGCAGAGCCTGCAGAGCAATCGGCAATGCGTTCCGAACGGCGGCGCGCAGCACATCCACATTCTCGGCGTCAGCCTCGACGACACGCTGCTCGGCCCGCAGGAAAAGACCGCGATCCTTTCCGACCTCTCCGAGGTGATCGCGACGCGCACCCATGCCCGCACCACCAAGGCCGACAATTTCCAGTCGATCGCCTCGAGCTACAGCGGCTTTTCCGAGGCGGATTCGCGCGAGCTCGACCGGTTGAGCGAGGCCGCCTCCAGCGCCGACATCACCGTCCTCGTCAGGCCCTATCGCGACAAGGGCGCCTCGGTCGACGCCGAAATCCGCCTGTGGGCACGCGGTGCCGGCGGCGCCGATCCCGGCCTCAACTGCGTCCAGTCGTTTTCCGTCGAGATCCCGACGGAGAAGGCCGATCCCGCCTGCGCTGCGGCTTTCGCCAAGGCCAAGCGCGACAGCGACCCGGCGCGGCTGGAAGCCTTCCGCGACTTCTTTCCGCAATGTCCCGAAGCGGCGGAGGCGGACCGGCTGGTCACTGCGCTGAAGGCAAGCCAGGCCGAGAAGGCCGATCGCGAGCGCTGCGACAGGAATTTCGCCCGGGCGCGGGCGGAGGGGACGGTCGCGGCCTATTCGACCTATCTCGACGAGAACATCGATTGCCCCGGCCGCGACGTCGTGATGGCCCTGCGCGACCAGGCGGCCAAGAGCTCGGCCTGCGAGACGGCCTATCGCGACGCCCGGCGCCTCGACAGCGTCGATGCCTATGAGAGGTTCCTTCTCGACAATCGCGCCTGCCCCCAGGCCGACACCGCCTCGGCCTTCCTGACCATGAAGCGGCAGGAGGAAAAGCGCGAGGAGGAGGAGCGCGCCAAGGCGGCCGAGAAACAGGCGCCGGCTCCTTCGCAGGACGATGGCCGCCAGGCGGGCCAGCCGCAATATTCGCCGCCCGCCGGCAATCAGCCGACCTACGTGCCGCCGGCCTACAATCCGCCCGCCTATGATCCGCCGGCCACCGCCAGCTATCGCGGCTATCCGATCCCGAAGGATCTCGCCGCCTCGACCTGCGGCCAGCTCTGGTATGCGCGCAACCTGCTCTTTGATCTCGCCGGCTACTGCTTCAAGACCGGCAAGGCCCAGCGCTATTTCTCCAATGCCGGCTGCACCGGCGCCAGCCCGCGGGGCGCCGACGCCGCCGAGGTGAGCCGCATCCAGGCGCTGGAGCGGCAAAATGGCTGCTGATCCGGGAAGTCTCCGCACGCCGCCGCGCGCCGCGACCCTTAGCGGAGCGTGGAGGATCGGCCTCCTCGCGCTCGCGGCTGCTGCGTTGGCGCCGCTTCCCGCTCGGGCCGCATCGAGCCTGCCGCTGTTTGACCGGCTGGAGGCGCTGAAGGCCGCCTATCCCCAGGCGGTCAAGGCGATCGAGATCGACGGGATCGTCATGGCCGACGGAACGCGCATCCCGATCGACGACGGAGCCGCGAAAAATCACGAGCAGAAGCTCGCCAATGCCGACATCGAGGACATGCTGTCGCAGATCTACCCGGTCGGCACCTGCGACAAGGGCGCGCCGCCGGCCCGCAACTTCGACCCTGGCCGCATCCGCAACGACGCCTTCTTCCGTTCCCTCTACGGCGCCACCAGGTCGATGGCCGAGAAGCGGCTTGTCGCCGTCGACTGGTTCGGCTCGCGCCTCGCCTTCACCACGACCGGCGGTGCCGATGCTGCGCTGCGCGCCGTCGCCGGCGAGCTGTCACGCCGGCCCGAACTGAAGACCTATCTCTCGCCCTCCGCCGGCACCTTCAACTGGCGGGTGGTCGCCGGGACGAAGCGCCTGTCGGCCCACAGCTTCGGCGCCGCGATCGACCTCAACACCCGCTACGCCGACTACTGGCTGTGGAGCGGCGGCAAGCCCGGCAACGTGCCACGCTACCAGAACAAGTTTCCGACGCCGATCGTCGAGCTCTTCGAGCGGCACGGCTTCATCTGGGGCGGCAAGTGGTATCACTACGATACGATGCATTTCGAATATCGGCCGGAACTGATCGCCATCGGCCGGCTCGCCGAGGCCCGCGGCTGCCCGTCCTCCTGAGCCAGTTCGGCGCCTCGCGGAGCAGATTCGACATTTGCCGCGAGCCCGATGCAGGACGGAGGCAACTATCGAAATCGAACCACTAGTCGGCGACGAGGTAGTCGGCGGCGACGCTTGTCGTCAGCACCGTCCGCATGTTGGGAAAATCGTTGCCTTCGAGCTTTGCCTCGAGTGCCTCGCCGGAAAGCCCGTAGCCGATCCAGCGTTCGGTGAGCCGGCGGCGGAGCTCGGCCTCCGGCACGTCGATCATCACCGTCCGGTCAAAGCTTTCGCGCAGCGGCGCCCAGGCCGGGTCGTCGAGGAGGAGATAATTGCCCTCGGCGACGATAGTGCGCACCTTCGGACCGATGATCCTGGCGCCGGCCCGGGCGATCTCGATCGCCCGGTCGAAGACCGGCACGGCGATGTCGGCATCCAGGGTTTCGACGAGGCGTTTCAGCGTTGCCGCGAGGCCGCCGGTGTCGAAGGTGTGGGGGGCGCCCTTGCGCGGCCGGTCGCCGCGGGCTTCGAGGACGATGTCGTCGAAATGGAAGCCGTCCATCGGCAGGACGGCCGCCGCGCCTGGCCGCAGGCGATCGAGTTCGCCGACCAGCCATTCCGCCAGCGTGCTCTTGCCGGCACCGGGCGAGCCGGCCACCGCGACGATGCTGCGGCGGTCCTGCGGCAGATCGGCGAGCCTTGCGGCAAGTTCCTCGCGCGACAGGCGCTCCGTCATTCGCTTCGTTCCGATTGATGTCAGGGCCGGGCCGCCCGCCGGCCGCCAGGGTGTTTGGTCAAGTCTCTGGAGATAGCGCATGGCGGGCGGAGGTCGAAACAGCCCGGCCGGTCATCGACGGTCTCTGGCAGGAGCAGTCGGGCCGCCGCGGCGCTCAGACCTTGAGCGGCCGCGTCCGGCCGGTCTCTTCCAGCTCCCAGGAAGCTGCCCATTCTTCGTGGTTCCGCGTCACCACCAGATAGTTCCGCTCCCCGGCATAGATCGTCGGGTAGTCCGGCAGCGGCAGGATGCGGATCTTGCGGCCTTTCAGCGGGCTTTCGCCGAACTTTGCCAGGAGGCCCAGCACGCGCGGATAGGCGGAGTGCGGGGCGGGATGCGAGATGCCCGAGGCGACGAGCTGATGCATGATGCCGCCGCCCTTCAGCCGCATCTCGCCACGGGTGGCGAGGTGGATCTCGCCGGAGAGCACCGTCAGCTCGCCTTTGCTGCTCTCCTCCCAGCCGGCGAGGAGCGCGAGGAAGCGCCGCCACTCCGACCGGTGGGCGCGGCTTTGCCACTGGTCGCGCAGGTCGTCCTCGTATTCGGCCGTGCCCGGCATCAGATCGGCGACCAGTTCCGCCCAGCTGAGCCTCGGGCCGAGGGCCGGCACGCTGGAGAGGACAAGGATGCGGTCGCCCGCGGGCGTCTCGGCAAAGGCCTGGTCCAGCATCGCCCAACCGGCCTCGCCCATGACCCGGTCGAGCTGCCGCTCGCTGCGCAGATCCGGCGCAATGATCGACAGGCCCGGATAGCGGACCACCGTTCCGAGGCTGCCGCCGGTCTTGTCGGAGACGATCGACGGCATCTCGCCCGGCGGGGTGGCGAGCTGGAAGATCAGGAACATCTCGCGCGCCGCCGAAAAGATCGCCTGGCCGACGGGGCTCTGGAGCATTGCCGCCGGATGGCTGCCCCAGCCGTCGATGATGTCGTGGTCGTCCCACATCATGATCGAGGGAACCCGCGCGGCGAGGCTGGCGAAGGACGGGCGGGTATAGGCGATCAGATAGCGCTCGAAATAGAACCGCCTGAGCGCCTCGGTGATCTCCGGGGTCAGGGCGACGGCGACGCGCTCTTCTTTCGGCAGGCTCTGCCAGCGCTCGACCTCGGGGTGGCAGTGGAGGACGTCGTCGGCATAGAGCTGGTCGCCACCCTGCAAGAGCAGCGTGAAGGGCGCGTCGAGATTTTCCTTTGCCAGCCGCTGCCAGACGGCGTCGCGCTCCGAAAGGTCGCGGTCGAGATCGTGTTCTTCCTGGCCGTTGCAGGAGACATAGGCGATGTGCATGTCGGGCGTCGCCGGCGAACGGACGGCGAATGTCTCGCCATCGACGCCGTAGCTGCCGCCAGTGCCGCTCGGAAAAATCAGGTCGCAGGCATGGACGGTCCGGCCGAAGAGGCTAGTCAGCTCGACCGTTTCGACCGGGCCGGAATCGGTCGTGACCGACGGCGGGGCTTCGCCTTCGAGGCGGACGATCAATGCCCGGAGGTGATCGCCGGAAGTATCGCCGCCACGTGCGAAGAGGATCGGCCCGGACCGGCTGACGGCCGGCTGCGATCCGGTCGGCGCATCGGGCGCCTCGCCTTGCCTGACTGCCATTGATACGCTCTTCGTCCCGCCGGTACGTGGCGATCGGCCCCGGGGCGATCGCAACTGCGGCCGGATATAGGAAGCGCCGGGGCGTTTGCACCCGCAGGCTGGCAATTGCCTGTGCGCGGGAGGCGATTGCCTGCATGTGGAGCGGCGATGGCGGCCCCGGAGTATCGCGCGTCCGATTGGACACGCCAGGGGCGCTCTATCTTACTGAACCTGCGCATCGTGCTGTTGAGAAAATCGGTTCCGATCTTTGGGCCGATGCTGAAGCGGCCGCCTACCAGCGGGCGAGCCAGGCGGCGTCGTCCTGCGCAGCGCCGCCGGAGGGCGCGGCATCGGCGAGACTTTCCCCGCTGCCGACGCCGGGCAGATCGCTGGCGGCAGCCGTGTCTGCCGTCTGTGGTGCGGCTTCGGCGACGCGGCCACCCCGGCCGGGCCTCGGCGAGGGGACCGGCTTCTGATGCTTGACCATGGCTAGGAACGGGCTCTTCTCGGTCGCAGCCTCGCCGGCGGCAGGACGCTCGTTCGGCACCGCCGCTGCGGAAGCGGTCTTGGCCTCGGGCTCGGCATAGCCGATCGCCGTTGTCGCGTCGGACGGTCTTGACGGGCTGTAGGCGGCGGTGCGCATCGTCTGGATGGCGCCGGCAGCACTTTGCCGGACCTCGGCCTGGGAGACGATCCTGACGTCCGGATTGCGGCGGCGGGAGATCTTTTCGTAAAAGGCGTTGCCGCCGGCGATCAGCCGGTAGCTCATGTTGCCGTAGCCGAAATTGAGGCCGGCCGTGTGGAAGTATTTCGCCTTGGCGACGCCCTTCAGCCGCTCGCCCGAGAGCACGCGCTGGGCGGTCTTCATCGCCAGTTCCTTGCCGGCACCCATCTCGCGGGTCATCACCCCCGACGCGAACTGGTTCGGCTGGCCAACGACGTCGCAGACCTCGTTCGGATAGTCGGGCGAATCGACCCGGTTCATCACCACCGTGCCGACGGCGAGCATGCCGTCTTCGCTGGAGCGGTTCGATTCGAAATACATCGCCCGTGCCAGACACTCCTGAGCCGGGCCGAAATCCTTCGCCGCGAGGGCGTCCAAGGCATCGTCGGCGCCGGGCGCCCCGACACAGCCCGCAAGGGGCAGGGCGAGGGCGGCGAAAAGGCCGAGGCGGCATCTGGTAACGCGGTATGTCGTGTTCATGACAAACCCGTGATTGCCGATTGAGGCAGCAAATCGACACATTCTGTTACGCAGGCCATGCGGACCCGCAACTGTTGCCGGCGTGCCGCAGCTTTCGGTTAACGAAATCTTTCCCGATGCGGCTGCGCAACAGGGGTTTCGGGCCGCAACCGTCTCGTCTGGACGCCCACCAGCTGCTCAAAATTCGAGCTTCGCTGTGCAAGCCTTGCGCAAGTTTCGCCGGTCCGTCGCCGGCAAATGCCGGTGCGACGTGCCGACGGCGCGTCACGGGGGCGCAATTGCTGCTTCGCCCAGTCGCCAGCCGGCTGGCACGCTTCTTGATTGGGATCGCATCGTGCGGTGCGTCTAGGGTTCCGGTGCCTCTTTGGCATGGCTGGTCCGAGAGACGCACTCCCCGTGAATTGCGGGGAGACACGGCGGGCCAAAATCCCGGGAGAACGCCGCACGGACCCGCGTGACTAGCGGGCCGTCTCCCGGTCCTCTTCTCGCGAAGTCCCTTTCAAACCGGCCGCACCGGCCGACGCGACGAAGAAGGAAGAAGCCGCATGCGAAATCTTGCCGCCGCTCTGGCGCTCGCCGTCTCGCTCCTCAGCCTTCCCGCCCACGGCACCGCCGAGGCCGCCGAAAAGAAGGACTTTTCCGTCTGCTGGTCGATCTATGCCGGCTGGATGCCCTGGGGCTACATGCAGGACTCCGGCCTCCTGAAGAAATGGGCCGACAAATACGGCCTGACCATCGAGGCGGTGCAGATCAACGACTATGTCGAATCGATCAACCAGTACACCGCCGGCCAGTATGACGGCTGCGCCATGACCAACATGGACGCGCTGTCGATCCCGGCGGGCGGCGGTGTCGATACGACCGCGCTGATCGTCGGCGACTATTCCAACGGCAATGACGGCATCGTTCTGAAGGGCAAGGACAAGCTCGAGGACATCGCCGGCCAGAACGTCAATCTCGTCGAGCTGTCGGTCTCCCACTACCTGCTCGCCCGCGGGCTCGAGACGGTGGGTCTCGCCGAAAAGGACGTCACCGTCGTCAACACCTCCGATGCCGACATGGTCGCCGCCTATCAGACCTCGGACGTCACCTCGGTGGTCACCTGGAACCCGCTGTTGTCCACCATCACCGCCATGCCCGACGCCAACGAGGTGTTCGATTCCTCGAAGATCCCCGGCGAGATCCTCGACCTCATGGTGGTCAATACGAAGACGCTGAAGGACAACCCGGATTTCGGCAAGGCGCTGACCGGCGCCTGGTACGAGATGATGGCGCTGATGCAATCGGACACGCCGGAAGGCAAGGAGGCGCTGGAATCCATGGCCAAGGCCTCGGGCACCGATCTCGACGGCTTCAAGGCGCAGCTCGCGACGACGGCGATGTTCTACGATCCCGCCAAGGCGGTGGAACTGACCAAATCGGAAAAGCTTCCCGAGACCATGACCTTCGTTGCCAACTTCCTGTTCGACCACGGCATCCTCGGTCAGGGCGCGCCGAGCGCGGATTTCGTCGGCATCGAATATCCCGACGGCAAGACCACCGGCGACACCGGCAACGTCCAGCTGCGCTACGATCCGGCCTATATGGAGATGGCCGCCGGCAAGAAGCTCTGACGGGCGCCCGTCTTGCGCCTCATCAACCGGCATCCGTCGCGGCCCGTCCGGCTGGCGCTCGGCGCTCTGCCCTTCGCCCTGGCGATCGGCGCCTATGCGATCGGCAGCGCCATCCGCCGGGCAGAGAACCCGCAGGACAAGCTGCTGCCCTCGCTCGCATCGATGGGCGAGGCGATGTGGCAGATGGGCTTCGTCGCCGACCGGCGGAGCGGCGAACTGCTGTTGTGGTCGGATACGCTGGCGAGCCTCGAGCGGCTCGCCATCGGCATCGCGATCGCGGCGGTGCTCGCCGTCGTCTTCGGCGCGCTGATCGGCATCCTGCCGATCGGCCGCGCGTTGTTTGCGCCCTTCGTGGCGGCCTTCTCGCTGATCCCGCCGATCACCATCCTGCCGATCCTGTTCATCGTGCTCGGCCTAGGCGAGGCGGCGAAGGTCGGCCTCGTCGCCATCGGTACCACGCCCCTAATGATCCGCGCGCTGGCGCAGGGGGTGCTCGACATTCCCCGCGAGGAGATCGTCAAGGCGCAGACGCTCGGCGCCTCAACCTGGCAGATCGCCATGCGGGTGGTCTTCCCGCAGCTTTGGCCGAAGCTGATCACGGCGATCCGCCTCGGCCTCGTGCCGGCCTGGATCTTTCTCATCTCGGCCGAGGCGATCGCCGCCACCGACGGCCTCGGCTACCGCATCTTCCTCGTCCGCCGCTATCTCGCGATGGACGTCATCCTTCCCTATGTCGTCTGGATCACGCTGCTCGCCTATCTGATCGACCGGGGGCTGGCGCTTGCCTCGCGGCGGATGTTCGGCTGGGCGCATCTTTCGGGAGACGCGCTGTGAGCTTCGTCGAGGCACAACGCATCTTCGTGACCTATGGCGACGCGCCGATCCTCGAGCGCGTCGACTTGTCGGTCGACGAAGGCGCGCTGGTGACCGTGGTCGGGGCGTCCGGCTGCGGCAAGTCGACCTTCCTGCGCATTCTTCTCGGCCAGGAGCGGCCGACGGCGGGCGAGATCCGCATCGACGGCATGCCGCTTGCCGGCGAACCCGACGCCGGGCGCGGCGTGGTCTTTCAGAAATATTCGGTGTTCCCGCATCTGACCGTCCTCGGCAATCTGATGCTGCCGGCGGAATTCGAGGGCTCGCGGTTCCTCGGCCGGCTGTTCGGCGCGAGGCGTCAGGCCGCTCGCGAGGCAGCCGAGGCAATGATGGAGAAGATCGGTCTTGCCCATGCCCGCGACCGCTATCCTGCCCAGCTCTCCGGCGGAATGCAGCAGCGCCTCGCCATCGGCCAGGCGCTGCTCAAGCGGCCGCGCATCCTCCTGCTCGACGAGCCCTTCGGCGCCCTCGACCCCGGCACGCGCCGCGACATGCAGGCGATGCTCCTCGACCTCTGGCGCGAGACCGGCATGACCGTCTTCATGGTCACCCACGACATCCAGGAAGCCTTCCATCTCGGCACGCGGCTTCTCGTCTTCGACAAGATCCGCCACGATCCGCAATTTCCCGCCGCCTATGGCGCGACCATCACCTACGACATTCCGCTGAAGGGCCGGCATGCGCCGGACCCCGGGCCGGAAGACCCCATGACGGCAGCTTCGCCGGCGGGCATCCTGCCGCTGGCTGCCGGTCAGTCAGAAATCGAACGAGGAGACGAGCCTGATGCGTGAAGACATTCGTTTCGACCGGCCGGCCCGCGCGGGCCGCCGCGCCGGTACCCGCCTGCCGGACACCCGCGAGCGCCGGCACCACCCGAATTTCGACGCCAAGGAGACCCGCGGCTGGAAGGCGCTGGAAGCCGAGGACAAGCTCTCCGGCGAGGGCTGGAAGCGCGAGGTCAAATGGGCCCTCGACATGGGCCTGCCAGGCGCCGATTCGATCACCGACAAGTCGATCCCGACCTTTGCTCGCGGGGAACTGCCGCATTTCGCCGGCATCAACACCTTCCTCAAGGCGCCCTATGTCGAAAATGTCCGCGACGTCGGCAAATACGACGCCGCCGTCCTCGGCATTCCCTTCGACTCAGGCACCACCTACCGGCCCGGCACCCGCTTCGGGCCGCAGGGCATCCGCCGCATCTCGGCGCTCTACACCACCTACAACTACGAGCTCGGCGTCGACCTGCGCGAACAGATGACGCTGTGCGACGCCGGCGACGTCTTCACCATTCCGGGCAATCTGGAAAAGAGCTTCGACCAGATCTCCAGGGGCGTCTCCCACGTCTTCTCGTCGGGGGCCGTGCCGATCATGCTCGGCGGCGATCACTCGATCGGCTTTCCCTGCGTTCGCGGCATCGCCGAATGCACCTCCAAGCGCATCGGTATCATCCATTTCGACCGACATATCGACATCCAGGAAAAGGATCTCGACGAGCGCATGCACACGACGCCCTGGTACTGGGCGACCAACCTGCCGAACGTGCCGGCGGTCAATCTCGTGCAGCTCGGCATCGGCGGCTGGCAGGTGCCGCGCCCCGGCGCCAAGGAGGCCTTCCGCCGCCAGACCAATGTGCTGACCATCGAGGATATCGAGCAGTACGGTCTCGAAAAGACCGCCGAGATCGCGCTGGAACTTGCCTGGAAGGACGCCGACGCGGTCTACATCTCCTTCGACGTGGACAGTCTGGACTGCGGTTTCGTGCCGGGCACCGGCTGGCCGGAGCCGGGCGGCTTCCTGCCGCGCGAGGCGCTGAAGATCCTCGGCCTCGTTTGCGCCCCGGGGATCTGCGGCCTCGAGGTGGTCGAGGTCTCGCCGCCCTACGACACGTCGGACATCACCGCGCTGATGGGTGTCAGGGTCTGTGTCGAGGCGCTGGGCTCGATGGTCGCCCACGGCTCGCTCGGCAAGCACAAGGCGATCATCGACAAGCCGGTCGCCTTCTGAACCGTCGTCCGGGGCGGATCACTCGCCGCCGGTAACGCGCTCGCTCTTGCCGGCGGCGGGATGGTCCGCCGGCTCGCCGTTTTCGCGCAGGATGTCGTCGACGCTGAGTTCGGCGCCGGGCTTTGCTTCCGCGTCGATCGACTGCGCCTGGCCCTGGTCGGCGGCGGGCGCCACGGTGAGGAGCAGCACCATGCCGACCGCGCCGACGACGATGCGCCACCAGGCGAAGGGCGCAAAGCCGTGCTGCGAGACGAAATCGAGGAGCTTGCGGACGACGAAGATCGCCGAGACGAAGGCGAGGATGAAGCCGACGGCGATCAGGCCGAGATCGTCCATCGAGAGCGCGTCGCGGTTCTTATAGAGGTCGTAGGCGAAGGCTCCGACCATCGTCGGCATGGCGAGGAAGAACGAGAATTCGGCCGCGGAGCGCTTGTCGGTTCCCATCAGCAGCGAGCCGGCGATGGTGGCGCCGGAACGGGAGGTGCCGGGGATCATCGCCAGGCACTGGAAGAAGCCGATGGCGAGGCACAGCGACAGCGGATAGTCCATCACGTTGTCGTAGCGCACCTTGCGCGGCACCTTGTCGATGACAAGGAGCAGGATGCCGCCGACGACGAGGGCGATGCAGATGACCATCGGTGTCTCGAAGAGGACGCGCTTGATGAAGTCGTGGGCAATCACGCCGATCACCGCCGCTGGCAGGAAGGCGATCAGGATGCCGATGACGAAATGCCGGCTGCGCGCGCTTGTCGGCAGGGTGATGAACAGCTGCCACAGCCGCGAGAAATAGACCAGGAGGATCGCCAGGATGGCGCCCAGCTGGATCACCACCTCGAAAGTGTGGGCGGTCGAATGGAAGCCGAGGAAGTGGCCGAGAAGCAGGATGTGGCCGGTGGACGAGACCGGAATGAACTCGGTCAGGCCCTCGACGATCCCGAGAACAGCCGCGTCGATATAGGAACCCAGATCCACCTTCGGTCTCCTTCCGCCGTCTTCGCGCGGCGCCATCGGCCGGACTGCGGCGCGGCCGCGCCGGGACGGCTTGGCCGTGGGGCGTCTGCCGGTGAATTGCGGCATGTTTCGGTCGCGGCAGGCGCCAATCCGGTGCCGCGCCGCATGGCGGCTGAGCGCGCAGGATGGCGCCCCGGGGCCACGGCCAAGGTCATAGGACTTTTGCGCTGACCTGAGGCTGACCTGCCACAGGGTGGGCCTGAACCAGACCTTTTCTTTCCACATTCGAGGGCCAGTTCATCCCGACGACGCCTCGGCAGCAAAGCGCGACGCAGGAAAATCGGGCCTTTCCAATCCGTTGACGAATTTGTGCGAAGTTTGCCCAAGTGCCGCGGCGGAGCCACGAGCAGGCCATGCGGCGAGCATGTTCAACCCCTCAGTGTGGATGCTCCTCCCGCCACCGCAGAGAACCCGACCCCAGAAGACATGTTGAAACTGCACCACCACCCGATGTCCGCCGCCTCCCGCTTCGTCCGGCTGGTGCTGGCCGAATATGGCGAACGCTGCGAACTGGTGGAGGAGCGGCCCTGGGAGCGGCGCCGCGAGTTCCTGATGCTCAATCCGGCGGCGAGCCTGCCGGTGCTGATCGAGGACAACGGACCGCCGATCGTCGGGGGCATCGTCTCCGGCGAATATCTCGACGAGACCCGTGGCGCCTTCCAACGCGACAAGCGGCTGATGTCGGAAAAGCCGCTGGAGCGGGCCGAAGCCCGGCGGCTGACCGAATGGTTCCTGCGCAAGATGGAGACCGAGGTCACCCGCTATCTGATCCGCGAGCGGGTGTTCAAGCTGGAGATGCGCCCCGAGGATGGCGGCGGCGCGCCCGACGCTTCGGCGATTCGCGCCGCGCGGGCCAATCTCAAGCACCATCTGCGCTATCTCGGCTGGCTCGTCGAGGAGCGCGACTGGCTGGCCGGGCCGCGGCTTTCCTATGCCGACATCGCGGCGGCGGCGGCGCTTTCCACCCTCGACTATATCGGCGAGGTGCCCTGGGATTCCGAGCCCCATGCCAAGGACTGGTACATGCGGATGAAGTCGCGTCCGGCCTTCCGCATCCTCCTCGGCGAAAGGGTGCGCGGCCTGCCGCCCTCGCTGAATTACGCCGAACTCGATTTCTGACCATTCCGGCCGCGCTCGACCGCAAGGCTCTGGCAGAACCGTCAGTCTGACGCATTTCCTTCGTCGAAAGACGAGGAGAAGCGACATGCATCAGCGCAAGCTCGGAAACGATCTCACCGTGTCGGCCATCGGCCTCGGCTGCATGGGCATGAGTCACGCCTATGGCGGCCAGGACGAAGCCGAGTCGATCAAGACGCTGCATCGCGCCATCGAGATCGGCGTGACCTTCTGGGATACGGCCGAAGTCTATGGGCCGTTCAAGAACGAGGAGCTCGTCGGCAAGGCGCTGAAGGGCCGGCGCGACCAGGTGACGGTCGCCACCAAGTTCGGCTTCCACATCCCGCAGGGCTCCGATGGCCCCGCGGCGATGGGCGGCACCAATTCGCGTCCGGACCATGTGAAAAAGGTCGCCGACGAGTGTCTCGGCCGGCTCGGCATCGAGACGATCGACCTCTTCTACCAGCACCGCGTCGACCCCGACGTGCCGATCGAAGAGACGGTCGGCGCCATGGCCGATCTCGTGAAGGCCGGCAAGGTGCGGGCGCTCGGCCTTTCGGAAGCCGGGCCCGGGACCATCCGCCGCGCCCATGCCACCCATCCGATCGCTGCCCTGCAGAACGAATATTCTCTGTTCACCCGGGATCCGGAAGCCGAGATCATCCCGCTCTGCGAGGAACTCGGCATCTCGCTGGTGCCCTATTCGCCGCTCGGGCGTGGCCAACTGACCGGCGGGCTGACCAGCCCCGACCAGCTCTCAGAGGGCGACTTCCGCAAGGGCCTGCCGCGCTTTGCGGCCGAGGCCATGGTTGCCAATGCGGCGCTGGTGGAGACGCTGAAGGATCTTGCCGCGGCGCGGGGCGTGACGGCGGCGCAGTTGGCGCTCGCCTGGCTCCTGTCGCGGAAGGATTTCGTCGTGCCGATCCCGGGCGCCCGCAAGATCAAGCATCTCGAAGAGAACGCCGCGGCCGCCGACATCTCGCTGACCGAGGCGGAACAGGCCGAGATCGGCGAGAAGCTCGCCAATGTCGCCGGCCCGCGCTACCGTCCGGACCAAATGGCGATGACCGGGCGATAGGATCGGGGGCCAGGGGCCTGTCGGAATGGCGAGTGCCGGTGGGTCTTGGTTGTCGCGAAGGGCTTCGGAACGGCCGGGAAGGAGAGGACGATGGCGAGGGATTGGAAACTGCCGCGAAGGGGCAGCTGCCGCTGCGGCGCGCTCACCTTCGAGGTTTCGGCGCCGCCTGTCGCGACGGCAGCCTGCCATTGCCGCGGCTGCCAGAAGATGACGGCCGGCCCTTATTCCCTGACGATGATGTTGCCGGAGGCGGGGTTTACGGTGACGTCCGGCGAACCGGTCATCGGCGGATTGAAGGCCGCGGAGGTGCAGCACTTCTTCTGCGCCGAGTGCCTGACATGGGTCTATTCGAAGCCGAAGCGCATCGCCGGCTTCGTCAATCTCCGTTCGCCGATGCTGGACGACACCAGCGACATCACGCCGTTCATCGAGACCTGGACGAGCGAGAAGCTCGCCTTTGCCGGGACCGGCGCGGCAAAGAGCTATCCGCAGTTTCCGAGCCCGGAGGAATACGGTCCGATGCTGAAGGCGTTTGCCGACTGGGACGGCTGAGGCCGACAGCGGCAACGCGGGCGAGGGCTGGCTGTGACGGCTTCGGGCCTTGCCGACCTCGCGGCCGCTGCGCCATATCGCCCGGATGACCGCCGCCGCCCTCGCCACGCTGAAGGATTTCGCTCGCGAAGATGCCGCAAGGCTCGGCTTTGCCGCGTTGGGCGTCGCGGATGCGTCTGGCAATCTGCTGGCCAGCGGCCGGCTGGAGGAGTTCGTCGAAAAGGGCCGCCACGGCACCATGGGCTGGATGCCCGAGACCCTCGACCGGCGCCGCTCGCCAATGGATCTCTGGCCGGGCGTCCGCTCGATCCTGGTCCTCGCGATGAACTATGGCCCGGACGAGGATCCGCTCGAAATCCTGGAGCGGCCCGATCGCGGCGCGATCTCCGTCTATGCGCGCCATCGCGACTACCACGACGTCATCAAGGGCCGGCTGAAGGAACTCGCCGGGCGCCTCGTCGCCCGTGCCCGGCAGTCGGGCCTCGGGGAGCACGACGCCAAGGTCTTCGTCGACACCGCCCCGATCATGGAAAAGCCGCTCGGCGAGCTCGCAGGCCTTGGCTGGCAGGGCAAGCACACCAACCTTCTGTCCCGCGACTTCGGCTCCTGGCTGTTCCTCGGGTCGATCTTCACCACCCTCGACCTGCCGCCGGACGAGGCGGGCGACGACCGCTGCGGCTCCTGCCGGGCCTGCCTCGACGCTTGCCCGACGGACGCCTTTCCCGCCCCCTACCAGCTCGATGCGCGCCGCTGCATCTCCTATCTCACCATCGAGACCAAGGCCGTCATTCCACGCGAATTTCGCACGGCGATGGGCAATCGCATCTATGGCTGCGACGACTGCCTCGCGGTCTGTCCGTGGAACAAGTTCGCGCAGGCCGCCAGCGAGGCCAAGCTCGTCGCCCGCGAGGAACTGAAGGCGCCGAAGCTCGATCAGCTTCTCGGCCTCGACGACGCGGCTTTCCGCGCACTGTTTTCCGGATCGCCGATCAAGCGGATCGGGCGGGACAAGTTCGTCTCCAACTGCCTGATCGCCGCCGGCAATTCCGGTCTGTCCGCGCTTCTGGCCCCGGTCGTCGCGCGGCTCGGCGACGCGGCGCCGCTGGTGCGGGCGATGGCGGTCTGGGCGCTTTGGCGTCTCGATCGTGGCGAGGCCTTGCGGCTTTCCTCCGCCGCGCTTGATAACGAGAAGGACGAGACGGTGCGGAGCGAGTGGCATGCCCTGGAAGAAGGTAAAGTCTGAGCCGGCTCAACCGGCGGGCGCGACAAGCACCCCGGGTTCGGCGCTGACGGCGGGCGACGAGGGACCGGAGGCGAAAGTGCGGCGGGCGCTGCTGCAGCTGCGCGACGGCGCCTTGCTGCCGCAGCCGGATCACGCCGCCGGCTCGGCCGCGCTCGGCGCGGGTGCCATCGGCGCCGGGGCGCTCGGGGCAGGGGCCATCGGCTCGCTGGCGATCGGGGCCTGCGCATTCGGCGCGGTGGCGATCGGCGCTTTTGCCATCGGCAGGCTGTCGGTTCGCCAGGCGCGCATCGGCAAGGCCGAGATCGGCGTCCTGCGGATCGGCCGGCTGGAGATCGACGCTTTCGTTCCCGCCGGCCGCAGGTCGCGCTGATGCATCTCTTCGTCTTCGGCCTCGGCTATTCCGCGTCGCATTTCGTCGACAGCCTCGACCGGAAGGCGGTGACCATCGAAGCTGCGACGGTTCGGACAAGGGACAAGGCGGTGTCGGTCGCGGCGCACGGCCTGACGCCGCTGGTCTTTGACGGTGAACATCCGACCGACGGCGTTGCCGGCGCGCTCTACAGGGCGACGCATATTCTGGTCTCGGCGCCGCCCGGCCATGCTGCGCCCGAAGGCGCCCATGTCGGCGGCGCCAATGCTAGGGCCGGCGATCCGGTGCTGCGCTGGTATTTCGACGAGATCGCCCATGGCAGCCCGAACCTCGAATGGATCGGCTATCTCTCGACCGTCGGGGTCTATGGCGACCATGACGGCGCCTGGGTCGACGAGACCACCCCGGTCAAGCCGGCTTCCCAGCGCTCGAAGGCGCGGGTCGAGGCGGAAAACGCCTGGGTGGAGCTCGGCCGGATCCGCGGCGTCCCGGTCGCCATCCTGCGCCTGTCGGGCATTTATGGCCCGGGCCGCAACGCCTTCGTCAATCTCAGGAACGGCACGGCCAAGCGCCTCGTCAAGCCTGGCCAGGTGTTCAATCGCATCCATGTGGAAGACATCGCCGGTGCGACGACGTTGCTGGCGGGCCACCGGCTCGGCGGCGTCTACAACGTCACCGACGACGAGCCGGCGCCGCCGCAGGACGTCGTCGCCCATGCTGCCGAGATGGTCGGAGCGGAGCCCCCGGCCGAGACCGACTTTGCCACCGCCGACCTTTCGCCAATGGCCCGCAGCTTCTACGGCGAGAACAAGCGCGTCTCGAACGACAAGATCAAGGGCGCGGGCTACGCATTCCGCTACCCGACCTATCGGGAGGGGCTGAAAAGCGTGAAGGCGGACTACGGGAAGGGGTGAGGGCAGAAAACCGACACGTGGCGCCTTCCGGCTTGGTCAGATTGGGGGAGTAGAAAGCGTCGCTGCCGCTCGGCTCTCATTCCGGAACTGCAAGGGCGCTATAGATGGCCGCGTGTGGCCACGGTCCCCGAGCGGCGGCAATTCCTTGATGGCTTCTTACTCTTCCACATAGTCGTGCAGGATCGACTTGATGAGCGCCTGGTAGGGCACGCCCTCTTTTGCCGCCCTGGATTTCAGCCTCTCCAGGTCTCGCCTGGAGATTAAGACTTCGATCCGTTGATCCTGGACGTCCTGTAAGGCACGCCTCGCTGCCGTCTGCCAAGCCAAGCGGTCCTCACCGATGTCGCCGGTCGGGACCCATTCGACGTTCTCGCTGAGATCGTAGTCATCTCGTTCGTCGTCCGTCAGGATCGGTTTGGGTTCGTGACCGCTCACTTTGCGCCTCCGAGAAAATCGCGTGTCGCCCGTCGGCTCGGAAACATCGTCTTGAAGAAGACACCGGTTTCCGTCTCCACATATGGGACGACCCACGCATAGTTGTCGATCTCGACGATGAGCTGCTTCTGATGTGGGTAACGGACTTTATTCGGATGTTGACGCCGTTGGAGCAACTGCCCATCGTCGAGGGCGGTCAATACGTCTTCGAATCCGAGGCCGTAACGAGCCTTCAGCGATACATTCTTTTCCGTGCTCCAAGCAAACTTCATCAGCAACGATAAGTCGAAGCTGGCTGGCGCTCAAGCGACCCAGTCTTTCACCGCCCGCCCAGGGCGCGGGCGTCCTCGAAGCCATATTGCCGGGCCTTCTCGCCGTCGAAATAGACGAAGAGGAGGTGGTCGCGTTTCGAGACCATCTGCGCCGGCAGCGGATCGTAACGGAAGCTCTGGCCGCCGAGATGCGGCGACAGCGAGCCGATGTCGACGCGCCGCTCCTGGGAGACACGCAGGAGCTTCAGCTCCGTGCCGTCGGACAGCTTCGCTTCGAAGGGAATGCCGGCCAGCCGTAAAAAGCTCGTCGGGTCGGCGGCCGACTGAAAGCCCTCGATGAACGCCTGTTCGACGAGGTCGAGATCGGCCTCGTGCTCATGCGGGTGATCGTGGCCGGGCTCGTGGTCGCCCTTGTGCGGCACCTGCCACTGTGCGGTGGGACGGTTATGGCCGCCATGGGCGCTGCCCGCCGAGACGTCGTAGGGGTGGAAGTGATCGGTTTCGCCGCGATGCATGGCCACGCCTTCCGTTTCGCCCGATTGCGCCTCGACTTAGGCGATGCCGTCCTGATTTTCGGCGTCGAGGCCGCCGGCCTGGGGCTTCGGCTTGGTGAACTGGCCCTGCGGCCGGAAGCGGACGAGGTAGCTCGGCAGGATCGCCTCGAGTGTCCTCGGCATCCGCTCGAAGGCATCGAGCGTGCGGCCCTCGGCCCTCGCCTCTTCGGAGACGACGTTGTCGATCGACAGCTGCTTCACCTGATCCTCGGTGAGTGGCGCTCCCGGCAGGAAGCGCATCAGCCGTGCCATCGTCGAGGCGGCGCCATAGGGGATGTTGATGAAGCTGCGCTTGCGGCCGACGACGCGCAGCATCTCTTCCATCATCTCGCGGAAGCTCAGGATCTCGGGGCCGCCGAGCTCGTAGATCCGTCCGCCCGGCACCTTGCCCTCGACGGTGTCGGCCACCGCCTCGGCGACATCGCCGACATAGACCGGCTGATAGCGGGTGGTACCGCCGCCGATCAGCGGCAGGAACGGCGAGAATCGCGACATGTCGGCGAACCGGTTGAAGAACTGGTCCTCGGCGCCGAAGATGATCGACGGCCTGAGGATCGTCGCCTCGGGGATCGTCTGGAGCACCGCCGCCTCGCCGGCGGCCTTCGAGCGGGCATAGGCTGATTCGGAATTCGCATCGGCGCCGATTGCCGAGATCTGGGTCATGCCGGCGCCGACGCCCCGCGCCGCTTCGGCGACGGCCTTTGCGCCGAAATTCTGGACCGCGTCGAAGCTCTGGCGGCCGCTCTCGGCCAGAATGCCGACGAGATTGACCACATGGTCGGCGTCTTCCACGGCCCGGTCGACCGACCAGCGATAGCGCAGATTTGCCTGGATCGGCAGGATCTGGCCCATGTTTCCAGCGATCTGCAGGTGATAGGCGAGATCCGGGCGGCGGCAGGCAACGCGGATGCGATGGCCGCGGCGGGCGAGCGCGCGCGCGACATAGCGCCCGAGAAAGCCGGATCCGCCGAACAGAACAACCGTCTTGTTCAAACCGATCGTCATCTGATGCGCTCCTTCGCTGTCGCTGCGAGGCCAAGCCCCGCGGCATGGGTGGCGATCCGTCAGGCGCCACGCGCCGTCTTCGACGGCCTATCCTGATCCAACCGGCTCATAGCCTTTTCGATCCGCGAGGTGAAGGCGCGAATTCGCGCGCGGGGAGCATGCGCGGCCGACCCCAGCCGGCGGAATGAGGTGCCGGGCCCAGCGGCCCGAGGTGCCAACCCGATACATGGCGGTGCCGGGGGAATTGCTTGGGGAATGTCTGACAGGGAGCAAGGCGGCGTGCCGTAGATTCGCGGTAACGAGCGGGACGGGGATCTGCGCTCGGTTTTCATGCCGGGCTGGTGCTGAACACGGGATTGTACCTGCGGGGAGGGCAATCCGCGGCGCGGAGCTTAACGTATGGTGGAACGTGAAAAACCGCGTTGACACGTCGGGGGGCAGCTTCTAATGGTCCGCCCCGAGCCCAGGTGGCGGAATTGGTAGACGCGCACGGTTCAGGTCCGTGTGCCGCGAGGCGTGAAGGTTCGAGTCCTTTCCTGGGCACCATTTCCGGTTTCGATTGATCGCAGATTGCCGCGTGTCAAAGGCGCGGAGAGGCCTGCTGGTCGAAGCGACGATCGAAACCGCAGCCAGACTTCTTCAGAATAGGCCGTATCGCGGCCATGCCCGCCCCGAGAGGGATCGCCGAAGCGGGGCGGCCGCGTCGGCGGCCCGGGCGACACCCATGTTGCGGCCGGACGTCGAGCCCGGTGAAACTTGCAGTCCATCCACCGCTCGCCTACCTGCCGGAGGAAGGACGACGTTTCACCCGAAGGAAAACCGCCGCCCATGTCCGAGCGCATCCATCGCTTCCTCGGAGGCTCGCCGATCGGCGTCGCCGTCCGGCTGATCCTGATTTCGATCCTCGTCGGATTCATTCTCTCCTGGCTCGACTGGAACCCCCGCGACATCATCGACTGGGTGGTCCGCAGCGTCGAATGGGCGTGGCGCCAGCTGTTCGGGTCGGCCGAGCGCGCGGTCTACTATTTCCTTCTCGGCGCAGCGATCGTCGTGCCGGTCTTCATCATCTCGCGGCTCCTGAAGCTCGGCCGACGGTGAGGAAGCCGGGGCCGCTCACCCCACCTTCGGGACAAAGTACCCCCCTTTGCCTGCCGGCATCTCTTCCGCGAGGGGGGATCGACCTGCATTCGGGGGCGCGACCTTTCAGCAAGGCTGACTTTCCGGAAAAAGAGTGAGCATCGAATCTGCCGATCTCCCCCCCATGCGGGGGAGATGCCCGGCAGGGCAGAGGGGGGTGGAAGTCACGACCTGCCGAGTTCGGGGCGTCTCCAGCCAGCCGAAACCGAGAGCCTACCCTGCCGCGCGCTTGATGATCCGCACCGGCACCGACTTTGCCGCCGGCACATGCGCCCGGCGCGAATGGTGCCACAGCGGGATCAGGGCGTTCAGTTCCGGATAATAGCCGGCGCAGTTGCCCTTCGGCAGCTGCCACTCGTGCACCCGGTAATCTTCGACCCGCCGCGTCACCCCGTCGTCGGCATAGGTCTCGATGTCCACCCGGTCCTGGTCGGTCAGGCCGAGGCGGCGCATGTCCTCGACATTCATCAGGATCACCATGCGGGTGCCTTTGACGCCGCGCAGCCGGTCGTCATAGCCGTAGACCGTGGTGTTGAACTGATCGTTGGACCGCACGGTGATCAGCTTCAGGACGTCCTGCGAGGTGGTGTCGATGTCCGGGTCGACATCGAAGCTTTCGGGGGTGAGGAAGTTCGCCTTCTTCGTCTCGGTCCGCCACTCGCGGCGGCAGGCCCCGATGTCGCGATGGAAGCCGCCAGGCGTGCCCATGCGCTGGTTGAAGTCGCAGAAATCCACCGGATAGGCCCGCTCGATGGCGTCGCGCACCAAGCCGTAGTCGGCGATCCATTCGTCCCAGGGAACCGTCGACCTGCCGGGCACCGTCGCCTTGGCGAGCTCGGCGACGATCTTCGGCTCCGACAGGAGCTCCCGGGAGGCCGGCTCGCTCTTGCCGTAGGAGGCATGGATGCAGGCGGTCGAATCCTCGACGCTCACCACCTGGTCGACACCGTTCTGGGTGTCGCGTTCCAGCCGGCCGAGGCAGGGCAGGATGTAGGTCTTCTCGCAGGTCAGAAGATGGTTGCGGTTGAGCTTGGTGGAGATCTGGACGTTGAGCCGCATCTTCCGCCAGGCTTCCTCCATCCGGCCGGTATCCGGGATGGCCCTCGCGAAATTGCCGCCGAGGCAGACGAAACCCTTGACCGACCCGTCGAGCATGCCCTCGCAGGCCTTCACCGTGTCGAGGCCGTCCTCCTTCGGCACGGTGAATCCATAGAACTCCTCGAACTTGTCGACCGGGATCAGCTTGAGCTTCTCGGTGATGCCGACGGTGCGCTGGCCCTGGACGTTGGAATGGCCGCGGATCGGCGAGATGCCGGCGCCCTCCTTGCCCATCATGCCGCGCATCAGGAGGAGGTTCACCAGCATCTGGACGTTCTCGATGCCGTGCCGGTGCTGGGTCAGCCCCATGCCGTAATTGGCGATGACCCTTTCTGCCTTGGAGTACGTGCGGGCGACATGTTCGAGTTCGTCCCGCGGGACGCCCGAGCATCGGGCGATCTGCTCCCAGTCGGCGGCGCGCACGAAGGCCTCGAACTCATCGAAGCCATGGCAGTGCTCCTCGATGAAGCGGGTGTCGAGGACGCGCTTGCCGCCGCTCTCCTTCGCGGCGTCGTCGAGGGCGAAGATCGCCTTGGCGATGCCGGTCATCGCGGCGACGTCGCCGCCGACCTTCAGCTGGTAGTAGTCGCTCGACATCTTCGTCCCGGCATCGGGGGAGATCATTTCGAGCGGATTCTGCGGGCTCTTGAAGCGCATCAGCCCGCGCTCGTGCAGCGGGTTGAAGGTGATCACCGGGGCGCCGCGCTTGCGCGCCTTCTGCACCCAGTGGAGCAGGCGCGGGGCGTTGGTGCCGGTGTTGTGCCCGAAGAAGAACATCATGTCGCAGGCGTCGAAATCCTCCAGCGTCACGGTTCCGACCGGCGAGCCGATCGATTCCGGCAGGCCGACCGAAGTCGACTCGTGACACATGTTCGAGGAGTCCGGCAGATTGTTGGAGCCGTAGATGCGGGCAAAGAGCTGCCACATGTGGGAGGCTTCGAGCGACGCGCGGCCGGAGACGTAGAAGACGACCGACGCCGGATCGAGCTGGTTCAGTTCCTCGCCGATTTCCCGGAAGGCATCCTCCCACTTGATCGGCACATACTGATCGAGGCTCCTCTCGTATTTCATCGGGGTCGTCAGCCGCCCCTGTTTCTCCAGATCGTGGTCGGTCCACTCCAGCAGCTCCGACACCCGGTGCCTGGCGAAGAAGTCCCGGTCGCAGCGCTTCGGGGTGATCTCCCACATCGTCGCCTTGGCGCCGTTCTCGCAATATTCGAACGGCTTCGGATCGGCCGGCTTCGCCCAGGAGCAGGAAACGCACTGATAGCCGTCGGGCTTGTTCTGGCGCTGCATCGTCGCCCAGACGGTCGAGGCGAGCAACCCTTCCTGGGAGGACTTCTCGACCAGCGACTTCACCGATCCCCAGCCGCCGGTCGGCTCGTCATAGGGCTCGATGGTGGGCTTGTCGGTGTTTTCGGAGCGATCCATGGCGTGCCCTCGCAAATCTGGCCGGGCCTCGGCGCCCGGAAATTCCATTGAATGATTCCAACTCATCGATGGTTCAGCGGTTGCACGTCTTGGACGAAAAGCCCGGCACGGCGATCTCGGAGCGCTGCAGAAGGATGGGCGGCGCGAACCGTGTGAGTGCCTCTCCGAGCTTGTCGGGTTCTTTAAGAGCCGGGATGGCGACGCGCAGGGGATTGGCATGGCCGTCGATCAACCAGCGCCACCGGCACCCCTTTTGGACGGGAACGCTTGGATGGATTTCGAGGCAGAGAGTGGCTGTCCGATATCCGCCGGAGGAGGACTCAATGCTCGGCGTCGTGAGACGCTCGATTGCGCCCCAGTCGAGCGGCTCGGCCATGTCATAGGTCTCAATGCCGTCCGGACCGATGGCGACAGCCGGCCGCCGGCCGGAGAAGCGGCCGATGAGCGGCAGCGTCAGGGCGGCAACGATGGCGAGGAGGAAGACGAAGAGGCCCGACAGCCCGAGGGCCAGCGCCATCCCATCTGCTGGAGCGGTCGAGATGACGAGCGTCGCGAAGGCGATCGTGAAGACTGCCGTGCCGCAGAGCAACGCCAGCGGCAGACCAAGCAGCGCGCCACGCCGATAATACAGCCTGACGGGCGAGGGGTCGCTGGCTTCCATGCCTCCTCCTCCGTGGGCAGCAGGAACGGCTCGATTGTCGCCCCACGCCGGCGATGATGCAAAGGCGACATGGTGGCAAGGCGTGCCAAGGCGACAGCGGCCTCGACACGCCTTGCCACCATGGCGGGGAGGGGCGCTAATCTTGCTTGCACGGCCGAGACATCAGCGGATGACGGTCAGCCGGGTGCGCGAAGAGAGATGCGGCGCCAGCCGGCGCATGTCGGCCGGCGAAATCGCGACGCAGCCTTCCGTCGGCCGATAGTATTCCTTGGCAATGTGGAAGAAGATCGCGCTGCCGCGCCCGCGCGCCCGCCGGGCAAGGTTCCAGTCGAGGACGACGACGACGTCATAGAGCCGGTCGTCGCGGGCAAGGCTCTCGGCGCTCGCCGGAAAGGGCAAGCGGACGTGGCGGTTATAGGCTGCGTGTTTCGGCGCGTCGCACCAGCCGTCGACGCCGGGGCGCACCCTGCGGGTCGGCAGCCGGCTCTTCGGCCGATCCAGCCGGCCGCCCCGATGCCAGAGTTCGACGAGGGCCATGGAAGCGACAGGCGTCGCGCCGTCGCCCTCGCGCTTGAAGATCGTCGTGCCGGAACGCCCCAGCGCACAGGGCATGCGCAGCGGCCCGGCGGCCAGAATGCCGCGGCGTTCGTCGCCCGGCTTGCGGCGAACCGTGATGCGGTCGATCGTCCGGTGAAACGCCACGATTTCTCTTGCGTATCTTGAACAGTGTTGTCCTATCCGTGAAATCCCTATGTTACAATCGGGCTACCGCCGATCCGGCGGGCGGATCCGCAACTTGATGACAGACGAACTGCGGGCAGGGATGAGCGCAAGAAGCATTTTGATCGTCGACGACGACGATGACCTGAGAGAGACGCTGGCCGAGCAGCTGTCCCTGCACGAGGAATTCAACGTCCTGCAGGAGACGACGGCGGCAAAGGGCATCGCGGCCGCCAGAGGCGGGCTGATCGACCTCGTCGTGATGGATGTCGGCCTGCCGGACATGGACGGCCGCGAGGCGGTCAAGGTGCTGCGCAAGGGCGGCTTCAAGGCGCCGATCATCATCCTGACGGCGCAGGATGCCGATTCCGACACCATCCTCGGGCTGGAAGCCGGGGCGAACGACTATGTCACCAAGCCGTTCCGCTTCGCCGTGCTGCTCGCCCGGATCAGGGCGCAGCTGCGCCAGCACGAGCAGAGCGAGGATGCGACCTTCCAGGTCGGCCCCTATGTCTTCAAGCCGAGCCAGAAGGTGCTGGTCGACGACAAGGGCAGCAAGATCCGCCTGACCGAGAAGGAGACGGCGATCATCCGCTATCTCTACAGGGCCGACCGCAAGGTGATCACCCGCGACGTGCTGCTCGAGGAAGTGTGGGGCTACAATTCCGGCGTCACCACCCACACGCTGGAAACCCATGTCTATCGCCTGCGCCAGAAGATCGAGCCGGATCCGTCGAATGCGCGGCTGCTCGTCACCGAATCCGGCGGCTACAAGCTGATGCCGTGAACCGGCCGCCCGGCCGGTACCGCCGACGCCGCGCCGGTGCGGCCCGAAATCACGCCAGGTGATTTTCAGGGGTCCGCGCCGGCGTTCTTTTCGCCGTGGCGTCAGTCGACACTTGCCTGCCTGTTCACCATTCCTCTACCAATCCCGTTCACGATAATCCCGCCGTAGCCTTGCGGCCACGGCCGGTCATTGCGCCTTCGCGGCCATTTCGATGGTTAACGGGCGGCTGTGATGACGGCGCCCTTTTGCAAGAAGACTTTGCGCCTCGGGGCGGAAGATGATCGGTACGCTGCAACCATGAGCCTTGAGAGCGACATCGCGATCCTCCGCCAGGTCCGGCTCTTCGACGAGCTTGAGACCGATCAGCTCCGGCTTCTCGCCTTCGGCGCCGAGCACCGGACGCTGAGGGCCGGCGAGTTCGTGTTTCGCGAGAACGCCCGGGCCGATGCCGGTTTCGTGGTGGCAAAGGGCGAAGTTGCGCTGATCCGTGGCCGCGGCGAGGACGCCAAGGTGCTGTCGCGCCATGGGGCGGGTGCGCTGCTCGGCGAGCTCTGCCTGATCACCGAGACCACCCGTCCGACCAGCGCCAGGACCGAGACCGACTGCGAGCTGATCCGCATTTCGCGCAGCCTGTTCCGGCGGATGCTGGAGGAGTATCCGGAGTTCGCCGTCTCGCTGCACCAGCGCATCCGCGACGAGCTCGAGGCGATGCTCGCCGATATCGAAAGCCTCGAAGGCCGCTTCAGCTGAGCGCGAGGGACTAGCGCCGGGGAAGAACCATCAGGCCCTGAGCGCCGCGCCGAGATTCTTCGGTTCGTAGATCGTGTCCTCGGACGTCGAATTGTCGTCGCCGATGATGAGGCTGGCGGTCTTGCCGAACCGCCTCTTGGCGCTTTCGTGCACCGCTTCGTTGAGCGGCCGGAGCGGATTGCCGTTTTCGTCGACCGGGCGATAGGCGCGCTCGCGCCAGCTGGTGTCGAAATCCCGGCTTCTGATCGTGCGGATGGTCGGGGTGAGGCGGTCCTTCAGCCCGAATGAGACCCGCGACTCGTGCTGCGCGGCCAATACGTTCAGCGTGGCAGGTGAGGGGAGCAGGCTGTCGTCGAGGTCGAGGCCGCATGCCTTGGCCTTTTCGGCCATCCAGTTCAGCGGAATGTCGGCGAGTTCGCGGTTGGTGTAGCCGCCGCCGACATCGGAATGGGCGCCGGCAAACCAGACCTGCTCGATCGTCGCGCCTTCCGGCACCTCGCCGGTCCACAGCGTCGGCACGAATTCGTCGCGATGCTCGTCGATGGCAAGCCCGTGATAGGCATGTCTGACGATCCTCGACGGCGTCGTGTCGTGAAAGGCGTAGTCTTCCTCGAGCAGCGGCAGGTCGATCGTCGAGGTCGGAATGCCGAGCGCACCGACCGTATCCCATACCCCGACGAACTTGATCTCGGGGTCGTGATGGCAGTCGCTGCCGCTCGCTTCGCAGAAGCTTTTGGAGTTCTTGTCGTCGCCTCGCTCGCGATAGTAGCGCCAGGCGTCGGCGAGATCGTCGAGCTGCTGGCGCTTCAACAGGCCGGACGTCGAAATGAAGCCGGCGAGCGAGCGGGCCGAGAAGGCGCCACGGGAAAAGCCGAAGAGGAAGATCTCGTCGGCCGGGATCGTGCCGCCATCGCCGTCACCCCGCTCGGGCAGATAGTTCTGGGCGAGAAACTGATAGGCCGAGCGGATGTTGTCGTCGACGCCGAGGCCCGTCGCCCCGTCGATGATCCGCTGCAGGCGGTAGCCTGTCGAGCCGACGCCGCGCAGATAAAGGGTGATCTGCGGAATGTCGCCGCTGTCGCCGCGCACCGCCCTGGCGATGCGCTCGACATTCGTCGCGGTCTCGCCGCTGGTGTCGGCATTGTTCCAGGTGCCGTCGAAACAGACGACCAGCCGCTTCTGCTCGCGCATCTCGGGATCCTCCTTCGGGTCGCCGCGGCCTGCCGTGAAGGCCACCGACGGCGACGCGCTATCGTAGGAGTGATGCGCGGTTCCTGCAATTCACGGCTGTGACAGCGATCACAGCGAAAAGCGGGCGATCACAGGCACGTGGTCGGACGGCTTTTCCCAGCCGCGCGCCTCCGAGAGGATCTCGACCTTGTCGAGCACCGGCGCCATGTCGGACGAGCCCCAGACATGATCGAGCCGGCGGCCGCGATTGGAGGCCGCCCAGTCCTTCGCCCGGTAGCTCCACCAGGTGAACAGCACCTCTTCCGGCGGGAAGTGCACCCGCATCAGGTCGGTCCAGTTGCCGTCCTTCTGGGCGGTGATCAGCCCTTCGGTCTCGACCGGCGTGTGCGAGACGATCTTCAACAGCTGCTTGTGCGACCAGACGTCGGTCTCGAGCGGCGCGATGTTGAGGTCGCCGCAAAGCAGCGCCGAGACGCCCGGCTCGCCATCGGCATTGGTGCGGCGGAGCTCCTCGACGAAATCGAGCTTGTGGCGGAATTTCGGATTGATCGATGGGTCCGGCTCGTCGCCGCCGGCGGGAACATAGAGGTTGTGGATGCGGATCTTCCGGCCGCCCGCCTCGATGCGCGTCGACAGGTGCCGGGCGTCGCCGACGGCGCAGAAATCCTGCCGGACGATGTCCTCGAAGGGCAGCTTCGAGACCGTGGCGACGCCGTGATAGCCCTTCTGGCCATGGATCGCGACATGCGCGTAGCCGAGCGCCCGAAACGCCTTTTCGGGAAACTGGTCGTTCGGACACTTGGTCTCCTGCAGGCAGAGGACATCCGGCTGGTGATCCTTCAGGAACGCTTCGACGAGGCCGATCCTGAGGCGGACGGAATTGATGTTCCAGGTGGCGAGCGAAAAGGACATGGGAGCCGGGACGCAAGGAGGGACACTGCGTCCGGCTTACGGTGCAAGGGGTCTTTCGGGCAAGGGCTGCCGGAGCTTCATTCACATGGGATATCGGGGCACGCGACCCGGGGGCGGCAATTATACGACCATCGGAACTCAGCGGAGGCTGGCCAGCATTTCTAGAAGGGTGCGCACGGCCCGCCCGTCGCGGCATCCAGGGCAAGCTCGTGCTCGTCTCGCTAAAGCATAGGGGGCTTTCATGCTCTGGGACTGTCTGGACTGGCTCGGCGCGGAACTGTCACCGCCGGTTGGGCCGCGTTGAGACCACGCTGCCGGCGGTCGCCGCCACCCCCATGGAAGCCGGTCACCGCGCTACGGTCTAAGCGGTCAGCGCCTATCGCGGCCAGCTGTCAAACTGCGACCGTTCCGGCCGGATCCGTCACTGAGGGCAGACGGCGCTGGCGTTGACGGCACTGCCCTTCGCGGCGTCTGCGCCAGTCTTGCCAGCGCCCCCCGCCGGCGATTTGGAGCAGGCGGCCGACACCATCTTCAGCTTCCAGTCGGCCGCCAGCGTATCGGCAAGTTCGAGCTTGCTGGTCAGATAGGCGAGGCGGTCGCGGTCGGTGCCCTTGGCGGTGCAGAAGCGGTCCTGCAGGTAGAAGGGCGGGATCGCCTGGTAGTAGAGCGTCGCCTCGACGCTCGCGACCGGCCCGGACAGCTTCGCCGTCTCGATGTCGTAGGTGATCGTGTCGCCACCGCCAGTGACATAGTCGGGATCGTCGCCGACACCGACTGAACCGGTATCCTCGGCCAGCGCCTCGCCCTTCGAGCCGAGGGCATTGGCGATCCGGACGCGCTGCTCGAACGGCAGATAGCCCGAGGGCAGGATGCGATTGTCCTTCACATGGCTGCAGATCGACAAAAAGCTCGTCGTCAGCTGGCCGGCAGGCGCCGCGTCGTGGCCGCAGGAGGGCGCGCCGGAAGGCGCCGGCGTCGAGACGAGTTCCTGATAGATCTGCGCCTCGTCCTCGGAGCTGATCGTCTGGTAGTGCGGCTGGTGGCGCCGCTCCAGCGGCGCGATCCGGGCCGAGCAGTCGGGTGTCCACCAGAGCTCGCCGGGGAGCGGCTCGCCCTTGCCGTTGACGATCACCCCGGCTCCGTTCGTCCCGCCGGAGGTCCACAGCGCCTTCCCCTCTGCATCGAGGGCGCGGAACTCGACGAAGGCCCGGCGGAAGCCGACGCCCGAGGGAAACTTGTGACCCACCTTCGAGGCGATCTGCACCTTCGCCTTCAGATGCCCGGCGTCTTCGGACAAGGAGGTCACCGCGATCGAGGCGGAGAGGCCCTCGGCATTTTCGAGCATCTTGTTCCGGGTGGTGACGATGTTGTCGATGCCCTTCGAGACCAGCATCGGATCCTGGACGGCGATGCCGAGGAAATCCGGAAACTGGTCGGCCATCTCGATCAGGAAGACATTGAGCCCGACCAGCGTGTGGAGGGCGAAATTCGCCCGGCGTTCGAGGTCCAGGACATCCGGACCGAGGCCGTTTTCCACCTCGGGGAAACTGCTGTGCTCCTGGATGCTGGCGATCTTCGAGACCAGCGGATTGCCGGCGTCGTCCTTCGACTTCATGTGGCAGCCCTGGCAGCTTTCCGCCTTGGGTCCGGCGCCGAGCGGCAGTTCGCCATTCGCCGTGACGCCGGTGCGATAGTCGCTGAACGCCCATTCGGGATAGGTGGTCTGCTCGAAGGTGTAGCCGAGGAGCTTGCCCCGATCGAGCACCGGCAGATGCACCGTATGGCAGCTGCCGCAAAGGTCGGACTTCAGGAAGCTGTCGTCGTGGCCGGGCGTGATGCCGAGGGCGTTCTTCATCGGCACCTGCTTCGGGTGCTCGAACGGGCCCTTCAGCTGGTCGGCCGGGCCGACGAAATAGCTGCCGGTGAAGGTGCGGGCGAAGCCCTCGGCGAGATTTTTCGGATTGAGCTGGTCCTGCCTATCGAGGACACAGCGATTGGCCGGGCTGCCATTCGCCTCGGCGACGTCGGCATCCTTGAAGATCGCGTGATGGCAGGCGGTGCAGGAAATGCCGTCGCGGGCGAGCGCGCCGAAATCGGCGAGTTTCGCCGACGGATTGCCGGGCGGATAGGGCACCGCATCGGCCATGGCGCGCTCGAAATCCGGGCAGCTACCGGTCTTCAGATGGTCGTCGAGCTGGAACTGCCGCTGACCCTGGATGCCGTGGCAGCCGAGGCAGATCGACTGGACCTCTGGCGAGACGTCCGGATGGAAGCTCTGGGTCTCGCTGGCGAGCTGCGAAAAGAAGATCGGGTCGCGGCCGGCAAGCCCCATTGGCGAGTTCCGCCAGGTGCCGTAGGGCGACATGTTGATCAGCTTGGTGCCGTCGGGATTGTGCACCTGATCGACCGGTGCCGGCCTGGTCATGTCGAACTGCAACCCGGTGCTGCCGGCGTCGTGACAGCCGACGCACTGGTCCGAGGTGAGATATTGGCTCTTGGCGGTGGTTTCGCGATGCTCCTTCACCCAGACGGTGTCGTAGCTCGCCGACGGCATCTGGAGCGCGTCGATCGGCTTCGGCAGCGAGGCGAAGACGTAGTCGAAGAGCCTGGCGACGTCGGCATTGAGCTCGCCGGGCGAAGGCTTCGGATCGTCGACCGCCGGGGGCAGCTCGGTCAGAGCCAGATGGTGGGGCTCGGCGCCAAGATCGAGGGCGAAATCCTGCGACAGGAAGCTGATCGGCCGGCCGGGCTCGCCCTCGATGTTGGAGAGGTTGGAAAAGGTCGAGTTGCTCACCGCCGAGGCGTGGCAGTTGAGGCAGTACTGGCCGAAGCCCTGATAGGGAAGGCCGTTGGAGGGCCGCGGCGGCCAGTCGATATTGGCCTTCGGATCGTCGCTCCAGCCGTACCAGCCCCAGTACCAGCCGTCATGCGAAGCCTCGGCGTCGCGCACCATGAAGGCGGCGCCGCTGGTCGGCTTCAGCATCAGCGGATCCTCCTTGGCGCACAGCGCCGCGGGGGCCGGATACATCTCCTTGACGATCATCGCCCCGTCGGGAACCGGCGGTTCCTCGGCGGGGCGGGCGGCCTCGTCTGCCGGCCTTGCGACCTTCAGCCACTTCACGAAATCGGGCGAATACCAGATGACGACCGGCGCATGGGTGCCGAAGTCCTTGCCGCTCCAGGTGCCGCCCGCAAGATTGGCGACATAGGGGCCGGTGTCGCGGACATATTTGTCGCGCACCCAGCCGGCCTTGGCGTCGCGGTGACAGAAATGTCCGAAATACTGGTTGAGGGCTTCCTCATATTCGTTCAGCGGCAGCGCCGCCGGCCGCTTCACCACCGGCTCGAGCTTCTGGCAGAGCGAGAGATCGGTCGGCACCTGTGGCGTATCCTGAAGGGCGCTGCAGGCGGCCGTCGCAGAGCTCGAAGCCGAAATGCCGATGGCGAGCGCCAGCAGCCCTCCCGTGATCCTGCCCGACATGACCCCCTCCTCCCCGATTCGGATGCCGCTGCGGGAATGGTACAGGAATCTGGAATCAATAGAAGTTGAAATCGACCTTGGCGTACCGAGTATCGTTTTCAGATCGTCAATATTTCCGGCGATTCGAAGCTTCACCGCCAATAAGAAGGGGGCCATACGGCCCCCTGATGACTTGCGAAAACAGCGACTTGCTCTGGCGAGGCCTTGCCTGCGGCCGCCGGTCTTGACTGCGGGCAGGGTGGCCAGGGGGCTACTCCCGGCCTGCCGATATCAGTGCAGGATCTGCGACAGGAACAGCTTGGTGCGCTCATGCTGCGGGTTGGTGAAGAAGGCGTGCGGCTCGTTCTGCTCGACGATCTGGCCGGCATCCATGAAGATCACCCGGTTCGCCACCTGGCGGGCAAAGCCCATCTCGTGGGTGACGCAGAGCATGGTCATACCCTCTTCGGCGAGCCCGACCATCACGTCGAGCACTTCCTTGATCATTTCCGGGTCGAGGGCCGAGGTCGGCTCGTCGAACAGCATGACCTTCGGATTCATGCAGAGCGAGCGGGCGATGGCGACGCGCTGCTGCTGGCCGCCGGAGAGCTGGCCGGGATATTTGTTCGCCTGCTCGGGGATCTTCACCCGGCTGAGATAGTGCATGGCGATTTCTTCGGCTCGCTTCTTCGGCATCTTGCGGACCCAGATCGGCGCAAGGGTGCAGTTTTCCAGGATCGTCAGATGCGGGAAGAGATTGAAGTGCTGGAACACCATGCCGACCTCGCGGCGCACCTCGTCGATCTTCTTCAGATCGTTGGTCAATTCGATGCCGTCGACGACGATCGTGCCCTTCTGGTGATCCTCCAGCCGGTTGATGCAGCGGATGGTGGTCGACTTGCCGGAGCCGGACGGACCGCAGATGACGATCCGCTCGCCGCGACGGACGGTGAGGTTGATGTCGCGCAAGACGTGGAACTCGCCGTACCACTTGTTGACGCCGATCATCTCGACGGCGATCTCGTCGGAAATCTCCATCTTCTTCGGCGTTTTGGCCGGGGCGGCTTCGGTGTCGAGGCTCATGTCAGGAGGTCCTTGGTTTTTTAGTTCTTGTGACCGGTGTCGAGACGCCGCTCGGTATAGATCGAGTAGCGCGACATCGAGAAGCAGAAGACCCAATAGAGCAACGCGGCGAAGATCAGGCCCGTCGCCGGCGTCGATGGGGTGATCCAGGCCGGATCGTTGAAGCCGCGCCTGACCGTGCCGAGCAGGTCGGCAAGGCCGATGATGTAGACCAGGCTCGTATCCTTGAAGAGGCCGATGAAGGTGTTGACGATGCCGGGGATGACCAGCTTCAGCGCCTGCGGCAGGATGATCATCCGCATCTTCTGCCAGTAGGTGAGCGCCATGGCGTCGGCGCCCTCGTACTGGCCCTTGGGGATCGCCTGCAGGCCGCCGCGGATCACCTCTGCCATATAGGCGGCCGAGAACAGCGCCACGCCGACGCAGGCGCGCAGCAGCTGGTTGAAGGTCACGCCTTCCGGCATGAACAGCGGCAGCATGAAGTTCGCCATGAAGAGGACGGTGATCAGCGGCACGCCGCGCCAGAACTCGATGAAGATCACCGACAGCAGCTTCACCGCCGGCATCTGCGACCGCCGCCCGAGCGCCAGAAGCACGCCGAGCGGCAGCGACGCGCCGATGCCGGACAGCGCCACCACGAGGGTGAGCATCAGCCCGCCCCACAGATGCGTCGGCACATAGGTGAGGCCGAAATTCGTCGACATCAGGAAGAGGAACAGCACCACCGCCGCTGCCGGAAAGAACATCCGCAGGACGTTGCCGCCGTCGCGTCGGGCCATGAAGCCGGCATAGAGCACGGCGCCGAGGGCGGCGAGCGAGGCGAGGAAGGAGATCAACGACGGCCAGGAAAAGCGGAAATCGAGGAAGACAACCGTGCGAGCGTCGACCAGCCGTGCGACGACGAGCGCGATCAGTGACAGGATGGCTGCGCCGATCGCAATCTTCACCGGCATGCTGTGGGTGCCGACCTGCGGTTCCGACGAGACGTCGGCGATGGTGACGCCGGCGGCGATCAGAAACAGCACCGCCATGCCGCCACCGGAGAAGGAAAAGCGCCCGCCCGTGAGGAGCACCAGCGTGACCACCGGGAAGACGCCGAACAGGAGAACGGCGTTGAGCCGCTTGTAGGGCACTTTCGGGATGGCGAGGCCGGCGACGAGAACGACGAGCGCCGCCATCAGGATGAGGACACGCCAGCGCTGGTCGATCGGATAGGTGCCGAAGATGAACTGCTCGAACTTCGCGCCGATGAAGGCCCAGCAGGCGCCGCCATGGCCGCCGCCCTCGACCAGGCAGGCTTCACGGCCGGAGCCGGTAAACACCGCATCGACAACGGCCCACTGGAAGATGTGCCAGACGGCCCAGGCGACGACGATGCCGGCGGCGATCGAGAGGACCGAATCGAGCGGTGTCGCGAAGAGATTGCGGCGCACGACGCCGAAGGCGCCGACCTCGCTCTCGGGCGGCGGCAGCGCCGCCTTCTGTTCCTTCGAAACGTATTGGAAAACCTGTTCTTCCATCGATCGGTCCCCTCAGCGCTCGACCAGCGCCATCTTCGAATTGAACCAATTCATGAAGATCGACACGGACAGGCTGATCGTCAGATAGACCAGCATCCAGATGCACACGACCTCGATCGACTGACCAGACTGGTTGAGCACCGTCGAGCCCACGGCGACGAGCTCCGGATAACCGACGGCAAGGCCGAGCGATGAGTTCTTGGTGAGGTTCAGATACTGGCTGGTGAGCGGCGGAATGATCACCCGGAAGGCCTGTGGCACGACGACGAGGCGCAGCGCCTGGCCGCGGGTGAGACCGAGCGCGGAGGCCGCCTCGTTCTGCCCCTTCGACACCGACATGATGCCCGCCCTGACGATCTCGGCGATGAAGGCGCCGGTATAGATCGACAGCGCCAGCCACAGCGCGATGAATTCCGGCCGGATCTGCAGGCCGCCGGCAAGATTGAAGCGGTTGGCCTTCGGAAATTCGAGCTCCGCCGGAAGACCGGTGACGAGGAAGACGACGATCGGCAGGCCGATGATCAGGCCCAGCGCCGGCCACAGCAGCGGCTTGCGCTCGCCGGTCGCCAGCTGATGCGCCTTGTTGCGGCGCGACAGCGCGAAGGTCGCGACGATGCCGACGACGAAGGCGATGAGGGTCGCCCAGGCGACCGGGCTGAAGACCAGGCTCGGAACCTGCAGGCCGCGATTGGTCAGATAGACGCCGAAGACGTTTTCTTCGAGCCCGCGCGGGCCGCTCAGCACCGACAGGACGCCGAAATACCAGAACAGGATGACCAGCAGCGGCGGGATGTTGCGGAAGGTCTCGACATAGACCGTCGACAGCATGCGGATGAGGAAGTTGCCCGACAGCCGGCCGATGCCGACGACGAAGCCGAGAATGGTGGCGAGCGTGATGCCGGCCGCCGAGATGATCAGCGTGTTGATGATGCCGACGACGATCGCATGGCCGTAGGTGTCGTTCGACGAATAGGCGATCGGCGTGATGGCGATGTCGAAGCCGGCGCGCGACCAAAGAAAACCGAAGCCGGAGGCGATGTTGGCCTCGGCGAGGTTGCGCGCGGTGTTGGTGACGATCCACCAGACGAAGATCACCAGGCCGATGATCAGCCCGGCCTGGATGACGATGCTGCGCACCGTGGGATTGGTGAGGATCGACGATCCGCGCACGGCACGCGGGGCCGCCTGTGTCTCGACGCTCATGGCGACGAACTCCTGTAGAGCGCTGGAAAACCGCAAAAGCGCGGCCCCTCGGGTTCACGCCCTGCGGCGCGTCCCTTGCGCAAACGACCTTGGTCTGACGGCTTCGCCACGATTGAAACGGGCGCCCCGCAAAGGGGGCGCCCGGACATGAGGTCAGATCAGCGGATCGGCATGCCGTACTGGATGCCGCCCTTGGTCCACAGGGCATTCTGGCCGCGCTGGATCTTCAGAGGCGTATCGACGCCGATGTTGCGCTCGAAGATCTCGCCGTAATTGCCGACGGCCTTGATGATGTTGACGGCCCAGTCCTTGGAGAGGCCGATCGAGGCACCGAAGTCCTTGTCCTGGCCGAGCAGGCGCCGGATCTCCGGATTGTCGGAGCTCTTCATCTCCTCGACATTGTCCTTGGTGACGCCCAGCTCCTCGGCGTCGAGCAGCGCGTAGTGCGTCCACTTGACGACGTTGAACCACTGGTCGTCGCCCTGGCGGACGGCCGGGCCGAGCGGCTCCTTGGAGATGATCTCCGGCAGGATGACGTTGTCGTCGGGGTTCTTCAGCTCGAGGCGCGAGGCGGCGAGACCGGAGGCGTCCGTCGTCAGGACGTCGCAGCGGCCCGAGTCATAGGCAGAGTTGACGTCCGACTGGGCCTCGATGACCACCGGGTTGTAGTCCATCTTGTTGGTGCGGAAGTAGTCCGCAAGGTTCAGCTCGGTGGTGGTGCCGGACTGGACGCAGACGGTGGCGCCGGAAAGCTCCAGAGCCGAATTGACGCCGAGGTCCTTCTTCACCATGAAGCCCTGGCCGTCATAGTAGTTGACGCCGGCGAAGGCGAGGCCGAGCGTGGTGTCGCGATCCATCGTCCAGGTGGTGTTGCGGGCCAGCATGTCGATCTCGTTGTTCTGCAGCGCCGGGAAGCGCTGGACAGCCGAGAGCGGCGAATACTGGACCTTCGACGGATCGCCGAAGACGGCCGCCGCGACCGCCTTGCAGTAGTCGACGTCGAGGCCCTGCCACTCGCCCTTGTCGTTCTGCGACGCAAAGCCCGGAAGACCGGTGTTGACGCCGCAACGAAGCTGGCCGCGCTCCTTCACGGTGCCGAGCGTCTGTGCAGAAGCCGCACCGGCGCCGAGCCCTGCGATCGTCAGACCGAGCACGGCGGTCAGAAGCTTGGAATTCATCAGGAAGCCTTCCCCATCTGGGTTATCGTTGTACCTTTGGCCGCACCGCTGCTATGGCGGCACGGCGGCGGCGGCGCCGCTGAAAATCTTCGAGCACCCTCACCAACCGCGGCAATTCCATGACAAAAAATTAATCAGGTCAAGCTGCCGGTATTTTCTTCCGCAAATTTACCGGGCGAAACCGTCGTTGCTGCAGACAAAATAGTCATGAGGACGAACCATTGACCACCGATCGCACAAACACCCGGCAATCCGGCCCGAATACCCTTCTGGCCCATGGTCCTTACGATCCCCGATCCATGCACGGATTCGTCAATCCTCCGGTGGTTCATGCATCGACAGTGCTGTTCGAATCCACCGAAGCGATGAAGAAGCGCCAGTCGCTGCCTTATACTTATGGACTACGCGGCACCCCGACGACAAAGGCTCTGGAGGAGGCGCTCAGCGAGCTAGAAGGCGCCCATGACACGATCCTCGTGCCCTCGGGCCTTGCCGCGATCACCATCCCGCTCCTCGCCTTTCTCGGCGCCGGCGACCATCTCCTGGTGGTTGATTCCGTCTACACGCCGACCCGGACGTTCTGTAACGGCACGCTGAAGCGGATGGGCGTCGAGATCGAATATTTCGACCCGCATGTCGGTGCCGGCATCGCCGAGCTGATGAAGCCGAACACCAAGGTGGTGTTTCTCGAGGCACCGGGATCGAACACCTTC
The DNA here is from genome assembly GCF_004519335.1 of Jiella endophytica. Taxonomy (GTDB): domain Bacteria; phylum Pseudomonadota; class Alphaproteobacteria; order Rhizobiales; family Rhizobiaceae; genus Jiella; species Jiella endophytica. The sequence goes on along the minus strand of NZ_SOZD01000002.1, from coordinate 602,432 downwards.
GAGGTGATGGACGTGCGCGCCGTCTGCGACGCCGCCCACGCCGGCGGCGCCGTCACCATGCTCGACAACACCTGGGCGACGCCGCTCTATTTCCGGCCGCTGGAGCATGGCGTCGACCTGTCGATCCACGCCCTCACCAAATATCCCGGCGGCCATTCCGACGTGATGATGGGCTCGGTCTCGGCGAATGAGGCGACCATCAAGCGGCTGCGCGACACGCAGATGCAGATTGGCGTCAACGCCGCGCCGGACGACGTCTATCTCGTCCTGCGCGGCCTCAAGACCATGGGTGTAAGGCTGGAGCGGCATCAGGCCTCGGCACTGGAACTCGCCGGCTGGCTCGAAAGCCGCGACGACGTCGCGGAGGTGCGCCATCCGGCGCTGTTCTCCTTCTTCGACCACGAGCTCTACGATCGGCAGTTCTCCGGGTCCTCCGGCCTGTTCTCCTTCCTGCTGCCGGGCGGCTTCGACCAGGCGGCGGCCTTTCTCGACGCTCTGCGGCTGATCGGCCTCGGCTATTCCTGGGGCGGCCACGAGAGCCTTGCCGTCGCCGTCGATCTCAGCGACCGGACGATCTGCAAGGGACCGGGGAACGGCACCTTCATCCGCCTGCAGGTGGGCCTCGAGGACGTTCCGGACCTCAAGGCCGACCTCGAGGGCGGTTTTGCCGCGGCGTCCGCGGCCCGCGGCTGACCGGGCCGCTCCACGCTCGCCCTGCGGGCTCACTTTCCGGAGAGGCCTTCTGCGAAACACCGCGAAAGCCGCCTCATCCGGGCGGCGACGCGGTGTCGCGCCATGGTTAGGCCCCATTGCAGCGTGAGGAAACCTTCACGACATAGCTTGGCGGAGCATTCCCGCGAGCAGCCCGCCGACCGGCCCGTCTCGACGGCCGGAGCGACCGGGCGAAAGAGCGACAAGCCGGACCACCGGCGAGACGTCGAAGGGCGCACTTCGAAAAGAGAGGAAGCCGCATCAAGATGGCCACGATCCTTCATTCCATCCGCACTGCCGGGCGCCGCGCGCTGATCGCCGGCGCCGTCGCAGCCCTCGGCCTTGCCGCCGCTGTCCCGGCCGCACAGGCGCAGGCGAGCGCCGCCGCGCAGAAGATCGCCGATCACTTCGCCGCCATCCCCTCGATGCACGGCGACTTCGTGCAGTTCGATTCCAACGGCCGGCAGTCGGAAGGCAAGTTCTACATCGAGCGACCCGGCAAGGTCCGTTTCGACTACGCCAACGCCCCCCTGCGGGTGATCGCCGACGGCTCGACCGTCGCGATCAACAACAAGAAGCTCAACACCTGGGACACCTATCCGCTCTCGCAGACGCCGATGAAGCTGCTGCTCGACCGGCGCATCAACCTCTCCCAGGCGAACATCCAGAGCATCAAGGAAGATCCGGACCTGACGACGATCGTCATGGGCGATCGCTCGGTCTTCGGCAATTCGCGCATCACCATGATGTTCGATCCGACGAGCTACGATCTGAAACAGTGGACCATCCGCGACAAGCAGGGGAAGGAGACCACGGTCATGATCTACAACGTCAAGGAAGGCGGCAACATCCAGGATTCCGCTTTCAAGATCCCCTATACGGCGATCGAGCAGGGCCAGACCGGCAACCGTCGCTGACGGACCGGCCGGCGCGCCAGGCGCCGGGCGGAAGCAAGTCGCATCATCAAGAGGGAGCACGTCACGTTCGTGCTCCCTTTTTGGCATCTGGCAGACGGGCCCGCAGGTCGAGAATGACCGGCCCCTCAACTCAACGCCGGACTATCCGAAGAACGCCAGCATCGCCGCCAGCGTCGCGTCCGGCGCTTCCTCGACGAGGAAGTGCCCCGCCTCGATCGGCCCGCCGCTCACCTCGTCGGCCCATCGGCGCCAGATCTCCAGCGGGTTCTCGCCCTTGCCGGGAATGCCGCCGGCGCCCCACAGCGCCAGCATCGGCACCGCGATCTTCCGCCCCGCCTTCCGATCCTCGCGGTCGAGCCGCCAGTCGATCGTCGCGCCGGCGCGGTAGTCGTTGCAGGCGCCATGCACATGCTCGGGCTTGGAAAAATGCTCGGCATATTCGGCGAGAGCCTCCGGCGCAAAGGCGTTGAGGGACCGCGAGCCCGCCCAACTGGCAAGGGTGTGCCGCAGATAATAGGCGGGATCCGCCCCGATCAGCGTTTCTGGCAGCGGATGGGGTTGCGCGAGGAACGGCCAGTGATAGATCGCCATCGCCTCCGCGGCGTCCATCGCCTCCCACACTTCCGCCACCGGCACGATGTCGAGGACCGCGAGCTTCGTCAGACGCTCCGGCATGTCGAAGCCCATCCGATAGGCGACCCGCGCGCCCCGGTCGTGTCCGGCGACGGCAAAGCGCTCATGGCCGAGCAACGTCATCACCGCCGCCATGTCGCGGCCCATCTGCCGCTTGGAATAGGCGCGATTGTCCGGGTCGTTCTTAGGCACCGACGAGCGGCCATAGCCGCGAAGATCCGGAACGACGAGGGAGAACCGCTCGGCGAGTCGTCCAGCGATCGGCGCCCACATCGCGCCGGTCTCGGGATAGCCGTGAAGCAGGAGCAGCGGCGGACCCTCACCGCCGATGCGGCAGAAGATCTCAGCACCCTCGCCGGGAATGACGCGTGTGTCGAAATCTTCAAACATGACAAATTCCGTTCATTGTCTCGGTCTTTCGCTGGGGAGAGGTTCGCTGATCACCGCGCAAACTTCGCTCCACCAAGACCATCTGACCTGCTGTCATGGGAGGTCGCGTGCGTTCTCCCGCTTCCAGATAGACAGGCGTGCAACGCTTTCACTCCCGGCGACCATGAGCCGGACGCGCTCCAGGCGATTGTGGCGACAATCTGGTGGAACGATCGCCATCATTTTCCGTTGATCGGAGAAGCCGGGCTGGGGGTAAAATTGTCGTCGGAAAAAGAAGCGAGCAGGCGGAGCGACCAGCGCTCGACGACGATCTCCCCGACCATCGGCCTCGTCAATACGCAGAACTTCGAAAGCGGTCCGCGCTGGGCCGTGATCGGGATCTTCTTCATCCTGCTCTTCGGCGCGCTCTATCTGACTGCGAGCTTCGTCCTGCCGGTGATCCTGGCGATCATCTTTGCGCTGGTGATGAGCCCGATCGTGCGGTTCTTCCGGCGCCGTCTGAAAATATGGGAGCCGCTTTCGGCGCTCGTCCTGGTCGTCGGATCCTTGATGACGCTGATGCTGGGCTTCTACATGCTCAGCGACCCGATCACCAATCTCGTCAACAACGCCCCGCGTTACGCGGCGGCGGTCGACCACGAGATGCGTGCGGTTCGCGATCGGCTCGACCGGTTCCAGGCGGCCCAGCAGGAGGTGCGTCAGGCCGCTGCGGAAAGCCCGTCCGACAAGCCCCAGGACCAGAAGCCGCAGGAGGTGATCGTCAAGAATCCGGGTCTCCTCGACAACGTCACGCAGACCGCGCCGCAGATCGTCGCTTCGATCGCTTTCTCGCTGATCTTCCTGTTCTTTCTTCTGGCCTCCGGCGACCTGTTCTATCAGAAGCTGGTGCGGGCGATGCCGACGCTGTCCGACAAGAAGCGCGCACTGCACATCGCCCACGACATCGAGCGGGAACTCTCGCGCTATCTCTTCACCATCACGCTGATCAACATCTGCCTCGGCATCGCCGTCGGTGCCTGCCTCTGGTGGGTGGGAATGCCGACGCCGGTCGTCTTCGGGGCGTTGGCGACGCTGCTCAATTTCATCCCCTATATCGGTTCGATCATGGGAATGGCTCTCGTCGGCGTGATCGCTCTTGCCGAGTTCGGCCACCTCACCAGCGCCGCGGTGCCGGTGTTGCTGTACCTTGCCTGCACCACCGTGGAAGGCCAGTTCCTGACGCCGATGATCGTCGGACGACGACTGGAAATGAATGCGGCTGCCATCTTCCTGGCGGTGGCCTTCTGGGGCTGGATCTGGGGTGTGGTCGGCATGTTCCTCGCCGTGCCGCTGATGGTCTGCATCAAGGTGTTCGCCACTTATGTCGAGCCGCTGACGGCACTCGGCGACTTTCTGTCGGCCGAACAGGCCCGTCAGCCGGACGATGACGACGATTGAGCCGGTCTGCGCAGCACGCGCGCAGACGCCTTGCGGCGTCAGTGCGCGTAGATCATCTTCCGGGTCATGCCGCCGTCGACGACCAGCGTCTGGCCGGTGATGAAGCCCGATTGTTCGCCGTCGAGAAGGAAGGCTGCGGCCCTCGCTACATCCTCCGGCTCGCCGACCCGGCCGACCAGATGCTGGGCGTGGTCGACCTCGCGCAGTTCCTCGCCGGAGACGTTGATCCAGCCGGGCGCCACCGCGTTGACCCGGACCTCCGGCGACAGGCTGACGGCGAGCGAATGGGCGAGGGCGAAGAGCCCGCCCTTGGTCGCCGAATAGGATTCGGTGTCGGGCTCCGACATGAAGGCTCTCGTCGAGGCGACGAGCAGCATCGCCCCACGGCTCCTGCGCAGGGCCGCGCCGCCATGCTTGGCGAAGAGGAAGCTCTGGGAGAGGTTGACGTCGAGGACGCGGCGCCAGTCCTCGTAGGACAACTCCGCCGCAGGCAGCCGCTTCATGATGCCGGCATTGCAGACGATCCCGTCGATGCCGCCGAAGCGGCCGACCGCCCGGTCGATGCAGGCGGCGACGTCCGCCTCGCTCGCGACGTCGCCGGTCAGCGTGAGGAGGCGATCGGCGACAATCGCCGCTTCGCCGAGCTTTTCGAGCGCCTCGCCGTCATTGTCCATCGCGACGACATGGCCGCCTCTCGCATCTCGAGCGCAATGGCCCGGCCGATTCCGGATGCGGCACCGGTGACGATGATCGTCCGGTCTTTCAAAGCCATGGCGAAATCTCCTTCTCAAAAGCGCCGGGCCGGCGCCTCCTTCGAAGCGTCGGCCCGGCGGGTTTTTCACCTGTACTCGCAGGCTCGCGTCGCGAGCCCGGGATCGGTCAGTTCTGCGACGTCTCCACCGGCTTCACCAGCGCGGTGATGCGGCGCACGGTGACCCGCCGGTTTTCGGCATTCGCCGACTGGGTGTCGACCTTCAGGTCGGATTCGCCGTAACCCTGGGTCACCAGATTTTCCGGCGGCACGTCGAAATACTGCGTCAGCGCCGAGGCGACCGACTCGGCCCGCCGGTCGGAGAGATCGAGATTGGAAATCTCGCTGCCGACGGCGTCGGTGTGACCTTCGATCAGGAAGGTCTCGGCCGGATTCTTGTCGACCACCTCCTTGATCGCATCGGCGAGGGCTTCCAGCGTGTCGGCCTGATCGCGTCCGATCTCCGCCGAACCGGTGTCGAAGTTGATGGTGTTGAGGTCGATCCGCCGGACCTTGTCGCGGATGCGCTCGGACCGCACCACCTCGTCGACCGAGTAGATCCGGCTGACGGTCTCCACCGGCGGGGCGACGAGCGTCCGGTAGTAGAGATCCTCGTCGGGCCGGTCGACGTCGACGACATATTCGTCGCGCGGAATGTCGACCCGCAGCGGTGGCAGGTCGCGGCCGGGATCGAGCTCGTAGGTCGGCCGGCGATCGTCCTCCGAATAGGGATCGTAGAACAGCACGACCTCGCGGCCGTCCGGCATGATGCGCGAGCGGCGGACGATGTCGCCATAGCTGTTGGTGATGGTCACCACCTGGACGCCGTTCTCGCGGACGATCGTCTGGCGGGTGCGGCCGCGGGGCAGGCGCTCGTAATAGGTGTCCTGAGCATTGCGGGACAGCCGGTCGTGATCGTCGCCCTTGATGAAATAGGCGGCCGCACCGCCTGCCACGGCTCCGGCGGCGGCGGCGCCGATGATCGACAGGATCTGCCGCCCGTCATCGTCGCGCTTGACCACCTTGACGTTGTCCGGAAGCCTGCCGTCGAAACGGTCCTCCGGCCGCCGGTCGCGCCCGTCACGGTCTCTGTCGCCACTGTCGCGGCGATCGCGGTCGGCACGCCTGTCGCCGCGCCTGTCTCCACGATCGCGGCCCTCGATCCGCTCACCCTTCTCCTCGGTGATCGGCGTGACCTTTACCGGTTCCTGAAGCTTCTGGACGCGGGCGTCGCTGGCATTGATCCGGCCGGGATCGACCTTCTGGTTCTGCGTCGCAGCGGGCACCGGCTCCGGCTTGCCCTCAGGCCGTCTGCCGGGCTCGCCGCGTTGGTCCGCCCGCTGCGGCTTCTGTCCATCTTGCTGTCGGGCGTCACCGGCATTGGCGTCGGCTCCCGAAGGCTCCTGGCGCTTCGGCTTTGCCGGAGCCTCGGCGGCCTGGCCGCGGTCGCCCGCACTGTCACCCGCGGCATCCTTGGACGGCCGGCGATCCTCGCCTGCCTGCTGGTCGCGGCGCTTCTGCCGGGCGTCGTCCTTCGACGGCGCGGCAGCCGGGACAGGCGCATCGGGCGCGCTCTTGCCGGGCTTTTCCTCCGGAACCGGCTCGTTGGCCGGTCTTGCCTCGGGTTTCGCCGCGGAATTTTCGGCTTCCGCCGGTTTTTTGCGCTGCTTGGCCGGCTTTTCCTGCGAGGCCGCGGCCTTGGCGTCAGGCTCTGCCGCCTTGTCGCGGCCCTTCTTCTGCCGCGGCGCCTCGTCGGGCTGGGCTGCCGTCTCGGCTGCCGGCTGCTTGCGGTTCTTGCGCTCCTCGCGAGCCTTGCGGGGCTCGGCCTCCGCTGCCGCCGGCTCGGGCGCCGCCTGCTGCTTGCGCTCCGGCGCGGCGGGCTTTTCCGCGGCAGCCTGCGGCTCACGCTGCGGCGCCGGTTCGGCTGCCTGCTGGCGCCGCTGTTTCGGCTCAGGCGCCTCGGCCTTGGGCGCGCGCTTCTCGGCCTTCGGCTGGCGCTCGCCGCCGGCTTCCTGATCCTGCTTGCGGCGACGCTTCAGCTCCGCCGGGGCCTCGTCGGCCTGCGCCAACAGGATTGTCGCTGGCTCTCCGGCCGGAGCGGTGCTCTCGGCCGGCACGAATTCGGCGGACATGACGCGCGCATTCGTCGCGGCGTAAGCGGGCGTGGCGATCGGCCCGGTGAGGGCCGTCGATGCGGCGAGGGCGGCAAAGCCGATGAACCGGCTGCCGCGAGTGATTTTCGACATATGGAAGTGACCTTCGCGTTTCGTCCCTTGCGCTAACCGTTCCGCGTCCCGGCGTCGGCCGCCCGGCAAGTGCCGGGCAGGACCGCACGCAGATTCCCGCGCGGTTCAGGTTCCCCTCGAACGGCCAGGGACGGCGAGGTGTTCCGCAAGGGAGCAACGATTGGGAGGATCAGCCGCCGCGAGAGGCGGTCAAGTCCGGGGCGCGCCAGTCGTAGAGCCAGGCGAGTTCGGCCCGCAGCGCGTCGCGCGGTCGCAAAGCGAGAACCGTGTCGCGCCCAATCGAGAACGGGAAGGGGAGGTGGTACACGAAGCGGTGGAAGCCGACCCGCCCCCGCAACCTGTCGATCCGCGGGCGGCGCTCGGCCTCGAAGCGTCTCGCCGCCACCTCCAGATCGTCCGTGCCGGCGATCACCGCCGCGAGCACAGCGGCGTCCTCGATCGCCATGCCGGCGCCCTGCGCTGCGTAGGGCGCCATGGCGTGGCAGGCATCGCCGATCAGGACAACACGGCCGTTCCCGACAGTGTAGGGGCGCGCGGCAGGGGCAGCGTAGAGCGGCCAGGGCGTCGGCGGCGGCGCAGCGGCGATCAGCGCCGTCAGGCCTTCGTCCCAACGGGAAAATTCCGCCGGCAGCCGGTCCGCCGCGGCCGGTGCGTCGTCGCTTCTCGCGATCAGCACCAGATTGACGGCCTGCCCGCCGCGGATCGGATAGGCGACGGCGTGGCGGCGCGGACCGAGCCAGGCGCTCACCCGGCAAGCCCTCTCTTCCGCGAGGCCGAGCGGGGCGCCCTGGCCCGCCCCGCCGGTCTCGATGGTGGAGCGCCAGGCGGTGGTGCCGGTCGCAACAGGGCCTTCCAGGCCGAATTGCCGCACGATGGTAGAGTTGACGCCGTCGGCGGCGACCACCAGCTCCGCCCGGAGCGCCTCGCAGCTTGAGAAGCTGAGGTCGACGCCCCCTTCGTCGGCCGAGACGGCTTTGAGCTCGGCGCCGAGTTTGAGGCCGATCGACGGCTCGGCCTTCACGGCATCGACAAGCACCGCTTGGAGGTCGGCGCGGTGGATCGAAAGATAGGGCGTGCCGTCGGCGGAATGGACCGGCACTTCGGCGATCCGCCGGCCGCTGCGATAGTTGAGGAGCTCGATGCGGTCGGCCTCGACGCCGACCTTGCGCAGGGCCGGCAGGAGGCCAAGCCGCTCCATCACCGACAGGGCGTTCGGCGAGAGCTGCAGCCCGGCGCCCACTTCTTCCAGCCGCTCGGCCCGCTCGAAAATCGTTGTGCCAAGGCCGAGCCGCGCAAGGCAGAGCGCGGCGGTCAGCCCGGCGATGCCGGCGCCGACGATGGCGATGCGGGGGCTGTCTTTTGGCGTCATGACGGACCGGCGGCAAGGCGCCGCGGCATCGAAGGCTTCGTCAGGCGGCGGCTTCGTAGAGGCAGCCTTCGGGCCGGGTTTCGCCCGCCCTCAGCGAAGCGTCGTAGCGATAGAGCGTCGAGCAGTAGCTGCAGACGATCTCCGGCTCGTCGCCCATGTCGAGAAACACATGCGGATGGTCATGGGGCGGATTGGCGCCGCAGCACATGAACTCCTTGACTCCGACCGAAATGGTGGGGTGTCCGGCGTCGTTCGTAAAATGCGGGATCGGATGACCGGCCATGATGTGAGAACCTTGGGAAACTGTCTGCCTCGATTGGGCCGGACCATAGTGTCCCGTGTTTCAATTGAACAGGGGTGTCAGAGCCGGCGTCGCGCGCTATCCACTCAGGCCAGACAATCTGCGACCGATCGACAGGAAAACGCCACCATGCCGACCTTTACCCATGACGGGCTGACCCTTGCCTATATCGACGAGGGCGAAAAGGGCGTGCCGGCGGTGCTGCTCGTGCACGGATTTGCCTCGTCTATGCGGGTCAACTGGATCGAGCCGGGCTGGGTGCAGACGCTGACAGGGGCGGGGTTCCGGGTCGTCGCCTTTGATCATCGCGGCCATGGCGACAGCGACAAGCCGCAGGATCCGGAGGCCTATACGCCGCAGAAAATGGTCTCGGACTGCTTCGCGCTGCTCGATCACCTGGCGATCGGCTCGGCCGTCTTCTTCGGCTATTCGATGGGAGCGCGGGTCTCGGCCTTCGCAGCGCTCGCCGCGCCGGAGCGTGTCGAGCGGCTCATCATCGGCGGCCTCGGCATCGGCCTCGTCGAGGGCGTCGGCGACTGGGACCCGATCGCCGATGCCCTGCGGGCGCCGTCGCTGGAGGACGTCAGCCATCCGCGGGGGCGGATGTTCCGGGCCTTTGCCGACCGCACCAGGAGCGACCGGCTGGCGCTCGCCGCCTGCATCGAGACTTCGCGCGACGAGCTGACGGAGGCCGAAGTCGGCCGGATCGCCCAGCCGGTCCTGATCGGCGTCGGCACCGAGGACGACATCGCCGGCGCGCCGGAGCCGCTGGCGGCAATGCTGCCGAATGCCGAGGTCTTCGCGATCGAGGGCCGCGACCACATGCTCTCCGTCGGCGACCGGCGGTTCAAGCAGAAAGTCCTCGAATTCCTCAAGGGCTGACCGTTCTTGCCGCGTCTGGCAGGCTCGGGCGCGGTGGTTCCCGCAGGCGCGGCACGGGCGCGGCATCGAGAGTTGAAGGGCCCGACCCTTCACGCCGGCGACCGGAGGGTTTAAGTATCACCGCAACGATCCGCCGGTGATCTGCCGCTCCGGCAACCCGGCGACACAACGACGCCGCGGGAGAGCGCCATGAGCGTTGCAAGCAGAAGCCAGGACAGGATCCAGGCCGTCGATCCGATCTTCGCCGAAATCCGTGCCGAAGCCGAAACGGCCGCAGCGGACGAGCCGGTTCTCGCCAGCTTCATCCACGCCACCATTCTCAACCAGCCGAGCTTCGAGGCGGCGCTGGTCCACCGGATCTCCCAGCGGCTCGACCATCCGGACGTCCCGGCCGTGCTGATTTCCCAGGCGTTCCACGAGATGATCGCCGCCGATCCGGAATTTGCCGAGACGGTGCGCATCGACATCCAGGCGGTCTACGACCGTGACCCGGCTTGCGAGCGCTATCTGGAGCCGTTGCTCTACTTCAAGGGCTTCCACGCGATCCAGACCCACCGTCTCGCCCACTGGCTCTGGAAGACCGGCCGCAAGAACTTCGCGCTCTATCTGCAGTCGCGGTCCTCGGCGGTGTTCCAGACCGACATCCATCCCAATGCGGCGATGGGGCGCGGCATCTTCTTCGATCACGCCACCGGCATCATCGTCGGCTTCACCTCGGTGATCGGCGACAATGTCTCGATCCTGCAGGGCGTCACCCTCGGCGGCACCGGCAAGGAGTTCGGCGACCGTCACCCGAAGATCGGATCGGGCGTCCTGATCGGCGCCGGCGCCAAGATCCTCGGCAACATCAAGATCGGCAATTGCGCGAAGATCGCGGCCGGTTCGGTGGTGCTGAAGGAGGTGCCGCCGAAGACCACCGTGGCCGGGGTGCCCGCCAAGATCATCGGCGAGACCCATTGCGACCAGCCCGCCCGGGAGATGGACCAGAGCCTCGACCGCGGCGCGTGACACGCTGACCCCGCGCATCGACGCCGTCCGGCGATCGAACCAGCGGCTGACCGGGGAGCGTCGGGCGCCATAGCCCCGGCGTGCCCTCGTTCGAAGCATTACCGCGCCGGCACAATACGGTCACACAAACCCCTGAGTGCGTCCGCGACCGATGCCTCGCCGGTTTCTCCGGCCGAGATCGGCCGCCTTCGGTTCTGCTCCCTGCTCGCGCAGCGATCCATCGCATTTTCCGGAACGCGCTCTAGCTAACGAACACCCGAAACAGCCAGGAGAAACCCGTGAGCCCTGCCGAAATCAGAAAACTCGAAGCCTATCTGAAGAACACGTTCAAGGGCGTCGATCTGGCTGTGCGCGGTTTGCCCAGAAAGACGGATTCTGCCGAGGTCTACATCAATGACGAGTTCGTCGGGCTGATCGCCAAGGACACCGACGAGGGCGAACTGTCCTACCACCTCACCATGACGATCCTCGACATCGACCTCGAATAGGCTGCAGAATCGGCCAGAGAATCGGCATCGATTTGCCAAAGGCGCGATGCGGTGATCCGTCAGTCAGAGCGTCGCTTGCGTATCCGAATGGAGGCACGGCGCTCGAGGCACGAAAAAACCGGGGACCGGCCAACCTCATGAGGCGGGCCAGCCCCCGGAAGGCCCGGAGCGGGACGGGACGCCCCGGGCGATCGGGATCTGCATCGGTGGAAGGACGCCGGCCTGGCCGGCGCCGTTTCAGATCAGCGGACGCTGCCGACCAGGAGGTTGCGGTCGTCGACGATGCCCACCCACTTGCCGGAATTGTCGGCGGCCTGGCGCTTCAGATAGGTGTAGTCGGTCGCCTGCCAGGCGAGGATCTTGTTGTCGAGATTGTCGAGGACGAAGTCACCCTGGTCGGTGCGAAGAGTCAGAACGGCGTGGCCGTCGCCATTGGTCTGCTTGACCACGGTGACCAGCAGCGCCGAAGCCGGCACGCCCTCGCGCTCCAGCATGTACTGCTTCAGAAGCGCGAAATCCTCGCAGTCGCCCTGCGTCGTCGGATAGGCCCAGTATTCCGGAACGCCGTAGATCTCTTCGTCGGTCCGCGGGAAGATATTGCTGTTGACGGCGGAGTTGACGGCGACGATGCGCTTCCACACCTGCGGCGTCAGCTTCAGCGCGGCGCTGGTCGGGTTGGCCTGGCAGGTCGAGGGATAGCGCTTGCAGAATTCGTAATGGCCGATCGGCTGCGACGTATAGCCCGTCGTCGGCATCGGCGAGGAAGCCGCGGCCTCGGCCATCGAGGCCGATGCGATCAGCCCGATCGCCGCCAGGGCCAGTCCGAAATGCTTCTTGATGTTCTTCATTGTCATTCTCCCCGTCGTTGGGAGGAGATTGACAGGCGGATTTTACTTCAGCCGAAAATGCAGAAGCGCAATTCTATTCAAATTGGAAGGTTTTGACCCGGAGATATACTTGCGGAGAGATGGACGCCGTCCGGAAAATTGCTGCGTGGACGTTCATCGATCGGCAACCACGTCGCCGGCGGCGATCCCGCAGAGGCGCCGGCTGGCCGCCGACAAGGTCTCGGCCGATTCAAAAAAACGATTTTGTTTCATGGAGATAAGGCGACTGAAGCGAGCCGTCGTGTCGCTTCCGCCGGATCCGGCGTGTCAGGCGGTGAACGGCGGTCCTTCGCCCGGCTCGGCCCCAAAATCCGGGCCTGTCCGGCAAGCCCCGTGTCCCTCCCGGTCCCTTGCATGGTTAATTTCGGCGGGATTTGCGGCGGTATTGGAGGGTTTTTCGCCGTTTTCGGGTGCCGTCGTGGTTAAGGAAGCGCTGTCGCCTGCCGCTCCGCGTTGCCGGCGGGGGAAGTGTGGCTGCCGTCTCGAAAGCAGCATCGCAGTTTCCCATATGGAAACCCACCCGGCCCGAAACCCTGCCTCGCGCCGTTGCCCCGACAGGCGCAATGGCTTAGACACGGCACAACTTCTCACATCCGCCATTCTATGGAGACGCCGCGCGCCATGGCTCGCCAGTTCATCTATCACATGTCCGGCCTCTCGAAGGCCTATGGGAACAAGAAGGTTCTCGACAACATCCACCTCTCCTTCTACCCGGACGCCAAGATCGGCATTCTCGGACCGAACGGCGCCGGCAAGTCGACGCTTCTGAAGATCATGGCCGGCGAGGACACCGAATTCACCGGCGAGGCCTGGGCGGCCGAGGGCGCCACCGTCGGCTATCTGCCGCAGGAGCCGAAGCTCGATCCGAACAAGACGGTGTTCGAGAACGTCATGGAGGGCGTCGCGGACAAGCAGGCGATCCTCGACCGCTACAACGAACTGATGATGAACTACTCCGACGAGACCGCGGAGGAGGGGGCGAAGCTCCAGGACATCATCGACGCGCAGAATCTCTGGGACCTGGAAAACCAGGTCGAGATGGCGATGGACGCCCTGCGCTGTCCGCCGGCCGATGCCGACATCGAGCCGCTGTCCGGCGGCGAGAAGCGCCGCGTGGCGCTCTGCAAGCTGCTCCTGTCGAAGCCCGACATCCTGCTCCTCGACGAGCCGACCAACCATCTCGACGCCGAGACCATCCTGTGGCTCGAAAAGCACCTGCGCGAGTATGAGGGCTCGGTGCTGATGGTCACCCACGACCGCTACTTCCTCGACAACGTCACCGGCTGGATCCTCGAGCTCGATCGCGGCCATGGCGTGCCCTATGAGGGCAACTACTCGATCTATCTGGAGAAGAAGGCCAAGCGCATGGCCCAGGAGGGCCGCGAGGACGACGCCCGCATGCGGGCGATCAACCGCGAGCGCGAGTGGATCAGCCAGGGCGCCAAGGCCCGCCAGACCAAGTCGAAGGCCCGCATCAAGGCTTATCACGAGCTGGTCGAGGCGGCCGAGAACCGCAAGCCCGCCGATGGCAAGATCGTCATCCCGACCGGCGAGCGGCTCGGCAATCGGGTGATCGAGGTCGAAAACCTGACGAAGAGCTTCGGCGACCGGGTGCTGATCGAGAACCTCTCCTTCAAGCTGCCGGCCGGCGGCATCGTCGGCATCATCGGGCCGAACGGCGCCGGCAAGTCGACGCTGTTCAAGATGATCACCGGCCAGGAGAAGCCGGATTCCGGCGAGATCACCGTCGGCGAGACGGTCGATCTCGGCTATGTCGACCAGAGCCGCGACGATCTCGACCCGAACCACAACGTCTGGGAGGAGATCTCCGGCGGCGTCGACATCATGAAGCTCGGCAAATACGAGATGAACAGTCGAGCCTATGTCGGCAACTTCAACTTCAAAGGCCCGAACCAGCAGCAGAAGGTCGGCACGCTCTCCGGCGGCCAGCGCAACCGCGTGCACCTCGCCAAGATGCTGAAGTCCGGCGCCAACGTCATCCTGCTCGACGAGCCGACCAACGATCTCGACACCGAGACGCTGACCGCGCTCGAGGACGCGCTGGAGGAATATGCCGGCTGCGCCGTGGTGATCAGCCATGACCGCATGTTCCTCGACCGGTTGGCGACGCATATCCTCGCCTTCGAAGGCGACAGCCATGTCGAGTGGTTCGAGGGCAACTTCGAGGATTACGAGCAGGACAAGATCCGCCGGCTCGGCCCGGAATCGGTCAATCCCAAGCGCCCGACCTACAAGCGCCTGACGCGCTAGGCACGGCGCGCCGTTTTCCGCTCCACTTGCCGGCAGCGACGGGGTAAGCTCCCCGCCGGGGTGGTGAGGAGGATCGGATGCGCATCGATCGGATGAAATTCGCCGCGGCGGCCGGGATCGCCGCCGTGGCCCTGTCAACGCTTTTCGTTTGGGCCGGATCCGCCTCGGCGAAGTCCGCGCGCTGCTTCACCACCGACGACGGCTCTTATCCGTGCGACTTCCGCGGCACCGACGGCAGCGGCAGCTTCGAGATATCCGCACCCGGCAAGCCGACCTTCTCGCTTGTTATCCGCGAGCCAGGTCTCGCCGGAGCATGCGGTGATTTCGGTACTGGCCGCTGCGTGCCGATGCCAGGAGTCTATCTGCGCGAGCGCGACCAGCCGGCCTGCTGGTCGAACCCCGAGACCAACACCAAGATCTGCGCCTGGTAAAAGCTGGCCGAGGCAAAGTATCGACCCGCGCCGTGCTGCGCCAGGCTGACGAGCCGGTCCGTCCTGTTCTCCCTGGCTCAGCAAGAAGCCGGTATCGATCGGGCCGAACGAGGCTTTGCAATGCGCCCGTCGCAACAGGCACCTGTGCGGGCGCATGAGCCACACTGCACGCCGCGCTCAAGCTTGCATGACACCTGCATGACGGCATGCGGAAAGTGCATGGCTGTCCTGATCATCTGGCGCTGTTTCGCGGCGGATTTCCGCTTTATGTGCGGTGCATCAAAAGAAGAAAATCGTCTGGAGTTCTGGAAGATGCACCGCTCGCGCCTCACGGCCCTTGCCATGGACCATGTCGTGACCTCGCGGCTTACCGGCCGGGCCACCGCCAATGGCGAGGGCATGCGTCGTCCGCCGCACTCGATCATGAAGTCGCTCGGCATCGACACGCCCTTCATGATGCGCGCGCGCTGACGGCGAGGTCCGATCGCTTGCGGGCTGCGGCGGTCGGTCATGCTGTCGAGCGTTTGAGCCAATCACGGCGCGGGATGCATGGTTCGGGCGAGGGGCGCCGCGCCGGCCTGCAGCCGAGGCTCAACCCGGCCAAAGTCGGCTGGATCTTTCTCTTGGAGCCGGCCGCTCTCCCTGCTCTCGAACGATCCCCCAATCGCTTGGTTCATCGGCCGCGCAGTCTCACTCCATCACCGCCGCATGGCTGTCGCCGCCGCTCGCCGCCTGCTTCTTCGGCGGGCTCATCAGCGCCAGAAGCGGAATCGCAAGAAGCGTGATGATCATCATCAGCTTGAAGTCGTCGACATAGGCGATCATCGCCGCCTGGGCCGAGGCCTGCTGGTTGAGGAGGGCCATCATCGTCGTGTGGTCGAGGGGGATCCGGCTGGCGACGCCGGTGAAGTTGGGATTGAATGCGGTGATGTGGGAGACGAGGCCGGCCTTCGAGATCACCATGTTCTGGGCGAGCTCGACCGAGACGATCGAGATGCCGACCGACGAGCCGATATTGCGCATCAGGCTGAACAGCGAGGCGGCGTCGGCCCGAAAGCGCGGCTCGAGCGTTGCGAAGGCCAGCGTCGAGAGCGGCACGAAGACGAGCCCCAGGCCGAGCCCTTGGACGACGCCGGAGACGATGATCGGCATGTCATTCATGGTCACCGAAAATCCCGACATCTGCCACAGCGAGATGGCCGTCAGCACGAGGCCGGTGAAGATCAGGATGCGAGTGTCGACCTTGCCGACGAGGCGGCCGACCACCAGCATCGAGATCATCGTCCCGACGCCGCGCGGCGCGAGCACGATGCCGGTGGTCACCACCGGATAGCCAAGGATGTTCTGCAGCATCGGCGGTAGCAGCGCCAGGCCTGCAAGCAGGATCATACCGACGACGAAGATCATGACGAGCGCGACCACCAGATTGCGGTCGGTGAAGATCTTTGGGTCGATGAAGGCATGTTCGCGGCCGGTGACATGGAGGACGAACACCCACAGGCCGGTGATCGCCAGCCCCAGCTCGATCCAGATCTCCGGCGAGGCGAACCAGTCCGCTTGCTCGCCGCGATCGAGAAACAGCTGCAGCGCGCCGATGAACAGCGACAGCATGGCGAAGCCGAAGAAGTCGAAGCCGCGCTGGCGCTTCGGGGTGTTCGGCAGGAAGAAGATCATGCCGGCGAGCGCCAGGGCGCCGATCGGCAGGTTGACGAAGAAGACGTAGCGCCAGTTGAAGGTCTCGGTCAGCCAGCCGCCGAGGGTCGGGCCGATGATCGGGCCGACCATGATGCCGGCGCCCCAGATCGCCATGGCGCTGCCGTGCTGCTCCTTGGTGTTGATGGTCAGGAGCACGGTCTGCGACAGAGGCACCAGCGCCGCGCCACAAAGGCCCTGCAGCAGCCGGAAGAAGATCATCTCCTCGAGGCTGGTGGCAAGCCCGCAGGCCATCGAGGTGGCGACGAAGCCGGCGGCCGAGGCGATGAACACCTGCCTCAGGCCGAACTTGTCGGAGAGCCAGCCGGTCACCGGCGTCATGATCGCCGCCGCCACGATATAGGAGGTCAGAACCCAGTTGATCTGGTCCTGCGAGGCCTGCAGCGAGCCCTGCATGTTCGGCAGCGCGACGTTGGCGATCGTCGTGTCGAGCACCTGCATGATCGTCGCGAGCATGATCGAGATGGTGATTAGGCCCTTGTTGGGGACGCGGGCCGGGTCGATCGCCCCGCCCGATGTCGCCGCGCTCACCGCGAAAGGGTCGCGCCGGCGGCCCCTCCCTCTGCCACGCCGGCCTCGGCCGTGTGCGAGACCGTCGAAGCGCCTGCGCCCGGGGTCGCGGCGACGGCATTTTCGCTGCGGATCCAGTCGTCGAGGCCGAGCGCCGCCGTCACCGGGCTGAGGAAATCGGGAAAGCCTCGGACCTTGCCGGTGTCGACGGTGACGTCGGCGCTCATGCCGGCGCGCAGCGGCGGCAGGTCGTCCCGCCGGTCGATGTGGATGCGCACGGGGACGCGCTGGACGACCTTCACCCAGTTGCCGGTGGCGTTCTGCGCCGGCAGAAGGGCGAATTCCGAGCCGGTGCCTGCGCCGATCGAGCCGACGGTGCCGTCGATCGAGACGTCCGGATAGGCGTCGAAGCTGACGGTGACCGGCTGGCCGGGCAGCATGTGGGTGAGATCGGTTTCCTTGTAGTTCGCATCGACCCAGCTCTCGCCGGCTTCGACGATCGCCATCACCGACGTCGACGGCGTGACATACTGGCCGACCTGCAGCAGCGTCGTCTGGCTGACGACGCCCGGCTCGCTGGCGCGAACCACCGTGTGGTCGAGGTCGAGCTGGGCGGAGTGCAGGGCGGCGAGCGCCTGCAGCACCGTCGGATGGTCGTCGGTGGCGATCTCCGGATCGCCTGCGAGTGCGGCTTTTGCCGAAAGCACCGCCTGTTCGGCGCTGGCTTCGTCGCCGCGCGCCTTCTGCAGAGCGAGCTGCGCGTCGTCGTAGGTGCTCTGGGAGGCAAAGCCGTGTTTCACCAGCGCCTGCTGGCGGTCGAAGGTCGCCTTGGCGGTTGCGACCGAATCCTTGTTCGTGGCGGCGTCGACGACGGCCTGCTGATAGGCGGCCTTGAGCTTTTCCACCGTCAGCCGGGCGCTTTCGAGATTGGCCTTCGCCTGCTCGACGGCGGCGCGATAGGAGCTGTCGTCGATGATGAAGAGCACCGCCCCGGCATCGACCGTCTGGTTTTCGGCGACATCGACCTTGGCGATCTGGCCGGAGACCTGCGGCATTACGGTGACGCGGTCCTGGTGGACATAGGCGTCGTCGGTCTCGACGAAGCGCCCGCCGGTCACCCAGAAGTAGCCGCCGCCGATGACGAGCAGCAGCGGCACTGCGATCATCAAGAGCTTGCGGAGCGGACGCCGCCGCTTGCGCAACGGCTGAGGCTCCGCCGTGACGGCGCTGTCGTTGGCTGGCGTCGGCTCGCCTTCGCCGGGCTTGGGGACGGAAGGGGACTTCTTGCGGGAGATCGGCTGCGCCTCGGCCAAATCCTGCTTCCTGGCCTGGGCGTTCATGCGGATGCCTCCTCGGTCTCATGCCTGCTGCGGGGGCTCGTCGCCTCTGCCGCGGATTCCGGATCGCTCGCTTCGGATTCGGAGAGATTCCTGACGATGTGGGCGAGGGATTCCAGCAGCTGACGCCGGGCCTCCGGCGACAGTCCTGCCTGGGCTTCCTCGAAGATTGCGTCGGCGCGTTGCCGCAACGGCTCGATCAGCTGGCGAGCCTTCGCCGTGGTGAACAGCATGCGGGCGCGGCGGTCGTGGGGGTCCTGCTCGCGCACCACCAGGCCGGCGCTCTCCATGCGGTCGATGTGCCGGCACAGGGTCATCGGTTCGACCTCGACGAGGGCGGCCAGCGCTGCCTGGCTGGTCCCTTCGTTGCGGCAGAGCCTCGCGATGATGCGCATCTGCGCCGAGGTCATCTCGATGTCGCGGCTCTTCTGGTCGAAGCGCCGGCGCATCAGCCGCGACGCATCGGCGAGGAGGAAGCCGAGGCTGGAAATGGGGTGGGGATCGTCCTTCATTCCGCGATTATAGTAATCAGGGTTATGATAGACAAGTAGATTATGCGCTGGGTGATGGCGCGATGCGCGAGACGGTTAAGCGTCGGCTGGTTTCTGCCGACGGATTGTCTGCATATGCCGCCGGCGAGGGGCTTTCCGGGCCCGGGTAGACGGGCGGACAGGCCGCGATCCCAACCCGACGCGCTCCGGACAGGCCGGGTGCCGTCGCCGCCGGTCAGACGGCGAGGGCGCGGGCCTCGTAGGGCGTTTCGCCGAAAATCCGCTTGTAGCGTTCCACCGCTTCGGGCTCACCGGTCGCCTTGGCGGGATTGTCGGAGAGCTTGACCGCCGGGCGGCCGTTGACCTTCGCCACCTTGCAGACCAGCGAGATTGGGTCGAGCCCGCCCATCGGCTCCGGCGAGACGCCGCGGAAGTCGTTGGTGAGGTTGGTGCCCCAGCCAAAGCTCATCCGCACCCGGCCGTCGAAATGGCGATAGGTCTTCTCGATGGTGTCGGCGTCCATCCCGTCGGAGAAGACCAGCAGCTTCTCGCGGGGATTTTCGCCCATCATCCGCCACCAGGCGATGATCTCCTCGCCGCCTTGGATCGCCGGGGCGGAATCCGGCCTGAAGCCGGTCCAGCCGGCGAGCCAGGCAGGGGCGTTGGCGAGGAAGGAGCCGGTGCCGAAGGTGTCGGGCAGGACGATCAGCAGGTTGCCGCCATAATAGCTCTGCCACTGTTCGAGCACCCGGTAAGGTGCGCCCCGCAGTTCCTCGTCGCTGTCGGCGAGCGCCGCGAGGACCATCGGCAGCTCGTGGGCGTTGGTGCCGATCGCCTCGAGATCGGTCTCCATGGCGAGGAGGACGTTGGACGAGCCGATGAAGCGGTCGCCGAGGCCCTCCTTCAGTGCCTCGACGCACCAGCGCTGCCAGAGGAAGGAATGCCGCCGCCGCGTGCCGAAATCGGTGAGCTTGAGATTGGGCAGGGCCTGCAGCCGCTCGACCTTCTCCCACATCTTCGCCTTCGCCCTCGCGTAAAGGACATCGAGCTCGAAGCGCTTGAACTGCTTGAGCACGGCCCGCGAGCGCAGCTCGTTGATGATCGCCAGCGCCGGGATCTCCCACATCATCGTGTGGGTCCAGGGGCCGTGAAAATCGAGCTCGAACTGACCGTCGACGCGCCTCAGCTCGTATTCCGGCAGCTGGAAGCCGGCGAGCCATTCGAGGAAGTCCGGCCGGAAGATCTGCTTGGTGCCGTAGAAGCTGTTGCCGGCAAGCCAGATCATCTCGCGCTTGGAGAAGGTCAGCGAGCGGGCATGGTCGAGCTGCTCGCGCAATTCGGCCTCGTCGACGATGTCGGCGAGGCGCACGCCTTTCGACCGGTTGATCAGCGAGAAGGTCACCGAGACGTCCGGGTGCAGCCCGCGGACCATCTGCAGCATCAAAAGCTTGTAGAAGTCCGTGTCGAGCAGGCTGCGGACGATCGGGTCGAGCTTGAAGGTGTGGTTCCAGACCCTCGTGGCGATGTCCGTGGCGACCATTCCGTTCATCGGTTTATCCCGCTCGATCGATGCGACGCGTGGCAGCCCGCCGGATGAACGGCCCGGCTGCCGAAATCCGTTCATGGAAGGGGAGATGGGGCCGCGTCAAGCAACGGCAAAAGATCCGGCCTGGGGGCCAGGCGCTTTTGCCGTTCGCCGGCAGGGGATGGTCGGAATTGCACCCACCAGGGCCGCCACAGACCCGAGCCTTGGAAGCGCGTCAGCGCTTGGCGGTCTCCATGCGATTGACCACCCGCTTCAGCGAGGTCATCGACTGGGTGACGTTTCGGCAATCGTGCTGGGCTTCGGCGAGCGCCTCGGGGTCGACAGGCTCGCCGCTTTCCAGCTCGTGCAGGAACTCGCAGATCTCGCTGACGCGGTCGCCGATCGAATCGATCGCCCCTTCGAGACCCTTCGACGTGTCGCTCATTTTCACCCACCCCTCTCGGCCCGCCCGGCCCCGGCCGGTGAGCGGCATGCCTGCCACGAAATCATCAATATCGCAGCCGCGTTTGGGTGGAAAGAACTTCGTTTTGAAAGGTCTCTTCAGGGTTTCGACAGTCAGGCGACGAGGCCGGCCATCGGTCTGACGCCGAGGCTGCCGGGGAAGATGTCGGTGGCAAGGGTGCGGTCTGACAGGCCGAGATGGTCCTTCAAAACGCCCTTCAGCACAGCGCGAAGATCCGTCGTCGGCTTCAGGTCGCGGCCTTCGAAGAGGTCGGCCTCGCGCAGTCCCGGCCAGTCGGCGATCACCCGCCCGCCCTTCACCGGGCCGCCCACCAGGAAGGCCGTCGTCGCCGTGCCGTGGTCGGTGCCGCCGCCGCCATTGCCCCAGGCGGTGCGGCCGAATTCGGTGACCACCGCCACCACCGTGTCCTTCCAGGCCGGGCCGAGGGTTTCGGCGAGATCGTCGAGGGCAAGGTCGAGGGCGGAAAGGTTCTTGGCGAGGCGGCCGTTGTCGGCGCCCTCCTGGACATGGGTGTCCCAGCCCTCGTAGCTGATCGCCGCAAGGCGCGGGCCGTCCTCCTCGGCGAGCAGCTTGGCGGCGCCGTTGGCGAGGATGCGGAAGGCTCTGGCCGGCCCCTTCTCGATGTCGAAGGCGGAATTCGCCATCATCCGGTCGGTCTCGAGACCCTCGGTCAGAAGCTTGGCGAGTTCCTGGTCGCTCTCGCCATAGAGCGAGGCGAGCCGCAGCGCGGTGTCCTCGACGGCCGGCTGGAAGGTCTGCGGCGACCAGGTGAGGGTCCCCGCAGGGCCGGCGAGGATGAGCGGGATCGTCGGGCCGATGGCAAGGCCCGGCTGCGTCCCGACCCGCTCGCCGGCGGGCAGAGCCACGGCGACCCGGTTCAGCCAGCCGTCCTGGGTGCCCGACGGGCCTTCGAGGCCGCTTTCGAGGACGTTCTGGCCGTCGAAATGCGAGCGGCTGCGATAGGGCGTCGCCGCGGCATGGACGACCAGCGCCTCGCCCTTGGCAAAGCGTCCGTGCAGCTTCGGCATGGCGTCGTTGAGGGCAAAGAAGCTGCCGGCCAGAGGCAGGACGTCCTTGCCGCCCTCGCCGAGCGCCAGGGCGCCGCGCAGCGGGCGGTAGTTCGGATCGCCGACCGGCGCGACGGCGGCGAGGCCGTCCAGCGCGCCGCGCAACAGGACGACGACGAAGCGCGGATCTCGGGTGCCGGCAAACCCCGCCTTCGGCATCATCGACCAGGCGGCGACGGTCCCCGCGCCGATGAGCAGCTTGCGCCGTGTGAGAGCGGTGTAGTTGCAGCTTTCCATCACGCTATCTCCGCTGAAATTCCGGGCTCATCAGCATCAGGGCATAGGCCTGGCGCGGGCTCTCGGCGCGCCTGATCGCCTCCAGCGTCGGGGCCGAAAGAAGGTCGCCGAGGACTGTCTTCGCCAGCGCCTGCGGATCGACGGGCCTGGCGCGCGCGGCGATGTATTCGGCAAGATCGAGCCGGTTGGTCATCGCATCGGCCGCCAGCCAGTTGCGGGAATCGCCGGGATAGCCGGCCGGCGAGACCGGCTGCCAGTACATGTGGCCGAGGGTCGTCAGGCCTCGCCGCGCCTCCTTCGGCTGCAGCCTGACATCGAGAGCGCGGGCGGAGGCGACGACGAATTCCTGCGGGCTGCGCAGCTTGTTGCGCGGCGCTTCCCAGCTCGCGGGCGCCGTGAGAAGCGCCCTGGTGACTTCGAGGAGATTTCCGTCGGACTTTGTGAAGACGTCCGCGAGCCGGGCGACCAGAGCCTCGGGGGGATCGTCGGCGACGAAGGACTGGACAAGCTTGCGGGACAGGTGGCGAGCCGTCGCCGGATGGCGGGCGAGATCGGCGATGATCGCGGCGCCCTGTCTTTCGCCCTTCTGCCGGTAGGTCTTGCCGAGAATGGTGATCGGGCCGGGTTCGTGCATGCCCGGCCTGAAGACGAAGCGCCCCACCTCGTTCCGCCGATCGAGATTCATCCCGAAGCTCCAGCCGGAAAGCGCATTGGCAAGCGCCCTGACATCCGCCTGCCGGTAGCCGCCGTCGACCCCGAGCGTATGCAGCTCCATCAGCTCGCGGCCGAAATTCTCGTTCAGCCCGCGCCCCTGCTGCCGTTTTGCGGCAAGGCTGTTGACGCCCACCGACTGCCAGTTGTCGAGATAGGCGAGCATCGCCGGGTGGCGGGCGACGGCGAGCAACATGTCCTCGAAGCGGCCGAGGACATGCGGGCGGATCGCCTCGCGCTCATAGGCGCCGACATCGGCGCGGGTGATGAAGGACTTGGTGACCTCGACGGCGAAGTGGTTCGACCAGAAATCGACCAGCCGTTCGCAGACGCCGATCGGCGCGGCGAGCTGGCGGGCGACCTTGGCGGCGAGCTCCGCCTCATAGGCCACGATCTGCGGCTTGGCCTCCGCCATCATGGCGGAGTTCTTCCCGGCCTCGTCCATCGCCATCGACGCGCCATCGGCCGTAGCCCGGGTCTGCATGGCGGTTTCGAGCTGCTTCTGGCGAACCTGGTAGGTCTTGAACGTGAGCAGGATTTCGGGCGTCGGGCGAAGGCCGTCGCCATCGAGCGGGCGCTTCGACTGGCGGACCGCCTCTTCGAGGAGCGCTCCGGCGGGATCGCCGGCAAAAGACGCGGCGTCCTGCGGGCGCAGGCCAAGCCCGAAGCGCGATGCTGCGAAGGCGGCGGAACGGTTGATCATGGCGCAGGGTCTCGGTCGCGGCCGATGGCCGGGCGATCGCCGTCGCCCGCTCGCGATCCCGCCATCGGGCGCGATCGTCAGAAATGCTTATTTGCGGCCATTGCGACTGAAGGAAGGCGAGGGGCTTCGGGGCGCCGGCCTTTTACCTTTTGTAACATTGAATGCGAAGCTTCGCCCCGGCGCTGGCGAATTCGCCGCCCGACCCATTTTTGTTTGCCTGCGCTTGCGTTAGACGCGGGATGCCGCGCCAGGCGCGGATCCGATTCCAGCTTTCGAAGGGAGGGCACCATGGCTGACACGCAGCATGTCTTGGACGCGCCTCCCGAACCGAGGGTCGGCATCTATGACGAGGACGGCTATCTCGCCGAAGACTTTCTCGACCGCGTCAAGGAAGCGATCGCCGCCGAGGATGCCGCCTTCCTGCGCGAGACGATCGGCCCGCTGCACGAATCCGAGCTCGGCGACGTCCTGCGCAATCTCGGCCATGACGAGCGCCAGGCCCTCGTCCGGCTCATGGGCGAGGAGTTCGACTACACCGCGCTGACCGAGGTCGACGAGGCGATCCGCCTGTCGATCGTCGACGCCATGCCGAACGAGCAGGTGGCCGAAGCGCTGCGCGAGCTCGATTCCGACGATGCCGTCTACATCCTCGAAGACATGGAGGAGGAGGACCGCAAGGAGATCCTCGCCAAGCTGCCGTTCCGCGAGAGGCTGCGGCTGCGCCGCTCGCTGGAATATCCCGAGGAATCGGCCGGCCGGCGCATGCAGACGGAATTCGTCGCCGTGCCGCCCTATTGGACCGTCGGCCAGACCATCGACTACATGCGCGACGAGGAGGACCTGCCGGAATCCTTCGCCCAGATCTTCGTCGTCGATCCGACCTTCAAGCTGCTCGGTGCGGTCGATCTCGACCGCATCCTGCGCACCCGCCGTCCTGCCAAGATCGAAGAGATCATGCACGAGACGCGCCACGCCATCCCGGCCGAGACCGACCAGGAAGAAGCGGCGCAGATCATCGAGCAGTACGACCTTCTCTCGGCGGCGGTGGTCGACGAGACCGAGCGGCTGGTCGGCGTTCTGACCATCGACGACGTCATCGACATCGTCCAGCAGGAGGCCGAAGAGGACATCCGCCGGATGGGCGGCGTCGGCGACGAGGAGATCTCGGATACCGTCGTCACGGCGGCGCGCTCGCGCTTCCTCTGGCTGCTGGTCAATCTCGCGACGGCGATCCTCGCCTCGCTGGTGATCGGCCTGTTCGATGCCTCGATCCAGCAGATGGTGGCACTGGCGGTGCTGATGCCGATCGTTGCGTCGATGGGCGGCAATGCCGGCACCCAGACGATGACGGTGACCGTGCGGGCGCTCGCCTCCCGCGATCTCGACATCTACAATGCCGGCCGGATCGTCCGCAGGGAGGTGATGATCGGGCTCTTGAACGGGGCGCTGTTTGCCATCGTCATCGGCATCGTCGCCGCCGTATGGTTCTCCAGCGTCTCGCTCGGCGAGGTGATCGCCATCGCGATGATCTTCAACATGCTGGCGGCGGCGCTGGCGGGCATCCTGATTCCGCTGGTGCTCGACCATTTCGGCGCCGACCCGGCGATCGCCTCCGGCACCTTCGTCACCACGGTCACCGACGTTGTCGGCTTCTTCGCCTTTCTCGGCCTGGCGTCATGGTGGTTTTCGATCTGATGGCGCCTTGTTCACCACGCTGCAACCGCATGCCTCATATTGCTCCAGCGAATTGACTTTTACGTAAGGCGTGAGCCATGCATGCAGTTGGGCACGACTGCAGCCGGGGAACCATGCGGGAACACTACACCATCACCGAGCTGACGCGCGAATTCGGCATCTCGACGAGGACCATCCGTTTCTACGAGGACGAAGGCCTCATCCATCCGATCCGGCGCGGCCGCACGCGGCTGTTCCGTCCCTCCGACCGCCAGCTGCTGAGGAACATCCTGCGCGGCAAGCGGCTCGGCTTCGCGATCTCGGAGATCCGCGAGATCGTCCAGATGTATCGCGAGCCTCCCGGCGAGGCGGGACAGCTGAGGGCGATCCTGCGCAGGGTCGCCGAGCGGCGCGCCGAGCTCGAACAGAAGCGGCGCGACATCGAGGACATGCTGGGCGAGCTCGACGCCGCCGAAGAGGCCTGCCTCACCCGCATGGCCGAACTCGGCGTCGGCCAGACCTCGCGCTCCGGCTGACGGCAGCGGCGACCGCCGGCCCCTTGCGGGGCGTTACTGCCCCGCCTCGAAGCTGCAGGCCGTGGTGATCTGCCGGATGCGGGTCATCTCGCCCTCCCCTGCGTCGTTCTTCATCAGCGCGTCGAACAGGCCGTCCTCCTTCAGCCGCTTTTCCGCGCAGCCGCAGTATTTCGCGCAGAAGGCGGCGTCCTGGCTCGCGAGGCAGGCCTTGTTGCAGTCGCCGGCGAAGATCGCATCGCGGTCCGGCGGCGCGATGAGCGCGAAGGAGGCGACGAGGCCGTAGAGCAGCGGCTGGTGCAGGAGATAGATGATCAGCGCGTGCCGGCCGGCGAATTCCAGCGGCCGCAGCCGCGCCAGCCTGTCGTTCCAGCCGCGCATTATTGCGATCAAACCGCGATCGACGGCGATGCGGCCTGCGGCAATCCCGATCAGCACGGCACCGAAGAAGGGAAAGATCGGCACGAGGTCGTTGGACAGCGGCATCTTGTCGCTGAACCAGCCGATCCAGGCGAGCCAGCGGCTGTCGAAGCCGGGCAGCGTGACGAAGCTCGGTGCGGCGACGACGACGATGCCGCAAGCGGCCGTGAGCAGAGCCGGCAGACGCAGGAAGGCGAGCCCGAGCAGGCTGGCGAGGGCGATATGGTGGAGGATGCCGAAGAAGACGAAGCTGTTCGGCGTCGCAAAGAGGGTCGCGACGGTCACCGCCAGGGCGCCGGCGCAGATCTGGCCGAGCCGGACCAGGAATTTTCGCCAGCGGATCTCCCTGCCATGGGCGAGCACCAGCGAGAAGCCGACGAGGAACAGGAAGCTCGAGGCGATGCAGCGGGCGAAGATCCGCCAGCCGCCATGGCCCGTCAGCCCCTCCTCGACATAGGAGAAATGTTCCAGATCCCAGGTGAAGTGGTAGATCGCCATCGCGACGATGGCGAGCGCCCGCGCGATGTCGATGATGGCGACCCGGCCCCGGGCCGTCGGGTTGACGCTTTCGGACACGCGAACTCCCTTCAAGGTGCGCGAGCCTCTACAGCGTCCCGCCGCCCGAAGAAAGCGACGCTGCGTTGCCGATCGAGTGAGGGCCGCGAAGCGGACCTGCGGCGACCTTCGCCGCGCCGTCCCGATGGAACGCATCGGCGCGTGCCTATTTCTCCTTGTCACGCTGCGTCGGAAAGGCCTCCGGCGAGGACAGGAGAGACAGACCCATGAAATTCATCGAAGCCGGCACGGCGCGCATTCCGGCCATCGGTCTCGGCACCTACACGCTGGAGGGCGGCGCCTGCGTCGACATGGTGGCGCGGGCCATCGACGCCGGCTATCGCCATATCGATACTGCCCGGATGTACGGCAACGAGACCGAAGTCGGCGAAGGCATCCGCAAGAGCGGCATCGCCAGGGACGAGCTTTTCGTCACCACCAAGGTCTGGTGGACGGACCTCGCCGAGGCGGACCTTGCGGCCGCCGCGCGCCAGTCGGTGGAGAGGATTGGCATCGGCCCAGTCGATCTCATCCTGATCCACTGGCCCAATCCCGACATCGCCCTCGAGGAATCGATCGACGCCCTCCGCCTGACCGTCGACGACGGCCTGACGAGACATGTCGGCGTCGCCAATTTCACCTCTACGCTCCTCGACGAGGCCTCGGCGATGGCCTCACACCCGCTGGTCTGCAATCAGGTCGAATATCATCCCTTCCTGTCACAGGCGGAGGTGCTTTCGGCCTGCCGGCGCCATGAGATGGGTCTCGTCGCCTATTCGCCGATCGGCCGCGGCGGCGAGGTGCTGAACCACCCGGTGATCCGCAGTGCCGCCGAGCGTCACGGCAAGTCGCCGGCGCAGATCGTCCTTCGATGGGAGATCGAGCAGGACGGCGTCGGGGCGATCCCCCGCACGTCGAAGCCGGAACGTCTGAAGGAGAATCTGGCGATCTTCGACTTCGAGCTGTCCAAGGACGAACAGGCGGCGATCTCCGCTCTCACCCGCCGCAACGAGCGGCTCGTCGACCCCTCCTTCGCACCGAACTGGGATCGCGCCTGATGGACGAGGCGACGCTGCGGCGGATCGGCGGCGAAGCCTCCGATTGGGCGGCCTCGGCGCTCGCCTTCTTCTATCAGCCCTCGTCGCTGGCGCAGGTTGCGGCGATCGCCGTCGCGGCCCTCCTCGCCATCGTCCTCGACCGCCTGACCCGCGGCGCCATCGAGGCCCAGGCCCGCAGGATCCGCGCGGCGCCCAGCCTCTTGCGCATCATCGTCGCGATCCGCCGGCGGATGAAGCTCGTCTATTTCGTGTTCTGCCTCTGGCTGCTCACCCTCTTCGACAGCGCCGCCGGCGGGCCGCGTTCCTCGATCATCTCCGTCGTCTTCAACCTGGCGCTCGCCTATCTGGTGATCTCGGTCGCCTCGCGGATCGTCCGCAACAAGCTCGCGGCGCGGATCATCGCCGCCTGCGCCTGGATCGTCGCGGCCCTGTCGATCCTCGATCTCACGGCGCCCGTCTCGAAGGCCCTCGACGCCACCGCCATCGACATCGGCAGCTCGCGGATTTCGGCGCTGCTCGTCATCAAGGCCGTCGTCGTTCTCGTCCTCACCCTCTGGCTCGCCTCGATCGCCGGCAATTTTCTCGACACGCGGATCAAGCGCAGCGAGGAGCTGACGCCGGCGCTGCGCGTACTGATCGGCAAGCTCCTCAAGGTCGGGCTGGTCTTCGTCGCCTGCGTCGTCGGGCTCGCCGCGGTCGGCGTCGACCTCACGGCGCTGACGGTGTTGTCCGGTGCGCTCGGCGTCGGCCTCGGCTTCGGCCTGCAGAAGGTTGTCTCGAACTTCATCTCGGGGATCATCATTCTCACAGACCGCTCGATCAAGCCGGGCGACACGATCTCGCTCGGCGAGACCTTCGGCTGGATCCGCGAGCTGCGGGCGCGATTCGTCTCGGTTATCACCCGCGACGGCCGGGAATATCTGATCCCCAACGAGGACTTCATCACCAACCAGGTGATCAACTGGTCGTTCTCCAACGACCTCGTCAGAATCGACGTCACCTTCGGCGTCTCCTACGATTCCAACCCCCACGAGGTGATCCGCATCGCGAAGGAGGCCACCACCTCGGTCGGAAGGGTGGTTTCCGACAAGCCGGTGGTCTGCTGGCTGACCGGCTTCGGCGATTCCTCGCTCGACTTCGTCGTCCGCTTCTGGATCAAGGACCCGCCGGCGGGCCTCACCAACGTCAAGGGTGAGGTGTTCCTGGCGCTGTGGGATGCCTTCAAGGCGAACGGCATCGGCATTCCGTTCCCGCATCGTGAGATCCTGATGAAGACGCCAGTGACGCTGGCCGAGCCGGCGGCCGAGACGGCACCGGGCGGTGGCACCGAAAGCGTCGAGACGAGAAAGGCGCGCCGCCAGGCGGCCGAGCCTGCCGTCGAAGGACCGGCGCCGATGAAGTCTCCTGCAAAGACGAACTGACAGCGGCGAGGCGGATCGGCCGGCAAGGGCGGCATGTCCCTGTGCCTCTCGTGGCCGAGCGGCCGGAAAGCTATGCTCGCTCAACCCGCGCCGGCGCGGCGTCTGTCTATCCGGAGTGAATTTCCTGTTCTTCTACGTCGCCAAGATCGGCTGGCTCCTGGTCCAGCCCCTCGTCGCCATTCTCCTCCTCATACTGCTCGGCCTCGCTCTCAGATGGCTCGCCTGGCGGCGGCTCGGCGCGGGCCTCGTCGCGCTTGCCATCGTCGCGCTTGCCGTCGTCAGCCTCAGCCCCCTCGGCCTGTTGATGATGGCGTCGCTGGAAAATCGCTTTCCGCGGACGGAACTGCCTGAGAATGTCGCCGGCATCGTCGTTCTCGGCGGCGCCTTCGACACGCGTATCGCCCGCACACGCGGCGGCGCGGAGTTCAACGAGGCGGCTGACCGCGCGACCGAGGCGCTGCTCCTCGCGCGGCGCTATCCGCAGGCGAAGGTGATCTTCTCCGGCGGCGATGCGTCGATTTTCGCCGAGGACGTGCCGGAAACCGAATCGGCCGAGGCGTTCTTCGTCGGCGCTGGCCTGCCACGCGACCGGCTGATCCTCGACGCGCGGGCCCGCGACACCTTCGAGAACGCCGTCTATTCGAAGGAACTCGCCGATCCCAGACCGGGCGAGACATGGCTGCTCGTCACGTCGGCCTTTCACTTGCCGAGGGCGGTCGGCTGCTTCCGCAAGGCCGGCTTTTCCGTGCTGCCCTATCCCGTCGATTACCGCACGCCCGGCGGCGCGACGGTCTGGCAGCCCTCCTCGGCGAGCATCCGCAATGTCGAGAAGGTGCATTTTGCGATCCGGGAATATCTCGGCCTTCTCGCCTACCGGCTGCAGGGCCGCACCGACGCGCTGTTTCCGGCTCCATAGGTCCAGTCCCGTCAGTTCGAGACGATCTGCTGGGCCGGAGAGCGGAACTGCCGGTTCAGGAGAATGGCGACGACGAGGGCGGTCGAGGCGATCAGGACGAGGGGCCCGAGCAGCCAGCCGAGATAGGCGAGGGAGAAGAACACCGCCCGCAGACCGGCATTGAAGTGGTGGCCGGCGATCTGGTTGAGCCCGATCGCCCGCTCGATGGCCTGCTCGGCACCTGCTGGATCCTTCGCCGCCTCCTTCGGCATCGGGACGGCGCCGATGACGATCGAGCAATAGTTGAACAGCCGGTAGGCCCAGCCGAACTTGAAGAAGGCGTAGGAGAAGATCACCACCAGCCCGAGCAGCTTCAGTTCGACCAGCGGCTTGTCGAGCCCGCCCGACAGCGGCAGGTCGGCGGCGATCGCCGAGATCCGCTCGGCCGCGCCGAGAAGGGCGAAGCAGCCGCCGATGGCAAAGATGCAGCCGGAGGCGAAGAAGGCCGTTCCCTGCTGCAGCCCGGCGAGAATCGCCGTGTCGATCATCCGGAAGTCGCGGCTGAGCATGGTCCGCATCCAGGCGGC
This sequence comes from Jiella endophytica, assembly GCF_004519335.1. Classification (GTDB taxonomy): domain Bacteria; phylum Pseudomonadota; class Alphaproteobacteria; order Rhizobiales; family Rhizobiaceae; genus Jiella; species Jiella endophytica. Next base: position 571,789 of record NZ_SOZD01000002.1, on the reverse strand, counting down.
GCGCTGCAGGTTCATGGCGCCGGAAAGGCCGGTCCCGCCGCGCGCATGGCGTTCGACGAAGAAATTGTAGACGACCCAGGCCGAGACGAAGACGATGACGGCGATGATGTCTGCGGCGGCAAGGGTCATGACTGATCGTCCGGTTGCGGCTTCGGCCCTTTCTGCGTCGAGGCGGATCGGGGTCTCGGGCAGTGTGGCATCGAAGCGGCTGCCGTGGAAATCCGGCCGGTCCGCATCCTTCGCCCGGCGGCGAGACGCGCGGGCACGACGGCGGTCTGCGGGCGTTGGCAGCAGGGGAGGGAGGCTGGACGGCGTTGGCTTCGAGACGGTTAAGCTCGATGCAAGGCAGCCATGCGACACCTTTGGAAAATTAATGCGGCACCCGCTTGTAGCGGTCCGTGTTAAGCGATAATTAACGCGCGTTCTCGTGGTCCGGGGGAGTGGACGCGGGGGCGGAATTTCGGGGTTCAGGACATCTTCTGATCATGGATGACAGCGTACGAAAGTCGTGCTGGGGCGTGACCGTGTGGACGGTTGCGATCTTCACAGCCTGCATGATGCTCGGTTTCCTCTGCACCAACGCCGACAAGGTCGCGATCGCCGCGAACTGACCTGGCGAGGGCACGGGAAAGACCAAAGACCCGCGGCACTGCCCCGGGCGATTTCTTCTCATTGACGATCGAATGGTAGCGGCGTGCTCTTCGCGGTGGGCCGTCTTCTCGTCGGCTGTTGCCCGCGGACGATCGTCCCGCGGGCAGCGCCGCGATCGTTGATGGGGATCATCGGGGCATCGTGGCGATCGCCCCTTGGCTCCAGCGACGGACTTCGCCAGAGTTCCGCGATGGCTCTTCATCTGCTCAAGCTCTGCGTCGGTGCCGAGAGCGCGCCGGATCTCGCCGCGCATATCGACCATCGCCTGGCGATGTCCGGCGCGACGGACTACTGGCACGTCACCCGCATGGTGCCGAAGCGCGTCGACGAGTTGATGCGCGGCGGTTCGCTCTACTGGGTGATTCGCGGCAGCGTCCAGGCCCGCCAGGCAATCACCGGGATCGAGCCGTTTACCGACGAGGGCGGCATCGGCCGCTGCCGCATCATGCTCGATCGGCAACTCGTTCTCACCCGGCAGCAGCCGAAACGGCCGTTCCAGGGCTGGCGCTACCTCAAGCAGGAAGACGCGCCGGCCGATCTCGGCGCCTTCGGCGAGGCCGGCGACGGTCTGCCGCCGGAACTCTCGATCGCCCTTCAGGAACTCGGCGTCATCTGAGCCCGGCCCTGGCCCGGATCGGGCAGGCCGTCCTCAGTTGAACCGCATGCGCACGGCGACCCGGCCATTGGGCGCGACGGTGCGCAGCCGCGTATGGCTCACCGGCTGGGAGGCGCGCCAGGCCCGGGCGCCGTAGGACAGGAGCAGGCCGACCAGCTCCTTGGCCTTCATCCGCGAACGGCCGTCGCGGGCCTCGCCGAGGCGCAGGGCCGCCTGCTGCAGGGGATGGACGCCGGCTGGGATCGCCTCCGGCCACTGGCCGTTGCGGGTCGCAGCGTTGAGATGCTGGTTCTCGATCGACATGACTTCCCCTCGGAACTCGATACAGGGTGGCGGCCGTCAAGTGACGGTACCGCCGCCGGAACAGTCGGGCGCAATCGGCCACCCAAACGCCTCTTTACCGATTGAGCCCACCCCCATGGGCGTCCGCCGTTCCGGCGGCCGGTGAAGATCGCGCATTTTCCGGATTTGCGGCGTCATGCCGTGCGACCGGTCGACGGAGTCCGCTTGTTCAGCCGGCAGGTCATCCCTGCCGACATGCGCGCTGCTCCAGGCGGGGCGTCATGCCCCGCGCCATTCATCAAAGGTCTTGCATCATCCGCCGACCGGCGGCGCCGTCATCAGTTGGCGACGGCGTAGCAGTTGTAGGAGCTGCGCTTCAGCGCGGCGCAGGCTTTCCACGCCTCGTCCTTGCTGCCGAAACCGGCGAACCGGGCCCGGTAGAGCGTGCTGCCGCCGGTGGCGACGCTTTCGGTGAAGGGCTCTGCCTCGGCCAGCTGCGAGCCGGCGGCACCCTTGGCCTTCTTCAGCATGGTCATCGCCTGGGAGACCGTTTCGGTCGCGGCGATCTGCACCACCCAGGGCGACCTCGGCGTCGGCGCCTGGACGACCTCGGCGGCGGTGTCGCGATCGATCGAACCGGTGGCCGAGCCGTCGATGCTGGCCTCGCGCATCAGCGAGGCGGCCGGACGGGGCGTGCCGCGATCGGCAGCCGGACGGGCGAGCGGCAGGATCGCCGCAGCGGCGCTGGAGACGGCGGGACGCTCCTCGACCAGGGCGGCGCGAATCGCATCGCGGCCCATCAGCGGACGCGCCGTCGGCGTCGGCATGCGCGCCGCGATCGCATCGCCGGAATCGCTGCCATAGGCCATGGCGATCCGGTCGTTGATCGAGATGCCGCCCTCTCCCGGCCGGAAGTCGGGGATCGGCCCACGCTTCGGCAGCTCCACCTCGGCCGAGGCGATCTGGACGTTGGGATTGGGCTGCGCGGCGATCAGCGGGCCGGTGTCGCGGCGGCTGGCGCTCGGCATGTAGCGCTTCAGGAGGTCGACCATGTGGTCGTCGCGCGAGCGCCCGGAGGTGCCGCCGAAGACCACCGCGACGACGCTCTTGCCGTCGGTCTTCACCGAGGTGACGAGGTTGAAGCCGGAGGCGTTGATGTAGCCGGTCTTGATGCCGTCGACGCCCTTGTAGCGGTTCAGCACCCGGTTGTGATTGCCGATCCGGTGGCCGCGGAAATTATACGAACGGATCGAGAAGTAGTCGTAATATTGCGGGAAATGCTCGCGCAGCGCGATGCCGAGCGTCGCCATGTCGCGGGCGGTGGTGTGCTGGTCGGAATTCGGCAGGCCGTTGGCGTTGCGAAATTCGGTACGGCTCATGCCGAGACGATGGGCCTTGTCCGTCATCCGGCGGGCGAAGGCGGCCTCGGAGCCGGCCTGGTATTCGGCGAGCACCACGGCGGCATCATTGGCCGAGCGGGTGACGAGCGAGCTGATCGCCTCGTCCACGGTCAGCGTCGTGCCGGGGCGAAGGCCGAGCTTCGAGGGCGGCCGGGCGGCGGCATAGGCCGACACCGGCATCTTGTCGTCCTTGTGGAGCTTGCCGCTCTTCAGCGCCTCGAAGGTGAGGTAGAGCGTCATCATCTTGGTGAGCGAGGCCGGAAAGCGATATTCGTCGGCACGGTCCTGATAAAGGACCTTGCCGTTGTTGGCGTCGATGACGAAGCCGGCATATTTCGGATTGGCGGCCGAAGCCGCCGAAACTGCCGACAGCGCCAGCCCGGTGCCGACGACGGCGGCGACGGCCAGCTTCGCGAAATTCCGGGCGACTTTTTTCAGATGCGTCGGTTCGAGTGGCACGCAAAAACTCTTCGATCGTGTTGCTGGCACGGCGAGGTTTCGGGCCCTCCGCATTCGTTCGGCCATGAAGCGGAGGGCTAACCCCTGGTTGGGCCCTTTTGATGACGAGAGCGTAGGCCGGCTTCGCTTACCAATCGGTTTATATCATTCGCATTGCGTTCACCTTGCTCGCATTTTTACCGCCGGCGGCGCAAACGGACGCGGGTGACGAAAGGTCACAGCAGGAGAATTTTGGTGCAGTGCAGCAAAACCCCTTGAAAGGGATTGTGCGTTGCAATATGTTGAGTTGCAGCAGGAAAGCGGCATCAAGCGGGGCGACGTCACGCCGCCGAAAACAACATCCTCCGTCCTCCGCTAAGACCGTATGGAACAGGAAAGGACGACAATCATGAACATGTACGAAGACGCCGGCAAGTTCACCAAGGAAGCGATGGACAACGCGCTGAAATCCTTCGCCGCGATGACCAAGGGCTTCCAGCAGATCACTGCCGAGACGGCCGACTTCACCAAGCGGTCCTACGAGAATCAGACGGCGATGATGGAGAAGCTCTTCCAGGCGAAGACGCTCGACAAGACCATCGAGCTGCAGAGCGAATATGCCAAGTCCTCTTACGAGACCTGGGTCGCGCAGATGACCAAGATGGGCGACATCTACGCCGACATCGCCAAGGAGACCTACAAGCCGTTCGAGCAGACCGCGACGGCCGCCTCCGGCACGATGACAAAGCTTGCCGACAAGTCCGCCGCCCAGATGAGCCAGGCCGCCGGCGAAGCCACCGCGACCGCCAAGGACGCGGTGAAGACCGCCGAGAAGAAGACCGCCCAGGCGGCCAACTGAAAGTCGGCTCGCCGCGGCTCCGTCCGACGGGCGGCGCGTGGGTGAATGACGAAATTGATCGAAGGGCCCGGTTCCAGCCGGGCCTTTTTGCGTTAGAGTTTCTCCTTGCCCGGGCGAGCGCAGGCACCGCGAGGGGTGCGTCGCGGGGGCTCCTTAAATTCTCATGACACGTGCATACATACGACCCATGGCGATGCTGGCTGAACGGACGGAAGCGGGGATGAACCAGAGGCTGGGCGCGAAACCGGTCAGGCTCCAGGGCGACGACAAGGACGGCGGCACCGACCGCGGCACCTCGGTCATCACCCGGACCAAGCCGAAAACCAAACGGCCCAGCCTTTACAGAGTCCTGCTTCTGAACGACGATTACACTCCGATGGAGTTCGTCATCCACGTTCTCGAACGCTTCTTCCAGAAGGACCACGAAGCCGCAACGAGGATCATGCTGCACGTGCACAATCACGGCGTCGGCGAATGCGGCATCTACACCTTCGAAGTGGCCGAGACCAAGGTAACCCAAGTCATGGATTTCGCCCGCCAGCACCAGCATCCGCTGCAATGCGTGATGGAAAAGAATTGAGGTGAAGCTTGCCGACATTTTCGCAAAGCCTTGAGAAGGCACTTCATCAGGCCCTGACACTTGCAAACGAGCGTCACCAGGAATTCGCGACGCTCGAGCACCTGCTCCTGGCCCTTCTCGAGGACAAGGACGCCGCAGCCGTGATGCGGGGCTGCAGCGTCGATCTCGACCTCCTGCGAAAGAACCTGACCTCCTACATCGACACCGAACTGGCGAATCTCGTCACCGGACACGAGGAGGATTCCAAACCCACCGCCGGATTCCACCGGGTGATCCAGCGCGCGGTGATTCACGTCCAGAGTTCCGGGCGCGAGGAAGTCACCGGCGCCAACGTGCTCGTCGCGATCTTCGCCGAGCGCGAGAGCCATGCCGCCTATTTCCTGCAGGAGCAGGAGATGACCCGCTACGACGCGGTGAACTTCATCTCCCACGGCATTTCCAAGCGCCCAGGCGCCTCGGAGAGCCGGCCGCTGCGCGGCGCCGAGGACGAGCAGTCGACCATCGGCCAGGATGAGGACGGCAAGCGCAAGGCGGCGCCCGATGCGCTGACCGCCTATTGCATCAATCTCAACGACAAGGCCCGCAACGGCCGGATCGATCCGCTGATCGGCCGTGCCGAGGAGATCAACCGCACCATCCAGGTGCTGTGCCGGCGTTCGAAGAACAATCCGCTCTATGTCGGCGATCCCGGCGTCGGCAAGACGGCGATCGCCGAGGGCCTCGCCAAGCGGGTGGTCGAGGGTGACGTTCCGGACGTCCTCGCCGACGCGACGATCTTCTCCCTCGACATGGGCACGCTGCTCGCCGGTACCCGCTATCGCGGCGATTTCGAGGAGCGGCTGAAGCAGGTCGTGAAGGAGCTCGAGGACTATCCGGGCGCCGTCCTGTTCATCGACGAGATCCACACGGTGATCGGCGCCGGCGCCACGTCCGGCGGCGCAATGGACGCCTCGAACCTGTTGAAGCCGGCGCTTTCCTCGGGGGCGATCCGCTGCATCGGCTCGACCACCTACAAGGAGTATCGCCAGTTCTTCGAGAAGGACCGGGCGCTGGTGCGCCGCTTCCAGAAGATCGACGTGAAGGAGCCCTCGGTCGAGGACGCTGTCTCGATCCTCAAGGGGCTGAAGCCCTATTTCGAGGACTTCCACCGGGTGCGCTTCACCAATGACGCGATCAAGTCGGCAGTCGAGCTTTCGGCTCGCTACATCACCGACCGCAAGCTGCCGGACAAAGCGATCGACGTGATCGACGAGACCGGCGCCTCGCAGATGCTGCTGCCCGAATCCCGGCGCAAGAAGCAGATCGGCGTCAAGGAGATCGAGACCACCATCGCCACCATGGCGCGGATCCCGGCCAAGGCCGTCTCAAAGGACGACGAGGAAGTGCTCGCCCATCTCGACGAGCAGCTGAAACGCGTCGTCTACGGCCAGGACCAGGCGATCGAGAGCCTCGCCTCGGCGATCAAGCTGTCGCGGGCGGGCCTGCGCGAGCCGGACAAGCCGATCGGCTCCTACCTGTTCTCCGGCCCGACCGGCGTCGGCAAGACCGAGGTGGCGCGCCAGCTGGCGTCTTCGCTCGGCGTCGAGCTCCTGCGCTTCGACATGTCGGAATACATGGAGCGGCACACGGTCTCGCGGCTGATCGGTGCACCTCCGGGCTATGTCGGCTTCGACCAGGGCGGCCTCCTGACCGACGGCGTCGACCAGCATCCGCATTGCGTGCTGCTGCTCGACGAGATCGAGAAGGCCCATCCGGACCTCTTCAACATCCTGCTGCAGGTCATGGATCACGGCCGGCTGACCGACCACAACGGCAAGCAGATCAATTTCAGGAACGTCATCCTGATCATGACGACCAATGCCGGCGCCTCCGAGATGGCCAAGGCGACCATCGGCTTCGGCCATTCGCGCCGCACCGGCGCCGACGAGGAGGCGATCAATCGCCTGTTCACGCCGGAGTTCCGCAACCGTCTCGATGCGGTCATCCCGTTCGGCCCGCTGCCGACGCCGGTGATCCACCAGGTGGTCGAGAAGTTCGTCATGCAGCTCGAGGCGCAGCTCTCCGAGCGTGGCGTGATCTTCGAGCTGACGCCGGAGGCCGTCGTCTGGCTCGCCGACAAGGGCTACGACGAGAATATGGGGGCACGGCCGCTGGCCCGCGTCATCCAGGAGCACATCAAGAAGCCGCTCGCCGACGAGGTGCTGTTCGGCAAGCTGAAGCGCGGCGGAACCGTGCGGGTGCTGGTCGAGGACGACGGCGAGGGCGGCAAGAAGATCGCGCTCGAGACGATCGCCGACGACGTGCCGCCGCCGCGGGCACGGCGCTCCGAACAAAAGGGCGCGTCCCAGGCGAAAAAGCGGGCGAAGGTCGCGGCCGACGGCTCCGACGTAGATGACGACGGACCTGCAGGCTCCGGCGACGAGGGCCCGGCGAAGTCGCCGGCACCGAAGAACCGCCGCTCGGGTTCGGTGCCGAAGGTGCCCCGTCGCTCGAACTGAGCGCGTCGCCGCTCCGATTGACGGCGCCCGCCGTCGATCCCTATGAATGAACGGCCCGGCCGGCGACCATCGCCGGCCGGGCCGTTTCGTCTTTCAGCCCGCCCTTCAAAGCCGCTCCGGCTCATGACCCTCTCCGAACCGCCCGAACGCACCACCGCCGGCTGGATCCTCCTTGGCATGAAGGGGATCTTCAGCCCGCCGGCGCTGATCCTCACCACCGCCTTCTTCGGCTTTGCCGGGCTCTGCCGCGAGGCCGGCATCTCCTGGGAAGAGGCGGCCTTCATGACCGCGGTGGTCTGGGCGCTGCCGGCGAAGATCATCCTGGTCGGCGCGATCACCGCCGGCACATCGCTGCCGGCCGCAGCCTTCGCCGTCGGGTTGTCGTCGCTGCGGATGACGCCGATGGTCGTCGCCCTGATGCCAGAGATGCGCGGGCCGAAGACCCGGACCTCGACGCTTCTCTTCCTGTCGCATTTCGTCGCGATCACCGCCTGGGTCTTCGCCATGGAGCGTTTCGACCAGGTGCCGCGGGACAAGCGCACGGCGTTCTTCGGCGGCTTCGCGGCAACGCTGACGACGGTCAACACCATCCTCGTCGCGATCGTGTTCAATCTGATGGGTCAGCTGCCGGCGCTGGCGACCGGGGCTCTCGCCTTCCTGACGCCGGTCTATTTCTTCACCTCGCTCTATGGCTCGGCCCGCGACGTTTCCGGCAAGCTGGCGCTGTTCTGCGGCATGGCGGCGTTGCCTGCCGCGCACTGGCTGTCGCCGGGATATGAGTTGCTCGTCGCTGGCATCGGTGGCGGGCTGGTCGCCTATTTCGGCGGCAAGCTGATCGACGGCCGGCGGGAGAGGGGCTGATGTCCGACTGGGTCTATTCCAACGCCGTTCCCTGGTGGCCCTATGTCTTCATCCTTCTCGGCGGCTGGCTGCCCACCGACATGTGGCGCTATCTCGGCGTCGTCTCGGCGAACCGCATCGACGAGACCAGCGAAGCCGCATCGCTCGCCCGCACCATCGCGACCTCGCTCGTTGCGGCAGTCATCGCGCAGCTGGTGTTCTTTCCCTCGGGCGCCCTTGCCGAAATCCCGACCGCAATCCGTGTTATCTCGCTGGCTGCGGGCTTTGCCGCCTTTCAGCTGTCGCGCCGGCGGATTCTCCTCGGCATCCTCGCCGCCGAACTGGTGATCGGCGGTTGGGCGCTTCTGGTGGCGTTGGCGTGAAGAGCGCGAGCGACGCGAGGCTCTCGCGCCGTGCCGCCAATCCCTTGCCCCTCGAGGCTCGCTGGGCTCGCACCTGAGGATGATGGATCGGGATACGCTCGCGGCAGGCGTTGCGGTGGGAAACGACGTTCGTACATCTGCTCGCTCACCGAGGCTCAGGTGCGCTTGCACTCCAGATGAGGATTGGGAAAACCCTCGCAGCAAACGTCGCGGCACAACGGCCGCCCACCCATGCGCGTCGCAAAGGCATTGTGAGGAAGGCGGCGCCGCCGGCAGGCCGCGGCGGCGGCCGCATGAAGGACCTACCCTTTCGCCAACTCCGCCCGGATCGCTTCCGCGTGCTCCTTGATGGTGTCCATCGGCACATCGCCGAAGGCATGGCGCTTCAATTCGACGCCCTCATAGATCGGGATGACGTGGAAATGCAGGTGGAAAACGGTCTGGCCGGCCGGCTCCTCGTTGAACTGGGCGACCCGCACGCCGTCGGCCGAGAATGCCGCCTTCGCCGCCCGGGCAAGCCGGGCCACCAGCGGCATCACCGCCTGCAGCGTCTCGTCGAACGCATCGAGGATGTTGCGCGACGGCGCCTTGGGGATCACCAGGCAATGGCCCTTCGACTGCGGCATCACGTCCATGATCGCGATCGCGACGTCGTCCTCGAAAAGCGTCTCGCTCGGGATCTCGCCTTTCAGGATCTTCGCAAAGATGTTGCTGTCGTCATAGGACGGCATCGAGGTGTTCATGGGCGGGGCTCCCGGGGCTATGATTCGTCGAGCTGGATGGTAGGCGAGGAGCCTCGCATGTCCATGAGAAAGCCCGGGACCGCGGACGTCACCCCCGCTTGAACGGCGTGTGCTCGCCGAGCACCTCGCCGACCCGCTCCACCTCGTCGCGCTCGGCTTCGAGATAGTCGCGAATGGCGCGGCGAAGGCCAGGATGGGCGATGTAGTGGGCGGAATGGGTGATCACCGGCTCATAGCCTCTCGCGAGCTTGTGCTGGCCCTGTGCGCCCGCCTCGACGACGGCGAGCCTGTTCTCGATCGCGAAGTCGATCGCCTGATGGTAGCAGACCTCGAAATGCAGGAACGGGTGGTCCTCGATGCAGCCCCAGTTGCGACCGAAGAGGGTGTCCGTGCCGATGAAGTTCAGCGCCCCGGCGATGTAGCGCCCGGCGCGCTTTGCCATGACGAGGAGGATGCGGTCGGCCATCCGCTCACCGACCAGCGAGAAGAAGCGGCGGTTGAGATAGGGGCGGCCCCATTTGCGGCTGCCGGTGTCCATGTAGAAGGAGAAGAAGGCGTCCCAGGCGGCCTCGGTGAGGTCGGGGCCGGTCAGCCACTCGATGGCGATGTCGTTCGCCAGCGCCTCGCGGCGCTCCTTCTTCAGCGCCTTTCGCTTCCGCGAGGCGAGCGTCTCGAGGAAAGCGTCGTAGCTGTCATAGCCGCGATTGAAGAAGTGGAACTGCTGGTCGATGCGATGGAGCCAATCGGCGCCGGAAAGCGCTTCGAGATCGGCCTCCTCGAGAAACGTCGCATGGACCGAGGAAATGCCGGTCTGCGACAGATAGGCCCGCGCTCCGGCGGCAAGTGCCACGCGCCGCGCATCTGCCTCTTCACCCGCGCCGACGAGCAGCCGCGGGCCGGTCGCCGGGGTAAACGGCACCGACATCTGCAGCTTGGGATAATAGTCGCCGCCGGCCCGCTCGAAGGCATCGGCCCAGCCGTGATCGAAGACGTATTCGCCCTGGCTATGGGATTTCAGATAGGCTGGGGCGACGCCGACGATTTCGCCGGCAGGGTCCTCGAGGACGAGATGCTGGGGCAACCAGCCGGCACGCTCGCCGACACAGCCGGAATCTTCCAGCGACTTCAAGAAGGCGTGACTGAGGAACGGATTGCCCGGCACGCCGGCATCCGTCGCCGTGCCGGTCTGGCTGCCGGACCCGCGGGCCCGCCTTTCGGCAAGCCTGTCCCAGAGCGCCGCGTCGACCGCGGCGATCCTGTCGGCCACCCTGATGGTGATCGCCGCTTCGCCGGCGCCCTGCTGCTGCCTCATGGGGTGAGAGGTAAGGCTTTCGCGACGCGGCGCAAGACATCATTGCTGCGGCGCGAAATCCTCGAAGGTGATCTGGTCGGCGTGGAGCGTACCGACCCGGTGCTCTGCTTCGTTGCGCACCGTCCAGGAGATCGCCGGCGCGCCTCGCTCGGCGCGGACCCAGTCGACGAAGGCATTGGGCAGATCGTGAACGTCGTAGGAGACGAAGTCGCAGCCGCGGGTAAAGATCTCGCGATGGATGGCGAGGACGCCGGCGCGCTTTCCATCCGCCGTCAGGCCGATCGGTCGATCCTTCGGCCGGTCGGCGAGCATCTGGTCGATCAGCCAGTCCTCGAAGGACATCAGCGCCAGATGGCCGCCATAGGCGTCGATCAGCGGCTTGACCCTTGCAAAATAGTCGGGGTCGCGGCTCTTTTCGGCACCCTTCAGCTCGACGACCAGCGGCACCTGGCCGTTGACGACCGAGAGGAAGCGCTCGAGCGTCGGGATCGTCGCCGTGGTGCGGCCGAGGGTGAGTTCGGCGAGCGCCCTGTCGGAGAGCGAGCCGATCGCGGCGTGGCGGCCGGTCATCCGGTTCAAGGTGGCGTCGTGGAAGACATGCGGCGTGCCGTCGGCGGACATCTGCACGTCGCACTCGATGGCATAGCCCGCGACGATCGCCGCGAGCGCTGCCGAAATCGAATTTTCAGGGATGGCGCGATTGCCGTCGTGAAGGCCGCGATGGGCGATCGGCCGCTCCACCAGCCAGCGGAACGGCCCGTCATACTGCATGGTCACGTCAGGCGATCTCGAAGGTGGCTTCGACTTCGACCGCGGCATTCATCGGCAGCGCCGGAACGCCGACCGCGGACCGGGCGTGGCGGCCCTTTTCGCCAAGGATCTCGACCATGAAGTCGGAGGCGCCGTTGGCGACCTTGTGCTGCTCGGTGAAGGACGGGTCGCTGGCAACGAAGACCGTCAGCTTCAAAAGCCGGCCGATCTTCGACAGATCGCCGCCGAGGGCGCTTTTTGCCTGGGCGAGAACGTTGACGGCACAGAGCTTTGCGGCCTTCTGGCCGGTCGCGACATCGACCTCGGCGCCGAGCTTGCCGATCACCGCGAGGGCACCCTGGTCCATCGGCAGTTGGCCGGAGGTCTGCAGGATCGCGCCGTAGGTGACGGTCGGCACGTAGTTGGCGGCGGGGGCCGCGGCCTCGGGGAGGGTCACGCCGGCTGCCTCGAGACGGCTTTCGATCGTATCGGCCATGATGTTGTCTTCCTCTTCTGACGCGAATAGGACCAAGGGTCCCGCGGGGTGGCGGAGGACCGCGGCGATGGGTGCGGTGCGCTTGAAGCGTTCGGTAGCCGATCCTCAGTGTGAGTGAAAGATCGAACTTGATGACGCGATCAGCCTTCGCAGCCGGAATTTCCGCTCTGAGCCTCGGTGCGGCCCTGAGCCTGTGCGATCCGATCGGACCCGCCGCGGCGGCGGAGGCGGTGACGCTGGCCCCGCACCGGGCCTCCTACGATGTCGGCCTCGTGGATTCGAGCGACAACCTGCTGGGCGTCGACGGGCGGATCGCCGTCGCGATGGAGCAGCCGGGTGGCTGCCAGAGCTACGGCATCGACTATCGTTTCGTCGCGCGGTTCCTGAAGGAGCAGGACATCGTCGTCACCGACCAGCAGATCCGCCTCACCGAAAGCCGCGACGGCAGGCATCTCGACTTCAACGCCGAGAGCTTCGTCGACTCCCTGCCGGACTCGACCACCAGCGGCAAGGCGACGACCGACGGCAAGAAGACCGTCGTCGCCTATGAGGAGCCGGAGGCGCGCGACGTCACGTTGCCCCAGTCGGTCTTCCCGCTTCACCATACGAAGCAGATCATCGAGGCGGCGAAGGCCGGCGTGCCGATCATCGAATCCCCGGTCTTCCAAGGTGATTCCGACCCCGAGAAGAACACCACCAGCACGGTGATCGTAACGCCCCTGGAAGCGGCGGAACTATCCAACGAAATCGCCGGCTACGGGACGACTGAAGAGCCAAAGGAGAAGGCGGCGCCGGATGCGCCGATCGGGAACGGCGATGACGCCATGCCGGAGGACGGATCCGCAGCCCCGCAGGACGGCGAGGCGACGACGCCCGACGGCGATGCGGAGACCGGACGCGAGGGACCGGCCGCCGCGATGGACGGTCAGCTTGACTCATCGCCGGACGGCGCGGCTTCGCCGGACGCCTCCGATGCCGGCCCGGAACCGGGCGATCCCGCCGCTGCGCCGAGCCCTGACCCGGGGGCCAGCGACCCCGCGGCTATCGCCGAACGTCTTGCCGGCCTGAAGGCCTGGCGGATCACCGAGGCCTTCTACAACTCCGACAGCGACGAGAACGGCCTGCCTGTGTTCGAGACGACCTACACGCTTTTCGAGAACGGCGTGACCGGCAATCAGATCCTGAAATTCGATGGCTATTCGCTGAAGGCGCGGCTCGCCAGCCTGGAATTCGAGGAAGCGCCGCGCTGTCCGGCCGATTGAAGGCCGCACGACGGCTCCATCTTGAAAGCTGTGAACGTCGCCCGCATCTATCGCGAAGCGCGCCGACCATCGCTCTTCCGTCCCGTCCGAGTTGCCAAGTCGGCCGGATTGCTGTAAGGCGCGCCCCATTCCACACACGGAAACCGGGTTGGATCGATCGGAACCTCGTTCCGGTCAGGTCTCACCCACCGGTGGCGGCTCTCCGGCCGCTTCTTTCCGTGGAGGCATAACCGGTCAAAGGACGATCACACCATGGCTCTGCCAGACTATTCCATGCGCCAGCTCCTCGAGGCTGGTGTCCACTTCGGTCACCAGACTCACCGCTGGAACCCGAAGATGTCGCCCTACATCTTCGGCGCGCGCAACAACATCCACATCCTCGATCTCGCCCAGACGGTGCCGCTGCTGCATCGCGCTTTGCTCGCCGTCTCCGACACCGTCGCCCGCGGCGGCCGCGTGCTCTTCGTCGGCACCAAGCGCCAGGCGTCTGACCTCATCGCGGATGCGGCGCAGCGTTCGGCCCAGTACTACGTCAACTCCCGCTGGCTCGGCGGCATGCTGACCAACTGGAAGACCATCTCGGCGTCGATCCAGCGCCTGCGCAAGCTCGACGAGATGCTCGCCGGCGGCGAGGCCCAGGCCTTCACCAAGAAGGAGCGGCTGACGCTGACCCGCGAGCGCGACAAGCTCGACCGGGCGCTCGGCGGCATTCGCGACATGGGCGGCGTGCCGGACATGATCTTCGTGATCGATACCAACAAGGAATCGATCGCCATCGAGGAAGCCAAACGGCTGCACATCCCGATCGTCGCGGTGGTCGATTCGAACTGCGATCCGGCACCGATCGACTACCCGATCCCGGGCAATGACGACGCCGCCCGCGCCATCTCGCTCTACTGCGACCTGATCGCCCGCGCCGCCGTCGACGGTCTTGCCCGCCAGCAGGGCGACATGGGCGTCGATATCGGTGCGCTCGAGGAAGCGCCGGTCGAGGAACTGCCGGAAGAGGCGGCGACCGGCGGCGAGACGGCCACCGAGGCCGCCAATCTGGCCGAGAACGCCTCGGCCGCCGAGTAAGCCGCGAAACGATTTCGCGCGGCGGGATGACATGAAAGGCGCCGACCGGCGCCTTTCGCGAGATCCCGCCAACGCTGTAATCACCGCGTCACAGTTTCGGCGCACCCGTTCATACTGAGCCGGTGCGCCAATTCATTTCCGAGGAAGACCAAGATGGCAATTTCCGCTTCGATGGTGAAGGACCTGCGCGAGAAGACCGGCGCGGGCATGATGGACTGCAAGACCGCGCTCGCCGAGACCAATGGCGACATGGAAGCTGCGATCGACTGGCTGCGCACCAAGGGCATCGCCAAGGCCGACAAGAAGTCCGGCCGCACCGCGGCCGAGGGCCTCGTCGGCATCGCCGGCGCCGGCACCAAGGCGGTCGTCGTCGAGGTGAATTCCGAGACCGACTTCGTTGCCCGCAACGAGGCCTTCCAGACGCTCGTCCGGGAGATCGCCACGGTCGCGCTCGGCACCGACGGCAGCGTCGAGGCGGTCTCCGCCGCGACCTATCCGTCGTCCGACAAGTCGGTTGCCGACACCATCCGCGATGCGATCGCCACCATCGGCGAGAACATGAGCCTGCGCCGTTCGGCCATGCTGTCGGTCTCCGACGGCGTCGTTGCGACCTACATCCACAACCAGGTCGCCGACGGCCTCGGCAAGCTCGGCGTTCTCGTCGCGCTGGAATCGACCGGCGACAAGGACAAGCTGAATGCCTTCGGCCGGCAGGTGGCGATGCATGTCGCGGCGACCAACCCGCTGGCGCTGACCGCCGAAGAGATCGATCCGGCCGTCGCCGAGCGCGAGAAGGCGATCTTCTCCGAGCAGGCCCGCGCTTCGGGCAAGCCGGAGAACATCATCGAGAAGATGGTCGAGGGCCGGATGCGGAAGTTCTATGAAGAGGTCGTCCTCCTCAAGCAGAACTTCGTCATCAATCCGGACCTCACCGTCGAGAAGGCGCTGGCCGAGGCCGAGAAGGAGATCGGCGCTCCGGCGAAGATCACCGCCTTCGTGCGCTTTGCCCTCGGCGAGGGCGTCGAGCGCGAGGAGAGCGACTTCGCTGCCGAGGTCGCTGCTGCCGCCGGCAAGAAATAAGCCTGGCATACCGCCTGCCGGAAACGTCCCGGCGAGGCGGCCTGCCAGTCGGATCAACTGCTTTCGCAGGTGACGCAAGATCGGGCGCTCGCTTCACAAGCGGGCGCCCTTATTGTATCGGCAGGCGAAAGGGGTTCGCGTCAAAGCGCCGGAAGGTGCGGCTCGATCCGCCGCCGGCCGGAACCAGCCGATGGGAACGGACGGCCGGTGGACGGATGATGCGTCGCTGCGCCCCGCAGTTGGACAGGAGACTCGATGACCTCGGACATCCGCTATCGCCGCGTCTTGCTGAAGGTGTCGGGCGAGGCGCTCATGGGAGAGCAGGGCTTCGGGATCGACGTCGCCGTGGTCGACAGGATCGCCGCAGATATTGCCGAAGGCCGGGCGCTCGGGGTCGATATCTCCGTGGTGATCGGCGGCGGCAACATCTTCCGTGGCGTCGCCGTCGCGTCCAAGGGCGGCGACCGGGTGATCGGCGACCACATGGGCATGCTCGGCACGGTGATCAACGCGCTGGCGTTGCGCACCTCGCTGATCAAGCTCGGCGTCGATGCCATCGTTCTATCGGCGATCGCCATGCCGGAGATCTGCGAGAGCTTCACCCAGCGCGCGGCGCTGGCGCATCAGGCGGCCGGCAGGGTCGTCATCTTCGCCGGCGGTACCGGCAATCCGTTCTTCACCACCGATTCGGCGGGCGCCCTCAGGGCCGCCGAGATGGGCGCCGCGGCGCTGTTCAAGGGCACCCAGGTCGACGGCATCTATTCGGCCGATCCGAAGAAGGTGCCCGACGCCACGCGCTTCGACCGGCTGACCCATGCCGAGGTCCTGGAGCGCGGGCTCGCCGTCATGGACGTCGCCGCCGTCGCGCTCGCCCGCGAGAACCATATTCCGATCGTCGTCTTCTCCATTCACCAGAAGGGCGAGTTTGCCAGGATCCTCGTCGGCGCCGGCCGCGCCACGGTCGTGTCGGACTGACGGTTTTCGAAAAGCCAACAAGGATTTCCAGAGAGGACACGTGACATGGCCGAACTCGACGAATTGAAGCGCCGCATGGACGGGGCCGTGAACAGCCTGAAGAGCGATCTTGCCGGTCTTCGCACCGGCCGCGCCTCCGCCAACCTCCTCGACCCGATCACCGTCGAGGCCTACGGCTCGCAGATGCCGCTCAACCAGGTCGCCAATGTCACGGTGCCGGAGCCGCGAATGGTTTCCGTGACAGTCTGGGACAAGCAGATGGTCGGTAAGGTCGAGCGGGCGATCCGCGAGAGCAGCCTCGGCCTCAACCCGATCACCGACGGCACCACGCTGCGCATTCCGCTGCCCGAGCTCAACGAGGAGCGGCGCAAGGAACTGGTCAAGGTGGCGCATCAGTATGCCGAAAGCGCCAAGGTGGCGGCGCGCCACGTCCGCCGCGACGGCATGGACAGCCTGAAGAAGAGCGAGAAGGCCGGCGACATCGGCCAGGACGAAAGCCGGCAGCAGTCGGAGAAGGTCCAGAAGATGACCGACGATACGATTGCCGAAATCGACAAATTGCTTTCCGTCAAGGAAGCCGAAATCATGCAGGTCTAGGGTCTGACTGCCGCTTTCTCGCGGCGATGAGGCAGGGAAGGGCGAGGACAGTGCGGCATCCCCGACATGTGGCCATCATCATGGATGGCAACGGACGCTGGGCGCGGGCGCGCGGCCTGCCACGCAGCATGGGCCACCGGCGCGGGGTCGAGGCGGTCCGGGCGGCGGTGCGGGCCGCCGGCGAACTCGGCATCGAATATCTGACGCTGTTCGCCTTCTCCTCGGAAAACTGGCGGCGACCGAAGGACGAAATCGAGGAACTTCTCGGCCTGCTCAAGCACTTCATCCGCCGCGACCTCGCCGACCTCCACAAGGAGGGCGTGCGCGTCCGGGTGATCGGCGGCCGCGACGATCTGTCCGCCGACATCCGCTCGCTGCTCGAGGAGGCCGAGAACCTGACGCGGGACAATTCCCGCCAGACCCTCGTCATCGCCTTCAACTACGGCGCCCGCGACGAGGTCGCCCGGGCGGTCAAGCGCATCGCCGAGAAATTCGCCGCCGGCGAGGTGACCCTCGACGCGCTCACCGCCGACTATCTCGGCGAACACATGGACACGGCGGGCATTCCCGATCCCGACCTGATCATCCGCACCAGCGGCGAACTGAGGCTGTCCAACTTCCTGCTCTGGCAGGCGGCCTACTCCGAATTCGTCTTCATGCCGTGCCTGTGGCCGGATTTCGACCGGCAGTCGTTCGAGGACGCCATCGCCGAATATGCCAGCCGCGATCGCCGCTTTGGAGGATTGTCGCGGGAAATCGCATCCTGACGAGATGGGGCTCGGCGTCAGACGCTTCTTCGCCGAGGGAAGCTGGAGCGACCTTCGCTCGCGGCTTTTCTCCGCTCTCGTTCTCGGCATCCTCGTCTGCCTCTTGGTCTTTGCCGGCGGCTGGGGCTTCCGGCTCCTGTGCTGCGCGACCGGCTTCATCGTCTTCGACGAATGGACCAGGATCACCCGTGCCAGGCGGCTGCGGCCGCATTTCACCTTCGGGCGGCGGGTCTTCTATCTCTCGCTGATCGCTTTCGCCTTTGGTTTTTCCCTTCTCGCAGTGGCGATCTTCGCCGCCGGCACGGCCTTCCTCGCCTTCATCGACCGCACCGAGCGCAAGGCCGACTGGCTGATCGGCGGGCTCGTCTATGCCGGCGCCGCGACGTTTCCGCCGGCCTTCCTGCGCGGCGACGACACCGCCGGCCTCCTCACCATCGCCTTTCTGGTGACGGTCGTCTGGGCGACCGACATCTTCGCCTATTTCGCCGGCCGCTCCTTCGGCGGGCCGAAGCTGATGCCGATGGTGTCGCCGAAGAAGACCATCTCGGGAGCCGTCGGGGGCCTTGCCGCCGCCATCGTCTGCGGCGCGCTCTTCGCCCACGCAGCGGGCACTGGCATCAGCCTGTCGATCGTCGCCCTGGCGGCGCTGCTGTCGATCGCCGGTCAGGCGGGCGATCTTTATGAATCCTGGATCAAGCGACGCTTTGGCGTGAAGGATTCGGGCAGATTGATCCCCGGCCATGGCGGGTTGATGGACCGGATCGACGCGCTGATCGTGGCGATCGCCGTCGCCTGGCTGGTCGGCGTTGTGGCGAGTGGCTTCAGCGATCCGGCGAGCGGGCTGTTTCCCGCCTGATCGACGTGTTAGGCGAAAAGGCCGCCCCGTTGGCTCGCCCGTCGGGGGAGCGGTCGAAGCGCCGCTGCAGATTGTTTGCACCGCGCAAGGTCGCTGCTATAGAATGAGGCAGGCGGCCTGCGGCATCGGCCGAAAATCGGGATCGATTTTCGGAAATCGCGATGCGTACGGTCAAAGTGTTGGAGCGTCCTTCGTGGGTCCATTCGGATGCACGGCGCTCTAAGGCGTGCCGCCGCAACGGAGAACCCGCAGATGGAAATCGGAGCGATCACCTCGGGCCTTTGGAGCCACGGCCTGATCTACATCGTGCCGTTTCTGTTCGTCCTGACGATCATCGTCTTCTTCCACGAACTCGGCCACTTCCTGATCGGCCGGCTCTGCGGGATCAAGGCGCTGACCTTCTCGGTCGGCTTCGGGCCGGAGATCGTCGGTTTCACCGACCGCCAGGGCACCCGCTGGAAGCTCGCCGCCATCCCGCTCGGCGGCTACGTCAAGTTTCTCGGCGACGAGAACGCCGCCTCGGTTCCGGATCGCGATGCGGTCGATGGGATGAACGCCGAGGAGCGCCGACACGCCTTCCCGACCGCCAGCGTCGGGCGGCGCGCGGCGACTGTCGCGGCCGGGCCGATCGCCAATTTCATCCTGTCGATCGTCATCTTCGCGGCCGTGGTCTTCTTCACCGGCCGGGTGGTTGGCGATCCCGTCGTCTCCGCCGTTGAGCCGGATTCGCCGGCGGCCGCGGCCGGTTTCCAACCGGGCGACCGCGTCGTCTCGGCGGATGGCGAGGATATCAACTACTTTTCCGACCTGCAGCGCCACGTCGCGGCAGTCGGCGAGAACCCGGTGGAATTCGAGGTCGATCGTGGCGGCGAGCCCGTCAAGCTGACGGTGACGCCGCGCCTCGAGACGCGCGAGGACGAATTCGGCAACAGCTTCACCATGCCGATCGTCGGTCTGCGTGCCGACAATTCCAACGGCAGCTTCCGCGTCCAGTCACTCGGCCCGTTCGAGGCGCTGCAATACGGCGTGTCGCAGACCTGGTTCGTCGCCAGCCAGACCGTCGGCTTCATCGGCGAGGTGGTGACCGGCCGCCAGAGCGCCGACCAGATCGGCGGGCCGATCCGCATTGCGCAGGTCTCCGGCCAGGTCTCGACCATCGGTTTTGCCGCGCTGCTGAATCTCGCGGCGCTTCTGTCGATCTCGATCGGCATCCTCAATCTCCTGCCGGTGCCGATGCTCGACGGCGGCCATCTCCTGTTCTATGCCTTCGAAGCGGTGAGAGGCAGGCCGCTGAGCGAGCGGGTCCAGGAAGTCGGCTTCCGGATCGGTCTCGCTCTCGTCACGATGCTGATGATATTTGCCTTTTGGAATGACATTTCAGGCCAGGTGTGAGGGACGCAGGGCCGGGGGTTCGGGGGAAAGAATTGGGTAACCATGTCGCCATGGTTCGTGACCGCCTTGCAACGGCGTTTCCGATTCCTCAATCCACTGCGTGGAGTTTGCTTGAACCGGCGGGCAAAGCCGGTACAAGGCAGGTTCTGGATAACGTCCTGCTGAATAGCAAGAAGACGACAAGGTGGTTGGAAACATGACGGCTGGAACGAAAACCCTGCGCGCAGCGACTGCCATCGCGCTGTCTTCGACCCTGCTTGCCGCTACCACGCTGACGATCCAGCTCGCGACGACGACCATCGCCGAGGCGGCGACCGTGAGCCGCATCGCGGTCAGTGGCAACAGCCGCGTCGATGCCGATACGATCCGCGGCTTCATCGACATCAAGCCTGGCCAGAACGTCACCGACGCCGATCAGGATGCCGCCGTCAGGCGTCTCTACTCCACGGGGCTGTTCTCGAACGTGCGGATCAGCCAGTCGGGCGGCACGCTCAATGTCGCCGTCGACGAGAACCAGATCGTCAACCAGGTGCTCTTCCAGGGCAATTCGAAGATCAAGGACGCGCAGCTCTCCGCGGCCGTCCAGACGGCGCCGCGCGGTGCCTATTCCCAGACGACCGTCGACGCCGACGTCGAGTCGATCAAGCGCGCCTATGTCTCGATCGGCCGCAGCGACGCCGTGGTGACCGCCCAGACCCAGCCGATCGGCCAGGGCCGCGTCAACGTCATCTACAACATCCAGGAAGGCGACCGCACGAAGATCGCCTCGATCAGCTTCGTCGGCAACAATGCCTTTTCCGACGCCCGGCTGAAGCAGGTGATCTCGCTGCGCGAGACCGGCATCCTCAGCTTCATCCAGCGCGACGACGTCTACGATCCGGACAAGCTGCAGTCCGACGAGGAGACGGTCCGCCGCTTCTACTACAATCACGGCTATGCCGATTTCCGCATCCTTTCGGCCGTCGCCGAGCTCGATCCGGACCAGAACTCCTACTTCATCACCTTCACCGTCGACGAGGGCGAGCGCTACGCCTTTGGTGCCGTGAAGATCGACTCGACCATCGAGGGCGTCGACACCCAGGCGCTCTACAGCGAACTCGACACCGCGCCGGGCGACATCTACAGCGCCAAGGAAGTCGAGAACTCGCTGGTTAACCTGACCAATGCGCTGGCCAACAAGGGCTATGCCTTTGCCCAGGTGACGCCGCGCGGCGACCGAGACTTCACCAACCACACCATCGCGATCGACTATGTGATCGACCAGGGGCCGCGGGCCTATGTCGAGCGCATCGAGATCCGCGGCAACACCAAGACCCGCGACTACGTCATTCGCCGCGAGTTCGACATCTCGGAAGGCGATGCGTTCAATCAGGTGCTGGTGCAGCGGGCCAAGCAGCGTCTCGAGGACCTGAAATACTTCACCACGGTGAAGATCTCGACGGCGCCAGGCTCCGAGCCTGACCGTGTCATCGTCATCGTCGACGTTAACGAGAAGGCGACCGGCGAGATCTCGGTGGGTGGCGGCTACACCACCTCGGGTGATTCCTCCGGCCCGGTGGCCGAAGTCGGCATCCAGGAGCGCAACTTCCTCGGGCGCGGCCAGTTCATCAAGGTCTCCGCCGGCGTCGGCACCAACAGCCGCAGCTACCAGCTCTCCTTCACCGAGCCGTATTTCCTCGGCCAGCGCCTCGCAGCCGGCTTCGACGTCTATTACAGCAAGACCTCGACCGACGATTACGACGTTGAGCGGACCGGCGGCGATGTTCGCTTCTCGGCACCGATCACCGATCACCTGACGGCGACGGTCGCGTACAATTTCAAGCAGGAAAGCTACGGCGACGGCACGGGCATCACGGTCAGCAATCCGGACTATCCGGTCGATCCCGACGAGTACATCGACAGCACCTGCGCAAATCCTGATCCGAAAGGCAATTTGGTCGACGAAGGCGGCAATCCGATTACCGCGCCGTCCTTCACGGACTCGCCGATCATCAATGCCGCGATCTGCGCCGGCGACTACACGACCTCTTCGGCGTCCTACCAGTTCACCTACAACACGCTCGACAACAACCAGGATCCGCGCAACGGCTTCATTGGCTCGATCGGCCAGGAATTCGCCGGCATCGGCGGCGACGCGCGCTTTATAAAGTCGACCGGCAAGGCCTCCTACTTCAACCTCCTCAGCGAGGAGTGGGACGTCGTCAGCCAGCTCTCCGGCGGTGCCGGCAACGTCACGACGCTCGGCGACGAAGAGCTTCGCGTCTTCGATAACTTCTTCAAGGGCCAGGACATTGTCCGCGGCTTCGACACGCGTGGCATTGGCCCCCGCCAGTACGACGTCGCCATCGGCGGCCAGAACTATGTCAACGCTTCAGCGGAGGCGACCTTCCCGATCCCGGGCCTCAACCGCGACCTCGGCTTCCGCGGCGCCGTCTTCGCCGATGCCGGTTCGCTGTGGGGCAGCGAGTTCGATGGGGAGCCCGGCGTCGAAGGCACCGACTTCTCCCTGCGGGCTTCGGCCGGCGTCGGCCTGATCTGGGCGTCGCCCTTCGGACCGCTGCGGGTGAACTACGCCCATCCGCTCAAGAAGGAAGACTTCGACGACACGCAGGAGTTCTCCTTCGGCTTCTCGTCGCGCTTCTGACGCCAGCAAAAGGGGCGGGGAGGAAGGCTTCCCCGCCGGTTCGCAATGTCCGAGACGTCCTTCTTCGCTCGTGGTGCGGGCCTTGATGCGGGCGGCATATCCTCGCTGACCGGGGCTGAACTCGGCGAGGGCACGGATCCGGCGACGGCAGTGACGGGCATCGGGCCGCTCGACCGCGCCGGCCCGTCGGAACTCTCCTTCTTCGACAGTCCCCGCTATTCGGACCAGCTGTCCACGACCCGGGCCGGTCTGATCTTGATCGCGCCGAAGCATCTGGCGCTGCTGCCGGCCGGTCGGCCCCATCTCATCGCGGCAAACGTTCAGGCGGCCTTTGCGGCCGTCGGTCGGTCGCTGTTTCCGCAAGCTCTCGTCCCGGCCTCGATCACTGGCCTCGAAGGCGTCTCGCCGCGCGCCGAGGTTGACCCGGCGGCGGATATCGAGCCGGGCGTCACCATCGAAGCCTTCGCGGTGGTCGGGCGCGGTGCCAGGATCGGCCGCGGCACCATCGTCGCTCCAGGCGCGGTGATCGGCCCCGGCTGCACGGTCGGCCGCGACTGCCGCATCGGCCCGCACGTGTCCCTGTCGAACGCGCTCCTCGGCAACCGCGTCGTCCTCCATCCCGGCGTCAAGGTCGGCCAGGACGGCTTTGGCTACGCGCCGGGGCCTGGCGGTCTCGAAAAGGTCGTGCAGGTCGGCCGCGTGATCATCCAGGACGACGTCGAGATCGGCGCCAATTCCACCATTGACCGCGGTGCCATCCGCGATACCGTCATCGGCGAGGGCACCAAGATCGACAATCAGGTGCAGATCGGGCACAACGTCGCCGTCGGTTGGCATTGCGTCATCGTTGCCCAGGTCGGCATCTCCGGCTCGACCACCATCGGCGACGGCGTGATGATCGGCGGACAGGTCGGAATCAATGGCCACGTGACCATCGGCGACGGTGCGCAGATCGCCGCGGCTTCCGCCGTGGCCGTCGACATGCCGCCAAAGTCGCGCTGGGGCGGGATCCCGGCCAGGCCGATGCGGGAATGGATCAGGGAAACGCGGTTCTTGATCGAACTTGCCAAGAAGGGGCGCTCGCCGAGGAATGGACGGGATGACTGACGAGACGACGACGCTCGAGAGCGCTGACATCAACCGGATCATGGAGCTTCTGCCCCATCGCTATCCGTTCCTGATGATCGACCGCATCGTCGACATCGACGGCGACAGGAGCGCCATCGGCATCAAGAACGTCACCGTCAACGAGCCGCATTTTCTCGGCCACTTTCCCTCGGCGCCGGTGATGCCCGGCGTTCTCATCATCGAGGGCATGGCCCAGACCGCCGGGGCGATCTGCGCGCTATCGCGGGGCGGCGAAGCGCCTTCGCTGGTCTATTTCATGACCATCGACAATGCCAAGTTCCGCAAGCCGGTGGTCCCGGGGGACCGGCTCGAATACCACGTCAAGCAGACCAAGCGGCGGGCGAACATCTGGAAGTTCGAATGCCTCGCCAAGGTGGATGACCTGAAGGTCGCCGAAGCGACGGTGAGCGCCATGCTCGTCTCGCACGATGCCGAGTGACGATGACAGAGACGACAATTCACCCGTCGGCGGTGATCGAGGCCGGTGCCGAGATCGGCGAAGGCTGCGAGATCGGCCCCTTCTGCCACATCGGGCCGCAGGTGCGGCTGGGAGCCGGCAGCCGGCTCAGATCCCATGTCGCCATCTGGGGCAACACCGTCATCGGCGCCGGGGCGCAGATCTGGCCTTTCGCTTCGCTCGGCCATGCGCCGCAGCACCTGAAATACCGCGGTGAGGACACCCGCCTCGTCATCGGCGACAACTGCCTGATCCGCGAGCAGGTGACGATGAACGCAGGCACCGTGCAGGGGCGATCCGAGACGACGATCGGCGACAACTGCGCCTTCTTCACCGGTGCCCATGTCGCCCACGACTGCGTCATCGAGCGCAATGTCACGCTGATCAACAACGTGATGCTGGCGGGCCACTGCACCGTCGGCGAATATGCCACCGTCGCCGGCGGTTGCGGCATCCACCAGTTCACCCGCATCGGCCATCACGCCTATGTTGGCGGGCTCGCGGCAGTCGAAGGCGACGTCATCCCCTTCGGCATGGTGCTCGGCAACCGGGCCTATCTTTCCGGCCTCAACATCATCGGCATGAAGCGCGCCGGCTTCAATCGCGAGGCGGTCCGCAACGTCCGCCGGGCCTATCGCATGCTGTTCTCCGACGATCTGACCTTCAAGGAGAACATGGACGAGGTGCAGAGCGAGTTCCCCGAGGATCCGCTGGTGCAGGACCTCCTCGGCTTCATCCGATCCGGCGGCGACCGCGCGCTCTGTTTCCCGCGTCACTCGCAGCTTTCCTGACGGCGATGGAACCGCGCTTTCCTGGCGAGCCGCTCGGCCTCATCGCGGGCGGCGGCCGGTTGCCGCGGATCGTCGCCGAGGCGGCAAGGGCCCATGGCTTCACGCCGATCGTCGTGCGGATTGCCGACGCGATCGAGGACGACTGGGAAGGCTTTGCCGGGGGATACTACCCCTGGGGACGCACCGGCGACGCCATTCGCTTCCTGAAGCGCAGCGACGTCGACCGGGTCGTCACCTGCGGCACTGTCAGCCGCCGACCGGATTTCCGCTCCATCCTGCCGAGTTTCGCGACGCTGTTCGTGTTGCCGACGGCCTTCCGCATCGTTCGCGGCGGCGATGACCGGTTGCTGCGCAGCGTCGCGAATTTCCTGAAGGCGGAGGGGCTGGAGCCGATGGCCGTGCAGGACATCGAGCCTCGCCTGTTGGCGCCTGAGGGTCCGATCGCCGGGCGCGAGCCCGACGCGGCCGAGAGACGGGCGCTCGAACTCGGCCTAGCCGCCGCGCGAACGCTCGGCGGCCTCGATGTCGGCCAGGCGGCGGTCGCCTCGCAGGAGCGGGTGATCGCGCTTGAAGCCGCCGAGGGCACCCGCGAAATGCTGCATCGGGTGGCCGATCTTCGCGCCCGCGGGCGGCTCGGGCGAGGCGAGAAGCTGGCGCTGGTCAAGGCGGTCAAGCCCGACCAGGACGAGCGCTTCGATCTACCCAGTATCGGTGTCTCCACCATCTTCGAAGCCGAAGGCGCCGGGATCGGCACGATCGGCGTCAGCGCCGGCAAGAGCCTCGTCATCGACTACGAGGCGCTCGTCGCAGCCTCGCGGGAAGCCCGCATCGCCGTGGTCGGCCTGCCGGCCGGTGGCGTGACGCTTCCGGCGGATGCCGGTGGCATGCCCGCGGAGGACGGCCGATGAAGATCGCCTTCGTCGTCGGCGAACCCTCGGGCGACGCCATCGGCGCCGATCTCATCCGGGCGCTGAAGGGGCGCAATCCGGGCGACCTCGAACTCGTCGGCCTCGCCGGCGAGGCGATGCAGGCGGAAGGCATGACCTCGCTCTTCGATATCGATGAGCTCTCGATCATGGGGATCTCGGCGATCCTCATGCGCCTGCCGCAGCTCCTGCGCCGTGTCGGCCAGACCGCCGATGCGATCGTCGCCGCGAGGCCGGACGCCCTGGTCGTCATCGACAGCCCGACCTTCTCGCACCGCGTCGCCAAGATGGTGCGGGCGCGGCTGCCCGAGATTCCGATCGTCAACTATATCCCGCCGACGGTCTGGGCCTGGCGCGAGGGCAGGGCGGCGAAGATGCGCGCCTATGTCGACCACGCGATCTGCGCGCTGCCCTTCGAACCGGCTGTCATGCAGCGTCTTGGCGGCCCGCCCGCGACCTATGTCGGCCATCCGCTGATGAAGGAGCCGGGGCTTGCGGCGATCATGGCCGATCCGCGCCCACTGGCCGGGCGCAAACCCGGCTCGCCGCCGCGGCTCGTCATCCTGCCTGGTTCTCGCCGCGGCGAGATCGACCGTCTGGCCGGCGATTTCGGCCGGACGCTGGCGCGGCTGTGCGAGATCCTGCAGGGGGTGACGGCGGTGCTGCCGACGCTGGCGCGCCACCAGGGGCGCATCGAGGCGGCGATGGCCAGCTGGCCGGTGAAGGCGGAGATCGTTACCGGCGGCGAGGCGAAATGGCGTGCCTTTGCCGAGGCGGATGCCGCGCTTGCCGCGTCCGGTACGGTTTCGCTGGAGCTTGCGCTCTCCGGCATTCCGATGGCGCTCGGCTACAAGCTCGACCCCGTCGCCTACTATTTCCGCCATCTCGTGACGGCCTGGACCGCGGCGATGCCGAACTTCATCGTCGGCCATCCGCTGGTACCTGAACATTTCCACGAATTCGTCCGGCCGGAGCATCTCGCCCGCAGGATGGCGAGGCTCCTCACCGACACGCC
The DNA here is from genome assembly GCF_004519335.1 of Jiella endophytica. Taxonomy (GTDB): domain Bacteria; phylum Pseudomonadota; class Alphaproteobacteria; order Rhizobiales; family Rhizobiaceae; genus Jiella; species Jiella endophytica. The sequence continues at coordinate 544,974 of NZ_SOZD01000002.1, read as the reverse complement.
GGAGCGCCACGCGCAACTCGCCGGATTCGACGAGATCCGCAGGATGATGGCGATCGATAGGGCGCCTGGCGAGGCGGCGGCTTCGATCGTGCTCGATCTGATCCAAAGACGGGCATAGCTGACGGACCTTCGAGGCGGGACGGCGGTCACCGCCTTATTCGGCGGCGACGCTTTGGCTTGGACGTTCCGGTTCGGGCGCCAGCGGATTGTCGAGGTCGGTTCCCCGTGCCGGCAGGGGTCGCGTCGCCGAATCCTCGTAGCCGATCTGGAACCGCACCCGGTTGATGGCGACGCGCGGCATCTTCGGCTGGAAGAGGTCGAACAGCGCGAAGCGCTCGGCAAGCTGCGGATGGGCTTGCTTATGGGCGACGAGCGCGCCGCGGAGGATGCGATAGAACGCGTTCTCCTCGATGATCTCCCGCCTCGCGAGGGAAGCCGAGAGAAACCGCAGTACGGTGACGAAATGTGCCGTTTGGATGTTGTGGACGATATAGGCCGGCGGCTTGCGGGGCAGGATCGCGCGGGCTGCCTCTGGCAGGGTTTCGGCTTCCGGAAAGTCGCGGTCGACGAGGTCGAGGTCGCCCTGGAAATCCTTCACCGTGATCCCGACCGGGACGTCGCCCTCGAAGACGATGCTGATATTCTGGCCGTGGGCGATGAAGCCGAGACCGTAGCGGCAAAGGATGTGCCAGAGCGGCACGACGCTGACCTCGAAGAGCCGCTTCAGCCAGGCGTCGATTTGGAGCCCGGAGCGCCTGGCGATGGCCGCCGCCAGCGGCAGACCGTCGGCACCCTCGTGGAACAGCGCCGCCGCCATGACGACGCGCCGGCCGGGGCAGACTGCCTCGCCCTGCTCGCGCCAGATCGCCCCCAGCGTTTCGTGCCAGCGATAGGGGGCCTCTGGCGCCTGGGCGAGGATCGGATCCTGCCACCAGAGGCCCAGCACCTCGCGCTGCACCATCACCGTTCCGGCCGTCACCGGGTCGGCCGACAGCACCGCCGCCACCCAGTTGGAGATCGCCGCTCCCTGTTCGATGTATTTGCCGGGCATGCCGCGCCAGGCCGAGGTGTTGAGGATGGCGAGCGCCAGCTTCACCTCGTAGGGGCCGCCGCCTTGCGGCGTCAGCGTCCGCAGGCTGGGGCTCGCGACGAAGGGCCGGCCAAAGCTGCCGAGATGGCGCGCCCGGCCCTCGGCGATATCGGCGACGAGGCTCTGGGCCAGCACATTGTCCCACTGCCAGGGATGCACCGGCATCAGCACGTTGCCGGACGGGCCTGCCGCCTGCCGCAGGCGGCGAGCCTCGTCCGTGCCGATCGCGGCATCGAGGAGCGCCGTCTCATCGATGCCTTCGCCTCGTCCCCGCCGGACATGGGCCGGATCGAGGGCCAGCCATTCGAGACGGATCGGCTCGCTGCTCTCCGGCGCGTAGCGGGCATGATCGCCGAGACCCCAGCCGAGCCGGCCCTTGTTGGCGACGGCCTTCGGATGGCCTTCCAGCGCGGCATGCAGCGCGTCTGTCGGAAACTGCCAGAGCTCGTCGCTCGCAAGTTCGCCGAAGCGGGCGTCGATGATGCAGTCCTGGCGGAGCGTGTTCTTCAGCTCCTTGAGAAACATCGCCTCGGTCGCCGGAGACATGCCGAGCTCGGCCCGCGCGTCGATGACGAACTGCAGCGGCGAGGGGGCGTTGCCGTTTCGCCGGATGCTCTCCGGCTCGATGTCGAGATTGCCCCAGATCCGCGCCACCGCCTCGAAATCATAAGTCACGCCCGACGCTAGCTGCAGCCGGCCTGCCTCAGGCGCCAGCACCTCTTCCCAGGAGAGTTCGCTGATCGCCTTGGCGAGCCAGCGGCGGCCCGCCCTCTCGAAGCGCTTGCCGGTGACGAGCTCTTCCATGGTCAGAACCTTGCCGATGCGAAGAATTCTTCGCGGTCGCAGTGCATCAGCGCGGCGCGCTTGTGGGGGAAATCGAACTCCCGCACCTTCCGCCAGGCATGCGCCTCGCTGTAGCGCAGGAGCTTGACGTTGTCGGCGCGGGGCTCGCCGACGAGCTTCTCGGTCAGCGGGCAGTCTAGGAATAGGTAGTGGCTGAGCGAGCGGATCCAGGCGGCGGTCTTCTTCCGGCCGAGATGCCTGCGCTCGCCGATCAGCCCGTGCCAGCCGCGATCCCACGGGTCGGATTCGTAATAGGCGCCTAGCCGGTCCTCGCGTCCCCAGTAGAATTCCAGATAGCCCGCCGGCTCGCCGTCGAAGGAGGAGATCACCGGCATGACGCTCGGATTTTCCAACCGGGTCGAGAGGTAGTGGGCAAGCTCCTCTTCCGACTTGTCCTCCTCCCAGAAGAAGGCGACGCGCGGGTCGTTCTGCCAGCGATGGAAGAGCGAGAGATGCCGCCTGAGATCGAGAAGCTCGAAGCTGACGGTGGCCTCGGCCTTCCGGTCATAGCGCTCATAGAAGGTGCCGGCCGGCTTCGGCGGACGGCGCGGATGGTCGCGCCCGTCGGGACCGGGCAGAAGGCCGGTGGCGAGGCGCGCCGCCGGCGGATGGTTCGTCCAGAGCCCGGCAGACTGGTAGAAGCCCGACCGCTCGATGACGATGCTGTCGCCGGCGCCATAGCCGCAGCGCAGATCCCGCAGGGCGATGCCGCTCTCCGCAAGCCTTGCCGGGGCGATTGTCAGCCGCGCCTCGCCGGTTTCGGCAAATCGCCGGTCGAGCTCCTGCCAGAGCGTGTGGACGGGCGCGCCGGCAGCGACGGGAAGAGGATGGGTGAGGGTCATGCGGCCTCCGTCATGGCGAGAGGATTGTCGAGTTCGATGAAGCTCGCGAGCTGGCCGTCCGAGCCGCCATCGGCCTCGTTGATGCCGGAAAGCGACGTCGCGAAATTCGCCTTGGCGGTCAGGCCGGGGCGCTCGATCAGCCGGCGGTAGAAGCTCGGATCGCCCGGTGTCTCGCGGGCCGCGCCTTCGAGGAAGCGGCGCCAGACGGCAAACAGCGCTGGCTCGCCGGCGAGCCCGTCGAGGACGAGGGTGGCGAGGGTGTTCATCACCGTATTGACGACGACGTAGTAGGTGAGGAGCCCGTCGCCCGCTTCGGGAGTGACGATGTTCTCCGCGCCCTCGCCAATCCATGGGCACGAGGCCGCGAGCCTGTCGTGGAAGGTCGTCAGATGCCCCGTCCCCTGGCAGTCGCGGATCACCACGCCGGCCGGCCAGCCGTTTTCCAGCGTCAGCATCATGTTCTGCTGGTGCGAGCCGAAGAGCAGCCCCCAACGCGCTCGCATCTCGAGCACCGGCCGGATCGCGTGTTCGAGGAAGGCCGCGAACCATTGCATCGCGACGGGTGCCGGGTCGTCGCCGTCCGCCAGCCGCGTGACGATCCGGCCGAGCGGCGAGATCCCCTCCCGCGGCGTTTCGCATAGCGCAGCGAGGATGACGGGGCCGGGGCGTTCTGGGTCCTGAAACGGGTTGTCGCGGAGAACGGCGATGGTCTCGGCGAAGGGGCCGCCGTCCTCGTCGAGGAGGGCCGCAAAGCCCGGCTCTGAGAGGATCGTCAGAGCGGGGAAGGCGGCAGCGATCTCGGCGCCAACCTCGCTTGCCAGAAGATCGCTGACGTTGAGCCCGCGCAGCACCTCGCGCGGCGAGAGCAGTCGCAGCGAATTGGTGAGGCGGAGGCTCAGCGAGAATTTCAGCATGAACGGCGCATGGAAGGCGTGGACCGCCCGCATCGAGGCGGTGGCACTCCAGCCCTCGCGCCCTCTGCCAAGCGGCACGAGCGCGCCGCTCTCGCAAAGCCCGGCAAAGCGTCGATTGCTCTTCAGCCGCGACAGCTGGAACGGATGGACCGGCAGCAGGGCCCGATCCGTGGGCGGCTCGATCCCGTCGGCGTGGCCCAGCCGGGCAAAGCCTTCCGCCGCGATGCCGCCCGACGTCATCACCCCCGGTTCCGCCGCGAACCATTCGAGCGCGAAGCGGCCGCCTGATTCCGGTGCATAGGCCGCCGTCTCCTCGGGCGAGATGCCGTCGCGGCTGCGCGGATTGGGATGAAGGACGTGGCCGAAGCGCAGCGCCGTCTCCGCCTCGGTGAAGGTCCATGTCTCCGGATCGCCGCTGGCATCACTGGTCTCGCGGATCGAACGGAGGCTGTCGAGGACGCGGCCGGCGAACACCGGATCGGCCGCTGCGGTCAGCCGCCGGAGCAGCGCCTCGACGCTCGCCGCTGCGTCGTCGATCGTCACCGGCAGGCCGAAGCGGCAGCGAAACCTGCTGCGCGCAGCGATCGGCACCGCCACGGCAGCGCCGTCCGGCGCGGCGAAGCGCAATTCGCTCCCGGCATAATGCGCCCCTTCCAGCCGATCTTCCCTGAGGGCGGCGTTCAGGAAGGCGTTGAGCGAGGGGATGTCGGCGGTGTCGGTCATCGCGGGAACGGCTTCCTCTGGCAGCGATCGAACCGCAACCTATAAATATGACTCCAACAGTCAAGATTATTCTTGACGCCCGCCATCCCTTGTGAATTTTCACCGGCCCATGAACGCCTCGCTCGCCCCGGCCCTGATGGGCCATGCCTTCCAGCAGACCGCGCTGATGGCCATGCTGCCCCTCATCGCCGGGCGCCTCGGTCTGTCCGATCCGGCGGTCGCGACGGCGGTCGGGCTCGGCATGGTGGCGGCGACGCTGACGATCCCGCTGATGGGCCTCACCGGCAGCCGCCGTCTCGTCGGCCCGGCTCTCGTGACGATGATCGTCTGCTCGGTGGGGCTCGCCTTGCTGCTCGTGGTGCCGCTCGCCGCAGCGCCGGCCCTTGGCGCGCTGCTGCTGCTACGGCTGGCGCAAGGCATGTCGGCGGCAACGGTGCTGGTGCATGCCCAGACATCAAGCCTTGCCGACGCCACCCGCTCGCGAGAGCGGCTTGCCGCAACACAGTCATTCGCCGGGCTCGGCCGGGCGGCGAGTGCCGTCCTGGTCGGGCCTCTGGTTGCGATCGGCGTCGTCCTGCCGATGCTGCCGGCGATCGCCGGAGGGGTCTGGAGCCTTGCCACGCTTCGCCGCAGCGAGCCGGCACCTGCCGGCGAGGCGAGTGGCCTGAAGCCGCCGCGGATGCCGAGCCTGGTGCTGCCCTTCCTCGTCCAGACCAGCCTCGGGATCACCCATGTCTCGCTGGCGCCGCTGCTGGCGGTGCGGCTCGGCGGCAATTCGGTTGCCGCGGCGACCCATGCCGGCTTTGCCCTCGCGGCCGCCAATCTCGGCCTCCTGGTTTCACACCGCTTTCTGACGTCGAAGGTCGAGGGCACCGGCCTGCGGCTGGCCGCCTTCGTCGGCGGCGGAGCGCTCGTGGCGATCGCGCTCTGGCCGCAGCCGGCCTTCGTCGTCATCTCGTCGGGCGTCGTCGGCGGGGCGAGCGCGATGCTCCTCACCCACAATCTTCACACGGCACTGGAGCGCTCGGCAGCGCGGGGCACCAGCCAGGCGGCCTGGAACGCGACTGTCTCGACCGGCGGACTCGCCGCCGGAGCCCTGGTCGGATCGGCCGCCCTTCACCTCGGCGCGAACCAGGCCGTCGCCCTTGCCGGCGTCCTGATGGCGTCGGCCGTGCTGGCAATGTCTCGAACGAGGAAACCCGCGTCATGAGTCATCAGGACACCACCGTCGATCTCGCAGGCATCGGGATCGGGCCCTTCAATCTCAGCCTCGCGGCGCTGGCCGACGGCGTGCCGGGGCTCGCCACCGCCTTCTTCGAGCGGCGGGCGAATTTTGCCTGGCATCCGGGCCTCTGCTTTCCCGATGCGATGCTGCAGACCTCGCCGCTGAAGGATCTCGTCACGCCGGTCTGCCCGACCAGCCCGTGGAGCTTCCTCAACCATCTGGTCGAGAGCGGCCGGTTCTTCGACTTCATGTCGGCGCGTTTCGAGACGGTCTCGCGGCAGGAGTTCAGCGCCTATCTCGGCTGGGCGGCGGACGGTCTCGCCTCGACGCATTTTTCCGCACCAGTCGAGGACGTGCGCTACGAGGACGGGCATTTCAGGCTGCAATTTACCGGACGGCCGGATTGCATCGCCCGGTCGCTGGCGATCGGCACCGGCCGCGTACCGCTGATCCCGGCAGGCGTCGTGACCGGGCCGGACTGCTTCCATGCCAGCCGCTATCTGGAGCTGCGTCCGAAGACCGCCGGGCGCCGCGTCGCGGTCATCGGCGGCGGCCAGTCCGGCGCCGAGGTGATCCTCAACCTCCTGCAGCAGGAGGGCGCGGCGGCGCCAGCCTCGATCAGCTGGATCAGCCGGCGCGACGGCTTCTGGACGCTGCAGGAGGGCGGGCTGGTCGACCAGTTCTTCACCCCCGGCTATCTCGCCGCCTATCGCGAAATGCCGCTGGAGGTGCAGGCGCGGGCGCTCGCCTCGCAGAAATTCGCCTCCGACGGACTGACGCCCTCGACTGCCGACGAGATCTACCGCCATCTCTATCGCCGCCGGCATCTGGAGGGACGCGGCGACGTCGCCCTCTATCCGGGGCGCGACCTCCTGCATGTCCGTCCGAGCGGGCGCGGCCAGATGGTGGTTTCGCAAAGTGCCGAAGGCGAGGCGGAGGTAATCGAGGCCGATCTCGTCGTGCTCGCCACCGGCTACAGGGCCTCGACGCCGGCCTGCATGGGCGGCCTTGCCAAGCGCCTCGCCCAGGAGACCGACGGCGCGCTGGCGCTCGGGCCGAACTACCGCGTCGTCTGGGACGGCCCCGACGACAGCCCGATCTACGGCCTTAACCAGGGCCGCCGGGCCTATGGCGTCATCGATCCGCAGCTGTCGATGGCTGCCTGGCGCAGCGCCGTCATCCTCAACGACCTCAGCGGCCGAGCGATCTTCCGGCTTGCCGAGGCCGATCCGCTGGTCGTCTGGCGGGCGGCGCCGGAGGCTGGCGGCAAGGACGCCGGCTTCGAGCAGCGCCTGACGGCATCCTGATCGCCGCTGGCCGGCGCGGTACCTGCCGGCTGACATGTATCGCGAACGGCGGGTTGCCGCGCATCCGGCCGGCGATCCGCAGCAATTTAGCTGTCTGGCGCAAGGATCCTTAGGGATTTTCTGTGATCTTCACCCACGAGTATCAATTCAAACCGTTCGAAAGATATGACCTTGGGTGAGGTTGCGCGTCAGTTTTCGTATCGTTCGGTGAAACGGGCGATCCGGCGTTTTGCGAGGTCTTCGGCCGGCAATTTCGGCATCATGGTGGGGCTGGCAGCCATCCCCCTCGTTCTCGCCATCGGCGGTGTCGTCGACTATTCCAACGCCTTGCGAGTCAGGACGAGCCTCCAGTCGGCCGCCGATGCTGCGGCACTTGCCGCCGCGAAATATTCCGGCAGCGACGAGAACGAGCGGACCGCGCGCGCCAATCGCTTCTTCAATGCCAATGCCGACCCGGAAGCCAAGATCCAGACGACGGCGCTGAAGAAGGTCGACAATGCCTGGCTCTATCAGGCGGATTTCTCGATGCCGACGGCCTTTCTCGGCCTGATGCATATCGAGGAACTCGACATGGAGGTGAAGGCGACGGCGAAGCAGGCGGACGTGCCGCTCGACATCGCCCTCGTGCTCGATTCCACCGGCTCGATGGCGAGCTCCGGCAAGATGGCCCAGCTCAAGGCGTCGGTGAAGCTGTTCCTGTCAAATTTCGGTTCGTCGGCCGGCGTCAACAACGTCCAGGTGGCGATGATTCCGTTCGATACCAACGTCCGTGTTTCGAGCCTCAACATGGCCATGCTCAACGCGCCGGTGGTCAACTGCAGCTACATGTCATCGCCGGACAAGGACTATTGCGGGACCACCACGCCCGGCTTCGCCATGGGCACCACCAGCGGTTACTATTATGCAGGAAAGAGTGGCTCGAGATACATAAAGTATGTCTACACGGCGCTCGATACGCTAACCGGATCGTTGAAGGTCGACAGGGCTACCTATAGCTGCAGCGGGAGCAATTACAACAACTGCTCGGTCTCGACTTCGACGATCTACAATCGGAGCTATTCGCTTTCGACGGCATCGGGCACCTGGTCCGGGTGCGTCAACGATCGCAAGCAGCCCTACGACACGACGGCCGCCGCTGCCACCGCGAGCAACACCGACACGCTCTACATGCGCGCCGCAAACTGCAGCGAAAGCGCGTCCCTGCAGCCCGTCGTCGGCCTGACCAAGGATCTTGACGGCCTGGCGACCAAAGTGGATTCGCTGACCCCATCGGGCAATACCAACATCACGGTCGGCGTGCAGTGGGGCATGGAGGCACTGACCTCGGCCTATCCGCTTCAGGGCAAGAGCACCGACGCCAAGACCAAGGCGATCATGATCGTCCTCACCGACGGCGACAACACCGAGGACCGCTGGTACACCTCGTCCGACAGCAGCTCCATCGACGCTCGCACCAAGCTCGCCTGCACCAACGCCAAGGCGATGACCAATCCCGACGGCACCAAGCTTGAGATCTACACGATCAGAGTGATCGACGGGAACGAGAGCCTCCTGAAGAGCTGTGCGACGGACAACGACCACTATTTCTCCGTCACCGACTCCAGCCAACTGCAGGCGGTGTTCCAGGCGATCGCCGAGCAGGTAAAGCGGATCCGCATCATCAGCTGACGAGGATCTCGCGGCGGTCCTCGCCGCCAGTCCTCCGACTGCGGGTTGGCGGTGCGCGGCGCCTCAGTTCGCCGGAAACAGCCGGCAGCGCACCGGGCGAAACGTCTGGGTGCCTTCCGGCACGAAGCCCCGCGTCGCCGGCACGGCCACCTCGATGCGCTGGCGCTTCTCGCCGACGGCAATCTCGATCCGCCGCGTGGCGGCATGACGCCTCACCGTCGCGACCTCGCCGGAAATGGCGCCTGCCGGGTCGTCGGTGATCTCGAGGTCGTGGGGCCGCAGGAACATGCGCGCCCGACCGTCGGGCAGACCTTCTGCGAGTGGCCCGAGGCTGCGGCCATCGAGGAAGACCTCGCCGCGGTCGATGGTGACCGCAAGCTCGCCGGAATCGCCGATGAAGGAGAACACGAAGGGCGAGGCCGGCCTGTCGTAGATCTCGTCCGGCGTGCCGACCTGCTCGATCCGGCCCTGGCTCATCACCACCACCCGGTCGGACATCTCCATCGCCTCCTCCTGGTCGTGGGTGACGAAGATCGTGGTGTGTCCGGTTCGTTCGTGGAGTTCGCGCAGCCAGCGCCGCAGCTCCTTGCGCACCTTGGCGTCGAGGGCGCCGAAGGGCTCGTCGAGGAGAAGCACCCGCGGCTCGATGGCCAGCGCTCGCGCCAATGCCACACGCTGGCGCTGGCCGCCGGAAAGCTGATGCGGGAAACGGTTGGCGACATTCGGCAGCTGGATGAGGTCGAGGAGATCACTGGCCCGCTTGCGGATCGCCGCATCCGACGGCCGGTTCCTGCGGCCGCGCACCCTCAGGCCGAACGAGATGTTGTCGATGACGGTCATGTGCCTGAACAGGGCATAGTGCTGGAATACGAAACCGACGTTCCGCTCCTGGACGCTCTTTTGCGAGGCGTCTTCCTTGCCGAAATAGATCGAGCCGGAGGTGGGGAATTCGAGCCCCGCAATGAGCCGCAGGAGCGTCGTCTTGCCGGAGCCGGATGGCCCGAGCAGGGCGATCAGCTCGCCCGATCCGACCTCCAGCGAGACGCCGTTGAGCGCCGGGTAGCGGTCGAATTCCTTGCACAGTCTGCGAACGCTGATGTCCATCGTGATGGCTCCGAAAAGATTGGTCTCGCCGTGGCTCGGGGAGGTCAGAGGCTGCGCTGGGCCTTCAGGCTGGCGCCATGGCGCCACTCGAGGAAGCTCTTGATCGACAGAGTCACCAGCGCCAGAAGGGCGAGCAGCGAGGCGACGGCGAAGGCGGCGGGGAAGGCGTATTCGTTGTAGAGGATCTCGACATGCAGCGGCATCGTGTCGGTGACGCCGCGGATGTGGCCGGAGATCACCGAGACCGCGCCGAATTCGCCCATCGCCCGGGCGTTGCAGAGAAGAACGCCGTAGAGCAGCGCCCAGCGGACATTCGGCAGCGTCACCAGCCAGAAGGTCTTCCATCCGCTGGCGCCGAGCGAGATCGCGGCTTCCTCGTCGCCCGACCCCTGCTCCTGCATCAGCGGGATCAACTCGCGCGCGACGAAGGGAAAGGTGACGAAGATCGTCGCCAGCGCGATGCCGGGGACGGCGAAGACGATCTCGATGCCGAGGTCGGAGAGCCATGGGCCGAAATAGCCCTGGCTGCCGAAGAGCAGCACGAAGACCAGGCCCGCGATCACCGGCGAGACCGAGAACGGTAGATCGATGAGGGTGATCAGGAAGCTCTTGCCGACGAACTGGAACTTCGCGATCGCCCAGGCCGCCGCGAGGCCGAAGACGAGGTTGGCCGGAACGGCGATCGCCGAGATCAAAAGCGTCAGCCGGATGGCCGCCAGCGCGTCCGGATCGGCGAGGGCGGCGACATAGACGCCGATGCCACTCTTCAGCGCCTCGACGAAGACGAGGACGAGAGGAATGACGAGCACGAAGCCGAGGAAGCCGAGGGCGAGCGCAATCAGCAGCCAGCGGGCGAGCGGACGCTCGGTGGTCGGCGGCTGCCAGCGGCGGGCCGACGCGGCGTCGGCCGATCGCCGACGCGCCAATCGTGCAAAGCGAGGCCGGGGGACCGGTGCCACGGGGCGCGCGGAGACCTCACGCAGCATGACCGAACCTCCTGCGGCTGTAGGCCTGGATGAGGTTGATGGCGAGCAGCATCAGGAAGGCGATCGCCAGCATCTCGGCGGCCACCGCCGTCGCCGCGGCATAGTTGTATTCCTCGAGGCGGATGACGATGAGCAGCGGTGCGATCTCCGAGACGTAGGGAATATTGCCGGCGATGAAGATCACCGAGCCGTATTCGCCGATGGCCCGGGCAAGGGCCAGCGCATAGCCGGTGAGGAGCGCCGGGAGGAGAGCGGGCAGCACCACCCTTGTCACCGTCGCGAGCCGGCCGGCACCGAGCGTCGCCGAAGCTTCCTCGACCTCCCTGTCGAGATCGCGCAGCACCGGCTCGACGGTGCGGACGACGAAGGGCAGTCCGACGAAGGTCAGCGCCACCACGACGCCGATCGGCGTATAGGCGACCTTCAGACCAAGCGGCTCCAGGACGCCGCCGATCCACCCGTTCGGGGCATAGAGAGAGGTGAGCGCGATGCCTGCCACCGCTGTCGGCAGGGCGAAGGGAAGATCGATGATCGCGTCGATCAGTCGGCGGCCGAAGAAGTCGTAGCGCACCAGCACCCAGGCGACCAGCAGGCCGAAAACGGCGTTGATGCTGGCCGCAGCAAGTGAGGCGAGGAAGGACAGCTTCAGGGCCGCCAGCGTTCGCGGATCGCCGGCGAGGGTAAGAAACTCCGACAGGCCGAGCCCCGCGGCCCGAAGGACGAGCGCGCCGAGAGGAATAAGCACGATCGCCGAGAGGTAGAAGAGCGTGAAGCCGAGGGTCGTTCCGAAGCCGGGGATGACGCTCGGCTCCTTCAGTTTCGGGAGGACGGCGCTGACCATCGCGGGTGCCTCACTGAGCCGGCTCGTAGATCTGGTCGAAGACGCCGCCATCGCCGAAGAAGCGGGGCTGCGCCTTCGCCCAGCCGCCGAAATCGGCGATGGTCACGAGATCGAGGCTGCCGAAGCGCTTAATGTCCTCCGGTGCGGCGCTTTCGGGATGCGACGGCCGGAAGAAGTGCTTGGCCGCCAGCGCCTGCGCCGCCGGGGAATAGAGGTAGTCGAGATAGGCCTTCGCGACCGCTTCGGTGCCCTTGCTCCGGGCGTTGCCCTCCACGAGGGCGACCGGCGGCTCGGCCTTGATCGAGATCGACGGGGTGACGATCTCGAATTCCTCGGGGCCGAACTGTTCGAGGGCGAGATAGGCCTCGTTCTCCCAGGCGATCAGCACGTCGCCGATGCCGCGCTGAACGAACGTCGTCGTCGCACCCCTGGCGCCGGTATCGAGCACCGGTGCGTGCCGGTAGATCTCACCGACGAAGTCCTTCACCTTCGCTTCGTCGCTGCCGAACTTCTTCTCGGCATAGGCCCAGGCGGCGAGAAAGTTCCAGCGCGCGCCACCCGAAGTCTTGGGGTTCGGCGTGATCACCGCGACGCCGTCGCGCGTCAGGTCGTCCCAATCCTTGATGCCCTTCGGATTGCCCTTGCGCACGAGGAGGACGATCGTCGAGGAGTAGGGGCAGTTGTTGTCGGGAAGCTGGCCCTGCCAGTTTACCGGGATCTTGCCGGTCTTCTTGGCAATGGCGTCGATGTCAGCCGCGAGCGCCAGGGTGACGACGTCGGCATCGAGCCCGTCGATGACGGCGCGCGCCTGTGCGCCGGAGCCGCCGTGGGACATGCGCACCGATACTGCGCCATGCTCCGTCCGCCGCCATTCTTCGGCGAAGGCGGCGTTGTATTCGCGGTAGAACTCGCGGGTGGGATCGTAGGAGACGTTCATCAGAACGTCCGCCGCAGGAGCGGCCTTGGCGATGCAGAGCGCGGCCGCGGCCGCGACGATCATGGGCTTGATGCGATGGCTCATGTCAAAACCCTTTTAATTCGACCGGAGTAGTCGAAATTAAATCTCCATTAATCCGGTAGGGTTTGTCAAGAGGGCGCCGAGATAGCCTAGTGACACCCCTCGCGGGCTGTCGTTACGCCAATGCCGCACGGGCCGGAAGCCCTCCGCAAAGGCCGGTCGGACGGTGTCGAAGACGTGTATTCAGTCGCCGGCGCGATTACACATCGAGCAAAAGCACGCGAGGAAACGCGTCTTTGTCACCCAATGGCGGTGATCGAACTTGCCCAGCGTGATGCGGAGGGTCGGATATTTGGCGCGCCGTGCGTCCAATAGGATGCTTCGGGTCGTTGGATCGACGCATCGCCGGGACGGTGGGATCCGCAGAGGCGGGCCTCAGGCTGGCTGGGTGGAATAGTCGGCCAGCGCCTCGGCCTTGCCGGGACTGGTCAGCGCGTCGGCAATGGTGGTGCGGTCGAGCACGTCGCGGGCAGACTGGGCGACGTGGGCAAATACCCGCCGGATCTCGCAATTCTGCTCGCTGCGGCAGTCGTCGCAGCGGCGATAGGCGATCCGGCTGAGGCAGGGCAACGGCGCGATTGGGCCGTCGATCAGCCGCAGCACTTCGCCGAAGGTGATGTTGTCCGCGGGCTTCAGCAGATAGTAGCCGCCGAACTTGCCCCGTCGGCTGTGGACGATCCCGACGCGTTTAAGATCGAGCAGGATCTGTTCGAGGAATTTGCGCGGGATCGTCTGCGTCTCGGCGATTTCGGCAGTGACCAGTCCCCGGTCGCCGGCCCGCGCCAGCGCCAGAAGGGCCCGCAGCGCATATTTCGCTTTCTGACTGATCATCGCTCGCTTGTGCTTTTATCCCATATTGTCGATCGAGATAAGCGATCGCTGGAAATATTGCCACCGCCGGAGCCGGCTCAAGTTGCAGCGTCGCGATCCGTCCCGTCCACCTTGCCGTTTTTCCGGGGAAGCGCAGTTTTAACAGACAGCCAAAGCGCGAGGGCGGTGTTCGACGGGACGGTGAAGGAGGAAGAGCAGCGATGGCGAAGAACCGGCCGACACGTCTTGCCGATCATGCCAGCGCCGAGGAGAAGGCCGGCTTCGCCCTGGACCGCAAGCCCGTCGACAAGCTCGACCTCTTCTTTGCCCATCACGACGAGCTGACCAACGTCGGCGATCCGATCTGGCAGGACGTCTCCTCGCTCGCCGCCGTCGGGCGCTCGATCTTCTGCACCTGCGACGAGACGTCGACGGTCGAGCGGGTGCTGATCGACGAGCATGGCAAGGCGGCCGGCGAGCACAGGAATTTCGTGCTCGGGCAGAGCTTCCAGCTGCCCGACGGCCCCTCCGGCGAGATGGATATCGAGGGCCTCGCGATCTCGGACGGCTATCTCTGGATCTGCGGGTCACATTCCCTGAAGCGCGACGACCCGGACGACGACGACATCGACGATTTCGAGGACGTCGACTGGGATTCCAATCGCGGATTCCTCGGCCGCGTGCCGCTGCTCGACCGGGGTGACGGGGTGGTCGATCTCGTCGATGCGATCGAGCCGCTCGACGGCACGCCGGGTCGGACTGTCGCGATGGTCGAGATGACCGCTTCGAAGAAGACGCCGATCCGCAAGATGCTGAAGAAGGATCGGCTGATCGGCCCCTTCGTCGATCTGCCCTGCAAGGAGAACGGTCTCGACATCGAGGGTCTCGCGGTGAAGGGCGACACCGTGCTTCTCGGCCTGCGCGGTCCGGTGGTCGGCGGTTTTGCGATGATCGTGCGGATGGAGATGAAGCTCACCGACAAAGGATTTCTAAAGCCGGTGAAGCTGAAGGACGGCAAGCGCTATGCCCTACACGCCATCGATCTCAACGGCCAGGGCATCCGCGACATGAACTGGCAGGAGGACCGGCTCCTGATCCTCTCCGGCGCGACCACCGATCTCGAAGCCATGCAGTCGGTCTTCGCGATCGAGAATTTTTCCGCCGACCGGCAGGTCTACCATTCCGGTGCGCTGCGGCGGATCCTCGACCTTCCCGCCATCCGCGGCTCGGACCATGCGGAGGGCATCGCCGTCCTGGAGGCGACGGAGGACAGGGGTCCGAGGCTTCTCGTCGCCTATGACTCCCCGCATGACGACAGGGTGGATGCCGAGAAGCAGCGGATTGCCGTCGATGTGTTCGAACTCGCCGGCTCGGGAGAGAAATAGCCCGAGCCGGCGAGATGTCCGTGCTTCGCCGGCCTTCGCGCGGAAAACGAGTCTTGCCGATGACGCGCGTCGACCTGGTCATCCGCTCGTTCCCTATATGGGCAGCGCGGCGCTTTGCCTGCTAGACATCTCCCCATGACAGACGATTCATCCGCCACCGGCGCCGAGCCGGAATTCTCGACCGCCTTCGACCCCGCTCACGGCAGCGCTGTCGAGGTCGCGCCGGGCATCCTGCGGGTCACGGCGAACAATCCCTCGCCGATGACCTTCACGGGCACCAACAGTTACGTCGTCGGCGACGGCGGGCGCTGCTTCGTCGTCGATCCCGGTCCGTCCGACGATGCGCATCTCAGCGCATTGCTCGGCGCGGTCGGCGGCCGTGACGTCGAGGCGGTGCTTCTCACCCACCGCCATTCGGACCATTCGGCGCTGGCGATGCGCTTTGCCGAGGAGGTCTCGGCGCCGCTTCTCGGTGCGGCGGGGAGAGCCGACAGCAAGGGTAACGCGCTCGACGCGCCGCCCGCCGGCGGCCTCGTCTATGCCCGCCATCTCGCCGATGGCGAGACGCTTCGCCTTGCCGGGCGCGAGATCGAGGTCGTGGCGACCCCCGGCCATGCCTCGGACCATGTGGCGCTCTCGCTCCTCGCTGACGGGATCCTGTTGTCGGGCGACCACGTCATGGCCTGGTCGACGACGGTCGTCGCGCCGCCGGACGGGGTGATGGGCGACTACATGGCTTCGCTGGAGAAGCTTTTGACGCGCGGCGAGACCCGCTGTCTTCCCGGCCATGGCGGGCCGGTGGAGCGGCCGGTGCCGTTCCTGCGCGGGCTGATCCACCACCGGCGGATGCGCGAGGCGGCCATCCTGAAGCGACTCGAGGCCGGCGACCGGACGATCGCGGCGATCGTCGCCGCCACCTATCCGGGGCTCGATCCGCGTCTCGTCGGCGCCGCGGGGCTCTCGGTGCTGTCGCATCTGACCGATCTCGTCGAACGCGGCCGTGTCGTCGAAGAGGCCATTGGCGACGGCGACAGCACCTATCGTCCGGCGGGGTAGAAAGGTTCTCTCGGGGGATGTCAGGAGCCGGTCGAGACCTGGCCGGCCAGGGCGGCGTCGAGATCGGTGAAGAAGCCTTCGAGAAAGCGCCGGTTCTGACCGAAATCGATCTCCATCTCGCGGGAAGTCGAGCGCGCGTCGACAAAGGTCTCGGCACCATCCTCGACGATGCGGATCACCACCGCGCTCGGCAGGCCGAGCAGAAAATCGCGGGCCGTCGCGTCGATGCGGTACTGGTCGCTGTCCCTGGTGCCGGCAAGATCGGCGGCGCTCAGCTGCTCGGCTTCGGCCCGCGATGTCGGGATCGGAATGCCGATCGTGCCGCTGACACCGAGATCGCCGCTCGCATCCTCGTCGGCGGCCTCGTTGGGATCGCCGACCGTCACCGCATCGACCTTCCAGCCCTTGTCGGAAAGAACCAGCCTGGCGGCCTTGTAGATCTCCGGAGCGGCCGAGAGATAGCGCCGGCCGGTGACGATGCTCGGCGGATCCTCGGCGCTGATCGCCCGCTGCCAGCGCGGCAGGGCGTGGCCTGGCGCATCGATCACCTCGGCGACGGCGTCCGGCTCCATCCCCTCGGTATAGGCGACGTTGGCGCGGGGATTTTCGACCGCCAGCCAGGCGGCGAAACCGAAGGGGGCGAGGGCGAGGAGCGACATGGTGAAGGCGCCGATCGCCTTGCCGCCACCGATCAGGCCGGAGACCCAGACCCGCATCAGCCCCCAGACCGAGATGGCGAAGGCGATTGCCGCGAGCGCCGCAGCGAGCAGGAGGAGACCCGCCAGCGCCTGCGGGTCGACGCCGCCGAGCCGGAAGATCGCAAAACCGACGACGACGAGAACGATCGCCAGGAGCGCCAGCCAGCGGGCAAAGCCCGCAAGCCGCAGGCGCTTGCGGACATAGTGTCCGCTCACGGGCAGATTGGCGAAGGCCATGCTCATCAAAAGGGTCCGAAGGCGATCATCGGCCGGATGTTAGCCCATCATCGAGGACCGGGGAAACGCTTTTCCGCGACATCCGAGCCATGGCGGACCGAGCGCTGCGAACGCCCGCCCGCAGTCGACGGCATGGTGACCCGCCACCGCGCGTGACGGTCGTCGGCCCGGGTTCGAAGGTCACGCCGTCGGCAGCACGTAGCTCTTGAACTCCTCGCGCAGCGCCGTCTTGCGGATCTTGCCCGCCGCCGTGTGGGGGATCTCCTCGACGAAGACAACGTCGTCCGGCATCCACCATTTGGCGATCTTGCCCTCCAGAAAGCCGAGGACGTCCGCCTTGCTGGGGTTGTGCCCTTCGCGCTTGACGCAGATGAGCAGCGGCCGCTCGTCCCATTTCGGATGGGCAAGGCCGATGACGGCGGCTTCGGCGACGTCCGGATGGCCGACGGCGATGTTCTCGATCTCGATGGAGGAGATCCATTCGCCGCCGGACTTGATGACGTCCTTCGCCCGGTCGGTGATCTGCATGTAGCCGTGCTGGTCGATATGGGCGACGTCGCCGGTGTCGAACCAGGCCTCCTCGTCGAAGAGCTCGGCTCCCTGGTTCTTGTAATAGGCCTTGGCGACCGACGGTCCGCGCACCTTCAGGCGGCCGAAGGTCTTGCCGTCGCGCGGCAGGGTGACATTGGCGTCGTCGGTCACCTTCATCTCGACGCCGAATGGCGGAAAACCCTGCTTGTCCTCGATGGCGAGGAGGTCGTCGCCGGTCAGCCCGGCATATTCCGGCTTGATGGCACAGAGGGTTCCGAGCGGGCTCATCTCGGTCATCCCCCAGGCGTGCACGACCTGGGCGCCATAGCGGTTCTGGAACGCCTCGGTTACCCGCCGCGGGCAGGCCGAACCGCCGATGATCACCCGCTCCAGATCCGGCAATTCGCCGCCATGGGCCTCCAGATGCTGCAGAAGCATCAGCCAGATGGTCGGCACGGCCGCCGTGCAGGTGACGCGTTCCTCGGTGAGGATCCGGTAGATGGACGCCCCGTCCATCTTCGGCCCGGGCATGACCAGCGCCGAGCCGGCCATCGGTGTCGTCAGCGCGATGCCCCAGCCATTGGCGTGGAAGAACGGCACGATCGGCAGCATGCGGGAGGAGGACGAGATGTTCATCGCGTCCGGTGACTGCGCCATCATCGAATGCAGAACGTTGGAGCGATGGGAATAAAGAACGCCCTTCGGATTGCCCGTCGTGCCCGAGGTGTAGCACATGCCGGCAGCGGTGTTCTCGTCGAGCTCCCGCCAGGCAAAGTCGCCGTCGGCGCCCTCGAGCCAGGTTTCATAGGCAACCGCATTGGGAAGCTCGGTCTCGGGCATGTGCTCGGCGTCGGTCAGCACGACCACCTTCTTGAGGCTCGGCACCTTGGCGGCGAGCGCTTCGACCAACGGCAGGAAGGTGAGGTCGACGAAGAGCAGCCTGTCCTCGGCGTCGTTCATGATCCAGACGAGCTGTTCGGGAAACAGCCGCGGATTGAGCGTGTGGTAGACCGCCCCCATGCCGGTGATGCCGTACCAGCATTCGAGATGGCGCCAGGTGTTCCAGGCCATGGTGGCGATGCGATCGCCGAGCTGGTAGCCTTCGCGCTCCAGTAGCTGGGCGATCTTGCGGGCCCGCTCGCGCACTTCGCGATAGTTGGTGCGGTGCATCGGTCCCTCGACCGACTGGCTGACCACCTCGCGCAGCGGATGCTCCTCAGCCGCGTGGTCGATCACCTTCGAACAGAGCAGGGGCCAGTCCTGCATCAATCCGCGCATCAGCAACTCCTCCCAGGTCCTTGCGGACGCGACGCCGTTCCTCCCCGGCCACGTCCCTTCGTTGCACATAGTGTGTCGTGAACGGCGAGCCATTGTCCAGTGCCACAGCCTCGGACAAAGTTTGGACATTTCCCGCCGTCACAACCGCTGCAAGGGACGAAATGACAGGGAGTTCGTCATGCAGATGGATCACGCGGTGGAGATGGGTCCGTTCGAGGCGGGCGAGGGCGTCGAGGCTGTGGAATTCGAGCTGGCGCTCGGCGCCAGCGACATCGGCGAGACCAGCTTCGAGGATTGCGTGCGGCGGGCTGCCGACATGATCGGCGGCGAATTCCTCTTCGCCATGCCGGCGGACGGCTCCTTTGAGGATGCGAGCGAGATCGCCGCCATCCACATGGGCGAGGCCGGCGAAGGTCATGGCCGGGTGTTCTTCGCCGTGCTCAACGCCGAAGGCGATGCGATCCGGGTGGCCGACCGCGAGGAGATCGGCGACCGGTTTCACGGCTTCGCCCGGGCCTTTGTCGGCGTGCTTTCGCGCATCCGGGACGGCATGCCCTCCTTCGGCCAGATGGAGCCGGAAGGCCGCGCCTGAGGCTGCGTGGCGCTACCAGCGCAGCAGTCGCGACCCCGCCAGGGCCCCCACCGTGACCAGCACCAGGGTCGCCAGCGGATACCAGATCGCCACGAAGAGCGGCGAATCGTCCGGGCAGTGGGCAGCGTAGAAGATCGCCGAAATGCCCGCTGCGGCAAGGCCTGCGATGCCGCCGGAGAGCGCCGGACGCGTCGGCGCCTGCCGCGACAGGGCAAACAGGAACAGCGCCAGCACCGGCGCGCCCATGGTCGGGATGGCGATCAGGCAGTTCCTCGCATTTTCGCCGAGCGCCCGCGTCTCCCACAGCTGCTGCGGAACGACGACAAGTTCCACAGCCACCGCAGCGACGAGCACCGCCACCGGCACCACCAGCATTGTCGCAAGCCGTCGCCACGGCCGCGCCGGCCTCGCCAGCGCCACGAGCACGCCGAGCGCGGTGATGGCGAGGAGCCCGGTGGTGACGAACTTCATGTCGAAGCGCAGGGCGCCGAAGGAGGTGAGGAAATTCGCCCGGGGCCCCAGCAGCGGCATGAAGACGGCAAAGGCCAGAAGCGGCGAGATCACCACCGCGGCCCAAAGCGGCAGCACGAAGCCGCTCTCCTGCCTCCCCGCATTTCCCGCCAGTTCGGCGATCAGTTCGTCGGTCTGCATCAATCTCTTCCGAACTTCCTGGCGATCGTCGAGAGCCCCCGGTGAAACGCCACCCGCACCGCGCCCTCGCTCATGTCGAGGTCGCGCGCGGTCTGGCTGATCGACTTGCCCTCCACCGACAGCGCGGAGACCACCGCCTGCTGCCGGCCGGCGAGCGAAGCGACCGCCCGTCCGACGTCGTGGGCAACCGCCGTCGGCGCCCCGGCCGGATCCTCGAAGACGTCGCCCATTTCGGCGATGTCGATCTCGATCCGCTTGCCGCGGCGGCGATAGGCATCGATCGCCTTGTAGCGGGCGATCGCGAACAGCCATGGCGCAACCGGCTCGCCGGGCCGCCAGGTGTGGCGCTTGGCATGCACAGCCAGGAGGATTTCCTGGACGAGGTCTTCCACGTCGAAGCCGGCCGAATGGCGTGGCATTCGACTCGCCGCAAAACGGCGGACGATCACGGCGGCATCTGTCAGGAACGCTCGATAGGCCTTTTCATCGCCTGCCACGGCACGAAGCAGTAGGTCGTCGAGCGCCTGGAACTTGGACGATGAGGCAGGCGACATGACATGCCTTTCGGGGCAGGGCGGAGATTTGTTTCGACCATGCCGCTTTTTTGTCGCCGCCGCACCCCTTCGAAGTCACTTGCACGTGAGAACGACATGACCCCGTGAGGCCATCTGGCGCCGCCGACCTCGTGACCGACGGCCACCATGGGGCAGTCGCTCTCAGAGCAGCGTCTTCGGCTGCCAGCCGGCCGCTTCGAGGCTGGTCTTCGACGGCGTCGGATCGGACATGATCATCAGGCCATGCAGATCGGCGGTGACGTCCGCCTTGCCGCGGCCGAGAGCGGCGATCACCTTGCCGTCCTTGACGTAAAAGGCGGTAAAGCTGGCGGCCGCGAGATCGCCCTCGATATGGCACTCTTCATAGTCCTTCGCATGGCCGACATAGTGGATGGGGCCGTATTGCGCCGACCAAAAGAACGGCACGCCGGCAAAGGGCAGGCTGTCGCCGAGCATCGCCCGCGCGGCATGCCGGCCATGTTGCTCTGCCACGCGCCAGTGCTCGATGCGGGCGGAATATCCCCGCCCGTTCAGCGGGAACTTCGCGACGTCACCGCCGGCAAAGAGGCTCGCATCGACGGAGAGGTCAGGCCCGACCTCGACGCCGCCAGCGGCCTCGGCCGCCTCACCGAAGATCGAAAGCCGCGGTTTCGCGCCGACCGCCATCAGCACCATGTCCGCCGGCACCTCGTCGCCACTGGACAGATGCACGGCACTGATGGCGCCGCGCTTTTCCGCGATCGCGGTGACGCCGGTATTGGTGCGGATGTCGACGCCCTTGTCCCGGTGCTGGCCGACGATCTGGCCGGCGACGGCTTCGCCCCATTTGCTCTCGAAGGGCAGCGTCTCCTGGGAGACGACCGTCACCAACTTGCCGATAGAGACAAGGGCTGCGGCCGCCTCCATGCCGATGAAGCCGGAGCCGACGATGACGATGTTTTGAGCGCTGTCCGCGGCAGCCTTGATGCGCCTGGCGTCGTCATGACTGCGCAGGGTGAAGACGCCCGGAAGATCGGCGCCTTCGACCGGGAGGGTGACGGAATCGCTGCCCGGCGCGGCGAAGCAGCGGTCGTAGACAAGCCCTTCGTTCACCCCGTCCTTGCCGACGAAGTGGATCGTACGGTTCGCCGCATCGATCCGCTCGACGCGCTCGGTAATGCGCTCGACGCCGATCGCATCGAGCCCGCCCTCGCCGACGAGGGGAAGTCCGTCGTCGCCGGTCTTGCCCTGCAGATAGGTCTTCGACAGCGCCGTGCGGTCGTAGGGCGTCTCGCCGTCGTCGGAGAACATCACGATGCGGCCGTCGAAACCCCGCCGCACCAGCTCCTGCGCACAGGCGAGACCCGCAGCACCGCCGCCGACGATGGCAAAGATCCGCGCGCCGCCGGCCCGGCGGGCGGAAGGCTCGACCTCCGGCCTGTGCTCGCCGGCGCCGTCGGGCACCTCGACGAGCACCCGGCCGTCTGCCACCCTCGTCTCGAAGCGGGCGAGGCAGCCCTGGCCCGGCGGTTCGACATGAGCGCCGTCCTCGAGACCGAAACAGGCGTGATGCCAGGGACAGATCACCTGGTTGCCGATCCGCGTGCCGTTCTTCAGTGGCGCGCCCTTGTGGCTGCAATGGGCGCCTGTGGCAAAGACCGTCTCGTCATCGCGGGCGAGGAGGATCTTCAGCTCCCCGGCCTCGACTTCGTGGAGGCCGGTGTCGGAGAGCTCGGAAAAGGCGGCAACGTCGTATTCCATCGAAACTTCTCTCAAATGCTGGAATCGTTCGATGGAAGGCCAACGGGATCAGCGAAGAACCGGTTCCTTGGCACCGCTCACCTGCCGGCGAGGACAATCCGAATCACCCGAAGTGGCCGGATCTCGACTTGCCATCTGAGCTTTGAGCCGGGCATTCTGAAGGGCGCCTGATCTTTCTGGCGTCCGGGCAAAGCCGCCGGTGCGAGCGGCCGGGGTCTGCGGCAGCGGCGCGAGGAGAGTGTCGTGATCACCGATATCGAAGCGTTCTTCACCGATGGCTGCGGGCGCTGCGAGCGTTTCGCCACGCCGGCCTGCTCGGCACGCAGATGGGCTAGAGGTCTCGGCGAACTCCGCCGGATCTGCCGGGAAGCTGGGCTCGACGAGACGGTCAAATGGGGCCATCCCTGCTATATGCATGACGGGCGGAATATCGCCCTTCTCGGGTCGTTCCGCGACGATTTCCGCATTACCTTCTTCCATCCGGCCCTGATGAAGGATCCGGAAGGCGTCCTCGAACGCCCGGGACCGAACAGCCGGCATCCCAATCTGATCCGCTTTTTGGACGATGACGGCGTGGCAGCGCGCGAAGCGGTGATCCGCTCCTATCTCGACGAGGCGATCGGCTATGCCAAGGCGGGACTGAGGCCTGCGGAAGAGAAGCCGGAGATCGACCTGCCTGGCGAACTGCTCGATGCTCTCGACTGCGATCTCGAACTCGCCGAGGCATTTCACAACCTGACACCCGGGCGGCAGCGAAGCTACGCCATCAATCTCAACGCAGCGAAGAAATCCGAGACCCGCATCGCCCGGATCGACAAGTTTCGCCCGCTCATTCTCGCGGGGAAGGGCGCGTTGGACCGGTAGGACGCCATTGCTCCGGCTGCAGGCCTTGCCCGTCCGGCGACCGTGCATGAAAAAAAGCGGGCGCCCGAAGACGCCCGCTGTGTTCTGAAATCCGACTGTCGGGATCGATCAGACGTAAGCGCCGGCCTGGACGAGCACGGGCGCGCCGACCTTCACGCGGTCGTAGAGGTCGATGATGTCCTGGTTCATGAAACGGATGCAGCCGGACGAATCGTTGGTGCCGATCGTCCAGTATTCCGGCGAGCCGTGCAGACGGTAGAGCGTGTCGCGATTGCCCTGGAAGAGATACATCGCGCGGGCGCCGAGCGGGTTCATGATGCCGCCGGGCATGCCGCTGGCATATTCTGCGAGGTCCGGCTTGCGCTGGATCATCTCCTTCGGCGGGGTCCAGGTCGGCCAGACTTTCTTCGCCCGCACCTCGGCCCGGCCGCTCCAGCCGAAACCCTCGCGGCCGACGCCGACGCCGTAGCGCATCGCGCGGCCGCCGGGCATGACGTAATAGGCGTATTTGGCGCTGGTATCGATGACCACCGTGCCCGGCTTTTCACCCGTCGGATCGGCGACTTCGCGGCGCAGATAGCGCTCGGGGACGCGCGACAGGTTGACGGCCGGGATCACCTCGCCGTGGTCGACCATCCGGCCGTACATCGCCTTGTAGCGGGGATTGCCGTAGCTGCCGCCGCCGGAAAACGCCGTCAGCGAGGAGATGCGCGCCCGCGAGGCGCTCGAACAGCCCGACACGGCAGCAACGGCGCCGAGGCCGGCGACCGTCAGAAAGCCGCGCCGCGACACGAGCCGATCTTTGGTGGGATCCATGAGTTCCAGCCTTATCGTTTTTTTGTGGGATACGGCCATTCTATGGGCCGATCCTTGCCATTTGTTCTACACGAACGATGGTGCGCGTCTTCGGTTCCCGCATCACAGACGCTTGAAATCGCCGTGTTTTCGCGTTCGGTGTGGCATCTCGGCTGCGGATCCGGACGAGGCGGCGGCTCTTTCGCGTATCATCACCCGGTCAGGCAGCCGATATCGTCCGAGGGCGGTGGGCGGCGTTCACAGCCTGCCGGCGAGGTTCTTCAGATCGGGCAGTATCGCGTCCGGTCGCAGGTCGAGATATTCGTCAGGCTCGCCCTTGCGGTTGATCCAGACGGTGTGGAAGCCGAAGCGATTCGCTCCGGCGATGTCCCAGCGGTTGGAGGACTGGAACGAGACCGCGTCGGGATAGATCCGGTACTGCGTCGTCACCATCTCGTAGACCGCCGGCGCGGTCTTGTATTGGCCGCAGTCCTCGGCCGAGAAGAGCTCGTCGACGAGATCCTCGAGACCGGCCGAGCGGACCGCGCGGGAGAGCATGTCGCGTGAGCCGTTCGAGAGAATCGCGACACGCGCTTCCTTGTCCTTCAGGGCCCGGAGAGTCGAAGGCACTTCCGGATAGCAGTCGAGGTCGCGATAGGCGTCGAGCAGCGGCTCGCGCAGCGCCGGATCGACGCCGCCGACCTTCTGGAAGGCATAGTCCAGCGCATCCTCGGTGAGATCCCAGAAATTCCGGCTGGCGTCGCCCATCAGTCCGCGCACCCAGGAATATTCGAGCTGCTTGCGACGCCAGACCTCGGCGAGCTCTCGGCCGGACGCACCGAGCGTCTCGGCATGCCGGGCAACGGCGGCGCCGGTGTCGAAAAGCGTTCCATAGGCGTCGAAGACGTAGACTGAATGCAAGGCGATGTCCTTTTCCGGGTGGGCGGCGGGCGTCCTTTTGGCAAAATGGGGCAGGGGGCACCGCTCGCCATATCGCCGGCGATTGAAATGTCGGGTCGCGGGCGCTACCCCGGTCGGATCGATGGGCAGCCGCGCCGAGGCCGGACGCCGTCCCGGCCAGCCGGGAGGACGCCGCAGGGCCGCTTTCGCGCGAGGCCCGAAAGGAGAATATCGGCATGTCATCGCATTCGTCGCACGGCGCTTCGCCGGAGCTTCGCACCCGCACCTTCGTCGACGGCACTTGGCACGAGGGGAGCCCGGCGCTGATCGGCCCGAAGAGCCACGCCATGTGGCTCGGCTCGACCGTTTTCGACGGCGCCCGCTGGTTCGACGGCGTCGCGCCGGATCTCGACCGCCACAGCCAGCGCGTCAACCGCTCGGCCGAGGCGCTCGGCCTCAAGCCGACCGTCGCTGCCGAGGAGATCGAGGCGCTCGCCCGCGAAGGGCTGAACGGCTTTTCCGGCGAAACGGCAGTCTACATCCGGCCGATGTACTGGGCCGAGGGCGGCGGCTATATGGGCGTTCCCGCCGACCCCGAGACGACGCGGTTCTGCCTCTGCCTCTACGAGACGCCGATGATCGAGCCGGCCGGCTTTTCGATCACCGTTTCGCCGTTCCGCCGGCCGACGCCGGAGACGATGCCGACGCTCGCCAAGGCGGGCTGCCTCTATCCCAACAACGGCCGGGCGATCATGGAGGCCAAGAAACGCGGCTTCGACAACGCCCTCGTCCTTGACATGATCGGCAACGTCGCCGAAACCGGCACGTCGAACATCTTCTTCGTCAAGGACGGCGTCGTCTACACGCCGGTCCCGAATGGCTGCTTCCTCAATGGCATCACCCGCCAGCGGGTGATCGGACTTCTGCGCGAGGCCGGCCGGGAGGTGGTGGAAAAGAGCCTGTCGGTGGCCGACTTCATGGATGCCGACGAGATCTTCTCGACGGGCAATCATTCCAAGGTGGTCCCCGTGCAGCGGATCGAGGGCCGCGAGATGCAGCCCGGGCCGGTCTATCGCGAGGCCCGCGAAGCCTACATGGCCTTTGCGAAAAAGGCCGGCTGAGGCCCGCAGGCATCGCTCCGCCGTCGGCTTCCGACGGTGGACGGACCATCATCGCCACCTATGTTCGTGGCAAAGCCGGGGCGCCGTCAGCGCGGCGTCCCGCTTCGACCAATCCCATCAGAAGGAGACGGACCATGGCCTTCGAACTGCCCGAGCTTCCCTACGCCTATGACGCGCTGGGCCCCTACATGTCCAAGGAGACTCTCGAGTTTCACCACGACAAGCACCACCAGGCCTATGTGACCAAGGGCAACGAACTGGCCGAGAAGGCCGGCATGTCCGATCTGCCGCTCGAGGAGATCGTCAAGAAGTCCTACGGCACCGACCAGGCGCTGTTCAACAATGCCGGCCAGCACTACAACCACATCCACTTCTGGAAGTGGATGAAGCCGAATGGCGGCGGCACCAGCCTGCCCGGCAAGCTGGCCTCGGCCTTCGATTCCGATCTCGGCGGCTATGACAAGTTCAAGGCCGACTTCGAGGCGGCCGGCGCCGGCCAGTTCGGCTCCGGCTGGGCCTGGGTGGCCGTTAAGGACGGCAAGCTCGAGATCATGAAGACGCCGAACGGCGAGAACCCGCTCGTCCATGGCGGCGTGCCGATCCTCGGCGTCGACGTGTGGGAGCACTCCTACTACATCGACTATCGCAACGCCCGGCCGAAATATCTTTCCGCCTTCGTCGACAGCCTGGTGAACTGGGACTACGTCCTCGAATGCTACGAAAAGGCGACCGCCTGACGCGGACGCGCGCCGCCGGAATTTCGGGCGGTCCGGCGTGATCGCCGAAAGACGACAGATCCTTGACGCCCCGGCAGCGATGCCGGGGCGTCGTCGTTTCGAACACTCACGACGCCGTCAAAAAACTGTTTGTGACCGCATCGACCGTCATCCTGCCGTTGCCCCAGGCTGGAAATGTTCCAACTCGTTCCGGAACCAACCTGCCGCGATCCTTCGAGGAGCTTCCAGATGACCGACAGCCGCCCCTTCAGCCTCGCCGTTCTCGCCGTCTGCGGCGCGGCGGCCTTCGCCGTTCCGGCGATCGCCCAGAACCTCGACGCGATCAAGGCCCGCCAGGACCTGATGGAGGAAAACGGCAAGGCGACCAAGGCCGGCGCCCAGATCCTGAAGGGGCAAGCGGAGTTCTCCGCCGACAAGGCGACGGAGATCTTCACCAAGATGCACGAGGTCGCGATGAAGTTCGGCGACTATTTCCCGGAGGATTCCAAGACCGGCGGCAAGACCGAGGCCGCTCCGGCGATCTGGGAAAAGCCGGACGAGTTCAAGGCGGCCCTGGTGAAGTATCAGGAAGACACCCAGGCGGCGCTCGACGCCGCGCCGCAGGACGTCGACGCCTTCAAGCAGCAGTTCGGCAAGGTCACCCAGAACTGCAAGGGCTGCCACGAGGATTTCCGGCTCGACAAGAACTGAGCCCGGAAGACCGGAACAACGCTCGACGGGTCGGCTACCGCGCCGGCCCGTTTGCTTTTGGGCCCCAAAATTTGTCGCGAATGGGACGCTGTGCTCGCCAGGAAGAACGAGCAGCGCCCGACGTCATCGGCGAAAGCGCTTCCTGCGAACGCATCGGCGCGACTCACCCGATTTGAATTTCACGTGCCCGGCGGCTTCGGCTTCGCCGCGTCGAGGTCCACCATCAGCGTCGAAAGCTGCTTCGAGCCGCAGCGACAGCGGAAGAAGGCCGCGGCCAGATGCACCGGCAGGTCCTGCTTCAGCCCCGGCGGAATCAGGCCGACTGGCAGGAAGGTCGTGTGCTGGCAGGTGATGCAGCGCACCTCGAGCCACAGGCGCCTGTGGCGCAGATCGGCAATGGTCGGGAACACCGGCACCTCCGGTGTGTTCCTTATTTGTTCTAGTCACCACTGTCGATTTCGGATGGCCGCGGCGAGCCGCCGCAGCCTTCAGAGCGCCGTGCGTCCGAATGGACGTACAAAGGACGCTCTGTATTATTGAATTGCCGCATCGTGCGTTCCGAAAATCGATCCCGATTTTCGGGCCGATGCTGCAAGCTACTCTGCCAGGTCGAGGATCGTGGCGCGCAGGTCGTCGATGCCGCCGCCCTTTTCCGACGACGTCGCGATCAGCTCGGGAAAGGCTGCCGGCCGCTTCCTGATCTGCCCGATCGTCTCGGCGACGAGCTTTTCCACCGCCGGCGGCTTGATCTTGTCGGTCTTGGTGAGGACGATCTGATAGGACATCGCCGCCTTGTCGAGGAGCTTCATCACCTCCTCGTCCTTGGCCTTGATGCCGTGGCGGGCGTCGATCAGCAAAAAGACCCGCTTCAGGCTGGCGCGCCCGCGCAGATAGTCGAAGACCAGTTCGGTCCAGGCGTCGACCCGCTCCTTCGGCGCCTTGGCATAGCCATAGCCCGGCATGTCGACGAGGGCGATCGGCGGCAGCCCCGCCTCCGGCGAGCCGAAGCCGTCGGGCACGAAGAAGTTCAGCTCCTGGGTCCGGCCCGGCGTGTTGGAGGTGCGGGCAAGGCCCTTCTGGCCAAGCAGCGCGTTGATCAGCGACGACTTGCCGACATTCGACCGGCCGGCAAAGGCGATCTCCGGCGGGCCTTCGGGCGGCAGGAACTTCAGCGCCGGCACGCCGCGCACGAAGACCCAGGGCTTTGCGAAGAAGCGCCTGTCGGCTTCGCTTGCGGGCGTTTGTCCAGGCTCTGCCGCGCTCATGTGGCAGCCTCCAGAAGCTCGATGTCGGCGCCGCGAATGGCGGCGAGGTTGCGGGTGATCTTGTCGGCCGGCCAGTCCCACCAGGCGACGGCGAGCAGCCGCGCGACGGTCGCGCGGTCGAAGCGGGTTCGGATCTCCCGCGCCGGATTGCCGCCGACGACCGAATAGGGGGCGACGTTCGAAACCACCGTCGAACGCGCAGCGACGATGGCGCCGTCACCGATGGTCACGCCCGGCATGACGAGGCTCTCCATGCCGAGCCACACGTCGTTGCCGACCCGCGTGTCGCCGCGGCTCTGGCCGGTCCAGCTGGAAATGTCGAAACCTGCCTCCCAGCCGCTCTCGAAAATGTTGAACGGATAGGTCGAGAACCCGCCCATGGCATGGTTGGCGCCGTTCATCACGAAGCGCGTGCCGGCAGCGATCGCGACGAAGCGCCCGATGATCAGCCGGTCGCCGTAGAAGTCGAAATGATGCAGCACGTTGCGTTCTTCGAAGCGTTCGGCACCGTCCGGATCGTCGTAGTAGCTGTAGTCGCCGACGATGATGTTCGGACGCGTGACGACGTTCTTCAGGAAGACCGCGCGAGGATAGCCCGGCAGGGGATAGAGCGTATCAGGCGATGGCCCGTGCATGACAGGCTCCTTCCGCGGAGACGGGCCGGCAACGTGCCGACCCGGATGCATTTGCGGCGAACCCGCCGGGGTCCGGTCAGCCCTCCGAGGGTTTCTCCCGTCTTCGGAAGGTACCCTTCAGATTGTCCCACAGCTCGATCTTGGCGCCGTTGCGCTTCATGATCACGCTCTGCTGGATGATCGACAGGGTGTTGTTCCAGGTCCAGTAGATCACCAGGCCGGCCGGGAAGGAGGCCAGCATGAAGGTGAAGATCACCGGCATCCAGGTGAAGATCATCTGCTGCGCCGGGTCCGGCGGCGTCGGGTTGAGCCGCATCTGGACGAACATCGTCATGCCCATCAGGAGCGGCCAGACGCCGACCATCAGGAGATGCGGCAGGGTGATCGGGATCAGCCCGAAGAGATTGAAGATCGAGGTCGGATCCGGCGCTGCGAGATCCTGGATCCAGCCGAAGAACGGCGCGTGGCGCATCTCGATGGTGACGTAGATCACCTTGTAGAGGGCGAAGAAGACGGGGATCTGGATGAGCATCGGCCAGCAGCCGGCGGCCGGATTGATCTTCTCCTCCTTGTAGATCCGCATCATCTCCTGTTGCTGCTTCTGCTTGTCGTCCTTGAAGCGCTCGCGCAGCTCCATGATCCTCGGCTGGACGGTCTTCATCCGGGCCATCGACTTGTAGGACTTGTTGGCCAACGGGAAGAAGACGAGCTTGAGCAGAACGGTGACGGCCATGATCGCCAGGCCGAAATTGCCGAGCAGCTTGTAGATGTAGTCGATCACATGGAACATCGGCCGAGTGATGAAGTAGAACCAGCCCCAGTCGATCAGCTGGCCGAACTGCCGGACGTTCAGCGTGTCCTCGTAGCCGTCGATGATGTCGACGACCTTGGCCCCGGCGAAGGTCCGGGTGGTCGAGGTCGCCGTCTGCCCCGGCGCGACGTCGATCGGATCGGCGACGAACTCGCTCTGATAGTGCGGCCGCTGGCCGGTCATGTAGAGGAACTGGCCGCTGAAGGGGCGGGAGCCCTCCGGGATCAGCGTCGTCGCCCAGTACTTGTCGGTGATACCGAGCCAGCCGCCGGTCGATTTCGGCTGCGGGTCCTTCTGGTCCTCCTCGATCGAGGAGTATTTGACTTCCTTCAGGCCCTCGTCGCCGAAGACGCCGAGAAGCCCCTCGAAGAGGACGTAGGCCGAGGCGACCTCAGGCTTGGAGTACCGCACGACGCGGCCATAGGGCGACACCTTCACCGGTGCGCCGCCATCGTTGACGATGGCGTCCTCGACGGTGAACATGAAATTGTCGTCGACCGAGATCGTCCGGTTCACCGTCAGGCCGTCGGCCTTGGCCGTCAGCGTCACCGGCGTCGAGGGGGTGAGCTTGGCGCCGTCCGGCGCCTGCCACTCGGTCGAGGCGCCGACCACCGGGCCCTTGCCGGGGACGATGATGCCGGTCTCGGTAAAATAGCCGTTGGGAAGCTGCTCCGGCGAGAGAAGCACGATGGTGGGCGAGGAATCCTCGACGGTCTCGTGATACTTCTTCAGCCGCAGATCGTCGATCCGGGCGCCCTTGAGATTGATCGAGCCGGACAGTTGCGGCGTGTCGATGGCGATGCGGTTGCCGCCGGCGATGACGGCCTGGCGATCCTCGGACACCGGCAGCTGCGGGCTGGAAATGACGCTTTCGCGACCCGCAGGGGCGACCGTCTCGTCCTGCTTCGTGCCGGCAGGCGTCTGCGGCGTCTGCAGCGAGCCCTGGTCGGCCTGGCTGGTCTCGGCGGCCTGGCGCTGCGAATCCATGCGCGGACTGACGACGAAATATTGCCAGCCGATCAGAACCGCAATGGAGAGCGCCATGGCGACCATGAAGTTGCGGTTGTTTTCCATCAATCAGACCTCGATCGGCGCTCGGATCGGCCTTCGCCGTTTCTGTCCGTCTTCTGGTTTGGCCCGGCCATCCGGGAGAAGCGTTTCCGCAATTCCTCTGACAGGGTGGCGAACGGCGCCGAAAGCACCTCGCGGCGCGCAACGATCACATAATCGATGCCCGGCACCATGTCAGCCTCGGCGTAAATGCGGATCGCCTCGCGCAGCCGGCGGCGGATGCGGTTGCGTTCGACGGCATTGCCGATCTTGCGGGTCACCGTCAGGCCGAAGCGGGCCGGCCCCTCGTCGGCGCGCCGCAGCGCCTCGACGAAGAAAAATGGGCCGTTCAGCCGACGGCCCCTTCGCGCGGCCAGAAATTCCGCGCGCTTCCTGAGCTTTTCAGCGGCCATAAGCGGCGATCGTGCGATCGCCACACGCTCCGTCAGGCCGACAGGCGCTTGCGTCCACGCGACCGGCGCGCGGCGATGACCTTGCGGCCACCCTTCGTCGCCATGCGGGCGCGGAAGCCATGGCGGCGTTTGCGGACGAGCCGCGAAGGCTGGTAGGTACGCTTCATCGTCTAATCCCGCGCGTTTTCAGGACGCGGGCCCTTCAGTCATGTGTGGTCCGGAAATCCGGCGCGGGCATCCGAGCGCAATTCATCATCGCGCGGAGCACCGCCCGCTCGCTGGGCGCTTATAGGAAGGCGATGGCGCAAAAGTCAATTCCCGTCTTTTCCTGCGATGCTGCAGAAAGCGGGCGCAGCACCGGGCGGCAGGGGGAAATGATTCGGGCCGGCCTTGTTCGCCGCCTTCTCGATCGGGGGTCGCCGCCGGCCTTTGATGGAGGGACGCCATCGGCTTCCTGAGGATTGCCGGGCCCCTTCCATCCACGGCGGTGGACAAGCCCCTGGCCGGCTGGCCCCCAGGCCGAGCGAATGCTTGTGGCGCAAGCCTTGGTTGGTTAAATGTCAAGCTCTGTCAGACGACATTTTTTCGCGGCGCGTTCCATGCCGCCCTGATTGAGCGGTGACATGCAGCGCAGAGCCCTCGGTATCGTCCTCTTCTGTCTCGTGCTTCTGGCGGCGATCGTCGCCGGCTACTGGGACATGCTGAATTCCGAGCGGTTGCGGATCGCCGATCGTGGCGAGGCCCCCTCGGGCGAAGCCAAGGTCGAGACGACCGGCATGTCCGGCGATGCGGCGACGACGCCCACCAGTACGGCGGGGCGGGAGACCGGCAACCGCGTCGCCGCCAAGGGCGCCCATGCGCCGAAGCCTGGGGCGGCTGGCGCTGAAACGGCCCGGGCCGGCGAACCAGCCGAGAGCGGCAGCGACGTGACGAAGGCGAGCGAGCCGACACCGCTCGCCCCCGCGGAGAGCCCGGCGGAAGCAAAGGCCGACGGCACGATGGCATCGCCGTCGCAGCAGCCGACCTCTCCCGATGCCACCGGAATCTCGCCGGACGTCGCCGGGTCGGGGACCTCGGTCGACCAGATCGCCCCCGGCAAGACCGGCCGCCAGCCGGACACTTCGGAGCCGGGCACCTCGGCTGATGGTGGGACCACCACGATGTCGGGTGGTGAAGCCGGCGAAACGGAGAAGCCGAGCGAGGCGAATCGCACAGGTAGATCTGCCGACGGGAATGCCTCAGCGACTCAGATGGCGGCGGGCGAACAGGAGGATGGAGCCGGGGCGCCTGCCACAAAAGAAGCGGCGGCCGACACGCAGAAGGGCGCAGAGACCGCTGCAATGCCGGAAGATGCGAAGCCGGGCGAGCCGTCCGCCGCGAGCGACGTCGCTGAAGCGCCGGCCTCCGAACCCGCGACGACGACTGCCGCCGGCGAGACCGGCGACGAGCCGCGTTTCGACGTCCTGCGCGTCGAGCCGGACGGTTCGACCCTCGTTGCCGGCCGCTCTGCACCGAACAGCACCGTGACGCTGCGCGACGGCGAGACCACGCTCGGCAGCGACAAGGCGACGCGGGACGGCGATTTTGTCATCGTCCTCGACCAGCCGCTGAAGCCGGGCGACCACTCGATCCAGATCCAGTCGAAGGACGAGAGCGGCAAGGACAAGCTCTCCAGCGAGACCGCCGTCGTATCGGTGCCGGAGAACGGCCAGTCGGACGAACTCCTGGCGATGATCGAAAAGCCCGGCGAGGCGACCCGGCTGATCGAGACGCCGACCGGACCGACGGCTGCGCCGAGCGCAGCCCCAGACATGTCGACGACGCCCAGCGCCGAGCCGGCGCCGGCCGCACCGGAGGCATCGCAAACAGGCGGGCAGACGCCCGCTCCGACCCCCGAAACGCCGGAAGCCGCGAAGGAAGCTGGACCCGAAGCCGCGAATGGTGCCGCCGGGACCCCGCAGGCCGGCGAGGCAGGCGAGGCCGAACCCTCAGCCGCCGATGACCTAGCCGCGAGCGATGCCGGGGCTGCACAGTCCGAGGCTCAGCCGACCAGCGAGAGCGGTGAAGCGCCTGCGGCGCAGCAGCCGGCAAGCGAAGCGAGGGAGAATGATCAGCCGGCGGAAGACGGCGCGATGCCGTCCGAGACAAGAACTGCGAGCGCCGAGCCGGATGCCGGAGCGACGCCAGAAGGCGGTTCGACGCCCGCCGCGACGAAAACCGCGAGCGCCGAGCCGGAGGCTGGCGCCAGGACGGCCGAACTCCGCGTCGAGGCGGTCGAGATCGACGACGGCCGGATGTTCGTCGCGGGCTCTGCCGAGCCGGGCACGCGGTTCCGCGTCTATGTCGACAACCAGCCTTTCGCCGTCGGCGTCGCCGATCGCAACGGCCGCTTCGTGGTCTCGACCGATCAGCAGCTAGCCGTCGGCGACCACATGATCCGCGTCGACCAGCTCCCCGGCGAGGACACCGTCGCCGCCCGCGTCGAGGTGCCGTTCTTCCGGCCGCAGGGTTCGTCGCTCGCCGCCGTCGCCGAGAACGAGCCGACGTCTCAACCCGAAGCGGCGGCGAAGCAGCCGGCCGAGGCATCGCCCAAGGAGGGCGAAGCCGGCGCTGCGGACGAGACGCAGAAGTTGGCTAGCGAGACGCCGAAGGCCGAGACTGGAACCAGCACCGCGGCCGCGGCACCGTCCGGTACGACGTCGCCAGCCGAGCCCCAGACTGAGACCGAGAGGGGTACCGATACCGCCGCAGCGTCGGCCAGCTCGAAGGTCGCGCAGTCCGACGACACCGCGTCGAGCGACGGCGAGGCGGAAGACCGCGAGACGACGGCCGCTCTCTCTTCTAAGCCGCAGGCCTCTCCCGCGACACGGCAAGCCGAAAGTGGCGGTCGCGAGGAGCGCCCGGGCGTCGCGACCGCGCCGGCCGAAACGCCGGCAGTGCAGGAAGCCACGCCATCGGACGGTGACGCGAAGGTCGCCGCGACGTCGCCATCCACCGACGAGACGGACGCCAATCTGGCGGCGCGGCTGGGTGACGACCGGCAGCCCTCGTCCGGGTCGGTCGGCGATGCTTCGTCTCGGGACATCGCCTCCAGCGAAGGGACCCGCGCGCCGGCAGGTGGCGATGACCAGGCCGCTTCGGCTTCGAGCCAGACCGGTATCGCGAGCTCAGACGTGACCCCGCCGAGCCAGGGCGGCGGTGAGAAGGCGGCGGGCGGGCCGAGCGGAACCTCGCCCTCCGACGTGACGCAACAGGCAGATACCCGCACGGCCGAAACCTCCGCCGAGCCCCCCGCTTCCGTCGATGCAAACAGCCCGGGGGGCGAGGCCTTCGACGCGGCGGCGCAGCAGGGCGGTGTCGTCACCGCCGACAAGTCCGGCCGCGTCCCCACGCGCCGCCAGCCGGCGCTGGCCGCCTCCAAGGCGTCGCGGGTGATCATCCGCAAGGGCGACACGCTGTGGCGGATCTCGCGGGACACCTACGGCGCCGGCAGCCGCTATACGGTGATCTATCTCGCCAATGGCGACCAGATCCGCGATCCGAACCTGATCTATCCCGGCCAGGTCTTCCGCATGCCGGAGGAAAACCGCTCGAACGCCGCGACGGCCGTCGACTGATCCCGCCTCTGAGGTAGATCGCGCACTGCCGACATTGGCGGGCGGCGACGCGCCCCCGCCGATGTGGTGCCGATGCTCCCGCGTGTCTTTCCCGCAGGCCTCGCTGCGGCCCCGGGACCACGGCCGGCCGGCGCGCAAATTCGCAAAATCACGCGGTCGCGAAGTCGCCGGCGGAAATGACCGGTCGATCTTTTCGCCCGAAAGTCTTAGATCGCTTCCAGAGTGACCCCGGGATGTCTGCGATCATCATCCCGCTCTTTCTTTGCGTCGACGCGTGATCCCGGTAGGCAGCCGTCCTTCCGTCATTGCGCGTCGGCGGGACATTGGCGGCCCGCAAGCCGGCCCCGGAAGGACGATCTTGGCCGATACCAGCAACCCCCGCGTCTCCGGCGACCGGGGCGAGACCTTCTCGACGCTCAAAAATCTCTGGCCTTACATGTGGCCGGGCGAGCGGCCGGACCTGAAGATGCGGGTGGTCTACGCCTCCGTCTTCCTGGTCCTTGCCAAGCTTCTGACCGTCGGCGTGCCCTATTTCTTCAAATGGGCGACCGACGCCCTCGACGGCACCAGCAGCCAGCCGGGCGCTGCGACCGGCTGGCTGCCGATCCTGCTCGCCGGGGCGATCACCCTCGTCGTCTCCTACAATGTCGCCCGCGTCATCTCGGTCGGGCTGAACCAGCTGCGCGACGCGCTGTTCGCCAGGGTCGGCCAGCATGCCGTGCGCCAGCTCGCCTACCGCACCTTCGTCCACATGCACCGGCTGTCGCTGCGGTTTCATCTCGAGCGGCGCACAGGCGGCCTGTCGCGGATCATCGAGCGCGGCACCAAGGGGATCGAGGCGATCGTCCGCTTCACCATCCTCAACACCATCCCGACGATCCTCGAATTCGCCCTGGTCGCGATCATCTTCGCCTTCGCCTACGGATTCGCCTATGTCGCGGTCATCGCAGCCACGATCTGGCTCTATGGCTGGTTCACCATCAAGGCGAGCGACTGGCGGATCAACATTCGCCGCGACATGAACCAGTCGGACACCGACGCCAACACCAAGGCGATCGATTCACTGCTCAACTTCGAGACGGTGAAATATTTCGGTAACGAGGCGATGGAGGCCGAGCGCTTCGACCGCTCGATGGCCCGGTACGAGGTCGCCGCCACCCGCATCTGGACTTCCCTCGGCTGGCTGAACTTCGGCCAGGGCGTCATCTTCGGCGTCGGCATGGCCGCCGTCATGGTGATGTCGGCGATGGCGGTGCGCAACGGCACCCAGACGCTGGGCGACTTCGTCTTCGTCAATGCCATGCTCATGCAGCTGTCGATCCCGCTGAACTTCATCGGCTTCGTCTATCGCGAGATCCGCCAGGGCCTCACCGACATCGAGGAAATGTTCGCGCTTCTCGGCATCGAGGCCGAAGTGGTCGACCGCGCGGACGCCAAGCCTCTCGTCGTCAGCGAGGGCGCCATCCGCTTCGAGGACGTGCGTTTCGGCTACGATCCCGCCCGCGAGATCCTCAAGGGCGTCTCCTTCGAGGTTCCGCCGGGCAAGTCGGTGGCGATTGTCGGCCCGTCGGGTGCCGGCAAGTCGACCATCTCGCGGCTGCTCTTCCGCTTCTACGACGTCAAGGGCGGCAGGATCACTATCGACGGCCAGGACATCGCTGGCGTCACCCAGGAGAGCGTGCGCGCGGCGATCGGCATCGTGCCGCAGGACACCGTGCTGTTCAACGACACCATCGCCTACAACATCCGCTACGGCCGCACCGACGCCAGCGACGAGGAAGTCGTGCGTGCCGCCGAGCTCGCCCAGATCGCCGGCTTCATCGAGCAGCTTCCCGATGGTTTCGACGCGATGGTCGGCGAGCGGGGCCTGAAGCTCTCCGGCGGCGAGAAGCAGCGCGTGGCGATCGCCCGGACGATCCTCAAGGCGCCGCCGATCCTCGTCCTCGACGAGGCGACCTCGGCGCTCGACACCCACACCGAGCAGGAGATCCAGTCGGCGCTCGACCTCGTCTCGAAGAACCGCACGACGCTCACCATCGCCCATCGCCTGTCGACGATCATCAATTGCGACGAGATCCTGGTCCTGAGGGCCGGCGAGATCGTCGAGCGCGGCTCCCATCGCGACCTTCTTGCGATGAACGGCCTCTATGCCGAGATGTGGGCGATGCAGCGCGAGGCGACGGAAGCCGAGGAGGCGTTGCGCAAGGCCCGCGAGAGCGACGAATTCGGCGTCATCGAGAGGCGTCGCACCGAGCCGGTCTGAGCAGTGGCGCGGTTTGCGGGAATCGGCAGGTTGGAACGGCTGACCTCACGCCACGTTGAGTCCGAGCGCCGCAGGGCAGGCTTCGACCCGCTCTTCGGGCCGCGTGCCGCCCGATCGGCCGTCGAAGCGGTATCGCGGGCCGGTCGCATCGGCTACATGCGGGAACGGCTCGACCCGCCGGCGAAACAACGGGAAGAAGAACGACAGACGTGCATATCCTGACCTCGATCCGCAATGCCTTCGTGCCCATCCACCGGGCCGGCTATCCGTTCATCGCCGTCTTCTTCGGCGCTTCCGTCGTGCTGGGGCTGCTCTGGCAGCCGCTGTTCTGGATCGGCCTGATCCTGACGGCCTGGTGCGCCTATTTCTTCCGCGATCCCGAACGCATCACGCCCGTCGCCGACCATCTCGTCGTCAGCCCGGCGGACGGCCGGGTCTCGCTCGTCGGTCATGTGGTGCCGCCGGTCGAGCTCGGCCTCGGCGCCGAGCCGATGCTGCGCGTCTCGATTTTCATGAACGTCTTCAATTGCCACGTGAATCGCGCGCCGATGCGCGGCCGCATCGCCCGCATCCTCTATCGCGAGGGCGAGTTCAAGAATGCCGAGCTCGACAAGGCGAGCGAGCTGAACGAACGCAACTGCCTGGTGATCGACGGGCCGCAGGGCGAAATCGGCGTCGTCCAGATCGCCGGCCTCGTCGCACGGCGGATCATCTGCTGGTCGGTCGTGGAGGATCGCATCGAGGCGGGCGAGCGCTTCGGCCTGATCCGCTTCGGCTCCAGGCTCGACGTCTATCTGCCCGGCAGCGTCCAGCCGCGGGTCAGCGAAGGCCAGACGGCGATCGCCGGCGAGACCGTCATCGCCGAATATGGCGACAGGCTCGCAACCTGGCCGGCGAGGCGCGACTGATGTCCCTCGACAAGCTCTTTCCGCCCTTCGATCCGGGCCACCCAGACGAGCCGGAGGGGCGCAGCCGGCGGCGGATCCCGTTCCGCCGGATCGTGCCGAACCTCATCACCATCCTCGCCATCTGCGCCGGGATGACGGGCGTTCGGCTGGCCTTCGAGGCGCGCTTCGAGCTTGCCGTGCTGATGGTGCTCGGTGCGGCGGTTCTCGACGGCATCGACGGGCGTGTCGCACGGATGCTGAAGGGCCAGAGCCGGTTCGGCGCGGAGATGGATTCGCTCGCCGACATCGTCAATTTCGGCCTCGCCCCGGCGCTGCTGCTCTACGCCTTCGTGCTCAACGAGGCCGGCGCCTTCGGCTGGACGGCGGCGCTGCTCTACACGACGGGCTGCGCGCTGCGGCTTGCCCGCTTCAACACCATGCTCGACGACCCGCACCGGCCGAAATGGCACTCGGCCTTCTTCGTCGGCGTGCCGGCCCCGGCCGGTGCCGGGCTGGCGCTGCTCCCGATGTATGTCAGCTTCATCGGCATCGACGTCCACCTGCCGCATGTCACCGCGGGGTTCACGGCGATCTATCTGGTCTTCGTCGGCCTGTTGATGGCGAGCCGCATCCCGACCTGGTCCGGCAAGGGCGCCGGCATCCGCGTGCCGCGCTCCACCGCGATCCCGATCATGATGCTGATGGTGTTCTACGTGGCGATGCTGGTCAGCTATTTCTGGGCGACCGCGACGGTGACGATCATCGCCTATTACGTCTCGATCCCGTTTTCCTGGCGGGAATTTTCCAAGCGCTCGCGCCGCGAGGCGCGGATCTCCGCCGCTCCCTGAGCAGACCCGTCTTCCGTCTGGCCGCAGCCACGCTACGGCGTCACTTCCGCTGTCTGGTCGGGGCGTGGAAATCTGCCGGCTTGCCGGCGATCCAGCGCAGGAACGGCCGCAGTTCCGGCTGTTGCCTGATATCTTCGCCGCTCGCCGCGAGGCGGGCGAGTTCGACGTTCGAGAAGGTGGCGTGGAGGGTGCGGTGGCAGATCGGGTGGACCGGCTCGGTCACCCGGCCGCCGCGGCTCTTCGGCAGCGGATGATGCCACTCGACGCGGCTGCCGAGCGGCCGGCCGCAAAGCCAGCACGCCCGACCTTCCTGCGCGGCCGCCATGGCTTTTCCCGAGGCCCTCAGATTTTTCCGTCGAGGCCCATCTGGTAGTATTTGTGGACGATCTTGTCCTGGTTCTCGAGCAGCCAGTCGATCGACGGCTCGTTCCGCATCGCCTTGGCGATCGCCTTCTTCATGCCCTCGCGGTGTATGTCGAAGAGCACCTTGTGA
Organism: Jiella endophytica; assembly: GCF_004519335.1. GTDB lineage: Bacteria > Pseudomonadota > Alphaproteobacteria > Rhizobiales > Rhizobiaceae > Jiella > Jiella endophytica. Next base: position 505,492 of record NZ_SOZD01000002.1, on the reverse strand, counting down.
TCGAGATCCGTCACGTCGACGATGGTCGGGGCGAGCCAGACCGAGCAGATGATGCCAAGGTCGTTCACCTGGTCCTTCGGCAACAGCCCCTCGCGGACCGCGTCGAGCACGCCGTTGGCGATGGCGAACTGCACCGTGCCCATCAGGATGTTGGTGTATTTCGGATCGTCCACGGTCACCTTGGAGACGCAGAGCGTCACCGGCCGGACCATCACGTCGGTGTTGAGCAGCGCGAAGACGCGGCTGTGACCCTTCACCTGATCGCCGGTGAGCGTCGCCAGCGCGGTGCCGACCGGGCCGTCCAGCGCGCCGATGACGACCTCCGGCTCGGCCGCGGTCCCCGGAGGGCCGCCCGCGACGAGGGCCTCGCCGGTGCGCATGATGATCTTCTCGCTCATGAAACTTCACTCCTTATCCCACCGGAGCGTGGGGTAGCAGAGGCGGTTGCGGCGCTCAATTCGCATCCGGCCGGATTGGCCTCAGCCTTCGAGAACCCGCTTCTCCCGGACAGTCGTATCCTCGTTGAGCCGGTAGACGATTGGAACGCCGGTCGCGATCTCCTCGGCGACGATCTGGTCCGGCGTCAGCCCGTCCAGCGCCATGACCAGCGAGCGCAGCGAATTGCCGTGGGCGGCGACGATGACCGTGCCGCCGGCCATCACCTTCGGCAGGATGTCGTGGATGTAATAGGGCCAGACCCGCGCGCCGGTATCCTTCAGGCTCTCGCCGCCGGGAGGCGGGGTGTCGTAGGAGCGGCGCCAGACATGCACCTGCTCCTCGCCCCACTTCTCGCGTGCGTCGTCCTTGTTGAGGCCGGAGAGATCGCCATAGTCGCGCTCGTTCAGCGCCACATCGCGGGTGACCGGAAGATCGGTCTGGCCGAGCTCCTGAAGCATCAGGTCGAGGGTGCGCTGGGCCCGCGACAGGACGGAGGTAAAGGCAGTGTCGAAGACGAACCCTTCTGCCTTCAGCTTGCGGCCGGCGGATTTCGCCTCCTCGACGCCCTTTTCCGTCAGGTCCGGGTCCTTCCAGCCGGTGAAGAGGTTCTTCAGGTTCCACTCGCTTTGGCCGTGGCGGACTAGGACGAGGATGCGGGACATCGGCGGTGCCTTTCGGTGGGTGTATCCGGGCGTGATCTAGCGCGCCCCTCGAGAAATGTCGTGCGATGCAACGCGCTGCCCGATCAGGCGGCGAGGCCGAGCACGTCGCGCATCGAATAGAGGCCGGCCGGCTGGTCCTTCGCCCAGAGAGCGGCCTTGACCGCGCCCCTGGCGAAGATCGCCCGGTCCGTCGCCGCATGGGAGAGCTCGATCCGCTCGCCCTCGCCGGCGAGAATCACCGAATGCTCGCCGACGACGGAGCCGCCCCGGAGGGTGGCGAAGCCGATGCTGCCCTTTTCGCGCGCGCCGGTGATGCCGTCGCGAACCCTGACGGAATGTTCGGGGAGGGAAATGCCGCGGCCCTTCGCCGCCGCTGCGCCGAGGAGGAGGGCAGTGCCCGACGGGGCGTCGACCTTGTGTCTGTGATGCATCTCCAGCACCTCGATGTCGAAGGCGTCTGGGCCGAGGGCCCGCGCCGCCTGCTCGACGAGGACGGCCAGGAGATTGACGCCGAGGCTCATATTGCCGGACTTGACGACGACCGCGCCATTCCGGGCCGCCTTGCCGATCGCGGCGTCGGCATCCGCCTCGAAGCCGGTCGTGCCAATGACGTGGACAAGGCGCTTCTCGGCAGCCTTTGCCGCCAGCGACACCGAGACGGCCGGAGCGGTGAAGTCGACGATGCCGTCGGCGCCGTCGAGCGCTGCGTCGATGTCGGCTTCGACGGAAAGGCCGATGTCGCCGATCCCGGCGAGCAGCCCGGCGTCGGAGCCGATCGCCGGCGAGCCTTCACGCTCAAGGGCGGCGTGGAGCGACGCGCCCCCGGTTTCGGTGATGATTTTCACCAGTGTGCGGCCCATCCGGCCGGCGGCTCCGAGAACGACGAGCTTCATGGGCGGCTTCCTTTCAAATGGCGAGGCGGCGGTTCATGGCGATCGGCCACGACCCTACCACCACCGTCATCCTCGGGCTTGTCCCGAGGATCTACTGCAATGTCGGCGATAGAATCCTTGCAGACTTGCCGACCGGCCAAACTCGGATGCGGGGCTGCAGATCTTTGGCAGAAGCCCGAAGATGACGACCTGACGGATTTCCGGCGCTCGTCTGTTCGGCCGCTGAATACTTCATTCGCAAACGCCGTCAAAGCGCCGGCTACGCCGACCCCGCGACCGTGTCTCACCGCCGCGCGGCCGCCAAATCCGCCGGCCGCCGATTGCCGCCGGCCTGCAGCCCGTAGAAGCGGGCATAGAGCCCGTCCTCACGATCGACGAGATCGTGATGGGTGCCCCGCTCGGCGATCTTGCCGCTGTCGACGACGAGGATCTGGTCGGCATTGGTGATGGTCGACAGCCGGTGCGCGACGACAAGCACGGTGCGGTCCTTCATAGCCGCGTCGAGCGCCGCCTGAACCAGCGTCTCGGAGCGGGTGTCGAGGGCCGAGGTCGCCTCGTCGAGGAGCAGGATCGGGGCATTCCTCACCAGCGCTCTCGCGATCGACAGGCGCTGGCGCTGGCCGCCCGAAAGCGTCATGCCGTTTTCGCCGACGGGCGTGTCGTAACCCTGCGGCGCGGCTAGGATGAACTCCTCGGCCTGGGCCTGGCGGGCGGCCTCCTCGATCTCGGCGTCGGTGGCGTCCGGCCGGCCGAGGCGGATGTTCTCGCGGATCGTGCCCTCGAAGAGATACGGCGCCTGCGGGACATAGGCGATCTTCGAGCGCAGCGAACGCTTGGTGACCGTCCGGATATCCTCGCCATCGACGGTGATCGCGCCTTCCTCGACGTCGTAGAAGCGCTGGAGGAGAGCGATGATCGTCGACTTGCCACCGCCCGAGGCGCCGATCAGCGCCGTCGTCTTGCCGGCAGGGGCGACGAAGGAAAGGTCGCGCAGCACCGGCTCGCCGTCATAATAGCCGAAGGTGACGTTCCTGAAGGCGATCTCGCCGCGCTCCACCGTCAGCGTCCTGGCGTCCGGAGCGTCGGCCTGGCGCGGCTCGAGGTCGAGGATCTCGTAGATCATCGAGGCGTTGACGAGGGCGCGCTCGAGCTGGACCTGCAGCTTGGCGAGGCGCCGCGCCGGATCGTAGGCGAGCAGCAGCGCCGTGATGAAGGCGAACATCGAGCCCGGCGAATAGCCGTACACGACGGCCCGATAGCCGGAATAGCCGATGACGCCAGCGATCGCGAAGCCGGCGACCATCTCGGTCACCGGGCTGGTCCGCTCGGTGATGCCAGCGATCTTGTTGGAGCGCTGCTCGGCCTTGAGGATCAGGCCCTCGATGCGCTCGCGCAGCGGCACCTCCATGGTGAAGGCCTTGACCACGGTGATGCCCTGCGCCGCCTCCTGCATCGAGGCTAGCACCCTCGCGTTGATGTCGATCGCCTGGCGGGTTGCCACCCTCAGCTTGCGGGCGAGGCTGCCGATCATCAGCGCGATCGGCGGGCCGGCGAGAAGGGCGATGCCGGAAAGCACCGGATCCTGCCAGATCATCACGAAGACGAGGAAGATCAGGCTCAGCGCGTCGCGGGCGAGCGAGGTGATGGTGAGGTTCAGCGTATCGCGGATGCCGGAGACGTTCTGGTTGATCCGCGCGGCGAGATGGGCCGAGCGGTTCTCGGCGAAGAAATCCACCGAAAGTTCGGTGATGTGGGCAAACAGCCGGCGCTGGTATCTCGCGACGATGTTGTTGCCGATACGGGCGAGCACCACCGCCTGGCCGTAATTGGCGAGGCCTCGTATGGCGAAGGTGACGAAGACGATGGCCGGCAGGGAATAGATCGCGGCGCGGTTCTGCTGGACGAAGATCTTGTCGATGACGTCGCGCATGATCCAAGCGAGGAAGGCGGTACAGCCCGCCGCAGCGACCAGGCAGCCGATGGCGATCGCATATTGCCGCACGAAGAGGTGGCCGTTCTCGCGCAGGATCCGGCCGATCAGCCCGAGTACGAGCCCGCGCCGTTCGGGCGCGACGAGGGACAATTTCTTCTTCTTTGCCTTGCTCACGCTTTCGTCCGCTCGCCGATGATCGGGTCTTCTGGCGCCTTCGCAACGCGCGCTGGATGCGAGGGCTTATGCCCAACCATGCCGATGCCGCAATGGGAGAAGCGGTCAAATGCGCTCATCGAACCGCTAATTCGGCGGTGGATCGTTGCAGGAATGCTACCCCAGACCGGCTGCCACGGGTAAATTCAGGGCGAATGCGGCGGCAGCCGCGCGTTACGAAAAGGGTTGAAGGTGTCCGGCGCCTATCTGCTTCGTCCGGCCGAACAGGCCGATCTTCCGGTGATCACGGCGATCTACGCCGAAGAGGTCAGGACCGGCACCGCCACCTACGAACTCGTCCCGCCGGACGAGGCGGCGATGGCGCAGCGCTTCGGCGACCTCAAGGCGAAGCACTTTCCCTATCTCGTCGCCGAGGAGAAGGGCGGCCGGCTGCTCGGCTATGCCTATGCCGGGGGCTACCGGCCGCGGCCCGCCTATAACTGGCTGGTCGAGGATTCGATCTATCTGGCGCCGGAGGCACGCGGGCGCGGCGTCGGCACGGCGCTGCTCACCCGGCTGATCGAGGAGTGCGAGCGGCTCGGCTTTCGCCAGATGCTCGCCGTCATCGGCGACGCCGGCAATCACGGCTCGATCGGGGTGCATCGCAAGCTCGGCTTCAAGATGATCGGGACGATGCCGGCGACGGGGCTGAAGTTCGGCCGCTGGATCGACACGGTGCTGATGCAGCGCCCGCTCGGGGAAGGCACCGGGACGATCCCCGACACCAGCGCCTATCCAGGCGATTTCAGCGCCCCGCCGCCGGAGATCTGACGTAGGCGCTTGCCAAGCCCTCAGCGCGCCGTGCGTCCGATAGGGCGCACGAAGGCCGCGCTATTTCTTTGATTCTACGCATCATGCTTTCCGAAAATCGATTCCGATTTTCGGGCCGATGCTTCAGCGGGCCGGCCGGCGGCTGCGGCCGAAGCTGGACATGCCGGCGACGGCGATCAGGGCGATCGCGGCGGGTACTGCCGCGGCGATCCACTGGTCGCGCTCCTCGCGGCCTTTCTGCCGCTCTCCGGCACCGCTGTAGAGCGCGTCGATCTCGCGCTTCAGCGACGGGTCCGTCTCCATGAACAGCCGCCCGCCGGCGACGGTGGCATCGGCCACCTGATCCGCCATGGTGGCGCCGCGGGTGCCCATCGGCTTCTCGCGTCCGGTCGTCGTGTCGCGGGCGGTCTGATGCTCCATCTCGGAGTTCAGCTCGCCGCCGACGATGAGGATGATCATCGTCAGCCACATCCAGGTCATCATGCCGATCAGCGCGCCGAGCGAGCCGTAGGTGGCGTCGTAGGAGCCGAAATTCGCCGTGTACCAGGAGAACAGGAGCGAGACGATCGCGATGACGAGGACGGCGAGGACCGAACCCGGCGTGATCCAGCGCCACTTGGCCTGGCGGCGGCACGGCCCCCAGCGGTAGAGCGCCGAGATGACGAGAGAGACGAAGATCAGCGTCGCGGCGATCGAGCCGGCGGTGATCAGCCATTCGGTACCCTGGCCGAGGCCGACATAGCCGAGCACGATGGGCAGCACCACCGTCAGCGCGATCAGCGTCAGCGCCGCGGCGAGGAGGCAGAGGGTGAAGACGAGCGAGACGAGCGTCAGCCGGATGAAGGAGCGCTCCTCCTTCTCGTCATAGGCGACGTTCATCGCCTCGAACAGCGCCTTCACCCCGGCATTGGCGCTCCACAGCGAGATGGCGAGGGAGATGATCAGGGACAGGCCGAGGGTGCCGTTGGCGGCGCCCGCAAGACGCGTCAGCTGATCGTCGACGATCTGCATCGCGCCGCCCGGCAACAGCGTCGACAGCGCCCCGATGTGCTGGCCGACCGTCGCCGGGTCGGCGACGAGACCATAGATCGAGACGAGCGAGGCCATCGCCGGTACCATGGCGAGCAGCAGGTAATAGGTCACGCCGGCGGCGACGAGCAGCACCCGGTCGTTCGAGATCTCGGCAAACACCCGCATCAGGATGTTCTTCCAGCCGGGCGCTGGGATCTGCGACGGGGATTTTGCCCGGACGCCGAGTTCGTCGGCGCGGGCGTCGCTGGCTGTCGTCGGCATCGTCTCGTCCCGGTTGGTCGTACCGGGCGAGATCTATTGCAAAAGGGCGAAGACCATAGATGCGCCGGATGACGCGATTTCGTTAGCCGGGCGAGGGCCTTGCCGTTCAGCCGTTGTCGGCGAGCCGCAGATTGCGGTCGAAGACCTTGAGGACGGCACCAAGATCGTGACCGCGCTTCATCACTAGACCGCCGGCGGCGACCACCTGGTAGGCGCCCTGGCGCCGGGCGAGCTTGGGGTCCTTGACGATCCGGTAGAGCGGCATCTCGCTGGTGCGCCGGAACACCGAGAAGACGGCGCGGTCCTTCAGCATGTCGATGGCATAATCGCGCCACTCGCCGCTCGCGACCATTTGTCCGTAGACCCTCAGTATTGCCGAGAGCTCGCGCCGATCGAAGGAAACCACGGTGTCGCGAGGATTGGCGGCCGGGAACGCGACGAGATCCGCCGAAGTCCCGCCGTTGAAAACAGTCTGCGTCAAGATTGCCCCTGTCCAAACCGATTGCCGGCCGCTCCGCCGACCGTGACGTTATCGTGACACGAAAACCGCCTCGGGCAAAATCGCCTGCCGGCGGCTCGCTGGCCCGCCGCGGCGTCGTTCCTGCGACCGATGGCGAGTGGCTCCTGCCGCAGATAGGGTCGCTATTCGGTGTCCGCGAGGATGCCGAGGCCCTTTTCGTCGCGGATGATCAGCCAGCCGTCCTTCAGGTCGACGAGGCCCCGCCGCTGCCAGCCCTTCAGGCAGCGATTGACGTTCTCGCGGGCGCTGCCGATCATGTTGCCGAGTTCGGTCTGGGAAAATGCCAGACGCACCGGCCGCTTGGCGCCGGAATGGGCTGGGCTCTCGAGGATGCGCAGGATCGCCCGCGCAAGACGCGTCGAAATGTCCAGGAAGGCGAGTTCCTGCATCCGCTCGTCGGAGCGGCGCAGACGGCCACAGAGAAGCTCCAGCAGCCGCAGCGCGCCGTCCGGATGGCGCTGCAGCACCGAAAAGACGTCGCGGCGTTCGAGGACAAGAAGCTCGACATTGGTCTGCGCCCGGGCATCGGCAGAGCGCGGCCCGCCGTCGAACAGCGCCACCTCGCCGAAGACATCGCCCTGGTGGCAGTCTCCCAGAACCACGTCGCGGGCGGTTGCGGTGACGAGGCCGATCCGCACCGTGCCCTTCAGGACGGCCATCATCGTCTGGCCGGGATCACCGGCCGCGAAGATCAGATCCCCGGCGGCAAAGCTCTTCGGATAGGCGTGGGCGGCAAGCTCCTCGCGCATCTCGGCGCTCAGGGCTTCGAACACCATGCAGCGCTCCAGCGCTGCCACCTTCTCCGTCGGCCTGACCTCGACCGTCATGACGTCCCTTTCCGGCAAATCCGCCTTTGCTCAGGCGAGCATAGTACCTCGGCGATACGGAGTCACGACGAACCGCGCCGCACCTCCTTTTCGCCACTCGACACTTGAGTGACGCAGGTCACTGAGGCCGGACCGCGGCGTCGGTAGGGTCATCTCATCGGCGGGCAGAAAAGGCCGTCGTCAACCCCGACCCACAGGGCTCGAGAAAAGGCCCTGGAACTCGAAAGGAACGATACCATGATCCGCAAGGCTCTCATCGCACTGACCACCACCGCCGTCGTCGCCGTCGGCTCCATCGGTGCCGCCCAGGCCCACGGCTTCAAGCACAACCACGGCTTCAACAAGCGCGTCATCATCGTCAACAACGGCTTCGGCTACAGCCACTGCAAGTTCGTGACCCGCAAGGTCTTCATCGGCTACAGCCACTTCGGCAAGCCGATCTACAAGTTCAAGCGCGTCCGGATCTGCTTCTGATCCGATCCCTGCAGATGACAATCGTCAGCCCCCGGGCCCGATCGTGGCCCGGGGGTTTTTGTGTGATGGCGCGTCGGCCGGGAAGGGCGCTCGTCGTCATTCGGACTGCCTCGGTGAGTGCCTGTGACGCGGATCACTGAGCCGGACCGGGACCATCCCTAGGGTCAACTCATCGGCGGACGAGACGAGCCGCCGGCGCCCCGATCCGAAAATGCCAGCCACTTCCGCACCCTGGACAAGGACCCGACCATGATCCGCAACACCGCCATCGCCTTTGCCACCATCGCCGTCGCCGCTACCACTTCGGCCTCCGGCGCCAAGGCCCAGTATTTCTGGCCGAACTACAGTTTCACCAGCTCCACCAACTGTTACTGGGTACGGCAGCAGGTCGTGGTCGGCTACGACAATCACGGCAAGCCGGTCTATCGCTGGAAGCGCGTCAAGGTCTGCTCCTGACCGCCGCACCTCGCCGCATTGCAATCGGAACCTCCGGTCTGTAACCCAGATCGGAGGTTTCTGGCATTCAGGCGGGGACGGCCATCTACATCTGCGACGCCTCGACCCTGCCTTGACGGTCCCTTGACGCCGGCTCTGCGCATCACGGCCGGGACCGGCGGCTTGCAACGAGCGTCTCGCGCCTGCGGCCTTCCGTGGGGGGAGGGCTTGCCGAGAAACGGCAAATGGGGCAGTACGCCTGTCCTAACGAACACAAGCCGGCTAGTATGTTCCGCGCCGCAGCATGCCAATGCGTGCGGACCATGAGCCACGGCAGAAAGAGCCGCGCCGTCGATGCGGCGAGGGTGGGGGTGTGAATGGGCAAGGTGACCGGTTTTCTCGAGATCGATCGGCAGACGCACAAGTATCAGCCGGCCTCCGACCGGATTCGCCACTTCCGCGAGTTCACCCTGCCGATGTCAGACGAGGAGGTCGGCAAGCAGGCGGCCCGCTGCATGGATTGCGGCATCCCCTATTGCCACGGTCCGACGGGCTGCCCGATCCACAACCAGATCCCGGACTGGAACGACCTCGTCTATCAGGGCGACTGGGAGACGGCGATCCGCAATCTCCACTCGACCAACAACTTCCCGGAATTCACCGGCCGCATCTGCCCGGCGCCCTGCGAGGAAGCCTGCACGCTCAATCTCGAGGACACGCCGGTTGCCATCAAGACGGTCGAGCAGGCGATCGCCGACAAGGCGTACAAGCTCGGCCTGATCCGGCCGCAGCCGGCCGCCACGAAGAGCGGCAAGCGCGTCGCGGTGATCGGCTCGGGGCCGGCGGGTCTCGCCGCCGCCCAGCAGCTCGGCCGCGCCGGACACGACGTCCATGTCTATGAGCGCGAGACGCGGCTCGGTGGCCTGATGCGCTACGGCATTCCCGACTTCAAGATGGAGAAGCACTGGATCGACAAGCGGATCGACCAGATGCGCCAGGAGGGCGTGACCTTCCATTGCGGCGTCAATGTCGGCGTCGACCGGCCGGTTTCCGAACTCGTCGACACCCATAACGCAGTGCTGTTCTGCGGCGGTTCTGAAACCCCGCGCGACAGCGGCATCCCCCACGACGGCCTCACCGGCGTCCACGACGCGATGCCCTATCTCGTCCAGCAGAACCGGCGGGTCGGCGGCGAAGGCATCCAGAGCGCCGGCTGGCCGGCCGAGGAGATCTGGGCCGGCGGCAAGCATGTCGTCGTCGTCGGCGGCGGCGACACCGCCTCCGACTGCGTCGGCACGGCGTTCCGCCAGGGCGCAGTGAAGGTCACCCAGCTCGACATCCGCCCGCAGCCGCCGCAGACCGAGGACAAGCTGACCGTCTGGCCCTACTGGGCGACGAAGATGCGCACCTCCTCCAGCCAGGCCGAGGGCGCGGTGCGGGAATTCCAGATCGCCACGCTGGAATTCATTGGCGAGGATGGGATCCTCACCGGCGTGAAATGCGCCGAGGTCGACGAAGCCCGCAAGCCGCTGCCGGGTACCGAATTCGTCATCAAGGCCGACCTTGCCTTCATCGCCATCGGCTTTGCCGGGCCGCTGAAGGACGGGTTCCTCGGCGGCACCGGCAACGCGGTGAAGACCCGCGCCGACCGCCGCGGCAATGTCTCGATCGATGCCGACGACCAGCACTATCTGACGTCGATGGAAAAGGTCTATGCGGCGGGCGACGCGCGCCGGGGCCAGTCGCTGGTGGTCTGGGCGATCCGCGAGGGACGCCAGGCGGCCCGGGCGATCGATCTCGACCTGATGGGCGCGACGACGCTGCCGCGCTGACAGCTGCGGGTTGTTCCATGAGGGAGCGGGCGGTTCGCGCGCTCCCGGGCGCTTTTGGCTATTTCCCGCCTTTGGCTTCCTGGTCGTCCTTCGACCAGTCGTCCATGATGGCGTCGAGGATCGACGGCATCTTCGGCAGCGGCTTGATGCCCTGTTCCTTGCGGACCTTGTTGAGGTCGATCGAGCCGCGATAGGCGACCGGCTTGTCGTCCGTGGCTATGGCGCTCGCCTTGTCGTTCCAGGCAAAGTCGTCCGCCCGCCCGTCGACATTGCCGGTGCCCGTGCCGGTAAGGACGAGCTTGTCGCGGGGCGATGCCTCCAGCGTCAGCCCCACTGCGGTCGAGCCGCCGCCGAGCAGCGCCTCGCCGCCATCGAGCGAGGGATCGTCGAGCGACACCGGCGGCGAGCGCACGGCGGTCGCGGCATTGGCGATCGGCGGAAGCTGGATGCCGTCGGCCCCGCCGCCCGAAAGCCGCGGCGCGTCGGTCGCCACGTAGCGGTCGATCGCCTTCTTGGCGAAGAAAGCAAGCTTGTCGTCTCCGGCATCGGTCATGGTGATGCCGTCGGAGCTGCGCAACTGGACGGTCTGGCCGTCGACGCCGGGACCGCTGTAGATGAAGCCGTCGTCCTCGTCGACGAAACCGTCCCAGACGTCGACATAGTCGCCGGAGACCTTCTGTGCCGCCTGGCGATAGAGGTCGTTGAAATAGACCATGTCCTCGCTCATCCGGTCGAACTTGAACGGCACCGCGCCGACCCAGATCAGCGGCACGCCGTGCGTCTGGACGATGTCGGCGATCTTGCCCACCCGGCGTTCGTATTCGGCATTCCATTCGGGCGAGCGGAGCGCCAGCGTCCCGGACGTCTGGTAGAAGGGCTGGCGGTCGTTGGCGCCGATCATCATCACCACGACGGCGGGCTTGGCCTCGTCGATGAGTGGGCCAAGCTCCTTGCTCCAGTCGTAGTGATCCTGGCGCACGAGGCCGGAGGATCCGCTGGTCTTCGCCTCGACGACGGCCATCGCGTTCTCGGCATAGGCGTCCTTCAGGCCTTTGGCGAGGGAGGCCGCGAGGAAGTCGCCGACGACGAGGATGGTCTTGGCGTCCTCGGCCTTCTCGGTCGGCTCGGGGGCCGGCGTGGCCGATGCGGCGTTCTGGCGAGGCTGAGAATCGCCCGAGCGCGACTTGCGCTGGCTGCGCCGGGGGGCGCGCCGCTGCGGCTCGGGATCGGTGATCGTGTAGCGGCGGTCGATGCGATAGGGGCGCCGTCGCTCGAGGCCGTTGCCGAACAGCATGTCGAGGATGGTGCGCGGCCGCTCCTGCGCCGCCGCGGCGGATGGCTGGGCCGCCACGAAGACCAGTGTCAGGCCGAACGAGGCAAGCAGCATGACGAAGGTCGCCGCGACCTTGCGCCCGATTGCCGTTATACTCTTGCCAGGCTCTGCCATGCGCCCCATTCCGTCAGAAGATCCCATCGATGAAAGCCGCGGGACCCTCAACCCGTCGCCGATGCCTCTCTGCTCGATTGTTAACGCTTGCGAAGGAATTCGAGTAGTGCCTTCGATGCGTTTCCGTCCTGAGGCATGCCGGCCTGTTGCTGCAACGCCATGATCGCCGCTTTCGATCCCGATCCGATCTTGCCGTCGATCTTGCCGTCATAGAGGCCGAAGCGCGAGAGATGCTTCTGCAGCTCGTAGCGCTCGTCCATCGACAGCGGCTTGTAGCCCCGCGGCCAGTCGACGACGAGGCCGGAATAGCCGCCGATCTGGTCGGCGAGAAGGCCGACGGCGAGGGCGTATTTGTCAGCATTGTTGTAGCGCTTGATGACGAAGAAGTTCTTGGTCATCAGAAAGGCCGGCCCGTTGTCGCCGGCAAGCCGCACGAGATTCGCCCGCTCGCTGCCGTCCGGAAAGGCACGGCCGTTGGCGCGGCGGAAGCCGAGACTTGCCCACTGGGCGATGCTGCGGTTGTCGCGCTCGAGCTTGCCGCGATACTTGTCCGGCACGATCACCTCGTAGCCCCACGTGCGGCCGGACTGCCAGCCGTTGCGGTGCAGGAGGTTGGCAGCGGTGGCGAGGGCGTCGGGGACCGATTCCCATATATTGGCGTGGCCGTCGCCGTCCATGTCGACCTTGTAGGCGAGATAGCTCGTCGGGATGAACTGGGTGTGGCCCATGGCGCCGGCCCAGGAGCTGATCAGCTCGTTCACCTTGATGTCCCCGGACTGGGCGATCTTCAGCGCCGCGATCAGCTGCTGGCGGGCGAATGTCGCCCGCGACTTGTCGAGATAGGCGAGCGTCGCCAGCGAGCGGGGCAGGGAGCGCATGACATCCTGGCGCTGCAGGATCTGCCCGTAATTCGTCTCCATCGACCAGATCGCCAAGAGCACGTCGCGGTCGACGCCGAAACGCTTCTCGATCCGGTCGAGCCAGGTGGAAAGCTGCGCCCTGGCCGAGCGGCCCTTGGCCACCTGCTCCTCGTTGACGCGATTGTCGATGTAGTCCCAGACCTTGTCGCGGAATTCCGGCTGGTAGCGGGCCTTCTCGATTACCTCGGGGTCCGGTTCGGTGATGCCGGCAAATGCGGCGCGGTAGACCTCGCGCGAGACGCCCGCCTTCGCGGCGACGTTTTCGAAGCTCTGGATCCAGCGCACGAAGCCGGCATCGGCGCGCGCCGGCAAGGACGCTGCGACCACCATCAGAAACGCGCAGAATCCGGCAGCCAGGCGGGTGAGGTTGGTCATCGTCCTTGCAGTGCTCATGGGGTCCCTCTCGGCTTGGCATGGTTCAACAAGAGAAAGGCGATTCTGCAGCAAAGTCGTAAACGGGATGTTTACCATCCTGCGGCGGGGCAGCCGTTCGACGCGGGCGGATGTCCGCCGCATCACCCGCCTCCCGTGCCGGCCGGTCCGGAGGGAAGCCCCCAATGCTTGCGAGCAGCGAATGCCTGGCCGTTCTTCCAGCGGATCGGCGGTTTTGACGCAGGCGCCTGTTGACTTTGCGCGCCCGCGCAAAATTTTGATGGCCCTAACGGCCCGCAGGGTCGCTCGAGACTTGGAGAAGCCTGTCGATGAAGAAGGTCCGCAAAGCCGTCTTTCCCGTGGCCGGACTTGGCACGCGGTTCCTGCCCGCCACCAAGGCGATCCCGAAGGAGATGCTGACGGTCGTCGACCGGCCGGTCATCCAGTACGTGGTCGACGAGGCGCAGGAAGCCGGCATCGACCATCTGATCTTCGTGACGGGCCGCAACAAGGGCGTCATCGAGGACTATTTCGACATTCAGGTCGAGCTCTCCAACACCCTTGCCGAGCGCGGCAAGACTGCCGAACTGCAGTTGCTCGACGACCTGCAGCCGAAGCCCGGCACGGCGAGCTTCACCCGCCAGCAGGCGCCGCTCGGCCTCGGCCATGCCATCTGGTGCGCCCGTGACCTCGTCGGCAACGAGCCTTTCGCCATCCTGCTGCCTGACATGATCATGCAGGCCGAGAAGGGATGTCTCGCCGAGATGGTGGCGCTCTACGAAAAGACCGGCGGCAACGTCATCTCGGTCGAGGAGTGCGACCCCCAGGAGACCAACAAATACGGTATCGTCGGCAAGGGCGGCGACGTCGGCAACGGCTTCAGGATCACCGGCATGGTCGAAAAGCCGAAGCCCGAGGATGCGCCGTCGAACTATTCGATCTCCGGCCGCTACATCCTGCAGCCGGAAATCTTCGACATTCTCGCCACCCAGGAAAAGGGCGCCGGCAACGAGATCCAGCTCACCGACGGCATGCTGAAGCTCGCCGAGAGCCAGGACTTCGCCGCCTATCCCTTCACCGGCCGCACCTTCGACTGCGGTTCCAAGGAAGGCTTCATCGAGGCGAATGTCGCCTTCGCGCTCTATCGCCCCGACATCCGGGACAAGGTCATCGGCAACATGGAACGGCTGATGCAGACGGTGAAGCCGGCCGAATAGGCCTTTCGGGGAGCCCCGCTCTCAGCGCTGCAGCGTGACGCCGAGCTTCACCGTGTCGGCGCTGTAGCGGTCGTCCGGCAAGACGGCGAAGGACCGGCGGTGCTCGTAGGAGCCCGTCAGGGCGAACTGCCGGTTCAGCCAGTAGGTGAAGCCGGCCTCACCGGACAGTAAGAGCTTGTCCTCGTTCTCGATGGTCGAATCCTCGTAGCCGAGCGTCGCGGCGGCGGTCAGCGTGGTGCGGGCGTTCAGCGAATGAGCGATGGCGAGCGAGGTTTCGTAATTGGTCGTCGACGAAAGGCCGGTGAGTTCCGGCTCGAAGGAGGTCCGGCCGGCAAGCGTCACGTCGGTGCCACGCTGCGGCGACCAGACGAGGCTTGCGTCGAGCGTCGGCGAGGCAGTCGTCTCCGCCGCGTCATCGTCGGGAACGTTCCAGGCGTAGCCGACGGCGATCTCGCCTTTCAGCTTTTCCCGAAGATCGACGGCGACGCCGGCCCGCAGCGCCGGCAGCCAGGCGTCCCGTGACGGCCCGTCGCGCTCGGCCGGAGCTGCGACGTCGAAGATCCGCCGGCCGAAGCTCGCCTCGACGAATGGCTGGATCGCCGGGGAAAGGTCGTAGCCGGTGCGTAGCGCCGCCGTCAGCGTCGTATAGTCCTCGTCGACGCTGCCGTCGGGCAGGCTGAAATAGGATTTGCGCGCCGCGGTCAGCGTGCCGGCGACCGTTACCGGGTGGAAATCGTGGGAAAGCTCGGCGGCGATCGAGCCGGAAAGGACGTCCGCCCGGCCGGAGAGGGCGTTGTCGTCGAGGACGTCCGAATAGTCCTCGCGGCTGTAGTCGATCGCGCCGCGCAGCGTCGCCACCGTATCGCGCGAAAGATCGAGGCGCAGCCGCCCGTCGAGCGCGGCGCTCGGATCCTCCGGCGTATCCCCGGCGAAATTGCGCCGATAGGCGAGGCGTGAATTGAACTCCGCCTCGTTGCTCGACCAGTCCGAGACGAGCCGCGACGACAGGATCGTCTCGCTGAAGGCGCCCTTGGTCGCCTTGGCGTCATTGTCGAGATTGTTGGAGACGCCGATGGTCTGGATCAGTTCGGGATAGAGGATGAATGTCCCGACCCGTGTTCCGACCGGCGCGAAGGGATCGTCGGCCTCGCTGCGGCTCAGCCGGCGCAGGCGGTCGATCGTCTCGACGGCGCGATTGCTGCGAAGCATCGACTGGGCCGCCCGCGTCTCGTCCGCAATCCCTGCGCCGAGGGTCGGATTGGCCTGTTCGGGCAGGCTGTCCTCGCCGTTCTTCTTCGCGCGCGCTCGGGTCTCGTCATCGACCGGTTCCGCCCCGTCCATCTCCGGATCGCCGGTCGCTGCGAAGGGCGCCGTCGGATCGGAGCGCCCGGCGGGGCGGGACGGACCGTTGTCGTCGAACGGCTCGGACGGGCCGGCCGAGAGATCGAAATTTCGCCGCGGAGCCTTCGTGGCGGCGGGCTTTTCCGGGGCATCGTCTTCCTCGCCGTCGGCATCAGCCGGATCGCCGATCTGGCGGAGCTTCGAGGGGTCCTTGCCCTTCTCGTCGGGGGCGACGAGGGTCTGCTGGTCATATGCCCCGAGCGCCTCGATGAGGTCGGCATCAGGATCGCCGAGGCGGCTCGCGTCGCTTGTCGCATCGATGCTTCGCCGCAGCCCGCGGGCATCGGCGGCGTCCTGCGCGGCGCCGGGTGACGCGGACAGGCCGAGCCACGCCGCGCAGAGCAGCGTCAGCGGCACGATCCATCCCGTCATCTGGCCCATCGTCGCACTTCGCCCGGCAAGTCGGTTTCGCGCCGGCTTCGCCAGCCGGCAGGAGTTTCAGCGGCATTGACCGATTGTTGCAAATCGGACACTGATTCGCGGAGAAGCTAGCTGCCGGTGGTTGCGCGAAACAGGAATGCCGCAAGCGTCCCGATGCGGTCACGTTTGCCGCCGATAGCCATTTGGATGATGATCGTCGGATGCCCCTGGCCGCTGAAGCTTCGGGTGTCGGCCAAGAAGAGAAGAATGCGATGTCCGTAGCCAAGAGTGCCACCGCGAGCGACCATGCCGGCTCGCGTTCCGCAGCCCACACGATCGACACCGAGATCGAGGCTCTGAAGGCACTGGCGGCGCTGATCAAGACCGACATGGCGGCGAGCTTCGAGGCGGCGCTCGATATCATCGCGGGGGTCGGCGGCCGGCTGATCGTCACCGGCGTCGGCAAGAGCGGCCATATCGGCTCGAAGATCGCGGCGACCTTCGCCTCCACCGGCACGCCGTCCTTCTTCGTCCACCCTTCCGAGGCCAATCACGGCGATCTCGGCATGATCGGCCGGGAGGACGCGATCCTCGCCATGTCCTGGTCCGGCGAGACCGCCGAGCTCCACGGCATCGTCGCCTATTCCCGGCGCTTCCGCATTCCGCTCGTCGCAGTCACCTCGCGGCCGAATTCGACGCTCGCCCGCGAGGCGGACGTGACGCTCATCCTGCCGCGGGTGGTCGAGGCCTGCCCGCTCGGCCTCGCGCCGACCTCGTCCTCGACCATGCAGCTGGTGATGGGCGACGCGCTCGCCGTTGCGCTGCTGGAGCGCCGCGGCTTCACCCCGGACGACTTCCATGTCTTTCATCCCGGCGGCCAGCTGGGCGCCAGCCTGAAGCACGTCGCCGACATCATGCATACCGGCGAGGCGATGCCGCTGGTCGCCTCAGGCACGATGATGTCCGAGGCGATCATCACCATGTCGCGCAAGGGCTTTGGCTGCGTCGGCGTGATCGGCGAGGATGGCCGCCTGAAGGGCATCATCACCGACGGCGACCTTCGTCGCCATCTCGACCCCGGGCTGCTCGCCCGCACCGTCGATCAGGTGATGACCGCCGATCCGAAGACCATCCGGCCCGATACGCTCGCCGTCGCGGCGCTGGAGATGATCAACACCCGCAACATCACCGCCGTGATGGTGGTGCGCGAAGGCCGGCCGGTCGGCATCGTTCATCTGCACGATCTGCTGCGCCTCGGCGTCGCCTGATCGGACGAGACGCAAGCGATCGCCGGCGGAACGCGAACGGATCGATGGCTACCCGGCGAGGGTTTGCTTCTCCCGACCGTAGCGGAGCCTCAGCGGCCGCCGACCTCGTCGAGATGGTCGAGCATGCCGGCCGGGTCTTCGTAGACGCGGAAGGCGCCGGCCCGCTCCAGCTCCTCGCCGCCGTAGCCGCCTGAGAGCAGCCCGACGCCGAGCGCCCGGCAGCGCTGGGCCGCCAGCATGTCCCAGATCGAATCGCCGACGACCATTGCCCCTTCCGTCGGCACGCCGAGCCGTTCCGCCGCGGCGATGAAGAGGTCCGGCTCGGGCTTGGCAAAGGTGACGGCGTCGCGGGTCACGACTGGCACCTGGTCCGGATCGACGCCCAGGCGGTCGAGATTGTGCTTCGCCGTTTCCATCCGCCCCGAGGTCGCGATCGCCCAGGCGAGTTTCTCCCGCGTCAGCGTATCGAGGAGTTCGCGGGCGCCGGGCAGCGGCACGACGCTCTTGGAATGGGTCCTGTAGGCCTCGGCATGGGCCTGGCGCAGCCGCTCGCGCTTTTCCTCGGTGATCTCCTCGCCGATCTCGCGCAGCAGCTGGTTGGTGAACAGCCCGCCGCTCATGCCGATCTTGCGGTGGATGCGCCAGACCGAGAGCGTGATGCCCTCGGCGTCGAGGGCGTCCTTCCAGGAGAGGACATGCTGATAGACGCTATCGACCAGCGTGCCGTCGAGGTCGAACAGGAAGGCGGGTCGCTGGCGCATCGAGGCCTCCGATTGAAAAGGGCTGGCAGCAGCGGAAATAGCCTTTGCGGCCGGCCCTTCCATGCCCGCCTGCCGCATGAGAGGCATGCGCCTATCACGAAATCGCAAAACTCCTGCCGGCGAGGAGGATTGCCGCTGGACAGGCGCGGCGAGCTTTTCTATAAGGCCGCCACTCCCGCCGGAACGGTCTTGCAGAGCGCTGTAAGCGATCCCCGGCGGCGGCGCCCAGGTAGCTCAGTTGGTAGAGCATGCGACTGAAAATCGCAGTGTCGGTGGTTCGATTCCACCCCTGGGCACCACTCTTCCCAAACCTCGTTTCCGTCAGCCGAACACCACCGTCCGCATGCCGTTGAGCATCACCCGGCCTTCGAGGTGCAGCTTCACCGCGCGGGCGAGGACTCGGGCCTCGATGTCGCGGCCGACGGCGACGAGGTCGTCGGCGGACAAGGCGTGCGAGACCCGCTCTGTCTCCTGTTCGATGATCGGGCCCTCGTCGAGATCGGCCGTCACATAGTGCGCCGTTGCGCCGATCAGCTTCACGCCGCGGGCATGGGCCTGGTGATACGGCTTGGCGCCCTTGAAGCTCGGCAGGAACGAGTGGTGGATGTTGATGACCTTGCCCGTCAGCCGCTTCGACAGGTTGTCCGACAGGATCTGCATGTAGCGGGCGAGAACGACGAGGTCGCAGTCGGTCTCCCGTACCAGCTTCAGCAGCTTCTCCTCCTGCTCGGCCTTCGTCTCCTTCGTCACCGGCCAGTGGTGGAAGGGGATGTTTGCGGCTTCGGCGGTCTCGCGGCTGGTTTCACGGTTCGACACGATGGCGACCACCTCGGCATTCAGCCAGCCGGTGCGGATCTGGTAGAGGAGATGCAGGAGCGCGTGGTCGAAGGCCGAGACCATGACGACGATCTTCGGCCGGCGGGCCGCATCGGCGATCTTCAGATGCATGGCGAAGCGCTGGGTGAGGGGGGCAAGCTGGCGCTCCAGGCTGTCCCGCGAGACTTCCGTTTTGAAGTCGGCGGCGATCCTGAGGAAGAAGCGGCCCGAATCGCGATCCCAGAATTGCGCGCTCTCGGCGATGTTGCCGCCGGCTTCGTAGAGTTCGCTCGTCAGCCCCGCGACGATGCCCGGGCGGTCCTCGCAGGAAAGCGTGATGATGGTGGAGGTGGTCATGGCCTGTCTTCCTGACGCCCGCCGCGGCGACCCTCTCGGACCGGCGCGCCGGGCCTGTGACGTTGGCGCCTGATTGCCAGAAGCTGCCGCCGGTGGCCAGCAGGGACGGGCTCGGGGATCGATCGTCGAACGCTGTGTCGCCGGAGGGCGCGCCGTTCCTGCCCGTCGTACGACCTCTTCGTGGCGACTTCTCGCGACGGCCTGCTTCCCATTGTCATGATCGCGTGGTAGCAGCCCTTGCCATCCCTTTTGACGCGCTGCGAAAGCGCCGCCTTTCCCCGGAGGCATGGCATGGCCGAGATCATCGAAACCCCGACCGGCGCGACGGCGCTCACCTTCGACGACGTGCTCCTGCAGCCCGGCCACTCGGAAGTCATGCCGAACCAGACCAGCATCCGCACCAGGATCACCCGGACTCTGGAGCTCAACCTGCCGATCATTTCGGCGGCGATGGACACCGTCACCGAATCGCGGCTCGCCATCGCCATGGCCCAGGCCGGCGGCATCGGCGTCATCCATCGCAACCTGACGCCGACCGAGCAGGCCGAGGAGGTCCGGCAGGTCAAGAAGTTCGAGAGCGGCATGGTGGTCAATCCGGTGACCATCGGGCCGGACGCGACCCTCGGCGACGCCCGGGCGCTGATGGCAGCCCATCACATCTCGGGCATTCCGGTGGTCGAGAACGGCGGCGCCGGCGGCCAGACCCGCGGCCGCCTCGTCGGTATCCTGACCAATCGCGACGTGCGCTTTGCCACCGACGACCGCCAGCCGATCGCCGAGCTGATGACCAAGCGCGGCCTCGTCACGGTGCGCGAATCGGTCGATCAGGAAGAGGCCAAGCGCCTGTTGCACCAGCACCGGATCGAGAAGCTGGTGGTGGTCGACGCCGACGACCAGTGCATCGGCCTGATCACCGTCAAGGATATCGAGAAGTCGCAGCTCAATCCGAATGCCGCCAAGGACCTCCAGGGCCGCCTCCTGGCGGCGGCGGCGACCTCGGTCGGCGACGACGGCTTCGAGCGGGCCGAGCGGCTGATCGACGCCGGTGTCGATCTCCTCGTCATCGACACCGCCCACGGCCATTCCCAGCGCGTGCTCGACGCGGTGGCGCGGGCGCGGCGGATCTCCAACAACGTTCAGATCATCGCCGGCAACGTGGCGACGGCCGACGGCACCAAGGCGCTGATCGACGCCGGCGCCGATGGCGTCAAGGTCGGCATCGGACCGGGGTCGATCTGCACCACCCGCGTCGTCGCCGGCGTCGGCATGCCGCAGCTTTCGGCGATCATGAGCGCGGCGGAAGCCGCCGACAAAGCCGGCATCCCGATCGTCGCCGATGGCGGCATCAAGTTTTCCGGCGACATCGCCAAGGCGCTGGCGGCGGGAGCCTCGGCCGCCATGGTCGGCTCGCTGCTCGCCGGCACCGACGAGAGCCCCGGCGAGATCTATCTGCACCAGGGCCGGTCCTTCAAAGCCTATCGCGGCATGGGCTCGGTCGGCGCCATGGCCCGCGGCTCGGCCGATCGCTACTTCCAGGCCGAGGTGCGGGACACGCTGAAGCTCGTTCCCGAGGGCATCGAGGGGCAGGTCGCCTACAAGGGCCAGGTGGCGGCGGTGCTGCACCAGCTCGCCGGCGGCCTGAAGGCGGCGATGGGCTATGTCGGCGCGGCCAATCTCGAGGAACTGCGGACGAAGGCGCGCTTCATCCGTATCTCCAATGCCGGCCTTCGCGAAAGCCACCCTCACGACGTGACGATCACCCGCGAAAGCCCGAACTATCCGGGTAACTAAACGCGAGGGGCGGCGCCCGTTCCGGCGCCGTCTCCCCGTTCTCGACGCCTGGCTCAGCCGTCGGCTTCGGCCGGCGTCAGCTTCAGGAGCCGGCCGCCCGAGCCGTCCTCGAGCAGCCAGAGCGCCCCGTCCGGCCCCTGTTCGACCTCGCGGATGCGGCTTCCCATGTCGAAGCGCTCGATCTCGCTGGCGCTGTCGCCGTCGAGGCTGACATGGACGAGCGCCTGGCTCCTCAGGCCGCCGATGAAGCCGTCGCCCTTCCAGTTGGGGAAGGTTTCGCCGTCGTAAATGACGAAGCCGGCCGGCGCGATGACTGGCGTCCATGACACTTCCGGCGCGTTGAACTCCGGCCGGGCGTCGTGATCGGGGATAGGGCTGCCGTCGTAGTTGATGCCGTTCGAGACGACCGGCCAGCCATAGTTGTCGCCCCGCTCGATGAGGTTCAGCTCGTCGCCGCCGCGCGGGCCCATTTCGTGGACCCAGAGCTTGCCGTCGGCGTCGAAGGCGATGCCAAGCATGTTGCGGTGGCCGACGGTCCAGAATTGTCTGGCGAGCTCGCCGTCGTCCTGGAACGGGTTGTCGCCCGGAACCGCGCCGTCGTCATGCAGCCGGATCACCTTGCCGAGATTGCTGTCCATGCGTTGGGCCGGCTGCTTCTTCTGGCGTTCGCCGGAGGTGACGAACAGCATGCCGTCCGGCGAAAAGGCGAGGCGATGGGAATAGTGGCCCTCGCCGGAGACCTTCGGCTGCTGGCGCCAGATCACCTTTAGCCCCTCGATCTGCGGCCGCTCTCCGCTGGTGACGAGCTTGCCGCGGGCGACCGCCGCACCCTGGCCGCCTTCGCCGGCCTCGGCGAATGAGAGATAGACGAGGCCGTTTTCGGCAAAGTCGGGATGCAGCACTACGTCGCCGAGGCCGCCCTGGCCGCCATAGGCGACGGCGGGAACGCCGGCGACCGGGGTCTTGCCGCTGCCGTCGGCGCTGACGTGCAACAGGGTGCCGGCCTGCTCGGTGACCAGCATCGAGCCGTCGGGCAGGAAGGTCATCGCCCAGGGCTCGTCGAATTCGGCGACCGGCTCGACCCGGATGGCGGAGCCCGCCGAACTTTCGACGGTCGACTGTGCCGCCGCCGGCAAAGCGGCGAAAAGGGCACCGGCGAGCGGCGCGGCGATTGCCGAAAGGCGTGAAGGCTTGATCATCTTGCTTCCTCGAATGGCGGATCGCCAGGACCGCGTGCCGGAGCTCCGGCGTGGCGGTGACGGCCCTGTCCTCTGCCTCGATATGGGGCGCTCTGCGGCGGGCAAGAGGGCGGCCAAGGTCAATCCGACTTCACCCTGCCGTGAGACGAAGGCCTGGAATTCCTGCGGCTTTTGGCGGTTCCCTCGGTGTGCGTGCCTTCTATCCGGCGCATCGAGCGGCAGAGGATATCGGCAAAGGTCTCGAAGTCGCCGCGGCGCACCGATGTCGGCCGGAAGGCCAGCACGAGCCGGCGCGAGGGCACCGGCCTTGCCAGCGGCAGGACGACGATGCCCTCCGCCGGTGCCTCGTCGGACACCGCCATCGCCGGGATGAGCGTCGCGCCGAGGCCGCCCGCCACCATCCGCAGGATCGTCGTCAGGCTGGTTGCGCCGAGGCTTGCAAATTCATGGTCGCCCGCCGTCCGGCAGACGTCGAGCGCCTGGGTGCGCAGGCAGTGGCCTTCCTCGAGAAGGATCATCCGATGGCGGGGAAGTGCCTCGGGGGGGACCGGGTTCGGCAGGCTGGCCGCCTCGCCGGCCGGCACGGCGAGGAGAAACGGATCCTCGAACAGCGTGATCGTCTCGATGGCCTCCATCTCCTCGCTCGGCAGCGGCAGGGCGACCACCGCGCAGTCGATCTCGCCGGAGCGAAGGTCTGCGAGCAGCCTTTCGGTGATGCTCTCGCGCACCTGGCATTCGAGCCCGGGAAAGGCCGCCGAAAGGTCCGGCAGCAGCCGCGGCAGGAGATAGGGCGCGACGGTGGCGATCATGCCGACCCGGAGGCGCCGGCCGAGGAGGCTGGCGCTCCTTTCGGCAAGACTTTCGAGTTCACGCACCTCGGCTAGGATGCGCCGCACCCGCTCGGCGACGAGTTCGCCGTCGGCGGTCAGATAGACGCCGGACGGCTCGCGCCGGAACAGCGCCGCCTGCATCTCCGCCTCCATCTGGGCGATCTGGCCTGAAAGTGCGGGCTGGCTGATATTGAGGCGCTTGGCCGCGCGGCCGAAGTGGCGGGCTTCTGCAAGGGCCTGGAAATAGCGGATCTGGCGAAGGGTGAACATGGCCCGATAAGTTATCCCGATTGCCAACAGGAAGAAATACGATTGGAGCTGATCGGGTCGTTCCTACATAAAGGGCTGGAACTTTTCCAAGGTCCGCGCATCGCGCCGGGCCGCACTCGAAGACGAGGGAGGCCTTTGATGGCTGATCGCAACACCCTACGCACGACGGCCGGCGCGCCGTGGCCGAACAATCAGGATTCGATCTCCGCCGGCGAGCGCGGTCCGCTCCTCCTGCAGGACTATCAGCTGATCGAGAAGCTGGCGCATCAGAACCGCGAGCGCATCCCCGAGCGCACCGTTCACGCCAAGGGCTGGGGCGCCCACGGCAAGCTGGTCGTCACCGAGGACATCTCCCGCTACACCAAGGCGAAGTGCCTGCAGCCGGGCGCCGAGACGCCGATGCTGGCGCGATTCTCGACGGTCGCCGGCGAGCTGGGTGCCGCCGACCACGAGCGTGACGTGCGCGGCTTTGCGCTGAAGTTCTACACCGAGGACGGCAACTGGGACCTCGTCGGCAACAACACGCCGGTGTTCTTCGTCCGCGATCCCTACAAGTTCCCGGACTTCATTCACACCCAGAAGCGCCATCCGAAGACCAACATGCGCTCGCCAACGGCGATGTTCGACTTCTGGTCGCTGTCGCCGGAGAGCCTGCACCAGGTGACGATCCTGATGTCGGACCGCGGCCTGCCGCAGTCGCCGATGCACATGAACGGCTACGGCTCGCACACCTTCTCGCTGTGGAACGACGCCGGCGAACGCTACTGGGTGAAGTTCCACTTCAAGACCCAGCAGGGCCACGACTTCTACACCAATGCCGAGGCCGAGGAGATCATCGGCAAGACGCGCGAGGGCTATCAGGAGCGGCTGTTCAACACGATCGAGAGCGGCCAGTATCCGCGCTGGAAGTTCCAGATCCAGATCATGCCGGAACTCGACGCCGAGAAGTGCGACTTCAATCCGTTCGACCTGACCAAGGTCTGGCCGCACGACCAGTTCCCGATGATCGACGTCGGCTATTTCGAGCTGAACCGCAATCCGGACAACTATTTCGCCGAGATCGAGAACGCCGCCTTCTCGCCGTCGAACATCGTGCCGGGCATTTCCTGGTCGCCGGACAAGATGCTGCAGGGGCGGATCTTCTCCTATGCCGACGCGCACCGCTACCGCCTCGGCACCCATTACGAGACGATCCCGGTCAATCGGCCGCGCGTCGAGGTGCTGAACTACCACAAGGACGGCACCATGAACGTCTATGGCGGCGTCCGCACCGGCAACGAGAACGCCTATTACGAGCCGAACTCCTATGGCGATCAGGGCGCAGCGGTCGAGGATCGCACGGCTCAGGAACCGGCGCTGCGGATCTCCGGCGATGCGGCCCGCTACGACCATCGCGTCGGCTATGACGACTACAGCCAGCCGCGCGCGCTGGTGATGAAGGTCATGGACGAAGAGCAGCGCCAGCGCCTCTACAAGAACATGGGCGGCGCCATGGCCGGCATTCCCTCGATGATCGCCGAGCGCTGGTTCGGCCATCTGAAGCAGGTGCATCCGGACTACGAGGCCGGCGTGCGCGCGGCATGGAACGAGGCCAACGAGGCGGCCGGCTACATGCCGAACTCGCATCCGGTCACCGACGCGACGCCGCAGCAGACCGAAGGCAATGCCGCGGGCAACCGTCCGCAGGCTGCCGAATAATCGGCTCGGCCGGCCCGTTTCGCGAAACCCGAAAGGGCCTTCGCAGCGGGCCGGGCTGGCAGTTGCAGACGAAGGGCCGGGGCATCTGCTCCGGCCCTTCGTCGTTTCATGCGCCGTGTCTGGGGCACGCCGACGCGGCAAAGATTGAGATTTCGCTAAGCGATCACCAGAAGCGGGTGACGGATCGGTGCATGGCAGCGTTGCGGCAGGCCCGATTGCTGCAATGCAGCATCGATATTAGATTCATGGCCAGTCAAGGAGAAAAGCCATGAAGTTCACCAAGAAGCTCCGGTCGATCCTCGGTTCCGACAGCCGCCAGAACCGCGAGCGTAACTATCTCGACCAGTCCGTTTCGCTCGTCGACCTCGAGCGTCGCCAGCGCGAGATCGATAGCGGCCTGTTCCGCTCGCCGCGCAACATCTACTGATCGCCGCACTCGTCAAAGCATGCCCATGATGTCCCCGGTGCGGCCGCTCGGCCGCGACCGAAGGATTGTCCGGTAGACCTGACCCGGACGTTGGGTCCCGCGGTTCCCCAAGCAACCGCTGCTGCATTGCATTGCTGGCAGCGTCGGCCCGAAGATCGAAACCACTGTCGGCCGACGGAACGCGCGGCCCCCAGAGCCATGACGCGGCCTCTGCAACGCTGCGCGTTGATTGACGCGCGCCGATAACGCCGTCTCTGATTACATTTACGCATCGTTCTTTTTGGAAGATCGATTCCGATTTCTGGGCCGATGCCGCTGGCGTCTCGAAGGACGCATCGCTCGTTTGCTGCCGCATGCGCCGGGCCAATTGGCCCCCTTTCATCGGTCCCATTCGTTTTTTTGATCCGTCGTGCTCCGACCCGTCGTGCGATCGGCGCCGATCGTCGATGATTTCCCTGCTCTGCCCGCCGTTCTCAGTGACAGACATCATCTCTCTGAAATCCTATAAGTTCAGCAAACAAAATTCCGTTCGATGATTGTCTTCTTGTCAGCGTATCGAAATATACTATTGATGTATGAATGAAGATGTTGGCGACTTAAGCATTTATTTGACTTTGCCGGCGATGTTCGAAGCGGAATCCCGCCCCCGATGCATTGCAAACAGGACCGGCATCTCATGAATTTCTCGATTACCCGCAAGTTGTACGCGCTGATCGCCGTCGCGGCGCTGGTGAGCATCGCAGCGATGTCGCTGCAGCTCTATTCGCTGAACCAGACGATCTGAAAGGATCGCGAGCAGCTGATCAAGTCGCAGGTGGACGCTGCGACCTCCATCCTCGCCGGGTTCGAGGAGCGGGTGCAGTCGGGCGAGCTCAGCCGCGAGGAAGCCGAGAAGCAGGCCAAGAACGCGGTGCGTCCGGTCCGTTACGGCAACAACGACTACCTGTTCATGTATGACGACAAGGGCACCCGCGTCATGCATCCGGACCCCAAGCGCGAGGGCCAGCCCTCCTGGGACGCGCAGGACGTCACCGGCAAGTATCAGGTCCGGGAGATGATCGAGAAGGCCCGCAACGGTGGTGGCTACACCAATTACTTCCTGCGCCGGCTCGGCGACGAAAACGGCAAGATCCAGCGCAAGATGTCCTATTCGCAGCTCTTCGCTCCCTGGGGCTGGACGGTCGCGACAGGCGTCTATGTCGACGACCTCTCCTCGCAGTTCATGGGCAAGGTCTATGAGGGAGCCGCCTGGGCGGGCCTGATCCTCGCGGTGCTGATCGGCTGCGCGGTGCCGATCGCCCGTTCGATCTCGACCCCGATCAACCGGATGACCGCGGCGATGCGGCGGCTCGCCTCCGGCGACAAGTCCGTCGAGGTTCCGGCGGTCGGCCGCAAGGACGAGATCGGCGAGATGGCCGGCGCGGTGCAGGTGTTCAAGGAGCAGGCGATCGAGCGTGACCGGCTGGAGACCGATGCGGAGGCAGCCCGCGTTTCCGAAGCCGATGCCAAGCAGCGCCAGGCCGATCTCGACAACGCCAAGGCCGAGGACCTGCGGGAGTTCATGGGCGTCGTCGATGCGAGCTTCGACCGGCTGTCCTCCGGCGACCTGACGGTCCGCATGAGCGGCAAGGTCGCGGCGGAATTCGAGCCGATCAAGGCGAAGTTCAATGCGTCGGTCGAGGAGTTGGAAGCTGCCATCGGCCGGGTGATCGGCACCGTCGGCACCATCCGCACCGGCCTCAACGAGATCACGGTGGCCTCCAACGATCTCGCCCATCGCACCGAGCAGCAGGCGGCAAGCCTCGAAGAGACCGTCGCCGCCCTCAGCCAGGTTTCGAGTGCCGTCAATGGCACCGCCGACGGCGCCAACGAAGCCCGCAAGACGGCCAATTCGGCACGGCAGAAGGCCGAGAAGGGCGGCGAGATCGTCGCCGAGGCGGTCACCGCGATGAATGCCATCGAGGCGTCGTCGCAGCAGATCAATCAGATCATCGGCGTCATCGACGAGATCGCCTTCCAGACCAACCTCCTCGCCCTCAATGCGGGCGTCGAGGCGGCGCGGGCCGGCGAGGCCGGCAAGGGATTCGCGGTGGTGGCGCAGGAAGTCCGGGCGCTGGCCCAGCGCTCGGCCGAGGCGGCGAAGGAGATCAAGTCGCTGATCAACGCCTCGTCTGAACATGTCGAGAAGGGCGTCGGGCTGGTGACGGCCTCGGGCAAGTCGCTGGACGAGATCGTCGCGGAAGTTGCCGGCATGGCAGAGGTGGTGGCGAAGATCGCCGATTCGGCCCGCGAGCAGGCGACCGGTCTTCGCGAGGTCTCGGGCGCTGCCGACCAGATGGACAAGGTGACCCAGCAGAACGCCGCCATGGTGGAAGAGTCGACTGCCGCCGCGCAGACTCTGTCGGCCGAGACCGACAGCCTTTCCCAGACCATTGCGCGCTTCAAGGTGAAGAGTGCCGCCAATGCCGCAACAGGCCGAGCCAGCCAGCCGGCACCGCGCCCGGCTGCGGCGACGCCCGCCCGGCCGAAAGCGGCCTCCAAGCCGGTGGCCCAGATGAAGACCACGGGCACCGGCGGCGCGGCAAGAAAGCCGGCCGCGGCCGA
The DNA here is from genome assembly GCF_004519335.1 of Jiella endophytica. Taxonomy (GTDB): domain Bacteria; phylum Pseudomonadota; class Alphaproteobacteria; order Rhizobiales; family Rhizobiaceae; genus Jiella; species Jiella endophytica. Next base: position 477,463 of record NZ_SOZD01000002.1, on the reverse strand, counting down.
TGACAGTTGGGAGGAGTTCTGAGGCATAAGGCCGATAGAACGATTGAATGACGAGAGGGGCGGCGCGCTGATGGACGGCCCCCCCTTGCTTTTTTCGCGGATCGCCGACGTGCCTCGCGGCATTTTCGATCTGCCCCGCGCATCTTTGGCAGGTTTCGCGCGGAAACTCGGCTACGCGACGCCCGCGCTTCGACAGCTTCCCACGGCGAAGTCACGGTTTTTTCAGTAAGTCTTGCGATGTAAGCCTTGTAGACCTTCTCATTTTCCTATCATCTCTCCGAGGCTTTCGGTTGCACCGCAACCGATCCGGGGGAGGAATCGAAAAATGGGTCAGGGTCTCTTGTTCACGCTGGCATTGCTGCCGGTCGCGATCGTTTTCGTGCTTCTGGTGATCATGCGGCTGTCGGCGAAACTGGCGATGCTCGTCGCCTATCTCGCCACCGTCGCCATCGCCCTGACGGTCTGGGGCCAGTCGGCCGCCACTGTCGCCGGCGCGACGGTCAACGGCCTCGTCACAGCGCTGACCCTGCTCTTCATCATCTTCGGCGCCATCCTCGTCCTGCAGACCGTCCACGAGAGCGGCGCGATCCGGGCGATCCGCCAGGGCTTTACCGATCTCTCGCCCGACCGCCGCATCCAGGCGATCATCATCGCCTGGCTGTTCGGCTCGATGATCGAGGGGGCGTCCGGCTTCGGAACGCCCGCTGCGGTCGCCGCGCCGCTGCTCGTCGCCATCGGTTTCCCGGCGATGGCCGCCGTGCTCGTCACGCTGATCATCCAGTCGACGCCGGTCTCCTTCGGTGCCGTCGGAACCCCGATGCTGGTCGGCGTCAACACCGGCCTTTCCGGCAACGAGGGCGTCACCCAGGCGATCGCCCCGACCTCGCTAATCGACTATGTCTATGGCGTCGCGGCCAATGTCGCGATGGTCCATGCGCTGATCGGCTTTGTCATTCCGCTGCTGATGGTCGGCATGCTCACCCGCTTCTTCGGCGCCAACCGCTCCTTCCGGGAAGGTTTTCGGGTGTGGAAGTTCGCACTCTTCGCCGGCGTCGCCTTCACGCTTCCCTATTATCTCGTCGCCTGGCTCCTCGGGCCGGAGTTTCCCTCGCTCGTCGGCGGCCTCATCGGGCTTCTGATCGTCGTTCCGGCAGCACGGGCGGGCCTGTTCCTGCCGAAGGACCGCTTCGACTTTCCGCCCCGCGCCGGCTGGAACGACAACTGGTACGGCACTTTGAAGACTGGCGATGCCGAGGCCGTCACCGGCGGCGAGGGCGCCCGCATCTCGCTGCTGCGCGCCTGGTCGCCATATCTGATCATCGCCCTTCTCCTCGTCCTCACCCGCACGATCGCGCCGCTCAAGGCCTGGCTCACGTCGCCGTCGACGACCATCGCCCTTTCCGACCTCTTCGGTTCGGGCATCGAGGTGAAGGCGCAGCTTCTCTATTCGCCGGGCGCCGTCCTCATCCTCGCCTCGCTGATCTCGGTGGCGATCTACCGGATGAGCGGCTCGGCCTATGCCAGGGCCTGGGCGAATTCCGGCCGCACCATGGTTGCCGCAGCGCCCGCCCTGCTTCTGGCGGTGCCGATGGTCCAGGTGTTCCTCAACACCGGCAAGGGGCCGCTGGAATCGATGCCGCTGGTGCTTGCCGAGGGCGTCTCGAGCGTCGCCGGCACGGCCTGGCCGCTGTTCGCGCCGCTGATCGGCGCACTCGGCGCCTTCATCGCCGGCTCGAACACCGTGTCCAACATGATGTTCTCGCTGTTCCAGTTCTCCGCCGCCGAGCAGATCGGCCTCGGCGCCGCCGGGGCGATGATCGTCGTGACGCTGCAGGCGGTGGGCGGCGCCGCAGGCAACATGATCTGCGTCCACAACGTCGTTGCCGCCTCCGCCGTCGCCGGCCTCACCGATCGCGAGGGCGAGGTTATCCGCATGACGCTGATCACCATGACCTATTACGTCGTCCAGGCCGGGCTCATCGGCATGGCGATCATCTATGGGGGAATCTGGCCGATCCTGGCGCTCGTCTGGCTCGCCTTGGTGATTGCCGGCATGGCCTTCAACCGCGGCGAACCGGTTTCTGAAGCCGAGCCGCAGCCGGCGGAATAGGATGCCTGGATGGCCGGGGAGGGCGCAGCCCTTGCCCCGGCCGATGGATCAGATCGCCTCGATCTGTCGGATATTGCGTAGCTGAAGCGACTCGACCGAGAACTCGCCCTCGATCGCGCCTTCCTTCATCTCGAAGGCGAAGGAGATCTGTTTGGACGGGTCCTCGACGACAAAGGCCTGGGTCAAGGCGAGGCGGCCTTTAGCGGGAAGGTCGAGATCGAGTTCGCCGCGCACCTTCTTGTCCTCGAGGATCTGCATCGAAAGCTTGTTCTGCGAAAAGTTGCCGTTCACCTCGATCACGACCTGCGCGATCCACTCGCCCGGGGGCAGGTGGTAGGCCGGGCCGCTCGCCAGCATGCGGGCCTTACCCAGCATCTGGATCGGCGTTTCCAACGGCATGTCGCGGTGGATCGGGTCGAACAGGGCACGTGCCGGCCACCGCATCGGCACGCGGCTTTCAGGGTTCAGACAGCCGGGATAGGACTGCCGCAATGTCTGCAGGATTTCGAGTTCCTGGGCGTCCAGCCCGTCGAGAATGCCGTCGACGTCGTCGAACTCGGAGGAATAGCTGCGCAAGGCCTCGCGGATGGTGGTGCGCGGCGTGATGGCGCCGAGGTCGAGGAAAACGCGGACCTTCTCCACCAGCTCGCTGTCCGGCTCGACGCCGTGAAACCAGGCTAGGGATTGGATGAAAGGCAGGAGCAGGGCGTTCGGCCCGGGCTGCGGATAGACGACCGCGCTGGTCATTCTGCTGAAGATCGCAACGTTTGTCGACGCCATGATCGCGACCCGCATGGCCGATCGGAATTCCTTCTTCTGCCGTGCCATCACGGTCGCTACGGCATGCGAGAGATCATCGTCGAACAGGACGACCTTCGATTGCGTCTGTTGAAGGAGCTTCGGGATCCGCTGGTCGCCCGGATTGATGAAGGCGACGAAACCGTCCTTTTTCCGATTTTTGTAGGCCTGGTAGAACTTCTCCAGGCGCGCGAACTGCATCGCATCGATCCCGCCGTGGACTGCCTGAGCGATCGCTCTCACCGTCATGAACCCGAAGCGGCTGTAAGCCGAGGGCATTCCGGAGACTAGAAACAGCATCGACGTCTTGTCCTGTTCAGCGGCATCTGGCGTGGCGAGAAGCCGGCGTCGCCAGTCCTCATCGGATGCCCGCCAACTTGAGAACCCTATCACGATCGAAGGGGTTCGACAGTTCCATCCTCGCGCCAAGCACGTCAGAGGGCGCATCGGGCAAAGCCGCTGCACAAGCCGGGACCTGATCTGGCGTTGGCGAAATAAGATGCTGGGTGAGCAAAATCAAAGGCCGAACGTCGCGCGGTGAGCAGAAGGTGTCGCGACATTCGAGCTCGCCTCAAACGCGCTATCGCAAGCGGTTTCGATTTTTCCGCCTCGCCGTGACCGAGGGTTGCCGGTCTTGGCTATGAGAAGGTTGGCCGCGGAAGGAAGACATCCTTGCAGAATGGATTTGGTTGCAGTGCGACGACGGGTATCTGAATTCTACTGCAATGCCAAATCATTGCCGGAATCGCATGTCCGTTTGCGTCACCCGCCTTGACACCCTGACCAGCGCTTCCTCCTACCTGTCGATCTCACCCCAATCACGGTCGCCCCGCGAAGATGCCGCGGCGATGGCGATTCAATCTGAGAGAGTTTGACTGTTCGCCCTTCCCCAAGGCAAACCCGCCTGACGTCCGACGCTTATTCGGGTGTCGAGCGCTCGGCCGCTTCTTTCGACCTGTCAACAAGGCGCATCAATCCTTTGCACCAGCTTCCTGCGAGTGGAAAATGCTAGACCAGAAATCGCGCGTCTCGACTTCGCTTGTCTGGGGCGTCAGACCGGGCCGAAAGTCCGCGAGCCAAAAAACCTTCGTGTGCTTTGGTGTGCCGCGGGGCGGGACCAGCGCGATCGGTGGCGTCATGCGCAAGCTGGGCATCTTCATGGGCCATGAGGTCCCGAACAATCACGAAGACAAGGACATGGTCGGTCGGCCCAATCCCCAGCGCCTGGAAACCATCAAGAAGCGCGACGCGGAACACGACGTGTGGGGCTGGAAAGACCCGAACGCCGCAAACTATCTGCCTTTCCTTGCGCCGCGGCTCCGCAATCCGCACTATGTCATCGTCACGCGAGACATCGTCGCAACGACCAAGGGACACATGCGCTGGCATTCGCGCCAGGCGAAATCCGCGGTCGCCGACGTTGCGGTTCAGCAGCAACGCAACGTCATGTTCTCGCTCTATTGCGATGCGCCGGTGATGATGGTCTCCTACGAGAAAGCCATCCTCCACCCGAAATCATTGCTCGCGGAGATGGTCGAATTCGTCGGCTGCGATTATCCGCAGGATGACGAGTGGGTCGTCGAGTTTCTGGCGCCCGGCGTCTACAAGGACGTCTGAACATAGTCGGCCGGAATTTGCATCATTCGGGCGTGACGCGAATGGCAAGGTTCCAGGACATCGCAGATATCGCGAGGCCCCGCAGGCAGCGGATTGCGGAGGGACGGCGGCTGCCCGCCGCTGGTACCCCGGTGAGCGCTGCCGACCGGGCGCTCGCACAGCGGCCCAGGGATCTGTCGGAGGAGGGAGCGCATCACCGTGTCATCAGGGTTTCTGCATCGGTATTTTCTGAACAATGGCGGCAAGCGGCTACACAAGTGGTTCCACTACTTCGATGTTTATGAGCGGCACTTCGAGCGCTTCCGAGGCAAGGCCCCGCTGGTGATCGAAATCGGCGTCTTCGGCGGTGGATCGCTGGCGATGTGGCGAGAATATTTCGGCCGTGACTGCCGTGTCGTGGGACTGGATATCAACCCGGAATGCAAGCAACACGAGGCCGAGGGTATCGACGTCCAGATCGGTAGCCAGGCCGATCCCGATTTCCTCAAGACGATACTCGACAAATACGGGGCTCCCGACATCGTCATTGACGATGGCAGCCATCGGATGGCGCATATGCGAGCCAGTTTCGACCATCTGTATCACCACCTGAATCCGACAGGGGTCTACTTGGTCGAAGATACGCACACCTGCTACATGCCGAAATATGGAGGCGGCCTGAAAGCCGAGGGTTCTTTCATGGAATTCGTGAAGGACAAGCTCGACGAGATCAACGCGCCTCACACGGCGGGGCAGGTTCCTGTGTCGCAATTCACCCGTTCGACCAAGTCGATCTCAATATATGATAGCGTGATCGTCTTCGAACGCGCCCCGCAGGGTAAGCGCCGTACGGTCATTACAGAAGCGCTCTGATTACCGGTTGCAAAGTAGGCTGCAGTTGGTCCACCTTGCCCACGGCGCTTGAGAGTCCTCTAGGTAATCTGACTCCGCATACCTCGCCGGCACAAGTCTTTCGATAGCCGCCTGTCGATTGTTTAAGATAATTTCCTGGAGGGGCAAGCGTGGCATGCGACACGTCCTGGGAAACGCTACGCCCTTGGAACGAGCAAGCATGCTCAAGGAGCGGTTGGGCGGCCCACCCACCAGCCAGCGCTATTCTGATTGCCTGATCCCGCCGGCAAAGGTCCTCTCGATTGGTCCGTTGCGATTGACGGGTGGTGTTTACCGCGACCGAAAGCTCGTTCCAGGTTCGGAACTGCAAAGAGGGTGGGGAGGCAAGCTCCATAACCTTGTCTCGGAAGTCGACGCATTGTCCTCCTTCGATTTTTCGGAGAGCTACGACGAAGCGGTCTATGGAGGTTATTTCTTCAGTCATTTCGGCCATTTCGTCATCGAAACGACGACGCGGCTCTGGTGGGTGGTCGAAAACAACTACAAGGGTCCTGTCGTTTTCCAGATGATGGGGATGAAGGTTCCGACTTTTGCCGAGGAGTTCTTCGGTCTGCTTGGGATCAGGCCGGTTTTTGTTCGCGGCAAGAAGGGCGTCCGAGCTGGATCTCTGATCGTGCCTGACGTCTCGGCCGTGGAGCGAGGCTGGGTCAGTCGGGCGTTCATCGCGCCGTTTCAACGTCTTGCGGAAATGTGTGAGGCCAGGAACAGCGCCGAGCGAATATTTGTCCTCAGGGGTGAGGGGGTGGCGCCCGCCGTTGGCGAAGGCACGCTCCAGGAACTCCTCCAGGAGGAGGGCTATGTGGCGGTGGATCCGGCCCGCATCTCACTTCGCCAGCAAATCGCCGCGTTTGCTGGAGCGCGTGAAATCGTCGGGCTGGTTGGTTCGGCGATGCACAACATCGTCTATAGTCGGAAAGCCCGTCGGGTAGCTTATATTTCCCGAACGAACTCGATCAGCAACACGTTCCCGTCGATCGACAGTGCCTTGAATGCTTTCGACAGTTACTACATCTACGCGCAGCTCAATCCGCTGCCTCTGCATGGCGGCCTGCGAGGCCCGTATCTGATCGATACGTTATCCTGTCAGGAATACTTGAAAAAATCGCGGTTTCTAGCGAGGGACCGTGAAATAAGCGCCAAAAGCCTCGTCCAAGAACGGGAAAGCTATATGAGGGAATGGACCCGGGTCTTCGAAGAGAAGGGCGGGAAAATCACCTATCAGAAGTGAGGTCAAACGAAGTCGTAGACCGGGAATTCGACAAAGACATTCGTCATGAGAATGAGCAGTGAGGCCGCGTAGGATTTGAAATGGTGCATGCAGCTCTTGTAGTGCAGCCACGGCAGATCCCGATCGGACATCAGGCGAAACAATTGATCGAGTGTCCGCTTGTGGAAACGTTTGATGCTGAGATTGCGCGAGTCGTTCTTGTTGAGGATTTGAAACTTTTTAGGATTGTAGACGCGTGTTTCGACGAACCCGTCGCCTCGGGCCTGTTTTCTGTGGAATTCTTCGCGGCTTCGGACCGAGTAGTGGTTGATCTGCGCCCGGCTGTGATTGATATAGTCGGGCAGACCGGCTTCCTGGACATGGTAAGGAACGATCGTTCCATCCGCATAGACGTAGCGATCCCTCGGGTCTCCCCAGGGACGATGCGGCCCGAAGCCGCTGAACCCGGCGCCGATCCTGTGGAAACTCTTGAAATGAAAGTTTGTCCGGCAGTCGGGCGCGGCGCATCGCGTGAAGCGGTCCATGAGAAGGCCTGGCTGCCACACGTCGTTTCCTGCAGATCCGAAATTGAGCCAGTTGACGGCGATGGCATCCATCTCGGTATATGTCTGCAGGAAGTCGTCCACTCCCTCACGTTCGTGCGGGACGAAGTATTCGTCGCTGTCGATGCACAGGCACCAGTCGGCCGACCGGTAGAGATCCGACTCATACGCCTTGCGGTAGGCGGACAGTTGCGGCCGTCCGTTGCATCCGGAGTTGTCGATATAGGTGATCTCCCCGATATCGCTCAGCCTCGACAACAGGGCATCCGTGCCGTCCGTGGAGTCGTTCTGGCAGATCAGAATATCGCTGAAGCCAATGGCGCGATGATAGGCGATCCATTCGACGAGCCATGGACCCTCATCCTTGATCGAGGCGACGAGGAGTGTCTTCATCGGAATTCGCACCGCGTCTGTTGACGCTTCTTGTGTCAGGCTTCCGACGCTGTCCAACTGCGCCCCTGTGCCCGAAAGCTGCGGTGCAGGATCTGACGAAGATGGTACAGGAAATTGTGCGGTGCTCGACATTGTGCGGCTCAACCCGAAGTCGTTTGGCGTTGCGCACCCTTACCAACTGCCGCCAGGATGGCGCATCAGAGACGTCTCCGACTGGTGGCCACAGGCTACAAGCCGAATGCGCCGATGAGAAGCCAGGGCAGGCTGCCTCACTTAAAGTAACCTAGCGTTGCTTCGTGTCAATTGACTTCTGGCCAAAAACGGAAGGGCGTCGAGCGCCAGCAAGCGGGGGTTCCGGCGCCGCGGGTCGGGCGTTTGAAAGGCGACAATCAAGGCTTCGGCCGAGCCCGTGTCAGGGACTTTGCCGATGCGTTTAGAGCGTCATGCCAACCGGGCAGATGGGTCTTGGCTCACCGTCCATCGCGTTTGGCGAGCGTCCTCAGCCGCAGCGCGTTCAGCTTGATGAAGCCGGCGGCGTCCTTCTGGTCATAGGCGCCATGGTCATCCTCGAAGGTGACGAGGGCATCGGAATAGAGCGATTTCGGCGAGGAACGGCCCTCGACGATGACATTGCCCTTGTAGAGCTTCAGCCGCACCTCGCCCTCGACATGTCGCTGGCTGAGGTCGATCGCCGCCTGCAGCATCTCGCGCTCGGGCGAGAACCAGAAGCCGTTATAGATCAGCTCGGCATAGCGCGGCATCAACTCGTCCTTGAGATGCGCAGCGCCGCGGTCGAGGGTGATCGACTCGATCGCCCGGTGGGCGGCGAGGAGGATGGTGCCGCCGGGCGTCTCGTAGACGCCGCGCGACTTCATCCCGACGAAGCGGTTCTCGACAAGATCCAGCCGGCCGATGCCGTTGTCGCGGCCGAGATCGTTGAGGGCGGCGAGAAGCTCGTGCGGCTTCATCGCCTTGCCGTCGATCGAGACCGGGTCGCCTTTCTCGAAGCCGATGGTGACGATGGTCGGCTCGTCCGGCGCCTCTTCGGGGCTGACAGTGCGCATGAAGACGTAGGGCGGCGGGGTCTCGGCCGGGTCCTCCAGCACCTTGCCCTCGGAGGAGGAGTGCAGGAGGTTGGCGTCGACCGAGAAGGGCGCCTCGCCCTTCTTGTCCTTGGTAACGAGGATCTGGTTCTTCTCGGCGAAGTCGATCAGATCGGTGCGCGACTTGAACTGCCAGTCCCGCCAGGGCGCAATGACCTTGATGTCCGGATCGAGCGCATAGGCCGAGAGCTCGAACCGCACCTGGTCGTTGCCCTTGCCGGTGGCGCCGTGGGCGATCGCGTCGGCGCCGGTCTCGTGGGCGATCTCGACGAGCCGCTTGGAAATCAGCGGCCGGGCGATCGAGGTGCCGAGAAGGTAGGTGCCCTCATAGACGGCATTGGCCCGGAACATCGGAAAGACGAAGTCGCGGCAGAATTCCTCGCGCACGTCCTCGATATAGATCTCCTTGATCCCCATCCGCTCGGCCTTTTCGCGAGCCGGGGTCAGTTCCTCGCCCTGGCCGAGATCGGCGGTGAAGGTCACCACCTCGGCGCCGAGTTCGGTCTGCAGCCATTTCAGGATGATCGAGGTGTCGAGGCCGCCCGAATAGGCGAGGACGACCTTCTTGACGTCACGTGGGAGTGCCATGGCTCTCGTGTCTGCTCGCTCTGGAGATGTTCGTTTGACGGCGGTCTACACAAAAGCTCCGGCGAAGGGAACAAGGCGTCGCACGGATCGGCGCGGACCGAAAAGCAGGTGGCGTCGCGCCACGAGGACGCCTATTCATGGCGGCATTCGCAACGGGTATTCCGATGACCTTCATTCCCGACCTCTCGACGCTTCTTGCCTTCTCGCTCGCCTGTTTCGTGCTGACCATCACGCCTGGCCCGGACATGACGCTGTTTCTCGGCCGCACGCTCGCCGGCGGACGGGCCGCGGGGATTGCCGCCTTCGCCGGCGCGTCCACCGGTTCGCTGATCCATACGACGCTGGCGGCCGTCGGCCTGTCGGCGCTGATCGCTGCCTCACCGGAGGCATTCCTCGTCCTGAAGATCGGCGGCGCAGGCTATCTGATCTTTCTCGCCATCCAGGCGATCCGCTCCGGCTCGACCTTCAAGCTGGATGCGAAAGGCGAGAAAAAGGCGCCGACCCTGAAGGCCAACTGGCTGACGGGGATCGGCATCAACCTGTCGAACCCGAAGATCATCCTGTTCTTCGTGACCTTCCTGCCGCAATTCGTCGATGCCGGAGATCCGCATGCCGGCCAGAAGCTGTTCTTCCTCGGCCTTTATTTCATCGTCTTCGCGACACCCTTTTCGCTGGCGATGATCTTCGCGGCGGACAAGCTGTCGGCGGCGCTGAGGCGGCGGCCGAAGATCACCCGCACGGTCGACTGGATCTTCGCCAGCGTGTTCTCGGTCTTCGCCGTGAAGATCCTGATGACCCAGGGGCGGTGACAGACAAGCCTGTCTCCACCTCGAGGCTTGCAGGCTACCAGAGCGGCCGGTCGGGATCGTGGGCTGAAAGCGGATCGCCACGTTGCAGTGTCACGGTGCGGTCGATGCCGTTGACGATCAGGGTGGTGACGGAGCTGCCATCCGAAGTTGTATAGCAGGCATCCCCGAGAAAGCCGCCGCCATGGTTCAGTGGCACCCGCATGGTCGGGTTTTCGGGCTCGATGAAGATCGCCTCGCCGGCCACCAGTTCGATGGCGTCGCCTGGGGCGAGCCCCGCCAGCGCCGCCCGCGCGGCCTCACTGCCGCCTGCTGGCGGATAGCGGTCGTCCAGCATCTGCCTCTGGAGGCCTTCCGGGTCGGCGATCGGAGCTTCATCGCCGCCGATCAGCGGCCCGGCGTCGGCGAAAGCGCCGATCATTGTTCGCACGGCATTCCGGCATGCCGTTTTCGCCCAGTCCTGCGGCAAAGGCAGCGGCTCGCCAACAAGTGCGATGCCGAGGCCGGATAGCTCGGCCGGCGTGTCAATCATCTCCATCTCGGCAGGCGCCGTCGTCAGCAGCTTCGACAGGAGCCCGCCATCGACCTCGCGCATCCTTGTCGCGTAGTCGAGGAGCAGCGCATTGACGAGGCGCGACTGGTCAAGCACCTCGTTGACCAGCTCGACCTGATCATTCCGGCCGGAAAAGAAGCCGTGATAGCCGAGCCGCGCTCCAGGCTCGATCTCCCGGCGAACGCCATGGGCATATGTGCCGAAGGATCGCCCGCCGAGAAAGGCGATGGCGCAGGCGCTGAGGCAGCTTTGGCCGGCCTCGACCAGCGTCCCGGCATAGGTCGCGTGGATCGCCTCGCCGAGCCGCATTCCCTCGATGAGATTGCCGCCGGGGGAGGAAAAGGCGAGGGTCCAGAGCGGCGAGTCGATCAGCGGTGCGAGCCTGGCCGTGAACGTTTTAGCGTCGCCCTTTTCGATCGGGCCGGTGGCGCGGATGGTCTCGCCCTCGACATGAAACTCCATCGCGGGCGAGGTCGTCGTCAGGAGGCAGAGGACAAGGACGAGAGGTCGCATGGGCCGGTCGCGGGTGAATGATGACGTTACGTCATCCTAACGCCATGCGGACTGTCGTGCACCCCTTCTCGCCATCTCGCCATCTCGCCATCTCGCGACCGACGCCGCCCCGTGCGGTTCAATAAGGCGGCGGTGTCCTGGCCTTCTGGGCGCTGGCAGCTTCGGCCCACCATTCGAGGTCCTCGGCAAAGCGCGGAAACGCCTTTTCGACAGATGCGCCGGAGGGGCCCGTCGGCTGGCCCGCCTCGTCCAGCGCGCCGCCGATGCCACCCACCGAGAGCGCCGAGGAAATCACCACCATGCCCATTTCCGACAGGGTGCCGTGCCACGCAAGGGCCGCCCGGACGCCGGAAAAGCGTCCGGCGGAATAGCTGGCGATCGCCGCCGGCCGCCAGAACCATTCCTCCAGGAAATGATCGGTGAGGTTCTTCAGGCCCGGTTGCATGCCCCAATTGTATTCGCCGGTGACGAAGACGAAGCCGTCCGCCGCCTTGATCTTCCCGGCGAGGGTCTCGAGCGCCGCCGGCGCGGTGCCCGGGGCGTATTCCTTGTACATCCGGTCGAGCATTGGCAGGTCGAGGGCTTTCGCATCGATCAGCTCGCAATCGGCGCCGCGCTGCTTCAAACCGCGTGTGACGAAGTCGGCGAGGCGGATACCCATGCGGTCGCGGCGATAGGAGCCGTAGAAGACCAGGAATTTCAGAGCCATGGGTCGCCCTCGCGCGCTGCTTCAGTCCGCGCCGGGAATGATAGCCGCCGACCGAAAGCTCGGCTAGTGGCGGGCAGGGGCGATGGCGTGGTCGGTTCGTCATCCCGGCTGGTTGGCCGGGATGACGACGCTTCACCTTCCCTAGCCCTTCATCCGTGAATCCGCGTGGATGGACCGATCTTCCGACATTCGCCCGGTATGCCGCAATCTCTCCGCCCGCCCGGCCTGTCGCCGCGCCGGCTCCTCAGGCATAGGCGTAGGGCCCTCCACGCTTCAGGCCGCGGCGATAGGCCGGCCGCTCGTGAATGCGCAGAAGGAAGTCCCGCAACCGCGGATGATATTCGTAGCCGAAGCGCTGGGCGGCAGTCTCGACCGGAAAACTCATCATGATGTCGGCGACGGTGAGGTCCGGGCCGGCGAACCAGCCGGTCTCGCCGATCGCACGCTCCCAGTGGTCGATGTGCAGAGCCATCTGCGGCTTGACCAGCAATTCGTCGACCTTCTCCATCGCCGTCTTCAGGATCGGCTTGGCGAAGAACGGCGCCCTGTCCGGGATCATCTGCAGGACCAGCATCAGGAACAAGGGCGGCATCGCCGAGCCCTCGGCGTAGTGGAGGAAATGCCGGACGGTCCAGTAGTCGTCGCTGCCTTCCGGCGGCATCAGCCGGCCCTCGCCATGCCGTGCAAGGATGTATTCGACGATCGCCCCCGTCTCGGCGATGGTCGTCTCCCCGTCGGTGATCACCGGCGACTTGCCGAGCGGATGGATCTGCCGCAGTTCCTTCGGCGCCTGCAGGTCCTTGCCCCGCTGATAGTGCTTCACCTCATAGGGCGCGCCGAGTTCCTCCAGCAGCCAGAGCACGCGCTGGGAGCGGGAATTGTTGAGGTGGTGGACGGTCAGCACGGGGAAGAAACTCCAGGAAATTGGGAGGAAAAGGCGCGTCGGGGACGCCCGTTTCGTCGTCACGATTTAGTGCGCGCGCTGGCGCAAAACCACTCGTGCTGCGGGCGGTCCCCTGGCATTTCCCGCTGCGGCTCAGGTCTCGCAGTGGCTTGCGGACGACAAGCGCTGACCCGCGGCCGTTTCGTCGCACCGCCCGTCATCGCAGCTGTCGGGGATTCCTTGCCGGCCTTGGCAAGCGTATTCTCCAGGGGCAGCGACGGTGCCCCCGGGGGCGCATCCGTCGGTCGAAGGTTTTGACGTTTACGTAAAAGTTCGCTATGTGCGTCGCAGAGTCGAAACCCGGGAGGCTGTTCAGCCATTAGCCCCGGCAGGAGCCGAAAGGGAGCCGTTCCATGTCGTTTCGCAAGGACAAGATCACCCGCCCGATCTTCAAATGGGCCAAGGGCGTCATGCCGGCCATTTCCAAGACCGAGGAAGAGGCCATCGGTGCCGGAACCGTCTGGTGGGATGGCCAGCTGTTTTCCGGCAATCCGGATTGGGACGCGCTGATCGCGACGCCGCCGGCGCGGCTCTCGCCCGAAGAGCAGGCCTTCATGGACGGCCCGGTCAACGAGCTCTGCGGGATGATCGACGACTGGAAGATCTCCTCCGAGACCCATGACCTGCCGGAAGAGGTGTGGAATTTCCTGCGGGAGAAGAAGTTCTTCGGCATGATCATCCCGAAGCGCTACGGCGGCCTCGGCTTTTCCAACACCGCCCATTCGGAGATCGTCCGCAAGGTCTCGTCGGTGTCCGTCGTCGCCGGCGTCACCGTCATGGTGCCGAACTCGCTCGGCCCCGGCGAACTGATGCTGCATTTCGGCACCCGCGAGCAGCAGGACTACTGGCTGCCACGCCTTGCCGACGGCCGCGAGATTCCCTGCTTTGGCCTCACCTCACCGGATGCCGGCTCCGACGCCGCGGCGATGACCGATACCGGCGTCGTCGAATACGGTGAGCACAACGGCAAGGAAGTCCTCGGCATCCGGCTGAACTTCCACAAGCGCTACATCACCCTCGGTCCGGTCGCGACCGTGATGGGCCTCGCCTTCAAGATGCTCGATCCCGAGAACCATCTCGGCAAGGGCGAGGATCTCGGCATCACCGTCGCGCTGTTGCCGACCGCGACCAGAGGCGTCAGCCATGGCGAGCGCCACATCCCGCTGCACACCTATTTCCAGAACGGCCCGCTGACCGGCAAGGACGTCTTCATCCCGCTCGACTGGATCCTCGGCGGGCCGAAGCAGATCGGCCAGGGCTGGACCATGCTGATGACGGCGCTGGCGGCCGGTCGCTCGATCTCGCTGCCCTCCCAGTCGGCCGCGGCTGCGGCTTACTGCGCTCGCGTCACCGGCGCCTATGCAAGGGTGCGCACCCAGTTCGGCGTGCCGATCGGTATGTTCGAGGGCATCCAGCAGCCGCTCGCCGAGATCGTCGCCAACGCCTATCTGATTGACGCCGCGCGGCGGCTGACGGTCGCCGCCCTCGACGAGGGCCACAAGCCCTCGGTGCTTTCTGCGATCATGAAGGCGCACGCCACCTACCGCATGCGCGAATGCGTCGAGCGGGCAATGGACATCCATGGCGGCAAGGGGATCATCGAGGGCGAGAAGAACTATCTCGCGCCGATGTACCAGTCGGTGCCGATCGGCATCACCGTCGAGGGCGCCAACATCCTCACCCGCAATCTGATGATCTTCGGCCAGGGTGCCATCCGAGCCCATCCCTACATGCTGAAGGAGATGCTGGCTCTGTCCGACGAGGACAAGGATCGCGGCCTCGCCGAGTTCGACAAGCAGTTCTGGGCCCATGTCGGCCATTCGATGAAGACCGCCTGGCGCAGTTTCGCCCGCGGCTGGACCGGCGGCCTCGCGGCGCCGGCGCCGAAGGATGCCGCCTTCACCGGCCACTGGCGCCAGCTGTCGCGCTATGCCGCGGCTTTCTCGCTTCTGTCCGACCTGTCGCTCCTGACCCTCGGCGGTGCGCTGAAGCGCAAGGAGATGCTGTCGGCGCGTCTCGGCGACATCCTGGCGGAGCTTTATCTCCTCGGTGCGGTGCTGAAGCGCTTCGAGGTCGAGGGCCGGCCGGAGGCCGACAAGCCGCTGATCGAATACATCATGGAGAAGGGCTACTGCCGGCTCGGCATCGCCTTCAACGGCGTGCTCGACAATCTGCCGGCCCGCTGGGCGGCGGGCCTCGTCCGCTTCCTCGCCTTCCCGATCGGCGTTCCCTATCAGGAGCCTTCGGACGAGCTGACCAGCGAGGTGGCGGCGATCATGATGCGGCCGTCCTCGCAGCGCGATCGGCTGACTCCGGATCTCTATCTCGGCGAGCGCCATGCCTCGCATCCGGTGAAGGATCTCGAGACCGCCTTCGAGCGCGTCTGCGACGCTGCGCCGATCGAGAAGAAGATGCGCGAAAAGAAAATCAAGGATCCGCTTGTCGCGCGCGATGCGGGCGTTATCACCGAGGAGGAATACGGGCGCCTGATGACGGTGAAGGAGGCGGTCGCCAAGGTGGTCGCAGTCGACGCCTACGAGGCGCACGACGTTTCGCCCATCGCCGACCAGCACGCCTCGCAGCGCAAGGCCGGCGTCGACGCCATGCATCCGCGCGAGGCCGCCGAGTGAATTCACAACCTGTCTATTTGGTCGACGGCGCCCGCACGCCCTTCATCAAGGCGCGCGGGCGTCCAGGCCCCTTTACCCCCGTCGATCTCGCCGTCCAGTGCGGTCGGCCGCTGCTCCTGCGGCAGGGCTTTCCGGTCTCGGCGATCGATCTCGTCGTGCTCGGCTGTGTCAACGTCGTCGCCGACGAGATGAACCCGGCGCGGGTCGCGTCCCTGCGTCTCGGCCTCTCCGACGAGATCCCGGCCTTCACGGTGCAGATCAATTGCGGCTCCGGCATGCAGTCAATCGATACTGCCTTCCGCTACATCGAGCGGGGCACCCACGAGATCGTGCTGGCCGGTGGTACCGAGGCGCTCAGCCATTCGCCGCTGGTCCTGTCCAGCGGTGCAGTCGAATGGTTCGCGGCGCTCAACCGGGCAAAGTCGGTGGGCGAGCGGGCGAAGGTGTTTGCGCAGCTGAAGCCCGGCTATCTGAAGCCGGTCATCGGCCTCGAACGCGGCCTGACCGACCCGATCACCGATCTCAACATGGGCCAGACGGCCGAAAAGCTGGCGCATCTCTTCAATGTCTCCCGCCGCGATGCGGACGCCTATGCCATCGAGAGCCATCGCAGGCTCGGCGAGGCGACGAAGAACGGCAGGCTGAAGGAGGAGATGCTCCCGGCGATCGCTAGGGACGGCACCGTCTACGACCATGACGACGGCATCCGGCCGAACACCACGGTGCAGGATCTCGCCAAGCTGAGGCCGGCCTTCGAGCGGCCCTACGGCAAGGTCACGCCGGGCAACTCCTCGCAGATCACCGACGGGGCCTCCTGGACCATCCTCGCCTCCGAGGCGGCGGTGGAGAAATACGGCCTGACGCCACTCGCCAGGATCGTCGATTCCGATTGGGGCGGGCTCGACCCGTCGATCATGGGCCTCGGCCCGGTTACCTCGGTCGCGCCGATCCTCAGGCGTCAGGACATGGCGGTCGCCGACGTCGACCTGTGGGAGCTGAACGAGGCCTTCGCGGCGCAGGTACTCTCCTGTGTCGCTGCGCTCGACCAGCCGGAGGTCGCCGACGGCGTGCTCGGTCTCGAGGGGCGTGGCGGGCAGATTGAGCGCGACAAGCTGAACGTCGACGGCGGGGCGATCGCCCTCGGCCATCCGGTCGGCACCTCCGGCAACCGGATCACCCTGCATCTTGCCAACGCGCTGAAGCGTCTCGGCAAGAAGCGCGGCATCGCCACCCAATGCATCGGCGGCGGCCTCGGCGGGGCAATGCTGCTCGAAGCCGCCTGACGTCGGCGGCCACGCAGCCCTTCGGGCTGCGTTTTGCGACGAGAACCAAGAAAAGCGGACGGAATCGGACGACATGGGCAGGATGCTGAACGCACTTTCCGAGCGCGCTCTGGAACTCGGACCGGCGCGCGATGCCGAACCGAGCGGACATTTTCGGATATCCAGGGACGCCAACAACGTCGTCTGGATGGTGCTCGACCGGACCGACAAGCGCGTCAACACCATCGACCGGCCGGTTCTGGAGGAACTCGCGGGCCATATCGAGCGCCTCGAGACGGAAAAGCCGGCTGCCATCGTCATCCGTTCGGGCAAGGCGGCAGGATTTGCCGCCGGTGCCGATATCAACCAGTTCGTCGGCGCCTCGACGGCCGAGATCAAGGCCGCGCTCGAACAGGGCCACCAGGTGCTCGACCGTCTGGCGAAGCTCTCCTGCCGGACAATCGCGGTGATCCACGGCCACTGCCTCGGCGCCGGCCTCGAACTCGCGCTCGCCTGCGACCGGCGGATCGCCGTCACCAATGCCTCGCTCGGCTTTCCCGAGGTGATGCTCGGCCTTCACCCGGGCCTCGGCGGAACCTTCCGCGCAACCGCCGTCGCCGATCCGATCGAGGCGATGACGATGATGCTCACCGGTCGCTCGATGCCGGCGAAGCGGGCGAAATCCATCGGCCTCGTCGACGCGGTCGTGGAGGAGCGCCATGTCGCGGCAGCGGTGGAGGCGGCGGTTTCCGGCGATCTCTCCCGCAAGCCGAAATCTTTCGGCGGCAAGGCAATGGGCTTCAGGCCGGCCCGCCAGTTCGCCGCCCGGCAGATGCGCAAGAAGACGGCGGAGAAGGCGCGGCAGGAGCATTATCCGGCGCCCTTCAAGCTGATCGATCTCTGGGAAGAGCATGGCGGCGACGGCAAGGCCATGCAGCGGGCGGAGATCCGGTCCTTCGCCGAGCTGATCGAGACGGAGACGTCGAAGAACCTCGTCCGCGTCTTCTTCCTGCGCGAGAAGATGAAGGGGCTGAAGGAAGGCGAGTCCGCCGTCGAGCATCTCCACGTCATCGGCGCCGGTGCCATGGGCGGCGACATTGCCGCATGGGCTGCCGCGCAGGGTATCCGCGTCACACTCGGCGACATCCAGGTCGAGGCGATCGGCAAGGCCGTCGCCAAGGCGGCCAAGATGTTCAAGGCCGTGCTCAAGGATCCTCTGAAAATCCGCGACGCGCTCGACCGGCTGATCCCGGACCCGGAGGGCCTCGGCATCGCCCATGCCGATCTCGTCATCGAGGCGGCGCCGGAGAAGATCGAGCTCAAGCACAAGATCTATGCCGGCATCGAGCCAAAGCTGAAGGAAGGCGCGCTGCTCGCCACCAACACCTCGGCCCTGCCGCTCGAAGATCTGGCTTCGGGCCTTTCGGACCCCTCGCGCTTCGTCGGCCTGCATTTCTTCAATCCGGTCTCGCGCATGCAGCTCGTCGAGATTGTCCGACACGGGCAGATCTCGCCGGAGACCGAGCGCCGCGCGACGGCTTTTGCCGCCGAGATTTCGCGGCTGCCGGCTCCGGTCGCCTCGGCGCCGGGCTTCCTCGTCAACCGGGCGCTGACGCCGTATATGGCCGAAGCGCTGGTCCTGCTCGACGAAGGCGTCGAGAAGGAGCGCATCGATGCCTGCGCCGAGGAATTCGGCATGCCAATGGGGCCGATCGAACTGACCGACCAGGTCGGCCTCGACATCGCACTCGACGTCGCGACCTCGCTGCGTGAGCGGCTCGGCGAGGATGCGCTGCCGGCTGCGCCCGCCTGGCTGACGAAGATGGTCGAGGAGAAGCGGCTCGGCCGCAAGACTGGCCGCGGCCTCTACGACTATGACGACGACGGCAAGCCGAAGAAGGCCGAGACCTCGGCCTCGGGCGACGCCGAAATGCTCGATCGGCTGATCCTGCCGATGCTCAACGCCGTCGTCTCCTGCATCGGCGAGGGCGTCATCACCGATGAGGAGGTCGTCGACGGCGCGATGATCTTCGGCACCGGCTTTGCGCCCTTCCGCGGCGGCCCGGTGCATTATGCCCGCCAGCGCGGCGTCGAGGCGATCGTCGCCCGCATGGAGGAGCTGTCGGCAAAATACGGCCCGCGCTTTCACCCGCATCCGGGCTGGGAGAAGCTCAAGGGCTGATGGTTCTGCGTTTCGACGAGGAAAACCAGCTCGCCCGGGCGATCGTCGAAAGGGTCGGCCGCAGGGTCGTGCTCGCCTTGCCGCTCGGCCTCGGCAAGGGCAATCACGTCGCCAATGCGCTCTACCGGCTGGCGAAGGACGATCCGTCGATCGACCTCACCATCTTCACCGCGCTTTCCCTCGATCCGCCCTCCGGCGGCCGCGGTCTGGCCGACCGCTTCGCCGGGCCCCTGGCGGAGCGGCTCTATGACGGCGTCACCCGGCTCGACTATGTCGACGCCCGCAGGAAGGGCGCGCTGCCGAAGAACGTTGAGGTTGTCGAGTTCTTCCTGCAGGCGGGCTCACTGCTCCACAACCGCGCGGCCCAGGAAAACTACATCTCGGTCAACTACACCCACGCCGCCCGCCGCGTTGTCGCGAGCGGGGTGAATGTCGTCGCCCAGCTCGTCGGGCCGTCGCCGGACCGCAGCCACTATTCCCTCGGCTCCAACACCGACATGACTCTCGATCTCCTGCCGGAGTTCGAGAGGCTGCGCGGCGAGGGCCGCAAGGTCCTTCTCGTCGGCGAGGCGAACCGCGAGATGCCCTTCATGGGCGGTGCCGCGGCGCTGCCTGCGGATCGCTTCGACATGATCCTCGAAGGCGGGATTGCCGAGACCGCCCGGCTGTTCCCGGTGCCGAAGCAGCCCGTCTCGCTCGCCGAGCACGCGATCGGCCTTTATGCGGCGGCTCTGGTCAAGGATGGCGGGACGATCCAGATCGGCATCGGCGGCATGGGCGACGCGATCGCCAATGCGCTGATCCTCAGGCACCGCGATCCGCAGAGGTTTCGCGCCGCGCTGGAAGCGCTCGGCAACTGGCCGGCGAGCATGACCCCTGAGACGGGCCGGTTCGAGGAAGGCCTCTACGGCCTGTCGGAAATGTTCGTCGATCCGCTGATGCAGCTGATCGATGCCGGCATCCTGAAAAGACCCGCCTCCGACGGCAAGATCCTCCATGCCGGCTTCTTCGTCGGCCCGTCGGGCTTCTACCGGCGACTGCGCGACATGGAGCCGGAGCTGAAGGAGACCATCGCCATGCGCGAGATCTCCTTCATCAACGATCTTCCAGTCGAGGAGCGCGCCCGCCACGCTGCCGACCGCCGCAACGCCCGCTTCTTCAACTCCGCGATGATCGCCACGGCGCTCGGCGACGTCTGCTCCGACCAGCTCGAGGATGGCCATGTCGTCTCCGGCGTCGGCGGCCAGTTCAATTTCGTCGACCAGGCCTTCGCCCTGAGGGACGCGCGGTCCGTGCTGATGCTGCCTTCGACCCGCAATGGCGGCCGGCGGTCGAACATCCGCTGGGCCTATGGCCACACCACCGTGCCGCGGCACATGAAGGACGTCGTCGTCACCGAATATGGCGTGGCGGATATTCGCGGCCGCACCGACCGGGACACCGTCGCGGCGACGGTCGGGATCGCCGACGAGGCGGCCCAGGGAACGCTGATCGGCGAGGCCGTCGCGGCGCTGAAGCTCGAGCCGGGACACCGGCCGCGTCGGTGGAACAAGAGGGCAGCGCTCGAGGCGACACTCGCGCCTTTCGCCGACGTTCTGCCCGCCTATCCCTTCGGCACCGAGCTGAGCGAGGAGGAGCAGCGCCTCGCGCCGGCGCTGCTGCGGCTGAAGGAGGCGAGAGGCAATTGGCCCCTGATGGCAAAGCGCCTTGTCCGCGGCATGAGACTGAAGCCTGAAGCGGCCGAAACTGCAGCGCTGGCCCGCATGAATCTCGAGGCGCCGGCGGGCCTTTCCGAGCGGGCGATGCGGGCGGTTCTGCTTGCCTCGCTGCGGGAAGCGTCGGGAGCGGAGGGGCCACGTCGCCGCGATGGCGGCGGGGCGCCGTCATGATCGCCTTGGAGACCGCTTGCCTGGCGAAACGGCCGTCAGATCTGGACGCAGAGGTTCTCCTGCTCGCCGAGCCGCGTGCCGCCGAGACGGACCCTGTCGCCCGGCTTCAGGAAGCGCGGCGGATCGTAGGAGAGGCCGACGCCGGCGAGCGTTCCTGTCAGGATCACGTCGCCCGGTTCGAGCCGCATGAAGCGCGAGATGTAGGAGACGAGATAGGGGATCTTGAAGATCATCTCGCCGGTCGCGCCGATCTGCTGGCGCTCGCCATTGACGTCGAGCCAGAGCTCGATCTGGTCGGGATCGGGCAGCTCGTCCGTCGTCACCAGATAAGGTCCGAGCGGGCAGAAGGTGTCGTGCGACTTGCCCTTGGTCCACTGGCCGCCACGCTGGAGCTGGAAGTTGCGCTCGGTCACGTCGTTGGCGAGGCAATAGCCGGCGATCGCCCGCTGGCCGTCCTCGACGCTGGCATATTTGGCGACGCGGCCGATGACGACGGCAAGTTCGACGCCCCAGTCGACCCGGCCGGCCACCTTGGGGATCTCGATCGCGTCGTTCGGCCCGCAGGCGGCGGTGGCGGCCTTCATGAACAGCGTCGGCTCGGGATTGATCCGGAAACCGGCGAGGCTGGCGCTGTCGGAATAGTTCGGCCCGACGCCGACGATCTTGCCGATCCTGTCGATCGGCTTGCAAAGGCGGGTGCCCTCTGCGACCTTCGGCAGCGATGCGGGGTCGATCGCGGCGAGGGTCGCAAGGTTCTGCGGATCGAGCGCCGCGCCCTCGAGGGCTGCGACATGCTGCGAGAGATCCCGGATGCCGCCGGCATCGTCGACGAGCCCCGGGCGTTCCGCTCCGCGATCGCCAAACCGAACAAGCCGCATCCATACCTCCCTTGGGGTTCTTCGCCGGCACCGCCGGGGGGCCTGGTGCCTCAGTCACCGTTGCCCGATCGGTCGATAAACAGGGCAGCCCGTATGCGCGTTCCATATGGGGGCAGTCAGCTGTCCCTCGTAGGGGCGCCGTAGCCGGAACCGGAAATATAGAAGATCAGCACTGGCGCCAGTGCGTCATACGCACGCGTCTTTCGAGGAGGAGACGATATCATGCCGCAGCCGCCGGTAAAGGACATTGCATTCACGCTGCGCCGCATCGCCGGCCTCGATGCGGCGATGGAGGAGGGGCTCTTCCCGGATCTCGAGGCCGATCTCGTCGAGGCCGTGCTCGAAGAGGCGGCCCGCTTCGCCGCCGAGCGGATGCAGCCGCTCGACGCCATTGGCGACCAGCAGGGCGCGCGCTTCGCAAACGGTTCGGTGACCATGCCGGACGGCTGGAAGGCGCTCTATCGCGACTGGACGGCGGGCGGCTGGAACGCCATCGCCGGCCCCGCCGAATTTGGTGGACAGGAGCTCGGCACCGGCCTTGCCGCAGCCGTTTCGGAGATGTGGAACCACGCCTCCATGCCCTTCGCGCTCGGCCCGCTCTTGACCATCGGCGCGGTCGAGGCGCTGACCAAGCACGGCTCGGACGCGCTCAAGCAGGTCTATCTGGAAAAGCTCGTGTCCGGCGAGTGGATGGGAACGATGAACCTCACCGAGCCGCAGGCCGGCTCGGACCTCGCCGCGCTGAGAAGCCGCGCCGAGCGGCGGGACGACAGCAGTTACCGGATCTTTGGCCAGAAGATCTACATCACCTATGGCGAGCACGACCTTACCGAGAACATCGTCCATCTGGTGCTCGCCCGGCTGCCCGACGCGCCGGCCGGCGTGAAGGGCATCTCGCTCTTCCTGGTGCCGAAATTCCTGCCCGACGAGAGCGGCGCGCCGGGCAAGCGCAACGACGTCGTCTGCCATTCGATCGAGCACAAGCTCGGCATCCACGCCTCGCCCACCTGCACCATGCTGTTCGGCGAGGGAACGGTCGAAGGCGAGGAGCCCGGTGCGATCGGCTGGCTGATCGGCGAGGAGAATCGCGGCCTCGCCTGCATGTTCACGATGATGAACAATGCCCGGCTGATGGTCGGCATGGAGGGCGTCGGCATCGCCGACGCGGCCTATGACAAGGCGCTGGCCTATGCCCGCGAGCGTCGCCAGGGCAAGGCGACGCGGCTTGCGCCGGGCGCCGAGGCCTCTGGCGGCATGAGCCCGATCGTCGCCCATCCCGACATCGCCCGCACGCTTCTGACAATGAAGGGCCTCACCGACGGCGCGCGGGCCATCGCCTTCTCCTGCGCCGTCGCCATCGACCGGGCTCGGGCCCATGGCGAAAGCGACCCCGACAAGGCGCGGTTCTGGCAGGAGCGTGCGAACCTGTTGACCCCGGTCGCCAAGGCGTTTTCCACCGACGTCGCCTGCGAGGTCGCCTCGCTCGGCATCCATGTCCATGGCGGCATGGGCTTCGTCGAGGAGACCGGCGCGGCAAGGCTGCTGCGCAACGCCCGCATCACGCCAATCTACGAAGGCACCAACGGCATCCAGGCGATCGACCTCGTTGCCCGCAAGATCGGCCAGTCCGGCGGCGAGGCTGTGGCGGCGCTGTTTGCGGAATGGAGGGAGACACTGTCCGAGCTCTCCCGCCGCAACACGGCGGAATTCGGCGAAACCGCCGCTCTTCTCAATGCGGCACTCGCCGATCTCGAGGCCGCGACGGACTATCTCCTCGGCTGCCTCGAGGCAGGCGAGACCGAGACGGCGCTCGCCGGCGCGACGCCCTATCTGAGGCTCTTCGGCCTGACCGCAAGCGGTATCTGGCTCGCCAAGGGGGCATTGGCCGATCCCGGCCGCGTCGCGCTCTGCCGCTTCGTTGCCGAGAACCTCGTTCCCGAGACCGCAGGGCTGAAGCGGACGGTGGTGTCGGGCGCGGCGAGCCTTGCCGCCGCTCATGATCTTCTCGTTGCGGAGGCGATGTGATGACGGACCTGATCTCGATTTCGGCCCGCGAGGGCGTCACCACCATCCGGATGAACCGGGCCGACAAGAAGAACGCCATCAATCGCGAGATGTATCGCGGGATGAACGAGGCGCTGGAGGCCGCCTCCGGCGACGCGGCGACCCGCGCGGTGGTGTTTGCAGGGGCGCCGGGCGCCTTTTCGGCCGGCAACGACATCAAGGATTTCATGGCGATCGCCGAGGGCGGCGCGCTGCCCGGCGAGGTGCGGGACTTTCTGCATCACCTCGCTGGCTTCGAAAAGCCGCTGCTTGCCGCCGTCGATGGTCTTGCCATCGGCATCGGCACGACGCTGCTGATGCATTGCGACCTTGCCTTTGCGAGCCCGCAGTCGCTGTTCAGGACGCCGTTTCTCGATCTCGGCGTCACCCCCGAGGCGGGCTCCAGCCTGATCGCGCCGCGCATGATGGGCGACCAGCGGGCCTTTGCGCTCCTGGTTCTCGGCGAGGGTTTCGACGCTGAGACGGCCCGCGAGGCGGGGCTCGTCTACAAGGTGGTGGCCGATCCCGAGGCTGAGGCGCAGGAGGCGGCGCGGCGCCTTGCCGCAAAGCCGCCCGAGGCGCTGCGGATCGCCCGCGAACTGCTCCGCGGACGGCGCGAGGACGTCATCGCCCGTCTCGATGAGGAGATCGAGATCTTCTCGCAGCGGCTGCGCTCGAACGAGGCGCGGGCCGCCTTCGCGGCGTTCCTCAGCCGTTAGAGAGCCGCGCGTCCGCACCGGCGTTCGCCTTGCGGTACCAGTCATGGGCGGCGGCGACACCGGCGCCCGGCGTGATCTTCGCGCCGGCATCGGCGAGCGAGATTTCGGCCGCGGCAAGGGCGCCGAGGCACATCACCTCGTTGAGATCGCCGAGATGGCCGATCCGGAAGACCCTGCCGTTCAGCCGCGCCAGCCCGCCGCCGAAGGACGTGGCGTAGCGCTCATAGGCGATCTTCAGCACCTGGTTGGCATCGACGCCCTCGGGAACGAAGATCGCCGAGACGGTGTCGGAATACCATTCGGGTCCTGCCGCGACGAGGTCGAGACCGAGCCCCCTGACGCCGCGTCTGATCCCTTCGGCGAGCCGGTGGTGGCGGGCAAAGACGTTGTCGAGCCCCTCCTCGAACAGCATGTCGAGCGACGCCCTCAACCCGTGGAAGAACTGCGTCGGCGGCGTATAGGGAAAATAGCCCTGATCGTTCATCGCGATCTGGTCGGCAAAGAGGAAATAGGATCGCGGCAGCTTCGGCCGGTTGTCCCTGCTGGCGGCAAGGGCCTTCTCGGAAACCGAGAGGAAGGAAAGGCCCGCCGGCAGCATGAAGCCCTTCTGGGAACCCGCGACGGCGAGGTCGACGCCCCACTCGTCCTGGCGAAAGTCGATCGAGGCGATGGAGGAGACGCCGTCGACGAAGAGCAGCGCCGGGTGGGAATGGGCATCGAGCAACTTGCGCACGCCGGCGATGTCGGAGGTGACGCCGGTGGCGGTCTCGTTATGGGTGACGAAGACGGCGCGGATCTCGTGGCCGTGGTCGGCCCCGATCGCCTGTTCATAGGCATCGAGCGGAACGCCCTTGCCCCATTCGACGTCGATCGCGGTGACGTCGAGCCCCAGCCGCTGCGCCATCTCGACCCAGAGATGGGAGAACTGGCCGAAACGCGCCATCAGGACCCTGTCACCCGGTGCAAGGGTGTTCTGGATCGCCGCTTCCCAGGAACCGGTGCCGGAGGAGGGAAACATGAACACCCGCCCGCCGTCGTTCCTGAAGGCGCGCTTCAGGTCGCGAAACAGCCCGAGGGTGAGGTCGGGCAGGTCGGGCGACCGCTGATCCTCCATCGGCACGTTCATGGCGCGGCGGACCCGATCGGGCACGTTCGTCGGACCGGGAATGAATAGCTGCCGGATGCCGTGTTTCACATCGTCCTCCCTGCCGCGCCGCCATTCATGACGACGCGCGCGGAGGCCGTCAGCATCCGCGGTTTTGAAGCGATGGTACCCACCAGAGCGGAATTATCGGAACTTTCATTTTCTGATCAAGGCCGAAAGGATTTTTTACCGAGCTTCGGACATTCCGGCCGGTCTGCCCGTCTCTTGCGCTTGCGGGATCGGTCCGACGCACCACCTGCAATGCGGCAACAACGGAGCGACGAACGGCGATGGGACTTCTCTCCGGCCTGATGGGCCTCACCAGCGATGTCGATGTGGAAACGGTCCACGCGGAACTCGCGCCGATCATGATCGAGGGCGAGGAGATCGTGCTCGCCTTCATGGTCGTGCGCGACATGCTGGTCTTCACCGACCTCAGGCTGATCATCGTCGACAAGCAGGGAATGACCGGGCGAAAGCGGACGATCCTGTCGATTCCCTACCGGGCGATCACGACATTCTCGATCGAAACGGCGGGAACGTTCGACGCCGATTCCGAGATGACCATCTGGATGAGCGGCCAGCCGCCGCTGACCCGCGAGCTTTCCCGCCGCTCGAACATCGCCGGCATCCAGAAAGCGCTGGCTGAAGGCGTGCTCGGCCGTCGCTAGCGTCCTGCGCCAAGGCTGGAAGATGCGCAGAAGTCGGTGATTTCCCTGCGTTTGTGACAATAACTCACATCGGCGGAAAAATTTTTCGCAAACCATGGATCGATTCCGCTCGTCATGTGTTGACGAGCGATGCCGACAATCACGACCGCCATTCGTTTCGCCGAACAGAAGGACGCCACCGCCCTTGCGAGCGTCCACGAAGCGGCATGGCGCGGCGCCTATGCCGGCATCATTCCCCACGCCTGTCTGAACTCGATCGTCGCCCGCCGCCATGCCGGATGGTGGGTCCGGGCCGTGCAGAGCGGCGCAGGCATCCTGGTCGTCGATTTCTGCGGCGAGACGGTCGGCTATGCGACGATGGGGCGGAACCGGACGGAGGCGCTGGCCGTCTCCGGAGAGATCTACGAACTCTATCTGAAGCCCACCTATCAAGGCGTCGGCCTCGGCCGGCGCCTTTTTTCGGCCGCGCAGAAGCTGCTGCGCGAACGCGATCTCGGCAGCCATGCGGTGTGGGCGCTCGCCGACAACACGCTGGCGACCGGCTTTTACGAGCGGATGGGCGGGGTGCCGCTCGCCGAGGGCGAGGAGTGCTTCAACAAGACGAAGCTCCGCAAGATCGCCTATGCCTGGCGCGGCAAGCGCTGAGCCGCGCTCCCGTCCGATCTTCCGCCACCCAGCCCGAGCGGCCTTCGTGCTTCAGGCGTCTTCGACCATGATCGCCCGGTGGCCGATGTCCGAACGGAAGAAGCCTTTCTCCCAGCCGACCTTTTCGACCGCCGCATAGGCGCGGCTCGCCGCTTCGCGCACGCTCGTCCCGCGGGCCGTGACGTTGAGCACCCGGCCGCCATTGGCGACCAGCCGGTCGCCGTCGCGGGCGGTGCCGGCATGGAAGATGCGCATGGTCTCGTCGTCCGCCGGCAGATGGGTGATCGCGGTGCCTTTTTCGTAGGAGCCGGGATAGCCTTCAGAGGCCATCACCACCGTCAGCGCCCGCTCGCGCGACCAGTCGACCGATATGCCGGCGAGATCGCCCTTGGCAGCGGCGAGGAAGACGGGCAGGGGGTCGCTCTCGAGCCGCATCATCAGGACCTGCGACTCAGGGTCGCCGAAGCGGACGTTGTATTCGATGAGCTTCGGGCCGGTCTCGGTCAGCATCAGCCCGGCATAGAGGACGCCGGTGAACGGCGCGCCGATCTCGGCCATGCCCTTCAGCGTCGGCTCGACGATCTCCCGCATCGCCCGTTCGACGAGGCGCTCGCTCATCGCCAGGGCCGGCGAATAGGCGCCCATGCCGCCGGTGTTCGGCCCGCGATCCTTGTCGAAGGCGCGCTTGTGGTCCTGGGCGGTGCCGAAGACCAGCGCCCGCTCGCCGTCGCAGAGGCAGAAGAGGCTCGCCTCCTCGCCCTCGAGGAATTCCTCGATGACGATCTCGGCGCCCGGCCCGCCGAAGGCGCCCTCGAAGCAGCTGTCGACCGCCGCCATCGCCTCGGCGCGGTTCGCCGCGATCGTCACGCCCTTGCCGGCGGCCAGCCCGTCGGCCTTGATGACGATCGGAAAGCCGGTTTCATCGAGATAGGCCTTCGCGGCGGCGACGTCGGAAAAGCGCTTGTACCGGGCCGTCGGAATGTCGTGGCGCGAGCAGAGGTCCTTGGTGAAGCCTTTCGAGCCTTCCAGCCTTGCCGCGGACGCGGAGGGGCCGAAGACGGCAATGCCCGCCTCGTTCAAGGAATCGGCGATTCCCGCGACCAGCGGCGCCTCGGGGCCGACGACGACGAGGCCGACGTCCTTGTCGCGGCAGAATGCGACGACAGCAGCATGGTCGGTCTCGTCCAGCGACACCAGTTCGGCGCATTCGGCGATGCCGGGATTGCCGGGCGCCGCATAGAGCCGCTGAAGCATCGGCGACTGGCTGATCTTCCAGGCCAGTGCGTGTTCGCGGCCGCCCGAACCGATCAGAAGGACATTCATTCGCATTCCCTTGCGCGCTGCGCCTTTGGCGGTTTTTCTCGTCGCAGAGGCGATAGGGGGACCGACCGGGTCCGGTCAAGCACGGCAAAACGCCAAAAACTCGGCGAAACGGGAATTGCGACGCGATTTTCACTTGACTGCAGCAATGATGCACTCACTCTGTCGCCATGGCGAATCTCAAATCCAGCCTGGCCGAGACCTCCGACCGCGTCACCGACGCACCGGTCTACAATTGGGTGTACCGGATGCTGCCGCGGGCCATCTGGCCCTATGCGCAGCTGGCGCGCTGGGACCGGCCGATCGGCTGGCAGCTGCTTCTGTGGCCGTGCTGGTGGTCCGCCGCGCTGGCGCCGCAGGCGGTGGCCCCGAGCGCCGTCCATACCGGCCTCCCGAGTCTCTGGAACCTCCTGCTGTTCCTCATCGGCGCCATCGCCATGCGCGGCGCCGGCTGCACCTATAACGACCTCGTCGACCAGGACATCGACGACAAGGTGGCGCGGACCCGCTCGCGCCCGCTGCCCTCAGGCCGGGTCAGTCGCCTGCAGGCGAAGCTGTTCCTCGTCGCCCAGGCGCTCGTCGGCTTCCTCGTGCTGATCCAGTTCAATCCCTTCGCCGTGCTGCTCGGCATCCTGTCGCTCGCCACGGTGGCGATCTACCCGTTCCTGAAGCGGGTCACCGACTGGCCGCAGCTCGGCCTCGGCCTTGCCTTCTCCTATGGCGCGCTGATGGGCTGGGCCGTCCATTGGGGCTCGCTGGCCCTGGCGCCGGTGCTGCTTTATGCCGGCGCGATCCTCTGGACGATCGGCTACGACACGATCTACGCACATCAGGACAAGGAGGACGACGCCCTCGTCGGCGTCCGTTCGACGGCGCGGCTGTTCGGCAACCGCACCCGCGAGGCGCTCGCGATCCTCTATCTCGGAACGATCGCCCTGTTCTTCGCCGCCTTCGCGGCGTCCGGCATGGGCGCGGCGGGTGGCCCGTCCTGGCCGGCCTATGCGGGCCTCGCCATCGGCGCCGTGCAGATGATCTGGCAGATCTCGAGCCTCGACATCGACGATCCCGACCAGTGTCTCGCTCTGTTCAAGTCGAACACGGTGTTCGGCTGGATCATCTTCTTCGGCCTGATTTTCTCGGCGCTCTGGTCGCTGTCGATGCCGGTCTACGGCGGCTAGGCGCGGCGCCTTGCCGGCACCGGGCGCAGCGGGGTCGGCGAACCGGGGTGGCAATGTCCGCCGGGCGATCCCAGATGCCAAATCTCCCGACCCGACCGCCAGGCGCCTTTCGGTTTCATGCAGCATCCGTCCATCATTCAGCCGTCCCGGATCGACGTCTATCTCGCCGATCCCGCGGCCTGTGAAACCCATGCTGCCGCCTGGCTTCAGCTCCTCGACGGGAGCGAACGGGCCCGCTACGAGCGCTACAAGGTCGAGGCTGCGCGGCAGGAATATCTGACCGGCCGGGCGCTCGTTCGCACCGCTCTGTCGCGCCACGCCCCTGTCGCTCCGGCAGACTGGCGCTTCGAGCCCAATCGCTACGGGCGGCCGTCGATCGCAACCGGATTGCAGCCCCACGCGCCCGGGCTCGTCTTCAACCTCTCCCACACCCGCGGCCTCGTCGCGCTTGCCGTCGGACGGGACTGCGACCTCGGCGTCGATGTCGAGTGGATCGACCGCCAGAGCCGCCTTGTGGACCTCTGCGAGCGCTATTTCGCCGCCGACGAGACGGCCTATGTGCGGGCGGCCGAGGGCGAGGAGCTGACCGAGCGTTTCTTTGCCTTCTGGACTTTGGGCGAAGCCTATATCAAGGCGCGGGGCATGGGGCTGGCGCTGCCGCTCGACGGCTTTGCCTACGACATTGCGGGCGAGGCGCCGAGCATCCGCTTCGAAGCAAGCTGCCCGGACGATCCTGCACGCTGGCGGTTCCTCAGACGGCGGATCGGCGAAAGGCACAGGCTGGCCTTGGCGGTCGCCTCCGATGTGCCGGAGATCACCGTGACCTTCCTGCGCGGCGTGCCGGGATCGAGTGAAATTTCCGAGGCCGGCGAGTTCGCCGCGGTCCTCGCGCGGGCCGAAGGGCCGGCCGCATCGTGAGACTTTTCGCCGTCGCAGACCTTCATCTCGGCTTTGCGGCCAATCGCGAGGCGCTGGCCGAAATCGAGCCGCGCCCGGACGACTGGCTGATCCTTGCCGGCGACGTCGGCGAGACCTTCAACCACATGCGCCTCGCCTTCGAGGCGCTGTTGCCGAAGTTCCGGCAGCTCGTCTGGGTCCCCGGCAATCACGAGCTCTGGGCGGTCGCCGAGCGCGACGCCGAGCCAGGCGTGCCGGTGCTGCGCGGCGCGGAGCGCTATCTCGCCTTCGTCGACCTCTGCCGCGAATACGGCGTGCTGACCCCGGAGGACGACTATCCGCTGATCGTGGTGGAGGGGCGAGAGGCGCGGCTGGTGCCGATGTTCCTGCTCTACGACTACAGCTTCCGCCCGCCGGAGGTGGCCAAGGCCGACGCGCTGGCCTGGGCGAGCGAGGGCGGCGTTCGCTGCGCCGACGAACAGTTTCTGGCGCCGGCGCCCTTTTCGAGCCGCTCGGCGTGGTGCGAAGCCCGCTGCGAGGAGACTCTGGCGCGGCTTGAGGCGCTTGGGGACGAGACCGTTCCGCGCATTCTCGTCAATCACTGGCCGCTGCGCGAAGCGCTGGCAAAGCCGCCGCGCATCCCGCGTTTCTCGCTCTGGTGCGGGACGAAGCGGACTGAGGACTGGCACCGCCGCTTCAATGCGTCGGTGGTGGTGTCGGGCCATCTTCACATGCCGTCGAGCCGGCTGATCGATGGCGTGCGGTTCGAGGAGGTTTCCTTCGGCTATCCGAAGCAGTGGCGGGGGCGGCGGGCGCCTGATGCGGCGCTCCGCCAGATATCGGTCTGAGCCTTTGAGTGCCCGACCGGTGACGTCAGCGACGATCGCCGGCCGGGATCCCGGCGTTTCAGGCGACGAGATGCAGGAAGCCGACGGCGACCGCGAGTGCGGCGGACAGGAGCCCGGTGACGGCGACGGTCTGGGCGGCTTCGCTGGTGAGGATGCGGTTGATCATGGTGCTGGCCTTGGGTCGAAGAGAGTTGCGATCGGCCCCGCATGTGGGGCTTCTCGGCGCTCTGCGACATCCGGTTTGCGACATGCGGTGACGCAACGCGCATATTCGCCAGTTTCGGTCAACGCTTCGACAACGCCGCCGGCCCGCTTCACCTGACGGGATCCACCATCGTTCAACGATGGCGGTCAGGCGGAATGGGAGAAGATGTCCTCGTCTCCCCAGCCGGCGAGGTCGAGCTTCACGCGGGTCGGCAGGAAGGCAAAGCAGGCCTTGGCAAGGTCCATGCGGTCCTCGCGGTCGAGGCGCTTGTAGAGGACGCCCATGATGTCGTGGAGATAGAGGACGTCGGAGGCGGCATATTCCACCTGCGCCGGCGACAGCGTTTCGGCGGCCCAGTCGGAGGACTGCTGCTGCTTGGAGAGGTCGACGCCGATGAGTTCGCGGGCAAGATCCTTCAGCCCATGGCGATCGGTATAGGTGCGGGTGAGCCGCGAGGCGATCTTGGTGCAGAAGATGCCCTGGGTCATCGCGCCGAAGGTGTGATAGAGCGCCGCGACGTCGAAGCGGGCATAGTGGAAGATCTTGGTCTTGGAGGCGTCCTTCAGCAGCGCCGCGATGTTCGGCGCCTCGCGCTGGCCCTTGGCGATCTGGACGATGTCCGCGGTGCCGTCGCCGGGCGACAGCTGGACGACGCACAGCCTGTCGCGCCGCGTGTCGAGGCCGAGGGTCTCGGTGTCGATGGCGACGGGACCGGTGTAGCGGGAAAGGTCGGGAAGGTCGCCCTTGTGCACGCGGATGGTCATGATTTCCCCTTGTCGATTCGGTATGTCTTCGAATCGATAGCGGATTTTTGAATTGAATCCCAAGCATCGCGTATTTTCCGAACGTGCTGCCGCGATGCCGCGCCCGTCCGGACAAGAAAACGGGCGGCTGTCGCCGCCCGTCGTCATGGGTTCGCTCGTCGATGTGACGCGCTTTATTCGGGGCGAACCACGCCGGGCGCCACCGGCTCGGCCGGTACGGCCACCGGCGTCTTGACCGCCGGAACCGCCTGGCCGGGCTCGAGGGTCAGCTTCGAAACGCCCAGTGCGGCGTTGATGCCCTCCTGCGCCTGTACGCTGAGCGGCTGCAGGGTGAAGCTGTCGTTCGCGCCGCCGACGAGCAGCTTGGCGCCGCCACCGACGATCGCCGAGGCATCGGCGCGAGCGCCGACATAGGTGCCGGAAAGCGCGCTCTGCTGATAGGCGTTGCCGTCGGGCATGACCACGGCCCAGGTCATCACGGTGCGCCCGGTCACACCGACGTCGAGGCCGAAGGTGTCGAGGGTTCCCGCATAGACCTCGGTCTGGCCGCCGCCGGCCGGCGTGAACTCGCAGACGAGATCGTCCGAAGAGCCGATGATGAAGCCGGTTGTGCCCTTGCTGTGGCAGCCGAGGGTGCCGACGTTGACGGCTGCCGAGGCAGGCCCGGCGAAGATCGGGAGGGAGAGAGCCGTCGCCGCTGCGAGCGCCAGGGTGGTCGGAAGGGTTTTCATTGATTTCACCTCACTTCAGCGATTGTCCGCTTCGGGTGAGGCAAACAGGCGATGGCGCACTCCGTTCCACTTTATGACGTAGCGGCAGTGCGATTTTCTGCCTGGGTCGATGTCCCGCCAGGAGGCTTTGTCGCTGATTCAGCAACGAAAAACCGCCCCGGCGAAGCGGGGCGGTTTTGTCGGGCGCCTTCACGCCGTCCGGCGGGGAGGGGCGCCGGAAGGCTGAAGGTGAGGGGGCCTTAGTGGCAGGAGCGGACGCGCTTCCAGACCCAGAGCTTGTTGCCGCACTCATCGTAGCCGGCGAAGACCTTGCGCTTCTCGATGTGGCAGACCTTCTCGTAGCGGACGCTGTCATAGCCGTAATGCGGCTTGTGCCAGCTCTTGGCGCTGGCCGGCGCGGCGAGGGCGGCAGCGGCGGCGGCGATGGTGGCGGCGGCGATGATGGTGTTGCGGATCATGGGTCTCTCTCTTCGGGTTCTGAGGGGTGCTGGTCCGTTCGACCGATGCCGGGAGAGTGAAACCGCCAGAGCGGTTTTCGCGCCGGCCGATCGAAAAAAGTTCTCCGGGACCGGCAGAGGCGAGGCTTCGGCCCCGCAAGACGCGCGGCGCCGGGCGTTGGAAAATCCTCTTGGCCGGCTGCGCGAAAGCATCCGCCGGGCACGGGAGCGCGGCTTCCCGGCCGGACATTGCCTGCAGCGGCGACCCGAAGACGGGACTTCGGCGGGTGAACGACCGCGCCGGCTTGTCGCCCGGTCGCAGCCTACGAGACTGGCACGCTTGAAACGGAGAAAACCGCCCCGGGGAGGACGGGGCGGTTTTCCTGAAACTGTCCGGAGGGGGAGCCAGGGGCGTTGGCGGCCGGACAGCGGGGGAGGGTTCGGGCGTGTTCGGGCCGGATCGGCCCGGGACGGCGGCTCAGTGGCAGGAGCGGACGCGCTTCCAGACCCACAGCTTGTTGCCGCACTCGTCGTAGCCGGCGAAGACCTTGCGCTTCTCGATGTGGCAGACCTTTTCGTAGCGGACGGTGTCGTAGTCGTAGCTGTCGTAGGACCTGTAACCGTTGGCGCTGGCCGGAGCGGCGAGGGCGGCGGCGGCGGTGACGACGGTGGCGGCGGCGATGATGGCGTTGCGGATCATGACGGGTCTCTCCTCAGGTTGAATGGCAGGTCTTTCCGACCGATGCCGGGAGAGTGAAACCGCCAGAGCGATTTGCGCCCGGCGGCTGGCGGAAATCGTCCGGCGCGGGGGATCGGGTGGCTGCGGTCCGACCCGTCGCGAGCCGAACCTTGCCATGCGATCACTGACTATCTGCAAGACTGACTTCGATGATCTGTCAGGAGATCTTAGAAAAACCGATGAAAAGCACTTTAGGTCGGAAAGAAAATGATTAACGACGACGAGATATAGTCTTTCCCGAAAGTGATGTGCGGAATGGATTGTCAATCCTTCGCAGTTAATCCTGAGCGCCGGTGCGGCACGAACGGCAGGAGGCTTCGAAGGCTATGGCGATCTCACGGCGGACTTTCATCAGCGGCTGCGCGCTGACGTTTCTTTCGGCGAATGTCGGCCATGCCGCGGTGGATCTCGACGATCCGGCGCTGCCGGTTCTGAAGGTCATGCGGGGTGGGGCGCCGCTCGCGAGCTTCAGCCGGATGGACCTTGCGGCGATGCCGCAGACGGCCTTCGAGACCAAGACCCCCTGGAACGACGGTCCGACCTCCTATGAGGGACCGCTGCTTGCGGACTTCCTCGCCCATGTCGGCGCAAACGCCACGCAGCTTCGGCTGCTCGCATTGAACGACTATCTGGTCCTCGCCGACGTCGCGCTCCTCGTCGATGGCGGAGCGATCCTGGCCATCAAGGAGGACGGCGATTTCCTCCCGACGGCGCGCAAGGGACCGGTCTTCATGATGTTCCCCTTCGATTCGGACCGGCGGCTGCATTCCCAGCAGTTCTACAGCCGCGCGGTCTGGCAGCTTATCGAGATCGACCTGCAATGACGTCAAGCGGAAGCGGCCAGTCACGGGGTGCCCGCTGGTTCGTCGCCGCGCTTCTGGCGGCGACGGCCGCGCTGGCGTTTCTCGCCATGGAGACCTCGGTCCAGACCGACAACTATCATCGCGGCCTGCTCGACGCGTCCTCCTACAACGCGACCTTCGACTATGCACGGGCGCAGCTCGAGACGGAGCGGCTCGCCCGGTCCATCGAAGGATATGCTGCCGGGCGGGCGACGCAGGCTCAGATCGCCACCGATTTCGACATCCTGCGCACGCGGCTCGACACGCTGCCGGTGACGATCACCGGGCGGCCGTTCCGCGACGCGGTCGCCGCGCGGGACGATCTCAGCCAGGCCTGTGATGAGATCGAGGCGATGCTGCCGACAATTGCCGACCCGGCATCGGCGGGGCACGCCGTCGCCCGTCTCGACGAGGTCGCAAGGTCCATCTCCCGGCTTGCGACCGTCGCCAATGCCGTCCAGGGCGACATCGTCGCGGGCTGGCGCCAGCGGCTGTCGGATTCGCTCGCCGATCTCGGCCTGCATCTGCGGCTGCTCTGCGGCATCGGTCTCCTGCTCGTCGTCGTCCTGATCCAGCAGAAGCTGCATTTCCGCCGCCGGGCGCTGACCGATCCCTTGACCGGACTGCCGAACCGCGCCTCCTTCCGGCAATGGCCGCAGCGCGCCGTCGGCGCGAACGAGATCGCCGTCGCGATCGTCGATGTCGATCTCTTCAAGGAGATCAACGACAGTTGCGGCCACCAGTCCGGCGACCGCCTTTTGATCGGGCTTGGGGCGATCTTCCGAGGGGCCGTCGGACGGCGCGACAAGGTGGCAAGAATCGGCGGCGACGAGTTCGCCCTGATGTTCACCGGCCGCGGGGCGCTGGAACGGGCGAGCGAAGCAGCGGCCCTCGTGACGCGGCGGTTCGGCCAGCAGGATCTCGGCCTTGCCGACGACCGGCGACCGACATTGAGCGTCGGCATTGCGGCAAGCAACGGCGAGCGGCAGCTCGAGGCCCTGCTCATCGATGCCGATTCAGCGATGTATGCCGCCAAGAAGGCCGGCGGCGCCTGCATCGTCACCGCGAGCGAGGATTTCCGCCGCGATCTCGAATTCCGCCGCCGGCTGCAGCGCGACATTCTTCATGCGAGCCAGCGCAACGAGTTCGACCTGGCATTCCAGCCGATCGTCGACGTCGGCGAATTGCGGGCGCACAGCTTCGAGGCACTCCTGCGCTGGCAGCATCCCGAACTCGGCCGGATCCCGCCAGACCTCTTCATCCCGCTTGCCGAGGAGAGCGGCGCGATCATCGAGATCGGCCGTTTCGTCCTCGACCGGGCTTTGTCGATCGCCGCCAACTGGCCGGCCCAGCTGACGGTTTCGGTGAATGTCTCGGCGCTGCAGCTCTCGGAGAAATCCTTCGTCAGGATGGTCCGCGAGACGCTCAAGCGCAACGGCGTTCCGGCGAGCCGGCTGATCCTCGAAATCACCGAGACGGCGCTGATCAAGAACGCCAATGCCGGCAAGATCCTCGACGATCTGCGCCGCCTCGGTGTCGGCATCGCCCTCGACGACTTCGGTACCGGCTACGCGTCGATGGGCTATCTGCAGCAATATCGCTTCGACAAGATCAAGATCGACAAGTCCTTCGTGTCGACGATGAACGAAGAGGGCAAGAGCGCCGCCATCGTCCGCGCCATCTGCGCGCTTGCCAAAGAGATCTCGGCGACGGTGGTCGCAGAAGGGATCGAGACCGAGGAACTCCTGTCCCTCGTCGGCGCTGCCGGCTGCGACTTCGGCCAGGGCTATCTCTTCGCCCGGCCGATGAGCGCGCTGCAGACCGCACTGTTCATCGAAAAGAACGGCTGGGGCGGCGTCGCGACGCCGCGGCGGCCGGCCGGCGAGATGGCCGAGCTGACGGTCGTGCCGGAGGCATGGCCGATGCCCGGGCCGGCCAAGGCGCCGGGGCCGCGGCTGAAGTCGGTCTCGTAGAGCGCCGTGCGTCCGAAGCGGCGCCAGCGATTTGCCCACGGCCGACGCTTGTCTTTCGTTGACGCCCGGCAACCGGTCCCGATGTCCGCACCGCCACCGCTGACGGGGCCCTCGGGCTGGGACGCGGCGCGCTGGAGCCAAGCCATGCGGCGGCGTCCTATTTGGTGCCGTACATCCGGTCGCCGGCATCGCCGAGGCCAGGGACGATATAGCCCTTCTCGTTGAGATGGCTGTCGATCGAGGCGGTGAAGACCGGGACGTCCGGATGGCCGGCACGGAACCGCTCGATCCCCTCCGGCGCGGCGAGGAGGCAGAGGAAGCGGATGTTGCGGGCGCCGCGCTCCTTCAGCTTCTCGATCGCCGCGATGGCGGAGTTCGCCGTCGCCAGCATCGGATCGACGACGATGACGAGGCGGTCGGCGAGGTTCTCCGGCGCCTTGAAATAATACTCGACCGGCTGCAGCGTCTCGTGGTCCCGGTAGATGCCGATATGGGCGACGCGGGCCGCCGGCACGAGATCGAGCATGCCTTCGAGCAGGCCATTGCCGGCCCTTAGGATCGAGGCGAACACCAGTTTCTTGCCTTCGAGGGTCGGCGCATCGATGGTCGCCATCGGCGTCTCGATCTCAACCGTGGTCAGATCGAGATTGCGCGTCACCTCGTAGCAGAGCAGCGTCGAGATCTCCCGCAGGAGCCGGCGAAAGCTCGCCGTCGAGGTTTCCTTGTCGCGCATGATCGTCAGCTTGTGCTGGACCAGCGGATGATCGATGACGGTGACGCCCTCCATGGTGCCCTCTCTTCTTGTTGGCCGATCTTGCCGCGACCTCTGCCGCGAGCGTTGCTTCCGGTCTAGTCCGATGTCGCCGGCGCGCCAAGGGACAGAGCGGCGATCTGGAAACGGTTGAGGAGCGCGTAACGGACGTCCTCCTCGACGAAGGCGGCTTCCAGCGCGTTGCGGGTGAGGGCGATCCGCTCGCCATCGCCGAGGCCGTTTTCGGCGGCGAGGCGGTATTCGCGGGCAAGATCGGTGTGGAAGAACGGCGGGTCGTCGGCGCCGAGCGTCGCCTTGACGCCGGCCTCGACCAGCTTCTTCAGGGGATGGGAGGCGATGTCCGGATAGACGTCGAGGGCAAGGTTCGACCCCGGGCAGACCTCGAGGACGATGTCGTTTTCGACGATCTCGGCAACCAGCGCCGGATCCTCGATGGACCTGACGCCGTGGCCGATTCGGCTCGGCTTCAGCCACTCGATGGCAGCGCGGACGCTTTCCGGCCCGCAGAGTTCCCCGGCATGGGCGGTGAGGCCGAGGCCGGCATCGCGGGCGATGTCGAAGGCCCTGGCGAAGTCCTTCGGGTGATGGATGCGCTCGTCGCCGGCAAGGTTGAAGCCGGTGATCAGCGGCCGGCCGGGACCTGTGGCAAAGCGGGCGGCGGCTTCGACGGCCTCCGGCCCGAGATGGCGCACCCCGACGACGATCATCCGTGCCTCGATGCCGCTCTCCCGTTTGGCCCTTGCGATCCCGGCGGCAAGGCCGCGGGCGTAGATCTCGGGCTCGGTGCCGCCGGCCTGCGCGTGATCCGGCGAGATGAAGAACTCCGCATAGAGCGCACCCTCCGCGGCAAGGCCGGTCAGATGGGCAAAGGCGAGATCGGCGTAGTCCTCCTCGCTTTTGAACACCGTCGAGGCGTGGTCATAGGCGGCGATGAAACTGGTGAAATCGTGCCAGACATAGGCGCCGTCCCGGATGATGCCGGAGACGTCGATGCCGTGTTTGCCCGCAAGCCGCGCGACGAGGGCGGGCGGCGCCGCGCCCTCGATATGGCAGTGGAGTT
This sequence comes from Jiella endophytica, assembly GCF_004519335.1. GTDB lineage: Bacteria > Pseudomonadota > Alphaproteobacteria > Rhizobiales > Rhizobiaceae > Jiella > Jiella endophytica. The sequence goes on along the minus strand of NZ_SOZD01000002.1, from coordinate 438,840 downwards.
CGGCAAGCGGCATCCGTGGGGTGCCTTGTCGCGGCACGCCCCTCACAGGAAGCTCCGCCCGGCTCCAGCCGCGGCAATGCCGAGATGGGCGGCGACACTGGCGCCGATGTCGGCGAAGGTCTCGCGCCGGCCGATCGGCTTCGGCTCGACATCCGGCCCGAAGCCGAGGACGGGGACGATCTCGCGGGTGTGGTCGGAGCCCCTGAAGGTCGGGTCGCAGCCATGGTCGGCTGTCGCGATGGCGATGTCGCCGGGGCGCATCGCGGCCTCCAGTTCCGGCAGCCGCGCATCGAAGGCTTCGAGAGCGGCGGCATAGCCGGCAACGTCGCGGCGGTGACCGTAGATCATGTCGAAATCGACGAAATTGACGAAGACGAGGTCGCCGCTCGAAGCCTCTGAGAGGGCTTCGAGCATCCGGTCGAACAGCGCCATGTTGCCGTCGCCCTTCAGCACCCGCGAGATGCCGCGATGGGCGAAGATGTCGGCGGTCTTGCCGACGGCGTGGACAGTCCGACCGGCCTCGACGGCGCGTTCGAGCAGCGTCGGCTGCGGCGGCGGCACCGAATAGTCGCGGCGATTGGCAGTGCGGGTGAAGCTCTCGGCGCTGTCGCCGATGAACGGCCGGGCGATCACCCGGCCGATATTGAGCGGATCGACGTGGCGGCGGGCGACGGTGCAGAGTTCGTAGAGCCGGTCGAGGCCGAAATGCGCTTCGTGCGCGGCGATCTGCAGCACGCTGTCGGAGGAGGTGTAGAGGATCGGCTTGCCGGTCGCGAGGCTCTCCTCGCCGAGGTCGCGGATGATCTCGGTGCCTGAGGCGTGCCTGTCGCCGAGAATGCCGGGGATGCCGCTATCATCGACGATCTGCCGGACGAGTTCGGGCGGAAAGGTCGGCACCTCGTGGGGAAAATAGCCCCAGTCGAAGGCGACCGGCACGCCGGCGATCTCCCAGTGGCCAGAGGGCGTGTCCTTGCCGCGGGAGATTTCCCGGGCCGAGCCCCAGACGCCGTCCGGCCTGACAGGGGAATCGCCGCGGCCGGCGGCGGCGAAAAGGCCGAGCCGCTCGAGATTGGGAAGGTGCAAGGGTCCGTTCCGCAGGCCTGCGCGATCTGCGCGGCCCGAGCGGCAGGCTTCGAGGATATGGCCGAAGGTGTCGGCACCGTCGTCGCCGAAATCCTCGGCATCCGGTGCGGCGCCGATGCCGAAGGAATCGAGCACCATGATGACCGCCCGCGCCATGTCCACCTCCCGCCGCCTGGCCCGTCGAAGCCCCGCCTTGAAGCGGGCTCCGCCTTCACAAGCAAGTGGGATCGACGGCGGAAAATGACAGTCCGATGTCCGCTCGTCGCGCCGATCAGCAGCCGTTGCAGACGACTTCGCTGCCAAGTCGCGGCGTGTGGTAGCTGGTCTCGCCCATGACGATCGGGCCGATCAGGCCGAAACCGCCGAGCGCCTCGTATGAATAATAGGCCTCGGCGACGATGATGGAGGCGCTTTTCTCCGCCGAGAACTGGCTCGGCAGGGTGTATTTGTCGCCGGCATGGAGCGCCGTCGTGCCGACCATCGTGTTGCGCGAGCGGGTCCAGTTGACCGTAGCCTTGCCGTTGGCGTCGATCTTCACCTGGGTGACACGCAGGAAGATGCCCGATGCGTCATAAGGCTGCATCAACGACGAGGTGACGTCGAACAGCCCGTCGAGCTGGCTCGGCGTGGTCGCTTCGACCTGGCCGACGAGGTCGCCGATGGTGCCCGCCGCATTGTGGATCTTGCGGTTGATCGAGACGGCGATGGCGGTGTCGGAACCGGCCATGTAGATGATCGTCATGAACGGCACGACGAGGGCAAATTCCACCGCGGCCGCGCCGCGGCGGTCGCGCGCCAGTCTTATGGGAGCGCGACACAGCTCCTCGATCGTGCGGTGAATCCTGTCGCTCCAGCCGCGCATCAGTAGGGCTCCGTCATGAAGGCCGCACTGCCGACGACCACGAAGGAGTGGTCGCTCATCCCCGTCGCCATCTCGCGCAGCACGTCGACGTAGAGCGGCCATTTGTAATAGGCCTTCAGTGAGGTGATTACCTCGCCGGAGGGCGTGCTGTAGGAAAAGCCGCTGGAATCGATGTCGCCGTTCTTCACCGGGACGCTGGTCGGCACGACGCCGAAGGACGCGTAGGTCTTCAGGTCGACCTGCAGCTTGGCGCAGGTGAAGAGGAAGTCGACCTCGTCGCAGAGCTTCTTCTTGAAGTCCTCCTTGCTGAGGCCGGCGCTGGTGATCTGGCCGGTCCGCACTTCGCGGCCGACCTTGGCGACCGCCCGATCCATGACGAGTTCGGCGAAGAAGATCGTCGAAGTCTCGATCAGGACCATCATCAAGACGAAGAACGGCACGGCGAGGAGGGCGAGTTCGACAGTCGTCGCACCGTCGCGATTGCGGATAAACGGGAGGAGTCGTCCGGTCCGCCGGAGGTCGGCGGCGGGCCTGTGTGCCCTGGCGGCTGATTCCATCTTCACGTTCCACATTTCTACGAGTGCGGCGTTGGTGGATGATCGTCGCGATGCCTTAGAAAAACGTTACGTCGCGGGAGAAGATTGCGGCTTTGCCATGCGAGGCCACCACAGACGCCTGACTGATCAGGAGATTTGTCTCTGACCGATCGCCGGCGGTGTTACTGGTTGCTGGCGGCCTCGTCGACGAAGCTCTGGCGCTGGGTCTGCTGCTGGACCGTCACGCCGAAGTTTTCCGCGTCGTCACCAACGGTGATCGTCGGCACGCATTTCGGCGTGCAGGCATAGGTCGCCCGGCTGGCCTGCCGGTAGACCCGCACGGTGTGGTCCTCGAATGTCTGCACGGAGACCTGCTCATCGACATAGGGATGACCGTCTTCGTCGAGGATCACCATGTTGGTGATGCCGTTGCTCTTGCCGGTGAGGACAAGGCGGTTCGATGACAAGACCTGGACGTCGACGATCGCCGGATTGCCGACGATCACCGTCGAGGCCGGCTTGTCGAGTTCGATGACCTTGGCCTGGTCGAGTTGCACCGAAATCATCGCCGCTTCGGCGCCGCCTTGCGCTATCGCCGCGACGAAGAGGGCGGCAAATATGGCAAGGGTCGAGCGGAGGGCCATGGGGAGATCCACAATTTCGGGATTGCTGCCGGGTTTGACCGTAACTCTCGCTGATCAGGCTGAACGAAGCGTTAATCTTCCGGGGCGCTTTGCCGAAAACTCGTGATAAACCCCACTAATAAGCAGAACTTTCCGATTTCCGCAGCGGCATTCTTCGGTGTCTTTCGAACTCCGATCGGGAAGCTGCCGGACGGTGAAGAACGCGGTCCGGCGAGCGGCCGGCCGGAATAAGTAAAAATCAACCACATAGTTTAAGTGCTTTGAAACAGGACCCGCATAGCTTGGCGACATCCGATCGACGGGACAGTCGACGGGAGCGCTACACGAGATTGTCAAGGAGTCCTCATGTCCAAGCTCATCGCGCGTTTCGCCAAGAACGAATCGGGTGCCACCGCCATCGAGTACGGCCTCATCGCCGGCATCATGGCCGTTGCTCTGATCGCGGCTTTCGCGGTTCTTTCGCCGAAGATCCTCTCGGCGTTCACCTCGATCGGCGACAAGATGCAGGTCAACTAAGACCGGCTGCGCCGCGGGCATCCGAGCCCCGGCAACGCTCAACGAAGAGATTTGCGGGCGGTCGGCTGAATGCCGGCCGCCCCGATCACGTTTGAGGCCCGCCGCGGCGGTTCCTCGATCATTCGACGGCATCGGTGCCGAGATGAGCGCACCGATTCGCTCGGCACGGGCCCATCGATGCGACGAATCGGACAATTTCCGAGAAAAATCTAAACCATCGGCACACCATTTACGCCGATGATTGGGCTGATCGCGACTGCCGCCAGTCAGGCGCCGCTGCCGAAGGGATCCGCCATGCTCACCACAGCACTTTTGCTCACCGTGTTTCCTTTCGCGATGATCTACAGCGCGCTGACCGATCTTCTGGAAATGAGGATCGAGAACCGGGCGATGATCGTGCTGACGCTGGCCTTTATCCCGGCGGCGCTGCTCGTCGGCCTTCCCTGGCAGGTGCTCGGCGGCCACGTCCTTGTCGGCCTTGTCTGCCTCTGCATCACTTTCGCGATGTTCGCGGCGGGCTGGATGGGCGGCGGCGATGCCAAGCTCATCGCCGCAACCGGGCTCTGGCTCGGCCCGACCATGCTGATGGCGGAGTATCTCCTCGTCGCCGCGCTGATCGGCGGTGGCCTGACCATCGGCCTGCTTTTCGCCCGCAGCCAGATGCTGCCGGTAACGCGCGTCGCTTTCGTCGACCGGCTGATGGAGAAGGACAGCGGCGTGCCCTATGGCATCGCGCTCGGCGCTGCCGGCCTCTACGCCTATTCCCACAGCTTCTGGATGACGGCCGCGCTCGGCTGATTCTCCCGCGTCGCCCTACCGCTTCAAAAAGCGGATCGCCTCGCCGACGATGCCCCGGCGGAACAGGAGCACGCAGAGCACGAAAATCACCCCGACGATGACCGTGACAGGCACGTCCGAGGTGGCGAAATAGTTCTGCATCGTCACCACCAGTGCCGCTCCGACCGCCGGGCCGAAGATCGTCCCCATGCCGCCGAGCAGCGTCATCAGCACCACCTCGCCGGACATCTGCCAGGCGACGTCGGTGAGGGTGGCGATCTGCAGGACGATCGCCTTGGTGGAACCGGCAAGGCCGGCGATCGTCGCCGACATCACGAAGGCCCCGAGCTTGTAGCGCTCCACCCGGTAGCCGAGCGAGATCGCCCGGTTCTCGTTCTCGCGGATCGCCTGCAGGACGTGACCATAGGGGGAATGGACGATCCGCCAGACGGCATAGAAGCCGACGAGGAAGATCAGAAGCACGAAATAATAGATGTTGAGCGGCCGGTTGAGGTCGACTAGCCCGAGGAGATCGCCGCGCGGCACGCCCTGGATGCCGTCCTCGCCATGGGTGAAGGGCGCCTGCAGGAAGATGAAATAGATCATCTGCGACAAAGCGAGGGTCACCATGGCGAAATAGATGCCCTGGCGGCGGATCGCGACGAAGCCGACGACGAGGCCCATCAGTCCGGCGCCGACTGCGCCGAGAAGAATCGCCAGGAGCGGCTCCCATCCCCAGACCTTCACGGCATGGGCGGTGAAATAAGCCGCGCCGCCGAAGAAGGCCGCATGGCCGAAGGAGAGCAGGCCCGCATAGCCAAGGAGGAGGTTGAAGGCGGTGGCGAACAGCGCGAAGCACAAGACCGTCATGATGAAGACGGGATAGACGAAAAACGGCGCGGCAATCAGCCCGGCGACGGCGATCACCGCGATGATCAGGCCGATCCGGGCGAGGCTTCTCTGCCTCGCATGAGCCTTTTGCCTCTCCCTGCTCTCGACTTGCGCCGCCCCGGTGTCTGTCAGGCTCGACATGGTCAGATCTCCTTGCCGAACAGGCCGGCCGGCCGCAGCATCAGGACGACCGCCATGATGACGAAGACGACGATGTTGGAGGCTTCCGGATAGAAGACCTTGGTCAGGCCCTCGAGAATGCCGAGCACGTAGCCGGTGACGATGGCGCCGCCGATCGAGCCCATGCCGCCGACGACGACCACCGCGAAGACGATGATGATGAGGTTCGAGCCCATCAGCGGCGAGACCTGGTAGATCGGCGCGGCAAGCACCCCGGCGAGCCCGGCGAGGCCCGCGCCGAGGGCGTAGGTGAGGGTGAGGAGCAGCGGCACGTTGACGCCGAAGGCCTGGACGAGCTGCGGGTTTTCCGTCGCCGCTCTCAGATAGGCGCCGAGCCGGGTCTTCTCGATCAACAGCCAGACCGTCAGGCAGATGACGATCGAGGCGACGACGACGAAGCCGCGATAGTTCGGCAGGAACATGAAGCCGAGATTGGTGCCCCCGGCGAGCAGCGCCGGCCCGGCATAGGGCTGGCCGGCGGCGCCGAAATACCAGCGGAAGGTGCCCTCGATGATCAGCGCCAGGCCGAAGGTGAAGAGCAGGCCGTAGAGATGGTCAAGGTCGTAGAGCCGCGACAGCATGGTGCGCTCGATGATCGCCGAGATCGCGCCGACCACCAGCGGCGCGACGATCAGCGCCGGCCAGAAGCCGAGGCCGGTGTGGACGAGCAGCAGATAGGCGGCGAAGGCGCCGAGCATGTACTGCGCGCCATGGGCGAAATTGATCACCCTGAGGAGGCCGAAGATCACCGCAAGGCCCAACGACAGAAGCGCGTAGAACGAACCGTTGATGAAGCCGATCAGCAGCTGGCCGAGCAGCGCAGGGAGGGGAATGCCGAAGATCATCGTCATCGCTCTGGCTCCTTACACGCCGACGACTTCATGCAGCCTGCCCATCTTGGCATCGAGCTGCGAGGTCGGGAAGCTTTCGAGGATGTGGCCGTCCTCCATCAGGTAGAAGCGGTCGGCGACCTTGCGGGCGAAGCGGAAGTTCTGTTCGACGAGGAGCAGCGTCATGCCCTTCTTCTTCAGTTCGATGAGCACGTCGCCGATGCGCTGGATGATCACCGGGGCGAGCCCCTCGGTCGGCTCGTCGAGAAGAATGATCCTGACGCCCGTCCTGAGAATGCGGGCGATCGCCAGCATCTGCTGCTCGCCGCCGGAGAGCTTGGTGCCGGGCGAGTTGCGGCGCTCGGCGAGGTTGGGAAAGAGTTCAAAGATCTCTTCGACGCTCATGCCACCCTCGGCGACCTTCGGCGGCAGCATGAGGTTTTCCGAGACCGACAGCGAGGCGAAGATGCCGCGCTCCTCCGGAACATATCCGATGCCGGAATGGGCGGTGCGATGCACCGGCACCTTCATCATGTCGCGGCCGTCGATGTGGATCTCCCCCTCGCGCCGGGGCAGGAGGTTCATGATGGCGCGCAGGGTCGAGGTCTTGCCGGCGCCGTTGCGCCCGACGAGGGTGATCGTCTCGCCTTCCATCAGGTCGAGCGAGACGCCGTGGAGGACGTGGCTTTCGCCGTACCAGCCGTCGAGACCGCGGACCTTGAGAAGCGGCTCTCCGCCGTTCACCTCAGCCATCCTCGCTCCCCATATAGGCCTCGCGTACCCGCGCGTTGGAACTGACTTCCTCGTAGTCCCCCTCGGCAAGGATCTCGCCGCGGGCAAGCACCGTCACCCGGTCGCAGAGGTCGGAGACGACGTTGAGATTGTGCTCGACCATCACCACCGTGCGGCCCTTGGCGATGCGACGGATCAGATCGGAGATGCGGCCGATGTCCTCGACGCCCATGCCGGCCATCGGCTCGTCGAAGAGGAGCACCGGCGGGTCGAGGGCGAGCGTCGTCGCGATCTCCAGCGCCCGCTTGCGCCCATAGGGCAGCTCCGCCGCGTCATGGGCGGCGAAGGCGGCGAGGCCGACTGCCTCGATCAGATCGTGGGCTTCGTCGTTCAGCCGGTCGAGCAGCCGGTTCGAGCGCCAGAACTGGGTGCCGAGATGCGCCTTCCTCTGCAGCGCGACGCGGACGTTGTCGAGCACCGTCAGATGCGGAAACACTGCCGAAATCTGGAACGAGCGCACCAGGCCGAGTCGCGCGACGTCGGCCGGTTTGACCCCGGTGATGTCCTTGCCGCGGAAGACGATGCGGCCTTCGGTGGGGGTCAGGAATTTGGTGAGGAGGTTGAAGACGGTCGTCTTGCCGGCGCCGTTCGGGCCGATCAGCGCGTGGATCGTGCCCTCGCGCACGTCGAGATCGACATTGTTGACGGCCTTGAAGCCGAAGAATTCCTTGGTGAGGCCTCTTGCTGACAAGATGGCATCGGCGGACGTGCTCATCGGACCTTCATGTCCTTCCCAACTCCGCGGACGGTCATTTCCGTCGAGAGCCCCGGCGTGGCGGATGCCGCCGCGAAGGGCTGACCGAAGCGCCGGCGACGCGCTCTCACGGGCGCGTCGCCGGCCCTCATGAAGCCATCACTTGGCGTATTGAGAGACGTCGCAGCCGGAGTTCTCGACCGAGAGGAAGGCGTCGCTGCCGGGGACGGTGGCGACCTCGTTGTAATAGTCCCAATCGCCCTTCATCTCGTCCGGCTTCTTCACCTGGAAGAGATACATGTCGTAGACCATGCGGCCGTTTTCCTGGACCTTGCCGTTCTTGGCGAAGACGTCCTCGACCGGCAGCTCGTGCAGCTTGGCGGCGACGGCCTTGGTCTCGTCCGTGCCGGCCGCCTTCACCGCCTTCAGATAGCTCAGCACCGCCGAATAGGTGCCGGCCTGGATCATGTTCGGCATCCGGCCGGTCTTCTCCATGAAGCGCTCGCCGAATTTCCGGTTGTCGTCGTTCTGGTCCCAGTACCAGCCTTCGGTGAGGTTCAGCCCCTGCGCCGATTCGGCACCGAGGCCGTGGACCTCGGCGAGGGTGAAGAGCAGCGCCGCGAGCTTCTGGCCGCCCTGGACGATGCCGAATTCGGCCGCCTGCTTGATAGCGTTGGCGGTGTCGAGGCCGGCATTGGCAAGGCCGATCACCTTGGCGCCGGAGGACTGGGCCTGGAGGAGGAAGGAGGAGAAGTCGTTGCTGGCCAGCGGATGGCGCACCGAGCCGAGCACCTCGCCGCCATTCTCCTTGACGAAATTGCCGGTCTGCTCCTCCAGCGAATAGCCGAAGGCGTAGTCGGCGGTGAGGAAGAACCAGGTGTCGCCGCCGGCCTTGACCAGCGCGCCGCCGGTGCCGACCGCCAGCGCATGGGTGTCGTAGGCCCAGTGGAAGCCATAGGGGCTGCACTGCTTGCCGGTCAGCTCCGTCGTCGCCGCACCGGTGACGATGTCGATCTTGCCCTTTTCCTTCGACAGGCCCTGCACGGCGAGGGCCACCGAGGAGGTGGTCAGTTCCATGATCGCGTCGACCTGCTGGGTATCGTACCACTCGCGGGCGATGTTGGAGGCGATGTCGGGCTTGTTCTGATGGTCGGCATTGATCAGCTCGATCGGCTTGTCGAGCACCGTGCCGCCGAAATCCTCGACCGCCATCTCGGCGGCCGCCACCGACCATTTGCCGCCGAAATCGGCGTAGACACCGGACTGGTCGTTGAGGATGCCGATCTTGACGACATCGTCCGAGATCTCCTGCGCCGCAGCAGGCATGGTCAGGCCGGCGACGATGGTCGCGGCCAGAAGCGTCTTGTCGATACGCATTCCTGAAAACTCCTCCCGAATGAAACGGAGAGAGCCGCGTTTCCTCCCGGGCCCTTCCATTTGCAGCGAATGAGAGACAGGGCGGGGCCCGATGTCAACGGCTTGACTTGTTTCGCGGCCGGCATACCGCGTGCTCTCATACTTTGGTCGGTAGGAGGGCGCTCATCCGGAGCCGGCAATTCCATCTGAAGTGGTTTTCGGCCGCCGCCTCTCCACCGTTTGCGGGCGTCTCGCGCGGCGTTGGCCTCTGCGCTGATCCCGCGTCCCGGCAGCGCCGACCTCCGCCGGCGGACGGACCCAGGCCGCCTTGCCACCGAGCCAGCGTTTCAGCCGCGTCACGACGATGTGGCGGTTGATGTCGTAGCGCGGATCGCGGGTGCGGGAAAACCGCCTCTGGCGCCGGTTCTCCCGGTCGATGCGGTCAGACAGGCGCTGGCGCTCGGCGGCGGCGAGCCTGGTCGGATCGTCCCACCGCGCGGCATCGGCAACGCTCGGTCCGGCCGCGCCGAATCGCCGGAGCGCCGCCTGCAGTTCCAGCCGCTCGACGGCGACGCGGTCGTCCTCCCGCCGGGCCTCCATTTGCCGGCGGATGCGGGCGGCGAGGATGTCGAGGAACGGGGCAAGATCGTCGGTGGCCGTCATGGCGAAACTCCGGGCGTGCTGGGCCCGTGAGGATCGTCGTCATGCGCGGGGGTGGGGATATCTTCCTTGTCCGGGGTCGCGAAGACAGGCCGCGCGAAGCACCGTAATACGGGCCAGAAAGCCGGAACATGCGGATTACTCGCGCCAAGAAATTGTAGGAAGATATTCACATATCGAGCAGCCTTGCTTATAAGATCCTGAAACCGCAGACAGAGGGGAGAGGGATCCCATGACCCTGGCAATGCCGCGATCGGATCGGCGGACAACCCTGGAGAGCAACAGCCGCTCTTCGATGCCCTCTGGTGGGCACCCCGCGCCGCTTGCCCGCCCTGCCTCGGCGGGTGATCTGCCGCGCACCGATCCGCGACAGCGCGTCGCAACCGAGGCCTGCCGGCTCGCCCAGGAGATCGCCAGTCTCGGCTTCGACGTTCCCGTCTCGGAGATCCGCCGTCCCAGCCGGGCGGAGACCCGCGCCTGCGACGCGCGCCACGTCGCCATGTATCTCGCCCACACGATCTTCCAGATCTCGTTGACCAAGATGGCGCTTGCCTTCGGCCGCGAACGCACGAGCGTCGCCCATGCCGTCCGGCGGGTGGAGGACAGGCGCGACGATGCCGCCTTCGACCGGCGGCTGCAGCGGCTCGAAGAGCTTGCCGCGGCTGCCTGCCGGGTCGCCGACAGCCGGCTTGGTCCGCAGATCGCCGAGGAGGGCGGGCAATGAGCGCACGGCCGGGCTTCGACGAGGAAGAGACGCCGCTGACGCGCCTTGCGACCCGCCGCAGCAAGGGCGGCGAGCCGTTTCTCTCGGCCGCCGAGGCGATGGCCGGCGAGCGCATCCGCGCCGACTTCACCCGCGGCCGCATGACGCCGTCGATCGGCCAGCGGTGGGACGCCATGCCAAGGGCGCCGCGCCACGGTGGCTCCAACGACCTTTCCGACAATGCGATCGATGCGAGGCAGCGCGTCGACGAGGCCTGCAAGGCGGTGGGTCCGGAACTTTCCGGCCTCATCCTCGATGTCTGCTGCTTCCTGAAGGGGCTCGAAACCGTCGAGCGGGAACGACAGTGGCCGGTGCGCTCGGCCAAGCTGCTTCTGAAGACCGGCCTCGCCATGCTGGCGCGGCACTACGGCTTCGATCGCGAGAGCCATGGCCGGGAAGGGCGGATCCGCCGCTGGCGGGCGCCGAAGGAAGCGTGATCCGGTCGGCTGGAAGAATGCGAGACGCTCGGGCCGTGATGAGATCAGGCGGCGGCCGCAGCCTCGCGGGCGTCGTTCTTGATCCGCGCCACCATCGAGCGCAGGCCGTTGGACCGCTGCGGAGTCAGGTGCTCCTGCAGCCCCAGCCTCGAAAACAGCGCTTCGGCGTCGGTCGCCTCGATCTCCTGCGGCGTATGGCCGGAAAACAGGGCAAGAGCGATGGCGACGAGACCCTTGACGATATGCGCGTCGGAATTGCCGCGGAAGGAAAGATGCGGCGGGCTTTCTCCGTCGCTCTCGCTGACCAGCCAGACCTGGCTGACGCAGCCGCGCACCTTGGTCTCCTCGGTCATCTCTTCCGGCGGCAGGTCGGGCAGCGCCCGGCCGAGTTCGATCACGTAGCGATAGCGGTCTTCCCAGTCGTCGAGAAGCTCGAAATCCGCGGTGATCTCATCGATCGTCTGCATGGCCGCTCCGGATAGGTTCGTCCGCATTCGCCAGCGTCTCGAAGGCGCCGGCAGCTCACCCGGCATATAGGCGAGGCGGTGGCGGCTGTCAGCCGCGGGGCGCCGGAACCGGTACGGGCACGCTCGCGGCCACCTGCCGGGCGGCTGTCCGCACCGGCGGAAGCGGGCGGCTCTCGGCGGTCGGAAGGGCGTTGCCCTTCGGCATTGCCTGCGCCGGCTGGCGAGCCGAAGCGCCGGCAGTGGTGGCCACGGTGGCCCGATCCGCCGGGATCGCGACCTTCTGGACAGCGGGGATACGGGCACTCGGGATCGCCGCGGTGGTGATCCGGTCCGGCCGCGGCTGGGCGGTGCGGACATCGGTCCTTGCGGCGAGGCGCGGGGCGGGCGCGGCCGGCGCGGCGGTGGCCGCCGTGCCCTCGTGGCGCTTGGCGATGGCGCCGTCGACGAAATCATAGGCGATCGCCAGCCCGTCGCCGACCCGCTCGCCGGCAAACCGGGCGACGTCGCTGCCCGCCGCACAGGCCGACGGCGCCCTGTCGCAGATCCCCGACAGGTCCGACACGGCGGCCTGGGCGCCGTAGAGCAGCGCGAAGAGATTGATCTCGGGTTCGCCGTCGCGGTCCCTGCCGCCCGGCACGATCATGGCGATCAGGCCCAGAAAGAAGGCCATCTTGATGAAGAAGCGAATCATCGCTCGGGTTTCCCTGTCCTGTCGGGCCATGATCCGGGACGTCTCGTCATCTTGTGTCCGCTGCCAGATGGCGAGCGGTCGATGATCTTCGTGTCAGGTCCCGGTCACGGCTTCTATTGCCCCACCATGCCAGAGGGAGCGGAAGAGGACGTTGAAACTCAGATGAAAATTTTAGCGAAATCCAATCGATTCGCGGCAGCCGCTGGGCGAATGCTCCTCTTTGGGCCGATCTTCGCGACGGTTGCTATTCGTTAACCATGTTCGCAAGCGCCGATCCTATGAAAGCGGTAGTTTTCTGGGGATGGCATGCCTCGCTCCAGCTTGCGGGCGGGTCGGTTTATGGCTTCCTTAATGCGGCCCCGGCATGATCCGGACAGTCGGTTCGAGAGCCTGCAAGGGGCAGGGTCCGGATCCGGCGCGCCAGATGATCTGCCAGGGTGAGACCAAGAATGAGGCAAGCGTCGAAGCGTCCAGAGGACACCGGTTTGCGTGTCCCCCAGGCCGCCGCCCGCTTCCTGAACATGCGGCTCGACGAATTCGTCGCTCCTTCGGTCACCGGAGGCGGCGAGCGCCGCTTTCAGGCTTTTCTGCTGCGTATTCTCCTGGCCTGCGCCCTCGGCGCGGCCCTGTCCTTTCCGTTGTTCCTCCTTGTCGGCGGTAACGCCTCGGTCACCGCCCTGCCGCTGATCCTGGCGGCCGTGGCGCTCGCCTCCGTCGCCTGGCTGTCGATCGCCGGGCGGCCGGACGCGGTGCTGTGGCTCTGGGGAACGATCATCGCAGCCGGGCTGACGATCGGCTCGCTGCAGATGACTGGGCTGACCCAGATCACCCTCTGCGCTCTTGCCATCCTGCCGCTGGAAGCAGCGGTTGCCGGGCGCTTCCGGCTCGCCGGCGGCCTTGCCGTCGTCTCGCTTGCCTGCGGCTCGCTGCTTGCGGCCATCCCGGCGGAAGCCTCCGGGATCACCGGCAGCGATCTCGCGCTCTGCCTCGTCGCGTTGTTCTACGGCCTGCGGCTCACTGTGCGCCGGAAGGCCGGCGCCCGCGCCAGCAGCCTGACGAGCGATACCGCCCGAACCGAGCGGCAGGCCCGCCGCCGCGCCGCCGAGGAATTCGGCACGCTGATCTTCGAGATCGCCCAGAGCGGCCGGATCGACCACGCCTCGTCGCGGGCGGCCCAGGAAATTGCAGGCGAGACCGGCCGGCTCGCCGGCCGCCTGTTCGGCGAGATCTGCCATGTCGCCGACCGGCTCGCGGTGATGCAGGCGATTGACGTCGCCCGATCCGGCGCCGCTCCGGCGACCTTCGAGGCGCGGCTGAGGGGGCCCGACGGCCGGTTCCGGCATTTCGACCTGACGATGCGCCATCTCGGCCGGCCGCAGGACGGCGACCACCACGACCGCGACGTCCTCGTTGTTGCCGAGCCGGTGGCGGCGCAGCCCGCAAGCGAAGGCGAGGTTGCGACGAAACTCGCGGCGGCACAGGAGGCCTCTGCGGCCAAGAGCATGTTCCTGGCGACGGTGAGCCACGAGCTGCGCACGCCGCTGAACGCCATCATCGGCTTCTCGGACGTCCTCGATCAGGAATATTTCGGCGGCTTCGAGAACGACAAGCAGAAGGAATATGTCGGGCTTATCCGCCAGTCCGGCCAGCATCTCCTGTCGATCGTCAACACGCTGCTCGACGTCTCGAAGATCGAGGCCGGCCGCTACGAGCTCGACCCCGAGACCTTCGATCTCTCCGTCCTGATGGGCGAGATCGGCGAGCTGATGCGCGAGGAAGCCCGCCGCAAGGGGCTGCGCATCGACGTGCGGGCGGCAGACGGGCTCGAACTCGTCGCCGATCGCCGCGCCTGCCACCAGATGCTGCTCAACCTCGTCGCCAATGCCGTGAAGTTCACCGAGACCGGCGCCGTGACCCTGGAAGGCCGTCTTCGCGACGGCTTCTACGAACTCCTCGTCAGCGACACCGGCATCGGCATCGCCGAGGCGGACCTTGCCCGTCTCGGCATGCCCTTCGTCCAGCTTTCGTCCGGCCTGTCGCGGCGCTACGATGGCACCGGCCTCGGCCTGTCGCTGGTCAAGGGCCTCGCCGAACTCCATGGCGGCGCCATGGCCGTCGAGAGCCAGCCGGGAATCGGCACCATGGTGACCATCCGCCTGCCGGTCGCCGGCCCCACCATCGCTTGCCTTCCGTCCGACACCACCCCAGAAAACATCGTCGCGTTGAAAGATGCCCGCAGCAAAACGAACCACCAAGCGCAAGACCGCGAGAAGAGACGCTCCGCCTGAGGGCGTTCTCGATGCGGTGGCGGCGCTTTCGGCGCAGGGCGCGCGGCGCTTCCTGCGGCTCGTCGCGCGTCATCCGGCGCTGTCGACGGGGATCGCCGCTTTCGGCGTGATCTTCACCAGCGTGTCGGTCAATGCGCTCTACGAGCAGCATGGCCGTCATCCGAACCCGATGCTGGTGACCCGCGAGGTCTCGGCCGGGACGAGCGCGGCCCGGCCGGTCAGGCAGGCTTCGCTGACACCGTCGGAGAGGGTCGAGGAGGCCTCGGCGCGCCCCGCCGATGAGGCCGCCCCGCCGGCGGCGGCCGGCACTGCCAGGATCCCCGCGCCGGCGCCGCGGCCGCTGGAGCGGCCAGACCCGGAACAGACCGCCTCGATCGCGACGGGCGGCCGGGTGGTCGCCGTTCCGGATGACACGACCGACGTTCCCGAAAACGGCGGCGAGCGCTTCGCCTCGCTCAGCCAGAGCGATCGGGTGAAGAAGATCCAGGCGGCGCTTGCCTCGGCGCAGGTCGCCGAGCTCAGCGTCGACGGCATTCTCGGCGAAAAGACCCGGGCGGCGATCAGGACCTTCGAAGCGCTCGAGGGGATGGACGTCACCGGCGATCCGAACGAGCAGGTCCTCGAGCGGCTTGCCGAGATCGGCCTCGTCCAGTAGAGCGCCGCGGGTCCGCAGGGACGCACAAAGGACGCTCTGACGTTTTGAACCGACGCATCGTGCTCTCCAAAAAATCGATTCCGATTTTCGGGCCGATGCTGTAGCCACGGCTTTCGTGCGGATCACCAGCGAACTCTTCGTGGCGCAGCTCGTGCGCCGGCTCTTCGGCGCCGGCGAGTTTGCCGCCGTCATGCGGCGCGGCGCCGAGGCGGCGGGCGCGATCTTCGTCGTGGCAAGATCTCGCGATGGCGCCATGCGGCTGTTCGGCCCGGCGGTGCAGAGCCTTTCGAACGAGAGCGGTTCGCGCCGCTTCATGCAGGAGGCGGCGAGCGACGAGGCGGGGCTCGAGGCGCGGTTCGAAAAAGAGGCCCGCTTCGACCCGGACTTCTGGGTGGTCGAGATCGAGACCGACGAGCCGGAGACCTTCATCGAGGTGGTCGAGGACTGACGGCGGCTGAGGTGGCCCTGGCTGAGTGGGCCTTCAGGCGCTGCGGGCGGACCGGCTGTTGCCACCGAAATCGCGCAGGATCTCGCTCAGCTGGCCGTCGATCGCCTGCGGCACGTCGCCGGCGGGGAGGGGCTGCGAGAACAGGAAGCCCTGGACCTCGTCGCAGTTTCGGCTGGAGAGGATCGTCAGCTGTTCGATGGTCTCGACGCCCTCGGCGACGATCGTCAGCTTCAGCGCCCGGCCGAGATTCATCACCGCGTCGGCGATCGCCAGCGAACTGTTGTCGTTGGCAAGATTCATGATGAAGCTGCGGTCGATCTTGATGGTGTCGAATGGGAAGGCGCGCAGATAGCTGAGCGAGGAATAGCCGGTGCCGAAATCGTCGAGGGCAAGGCGGATGCCGCGGCGCTTCAGCGCCTTGAGAATGGCGAGCGCCCTGTCGCGATCCTCGACGAGGATGCTTTCGGTCAGCTCGATCTCGAAACGCTCGGGCGGAAACTCCGCTTCCTCCAGCATGGCGAGGACGTTCTCGACGAAGTTGCGGCTTCTGAGCTGATGGCCGCTGACATTGACGCTGATCGCGGCGCCGCCGAGCTTGGAGAGGCTCTGGCGGCAGGCCTCACGGATCACCCAGTTGCCGATTTCGTCGATCTTGCCCGACTGTTCGGCGATAGGGATGAAGAGGCCGGGGCGGATCATGCCGCGCTCCGGGTGGTTCCAGCGCACCAGCGCCTCGTAGCTGACGATGCCGCCGCTGCGCATGCCGACCCGCGGCTGGAAGGCGAGGCTGAGCTCGTTGCGCTCGACCGCCCGGGCAAGGTCTGCATCGAGTTCGCGGCGTGTCTTCAGATCAGTGTCCATGCCGGCTTCGAAACCGGCGAAGGTGTTCCGGCCGTTGCGCTTGGCATGGTAGAGCGCGACGTCGGCGCGCGAGATCAACGCCTCCTGCTCGACCGCGTCGTCCGGCGCGAGAGCGAAGCCGACGCTGGCGCCGGGGCGGATCCGGATGCCGTTGCCGATGTCGACCGGCTCGCAGATCGTTCGGACGATCCGGAAGGCGAGGTCGGCGACCTGATTGCGGAAGGCGAGGTCGGCGAGAATGATGGCGAACTCGTCGCCGCCGAGCCGGGCGACGATGCCCTGCGGCCCGACCGCCTGGCGCAGCCTCTCGGCGGTCTTGCGCAGCACCGCGTCGCCGGCCGGATGGCCGTAGAGGTCGTTGATATCCTTGAAATGATCGAGGTCGACGCTGATCAGGGCAGCGCTGCGGCGGGTCTCGCAGGCCCGGGCGATGACGGCGTCGAGGCGGCTGGCGAAAAGCGCCCGGTTGGGGAGCTGGGTCAGCGCGTCGTGATGGGCGGTGAAGCGCAGCTTCTCCTCGGCGGCCCGCCGCTCGCTGACGTCGGCAAAGGCCATCACCCGCGCCGAGACGCCGCGCAGGACGATCGCCCGGGATCTCGCCTCCACGGGGATCAGCGCGCCGTCGCTGCGCTTCAGCGAGAGTTCGAAGGCCTGGGTGATTTCGGAATCCATCAGTGCGGCGAGGACGCACTCGCTGTCGCGGTCGACGAGATCGACGATCGGCGCGCCCGCCAGGGCCTCGGCGGACAGGCCGATCAGCCTTGCAAAGGCGGCGTTCATGTCGAAGACGCGGCCGTCGACGATGACCGCCAGCCCTTCGAAGGAGGCATCGCCGATCGCCGCGAGGCGTTCGGCCTCCTCGGTGGTGCGGCGCAGGGCTTCGCTGTCGCGGCGCGCCATTTCCGAATTCTCGATCTCGTCGAGGAAGGCGTTGAACAGCCGGGTGACCCGCTCGGTCTCGTCGCCGGTCTCGACCGGCAGGCGGTGGCTGAGGTCGATGCGCCCGGAAATATAGGCGGTGAGCGCCGTCTCGAGACTGCCGGTGCCGAGTACCGCGCCGTGTTCGGCCTGGTTGAGGCCACGTTCCTCGTCGGCGGGGCTGACGCGGATCGGCTCGATGAGGTCGGCGAGCTTGAAGAACAGGAAGGCGATCGGGAAGGTCCAGAGGAAGTTGACCCCCGCGCCCGCCGCCTGGATGCCGAGCTGGGTCAGGCGGTCGCCACTGGCGAAGGCCTCGCTCGGCGCGAGGAGCGCCAGGCCAAGGGTGCCGGCAATGCCGGAAAAGCCGTGGCAGCCGATGGCGCCGACGGCATCGTCGATGCCGCAACGGGTGACGAGGTCGTTGCCGACGATGGCGATCAGGCCGCCGACGAGTCCGATGGTCATGGCGCCGAGGCCGTCCAGGACGTGGCAGCCGGCGGTGACGGCGACGAGGCCGCCGATGAGGCCGCAGATCGGCATTTCCGGGCGGGTGAGGCCGTCGTCCTTCCACAGGCCGTAGAGATAGCCGATGGTGCCGCCGCAGCCTGCGGCAAGCACCGTGTTGGAGATGATCCCGGCGATTGCCGGCGAGGCCTCGATGGTCGAGCCGCCGTTGAAGCCGATCCAGCCGACGAAGATGATCATCGCGCCGGCAGTCGCCAGCACGGCGCTGTGGCCCTGAATGCGTTGCGGCGTGCCGTCCGGCGCGAACCGGCCGATGCGCGGGCCGAGCACGATGCAGGCGGCAAGCGAGATCCAGGCGCCGGTGGAATGGACCACCGTCGAGCCGGCGAAGTCGATGAAGCCGAGATTGGCGAGGAAGGCGGAGTCGCTGTGCTGCAGCGCGTTGCCCCAGGCCCAGTGGGTGAAGATCGGGTAGATGAAGGCGGCGATGAGGATCGACACCATGCCATAGACGGCGAGCCTCAGGCGCTCGGCCGCGGCGCCGGAGACGATCGTCGCCGCGGTGCCGCAGAACATCACCTGGAAGGCGAAGAAGGCATGTTCGCCCGGCGTCAGGCTGTTCAGAAAGGCAAAGCGCGACTCGTGGCCGAAGCCGAAGCCGCTGTCGCCGCCAAAGGCGAACATGAAGCCCACGGCGGCGAAACCGACGATCGACAGGAGCAGGTCGAGAAGGTTCTTCTGGGCGACGTTGATCGAGTTCTTCGAGCGCACCATCCCGGCTTCGAGGAGCAGGAAGCCGATCTGCATGAGAAGCACCAGCCCGGCCGAGATCAGCACCCAGACGTAGACGTCGTCGCTGGGAGCCGCGATCGGGGTCTCGGTGGCCGTGGCGAATGCCGGCGTGATGCCGGAGACGGCGAAGCCGAGAGCCAGAAACAGGACGCGCGATGGTTCAATATGCCGCATTGACTTGACCGTGCCGGATGATGCGCGTCGATGAAACTCGGATTTCTGTTAAGTTAGACTGAAGGTATGCGCGTTATTGACGCAAAGATCGCGTTTTTATCGCGTTGCACACAATTTCTCGCTGTCGGCGTTGTGACGCAGGTCACTTGCGCTCGTCGAACGCCTTGCGCATGGCGGCGAGATGGTCCGGCGTCGCGCCGCAGCAGGCGCCGATGAGACTGGCACCCGCATCAAAGGCTTGCCCGGCATAGGCCGCCATCTCGGCAGGACCGAGTGGATGGCGCGCCCGTCCATCGACGACTTGCGGCAGCCCGCAGTTCGCCTTGATGGCGAGGCCGATGTCCTGCCCGCGCGGCATGGCAGCCGCAGCGGCGAGGCTCGTCCGCGGTCCCTCGCAGCAATTGGCGCCGATCGCCAGAGGCGGGGAGGCGAGCCCCTCGAAGGCCGAGGCGAATTCGGCAGGGGTCATGCCGGCCGGAGAGAGCCCGCCGGCACCGAAGCTCGCGGTCGCGACATAGGAAAGGCCGGTTCCGATGGCGGCCCTGGCCACTGCGCGCGCCTCGCTGGCGGTCGCCATCGTCTCCAGCCAGACGAGATCGACGTCGCCGGCCTTCAGCCCAGCCATCTGCTCGGCGAAGACCTCGGTCGCTTCGTCCTCGGACAAACTGGGGCTTTGCCAGGTCGGGCCGACGGAGCCAGCGACGAGCACCGGATGGGGAGCCTCGTTTGCCACCGCCCGGGCGAGTTCGCCCGCACGGCGGTTGAGCGCGAAGCATCGTGCCTCGGCGCCCCAAAGCGAAAGGCGCGGCCGGTTGGCGCCGAAGCTGCAGCTCAGGATGAGATCGCAGCCCGCGTGGACGAATCCCTGGTGCAGTGCCGTGATCGCGTCCGGCCGCTCCTCGAGCCAGCTTTCCGGGGCCTGCGAGACTGGCAGGCCTGCGGCGAAGAGGTTGGTTCCCATGGCGCCGTCGGCAAGCAGCGGGCGCTTACCGCAAAGCCGGTCGAGTGACGAGCGGCTCATCGGACGCCGTCCAAGGACCTGTCGCAGGGCCGGGACCAGGCCGTCGCAGCGCCTGCGAAAGCGCCGCCCCGGCCAGTCTCGCGCCAGCCACGGATGGTCAACTGCAGGCGACGGTCCCGGGCGGCAGGCAAAGCCTCCGCCGGCAGTCGCTGCGATCCGGCCGCGAGGCCGCAGAGCTGCGTCCTGCCGTGCCGGCCGGAGCCGGAGGCATTCGAATCAGTCAGAAAATCCGCTCTGTCGGCTTGTTTGCGCATGACCTTCCCGGAACCTCGCCGCTTGGCCGTCCGGATCATGCCAGAGGATAGGACCCGGTCCCATGTATGAGCGCTCGGTCAAGCGACTGGAAGACCCGGAACTCATCGGCGCCCTCGTCGGCGCGCTGCTGAAGGCCGGCTACGGCCGTGAGACGATCGAGACCGCGCTGATCCGCCAGGCGCCGATCGATCTCGACATTCTCGCCGACTGCTACTCCAGGCTGACGGCTGCCAGCGCCGCGATGCACGACGAGAGCGGCAGCGTCGTCAAGGCTGCGGTGCGCCGCGCCGCCTGACCGCTTTCGAGCGGCGCGACGCTTTTTTTGATTCTTTCGCCGCGGCGCCACCGCCGTCCGGCGGCGCCGCTTCGACCCGAGCTTATGCCGTCTACTCGATGGCGTCCTTCAGCACCGGCGTCGCCATGCCAGCCATCACCGAGCGCATGGTCAGGGTGCCGATCGGCTCGCCCGAGCCGTTCACCACATGGGCCTGGTCGCGGTCCTGTTCGGTCATCCGCCGCGCGACCTCCTCGAGCACCGTGCCTTTTTCAACGCGGATGCTGTTTTCCGCCGGCGGTCCGGGCGGCGGCGGCGTGTCCATGATCGTCTCGGCCTGGATCACCCGGCCACGATTGACCTCCCGCACGAAGGACGAGATGTACTCGTCGGCCGGGTCGAGGACGATCTCCTGCGCCGTGCCCTGCTGGACGATCTCGCCGTCGCGCAGGATGGCGATCTTGTCGCCGAGGCGCAGCGCCTCGTCGAGGTCGTGGGTGATGAAGACGATCGTCTTGGCAAGTTCCTTCTGGAGGTCGAGAAGCACGCTCTGCATGTCCGTGCGGATCAGCGGATCGAGGGCCGAGAAGGCCTCGTCCATAAGAAGGATGTCCGCATCCGTCGCCAGCGCTCTTGCGAGGCCGACGCGCTGCTGCATGCCGCCCGAGAGCTGGGCAGGATAGTTGTCCTCGTAGCCCGCGAGGCCGACGCGCTCGATCCAGCGCATCGCCCCCGTCTTCTGCTCGGCCTTCGACTTGCCCATCACGTGCAGGCCATAGGCGACGTTGTCGATCACCGTCTTGTGCGGCAGCAGGGCAAAGCGCTGGAAGACCATCGAGATCTTGTGCCGGCGAAACTCCCTGAGCGCCTTTTCGGACATCTGCAGGACGTCCTCGCCATGGACGATGACCTCGCCGGCCGACGGCTCGATCAGCCGGTTCAGATGGCGGATCAGCGTCGACTTGCCGGAGCCGGACAGTCCCATCACCACCTGGATGGAGGCCTCCGGCATGTCGATGTTGATGTCCCTGAGGCCGAGAACGTGGCTGTGGTCGGCGAGGAGCTCGCTCTTGCTGACGCCCTCCTTGACCTTCTCGACCATCTCCCGGTCGCGTCGGCCGAAGATCTTGTAGAGATTGCGGACCTTGATTGCCGGCTCAGCCATGAGACGCCTCCCGGTGGCGCTGCAGCCGCTTGCCGTAGGCCTGGCTGGTGCGGTCGAAGATGATCGCGATCGCGACGATGGCGAGGCCGTTCAGCACCCCTTGCGTGAAGTACTGGTTGGTGATCGCCTGCAGCACCGGCTGGCCGAGACCCCTGACGCCGATCAGCGAGGCGACGACGACCATGGCGAGCGCCATCATGATCGTCTGGTTGATGCCGGCCATGATGGTCGGCAGCGACAAGGGCAGCTGCACCTCGACGAGCTTTTGCCAGCCCGATGAGCCGAAGGCGTTGGCAGCCTCGAGCACTTCCTTGTCCACCAGCCTGATGCCGAGATTGGTCAGCCGGATGATCGGCGGCATAGCGTAGATCACCACGACGAGGAGGCCGGGAATGAGGCCGATGCCGAGCAGCATGACGATTGGGATGAGATAGACGAAGGAGGGCATCGTCTGCATCACGTCGAGGATCGGGTTGATCGCCGCCTGCAGCTTGTTGGAGCGCGACATGGCGATGCCGATCGGCATCCCGATGACGATCGACAGAAGCGTGCAGACGGTGATGATCGACAGGGTCCGCATCGTGTCTTCCCACATGCCGAAGACGCCGATCAGGATGAGCGCGATGAATGTGCCGATGGTGATCTTCACCGAGCGGCTGGCGAACCAGACGATCGCCACGACGACGGCGAGGACGATCCACCACGGCGTCTGGATGAGCAGGTTCTCGAACCAGAGCAGGAAGTCGAGCAGCGGGCGGAAGAAGTTCTCGATCGCATCGCCCCAGGCCCGCGAGAAGGCGCGATATTCCTGGTCGATCGTTCGCGACATGTGCCGCAGGTCGCGGCCGGCGAGTTGGGGAAATTCGACCAGCCAGTCGGGCAGGCCATTGAACAACGAGGCCAAAGGTCAGGTATCCTTGTTCTGGCGGAGCTTGTTGCTCCGTTTCTTGTGCTTTTCGTGAGCAGCGAAGCCGCCGGTCCGTCACCTGCAGCGCGGGGCCCCCCGGCGCATGGGCCGGACGGGCGCGCGCAGGAACCGAAATCCGCGGTTCGCATGCCAAAAGGCCCCGGGCGGCGGCAGCCGTCCGGGGCCTCTTCAGGTCATGGCGTCCTGCCGCAAATCCCCCGGCGAGCCCCACGCTGCGGGGGCATCGGTGCTGCCTGCCTCGCCGGGCGAGCGGCCGCGTTCCGGGGCGATTGAAGCGCTCTCAAGTCAGAGCGCTTCCTTGATCTTCTCGGCCGCCTCGGGCGTCACCCACTTCGACCAGATGTCCTCGTTGTTCTCGAGGAAATGATAGGCGGTGTCCTCGCCGGTCGCCTGGTTGTCTTCCTTCCAGGCAAGCAGCTTGTTGACGGTGTCGTTGGCCCAGGCGCGCTTGGTCAGATAGTCCTTCACGCCGTTCGACATCTTCTCGATCTTCGGCGTGACGATGGTGAACACCTCGGACTTCGTCCAGGCGTTCTTCTTCGGATCGGCGCAGTCGGCGACGGTCGTGCATTTCTGCCACTCGGCGTCGTCATGCGGCACGCCGAAGTCGAGCTTCTTCATCGGGTATTTACCGAGGATCGCCGTCGGCGCCCAGTAGTAGCCGAACCACGGCTCCTTCTTCTCGTAGGCATTGGCGATCGAGCCGTCGAGGCCGGCGGCCGAGCCGGTGTCGACGAGGACGAAGCCCTTGTCACCCGCCTTGAAGGCCTTGAAGAGGTTCGCCGAGGTGATCTGGCAGCCCCAGCCGGCCGGGCAGTTGTAGAAGGCGCCCTTGGACGGGTCTTCCTTGGAGGGGAAGAGTTCCGGATGGCTGAAGGCGTCTTCGACCGTTTTGATCTCCGGATGCTCGTCGGCCATGTATTGCGGGATCCAGAAGCCTTCCTCGCCGCCGTCGGACAGCACTTCCGAGCCGTAGGAGACCTTGCCCTCGTCGACCGCCTTGTCGATCTGCTCGCGGAACTGGTTGACCCACATTTCCGGCGCGACGTCGGGCTCTTCCTTTTCCGTCATCGAGGCGAAGGTCGGCATCGTGTCGCCCGGAACGAGGCTCGCGGTGCAACCATAGCCTTCCTCGAGAACGATCTTGTCGATCGCGGCCATGACCTCGGCAGAAGCCCAGTTCATGTTCGAGATCGTCACGTTGCAGCTGTCCTGCGCCTGAGCCTGCGAAGAAATCCCAAGCAGCGCAGCCGCAAAGATGGACGATGCGAGAAGCTTATTCATAGTATCTCCCTGTTCGACGGGGGCAACAAGTATTGATGGCGAAGTAGCGAAACGACCACGCCATCGCCGACACGCCACCCGAAGCGTAGATCACTCTCAGCTTGGGGGCGTCACGGCGTCATGAGTGTGCCGAGGCGAAGCTAGACTTTGTCGGCCACAATGCCAACAGGTTAATTCATCTTTTCGCCGGAATTGCCGGATTGGCACTCGGGCTGCGCTGATTTGCCTCTTTTCTTGGCGCAACGTTCCGGAGCTGGGAAGCTGTGAAAATTCAACGCGTTCGGGGCTGCGGTCAGTGCCTCTGACGCATGGTCGAGATTGAAGATCGTCGCGCCCGGGTCTATATTGCACTGCACAAAGAGGATGAGTGGCGGAGATCCGCCATGGGAAGTCTGGCGCGGGGCAGGGCTTCGCGCTGCGGCCGAGTTGAAGCGTCCGAGGCCCGTGGGGCGCCTCGGACGCTTGGCTGGGACGCCGGCTCCATCCGTGACAACCGCGCCATGCGATGGAGACGATGCGATGTTTTATGAGAGAACCGGCGAGACACTGTCGGAGACCCGGCCGGCGCGGGAGTCGGACGTATCGCGATCGGCGAGCCTCGATGCGCTGATGACGATCTTCCACGAAGTGCCGCTGGTCCTTTCCCTGCGCATTCCGAAGCTGATGGATGAAACGACGATCTTCTCGCCGTTCGACCGGGACGAGACGAGGCGCGCGATCACCGAAAAGCCGGGGGCCTTCGTCGAGGGAATCGCCGCGGCCCACATGGCGGCCTTTGCCGCCTGCCTGACGCTGCAGGCCGAAACGCTCAGCGGTCCGCTGACGCCCTGGCGGCTTTTCGAGGCGATGGACACCATCGTAGCCGCAAGCCTCGCGCCCAGCGTCGAGCGTCTGCAGGCCAATGACGACCGGCTCTCCTCCGACGGTTGAACACATGCTTCAAAGCCTTTCCCGGCCGACCTCACGGGGCGTTGCAGAAAATTTGACGGAAAATCGAAGCGTCCCGGCCCGAGTAAAGGGAACGGTAACCGCAATTGGCTAGAACTGTTTTCGACACCGGATGTCGCCGGCTTCGAAGATGGTTCCGCGTATCGAAGCGCTACATCCGGTGTTTCCCATTTCCTGTTTCTGTATAATCGCCCATTGATCTGCTCGATCGCAGGATCAGGCAAAGATTGAATCTTCACCGGTCGAGAAATATCCGCGCGATGTACTTGCACGGGATCGACGAGGTGGTCGACCGCGCGGCTCTCGTCGGGGCAGCGGTCGTTGATGCCGCCCAGCTTCAGCGTGCATCCGCCGGCGCACCGCCCCCCTCGACCAGTCCCGCTGCCTCGGCCTCGCTCAAGGGCTCCGGCCGCTCGCAGCCCTGTTCGATGGTCACGCAGCGGCGGCTTTCCGCCGCCTCGATGATCCCGGCAATGACGGCAAGGACGTGCAGAGCGACGTCGCCATTTGCCCGGTGCGGCCGTCCGGCCCCGATCGCCGTCGCCATTTCGGCGAGGCCGAGGCCGCGATAATTGGCAAATCTCTGGTCTCCCCGCGGCCAGTTCGCCTTGCCGAAGGTGCGGCCCGAGGTCGGTGTCACGTCCCAGTCTTCCTGACCGCGGGCGATCTCGACGCTGCCGCCGAACCAGTTCGGATCGGGAACCCGCATCGAGCCCTCGGTGCCGTGGATCTCGATCGGCCGCAATCCGTGCCGCCAGACGTCCCAGCTGGCAAAGAAGCTGATTTCGGCACCGCTTTCGAAGGAGAGAAGCGCCTGCACGGAGGTCAGCACCTCGACGGCGATCTCCTGTCCCCTGATCTGCGAATGTGGTGTCGTCACCAGGCGCTTCTCGAAGGCCTTCATGCCCGTCGCCTGGACGCGCGCGACCGGCCCGAGCAGATTGACCAGCGCCGAAAGATAATAGGGCCCCATGTCGAAGACCGGGCCGCCGCCGGGCTTGAAGAAGAACGTCGGATCAGGGTGCCAGTGCTCCATGCCGTGGGAGAGGACGGCGGCGGTGCCGAGTACCGGGCGGCCGATGGCGCCTTCATCGATCATCTGCCTCGCGGCACGCACGGAGGCGCCGAGGACGGTATCGGGGGCGGCGCCGACCCGCAGGCCGCGGGCCTTAGCCGCCTCGACGATGGCGATGCCGTCTTGCAGCGTCGCGGCGAGGGGCTTTTCCGTATAAACGTGCTTGCCGCTTTCGAGGGCCGCCAGCGAGACCTCGGCATGGGCGGCGGGAATCGTGAGATTGAGGACGATGTCGATGTCGTCGCGGGCCAGAAGTTCGCCGACGCTCATCGCCGCGACGCCGTATCGCTCCGCCTGCCGCGCGGCGGCTTCCGGCTTCATGTCGGCGCAGGCGACGACGCCGATGGCAGGAAAGCGCGGCGCATTGATCAGATAGATGTCGGAAATGTTGCCGCAGCCGACGATGCCGATGCGAAGGGTCATGACGGGCCTCTTTCGGGCGATAGTGGCACGGTCCGCGCCAAGCTTCGGGCGGGCCTTGTTGTATGCGGTGGGGATGGCTCTCGTCCGGCCTCAGCTGGCGGCGGCGAGGTCGCGCATCCTGTCGGCACTGACCCTGGCGAAGCGGGCGAAGTCCGACGGGTTGTCGTGCTCGGCGATCATCAGGCTCGCGCCGCCCGCGACCGCCAGCGACCAGAGCCTCTGCCAGTCGACGATGCCGGTGCCGACGTCGGCCCAGCCGTCCTCGTCGAGCTTCTCGCCCTTCGGCGCGATGTCCTTGACGTGGACCGAGGCGAGCCGCCCGGCATACCGCTCGAGCCAGGCGGCAGGATCGGCGCCGGCGCGCACGATCCATGCGGCGTCGGCTTCCCAGAGGACGCCGTCCTTGAGGATGTGTTCGATCGGATAGCTGCCGTGGGCGAGCGGCTGGAATTCGAAGTCGTGATTATGCCAGGCGAGCCGCAAGCCCTCGTCGGCGCATTCGGCGGAAAGTTCGGCGAGGCGTTCGCCGAGATCGCGCCAGCCCGCATCGTCCTGCGGCCGCGCGTCGGGAAGGAGATAGGGGATCACCACGGTCTCGATGCCGAGGGCGCGGCAGATCTCGACCATCCGTTCGAAACTTTCCTCGGCGAGGGCAAGGTCGAAATGGCCGCTTCTCGCCGTCAGACCCGCCGCCTTGAGCGCCTTGGCGAAGTCCTCGACATGTTCGTAGTTCGGCCGAAACGTCTCGACATTGGTGTAGCCGGCATCGGCGAGTGTCTTCAGGACGTCGGTCTCGGGTGGGGCGTTGCGGGCGGAATAGAGCTGGAACGACAGCGGATCGGTGAGGGGCATCGGGTGGTGTCCTTGAACGAAAGGGGTCAGAGCCTGAGGTCGGTCTCGGCGTCGAACAGGCAGGCATTCGCCGGGTCGAAGCCGAACTCGATCGTCTGGCCGGGGCGGATCTCGGTCTCGCCGTCGGTGCGGATGGTGAGAGGATGGCCGGCAAGGCTCGTCCAGACGATCGTGTCGGCGCCCATCGCCTCGACGAGCTCGACCTTGCCTTTTATGGCGAAGTGACCGGCCGGCGCCTCGCCGAGGCCAACATGCTCCGGCCGGATGCCGAAGGTCACCTCGCGCCCTGCCTCGGGCTGCGCAAGAAAGCCATAGCGATCGAGCGGTACGTCGACGTCGCCGAGCTTGACGCACAGGCCGGTGCCGGTCTTTTCCAGCCGACCGGCAAAGAAGTTCATCGAGGGCGAGCCGATGAAGCCGGCGACGAAGCGGTTCACCGGCCGGCGATAGATTTCCTTCGGCGGGCCCAGCTGCTGGATGACGCCGCCGCGCATCACGGCGATCCGGTCGGCGAGGGTCATCGCCTCGATCTGGTCGTGGGTAACGTAGATCATCGTGTTGCCGAGCCGCTGATGCAGCTTCTTGATCTCGACCCGGAGCTCGTTGCGCAGTTTGGCGTCGAGATTGGACAGCGGCTCGTCGAAGAGGAAAACGTCGACGTTCCTGACCAGCGCCCGTCCGATGGCGACGCGCTGGCGCTGGCCGCCGGAGAGCTCGGCCGGCCGGCGCTTCAACAGGCCGTCGAGCTGCAGGAGATCGGCGACCCGCTTGACCCGGGCGTCGATTTCCGCCCGCGGCAGGCCGGCGATCCTCAGGCCGAAGGAGAGGTTTTTCTCGACGCTCATCCGCGGATAGAGCGCGTAGGACTGGAACACCATGCCGATGCCGCGATCCTTCGGCTCGGCCCAGGTGACGTTCCTGCCGTCGATCCAGATCTCGCCGTCGGCAATGTCGAGGAGGCCGGCGATGGCGTTCAAAAGGGTCGATTTGCCGCAACCGGACGGCCCGAGCAGGACGAGGAACTCGCCGGGGGCGATGTCGAGGTCGAGACCGGTGATCACCCTGTGGGCGCCGAAGGCGATGTCGAGCTCGCGCACCGAGACGGACGGCTCGGCCTGGGGCGAGACGGCAGGCGCCCCGTCGACCGGGCCGGCCGTCGTCGGCGGAGCGATGTCGCGTTTCCGGCTGGCGGCGGTGGTCTTGCTCATCCCTTGACGGCTCCCGCTGCAATGCCGCGGACGAACCAGCGGCCGGACACGAAATAGACGAGGAGCGGGACGGCGGCGGTGAGGATCGTCGCCGCCATGTTGAGATTGTATTCCCGCTCGCCATAGGTCGAGTTGACGACATTGTTGAGCTGCACCGTCATCGGCAGGTTTTCGCGGCCCGCAAACACCAGCCCGAGGATGAAGTCGTTCCAGATGTTGGTGATCTGCAGGATCGCAGCGACGATCAGGATCGGCGTCGACATCGGCAGCATGACGTTCCAGAAGATCCGGAAGAAGCCGCCGCCATCGACCCGCGCCGCGTTGAACAGCTCGACCGGCAACCCGGCATAGAAGTTGCGGAAGATCAGCGTCATGATCGGTAGGCCGAAGACGACGTGGACGATGATGATGCAGAGAAGCGTGTTGTAGAGGCCGACCATCGAGAAGGCCCGCACCATCGGATAGAGGAAGATCTGGTAGGGGAGGAAGGCGCCGAGGAGCAGGACGGCGAAGAGGATGTCGGCGCCCTTCACCCGCCAGAAGGAGAGGGCGTAGCCGAGCAGCGCACCGGCGGCGATGGAGAACACCGTGCTTGGCGCGGTGATGATCACCGAGTTCCAGAAGCCGACGCGGATCCCCTCGCAGTCGAGGCCGGTGCAAGCGCTCGACCACGCCTTCGCCCAGGCCGCAAGGTCGAGGCTCGCCGGCAGCGCGAAGATCGAGCCGGAGCGGATTTCGGGCATCGTCTTCAGCGAGGTCAGCACCATGACGACGGCCGGCAGCAGGAAGAACACGGCGGCGACCGCGACAAAACAGTAAAGCCCGATCCGGCCGGCGGTGAGTTGCCTCGGCCGGCGCCCGCGCTCGGCTGACTTCCCGCGCTGGCGCGCCGGCACGCTGTCGTTGCTGCCGGCCGTGCCGCGAAAGGCGAGGGCGGCGCTCTCCCGGTGCGGTCCCCTCGGCGAGGCGGTCCCGACGCTCATGTCGCCGCCCCTTTGCGGGCCTTGCGGAAATATTCGGCATAGATCCACGGCACCAGCACCGCCGCGACGGTGATCAGCATGACCGTCGCCGCCGCCGTCGCAAGGCCGATGTTCTGGCGGGTGAAGAGATTGTCCATGACGAATTTCGCCGGCAGTTCGGTGGCGATGCCCGGCCCGCCATTGGTCAGCGCCACCACCAGGTCATAGGCCTTGACGACGCTGATCGCGAGCAGCACCACGGCGGTGACGATCAGCGGCCTCAGCATCGGCACGATGACGAAGAGATAGACCCGCCAGGGCGGAATGCCGTCGATGCGCGAGGCCTTCCAGATCTCGTCGTCGACGCCGCGCAGCCCGGCCAGCATCAGCGCCATGACGAGGCCCGAGGCCTGCCACAGCCCGGCGAGGACGAGGGCGTAGAGCGCCATGTCCCGGTCGACGGACCAGTCGAAGGAAAAGCCCGTCCAGCCCCAGCCGCGCACCGCCTTCTGGATGCCGAGACCGGGATTCATCAGCCACTGCCAGATCAGGCCGGTGACGATGAAGGACATGGCGTAAGGATACAAGAAGATGGTGCGCAGCGTGTTCTCGAAGCGCACCCGCTGGTCGAGGACGACGGCGAGCAGGAAGCCGAGGACGAGCGCCCCGCCGATGAACAGGACGCCGAAGATGACGGCGTTCTGCATGGTGACGATCCAGCGCGTCGAGGAAAACAGCCGCTCATACTGGTAGAAGCCGACATAGGTGTTGACCGGCAAAAGCTTCGAGGCCGTGAAGGAGATCTGCACGGTCCACAGCATCGTTCCGACATAGGCGGCAAGAACCACCAGCCAGAACGGCACCAGCACCAGGGTCGCCGTGTTGAATGTCCTGCGGTGCGCGGCCGCCATCGGATCGTCTCCCAAGGGTCCGCCGTCTCCGCGCCATCGTCGGTGCGTCGAAGCCGGTGTTCCTGCCGGGGCCGGCAAGGCGCCGGCCCGTTGCAAGCAGCGCTCAGCCCTCGATTTCGAAGGCGTTGACGTAACCCTCGACCATGTCGTCGGTCGTTGCCGACGGGTTGTTCCAGAACTGGGTGATGACGTCGTCGAGGGAGCCGACCAGGCTCGCCGAGAGCAGGATATCGAAGACCGGAACCTGGCTGTCCTCGCTCTGCAGGAGCTTCAGCCCCTTTTTGGCGCAGACGTCGAACTGCGAGGTGTCGACGTCCTTGCGGATCGGCATCGAGCCCTTGGCAAGGTTGAAGGCGACCTGCGCGTCCTTGGAGATCATCGTCTCGACGAGCAGATCCTGCGCCTTCTTCTGGCTCGGATCGTCGATCTTCGGGAAGACGAAGACGTCGCCGCCGACCATCAGCATCGTGTCGTCGAGGCCGATGCTACAGCCATAGTCCTGATCGGGCTTCTGGCCGGCATTGGTGAATTCGCCCTTCACCCAGTCGCCCATCTCCTGGATGCCGGCCTTGTCGTTGAGGAGCAGCGCCGTCGTGTCGTTCCAGCTGCGGCCGGGGGAGCCCGGATCGACCATGTCGCGCAGCTTGCCGTAGGTCTCGACCACCTTGCGGAAGCCGTCGGAGCGCACCGCCTCTTCGTCCTTGTCCTGATAGATTTTCAGATAGAGCTCCCTGCCGCCCTGCTGCAGCAGGATGGCGTTGAACAGCGAGCGCTCCTGCCAGGGCTGGCCGCCGAGGGCGAGGGGGATGTAGCCGGCCTCCTTGATCTTCGTCAGGGCCGGGATCATCTCCTCCCAGGTCTTCGGCAGTTCGGCGACGCCGGACTTCTCGAGAACGTCCCTGGAATAGAAGATCCAGTTCTGGCCATGCACGTTGATCGGCAGAGCATACATCTCGCCGTCGCGGCTGGCGGCTGCGACCAGCGAGGCCGGCATCGCCTTCTTCCAGCCGCCGGCGTCGGCGAGGTCGTCGATCGGACGGATCAACCCCTGGGTGACGAGGTCGTCGAACTGGCGGCCGGTGTTGAACTGGGCTGCCGTCGGCGGCTTGCCGCCGACCATGCGGTTGATCGTCGCCGCGCGGGAATTCTCGCCGCCCGCCGTCGCCGTATCGACCCACTCGCCGCCGGCCTTGTCGAAGGCGTCGGCGAAGGTCTTGATCGCGGCGGACTCGCCACCTGACGTCCACCAGTGCATCACTTCGGCCCGCGGCTTCTCCTCGGCGGCTGCCGGTAGCGCGGCGAGTGACAGCGCCGCCCCCGCCAGAATCGATCGAACGACTGACGTCATGTCTGTTTTCCTCCCAGACTTCGGACCTTATGGTCTCTGCGATTACAGCTTCTGTAATCGATTACATCAATGGTAAGACGAAAGATCACCGAATACAAGCAGGATGATTCGGTGAGGGACGAGAGCGTTGCGAAAGACAATGAATGGCGGGCGGCGGGCCCCGAAGATCGGCGACGTGGCGAGGGCGGCCGGCGTCTCGGTGGCAACCG
The DNA here is from genome assembly GCF_004519335.1 of Jiella endophytica. Classification (GTDB taxonomy): domain Bacteria; phylum Pseudomonadota; class Alphaproteobacteria; order Rhizobiales; family Rhizobiaceae; genus Jiella; species Jiella endophytica. The sequence goes on along the minus strand of NZ_SOZD01000002.1, from coordinate 407,194 downwards.
TCAGCCGGGCGCTGTCGGCGCCGGACAAGCTGAAGAGCGAGACCCGCGAGAAGGTGATGGCGGCGGTCGCCGAGCTCGGCTACACGCCGAATTCCGTGGCCCGCCAGCTGCGGGTCGGAAGCTCGCGGCTGGTGCTGGTGATCGTTCCCCGGCGCACCAATCCGCCATTCTTCTCCGAGGTGCTGCACGGCATCGACGTGACGCTGGCCGAGGCCGGCTACGTTCTGATCACCGGCTATATGGAGGGGCGCGAGCACGATCTCCGGCTGATCGAGCTTGCCGCCTCGGGCCATGTCGCCGGGCTTCTGACGATTTCCGGCGAACTGCCGCGGGCACCGGGGCGCTCGATCCTCGACGCCGGCCTGCCGGCGGTGGCGGTCTGTGCCGATCCGAAGGTCGACGGCCTGCCGGCCGTGCTCCTCGACGACGAGCGGGCGGCGGCGATGCAGGTCGAGCATCTCCTTTCGCTGGGCCACCGGCGGCTGTTCTACGTCTCGGGGCCGGCCGGCAACTACAACGAGGTGACGCGCCATCGCGGCATCGTGCGGGCGATCGAAAAAGCCGGGCTTGGCCGCAACGCGCTGGTCGAGCATCGCGGCGACTACACCTTCGCTGGCGGCGTCGCGGGGGCGGATGCCTATCTCGCCCTTGCCGACCGGCCGACGGGCGTCGTCTGCGGCAATGATGAGAGCGCCATCGCCTTCGTCAAGACGGTGCGCGCGGCGGGGCTGCGGGTGCCGGAGGATCTCTCGCTGATCGGCTTCGACGGCATCGAGCTCGCCGATTTCTGCGAGCCGACGCTTTCGACCATCGCCCAGCCGCGCTTTGCCCTCGGCGCCACCGGCGCGCGGCTTCTCGTCGATCTCCTTGCCGGGGCGGACCGCGCCGACCTCCTGCCCAGGAGCGGGAAGATCCTGATGCAGGGCAGGTTGCTTGCCCGCGACAGCAGCCGCGCCGCCAACTAGCGCGCCGAGAGCGTCAGCTCCGGGGTGAGGGGGCCTGCGACCGCGCCAGCGAGACGCCGGCACCGCAGCCGAGAAGAGCGGCGAAATAGATCGCGATCCCGTGGATCTGAATCGGAAAATCCACGGCCGAATGAGCGAGCATCAGGCCGAGCGCCGAAAGACAGACGATCGGGATCGGGCGCAGTCGCCGGCGCTGCGTCAATCCATTCCAGTAGATGCCGAGGAGGGCCGCGAGGCAGACCGCAAGCAGCAGCAGGAACGGCAGGCCGAGACCGAGATAGGCCTCGAGATAGGAGTTGTGCGCCCGCTCCGGCAGCCCGTAGATGCCACATTGGGCCAGGCGATAGGCGGGGAATACGTCGTCGAATGTGCCGAAGCCGGTGCCGAAGAGGGGATGGTCTCGGATCGCCGCCAGGGTTTCGCGATAAAGGCAGAAGCGTTCGTCGTTCGTCCCGATAAGTTCGGCGCGAAGGATCGTCCGCTGTCCGAGGACGGCGACCGCGACGATCGCCGCGGCGACCGTTCCGCCAACTGCCAGCCATTGCGTCCGGCGGTCGGCCAACCGGCGGATGTTTGCCGCGAGGAAGAAGGCTATTGGCAGGAGGAGGGCGAGTGCCGAGAGGAGGACGCCCGCCCGCGAGCGCGTCAAAAGCAGCGCGAGGATCGTCGACAGAAACCCAAGGCAGATTGCGATCGTGCCACTATGCGGCGCCAGCCGGATCAGGCCGGTCGCTCCCGGCCGCCCAGCCCGCCGCCGGTCCCCCCGTGTCCGATGCCAGGCCAACCAGCCGAGGCCGGCGAGGCTCGCAAGACCGAAAAAGGTCGCCGCATTGTTGCGATTGACGAAGACGGAGGTCACGTCCGCCCGGTCGAGATAGACCTGGCCGAACAGCCGCAGATCCGGAAAGGCGGCGTGCCGCACCAGCCCGAAGAGCGCGACCGCCGCGCCGAGAAGGGCAAGGCCTCGCCAGATCCGAAGCGCCTTTTCGTCGTCGCGGGAGAGGAGCGCTGCCGAACCGAAGGCGAAAAACGGTGCGATGAGAGCCGGCAGGCTGCGCATCGTCACGTCGGGTGCCACCGAGATCGCTCCGCCGGAGCCGGATTGCGCAACAGCAACGATCGCCCAGGCCGGGTTGGCGAAGGGACTGGCGGGCAGGAACAGCGACTGGAAGATCAGATAAAGGGCGGCAGACGCGATGATCCCAAGCAGCGCGAGGAGGATCGGGCGGCTCTGCCGCGCATCGCCGGCGGCGGCAACCGCGCTGCAGAAGACGATCCCCTGCAGTATGCAGGAAAAATAGAGAAATTCCGGTCGGGTCGAGCCGAGCGGGATAATGCTTATCGCCGCCGCGATAATGAAAACAAATCTGACGACGCCCGGTATCATGAAATTGTCCCCGTGAAAGACGCGGCGACAAACATTATCCTCGTGGAAATCGGACGTTTCATTTCTTCCAATGCAGAGAAACAATCACAATGAATGATCGTCATCGCTGATATTTCTGCTATGTATGACAAAATCATCTCAAGAAAGAATCGCTTTACAAAAAATCATTGATGGAACGTCGCGTCGGCTCGATCGGAACCGCCATCTGGCATCTTGGTCATGCTGAACGGTTCCGCGTCAACTTCACTGCCTTGCCTGCTATCCATAACGGGACTCCAAAGCGAGTCCAATATATTTCATCTGGTGGTAAAGAGCGCATTTAAACACTTGGAATCGTGAATTCGTAATGTTAACGAAGTATCGATCTGGAAAGGAAAATCGAGGCTCGTGTCGTGTACCGCACAGCGTTTTTTGCCGTCGATCTGGCGCTGATTTTTCTCGCTACGTTGATGGCCGTGGCCCTGCGGGGAGCGTCCCTCGATGTGGTTCTCGATTCCCGCTACCATCTCCTTTTCGCCGGTATCGCCTCGCTGAGCGCCCTCGTCGTCTGGCCGCTGGCGGGCCTGCTGCGCCGTCCATGGCGCTATTTCGCCGCCTCCGACGCCATCCATCTGGTGGCCGCGGTCACCGGCGTCGTGCTGATCACGCTGTTCCTCACCTTCACCATCAACCGCTCGGACTTCGTCGCCCGGTCGGTGCCGCTGCTGCAGTGGTGCCTCTCGCTGACGCTGCTCGTCCTGGCGAGGATCGGCGTGCGTTCCCTGCCGGCCCGACCGTCGGCAGAGGGCAATAGGCTCGCGCTGGAGCGGGAATACGTGCTCCTCGTCGGCTTCAATCGCCGCTCCGAGGTCTATCTGCGCTGCATCGAAGCGCTCTATGCCGGGCAGGTCTCGGTGGTCGGCATCCTCGACGAGGATCCTTCGGTGAAGGGGCTGATGCTGAAGGGCAAGCCGGTGATCGGCCGCCCCGCGAACCTGCTTGCGGCAATCCGGCGGTTGCGCAACCACGGCGTCGAGATCAGCCGCGTGGTGGTCACGGTGCCGCGGGTCGAGCTCTCGCCGGCCTTCAACTCCGCCTATGAGCGACTGCAGGCGGAGGCGCAGATCACCCTCGACCATTTCGAGGGCCTGTTCGGCGCCGGCGAGAAGGCGCAACCGCTTGCCGATGCCGACGACGGCTGGCAGGTCGTTCCCACGGCGGGCGGCGCAACGATGGACGCCGGCCGGGCGGGCTATCTCGCTGCCAAGCGGGTCTTCGACTTCACTCTCGCTTTTCTCGTCATCGTCCTCCTCGCGCCGCTCTATCTCCTGCTCGCCGCTCTCGTCGCCATCGATCTCGGCCGTCCGGTCACCTTCTGGCAGGAGCGGCCCGGGCGGTTCCGTCGGCCGTTCCGCGTCTACAAGTTCCGCACGATGCGCGACGCCTACGACCTCGAAGGCAACGCCGTGCCGGAGGGCGACAGGCTCTCGCCGATCGGCGCGGCGCTTCGCCGCCTGAGGCTCGACGAATTGCCGCAGCTCTTCAACATCCTCGTCGGCAACATGTCCTTCGTCGGGCCGCGGCCGCTCCTGCCGGTCGATCAGCCGGCAAGGCCGGAAGTGCGCCTGTCGATGCGCCCCGGCCTGACCGGCTGGGCGCAGGTCAATGGCGGGCGGGATCTCTCGGTCGCCGACAAGGGTGCGCTCGACTGCTGGTATGTCGAGAATGCCGGCCTGCTGGTCGATGCGAAGATCATCCTGTTGACGCTGCGCTTCGTGCTGACCGGCGACAAGCCGCCGCGCCAGACGGTTCTCGACCAGGCGCGCGGTGTCCTGGCGCGGCAGGGGCTGCTGGTGAAGGTACCCTCGGCATGGTGAGAGACGGGGAGCAGATCGCAGCTGCGAGGGACGCGGACCGGGGCCGTTTGGGCGGCCTGGAAAACAGGTGGTTCGCCGTCCACTGCCAGGCCGGCAAGGAGCGGACTGCCCGGATCAATCTCGAGCGCCAGTCCTTCGGCGCCTTCCTGCCGCTGCTGCGGGCGCAGGAAACGCGGGCGGGTCGCACGCGGGACGTGCTGCGGCCGCTGTTTCCAGGCTACGTCTTTGCCGGCTTCGATCCCCGCGCCGCCGCCTGGCGCCGGATCAACGGCACCTATGGCGTCAAGCGGCTGATTTCCTTCGGCGAGGTCCCCGAGCCGGTGCATCCGTCTTTTATGGCGGATCTCCGGCGCGCCTGCGACGGCGACGACATCTTTTCCTTCCGGCGCGCCTACGGCTTCAGCGAGGGGGACAGGGTAAAGCTCGCCACCGGCCCGTTCAGCGCGATGATCGGCACGATCGAGAGCATGAGCGGCCCGGACAGGGCGCGGCTGCTCCTGTCGATCCTCGGCCGCTCGGCCCGGGTGTCGGTGGCGCTGGAGGATCTGCAGAAGATCGCCTGAGGCCACCGCGGTAACCATGTTGCGGGTGGGCTGAAGCCCTCGTCTTGAGGGGGCCCGGCGCAATTGATAAGTTTGCCTGCCGGATATGGGCGCTGTCGCCCCGGCAGATCTTCGGACGATGAGGCCGAGGACGGAGCGGCAGCAACGCGGCAAGCCTCCCGGCGGTATGATGCGACCGGGAGTGCGGTAGCTTTTCGCCGCCCCGATCCCCGGCCGCACACAGCATTTGATCGACCCCGCGCCGACGGTCTCGACCGAGCCTTCCTCAAGGTGGCGGACCATTCGTCGTTGCCGCCGGCGCGGCGTCGTCGAGGGCACCGCTTCGGGGCGCCGCATCGGCATCCGGCAATGTCGCCGGGGGGCGCGAGTTGCGAAGGCGGACGGGCGGTAAGCAGCGGATGCCTCCCGGCCGCAACGGACGATACATCTCAGGGGACTAGACGACATGAAAAACGCACTCGTATGCGGCGCGGGTGGCTTCATCGGCCATCACCTGGTGCGACGGCTGAAAGCCGAGGGCTACTGGGTGCGGGGCGTCGATCTGAAATTTCCGCGCTTCAGCGCCTCGTCGGCCGACGATTTCGTCATCGGCGACCTTCGCCAGCAGGGCTTCGTCAACTCGATCGTCGACCGGCATTTCGATGAGATCTACCAGCTCGCGGCGGATATGGGCGGCGCCGGCTACATCTTCACCGGCGACCACGACGCCGACGTGATGCACAATTCGGCGACGATCAACCTCAACGTCCTCGACGCCGCCTACCGGCGCAACTGCCGGCGGATCTTCTATTCCTCGTCGGCCTGCATCTATCCCGAATACAATCAGCTCGATCCGGACAATCCGAAATGCTCCGAGGACAGCGCCTATCCCGCCGCCCCCGACAGCGAATATGGCTGGGAGAAGCTGTTCAGCGAGCGCCTCTACCTCGCTTACGCCCGCAATCACGGCATGGACGTACGGATCGCCCGGTACCACAACATCTTCGGGCCGGAGGGCAGCTGGAACGACGGCAAGGAGAAGGCGCCGGCGGCGCTCTGCCGCAAGATCGCCCAGGCCTTCGACGGCGACGGGATCGAGATCTGGGGCGACGGCCGGCAGACCCGCTCCTTCCTCTATATCGACGAATGCGTCGAGGCGACGCTGCGGCTGACCAGCTCCGGCTGGACGGGCCCGGTCAATATCGGCTCGGAGGAGATGGTCAGCATCGACGAACTCGTCGATCTGATCGCGAAGATCGCCGGCAAGACCATCGAGAAGCGGCATATCGAAGGTCCGACCGGGGTGCGCGGCCGCAATTCCGACAATCGGCTGATCCGCGAGAGGCTCGGCTGGGCGCCCTCGGCCGCGCTCGCGGCGGGGCTCGCCAAGACCTATGGCTGGATCAATTCGCAGGTCGAGCGAAACCACTACGGCATCGCGGCGGAATGACCATGGCGAGCGAGCGCCTGCCCGAGGCGACGATCCTCGGGACGAGGGTGCATGGGCCGACCCTCGCGCAGACGGTCGACCGCTTCGCGGAGTGGATCGACCGCCGGGACGGCTGGTGCCGCAGCGTCGTGGTGACCGGCTTTCACGGGCTGTGGGTCGGCCATCAGGATCCCGAGTTCCGCGCCATGATCAACGGCGCCGACCTGTTCTGCCCGGACGGCATCGCCCCGATCTGGCTGTCGCGGCTGCATGGCCGCCCGCTGCCGGGGCGCGTGCCCGGTGCTGACATCATGGCGGCGTTTCTTAAGCGGGCCGAGACCGAGGGCTATCGCAGCTATTTCTACGGCGACACCGAACAGACCCTGCAGACCCTGATGATGGAGATCGGCCGGCGCTTTCCGGGCGCGCCCGTCACCGGCGCCCTGTCGCCGGCCTTCCGGCCGCTGAGCGACGCGGAGGAGGCCGAGCATGTGGCCGAGATCAACGCCTCGGGTGCGGATATCCTCTGGGTCGGGCTCGGCTGCCCGAAGCAGGAGCGCTGGATCGCCCGCAACAAGCATCGCCTGACCGTGCCGGTGGCCGTCGGCGTCGGCGCCGCCTTTCGCTTCCAGGCGGGGATGGTCCGGCGGGCGCCCGGCTGGATCGGCGATGCCGGCTTCGAATGGCTGTTCCGCCTCGCTGCGGAACCCGGCAAGCTGTGGCGCCGCGACCTGACCGAGGGACCGCGCTTCGTCGCCGCGGCGCTCGCCGATGCCTGGCGGGTGCGCAGCCGGCTGTCGCGGATGTCCGGCCGGCGATGACGACGGCATCCCCCGGAGAGCCGGCCCGGCCCAAGCACCCGCGGCGCCTGCCGTCCGTGCGTCCGGCAGCCTTCGCCGTGGCACGGCTGTGGCGGGTCCTTTCGCCCAACCGCCGTCGGCAGTTCTTCCAGGTGATCGCGCTGATGCTCGCCGGTGCCCTCGCCGAGGTGCTGACGCTCGGCGCGGTGATCCCGTTCCTCAGCGTCCTCGCCGATCCCGCCGGGCTTGTCGAGGACGCCACGGTCGCCGCCGCGATGGGCCGGCTCGGCCTTGCCGGCCGGGGCGATCTCCTCGTTGCGCTGACGGGCGTCTTCGCCGTCGCGGCGATCGTCGCCGCGGTGGTCAGGCTGGCGCTGCTGAGGGCCACCAACGCCTATGTCTTTTCCGTCGGCCACGATCTCGGCACGCAGCTCTATCAGCGCATGCTGCACCAGCCCTATGCGTTTCACGCCGCCTCCAACACCAGCGAGGTCGTCGCGGCGCTGCAGAAGGTCCAGCTGGTGACCTTCAATGTGCTCCTGCCGCTGATGCAGGGGATCAGTGCGGTGGCGATCGCGCTCTTCATCGTCGCGGCGCTGCTCGTCATCGATCCTGCGACCTCCCTGGCCGCTTTCGCCGGCTTCGGCCTGATCTACGTCGCCGTCTGGCTGTTCAGCCGGCGCCGGCTGGCGGCGAATGGCGAGATCATCGCGAGCACGCAATCGGCCCGCGTCCAGACGGTGCAGGAAGGCCTCGGCGGCATCCGCGACGTCCTCCTCGACGGCAGCCAACAGGTCTTCGTCGAGAAGTTCACCCGCCTCGACCAGGCCTTCCGCGACGCCCAGGCGACCAACAACGTGATCGCCGCGGCGCCGCGCTTCGTCGTCGAGGCCTGTGGCATGGTGCTGATCGCCTGTCTGGCGCTGTTTTTGTCGCTGCGCGGCGGCGGTCTCGCCGAGGCACTGCCGGTGCTGGGTGCGCTGGCGCTCGGCGCCCAGCGGCTGGTGCCGCTGATGCAGCAGGTCTATGGCGGCTCGAGCGCGATTGCCGCCTATGCCGCGACCGCCGCGGACGTCCTCGACATGGCCGAGGCGCCGATGCCGGCGGAATGGACCCGGCCGAAGCCTTCGCCGCTGCCCTTCGAACGGGAGATCGCGCTTCGCCGCGTCACCTTCGCCTATGGGGAGGGCGAGCGGCCGGCGATCAGCGACCTCGACGTGACGATCGCCAAGGGCGCGCGCGTCGGCATCGCCGGCCGGACCGGCAGCGGCAAGAGCACGCTGATCGATCTCCTGATGGGGCTTCTGGAGCCCACCGACGGGATGGTCACCGTCGACGGTCGCAGGCTGGATGCTTCGACCCGCCGGGCCTGGCAGGCGCAGATCGCCCATGTGCCCCAGACGATCTTCCTTTCCGACGCCAGCATCGCCGAGAACATCGCCTTCGGCGTCGCCTCCGGCGAGATCGACCGCGAAAGGGTATCCCGGGCCGCGCGGCAGGCGGAGATCGCGGACTATGTCGACAGCCTGCCGGAGGGCTACGACAGTTTCGTGGGCGAACGCGGCATCCGCCTCTCGGGGGGGCAGCGCCAGCGGATCGGCATTGCGCGGGCGCTCTACAAGGGCGCCAGCGTTCTCGTTCTCGACGAGGCGACGAGCGCCCTCGACACTGAGACCGAAGCCGCGGTCATGGCCGCGGTCGAGGGGCTTTCCGACGAGCTGACGGTGCTGATCATCGCCCACCGTACGTCGACGATCGCCTTCTGCGACCAGCAGATCCTGCTGGAGGATGGCCGGATGGTCGCGGCGACCGGCCGCCGGGCGCGCTATGCCGCTGCGGGAAACGCCCCGTGAGCGCGGTCCCTGCAGGCGTCCGGGGGAAGGGCTGGCCGTTCGCCGGAGCCGGCCGGACGCTGCGTGTCGCCACCCGCAAGGCACGCTCTGCGGCCTTTCACGGCACCCGCGTTTTTCAGTATTGCCGCTGGCAGGTCAGGGACGTCGACCGCCGGCCGGGCGGGCCGCACGGCCTTTCGAAGCCGTTGATCGTCTCGCTCACCTCCTATCCGCCGCGTTTCTGCCTGCTTGCCCTGACGCTGAAATGCCTTCTGTCGCAGTCTATGCGTCCCGATGCGGTGATCCTGTGGATCGCCCATGGCGACCGGGATCGGCTGACGCCGCAGATCCTGAAACTCGAAAGGTTCGGCCTCGTCATCCGCTTCTGCGAGGACCTCCGCTCCTACAAGAAGATCGTCCCAGCGCTCGCCGAATATCCGGACAGCTATCTCGTGACCGCCGACGACGACGCCTGGTTCGATCGTCACTGGCTGAAGAGCCTGGTTTCGCAATTGCGGAGCGACGACGAAGTCCTCTGCCGGCGAGCCCATCTCGTTCGCACCGGCCGGGACGGCCTCCCGCTCGGCTACGACGCCTGGGACTTTGAAATCGCGGCGGGCGCGGCCTCGCCGCTGGTCTTTCCGACGAGCGGCGGCGGCGTCCTCTATCCGCCGGGCGTCTTCGCACCGGAGGTCGCCCGCAGCGACCGCTTCATGGCGCTATGCCCGACGGCCGACGACGTCTGGCTCTACTGGATGATGCGCCGGCGCGGCGTGCAGGCCCGCCGGGTCGGGCAGGGGCGGGCCTTTTACGGCTGGCCGGCGGCGGGCATCCCCTCGCTTTCCCACGGCAATGTCGGGACGGCCGGCGGCAACGACCGCCAGATCCGCCAAATGATCGAGGTCTACGGCTTTCCGGGCCATCAGGAGACCGATCGGTGAGATCGCTTCAGGACGTCGTCCGAGTCGCCAGGCGCTTTGCGCGGACCGGGCAGCTGCGGGCAGGCTTTGCCGGCTCCGCCTCCTACTGGGAGGAGCGCTACCAGAACGGCGGCAATTCCGGCCCCGGCTCCTACGGCCGGCTCGCCGAATTCAAGGCCGAGATCCTCAACGACTTCATCCGGCGCGAGGCGGTGACGAGCGTCATCGAATTCGGCTGTGGCGATGGCAGCCAGCTGGCGCTTCTCGATTGCGGCGACTATCTCGGCGTTGACGTCTCCGTGACCGCCGTCGAGGCATGCCGCAGGCGTTTTGCCGGCGACGACGGCAAGGCCTTTTGCCTGGTGGCCGATTATGCCAGTGAGACGGCGGACATGACGCTCTCTCTCGACGTCGTCTACCACCTCGTCGAGGACGCCGTCTTCGACGCCTATATGCGGGCGCTGTTCGACGCGGCGACACGCTTCGTCGTCGTCTACGCCTCCAACCACGACGCGCCGGGGCCTTCGGTCCATGTGCGCCACCGCAGGTTCACCGACTGGATCGCGGCGAACCGGCCGGAATGGACGCTCCGCGACGTCGTCGCGAACCGCTTTCCCTTCAAGGACGACACCGCCGAAGAGAGTTTTGCCGACTTCCATTTCTTCGACCGGGCGGTGCCCGGATCGGCTCCAGGCAGTGTTGCGCCGGATGCGGGCTGAGCGGCCGACATGCGCATCCTGATCGCCCATCCCGGCCTTCGCGCCGGCGGTTCCGAAGCGCGGGCGATGGTGTTGATCGAGGCCCTGCAGAAGCACCATGACGTGACGCTTCTCACCGGCGCGCCCTTCGACTGCGGCAGGCTCAACGCCGCCTATCACACTTTCGTGGACGACAGCCGGCTCAGCGTAAGGCTGGCACCGATGCCGGAGCGGCTGCGCTTCTCCCGCGGCGGCGATGCCCTGCGGGGTGCCTTTCTCGATCGCGCCGCGCAGAAGCTCGCAGGCAGCTTCGACCTCTGCATCGGGGCCTACAACTTCACGAGCTTTGGGCGGCCGGGGATCCAGTTCGTCGCCGATTTTTCCTTCGACGATCAGGTGCGGCACGCCTTTGACGGGGTTTCGCACGGTCTGCGCGGCGCCCTGCAGAGAGAGGGTCCGGCGCGTGCCCTCTATCTCTCGCTCTGCGGCCGGATCTCCGGCGTGGCGGGCCTGCCGCGGCCGGCGCCAGGCGACGTCGTCGTCGCCAATTCCCGCTGGACGGCCGATCTCTTGAAGGTGCGGCACGGGATCGTCAGCCGCGTCGTCTATCCGCCGGTCCATGCCGCGCCTGTCGAGCCAGGCGAGCGCAGCGGCGACTTCGTCATGCTGGGGCGGATTGCGCCGGACAAGCGGGTGCTCGAGGCGATCGACATTCTTTCGAAGGTCCGGGCACGCGGGCATCGGTTCGATTTTCATATCGTCGGTGATGCACCGAACGACGCCTATGGGCGCATTGTCCAGGCCAAGGCCGGTGAGCATGCCGACTGGGTTCGGCTGACAGGCGGCCTTTGGGGCGCGGAAAAATTCGCCTTCCTCGGCCGGCACAGTTTCGCGCTGCATGTGCGCCGGCGGGAGGCTTTTGGGATCGCTGTCGCCGAGATGGTGAAGATGGGGCTCGCGCCCTTCGTGCCGTCGCAAAGTGCGCCGGCGGAAATCGTCGGCGACGAGCGTCTCACATTTGCGGACGAAGATCACGCCGTCGAACAGATCGACGCGCTGCTTCGCCAACCGGCGGACGTCGCTGCCGTCAAGGCCGGGCTGGCGGAGCGGGGCAGGGTGTTCTCGACCGAGGCGTTCCGCGCCGCCGCCCTTGCGATCATCGAAGAGACGCTTCCATCGCGCCGGACCCTGGAGGCCGCGCGATGAGGCTCTGCGTCGTCGTGCCGACCCGCAACCGGCCGCGCGAACTGGCGGCCCTACTTACAAACCTTTCGGCCCAGGCGCATCGCCCGGCGAAAATCGTCGTCGTCGATGGCTCGGATGACTGCCTTGCCGCTGAGATCGCCGACATCGTTGCGGCGGCGGGCCCTTCCTGCCGCTATCTTCGGCACTGGCCGCCCTCGGCCGCCGCCCAGCGCAATGCTGGGATCGACGCCGTCATCGGCGAGGCGGATCTCGTGGCGCTGATCGACGACGACGTGACCCTCGATCCCGAGGCGCTCGACGTCGTCTGCCGCAAGGCTGCCGTGCTGGATCCCGCGATCATCGGCTTCGGCCTCAATCCGCTCGATGTCGATGCGCAGATCGGCCACGGATCCTGGAAGACCTCCTGGCTGACGAAGCGGCTGGGGCTTTATTCGGACGAGGCCGCCGCTGTCTCGCCCTCCGGCTGGCACACCCGGATCCTGCATGTCGCAGAAGAGACTGAGGCGCGATGGCTGACCTCCTGCGCCGTCGTCTGGCGGGCGGAGGCGATCAGCGACCTGCGCTTCGACGAATATTTCGAGGCCTACAGCTATCTCGAGGACCTCGACTTCAGCCTTCAAGCCTGCCGGCGCGGACGCTTCGTCATCCTGCCCGACGCCACCTATCTGCATGTTCCGGCGAAGGGCGGACGCAAGTCGCGCTTCTGGTTCGGCCGCATCGAGGTTCGCAACCGCCACTACATCGTCTGCAAGCACGGCCTGTCGCGGTGGCGGTTCTGGCTCGGCACGGCGATCCGCGCCGCCATGACCGGCGCCGAGACGGTCTCCGGCAAGCGGGAGGAGTTCGATCGTCTGGTCGGCAACGTCGCCGAGATCGCGGCGGTGGTCCGCCGGCTGGGAGGCGCGCCGTCCAGGTGACCCTTTCGTCAGACGCACCGATCGCGGCGGAGGTAGCGATGCGCCCGCCCGGCGGCCAAGCGACGCCGCGTCGCGAGCCGTTGCGACCGGATCACGTCCTCGTCGCGGCCTATGCCTGCAATCCGCTGCACGGCTCCGAAGAGGCCGTCGGCTGGAACTGGGTGCTCTCGATCGCGGCGATTGCCAGCCGCGTGACGGTCATCACCGCCGAATTCCACCGCGCCGACATCGAGGCGGCGGCTCTACGCCCCAGCAATCTGCGCTTCGTCTACGTACCGCATCGGCCGTGGCACTACCGGCCCACACCGCTGTGGCGGTGGATCGAGGCGTCGATCGCCAAGCCCCTCATGAATCTCGCCTACGCGGCCTGGCAGCGCGATGCCCATGCCGTCGCGAAAGCCCTCGCGGAAAAAGAGCGGTTCGATCTCGTCCATCAACTCACTTACGTGGGCTTTCGCTTTCCCGGCCATCTCTGGCGGTTCGGCCTGCCCTTCGTCTGGGGGCCGATCGGCGGCCTGGAAAACACCCCCTGGCGGCTGCTGAAGGCGATGGGAACGGCCGGCGCGGCCTATTATGCCGGCCGCAATCTGATCAATTCGGCCCAGCGCCGCTGGCTGCGCTCGCCGCGCCGCGCCGTCGCCGCGGCCGGCCCCGGCCTCGTCGCTGCGATCGGCAGCATCGCCGAAGAGATCGACAAGCTCTACGGCGCGCCGAGCACGGTGATCAGCGAGGTGGTCGCGCCGCTCGAGCTCGCGCCGGCATCGCCGCGAAGCCGGGAGCCGCACGAGCCGCTGCGGATCGTCTGGAGCGGGCAGCATCTTCCGGGCAAGGCGCTGAACCTCCTCATCGACGCGCTCGGCTCGATCGGCGGCGCCGCCTGTTTCGAACTTCACATCCTCGGCGACGGCCCGAAGCGCGGCGACTGGCAGCAGATGGCCGAGGAGCGCGGCATCGCCGGACACTGCATCTGGCACGGCATGCTGCCCCGCGAGCGGGCACTGAGGGTCATGGCGGACGCCCATCTTTTGGCGATCACCAGCCTGAAGGACCTGACCTCCACCGTGCTTCTCGAAGGTCTTGCCCTCGGCCTGCCGGTCCTTTGCCCCGACCATTGCGGCTTTGCCGAAGTCGTGACCCCGGACTGCGGCATCAAGGTCGCGACCGAAGACCTTGCCGGTCTTGTCGCCGGCCTCAGGGCGGGCGTCGTCGCGCTCGCCGCGGACGAGGCCCGGCGCCAGGAACTCGCAGACGGGGCGCTGAGGAGGGCTGCGGACTATAGCCTTGCGCGCAACCGCGAGCGGCTCGCCGCGGTCTATGCGGCCGTCATGGCCGATGCGAAAGCCTCGGTGGCCCGATGAGCCAGGCCGGCGAGACCTACATGACGGGCCCCGCGGTGCGCTTCGGCTTCGAACCCGATACCGCCGGGTACGAGCCCCTTGGACGCGCCGGCATCAAGGCTTGGCTCAGCCTGCCGCTGGCGCTCTGGCTGGCGCTTTGGCTGTCGATCAATTCCGGGCCCTGGAACCTGCCGGAATTCGGCAACGGGGCCAGCGCCAGCGTCAACGCCCTGCGCGCCGCCTTCCCGCTGATCGTGCTCGTCTTGGCATTCCTGTCGCTTCTCGCCGGCCGGCGGCGGGCGAGAAGAAGCCTCGTCGAATACGGCTTCTGGATCTACGGCCTGGTCATGCTGCTCGCGGCAACTGGCGCTGCCAACTGGTTCTCCCAGGCCTATTGGGGCTTTGCCTTTCTGGCCGCCCTCGCCGTCGTCGAGAAGGGCCTGCGGGGCCCAGACCCGATCGCCTTTGCGCGGCGGCTCAACTGGCTGTCCTACGTGACGACCGTCCTCGTCCTCGTCGCGCTGCTGTTTCTCGCCCGCGACGTGCTCCTCGATGCCAGCGGCTCGGCCTATGGCTCGATCGTGCGGTTTCAGGAGGCCCATGGCTACGCCATCTCCCGCTCGACGGGAATGGCGCGGATGGCCGCCGTGCCGGCGATCATCGCCATCGTCTTCGTCTTCACCCGCAGGTCGTGGCAGCGGGCGCTAAGCCTTGTCGCCCTCGGCGCATCGCTGTCCGTCCTCTGGATCATGCAGGCGCGGGGATCGATCTTCGCGCTGATCGGCGCAATGGCCTTCGTCATGCTGTTCGGCCCGAACAAGGTGAAGAAGATCGCTTTCGCGTGCGCCATCGCCATCGTCTTCGTCGCCGTGGTCGGCACGCGGCAGGACGGCTTTGCGGAGTTCTGGATGCATGTCACCCGCGGCCAGGGCGCCGAGGGATTCTCGACCATGAGCGGGCGCGACGTGATCTTCGACAACGGCGTGCATCGCTGGCTGGATTCGCCGCTCTTCGGCTACGGACCGCAGGCCGACCGCCTGTTCTCCGAGGTCGGCAATGCCCAGAACGCGCTGCTCTACGCCCTGATGTGCAGCGGTCTCGTCGGCGCCTCCGGCTTCGTCCTCGCCATGCTCGCGGCCTGGGCGAACCTCTTGCGGGCCAATCTGCGCTACGGCGACCTGTCGCAAGAAGATCGCGAGATGCTGATGATCACCAGCGGCATCCTGGTGTTCTCGACGCTCAGAAGCGTGCCTGAGAACCAGGCCGCCGTCTTCAGCATCGATCTCCTGCTGCAGTATCCGGCGATGACCTACCTGGCGATGCTCGTCAATCGCCGCCGCCCGGGCTCGGCTCTCTCCGTCGAGGCGCCCAGCGAGCGCGGCATCGACCGCGCGCGGATCGCGCCGGGAAAATTCGATCGCAACGACTTCATGCCAAGGAACAGACGTCCATGAAATGGCTCCCTTATCCGAGCGTTTTTTCCGCGTTTCTGCTGGCAATGGCGGTGACCTTGCCCGGCGCGGCCCAGCAACCCGCAGCCCAGCGACCGGCGATCCAGGAGCCGGCAGGCGAGGCGCCGCCAGCTCCGGTCGCGGAGAAGAGCGATCGTCTCGGCAACGATTCGCCCGACAAGCCGGAGACGCCTCCCGCCAGCGCGGCGGACGCTGCATCGACGCCAACCAATGACGCTACCGCTGGGCAGGACGAGGCGGCCGTCGACAGTCAGGCGGCGGAGCGCTTCCTCGAAGATCCAGGAGCGCTGCTGGACCTCTACCCGGAAGGCGGCGCGGCGTTAACCGAGGCGGTCCGCCGCCTCGCCGTCGCCGACGAGCGGACGCTCGACGGCATTCTCTCCCTCGCCAAGACCGCCGATCCACGCCTGCAGGCGGCGATCGGCCGGGGGCTTGCCAAGGCTGCCGTCGCCCTCGCGGCGAAGGATCCGAAGCGGGCGGCGCGGATGCAGCAGCGGGTGGCGGCCTCCGGCATCGACACGCTGCAGACGGCGTTTCGCGTCGAGCAGAACGACGTCGAGACCGCAGTGGTCCGCCCGCGCCTGACCGGTGGCGGCGATGCCCCGCCTGCCGGCCGGACCACGGCTTCGGACGTCATCCGCATCCCGAACGCGGGCGGCACTGTCACGGCGGGATCGGAGCCCTCGACCAGCGTTTCCGCATCGGCTGCCCCGACCAGTACCACGGCCCCGCCGAGCGGCGGCGGAAGCTTCGGCGGTGGCGACTCGCTCGGCTTTCTGGCGGGCCTCGTCGACAACAACAAGGACGACACCTCGCCCTCGAGCCCGACCCGCTGACCTTCCACCGGTCCCGGCCCCGCCTTGCGGGCCGGGAGCATCGCCGTCGCAACGGATTTCGCTGAGATGCTTCAAACCCCTCATCCGCTGAAGATCGCCGACTACCGCCGGCAGCCGGTCGATGACGGCCCCGATCTCGAGACGATCCTTGGAGCGGTCAGGCGCCGGGCCTGGCTGGTGGCCCTCTTCGCCCTCGTCGGCGGTCTCTTCGGCCTTGTGTATCTGCTGGCGGCTGTGCCGCTCTACACGGCCTCGACGCAGCTTCTCATTGATACCCGCGACAGCCAGAGCGCCCAGGAAGCGGCGGTGATGCCGGACGTCGTCTTCGACGACGCCACCGTCGACAGCCAGGTCGAGATCCTGCGCTCCGAGCGGATAGCCGGCGCGGTGATCGACAAGCTCGATCTCCTCGACGACAAGCGCTTCGAGAATACCGGTGGCAATCTCCTTGCCATTGCCACGCGGGCGATTGGCGGGCTGTTCGACATGGCTGGCGGCGGTGATCCCCGCGCAGCCCTCGTCGATCCGATCCGCGGCGGCGATGCGCGGCGCGAGGCCGTCGCCAAGCTCCGCCAAAACCTCGCCGTCGATCGCGTCGGCCACACCCACGTCCTCGACATCGCCTATACCTCCGTCGATCCGGGCCTTTCGGCCGAGATCGCCAACGCTTATGGCGAGGCCTATATCGACGACAAGCTCAACGCCAAATACGAGGCGACGCGGCGCGCCGGTGTCTGGCTGCAGGAGCGCATCGCCGATACCGAGGAGCGGGCAAAGACCGCCGAGCTCGCGGTGCAGAACTTCCGCGGCGAGCACGACCTGATGTCGGCGAGCGGCGAACTCCTTTCCGACCAGCAGCTGACCGGCCTCAACGGCCAGCTGATCGCCGCCCGCGCCGATGTCGGCCAGGCCGAAGCGCGCTATCGCCGCATCCGCGAGATCATCGACAACAAGGAGACCGACGCCGCCGTCACCGAGGCGCTGAACAGCTCGATCATCTCCGATCTGCGTTCGCGCTATCTGCAGGCCTCCAAGCAGTATCAGGACGTGGTGGCGCAGGTCGGCCGCAAGCACTCACAGGCGATCAAGCTTGCCGGCGACATGCGCCAGTACGAGCGGCTGATCTTCGAGGAGCTGAAGCGAATCGCCGAGGTCTATCGCAGCAATGTCGAGGTGGCGAAGTCCCGGGTCGATTCGCTCGAGGGCGAGGTCCGCAAGCTGGCGGGAACGACGGCCGCGGCGACCGAGACCCAGAGCCGGCTGCGCGAGCTCGAGCGGCAGGCCTCGATCTACCGCAAGCTCCATGACGAACTCGTCTCCCGCCACGAGGAGACCTCCGAACGCAATTCCTTCCCGATCACCGAGGCGCGCGTCCTGACGCCGGCGGGGCCGGGCGCCAAGAGCCATCCGCGGGCAACGCTCGTCCTCGCCGTGGCGCTGTTCTGCGGAACCGCGCTCGGCGGCGGGCTGGCGGCCTTCGCCGAATATCGCGACCGGGTGTTCCGGACCGGCGACCAGGTGCGCGACGAACTCGGCGTCGAGTTCATCGGCATGCTGCATCTGCTGCAGCCGAAGCGGCCGGTGTTGCGCCGCAAGCGCAGGCAGGCAGGCGGCGAGAGCGAGGCGCCGAGCATCGTCGAGGCCGGCGATCCGATGCTGCGCCAGACCATCGACGCGCCGCTTTCCGGCTTTGCCGAGACGCTGCGGACCACCAAGATCGCCTGCGACCTCGTCATCGGCGGCAAGCTGCCGAAACTCGTCGGGATCGTCTCGATCATGCCGGACGAGGGCAAGACGACGGTCTCGAAAAACCTTGCCTCCCTCGTCGCCAGCGCCGAGCAGAGGGTGCTGCTGATCGATGCGGATCTGCGCAATCCCGGTCTGACCCGCGAGACGGTCAAGGGCAACGGCATCGGGCTGATCGACGTGCTCTCGGGCCGTGCGGACTGGCACGAGACCCTCGTCGAAGAGCGGGAGACGGGTCTTCACATCCTCCCGACCTTCCATTCACGCGCGGTCACCCATACCGGCGACCTCGTCTCCTCGCCCCGCATGCAGGCGATGCTTGCCGAGGCAGGCGCGCATTACGACTACATCTTCGTCGACCTGCCGCCGATCGGCGCTGTCGTCGATGCGCGGGCGGCGGCGCGGCTCCTCGACGGCCTGATCTTCGTGGTGGAGTGGGGCAAGACCGACCGCAAGCTGCTGCGCGACGCCTTCAGGAACGATCCCGGCCTGCACGACAGGTGCGTCGGCGTCCTGTTCAACAAGGTCGATGCCCAGAAGATCAAGCTCTATGAGAGCTACGGGCATGTCAGCTATTACGACCCGTCCTATGCGAAATACTACCGGTCGTGACGGCTGGCACCTCGCCGGCCGGGCAGGCAGCAGCGCGCGCGATCGCCGTTCGGCCTGCCGCCATTGAAACGCTGAGGCGCGCCGCCCCATGATGCTGCGTCTCGCGGCTGCTGCGCTTGGGATCTCGTTCTCGCTGGTCTCGGCGATGCTCTTTGCCGACAGCCTCAGATCCCGCCCGGCAATCGCCGCGGCCGCGAGCGTCGTCGCCGATCCGCAGTCCTGGCGGGGCTCCGGCGACACGCTCGACCGCTATCTTTCCGAACAGCCGCTGCCCGGCCGCTGCAACCGGGACGGCGAGCGTAGCCTCGTCATTCTCGAACTGACCCGGCTCGACCTTCTTGCCGCAGATAAGTCGGTAAGCCCGTTGCGGCTGGAGCAGCTGCGGTCCGGCGCGCTGGCCAGAGCAAGGCATGCGCTCGCCTGCGCGCCGCAGGACGGCGGCTCCTGGCTCTATCTCGCCATGCTGCAGCAGGCTTCGGGCGAAAGGCGGGCCGAAATCCTGCATTCGCTTCAGCTGTCCAGGCGCTTTGCTCCCAACGCCGCCTTCGTCCTGAAGCAGCGACTGCGCTTTGCCGGCCGGCTCTGGTCTGCCGAGATTAACGGGCCGCGCGATCCGCTCGGCGATCTGATCGTCGACGATCTCACGGTCCTCGCCGAAGCCGGCTCTCTCTCGGACAGGAAGGCGATCGTCGCCGTGCTCGGCCCGAAGATCGCGCCGCTGCTCGAGCGGGTCCGCTCGGCCGCTGCCCTTTCGGACGCGCAATAGTCCGACGACACCGGGCATTCCGACGCCGGTCGTCCGATCTCGCAACGTCTTGCTTGAAATGTAAAACGATCGTTTTACATTGGGCACATGGACACGCGATCGACCATCCTCGCCGCCGCCGAGCCGCTCTTCGACCGGCACGGCTACACCGCTACCGGCATGGACCGACTGACGGCGGCCGCGGGCCTTTCGAGCCGCACGCTCTACAAGCACGCCGGCAGCAAGGCCGCGCTGATGGCTGCCGTTCTGGCCGAACGCGAGGGCCGGTTCATGCAGCGCATCGAAGTCGCAAGTGTCGATGCGCTCTTCGCCGCGCTGGATGACTGGGTGCGCGAGGAGGGGAGCCGCGGCTGCCTGTTCCTGAGGACGCAAGGCGAGACCGGCGGCGACACGCCGGAGATCGCCGCTGTGGTCACCGCCCACAAGCAAGCCTTTCGCGCGAGGATCGCCGAGATCGTCGCGGCCGAACTCGGCGGTTCCGGCGACGCGTCGCTCGCCGAACAGATCCTCGTCCTTTTCGAGGGCGCCACGGCCGCAGCGGTCTATCGCGGGCCGGCGGCGGTGGCCGCGGCACGGGCTGCGGCAGCGACCCTGGTCGCGGGAGCGCGTCGATGACCCTGCTGGGGAGCCCGGCGCTGCGCATCGGTGCGACGGGCTTCGGCCTAATCGCCGTCTGCTACGGATTCGCCCGCTTTGCCTTCGGCCTGTTCCTCCCGCAGATCGACGCCGATCTCGGCCTTGGCGCTGGTCTCAGCGGCGTGATCTCGGGCGGTTCCTTCTTCGGCTATTGCATCGCCATCGTTGTTTCGGCCTGGGCGACGGAGCGCTTCGGGGCGCGCAGCGTCGCCATCGCAGCGGCCGTCGTTGCTGCGGTTGGCATGGCCGGCATCGCCCTTTCGCCGTCGTCCGCCTGGCTTGCAGCGGCGGTTTTGCTTGCCGGGTCGAGCACCGGCCTTGCGTCGCCACCGATGGCTGCGGCGGTCGCTGCAGCCGTCAGACCGGCGCGGCAGGACGCGACCAACACCGCCATCAATGCCGGAACGAGCGCCGGTGTCGCGCTTTCGGGCGCGGTCGCCCTGACCCTTGCCGGCGAGTGGCGGCTCGCCTTTGGCGCCTTCACCGCCATGGGGATGCTTTTGGCGGTCGCGGCGATGCGGACCATTCCGGCCGCGCGGGGCGGCGATGGTGCCGGCGGGCTCCCGCCAATCACCGGTCCGGTGGTCCGGCTCGTCGGTGCCTCCTTCCTGATGGGCGCCGCGAGCACCGCTCTCTGGTCCTTCGGCGGTCAGCTCGCGGCGCTGCGCCTCGGCTGGGAGAGCGCCGGAGCCGGCCTTCTCTGGAGCTTCCTCGGCGCCGGCGGTATCGCTGGGGCCCTTGCCGGCACCCTCATCGCCCGCTTCGGCGTCGACCGGGTGCACTGGACCTCCCTTGCACTGATGGCGGCGGGAATCCTCGCAGTCGGCTCGGCCTTTACGAGCCCCGTCCTGGCGCTTGTCGGCGGCGGGCTGTTCGGCGGCGCCTATGTGATGCTGACCGGGGTCTATCTCGTCTGGGGCGTCCGCGCGGTTTCCGATCGCCCGGCGACCGGGCTGATGATCGGCTTCCTCACCATCGCCATCGGCCAGACTGCCGGCGCCCCACTCTTTGGGCTGCTGCTCGATGGTGTCGGGCCAGGGGTAGTTGCTGCGACCTTCGCCGGCCTGGCGCTCCTGCCGGGCATCTTTTCCGCCCGCCGGGTCGCTGCTCCCGCCAGTGCATGACGGGAGCCGCTGCAAGCGCAGCGGTTCCCGGGCCATCATCGCCGGCGGTCGCTGTTCAGCGGACGGCGTACCACAGATGGGGGTCTTCGCTCGAGGCGATCTTGACGAAGGAGAGGTCGGTCCTGTCCCAGGCGCGCATCAGGTCGGTGCGGTTGTCGAGGACGAGGTCGCCGAGGCTGGTGCGGGCGATCAGCACCGCGTGGCCCTCGCCGCGAAAGGTTCGCGCAACGGCCATCAGCAGAGAGGCGGCCGGAAAGCCCGCCTCGATCAGTGCCCGTCGCTTGGTCAGCGCATAGTCCTCGCAGTCGCCGCTCGCGGTTCCGGCGCTCCAGGTGTCGCCGGATTCGAAGCGCGGTGCGATGGCGCGGTTCACCCGCCGGTTGACCAGGGCGATCAGCTGTCGCGCGCGCGGCGTCATCGCGATGGCCGCCGCGGCGCCACCATGGCAGTCGCCGGGATTTGCCTCGCAGAACATCACATAGGAGAACGGCGCGAGGGTCGGGCGGTCGAGGGATATCCGCCTGACCGCGTCGAGATTGTCCAGCGAGCGCGTCAGGCCGGCAATGCCGCCGGCATGGGCTTCGGTCAGCGCCATTGCGCAAAGCGCCGTGACGGCGCTGAATCTTGCCAGGACTTTCAGCATGAGAGGCCCCCGCCTGCAGTTGTGTTCGCGGGAAGCAATGCGCGAGGCGGATTTTGATCCGTTTACCAGACTATTTTGAATTGTAACCATCGCTGCTTCCGGCTCTCGCCGGGGGTCGATAGTCCGATCTAGGGCTAATTCTTTCTTGCCGGATCAGCCGCCCCAGGCATGGCTGGCAAGCGCGCTCGCCATCACCATCAGCTCCGCCCGCAGCCGCTCGCGCGAGATCTGGCCGCCGAGACAGACGCGCACGGTCTCTTCCGGCGTGCCGGTGACGGTGAAGGCGTCGGACGGCATGATGCCGACATGCCGGCCGGCCATCCGGCCCATCAGGTCGGCCCGGCCGGAGCCTTCAGGCAGGCGCAGCCAGATGTTGAACGCATACTGGTTGGTGTCGTAGTCGAAACCCTCCAGCGCCTGCGCGGCGATCTCCTGCCGCGCCTCGCTTTCGGCGCGGATGAAGCGGCGGATGCCGTCGGCGGTGCCGTCCTCGATCCACTGGGTGGCGAGCGCCACGGAGATCGGCGAGGCCATGCCGCTGATCGCCTTCAGCGCCTGGGTCAGCTGCAGCGCGTCCTTGCCGCTCGGCGCCACCGTATAGGCGAGGCGAAGCCCGGCGCCGATGCATTTCGCCAGGCCGCCGATATGCCAGATGAGATCCGGCGCGCTGACGGCGAGGGGCGCCGGCGCCTTCTGCGGGATGAAGCCATAGGCGTCGTCCTCGATCGCCGGCAGGCCGTGTCGGGTGAGGATCTCCGCGACCGCCAGCCGCCGCGCCGTCGGCATCGTCACCGTCGTCGGGTTCTGCAGCGTCGGATTGAGGTAGAGCGCCTTCGGCGACGTCTGCCGGATCGCCGCCTCCAGCGCGTCGGGCAGGATGCCGTCGCGGTCCATCTTCAGCCCGACCAGCCGCAGATCGAGGAGCCGGGCGATCGCCCGGAGCCCCGGATAAGTGATCTCTTCGCAGAGCACGGTGTCGCCGGCGCTGGCGAGGAGCGAGAGGATCGCCGTGATGGTCGGATGGCCGCCCGGCGTCACCGCGATGCGCTCGAGCTTCGGCACCATGCCGCGCATCGACAGCCAGGAAGACGCCGCCACCTTGTCCTTCTCGCTGCCGGTGGTCGACTGGTAGCGCAACAGCGGCACCAGATTGGCGCCGACATAGGCGAGCCCCTCCCGCATCTTGGCAAGCAGCGCCGGATCCGTCGGCTCCGGCGGCATGTTCATCGTCAGGTCCTCGGCCTCGCCGCGAACCTCGTCCGGGCCGGCACCGAGCGCTTCGCCGCCGTCGACGAAGGTGCCGCGGCCGACATGGCTGTCGACGAGGCCGCGGGTGCGCGCCTCGGCATAGGCACGGGAGACGGTGGTGAAGTCGATCGCCAGCCGCTTGGCGAGGCGGCGCTGCGGCGGCAGCCTGTCCCCCGATTTCAGCCGGCCGGCCTTGACGTCGCTGGCGATCGCCTCGGCGATTTCGAGATAGAGCGGCTTGCCGCTTCTCGGCAGCTCGGGGATCCAGTCGATCACTGATGGATATCCTGCAAAGTCGTGACGGCAGCGTGCCGATTGTCGGGAATTGTATGGATATTGTTGTCGATCAATGCAAGCCGAATTGGCGAGAGTTCAGCCAGTTTTCGCGGCAGATGTCGCCTAAAACAGTGGCAACGGATGCGTTTATAAGCAAACAGAGCCAGCAGCGCGAAATTAATTGTATGGAAAATAGAATGACGATTGACTGGATATTCTCGCTGGGAGCACTCTCCGCTCCGGTTCACGGCTTCGAAGAGGAGAGCAAGGATGCCGGCAGTCAGCGCAGAAGCCCACAAGGACGGCGACTATTTCGTCGATTACGAGGAGAAGGTCTTCGAGGACGTCAAGGCGGCGCCTGGTGAGAAGGCCCTTGTCACCTTCCACACCGTCGCCTTCGAGGGCTCGATCGGCCTCGTCAACATCCTCAACGCCATCCGGCTGAACCGGAAGGGCTTCGAGACCTCGATCCTGCTCTACGGCCCGGGCGTGACCCTCGGCATCCAGCGAGGCTTCCCGAAGCTCGGCGACGAGGCTTTTCCGGGCCACCAGAACTTCGCGGTCAACCTCAAGAAGTTCATGAGCGAGGGCGGCAAGGTCTTCGCCTGCCGCTTCGCTCTTCAGGCGCTCTACGGCCATGGCGAGCCGTCGCTCCTGCCGGGCATCACGCCGATCGCGCCGCAGGACGTGCTCGACTGCATCCTTCTGCACAAGAAGGCGAATGCCGTCATCCTCGACACCTGGACCGTCTGAGACGAAACGCCCGGATGCATGTGGCGGCCCCGGTGCGTCCGGCGGTCGCCGCCTGCCGCGAGTTCATCGAAGCCGGGAGGCGAGGATGCGAAACGACACCATCAGGGCGGCCGCCGTCCAGATCGCGCCGGACCTCTCGGGCCGCCAGGGCACGATGGACCGGGTGCTGAACGCCATCGCCGAGGCGGCCGAAAAGGGCGCCCAGCTGATCGTCTTTCCCGAGACCTTCGTTCCCTACTATCCCTATTTCTCCTTCGTCCTGCCGCCGGTGCTGCAGGGCCCGCCGCATCTGAAGCTCTACGAAGAGGCCGTCGTCGTCCCTTCGGCGGAAACCGAGGCGGTGGCCGATGCCGCGCGCCGGCGCCGCATGGTGATCGTCCTCGGCGTCAACGAGCGCGATCACGGCTCGCTCTACAACACCCAGCTGATCTTCGACGCCGACGGTTCGCTGGTTCTGAAGCGCCGCAAGATCACCCCGACCTATCACGAGCGGATGATCTGGGGGCAGGGTGACGGTGCCGGGCTCAAGGTGGCTGAGACCGCCGTCGGCAGGGTCGGCGCGCTCGCCTGCTGGGAGCACTACAATCCGCTCGCCCGCTACGCGCTGATGGCTCAGCACGAGGAGATCCATGCGAGCCACTTCCCGGGCAGCCTCGTCGGCCCGGTCTTCGGCGAGCAGATCGAGGTGACCATGCGCCACCATGCGCTGGAATCCGGCTGCTTCGTCGTCAATGCCACCGGCTGGCTCACCGAGGAGCAGATCGCCGAGATCCATCCCGATCCGAAGCTTCAGAAGGGGCTTCGCGACGGCTGCATGACCTGCATCGTCTCGCCCGAGGGGCGCCATCTCGCTCCGCCGCTGACCGCGGGCGAGGGGATCCTGATCGCCGATCTCGACATGCGCCTCGTCACCAAGCGCAAGCGGATGATGGATTCGGTCGGCCACTATGCCCGGCCGGAGCTTCTGTCCCTCGTCCACGACGCCCAGCCGGCACGTCCAATCCATCAGATCCCCGACCCGATGGGCGCACAGGCGCTCCCGTCCGAGGCTGCGCGGGATTTCGCGGCGGAGAAGGACCATGTCTGACGCCGAACTCATCAACGACCTGCAGACCCGCGGCATGCGCCTCGTCGACCCGCGAGCCGGCAATGACAGCCGCCGCGGCGGCGCCGGCCCGTCGGACCACAAGGCGGTGACCATCGGCGGCACCACGGTGATGGTGCCGGTACACACCGCGCCGGCCTTCGACAGCCCCTATCTCGTCGATGCGCCGGACGCTGCCGGCCTCTCGCGGGTCACCCGCGACCGGGTCGAGGTGGCGAAGGTGCGCTTCCCCTCCCGCCCGCGTTTCTACGACCTCACCACCGCCGACGGCATTGCCTACAACAAGATCGCCGTCCTCCATTCGCGCGACGTCCTGGCAACGACGATCCTGCAGACCTGCATCCGCTACGAGAGCCGCAAGAAGACCTGCCAGTTCTGTTCGATCGGCCAGTCGCTCGCCGCCGGCCGCACCATCGCCCGCAAGACGCCGGAGCAGCTCGCCGAGGTGGCGAAGGCCGCCGTCGAACTCGACGGCGTCAAGCACATGGTGATGACCACCGGTACCCCGCCGGGCAAGGATCGCGGCGCGGCGATCCTCGCCGAAAGCGCTGCGGCGGTGAAGGCGGCGGTCGACCTGCCGATCCAGGCCCAGTGCGAGCCGCCGGAGGACGATGCCTGGCACCAGCGGATGCGGGACGCCGGCGTAGATGCCCTCGGCATGCATCTCGAAGCTGTCACCCCGGAGGTGCGGGCGAGGATCATGCCGGGTAAGGCCCAGGTGCCGCTGGAGAAGTATTTCTCGAGCTTCGAGGCGGCAGTGAAGGTCTTCGGACGGGGCCAGGTCTCGACCTACATCCTCGCAGGCCTCGGCGACACGCCGGAGGCGATCCTCGCGATCTCCGAGAAACTCTGCGCCCTCGGCGTCTATCCCTTCGTCGTGCCATTCGTGCCGATCTCCGGCACGCCGCTGGAGAGTCATCCGGCGCCGGGCGCAGATTTCATGGCGCGGGTGCTGGCGCCGCTCGCCGCGATGATCCGGGCGGCAGGCATGTCGGCCGAAGAGATCAAGGCCGGCTGCGGGCGCTGCGGTGCCTGTTCGGCCCTGTCGACTTATGAAAAGCTGACGGATATCCAGAAGCGGAGCGCCTGATGAACGCCGTCGATCATTCGGTCTTCCTGTCACCCGGCTATTTCATCAGGGCGGCCGCCGCGCCCTGGGAAAAGGCGGGTGCGGCGCGGCTGCGCCGCCGGGTCTTCGTCGAGGAGCAGGGGCTCTTTCAGGCCGACGACCGCGACGCGATCGATGCCGACTGCACCAGCCTCGTCGCGCTCTCCACCTATGCCCATGAGGCGGACGAGGTTGTCGGCACGGTGCGCATCCACGAGCCGGAGCCGGGCCTCTGGTGGGGCTCGCGCCTCGCCGTCGACAGTCGCTTCCGCCATGTCGGGCGGCTCGGCCGCGAGCTGATCCGGCTTGCCGTCTCCACCGCCAACGGCCGCGGCTGCCACACCTTTCTCGCCCATGTTCAGGCCCAGAACGTCGAGATGTTCCGGCATCTTCACTGGCAGGTCGAGGACGAACTGACGCTGCACGGCATGCCCCATGCGCGCATGCGGGCGGAGCTTGCCGCCTATCCGCCGATCGCCGATCCCGAGACCGGCTTCCTGGCGCTGGCCAAGCGCAGTGCGCCGCCACCGGAAATTTCCTGGTGAAGGCTAAATGACCGAGGGCTCTTTGACGATCGACCCGCAAGCGCTCGCGGATAGCCTCCGGGCGCATCCCTCGATCCGCGGCAAGCTTGCCATCGGACGGGCGACGGGCGCGCTTGGTCTCTCCTTTGGTAGCGCCGGGCGGCCGGGCGACGACGCCGCGGCGCTGGAAAACGCCGCCGGCGGCTGGGATCTCCTGGCCGGTGAAGGCTTCATCCCGGCCTTCGTCGCCGACGATCCGTGGTTCGCCGGCTGGTGCGGAGTGATGGTCAATCTCTCCGACATCGCCGCGATGGGCGGATGGGCCGTCGCTCTCGTCGATCAGGTCTGGGCGCCGTCGCCGGAGGCCGCACGGCCGCTGCTCGAGGGGCTGAAAGCCGCATCGCAGGCCTATGGCGTGCCGATCGTCGGCGGCCACACGAATTTCGGCGCGCCGGAACTCGGCCTTGCCGTCACCGCCCTCGGCCGCTCGCGGGCGCTCGTCACGAGCTTTGACGCCAAACCCGGCGACGCCCTGATGATCGTGGTCGACATGCGCGGGGAATACCGGAATTTCGACAATTTCTTCGCCGCGACCGAATCGACGCCTGATCAGTTGCGGGGCGACCTCGCCCTCGTCTCGGACTTCGCCGAGCGCCGGTTCTTCAGGGCGGGCAAGGACATCAGCCAGGGTGGCATCGCCGGTACGGCGCTGATGCTGGCCGAAGCTTCGGGCGTCGGGATCGCGCTCGATCTCGATTACGTTTTGACCCCGTTTCCACCCGGGCGAATTCCGCTCGAGCGCTGGTTGCGGACCTTTCCGAGCTTCGGATTTCTCTTCGCGATGAAGCAGGACAAGGTCCAGCGGGCCGCAGAGGCGTTCCACGAGCGGGGGATCTATGCCGGCATCATCGGCAAGGTCGAGCGGTCGTCGAAGGTGACGTTCCATTCCCGCGATCGCTCGGCGGTTTTCTGGGACTGGCAGGAGACGCCCTATCTTCGCGCCGCCGTCTCGCCCTCGGAGGGGTCCGATGCCTGAAGTCCATTTCACCATTCGCTGGCCGGATGGCGGCGAGGAGCGCTGCTATTCGCCCTCCACCGCCATCAAGGCCTTCGTCGAGGCCGGCCAGACCTACCCGCTCGACGACTTCCTGGCCCGCGCCCGGGCCGGCCTCAACGCCGCCTCCGACAGGGTGGCTGCGAAATACGGCTTTGCCTGCACCTCGGCGATGGCCGAACTCGCCCATATCGAGACGCGGGCGAAACCCTTCCTCGGCAGCGAAGGCGCTTCAGTCGCCTGCCTCGCCGTTGAGGAATGAAGAGGATGACACCGATGACCCAGAGCCCGGCAAAGCCGAGACATGTTCCCGTCGTCATCGTCGGCGGTGGCCAGGCCGGCCTGTCGGTCAGCCGGCATCTGCAAAAACGCGGGATCGGGCATATCGTCTTCGAGCGCTACCGGCGCTTTCATTCCTGGCGGGAAAATCGCTGGGACACCTTCTGCCTGGTGACGCCGAACTGGCAGTGCCGCCTGCCGGATTTTCCCTATGCCGGCGACGATCCCGACGGCTTCATGCCGAAGGACGAGATCGTCGACTATCTTGAGGGCTTTGCGGACAGCTTCTCGCCGCCGCTCGAAGAGAACGTCACCGTCACCCGCATCGCCCGGACGGGCGAGGGCTACCGGGTGGAGACGACGGCCGGGCTCTTCGTCGCCGAGCAGGTGGTGATCGCGACCGGCGGCTACGACACGCCGATCGTTCCGCCCTATGCCGGGTCCTTGGATCCAGCGATCCTCCAGATTCATTCGCGCGACTATCGCCGGCCCTCTCAGTTGCCGGAGGGCGCGACCCTCGTCGTCGGCACCGGCCAGTCGGGCGTCCAGATCATGGAGGATCTGGTGCGCGACGGGCGCAAGGTGCATCTGGCGGTCGGTCCGGCGCCGCGCAGCCCGCGCAAGTATCGCGGCCGGGATTCGACCGACTGGCTCTACGATGCCGGGCACTATTCGATGACGATCCGCGATCATCCGGACCCGGTGAAGGCCGTCACCCAGACCAACCACTACATGTCCGGCCGCGACGGTGGGCACGAGATCGACCTGCGCCGCTTCGCGCTGGAGGACGGCGTCTGCCTCTACGGCTCCGTCGCCGGCATGGACGGCCAGACGATCCGTTTCGAACCGGACCTTGAAAAGAACCTCGACGACGCCGACAGGAGCTATGTCGGCATTCGCAACCAGATCGACGCCTATATCGAAAGGCACGACATCGACGCGCCCGTCGAGCCGCCCTTCGAAAAGGTCTGGCGCCCCAAGCGCGAGATCACCGAGATCGACGCGGCGGCCGAGGGCATCACCTCGATCGTCTGGTCGATCGGCTTTCGGCCGGATTATGCCTGGATCGAAGTTCCGGTCTTCGACGAGCGCGGCAAGCCGGTCTTCGACCGCGGCATCTGCGACGTCGCGGGCTTTTATTTCGTCGGCCTCGGCTGGCTGAACACCTGGGGCTCCGGGCGATTCCTCGCCATCGACGAGGACAGCCGCCATCTTGCTAAGGCGATCGCCTCCGTCCATGCCCGCGGCGTCCTTGCCGAGGCTTGAGCGTCTTCTTCGCCGGACGGCCGATGCTGGCCGAAATGCAACGGCGGCGAGGATAACCGCAATGCTTGCGAACGATTGCTGCCAATACTGAACGAGATCGTCTAGTTCCGGTCTGTGGGCTTGTTGCCCGGATCGGAGGAACGATGACGTTGCCAGTGCCGGCATTCGCGCGCCTGGGCGCCGCCTGTGGCCAGAAAGCCAAGGGCGGCCGGCCAACCCGCGAGGAGGGCCTGCGGCGCCAGCGCAACATCATGGAAGCGGCGACAAGGCTGTTTCTCGACCGGGGCTTCGCCGCGACCTCGCTGGAGGCCGTGGCGGACGAGGCCGGCGTCTCCAAGGCGACGGTCTACGCCCACTACACCGACAAGCGGAGCCTCTTTGCCGAGGTGCTGCGTGGGCGAATCGATCACTGGCTGGGGCCGCTGTCGCGGGCGGCGAAGTCCGAATGTGGCGGCGAGTGCCGCGCCAAGCCGCTGCCCGACAAGCTGGACGTCGTCAGCCGCTACGTCCTCGCCGTTCTGCGCGAGCCGGAGACGGTCTCGCTGCGCCGCAGCCTGATCGCCACGGCACCGGAGTTCCCCGAACTGGCAAGACTCGCCGAGACGGAGGGGCGCCACAAGGTGATCAGCGCCGTCGCCGCGCTGCTCGACCATCACGTGGCGCGGGGCGAGATCGCCGTCACCGACACTGAGATGGCCGCCGATCTCTTTCTCGCGATGGTCACCGGGCCTTATGCCGGCATGCCGCTGCTGCCGGCGGACGAGGAGGACGAGCCGGCCGAACGTCGGCGGAGCGCGGCGATCGAGCTGTTCCTGAAGGCCGTGGACTACAAGCTCGCGCCGGCTGGCTCGGCGCCTGACGAGGTGCCGGCTGGCCCGCAGGCCGATCGGACCGGGCACCGGCCCTGAGCGGCCTCGTCCTGCCTTTCCCCCTGACGATGCGAAGACCCACGATGCGTCTCGAGCTCCCGCTTCTCGCCTTCGTCGTCCTGCTCGTTGCCGGTTGCGCCGGCGTGCCGCGCACGACGCTGCAGCCGGTAGAGGCGACTGCACCCGGCACCCACGAGGTGGATATGCTGGTCGCCACCACCCGCACGCCCTCCGACGTGCCGGGCGAGGTCTTCGGCGACGGGCGCGGCAGCAGTCTTTCGGTCGAGAACATCGTCGTCTCGGTGCCGCCGGACAGCGTCCGCAAGCCCGGCGAGGTGATCTATCCGAAAGAGAATCCGGGCGATCCGGCGAGGGAATTTGTCGCAACGAAGATCGAGCCGCTCGACCGGGCGGGGGTGCGGCGCTGGTATCAGCGGGTCGCCAGTCCGCAGAAGCGGGTGATCATCTTCGTCCACGGCTTCAACAACAGCTACGAGGACGCGGTGCTGCGCTTCGCGCAGATCCGCACCGACCTGACGGTGAATGCGGCGCCGGTGCTGTTCACCTGGCCGTCCGGCGGCTCGGTCTTCGACTATCTCTACGACCGCGACAGCGCCAACTATTCCCGCGACGCGCTGGAAGCGATCATCGAGAGCGTGAGCGCCAATCCGAATGTCGAGGACGTCACGCTGCTCGCCCATTCGATGGGGGGCTGGCTGGCAATGGAGGCGGTGCGCCAGCTCGCCATCCGCCACGGCCATGTGCCGAAGAAGCTCTCCAACATCGTCCTCGCCTCGCCGGACATCGATTTCGACGTCTTCTTCACCCAGCTGAATCAGATCGGCGATGCCTCCCGCCGCATCACCATCTTCACCGCTACCGACGACGTCGCTCTCCGGGTCTCCAGGCGGATTGCCGGCGACACCCAGCGGCTCGGCGCGATCGACATCACCCGACCCTCGGTTCGTCAGGCGCTGCTCAGCCGGGGAATTACGGCGATCGATCTCAGCAACGGCAACAGCAGCGACGGCCTCAACCACATGAATTTCGCCGACAGCCCGGAGATGGTGAAGGCGATCGGCCGGCGGCTGGTCGCCGGCGACAACATCTCCGGCTCGCGGCCGGGATTCACCGACACGGTCGGGGCAACGGCCCTCGGCGCGGCCCAGGGCGTCGGTTCGGCGATCGGGGCAGGAGTGGCAGCGCCGGTGGCGGTGATCAGCCCGGCGGCGCGAAAGCGGCTGCGAACACAGCTCGGCAAGACCGAACAGGCGTTTCGCGGAAGCCTGCTGACCGCGACAGGGCAGTGAGGCGGGCCCAAAAAACGCCCCCGAAATGCTGCGATGAAGGCGACCGCCCACGGCCGGCGCGCCCGCAAGGCCGCTCGGTCCTTGCCTTGCCGGCGGGACATCCGGCAGATGGGGCTGGAAAACGGGATGACGAAACAATGCTGAATGGCGGCCAACTCCTCGTCGAATGCCTCATCGCCCTCGGTGCGACGAAGAGCTTCGGCGTCCCCGGCGAGAGCTACCTCGCGGTGCTGGACGCCCTCCACGACACCCGCGGGCGCCTCGACTATGTGCTCTGCCGTCAGGAGGGCGGCGCCGCCTTCATGGCTGCCGCCTACGGCAAGCTCACCGGCTCGCCCGGCATCGCCTTCGTCACCCGCGGCCCGGGCGCCACCAATGCGGCGATCGGCGTTCACACGGCGATGCAGGATTCGGCGCCGATGCTGCTCTTCGTCGGCCAGGTCGGCACCGACATGAAGGGCCGCGAGGCGTTCCAGGAACTCGACTATCGGGCGGTCTTCGGCACCATGGCGAAATGGGCCGTCGAGATCGACCGGGTGGAGCGCATCCCGGAGATCGTCATGCGGGCCTGGACGCTCGCCGTCACCGGCCGGCCCGGGCCGGTGGTCGTTGCTTTGCCGGAAGCCATGCTCACCAGCCTGACCGAGGTTGCGCCGCTTTCAGGCCCGGCCGAGATCGCCGAGCCGGCGCCTGCCGCTGCCGCCATGAGCCGGCTGCGCGCAATGCTGGCCGGCGCCGAGCGGCCGCTGATCCTCTATGGCGGCTGCAACTGGCAAGACGGTTCGATGGTGGCGGTCCAGCGCTTTGCCGAAGCCTCCGACATCCCTGTCGTCTCGGTCTTCCGCTATCAGGACCAGTTCGACAACGGCTCGGCCTGCTTCTGCGGCGAGGCCGGCGTCGGTATGACCCCGCCGGTGAAGTCGCTTTTGGCCGAGGCCGACGTCGTCCTCGCCATCAACAACCGCTTCGGCGAGAATTCCACCGACGGCTACCGGCTGTTCGACG
The DNA here is from genome assembly GCF_004519335.1 of Jiella endophytica. GTDB lineage: Bacteria > Pseudomonadota > Alphaproteobacteria > Rhizobiales > Rhizobiaceae > Jiella > Jiella endophytica. Next base: position 374,673 of record NZ_SOZD01000002.1, on the reverse strand, counting down.
TTCCGCAAGCCAGGCAGGCGATCATCCATGTCCACGGCTCGGATCTCGAGATCGGCAAGGTCTATCGGCCGGCGCTCGGCATCCAGGCCGGGCCGAACGCCTTTGCCGAGGCGCTCGGCGCGCTGGAACCGGTGAGCGGCGGCTGGGCCGACTGGCGGGTCAAGGGACGCGCGGCCTATGAGGTCGGCTTCGACCTTCCGGACCTGCCGTCGCCGGTCGACATGGGCAAGGTGACGGCGCATCTGCGCGAGACGCTGCCGGCTAATGTCATCGTCACCAACGGCGCCGGCAACTTCGCCGTCTGGCCGAACAAGTTCTTCCGCTATGGTCCCAAGGCGCGGCTGCTGGCGCCGCAGGCCGGCGCCATGGGCTACGGCGTGCCGGCTGCGATCGCCGCCAAGGTCGCGCATCCGGGACGCACCGTCGTCTGCTTTGCCGGCGACGGCGACTTCCAGATGACCAGCCAGGAACTCGCCACGGCGCGCCAGGCCGGCGCCGAACCGATCATCCTGATCCTCAACAACGGCATTTACGGCACCATTCGGGCGCATCAGGAGCGGAACTACCCGGCCCGTGTTTCGGGCACCGACATGGTCAGCCCCGACTTCGCCATGCTGGCTCGGTCTTACGGCTTTCATGGCGAGCGGGTGGAGCGGACGGTAGATTTCGCCGCCGCCTTCGAGCGGGCGCTGGCCTCGCCGACGGGCGCCGTCCTCGATCTCGTCATTTCGCCGGAGGCGCTGACGCCGCGCCAGACGCTGAGCCAGATGCGCGACGCGGCTCTGGCGAAGAAGGAGTAGCAGAGCGGTAGGGATAGGGCTTCGAGGCGTCAGCGCTGGCATGGCCGGTCAGGCCTGCAGGTCCGTCGCCGCCCCCCTCTGGGCTGCCGCTGCCAATCCGCTGAACGCTTTCGTCTGAAGAAGCCGCACCGAACCGGCTCCGGAGTCATCGACCCCGAAGCCGTGTCCGCCTGTCGTCAGGCCGCGGCGTAATGGACCCGGCGCTGGATCAGCGACGAGCCCGCAAGGCCGTGCAGCGTCTTGGCACCCGCCAGCACGGCGAGATCGGCCAGCGGCTCGATGATCACGACCAGCATGTAGGCGCCGCCGAAGCTCGCGACGTTGGCAAGGTTCTCCGCGCCAAAGCCCTGACCGTAAAAGGCCCAGAAGGCGACCCAGCAGACGATGCCGCCCTGATAGGCGGTGGAGAGCTTGAGCGCCTGGCCGTAGTTCAGGTCGACATAGGCGGTCTTCGACGGGACGATCCGTCGGGCAAGAGCGGAGATCGCAAACAGCGGCACGATCAGCGTGGTGACGTTGATGCCGTATTGCGGCAGGTCGAAGGGCGCGAAGAACAGCCCCTGCAGGAGCAGGCCGAGGGCGAGGCCGATGCCCGCCGCGCCGCCGCCGAACAGCAGGAGCAGCGTCGAGCCGAGGATCAGGTGAACCTCCGAGACGCCCACCGGATAATGCGGCAGCACCTGGAAGAAGCAGAAGACGAGGGCGGTCGTCGCGACCGAGCGGATGGCGAGAGCCGAAACGCCGCCGTCCTTGCGCAGCGTGTCGAGGGCCATCTTGCCGATCAGGCCAAAGGAAGCGACACCCGTCGCATAGGACAGGACGATCTTGGCGCCGTCGACGACGCCGGGTTCGATATGCATGATTGTCTCCTTTCGCACCCACCGTGCGAGGATCGTTTTGAAATGCGCCGCTTGCGGGCGCGGGCTCCGATGGCAGGTCTCCTGGCTTGCGGGTCCTCGCTCTGCCCGCCTTCCCGGCCTTTCGGCCAGTGGCATATCGGGCAGCGCTCGCCGCTCACAGTTGCGGGGGCAGCCACGGTCTCGGTCCCTGATGGGTACGCCTCACCGTGTTCCCTTTTCATCCGCCGCACGACTCGCTTGGCGGAACCATCGCTTCGATGAGTACGGGAATGTCCGGCCGACCACAAGGCCGCGACCGATCGCGCGTCCGGCCGGAACGCCTGCATTGACTGACACGCAAAACTTGCAGCTGCGCTGTCATCGCCGTGCTACTCGCAGGCGCTATGTGATGGGCGTATCCGCACGGAAGGCTGTCGGACCACCGATGAACCCTCCGCGGAACGTGTCGCATGGCGTTGGGGATGGATCGGCCGAGCGTCGCGATGCCCGCCTACTGGCGAGATCCCCGCTTTCGTTCATCAGGGTTGGTTTCGAACGCGATGGAGTGTCGCAATGACGATCGTCATACCGCGCGCGGCGATGCTTGCCGGCGCTCTCCTGTTCGGCTGCGCGCTCGCCGCCCCGCCGGTCGATGCGCGGTTGTGGACTTCCGACGGCGTGGCGCCCCGTGCCTGCGGGAATGTCCGTACCCACTACAAGGCCTATCCGAAGTCCATCGGCTATACGAAGGCTGGCAAGACGCTGTTGCCGGGCAGCGCCCGGCCGGGCCAGCACAAGTCCTGGCAGTTGACCCTCGCGATCGCCTCGGCGCCGCTTTGCCGCTGAGACCGTCGGCACCCCGGCTCGCCGCGCTCGCGACCCTCGGGCATACGTTGCTGCCACCAAAACTGCGGCCGGCCCGCATTGCCCTATCCGTCGGTGACGGGTAGGGGCGATGTCGGATGGCCGCAAAGGCGAGGCGGGTAATCGCCGGGGCGGCAGGCAAGCGGGAGGAAAAGCGATGAGCCGGATCAGCGAAACGACCAGGGGCGTCTTCGTCATCTCGGTGACGCCGTTCGACGACAGCGGCGCCATCGACTGGGCGAGCCTCGACCGCGTCACCGACTTCTATCTCGAGTCCGGAGCGGACGGTCTCACCATCCTCGGCATCATGGGCGAAGCGCCGAAGATGACGCAGGCCGAGGCGGCCGAGATCGCCAGGCGGGTAATCGGCCGCGCGTCGGGCAAGCCGGTGATCGTCGGCGTGTCCGCCCCGGGGCTCGCGGCGATCGCCGACCTCGGCAAGGCGGTGATGGATCTCGGCGCGGCCGGCGTCATGGTCGCGCCGCCGGGCAGCCTGAAGACCGATCCGCAGATCCATGGCTATTACGGGCACGTGACGCGGGCGCTCGGCGAGGAGATCCCGGTCTGCCTCCAGGACTATCCCCTGACCACCGGCGTTCAGATCAGCGACGAGGTGATGGGCCGGATCATCGACGACTATCCCTCGATCAGGATGCTGAAACACGAGGACTGGCCGGGCCTGTCGAAGATCTCGAAGATTCGCGCCGCCGAAGCCGGCGGCCGGCGGCATATCTCGATCCTCTGTGGCAACGGCGGCAGTTTCCTGCCGGAGGAGATCACCCGCGGTGCCGACGGGGCGATGACCGGCTTTGCGTTTCCGGAGATGATGGTCAGCGTCTGCGCGCTGATGGCAAAGGGCGACAGGGATCGCGCCCATGACCTGTTCGATGCCTATCTGCCCGTGCTTCGCTACGAGCTGCAGCCGGGCCTCGGCCTTGCCGTGCGCAAGCACGTTCTCGCCAGCCGGGGCGCCATCGCTTCCGCGGCGCTGCGGGCGCCCGGTGCCGGGCTCGATGCCGCCGCCCGCCGCGACGTCGACTTCCTGGTCGAACGCCAGCAGAGGCGCCTTGCCGAACTCGGCTTCGATCCCGGCAGCCCGGCGCGCTGACGCGGATCGCGCGTCGGCACCCGGTGTGATGGGCGGAGGACTGCTGTTACAAGCGGTGACAAAGCTCGACCATCGAAGACCCGGCGGTCAAACCCCGAAGACGGCGCCAGTCTAGACCGGTTGCCGATCTGGAACGTCGCGGCCCCATGCATCACCGGATGCTGGTCCGAAGCGTTCGTTCCCTTCGGGAGAATGTTCATGCGTAACATATTGCGTGCAGCGGCCCTGGTGGCGGCCGTCATCGTCGCTCCGGGCGCTGCTTCGGCCGCAGCTTCGGCCGTGGCCACGGCGGACGTCAACATGCGGGCCGGCCCCGGCACCGGCTACCCGGTCATCCGTACCGTGCCCCGCGGTGCGCCGGTAACCACCTATGGCTGTCTTGCCGACTATTCCTGGTGCGACACCAGCTATGCCGGCGGGCGCGGATGGGTCTCGGCCCACTATCTCAACACCGTCGTCTCCGGGACCACCGTGGTCGTCGGGCCGCGTGTCGGACTGCCGATCGTCGTCTTCAACACCGCCTATTGGGACCGCTACTACACCAGCTACGGCTGGTATCACTACGGTCCCGGCCACTACGGACCGCCGCCGCCGCACGGGCCGCCGCCTCCGCCGCATCACGGCGGCAACGGCCATGGACAGTGCGGTCCGCGCGGCTGTGCCGGCACGGTCACCGGACCTCACGGCGGCACCGCCTCGGGAGCGCATGGCTGCGGCCCGCGCGGCTGCGCCGGCGGCGGCAGGGTCACGGGTCCGAACGGCGGCTCGGTGACGGGTGGTCATGCCTGCGGCCCGCGGGGCTGCGTCGGCGGCCACAGGATCGTCGGCCCGAATGGCGGCACCCGCACCCGGGTCGGTGGCGTACGCTGGTAGCCGCAGCGCCCCGCCTTCTCGGCGGGGCGTCAGCCGTTGCGGGCTCGCGCCTGTGCGAGCGCCGCCTTCACATCCTCCATCCGCGGCACGCCCGGGAAGAGGACGGTCCCGGCGACGAAAGCGGGCGTTCCGCTGAACCCGAAACCGTCCGCCTGGGCGTAGTTGCGTTTGAGGAGCCCGTCGATCTCGTCCTTGCTGCGCTGGTAGTTGCGCTTCAGGGCGGCGACGTCGAAGCCGGCTTTCGCCAGCGTATCGTCGATCATCTGCATCGTCAGCCGGCCCTTGGTCTTCATCAGGGCGTCGAGCGCCTGCGGCCGGTACTTGCCGGCCGCCAGCGTCAGCTGCGATGCGCGCAGCGATTCGTCGCCGAAGATCGGCCAGTCCTTCATGATGTAGCGGATGTTTCCGTCTTTGCGGACGAGCGCCATGACCTCGGGATAGGACTTCTTGCAGTAGGGGCACTGGAAGTCGAAATATTCGACGAGATTGGCGTCGCCCTTCGGATTGCCGAGGAGCGGCGCGCCCGGATCTTCGAACACCTGTTGCGGCGTCGGATCCGGCGGCATGCCGGCGGCATGGGCGGGCGCGGAGGCAGCAAGGCCGAAGGCGGCCGAGGCGCCGGCGAGAAAGACGCGCCGGTTGATCGCGGTGCGGGACATGAGGGAACTCCGGTCAGGGCAGGCGGGTCGCAAGCGGCCCGGGAGGGCAGTGTGCCTGTCCGTCGGATCATCGCTGCCGCGTGTTGCGACGAAGCCGGAGATGCAGACTCTGGCGGAAAGACCCGAAGACGAGGCGGGAGCGCAAGGCCCCCGAAGCCGGGTTTCGCCTTGTCGCACCAGCCTGTTACGCCGCCTCGCCAGTATTTTCGCCGCGGCCGGACGAAAACGCCGGCATCCTCAGCGCGTTCGATGGGACGTGCCGAGGATGCTGCAAGTCATTGAATCGATGGTTTGATCCGAAAATCGGATCCGATTTCAGATCGGCCGTGTCAGCCCGCCATCAGCCCGGCCAGCCCGCGCTCAGATGCCGTGTTCCGAAAGGAAGGCGTTGATCGCGCTGGAGCAGACGTCCCATGCCGGCTCGTCCTCGACGAGGATGTGGTTGCGGCTTTCCAGCGGGACGAAATGGGCGTTGGGAATCTCCCGCGCCAGCTCCAGGCCCTGGGCGATTGGAACCCGCTGGTCGTATTTGGAATGCAGGACGACGGTAGGCGCGGTGACCGCGGCAAGCTTTTGCCGCACGTCGATGTTGCCGAAGGCGTCCTGAAACCTTGCGGCGTTCCGCGCCGAAGTTGCCTGCAGCTGATATTCGTCGAACCAGGTGAGAACATCGGTGTTCGCATCCGGCATGAAGGTCAGCGAAAAGATGTGGCGATAGGCCGGATTGTCGGACGCCCAGCCGACCTCGGTTAAACGGCGGACGGCCTCGCGCCGCGCTCTTTCCTCCGAGCAGGCGGCATGGTGCCAGCCGGCAGCAAAGCCGCCGATCAGGACGAGGCCGGACACCCGCTCGGGATTGCGCACGGCATATTCGATCGCCACCGCACAGCCATGGGAAAGGCCGATCAGCGGAAAGCGCTCAAGCCCCAGCTTGTCGGCGACGGTGGTCAGATCCTCGACGAAGGTCTCCAGGCTGAGCTTGGCGACGTCCCAGTCGGACAGGCCGCAGCCGCGCTCGTCGTAGCGCACCAGGGTGCGGCGCTGCGCCAGCTTGCTGAAGGCGCGGCCCCAGATCGGGCTCTCGCGGTCGAGTTCCAGATGGTTGAACCAGTTGCCCGCCCTCAGGATCGGCGCACCGGAGCCGACGGTCGCATAGGCGATCTTGGTTCCGTCCCGCGCGGCGCAGAAGCCGATGCGCTGCTGCTGGCGCCGCGGGTGATGCTCCCTGGCCGGCGCTGGCGCCGGTTTCGCCGCAGCGTCGGTGACGGGCTCGACCACCGTTACGCTGGTGCTTCGTCGCGCCATCAGGAGGTCGAGGCCCGGAACCCGGTCGCGGAGACCCTGGGCGTCTGCGGCGACGGTCTCCATATGGGCGTCGGCGCCGTCAGGATCGATGCCGCGCCAGAAGCGCAACCACTTTTCCGCGGTCGCCTGGGAGATATCGGGGTGGGAGACGAGTTGCCGCAGCACGGTGACGCGCATCGCCCGTGCGTCGTCTCGCTCGGCCTCCAGCCAGCACTCGAAGCCTTCGTCGCCGGCGCCGTCGAGCCCGTCGAGGAAGACGCCGTCGAGGCGGCGCGCCATCTGTTCCAGATCCTCGACCTGCAGCGACGGCCCGGAAACGCGCAGCGCGGTCTGGATGGCGTCGATGTCGAGGACGGAGCCGCGGCCATCGTAGCGGACACGTTCGCGATCGGCGCTGATCCGCATGTGGTCCGGCGTGTTCAGCACCCGGCGCAGCTTGCTGAGCGACCAGCGCAGTGAGGCCTTCGGATCGTCTGGGATGTTCCAGAACATGGTGCAGAGCCGATCGCGCCGATGCGTGCGCCGCGTCCTCACGAGATAAGCGAGGAGGGCTCGGGTCTTGCGGGATGTCGGCAGCGGAACGAGAACGCCATTCGAGAACACACGCGGCTCCCCGAGCAGCGAGATCTCTAGTTCCGGCTGCACAATATGGCTCCCATCCATCTCGTCGGACTCCGATCGTACGCAGCTGCCGATGGCGCTGCCAGCAAGGTTTTACACAAACATTCGCAAAACGGCAGCGCCGCCTCCCTCGCTTAGACCATGGTGGATCGCCGACGACTGTGACGTTGGTCACGCCTTGGCAATGACCATTCAGAATTTCATCGATGGCCGCAGGTATTTGCTCAGTAAGTTATTATCGGAGATGCATGGGCCCTTCGTCCTGCGGGACTTGCCCGGTCGATGAGCCGAGAGCGGCTGCGTCTGCGCACAGTCGCGCCTCACAGCCAGTGCGCGCTGTCCTTCCTGACGAGACAACGTCGACGGCCGTGTGGCGGCGGGCGACGGCTTCACCGGGTCGGCCCGAGTGCGGCCCGCTGGACGCTCGCTGCCGGGACACCGGCCTGCCGCTCAAATTGCGCAGACCCCTCCAGACCTGCCTCAGGCGAGATCGACGACGAGGCAGGGGCACCCTGCGGAAGCCGCCGGGGCGTGGGGCGGGCGCATCACCAGGACGTCGGCGGCAGCATAGATCGAGAGGAGCGACGAATCCTGGCGCGACAAGGGCGTCGCGACGGTCGAGCCACCCTCGTCGAGACGCGCGGTCGAACGCATGAAATCGGCGCGCATGCCGTTTTCGGGAACGTCCGCGCCGAGGATCGCCGGCCGGGTGAGCGGCCGGTCCGGCAGGCCCGCGAGCCGCCGCACCAGGGGGCCGAGGAACAGCGTCGCGGCGACCATCGAGGAAGCCGGATTGCCTGGCAGGCCGACCAGCCGCATGTCGCCGATGCGCCCTGCCATCAGCGGCTTTCCGGGCCGCATCGCCACCTTGAGGAAAGCGATCTCGACCCGGCTCTTCTCGAACACCTTGCCGATCAGGTCGTGGTCGCCGACCGAGGCGCCGCCGATCGTCACGAAGCAGTCGCAGCCCTCGGCGAGCGCCCGGTCGAGATGGCCGGCGATCTCGTCTTCGCGGTCCGGCGCGATGCCACAGTCGATCACCGTGCCGCCTGCCGCCTCGACCAGCGCGGCGACGCCGTAGCTGTTGGAGGCGACGATCTGCGAAGGGCCGACCTCTGCGCCCGGCGGAACGAGCTCGTCGCCGGTGGCGAGCACCGCCACCTTCGGCCGGTCGATGACGGTGAGAAACGGATGGCCGCCACTCGCCGCAAGGGCGACGCTGCCCGGCGTCAGCAGCGTTCCGGCGGTAAGCAGCGTCTGGCCGGCGGCAAAGTCGACCCCCGCCGGGCGAACGTGCTGGCCTGCGCCGACCGCCTCTGTCGGCAGCAGCGACCCGTCGTCGATGCGCGTTGCGTCTTCCTGGATGAGCACCGCGTCGGCGCCCTCCGGCAGCGGCGCGCCGGTGAAGATCCGCACCGCCTCGCCGGGGCCGATTCGGCCGGCAAAGGCTCTGCCGGCGGCCGATTCGCCGATCACCGCGAGAGGGCGGAACGGCGCCGCGGCATCCTCTGCCCGCAGCGCGTAGCCGTCCATCGCCGAGGCGTCGAAGCCCGGCTGGGTGCGCGTCGCCACAACATCCTCGGCCAGCACCCGGCCGGCCGCTTCCCGCAAGGGGACCGAGACGGTGCGGCGGATCGGCGTTGCCGCAGCGACGAGCCGCGACTGGGCGTCCTCGACCGGGATCAGGCTCATTTTCGGGAGACCTCCGCCCGGAAATCGCCGGAGCGGCCGCCGGATTTGGCGAGAAGGCGGATGCCGGTGATCTCCATCGTCCGGTCCACGGCCTTCGCCATGTCATAGATGGTGAGGCAGGCGACGGAGACGGCGGTGAGCGCCTCCATCTCGACGCCGGTGCGACCGGCGAGCTTCGCCGTCGCGGTGACGCGCAGCCCTGGCAGGGCCGGCTCCGGTTCGATCTCGACGCCGATCTTGGAAAGCAGCAGTGCGTGGCAGAGGGGGATCAGCTCGTGAGTGCGCTTGGCGGCCATGATGCCGGCGATCCGCGCGACGCCGACGACGTCGCCCTTCTTGGCCTCGCCGGCTTCGATCAGTGCCAGCGTCTCCGGCTTCATCCGCACCAGGCCCTCGGCTTCGGCGAGGCGCTCGGTCTCGGCCTTGTCGCCAACATCGACCATCGCCGCCTTGCCGCTCTGATCGATGTGGGTGAGGCGTGCGCCGCCTGGATCGCCGCCGCTCATCCGCCGGCTCCGGTCAGGCTCACCCCTTCGCGCGGGCTGCCGAGGAGGACGCGTGTCGCGGCCGTAACGTCGGCTTGGCGCATCAGGCTCTCGCCGACGAGGAAGGTGCGGATGCCGTGATCGGCGAGTTCGAGGCAGTCGGCATGGGTGAAGATGCCGCTCTCGCCGACGACGATCCTGTCGTCCGGGACGAGGCTCGCCAGCCGCTCGGCGGTGTCGAGGCTGGTCTCGAAGGTCTTCAGGTTGCGATTGTTGATGCCGATGAGGCGGGAGGAGAGGGTGAGCGCCCGCTCCGTCTCGGCCTCGTCATGGACCTCGACGAGCACGTCGAGGCCGTAACGGTCGGCCGCCTCTTCGAGCGCCAGCGCGACGTCGTCGCTGACCGCCGCCATGATGACGAGGATCGCATCGGCGCCCCACGCCCGCGCCTCGGCAACCTGGTAGGGATCGTAGAGGAAGTCCTTGCGCAGCGCCGGCAGCCGGGTCGCCGCCCGCGCCGCGGTGAGAAATTCCGGCCGGCCCTTGAAGGACGGCGTGTCGGTGAGGACGGAGAGACAGGTGGCGCCGCCGGCCTCATAGGCCGCGGCAAGGCTCGGCGGATCGAAATCCTCGCGGATCAGGCCCTTCGACGGGCTCGCCTTCTTGATCTCGGCGACCAGCGCGAGGCCCCCGGAAGCGAGCTTCGTCTCGATGGCAGGCAGGAAGCCGCGGGGGTGGTCGGTATCGCCGATCATCGCCTCGAGATCCGCGAGCGACCGCTTCGTCTTGGCGGCGGCGATCTCCTCGAGCTTGTATTCGCGGATACGGGCGAGAATGTCGGTCATCGATTTTCCTTGCCGAGCGCCTGCGTCGTTGCGGCGAGACGCTCCAGCGCATGCCTCGCACGGCCGGTGTCGATCGCCTCGGCGGCCATTGCGATACCGTCGGACAGATCGGGCGCGGCGCCCGCCATGACAAGCGCCCCGGCGGCGTTGAGGAGCACCGTGTCGCGATAGGCACCGGGCTCGCCTTCGAGGACGGATTTCAGCGCCGCGGCGTTGTAGGCGCCGTCGCCGCCCTTCAGATCGGGGAGCGTCCAGCGCCTCAGCCGCACCTCTTCCGGGTCGAGGCTGAATTCGCTGATGACGCCGTCCTTCAGCTGCACGACATGAGTCGTGCCGGTAACCGTCATCTCGTCGAGGCCGTCGCCATGGACGACCCAGGCTGCCTCGGTGCCGAGCGCCAGCAGCGTCTCGGCGATCGGCCGCAGCCACTGCGGCGAGAAGACGCCGACCAGCAGCTTCGAAACGCTGGCGGGATTGGCCAGCGGCCCGAGAATGTTGAACACCGTGCGTGTGCCGAGCTCGACCCGGCTCGGGCCGACGAAGCGCATCGCCGCGTGGTGGGTGGGGGCGAACATGAAGCCGAGGCCGGCCTCGGCAATCGCCCGGCCGATCTGCTCCGGCTTCAGCTCGACGTCGATGCCGAGCGCGGTCAAAACATCGGCGGCGCCGGATTTGGAGGAGAGCGCGCGGTTGCCGTGCTTGGCGACCACGAGGCCGCAGCCCGCCAGGACGAAGGCGGAGCAGGTGGAGATGTTGTAGGTGCCGGCATGGTCGCCGCCGGTGCCGACGATGTCGACGGCGCCCTCGGGGGCGGTGACGCGCGCCATGTTGGCCCGCATCACCGATACCGCGCCGGTGATCTCGTCGACGCTCTCGCCGCGAACCCTCAGCGCCATCAACAGGCCGCCGATCTGCGACGGCGTCGCCTCGCCGCTCATCATCACCTGGAAGGCCGCGGTGGCCTCCTCGCGTGTCAGCGATCGGCCGTCGGCCACCTTGGCGAGAAAGGGCTTCAGCGTCTGGCTCATCGGACCATGGCCTTCGCCTGCTCCATGGCACCGGGATTGATCCTGACCGGATATTCGTTCTGGAGCAGGGTGACGTAGCTCTCGTAGAGGTCGTTTTCGAGCATGCCGGCCATCTGCCTGCGCTGCTGGGCGCTGACATTGGCGGCAGGGTCTGCCGGCGGCGCGATCTCGGCGACCTTCAGCACCAGCCGCGTGTCGGGCGCGGGGCCGGGCGAGGTCTCGACTGCGCCGAAGGGGCCGGCGAAGGCGGCCTCGACGCCCGATCGCCCGAGCTGCGCCGCGCCGGACTGGCGGGTGATGGCGCTCGCCTTTTGCGGCTCGACGCCCGCTTCCTTCGCGATGTCGGCAATGCTCTTGCCATCCTCGACTTCCTTGGCGAGCTTCTTTGCCTGCTCGTCGAGCTGCTCGTTCGCCCGCTCCTTCTTCCAGTCCGCGACGACCTCATCGCGCACTTCGTCGAGCGGCCGGTCATGGGCCGGGTCGATGCTGGCGACATCGTAGAAGACGTAGCCGTTCGGATCGACATTGACGGGCAGGGCGTCGACGCCGGGCTCGCTGTCGAAGGCAGCGGCGAGAAGATCGGACTTCTGCGGCAGGTCGACCGGCTTGCCGTCGGGGCCGTTGCCGTTGCGGTCGACGGCCTTGACGGTCTTGACCGGGATCGCCGCCTGCTTGGCCGCCTCGTCGAAGGTCGCGCCGCCGCCTCTGGCATCCTCATAGGCGGTATAGGCCGCGTCGACTGCGTCGGCCGCCTTCGACAGGGCCAGCGCCTTGCGGATCTCGCCCTCGACCTCGGCGAGCGGCTTGACGCTTTCCGGCTCGATGCGGGTGACCCTCAGGATCACCGGGCCGAAGACACCGTCGACGATGGCCGAGACATCGCCTTCCTTCAGCGAGAATGCCGCGTCGGCGATCTTCTGATCCGGGATCGCCGCCTTGCTGACGGTGCCGAGCGCGATGTCTGCGGGGGAGCGGCCGGCCTCCTTGGCGACTTCCTCGAAGCCTGTCCCTGAGTCGAGCTTCGCCTTGGCCGCTTCCGCGGCTTCCTTGTCGGAAAAGACGATCTGCTGGACGTCGCGGCGCTCGGGGGTCGAATAGGTCTGCTTGCGGGCCTCGTAGTCGGCCTTCACCTCGGCGTCGGTCACCGATTTCTCGTCGGCGAGTGCCTGCGGCGTCACCTCGGCAAAGGCGATGGAGCGGAATTCCGGCGCGGCGTAGCGGGCCTTGTTCTGGTCGAAATAGCTCGACAGCTGCTCGTCGGTCGGATCGGCGATGCTCGAAGCATCGGGCGCCGACAGGCTGACATAGTCGATGCTGCGCCGCTCGCCGTTGTAGAGGCCGAGGGCGGTGAGGAAGACCTCAGGCGTGCCGGCATCCCGCGCGACGGCATCGATCAGCTGGCCGCGCCGGGCGACGTTCATCTGCTGCGCGACATAGTCGCTCTCGTTGATCCCGGCATTGGCGAGGATCGAGCGGAAGTTCGAGCGGGAGAAGTTGCCGTTGGCGTCGCGGAAGGTCGGATCCTCGGCGATCACCCGCGCCAGCCGCTCGTCGGAGACGCCGAGGCCGAGATTGCGGCTCTGCTCGTCGAGCACCGCGCCGGCGATCAGCTGGCTGGTCACGCCCTGGTCGACGCCGTAGGTGGCGGCTTCCTGGGAGGTGATCTGGCGGCCGATCTGGCGGGAGATGCGATTGATCGCCTGGGAATAGGCAAAGGCGTATTCGGACGGCGTCACCTCGGTATCGCCGGCGGAAATCACCGTACGCGACAGGCCGCCGGTGAAGGAGGTGCCGATACCCCAGATCGCGAAGCTCAGCACCAGAAGGCCGAGAAGGATCTTCGCCGTCCAGCCGGACACGCTTCGGCGCATCGTCTCGAGCATCGTCTCTCCCTTGCGGCAGGCGTTTCGTCGTCGCCAAGCCTTGTTCGCACCAGTGAAGCGGCGGCCATGCCGCCTGCCGCCTGCCGCCTTATTAGTGAAAAGGCGGCAAGCGGCGCAAGCGATGGGCCGCGATTGATTTTCCCACATCGATCGCTGATTGTCGCGACCCGAAACGCAGGCGATCGAAACCATTCGGATCCGTGACGATCCGGCGGTGCGAACGACCTGCGGAAAACAATGGGAGGAGACAAGACCGACGATGGCGCCAAAACCCTTGATCGCCGGCAACTGGAAGATGAACGGCCGCCTGCGGGAGCTGACCGAACTCGAGGCGATCGCCGCTGGCGCGGCGGAGGCCGGTGCGGGCAAGGATCTCCTGATCTGTCCGCCGGCGACGATCCTTTCGGCGAGCGTCGGCCTGCTCGCCGGCAAGACCGCGATCGGCGGCCAGGACTGCCACGCCGAGAAATGCGGCGCCCATACCGGTGACATCGCCGCGGAGATGATCGCCGATCTCGGCGCGACCTATGTCATCGTCGGCCATTCGGAGCGGCGCGGCGAGCATCAGGAGACCGATGCGAAGGTCAGGGCGAAAGTCGAGGCCGCCTGGCGCGCCGGGCTCGTCGCCATCGTCTGCATCGGCGAATCCGAAGAAGATCACGAGGCGGGCGGCAAGCTCGACGTGCTCGGTCGCCAGCTATCGGGCTCGCTGCCGGACGGCGTCTCGGCGGCCAACACCGTCGTCGCCTACGAGCCGATCTGGGCGATCGGTTCCGGCCGCACGCCGACGACAGCGGATGTGGCGGAGGTGCACGGTTTTCTGCGAGAGGCGCTCTCGGAACGCTTCGGCGCAGAGGTCGCCGGCGGCATCCGGCTTCTCTATGGCGGCTCGGTGAAACCCGACAACGCCGCCGAGCTTCTGGCGGTCGAAAATGTCGACGGCGCGCTGATCGGCGGGGCCAGCTTGAAGGCCGAGGACTTCATCGCGATATGCCGCGCATGCCCCTTGCCGGCAGAATGACGCGGAATCTGGTTGGAATGCGGCGCCTCCTTCTGTAGAAGGCGCCCAATTCCCTAGAAAGACCCTCAACGAAAGTTCGATGGAAACCATTCTCATCATCATCCACTTGATGATCGTCGTCGCGCTCGTCATCGTGGTGCTCCTGCAGCGTTCGGAAGGCGGAGCGCTCGGTATCGGCGGCGGTGGCGGCCTGATGTCGGCTCGCGGCGCGGCGAATGCCCTGACCCGCACGACCGCCATCCTGGCGGCCGGCTTCTTCATCACCTCGCTGTCCCTCGGCCTTCTGGCGCGCTACGGCGCCAAGCCCACCGACATCCTCGACACGCTGCCGGCCCAGAACGGCGAGACCAGCGGCGAGGACAAGAGCCTGCTCGATCAACTCGGCGGCCTGCCGGGCTCGCAGGACGGCTCGAACGGCGGCAACGCCGCGGGCGGGGCTCCGGCCGGACAGTCGGGGGCTGCGTCGTCAGGTGGCGCGTCGAGCCCGTCGCTGATCGACCAGTCGTCGCAGCCGGACGCCGAGACGCCGGCTCCGGCCGCTAACGGCGCGGCGGATGCACCGGCGGCCGGCGCGTCCGACAGCGCCGCGCCGGCGCCCGATGCCGGCACGATCCCCGCCAATCCGGCAGGAAATACGCCGGAAGGCGCCGACGAGACCACCGTTCCGCCGGTCGAGGCGCCGCCCGCCGGTACCACCCGGCCCGAGGAGGAAAGCGCTCCGGCCTCCGACGCCGCCCCGGCCGACGGCGCCAGCCAGAGCACGTCGCCTGCAGAGACGACGGCGCCCGCGGAGGGCGACGGCACGTCGGCTCCGGCCGAGCCGGCCCAGTCGATCACCACGCCGCCGGCGGCGACCGGCGCTTCGCCCACCACCGGCGAGGATTCGGCTCCGGCCGGCACGGATCAGGCGCCGGCCGACGACGCCGATGCCCCGGCCGGGCAGGTCCCGCCGAGTGGAACGAACACGCAGTAGGAGCGTCATCGCTCGATGCGAGCCATGCCTGCGGGGCGCCAGAGGGCGCCCCGCAGGCTTTTTGAAATATCGCTGACGGCGCCGGCTCTGATGGGCCGGGCGTTGCACCGCAGGTGCGGACGGCTTCTGTCGGGCCCACCGGATCGACTGGCGTTTCGCAACAGCTGCGGCCAATCGCCGGCACGTTGCGAATTGTGACTGGTAGAATCGCCGCGGCGCGGTTATCGGGAAGGCCCATGGCGCGTTACATCTTCATCACCGGCGGCGTGGTTTCCTCTCTTGGAAAAGGCGTCGCATCGTCGGCCCTGGGGGCTCTCCTGCAGGCCCGCGGCTATCGGGTGCGGCTGAGAAAGCTCGATCCCTATCTCAACGTCGATCCGGGCACGATGAGCCCGACCCAGCACGGCGAGGTCTTCGTCACCGACGACGGCGCCGAGACCGATCTTGATCTCGGCCATTACGAGCGGTTTACCGGGCGCTCGGCCAACAAGATGGACAACATCACCACCGGGCGGATCTATCAGGAGATCATCGCCAAGGAGCGGCGGGGCGACTATCTCGGCGCCACGGTGCAGGTGATCCCCCACGTCACCGACGCGATCAAGGAATTCGTCCTCGAGGGCAACGAGGACTACGACTTCGTTCTCTGCGAGATCGGCGGGACGGTCGGCGACATCGAGGGTCTGCCCTTCTTCGAGGCGATCCGCCAGCTCGGCAACGATCTTCCCCGAGGGGGAGCGATCTACGTCCATCTGACGCTGATGCCCTACATCCCGACCGCGGGCGAGTTGAAGACCAAGCCGACCCAGCACTCGGTCCGCGAGCTGCGCGCCATCGGCATCCAGCCTGACATCCTCCTCGTTCGCGCCGACCGGCCGATCCCGGCCGAAGAGCGGCGCAAGCTCAGCCTGTTCTGCAATGTCCGCGAGACCGCCGTCATCCAGGCCCTCGACGTCGCGACGATCTATGACGTGCCGATCGCCTATCATCACGAGGGCCTCGATACCGAGGTGCTCGCCGCCTTCGGCATCGACCCGGCGCCGAAGCCGCAGCTCCAGAGATGGCACCAGGTCGTCGATGGCATCCGCAACCCCGAGGGCGAGGTGACCATCGCCATCGTCGGCAAATATACCGGCCTCAAGGATGCCTATAAATCGCTGATCGAGGCGCTGCATCATGGCGGCATCGCCAACAAGGTGAAGGTCCGGCTCGACTGGATCGAATCGGAGGTCTTCGAGCAGGAGGACCCGTCTCCTTATCTGGAACGGGTGAACGGCATTCTCGTCCCCGGCGGCTTCGGCGAGCGCGGCTCGGAGGGCAAGATCCACGCGGCGCGCTTCGCCAGAGAGCGCAACGTTCCCTATTTCGGCATCTGCTTCGGCATGCAGATGGCGGTGATCGAGGCGGCGCGCTCGCTCGCCGGTATCGAAAAGGCCGGCTCGACCGAGTTCGGCGAGACGCCCGAGCCGCTGGTCGGCCTCATGACCGAATGGCTGAAGGGCAACGAGCTCGAGAAGCGGGCGCAGGAAGGCGATCTCGGCGGCACGATGCGGCTTGGCGCCTACAAGGCGAAGCTGCGCGAGGGCTCGAAGATCGCGGCGATCTACGGCGACACCGACATCGAGGAGCGCCACCGCCACCGCTACGAGGTCAATCGCGACTACCGGCCGGTGCTGGAAGAGGCGGGGCTGGTGTTTTCCGGCATGTCGCCGGACGGCCTCCTGCCGGAGACCGTCGAGCTCGCCGAGCATCCCTGGTTCATCGGCGTGCAGTACCACCCCGAGCTGAAGTCCCGCCCGTTCGAACCGCATCCCCTGTTCGCGAGCTTCGTCGCGGCAGCGCTGGAGCAGTCGCGGCTCGTCTAGAGGCCGGTGACGCTGGTATGCGGTTTTGCTGGGAGACACGGAGCGTAAAGAGGATCGCGTCGCGATGGTGTTCTGAAGCGCGATCCTCGCGTTCCAGCCTATCCGTAGACGGCATAGCCGCCGGCGTCATCGTCTCCGTCGGTCTGTGCGGCCACTAGGCGGGCGTCGCTGCCGGTGAGGACGAGGCTGCGGAACCGCTCCCACGGAAAGAGTTCGGTCGGATCCTTCCTGCGATCTGGATCGAGCCGGGCATGGGCGACGACATGCTTCAGATTGGGGTATTTGAGCCAGCAATAGCGCACGATGCGGGCGGTCATCTCGACCTGCCAGTCCGAGAACGGATCTTTTTTGTCCTGTGCGTTGACGATCTCGATTCCGAGCGAGAAATGATTGATCCTGTTCTCGCCGTTCCAGACCTCGGGATGCGAGGCCGAGTTGCGGACATGCCACGCGGCGCGGGCCTCCGGCACGCAGGCCCAGGCGAACTTGCCGTGCGCGTCCTCGTTCTCGTCGGGGACGAGCCAGTGGAAGCTGGCTTTTCCGGCATGCATGACCGAGACGGCGCCGGACGAGGACGAGCCCTGCGTGCCGTGAATGACCACGGCCCGGATCCCGTCGATCGGATCGTACACACGCGGCGAGGTGCATTTGGGCCATGCGGACTGGATATCGGGATACCATCTTTCGGCGAGGTCGCCGTCACCGGGCCTGGCATGGCCAGGCAGATCGAACTGCCACTGAGCGGAAACGTTCATGTCGTCCTCCTCGACTGAATTAGCGAACAATCTAAGGTTGATGAAATGAGAATATATACAACCGAAAGATCTTGTCCGGCAACCGAAATGCGTGCTGCATCGCGCGCTCTCTGCATCTGTCTGTCGTGATGCGCGCGGTTGATCATCTGGTGATGCCGTTCAACACGCTCCCAGAGGCGTGCGATTGGTTCGAACGTATAGGCTTCGTCGTCGCGCCGGAGGCCGCGCATCCCTTCGGCACGGGCAATGCCTGCGTCTTCTTCGCGGACGGTCGCTATCTGGAGCCGCTGTCGATTGTCGATCCGGCAGCCTATGACGCGGCGAAGGCCGAAGGGCATCTCTTCGTCGAGCGCGATGCGGACGTGCGAAACCTGGCTGACCGACCGGCGATTTCAGGTCTCGCTTTTAGCTCATCCGATGCGCTGGCCGACCGGGAGCAACTGCTCGAGGAAGAGGCCGGCGAAGACGGGCTCGTCGAGTTCGGCCGGACCATGCGCCTGCCGGACGGCGGCGCGGCCGAGCTCTCCTTCCGCCTCGCCTTCGCCGCGATCCACGCCGCCGATGCGCCGAGCTTCTTTTGTTGCGAGGCGCGGCACAGCGTGCGACCGGATCGCTCGGCTCTGACGACCCATCCGAATGGCGCAACGGGTGTCACAGGCGTCACCCTGACGGCGCCGGACCCGCAGGTGTTTCGCGACTATCTCTCCGCCGTCTGCGGCAGCCCTGCGGAGAACAATCCCGACGGTTCGCTGACATTCGCTCTGGAATGCGGGAGGCTCGACATCGTCCCCCGTGACGTCGGTTCCTTCGCCATCGAAAGCGTCACGATAACCGTCGCCGACCTCGCTTTCGCCCGCAAGTTCTGGCAAGGGCAGGGCATTGCCTGTGCTGAAGAAAGCGACGGTGTCGCCGTCGATTGCCCCAACGGCCGAGGCCGCATCCGCTTCATCGAGGAGAGATCATGACCGCCACCACCGTCTCCGCAAAGTCGGCCAGCTTCTCCAACGCCGCGCCCTTCGCGCTGATCGCCGGCCCCTGCCAGATGGAGAGCCGCGACCATGCGATGATGATCGCCGAGACGATGAAGCGGATCACCGGCGATCTCGGCATCCCCTATGTTTTCAAGGCGAGCTTCGACAAGGCGAACCGCACCAGCCTTTCCGGCAAGCGCGGCATCGGCCTGTCCGGCGCACTGCCGGTGTTCCAGGAGGTCGCCGAGACCTTCGACCTTCCCGTCCTGACGGACATCCATAACGAAGAGCAGTGCCGCGAGGTCGGCGCCGTCTGCGACATCCTGCAGATCCCCGCCTTTCTCTGCCGGCAGACCGACCTTCTGATCGCCGCGGCGAAGACGGGCCGGGTGATCAACATCAAGAAGGGCCAGTTCCTCGCTCCCTGGGACATGAAGAACGTCGCCGCCAAGGTGACCGAGAGCGGCAACCCCAACGTCCTCCTCACCGAGCGCGGCGTCTCCTTCGGCTACAACACGCTGGTCTCAGACTTCCGCGCCCTGCCGATCATGGCCGAGACAGGATTGCCCGTCGTCTTCGATGCTACCCATTCGGTGCAGCAGCCGGGTGGCCAGGGCGGCTCTAGCGGAGGCGAGCGCCGCTTCGTCGAGACGCTGGCCCGCGCGGCGGTCGCCGTCGGCGTCGCGGGGCTGTTCGTCGAGACCCACGAGGACCCGGACAACGCGCCGTCCGACGGGCCGAACATGGTGCCGCTCGACCAGATGGCCGAGATGCTCAAGCGGCTGCAGGCGTTGGATCAGCTGACGAAGGGGTGAGCGTCGCCTCGTCGTCTGCCGTCTTTGGCTGGCCGTCGCCGCCGCAGTTTCCGGTGCGGCGTCATCCTCTGTGCCGCCGTCATCCTCGCCCTTGTGGCGAGGATCTCCTGTCGTCAGACGTCGCCGCTCCGTCGGCGGAAGCGCGCCAACTGCGCCGCTCCATCGCTTCAATCGCGGTAGATCCTCGCCACAAGGGCGAGGATGACGGCGCGGCGCTCTGCGAACGCGCCTGAGGTCTGCGCTAATCATGGCCGAAGCCGGTCTCTCGACGGTCGTCGATCCAAGTTTGCGCCGGGCGCCCCGCCTGCGCCGCCGAGCGTGTCGCGCCCCCCTCTGCCTTCTGAGCCTGTCGAAGAGCGGCATCTCCTCCGCAAGGAGGGAGATCTACCGTGCTCCGCCGCTTCGGATCACTTCAAGACATTGCGGCGCCATCGTTGCCAAAGGACAGGCGGGAACTTCGCTTCCTGCCCACTCCGGCTGGCCGTCATCCTCGCCACAAGGGCGAGGATGACGGCCCGGCGCTACGCGTAGGCGCCTGGGGGGCTTGCGCTGGTCGCGACTGAAACCGGCCTCCCCGCAGTCGTCGACGGCTGCCGGCAACGCCAGACTTTCATGTCTGCAATCCGGTCTGCTCGACCCATCCATCCCCCGCTACCCATCCCTCGCCGCTTGGTCTAAAACGCCCCCGAACCATCCCTCACCACGACAGGGGCAACCCATGACCGCCATCATCGACATCATCGGCCGCGAAATTCTCGACAGCCGCGGCAATCCGACCGTCGAGGTCGACGTCATCCTCGAAGACGGCTCGATGGGCCGCGCGGCGGTGCCGTCGGGCGCCTCCACCGGGGCCCACGAGGCGGTCGAGCTGCGCGACGGCGGGTCGCGCTACATGGGCAAGGGCGTCGAAAAGGCCGTCGCCTATGTCAATGGCGAGATCCTCGAGGAGATCGGCGGCTTCGAGGCCGAGGACCAGATCCGCATCGACACGGCGCTGCGCCAGCTCGACGGGACGAAGAACAAGGCCCGCCTCGGTGCCAACGCCATTCTCGGCGTCTCGCTCGCCGTCGCCAAGGCGGCCGCGGAGGCTGCCGGCCTGCCGCTGTATCGTTACGTCGGCGGCGCTTCGGCGCATGTCCTGCCGGTGCCGATGATGAACATCATCAATGGCGGCGCCCATGCAGACAATCCGATCGACTTCCAGGAATTCATGATCATGCCGGTCGGAGCGGATCGGTTTTCCGAGGCGCTGCGCTGGGGGGCCGAGACCTTCCACACGCTGAAGAAGATGCTGAAGGATGCCGGTCACAACACCAATGTCGGCGACGAGGGCGGCTTCGCGCCGAATATCGGCTCGGCCAAGGAAGCCCTCGACTTCGTCGTCAAGGCGATCGAGAAGGCCGGCTACAAGCCGGGCGAGGACATCTTCATCGCCCTCGATCCGGCCTCGACGGAATTCTTCAAGGGCGGCGAGTACGATCTCGAAGGCGAGGGGCGGAAGCTCTCGCCCGCCGACATGGCCGCCTATTACGGTGAGCTTGCCGCCGCCTATCCGATCATCTCGATCGAGGACGGCATGGCCGAGGACGACTGGGACGGCTGGAAGGCGCTGACCGACCAGATCGGCGCAAAGGTGCAGCTCGTCGGCGACGACCTCTTCGTCACCAATTCTGAGCGCCTGCGCGAGGGCATTTCGAAGGGCGTCGCCAATTCGATCCTCGTCAAGGTCAACCAGATCGGCACCCTGTCGGAGACCCTCGACGCCGTCTCGGTCGCGCATAGGGCCGGCTACACGGCGGTGATGTCGCACCGATCGGGCGAGACCGAGGATTCGACCATCGCCGACCTCGCCGTCGCGACCAATTGCGGGCAGATCAAGACCGGCTCGCTCGCCCGCTCCGACCGGCTGGCGAAGTACAACCAGCTGCTGCGCATCGAGGAAGAGCTCGGGGACCAGGCGGTGTTCGCGGGCCGTTCGATCCTCCGGGGGTAATGGCGCAAGTCTCATCGCGCCTGCCGCATCGGCCCGAAAACCGGAATCGATTTTCTAAAAAGCACGATGCGGTGATTCAATAACTTGGAGCGTCCTTTGTGTGTCCGCTCGGACGCACGGCGGTCCAGGCGCCGGCGCGCGAGGCGTTTCGCGCCCGGGCGCAAGGTGGATTGCGAGCGCCGCAAACCTTGCAACCGCGGGTCAGCCGTAGCGCCCCTCATCCTGAGGTGCTCGCGGAGCGAGCCTCGAAGGGCGAGGGGCCCTTGCGGGCAGGCGCGCCATGATGCTGCCGGACCCGGTCGAACGACACCCTCGCCCTTCGAGGCCGCCTGTGGCGGCACCTCAGGGTGAGGGCGTTGGATACGATGCAGGATTTTCTGCTGCGGCCGGCGTCAATTGCCCTTCGGGTCGAGTTCCGGCGCCACCTGGCCGTAGCTGATCAGCGCGAACAGCGTCGAGCCGCCGAGGATGTTGCCCACCAGGGCCGGCAGATAGAAGCTCCAGATCGCGTGGTGGGGCAGAAGCTCGCCCGAGAACATCAGCGTCATCGCCTCCACCGAGCCGGCGACGATATGCGACAGGTGGAACAGCGAGATCAGGAACGTCAGAAGCGCGATGACGAAGAAGCCGGCATTCTGCGCCGAGGGCAGCAGCCACACCACCGTGGCGATCAGCCAGCCGGCGACGATGCCGCGAAGCAGCGTCGACCAGGGGCCCGGCTCCATCGCCTCGCGCGAGACGGCGAGCGCCGCGTAGGTGATTTCCGGTGTGCCGAGGACGTCATAGGCGATGCCGGCGCCGTAGATGGCCGTGCCGATCATGTTGGCGATGAAGACGACTCCCCACAGCCTGGCGATCGCCCTCACTCCCGCCCATTTCGGCCGCGCCAGCACCGGCAGGACCGCGGTGAGGGTAATTTCGGTGAAGAGCTGCTGGCGACCGAGAATGACGATCAGGAAGCCCACCGAATAGCCCCAGCTTTCGAGCAGCGGGCGCCACGGCATGTCCGGCAGATAGGCGCGCAAGGCTGCCTGGGTGAAGACCGAAAAGCCGATGGAGAGGCCCGCCGCAAGGCCCGACCACCAGAGGCTCGACACCGGCCGCGTCAGCTCGTCCTCGCCTTCCTGGCGCACCAGCTCGTAGATCGCCAGCGGCCTGAGGCTCAGCCGGCGTTCGATCTCGCGCAGCTCGGTGTCCGTCAGGGTCGAGCCTTCCTCCTCGATGCGCCTCTCGGTGACATCGTTGGAATGGCGTCGCTCCTGGGTGTTCCTGCCGTTGTGGAGATCGGTATTCGGTGCGTCCATGCGCGTGGCCTTGCCGTGAAAGGAGAGTGTCGAGTATCGTCCGCGGCGAAATGCCAGCGAGGTCAATCCCATATAACGGCCGCAGGGCCGCCTGCCGCCATTGCCGTGCAAAAACGGTTGAGATGACCGAGATGTGATGCGAGGCGGTGTGAGTCGCAAGCCGCTTGAGCGCCGCGCGTCCGATTGGACGCGCCGGGGGCGCTCCAAGTCGTTGAATCACCGCATCGCGCGTTTCAGCAAATCGATTCCGATTTTCGGGCCGATGCTGTGAACGGTGCGGCAACGCCGAGACATTGCCGACCGTGCGGGATCTCTTGCGCAGGCCTCAGTTGGCAGGCAGCCTGCCCTGCGCGATCCGCTGGATATATTTACCGTAATTGCTCTTGCCGAGCTCCTTGCCGAGGCTCATCAGATGGTCGCCGTCGATCAGGCCCATCTCGTAGGCGATCTCCTCGATACAGGCGATCTTGAAGCCCTGGCGATGCTCCAGCGTGCGGACGAATTCGGCGGCCTCGAGCAGAGAGTCCGGCGTGCCGGTGTCGAGCCAGGCATAGCCCCGCCCCATCCGCGAAACTTCCAGCGTGCCTTCCTCGAGATAGATCCGGTTGAGATCGGTAATCTCCAGCTCGCCGCGAGGCGAGGGCTTCAGCCGGTTGGCGAACTCGCTCGCCCGGCCGTCGTAGAAATAGAGCCCGGTCACCGCCCAGTTCGACCGGGGATCCTGCGGCTTCTCCTCGATCGACGTCGCGCGGAACTCGCCATCGAAGGAGACGACGCCGTAACGCTCGGGATCCTGGACGTGATAGGCGAAGACCGTCGCCCCGTCCTCCCGCTTGATGCTCCTCTGCATCAGCGTCGGCATGCCGTGGCCGTAGAAGAGATTGTCGCCGAGGATCAGGGCGGAGGGCTGCCGCTCCACGAATTCCTCGCCGATCAGATAGGCCTGGGCGAGGCCGTCCGGGCTCGGCTGCTCGGCATATTCGAGCTTCAGGCCGATGCGGCTGCCGTCGCCGAGCAGCGCCTTGAAGCGCGGCAGGTCGTGCGGCGTCGAGATCAGCAGGATTTCGCGGATGCCCGCCAGCATCAGGGTGGAAAGGGGATAGTAGATCATCGGCTTGTCGTAGACCGGAAGCAGCTGCTTCGAGGCGGTGAGCGTCATGGGGTGGAGCCGCGTTCCGCTGCCTCCTGCCAGAATGATGCCTTTCACGATGGTCTCCATTCGCGATTGCCGATAGCGTCCGCTTATTATATCCGGGCGTCGGGCGCCATGGTGACGTCGCGTCCGATCTGACCCGGGGCACCGGGCAGACGCTTCAAGCCGACCTGTAGAAGGATCGACATGCTGGAAGTCATTCCTCTTGCCATCCCCGATGTTCTCGAAATCAGGCCACGAAAGTTCGGCGACGATCGCGGTTTCTTCAGCGAGACCTTCAACGCCCAGCGTTTCGCGGAAGCCGGCGTGTCGATGCCCTGGGTGCAGGACAACCAGTCCTTCTCGGCGGCGAAGTTCACACTGCGCGGCCTGCATTTCCAGGCGCCGCCCTTTGCCCAGGACAAGCTCGTCCGGGTCCTGAAGGGCGCCATTCTCGATGTCGCAGTCGATATCCGGCACGGCTCGCCGAGCTTCGGACAGTGGGTGGCGCTCGAGGTTTCGGCCAGGGCCTTCAACCAGATCCTCGTGCCGAAGGGCTTTGCCCACGGCTTCCTGACCCTCGAGCCGGACACCGAAGTCTTCTACAAGGTTTCAGCGCCCTATTCCGGCGAGCATGACCGCGGCATTGCCTGGAACGACGGCGAGATCGGCGTCGACTGGCCGCTCGGCGGCGAGGCGCCGGTCCTGTCCGACAAGGACAAGGTAGCGTCGAGCCTTGCCGACACGCCGGTCATCTTCACCTTCGACGCCTGAGGGGCACCTGCCATGAAGTTTCTCGTGACGGGCGGAGCCGGCTTCATCGGTTCGGCAGTGTGTCGCCATCTCATCCGCAACACGCCGCACAGCGTCGTCAATGTCGACAAGCTGACCTACGCGGCCAATCGCGCCTCGCTGGAGCCGATCTCGAACGATCCGCGCTACCAGTTCGCCAAGGTCGACATCCGTGATCGCGAGGCGATCGGCCGGCTCTTGCGCGAGAACGAGATCGACGTCGTCATGCATCTGGCGGCCGAGAGCCATGTCGATCGCTCGATCGACGGCCCGGGCGAATTCATCCAGACAAATGTCGTCGGCACCTTCGATTTGCTCGAGACCGTCCGCAGCTACTGGTCGGAACTTTCGGGCGAGCGTCGCGACGGCTTCCGTTTCCATCACGTCTCGACCGACGAGGTCTATGGCGATCTGCCGCTGGATGGGGGGCTGTTCACCGAGGCGACGCCCTATGCGCCGTCCTCGCCTTATTCGGCTTCGAAGGCCGCCTCCGACCATCTCGCCATGGCCTGGCACCACACCTACGGCCTGCCGGTGGTGCTTTCCAACTGTTCGAACAATTACGGGCCGTATCATTTTCCGGAGAAGCTGATCCCGCTGATGATCCTCAACGGCCTCGAGGGCAAGCCGCTGCCGGTCTATGGCAAGGGCGAGAATGTCCGCGACTGGCTCTATGTCGAGGATCATGCGCGGGCGCTGGAAATGATCGCGACTGCCGGCGAGCCGGGTCGCTCCTACAATGTCGGCGGGCGCAACGAGCGCTCCAATCTCGACGTCGTCCACACCATCTGCGACGCGCTCGACAAGCTCGCTCCGCGTAAGGACGGCAAGAGCCGGCGCGAGCAGATCGCCTTCGTCACCGACCGGCCGGGCCACGATCTGCGCTATGCCATCGATGCGACGCGGCTGGAGGACGAACTCGGCTGGAAGGCCGAGGAGACCTTCGCGACCGGCCTTCAAAAGACCGTCGCCTGGTTCCTCGACAATGAGGACTGGTGGCGCCCCTTGCGCGAGCGCTATTCCGGCGAGCGCCTCGGCAGATCCTGACGCGCAGCGAAGGAGAAACCTTGATGCGGATCCTCGTGACGGGCCGTGACGGCCAGGTGGCGCGCTGCCTCGCAGATCTTTCCCTCGAAGGTCGCGAGATCGTCGCCCTGGGGCGCCCTCAGCTCGATCTGACCGATCCGACCACGGTCAAGGCGGCGATCGCCGACGTCAGGCCCGACGTGGTGGTCAATCCGGCCGCCTATACGGCCGTTGACAAGGCCGAGAGCGAGCCTGACGCCGCCTTTGCGGTGAATGCGCAAGGCGCTGAGACGGTCGCGGCGGCCGCCGCGGCGGCAGGCGTTCCGGTGATCCAGGTTTCGACCGACTACGTCTTCTCCGGCTTGAAGAACGGCCCGTATCTCGAGACCGACGAGACAGGACCGACGGGGGTCTACGGCGCCAGCAAGCTCGAAGGCGAACGGCGCGTCGCCGCCGCCAATCCGAAGGCGGTCATTCTGCGCACCGCCTGGGTCTACAGCCCCTATGGCAACAATTTCCTGAAGACCATGCTGCGTGTCGCCAGGGATCGCGATGTCCTGAGGGTCGTCGCCGACCAGCACGGCACGCCGACCTACGCCCCCGACATCGCGGCCGGTATTGTCGCCGTCTGCGAGCGGATGGAGGCCGAGCCGGATGGCGACTGGCCCGGCATCTACCACATGGTCGCCGGTGGCGAGACGAGTTGGGCCGGCTTTGCCGAGGCGATCTTTGCCGCATCGTCGAGACGGGGCGGGCCGGGCGCGACTGTCGAGGCGATCACCACGGCCGACTATCCGACGCCGGCAGCACGGCCGGCAAATTCCAGGCTCGATGCCAGCCGCTTTGCGATGACCTTCGGTTATCGTTTGCCGGAGTGGCAGAGCGGCATCGCGCGTTGCCTTGACGCCCTCGACGCACAGACGGCCTGAGCGTTCTCTGAGAGCGCCGTGCGTCCGAAGGGACGCACAAAGGACGCTATAACTTATTGAAACAACGCATCGTGCTCGTCACAAAATCAATTTCGATTGTCAGGCCGATGCCGTAGCCGGCCGGCGGCGTAAAATCGCTGCGTCGGGAATGGCCGACTTGCGGACGGTCGCCTCGTCGGCTAGCCGGGGAAGTGGCGCTCCTTCCATCAGCGAGACCTCATGTCCCATGCCGAAAAGCCCAACGCCCTGCCCCACAGCGCGTCCTTGCGCATAGCTGTCGGGGCTGACAGGTCGGGCCGGGGCGAGGGCCCTGACGTCCCATGTGCCGGCAGGCCCCGTACCCTCGGAATGATCACGGCGCCGCCATCGCTATTCCGACACGTTTGTCGGCCAACCACGATCACCGGGAGGGGTGTGCAAGTCTCGATCCGTAAGCCGGGTTGCGTGGGGTTCTGCCGTTGATGTTCGACCGCGTCCTGCGACGCCGCAAGCTCGATTCCGCGCAGGCCATCCGCTGGCTCAAGGTGGGGCTGCGCCTGCGGCCGATGATCTCCCGTGCCGACGCGCTGCGCGATGCCGGCCGCCACCGGGAAGCTGCCGACGCCTACGAGCAGGCCTTGCGCGTTGCGCCCTGGCATGCCGGGCTGAAGGTCCAGTGTGGCAACATGCTGAAAGATATCGGCCGCATCGACGACGCGCTGAAATGGTACGAGGCGGCGATCGCCGATCGGCCGGAGGACGCGGAAATCCATCTCCAGAAGGGTCATGCGCTGAAGCTCGCAGGGCGTCGGACCGGAGCGCTTGCGGCCTATCGCCGGGTGCTCGCCATCGACCCGACCAATCGTCACGCCAGCTGGGAGATGATCCAGGCCGGCGAAGCGGACGAGCAGGCCCGGGGCATCGTCGCCCAGGCCGCGGGCCATGGGCTTGAAACCATGCTGACCATGGCGGCGGAAGTCGAGGCGATGCGCCGCAAGCTTGCCGAGATCGCCGCGGAACTGCCCGACGTCGCGAGTTTCACCGCGTTCCCGAAGGCGGCCTACTCCTTGTTCCGGCAGATCTACGACGTGCCTCCGCCGCCTGCGGACTCCATCGTAGACGGGCGTCCGATGCTCATCGTCGCCGATGCGTCCGGTCTGGATGCCGAGGGCCTGCACGGGCTTCTCTCGTCTATCCTCGGGCAGTCGTTCAAGAACTGGCGCGCCATCGTCATCGGCGTCGACGCAGGTCTCGCCATTGCCGTCGAGAGGGTCGCGCGCGCCGATCCGCGGCTCCAGCTCGCTTCGTCCGCAGCCGGCGGGGGGGGCGCAGCAATCAGGCTGGCGCGTGAGGCAGCGGCGGATTTCGCCGTGCTGCCAGCGCCCGGAGCCCGGCTGCATCCGCATTGTCTTGCTTGGTTTGCGGCCGGTTTTGCCGCCAGCGAAGCGGCGATCCTCACCTGCGACGAGGAATGGCGGCAGGCCGGCGAGCGTGATCCCACCGGCTTCGATGCCCGCGGCTGCCACGACCCCGAGATGCTTCTTCAGGGTAATGTCTGGGGAGACACCGTCGCAATCCGGGGATCGGCGCTCGCGTCCCTCGATCTCGCGGACGGCGGCACAACGTCTTCGAGCAATCGCACCGACCCCGCTCTCGCCGATGGCTCCTTCGCCATCTCGGACCTGCTGCTGACGGCCACTCGTGCGCAGCTTTCGCTCGGCCATGTGCCGTTTCCGCTCGTTTCCTTCGAAGCGGACGACGCCACCCGCGACGACAAAGGTCGGGCCGCACGGTCCGGTCACCGACGGGCGGTCGAGCGGCATCTTCGCGAGCTGGGGCTGACGGAGCGTGTCGAACTCTCGGGCGGCACGCTTGAGGAGCGGCTGCGGCTGCGGTGGCTGCCGGATAGTACCGGTCGATCGATCACCGTAATCGTGCCGACCAGGGATAATGCCGGTGACTGTCAGGCCTTCGTCGAAAGCCTGTTCGAGAAGGCCTCGCGGCCGGAAACTGTTGATTGCCTGATCATCGACAACGGCACGCGTTCACAACCGGATCTCGATCGCCTCGAGGCGCTGGCGGCCCGGCCGCGCGTGCGGGTGAAGCGCGACGACGGGCCCTTCAACTGGTCGCATATCAACAATGCCGGAGCGCGCGCGAGCGACGCTGCGATCCTCGTCTTTGCCAATGACGACATGGCGATGCTGACTGCCGGCTGGGACGAGACCCTGCGCGGTCTTCTGGCGCGCGACCATGTCGGGGCGGTCGGTGCGAAGCTTCTTTACCCTGACGACACCGTCCAGCATGCCGGCATCCTGTTCGGGTGGAAGGGCTCGGTCATCCATGACGGGCTCTATGAGCCGGCGGATGCTGGCGGACCATCGGATCGCTGGCAGAAGACCCGGCAGGTGAGCGCGGTGACCGGCGCGTTCCTGGCGATCCGCAGGCAGGATTTCGCGGCGCTCGGCGGTTTCGACGCAGCGCAATTGCCGATCGGCTACAGCGATGTCGATTTCTGCCTGAAGCTTCGCGAAGCCGGCCGGGCAATCCTGTTCACGCCCGACATCGCCCTTCATCACCATGAGTCGAAGTCGCGCGGTCTCGACCACCTCGACGCGGAAAGGGCGGCCCGAAGCAGGGCCGAACGGCGTGTCATCGAAACTCGTTGGGGCCGTGCGCTGTTCTCCCGCGATTTCACGCTCAGCCCGCTATGGGTCGACGCGACGCTGCCGTTTCGTTTGATCTCTTTCCCCTCTCCGGAGCGCGGCGTTCAATTCTTGCACTGTAGCGCGACGATCGGACGCGTCCGGCGGGCCGGTGAGACGACAGTATCATGCGAGTATCCTCCCGATGTCTAAGATCTCGTCATCGTCGATCGAGCGTCTGTTCCGTTCGTTTCGGGACCGCGAGGAGGGCAAGGATACTTTGGCAAAGGCCTTCTCACGCACGACGGCCCTCCTCAACGGCACGCGCTCGCTCATCAAGGCGGGTGACAAGGCCAATGCCGAGCGGCGCTGGAACGACGCGCAGGATGCCTATTCTGAGGCGCTGCGTCGCAGCCCGAAGCTCGCCACCGTTTGGGTGCAATACGGCCACGCGCTCAAGGAGCAGGGCTTCACCGGCCGCGCCGAAGATGCCTACCGCCAAGCGATCAAGCTGCGTGGCGACATCGCCGACACCCATCTCCAGCTCGGCCACGCCCTGAAGTTGCAGGGCAAGCGCAGCGACGCGATCACTGCGTATCGCCGGGCCTATATTCTCGATCCGACGTTGTCCCATGCCGTCACCGAGCTCAAGGGCATGGCTGCACCGGTGCCGACCGAGACCGAGATTGCGGATTTCTACGACGACAATCCCGACATCGATGCGCGGGCGATGACTGCCCTCTCGTCGGCGGAAAAACGCCTTCCGGGCAACGCTCTCGAGAGATTTCTCTCCGAGCAGGGCATCAGCCTGAGTCTCGCGGAAAAATTCGACGCCGAATACTATTATTTCTCAACCAGATCGCTGCGTTCGCAGCAGCCGACCTTCGACCGGGAGGCTGCGTTCCGGCACTTCGTGTCGACGGGGATCGAGGAGCTTGCTCCGATCCGCGCCGGCTACGAATTCGACGCGGACTTCTACGTTGATACCTACGGGCGGGATCTCGAATCCTCCAGCCCCGTTGACGCCTATCGCCACTACCTGCGCACCGGCATCGACAGTCACCAGTGGCCCAACCGACGCATCTGGCTGGAAAGCCTGCTCGGCCATGGTGTGCGTAGCCTGGCGACGCTCGACCTGCCGGTCTTCGCCGGCGCGGAAAGCCAGGAAAGCTTCACCGATCGCTTCATGCTGCTGATGACCGAACTGGCATCGAAGAATGTGACGCCAGTCGTCATCGAACCGCAGCATGTGCGCCTGATGACGATGATCGCGGACCGGCTGGTCCTCGAAGGCAAGGACGCACCGGCGGTGATCGTCTACCAGAAGGTGCTCCGGGTCGCGCCCGACTTCGCCCAGGCGCAGCGCCACTACGCCGACGCCCTGGTTCGCCGCAAATGCTTCCGCGAGGCCGCCGCGATCTACGAGAGGCTCGTCGCCGCCGGTGACGCCAATATCTGGACCTACATCAATCTCGCGCAATGTGCGGACCAGACGGGCGATCAACCTGCCGCGTTGCACTGGCTGAAGCAGGGTATCGACAGGTTCCCGGCCGATCTCGGCATCCGCAGGCGCTTCAACGATCTCGCCCCGCGTTTCCTCACCTCGTCTTGGCTTCTCGCCAGGGCCGAAGCCTCCGAAGGCAGGCTGGCAGATGCCATTCAGCGCATCCAGAACGACTGCGATCTCGTGTTCGAGCTGATGCATGCCCGCACGGCGGCAGAAAAGCGCTTCGTACGGGCCGTCGCGCTGGTCGGGAATTTCGATCTGCCGCAGTGCCGGTTCTATCGTATCGATCAGAAGATCGAGCAGCTCGAAGCAGCAGGCTTCGTCGTCGAGACCTTCGACTTCAAGAAGGACATCGACACCTACCTTCTCAAGGTTCATTGCTTCGACGCGGCGATCTTCTTTCGCGTGCCGGCTTATTACGAAGTCGTTCGGGCGATCGACAAGGCGCGGGAAACCGGCTGCGCCACTTTTTACGAAATCGACGATCTGATTTTCGACGGCGATTTCTTCCCGCCACCGCTCGAGACCTATGGCGGCCAGATCACGGCGAAGGAGCACGATGGCCTCGCGCTTGGTGTACCGCTGTTCCGTTCGGCCCTGAAATACAGCGAAAATGCCCTTGTCTCGACCAGGCCGCTGGTGGAGCACGTTAAGCGTCTCGATCCTGGCAAGCCGACCTTCGTCCACGCCAATGCCCTGCACAGCCCGCACGAAAAGCACTTCGGCACCGAGCCGTCTAAAGGTGACAAGGATCGGGTGACGATCTTCTACGGTTCCGGCACCAAGGCCCACAAGCAGGACTTCCAGGAGCTCGTCGAGCCGGCGCTGGCGGCGATGGCCGACAAATACGGCGACCGCATCTCCATCGTGCTCGCCGGTTACATGACGCCCGGCCCGGTGCTGCGTCAGTTCGAGGATCGGTTGGTCATGCTGCCGCCGGTCTGGGACGTCCACGAATACTGGTCGACGCTTGCTGCCGCCGACATCAACCTTGCCGTGCTGCATCCCTCGCCGGCGACCGACGTCAAGAGCGAGATCAAGTGGCTCGAGGCGGCGATGCTCGGCATTCCATCGGTGATCAGCGAGACGGCGCTTTACGCCGACCTGATCGAGGATGGCGTCGACGGCATTCTGGCGCGCAGCCCTGACGAATGGACCGATGCGCTCGACCGGCTGATCGGCGACGCGGAACTGCGCCGACGGATCGGCTCCAGCGCGCGGGAAAAGGCGCTGCGCAATTACAGCGTTCCCGCCATGGCGGAGAATATCACCAGCATCATCCGCTCGGCCAGTCGGCCGGTACCGGACACCCGCAAGCGCGTCCTGATCGTCAACGTCTTCTATCCACCGCAGGCGATCGGCGGCGCGACCCGCGTCGTCCACGACAATGTCAGGCACTATGCCGCCCATCACCGGGACGAGTTCAGCTTCGAGGTGTTCTGCTCGATCGAGGGCGGCAGCGAGCCCTACAAGACGTCGGCCCATGCGGCCGATAGTGTCCGCGTTGTCGGCGTGACGACGCCGCACCAGCCGGACCTCGACCAGATCGTCCACGATGAGAAGATGGGTAAGGTCTTTGCCGACTATCTCGATGTCGTGAAGCCGGACATCATCCACTTCCACTGCGTCCAGAGGCTGACGGCAGCGGTGGTGCTCGAGGCTCGGCGGCGCAGAATTCCCTATGTGCTCACCGTTCATGACGGCTGGTGGATTTCCGACGAGCAGTTCCTGCTCGGCAAGGATGGCAAGATCGTCCTCTATGACCATGCCAATCCGGCGTCGCAGCTCGGCCGCGTCCCGGCCGAGCAGTTCGCTGCGCGAATGCAGCTGCGCGAGTGCCTGTTCGGTGCGGAAAAGGTAATGGCGGTGTCGGAATCCTTCGCGAAGATCCACCGCGATGTCGGCGTTCCGAACGTCATTGCGGTTCCGAACGGCGGTTCGGAGATGCAGCCGCTGCCGCGGGTGCCGTCTCCCGACGGCAAGGTGCGCCTCGGCTTCATCGGTGGGCTGGCGCGGCACAAGGGTTACCACCTGATCCCGCAGGCGCTTATCAACGGCGAGTTCGAGAACCTGCGCTTCGTCCTGATCGACCACGCCATGGCGGCCGGCACGCATCGGCGCGACACGCTCGGGACGACCGAACTCGACATCCGCCCGAAGGTGCAGCAGAGCAAGGTCGCAGAACTTTACGCCGAACTCGACGTGCTCGTCGCGCCGTCGGTCTGGCCGGAGGCTTACGGCCTCGTCACCCGCGAGGCGCTCTTGTGCGGCTGCTGGGTCGTCGCGTCCGATCGCGGCGCCGTCGGCGAGGACGTGATCGACGGCGTCAACGGTTTCAAGGTCGACGTGTCCAGCTCCGAGGGTCTGCTCCAGGCGCTGAAGGAGATCGACCGCAACCCCGAACGCTACCTGAAGTCGCCGGCGCCGACCGCCACGCTGCGCCGTGCGTCGGAGCAGGCCGAGGAACTCATCGGCATCTATCGCGACGTGCTTTCCGGGCGGGACGCCCGCGGGTCGGACGATCCCGAAAGACGGATAAGGACCGCGCCGGGACCAGCTTCGGTGAAATCCGACGCCGAGCCCTCACGGATCCGTCAGATCCTGCCGAACTGAGAGGGAGCCACTTCGCGGCCTCTCCCAGTGAGAGGCGATCCCGCCGCCCACGGCATCGACCCGAAAATCGGAATCGATTTTCGGAAAGCCCGATGCGGTGATTCGATCACTTCGAGCGGCCTTTGTGCGTCCATTCGGACGCACGGCGCTCTATGCGCCTGGTCCGTGAGCATCGTCGCTGCGCGTCCGACTACCTCACGAGACCTCAGCGGTTCTTCATCACGATGCAGGAGCCGCCGGCGCGCTTCAGCTTGACGCAGAGCTGGTTCGCCTCGCCTCTGGTATCGGCCCCGATGCGCACGGCGTAGATCCGCCCGATGCCGGGAGCCCGCTCGCGCAGGACCAGCGGCTTGGTGTCGCCGATGACGGAGGGATAGGCGGCCTGCACGCGCCGGAAGGCTGCCATGGCGATCGACTGGCTGGGATTGCCGGCGACCTGCACGCCCCAGGGTTTCATCGGAGCGCCGGTGTCGAGCGAGGCGAAGACGGAGCGGCTCTCGATGATCGGCAAACGCCGGCAGGATTCGGCGAAATCCTTGCCATCCTCGAGGGGATGCGGCTCGATCTCGCGGCCGTCTTCCTGAAACCACTCGGCCGGGTGGAAGGCGATGGAGAGGACGTAGCTCTCGGTCTCGTAGGGTAGCCTGCCGCCACTGGCGATCCAGCGCTTAACACGGTTGATGCCGCCATTGTAGGCTGCGGCCGCAAGGCCCCAATTGCCGAGTTCGGATCGCAGATCGGCAAGATAGAGCGCCGAATGGCGGATCGCCTCGGCGCTGTCGAACGGATCGTCGAGGCCGCGCTCGGCGGCCGTATAGGGCATGAACTGGGCGATGCCCTGGGCGCCGACCGGCGACAGCGCCTTTGCGTCGAAGCGGCTCTCCTTCCAGATCAGCCGGGCGAAGAAGTCCCTCGGCATGCCGACCGCATCGGCGTTTTCCGCGATCAGCCGGCAAATGCGCCCGACCTCGCTCTCCTCCGATCCCGATGGCCCCGGCTCCTCGCCCCCGTCAGGCTTGCCGAAGCGCGGCGGGGAGGGTGGAAAGGCGATCGCCGGCAGGGTGACCGCCTTGTCGTCGCCGAGCCGGAGCGGATCGGCACCGGCGGGTAACATCGCGCCAAAGCAGAATGCGAGGAGGAGAAGCAGGCCTGCAAAGACCCTTGCGGGTCTGAGCAACGCGTAGTCCGGGCAGCAGCAGGCACCGTTCATCCGCGGGCCCCCGGCTCTTTTCATTCGGCGGCGGCGCGGGTCCTGCCGAAGCGGTTCTCTATGTATTCGGCGACCATCGCCTGAAAATCCTCGGCGATCGACGGTCCGCGCAGCGTCACCGTCTTCTTGCCGTCGACGAAGACCGGGGCGGCCGGCGTCTCGCCGGTGCCGGGCAGCGAGATGCCGATGTCGGCATGTTTGGATTCCCCCGGGCCGTTGACGATGCAGCCCATCACCGCGACGTTCAGCGCCTCGACGCCGGGATATTTCTCCCGCCAGACCGGCATGTTGACGCGGATGTCGCGCTGGATCTTTTCGGCAAGTTCCTGGAACACCGTCGAGGTGGTGCGGCCGCAGCCGGGGCAGGCCGCGACCACCGGCAGGAACTGGCGGAACCCCATGGTCTGCAGGAGTTCCTGCGCGACCTGCACCTCCCGGGTGCGGTCGCCGCCCGGCTCCGGCGTCAGCGAGACGCGAATGGTGTCGCCGATGCCGTCCTGAAGCAGGATGCCCATCGAGGCCGCAGAGGCGACGATGCCCTTGGACCCCATGCCAGCCTCGGTGAGGCCGAGATGCAGCGCATGGTCGGTGCGGCGGGACAGGTCGCGATAGACGGCAATCAGGTCCTGGACCTGGCTGACCTTGGCCGACAGGATGATGCGGTTCTTCGGCAGGCCAATCTCCTCGGCAAGCTCCGCCGAGATCAGCGCCGACTGGATGATCGCCTCGCGGGTGACCGCGCGGGCGGACCGCGGCACCGGCTGCTCGTTGTTGGCGTCCATCAGCCGAGTCAGGAGTTCCTGGTCGAGGGAGCCCCAGTTGACGCCGATGCGCACCGGCTTGTCGTAGCGGATCGCCATCTCGACGATCGCCGCGAACTGTTTGTCGCGCTTGTCGCGAAAACCGACATTGCCGGGATTGATGCGATATTTGGCCAGCGCCTCGGCGCAGGCCGGGTGATCGGCGAGGAGCTTGTGGCCGATATAGTGGAAGTCGCCGACCAGCGGCACGTTCATGCCGAGCCGCTCCAGCCGCTCGCGCACCTTCGGCACGGCGGCTGCCGACTCGTCGCGGTCGACGGTGATGCGGACGATCTCCGAGCCGGCCCGCGATAGCGCCGCCACCTGCGCGACGGTCGAATCGATGTCGGCCGTGTCGGTATTGGTCATCGACTGCACCACCACCGGCGCGCCGCCGCCGACCATCACCCCGCCGACGTCGACGCCGACCGTGGCGCGACGCGGTGCGGGGTCTGCCTCGATGGTCTCGATCGGCGTCTGGATGGTCATGGGGGTCTCGTCGACGGATGAATCGTATGACTGGCTTGGAGGTGGCGCGTTGGCCGCTGCTTGTCAATTCTCGCCCGACGGGGTGACGGAACCGTGACGGCGGCGATCAGCTGCCGCTTTCGCCTGCCGGAGTCGTCGGAGTTGCCGGCGCGGCATCGGCCGCCGAGACGGCGACACGGTCGCCGGGATGAACGGTGACAGTCGCGGTCAGCCCGGCGACGAGGCGGGTGCCGCCCGGCACCTCGTCGAGCGCGACGCGCACCGGCACGCGCTGGGCCAGCCGTACCCAGGAGAAGGTCGGCGTGACATCGGCAAGAAGGTCGCTGCCGTCGGTGCGCTCGCGATCGACGATGCCGGCGGCGATGCTCTGGACATGGCCGCGCAGCTTGCCGCTGTGCCCCATCAGTTCGACCTCGACGGGGTCGCCGACGGCGATGCGCGGCAGCTGATTCTCCTCGAAATAGCCCTCGATCCGCAGCGTGTCGGTATCGACCAGCGCCATCATGCCGGAGCCGGCGGAGACGTAGTCGCCGGGATTGAGCGACAGATTGCTGATGATGCCGTTGGCAGGCGCGCGAACCTGCGTGCGCTCGAGATTGAGTGTGGCGAGGTCGCGGTTGGACTGTGCCTCCTGAAGCGCTGCGGCCGCCTGTTCGACGGCGAGATCGGCCTGCTCGATCGTCTGGATCGAGACAGCCGGGCCGTTCTTCAGCTGGTGATAGCGCTTGGCGTCCCGCTGTGCCTGGGTGAGCGCCGCCTGCTTGTCCTTCAAGGAGGCGTCGGCGAGGTCGAGGGCTATCTGGAACCGCGCGGGGTCGATCCGGACGAGAACGTCGCCCTTGGCGACCGTTTCGTTGTCCGAGACGAGGACGGCGGCGACGGGGCCCGAGACGTCCGGCGCGATCGAGACGACGTCGGCGCGCACGTGGCCGTCGCGGGTCCAGGGCGTTTCCATGTAGCCGGTCCAGAGATTCCAGCCGACAGCGAGGGCGATGGCAAAGATGACGAGGGTCGTTGCCATCTTGAGGATGCGGGAGAGACGCGCGGTCATGTCGAATACCACTGAGCAAGGTTCGCCGCGGCTGCGACGAGGAATATGAAGATCGAAAGGTCGAACAGCGCCGGATGCCAGACGACGCGGTAGACGCCGAGGCGGGCGAGCAGTTTCTTGAGGAGAACCAGCGCCACATAGGCAGCCAGCGCGAGGACGAGGAGCTTCGGAACGAAGACGCCGAAGATCGAGAGGTCACCGGTCATGAGGGGCTCCTATTCCGCCGCGATGGCGAAGCTGGATACGTCCGCCGGCGGGGCGGCGAGAGGCCGCCGCGGGGCGGGCGAAGGCGGCGGCGCGTCGGCATAGAGGGCGCGCCTCAGGCCGACCAGCGCCTGCAGCGCCCGCCTCGTGTCGCCGCCGCTTTCGGCCGCAGTGCCGCGGCAGGCCTCGATCGAGGCGTCGATGCTGTCGCGAAGCTCGAGAGCGGGCTCACTTTTCGCGCCGGTCTCCGCCGCCTCGCGGTAGTGCCGGGCGATACCGGCGAGGACAGCCTCGATCGGTCGGCGCTGCGGCTTCGCCAGCCGCTTGGCGACGTCCCTGAGGTCGAGGATGTTGAGCCCGACGCGCATTTCGGCGAAGGCTTCGGCGCTCCGTTCCCCGGCATTTGGGCCAAGGCGCGGCACCAGTTGGCCGAGCCGGTCGAAGAAGCGGCCGGCAAACACCGCCGCGTCGTCCTCGCGCCGGCCGGCCGCGAGCGCGGCGATCTCCCTACGGCCCTGGCTCACCAGCCTGCTTGCGGCAAGCGCCGACCCGAAGGGTCGGGTGAGGATCATCCAGACGAGGGCGAAGACCGCGCCGAGAACGCTGGCGACGGCGCCGTTGACGAACTGCGTGAAGTCGGCCGCATAGACCTCCTGGAGGGTCATCAGCGTCGCGCTGTTGACCGCCAGGAGAAGCCCGATGAACATCGTCTTCGGCCGGGCAATCAGGATCGGCAGGAGCAGATAGACCGGGGCGAAGACCGCGACGAGCCCGACGAAGGTCGTCACCTGCGGCAGGACGGCGAAGACGTAGATGCCGGCGATGATGCTGCCGACGGCGACGAGTTCGGCCATCTGTTTGAGGAGCGGCCGCGGATTGTCCGCCGTGGCGAAGAAGGCGCAGGAAACGCCGGCGATGAGCACGAAGCCGGCGCCGGAGTCCCAGCCGGACACGATCCAGATGAAACACGCGGCAAAGAGGCCGACGATCGCCGAGAGTGCGGCGAAGGCCATCATGCCGAAATCGTAATGGGCGGCCTCGGCGGCGACGTTCTTCAGCCTGAGCGCCGGGTTGCGGCGGGCCTTGCGCCCGGCGAGGATCTCCGCCTTGAGGCTGACGCAGTCGCTCCACAGGTCGACGAGATCGGCAAGCCGGGCAAGGGCGCTTTCGCGCAGCAGCGAATCCCAGTCGTCATTGTCGCCTTCGCTGTCCCGCAGTCCGGCGATCCTGGCGGCGAGCCGCCGGCCGCCGTCGCTGCGCGATTGGCTGCTCTCGATCCAGGCGTCGATCTCCCAGGCGAGAACGCCGATGTCGGCCGGCAACTTGCCGCTCTCATCCCGGATGGCGCCGAGGCGATCGGCGAGCGACGACAGCAGCGCCGGCAGCATCACCAGCCGGCCACGCAGCTGGCGCGCATTGACCACCACGGCGGTCATCTCCGGATCGTAGCGGAGCTGGGCGATCAGCTGGTCGACGGCCCTGACGTCCGGGGCGAGCGTCATCGTCTCGCCGAGGCGGGCATCGCCCTTGCCGGCGAGCACGTCGCGGATCCACGAGCTGGCATCCTTCAGCCAGCCGTCGACCCGCCCGGCGATGACCGGGCCGAGGCTCTGGGGCAGGACGAGGGCGCTGACGAGGCTGGTGCAGGTGATGCCGAGGATGATTTCCTGCGAGCGGGCGAGCGCGATGTCGAAGACGGTCGACGGATCGCCGACCACCGGCAGCGCGATCAGAGGCATCGTGTAGCCGGACAGCATGAACATGTAGGAACGCGGCGTGCGATCCAGGAAGGAGATGAACAGAAGCCCGCCCGTCCATGCGGCGACGATGGCGCTCAGAAGCAGCGGCTCGCCGACGAAGAGCGGCGTGAAGAACACCGCCGCCGAGGCGCCGAACACCGTGCCGAGGGCGCGGTAGACGGCCTTGGAGCGGGTCGAGCCGGACAGCGGGTTGGCGACGATGAAGACGGTCGCCATCGCCCAATAGGGGCGCGGCATGCCGGCAGCAAGTGCGATATAGAGGGCGAGCATGGAGGCGGCGAAGGTCTTCACCGCGAAGATCCACTCCCGCCGGGTCGGCAGGGCGAAGTCGAACATCACGAGGTCTCTTCGAGCTTTCTGGCCGGGACCTCGCCCTCTCCAGCCGGTTCGGGATGGGGAGGGTCGAAGGCCGAAAACACCCTGAGCGCCGCTTCGATGTCCTCGCCCGAGACATCCTTCAGGACGCGGGCACGCAGATCGACGAGATCGGACTCGATGCTTTCCATGACGGCGCGGCCGAGCTTCGTCAGCCAGAGCGTCTTCGCCCTCCGGTCGGCCGGATCCTCCCGCCGCTCGACATGGCCGGTATCGCAGAGCTGGTCGAGCAGCCGGACGAGGGAGGGGCCCTCCATCCCCACCTCCTCGGCAACCGCACCCTGGCGCACCCCGTCGCCGAGGCGACCGATCGTCACCAGCGGATGGGCGCAGGCTTCCGAGATGCCGTGGGACTCCACCTTCTCGCGCACCAGCTTGCGCCAGATGCGGCCGATCCGGTGGAGCTTGGTGGTCAAGGCGAAATGCAGGGCGGCGTCAGTGCTCATGACAATTTAGGTAGCGTCCTATCTAATAGGATGCAATCGTTGGACGGAACGATTTCGATGAACGCTGTATCACGCGGATCGTTGACGAGCCGTTCGAGGCCGACCGAGGATTGTATCAGCTTCGCCGGCTCGCGCCGATCGATGGCCGCGAGATGAGTGTCTGGAAGGAGAGGGATATGGACGTCGGATACGGACCGATCGTCGTCGTCATCGTGTTTCTGCTGCTGATTGCAGCGGTGCCGATCTGGTCGCATTCGCGGCGATGGGGCTATCGCCCGACCCTGGTGCTCGGCCTGGTTTTCATGATGATCGCGGTGTTCGTGGCGATCGGCGGCTTCGGGCCGCCATGACGCTTTGCCGCCGGGAACGGTTAACCAAGGTCGATCGAGTCGCGGGAACGCAATCTCGGTTCAAAGGTTTGTGAGGCATCTAATGAACCCAGCGAAGGAAACGCATCATGGGCCTCGGTACGATCCTCCTCATCATCGTCATCCTGCTTCTCGTCGGTGCCCTGCCGACCTGGGGCTATTCCGGCGGCTGGGGCTACGGTCCTTCCGGAATTCTCGGCCTCGTCCTCGTCGTCGTCCTGATCCTTCTTCTGCTCGGCCGGATCTGAGGCGGCTGCGGACCCCTTCGCCGCCGGCTTGACGCTCTCCTGATCGCACGGCAAACCTCGCCGCGCCGGAACGACCCGGCGCGGCAGAGGGGCCGGCGATGCGCAGAAACGTCCTGATCGGCGGACTTCTCCTGGTGCTCGCGGGGGTGGGCGCATTCTTCGTCCTGACCCTGCCGAGCCGTCTCGAAGCGAGCCAGATCGCTGCCGAGAACAGCGGTGAGGCGTCCCGCGGCGAGCGGATCTTCTGGGCCGGCGGCTGCGTCTCCTGCCATGCGCCGTCGAAAGCGAAGGGCGACGACAAGCTGAAGCTCGGCGGCGGCGATCCTCTGAAGACCAACTTCGGCACCTTTCACGCGCCGAACATTTCCCCCGATCCAGACGACGGCATCGGCAGGTGGTCTCTGGCCGACTTCGCTAATGCCCTTCAGCGTGGCGTCGATCCCGCGGGCCGGCATCTCTATCCGGCCTTCCCCTACACCTCCTATGTGCGGATGAAGAAGGCGGACGTCGCCGACCTCTACGCCTTCATGAAGACGCTGCCGCCGGTCGTCGGCAAGGCGCCTGACAACGAACTCGGCTTTCCCTTCAACATCCGCCGCGGCGTCGGCCTGTGGAAGCTTGTCTTCCTCGGTGACGGCTCGCCGGCCGTCACGCTTCCAGATGACGCCGGCGAGGCCGCGCATTCGGGACAGTATCTGGTCGAGGGTCCCGGCCACTGCGGCGAGTGCCACACGCCCCGCAGCCTCGGCGGTGCCGGGGGCCTGGAGACGGGCGAATGGCTCGCCGGCGCGCCGAACCCGGAAGGCAAGGGCAACGTTCCGAACATCACCCCGTCCAAGGCGGGCATCGGCGGCTGGTCGGCGAGCGACATCGCCTATTATCTCGAAAGCGGTTTCACGCCGGACTTCGATTCCGTCGGGGGCGCGATGGTCGAGGTGCAGGAGAACATCGCCAAACTTCCCGAGGCGGACCGAGAGGCGATCGCCGCCTATCTCAAGGCGATCCCGTCGCGGGGGGACGATGGGTCCGGGGCTGGCGCAAAATAGCCGCGCCTAGATCGCGGTCTTCAGCGCTTCCTCGATATAGATGGCGCGCAGCCGCCGGGTGATCTCACCCGGCCGCCCGTCGGCGATCGGCTGGCCGTCGATCTCGACCACCGGCATGACGAAGCTCGAGGCCGAGCTGATGAAGGCCTCCTTTGCGGCGAGCGCCTCGTCGACCGTGAACGGCCGCTCCTTGATGGCGATGCCGCTTTCGGCGGCGAGCCGCAGGACGGCGATGCGGGTTATGCCCGGCAGGATCGCATGGGACAGCGGCCGGGTGACGAGTTTGCCGCCCGCATCGACGATATAGGCGTTGTTGGAACTGCCCTCGGTGACGCAGCCATCTTCGACCATCCAGGCGTCGTCGGCGCCGCGCCGCTTGGCCTCGGTCTTCGCCATTGACGGGTAGAGCAGCTGCACGGTCTTGATGTCGCGGCGCTGCCAGCGAAGATCCGGCAGGGTGACGACGCGGATGCCGGTCCTTGCGGCCGGCTTGTCGCGCAGCGCCGCGGCCTGGGTGAAGAGCACCAGCGAGGGTTTGGTGTCCTGCGGCGGGAACAGGAAATCGCGGTCGGCGGGGCCGCGCGTCACCTGCAGATAGACCGCGCCTTCTTCGAGTGCGTTCTCGGCGATCAGCCGGCGGTGGATCGCGAGAAGCTCGTCGTCGCTTGTCGGCGCCGCCATGGCGAGCTCGCCGAGCGATCGCGCCAGCCGAGCCATGTGGCCGGCAAAGTCGACCAGCTTGCCGTCGAGGACGCTGACGACCTCGTAGACCGCGTCGGCGAAGAGGAAGCCGCGATCGAAGATCGACACCTTGCCTTCGTCCTCGGGACAGAAGACGCCGTTCACATAGACCGTCCGCATCGACGCCCCCCGTTTCTCGACCATCCGCGGGCGGCCGGAAACAGTCATCCCCGCGGGCCGGCGGCTTTGCGGCGCTTTACCATGCCGGATCGCCTGTCATCCATCCGTCGCCCTTAAAAATCCAGTTTTACGAAAGCTTCAGGAGATCGGCCGCAAGATGGGTCGAGTTTTCGTGTCCCGCTTATGGGGAAGGCCCCGCGTATCATGGCGGACCAGTCGTTCGAGACGATCCTCGATGGGGTCGTCGCAAGACATCAGGACAAGAGCTGGCGTTCGGTGCTGAGCCGGGCGTCGGGCGGCGTGATGTCGGCCGTCGGTCTGCGCCGCGGCCCGAAGATCGCCGAGAGCGTCGCCGGGAGCGCCGCGGCGCGGGCGGCCTATGACGAAGGCCTCGATCTCAAAGACGAAGACGAAGACGACTTTTCCGATTTCGACGCGCCGAGCGGGCAGGCAGCGGATGTGCCGCAGCCGAAAGCGGCACGGACTGCCGAGCGACCCCGCCAGCCGGAGCCGCCGCGCCCGCGGGACGTGCCCAAATCTCAGGCTCGACCCGACACACGTCGCTCACCCGATCCGTCAGGTACTGCGCAGTCCGGGAGGTCCGCGAGCGGCTCTGCCAACGAGGTCCGCGCCGCCTACGCCAAAGCCGGCGACGAAGCGCCGCCTCCGCCGACCCCTGGAGCACCGAGCATCGATCCGCTGGACGTCCAGAGGGATCTGAACATCCTCACGGCGACGAGCGTCAAGGATCTCCTCGACGCAAGGCGCAACTTTGCTCGCGCCAACCACCCGGACAGGATGCCGATCCTCTACCGCCCGCAGGCGACGATCCGCATGCAGATCGCCAACCGCCTCGTCGACGACGCCATCGCCCGGATGAGCGGCCAGGGACGCCGATAGGCGACGCGCTGCTTCGCTAGCGGGTTCACATCCGCTGCTGCGCTGCGATAGGGTGCCGGTAGAGAGCCGCTCGACCGGGGGGCCGAACACCCTTTGCGAGCGCCTGCGCCTTGGACGAACCGACGACTGACGGCCTTGCCTTCGCAGACCCCCTCGCGGACGAGGCGTCCGCATCCCCGCCGGCGCTCCAGCGCGCCCGCGGCCGCCTCGTATTGACCGTCAGGCGCTCCGGCGGGCGGACGCGGCTCGAAGATCTCCACCAGGCGGGCTGCCTGAAGCTGCGATTTCCGAAGCTTCCCGGCGACACCAGCGAAGCGGTGATGGTCAACACCTCCGGTGGGCTCACCGGCGGCGACAGGCTGGACCAGAGTTTTGCGGTCGGTGCCGTCGCCCGCCTCTGTGTCACCACCCAGGCCTGCGAACG
This sequence comes from Jiella endophytica, assembly GCF_004519335.1. GTDB lineage: Bacteria > Pseudomonadota > Alphaproteobacteria > Rhizobiales > Rhizobiaceae > Jiella > Jiella endophytica. Next base: position 331,169 of record NZ_SOZD01000002.1, on the reverse strand, counting down.
GATCTACCGGGCAAGCTCCGGCCGCGCCGAGGTCGCGACGACCATCCGCATCGCAGAAGACGGATTCCTTGCCTGGCTGCCGCAGGAGACGATCCTCTTCGACGAGAGCGCCCTGACCCGACGGCTCGATCTCGACGCGGCGGCGGGGGCGCGCTTCGTCGTCTCAGAAAGCGTCATTCTCGGCCGCGAGATGATGGGCGAGACTGTCAGGACGGGCTCGTTCCGGGAGAGCTGGCGCATCCGCATCGGCAGCCGGCTGGCCTTTGCCGAGGAGACGCGGCTTGAGGGCCCCGTCGCGGATGAGACCACGGCCGCGGCCTCGCTCGGCGGCAACCGTGCTTTTGCCACTCTCGTCGCCCGCCAGAAGACGCCGGAGGTTCATCTCGACGCGGTGCGGGCCGCCATCGGCGAGGCGGGCGGCGCCAGCCTTGTCGACGGTCTGATCGTCGCCAGGATCGTCGCGCCATCGGGCTATCTTCTGAGGAAGCGGCTGGTTCCTGCCATCGCGGCACTGGCGGAAGGCGCCGTGCCGCGGATATGGTCGCTCTGACCCGAACGAAGATCCGAGGAAGCCCGATGCAGCTCACCCCCCGCGAAAAGGACAAGCTTCTCGTCTCCATGGCGGCCGTCGTCGCGAGACGCAGGCTGGAGCGCGGCGTGAAGCTCAACCACCCAGAGGCGATCGCGCTGATCACCGATTTCGTCGTCGAGGGCGCCCGTGACGGAACCAGCGTCGCCGATCTGATGGAAGCGGGGGCGAGGGTGATCACCCGCGACCAGGTGATGGAAGGCGTCGCCGAGATGATCCACGACGTGCAGGTGGAAGCGACCTTTCCGGACGGAACCAAGCTGGTGACGGTGCACGAGCCGATCCGCTGACCGACCGCCACCGGCGATCGCTCTGCCTCCCGTGCAGACTTGATTCGATGGTATTGGTGATCCTCTTTTGCAGTTGCGTGAGGTTCTTCTGATTGTAACGCAGGCGCCCTCTGTCGCTGCGTCATGCGATATAAACGCAGACGTTACTCGCTTCTTTGTAAAATTAGGCGCCTGATCGCTCTCGGCATTCTTCGGGACCCGTCCCGATCGCAAGGTGCGACCGGCCCGTCCGTCCCGGCTGTCTGAACCGGGAGGCGCCCATGTGCATGTCATCCGACTGTCGGCATTTCGGCCATCGACATTCCATCCAGTGCATCGTCCCGCCGCATATGCTGAAGGTTCTTGCTCTGCGGGGCGATGACGCCACCGCCAAGATGGCGAAGGCGCTGCTCCAGCAGAACGAGAAGCTGCGCGAGGAGCGCGCCGAGCAGCCCGTCGGCGGCATGGTCGCCGTGCAGTCGGCGCCGGGCGTCTTCGTCTCCAATGCTCTGGCGGCAGCGCCGCAGCCGGCGACCCTGAAGCGCGAGATCTTCGACGGTGGCCAGCGGGCGACGCTGCCGGGAACGCGGCTTCGCGGCGAAGGCGATCCGCCGAGCGGCGACGCCTCGGCGGATGCCGCCTATGACGGGGCCGGCGACGTCTTCGACCTCTACAGCGCGGAGTTCTCCCGCAATTCCCTCGACGGCAACGGGCTGACGCTGACCGCCACGGTGCATCACCGCCGCAACTACAACAACGCCTTCTGGGACGGCCGCCAGATGGCCTATGGCGACGGCGACGGGCGGATCTTCCAGACCTTCACCGAGCTCTCCGTCATCGGCCACGAGATGACCCACGGCGTCGTGCAGTTCTCGGGCGGGCTCGACTATCAGGGCCAGTCGGGCGCGCTGAACGAGAGCATCGCCGACGTCTTCGGCTCCCTCGTCCTGCAGCGCAAGCATGGCCAGGACGTCGGGGACGCGGACTGGCTGGTCGGCAAGGGCATTCTCGGGCCGACGATCAACGGCGTCGCGCTGCGCAGCCTCAAGGCGCCGGGCACCGCCTATTCCGACGTTCTGCTCGGCAAGGACCCGCAGCCCTATCACATGGACCTGTTCGTCACGACGACGGACGACAATGGCGGCGTCCACATCAATTCCGGCATCCCGAACCACGCCTTCTTCCTCTATTGCGTCTATCTCGGCGGCAATGCCTGGGAGCGGCCGGGGCAGATCTGGTACCGGGCGCTGCAGAAGCTGAACAATCCAATGGCGACCTTCGCCGAATGGGCGGCCGAGACCGTCGATGCCGCCATCGAGCTGCACGGCATGGGGAGCCTCGAAATGGTGATGCTGCGCCGGGCCTGGAAGCTGGTCGGGATCGCCGTTTAGGCACTTCCGCCACCTTGTGGCGATTGCGGCGCCACCTGCCATCCTGCTGTCACGGCCGTTTTGTGAGGCATGCCGCCGGTCCGGGGAAGAGCGCGGACTATATCCGGTGACGTCTCGGTATGGCGGGCAGCGCTTCGGCGGGGGGATTGAGCGATGATCGTGAAGATTACATCGAGCGGCGGCCTGCCGGGGATGGGCATCGACAAGACGATTGATGGCGGCCGCCTGCCGGCCGCGATGCAGGCGAAGCTGCAGGCCGCCTTCGATCCGGCCGTCCTTCGCAGGCTGGAGCAGGCGACGCCGCATCCAGGCGCAGCCGACATGCACGACTATCGCGTGACGGTGACCGACGACAGCGGCGCCGTGCACCGCTTCAAACTCTCCGAAGCATCGATGCCGGCCGAGACCCTCGATCTGATCGACGATCTTTGAACCCCGCCGGATTTCCGACGACCCGCCACGGCAATTGACCGGAGAGAATATCTGACTAAAGTCAGATATCATGTCGCTCGATCCCGTTTCCCGCTTTCGCCGGTTTGCGCGCGCTGTCACCGTCGAGGTGGGCGCGCTCGACCAATCCTTCCTCGGTCGTGGCAGACCGCTCGGTGCCGCTCGCGTCATCAATGCGGTCGGCCGCGGGATCCAGGATGTCGCCGAGATCCGCGCCAGGCTCGATCTTGATTCCGGGCTGATGAGCCGGTTGCTCCGATCCCTCGAAGACGAAGGCCTCATCGCCACCGAGCCGCATCCGGACGATGCGCGCCGGCGGACTGCTCGGCTGACCGCAGCGGGGGAGGCCGAATTCGCCGCCTATGAGGCGCTGTCGAATGCGCGCGCCGAGAAGCTGTTGTCGCAGCACGGCGACGGCGAACGACTGCTGGCGGCGATGGATCTCGTCGCCTCGGCCCTCCTCAGGGAGCGGATCGAACTCCGCGAAATGGACCCGCGGTCAGACGACGCTCGCTACTGCCTCGGCGAATACTATGACGAGCTCGCCCAGCGCTTCGAAGGGGGCTTCGACGTCAAACTGTCGAAGGACCCGGACGCTACGGCGATGATCCGCCCTCGCGGCGCCTTCCTCGTCGCCTTTTCCGACGAAATGCCCGTCGGTTGCGTCGGGCTGAAGGGAACCTCTGCGGACTATTCCGAGGTGAAGCGGCTGTGGATCGCGCCGTCGGCGCGCGGACTGGGGCTTGCAAGAAGGCTGATGGAGCGGCTCGAGGCGATCGCCCGCGAACTCGGCGTCTCCTTGCTGCGGCTCGACACCAACAAGGCGCTCCCCGAAGCGATCGCCATGTATCGCAAGTCCGGCTGGACCGAGATCGAGCGCTTCAACGACGATCCCTATCCGGATTTCTTCTTCGAAAAGCCGCTCTGAGACCTATGTCTCAGCCGACGGCCGGAGCCGACCCCATGGCCGGCACGCGCCGGAACTCCGACCAAGGCGGAGAAGGAGGCACCACGATGTCGCTCGACCGTTTCGTCGAGGCCCAGTCGCCGGTCTATCAGCGGGCGCTCGCCGAGCTTCGGGCCGGCCGCAAGCAGAGCCACTGGATGTGGTTCGTCTTTCCGCAGATCGAAGGCCTCGGCTCCTCGCCGATGGCCCAGCGCTACGCCATCGTCTCGCTCGACGAAGCCCGGGACTATCTCGCCCATCCGCTACTCGGGCCACGGGTTCGCGATTGTACCGAAGCCGTGCTCTCGCACCCTGACAAGAGTGTCCATGGGATCTTCGGCTCGCCGGACGACATGAAGTTTCATTCCTCGATGACGCTGTTTCATCGCGCCGATCCTGCCGACGAGACGTTCAAGCGGGCGCTCGTAACGTTCTTCGATGACGACGAGGACGGTGCAACCATTGCCCGGATTTGAGCGCCACCGCCCCAGTCGCCCTCCGGGCGGTCTTGCTCTGGCCTCTCAGTCGCCTTGGAGAAGGGCCGTTGAAGTCGCCCTCATCCTGAGGCGCGAGCCCGCTTGCAAAGCGGGAGAGCCTCGAAGGGCGAGGGCGTGGCTCGACGATGACGCTGGCAATCGACTTGAGCGGAAGCCTTTGCGCCCGGCGCCCCTCGCCCTTCGAGGCTCGCTGCGCTCGCACCTCAGGATGAGGGGCTATCGGGGCGCCCGGCGTCGCATCTCAGGATGAGGAGCTGGTTGGGCAGCCTGCGGGCATAGTGACGCCACCGGTCGAGACGCTCTCCCAACCAGCATGACGGGAATTGAAACAACGGCCCCGCCAGTCCATTTGTTGACATAAGAATATCTTTATGTGATCTGGACGCCGACCCAAAAGGATATGCGACGCTCATGACTTCCACGACCGAACAGCTTTTCGGGCCGATGACCGACGGCCGCAATCCGGCCGAGGCAGCCGAGGCGCTCAAGCAAGCCGCGTCGGAACGCATCCTCATCCTCGACGGCGCGATGGGCACCGAGATCCAGCTGCTCGGGCTCGGCGAAGAGGACTTCCGCGGCCATCGCTTCGGCGCCTGCGAGTGTCATCTGCAGGGCAACAACGATCTCCTCAACCTGACCCAGCCGAAGGCGATCGAGGATATCCATTACGCCTATGCGATCGCCGGCGCGGACATCCTGGAGACCAACACCTTCTCCTCGACGACCATCGCCCAGGCCGACTACCAGATGGAAGATCAGGTCTACGAGCTGAACCGCGACGGCGCGCGGCTCGCCCGCCGTGCCGCGATCCGCGCCGAACAGAGCGATGGAAAACGTCGCTTCGTCGCCGGCGCGCTCGGGCCGACCAACCGCACCGCCTCGATCTCGCCGGACGTCAACAATCCGGGCTACCGGGCCGTCACCTTCGACGACCTGCGCATTGCCTATGGCGAGCAGCTGCGCGGGCTAATCGACGGCGGCGCCGATATCGTCCTCATCGAGACGATCTTCGATACCCTGAATGCGAAAGCGGCGATCTTCGCCTGCGAAGAGATCTTCGAGGAAAAGGGCGTCCGCCTGCCGGTGATGATCTCCGGCACGATCACCGACCTTTCCGGCCGCACGCTTTCCGGCCAGACGCCGACCGCCTTCTGGCATTCGGTGCGGCATGCCAAGCCCTTCACCATCGGGCTGAACTGCGCCCTTGGCGCAGCGGCGATGCGCGACCACCTTGCCGAGATCTCGGCGGCAGCCGACACCTTCGTCTGCGCCTATCCGAATGCCGGCCTTCCCAACGAGTTCGGCGAATACGACCAGAGCCCGGCGGCGATGGCGAAGGAAGTCGAGGTCTTTGCGAAAGACGGCCTCGTCAACATCGTCGGCGGCTGCTGCGGCTCGACGCCCGATCACATCAAGGCCGTCGCCGAGATGCTGAAGGCCCACAAGCCGCGCCGGATCCCGACCGTCGAGCCGCGGATGAAGCTGTCGGGCCTCGAGCCCTTCACGCTGACCAAGGACATCCCCTTCGTCAATGTCGGCGAGCGGACCAACGTCACCGGCTCGGCAAGATTCCGCAAGCTGATCAAGGAGAACGACTATCCAGCCGCCCTCGAGGTTGCTCGCCAGCAGGTGGAGAACGGCGCCCAGGTCATCGACATCAACATGGACGAGGGCCTGATCGATTCGAAGCAGGCGATGGTCGACTACCTCAACCTCGTTGCCGCCGAGCCGGACATCGCCAAGGTGCCGATCATGATCGACTCCTCGAAGTTCGAGGTGATCGAGGCGGGCCTGAAATGCGTCCAGGGCAAGCCGCTGGTCAATTCGATCTCGATGAAGGAAGGCGAGGAGGCGTTCCTCGCCCAGGCGAAGCTCGTCAAGCGCTACGGCGCGGCGGTCGTCGTCATGGCCTTCGACGAGAAGGGCCAGGCTGACAGCTACGAGCGCAAGGTCGAGATCTGCACCAAGGCCTACAAGCTCCTGACCGAGAAGGCCGGCCTCGCGCCGGAGGACATCGTCTTCGATCCGAACATCTTCGCGGTCGCGACCGGCATCGAGGAACACAATCCCTACGGCGTCGCCTTCATCGACGCGGCGCGGACGATCCGCGAGACGCTGCCGCACGCCCATATCTCCGGCGGCGTCTCGAACCTCTCCTTCTCCTTCCGCGGCAATGAGGCCGTGCGCGAGGCGATGCACGCCGTGTTCCTCTACCACGCCATCCAGGCGGGCATGGACATGGGCATCGTCAATGCCGGCCAGCTGGCGGTCTACGACACGATCGATCCGGAGCTGCGCGAGGCCTGCGAGGACGTCATCCTCAACCGCACGCCGAAGGATGGCGGCGATCCGACCGAGCGGATGCTGGAGCTTGCCGAGCGCTACAAGGGCCAGGGCGGCGGCAAGGCCAAGGAGAAGGACCTCTCCTGGCGCGAGAAGCCGGTGAACGAGCGTCTCGCCCATGCGCTGGTCAACGGCATCACCGAATATATCGAGGGCGACACCGAGGAGGCTCGCGCTGCCGCGGAGCGCCCGCTGCATGTCATCGAGGGGCCGCTGATGGACGGCATGAACATCGTCGGCGACCTGTTCGGCTCCGGCAAGATGTTCCTGCCGCAGGTGGTGAAGTCCGCCCGGGTGATGAAGCAGGCTGTCGCCCATCTCCTGCCTTTCATGGAGGAGGAGAAGCGGCTGGCCGGCGGTGAGGGCCGCAAGAATGCCGGCAAGGTGCTAATGGCGACGGTGAAGGGCGATGTCCACGACATCGGCAAGAACATCGTCGGCGTCGTTCTTGCCTGCAACAACTACGAGGTCGTCGATCTCGGCGTCATGGTGCCGGCCGCGAAGATCCTCGAGACGGCGAGGAAGGAAGAGGTCGACATCATCGGTCTTTCCGGCCTGATCACGCCGTCCCTCGACGAGATGGTGCATGTCGCCGCGGAGATGGAGCGCGAGGGCTTCGACATCCCGCTCTTGATCGGCGGGGCGACGACGAGCCGCGTCCATACCGCGGTGAAGATCCATCCGCAGTATGAACGCGGGCAGAGCGTCTACGTCACCGACGCCTCCAGAGCCGTCGGCGTGGTGTCGAGCCTGCTTTCGGGAGAGACCCGTGACAAGACCATCGCGGGCATTCGCGACGAATACCGCAAGGTCGCCGAGGCGCATGAGAAGTCCGAGCGCGACAAGAAGCGGCTGATGCTGGCGGATGCGCGCGCCAATGCCTTCAAGGCCGACTGGGCCGGTTATGAGGCGAAGGCGCCGTCCTTCCTCGGCACCAAGGTCTACAACGACTTCGATCTTGCCGATCTCGCCGCCCATATCGACTGGACGCCGTTCTTCCAGACCTGGGAGATGAAGGGCCGCTATCCGGCGATCCTCGAGGACGAGCGCCAGGGCGAGGCGGCGCGGTCGCTGTTTGCCGACGCGCAGGCGATGCTGAAACAGATCGTCGAGGAAAAGTGGTTCAAGCCCCAGGCGGTCGTCGGCTTCTGGCCTGCCAATGCGGTGGGTGACGACATCCAGCTCTTCACCGACGAGACCCGCAAGGACGATCTCGCGACGTTCTTCACCCTGCGCCAGCAACTGACCAAGCGCGGCGACCGGCCGAACCTCGCGCTCGCCGACTTCGTGGCGCCGAAGGATTCGGGCAAGGCCGACTATGTCGGCGGCTTCGTGGTGACGGCCGGCATCGAGGAGGAGGCGATCGCCAACCGCTTCGCCAAGGCCAATGACGACTACGCCTCGATCATGGTCAAGGCGCTCGCCGACCGCTTCGCCGAGGCCTTCGCCGAGCGGATGCACGAGATCGTCCGCAAGGAGCTCTGGGGCTATGCGCCGGACGAGAACTACGCGCCGGACGAACTGATCGCCGAGCCCTATGCCGGCATCCGGCCGGCGCCGGGCTATCCGGCCCAGCCGGACCACACCGAGAAGCTCACCCTCTTCGAGCTGCTCGATGCGGAAAAGGAGATCGGCGTAAAGCTCACGGAGAGCCTTGCCATGTGGCCGGGATCGTCGGTCTCCGGGCTCTATATCGGTCATCCGGATTCGCATTATTTCGGCGTCGCCAAGGTCGAGCGCGACCAGGTCGAGGACTATGCCAGGCGCAAGGGCATGAGCGTCGAGGAGGTCGAGCGCTGGCTGGCACCGGTTCTGAACTACGTGCCGAAGCCGCGGGCGAACGAGGAGATCGACGCGGCGGCCTGAGGCCGCCGCCGGTCACTGCCCGGATGAATGGACGGTAATTGACGAATACGGAACTCGGCGGGATGCGGAGCGGTTCTGTCGCCATCGACATCATCCCTCCCTCCCATGGAATTTTCCCGACAATGCAGATCCATCGTCAAATTGCCGCCGGCATCCTTCTTTCCGGCCTGCTGATGGGCACGGCGATCGCAGCGACCAACCAGAACGGCGACGACAACGACCCGCTGAAGGGTCTGCCGCCGCAGGGCAGCGTCAAGCTGTCGAAGGTGGTCGCCACGGCTGAAGAGCGCCCCGGCTTCTACGCGATCAAGAGCATCGACTATTCCGACGGTGACTATCACGTCGTCTACTACATGAATGACGGCGCCGAAGTGCATATCGACTACGACGCCAAGACGGGCGACGGCCATCCGCCGAAGAGCTCGGGACTGTTCGGCGACTGATCGCGGCGAATTTTTTTCCAAACTTCGCGGCGAATTGGAACACCGGACGCTGCGCTCCGGCCTCTCCGCAACTATGTTGCGCCGCAGAGCAGTCCCTGCAGCTGGCCGGGACCCGTGATGAATTGCTGGCGAGCCGGGCGCCCGGACGGGAGCCCGGCTCGCCTTAAAGCATGGAAGGACGATCGATGAGTTCTGTTGCCGCCACCGACGACGCTGCCGAAGCGACCGAATTCCCGATCCCGGCAGGCGTCTTCGCTGAAAATGTGACGGCGGTGAAGCACTATACCGACCGGCTGTTCTCCTTCCGCATGACCCGGCCGCAGAGCTTCCGCTTCCGCTCCGGCGAGTTCGTCATGATCGGTCTGCCGAATGCGGCAAAGCCGGTGTTCCGCGCCTATTCCATCGCCAGCCCGGCCTGGGACGAAGAGCTCGAATTCTTCTCGATCAAGGTGCCGGAAGGTCCTCTCACCGAGCACCTGCAGAAGATCAAGGTCGGCGACACGGTGCTGATGCGCAAGAAGCCGACGGGCACGCTGGTGCATGACGCCCTGATCCCGGGAAAGCGGCTCTTCCTGTTTTCGACAGGCACCGGCATTGCGCCGTTTGCTTCGGTCATCCGCGACCCGGAGACCTACGAGAAGTTCGACCAGGTCATCCTCACCCAGACCTGCCGTGAGAGCGCCGAGCTTAACTACGGCCGCGAGCTCGTCGAGAACACACGCAACGACGAGCTGATGAGCGAATTCGTCGGCGACAAGCTGTTGTTCCACGCAAGCTCCACCCGAGAGGGCGAGCCGCGCGGCGAACGCGTCACCAAGCTGATCGAGAGTGGCAAGCTGTTCACCGACCTCGGCATCGAGCCGCTAAACCCGGAAACCGACCGGGCGATGATCTGCGGATCGATGGCGATGCTGCGGGAGATCGAGGGGCTCCTCCAAGCGCGGGGCTTCGAGGAAGGCGCCAACAACAAGCCCGGCACCTATGTCGTCGAGCGGGCCTTCGTCGACTGAGAGCCGTGCTTGATCGACGGGCGGGGACCACGAATTGCCTTCTCGTCCGTCTTTAGACTGATCCGGCGCTTGTCCCGACGAAACCGAGGATGCACCGTGGGCGCATGAAGGTTGCGGACATCGATTGGGACGAGGGCAACTGGCCGAAATGCGGCGGCCATGGCGTCTCGCAGGTGGAAATCGAAAGGCTTTTTCGCAGCAGCCCATCGGTCTATGCTGATCCCACGCATTTCCGCGACGAGCAGAGACTGCGGGCGATCGGTCGGACAGCGGGCGGACGCTGGCTCTTCGTGGCATTCACGTTGCGCCAGCGGGACGGCAAGACCTTCGTCCGTCCTGTCAGTGCCCGCTACATGCATCGCAAAGAGGTGTCCGCCTATGCCCGACTCAAAGACGCTGAAAAAGATGCCGGTTCTCCTGACCGATGAGGAGGCTGAAGAGTTTGTCGCTCATGCGGACCTGACGGAGTATGATCTCTCCGGATTCCGGCCGATGACGTTCGAATTTCCAGATGAAGAGGAGCGCCTGCTTCTCTCTCTGCCGAAAAGGCAGATCGAGGCCCTGAAGCTGCTGGCAAAGAAGCAAGACGTCTCCTATGACAAGCTTGTTCGGCAGCTCATCGACAGGGCCCTGAAAGCCGAGGGCGTCTGAGTGATTCTCAGGGGCCTACCGACCGCCTGACCGTTGTTGTTGATGATCCCGAACGCCGCGTGCCGTGGGGAATGCCTGACATGTTGGCTTCGCTGAAATGGAGCGGCGCGGGAGCAGGCCGTCCATGGTGAGGTCGGGGGCAGATTGCGCAACACGGGGCGATCCGTCCCGATCAACCGATTCTCGCCCATGTCCTTCCTCACCATTGCGCTCCTCTTCGTCGCCGGTTTTGCCGCCAGTGCGATCAACGCCGTTGCCGGCGGCGGCACGTTCCTGACCTTCGGGGCGCTGTCCTTGGCGGGCGTGCCGCCGATCTCGGCCAACGCCACGTCGTCGATCGCCCAGCTCCCCGGCTATTTCACCTCGACGCTGCCCTATCTGAAGGACCTCCGGTCGATATGGCGGGGAATCATCCTCCTGGCGCTCGTCTCGGTGGTCGGCTCCGTCCTCGGGGCGATGCTGCTTCTGTGGCTCGACAATGCCGAGTTCTCCGCGGCGGTGCCCTGGCTGCTGCTCGGCGCAACGGCGCTCTTTGCTGCGGGCCCCTGGCTGCGGCCGAAGCAGAGGCATCAGGAGGACGCCGCCGCCGCAGGCCGCAGTCGCTCCGGCCCTGCAATGCAGTTCGTCACCGCCATCTATGGCGGCTTCTTCGGCGCCGGCATGGGCATCATGATGCTGGCGACGCTGGGGCTGACCGAGAGCGGCGACTATCACCGGCTGAACGCGGTGAAGAACGTCCTCGCCAATGTCATCGCGATCGTCGCCATCGTCGTCTTCGTCTCGGGCGGCGTCGTCGACTGGGCCGGCGCGCTGGCGATGATCCCGGGCGTCGCGCTCGGCGGCTATTCAGGCGTCTGGGTTGCCAAGCGAGTGCCGCAGATCGCCATCCGCCTGTTCGTCATCGCCATCGGCCTGTCGCTCGCCGCCTACTATTTCGTGACGGGATGACCTCGGCCAGCCTCAGAAGGCGAGGGCCGCGCCGTCGGCCCGCGGATCGCTCGCCCCCTCGATGACGCCGGTGGGATGACGGACGACCGCTCCGGCATGGCCGGCCATGTCGGAAAAGGCCGGGATGATCTCGACGTCGTGGCCGGCAGCCACCAAGGCCTCGACGAGTTCCGGCGAAAACCTCTCTTCCAGCTTCAGCGTCGTGGTCGCGTCGCCCCAGGTCTTGCCGAGCAGCCAGCGCGGCGCCGTCACCGCCTCCTGCAGGCCTTCACCGAACATCGCATAGCGCGAGAAGACCGCGCTTTGCGTCTGCGGCTGGCCCTCGCCGCCCATCGTGCCATAGGCCATGACGCGCCCGTCCTTCAGCTGCGCCAGCGCCGGGTTCAGCGTGTGGAACGGCCGTCGCCGCGGACCGACCTGGTTGGGGCCGGGAGAGAGCGAGAAGCCCGCCCCGCGATTCTGGAAGAAGACGCCGGTCTCGGGGCAGGTCAGGCCCGAGCCGAACTCCCAGAAGACGCTCTGGATGAAGCTCACCACGGTGCCGTGCCTGTCGGCGGCGCCCATCCAGATCGTATCGCCGGGCTTTGCCAAATGCGGCCAGGGAAACGCGCGCTCGCGGTCGATCCTGCCGGAGATCTCCGCCAGGGTCTTTTCCGTCAGCCATTCGCTCGCCGGCCGAGCCATGAAATCCGGATCGCCGAGCTCGGCATTCCTGAGGATGAAGGCCTGCTTGGTCGCCTCGATCAGCCCGTGCAGATGGTCGAAGCCCTCGCCTGCCGACACGCCCAGCCGATCGAACAGGGCCAGGATCATCAGCGACGAGACGCCTTGCGTCGGCGGCACCATGTTGAACAGTTTGCCCGCCGAGATCTCGACGGAGAGCGGTTCGACCGTCTCGGCCTCGAAGTGGTAGAAGTCCTCGAGCCGCAGCGGCGAGCCCGCCGCCTCCAGGAAGGCGGCGTTCGCCTTGGCGATGCCGCCGCGATAGAAGCCGTCGAGCCCTTCGTCGGCCAGGGTCCTCAGGGTTGCCGCCAGCGCCGGCTGCCTGAGGATGTCGCCCTCGCGGGGCGGCTTTCCATCGATCAGGAAGGTCTCGGCAAAACCCGGCACGTCCTTCAGACCGTCGAGCTTGGCCGCGGTGCAGTCGGCCTGGTTGCCGGTGACGACGATGCCCTGTTCGGCATGGCCGATGGCGGCTGCCAGGAGATCGGAGAGCGGCATGCGGCGATGCGGCTCGATGAGGCGCAGCGCCTCGTCCCAGCCGGAGATCGTGCCGGGCACGGTGAGCGCCGCATGGGCGCCGCGGGTCGGCATGGCGTCGGTGTGACCGTGCTCGGCATACCACTCGGGCGTCGCAAGTTCGGCGGCGCGGCCGCAGCCCGAGATCCCGACCGGCGCCTCGCCCGGCCGGTGGATGATCCAGAAGCCGTCGCCGCCGATGCCGTTCATGTGCGGATAGACCACCGCGATGGTGGCGGCCGCCGCGACCAATGCCTCGATCGCCGTTCCGCCTCTGGCGAGGATCGCCTGTCCGGCGAGCGCCGCCGCCGTGTGCGGAGCGCTGACGCAGCCGTTCAGACCCTTGGCGCTATGCAGCATGAAACTTCTCCCTCACCAGCCGATCGCGTCGGGAAGCCATAGCGCCAATTGCGGGAAGAGGTACACCAGCAAAAGGCCGACCAGCTGGATGGCGATGAACGGGACGACGCCGCGATAGATGTCGCTGGTGCGCAGCTCCGGCGGCGCGACGCCCTTCAGGAAGAACAGCGCCCAGCCGAAGGGCGGCGTCAGGAACGAGGTCTGGAGATTGACGCCGACGAGGATCGCCACCCAGGCGAGGTCGACGCCCGACTGGTGCAGGACCGGCAGGAACAGCGGCAGGGCGATGTAGGAGATCTCGATCCATTCGAGGAAAAAGCCGAGGATGAAGAGCAGCGCCATCAGGAAGAACAGCTGCCCGTCGATGCCGCCCGGCACATAGGCGAAGGCGTCCTGCACCAGCCGGTCGCCGCCGAGGCCGCGGAAGGCCAGCGAGAAGACCTGCGAGAAGATCAGGATGAAGAACACCATCGCCGAGGTGACGAAGGAGCCGCGGACGACCTCGACCATCACCTTCAGCGTCAGCCGGCCGGAGAAGAGGGCAAGCAGCACTGAGCCGAAGGCGCCCATGGCCGCCGCCTCGGTGGGGGCGGCGACACCGCCGATGATCGAGCCGAGTACCAGGAAGATCAGCGCCAGCGGCGGTAGCACCACCGTCAGCAGGCGCTTCGCCAGATCGCCGCCGGAGACCGCCCGCCGCTCCTCGATGGGGATGGCCGGGACGCGATCGGGGAGGAAGACGCCGAGTGCGAGAATATAGACGATGAACAACCCGGCAAGCAGCAGTCCGGGGATCAGCGCCGCGGCAAACAGCGTACCGACGCTCTCGCCCATGATGTCGGCCAGGAGGATCAGGACGAGGCTCGGCGGGATGATCTGGCCGAGCGTGCCCGAGGCGCAGATGACGCCGGCCGCGACGCCCTTGTCGTAGCCCCGGCGGATCAGCGGGTTGAGGGCGATCAGCCCGACGGTGACGACCGTTGCGCCGACGACCCCCGAGGCGGCACCCATCAGGACGCCGACGAGGATGATCGCGAGCGCCATGCCGCCCCTGAGGCCGCCCATGGCGAGGCCGATCACGTCGAGCAGATCCTCCGCCATCTTCGAGCGCTCGAGCATGATGCCCATGAAGATGAACAGCGGCAGGGCAAGCAGCGTGTAGTTGGTGACGACGCCGAAGATCCGTGCCGGCAACAGGCCGAACAGCATGCCGCCGAAGCCCGCATAGCCGAAGACGAAGCCGGTGACCGCCAGGCAGATCGGCACCGGCAGGCCGCCAAGCAGCAACAGGAAGAATGCGCCGATCATCGCCAGCGCGAGCATTTCGTTGACCGGCATGACGTCAGCTTTCGGTGGGGGAGATCGGGCGGTGGCCGGTCAGTCTGGCGAGGTCGAAGACGAAGCGGGCGAAGGACTGGATCGCCAGGAGGAGGAAGGCGGCGGGAATCGCGGCCTTGAGGATCCAGCGATAGGGCAGTCCGCCGGGATCAGCCGAGCCTTCGCCGAGCGCGTAGGACTGGGCGACGAAGCCGAGAGCGAGCTTGGCGATCATCAGGGAGATGAGGCCGAGGCAGAGGACGCCGACGGCGTCGACGACGAGCTTCACCTTCGGCGGGAACGAGCCATAGAGGACGTCGACCCGGACTTCTTCGCCGCGATTCAGCGCATAGGGCATGCCGAACAGCGCGCCGACCGCCATCAGATGCCACTCCATCTCCTGCAGGCCGACGACGCCGTAGGAGAACAGGTAGCGGGCGATGACGTTGAAGGCGATGAGTAGCACCATGGCGAGGCCGGTCCAGGCCATGACCTCGCCGACGATGCGGACGAGGCGATCGGCCCCGTCCGCGAGCTGGAGAACGAAACGCACCGGCTGCTACGACTTGTAGAGGACCGGCAGCAGCGGCTCGGCCGAAACGCCGGCCCAGTCGCCATACTGCTTCTTGAAGGCGAAATAGGCCTCGTGGACCTTCTTGGTCTTCGGATCGGCGTCGGCGCCTTCCTGCAGCGTCGCGGTGGTCACCTCGCGCAGCTTCTCGACCACCTCGTCGGGCAGCGGCTTGGCGATGACGCCGAAGTTCTTGACGAGATCGTCCATCGCCTCGGCATTGGTCGCGTCGCACCAGGCGTTGCTCTCGACGTTGCAGGCCATGGCGGCGGTCTTGACGATCGCCTGCAGATCGGCCGGCAGGGTTTCCCAGGCAGCCTTGTTGATCAGGAGCTCGGTGACGTTGTTCGGCTCGTGCCAGCCGGTGGTGTAGTAGTACTTCGCTGCCTTCTGCAGGCCCAGCCGGCGGTCCTGATAAGGGCCGACGAACTCGGCAGCGTCGATGACGCCGCGCTCCAGCGCCGGGAAGATCTCACCGCCGGGCAAGAGCTGCACATTGACGCCGAGCTTGGCATAGACCTTACCGGCAAGGCCGGGGATGCGCATCTTCAGGCCGTTGAAATCCTCGACCGAGTTGATCTCCTTGCGGAACCAGCCGGTCATCTGGACACCGGTATTGCCCATCGGGAACGCGACCATGCCGAGCGGCTCGTAGAGCTCGTGCCACAGGTCGATACCGCCGCCATTATAGAGCCAGGCATTGGTGCCCTTGACGTCCATGCCGAAGGGGACCGTGGTGAAATACTGCGCGGCGGGGATCTTGCCGGCCCAGTAATAGGCGTTGGCGGCGTTCATCTCGACCATGCCGCCCTGCACGGCATCGAAGCCCTGCAGCGCCGGGATCAGCTCGCCGGCGGCGAAGTGCTGGATCTTCAGCCGGCCGTCGGACATCGCCTCGACCTTTTTACAGAAGTCCGTCGGGCTGCCCGGTCCCTCGACGTAGAAAGGCGATCCCGGTCCGTAGGCGTTGGTCATCTTCCAGGAAAAGCTTTCCTGCGCCCGGGCAACGGCGGGGGCGGCGAGCGAGGCCGAAGCGGCGATCGCGGCACCGGAGAGGAATTGACGTCGTTGCAAGCCGATACTCCTTGAGCTCTGGATGGTTCGAACGCGGCATCCGTCGTTCGAGAGTTGCAAAGGCAACCTGCATGCCAAGCCGGAAGACCAGCTGTTTCGGGGGACGGCTGCACACGCATCGCGGCATTATGTATGCAAAGGCGGCAGGCCCTGTGCATTTGCGGGGCAGCCTGAGCCGACGCTTCGACTGAGCGCCTCGATCGGGCCGACCTGCCGGAACGAGGCGGCGGCCATCCTCACGCGGGCTTGTTCGCAACTGCGACAGTGTGGCGGGCTCTCTTCACGCTTTGGCCATATTGCGGCGATTTACGAAACATCGGGGACGTTCGATCCGCAGCTTTTGCGGGTCGCGCCGCTCGGGCGGCGGTAGCCGCGGCGGTCAAGGGTCGTGGCAGCCAAGACGCGCCGCGACCATCGTCCGGCCCCACATCGGAGCCCATGCGGCGCTCCGCTTTCCCGATGGCGGCCGACGCCGGACCTCGTGGAAACCCGCGGGGCGATGGGCCGCAAGGCCTGCGCAGGGTTCGCGCAGGCTCCGGCGGCGATCTTGTTTGAAAACGGGGGCAGGTAATGACGAGAGCGACCGAGACGAAGGGCCTTCAGGCAACGCGCAGGCGGTTTCTCCTGGGGGCCGCGGCGTCGGGCCTCGGCCTGATGCCCGGTGCCGCCTTTGCCCAGAACGCCCTATCCGACATCCTCAACGCGCCGTCCCGGGGCAACTGGGACGACCAGTTCGACACCCGCGGCTCGAACGTGCGGCAGGTGGCGTCGAACACGCCGATCTTCTCGAACTACACGCTGGTCTCGACCGAAAGCGCCGTCAACGCCTATCAGGGCATCGTAGCTTCTGGCGGCTGGCCGCAGGTGCCGGAAAACGAGAAGCTCAGGATCGGTTCGGAATCGCCTGCGGTTCCGGTCCTGCGTCGGCGTCTCGCCATTGCCGGCGACCTTGCCGCCTCGGCCGGCGCTTCCAGCGTCTTCGATTCCTATGTGGACGCGGCGGTGAAGCGCTTCCAGGCGCGTCATGGTTTACCGGCCGACGGCGTCGTCGCCGAATATACCTACAAGGCGATGAACGTGCCGGCGCAGCTTCGCCTCAACCAGCTGATCACCAATGTCAGCCGGCTGCAGGAGATGGTCGCCAAGGTCGATGCCCCGCGCTTCGTGATGGTCAACATTCCCGCCGCCTCCGTCGAGGCGGTGGAGAACGGCCAGGTGGTGCAGCGCCACACCGCCATCGTCGGCAAGATCGATCGCCAGTCGCCGATCCTCGAATCGAAGATCACCAATCTGAACCTCAATCCCTACTGGCATGCCCCGGCGTCGATCGTCCGCAAGGACATAATCCCGCTGATGCGCAAGGATCCGACCTATCTCGAAAAGTCGAACATCCACATCTATGACGGCCAGGGCAACGAGATCCCGCCGCAGTCGATCGACTGGAACACCGACGAGGCGGTGAAATACCTGTTCCGTCAGGATCCGGGCAAGAACAACGCGATGGCTTCGGTGAAGATCAACTTCCCGAACCCTTATTCGGTGTATATGCACGACACCCCGCAGCAGGGGCTGTTCTCCAATCTGATGCGCTTCGATTCCTCGGGCTGCGTGCGCGTCCAGAACGTCCGCGACCTGATCGTCTGGCTCGCCCGCGACGAGCCGAGCTGGGATCGCCAGCACATCGAGCAGGTGATCGCGGCGCGCGAGCGCCAGGACATCGACCTCATCAATCCGGTGCCGGTGTTCTTCACCTACATCACCGCCTGGGCGACCGATCCGAACGTCGTGCAGTTCCGCGACGACATCTATCACCGCGACGGCTCCGAGCAGCTGGCGATGAGCGAGCTTCAGGCGCAGCCCTATCAGGGCGGCCAGCAGAACCCCTACGCGCAAGGTGACGAGGCCTATCGCTGAGGGACGGAAGCAGGTTCCGGCGCTTGCCGACGACCTTCCGAAGCGCCTGCGGGACACCGTGGGCGCTTTCTTGTCAGCGGCGACAATTTGCCTTCGGTGATATGGCCGTAAGCCGCAGAGGCTCGAGGCGGCTTGCTCCGCCTCCGTGTGGCCTGACGACGAAGTGACCTGTGGTGCGCGCGGGTTATGCCGCGAGTGCGGCAGGCCGACGGGTTTCGTCAGCGCTCGAAGGCGGGGAGGGCGTCGAAGGCCTGCTTCAGGGCGTCCGACCAGCCGTCGGAGATCGTCCGGTAATACTCGTCCTTGGCGTCGAAGCGCCGCCGGTAGCCTCTGACGAAGCTGTCTCCCTCGTAGAACTGCATGTCGATCGGCAGGCCGACGGAGAGGTTCGACTTGATGGTGGAATCGAACGACACCAGGAGCAGCTTGGCGCAATCTTCCAGTGACATGGTCGGATCGTAGGTCCGGATGATGATCGGGCGGCCGTATTTGTGTTCGCCGATCTGGAAGAAGGGATTGTCGCGGCCGGCCTCGATGAAGTTGCCTTCGGGATAGATCATGAAGAGGCGCGGGCGGCCGCCCTTGATCTGGCCGCCGAAGATGAAGGAGGCCGAGAAGACCGATTCGGCCGTCTGCCCGCCCTGGGCATTGCCGGAGATGACCTCCTTGACGGTTTCGCCGATCAGCCGGGCGGTCTGGAACATCGAGGGCTGGGTCAGGATGCTCGGCTGGCGCTCGGCGGGAGCGACCATGCGCTCGTCGAGCAGCGAGACGGTGGCCTGGGTGGTGGCGAGATTGCCGGCCGAGAGCAGGCAGAGGAACCGCTCGCCCGGCACCTCCCAGGTCTTCATCTTGGAGACGACCGAAATGTTGTCGAGACCGGCGTTCGTCCGGGTGTCGGACATGAACACCAGGCCACGCTCCACCAGAAGCCCGACGCAATAGGTCATCGAAGTCAGATGCCTCTCAAAGGATCGGCAGTATCGCTGCCGCGACTCCCGATCTGATCAATCCGCCAACTCTTCACCCGAGGCAACTATCATGCGCCGCTTGTCCTAAACTTTTTGCGACGGTGTTGCGGTGCTATGTCGCGGCGCCGGCGCGCTGCGTCATCCGACGAGCCGCGCCCGCGAACAGTCGAGACCGTCGACCCTGACGTCGAGCTCCCCGAGGCCGGCACCGGTGATCGCCAGGATGCCGTTGGCGACCTCGTCGAGCGGCGCTGCGAGAGCCGTGAGAACGTCCCTGACGGTGCCGCGCACGATCGGTCCCGAAAGGCCGAGCCCGAGAAAGTCGACCGAGACGTCGGTCTCCTCGATCAGGCGCCTGATCAGGCTCGATGCCAGCGTCTGCGTGCGCGCGGTCTTGACGGTGCCGTTGCCGATCTCGCTGCCGCGGAAGGTCAGGACGATCGGCGTCGTCTGCTCGACGGCGACGTTGGCGCGGGCCGAGATCCGGGCCAGCAGGACGTCGACGATCGTCGCTTCGGCGAGGCTGTCGCCGACGGCGGCAGCGGCGAGCGGCTTGGCGAATTGTCCGATCGAGGCCCGCACCAGCCCCGGGGTGACGGCGACGCGCACTTCGCGGTCGGCAAGGCTCGCACCGCAGGTCGCGGCGATCACCTCAGCCGTTCCGCCCGCGGCCACCACCTCTACCGGCAGTTGGAGCGCCTTCGCTCCGGCAAGATCGACAAAGGTGGAGGCGACGAGCCGCATGCGGAGCTGGTCGGTGGTCACCCGAGTCCCGACGCCCCCGGCTGCAATCGAACGCGCCGACTGCATGGCTTCGGCGAGGAGGACGTCCGCCTGCACCGAGCCGGCGGGCGCAAGGTCGATCTCGGCGGAGACCGCATTGCCGATGCCGTTCGGGCGGATGGCGGCGCCGGCGATATCGAGGACGTTCAGCCGCGCGGTCAGCGCCGAGGCCGGATAGTTCGCCGCGAGCCGCTCCTGCCGCTCGTCGAGATCGACGATGTCGGCGAGCCTGACGGTGGTGGCGACCGCGAGCGGCGAGTAGCTCGCCTTCTGCAGGATCGAGGCGCCGAGATAGTTGCCCGTCACCGTCAGTTCTTGCGACATTGCGGTGGTCACCGTGGAGAGCGGGAAGTCGTGCTGCAGGACGACGGCGGCAGACGCGTCGGGTATTTCAGACAGCGTGTCGGCGAGGCGCCGGCCCAACGCGCCGAGCCCGATCTGCGCACGGGCGAGCCACTGATAGTCGGCGGCGGTGAGATTGACGTTGAGGCCCAGCAGAGGATCGAGGAAGGCATTGATGAGTTTCGGATCGAGGGAGGCGAGCCGGCTGCCGGCCGAGAGACTTACGGAGGGAAGCAACGCCGCCTCGGAGCGCGAGGAGATCGCAAGGTCCTGCAAGCCGAGAACGCGGCCGAAGACGAACGGCCATGTCGTCTCCGCCCTGACGCGGATGGCGTTTCCGCTGCCGGCGGGCAGGAAACGCGCGTCCCTGTCGATATTCGGATCGTCACGATAGATGCCGTAGACGAGCGTGTGCCGCGCCTCGGCAAAGCCGTTGGCTGCGAGAACGGCGTCGATGACGTTGTCCGCATCGGCCGGGCGGCTGGCGGCGGCAAGGGCCGCAGCGTCGGTTGCCGCCTGCAGCGATCGCCTTTCCAGATAGGCGGCGCCGAGATCCAGCGCGAAGGCGGCACAGCCGAGAACGATCGGGAGGCTGAGGGCGAAGGTGACGACGATCGAGCCGGCCTCGGCGCGGCGGAGGCGACGAAGGGAGGCGAGGGGAGCGCTCATGGCAGCATCACCGTCGCCGAGCGCTCGATCGAGGACATCGAACCGACCATGTCCGCGAGAAGCAGCGGGACGGGGATGTAGGACGCGTCGTATCTGACGGTGACGGTCAGCGAACCGGCGTCCTCACGGCCCGCCGCCACCAGCTTTTCGGGGCGGATCAGGACGTAGGAGCCGGCGTCCGCCTCGATGCGGCGCTCGATCAGCGCCTGCCGCTCCTCCGCCGTCAGACCGACCATGGCATAGCGCCCGACATCGGCCGAGATCTGCTCGAGGGAATGGGCGATCCCGAGATACCAGCCGACGGCGATCGAGGCGAAGAGCAGGACGAGAAAGACCGGAAGGATCAGGGCGAATTCGACGGCGTTGCTGCCGCAGGTATTCTTGGCGAGATGACGTGGGGACCGAAGGAGATTCGGGAGTGTGAGGTCATGCCAACCCGGGTTCGGCGTTTTGCGTTGATTGTTATGCATTTTCTTGCTCTCCCGTATCCGCGAGTGACCGGCAGTCTGGCTGCACAATCTCACCCTCGCCAGAGAGCCTTACGTCCCTTGGTTGATGAGGCGTAAAGAAAAAATGGCAAGAAAAACAATTGCTTTTGCGACGGTCACGGGGACCATCGAAACCTCGTACAAATACCTACGTACAATTTCTGGTTTGAGCTGGCGCAGCCGCGCAGATGCGGCTCCATGCGGAGATCATTGCTGCATGTAAGTGAGCTATGTGCGACGTTCCGCCTCATCCCCGAAGCGCCGCCCCGACCGGCGAGAATGCGCCGTATCGGGGAGGGCAGGGAGCGGTTACACCTCGGGGTAGAACCGGTAGTTCTGGCCGATTTCCTGGGCGAGGCGGTTGTTGTCGCGGATGAAGGCCTCGAGGAACTCGTGTAGACCGTTGTCGATGATCTGCCTGACGCTCGAGCCGGAAAGACGTTCGCTCAGCGAGGCCGCCGTCTCGAAGCAGGGATGGCGGACCTCGTAGTTGCGGTCGAGGAATTTCAGGCTGTCCTCGATCACCGTGTAGCAATAGGCGAGCGAGCGCGGCATGCGCTTGTTGAGCATCAGGAAGTCGATGATGTTCACCGCCCGGTACTCGCCGTCATATTCCCAGGCATAGGAGCGGTGGGCCGAGACCGACCTGAGGATCGAGCGCCACTGGAAATTGTCGAGCGCCGAGCCGACCTGGCTGTGCTCGGGCAACAGCAGCCAGTATTTGACGTCGAGAATGCGGGCCGTGTTGTCGGCCCGCTCGATGAAGGCGCCGAGATTGGCGAAGTCGAAGATTTCGTTGCGCAGCATCGTCGTCTGGAAGGTGCCGCGGATCAGCGCACCCTGACGTTTCACGAGATCGATGACGGCCGGCAGTTCATGGGCGCTGACCTTGCCGGCGAGGCGCCGCTGCACCACCAGCCAGCTCTCGTTGACGGCCTCCCATAATTCGCGGGTCAGCGCCGTGCGCACCATCCGCCCGTTGGTGCGGGCGGTCTCCAGCGACGCGCGGACGGAGGAGGGGTTGTCCCGGTCGCAGAGCATGAAATGGACGACATTGTCGGGGTCGTGATTATCGTATTTGGCGTTGTAGGCCGCCTCGACCCCGGCCGAGACGAGCACCGACTGCCACTCGTCGGGCTCCGAGGAGAGGTTGGTCAATGAGATGCGCTGGCCGGCATCGAGCAGTCTTGCGGTGTTTTCGGCCCGCTCGATGTAGCGGAACATCCAGAACAGGCCGTTTGCGGTGCGTCCGAGAAGTGCCATCGATCAGTCCCTCAAAACCCAGGTGTCCTTGGTGCCGCCGCCCTGGCTGGAATTGACCACCAGGGAGCCCTCCTTGAGGGCGACGCGGGTCAGGCCACCGGGAATGATGCGGACCTTGTCGGAAACGAGGACGAAGGGTCTGAGGTCGACGTGGCGCGGGGCGAGACCGCCATCGACGAGGATCGGCACGGTCGAGAGCGCCAGCGTCGGCTGGGCGATGTAGTTGGTCGGCTTCTTCTTCAGCTTGTCGGCGAAGATCTCCTGCTCCTCCTTCGTCGAGGTCGGGCCAACCAGCATGCCGTAGCCGCCGGAGCCGTGGACTTCCTTGACCACCAGCTCGTCCAGATGCTCGAGGACGTATTTGAGGCTATCCTCCTCGGCGCAGCGCCAGGTCGGCACGTTCTGCAGCTTGGCCTTCGCGCCCGTATAGAATTCGACGATCTCCGGCATGTAGGAATAGATCGCCTTGTCGTCCGAGATGCCGGTTCCCGGTGCGTTGGCGATGGTGATGCCGCCGTTGCGGTAGACGTCCATGATGCCGGGAATGCCGAGCATCGAGGTCGGGTTGAACACCTTCGGATCGAGGAAAGCGTCGTCGACCCGGCGATAGATCACGTCGATCGGTTTGTAGCCCTCGGTGGTGCGCATCTGGATGCGCCCGTCGATCTCGGCGACGTCGGAGCCCTCGATCAGCTCGACGCCCATCTGGTCGGCGAGGAAGGCGTGTTCGAAGAAGGCCGAGTTGTAGATGCCGGGGGTGAGAACCGCGATGGTCGGCGTGCCCTCGCAGGCCGGCGGCGCGACGGCGGCGAGCGAGCGGCGCAGATGATGCGGGTAGGTCTCGACAGGGCGCACCCGGTTCTGCGCGAACAGCTCCGGGAACATCTGCATCATCGTCTCGCGGTTCTCTATCATGTAGGAGACGCCGGAGGGGGTGCGGGCGTTGTCCTCGAGGACGTAGAACTCGTTCTCGCCGCAGCGGACGATGTCGGTGCCGATGATGTGGGTATAGACCCCGCCGGGCGGGCGGAAGCCGCGCATCTCTTCGAGGAATGCCTCGTTGCCGGCGATCAGCCGCTCCGGCACGATGCCGGCCTTGATGATTTCCTGATCGTGGTAGAGGTCGTCGAGAAAGGCGTTGAGCGCCGTCACCCGCTGCTCGATGCCGTCGGCGAGATTGTCCCATTCCGACTTCGCCATGATGCGCGGGACGAGATCGAAGGGGATCAGCCGCTCGGCGGCTTCCTCCTGCCCGTAGACGTTGAAGGTGATGCCTGTGCGCCGGAAGAAGGCCTCGGCCTCGCTCGCCTTCTCGCCCAGCGCCTCCGCGTCCTGCTCTCGGAACCACTCGTGGAACCGGGCATAGGGTTCGCGGACCTCGTCGCCCGATATCAGCATCTCGTCAAATGGTTTCACCGGCACTCTCCGTCACGCTCGCAATTAAAGAGAAAGCCGCCGGCAAGAAAATCAAGTCAGCTAGCGATTTTGAATGATATTGCCCGGAATTTGTGCAGTTTGTCACGCCGATTGACCTAGCGTTGCTCCCGGCGAAGGCAGGCCCGCCGCGCCGGGCCGGCACGGCCCCGACCCCATGCGTCGTTTGCAAGCCGGCGGCATCCGCCATTAAACATTGGCGGGGTACCGGCGGAGCGGATCGGTCGGCCCGCACCGGCAAGATGCCGGGGTCGCGGGCGGGCCGATGCGTCTGCCGCAGGGAGGAGTGTGCCGGTGGGCCTTTGGGTCGCCTTCGCTTTCGCCAGCTCGGGCGGGGTGCGGATGGCGGCGCTGCGGGCCACCGGGCGACGGGCTGACGATGGCGAAAACGCGCGACGACGAGACGACACGACTGGATGACGCTGCCCGGGCCGGCTGGCTTTACTACGTCGCCGGCAATACCCAGGACCAGATCGCGGCAAAGCTTGGAATCTCCCGTCAGGCCGCCCAGCGCCTCGTCTCCCACTCGGTCTCTGCCGGGCTTGTGCGGGTGCGGATCGACCATCCGATCGCCGGCTGCCTCGAGCGGGCCGAGAGCCTGAAGTCGCGCTTCGGCCTCAGCTACTGCGAAGTGGTCCCGTCCGATCCGGCCTCCGCGTCGACGACCCTTGGCGTCGCCGAGGCCTGCGCGGTGGAGATGGAGCGCCATCTGCGGCGAGAGGCGCCGACGATCCTCGCCGTCGGCACCGGGCGCACCCTCAGGGCGGCGGTGGAGCATCTGCCGCCGATGAGCTGCACCCAGCACCGGATCGTCTCGCTGACGGGCAACATCGCGCCGGACGGCTCCGCCTCGGTCTACAACGTGATCTATTCGATGGCCGACCAGGTGAAGGCGCCGCATTATCCGATGCCGCTGCCGGTGGTCGTCTCGACACCGCAGGAGCGCCATCTGCTGCACCAGCAGAAGGTCGTCGAGATGACGCTGCAGCTGGCGGCCAAAGCCGAAGTGACCTTCGTCGGCGTCGGCGAGATCTCCGCCACCGCGCCGCTGGTGGTCGACGGCTTCATCACCGCCAGTGAGCAGGAGGATCTGATCCGTCAGGGGGCGGCCGGCGAGATCGTCGGCTGGGTGTTCGACAGCGAAGGCAGGCTGATCGACTGCCGCTTCAACGAGCGCGTCGCGAGCGCGCCGATCCCCTCGACCGCGCGGGGCGAGGTGATCGCCGCGGCGATGGGGCCGGCCAAGACGCCGGCAATCAAGGCGGCGGCGACCGGCGGGCTGATCAGCGGCCTGATCACCGACGAGGCGACCGCCGATCGGCTGCTGGGTTAGCCGGCTCGTAGCGCCGGCGGCGGGGCGTCTCGCCTTTCATTCGGGCCGCAAGGTCACCGCAGCCCGATTGCGGCAGACCGGCGTCTGCCCGGTTCGATGGGTGTGCGGCGAATCCACGCTGCAGGATTGCATGTGACCGCGGCTTTTGCTTCCCTCCACCGGCCAAGGAAATCCGGGGCTTGCTGCTGCACTGCCGCATGGAATTCGGTTGACATTGCCGCGCCGGCAGTGAAGTTTTGCCCCGCTATTGAACAATTGCTCACATGCGAGCTGGGAGGCTTCAATGAGATTTTCGATGATGACGGTGAGCGCTGCCGCGCTCCTCGCCGTCGCGACGACGGCCGCGTCCGCGCAGACGACGCTGACCATCGGCACCGTCAACAACTCCGACATGATCCGCATGCAGGGTCTGACGCCGGAGTTCGAGAAGGCCCATCCGGACATCAAGGTGAACTGGGTCACGCTGGAGGAGAACATCCTTCGCCAGCGCGTCACCACCGACATCGCCACCGGCGGCGGCCAGTTCGACATCATGACCATCGGCACCTACGAGGTGCCGATCTGGGCCAAGCAGGAATGGCTGAAGCCGCTCGACGGCCTCAGCGACGACTATGACGTCGACGACCTCATCCCGGCGATCCGCAGTGCCCTGTCCAACGACGACAAGCTCTATGCCGCGCCGTTCTATGCCGAGAGCGTGCTGACGCTCTACCGCAAGGACCTGTTCGAGAAGGCCGGGCTGGAAATGCCCGAAAAGCCGACCTGGGACTTCATCGCCGAGGCGGCCGAGAAGATCACCGACAAGGACGCCGGCGTCTACGGCATCTGCCTCCGCGGCAAGCCGGGCTGGGGCGAGAACATGGCCTTCCTCGGCAACATGGCCCGCGAGTTCGGTGCCAACTACTTCGACGCCGACTGGAAGCCGCAGTTCGAGTCGGACGGCTGGAAGAAGGCGGTTAGCCTCTATGTCGACCTGATGACCAAATACGGCCCTCCGGGCGCTGCTTCCAACGGTTTCAACGAGAACCTCTCGCTGTTCGGCCAGGGCAAGTGCGGCATGTGGATGGACGCCTCGGTCGCGGCCTCCTTCGTGACCGACCCCAAGCAGAGCCAGGTGCCGGATCAGGTCGGCTTCGCGGCGGCGCCCTGCGGCACCGACAATTGCCCGAACGACGGCTTCAACTGGCTGTGGGCGTGGTCGCTGGCGATCCCGAACTCCTCGAAGAACGCCGAAGCGGCGCAGACCTTCATCTCCTGGGCGACGTCGAAGGAATATCTCGACCTCGTCGCCGAGAAGGAAGGCTGGGCGAACGTTCCTCCGGGCACCCGCACCTCGCTGTATGAGAATTCGAAATACACCGAGGCGGCACCCTTCGCCGAGGCGACGCTGAACGCCATCAAGCATGCCGATCCTTCGCCGACCGACGACAAGCCCTATTACGGCCTGCAGTTCGCGGCGATCCCCGAGTTTCAGGGGCTCGGCACGGCGGTCGGCCAGCAGATGGCTGCGGCGCTCTCCGGTTCGGCGACGGTCGACCAGGCGCTGAAGCAGAGCCAGGCGATCGCCACCCGCGAGATGACACGCGGCGGCTACATCAAGTAAGCTCGGCTGATCAGGGATACGGGCGGCCGACGAACGAGCCGCCCGGCCCGACCCCTCGGGAGGAAGTCCGAGTTTCGAACCGCTGCCCTCAAAGGGCGGCTGCCGGGCTCGTTACCGTCTTTTTTCCCGAATGAATGGCGTCCCCCGGGCAGCAGCGTCTTAGCCGCCGTGCCCGCGCTCCGGACGCAGACGGATGAGCGGCGCCGCAACGACGCGGCGGTCGGTTCGAGTTTCAGCGCCATCACGCCAATCGCGCGGCGGCAACACGGGCAAATGCCATGGCCACCTTGCACACCAAGAGCGCAGCGCGCGCGATGATGGCGCCGGCGGTGATCGTCCTCCTGATCTGGATGATCGTGCCGCTGGCGATGACGCTGTATTTCTCGACGCTGAACTACACGCTCTACAACCCGTTCTCGACGCCCTTCATCGGCTTCGAGAACTACACCTACTTTCTCCAGGACCCGACCTTTCTGGCGGCGCTCGCCAACACGCTGATTCTGGTTCTCGGCGTCCTCGCGATCACGGTGATCGGCGGCATCCTGATCGCGCTTTTGCTCGACCAGGAGTTTTACGGCGTCAACATCGTCCGGCTCCTCGTCATCGCGCCGTTCTTCGTCATGCCGACCGTGGCGGCTCTGGTCTGGAAGAACATGATGATGAACCCGGTCTACGGCGTCATCGGCCAGTTCCTCCAGGCGATCGGCCTCGCCCCGATCGACTGGATGACCGAACTGCCGCTCCTTTCGATCATCATCATCGTCGCCTGGCAGTGGCTGCCCTTCGCAACGCTGATCCTGCTCACGGCGCTGCAGTCGCTGTCTGAGGACCAGAAGGAAGCTGCCGAGATGGACGGGGCAGGGGCGCTGTCGATCTTCTGGTACATCACCCTGCCGCATATGAGCCGGGCGATCACCGTAGTGATCCTGATTCAGACCATCTTCCTTCTGTCGATCTATGCCGAGATCCTGGTGACCACCCAGGGCGGGCCGGGCTCGCAGTCGACCAACATCACCTATCTCGTGGCGCAGCAGGCGACCTCCTATGGCGATATCGGCGCGGCTTCGGCCGGCGGCATCGTCGCGGTGATCCTCGCCAATATCGTCGCGATCTTCCTCGTTCGCCTCATCGGCAAGAACCTGGACGCGTGAGGGAGCACAGACCATGGCACGCCGCGTCACCAAGGGCCGCAAGATCGTCACCACCGTCCTCGCCTGGTTCGTCGGGCTGGTGATTTTCTTCCCGATCCTCTGGACCTTCCTCACCTCGTTCAAGACCGAGCTGCAGGCGATCTCGATCCCGCCGGTCTTCGTCGCCTTCGACTGGACGCTGGAGAACTATCGGACCATCCAGAGCCAGTCGAACTACCTGCATTTCATGCTGAACTCGGTCTATCTGTCGCTGGGTTCGACGGCGCTCGGGCTGATCTTCGCCATTCCCGCCGCCTGGGCGATGGCCTTCTCGCCGACCAAGCGCACGAAGGACGTCCTGCTCTGGATGCTCTCGACCAAGATGCTGCCGGCCGTCGGCGTGCTGATCCCGATCTACCTCCTGTTCGTGCGCTTCGGCCTCCTCGATTCCCGGCTCGGCCTGATCGTCGTCCTGTTCCTGATCAACCTGCCGATCATCGTCTGGATGCTCTACACCTACTTCAAGGAGATACCCGGCGAGATCCTCGAGGCGGCGCGCATGGACGGGGCGGGGCTCGCCAAGGAGATCACTCAGGTGCTGGCGCCGATGGCCGTGCCGGGCATCGCCTCGACGATCCTCCTCAATGTCATCCTGTCGTGGAACGAGGCGTTCTGGACGCTCAATCTGACGACCTCCAACGCCGCTCCGCTCACCGCCTTCATCGCGTCCTTCTCGAGCCCCCAGGGCAATTTCTACGCCAAGCTCTCGGCCGCATCGATGCTCGCCATCGCCCCGATCCTGATCGTCGGATGGTTCTCGCAGAAGCAGCTCGTGCGCGGCCTGACCTTCGGCGCCGTCAAGTAAGGAAATCGTCATGGGACAGATCCACCTCGAAAAGGTTCGCAAGGCCTTCGGCGAAGCCGTCATCATTCCCGAGCTCGATCTTCAAATCGAGGACGGCGAGTTCGTGGTCTTCGTCGGCCCGTCGGGTTGCGGCAAGTCGACCTTGCTCAGGCTGATCGCCGGGCTGGAGGACGTCACCGGCGGCCAGATCGTCATCGACGGCCAGGACGCCACCGAGCTGCCGCCGGCCAAGCGCGGCCTCGCCATGGTGTTCCAGTCCTACGCGCTCTATCCGCATATGAGCGTGCGCAAGAACATCGCCTTTCCGCTGAAGATGGCCGGCATGGACCAGGCCGAGATCAACCGCCGGGTCGACTATGCGGCAAAGACGCTGAACCTCGACAACTACATCGACCGTCGGCCGGCGCAGCTTTCCGGCGGCCAGCGCCAGCGCGTCGCCATCGGCCGGGCGATCGTCCGCGAGCCGGCGGCCTTCCTGTTCGACGAGCCGCTGTCGAACCTCGATGCGGCGTTGAGGGTCGGCATGCGGCTGGAAATCTCCGAGCTGCACCAGCGCTTGAAGACGACGATGGTATACGTCACCCACGACCAGGTCGAGGCGATGACCATGGCCGACAAGATCGTCGTCTTGAGGGCCGGCCACATCGAGCAGGTCGGCTCGCCGCTGGAGCTCTATTCCGCACCGCGCAATACCTTCGTCGCCGGCTTCATCGGCTCGCCGAAGATGAACCAGCTCGGCGGCGCCGAGGCGGCCAGGTACAATGCCGAGACCATCGGCATCCGGCCGGAGCATCTGCGGCTCTCGACCACGGAAGGGACGTGGAAGGGTACGGTGAAGGTCTCCGAGCATCTCGGCTCGGACACGTTCCTGCATGTCGAATCGCCGGTTCACGACGAGCCGCTCACCGTCAGGGCCGACGGCGAATTTCCGGTCCATGCCGGCGACGTCGTCTATCTGACGCCGGAGGAGGACAAGATCCACCGCTTCGACGCCAAGGGCCTCGCCATCAGGTAACGGCGGCTGCCACCGGCTCGGGAGGGGCCGGCGGCGAACCGTCCTGCCGCTGCGGACGACCGGCGACCCGGGTCCGCGGCATTCTCGTCAATCATCTGGCGGCTGGCGCCGCCGCCAGGCAACGGACACCTCCAGGAGACCTGCCATGAGCGTAAGGCTTTCCGCAAAAACCCTCTCGGACATCGCCGCCAAGGCCGCCGTCCCCGGCTACGACCGCTCGGCGCTGACCCCCGGCATCCTGCATTTCGGCGTCGGCAACTTTCATCGCGCCCATCAGGCGGTCTATCTCGACGAGCTGTTCGAGACCGGCGAGGGCCACGACTTCGCCATCGTCGGCGCCGGCGTCATGCCCTCCGATGCGGCGATGCGCGAGAAGCTCGCCTCGCAGGACTATCTCACCACCGTCGTCGAGCAGGACAACGCCCGCACCAGCGCCCGCGTCACCGGGCCGATGGTGGAAATGCTGCCCGTCGGCGACACTCCGGCGATCATCGAGAAGCTCGCCGATGCGGCGATCCGCATCGTTTCCCTCACCGTGACCGAGGGCGGCTATTTCATCGATTCCGACGGCGTCTTCGACCCCTCCCACCCGGCGATCGCCGCCGACGGGAAAAATCCCGACGAGCCGAAGACCGTCTTCGGCCTCATCGGTGCCGGGCTGAAGCTCAGGGGCGAGCGCGGCATTGCCCCCTTCACCGTGATGTCCTGCGACAACATTCCCCACAACGGCAAGGTCTGCCGCGCCGCGGTCGTCGGCACCATGCGCCTGTCCGACCCGGCCTTTGCCGACTGGATCGACGCGAGCGTCGCCTTTCCGAACGGCATGGTCGACCGCATCACCCCGGCGACCAGCCAGCGCGAGATCGATCATTGCCGCGAGACTTTTGGCATCGAGGACGCCTGGCCGGTCTATTGCGAGGAATTCAAGCAGTGGGTGCTGGAGGACGATTTTCCCTCCGGCCGCCCGGCGCTGGAAAAGGTCGGCGTCCAGTTCGTGCCGGACGTTTCCCCCTATGAGACGATGAAGATCCGCATCCTCAACGGCGGCCACGCAATCATCGCCTATCCGGCCGGGCTGATGGACGTCCATTTCGTTCACGAGGCGATGGAGAACGACCTCGTCGCGAAGTTCCTCGAAAAGGTCGAGACCGACGAGATCATTCCCGTGGTGCCGCCGGTACCGGACACCGACCTTGCCGACTACTACGCCCTGATCAAGCGCCGCTTCGCCAATCCGAAGATCGGCGACACGGTGCGCCGGCTCTGCCTCGACGGCTCGAACCGCCAGCCGAAATTCATCGTCCTGTCGATCCTCGACAATCTGAAGGCCGGCCGCGATCCCGTCGGTCTCGCTCTCGAGAGCGCGCTCTGGTGCCGCTATTGCCGCGGCGTGACGGATTCGGGAGCGGTGATCGAGCCGAACGATCCCAACTGGGACAAGCTGACCGAGCGGGCGAAGGCCGCCGAGACCGATCCGTCGGCCTGGCTCTCGATGACCGAGGTCTATGGATCGCTGAAGGACGAGCCGCGCTTCGCCACGCCCTTTGCCGACTGGCTGACGATGCTGGCGCAGAAGGGCACGGCCGAAACGCTGAAGACCTATCTCGGCGAGGGGTGAGGGCCTCGCCGGACCTCTCAAATCGCGCTATATTGCCTCCATGGCCAAAGCGCAGATGAAACAGCAACCGGACGGCAAATGGATGGTCCATGATCCGAAGACGGGTCGGTGGCTGGAAGTGCCTGGCTATGGAGCGATGAAATCGACGCCGCTTCTTTTGAATGAAGAGATCGACCTGACGAAGCCGATCTTCGAGCAGGTTTTGGAGCTCGAGATGCGGCAAAGTCGTAAGACCAGCCGAAAGCGTATTCGGAAAGGCTGAGAGTTGGCAGGAGCGCTGCTCGACACGCATGCGCTCTACTGGTTGACGGCGGCGAGCGAGCCGCTCTCTGACGAAGCAATCCTTCTGATTTCCGAACACAAGGCGGGCGGGACGCTCTACGTTTCACCCATTTCGGCATGGGAACTTGCGCTTGCAGCGCAGAAGCCGGCTCACAAGAACCCAGTAGACCTTGGCGGGAAGGCACCGGCGATTTGGTTCTCGCACGCCTTGGCCGCCACAGCCGCGAAGGTGATTCCGATCAGGCAGCGGATCGCCTGCGAAGCCGCGATGGTCGTCGAAGAGACCGGACACAAGGATCCCGGCGACTGCTACCTGGTCGCCACCGCGCGAGTGCGAAGGCTCTCGATCGTCACCCGAGACGCGGTCCTGTTGGGTCTTGCGTCTCCCGGCTATCTCGACGTCATTGCGTGCTGACCACGCCGAGCGCTGCTGGGCACGATCCGCCTCTCGCCAGCAGCTTGGCGCGTCGTCACCCGCACCATCCCAGGCACTGCGCTTTAAGCCTGTCGCAACGCTATCCTGCTACATCTTCGCCAGACCACGGCGGGAGGTAACGGCGATGCGGTTTTGGACATTTGCGGTCTTCGGGCTGGCCTTTCTGCTGCTCCCGCTCGGCTCCGCCTTTGCCGGATGGAAGGAGAGCAGGGCGGGGGACTGGCGTGCTGCCTATGCCTGCGACGCCGGCGAAGCGACCTGCGTCGCGGTCTCCTGCAAGGCCGGACAGAAGCCAAAATTCGGCATCTGGTCGACGCAGTTCCAGGCGGTGAGCCCGAGCGAGATGCAGCGCGAGGTCCGCTTCGACATCGACATCGACGGCGCAGCCTCGTCATTGCCAGTCGAAGCCGGCGAATATCTCTCCGACAAGCGCGTCATCTTCTGGCCGATGGACCGGCAGCTTTTGGCAAACGTCCGGGACGGCCGGACAATGGCGATCGAAGGCTGGGGCGACCCGCGGATGGATCTTCGCGACGACGAGCGGCTGGTCGAGCGCACGGTCGAAGCCTGCCCGTTCACGACGGTTGCCCTCCGCGAGGTGCAGAGGGCTGCTGGCAACTCGCCACGGGATGCGGCGGGCGATGCCGACAGGCAGGCGGCTTTCCTGAAATACATCATGCCGGGCGAGGCCGAGTGCCGGCGCGGCGAGGGCGACGTCTCCTGCCGTCTCGGCGAGCGGCAGGGCTCCGATCTCAATTCGATCCTCGCGCGCTACGACCGCCGCAACCAGGAATTCGCGATCCGCGCCGAGATCGCCCATCGCGACGGCGATCATGAAGCCTATCGCCAAAGGCTCTACGACGCGCTGGCGGCCTTCGGCGTACCGGCGTCCTTCGCCGATGCCTGTCTCGTCAAAGGCGCGGTGGCCATCGATGCCGGCGGCAGCAGGGTCGAGTGCGACAGCTACACGCCGGCGGATTCGACCGTCGCGACGATATCGATCCGGCGCCTCTGACGGCGCCCCTGCCCCGCACGCTGGCAGGACCTGCCCCGCGCTTTCCGTCTCGCCGGTCCGTCCCCGGATCAGGACGGCCGCCGCGGCCTCTTTTCAATCCGGCCAAAATCCGGCTAGGTCGCTTCCAAAGACAATATGGGAGGCGGCATGGCTGAGGCGTATCTCGGCATCGACGTCGGCACCGGCAGTGCCCGGGCCGGGCTGTTCGACCGCGCCGGCCAGCTGCTCGCCGCCGCCAAGCGCCCGATCAGGCTGTGGCGCGAAGATCCCAACATCTTCGAGCAGTCCTCCGACGACATCTGGCGGGCGATCTGCGAAAGCGTCCGCGAGGTGGTCGCGAAGGCCGGGCTGAGGCTCGACGAGGTGAAGGGCCTCGGTTTCGACGCGACCTGCTCGATGGTCGTCCTCGACGCTAACGCCCGGCCGCTGACCGTCAGCCGGTCCGGCGACCACACCCGCAACGTCATTGTCTGGATGGACCACCGGGCCCTCGACCAGACGGCGCGGATCAACGCCACCGGCCACAAGGTGCTGCGCTATGTCGGCGGGCGGATCTCGCCGGAGATGGAGACGCCGAAACTTCTCTGGCTGAAGGAGAAACTGCCCGAAACCTATCGCCGGGCGGGCCATTTCTTCGACCTTGCCGATTTCCTGTCGTTCCGGGCGACCGGAAGCGTCTCGCGCTCGGTCTGCACGCTCACCTGCAAATGGACCTATCTCGCCCATGAGCGGCGTTTCGACGCCGACTATTTTCGCGCCGTCGGCCTCGATGATCTCGCCGAGGAAGGTTTCGCACGGATCGGCACCGAGGTCGTCGACATCGCGACGCCACTGGGGCACGGCCTGACGAGCCAGGCGGCCGACGAACTCGGCCTTGCGCCGGGGACGCCTGTCGGCGCCTCGCTGATCGACGCCCATGCCGGCGGCGTCGGCACGGCGGGGGGCGCTTCGGCGAGCGGCGAGACCGCCGATCCGACGGCGGAACTCGCCTTCATCATGGGCACCTCTTCCTGCACGATGACGCTGACCCGCGAGCCGACCTTCGTCGACGGCGTCTGGGGCCCCTATCTCGGCGCGATGATCCCCGGCTACTGGCTGCTCGAAGGCGGCCAGTCGGCCTATGGGGCTGCGCTCGACTATCTGATCGCGCTGCATCCGGCCTATCCTGCGGCCGAGCGCGCAGCGGAGATGGCGGGACGCTCGGTCCTCGATCATCTCGAGCAGCGGGCGCTGGAGATGGCCGGTTCGCTGGAGGCAGCGGCGTTTCTCGGTGCCGATCTCACCGTCGTGCCGGAGTTTCTCGGCAACCGTTCGCCGGAGGCCGATCCCCATGCCCGCGGTGCCATCGCCGGGCTGACGCTAGCCTCAAGCGAGGAGAGTCTCGTGCGCCTCTTCGTCGCGACGCTCTGCGGGCTTTGCTACGGCACCCGGCAGATCGTCGAGGCCAACCGGGCGAAGGGCCTGAGGCTCGGGACGATCGTCGCTTCCGGCGGGGCCGCCCATTCGGCGCTGCTGAGGCGCCTCCTCGCCGATGCGACGGGCCTCTCGGTCGCGCTGCCCGAAACGCCGGAGCCGGTGCTTCTCGGCAGCGCCATGGTCGGCGCCGTCGCCGGAAAAGCCTTTGCGGATCTCCGGGGCGCGGCGGCAAACATGTGCCGGGCCGGCGATGTCCTCGCGCCGCAGACCGGCGCGGTCGCCGATTTTCACGCCGCGAAATATGAAGCCTACCGGCTGCTGCAGCAGACCGAGCGGCAAACCAGGGCGATCATGCGCCCCTATTCGAAGCCGTAGAAACCGCCATATCAGCGACTGGCGCCGCAGCCGCTTTTGGGGACGGAACGTTTTCGGCCTTTCCGGCGAAACGGCAGGGAGGGCCGGCGCCGAAGCGCGAGCCGCTCGACGAGAACTGCGAGAGACCGGAAAAAGCATGGCAAGCCAGGATCACAGCCGGACGATCACCGCCGCCGAGCCCGCCGAGCCGCCGCCGGTCGGCGCGCTTCTCGCTTTCGCGGCGATGCTGCCGATCGCCGCCGGGGCGATCTATCTCTGGCTCGGCGGCGAGGCACAGGCGTTTCTCTCGGTCAATCTGACGCTGCTCTGGGGCGCGGCGATCCTCGCCTTCCTTGCCGGCGTCAGGCGCGGGGTGAGCTTCCGCCAGCCCGGCGGGCCGACGCTGTCCCAGCTGGTCGCCATGCTCTGGCTCTTCGGCCTCGGCTTTGCGGCGATCGTCGAGACGGTCTGGGCCTATACGCTGACGGCGACGGCGCTGGAGATCGTCGGTTTCCTCAGCCTCGCGGTTCTCGATCCGATTGCCGCGCGGAATGGCGAGGCGCCGTTGTTCTTTGCCTCGCTCCGCCCCATCCAGATGGCGATCCCGATCGCGGCGCTGGTCGCCCTCGGTGCCTATGTCTGGCAGAGCCCGCTGTTCGGCTGAGCCGCGATGCTGCGGTTGATCCCGCGCCGATATTTCCCGGCGGATGGTCTCGTCACATCGGCTCGTCGGACTTGCCAAGGGCGATAGCGCGCTCGGCGGTCAGCCGGTTCTGGCAGGAGGCGTAGGCGGTGAATCGGATCGTGCCGTCGATGTTGCGGTTGTAGAGCCGGTCGCATTCGGCGTCGCGAAAGGCGATCCAGGCGCGCTGCGCCTTCTTCAGGCTGCCCGCCGCCTCCGCCTCGCCGCCATTGGCCGAGATTTCCTCGTCGAAGGACGCCGCATCCTTCAGAGCCATCTTGTAGGTCTCATTGAGGATCGCGTCCCAGGCCTCCGCCTCGCGGTCGTAGCAGCCGTTGACGCCCTCTTCGCTCTCCGCGGAGAGCCCGTCGATGCAAGGGTCGACGACCGTCTCGATGCAGTCTTCCGGGTTGTCTCCCGCCGTGGTGATGCAGGCTTTCAGTGCGTCGACATCGGCGGCGACGGCAGGGCCGGCGGCGCCCGCCGGCTGGGCAAGGACGAGCAGAGGGACTAGGATCGAGACGAATTTTCTCATCAGGGCGGTCTCTTTTGGCGTTCGACTGCGTTGATAGTGAATGGAATTTTCCCGGCGGCAATCGAAATTTCCCGAAAGGCGGCGATGTCTTCGATTTTGAGTTTCGTGGTGTTTTTCGCCCTCGTCCTCACGGTCGCGTCGAGCGGCGCCGTGTTCAAGCCGGGGCCCTGGTACGACACTCTCGACAAGCCGAGCTGGAACCCGCCAAAATGGGCGTTCCCGGTGGTCTGGTCGGCGCTCTACGTGATGATCGCAGTCTCCGGCTGGCGGGTCTACGAGAGCGCGGGCCTCGTCCCGCTGCCCTTT
Organism: Jiella endophytica; assembly: GCF_004519335.1. Lineage (GTDB taxonomy): Bacteria > Pseudomonadota > Alphaproteobacteria > Rhizobiales > Rhizobiaceae > Jiella > Jiella endophytica. The sequence goes on along the minus strand of NZ_SOZD01000002.1, from coordinate 294,751 downwards.
GCCGCCTACGGCCTGCAGCTCGTCCTGAACGCCGCCTGGTCGGCGCTGTTCTTCGGAATGCGGCGGCCGGGTCTCGCTTTTGCCGACGTCCTGGCACTGTGGGTCGCCGTCGCGGTCAACGCGCTGGTGTTCTACCCGATCGATGCCGTCGCGGGGCTGCTTTTGATCCCCTATCTCCTCTGGGTCACCGCGGCCGCCTGCCTCAACTTCTCGGTCTGGCGGCGCAATCCCGGCGCGTTCCGTCCGGCGACTGTGGGCGGCTGAGAGGCGCCTGACCCGCGGCTGCCCAGTGGTTGACCCGGAGCCCCGGTCCGGCGCACACACGCGGCGGCCGACACGGGCCGGCAGCCTTTGGGGGAACCGCACCGATGCCAGACTTCGCCATCTATCCGAGCCTTGCGGGCAAGAGCGTCGTCGTCACCGGCGGCGGCTCAGGCATCGGCGCCGAGATCGTCCGCGCCTTCGCCGCTCAAGGGGCGAAGGTCGGCTTCCTCGATCTCGACGCGAAGGCCTCGCAGGCGCTTTGCGACGAGCTTCTGGCAGACGGCGCCGAGGTGGCGTTCGAACATTGCGACCTGCGCGACATCGCCGCGACGACGGTCGCCCTCGGCAAGCTCGCCGGCCGCAACGGCCCGGCCACGGTCCTCGTGAACAACGCCGCGCGCGACGACCGGCACGGCTGGGAAAGCGTGACGCCCGACTATTTCGATGAACGCATCGCCACCAATCTGAAGCACATGTTCTTCGTCACCCAGGCGGTGGCACCCGGCATGATCGCCAGCGGTGGTGGGTCGATCGTCAACATGGGCTCCAATTCCTGGTGGGAGGCCGGCGGCGGCATGCCCGCCTACACCACGGCGAAGGCGGCGGTGCACGGCATGACCCGGTCCTTCGCCCGCGATCTCGGGCCGCACCGCATCCGTGTGAACACCGTGGTGCCCGGCTGGATCATGACCGAACGCCAGAAGGAGCTTTGGGTCAGCGAGGAAGCGATCGAGAAGCATCGCGACCGCCAATGCCTGAAGGACCTGATCGACCCGGTCTATGTCGCCCGGATGGTGCTGTTCCTCGCCTCCGACGATGCCGCCATGTGCACCGCCAACAACTATATGGTCGAGGCCGGCTCGATCTGACGGACCTTACTCCGTCGGGCCGGTGCCGGCGAGAAGGGCGTTGAAGAACCGCGCGACGGCGCCCACCTCCTCCTTCGACAGGCAGCCATAGGCCCATCTCAACCTGTGGCGCAGCCGCTCGCCGGTGGCGAGCACGGGCTTTGCCCGCTCCTCCACCGGAACGATTATCACGCCGCGGCGGTCGGACGGGTTTGGCCGGCGCTCGACGAAGCCGTCCCGCTCCAGCCGGTCGATCAGCGCGGTGGTCGCTCCCGTCGAAAGGTTGACGTGCTCGGCCAGCATCTTGGCGCTGACCGGGCCGTCGTGCTCGGTCAAGAAGGCGAGGCACATGATGTCGGTGAGGGCGAGGCCGTGGCTGGCGGCGAACTCCCGGTCGACGGCGACAGCCCCGTGGATCACCTGCTTGAAGAGCTTCGCGAAAGCCTGAAAATCGGCGTCGCCGCATGGGTTCCTGGCAGGGGCGGGCTCGCCGCACATTGACGGTTTCTCCATATCAGTATATCTCGATCATAAAGTAACTCGATCGGTAAGCAAGATGAGATTTTTGTTGCCGGCTTGGCGTCCGTGCCGACGGGCATTGCATCGCAGCTGGCTGCTGGCGGGGGTGCCGGTGTGCCTGGCGCTCTCCGGCTGCGGCGAGAAGGAGACCGCCACGGCGGAGCCCCAGCCCGTCGCCTATGTGACGGCCGAGACCAGGGCGATCTCCCAGACGGTCTCGCTCACCGGCGAGATCGCGGCGCGCAATTCCTCCACCTACTCCTTCGAGACCGGTGGCCGGGTCACCGATGTCTTCGTCGACGTCGGCGATCAGGTCGCGTCCGGCACCGTGCTCGCCAAGATCGATCCGACCGACCAGCAGGCGGGCGTTGCCGCCGCCAAGGCGGCGGTCCAGTCGGCCGAGGCGCAGCTCGAAAACGCCACCGCCTCGTTCAACCGGCAAAAGCAGCTGCTGTCCAGCGGCTTCACCACCCGCAGCGACTATGATTCCGCCGCAGCGCAGCAGACCTCGGCGCAGAGCACCCTCGACAGCGCCAAGGCGGATCTGACCAATGCCGAAAAGGACCTTTCGAACACCGTCCTCAGGGCCGATGCCGCCGGGGTGATCACCAGCCGCGAGGTCGATCCCGGCCAGGTGGTGAGCGCCGCCCAGGCGGCTTTCGGCTTTGCCCGCAGCGGCGCCGAGGACGCAATCTTCCAGATCCAGGAACAGCTTCTCATCGGCAACAAGAAGCCGGACTCGATCGAGGTGTCGCTGGTCAGCGACCCGTCGGTGAAGGCGAGGGGCTACATCCGCGAGGTCTCGCCGCTGATCGACAGCTCGACCGGAACCGTCGAAGTGAAGATCGGCATCGACAATCCGCCGCCGGAAATGACGCTCGGCTCGGCGGTGGTCGGCCACGAGACCGGCGAGACCAGCCGCCAGGCGGTCAGCCTGCCGTGGGAGGCGCTGATGGTGAAGGGCGGCAAGCCCGCGGTGTGGGTGGTCGACGAGGCCGGCAGCGCCAAGCTGACGCCCATCGAGGTCGCCGCCTACCAGACCGGGACGATCCTCGTCGCCGGCGGCGTCGAGGCGGGGGAGCGTGTGGTCACCGCCGGCTCGCAGCTGGTGCTCCCGGGCGCCGCGCTGGACCTCGTTCAGGCATCCAGCGAGGGTGGAGAACGCCGATGACCGCGCCGCGAATGCTCGTGGCGGGGCTCCTTGCCGCCGCCCTTCTTGCCGGCTGCAGCGACACCGAAGAGGGCGAAGGCGATCCCCAGCCGGTGGCGCCGCGGCCGGTGCTGCACACGGTGCTGAGGCCGACCGATCCGAAGGTGCTCGGCTACAGCGGCACCATCGAGCCGCGCTTCGAGACGACGCTCGCCTTCCGGACTCTCGGGCGGATCGTCTCGCGCCAGGTCGATGTCGGCAACAGCGTCAAGGCCGGCGAGACGCTGGCGACGATCGACGCCGAGACGCTGAATGCCGACGTGCGCTCGGCAAAGGCGCAGGTCGCCAATGCCGAGATGCAGGCCCGCACCACCAGCGACAGCGCCCAGCGGCTCGAGGCGCTGTTCAAGCAGAAGACCGTGTCGCAGTCCGATCTCGACAATGCCAGGCAGAGCCGCAGCGCCGCCGAGGCCGATCTGATCAGCGCCAGGGCGCAGCTCGCCAAGGCCGAGAACGCATTGTCCTACGCCAACCTCACCGCCCCCTATGACGGCGTGATCACCGAGCGCGACGCCGATGTCGGGCAGGTGGTCTCGGCCGGCGAGACGGTGATGAAGCTCGCCCGCACCGATCTGCGCGAGGCCGTCGTCGACATTCCCGGCGCCGAGATGGGCGGCCTGAAGGTCGGCTCGCCCTTCGAGGTGGTGCTGCAGATCGCTCCCTCGATCGAGGCCAAGGGCAAGGTGCGCGAGATCGCCCCGCAGGCCGACGCTCTGACCCGCACCGTCCGGGTCCGCATCCTTCTCGACAATCCGCCCGAACCCTTCAGGCTCGGCGCACTGGTCACCGCGATCCAGGCCGAGCGGGCCGACAAGCAGATCCTGCTCCTGCCGCCGACGTCGGTCTTCGAGGAGGACGGCAAGTCCTATGTCTGGACGGTCGACGCCGACGAGGCGGTCGTTCACCGGCAGGAGGTGAAGGTCGAGAAGGACGGCAGTGGGCGTATCATGCTGGTCTCCGGGATCGAGCCGGGGGCGATCCTCGTGACCGCCGGCGTGCACGACCTGAAGGAAGGCCAGAAAGTGTCGGTTTCCCAGGGTATCTCGTCGTGAAGTCCTTCAATCTGTCAGACTGGGCGCTGCATCACCGCTCGATGATCTGGTTCTTCATGCTGGTGGCCTGTTTCGCCGGCACGTTGTCCTATCTCAGCCTCGGACGCGAGGAAGACCCGAACTTCACCATCAAGACGATGGTCGTCGCGGCCTCGATGCCCGGCGCCACGGTCAAGGAGATGTCCGAGCAGGTCACCGACCGGATCGAGAAGAAGCTGCAGGAGCTCGACAGCCTCGACTATACCCGCTCGATCACCACGCCCGGCCAGACCACGGTTTTCGTCAACCTTCTGCCGACGACCAAGGCCAGGGCGGTTCCGGACATCTGGAAGAAGGTCCGGGACAAGATGTCGGACATCCGGGCCGATTTTCCCGACGAGTTTAAGGGCTATTCCTTCAACGACGAGTTCGGCGACGTCTTCGGCAACATCTATGCCTTCACCGCCGACGGCATCACCAAGCGGCAGCTGCGTGACTATGTCGAGAGCGTCCGCACGCAGATCCTGCAGCTGCCGGACGCCGGCAAGATCGAGCTCGTCGGCGAGCAGGACGAGGCGATCTATCTGGAGTTCTCGCTGCGCAAGATCGCCGGCCTCGGCCTCGACCAGCAGACCATCATCGACACGCTGCAGGCGCAGAACGCCATCGCGCCCTCGGGCGTCATCCAGTCCGGCCCGGAGCGCATCATCGTCCGCGTCTCCGGCCAGTACACCTCCGAGGACAGCCTCCAGGCGGTCAATCTTCGGGTCAACGACCGGTTCTTCCGGCTGAGCGACGTCGCCACCATCCATCGCTCCTACGAGGATCCGCCCTCGACGCTGTTCCGCTACAAGGGCCAGGAGGCGATCGGCCTTGCCATCGGCATGCGCACTGGCGGCAACATCGTCGACTTCAGCGATGCCCTGAAGTCGGAGATGGCGCGGATCATCACCGAGCTTCCGATCGGTGTCGGGGTCTATCAGGTTGCCGATCAGGGCGCCGTCGTCGAGGAATCCGTCGGCGGCTTCACCCAGGCGCTGTTCGAGGCGGTCGCGATTGTGCTTGTCGTCAGCTTCGTCAGCCTCGGCTTCAGGGCCGGCTTCGTGGTGACGCTGTCGATCCCGCTGGTTCTCGCCATGACCTTCATCGGCATGGAATATGCCGGGCTGACGCTGCAGCGCATCTCGCTCGGCGCGCTGATCATCGCGCTCGGCCTGCTGGTCGACGACGCCATGATCGCCATCGAGACGATGGTCTCGCGGCTCGAAATGGGTGAGACGCGCGAAAAGGCCGCGAGCTTCGCCTGGACGTCGATCGCCTTTCCGATGCTCTCCGGCACGCTGGTGACGGTCGCAGGCTTCCTGCCGATCGGCTTCAACAACTCCAATGCCGGCGAATACACCTTCTCGCTCTTCGTCGTCATCGCGATGTCGCTGTCGTTGTCCTGGATCGTCGCCGTCCTGTTCACCCCGCTGATCGGCGTCCTGATTTTGCCGAAGTCGATGCACCGCCACGATGCCAAGCCGGGCTTCGTGCGGCGGGCCTTCTCGACCGTGCTCAGGGGCGCAATGCGCCTTCGCTGGATCACCATCATCGTCACGGTGCTTTTGTTCGCCGCTTCGATCTATGGGATGAAGTTCGTCCAGCAGCAGTTCTTCCCGACCTCCGATCGGCCGGAACTCGTCGTCGACTTCACCCTGCGGCACAATGCGACGATCGAGGAAACCCGCGCCCAGATGGACAAGCTGGAGACGACGCTCGCCGGCGACGACGACATCGATCACTGGAGCTCCTATGTCGGCCGCTCGGCGGAACGCTTCATCCTCGCCTATGACGTCCAGCCCAACAATCCGTTCTTCGGCCAGGTGGTGATCCTCAACAAGAGCCTCGAAGCCCGCGAAAGGGTGAAGGCGGGGCTGCAGAAGTTCGCCCGCGAAAACTTCGTCGGCACCGACGTCTACGTGAAATATCTCGAGCTCGGCCCGCCGGTCGGGCGGCCGGTGCAGTACCGGCTGGGCGGCCCGAACATCGAGGTGGTGCGCGACAAGGCGCGCGAGCTCGCCGGGCTGATGGCGACGGACAATCGGCTGACATCGATCGTCATGGACTGGAACGAGCCGGCCCGCGTCCTCAAGGTGGATATCCTGCAGGACAAGGCCCGGCAGCTCGGGATCACCTCACAGGAAATCGCCTCGCGGCTGAACTCGGTGCTCGACGGCACGACGATCACCGACATTCGCGACAGCATCTATCTGGTGCCGGTGATCGCCCGCGGCTCGAAATCCGACCGCGACTCCATCGAGGCGATCGAGAATCTGCAGCTGACCAACTCCAACGGCGACGCGATCCCGCTTGCCAGCCTCGTCAGCTACCACTACACCTATGAGGATCCGATCCTCTATTCGCGCTCACGGGTCCCGACAGTGACCATCAAGGGCGCCGTGCTCGGCGCGACGCAGCCGGCGACCATCGTCAAGCAGCTCGAGCAGAAGGTCGCCAAGTTCCAGCAGACGCTGTCGCCGGACTATCGTGTCGAGGTGGGCGGCGCGGTGGAATCAAGCGAGGAAAGCCAGGGGCCGATCGCCGCCGTCGTGCCGATCATGCTGATGACCATGCTGACGCTCATCATGGTTCAGATGCAGAGCTTCCGGGCGTTGTTCGTGGTGCTCTGCGCCGCGCCCCTCGGCCTCATTGGCGTCGTCGCGGCGCTGGTGCCGTCCGGTGCGCCGCTTGGCTTCGTGGCGATCCTCGGCGTGCTCGCCCTTGTCGGCATCCTGATCCGCAACTCGATCATCCTCGTCCACCAGATCGACGTCCTCAGGGACGAGGGGGTGCATCCCTGGATGGCGGTGTTCGAGGCGAGCGAGATGCGGGCGCGGCCGATCCTGCTCACCGCGGCCGCCGCCAGCCTGGCGCTGATCCCGATCTCGCGGGAGGTGTTCTGGGGGCCGATGGCCTATGCGATGATGGGTGGCATCATCGCCGGCACGCTGATCACCCTCCTGTTCATCCCGGCGCTCTATCTCGTCGTCTTCCGCGTCCGCCCGCCGAAGGAGGAAGATCTTCCGCCGAACGACCACGTGCCAGCCGGCCACGGGGCGGGGGGATCGGCGACCGAGCCCGAAAGCAAAGGTCCCTCGACGAAGGAGAGCGGCGGAGCCGACGGCAAGCCGGCGCCGGCCTGATTGCCGCTACCTGCAAAATCCAAGCGGTCGCCTGCGGATCGGTTTCGCGCGACCGCTTTTTTCCGGCCAGTTGCAGGCCAATGATACGACCTTCGTCTGATCTACGGCTATCGGGGGCTTGCATGACGGCGTTTTCCGGCGCAATGGTACGATCATTGCGGATTGGGAGGTCCGGCGGGTTCCATGGGGTACGAGCGTTCGTCAATCGACGGTGATAGGTCGAACAGGACCGTCGCGCTCGCCGCCACGTTCGGCCGGATGATCACCTCGGGCGAACTGCCGAGCGGCGAGACCCTCCCCACCGAAAAGGAAATCCAGTCCCGGCACGGCGTGTCGCGCACCGTCGTGCGCGAGGCGGTCCGTCACCTCGCCGCCAAGGGGCTGGTCAGCGTCGGCCCGAAGGTCGGTACAAGGGTGCGCCCGCGCATCGCCTGGAACATGCTCGACGTCGACGTCATGGCCTGGCACCTGATGGCGCCGGTCCGCCGGCCCTTCATCGAGGCGCTCTACGAGATGCGGCTGATCAACGAGCCGAGCGCTGCGAAGCTCGCCTCGCAGCGGATCGACGAGGCGCAGGGTCGGCGGCTGACCGCCGCGCTCGCCGGCATGCGGGACAATCCCCGCGGCTCGCCGGAGCTGATCGTCGCCGATCTCGACTTCCATCGCATCGTCCTCGAGGCGACCGGCAATCCGCTTCTGATCTCGCTCGGTTCGCTGATCGAGCGCAGCCTGTCGATCTCCTTCTCGCTGTCCTGGCGGCAGAACCCCCAGGACGAGACCGTGCGCCAGCATGAGCGGGTGATGCAGGCGATCCTCGGCGGCGACGGCGAGGCGGCCGAACTGTTCATGCGAAGGCTCATCGAGAGCGCCTTCGACGACGTCATTCACGCCCTCTACGCCAATGGCGAGGGCGAAACGCGATCCGCCGGCATTGGGGCCGGTCGGGGGAGTAGCGAGCCGCGCCCGTCGGGCGAGGCTTGACATTCGAGGGGCGCCGGTAAGCGCCCGAACGGTCAGGGAGGAGACGTGACCATGAAGATGAGGACAATACTGGCCGGGCTTGCCGCCACGGTCGTGGCGCTTTCGAGCCCGCTCGCGGCGAGCGCCCAGGACAAGGGCACCATCGGCATCGCCATGCCGACCAAGTCGTCGGCCCGCTGGATTGCCGACGGCGACAACATGGTCAAGCAGTTCGAGGCGGCCGGCTACGGCGCCAATCTGCAATATGCCGAGGACGACATCCCGAACCAGGTCAACCAGGTCGAGAACATGATCACCACAGGCGTCAAGGCGCTGGTGATCGCCGCGATCGACGGCACGACCCTGTCGAACACCCTCGCCAACGCCGCCGCCGCCGGCATTCCGGTCATCGCCTATGACCGGCTGATCCGCGACAGCGGCGATGTCGACTACTACGCGACCTTCGACAACTTCCAGGTCGGCGTGCAGCAGGCGGAGTCGCTGGTCGACGGGCTGAAGGAACGCTTCCCCGACCAGGACAGCTGGAACGTCGAACTGTTCGGCGGCTCTCCGGACGACAACAACGCCTACTTCTTCTACAATGGAGCGATGAGCGTGCTGCAGCCGCTGATCGACGAGGGCAAGATCAAGATCCCCTCTGGCCAGATGGGCATGGACAAGGTCGGCACGCTGCGCTGGGACGGCTCGGTCGCCCAGGCCCGCATGGATAACCTTCTGTCCGCCAACTACACCGGCGACCAGAAGGTCAATGGCGTCCTGTCGCCCTATGACGGCCTGTCGATCGGCATCATCTCCTCGCTGAAGGGCGTCGGCTACGGCTCCGGCGACCTCGACATGCCGATCATCACCGGCCAGGACGCCGAGGTCCCCTCGGTCAAGGCGATCCTGCGCGGCGACCAGTATTCGACGATCTTCAAGGACACCCGCGAACTCGCCAAGGTGACCGTCCAGATGGTCGACGCGGTGCTGCAGGAGAAGGAACCGGAGGTCAACGACACCAAGACCTACGACAACGGCGTCAAGGTCGTGCCGTCCTATCTGCTCAAGCCGGTTCTGGTCACCAAGGACAACTGGGAGAAGGTCCTGGTCGAGAGCGGCTACTACAAGGAAGACCAGATCAAGTGATCTGCGCCCTCCCGCCGGCGGTGGGAGAAACCGACCCGCGCGGCGTGCCGGCTATCCGCCGGCGCGCCGTACCGACGGGGCAGGCCCCGTCGGAGATGGCAATCTTTCCGTTCCGGCGCCGCCCCGCGGCCGCTTCGACGCTCCGAGACGATCCGTCATGACCACCATTCTCGAAATGCAGGGCATCACCAAGACCTTTCCGGGGGTGATGGCGCTCGACAGCGTCAATCTGAAGGTCGAGGAGGGCGAGATCCACGCCCTCGTCGGCGAGAACGGCGCCGGCAAGTCGACCCTGATGAAGGTCCTCTCCGGGGTCTATCCGCACGGCTCCTACGAGGGGATCATCGAATTTCGGGGCGAGGAATGCCGCTTTTCCGGCATCGCCGACAGCGAGAAGCGCGGCATCATCATCATCCACCAGGAGCTGGCGCTGGTGCCGCTTCTGTCGATCGCCGAGAACATCTTCCTCGGCAACGAGCGGGCCAATGGCGGCATCATCGACTGGCACGAGACGTTTTCGCGCACCCGCGCGCTGCTCGCCAAGGTGGGCTTGAAGGAATCGCCGCAGACGCGCGTCACCGATCTCGGCCTCGGCAAGCAGCAGCTCGTCGAGATCGCCAAGGCGCTGTCGAAGGAGGTCAAGCTGCTGATCCTCGACGAGCCGACATCGAGCCTCAACGAGACCGATTCCGAAGCGCTGCTGAAGCTGCTCCTCGAATTCAAGGCGGCAGGCATCTCGTCAATCCTGATCTCCCACAAGCTGAACGAGATCTCCAAGGTCGCCGACACCATCACCGTGCTGCGCGACGGCGCGGCCGTCTCGACCCTCGACGCCGGCGGCAGCCATGTGAGCGAGGCGGACATCATCCGCGACATGGTCGGCCGCAGCCTCACCGACCGCTTCCCGCCACGCGAACCGAAGATCGGCGAGACGATCTTCGAGGTGTCGCACTGGACCGCCCACCATCCTCAGCACGCCGAGCGCAAGATCGTCGACGACGTCAGCTTCCATGTCAGGGCAGGGGAGGTGGTCGGCATCGCCGGGCTGATGGGCGCCGGGCGCACCGAGCTCGCCATGAGCCTGTTCGGCAAGTCCTACGGCGTCGGCATCTCCGGCGAGGTGAAGATGCACGGGCGCAAGGTTGATGTCTCGACCGTGCAGCGGGCGATCTCGGCCGGCATCTGCTACGCCACCGAGGACCGCAAGACCTACGGCCTCGTCCTCGACGACACCATCCGCCGCAACATCCCGCTCGCTCATCTCGACGGCATCGCCAACGGCATCGTCGTCGACGAGCACCGCGAACTCGACGTCGCCCGGGACTATCGCGAGAAGATCCGCATCAAGTGCTCCTCGACAGCGCAGGAGGTGGTCAACCTTTCCGGCGGCAACCAGCAGAAGGTGGTGCTGGCGAAATGGCTGTTCGCCGGCCCCGAGGTGCTGATCCTCGACGAGCCCACCCGGGGCATCGATGTCGGCGCGAAATACGAGATCTACGCGATCATCGCCGAGCTCGCTCGGAGCGGCAAGGCGATCGTCGTGATCTCGTCGGAGATGCCCGAGCTGCTCGGCGTCACCGACCGAATCTACGTGATGAACGAAGGCCGCTTCGTCGGCGAAATGCCGACCGGCGAAGCTTCACAGGAGAAGATCATGTCGCTGATCATCCGCTCCGGCCACAGGAACTGAGGATTAAACGATGTCTGAAGAGGCCATCCATCAGCCGCAGGTGGCAAAGCCCGGTCTCGGCGGTGCGGCCGCCGCTTCCGGCGGCTTCATCCGCAAGCACATGCGCGAATACGGCATCCTGCTGGCGCTGATCGTCATCATGGCGTTCTTCCAGATCGTCACCAACGGCATCCTTCTGAAGCCGATCAACCTGACCAACCTCATCCTCCAGAACAGCTACGTGATCATCATGGCGCTGGGGATGCTGCTGGTCATCGTCTCCGGCCATATCGACCTGTCGGTCGGCTCGGTGCTCGGCTTCGTCGGCGCGCTGGCGGCGGTGATGATCGTCCAGTGGGACATGAACTACATTCTCGCGGGAGTCATCTGCCTCGCCGTTGGCGCGATGATCGGCGCGATCCAGGGCTACTGGATCGCCTACTGGAAGATCCCGTCCTTCATCGTGACGCTCGCCGGCATGCTGGTCTTCAAGGGGCTGTCCCTCTGGGTTCTGGAGGGCCAGTCCGTCGGCCCGTTCCCGCGCGGCTTCCAGCTGATCGCCTCGGGCTTCCTGCCGGACGTCTTCGGCATCAAGGGCTTCAACCTCCTGTCGATGCTGCTCGGCCTCGCCGTCGTCGCGGTGATGCTGTTCTTCGGCCTCAGATCGCGCTTCCGCAACCGCGCCTCCAGCCATGACGACGAGCCGGCGCTGTTCTTCTTCGGCCGCAACTTCATCCTCGCCGCGGCGATCGTCTACATCACCTGGGCGCTGTCAACCTTCCGGGGCTTTCCGAACGTCCTCGTGGTGATGGCCCTGCTCATCGCCGTCTATTCCTTCATCACCACACGCACGACCATCGGCCGGCGCATCTACGCCGTCGGCGGCAACGAAAAGGCGACGCGGCTGTCGGGCATCAACACCGAGCGGCTGGTGTTCCTGACCTTCGCCAATATGGGCATGCTGGCGGCGCTCGCCGGCCTAGTCTTCGCCGCCCGCCTCAATACCGCGACGCCGAAGGCCGGCCTCGGCTTCGAGCTCGACGTTATTGCCGCCGTCTTCATCGGCGGCGCGTCGATGGCCGGCGGCGTCGGCACGATCGTCGGCGCGGTGATCGGCGCTTTCATCATGGGCGTGATGAACAACGGCATGTCGATCCTCGGCATCGGCATCGACTACCAGCAGGTGATCAAGGGTCTCGTCCTCCTCGTCGCCGTCATTTTCGACGTCTACAACAAGAACCGGGCGTGAGGACCAAAGGCATGGCACCCGTCAAGCTCGGCCTCGTCGGCATCGGCAAGATCGCCCGCGACCAGCATCTGCCGTCGCTGTCCCGCTCGGCCGACTTCGACCTCGTCGCGGCGGCGAGCCGCAATGCCGGGGTGGAGGGCGTCGCGAGCTTTGCTTCGACGGGCGAGATGCTTGATGCGATGCCGGAGATCGAAGCCGTCTCCCTCTGCATGCCGCCGCAGGCCCGGCACCGGGTGGCTGCCGAGGCGCTGGCCAGGGGCAGGCACGTGATGCTGGAAAAGCCGCCCGGCGCAACGCTGTCAGAGGTCGAGCATCTGGCGGGACTGGCAGCGTCGAACGGCGTCTCGCTGTTTGCCACCTGGCATTCGCGCCATGCCCCGGGTGTCGAACCGGCGCGGGACTGGCTGGCCGGCAAGCGCATCCGCAAGATGACGGTGACCTGGAAGGAGGACGTGCGTCACTGGCATCCGGGACAGGACTGGATCTTCGAGGCCGGTGGTCTCGGCGTCTTCGACCCGGGGATCAACGCGCTGTCGATCGTCACGAAGATCCTGCCTTTCCCGATCTGGCTGACGGACGCCTCGCTGACCTTCCCGGAAAACCGCCAGGCGCCGATCGCCGCCGACCTCGTTTTCGCCGGCCCCGAGGATGTCTCGGTCGAAGCGACGTTCGACTTCCGCCAGATCGGTCCGCAGACCTGGGACATCATCGTCGAGACCGACCAGGGCGTCCTCAAGCTGTCGATGGGCGGCGCGGTGCTCCGGATCGACGGCGAGGAACAGGCGATGCCGCCCGAAGCCGAATATGACGGCCTCTATGCCCGCTTCGCCGCGCTGATCGCGGCAGGCGGCTCCGAGGTCGATCTGGCGCCGCTCCGCCATGTCGCCGATGCCTTCCTGCTCGGCAGGCGGCAGGTCACCGAGCCGTTCTTCTTCGATCCGCCGGCTGGCGCGTGAGTCTTCCGCCCGCCTGGTCTTGAGGCTACGAAGGCATCAGCTGCAGCACGGAAATCCTGACGATGAGCCAAAACGCACTCTCGCGCCGTCCCTGGCCGAAACTGAAGCGCGACCTCGTCGCCATCCTGCGCGGCCTCGTGCCGGACGACTGCGAGGCCATCGTCTCGGCGCTGATCGAGGCGGGGTTCGAGGCGATCGAGATCCCGCTGAATTCGCCCAACGCCTTCCGCTCCATCGAGATCGCGGCGCTCCTGTCACCCGACGACGTGTTGATCGGCGCCGGCACCGTTCTCGATGTCGCCTCGGTGGACCGTCTTGCCGATGTCGGCGGGGAACTGCTGGTGAGCCCGAATGTCGATGCGGCGGTGCTCGCCCGGGCCCATGCCCAGAGCCTCGTCACCATGCCCGGCGTCTTCACCGCCACCGAGGCGCTGCAGGCGGCCGCCCTCGGCGCGACGGCGCTGAAGTTCTTTCCGGCGAGCGTGCTCGGGCCCTCTGGGATCAAAGCGATCTGCGCCGTGCTGCCGCCGGACCTGCCCGTCGGGGCGGTGGGCGGCGTCTCCGAGCGGGATTTTTCAGCCTATGGCGAGGCGGGGATCCGCCACTTCGGCCTCGGCTCGTCGCTGTTCAGGCCGGGCGACGATGCCGCGACGGTGAAAGCCCGGGCCGAAAAGGCCGTCGCCGCCTGGGACGGAATGTTCGGCGGCTGAGCCGGTCTGGCGCCGGCCCGGACGATGTTTAGGCGTCCGGCACCATTGCGGGGGGTAGCGACCGGCGTCAGCCGCGGTCGTCTTCGTCCTCTTCCGGCTCCTCGCGGCGCATCGAGGAGAGCTTGGCGAAGACCGCAGCCTCGTCGATCTCGTCCTCTTCGCTGGCGCTGGAGGAGGACGCCGGCGCCCAGTTCTGGGTCTGCGCGGCCGACAGAAGGCGCTCTTCCTCGGCGAGTTCCTCGGGCTTCGGCATGCCGCGCGTCGCCTTCTCAACCTCGAGGTCGAGGTCGATCTGCGAGCAGAGGCCGAGGGTCACCGGGTCCATCGGCTGGAGATTGGCCGAGTTCCAGTGGGTGCGCTCGCGGATCTGCTCGATGGTGTTCTTGGTCGTGCCGACGAGGCGCGAGATCTGCGCGTCCTTCATCTCCGGATGGTTGCGCACCAGCCAGAGGATGGCGTTCGGCCGGTCCTGTCGCTTGGAGACGGGCGTGTAGCGCGGGCCCTTGCGCTTTGATTCCGGCACGCGGACCTTCGGCGGCGCGAGCTTCAGCCGGTGCTTCTCGTCCTTCTCGCCGCGCTCGATCTCGTCGCGGGAGAGCTGGCCGGTCATGATCGGATCGAGGCCCTTGATGCCCTGCGCCGATTCGCCGTCGGCGATCGCCTTCACCTCGAGCGGATGCAGCGTGCAGAAGTCGGCGATCTGCTCGAAGGAAAGCGAGGTGTTGTCGACGAGCCAGACGGCAGTCGCCTTGGGCATCAACAATTGCTGGGCCATGAATAAAATCCTCCTGTTCGCCTGCCCCTCTCGGGGAGGCCGTGGATCATCGCAGGATGTCCGGGAATTGCGGTCGATATAAATCGTCCGGCCGGCGAGCGCAAGGAAAAGCCGGCTCTACCCTGAGACGAACGCGGTGGTTTCCTCGCCGTTGCGAGCGGAGCCTCTGCCGAGGAGGTCGGCCGGTCCGCAGCGCCGAATGCGGCGCCGCGGTGCAAAACGCAACGGGCTCCGGGGCTCAGCCTTCGCCGCGGCCCGTCACCAGCACGATCTTGCCGATATGGTCATCGTCCATGTGCCGGTGCGCGTCGGCCGCCTGGTCGAGCGGGTAGGTCCTGTCGATCAGCGGCTTGACCTTACCGTTCTCGACCAGCGGCAGGACTTTTGCGGAGAGCTCGTCGGCGATCGTCTTCTTGAAGGCGACCGGCCGGTTGCGCAGCGTCGAGCCGGTGAGCGTCAGGCGCTTGCGCATGATGGTGAAAAGGTTGAATTCGGCCTTGGCGCCCCGCTGCACGGCGATCTGGACGATCCGCCCGTCCTCTGCCGCGACGTCGACATTGCGGGCCCCATAGTCGCCGCCGATCATGTCGAGCGTCAGGTCGATGCCGCGGCCGCCGGTCGCCTCCTTCAGCGCCGCGACGAAATCCGCCTCCTTGTAGTTGATGCAGGCGTCGGCGCCGAGCTTTTCCGCGGCACGGCACTTGTCGTCGCTGCCGGCCGTTGCGAAAGCCCGCGCGCCGAAAGCGCTGGCGAGCTGGATCGCCGTGGTGCCGATACCCGAGGTGCCGCCATGGACGAGGAAGTTCTCGCCGGCTGTCAGGCCGCCGCGCTGGAAAACGTTGTGCCAGACGGTAAAGAAGGTCTCGGGAAAGCCCGCCGCCTCGACGAGGCTCAGCGCCCGCGGCACCATCACGGCATTGTCCTCGTGGACGGTGACGAAGTCGGCGTAGCCGCCGCCCGCGACGAGCGCCATGACCCGGTCGCCGACAGAGAACTGCGTCGCACCTTCGCCGAGCGCCGCCACCGTGCCCGCGACTTCGAGGCCCGGCCATTCCGGCGCGCCGGGCGGCGGTGGATAGAGGCCCTGGCGCTGCATTACGTCAGGCCGGTTCACGCCGGCGGCGGCCACCTCGATCAGGATCTCGGCCGGGCCCGGCTGCGGCACCGGCCGCGAGGCGATCCGCAGCGCCTCCGGCCCGCCGGGCGATGCGATCTCCACCACGCGCATATCCGTTTCCGCCACCATGCCACTCCCCGTCCTTGACGAATCATCTGGTCCAGTTCCGGGACCACCGTGGCAAAGGTAGAGGGAATCTTGCGATGGAAACCTCCCGTTAAGATCCGGGTAAGGTTTCTTGTGTATCAATGAATTCAGTCCAGTTCGCTGGATAGACGGCGCGGCTCTCCGTACCGTTTGACGCCTCCCTGTTGAAACTCCTGAGAGCCGCTCACACCGGCTCTTTTTTTTGCCCCTAGTCAGCCTTTCGCGCTATTAACCGAGGTTAAGAAAAAGCAACCGGCCCGGCTTGCTTTGGCGGCGAAGTCGCCGCACTTTGCCATCGGCGACGGCGCTACGAGCTTGCGTTCGTTGTGATTCTTCGGACAGGCAGTCAGGAGTTGGTGCTCGACGATGGTTACCCAGACGACAGATTCCCGTGACGAGGACCGGACCGTCAAGCTCGCCGAGCACCTGGCTTTCTCCCGTTCGTTTCAGCCGCTGTTCAACGAGGGAATGGCGATGGTCGACGAGACCGCGGCCTATCTCGACGGCGAGGGGCGGGGAGAGGCCAAGCGGCTGACCCGCTCGGGCGCGACGCTCTATGCCGCCGAATCGATGCGCCTCACCACCCGGCTGATGCAGGTCGCCTCGTGGCTGCTGTTGCAGCGCGCCGCCAACCAGGGCGACATGTCGCGCAGCCAGGTTGAGGCCGAGAAGGTGAAGGTGAGGCTCGAAGGCCTCGGCACCGCCAAGGACTCGCCGCAATATCTGGATCTGCCCGAGCGTTTCCGCGACCTCGTCGAGCGGGCGATCAAGCTCGAGCGGCGCATCGCCATGCTCGACCGCGAGATCTACGGCTCGGCGACCGTCCCCGAGGAGTCCACCGAGACCAAGAACCCGGTCGGCCAGCAGATCGACCTGTTGAAGACCGCCTTCCACGGCTGACGTGAGAAGACCGCCGGGGCGGGCTCATCGTCCCCTGGCGATCGCCAGAAGCCTCGCGACGTCGACGACCTCTTCCAGCGCAGCGGCGATCTCGTCGAGCGCCGCATCGACCGACCGGGCATAGACGGTTCCCCCTCCTGAAATCCCGAAACGCTCCAGGAACGACCGGCGAAACACGTCGGCGCCGAAGAGGCCGTGGAGATAGGTGCCTGACACGCGCCCGTCCGGCGAGGTCGCTCCGTCCGGCTCGCCGTCTAGCAACGCCACCGGGCGCGCGCAG
Source organism: Jiella endophytica (assembly GCF_004519335.1). Taxonomy (GTDB): domain Bacteria; phylum Pseudomonadota; class Alphaproteobacteria; order Rhizobiales; family Rhizobiaceae; genus Jiella; species Jiella endophytica. The sequence continues at coordinate 277,785 of NZ_SOZD01000002.1, read as the reverse complement.
TCCGGCCCGCCCGTCCTGCCGAGATGGATCTCGTAGCCTTCGAGAGGCAGCCCGGCCGGCGTCTCGGCCCGGCTCGGCCGGACGGTCTTTTGCGGCGCCATGACGGTCTCGACGTCGAGCAGGCCGAGGCCCGCCGCCTCGCGCTCCTCGCCCTCGATGCCGAGCGGATCGCGGACGACGCGCCCGAGCATCTGGTAGCCGCCGCAAAGCCCGACGACATGGCCGCCGCGGGCGACATGGGCCGCGATGTCGCGGTCCCAGCCGTTCTGTCGCAGGACGCCGAGATCGCCGATCGTCGACTTCGAACCGGGAAGGACGATCAATCCGGCGGCCGCGGGAATGCTCTCGCCCGGCCTGACGAAGACGACCGCCACCTCCGGCTCCGACTTCAACGGATCGAGATCGTCGAAATTGGCGATCCGGCCGATGATCGGCACCGCGACCGTGAGCTTCGCCGGCTTTGACCCGGGCAAAACGGGCCGCTCCAGCGCGACGGAATCCTCCGCCGGCAGTCGCGACGCGGCCGCAAGATGCGGCACGACACCGAGGCTTTCCCAGCCGGTGAAGCGGGTGATCGCCTCCAGCCCGTCGTCGAACAGCGAGACATCGCCGCGGAAGCGGTTGATCAGATAGCCGGCGACCATCGCCCGGTCGCCCTCCGGCAGGATCGCATGGGTGCCGACGATCGAGGCGATGACGCCGCCGCGATCGATGTCGCCGACGAGGATCACCGGCACGTGGGCGGCCGTCGCAAAGCCCATATTGGCGATGTCGTTGCGGCGCAGATTGATCTCGGCGGCCGAGCCGGCGCCTTCGACGACGATGATGTCGGCCCCGTTCGACAGCCGCTCGAAGCTCTCAAGTACGGTATCGAGAAACCGCGCCTTCAGCGCCTGGTATTCGCGCCCCTTGGCGGCCCCTGCCACCCGGCCGGACAGGACGATCTGGCTGCCGGTGTCGGACTGCGGCTTCAAGAGCACCGGGTTCATGTCGGTGGTGGGGGCAACGCGGCAGGCCAGCGCCTGCAGCCACTGGGCCCTGCCGATCTCGCCGTATTCGCCGGTGCCGGGGATCGCCGCGACGGCGGCATTGTTCGACATGTTCTGCGGCTTGAAGGGCCGCACCTTGAGGCCGCGATTGGCCATCAGCCGGCAGAGCCCGGCGGCAAGCACCGACTTGCCGACGTCCGAGCCGGTGCCCTGCAGCATGATCGCCGGCTTTCGCGCCATCGTCCGTCCCCGCGTCTCGACCCGTACGGTCTACTGCCAGAGCAGCTTGATGGCGAGGGCGAGGCAGACGACGACGAGCAGCGGGCGGATGAACTTCGCGCCGAAGCGCATCGCCGTCATCGCGCCGAGCCGCGCGCCGATAAACTGCGCGACGCCCATGGCGAGGCCGATCTTCCAGATCACCGAGCCGGCAAGGGCGAACACCGCGAAGCCGCCGAGGTTGGAGGCAAAATTGAGGAGCTTGGTGTGGGCCGTCGCCTTGAGGACGCCGTATCCAGCCAGCGCCACGAAGGCGAGCATGAAGAACGACCCGGTTCCGGGGCCGAACAGGCCGTCATAGGCGCCGATCAGCGGCACCAGGGTGAAGGCGAAGACCGCCGGCGAGATGCGCCGTTCGGCATCGGTGTCGGAAAGGCCCGGCTTGAAGGCGAAGAACAGCGCGACGGCGATTAGAAGGAAGGGCAGGCCGTTTTCGAGGATCGCCGTCGGCAGGATGCGGGCGGCGAGCGCGCCGAGCGCGGCGCCGAGGAAGGAGAGGACCGCCACCGGCGCCTGCTCCTTCAGGTTCATATGTCCCTTGGCCGCATAGGCAATCGTCGCCGAGCCGGAGCCGAAGAGCGACTGCACCTTGTTGGTGCCGAGCGCGGTCAGCGGGTCGACGCCGGCAAGAAGCAAGGCAGGGATGGTGATCAGCCCGCCGCCGCCCGCAACGGCGTCGACATAGCCGGCGACGAAGGCCGCGGCGACGAGAAAGAGAACGATGTCGAGGGTCATGGGCCGTCTGCGAGAGGAGAAACGCTGGCGCTCTACGCGATTTGTTCGGAGCGGAACAGCCTCCTTCGGCGGGGCCGTTGCGATGCCGGTGTTTCGGCTGCACCCTCAGCTAAAGGTAAGTGAAGAATATATTTTCTGGTTTTCATGCGGCTACGTGAAATTAATTCCTTCGTGTCATGGCTGGGGGCTAGGATCGACGTATCGAGGCGAGCGATGAAGCCCAGGGAACTTGTCGACTGGTTCGGGCTGCGCGAGGCCGCGCCGGAACTCGTACTGGCCCAGTTTGCGGAATTGCATCGACAGGTCCCGCTTCTTTACGCTCTGCTTGCCGTCAACTCGCTCGCCGTGGCCTATACCCATCACGGCTTCGCACCGTTCTGGATGACGGTCCTCGTTCCCTCCGCACTCGTCGCCGCGTCGCTGGTGCGGCTCGGCGTCTGGATCGTCCGCCGGCACAAGGTCTGGGACGCCACTGCGGCGCGCGCCGAACTGCGCAAGACCCATCTCCTCGCCGCGCTGCTTTCGATCGGCTATGTCAGCTGGGCGCTGTCGCTCAATTCCTATGGCGGGCCGGACGAACACGCCCATGTGGCGATCTTCATCGCGATCACCGTCATCGGCTGCATTCTCTGCCTCACCAACCTTCCGCAGGCGGCGCTCTCGGTCACGGTCGTCGTCACCACGCCCTATCTGATCTACTACCTCTGGACCGGCAATCTGGTGTTCAAGGCCGTCGGCCTGAACATGCTGCTGGTCACCGCGGTGATGATCCAGGTGATGCTCAACAACTTCGCCGGTTTCAGACAGCTGGTGACCTCCAAGGGGATCACCGAACGTCTCAGCCGGGACAATCTGCGCATGGCCCATACGGACGCGCTGACCGGCCTGCCGAACCGGCGCTCCTTCTTCGACGGGCTGAACGAGCGCTTCGACGAGGCCGTGAAGAGCGCTTCGCCGCTTGCCCTCGGCGTCATCGATCTCGACCATTTCAAGCCGGTCAACGACACCTACGGCCATGTGGTGGGCGACCGGTTGCTGGAGGCGGTGGCCGAGCGGCTGCGCGAGGTCTCCGGTCCCAATCTCCTGATGGCGCGCCTCGGCGGCGACGAATTCGCCTTCCTCGTCGACTGCGACACCGGCGAGGCCCTCGATCTTGCCAGGCGAACCTGCGCGCTGATGGCCGAGCCCTTCCGGATCGACAATCTGACACTGGTGATCGGCGCCTCCTGCGGTATCGCCAGCCTGACCGAAGGCGTGGTCGATCCGCATGCGATGTTCGACCGGGCCGACTACGTCCTCTACACGTCGAAAGCCTCGAATCGCGGCGGCGTCACCGTCTATTCGGCGGACCACGAGACCAAGATCATGTCCGCCAAGGCGCTGGAGGCGACGTTGCGCGCGGCCGATCTCGACGCCGAGATGCATCTCAGCCTGCAGCCGATCGTCAATGGCAGGCACGGCACCGTCGCCGCGGTCGAGGCGCTGGCGCGATGGACGAGCCCGATCCTCGGCAACGTGCCGCCTGACAGCTTCATCGCCGTCGCCGAGCGCTCGGGCCTGATGCACGATCTCACCCTCGTCCTGTTGAAGAAGGCACTGGGGATCGCCGCGCGGCTGCCCGGCGAGATCAAGCTCTCCTTCAATCTTTCGGCCCACGACATCACCAGCCCGCCGACGATGCTGGCCATCGTCGCCATGGTGCAGCGCTCCGGCGTCGACGCGACGCGCCTGATCTTCGAGGTGACCGAGACCGCAGTGATCCGCGACTTCAACGCCGCCGAGCATTCGATCCGGCTCTTGCGCTCGCTGGGCTGCCATGTCGCGCTTGACGATTTCGGCACCGGCTATTCGAGCCTCAGCCATCTTCACCGCCTGCCGATCGACCGGGTGAAGATCGATCGCAGCTTCATGCCGGGCTGCAACAGCGAGACGGGGCGCAATCTGCTTCGCTCGGTGCGCGCCCTCTGCACCTCGATGGAGATCGTCTGCATTGCGGAAGGGGTGGAGACCGACTCCCAGGTCTCGATCCTCCGCCAGCTCGGATACGAGTTCTTCCAGGGCTACCACTACGCAAGGCCGATGCCTTTCGAAGCGCTGGAAGAATGGCTGGCCGCGCGGGAGGCGGCCGCCGAAACACGTCTGGCCTCAGGGCCGACCAGGGCTCAGACTGCCGCCGCCTGGCCGGATTGTGCCGGGTCCACGGAACGCCAGAGCGAAGCATGATCCCCGAGATCACCCCACGCCGGGCCGCACGACATGGCGGAAGGCCCTGTCGGCGACGAGCCGTTTGACCCGGCCGCCAATCCCCTCTACGCGATAGTCGTCAAGACGACGGTGCCCCTCTCGAAGGGGCTGAAAGCAATTCCGGTGCGGCCGACCCAAGCAGGGGGCCTAGACGGAGCTGTCGGATCGATTCGCCGGTCCCGCAGAGGCGGGGCAGCGGATCCTCCGGCGTCGTGAACGGACGCAGGGCACCCGCCGCGCGTCTTTGTTTGGACGCATGATGTCTGGCGGAGGGCCGGCGGCCCTTCGGCATCGTGCTGATGGAGGATCGGAATGAAAGCCTTGATGCTGTGCGGCCATGGCAGCCGTGACGAGGGCGCGGTGCGCGAATTTGCCGGGCTTGCCGACAAGCTGAAGAGCCGGCTGCCGGACTGGAACACCGACTACGGCTATCTGGAATTCGCAACGCCGATCATCCGGGATGGCCTCGACCGGCTTCGCGAGAGCGGCGCCCGCGAGATCATGGCGCTGCCGGGCATGTTGTTTGCCGCCGGCCACGCCAAGAACGACATCCCCTCGGTGCTGAACACCTACGCCGCCGCCAATGGCGTGACGATCACCTATGGCCGCGAGCTCGGCATCGACCTGAAGATGCTGCGCGCCGCCGGCGAACGGATCAAGGAATGCCTGATCGCCGATGGCTGGCGCGAGGGCGAGCCGCTGCACGACACGATGCTGGTGGTCGTCGGCCGCGGCGCCTCCGACCCGGACGCCAATTCCAATGTGGCCAAGGTCATGCGGATGCTCTGGGAAGGGCTCGGCTTCGGCTGGGGCGAGACCTGCTATTCCGGCGTCACCTTTCCGCTCGTCGGGCCGGGCCTCGGCCATGCCGCGCGGCTCGGCTACAAGCGGATCGTCGTCTTTCCCTATTTCCTCTTCACCGGCATCCTGGTGCGCCGGATCTACGACGAGACCGACAAGGTCGCCGCCGCCAACCCTCAGATCAAGTTCCTCAAGGCCGGCTATCTCGGCGACCACGACCTCGTGGTGGAAACCTTCGTCGATCGCCTCAACGAGATCCTCGAAGGCACCAACAACATGAACTGCCAGCTCTGCAAGTATCGCGAGAAGGTGCTGGGCTTCGAGGCCGAGGTGGGGCTCGCCCAGGAGAGTCATCACCACCATGTCGAGGGGATCGGCACCGGGCCGGCGGAGCATGGCCATGATGGCGGGCATGCCCATCATCACCACGATCACGACCATGATGGTCATCACCACGACCACGGCCATCACCACCACGGCGATGGCGGCAACGGCCATGATCATGCCCATGATCACGGGCATTCCCATGCTCATGGCCATGCAAATGCCCATCACCACCATCCCTATCCGCATGCCGACCATCCTCTCGGCCCGCGGTCGATGCGCTAGATTGCATCGCGACAGGATGACAGCGGCGCCCCGGCGCCAGGAGACGAGACGACCGCATGCCTCTTTTCGACCGCTACGCGATCATCGACTGGTCGGCCGCCAACACGCCGACCACCGGCAAGGATTCGATCTGGATCGCCCTTGCCGAGCGCGACGGCGGCGGAGTTCGTCTCACCGAGACGTCGAACCCGCCGACCCGCTCGGCGGCCATGGCCCGGCTGCGCCAGTTCCTGCGCGACGCCCTCGCCGAGGACAAGACGGTGTTCTGCGGCTTCGACTTCCCCTTCGGCTATCCGAAGGGCGGTGCGGCCGCCGTCTCCGGCGAAGGCGGCTGGCAGGCGCTCTGGGCCTATTTCGCCGAGGCGCTGCAGGACCGCGACGACAACTTCTCCAACCGCTTCGAGGTGACCGGACGGCTCAATCGCGAGCGTCTCGCCTTCGCCCCGATGTATTGGGGCCGGCCGATGCACCAGGAAGTGCCGGGCCTGTCTGTCACCAAGCCCGATCCCTATCCGACGGCGCTGCCGGAAAAGCGCCTCGGCGAAGCTCGTACCGGCAAGGCGCAGCCGGTCTGGAAGCTGAATTTCACCGGCTCGGTCGGCAGCCAGGCGATCACCGGCATCGCCCGCCTCCAGCAGCTGCGCAGCGATCCCGAATTTGCCGGCAAGATCGCCGTCTGGCCGTTCGAGACGCGGTTCGCCGAGGCGATCGCCGCACCGGTCGTGCTGGCGGAGATCTATCCGGGCCTCGTCGATATCGAGAAGGGCGAAAAGTCCTGCCTCGACGAGGCGCAGGTCGAGACGCTCGCCGAGCTCTTCGCCCGGCTCGATGCCGCCGACCGGTTCGGTCCGCTGCTCGACGTTCCGCGCGACCTTGCGGAGGACGAACTCGCTGCAGTGCTCTCCGAGGAGGGCTGGATCGTCGGTCTCGACCAGCTGAAGGAGGCCAATCTCGCAGCTGCCGACAGCGGCGGCATCGAGGATTTCGCCAACGGCGCCTCCGCAGACGCCTATCTGAAGGATCCGGCGGCGATCTATGCCGAAAGCTTCCGGATCATCCGCGAGGAGGCCGATCTCTCCGCCGTGCCGCCGGAAGCCGAGGCGCTGGCCGTCAGGATGATCCACGCCTGCGGCATGACCGACATCGTCGCCGACCTCGCGATCTCCGAAGGTGCCGTCGCTGCGGGCGTTGCGGCGCTGGAGGCGGGGGCGCCGATCCTTTGCGATAGCGAGATGGTCTCCCACGGCATCATTTCCGCCAGGCTGAAGCAGCAGAACAAGATCGTCTGCCGGATCACCGATCCGCGCACCCGCCGCATCGCCGAGAAGAACGCCACCACCCGCTCGGCCGCCCAGGTCGATCTGTGGACCGACGATCTCCTGGAAGGCGCCATCGTCGCCATCGGCAATGCGCCGACGGCGCTGTTCCGGCTGCTCGAACGGCTCGACGAGGGCGCACCGCGCCCGGCGCTGATCATCGGCATGCCGGTCGGCTTCGTCGGTGCCGCCGAATCCAAGGCGGCGCTTCTTGCCGATTCCCGCGGCGTACCCTTCGTCACCCTTTCCGGCCGGCGCGGCGGTTCGGCGCTCGCGGCCAGCGCCGTCAACGCCCTCGCCATCGGCACGGAGGGGCAGTGAGCGATCCCGTCCGCCCCTGGCTTTCCGGCAAGGCTGCCACGCTGGACGACGACCGGCCCGAGGCCGATGCGGACGGCCCATGGCTTACAGTCATCGGGATCGGCGATGCCGGCCTCGCCTCGTTGACCAGCGAGGCCCTCGACGCACTCGACCGGGCCGCGACGATCTTCGGCGGCGAGCGACACCTCGCGATGCTGGGCGTCAGTGACGCCGAGACGATCCTCTGGGGCAGGCCGTTCTCCGACGGCCTCGAAGCGCTGCTCGCCCGCGCCGGAACGCCGACCGTCGTCCTCGCCACCGGCGATCCGATGTGGTTCGGCATCGGCGCGACGCTCGCCCGGCACGTGCCGCCCGAAGACATGCGGGTGTTTTCGGCGCCCTCGGCCTTCTCGCTGGCTGCCGCAAGGCTGGGCTGGCCGCTGCAGGATACCGCCTGCCTGACGGTGCATGGCCGGCCCGTCGACCAGCTGTCGCGACATCTCTTCCCGGGCGAGCGCTTGCTCGTGCTCTCCGAAGACGCCGGCTCGCCGCGGGAGATCGCCCGGCTCTTGACCAGCCGCGGCTTCGGCCAGAGCCGGCTCGTCGTCATGGAGCATCTCGGTGGCGAGCAGGAGCGGATCCTCGCAGCCGGTGCGGCGGGTTACGATCTCGAGGACGGCGCCGATCTCAACCTTGTTGCCATCGAATGCGTCGCCGGCCGCGCCGCGACGCCGCGGCCGGTCGTTGCCGGCCTGCCCGACGATGCCTTCGTCCACGACGGCAAGATGACCAAGCGGACGCTTCGGGCGCTGGCAATCGCGGCGCTCGAACCTATGCCGGGCGCGCTCCTCTGGGACGTCGGGGCCGGCGCCGGCTCGATTGCCGTCGAGTGGCTGCGCGGAGCGCCCCGCAGCCGTGCCATCGCCATCGAGCCACTGGCCGAGCGCTGCGCGATGATCGCCGAGAACGCGTCCACCCTCGGCGTGCCGGAACTCCTGATCGTCGAGGCGCGCGCGCCGGAAGCGCTGGCAGGGCTCGACCGGCCCGACGCGGTCTTCATCGGCGGCGGCCTCTCCGACGGCGTCTTCGACGCCGCCTGGCAGGCGCTGAAGCCCGGCGGGCGGATGGTCGCCCATGCCGTAACGCTGGAATCCGAGGCGATCCTGATCGATCTCCACGGCAGGCTCGGCGGCGAACTGATGCGCATCGCCATCGACCGGGCCGAGACGGTCGGCCCGTTCCGGGGCTTCAAGCCGGCCATGCCCGTGGTCCACTGGCATCTGACCAAGCCGCATCCGAAGCCGGGGCAGGCCGGATGACCGGCACGCTCTACGGCCTCGGCGTCGGTCCGGGCGATCCGGAACTCCTGACGCTGAAGGCCCATCGTATTCTGACATCCGCGCCGGTCGTCGCCTATCCGGCGCCCGATCACGGCGCGAGTTTCGCCCGCTCGATCGTCGCCGGCTTTCTCAGTCCCCGCCAGGAGGAGATCCCGATCGTCGTGCCGATGCGCGTCGAGCGCTTTCCGGCGGCGGAGGTCTACGACCGGGCGGCGGAGGCGATCGCCGCACGGCTCGACGAGGGCCGCGACGTCGCCGTCCTCTGCGAGGGCGATCCGTTCTTCTACGGCTCCTTCATGTATCTGTTCGAGCGTCTGGCGGACCGCTACCCGAGCGAGATCGTCCCCGGCGTCGCCTCGCCCATGGCCGCCGCCGCCAGGGCACTGACGCCGCTTGCCAGCCGCAACGACGTCCTCACCGTCATTCCCGGCCCGCTCGACGACGAAGCGCTGGCGGCGAAACTCACAGGCGCCTTCGTCATCATGAAGCTCGGCCGGCATTTCGACCGCGTCCGCGCGCTGATCGAGCGCCTCGGGCTTCTCGACCGCGCCATCTATTGCGAGCGGGTGACCCTCGGCGAGGAGCGGGTGCTGCCGCTGGCAGAGGTCTCCGGCGTGGCACCGTATTTCTCGATGATCCTCGGCTATCGCGGCGACGAGCCGGCGATCGCCGGCCGGTACCGCCAGGCGTCTGCCCGGCGCTCGGAACCGACAGACAGGAAAGGCCCGGCGTGAGCGCTGAGCAAAGACCCGCCGTCCTTCATCTCACCGGGGGAACCCGCGAACTCGCCGAGACGATCGCGGCCGCGATCGGCGGCACGGCTGAGGCGATCGGCGCCCGCTCGGGCGGCGCTCCCATCGCCGAGAGGTTGCGGGAGTGCTTCGTCGCAGGCCAGCCGATCGTCGCGATCATGGCGAGCGGCGCGCTGATCCGCATTCTCGCGCCGCTGATTGCCGACAAGATGGCCGAGCCGCCGGTGATCGCCGTCGCCGAGGACGGCTCGTCGGTCGTCCCGCTGATCGGCGGCCATCACGGCGCCAACGATCTTGCCCGGACGATCGCCGTTGCGACCGGCGGCTTTGCGGCGGTGACGACGGCTGGCGACGTGAAGTTCGGCGTCGCCCTCGACGCTCCCCCGCAAGGCTATCGCCTCGAAAACCCCGAAGCCGCCAAGGCGCTGATGGCCATGCTTCTCGACGGCGCAACGGCACGGCTCGACGGCCGGGCACCCTGGCTCGAGGCCGCGCGTGTCCCTGTCGCCGAAGACGGCGCTGTGCGCCTCACAGTCTCCGTGGCACGCCGCAGGCCGGAGCCGCAGGAGCTTCTCTACCGCCCCGCGACCCTTGTCCTCGGCATCGGCGCCGAGCGCGGCGCGCCGGCCGAAGAGGCGATCGCCCTCGCCGAAGCCGTGCTCGAGGAAGCCGGCGTGAGCCCGCTGGCGCTCGCCGCCGTCGCCAGCCTCGACGTCAAGGCCGACGAGGCCGCCGTCCATGCCGTCGCTAGCCACTTCGGCGTACCGGCGCGGTTCTTCTCCGCCGCGCGGCTGGAGGAAGAGGCGCCGCGGCTCGAGAACCCGTCGGACGTCGTCTTTGCCGAGGTCGGCTGCCACGGCGTTGCCGAAGGTGCGGCGCTGGCAGCTGTCGGCCCGGGCGGCGCGCTGCGGCTCGCCAAGCGCAAGTCGCGGCGGGTGACCGCGGCGCTCGGCGAGGCGCCGGGGCCCGTCGATCCCGAAACGATCGGCCGGGCGCGGGGCTGCCTGTTCGTCGTCGGCATCGGGCCGGGGCAGCCGGCCTGGCGCTCTCCCGAGGTCAGCCGAATGATCGGCCAGGCGAGCGATCTCGTTGGCTATTCGCTCTATCTCGACCTGCTTGGGCCGCTGAGCGAGGGCAAGGCCTGCCACGATTTCGACCTTGGCCGGGAAGAGGCGCGGGTGCGCCATGCGATGGAATTGGCGGGCGAGGGGCGCCGCGTGGCGCTCGTCTGTTCCGGCGATGCCGGCATCTATGCGATGGCGACGCTGGTCTTCGAGCTGCTCGACAAGGGCGACGTCTCTGATGCCGCCCGCCGCATCGAGGTTGTCAACTCGCCCGGCATCTCGGCGCTGCAGGGTGCGGCAGCGCGCGCCGGCGCGCCGCTCGGCCACGACTTCTGCACCATTTCGCTGTCGGATCTCCTGACGCCCTGGGAGGATATCCAGCGCCGGGTGAAGGCGGCAGGGCAGGGCGACTTCGTCATCGCCTTCTACAATCCGGTGTCGAAGAAGCGGCGCACCCAGCTGGCCTTTGCCCGCGATGAACTCCTGAGGCACCGGCCGGCCGATACGCCGGTGATCCTCGCCACCAATCTCGGCCGCGACGGCGAGACGGTGCGCATCGTGCCTCTCGCCGATCTCGATGTCGACGAGGTGGACATGCTGACGGTGGTGATCGTCGGCTCGTCGAACAGTCGCGTGGTCACCACGGGCGACGGCAGAAGCTGGGCCTATACGCCGCGCGGCTATGCCCGCAAGGCCGGGACCGGGATCGCCAAAGACGCATAGCCGGTCAGCTCGGCAGGACGGTCAGAACTCCTCCCACCCGTCGATTTCCTGTGTCGCCAGAGCCTGCGCCGCGGCGGCGGGGGCGGCGGCGGGCCGCGCCGCGGGCCGGCGCGGCGGAGCGTTCCAGAAGGTGACGTCGTCGTCCTCCTCCTCGGGTGCGGCGGCGCGGCTCTCGGCCCGCCGCTGGGCGGGCTTCGCGGCTTCGGGGGAGAGGCCGCGCTTCGAGCCGGCATAGCTGCCGATCAGCACCGCCAGCGTCTCGTTCTCGGCCCTGAGGCCCTGGGCGGCGGCGGTGGTCTCCTCCACCATGGCGGCATTCTGCTGGGTCGCCTTGTCCATCTGGTCGGCGGCGCTCGAAACTTCATTCAGATTCGCCGCCTGGTCCTGGGCGCGCTTGGAGATTTCGGCGACGAGCTGGCTGACCTCGGCGACCTTGCTGACGATCTCGTCGAGCGAACGCCCGGAGGCGGTGACGAGGCCGACGCCCTCCTTCACCTGGCCGTTCGACGCGTTGATCAGCTGCTTGATTTCCTTCGCGGCGTCGGCCGAGCGCTGGGCAAGGCCGCGGACCTCCTGTGCGACGACGGCAAAGCCCCGTCCAGCCTCACCGGCCCGCGCCGCCTCGACCCCGGCATTCAGCGCCAGGAGATTGGTCTGGAAGGCAATCTCGTCGATCACCCCGATGATCTTGACGATCTTCTGCGACGACTGCTCGATCGCCGACATCGCGTTGATCGCCTTGCCGACGATATCGCCGCCTTCGCCGGCGGTGTCTCTCGCCGTCGAGGCCGCCTGTTCGGCGCGGCGGGCGCCTTCGGCGGTCTCGGCGACGGCGGTGGAGACGTCGCCCAGCGCCGCGACGGTCTGCTCGAGATTGGCGGCCTGCTGCTCGGTGCGGCGGGCGAGATCGTCGGTCGCCTCGAAGATCTCGCGAAGGCCGATGGACAGCGAGGCATTGGCGATGTGGAGCGAGGAGAAGGTCTGTTCGAGATTGACGGCGAGCCGGTCGAAACGCTGGCCGACGTGATGGGCGGTTTCGAGGCTGTCGCCGAGCCGCTTGGTCAGTTCGCCGTCGGCGAGGCAGTCAAGACCGGCGGCGATGCGCTCGAAGTCGGCGTCGATCTCTGCCCGCTCGGCCTTCAGCGCGGCGGCGTCCCGCTCGATCTTCCGGCGCTCCTCGGAAAGCCGCATCTCGTCGGCGGCAGCGGCCGCCGCCTCGTCATTGCGGCTGCGCTTCTCGATGGCGAGGACGGCTCTGGCGAGGTCGCCGATCGCATCGCCGCGCCCCGTCTCTTCGAGCGGTTCGTCGGTCTCCGCCTCGCCGCGCAGCTTGAGGCGCTCGGTGAAACGGGCAAGGGGCGCCGCCGTGTTGCGGGCCGCGACGAGGCCGCTCAACAGCGCCACGACAGCGATCAGGACGCCGCCGGCCAGCGCCTGACGGCCGGGCGTGAGGAACGTCGCTGCAGGGGCCTCGGCTGCGATGCCGCTCTCGTCGGCCGATGCCGGCTCGCCTGCCTCGCCGTCCGATTCAGCTCTGCTTCCGGCCGAAACCGCTTCGCTCTCGGTCGGCACCGAAACGGCGCCGACCGTCATCGCCGGCGCGGCGTTGGCTGCCGGGCGCAGCGCTGCGACGCTTTCAGCCACCGCGCGGGGGGCGGTGAGCAGCATGCCGGCCCGCAGATCGTGGAGCCGGGCGGCGAAGTCCTTCGTCGCCTCCAGCTTGCCACCGTAATCCTTCATCCGCGACAGCGCCTCGCGGGCCCGCTCCAGCTGCGCCGGGTCGGTCATCAGCTTGACCATCGCGGCATGCCGGCCGATCGCCTCGTTGAGCTTCGACTGGGCGACATCGAAGGCGGCGCGCTCGCCGAGCCGCAGAAAACGCTCCGCCGAGACGAGGCTGGTGTTCAGCGATTCGAAGGTCGCCGTCGCGTGGTAGAGCGCCTCGATGTCGAAGGCGCGCCAGGCGAGCTTGATGACGTCGGACATCGCCGAGACGGCGAGGGGCCCGGCCTCGGCGACCGCCGAGGTGGCCTTGGCCTCGCCGTTCTTCAGGCCGGAAAGTTCGTCCACCGCGCTCTGCCAGGAGGCGATGCCGGTCTCGACCCGTTGCCAGGCCGCGGCGGTCGCCGGATTCTGGTCGATGATCGCGCGGTCCTGCGGCGAGAGATCGGCGAGGTCGCCGGCAGCGCTCTGGAACCGGTCGTAGCTGTCCTTCGTGCCGTCCTCGATATAGTCGACCGCGGCGAGCCGGATCGTTTCGAGCTCGCTGGCCGCGCGATCGGCGAAGGCGCGCAGATCGGCGTTCGGATCGGGAAGCAGCATCGCCGGCCGGGTTATCTGCGGCGCGGCCTCGCGCGGCGTTTCGGCTGGCTTCGGCAGGGCATGCCGTGTGAGAGCAGGCTGCGGCAGGGCGCCCTGCGGCGCGGTTTCCATCGTCAGCTCGGCAACGAGACCCAGCGCGACCGCCAGAACGGCGACCGGCAAGAATGCGACGAAGATCCTGCCTCTGATGCCCACGCGTCCCACGTTCTCTTGTTTTCGGGTCGCGAATGCCCGCGACTTGCGCTGTCGTGTCCTGCCGGCCGGATGATCGCCTGGAGCGCCTCGCGTCTCATGCAGCCTTCGGTGAGCTTTACGCCGGGAGGATGGACTGACGCTTGCCATCCGCCCGGAGGGCGTGCCGGAGCGGAGCTCATGTGCCGGGTGCCGCGATCCTGCATGGCAGCCATGCGAAAAATCGAAGTTTTGCCGTCATTGTCGGGCAAGCTTCATGGGGTTAGAGTCAGGGATCGACGAATACGGGAGAGACCGGCCGGAAAGGTCGGCGCCGAAGGAGCAACCGCCCCGGAAACTCTCAGGCAAAAGGACCGTTTCGTCAGAAAATTCCGAAGAGTGGCGGCCCGCACGGGGTCGTCCGCCGAAGGAGAAAGCCGCGCCGGGAATGATCCCGCGCCGCGGTGAAGCTCTCAGGCTCATGACGGGAGGGGCAGCACGGATCTCCGCGAGAAGCGGAAAGAAAGGCTCGTCATGACCTCCATCGCCGTCATCGGCGCCGGCATCACCGGCATCACCACCGCCTACAAGCTCATCGCCCGCGGCTTCGACGTCACCGTCTTCGACCGTCAGCCCTATGCCGCGATGGAGACCTCCTTTGCCAATGGCGGGCAGCTTTCCGCATCGAATGCCGAGGTCTGGAACCAGCCGTCGACCTTTCTGAAGGGCATCAAGTGGATGCTCACCAAGGACGCGCCGCTTCTGGTCAATCCGAAGCCCTCCTGGCACAAGCTGTCCTGGATGGCGGAATTTGTGCTCGCGGCGCGCAGCTACGAGGCGAACACCATCGCAACGACGCGGCTCGCCATCGCCGCCCGCGAGCATCTCCTCGGCATGGCCGAGCGCGAGGGCTTCTCCTTCGACGCCGAAAAGCGCGGCATCCTGCATGTCTATGAGGAGAACCGCGAATTCGCCCATGCGACGAAGGTCAACCGGCTGCTCGAAAAGGGCGGGCTGAAGCGCGTCGCCGTCAGCCCGGAGGAGATCGCCGCGATCGAGCCGGCCATCCGCGGCAATTTCGTCGGCGGCTATTTCACCGAATCCGACTTTACCGGCGACATCCACAAATACACCCGCAACCTCGCAGACGCCTGCCGGCGCCATGGGGCAAGGCTCAATTTCGCCGCCGACGTCACACGGCTGAAATCCGAAGGCGACAACGGCGTCATCGTCTTTTCGCGGAGCGCGGGGTCGCAGGAAGCTCCTAGGTCGGAGCACTTCGACGCCGTCGTCGTCTGCGCGGGCGTCGCCAGCCGCCGCTTCGCCGCCCAACTCGGCGACCGGGTCAATGTCTATCCGGTCAAGGGATACTCGATCACGGTCAACCTCACGGACGCAGAGAGCCAGGACGCCGCGCCGCGGGTCAGCATTCTCGACGATCACGCCAAGATCGTCACCTCGCGGCTCGGCGAGGACCGGCTGCGTATCGCCGGGACGGCGGAATTTTCCGGCGAGAACCGCGACATCAAGGATTCGCGCATCCGCCCGCTGGTCGAGTGGTGCCGCACCCGCTTCCCCGGCGCTTCCACCGCCTCGGTGGTGCCCTGGGCGGGGCTGAGGCCGATGATGCCCAACATGATGCCGAAGGTCGGCCGTGGGCGGCGGGAGAACGTTTTCTACAACACCGGCCACGGTCATCTCGGCTGGACGCTTTCGGCGATCACCGCCGAGATGATCTCCGGCGAGGTGGCGGTCGCCCAGTCCCGCCGCGGGCGTCAGGCAGCCAGCGCCGAGCCGCAGGGCCACTTCGCCGCCCATGGCGTGTGAGGCGAGGGGGCCCCGCGGGCTTCTGGTGAAGACGCTTCGCGCCGCGCCGACTCGCGGCAAGACGAGCCTCGTGGCTTTCGTGGCGCGAGGCGGATCGGAGCAGACGCGGGACTGACGGGTCCGTGGCGCTTCGCAAGGCCCACTGCCGACGGCGTATCACCACTACTCGGTAGGCACCGCCAGCCGATCCGGTCGTACGCCCGCCGCTCACTCCGGAGCCTTGCCGTAGCGGCGGATGCCGTTGGCTTCGAGATAGTCGAGGATCAGCCGGGCAGCCTCGGTGGGGTCCGGGCCGACATGGAGGTTGGCGCCGCCGGCGGCGGTGCCGCTGGTGCGCATCAGTTTCGGCCGGGCGCGATGCGGCCGCTCGTCGGCTGGAACCACGTCTACCGGCCCGACGGTCGTCCCCCCCGTATCCTCCGCTCTCCCCGCCACCGTCCCGTGGCCCGCCATCTTGGCTACCGCCGGCAGGTCGGCCTGTTCGGCGGCAGGCGAATGGCGCCTGATCCTGCCCCGCCGCATCGGCCCGTAGGCGAAGGGCCGCGGCAGCGGGCTCAGCGGATGCACTGTGACCACCGCCGGCAGCCGGACCGTCACGCGGCGCCGGGCGCCTTTCGCCATCGCCTGGTCGACGACGAGGGTTCCCGGCATCTCTCCCGCGCGGATCGCCACGGCGTCGGCGACGATCGGCAGGCCGAGGCGCTCGGCGACGAGATAGGGGACGAGCCCGGTCTCGAACCCGCCTTCGCCGCGCCGCCCGGCCAGGATCAGCTCCGGCGCGTCGGCGCCGCCCAGCGCATCGGCCAGAAAGCCGACGAGGGCCGGCAGCGGATCTGCCTCACCCGTTGTTTCGATCACGTCGAGACCAGCCAGCCCATGGCCGAGGCCTGCCCTGACTGCATCTTCGCCTGACCCGGCATGGAGGCCGCGCGCTGCAGGATCTAGCGAGGCCGCAAGCCCGATCGCCTGGGTCTCGAGCCGCGACAGATGCGGCCGGCCGGAAACCGGGTGGCGGGCATCGGAGAGGAGAACGAGCGTCCTCATGCGCCGCGCTCCCTCAACAACGCCAGCAGTGCCGGCATCACCAGCTGGGCGTCCTGGACGATCGCGAGCCCCGCCCGCTCGATCATCGCGGCATGGAGGTCGGTGTTGACGGCGATGACGTGTTCGCAGCCGGCGATCCCCTGCAGATGCTGCGGGGCGCCGGAGATGCCGAGGGCGAAATAGCAGTCGGCGGCAAGCACCGTGCCCGAGGCGCCGACCTGCGCCGAGCGTGGCATCAGCCCGGCATCGCAGACGACTCGGCTGGCGCCGGGCGTGCCTTTCATCGCCGCTGCGAGTTCTCGGAAGGCGGCGATGTCGCTGACGCCGTTGCCGGCCGAGACGACGAAATCCGTTTCCGATAGAGCGAGGCTCGCCGGGTCGCCCGGAATGATCTCGGACGACAGGATTGCCGGGTCGGCGCCGGCCTCGAAGTCAGAAGCGTCAATCGGGCGCGCCTCGCAGGGCGCGGCGGCATAGGGCTTCACCCGGTCTTCGCCGATGGTCATCAGCCGCGGCGGCGCGAGGCCGATCTCGCGGGCGCCATTGCGGATCGGCCGCACCGCCTGGCGGGCGGTCAGATGTTCGACGCCGGACATCAGATCGTCGCCGAGCGCCACCGAGAGCCGCCGGGCGAGGTCGGCGCTGTCGCCGTCCTCGGCGAAGATCACGTGACGGGGAAGGAGGGTCTCGACCGCATGGCGCAGTGCCGCGGCGCGGGCCTGCCCGCCGTTTGCGGACGGAAGGGCGAGCATCCGGTCCGCCCCGGCCTCGCCGAGCCCGTCGATCTCCCCTGTAGTAATCGCGACGACGGCGCCGCCACCGGCATCGGCATCGGCCAGGAGGCGCGCCGCGCCGAACACCTGCCGGTCGAAGCGCGACAGCCGTCCGCCGGTCGCCTCGATCACGGCAAAGATCAGAAAGGCCGGTTCCTCGACGACATGCAGCGCCGGCTGGCCGGGGCTGATCGCTGTCGCCTCGATGTCGGAGCGGGCGGCGAGGAAACGCGCGGCGTCCTCCCGGCTCATCTGCCGCTGCGAGCGGTCGTAGCGCTTGCGATAAGTCTCGTCGACGAGGCTCGCCGCCCATTCCCGCCAGGGGTCGCGGCGCAGCCTGCCGGAGGCGGCGGGGCTTTCACGGCGGGCGACGTCGAGGCGTGGACGGGCGCGGCTTTCCACCGTCCTGATGCCGCGCTCGGCGCGCGGGTCCCTGCGCTGGCGGCTCATGCGGGCTCCCCTGCCTTGACGGCTGCGGCCTCGTTCCGGCCGCCGGCCTGCACGGCCTCCCAGAGCAGCTCGGCGACGTCCCTGACCTCGGGCCGCTCGCCGGTGACGCCTTCGAGCATCGCCGTGCATTGCGGGCAGGCGACGGCGACGATCCTGGCGCCGGTGTCGCTTGCCTGGCCCATGCGGATGTCGGGGATGCGGGTGTCGCCGGGAATGTCGGTCACCGGCGCGCCGCCGCCACCGCCGCAGCACATCGAGCGCCTGCCCGAGCGCGCCATTTCGCGGCGCTCGAGGCCGAGAGCGTCGATCAGCGCCCTCGGCGCTTCGATCTCGCCATTGTAGCGGCCGAGATAGCAGGGGTCGTGATAGGTCACCGCCTTGCCCGTGAGCGCAGCCGGCGCGAGGCGACCGGCGGCGACCATCTCCGCCAGGAAGGCGGTGTGATGAACCACATCGAAGCTGCCGCCGAAGGCCGGATATTCGTTGCGCAGGACGTGCAGCGCATGGGGATCGGCGGTGAGGATGCGGGAGAAGCGATATTGCGAGAGCGTCGCGACATTGGCTTTGGCGAGCCGCTGGAAGGTTGCCTCGTCGCCGAGCCGGCGGGCGAGGTCGCCGCAGTCGCGCTCTTCCTCGCCGAGCACGGCGAACTCCACGCCGGCGGCGTTGAGGGCCAGGATCAGCGCACGGAGCGTGCGCTGGCCGCGCAGGTCGAAGGCCGCTCCACCGAGCCACAGCAGGATTTCAGCAGTGGCTCCGTCCTTCATCACTTTCAGCCGCAGATCGGCGGCAAAATCGGTGCGCTCGGCGAGCGCCCGGCCATTCGGCTCGTCGGCGCCGCGGAAATTGGCGAGCGGCTCCTCGGCCTTGAGCGGCACGGCGCCGCGCTCCAGCGTCTGGAAACGGCGGAGATCGACGATCGCGTCGACATGCTCGATCATCATCGGGCATTCCTCGACGCAAGCCCGGCAGGTGGTGCAGGACCACAGCGTATCGGGATGGACGAGGCCTTCCGGCGAGACGATCGGCGCATGAAGCCCGGCCGCGCCGCCGACCGGCCTCGCATTGGGGTAGGCGTTGCCGGCGTAGGGCTGGGCGTAGCCGCCGCCGGCCGCTGCGGCGAGATCGACGATGAGATGCTTCGGGGAGAGCGGCTGGCCTGCCGCGAAAGCGGGGCAGGCCGCCTCGCAGCGCCCGCATTGGACGCAGGCGTCGAAGGCGAGCAGCCGGTTCCAGGCAAAATCCGCCGGCGTTTCCGCGCCGAGCTTGCCCGTCCCGGGTGCGTCGAGATCGATCGGCCGCAGCTCCGTCGAGCGACCGCCGCCGAAACGCTCGGGCCGGGGATGGGCGGCGAGGTGGGCGGCGCCGGCAAGGGCGTGGCGCATCGGCCCGTGGCCGGCCATGCCGGCAAGGCCGAGACCCGCGGCCGTGGTCAGAAGCAGCGTGAGGATCGAGACGGCCGGCAGCGGGTCGCCGAGGCTTGCGAGAAACGCGGTGACGAAGCCGCCTAAAGCGAAGACGCCGAGAGGGATCGGCAGCTTCTGCCACTGGCCGAGAGAGAGGCGGGGCAGGGGACGCGGGTAGCGTCGACGCACTTCGAGCACGACGCCGGCCGTCATGACGAGGAAGGCGAGCGCGACGAGACCGAAATAAAGGCGCGAAGCGGCGATTGCCGGGACGAGCCCGACGACGAGAAGCGCGCAGGCGAGGACCAGACCGCCGGCGGTCGGAACATGCATGCGCGAGGCGGATCGGTCGCGGTCGACGACGTGATGGACGTCGACGAGATAGCGTCTCGGCAGCGCCTTCAGCCCGGCAAGCCAGTCGACGCGTGCCGGTCTGCCGCTGCGCCACAGAATGACCCGCCGGGCGATCTGGACTGCCGCGACGACGACCATCGCGACGATCAGCCAGGGAAGGAACGCCGCCGCGGTCATGAAGACATCACCGGACGGGGCGCGGCCGGGAACCCCCCTCTGCCTGCCGGCATCTCCCCCGCAAGGGGGGAGATTGGCGGTTTCGGCGTTGCCGCTTTTCTTTCGGCGGCTGAGCCAGAACGAAGCTTTGGAGGGTGAGAGCGAGTGTTCGCGCGAGATCGATCTCCCCCCTTGAGGGGGAGATGCCCGGCAGGGCAGAGGGGGGGGGTAACGGCAACGCTCGGCCCCGTCCTGTCCAGGGCCGCCCGGTCACGACCGCCATGCGTCGGGCCGGACGCAACCACCGGACGGGTCGCGACTGGGACCCCCCCTCTGCCTGCCGGCATCTCCCCCTCAAGGGGGGAGATCAGCGACGTCTTCGCGCCGCCCATCCTCAAAGATCCTTGCAGAGGCGGAGTGCGTCGTAGATGGCGGCGTGGATGTTGCGGCCGGCGACGGCATCGCCGATGCGGTAGAGAGTGTAGCCGCCGTCCGAGGCGGCGCCGTTGATCTCGAACGGTTGCGGCGCGCCGGCGATCAGCGCCTGAAGATCGGTGAACCCCTTGTTCTTCGCCCCGTCCTTCAGCGCGAAATGCACCGCATCCACCGGCAGCGTGCCGTAGTCCACCACCACCGAATCGACGACGCGCTCCTCTTCCGCGTCGGTCATGGTGTTGCGGATCGCGGCGATCATCCGGTTGCCCTCCGGATAGATCTCGATCAGCTCGGAATTCGGCGTCATCAGCACGCCGAGCTTGTAGAGTTCGCGCAGGTGAACCGGCTGGTTGGTCGGGCCGATCTCCTCGCCGATCATCCGGTCGTGGGTGACGATCTCGACGAGGCAGCCCTTCTTGGCGAGGACCTCGGCGGTCGAGGCGGCGTTGTGTCCGCCAATCTCGTCATAGAGGAGCACCGTTCCCGAAGGCTCCGAACGGCCTTCCAGCACATCCCAGGTGGTCACCGCATGCTCGTGGCCTTTCGCCTCGCCCCTGGAGGGAAGGCCGCCGGTGGCGACGATGACGATGTCAGGGGAAAGCGCCGCAATCTCGGCTTCCCCGGCCTCGGTGCCGAGGCGGATGTCGACGCCGAGCTTCTGCACCTGGGAGACCAGCCAGCGTGGGATCCCTGACAGCGCCTCGCGCCACGTCGCCTTCGCAGCGACATTGATCTGGCCGCCGAGACGGTCGGACTTCTCGAACAGCGTCACCTGATGGCCGCGTTCGGCGAGCACGCGGGCCGCCTCCAGCCCGCCGACGCCGCCGCCGATCACCACGGCCTTCTTCGCCGCGGCCGCCTTTTCGATGACGTGGGGCATCGTCGCCTCGCGGCCGGTCGCAGCGTTCTGGATGCACAGCGCGTCGCCGCCGACATAGATGCGGTCGATGCAGTAGCCGGCGCCCACACACTGGCGAATGTCGTCGGCGCGGCCTTCGGAGAGCTTCTTGACGAGATGCGGATCGGCGATGTGCGCCCGCGTCATCGCGATCATGTCGACATGGCCTTCGGCGACGGCCCGCGCGCCGGTGGCGAGATCGGTCACCCGCTGGGCGTGGAAGATCGGCACGTCCACCTCGCGCTTGATCGCCGAGGGGAGGGACAAGAAGGGCGCGACGGGGAAGGACATGTTGGGCAGCGAGATCGCGTGGGCAATGTGGTCGCGCGCCTGGCCGCCGATGATGTTGAGGAAGTCGACGAGGCCGCGCGAGGTGTATTCGGCGGCGATCGAGACGCAGTCCTCGTGGCTGAGCCCGCCCTTCAGCATCTCGTCGCCCGACATGCGCATGCCGATGATATAGTCGTCACCGACGGCCTCGCGCATCGCCGAGAGCACCTCGATGCCGAAGCGCATGCGGTTTTCCAGCGAGCCGCCATATTGGTCGGTGCGGTGGTTGGAGTTCGGCGACCAGAACTGGTCGACGAGATGGCCGTGGGCGGCGGAGATCTCGCAGCCGTCGAGCCCGCCCTCCCTGCAACGCCGCGCAGCCGCGGCGAAATCGGCGACGATGCGGTCGATCTCCTCCTGCTCCAGTTCCTTGGCGATCGCCCGGGATGCCGGCTCGCGGGTCGGGGAGGCGGATTTGACCGGGATCCAGTGCTCGGTGTCCCACTTCGTCCGCCGGCCCATATGGGTCAGCTGGATCATCAGCTTTGCGCCGTGCCTGTGGATCCGCTCGGAGAATTCGGTGAAGAACGGCACGACGCTGTCGTCGGCGACGGAGATCTGGTTCCACGGGGCGGCCGGACTGTCCACCGACACCGAGGACGAGCCGCCGAACATCGTCAGCCCGATGCCGCCCTTGGCCTTTTCCTCATGATAGAGCTGATAGCGCTGCTGCGGCTTGCCGTCCTTGCCGTAGGACGGCGCATGGCTCGTCGACATCACCCGGTTGCGGATGGTGAGGCCCTTGATGGTGAGGGGCTTCAGGAGAGCTTCGGCATTGGCGATCATGGGTGGTGGCTCTCGTGGGTGATGGCGGTGAGATGGCTCGCGGCTTTGGCGTTCGGTGCCGGCATGGACGGATGGCGCGTCGTGCACGAAGGGACGCGGTTGCACCGATTGCGCGCGGCCGCCCCTGGATTCTCGGGACGGAGCCCAAGAATGACGAAGCGTTGGTGATTTCGCCCGTCCTGAAGCAACTGCGGCAGTCTCGGCGTTGCCGGAAAAGGCGCTCGTCTTCCCATCCCGGTCGTCATTCTCGGGCCCCGTCCCGAGAATCCAGGGGAGCGTCGGGCTCCGGCGGAAGATCGTCGAGCGCTCCGTCGAACGACGGCCTGTAAGGGTTGTCCTCGTCCGAAAACCGCTCGAACAAGTCCAGCCATTGCGGGTTCAGATCCTCGATCAGCCTCAGTTTCCACGCCCGCCGATAGCGCTTGATCGACGTCTCGCGCTGGATGGCGATCTCTATGTCGTCGTGGCGTTCATGCCAGACGAGTGTCCTGCAGCCGTAGCGGGCGGTGAAGCCTTTCACGTCGCCTTCGCGGTGTTCCAAGACGCGGCGATGCAGGTCGGAAGTCACGCCGACATAGAGCGTTCCGTTGCGCTGCGATGCCATGATGTAGACCCAGCCGCCCATGGTGTCTTACGCCTTTGGCCAGCGATGGCGATGCTCGCGTTGACAGGTCGGTGAGGCCGCCCTGGATTCTCGGGACGGGGCCCGAGAATGACGAAGCTTTGGTGGCAGCGCCCATTCTGCAACGTCCGCGGCAGCCTCGGTGCCGGAAAAGGCGCAGATCCTCCCATCCCGGTCGTCATTCTCGGGCCCCGTCCCGAGAATCCAGGGGATCGTGGAGCGACGACGCCCGCCTCCCGTTCCAGCCAGGCCCATCATGAAAACGTCCCTCTCACCGCTCGATCACCAGATCCGTCTTCGGCCGCGAGCAGCAGAGCAGCGCCATGCCGGCGTCGATCTCGCGCTGGCGGATGCCGCCGCCATGCTTCATGTCGACGGAGCCGGAGGTCAGCCTCGACTTGCAGGTGCCGCAGAGGCCCTTCGAACAGGAGGAGGGCAGGCGCATGCCGGCGCGGCGGGCCGCCTCCAGTACCGTCAGCCCTTCCGGGCATTCGATGGTCCGGCCGGTCTTGGTGAATTCCAGCTGGAACACCTTCACGCCGGAATCGATCTCCTCCGTCGCCTCCGAGATCTGTTCCTGCGCCTCCTCGGTGAAGTCGTCGAAGTTGAAGCTTTCCTGATGGTAGCGGCCCATGTCGAAGCCGGCTGCCTCGAGCGTCGTCTTCACCGCCTTCATGAAGGGCGCAGGGCCGCAGACGAAGACCACGCGCTCCCGGAAGTCCGGGCAGATCATCGCCAGCTTGGCACCGTCAAAGCGGCCGCGATAGCCGCCCCAGCTCTCGCGCGGCGCGTCGTCCTCGACGATGAAGGTCGGCCGGATCGAGCGGTTGCGCCGGCTCATATAGTCGAGCTCGTCGTGGAAGACGATGTCGGCCGGCGAGCGTGCGGCGTGGACGAAGGCGATATCGGAGATCAGCGCGAGGTCGAAGGAAGCCCGGGTCATCGACATCATCGGCGTGATGCCCGAGCCGCCGGAGATGAAGAGATATTTCGTCGCCTGCATGCCGGCCCAGGAGAAGACTCCCATCGGCACCGTCGCCTTCAGCATCATGCCCGGCTGGAACTGGTCGTGCAGCCAGTTCGAGACCGGGCCGCCGGGCACGCGCTTGACCGTGATTGACACCGTGTCCGGCCGGGTCGGCGGCGAGGAGATGGTGTAGCAGCGGTGGATCGTCTCGCCGTCGATGTCGAATTCGAAGGTCAGGAACTGGCCGGAGACGAACTCGAACTGGCGCTTGTGCCGCGGCGCGAAGACGAAGGTCTTGACGTCATGGGTCTCTTCGCGCACGGCGCGGCAGATCAGGACGTCGTCTTCCTCCGGCTCCCATCGGAAATAGCCGGTGGGAACCGGCCCGGCGGGGTTCTGCACGGGTGCATCCATGGCGGCGGGCCCTTCAGGCGACGGCGCGTGTCTCGGCCAGATGCGATAGCATCCGGCCGACATACCAGTTGATGAATTTCTCGACGAGCATCTCGGTGTGCGGCGAGTAGGGGCCCGGCGTGTAGCCGTCCATCTCGACGCCGCTCTGGCAGTAGCCGACGAGATCGGAATCCTGCTGGTTGGTGGCCATCCAGACGCCGATCAGATTGTCGAGATCGTAGTCGACGCCCTCGACGGCGTCCTTGTGGACCAGCCACTTGGTGCGCAGCAGCGAGCGGTCGGGGCCGAGCGGCAGCACCGAGAAGACCACCGCATGGTCGCCCATGAAATGATGCCAGGAATTGGGCTGGGTCCAGAAGTGCAGGCCGCCCGCCTTGGCGTTGGTGAGGTTGCCCATCAGCTTGTTGCAGGCGCGCTTGGTATCGATGGTGTGGCTCTCGCCATCGCCCGACAACGGCAGGCGCTCGGTGCGGAAGCCCGTCACCATGTCGTCGAGCCGGTCGACCTCGCGCGAGGGCAGGCCCGCGGCCTCCCAGTCCCGGTGGTTGTCGTTGAGCATGCAGGCATATTGCGCGGCATGTTCCCGCTCGGTCTCGTCGAGTTCCTCCGGCGCGAAGCCAAAGCCGTAGGCAAACAGCGGCACGGTCAGCTCGGGATGGTTCGCCCCGCAGTGATAGCACTCGCGGTTGTTCTCCATCGTCAGCTTCCAGTTGCCCGGCTCGATCAGATCGTGCTGGTAGGCGACTTTGGTCTCGCGCAGATTGTGGGGCTTGAGATAGGGGGCCATCACCCGCTCCAGCTCGTCGAAATCCTGCGGCGGGTTTTCGGCGAGACAGATGAAGAGCAGACCCTCCAGCGAGCGCACATGCACCGGCTTCAGCCCGTGGCAGGACTTGTCGAAATCCTCGCCCATGTGCTCGGCATGGATGAGCTTGCCGGTCGTGTCGTAGACCCAGGAGTGATAGCGGCAGACGAGATTGCCGACGGTCGACTTTTCCTCGTGAACGAGGCGGGCGCCGCGGTGGCGGCAGACATTGTGGAAGGCGCGGATCTCGCCGTCGTCGTCGCGCAGCACGGCGACCGAGTTCTTGCCGATGTCGACGACCATGACGTCGCCCGGCTCCGGGACGTCCGGCTCGACGCCGACGAACAGCCAGTGGCGGCCGAAGATCACCTCCATGTCGGCGGCGAAGATCTCCGGATCCGTGTAGAAGGGCGCTTCGAGCGTGTAGCCCTTCTTGCGGTGGGTCAGGCGGGCAACGAGGTCGTTCATCATGCTGCACCCTATCTCGGCCGGGAAATCGGGCGCCGGCCTCGCCCCTGTTGATCGGAAATGCTGTCTCGGCCCTGACGGGCCGGTCGCGGCCTAGAGGGTGTCCTTCGCGGCCTCGATCAGGAAACCCTGAACGTAAGGCGCGAAGGAGCGCCAGCAGGTGACGGTGAAGCGGTCCGCGGCGCGACGGGCGAGCACGATCTCGGCCTTGCCGAAAATGGTGCGGGTCGCCGAGCCGACCGGAAACGCACTCGGCGAGACGTCGATTGGACAGCCGGCGTTGATCACCGCGTCGGCGCCGCGACCTTCGACCGAGAACGTCACATCGCGATGCGAGACGTCGACCAGCGAATGGGCGACGCCGGTGAGTGCTGCGGTCACCGCTTCGAGCCGCTCGTCGGTCTCGTCGGCGGGAACAAGCAGCATCCATTCGTCGGGGCCGAGTCTGAGCGCCGCGCGCTCGCCGCCACTCTCACCGCTGGCGCTTCGCGAATTGATGGCGCCGGAAAGGTCGAAGCCGTCGACCGATGCGCGGCCCGCGAGCGCGGCAGCCTTGACGCGCAAGGCGAGGCGTCCGACGGCATCGAGCGTCGCCACCTTCACCCCCGCCTCGGAGGCGACGGGGGACAGCGCCGGGGCGCGGCGAGCAAGATTGAGCTCAAGCATCGGCGGTCTCTCCCTTCACCTCGTAGAATACCGCATTCGAAATCGTCGCTTCGGTGAAGCCGGCCGGCGTCGTGACGAAGACCGTCTCGCCGATCCGCTCCCGGCCGCCGTCGATCATCGCCATGGCAATCGACCGGCCGCAGTTCGACGAGGCGTAGCTGGAGGTGACGTGGCCGACCATCTTCATCGGGATTGGCTGGCTCGGATCGTCGACCACCTGTGCGCCCTCGTCGAGCACTTCGCCGGGGTTCCTCGTCAGCAGCCCGACGAGCTGCCGGCGATCCGCCGCCACCATATCCGGCCGGGCGAGCGAGCGCTTGCCGACGAAGTCCGGCTTGACCTTGGAGACGAGGCCGGAAAGGCCGAGATCGTCGGGCGTCACGGTGCCGTCCGTCTCCTGGCCGACGACGATGTAGCCGACCTCGGCGCGCAGCACGTGCATCGCCTCGGTGCCATAGGGTGTGATGCCGTGCTTCTGACCTTCCTCGTACAGCGTCTTCCAGACCGCCTCGCCGTAGTCGGCGGGAACGTTGACCTCGAAACCCAGCTCGCCGGTGAAGGAGACGCGGAACAGCCGGCAGGGAACGCCGCAGACATAGCCGGTCTTCACCGTCATGTGCGGGAAGGCGGCTTCCGAAAGGTCGATCTCCGAGACGAAGGGCTCCAGAACCTGCCGCGCCTTCGGCCCCTGCAGGGCGATCACCGCCCATTGCTCGGTGATCGAGGTGAGGAAGACGTCGAGATCGGGCCACTCGGTCTGGAGATAGTCCTCCATGTGGCGCAGCACCCGCGGCGCGCCGCCGGTGGTGGTCGTCACGTGGAAGCGGTCCTCGGCGAGGCGGGCGACCACGCCGTCGTCGTAGACGAAGCCGTCCTCGCGCAGCATCAGGCCGTAGCGGCAGCCGCCGGTCTTCAGCTTCAGCCAGGCATTGGTGTAGATGCGGTTCATGAACTCGGCGGCATCCGGCCCGACCACCTCGATCTTGCCCAGCGTCGAGGCGTCGAAGATGCCGACATTGGTCCGCACCGCCCGGGTCTCGCGGGCGACGGCCGCCGCCATGTCCTCGCCGGCTTTCGGGAAGTAGCGGGCCCGGCGCCACAGGGCGACGGGCTCGAACACCGCGCCGTTCTTCGCGGCCCAGCCGTCGATCGGCGTCTTGCGGACGGGGTCGAAGAGCTCGTCCCGCGCCGGGCCGATGAGCGCGCCGAAGGTCACCGGCGTATAGGGCGGGCGGAAGGTGGTGGTGCCGACGGCGGGCAGCGGCCGGTCGAGAATGCCGGCGACGAGGCCGAGGGCGTTCATGTTCGACGTCTTGCCCTGGTCGGTCGCCATGCCGGTGGTGGTGTAGCGCTTGACGTGCTCGATCGACTCGAAGCCCTCGCGCACGGCGAGCTTGATGTCCTTGGCGGTGACGTCGTTCTGGAAATCGACGAAGGCCTTGACCCTGGACGCGTCGGCGTCGGTCGGCAGCACCCGCACCGGCTGGAAGCCGGTGAAGGAGGCGGTCGCTTCCGGTGCCGCGGAACCACCGCCGGCTTTGGCGCCGTCGGCGACCACCGCGGCAAGATCGTAGACGCCGCGGCAGGCGCCGGCGGAGCGCTCCGCCTGGACGGACGTGCCGGGCAGGAAGGCGTCGAGTTCGGGGTCGAAGGCGAGCTTGCCCCGGGACTGCGAGAACAGGTGCACCGAGGGCGTCCAGCCGCCGGACATCGCCACGCAGTCGCAGGTGAGCGTCGTCTTCTCGCCGATGCCGCCGCCGGAGCCGATCTTCGCCACGACGAGGCCGGAAACGCGCTTCTTGCCGAGGGCGCGGATCACCGTGTGACCGGTGCGGACCTCGATGCCGGCCTCGCGCGCGGCGGCGAACTCCGGCCCGCAATCGGTCTCAAGGCGGATGTCGACGATCGACACCTTCATGCCCGCCGCCTTGGCGTCGAGGGCGGTGCGATAGGCGGAGGCGGAGGAGGTGGCGACGACGAGGTCGTTGCCGGGCAGCGCGGCCCAGCGATTGACGAAGGAACGGACGCTCTCGGCCAGCATGATGCCCGGCCGGTCGTTGTTCTCGAACACGAGCGGCCGCTCGTGGCTGCCTGTGGCGAGCACTACCTCGCCGGCGCGCACCTGCCAGAGCCGCTCGCGGGCCATGCCCTCCGGCGCGTCGGCGATGTGGTCGGATACCCGCTCCACCATGCAGACATGGTTGTGATTGTAGTAGCCGAAGACCGTGGTGCGCGGCAGGACGACGACGTTTTCGCGGGCGTCGAGGGTGGCGAGGCTCTCCGCGACCCACTCCATCGCCGGCGTGCCGCCGACCGACGAGGTCACGTCGTTCAGCAGAGCGCCTCCGGGCTCGCAGCCTTCGTCGGCGAGGATCACCCGCCGCGTGCCATCGGCCGAAGCGGCGAGCGCCGCGGCAAGGCCGGCCGGGCCGGCGCCGACGACGAGCACGTCGCAATGGGCGTGGCGGTTGGAATAGCGGTCGGCGTCCGGCACCTTCGGCGCCTCACCGAGGCCGGCGGCCCTGCGGATCACCGGCTCGTAGACCTTGTCCCAGAACTTCCGGGGCCACATGAAGGTCTTGTAGTAGAAGCCGGCGACGAAGACTGGCGACAGGAGGTCATTGACCGCGCCGATATCGGTCTCGAGCGAGGGCCAGTGGTTCTGGGTGTCGACCACCAGCCCGTCGCGCGCCTCGACCACCGAGGCGCGGTTGTTCGGATCTCGGCGGCCCGGTCCGCGATCGGCCCGCCAGTCGACCGAGAGGAGGGCGCTCGGCTCGTCCGAACCGTGGGACAGGATGCCCCGCGGGCGATGATACTTGAAGGAGCGGCCGGCGAGATGCTGGCCGGAGGCGATCAGCATCGAGGCGATCGTGTCGCCGGCAAAGCCTTCCAGCCGCTTGCCGTTGAAGGTGACGGAGAGCGGGCGGGTGCGGTCGATCCGGCCGCCAGAGGCGAGGCGAAAGGGCTGGCTCATGATCGGCGCGCCTCAGGCTTTGGCGGTTGCGGGAGAGACCTCCGGACGGGGCTTGCCCATCTCGTAGGTCGCGACGAAGGCATCGCTCACCGTATCGCGCAGCGCGTTGAACCAGCGCCCGCAGCCATGGCCGTGCAGCCAGCGCTCGGCGTGGAGCCCTTTCGGATTGGTGCGGTAGTAGAGGAACGAGCCCCAGTCGGCGTCGGCCATCTCGATTGGGCTCTCGGGCCGGGCGATGTGCGCCTCCCCGCCGCAGTGGAACTCCACCTCGGGGCGCTTGCCGCAATAGGGACAGTCGATCAGCAGCATGACGATGCCCTCGCTAGGGGGAATGGGCTCGAATGGCGTTGAGCAGATTCGATCAGGCGAAGGCGGGTTCGGCTCACCCCCCTCTGCCTGCCGGCATCTCCCCCACAAGGGGGGAGATCGATAATCGCGATGGTCCGCGCCTGCGTCGATGCGTCATCATTCAATGAATGGGCGGTGCGCCCAAACGAGATCCGATCTCCCCCCTTGTGGGGGAGATGCCCGGCAGGGCAGAGGGGGGTAACCACGCGCGCAGTCATCACGCCAATACCTCAATGCGCCACGGCCGCGGCGGCGGCCTCGTCGATCAGCCGGCCGGTGCGGAACCGGTCGAGGCTGAAGGGCGCGTTGATCTTGTGCGGCTCGCCGGTCGCCAGCGTATGGGCGAAGACGTGGCCGGAGCCGGGGGTCGCCTTGAAGCCGCCGGTGCCCCAGCCGCAATTGACGAACAGTCCCTCGATCGGCGTCTTGCCGATGATTGGCGAGCGGTCCGGCGTCACGTCGACGATGCCGCCCCAGGAGCGCAGCATCCGCATGCGGGTGAACTGCGGGAACAGTTCGCAGATCGCGTCGAGGGTATGATTGATGATCTGGATGCCGCCCTGCTGCGAATAGGAGACATACTGGTCGGTGCCGGCGCCGATCACCAGCTCGCCCTTGTCGGACTGGGAGATGTAGGCGTGCACGGCATTCGACATGACGACGCAGGGGAACACCGGCTTCACCGGCTCCGACACCAGCGCCTGCAGCGGCACGCTTTCCACCGGCATCCTCAGGCCGAAGCGGCTCATGACGACGCCGGTATGTCCTGCCGCGACGACGCCGACGCGCTTGGCCCCGATCGTGCCCCTGGTCGTCTCCACCCCTGCGACCGAGCCGTCGGGATGGCGCTTCAGGCCGAGCACCTCGCAGTTCTGGATGATGTCGACGCCTCTCGCATCGGCGCCGCGGGCATAGCCCCAGGCAACGGCGTCGTGGCGGGCCGTGCCGCCGCGCCGCTGCAGCGCGCCTCCGAGGACCGGGTAGCGGATGTCCGGCGAGATCGTCAGCGGCGGACAGAAGGCCTTGCACTCTTCCGGCGACAGCCACTCGTTGTCGATGCCGTTCAGCCGGTTGGCGTAGACGTGGCGCTTGAAGGAGATGACGTCGTGATGGTTGTGCGCGAGCATCAGCACGCCGCGCTGGGAGAACATGACGTTGTAGTTCAGCTCCTGGGACAGGCCCTCCCAGAGCTTCATCGCATGTTCGTAGAGGCCAGCCGATTCGTCGAAGAGATAGTTGGAGCGGACGATGGTGGTGTTGCGGCCGGTGTTGCCGCCGCCGATCCAGCCCTTCTCGATAACCGCCACATTGGTCACGCCATGCACCGAGGCGAGGTAATAGGCCGTCGCCAGGCCATGGCCGCCGCCGCCGACGATGACGACGTCATATTCCTTCTTCGGCTCGGGCGCGCGCCACTGTCGCTCCCAGCCTTGATGGCCGGATGCGGCTTCCTGAAGAAGGCCCTTGAGGGAAAAACGGCGCATGTCTCGAACCCCGCTAACTGAGGCGGAGAATGCGCAGAATGACGGTTTTCTGACTAACTCAAAAACGAAGTGGAACATTTCAAAAGCGACATCGATGACGATTTTTTTGCCGTGCCGCAAAATCCGGCATCGCACTGCAAAAAGCCACTGCATACAATGGTTTGTGTCGGCGGTGCGGTGCCTCGGGGGCAAAAGCATGGCGCCGCCGCCCACCCGATGACCGCATGGGCGCTTCCACCGGCTGGACCTCGGCGCGGGGAAAGCCGACACGCGGCGACCGTCGTTTCAGGTTTCGAGAGCCTCCGCGAAAGGTGTCGCAGGGACGTTTCCCGGCTTTCCAACCCGCGCGAAAAAGGTCTAGTCCGGTTCGCAAATGGCAGGCGGATCACCGCCGGCTCCCATCCCGTCGATTCCAGACCATGTCATCACGACCCATCACTTTGGCGCTCAACGGCTTCGGCCGGATCGGCCGGACGATCACCCGGATTCTCTCGAAGGCCGGCAACGACGACCTGCGGCTCGTCCTCATCAACGACATCGAGCCGCTGGAATCCTGCGCCTATCTCTTCGAATATGATTCGGTGTTCGGGCCGTATCAGGGGACGGTCGAGACCCGGCCGGAGCGGCTTGTCCTGGACGGTCGCGAGATCGCCTTCCATTCCGTCCCCGACATTTCCGCCCTCGATCTCTCCGGCATCGACGTCGTCCTCGAATGCACCGGCCACAACGACGATCGCGGGACCGTCTGCCGCGGGCTGGCGGCCGGGGCAGGGGCGGTGCTGGTCTCAGGCCCGTCGAAGGCCGCAGACGTCACCGTCGTCATCGGCGCCAACGAGGGAAGGCTCGGGAATGCGCGGATCGTCTCCAACGCCTCCTGCACGACGAATGCGCTGGCGCCGCTCCTCAAGGCGCTTCACGAAGGCTTCGGCGTCGTCTCCGGCCAGATGACCACCGTCCACTGCTATACCGGCAGCCAGCCGACCGTCGACAAGCCGCGCGGCGACGCGGCGCGCAGCCGGGCCGCGGCGCTCTCCATGGTGCCGACGACGACGAGCGCCGGCCGGCTGATCGGCGAGGTGCTGCCGGAGCTTGCAGGCCGCGTCGAGGCACGGGCGATCCGCGTGCCGACCGCCAGCGTCTCGGCGATCGACCTGACGGTCGCCACAAAACGGCCGGCGAGCGTCGAGGAGGCGAACGCCCTTCTCAGCGAAAAGGCGCGGAACTCGCCAGTCTTCGGCTGGACCGAAAAGCCGCTGGTTTCCTCCGATCTTCGCGCGCGACCGGAGTCGATCGTCGTCGCCGGTCCAGAAACATCCCTTGCCGGCGGCCTTCTCAGGGTGTTCGGTTGGTACGATAACGAGTGGGGCTTCTCATGCAGAATGCTGGAAATGGCACGCATGATGGGTCAGCGAACACAGGGAAGAGAAACGACCCATGTCGAATGATGATGCGAACCGCCTGTCGAAACGCCAGGAGGCGCTCGACTATCACGAGTTTCCGCGGCCCGGAAAACTGGAGATCCGTGCCACCAAACCGATGACCACCGGGCGGGACCTTTCCAACGCCTATTCGCCGGGGGTCGCCGAAGCCTGCCTGGAGATCGAGAAGAACGCCGCCGATGCGGCGCGCTACACCGCCAAGGGCAATCTCGTCGCCGTCGTCTCCAATGGCACCGCGGTGCTCGGCCTCGGCAATATCGGCGCCCAGGCCTCCAAGCCGGTGATGGAGGGCAAGGCGGTCCTGTTCAAGAAGTTCGCCGGCATCGACTGCTTCGACATCGAGGTGAACGAGACCGATCCGGAGAAGCTCGCCGAGATCGTCGCGCGGCTCGAGCCGACCTTCGGTGCGGTTAATCTGGAGGACATCAAGGCGCCGGACTGTTTTCTCGTGGAGCGCCTCTGCCGCGAGAAGATGAAGATCCCGGTGTTCCACGACGACCAGCACGGGACGGCGATCGTCGCCTCGGCCGCCGCGGTCAACGCGCTGAAGGTCGCCGGCAAGAAGATCGAGGATATCCGCATCGTCGCCCTCGGCGCCGGCGCGGCGGGCATCGCCTGCCTGAAGATGTTCCTGGCGATGGGCGCCCGGAAGGAAAACATCACTATGCTCGATTCCAAGGGCGTGGTGCATCAGCGGCGCAACGACCTTTCGCCCGAGAAGGCGGCGTTCGCCCGCGACACCGAGATGCGCACCACCATGGACGCGATGGAGGGGGCCGACCTCTTCCTCGGCGTTTCCGGACCGGGGCTGCTGACCCGCGAGATGGTCGCCCGCATGGCGGACAATCCGATCATCTTCGCGCTTGCCAATCCGGTGCCCGAGATCATGCCCGAAGAGGCGCGGGAAGCCTCGCCCGGCGCGCTGATCGCCACCGGGCGGTCCGACTATCCGAACCAGGTCAACAACGTCCTCTGCTTCCCCTTCATCTTCCGCGGAGCGCTCGATGTCGGCGCGACGGAGATCAACGAGGAGATGAAGCTCGCCTGCGTCGAGGCGATCGCCGGCCTTGCCCGCGAGACCGCCTCGGCCGAGGTCGGCCATGCCTATCGCGGCGAGCGGCTGACCTTCGGGCCGGACTATCTGATCCCGAAACCCTTCGATCCGCGGCTCTTGCCGACCATCGCCCATGCCGTCGCCAAGGCGGCGATGGAATCCGGCGTCGCGACCCGGCCGATCGATCTCGATGCCTATACGGCCAGGCTCAACGGCCAGGTCTACCGCTCCTATTCAGTGATGCGGCGGGTGTTCGACGCCGCCAGGGCCTCGCGCCGCAGCATCGTCTTTGCCGAGGGCGAGGACGAGCGGGTGCTCAGAACCGCCCAGGCGATGGTCGAGGAGACCCAGGACCGGCCGATCCTCATCGGCCGGCCGGAGGTCGTTTCGGCGCGGCTCGAACGCGAGGGCTTGAAGATCAAGGCCGGCGAGGACTTCGAGATCGTCAATCCGGAGGATGACCCGCGCTATCGCGACTACTGGAGCACCTATTACGAGCTGATGCGCCGACGCGGCGTCTCGCCGGATCTTTCCCGCGCGGTGATGCGCACCAACACGACGGCGATCGCCGCCGTGATGGTCCATCGCGGCGAGGCCGACAGCATGATCTGCGGCACCTTCGGCCAGTATCGCTGGCATCTGAACTATGTCAGCCAGATCCTCTCGACCGAGGAACTCCATCCGATCGCCGCGCTGTCGCTGATCGTCCTCGACAAGGGGCCGCTGTTCATCGCCGACACCCATGTCCACATGACGCCGGACACGACGCAGATCGCCGAGGCGGTGATCGCGGCGGCCCGGCACGTCCGCCGCTTCGGCGTCAATCCTCGGGTCGCGCTCTGCTCGAGTTCGCAGTTCGGCAATCTCGACAACGAGTCCGGCCGGGTGATGCGCGGGGCGATGAAGATCCTTGAGGCCAAGCATCTCGACTTCGAATATGAAGGCGAGATGACCACCGATACCGCCCTCGACACGGAGCTTCGCGACCGGCTGTTTCCGGGCGGCCGGCTGACCGGCAATGCAAACGTCCTCGTCTATGCCAATTCCGACGCGGCAGGCGCGGTGCGCAACATCCTGAAGTCGGTCGCCGGTGGTCTCGAGGTCGGCCCGATCCTGATGGGCATGGGCAACCGGGCGCATATCGTGACGCCCGGCGTCACCGTGCGCGGATTGCTCAACACCGCCGCGCTGGCGGGCTCGGCGGTGTCGAGCTACGGATAAGAATGCCTTGCGGCGACGATCTACGGGTCGTCGCCGCGGACCCGGTCTCCACCGGTTGCGAGCCCGCTGAAATAGACCCTCACTTAGCCTTTCAACAGCTTCCACGTCCTCTCGAGAAGGTTCAGCCAGTTCTCGTGGGCGATCTTGTCGATCAGCGCCTGGCCGTAGCCGTGGCGCTCCATCGCCTCAAAGAGCTTGGGCAGGCCGCTGGCATCGCCGATCGGCGCCGGTATGACCGCGCCGTCGAAATCCGAGCCGAGCGCCACGCCGTCCTCGCCAAGCCGTTCGACGAGGCCGTCGAGATGGCGGATCATCACGTCGAGCCCTGTATCGGCATCCATGCCGCCGTCCTCGCGCAGGAAGGCGGTAGCGAAGTTCAGCCCGACGAGCCCCTTTGATTCGGCGATGGCGGCGATCTGTCTGTCGGTCAGGTTGCGGCTGACCGGGCAGATGGCATGGACGTTGGAATGGGTGGCGACGAGCGGCGCGTCGGAGAGCCTGGCGACGTCCCAGAAGCCCTTTTCGTTGAGATGCGACAGGTCGAGGAGGATGCCGAGTTCGTTGCAGCGCGCCACCAGGCGCTCGCCGGCCTCGGTCAGACCTTCGCCGATGTCGGGGGATGAGGGAAAGCGCATCGGCACGCCATGGGCGAAGATGTTGTTGCGGCTCCAGACCATGCCGATCGAGCGCAGCCCGGCGGCAAACAGCACGTCGAGCATCTTCAGGTCCGCGTCGATGGCCTCGGCGCCCTCGATGTGCATCACCGCGGCCATCGCTCCGGCATTCATGGCCGAGCGGATGTCGGCGACCGACCGGCAGACCTGCAGCCGTCCCTCGGAGGCGCGCTCCAGCCGGAACAGGATCGAGGTCATGGAGATCGTCGCGGCCTCGGCGACCGTCCTTTCCAGCGGCGCCGGCAGCGGCATCTCGTAGCCGCCCGCCGGCATGCGGGAGAAATCGAGCCCGCCGCGCGGCGAGGGCGGGAACATCGCGAAAAGCCCGCCGCGAAGATTGCCGGCCTTGGCCTTGGCGAGGTCGATATGGCCGGGGGCAGCGCCGGCGAGAAAGGCGTCGAACGCCGTGTCCCGACCATCCATGTGGAGGCGCAGGAGGGTGTCGTTGTGGCCGTCGAAGACGACTGGAGAGGTCATGGGCGAAATCCCGGCATGAAGGGGCGGCGGCAGCACGGCCACCCGGATCCTGAGCGGAGCACTACCACCGCCGCCGCCGGATGACGACGGTTGATAAGGCTGCACCTCGCTTTTGCCGCGCGGGTCGGCTATCCCAACCGCTATCGCCACGGCTTCCTGCGGGCCGTCGCCAGCCGTTCCCGCCTGCCCGACCTCCCATCGGAATGCCATGCTGAAGCGCTTCTTTGCCTATTACCGGCCGTATAAGGGTCTTTTCGTCCTCGATTTCGGCTGCGCCGTCCTGGCCGGGCTCTTGGAACTCGGCTTTCCGATCGCGGTCAAGGTGTTCATCGACACGCTGCTGCCGAGCGGCGACTGGCCGCTGATCGTTGCGGCGACCGCCGGGCTTCTCTTCATCTACCTCGTCAATACCGGACTGATGGCGGTGGTCACCTATTGGGGCCACATGCTCGGCATCAACATCGAGACGGAGATGCGGCGCAGGGCTTTCGACCACCTGCAGAAGCTCTCCTTCGGCTATTTCGACAACATCAAGACCGGCCATCTGGTCGGCCGCATCACAAAGGACCTGGAGGAGATCGGCGAGATCGCCCATCACGGGCCGGAAGACCTCTTCATCGCCGTGATGACCTTCTTCGGCGCCTTCTTGCTGATGCTGTTCGTGCATGTCGAACTCGCCGTCATCACCGGCATCGTCGTGCCGATCGGCGCCTGGCTGACCAGCCGCTACGGCGCCCGCATGACCGCTACCTGGCGGTCGATCTATGCATCGATCGGCGACTTCAACGCCCGGATCGAGGAGAATGTCGGCGGCATCCGGGTGGTCCAGGCCTTCGGCAACGAGCATCACGAGCGCCGGCTGTTCTCGGTCAACAATGCCGAATACCGGCGGCGCAAGCTCGATGCCTACAAGATCATGTCGTGGTCGCAGTCGCTGAACTATTTCTCGATGCGGCTGACCCAGGTCATCGTCATGGTCGCCGGCACCTGGTTCGTCATTTCCGGCGACCTTTCGAATGGCGGCTTCGTCGGCTTCCTGCTTCTCGTCGGGGTGTTCTTCCGGCCGGTGGAGAAGATCGCCGCGGTGATCGAGACCTATCCGAAGGGCATCGCCGGCTTCCGCCGCTACCTCGAATTCCTCGACACCGAGCCGGAGATCGAGGATCGCCCCGGCGCCGTCGCAGTCGAGACCGTAAAGGGCGCGGTCGAGTTCGACCACGTCCGCTTCGGCTATTCCGGCGACCGGGCGGTGCTGAAGGATGTCAGCTTCCGGGCCGAGCCCGGCGAGACGATCGCCTTCGTCGGCCCCTCCGGCGCCGGCAAGACCACGATCTGCGCGCTTCTGCCACGCTTCTACGAGGTCAGCGGCGGAGCGATCCGCATCGACGGCATCGACATCCGCGACATGACGCTTGCCTCGCTGCGCAATCATGTCGGCGTGGTCCAGCAAGACGTCTTCCTGTTCGGCGGCACGGTGCGCGAGAACATCGCCTATGGCCGTCTCGACGCCAGCGACGAGGAGATCGTCGCGGCGATGCGGCGGGCTTCCCTCGAAGCCACCGTCGCGGCGCTGCCGAACGGCCTCGACACGATCGTCGGCGAGCGCGGCGTGAAGCTCTCCGGCGGCCAGAAGCAGCGGCTGTCGATCGCCCGGATGTTCCTGAAGGATCCGGCGATCCTCATTCTCGACGAGGCGACCTCGGCCCTCGACACCGAGACCGAGCAGGCGATCCAGGCTTCGCTCGCCGAGCTTTCCAAGGGCCGCACGACGCTGGTCATCGCCCACCGCCTGTCGACCATCCGCCATGCCGACAGGATCTGCTTCGTCGCCGGCGGCGAGATCGTCGAGACCGGCTCCCACGTCGCGCTGATGGCCGAGGGCGGCGCCTATGCCCGGCTGGTCGCCGCGCAGTCGGACCTGTCGCGGCCAATCGGCGAGGGCGGGCCAAATAGCGCGCGGCCGATCCTCAGCGCGGTTTCCGGATGACCATGGCGACGAGATAGGGGCCGCCGAGGAGGGCAGCGAAAAGCCCGGTCGGCAATTGGTAGGGGAAGGCGAGGCTGCGCGCCGCCGTGTCGGTCAGTGCCATCAGCAGCGCCCCGAGGAGCGCTGCCCCGACGACCTGCTCGCGCGGTCGGGCAAAGCCGATGCTGCAGGCGAGATGCGGCGCCATCAGGCCGACGAAGGAGAGCGGCCCGACTGCCAGCGTCGCGGCCGCCGTCAGCACCGCCGCAAGGGTGACGAGCAACGTGCCGGCCCGTGCCGACGAGAGGCCGAGGCCGCGGGCGGTGACCTGGCCGAGCGAGAGAACCGACAGCCAGCGATGGGCAAGAAGCGCCAGTGGCGCCAGCAGGATGGCAGCGGCGGCCTCGCCGAGCGCCAGTTGCGGCGTGACGCGCAGCGTCGAACCGCTCATCCAGTCGAGCAGCCTCGATGCTTCCGGCCCGCCGCGGGCCATCACCAGCGTGACGCCGGCGCCGGCAAGCGATGCGACGGCGATGCCACCGAGCAGCAGGCGCTCCGGCCCGAGCCCGGCGGCCCTGGCGAAGACGAGGATCGCGGCGAGTGCCAGAAGCGCGCCGAGAGCGGTGGCGAGAAGCATTGCGCCGAGGCCGGCAAAGGGAACGGCGACGAGCAGCAGCGCCAGGCCTAGGCCGGCGCCGGAGCTGATGCCGAGGACCTCCGGGCTGGCGATCGGATTGGCGGTGAAGCGCTGCAGGATGACGCCTGCGACGGCGAGCATCGCACCGGCCGAGACGCCGGCGAGAAGCCGCGGCCAGCGAAGCGGCAGCACCGCCTCGATCGATCTCAGATCCGGCAGGAACCCGATGCCGTCAGGCGCCAGCAGCAGCGAGGCGAGGCTGGCGAGCAGTGTCAGTGAGGCGAGGCCGGCCAGCAATGCCTGCGGCTGCGCCAGCCGCCGGAAATGCACTGCCATCGGCGAGACCGCCCGTTTCGGCAGGCGCGGCAGCAGCCAGAGGAGCAGCGGCGCGCCGACCAGTGCCGTCACCGCGCCGGTCGCGATGCTGGTGCCGAAACCTGCCTCCAGCGCCAGGACGACGGCTTCGGTGGCAAACAGCAATACGGCGCCAACAAGGGGGGCGGCGACGAGCTGCGCGCCGGCGGTGCGGGCGCCGGAGAGCCTTGCGAGATTGGCGGCCATCAGCCCGACGAAGCCGATGATGCCGACGAAGGCGGTGACGGTGGTGGCGAGCACCGTCGCGAGGACCACCGCAGCGAGCCGGATCGTTGCGGTCGAGACGCCGAGGCCGCGCGCCGTCTCGTCGGAAAGGCCGATGAGGCCGAGCGGCCGGCGGAGGAGTGAGGCGGCGAGACCTGCAAAGGCGACAAGACCGGCGAGAGCGAGGTCGTTGCGCCAGCCACTCTGGGCGAGCGCGCCGCCGCCCCAGAGATAGAGCGACATCATGTAGTCGCCGCCGGCAAGGATCAGCGTCGCCGAAAGCGCGCCGCAGACCAGCGAGACGACGAGACCGCAGAGGATCATCGTCACCGGGTCCCAGTCGCGGGCGCGGGCGAGGATGAGCACGATAATCAGCGCGCCCGCCCCGCCGACGAAGGCGACGAGGCTCGCGGCTTCGGCGACCAGAACGGGCGCGAACAGCGTCGCGGCGCCAAGCGCGAGCTGCGCGCCGGCGCTGACGCCGAGGGTCGAGGGATCGGCGGCGGGATTGCGCAGGGAGCGCTGCAGCAGCGCGCCGGCAAGGCCGAGGGCGGCGCCGCCGAGAAGCGCGAAGACGCCCCGCGGCAACAGGCCGAAGGCCAGGAAGATTTCGGCAAATCCCGGCGCGAGACCTTGTGTCGAGGCGCGGGCGGCAAGGCCGAAGACGGCGAGCGCTGCGACGAAGAGCAGTACCCAGCCGGCAATCGCCGCCCGGTGCGGCCGCCGGGTCTGATCGCTCCGAACTGCCGTCATGCCGGTCGCGGGGCTGGGCGGTGGGTGACGGCGGCCGTGACGAGGCGGGCGAGGCGCAGCGACGCCGGCAGGGCGCCGAAGGCGTCGCAGGGCTCGATCACCGCAAAACGCCCCGCGGCGACCGAAGGCAGCGCCTGCCACAGGGCGCCGGTGCGGATCGTGGCCGCAGCAGCTGGCGGCACCGGGTCGACGACGATGAGGAAGGCGTCGGGATAGGCGGCGAGCGTCTCCATGCCGACCGGCGCCGTGGCGCTGTAGCGCGTACCACCCTGCCAGGCATTGGTCAGGCCGAGCCGCACGAGCGTCTCGCCGAATAGCGAGTCGCCGCCATAGACGCGGACGTGGTTGGCATCGCCGACATCGACGAGCAGGACCTTGCGGCCTCCATCGGTCCGAAGGCTCTGACGAAGGTCTGCGATGGTCGCTCGCGCACTGTCGATGACTGCCTTACCCTTGTCTGGGATGTCGAAGTCGCTGGCGAGGGCGAACGTCATTGCTTCGATCTTCTCAAGAGGCGGCTCGCCCGGAACGAAAAGCTCGAATGTCTTCAGCGGGGCGATCGGCTCGATCTGCGGCGCTGCCCAGGCGCTGTAGTTGCTACCATAGACAATATCAGGCCTGAGCAGCGCCAGCCTCTCGAAACTCAGGGCTCCGCGCAGGCCGAGATCGGCGACGCCGGCAGGAATTTCCGGCTCGACGGCAAGACGGCGGAACAGGATCAACTCCGGCGCTGCCAGCGGAACGAGGCCGAGGGCGATGGCGGTTTCAAGGAGCGCCCAGTCGACGACGGCAAATCTGCGCTTTGCCGCGGCTCGCGCCGCGGCCGGAGCGAGCGAGGCGGCGGCGAGCGCCTGCAGCAACCGGCGCCGGGAGAGGGGAAAGCCCGTCACGCGATGTAGCCGATCGGCGTCGCGGTGCCGGGCGGCGAGAAGACACCCATGCGCACGGAATAGATCGCCTCGAGCCGGTCGGGCCGCATGATCGCCTCTGGGGCGCCATCCGCGACGATCGCCCCGCCTTTCAGGGCGATCAGCCGGTCGCAGATCCGCGCCGCCATGTTGATGTCGTGAAGGACGACGACGACGGAATGGCCGTGGTCGTCGCAAAGCCTGCGCAACAGGTCGAGCATCTCGGCCTGATGGGCGACGTCGAGGGCCGAGGTCGGCTCGTCGAGGACGAGGCAGGCGGCCCCTTGCGCGATCATCATGGCGAGCCAGACCCGCTGGCGCTCGCCGCCGGACAGGTCGTCGACCGACCTTTCGGCGAAGGTCATCGTGTCGGTGCGGGCCATCGCCTCGGCGATCGCCGCCTCGTCCCGGTCGCCGAGCCGGCCGAGCGCGCCGTGATGCGGGTAGCGGCCGAGGGCGACGAGCTCGCGGGCGGTCATGCCGTCGGTCGCCGGCGTCGTCTGCGGCAGATAGGCGAGGCGCCTGGCAAAATCGCGGTCGCCATACCTGGCGATCGGTCGGCCGCCAAAGCTGATCGCTCCCTGATGCGGCGCTGCCTGGCGGGCGAG
Organism: Jiella endophytica; assembly: GCF_004519335.1. Taxonomy (GTDB): domain Bacteria; phylum Pseudomonadota; class Alphaproteobacteria; order Rhizobiales; family Rhizobiaceae; genus Jiella; species Jiella endophytica. Next base: position 236,614 of record NZ_SOZD01000002.1, on the reverse strand, counting down.
CAGCCGGACAAGGGTCGACTTGCCGGAGCCGTTCGGGCCGATCAGCCCGGTGACGCAGCCGACGCCAAGCGTCAGGTCGAGCCCCTGCAGGATCGGGCGTCCACCGACCGCGAAACCGATCCCTTGCAAGCGAAAGAGCGGCGCCATGGTGGCGCCGCCCGCAGTCTCGTCTGTCTCTGTCGGCGTCATCAGAAGCTGAAATGGGTCTTCAGCAGTGCGGTGCGCCCCTCGCCATAGCCGCAGCTCGAAGCGCTCTGGCAGCCGGCGACGTATTTCTTGTCGAAGACGTTGTTCACGTTGAGCGAAATGCCCCAGTCGTCCTGTTCGTAGCCGAGCTTGGCATCGAAGACCGTCGCGTCCGGCACTTTCAGGGTGTTTTCGTTGTCGGCGTAGCTGTCGCCCTGATAGCGGATGCCGGCGCCGGCCGTCACGCCCTTCAATGCGCCGCTCGGCACGGTGTAGTTCACCCAGGCCGAAGCGAGCACCTCGGGGATCAGCCATGGGCGCTTGCCGACGATGCTGGTATCGGCGTCCTCGGTGATCTCGAGGTCGTAGGCGGTGAAGGCGCCGGTGACGTTCCAGGCCTCGTCGAGATTGACGTTGGCCTCGAGCTCGACACCACGTGAGCGGACCTCGCCGAGCGCCTCGGTGACGTACATGCCGTTGACCGTGCGGTTCTGCAGGGTGTTGCGGCGGGTGAGGTCGAACACCGATGCGGTGAAGCTCGCATCGAGGAAGGTCGGCGAATATTTCACGCCCGCCTCATACTGCTCGCCGGTCTGCGGGCCGACAGGATCGCCGGCGGTGTCTGTGCCGATCTGCGGCTGGAAGAACCGCGAGACGCTGACATAGGAGGTCAGCCCATTGGCGAATTCATAGGCGATGGCGGCCCGGCCGCTGGCGGCGCCGTCCTCGCGGTCATAGTCGTTGTCGGCGGCAGTCTGGTCGTCGCGGTCGATCCAGACATTGTCGTAGCGCCCGTTCAGGGTGAGGATCCAGCCGTCGCCGAACTTCGCCTGCTCCTGGGCGTAGAAGCCGAGCTGGTTCATGTCGATGATCTCGTCGACATAGGGATCGTAGAGCGCGCCGAGATTGTCGTCATAGACCGGATCGATGGGATCCAGCTCGTCGGCCGGGCCGGTCGCCTGCCACTGGTCGATCCGGTAGTATTTATAGTCGACGCCGGCGATCAACTGGTGGTGCACCGCGCCGATCTGGTCCTCGAAGACCAGCTGGTTGTCGCTCTCGAAGAGATCCGCCTTGGTGTCGTGGGCGAAGTTCAGCCGGTAGAGCGTGTCGTCGGTGGTGTCGAAGTCGTAGGGATAGGGCCCGTATTCGCTGCGCTCGACGTGGATCAGCCGGGTGTTGGAGCGGAAGGTCAGCTGATCGTCGAGGGCCTGCTGGAAATCCCAGCCGACGCTCGCCTGCTTGGAACGGAACGAGTCGGAATCGGGCTCGCTGTAGAAGAGGTCGCGCGGGATGTAACCGTAAGACGCTTCTTCCACGGTGCCGACATAGGGCCAGAAGCCGCCCATGTGGCGCTGGTCGTCATACTGGTAGGTCGCATAGAGTTCGAGCCGCGTGTCGGCATCCGGTTCGTAGAGGAGGCTCGGCGCCACCGCGCCGCGGAAGTTGTCGGCATAGTCGGTCTCAGTGTCGCCGCCCTTCACGCGGCCGACGATGCGGTAGCTCCAGGGATTTGCCTCGCCGAAGCTGTCGCCGATGTCGAAGCCGACATAGCCGTTCGGATCGTCCGTGACGCCGGCTTCGACGTAGCCGTGATGGGCGCCGTCGGCGCGCTTGGAGATCTGGTTGACGATGCCGCCGGCGTTCGATCCGCCATAGAGCACCGAGGCCGGGCCGCGCAGCACCTCGACCCGGTCGAGCAGGAACGGATCAACCGTGATCCCGGCAAAGGCGTACTGGTAGAGCTGCAGGCCGTCGAGGAACATGCCGGCCTGGGTCGCGTCGAAACCGCGGATATAGACCCAGTCGGTGTCCGAGTCGGCGCCGAAGGGCTGCGAGTAGACGCCGGGGGTATAGCGCAGCGCCTCGTCGACCTTCTGGACGCCGCGGTCGTCGAGCTCCTTGCGTCCGATCACCGAGACCGACTGGGGGATCTCGTTGATCGGCGTTGCCACCTTCGCGCCGGCCGTCGCCTCGCTGGCGACATAGCCGTCGACCGGCGCCGGGTCGGCGAGGCCGCGGGGCTGGTGCGTCGCGTCACCGTCGGTTTCGCTGCCGATGACGACTTCGTCCAGCTTGACGACCGTCTGTGCGAAAGCGGCGTTGGACGAAAGCAGGCCGAGGCAGCCGGCGAGGACGAACGCCCCGGTAAGCGCCAGGCGGCTGTTGAGGGAGAAGAGAGAGCGGGAAATCGGCAGAGAAGAGATCGGGCGGGACATCAGGGGGACCTGCAACGCGGAACACACGCCGGCCGTCTACATCGCGATACCTGATGATAAAAGTCATAATTTCGCCGCAAGGCCTGCTGGGATTGCGACTGTTGCGATCATGCCGAAACTCTGGACCGGTTCAAACCTTGGCGCACCGGGCGTTCTATCGCGTCGATGCAGATCATGCCGGCGCTGCCGATTGCCGGCCGGTCCTCGCTCAAGCTGCCGTCGCTCTGCGCGGCGCAGACATCATTCAGAGGAAGTCGCCGTCGACGAGAAGATCGTCCCGAACCGGCCAGCGCTCGGCCTCGTAGGCCACGGCCTTTCGGAAGGGAAACGCGTCGAAGAGCGGCCGTGCGTCGAAATGGTAGACCGACTGCTGCCTTTCGGCCCATTCGAGGACGGCGTGCCAATCGAGCGGTCGCAGGCGCGGCCAGCAATAGGCCGGCACGGTCTTGCGGTCGAGAATGGAATAGAGGTCCATCATCCGGTGATCGACGAGGATCGACGCCGTGACCTCGACCTCCTGCGGCCCATGCTGGCGCGTCACGCCGAAGGGAAAGGCGGGAACGCCCAGCGCCTCGGCGACGACGATCCCGTGCAGCGAACTCGACAGCACGCGCCGGCATTGGCCGATCTTGCGGATCACCTCTCCGACCCCGTCGAACGACCGCTCGGCGATGGGATTGACGATGGTGACCCGCCCGGCGAGGTCTTCGGGGATCTCGTAGCGTCGCAGTCCGGGCTTCAGCAGCGCGTCGGTGCGCCGGCCGTTCCACTCGCTGAGATGGGGCACCACGCCGATGTCGTAGAGCTTTTCCTGGCTCGCATGTTCCGGCCAGATCTTCCGCACGAACCAGCCGGGATCGCCGAATACCTCCGGCGCGGCGACGCCGAGGCTGCGAAAGAGCTCTTGGGTGTGCCGGCCCCGGCATGCGGCGATCTCGAAGCGCGTCTCCGGCGGAAGCCGGTAACCGGCCTTATCGACGTTGCGACCAGGCGTGTAGCGGTCGATGCCGGATCCCCACAGCTGCACGGTGCCGCCGGCAAAATTCTGGGCGATGGTGCCGATCGCCGAAAGCCTCGGTTCCGCCGTTTCGAACGGGATCTTGCGGATGCGCCTGCCCGAGATCGCGGTGACGATGATCGGGCTCAACGCATCGCCGAAGTTCACATGGCGGTGTTCCTCGGCGAGACTCGCCCAGGTGAGATTGAGCTCACGCCGCACGAATTTGCGCCGCAGGGTCTCGATTCCCTCGCGAAACGATGCCAGATGGCGCCGTCCGCGGATCGAGGCTTCGGCCTCAGTCGAAGTCGAACCGGTGATTGTTCCGTTCCCGATTATGTCGTTCATCTGCCCAATGACTGCTCGACGAGCCTCCGAACCCCCGGGCCACAAGCCGCTGCCGGCCAGCCGGCAGCGGCTGTTCGGCGCCGTCGCCCGACCTCAGGCCACGGGCCTTCACCAACCGATGAAATGACCAGGCTTTGACGCAGGATCCTTCTCCGACGTTCGATCCCCTGTGGAAAGAGGCCCGCGAGGCGGTGGAGGAACTGACCGAGCGGTTCGGTAGCCTGTCCGTCTCGCTGCCTCAAGAGCTGAGGCGCGCCCTCGGGCACGGCGTGCCCTACGGTGAACCGGCCGAGGCTGTGCTGCTGCACAAGGGCATGATGCATGGATTTCCGCTTTCGCGCCTGACGGAGTTGGCCGAATGGGAGCCGGTCTTCCAGAACGCGGTCTTCGTTCTCCTCGTCGACCGGTGGCAGCCGGCACCCCGCCTTGGCGGGCTGAGGTCGCCGCTGGCCTGGCTCGGAAACCAGCGCGCCCTCCAGCCGCTGAAGACCTATCTCGGTGACATCGCGTCCGGGCGCTTCTCCGGCGGCCGCACGGTGTTCATCCATATTCCGAAGACCGCCGGCACGTCGATCTACGAGGCTGCCCGGGGACATTTCCATCGCTCGCTGCTGCTCGGCTCCCATGCCGAGCTGAAATCCGCCACCGAGCATCTGCCGGCTTACGATTTCGTCGCCGGGCATTTCACCTACGATGTCGCGAAGAAGGCGATGCCCGGTGCGAATTTCGCGACGCTGCTGCGCGAGCCGCTTTCCCGGCTGGCCTCGGCCGCGGGCCACGCGCGCCGGGTAGGCTCCCGGAGCCGGGCGCCCGGGATGAACCTCTTGCGCGAAAAGACGCTGAAAGAGTTCATCGAGATGCCCTACGGGCGGTCCGCACTGTTCATGCAGAACCGGTTCGTCGCAGGGATTTCCGGGCCGGCGCCGGCCTCGCGTCTCGCCGCGGCCCTCGACAGGGTCGCGGCGGGGACGGTCGACGGCATGCCCGGCTTTCTCGCCCGCAACAGGGCGCTTCTGAGGATCGGTCCGGACGAGATCGCCCGGCACAACGTCACGAGGGACCGCAACAGTCTCGTGCCGCAGGAGGAGATCGACGAGGCTCTCGCCGCCCATGGCGATCTCATCGAAGAAGCGGGCGAGATCTACCGCATTGTGCGGTCTCGGGAGATCGCCGCCGGCTCCAAGCGGACGTGAAGGCATCTGTCGAAGCTGACGGCGTCGCGTGCGGTCAGGAGGCCGCCGCGCCGTCATGCCGTTCGGCGTCGATTTCCGCGAGGCTGGCGAGTGCTGCCCTGACGATCTCCTCACGCACTTCGAGCTCGCCGGCGCTCATCGTCATGCGGTCGAAATCCGACCACATGATCCAGCGGGACAGGCTGCGTGCCTCGGCGCTCTGCTGCAGGAAGATGCGGATGCCGGAATGGCGGCCGTCGGCGATGATCGCGACCATCAGCTGCTCGATTCCCGCGAGCGGGCCTTCCAGCAGCGCGATGAAGCGGTTGAACTCGTGGATCAGCATGCCGGTGACGCCGAGTTCCAGATTGTGCCGCGCCGAGCTCTCGCCGATGGCCGAGATCTCGGCGGCGGTGATGCCGGGCGCCGGGCGGGAGACAAAGGCGAGGCGGTAGATCGTCATGGCCGCACTCCTGATTGGCCGCAAGACGTCGGGTGCGATCGTCAGCCCGGCCTGTAACGACAATATGACTTTGCGTCCGGGGCGCCAACTGCTCCCACTCGGTGACCCAAACGGCGCAAGCGGGGAGGCGTTGCAATGATCTTCGCAAGGATGCGTGCATTCCGGCTTCTTGCCGCTGCCATGCTCTTCGCGGCCGCCCTCCCGGTCGCATGGATTCCGGCGAAGGCCTTCGCTGCGAGTGCAGGGGATGGTGAGGCCGGCCCGGCGATGCGGGGCCTCGATCCGCTGTTCGATGCGCTGAAGGCCGCGCCTGACGAGGCGAGTGCGAGGGTGATCGAGGACAGGATCTGGCGTTTGTGGATGCATGCGCCGGACCGCCGGACGGAAGATCTCGTCAGAAGAGCCATGGAAAAGCGCCGCGTCTACGACTTTGCCGGGGCGAAGGCGCTTCTCGACGAGGCGGCGGCCGGTGCGCCGGCCTATGCCGAGGTCTACAACCAGCGCGGCTTCGTTCTGTTTCTGCAGGACGACTACGACGCCGCGCTGGAAGACGTCGACCGGGCGATCGCCCTTGAGCCGCGACATTTCGCGGCGATGGCAGGCCGCGCCCTGATCCTCATGCGCCAGGGCCGTCACCGCCTCGCCCAGAAGCAGCTGCGCGAGGCGGTGGCCATCAACCCCTTCCTGAAGGAACGCGGTCTCATTGCAGAGGACCCGAAGCGGGACGCGCCAAGGCCTGGCATCGACCTTTGAGAATCCTCGATCGAGCTGCCGCGAGCGGCCGGCGCGTCGATGGACCGGAGCAAGGGAGGATGACGGCTTGTTGATTTGGCGACGGCACGGTTGCGGTTAGCCTCAGCTCTGGCAGCGGCTGGTAGGGGCCGTGGCTGGAAGGGGCCGTGGCTGGAAGGGGCCGTGGCCGGGCCAGTCGGCTGGTCACTAGCCGCTCGAGGATCTTGAGGCAGAGGAGGTGCCATCTTGCGCCATCGTCTCGCGGGGCTGCTTGCCCTCCTGCTGCTGCTTGCCTCCGGTCAACTGGCCATCGCCCAGAGCGCCGGGCCGGGGGAGCGGCCGAGCCAGTGCCGGGCGATCGCCAGTCTCGTGCCGGAGGTCACCTATGCCCAGGCCTCGCCGAACGACCGCGGTCTCTTCCAGGGCCGGACAGCCGACCGCGACGTCAGGATCACTTATGTGACCCACGCCACCTTCCTGATCGAAAGCCCGGCAGGGATCCGCGCCGCCACCGACTTTTCCGGCTATGCCGGGCCGGTGCTGCCGGACATCGTGACGATGAACAAGGCGCATTCCTCCCACAACACGCCCTATCCGGACCCGGCGATCGCCCATGTCCTCAGAGGCTGGAACCCCGACGGCGACGGCCCGGCCCGCCACGCGCTCAGCCTCGGCGACATGTATGTCCGCAATGTCACCACCGACATCCGCTCCTGGGGCGGGGCGCTGGAGCCTGACGGCAATTCGATCTTCATCTTCGAAGTGGCGGGCTTGTGCATCGGCCATCTCGGCCATCTGCATCACCGGCTGACCGACGAGGACTATGCCGAGATCGGCCGGCTGGACATTCTCATGGTGCCGGTCGACGGCGGCATGACGATGAGCCAGGAAGGCATGGGCGAGATCGCTGAGCGGTTGCAGTCGCGGATCATCCTGCCCATGCACCGCTTTCGCGGACCGATCGACCGCTTTCTCGCCAAGGTTCCGGATTTCGCCGTCGAATGGCGCAGCGAGGACAGCTTCACTGTGTCGGTGACGACGTTGCCGGACCGGCCGACGGTGATCGTCCTGCCGGGCGTATGAGAGGGCGGCAGGCGAGATCCCGACGCCGTCGCGCTAGCTGTCGAGGAAGCGGACGCGGCCGGACGCCATCTCGTGCACGGCGCCGACGATCAGAACCTCCTTCGCTTCGACCATCGCCTTGATCGTCGAACTCCTGTCGACAAGCGCGCGGGTGGCGAGCGTCACGTTGGTCTCGGTGACCTTCTGGACGAAGTCGCGATCCTTCGAGCTCTTGACCGACCCACCCGCGGCGGCAGCCACGACGGCCGGGCGAATGTTCGCGAGCAGCGCTGTGATGTTGCCGAGTTCGACACCGTCGATGGCCCCCTTGACCGCCCCGCAGTCCGCGTGACCCAGCACGCAGATGAGTTTCGCGCCCGCGACCCTGGTCGAATATTCGAGGCTGCCGAGGATGTTGGTGTCGACGAAATTGCCGGCGACGCGGGCGTCGAAGATGTCGCCGATCTTCTGGTCGAAGACGAGTTCGGGCGGCACGCGCGAATCGATGCAGCCGAGGATCGCCGCGAATGGCGCCTGGCCGCCGGCTGCCGCCTTGCTCTGAGCGAGAAGATCGCACTGGGTCGTCTTGCCGGAGACGAAGCGCTCGTTGCCGGCCTTGAGGAGCGCCAGGGCATCGGCGGGCGAAAGCGCCTTCTGGCGTTCGGGCGTGAAGACGGTGCAGGCGTCGTCCACCGCTGCGATCGACGGCCGCGCGAGCGTTGCGAGAGGGGCAGCGGCGAGACAGCCGCAGATCATCCGCCGGGTCAACATAGGGCACCTCCACCGTGCGTTTTTTTCGCACGAGATAAGGACACCATATCAATCCGAGTGCAACCTGCTCATGTGGCGAGCGGCATCCTCTGGTGAATTCTCCCCAACGATCCCTTCCGGCATTTGCGGCAAATGCCGGAAGAAGGGGCCGGGCGACCTCAGGTGACCGTCGGCGGGCTGCCATGCACCTGCGCGGGCACCTTCACCGGTTCACCGGGAGCCGTTCCCGCCTTCGCCGCTGCGGCGCGCTCGCGATCCAGCCGTCGCTTGCGCTTGGCGAGGATGTTGAGCCCCTCGACCAGGGCCGAGAAGGCCATGGCGGCGTAGATGTAGCCTTTCGGCACGTGGAAGCCGAGGCCGTCGGCGATCAGCGTCATGCCGATCATCAACAGGAAGCCGAGCGCCAGCATGACGATGGTCGGGTTGGCCTCGATGAAGCGCGACAACGGACCGGAGGCGACCAGCATCAGCACCACCGCGACGACGACGGCGATCACCATGATGCCGACCTCGTTGGTCATGCCGACGGCGGTGATGATCGAGTCGATCGAGAAGACCAGGTCGAGAATGAGGATCTGGACGATCACTGCCCCCATGGTCACCGTCGCCGCCTTGGAGACGATAGAATCCTTATGGTCTTCCGGATCGACCGAGTGGTGGATCTCCTTGGTCGCCTTCCAGACCAGGAACAGGCCGCCGGCGATCAGGATGAGATCCCGCCAGGAATAGCCGTGGCCGAAGAACTCGAACAGCGGCTCGGTCAGCTGGACGATGAAGGCGACGGTGGAGAGCAGGCCGAGCCTCAGGATCAGAGCGAGGCCGATGCCGATCCGCCGCGCCGTCGCCCGGCGGTTCTCGGGCAGCTTGTTCGACAGGATCGAGATGAAGACGAGATTGTCGATGCCGAGGACGATCTCCATCACCACGAGGGTGATCAGCGCCACATAGGCGGAAGGATCGGCGAGGAAGGCGAACATGTCGGCCATCGGGGCTCCACGGGCGCGAGGTGGTCGAATGCGTCGGCACGATCCCGAAAGGCTGCGGCCTTGAAGGGATCATGCGCCTGACGGAAACGTCTCGGATGCCCGTCGTCAGGCGGAACGGGCCGCCATCAGATGTGTCGGCGCGGAACGAAATGAAAGAGCCGCCTCACCAGAAATCCGGTCGCTGCTCCTTCAGCCTCGCGCCGATGCGCACCGCCGAGACCTTTTCGGCAAGTCCGGTGCGGTCGGAGATCTCGACGGCGAGCCCGGCAATGGTTGCCGGTCCCTGGGCTGCCTCGAAGCGGCCGCGCGGCACCTTAGTGACGAAGCGGTTCAGCGGCTCCTCCTTCTCCATGCCGAGGGAGGAGTCGTAGTCGCCGCACATGCCGGCGTCGGACTGATAGGCCGTGCCACCGACGAGGATCTGGTCGTCGGCGGTCGGGACATGGGTATGGGTGCCGACGACGACGCTGGCTCGGCCGTCGAGGAAATGCCCCATCGACTGCTTCTCGCTGGTCGCCTCGGCGTGGAAGTCGAGGATGATGGCATCCGCCTGCTCGCCGAGCGGGCAGGCGGAGACGAGATTGTCGGCGCAGGCGAAGGGGTCGTCGAGATCCGGCGACATGAACACCCGGCCCATGATGTTGGCGACCAGAACCCGGGCGCCGTTCTTCGCCTCGAACAGGCCGCTGCCGTTGCCGGGGGCCCCCTTCGGATAGTTCAGCGGCCGCAGGAAGCGCTCCTGCCGGGTCGAGAATTCCAGCGCCTCGCGCTGGTCCCACACGTGGTTGCCGGTGGTCACCACATCGGCGCCCGAGCTAAGCGTTTCCCGAAAAATGTCCTCGGTGATGCCGAAGCCGCCCGCGGAGTTTTCTCCGTTCACCACGACGAAGTCGAGGCGGTAGTCGGCAACGAGGCCGGGGAGGGCGGAAAACACCGCATTTCGGCCGGAGCGGCCGACCATGTCACCGAGGAAGAGAAAACGCATCAGCCCGTCTTGGCACGCTTGGCTTGGTCGAGCTTCTCGATAGCGCGTTTGGCGGCGGGGCGCGACCCCACCCGCTCGACCCAGGCGGCAAGCGACGTAAGCTCTGCCGCGCTGTCGTTCTTCAGGCCGGAGAGGCCGGCGCGCACCCAGCCGAAATGGATGATGTCGGCGATGGAATAGTCGCCGGCGAGGAAATCGCGCCCCTTCAGCCGGTCGTCGAGGACGCCGAGAAGCCGCAACGATTCCTTCCGGTAGCGCTCGATGGCATAGGGGATCTTCTCCGGCGCCGCAGCGTCGAAGTGATGCCACTGGCCGAGCATCGGGCCGATCCCGCCCACCTGGAAGAAGGTCCAGGACAGAGTGTCGTAGCGCGCCGGGCCGGATGCCGGCAGGAACTTGCCGGTCTTCTCGGCGAGATAGACGAGAATCGCGCCGGATTCGAACACGGCGTGCGGCACACCGCCGATCGTCTCGACCAGCGCCGGGATCTTGCCGTTCGGATTGATCGCCAGGAATTCCGGGGTCTTCTGTTCGCCGGATGAGAGGTCGATCATCTGAAGCCGATAGTCGAGACCGCACTCTTCCAGCATCACGACCGGCTTTTCCCCATTCGGCGTTTGCCAAGTGTAAAGGTCGATCATCAAAAATCCTTCCTCTGGAATCATCGCGTGACTGCGAAAGCTAGGTCGGCCGGCCCGTCACGAAAGGCGGGGGCGGCAAGGGGGAGCGGGGCGAAATGTGGGACGAGCGAAAAAGCGCGGTGATCGGCCGCTCCGGCAAGCTGCGGCGTATGTCCGGCGCGATGCTGGCGCTGGCGGTCTCCCTGGCGCTTGCGGGCTGTGCCGGTGGGCTCGGCTCGGTGAATGTCGGCGCGACACGGGACCTTCCCGTCGACCGTCAGCTGGCGCTCTCCTCGATCAACGCGTTCCGCGCCCAGAACGGTCTGCCGACGCTGCGCTTCAACGCCGTTCTCGACCAGGTGGCGGAGCGTCAGGCACGGGCGATGGCGGCGCGCGGCGATCTTTCCCACAGCGTCGACGGCACGCTGCCGGACAGGGTGCGCGCCTATGGCTACGACGTCTATGCGGCGGCGGAGAACATCGGCTGGAACTACCGCTCGGTTCCGGCAGTCATGGACGGCTGGAAGAATTCCTCCGGCCACCGCAAAAACCTTCTCAACCCGCGCGTTCGCGAGATCGGCTTTGCCGCCGCAGCCGGGCCGAATGGCGAACCATACTGGGCGCTGATCCTCGGCGCCCACGAATAGGCGACGGTCGACCGGGCTCTTCGCGGCAGACTGGAAGGGACGATCAGGGCTGGATCATCCCGGCCTCCGTGACAATCAGCGGCAGCGGAACGTCGTGATCGTCCATCGGCACGGAGTCGGCTTCCTGGCAGGCGAAGGCGACGCCGATCAGCATCGGCGAAAGCCCCTTGCCGCGGAGCCGGGCGATCGCCCGGTCGTAGTAGCCGCGACCGTAGCCGATGCGCCCGCCGCGCCGGTCGAAGGCCGCAAGCGGCACCAGCATCAGTTCGGGATCGAGGACCGCGGCGTCTGGCCCGGGGGCATAGGTGCCGAAGCCCTGCGGCTCCAGCGGCGCACCGCGAAGGAGCTCGCGAAACTGCAGCTCGCCGGAGACGATCGCCGGCACGCAGAGCCGGGCGCGGCGGTCGGCAAAGCGCATCATCAAGGGGCGGATGTCGATCTCCGAGCGGATCGGCAGGAAGCCCGAAACGACGGCAGGCGCCGCAGTGACGTGATCGGCGACGCGGTCGCCGACGGTCAGCGAGGCGTCGATCCGCTCGGCCTCGTCCATCGCGTCACGACGGGCGAGGGCTTCGCGGCGGATAGCGGCTTTGCGTTCGGCAAGATCGTTGGTCATGGTCGCCGAGTGTAGCGCGGCGCTTCGGTCGCGGCGAGGGCGGACCTTAATAGGCATCCTGAATTCGGAAAGCTGGCGAGCCACCCGGCCGATGGAGAAGTCGAACCCGGGAACCTACAACGTAGGTGGGCGCCGTATGCCCCAGCCCACGGGCCGAGGCAGGGACAGCTCCCTTGGGAATGACTAAGGCCCCGAGGAAATGTTACCCCTGTCGCACCGCGCAGCCCGCCTTTCGCTGATATAGACCGCGACCGGGACCTGCGAAAGGGACAGGCGGCGAAAATCCGCTTCCCGGCGCGGTATCCGGCAGTTGCGCAAGACGGCGGGGCATCGCCCGACCGCCGGCGCGCCGGAGAAGGCGGTCACATGAGCGTCGGCGGTGCAGGCTCCATCGCGCGCCCGGTCTCGCCGCGCTTTGCGACGAGTTCGTCGATCATAGCGGCGAGCGCCTGCTGGCTGAACGGCTTTGCCAGGCGCGGCAGGCCGTGATCGGTCTCCTCCAGCAGGCTGACATAGCCGCTGGCGAGGATCACCGGCAGCTCTGGCCGGGTCTCGCGGATTTCGTTGATGAGCTGGATCCCGGTCATGCTCGGCATCGCGTGGTCGGTGACGATCAGGTCGACTTCCTCGACCTTCAGCGTTTCAAGAGCCTCCTGGCCGGTGGTTGCTTCGAGGACCTCGTAGCCGAGGTCTTCGACCATCGCCACCGTGCCCATCAGGACGAGCGGGTCGTCGTCGACGGCGAGCACCCGCAGCGGCCGGGCCGGAGCCGAAGTTGCTGCCAGCGTGACGTCGCGGTCGAGAGGCACCTCGCTCGACATCTGTAGAGGCTCCCTGGCCGCGAAGCCGGCAGCGCCAGCGGGCAGATAGATCTTCGCGGTGGTTCCCTTGCCGACGTCACTGACCAGGCAGAGCCTGCCACCCGACTGCGCGACGAGCCCCTGCACCATGGAAAGGCCGAGACCGGTGCCCTCGCCGACGCCCTTGGTGGTGAAGAACGGCTCCGTCGCCTTCGCCAGCGTCTCGGCATCCATCCCCCGGCCCTCGTCGGCGACGGCGATGCGCACATAGCCGCCGGGCTCGAGATCTGGGTCGTTTCGCATTTCGAGGGCCGAGGCCGAGATGCGGATACAGCCGCCGTCGGCCATCGCATCGCGGGCATTCACGACGAGATTGAGGATCGCGAGTTCGAGCTGGTTGGCATCGGCGAAGACCGGCGGCAGATCGTCGGGAAAGTCGGTCTCGATCCGCACCATCGGCCCGATCGAGCGCTGCATCAGCTCCGTCATGCCGACGATCAGCTCGTGAAGGTCGAGGCTGCCGGGCCTGAGGTCCTGCCGGCGGGAAAAGGCCAGCATCCTCTGGGTCAGAGCGGCGCCGCGCTCGGCGGCGAGCATCGCGGTGGAAAGGAAGCGCTGCATCTTGGGGTCCGCCGGCAGCTGCTTTTCCAGCATCGCGAGATTGGAGAGCGTCGCCGCCAGGAGATTGTTGAAATCGTGGGCGATGCCGCCGGTCAGGTGGCCGATCGCCTCCATCTTCTGCGACTGGCGCAGCTGTTCCTCGGCCTTCCTGCGGGCGGTGATGTCGATCAGGCCGCACAGCGCCTGGACGAACTGACCCGCGGCATCCCTCTCGATATGGGCCGAGAGCAGGCAGTGGAGCTGGCGCCCGTCGCCGGTGACGAACTGGTATTCGACATTGGTGAGATCACGATTGTCGAGGAGGGCAGGCCAGTCCACCTCGATCCGCTGGCGGGCCGACGCGCTGGTCATGAAGTCGGTCAGCGGCCGGCCGATGACGTTGTCGCGCTCATAGTTCAACACCTCCAGCCAGGCGTCGCTGACAAACTCGATGGCGCCATGCTCGTTGAGGGCATGCATCGGCACCGGCGTGCGTCGGTAGAGGGTCTGAAAGCGCGTCTTGCCGGCCTCGACGGCGTCGTCGCGGATCATTCTGGCAGCCTTCAGCCGCGAGCCGGCGAGCTTTGCCCCGAGTGCCGCACACAGCAGCAGCAGGGCCATGCCGAAGACGACCATCGCCACGACGGGAACGCCGACCTCCACCTCCGACGCCGCGACCGCGGCGGCGGCGTCCGCGAGACCTTCCTCCGCATGGGCGCCCTGAGCGGTCAGAAGAATGGCAAACCATGCGACGAGAGAGCATCCAGCGATGGTCGTCGTGCCGCCTCCCGCTTTAGCCCTGTCAATTGCTTTCAGACGACGACGAAACGCGCGACCCTGCAGTTTCGCCTCGCTTGGAACGGCCATCTTGAATGTTGCCCCCATGGTCAGACAGCGTGTCATCGCGTCATTGCAGACTTCGATGCTGATGCAACGACTTCACGATTCTCTCATGGTTTGAAGGATATATGAGGGGATGACGAAGTGGCGAGGTGCAGTCGCTCCACTGGGTGGCCTGTGCCCCCCATCGAGAAAAGGAAATTTCGGCAGTTTTTTCCGTGGGGTTTGCGGGAGCGTTCCCGACCCGGCTGCGACGACCTGCCGCTCCCCTGCGGCGGCCGCCTCGAAGCCGGCACAGACTGACAAAGCGGTGTTTTCTGCCTCTCTTGGCACCATATAAGGGACGTTACGGGCACGACTGGCGAGGGAAGGGCGAGGCGAATGGCGCTTTGCCGCTCGCCGCGTATCGACCGTTCGGCCCATTGAATGAGGACGAGATCATGGATCAGAGGATTTTCCCGGTGACCCGCAGCGAGGCCGAATGGCGCGAGATGCTGACGCCGGAGCAGTATGCCGTCATGCGCGGCCACGGCACCGAGCGCCCGGGCAGCTGCGCCCTCCTGAACGAAAAGCGCGCCGGGACCTTTTCCTGCGTCGGCTGCGGACAGCGGCTGTTCGTCGCAACGCGCAAGTTCGAAAGCGGCACCGGCTGGCCGAGCTTCGACACGCCGGTCGAGGGCGCCATCGAGGAAACCGTCGATCGTAGCCACGGCATGGTGCGGACAGAAGTGCATTGCAGCCAGTGCGGCAGCCATCTTGGCCATGTCTTCCCCGACGGCCCGCCGCCGACGGGCCTTCGCTACTGCATCAATGGCGTGGCGCTGGACTTCGAGCCGGAGTGAGACGGTTTCAACTGCTGCGTCAGACGCCGCGGCGAAACCTCAACCACTTGGAATCGAACGGAGCGTTACTATCATCGGCCGGTAGCGATCACACGCACGAACGAGCAACGCGAGGAAAAGCCCCGGCGATGGAGTCATCGAGCGCTTCACGAAACGAGTGGTCGATGCGATTCTACGCGTTCATGCAACGGGTTGGCTGGCCGCGCTCCTATGTCGGCAAGACCATGGCGATCTGCTTCGTCGGAACCCATGTTCCGCTGATCGCGCTGGTCGGCTGGCTGATCTGGAGCGGCCACCTCGGCAATGACTGGGGCATCGTCCTCGTCGTTCTGGTTGCAACGCTGATCGGCACGGCGGGGACGCTGCTCGGCCTAGCCGGAATGCTGATGCCGATTCTGAAGGCCCGCAAGGCTCTCGATTCCTATACGCGCGATCGGGTGCCGCCGGACCTGCCGACCGTCTACGAGGACGCTGCCGGCCAGCTGATGAAGAGCGTCCAGTCGACGCTGATGCAGCTCGACCGCACCATCGACACACTCGAGAGCCTGTCCGTCACCGACCCGCTCACAGGCCTCTACAATCGCCGCTGGATCGACGATGTCGGCGAGCGCACCGTCGCCATCGCCAGGCGTCAGGGCAGGGCCTTCTCGATGCTGGTCATCGATGTCGACCGCTTCAAGTCGTTCAACGACAACCACGGTCACGCCCTCGGCGATCAGGTGCTGATCCTCGTTGCCGACGCCATCCGGGAAAGCACCCGCGACGGCGGTCAGGGGGTCAGGCAGGGCGGCGACGAATTCTGCGTCCTTCTTTCGGACTGCGATCGCGAGGGCGCCGAGGCGGTCGCCAAGCGCATCCGCCTTGCGACGGAACTCGGCGTCGAGGATTTCCTGCGCGTCGAGAAGGTCACCCTGAGCATCGGCGTCGCGACGCTGAGGGCGAGCGACCAGACCCTCCATGATCTCAGGCGCCGTGCCGACGAGCAGCTTCTCCATGCCAAGCGCACCGGCCGCAACCGGCTCTCGATCGGATGATCGGGCCCGCCATCGACGCGAGATGCGGCCCTTCCCGGCCCCTGCAGTCAAGACTGCGCGGATGCGCGTCGTCCCTTTCATACAGACAGTCAGCGGGCGGATTTTAGATAACGACGATGACAGACTATTTCGCCTTCTACGGGACGCTGATGGACGATGCGGGAGATCCCGACACGCCCTCGACGCAAGGCCTCGTCCGGCGGGTCGGCGCCTGCCGGCTGGCGGGCGTCCTGCGCGATCACGGCGCCTATCCAGGCTATTTCCCCGCGGCCGAAGGTCGGGGCGGTGAGGCTACCGACGGAAAACTCGTCGCCGCCGAGCTGCACGAGGTGCTCCGGCCCGAGGCCTTCGCGGTGTTCGACGCCTGGGAAAATTACGACCCAAGGAACGAGGACGGCTCGATGTATGTCCGGCGCCGGGTCGAGCTCGTCGAGCCGGCCGGCCTGACCGCCTGGGTCTATGTCTCGCGACTGTCCCCGGGCGATCCGGTGGTTCCCGGCGGTAACTGGCGGGCCCATCGCGTCGTCCCCTCCGGCGAGGTCGCCGACAGACGCCGCGACGCGTAAGATTTGCCCGCTTGAAGGGTCGCGGCCATCCTCCCGCAGGCCGCTGGAAGGATCGCATTTCAGGCGATTTTGCCGTCCGCCATTCACTCGGTGTTAACCACCATCGCGGCGGTCGGTGGTGCCATACATGCAAATACCCAATTGTTGGCGATGATCGAATCGACCGATCGTCTAACGGGTGTTGAATGAAATTCTACGACATCATGTACAGGTTGAAATTTCCAGGATCATATGTCGGACGAATATTTACGATCTGCTTTGTCGGCGTGCATATTCCCCTGATTTCGTTCGTTCTCGTCGTGGCGGGCGAGGGGCGTCTGTTTGCCGACCTTGGATATGTCGCAGTCCTTGTTCTCGCGACCGTCGTCGGGACGAGCCTCACCTGCATCGGGATTTTTGCGATCCTCGCCCCTGTCAGGAGCGCGACACTGGCGCTCGAAGCCTATTCTGAGAGCCGCCAGCTGCCCGAGCTTCCGACCCGCTACCTGGACCTTGCCGGGCGGCTGATGACGCGCGTCCAGGCGACGATTCTTGCTCTCGACGGGCGTATCGCGACGCTGGAGGGTCTGTCTTCCACCGACCCGTTGACCGGCCTGTTCAACCGCCGCTGGCTCTCCGAGGAGGGCGAGGCGACGATCGAAAAGGCGCGGGCCGGCAGAACGCTCCTGTCGCTGCTCGTCATCGACGTCGATCGGTTCAAGCAGCTCAACGACCGCCACGGTCATACCACCGGCGACAAGGTGCTGATCCTCGTCGCCGACGCGATCCGGGGGGGAATCCGTTCGTCGGATTACGGGGTGCGGCTCGGCGGCGACGAGTTCTGCGTGCTGATGGAGGGCGCCGACAAGGCGACGGCGGCGGAGGCCGGCCAGCGGATCCGCGAGGCCGTGCGCCAGAGCGCCAAACTGCTCCTCGGCGTTGAACCCGTTTCCCTCAGCCTCGGCGTCGCGACGCTGCATCCCGACGATGCGGGATTCCACGACATGTTCCTGCGGGCCGACGGCAACCTCTACAGGGCAAAGGCCGCCGGACGAAACCGGCTGATCGCCGGCTGAGGTCGAGCCTCTCGCCGGTCGAGGGCGGGTGGCGAGCGCCTCGCTACGGAGCGCGAAATCCTGGCGGTCTCGCTCAGGCCTGCAACTGGCGCTTGGCCTCTTCGCCGAGGGCGCGGAACACCGTGTCGACGATCGCCTTCGTGTCGAGCCCCGCCTCACGGATCATCATTTCCGGCGCGGCGTGATTGACGAAGCGGTCGGGCATCGCCATCGGCCGGACCTTCAGCCCGCCGTCGAGCAGCCCGGACATGGCGAGATACTGCATGACCTGCGAGCCGAAGCCGCCGACGGCGCCCTCCTCGACGGTCACCAGCACCTCGTGCTCGCGGGCGAGCCGGGCGATCAGCGCCGTGTCGAGAGGCTTGGCGAAGCGGGCATCGGCGACCGTCGTCGACAGGCCGAAACCGTCGAGCTCGCGGGCGGCCGCCATCGCGTCGGCGAGGCGCGTGCCGAGCGACAGGATCGCCACCTTGCTGCCTTCCTTGACGATGCGGCCGCGGCCGATCTCGAGGATCTCGCCGCGCTCCGGCATCTCGATGCCGACGCCGTTGCCGCGCGGATAGCGGAAGGCGATCGGCCCATCGTCATAGGCGGCAGCCGTGCGCACCATGTGCTTCAGCTCGGCCTCGTCGCTCGCGGCCATCACCACCATGCCGGGCAGGGCAGCCATGAAGCCGATGTCGAAGGAACCGGCATGGGTCGGCCCGTCGGCGCCGACGAAGCCGGCACGGTCGATGGCAAAGCGCACCGGCAGATGCTGGATGGCAACGTCGTGGACGACCTGATCGTAGCCACGCTGCAGGAAGGTCGAGTAGATCGCCGCAAACGGACGGTAGCCCTCCGAGGCGAGGCCGGCGCAGAAGGTGACGGCGTGCTGCTCGGCGATGCCGACGTCGAAGGTGCGGTCGGGGAAGCGGGCGCCGAACTTGTCGAGGCCGGTGCCGGCGGGCATCGCGGCATTCACCGCGACGATCCTGTCGTCCTCCTCGGCCTCGCGGATCAGGGCCTCGGCGAAGACGCCGGTATAGCTCGGCGAATTCGCCTTGGATTTCGACTGGGCGCCGGTGATGACGTCGAATTTTGAGACGCCGTGATACTTGTCGGTCGAGCTCTCCGCCGGGCCGTAGCCCTTGCCCTTGCGGGTGACGACATGGACTAGGATGGGCCCGGTCCCGGCATCGCGGACATTCTTCAGGATCGGCAGGAGATGCGACAGGTCGTGGCCGTCGATCGGGCCGACATAATAGAAGCCGAGTTCCTCAAACAGCGTGCCGCCGGTGAAGAAGCCGCGGGTATATTCTTCGGTGCGGCGGGCGCCCTCGCGCATGAAATCCGGCAGCAGCCGGGTAAAGCTCTTGGCGTGGTCGCGCAGGGTCCGGTAGGTCTTGCCGGAAACGAGCCGGGCGAGATAGGCGCTCATCGCCCCGGTCGGCGGGGCGATCGACATGTCGTTGTCGTTGAGAATGACGATCAGCCGGGCGTCCAGCGCGCCGGCATTGTTCATCGCCTCATAGGCCATGCCGGCGCTCATCGCGCCGTCGCCGATGACCGCGACGACGTTGTTGCTGCCCTTCGAGAGATCCCGGGCGACGGCCATGCCGAGGCCAGCCGAGATCGACGTGGAGGAATGGCCGGCGCCGAACGGGTCGTATTCGCTCTCGGCGCGCTTGGCAAAGCCCGACAGCCCGCCCTCCTGGCGGATCGTCTTCATCCGTTCGCGACGGCCGGTGAGGATCTTGTGGGGATAGGCCTGGTGGCTGACGTCCCAGATCAGTCGATCCCGGGGCGTGTCGAAGACGTAATGGAGCGCCACGGTCAGCTCGACGACGCCGAGGCCGGCGCCCAGATGGCCGCCCGTCCGGGATATCTGGTCGATGAGATCGGCGCGCAGTTCGTCGGCGAGTTGCGGCAGCTTGGATTCGTCGAGGTCGCGCAGATCCTCCGGAAAGCGGATCTGATCGAGGAGCGGCGTATTCGATGTTTCTGCCACCACAAAACCTTTCGACGACACTGACGCAGCCGGGACGCGGGTCAGATACCCCGCCTGCCCGCCGCCGGAGCGCCGTCCGGCCGACGGCATGCTCCAACTCATTCAAGATCGCGCAACGCTCATCCAGGATGGCGGGGCGCGCTTGCCGGAAATCGCTTTCGCTGGCCCGGCCCGCCATCGGGGCGAAACCCGACCCGGCGGCATGGCTATAAATCGTTCACAGAGTGCGCCGTTCAAGCGCGGCACTGCAAGTCCGCCGATCCATCTGCCTGAAAAATCATACGCCTCGCCGAAATCGGCGCCGTCGGGGCGCTGCCGCGGCACTTCGAAGAAATGTCAGCCGCTGCCTCAGCCCGGATCAAGCGGCTCAGTGCCGGTGGGCTTGCCGGAGCGACCCAGCTTGATCTTCTCGACCTTGTCCTCCGCCGCGGAGAGCAGCCGCTCGCAATGGTTCTTCAGCTTCTCGCCGCGCTCGTAGATGCGGATCGACCTGTCCAGCGGCACGTCGCCGCGCTCAAGGTCGGAGACGATCCGCTCGAGCGCGGCGATCGCATCCTCGAAGCTCATGCGCTTGATGTCTGAATCGTCGGCGGGAAGGGTCGTCTCACCGGTCTCGGCCATGGTGGGGCCTTTCGTCGATCGTCTGATTGAAGGTGTCCGGCGGCTGCCGAGGCGGGGTCAGCCGGTCATCAGCCGCTTGACGTGGACCGCGGTGGAAAGCGCGAGCCCCTGGAGGTCGTAGCCGCCTTCGAGGAGGCTGACCAGCCGACCGCCGGAATGGCGATCCGCGACATCGAGGAGATGGCCGGTCGCCCAGTCGAAATCGCCCTCGGTGAGTTCGAGGCTCGCCAGCGGGTCGCGATGATGGGCGTCGAATCCGGCGGAAATGATCACGAGGTCGGGGGCGAAGGCTTCAAGCTCCGGCAGGATCCGCTCGAGCATCGCGGCGCGGAACCTCTCGCCGCCATCACCCGCCGAAAGAGGCGCATTGACGATGTTGCCGGCGCCGGTCTCGCTCTTGGCCCCGGTGCCCGGATAGAGCGGCATCTGGTGGGTGGATGCGTAGAGCACGGTCGGGTCGGACCAGAAGATGTCCTGGGTGCCGTTGCCGTGATGGACGTCCCAGTCGACGATCGCCACCCGTTCGAGGCCGTGCACCGCCTGGGCGTGGCGGGCGGCGATCGCGGCATTGTTGAACAGGCAGAAGCCCATCGCGGTCACCGCCTCGGCGTGATGGCCCGGCGGTCGCGAGGCGACGAAGACGTTGCGCGCTTCGCCGGAAACCACCGCGTCGACGGCTGCGGTCGCCGCACCGAGCGCATGGATCGCCGCGGTGAAGCTCTTGGGGCTGACGATGGTGTCGGCGTCGATCCGGGTCAGGCCTTCCTCAGGAATGGTCAATGCGACCTTGCGCACGAACTCTTCCGGATGGCAGCGATAGACCGATTCCAGCGAGCCTTCGGGCGCATCGACGCGTTCGAGCAGCTGGAAGGTTTCAGCCTCCAGGGCCGCGGCGACGGCCTTCATCCGATCCGGCCGTTCGGGATGGCCCGGACCGGTCAGATGCTCGGTAAAGACGTCGTGATAGTAAAGCCGGGTGTTCATCGGAACGAGCTAGCGTTGGCTACGGCGAGTTCAATCGCGCCGGGATGTCTTGCGCAGACTGCGCGGGGGACCGTTCGGCAGCTTGTGATCGGTGCGAATGGCCGGCGGTCAGACACGGACGGCTCCGGTCTGCCCGCGATCTCGCAGATAATGGTCTGCGATGGCGCAGGCGACCATCGCTTCGCCGACCGGAACCGCCCGGATACCGACGCAGGGGTCGTGCCGGCCCTTGGTCATGACGTCGACGGCGTTGCCGTCGGCGTCGACCGACTGGCGCGGCGTCAGGATCGACGAGGTCGGCTTCACGGCGAATCGCGCGACGATCGGCTGGCCGGTCGAGATGCCGCCGAGAATGCCGCCGGCATGGTTGGAGAGATAGGCCGGTCTGCCGTCCGGACCGGGGCGCATCTCGTCGGCATTCTCCTCGCCGGAGAGCGCGGCCGCGGCAAAGCCCTCGCCGATCTCGACGCCCTTCACCGCATTGATCGACATCAGGCCGCTCGCAATGTCGGCGTCGAGCTTGCCGTAGATCGGTGCGCCGAGGCCGGCGGGAACGCCATCGGCGACGATCTCCACCACCGCGCCGATCGACGAGCCGCGCTTGCGGACGCCATCGAGAAGCTCGGCCCATCTTTTGGCCGTCTCGGCGTCGGGGCAGAAGAACGGGTTGTTCGAGACCTCGTCCCAGTCCCAGCGCGAGCGGTCGATCCAGCAGTCGCCGATCGCCACCAGCGCACCGCGCACCTTGAGCCCGGGGACGATGTTTCCGGCGATCGCTCCGGCAGCGACGCGCATCGCCGTCTCGCGGGCCGAGGAGCGGCCACCGCCGCGATAGTCCCGGATGCCGTATTTGACGTCATAGGTGACGTCGGCGTGGCCCGGCCGGTAGCGCCGCGCAATGTCGGAATAGTCCTTGGAGCGCTGGTCGGTGTTTTCGATCTGAAGCGCGATCGGCGTCCCGGTCGAGACATAGTCGCCCTCGGCCTCGCCCGGCATGACGCCGGACAGGACCCGCACCTGGTCAAGCTCCTGGCGCTGCGTCGTGTAGCGCGACTGGCCGGGCCGCCGGCGGTCGAGCTCGGCCTGGATCTCGGCGAGGCTGAAGCGGATGTTCGGCGGCGTGCCGTCGATCACGCAGCCGATCGCCGTCCCGTGGCTCTCGCCCCAGGTGGTGACGCGGAAGAGATGGCCGAACGTGTTGTGGGACATGGGCGGTCGTGTCGTGACGGAATGATGATGCGAAGGCTTCTCTACGCGCAAATGTCGGGCCGACGCAAACCGGCATTGGCTGCGACCATCCCGGCATCCTGCGCAACCGTCATGGTGATCTTCGTCACATCCAGGCGCCGGCCCGATGTGCAGCTTGGGGCGACCAGCCGGGGCTCGACGCGCCGCAAGCCTTAAGATGTCGCTTACCATGATGAAAACAGTTCGATACAATTCGCTATGTCGCGGTACGACTTTGGACACAATCGCGGGCGACCTTCCGACCCTGTCGACGCGGATTGCGGCCCCGCGGCGAATTTCCCGGATGGCGGAGCCCGTCCGGTCGTCCGCGGGCCGCCTAGTCGAGGTGAGGAGGATGTCATGACGAGACGCATTCTGGCGCTGTTCGCGAGCTCCTTTCTGACGGTCGCAATGTCGATCCCCGCGGTGGCGGAGGAGACCGACGGCGTGATCGAATCGATCGACCAGGAGCGCGCGGAGCTGAGGCTGAGCGATGGGCAGATCTATCATCTGCCGCCGGACTTCGATTACGACGCCGTCGTCCAGGGAATGATGGTCGTGGTGATCTATGATTCCGACGACGAGCGGCCGCAGTTGAAAGCGATCTGACCGGACCGGCCGCCGGCACGCCGCAGGCTCCATGCCGCGGCGGTCGGGCTGAAGGCCGCAGAGCCCATCTCGGGCGGCTGGCCTGGCCGCTGCAGATCGCCGGCCATTTTCCAGACATCGTTTGCGGCAGCCGCGCTTCGCCCTTGGAGCCGTCGATCATGGCGGCTGGCGCGGTCGCGCTCCGCCGGTCGTAGCCGGTTCATCGGATCCGCGGCAGCGGTCCTCACAGCATCACGGCGCCTCGTTCCTGATCCGGCCAAACCCATGCGATCAGGGCGATTGCCCCTCCTCCAGCCTTCCGGGCGACGGGTCAAAACGGCCCGTCGCCCGGCGGCCGCTCACGCTTTTTCGATACAAGTTTCGTTTCACCGCACTATCTGCGTCGCTTGGAAACACCACTCGGCGACAGACGAAGCGAACCCCGTGAAGCGATGAAACGACCTCCTGCCATCGACCCGAGGACCCACGCGCTTTTCCTCGATTTCGACGGCACGCTCGTCGATCTCGTCGACGATCCGGACGACGTCGCGCTCGCTGCCGGCAGGGTCGCACGCCTGCAGGAGATGAGCGAAAGGCTGTCCGGTGCGCTCGCCATCGTCAGCGGCCGCAGGATTGCCGATCTCGACCGGTTCCTCGCGCCGCTGGCCTTTGCCGCCGCCGGCGTCCACGGGCTGGAGCGGCGGCGCCGGCCGGATGGCGAGACCGAATTCCTGCTGCAGCCGGAAGCGCTCGATCCGGTTCGCGACGCTCTCGCGCCGACGCTCGAGGCCAATCAGCGGCTGCGGCTCGAGGACAAGGGCACCGCCCTGGTGCTGCACTATCGCACCGCGCCGGATCTCGCGGCGGCCGCAAAGAGCGCAATGCGGCATGCCGTCGAAGGGCGCGACGACCTCGTGGTGATGGACGGCGACAGTATCGTCGAGGTTCATCCGGCCGGCATGGACAAGGGCAGGGCGCTCGCCGACTTCCTGTCCGCGCCGCCCTTCGAGGGCCGGGTCCCGGTCTATCTCGGCGACGACACCACCGACGAGTTCGCGCTGAAGACGGTCAGCGAACAGGGCGGTGTGGCGATCAAGGTCGGTTCGAAGGAGAGCGTCGCAGAATACCGTCTCGCGGATGTCGCGGATGTCCACCATTGGCTGGATGTCTGCGGGATTTGATCAACGACCCGCCGGGTGCGCCCGGCCGGCACCATGTGAAGGAAGGGAGACCATGGCTGAGGGGCATCGCCGGCTGGTCGCAGTTTCGAACCGCGTCGGGCCGCTGAACGACGAGGGCAAGGCGGGCGGTCTCGCCGTCGGCCTGTCGGACGCGCTGAAACGGCGCGGCGGACTGTGGTTCGGCTGGAGCGGCAACACCTCGTCGAAGGGCACGTTCAGCGAGGCCGCCACCGAGATCGAGGGCGATGTCGCGCTGACCACCATCGACATGAGCGAGGAGGAGCTTTCCGGCTTCTACTACGGCTATGCCAACCGCTCGCTCTGGCCGCTCCTTCACTATCGCCTTGACCTTGCCGAGTTCGACCGGCAGTCGGACCGCATCTATCGGTCGGTCAACCAGCGCTTCGCCGCCCGCCTGTCGCAGATGCTCGAGGACGACGACCTCGTCTGGATCCACGATTACCATTTCTTCTACATGGGCTCGGAGCTGCGCCAATGCGGCTTCAGGGGCAAGATCGGCTTCTTCCTGCACATTCCCTTCTGCCCGCCGGAGATCTTCACCGCGCTGCCGGCGAGCCACGACATCGTCCGGGCGATGCTCGCCTATGACGTCATCGGCTTCCAGACGGACACCGACCGGCGCAACTTCGCCAATTTCTGCGTCCGCGAGCTCGGCGGCGAGAAGCTGCCAGGCCATCGCATCAGGGTCGGCGACCGCGTCGTCGTCGCCGACACATTCCCGATCGGCATCGACGCGCCGGGTTATGCCCGCTTCGCCGTCTCGCCCGAGGCCGGCGAGCACGAGGAAATGGTGCGCGGCATGGTCGGCGACCGGCTGCAGATCATCGGCGTCGACCGGATGGACTATTCGAAGGGTCTGGTCGAGCGCTTCCGCGGCTTCGAACGGCTGCTCGAGGAATATCCGGAGAATCGCGGCAACGTGCAGTTCCTGCAGGTGGCGCCGCTGTCGCGCTCCGAGCTCGACGCCTATGTCGAGCTTCGGCGCGAGCTCGAGGAACTCGCCGGCCATATCAACGGCCGCTTCGCGACGCTCGAATGGACGCCGCTGCAGATCATGACCCGCGGTTTCACCCGTCGGGCGCTCGCCGGCATCTACCGGGCGGCGCGGGTCTGCCTGGTGACGCCGCTGCGCGACGGCATGAACCTCGTCGCCAAGGAATATGTCGCCGCGCAGGACCCCGACGATCCGGGCGTTCTCATCCTGTCGCGCTTTGCCGGCGCGCGGTCGGAACTGACCGAGGCGCTGGTGGTCAATCCCTATTCGACGGACGACGTCGCGCGGGCCCTCCAGCGGGCGCTGACCATGCCGCTGGAAGAGCGAAAGCGGCGCTGGGAGCAGATGCGCGAGGCGGTGTTCCACGGGACCGCCGCCCATTGGTGCGACAGCTTCCTCGACCGGCTCGAAAATGCCGACAACGAGGCAGACGGCTCTGCAGCGGAAGCCTTCGTCGAGGCGCATCCGTCCTGACGCGAGCCGCTTGAACGTCAGCGTTGCCCAGGGGCCATCGGCGGGCCTCAGGCCGGGCTAGCCGGCTCCTCACGGCCGCGGATCGCCACGAGGAGGGCGAGAAGACCGAGGGCCAATACGCCGGCGGAGGCCGCCAGCGGCAGCGTATAGTCCACCTCGCCGCCGACGAGCATGCCGGCGACATAGGGACCGACCATCTGGCCGAGCCCGAAGCCTGCCGTCAGGACCGCGAAGCCTCGACCGCCAAGGCCCTGGCGGCCGAGCGGCATGGTCAGGAGGGTGATCGCGATGAAGGTGCCGCCGAACAGCACCGCGCCGATCAGTGCCGCGGCGGCCGCGTTGGTCACAACTGGCAGGGCGACGCCGATGATCTGCGCCACATAGGCGGCGACGAGCGCCTTCGAAAACCCGATCCGCTCGGCCATCCTCGACCAGAAGAGACAGCTCGGCAGCACGGCGAGGCCGACGACGATCCACACCCAGTCGCCAAGCGCCTCGATCCCCGGGCGGGACTTGATCAGCGCGACGATGAAGGTGGCGAAGACCGAATAGCCGAGCCCCTGCAGCGTATAGCCGACGAGCAGCGGCCAGAAGGGCAGCGGCCGCGGCACCCTGCGGCGGGGATCGGCCGGCCGGCGCGACACCGGCAGGTCGCGCTCGCGCACGAAAAAGAGGGCGATCGGCATCAGTCCTGCGGCGATGACGCCGACCAGCACCCAGAGCGTCGAGGATTGCATCGATCCGACGAGGAGATGGACGACGAGGCCCGATGCCGCGATGCCCGCTCCGACGCCGCCGAACACCCAGGCGAGCCGGCTTTCCTCGCCGACCTTCGCCAGCTGTTCGGCAACGATGCCTGCCGCGAGGATCATCGCGAAGGCGCTGGCGGCGCCGGAGATCGTCCGCAGCACCAGCCAGACGGCGAGATCGCCGGTGAGCCCCATGGCGATCGTGGTCGCGACGCTGGCAACGAGGCCGCCCTGAAAGGCGATCCGCCGCGCGACGCCACGCGCAAACAGCGCCGCGAGCATCGAGCCGGCGAAGTAGCCGGCAAAATTGGCGCTGGCGATCAGCCCGGCGACGTCCGGCCCGAAACCGTATTGGCGCTGCATCAGGGGCAGGAGCGGCGTGTAGAGAAACCGGCCGATCCCCATGACGATCGCAAGGGTGAGGCTTCCTCCAAGGAGAAGCCTGGTGGTGGCGTGCATCAAACGGGCAGGCTTTCGTGCCGGAGCGGCGATTCGAGGGCAGGCATTGCTTCGGCCTTTGCATCGCATGTGGCGGTGCGCCGCGCCAAGAGCATATGCTCGGCGACGCGGTGAACGCAGCGGTGACGGCCCTGTGAGAGGCCGCCGGCCGCACAGAGGCAAGCATTGGAGAAAGCCGGTGAAGCTCGCACAGCTCGACATGAACGCGCGCATCGACGACGACGACTACGAGGCGGCGATCGCGGAACTGACCACCCGGTTCCTGGCGATCCATCAGGCCTATCTCTTCCATCGCCGCAAGGCGGTCGTCGTTTTCGAGGGCTGGGACGCGGCGGGCAAGGGCGGCACGATCCGCCGCATGTCGTCGGTGATCGATCCGCGCGGGCTGAAGGTCTGGCCGATCGGCGCGCCGACGGAGGCGGACAAGACCCGGCATTATCTCGCGCGGTTCTTCGAACGGCTGCCGAGCGCCACCGAGATCGCCGTCTTCGATCGCTCCTGGTACGGCCGCGTCCTGGTCGAGCGGGTGGAGGAATTCACCGAGGAAAAGGCCTGGCGCCGCGCCTATGGCGAGATCAATGCCTTCGAGGCCATGCTGACCGACGCGGGGACGAAGGTCGTCAAGGTGTTCCTCTATATCGATCCGGAAGAGCAGCTGAAGCGTTTCGAAAAGCGGCTGTCCAACCCGCTGAAGCGCTGGAAGCTGACCTATGAGGATTTTCGCAACCGCGAGAAGTGGGACGACTACGTCACCGCGGTAGACGACATGCTGGCCCGTACCGACACCGCCGAGGCGCCCTGGCACGTCGTGCCTTCGAACCAGAAGAAATTCGCCAGGATCAGCGCGTTGAACCATATCGCCGACAGGCTGTCGGAGGGCGCCGACCTCACCCCGCCGCCGCCGGATGCCTCGCTCGAAGAGCGCTATCGCCAGGAAGCGGGAAAGGGCTGATTGCCGGCCACACCTCATGAGACAGGCGGATCGAACCGTTCAGGTGATGAGGGTGTTAGGGGAGGCCCCGATCCGTGCCGGTCAGGCTGCCAGCGGCAGGGTGATCACCTGTTCGAGGCCGCCGCCAGGGCGGTTGGCGATGGCGATCGTGCCGCCGGATTGGTCGACGATCTCCTTGGCGATCGCCATGCCGAGACCGGCGCCGGGCTTCAGCTTGCGGCGGCCGGGATCGACCCGGAAGAACGGCTCGAAGGCGCGTTCCAGCATCTCCGCCGGAATGCCCGGGCCATCGTCCTCGATGCGGATCTCGGCAGCATGGCCTGATCGGCCGAGCGCCACGCGGGCGCCGCCGCCATGGACCGCGGCATTGTCGATCAGGTTGCGCAGCGCCCGCTTGAGAGCGAGCGGCCGGGCGGTGACCGTCAGCGCCGGCGTGTCCGGCGGCAACGGCGCGATGGTGCGGCCGATCTCGGAAAGCTCGGTGACGATCTCGTGGAGCAGCCCGGAAAGCGCGACGGGTTCGGCCGATTGCGGCTCGACCTCCTCGCGCACCAAGCGGATGGCGCTGTCGGCGATACGGTCGAGCTCTTCCAGATCCTTCAGCCAGGTCTCCCGCTCGTCGTCGGGCAGGAACTCGGCGCGAAGCCGCATGCGGGTCATCGGCGTCCTGAGGTCGTGGCCGGCGGCGGCGACGAGGCGCATGCGGCTCTCGACCGCGGTGCGCACCCGGGAGGTCAGCCGGTTGAGCGCCGAGGCGGTGGCGCGCACCTCCGCCGGGCCGTCTTCGGGAACATGGGCCGGCAGGCCGTCGACCCCGACATTCGACACCGCCTCGTCGAGGATCACCAGCGGCCGGGTCATCTTGGTTGCGGCGAAGATCGACACCGCCGAAACGCCGACCGCCAGCACTGCGAGATAGGTGATGAAGCCGAGAAGATTGCGCGGCGGAAAGCCCGGATAGGGCAGGTAGGCCCAGCGGCCGGGCGAGACCTCGAAGGCGATCTGGCGGGTGCGCGAGGCCGGATCGCCGACGATCCGCACTTCGGTCGGGATGCCGCGCGCGGCGAGGTTTTCCTTAATGCCGCGGCTGTCGTGGACGAAGACGTCCGGCTCGCGCACCGGCCGCTTGCCGACGGTGATGCCGAGCCGGTCGGCGGCCGAGGGATCTTCCCGCAGCACCGCCGAGATGATCCGCACCTCCTCGGCAAAGCTCGTGCGGAAACTGTCCCGGTCGGGCCGGTCGAGCATCACTAGCGAGACGGCCGCCGCCAGCGCGACGACGCCGAGGACCGAGCCGACGAGCAGCAGCGCCAGGCGAACCCTGAGCGATTTCACGGTTTGGCCTCCGCCTCCTCGCGTTCGACGCGGGCGGTGAACTGGTAGCCGCCGTTGCGAACCGTCTTGAACAGGCGGAAGACGCCGTTGTCGTTGAGCTTGCGCCTGAGCCGGCTCATCGTCACGTCGATCGATCGGTCGAAGGGATCGGCGGAGCGGCCGTGCAGAAGGTCCATCAGGATGTCGCGCGAGAGGACCCGGCCCGGCCGGTCGAGGAAGATCATCAGGAGATCGAATTCGGCGCCGGTGAGCGAGACGTCCTCGCCGTCCGGCCCGGTGACGCTGCGCCGTTCGGGGCTGGCGACGAAGCCCTCGAAGCGATAGCCCGGCGCCGAGGTGACCTCCTTCGGAGCCGTGGCGCCGGCCCGGCGCAGGACCGCACGGATCCGCGCGGCGAGTTCGCGCGGATTGAAGGGCTTGCCGAGATAGTCGTCGGCGCCGAGTTCGAGGCCGATGATCCGGTCGACGTCTTCCTTCAGCGCGGTCAGGAGGATCACCGCGAGCTCGGGCCGCTCGTCCTTGATCTCCCGGCAGATGTCGAGGCCGGAACCGTCCGGCAGCATGACGTCGAGGACCACGAGATCGACGCGAAAATCCTCCAGCCGCTGCTTGCACTGGCGGCGGTTGGCGGCGAGCTGGCAGCGGAAGCCCTGACCCTCGAGATATTTGGCGAGCAGCCGGCAGATCTCCGGATCGTCATCCACGACGAGAATGTTGGCCTGGGTCATCTGCGATCGTCCCCATGTCGATCATTCGTTCGAATGAGCAAGAGTTGTAAGTCTCTGCGCCCTTGCGCGCCCGGGCGCGAGGCGAGTTTTGTAACCCGATATTGCCTCGCCGCCGGCGGATACATGCCGTAACAAAACGGGGTGATCTTGGCGACAATCGGCAACTTTCCGCCGCACCCTCGCAACATGCCCCACCTATCTCTTCACCATCACTCGAATCAGAGGAGATCAGTGATGAGACCAGTTCGAGACATGAAGACCCCCGCCGCCAAGGCCGGCCGCTTCGGCCGCCGTGCGGGCATGACCACCGGCGCGATCCTCGCGGCGGCCCTCGTCGGCACCAGCGCGTTTGCGCAGACGATGCCCCAGGCCGGTTCCCAGCAGACCCAACAGATCCGACAGGGCGATGACCAGAAGGGCCCGATGCAGAAGGGCCCGATGCGGCTTGCCGACCGGTTCGACCGCGGCGGTCCCGAGGGCGACGGCTGGCGCAAGGGCCGCGATCATCGCGGACCGGGCCACCACGGCGGCGGCCGTCACGGACCGCGCCACGGCATGATGATGTCGCCGGCAAGGCTCGCCGGCGCGCTGGCCGCGATCGAGACGGGCATCGGCATCCAGCCCGACCAGATGGCGACCTGGCGCAAGTTCACCGCCGCGCTGATCGATTTTGCCGAGTCGATGCAGCCGCCCATGGGCCCGCACGGCATGCGGCCCCACGGCATGGGTCCCGCCCGCCCCGGCGGACCGGATGCGGCAGCCCCGCAGCCGGGCGACGACAACGCCCCCGAGGCGACGGATCAGGCCGGCCGGCCGGATGCGGCAGACCAGAAGGGTCTCTTCGCCTTCAGGATGCTCGACCGCTTCGCCGACCGTGCCATCGATGCCGGCGAGAAGGCAAAGACGCTGAAGTCGGCGCTCGCCGATCTCGAGACGACGCTGACGCCGGACCAGGTCAAGACGGCCCGCGGCCTCGTGCGTTCGATGATGCAGGACATGCGCCGTGGCGATCGCGGCCCGCGCCATCACATGGGTCCCGGTCCGGGACACGGCCCCCGCTTCGGCGAGCGTCATGGCGGCCCGCGCGGCCCGATGCCGCCGCAGGACGACATGGGCGGCCCCTCGAACGGCGGCCCGGCAGACATGGCACCGGACGAGGGCCCTGACGACGGGCAGGACGAAGCGCCTCAGCAGGGCTGAGGGGCGGACGGGCCGTGACCTGAAACGGTGACGACCCGGCGCGACGACGGAGCGGGACGGCGGCGACGCCGTCCCGCTTTCGTCTTGCGGCAGGGGTTGCGTCAGGCCGCTTCGAAGCGGTGGACGGAGTGGACCTTGAAGGCGGCACCCGGCTCCGCCTCGAGGAAGATCGCCAGCTGGTCGATCGCCAGCCTTTCTCCGTCGAAGGGCGCGAAGGTCTCCTGCAGGTCAGGCAGAAGCGCCTTCGCCTCGGACTTCGACAAGGCGCCCGAGAGCGTCATGTGGAAGCGGAATTCCTCGAAGACGTACGGATAGCCCCATTCCTGCAGATAGGCGCGCTGACGTTCGCTGAGCCGCTCGGGCCGGCGGCGGGCGATCTCGTCTTCGGTCGGCTTCGGCCGGAACGGCGCAAAGGCGCGGACGGCGGCGTCCTCGAGGGTCCGCAGTGGCACGGAGGGCTCGGCCGGGACGAGGGCGAAGAACTCGCCGAGCTTCCGTGGCACCGACATGGTGATCTCGAAGGGCGTCTGGGCGGCACAGAATTCGGCGAGGCGTTCGTCGATCGCTTCCAGATGCGACGGTTCGATCAGCCGGAACGGCGCGACGATGGTGGCGTGGAAGCCGTAGCGGGCCGGGGAGGCGACGAGGGGATCGCGGGTCTTGTCCGGCTTGCGGGTCGGCTCGCCGTCGAAGGGATTGCGTCCGAGCCAGGTGGCGGCGGTCTTGGCCAGCGCCGAACCGGCCGGCGGAGTGAAGTAGATCGCCGCGCGCATGCCCGTCGTCTCCCGATGCGCCGCCCGTCGAGGGCGGATCGTTCATGCCGGCCGAGGCCGGCGCAGTCCTTCGCCGGAAGATGCCCCCGGCAGGGTGACGCCCTGATGTCATCCGGAGGGCGGCGCGTCCAGCCGCGGCCCGTCTCGTGCCGCGAAGGCGGCCGCGATGTGGCATCGCCGGCACAGGCGAAGCGCGAAGTCTTTCGACGCTGTTGCAAGGGTTTGACAGGATTCCGGCCGGTTGCGCATAGCTCGTTGAGCGCAACCTTCCGGAACCGTCCCATGCGACCTTGGCCACAGGCACTTCGTTCCGTCCGGCCGCTCCGCCTCCTCGCTCTGGCGGTGCTCGCTCTGTCGCTCGCCGGCTGCCAGACGGCGGAGCTTTCGCCGGCGGGGCTTGGGGTCGGGACGCTGAGCCCGACGAGTTCGGCCGAGATCCGCGGCCATTCGGTCCTCGTGATGGACTATCAGAGCGGCCGCATCCTCGAGGCGGAGAATGCCGACGCGCTGCGCTATCCGGCTTCGCTGTCGAAGATGATGACGCTCTATCTGCTGTTCGAGGCGGTCGATTCCGGCGAGATCTCCCTCGACACGCCGCTCACCGTCAGCGCCGAGGCGGCGGCCGAGCCGCCGGCCAAGCTCGGCTTTACGCCCGGCGAGACGATCACCGTGCGCGATGCGGCGCAGGCCGTGGCGACCAAGTCGGCCAACGACGTCGCCGTTGTGATCGCCGAGAATCTCGGCGGCACCCAGGAGGCCTTTGCGGCGGCGATGACCGCCAAGGCCCGCCAGCTCGGCATGCGCAACACCCGCTTCGTCAACGCCTCCGGCCTGCCGGATCCGCGGCAGATCTCGACGGCCCGCGACATGGCGACCCTGGCAAGGGCGCTGATCGCGCGCAACCAGCGCTACATGCCGATGTTCCGCGTCACCCAGTTCACCTTCAAGGGCCGCACCTATCACGCGACCAACAAGCTGCTCGGCAAGGTCGCCGGCGTCGACGGGCTGAAGACCGGCTATATTCGCGATTCCGGCTTCCATCTCGTCGCGACCGTCGAGCGCGGCGGCCGCCGTCTGATCGTCGTCGTGATGGGCGGCCAGACCGGCGCTGCCCGCAACGCCGAGGTCACCGCGCTGATCGACAAGTACATGTGAGGCGGCTGCGCTGCCCGGTCAGCGCCGCACCGGCGCCGGCTCGAGGTCAGCTTCGTTGCCGCGGCGCTCGGAGAGCTGCTGGGCGCTCTCCCTTTCGATCAGTGCGCGGAGGGCATCGCGCAGAAGCGAATGGACGCACGAAGGGCGCTCAAACTTATCGAATCACCGCATCGCGCTTTTGAGAAAATCGACTCCGATTTTCGGGCCGATGCTGTAGCGCCCGCCTCAGAACTCGCCCTCGTAGAACACGCCGACCTCGCCGCCGCCGGAAGAGGTGACGGCGCCGCGCGCCTTCAGGCCGCCGCCGAGCTTCAGATCGAGCGACACCCGGCCGGTGGAATCGACGCCGAGATAGGTGTTGTCGTTGAGATATTTGCCGACGCCGACGGCGGTCTGGCCATCCGAGGTCGTCGAGACATTGAGATCGTCGACGCCGAGCTGCGAGCGCAGATTGTCGAGAAGGCCGGTGGAGCCGCCGACGCCGGCGAGCGTCGCGGCGGCTTCGGCGAGCTGGGCGATCTGCAGCGGCGACAGGTCCGAGGTGCCCTGTCCGAAGATCAGCCGTGCCAGCACCTCGTCCTGCGGCAGAGCCGGATTGGAGGAGAAGCTGACCGACGGATTGCTCGCCGGCCCGGTGATCGTCACATAGATCGTGACGTCGTCGACGGTCGAGGTCGCCTCGAGATCGAGGGTAGGGATCAAATCGCCGGTAAAGCTCAGCCTGCCGCGCTGGAAGGTCAGCTGCTTGGCGAGGATCTGGAAGCGGCCGCGCTGCAGGTCGAAGCCGCCGACGATGCCGAGATTGGAAGCAGGGCCGGTGATCTGCAGCGAACCGCCGAGCTCGAGGTCGAGGCCGCGGCCGCGCACGAAGACGCGGTTCGGCGCGTTGAAGGTGATGTCGAGATTGATGCCGCCGCCGCTGGTTCCGCCGGCAGTCTTGGGGAAGAGTTCGCGCTGCTGCTCGATGACCGCCCGGCTGGCATTGCGGTGGGTGACGTCGATCCGGGCGAGCGAGCTCGGCAGATTGTCCGGCACGATGACGTCGATTTCCTCCGCATCGATCCTGCCCGCAAGCGTCGGCGTCGCGACCAGCGGGCCGGTGAGGGTCAGGTCGGCCGAGAGGCGCGCGGCGATCAGTTCGCCGTCATTGTAGCGGGCGCGGTCGGCGCGGATCGTCAGGTCTGCCGGGAACTGGCCGGTCAGGCCGACGGTGCCGGCGATGCTGACGCTGCCGCCGGAGGAGATCTGGCCCGAAAAGCTCTGGATCGTGGCGCTGGTGCCGTTGAGCGTGATCGTCGTGTTGATGTCGTTGAGGGCGATGTTGAAGCCGCTGTCGACGAGCCGCGCGCCGGCGACGCTGATGGTGCCGTTGACGTTCGGCTGGGTGGCTGGGCCGGTGACGCGAGCGTCGAGCCGGGCCGTGCCCTGCACCGATCTGCCGCCCTCGGCGAGAATGGCGTTGGCGAGCGACAGCGGCGCGGTGCCGTTGGCCGACAGGTCGAGTGTCGGCGTTCCGGCAAGGCCGACGGAGCCGTTGACGGTGAGGGCGATGCCGCTGCCCGAAAGCCGCGTGTCGGTCGTGACGCGGTTCCCGGCATACTGGCCGTTGGTTGTCACCTGCAGCGCGCCGACGCCTGCGCCGCGCGTCTGCTGGATGGAGACGCCCGAGGCGGTGATGTCGTAGTCGACCCGAGGGTTGGTCGGTGCGCCGGTCGCCTTGACGGTGCCGTTGATCGTGCCCTGCGGCGCAAGGCCAGCGGCGGCGGCGCTGGCGATCGAGGCCGGCAGTCCGCGGATCTCGGCGGTGAGGTTCAGGTTCGTCTGGCTGGCCCCGCCGGTGACGCGGATGGTGCCGCCGCCGACCCTGACGAGCGCCTGGTCGAGGGCGAGATTGCCGCCCTGATACTTGCCGGCAAGGTCGGCGCTGAGCGCCGGCGCGCCGGCCGCCCGGCTCTGGGCGACGGAGACGCCGGCGGCCTTGAGGTCGAAGCTGGCATTCGGACTGGAGAGCGAACCTTCCGCCCTGGCCGTGCCGGAGATCGTCCCCTCTGCCCCGAGCCCCTTGACGAAACCGTTGGCGATGCCGACGGGCAGGCGATCGATGGCGACGTCGATGTCGAGCTGCTGCCCGACGGTTCCCCGTGCCGTCAGCCCGCCATTGCCGACGGCGACTTCGGCATTGGCGAGATCGAGTGTGCCGTTCCGATAGCTGCCGGCAACGTCGAGGGTGAGCGGCGCGGTGCCCGAGCGGGCGATGTCTTCCGTGGTGATGCCGCTGCCCGTGAGGGTGAACTCCGCCTGCGGGTCGGAGAGCGAACCGGTGGCCGTCGCATTGCCGGACAGCGTGCCGCGGGCGCCGAGCCCTGCGACGAAGCCGTTGGCAAGGCCTGCCGGAATCTCGCTGGCGGTAACCTTCAGGTCGAGCGCCTCGCCGACGGTGCCTTCGGCCGACAGACGGCCGTCGCCGACGGTGACGTCGGCCTTTTCGATCGTTGCGGCGCCGTTGGCGTAGGAGCCAGCCGCGTCGAGGCTGAGGGGCGCGACGCCGGACTTGGCGATCTGCTCCGTCGTGATGCCGCTGCCGGACAGCTGGAAGGTGGCGTTCGGATCGGCGAGCGAACCGGTCGCCTTGCCGGTCCCGGAAATCGTGCCCCTGGCCCCGAGACCCTCGACGAAGCCGTTGGCGAGGCCGACGGGCAGGGCGTCCAGAGAGAGATCGAGGTTCAGTTCCTGGCCGACGGTCCCCGCCGCCCGCAGCGAACCGTCACCGACGGTGACGTTTGCCTTTTCGATCGTCGCGGTGCCCTTGGCATAGGAGCCTGCCGCATCGAGGCTGAGGGGGGCGACGCCGGACTTGGCGATCTGCTCCGTCGTGATGCCGCTGCCGGACAGCTGGAAGGTGGCGTTCGGGTCGGAGAGCGAGCCCGTCGCCCTGCCGGTGCCGGAGATCGTGCCGCTGGCGTTGAGCCCGTCGACGAAACCGTTGGCAAGGCCGACGGGGAGGGTGTCGAGGGCGAGGTCGAGGTTCAGCTCTTCGCCGACCGTCCCTGAGGCCCTGAGCGATCCGTCGCCGACGTCGAGCCTGGCGGTATCGAGGCTGAGCGTGCCGTTCCGGTAGTTGCCGGCCGCATCGACCACCAAAGGCGGAACGCCACCCCTGGCGATCTGTCCGGTGGTGATCTCGGTGCCGCTGAGGTCGAAGCTTGCGACCGGCTCCTGCAGCGTTCCGCTGGCCTTCGCGGTGCCGGAGATCGTGCCGCTGGCGCCGAGGCCCTCGACGAAGCCGTTGGCGAGCCCGACCGGCAGCTTGTTGACCTTGGCGGTGACGTCGAGATTGTCGCCGACCCGGCCGGTGACGTTCAGCGAGCCGTCGCCGACATTGACGACGCCGGTCTGAATGTCCGCAGTGCCGTCGGCGTAGCTGCCGGCAAGGCGCAGGTCGAGCGGCTTGATGCCGGACCGGGCGATCTCGTCGGTGGTGATCCCGCTGCCCTGGATGTCGAAGGTCGCATCGGGGTTTTCGATCGTGCCGGTGGCGCTCGCCGTGCCGGAGACGATGCCCTTGGCTGAAAGGTTGGGGACGAAGCCGTTGACGAGGCCGACGGGCAGGTTTTCGGCCCGCGCCTGAACGTCGAGCCGGTCGCCGATCGTGCCCGATGCCGTCAGGGACGCCGGGCCCACCTCGACGACCGCATTTGCCAGGGTGAGGACGTTGTCCCGGTAAGATCCCGAGGCGTCGAGCGACAGCTTGCCGATGCCGGCATCGGCAATGGCCTTCGCGGTGATTTCGCGGCCGGTCAGGGTAAATTTCGCCGCCGGCGCGCTGGTCGTGCCGGAGACCTCTGCATTGCCCGACAGGGTACCCGAGGCGTCGAGCCCGTCGACGAAGGCATTGGCGATCGCCACAGGCGCATCGGCGAGGTCGACATCGAGGTTAATCGTGTCGCCGACCGAGCCGGTCGCGGTCAGCGAGCCGTCGCCGAGGTCGAGCCGCGCGGTCTGAAGCTGCAGCGTGCCGCCGCCATAGCTGCCGGACAAGGTGCCGTCGACCGGCGGCGTCGCCTTGCTGCCGGTGCGGCTGGCGACGATCTGCGCCAGCCGCATGTCGAAGCGGGCGGCAGGGTCGTCGGCGTTGCCGGTGACATTCGCGGTGCCATCGAGCGTACCGGCGAGGGCGAGGTCCGGCAGGAAGGGGTTGGCGACCGCGGCCGGGACGTTCTCGAGGCTCGCCGAAAGGTCGAGCGTCTGCCCGGCGCTGCCCGAGGCCGTGAGCCGGCCGTCACCGACGGTCAGGACGAGGTCGGACAAGGAGGTGGTGCCGTCGGCGATCCGCACCCGCGCCTCGTCCTGCAGAGCGACGGCGGCATCCGGGATCTCGGCAGTCAGCGTCTTCAAGGCGATCAGCGTTTCGTTCGGCTTGAAGCTGGCGTCGCCGGACAGCGCGATCGGAACGCCGTTGGCCCGCGCCGAGGCGTCGACCGTCGTGCTCGGCGTGTCGGTGCCCTGGCCTGCCCGGGCGAGATCGACGGAAAGGTTCTCGACGTCGAGGCCGGCGGCGCCGATCGACAGCGCGGTGACGCTGCCTTCGGGCTGCGGGATGCCGAGATAGTCGTAGAGCGCAACGTCGATCCTGGCGCCGGCAAGCGTGTTGCCGGAGACCGTGATGCTGTCGCCGGCAAGGTCCGGCTTGGCGACGGGCGTTCCGTCCGGCTGGACGTCGAAGCCGATCGTTCCGGCCACGTCGCCGCTCGCCGTGACGCCGCCGAGGGTGGCAAGGGCGGCGAGATCGTCGAGCTTGACGTCGAGGGTGCCGATCGGGAGGAAGTTCTCGTTGAGGACGAGGTCGCCGGTGATGCGGTTTGGACCCTGGCGGATCACGAGGCCGGAGAGCTTTCGCTCGCCGCTCGCTTCCGTCGTCAGCTGGGCCTTGCCCTCCAGCGGCTGGCCGTCGATGACGCCGGAAATGTCGACGCTTGCACGCGGCGAGGCGGGGTCGAGCGTGCCGGTCGCCCTGACGGTGAGATTGGCAAGTTCGCGGCCGTTGATCGACAGGCCATTGCCGTCGACGGTGAGGTTGACGTCGGGCTTCTCGGTGGGCCCGCTGGCGGTCAGCTGGAAGCTTGCGGCGCCGGAAAAGGACTGGCTGACCGCACCTGCATTGGCGAGGCGGCCGGAAATGTCGGCCGACACCGTTTCGCCGTTCAGTCCGGCCGAGCCGCTGATCGAGAGGTTGTCGCCGGTGACCTTGAGGTCGCTCGCCGACAGCGAACCGTCTGCCTGCCGGGCGAACTTGCCGGAAACCGCAAGGTTCTCGCCGGCCAGCGGCGCGAGGCCGGCGGAGAGCGCGACGGTCTGGAAGTTCGAATCGAGCGTCAGGTCGAAGGTCGAGAAGGTCAGCGCCGCCGCGCCGGTGACTTTCAGGTCTGCGACGTCGGTCTTCAGCGTCGCCGGATCGAGCCGGATGCCGTTCTGGTCGAGGGCGCCCTGGCCGTC
This sequence comes from Jiella endophytica, assembly GCF_004519335.1. GTDB lineage: Bacteria > Pseudomonadota > Alphaproteobacteria > Rhizobiales > Rhizobiaceae > Jiella > Jiella endophytica. Next base: position 198,149 of record NZ_SOZD01000002.1, on the reverse strand, counting down.
GAGCTTGATCGGACCGTCGAGGAAGCGCTGCTGCACCCCCTCCGGCGCCTTGGCCGAGGCGACGCTTGCCGAAAGCTGGAACGGCCCGGTGAGGCCGGTCACGTCAAAAGCCTGGCTGGTGATCTCGGCGCCGAGATTGTCGGCGGCATAGTCGCCATAGACGAGCTGGGGCAGGCTGGCCTTCAGGCTGAGATCGGCGCTCGAAAGCGCCCCCTTCAGCGCCGCGTCGAGGCTGGCGAGCGAGATGTCGATCGGCGTCTCGGGCGTGCCGAGCGACAGGGCGATCGGCCCGCCGCCGGGGGCGGTGAGCTGGACTGCGATGTCGTTGCCGGAGCCTGAGGGATCGACGGCGCCTGACGCCGAAAGCTGGATCGCCTGTGAGGACAGCGTCCACTGGTCGATCCGGTAGGTGCCGTCGTCGCGAATCTCCACCGCCGCGTCGAGATTGGCGCCGCCTGCGACATAGCGCTGATAGGCCTCGGGCACGAAACGCTCGGCGGCGACATTGACCGACAGCGCCGCGCGATAGGCCGCCTCCTGGCGGTCGACGCGGGCGGTCAGCGTCATCGCCTGCTCGCCGTCGACCGTCAGCCCGCCATTGGCCATGAAGCCGGAGAGCGGGCCGGAGCCGTTCACCGTCAGCTCGACCGGCGGAGCGCCGGGAATGCCAAGCAGCGTCGCGACCAGGCCGCCCTGGGGCTCGCCGGCGTCGATATTGACCACGAGCTTGTTGTCGTCGGGTGCGAAGTCGACGTCGAAGGCGATCCGGCCCGGCTTGTCGAGCCGTTCGACGGTAGCCTTGGCGCTGAGCTGCTTCGGGTCGTCCTTGAGGTTGAGGCTGGCATTGGCCTTCAGCCGCGCCCGGGTGCCGGCGATCGCCTCGCCGATGATGAACTCGTTGAGAGTGATGTCGCGGATGTCGGCGGTGATCGACGGCAGCGAGAAGCCGCCGCCGCTGCCGTCGTCCTCGCTCGCCGGCTGGCCGGTCGGCAGGCGTTCGAGCACGATCTGTCCGGCAGTCAGCTTGTCGATCGAAACGTTCGAGCGCATCAGCGACAGCGGCGACCAGTCCATGGCGAGGTCGCTCGCCGTCAGGAACACGCCCTGCGGATCGGAGACCGTCACCTTCTCGATCCTCAGCGCCCCGGTGAGAGCACCGGAGAGCCCGTCGATCTTCACCTTCATCGTGTCGGTGGAGATGAGGTTCTCGATCTGGCTGGCGATGAACTCTTGCGCATCAGCCGGGCGGCCGGCCGGCAGCAGCGCGGCCATCGCGAGGAAGAGCGTCAGGGCGAGGGCGGCGAGGCGTTCATTGATCATCAGAAGGCCTGTCCGATACCGGCATAGATCTGGTAGCTCGCGTCCCGCGGTCCCGGATCGAGGGGGATGCCGACGTCGACGCGGATCGGGCCGAAGCTGGTAAGATAGCGGGCGCCGACGCCGGCGCCGAGCTTGAAGGTCGAAAAGTCCGGCACGAGCTCGTCGGACACCGTGCCGAAATCGAGGAAGGGCACGATCTGGATGTTCTCGGTGATGCCGATACGGGCCTCGACCGAGCCGTCGAACAGCGACAGGCCGCCGGTCGGGGTGTCGACGAAGTCGGAATTGAAGCCGGAACCCGGCGGCACCGAGCCTGGGAAATACGGGCCGATCGACTGGAACTCGTAGCCGCGGACCGAGCCGCCGCCACCGGCGTAGAAACGGCGGTCGTTGGGGATGTCGAGGAGGTCGGCGCCGAAGATCGTGCCGTAGCCGAGGCGGCTTGCAAAGATCAGCCGGTCGCTTTCGAGCAGCGAGAGATAGGCCCTTCCGTCGAGCCGGGTCTTCAGGAAGGCGGTGGAGGTGTTGAAGCCGTAGGAGGGCTCGGCCAGCGCCTGGAAATAGAAGCCGTCGGTGGGGTTCAGCTCGTTGTCGCGCCCGTCATAGGTATAGGTGATCGGCACCGAGGTGATGAAATAGTCACGATCGCCGAGAAAGTCGGTGATCTCCTCATATTCCGCCCGCAGCGTGACGTTGAGCTTCTGCTGCTCGTCGATGTCGTATTCGACGCCGCTGGTCGCGGCGTAGCTGGTGCGGTCATAGGCGAGGGGCTGTTCGCGCTTGATCTCCAGCGAGCCGATATAGACCGAGTCCGGGCCGAGCACGCCGGGCTTCTTGAACACCAGCGAGCTCGAATAATCGATGCCGCTTGTCTCGCGCGCCTCGCCGGAAACGGCGGTGGCGCCGATGCGCGAGACCGAGGCGTCGAAGCGGAGCGACTCGGCCCTACCGAACAGGTTGCGGTAGCCGACATAGCCGTTGGCGCCGGCACCCTCGGTGTTCGAATAGGTCGCGCCGACGCCATAGTAGCCGAACTTGCGCTCGCCGACCTCGACCTGCACGGGAAGCGTGCCGTCCAGATCCTGCGCCTTGCCTTCCTTGACGGTGACGGAGGAGAAGACGCCGAGCTTGTTCAGCCGGGCGCGGGCCTCGGCAAGTTCCTTCGGCGAAAACACCTCGCCGGCCTTGATGCCCGTCATATAGGCGATGAAGCCGGGGTCGACGTCCTCGGCCCCGTCGATCCAGACGTCGCCGAAAGGAACGCGCGGGCCGGGGTCGAGGCTGGCCTCGTAGTCCAGTCTGTCGTCGGCCGCATCGGCGACGATGTCGCGGTGGGTGACGGCGACGAAGGGCCGGCCGTCCTCGCGCAGCTTGTTGAACATCTTGCCCTCGGCTTCGAGGACCTTGGCCGAGCCGGCGTCGCCGCCCTGTTCGAGGCCGTATTCGGCGGGATCGACCGGGATGCCGCCGGTCGACACCGCGATCCGGCCGAGGCGGTATTTCGATCCCGGCCGTACCTTGATCGTCACCGGCACCGGCCGCGCCGAGAAGCTGGCGTCCGGCGGCAGTGTCGTGATGTCGCGGCCTTCGATGAAGATGTCGACGAGACCGTCATAGCGGGCCTGTTCGAACAGCGCAGCGACCAGGCGCTTGCGGTCGGTCTTGGCCTTGGAGATCAGCCCGAGCGAGCCGGAGACCGGCTTTTCCTCGTCGCTGACAAGGCCGGAGGCGTCGTTCAGCGTCTCTTCCAGCGCGCCGTCCTCGTCGTCGGGGGCGGGCTCGACCTGCAGCGTCACGGCGTAGTTCAGGGGATCGATGACCTCGACCTCGGAATCGGCGCTCTCGAAGAACTTCATGCCGAAGATCTCGAAGGCGCCTACGGGCGAGGCCAGAGAAATCGCCAGGGCAATCGACAGGCAGATTGCGAGCAGGCGGTCATTTGCGATCAAACGCTTACATCCCCTGAGCCAGCGATCATGCGGAGGGTCAGGGTGCCGGCCGTCATGGCGCGGCGGAGCCTTGCGGCCCCTTCGGAAAAGTTTCCCTCCCCCCTTCAGGTGCCCGTAAGCATGACGGGAAATCGTGAAATAACAACTACGTCTGACGGGCAAACAGCCGCAGCCCGGGCGATAAACGTCGATTGAGCGCAAGCTGTGCCGAAGCGACAACAGCCGGAGATGCGCAGTGAGACTTACTGTCGCAGGCGGTGTCGCCCAGGGTTAAATTGTTTGACGCTTGCGCGGAGGCAACAAGCAAAGAGCCGCGGAGGGCAAGATTGCGCTCCCATGAAATCGCCCCGATACGCAATTGACGTATTACGCCATTGACGTAATGTGCTGAATATGAGAGTCGTCCGCCTCAAGCCGTATCTGCGTGCAATGGCTCGGATGGGGCTGGACGACGCTGCCATGCGCGCGATCGAACTGGACCTGGCCGCGGCACCGGAAGCGCACCCGGTCATGAAAGGCTTGCGCGGCGTGAGAAAGGCCCGGTTCGCTTTGCCAGGGCGAGGGAAGTCTGGTGGCGGTCGCGTCATATATTTCGTCGCCGTGAGATCAGCGATTTACATGATGACTGCCTATCCGAAGAACGAAGCGGACGATCTTTCGCCGAAGCAGCGCAAGGCCGTACTCGCCGCGATCGAGAATTTGAAGAAGAGTGAGTCATGAGCCGGGTAGGCAACGATCTGATCGAGGCGTTCGAAGAGCTTGCGGCCGACCTTCGTTCCGAGCAGAAGGCAGAAAGCTACGATGTCCCGGCTGAAGTGTTGACGCCGGAGCGCATTCGCCGGATTCGCTCTGGGCTCGCCTCCAGCACCCGTGCTTTCGAGCGCGACTTTGCAATCCCTGCGCGGACGATGGAAGCTTACGAACAGGGGCGCCGGCGTCCCGACAAGGCGACAGTCGCTCTTCTGCGGGTCATCGAGAAGAATCCCGATGCCGTTCGCGATGCATTGGCTTCACCTGCCTCCGACGACCCGAGTTGATTGCAATGTCGCGACCGCTCGCCGGTGCCGTGGCAAATGGAACAATTCTGAAAAGCGCTTGAAGCCTCGACCGCAAAGGGGCAATCTCCCGCCGGAGCGACCCCGCCCGGCCTGAAGGTTCGATCGAACCCCAGGCCATCGGAAAGGGTGTCGACGGCAACGACGAGGACCGGCCGGACGGCCGGCGAGTTTGGGAGGAGTGAATGACGGACGTCACGATCACCGTGAACGGGCGTGAGATGAAGGGTTCGGTCGAGGACCGGACGCTGCTCGTGCAGTTCCTGCGCGGCAATCTCGGCCTGACCGGCACCCATGTCGGTTGCGATACGTCCCAGTGCGGCGCCTGCGTCGTCCATGTCGACGGCAAGGCGGTGAAGTCCTGCACCATGCTCGCGGTCCAGGCCTCGGGCTCGAGCGTCACGACGATCGAGGGTCTCGCCTCCGGCGCGGACCTGCATCCGGTGCAGGCGGCCTTTCGCGAGCATCACGGCCTGCAGTGCGGCTACTGCACGCCGGGCATGATCATGACTGCGGTCGACATGATCCAGCGGCACGGCTCGTCCCTCGACGAGGAGACGGTGCGCGAGGAACTCGACGGCAATATCTGCCGCTGCACCGGCTATCACAACATCGTCAAGGCGATCCTCTCGGCAGCCGGCGCTTCGCAGCCACAGAGCATCGCCGCGGAATGACGCGGCCGCCGCCGCCGTGGTGAGACCGCGGCGGCGCCTGGTCCGTCGCAGAGATTTCGAAACGGCCGGATTGCGCCCTGGCGCATGGGAGATGCGGCCGGGTTTTCAGGGAGGTTTGAGAATGGGCGTTGAAGGTATCGGTGCGAAGGTCCTGCGCAAGGAGGATCGCCGCTTCATCACCGGACGCGGCCGCTATGTCGACGACATGAGCGTGCCGGGCATGAAATACGCCGCCTTCGTGCGTTCGCCGCACGCGCATGCCAAGATCACCGGTATCGACACGAGCAGCGCCGAGGGCATGCCCGGGGTGATCGGTATCCTCAACGGGCAGCAGCTGCAGGGCGACGGCATCGGCAATCTGATCTGCGGCTGGGCGGTCTCCTCCAAGGACGGCACGCCGATGAAGATGGGCGCCTGGCCGGCGCTCGCCGTCGGCACCGTCCGCCATGTTGGCCAGGCCGTGGCGATCGTCGTTGCCGAAACCCAGCTGCAGGCGCGTGACGCCGCCGAGGCGGTGATGGTCGACTATGAGGAACTGCCGGTGGTCACCACCGCGGTCGACGCCCTGAAGGAGGGCGCGCCGCAGCTTCATCCCGAAGCGCCGGGCAACCTGATCTTCGACTGGGAACTCGGCGACAAGGCGGCGACCGACGCGGCCTTCTCGAAGGCCGCCCACGTCACCAAGATCCACATTCACAACAACCGCCTCGTGCCGAACCCGATGGAGCCGCGCGCCGCGCTCGGCCACTACGATCCGGCGGAGGACCACTACACCTGCTGGACGACCTCGCAGAACCCGCATGTCGCGCGGCTGGTGATGAGCGCCTTCTACAACGTCGCGCCGGAGCACAAGCTGAGGGTGATCGCGCCGGATGTCGGCGGCGGCTTCGGCTCGAAGATCTACATCTATCCCGAAGAGATCGTCTGCCTTTGGGCCTCCAAGCGCACCGGCGTCCCGGTGAAGTGGACGTCGGACCGTTCCGAGGCGTTCCTGACCGACGCCCATGGCCGCGATCACGAGACGGACGTCGAACTCGCCCTCGACGCCGACAACAAGATCTTGGGCCTCAGGGTCGGGACGATCGCCAATCTCGGCGCCTACATGTCGCTGTTCTCGTCTTCGGTGCCGACCTATCTCTATGCGACGCTTCTGTCGGGCCAGTACGACATCCCGGCGATTCATGCCAACGTCAAGACGGTCTACACCAACACCGTCCCGGTGGACGCCTATCGCGGCGCAGGCCGGCCGGAAGCGACCTATGTGGTCGAGCGGACGATGGAGACGGCGGCGCGCGAGCTCGGCATTTCGCCGGCCGAATTCCGCCGCAAGAACTTCATCCGCTCCTTCCCGCATCAGACGCCGGTGATCATGGCCTATGACGCCGGCGACTTCGACGCGACGCTGAACGCCGGCATGGAAGCTGCCGACGTCGCCGGTTTCGAGGCGCGGCGCGAGGAGGCGAAATCCCGCGGCAAGCTGCGCGGTCTCGGCATGAGCTGCTACATCGAGGCCTGCGGCATCGCCCCTTCGAAGGCGGTCGGCTCCCTCGGCGCCGGCGTCGGCCTGTGGGAATCGGCCGAAGTGCGGGTCAATCCGGTCGGCACGATCGAGATTCTCACCGGTTCGCACAGCCATGGGCAGGGCCACGAAACGACCTTCGCCCAGCTCGTCGCCGAGCGTTTCGGCCTGCCGGTCGACAATGTCCAGATCGTCCATGGCGATACCGACAAGGTGCAGTTCGGTATGGGCACCTACGGCTCGCGCTCCGGCGCGGTCGGCATGTCGGCGATCGTCAAGGCGCTCGACAAGGTCGAGGCCAAGGCGAAGAAGATCGCCGCCCATGTGCTCGAGGCCGACGAGGGCGACATCGTCATCGAGAATGGCGAGGTGAAGGTCGCCGGCACCGACAAGAAGCTCGGCTGGCACGAGGTCTGCCTCGGCGCCTATACCGCCCACAACCTGCCGGACGGCATGGAGCCGGGGCTGAAGGAGGGGGCGTTCTACGACCCGACCAACTTCACCTTCCCGGCCGGCTGCTACATCTGCGAGGTGGAGGTGGACCCCGAGACCGGGACGACCGAGATCATCCAGTTCGTCGCGGCCGACGATTTCGGCCGGGTGATTAATCCGATGATCGTCGAGGGCCAGGTGCATGGCGGCCTTGCGCAGGGCATCGGCCAGGCGCTGCTCGAAGGCACCCATTACGACGATGCCGGCCAGCTCCTCACCGCCTCCTACATGGACTACGCCATGCCGCGGGCCTGGGACCTGCCGAACTTCAAGGTGTCGACCAACGAGACCCTCTGCCCGGGCAATCCGCTCGGCATGAAGGGCTGCGGCGAGGCCGGCGCCATCGGTTCGCCGCCGGCGGTGATCAACGCCATCACCGACGCGATCGGCAACAACGACCTGACCATGCCGGCGACGCCGGAAAAGGTCTGGAAGGCGCTCAACGCCGTCGCGTAGGCGGTCGATCCTGAGGCCGGCCGGCGTCTTTTGGACGCCGCCGGTTCGCCGGCCTCGCCGGCATAACGGTACGGACGCGGTGAGCCGCGCGGCTGGCGATGCGCCAGCCCGGCGAGCCCTTGAAGAGAGGCAAGACGATGTACGAAACCAGTTACCACCGGCCGACTTCGCTGGAAGAGGCCGCCAATCTCGCCACCGAGAAGGGCGACGAGGCCAAATATCTCTCGGGCGGCATGACGCTGATCCCGACGATGAAGCAGCGTCTCGCGGCGCCGGAGGCGCTGATCGACCTTCGCCATGTGGGCGAACTGAAAGGCATCACCGTCAATGGCCGGTCGATCCGGATCGGCGGCGGCGTCACCCATGCCGAGGTCGCGATGAGCGACGAGATCAAATCCGTCTGCCCGGGCTTTGCGAGCCTCGCCGGGCTGATCGGCGATCCGGCGGTCCGTCACATGGGCACGGTTGGTGGCTCGGTCGCCAATTTCGATCCGGCGGCGGATTATCCCGCGGCGCTTCTGGCCCTCGGCGGGACGATCCACACCAACAAGCGGGAGATCGCAGCCGACGATTTCTTTCTCGGCCTGTTCGAGACGGCGCTGGAAGAGGGCGAGATCGTCACCGCGGTCTCCTTCGAGGCGCCGGATCAGTGCGCCTACGAGAAGTTCCGCAACCCCGCCTCGCGCTACGCCATGTGCGGTGTCTTCGTCGCCAGGCGGGCTGATGGCGTCAAGGTCGGTGTCACCGGCGCCGGCTCGTCCGGCGCCTTCCGCTGGAGCGACGGCGAACAGGCGCTGTCGTCGGACTTCGCGCCCGAGGCGGTGGACGGACTGACCGTGTCGGAGGCCGACATGATGGGCGACATCCACGGCTCCTCGGCTTATCGCGCCAACCTCGTGAAGGTCGTCACCAAGCGTGCGGTGAAGAAGGCGCTGAGCCACTGATCGAAACGCCGGCGCAGACGGCGGGTATTTCGGCCAAGCGAAAGGCCGGCGGATCGCTCCGCCGGCCTTTTCCATGCGTGGTCTCCCGGACTGCCTCAGGCAGGCGTCGGCTCAGAGATTGCAGCGGTGACGGTAGCCGTCATAGCCGAGAAACGTGTCCGACCGCGGGTCGTAAGAACGATAGTGCTCGGCGCAGACGGTGGCGTGATCGCCGTAATAGACCGTGCGCGGCGCGACACGATAGTAGCGGCGGGCAGGATAGACCCGCTCGACCGGCACCGGACGCTCGTAATAGACCGGCGGCTCGTCGTAATAGCCTGGTGAGGCGATCGCGCTGCCGACGATCGCGCCGAGCGCGAGGCCGCCGATGCCGGCGGCGATGGCCGCGCCGTTGTCGTGATGGTGCCAGCCACCGCGATAGTAGTCGTGATAGTAGCCGCCGCCGTGGTGCCAGCCGCCGTGACGCCATGGATCCGCGCTGGCGCTGGCCGTCGCGGCGCCGATGGTGCCGGCCGCGATCAGCGCCGCGAGGGCTGCGGAAGTCAATCTGTTCATCGTCTTATTCCGATCGCTGCGGGGCGTCGGGCCGTCCTGCCTTCAAGCATCAGGACGCTGTCGACGGAGCCCATCTGTCCCTTCGCCATAGGAAGCCGTGTTTCGGGCAATTTCTTGGCCCGGTGTCAACGTTTGTCACGGCGATCGGGTTGCCGCGGGGTGTCTCGAATTCCGCTTGTATCTCAGACGGTTGCACCCAGCCATCAGGCGACCACGCTGACACGGACCCCCCTACTTGCTGGTCCATGTGGTGTGAGGCCATCGGGACACAAAAATGCCCGGAAGCGAACCGCTCCCGGGCATCTCGATGTTGTCACGTCGGTTTCTCCGGGTCACAGCCTGCAGCGGTGGCGGCGGCCATCATAGCCCATGAACGTGTCGGTCCGAACGTCATAGGAGCGGTAATGCGCGTCGCATCGGGCGACGTGGCCACCGGCCGGATACGCCCTGCGGACATGGCCGTGATCGGCGAGCGCACCGCCGACGATCGCCCCGATGGCAAGCCCGGCAATGCCGGCGCCGATTGCCGCGCCGTTGTCGTCATAGTGGCGATAATAGCGGTGGCCGCCACGATAGTAGCGATGGTTGTCCCAGTTTCCGCCGCGATAATGGCGTTTGCCGTGGTGCCCGTTGTGGTGTCCGCCGTGGCGGTACCATTGGTGTCCGCCGATCTGCTCGGCGCTGGCGCTCATCGTGCCCGTTCCGAGAGTTCCCAGCGTCATGGCTGCGGCCAGTATGGTGGAAATGATCGTTTTCATCACTTGTCTCCAATCGATAAGGGATGCCGCAAGGTTCACGGGCGCGACGGAGGATGACCCCTCTGCGCATTGATCCCTTTGACTGGACAACGCAGCGGAAGCCGCAATCGTTCACTCTCCAGACGATCTGATGATCACGAACAAGTGCTTGATTCTGGACGGCTGCCGCGCCGCATGCGGCTCGGTTGGGCATCGTGGCGCCGCTGCGACAATATGCTGGTGCTGGCTAAGCCCTTTCTCTCTGGTCAGAACATTTCGGGAACGATAAGAGACGCCCATGCCCGCACTCGACCTTCGCCGAAAACTCGCAATCCTCTCCGACGCCGCGAAATACGATGCCTCCTGCGCTTCCAGCGGGGCAGCCGGGCGCGACTCGTCGAAGTCGAAGGGGATCGGCTCGACGGAAGGCTCCGGCATCTGCCATGCCTATGCGCCGGACGGCCGCTGCATATCCCTTCTTAAGATCCTGCTGACCAATTTCTGCATCTATGACTGCGTCTATTGCATCAACCGCTCGTCCTCGAATGTCGAGCGGGCGCGGTTCTCGGTCGACGAGGTCGTGGCTCTGACCATGAACTTTTATCGCCGCAACTATATCGAAGGGCTGTTTCTCTCCTCGGGGATCATCCGGAACTCCGACTACACCATGGAGGAGATGGTGCGGATCGCGCGAAAGCTGCGGCTGGAGGAGAATTTTTCCGGCTATATCCACCTGAAGACGATCCCCGATGCCTCGCCCGCGCTGCTCGAGGAGGCCGGCCTCTTCGCCGACCGACTGTCGGTCAATATCGAGATGCCGACGGACGTGACGCTCTCGGCGCTGGCGCCGGAAAAGGACGCCCGCGACATCCGTCGTTCGATGGGGCATCTCAGGGCGAAGATCGAGGAGCATAAGAGCGAAAAGCGCGACCGGGCCAAGCCGAAGCGCTTTTCCGCCGGTGGGCAGTCGACGCAGATGATCGTCGGCGCGGACGCCTCCAACGACGATGACGTGCTCGGCCGCTCGGAAAACCTCTATGGCAATTACCGGCTGAGCCGGGTCTATTATTCGGCCTTCTCGCCGATCCCGGATTCCTCGAGCCGGCTGCCGCTCGCCAAGCCGCCCTTGATGCGCGAGCACCGGCTCTACCAGGCCGACTGGCTGATGCGCTTTTACGGCTTCCAGCGGGCGGAGATCGTTGCCGGCGGGGAGGGCGGCATGCTCGACCTCGCCATCGACCCGAAGCTTGCCTGGGCGCTGAAGAACCGCGAGCACTTTCCGATCGACGTCAACCGGGCGGATCGCGAGATGCTGCTGCGCGTGCCGGGCCTCGGCACTAGGGCGGTGAAGCGCATCCTTTCGACGCGGCGCCACCGCACGCTTCGGCTCGACGACATCGCAAGGCTTTGCCAGTCGATCGACAAGGTGCGGCCGTTCATCATGGCGGTCGACTGGTCGCCGGGCGGGCTGACCGATCGGGAGGGCTTGCGGGACAGCTTCGTTCCGAAGGCGAAGCGGGCAGGGGGACAATTGGAACTGTTTTAAGCACCTGTGCGCCGATGCACCGTGCTATCTGTTCGCGGGAATTAGGAGCGTCAGGAAGCCGCATGTGCCTTCATTTCAATGCCGAGATCGACCGCCGCCATCTTCGCCGCTGTGTCGAGCTTGCCTGTGAGGCTGTCGACACCGGCAACCGGCCGTTCGGCTCGGTGCTCGTTTCCGGTGACGGCACAGTCTTGAAGGAGGACCACAACCGGACAGGCTCCGGCGATCCGACGGCGCATCCGGAATTCGCCCTGGCGCGCTGGGCGGCGCTCAATCTCTCGAAGGAGCAACGGTCGGAAGCGACGATCTACACCTCCGGCGAGCACTGCCCGATGTGCGCAGTGGCGCAAGGGTGGTGCGGCGTCGGCCGGGCGGTCTACGCCACCTCGACGCCGCAGCTGGTCGGCTGGCTCGCGGACTTCGGCGCGGCGCCGCTGCCCTACAAGCCGGTGACCCTTCGCGAGATGCTGCCGCAAGTCGAGATTGTCGGGCCGTTCGACGAGTTCACTGACGAGATCCGGGCGCTGCACGAGCGGCTGCACCGGCGCTGACACCGGCGGGCGCGCGTCAGGCCCAGGGATCGAGCAGGCGAAGGCCGTCGATCGTTCTGAAATCTTTGACGTTGCGTGTCACCAGCGTCAGGCCGTGGGCGAGCGCGGTCGCCGCGATGAGGGCGTCGTGTCGGTCACGGCGATCGGGAACGTGCAAGGCGGCGCTAGCCAAAGCAACAGGCTCGTCGATGGGCAGGACTTGCGCTTCAGACAGGGAAGCCCGTTTCGCGTCAAACCACTCGCGGAGGATTTGTGCCTGTCTCGCATCCTTGCGCGCGAGGGAGAGGATGCCGAGTTCCAGCTCGAGAACCGAGATGACGGAAATGCGAACCTTTCCATCGGGAATAGCGGCGATGCGCTGCGCCGTCCGTTGATTGAGCTTGTCGGGCCGACGCAGCGAAGAAACGACTTTGGTGTCGAACAGGTACATCAATCGAGATCGAACTCGACGACCGCGGCAAGGACTTATCGCGCTCAGGGTTGAATTCGAAATCCGCTTCGGGTCTCGGATCGGCGAACATGTCCAAGGCCGACCGATTGTTCGATGTCAGTCGCTCGTATTCCTCGTATCGCATGAGGACATGTGTCGGCCGCCCGCGCTCCGTCACCACCACCGGGGCGTCGTTTGCAGCCTTTCGGGCGGCAGAGGCGTTCTGGTTGAACTCGCGCGCGGAAATCCGCCGCTCGTGAAAATTCATCGCGACGCTCCCGTGTAGGGTCTTGTTCAGAAGAGATACGACTTGCGTCGACCCCGTTCAACGGCCGCCGAAGGCAAACGGATGTTCGTTCCATGTACAACGCCCCGCTCGCCTTCCCGGCCGACTTCGACGGATGGCGGGACGCTGCCCGCCGGGCGCTGACTCTGAAGGTCTCCCCTGAAGAGATGAGCTTTACCATCGGCGAGGAGGCGCCAAGCCTGTTTGCCGAGCCGCTGCCCGACACGATGCCGGCTGACGCGCCGCAGCCGAGCGTGCCGAAAGCCTTTCCCGATCTTGCCCGCAAGCTGATCTGCCATGCGGACCCGGACCGCTTCGTCTTCGCCTATCGGCTGCTCTGGCGCCTGCAGGGCGAGAAGCGCCTGCTCGAGATTGCCTCGGACAGGGACGTCGTCCGTGCGACCGAGATGGAAAAAGCGGTGCGCCGCGATAGCCACAAGATGAAGGCCTTCGTGCGGTTTCGCGAGATCGAGGATGCCGAGCTCGGCCGCCATTCGGTCGCTTGGTTCGAGCCCTTCCATCACACCGTCGAACTGACCGCGCCGTTCTTCGCCAGGCGCTTTGCCGGAATGGTCTGGACCATCCTGACGCCTGAGCGCACCGCCCACTGGAACGGCGAGGAACTCGCCTTTCTCCCAGGCGCGACCCGCGACATGGCGCCGAGCGACGACGACATGGAGGCGCTGTGGCTCACCTATTACGCCTCGATCTTCAACCCGGCGCGGCTGAAGGTGAAGGCGATGACCGCCGAGATGCCGAAGAAATACTGGGCGAACATGCCGGAGACCGCCCTCGTCAAGCCGCTGATCGCCGGGGCCGAAGCGGCCCACCGCCGCATGCTGGAAACCCAGCCGACATTGCCGAGTTTGCGTGACGAAAGACTGAAGGAGCGTCGCGCCATGAGCCTGCCACGGATGGAGAAGGGGCAGGGCTCCGGCGCTGGCGACGACAAGGCCCCCGGCACGATCGGCGAAGCGCGCGAGCAGGCCGCCCATTGCCGAGCCTGTCCGCTATGGGAGCCGGCAACCCAGACGGTGTTCGGCAAAGGCCCCGAGGACGCGCCGGTAATTTTCGTCGGTGAGCAGCCGGGCGATCAGGAGGACATCGCCGGCGAGCCCTTCGTCGGCCCGGCCGGCAAGGTCTTCGACCAGGCGCTGGCGGCCGCCGGCATCGACCGCTCACAAGCCTATGTCACCAATGCCGTGAAGCACTTCAAGTTCGAGCCGCGGGGCAAGCGGCGCATCCACGCCAAGCCGAACACCGGCGAGATCACCGTCTGCCGCTGGTGGCTCGACCAGGAGCGCCGGCTGATCGCGCCGAAACTGATCGTCGCGCTCGGCGCGACGGCGGCGCAGGCAGTGCTCGGCAAGACGGTGACGATCAAGGCGACGCGCTCGATGCTGATCGACCTCGACGCGGCGACGAAGCTGATCGTCACCGTGCATCCGTCCTATCTCCTGCGCCTGCCGGACGAGGCGGCCAGGGAGCGTGAGACAAAGGCATTCCGGGCGGACATGGCGCTGGTGCTGGAAACGGTGCCGGAACTGGCGGTGGGGAGTAACTGAAGCGAGCTTGGTACGACCGATCAGGGCAGCCATGGGTCGATGACCGTGACACCGCAGTCGTCGAAGTCCTTGACGTTGCGAGTCGCAATGTCTGCGCCATGGCTGGCTGCAATGGCCGCGATCTGAGCATCCATCTCTTTAATAGGGCGCCCGATGGCTCGGCGCTTCGACCGGATGACGGCATAGGCTTCGGCAGCTTTCTTGCCGAATGGCAAAATGCGGCTCCCGAAATCTTCGGAAAGGGTCGCGGCCAGACTGTCGGCTAGAAGCTTTTTTCGTCGTCCGTCGGGCATGATGGCAATGCCGTATCGTAATTCTGCTTCGCTGATCGCTGTGAGAAAGACCGCGTCCATGTCCTGCTGGTCCAACCATCTGATCACCCGCCGCTCCGGAATTGGGCGCATCATTTCCGAAACCACGTTCGTATCGAGAATGATCATTCAATCAAAGGACGGAGGTTCACGGCCCGGTTCACGGGGTGGTAGGTCGAGTTCGACACCGCCGATCGGCTCGAACCTCGCGCGAATTCTTGAAGCGAGGTTGCCGCGCGGCGGAGTATCAGGGTCGGAGCCAGCAGAGGGTTGAGGCTGATGCCGAGCGTTTTCGCGCCGGTCCCCTTCGGGCACGGCCGGAGACTCCTGCGAGAGCTGGTTTGCGATCACTTCGAGTGCTTGCTGCAACAGAACCCGCGCTTCGTCCTCCATGGAGCGGCCATGCCTGGTCGCCATGCGGATGATCTGGTTCGTCGTCTTGTCGTCGAGATTGGTGATGGTCAGGCTCGTCATTCCCGCACCCTCGAAAGATGATGTCTTTCATATAGGGCGATTGGAACGCCTGACGCCAGACCACCGCTTGGGACAGCTTGGTCACTTCCGCCTGCTGCCTGACGCGCTTGAGCCCATCCGGCCGATGGGCTAAGCCGCAGCCAGATGGTTACACTGGCTGGCACCGAGCGCTCTTGCGCGTCGGATGGCTGGCCGCGACGCATTGGTGAAACGACATATGGCTGCGAAAAAGCCGAAACGGGTGACGGCGCGGGTGCCGCGCGGCTTCGTCGACCGCGACGCGAGCGATCTGCGCGCGCAGGACGCGATGCTGGCGAAGATCCGGCGGGTCTACGAGACCTACGGCTTCGAGCCGGTGGAGACGCCGGTGTTCGAATATACCGATGCGCTGGGCAAGTTTTTGCCCGACAGCGACCGGCCGAATGAGGGCGTCTTCTCGATCGAGGACGACGACGAGCAGTGGATGAGCCTGCGCTACGATCTCACTGCGCCGCTCGCCCGCTATGTGGCGGAGAATTTCGAGACCCTGCCGAAGCCCTATCGCAGCTACCGGGCGGGTTACGTCTTCCGCAACGAGAAGCCGGGGCCGGGCCGCTTCCGCCAGTTCATGCAGTTCGACGCCGACATCGTAGGCGCGCCGAACGTCTCGGCCGACGCCGAGATGGCGATGATGATGGCCGACACGATGGAGGCCCTCGGCATCCCGCACGGGCAATACGTCATCCGGGTGAACAACCGGAAGGTGCTCGACGGCGTGCTGGAGGCGATCGGACTCGGCGGTGAGGAGAACGCCGGGCGGCGGCTGACGGTGCTCAGGGCGATCGACAAGCTGGACAAGTTCGGCGTCGAGGGCGTTCGGCTGTTGCTCGGAGAGGGGCGTAAGGACGAAAGCGGGGATTTCACGCCGGGGGCGGGGCTCAATAAGGAACAGCAAACGTTTGTGCTGACGGCTACCTCGCAGGCGTTCGATCTCACAGAAGTGCGCAACGCGACCGGCAGGCCGTTAGGTGATATGCGGACTGCCGAGGGCGAGACACTGTTTTACGACAATTTGTTCGCTGGACGCTTTGCATTCGACACGGCCCGAAACGACGTTGGTCGGGAGGGCGCAAGGGAACTCATCCAAATTGCAGAGGCATGCGAGGCTGCAGGATACGGTTCTCTTCGCGTTGTCATCGACCCCTCCGTCGTCCGCGGCCTCGAATACTACACCGGCCCGGTCTTCGAGGCCGAGCTGCTCTTCGACGTGACCAACGAAAAGGGCGAGGTCGTACGCTTCGGCTCGGTCGGCGGCGGCGGGCGCTATGACGGGCTGGTGTCGCGCTTCATGAGCCAGCCGGTGCCGGCGACGGGCTTTTCCATCGGCGTCTCGCGGCTGATGACGGCGCTGAAGAATCTCGGCCGCCTCGAAACATCGACGCGCACCGGCCCTGTGGTCGTCACCGTCATGGATCGCGACCGCATGGCGGATTACCAGAAGATGGCGTCCGATCTCCGCGCCGCGCTGAACCCGAAGGACGAAAGCGGCGAGCCGCTCGGGCCCCCCGTTCCCGTCGAGGTGTTCCAGGGCAACCCGAAGCAGTTCGGCAAGCAGCTGCAATATGCCGACCGGCGCGATGCCCCTTGCGTGATCATCCAGGGCGGCGACGAGAAGGCCGCCTGCAAGGTGCAGGTCAAGGATCTGGCGCTCGGCAAGGAGCTTTCGGCGAAAATCACCGACAATGCCGAATGGCGCGAGGCGCGGGCCGGCCAGGAGATGGTCGACTATGCGCCCGACAAGCCGGGCGACATGATCGCGGCGGTGCGTGCCATCCTCGCCCGTGCGTCCGGCGCGAAGGGCTGACGTGATGGCCGCCGGCAAGGACCAGATCGGATCGGCGCTCGACGAGCTCTTCGCCAAACGGGGCGCCGAGCCGGCCGAGCCGCCGATCATCCTGCCGGCCGAGCCCTATCTCGACACCGCCGGCGAGGCGCTGCGCCGGCGCATCTTCCTCACCCGCGGCGAAAGCGGCGAAAATCTCTGCCTGCGGCCGGATTTCACCGTGCCGGTCTGCATGCGCCACATCGCCGAGGGCGCCGACCTGCCGCGGCGCTATTCCTATCGCGGCCTCGTCTTTCGCCAGCGAGCGGACGGGCCGGCGGAGTTTTTCCAGGCCGGCATCGAGGATCTCGGCGAGGAGAACCGTGCGACCTCCGACGCGCGCGCCGTCGCCGACGCCCTCGCCAGCCTCGATGCCTGCGGCGTCGATCTTGGCACCATCGACGTCATTCTCGGGGACCAGGGCCTGTTCGAAGCGGTTCTGCGGGCGCTGGGTCTGCCGGAAGGCTGGCAGCGGCGGCTGATCCGCACCTTCGGCCATGACGGTCAGCTGCGCGCGGCGCTGGGCCGTCTCGCCAACGGCCCGGAGGACGCCCTTGCCGGCATCGACCCGCAACTCGTCGATCTTGCCCGCGACCGCGAGGAGGGCACGCTGACGCGGCTGATCCGCACGCGGATGGAGGAGGCCGGCCTGCCGCCCCATTCCGGCCGCTCGCCCGGCGAGATCGCCGCCAGGCTGATCGAGAAGGTGCAGGTGGCCGAGGCCCGGCTGAGCGAAGGGGCGCTTCATATCCTTGAGGAATTCCTCGCCGTCGATTGCCGGCTGGACGAGGCGGGCGAAAGGCTCGCCGAGGTGATGGGCACGGCGGGGCTCGATCTCGGCCGGGCGATGACCACCTTCGAGACCCGCAATCTCGCCATGCGGGCGGCAAATGTCGATCTTTCGCGCCTATCCTATCGCGCCGCCTTCGGCCGGCCGATCGACTATTACACCGGCCTCGTCTTCGAGGCGCGGATGCGCGGCAGCGAGGATCCGCTCGCCGGCGGCGGCCGCTACGACCGGCTGATGACGATCCTCGGCGCCGAGGCGCCGATCCCCGCCGTCGGCTTTTCGCTCTGGCTCGACCGGATCGGGGAGGTGGTGAATGGCTGAGATCTTGCTGCCAGCGTTGCTCACCCCCCTCTGCCCTGCCGGGCATCTCCCCCTCAAGGGGGGAGATCGAACGCCAACTGCCGGATCTGCCAATCTCTGCCGGCTGCACGTTGGGCAAACGCACAATGGGAAGCGCGTGACGTCTACGCTGCTGATCTCCCCCCTTGAGGGGAAGATGTCCGGCAGGACAGAGGGGGGCAAGCCGCCGCAGCGCTTGACGAACGCCCGCTTCTTCGCAGCCGGGACATTGCGACCATGACCATCACCCTTGCCATTCCCTCCAAGGGCCGGCTGATGGAAAAATCCGTCGCGGCGCTGAAAGACGCCGGCATCGCGGTGACCGCCGGAGAAAGCCGCTCCTATCGCACCAGCGTCGAAGGCTTCGACGGGCTCGAGGTGCTGCTGCTTTCCGCCTCCGAGATCGCCCGCGAGCTGCGCGCCGGCGCCATCGACTTCGGCATCACCGGCGAGGACCTGATCCGCGAGAGCGTCGCCGATCCCGACATGGCGGTGAGCTTCGTGAAGCGGCTCGGCTTCGGCCATGCCGATGTCGTCGTCGCGGTTCCGGAGGCCTGGGTCGACGTCGTCAGCATGGACGATCTCGGCGACGTCGCCGGCTCGTTCCGCGCCCGCCATGGCCGCCGGCTGCGCATTGCCACGAAATACTGGCGGCTGACCCAAAGCTTTTTCTCGCGCATCCACGGCATCCAGAGCTACCGCATCGTCGAGAGCCTCGGCGCCACCGAGGGCGCCCCCGCCGCGGGCTCGGCCGACATCATCGTCGACATCACCACGACGGGCTCGACGCTGAAGGCCAACCAGCTGAAGGTGCTCGGCGACGGGGTGATCCTCAAATCCGAGGCCTGCCTGTTGCGCTCGGCCGCTCGCCAGCGGGAGGCGGGCGACAGGGCCCTCGCCGAGGATCTCGGGCGCCGCTTTGCCGGCTGATGCAAGGAGGCATCCGGACGGCCGATCGGATGTCTGCCAAGCCTTGGCCTGGCGGCCGAAATCTTCGACATGGGCAGCCGGTGGACGTGTCGGCATCGTCGCCGGCGGAGGAGAACTGCGGCAGCGGAAAGCTGCCGCAACGCTTCGATACATTCGGTAACAGTTTCGGCAAGGGATCCTTCACGACTGTCGGCCTAGCTGATGGTCATGAGACGATTTCTTCGCGCGAGGACAGCATGTCATTGACAGTCGGGTCGACGAGTTCCGTCAGCCTTGTTTCGGCGAGCGATTCCAGCAGCGACGACGCCGCGGCGATCAAGGAAAAGCTCGCCGCCGCCGAAAAGGCGCTGGCAGAGGCCGAGGAGGCCCAGGATGCCGAAGCGGCGGCGACGCAGCAGGCGCTGATCGACCGCTACACGGCACAACTCGCCAAGGCCGAAAAGGCTTCCGCGACGGCTAGCGCCACTCCGGTCGCCAATGCACAGGCGGCGGACAAGACCGAGACGGAAGAGGACGCCGGCAATCCCTTCTCCTCGACCACGCGGATGGACGTCTCCGCTCTTGCCGCGGCCACCGGCAGCGAGGCAGGCGCCGCGTCGGGCGCAGATCAGGCCGAAGACGGCGACAGCGCCGCCGAGCGGGCCGAGAAGGAATATCGGGCGAACATGCCGCAGACGGCCGAGGCCGCGTAGAAGCGCCGACAGCCGAAGCGGCTACCGAATACGAATAACAGCATCGCCCGGGACGGCGCGGCCGTCCCGGGCGATGCTGCTATTGCGCCGCTGGGCGCGAGGACATCCGGATCGCTCGGCTTGGCCTGATGCCTCAGGCGTAGCGGCTTTCGCGTCTCGACTTGTCGATGGCGATCGAGCCGGCGCCGGAACCGGCGAGAACGAGGAAGCCGCCGGCCATGGCGATGTTCTTCAACAGCACCGTCTGGTCGCCGGCATGGACCAGAATGCCGGTCGCCACGCAAAACAGGGCCAGCGCGATGCCGACGATGCGGGTCTGGAAGCCGACGAGCACGGCGAGGCCGGCCACGAGCTCGAAGGCGCCAACCAGATAGGCCATGGCGAGCGGCGCCGGAAAGTTCAGGCTGGACAGGAAGCCGGCGAAGCCCTCTGCGCCGGTCAGCTTGCCGAAGCCCGAGACGATGAAGATGGCCGAGAGGAGAACGCGGCCGGCGAGAATGACACTCTGGTTCATGGCGGTCTTGCTCCGATGATCGCCCGGTCGGACCATTCCGTCGGGTCGCTGTCGATGTCGGCAAGATAGTCGGCCCGGATTGTCAACGCATCCGTGGAAATCGCCGACATATTGTCAACGTATAAAGATACAATTGAACGCTGCCGGGTGCCACCAGTCGGCGGGCTTTCGCACGGCAGGGAGCACGCCGGTATCGCGTCAGCGTCGCTCCGACGCCGTTACAATTACACAGCCTTGAATAGCATTCGACTTCGAACGATGGGAGATGCCGAAACAAATGGCGGCTCGATCACGCTCCTTTCGGCGGCGACCCGTGCAGATGCATTGCTGCGGCGTGCGGCACGAGATTGTCACCCATGTCTTAGGAACGGTCCGTTACTCACGTCTCCGGGCCGGACAATGGATTTTCTGGTGATCCCGACAGGATTCGAACCTGTGACCCTCAGATTAGGAATCTGATGCTCTATCCTGCTGAGCTACGGGACCACTCGGCGCGCACCATAGTGAACTCGTGCCTGAAGGCCAAGCGTCGATCGATCTGGCTGACCGCCGAATTTTACCGAACGCCCGGAATCTCACCGCACGCTCGGGTCGCACTGGGCGAGGAGGATCGCGTCGCCCTCAGCGACGCTGACGGTGATCGGGCCGGCGGCCTCGTTCGACTGGGTGAGGATCGAGGAAAACGGCAGGTCGACATTGTCGAGCGGCCATTTCGCCCCTTCGATCGTCAGGCCTCTCACGTTTGAAAACTTCAGGACCGAGAACTGCGTCCCCGGTTCGAGATCGACGCGCCGGGGTGTCGCGGACAGAGGCAAGGCGGATTCCGCCCCGTCTTCCAGTGCGATGTCGAGGCCCTGGTGGAAATAGCGCAGCGCCAGGATGAAATGGGCAAAGGCGTGGTCGCTGCGCGGGCCGCCGAGCGCGCCGACGAGGGTGAGCCTCGTCGCGCCGAGCGCGATCGCCGCCTCGATGGCGATCTCTCCGTCGGTCTTGTCCTTGTCGCGCGGAAAGGTCTCGCGGCGGATGCCGGCGAGGGCGATGGGGGGCTGCTGCGGGGCGGAATCGAAGTCGCCGACCCAGAGTTCCGGCGCAAGACCGAGGCCCGCCGCATGCCGGATCCCGTCGTCGGCGGCGATCACCCGGCCGCCTTCGATCGCGGCGCGAAGGGCTGGCGTCGGCTCCATGCGGCCGGCAAGGAGAATGACGAAATGCTCCATCGCTTCGGTCTTTCCTTCCTGTCATGCGCCGGCGAGCGCGGCGCCTTTCCGCGCCGCCCGGCGACAGGCGGCGCCCGGCACGCACGAATCGCTTCAAAGGCGAGAGGCGCGCCCCGGACGGGCACCCTGTTGATCCGCAATTGCCGCGATTGACAAGATTTGCCTTCCCGCGCATATGACCGGCCATGACCGTGCGCTCCAAACTCACGAAAACGTCGATTAGCTGACGCCCCGCCCCGCTTGTCTCCCCCGGGGCGGAGGACGAGCGTGCTCGATCGTTTGGCAAGGGGAGAGCGAGAGAAGGTCTGATATCCCATGGGCTACAAGGTTGCCATCGTCGGAGCCACCGGCAATGTCGGTCGCGAGATGCTGTCGATCCTCTCCGAGAGGGGCTTCCCGGCTGACGAGGTGGTGGCGCTTGCCTCGCGTCGCAGCCAGGGCACGGAAGTCTCCTTCGGCGAGCGGACGCTGAAGGTCAAGGCGCTGGAGGGCTTCGACTTCTCCGACGTCGACATCTGCCTGATGAGCGCCGGCGGCAATATCTCCAAGGAATATTCGCCTCGCATCGGCGCGCAGGGATGCGTCGTCATCGATAACTCTTCGGCCTGGCGCTACGATCAGGACGTGCCGCTGATCGTGCCTGAGGTGAATGCCGACGCCGTCACCGGCTTCTCGCGCAAGAACATCATCGCCAATCCCAACTGCTCGACCGCCCAGCTCGTCGTCGCGCTGAAGCCGCTGCACGACCACGCCAAGATCAGGCGCATCGTCGTCGCCACCTACCAGTCGGTCTCCGGCGCCGGCAAGGACGGCATGGACGAGCTGTTCACCCAGTCGCGCGCGGTCTTCGTCGCCGATCCGGTGGAAGCCAAGAAGTTCACCAAGCGCATCGCCTTCAACGTCATCCCGCATATCGACGTCTTCATGGAGGACGGCTCGACCAAGGAAGAGTGGAAGGTGATGGCCGAGACCAAGAAGATGCTCGACCCGAAGATCAAGGTCACCTGCACGGCGGTGCGCGTGCCGGTCTTCATCGGCCATTCCGAAGCGGTGAACATCGAGTTCGAGAACCCGATCACCGCCGACGAGGCGCGCGATATCCTGCGCGAGGCGCCTGGGTGTCTCGTCATCGACAAGCGCGAGGACGGCGGCTATGTCACCCCCTACGAGTCGGCCGGCGAGGATGCGACCTATATCTCCCGCATTCGCGAGGACCAGACGCTGGAAAACGGCCTCAACATCTGGGTCGTCTCGGACAATCTGCGCAAGGGGGCGGCCCTGAACACGGTTCAGATCGCCGAACTCCTGGTCAATCGCGGCCTCCTCAAGCAGCGCAAGGCTGCCTGAGCCAGTCGCTCGGATCGCGGAGCTCTTCGCGATCCGACCCGCCATTGGACGGCCCGCCTCGCATCCTCTAAAGGGCAAGGGGTCACCGGCGCTCGCCGGCGGCTTCCTTAATCGGGCCCGGCGGGCCCGTTCCCGCCCTCGGAGACGGCATTGACGGTCTCAGACGATCGCACCGCAAAGGGTGCGCCGGCCCTGCTCGGCGCGCTGTTTGCGCGGACGGCCTTTATCGACGATGCGGTCGGGCGGTTCGCCGCGGCCCGCGTCGGCCCGCTGCCGTTGCCGCTCGCCGTCATCGCCCTGGTCTTCATCGCCAACTGCCTCCTCAGTATCGTCGCCAGGGTGCCGCCCGGTTTCGACGACCGCGAGCAGCTGGCTGCCATGGGCCACTGGGCGCTCGGCTACAGCGGCGTGCAGCCGCCGCTGCACACCTGGCTGATCAAGCTGGTCGACCTCATCGTCAGCGACGATATCGCCGCGGTCTACATTACCCGCTCGCTGATCCTCTGCCTGCTTGCCGCCGTCCTCTATGGCATCGGCCGGGCGCTCGACTTGTCGCGGGACGGAGCGGCGGCGGCCGCCTTCGGGCTCTTCCTGATGCCGCCGGTCGGCTGGGAGGCCCAGCGCGCCTACAGCCACTCGCTCAGCGGCCTGTTCTTCACCGCACTCTTCCAGCTTGCCATGCTCATGGTGATCGAGCGGAACACCGCCAAAAGCTACATTCTTGCCGGTGCCAGCGCGGCTCTTGCGGTCCTTGGCAAATATAACGGCCTGATCGCTCTCGCCGGGGCGATCGGGGCAGGGCTGGCATGGCCCGATCTGCGCGGGCGGTTTCGGCTTCGCCGGCTCGCCCTTGCAGCTGCGGCCTTTCTCCTCGTCCTCGCCGCGCCGATGGCCTGGCTGGCGAGCCGCCTCGACACGCTGGACGACAGCGTCGGCAAGTTCCAGATCGGTCAGGCGGGCTCGGCGCTTGCCGTTCGTCTGGAGGGGGCGCTCGCCTTTCTCGGCGGCTGCCTTGCCTATGCCGGACCGCTGGTGGCGGTCTGGCTCGCTGCCTGGATCGTCGCAAGGATCGACGGCCGCGCGACGCCGCTCTCGCCGAAGGGGCTGAGGCCGGAAGTCCGCTATCTGCTGACGGCCGTCGCGGCTTCCTTCGCTCTGTCGCTCGTCCTCGTTCTCGGCAGCGGCGCGACGGAGGTGAAGGGCTACTGGCTGCACCCCGTGCTGATCACCCTGCCGGCGGTCGTCGCAGCGCTTCTCTCGGCCGTCGACCCGACCGGCTGGGCCAACCGCTTTGTCATCGTCTGCGGTCTCGTCCTTTCGCTGGCGAGCGTTGCCGGCTTCCTTCTGCGAAGCGCTGGCATCGGGGCGTAGCGGCGCTGTTGCAAGGCGGCAACTTCGGCGCGGAAAGATCCGCCGGTGCCGGCAAGCCCTATTCCAGCCAACTGTGGCTTCTATCGCCGCTTCGAAGGAACAACGCCGACGGGTGGTAACCCGTCGCAACTGGCTGGTCACGCTCGATGAAGAAACTCGCTCTGGCGCTCGCTCTCACCGCTGCCTTTGCCGGCTGCACCACCGATCCCTATACGGGCGAACGGAAGATCTCCAACACGCTCGGCGGCGCCGGGATCGGTGCCGGCGTCGGCGCCCTCGGCGGCTACGTCATCGGCCGCGCGACCGGCCATGACGGCGGCAAGGCGGCGCTGATCGGCGCCGGCGTCGGCGCGCTGACCGGCGGCGGCATCGGCCTTTATATGGACAACCAGGAAGCCAAGCTGCGCGCCCAGCTGCGCGGCACCGGCGTCTCGGTCACCCGCGTCGGCGACCGGATCATCCTGAACATGCCGTCGAACATCACCTTCCCGACCGACCAGGCGTCGATCCTGCCGGGATTCTATCCGACGCTGAATTCCGTCGCGCTGGTCCTGCAGGAGTTCGACCGGTCGATCGTCGACGTCTACGGCCACACCGACAGCCAGGGCTCCGACGGCTACAACCTTCAGCTTTCCCAGCAGCGTGCCTCCTCGGTCAGCCAGTATCTGGCCAGCCAGGGCGTCGATCCGCGCCGGCTGAACACCCAGGGCTTCGGCGAGAGCCAGCCGGTCGCCTCCAATGCGACGGAAGCCGGCCGCGCCCAGAACCGGCGCGTCGAGATCGCGATTTCGCCGCTGACCTCCGGCTGATCGGGAGATTGGAGCGCCGTGCGTCCGAATGGACGCTCGATGCTCTGAACATTCGTGCGAGGGCCGTCGTCGCCTCAGGCGTCGTTGGCGGCGAGTTCCGGATCCAGGGGCTCTTCGAAGACCGGCTCTCCGCCGCGGGGCCCATCTTCGGAGGCGTCCGCTGCCAGAACCAGCGTCTCGACGATGCGGGACAGCGCCCGCATCGCGACCGGATTGCTGTCGCTTTCGAGGTCTGCGGGGCGCGGTGACGGCGCCAGCGGCGAGCCGGCGAGCGCCTGGCTGCGGTGGCGTTTGGCCGGCGCGAGCGGGGCGATCCTGGTGCTGATCGCGCCGCCGGCCTCGAGCCCGGTATGAACGACGAATTCGTCAGGCGGAAAGTCGGCCCGGTTCTCGGTGATGACCTCGACAAGGGCGATGTGCCTCGCGCGGTCTTTCGGCTCGTCCAGATCCTCGGCGGCGGCGACGGCTGCGTGATACTGCGCCCGCAGCGATTCCCTGCCGAGAAAGGCAAGCTCGATCTCGCGGGTCAGGAGCAGCGATTTCGCCAGCACCGAACTTTGTTCGAAGCTGAAATGGCCTGCCTCCTCGTGGAGTGCGTCGCCGAACGGCGACCCGGCTGCGAATGTCTTGCGGTAAAGAGATGCCATTCCCGCCTCCCTGCCACGACGCCGGTGATGAGCGCCGGCCCATCCGCTCCATTTCCGATTTTGCAATCCCGAGATTTGAGGAAACGCCGGAATGCTGAAAAATCTGTAAATCAGCAGTAGTATCAGCGGGAATTTCGATCACGCGTTCGAGAGGCGGAAACTGCGCGCGGGGGAGGTGGGAGCGTTCAAGGCGCGTTACGTCCGATCGATGATGGTCGCCTGCTCAAGAAAGCTGAGCCGCGTGGGCGCCAAGGGCTGCCGGGGCGTCGCCGCCCCGGAGCCGTCTCGGCGAATGCCGCGTTAGTAGTTGTGGCCGACGGCGCCGCCGACCACCGCGCCGCCGACGCCGCCGACAATGGCACCGCCGGTGCCGGCGACGGCGTTGCCGATGACCGCGCCGCTGGCGCCGCCAATGCCGGCGCCAGCCCAGGTCCGCTGGGTCCGGCTGCAGCCCGCCGAGACCGCCAGTGCGGCGACGATCAGGAGGGCGACGCCGCCCCTGGCGGAAAATGTCTTCGCGTTCATGTCTCGATCTTCCTCGTTCGGATCAGGGTCCCAAGTGATACATTGCGCTTGTCGGTAAGTGAGCAAGAGCATCGCCGCCGCGCCATCCTGCCGCATATGTGGCAAGGCCGGTCGACGCCCTCAAAATTCAACCGATTTTACCGATGCGCCGGGCTTCCGATCACGGCCGGGCAGGGCTATTGCCTGTGCGACCACACACGCTCGTGAAGGAAGGGCAGCCACGTGACGACACGGACCGAAACCGATTCCATCGGCGCCATCGAGGTCGCGGACGACCGCTACTGGGGCGCCCAGACCGAACGGTCGCGCAACAACTTCAAGATCGGCACCGACCGCCAGCCGCTGCCGCTGATCCACGCTCTGGCGACGATCAAGAAGGCCGCCGCGCGGGTGAGTGCCAAGAAGGGCCGGCTGCCGCAGGAGATCGCCGACGCCATCGAGAAGGCGGCCGACGAGATCGTCGCGGGCAGGCTCGACGACCACTTCCCCCTGGTCGTCTACCAGACCGGCTCGGGCACCCAGACCAACATGAACGTCAACGAGGTGATCTCGAACCGGGCGATCGAGATGCTCGGCGGAAAGAAGGGCTCGAAGAAGCCGGTTCATCCGAACGATCACGTGAATATGAGCCAGTCGTCCAACGACGTCTTCCCGACGGCGATGCATGTCGCGGCGGTGGTCGAGGCGAAGGCGCGGCTGGAGCCGGCGCTCGAGACGCTTCACGCCTCGCTGGACAGGAAGGCCAAGGAATTCGCCTCGATCATCAAGATCGGTCGCACCCATACCCAGGACGCGACGCCGGTGACGCTCGGCCAGGAGTTTTCCGGCTACGCCATGGCGCTGGAACTTGCGAAGAAGCGCATCGCCGACTCCCTCGACGGCGTCCTGGCGCTGGCCCAGGGCGGCACGGCGGTCGGCACCGGCCTCAATGCGCCTGTCGGCTTCGATACCGAGATCGCCGCGGAGATTGCCGAACTGACCGGGCAGCCCTTCCGCACCGCCGAGAACAAGTTCGAGGCGCTCGCCTCCCACGGCGCGCTCACCTTCTTCCACGGCTCGCTGAACACGCTGGCGGCCGACCTGATGAAGATCGCCAACGACATCCGCTTCCTCGGCTCGGGCCCGCGCTCGGGCCTCGGCGAGCTCAGCCTGCCGGCCAACGAGCCGGGTTCCTCGATCATGCCGGGCAAGGTGAACCCCACCCAGTGCGAGGCGCTGACCATGGTGGCGACGGAGGTCTTCGGCCATGAGACGACCGTCACGGTGGCGTCGAGCCAGGGCCATTTCGAGCTTAACGTCTTCAAGCCGGTGATCGCCAATGCCGTGCTCTCCTCGATCCGGCTGCTTGCCGACGGCATGGAGAGCTTCGCCGAGCACTGCGTCGACGGCATCGAGGCGAACGAGGAGAGGATCGCCAGCCTGATGCAGCAGTCGCTGATGCTGGTGACGGCGCTGGCGCCGACGATCGGCTACGACAACGCCGCCAACATCGCCAAGACGGCGCACAAGAAGGGCACGACTCTTCGCGAAGAGGCGATCGCGTCGGGCCTCGTCTCGGCCGAGGACTACGACCGCATCGTCGATCCCTCGACGATGATCGCGCCGGCCTGAGGGGCCCTGAAAAGGCCGGTTCCGGCTGGCCTCAGGTGGCGAGATAGCGGTCGGGACGGTGGTTGATGGCGAGGAAGCCGTTCAGCACCACCGCCCCGATCAGCGAATAGATCACCGCGGCAAAATCGACGACGAAGAGCGCGATCGTCAGGATCGTCAGGTCGAAGGCCAGCTGGACGAGGCCTGCGCGGAAGCCGAAGCGGTCCTGCAGATAGATCGCCAGAATGCCGGCGCCGCCGAGGCTCGCCCGGTGGCGGAAGAGGGCCAGCAGAGCGAAGCCGACGAGCAGGCCGCCGATCACCGCACCGGCCAGCGGGTCGATATAGGCGATCGAAAAGACGTCCGGCAGGAAATACGAGACGATCGACAGAAGCGCGATGGCGGTGAAGGTCTTGATGGTGAAGGCCCGTCCCATCCGGCCGATGGCCAGTGCGTAGAAGGGAATGTTGATCAGGAAGAAGGCGACGCCGACATTGATGCCGAAGACATAGGAGACGATCAGCGCCAGCCCGGCGACGCCGCCGGTGAGGAACTTCAGATGGGCGAGGATCGCAAGGCCGAGGGCGGCCAGCAGCACGCCGGTGAGGATCGCCTGGGCGTCTTCGGCCGGAGTGTGGTGAGTCGCCGTGGCGTTCCAGTCGCCGAAGCGGGAACGGCGTTCGGCGGACGCCTCGCTCTCACGGGTCTCGACCGACTGGCTCATGCGCTCCGGCTCCGGCTTTTTGCGCTGCGGGAAAGAGAACGCTAGCGCGCGGGCCGGGCAAGGGGAAGAGCGCGCGCCGCAGGTGTGCCTTGCAGGAGGTGCTGTCTGCGATCGCAGCCCGCCCTAGTTTCTGCGCCGATGATCAAGCCCGAAGACCTGCTCAGACCGACGCCCGAGGGGCTCTATTGCCCGCCCGGCGGCTTCTTCATCGATCCCGTCCGGCCGGTCGAGCGGGCGCTGGTCACCCACGGCCACGCCGACCACGCCCGGCCCGGCAATCAGAAGGTCATGGCCACCCGCCAGACGCTCGACATCATGGCGCTGCGCTATGGCGAGGATTTTGCCTCCGAGCGGCAGGTGGCAGAACTCGGCGAGAAGCAGCGGATCGGCGATGTCACCGTATCGTTCCATCCGGCGGGCCACGTCCTCGGCTCGGCGCAGATCGCCGTGGAATGGCAGGGGCTGCGGATCGTCGCCTCGGGCGACTACAAGCGCCGCGCCGACCCAACCTGCGCCGGCTTCGAGCCGGTCCCCTGCGACGTCTTCATCACCGAGGCGACCTTCGCCTTGCCGGTGTTCCGCCATCCGCCGACCGCCGAGGAGGTCGACAAGCTCCTCGTCTCGCTGAAGCATTTCCCTGAACGGGCGCATCTCGTCGGCGCCTATGCGCTGGGCAAGGCGCAGCGGGTGATCAAGCATCTGCGCGAGGCTGGCTACGACCGGCCCATCTACATCCACGGCGCGCTGAAAAAACTCTGCGACTACTATCAGAGCGAAGGCGTCGATCTCGGCGAGTTGCGGCCCGCCACCGTCGAGGGCGGCAAGAAGGGCGACTTTGCCGGCGCAGTGATCGTCGGCCCGCCCTCGGCCTTCGCCGACAAGTGGGCGCGGCGGTTTCCCGATCCGGTGGCGAGCTTTGCCTCCGGCTGGATGCGAGTGCGCCAGCGGGCTCGCCAGCGCGGTGTCGAACTGCCGCTGATCATCTCCGACCACAGCGACTGGGACGAGCTGACCGAAACGATCGGCGATCTCTCGCCGCAGGAACTCTGGGTGACCCATGGCCGCGAAGAGGCCTTGGTCCGATGGTGCGAACTGCGCCAGATGCGCGCCCGGCCGCTGCATCTCGTCGGCTATGAGGATGAGGCGGAGTAGCAGCGGCTGCGACGCCCCGGGAGCGCAGATTGACTGGGCGGTGTAGGCATTTTTCACTATGGCCGCTCGAGCGCAAGTTGCTTTCCCCGCCACGGACAGTACGGAGCGACGCTTGCTCAAATTCGCTCTTGCCAATTTACATTACGTGTTATATAACGCGTTATCAAAATCGGGAGTGACGCTTTGACGGAGGATGTGGTTCGCGCATTGGGGCTTCTATGTCTCGGCACGCGGTTGAGGCGGGTCGGCGAGAGGCTGCAGGCCGATACCGATGCGATCATCGCGGCGCGCGGGCTCGAAATCAGCGCCAGCCAGTTTCCATATCTCGCCAGCCTCGACCGGCTGGGGCCGCTGACACTCGGCGAACTCGCGACGTCTGTCGGCGTCAGCCAGCCGGGCGCGACCCGCAGTGTCAATGCGCTGATCAGGCAGGGTTACGTCACCGCCGAGCCGGCGGCCGACGACCAGCGCCGCAAGATCATCGCCCTGTCGGAAAAGGGCCGGCGCACAGTCGACATCGGCAAGAGCGAACTCTGGCCGCGCGTCACCGCAGCCGTCAGCGATCTCTGCACCGACCTCGACGGCGCATTGCTGGCACAGCTCGACACCATCGAAGCAAGGCTCGAGGCGACGCCGCTGGCAGATCGCGCCGGGCCGCCGAAAACAAGCGAGGCGTGACATGAATGAAGGCCTCGACCGCCCGATCTGGCGGGCGCTCACCACCCGCCACCGCCATCTCGCCGTTGGCGGCGAGATGGCCCGGCGCTATCCGCCGGATGTCAGCGCCTTCACCGCGACGCCTGACGATGGCGAGGCGGCGATGAGCGCGCTGGCCGATCTGGCGCAGCCCGGCACGACGATGCTCTTCCTGCAGGCCGATCCGATCCTGCTGCCGCCGCGGCTTGTCACCACGAAGACGGCCGAGGGCGTGCAGATGGTGGCCGAACGGCCGTTTGCCGCCTTCGAGGACACTCGTGTCGCGCCGCTCGGGCCGGAGGACGCCGAGGCGATGCTGGAACTTGCCGAACTCACCAGGCCCGGGCCGTTCTCCCTCAAGGCGCAGAGTTTCGGCGCATTCTGGGGCGTGAAGTCCGAGGGGCGCCTGATCGCCATGGCCGGCGAGCGGCTGAAGGTACCGGGAATGACCGAACTCAGCGGGCTCTGTACCCATCCGGACGTGCAGGGCAGGGGGCTCGGTACGTTGATGTTCACCTATGTCGCGGGCCGGATCTCCGCTCGCGGCGAGGGCATCTTCCTGCATGCCTACGCCTGGAACGAGCGGGCGATCAGGCTCTACGAGACGCTGGGGTTTCGCCTCAGGACACCGATGCACATCGCCTTCGTCGAAGCCGCCTGAGCGCCGCCGTTGCTGCAGGAGCGGATTGGAACGCGACCGCCCGGCGGGCGTTCTGCCTGCAACAACGAAAGGAGATTCTCATGAATTGGGACCAGATCGAAGGCAAGTGGAAGCAGTTCAAGGGCAGCGCCAAACAACAGTGGGGCAAGCTGACCGACGACGATCTCGACCGGATCGACGGCAACAAGGATGTCCTCGCCGGCCGGCTGCAGGAGCAGTACGGGATCGAGAAGGAAGAGGCGCACCGGCAGATCGACGACTGGATCGCCGGCCGCACCAAGCACTGACGGCCCGTCAGCACCTGTATGAAAGAGCCTCGCGCCGGACGGCGCGGGGCTCTTGTCGTTTCAAGGCGACAGGATCCCGTCAGCGCCCCGCCGCCGAGGCGATCCGCCCGAATGGAGGACCGTCTGACGGCGATCCAAGCGCCGCAAGATCTTGCGCCGCCGAGCGGCTGCCGAGGGTGGCAGCGGTCTCGAACAGCGACCTTGCCCGCGCTTCGTCCCGGGAAACGCCGAGACCGTCGCGATAGAGCATCGCCAGATTACGGGTCGCGGCGGCGTCGCCGCGCTCGGCACCGAGGCTGAACCAGCGGAAGGCTGCATCGGCATCCTTTCCGACGCCGTCGCCGCGAAGATGCAGCGCACCGAGCCGGTTGGCCGCTTCGCCGTTTCCGGCCGTGGCGGCGCGTTCGAGCCAGCGGACGGCGAGCGCCGGGTTTCTTGCCGCGCGCCCTTCGTCGAGATGGGCCTCAGCCAGCATCGTCATCGCAGGAACCGAGCCGGCTTGCGCCGCCCGCTCGAACCAGCGAAGCGCCTCCGGCCGGTTCTCGTTGACACCGTCGCCGTGCCAGAGGTCGAAGCCGACATTTGCCACAGCCACCATCAGCCCTTTACCGGCGGCCTTTCGATGCAGCAGCGCGGCCCGCGCCGGGTCGCGGTCAGGGCCGGATTTGAGGAGATTGGCGAGATTGTTCATGGCGACGGCCTCGCCTGCCCTGGCAGCCGCCTCGTACCAGCCCCTCACCTCGCCAGGTTCGAGTTCCTTGCCGATCCCCGCCGAAAGGGCGGCCGCCAGCATGGTCTGGGAAGGCGCATCGCCTGCTTCGGCCGCTTGGCGAAGCCAGCGGAGGGCCTCGGCCGTGTCCTGCCGCTCGCCGTTCCATAGGAGCAGCGCGAGGTTGCGGGCCGCGAGCGTCTGACCTCTTTCCGCCGCGCGCCGGTAAAACTCGGCAGCCTTTTCGAGATCCCGAGCCACGCCGATGCCGCCGACATGGCGCAAGGCGAGATCGTTGAGAGCATCGCTGTTGCCTTGTCCGGCGGCTTTGCGCAGTCCTACCAGTTCGTCGGTGCCGCCGACAGGTTTCCCGTCGGCGGTGATTGCAAGCCCCCAGCCAGACGCGTCGACAGCGACCGCCTGAAACCCGTGGGCGGGGAGCGCTTCGCCGTTCAGTGCCAGCAAGCCGGGACGAACGACCAGCCTGTCGTCGCCGACGGTGACGAGGACGCCGCCGCCGGCGGAATGCAGACACCGGGCGGAACAGCCGATGACCGTCACGGTCACACTGCCGGCGCTGGCGGTCTGGGCCGGATCGGCGCCGGCGGGAAGGACCGAGCCGAGCAAGGCAGCGATGGCCGCCGCAGCGGCGAACGCGATAGCCCGGGGGCTTGAGCGCAGCTGTCCGATGCGGCCGAACGCTGTTTCTCCCGCCGTCTCCTTCTCCGCACGGGCGTTCCGCCGTCCCATCCGTCTCCTCCCGGTTGCCGGGAACCCATTGCGGCCATTCACCGACGGCGGCAGCCGCAGATCGCGAGCCATTTGCCGCGAAGGGTTGCAGAAGAAGGTGAACAGCGCACTAAACACCTCGCGCGACGCGGGCCGATTGTTGCCGCGCCGGACGGTCATCGCGCGGCTCTGCCCTAGAATGCTGGCAAGGCACCTGATGAGACCGGAGACCCCCATGACCAAGATCGTCTTCCTCGACCGCGAGACCATCGGCCCTGATATCGAGCTGACCAAGCCGTCGGGCGGGCACGAATGGGTCGAATATGCTTCGACCAGGCCGGAGGAGGTGGTCGAGCGGCTGCGCGGGGCGACGATCGCCGTCACCAACAAGGTGCCGATCCGGCGCGAAAGCCTCGAGCAGCTGCCGGACCTCAAATTCGTCACCGTCGCGGCGACAGGCTACGACGTCATCGACATCGAGGCCTGCCGGGACAAGGCCATCCCGGTCTCCAACGTCCGCGGCTATGCCGAGAACACCGTGCCCGACCATGCGATGGCGCTGATCCTCGCGCTGTCGCGCTCGATCCCCGGCTACCGGCAGGACGTCATCGACGGCGAGTGGCAGAAGGCCGGCCAGTTCTGCTTCTTCAACCATCCGATCTTCGATCTTTCGGGCCGGAAGATCGGCATCATCGGCGAGGGCGTGATCGGCCAGGGCGTGGCGAAGCGCGCCTCGGCTTTCGGGATGCAGGTGATGTTCGCCGCCCACAAGGGGGTCGATGGGCTGGGTCCGCTCTATACCCCGTTCGACGAGGTGATCGAGACCGCCGACGTCATCACCCTGCATGCGCCGCTGACGCCGAAGACGCGGGGCGTGATCGCCATGCCGGAATTTCGCCGCATGAGGAAGAAGCCGCTGATCATCAACACCTCGCGCGGCGGCCTCGTCGACGAGGCGGATCTCGTCCGGGCGCTGAACGACGGGCTGATCGCCGGCTTCGGCTTCGACGTCCTCACCAAGGAGCCGCCCGCGCCGGACAATCCGCTGTTGACGGTGCTCGACCGTCCTAACGTCATCGTCACGCCGCATGTCGCCTGGGCAAGCAACGAGGCCCAGACCGAGGTCTGGCGACAGGTGGTCGAAAGCATCGACAAATTCGTCGCGGGCGACCCGGTGCGGCGGGTGTTGTGAGCGCGGCTTATCGAGACGCTCCACCCCGCTACCCCCCTCTGCCTGCCGGCATCTCCCCCTCAAGGGGGGAGATCGAACCTCGTTCGGGCGCATTCGCCCATTCGGCTGCAGCGCAGGCTGCTCAGGCGGCTGAGAATGGTCGCGCAACTTCAAAATCGCCGATCTCCCCCCTTGAGGGGGAGATGCCGGCAGGCAGAGGGGGGCGTTGCACATTTCGACGGAGCCGAGCCGTCGGTCCTCGGATTTCGCCGCGAAGCATGACCCTTCCTGTTCCGCTCCCTACGCCGGGATGCGGATCAGCGCGCGAAGGCCCCCGAGAGCGCTGTCGGACAGAAGAATGTCGCCGCCGTGGGCTCGTGCGATGTCGCGGGCGATCGCGAGGCCAAGTCCGGTACCGCCGGCGTCGAGATTGCGCGCGGTGTCGAGCCGCACGAAGGGCTTGAACACCTCCTCGCGCTGATCGGCGGCGATGCCTGGGCCGTTGTCCTCGACGACGATGGAGAGCCAGCGGGCGTCGTGGGTGACGGTCATCTGCACCCTGTCACCATGCCGCAGGGCGTTGGCGACGAGGTTGGAGATCATCCGGGTAAAGGCATCCGGCCGCACGGTGACGCGCGAATCGCCGTTGATGTCGAAGCTCAGCGCCTTGCCCTTCAACTCCGCCTCGGCCTCGAACCGCTCGACCAGCGGCTCGAGGTCGATCTCGGCGACGTCCTCGCCGGCCTCGCCCTTGGCAAAAGCGAGATAGCCCTCGAGCATGCGCTGCATCTCGTCGATGTCGTTGTTGAGCTCGTCCTGGTCCTCGCCCTCGCCGAGCAGCGCGAGTTGCAGGCGGAAGCGCGTCAGCACCGTGCGAAGGTCGTGGCTGACGCCGGAGAGCATGCGCGTGCGCTGCTCGATCTGGCGCTCGATGCGGTCGCGCATCTGGATGAAGGCGACGGAGGCCTGGCGAACCTCGGAGGCGCCGCGCGGGCGAAAATCCTGCGGCATCGGCTTGCCGCGGCCAAAATCGTCGGCGGCGGCTGCGAGCGCCTGGATCGGCCGGATCTGGTTGCGCAGGAAGAGGACGGCGATGACCAGCAGCACCAGCGAGGTGCCGACCATCCAGATCAGGAAGATGTGGGTGTTCGAGGCATAGGCCGAATTGCGCGGCGCGAACACCCTGAGGATGCCGTCATCGAGCCGGATGCGGATCTCGACGATCTTGGAATTGCCGACGGTGTCGATCCAGAACGGCCGGCCGATCTGCTTGATGAGCTCGTCCGACAGGATGCCGTCGAGAATGTTGAAGAACGGCTTCGGCGCCGGCGGCGGCAGCGGCCCGGGAGGCAGCAGCGAGATATTGAGATCGAGCCGCTCCTGGGCGATGGCGAGGATCTCGTCGAGATTGCCGCCGTTCTTGTTCATCTCGATGAGGTCGACCACCGCGGCGATGTTCTCGACCACCGCCTCGGACAGGCGCTCGGTGACCATCGCCCAGTGCCGCTCCATGAAGACGACGGTGACGACGCATTGGAGGAGGATCATCGGCGCGAGGATGATGATCAGCGAACGCGGATAGAGCCCCTTCGGCATGAAGCGGCGGACCAGCCGCGGGATCGGCCGCAGCGGGCCGCGCCAGATGTCCAACCGGCTCGGCGTCCGACTGACCATGCATTCGACGAAGCGGGCGATGCGCGCCGAAGGCAGCCGCGCCCGCAGCTCGCGCAGCGTCATCTTGCGGCGGCGATCGGATCGCGATCGAAAAAGGCGGTCGATGAACGTCATGGCCTTACAATTGCACTTCCTGGCAACTGCGGATCGATCATTGATCCGCCTAGCTGACCTGTTCGGGCGGGTAAACGGCTGCGCGTCGATCCATCTTCGGCAGAACGCCCGAGATGGCTCGAGGAGGGCCCAGAGGTCCGACTGTTAGATCGCAGACGATGCATCGAGAAGGGCGAGCAGCTTGATGCGGAATGCGGCGACTTTCGTGCTGGCGGCCTCGAGCTCGGCATCGGTCGGCAGAGGCGCGGCCGTCACCGGATCGTCGTCGGGATAACGGTAGGCCGTCCCCCAAGGAGACATCGGGACCAGCGCACGAGCGTCCGCGTTGAGCGGGAAGCCCGGAGGGAGAAGGTTCGCACATAGTCGTAGGTCATGTCCGCCTGATCCCCGTGGATAGGCGATCCCCAAGTGGACCAGTGCGGCCTTCAGCAGTTTTTCTGCCGCCTGCTGCAGGTGATAGGCCGCAATCTCCTCGTTGATGTCCGGGTCCGGTTCGAGAGATCGGCGAACCGCATCGATATCCGCCTCCGCCTTGGCGATCCATGCCCGGGCTCCCGCGCTCATGCAGGGTCCTCGTGAAATCGCGCAAAGTCCAGACTGCCGACGATCGGCTGTCCGTCCCTGAGGATATCGTGGCTGACGCTGTTCACGTCGGACGCGCGAGAGATGAAGACCGAGCGGCGGATCGGATAGATCTGCACGGGCAGATCAAATTCCGAAACCTCGCGCCAGAGATCGACGGCATTGTATCGGCCGGGCAGAACGTCGTCTGGAAGGATTGCGCAAAGATCCCAGTCGCTGCTTGGGCTCGCGTCACCCCGCGCGCGGCTTCCGAACAGGACAACGGCTTCTGCGCCCGTATGCCTCGCAAGATGGTCGGCGACGCTTTGCAAGCGCCGGGCCGTGTCACTGCCGAGCCGGCGAAGCGGCAGACTGACTTCCTGCATCGCACTTACTCACGTTCGGGCCTCAACCTCTAACATATGACGGGGCCGCGTCCCGCACAAACGCTCGGGTGGGGTGGCCACGGACACTCATCGAGCGCCGAATGCTTGGTGCCCGCACAACCGGCCTCGTCGAGTTGCTCGGCCATGCGTTCGAGGATCAATCGGCACCGCGCGACCACTGCGATCGGAGCCCAGCGTTCCTCAATCGATGTTCAGCCGGTAGCCGATGCCGCGCACCGTCTGCAGCCAGAGCGGATTGGTCGGGTCCTGCTCGATCTTGCGCCTCAGGCGGTTGATCTGGACGTCGACGGTGCGCTCGCCGACTTCGCTCTCCTCGCCGAGCAGTTCGAGCCGGGGGATCGTCTCGCCGGCCTTGGCGGCGAACTGGCCCATGATCTCCTGCTCGCGCTCGGTCAGCCGGATGACCTCGACGCCGCGCTTCAGCTCGCGACGCGACAGCGAGAAGGTGAAAGGGCCGAAGCGGACATGCTCGAGTTTCGAGACCGGCTGGGGCGATCCGCGCTTCAGGATGTTGTTGATGCGCAAAAGCAGTTCGCGCGGGTCGAACGGCTTCGGCAGGTAGTCGTCGGCACCCGCCTCCAGCCCCTCGATCCGGTCGGCGGTCTCGGAACGCGCGGTCAGCATCAGGATCGGCGCATCGCGGGTCTTGCGGATCGAACGAACGAGTTCGATGCCGTTTTCGCCGGGCATCATCACGTCGACCACCACGAGATCGAAGTCGAGGCCGCTTAAGATGCGCCGGGCCTCGGCGGCGTCCGCCGCGACCGAGACCCTGAAATGCTTCTCGGCGAGGAAGCGGGAGAGCAGCGAGCGGATGCGCCGGTCGTCGTCGACGATCAGAATGTGCCTGGCGTCATCGCCGATGATGGCGGACGCGTCCCCGTCAGGGCCTTCGGTCTCGGTCATTCGGGGTCTTTCCAAGTGATGTCCTTGCGCTCGAACCAGTCGCGGGCGGAGGCCCGCTCGGAGGCCATCGCCTTCAGGAAGGCCGCAATCGGCCGCATATCCTCGTCGCTCGTCTGGGCGAGGGCGGCGTCGATCCGGCGGACCTGCGCCTCCGACAGTTCGATCGCCAGCGCCCGGCCCTTGCGCGTCGGGTAGAGGCGGCGCTGGCGGCGGTCCTCGTCGCCGGGGATCTGGCCGATGAAATCCTCGTCGATCAGCTGGCGCAGGACGCGCGACAGCGACTGCTTGGTGATCTGCAGGACGTCGAGCAGTTCGGCGATGGTCAGGCCGGGCTCCCGGTTGACGAAATGCAGCACCCGGTGATGGGCACGCCCGAAGCCGTAAAGCGCCAGGATTTCGTCCGCATCGGCGGTGAATTCCCGATAGGCGAAGAACAACAGCTCGATGACACGGAAATCCAGCGAACCGAGAGTCGGAAGCGGTTCGCGCACGATTTCGCGCTCCTCGTTCCGGCTCGGGTCGCTTCGTACGGCCGAAGTGTCCATAAGATAGGTCAGCACCATTGACGTAATTGGGCTTTATTGTTACACCGCCGCCCTGGATGTGGAAACCGCGCGATACCGCCCTGGCGGCACCGAGCAGATACCATCAATCGCCGTCCTTTCGCACTGCTTTGCCTGATTGTGCCCGCACTGCGATGCCACGTCCAACGGCAATCTAGGGAGAGCGCCCGTTTCGTGGCGCTGATAACACCATGAGCGCGGTTCCATTCGACCAACGCGACGGCGAAATCTGGTTCAACGGCGAATTCGTCGCCTGGAAGGACGCCAAGATCCACGTGCTGACCCATGGTCTGCATTACGCGAGTGCGGTCTTTGAAGGCGAGCGGGCCTATGCCGGCGAAGTGTTCAAGCTGCGTGAGCACACCGAGCGGCTGATCGAATCGGGGCGGATCCTCGGTTTCAAGGTGCCCTACACCGCCGACGAGATCGATTCCGCCACCAACGAGCTCCTCCGGCGGCAGGGCTTCTCCGACGCCTATGTCCGGCCGATCGCCTGGCGCGGCTCGGAGATGATGGGCGTTTCGGCGCAGAACAACCGGATCAATGTCGCGATCGCGATCTGGCAGTGGCCGAGCTATTTCGATCCCGAGCAGAAGATGAAGGGTATCCGGCTCGACCTTGCCGAATATCGCCGGCCCGATCCGAAGACCGCGCCGTCGCGTTCGAAGGCGGCCGGCCTCTACATGATCTGCACCATCTCCAAACACGCCGCCGAGGCCAAGGGCTATGCGGATGCGCTGATGCTCGACTGGCGGGGCCAGGTCGCCGAGGCAACGGGCGCCAACGTCTTCTTCGTCAAGGACGGCGCCATTCACACGCCGAAGGCCGACTGCTTCCTCGACGGGATCACCCGCCGCACCGTGATCGATCTTGCCCGCCGCCGCGGCATCGAGGTCGTCGAGCGCGCGATCATGCCGGAAGAACTCTCGGGCTTTTCCGAATGCTTTTTGACCGGCACGGCGGCCGAGGTGACGCCGGTTGCCGAGATCGCCGACTGGCGCTTCACGCCAGGCGAGATCTCGCGCCGCCTCGTCGACGACTACGCATCCGAGGTCACGCCGAAGCGCGCGGCTGCCGAGTAGGCAGGCCGAAGCGGCCGGAGATGCCGGATCGACGGTGAGAATACGAGGCGCGTGCCAGAGCGGTGCGCGCCTCTTTCGTTTGGAGGCCCGCTCAGTGCAGCGTCCGCGGCACGGTCTTTGGCGGAACCCCGTCGTCGACCACCCGCTGGCGGTGAAACAGGAACAGCCCGGCGACGATGATGATCGCCGCGCCGAACAGCACCTGGGGCGTCGGCAGGTTGCCGAAGAAGGCAAAGCCGAAGACCGCCGCCCACAGAAGCAGGGTGTATTGCAGCGGCGCCAGTGTCGAAGCCGGAGCGAGCTTCAGCGAGCGGGTGATCAGCATGTGCGCCGAACAGGAAACGACGCCGAGCAGGAGCAGCGCACCGAGATCGAGAGCGGAGGGCGTTTCCCAGGTGGTCACCGAAAAGACCACGCCGGCGACGAGGGCGGCAAGGGTCTGCCAGCCGACCAGCGTCGCGTCGGACGTCTTGCGCAAGATCCGCGCCAGCACCAGCGTCATCGCGAAGGAGAGGCTGCCGGCAAGCGCGAACAGCGAGGCCAGAGACAGCGAGGCGGCGGAGGGGCGCAGCGCGATCACCACGCCGACGAAGCCGACCGAGATCGCCAGCCAGCGGCGCCAGCCGACCTTCTCGCCGAGAAAGATGTGCGAGATCGCCGCCACATAGATTGGCCCGGCCATATAGAAGGTCATGACGTCGGCGAGCGGCATCGTCGCGACTGCCGCGTAGAACAGGCCGGTATCCGCCGTCGCGAACGCCGCGCGGGTGATCTGCAGCCCTGGCCTCTCGGCCGCAAACAGCGCCGCCTTGCCCTGACGAAGCAGAAGCGGGCCGAGAATGAGGAACGCGCCGACGGAGCGCACGAGCAGCACCTCGCCGACCGAATAGCTCGCGACAAGCCATTTGCCCATCGCGTCGTTGAGCGCGAACATGAAGTCGCCGACGAGCATCAGGATGACGCCGAGCGCGACGGGACCGACAATGGGAAGGGCTGGTGCGAGACGCGTGGTCATCGAGGGGCCTGAAGCTGCGGCGAAGACCCTCAAGCGAGCGATCGATCCTGGCGCCGGTCGCGAGTGGGCGCAGAAGATCCTCGAAAGGCGTCCAGCATGTGGGGAACGGCAGGCGCATTCCCGCGCCGGCGCGTTTCGCTCTAGAAGCCTCGGGCGACTTCGGCAACTGCTTTCGGTAGGTCGGGTCGCATGTCCTCAAATCTGAAAGCACGCCATGATCCCCTGGGAGCACCTCGCCACCGCTGAAATCCCCGGCACCGCCGGCGAGATGAGGCTGATGCGGCGGGGCAGCGAATATTCGATCATGCTCGGCCCGATCGAGCTGATGAACAGCCGGCTGTCGGGGTCGGAGGAGGCGCTTGCCAGGCTTTCCTGCGAAAAGATCGCCGGTCGGCCGGCACCGACGATCCTCGTCGGCGGCCTCGGCATGGGCTTCACCCTGCGAGCGCTGCTGGCAACGGCTCCCGCCGACGCGCGCATCGTCGTCGCCGAACTCGTGCCGGCCGTCGTCGAATGGGCGCGGGGCCCGATGGCGCACATCTTTGCCGGCAGTCTCGACGACAAACGGGTGGAGATCGTCGTCGAGGATGTCGCCTCGGTCATCGGCGCGGCCGGGTCTCGCTTCGACGCCATCCTGCTCGACGTCGACAACGGTCCCGGCGGCCTCACCAGCGAGGCGAACGACGCGCTCTATGCGGCCAGGGGGCTCGGCGAGGCACGGCGGGCGTTGCAGCCCGGCGGGGTGCTGGCCGTCTGGTCGCAGGGGCCGGACGAAAGGTTCGCGTCGCGGCTGCGGAACGGTGGCTTTGCGGTGGAGGAGGTCCGGGTCAAGGCGAATCGCGGCAAGCGCGGCGCGCGGCACGTCATATGGTTCGGAACGCGTTGAGAGATTTGTCCTGGATCCCGGTCTCCGGCTGGGTCAGTAATGCGCAACAAAATGGTTGCGTATTTCGAAATTGCGGACTACGAATAGGCAATCAGGAGGTTGCCTATGAGCACGATCACCGGAAATGAGATCCGCAAGACCATCGACCTCGCCGCTCCGATCGAGCGGGTCTGGCGGGCGCTGACCGATCACAAGGAGTTCGGCGCCTGGTTCAGGGTTGCGCTGGAAGGGCCCTTCGTCGTCGGAGAAGAGACGCGAGGCCGCATCACCTATCCCGGCTACGAGCATGTGGAGTGGAAGGCGAAGATCGTCGCCATGGAGCGGCCGCACCTCTTTGCACTGACGTGGCACCCATATGCGGTCGAGCCGGATGTCGACTATTCCGCCGAGGCGCGGACCAGGGTCGAGTTCCGGCTCGATCCGATCGACACCGGCACGAAGCTGACGCTCGTCGAAAGCGGCTTCGACGGCCTGCCGCCCGGCCGCATGCCGGAGGCGATGCGCATGAACGAAGGCGGCTGGGACATCCAGATGAAGAACATTCGCGCGCATGTCGACAGCTGAGCCGGTTCCTGCGCCGGACGTCGTCTTCGCGGCGCTGGGCGATCCGACCCGGCTTTCGCTGGTAGCGCGTCTCAGCGACGGGCAGAGCCGGTCGATCGCGGTCCTTTCCGCCGACACCGAGCTGACGCGGCAGGCCGTCACCAAGCACCTCCGGGTGATGGAGGAGGCGGGGCTCGTCGAAGTGGCGAGGGTGGGTCGGGAAAGCCGCTACACCTTTCGGCCTGTCGCGCTCGATGCGGCGCGCGCCTATCTCGAGATGGTTTCGCGGCAGTGGGACGACGCCCTCGGACGGCTGAAGAGTTTCGTCGAGGAGTGAGGCGCCGGGTCGTGTCCGATTTGCCTCACGATGGCAGGATGGTTATGCGGAGAGGCAGACGTCTCGCCGATGCGGCGCCAGCGTCACGTCCTTCCATGCCTGACAAGCCGGAGCCTCAATTGTCCCAGCTCAGTGCCGAGATCGTGCCTGTCACCCCGTTCCAGCAGAATTGCTGCATCCTCTTCGATGCCGAGGAAAAGGTCGGGGTCGTCATCGATCCCGGCGGCGACGCCGAGGTGATCGCTGCGGCGGTGAAGGACCTCGGCGTCACGGTGAAGGAGATCTGGCTCACCCACGGCCATCTCGACCATGCCGGCGGGGCGATGGACCTGAAGGCGCTTCTCGGTGTCGACATCGTTGGCCCGCACAAGGACGATGCGAGGCTGCTCGCCTCGATCGAGGATCAGTCGAAGATGTTCGGTGTCGCTGGCGGCATGAAGAATTGCACGCCCGACCGCTGGCTGGAGGAGGGCGAGACTCTGACCTTCGCCGGCCACGACTTCGAGGTCTATCACACGCCGGGCCATGCGCCGGGTCACGTGATCTTCTTCAACCGGGCGGCGGCCTTCGCCCATCTCGGCGACGTGCTCTTCGCCGGCTCGATCGGCCGCACCGATCTTCCGGGCGGCGACCACGCAACGCTTCTTTGCTCGATCCGAGACAAGGTCCTGCCGCTCGGCGACGAGGTCGGCTTTCTCTGCGGCCACGGCCCGGGCAGCCGGATCGGCGACGAGCGCCGGACCAATCCGTTCCTGCGCTGAGGCTGCGGACCGTCCTTATTTCAGGCCGTTATCCCTCGTGCCGACGCGATAGGCGCTGCTCTGGTAGTCCCGCGCGATGCGGATGATCTTGGCGCCGCCGCTCGAGATGGTTTCGATGCCGGAAGCCGGGATCGGCCGGCGATCGAGGCGCTCCGTCTCGACGTCGATGATCTTCGGGCCGGTCGGCAACGGCCGATAGCTCGGGCTGTCGCGGAAGCCCTCCGTCGGCAGCCGCTGGTAGGAGCCGCGATTGCCGGGCTCGTAGCCGACGTCGGTGGCGATGAAGGCGAACGAGCCGCGCTCGCTGAGATCGATCGGCTCAACGACGACATGGCGCCAGTGGCCGCTGGTATTGCCGCGCAGCACCGTGATGCCCGCCCGGTGTTCGATGACCGGCACGCCGCCATCTTCGATGAATTCCTCGCGTTCGCCGGTCGAATAGATATCCGGCGCGGTGCCGAGATTGTCTTCCCGGGCATCCTCGAGCGTGTCGTCGCCCGTCAGCCGATCGATGCCGCTGATCGACTGGATACGGCCGCGCTCACCGTCCTTCCCCTCCCTGGAGCGTCGCGGCAGCTGGATGCGAACGGCGCCGCCGTCGCGCAGATAGCGCTGGTCGCCTGGGGCCTTGCCCGAAACGTGATGACCGCTATCGCCGGCACTGGCCTGGCCGGCAAGACCGATGGCCAGTGCTGCCGTCAAGATGGCCGTCGCGGAGAAAAGGCGAGCCATGGGCTGCTCCCTGAAAGTAACGCTTCATTAACCTTTCAGAGGTGTAGCAGGTTTCGTGCCAGCGCGTTTGCGCCATTTCGGCACGATTTTGCGGCTGCTCCGTGCCAGAACGAAGCAGTTGTTAGCGATCCGGTAACGATATGGAACGCGGGCGGCCTGCCTGATGCGACGGCCGGCAGGGCAGGCTCGGGTGTGGACGGAAGGCGGTTTGTCTGGGAGCGGCGGGAGGCACTGGCGCCGGCAGCCGCCGATGCTCACAGCATCGACCCGAAAATCGGAACCGATTTTCTAAAATGCACGATGCGTATGTTCGATAACTGAGAGCCTCCCTTGTGCGTCCATTCGGACGCACGGCGCTCTAAAGCGCCAGGATATGGTTGTCCCATTCGAGATCGGAGGTCGTCGGGCGGTCGTCTTCTTCCAGCCGCAGCATGGCGCCGCGGCCGCTGGTGGCGAGGAAGCCGTCATCGTCCGGGGCAAGCCCGCAGCCGTCCGTCAGGCGCAGCCGCTGCAGCTTCCGGCCCGTTGCAGCGTCGAGGATCATCACCGTGCCGCCGACCGGGGAGGAGACGGCGATCCGCTCGCCATCGCGGCTGACCGCGACCGAACCGATATAGTTCGAGAGGGACGCGAGATCGGCGGGGCGGAACTCGTTGAGGGTCAGCGGCCGTCCGGCCTCGGCGAAACCGACGAGCGGCGGCGAATCCGAGGCGGCGCCCTGATACTGTCCGCCGAACCAGACGCGTTTCTTCGCATCGATGGCCATGTGGTGAAGCGACAGCTTGTGGAGATGCTGCGGCAACAGCTGCTTGTCGATGAGGTCGCCGGTCCTGCGGTCGATGAAGACGATCGAGGGTTCCATCGTCGGAATGTTCAGCATCTGCCGACCGTAGTCCGGATGGGTCTCGATGCCGCCATTGGCGATGACGATGGTCTCGCCGTCCGGCATCAGCAGCGCCTCGTGGGTGTCCATGCCGTGGGCGTCGAACTCGCCGATCCGCCTGTAGCCCGCCGCAACGTCATAGACGGCGACGAGGCCCTTCGCCGCGTCGTAGTCGTGCTCCGTCGCATAGAGCAGTCGGCCGTCCGGCGAGAAGAAGCCGTGGCCGAAATAGTGCCGGCCCTCAGGCGAGGTCAGCGTCTTCACCGTCTCGCCGGAGGTCGGGTCGAAGACGACGGCGAAGGTGCGCGGCCGGCGGGCAAAGACGACGGCGCGGCCGGACGTCGGATCGAAGGCGACGTCGTGGCCGCGATCGGGCAGTGACACCGTCGAGACGATCTCGCCGCGATCGGTGAAGATGGCGCAGCCGAAGCTGCCGTCGCGTTTCAGGCAGGACGCGCCGAACAGACCCTCGGCCCGCTCGAAGGCCTCGGCGCCGCGCGGCGAGAGGCCAGTCGCGAAAGCGGCGCCGGCACCGATCAGGAAGCTGCGGCGGTCGATCAGCGCGCTCTTAGCCGGCGTGTCTCGATGAAACAGGCGCATCGTCGCTGCTCCCTCTGTCATTTCATGCTTTGGGTGATGCGGGGTCAGTCGCCGTCCAGCGCGGAGAAGCCGGCTGA
Organism: Jiella endophytica; assembly: GCF_004519335.1. Classification (GTDB taxonomy): domain Bacteria; phylum Pseudomonadota; class Alphaproteobacteria; order Rhizobiales; family Rhizobiaceae; genus Jiella; species Jiella endophytica. The sequence continues at coordinate 153,383 of NZ_SOZD01000002.1, read as the reverse complement.
GAGGCCGAGAAGCGGCGAAAGCTGGCCGGCGAACTGGCTCTGCAGGCTGTCGGTGACGATCAGCAGATAGGTGAGGTTCTGGCGATCGGCCTTGGAGGCGACGACCTTGGTCAGCGGCGGCGACAGCTTGTCGAGGGCCATTTCGGCGTTCTCGAACTCGAAGGCGATCGAGTCCTTCAGATAGGCGTGGGCCGGCGGCAGCAGCGTGGCCATGTCCGAGCTGGTGAAGAGGTCCTTCATGCCGGCGAAATTCGCCTGCAGCGAAGCCAGTGTCAGCTCCGACCGGTGGAACAGGAAGAGCTTCGGCTTGGCGCTCTTCTCGTTCTCGCCCATCGCCGGATTGAGCCGCAGGTCGCGGATCGCCTCGAAGCCGTTGATGAAAACCCCGACGATCTCCTTCAGGGAATCATCGGCGCTGCGATAGGCGGGATCGTCCTCATTCGGGTTGGTGAGCCGCTCGACGATGCCGCCCTCGTCCTTCGCCCAGTCGTCCGAGATCGCCCGGCCGAGACGCTCAAGATTGCCGCCGATGGCCGCGCCGAAGCGGCAGCGGAAATTGCCGTCTCGTGTCGAAAGCGTCTCCGCCCCGGTGCCATAGAGGACATATTCGAGTGCCCCGAGGCCCTGGACGGCAACCGACTTGCCGGCAAGCTCGTCCGGCGAGGTGGCGCTCTCGTCCTTGTCGGCGAGGATCGCCTGCACCTGCTTCAGGCCGATGCTGCGGCGGTCGGGGAAGAACAGGATGCGCGAGCCGCGATTGTCGTCCATCACCGGGCCGAACTGGATGAACTCGATCCTCGACCAGCTGCGCACGAGTTCGGCGAAAGCCTCCCGGGCGCCTTGGACATTCTCGCCGTTCGGCAACGAACAAAGGTCGTCCATCGCGCCCCTGGTCTCTTCGGCCGCATCGGCGAAGGCGGCGTAGCCGGGGCGGATCGTCCCGTCGACGGCGTTCCAGACGACGTCGAGCTTCTCCTCGCGGGTCGCCTTGGAAACCTCCGGCGCGCTGTTTTCCTGTGCCTGTGCCTGTGGCGGCAGGACGACCAGGCAGAGAAGCGTCGCGAGAATGGCCATCGCGAACCGCATGCCAAGGGCGGTCGTCGGCACGGCAGTGCTGCGATTTTCGAAGCGGGGTTGTCTCATAGGGACTCCAGAAATGCGTGCAGCGCGTCGCGGTCGGCTTTCGCCATTGCCGCATAGGCGTCGCGGGAGGCCGCGGCCTCGCCGCCATGCCAGAGGATCGCCTCGGTGAGGTTGCGCGCCCGGCCGTCATGCAGGAACAGCGTATGGCCGTTCACGGTCTTGGTCAGCCCGATACCCCATAGCGGCTGGGTCCGCCATTCGTTTCCGGAGGCGTCGCCCACCGGCCGGTGATCGGAGAGGCCTTCGCCCATGTCGTGCAGCAGGAAGTCCGAATAGGGCCAGATCAGCTGGAAGCGCTGGGCCTTGTCCGCCGCCTTCTTCGAGGTGACGAATTTCGGCGTGTGGCAGCTGGTGCAGCCGGCGTCATAGAACAGCTTCTTGCCGCGCAGGACCTCCGGGTCGCCGACATCGCGGCGGGCGGGGACGGCGAGGTTGCGGGAATAGAAGGCGACGAGGTCAAGGATCGGATCCGGCGCCTCGACGTCGCCGAGCCGTTCCTGAACGCCGGAGGGCGCGTCGCGGCAGACAGTCTGGGCGATCGAGCATTCGCCGAAGGCGTCGGTCACGAGCGGTGTCGAGATGCCGATGTCGCCGGAAAACGCCTCTGCGCTCTGGACCTTGATCGACGGGACCGTTGCCTTCCAGCCGAAGCGGCCGAGGACGAGTTCGCCGGTCTCCGGATCGCGGGCCATCGAGGCCTTGCCCGAAATGCCGTCCCCGTCGGCGTCGTTCGGATCGGCATTCGAAAGGATGTCGGCGGGTTCGATCGCCTCGACGAGGCCGAGGCCGATCATCGGCGGCGCCACCCGCGGCGAGAGCATCACGTCGTCCTCCATCGGGCCGTAGCCGAGATCTGCGACCGAATAGGTCGGATGACGCAGATTGACGACCGTGCCGTCGCCAAGCGTCACCGGCTCCTCGCGATAGGTGACGACCATGCGGCCTTCCGGCTTCAGGCCGCCGACCGCGAAGTTCTGCAGCTGGCCGCCATAGGTCGGCTCTGGGATGCGGGTGAATTCATGGGAGGCGAGTTTGGCGCGGTCTTCGGCGGTCTTCGGCGGCACCGACAGGCGCAGAAACATCGACACCGCCGGCTCGTTCGGCCCCGGCGGATGGCCGCGGCCGTCCTTCAGATGGCAGGACTGGCAGGAGCGCGAATTGAACAGCGGCCCGAGGCCGTCGGAGGCTTCGGTGGAGGAGGGCGAGGAGACCCACAGCTTGCGGAACAGCGCATTGCCGAGCTTGAAGCGATCCTCGCCCTCGAAGGTCTGGTTCGCCGAAACCTGGCTGAAGGAGTCGCGGTTGACCATCTTGGTGGAGGTCGTCGCGCCGGCCTGCATCAGCTCGAATTTCTCGGGCTGCGAGAAATCCGTCGTCGGTTTGGCGACGGCGCGGACGCGGGCGAGGTCCTTTCTGGAAAGATCCTGCCGGACGGGCCTGTCGAGGCCGAGACTTTCGGAAAGCGGAATGGCGGCGGGCAGGAGGATCATGCCGGCCAGGAGCGTCACTCGCGTGGCGAAACGCATCTTTTCGCGTCCCTATCCATTTCAACGGCCGAAGGGCCGCCTGAGCGGCCCTTCGTAACTTCGCGCCGGAACCCGCTGCCCGGACGGGCGCCGGCTCGGACGGCCGGTCCTATTGGAAGACCGCTCCGGCATTGTCCAGCGAATCGGAACCTTCGATGGTCACGCCGCCGAGATCGAGGGCGGCGACGGCCCGCTCGATCGCCCGGGTCTGGGTGATCAGCGCGTCGATGCCTGCCTGGACCCGTGCATTGCCGGCGTCGTTGCCTTCACCGATCTGCTGGTCGTAGGCTTCGCCGCCCACGGCCGCCTTGGCGATCGCCTCGAACTTGCCGACGCTGTCGTCAAGGTCGGCGCGGATCTCCTTGTCGATGTCCGGCGCCTTGGCGGCGACCAGTTCGGCGATCGCCGGACCTTCGACCATCGAGCCGTCGGCTCGCTCGTAACGGCCGGTATAGACGTTGCGGATGCCGAGGACGTCGTTGAGATGCGAGATGTGGGTGTTGTCGGAGAAGCAGTCATGCTCCTCCTCGGGATCGTGCAGCAGCAGGCCGAGCTTCATGCGCTCGCCGGCAAGCTCGCCATAGGAGAGCGAGCCCATGCCGGTGAGGATGGCAGACAGCCCCTTGGCCGGATCGGCGAGCAGCTCCTTGCGGGCGGCGCCGTCTTCCTGCCAGTTGCCGACCATCTCCTCGAGGTCGGAGACGAGGAGATCGGTCGCCGCGTCGAGATATTCGCCGCGCCGGTCGCAATGGCCGCCGGTGCAGGCATCGCCCTTGGCATAATCGGTATAGGGTCGCTCGCCGGCGCCGGCATCGGTGCCGTGCAGGTCCTGGCCCCAGAGCAGGAATTCGATGGCGTGGTAGCCGGTGGCGACATTCGCCTCGATGCCGCCGGCTTCCTGCAGCTTGTCCTGCAGGAGCTCAGGCGTGATCTTCGAAACGTCGACGCTCTCGCCATTGACGGTAATCGTCTGGTTGGCGATGACATTGGCGGTATAGAGCGAATTCTCGTCGGACTCGGTGCCGTAGCTCTGGTCGACATAGTCGATCAGCCCTTCGTCGAGCGGCCAGGCATTCACCCGGCCCTCCCAGTCGTCGACGATCGGATTGCCGAAGCGGAAGGCCTCGGTCTGCTGGTAGAAGGGGCGGGAGTTGCGCCAGGCCTCGCGGGCCGCCTTCAGCGTCGCCTCGCTCGGATCGGCGATCAGCTTGTCCGTCGCCTCGTCGAGCGCCTTGGCCTTCTCCAGCGCGTCGGAATAGCCGGCAAGCGCGATGTCCGCGTAGTTCTTCAAGACGGCGTCGGCGGAGGGGGCATCGGCCCATGCGGCGTGGCCGGCGGCCAGCGTCGTCGCGGCGGCGAGAGCGAAGGTGAGGGAGCGGGCGAGAATTTTCATGACGACGGATCTCCTCCCGGGCGCGATCTTGCGTCCAGTGATCGATGGTGCGGGAATGGGCACGGCGGATACGACAAATCTTGGCTAGGCCGGTCAACTTTCCCTGTCAACCGCCACCGCAAAGATTGGAATCGATCAAATCTCTGTCTGGAATCATTCAAAACTTGCAGAGACTTAACGGTTCCCCCGCTGGCCGACGACGAATGCTTTCAGAACCGCATTGATCCGCGTCTGCCATCCGCGCCCCTGTCCCTTGAAGTGGTCGATGACTTCAGGATCGAGCCTGATAGTGACGGGGCGTTTGTTCGCCGGTGAAGGAGGAGCGGGGATGCCGGTCTCCAGGCGGGCATGGAGAAACCAGTCGGCAGGAATGGCCTGGAGATCGGGATCAGCGCCCTCCTGTCGGGCAAGTTCTGCCTCGTCGTCAATTCGGTCGAAGTCTGTCTCACCGCCGTTCATGGCTACTGCTTCTCGATCATTGCTAGATACTGTCGTTCTTCGCGTTTCCATGCTCGTCTGGCAGTTATCAACCAGAGGGTCTCCTCCCTCCACATCCAGATGACGGCAAACAGACGCCCGTTGATCTCGCCCACAGAGACGATGCGATCCTCCCCGTTTCGTGGCGACGAATAGGAGACTCGTGGGCGCCCGTCGAAAAGTGCTGTCATGTCCGCCAAGTCGATCTTGCGATCGCTCAGGACCCAGCGCCGTTTGCCTTCGTCCCAGCCGAACTTCACGGAGCCTGTCGCGTACTCACAATGTACGTACAAAGCACTGATTTCAAGCCCCGCTCCAATTTCGGCGAACCGTTCACATGAATAGTAAAGCACGCTTTCTTTGGGGTCGGCAATTTGAGCGTGTGGTTGGAACTTCGGTGCAGCGGCGAAAGACCTGTCGCGAAGTGGCGAAGCGACCGCTAGACCTTCGGCTGGCAGGCTTCGAGAAATTCGAGAAACCGCCCGAGTCCCTGTTCGACCGGGCCGGAATTGTCGATTTCCGCCACCCGCCAGACCGCGCGAGGCAGCTCCAACGGCGCCTCTCGCCTGGCGCGTTCGACGGCAGCCTCGCGGCTTTCCCGCCCGCGTCTGACGATGCGTTCGACCAAGAGCGGCTCGGCGACGACGACATGGGCGACGGCAAGCCGCGGAAACACCGCCGCCGCATCGCCGATCTGGCGGCGGGAGATGTTGGCGATCACCGTCTGGCCGTGAGAAACACGCGACAACAGGCTGCGGTCGAGGCCGTAGCCGAGGCCATGGGCGCGCCAGGAAAGGGCGAAGTCCCGGGCATCCTGCCGCCGCTCGAACTCCGCCTCGTCGATTTCGGCGTGGTCCTCCGCTTCGGGATCGGCCTTTCGGGTGACGACGCGGCGGGCAAAGTGGAAGCCGTCATCCCGCGCGAAATGGCGGGCCGCGAGCCGGATCAGCGTGTCCTTGCCGGCGCCGCTCGGCCCGACGACGGCAACGAACGCACCGAGCGGGCTCTGCTGTGCCTGCTCAGGCGACACGGCGGCCGGCCCGATAGACCGATGCGACGAAAGGCGGCCGCCCGGGAAGGCTCTCGCGCACGCGCACCAGATCGGCGCGCTTTTCGACGACGATCTCGCCGCGATCGGCAAGACCGGCCGCTTTGGCCGGATTGCTGGAGACGAGGCGGATTGCGGCCGGCAGGTCGAGCGTTCCCTCGCGTGCAAGGACGAAGACCGCCTGCAGCATCGAGAACGGCACGTAGTCCGAGGAGAGAATGTCCAGATGGCCGGCGGCGAGGAGATCGTGTGCTGCGACATTGCCGGAATGCGAACCGCCGCGAACGATGTTCGGCGCGCCCATCAGGACGCCGAGGCCGGCGCCGTGGGATGCCGCAGCGGCTTCGGTGGTGGTCGGGAACTCGGCGATCTGCGTGCCGAGCGCCAGCGCCTCCTCGACATGCGCGTCGGTGGCATCGTCGTGGGAGGCGAGGGCGATGCCGCGCTCCATGGCCGCAGCGGCGATCGCCCGGCGGGACGGGCCGCTGTTCTTTTCGGACTCGGCGATACGCCGCTTGGTGAAGCGGTCGAACTCCTCGTCCGACAGCGCCTTTTTCTTCTGGTAGTAGGTGCGATAGGTGTCGAAGCTGACGAACTGGCGCTGGCCCGGTGCGTGGTCCATCAGCGAGGCGAGGCGCACCCGGACATTCTTCGACAGCCGCTCGAAGCCCTCGACGGCGTCGGGCGCGGAAACCTCGCATCGCAGATGGATGAAATGCTCGGCGCGGGTGACGTCGGCCTTTGCCGCCTCGGCGATGACGTCGGACAGCTTTTCCATCGTGTCGACGGTCAGCGTCGCGTCCTCGTCGGTGCCGACGCGGATGGCGTCGAAGACGGTGGTGATGCCCGACGAGGCGATCTGCGCATCATGGGCATGCAGCGCGGCGAACATGTCCCAGAACACCTTCGGCCGTGGCATGAAATGGGTCTCGATGTGGTCGGTATGAAGCTCGACGAGGCCCGGGATCAGCGTGTCGCCGCCAAGATCCTCGCCGGCGGCGGCGCCTTCGCCGATCGCCGCGATCATGCCGTCGCGGATGACGACATGCCCGTCGATCGTCTCGCCGGGAAGGACGACACGGGCGTTGGTGAGAACCGTTTCGGAGGACATTAAGGGTCTTTCAGAAGCAGAATGCGGATGGTCCCCAAGGACCCGGACACTGTCGGTCAGGTGACGAACTTGCGCAGCTGCTGGGACAGAAGGTCGGTCAGGACGACGGTCACGACGATGATGATCAGGATCGCCGATGATTGCGGATAATAAAAGCCGCGCACCGATTCGAACAGCACCTGGCCGATGCCTCCGGCACCGATGACGCCGAGGATCGTCGCGGTGCGGACGTTGGTCTCGAGGCGGTAGAGCGTATAGGACACCCAGAGCGGCAGCACCTGCGGGATGACGCCGAAGACGACCTCTTGAATGCGCGTCGCGCCGGTGGAGCGGATGCCTTCGACCGGCCGCGGATCGATGGATTCCACCGCCTCGGAAAACAGCTTCGCCATGATGCCGGTGTTGTGGACGAACAGCGCCATGACCCCGGCGAAGGGCCCGAGGCCGACGGCGACGACGAACAGCACCGCCCAGACCACCTCGTGGATCGCCCGGAAGAAGTCCATCAGGCGGCGGCAGGGATGGAGGATCCACCAGGGCACCATGTTGTGGGCGCAGAGAATGCCGAAGGGGATCGAGACGATCAGCGACAGGAAGGTGCCCCAGAGCGCGATCTCGACGGTGACGATCATTTCGTCGACATAGTAGCGCCAGTCGGTGAAGTCGGGGCGCAGGAAGCCCGAGGCATATTCCGCCATATTGGCGGAATCGGTGAAGAGGAACGTCCAGCGCCCCATCTCCGAGGGACCCCAGCTGATCGCCAGCGCGGCGACGAGGCCGGCGAGGATCACGAGGTTCCAGACGGATCGCGACCAGTCGCGGCCGGCATTGACGTCCGACGCCCTGTCGGCCGGCGTGGCGGCGGAGGCGCCCGCAACGGTCTCGCTGGTCGTGCTCATCTGAGATCGATCCCTTCGAAGCGCTTCATCAAAGCGGCCGGTCGCAGATGCGCGACCGGCCGCCGATTGTCTGCCCGTGGCCGCAGGCGGCCTCGGGTGCAGGGCGATCAGGCACCCGACTTCGTCTCGTTGGCTTCGATCTTCTTCTGATACTCGGCCTTTTCGGCCTCGAGCTTCTCGATCTCGGCCTTCTTGGCGGCTTCGTCCATCTTGTCGTCAGCCTGAAGCTGGCCGATCTTCTTGGAGACTTCCATCACGCGGATCGGCAGCAGCTGGTCGTCGTTCGACTTCTTGAACGGCGCCCATTCGAGGCCGGCGAGGATTTCCTTTTCCTTCGCGGCATCGCCCTTGGAGTTCTCGGTGCCGTAGTTGAGCACGAAGTCCGAGATCTTCTGGCGGGTGTCCGCATCGACCTTCTTGGAGATCACCAGCGGGTCGGACGGGATCAGCGGCGACTTCCAGAGGATCTTGATCCGCTTGAAGGCTTCCGGCTGGTTCTTCTCGATCAGGGCAAGGTTTTCGGTATTGTTCGACGCGGCGTCGACCTGGCCGTTGGCGACCGCCATGGCGTTGGTCTCGTGGTTGGCATTGGTCACCGTCTTGAAGCACTGCTTCGGGTCGATGCCGTTCTGGGCAAAGACGAAGGTCATTGGGACGAGATAGCCCGAGGTCGAGTTCGGGTCGCCGAGGCCGAAGTTCAGCGTCTTGTCGCACTTCAGCAGGTCGTCGAGCGAGGTCAGCTTGGAATCGGCCGGAACGAGGATCAGCGACCAGTAGCCCGGATTGCCCGAGGCATCGACGGTCTGGGCGAAGATCTCGCCATCGGCGCGATCGACGGCTTCCATGGCCGACTTGTTGCCGAACCAGGCGACCTGCACCTTGCCGAAGCGCATGCCCTCGATGACGCCGGCATAGTCGGAGGCGAAGAACGGCTTCACGGTGAGGCCGGTCTGCTCTTCCATGTCCTTCAGGAACGGCTCCCACTTCGGGCGCAGGTTCTGCTGGCTCTCGGTCGAGATGATGCCGAAATTGATCGTGTCCTGAGCAAGGGCAGGTCCGGCGAGTGACAGCGTCACCGCGGCGGCAGCAAGGGCCTTGGAAAAGAAGTTCATCTGTCGTTCTTCCCTGTTGATGATGGGGGGGTAGGTGACGGACCGTCTTAGGCGGGCGCCAGTTCCTCCTGCCCCTGGCGGATGCCGGGGGCGGACGATGCGGGGGCCGGGGCGCGGCTGTCCTTGACGGGGAGGCGCTGCGGCAGCACGAGTTCCTCCGACGCGGCGCCGTAGAGCCTGGTCAGGAAATCGTCGGACAAAGCGTCGGACGAGCCGTCATAGACGACCCTTCCGTCCCGCAGCGCGATCGTGCGATCGCAATAGACGCGGGCGTATTCGACCTGGTGCAGCGAGACGAGCACGGTCATGCCCTCGGTGCGGTTGATGTCGGCGAGAACGTCCATCACCCGCCGCGCCGAGGCGGGATCGAGCGAGGCGATCGGCTCGTCGGCAAGCAGGATCTTTGAGCGCTGCATCAGCGTCCGCGCGATTGCTGCCCGCTGCTGCTGGCCGCCAGAGAGCGTCGACGCCCGCTGCCAGGCGACCTCGGGGATTCCGACCCGGGCCAGCGCATGGATCGCATCGGCCTTCTCGGATTTCGAGAAGATGCCGAAGGTGCCGCGCCAGGCCGAGATACGACCAAGTATGCCGGTAAGGACATTGGTGATCACCGGCAGCCGGGCGACCAGATTGAACTGCTGGAAGATGACGCCGATCTGGCTGCGCAACTCGCGCATTTTCGGGCCGAACCTGCCGTCCTTCTGCTGGACGTCGCCGAGGATCTTGACTGACGACCCGGTATCGCCGCGCTCCAGCCCGGCGATGTGGCGCATCAGCGTCGACTTGCCGGAGCCGGACGCACCGATCAGAGCGACCATCTCGCCCTCGGCGATTGAAAGGTCGATTTCGCAAAGGGCCTGCTTCCGGCCGAAGCGCTTGGAAAGCTTTTCGACTGAGATCGCCATCATGGGCGTGCTCCTGATCGAGGTCGCGCTGCCGCGTCGAGGCAGCTTTAGAGCCGCAGCATGAGACTTCGATGACGCTTTCACGATGGTTCGATGACGATTGAATCGCCAACGGAAAGAATGGCTTACGATCTATGTTTGGCGATGAATGCCGCAGCGTCGAGGTGGCGGAAATCATCGAGCGCGGCGTGCAGCGCGGCATGGGGCCAATCCCACCAGGCCAGCCGCTCCATGCCGGCGGCGACCTCCTCGGAAAATCGCCGGCGGATCGTCTTCGCGGGAACGCCGCCGACGATCGTATAGGGCTCGACGTCCTTCGAGACCACCGCCCCGGCGCCGACGACGGCGCCGTTGCCGACGGTGACGCCGGGCAGGATCGTCGCGCCGTGGCCGATCCAGACATCATGGCCGATCGTCACGGCATGGGCGCGTCGCCAGTCGAAGAATTCCGCCTCATTCGCCTCGCCGTCGAAATAGTCGCCGGCGCGATAGGTGAAGTGGTGCAGCGTCGCCCGCCAGGTCGGATGGTTGGTGGCATTGATGCGCACGGCCGCAGCGATATTGACGAATTTGCCGATCTCGGCCGCCCAGACGCCGCAGTCCTGCATGACGTAGGAATAGTCGCCGAGCCGGGTTTCGGAGATGCGGCATCGTTCTGCGATCTCGGTGTAGCGGCCGAGATGCGAGGCATCGACCTCGGCGCTCGGATGGATCAGCGGCGTTTCGGACAGTTTCGCCATCACGCCGCGGCCCTGCGCGCCGAAAAGCCCGAGACGTCGACGATGCGCGTCGCGACCCGGCAGCGCACCTCCTCGTCGTGAAAGATGCCGAGGATGGCGACGCCCGCCTTGCGCTTGTCCGCGATCAGCCCGCAGACGACGTCGCGATTGGCGTTGTCGAGGGAGGCGGTCGGCTCGTCGAGGAGCAGGATCGGGTGGTCGGTGAGGAAGCCGCGGGCGATGTTGACCCGCTGTTTCTCGCCGCCGGAGAAGGTGGCGGGCGGCAGGTCGTAGAGGGCCGAAGGAAGGTTCAGCCGTTCGAGCAGCTCGCCGGCCTGCCGCCTCGCGTCGGCCTGCCCGATGCCGCGGGCGAGCAGCGGCTCGGCGACGACGTCGAGGGCCGAGACCCGCGGGATTGCCCTGAGGAACTGGCTGACATAGCCGACGACATTGCGGCGGAGCGCGATGACCTCGCGCGGGCTGGCGGCGGCGACGTCCACGAAGGCCGCATCCGCCGAACTGCGCATCAGGATCTGCCCGCGTTCTGCCGCGTAGTTGCCGACGATCATCCGGAGGATCGAGGACTTGCCGACGCCTGACGGGCCGCCAAGGACGACGACCTCGCCGGCATCGATGCGAAACGACACGCCGGCAACGACGGGAAGGTGGACGCCGCCGCGCAAGTGATTGGTAAAACTCTTGGCGACGTCCTTCAGGATCAGCCGCGCGTCTGGGGTTGCGGTCGTCATTTCAGTCAGACCTCCAGGATCGAGGCGACGAGGAGCTGGGTATAGGCGTGCTGCGGGTCGTCGAGCACCCGATCGGTCAGGCCATGTTCGATGACATGGCCCTCCTTCATCACCATGATGCGGTGGGAGAGCAGGCGCGCCACCGCAAGGTCATGGGTCACGACGATCGCCGAGAGGCCCATCTCGCCGACCAGCGAGCGCAGGAGGTCGAGGAGCCGCGCCTGCACCGAGACGTCGAGCCCACCGGTCGGCTCGTCCATGAAGACGAGGCGCGGGCCGGTGACGAGGTTGCGGGCGATCTGCAGTCGCTGGCGCATGCCGCCGGAAAAGGCCGTCGGCCGGTCGTCGATCCGCGCACCGGGGATCTCGACGCGGCCGAGCCAGTCTTCGGCGGTCTGGCGGATGCGACCATAGTGCCGGTCGCCGACGGCCATCATCCGCTCGCCGATATTGGCGCCGGCAGACACCCGCATTCTCAGGCCGTCGGCGGGGTTCTGGTGGACGAAGCCCCAGTCGGTGCGCATCAGGAAACGGCGCTCGGCCTCGGTGAGGGTCGCGAGGTCGCGCATCGCGCCGTCCCGCATGCGATAGGAGACGCTGCCGCCGGTCAGAGCCATGCGACAGGAGAGGCAGTTGAGGAGCGTCGTCTTGCCGGAGCCGCTCTCGCCGACGATCGCCAGGATCTCGCCCGGATAAAGCTCGAAGGAGACGTCCTCGCAGCCGACACGGCTACCATAGAGGCGGGTGGCCGAGCGGACGGAGAGGAGGGGGAGGTCGGTCATGGCAGCAAGATTCCTCGAGCAACATATTGCCGGCTCCCAGCAACCTGAGCTATCGCTTCCCTGTGGGGCACGACGTTAGGTTCGAGTGGGATGAAGCAAAGTCCAACGCGAACCTCGCATTGGGACGGCCACCTTTTTCCGATGTCGAACGCTTCGATTTCGCCACGGCGGCGATCTTCGTCGACAACCGGCGCAACTATGGTGAGACACGCAAAATCGCTATTGGCATGATCGGCGATCGCCACCATGTCATCGTATACACGGAACGTGGCGCCCGGGTTCGTGTCATCTCGTTCCGAAAGGCCAATGACAGAGAGGTTGGCATCTATGCTCGTCACGCGAACAGTCTTCGTAAAGACCGAGGCCAGCGCGGAGGATTGGGTCGAAGCTCGCCGCAAGACCCGGAAGGCTCTGGCGGAGATGACCCCTGAAGAAGACGCGGCGATCACTGCGGATGCGCTCCTCGACTCGGACAATCCGCCGATCGAAGACGATGCCTGCCTGATGCCGCTCGACCGTCCCTTTGATCGGATCGAGGGCGAACAGACGAATGTCCGTGTCGACAGAGAGACGGTCGAAAGGTTCCGCCGGGCGGGCGACGATTGGGAAGAGCGCATTAACGCAATCCTGCGCGAGGCGGCGCCGGCGGAATGAGCTTGGCCCACTGCAGTCGCCGCCACGGCAGCGGTTGCGAGCGCCCTCACGGGCGGCCTCCCGAAGCTCCAGGCATCGACCGGGCATAAGCATCCGCCCCCACATGCCCCGCCTCCCGCCGCTCCTCGCAATGGTCGGTGTCGGAACAGGCGAAGAGCCGGCCGCCGCGGTTGTCGGTAACGATCTCGTCGAGATAGACGCCCGTCGCGCCGCAGAGGCCGCAGGGCACGGAGAACTTTTGCACCGAGAAGGGATGGTCCTCGAAGTCGAGGCTCTCGACTTTCGTGAAGGGCGGGATCGCGTAGATCCGCTGCTCGCGGCCGGCGCCGAAAAGCTGAAGGGCCGGGCTGTCGTCCATCTTCGGATTGTCGAATTTCGGGATCGGCGAGGGGTCCATCACATAGCGGCCCTCGACCTTCACCGGATAGGCGTAGGTCGTCGCGATGTGGCCGTGCTGGGCGATGTCCTCGTAGAGCTTCACATGCATCAGCCCGTATTCTTCGAGCGCGTGCATGATCCGCGTCTCGGTCTCGCGCGGTTCGAGGAAACGCAGCGGCTCGGGGATCGGCACCTGATAGACTAGGGTCTGGCCTGCGGCGAGCGGCGCTTCGGGGATCCTGTGGCGGGTCTGGATGATCGTCGCTTCGCGGGTCTTTGTCGTCACCGCGACCTTGGCGACGCGGGCGAAGAAGGCGCGGATCGAGACGGCATTGGTGGTGTCGTCCGAGCCCTGGTCGATGACCTTGAGGACGTCGTCGGGGCCGATGATCGCCGCCGTCACCTGCACGCCGCCGGTGCCCCAGCCATAGGGCATCGGCATTTCCCTCGAGGCAAAGGGCACCTGATAGCCGGGGATCGCGACAGCCTTGAGGATCGCCCGGCGGATCATCCGCTTGGTCTGCTCGTCGAGATAGGCGAAGTTGTAGGTGAGGGACGCGGTGGTCATCGTACCGGACCTTCTCTTGCGACGGAACGCGGGAACGATTGAAAGGAGAGGAGGCGATGAGAGGCGGCTGGCTGGCTCTCGGTGAACTCGTCGCCGTGCTTCTCGGCCTTGCGGCAGGCTGGTACTTTCTCGTCTATCGCGATCCGGTGACGGGCCGGCATGGCCGCGGCATCACCGGCCTGCCGCGCGAGAGCGGCGAGGGCGAGACGCGGGGAGCAGACGGCGACGAGCCGCCCCGTCGGTCGGGCTGAGGACAGGCGGCCGATCATTCGGCAGCCTCCTTCTCGCTCGCTCGGTCATCGCCGCTGTCCGCCTCCGCCGGCCGCTCGGCCCGCATCATCCGCAGCAGCTCCAATTCGGCCTGGAAGTCGACGTAATGCGGCAGCTTCAGATGCTCGACGAAGCCGGTCGCCTGGACGTTGTCGCAATGGGCGAGGACGAATTCCTCGTCCTGCGCCGGGGCTCGGCGTTCCTCGTCGAACTCGTCGGCACGAAGCGCCCGGTCGACGAGGCTCATCGCCATCGCCTTGCGTTCGAGCTGTCCGAATACCAACCCGTATCCGCGAGTGAACTTCGGCGGCTCCGACTTCGATCCGGTGAATTGCGAGACCATCTGGCACTCGGTCACCCGCACCCGGCCGATCGTCACGGGGAACCCGAATTCCGGCAGGTCGACCTCGACCTCCACTTCGCCGATCCGCACCTCTCCGACGAAGGGATGGGTGCGGCCATAGCCGCGCTGGGTGGAGTAGCCGAGGCCAAGGAGAAAACCTTCGTCGCCGCGGGCGAGCGCCTGCAGCCTGAGATCGCGCGAGGCCGGAAATGCGAGCGGCGAGCGGGTGAGGTCGGCGGGCTCCTCGCCGTCGTCGATACCGTCGGCCTCGATCATCGCCTCGTCGCCGAGAATGTCGGTGACGCGCGGCGCTGCGGTGGTTTCGGGGGGCTCGCGGCGTTCCGGCTCGGCGACGATGCCGTTATCGGCCATTTCCGGCTCGATCAGCCGGTGGGTGTAGTCGAAGGTCGGGCCAAGCAACTGGCCGCCGGGAATATCCTTGTAGGTCGCCGAGACCCGCCGCTCGATCAGCATCTTTGCCGTATCGACCGGCCGCGAGGCGGCAAAGCGCGGCAGCGTGGTGCGATAGGCGCGAAGGAGGAAGATCGCCTCGATCAGGTCGCCGCGGGACTGGCGGACGGCCATTGCCGCAAGCTCCGGATCGTAGAGCGAGCCTTCGGCCATCACCCGGTCGACGGCAAGAGCGATCTGGCCGGCGATCTGGGCGAGGGTGAGGGCCGGCACCGACCGGTCGCCGCGCCGCCTGTCGGCGAGCAGCCGGTGAGCGTTGGCGATGGCGGCCTCGCCGCCCTTGACCGCGACATACATCCTAAGCCTCCTCGATGACCGTGGAGCGGGGCAGGCAGAGCGCCAGCGTTCCCGACGTCAGGATGAGGTCCAGGCCGCAGGGCAAGAGCGCCCGGTTGGCCCGCCTTGCCTCGAGGAAAGCCTCGCCGAGCCCCGACACCTGCATGACGGTGCTGCCGGAGATGCCGGGTCCTGAAAGACGCATTGTCGGGCCGTCCTTTAGCGAGGCGACCTCGAGGAGCAGCGTCGCCGACCGGTCCGGAAAGGCGAGAGTGCCGAGGGCGAAGCGTTCCAGCGAGACAGTTCCGAACATTGAAACCACGGCGAACCGGGCCTCGGCGGCGTGTGCCAGCCGGGCGCCGGTCTGGAAGCCGAGCCAGGCGGCAAGCGCCTCGCCGACGCCCTCGACGAAGACCGGCGTGTCCTGATCCGCAAGAGCCGAGAGAATGGCCCCTTGCGCCGGGGAAAGTGGCGCTGGCGGGACCGCGCGATGGCCGAGATCGACGACGGTGCCGGGGCGGGCCATCGCCCGCAGGATCGCGGCAAACACCGCCTGGGCATCGAACACCGGGTCGGCGAAGCCGCCTTCGACGGCTCTGCGGGATAGGTCGATTGTCTCGCCCGCCATCAGTCCTCTCCGCGCATCATGGTGAAGAAGTCGACCTTCGTCGCCTCGGTCTCGGAGCGACGCTTGTGGTCTTCTGCAGCAAGCGCCGCCTCGACGACGGCGACGACCTCGGTCTCGACCGCCACCCTCTCGCTCTCGACCTGCCAGAGTGCGTCGAAGGCCGCAGCGAGTCGGGCTCGCTCCCTGTCGCGGCCGAGCACCATCGCGTGGCCTACGGTCTCTTCGGCGAGCCGCACACTTGCCCTTGTGGCGCTCGCCTCGCCGAGATTGAACGGCGCGCCGCCACCCCCGGCCCGGCCGCGTACCATCACGAGGCCGACCTCCGGGCCGCGCAGCGTCGTGACCGCGCGATCGCCGCCCAGCCGCCGCCAGGCATCGGCCAGGAATTGCCCGTCGGCCTGCGCGAAGGCCGAGACGGCGCGCTGGCGTTGGACGACACGGGTGTCGGGTTCGGGGCTCGCCGGCTCGCTCATCGTTCAGATCCGCCGTAACTTGAGTTGTCTAATTATATAGACAATTGTTGTAAGCCCGTATAGCATGGCGATCGTGACGAAGCTATGACGTGTCGCGGCGAGTTCGTGTGTTTCTCGCGAGTGCTGCGCCGGCAGGCGTGCCGCAAATCGACGGATGGGTGCGAGACATGACGACCCGAGACAGCGCTGGCATTGCTCGCTGGCGGCAGATCGCCGACAGCCTGAGGCTCGACATCGCCGAGGGTCGGATCGCCGACCTCCTGCCGAGCGAGGCGAAGCTTGCCGAGCGCTTCGCCGTCAACCGTCACACCGTGCGGCGGGCGATCGCGGCGCTTGGGGAGGAAGGCCTTTTGACCGCCGCCCGCGGCAAGGGCACATTCGTCACGCCGCGGCCGAGCCGGATCACCTATCCGGTGGGCTCGCAGAGCCGGTTCTCCGAAAATATCGGCGCGACCGCACGCGAGCCGGGCGGGGCGCTGATTTCCGCCGGGCGCGAATTAGCATCGGTGGAACTCGCCAGCCATTTCGACGCGCGCCCGGGGGCGCCGCTGATCAGGCTGGAACTGCTGCGGGTCGCCGATGGCGCGCCGCTGATCCTATCGACCCTGTGGTTCGCGGAGGCGCGGATGCCGGGTATCGTCGAGGCCTATGCCGAGGCGGGATCGATCACGCGAGCGCTGGCGCTTCTCGGCATCGCCGACCACCGCCGGCTCTGGACGCGGGTCTCGGCGATCGCCGCCGGGCCGGCCGATGCCGAGCGGCTGCACTGTCCGCTGGCCGCGCCGCTGATCGTCACCACCAGCCTTACCGTCACGAGGGAAAGCGAGCCGCTGCAGTTTGCCCGCTCGCGTTTCCTCGGCAGCCGCATCGAACTGGTCTTCTACCATGGAGCCGATCAGGCTGGAATCTGAAGCGTCAGTCAGTCTCCGGCAGCAGACGATCCGGCCGGGAAGATCGGGTTGGACCAGGCGAGCCTGCCGTCGCCGTCGGCGATGACCAGGCGGCACCAGTCGCCAGCAAAGCGCTTCAGCGAGAGTTCGGCCCGGGTCAGCGAGCCAGCTTCGGAGAAGGCGGTTTCGGCCCGGCTGCCGCGGCCGACGATGGTGATCGTCCGTGCTTCCGAGCAGTGGACGCGGAGGCTCTCGCCGTCTTGGTCGATCGATTTGATCGCCGGTCCCTGGCTGGAATAATAGCGGCCGGCCTTCATCGCTTCGAGGAGCGCGGCCGGCTTGTTGCTCTCCGACTTCACCATCATCCAGCCGCCGCCGGAATCGGGGATCTTCAGATGCGCGTCGTCGGTGGCATAGCCGGTGAGGTGCCGGTGGCCTTCGTTCAGGAGCTGGTCGAAAAGCGCCGTGCCGTCGCCGCGGGCCGTCTCCAGCGCGCAGCCGGTGTTCCAGATCTCCACCGCGTCGGCGCTGCCGGCGAGCGCCCGGCCGTCCTCGATCGTCAGCGACGACCATTGCGGATGGGCGATGCCGACGAAGGCGCCGGCGTCACGGGCGCGGGCTGCCAGCGATTCCATCTGCTCGTCGGGGAAGGGCGGGTCGAAGTCTGCCGGCAGGCCGCAGGCGAGCACGTGCCAGATCTCGCCCTGGCTGTTCTTCGGCGCATGGATCTCGGCGCCGAGGATCGTCGTGAAGTCGTCGCCCCGGAAGGCGTTGGTGTCGGTGATCGGGAAGTCGTAGGCGGGCAGGAAGTGGTCCGACAGGCAGAGGAAATCATAGCCCATGGCCCGGTAGTGGCCGCAGACTTCGCCCGGGGGCAGCGCGCCGTCCGAGCGGTCTGAATGGGTGTGGATATTGCCGCGCCAGAATCGTCCTGGGGCTGTGAACGCTTCGCGTCCGTCCATCGTGTTCGGCTCCGGGTGGGATCATCGTCGCGCGATCCTTCCGCGGCTTCGATGACGCCCCGATGACGACGCGCGCAAAGGGTGGCGGTGGCCGTCACCACTCTGTCATCGAGCCGATAACGAAACGTCATGCCGGAGGTCTAAAAGGCGCCGTCAAATTCTCCCCGCACCGGATGGGACCCTCTTCATGACCCTCGCGACCTCGATCACTCGCCGCTCGATGCTGAAGGCTGGCGCCGCTACCGCCACCGTCCTCGCCGCGCCGGCCATCCTCACCCGCCCGGGCTTCGGCCAGAGCTCCGGCGTCGTCAACGTCTTCGTCTGGGGCGACTATGTTCAGCAGAACATGATCGACAAGTTCCAGAAGGACACCGGCATCAAGCTGAACCTGTCGACCTACGGCTCCAACGACGAGGCCACCCAGAAGCTCAAGGCTTCCGGCGGCAAGGGCTTCGACGTCATCTTCCCGTCGATCACCAACGTCGCCAACTACCAGGACGGCGACACCTTCCTCCTGCAGCCGATCGACGAAGAAAAGGCCAAGGTCGGCAACGTCATCTCGTCGATGTATCGCGACTCGATCCAGCTCGGCGCGGTGCAGAACGGCAAGCGCGTCGCCATCCCCTTCAACTGGGGCACCGAGGCGGTGACCTTCGACGCGTCGGTCTTCGACGGTGTCGACGACGCCGACGTCTCCTACGGCATGCTCTGGGACCCGAAGGCCAAGGGCAAGGCCGCCTTCCGGCAGAAGTCGGTGCTGATCGGCACCGGCCTCTATCTCGACGCCAAGGGCGAGATCCAGTCGAACCGCATGCTCGACGTCTACAAGAGCGAAGAGGACATGCGGCGGATCTTCGACAAGGTCGCCGCCTATATCGTCGACCACAAGGAGAATTTCGGCGCCTTCTGGAACAACGCGACGGAGGCGCTCGCCGCCTTCCAGCAGTCCGGCTGCGTCGCCGGCCAGACCTGGGACTCCACCGGCCTTCTGCTCAACCGCGACAAGCCGGACCTGAAATATCGCATGCCCAAGGAAGGCGGCATGACCTGGATGGACTCCATGGCCATCCCGTCGGGCGCCGAGAATCTCGATCAGGCCTATGCCTTCATCAACGCCATGCTGGACCCGGAAATGGCCGGCATGATGAGCGCCAACACCGGCTACAACTCCTGCGCCGACGGCGCGGCGCAGCACGCCGGCGAGGTTTATGCCCGCCAGTTCCAGGAAGTCTACAACAAGGACAACCTCGCGAATCTCTGGTGGTGGCAGCCGGATACGCCGTTCTTCGCGTCCGGCCAGCAGGAATATGTCGACCGGATCACCAACGCGTCCTGAGTAGGCCGGCGGCCCATGCCGCCGACCGGTCGATGACTGCGGCGCGCGGGGAGCCATGCCTCTCGCGCGCCGTCGAGCAACTCGGGGGCCGCGCCCGGCCCTTCGGTCCGGAAGGTAACGAGACTTGGACGACCATACTGCGATCGGCGATCTTGCCGCCGGCTCGACGCGAGCAACGTTCCGCCCCGAGGTTCGGTTGTCCTACGCGGCGACGATCGATCACCGGCTGATGCGTGGCCTGTGCCTCGGTCTCGAGGCGGCGACCGGACGGCGCAAGCTCGAAAGGCTCTATCACGAGTTTCTGGGCGATGCGGGCCGGGGCGACTTCTTCGCCGAGGCGATCGCGCGGATGAACATCCGCCTCGCCGCCCGCGGCACCTCGCAGATCCCGCGGGTCGGGCCCTTGGCGGTCGTTTCCAACCATCCCTTCGGGGCAATGGACGGGATCGCGCTCGGCTGCCTGCTCGGGCGCATGCGCGGCGACGTCAAAATCATCGCCCATTCGGCACTCGCCCGGATCCCCGAGCTCGCCGAAAAGCTCTTCGCCATCGACTTTTCCGGCACCCGCGAGGCCGAGCGCGCCAACATCAAGGCGCGGGCCGAGGCGCTGAATCATCTCAAGGGCGGCGGTTGCCTGATGGTCTTCCCGGCCGGTGCGGTGATGACGACGCCGCATCCGCTCGCCCGCCGTGCCGTCGAGCTGACCTGGGGGCCGCTGTCGGCCCGGCTGATCATGCGTTCCGGCGCGACGGTCCTGCCGGTGCACATTCCCGGCCAGAATTCGCGCCTCTTCCAGGTTGCGAGCCATCTGTCGCAATCGCTTCGCTATGCCCTGCTATTCCACGAGGCGGCGCGGATGATCGACGGGCGGATCGCCATGACGGTGGGCCGGCCGATCGATCCCGCGGTCATCGCCGGCTTCACTGATGCCGTGGCGCTGACTGAATGGCTGCGCTGGCAGGTGTTTTCGCTCGGCACTGCCGGCGCTCCCGACGAGCCGGACTTCTTTGCCGGCATGTTCGAGGAGGAGGCTGGCGAGAGCGAGGCCGTGCCGGCGATCTGAGCGGGCAGAAGATGGCAGAGGGGATGCGGCCGGCGTGAAGCCGGACCGCGCCGAGTGGACGAGTCGAGGGGAAATCCGGCATGGATGGGAAGAGCGTCGAGCTTTCCGGCGTCACCATGGTGTTCGACGGCTTCACCGCCGTCTCTCCGACGGATCTCTCCATCCCCGCCGGCGAGTTCCATTCGATCCTCGGCCCGTCCGGCTGCGGCAAGACCACGCTTCTGAGGATCCTTTCCGGTTTCCAGCGCCCGAGCGGCGGACAGGTGCTGATCGGCGGCGAGCCGGTGAACCACCTGCCGGCCAATCGTCGCCCGACGGCGATGATCTTCCAGTCGCTGGCGCTGTTTCCGCGCATGAGCGTGCGCGAGAACGTCGCCTTCGGCCTCGAGGCGCGGGGCATGTCGAAGCGCGAGCGCTCCCGGAAGGCCGAGGAACTGCTGGCGCTGGTGGCGCTCGAAGCCCATGCCGACAAGCGGCCGGACCAGCTTTCCGGCGGCCAGCGTCAGCGCGTCGCGGTGGCAAGGGCGCTCGCCGTGGAGCCGGCGGTGCTCTGCCTCGACGAGCCGCTCTCGGCTCTCGACCTGAAGCTTCGCCAGCACATGCGCACCGAACTGCGCGCCCTGCAGAAGCGCACCGGCGTCACCTTCATCTACATCACCCACGATCAGGGCGAGGCGCTGACCATGTCGGATCGCATCTCGGTGATGAACAGGGGGCGGATCGAGCAGGTCGGTACTCCGACCGAGGTCTATGACGCGCCGGCAACGCCCTTCGTCGCCGGCTTCGTCGGCGAACAGAACGTCTTTTCGGGCAAGGTCACCGGCATCGAGAACGGCTTTGCCAAGATCGCCGGCCCGGGCGGCACCTTCACCGGCAGGGCGACGCGCGAGCTCTCCGTCGGCGAGCACGCGGTGCTGATGGTCCGGCCCGAACGGACAGGTCTCGTCGATGCCACCACCCTCAACGGCAACCGGCTGAGCACCAGGGTCGAGGGCCGCGAGCTCGAAGGGCCCTATCTCAATCTCGTCACCCGCGACGCCACCGGCCGGCGGATCGTCCTCCATCTCGCCAATGACGGCCGCCAGCATCCGACCGGCGGTGACGCGGTGATCGGCTTCATGCCCGATGACGCGGTGGTCATGCCCGCCGCCGGCGGCACGCCGGAGAACGGCGCGGCCGGCATGCCGGCCGCCGAGGCCGCGGTCGCCGAGGCCGGGCTCGCCCCGATGGGGGCCTGAGCCATGGCAGCGCTCTACCGCACCTATGGCTGGCCGCTGGCGACGCTCATCCTCGCGCTCGTCGTCCTGTGGGTGGGCGGGATGATCGCCGCGCCGCTCTCCACCATGGCCGAGCGTTCGCTGGTTTATGTCGATCGCAGCGACGACCTGACGAAGACCAATACGGCGCTCAACCGGCTGTCGCGCGACATCGCGACGATCGACTTCGATCTGAAGGCGCATGAGAAAGAACAGGCAGCCCTCGAGGCGGAGGGTGCCGGCGCGAAGGACGACGGAGCGAGCTCCGGCGGCGGTTTCCTCATTCCCGGCATGAGCGTTCCCTCATCCGACAACCGGCCGAATGCGGAGACGAAAGAGCCTTCCGGCACATCGCCGCTGCTGCCCTCCTTCGGCGGGACTTCGGCGGCAGAGAAGACGCCTCAGACGGTCGCCAGCGAAATCGCCGACCTCGAGGCCAGGCGCGCCGCGGCGGAAGCCGAGATGACCGAGCTGAAGCAGACCCAGGCGCGGTTGATCGAGGCGCGCGCCAATGCGCCGCGCTATTCGCTGAAGAACTATTCGACAATCTCGCCGCTGCATCTGACGATCTTCGTCAAGACGATCTTCTACGCCGCTTTGGTGACGCTCATCTCCTTCGTGGTCTGCTATCCGGTCGCCTATGTTGCCTCGACCATGAAGGGCGCGCTCGGCGCCGGGGCCATCCTGCTGCTCCTCGTCGTCCCCTATTCCATCAACGAGCTCTTGCGCGTCTATGCCTGGGTGATGATCCTCGCCCGCGAGGGCGTTCTCAACTCCGCCCTGCAGGTGCTGGGGCTCGTCGGCAGTGATCCGCCCCAGTGGATCGCCTCGAACAACGCCGTCTTCCTCGTCTCGGCCTATACCTTCGTGCTGTTCATGATGTTCCCGCTGATGAATGCACTCGGGACCCTCGACCGCAGCCAGGTCGAGGCGGCGCGCGACCTCGGCGCCTCGGTCTTCAGGGTGCACTACCGGGTGGTGCTGCCGCACGCCAAGCCCGGCATCGCCATGGGCGCGATCCTCGTCTTCATGCTTTCGGCCGGGGTGATCACCGTGCCGGAGCTGATCGGCCGAGGCCTCCATCCGGACTGGTTCAGCCAGGTGATCTATCGCCGTTTCTTCGAGAGCGCCAACTGGAACCAGGGCTCGGCCTATTCGCTGATGCTGCTCGCGAGCTGCATCGTCTTCATCCTGATGGTGCTGTCGCTGTTCCGCGTGTCCATTCGGGAGATCGCCAAATGAGCGCGACCCTCGGCCAGCCGGCAGCCCTCGACACCGCGACCACGAGAGCGGCTGCCGGCAGCTATTCCGGCGGTCTCGGCGAGGCGCTGATCAAGGTCTATCTCGGCATCTTCTTCGTCGTCCTGTTCGCACCGATCGTCATCATGGTCGCGGCCGCCTTCAACGCCTATCCCTCGCCGTCGATCACCATCTGGCAGGGTTTCACGCTGAAATGGTTCGCCGCGATCTTCCACGACGCCCGGATGATGACCGGGCTGATGAACTCGCTGCTGGTCGCAGCCGGGGTGATCGTCATCGCCATCCCGCTCGGGCTCGCCGGCGCGCTGCTGCTCACCCGGCTGGAGAGCCGGGCGAACGGCATCCTCTACACGGTCCTCGTCGCGCCGATCATGATCCCCGGGATCGTGCTCGGCTGCACCTCGATGATCTTCTGGCGCGACGCCTTCGGCGTCGATGCCGGGCTGTTCACGGCGATGATGGCGCAGGCCTCCTTCATCGCCTCCTACTGCCTGCTCCTGTTCATGGCGCGCCTCGCCCGCCAGGACCGCAGCCTCGACGAGGCGGCGGCCGACCTCGGGGCGACGCCGTTCTTCACCTTCCGGCGGGTGACGCTGCCCTTCCTCGCGCCGACCATCGGCACGGCCTCGGTGCTCGCCTTCCTGCAGTCGATCGAGAACTTTCCGACGACCTTCTTTTCGATCGGGCCGGACTATACGCTGGTCACCGAGATCGCCAGCCGAATGCGCTTCGGCCTGTCGCCGATGATCAACGCCATCGGCGTCATCTTCATCGCCGTCACCATCGCCGCGTCGCTGGTCTGGGCGAGTGGCCGGATCAGGGCCGAGCGGCGGGGGCGCACCGCCGCCTGACCTCGCCTGTACCGCCGCAATCCGACCCGCTCGGTGCTTGTCTGGCCGGCGCGAATTCGCCACGATCGATACCATGAAGCTTCAGTTCCGCTGCCTTCCCGGCTGGAAGGGCAGGATGCCCGAACCTCGCATCGCCGCAGCCAACCTGCCGGACTGGCTGAAGGCGATGCCGCGCAGCGCCGTCGCCCCGCTCCTTGGCGGCGAGGTGCGCACGGTGAAGCAGTGCCCGCCTTTCGTCGATGCGATGAGCGCCGGCGTGCTGTTTCCGCTGATCGCCGATCTTCGCGTCGAGGACGGCGTCTTCGAATGGGACAGCGGGCTGCCCGCCCATCCGCTGGCGCGGCTCACCCGGTCTCCGGTCGGGGTGCATCTGCCGGAACAGCTGACCGGCTTTCCCGGTGCCGATCCGGGCCGCTTCGCCGTCAAGTTCACCAATCCCTGGGCGATCGACATGCCGGAGGGATGGTCGATGCTGTTTTCCCACCCACACAACCGGCTCGACCTGCCGTTCCGCACCCTGACCGGCCTCGTCGACGCCTTTCCGGACGGCTTTGTGCATTTCCCAGCCATCTGGACCGACCCGTCCTTCAGCGGCGTCGTCCCTGCCGGGACGCCGGTGGCGCAGGCCGTTCTCGTGAGACGGGAGCCACTGACACTCACCTGCCGCGAGATGGACGAGGCGGAGCTTTCGGCGAGCCTCGACCTGCAGGACGCGCTCGATGCCGATCCCGGCGTCTATCGCAAGCGGTTCAGGGGCGCGAAGGATTGAGCGCCATGCGCCCCCGCGGCCCCTTCGAGCGCAGCGACAGGATCTGTCCGGCAAGTGTCGGTGCCGCTTGCGCCCAGGCCTTCTCCGCTTCCTCGAATCGACCGAGATCGCGCAGCGTCTCGCCGCGGCAGAGGCGATGGGCGTCGGTGGCGTCAGCTGCGGCAACGCTTTCGAGCAGCGCGAGGGCGGCGTCCGGCCGGTCGACGAGCAGCGCGGCACGGGCGGCATTCAGCGCCGCGTCGGCATCGCCGGGATGGTCGGCGAGATAGGCGCTGCCGGCCTCCAGCGAGGCGGCAGGCTCGCCGGCTTCGAGGGCGCTCGCGGCGATCTCGAACAGCGCCTTGGCATTCGCCGTGTCGAGGCTACGGGCCCGGCGCGCCGCGGCGAGGGCGTCCTTCACCCGGCCCGAAAGGCGCAGCGCGAGCGCGTGGTTGTAATGGAGCTTGGCGTTGTCCGGTTCGACAACGACGAGGATGTCCAGCGCCTCGGCGGCGGCAGTGAAATCACCGCGCGAGACCGCCGCGAGAAAGGCGGCCGTGGCGGCCTGTCCGTCGGCGCCCGGTGATTTGCTTCTGCCGGCAGCAGCGCTGCGGCCGGTTTTGCCCGGGCTGGCTTTGGCTCCGCGCGTCCTGCCGTTTTTCCGCATGTTTCGCCGCCCGCTGCTGCCGCCATCCGAAAGATCCATCGCAGCTCTTCCGGCGGCTCGGCAAGTGGTCTTATGCTGCGGCGAGACCCTTTGCTGCTGCGAGGCGATGGCGACGGAAAGCTTGATGACCGATCCGATCCTGCGCGTCGACAATCTCGGCGCGGCCTTCTATCGACAGGGCGGCTGGCACCCGGCGGTGCGAGGCGTGTCCTTCGAGATCCGGCCCCGCGAGACTCTGGCGCTGGTCGGCGAATCCGGCTCGGGCAAGAGCGTCACCGCGCTGTCGATCATGCGGCTGCTTCCCAGCGAGACGACGCGGCTCGCCGGCCGGGTCGAGCTTCAAGGCCGCGATCTCCTGAGGCTTCCGGAATCGGCAATGCGCAGGATCCGCGGCGACGCGGTCGCGATGATCTTCCAGGAGCCGATGACCAGCCTCAACCCGTCGCTGACGGTCGGCGACCAGATCTCCGAGGTGCTGATGCAGCACCGGAAGATGTCGTTCCGCGCCGCGAAGGCCGAGACGCTGCGGCTGTTCGACAAGGTGCGGATGTCGGCGGCGGCCCGGCGGTTCGACGACTATCCCCATCAGCTGTCAGGCGGCATGCGCCAGCGGGTGATGATCGCCATCGCGCTCGCCTGCCGGCCGCAGCTTCTGATCGCCGACGAGCCGACGACCGCCCTCGACGTGACCATCCAGGCGCAGATCCTCGAACTGATCAAGGTGCTGCAGGACGAAGACGATCTCGCCGTCCTGTTCATCACCCACGACATGGGCGTCGTCGCCGAGGTCGCCGACCGCATGGCGGTGATGTGGCAGGGCGAGATCGTCGAAACCGGCGACACCGCCGCGGTCTTTCGGGCTCCGGAAGCCGCCTATACGAGCCAGCTTCTCTTGGCGGTGCCGCAGCTCGGATCGATGCGCGGCAGCCGGCTGCCGGCGCGATTTCCACTGCCCGGCGAGCGAACCGGAAGTCCAGTCGAGGAAACCGGCATTGCGCCTGCAAATACCCACCCGCCGCTGCTTCAGTTGCGCGGGCTGACCGCCCGATACGATGCGGCTTCGGGGTTCTTCGGCCGGGTGACCGGCCGCGTCCATGCGGTGGAGGACGTGTCCTTCGACCTTCACGCTGGCGAGACCCTTGCCCTCGTCGGCGAGTCGGGCTGCGGCAAATCCTCGACGGGGCGGGCGATCATGCGGCTCGTTGCGGCAAGCGCGGGCTCGGTCAGGCTGGACGGGCAGGAGGTGCTCGAAGCGAGGGCCGGCGATCTCGGCTTCCTGCGGCGCAGCGTCCAGATGATCTTCCAGGATCCGTTCGCCAGCCTCGATCCGCGCATGCGCGTCGGCGCGGCGATCGCCGAGCCGCTTCTCGTCCACGGACTTGCGAGCCGCGAGGCGGCCCGCCGAAAGGTGGACGAGCTGCTGCCACGCGTCGGCCTCGATCCGGCGATGGCGGAGCGCTATCCGCATGAATTCTCCGGCGGCCAGCGCCAGCGGATCTGCATCGCCCGCGCGCTGGCGCTGGCGCCGAAACTCATCGTCGCGGACGAGGCAGTCTCGGCCCTCGACGTCTCGATCAAGGCGCAGGTCATCAATCTGATGCTCGACCTCCAGCGCGATCTCGGCCTCGCCTTCCTGTTCATCTCCCACGACATGGCGGTGGTGGAGCGCATCAGCCATCGTGTGGCGGTGATGTATCTCGGCGAGATCGTCGAGATCGGGCCGCGTGCGGCGATCTTCGAGAACCCCCAGCATCCCTATACGCGGCGGCTGCTCGCCGCAGTGCCGATCCCCGATCCGGCCCGCAGGGATATCCGGCGGTCCATCGACGATGCCGAGATCTTCAACCCGATCCGGCCGCTCGACTATCTGCCGCCACAGCGCCAATGGCGGACCGTCTCGCCGGGCCACCGCGTGCAGATCCCGGGCAAGGAGTGGGCAGCCGAGGCGGCATAGGGGAGCCGCCCGGCCAAAGCGCGGGTCAGAGGAACGGCAGCACCGTGCCGATGCCCTCTGCCTCGGCCCGGCGCAGCACCCTTGCCGCAAGGGCGATGTCGAAGAGGTTCAGCCCGAAGCTCGAGACATAGACCGAGGCGCTGTCCGCTGGCCGCCAGCCGCCGACGACGAGGTCGGCGAGGTCGGCCGAGACCCGGTCCGGCGTGAAGCGCCCGGCACGATACATCTGGAAGAGGCTCTTGGCGCTCCGCTCGGCGAAGTCGCCCCAGAGATCGACGACGACGTGGTCCGAGGCATCGATCGCCTCGAAGGCGACCTCGTGATAGCCGATCTGGACGATCAGCCGGCCGGGATGGACCGCAGCCTTCTCGACGATCGGTTCCGGCGCCGTGGTGCAGCAAAGAACGACGTCGGCTCCATCGACCGCTGCCGGAACCTCGTCGGCAGCTTCTAGCACGGGACCGGCCGGCAAGCGGCATTCGGCAATCATCGCGTCGCGGTGGGTGCGCGTCCGGTTCCAGATCCGGATGGTCCGGGCGGTTGGGAAGAGCGCCTGCAGCATCGCGACATGGGTCTTTGCCTGCGCCCCGGCGCCGAGAACCACCACGGTGCGGATCGCCTCACGCGGCAGCATCTCCATGGCGATCGCCGTGACCGAAGCGGTGCGCATACGGGTGAGGAGGGCGCTTTCGACGAGGCCGAGGGGACGCCCGGCCGACAGACGATTGACGAAGGTCGTGCTGGTGATGCTCGGCAGGTCGTCGCGAGGAGAGGCTCGGTGCATCGCCCATTTCAGCCCCGCTGCGTCGTAGCGCCCGCCGAGCGAGGCGGCGAGGCCATAGGCCTTCTCCCGCGGATCGGCGCCGGTCGGCAGGACGCTCTCGGCCACCATCGAGGCCTCGCCGGCGCGCAAGAGCCGCGTTGCCTCGCGGACGTCCTCGACCGCCAGTCGAAAGTCGCCGGCGCCAGCCGCCAGGGCATCGTCCCGCGAGAGATAGCGCAGCGTGATCATGCAGCCTCGCTTCTTGCCATGGCGCGGAGCCAGAGTTCGATCGACGTCAGGAAGCGCGGATAGGCCTCGATGCTGAAGAATTCGTTGGCGCCGTGGGCGTTGCCGCCCCGACCGGCGCCGCCGATGAGGAAGGATCGCGTGTGTGGCATGAAGGCGTAGGCAGGCGCAGCCCCGATCGCCCAGGGCCAGATCTGCGGCGTGCGGGACGTCGTCTCATAGGCGGCGATCAGGTAGTCGACACCGGGGGCGTTGCGGGAAAAGCGGCAGCCGGGATAGCTCTCCGCCACCTCCACGGTCACGCCGTCGAGCCCCGCCTCCGCCAGCTTTTCCCGGTAAGCCGCGATCAGATCGGCCGGATCGAGCGAGGGCGGACAGCGAAGGTCGAAGCCTGCACGGGCTACGGACGGAATGACGGCGTCTCCCGCCGCCGGATCGGTGGCGAGGCTGGAGATCGTCGCGGAGGCGGTCGAAAGCACCCTGGTCAAAAGCGCCTCGGCATCGCCCTCGACGGCGTAGCGCTCGGCCTTTCGGAATGTCAGCTCGGCGTCCGGGTCGAAGCTTCGGGCGAGATCGGCAAGGATCGCGCGGGCATTGTCGTCGAGGGCGATCTCGCCGAGCCGGCCGGTGGGCGACTGGCCGAACAGCGCCAGCGCCGCGACGAGCCGGCTCGCAGGGTTGGCGATCCATGGGGCATTGCTCGAATGGATCGCCTCATAGGGGCCGCCCCAGGCGCCGCCTTCAACGCCGATCCGGCCTTTGGCGATGCCGGAAAAGCCGAGATAGAGGCGCGGCGGCCCGCCGCCATATTCGCAGAAGGACGGAAAGAGGGCGGCAGACGAAGGGCGCAGAGGGCAGTCGGCCTCGGCCAGATAGTCGCGTATTGCGCCGCTGCCGCTCTCCTCCTCGCCCTCGACTAGGATCTCGACATTGACGCCGAGTTCGCCGCGTACCGCAAGGTCGCCGACCACTGCCAGCATCCCGGCGAGCGGACCCTTGTTGTTTTCCGCGCCGCGCGCGACGAAACAGGGCCCGATGCCATCGAGGTCTACGACTCCTCCCTCGAAGGGCGGTGCCAGCCAGCCGACCTCGTCGGCCGGCATCACGTCGTACATGTTGTAGAGGATGACGCTTTTCTCCGCGCCGGTGTCGATCCGGGCGTGGATCACCGGCGGGCGACCACGGCTCGAAGCGGCGGTGACGATCGTCGCACCGAGGTCGCCGCGCAGCCAGTCGACGATCGCGCCGGCCTGGCGGGCGAGGGCGGCATCGTTTCCGCGCACCGACGGGATGGCGCACCACTCGCGGGCGAGCGCCAGGGCCGTTGCCGTCAAACTGTCCGTCGCCTCTGTCACAGCCGGATCCTCGGATTGAGCAAGACATAGGCGATGTCGACGAGAAAGTTCATCACCACGAAGACGAAGGCCGCAAAGAGCACGACTGCCTGGACGACGGGGAAATCCTTGGTCTGGATCGAATCCACCGCCAACCGGCCGATCCCCGGCCAGGCGAAGATGATCTCGGTGATCAGCGCGCCGCCGAGCAGCGAGGCGAAATACATGCCTTGAACGGTGATGACCGGGATCAGTGCGTTGCGCAGCGCATGGTGGACGACGATGCGCCAGCTGGAGATGCCCTTGGCGCGAGCGGTGCGGATGTAGTCCTGGCCGAGCACCTCGATGAGGCTCGCCCGCACCAGCCGGGTGATGGCGCTGAAGTAATAGGCGCCGAGGGCGATCGAGGGGAGGACGAGCTGCTCGGGCGTGCCGATGCCGCTGCTCGGCAGCCAGCGCAGGTCGAGCGCGAAGACGATGATCAGCAGAAGCGCCAGCCAGAACACCGGGATCGCCTGGCCGAGCAGCGAGATCACCCGGATGGCGAAGTCGACGGCGCTGTTCCTGCGCAGCGCCCCGATGGTGCCGAGCAGGAAGCCGAGCAGCGAGCTCCAGATGAGCGCCACGCAGGCCAGCAGCGCCGTCGCCGGCAGGCGCTCGAACAGAAGCTCCAGCGCGGGCCGGTGGAAGCGTAGCGAATTGCCGAGTTCGCCGGTCAAAACGCCGCCGACGAAGCGGCCATATTGGACGAGAAGCGGATCGTCGAAGCCCATCGCGTGGCGGAAGGCCTCGATCTCGGCCCGGTTGGCGTCGGGTGGCATCATCAGCGCCGCCGGATCGCCGGTGAGGAACAGAGCGAAGAAGACGATCAGCGAGACGCCGGTCATCACCACCACCCCCTGCAGGGCCCGACCAAGAATGAAGGACAGGCTCTTCAACGCGTCTCACGCAGTCCTGCTGTCGGATCGGCGGACCAGCCAGTCGCCGAGGAGATTGCACCCGACGACGAGCGCGCCGATCACCAGCCCCGGATAGAGCACCAGCCAGTCGGCGAGAAGGATGAAGGCGCGGCCTTCGCCGATGAGGTTGCCGAGCGTCGGGGTGGGGGGCTGGACGCCGAGGCCGAGAAAGCCGACCGAGGCTTCCAGGATGACGAGGCGCGGCAGGTCGAGGGTGAGGAGCACGGTCTGCGGCCCGGCGATGTTGGGCAGGACATGGCGGAAGATGATCGCCCGGTCGGACATGCCAATGGCGCGGCAGGCCTCGACATATTCGAGCTCGCGCACTTCGAGGGTGCGGGCCCGCGCGACCCGGGCAAAGATCGCCCAGCCGGTGATGCCGAGGACGGCGACGAGATTGCCGATCGACGGGCCGACCACCGCGACGATCAGCAGGATCAGAAGGATGAAGGGGATCGCCAGCTGGATGTCGACCGCCCGCATGATGACGATGTCCAGCCAGCCGCCGAAATAGCCGGCGAGCATGCCGAGCACTGTCCCCATAGTGACGGAAATCGCTGCCGCGAGTAGGACGATGGCGAGCGAGATCGCCGTCCCGAGGCCGAGCCGCGCCAGAAGGTCACGCCCCAGCTGGTCGGTGCCGAGCGGATGCAGCTCGCCGGTGACCACCGACATCGGCGGCCGGAAGGTCGCCGTCAGAACGCCCCTGGCCGGGTCGAGCGGCCAGAAGAGCGGCACGAGGACACAGAGGGCCGCCACCGCCGCCAGCAGCGTGACGGCGAAAAGCGCATCCGCATTGCGCCGGACGAGCCAGAACCGCGTCATCGGCTAGTTGGCGGCCTCGCGCCTGATGTCGAAGACGGGGATCCGGGCGTCCGGCCGGCCTTCGAAGACGATGTCCTTGGCTTTCCCGTAGAGCGCATCCTCCTGGTAGAGGGTCAGCAGCGGAACCTGTTCCGCCGCCACCTTCTGGATTTTCTCCAGGACCGCCTTGCGCTTTTCCGGATCGACGATCCTGCGGCTTTCCTCGAGGAGCTCGTCGAGCTCCGGGATGCTGGCGGTCGAATAGGGCTCGCCGCTCTTCATGATGGCGTAGATCGCCGCGTCGGCATCGAGCGTCTGGGTGGATCCCCAGCCGAGCATGTAGATCGGCCCCGGCGGCGGCAGCTGCTTGGTATAGACCGACCAGTCGAGGACGTTCTGATCGACCTTGATGCCGACATCGCCGAACTGCTGGGCGATCGCCTGGGCGACCTCGCCGTCCTTCATGTAGCGATGGCTGGATTCCATCTTGATCGCAAAGCCGTCCGGCATTCCCGCCTCCTTGAGCAGTTCCTTCGCCTTCTGAGGATCATAAGGAGTGGGCGGAATGTCGACATAGCCGAAGTCGGCCGGTCCGACCTGCGTGCCCTTCACCGTCGCCATGCCGCCGAGAATGTTGTCGACGATGCCCTTGCGGTCGATCGCGGCGTCGAGCGCCTGGCGGACCTTCAGCTTGTCCAGCGGCGGCTCCTTCATGACGAGGCCGAGATAGATCGTCAGCCCGCCGTTCTTCACCTGCACCAGATCGACGTCCTGGCTTTCCCGGGTCATCGGAACGAGATCGACGGGAACGTTCTCGACGAGGTCGACCTCGCCGGTCAAAAGCGCCGTGACCCGCGCCGTGCCGTCGGGGATCGCCCGCCAGGTGACCCTGTCGATCGCCGGCTCGCCGCGCCAGTAGGCGGGATTGGCCTTGAGGATCACATGCTGGTCGGGAATGAACTCGACGAATTCGTAGGGCCCCGTGCCGACCGGCTTGGTGGCGAAGACGTCGCTGCCGACCTCGCCGACATATTTCGGCGGCACGATGTAGGTCGGGTAGCGGCTCATCCTCGTCGGCAGGAGCGGATCCGGCCCGTTGGTCTTCACCCTGACCGTCTCCGGATCGACGACTTCGACGCCTGCGATGGTCCGGATGTAGGAGATCGTCGGGGCGTTGGCGGCCGGGTCGAGAATGCGCTCGATGGTGAATTTCACCGCCTCGGCGTCGAAATCCTCGCCGTTATGGAACTTCACGCCGGTGCGGAGCTTGAATTCCCAGGTTGTATCGTCGATCGGTTTCCACGATGTTGCAAGTCCGGGCACCAGCTTCATGTCTTCGTCGCGCATGACGAGGGTATCGAAGATGTTGTCGACGATCGTCGCCGCCTCGCGCAGGAAGCCGGGGTCGAGCGCCGTCGTCGAGACCGACCGGGCGATGGTGATCTCGTTGTCCGCGGCGACTGCCGGGAACAGCGGCGTCGCCAGCGCGAATGCAGCCAGGACGAGAACTCGAACATGTTTCATGAGGAAACGCTCCAGTTGGTCGCCGGCGGCAGCGGCCGGCAAAGCGATAAGTCGGGACAGCGGACGGCAGGATGGCAGAATCTTCCGCCGGCGGATCGGGCCGGGATGAGGGCGGGCGGCAGCAGATGAGGGAACTGGCCTGGGACAGGCGGGACGCGGCCGAGAGCTTCGGCGCCGCGCCGCGGCGGAGCCTCGTCACCCATGTCGAGGACGTGCTTCGCAAAGCGCTGATCGAGGGGCGGCTGGAGCCGGGGACGCGTCTCGTCACCCGCGAACTCGCCGACAGCCTCGGGATGAGCATCACCCCGGTGCGCGAGGCGCTTGTCCGTTTCGTTGCGTCGGGAGTGCTGACCGCCGAGCCGTCGCAGTCCTTCCGGGTGCCGACGCTCGGCGTCGCGCAATACTCGGAGATCTGCGAGGTGCGCAAGGCGGTGGAGGGGCTCGCCGCGGCGAATGCGGCCGTGCGCATCTCCGCCGCCGAGATCAACGAGATGGAAGCGCTGCTTACCCGCTATCTGGAGGCGAAGTCGGCAAGTGATCCGCATCTGGCGCTGACCGTCAACAAGGAGTTTCGCTTCGTCGTCTATACAGCTGCCAGTATGCCAACACTTCTTGCCGTAATCGAGATGCTTTGGCTGAAAGCCGGTCCCGGATTCAACTATCTTTACCCTGAGGAGGCTCGCAGGGTCACCGAGCACGCCAACTATGACGATCTTCTCGCGGCGATGCGCGAGCGTGATCCGAACGCCGCCCGCGCCGCCATCGAGCGGGCGATCACCGACGGCAGCAAGCGTGTGCTCGACGCGATCGCAAGGCGCGAGGGATCGAGCAGCGCGGCCTGAGGCTTTCCGGCGGCGGTATGCTGCACACGGCATCAACCTCGAACGGCCACGACCCACTCGCTGCCGCACCCTGCCGGCATTCGCTCGCCGGCTACGAAGATTGCGCCGTCGCCGAGCCTCCGCTTTCGCGTCTCGTCGTCACGACGTCCAGCCGGTCGCCGACGCCAGGTTGCAGCGACGGCGAGCGTTGTTTCCGCTCCGAAAAAGCGTCTGAAGCCGCTCCAAACTCACTGAGTCTTTCGGCGCGAGTCACCCTGCGACAGCTCTAAAATTCCCGATAAACCCTTGTGCGACCAATGAATTGGCCCGGAACGGCGGCAGGGGGTCGCAGTTCTGGCAGCGACGATCCGGCTTCGGCGTCCTTCGCCGAAAGGATCGCCCATCTCAAATCAGCCAATGGGGTCCACAATGGTCAATGATCACGAGCGCTGGACGAAGGCCAAATTCGGCGATGTCGACGTTCATCGCGGGCAGGGCGGCGAAGTCCATCAGGTGGCGGGCGGCGACGTTCCGACGCTGACGACGCAGCAGGGCATCCCGGTCGCCGACGACCAGAACACTTTGAAGGCCGGCGAGCGCGGTCCGTCGCTGCTGGAAGACCAGCATTTTCGCGAGAAGATCTTCAAGTTCGACCACGAGCGCATTCCCGAGCGCGTCGTGCATGCGCGGGGCTACGGCGCCCACGGCTATTTCGAGCCCTACGAGTCGCTGGCCGACATCACCAGCGCCGATCTCTTCCAGCGCGCCGGCGAGAAGACGCCGGTCTTCGTTCGATTTTCGACCGTCGCCGGCAACAAGGGCTCGCCGGATCTCGCCCGCGACGTCCGTGGTTTTGCCGTCAAATTCTATACCAGGGAGGGCAACTGGGACATCGTCGGGAACAACATCCCGATCTTCTTCATCCAGGACGCCATCAAGTTTCCCGATCTCATCCATGCCGCCAAGCAGGAGCCGGACCGCGGCTTCCCGCAGGCGCAGACGGCCCACGACAATTTCTGGGACTATATGTCGCTGACGCCGGAAGCGATGGCGATGGTGATGTGGATCATGTCGGATCGCACCATCCCGCGCTCCTTCCGCTTCATGGAAGGTTTCGGCATCCACACCTTCCGGTTCGTCAATGCCGAGGGCAAGTCGACCTATGTCAAGTTCCACTGGAAGCCGAAGCAGGGCATGCAGTCGGTGGTCTGGAACGAGGCGCTGAAGATCAACGGTGCCGATCCGGATTTCCATCGCCGCGACCTCTGGGACGCCATCCAGATGGGCGACTATCCGGAATGGGAACTCGGCTTCCAGCTCTTCGACGACGATTTTGCCGATAAGTTTGACTTCGACATCCTCGACGCGACCAAGATCATTCCCGAGGAGATCCTGCCGGTGAAGCGGGTCGGCAAAATGGTCCTCGACCGCTGCGTCGAGAACTTCTTCGCCGAGACCGAGCAGGTGGCCTTCCACACGGCGAACCTCGTGCCGGGCATCGACCACACCAACGATCCGCTGCTGCAGGGCCGGAACTTCTCCTATCTCGACACCCAGCTGAAGCGCCTCGGCTCGCCGAACTTCACCCACATCCCGGTCAATGCCCCGCGCAACGCCACCGTCTGCAATTTTCAGCAGGACGGCCACATGGCGATGCACAATCCGAAGGGGCGGGCAAATTACGAGCCGAATTCCTGGGGCGGCGAGATGGGCGGCCCGCGCGAGAATCCAGAGCGGGGCTTCAAGAGCTATCCGGCCGAGGTCGCCGGCGAGAAGCGGCGCGCCCGCGCCGAGAGCTTTGCCGATCACTACAGCCAGGCAAGGCAGTTCTACCTGTCGCAGACCGAGGTCGAACAGGGTCACATGGCGCTCGCTCTGACCTTCGAATTGTCGAAGGTCGAGACGCCGGCGATCCGTGCACGCGTCGTCTCGCATCTCCTCAACATCGACGAGGATCTCGCCAAGACCGTCGCCAGGGGCCTGCGGCTTGAAACCCTGCCGGATCCGGCGCCGGCGGCGCGTCCCACGAGAATGGACCTTAAGGCATCGCCGGCCCTCTCGATCATCCTCAACGGGCCGGAGAGCTTTAAGGGCCGCAAGATCGGCATCCTCGTCTCCGATGGCGTCGACGCCAAGCTGCTCGCCGGGCTGAAGAAGGCGGCCAAGGCGGAAGGCGCGATGGTCGAGATCGTGGCACCGATGATCGGCGGCGTCACCGCCTCGGACGGCTCGATGATCGAGGGCGACGAGAAGGTCGATGGCGGCCCCTCGGTTCTCTATGATGCGGTGGCGGTGCTGCTGTCGGCCGACGGTGCGGCGATGCTCGCCAAGGAGCCGACCGCGAAGGACTTCGTCTCCGATGCCTTCGCCCACTGCAAGTTCATCGCCTATTCGAAGGAAGCGATGCCGCTGTTCGAAAAGGCCGGCATCGCTTCGGACATGGACGAGGGTTGTCTCGAGCTCGGCCCCAAGACCAAGGCGGCGAGCTTCATCGAGATGTGCCGCAAGCTGCGGCACTGGGACCGCGAGCCGAAGGTCAAGGCGGTCTGAGGCCTTTGCGGACAATGCACCTGCAGCCAGCCCGGGCGGAGCGATCTGCCCGGGTTTTTCGTGTGGCCAAGAGTTTCGGGTGAGGGGATGCTGTAGGAGGCGTCAGCCGGAAGGCGCGGCGGAGAACGGACCATTCTACACTTACGAGAAGCGCCCGAAGTGCTGTTCAGCCCAGAGGCCAGCCCGGAGCGATCGCTGCGAAGCCAGGGTCAGGGGCAGACTGCGGAAAGGGCTTTGAAATGGTACGCCCAAGGGGAATCGAACCCCTCTCTCCACCGTGAAAGGGTGGCGTCCTAACCGATAGACGATGGGCGCAGCGAGGCGCTGTATACGGATGATTCTCCGTGACCGCAAGCGACCGGCTGCGGTTTTTCGGCGCGCCGCGAGGCAATGCGCCGAAGCGCCTACTGGCGCCGGCGGCAGCGCCAGTTCCAGTCGCGCTTCGGCCCGACGTCGATGTGGATCGCCTGGGTGTGACAATAGGTGCCGACGCCGCCACGGCCGGGCAAGGCGCGCACGAAGGCCGCGACCTTCATCGGATTGGCGCCGGGCACGATCAGGTCCGCCGCCTTGCAGCCCATGTGCTGGGAGCGCCGGGCGCCGTTGACGCGGGCATTGTGGGCCGGGCTGCGATAGCCGGAGGTGATGACGGCCTTGGCGCCGAAGCGGCGCTCGATGGCGCGGATCTGTCCGACGAGATCGGCCGGGAAGCACGACGTCTGGACGTCGTCCCGGGCAACGCTGAGGCCGTTCGGCGCGAGCCGCGCGAAGCCGCCGAGCGATGCGACCTGATAGGACGACATCACGTCGTCGATGGCGTCCTCGTTGGCGGAGGCCTTCTGGCCGATCTCGAACAGCGAGGAGGGATCGACTCCTGGCAGATCGGCGATGCCGCCGCCGCCCTGCTCGACCGGCTCGTCGCGCTTCAGCACGATGCGCCGGCTCTTGCCTTTCTCGGCATTGGCGAGCGGCGTCTTTGCCGCTTCGCGGGCGAAGAGGGAGGCAAACAGCGACTTTTCGCCGACCTTGCGCTCGGACGGCTCACCGACCGCATCGCCCTCGGCGACGGTTCCGCCGGCAAAGGCCGCGGCCCGCGCGGTGGTCATGCGGTCGCGCAGCGATCCCGCCTCGCCGGCGACCTTCGCCCCCTTTTCATCGGGCTTGTCGGAAGAAGCGGCGGCGACGGCTGTCCCGGCAGAGGCGTCGTCCGCGACTTCGGGCTTGGCAGCAGCGGCCGCTGCGATCTCCTCGGCACTGGTCGTGGCGCCCTCGCTCGCGGCAGCCGCCGGATCGCCGCTGCCGGAAGCGGCGGCAGCCGGCTGGCTGTTCGAAGCGGTGGCAAAGCCGAAGGCGGAGGTGTCGTCCACTGCCGAGACGCAGGAACTGACGATTGGGAGCGCTGCGAGGAGCGCACCTGCAACAAGCGCCCGACCGAACGCGCGGCCCGTGGCGACCGATGATATGGCCGTCAAGGTCTTCCCCTCTCCATGACGGCGCCGCGGACCGGCCCGTCATCCCCCCGGCGGACATTCCGCCGATTGTTCTTCCGGGTCAGCCTATCGACCGAACCCGGTGTCCCGCTTGTCGCCCCATGAGCCTCGAGAGGTCGTGTCCGACCGCACCGATGCTCGACTGTTGAAGGTCGTTCGCATGGCCTTGCGGAAACTCGAGACCCCGCAAGTGCCATGGCGCGCGACTGCCCCGATCCCCATCGAGGCGCCGCCGGATGTGACCGACGGTCGAGGCCGCACACCGACCCATTTTCTTCTATGGCCGTATTGTGGCGAAAGGACGTTTACAACTTTTTAGGGTTTGAGGCGAGTCATTTTCACCAGCTGCCGGTGTTCTGCATCGAACTCCAAGGTTCGGCAGGCTCCTTCGCATCGCCTTTCTGCAGAAGTTCGAAGGAAATGTCGTCGGGCGACTTTACGAAAGCCATGCGTCCGTCGCGGGGCGGGCGGTTGATCGTCACGCCGGCATCCATGAGTTTCTGGCAGGTGTCGTAGATGTCGTCGACCTCGAAGGCGAGATGACCGAAGTTGCGACCGCCGGAATAGTCCTCGGGGTCCCAGTTATAGGTGAGTTCCATCAGCGGGGCCTTGGCCTCGGCCGCCTCCGGCATGTCGGCAGGGGCTGCAAGGAAGATCAGCGTGTAGCGGCCCTGTTCGCTGTCCATCCGCCGGGTTTCGACGAGGCCGAGCTTGTTGCAATAAAAGTCCAGGGACTCGTCGATGTCGGCAATCCGGACCATGGTGTGCAGATAGCGCATGTTCGCCTCCAAAATTCTGCGCGCCGGGCGGCCGGCGGCGACCCAGCAAGTCTAGGGCCGGGCGGACTTCCGCCAAGGCCCTCGCCGGGCTTCTCGCCGGCGATCGGACGATCGGCTGCTTGCGAGTGAACGCCCTCCCACGAAGACGTGAGGCCAGCCGCGACGTCGTGCCGCTGCCGGCTGGCCATGTCATCGCCAAAGCTGCGCCACCTGATGACGTTTCGTAAATCATATCAATTTGCCAAAATGAGCCGGCGTTGCTTGCGCAAATGCAGCATATTTTGGAAATTCCGGGGAAGATGCGGGAATTCGGCACGAAACATCCCATTTTCCTCTACTGCCTCTTGCCCGACATGGGACAGTTAATGCTAAGTTTCATTCTCGTGATTCGGTTGGCGTAAAAGGCGGAACCCCCGAATGCCGGACAGACTCTCGACACGGATTCGTACCGTCGGTGAACAGCTATCGAGCGGCGACGTCGGCCTCAGCGTCGTCTCGGGATACATCAAGTGGTTCGACGCCTCGAAGGGCTTCGGCTTCATCGTGCCCGACGACCACGGGCCGGACATTCTCCTGCATGTGACCTGCCTCAGACGCGACGGCTACGCGGCGGCTCCCGAAGGGGCGCGGCTGGTCTGCGAGGTGCAGCGCGGCGACAAGGGGCTGCAGGCGTTCCGCATTCTCTCCATGGACCAGTCGACCGCCGTCCATCCGGCGCAGATGCCGCCCTCGCGCACCCATGTCAGCGTCGTGCCGAGCAGCGATCTCGTTCCAGCCGTCGTCAAATGGTTCAACCGCACCCGCGGCTATGGCTTCCTGACCCGCGGCGAGGGGACGGCCGACATCTTCGTCCATATGGAGACGCTCCGCCGCTACGGGCTGTCGGAGCTGAGGCCCGGCCAGTCGGTGCTGGTGCGCTTCGGCAATGGCGACAAGGGGCTGATGGCCGCCGAGATCCACACCCCCGACGGCGGCGGTCCCGCGCTCCACTGAGGTCTCGCCGACCCGCAGCGGCTCTCACGCCCCTGCGCTCGGAGCCTTCCCATATCGGTGACCGCGGACGGCAGCGACACTCTCTGGCGCCCCGGGAAAAAACGTTGCATGGTCCGCCCGCGCCGGACCGGGCCGCAGAGATCTCGCGGCGAAAGCCGGCCTGACGCCAATCGGGAGCGCGGGACGCCGCGTGACGAAACTCAGATGCCTTTGAAAAAGCTTCTCGCCGGCCTCGTCGTCGCCGTCACCGCGATGCTTGCCGCCGGCTATTTCGCCTTGGCCGAGGGCGATCTCTCCAAAGCGGTTCTCCACACCGGCAGCGGCGACCACACGGTCATGGTGGAGCTGGCGCTGACCCCGAAGGAGCGCGAGGTCGGGCTGATGAACCGGGCCGAGATGCCGAAGGATCATGGCATGCTCTTCCGCTTCGACGAGACCCGCGAAGTCGCCATGTGGATGAAGAACACGCTGATCCCGCTCGACATGCTGTTCATGGACGAGGAGGGAAAGGTGGTGACGATCAAGACCAATGCGCAGCCGCTGTCGCTCGCCATCATCCCGTCCGGCCAGCCGGTGCGCTACGTGCTGGAGCTGAACGGCGGCGCTGCGGCGCGCTACGGCGTCTCGATCGGCGACCGGCTGGAACACAGCGCAATCCCGCCGGAGTGAGCGGCATTCGAAGGGCGGAAGTTTTCCCGCCGAGATGCGGCGGAACGCGCCTTGCCCGCCGCCCTCGATCGGCCGCGGCCGATCGGATCGGCGCAGCGAAAGGCTTCGCGGGTCGGCATGCGGAGAAGGCTCTGACCGTCAGGCCCGTCAGTCGATGAACCAGTCCGACTGCCGACGCAGCCAGTCGCGCAGGAAGTCGAGGAAGATCAGCACCCGCTTCGGCCGAAAGCGCCGTTCCGCATAGATCGCGTAGATCGACATCTCTTCCGGCCGGTGGTCCGGCAGGACGCGGACGAGCGCGCCGGATTTCAGCTCGTTGCTGACCATGTAGGTCGGATGGATGGAGATGCCTTCGCCGGAGAGCGCTGCGGCGCGCAGCACCTCGCCGAGATTGGAGGCGACGGTTCCGCTCACACGCACGCTGACCCCGTCGTCGAAGCTCCAGTCGCGGGCCGGCGACTTGATCGTGTGGACGAGGCAGTTGTGCTCGGCCAGCATCTCTGGCGACTGCGGCGTGCCACGCACCTCGAGATAGGCCGGCGATGCGACGAGGACCTGCGGCACCTTGACGAGCAGCCGAGCGACCAGCGCCGTGTCCCTCAGGATCGGCGCGATGCGGATCGAAAGGTCCAGCCCTTCCTTGACGAGATTGATCGAGCCGTCGTCGAGCGGCAGCTCGAAGGTGACGCCGGGATATTGCCGGCGGAACTGCTGCAGCGCCGGCAGAAGGTGGACGGAGCCGAAGGAGGGCGGCGAGCCGATACGGATCTCGCCGGCGATCTCCGTCTGCTCCTCGCCGATCTTGTGCTGCAGCCGTTCCACCTGCTCGAGGATCGTTCTGGCTTCCTCGGCGAAGATCTGCCCCGCGGCGGTCGGCGAGAGGTGATGGGTCGAGCGCGTCAGCAGCCTCAACCCGAGCCGGGCTTCCAGCCCGGCGACGATCTTGGTGACGGTCGAACGCGCCACGTTGAGCTGCCGCGCGGCGTCGGTGAAGCTCTGCCGCTCGACGACGACGACGAACGTCTCCATTTCCCGAAGCCTGTCCATGCGCCCCGCTCGCCTCCAGCTCTGCCGGCGTTATCGCTCTGCTCGTCATGGCGCAAGGCGAGCACCATGTCGAACCGGCAGGCGACGATTGAGGCCGGGCGCCGGTCCTCGCTCTGCTGGCTAGGGCTCAGCCGCGGGGCATGCCCTTCGGCCTCAGACTGCGCTTCTGCGCGGCGATGCGGAACTGGGCGTTCGCCGCGCCATAGCCGTCATAGCCGCCGCGGCGCTCGACGATCTCGAAGAAGAAGCCCTCGCCGTAATTCGGGCTGTAGAGCTGGAAATATTCGCCGCCGTCGCCGTCGCGGTCGTAGAGGATGTTTTCCGCCTTCAGTCGGTCGGCAAAATCC
This sequence comes from Jiella endophytica, assembly GCF_004519335.1. GTDB lineage: Bacteria > Pseudomonadota > Alphaproteobacteria > Rhizobiales > Rhizobiaceae > Jiella > Jiella endophytica. Next base: position 112,145 of record NZ_SOZD01000002.1, on the reverse strand, counting down.
GGATCGAGGCCGAAGCGTGCCTCGAGGTCGTCGTAATAATTGGCGGTGATCGCCAGCGGCGCGAAACCATGCGCCTTGAGCCGCTCCGCGGTGGCGAAGATGTCGTCGGTCGAAAAGGCGAGGTGCTGGACCGAGGAGCCGAAGCTTTCGGCGATGAAATGGCCGGCCAGCGTCTTCCTGTTCTCGGCGCCGTTGAGGGTGATGCGCAGCGAGCCGTCCGCGGTCTCGATCGCCTGGCTGCGGATGAGACCGCCGGGATCGACGATGTCGACCATCGGCGTGCGGCGGGTGGCGAAGATCGCCGTGTAGAACAGCGTCCAGGTGAGCATTTCCTCGTAGTTCATCGTCTGGGCGATGTGGTCGATGCGGGTGAGGCCCGCGCCGGGAAGCGGGCCGTCGGCCGGCTCCCCGGCAGGAGTCTCCGACGCATCGTCTGACTCTTCGACCCGGAACTCGATGTCCCAGACGTTTCTCAACTCGCTCTCGTCGTCGAGGAAATGCATGATCCCGGCACCGACGCCGCGGATCGCCGGGATCTTCAATTCGCCCGGCCCGACCGGCTGTTCGAAGGGCTCGGCCTTCAGCGCCCGCGCCCGCTCGAGCGTCGCTGTCGCATCCTCGACCTTCAGCCCGATGTCGCAGACGCTGGTTCCGTGGACGAGATAGGCGGCATGGGCGAAGCCCTCGCGCTCGGTGTTGACGACGAGGTTGATCTCGCCCTGGCGCCATAGCGAAACGTCCTTGGAGACGTGCCGGCCGGCCTTGCGAAAACCCATCGCCGCAAACAGGCCGCCGAGTTCGCCGGCCTCCGTCTCGTTGGCGGTGAATTCGACGAATTCGATCCCCTTCGCCGCGATCCTGTCCGGCATGGCGGGCAGGTCGACGGCGATCGACGGCTCCCGGCGCCGCACGCCGTCCATGAGGTTGACGAGGGAGCGATAACCGTCGACGGCGATCGACTTCGGCGAGCCGCCGCGGAACTGGTCGTTGAAGATCTCCAGGGAGACGACACCCTGATAGCCGGTCGCCATCACCGCCCGCATGAAGGCGGGGACGTCGAGGTCGCCTTCGCCCGGCATGTTGCGGAAGTGGCGGCTCCAGTAGAGGAGGTCCATGTCGATCTTGGGCGCGTCGGCAAGCTGGATGAAGGCGATGCGATCGCCCGGGATCGAGCGGATCGTCTCCGGGTCGATGCCGCGCGCCAGCGTGTGGAAGGAATCGAGGATGACACCGACAGCCGGATGGTCGGCCCGCCGCACCACCTCCCAGGCGTCGCGGTGGTCGCTGACATGGCGGCCCCAGGCAAGCGCCTCGTAGCCGATCTTCAGGCCGCGTCTTGCGGCCCGTTCGCCGAGCTCGCGAAAATCGGCGGCCGCCCGGTCGATGCCGCCGAGGCTGATCGGCGAGACGTTGGAGCAGACCAGCATGAGGTCGGTGCCGAGTTCGGCCATCACGTCGAACTTGCGCTCGGCCCGGTCGAAGGTGCGCGAGCGCTGCGGCTCGGGCATTCCCTCGAAGTCGCGGAAGGGCTGGTAGAGGGAGATCTCGAGCCCGTGGTCGCGGACCATCTGGCCGACCTCCCGCGGGCCGCCGTCGAAGGCGAGAAAGTCGTTCTCGAAGATCTCGACCCCGGAAAAGCCGGCGGCGGCGATCGCCGCGAGCTTTTCCTTCAGATCCCCCGAGATCGACACGGTGGCAATCGCCGTCTTCATGCGGGGCTCCTTAACGTCGCGGTGGTCGGGGCTCGGGATGCGTGTCGTTCCGTTGCCGGGTGCCTTGGCGCTACCATGCCAATACCCCGCACCACTCAAGTCCCCAGCGCCAGAAACGTCGCCATCATCCGCCCGGGATCGGCGTCGAGGCCGGTGAAGTGGCGAAAAGAGCGCACGGCCTGGCCGACGGCCATTCCCGCGCCGCCCATGGCAAGGCAGCCCTTTGCCTTGGCGGCCTTCACGAGCTCGGTCTCGAGCGGGAAATAGTTGACGTCGGCGACGAAGATCTCCGGCGTCAGGCGCTCGAGCGGGTAGGGCGTCCCTGGCCGCTTGTCGGTGCCGATCGGCGTGGCGTTGACGATGCCGTCGTATGTGCCGTCGACGGCGTGGACGAGGCGCAGCCGGGCCGGTCCAAAGCGCCGGGCGGCTATTGCGACGAGGCTCTCTGCGCGCAAACGATCGATGTCGAAAACGCAGAGCTCTTCGACGCCGTTGTCGAGGAGGGCGAAGGCGACGGCCATTCCCGCGCCGCCCGCCCCGATCTGGAGAACCCGACGCCGCTTCGCGCCCGCCATCTCCCTCGCAAAACTGTCCGCGAAGCCGCCGAGATCGGTGTTGTAGCCAATCCGCCTGCCGCCCCGGAGGACGATCGTATTGACGGCGCCGAGCGCCTCGGCCTCGGGGCCGAGCTCGTCGAGCTGTTCGAGCACCGCGATCTTGTAGGGATAGGTGATGTTGAGCCCGGCATAGCCGGTCAGCTCCATCGCCTTCAGGAGATCGCCGAGGGGCGGCGGGCTCGCCATCTGGCCGGTATCGAACAGGCGGTAAACGGTGCGGTAGCCATGCGCCATGCCCTCGGCCTCCTGCATCGCCGGGGTCCGCGACAGGCCGATGCCGGCGCCGATCAGGCCGAGGGTCAGGGTCTCGGGTGTGCCGCGGGCCGCGGAGGTGATCGTCATCGGGGCAGGTCCCCTTTGTTGGTCGTCACTTTTGCGGGCTTGGCGGGGTCGATCCTTGCCCGCAGCGCCTCGCGGCGCTTGCGCCAGCGCTTCCAGGGCGGCGTCTGCGAGACGAAGATGAAGATCACCGACAGGAAGAGCACCAGCGAAAGTGGGCTGGTGAGGATGCCCATGAAGAAGCCTTCGAGGCTGCCGCGTTCCGACAGGATCGCGCGCCGCCAGTTGTCGTCGAGCAGGCGCGAGAGGATCACGCCGAGGATGATCGGACCCAGCGGATAGCCGTAGAGCTTCAGGAAGTAGCCGAAGACGCCGAAGCCGAGCATCCAGTAGACGTCGCTGATCGAGTTGTTGACCGCATAGGCGCCGACGATCGACAGCAGCATGATCAGTGGCACGAGCACGGCCCGGGGCATCTCCACGATCTTGACGAAGAGCTTGATGCCGGTGAGGCCGAAGAACAGCATGCAGAAATTGGCCAGCACCAGGCCGCCGACGATGAACCAGAACATGTCCGGCTTTTCCACCATCAGCATCGGCCCGGGGTTCAGACCATGGATGAACAGGGCGCCGATCATGATGGCGGTGACGGCGTCGCCGGGTATGCCGAGGGTCATCATGGGGATGAAAGCGCCGCCGACGGCGGCGTTGTTGGCCGTCTCCGGCGCGACCAGCCCCTCGATCGCGCCGTCGCCGAATTCGCGCTCTGGATTGCGGGTGACACGCTTGGCGTGGTCGTAGGCCATCAGAGCGGCGATGTCGCCGCCGGTGCCGGGCAGGGCGCCGATGAGAACGCCCAGCGCCGAGGTCTGCATCGACAGAGGCAGGTGCTTGGTCACCGTGCCCCAGGAGGGCACGATGCGCGAAATCTTCTGGCGCACCGCCTGCTTGTCGACGTCGTGGAGCTGGCTCAGCGCCTCGGAGACGCCGAAGAGACCGATCATCACGGCGATGAAGGAAATCCCCGACTGCAAGAGCGGCAGGTCGAAGGTGAAGCGCTGGGTGAAGGTCAGGGGGTCCATGCCGACGGTGCCGAGCATCAGACCGAGGGCGCCGCAGAAAATGCCTTTGACGAGTGACTCGCCAGCGAGCGAGCCGACGAGGAGGAGGCCGAGAACGGCGAGCAGCATGTAGTCGCGCGGCTGGAAGGACAGCGCGAAGTCGGAGACGAAGGGCGCCGCGACGGCCAGCACCGCGATGCCGACGAATCCGCCGATGAAACTCATCACCGTGGTGATGCCGATCGCCTCGCCGGCCTGGCCGCGCTTTGCCATCGGATAGCCATCGAGGGCGGTGGCAATGGCCGAGGGGGCGCCGGGAATGTTGAGGAGGATCGCCGTGCGCGAGCCGCCATACACGCCGCCCATATAGATACCGATCATCAGCGCGATGGCCGGCAGGACGTCCCAGGAGAAGGTGAAGGAGATCAGGATCGACACGGCCATCGTGACGGAGAGGCCGGGGATCGCGCCGACATAGACGCCGGCGAAGGTTCCGACGGCGACGAGGGCGAAGAGCTCGGGATGGGTGTAGACGGTGAGGAAGGAGAAGACCGCGTCCATGACTTCAGAACCTCACGCCCGTCGCTTGGCGCAGCCAGGACAGGATCTCGCCTTCCGGTACGATGCCGGGCGGCATCAGGACGGTGAAGACGATGCGGAACAGGATGTAGATGAGAGCGAGGCTGAGAAGCGAAATCGCGGCGGCATAAAGCCAGGAGCGGTGCGACAGAAGCCGGATCGCGACGACGAGAAACAGGAACGACGTCGGCAGGAAGCCCAGTGGTTCGAGCAGCAAGGCGTAGACGAGAAGCAAAACGGCGAAGACCATGACCATCGGCGGCAGGACCTCGTGTCCGAGCTTTTCGTCGGCAGCGGGGACCATGCGATTGGTCTTGAAGAGGACGATTGCCGCCGTCACGACCATGGCGAAGGTCGTCGCCAAGGGAACGGCGCCGGCCGAACTCAGCGACTCGAAGCCGGAAATGCCATAGGCGCTCCACAGGAGGAATAGGCTGACGACGAGGAGAAGGCCGGTAAACGCCGTTTCTCCGGGGCGGCGCGCACGTTTGGCGGCCATGGCTGAATTCCTCCCGATAATTTCGGTCGATGCGGTTGCTGGGCTGCGGAAGCTGTCGGTTGGCCCGGCTTTCTCAGGCGGCGCTATTGACCCCCCTCTGCCCTGCCGGGCATCTACCCCACAAGGGGGAGATCGGCCACTTCGAGGGACGCCGAGATCTCGTCGACGGTCGTGCCAGCCCACGCGCTTCAACTGTCGCGAAAGCGCCGGCACGAGATCGATCTCCCCCCTTGTGGGGGAGATGCCGGCAGGCAGAGTGGGGTATGTTGCCTCGGCCCTTATCCATCCGGCCGCGTGCGGGCCTTCGCCTTCAAAAAAACGGGGCGCGGCGTCTGCCGCCGCGCCCCGTCGTCTCACTCGGGCTTCTTGATGTCGAACTCTTCGGGGGACTTCTTGGTCAGCCCGGCGTCCTGCAAAAGCCAGGTGGTGTTCGACTGCCACTTGGTCATGAAGTCCTCGGCCTCGTTGCCGGCGACGTTCATCAGGATGAAGCCGCGATTGTCCATCAGCTCCTTGAACTTGTCCTCGTTCGCCGCCTGCTTGAAGGCGTCCTGGAGCTTGGCTACTGCGTTCTCGGGCGTGCCCTTCGGCGCGAAGATGCCGAAGAACGGGCCCCAGGGCAGGAACTTGCCGAATTTCTCGTTCGCGTCGGTGATCGGCTTGACGTCGGGAAGCTGCTCGACGGGTTCCGTGGCGATGATCGCTAATGGCTTCATCTTGCCGGCCTTCACGCCCTCGATGGCGGCGCCGAGCACGGCGGGCATGACGTCGATCGCCTTGCCCTGCAGTGCTGTCAGCGCCGGGCCGTCGCCGTCATAGGGAATGAAGGTGACGGGCAGCTTGCCCTCGGCGTTCTCGATCATCGCGGTGACCACTGAAGGGACACCGCCAGGACCGGTCGAGCCGAACTTCACCTCGTTCGGATGCTCCTTGATGTAGGCCATCATCGACGCGTAGTCGTCGAAGGGCGCGTCCGGGCGTGCGACGAGGATCGGCGTGCCACGGGCGAGGATGTCGATCGGAACGAAGTCCGAGTAATCCTTGGTGCCGAGACCCATGACCTTGTAGAGCAGCGGGTTTTCCGCGCCCATCAAAAGCGTGTAGCCGTCGGCCTTGCCGCTGGCGACCTTGTTCAGCGCAATGGCGCCGACGCCGCCGGTAACGTTCTGCAGGACGATCGACTGGCCGAGGACCTCCTCGGCCTTCGGCGTGACGGCGCGCATGACCGTATCGGTCGAGCCGCCGGCGCCCCACTGGATGATGCCCTGGATCTCCTTGGTGGGATAGTCCTGGGCGAGCGACGGCGTGACGGTGAATGCGACGGTCGCGGCTAGCGCGGACGCAAAAAGTGCGGTGAATTTCAAGATTGGCCTCCCTGAATGTTTGCCGGGGTCCTCCGATCCGACGCCGCCACCCGACTTGCGGCATCTTGGGCGCGCACATTTTCAGCAGACGCACGATAACGCAAATACCAAATTGCCGGTCAGCTATACCTTCCTGTTATTTCCGCCACTGGCGCAGCGGCGACCCGGAGCATCTGGCGCCGCAACTCCTCGACGAAACGCTGGGCGAAGGAAGAAAGCACGGCGCCGGCGCGCGAGGCGACGAAAGTGTCGAAATCCGTATCCTCGGCGATGGAAACCACGGCCAGCCTGTCGCGCGGCAGATCGGCGACGGTGAAGACGTCGAGGACCGCGATGCCGATCCCCTGGGCCACCAGGGCGGCGACCGTGGAGCCGAAGCGGGCCTTGACGATCACGTCATAGGGCAGGCTTTCGCGCTCGAAGATCGCAGCCATGATGCGTCCGTAAGGATCAGTCGGCTCGATGCCGATCAGCGGATGGGCGACGATCTCACGCGCGCTGACGCTTTTCCGCTCGGCGAGCGGATGATCCTTCGGCGTGATGCAGACGAGATGGCCCCTCGCCAGCTTGTCGAAGCGGATGGAGGGATGCTCGAGCCGGTAGCTCATGGCGACACACTCGCCGCGCCCGATGAGGATGTAGTCGATCGCCTCCTCGATCTTGAGGATTTCGACATTCATCCGCAGATCGGCGTAGCGCCGACGCACGGCGGCGATGGCGGGTGGCATCATGCTCTGGGCGATCGAAGGGACCGACCCCACCCGCAGTTCCACCGCCTTGCCGCGTTCCAGCCGCCCGACCGCCTCCTGAAGATTGCTGACGCGCTGGTGGACCTCCTGGATCTGCGCGAAGACGGCTCCGGCTTCCGGCGCCGGCACGTAGCGTCCGGCCTCGCGATTGAAGAGGCGGATGCCGAGTGAGGTCTCGATATGCTTCATCGCGCGGCTGATGCCGGGCTGACTGACATTCAGGAGCCGGGCCGCCCCTGCGATCGAGCCGCTTACCATCACCGCCCGCACGATCTCGATCTGCTTCAGTGTCAGAGACGGTCGCGCGCTCATCGGGGCTTTTGACCGAGGCATAGCCATGCCGCGAATTTCAGCCTCGCGCACTCCCCAGTGACCGGTCTCAGCGCCGCTTTTCCTGTCTTGCCGGCCATGCGTTTCCCCCGAACGACGGTCTCCTCAATTCTCGTTCTTAGCATTCGCGCTTGGAACGCTCCAAACCACATCAGCGGGCAAAGCGGGCTGAGGCGCGCCAGGACGCCTCGGCGCCGACCATCGCCGCGTCATGCCGGACGCGATCATCGACACGGCTCGCGAATGCGCCGAGATCGTCGCGCGCTACGTCCTCACCGAGGCGGCGCTGGCCGCGCGGCGCGTTTCGTCGCCACAGTAGCGGCGCCGTGGTGGGGCTCTTCGTGATCAGACTGGCCGCCGCGGCGAAGAGGCGGATCAGCCGCGATCAGAGGACCTTGCCGGGATTGAGGATGCCCTGCGGGTCGAGCGCCCTCTTCATCGCGCGGAAGAGATCGAGCTCCACCTCTGACTTGTAGCGCTGGAGAGACGCCCGGTAGCGCTGGCCGATGCCGTGCTCGGCGCCGAATGTGCCGCCGAGGCCGACGGCGATGTCGTGGACCTTCCGCGTCACCCTGGCGCCGAGATCGCGCGCATCGGCGCCGCTCGCCTTGACCGCACCAGGCCGGAAGATCGCGGTGTAGTGGACGTTGCCGTCGCCCATGTGGCTGACGCTGAAGATCTCCGCTTCGGGAAAGTCGCTCGCCATCGCCGCATCCGCCTCTTGCATGAAATCGGCGATCCTGCCGATCGGCACGGCGACGTCATGGGTGAAGTTGAGGCCGTGGCGACGGTTGGCTTCGGACACGCTGTGGCGCAGCCGCCAGAGCGCCTCGGCCTGGGCATGCGACTGGGCGAGCGCCGCATCGGCCGCAGAACCGTCTTCGAGCGCCTCGCCGATCAGAGCTTCGAGCCGCGACGAGAGCTCTTTTGCGCCGTCCCGCGTCTGAAGCTCCATCAGCACATACCACGGATGGTCGCTGTCGATCGGCCGACGGTTGCCCTCGACATGGCGGCAGACGATGTCGAGCTGCGAGCCGGAAAACAGCTCGAAGGCATCGAGCAGCGGCCCGAATTCCGCCTTGCAGCGGCCAAGGAGCGTCGCCGCACCGGCCACCGTGTCCACGGCGACGAAGGCAGTGGCCCGGTGGCGCGGCAGCGGGAAGAGCTTCAGCGCCACCCTGGTGACGATGCCGAGGGTTCCCTCGGAGCCGACGAACATCGCCTTCATGTCGTAGCCGGTGTTGTCCTTCCGAAGGATCCGCAGCCCGTCCCAGATGCGACCGTCGGCAAGCACCACCTCGAGGCCGAGGACGAGATCGCGCATCGTGCCGTAGCGCAGGGCGGCCGTGCCGCCGGCATTGGTCGAGACATTGCCGCCGATGGCGCAGGAGCCTTCGGAGGACAAGGAGAGCGGGAACAGACGGTCTGCCGCTTCCGCTGCGGCCTTCACCTCGACGAGGATCGCCCCGGCCTCGGCGACGATCGCGTCGTTCTCCGGTTCGACGGAGAGAATTCGATTCATCCGGCGCAGGCTGAGCAGGATGCCGCGGCCCTCTTCAAGCGGCACCGAGCCGCCGCAGGAGCTGGTATTGCCGCCCTGCGGGAACACCGGCACGGCGTCCCGCGCGCACAGCGCGACGACGGCCGAGACCTCCTGCGTGCTGGCGGGCAGGCAGACGCAGAGCGCCGTCCCACGCGTCCTGCCCACCCAGTCGACGTAATACGGCTCGGTATCGGCAGGGGTCGTGAGGACGTGCGTCTCGCCCACGATGTCGCGCAGGGCGTTCAGAAAGCCGTTGCCATCCGTCATCGCCACCATCCCATCTCCCGAGGTCTTCGCGCCTCGCGGCGTTCCGGCCCGGCCTCAGTCGTCGGGCCGCATCAGCTCCCAGGCTTCGGTGACGGTCGAATAGTCGCGGTAGCCCATCCGGGCGATCGGGCGCGCCGCAGCGGTGTCAAAGCGGCCGTCGCGGATATATTCGTCGCGGATATGGGTGCGGACCACCTGGCCGATGACGAAATAGCGGTCGACGAGTTGGCCGTCCCTGTCGCGCAGCTGTTCGGCCGACAGGGTCACGCATTCGAGCGCCGCCGGGCTTTCGGCGACGAAGGGTGTGGCGATCTCGACCGGCTGGCCGAGAGTGAGGCCGGCGAGGCGGAACTCGTTCGCGCCATCATCGACCGCCGCCGAGGAGACGTTCATCGCTTCGGTCAGCGCCTCGGTGGCAAGCGAGAAGGTGAATTCCCCGCGTGCCCTGGCGTTCAGATAGGAATGCTTCTGGCCCTCGCTGCTGAAGCCGATCATGTGCGGATGCGAGCCGAGCGCACAGAAGAAGGAATACGGCCCCAGATTGGGGACACCCTCGGCATTGAGAGTGCCGATCCAGCCGATCGGACGCGGCGCGATGATCGCCTTGAACGGATCGTAGGGGAGGTCCGCTGGCCTCTCGTTGCCGTAATGCATGTCGAAGACTCCGTGGGGTCTGGCTGCCGTGGTGGCGTCGTCTGGTCAGCCGACCAGGTAAAGCGAGATCTGGGGAAATGCGACCAGGATCGCCAGCAGCAGGATTTCCATGACGACGAAGGGGGCGACGCCGCGGAAGCCCACCTTCGTCGGCGTGTTGGTGGCGGCCGAGGCGATGAAGATGTTCAGCCCGACCGGCGGCGTCACCAGCCCGATCTCCGCCGTCTTGGTGATCAGCACGCCGAACCAGATCGGATCGAAATGCAGGCCGGTGATGATGCTGTAGGAGATCGGCACCGTCAGGACGAGGATCGCGAACTGGTCCATCAGCATGCCGAGGATGAGATAGACGACCAGCGTGCAGATCAGCACGACATAAGGGCCGACCTCAGCATCGGCGATGAACTGCAGGAGCTGGCTGGTGACCTGGGTATAGGTCATGAAGTAGCCGAACATCAGCGCGCCGAAGATGATCGCGACGATCATCGTGGTGGTGCGCAGCGTGTTGCCGATCGCCTGGACGAAGTTGGCGAAGGTCATCCGACCGAGGAGCAGCGACAGGAGGAAGGCGCCGACGGTACCGATGGCGCCGACTTCGGTGGGCGTCGCAAGGCCGGAATAGAGCGAACCGAGCACCAGGAGCACCAGCAGGCCGATCGGCCAGACGCGGCCCTTCTGTTCGATCGCCTCGCCGCTCTCGTCGACGAGATCGTCCTGGAAGCTGGGCGCGAAATCCGGCCGGCGCCAGAGGACGAAGAGGATGGTGACGATGTAGCCGGCGGCCGTCAGCAGGCCGGGGCCGATGCCGGCGAGGAACAGCTTGCCGATGCTTTCCTCGGTTAGGATGCCGTAGACGACGAGGGCGATCGACGGCGGGATCATGATCGCCAGCGTGCCGGAGATAGCGATGGTCCCGACCGCAAGGCCGCGGTCGTAGCCGAGCCGCAGCATCGTCGGGAAGGCGGCGCGGGAAATCGTTGCGACGGAGGCGGTCGACGAGCCGGAGGACGCCGCGAGCACCGCGCCGGCAAGGACGCAGGCCATCGCCAGGCCGCCGCGCAGGCGCCGCAGCAGGCGGTTGCAGGCGATCATCATGTCGTCGGCGATGCCGCCGACCGACAGGAATTCCGACATCATCACGAAGGCCGGGATGGTGAGGATGACGTAGTTCGCCATCGTGTCGTGCACGATCGTCGTCATCAGCCCGACGATCGTCGAGACCGGGGCGATGAAGAACAGCGCTGCGGTTCCGGCGACACCCAGCGCAAAGGCCACCGGGATGCCGATCAGAAGCAGCACGATCAGCAGCAGAGTTCCAAGAAGGATGGTCATCGAATGTCCCGGGCCGTCAGTGCTCGGCCATGTCGGCCGGGCTGAACGGTCGCAAGGTGTCGAGGAGGACGCGGAGCGTGAGGAGGGCGAGGCCGATCGGCACCCAGATCCACGACCAGCCAACCGGCCAGTCGATGATGCCCATCGTGTATTCCTGGTTGGCGAAGGCCTCCCACGTCTTGCCGGTCGAGAGCCAGAACAGCGCGGCGAGATAGGGAAGCGCGAGGAGATTGCCGACGCGGAAGAGGATGCTCTGGGTGCCGAGCGGCAGGTTCGCGACGAGAAGGGCGATCCGGATGCGCCCGCCGGCCCGGTATCCCCATGGCAGGGCGAGGGCGATGCCGCCGACCATCAGGTAGCTTTCGGTCAAGGTGTACTGGATCGAGATCGGCGCCGAGAACAGGTGGCGGGAGAATGCGTCGACGGTGACCAGAACCATGGTCCCGGCGAGGATCGCGCCGGCGACGATGGCGCAGAGATTTTCGACGGCGCAGAGCGCGCCGTCGACGGATCCGATCGGTCCGGATCGCATGCTGTTCATGCGCCGAGCGCCGAGGAATAGGCTTCGAGCGCCTTGTCGGCCGGGATGCCGCGTGCCGTCAGCCGGGTCACCCATTCCTCCTGCACGGACTTCATCTTCTCGTCGATCAGCTTCAGCTGGTCGTCCGGGAAGGAATAGATCTCCATGCCACCGTCGGCGAATTTCTTGGTCAGCGCGTCGTTCGATTCCTGCATGTCCTTGGCGATGTTCTCCTCGGTCCATTTGCCGGCCTCGACCATCGAATCCTGGATCTCCTTCGGGATGCTCTTCCACTTCGTCTCGTTGAAGCAGAAGACGTTGGAGAAGTTGCCGAAGGAGCCGTTGTCGCTCGCCGCCTTGCAGAGCTCGGCAATGCCGTAGCCGTCGATGGTGAGATAGGACGACATCGTCGCATTGACGGTACCGCGCTGCATCGCGACGTAGATGTCGCCGGCAGCGACATCCACCGGCGATGCGCCGAGCGCCTGGATGGCGAGGTTGGTGGAGCCGCCGGCGGTGCGGATCACCTTGCCCTTGAAGCCGTCGAGGGTCTTCACCGGCCCGTCGGTTGCGACATACTGATAGGGCGGGAAGGCGAGGTTCCAGTTGGGAACGAGCTTGTTCTTCTGATATTCCGACATCATCAGCTCGCTCTGGAGCACCTTGTCATAGGCCATGATGACGTCTTTCGCCGACTGTCCGAGCCCCGGCAGCATGGTGACGCCGTTGAGCGGCATCTTGTCCGACGAATAGCCGACGGGGATCGGCGCGGCGTCGGCGAGGCCGCCGGAAACCGCGTCGAGAAGGCCCTTCAGCGGCGCCAGCTGGCCGGCCGGGAAGTATTTGAAATTGACCGCGTCGCCGACGAGCTCGGTCACCTTTTTCATCCACGGCTCGACGCCGGCGGAGGAGATGACGTGCTTGGTCGGGCTGCCGCTGATGACCGTCAGATCCACCGCCGATGCGGCACGCAGCACGGCCGGCATTGCGAGTACCGCGCCGCCGGCGATGCCGGCCTTGAGGATCGTGCGTCGTTTCATGTCCATTGGTCTGTTCCTCCCGGGTTGAATTTGGGCTTGTTCGCACGACGAGATCGCGAATTGTCAGGGGGTCGCCCGGCGCTTCGCGGACGCCTGGTCTGCGGCCGGCGTGTTGCGGCAGGGAAGCTGGGGGCGGCCGGCCATTGGCCGGCCCGGCCGGACCGCATGCGTACAGGTGCGTCGGCTGCGGCCGGGCATGCGATCGCTGCCGCAGGCAGCCGAATTGCGGTCTACTGCAGGCCTGTCATGGGCTGCCGCATCTTGTCCGCACGCCTGTCGCGCTGGTCAGGCTGGCAGCATGCCGGTCTCGTCATGTCCGATGGTGTCATTGGCTATCCTCCTGTCGCCAATGGCTTGTAGCTAGCCTCAGGCCTGCCGTTCAGACAAATGGAAAGATCGCAATTATGATTCAGAATTTCAGAACAATCAGACCGACAGCTGGAAATGATCCCGATAGCGCAGGGCCGTCTCCTGGATCGCACGGATGAACAGCTGCGACACCGCGGTGATCGGCTCGCCGCGTCGCGAGATGATGCCGATCGTCCGGGAAACCTTGCGGCCCTGGAAGGGCACCGCGACGAGCCGCGACGCTGCCAGGAAGTTCGGATCGACGACCGGCATGACGGTGGCTCCGAGACCGCCGGCGACCAGCGCGTAGAGCGTCGGATACTGCAGCGTCTCGTAGCGGGGAATGACGGTCAGCCCGGCGTCGCGGGCGATCTCCTCGAGCACCGCCCTGGCCGTCGCCCCGGTGCTGGCGCAGAGGAGGTCGAGCCCGTGGAGATCGGCGGGGGTCGCAAAGCCGCGGCGCGCGATCGGGTGCTTTTCCGGCAATATCAGGTGGAACAGCTGCTCGAAGATGCGCTCGAAGCTGAGGCTCTGCGGCACGTCGGCATAGGGACCGATGCCGAAATCGACGGCGCCGCGCTCGACGGAATTGAGAACGTCGTCGCGAAGTCCCTCATAGAGCGTGATCTTCACGTCCGGGTGCTCGTCGGAAAGGAGATGCAGAACCTTCGGCACCAGGCTGACGGCGATCGTCGGCGAGACCGACAGTTCGACCTTGCCGGCGAGCTTGTCGCCCTGGCCGCGAAAGTCGCGGATCAGCCTTTCGGTCTCGTTGAGGAGGCGGCGGCCGCGACCGAGGAACTGCTCACCTGCGCTGGAAAGCCTGACATTGCGGGTGGTTCGCACCAGCAGGCGGACGCCGAGCAGCTCTTCGAGCTGGTTGATCTGGGTGGTGACGGCAGAGGGCGAGCGGCCGATCACCTCCGCGGCGCGCTTGAAGCTGCCGAGTTCCGCGACCGCGACGAAGGTCGCGATCAGGCCGATGATCTGGCGATCCTGCATGGGCCGATCCTTAGCCGCCTTGTCGGGTGAGCGAAAGCCGCTGTCGCTGTCGAACCGGCCCTGATCGCGCCGAAGATCGGAAACACCGTTTTTCCAAATCCGTTCGGGCGGAGCGGTCGAAAGCGCGACCGGGAAGGTTATGCTGTCGGCGAACGGAACGCGGCGGCAAGGCAGGGTTGCCGGCACAGCCGCCCTACGACATCGCGCGGGGAGCGCCTTGCGCAAGAGAAAGACCATGATGACGACGCAGGATCTGCCTGCCACCTCGTCGCGGCGGCGCCGGAACATTGCGCGATGCCGCTCGATCGGCGATCTGCGCAGCGCCGCCAAGCGCCGGCTCCCCCGGGCGGTGTTCGATTTCGTCGATGGCGGGGCGGAGGACGAGCGAACCCTGCGGGGCAACGAGGACGCGTTTTCCCGCCTGCGGTTCCAGCCGCGGGCGCTGGTCGATGTCTCGGCAGTCACCACCGAGACGACGCTTCTCGGCGCGCCCTCGTCCCTTCCGATCGTCGTCGCGCCCTTCGGCGCAGCCGGCTTCTCCTGGCCACGGGGCGATCATGCGAGCGCCGCCGCCGCGGCTGCCGCCGGCATACCCTACGCCATGTCGAGCACCGCCAGCGTCACTCTGGAGGACATTGCGAGGTGTCATGACGGCCGGCGCTGGTTCCAGTGCTACATCTTCAAGCGGCGGGAGATCACCGCCGAGCTGATCGAGCGGGCGAGAAGCGCCGGCTTCGAGGCGCTGATGATCACCGTCGACCTGCCGGTCGGCGGCAATCGCGAGCGGGACTACCGCAACGACTTCTCCGTGCCGTTCCGCTATACCGCCCGCAATGTCAGGGATTTTGCGTTCCATCCTGGCTGGGCACTGTCGACGCTGTTCCACGGCATGCCGACCATGGCGAATCTGACGTCCTTCGAGGGCGTCAGCGACGTCAACACCGCGGCCTCGACGGTCGGGCGCAACTACGATCCCTCCTTCGATTGGGACGACCTCGAGGCGATCCGCGACGGCTGGAAGGGCAAGCTCGTCGTCAAGGGCATCGCACGCGGCGAGGATGCCGCGCGTCTCGCGCGAATGGGCGTCGACGCCGTCGCCGTTTCCAATCACGGCGGTCGCCAGCTGGACGGCGCGCTGCCGTCGCTGTTCTGCCTGCCGGAGATCCGCGCCGCCGTCGGAGACCGGATGGAGGTCTTCCTCGACGGCGGGATCCGCCGCGGCGCCGACGTCGCCAAGGCGATCGCCCTTGGCGCCGATGCGGTGATGATCGGCCGGGCGATGCTCTACGGCATCGCCGCCGGCGGCGGCACAGGAGCGGATCGCGCCGTCGAGATTCTCGGCCAGGAACTCCGCCGGGTGATGCAGCTCCTCGGCGCCCCTCGGCTTGCCGACATCACGCCCGACCTCATCGCCCGCGCCGACCTGATGGCGGCGCTGGGCCCGGCGGCGGCGATGGGCCTCTTCGGCCGGTCGGCCGACCGCCATGCCAGCCCCGCCGGGACACACAACCAGCTTTGGGAGACCAACGATGATACAGCCCCCAGCCAACGGGATGTGGCCGAGCCCGTTTAATCCCGGCATCGCCGCCTGGGGCGGCGAAGAGCGGACCCTCCGCATTGCCGACTGTACCCTGCGCGACGGCGAACAGCAGGCCGGCATCGTCATGGACCGCGAGGCGAAGCTCGAGATCGCCCGAATGCTCGACGAACTCGGCGTCTACGAGATCGAGGCCGGGACCGTTGCCAGCAGCGAGGAGGATCGCGCGGCGATCGCCGCCATCGTCGCCGCGGGCCTCGATGCCAGGATCAGCGTCCTCTGCCGCGGCCTGACCCAGGACATCGATCTCGCCGCCTCTCTCGGCGTCTGGGGCGTCCGGCTGAGCTTTCCGATCAGCGAGGTGGAGCGGGCCCACAAGCTGAAGGGCATCAGCAATGCCGACTATCTCGAAAAGGCGCTGATGCTGACCCGTCATGCCCGGGACAAGGGGCTTGCAGTCATCTTCAGCCCCTATGACACGACGCGGGCGGAGCCGGAATTCCTCGCCGAACTCGTCGCGGCCCTCGACCGGAGCGGCACCGTCGATCGGCTGAGGATCGTCGACACCACCGGCTGCGCCCTGCCGGAGGCGATCACCGACATCGTCTCGCGTATCAGGCAGGCGGCGCCCGGCCTTGCCCTCGAGATCCACTGCCACAACGATTTCGGCCTTGCCTGCGCCAACACGCTCGCCGGCGTCAGGGCCGGGGCCGACTATGTCTCCTCGACCATCAACGGCCTCGGCGAGCGCTGCGGCAATGCCGCGACCGAGGACGTGGTGATGGCGCTGGAGGTGCTCGAAGGCTATCGCACCGGCCTGAAGCTCGAGACCTTTCAGGCGATCTCCCGCCGGGTCGAGGCGCTGAGCCGCATTCCGGTCCCGGTGAACAAAGCGGTGGTCGGGGCCAACGCCTTCCGCCACGAGGCCGGCATGGTGGTCGCCGGCGTCCTCAAGGAGCCCTTCACCGCCGAATCCTACAAGCCCGAAATCGTCGGGCAGAAGCGCGAGATCCTGCTCGGCAAGAAGAGCGGCCTCGTATCCGTCGCCCACAAGCTCGGCGAACTCGGCCTGACCCTGCCGCAGGAAGCCCACCCGGCGCTGCTCGACCGGGTCAAGGTGATCGCCACGCGCGAGCGGCGTGCCGTCACCAATGACGAACTGCGGGCACTCGTCGAGGAGGCGAAGGCGGCCTGATCGGCGTTGCCGATGCGGAAACAAGCTTTGTTGCATTTTCGGAAACAACGATGTGCCCAGCCCGGCCCTGTGCACCGCCCGACGGCGCCGATAGATCAGGGACATCACGACCGGCGGGAGCAGGCCCGGTCAGCCAAGTCAGCCAAGGAGGAGAAGTCATGCAGATCGTTCCATCCGGCGAGAGCCTCGGCGCCCGCATCATCGGGCTGGATCTCTCACAACCGCTGTCCGAGGCGGACCGCCACGCCGTCAAGCAGGCGCTCGGCCGCCACGGCGTGATCAGCTTTCCTGACCAGACGCTGGACGCCGCCGAGCTGAAGCGGTTCTCCAGCGCCTTCGGGACGCTCGAGATCAATGTCGCGAACAGCTATCAGGAGCCCGGCCATCCGGAGGTGATGATCCTTTCCAACATCGTCGTCGACGGCAAGCCGCTCGGCCTTGCCGATGCCGGCCAGGACTGGCACACCGACATGTCTTATTCCAAGGAGATGGCCTTCGCCAACGTCCTTTACGGCATCGAGATCCCGCGCCGGAACGGCGAGCCGCTCGGCTGCACGGAATTCTGCAACATGCGGGCGGCCTATCTCGACCTGCCTGAAGAGTTGAAAGAGAAGCTCGCCGCGAAGACGGCCACCCACGACTTCAACAAGTTCTGGGAAACGATGCGGCGCGAGAAGGGCAGCAAGCGGCCGCCGCTGACCGACGAGCAGCGCCGCAAGAAGCCGCCGGTCTCGCAACCGATCTTCCTGCGCCATCCGATCACCGGCGATTTCGTGCTCTATTGCAATCCCGGCTATGCCGAGAGGATCGACGGCATGGACAAGGCCGAGAGCGACGAGATCCTCACCTTCCTGTTCCAGCACCAGCTGCAGGAGAAGTATCGCTATCGTCATCGCTGGTCGGAAAACGACGTCCTGATGTGGGACAATTTCGGCACGATCCACAATGCCGTCGCCGACTATACGCCCGAGGAGCACCGGCTGATCAAGCGCTGCCAAGTGATGGCCGACCAGGTCCTCGCCGAGGCCGCGCAGGCGGCATAATCGGCCACAGGATCACGGGCTGGAAGCTGCCGGCCTCGCCTCGCCCGGCGACCCGATGGCGCGGACGATACCGGACGCGCCTCGCGGTTGTCTGCGGCCGGCTTTCTCAGGCTTGACTTGGCGTCGAAACCCCGGCAGACCGCAGGGCGAGACGGGACACCCCGTGTGCGGAGCGTAGCGCAGCCTGGTAGCGCATCTGGTTTGGGACCAGAGGGTCGCAGGTTCGAATCCTGCCGCTCCGACCAGGGACGTTCGGGCTCGGCGCGTGGTCGTGTCCGGAAAGCGTTCGGCTGCCGGCAGATCGTGCGTCAACGTTACAGCATCGGCCCGAAAATCGGAATCGATTTTCTAAAAGCACGATGCGGTGGTTCAATAACTGAGAGCGTCCTTTGCATCCATTCGGACGCACGGCGCTCTAGCGACTGAGCGAGGACGCACATGGTTGCACGCATCTTCCGGCCGGCCCGGACCGCCATGCAATCGGGCAAGGCGAAGACGCACAACTGGGTTCTCGAATTCGAGCCCGAGGCGCCGAAGGCCGTCGAGCCGCTGATGGGCTACACCTCGTCGAAAGACATGCGCTCGCAGATCCGCCTGACCTTCGAGACAAAGGAACAGGCGGTCGACTATGCCGAGCGCAACGATATTCCCTATAGGGTCGAAGAGGCGCACAGCCCCAAGCGGGTGCGGGTCGCCTATGCCGACAATTTCAAATACGACCGCCGCCAGCCCTGGACCCATTGAGGGCAGGAATCGGCCCCGTAGCTCAGTGGATAGAGCACCGGCCTTCTAAGCCGATGGTCGCAGGTTCGAATCCTGCCGGGGTCGCCAATCGTTCAGTGTCCGGCCCGGAGACATGGGTAACAGACCGTTCCTAAGACATGGGTGACAATCTCGTGCCGAACGGGGTGTCGATGGTCTGGAGAGCTCTCTGTTTCAGATCCATGGACCCCGGATCATAGGTCGCGAAGCTGACGAGCCGCATGCCGGTCGTGGTCCGGAATTTCCGCAACCTTCGCTCGACGGATCGCACGGGAGTTCTTGCCGGCTGCGTTCGAGGCGGCCAGCGGGATTGGACTGAAGGCCAGGTGGACCGGACTGCGGCTGCCGAGGGTCGCTGCGGCTGACGCATCGGCCGGTGACCGGTGCGCTTGGCCTCATCGCGGCCTGCTGCCGCATGAGAGTGTCGCAGCTTCGGGAATGATGGCGCCGCCGAAATAGGCGCCGGCACTGTCGTCGACGAGTTTCGGCACGCAGCCGTCCGCTTCGGCGCCATCGCCGCGCATCAGCACCGGATTGTCGCCGGCAAAACTCGCAAAGACGAAGAATTCCGGATCCTTGATCTCCACCGAGAGCGTGTGGATCCGCGGGTCGAGGGGTGTCTTGACAGGGACGCCGAAGGCGATACTGACGACGCCGTCTTTCGCCTCCGCCCGAAAGCCCGACACCGGAAGCTTGCCGGCGTCCTTGCCGTCGATCGAGACATAGGTGAAGTAGCGGGAGTCGGCGAGATTTCTCATGATCTCGCTCTGCATGGCGGCGGCTTCGCTATTGGAAAAGCGGCCATCGCCGTCGGCGTCGAAGTCCTTCAGGAGTTCGGCGCTGAATGTCTGGTCGAATGTCCAGACCTCGCCGAGGCCGTTTACCGACGGGCCATCGAAATTGAACAGCACCCGGCAGGTCATCACGATATTCGGATGGGCGAAGGCCGGGCAGAGACCCATCGCCAGGACCGCGACGGCGAGAGCGCCGGCGGCGGTCCCGACGGTCTCGCGCCGCCTCCTGTCTCGCCGATCGCCGCGTCGAGGGCCCGGGTCAGCCGGGTGAGGATCGATTCTCGCCATGGGCAACGCCTCCATCAGAACGGTTTCGATCCGCCGCCGCTGCCGAACGGATCCCGGCGTGTCGCGGGGTGCTGCCTCGTGTCCGCCGGAGTGCCGAACAGCCCGTCGAGAAGGGCCGGGTCTGGATCGGCGCTCGCTGCCGGGGGCGGCAGGACGAGCGCCGGCGAGCGGGCCGCGATATAAGCGCCACCGTAGAGAAGGCCGATGGCGACCAGCCAGCTGCCGAGGATCGGCGCGGCAACGAACATCCACGGTCCTCGGAAGCGGGCGAGGGTGATTGCGACTGCCGCTGCCAGAAGGGCGGCGACAAGGAGGCCGGTCATGGTGATCTTCGGCTCGTGCAGCGTCGGATCGAGCAGCCGGATCCACAGTGCCCACATGGCGCCGAGAAGAAAGCCCGAGGGCACCAGCATGAAAGGCCGCAAGCGCCGGCCGCAGATCAGGCTCGCGCCGGCCGCGATGCAGGACAGCGGCCCGGCATAGAAATCATGGGTCGCCGCCGCCGGCAGCCGGCCGAGCAGATCCAGCCACTGCGGCTCCATCGCAAAACCGGAAACGGCACCGAACGCGAAGCTCGACGTTGCGGCGGCCGCCGATCTCCTGCCGGTCAGCGCGAGGGCCACGCCGAAGGCACAGATCGGCAGAGCCCGCTCCGGCGCCATCGGCCCATAGGCGATCCACCAGGCCAGGGCGTCGAGGGATGCGGCGGGTGAGAGACGCGGGACGACCGCCAGCAGCAGCGCCGCGAGGATCAGGAACGGGCCGGCGAGCGCCCGGGCGGATCTGCGACGATCAGAGCGCAAGATAATAGAGGCCGCCCGCGGCGATCAGCGCCCCGAGGATGCGCGAGACGCGGCCATGCCACAGCCGGCCGACCAGGAGGCCGACGCCGATGCCGAGAAGATGGATCAGGCCGGTCGCCAGCACGAAGCCGATCGCATAGTCCGCCGGATCGGCCGCAAGCGGCAGTTCGGCGCCATGGGCATAGCCGTGGCACAGGGCGAAGAAGGCGATCAGCACGAGGGCGAGCCATTCGGCCGGGCGGCAGGCGAAGGCGATGGCGAGGCCGAGAACAAGGATCGAAAGCGCGATGCCCGTCTCGATGCCGGACAGGGCGACGCCCGAGATACCGATGATTCCGCCGACGACCATCATCAGCGGAAAGGCCACAGGCAGCGTCCAGACCTGCCGGCCGCCGATCTGCGCACCCCAGAGGCCGACGGCGAACATGGCGAGGAAATGATCGAGGCCGGTCAGCGGATGCTCGAAGCCGCTGCCGAAGCCGCCCTGCGCGCCGCGGACGAGATGGGCCCCGGCCTCGGTCGGGGCGAGCGCGAGGGTGGCGACGAGCAGGAGGGTCGCCGCTGCGCTCGCCGGGACCTTGGGCAAATACGCTGGGCGGCTGTCTGGCATGGGCCTCTCCTGCTGGTCTTGGACGGCAGGGAGGGTTTAACGCATGATGTAATGAAATAACATTAAATCTTGTTCAGGCTGCGAGCGTCCTCGGGATTGGGGCTTGAACTGGCGGGCTGTCCGACCCTCGGTCAGCCACAAGGGGGGCGGTCGCGCTTTCCAACGACATTGCCTGAAGCCCTCGTCTCAACCGCCGGCCTGCCTCCCTCAGCCAATCTGCCGGACAGATATCCGAGAGCATTCCCCAGCTTCCGGCGAGTAGATGGCAACCGATCGCCGCCGGTCGGACGGTCAATTTGATCGCGATCTGAAAAACCGGAAAACATCGGCGCCGGGACGGATGGTCCTTAACCTCGCCGCTTTTCCCGTGGCATCTATGATTTCAATGGGTTCCGAAAGGTTGCCGGAGCGATGGCCGAACGTGACTACAACCGCGATCCGCGGCCCCAGCAATCGCGGGGCTGGTGGATGATCTGTCTGATAGTCGTGGTCGCCGTCGTCGCCTTCGTCATCTACGAGGTGCGCAACGGCAGCGAGACCCCGGGCCCGGCGCCGCAGATGGGGACGGTGCCGCCCTCGGGCACGCCGCAATAGTCTGATGGTCGCCGACCGCTCCGGCTCCAGTTGGCGGGCACCGCAGCGCTGACTTTGGACCTAAGACGGATCACGCCGCGCCCGGATTCCCCGCGACCTGCATCCGCTGGGCGGCCGCCGCAGCCTGCTGGTTGGTCTGCGGGTCGCCATCCGAGGCGATCTGCACGGTCGGGATGGCGATCTCGATGCCGTTCTCCGGAAAGGCCTTGCGGATCATCGCATAGGCCTGGCGGCGGATGGTGAACTGCTGACCCGGCCGCGTCGTCATCGCCAGGCGCAGGTTCATCGCGAAGTCGCCGAACTGCTGGACGCCCTTCATCTTCAGCGTCTGGATGATGTGCGGCTTGAATTCCGGCGCCTCCTGCAGCTGCCGGCCGATATCCTTGACGATCGCCTTCACCTTCTGCAGGTCGGTGTCGTAGGGCACGTTGACCGACATCACGTCGATCACCCAGTCGCGGCTCATGTTCTGGACGGCGCCGAGCTCGCCGAAGGGAACGGTGAAC
This sequence comes from Jiella endophytica, assembly GCF_004519335.1. Lineage (GTDB taxonomy): Bacteria > Pseudomonadota > Alphaproteobacteria > Rhizobiales > Rhizobiaceae > Jiella > Jiella endophytica. The sequence goes on along the minus strand of NZ_SOZD01000002.1, from coordinate 90,117 downwards.
AGCGGCCCGCGATGATGGCGCAGCTTCACCGAGCGCAGGCTGAAGGATTCGACCGTGCCCTTGTAGCCGCCGCTCTGGATGTATTCGCCCACCCGGAATGCGTCGTCCCAGAGATAGAACATCCCGCTGATGACGTCCTTGACCACCGTCTGGGCGCCGAAACCGACGGCGACGCCGACGACTCCGGCACCGGCGATCAGCGGCGCGATCTCCACTCCGAGGCCGGCCAGCACCATCAGCAGGGCGACGATGGCAATGGCAACGGCAAGGAGATTGCGGATGATCGGCAGGAGGGTGAGGAGCCTTGCCCGCCTCGCCTGCGCCTCCTCGGTGTCGGCGACGTCGGATCGCGCCTGCCGCAGCCTGTCGTCGATGGTGGCGCGCAGGATCGCCCAGACGAGGTCGGCGATCAGCAGCACGGCGATGCCGCCGAGAATGCCGCGCAGCAGACGGGAGACGAAGTCGGCGCCGCCGGTCAGCGATGCGGCATCGGCGCCGGCGAAGCTCGCCAGCCAGGCGATCGCCACCAGGATCACCGCGGCTCGGCCGACCCTTTCGGCGATCACCGGCAGGAGACGCGCCTTGGGCGTCTCCGCGACCCGGCGGCTCGCCGCCACCCGGGCCACGGTTCCCGCAAGGCGAACGGCGGCCGGCAGGACGAGCGCGAAGATGCCGACCCACAGAAGCGTCATCAGCCCCGCCACCCAAAGGAGCCAGAGGAGAATCAGGGCGACGAGGATCGCGACGGTGTGGAGCCTCGCGCGGTCGGCTGAAACCGGGGCAGTCGGCCGCTGCCAGACGCTTGCCGCGGCGATGAGGAGAAGCCCGAGCCCGAGGATATAGGCGGCAAGCTGCCGCGCCGGCACGGGCGCTCCGAGAGCATCGACGGTCTCGACGGCTGCCCAGCCGAAAAACAGATAGCCGAGGAACAGCGATGTCCTCGCCTGCCAGTAGCGGTGCCGCGCGAGATCTTCCGGCGGCGTCTCCGGCTTGTCCCTGCCTTCCTCCCTGAGGAGCGCCAGCAGCACGCGGCCGCCGACGACGACGAGCCGTGTGCCGACATAGGCGAGGAGAAACGCGACGACGACCCGGCGGAGCGTCGGCGGCCAGTCGAAGAGAAAGAGCACGATCGCGCCGGCGAAGGCGAAGCCGAGCGGCGGCAGCATGAGGGCTGCGCCTTCAGGTGGTCCCTCGGTGTGGCTGCCCCTGCCGCTCACTGCCCGGTGCATCAGCCAGGAGCCGGCTGCGCCAAGGGCCAGGGTGAGGGCCACGAGTAGCAGGCCGTAGCCGGAGCCCTGAAGCGTCAGGCCGCGGCCGGGGCTGCCGAAGAGGCCGGCGAGCGTGCCGGCGAGATCCGGCCCGGCGGCAAGGACGGTCTTCAGATGGCTGCGGATGCGTTCGATCCGTGCCTCGATATAGGAGGTCTTCGGGACGGCCGGCACCAGCACCGCTGCCGGCCTGCCTTGCGCATCGAGCCAGGCCGAAACCTCGGGGTCGTCGATCATGCCCTTGACCTGCCGCAGCTTCTCTTCGAGCGGCAGGTCCCGGGTGCCGCCTGCTGTCGCGGCAGACGGGGAAGGGGCTTCCTGCGCGGCCGGCGCGACAGACGCTTCCTGGGCGAAGGCGGCGGAGACGAGAAGCGGCGAGGAGAGGATCAGGAGCGCGGCGAGGGCCGTCAGCCTGGAGGTCGCCGAACGGCGGTCACGCGTCGCGGTGCTCACCTCTCATCTCCTCGCCGCCGGGGCCGGCCGGGACCTCCGGCCCTTGTCAGAACTTCCACCCCACGGTGACGATACCGTAATCGGATTTGAAGCGGTTCTCGGCCGAAAAGTCATGCAGCCATTTTCCGGCGATCGCCAGCCGGCCTTCGGCGAAGGCCGGCGACCACAGGAAGCCGGGGCCGAGGCCGAAGGCTTCGGATTTGAAATCGCCGAGAAGGGCGCCGCTGCCGCTGTCGCCGCTCACCTGCCGGTAGTAGTAGCCCCTCAGTCCCAGAGCGAAGGTCGGCGCCAGAAACTGGTTTGCGGTGAAGTCGACATGGGTCTCGACGCCGGTCTGGTAATCGGTGTCCTCGTTCTTGGTATTGAGCATCACGCCGGCCGCCACCGAGAGTTCCGTCCCAATCTCCGGGTCGAACCAGGTGATGGCGCCGATGCTGTCGAAGCTCCAGTAGTTCCGGCCGAGATTGACGAGATCGTCGACATCATAGGCGCCGGTCGGCGCGATGACCGTTTCGGCGAACTTGAAGTGGAAGTTGCCGCTGTTCCAGTTGAGCTGCAGGGGGGTGATCGCGATGTCGGACAAGGCAAAGGAATCGTCGCCGACGCTGAGCGTGTTGCCGAGCGGACCGGTCGCCTCCGCATCGAGCTTCCCGTAGCCGAAAGGCACCGCGATCCCGGCGGTGTAGACACCGCCGAGAATCGCGCCGTCGAAGGTGTAGGTCGCCACGGGAACGTCGAGGACGATGTCGGCGTCGAGGCCGAGATCCACCCGGCCCTGCAACACCGCCGCGTCGATGCTGCCCGACTGCCACCAGACGACATTGGCCACCTGCAGCCCTGGCTTCGGCGCGATGGCGAGACCGAAATCCCCGGCGAGGCCGGGAAGATAGTGGCTGAGGCCGCCCTCGGCGGATCGCGCCGGACCGGCGGCGGACAATCCCGCCACTAGGGCTGCGAGCGAGGCACCCGCCCCGACCAATCGACATCTGCTCATTTCCACCCCCCGATGTGCCGACAGTTCGTCTCAACGTGCCGCACGGATCTCCCCGCGGCTCTCATCCTTTGGGAAACAGGAAGGTGACGCCGAGGCGGGCACCGAACCCTTCGGGCCCGCCCGGCGGGCTGTCGGCCCAGTAGCGGACGCCGGCCTGCAGGCTGATCGGCTGCTCGCCGATCGTCACGAGCTTGCTGATCTGGAAGTTGACGGGGACGCTCCACTCCTCGGACACCCAGTCGTAGGTGCTCTCGGTGTTCAAGGCGAAGGTCCAGGCGTCCGAGGTCGTGTAGGAAAGAAACGGCTGAAGGAACGTCGCGCTGACATCCCTGCGATCGTCGGCGCCGGCAAAGGACCAGATATGGTTCGCAAGGACGCCGTAGGTCCAGGGGCCCGTCTGCTTCAGGGCGACGGCCGTCGGCCCCGCTCCCCATTTGTCTCCGCCAAGCAGGGTCTCCGTGGCGGTCGGAAGCAGGAAGACCGGGCCCGCACCGTAGATGATGCCCGATGGGCCGGGATTTGCCGGCGAGAGGAACAGGCTCTGCACGGTATCGCCCAGGCCGAACTGCGCGCCGGACGGGCCGAAGGTCTGTGCCGGGATGAACTGGCCGCCCTGCATCGACGCAGGGATGGTGACCGCGCTGACGACATCTTCCTGATAGGTGATCGGGAGAATGGTCCGCGAGATCAGGTTCAGATCGTCGCTGAGCGCGATCGGGATGACCGGCTGCACATTCATCACGATCCGATAGCCGCCGTCGTCCAGTCCGATGTTGTCGTCAAAGTTGAACTGGAACGGCACGCTGATCAGCGAGGCAATCGGGTTGGAAAGCTGCTTTGCCAGGTCGGTGTCTTGGGAATGTGCTGCTGTCGGTAATAGCACCATAACACACTCGGCAAGGCTGACGAACATTCCGACAGCGAGGCCCGTTCGTACTTTCCGCGATACCATCAACATTGTCTCCCCCGTCCAGTCTTTCCGCCAGCATTCTCGACCGCGTGTCATGGATACGCGTCAAATCGACCACCTAAACTTCATAAGTATAAGCCAGGTCAAATTAAATTACTTAAATAGTCCATACTTCAATGCGAGTCGTGATAGCGCATCTGGCGCTAAAATCGAAGAGATATCTGTTGACCTGTGCAACTCTCTGAAATATTCAGACGGATGAATGACATTTTTACCACATACATAGTTGCATATTGAAAATATTGATGTTGAGATTGTCGCCTTTATCACGAAAAATGCTTTAAATATTGATCTTGTTTGCAACAATTGCGGTTCTGTTATTCGGATTATTTGTTTGAAAGCGGCGATTACGGGTTGATTATTTTGAACTACGTGCTTTATTATGTTTGGCGTTGAAAGTATTGTGCAAATTCTCTCCAAATAGAAGTAAATATCTGGAGGATTTGAGTCGTGGGAATATTCGAAATCGCCCCGCCGGATGCGCGGCAGCGGCCGCCAGCAGCGGCGAGCCTGCTTTGTCGCAAAGCAACTCCGGAGTAGGCCGGTGTTCAGCTCCCGGGGCGTCCGCACGGCCGATGACGGTCGCAAGAGCGAGATGGTCGCGCTTTCCGGCGGCGCCTTTCGCATGGGCTCCGACAGGCACTACCCCGAAGAGGCGCCGGCCCATGACGTGACGGTCGATGCCTTCTCGATCGATCGCCATCCCGTCACCAACAGAGCGTTCCGCCGCTTCGTGCGCCGGACCGGCTACGTGACGCTGGCCGAAAAGATTCCCGACGCCGGCGACTATCCCGGCGCCCTGCCGCACATGCTGAAGGCCGGCTCGCTGGTCTTTACGCCGCCCTCCCATCCGGTCTCGCTCGGCGATCACAGCCAGTGGTGGGCGTTCTGCTTCGGTGCCGACTGGCGCCATCCCGCCGGCCCGGATTCCTCGATCCAGGGGCTGGACGATCACCCCGTCGTCCATATCGCCTATGAGGACGCCGAAGCCTATGCGGACTGGGCCGGCAAGGCGCTGCCGACCGAGGCGGAGTGGGAATTCGCCGCCCGCGGGGGGCTCGAAGGTCGCGACTACGCCTGGGGCGACGACTTCATGCCGGCCGGCCGGCCGATGGCCAATACCTGGCAGGGAATCTTCCCGCATTTCAATGCCGCCACCGACGGTTACCAGCGGACATCGCCGGTCGGCGCCTTCCCACCCAACGGTTTCGGTCTGTCGGACATGATCGGCAATGTCTGGGAATGGACCGCCGACTTCTATGCACCGAAGCATGCCGGCGACCCCGCCAAGGCCTGCTGCATTCCGGCCAATCTGCGAAACGGCGATCGGGACGCGAGTTTCGATCCGGCACAGCCCGAGATCAGGATCCCGCGACGGGTCCTGAAGGGGGGCTCGCATCTCTGCGCCCCCAGCTATTGCCGCCGCTACCGACCTGCTGCCCGGCACGCCCAGCAGGTCGACAGCTCGACAAGCCACATCGGATTCCGGTGCGTCCGAAGACCATAGCCCCAGCGCCGGGAAAACTGCGGAAATCTCACCGACACGCAGAGTCCAGAGGAGACGGCACAATGGCAAGACAGGATGGAGGCAAGACGACGGGCGCGAAGGACCGCGCGTCGCAGACGACGATACATCGCCGCGATCTGCTGGTGGCGGGGGCAGGTCTCGTCGCGACGGCCGCGGCGATCGGGGCCTCCGAGCGTCCGGCCCGTGCACAGGCGACCCAGACCACTCCACCCGCTGGCGCAAGGAGCGACAGACGGCCGAACATCCTGGTCATCTGGGGTGACGACATCGGCTGGCAAAACGTCTCGGCCTACGGCATGGGGGTCATGGGCTATACGACCCCGAACATCGATCGGATCGGCAACGAGGGAATCCGCTTCACCGATCACTATGCGCAACCGAGTTGCACCGCTGGCCGGGCGGCGTTCATCACCGGACAGTATCCGATCCGCTCGGGCATGACGACCGTGGGACAGCCCGGCGCAGTGCTCGGCCTCCAGGCAGGTTCACCCACCCTCGCCGAACAGCTCAAGAGCGTCGGCTATCGCACCGGTCAGTTCGGCAAGAACCATCTCGGCGATCGCAATGAGCACCTGCCGACCGTGCACGGCTTTGATGAGTTCTACGGCAATCTCTACCACCTCAACACCCAGGAAGAATCGGAGCAACGTGACTACCAGCGCTTCGGCGAGGCCTTTTCCGGCAGCATCGATGCTTATGAGAAGCGCTATGGCACACGCGGCGTTCTGCATAGTCTTGCCACCGACGTCGACGACACCACCGAGGATCCACGCTTCGGAAGGATCGGCAAGCAATCGATCGAGGACACGGGACCCCTCACGCAGGATCGGATGAAGAACTTCGATGCCGGCGAAATCATCCCGCGCGCTCAGGCGTTCATGGCGGCTGCCAAGGAAGCTGATGAACCGTTCTTCGTCTGGATGAACACCAGCCGGATGCATCTCTACACGCGGTTGAACGATGAATGGCGCTATGCCGCCGAGGACTATACGTCGGAGGCTGATTTCCACGGTTCCGGCATGCTGCAACACGACCACGACATCGGCCAGGTCCTTGACTGGCTCGACCAGCAGGGCCTCGCCGAGGATACGATCGTTTGGTACTCGACGGATAACGGCCCTGAACACTCTTCCTGGCCCCATGGCGGAACGACGCCGTTCCGGGGCGAGAAGATGACCACCTATGAAGGTGGCGTGCGTGTGTTGTCGATGCTGCGGTGGCCGAACGTGCTGCCCTCAGGTGCGGTCCTCAACGGCATTCAGGCTCATCAGGACATGTTCACCTCGCTCGCCGCCGCGGCCGGCATCAGCAATGTCGCCGAGAAGGTGATGCAGGAAAAGAAGCAGTATATCGACGGAGTCGACAACCTCTCCTACTGGAAAGGTGAGGCCAAACACTCCTCCCGTGATCACATCTTTCATTATTACGAAAGCAGACTGACCGCTGTTCGTATGGGGCCGTGGAAATTCCACTTCTCAACGAAAGAAGACTATTACGCTGACGTACTCCCTCGCACAGTGCCCCTGGTTTTCAATATCAGGATGGATCCGTTCGAGAGCTACGATACGCCAGATGCCTACGGTCACCTCATGCAAAAGGTCTCCTGGCTGATCCAGCCAATGAGCAGTCTGATGGAGCAGCACCTTCAGACACTCGCGGAGTATCCGCCCGTGCAAGGCGGGGCTAGCTTCGACATGTCGAACGTGGTCGGCCAGTTCTTGGAAAAGGCCATCCAATAGAGTTCCTGCAATCTTGCGCTTGGGGCATTGGCCAAACGCACGATGGCAGATTCACAGCACTGATCGGCTGCGAGTGGAGACTGAATTGCTGCGGTAGCAGCAACCCCCGCCGCAAGATCCTCTCCCCAGGCGGTAAGGCTTTCGAGCCCAGCGAGACCGGCGATCGCAGTTCAGCGCCGGAAAACTGCGGACAATCCTATCAACACGCAGAGTTCAGAGGAGACGGCACAATGGCAAGACAGGATGGAGGCAAGACGACGACGGGCGCCAAGGATCGCGCGTCGCAGACGACGATACATCGCCGCGATCTGCTGGTGGCGGGGGCAAGCCTCGTCGCGACCGCCGCGGCGATCGGGGCCTCAGAGCGTCCGGCCCATGCGCAGGCGACCCAGACGACGCCGGCCGCAGGGATGGGTGGCGGCAAGCCGAACATCCTCGTCATCTGGGGGGACGACATCGGCACCTGGAACATCAGCCACAACAATCGCGGCATGATGGGATACATGACGCCCAACATCGACCGGATCGCGGCCGAAGGGCTCTCCTTCACCGACTATTACGGCCAGCAGAGCTGCACCGCGGGTCGCGCCGCCTTCATCGGCGGCAACGTTCCGGTGCGCACCGGCATGACCAAGGTCGGCCTGCCGAGCGCACCCCAGGGCTGGCAGAAAACCGACGTCACCATGGCGACGGTGATGAAGAGCCAGGGATATGCGACCGGCCAGTTCGGCAAGAACCATCAGGGCGACCGGGACGAGCATCTGCCGACCATGCATGGCTTCGACGAGTTCTTCGGCAATCTCTACCACCTCAATGCCGAAGAGGAGCCGGAAAATCGCGACTATCCGCGCGACATGACCCTCGCCAACGGCGAGAAGTTCATCGATCGCTTCGGGCCGCGCGGTGTCATCCACTCCTGGGCCAATGCGGACGGCACCCAGCGCGTCGAAAGCACCGGGCCGCTGACGAAAAAGCGCATGGAGACGATCGACGAGGAGACGCTCGCCGGCGCGAAGGACTTCATCAAGCGCCAGCACGAGGCGGATCAGCCCTTCTTCGTCTGGTGGAACGCCACCCGGATGCATTTCCGCACCCATGTGAAGGAAAGCAACACCGGGATCTCGGGCCCGGACGGCGACGAATATCACGACGGCATGGTCGAGCACGACATGATGGTCGGCGAGCTCCTGCAGCAGCTCGACGAGCTCGGCATCGCCGAGAACACGGTGGTCTTCTATTCGACCGACAACGGCCCCCACTACAACACCTGGCCGGATGCCGGCACGACGCCGTTCCGCTCGGAGAAGAACTCCAACTGGGAGGGTGCCTACCGCGTCCCCGCCTTCGTCCGCTGGCCCGGCCACTTCCCGGCGGGCAAGACCCTCAACGGCATCGTCGCCCACGAGGACTGGCTGCCGACCTTCGCCGCCATCGCCGGCAATCCGGACATCAAGACGCAGCTGAGGGAGGGTGTCGAACTCAACGGGCGGAACTATCGCAACTACATCGACGGCTACGACATGACGGCCTATCTCGAAGGCGGCGACCAGAGCCCGCGGAAGGAGTTCTGGTACGTCAATGACGACGGCCAAGTCGTGGCGGCGCGCTACGACGCCTGGAAGATCATCTTCCTGGAGAACCGCGGACAGGCCTTCGAAGTCTGGCGAGAGCCGTTCACCGAGCTGCGGGTGCCGCTGATCTTCAATCTGCGGCGCGATCCCTTCGAGAAGGCCCAGCACAATTCCAACACCTACAATGACTGGATCATCGACCATGCCTTCGTCATTGCCCCGGTTCAGGCTCTGGCGGCACAGTTCCTGCAGACGATGCAGGAATACCCGCCGAGCCAGACTCCCGGTTCGTTCAATCTGAGCTCGATCGAAGAGTCGCTGAAGTCCAACCTCGGCAATTGATCCGGTTCGCCCGGGCGGCCGTTTCGACAAGCAGCCGCTCCGCCGATCGTGGCGGGGCGGTCAAGTCGCCGAATTGCAGTAGCCGCCCGCACCGGCAACCGGCGCGACCGCCGACTGGTGAGGCCACACCGCTCGGCGACGAGCGCTATTCCAGCAGCCAACAAGCGACGACGGCCCAGCCACTGCTGCGGCGACTGGCGGCCGCTCCGCCGGCGGCCGCCACGGTGGCTCTGCCCATCAAAGGAGACCTTCGATGAAAGTCCTCTCGGGTTTGATCTTTTTCCTGGCGATCTCGCTGCTGCCGGCAGCAGGCGATCCGCTGCCGTCCTGGAACGACACCGCCAGCAAGGCCAGCATCGTCGCCTTCGTCGAAAAGGTCTCCGATCCGCAGTCGCCGGATTACGTTCCGCAGGAGCTGCGCATCGCGACCTTCGACAATGACGGCACTCTGTGGAGTGAGAAACCGCTCTACTTCCAGGCGCTCTACGCCTTCGACCGCCTGCAGGAAAAGGCCAAGGCGGATCCGGGCATCCTCACCTCCGACGTCCTCAAGGCGGCGGCGGCGGGCGACATGAAGGGCGCCATGGCAGGCGGTGACAAGGGCCTCATCGACATCGTCAACGTCTCGCATTCCGGCCTGACGGTCGAGGATTTCGAGACGGACGTGAAGACATGGCTGACGACCGCCACCCATCCGACATCCGGCCGGATCTATGCCGACATGATCTATCAGCCGATGGTCGAACTTCTCGCCTATCTGCGCGACCGGGGCTTTTCGACCTACATCGTCTCAGGCGGCGGCGTGCATTTCATCCGCGCGATTTCGCAGGAGGCCTACAACGTGCCTCCCCAGCAGGTCGTCGGTTCGGAAGGCGCGACGAACTACAGTCTCGTCGACGGCAAGCCGACGCTGATGAAGGAGGGCGGGCTGCAGTTCCTCGACGACAAGGCGGGCAAGCCCGTTGGCATCGACCGGCATATCGGCCGGCGCCCGATCTTCGTCGCCGGCAATTCGGACGGCGACCTCCAGATGCTGGAATGGGCGACGGCAGGCGAGGGGCCGCGCCTTGGCCTCTTCGTCCACCATACGGACGCAAAGCGCGAATTCGCCTATGACCGCGACAGTTCCGTCGGCCGCCTGTCCGACGGTCTCGATGCCGCCGGCGGGAAGGGCTGGCTGCTGGTCGACATGGCCAAGGACTGGGCAGTCATCTGGCCGGGCAAGCAGTGATCTGTGGGGCGAGGGGAGGATGATCGCCACCCGGCCGGTCATCGTCGACTGATCTTCGCAAAATCGTAAGTCTGACTTCTTAAGTCGGCGGCCCTTGCGATAGTAACGAAGTCTTCGGTTTGCCGTGGCATCAAGGAGCCGGAGGCCCATGGTGACCACGCATCATTTCCTGATCGTCGACGACGACCCGATCTTCACTGCCGTCGCGGAGAGCGTGATCCGTTCGACGGGGCCTCATCACGCTTCCGTGGCAGGCGACGGGCGGGAAGGGCTTGAGCGCCTCGAGGCCGCGGTTCCCCCCGTCGACGTCGTGCTCCTCGATCTCAACATGCCGAGCCTCGACGGCCTCGCCTATCTGCGCTCGCTCGGCGAGCGCGGCTACCGGGGCGCCGTCATCATTTCCAGCGGCGAATCGAAGGAAATCATCGAGGCGGCGCGGCAGATGGGCCGCATGCTGGGCCTCGTCGTCTGCGGCGTCCTCAAGAAGCCGCTGCGGCGCGACGCCTTCCTCGCCGAGCTTGCCAATTGCGAGGCCTGTCTGCGGGGCGCGGCGGCGCTTTCGCAAGACGCCGATGCGTCAGCCTCGACCCCCGGCGAGATCGTGCCCTATTTCCAGCCGCAGATCTCTCCCGCGGATGGCCGTCTCGTCGGCCTCGAGGCTCTCGTCCGGCTGAAGGCTACCGACGGGCGGCTGCTCGGCCCGCCCTCAGTCTTCCACCACGGCGTCAAGGACGCCGATCTGCCGAAGCTGACGCTGGCGATCGCCGATCGCGCCATGGCAGCCGCGGCGCATTGGCGGGCTGCCGGCCATCAGCGCCGCATCTCGATCAATCTCGACGCCCGGACGCTCGATGCGCCGGATTTCCAGGCCGAACTCCTGCAGCTTGTCGAAAAGCACGGGCTGGAGCCGCGCCAGGTGGTCTTCGAGCTGACCGAGACCGCTTTGCCGAAATCCATGACCGGTCTCATCGAACAGCTGACGCGCATCCGCATGGCCGGCTTCGGCCTGTCTCTCGACGATTACGGAACCGGGACGGCGAACTACGCGCTGTTGCGGCTCTGCCCGTTCAGCGAGCTGAAGATCGACAAGTCCATCGTCCAGTCGGGGATCACAGACCGCGTCTCCCGCCTGTTCCTGCAGACCGCCGTCGCCATGGCTTCCGATCTCGGCATGGAGGTCGTCGCCGAGGGCGTCGAGACGCTGGACCAGCTTCGCATGGTGGAGCAGGCCGGCGTGCCGGTCGTTCAGGGCTTCATCTATTCTCCGGCGGTCCCGGCCGAGGTCGCGTTCCCGACCGAGACCTGGACGGCCGAGCCTTTGCGCTCGACCGGCTGACGCGATGCAGCAGGGCAGCCGGGCCTCGCTCGCCGCACAACCTCTGAAGACCTGGCGAACGCTCGGCTTTCGCCTGTCCGTCGTCGTCGTCGTCGCGGTGGTCGCCGCGGTCGGCTGCACCGTCGGCTTCTTCCTCGTCCAGGATTTTCGCCAGACGGTCGATGCCGAGCGGAGCCGGCTTCGCGGCTCGGCGGCGGCCTTTGCCGCAGCCGCCTCGACGGCCGTCGCGGAGAATGATCGCCGCGGCGTCTACCAGGTGATCCGCGGCATCCGCGGCCTGCCCCATGTCGACTATGCCGACGTGACGGCTGCCGACGGCCGCACCATCGCCGAGATCGGCACGGCGGAGTCGCTGGTCAGCTCCAATCGCCGGCTCGACAATGACGGGCTGCTGGCGCTGTTTCTCGCCGATACGATCACCGACCGGGTCGAGATCCGCGACGGCGGCCGGATGGTCGGCTGGCTGTCCATCCATGCCGACGTCGCCTGGCTGCGCGAGCGTTTCCTCGGCGGGCTGCTGATCGCGACGCTGTTCTGCGCGAGCGTCCTCGCGCTCGCCGTCACCGTAGCCTGGTGGCTGATCGGACGGATCGTCCGGCCGCTGCGCCATCTCGCCGACGAGTTCGCCGATATCGGTCTGCGCTCCGACCTTTCCAAGCGTCTCGATTCGTCGTCGAAGGACGAGGTCGGCGTCCTGTCCTCCGCCTTCAACGACATGTTCTCGCGGATCGAGGAGCGCGACCAGCTCCTGCAGAGGCATCGCGAGACGCTGGAGGAGACGGTTCTCGAGCGGACCGCCGAGATGCGGGCGGCGAAGGAGGAGGCCGAACAGGCCAACACGGCGAAGTCGGAATTCCTCGCCACCGTCAGCCACGAGATCCGCACGCCGATGAGCGGCATGCTGGTGATGGCGGAGATGCTGTCGAAGGCGCGGCTCGCGGAACAGCCGCGCCGCTACGCCGAGATCATCCTGCGGTCCGGTCGCGGCATGCTCAACATTCTCAACGACATCCTCGACCTTTCCAAGATCGAATCGGGCCATCTGGAGCTCGAATCGATCCCCGTCTCGCTTGATACGATCGTCGAGGACGTCGCCAGCCTCTTTGCCGAGCGCGCCCGGGAAAAGTCGCTGTCGATCGCGCTCATCGTCGGGGCCGACGTGCCGAGGGAGGTCATCGGCGATCCGGTGAGGATCAGCCAGGTTCTGACCAACCTCGTCAACAACGCGCTGAAATTCACCGCGACCGGCGGTGTCACCGTCGAGCTCCGCTGCCTCGGGCCGGTCTCGGGCAGCTCCAGACAGCGCCTCGGCTTCTCGGTGCGGGACACCGGCATCGGCATTGCCGAGGACAAGCTCGGCAGCCTGTTCAGCCGGTTCAGCCAGGCCGATGCGACGATCACCCGCAAGTTCGGCGGCACCGGCCTGGGTCTCGCCATCTCGCGGCAGCTCGTCGAGGCGATGGGCGGGACGATCGGCGCCACGAGCCGGGAGGGGGAGGGCTCCTGCTTCGGCTTCGAGATCGATTTCGAGGTCGCGACGCCTGCCGGCGAGCCGCAATCACTCCAGGGCCGCAGCGTCCTGCTCCTCGACGACGACCCGCTGACCCGTGCCGCCTCGGCCGCGATGCTGGCCGAACGGGGCGCGACGGTTGTCGGCGAGGCCGATGCCGTTTCCTGCGATGTGGTTCTGGCAGGCGAGGCGGAATATCGCCGCCATTTCGCCGGCGGGACGCCCGGCAGTCATGGCCCCGTCGTGTTGCTCCGAAACGAGGCTGCCATCGGCGCTGCTGAGGGTCATTCCGGCGAGATCGCCGTCCCGCTGCGCCGGCGGGATGTCGACACCCTCGCGGCCTCGATCCTTGCCGGCGATTTTACGCTTCTTCGCGCTACCGCTGCAGGGGACGAGCCTTCCAAGCCACGTGATGCCCGCTTTGCGGCGCTCAAGGTCCTGGTCGTCGATGACGGCGCGGTCAATCGCGAAGTTCTGAAGGAGGCTCTCGCCAGTTTCTCGGTCTCGCCGGACCTCGCCGAGAGCGGCATCGCCGCGTTGCAGCGGATCGAGACCTCGGCCTTCGATTTGGTCTTCATGGATTGCTCGATGCCTGGCATGGACGGCTACGAGACTACCCGCCGCATCCGCGAGGCGGAAGACCGCCTTGCGCGCCGTCGCTCGCGCATCGTCGCGCTCACCGCCCATGGCCGCGATACGGACGCCTCCGGCTGGCGCGCCGCAGGCATGGACGCCTATCTCACCAAGCCCTTCACCGTCGCCGAGATCGCCAGAGCCCTGGAGGATGCCGCGCTTCCAGCGGAAGCCTTGCAAGGTGAGGCCGCTGTGGTGGACGATCGGGCCGGCGCGCGCCCCGCAGGCGATGCTGCGTGGGATGATCTGCCGATCCTCGACGCGGAAACGGTGGCGATGCTGGAAATGCTGGCGCAGCAGAACGGCTCGGCGTTTCTGAAGCGGATCGTCGACATGTTCACGGCCAAAGCGCCGCAGGCCCTGCGGGACCTCGAATCAGCGGCAGGTGATCCGGCCGAGACGGCGCAGCTCGCTCATGCCCTGAAATCCATGTGCAGCAGCGCCGGAGCCGGGCGGGCGGCGGCCGTCTCTTCGGCGATCGAGGATTGCGGCAAGGCGGGCGAAGCGGCGAGCGCCGAGCTCTACGATGCGTTGCGGCTGACGATTGCGAAATCCTGCCGCGCATTGTCGGACCTCCTCGTCGACCACGACGCTCGGACTGCTGCCGCCGGCTGAGCGACGATCCGGGCCATCCGCTTCGAATGCCAGTCGATCAATTGCTGATATAATCAGTGAGCGTTTCTTAAGCAGTTAGATTAGCTGAGCTTTATCGAATTGCAGGTTACTCATCGGGCAGAACGAGACCCCGTGAGATGACCGAGCACCTCCGATCATTCCTTCAGTGCCGGCGCGGCAATTTCGCCGTCATGACCGCCCTTGCGATGCCGGTCCTTCTCATGATGATGGGCGGGGCGGTGAATTATTCCGTCGCCTTCTCGACGCAGTCGCGGTTGCAGTCGGCCGCCGACTCGGCTGCGCTCGGAGCTGCCCGCGAACTCTATCTCGCCAATACCCGGCCGGAACTCCTCGAAAGCACCATCGCGGCCATGGTGGCGGTGAATGTCGGTGCCGATGCCGGCAAGCTCGAGACGAAGGTCTCCTTCGGATCGCCGGACCAGGAAACGGCAGCTAAGAACGGCATCCTCAACGAGGTGACGGTCAGGCTGTCGATGGAGGTGACGCCCAGCTTTCCGATGCCGGGCTTCGACGACACGCTCCGCAAGGTCGAGGCGCTGGCGACCGCAAGGGTCTCGGGCGGCGGACGGATCTGCATGATCGCCCTCGGCGAGGACGGCAGCAAGACGGTCTCCATGTCCGGCGACGGCAAGATCTATGCGAGCAGCTGCGCCGTCTATTCGAATTCGACGGCGAAGAATGGCGTGTCCGTCACCCAGCTCGCCAAGCTCTCCAGCGAACTCACCTGTTCTTCCGGTGGCTATGTGGGCCTCGAGGCGAACTACGCGCCGGTGCCGCTCACCGACTGCCCGACGGTGAAGGATCCGCTTCTGTCCCGCGTGGCCGCCACGCCGGATCACTGCGACTATGAGAAGCTGTCGATCAAGGACACCAACCGCAATCTCTTCCCCGGCGTCTATTGCGGCGACACCAAGCTTTCCGGCAGCTCGAACATCGTGTTCCTTCCCGGCACCTATACCTTCTGGGACGGTGCGCTGAAGCTCGAGAAGGGCGCGACGCTGACCGGCGACGGGGTCAGCCTCGTCTTTGTCGGCAAGAAGGCGGGGCTGGCGATCAAGAACGATACCGAGATCTCGCTGTCGGCGTCGCAGACCGGCGCCATGGCGGGCATCCTGATCTATGCCGATCGCGACACCGACAAGGCGCGCAAGTTCAAGATCGAGAGCCGGAACGCCCGCAAGATGGTGGGAACCATCTATGTTCCGAACGACAAGCTGACGATCGGCGGCGACAAGGATGGCGACGGACAATGCGATCCGGATCCGATCACCGGCCTCGTCGAGGGCCTGCTCGGCTGCGAGGCGGAGGTCGGCCAGTATTCGGAATGGACCGCGATCGTCGCCCACGAGGTCGAGGTGACCTCCGGCGTGAAGCTCGTCCTCAATACCGACTATGACGGATCGAGCGTCCCGGTTCCGGCGGGTGTCGGTCCGGTCGGCCGGAACATCGCCCTCTCCAAGTAGCAACCAAGCGTGTGAGCGGCGGCCTCTTGGGAATGACTGTCACCGGGATAGAATGCCAGTGGCAGATCCTTCGTTTCGTACTCGGATCTTCGAAATCGACCAAATCCGAATGAGGCATATCGAGTATCTTGCCAATGATTCGAGCTGGCCTGCGCTCGTTTTATTTTCTCTGGGTTCGTCGTGCTGGCCCAGCTTCGCTGCAGATTTGATTTGGTATTATAAATATCAAACTGATATAATTGAATGTCTAGGTTGTATTAATGAATAGCGCATAAGGTTTCCTCGGAAGCTTGCGTCGGCGCGCAGGCCAGATCGTTCGTGGGAATAGACAATGCGTCTCAGGGATATGCCCGTCGTGGTCAAGCTGACGGGGGCTTTGATCGTTCCAGTCGCCGTTCTGATGGTGATGGGTTGGAGCGAAATGCAGGCCTCCTGGGTCCGCTACCACCACATGTACAATCTGCGCGACGCGACCAACGAGATCGAGATCGTCGCCGCGTTGATCCAGTCTCTGCAGACGGAACGGGGCACGACGGCAGGCCTTATCGGCAGCCGCGGCGCCAGGATGTCCGAGGCGATGGGCAAGGCGCGGAAGGCGACCGACGAGGCGCACGAGCCGTTCGAGCACGCCGAAACGCTTCTGGAGCAGATCGGCGATCAATATGCCAAGCCGCTGATGGGCAGGATCGAGCCGATGATCCACGAGGGCCTCGAGGGGACCCGAGCGTCAGTCGACAGCTTCACCGCGAATGGCGGCGAGGTCTTCGCCTTTTATACCCGGCTGATCCACGAACTGACGCTTCTGGCGATCTCGTTGCACCACGCGGTGGACGAACCGAAGATTGCCGGCCCGTTGTCCGACTTCACCCTGCTGCTCGCGGCAAAAGAGTTCGCGGCCCAGGAGCGGGGCATCGGCACGGCGGTCATCGCCTCGGGGCGCTTCACGCCCGAGCAGTTCTTTGCCTTCGCGGAAATTGGCGGAAAGGAAGCGGCGCTGTTCAACCTCTATCTGGACGGCGTGCCAGCCGCGATCGCCGAAAGCGCACGCAGTCGCATCCTGCCGCTGCGTGGTGCGGTCGCGGAGCTTCGCCATAGCCTGACGCAGGACGGGTTCTCCCGCGATCTCACCCCCTACGAGCCGGACGAATGGTTCGCGATCGCGACCCGGCAGATCGACATGATGAGGACCCTGGCGGACGAGACGATCCATCGCATCGAGGCGGTGGCGGTCAAGCTCGGTGACGAGGCGTTCGAATCTTTCGTCTGGCTCCTGGGGATCGCGGCGGCGACTGCGCTCGTCCTGATCGCCGCCACCCTGTTCCTCAGCCGGTCGATCACCGTTCCGTTGCGGTCTCTGACCGCTGGCCTCAACGCGCTTTTGCAAGGGCGCACCGACATGACCGGTGTCGACACTTCCCGCGGCGACGAATTCGGCACCATGGCCCGCACCGTGCGCGACATCATCGTCCAAACCGAGGAGCGGGTGCGGCGGGAGCGTGAGGAGGAGGCCGAACGCCAGGCCGAAGATCAGCGCCGGCGCGCCGCCGTGGAAGCGGAGCGGGCGAAGACCCAGGCTGCCTCCATGCAGGCGGTCGACGAGCTCGGCAAGGCGCTCTCCCGTTTGTCGGAAGGGGATCTCACCTATCGGATCGAGACCCGCTTCGCCGAAGTCTTCGAGCCGCTCCGGCACAATTTCAACCGCTCGCTTGCCGCTCTGGAAGAAGCGGTGGCGGTCGTCGCCGACGTGTCGGGCTCGCTGCAGAACAATTCCTCCGAACTGCGGGTCGCTGCCAACGATCTCGCACGAAGGAGCGAGCAGCAGGCGGCGGCACTGGAAGAGACCGCCGCGGCCCTGGGCGAGGTTTCCGATACGGTGGAGGAGAGCGCCAGGCGCGCCGAGCGGGCAGGCGGCATCGTCTCGAGGACGGCAAACGAGACCCGCCGCTCGAACGATGTCGTGAAGAGTACGATCGCGGCGATCCAGGCCATCGCCACCTCGTCCCAGGAGGTCACGCGGTTCGTCGGCGTGATCGACGAGATCGCCTTTCAGACCAATCTCCTCGCCCTCAATGCCGGCGTCGAGGCGGCGCGGGCGGGAGAGGCCGGCAAGGGCTTTGCGGTCGTCGCCCAGGAAGTGCGCGAACTTGCCCAGCGCTCGGCCGATGCGGCAAGGCAGATCAAGGAGATCGTCACCCGGTCCGTGGGCGAGGTGGAAACCGGCGTCTCGATGTCGAGGCAGACCGGCGAAGCCCTCGGCGGCATCCTCGGTGAGGTGTCCTCCCTGAAGGACGAGATGGACGCGATCGTTTCCTCGGCCCACGCCCAGGCGACGGCGTTGTCGGAGGTCAGTCACGCGATCGCCCAGATGGACCAGACGACCCAGCAGAACGCCGCCATGGTCGAACAGTCCACCGCCGCGACGAACAATCTCGCCGAACAGTCCATGCTTCTGGATGAAAAGGTGTCGGGCTTCACCCTTGGCCGGAAGGCACAGGGCAAGGGCGAGGTCGTCCCCTTGCGCGGCGCGGCCTAACAGATCTCGGCAGCCTGCCGTCAGCCCGGCTGTGCGAGATGCCGCCTTGCAGCATAGAGTGCGATGGCGGCGGCGTTGGAGACGTTGAGCGAGTGGATCGCACCCGGCATTTCCAGCCGGGCGAGCCTTCCGACCGTCGACCGGGTCTTCTGGCGAAGGCCCTTGCCCTCGGCGCCAAGGACGATGGCGAGCTTCTCGCCGGCAAGGCTCGCCTCGAAGCTCTCGGGCCCTTCCGAATCGAGGCCGACCGTCAGAAAACCCTGGTCCGCCAGTTCGTCGAGGGCTTCGGCAAGGTTCCTCACCTCGATCTGGGTGACGTGTTCCAGCGCGCCCGAGGCTGCCTTGGCGAGGACGCCGGACTCCTGCGGCGAATGGCGGGCGGTCGTCACCACCGCGTCTGCGGCAAATGCCGTCGCCGAGCGAAGAATCGCCCCGACATTGTGCGGGTCCGTCACCTGGTCCAGCACCAGCACCAGGCTTGCCGCGGAGAGGTCGCCGAGGCGGCTCGCCGCAAGCGGCTCGGTCTCGAGCGCGACGCCCTGATGGACGGCGTCCGAGCCGAGTTCGGCGTCGATCGCCCGCGGCTCGACGATCTCGAACGGGCAGGGAAGGGCGGCATCGTTGATGCCGAGGCGGGAAAGCGCATTGCGCGTGACGACGAGACGATGGAGACGCCGACGGGGGTTCTTCAGCGCCTCGGCGACGGTGTGGAGGCCGTAGAGCCAGATCCGGCCGGCGGCCGGGGCCCGGCCCGGGACAGTTTCGCCCTTTTGCCGGCGCGGAGCCTCGCCCGCCTGGGCGCGCTTGGCGTCCCTGTGGGCGCGGCGCAGCTTGGCGTAGTGGGTGTCCTTGGGCGTTCCGGCGGTCTCGTCAGTCATGGCGCCGGCTTAACGGAGCCCATGGCAAAGCGAAAGAGGGCGGCAAATTTTCGCCGTGCCGAACCCTTTGACGGCGTTGACAGCGGCCCGCGCTTTTTCCATAAGGCCGCACGGACATGCTGGGCGGCGCAGTTTTCGAGCGCCCGTCCGGATCATGCGAATGACGATGGGGCGCCATCGTCGGTTCGGAGGGGTGTCCGAGTGGTTAAAGGAGACGGACTGTAAATCCGTTGGCTAAGCCTACGCTGGTTCGAATCCAGCCCCCTCCACCATCGCTTTTCGTCCCATGACGGCGTAGTGTCAGCACTGCGCGGGTATAGCTCAATGGTAGAGCAGCAGCCTTCCAAGCTGAATACGCGGGTTCGATTCCCGCTACCCGCTCCATCAACTGACTGAAATCGCTGCTGTTTCTCATCGAGTTGTGCGTGTCGTGCCGAGCGTTCGATGGTTCTCGCAGCCCGTGCCTGCTATCTTTCGGGTTAGCATCTCGACGGCCGTCAGCATCCGCCCGCCGAGAATTTGCCGAGGATCCGCCTTTCCGGTGACCGCTGCAACGTTCGTTGCTCCGGGCGTTCCGCTTTCGGCGACACAGCGTGGCAGGTCGTGCAGCTAGCGGCCTCTGGTTGCTTCGGCTAGCTCCCGGGCGTCCGTCTGGCAAAGGAGGATGTGGCGCATGAGCTGGAACCCCGCACTCGAACCCGGCTGCCCCGACGGGGTCGGCCTCGACGCGATCGAAACCCTCATCATCCCCCGGGCACGCGATCTCGGCGGCTTCGAGGTCCGCCGCGCTTTGCCGGCGCCGAAGCGGCAGATGGTCGGGCCCTTCATCTTCTTCGATCAGGCGGGTCCGGCGGAGTTCCTGACCGGGCAGGGTGTCGACGTCAGGCCGCATCCGCATATCGGTCTCGGCACCGTCACCTACCTCTTCCGTGGCGACTTCCACCACCGCGACAGCACCGGCGCGGACCAGATCATCCGGCCGGGCGAGCTCAACTGGATGGTCGCTGGGCGCGGGGTCTCGCATTCGGAGCGCACGTCCGCGACGGCGCGCAGCGGGCCGAACAGCCTGTTCGGGATCCAGACCTGGATCGCCCTGCCGGACAGCCACGAGGACGATGCGCCATCCTTCGAGCATCACGGCAAGGCGGCGCTGCCGGTCATCGAGGCGCCCGGCGTCTCCGTCCGCCTCATCCTCGGCAACGCCTATGGTGCGGTCTCGCCTGCTGAAATGCTCTCCGAGACCTTCTATGCCGACGTGAAGCTCGGCCCGGGCAGCCGGCTGCCTTTGCCGGACGAGCACGAGGACCGCGGTCTCTACATCGTCGAAGGCTCGGTTCTGATCGCCGGCCAGGATTTCGCGGCAGGCCAGATGATGGTCTTTCGTCCCGGCGACCGGATCACGATCGCCGCCGGCGATCGGGGGGCGCGGCTGATGATCCTCGGCGGCGAGACGCTGCCCGGCCCGCGCTATATCTGGTGGAACTTCGTCGCCTCCTCGAAGGAGCGCATCGAAGAGGCCAAGGCGGCCTGGCGAGCCGCAGACTGGGGCAGGGGCCGGTTCGACCTGCCCGCCGACGACAGGGACGAGTTCATCCCGTTGCCGGGATGAGCCGTGACAAATCAGATCGACCCGACGAAATCGCAGAACCCGGAGATCGCCTGCCATGAGCACCGCCTGGCCGAAGCTCGACTACCTCGCATGGCGCGAGACCGCGTCTGCCCTCCACCTCTACCTTCAGGTCGTGGGCAAGTATCGGCTCGCCCATGCGCCCTGGCTCAACCATTCCTGGAACGCGACCTTCTACGTGACGCCCCGGGGCCTCTCGTCGTCGCCGATCCCGGACGCCAGCGGCATCGAGATCCTCTTCGACCTGCACGACCACGCCGTCGTCGGCACGAGCGGCGACGGCCGCAGAGCGTCCTTCGCGCTGCGGCCGACGACGGTCGCCGCCTTTCACGCCGATGTCCTCAGGCTGATCGCCGACCTCGGCGGGACGCCGGTGTTCAACGGCGTGCCGAATGAGGTGGCGTTTCCGGTGCCGTTCATCGACGATCATCGCGAGCGTCCCTACGATGCGGAGGCGGTTCAGCGTTTTCATCAGGCGCTGATCTCCATCGATCGCGTCTTCAAGGCATTCCGCACCTCCTTCCTCGGCAAGGCGAGCCCGGTGCATCTGTTCTGGGGGAGCTTCGACCTCGCCGTCACCCGCTTTTCGGGGCGGGCCGCGCCGCTTCATCCGGCCGGCATTCCCGCTCTGCCGGACGATGTCGCGCAGGAGGCCTATGACCAGGAGGTCTCCTCCGCCGGCTTCTGGCTTGGCGGCGGTGGCATCGACTACCCGGCCTTCTACGCCTATGCCTATCCCGCCCCCGGCGGCTTCAGGGCCGCGCCGGTCGCCCCGGATGCCGCCTTCTGGAGCGAGGAGCTGTCGGAATTCATGCTGCCCTACGAGGCCGTGCAGTCAGCCGCCGACCCCGACAAGGCGCTGATGGCCTTCCTCGTCTCGACCTATGAGGCGGCGGCCGATCTTGGCGGGTGGGATCGCGATCGGCTGGAATGCGAGGCCGGCGTGCCGGGCAAGGTCCGCAGGCCGCGCCCGGCGGTCAAGGCAGAAACGCCGTCCATCGGTGAGCCAACGGTCGAGCGCGAGGACGGGCCGGCAAAGGGGCGCTATGTCCTCGTCGTCGACGGGATCGAGGCCGAGATGACCTACAGCCGCGCAGGCGAGGGGCTGATCATCATCGACCACACGGAGGTTCCCTCGGCGCTCCGCGGCCGCAAGGTCGGCGAGCGGCTGGTCCGTCAGGCGGTCGAGGATGCCCGGCGCGACGGCGTCGCCATCCTGCCGCTCTGCCCCTTCGCTAAGGCGCAGATCGGCCGCCACCCGGAATGGCAGGACGTTCTCAAGCGATCGTCCTAGGCCATCCCGTCCGCCTCGGCCGTGCGCTGGCAATGCGTTAGAGCGCATGATCCGGTCGAGCGGGTCTCCGGACCGGTTTAAGGGCCCGTCGCGACGCGCGCCACTGGCGACGCTCTTGCGTCGCACCGCGCAACCCTCTATGTCGCGCGCACCTGAAATTACTTCCGGCACTGGGAGCTGGCGATGGCCAAGAGCAAATTCGAGCGTAACAAGCCGCATGTGAACATCGGCACGATCGGACACGTCGACCACGGCAAGACGTCGCTGACGGCGGCGATCACCAAGTTCTTCGGCGAGTACCGCGCCTACGACCAGATCGACGCGGCGCCGGAGGAGAAGGCGCGCGGCATCACGATCTCGACGGCGCATGTGGAATACGAGACCGAGAACCGGCACTACGCCCATGTCGACTGCCCGGGCCACGCCGACTACGTGAAGAACATGATCACCGGCGCGGCGCAGATGGACGGCGCGATCCTGGTCTGCTCGGCGGCCGACGGCCCGATGCCGCAGACGAGAGAGCACATCCTGCTCGCCCGCCAGGTCGGCGTTCCGGCGATCGTCGTGTTCCTCAACAAGGTCGATCAGGTCGACGACGAGGAACTGCTCGAGCTGGTCGAGCTCGAGGTTCGCGAGCTGCTGTCGTCCTACGAGTTCCCGGGCGACGACATTCCGATCATCAAGGGCTCGGCGCTGGCCGCCCTCGAAGATAGCAATAAGGAGATCGGCGAGGACGCGGTGCGGGCGCTGATGAAGGAAGTCGACGCCTATATCCCGACCCCCGAGCGTCCGATCGACCAGCCGTTCCTGATGCCGATCGAGGACGTCTTCTCGATCTCCGGCCGCGGCACGGTGGTGACCGGCCGCGTCGAGCGCGGCATCGTCAAGGTGGGCGAGGAAGTCGAGATCGTCGGCATCCGCGACACCAAGAAGACGACGGTGACCGGTGTCGAGATGTTCCGCAAGCTGCTCGACCAGGGCCAGGCCGGCGACAACATCGGCGCTCTGATCCGCGGCGTCGACCGTGACGGCGTCGAGCGCGGCCAGGTGCTGTGCAAGCCGGGTTCGGTGAAGCCGCACACCAAGTTCAAGGCCGAGGCCTACATCCTGACCAAGGAGGAGGGCGGCCGCCACACGCCGTTCTTCACCAACTACCGGCCGCAGTTCTACTTCCGCACGACGGACGTGACCGGCGTCTGCACGCTGCCCGAGGGCACCGAGATGGTGATGCCGGGCGACAACGTGACGATGGACGTGACGCTGATCGTGCCGATTGCCATGGAAGAGCGCCTGCGCTTCGCGATCCGTGAAGGTGGCCGCACCGTCGGCGCCGGCATCGTCGCCGCGATCGTCGAGTAAGGATCGGTCGGGCGCGAGTGCCGATCAGCGCCGACGGCATTTGAGAGAGACGCGGACGGGCCCTACGGGGCCCGTTTTCGCGTGGCGGCGCCGGCATCGTCGCCGCGATCGTCGAGTAAGGACGGTCGAGCGCGAGTGCCGATCAGCGCCGACGGCATTTGAGAGAGACGTGAGCGGGCCCTTCGGGGCCCGTTTTCGCGTGGCGGCGCCGGCATCGTCGCCGCGATCGTCGAGTAAGGATCGGTCGGGCGCGAGTGCCGATCAGCGCCGACGGCATTTGAGAGAGACGCGAACGGGCCCTACGGGGCCCGTTTTCATGTTGGGGACGTCGGGCCGCTTCGGTATCGCCGACCTTCGATCGACCGCTTGCGGCTGTCGATCACCCCCCTCTGTCCTGCCGGACATCTCCCCCTCAAGGGGGGAGATCGATCCCGCCCATCGGCTTTTGCCAGAGTTGGTAACGCTTTCACCCCGCAGCGACGGTCGGAAGGTCGAGCGTCGGCGGCACAATCGCCGATCTCCCCCCTTGAGGGGGAGATGCCCGGCAGGGCAGAGGGGGGCGCGAAGGGCGGGACATAGACGCGAAGAACGCTCCAAAACGCGAAACGCCCGCCAATCACCCCTGCATTGCCATCTCTTCGCGGATAATCCCGGCGATGCGCCGCGATTCGTCCGGCGCCTCGTAGGCATAGTCGTAGAGCCGGCCCTCGAACGGCCGCGTCAGCCCCAAAGTCTCCGACAGATCCCGGTGGAACCACTCGAACTCCTCGAACTTCTCGCCCGGAACCGCGGCAAGGTCGAAGATGAAGACCGGCCTGCCCGTGGTTGCGACCTCGCTCGGCATGGTCACCGAATCTCTCGTGACGAGAAAGGCGTCGGCCGCGGCGACGAATTCCTTGTAGGGGTTGTCGCCGGTGCGGTCCCAGACGGTGATGCCGTCGTCCCGCGCCGACAGCAGCCGGTCGAGAAGCGCCTCGGGGGTCCGGCGCGAGGGCGAGGCGAGGACGGTCCGGCCTTCCGCCGAAAAGCCCCGGATCGCCGAGAGCAGCGCCTCGATCCTTTCTTCGCCGTAGTCGTAGGCCTTGGTCGGCCCGCCGACGAGTACCGTGACCACCGGTCCACCCGACGGTGCCCAGCGCGCCCGCGCGGCCGGGCGCAGCGCTTTTAGCATCGCTGCCGATATCTGGTGCGGCGCGCCGAGCATCTCGCGATAGTTGGCGGGCGGGTTCTCGATCCGTCTGAGGTCGTGACGCCCGGCGAAGACGAGGTCGTAGCGGTCCCGCCCGCTGCCTTCGTAGGGCTGCAGGTGGACGAGGAAGGGCCGCTTCCTGCAGGCCTCGGCGATGGCGAAGACATGGCGGGGCGCGATGCTGCCGCAGGAGACGATGAGATCCGGTTCGGGCTTTTCGATCCGGCGATAGGGAGAGAACAGGCCGCGGCGCCACTTCGGCAGCCAGCCGTCGAGGAGCACGCGGTGCGGCTCCGGATCGAACTGCCGGGCAACGCCGAGACTCTGGGTGAGCGTTCCGGCCTTCGGATCGCAGACCGTCCAGGCGCGCAGGGCCATTGTCATTCCTTGCCGTATGTCGCCGACCGCTGGCCGGAGCAGGTGGTGAAGGTCGGAGGTTTCAGGAGGCGCGATAGAGCGGGATGCCGGTCACCTCGCTCAGCGCCTGCTCGGTTGTCTCGACCTGCGGCGCGATGGCGGCGATCTTGCTCAGCGCCGCCTTGTCTTCTTCCTTGTGGCGGCGGGGCTTGGCATTGGCGTTGTAGGCGTGACCATCCCGGTCGACGGAGATTCCCGCGACGATGATCCGCGGCACACCGACGGCCAGCGCATAGGTGATCATCGCGACGCCGTTCGACGGCCGCTGGTCGCGTCCGCCGGAGGGAAACAGCGAGCCGAGGGTCTTGACGAAGAACCGGTCGCGCTCGGTGTGGGTGATCGTCGTCTCGTCAGAGCCGGCCATGCCGAACCACCGGCCGATCAGCACGGGATGCGGCAGGCGGCGGCGCAGCCGGAGAATGTTGCGGATCTCGAGGCCGTCGAGATGCTGCTCCGTCGCCTTGTGGGTCAGGAAGGTGATGTCGCCGGGCGGCAGCCCCAGCCGCTTGGCCGAATGACCGGAATATTTGACGTGGACATGCACGACGTCGGCCGGGAGGGTCTCCGGGATCGCCGGACTGGGCGCTGCGCCGAGAATGAACCAGGGCCGGTCGAGGAGCCCGTGCCCACGCAGCCATTTTCTCTGGAGTTCGAGGACTCGCCGATAGGGCTTTTCGGCCTGCAACTTGGCGGGCGCTTCGGCAACGGCCATGGCCGACCTTTCCTCGTCTGAGCCGGCTGGGCGATGTGCCTTGCTCACGGACGCTTCTCCCGGCCTGCGGCCCTTTCGGTGAGGCGCTGCGTGACCATCGCCGCGATCCGCTTTGCTTCCTCGGGAGGCGTATAGTCATAAGGCTCGAGCGAGCCCGCAAAGCGCCGGGTCAGGCCAAGGGTCTCCGACATGTCGGCGTGATAGCGCTCGAACTTGTCCAGATGCGGATTGGCCGGACGGTGGGCGAGGTCGAAGGCGTAGACCGGCTTGCCCGTCGCCAGTGCCTCGCAGAGCATCGTCACTGAATCCTTCGTGACGATCAGCGCGTCGGCCGCGGCGAGATAGTCGCGAAACGGATTGTCGCCCTTCCGGTCCCAGATCACGATCTTCTCGTCGCCGATCGCCGCGAGCCGCTCCTGCAGCGAGGCGGGCGAACGGCGCGACGTGGAGACCAGCACTGTCCAGCCGCCGGCGGCAAGGTCGCGGATCGCCGCGACCAGCCTGTCGATGGTGGCCTCGTCATAGAGATAGGCCTTGTTCGGGCCGCCAACGAGAATGGTGGCGATGCGGGCATTGCCGGGTGCAAGGCGGGCGCGGGCCGAGGGGCGGCGCTCGGCCATTTCCTCCGGATCGACCCGGTGCGGCACGCCGATCACCGGATGCAGATGAGGCTTCTTCTCGCGCTCCGGCGTCCAGTCGTGGCGCGACACGAAGGCAAGGTCGTAGCGGTCCTCATAGGCGGGCTGCGGCCCTGCAAGATGGACGGTGAGCGGCCGTTTTCGGCAGAGCCTTGCGATCAGCATCGTGTGGCTGAGCGCCTTGCCGCCGCAGGAGATGATGACGTCGGGCTGGCGGCGGGTGAGAAGATCGCGAAAGTGCGAGATCGTCGGCTTCAGCCAGCGAAATTCCTTGCGCACGGTGATGACGTGCGGCTCGGGATCGATGAAGCGCGCGACGCCGAGGCACTGGGTCAGCGTGCCGGCCTTGGTCTCGCTGACCGTCCAGACATGGAACCGCGGTTGAGCGTCGGGCGGCGTCACGGAGCGCTCCACAGGCGGATGCCCGATTCGGCGGCGAGGTCGGCTTCGCTGGTCGCAAGCCTTCGGTCGCTCGCAAGGGCGGTGAGGACGGCGCGGTCTTCGTCGACCTGCCGGCGCCGGCGGCCGAGCTCGTCGTAGGAATGCCCGACCTTGGAAAGCGAAATGCCGGAGAGGACGATCTCCGGCACGCCGAGCAGCAGCCCGTAGCAGGCCATGGCGACGCCGTTGGTCACCTTGCCGAGGTCGCCGATCGCATCCAGCGAGACGCCGCTGACCTCCAGCACCACCTGTTCGCGGTCGCGCCGGCGCAGGGGCTTGACCTTGCCGATATGGTCGTAGGGCTTGCCGATCAGGAGCAGCGGCAGGACGAGGGTCGGAACGGTGTGGATCCACAGGAGAAGCCGGGTGTCGGTGTGGCGATGCTCTTCCCAGGACTTCTTCTTGGCACGCACGGTGAGGTCGGCCCTGCCGTAGCCCATCGCCTGGGCGGTGCGGCCGGCATTGTTGATGTCGATCCGGGCATGGGTGTCGAAGATGGCTCCGGGAACCGTCGGCTCCGGCGCGGAGCCGAGGATCAGCCAGGGCTTTTCCAGGATGCCCAAGGGCTTCAGCCATTTCCTGTGGGTGGCGACGAACTGTGACAAATGCGGTGCTGACATCGGGACGCTAGCTGTTGTCGAAGGCGCCGTTTACCGCACCCTTGGCATGGACGAAAGCTTCGGAATTCTTGCGCTGCCAGCTCTTGGCGGTCCAGATCGCCGAATCCTCGCCGAATTCGTGATCGGCGAAGGAGAGCGGCATCTGCGCTGTCGACAGTTCACCCTTGGCTTCCATCGCCTCGACGATGCGCACGATGGCGATCTGGTCGACATGGTAGCGCGGATGCATCGACAGGATCGCGGCGATCGCCCGGCCGAGCCGATCGGCAAAGCGAATGCCGGCCTCGCTTGGCCGGATCGCCAGGGCGCTTGCCAGAACGCGGCGGACCGACTTTTCCCCCGGCCGCTTGATCAGCCGGACGTCCTCCTCGCCGGCAATCGCCTCGAAGGCCGGGCTGACCGGCGCGCGTGCGATGCCGTCGACATCGAGGCAGAGGACGCTCGAGCGGGTGGCAGAAAGGATCAGCGGTGCAACAAGGAATCGCACGGCGGCATAATAGATCGTCGGATAGGCCGGAAGCTTCGCGAACGCGCCATCGTCATAGGTGAAGGTGAGCTCGACCGTCGACAGCGAGGATGCCAGTGCTTCAATGTCGGCGAGGGCCTCCGGCGAGGGTTCGCAGAGATGCAGATGGAAGCGCTCGGGCGAGCCGATCGCCTCGATGGAGCGCAGGAACGTCCGGGCGAATTCCCAATAATAGAGCTCGTTGCAGGCGGCGAGCAGAACCGTTGAGCCATCCGTGGATGAAAGAGTGCCCTGAAGGCTCTGGCGAAAGGCGTCGAACTCCCGGCGATATGCCGTCTCCTTCGCCATGGCCCGGGAGGTCGCCCGCTCGATTCGCCAGCGCATCAGCGGCGAGTGACGCTTCTTCCTGATGACGACCGGCGGCGACAGATCCATTCACGGCTCCCGAGCGGCCGCGCCGGCCGATCGCCGACACCCGCAGATTCTGGCCCTCATTCCGGGCCTGGGCTCATCTTAGGCTGCCGTCCGGCAGCTCTCTCCCCCGACAGATGCCGGGCGCATCCTGGGCAGCGGCGCGGCTCGCAACCCGGTGAGGCGGCGCGCCCGTCGCCCTAGCATCAAAGAAAACTGCGCGCCATCGGCCGGCTTGATCTGGCGCAAGGACCCCGGCGGAAATCGGGCTCTTGAAACCATTCGTCACGCGCCGCCGCGAGCCTGCCACTTTCAACGGACGCCCAGTTGCTAAGTCCGGCTTCAAGTGGCGCCCGCTTCTTGCTAGAGCATGCGCAAACGGAAAGGAAAGATCGCAATGTCCATCGATACCGCCCGCGTCTTCATCGGCTTCGACACCAAGGAGGTGGTCGCCTACCATGTGCTCGCCCAGAGCATTCTGGAAAATTCTTCGATGCCGGTGGAGTTTTCTCCAATCGTTCTAAAGAACCTGGAGGGGATCTTCACCCGCGAGCGCAACAATCTGCAGTCCACCGAATTTTCCTTCTCGCGCTTCCTGGTGCCGGCGCTCTCGAACTTCGAGGGCTGGAGCCTGTTCATGGATTGCGACATGATGCTGCGCGCCGACATTTCCGAACTTTGGAAGCTGCGCGACGACCGCTACGCCGCGATGTGCGTCAAGCACGACTACGTGCCGAAGATCGAGACGAAATTCCTCGGCCAGACCCAGACGAAATACGAGAAGAAGAACTGGTCGAGCGTCATCCTGTTCAACAACGCCAAGTGCCGCGCGCTGACGCAGGACTATGTGAACAGCGCCACCGGGCTGCAGCTCCACCAGTTCAAGTGGCTGGAGAACGACGATCTGATCGGCGAGCTGCCGAGGGAATGGAACTGGCTGGTCAACGAATACGACTACAATCCGAACGCGAAGAACGTCCATTTCACCGATGGTGGGCCGTATTTCGAGGACTACAAGGACTGCGACTATGCCGACGAATGGTTCGCTGCGCGCGAGCGCACGCTGTTCGTCCAGCAGCGGGCCTGACTGCGTCCGGCCGCGGACCGGCACCGCAGATCCTGATCCCTCTCGCCGGCCGCGTGACGCGCGGCCGGCTTCGCATGTGAGGACCTTTCATGCCGCAAGAGACGAAAGCGCTGCCGGAGGACGCGGCCGGCTGGGCCGGCTTCTTCTCGCGCTTCGCGACCATCCTTCTCGTCGCCAACAGCGAGGCCGCCGATGTCGCGGCATTGCGCAAGGCCTATCCCGACCGCGTGCTCTTCGTCTTCTTCAACAAGGTCTACAAGGTTCTGTCGGGGCCCTTCGACGGCGACAGCCTTCTGGTCGCCCGGTCGAGCCCGGCCGGCGCCAACATCGTCCATCGCCGGGAAGTCGAGGCGGTCTGCAGCCATTTTCCCGGACCGAAATTCAACGGCATCCTGAACATCAAGGCCATTCCCGCCGAGCGGCTGAGCGAGGCGGCGGAGTTCGGCGACCGGCCGGTCGGTCATCTCGACCTGTCGGAGCATTTCGCCGGCTTCTACCCGCCGGACTACGCGCCGACCACCGGTTTCGCGCTGGCGCTGTGGCTCACTGAGGCCTGTCCCGATGCGAGGGTCGTTCTCGCAGGCTTTTCGGCCGAGCGCTCCGACCGCTGGAAGCTCTTCCACGACCACGACTGGACCTTCGAACAGATCGTCTTGCGGCTGATGGCCCGCTCCGGGCGCATCGAGACGACGGGGACGACGTCGCCCACGCCGCTCGATGCCATCGCCGCGCGGTTTCCGGGCGTCGATCGCGAGGAGATCGCGCTGGTCGCCTGCGAGGTTCTGGCGGCGAGGCAGGAAGGCACCAACCGCTCGGTCGACCGGCTGTTCTCGGTCGTCAAGCCGCTGACCGGCATCGATGGCTTCCTGCGCCGGCTGAAGCCGAAGACCCGCAAGGCGAAGCTCGCCGAAACGAGGAAGTGACAGAGCAGCCCCTCCTTCACGCAATCGTCACGTCGCGATCCCGTGGCAAGGACGTATCTGGAGGTATCCTCGATATCGGCCAAGCCAGCGGGAGGGGAGCGGGCGGTGATGGACGACGGCAGCGACATCGGCGCGACGCATCGGCCGGGGCGTGACGACGGCCGCAAGGACCAGACGCTCGCCTTCTTCGACGGCCTGCCGGTCGAGACCGATTTTGCCCGTCTCGCCGACCCGGCGGTCTATCACCCGCTGCCGGAAGGCTGGCTGGTGGGGCTTGCCGATATCGAGCGCTCCACCGAGGCGATCGGCGAGGGGCGCTACAAGGCGGTGAAC
Organism: Jiella endophytica; assembly: GCF_004519335.1. GTDB lineage: Bacteria > Pseudomonadota > Alphaproteobacteria > Rhizobiales > Rhizobiaceae > Jiella > Jiella endophytica. Next base: position 59,515 of record NZ_SOZD01000002.1, on the reverse strand, counting down.
ACCGTCGCCGCGGCGGTGATCGCGGCCGTCGCCAACCGGATCGGCGGCGGCGACTTTCCTTTCGTCTTTGCCGGCGACGGGGCGAGCTTCGCGCTGCCGCCGGACCATGCCGCGGTCGCCCGTGAGGCGCTCACAGGCGTCGCCGGCTGGGCGCGCGATGCCTTCGGCTTTCACCTGCGCACCGCGCTCCTGTCGGTCGAAACGATCCGCGAGCGGGGTCGCGAGGTCAGCGTGGCGCGCTTTGCCGCCTCGCCGGACGTCGCCTACACGATGTTTTCCGGCGGCGGCGTCGCCTTTGCCGAAGCCCGGATGAAGGCCGGCGAGTACCGGCTCGATCCAGCGGCAGGAGACGCCGCGCGGCCGGATCTCACGGGCCTTTCCTGCCGCTTCTCGCCGATCGAGGCGCGGCACGGCGTGATCCTCTCGCTCATCGCCTTTCCGGCGGAGACCGTCGCCCCGGCGCGCTTTTCCGCCGTTGCAGGCGACATTCTGGCGCTTGCCGCAACCGCCGCCGACGCCGGCAGGCCGGTGCCGGAGGAGGGGCCGAAGCAGCGCTGGCCGACGGCCGGGCTGATGCTCGAGGCGCGCACGGCCGCAGCGCGCGTCGGGAGGGCTTTATGGCTGTCGACGGTAATCGTCGCGATCCGCTCGCTGCTGGCCCATCTGACCTTCGTCCTCGGCCTCAGGGTCGGCGGCTTCGAGCCGGCGCGCTACCGCTCGCAGCTCGTGCGCAATACCGATTTCCGCAAGTTCGACGACGGGCTGAGGCTGACCCTCGACTGTTCGGATGCCGTCGCCGACGCGATTGCAGAGCGGCTGGCGCGCGCCGAAGCAGACGGCATCGTCCATGCCGGGCTGCATCGGCAGAGCGCGGCGCTGATGACGTGTTTCGTGCCGACCGCCAGCCGCTCCGATCACGTCCACTTCGTCGACGGCGCGATGGGCGGCTATGCCGCCGCCGCCGCGATGGCGCTGAAGAAGCGCGGGCGGGAAGCGGTCGCCGGCTGACGGCTGCCCGGCGTGCGCGCCTTGCCGTCAGGCGAAGCGGTCGGCCCTGGCGAAGGCCGAGCGAAGGGCGATGGCCGCAAAGAGCGCCGAGGCGATGGCGTTCCAGCCGGCGAAGGAAAGGCCGAGGAAGCGGCCCGCCGCCTCGTCGCAGGAGGGCGGATGCACCGCGTCGATGTCGGCGAGGAGGTCGCCTGAGGAAAGGTCGCCGCCGCCGACCTGGGCGCAGCCCGTCGGCCCCGGCCAGAAGTGCCACTCGACGCCAGCGTGATAGACGGCCAGCCCCAGCGACACCAGCATGATCAGGCCGACGAGGAAGATCAGCCCGCGGGTGATCGGCGCCGGCGCGCGGCCGGCCGCCAGCACGAGGGCAACGAGGGCGATCGGCACGCCGACATAATAGGGAATGCGCTCGGTGAGACACAACGCGCAGGGGATGTAGCCGCCGACATACTGGAACAAGAGCGCCGAGCCGACGGTGACCGCCATGCCGGCGAGGAGGAAGCCGGAGGCGAGCACCTGGCGAAAGCCGGTCGGCCGGCGGACGAGATCGGAAACAGCCATTGGCCGGTGCCTCACATCAGGTAGCGGATCACGACGAAACCGCCGATCAGCAGGATCATGAAGAGGGTGAAGAGAAGACCGAGATTCTTCTCGATGAAGCCCCTGATCGGCGGTCCGTAGCGATTGAGCAGGAAGGCGACGAGGAAGAAGCGCGCGCCGCGGCCGACGATCGAGACGAGGGTGAAGACGAGAAGGTTCAGCCCGGTGACGCCGGAGAAGATGGTGATCACCTTGTAGGGGAACGGCGTCAGCGCCGCGACCAGCACCGCCCAGCCGCCCCAGGCATTGTAGCGCGCCGCCAGTTTCTGGAACGCCTCGGCCTTGCCGTAGAAGCTGAGGATCGGCTGTCCGACCGCGTCGAAGAACAGCGCGCCGATCGCGTAGCCGAGAAAGGCGCCGAGAACGGAGCCGATGGTCGAGATCAGCGCGATGCGGATCCACTTCCTCCGCTCGGCGATCACCATCGGGATGATCAGCGCATCCGGCGGGATCGGAAATACCGAACTCTCGACGAAGGCCACGGCACCGAGCGCGGTTTCGGCATGGCGGGTGGCGGCAAGCGACATGACCCAGTCGTAGAGGCGGCGCAGCATGGATGATCGGTCCGGGCTCTGGCGGTGGGACGATGCAAGGCGGGCCGGATGCGCTTAGGCCGAAGTCGGCGCGAGCGCAATCCCGCGCCGCATGCCGGGCAGGGCCGTTCACTCAATCGGGAAGAGGCAAGCCGTCAAAGATCCGGGCGAGGGTCGGCATCGCGAGGCGGTGCGATGTAGTCCGCCTTAAGAGGAGCGGAAAGCACTCTTCGTCGGAACGACGGCACGAAGCACCTGCATTGCGCGGACCGGACGGAGCATCCCATCGCTGCAGGAACGAGACGAGCGACCGCGCCGAAAGACCAAGGGCGAAAGCTCGCCCGCGATATCGTTCGTGGCCGTCTTTACGGCGAGGCGGCGCTTGTGCCATTGAGGCGGGCGCGATCGTCACGTCGCCCGGCGCTTTGCCGGGCAAACTGCGGGTGTGGCGGAATGGTAGACGCGACGGACTCAAAATCCGTTTCTGGTGACAGAGTGTCGGTTCGAGTCCGACCACCCGCACCATTTTCACAATGCAAGCATGGCGGGCCGTGCCGTCGAAACGCAGGGATTTTTTCGAACGGCCTCATGGGCCTTCGGTAACGCGTTCCGAGCGGGCGGGAGCCTCGTGCTTCCTCCCCGACCGTGCCATGAAATTCTTGCCGTCACATTCGATAGCCGGGCTTTTTGTAGAGCGAGGCATCCTTGCCGATGATGTCCGGCTCGTAGACCATCTCGCGCCAGTCGTCGGAACGGACCTCTTCGAAGCCGACGGAGACGGAATCCACTCCGCAGTTCAGGATGCTCGTGACCTGCCGCGTGATGGCCTCCGCCAGTTCGGTCTTTTGATCCTCGGATTTGCCAGGCCAGAGTTTCACGACGACATGCGGCATGTGGTTTTCCTTTTTTAAGAGCGGTGGCCGGGCTTCACCAGGGCTGGTTCGCCGGCCCGACCGTGAACTCGTTGACGGTCGTATCTTCCGGCAGATCGAGAGCAAAGGCTACGACATCTGCGATCCGTTCCGGCGAGATGCCGAATTTTTCGTAGAGGCCGTGCATCGCCTCGGCAGCCTGTCCGTCGGTGATCGTGTCCAGGAGTTCTGTCCTGATCGCGGCGGGATAGATCGTTGCCGTGCGGATGTTCGTCCCTTCCATGGCTGACTCCATGCGAAGAACTTCCATGAATTCGCGCACGAACCATTTCGTCCCGCCGTAGACGGCGCCATTCGGGTAGGCTTTCAGCCCGGCAACCGACGATGTCGCGATCACCTGTCCCGATTTCTGCTCGATGAAAGTCGGCAGGACCGCCGCCACGCCGTTGAGGACTCCCTTGATGTTGACGTCCACCATCCGGTTCCACTCATCGGTCTTCAGCGCGGAAACCGGCGAACTCGGCATCAGGCCGGCATTGAGAAAGATCGCGTCGACGCCCCCGAACGTCTCCTTGGCCAATCTGACGATTTCGTCGTTGTCGGACTGTCGCGTGACGTCCATTTCCTGAAAGACGGCCTCGCCGCCAGCCTCAACGATTGCCCCGGCGATTTTCGCGAGTCTGTCCCGACGTCGCGCGCCGAGGACGACCTTGGCGCCCTCCTTGGCGAGCCGTTTTGCCGCCGCTTCGCCGATGCCCGAGGACGCTCCGGTGATGATCACCACTTTGTCTTTGATCATGATCGCAAATTCCCGATGGTCTGGTGGCAGCGCCTATGCGCCATACTGTTCGTCAGTGACCTTCTCCATCCATTCCACCGGCGAGCCGTTGAGCTTCTCCTGAATGGCGATATGCGTCATCGCCGTGGTCGGGGCGGCACCGTGCCAGTGCTTTTCTCCCGGCTCGAAGTAGACGACGTCACCTGCATGGATGTCTTCGATCGGTCCGCCTTCACGCTGGATCCGGCCGCAGCCGAAGGTGACGATCAGGGTCTGGCCCAGCGGGTGGGTATGCCAGGCGGTGCGTGCACCGGGCTCGAAGGTGACCATGGCGCTCGCTACGCGCGCCGGTTCCGGCGGGCTCATCAAAGGGTCGATGCGCACGGTGCCCGTGAAGTAGTCGTCCGGAGCTTTGCCAGAGGGTTGCGAGCCGTTGCGTTTGATATCCATCGAGAAACTCCATCTCGTCGATTGCCGCGTCCAGTTCGGTGGCGCTGTCGGCAATGGAGATAGTTGGTTTCGCCAGGCACGATTAGCCCGTATAATCTGATTGGACCCATTAGCAGGGCTAATCAATGTTGGCCGAAAACCTGAACGACCTCGCGGCCTTTCTCGCCGTGGCGCGCGAACGCAGCTTCACCAAGGCCGCGGCGAAACTCGGCGTGACGCAGTCGGCGCTCAGCCAGACGATTCGCAATCTGGAGACGCGACTTGGTCTGCGCCTGCTGACGCGAACGACGCGAAGCGTCGCTCCCACGGAAGCTGGCGAGCGCCTCGCGAAAACCCTCGGAACGCGTCTGGACGAGATCGAAGCCGAACTCTCGGCGTTGAACGAACTGCGCGAAAGACCGGCGGGTGCGATCCGGATCACTGCCGACGAGCATGCCGCCAACCGGGTCCTCTGGCCGGCACTCGCGCGCTTCCTTCCGCGATATCCCGACATCAAGGTGGAGATCGTCATCGACTTCGGTCTCACCGACATCGTGTCGGGGCGGTACGATGCCGGGGTGCGCAACGTCGAACTGGTGGCCAAGGACATGATCGCGGTACCCATCGCGCCGCCCATGCGGATGGCGGTCGTCGGCAGCCCCGGTTATTTTGCAGAGAGGGCGCGCCCCACCGTGCCGGAGGAGTTGACCGCGCATTCCTGTATCAATCTCCGCCTGCCGACGCATGGCGGGCTCTACGCGTGGGAATTCGACAAGAACGGTCGCGAGATGCGCGTGCGCGTGGATGGTCAAGCCGTCTTCAACAGTGTCGCTCTTCTGGTCCGGGCAGCGCTAGACGGCATCGGTCTCGCCTATGTTCCGGAAACCGAGGTTGAGCCATATCTCGAGAGTGGTCAGCTCCTTCGCGTACTGGAAGACTGGTGTGAGCCATTTTCCGGCTATCACCTCTATTATCCGAGCCGCCGCCAGCAATCGCCCGCCTTCGCCTTGATGGTCGAGGCGCTACGCGCTGCTCGACATGAGGCATTGACTACTATTTAGACCCTGCCTAAAGTGAGGGCAGATGAGGCCCTCAGCGGGCCGAGCGGCAAGTGAGCCCCGTTGGACGTCTCCTGGACGTCGCGGGGCTTTTTGTGTTCAGGCGGGGAATTTGCGTTGTCCTCGAGAGTTTCGGCCATTCCGGTCACCTTGCTGTTTTCCGCCGCCGGACCCTATGCGGATCTCGGCCGGGAAGCCGTCGCCGGGGCGCTTGCCGGGATCGCCGAGATCAACGGACGGGCGGATCTCGGCGTGCGCCTGCGTCCGGTCCTTGCCAATCCGAAGGGGCATGACCGGCGCTATGCGGAACTCGCCGAGCGCGCCATCCGCGACGGCTCCCGCCACGTCGTCGGTGCGATCACCTCCTCGGCGCGCAAGGAGATCGTCCCGGTGGTGGAGCGCCATGACGCGCTGCTCTGGTACGCCTTTCCCTATGAAGGCTACGAGGCGAGCGAGCACGCGCTCTATTTCGGCGCCTGTCCGAACCAGCATCTGCTGCCGCTGTTCGACTATCTGCTTCCCCGCTACGGGGCGAAGCCCTTCGTCGTCGGCTCCAACTACATCTGGGGCTGGGAAATCGCCCGGATCGCCCGCGAACTCGTCGAGGCGAAGGGTGGCGCGCTGCTCGGTGACCGCTATCTGCCTCTCGGCCATACCGCCTGTGGCCACCTGATCGCCGAAATCCGCCAGGAGAGGCCGGACTTCATCCTCTCCAATCTCGTGGGCGAGAGCCTGCACGCGTTCCTGCGGGCCTATCACGCCCTCGGCCTCGAGGACGACGCCTTCCGGCCGGAAAACCGCCCCGTCGTTTCCTGCAACGCGACCGATTGCGACCTCACAGTGCTCGGGCGAGCAGCGGACGGGCATATCACCACCTCGACCTATCTTGATGCGCTCGACACGGCCGGGAACCAGGCCTTCAAGGGCCGGATGGCCGAGCGGCTGGGAGACGGCAAGGCGATCTCGTCCTGTTTCGCCGCCGCCTATTCGGCGGTGCTGGTGCTCGGCACCGCCATCGCCGAGGCAGGCGGCGACGACCCGGCCTTGGTACGCGAGATCGTCACCTCGCGCCGGTTCGAGACGCCGCTCGGCGACCTCAGCGTCGATCCACGAACCCACCATGCCGGCCTGACGCCCCATCTGGCGCGGGCCGGGGCCGACGGACGGTTCCATCTTCTGGAGGATACGGCCGGCAGGGGCACCGGCCCTGTCGCGGCCGATCCCTATCTCGCCGGGGCCGCGGCGCGCGCCGCACTGACGCCGCGATCGGCGGCACAGGCGCAACCCGCATCGCTTGCCAGGGGTCTGAGGGTGGTGAAATGAGCGGTTTCAAGCGCCTCGAACTCGCCGGCTGGCAGGCCGTGATCCTGCATCGGCCGCATCCATCGGTCGACGCGCTGATGCGCCAGCTCGCCATGCTGCACATCGATGCCCGGCTCGTCTGGCCGCAGCTCGACGAGGCCGATGCGGGCGCCGACGTCGTCTTCTTCGATGCCGACAGCGGCCACGACGGCCAGTTCCCCTGGACCGCAGGCCTTGCGCCGATGCCGATGATCGCCCTCGTCGGAACGGAAGCGCCGGGCCGCATCGAATGGGCGCTGTCGCAAGGCTCCACCGCGCATCTTTTGAAGCCGATCGGGTCCTCCGGCGCCTATTCGGCGCTGCTCGTCGCGGCCCACAGCCATGGCGTCGTGCGCCGCAAGAGCGACGACATCCGCCATCTCGAGGATCGGCTGCAGCAGCGGCCGGCGGTGGTCGGGGCGGTGCTCAGGCTGATGCAGGGCGGCGAGCGCGACGAGGCTGCCGCGATGAAGACGCTGCGCAGCATCGCGATGACCTGGCGCATGACGATCGAGGAAGCGGCCGAAACGATCTGCCGGGACGACGCGCCGGCCAGCCGCCGCGGGGCATGAGCCGTCGGCGCCTGGACGCAGGGACAGAAAAGGAGACGATCAGGTGTCAGCAACGGAAGGGTTCGCGCCCTATGGCGAGTATCGGACATGGTACCGCATCACCGGCGACCTCAACTCAGGCAAACCGCCGCTCGTCGTCGTCCATGGCGGCCCGGGCTGCACCCACGATTATGTCGATTCCTACAAGGACGTCGCGACAAGCGGCCGGGCGGTCATCCACTACGACCAGGTCGGCAACGGCCGATCCACCCATCTGCCGCAGAAGGGGGCGGACTTCTGGACCGTCGACTTCTTCAAGGCCGAACTGCACAATCTGATCGATCATCTCGGCATTCGTCAGAGCTATTGCGTGCTCGGCCAGTCCTGGGGCGGCATGCTCGGCGCAGAGTTCGCCGTCGACCGGCCGGCGGGGCTGAAGGCCCTCGTCATCGCCAACTCCCCGGCCGCGATGAAAACCTGGGTCGCCGAGGCGAACCGGCTGCGCGAGGCGCTTCCCGGCGGTGTCCACGAGACGCTGCTGAAGCACGAGACGGCCGGCACCACCGAGAGCGAGGAATACCAGGCGGCGACCGACGTCTTCAATCGCAACCATGTCTGCCGCATCGTGCCGATGCCGCCAAAGGTCCAGTACACCTTCGACCAGATCGCCTCAGATCCGACCGTCTATTTCACCATGAACGGTCCGAACGAATTCCACGTCGTCGGCTCGATGAAGGACTGGTCTATCGTGGGCCGGCTCGGGACGATCGACGTTCCGGTCTATCTCGTCTCCGGGCGCCACGACGAAGCGACCCAGGCCTGCGTCACGCCGTATCTGGAAGAGATCCCCGACGTGCGCTGGACGGTGTTTGGCGCCTCCTCGCACATGCCGCATGTGGAGGAGCGTGCGGCCTGCATGGCGGCGGTCTCGGCCTTTCTCGACGAGAAGGCCGGTTGAACGCCGCGCCCGAAACCACGGGTGTGGCGTCGATCGCCGCCGCGCCCGCCACTTCGAAACCCCACCAACAGGAACGGCAAGCATGAGCGCAACGCTTCAGCGTCTGAAAATCACGTCGACCCTCCTCGCCGCCGGGCTTCTCGCCCAGACCGCGCTTGCGGGGGTCGCCTCGGCACAGGACCGGAAATCGCTGCTCGAAGAGCACAGCGGCGGAACGATGATCCTCTCGGCGGTCTCCGCCGCCGGAACGATCGACCCGCAGGTCAACTACACCGCTGAGTTCTGGCAGATCTTCCAGATGACCTATGACGGTCTGGTCAAGTTCAAGCAGGCCTCGCGGTCCGAGGGCTTCGAGATCGTCCCGGACCTCGCCGAGGCCATTCCGGAGCCCCAGGATGGCGGCAAGACCTATGTCTTCAAGCTGCGCAAGGGCATCAAGTTCGCCGACGGCTCCGACGTGACGACGAAAGACGTCGTCGCCTCCTTCCAGCGGATCTTCAAGATCCACGGCCCGACCTCGGGCAGCTTCTACAACAACATCGTCGGCGCCGATAAGTGCCTTGCCGATGCCGAGAACTGCACGCTGGACGGCGGCATCGTCGCCGACGAGGATGCCGGCACGATCTCCTTCCATCTGATGCAGCCGGACTCCGAATTCTTCGACAAGCTCGCCGTCCCCCATGCGACGATCCTGCCGGCCGGCACCCCGGCGACGGATGCGGGCACCTCCTTCATCCCGGGCACCGGCGCCTACATGATCGAGAGCTACGATCCCAACGACAAGATGGTCCTGAAGCGCAATCCGCATTTCGAGGAGTGGAGCGTCGAGGCCCAGCCCCAGGGCTTTCCCGACGAGATCGTCTACCGCTTCGGCATGAAGGAAGAATCGGCGATCAATGCCATCCAGAACGGCCAGGTCGACTGGATGTTCGATCCGCCGCCGGCCGACCGTCTCAACGAACTCGGCACGCAATATGCCGACCAGGTTCACGTCAATCCGCTGGCGGCCTTCTGGTATGCGCCGATGAACACCAATCTGGCTCCGTTCGACAATGTGAAGGTGCGCCAGGCGGTGAACTTCGCCATCGACAGGAATGCCCTCGTCAACATCTATGGCGGCCCGGTGCTCGCCCAGCCGACCTGCCAGATCCTGCCGCCGGACTTCCCCGGCCATGTCGACAGCTGCCTCTATTCGAAGGACCCCGGCACCAGCTGGTCGGCGCCCGACATGGAAAAGGCCAAGCAGCTCGTCGAGGAAAGCGGCACCGCCGGCCAGAAGGTGACCGTCGTTGCGGAAGACACCGCGACGTCCCGCGCCGTCGGCACCTATCTGCAGAGCGTCCTGTCGGAGCTCGGCTATAACGCCACGATGCAGGCGATCTCGCCGAACATCCAGTTCACCTACATCCAGAACACCGACAACAAGGTGCAGATTTCGGTGTCGCAGTGGTTCATGGATTATCCGCAGGCCTCGAACTTCCTCAACGTGCTCCTGTCCTGCGCCTCCTTCACTCCCGGCAGCGACTCCTCGATCAACATCGCCGGCTACTGCAACAAGGATCTCGACAAGCAGATGGCAGATGCCATGCAGACGGCCGTGACGGATCCCGACGCCGCCAACGAGATGTGGGCGAAGCTCGACAAGGCGTTCATGGAACAGGCGCCGGTGGCGCCGCTGTTCACCCCGAAGAATGTCGACTTCACCTCGAAGCGGGTCGGCAATTTCATCTTCTCCAACCAGTTCCGCTGGGTCATCGACCAGTCCTGGGTGCAGTGAGACGATCAAGTGGAGTGGAGCGCATTCGACATTTGAGTCCCGATCGATGTGGGCTCCGCATCCAATGTCGAGACCAAAGCTCCATTGGCTGAGCAGCCCTCGCGGGACGCCTGCCGTCCCGCGAGACCGGCCCGAAGCGGCAAGCCCCTCCTGCCGATCGTGCGGGTAGAGGGTCGCCCGCAGGGCTTTGCAATCTTTGCCGTGGCGGGTGTGGTTCGCCCCGAGCCCGGTACGGCACCATGAGACAGGATCCCGTCACCATGTCAGACGCAGCGGCAACGCGTCCGATCACAGAAGCCTCCAGCGACGCGGCAAGCGCTCCCGCAAAAGCCGGGCAGAGCCCCTGGAGCCGGGCCTGGCGCATTCTCAGGCGCGACAAGGCCGCGATCTGCGCCTTCGTCGTGATGGTGCTGATCGTCGCGGCTTGCCTCGCGGCGCCGCTCTATGCCGGCTATCTCGCTAAGACCGATCCCTTCCGCTCCAATCTCAGCGGCAGCATCACCGTCGGCGGCGAGAGCATGAAGATCATGCAGGCCTCGACCACCGGCCTCGGCCTCGGGACGACGCCGATCGCGCCGACATGGGAGTGGCAGTACATGCTGGGCGCCGACAACCAGGGCCGCGACGTCGCCGCAAGGCTGCTCTATGGCGGGCGCAATTCGCTGCTCATCGCCTCGGCCGCGACGCTGATCTGTCTCGTCCTCGCCGCCGCCATCGGCACCATCGCCGGCTTCTTCGGCGGCTGGGTCGACATGATCCTGTCGCGGATCCTCGAAGTGCTCTGGGCCTTCCCTGTCTACCTCCTCGCCATCTCGCTCTCGATCGTCCTTCTCACCCAGGAGATCTGGATCGGCCCGTTCCACATCGGCTCAGGCAGCCTCATCCTGCCGATCGTCATCATCGGCATCATCTACGTTCCCTATATCGCGCGGCCGGTGCGCGGACGGGTCCTTTCCCTGCGCGAGAGCGAATTCGTGCTGGCGGCGAGGGGGCTCGGCATCCCGCGCTGGCGGATCCTCGTCAAGGACATCCTGCCCAACGTTACCACGACCTTGATCGTCTACATCCCGATCATGATGGCGCTGAACATCGTCACGGAATCGGCACTCTCCTTCCTGTCGATCGGGGTGCAGCCGCCGGATGCCAGCTGGGGCACGATCATCCAGGACGGTCAGGGGCTGCTCTATACGCGGCCGATGGTGGCGCTGGCGCCGGGCGTCGCGATCGTGCTGACCGTGCTCGCGCTCAACGTCCTCGGCGACAGCGTCCGCGACGCCGTCGATCCGCGCACCAAGCTCCGCTGAAAGGACGTCAGATGGTCTTTTCGATCTTGCAGCGGCTCGGCCAGATGGTCTTCGTGCTCTTCGGCATCTCGGCGCTGGTCTTTCTGATCTTCTTCGCGACGCCGGGCTCTGACCCCGCGGCGCGCATCGCCGGCCGCAACGCGGCGCAGGAGACGGTCCAGGCAATCCGCAAGGATTTCGGCTTCGACCGGCCGCTGCCGGTCCAGTACGCGATCATGATGAAGAAGCTCTTCGTCTCCCGCGACCTGACCTCCTTCGTCAATCGTGGCCTGGAAGTGGTGCCGCAGGTCATGCGCGCCGCGCCGATCACCCTGTCACTGGTCTTCGGTGCCGCCATCCTCTGGGTGGTCGGGTCGATCGCCGTCGGGGTGCTGGCGGCGATGACCCGCGACACGATCATCGACAAGGGCCTGATGATCCTCGCCTTGATCGGCGTGTCGATGCCGGTCTTCTGGCTCGGCGAGCTCCTCAACCTCGTGTCGCAGAGCCGCTTCCACGACAGCTTCCTGTTCTCCTGGGTGCCCGGCCTTGGCTACAAGCCGTTCTTCGACGGGCCGTGGCTGTGGTTCAAGACGCTGGTGATCCCCTGGTTCACCCTCGCCGCCCTCTACATCGGCATCTATGGCCGCGTGCTTCGGGCCAATCTCGTCGAGACCTATCAGGAGGACTACATCCGCACCGCCCGCGCCAAGGGGCTGTCGCCGTCGCGGGTGATGCTGCGCCATGCGCTGCGGATGTCGCTGATCCCCTTCGTGACGATGTTCGGCATGGATTTCGGCGTTCTCGTCGGCGGCGCCGCGCTGCTCACCGAGGTGGTCTTCGGCCTCAACGGCGTCGGCCGCCTGACCTATCAGGCAATGCTCAATCTCGACCTGCCGATGATCCTCGCCACGGTCATGTACGCTTCGTTCTTCGTGGTGGTGACCAATGCCCTCGTCGACATCCTCTACGTCGTGATCGACCCGCGGGTGAGGGGCAACTGACGATGGAACCGCATCCCATGAAGTCGCCATTGCTCGACGTCCAGGGCCTGACCGTCTCCTTCTCCTCTGACCGGGGACGGGTGAAGGCGATCGACGACGTCTCCTTCTCGGTCGCCGAAGGCGAGATCCTGTCGATCGTGGGGGAGTCAGGCTCCGGCAAGTCGGTGACGCTGATGTCGCTGCTCGGGCTCAACGATCCGAAGACCACCTTCGTCGAGGGCGCGGTGGCGTTCCGGCGCAAGCATCTTCTGGAAATGCCGGACCGCGAGCTGCGGCGCCTGCGCGGCAAGGAGATCGGCCTGATCTCGCAGGATCCGATGACGGCGCTGACGCCGGTCTACACGATCGGCTGGCAGATCGCCGAACAGATCCGGACCCACGAGAACGTCTCGAAATCGGCCGCTCTGAAGCGCGCCGTCGAACTCCTTGCGGCGGTCGGTCTGCCCAACCCGAACGAGGCGAAGGACCGCTATCCGCACCAGCTTTCGGGCGGCATGCGCCAGCGGGCGGTGATCGCCATGGCGCTCTCCTGCAACCCGGCGCTCCTCGTTGCCGACGAGCCCACCACGGCGCTCGACGTCACGGTGCAGGCGCAGGTGCTGGACCTGCTCTTGCGGCTTCGCGACGAGTTCGGTTCGGCGATCATCCTGATTACCCACGACATGGGCGTGGTGGCGGAAGTCGCCGACCGCGTTCATGTCATGTATGCCGGCCGGATCGTCGAGAAGGGGACCACCGAAGAGGTTTTCGAGCGGCCGATGCATCCCTATTCCTGGGGGCTGATGGCCTCGATCCCGCCGATCGACGGGCCGCGGCTTCCACGGCTCCCCTCGATTCCCGGTATGCCGCCGGTGCCGGGCGCGATCCCGACGGGCTGCGCCTTCGCGCCGCGCTGCCGCTTCGCCAGGGCCGCCTGCCTTGAACGGCCGCCGGTGCGCCGGGACGGCGGCCACGCCGCGCTCTGCGTGCTGGAGGGCGAGGAGCGCGAGCGGCTCCGAGCCTCGGTCCTCGGCGAGGAGATCGCCGCATGACCGCTGCCACCCAGACCGCCAGGCCGCCGCTGATCGCGACCCGCGATCTCACCAAGCACTTCACCGTCGGCAAGACCATGCGACCCGGCTCCGGCCGGACCGTCCATGCGGTCGAGGATGTCTCGCTCGACCTCTTTGCCGGCGAGACGCTCGGCCTTGTCGGCGAATCCGGCTCCGGCAAGTCGACCCTCGGCCGGTGCCTGACGCGGCTCTACGATCCGACCTCCGGCTCGCTGACCTTCGACGGAACTGACATCACCCGTGCCGGGGAGCGCGCCCTGCTGCCGGTGCGCCGGCGCATGCAGATGATCTTCCAGGATCCCTCCGCCTCGCTCAATCCGCGCCGGCGGGTGCGCGACCTCGTCGGCGATGCCGTGCGCGTCCATGGCATCCGCAAGGGCCGGGCGGTGGAGGACTGGCTGCGTGAGCTGATGGACATCGTCGGGCTGAGAGCCGAACATCTCGACCGCTATCCGCACGAGTTCTCAGGCGGCCAGCGCCAGCGCATCGGCATTGCGCGGGCGCTCGCCGTGGAGCCGGAGCTGATCGTCGCCGACGAGCCGGTCTCCGCCCTCGACGTCTCGGTGCAGGCGCAGATCGTCAACCTGTTCTCCGAGCTGCGCGAGCGGCTGAACCTCACCTATGTCTTCATCGCCCACGACCTCGCGGTGGTGCGGCAGGTGTCGACGCGCGTCGCGGTGATGTATCTCGGCGCTCTGGTCGAGATCGGCGAGACGGAAAGCCTCTATTCGCGGCCCCGCCATCCCTATACCGAGGCGCTGCTTTCGGCCGTGCCGCAGGCCCGCAACCGGGGCCGTCGCAACCGCATCCTGCTCGAGGGCGAGATCCCGAGCCCGCTCGCCCCGCCGAAAGGCTGCAAGTTCTCGACCAGGTGCCCCTTCGCCCAGGAGCGGTGCCACGCCGAGCGGCCGGTGCTGCTGCCGGCCGGTCCGGGTCGCAGCGTCGCCTGCCACTATCCTCTCGGCAGCGACGCCGATTGAGGCGTGGCCGGTCCGAGCGACGGAGCCTGTCGCCGTCCCCGCGCCTCAATAACCGAGGGCGATGCCGTCCTTGCGGTGGTCGGTCGCACCGATGAGAACGTCCCTGTCGTGGTCGATCCAGATCGCCTGGCAGGAGCCGTGCGGCGCGCTCGCCCAGGCGGTGGCATGGCCGCGCGCTTCGAGGTCGCGGCGGACTTCCTCGGCGATCGTCGTCTCCAGCGACAACGTGCCATCGAAGGAGAAGCTGCGCGGCGCCTCGCAGGCGAGCTGCGGGTTGAGGCCGCGGTCGATGATGCCGGTGAGGATCTGGGCGTGGCCGACGGCCTGATACTGGCCGCCCATCACGCCGAAGGACATCACCACCTTGTCGTCCCGCATCAGCATGGCCGGGATGATCGTATGGAACGGCCGCTTGCCGCCGGCGATCCGGTTCGGGTGACCTTCGGCGAGAGAGAAACCGGAGCCGCGGTTCTGCAGGAGGACGCCCGACTTCGGGGCATAGATGCCGCTGCCGAAGGCGTTGAATAGAGAGTTGATCAGCGAGATGGCGTTGCGGTCCTCGTCGACGACGGTGACATAAACCGTGTCGCGATGGAGCGGGCCGTCCCAGACTTGCGGCTGCGAGGCCGTGTCCATGGAGATCTTGTCGCGGATCCGCGCGATGCTGCGTTCTGACAGGATGTCCTCGATGGCGTCCTGCATGTGCTCGGGATCGCCGATCAGGAGATCGCGCTGGGCATAGGCGCATTTGGTCGCTTCGGCGAGAAGATGGATGCGGTCGGCCTCGCCGAGCGAGGCGTCGCCGAGATCGAAACCGTCGAGAATGCGCATGATCATCAGCGCCGCGAGGCCCTGGCCGTTCGGCGGACATTCCAGGAGTTCGTAGCCGCGATAGGAGGCCGAGATCGGCTCGGTCGCGAAGGCCGAATAGCCGGCGAAATCGCTGGCCCGATGGGGCCCGCCGAGCGCCTGCAGCACCTCGACGATCTCGGCGGCGACCGCACCTTCGTAAAATGCCGAAGCACCCTCGGCGGCGATCCGCCGGAGGGTCGCT
This sequence comes from Jiella endophytica, assembly GCF_004519335.1. Classification (GTDB taxonomy): domain Bacteria; phylum Pseudomonadota; class Alphaproteobacteria; order Rhizobiales; family Rhizobiaceae; genus Jiella; species Jiella endophytica. The sequence continues at coordinate 44,237 of NZ_SOZD01000002.1, read as the reverse complement.
GCAAGGGCGGGATTGCGGAAGCGATCGCCGATCGCCGGCGCTTTGCCGCCCGGCAGGAACTGCCGGGCGGCGGGAGCATGGGCGGCGAGCCGGTGTCCATATGCCGCCCAATCGTGGGCGACCCGCGGTGTGATGCAGAAGCCCTCCTCGGCTGCCGCGATCGCCGGCGCGAGGATTTCGTCCATGCCGAGCCGGCCATATTCGTCATGCAGCTCGCACCAGGCCCCGACGGCACCCGGCACGGTGACGGCGTGAACGCTGTCGTCGGGGATCGCCGACCAGCCGAGCGCTTGAAGCTCAACCGCGCCGATGCCGGCCGGCGCCGGGCCGGAGCCGTTCAGCGAGACCGGCCTGCCGCCGCCCGGCGAGACCATGGCGAAGCAGTCGCCGCCGATCCCGGTCATGTGGGGATCGATGACGCATTGCAGCGCCACCGCGGCGAGCGCGGCGTCGATGGCGTTGCCGCCGGCCCTCAGAATATCGACGGCCGTCAGGCTGGCCAGCGGATGCGAGGTGGCCGCCATGCCCCGGTCGGAGACCGAGACCGAACGGCCGGGCTTCATGAAGTCGCGGTCATAGTCCTGCATCGGGACCTCCTCGTCTCAACGCCTGCCCTCTCGGAGAGGGCGATCAGGCGGACGGTTGGGTTGGAGTGAACGTCTCGGCGCGCCATCTGTCCGACGGGACGCCCAATGGATGCGCAGGGCCCGGTCTCAGGCGAAGACGGCGCGGGGATTGTCGATCATCATCGTCTCGATGGTGGCCTCGTCGACACCATGGCGCTTCAGCCGCGGGACGAAATGGCGAAGGATGTGGGCGTAGCCGAAGCCGCCGAAGCGCGTCAGCATGATCTTCAGGAACACGTCCTGGGACAGCAGCACGCGATCGGCAAAGCCGGCATCGACCAGCGTGCGGATCGCCCTCGCATTCTCCTCGTCCGACGGCGACTGGGCGTCCTGGTCGGCATAATAGAAATCCATGCCGATCATGTCGTATTCGAGAAAGGCGCCGCGCCGGGCAAGGCTGGTCTGGTAGGGCAGGTCCGCGTGGCTGGGGTTCATGTGGCAGAGAACGGTGTGGGAGAGGTCGGCGCCTTCCTCCTCGACGAGGTCGAGCACACGATGGGCAAGGCGCTCCCAGCCCGGAAGATGGATCGACAGCGGCACGCCGGTCCTGGCGGAGGCGCGCGCCGCGGCCCTCAGGGACTTCTTCTCCGCTTCGGTGAAATCCTTCGAGACGCCGATCTCGCCGAGGATGCCGGCGGCGATCTCCGGCTTCTCCTCGCCGCCGCCGACATCCTTGACCAGCAGCTCCGTCACCTCCTCGACATCCATCGCCTCCAGCCATTCGGGATGGGAGAATTCGAGGTAGAAGCCCGAGCCCATGACGATCTTCAGCCCGCTCATGCGGGCGATCCGGGCGAGCTTCACCGGATCGCGGCCGATGCCGATATTGGTCGGATCGACGACGGTGTGGCCGCCGAGCGCCTGAAACATCTTCAGCTCGGACAGCGCCAGGTCGCTGTCGGTCAGCGAGACGTTGTCCCGGTTCATATACGGGTCCATCCGCAATTCGCCGATGATCTCGATCGACACCGGCTGCTCGGCGATCGCCTTGCGGTCCGGATGGCAGGGGCATCTCCAGGACTTGGCTCCGTCGATGAGAATGTGCTCGTGCATCAGCGTCACGCCCATCTCGGCGACGGGGATCGGGCCGAGCACGGTCATCACCTGTCCGGAGCCGACGCCGATGCCGCCGCCCTTCGCGGCGGGCGAATGAAATTCGAGGGCCATGTCAGCGGCTCCGGGATGCGTTCTTGAACAGGCGGAAATTCAGCCAGATCGCCACGAGGATGATGGTGCCGGTGACGATGGGCGTCAGGAAGGGCGACATGTGGGCGAGGATCAGGCCGTTGCCGATCACCGCCACGGTCAGCGCGCCGAGCAGCGTTCCGATCATCGTGCCACGGCCGCCGAAGAGGCTGGTGCCGCCGATGACGACCGCAGCGATCACCTCGAGCTCGAAGCCCTGTCCGGCGTTGGACGAGCCGGAGCCGAGCCGGCCGGCGAGGATGATGCCGGCGAGCGCCGCCGCGGCCGAGGACAGCACATAGACCATCAGCGTCGTGCGGCGGGTGTCGACGCCGGCGCGGCGCACCGCCTCGCTGTTGGCGCCGATGCCGGTGACGTAGCGGCCGAAGCGGGTGTGGTTGAAGACGAGGAGGGCGAGAAGGATCGTCGCAAGGGCGATCCATGCCGGGATCGGCACGCCGAGAAACCACTCGCGGCCGAGGACGACGAAGGGGCTGTCGGTGGCGATCGGGATCGAATAGCCGCCGGTGATCAGCAGCGCGACGCCGCGGATCACCGAAAGCCCGGCCAGCGTCACGATGAAGGCGGGAATGCGCTCATAGGCGATGAAGAAGCCCTGCAGCGCGCCGACGAGGCCGCCGAGCAGCAGCATCGCCACGATGACCAGCGGCCAGGGAACGCCCCATTGCAGGAGCGTCGCCGACAGCGCGCAGACGAGGGCGAGGACTGATCCGACCGAAAGGTCGATGCCGCCGGTGGTGATCACCAGCGTCATCGCCGCGGCGACGATGAGCAGCGGCGCCGACTGGCGGATGACGTTGAGAAGGTTCGGCGTCGTCAGGAAGCTCGAGGTGACGACGGCGAAGAGGACGCAGACGACGATGAAGAAGATCGCGATCGAGGCGACGCTGCCGTTTTCCATGAAGCGGTCGCGCAGCGTCGCGCGGCGCACCCTGGCGCTGGCTGCCGGCGCGTGGAGTGCGCCTTCGTTGGTTCCGCCGGAACTCACGCGGAAACTCCTTCCTGTCTGTCACCGCGAGCGGCCGAGCGGGCGGTGAATTTCCGCCCGACGATGAGGTCGACGACCTCCTCGATGCTGGTCTCGGAGATCTTCCGTTCGGCGACGCTGCGGCCCTCATACATGACCTGGATGCGGTCGCAGACGAGGAAGAGGTCCTGCAGCCGGTGGGTGATGAGAATGACGCTGACGCCGCGCGCCGAGACGGTGCGGATCAATTCGAGCACGGCCTCGACCTCGGCGACGGCGAGCGCGGCGGTCGGCTCGTCCATGATCAGCACCTTCGGGTCGAAGGAGGCGGCGCGGCCGATGGCGATCGACTGGCGCTGGCCACCGGAAAGGTTCTCGACCTTCTGGCGGGTGTCGGCGATGACGATGCCGAGGCGCTCGAGCATCGCCTTCGCGTCGTCATGCATCCGCCGCTTGTCGAGCAGCGAAACCCCGGCGACGCGGCGCACCGGCTCGCGGCCGAGGAAGAGGTTGCCGGCGACGTCGATCGTGTCGCAGAGCGAGAGGTCCTGATAGACCATCTCCACATGCGCGGCCCGCGCGTCCGCCGGGGTCTCGAAGCGGACGGTCTCCTCGTCGATCTCGATCGTCCCCGCGTCCGGAACCACCGCGCCGGACAGCACCTTCGACAGCGTCGACTTGCCGGCGCCGTTGTCGCCGACGAGGCCGAGCACCTCGCCCGGCGCGATCCGCAGCGAGACGTCGGAGAGGCTGAGGATCGGTCCGTATCGCTTGGAGATGCCGGTCATCCTGACCCGGTCGGTCGTCTTCTCGGTCATCGTCGTTCGTCACTCGTTGTTCCGGCCGCCTCGAATGGTGGCCGTTCCATTTTGGCTTGGAACGGGACGGGCCGCTGCCGGCCCGCCCCGCCTGGGTTCTGATCAGTTGAACATCGAGCGGAACTGGTCGACATTCTCCTTGGTGACGATCGTCACCGGGATGTAGATGGTCGGCTCGACGGTCTCGCCCTTGCTGATCTTCATCAGCGCCTCGACGGCGGCCTTGCCCTCGGCGGCCGGGTCCTGCTGGACGACGGCGGTCACCCAGCCCTCGTCGATGCCCTTGATCGCCTGCGCCGTCAGGTCCCAGCCGAACACCTTGACGTCGCTCTGGCGGCCCTGGCTCTCGACGGCCGAGACCGCGCCGATCAGCGCCGGCTCGCCGGTGGCATAGAGCGTGGCCATGGTCGGGTTGGCGGTCATCAGGTTCTCGGCCGCGCCGAGCGCCACGTCCTGAACGTTCTGGCCGTCGACCGTGTCGAGGAATTCGACGTCGACGCCGCTGTCCTCGACCGCCTTCTTGAAGCCGTCGAGACGCTGGTTCTGGATGAAGGAGTTGAGCGCGCCGATGATGCCGACGCCCGCCTTGCCGTCCATCTCCTTCTTCACGTAGTCGGCGTAGAACTTGCCGATCTCTCCGCCGGCCTTCTCGTTGTCGACGCCGATGAAGGAGACGTTGTCGCCGTCGGGGATCTGGGCGTCGATGGCGACGACGGGAATGCCGGCCTTCTTGGCCTCGGTGATCGCCGGCTTGACGCCATTGACGTCGATCGCGACGAGGATGATGCCGTCGACCTTCTGGGTGATGTAGTTCTCGATCGCCGTGTTCTGGGCCGAGGGAACGTTGTTGGCGTCGTAGATCACCAGATCGGCGCCGGCCTCCTTGGCGGCGGCCTTGGCGCCGTCGTTGATCTGGTTGAAGAAGAGCGCCTGCTGGTTGATCGTCACCAGTGCGAAGGTCTCGGCCGATGCGCTGGCGACGCCGAGCGCGCCGACCATCGATGCGGCGAGAAGGCCGGCGGCAAATAGCTTCTTGAGGGACATGTCAGTTCTCCTTTGATCGTAGCAGGGGAAGGGTTGCCTTGGGCATTGTCCGGCGGCCCGAGCGGGCCCGGGCCGCCATTTCTGCGATCTGTCGCACGGGCCGGCGCAAGGCCGCCTCGCCGCTCAGCTGAACTTGGCGAACTGCAGGCGCAGCGCCCCGTCCGGCCATTGCATCCAGTCGAGCTTCGCCACGGATGCCTGCAGGGTCGACGGGAAGGTGAGGAAGAGCATCGGCGCGTCCTCGGCGATGGTCTCCTGCGCCTGCTTGTAGAGCGTCGCCCGCTCGTCCTGGTCGAGCGTCGTGCGGGCCTTCTTCAGGAGGCCGTCGACCGCATCGCTCTGGTAGCCGGCGAAGTTGTTCGGCCCGTCCTTGGTGAAGTAGTTGAACATGTTGCCGTCCGGGTCGGACCGGCCGGACCAGGGTGACATGCAGAGATCGAAGTCCTTCTGGCGCAGCACCGTGATCAGGCTGGTCGGATCGATCTGGTTGATCGAGACCTTGAAGCCGGCCTGTCCTGCCTGCGCCTGGATGATCTCCGCCGTCCTCACCTGCAGCGGCGAATTGGTGACCGTCACCGACACCTCGACCGGATCGGAGATGCCGGCCTCCGAGAGGATCGACTTCGCCTTTTCGGCGTCGCCGCGGGCGGGATCGAGCGTCTCGTCATAGGCCCAGGCGATCGACGGCGGGACCGGGCCGTTGGAGACCGATCCGGTGCCGAAATAGACCGCGCGCTGGATGACCTGAGGCCCGACGGCGGTGACGAAGGCCTGCCGGACGGCGGCCTTGTCGAAGGGCGCCCGGGTGTTGTTGAAGGAAAAGGCGTTGAAGCCGAGGCCTGGGCGCTGCTTCATCGTCAGGTCGCTCGCCTGCTCGACCTGCGAGACGAGCTGCGGTGCGACGCCGTCGGCCAGCTGCACGGTGCCGGAGCGCAGGTTGGTCATCCGCACGGTCTCGTCCGAAATCGGATGGAAGACGACGCGGCCGATCGCCGGCTTGCCGCGCCAGTAACCGTCGAAGGCCTCCAGCACGAGTTCGGAGTTCTTGTTCCAGCTGACCAGCTTGTAGGGACCCGAGCCGACCGCCTTGGTGGCGAAGTCGGCGCCGAGATCCGCCACCGCCTTCGGCGAGACCATCATGCCGGCGCGGTTGGCGAGGACGCCGGCGAAGGGCGCGTAGGGCGCCGAGAGCTTGATGGTGACCTCGAGCGGTCCGCTGGCCTCGACGCTCGCGATCGGGCCGAGTTCGCTCCGCCGCGGCGACCCTGTGGCCGGATCGAGCATGCGGTCGAAATTCGCCTTGACCGCTTCGGCGTCGATGGCCGTCCCGTCGTGGAAAGTCAGGCCGTCCTTGAGCGTCAGGACATAGGTGGTGTCGTCGGGCGCCGACAGTTCGGCAAGGCCCGGCTCGATCGCAAGGTCCGGCGTGACGTGCAGCAGCGGCTCATGAAGATTGTACTGCACCGAGAGCTCGAAGAACGAGGCCATCAGCGCCGGATCGAGGGTGACCGGGTCGGAGACGATCGCGACGTCGAGGACGTCCGGGGCCGCCGCGAAGGCCGTGCCGTGCCGCAGGACGAGGGGCAGGGCGGCGCTCGCGGCGAGACTTTTCAGAAGCGTTCTTCTCAACATTCGAGCCGATCCTTTCGCTCTTGCGTGGGTCAGGTGTTGCGGGGGTCGAAGATGTCCCTCAGGGCATCGCCGAAGAGATTGAAGCCGAGCACCGTCAGGAAGATCGCGGCACCGGGAAACCAGGCGAGCCAGGGCGCGAGGCCGAGAAAGCCGATGGCGTTGCGCAGCATGTTGCCCCAGGTCGGCGTCGGCGGCTGGGCGCCGAGGCCGAGGAAGGAGAGGTAGGATTCGGTGATGATCGCCGCGGCAAAGAGCAGCGAGCCCTGGACGATGATCGGCGCGAGGATGTTCGGCACGATCGTCTTGGCGAGAATGGCGAAGGGGCCGAAGCCGAGCGCCCTTTGCGCCTCGACGAAGTCGAGCCTCTGGACCACCAGTGTCTGGGCCCGGGCGATGCGCGCGAAGACCGGCAGGTTGACGACGGCGATGGCGAGGATGGCGTTGGAAAGGCTCGGCCCGAGGACGGCGGTGATGGCAAGGGCGAGGAGGATGCTCGGAAAGGCGAAGACGACGTCCATCACCCGCATGATCAGCGCATCGGCGAAGCGGCCGAAATAGCCCGCGACGACGCCGAGTCCCGTGCCGACGACGAGCGCGCCGACGACGCTGACCAGCCCGACGAGCAGCGAGACCCGCGCGCCGTAGATGACCCGGGAGAAGGTGTCGCGCCCGAGGTCGTCGGTGCCGAAGAGATGCGCCGAGGACGGCGGCGAGAGCGCCGCGACGAAGTCCGGCGCGTTCGGATCGTAGGGGGCGAGCAGCGGCGCCGCGATTGCGGCGAGACAGGCGACGACGACGAGGGCGCAGCCGAAGGCGGCGCGGCGATCGCGGACCAGCCCGCGTGCGAGGGCGGCTCCCGGGGCAGCGACGGCGCTCATTGCAGGCCCACCCGCGGGTCGATCAGCGTGTAGACGACGTCGGTCAGAAGGTTGATGAAGACGAAGAGGACGGCGGTGACGAGGACCGCACCCTGCACCACCGGATAGTCCCGCGCGAAGATCGCATCCACCGTCAGCTTGCCGATGCCGGGCCAGGAGAACACCGTCTCGGTGATCACGACGCCGCCGAGAAGCTGGCCCATCTGGATTCCGATCAGGGTGACGATGGGGATCTGCGCATTGCGGAAGGCGTGGCGCCAGACGACCCTTCGCCAGGGCACGCCCTTCGCCCGGGCGGTGCGGATGAAATCCGCCCGCAGCACCTCCAGCATGGTCGCGCGGGTCATCCGCATCGTCGCGGCCGAGAGCGCCGTGCCGAGGGTCAGCGCCGGCAGGACGAGGAAGGACAGGAAGCGAAGCGGGTCGACCAGCGGCGAGACGTAGCCGGAGGCAGGCAGGATCGGGACATAGATCGAGAAGGCGAGGATCAGCAGCACGCCCAGCCAGAAGCTCGGCATCGACAGGCCGCAGAGGGCCGCAAACGAGGCGCCGTAGTCGGCGACGGTGTCGCGCCGGGTCGCCGCGACGATGCCGGCCGGAATGGCGATCAGCAGCGAGATGACCAGCGCGGCGACGGCGAGGAGGGCCGTCGGGCCGAGGGCGCCGAGGATCAGCGGAAACACCTGGCGGCCGCCCTGGATCGACCGGCCGAAATCGCCGGTCAGGACGTTGCCGAGCCAGGCGAGATACTGGACCGGCAGGGACCGGTCGAGGGCAAGGCTCGAGCGCAGCGCGGCGATGGCATCGTCATTGGCTTCGAGGCCGAGCAGCGCGATGACCGGATCGCCCGGGATCAGGCGAATGAGGAAGAAGGCGACGAGCGAGGTTCCGAACAGGATCGGGACGAGACTGAGAAGTCTGGACAGGAGAAACTTGCCCACAGGCGCCTGCTCCATTTTCTCTTGAACCGGTTCAACTCGATTGATAATCACTGGATGCACAGCGATGTGTCAATGCCTTTTTCGGAGGCAGTTTCGCGGAGGCGGACGGAGAGATGATGACTTCCGAGACCCGCGACGACCCGGAGTTGCTGCGGATTTCCGGTCTGAGGGTCGGCTTCGGCGACGGGCCTGACATCGTCGACGGCGTCGATCTTTCGCTGGCTCCCGGGAAGATTCTCTGCCTCGTCGGCGAGTCCGGTTCGGGCAAGAGCCTGACCGCCCTGTCGCTGATGAAGCTGCTGCCGCCGAACGCCCGGCTGACGGCGAAACGCCTGCAGTTCCAGGCAACCGACATTCTCGCTCTGTCCGAGGAGCGGATGGCGGCGCTGCGCGGCGACCGCCTCGCCATGGTTTTCCAGGAACCGATGACCTCGCTCAACCCGGTGATGACCGTCGGCGAGCAGATCGTCGAGGCGCTGCGCCAGCATCGCACGCTGTCTCGGGCCGAGGCCCGCGAGGCGGCGCTCGAAATGCTCAAGCGGGTGCATATCCCGGCGGCGGACCAGCGGATGGACGCCTATCCGCACCAGCTCTCCGGCGGCATGCGCCAGCGGGTGATGATCGCGATCGCGCTCGTCTGCCGGCCGGCGCTTTTGATCGCCGACGAACCGACGACGGCGCTGGACGTGACCATCGAGAGCCAGATCCTGGCGCTGATCGACGAGTTGCGGAGCGAGCTCGGCACGGCGGTGCTGTTCATCACCCACAGCCTCGCCGTCGTCGCGGAAATCGCCGACGAGATCGCGGTGATGTATGCCGGCCGGGTCGTCGAGCGGGGAAGTCGCGACGCCATCTTCTCCGACCCGCAGCATCCCTACACGCTGTCGCTGTTTGCCGCGATGCCGCGGGCGAACGACTTCGGCCGGCAGCTCGCATCGATCGACGGTCAGGTCCCTTCGCCTGGCGACATGCCGGAGGGCTGCCGCTTCGCGCCGCGCTGCCCGTTCGCCGTCGACTGCTGCCGTGAGGCCTATCCGCCGCTGCTTCCGGCGGAGCCCGGCCACGACGTCGCCTGCTGGCGGGCGCCCCTCGAGGAAGCGGTCGCGAAAGCGCTCCCCGCATGACTGCGCCGCTCCTCGAAGTCCGTAACCTGACCAAGACCTATCGCACCGGCGGCGGCCTCTTCGGCCGCGAGCGGGCGGCGCATGTCGTCGACGACGTCTCCTTCGTCATCGAAAAAGGCGCGACCTTCGGGCTGGTCGGCGAGAGCGGCTCCGGCAAGACGACGATCGGCCGGCTCGTCCTCCGCCTCGTCGAGGCGAACGGCGGTAGCCTGCTTCTCGACGGCGAGGAGATCGGGGAGAAGAGCGATGCCGAGATGCGGCGCCTGCGCCAGCGGATGCAGATCATCTTCCAGGATCCGTTCGCCTCGCTCGATCCGCGGGTCAAGGTCGGCGAAGCGATCGCCGCGCCGATCCGGCTGCACCGGCTGCGCCCTCGGCGGGACGTCCGCGACAGGGTGGTCGAGCTGCTCGAACTCGTCGGCCTCGGCGCCCACCAGGCCGACCGCTTTCCGCACGAATTTTCCGGTGGGCAGCGCCAGCGGATCGCCATCGCCCGGGCGCTCGCCGTCGAGCCGGAACTGATCGTCTGCGACGAGGCGGTCTCGGCGCTCGATCTCTCGATCCAGGCGCAGGTGATCAACCTCCTCGCCGATCTGCGCGACAGGCTCGGCGTCTCCTATCTGTTCATCTCCCATGACATGGCCGTCATCCGGCATGTCGCGACCCATGTCGGGGTGCTCTATGCTGGGCGACTCGTCGAGACCGGAGAGGCGAAAGAGGTGTTCGGCAATCCCCGCCATCCCTATACGCGCATGCTGCTCGCCGCCTCGCCGAGCCCGGTTCCGGGCGATGCCAGGCAGCGTCAGGCGATCGCGGGCGAGCCGCCCAGTCCCTATGAGAGGGCGCCGGGCTGCCGCTTCGCCTCGCGCTGCCCGTCGGCGATCGATGCCTGCCGTTCGGAACAGCCGCCGCTCTCGACCTTTTCGCGTGGTAGCCATCAGGCTGCCTGCATCCGGGCGGAGGAATTCGACCGGCTGACGCTCCTCTCCGACGAGGAGGCGCGGATGTCGCCGGCCTATCGCCTGCGCATCGATCTCCTCCGCCGGGCCCGCGCCGAAAGCCGCGCCACATGAGTGTCGACAACCAACGGCCGACGATCGCCGACGTCGCGCGCACCGCCAACGTCTCCAAGGGGACCGTCTCGAACGTTCTCAACGGCCGGGTCGCGGTCTCCGAGGCGTTGCGATCGCGGGTCGAGGAGGCGATCCGCCAGCTCGACTACGAGCCGGCCGAGACGGCCCGCTCGCTGACCTCGCGCAAACGCCTGTCGGAGTGGGTCGACCGGCGGCCGCGGGCCTGGCCGCGGCTGACCGCGGTCGGCTATGTCAGCGTCGACCTGATCGCGCCGGTGACGCGTCTGCCGGAGCGCGAGGAGCGCTTCACCGCCATCGAGATCATGAAGCTGATCGGCGGCATCGCGGCGAATGTCGCCGCCGTCGCCGGCGGCATCGGTGGCCCGTGGCCGGTCGCCGCCAGCCTGATCACCGTGCTCGGCACCGATCAGGACAGCGACTGGGCGGTGGCCGAACTCGCCGCCCGCAACGTCGAGGTGGTCCCACAGCGCGAGCGCCGGCAGGGTCGCCTCGACCGCGCGATCGTCCTCGTCGAAAGCGACGGCGCGCGTACCATCGTCAACGAGCCGTCAAGCCTTGCCGATTTCGACGTCGAGCGTTTCGTCATCGCCAACGAGCCGGACGGCGTGCCCTGGTGCCTGCATTTCGAGGGCTATCAGCTGCCGCGCCAGGTCGGCGTCCTCGAATTGGCGCGCCGGCGCTCCTATCGGCTCACGATGCATGCGACCGGCCTGCCGCCGCATTGGCTGGCGGAAAATTCCGAGCGCCTGTTCGCCAGCTTCGACGTCGTCATCCTGCACCGCGAGAGCCTTGCGGCCTTGCCGGGCTGTCCGGCCGAGCCCGAGGCGGCAAAGGCATGGCTGACCGGCCGGGCGAGGGACGGCGGACCGGACTGGCCGGACGTCGTCGTCCTCACCCTCGGCGACAAGGGCGCGTTTGCCGTCGAGCGGGGCGGAACAGCGCACCGGGCCGACGCGCTCGACGTCGCCGTGTGCGACCGCACCGGCGCCGGCGACGCCCTTGCCGCGACCTTCGTCGCGCTTTGGCTGAACGGCGTCGACGTCGCCTCGGCGCTGCGCTTCGCCTGCGCGGCCGGCAGCCTCGCGACCACGCGTTTCGGCGGGCAGGAGGTGCGCCCGACGGCGGCCGACCTCGCCGCGGCGCTGCCGGGCGAAGGCCTGGCGGACACCTCCATCGAGATCCTCTGACCAGCGGGAGACCAGACTTGTCCCACCCGGCATCCATTTATCGGGAAAAAACCAATGCGATCGAGGCGCTGTTCAAGCGCCGCAAGGTCGCGATCGGCGTCATCCATGCGAGGCCCTTGCCCGGCGCGCCGCACTATGACGGCGAACCGATCGAGACGGTCTATGCCCATGCCGTCGCCGAGGCGAAGCGCTATGTCGACGGCGGCATCGACGGGCTGATCGTCGAGAACCATGGCGACATTCCCTTCGCCAAGCCTAACGAGCTCGGGCCGGAGACGGCCGCCGTCATGGCGGTGATGACCGATCGGGTGCGCCAGGCTGTCTCGGTGCCGGTCGGGATCAACGTCCTCGCCAATGCCGTCGACACCGCGCTCGCCAGCGCCAAGGCGTCGAGCGCCGACTTCGTCCGGGTGAACCAGTGGGCCAACGCCTATGTCGCCAATGAAGGCTTCATGGAGGGCAAGGCCGGGGCCGCCAGCCGCTACCGCGCATGGCTTCGGGCTAACGACATCCGGGTCTTCGCCGACATCCACGTCAAGCACGGCGCCCATGCCATCGTCGCCGACCGGTCGCTGGCGGAGCTGACCCGCGACGCCGAGTTCTTCGACGCCGATGCGGTGATCGTCACCGGTCAGCGGACCGGCAACAGCGCCGATCCCGAGGAACTCGCCGCGATCCGCCGGTCGACCAGCCTGCCGGTGCTGGTCGGCAGCGGCGTCACCAAGGACAATGTCGGCGCAATCTTCGAACACGCCGATGCGGTGATCGTCGCGAGCTCCCTGAAACACGGCGATTCCTGGTGGAACGAGGTCGATCCGCGCCGGGTCGAAGCCTTCATGGCCGTCGTCGGCAAGCTGCGCGGATGACGACCGTCCATGTGCTCGGCAATGCGACGGTCGATGTCGTCCAGCGGGTCGGGCGGCTGCCCGCGCCGGGCGAGACGCTGCTCTCCGCCGGGCTCGAGCGATGCGCCGGCGGCAAGGGGCTCAACCAGGCCGTGGCCGCTGCTCGGGCGGGCGCCAGGACCCGGCTGAACGCGCCGATCGGCAAGGATGCCGACGCCACCTTCCTGCGGGATGCGCTCTGCGGCGAGGCGGGGCTATCGGTCGAATGGCGCGTCCTCGAGGCGCCGACCGACATTTCGTCGATCTGGGTTTCGGCCGACGGGGAAAACATGATCGTCTCCTCGGCGGCCTCGGCTACGGGTCTGGCCGCGGCCGAGGCGCTCGCGGCTCTCTCGGCGATGGAAGAGGGCGACATCCTCGTCCTGCAGGGCAATCTCTCGGCGGAGACGACGATGGCTGCGGCGAGCTTTGCGCGCGACCGCGGCGCCCGTGTCATCCTCAATACCGCACCGATCGCCTGGGACATGCGGCCGCTGCTGCCGCTCGCCGACGTGCTGGTGGCAAATGGGCCGGAAGCCCGGCACATCACCGGCCTTTCGACGGCCGAGGCGGTTCAGGCGCTGCTTGGGCACGGCTGCCGGACGGTGGTGGTGACCCGCGGGGCGGAAGGCGCCTGGCTTGGTAACGGCGATGGCCTCGTCGCCCTCTCCGCGCCGAAGGTCAGCCCGGTCGATACGGCCGGTGCCGGCGACGTCGCAGTCGGGACGCTCGCCGCCATGCTGGCGGAGGGGCTCGCACTTTCCGAGGCGCTCGGCATCGCGCTGAAAGCCGCGTCGCTCTCGGTGACGCGGCCCGGCACGATGCCGTCCTTTCCGACCGCCGACGAGATCCTCGCGCAGCGAGCCTCTTAAGCCTTCGCAGGCCCGCACCAGCGGTGGATCGCCAGGGCGATCGCCTTGGTGCAGTCGACGAGGTCGCGGATCGAGACCTGCTCGTTCGGCTGATGCGACTGGGCGGGATCGCCCGGGCCAAAATTCACCGTCGGCGTGCCGCCGAGGCTGGTCGGCAGACCGATGTCGCTGTGGGCGCCGAAGCCCGACAGGGCCGGGCTGAGCTCTGCCGCTTCCGCGGCAGACTGGAAGGCGGCGACAAAGGGATGGTCCGCCGGCACTTCGGCGCAATCGGCGTCGAGAATCCACTCGACCCGGGCCGGCTTCTTGCGCAGATACGGATCGGCCTGGCAGACCGCCGCGACATGCGCCTCGAACTCCCGCTTCACATGGCCGCCGAGGCCGAATTCGTCCTTCTCATGCGGCAGATACTGGATGTCGACGACGATCTCGCCGCGCCCCGCGGTGGAGGACGGATGTTCGCCGGCCTGGATCTGGGTGACGATCACCTGGTTCGGCAGCTCCATCAGCGGATGGTTCTTGCGCGGGTCGGTGGTCCAGCGGCGGTTGAGGATGTCGATGCCGTCGAGCATCTGCCGCACCAGCTGCACCGCATCGACCGGGCCGCTGCCGTCCCAGCTGTTCGGCGTCAGCTCGGCATGGCCACCGATGCCGTCGAGGATGATGCGGCCCCACAGGATGCCGTGGCAGAGCGGCGCGATGCGGTTGGCGGTCGGCTCGGTCATGATGCCGGCATCGGCCGTAAAGCCGCGGTCGACCATCGCCAGCGAACCCATGCCGCCGATCTCCTCGTCGACGACGGTGGTGAAGACGACGTCGCCGGCGAGATCGACGCCGATCTCCTTGAGGATCTCGATCGCCATCAGCATCGAGGCGACGCCGCCCTTCATGTCGACCGTGCCGCGGCCGCGCACGAAGCCGTCCTCGACGACCGGCTGGAACGGGTCGCTCCGCCAGTGGTCGCGCGAGCCGGGAGGCACGACGTCGATATGGCCGTTCAGCATGATCGAGCGGCCGCCGCCGCTGCCTTTCAGCGTGCCGCCGAGATTGGGCCGGCCCTCGAAGGTGCGGCCCTCATGGGCGCCGGGCCGGCCGCGGTATTTTTCCAGCAGCGCCGGCCCGTCGGGATCCCAGAGGTCGGTGGCAAATCCGAGCGCTTCGAGGCGGCCCTTCAGATAATGCTGGCAGTCGTGTTCGCCGGGGCCCGCCTCGCGCGGGTCGCTCTTGACGATCGAGGGAAAGGAGACGAGGGCGCAGAGCGTCTCGACGATGCGGTCGGACGCCGCCTCTACGGCCTCTGAGATCCTCTGTTCGGTCGGGTTCATGCGGTTCTCCGGATCATGCGGATGTTGTCGACGAGGAGCACGAGGATCAGGAGTGCACCGATGATGCCGACCTGCCAGATCGTGTTGACGTTGAGCTGAAGCAGTCCCGTTTGCAGGGTGACGAGGAGGAGGACGGCGGCGAGCACACCGACGAGGCCGCCGCGTCCGCCGAAGATCGCAACGCCGCCCAGCATGACGGCGGTCAGCGAGGTGAGTTCGAGGTTCTGACCGATGTTCGGGCGTGCGCTGCCGAGCCAGGCGAGGCTGACAAGGGCGGCAAGGCCCGCCATCAGGCCGCTGAAGCCGTAGGCGATGAAGCGGGCGCGGTCGACCGGGATGCCGACGAGGCGGGCCGAGCGCTCGTTGAAGCCGAAGGCGTAGATCCAGCGGCCCCAGGCGGTATAGCGCAGGAGCAGGACCGCCAGGACGAACAGCGGCAGGACCAGGGTCACGAACGGCAGCGGGAAGCCGGCGAGCGTGCCGCGTCCCCAGGGAAGCAGATAGGCCGGCGCGCCGCCGATCGCCGAGCCGCCGGTGATCGCAAGGGCGGTGCCGGAATAGACGTAGAAGGTGCCGAGGGTGGCGATCAGCGGCAAGAGGCGCAGCCGGGTGACCAGAATGCCGTTGACGAGGCCGAGCAGCGTTCCCGCGACGAGGCAGACCACCGGCAGCAGGAAGGATGGCACGCCCGCCGTGTCGAGCAGCATGGCGATGATCGCGACGAGGGAGACGGTGCCGCCGACAGAAAGGTCGATGCCGGCGCCGCCGCCGAGGATCACCATCGCCTGGCCGAGCGAGACGAGGGCGAGGAGGGTGGAGAACTGCAGGACGGTGGTGACCGTCGACAGCGCCATGGCGCTCGGCTGCAGGATCGCGAGACCGGCGACGATGAGGATCCAGAGCCCGGCAAGGATCGGCAGGGTCAGGGAGGTGCGGCTGCTCATCCTGCGGCTCCCTGGCGGCCCGGCCGGCGCAGGTGGCGGGTGAGGGAGGCGGCGTCGAACCGGCCCCGCCCCGCCTCGGTGCCGAGAACGAGGATGAGGAGCAGCCCGGTCACCACCGGCTGCCAGAGCGAGGGGACGCCGACCAGCAGCAGCCCGTTCTGCAGGATGCGCAGGAGGAGGACGCCGAGCGCCGTGCCGAGCAGGCTCATCCTGCCGCCGAGGATGCTGGTGCCGCCGAGAATGACGGCGGCGATCGCTTCCAGCGCCAGCGTGCCGCCGATGGTCATCGCGACGTTGCGATAGGTGGCGATGTAGAAGCTCGCCGCGAGGCCGCAGCAGATGCCGCTGATCACATAGGCGGTGAACTGCACCCGCCGGACGCTGACGCCGGAGAGCCGCGCCTTGACTTCGGAGTTGCCGGTGGCGAGCACGTGGAGGCCGAAGGGTGTGTGGCGGATCACCACGAAGACGATGAGATAAGCGATCGCGACGACGGGAAGCGCGACCGGAATGCCGAGGACCGGGGCGCCGAGGACACTGGTGAGGTCGGTCGGCAGGCCGGACAGCCAGGCGCCGCCGAGCGCCAGGAACACCGCCGCCCGGTAGACGCCGAAGAGGCCGAGTGTGGCGACGATGGCGGGGATGCGGCCGAGGACGACGACGCTCGCCGTCACCAGCCCGATGACGCCGCCGGCGAGAGGCCCGGCAAGGCCGGAAAGCAGCGGCCCGGCATCGGCCTGAAGCAGCCGCCCGACGGCGATCGCCGCAAGCCCCATCACCACCCCGACCGAAACGTCGATGCCGCCGATGCCGAGCACGACCGTCATGCCGAGTCCGATCAGGAACAGCTCGTTGCAGTTCCTCAGGACCGTCAGGATGTTCGTCGCCGTCAGGAAGTAGGGGGAGATGAGCGAGAACAGCAGCAATGCCACGATGCATGCCGCACCGAGCAGGAGCTCGCGTTCGCCGATCTGCCGCACAATCGCGCCCATTACGGAGCCTTTGGTCCCTTGGTTTCGCCAAGCGGCGAGGTGTCGATCGTCGCGGGGCCGAGCGCTCACCGCCCGGTCCCGGTCTCTTGGTTCAGAGGGGAACGGCCCGGCATCTGGCCGTCATGCCGCGCCGGGCCGTCGCCGGCACGGCCTAGCCGGAGAGCCGGTTTCGGCCCTCCGGAAACCCCGGTCAGAAGTTGAAGTCGTCGACATTGTCGGCAGTAAAGACCGCCGGATCGCCGAGCAGGAGGATGCCGGTCTTGTCGTCATAGGTGACCGGATGGCTCATGCCCTCTGGCGTCGTCTCGGCCGGGATCGTCTTGCCGTCGATCAGCTGCTTGCCGGCCCAGACGGTCAGGTAGCCGAGTTCCGACGGGTCCCAGAGCACCGAATAGCCGAAGGCGCCGCTCTTCAGATAGGCGCGGGCAGTGTTCGGGCTGCAATAGCCGGTACCGACGACGGCGCCGATCTTGCCGGCGGTCTCGATCGCCTGGGCAACGCCCGGGCAGGTGGTCGAGGCGACGGCGATGATGCCCTTCAGGTCGGGGTTCGAGGCCATCATGTCGCCGGCGATCTGGGCGGCGCGCTCGGCGCTGCCGCCGGCGAACTGCGGATCGAGCAGGGTGACGTTCGGATACTTCTCCTTCACCCGCTCCTGCATGTAGCCGATCCAGGCGTTGAGATTGGAGGCGGTCGCCTCGCCGGAGACGATGCCGATCTTGGCGTCTTCGCCGGCCCGCTTCACCATCTCGTCGATGATCGTGTAGCCGAGGCCCTGGTCGCTGGCCTGGGCGACATAGAGGGCGCGGCCGGAATCGGGCGCGTCGCTGTCGGAGGTGAACAGCTTGATGTCCTTCGCCTTCGCCGCCTCGACGACGGGGGCGAGGCTGGATGCATCGAGCACCGACACCGAGATCGCCTCGACGCCCTGGTTGATCAGGTTCTGGACGATCTGCAGCTGGTCGACTGGATTGGTGTCGACGGGGCCCTGATAGACGAATTCGACGCCGAGCTTCTTCGCCGCTTGCTCGCCGCCCTGCTGCATGGCGTCGAAATAGGGGATCCCGACGATCTGCGGGACGAAGGCGACACGGGCCTTGTCCTGCGCTGCGGCGAAGGTGGTCGAGGCGGCAAGGGCCGCCGCGACAGCGAGAAGGAGCGTTCTGGTCTTCAGCATGGGACGGCCTTTCGGTTGTTGCGTGCGGAGCGTCAGGACTGCATCTCGAGCGCCCGCACGTCCGGATGTGCGCCCGTGATGAAGGAGACGATCTCTTCGGGATCGGTCGCACGGCGTTCGCGCTCGGCGATCTTCCGTCCGCGGCGGAAGACGGCGATGCGGTCGGCGACCTCGAAGACGTCATGCATGTTGTGGCTGATCAGGATGACGGCGCGGCCGCTGTCGGCGAGGCGGCGCACGAGCTGCAGCACCTTGCGTGTCTCGGCGACGGCGAGCGCTGCAGTCGGCTCGTCCATGATCACCAGCCGGGCGTCGAGATTGAGCGCCCGGCAGATCGCCACCGCCTGCCGCTGGCCACCCGAAAGGCTCCCGACCGGGGCCTCCGGGTCGGAAATATGGGCGTCGAGCTCGTCGAGGAGGCCGGTCACCTGACGCTTCATCGCCCGGCGTTTGAGAAACGGCACGCCGAGGACGTTGCGGGTCATCTCGCGGCCGAGAAAGACGTTCTCGGCGATCGACAGGTTCTCCGAGAGTGCGAGCTCCTGAAATATCGTCGCGATCCCGGCTTCGGCGGCATCCTGCGGCGAGGCGAAATGCACCGGCCGGCCATCGACGAGGATCTCGCCGTCGCTCGCCGGATGGGCGCCGGACAGAACCTTGATGAAGGTCGACTTGCCGGCGCCGTTGTCGCCGAGGAGCGCCAGGACCTCGCCCGAGCGGATCGTCAGGTCGACGGCGTTCAGCGCCGTGAGGGCGCCGAAGCGCTTGGAGATCTGCCTGGCTTCGATCAGCGGCGGTGTCATTCGCGCTCCTTCGCTCACGTCCGTCGGGCCGCTTAGGCTGCCTCGGTCAGCCAGCCGAGAAGGTTCTTCCAGAGCCGGCCATAGCCCTCCCACTCGCAGAAGGCGGGCGACAGCCAGTGCGGGCCGATGTCGGATGTCCAGGCGGCGCTGCGGCCCTTGCCGTAGGTGCCGGTGACGAGCAGCGGATGGCCGCCATGCTCTTCCGGCAGGCTGACGAGAACGTCCGAGCCGGGCTTGGCCTCCACCTCGTTGACGCCGAGGAGCGGCGGCCATGTGCCTGCGAGGCCGGAGAGAATGCCCTCCGCAGCGCCGATCTCGAGCGCCGCGCCCTCGGGGATCTCGACGCGGTCGTCATAAGGAAGGCAGGTCACCGGCAGCGCTTCCTCGACAGCGGTGCGGCGCCAGCGCGCCTTGCCGTCGATGCCCTGGAAGGAGAAGTAGCCGCCGATCATCAGGAGGCCGCCGCCGTCCTTCGTCCAGTCGCGGATCAGCTTGAGGCGGTTCGGCACCGTGCGGCTGTGCAGCCAGACCTCCGGCGGCAAGAGCAGCGAATTCGCGCCGATGTCGGAAAGGATGATCGCGTCATATGCGTCGAGGCCGGCCCGCTCGAAGGGGAATTTCTCGACGGCCTCGTGAGCCGGCATATAGGTGAGGGAGAAGTCGCTGTCCTTCAGCGCATCGACCAGCGGTTCGGCGCCGAGATGGAAGGTGACCGAGCCGAACTGGTCGAAGCCCTTGTAGTGCGTCGCCGAGCTGACCCAGCTTTCGCCGACCAGAAGCACGTTCTTCTTCGTCATCGTCCTCTCCGTTCCGCCGATCTCCTGCCGGCGTCGTTTCGTTGCGTTGCCGCGACCGCTCGCGGGGCCGCGCGCCGCCTGCCTCGGCTGTCCGTGGCCCGCAGCCCTCGCTCGCCGAGCGAATGAGGTGGAACGCTCTCGCGCGGTGTCCGGAATGTGCTGCACCCGACCACGGCGCCAGTGAAAGGCGGCGCGGCGATTGGCGGCGCAACCCCTTGGCAGCGGTCGGATGCAGCTCCGGCTGGACGGGCGATATCGCTCATATCTGCAGATTGAACCGGTTCAACGCGGCTGTAAAGCGCTTATTCTAGCCAGATTGCCTGAAAATTGGTCGCTGAAAGTTTTTTGAAGCAGCAGGGCATTCCGTCGATCTGCTGGAGCGTGCGGCTGCCCGGCGCCGTTCCCCCACGGTGCGAGGCTGCGGCGTCGTCTCTGTGGCGCTGAGCGCGGGAAACAGGTGGAGGCAGGATTTCCGCGACCTTGCGGGGCGTCGGCAACGCCGGTGACGGCCGGCACGGATCGGTCGTCAGCCAGAGACGTTTTCTCGCGCACTCACACGCTTCCGGATGCGCGAATGCCTGGCGTCTGCGGCCTCAGGTCGCTGCGCCGCTCATCGCGATACGGAAATCGCCGCAGGAGGAGCGCCGCGGCGAGCGATCACTCGGGATCGAGCTCGGAATCCCAGTAGAGATAGTCGAGCCAGCTCTCATGCAGGAAGTTCGGCGGGAACAGCCGGCCATTGTTGTGCAGATCGTGCACCGTCGGCTGGTACGGCGTCTGATGCGGGATCATGCCGGCGGCCTTCGGCATCAGGCCGCCCTTCTTCAGATTGCAGGGTGAGCAGGCCGCGACGACGTTCTCCCAGGTCGTGAGGCCGCCCTTCGAGCGCGGAATGACGTGGTCGAAGGTGAGCTCGTGCGGCGAGCCGCAGTACTGGCACTGGAATCTGTCGCGGAGGAAGACGTTGAAGCGGGTGAAGGCGGGGTTGCGGGCGGGCTTGACGTAGGTCTTGAGGCAGACGACCGAGGGAAGGCGCATCGAGAAGGTCGGACTTCGCACCGCCCGGTCATATTCGGCGAGGATGGTCACCCGGTCGAGGAAGACTGCCTTGATCGCGTCCTGCCAGGACCAGAGTGAAAGCGGGTAGTAGCTCAGCGGCCGGAAATCGGCGTTGAGGACGAGGGCTGGGGATAAGTCCTGACTTACCGCAATCGTCACCGCATTCTCCTTCGGCTGACGCCGTCATAAGGCTGCCTGCGTCGGCGCGGACTATCGTGCTCTATCATGTCGCCTTTGTGAAGCCTGAAGCCAGTCATGACAGGGGCTTGAGGCCGGGACGCGTTTCCAGCGAATTTCAAATCAGTGGAGACGCTGCGTATTTGCGCTGGCGGAGGTGAAAGTCTGAAGGCGGAACGATAAAGGGAGCAACTGCCTAGCCGCTCCCTTTTGAATATATGTTGGCGCTACGAAGCAATTTGGATTTGCCTGTATCGCACCTCTCCAATCACGCGGATTCTTCGACGCCCTCAACGAAACTCACGATATCTGTCAAAGAGACAGATTTTTGGTCACCCGAGGCCACAGGGATCTTGGCGCCCCACGCTTTATCTCGGAGAAAAGACGGCTCAGCGTGGTAAATTCCGGCGAGTAGCACCTCGGCGACAAGCCGGCTGCCGAGATGACCAAGCTTTCCTTCATCACTAAAACCGGGCGGATTGTCGTGTTCCGCCTCCCTCAGGATGTAATACCAAAGCGGCGTCCGGAACTTGCCATCTTCATCATTGAATGGCTCTTCATCTCTTCCATTGGTGACTTCCTCGGGGCTCAAAGCCGAGATTGTGGCGTCGGCTGCATATTGGGTGTTGTAGGCCGTGACGAGGTCTTCGCCCGCACAAACACCAATATTCTTACTTCGCGTCAGGTTGCGCTCGACAAGGTTCAATCGGTCCTTGATCTCGTCCGGAATCGTCGATGGCGGGAGCTGGAACACGACGTCGTTTACTTTGGTATCGATCAGATTGGATGGCGTGCCGGCTCCCGCAAAAAAAGCCCAGTCAATGATTCGCTCGGGGGTGAGGGGCTTGTCGCCGCGCAGATCGTTTTCTCCCTCAGGCGTTGTGTCAAAGAGAGGAAAGGGGGTACCGGTATCGCGAAGTCGATATCCGCTGCGGAGCTGGCTGTGGCCATATCGGAATCCGATGGCAAATTCATGCGGCATACCGAGTCGTTTTCCGCCCTTGGCCATGTCCATCGTCGGGTGGTGGAGAAGGGAGTCGGGATCGGTCGAAAGCCGTTTTCGAACCAGCGTGATCTCCGATGACAGTGCGACGAGAGGCAGGTAGTGCGTGGCGACGAACGATTGCCAATGCAGGATGGTTTCTCGTTTGGCGTCTCGGGGCGAAAGACCTTTCCGCCTGAATGCGTTGTTGAGGCGCATCATCAAGATGTGCACCTGCAAGACGAGTTGATTTTCGTCGTTCCGTTTGTCACCAATCCGCGCAATGCCGGTTTTTTGGCAGCGCGGAACGTCGTATCCCTGCACGTCGAGGGCACTGTCGCAGACGGGAACGAGAGTGAACAGGCCGAAGGTCTCGTCGTATGACGTTTCGCGCCGCCTGCCGGAAGCCGGCATCGTATCATCGACGCGAGGACCAAATACACTATCCAGATCGATGAACGGCGAAGCGAGGTCTTCAATCGGCCCCTGGCTTTGATCCTCGGTCAGATTGACGGCATTCAATGTCAAGTCGTGATCAATGAATTGCCCGACAAATGTCATAGCTGCGGGAATATGCCGGCTGGGCTGATCGCCCGAACTATATGCGAGGCCACCTGGTTTTTTACTGATATGATCATTAAGTTTTTCGTTGAATTTGTACGGTGAGTTTTTCAGATGGTAGAAAAAATGATCACCGATATCCTTGGCGTTTCGCATCATTTCCGGAGAAATTTGCATTTCTCCCGAGTGATCGGCGCAGCGGGCAAAACCACCATGTATCAATTCGAGGGACATTCGCGTGCCGAGCGGCATTTTCGAATTGGTTTTAATATATTCTCTTGATTTTTGCTGACGTGCAGATTCGCTATTATCAGCCATTTGTAATCTCCCCGACGGTTTCGTCGCGACTACAGCTGAAATGTATATTGGATACCCGACGCGTCAGCAGCAGTCGGCAGGGACGATATTACAACCCTGAATTAATTCAAGCAGAAAGTTCCCTTCGGGAAATTTCGAGAAATAGCTGGCGGCCTGAGGTCCCCGTGACGAGAATCAATAGAGCGCAACGGCTCGGGGCGTATACGAAATATCTTCACGCGGCCGGCACCATCTCGCGCCTGTGGATAGTGGCGTAATAGGCCCAGAACAGTCGCGCCGCGACGGAGCGGTGCGGGCGCCAGGCCTCGGCGATCTCGGTGAGTCGTTTTGCGCTGGGGCGGGTTTCGTGGGAAAGCGCATGGGCGACCGCCGCCTGCAGCGCCAGATCGCCGGCAGGAAAGACGTCGCGGTGGCCGGCGCAAAAGAGCAGATAGCACTCCGCCGTCCAGGCGCCGATGCCGCGCACGGCGACGAGTTCGGCGATGGCTTCATCGGCGGGTGCGGTTTCGCAGCGGGGAAGATCGACCCGGCCTTCGGCGACCGCCTGTGCGATGGCGCGCAGCGTCTGCTGTTTCGGCCGCGAGAGGCCGACCGCCTTGAGGACGTCGTCTTCGGTCGCGAGAATCGCCAGCGGATCGGAAAGGTCGATGGCGCCGGCGAGGCGGCCGAAGATCGCCTCGGCGCTCGCCTTCGACACCTGCTGGGCGACGACGATGGCAATCAGCCCTTCGAGGCCGGAGCGGGATCTGCGCAGCGGCACCGGTCCCGCCGTCGCGACGATCTGCGAAAGCCTCGCATCGGCCTTTGTCAGCGCATCCAGCGCCTCGGCAATGTCGGCTTCCGAACGGATCATCGCCTGGTGTCTTCCGTCATTTTCCTCTCGCATTCCAACCATAGCAGGACGGGCCAACGAGGGAATTGCCGATCATGTCCAATATCGACGCCGTGTTCCGATTCGCGCCGAGCCCGAACGGCGAGCTGCATCTCGGCCATGCCTATTCGGCCCTCGTCAATTTCGACCTCGCGCGGGCCTCCGGCGGAAAATTCCTCCTGCGCCACGAGGACATCGATACCGCCCGCTGCACGCCGACATTCGAGCGGCAGGTGGAGGAGGACCTCGCCTTTCTCGGCATCGAATGGGACGAGGCGCCGCGCCGGCAATCCGAACACATGCACGACTATGCCGCCGCGCTCGAGGCCTTGGCGGCTGAAGACCTGGTCTATCCGGCTTTCATGTCGCGCGGCGAGATCAGGGCGCATGTCGAGCGCTTCGAGGCGGAGGAGGGGCGGGCCTGGCCGCGCGATCCCGACGGCGCGCCGCTCTATCCGGGGCTCGACCGCCATGCCTCGACCGGGGAACGCGAGCGCCGGATGAGCGATGGCGAGCGCTTCGCCTGGAGGCTCGACGTCGAACGGGCGATCGAGATGGTGCCGGCGCTGACCTGGGACGAGCATGGCGCCTCGCCGCTCGGCGAGAGCGGCGCCATCGTGGCGCGGCCGCTGGAATGGGGCGACGTCATTCTCGGGCGGATGGACATTCCGACGAGCTACCATCTGTCGGTGGTCGTCGACGATGCGATCCAGGGCGTTACCGACGTCGTCAGGGGGCGCGACCTGTTCTATGCGACGAGCATCCACCGGCTGCTGCAGGCGCTGCTCGGCCTGACTCCGCCGCGCTACCACCACCACCCGCTGATCCTCGATGCCGACGGCCGCAAGCTTTCTAAAAGCGCCGGCGATACCTCGATCCGCTCGCTGCGCAAGGCGGGGCTGACGGCCGAGGACATCCGCCGGATGGTCGGCCTTTCCGGCCGACCGGGCGGCCCGGCGGGCGACATCCTCAGACGCCGAGAATCTTGAGCCAGAGGCTGAGCGTCACCACCGAGGCGACGGTGGAAATCAGGATCGTCGTCGCCGCGAGCTTTTCGCCGGCCTTGAAATAGGTGGCGAAAAGATAGGCGTTGATGCCGGCCGGGGCCGCCGCCGTCAGGACGGCGCCCTTCAGCCAGAGCGGCGGCAGGCCCAACTCCCGCGCAAACAGCCAGACGCAGAGCGGCATGACGATCAGCGACAGGAGGGCGATCAGCGACGACGCGATGATGTCGCCGCGAAGGCCGTAGCGGGTCAGCGACATGCCCAGCGAGAAGAGCGCGAGGCCGCCGGCCGTCCCACCGAGGAGCCGCGTCACCTCGTCGAGCGCGCCCGTGAGCGGCAGCCCGAGCCCGTGCCAGCAGACGCCGGTCAGAATGCCGACGACGATCGGATTGGTGAGGAGGTTCCGCGCCATGCGCTGCAACGTGCGCATCAGCGGCACCGGCTCACGGGCAATTTCCGCTCCGACGGCGACGTCGAGGGCGGCGGCGCGCTCGATCAGAAGGGTCGAGGCGATCATCATCACCGGCAGGTGGATCGAGATGATGATCAGAAGTGGCTCGAGGCCGGCATCGCCGAAGGCCCGCTGCAGGGTCGGGATGGCGACGAAGACCGTGTTGGCGAAGCTCGACGAGATGCCGGCGATCACCCCGGTCCGGTGATCGGCCTTGGCGAATTTGCCGATCGCCAAAGTGCCGAGCGTCCAGGTGATGGCGACGCCGGAAAAATAGGACAGCCACAGCAGCACCGGATTGGCGTCGCCGAAGCTCATCGTCGCCAGCGTTCGGAAGAGCAGCACCGGCACGGCGATGACGAAGACGAAATGCGCAAGCCCGTCTCCCACCGCCTCCGAGAGAAGGCCGACACGCGCCGCGGCATAGCCGAGGGCGATCATGCTGAAGATCGGGACGATGATGGCGAGAATGGTGTGCATGACGGGCGCAGGGCGACAACGCCCGGTAAGATCGGGAAGACAGCGGGAGGAAAGCCCGGACGGCCGGCACGTGGCAGTGCCGCCGGCCATCAGGACCCTTCGATGAACGGTTACCGCCTCTTGCTACGCGGCGCGGCAGGCCGGAGCAAGGCCCCGCAGGGGATCGGCGGAGGCGGCTGTCTTAAGGCCGCCGACCGGACGCTGTGCGATGCTCGATCAGAATGACGACCGAACGCCCATCGACGGTGACGACGTCGCCGATATCGGGATGTTCAGGCGACGCCTCGGGCCTGTCCGAGCGCAGGAAAAGCTGGAAGGCGTGGCCGGCGCGCGGCGAAGGGAGAGTGGCGGCGACAGGCTCCCGTCCGGCATTGAGATAGACCAGCGCCCGTTCGCTCTCCTCCTCACTGGCCCTTCGCGGCGCATAGACGCTCATGCCGAGGAAGCGGCGCGCCGGATCGTGCCACTCGGCCTCGGTCATCGGGCTGCCAGCCTCGGTCAGCCAGACGACGTCCTCCACCTCGCCGCCCTCGACGATGCCGCCGGTGAGGAAGCGGTCGGCCGACAGCGCCGGGTGCTCGCGGCGCAGCCGCGCAAGGCTCGCAACGAAGCGGGCAAGATCGCCGTCGGCATTCTGCCAGTCGAGCCAGAGGGTTTCGTTGTCCTGGCAATAGGCGTTGTTGTTGCCACCCTGGCTGCGGCCGATCTCGTCGCCGGCGACGATCATCAGGCTGCCGCGCGAGACGAACAGCGTCGAGAAGAGTGCCCGGATGTCGCGGTGGCGGGCCTCGAGGATGGCAAGATCCGTGGTCGGACCCTCGACGCCGTTGTTCCAGCTATAGTTCTCGCCGTGGCCGTCGCGGTTCTTCTCGCCGTTTGCGAGGTTGTGCTTGTGATCGTAGGCGGCAAGGTCGGCAAGAGCGAAGCCGTCATGCGGCGCGATCATGTTCACCCCGGCGGAGGGGCGGCGGCCATTGCCGCCGAAGATGTCCTCGGAGCCGGCGAGGCGGGTTGCAAGGTCGCGGACGGCATCGGCATCGCCGCGCCAGAACTTTCGGACGTCGTCGCGGAACCGGTCCTGCCATTCGTAGAAGGGCGGCGGGAAATTGCCGACCTGATAGCCGCCGGGACCGATATCCCAGGATTCGGCGACATGGATGCGGTCCCTCAGCAGCGGATCTTTCGCGATCGCCTCGAGCAGCGGCGCGTCAGGGGAATATCCTTCGTCGCTGCGGCCGAGCACGGGGGCGAGATCGTAGCGGAAGCCGTCGATCCCCATCGTCTCGACATAGTGGCGGAGCGCGTCGACCACGAGGCGGATGACGGCCGGGCGGTCGCAGGCGAAGGTGTTGCCGGTGCCGGTGTCGTTAACGAGCGAGCCGTCCTCGCCGTGGCGGTAGTAGAGCGCGTTGTCGAGGCCGCGGTAGCAGAGCGTCGGCCCTTCCGCCGGTCCCTCGCCGGAATGGTTGAAGACGACGTCGAGGAGCACGCGGATGCCACGCTCGTGGCATGCATCCACCAGCCGGCGCATGTCGGCGGGGCCGCCGGGCGCCAGCCGCGGATCGAGCGCCATGTGGGTGACCGGATTGTAGCCCCAGGCATTGGTGAGGCCGAGCTCGGTGAGGTGCCGTTCGTCGACCCAGGCGGCGACGGGCATCAGTTCGATGGTGTCGACGCCGAGGGCCCGGATATGGTCGAGACAGACAGGTTCGGCGAGGGCGGCAAGGGTGCCGCGGATCGGATCCGGCACCGCAGGGTGGCGCTGGGAGAAGCCGCGCACATGCAGCTCGTAAACGAATCCAGGCCGTGCCGAAGGCAGCGGCGCGGCATCGCGCGAGAGATCGGTGACGATCGCACGCGGCACGAAGGGGGCGGTGTCCAGCCTGCGTTCAGGCGGCGCGACCAGCGAGGGGTGGTAGACGAAGGGCCGGTCGAGCCGGACGGCGTAGGGGTCGACAAGGAGCTTGGAGGGATCGAAGCGATGCCGCTTTGCCGGGTCGAACGGCCCGTGGGCTCGCAGGCCGTAGCGGGCGCCGGGCTTCAGGTCCGGCACGAAACCGTAACGCACACCGTCCGCCTCGCCGGGCAGCGCCAGGCGCTGGACCTCCTTCGTCCCGGTCTCGTCGAACAGGCACAGCTCGATCCTGTCGGCATTGTGCGAGGTGACGGCAAAGAGCACGCCGCGCTTTCTCGGAATGGCACCAAGCCGCTTTGGCAGCCCGCGCTCGGAAGTGATCTGGAAGGTCATGGGTGAGACGATTGCGCCTGAATGAGTTTCGTTGGCGTGAAGGCCGGTGCGGACCGGGGACGAGTTCGGCTCATTTCTCGCTCGCTTCGTCGGGCATGGTGTGTGGATCGCGGGCGGCGTGGCGAACCGCGATGACGACGATCTCGCCATCGAGAACCTGGTAGAAGATCAGATAGGGGTATGGGCGTGCCACGATGCGTCGCAGCATCGGCAGATCGGTGGCCTGACCGGCCAGCGGATAGCTGCACAGGAAATCGATGATGCCGCGCAGTCGATTGCGGACTTTGTCCGCCCCGTTCGGCGACTGTTCGCCGATATATTCGAGGATCTCGTCGAGTTCGACGAGCGCCCGAGGCGTGTAGCGCAGTGTCAGAGGCCGTGTTTCGCCCAAACCGCTCGTACTTCCCCGTCGGAGGCGAATTGCCCGCGCGCAGCCTCTTCCATGGAGGCGGCCATCGACGCCTTTTCGTCGGGCGCGAGCCGATGGACCGGTTGCTCCTCGCCGGTCATCTGCAGGAGTTCGTGGGCGAGCACGTCCTGCGCCTCCTCTGGCAAAGCGCGGATGCGATCGAAGGCGCGGTCGAGCAACTTGGTCATGGCAACAATATGCCCGCGAACGCGGACGCTGGAAAGTCCGCCCGTCCGACGGTCAAACTGCACGATCCGCTGTGCAGTCGGCAACGAGCGGTTACGCGCTCGCACCGGACACGGAAGCGGCTCAGGGCCGACCCCTGTGATGCCGGTCACCGACGTCAGGCGAGGAAACGCGCAATTTCAGGGACAGCGGCGAGCCGCATCGGCGGCCGGGCGAACATGAAGGATCTCACCGATGTCCCAGAAGATCTTACTCTGCGCTCTGCTCGATCTCACTTGCTTCATGGCGGGCGGCGCGCTGGCAAGCGTCGTCGGCGAATCGCCGGCGAGCACCCGCGCCATCGCGTCGCTCGACAGCAATTCCGGTAACCCGACGCTCGACCAGCGCATGTTCGAAAATGGCGGCAGGCAGCAGAATCGCCGCGTCGAGATCGTCATCGCTCCGTAAGGTCACCTGCCATCGGCGGACGGCAGGCGACCGGGCGCGAGAAGATCTCGCGTCGCCACGCAGCCTTTCGTCAGGTGATGACGTCCGGCTCCGTCCGCCCGGTCCGCTTCCTGATCTCGCCGATGACGTCGGCGGTGTCGATCAGTTCGTTCAGCGCCTCTTTCGGGGCGAGGGCATGCTTCGCCGGATCGGCCTCGAAGCGCTCGATATAGACGCGCAGCGTCGCACCCTTGGTGCCCGTGCCGGACAGCCGGTAGACGATGCGCGAGCCGCCGGAGAAGACGATCCGGACGCCCTGGCTGGTCGCCACCGAGCCGTCGATCGGGTCCTTGTAGGAAAAGTCGTCGGCCTCCGAGACGACGAGCGTTCCGAAACGCTGGCCGGCCATCGAGGCGAGACGGTCCCTGAGCGATTCCATCAGGCCGTTCGCCGCCTTGGAATCGATCTCCTCGTAATCGTGGCGCTGATAGAAGTTCCGGCCGAACTCCGCCCAGTGGCTCTCCATGATCGCCTGAACGCTCTCGCGTCGCTCGGCCAAAATGTTCAGCCAGAGGAGCACGGCCCAGACGCCGTCCTTTTCGCGCACGTGGTCGGAGCCGGTCCCGGCGGATTCCTCGCCGCAGATGGTCACCTTGCCGGCGTCGAGCAGGTTGCCGAAGAACTTCCAGCCGGTCGGCGTCTCATAGATGCCGATGCCGCGCTTCTCGGCAACGCGATCGGCCGCCTGGCTGGTCGGCATCGAGCGGGCAACACCGGCGATCCCGCGCGCATAGCCGGGGGCGAGATGGGCATTGGCGGCGAGGACGGCGAGCGAATCCGACGGCGAGACGACGATGCCCTTGCCGACGATCAGGTTGCGGTCGCCGTCGCCGTCGGAAGCGGCGCCGAAATCCGGCCCGTTCGCGGCCATCAGCGCGTCGATCAGGTCTTTGGCGTGGACGGCGTTGGGATCAGGATGGCCGCCGCCGAAATCCTCCATCGGCACGGCATTGACGACGCTGTCCGGCGAGGCCCCGAGGCGATTGACCAGGATTTCGGTCGCATAGGGCCCGGTCACGGCATGCATCGCGTCGAAACGAATGCCGAAGCCCGAGGCGATGAGGTCGCGGATCTTCTGAAAATCGAACAGCGTCTCCATCAGCGCGGCATAGTCCGCGACCGGGTCGACCACCTCGACCACCATGTCGCCGAGCTTCGTCTCGCCGAGCTTCGAAATATCCGGCGCGGTCGAGGTCCAGACGCGGTAGCGGCTGATCGACTTCGAGGCCTCGTAGATCTTTTCGGTGATCCGCTCCGGCGCCGGGCCGCCGTTTGCCGCATTGTACTTGATGCCGAAATCGCCGTTCGGACCGCCGGGATTGTGGCTGGCAGAGAGGATGATGCCGCCCGATGCCCCGCGCTTGCGGATGAGGTTCGAGGCGGCGGGGGTGGAGAGAATGCCGTTCTGGCCGACGACGACGCGGCCATAGCCGTTGCCGGCGGCCATGCGGATCGCCATCAGGATGACTTCGCGGTTGTAGAAGCGGCCGTCGCCGCCGATCACCAGCGTCTCGCCGCCGTCCAGCGGCAGGGCGTCGAAGATCGACTGGATGAAGTTCGCCGCGTAGTTCGGCTGCTGGAAGTGCGGTACCTTCTTGCGCAGTCCGGAGGTGCCGGGCTTCTGATCGTCGTAGGGCGTGGTGGCGATCGTCTCGATCATCGTCTACTCTTTCATCAGATCGCTGTAGAGGCCCGCATAGAGCCTCGCGCTCTTCGTCCAAGAAACATCCGCTTTCATAGCCGCAGCCTGCATTCTTCGCCAGACGCGGGCCTCTTCGTAGAGGCCGAGCGTGCGGTCGACCGCCTCGAGAAGCGAGGCCCGGTCGGGTGGGGTGAAGATGACACCGGTCGCGGCCTCGGCACTGACCGCGGCGTAGTTCGCGTCGACGACGGTGTCGGCCAGGCCGCCGACCTTGGCGACCACCGGGATGCAGCCATAGCGAAGACCGTAGAGCTGGGTGAGGCCGCAGGGCTCGAAGCGCGACGGAATGAGGATCGCGTCGGCG
Source organism: Jiella endophytica (assembly GCF_004519335.1). Lineage (GTDB taxonomy): Bacteria > Pseudomonadota > Alphaproteobacteria > Rhizobiales > Rhizobiaceae > Jiella > Jiella endophytica. Next base: position 13,688 of record NZ_SOZD01000002.1, on the reverse strand, counting down.
CCGGCCTGAACCCGGTGCGACAGTTCCTCGTCATAGCCGATCCTCACGCCGACACGGTCGGGATGGCGCGAATGGGCGGCCTGGAAGGTGCCTTCGATCATCGCCTCGCCGGAGCCGACGACGACGAGGCGGACGCCGCGCTCCACCAGCTCGTCGCAGACCTCCGCGACGAGGTCGAGGCCCTTCTGCCAGGTCAGCCGGCTGACCACGGCAAGGATCGGGCCGTTCTCCCGCCTGAGGCCGAATTCGCCCTCGAGGGCGCGCTTGTTGTGGATGCGCGGCTTGAGCTCCCGCGCCGAATAGTTCGCGGCGAGCGCCGGATCGCTGGCCGGATCCCAGACCCTGGTGTCGATGCCGTTGACGATGCCGACGAGGCGCGAGCCGCGGCCGCGCAGGAGCCCGTCGAGGCCCATGCCGCTGCCCTCGGTGACGATCTCCTTGGCATAGGTAGGGCTGACGGTGGTGACGACGTCGCAGGCGTGTAGCCCGCCCTTCAGATAGCCGACATTGCCGTAATATTCGACACCCTCGATGGACCAGGTGGCGGCCGGCAGCTCCAGCTGCGGGAAGATCGCCGAGGGATAGTTTCCCTGGAAGGCGAGGTTGTGGATGGTGAGAACGGTCTTCGGCCGCGGCCGGTTGGAGGCGGCGAGATAGACCGGCGTCAGCGCCGCCTGCCAGTCGTGGACATGGACGATGTCGGGGAGAAAGCCCGGCACTGCCCCTTGCGCGATCATCGCGCCCGCCTTGGAGAGAGCGGCAAAGCGCATCCAGTTGTCGCCGAAGTCGTGGCCGCCGGCGTCGGTGTAAGGGCCGCCGAGGCGGTCGTAGAGCGTCGGCATGTCGAGGACGAAGAGCTTCAGTCCGGCGAGGTCGACGGCGAGGATCCGGGCGGGCGCGCCGAGCACGGTGTCGAGCGGCAGCACCTCGACGTCGGCGCCGGCGGTCTCGATCGCCCGCATGACGGTCGGATAGCCCGGCAGCAGCGTGACGACGCGGCAGGCGTGTTCGGCCAGCGCGAAGGGCAACGCGCCGGCGACATCGGCGAGCCCACCGGTCTTGATCAGCGGAAAGGCTTCCGAGGCAATCGAGAGGATCTGCATCGCCAGGTCAGTAGCTCAGCCGCTCGATCATCGCCCGGGTGACGAGGCAGATGCCGGATTCGGTGCGGCGGAACCGCTTGGCGTCGAGTTCCGGATCCTCGCCGATCACGAGTCCGTCCGGAATGTGCACGCCGCGGTCGATCACCGCATTGCGGATCCTGGCGCTGCGGCCGATGTCCGTCCGGGGCAGGACGACGGCATGGTCGAGATGGGAATAGGAGTGCACCCTGACGCCGGTGAACAGCAGCGAGCGGTTCAGCGAGCCGCCGGAGATGATGCAGTCGCCCGAGACCAGGGAGGAGATCGCCATGCCGCGCCGTCCGTCCTCGTCATGGACGAACTTCGCCGGCGGATTGATCTCCGCATAGGTCCAGATCGGCCAGTCGCGGTCGTAGACGTCGAGCGGCGGGACGATGTCGGTCAGGTCGATATTGGCCTGCCAGTAGGCGTCGACCGTGCCGACGTCGCGCCAGTAGGCTTCGCTGTCGGGCTCCATCGCCGAGCGCACGACCGAGCGGTTGAAGCGGTGGGCGACCGCCTTTCCGTGCCGAACGATATGGGGGATGATGTCCTTGCCGAAGTCGCGCTGGGAATTCGGGTCGGATGCGTCGCGCCGCAGCTGGTCCATCAGGAAGTTGGTCTCGAAGACGTAGATGCCCATCGAGGCGAGGGCGACGTCCGGCCGGCCGGGGATGGAGGGCGGATCCTTCGGCTTCTCGACGAAATCGGTGATCACGAAGTTCTCGTCGACATGCATGACGCCGAAGCCGGTGGCCTCCATGCGTGGCACTTCCAGACAGCCGACCGTCACGTTGGCGCCGGAATCGACATGCTGCTGGAGCATGATCTCGTAATCCATCTTGTAGATGTGATCACCGGCGAGAATGACGATGTATTTCGGCGCGTAGTCCTCGATGATGTCGATGTTCTGGTAGACCGCGTCGGCCGTGCCCGCATACCACTGGTCTTCCGACACGCGCTGGCTGGCCGGCAGGATGTCGAAGCTCTCGTTGCGGCCGGGCCGCAGGAAGTTCCAGCCGTTCTGCAGATGCCGGATCAGGCTGTGGGCCTTGTACTGGGTGGCGACGCCGATGCGGCGGATGCCGGAATTGATGGCGTTCGACAGGGCGAAATCGATGATGCGGGTCTTGCCGCCGAAATAGACGGCGGGCTTTGCCCGATTGTCGGTGAGTTCGAGCAGACGGCTGCCGCGGCCACCCGCCAGCACATAAGCCATGGCGTCGCGCGCCAGCGGCGCGAACGGTCGTGAGTCTGGCATTGTCCCTCCCTGCCCGGCGGATCGTGCGGGCTTTCATGCCGCATCGTTGCGATTTGCGGAATCGTGCCGGCAGCTTCGGAAAAAGCGGCCGCGACGACCCGTCTTGTGAGCGCAAAGAGTGAAGATAGGGCGGAGAGAGTCAAGCAGCGATGGCCGTGCACGGCCCGCGGCTCGATAAGCTCGACCGGCAACGCTCCGCGGATCGTCAAACCTGGCCGATGCGCAACGATTCTCGTGCCGGAGGGGAGGAGGGCGGCGGGAGAGGTGTTGTTACGCCGCCCGCCGCCCGCTCGCTCGGCCCTACAGGTCGTAATGCGGCAGCGGCTCGCCGCCGGCGTCCTTCAGGACGAGATCGAACAGCCGCTTGACCTCCTGCGGCTTGTCCCCAGCCAAATCCTTGGCCTGCTCCGGATCTGCGGCGATGTCGTAGAGCTTCGCCTCGCTGCCGTCGTTGCGGGAGATCATCGCGAAGCGCTTGTCGGACACCCAGACATAGTCGTTGAGGCCGGAGGTGAAATGTTCGCGCACGGTGCCCGCCTTGCCGTCGAGATGCGGGGAGAGGTCGCTGCCATCGGTCTCCTTCCTGGGTTCGACCCCGGCAAAGGAGAGGATCGTCGGCAGGATGTCGTGGGTCGAGGCGAAATAGTCGCGCGCCTCGCCGGCCGCGGTGCCGTTCGGATGGCGGATGAACAAGGGCGTGTCGGTCATCTCCGGCCAGAGCGCATAGGCCGGCTTGCCGAGGGCGCCATGCTCGCCGAGGGCCATGCCGTGGTCGCTGGTGAGCAGGATGACGGTATCGTCGAGAAGGCTCATCTGGTGCAGCCGGTCGAGGAAGAAGGCGAGCCAGGTGTCGGTCATGGTGATCTCGCCGGCATAGAGCGCTCGCATCCGCTGCAACTGGCGTTCCGGCAGATAGTCGCTGGAGCCGTAGCGCGGGGTGACCGGTTCCGGTTCGTCATAGCCCGGATCGTCATAGGCGTCGGCGTAGCGCCGCGGTGCGTCCCAGGGCTCGTGCGGATCGAAGGAATCGACCGTCAGGAAGAACGGCTTGTCGCGCGGAATGCCTTCCAGCGCCCGGGCCGCCGAGCGGAACACGCGGGCGGCGAAGCGGTCGTCCTCGGCCCGCCTGTCCTGGGTGTTGGCGAGATACTGCCTAAGCTCGCGGGCGAGCGGCGCATTGCCGTATTTCGTCGTCAGCGCCTGACCATCGGCATCGCGCCACATGAATTTCTGCAGCTCGAACGGATCGACCGACCAGTAGGGGCGGTAGGGATCGCCCTCCTGTCCGCGGACCCAGTCGACGAGCTTGAAGCCGCGGGAGAAGTTCATGCCCGGGGTGAATTCGTGCGGCACGTCGGTAACCAGCATCGTCTCGTAGCCGGCCTTCTCCAGCTGCTCGGCGAGCGTCGGCTGGTCGTCGGGGATGTGCTGCCAGCCCCAGACCGACGAGCCGTTGCCGGCGCGGCGCTCCCAATTGCGGAACGGGAAGGTCCGCATGCCCGAATGGATCGACCGCCGCGCCGGAATGGTCGGCATCGCCTCGGGCGTCGCCCGGGTGAAGCGCAGGCTCTGCCGGCCGAGCTGGTCGAGCGCCGGCGTCTTCATCCAGCCATTGCCGTAGACGCCGAGATGGTCGCGCCGCAGCGTGTCGATCACGATCAGGATGACGTTGGGCTTGTCCGGCCGTCTGGCCGTCTGAGAGAGGTTGATGCGCGGCTGCTGGGCGAGCGCGGCGTCCGCGACCGCAAGGCTTGCGCCTGCGGCGCTCGCGGTGAGGAGAAAGTCACGCCGGGACAGGGTCATTGGAAAAACTCCGAATGATCGGCGCCATGGGCGCCGCATACGAAAAAGACCGCCCGGGGGTCACCCAGGCGGTCCGTAAGCCTCGCAGATAGTTATGTTCGCAATTGGAAGGTCGGCCTCAGGTGACCTTGCCGGGCCCTGCCTGCCAGATGTCCTTGGCATATTCCCGGATCGAGCGGTCGGAGGAGAACCAGCCCATCCGCGCGGTGTTGTGCACCGCCTTCGACTGCCAGGCATTCTGGTCGAGGAACAGGCTGTCGAGGCTGCGCTGGGTCTTCCAGTAGGCCTCGAAATCGGCGCAGATCATCCACCAGTCGTTGTTGTAGAGGTTGGAGACGAGAGTGTGATAGCGGGCCGGGCTCTCCGGTGCGAACACGCCCGTCGAAATCGCATCCAGCGCCTCGCGCAGGAGCGGCGTCCGCTCGATGATCGAGCGGCCGCTATGCGCCTCGCGGCGCCGCTGGGCGACCTCGTCGGCCTTGAGGCCGAAGATGAAGATGTTCTCCTCGCCGACATGCTCCAGCATCTCGACATTGGCGCCGTCCAGCGTGCCGATGGTCAGCGCGCCGTTGAGCGCGAATTTCATGTTGCCGGTGCCGGAGGCCTCGAGGCCAGCCGTCGAGATCTGCTCCGACAGGTCCGCTGCCGGCATGATGATCTCGGCGAGGCTGACATTGTAGTTCGGGACGAACACCACCTTCAGAAGATCGCGCACCGCCGGATCGGAGTTGATCAGCCGGGCGACGTCGTTGGCAAGATGGATGATCTCCTTGGCCTGCACGTAGCTCGGCGCGGCCTTGCCGGCGAAGATCTTGACCCGCGGGGTCCAGCTCTTTTCCGGATGGGCGCGGATCTGGTTGTAGAGGGCGATCGCCTCGATGATATTGAGGAACTGCCGCTTGTATTCGTGGATACGCTTGACCTGGATGTCGAATATGGCGTCCGGGTCGAGGGTGATGGCGAGCCTGTCGGAGATGACGTCGGCGAGGCGCGCCTTGTTGGCCCGTTTCACCGCAGCGAACTTCTCGCGGAAGGCGGCATCGTCGGCCAGCGGGTCGGCATCGGCGAGCTTTTCGATATCGTCGAGGAAGCGCGGGCCGATCGCGTCGGTCAGAAGGCCGGTGAGGCCGGGATTGCACTCCATCAGCCAGCGCCGCGGCGTGACGCCGTTGGTCTTGTTCTGGATGCGCTCCGGATAGAGCTGGTGAAGGTTCTGGAACACCGTCTCCTTCATCAGTTCGGTGTGCAGCGCCGAGACGCCGTTCACCGCATGGCTGCCGACGAAGGCGAGCTGGCCCATCCTGACGCGGCGGCCATGGCCCTCGTCGATCAGCGAGATGGCGGAGATCTGGGCGCCGTCGAAGCCCTTGTCCTGCGACGCCTGACGGATGATGTCGGCGTTGATCTGGTAGATGATCTGCATCTGGCGCGGCAGCAGCCGCTCGAAGAGGTTGATCGGCCAGTGCTCCAGCGCCTCCGGCAGGAGGGTGTGGTTGGTGTAGCCGAAGGTCGCGCGGGTGATCGTCCAGGCCTTGGCCCAGTCATAGCCGTGAACGTCGACGAGGAGCCGCATCAGCTCGGCCACCGACACCGCCGGATGGGTGTCGTTCAGCTGGATCGCGACCTTTTCCGCAAGATTGTCGAGGCTGTCGTTCTCGCCAAGATGGCGTCGGATGATGTCCTGCAGCGAGGCGGCGGAGAAGAAGTATTCCTGCCTGAGCCGCAGCTCCTGGCCGGCCTGGTGTGAATCGGCCGGATAGAGAACGCGGGTGATCGCCTCCGCCTTGTTGGATTCGACCAGGGCGCCGATGTGATCGCCGGAATTGAAGGCGTCGAGCAGGATCGGGTCGATCGCCTGGGCGCTCCACAGGCGCAGGGTGTTCACCTGCTCGCCGCGCCAGCCGACGATCGGCGTATCGAAGGCGACGGCCAGCACTCGCTCGGCCGGACGCCAGACCTGCCGCGGCGGCTTGCCGGGCTCCTGCTGGGTCATCACCTTGCCGCCGAAGCCGATCTCGTAGCTCGACTCCCGCCGCTCGAACTCCCACGGATTGCCGTGGACGAGCCAGGTTTCCGGCAGTTCCACCTGCGCGCCCTCGGCGATCTCCTGGCGGAAGAAGCCGTGGACGTAGCGGATGCCGTAGCCGACGCCGGGCACGCCGGTGGACGCCATCGATTCCATGAAGCAGGCGGCGAGGCGGCCGAGGCCGCCATTGCCCAGGGCGGCGTCGGGCTCCAGAAGCTCGACCATGTCGAGATCGACATTGTAGCGCTTGAGGGCCTCGCCGATCGGCTGGGTGAGCTGGAGATTGTTGATCGCGTCGCGCAAGAGCCGGCCGATCAGGAACTCCATCGAGAGGTAGTAGACCCGCTTGTCCTTGCTGGCGCGGATCCGGTCGGTCGAGGCGAACCAGTGATCGATGATCCGGTCGCGCACGACGAGGGTGGTTGCCCTCAGCCAGTCGTATTTGCGGGCCTGCTCGGGATGCTTGCCGATGGAATAGGTCAGCTTCTCGACGATCTGGCGCGCCAGCGTGTCCGGGTCGTTCTGGCGCGGTTCCGGAACCGTGGCGCCGATGGGTTCGATCTCGGGGCTGGCTGACATCAGGCATTCCTCATGGAGTGGATGGCGGCAACGAGGCCTTGCGTGGAGGCGTCGCGGCCCGTCGCCGCGTCTTCTCCGGTGACGATCGGGACGAGGTTGCTGGCAAGCTCCTTGCCGAGCTCGACGCCCCACTGGTCGAAGGCGTTGATCCCGAACAGCTGCGCCTCGACGAAGACCCGGTGCTCGTAGAGCGCGATCAGCGCGCCGAGGGTTCTGGGATCGAGGGTCGAGTAGAGGATGGTGATCGACGGCCGGTCGCCGGTGAACACCCGGTGCGGCGCGACGCGGTCGGCGTCATCGGCAGAGCGCCCGGCATCGAGCAGCTGCTGGCGTGCCTCCTCCAGTGAACGGCCCTTCATCAGCGCCTCGCTCTGGGCAAGGCAATTGGCGAGGAGCAGGTCCTGATGGTCGGACATGTCGGCGCCCTCATGGGCGTTGGCGCCGACCATGAACTCGACCGGGATGACGTCGGTGCCCTGGTGGATCAGCTGGAAGAAGGCGTGCTGGCCGTTGGTGCCGGGCTCGCCCCAGACGACCGGACCGCTGATGTCGACGGGCTCGCCGTCGAGGCCGACGCCCTTGCCGTTGGATTCCATGTCGAGCTGCTGGAGATAGGCCGGGAAGCGGGACAGGCGCTGGTCGTAGGGGATGATCGCCCGGGTCGGATAATGCATCAGCGCCCGGTGCCAGTAGCCGACGAGGCCGAGCAGCACCGGCAGGTTTTCCTCCAGCGGCGCCGACTTGAAATGCTGGTCGACCTCGCGGGCACCTGCGAGAAAGGCGCGGAAATTCTCCGGCCCGATGGCGAGCATCAGCGGCAGGCCGATCGCCGACCAGATCGAATAGCGCCCGCCGACCCATTCCCAGAAGCCGAAGGTGCGCTCCTTGGCGATGCCGAAGGCGTCGACCTTGTCCAAGGCGGTGGAGACGGCGGCGAAATGATCGCCGACCGCCGCCTCGCCGAGGGAGGCGACGATCCAGCGCCGGGCGGTCGCGGCGTTGGTCATCGTCTCGATGGTGGTGAAGGTCTTCGACGCGACGATGAACAGGGTCGTTTTCGGATCCAGCCCCTTCAGCGTGTCGGCCATATGGGCGCCGTCGACATTCGAGACGAAATGGGTGCGCGGGCCGTCATGATAGGGGGCGAGCGCCAGGGTCGCCATCACCGGGCCGAGATCCGAGCCGCCGATGCCGATATTGACGACGTCGGTGATCAGATCGCCGCCGGAGCCGGCGATCTCGCCGTTACGCACCTTGGTGGCGAAGTTCGCCATGGCGGTCAGAACCTCCATGACCTCGGCGCTCACCGGGGCGCCGTCGGCGCGGTAACCGTCGGCGGGCTCGGCGCGCAGCGCGACATGCAGGACCGAGCGGTTCTCGGTGATGTTGATGCGCTCGCCGGAGAACATCGCATCGCGCTTTTCGCTGAGGCTGCAGGCCCTGGCGAAATCAAACAGCCTGGCGAGCGTCTGGGCATCGATCGCCGTCTTGGAATAGTCGAGGAGGAGGCCGGCCGCCGAGGCGGAGAATGCCTCGAAGCGGCCGGGGTCATGGGCGAACAGGCTGCGGATGCCGCGCTTGCTGGCGGTCTGCGCAAGCGAGGCGAGGGATGTCTGTGAGGGATCGTCGGTCGGTGCCTGAGATTGGGTCGTGCTCATTGGCCGTGTCCGTTCGCTTTGTCGAAAGATCGGCAGGCCCGGCCGTCCACAGACGCGGGCCCGCCGACCGGAAGTCGACGTTGAAGTTATGCCTTGCCCATAGGCACCCGGCAAGTGTGCCGAGAAAATAGCCGGCTGGTAACCGGAAGCTTGCGACTCCAATTGTCGCAGCTGCCATTCGGCAAGGCTTCAGAAAGTTGCGCGCGCCAGCGGCCCTTCGGTCAGTCGATGGTCACGGCCTTGGCGTTCATGAAGGCATGAATACCCTCTTTGGAGAGCTCGCGGCCGTAGCCCGAGCGCTTGACGCCGCCGAAGGGCAGGCGCGGATCGGAGGCGGTCATCCGGTTGACATGGGTGCCGCCGGTATCGAGGTCGCGGACGAAGCGCTCGATCTCGCCGGCCTCGTTGGTCCAGACCGAGCCGCCGAGCCCGAAGTCGGAATCGTTGGCGAGATCGATCGCCTCGTCGATCGACTTGACCTTGAAGAAGATGGCGCAGGGGCCGAACAGCTCGTCGCGATAGGCGGGCGCTTCCGGGCCGACATTTTCCAGCATCGACGGCTTGAAGTAGAAGCCCTTGCCGTCGATGGCGCCGCCGGTGGTGAGCGTTGCGCCGGCCTTCACCGAGCGGTCGATCTGGTCTGTCAGGTCGTCGACGCCGGATTTCATCGCGACCGGGCCGATATCCGTCGCAGCATCCATCGGATCGCCGACGGTCATCGATTCCAGCTTGTCGCGATAGCGCGCGGCATAGTCGTCATAGACGTCTTCGTGGACGATGAAGCGCTTGGCGGCGATGCAGCTCTGGCCGTTGTTCTGCATGCGGGCGGTGACGCCCACCTCGACGGCCTTGCCGATGTCGGCCGAGGGCATGACGATGAACGGGTCGGAGCCGCCGAGTTCGAGAAGGGTGGTCTTGATCTCCGAGCCGGCCGTCGATGCGACGGCGGCACCCGCCGCTTCGCTGCCGGTCAGCGTCGCGGCCCGGATCCGGCGGTCGCGCAGGATCGGCTCGACCTTCTTGGAGGAGATCAGCAGCGTCTGGAAGACGCCCTGCGGCGCATCGGCCTCGAGCAGCACCTTCTCGATCTCGAGGGCGCACTGGCTGACATTGGAGGCATGCTTCAGCAGCCCGACATTGCCCGCCATCAGCGCCGGGGCGATGAAGCGGAAGCACTGCCAGTAGGGGAAGTTCCAGGGCATCACCGCAAGGACGGGCCCGATCGGCAGATAGGCGACGTAGTTCTTCGCCGCCGGTCCGTCGCGAACGTCGTCGGCGATCATCGCCTCGCCGTGTTCGGCATAGTAGCGGCAGCCGAGCGCCGACTTCTCCACCTCGGCGACGGCCTCCTTCAGCCGCTTGCCCATTTCGAGCACCGCGATCCGCGCCAGTTCGTCCTTGCGGCTTTCGAGGACGTCGGCGGTGCGTCGCAGGAGGTCGGCCCGCCGGCTGAACGGCGTCCGCCGCCAGTCGCGAAAGGCGAGTTCGGCATTTTCGAGCGCCCGTTCGATCGCGGAATCGTCGTGCTCGGCGAAATCCTCGATGATTTCGCCCGTCGCAGGGTTGATGCTTTTAGGCATTTTGGAATGTCCCGTCGCGGTTATCTCGTGAGCCAGGCCGGCCGCATAGGGCCCAAGCTAGGGTGTTTTGCCCGGCGAAAAAGGCGGCGCGCCGCTGATCTGCGGGTTCCCGCCAAAAGATCGCGGGGTCGTCCCGCCATCCGGCGTTGAAGCGGGTGGCGGCAACACGCCGGTACCGCTCAGATCTCGAGCCGATATGGGCTTTCAAGCCACTGTTCCTCGAGATTGGCGTCTTCGCCGCCACGGTCGACGACGAGAAAATCCGAGACCCCCTCGAGCGACAGCAGCGGATGATGCCAGACGCCGCGGGCATAGTTCACGCCCTGCGTGGCGGTCGCCAGGAACGCGAAGGCGTCGCCCGGCCGGCCGGCGTCGTCCTTCGCCACGACGGCCAGCCATGGCCGGCCCGACAGCGGATAGAAGGCCTGGCTGCCGAGCGGATGACGCTCGAACATCGCGATCGTCACGGGTGAGGCGAAGGGCTGGCCGCGAAAGATCGAGATCAGCGGGCGACCGCCGGCTGCCTCGACGTCCACCCGGGCAAGATCGTGATAGCGCGTCGTCGTGCCGGCGTTGATCAACCGCTCTTCGGCACCTTGCGTCTCGATCACCTCGCCGAAGGGGGCGAAGGCCTCCCTGGTCAGCGCCTGCGGCCTGAGGATCCGCGCCGCCATCACGCCTTCTTCCCGAACAGCCGCAGCCGCGAGACGCCGCCATCGGGGAAGATGTCGAGCCGCACATGGGTGATCGGCTCCGCCAGGCGTTCCACGTCGAACTCGGCGATGGCATGGGCCTCGAGCCTGGTCTCGCCGATCAGCAATGGCCAGCCGCGGCTTGCGGCGTCGATCGCCTCGGTCGTGGTCTCGCCGCCGAGCCGCCCGCCCCGCAGGGCGAAGCGGTCCGGATAGTTGCCCTTGAAGTGGTTGGTGTCGACAAGGACGCGCTCGACCGTCCCGGCGGTGCCGAGCTTCAGGACGCACCAGTCATTGCCGGGAACGCGGCGGCGCGCCGTCTCCCAGCCGTCCGCCATCACCGGCGCGCGACCCGGCGCCAGCATGTTGGCGGGATGGCCGTAATGGGCGTCGTTCCAGGCGACGGCGGTACCGCCATTCTCCATGGCGCCGAGATCGACGGTCTCGTCCGGCGAAACGCCGCTCCAATCCTTGGCGATGGTGCCGAACACCCGCAGCCGGGCGACGCCGCCATCGGGCAAAATGTGCAGCTTCAGCCAGCGGATCGGCGCGCCGCTCTCGACGGTGAAGAGGTTGTGGCCGTTGCCGGCAAGCGCGGTGCGCGGCACCAGCACCCGCCAGTCGGCCTCGCCGGGCTCGGCTTCCGTATCCGCCGCCTCGATCATCGCCTCGGGCGGGAAATTGCCGGTGAAGAAGGAGGTCTCGACGTCGATCGCCGCGACGGCGCCGCGCTGGCCGAGGCGCAGGATCGCATGGTCGTGGCCGGCGGTGCGCTTGCGGCGGGATTCCCAGCCGTCCATCCACTTGCCGTGATCGTCGAAGCGATCGGGATAGAAGACCGGCGGCGCCGGGTCGATCATCCGGGCCTTGTCGGCAAAGAAGTCGTCGGTCGCGAAGGTCACCCCGGTACCGAGCCGGGGCTGGGCGAGGTCGACGAAACGGCGCGTCAGTTCCGCCGCCTCCGGCAGGGGAGCGGCAGTCAGGAAGCGTTCGGAACTCATGCTGGATGGCTTTCGAAGAGGGACTGGATGCGCAGGCGGGCGATCTTCTCGACCTCGCGGCAGGCGGTGGCGAACTCCTCGGCTCGTTCGTTCTCGACGCGGCGCTCGAAGGCGGCGAGGATCGCGCTTTTGTCGAGGCCCTTCACGGCGACGATGAAAGGAAAGCCGAAGCGCTCGACATAGCGGTCGTTGAGGTCGGTGAAGCGGGAAAGTTCGTCCTCGCTGAGCCGATCCAGCCCGGCACCCGCCTGCTCGGCCTTCGACTGCTCGGTGAGATCGCCGGCCAGCGCCAGCCTGCCGGCAAGGTCGGGATGCGCCTTCAGAATACCGAGGCGCTCGGCCTCGCTCGCCTCGCGAAACGCCGCGATCATCGCGCCGGCAAGGCCGAGGGGCGTATCGTTGGCGGCGTGGAGCCCCTGCATGAAGGCCCGGTCGGCGATGAAGGGCGAATGTTCGAAGACCGAACCGAAGGCGGCGATGAAGTCGCCGGCGCTCATCCGGCTCGGCTGGAGGCGGGGGGTATAGGGGAAATGCTCGCGCCAGTGCCGGGCGATGTCGATCCGCCGGGCCACCCAGACGTCCGGCTTCGATTGCACATAGTCGAGGAAGCGGGCGAGGGCGGCAATTCGTCCCGGCCGGCCGACCAGCCGGCAGTGCAGGCCGATATTCAGCATCTTCGCCTGGCCTGCCTCGCCCTCGGCGTAGAGCGTGTCGAAGGCGTCCTTCAGATAGGTGAAGAACTGCTCGCCCGAATTGAAGCCCTGCGGCGTCGCAAAACGCATGTCGTTGGTGTCGAGGGTGTAGGGGATGATGAGATGCGGCCCGTGCGGGCCCGGGATCCAATAGGGAAGATCGTCGGAATAGCTGTCGGAGGAATAGGCAAAGCCGCCTTCTTCCATCACGAGCTTCAGGGTGTTGGCGGAGGGCTTGCCCTGATAGATGCCGAGCGGCCGCGAGCCGGTGACGGCCGTGTGGATACGCACCGCCTCTTCGATGTGCCGGCGTTCCTCCTCTTCGGAGAAGTCCTTGTATTCCAGCCATCGAAGACCGTGGCTGGCGATCTCCCAGTCCGCCTCCAGCATCGCCTGGACGGCTTCCGGATTGCGCTGCAGCGCCAGCGTCACGCCATAGACGGTGACCGGCATGTCGCGCTCGGTGAACAGCCGCCACAGCCGCCAGAAGCCGGCCCTGGAGCCATATTCGTAGAGCGACTCCATGTTGAGGTTGCGCTGCCCGGGCCAGGGCTGAGCGCCAACGATCTCGGACAAGAGCGATTCGGAGGCAGGATCGCCGTCGAGGATCGAGCTCTCGCCGCCCTCCTCGTAATTGACGACGAACTGGACGCAGATCTTCGCATGACCTTCGCCCGAAGGGTTCGGCCATTTCGGGTCGGGCGGCGTCCTGCCGTAGCCGAGGAGGTCGCGGGGATAGCGCTCTGTCATCGCGGGTCGCATTGCGGCGTTTATCGGTGACGACAGGGGTAGCGGCAGTTTCACGCCAGATCAATCGGGAGGGGCCGCGCGCAGCCTGATCTCCTCCTTGACGGAAGATGTCGCCCTTCAACAGGTTCAAAAGGCAGAGGGGGCGCGACGGGCGCCGACATGTCCCGACGCCGGCGCCATACCCCCCTCTGGGTTGCCACCCATCTCCCCCGGAAGGGGGGAGATCGAAGCGTCACCGGCGGTGCGGGGCTTCGAGCGATTGCCCTTGGGGATCGGCTGATTGCCACTCCCTCAGCTCCCGTCATTCGGAATGTTGAGGATTTCGCCGCGGGCCTTGCGTTGGAGGGCGTCGGGATCGTGGCGGGAGAGGTGGCGATTGGCCTGATCTCCCCCCTTGAGCAGGTCTATCGCATATGGCGAATGAGATCGAAGAAGAAGCTTTCGTCCCATCCGGCCTTGAGGAGTTTTCGTCGCATGGGGGTCTTGTCGGGATGCAGTCTGGCGACGTTGAGGGCGAGGCGCCGC
>NZ_SOZD01000028.1 GCF_004519335.1 Jiella endophytica | reverse complement strand
ATCGTGCAGGGCCTGACCGGCAAGACCGGCACCTTCCACACCGAGCAGGCGCTGGCCTATTTCGGCACCAGGATGGTTGCCGGCATCCATCCGAAGAAGGGCGGCGAGACCTGGACCGCCGGCGAGGGCGCGAAGGATGCCGCCGGCACCGAACTGCCGATCTTCGCCACCGTCGGCGAGGCGAAAGAGGCGACCGGCGCGACCGCTTCGGTGATCTACGTGCCGCCTTCGGGGGCTGCCGCCGCCATCGAGGAGGCGATCGACGCCGGCATCGACCTCATCACCTGCATCACCGAGGGGATCCCGGTCTCCGACATGGTGAAGGTCAAGGCCAGGCTCGAAAAGTCGAAGGCGCGGCTGATCGGCCCGAACTGCCCGGGCGTGCTGACGCCGGAAGAGTGCAAGATCGGCATCATGCCGGGCAACATCTTCCGGAAGGGCAATGTCGGCATCGTCTCGCGCTCCGGCACGCTGACCTACGAGGCGGTGTTCCAGACCTCCAACGAGGGCCTCGGCCAGACGACGGCGGTGGGCATCGGCGGCGACCCGGTGAAGGGCACCGAATTCATCGACGTCCTCGAGATGTTCCTCGCCGACGAGGCGACGAAGTCGATCATCATGATCGGCGAGATCGGCGGCTCGGCGGAAGAAGACGCCGCGCAGTTTCTGAAGGACGAGGCGAAAAAGGGCCGCAAGAAGCCGATGGTCGGCTTCATCGCCGGGCGCACCGCGCCGAAGGGCCGCACCATGGGCCATGCCGGAGCGGTGGTCTCCGGCGGCAAGGGCGGCGCCGAGGACAAGATCGCCGCGATGGAAGCGGCCGGCATCACCGTCTCGCCGTCGCCGGCCCGCCTCGGCACGACACTGTCGGACGTGCTGAAGGGC
>NZ_SOZD01000027.1 GCF_004519335.1 Jiella endophytica | reverse complement strand
GCGGCGACGATCTTCTTGGCGGCGTCGTCGAGGTCGTCGGCGGCGGTGATGGCAAGGCCGCTCTCGTTGAGGATGGTCTTGCCGAGATCGACATTCGTGCCTTCGAGCCGCACCACCAGCGGCACCTTCAGGCCGACCTCCTTCACCGCGGCGACGACGCCCTCGGCAATCACGTCGCAGCGCATGATGCCGCCGAAGATGTTGACCAGGATGCCCTTCACGTTCGGATCGGCGGTGATGATCTTGAACGCCGCCGTCACCTTCTCCTTGTTGGCGCCGCCGCCGACATCGAGGAAGTTCGCCGGCTCTTTTCCATAGAGCTTGATGATGTCCATCGTCGCCATGGCGAGCCCGGCGCCGTTGACCATGCAGCCGATGTCGCCGTCGAGCGCCACATAGGCGAGGTCGTATTTCGACGCCTCGATCTCCTTGGCGTCCTCTTCCGACTCGTCGCGCAGCGCCTTGATGTCGTCGTGGCGAAACAGCGCGTTGCCGTCGAAGGAGACCTTGGCGTCGAGAACGCGCAGATGGCCGTCCTTCATGACGATCAGCGGGTTGATCTCGAGAAGGCTCATGTCCTTCTCGGTGAAGGCCTTGTAGAGGATCGGGAAGAGCTGCATGCCGTCGACCTTGGCGGCGCCGCCGAGATTGAGGGCCGCGCACAGCTTCTCGGCATCGGTGGCGGTGACGCCGGCGACCGGGTCGATCGCCACGGTGACGATCTTCTCGGGCGTCTCCTCGGCGACGGTCTCGATGTCCATGCCGCCCTCGGTGGAGGCGACGAAGGCGACGCGGCCGACCGAGCGGTCGACGAGGATCGACAGATAGAGCTCGCGCTCGATGTCGGCGCCGTCCTCGATATAGAGGCGGTTGACCTGCCGCCCGGC
>NZ_SOZD01000026.1 GCF_004519335.1 Jiella endophytica | reverse complement strand
TCGCATCATCTGGTATTGTTGATGGTGCGGAGATGGAGGGGACACCGTCTCATCCTCGGGCGAGAGAGCCCGGACCTCAGCTTGGTGTCCCTTCCGTCGATCCATCGACCTCGAACAGTCGTCTGGGCCGCAAGAGCCCGTTTTTGCAAGGACGAGGGAGGATGGAGATGGTGTGGGTCGGCATTGACGTATCGAAGGATCGGCTTGACGTTCACGTTCTGCCCGAAGGCACCGCCTTCGCGCTTGCCCGTGACGGCGAAGGCCTTGCGGCGCTGGTGCAGCGGCTGCAGCCGCTCGGAGCCGAACTGGTGGCCGTCGAAGCGACCGGCGGGTTCGAGACGGTGGTTGCGGCAGCCCTTGCAGGGGCCGGCCTGCCGCTCGTCGTCGTGAACCCGGCGCAAGTGCGCCACTACGCCCAGGCCGTGGGACAACGCGCCAAGACCGATCCGATCGACGCGGCGATGATCGCCCGCTTCGCCGAAGCGACACGGCCCGCCTTGCGGGCGATGCCCAACCAGGCGACGCGGCTTCTTGCCGATCTCGTGGCCCGGCGCCGGCAAATCGTCGTGATGATCGTGGCCGAGAAGAACCGTGAGCGACGCGCTTCTGTCAAGCGGATCGCCAAGAGCATCGCGCGCCTCATCAAGGCGCTCGAGAAGGAACTGGCTGAGATCGATGCCGAGATCGACACGGGCGTGCGCGGCTCGCCCGCATGGCGCGCGAACGAGGACCTCTTGACCTCTGTCCCGGGCGTCGGGTCGATCACCGCCCGCACGCTGATGGCCGAGCTACCCGAGCTCGGCCGCCTCGATGCCAAGCAGATTGCCAGCCTCGCCGGCCTGGCTCCCTATACACGCCAGTCCGGCCGATGGAAGGGCAGAAGCATGATCGCAGGAGGGCGCAAGACCGTCAGAACGGCGCTTTTCCTCGCCGCACTCGTCGCCTGCCGACACAACCCGATCTTCAAGGCCTTCCGCCAGCGCCTCCTCGACGCCGGCAAACCCAAAATGGTCGCCATCATCGCAGCGGCGCGAAAGCTGCTCACCATCCTCAACGCCATCATTCGGCACCAGAAACCATGGCAACCCGCTTGACTTCCAACACAGTCGCTGAGGTGC
>NZ_SOZD01000025.1 GCF_004519335.1 Jiella endophytica | reverse complement strand
GGCAGGCGAATCGCATATGGCCGGCGGTGATTTGAAGCTGATCGGGCTTGCGGTTTTGGCTCTGATTGATTCTGGAAGCATCCATGGAGATGTCCCGTGGAGGCGAAGATGGATCGATTTGTCGAATGCTTCGGCGAGGTGGAGGACCCGCGGGCTTCCAACGCGCGGCACGATCTCGTCGAACTCTTGTTCATCGCGCTTCTGGCCAGTCTTTGCGGCGCCCGCACCTGCGAGGACTTCGAGGAGTTCGGCTTTTCCAAGCGCGATCTGCTGGCCAGCTTCTTGACCCTGCCCCACGGAACACCGAGCCACGACACGTTCAGCCGGGTGTTCCGCCTTCTCGATCCCGCCGGCTTCGAAAAGGCCTTTCTCGCCTTCATGGCGCGCTTTGCCGAAGGCCTCGCCGGCGTCGTCGCATTCGACGGCAAGGCGTTGAAGCGGGCCTATGACAAGGGCGGGGCCCACATGCCGAAGATGATGGTCTCGGCCTTTGCCGCCGAGACCCGGCTGACCCTGGCGAACCTTCCGGCCGCCGGCAACAACGAGCGCGACGCGGTCCTGCAACTCGTCGACCTCGTCAGTCTGAAGGGCTGCGTCGTCACCGCCGACGCGCTGCACTGTCACGAAGAGCTGGCCGAGCGGATCGTCGCCGGCAGGGGCGACTATGCCCTGCGGCTGAAGGCCAATCAGCCCACTTTGCTGGCCGGCGCACAGGCTGCGCTTGCCGGCGCCGGCGTGAAGAGCGCCAGCGACGTCGGCCGGCGAAACGGCAAGGACGTCAGACGCACGGCCGACGTCGCGCCCGCCGCCGCGCTGGCGGTCAGGACAGGCTTCCCCGGTCTCAAGTCCGTCGCAAGGCTGACGGTCGAGCAGCCCGGAGCCGAGACAGAACAGCGCTTCTACCTCCTCTCCCGCAGGCTGACGCCCGAACGCCTCATAAAGGTGACGCGTCGCCATTGGGCCATCGAAAACAGCCTGCATTGGGTCCTCGATACCGCCTTTGCCGAAGATCATGCCCGATCCCGCAAGGACAACGCGCCGCAGAACCTCGCCGTCTTGCGGCGCCTCGCCCTCAACGTCGCCAGACTGCATCCCGACAAGACCCCCATGCGACGAAAACTCCTCAAGGCCGGATGGGACGAAAGCTTCTT
>NZ_SOZD01000024.1 GCF_004519335.1 Jiella endophytica | reverse complement strand
ACCTTCACCATGTCGGAGACCGGGATCCCCTCGGTGATGCAGGTGATGAGGTCGATGCCGGCGTCGATCGCCTCCTCGATGGCGGCGGCAGCCCCCGAAGGCGGCACGTAGATCACCGAGGCCGTGGCGCCGGTCGCTTCCTTGGCCTCACCCACCGTGGCGAAGATCGGCAGTTCGGTGCCGGCGGCGTCCTTCGCGCCCTCGCCGGCGGTCCAGGTCTCGCCGCCCTTCTTCGGATGGATGCCGGCAACCATCCTGGTGCCGAAATAGGCCAGCGCCTGCTCGGTGTGGAAGGTGCCGGTCTTGCCGGTCAGGCCCTGCACGATCACCTTGGTGTTTCTGTCGACGAGAATGGACATGGGGGTTTCCTAGTTCTTGGGTCTTTGCGGAAGGCGAAGGCTCACCCGGCGATGGAATGTTTCGACTGCCGGGAGACCCGGCCGCCCGGTCGTCCTTTTTGGCGGTCGTCATCATCAGGACGGGTCACCACCGCAGTGCGAAGCCCGTCTGAGGTTTGTCTTTCTATGGTCTGCCGGCGTCACTGCAGGCTAGGCGATCGCACCGACGCTTCGTCATCCCGGGCTTGACCCGGGATCCATTCCAAATCCTCTCTGTGAGCGCAGCGATAGACAGCGATCGGCCGTGTCGTCGTGCAGCGCATAGCCATTCGAAGCGCGAGGCCTGGATCCCGGGTCAAGCCCGGGATGACGAAGCTTCACCGGAACCGCCCCCTGTTCGACGACTGCTCCATCCATCCCCCCGAAGAGACGGACAGATTTGAACGGCCGCAGACGCCGACGGAGCCGTTCGCTCTTCGTCTGGCCTCGCTGAGGTCAGCTTTCGTCTTCTCCGAGATCCCTCATCCAATTGCGCGAAGCATGCCGAGCGGTATCGTCGCAAAGGCCGATCGGGCCATCGCGCCGCAGGCCCCGCGAGGTGTGCCGCCCCCGAGATTCCGGATAGTCGATGTCGATCCAGTCCTCGACATAGGCACGGACGAGACCGGGCACCGAAATCTGGCGCCAGGCAGCACAGGCGGAAAGGCGCCTCATCGTAACTTCGTCGAATTCGATCTCGATCGGTCCGGACATTTCGGAAAGCCTTTCTTGATAGAACCGCTCGTCACCGTCCTCCACGTGCCATCTTTCGCCGCGCTCTCGGCCGGAACACCCGCTTCGGAAAGGTTTCGTCCCGGCAACCATACGCCTCAACCGACGGCGGCGACGATCTTCTTGGCGGCGTCGTCGAGGTCGTCGGCGGCGGTGATGGCAAGGCCGCTCTCGTTGAGGATGGTCTTGCCGAGATCGACGTTCGTGCCTTCGAGCCGTACCACCAGCGGCACCTTCAGGCCGACCTCCTTCACCGCGGCGACGACGCCCTCGGCAATCACGTCGCAGCGCATGATGCCGCCGAAGATGTTGACCAGGATGCCCTTCACGTTCGGATC
>NZ_SOZD01000023.1 GCF_004519335.1 Jiella endophytica | reverse complement strand
ACCTTCACCATGTCGGAGACCGGGATCCCCTCGGTGATGCAGGTGATGAGGTCGATGCCGGCGTCGATCGCCTCCTCGATGGCGGCGGCAGCCCCCGAAGGCGGCACGTAGATCACCGAAGCGGTCGCGCCGGTCGCCTCTTTCGCCTCGCCGACGGTGGCGAAGATCGGCAGTTCGGTGCCGGCGGCATCCTTCGCGCCCTCGCCGGCGGTCCAGGTCTCGCCGCCCTTCTTCGGATGGATGCCGGCAACCATCCTGGTGCCGAAATAGGCCAGCGCCTGCTCGGTGTGGAAGGTGCCGGTCTTGCCGGTCAGGCCCTGCACGATGACCTTGGTGTTTCTGTCGACGAGAATGGACATGGCTACAGCCTTTAAAGGTTACGCGAGAAAGTCTTCGATGAAGGGGTTGCACACCCGGACGCTGCCGTAGCTTTGACCGTGGTTCAGATCCTCGGTGTAGACGGTTGCTTGCCCCGACCTCGCAGTGGCAACAAGGATCAATGCGTCCCAGTGAGAGATGTCGTAGCGATGCGCCATCTCCAGCGCATCGATCACATCGTCAGATGTCAGCGTCACCACGTCGTCGCCGTCGAGCATCCGAACCCAGTTCGCCGCGGCGTCGACCCCGTAGGCCAGCTTTTTCCGCAGGACGCCGTAAAGCTCCATCATCACCTGCGTCGAGGTGAAGATCTGCCGCGTCTGCATCAGTTGCCGCGCCTGGTCGCGCTTGGCGACCTCGGCAGCCAGCGTATCGGCGGCATAGACGATGATGTTGGTGTCAAAGAAGGCCGCGTTCACGCATGACCTCTTCGTAGAACAGCTCCCGGTCGAACAACGGTTGCTTGTCGCCGAGGCGCCGGGACCGTCGTTCGGCGTTGTTGTCGGCAGCTTCGAACAACCGGCCCCAAGCCTCGGCGCGGTCGGCCTGCGTGGTTTCGCGGTTGACCTCATGCTCGAAAAAATCACGCACCATGGCGTTGACGCTGGTCCGCCGAATTGCGGCCAGGACACGCATCTTGTCGAGGAGGTCTTCGTCGATGGCGAGGGTAATGTTCTTGGCCATGGCCGTTCGAGCTGGACAGCGTCTACGCAGGTTATGTGGAGCACATATCCTGTGCTCAGTCTGAAATCAAGAACCCGAGGCTCTCACCGCTTAGCCGACGCGAACATTTGAAAGATGTAGAATTGTGAAGCGCAATTAACATTACAAAAAAGTCTGCACAGGTTGCAACATACTCGCCAGATTTGAGCAGCTTGAAGCTCTGCGAGATAAAGATAAACCCTTCACTAAGAATATTTAATTAAACCTAACACGCACGCTTTCCATTACGTTCGTGTCGCTCCTTTTTGTTGAACCGCGCCAGCTAAAAAGGACGAGTATCGAAACTACCGCGTTACAAGTCACTGGATTCGGACAGAGGCCTGCCTTCAATCGTTAATAGAATATTTCTCAATGAGATTTCGATAGAGCCGCAATCAATTCCGTAACTAATTCGACATGCACCTCAAAAGGCAATTCCGAGAGCACCAAAACATCATCTGTATTTCTCGTGAAATTCGTAGACGGTATCAAGTTCAAAGTCATATCCTCCTGCTTGCCCGTCGTTCTATCAAACATCGAAATCTCGATATTAATTTCTCTACAATGAGGAATGGCGATGAGCTCGCTTCCAATTTCCTCGCTTATCTGACCAAGAGTACCCATCTTTTTAGTAAAACGGCCTGACACTGTCTCGTTCAGGAATTTTCTGAATTCGTCAGACAGCAAATCGAGCAAATTAACTCCCAAACGAACTTTTGTTGAAGTATTATAGGTAACAATGCCCATATCGCCCATAATCTCACCCCAGCGCCGCTCTCTTCCAACCGAAGACCAAAGCAATTCGAGCGTCTTCTTAACTATAAAAAGAGCCTCCCTTGTTGTTCCAAACACTTCCGCGGAGATATGCTGGGGCATAATCCGGAGGGAACGAATAGAAATTGTCTCTCCTTCCGTATGTTCATAGTGTCCACCCTCAAATATCAAGGGCTGCTCTGCCGATATCAACCGATTGATAACCGTCGCCAGCTCCATCTCCGGAGCAATCAGGGAGCTGCGACTAAAACTTGATCGATATTGACTCAGGAATAGCGTGATGAGATCAACATGTTGGAGGGCATTGTATGGAATTGACCTCGGTGACAGCTGTACGACGACTGAGGCTGTAGAAGGGGCTATTTCAGGCGGGACACTCTCAACAACGAGTGACGCATCTATGTCAGCCTTGAGTGCCGAAAGCTCATCGGTCATCATCACACCTCGGTCAGTTTTATCAACTCAACCTTAAGCGCTTCTACTGCCGATTGCAACTCTGACCCGTCGCCGCTCGCGCCTGAAATCCGCGAGTGAATCGCCGCGGCCACCAATCGTTCAGTCTCGGGCGCCAAATAAATCCAAAATGGCCTGATGTTTCGATAAACATCGGCGGGTTTTTCCATACCGTCAGAGAGACCTTGAAGTAGATCTCGAATTAAAACGATAGCTTCAATTTTTCTTTCATTGAAAGCGTTCGCGGCCGCTATCTCTAATTGTCGCCGCTGAAGCTGTAATTGCTTTCTCTGTTGCATCGCCGAGACGACACTTGATATTACTTGTGCAGATACAGCGGAGCCCCCTCCTATTAACGCTCCGAGTAAAGCATCACTGAGTTCCATTCGGCGTCACCTCATCCCACCGCGGCGACGATCTTCTTGGCGGCGTCGTCGAGGTCGTCGGCGGCGGTGATGGCAAGGCCGCTCTCGTTGAGGATGGTCTTGCCGAGATCGACATTCGTGCCTTCGAGCCGCACCACCAGCGGCACCTTCAGGCCGACCTCCTTCACCGCGGCGACGACGCCCTCGGCAATCACGTCGCAGCGCATGATGCCGCCGAAGATGTTGACCAGGATGCCCTTCACGTTCGGATC
>NZ_SOZD01000022.1 GCF_004519335.1 Jiella endophytica | reverse complement strand
TTTCCCCCGTCCGGGCGTCGACCTTCGATCCCCGTCTCAGCACCTGCACCGCGAAGTGATACGACGCCATCGGCGTCTCCCTCAGAACCCAAAAACCACAGCGCGTAAACGCGCTCCCATCCGGCCATAGCTCACGTCCCCGTGGCGGCCGGGCCACCTATGTCGCGCAGCGATGTATAAGTGCGCTATTACTCCTTTCATGTCCATCCTGCTCCCGCCTGTGTTGCACTGATCCCTCTATACCGCCAAGCTCTCACCCCGTCCTTCCACCTGCCCGGGATGTGGCCATCATGTCGACCCGTGAGATGACCGTGACCGGTCTCCTCGCCAACATCTTCGCCGCCGTAGCTCTGTTTCTCGGCAACGCCTTTCTCATCGATCTCGCCTGGGGCTGGTTCGGCGGCACCCCCTTCGCATTGTGCGCCATCCTCGCTGTCGTCCAAGCCGTCTTCGGCCAGACTCTCGCTCTCATTCTCACCATGGTCGGAATCCTCGGTTGGGCTTTCAGTCGCTTCCAGAACGGCGGCTATCTGGCGCTGGCGATCGGCGGCGTCGTGCTGAGCTCCTTCTCCGGCGTCTTTCTGCACTACCTCGGCGCCGCCTGTGCCCTGCCGGCGCCATGACCGCGGCGGATCTCGTCAATCTCGAGAGCATAGCCCTCAGGACACGCGTGATCGCCCAGCGCCTCCACGCCAGGGTCCTGCCGCAGCCAATGTTTCTTCGCTGTTTCGCGAATGTTTCATGACAGGCGTGGAACCTCGGCACCTCCGGTGCCGGCAGGGGGCAAGCCCCCTGCACCCCCTCCGTGCCGCCCGACCGATTAAGGCTCCAGGCCAGCGCTGTGCAGAACGTACCCCGTGGGGGCTGTCTGCCCCCACACCCCCGAGGATATTTCCACACGGAATGAGGCGAGATGTGTATACACCCGCGCCGTCGCCATCCTGATCGACAAGAAAACCGTCCTGGCCGGGCGCTGCTGCCGGCGTGGACAGGTCTGCAGGGCGGAGTAGTGGTAGATGGATTCACAACCGCCCTGCCCCGTGCTATTCTCCCGGCACGGTACAGCTGGGGACAGCGATGACCGTCACGGAATGAGGCCACTCCGAAAGGGGTGGCTTTTCCATTTCCAAAGCCTGAACAGGGCTCGAGCATGGCGGGCTTTGCCCGTCTAGCTTTCATCCCCTCGCTTTGCGACGCCATAAGCCTCTGAGAACCGCTGTGGAGTGTTTCGAAGGTCAGGATGAAGGATTGGGCGTGCGGCCCGCCGAAAATGTCTCTGTGGCCGCTTCAGTTCGCCTCAAATCCTTCTTCTCCAGCCCTACTTTTTGGCTCGTCCTCAGTCAGTGCTGAGAGCCTCATTTCCTTTCATTCAAAATTTAAAAATGTCGCGTCAGCGAGTTTTAATATGTTTTTATAGTTTTAATTAAGTTTTAGGACAAAAATAGGCCGATTTGCCCCGTTATATCAAAGGCTTACGCAAAACACCTGTGGGCGATAGACGGCCAATTGTGGGTAATAGACGGCTTGTCGTGGGCGATAGACGGTTTTGCGTGGCCGATAGACGGTTGCGACAAAACTTATCCACAGGCGATGGTGGCGTATTTGCATGATCAAGCCGGCAATTTTGTCGTGGGTAATAGACGCTAAGCGACGACAGATTTTTGTCGTGGGCGATAGACGGGTTCTCCGACAAAATCAGTGGTCGACTGCTTCGGCCAAGGGTTCGGCAGGAGCGGCTTCGTCGCCTCGGAAGCGCATGAACAGTTTGGCGCTGTCCTTACTCTCCTCGAGCGTCAACTCGTAATCCGGCATCGGAAAGGCCTGGGTGCGGGTTACCAGCTCTTTGAGATCACGCAAAAAGAACCGGTATTCCTGCGGCGAGCCACTGCGCTTGTGGATCTCACGCACGCCATAACGCGCTTCCGTTTTCCCCGCCGCCTTGCGCGCCAGCCGGTAGATGAAACGCCCGAGGCCGGAGGAGATGAGGAAGTAATCTTCGTGCAGCGTCAGCAGCGGCAAGGATTTGTCGGCGCGGACGATGCTGAGATAGACCCAATCTGGGATCGTGACCTCCACCTCGTCGACCTTGCCGGTAGAGGTCTTACTGATGATCCGGTACTCGCCGATGAGCGGGCGGCTGTCGACCTGGCGGCGCTTACCGCCGGACAGGTTGGTGACCTTGATCGTGGTCTTCGACAAGCGCCCTAGCGCGGCCTCGATCTCCTCATACTGGCGGCCGCCGCTCGAACGTCGGCAAAACTTCAGGATGTGCGCTACACTCGGCCGGTAAACCTTGGACGGCAGGCTTGGGCGTAGACCCTTGCCGTCCTCGACCCGGTAGCGGCGGACCTCGTCGGCCAGGGCCGAGACCATGTTGAGGAAAATGTCGTAGTCGAACACCGTGGCTAGGCCGGTCTCGGCCCCGCCCTCGATAGTGATCAGCGAGTCCTTCAGCTCATACTGGATGATGCCGGTACGGGCCCGCTTGCTCAGCGAGAACGGGGCGACGTCCATCAGGTTGACGTCGTCCTTGATCGGCGCGTCGTAAATGGCCGGTACGAAGAACATCAGCTGGGCGTCATCGTCGGGGGCGGCACGCAGCACGGTGCGTGAGGTCGTCTCCTGCAGCAGGGCGGCCGTCACGTCTTCCCGCACGGCTTCGCTGCGGATGGTTTCCGCCAGGCGGCCAAGGGCCTTGTTCAACGGCGAGGCCGGCGCATCACCGAGCTTGAGATCGGCCCAAACCCGACGGCTGTAGTAGCGCCGCAGCCGACTGAGGGCGTTTTTGTCCAGAATGACCTGTTCGCGGTCGTGCTGAGCGGCAAAGCGGTCAGCCAGCTCCTGCAGATAGGTGTTCTTCTCGTGCAGCGAGAATGCCGCGAACTCCTCGCGGCTGAGCAGGTTGAGTTTGGTGCGACTCATGGTTTGACCATGCCCGTGCTTGGCGCAGCCACCAAGCGCGATGCCCATCCGCACGGCAGAAAACTGAGGACAAACATCATCTGAAGCCGTACCGCCGCAAATACGGCGCGCCGTATCGCCGTAAATGCGGTGCTCCGGTCATTCCGACGGGAACTCTTTCATCAGCACTGCCCGCAGGACGTCCGACATCTTCTCGCCTTTCATGGCGCACGCGACTTTCATGCGGGAGTGCAGCTCAGCATCCACGTCGAGCGTGAAGCGGACCATCTTGCGTGGCTTCTCTTCAGGCGCTTCAGGGACCATTGTCAGAGGCGCCCTGCCCTCTTTCTGCCCACCCTGATCAACCCATGCTTCTGCGGCAGTCGGCATGGGTGTCGTGGCCGGCTTAGGCTTGAATACGATCTCTTTTCTCATGCGGCCTTCCTTTCTTGATTGTCGTATCGCAGCAGCTCTTTCGCCAGGGCTTTGACCTCGCGCGCGGCTTCCCCCGCCGGAGCCACTTCGATGACGGTCAGGCCCTGGGCTGCGCTCTCGGCATAGACGACGCGCTGGCACACCTGGGATTTGAGCACCGGGAAGCTCTCGTCAGTGAAGGCGTCGAGCACGTCCCGACCAATCGCCGTATTTACGATTTTACGGTTCACCGCAAATACGGCCTTCAGCCCTTCCTTAAATTGCCGTGCTTCCTTGATGAGTCCCACAATGTCTTCTGTTGCCCAGACGTCGAACGGGGACGGCTGCACTGGTATCAGAATGAGGTCACTGGCCAGGATTGCGGCGCGGCCGAGTTCGCTGACCCGCGGGGCACCATCGATGATGGTGATGTCATAGTCCTTGGCGATCTCGGGCAGATCCCGGTGCAGCGTGGGCTTGGCCATGCCGATGACGGGGAAGAGGGGTGCGGTTTCAGCAGCGCGGGCGCTCGACCAGGTGAGGCTGCTGCCTTGGGGGTCAGCGTCGACGACTAGGACCCGCTGGCCTGCGATGGCGAATGCGGCGGCAAGGTTGATGCTGAGGGTGGTTTTCCCAACCCCGCCCTTCTGGTTCAGAATCCCGATGATCATGAGGTTAGGCCCCTTTCGCAGTTTACGGCGCGCCGTAAACACGGCTTTCCGTGGATACGGTGATACGGCAATACGGTGCGCGCAAGGCATAACCAAAAGATGAAGGAAAGGGGTGCGACGGAGCGGCCACAGTCCTGATTATGGATGAATGATCCGCGCCGTAGGACCGTAAAGCCGTAAATGCGGCTCAAGGTCCGTCTTGTGGCAACGGCCTTTTGGCGAACATCGTTCGGATCTGCTCCCGCCGTTCGTCAGGCGACAATCCGCGAGCATCTGCCTCGGCAAACCTCAGCGCCATCTGCTCGTTCAATCTCAATCCCTCGACAGCGCAGATCTTCTCGGCACGTGCGCGGGTCAATTTAAACTCAGAGACAGCGATTTGCGGTGTTTTGGCCGGAGTCGATGTCATCCGCCGATTCTAGCACGACCACCGGAGGAGCACCCGAAAACGCATCTATTCGCCGTATCGCCGTAAATACGGCTTGTCAGTTGCCGCTTGTCCATAGTGTTATAAAATGGTATTAAATCACATTAGGAGGTGTCTAATGGCAAGTGTTACGATCGGCGAACATTACGAACGAATGCTCCAAAGCATGATCGAAAGCGGCCGCTATGCGACGGCGAGCGAGGTCATCCGCGATGGTCTACGTCTGGTGGAGGAGCGTGAGCAGATCCGCGAAGCCAAGCTTGAGGCGCTTCGACGGATGATTGCTGAAGGGGACGACAGCGGGGCGGCAGAACCGCTGGACATGGCTGCGATCAAAGCGGAAGCTCGGCGCAAGAGGAACGAGAAGAAAGTTCAATCTTGAGCCTGCGCATTACCCGACGGCCGCGTGCGAGAGAGGATCTCCTTGAGGTCTGGGGCTACATTGCCGATGACAATGAGACCGCAGCCGATCGCATGCTCGATCGCATCGAACAGAAACTTTTCATGCTGGCGGATCACCCAC
>NZ_SOZD01000021.1:2500-5000 GCF_004519335.1 Jiella endophytica | reverse complement strand
TACGGCCGCCGTTTACTGGGGCTTCGATTCAAAGCTTGCACCTCTCCTCTTAACCTTCCAGCACCGGGCAGGCGTCAGACCCTATACGTCGTCTTGCGACTTCGCAGAGCCCTGTGTTTTTGGTAAACAGTCGCTACCCCCTGGTCTGTGCCACCCCACCCTACTTGCGTAAGATGAGGTCACGCTTCTTCCGAAGTTACGCGTGCAATTTGCCGAGTTCCTTCAGCAGAGTTCTCTCAAGCGCCTGGGTATTCTCTACCAGTCCACCTGTGTCGGTTTCGGGTACGGTCTATAATGATGGAGCTGTTTCCTGGGACCGCTTCGCCGCATGATCAATCCGTTAAGACCATACGACACACGCAATCCGTCACTACCATCAGGCCCACGAATATTAACGTGGTTCCCATCGACTACGCCTTTCGGCCTCGCCTTAGGGGCCGGCTAACCCTGCTCAGATTAACTTTAAGCAGGAACCCTTGGACTTTCGGCGAGGGAGTCTCTCACTCCCTTTATCGTTACTCATGTCAGCATTCGCACTTCCGATACCTCCAGGATCCCTCACGGGTATCCCTTCACAGGCCTACGGAACGCTCCGCTACCACTCCCTAAGGAGTCCACAGCTTCGGTGTATGGCTTGAGCCCCGGTACATTTTCGGCGCAAAGTCTCTTGTTTAGACCAGTGAGCTGTTACGCTTTCTTTAAATGATGGCTGCTTCTAAGCCAACATCCTGGTTGTTTTGGAAACTTCACATCCTTTCCCACTTAGCCATAACTTGGGGACCTTAGCTGGTGGTCAGGGTTGTTGCCCTCTCC
Source organism: Jiella endophytica (assembly GCF_004519335.1). Taxonomy (GTDB): domain Bacteria; phylum Pseudomonadota; class Alphaproteobacteria; order Rhizobiales; family Rhizobiaceae; genus Jiella; species Jiella endophytica. The sequence continues at coordinate 4,187 of NZ_SOZD01000021.1, read as the reverse complement.
ACGACGGACGTTAGCACCCGCCGTGTGTCTGCCGGATAGTTCTTCCAGGTATTCGGAGTTTGGTTAGGATCAGTAAGACGGTGAGTCCCCATAGCCCATCCAGTGCTCTACCCCCTGGAGAATAAGTCCGACGCTCTACCTAAATAGATTTCGCGGAGAACCAGCTATTTCCGAGTTTGATTGGCCTTTCACCCCTAGCCACAAGTCATCCCAATCTATTGCAACAGATGCGGGTTCGGCCCTTCAGTGCGTGTTACCGCACCTTCAGCCTGCTCATGGCTAGATCACTCGGTTTCGGGTCTAATCCGACGAACTGAACGCCCTGTTCAGACTCGCTTTCGCTGCGCCTACACCTATCGGCTTAAGCTTGCTCGCCAGACTAAGTCGCTGACCCATTATACAAAAGGTACGCCGTCACCCTCACGGGCTTCGACTGTTTGTAGGCATTCGGTTTCAGGTTCTCTTTCACTCCCCTTGTCGGGGTGCTTTTCACCTTTCCCTCACGGTACTGGTTCGCTATCGGTCATGCACGAGTACTTAGGCTTGGAGCGTGGTCGCCCCATGTTCAGACAGGATTTCACGTGTCCCGCCCTACTCGAGGACCTCGAAGAGCCTTGCGCCTACGGGGCTGTCACCCAATCTCGCCACGCTTTCCAACGTGTTCGGCTTCTCTCATACGAGGCCACTGGCCTGGTCCGCGTTCGCTCGCCACTACTAACGGAGTCTCGGTTGATGTCCTTTCCTTCGGGTACTGAGATGTTTCAGTTCCCCGAGTTCGCTTCTAACCCCTATGGATTCAGAGTCAGATACCTTCACTGACTACCGTTAATCTAAACCGCTCACGGGCCGTCGGCCCTCCGCGAGGGCGGGCCATAAGGCCCGTCGCCCGGTCGGGCCCTGGCTGCCGCTCGCCCTTCAGGGGAACACGGCAGTCATAGGCCGAACGGCCGTCGCCGCTTTAGCGGCGCGCCCGCGCAGGCGATCGCAAAGCGATCTGCCGCGAGCGAGCAGTTTAGACTTAACGGTAGTCGAAGGTGGGTTGCCCCATTCGGAAATTCACGGATCAAAGCTTATTCGCAGCTCCCCATGACTTATCGCAGCGTATCACGTCCTTCATCGCCTGTGCATGCCAAGGCATCCACCAAATGCCCTTCAGACACTTGATCGTTCTCATCGTCAATGATCATCGGCTTTCCGACCCGAAGGGTCGAAAGCCGTTTGTCTTTCGCTCACGCCAGATCGCTACGCGATCGGCTGCGCGGGCGCGGCCTGACCGGCCGACGCGCAGTCGCGCTTGCCTTCGGTCTCCAAAGGAGACCTCGGACCAGCACCCTACCCGCCGGACGACGCAAAACGCATCCGAACCTGCAAGCTCAAAACAAGAGAGAAGACCATCGATTTGAGATCATTCTTGGTTTGGCACCGCAAACATCCGCCGGGCGTGCAACCCAAACGAACGTCCTGCAGCGGTGCCATGATTGCCAGTCGGGCGGCTAAACCCAACTGGCGAAAGACCAGCTTCTCGAGACGAACCCCGACGATGTGCGGTCAGGCAACACCGATCAATGGCGAAAGGTCGTTATGACCCGGACAAGGGCGATGAACCCTCTTCCGGAACCCTTCGCCGACAGAACCGTGCTTGCTGCAGATGCAGCGCCCCGGAGTAGGAGGCAGACCCGTTACCAGG
>NZ_SOZD01000020.1 GCF_004519335.1 Jiella endophytica | reverse complement strand
GCGGCTCGGCGGAAGAAGACGCCGCGCAGTTTCTGAAGGACGAGGCGAAAAAGGGCCGCAAGAAGCCGATGGTCGGCTTCATCGCCGGGCGCACCGCGCCGAAGGGCCGCACCATGGGCCATGCCGGGGCGGTGGTCTCCGGCGGCAAGGGCGGCGCCGAGGACAAGATCGCGGCGATGGAAGCGGCCGGCATCACCGTCTCGCCGTCGCCGGCCCGCCTCGGCACGACACTGTCGGACGTGCTGAAGGGCGGCGGCGAGCGCCTGCGCCGCAGCGCCTGACGGGCGGGGCGTAAGAGGCTGGGGACAGCCGTTTCGGCGGCTGCCCGAACCGCCCGCTCTCATCACGCCCGGAGGCTGCTCCCGGCGAGGGCGGCCGGGGCGGGCATTGATTCGCATTTTCCTCCGGCGGCGCCTCTGACACGCCGGCCGCCGGCGCCGATATTCCGTATCCTGACGGTCTGATCGCGCGAAGTGACAAAAGATTCAGGATTTTCCGTGCCATCGTGGCCGTTCCGGCGTTGTCAATCCGCGTCCGGCAGACGCATATATCCTTGCATGCCAACCAGCCGGCCCTCGGGCCACGCAAACAGGGATTCAGTGGCACGATGGCAAAATCGCGAGCCGTTTGGCCGGTCGCCGACGAAATGACCCCGGATCTCGTCCTGGAGAAGTTCGCCCCCGAGCGGACCTTCAAGGTGCGGGTCTATGCGGCGCTGAAGCACGCCATCGCCAATATGGATATCTACGCCAATCCCGAGGACACCTGGCTCGACGAGCGCCAGCTGGCCGAGCGCCTCGGCGTCAGCCGCACGCCGATCCGCGAGGCGATCGCGATGCTCGAACAGCAGGACTTCGTCAAATCCGTGCCGCGGCGCGGCATCGTCGTCCTGAAGAAGACCAAGCGCGAGGTCATCGAGATGATCCAGGCCTGGGCGGCGCTGGAAAGCATGGCCGTCCGGCTGATCGCCCTCAACGCCACCGACGAGGATATCGCGGCGCTGCGCAAGCTGTTCGACGAATTCACCGAGGCGCACCGGCCGGCCGACTATCTCAGCGAATATTCCCGGGCGAACATCCGCTTCCACCAGGCGATCATCAGCCTCTCGGGCAGCAAGGTGCTGGAGGAGATGACCGAGGACATCCTCCTGCATGTGCGCGGCATCCGCCAGATGACCATCGGGCTCGACGACCGGGCGATGCGCTCGATCAAGGACCACAAGGCGATCATCGACGCCCTGGAGCGGCACGATGCCGACCTCGCCGAGAAGCTCTCGCGCGACCACACGCTGGGGCTCGCCGCCTATGTCGACGAGCACGGCGAGGAAATCTTCCCCGACCGCGACTGACCCCGGCCCGCGCCTTCAGCCGGAGGCGTTGGCATGGCCTCGGGCGAAGCGCTGGATCACCCATGAGCGGAACAGCGCGATCGCCGGATCCGACATGTCGTCGGGATGCACCGTCAGATAATAGCCGAAGCCGCTCTGGCAGGTCGCCTCGAAGGGGGTGACGAGCCTTCCGTCGGCAAGCTCGCGGGCAAACATCTCGACGTCGAGAAGGATGACGCCGTTGCCGGTCATCGCCCATTCGACGGTGAGGGCTTCGGAATCCAGCGTCAGCCCGCGCTCGGCCGGAATGTCGAGATCGAAATGCCGGGCGAAGGCCGACCACAACACGCCGAAAGGTTCGCCTTCGAGGCGGGTGTGCAGCAATTCGTTGCTGCGCAGGAAGGTCTGCAGGTCCATGCCCGAGCAGCGCTCGGCGATTTCCGGCGCACAGGCCGGCGTCTGGCTGATCAGCCACAACGGGTCGCGCACCACGTCGTCGAGCTTCGGCCGGTCGAAGACGACGGCGATGTCGCAGGCCGCCGCCCGCGGCAGGCCGACGCCGTTGGTCGAGAAGAGGTCGATCGAGACGTCCGGAAAGGCGAGGCGGAACTCGCGGAGCAGCGACATGCCCACCACCTGCAGGAAGGTCGGCGGCATGTGGACGCGGAGCATGCGCTGGGAGACGCCGGCCTTGCGGCGCAGCGCCTGCATGGTGGATTCCAGCCCGTCGAAGGAGCGGGTGACGACCGGGAGGAGGGCAGCGCCGGCGGGGGTGAGGACGAGCCCCTGCGAGCGGCGTTCGAGGAGCTTGCAGCCGAGCAGTTCCTCGAGCCGGCTGACATGGCGGCTGAGGGCGCTCTGCGAGATGTGCAGCGAGGCCGCCGCGCCGGTGAAGCTCAGCCGCCGCGCCACCGCCTCGAAGGCCCGCAGCGCATTCAGCGGCAGCCACAGCCGCGCCGCATCCGGCGGCTCGCCGTTCTGAAACTTCGGCCTGGTTCCGGTCTCGTCGACCGCATCGGATGCACGCAGCGGCATCGTTTGCCTCAATTCGATAACGCGATGCAAAAAGGATATTTGCCCGCGGAAATCGCCGCTGCCAAGCTCCTGCCCATAAAGGAGACACCATGCGCGACCTGTCCATGATTGCGGCAGAATTTGCCCGGCGCAAGCCGGGTCATTCGCTGCCCCAGGCTCTCTACAACAGCCCTGACGTCTTCGAATTCGACCTTCGGGCGATCTATGGCGAGAGCTGGATCCTCGCCGGCTTCGCCTGCGAGATCCCCAAGCCGCGCGGCTATCTGGCACTGACCATCGGTCGCTCGCCGGTGGTGGTGACCCGCGACCGCGACGGATCGCTCAACGCCTTCCACAATTCCTGCCGGCATCGCGGCGCCCAGGTTTGCGCCGACGGTGCGGGCGGCAAGGCGCGGCTCACCTGCCCCTACCACCAGTGGGTCTACGGCCTCGACGGCAAGCTCGTCCACGCCGCCAACATGCAGCCGAGCTTCGATCCGGGCGAGCATGGCCTGAAGAAGATCCATGTCGAGGAGGTCGCCGGGGCGATCTTCGTCTCGATGGCGAAGACGCCGCCGCCCTTCGACGAGTTCCGTGCCGAGCTCGAACCGCTTCTGGCGCCGCACCGGCTGAACGAGGCCAAGCTCGCCCACCAGAACACGCTTGTCGAAAAGGGCAACTGGAAACTGGTGATGGAGAATGCCCGCGAGTGCTACCACTGCGCCGTCGGCCATCCCGAACTCGCCATGACCTTCCCGATCAACGAGGCGCGGGGCGGGCACTTCGCCAAGGACGGCGATCCGCGCCACGTCGCCTTCGATGCCAAGCTCGCGGCGGCGGGCCTTGCCAAGGGGCCTTTCATTGGCCCGTGGTGGCAGGTGGAGCGGTTCCCGCTGCGGGACGGGCAGGTGTCGCTGACCATGGACGGCCAGCCGGCGGTAAAGAAGCTGATGATCGCCGGCGACAATGCCGATGTCGGCTCGCTGCGCTGGGCGATCGAGCCGCATTCCTTCTGCCATTCGACCGCGGATACGACGGTGTATTTCAGCGCCATGCCCGTCGCGCCGGGCGAGACGATCGTCACCTGCAAGTGGCTGGTCCATCAGGACGCGGTCGAGGGCGTCGACTACGACGTCGAGCGGCTGACGGAGCTGTGGAACGTCACCAACATCCAGGACCGCGACCTCGTCGAGATGAACCAGCGCGGGGTGAATTCCCTCGGCTATACGCCGGGGCCCTATTGCGAGGACAACGAATCCTACCTCGCCCGCTTCGTCGACTGGTATTGCGACACGGCGCAGGACTTTATCGCGGCTGGGACCGGCATCGACCACCGGCCGGCCGCGCGCCGCGACGCGGCGCTGGCTGCCGACCATCCGGTGCCCCATGGGACGGCGCAGCTTTCGCCGGCTGCCATGCCGTCTCAGCTGGAAGCCGCAGCCGCCTGGACGGACGCACCGTGACCCGCACACCGACACAAGGGCCCGAGAGCGAGCTGCATCCCGATACGCTGGCCGTCGGCTTCGGCTACGACCCCGAAGGCGCCTATGGCGCGGTGAAGCCGCCGATCGTCCTCTCCTCGGCCTTCGCCTATCCCTCTGCCCAGGCGGCGAAGGACGTCCACCGGGCCTATTTCGACGGTCCGGCGCCGGAGCGCGACGCGCCCTTCATCTATGCCCGGCTCGACCATCCGAACCTGAAGCTCCTGCAGGCACGGCTCGCCGTCCTCGACGGCGCCGAGGATGCGGCAGCCTTCGCCTCGGGCATGGCGGCGATCTCGGCGACGATGCTGGCGCATCTGAAACCCGGCCAGTCGATGCTGCACACGACGCCGCTCTATGGCGGCACCCACGGCTTGCTCTACGGGCCGATCAGCGGGCTCGGCATCAAGCCGGTGCCGATCGTCGACGGCCTCAGCGAGGCGAGTGTCGCCAAGGCGGCCGAAACGGCGCTCGAACACGGGCCGATCGCGCTGATCCACGTCGAATCGCCGGCCAATCCGACTGCCGGCATCGCCGATATCGCGATGATCGCGCGGTTTGCCGACGCGCTGACGAAGCGCCAGGAGATCCGGCCGGTGATCTCGGTCGACAACACCTTTCTCGGCTCGCTGCTGCAGAAGCCCCTGGAGCACGGCGCCGACCTCTGCATCACCTCGCTCACCAAATATGCCGGCGGCCATTCGGATCTTCTCGGCGGCGCCCTGACCGGCTCGCTGGAACGGGTCGGGCCGGTGCGGATGCTGCGCACGCTGCTCGGCACGCATATGGACCCGTTCACCTCCTGGCTGCTCTTGCGCTCGCTGGAGACCTTTCCGCTGCGCAACGCCCGGGCCAACGCCAATGCGGTGGCGATCGCTGCCTTCCTGCGGGATCATCCGAAGGTCGAGGGCGTCACCTATCTCGGCTTCCTCGCGGAAGGCTCGCCGGCAAGGGCCGTCTATGAGCGCCAGTGCGGCGGTGCCGGCTCGACCTTCTCCTTCAGGATCAAGGGCGGCGAGCGAGAAGCCTTCGCCATGCTCGACCGCTTGAAGGTGTTCCGCATGGCGGTCAGCCTCGGCGGCACCGAGAGCCTGATCTGCCATTCCGCTACCACCACCCACTATCTCGTCCCGCCGGACATCCGCCGGGAGGTCGGCGTCGACGATTCCTCCTTGCGCATCTCCGTCGGCATCGAGCATCCTGACGATCTGATCGCCGATCTCGATCAGGCGCTGAAGGCATTCTGAATGAGCCAAGTGACACTGCCGCCGCCCGACCGCGCGTCGATCGCCGGGAAATTCCTTCCGCCGCAAGAGCATGTGCCGCTCATCGTCGTCGGCGCCGGCACTGCCGGCTGCGCCGCGGCGATCGAGGCGGCGAAGGCCGGCGTTTCGGTCATGCTGGTCGACGAGAATCCGGTCTCGGCCGGGCTCGTGGGGATGAACGTGCCGCTGTATTTCGGCGGCCGCGCGACAAATGCCGTGCAGACGCCCGAGCGGCTGGTCGAACGGGTGCTCGAGGCAAATCCGGCGCTTGCCGAGGCCTTCGAGCTCGGCGTCGACGTGCGCCTCTCGACGAGCGTCTGGGGCGCCTGGGTGAAAGGTCCGGGGCTCAACCACCTCGGGGCCGGCCTTGCCGGGCTCGCCGACGAGGAGAAGAGCTGGATGGTCGGTTTCGACCGGCTGATCGTCGCGGCCGGCGCCCGCGATCTCAACTTCACCTTTGCCGGTTCGGACCAGCCGGGCGTGATGGGCGCGCAAGGGTTCCATACGCTGCTCGCCGGCTATGACGCCTTTGCCGGCCGGCGGCTGGCGATCGTCGGATCGGGCGATCTGGCGCTTCAAACCGCCGAGACGGCGCTTGCCGCCGGGCTGGACGTCGCGGCGCTGGTCGAGGTGCGGGACGCGCCGCAGGGACCGGCCAACCGCGTGGCAGCGCTGGCGGAAAAGGGCGTTGCGATCGTTACCGGCCATGTGCCGCTCGAGGCCAGGGGCAATGCCGAGGGCGTCGCCGGCCTCGTTGTCGTCGACCGCGGCGATGCCGACCGGCGGCAGGAGATCGCTTGCGATACCGTGGTGATGGCGGTCGGCGCCGTGCCGGTGATCGAGCTTCTCGATGTGCTCGGGGCAAGGCGCGAGATGGCGCCGGGCCGTGGCGGCCATGTGCCGATGTCGGACGAAGGCGGCGCGACGTCGCTCGAAGCGGTCTTCGTCGCCGGCGACTGCGCCCGGCTCGGGCAGGACGCCGCAGCGTCCGGCAGGCGGGCCGCACGGGCGGCGCTCGCTTCCCTCGGCAAGGCGAGCAGCGTGCCGGCGGCAGCAAGGGATGCGTCCGGACCTGCGGAAACGAACGGCCAGCCGGAGGGCGACGGGCTCGCCTACCAGCTCGACTGGGCCCGCGCGATGCTCGCCACCGGCGGCGAGGAGGTGCTCGCCTGCATCTGCGAGGACGTCACCAGAGGCGATCTCCTGGGGGTGAAACCGCCGCGCTATCTGGGCTGGCGCTCCAACGCCATCGCCCGCCGGGACCTCGTCACGCTCGCCGGCGACGGGCCGGTCAACCAGGACCAGATCAAGCGGCTGACGCGGGCCTGCATGGGCCCCTGCCAGGCGCGGCGATGCCGCGAGCAGGTGGCGCTGATGATGGCGATCGGCGCCGGCGAGCCGGCGGAGAGCGTGCCGCTTGCCGGCTACCGGGCGCCGGTGCGCCCGCTGCCCTTGTCGGTGCTGGCCGACTGGCAGGAGAGCGCCGAGATGGACGAGGGCTGGAACGTCTGGTTCGGCATCGCCACCCAGTGGATCGGCTATGAGGACATCGGCACGACGCGCGAGGCCGAGCAGCTTGCCGCCGGCATGCCCTATTGAGGCGGGCCAGGATGTTTTCCGGAGTTCTTTCGGCCAGAGGCCCTGAGGAGAGACGATGAGCGAAAAAGGCACATCGGTGGTGATCGTCGGCGGCGGCGTCACCGGGCTTTCCGCCGCCTGGTGGCTGGCGCGCTCCGGCGTCGAGGTCACCGTCGTCGAGAAGGGCATCGTCGGCTTCGAGGCGTCGGGGCGCAACGGCGGCGGCTGCACCCACTATCAGAGCCCGCTGTTCCATGAGGAGCAGCGGCTTTGGCCTGAGATGGACGAGCTGCTCGGCTATCCGACGGAATATCAGCGCGGCCGCATCATTTTCCAGGTCGATCCGCGCAAGGAGCGGTTCCACGAGGGGCTCTCGCTGCGCCTTCCCAAGGGCTACGACTGGGAGGTGCTCATCCCCGATGACGTGCGTGCCCTGGTGCCGCTCGCCGGCGACAACGTCGTCTCCGGCGTGCGCTTTCATTTCGGCGGCCACGCCAATCCGCAGCGCACGGCCCAGGCCTATGCCTGGGCGGCGCAGGATCTCGGCGTGAAGATCCTCCAGCACACCGCGGTGCGCGGCATTACGGCTGCGGGCGGCAGGGTCACCGGCATCGAGACGGCGGGCGGGACGATCGGCTGCGACGCGCTGGTGGTCGCTGCCGGCCCGCAGACCGGCAAGCTTATGGCGATGCTCGGCATCGACCTGCCGATGGCGCCGGCGCGGGCGGAGATGATCGTCACCGAGCCGCTGCCGATGATGCCGTTCACCGGGGTCGACGGCAACGGCCTCTATGGCCGCCAGACCCTGCGCGGCAATCTCGCCTATGGCGGCGGCCCGCATGAATGGTTCGACGACGTCGGGCTGGAGGACGCGCCGCCGAAGCCGTCCGGCTCGGTCACCCGCAGCCTCGCCAGACGGGTCGCCGAGCTGCTGCCGAAGGCGGCCCATGCGCGGGTCATCCGCTCCTGGGCGGGGGTCGTGGAAAACACGCCGGACGGCCGGCCGGTGATCGAGCGGCTGAGCGCGCCGGACAACGTCACCGTCGCGACGATGTCGAGCGTCGGCTTCGGCCTGTCGCCGGCCTCGGGCCATGCCATCCGCGACCTGGTGATCGACGGGGCGTGTTCGTTCGCCGATCTTTCCAAGCTGTCGCTGAAGCGCTTCGACGGCTTGCGGGGAGACTGGCGGGTGCATCTCAACTGGCTGCCGCCGGAGCCGGTGGGCGCGGTGGCGGCGGGTGCGTAGTCGTCACCGACGGTGAGGCATCGCACCCCCCTCTGCCTGCCGGCATCTTTCCCGCAAGGAGGGAGATCGAAGGCGATCGACGGCCGAACTCCCCCCCGAGCCCTCATCCTGAGGCGCGAGCCCGGCGGAGCCGGGGGAGCCTCGAAGGGCGAGGGCGGCGGTGCAAAGTAGCGGCCGGAAAAATGCAACATGGTTCATGGCGCCCCCTCGTCCTTCGAGGCTCGCCATCTCCCTTCGACAAGCTCAGGGCTCAGGCTCGCACCTCAGGATGAGGGGGCTTCGCCAGCGTTCAATCCTTCTTCAGAAAGCATCCCAACCATGACGACCTCCCGTGGCCATGTCATCGTCGTCGGCGCCGGCATTGCCGGCCTCTCCACCGCCTGGGCGCTGACGCGCCGGGGTTTCAGGGTCTCGGTGTTCGAGCAGGGGGCGATCCCCAATCCGCGGGCGTCGTCCTATGACGAGCACCGGATCACCCGCCATGCCTACGGCACGCTGGAGGGCTACGCCTATCTGATGCCGCGGGCCTTCGCGCTCTATGAGACGATGTTCCGCGACATCGGTGCCCGGCACTTCCTGCCCGGCAGCGTCGTCTATTTCCTGCGCGACGCCGTCGACTGGTACGAGCCGGTGTCGCGGACGATGACGGCGCTCGGCAAGAGCTTCTTCGACATTCCGCTCGCCGAGATCCCCGACCGTTTCCCGATGGTCGAGACGCAGGACCTGACCCGCGTGGTCGAGACCACCGAGGGCGGCATGCTGTTTCCGATCCGCATCCTCACCGACCTCACGGTCTGGCTCGGCAATAACGGGGTGACGTTCCACTCCGACGCCCGGGTGAGCGATATCGACCCCGAGGCGGGCACGCTCGTCGCCAATGGCGAGACCCACCGCGCCGACAGGATCGTGATCGCCGCCGGAGCCTGGGTGAACAAGCTGACGCCGCTGGTCGAGGAGACCGTCGTCGCCTCGCGCCAGGCGGTGTTCTATCTCAGCCCGCCGGCGGAATATGTCGAGGCATGGAAGACCGTCCCGGTGATGATCGATCTCGGCACCGAGAGCGGCACCTATTCGCTGCCGCCGAAGAACGGCACGAGGCTGAAGATCGGCGACCACGTCTTCACCCGAGCGGGCGACGCCGACGGCGACCGCATCGCCACCGAGGCCGATCTCGCCCGGCTGAACCGCGCGGCGCGACTCGCCTACAAGGACTTCGGCCGCTACCAGGTGATCGAGAAGAAGATCTGCTTCTACACCACCACCCGCGACGACAGCGAGGAATTCCAGGTGAAGCCCTGGGCCGGCAAGGCCTGGGTGGTCAGCGCCTGTTCCGGCCACGGCTTCAAGCTCGGCCCGCTGATCGGCGACAGCGTCGCCGCGGCGATCGGCGGCGAGCGCTCGGACGCAGAGACGATGCGGCTGACGGCGGGCAGGATGACGCCGGAAGAGGCGGCCGCCCTCGGCTGAGGCGCGGGCAGGGCGACAAAGCTGGCGGCATTTCCGGAGGCCGTCGCCGACCGATCGCCCTTCCGCACCACGTCACCATTGGCGGGTCTGGTTCGGATCGCCGACGATCAATGATCGAGACGATGTCGCAACTTTGTTGGCAAAATCCGCATTCGTCGAGAAAAATCACCAACTGCGCGGGATGCGGGACAACTCTCATCACGGCTTGGTGAACTCCAGAATTGTCAGCCGGCTGCGTTTGCCCGAATCCTGTGCGTATGAGTCCAACGCCTCGAATCACGGCAGAACCCTTCCGCAGGCCCCAGGCCATCGAATGGCCGACGCTGATCCTCGCCGCCGCCATCTATGGCGGCTGGGGGCTGCTCACCTACTTTCACGCGGCGATTCCGCTGCTCGCCCTGATCCCGGCGGCGGCCTGGACGATCGCCTGGCACGGCTCGCTGCAGCACGAGATCATCCACGGCCATCCGACCCGCTGGCGGGCGCTCAACCGGGCGCTCGGCTTCGTGCCGCTGTCGCTCTGGGTGCCATTTGCGCGCTACCGGATGCTGCATCTGTCCCATCACCGGGACGAGCGGCTGACCGACCCGCTGGACGATCCGGAATCCTACTACTGGACCGATGCCGACTGGGCGCGGCTGAGCCCGATCGGACGTGGCCTCGTCGAGGCGCAGACCTGCCTCGCCGGCCGGCTGGTGATCGGCCCGGCCTGGTCGATCGCGCGGTTCCTCACCACCGAACTCCGCGCGATCCGGGCGGGCGACCGCGTCGTCAGGGCGATCTGGCTGCGCCACCTTCTCGGCGTCGCGGCGATCCTCGCCTGGCTCTCGCTCGTCTGCGGATTCTCACCGCTCGCCTATCTGCTGATCTTCGTCTATCCGGGCACGGCGCTGCAGCTGGTCCGCTCCTTCGCCGAGCACAAGGCCGAAGGCGCGGTGGAAAAGCGCACGGCGGTGGTGGAGGGCTCGCCGGTCCTCGGGCTGCTCTTCCTCAACAACAATCTCCATGCCGCCCATCACGCCCATCCGACTCTGCCGTGGTACCGGCTGCCGGCCTGGTATCGCGCCAATCGCGCGGCACTGCTGGAAGACAATGGCGGCCTGCGCTACGAGGGCTATGGCGACGTCTTCCGGCGCTTTCTGCTCGCCCCGCACGACCGGCCGGCGCATCCGCTCGGCCGCGCGCCGGAGCGCGGCTGGCAGGGATCGGGTGGGGCGGAGGAGATCGGCGAGACCGGTTTCGCCCATTCCTAGGGCGCTGCGCGCTCACCGGAACATGGGAAGGACGCGCCAACCGGCGGAATCAGCGCATCGCGCTTTCCGAAAACCAGTCCAGTTTCGGGCCGAGGCCGGAAGGGCGCCATGAGCCGCATCGCCAGCATCGCCATGTATGACATGCCGTGGGTCCGGCGGGCGAACGACGCCCTTTGGGCGGGCGTCGCGGCGCGGCTGCGGGCGGCGGGCATGGCCGGCGTGCCCGAGACCCTCGACCGGTCGCGGCCGCTGGCCGAGATCTGGCGCGACCCGGCGCTGCTCCTCGCCCAGACCTGCGGCTATCCGCTGATGACCGCGCTTGAAGGTGTGGTTCGGCCGGTGGCCGCGCCGGTCTATCGTTGGCCGGGCTGCGAGGGCGCGACGCACCGCAGCGTCATCGTCGTCGCCGAAGCCTCGTCCGTCCGGGCGCTGGCGGATCTTCGCGGCGGGCGCGCGGCGGTCAACGGCTTCGATTCCAATTCCGGCATGAATCTCTTTCGCCAAGCGCTAACGCCGCTCGAAAAAGACGGGCGGTTCTTCCGCGAGGTGACCGTCACCGGCAGCCACCTCGCCAGCCTCGACCGTGTCGCGAAGGGCGAAGCGGATGTCGCGGCGATCGACTGCGTCACCTTCGGCCTTGCGGCGCGGCATCGGCCGGAGCTGGTGGCCGGCGTGCGGGTGATCGGCGAGACGGCGACAAGCCCGTCGCTGCCCTTCGTGACAAGAGCGGGCGCCTCGGATGAGGAGATCGCGGTCCTGCGCGAGGCGCTGAGCGAGGCCATCGCCGATCCGGCGCTCGGCGAGGCGGTGGCGGCGCTGGGGCTGACAAGCGTCGAGCCGGTGAGGCTGGAGGACTACCGCGTGGTGCTGGGCTACGAGCAGGAGGCGGTGGAGGCAGGGTATCCGGTTTTGCGGTGAGGTCGCGGCGGGTCGAAGGACGGGCATCTCTCCCGCAAGGGGGAGATCGGCAACGTCACGGTTGGCTCGTCGTTGACAAGATCGATGCTCGCGGCTGTCGCGGTGATGGCGGTGCCGAGGCACCCCCCTCTGCCCTGCCGGGCATCTCCCCCTCAAGGGGGGAGATCGGCGGCTTCGCGGTCGCTCCCGTACCTGGAACGCTCAAGCGTTTGCCTGGCATGAAGGCAGTCGTCAGGTGAGGGGAGCAGTTTGCCGAGGTTGAAACACTTGGCGGAGCGGCCCCCGCAAGCGTGATCTCCCCCCCTTGAGGGCAGGTCTATCGCATATGGCGAATGAGATCGAAGAAGAAGCTTTCGTCCCATCCGGCCTTGAGGAGTTTTCGTCGCATGGGGGTCTTGTCGGGATGCAGTCTGGCGACGTTGAGG
>NZ_SOZD01000001.1 GCF_004519335.1 Jiella endophytica | reverse complement strand
CCCAGACGACTGTTCGAGGTCGATGGATCGACGGAAGGGACACCAAGCTGAGGTCCGGGCTCTCTCGCCCGAGGATGAGACGGTGTCCCCTCCATCTCCGCACCATCAACAATACCAGATGATGCGAGGCTGGAGTTACAAGGATGAGGGGACTTCTGCGGGGCGAGCCCGTCGGCGCCGCTTTTGCATTTCGTTGCTCGCGGTCCGATGGCGCTGAGACACGACAGTGATGGAACGTGGAGCGTTAGCGCTTCGCCCTCATCCTGAGGTGCGACCCCGAGTAAAGCGAGGGGGAGCCTCGAAGGGCCAAGGCGCGGGTTGGCGCGAACCGGAAACCGGCGCGAGCGGCAGGATAGAAGACGTCGCGAGCCGTGAAGTCGGATTGGCAGAAGTCCCTCGCCCTTCGAGGTTCGCTGCGCTCGCACCTCAGGATGAGGGGACTTCTGTGGGGCGTCGGACAGGGCCATGGCTACTCGCCCCCCAGCAGCGTGCCGGCCGGAACCGGCGTGCCGCGAAGCAACTCATCGGCCGCAACGCGCCTGCCGCTGGCGCGCTGCACCTCAAGGAGCCGCACGGCGCCGGCGCCGCAGGCAACCGTCAGAGCGTCGTCCAGCGTGGTGCCCGGACGGGCGGCGTCCGGGCCCGAATCAGACTTGCCGGACAAGCCGGGGCTGTCAGCGAGATCATCGGTCGCGACCGCGCGCAGAACCTTCACCCGCTCGGACTTTCCGCCGAAGGGCATCGTCGTCCAGGCGCCGGGCATCGGCGAGAAACCGTTGATCCGGCCGGCGACGGCCTTGGCATCCGCCGTCCAGTCGATGCGCGTCTCGGCCTTGTCGATCTTCCTCGCATAGATTGGCTCGCGTCCGGTGCGCGCCGCGATCGCCGCCTGGTCCTCGAAGGCGAGGGTGCCGGCTTCGAGTTTTGCCAGCGCCTCGACCATGAGTTCGGCTGACATTGCGGACAGTCGCGCCTGCAACTCGCCGGCCGTCTCGCCGGGGGCGATGGGAGTTTCCGCGGTCAGCGCGACAGGCCCGGTGTCGAGGCCTGCCTCCATCCGCATCACCATCATGCCGGTAGCGGCGTCGCCGGCCTCGATCGCCCTCTGGATCGGCGCGGCGCCCCGCCAGCGCGGCAGCAGCGACCCATGGCCGTTGAGACAGCCGAAGCGGGGCGCGTCGAGCAGCGCCTGGGGGAGAAGCAGGCCATAGGCGACGACCACCGCGACGTCGGCTTCGAGCGCGGTGAAGGCGTCGATCTCGGCCGGATCGCGGAAGTTCAAAGGCGAGCGGACGGCAAGGCCGAGTTTTTCCGCCTCGACCTGCACCGGTGACGGCGTCAGCTGCAGGCCGCGGCGGCCGGCCTTTCGCGGCGGCTGGGTATAGACCGCCGGCACCCTGTGCCCGGCCGCGACGATGGCGGCGAGCGTCGGCACGGAGAATTCCGGCGTGCCCATGAAGACGACGGAGAGCGCCACCCGATCAGGCCGTCTTCAGGCGCGCCTGCTTGGTGAACCGCTTGATCACCATGTCGCGCTTCAGCTTCGAGATGTAGTCGATGAAGAGGACGCCGTTGAGGTGGTCGATCTCGTGCTGCAGACAGGTGGCGTAAAGGCCCTCCACCGCCTCCTCGTGCATCTCGCCGTCGAGGCCGAGAAAGCGCACCGTCACGCCCGCCGGCCGCTCGACCTCGGCGTAGTAATCCGGAATCGACAGGCAGCCTTCCTCATAGGTGCTCCGATCGTCGGCGCTGGCGACAATCTCGGGATTAAGGAAGACCTTCGGCGCCTTCTCCTCGTCCTCCTTGGAGACGTCCAGGACCAGCATGCGAAGCGGCTCGCCGACCTGGATCGCAGCGAGCCCGATGCCGGGCGCGTCATACATCGTCTCGAGCATGTCGTCGGCAAAGCGCCGGAGGGGCTCGTCGACCCGTTCGATGGGCTTCGAGACTTCGCGCAGCTTGGGATCGGGCAGGATGATGAGCGGCTTGATCGTCATTTGCGCGGAAGTAGTCGTTGGCGGGAAACTGGTCAATCCGCTTCCTGCGCAGGTCAGCCCGGCCATGCAACGCCTCTTGGATTTTTGTTCCTGCTTTGGTCCCATCATTAAGGATTGCCTGCTATCGTCATTCCATGATTCGCGATGCCACTGCCTTTCTGAACCGTTCCCTCGCCGTGATTTCCGGTATCGAGGTCAGCGGCCTTGCCCTGGTCTTCGGGGTGCTCGCAATTTTCTTCGTCCTGCTCTGGCTTCGGGCGTCGGGGCGTGCCCGCCTGGCGCAGCGGGCGCTTCAGACGGCCGAAGCGGATGCGGCAAGGCTCGACACCGTCCTCAAGGTGCAGGCGGAAATGTCCGGCCGCATGCAGACCATGGCCGAGATCATCGGCTCGCGGCAGGCGGACCTTACCCGGGCGCTGTCGGACCGTCTCGACGGCCTCACCACCCGCGTCGGCCAGTCGATCCTTTCCACCACCCGCGAGACCAAGGCCTCGCTGTCCGTGCTTGCCGAGCGCCTCGCTGTCATCGACCGGGCACAGGGCGAGATCCGCAGCCTGACCGGCGAGGTGGTAAAGTTGAAGGACGTCCTCGCCAACAAGCAGACCCGCGGCGCCTTCGGCGAGGCGCGGATGCAGGCGATCATCGCCGACGCGCTGCCGTCGTCGGTCTATGCCTTCCAGGCGACGCTTTCCAACGGCCGCCGGCCCGACTGCCTGATCCGCATGCCGAACGGGGCGCCTGGCCTCGTCGTCGATGCGAAATTTCCGCTGGAATCCTTCACGGCGCTCCAGCAGGCGGCAGACGGCGAGACGCAGGCGGCGGCTGCCACGCGGCTGCGCCGGGACATGGACGTCCACATCAAGGCGATCGCCGAGAAATACCTGATCCCCGGCGAGACCCAGGACACTGCCTTCCTCTTCGTCCCTTCCGAGACCGTCTTCGCCGCGCTGCACGAGGATTTCGACGACGTCGTCCAGAAGGCCTACCGCCTCGGCGTGGTGATCGTGTCGCCGTCGCTTCTCAACCTGTCGATCCAGGTGGTCCAGGCGGTGCTGAAGGATGCGCGTCTGCGCGCCTCGGCCGGGCGGATCCAGGCGGAGGTGCGGCTGTTCGGCGAGGACCTCGAACGGCTCGACGCCCGTGTCACCGCGCTGAAGGGCCACTTCGCCCAAGCCTCGCGGGACGTCGACCAGATTTCGGTTTCGAGCGACAAGCTGCAGCGGCGCGGCGAGCGCATCGCCGGGATCGAGATCGGCGAGGAGGCAGGGCCGTCGGAAGGGCTGAAATCCGTCGCGGGAGAGTGACTGTCGCGGCGACGGCATTGGGAGCGTTGCCACGCTAGAACGCCGTGCGTGCGATGGGACGCACGAAGGCCGCACTCACTTATCGAACCACCGCATCGGCCGGAAATCGATACCGATTGCCGGCCGGTGCCGTAGCGCCATCAAGCTGCCATCAACGCTGCGTGAAGCCCTGTACTTTCCCCAGCGTCACGCTTAACTGCGCAGCGTCGCGGGCGAAAGTGTCACGCGTCACACATAAATGAGCATGGAAACCTTAAAAAAAGATTATCCTGGACGGATCGAAAGCCGTCTGGCTGCATTGTAGAGTGGAACGTCGATCACCGTTTGGGGGATGACATGCGACGCGGTTTGGGGGTCTTCATTGCGGCTTGTGTGCTGGCGGCATCGCCGGCAGCGCTGGCCCGTGACCTCGCTTCCGACGCCATTGCTACCACGACTTCGCCGGCGGATCTGTCACTCGCTTACAACACGCAGACGGACCTCTCCTTCCGCCGTGGTCTGCAGATCCGGCTGGCCTGGACCGGCGACTATGCCGGTTCGTTCTCCGGCATGATCGAGGCGGCGACGCTCCGCGCGATCCGCGATTTCCAGGCGCGCCACGGCATGCAGGCCGATGGCGTGATCAGCGAGGCGATGCTGCAGAAGCTGGTCAGCCTGTCGGACGGCGTCCAGCAGGACCTCGGCGTGTCGATGGTCGATGACAGCGCCACCGGCGAGCGGCTGCCGCTGCCGCTGAAGCTCGTCAGCGACCGCGGGCGCACCGAGGTCGGCAATCTCTGGCGCTCCGACGACAACAGCATCGAGATCGAGACCGTGCGCATCGCCGGTACCGGCCAGACCCTGGACGGCCTTTACGGCACCCTCAGCGAGGCGACGGCCAAGCGGTCCGTCCTGTCGGCGGAGAAGGCCGACGGCTGGTTCAGCGTCGGCGGTTCGGAAGCCGGTCGCAAGTATTTCATGCGGTTCTCGGCGTCCGGCGAGGACCTTCGGGGCTTTTCGATCTCCTACCTGCCGAAGCACGAGGCGGCGGTCGAGCCTTTCGTGACGGTCGCCTCGAACCTGTTCGAGCCCTTTGCCGGCGAGCCGAACGCGCCGCTGGTCGCCTCCGCCAGACCAAATCCGTTCTCCTCCATGCTGGCTCGTCGTCGCGGTGCCTCCGAGGGCGAGGCGCGCTACGCGATGGCCGATACCGGCAAGGAGGGCGGCCGCGCCAATCTGTTCGAACTGCCGCGTGAGCGCCGCTACGGCAGCGCCGGCCTCGAGCCGGCCCAGGGCACCGCGCCGCAGCCTGGGACGCCCGCCTTCGACATGGCCGGTTCCGGCTTCGTCGTATCGAAGGGCTGGCTCCTGACCAACGCCCATGTCGTGCGCGGTTGCAAGAAGATCGAGGTCGGCTCCAACGTCCCGGCGACCGAGGTGCGGATCGACAAGGACAACGATCTGGCGCTGGTGCATGTCGCCTCCAGCCTCGGCGAGCCGCTGGCGATCTCCGCCTCCAAGCCGCGTCTCGGCGAGGACATCCTGGCTCTCGGCTTTCCCCTGCGCTCGATCCTCGCGGACTCGCTCAATGTCACCCGCGGCAACGTCTCCTCGCTGCTTGGCCTGATGAACGACCCGCGCTACCTGCAGATCTCGGCGCCTGTCCAGCCGGGCAATTCCGGCGGGCCGCTGGTCGATCTCGCCGGGCGGGTGGTCGGCGTGGTGACCGCCAAGCTCGACGCGGTGGCCGTCGCCGATGCGACGGGGGACATTCCCCAGTCGATCAACTTCGCGATCCGGCCGGATGCCGTTGCCAGGTTCCTGTACGACAACCAGATCTCCTTCCGCACCGCCGATCCGAAGTCGGCCCTGCAGAGCGTGCCGGATGCGACGGCCAGGGTGAAGGACGCGGTCTATCCCGTCGTCTGTACGGACTGATCTCCGAAGCTTGCCGCAAGACGTGTGATGCTCGCGGCGCCAGTCGGAGTGGGGACGGTTTTCGCAACTCGCGCCTTCGCTTCAGGCAGCTTTCTTGGCTCGGTCAACCGGATAAGGGTCGCGGAGGGTTGCTGAGGGTCGACGGTGGGGCAGGGCGTGTTGACCCGCCAGAGCGCCCCAAACACCATTTCCGATATCGCCCGAGCAGGACGGCGAAGTCTCACCGCAATCGGTGTTGGGCTCCGCGCGCGGGGTGGATGGCAACGCGGATATCACCCCGATCCTCGCCCCCGCGAGCCGCTACTCCGCAGCGAGACGGATCGTCTCCGCGTGATCGTTCTCCTGCCTGTAGAAGGCCGTGTAGGCCGAGAACGCCTCGTCCATCGCCACGGTGCGGCTGCCGAGCCAGGGAAAGTGCCCGTAGCGAAGCGACAGCTGCGCGTCGGCCTTCGCGACCGTCGTCCCCGCGACGGCGTAGAGATAGAGCGCTGAAGCAAGGCCGGTGCGGTCGGATCCGGACTTGCAGTGGACGAGGATCGGCCGCGGCGCGTTCTTCAGGACGAAGAGCAGATCTTCCAGCGTCCGGGGCCCGGGGATGTCCTTGGCCGAAAGGTGAAAGCTCAGGAAATCCACACCGTGTTTGGCGGCGACGGCACGTTCCGCTTCGTACCAGTCGCGGCCCTCGCCACCGCGGAGGTTGACGATGGTGCGAATGCCCTTCGTCTCGACGATGCGTTCGAGGTAGCCGGCGGACAATGTCGCCGAACGGTAGAACTGGCCGTCGTCGTCGACGGCGTGGACGTTGCCGGTCGAATGGATGAGGACGAGATTGGCGACCAGAACGCCGGTCGTCACGGCAAGAATGCCGAGGATCGTCGCAGCCAGGCGGCGCATCAGCTCCACGAACTTCCCCCTCGAAGTTGGTGGGAAGGTGATAGCCGGGACGTGTATCAGCCCCTTGGCACTGGCATCTCAGGACGACGAAGCTTCGATGGCGGTTTTTCGCGGCTGAAACGACAGGTTGATGACGTCACAAGCCCGTGATCGGCCTCGGCAATCCGGAAGGGCTGGCGCGGCGATGGCGAGCGACGTCGGCGTTCCGCCGCCGCACCATGGGCTCTATGACGCCAGGCCAGTCTCATCCGCCGTTCGGGAACTCGTGCCGGCAGTCGTCGTTTGCTCGGAAAGCCTGGCCGGATCCCCGGCGATTCGCGGCGTGTCGCTACCCGGCTCCGTCAAGGCGACGGCTGGCTGCCGGCGGCGAATGCGGCGCAGGCAGCATTCCATCCGAGAGAGGAGCGGCAACATGCCCGAGCTCGACACCGATCCGAAGATGATGCGGGCCCAGCAGGACAAGGACGCGCCCGAGGCGGTCGATCAGCCCGGTGCGAAGCGGGACGCCAGCGACAGCGATGCCAGAAGCGCCGAAGAAAGAAAGGCCGCGATCGCCGGCAAGCCGGCCGGCCAGACGACCGGTGCTAGTTTGCACCAGAACCGTCGCGGCGCGGACGAGCCGGATGGTGAGGCTGCAGAGGCGGGCGACAACCGTGGAGGACTCGCCCGGCCTGGCCGTTCGCGGCTCGGCGGCTGACATCGTTTCGTTGGCGCTGCAGTGGAAGCGTGCGGCGGCCGGTCCGACATTTGCCGGCACTGGTGCTGCAAAAGAGGTGGTTTCGGCTGATGTCCGCCGAGACGCTTATGGTCGTGGCGGTTGGCCGCCTGCAGGCCGACCTGCGATGAAGCGGGCATGCGCGCCCCGCCGAACTCAGCCGAGGCTGCGCAGGAACGCCGCCAGGTCGTCGGTGACGTAGTCGATGTGGTCGCCGTCGCGTCCCTCATGCTCCCAGACGTCGCCGAAGGTGTCCTCGAAATTGGTCGGCACGATCAGCACCGTCCTCATCCCGAGGGATTTCGGCACTTCGAGATTGCGCGCCAGATCCTCGAACATCGCGGCATGGGCCGCGTCGATGCGGTGGAGGCCGAGAAACTTGTCGTAGGTGGCGGCCGCCGGTTTCGGCACGAGGTCGGCGGCGACGAGATCGAAGATATCCTCGAAATGGTCGAGAATGCCGAGCTGGCGGGCCGCCCGCTCGGCGTGTTTGCGATCGCCATTCGTGAAGATGAACTTGCGGCCAGGCAGTGCCGCGATCACCTCGCCGAGCGCCGGATCGGGATCGATCCAGGAATAGTCGATGTCATGGACATATTCGAGGAAGGCGTCGGGATCGACGGAATGTTCCAGCATCAGGCCGCGCAGCGTCGTGCCGTGGCGGCGGTAGAAGTCCTTCTGGACAGCCCGCGCCTCGTCCCGCGGTAGCTGCAGGAAGCTCTCGACGAAGGAGGTCATCCGCTGGTCGATCTGCGAGAACAGGTTCGTGTGGCGCGGATAGAGCGTGTTGTCGAGGTCGAACACCCAGTCGCGGACGCCGGCAAAGTCCTGAGGTCTGACCTCCGGGGTCTTGCGGATACTGGATGACATTTCGGTATTTCGCCCTTCCGGCGGATTTGTCGGCTTGCGTAGCATCCGGGGATGATAGACGGCGGAGCTTGCCGAAGACAGGACGATTCGCCCGTGCCCCTCTGGATTGCGATCACGATCGCGGCCGCCTTCCTGCAAAATCTCCGCTCGGCGCTGCAGAAGCGCCTGAAGGGCCGGATGGGAACGACCGGCGCGACCTTCGTCCGCTTCGGCTTCGGGCTGCCTTTCGCGCTGCTCTATCTGACGGTCGTGGCAAAGCTCGGCGGCGAGCCGATCCCGCGGCCGGGCGTCGAAACGCTGGTCGCGGCGTTCTTCGGCGGGCTGGCGCAGATCGGCGCCACCTTCCTGCTCGTCTATCTCTTCGGCTTCCGCAACTTCATCGTCGGTACGGCCTATTCCAAGACCGAGCCCGTCCAGGCGGCGTTCTTTGGCTTCCTCATCCTCGGCGAAACGGTCTCGCCCTTTGGGCTCCTTGCGGTGGTGGCGGGAGCCGTCGGCGTCATCCTGATCTCGATCGGCAATGCCCGCTCCGGCAGCATCGTGCGGGGGCTCGCCTCCCGCGAGGCGTTGATCGGCATTGCCTCCGGCGCGCTGTTCGGCGCCTCGGCGGTGTGCTTTCGCGCCGCTGCCCTCGCTCTGCCTGAGGGATCTGCGGCGCTGCGGGCAGCCATCGTCCTCTGCATGGCGCTGGTTATCCAGACGGCGGCGATGCTCGCCTGGATGGCCGTCGCCGACAGGGACGAGCTGCGGCGCGTCGTCAAAGCCTGGGCGCCGGGGCTCCTCGTCGGGCTGGTGGGCGCCAGCGCCTCCGCCGGCTGGTTCACCGCGATGACGCTGCAGAAGGTCGCCTATGTCCGGGCGCTCGGCCAGATCGAGCTGGTCTTCACCATCGCCTCGTCGATTCTCTGGTTCCGCGAGACGGTGACGCGGCTCGAGCTGCTCGGCGCGGCAGTGATCGTCTTCGCGATTCTTGCGCTGGTGGTCGGGGCCTGAAGCCGCTCAACCGGTCATCAGCACGGCGATATAGGCGGCGAAGACGACGGACATCGCACGGAAGGCGATCGCCACGCAGCGGTATTTCGATTTGCAGATGGCCGCGAGATTTTCCGTGTCGTGCAGATAGTCCTGGTAGATGAATTCGAGATCGCCGCGTTTGCGCGCATCGGCAAGCGCCTTTCCGGCTTCGGGCCAGGCGCCCCAGAAGAAGACGCTGGTGCCGGGACGCGATCGCGGCAGGACGACGCAGACCGCCGCGACGAGGGCGGTGCCGACGGCTCCCATCAAAACGAGGCTGGCGAGGAGGTTGAAGAAGCCGGTGGTGCCGAGATGGTCGAACGAGAAGGATCGCCGGGTCTCGGCGGACCAGACGACAAGTGCGAGAATGAAGGTGAAGATGTAGGCGGCCTTCTGGTCGGCCGACCGGATCTGCTCGGCGAAATTGCGATTGGCCTCGACGAGATGGGAAAGATGTCGCGGGGACATCGGCTGCTCCGGAAGATGCGTCTTTCGAACAATCCGTTAGGCGGACAATTTGTGGCGCAACTTGGTCCGGCCGTCTGTGGCGGGGGCGACACGCGGCAGAGGATTCGATCGGGAGGGCTCGCTCAACCGTAAGTCAGGCGATTGACACCTGGCCGGACCGCATCGATTGATGCCGTTAAGTTACTTTCGAGAACACAGTCGATGGGTTGCCATTGCCGCCGGGTGACGACGCTGCTCGTCCTCCTAGCCTTTACGTCAGCCGTCAGGGCCGAGCCGGTTCCCCGCCAGGCGCCGGCGGCGGGCGCGGTGATCGCGACGCGGCTCGGCGAGGAGATCGAGCTCGTCGAGGCGCCTGCCTGGCGCGGCGTCGAGGTGCTGCAGGAAGTCAAGACCGGCGACGTCCTGCGCACCAACGCCGCCGGCCAGCTCGCCATCCTGTTCTCCGACCAGACGCAGGTGCGCGTCGGCCGCAACTCCACCCTGGTCGTCAAGCAGCGCGTCCCGGGCGGCGACACCCGGCTGCTTCTGGAGAGTGGCCAGATCTTCGGCCGCGCCGCCCGCGGCGGGTCGGGCGTCTTCGTCGAGACGGCGGCGGCGACTGCGGCGATCCGTGGCACCGACTGGACCATGCAGGCGGAGGGCGAGCGCACGACCCTGACCGTCCTCGACGGGGTGGTGGAATTCTCCAACCCACAGGGCTCTCTGACCGTGCGCCAGGGGGAGGCGGCCTCGGCAAGGCTCGGCGAGGCGCCGACGAAGCTGGTCATCGTCGCCGACGACGTGCACGAGCAGATGCTCCTGAACCTGTCGCTGCGCGACGCCTTCGAGGCGTTTCCGGCGACGTCGCTGCCGAACCGCGACATCCTCGCCGCAAGAGAGCGTTTCGCCCGGACAGCTGCCGCGGCGCTTGGTGGCGAAGATCGCGTCCTCGCCGCCGAGATCGCCGCCCAGCGCGACGGGCGCCGCGAGGCGGAGAGAGCGATCGCCGCAGCACGCGCCGGGCCGCTGACGGTCGGGCAGTCCGCCCGGCTGACGCTGCTTGAGGCCAATATTGCCGGCGGGCGGCAGGACTATCGCCGCGCCGTCGCGCTCTATGAACAGGCGCTGCCGCATCTGACCGGAGAGCAGCGGACGACGGCGGTGTATCTTCTCTATTTCGCCCGCTCGCTGGCCGACCCGACGAAGGTCTGGCCGGCGCCCCGGGCCGACCCTGACGACCGCGTCTCGGTGGTCGGCGAGGCCGTCATCGCGGCGATGCTGAAATCGCCGCGAGACTCCCTGAAGATCATGCAGGACGCCGCGCCCCGCTTTCGCGGCGACGCGCAATTCCAGGCGACGCTGTCCAAGATCGCGATGCTGGCGAGCGACTACGAGGCCGCGCGCCTCGCGGCAGAGCAGGCCTACCGGCTCGACCCGGAGGATCCCGAAGTGCTCTCGGCACGGGCGTTCTACCGCGCCAATGCGACGTCGAACCTCAAGGATGCGATCGCCGATCTCGAAAGGGGGCTGGCGGTTGCACCCGGCAATACCGGCCTCCTCAACGACTATGCGCTCGCTTTGTCGGAGCGCGGCGCCGACAAGGAAGCCGAGGCGGCACTGCTCCGCGCCATCGCCATCGACCCGGAAGATCCGGTCACCCGGGTCAATCTGGCAATCATCTACCTGTCGCAGAACCGCGTCGGCGAGGCGCGGGCGATGATCGACGCCGTCTTTGCCAGCGACCCGTCCTTTGCGCCGGGCTATCTGGTGCGGGGCACCGAGAACCTCTTCGAGGGCGACGAGGCCGCGGCGATCGACAATCTTTTGAAGTCCACCACCGCCAATCCGGCCTATGCCGACGGACTGCTCGCCCTCGGCACCGCCTATGCGGCGACCGGCGACATCGAGCACGCCAAGCAGGCCTTCGACGACGCCGATCGTCTCGATCCGAACAGCCCGACGACGGCGCAATATCTGGCGGCGCTCGCCATCGATCAGTATCAGGCCGATGCGGCGATCGAATACGCGCAGGAGGCCGTCAAGCGGATCCGCGCCAAGGGCGGCGACTATCAGTCGATCCATGCGACGCGGGATTCCGGCTCGGTGCTTGCCGGGGCCTACGACTTCCTCTCGCTCGACGCCTGGGGTGCCTATTGGAGCGACGTGGTCTTCGATCCGTTCGATTCCGCCGGCTATTTCGACCGGGCGCTGCGCGGCAGCGCATCGCCCTTCTTCCTCGATCGCGACGACGAGATTCGCGGCCCCGGTCCCACCACGGACGGACGCAGCCTCTCGTTTCTCACCAAGGGCATCCTCTCCGACGCGACGAGCCTCGCCAGCTCCGAGCTGCGCCCCTCTTTCGTCACCACGCCCTTTACCGAATTCTCCTTCACCGGCGGCGTGGTGAACCGGGCCGACCAGTGGGGCGGCGTCTACGGCGCCGGCGTGCAGTCGCTCGGCTACGATCCGCTTCCCTATTCGATGTTCCTGCAGGCGAGCGGCGAGACGGTTTCGCCGGACTATGCGACGCAGGATGACGGCGCCTATTCGCTGACCGGCGGCTTCGGTCTTCAGATCGGACCCTATGACCGCATGGCGGGGCTGTTTTCCGCGAGCCGCGCCGAGGGCAATTCGGCGCTTCGGGACAATCCGCTGACCTTCTTCAACACCGCGCGGGAAGACGGCTTCGTCGGCACGCTCGGCCTCAGCCACACATTCGGCTATCAGAACGTCCTCGACGTCGCGGTGTTCGGCGGCCGCAACGACGGCGACCAGGTGTCCGTGCCGCTCGAACTTCTCGGCCAGGGCATCCTCGGCGCCTATACCGGCCACGCCAGGCGCGATTTCATCAAGGCCAGCGCGTCGCACCGTGTCGGCTTCGAGCCCTTCACCATCGAATATGGCGGCGAATACGGCGACCTGCAGACGCGGTCGGACAGCGCGCTGTACGCGATCGTTTTCGGCACGCCGCGCCTGATCGCCGAGACCGAGGGGGAGGAGCGCACGAATTTCGGCCGCGGCTGGATCGACGCGACTTTCGAGGTGACCGACGATCTCAGCTTCGAGGCGGGCCTCTTCGGCACCACCACCGAGACCGACGGCGAGCGGGACGATCTCCTGCAGCCGCGGGCGGGCATCGCCTATATGCCCTTCGAAGGCCAGTGGCTGCGCGCCGCCTATATGCGCGAGCGCCCGGACGAAGACGCCTACACGCTGGCGCCGATCGGTGTCCTCGGGCTGCGCTCCAACGCCGTCGCCGGCGACGTCGATCATGTCGACAGCGCGATCGTCCGTCTCGACAGCGAGTGGACGCGGCAGGTCTTCACCGCCGTCGAATACCAGCACCAGGATTTTGCCGGGCTTAGCTTCGGCATTCCCGGCTATCTCGATCCGATTGCCGTGGACGACGCCCGGCTGGATCGCGTCGCCGTCACCGCCAATGCCTGGCTCGGTGGCGGCTTCGGCGCCTCGGCGAGCCTCGCCCGCAGCTGGTCGAAGGGCACGCTCGAGGACGTTTCCGGCGATATCCCCTTCGTGCCGGACTGGTCCGGGCGGCTGGCCTTCACCTATGTCGATCCGAGCCGGATCCGGGTGACCGCCCGCGAGACCTGGCTCGGCGAGCGGGCCTCGCAGCTGGCGGACGAGCGGCTGGACGACGCCTTCGTCACCGACGTCTTCGGCGGATGGGAGAGCGAGGACAGGCATCTCGCCTTCGATCTCGGCTTCTACAACGTCTTCGACGAGACGGTGGAGGTCGTGCCGCTGATCCCGACCGCCCAGCGAACCGTCCGGGCGACGCTGCAGGCGCGGTTCTGATGCTTCGCAGGAAACGGCGGCTCGCCGAAACGGTCGCCTGCGTCGCGGCGGCGATCATGCTCTGCCTCGGCCTTGCCGAGTGGCAGCCCTTCCGGACCGCCGAAGCGCGGGTCTACGACTTTCTCGCGACGCTGGCGCCACCGTCGGTGGCAGGCGTCTCCGCCGAAGACGGCGGCATCGTCGTCGTCGCGGTGGACGAGCCGTCCTTCGCCGAGGTCGGGCTGCAATGGCCCTGGCCGCGGGATCTCCATGCGAGGCTCGTCCACGCGCTGCGCGCCGCCGGCGCCAGGGCGATCGGCCTCGACTTCGTCTTCGCCGAGCCATCGAGCGAGGCGGCCGACCGCGCGCTTGCCTCGGCGCTTGGACCGGATGTCGTCCTGGCTGCCGACGAAAGCGTCATCGAGACGCCGCACATGACCCAGCTGATCCGAACCGAGCCGCTGCCGGAATTCGTTGCGGCCGGGGCGCGTGTCGGCCTCGCCTCGGTGTCGCTCGATCCGGACGGCGTGCTGCGCCGCCTGCCGGCGGCCGAGGACGGCTTCGGCCGGGAACTGCTGCTCGCGGCCGGGGCCGAAGCCGCTTCGCCGTCACCTCCGGTCGGCGCCCTGATCCGGCCGATGGGGCCGGCCCGCAGCTATCCGACGATCTCCTACTACCAGGCGCTGGACCCCGAGAACTTCCTGCCGCCGGGCATGCTGAAGGACAAGATCGTCGTCGTCGGCCGCAGCCTGCAGATGGCGATCCCTGCCGAGACCGGCGGTGCCGACAGCTTTGCGACTTCCTTCACCTCGAAGACCGGGACGCTGGTCCCCGGCGTCGAGATCCAGGCGACCATCACCGACAATCTGCGCCACGGCCTCGCCGTCGAACGCGCCGGGCTGCCGCTCGTCGGACTTGCGGTGACCGCGGCTTCGCTCCTGGCGGGCCTTGCGGCCTGGCGGCCAGCGGGTCTGACGACGATCCTTCTCGGTGCCGTTTTCGTCGGTGCCGTCCTGGCGGCGAGCCTTTGCGCCTTCTTCCTCGGCCAGATCTTCCTGCCGCCGCTGGCGCCTTCGCTCGCCGTTGCTTGCGTGCTCGCGCCGCTTGCCGCACGGGACATCACCGAAGAGCGGGCGATGCGACGGGCGGTGACGCGGGCCTTCGGCCACTATCTCGCACCGGCGCAGGTGGAGCGGCTGGCGCGCGACCCCGCCGCGTTGAAGCTCGGCGGCGAAAAGCGCGAACTGACGATCCTCTTCAGCGACATCCGCAACTTCACCAGCCTTGCCGAATCGCTGAAGGACGAGCCGGAGCGGCTCACCCATCTGATCAACCGGCTGCTGACCCCGCTTTCCGAGGCGGTGCTCGACCAGGGCGGAACGATCGACAAGTTCATTGGCGATTGCATCATGGCGTTCTGGAACGCGCCGCTCGACGATGCGGACCATGCCGTCCATGCGGTGCAGGCGGGTCTTGCGATGCTCGCCGCCGTCGAGACGCTGAATGGCGAGCTCGCTGCCGAACTCGGCGCCACGGCGCCGACGCTGTCGGTCGGCGTCGGCATCAACACCGGCACCTGCATCGTCGGCAACATGGGCTCGGCGAGCCGCTTCGACTATTCGGTGCTCGGCGATGCGGTGAACTACGCCGCCCGGCTCGAGGGCGCGTCGAAGGAATGCGGCGTGCCGCTGCTGATCGGCGCCGCGACGGCCGCGGCGGTGAAGGAGCGGCTCGGGCCGCTCCTCGTCGCCAGGATCGCCGTCAAGGGCCGCAGCGGCGTCGCGCCGGTCTATACGGTCCTGTCGGGCGAGCCGGTGGATGCCGGGCGTCGCGACGGATTCGACGCTGCGGTGGAGGCGCTTCTCGCCGGACAGCCAGGCGGGGAGGCAGCATTTGCCGGCGAGGGCGCGCTACAGGGCCTCTACGCGACCATCGCCGCGCGGGAAGCGGCCCAATCCGGCGTTGCGGGTCCCGCTGGAGCGGCGCCTGAGGCCAAGCGCGCCTCCTGATCCCCCGGGATTGCTGGCAGCGCCGCCGGTTCCTCCCTCAGGCGACGGCCTCGCTGTGGCGCTCGCCGGCCGTGGTCTCGCCGAGGTTTTCCGCCATCCGGGCCCTTGCCACCGCCTCGATCTTGGCGCGCATGCCCGGATGGCGCTGCAGGAAGCGGCTGAAGTCCTGGGCCGACAGCCGCAGCAGCGAGGAATAGGCGATGGCCCGAACGTCGGCCGAGCGCCTGACGTCGAAGATCACCGCCATCTCGCCGAAGACTTCGCCGCTGCCGAGCCGGACCTTCACCGGCGCGCGGTCGACCTCGACCGCTCCCGAGGCGATGAAATAGGCCGCGTCGCCGATCTCGCCGGCGCGGATCAGCGGCATGCCGGGCACGGCGAAATGCGGCCGCAGATGCCGGGCGAGTTCGGCCTTGTCCCTTTGCGATAGGTCGGCAAAGAGCCCGCAACGGTCGATCAGCCGCATGGTGTCGAGGCCGAGATCGAGGGGCGGGCGCCGCGTCTCCGCCGTTCGCCGGCGCTCGATCGTGTCGAGGACGCTGCGCTCGACCTCGGCATTGACCACCCCCGACTGGCGCAGCCGGGCGATCTCGATCGCCTTGAAGGCATGAATCGAGCGGGCGATGATCATTTTCTCCAGTTCCGCGACATAGCCCGGATATTGCAGGCGGATCGCCGCGATCTCGCGCTCGACGATGCTCTGGCGTTCCTTCAGCGCCGCGATGGCGTCGCTGGTGGGCGCGGTGCCGAGCACCGGCCGGAGCTCGGCCTCGGCAAAGGGGATCAGCCGGTCGATCAGCAGCGAGACCTCGGCCATCCGCTCGAAGCGGTCGGCAAGCCGCGTCGCCAAGAGACCACTATAGCCGAGCCGCCGCTGCAGCGTGGCGCTCAGCCGGTCGAGCCGGTCGAAATCGGCCTCCGAAAGGTTCGCCGCAGCGTAGCCGTCCTTGCCGGAAAGCCGGATCAGATCGTGCCGGCGGCGGGCTTCGGAGGCGAGTTCGCGGGCGATCGACGGAGCGATCTTGCCTTCGGCGAAATGCCGCAGGACGATCTCCCGCTGCCGGTCGGACAGGGTGATGAGGGCGAGCCGGAGCTTCTCGTCATGGGAAAGCCCCGCCGCCGAGACCACAGGGTCGACGACGAAGCCTTCTTCCGCCTCCTCGTCGTCGTCGTGGCGCGTGTCGGCGTTGGGTCGAAAACGCCCCTCCATGGAGCGGGCGAGCGCCTTGACCTTTTCTGCCGTCGCCGAGAGGGCGAGGTCGCGGATCGCCTTGTCGACGCCGGTCAGGACGTCGAGGCCGAGGCGCTGGATCAAGAAGCGCAGCGTCGTGCCCTGCACGAACAGGGTCATCAGCGTGTAGCCGGTGGCGATGGTCGCGACGAAGGCCGCGACGGGACGGGGAATGGCTGGGTTCTCGGTGACGGCGAGCGCCAGAGCCAGCGTCATCGAGCCGCGCAGCCCGCCCCAGATCATCACCACGGCGTAGGATTTCGACACCCCGTCATAGAGGCCGAAGCGCGACAAGAGCGGAAAGCAGCCGAAGATCACCAGTGCCCGGGCGACGAGCGTCGCGACGAAGACGACGAGAAGGAGGAGAAGGTCGTGGGGCGTCGCATCGCCGATCAGGCGCGGCACCAGGAGCGAGGTCATCACGAAGATGAGGATCGCCGACCATGAGGCGAGCTGCTCCCAGGTGTCGTTGAGATGGCGCCAGGTGTCGCCCTCGATGCGTCCGGGGGCGAAGGTCGCGAGGGTGACCCCGGCCGAGACGACGGCGATGACGCCGGAGACTTCGAGAATTTCCTCGCCGATCCAGTAGGCGAGATAGGGGACCGCCAGGCTGAGCGAGACGAAGGCGATGCGATCGTCGGCGAGCGAACGGGCGAGCAGCATGAAGGCCTGTGCGACCGCCCAGCCGAGGACGGCGCCGCCGAGCGGCATCAGGAGGAGGCTCGCGACGACGCCGAGCGCCGACAGCGAGCTTGGGGCGGCGAGCGCTGTCGTAAAGATCAGGAACAGCGAGATCGCCGCGGCATCGTTGAAGAGGCTCTCGCCCTCGACAAGGCGGGTGAGGCGCTCCGGCGCGCCGACCTCGCGGAAGATCGCGATCACCGCGACGGGGTCGGTGGTGGCGATCAGCGCCGCGACGAGCAGGCAGGCGACCAGCGGCATGCCGGCCAGCGGCCACAGCGCCAGCCCGGCGCCGAAGGTCGTGACGATGACGGCGACGAGGGCGAGGATGACGATCGGCAGGACGTCCTCGCGGATCCGCTGCATGTCGACGCCGAGCGCGCCCTGGAAGATCAGGGTCGGCAGGAAGACGTAGAGAAACAGGTGCGAGCCGACCGGCAGGTCGAGCACCTGCGCCGAAAACGCTGCCGGCAGCAGCGAGCCGGGATTGGCGAGGGAATAGAGGCAGAGGCCGCCGAGCGCCGTGCCGCCGAGCGCCAGGACGATCGAAACCGGCAGGCGCAGCCAGCGCGCGACCGGCCGCGCCAGCGAGCCGAGGGCGACGACGACGGCAACGAGAGCGACGATGGTGGTGATCGACATGGCGGGACACACGCGGCGACTGGGCAGTCTGGTTTGCCGGCAGGCGGGAGAAAAGACAAGCCTTCCTGACCATGAGGTGCCGGCCGCCGCTCCGGGGTGGCGCTGTTTGGCGGGTCGTGATCAATCGGGAAGCCTTGCCGGTCGATGCGGGGATCAGGATTGCCCGCACGGTGAGCGGCATTGTCTGGCGATGGCGTGGGGCACGACAGCTGGTCCGGAGAGGGATGAGTGCTGCCGATGGCGATCGTCAGTCGGCGTGATCGCGCCATGCGGGAAGCCGGTCGCCGGGAGCGGCGTCGGCGGCGTGAACGCCGCGGGCGATCGCCCTTGCCATGACGGCGGAGGCCGCCGCCGCGAGCGCGATCGTCTCGGCGCCGCGCAACTCGAACGTCACCCCGGAGCGTCCGGTGGCGGCGGCAAAGACGAGATCGCCATCGAAATCGGTGTGCGACGGCCAGATCGCCCGCGCGAAGCCGTCATGGGCGGCGATCGCGAGGCGTTTCATCGATGCCTTGTCGAGCACGGCGTCGGTGGCAAGGATGCCGATCGTCGTGTTGGCGCCGGG
Source organism: Jiella endophytica (assembly GCF_004519335.1). GTDB lineage: Bacteria > Pseudomonadota > Alphaproteobacteria > Rhizobiales > Rhizobiaceae > Jiella > Jiella endophytica. The sequence goes on along the minus strand of NZ_SOZD01000001.1, from coordinate 1,076,122 downwards.
CCGCGGGTCGAATTTCGTGCGGGGGACGGCGGCGTCGGTGGGCAGCGGCGAGGGGAGCCCGAGGTCGCCGAATTCCCCGCCGATCTCGAAGGGCGCCGCCCAGAAATGCCGGCCCGCGCCGATGGTCGCCGAGCCGACGGCATTGACCGCGACCAGCGCACCCACGCTGACGCCGTTTTCGAGCCGCACCGAGGCCGAGCCGAGGCCGCCCTTGAAGGTCGCCGTCGTGCAGCCGAGGCCGGCGCCGGCACTGCCGAGGGCGAAGTCCTCCGCCGCGGCTTCTGCCGCTGCATAACCGAACTCGCGATAGGGCGGATGGAGCCCCCAGTCCTTGTCGCCACCATTGGCGAGGTCGAAGAGGATCGCCGCCGGCACCAGCGGCACGCTGAAGCCAGCCACCGAGAAGCCGCGGCCCTTCTCACGCAGCAAGGACTGGACGCCCGAGGCCGCGTCGAGGCCGAAGGCGGAGCCGCCGGAAAGCACCAGTGCGTCGATGCCCGGCACCAGGCTGTCGGGGGAAAGAAGGTCGGTCTCGCGGGTGCCCGGCGCTCCGCCGAGGATTGCGACGCCGGCGACGGCGGGACGATCGAACAGCACGGCGGTCGTCCCGCTCTTCAGCGCGCCGTCGCCGGCATTGCCAACCAGGACCCCTCCGACATCGGTGATGAGATTGCGCGGGCCCGGCCGCCAGGAACGCGTCTCCACTAGCGGCCCGATTCCGACATGAGGCACCGTTCCATGGCGATCGCTCCACAGATGCCGGCATCAAAGACCGCCAGCGGAATGCGTTGTTGCCGCGGATCTTTCGGATTTGAGCTTTGATGGGGCCGACGGCCGCGACCCCAGATTCGATCCGCTAATGCAGGATAGGCCCGAGCACGCCGCTGGTGCAACAGCCGTTGACGACGGCCGGCGGCACCGAAGTCTTCAGCCAGCATCGCGGCTGCGGTCCCTGAATGCCGGCACGCACGAAGGTCCAGGCCTTGCAGGTGCGGTTCTCGCTGTTGCAGGCGCGGCTGCAGAGATCGGCGCTGGCCGAGGGCAGATCGAAATTCTTGTAGTCGCCGCCCGGCCTGTCGAGACCCGGCTCGAGCGATCGCGCCGGCACGCCGGAGGTGCAGCAGCCGTTGGCGACCGCCCCCGGGATGGTGTTCTTCAGCCAGCAGCGGGCCTTCGGCCCTTGCACTCCCTTGCGAACGAAGGTCCAGGCACGGCAGGCGCCATCCCGCTCGCACAGCGACCGGCAATTGTCGACCGGGCCACCGAACGTCCCGGGAGCGGGATCGTTCAGCTCGACAAACGGCCTAAAATCGCCGCCCGGCCGATCGACGTTTTCCTCGAACTCCTGCGCCGCCCGTGAGACGCCGGCAGCAGTGAAGATCACAAACATCAGGGAAACAAGCGTTACGAGAATGCGGCGCATCGACCTATCCTCCGCCAAGAAGACGAGGCACGATGCTCGTCGATTGGATCATATGCTGCTATTGGTGGAGTGTCGATTGGTTGCGGTGAGCAATAATAAACTTATTTTTGCAAGGAAAGCGCGAAAACATTTCGTAACGGAAGTCGTTTGGCAACTGCGGCGATCCGAGAGCAAATCCGGTCGCCTGTCGGCTGGCCCGGGACCGCTCGAAGTCGACGCGACACAGCGAAATCGGGTCGACGCCGGAGACGCCGGTGACGCCGGAGACGCCGAAGCGGCCGTGGAGCGCCTTCGGAAATGTGACGTGGGGAGCCGTCGCCGAACCTCCGTGCGAAGACGCTTGTGGGGAAGCCAACCGCCGGATCGCCCTGTGACGGAGGTGATCCGGGGTTCAGGCGAGCCTCAGCCGCCGGTTTCGTCGACGAATTCGTCGCCGCGCCACTCGAAGACGCGAAAGAGATCGAAGTCGCTGTCGCCGTTTTCATCGAAGCGCACCGGCCCGAGGGCGGTGGCAAAGCTCTGCGACGAGAGGGCGTCCGCGACAGGCTTGTCGTTCTCGCGGCTGCCGATCACTGCATCGACACCTATCTCGGCGGCGGCGTAACCGGGTCCGAAATAGCCCTGCGGCGGCAGCGCGCCGGGGTCCTCGCTCGCAGCCGCGTCTGCCTCGCCATCTGCCCCTGCGGTTTCCTGCGGCGTCGCTCTGGTGTCGGGCGAAAGCTCGGGAAACTGCGTCTTCGGGCCGATGGCGATGATCCCCGCCGGCAGCGGCGCGTCGACGCTCGCCTCGTCGAACAGCCCTTCGGCGCCGACGATCGTCAGCTTTAGTCCACTTTCTTTTGCGTCGCGGGCGATGATCGCGATGTCCGGCCGGTCGCCGGCGATGAAGAAGCGGGTGACGCCGGTGCGTTGGAGGCGCCTCGCAAGGCCGAACTGCTTTTCCTCGGCGGGCCGGTAATTGTCGAGGGTCTGGGGCTTCAGGCCCTCGTCGCCGAGCCGGCGGCGGAGCTGATCGACGAGCCCGCGGGCGGCGATCGAGCCGTCCTCGATAAGGCCGAAGGGCTGGTCCGCCCAGCGCGCCGCGATGTAGCGCGAAACGGCCACCGCCTCCGCCTCCGAGCGCGGCGCAAGGCGATAGATCAGATAGCCGGTCTTCGGCTTGTCGTCCGTCAGCCGGTTCTCCCTGACGCCGACGTCGATGGTGGCGATGCCGGCCTCCTTGAGGATCGGCAGTGCCGCCTCGATCGCCTCGACGCAGAGAAAGCCGACGACGATGCTCGCCTTCTTCTCGACGAAACTCCTCGCCGCCGTCTCGCCGCCCTTGGCCGAGCAGGAAGTGTCGGCGACCACCGTCCGCGCCTCGCCGTTCCGGGCAGCGAGCGCCGCCTCGACGCCGGCGGTCAGCTGCCGGCCGAGGATCTCCTGGGCGTCCGACAGCGGCGCCGCGACGCCGACGACGATTGGCGCGTTCTCCTGCGCGGCGGCGGCAGCGGCCAGGGAGGCGAAGAAAGCGAGGGTTGCGAAAGCGCGCATGGGAGCGTCATAGCGGTTTCGCCGGCGCTTGGAAATCGCCGCCCCGCCGTGCCAGTGTCCGGCAGGGCGAATCCCCTGCCGTCGACGGAAGGGTGCGATCCGCCCGCGCTCACCCTATGTAATTGCGGGTGGATCAGCCTGCCGATGAACGAGGACGAAATTTGCTGCAGTCGATGCGGACAGACCCGCGGGCATTTCGCGAGACGATGACGCGCTTTGCCGCGGCGGTCCATGTCGTGACCACCGACGGGGCGTCGGGCCGGCGGGGCGTCACCGTTACCTCCGCCTGTTCGGTATCGGACGATCCGGCGACGCTGCTTGTCTGCCTCAATCTTTCCAGCCCCGACAACAGCTGGTTCGAGGAGAACGGCGCCTTTGCCGTCAACGTCCTGTCGGTCGACGACCAGGCGGTTGCCAGGGCCTTTGCCGGCGAGGGCGGGCTGAGCCAGACCGAGCGTTTCGGCCGTGGTCGATGGTCGGCCGGTGCCACCGGCGCGCCGCTTCTCGACACGGCTCTCGCGAGCTTCGACTGCCGGCTGATCGATGCGAAGGTCATCGCCACCCACAAGGTGCTGATCGGCGAGGTCGCCGATCTCAGGTCCGGCAGGCCGGCGCCCTCGCTGGTCTATCTCGGCCGGGGCTTTCGGAGCGTCGACGCGGCCGGATGAGGGACACAGCACGGAAAGGACGAATGTGAAGAACCTTCCTGCCTCGATCGACGAGACGGCGGCGCTCCTTGATCGCGCCGACTATCTGGCCGACCGGCCGCTCGCCACCGTGCTGTTCCTCGCTCTGAAGATGGGACGGCCGCTGTTCCTCGAAGGCGAGGCGGGCGTCGGCAAGACCGAGATCGCCAAGGTGCTGGCGGCCGCGCTCGACCGGCCGCTGATCCGGTTGCAATGCTACGAGGGCCTCGACGTCTCCTCGGCGCTCTACGAGTGGAACTATGCCGCCCAGATGATCGAGATCCGCCTCGCCGAGGCGAGCGGCGACACCGCGCGCGACGCCATGCGCTCGGAGATCTTCTCGGAACGCTTCTTGATCCGCCGACCGATCCTGCAGGCGCTGGAGGCCGTGCCCGGCCGCGCGCCGGTGCTCCTCATCGACGAACTCGACCGCACCGACGAGGCCTTCGAGGCGTTTCTGCTCGAGATCCTTTCCGACAATCAGGTGACGATCCCGGAACTCGGCACAATCCGGGCAGAGGAGCCGCCGATCGTCGTCATCACCACCAACCGCACCCGCGAAATCCACGACGCTTTGAAGCGCCGCTGCCTCTATCACTGGGTGGACTATCCGCAGGCCGGCCGCGAACTCGAGATCGTCCGCCGCAAGGCGCCGGGCGCCAATGCGGCGCTCGCCGCCGAGCTCGTCGGCTTCGTGCAGAAGCTGCGGCAGATCGATCTTTTCAAGGCGCCGGGCGTCGCCGAGACCATCGACTGGGCCAACGCCCTGACCGAGTTGAACGCCGTCGCCCTCGATCCCGCCCATATCTCCGATACGCTCGGCGTGCTCCTGAAATATCAGGACGACATTCAGCGGCTCGAAACCGGCGAAAGCCGCAAGATCCTCGACGAGGTGAAGCGTGAGCTCCAATCCGCCTCCTGACGGAACGGGCGAAGGCGAGGCGCCCGTCGTCCGAAAGGCCGATCCGGACGGCCGGCTTGCCGACAACATCGCCTATTTCGCCCGGGCGCTGCGACGCGCCGGCCTGAAGCTCGGCCCTGCAGCGACCCTCGACGCGATCGCCGCGGTGAAGGCGGCGGGGCTGTCGTCCCGCGACGACTTCTACTGGACGCTCCATGCGACGCTGGTCTCGCGCCGCGAGGACGAGGCCGTGTTTGCCGAGGCCTTCCGACTGTTCTGGCGCTCGCGCGAGCTGATCGAGAAGATGATCGCGATGTTCTCGCCGACTGCGCCGCCGCGGGAGACCGAGCGCGAGAAGAAGCGCGCCGGCGAGGACCGCGCGGCCGAGGGGCTGTTCGAAGGTGCCGAGGATCGCGTCACCCGGCAGGAGCGGCCGACCGTCGAGATCGACGCGAGCCTCACCGTTTCCGGCGACGAGGTGCTGCGCGCCAAGGATTTCGCCCAGATGTCCGTCTCCGAACTCGCCGAGGCGAAACGCGCCATCGCCTTGCTCCGGCTACCCGACGACGAGGTGCGAACGCGGCGCTTCCGTCCCGATGCGAGGGGCCGCAGGATCGACGCCCGCGCGACGCTGCACGGCTCGATGCGCACCGGCGGCGATCTTCTGCTGCCGAAGTTCTCCTCGCCGCGGACCCGCCATCCACCGGTGGTGGTGATCGCGGACATTTCCGGCTCGATGAGCCAGTACACCCGGATCTTCCTGCATTTCCTCCATGCGCTCACCGACGAGCGGCGGCGGGTCCACACCTTTCTCTTCGGCACGCGGCTCACCAACGTCACCCGGCAGATGCGCCGCAAGGACCCTGACGAGGCGCTGGAGGAATGCGCCGGGACGGTGAAGGACTGGTCCGGAGGGACGCGGATCGCCGAGGCGCTTGGTGCCTTCAATCGCGACTGGTCGCGCCGGGTTCTCGGTCAGGGGGCGATCTGCATCCTGATCACCGACGGGCTCGAACGCGACAGCATCGAGGACCTCGAGACGCAGATGGAGCGGCTGCATAAATCCTGCCGCAGGCTGGTCTGGCTCAACCCGTTGCTGCGCTATGACGGCTTTTCCGCCAAGGCGCGCGGGGTTCGGGCGATGCTGCCGCATGTCGACGAATTCCGCTCGGTGCATTCGCTGGACGCCATGCGCGGGCTCTGCGAGGCGCTGTCGAGCGCCCGGTCCGCGGCCGAGACCGATCCGCGGCTGTGGCTGAAGGACGAACGCATCGTCGCTGCGGCCTGACCCTTGCCGAGAGTGGTTTGGCGATCGACATAAGACGGAAACGGCGGTGACGCCGCCACCCCCCTCTGCCTGCCGGCATCTCCCCCACAAGGGGGGAGATCGATCGTCGCAAGAGCCCGCGTTTGACTTGTCGCCTGATGATTCGACGAAAGGGCGGCGAGGTTGAACGAGATCCGATCTCCCCCCTGGTGGGGGAGATGTCCGGCAGGACAGAGGGGGGCAAACTCGGCACTGCCCTTGCCGACAAATATTCGGCTCGGCGTTGCCGACAGAACCGCCCCGCCAAGATCACGAGGCTCTGACATGTCCGAAACCTTTACAGAACTCGACGTCCTCTCCACCGCCGAGCGCTGGGCCGGCGAGGGCCGTCATCTCGCGCTGGCCACCGTGGTCGAGACCTGGGGCTCGGCGCCGCGCCCGACCGGCAGCCATCTGGTCATCGACGCGGACGGCAATTTCGAAGGCTCGGTCTCCGGCGGCTGCGTCGAGGGCGCGGTCGTCTCCGAGGCGCTCGACGTCATCGATGCGGGCGAGCCGAGGATGCTGGAATTCGGCGTCGCCGACGAGACCGCCTGGCGGGTCGGGCTCTCCTGCGGCGGCCGCATCCGCGTCTATGTCGAGAAGGTGAACTGATGCACCGCGCCATTCTCGCCGCCCTCAACGAGGAACGCGCCGCCCGCCGCGCCGCGGTGGTGGTGACCGAACTTGCCACCGGCCGCCAGCGGCTGGTGCGCGAGGCCGATGCCGGCGCCGACCCGCTGGCCGGCGACATCGAGCGGGCGATCGTTTCCGGCAAGTCCGGGATCGTCGAGACCGCCGAGGGAGAAGTCTTCCTCAACGCCCATCTGCCGCCGGCGCGGATCGTCGCGATCGGCGCCGTCCATATCAGCCAGGCCCTGGCGCCGATGGCGAAGATCGCCGGCTTCGACTTCGAGATCATCGATCCACGCACGGCCTTCGCCAGCCCCGAACGCTTTCCCGGCGTGACGCTCCACGCCGAGTGGCCGGAGGACGTCCTGAAGGCGCGGCCCTTCGATCCCTACACCGCCGTCTGCGTCATCACCCATGATCCGAAGATCGACGATGTCCCGTTGATCTCGGCGCTCAACACCGGCTGTTTCTATATCGGCGCGCTCGGCAGCCGGAAGACCCATGGCCGCCGCGTCGACCGGCTGAAGGAGGCCGGCATCCCGCAATCGTCGATCGAGCGCATCGACGCGCCGATCGGCGCCGACATCGGCGCGGCCAATCCCGGCGAGATCGCCGTCGCCATCCTCGCCTCGGTGATCGAGGCGTTCCGCAAGCGCAAGATGTTTGCCGAGCGGCGCGGCGAGACCGCCGCCGCATGAGGTTCGGTGAAATTCCTGCGAGCACGGCCGAGGGCGCGCTGCTCGCCCATTCCCGCAGCGTCGCGGGCGGCAGGATCGCCAAGGGCACGCGCCTCACCGGCGACCATGTGGCAGCGCTCATCGAGGCAGGCATCGCCAGCCTCGTCGTCGCCAGCCTCGATGCCGGCGACCTGACGGAGGACGAGGCGGCCGCCCGCATCGGGGCAGGGCTTGCCGGTACGGGCCTTGCCGTCGAGGACGCTGCCACCGGCCGTGTCAACGTCTTTGCCGGGGCGGGCGGCCTGTTCGTCCCGGACCGGCAGACCGTCGATCGGGTGAATGCCGTCGATCCGGGTATCACCCTTGCCACCCTCGGTGAATTCGAGCCGGTCGCGTCGGGGCGGATGGTCGCGACGGTGAAGATCATTCCGCTCGCGGTTTCCGGCGCTTCGGTCGAGCGGGTGCTCGCCATCCTGGCCGAAAGCCCGGCCTTCCGGCTGGCACCCTTCCGGCCCCGCAAGGTGGCGCTGATCCAGACCGAACTTGCCGGCACACGCGCAAAGATGCTCGACAAGACCCGCCGCGTCACCGAGGCGAGGCTCGCGCCGTCCGGGTCGAGCGTGATCGGCGAGTGGCGCTGCCCGCATCAGGGCGAAGCGCTCGCCGCAAGCCTTTCTGCAGCCGGCGAGGCCGATCTCGTCCTGGTCTTCGGCGCCTCGGCGGTGATCGATGCCGAGGACGTCATCCCCGCGGCGATCCGCATGGCCGGCGGCACGGTGGACCATCTCGGCATGCCGGTCGATCCCGGCAACCTGTTGCTGCTTGGCCGTCTCGGCGGGCGGCCGGTGCTCGGCGCGCCGGGCTGCGCGCGCAGCCCCAAGGAAAACGGTTTCGACTGGGTGCTCAATCGCTTGCTGGCGGATATTGCGGTTTCGGGCGAGGACATTCGCAGGATGGGGGTCGGCGGTCTCCTGATGGAGATCGCGTCGCGGCCGCAGCCTCGCGAAGGGGGCAGTGCCGAGGATCGCGCCGACGAGCCCGCGGTCGACATCGTCGTCCTCGCCGCAGGCCGGTCGAGCCGCATGGGCGGCCCGAACAAGCTGCTCGCCGATTTCGGCGGCAAGCCGTTGATCCGCCGCTCAGTGGAGGCGGCGCTCGCGGCGAAGAACGCCGAGACCGTGCGCGTCGTCGTCGGCCATATGCGCGCCGAGATCCGTGCGGCGCTCGAAGGGCTCGCCATCGAGATCGTCGACAATCCGCATTTCGCCGACGGGCTTTCGACCTCGCTCAAGGCCGGGTTCCGCGCTTCCATGGACGCCGACGGCGTGATGGTGATGCTCGCCGACCAGCCGCTTCTGAGGGCCCACGACCTCGACCGGCTGATCGCCGCCTTCACCGGCCGCGGGCGAGGCGCCATCGTCGCGGCGAGCGACCGCGGCGCGCGGCGCAACCCGGTCATCCTCTCGCGGGACTTTGCTTCCGACATCGACGGCCTCACCGGCGACGTCGGCGCGGCGCGCATCATCGCCGCTCATCCCGATGCGCTGACCGAGGTCGAGATCGGCGCCGCCGCAAGCCTCGACGTCGACACGCGTGAGGCGTTGGCGGCGGCAGGGGGACGGCTGAGCGAGGGGTGAGGGATCGCCGTCGAATGCAGATGGTTGCCGGGTGGTGTCAGGATGCCTCGCCATCGAACCCCCCTCTGTCCTGCCGGACATCTCCCCCTCAAGGGGGGAGATCGACCTCGTTTTGCCTGATCTTCCATCCAGCTCAACGCCTGGGAATGCTCAAGAGTCGACCCTTATGGCTCAACGCTTGCAGACGCCGAGAGGTCGAGGCAGCGGCGGCCCGGCGGCGAAGCGTCCGATCTCCCCCCTTGAGGGGGAGATGGCTGGCAAGCCAGAGGGGGGTGAGATGCTGGGCGGAGCCGCCCCCTGAAAGAAGAGAGTGCCAGCTCCGCAGGTTCCGATTGACGCAAGGCACGGGAACATTCCGGCGCCATGCCGCCTTCCGGTCGGGCGACCTACGGGCCGTCAGAGGCCAGAAGAGACAGGAAAGCGATCTGATGGACGAATTCGTCCGATCCATCATGGAGAATTTCGGCGTTTTCGGCATCGGCATGCTGATGTTTCTGGAAAACGTCTTCCCGCCGATCCCGTCCGAGCTGATCATGCCGCTCGCCGGCTACCAGTCGGCGAAGGGCGACATGTCGATCTATGCCGTCATCGCCTCGGGCACGATCGGCTCGCTCCTCGGCGTGATCCCCTGGTACTATGCCGGCCATTATCTCGGCGAGCGGCGGATGAAGCGGCTGGCGGCGCGGCACGGCCGCTGGCTGACGCTCTCGCCGGACGACGTCGACCGGGCCAATCTGTGGTTCCGGCAGAAGGGCGCGCGCGCCGTGCTGTTCGGCCGGCTGGTGCCGGCGGTGCGCACGCTGATCTCCGTCCCGGCGGGCATCGCCCACATGCCGATGCCGCGCTTTATCGCCTATTCGGCGATCGGCGGTGCGATCTGGACGGCGTTTCTCACCGTGCTCGGCTTCCTGCTCGGCCAGAACTATGCGGTGGTCGAGGCCTATGTCGGGCCGGTATCGAACGCCATCATCGTCGTCATCCTCGCCTTCTATGTCTACCGGGTCGTCACCTTCGATCCCGGCCGCGGCGCCGGGGACGGTGAGGCGGGCGACGAAGCGCGCCGCTGAGGCCGCGCTCTCTGGACTTGTTCCAAGCGCGGCGATGGGCGACAAGACGTCCCCAGCGATTTGGAGACGACGACCATGAGCCAGGCGACATTGCCGGTGTTCCAGCTTCCCGAGATCACCCGGCCGCGCCGCCTGCCGGGGCGCGTCGCGGGGCTTTACCGGACGATGGAAGACGGCTTCGTGACGACCGCGGTCGATCGGCTGGACCTTGGCTTCGACGGGATCGAGGGCGACCGCCACGGCGGCTTCACCCGCCTCTCTGGCGGCCGCGAGCCCTGGTACGACCGCGGCACCGAGATGCGCAACGAAAGGCAGATCTCGCTCCTCTCGCCGGATGAGCTCGCCGGCGTCGCCGAGGGCCTGAAGATCGCCGAGCTGCGGCCGGAATGGATCGGCGGCAATCTTCTGGTCGAGGGCATCGCGCAGCTCTCGCTGCTGCCGCCGCGCACGCTTGTCTTCTTCGAAAATGGCGTGACGCTGAAGGTCGACGGCGACAACGGGCCGTGCCGCTTCGCCGGCCGGTCCATCGCCGAGCATGCCGGTGGCGGGATCGATGTCGAGCTCGGCTTCGTCAAGCTGGCGAAGAAGCGCCGCGGCCTCGTTGCCTGGGTCGAGAAGCCGGGAACGATCGTCGCCGGCGAAGGCTTCGAGGCGCATCTTCCCGAGCAATGGATCTATCCGGGCTGAGGGTGCGGCGGTCGGCCCGCGCCGAGAGCGCCCCTGTGAGCGGTCATAACCGACGGAGGCCGAGCTGAACCTCGCCGAACGCGCCAGGGCCTACGGCACAGACCTTGTCCGCTTTTCCGGCGAGCCGATGCCATGGACCGCCGTCGGCGCGACGCTGCTGGCCGCCGCGCTGCCGCCGGTGGTCGCCGGCTTCCTGTTCGGCAAGCTCGCCATTGCGGCGCTGGTTGCGGCGATGTCGGCGCATCTCGCCTCGAAGGACGTGCGCACCGGCACGGCCGGGTTGATCGTCTTTGCCACCGGCCTTGCCGGCTTCGTCTGTCTCGGCAAGCCGGACATGACCCTCCTCGTCGCGCCGATGGTCGCCATCGCGGCGGCGACCGCCGGCTATTACGGCTTCGCCAAGCCGGTGGTTCGCGGGCTGATCTTCTGGACGATCTTCACCAGCCCGCTGATCCCGGCCGATCAGGAGCAGGCGCTGTTCGTCGTCTACTGCCTGTCGATGGTCTGGAGCCTCGTCATCACGAGGCTCGCCGGCCTTGCGGCCACGCTGCCGCCGGAAGAGCCGACCTCGGCCCACTATGCCGCGATCTTCGGCGCGGTGTTCGCCGTCGGGCTGGCGATCTCGACCTATTTCGGCCAGCGCCATTTCGGCAATCACGGCTTCTGGTTTCCCTTGAGCTTCATCGCACTCTGCCTGCCGCCGCATGGCCAGCTGTTCTCGCGGACGCTGCAGCGCACCGTCGGCACGGTGGTCGGATCGCTTGTCCTCTTCGGCCTCGGTCTCGTCGCCACCGACCCCTGGTGGATCGCGCCGATCGGCATTGTCTCGCTGCCGCTCGGCTTCCGGATCCTGCCGATGAGCTACACCGGCTTCATCACCTGCCTGACGATCACCGTCCTCGCCTTTCTCAATGTCGCGACCGACATCGACACGCTGGCCTTCGAGCGGCTGGCGACGATGGGGCTTGCGGCGCTGATGACCGGCGCCCTGGCGGCCGTGGGCGCGCTGGTGCTGTGGTTCGTGAAGCCGGAGGCGCTGCGGGCGCTGACGCAGGATGGGGGGTGATGGGGGTGCCTGGTCTCTCGGCGTGAACGTCGACGGGAGTTGATGCGAGGCCCCTGAGTCTTCGTCATCCCGGGCTTGACCCGGGATCCATTCCTCCGCGCCGAAGCGGCTCGACGATGCAGAACGCCGATACTCTGCCGGGGCGGCGGTGTCGATGATTTGGAGTGGATCCCGGGTCAAGCCCGGGATGACGAGGTTGAGGGGATGGCGCCCGTTCCGTGAATGCTGTGGCAGGCGCGTCTTTCAAGTCTTCGGCGACTTCCGGCGACCAGAGCTTCGCCGTGGAATTCGTCACTTGGCATGCCAATGGCGCAAAATCGCGACCGTCAGGTGAACAGGCCGGGAGAGGGGCTCCAATGTGCCGCCCCGTCCCTCACACCCCGCCGAGCAGGTCCTTGTACTGCTCCCGCAGGACGTTCTTCTGAACCTTGCCCATGGTGTTTCTCGGCAGTTCGGCGACGAAGACGATGCGCTTCGGCTGCTTGAAGCGGGCGAGCTTGTCCTTCAGGGCGGCGATCACCGTCTCCTCCTCGAGCGGCTTCGAAGCGACGACGCAGCCGACGACGCCTTCGCCGAAATCGGCATGGGGCACGCCGATCACCGCGCTCTCGACGACGCCTGGAAGCTCGTCGATCGCCAGTTCGACCTCCTTGGGATAGACGTTGTAGCCGCCGGTGATGACGAGGTCCTTGCCGCGGCCGACGATGGTGACATAGCCGTCGGGGTCGACGAAGCCGAGGTCGCCGGTGATGAAGAAGCCGTCGGCGCGGAACTCCGAGGCGGTCTTTTCGGGCATCTGCCAGTAGCCGGCAAAGACGTTCGGCCCCTTCACCTCGATGACGCCGATCTCGCCCTGCGGCAGGACCTTGCCGCTCTCGGGGTCGGCGATACGCAGCTCCGTGCCCTGCAGCGGGAAGCCGACGGTGCCGGCCCGCCGCTCGCCCTCATAGGGGTTGGAGGTGTTCATGTTGGTCTCGGTCATGCCGTAGCGCTCGAGAATGCGCTGGCCGGTCCGCGCCTCGAAGGCGCGGTGCGTCTCGGCGAGCAGCGGTGCCGAGCCGGAGGTGAACAGCCGCATATGGGCGGTCGTCTCGCGGTTCAGCCGCTCGTCGGCGAGAAGCCTCGTGTAGAAGGTCGGCACGCCCATCATCGTGGTCGCCTGCGGCAGATGCTCGAACACTGCATCGGGGTCGAACTTCTGCAGGAAGATCAGCGAGCCGCCGGCGATCATCGCCGTGTTGGAGGCGACGAAAAGGCCGTGGGTGTGGAAGATAGGCAGGACGTGAAGCAGAACGTCGTTGCCGGTGAAGCCCCAGGTCTCCTCCAGCACTTCGGCATTGGAGAGGAGGTTGGCATGGGTCAGCATCGCGCCCTTGGAGCGCCCGGTCGTGCCTGACGTATAGAGGATCGCGGCAAGGTCCTCCGGCCCGCGGGCGACCGTCTCGAAGCGCTCTGGTGCCGCCAGGGCCTTGTCGCTGAGCGAGCCGGCGCTTTCGTCCGGCGAGCGCCAGACGCCGAGGGTCTCGATGGCGGCGCCGGCCTTTTCGGCGACGGGGGCCAGCGCCTCCCGCTTCTTCGGATCGCAGACGAAGACCCGCGGCCGGGCATCGCCGAGGAAATAGTCGATCTCGGCCGGCGTGTAGGCGGTGTTCAGCGGCAGGAAGACGCCGCCGGCCCGCACCGTACCGAGATAGAGCATCAGCGCCTCGATCGACTTCTCGACCTGTACGGCGACCCGGTCGCCGGGCTGCAGGCCGAGACCCGAGAGGACGTTGGCAAACCGCGCCGAGACCTTGTCGACGTCGCCGTAGGAGTAGGTCCGCCCGTCCGGCAGGAGGGCGAAGCGGCGGCTCGGATCGGCGGCTCCGGCCTTGAGCAGCCCGTCGAAAAGCGTGTTGGTCATGCGACGTCCTTCAATGTGTGTCCGCTGCGTCCGGGCAAAAGGCCGGTCACCGCGCGGCTGGCGGCGATCTCGCGCTCGGTCGCATAGGCCTCGTGGCGCTGCTCCACCCGCGGCAAATCGTAGAGATAGTTGACCATCAGCCCGTGCGCTTGGGTGAGGCCCCGCGCCGACGGATCGCCGAGATGCATGATGCGGTTGAGCATCGCGCCGTTGCCGAGATGGAAGCGCGCCACCGCGTCCTGGGGCTGTCCGTCAGATCGCTTGGCGCGCAGGAAATAGCGCGCCGCAAGCGACATGATGCCGGAGCGGATCTCGTCGACGGCCGCAGGATCGGCCTGCCAGTCCTTGCGGCCGACCACCTCGATTGCTCGCTTCTCCGCCGGCTCGAGCCGGTCGCGCAGCTCCTGCGGCAGCGCCTCGATCCAGGCGGCGAAGCCCGGCACCGGCGACAGCGTCACGAAGGTTTTCAGGTTGGCGAAATGCTCCTTCAGATCCTCGGCCACCTGCTTGATCAGGAACGAGCCGAAGGAGACGCTGGCGAGCCCCTTGTGGCAGTTGGAGATCGAATAGAAGACGGCGGTCTGGGCGTCCTCCGGGGCGATCACCGGCCGGGCCGGGTCGAGCACCGAGGCGATCGAGGCCGGGATGTCGTCGGTCAGCGCCACCTCGACGAAGATCAGCGGGTCGTCCGGGATCGACGGGTGGAAGAAGGCAAAGCAGCGCCGGTCGATCGGGGCGAGGCGCTGGCGCAGCTCGTCCCAATTGCCGATGGCGTGGACGGCCTCGTACTGGATGATCTTTTCGAGGATCGAGGCCGGCGTGTTCCAGTCGATCGGCCGCAGCATCAGGAAGCCGCGGTTGAACCAGGACTGGAACAGATGCTTGAGATCAGTGTCGACCGGCCCGAGCCGCTCCGGATCCTTGCGCACCAAAGGCAGCAAGCGTTCGCGCAGCTTGACGAGTTCGGCGGTGCCGCCGGGCGCAAGATTGAGCCGCCGGAACAGCTCCTGGCGCGGCGGCTCGGCGACATGCTGCAGCGCGGCGAGGCTGGTGGGGGTCGGCTCGGCGGCATAGGCGCCGGCCGCCTCGGCGAGTTCGACCGGATCTGGCGAGAACTCCTCGGCCAGCATGTGGAAGAAGCGCTTGATGCCCTTGTCGTCGAGGGCTCTGACGCCGTTGATGATCTCCGCCGCCATCCTGACGCCGGTTGCCTCGCCGCGCGAGGAGACAAGGCGGTGGCAGAGCGCGGCGATCTCCGGAACCTCGACGCTTGCCGGTGCCTCGTCGCCGGCAAACCAGGAGCGGGCGCCGATCGAGGCGAGCAGGTCGGAAAGAAGCGAGACGCGGCTCATTTTGCAGCCCCCATCACGTAGTCCGGTAGGAACAGCGCGATCTGCGGGAACGCGCAGAGCGCGACGATGCCGAGCACCATGCACAGCACATAGGGCAAGGACCCTCGCAATATCTGGGCGAGGGTGATGTCCGGCGCAATGCCGTTGATGACATAGAGATTGAGCCCGACCGGCGGGGTGATCAGCCCGATCTCCATGTTGATCGTCAGGATCACCGCGAACCAGTAGGGGTCGAAGCCGGCATTGGTGATGATCGGCAGAAGGATCGGCGCGGTCATCAGGATCACGCCCACCGGCGGCAGGAAGAAGCCCGCGACCAGCAGGAACAGGTTGATCACCGCCATCAGCACCCAGCGATTGACGTCCATGTCGGCGATCGCCTGGGCGACGGTCTGGGTGATGAACAGCGAGGACAGCGCGAAGGCGAAGAGCTCGGAGGCGCCGATGATCAGCATGATCATCACGCTTTCCTTCAGCGTGTCCCGGAAGATCACCCGCATCTGCGAGAACTTCCAGCTGTGCGAGAAGATGCCGTAGATCACCGCGACGAGGATCAGGCAGAACAGCGCCCCGACGCCGGAGGCCTCGGAGGGCGTCGCGTGGCCGCCGTAAAGGACGTAGAGCACGCCGGCGATGATCAGCAGGAATGGCACGACGCGGGGCAGCGCGGCGAAGCGCTCGCGCATGGTGAAGTTCTGGGTGAGGTCGGAGAGGCCGAGGCCGCGGCGACGGCAGGCGATGATCGTCCAGGCCATGAAGAATACCGTCAGCATCAGGCCCGGCAACAAACCGGCGAGGAACAGCCGGCCGATCGAGGTCTCCGTCGCGATGCCGTAGACGATCATAGTCACCGATGGCGGGATCAGGATGCCGAGGGTGCCGCCGGCGGCGATCGAACCTGCGGCGATCTCGGCCGGGTAGCCGCGCTGGCGCATCTCGGGGATGCCCATCTTGCCGATCGCCGCGCAGGTGGCGGGCGAGGAGCCCGACAGCGCCGCGAAGATCGAGCAGGCGCCGAGATTGGAGAGCACCAGCCCGCCCGGCACGCGGTTCAGCCAGCGGTCGAGCGCGGCGTAGAGATCCTTGCCGGCCGGCGAGGATGCAACCGCTGCGCCCATCAGGATGAACATCGGCACGGCGACGAGAGTGAAGGGCGAGAGATAGCCGAAGAACTGCTCGCCGACCGTCTCGAGGAAGAATCCGCCATAGACGGTGTAGAGCGCGCCCATGGCGACGAGGCCGAGCGAGAAGGCGATGGGCGTGCCGATCGCCAGAAGGGCGAGCAGCACGAGCAGCATGACCAGACCGGAGAGCAGCGGCGTCACGGGCGTGCCTCCTCGGTGCTGGCGGAAAACAGCACCGGCTGGTGCTCGACAGGATCGGCGCCGTCGAGCGCCAGGCGCATGATCTCGGCGATATATTGCAGCGCCAGCATCACGGTGCCGACCGGCATCGGCAGGAGCGGCATCCAGAGCGGCACCGCCCAGACAGTGTCGCTGGTCCAGCCGCCGGACCACGCCTCCTCGAAATAGAACCATCCGGCATAGGCGAGCATCGCCACGAAGAGCAGCGAGACGAGGGCCGAGGCGACCTGCATCGCGGTGCGCAGCGGCCGCGGCGCGGCGAGCTGCAGGATGTCGACATTGACGTGGCCGCGCTCGATCAGCACCCAGGGCGCGCCGAGAAACGTCGCCGCGACGATGGCATAGGCGGTGTATTCGGTCTGCCAGACGGTCGACCAGCCGAGTACCGAGCGCACGAAGACCATGTGGCTGACGGAAAGAACGGCCGAAAACAGCATCGCGCCGGCGAGGACGCCGAGTACGCGCGAGATCGCCGAGATGACCGTGATGTAGAGGCGCATGGGAATGTCCGGATGATACGGCATGCGGCGTCGCCGCGACGGCGGCGAGGCAGCACGGCCGAAACAGGATGACCGGAACCGCGGCAGCCCCGCGGTCCCGGCAGGCTAGCGCCGCCTATTCGACGGCCAGCGCCTCGTCGATCAGCTTCTTGCCGTTCGGAACCTTCTCCTCGAAATTCTTGTAGGAGGTTTCCTTGGCGATCTTCAGCCAGGCGTCGTAGTTTTCCTTCGACATGGTCGTCACCTCGACGCCATTGTCCTTGTAGGTCTTGACCAGCTCCTCATCGAGCTTCTCGGCCTCGCCGGCGAAGTAGTCCTCGGCGACCTTGCCGGCGGCCATCACCGCCTCCTGCTGCTTCTCGTCGAGCCGGTCGAAGGACCGTTTCGACATCAGGATCGGCTCATACATGAACCACAGGGCGTTCTCGCCGGGCGCGGTGAGGCACTTGGTGACCTCGTAGATGCGGTAGGAGACGAGCGAGCCGGACGAGGTGTTGGCGCCGGTCAGGACGTTCTGCTGCAGGCCGGTGTAGATTTCCGAGGACGGCATCGAGGAGATCGACGCGCCGGCGCCGACGAGCATTTCCTCGAACGCCGGGCCGGCGGCACGCAGCGTCTGGCCCTTGGCGCTCTCCGGCGAGGTGATGCATTTCTCCGACGAGACGAAGCCGCCGGCGAGCCAGGCATCGGAAAGGATGATCGCCCCGGCCTTTTCGACCTCGGCCTTGATGTCTTCCATGAAGGGCGAATCGTTCAGCCGCTTGGCGCGCTCGTGGCTGCCGACGAGGCCCGGCATCAGCGTCGCCGAGAAGGCCGGATGGCGGCCGGAGGCGTAGTCGAGCGGGAAGGCGGTGATGTCCACCTGGCCCTTGGTGACGGCGCCCCACTGGTCCTTCGCCTTGAACAGGGACTCGCCCGGGAAGACCTGGACCTTCAGTCCGACATCGGCCTTTTCGAGCTCCTTGCCGATCAGCTGGACCATCTCGTCGCGGACGTCGCCCTTGCCGCCCGGCCATTGATGCGAGGCGCGCAGCGTCATGTCGGCGGCAGCGGCGGTGCCGCAG
This sequence comes from Jiella endophytica, assembly GCF_004519335.1. Lineage (GTDB taxonomy): Bacteria > Pseudomonadota > Alphaproteobacteria > Rhizobiales > Rhizobiaceae > Jiella > Jiella endophytica. Next base: position 1,058,323 of record NZ_SOZD01000001.1, on the reverse strand, counting down.
AGTGCAAGGCCGCATACGGCGGTAAGCAGCAGTCTCTTCATCGGTATTCCTCCCGTGGTGAAAGCAGAAAGGCTCCTCCAAGCCTTGGACCCGAACCAACATCTCCTTGCACACGCTGTCAAGGAGATTGTATACGAGATGGGGGCACCGACACGCAGAACACCGCATTGATCCATGGACAACTCGGCCACCACCCGGATTCCCGACGACACGGCGCCCACCGCTCCTGAGCCGCCGGCAGCACGGCGGCCCGCCCCCGCGAGCCGCGGCAAGTCGGGCGAGATCCGCGACATTCTCGAACAGGAGATCGTCACCGGCGAGCGGCCGGCCGGCGAACGCCTCGACGAGCAGGCGGTGGCCAGCCGCTTCGGCGTGTCGCGTACGCCGGTTCGCGAGGCGATCAACCAGCTCGCCTCGGCGGGGCTCGTCGAGCAGATCCCCAATCGCGGCGCCTTCGTCCGGGAGACCGGCCTTGCCGACCTCGTCGAGATGTTCGAGGTGATGGCCGAACTCGAGGCGATGGCCGGGCGGCTCGCCGCGCGCCGCATCGACGCGAAGGGCCGGGCGCGGCTCCAGGCGGCGCTGGAGGCCTGCGAGAGCGCTGCCGAGCGCAACGCTCCGGACGCCTACTACTACGACAACGAGCGCTTCCACGAGGCGATCTACGATGCCTGCGGCAACGGCTTCCTCGCCAGCGAGGCGCGCCGCCTGCATCAGCGACTGAAGGCCTTCCGCCGCCTGCAGCTCCGCGTTCCCCAGCGCATCCGCCAGTCGCTCGCCGAGCACCGGCGCATCGTCGCGGCGATCGCCGCGGGGGACGGGGAGCGCGCCGAAGCCGAGCTGAAGGTGCACATCATGGTGCAGGGCGAACGCTTTGCCGACCTCGTCGCCAGCCTGAAGCCGCGCGAGGGCTGAGCCCGTCACGGCTTTTTGAGCCGCGGCAACCGGTTGGTGCGGTCCCGGGCGAAACTAGTTCCTCGCCGGACGCGTGGTCGGATCGACCGCCTGTCGCAACCATGGAGAGGACAGTCGATGAAACTGGCAACCGCCGCCGCCGCCTTGACCACCCTGTTGCTTGCAGGCCCCGTCTATGCCGAGGCAAGCGTCGACATGGCAGACGCGAAGACCGTCGACGTGAAGGAAGCCGACGGCTCCTCCATGGGGACGGTGTCCTTCGTTCCGACACCACACGGCGTGCTCATGGAAGCGGATCTGAACAACCTGCCGAACGGCACCCATGGCTTCCACATCCACGAAAAGGGTGTCTGCGAAGGCGACTTCAAGTCGGCCGGCGGGCACTACAATCCGGCAGGCGTCGACCACGGCTACATGAGCGAGAGCGGGCCGCATGCCGGCGACATGCCGAACGTCGTTGCGACCGACGGCGCGGTGAAGGTCGCGGTGTTCAATCCGAACGTCACGATGACCGACGGCGAGGCGGCGCTGAACGACGAGGACGGCTCCGCCTTGATGATCCATTCCGGCGCCGACGACTATGCCTCGCAGCCTGCAGGCGATGCCGGCAGCCGGATCGCCTGCGGGGTGATCTTTCCGGCAAAGTAACGGGCGACCTGTCAAAGGCGGCGGGATCGGGCGGGCTTTGCGTCAGGGCAGCCAGCCCATCGGCCGATAGCCGGGCAGCGCCTCGACGCGCCGCAGCCAGGCCTCGACGGACGGGAAGGCGGCAAGCTCGTAGCCGCCTTCGCCGGCGACATGGGTATAGGCATAGAGCGCGACGTCGGCGAGGCTCGCCGCACTGCCGGCAAACCATTGGCGCTCCGCCAGGTGGCGGTCCATGATCGTCAGCGCCTTGACGCCGCCTTCGAGGGTCGCGGCGAGGCGCTCGGGCGTCGCATGTGCCGCAAGCCGCGGATAGATGGTCAGCGAGCGGCGGACGGCGATCTGCGGCTCGTGACTGTATTGCTCGAAGAACATCCAAGCGAGCATCTCCGCCCGCTCGAAGGCATCGTCCGGAATGTACGGCGTTGCCTCGCCGAGATACCAGAGCATGGCGTTCGATTCCGGCAGATAGCGGCCGTCCTCGGTTTCGAGCAGCGGCACCTTGCCGTTCGGGTTCCTCGCCAGATAGTCCGCGCGCCTCGTGCCGCCGTCATTGGTCGAGACCTCGACATGGCGGAACGACCGGCCGGTCAGCGCCATCATCAGGCGCGGCTTGTAGCAGTTGCCGGAATCCGGCATGCCGTAAAGGGTCATCATAGCGCAAGCTCCCGCGTCGATCGTCGACGGTGATGCTCGCATTGTCGCGCCGGGAAGCGCCAATTCATTTCGGTGAAGTCAGCGATCAGCCGAACAGGCGCTGCAGCGCATCTTCCGTCTGAACGGCGGCGAATTCGATCGCGAAGCCGTCTTCGAGATGACGCACCACGCGGCCCTGCATCGCCCCGAGAGCGACCCGCGAATTGAGGGCAGGGCGGACCGTGCACTGCACCGCGGCGCCGGACAGCGACAGATCGATGATCTTGACGGTGTAGCGGCGACCGTCGTCGAGGACGATCTCGACGCGCGGATCCTTCGGCATCAGGCGCTGGTGGCGGCGATCCTCGGGCAGGTCGAGTTCGCCGCGATTGGCGAACCAGGTGAGCTGCGCGGCGAGCTTCTCGCGCTTGCGCTCGGAATTGACGAGGTCGACCGCAAAACCGCCCGGATAGGCTCTCGCGACGTTGCCTTCGAGGCGGCCGATATGGTCGACGTAGAAGATGATCCTCTCGCCCTCGCGCGGCTGGACCGGCGTCGCCACGGCGATGCCGCCGGGCGACATGTTCTCGACCCGGCAGGGATATTCCTGGAAGTCCTCGCACATGAAGCGGCCGAGGAGGTCGAGGTCGACGCGGCTGAAGCGGCGCCGCTCGTGGGATTCCGGCTGCGAGGGTTGAGCCATCATGTCCATCGTGTCCGCTCCCCTCCGACCGCTGGAGCGCTCCGCGTCCAGCCGGGCGCTCGTTCTACGCCCGAACTCTTTTCAATCGCTGCACGGCACCCGGGAATAGCCGGACGATTCGTCGCTCGGCGATGCCCTCGGCCCGCGGTCCGCTGTCGAAAAGCTTCGAAGGCGGCTGCCGCAACTGCAGCTAGCAGTATGATTCCAGTAGAGTTTACGGATCAGGCATCCGCTCTTCGGCAAACCACGAGGAAAACCTCGACCCGAATTCGCTCCACGGGCATCAATGTGACCAAGGGAAAGATAATCGCGTGACGGTTAAGAAAGCGTGGAAGCTTTCGAAACCATACTGTCTATCGAGCGGTTAATTTTGCCGAGCCCGCGCCGCCCGGGGCGTTAACGACTATGACCGGAAGCGATTGCCGCGGCGCCGCCCGGAGGCTAAGTGGGCGGCGTGACATCTCCGGTCCCGTAGCGCATTTTTCGTCGACGGATCGTCCGTGACGGATCTTCTTCAACCGCCTGGTCCTCTGGCCCAGGCGGTTTTTTCTTCCCGTCCAGCGGGTGGGCGTCGCTTTGCCGCCGGACGTGTCCACCCCAACACCTGCACGAAGGCGCGATCGGGCAGGCCGCCGGCAGGCTCCGGCGTTCCCACCGGGTGCCGGATATGCGAATGGCGTTGTGCCGCGGATGCCGGCGGACGATCGGCCGGCGCAGCGTCGCGCGGCAGAGCCAGTGCAGAGGGGAACGTCTTGTCCGAAGCATACCAAGAGGAAGCGCCGCAGGAGCCGCGTCGCCCGCCGCCGGCCTTCAACGTTCCCGGTGTCATTCTCGGTCTCGTCGCCTTCATGGCGCTGGTCCATGCCTATGACAGCTGGATCCTCGGCGAGATCGCGGCATCCCGCTTCATTCTCGACTTTGCCTTCATTCCCGGCTGCTACGACACGATTGACGAGCTGTGCCAGCTGAGGTCGGCGGGCGCCGATCTCTGGTCGCCGCTGACCTACGCATTCCTCCACGGCAGCTGGACCCATCTCGGCCTCAACACGGTCTGGTTCCTCGCTTTCGGGACACCGGTGGCCCGGCGCCTCGGCAATCTTCGCTTCCTCGCCTTCTGCGCCGTCGGATCTGTGGCGGGCGCGGCGGTGTTCTTTCTCGTCAATACCGGCCTCGTCGTGCCGGTGATCGGCGCCTCCGGCGCAGTTTCGGCGCTGATGGGCGGAGCCTGCCGCTTCGCTTTCGTGCGCGCCGGTCCGCGCCGCATGATGGGCGCCGGCCGGCCGCAGCCGGCGCTGACGGTGGGCGCGGCGCTGTCCGATCGGACGGTGCTCGTCTTCATCATCGCCTTCTTCGCCACCAATTTCCTCGTCGGCGCCGGCGTCGGCGGCGCTCTCACAGGCGGCGGCGAAGTCGCCTGGGAGGCGCATCTCGGCGGTTTCGTCTTCGGCTTCTTCGCCCTGCCGCTATTCGACGGTTTCACGGGGCGGCGCCAGTAGCGCCGGGCGACGTTGCGGACCACGAGACACCTCCACCGTCCGGCGACCTCAGGTCGCAGCCGGGGGCTTGCCCTTGTGCCTCGCGTGTCTCACCTTTGTTGCAGGAGACAAAGGGAGGCGAGAATGAATGTCGGTCACATACTGAAGACAAAGGGAGGAGACGTCTTCACGCTTCGGCCGGAGGTGACGATTGCCGAAGTCGTCGAAGTTCTGGCGGAGCGGCGCATCGGCGCCATCGTGCTGGTGGACGAGGGCGGCGCCGTCGCCGGCATCGTCTCGGAGCGCGACGTCGTGCGGGTGCTGGCAAAATCCGGGGCAGGCGTCCTCGACAAGCCGATCGGCGAGGCGATGACGGTCAAGGTGCAGACCTGTTCCGGCGAGACGGGAATCGACGAGGTTCTGTCGATCATGACCAACGGCCGGTTCCGCCATCTGCCGGTCATCGAGGGCGGCCGGCTCGCGGGCATCGTCTCGATCGGCGACATCGTCAAGATGAAGATCGAGGAGACCGAGCGCGAGGCCGAACAGATGCGCGAATATATCGCCGCCGGCTGATCGGGCCGTTATCGGGACATTACAGGTCGCCGGCGCGATGCGGTCAGAGCCGCATCGTCTCGGGATGGTGGCTTGCGGCAAGACGCTCGATCTCGGAGATGCGGCTCTTGGTCGCGCTGTAACCGATCTCGATCGCCTCCTCGGCGCGGAAGAACTCCCACAGGCCGATGTCGCGCACCCGCGGCTGCAGCGACAGGTCCGGCGGATCGCCGGCGAGCCTCGCCCGCGAGATCCGATCCTGGATGATGTTGAAGGCGTCGACCATGGTGCGGGTGAGGCCGAGCCCCTTGCGTCGATCGGTCGGTCCCTCGCGTTCGCTCTCATGAGGCGAGACGGCCTCGAACGCGTCGTGGGAAGCGGGCTCGGCCTCGTCGGCGCGCATCCTCAGGACGGCGGCACGGCCGAAGAGATCGTAGTGCAGGTTGACCGCCATGACGTTCTGCTCTTCGAAGACGCGGCAGACATTTGCCGGCACCGGGTTGACAAGCGCACCGTCCATCAGCCGGCGGCCGCCGCAGATCACCGGTTCGAAGACGCCGGGGAGGGCGTAGGAGGCGCGCATGGCCAGCACCAGCGAGCCGGAATCCAGCCACACTTCGTGGCCGGTCTGGGCATCCGTCGCAACGCAGATCAGCGGCCGGCTGAGATCCTCGATGCGGGTTTCGTGAAGCGCCTCGGTCAGCCGGCGCGACAGCCTGAGCCCGCCGATCAGGCCGGAGCCGCCGATGCGGAAATCGAGATAGCGGATGAGGCCGCGGCGCGTCAGCGACAGCGCGAATTCCTCGAGTTCGGGCAGCTTGCCGGCGAGATAGCAGCCGCCGACGAGGGCGCCGATCGAGGTGCCGGCGATCATCGAGATCGGGATGTCGAATTCGTCGAGGGCCTTCAGGACGCCGATATGGGCCCATCCCCGGGCAGCGCCGCCGCCGAGCGCCAGCGCGATGCCGGCCGAGGGTTTCGGCCTGGTGGTCACCTCGCGCGGCATAAGCTGCGGCTGGCTGATCGGGTCGTCGCGCCAACCGAATACACGTTCGAGCATGGCTGCCCTCTGGTTTCGGCCTTCGTGATGGAGAAGCCTAGGCCGAACTCTTGACCATCGTGTTAAAGATCGAAGGCCTAAGGAACGCGACCGGTTCATCGTCTGTCAGCTTTCCGGGTGAGGGCGGGCCGCCGGCTCCAAGGCTCGGGTGGCAGGTTCCACCACCCTGTAGAAGCACGATGTCCTGCCCGTGTGGCAGGTGTCTTCCCGCTTGTCGCAGGCGACCTTCAGCCAGACGGCGTCCTGGTCGCAGTCGACGCGGATTTCCTTGACCGTCTGCAGCGCTCCGGAACTTTCGCCCTTCTTCCAAAGCTTGCCGCGCGAGCGCGACCAGTAATGCGCGATGCCGGTCGAAATGGTTTGCTCGAGCGCCTCGGCGTTCATGTGCGCGACCATCAGCAAGTCGCCGGTGAGATGATCGGTCGCGACGGCGGTGATCAGACCGCCGGCATCGAACCGCGGGCGCAGGACGAAGCCTTCCTCCTGCTCGAACGGATCAGTGGAAGGCGCAGAGAACTTGGCGGGAGACACGGGGATCAGGGTCGAAGTTCAGCCGCCGAGGCCGACGAGCCGCAGGACGCGGTCCTGCTCGGCGACGTCGTCGGCGAAGCTGCCGCGATAGGTGCCGGTGAAGGTCGAGGAGCCGTGGCTCCTGATCCCCCGCATCGACATGCACAGATGCTCGGCCTCGAGAATCACCGCCACACCCCGCGGCTTCAGCGTGTCGTTCAGCGCGTCGGCGATCTGCGCGGTCATCGCTTCCTGAGTCTGCAGACGGCGGCCGAACATGTCGACCAGCCTGGCGATCTTCGACAGGCCCAGGACCCGACCGTCGGGAAGATAGGCGACATGGGCCTTGCCGATCACCGGCACCATGTGGTGCTCGCAGTGGGTGTGGAAGGCGATGTCCTTGACGAGGACGATGTCGTTGTAGCCGGCGACCTCCTCGAAGACCCGGCCAAGCACTTCGCCCGGCCCGTGTCCGTAGCCGGCGAAAAGCTCCTCATAGGCTTTCACGACGCGCTTCGGAGTTTCCTTCAGGCCCTCGCGCCCGGGATTTTCGCCGATCCAGCGCAGAAGGGTCTCGACGGCCGCCTCGGCCTCGGCGCGGCTCGGACGCCCGGCCTCATCCGGCTTTTCGGGGAATTTCTTGACCACTGCTTCCATGTTTCCAGGCTCCGAAGCTGTCGGTATCCGAGCTGCCACCCACAGTGAATGGATGTCGGGGGCGCCGGCCGGTCGTTCGGTTCCGGCGGCATTGGCGGGCTTCTTCAAGACGTCTCGTTCCTTGCGGCGTGAAGGCCGTTCGAAGCGACCGGTTCTGGTTCGAGGCGACCGCCGGTCCAGCGGCCTATCGAAGCGGCGACCGGGAACCTATATAATCGGCGCAAAGGCCCATTGACAGGCCACGAGGCAAAAACCTCGGTCGAAGGAAAAATACCGTGATCGACGATCTCTATAATGCGCGAATCCTGGAATTTGCCGGCAATATTCCTCGGATCGGTCGGCTGGACGAGCCGGATGCCAGCGCGACCGCGCATTCGCGGCTCTGTGGCTCGACCGTCACCATCGACGTCAAGCTCGAGGACGGCAAGGTTTCCGACTTCGCCCATGAGGTGAAGGCCTGCGCGCTCGGCCAGGCGTCGTCTTCGGTGATGGCCCGCCACATCGTCGGCACGACGCCTGAGGAGTTGCGGCAGCTGCGCGAGACGATGCGGGCGATGTTGAAGGAGAACGGCGCGCCGCCTGAGGGCCGCTTCGAGGATCTGAAATATCTGGAGCCCGTGCGCGACCACAAGGCGCGGCATGCCTCGACCATGCTGACCTTCGACGCGGTGGTCGAGGCGCTCGACAAGATCGTGGCGGAAAAGCGCGGCGAGGCGGCCTGAGCGACAGCGCGGCGAGCGCACCGGCCGGGCGGCCGAACAATAGGCGAGACAGGAAACAGGGGATTTTCCCGCCAGCGTGGACGCGAAAGCGATGAAGCCGTCTGAAGCCCTCGAAAAGCACCGCGAGACGATCCGCGAGATCCTGTCGCGCTATCCGGTGAGCAATCCTCGGATCTTCGGCTCTGTCGCCCGGGGCGAGGACACCGAGGAGAGCGATCTCGACATCATCGTGGAGCGGCACGAACCGCTGAGCTACTACGACGTTTTCAAGATGGAGGATGAAGTCGAGGCCTCGACGGGAATCCGGCTTGATCTTCGCCTGCAGGGTGAATTCGCGGAACGGCTCTTGAAACGGATTCAGGCCGATTGCAAGTCGCTATGACGTCAGGCTCGGGCGTCACTCCGTTTGACCTGCTTCGATCGATCGAAGCAGCCTGCGCGCGATGTGCTCGTGTGACGCAACGATTTAGCCTTGAGACCTTGCAAGCGGATGAGGTCGAACAACTTGCATTGTCGAAGGCGATCGAGCAGATCGGAGAACACTGCAATCGACTCTTGCAAAAATTCCCTGTTTTCAGCGGATCGTATCCGGAATTAAACCTCAACTATCCGGTGCGCATGCGCCATCGCATCGCTCATGGATATGACGACCTCGATTATCCGACACTTTGGGTGATCGCGACAACTTCGGTGCCGGAGTTGCACGCGGCAATTCGACGGATCCTCACCGATGCCGGCGAAGATCTCACGTAACTACACCGGTCCCTGGCGCAAGACCCCCGGGCGGCTCTTCGGCGTCGGCTTCGTGCGGCTCTACCAGGTGACTTTCTCGCCGCTGGTCGGCGGCCACTGCCGGCACATCCCGACCTGCTCGGAATATGCCTATGAGGCGATCGCCCGGCACGGCCTCATGCGCGGCGGCTGGCTTTCGGCAAGGCGCGTCGTCAAATGCGGTCCGTTCGGCGGCCACGGCATCGACAACGTCCCCGATCTCTGAACGCTGCTTTCCCGTGCAGTCCGATGCCGATTGACATTCGGGAGGCTTCGGCGGAGCCTTTTCCTGCCAATGGGAGGAAAGCGACGATGGCTCACAAGTTCGAGGTGTACAAGGACAAGGCCGGCGAGTTCCGGGTGCGGTTCAAGTACAACAGCGAAATCATCTTCTCGACCGAGGGCTACAGCACCAAGTCCGGGGCGCAGCGGGCGATCGAGTCGATCAAGAAGCACGTGCCCGAGGCGCCGACCGAAGTGGTCGAGTAGCTGCGTCCGCAAGGCCCCGGACAAAGCGGGCCGATCGAAGCCTCCGCGTGACCGGACCGCCGTCGTTGGCGGCGCTCGGGTCAGCTATTGGCCGCGGCTGCCATCCCGTGCGGCCGCCACTGGCGCTGCGCTGCGATATGCGCCCCTCGGTCTCGTCTCAGCCGGTCACCGGTATCCGCAGCTGCTGCCCGGGAAAGATGACGTTCGGGTTGCTGATGATATGGGCATTTGCTTCCACGATGACGGTGAAGCGGCTGGCATCGCCGTAGAACCGCCGGGCGATCGCCGACAGCGTGTCGCCGCTGCGGACCGTATAGGGTTGGAAGCCGGCATAGCCCGGCAGGATCATCGGCCCGTAGAAGACCGGCACGGTGACCATCGGCGGCGGCGCCTCGCCGCCGGCCGTATCGTCGGACACGGTGACGAACAGCCGGCTCAGCTGGAATGCCGTCGAGGCCGGAATGTCGATCGCGGACTGGAACTGCCGGATCGAGGTCGAGCCGACGGTAGTGAAGCCGGTCACCTCGTCATGCCCCTCGGAGACCGAATAGCTGAGGGTTCCCTCGAAGGCGACGGCGTTGCCCGCGATCAGGATGGGATTGCCGACGAGATCGAACGGTTTGGGCTGCAGCAGATCGATGTTCATCGAAACGCTCCTTGAGAGGTCTGCCCCTTGTCAGTATATGCCGGGGCGGCCAGGGACTCAATCGGAGACCTCGGCCTTCACATGCTGAGGTAGCAAATCACCCACCCGCGCTCGTAGGCGGGACTGGACTAGGAGAGATGACGATGGCCGAGGCCGTTTCCCTGATTTTTCCCGACGGATCCGAACGCTCCTTCGACGCCGCGACCAGCGGACTTGAGATCGCGACCGGCATTTCCAAGTCGCTCGCCAAGAAGGCGATCGCCTATGCGATCGACGGCGAAATCCGCGATCTTGCCGATCCGGTCGGCCACTCCGGCAAGCTCGAGATCCTCACCCGCGACGATCCGCGCGCGCTGGAGCTGATCCGGCACGATGCCGCCCATGTCATGGCGGAAGCCGTGCAGGAGCTCTGGCCCGGTACGCAGGTCACCATCGGCCCGGTCATCGAGAACGGCTTCTATTACGATTTTTCCAAGAACGAGCCCTTCACCACCGAGGACCTGCCGGTCATCGAGAAGAAGATGGCCGAGATCATCCGCCGCAATGCCCGCTTCACCAAGGACGTCTGGCCGCGCGAGAGGGCGAGGCAGGTGTTCCGCGACAAGGGCGAAAGCTTCAAGGTGGAGCTCGTCGACGCCATCCCTGAGGATCAGGACGTCAAGATCTACTCGCAGGGCGAGTGGTTCGACCTCTGCCGTGGCCCGCACATGGCCTCGACCGGCCAGATCGGCGACGCCTTCAAGCTGATGAAGGTCGCCGGCGCCTACTGGCGGGGCGACAGCAACAATCCGATGCTGAGCCGCATCTACGGCACCGCATGGGCGACGAAAGAGCAGCTCGCCGAATATCTCCACATGCTGGAGGAGGCGGAAAAGCGCGATCATCGCCGGCTCGGCCGCGAGATGGACCTCTTCCACTTCCAGGAGGAGGGGCCGGGCGTCGTGTTCTGGCACGGCAAGGGCTGGAAGATGTTCCAGACCCTCGTCTCCTACATGCGCCGCCGGCTGGACGGCGTCTATGACGAGGTCAATGCGCCGCAGATCCTCGACAAGTCGCTGTGGGAGACCTCCGGCCACTGGGGCTGGTACCAGGAGAACATGTTCGCGGTGAAGTCGGCCCACGCCTTTACCCATCCGGAAGACGAAGAGGCCGACCACCGGGTCTTCGCGATCAAGCCGATGAACTGCCCGGGCCATGTCCAGATCTTCAAGCATGGCCTGAAGTCCTATCGCGAACTACCTATCCGGCTTGCCGAATTCGGCAATGTGCACCGCTACGAACCATCCGGCGCGCTGCATGGGTTGATGCGGGTGCGCGGCTTTACCCAGGACGACGCGCATGTCTTCTGCACTGAGGAACAGATGGCGGCCGAGTGCCTCAGGATCAACGATCTGATCCTGTCGGTCTACGAGGATTTCGGCTTTGAGGAAGTGGTCGTGAAGCTCTCGACCCGGCCGGAGAAGCGTGTCGGCTCGGATGAGAGCTGGGACCGCGCCGAAGCGATCATGACCGATGTGCTCGAGACGATCGCCGCGCAGTCCGGTGGCAGGATCAAGACCGGCATACTGCCGGGCGAGGGGGCGTTCTACGGGCCGAAGTTCGAATATACGCTGCGGGACGCCATCGGCCGGGAATGGCAGTGCGGCACCACCCAGGTGGACTTCAACCTGCCGGAACGCTTCGGCGCCTTCTATATCGACCAGAATTCGGAGAAGCGGCAGCCGGTGATGATCCACCGGGCGATCTGCGGCTCGATGGAGCGGTTCCTCGGCATCCTGATCGAGAACTTCGCCGGGCACATGCCGCTGTGGTTCGCACCCGAACAGGTGGTGGTCGCGACGATCACCTCGGACGCCGACGACTACGCCCTGGAAGTTGTCGCGGCGCTGAAGGCGGCAGGGCTGCGCGCCAGCGTCGATCTTCGGAACGAGAAGATCAACTACAAGGTCCGCGAGCACTCCCTCGCCAAGGTGCCGGTGATGCTCGTCTGCGGCCGAAAGGAAGCCGAAGAGCGGACGGTCAACATCCGCCGCCTCGGCTCGCGCGACCAGGCTTCGCTCGGCCTCGACGAGGCGATCGCCTCGCTCACCGAGGAGGCCGTGCCGCCGGACCTGAAGCGCAAGGCGGGATTGGCCGGATCCTCCGCTGCTGCTTGGGCGTGATTTGACCTCAAAACGTGACGTCGCGCCCTGACAGGCGCGGCGCTATATTGTCGTGGCTTGAAATGTTCCAGCACATAGCGCATTTGCTCCTATACCTCGTGAGGTGTACCTTGCAAGGTCTAGATGGTCGACACTCGCAAAACCCTTCACGCGGCTTTTTACGCAAGTGCATCAGGCCGGCGACCTGTTCGCGAATGGCTGATGGATCTTCCTCCGGCCGATAGAAAGACGATTGGTGAGGATATTGCGACGCTGGAGTTCAGCTGGCCGATCGGTCGGCCGAAATGTGCGGCGATCGCGGGGCAGAAGAACATGTTTGAGGTTCGCTCGAATATCTCCTCCGGGCGGATCGCTCGGGTACTGTTCGTGATCATCGGCCACGAGATGATCCTGCTGCATGCTTTCGTGAAAAAAACGCAGCGACTGCCGGAAAAGGACCTGAGGCTCGCCATCACTCGAATGAGGGACGTCAACCGCAATGGACAGCAGTAAAAATCCTCACATCGGCGAGAGTTTCGCGAGCTTTCTGCGGGATGAGGGTATATACGAGGCCGTGACCGCCACTGCGATCAAGCGGACATTGGCACTGCAGATTGCGCATGAGATGGCCGTCCAGCATATCAGCAAGGCCGAGATGGCGCGCCGCATGAAGACGAGCGCGACCCAGCTTGGCCGGCTTCTCGACCCCGACAACGACCGCGTCCAACTTGATACCCTAATGAAGGCAGCTTCGGCCGTTGGCAGGACGCTGTCGGTAACCCTGGCGTGATGGCGGCCTGAAGCCGAGAGCATTTCCGCCAAAGTGCCGTCGTATTGCCGGGCCAGGTGCCGCCGCAATCAGTCGCCGGAGCCGCCCGCCCCATCGGCCGTGCCCGGCACAGCGTCTCCAACTCCGGGCCCATCGTCGCCGGAGCCGCCATCGGTCTCGGCCAGATCCGAGGTCATCACCTCGACGTCGGTGTTTTCGCCGGCCTCGACGGTGAAAGGCCGCTGGTAGACCCTGTCGTTGTTCTTGGCGACGATGACGTAGTCGCCCTCTGCCAGCACCATCGTCGGGAATGCCCCGACACTCTGGCGCACGAGATCGCCGGATGCGGTGGTGATCGTCCAGGCGGTATCGGCGATCGCCTCGCCGCCGTGCTCGCGCACCAGCTTCATGGTCAGGAGGGCGGCCCGCTGGGTCAGCGTCGCCTCGGTCAGCTTGCCGGCCTCGACGCGGATGTCGGCGCGCACCACCGCATTGGCCGAGCCGTAATGGGAGACGATCTGGTAGGAGCCGGCATTCAGCCGCACCACCTTTTCCGGCGAGATGTCGCTGGCGACCAGCTTGTGATCGGCATCGTCGTCGCCATCCTTGGCATAGATGTCGAAGCTGAGGCGCGAGGCCGCCGCCTTGCCCTCGTCGCCGACGACGGCGTTGAGCTTCAGCCCGCCGGCATTGAGGACGACCGTCTCCTGGATCTTGATGCCGGCAAAGTCGATGCGCTTGACGATGCCGGCCCGGCCGAAGCCCACATGCAGGATGTAGGAACCCGGTGCAACCTCGAAATCGGGTGTCGGGCTCTCCGAGGAGGCGATCAGCGACGGGCTGCCGTCGAAGGACGGGACCGCCGAAAACAGCCGCCAGATCAGCCCGTTCGGGATCTGCGGCCCGCCTTCGGAAAGCACCGCGCGCAGGGCGAGCGTGTCGCGTCGGCGGAAGATGTTCTGGTTCGGTCCGGCCTGCGGCGGCGCGTAGGCCGGCAGGCCGGGCAGGTCGATCGTCGGCGCCTGCGGCTTGCCGGGAAGATTGGGAAGGGCGATCGGCTCGAATCGGCGCAGCGGCCGCGCCAAGGGCGAGCCAACATCGCCGGCATTCGGCAACAGGTCGTTGGCCGATGGCGAGGCATAGGCGCCCGGCTTTTCGGGCGGTCCGCCGAAGATCTCGCCGAGATTGCCGAGGAAGCCGCCGCCACCACCGCCGCCGCCGCCACGATCCTGGGCAGCGGCAGGCGCGGCGAGGGCGCCGGCGAAGAAGGCCGCCGCGACGGCGCTGGCTAACAGCGGCCGGCCAGATCGCGAAGTCAGGTGCGGGAGCTTCGGAACCGACCCCGCACGGCGGGAACTCACGCCAATGCGCTCGCTGGCGGATCGGTTATCGTCCGCAAGCGTCGCTGGCCAGTCTACGTCGGGATCGCCGGCCGGATGCCGGACGGCGATCTTGGATGCTTCCCCCATGGCGATATTCTTGACCGCAAATCATCGACAAATTCAAGGCGGAGCCGGAGCCAGCCACAGCCGGGGAAAACCGCCCGTTCGTGGCCTTCTGCGATTGCCAAGTATGGCGCGGCTTCCTAGCTCTCACGCGAGATCCCGGAGACCCTGCCTTGACCGAAGCAACGACGCTGCTTTCCACCCGACGTTCGATCCCGATCCCGATGCTGGCCGAACCGGCGCCGACAGGCGATGAGCTGGAGCGCGTCCTCACCATCGCCGCCCGCGTGCCCGACCATGGCAAGCTCGCGCCCTGGCGCTTCATCCTCTATCGCGGCCCGGCAGCCGCGGCGATCGGCGAGGCACTGGCAAAGGTGGTCGCCGGACGGGAAGGGGAGCGGATGACCGAGACCCGCCGCAAGGTCGAGACCGAGCGCTTCACCCGGGCGCCCTTGGTCATCGGCGTCGTCTCGACGGCCCGCGAACACGTCAAGATCCCGATCTGGGAGCAGCAGATGTCGGCTGGCGCCGCGGCGATGAATCTCGTCCACGCCGTCCACGCTTTCGGCTATGCGGCGAACTGGGTGACCGAATGGGTCGCCTACGATGACGAGGCGAAAGCCATCCTCGGCATCTCGCCCGAAGAAAAGGTCGTCGGATTCGTCCATGTCGGAACCCCGAGCGAGCCGCCATCGGAGCGGCCGCGACCGGAACTGTCCGCCATCGTCTCCGAAGCCAGGGCGCCGGAGGCGGGTTGATGCTGTTCTACACGACCGACACCAACGACCATGGCCTGCCGCACGATCCGTTCAAGGCGATCGTCGCGCCGCGGCCGATCGGCTGGATCTCGACCCGCAACAGGGCGGGAGCCGTCAATCTCGCGCCATACAGCTTCTTCAACGCGATCAGCGACCGTCCGAAGCTGGTGATGTTCTCCTCGACCGGCATGAAGGATACGGCGAGCTTCGCCATCGAGAGCGGCGAGTTCGTCGCCAATCTCGCGACCCGAGGTCTCGCCAGGCAGCTGAACAAGAGCTCGGCAGCCGCGCCGAGCGGGGAGAGCGAGTTCGGTTTTTCCGGCCTCACCGAGGCGCCCTGCCGCATCGTCGCGGCACCGCGGGTCGCCGAAAGCCCGGCAGCGCTCGAATGCAAGGTCACCCAGTCGTTCCGCCCCGAGGGACTGAACGGCGCCGTGTCGGAAAATACCATCGTCATCGGCGAGGTGGTGGCGATCCACATCGACGAGAGCATCCTCAAAGACGGGATGATCGACATGGCGCTCGCCGCGCCGCTCGCCCGGCTCGGCTATCTCGACTATTCGGTCGCCGACGAGGTCTTCCAGATGCGTCGGCCGCGCAAGCCGGACGGGTCCGACGTCTGATTGGCACCCGCTTCGGGTCGTCGTCGCAAAGCTTGTCGTTTCGTCAACGGACATGGTGAACGAAAGCTAAACCTTTTGCCTCGATCATGGTGGGACCATGCGAATCGAAGGTGAAGGGTCCCATGATCGTCCAGCGTTTTGCCAAATGGGCCGGAGAGGCGACCACCCGGGAGCGCAGCGACGCGGCGACGATGCTCGCCGAGGCACTCGTCCATAGCGGTGCCGAGGGTGCCGACCGCGAGACCATCATCGCATCGCTGACGCTGCTTCTCGACGATCCGTCGCCTGCCGTCCGCCTCGCCATGGCAAAGGCGCTTTCGAACGGCCGCGACGTGCCGCGGTCACTGATCTTCGCGCTGGCCGCCGATGTCGACCGCGTGGCGACCGAGATCGTCCGCGGCTCGCCGTACCTGTCCGCGGCCGATCTCGTCGATCTGGCGGCGGTCGGCTCGCCGGCGGCACGTCTCGCGATCGCCGAGCGACCGGTGGTGCCGCTGCCGGTCGCTGCCGTCATCGCCGAGGGCGGCGAACCTCAGGCGGCGCTCGCCCTTTGCCGCAACGACGGCGCGGCGCTCGCCGAGCGGACGTTCAAGTGCCTGGCCGACCGCTTCGGCGGCGACGCCCCCATCCGCGAGGCGCTGCTGTCGCGCTCGGACCTGCCGCCGTCGGTGCGCCACCAGCTGATGCTGGCTGTCCGCGACGCTCTCGCCGGCTCTGCCCTCATCACCAATCTTTTCGGAAAAAAGCGCGCCGAGACGCTGGCATTCGGTGCCGCCGAACGCGGTACCAGCCTTCTCGCCGAGACGCTGTCGAGCCGCCAGACGCCGGATTTCGGCGACTATCTGCGCGGCACCGGCGCTGTCACTCCCTCGCTGCTCCTGCGGGTGGCCGCGGCCGGCAACATCGAACTCTTCACGACGCTGCTCGCCAGCCTTTCCGGCCGCTCGGAGCGCCGCGTCGCGGCGATCGTCTCCGGTGCGAGGTCCTCGGCGCTGCGGGCCCTGGTGCTCGAAGCCGGGCTTCCCGAGCCGATGGCATTCCTGTTTTCTGAGGCCGTCTCGCTGTGGCGCAGGATCGCCCGTGGCGAGGAGGCGCTGCGCCCCGCCGCAGTGCCGGCAATCCTGCTCGCCCGCGCCGCCGCCAATAATCAGGAGACCGCCGTCATGGCACAGGCGACGGCGCTCTTGCGCCGGCTCGCCGACGAGGCCCAGCGCGATGCTGCGCGCGAGGCCGCGAGGGCCGCTGCCTGAGGCCGGCAGCGGCAGCCGTCAGTAGCGGAACTGTTCGATCAGGATGCGCTCGTCCCAGGAGTGGTCCTGGTCGAAGAGGATGTAGCAGACGTCGTCGCCGGATTCGCGGATCGTCACCTCGGTGACCGACTTCACCTCGGTCGCGTCAGCAACGGCGTTCACCGGCCGCTTGGCCGCCTCGAGCGCGGTGATCCTGACTTCCTGGTGATTGCGCAACAGGGCGCCGCGCCAGCGCCGCGGCCGGAACGGGCTCACCGGCGTCAGCGCCAGAAGCGGCGCGTCGATCGGCAGGATCGGCCCCTGGGCGGAGAGATTGTAGGCGGTGGAGCCGGTGGGCGTCGCCACCATGACGCCGTCGCAGACCAACTCCTCGAGCCGCACCTTGCCGTCGATCGAGATCGCCAGCCGCGCCGCCTGATAGGATTGGCGGAAGATCGACACCTCGTTGATCGCCAGCGCCCGATGCTCGACGCCATCGGTGTCGATGGCGATCATCTCCAGCGGATGGATGGCGTTTTCCACGGCGGCAGCCAGCCGTTCGCGCAGGCCGTGCTCGCGATAGTGGTTCATCAGGAAGCCGACGGTGCCCTTGTTCATCCCGTAGATCGGCTGCGACGTATCCATGAAGCGGTGCAGCGTCTGCAGCATGAAGCCGTCGCCGCCGAGAGCGACGATGACGTCGGCGGTCTCCGTCGAGGCGTTGCCGTAGAGCGCCGAGAGCCGCCTTGCGGCCTCCTGGGCCGGCTCGGTTTCACTGGCGACGAAGGCGATGGAATGAAACGAACGGGACATCTGCAGCGGCCGTGACCATCGCTTGAGCGTCGGGTCGCCTTTGCTACAGCATCGCGCCGCAAACCGAAACCGCCCGGGGGCGACATCGCCAGACAGAGGCGGTGCGGGCGGCAAGCATGCGAAAGGGGCCTTGCGGCCCCTTCCGATCGTCTTGCGAAAAGACGCGCTCCCTACTGGAAGCCAAGCTTGGCGGCCAATCGCCGGAGAAGGCCGGCGGGCATCGCCGGCTTGTCGTCTTCCCCGGGATGGTTTCTTGTCTAGGCGCCGGCAAACGGATGCGCGGCCGAACCCTTCTTCGACACCACCTCGGCGGCGGTCGGCGTGCCCTTCACGGCGCGCTCGATGGATTCCATCGTCGCCTGGTAGTTGTAGTCGCGGATCTTGGCGTCGTCCTCGGCTTCCCAGTGGATGAAGACGCCGACGCAGATGAACAGGTCGTCGGCCTCGGCGGCCGGGATCACACCCTTCTCGACGCTGTCGGCCACGGCGCGGGCGACGGCGGTCTGGGCCGGGCCGAACATCTGGACGGCCTGCTTGGCGCCCTTGATGGTGACCTTGTTGAACATCACGGTGTTCGGCTTGCACGGCAGGTTCGGCGCAACGACCGCGAGGAGGGTGGTGAAGCCGTCCTTGTTGTTGGTCAGCGAGTTGCAGAACGCCGCCTCGGCGGCGGAGCCGCGCGGGCCGATGATGAGGTCGATATGGGCGACCTCGTTGCCTTCGCCGACGAGCGATTCGCCGACCATCACCTTGTTGATTGTCGCCATGAGCAGTTCCTCCAAACTGGCGTTGCATGCTGCGACCGGCAGGCCCGGCCGCGTGGAATTTCCGATCCGAAGGAAAGACTTGGATTCCGGGCAGGCCTTCGGCGCTGCGTCGGACGGTCCTCCTCCCGTTCGCCGGGAAAATTCCCGGCTACAAGACTATCCTTGTTCGCGGCGTCCGCTGGGGACCGGTTTGCCAGATAGCTTGGGGCGACATGGCCCCCTGCGGCGAACAGTCAATCACTCCGCGAGCGCTTCCGCAAGTTTCTTCGCCATCAGCGTCGCCACGGTGAGGTCGGCGGAGGTGCCGGGATTGAGGCCTTCCGCCTTCAGCTCAGCGTCGAACGCGCGGGCAAGGGCGAGGCGCTCGGTGTCGTCGTCGGTTGCGGCGAGAGCGTCGCTCAGGGCGGCGAATCGCCGGCGGACATCCTCAGCGACTGCGACGCCGAACTTGCGGGCGATATGGCCATCTGGAAAGCGGCTGGCGAAAGCGATGAAGGCGGTGAAGGTTGCAGCGTCGCCGAGGCTGCATTCGTCGGGGTATGCAGCTGAGTCGGCTGCCGGGAGGCCGACCTCAAAGATCTCAGAAAATCCGTTGCCGTATTGCCGCGCCACGAGATCGGCCTCCGGCGCGAGGGCCATCGCCTCGACGAGGCCGATCGTCGGAGCGTCGCGAACGTCGTGTTCGGTCCGGGCCCCCAGCCCGCCTGGGCCGGCGAGGGCGATCGCCGCGAAGGCGTCGGCGGCGTCATCCGCATCGAGATCGGCGAGAACGGCGGCGACGGCCTTTCTCAGCATACTCGCGGCGCTTTGGTGGATCAGGGGCGTCTTGAGCGTCTCCGCCGCCGCCGCCAACGGCGCGCAGAGGAGCACGATGCCGAGATTGGCATTCATGCCGACTGCTTCGAAGCTCGCTCGCGTCGCCGCGAGGATCCGCATCCCGACAGGCGTGCCGCCCCTCGCGATCTCGGGCGCTGCCACGGCGGCGGCCCTGAGGAAGGTTTCGGCCGTCATGCCGTGACCTGGGGCGAAGCGGTGGACATTGCCGGGTTTCAGCGTCTCGATCTCGGCCCGGCAGGCTGCGAGGAATGCCGCCTCGATCTTAGCCGGCCCGAGGCTCACGGCAGGACGGGGGCGAAGGCCGTCGCCATCGTGCGGTTCTCGGCCGCGGCTTGCCGCTTCTCGGCAAGGGCGGCGAGAAGGTCGCGGGCGCGCAGATCGGCGATGTCGAGGCCGCTCGCCCGCTTCAGCCCGGTCCAGGCCGGCATCGAATTGACCTCCAGCACATGCGCCCGGCCGCTCGCGTCCTTCAGGAGGTCGACGCCGCAGAAGTCGCCGCCAACGGCAGCCGTCGCGGCAACGGCAAGCTCCTCGAGCGCGCTGTCCTGCTCGACCGGGTGGGCGGCCGCGCCCTGCTTGATGTTGGTGATCCAGCAGGCCGCCTCCCGCCGCATCGCCGCGACGACGCGGCCGCGAGACACCAGGAGCCGGAAGTCCGACCAGCGCCCTCCCGTCGAATGGCCGATGAAGCGCTGGAGATAGTAGACACCGCCGGCGATCTCGTCCTGCGGCGGCAGGTCGTCGACGCTGCCGATCAGCTTCAGGCCCTTGCCCTGCGCCCCGAACAGCGGCTTCAGGACGAGGGCGTGGCTCTCCGAGGCGACGATCCGCTCGGCCTCACGGCGGGATTCCACCGTCCAGCTTCGCGGCGTCGGCAGGCCGGCCGCGGCGACGAGGAAGCTCGTCATCGCCTTGTCGACGCAGTTCTCGATCGCTCGCGCGTCGTTGGAGACGAGGACGCCGAGCTTTCCGAGCGCGTGGAGCAGCGACAGGCGCCGGGTCACCGCCTCGAAGCTGCCGCCATCCATGGTGCGCACGCAGACGGCGTCCGGCAGGGTCTCGCCGAGGGCCGGGAAGACCAGGCCATGGGCGGCCGCGGTATCGAAGCCGACATCGGCAAGGCCGCTGACGACCACCGCTGCGCCCCGCGCCTTGAAGGCCGCACGAAGCTCGCGGGCGTGGCGATCCATGCTCGCCGTGACGAGCAGGATGCGCGGCGCCGCGCCTGCTGATTCAGCCGAAGGACGCATCGATCAGCGCCGAGTCGACCTGGCCGGCCGAGAAGGTTTCGCCGCTTTCCAGCGACACGACATGCACCTCCGCCGGCGAGAACAGCATGCCGTCGATCTTGTAGAAATCGCCGTCGTAGCGGCTGAAGATCTCCTTGAACGGCTTGCCGAAGTCCGAGGATGTGCTGCTCGGCAGCTTTTCGGCTAGCTCCTTCGCCGCTGCCGCCGGGCCGGTGACGGCGAGCATCACCCGGCCGCCATAGATCACCGCGTCATTGGTGCGGCCCATGGCGGTGAGGAAGTCCGGATGCGGCGGGGCAAGCGGCGCTGTGCCGATGCCCTCGACGATCGCGCCCATGTCGAAATGCAGCTCATGGGCCTTGTGCAGCGCCACCTCGACGACGCGGCCGACGATCTGCACGCTTCCGGCCAGCGACTGGGTCGGCGTGAAGATGATCGTCAGATTTTCCGGCGCGACGTCGCAGTCTTCGGCGATGCGCCGCACCAGCGTCTCCGGCGGCGGGCTGCCGGTCTCGAGGACGAGAACCGCCGCCTCGCTCTGGTCGGCATAGGCGATGTCGCGAAACAGCGTCTCCTTGCCGGCAAGGGCGCGGGCGGGGCCGGAGCCCATGGAGAAATAGCTCTCCTCGCCCTCGGCATTGGTCAGCTGCCATCCGGCATACTGGCTGCCCATGCAGGCGACCACCGGGTTGGAAGTGCGCACCGTCAGCGCGAAGGGCCAGCGCGGCAGCCGCTCGGACGGCGCGATGGCAACGGTGCCGTAGCCGCCGAGGCAGATCTCGGTGATCAGCCGGCCGGCCTCGAGGCTGCCGGGCACGGCGGCACCGGCGTCGATCAGCGTCTCGCCGGCGGCGCCGGTGGAGACCGCCAGTTTCAGCTCCGTCGCGCGAGACCGCAATTCGGCGACGAGGGGCAGGGCGCCCTCGTTCACGGATAGGACCTTCGTGGTCTGGCTCATGCCGCCATACTCCCCAGTACTTCGGTAATCTGCCGCGTTCTAGCACGAAACAGGCTTTCCGCCGCCGCCTCGCTCGCGGCTTCGGCGACGACGGTGCAGATCGGCTCGCCGGCGGCGAAGCCGGCCGGCGGAATGGTGCGGTCGCGCGTCCAGTCCGGCCAGGAAAAGCCGGGCGGAACGGCCAGCGGACGGTCCGCCCAGGCAAGGCCGCTCGCCCGGATCGTGTTCGCTGCGCCCGGGCGGGCTTCGGGCAGTTCGCCGCGCAGCGCCGCGGCGAGGTGGAGCCCGATCAGCGGCCGGGCGGGATCGTCGAAGACGTCAAGCGTCGCGCCGGCCCGGGCATTGATCTCGAGCAGCACCGGCGGCCCGTCGCCGATGACGAAGTCGGCGCTGCAGAGGCCGGTCAGCGGCAGCGCGGCGACGAAGGCGGTCACCGCCGCAAGCATCGTCTTGTCAAGGTCATCCGGCACGTGGACCGGGCCGACGGCGCCGCCATAGCGGAACGGCTCGGCCGGGCTCGGATCGGCCCATTGCCGGGAATGGCCGAGGGGCGCGCAGCGCCCGCCGGCAGCGACGAAGGCGAGGGAAATCCGCTCCCCGGCGACGAAGCGCTGATAGTAGCGGTTTTCGGCTGGTGGTGCGTCGCCGCGACCGACATGGCTGCCGCCGCAGCCGCCGACCTGTTTCGACAGCCAGTTGCCAGGATCGGCCGGCGGCGCCCGCCGGATCTCGGGATGGGCGATGCCGGCCTCCCGGCAGATCGCCTCGAAGTCTTCCGGCTGCTTCAGTCGGCGGGCGGTCGCGGGATCGGTGCCGAGGATCGGCCATCGCACGGCGATCGCCTCGATGAGTTCCGGCCGGTCCTCGAAGCCGGCGCCATAGACGAAGCCGAGCGGCGCCTCGCCCTTTGCGAGCTCTTCCAGCTTCGTGACGAGTTCGTCGCCGGAAAAGCCGTCGGGATAGTGGCCGCGCAGCATGGCGCTTTTCTTCGCCTCGACGCGAAGGTCGAGATCGCCGAAGAAGTCGACGGCCAGGCAGTCGATCCCCGCCAGCCGGGCGCTCGCCGCGATCTGCCGGGCCGAGAAGGCGGCGGCGAGGATCGTCGGCCGTTGGCTGGGGCTCATGACGCGAGGCTGCGCGCGAGCTGGAAAGCGTCGCGGAAATCGAGATATTGCGGCTCGCCCGCCTCGATCATCCGCTTCAGCAGCCCCTGTTCGGTGTTCGACTTGATCGGCCCGACGGCGAGCGCGCCGATGCCGAGCGCATTCGTCCCCTCGATCGGCTCGCCATTCGCCATGACGTCGATGCCTTCGAGGCCGAGCGGCGGCACGGCGTTGACGTCGGCGGCGACAAGCAAGTTGCCGGCGGCCTGCAGTTGCTTGAGGCTCAGCACCTGAACGCCTGCCTTAGCGGCAGAGAAGATCACCTCGACATCGCTGATGATCGCCTGGTTCTTCTCATCGCTGGAGCCGTCGACCGCCTCCACTTCGATGCCGAAGCGCTCCTTCATCTCGTCGGCCCGATCCTGCACGCGCTTGACGCCGCTATAGCCGACGATCTTCACCTTCGCGCCTTCAAGCGCCGCGATCACCGCCGAGCAGTAGCCGACGACGCCGGTGGCGCCGAAGACGGCGATTGAGACGTCGGCGAGCGTTTTGCCCTTCTCGGCCTTCAGGGTCTTCTCGACGAGCGCGACCATCGCCGCCGCCGTGGTGAAGGAGCCTGCCGGATCGGCCATCACGTTGCAGCCGAAGGGCGGCACCATCGCGCCCTTTGCCGCGTCGATCATGTCGAGGGCAAGGACGGCGTCGTCGCCGCCGAAGAACACCGCCGAGTTCACGCCGCGGTCCGGCGGGCGCGAGAAGATCACGTCCTGGACGAGGTCCGGCACCTCGTCGATCGTCACCTCCTCATAGGGCGTGACCGAATCGTAGCCAGCATCGACGGCCATGTTCACGTCGAAGGGGCTGACATGCTTGTGGGGTGTCAGCATGTGAAGGATGTTCTTGGCTGCCATCGGGTGTTTCTCCGTCGATCTTTCGTTGTTCTGGTGCTCCGGCTTCTGGCGCCGGGATGGAAACGGGGCGGGTGGCTCGCTCGCCGGTCCGGCCGGGCGGCAAGCCCTTTGGCTCCAGCTGCGAAAGGCCTCAGCCGGTGCCGAGCCGCCGCGAGAGGCTGGCGGTGCGGCTGATCTCGATGCCGCGATTGCGGCCTTCGACGATGAGGAGGTCGAGGTCTTCGGCAAGGCCCGCTTGCGTCACGCCTTCGACCAGCTGGATCGCCTCTTCGTCGGTCGCGGCGAAGGCAAAGCCGGTCGGGCCCCAGGAACTCTGGCCGATGCCGTGGGCGCCGTTCGCCGCCAGCCATTCGCAGGCTGCCGCGACCTTGCCGCTGGTGAAGACGCCGCCCTGCGCGGAGGCGAAATGCGCGCCGACCATCTGCTGGATCTCGGTGATGGCGCCGCCGAAGGCGGAAAGGTCCTGCTCGGCGAGACCGGGCAGGGCGCGCAGCAGCACCAGCTGGCAGATCCGCGCGGCGTCCTTTTCGGCAAAGGGCGGGAGTGTGGCAAAGGCTTCGAGTTCGGCGGGGCCGTGAAAGCCTTCCTGGCGCGGGTCCATGACCAGGATGACGCGCCAGGTCTCGGGAAAGGCGAGCCGCGCGATCAGCGGCGGCGGCAGGTCGGACGTGCCCTTGCCGCCATCGACGGCGACGCCGCCGCCGGTGACGAAGGCGACGCCGAGGCCGGAGCGGTTGCCGCGGCCGAGCAGTGCGGCGTCTGCCTCGGGATCGAGTTCGAGGCCTTCGAGCCGCCTCAGGCCGCAGGCGAGCGCCAGCGCCAGCTGCGTGCCGGAGCCAAGGCCCGCATGCGCCGGCATCGCCGATTCGACGCTGATCGCATAGGCCGATTTCAAGTCGAGCGCCCCGCGCAGGCGTTCGAGATGGTCGCGAACACGGCGGGTACTGGCACCGTTTATCGTATCGCTGGCGGCGCGCCGGATGCCGACGGTCGTGCGGGGTGCGGCGAGGGCCAGCCCGATCCCGCCGAACCGGCGGCCGAGCGATCCCCCCGGGTCGAGGAAGCCCAGATGCAGGCGGGCGGGTGCCGAGACGGTGACGACGTCGTCGATCAAGAAAATATCCTGCCTTCGCGGTGCCCTGTCCTATTATTGTGGGTCACGACAGCGGGGCAAGGGAGAAATTCGATGGCTGCCAAGACCTATTCCGACGCCGAGGTCGAGGAACGCCTGAAGAGCGAGCTGCCGACATGGCGGCTCGAGGATGGCTGGATCCGCCGGACCTACAAGACCAACAGCTGGAAGGGCACGCTGATGGTGATCAACGCGGTCGGCCATCTCGCCGAGGCGGCCTTCCACCATCCCGACATCACGGCGTCCTACGCCTGGGTCGAGGTGCGGCTGATGAACCATGCGGCGAAAGGCATCACCGATTCGGACTTCGCGCTGGCCAAGAAGATCGAGGAGATGGTGATGTGGCAGCCGGGCAAGGAGGACGGCCCTTTGTCCGGAACGCCGGACGATCCGCGCTTTGCCTATATCAAATACGACAAGTCGTGAGACGCCGTAGGCGATGAATTGACCTTCCCGGCAGGGGCGGTACCTTGTCGCTGGGCACAGAAAGCGAGACGTCTTGGAGATTGCGTGGATTGACGGCAAGCCGGCGACGCGGGACGAGGCCCTGCGCGTTGCGGGTGATCTCTTCGCCAAGGCGCGCCAACCCTTCATCTGCGGGCTGCGCACCGACGTCTCCGGGCTTCGCGCAGCTCTCGCGCTGGCGCGCCAAGCCGGCGCCATCGTCGATCATGGCGCATCCTCGAGCATCTACGGCTTGATTTCCGCGGCGCGGGACGCGGGCGCCTTTCTCGCAGCGCCCGCCGAGATGCGCCGGCGCGCCGACCGGGTGCTGATCGTCGGTGACGATGCCGGGCGCGTCGGCGCCGATGTTCTGAAATTGCTTGCCGAGACGAAGCCGGACCTCGGGGTCGAAACGCGAAAGTCCGGCAGGCGCTTCCTCGCCTTGTCCCGCCAGGCCGTGGCGATCGATCCGGGCTCCGACATCAGCCATCTCGACTGCGCCAGCAAGGATGTCGTCGACGTTCTCGGCATGGTCCGGGCGAAACTCGCCGGCCGCAGGGTGGCAGAAGGTCCCGTCGGCGCCGGCGCGGTGGAGACGCTGGCCGCGTTCCTCGGCGAAGCCGGCTTTGCCGCGATCGTCTTTTCGCCGGCCGAATTCGGCGAGATCGGCACCGAAATGATCCTCGGTCTTGCAGGCGACCTCAACGACATGGCACGGGTGAGCACGCTGCCGGTGGTCGAATGGCCGGACGCGATGGGCGCAGCGCTGGTCGCCACATGGACCAGCGGCTTTCCCTTGCGGGTTTCCTTCGGACGTGGGGCGGCCGAGCACGACGCGCAGCTGTATTCGACCGAACGGCAGCTGTCCGACGAAGGGGAAGCGGATCTCGTCGTCCTCGTCGACGCGCTTGCCGGCGAGACATCTGCGGTTTCCGGTTTCGCGCGGCCGACGATCGTAATCGCTGACGATCCGGCCGGCCCGTCTGCCGCGAAGGTCGTCTTCAAGGTGGCGGCGGCTGGCCGCGACCATGACGGCGTTCTCTACGAGCCGCGGTTCGGCAGTTTCGTCGGCGTCACTGGGAAAAACCAAAGCGGGCTGCCGACGGCGGCCGAGACACTCGATGCGCTGGCAGGAACGCTCGGCGGGACTGCTGCCGAAGCGGCCTGAACCAGCGCGGCCGGGGGGAGGAACATCCGACATGCTGACACGGCTGAAGGACGGCCATGTCGTCGATCCGGCCAATGGCCGGGATGGGGAGGGCGACGTCTTCGTCGAGGACGGCGTCGTCGTCGACCCGCCTGGCGACGGACGAACGGCCGACGAAACCATCGACTGCCGTGGCCTCGTCGTCATGGCCGGGGCGATCGACATCCATTCCCACATCGCCGGCGGCCACGTGAACACCGCCCGGCTACTCTTGCCGGAATGGCACCGGGCCTTCTCCGCAAGACCCGGCGAAACGGCGCTTTCCAAGGTCGGCTGGACGACCGAGGAGACCGGGCTTCGATACGCCGAGATGGGTTTCACGACGGTGGTCGAGCCGGCGATGGCGCCATCGAGCGCGCTGCACGCCCATCTGGAACTCGCCGACACGCCGATCATCGACAAGGCGACGCTCGTCGTTCTCGGCAATGACGACCTGTTGATGTCGATGATCCGCGACGGCGAAAGCGATGCGGCTATCGCCGACTACGTCTCCTGGACCGTCGCCTCCAGCCGGGCGCTCGGCGTCAAGTGCATCAATGCCGGCGGTTCGGCGGCCTTCAAGGAGAATGTCCGGAAGTTCGACTTCGACGACGTCGTGCCGGATTATGGCGTCTCCTCGCGGCAGATCGTCAAGACGCTGCAGAAGGCGGTGAAGGCCCTCGGCATTCCGCACCCGCTGCATGTCCACTGCAACAATCTCGGCGTGCCGGGCGCCTCGTCGGATTCGATCGCCGCGACGATCCGCGCCGCCGAGGGCGACCCGATGCACCTCGCCCACATCCAGTTCTACGGCTACGGCACCGACGGCAAGCGCCGCTTCTCGTCCCAAGGGCGCGATCTTGCCGAACTCGTCAACTCCACCCCCGAAATCACCGTCGACATCGGCCAGGTGATGTTCGGCCAGACGGTGACGATCTCCTCCGACGAGCTTCGCCAGTTCGCCGGGCGCGGGCAGGCGAGCCCGAAGAAGAGCATCATCTTCGACCACGAGGCGAATGGCGGCGGCGTCGTGCCGATGGATTACCGGCAGAAGAGCTACTACAACGCTCTGCAATGGGCGATCGGGCTGGAGCTCTTCCTCCTGATCGAGGATCCTTCGCGGGTGTTCTTCACCACCGACCATCCGAACGGCGCGCCCTTCACAAGCTATCCGGATATCTTTGCGCTGCTGATGGACCGCAATGTCCGGGCGAAGTGGCTCGACGCGCTGCCGAAGGCGGCGGTGCGGATGACCTCGCTTCCCGAGATTGAGCGCGAGTACACGCTCGCCGAGATCGCCACGATGACCAGAGCCGCGCCGGCGCGGCTGCTCGGCACCGTCGATCGCGGCCATCTCGGCGCCGGCGCCGTCGCCGACATTTCGGTCTACCGGCCGGGCGAGGACAAGGCGGCGATGTTCGCCAGGGCCGCCTATGTTCTCAAGGACGGCGATGTCGTCGTGAAGGACGGCACGGTCGTCAAGCGCCGCTTCGGCCGGGCGCTGACCCTGAGGCCGGAGCCGGACAAGGCGATGAAGACGCGGCTCGACCGCTATTTCGACGACAGATACGGGCTGAAATCGCGCTGGTTCGAGGTGCCGGAGGGCGCCATCGGCCGCGAGGATCCGTTTCAGGTGGTGCCATGCCGGGCGTGAACGACACGATGGTGGTGAACGGGGTATCCATCGACGACAGCTTCGCCGAGGCCTTCCCGATGGCCGGGACGGCGATCCAGATCACCGCGATCAACGAGAAATGGGCGCTGGAAGCCGCCCGTTCGATGACGGGCTTTGCGACATCGGTGATTGCCTGCGGCTGCGAGGGCGGCGTCGACCGGTTGCTCGCACCGGACGAGACCCGCGACGGGCGGCCGGGCGTGCGCGTCCTGTTTTTCTCCTTCGACGCCGGCGGACTGGAGAAGCAGGTCACCACCCGCCTCGGCCAGTGCATCCTGACCAGCCCGACCTCGGCCTGCTATGCCGATCTCGACGCCGAGGCGACGATCGATCTCGGCTCGGCGATCCGCTACTTCGCCGATGGCTGGCAGATCTCCAAGAAGTTCGAGGACAAGCACTTCTGGCGCATGCCGGTGATGGAGGGAGAGTTCCTCTGCGAGGCGAAGACCGGGGTCACCACGGATGGCGTCGGTGGCGGCAACCTCCTGCTGATGGCCGGCACCACGGCGCAGGCGCTCGCCGCCTCGGAAGCCGCGATCGAGGCGATGCGGCGGGTGCCGGACGTCATCATGCCGTTTCCGGGCGGCATCGTGCGTTCCGGCTCGAAGGTCGGCGGCAAGTACAAGGGCATGATGGCCTCGACCAACGACGCCTACTGCCCGACGCTGAAGGGCGTCACGAAATCCGAACTCGGCCCGGAGATCGGCTCGGTGCTCGAGATCGTCATCGACGGGCTGTCCTCGGCGGCGGTCGCCGACGCCATGCGCGTCGGCATCAAGGCGGTGACGGATCTCGGGCCGCAGGAAGGCGCGCTGAGGATCGGCGCCGGCAACTATGGCGGCAATCTCGGACCCCATCACTTCCATCTGAAGGATCTCTTGCCATGACCGGGCTGACCTTCCGGAAAAAGGCCGAGCCCGAGGAGAGGCTGGATCTCTCGCCGCTCGTTCCTGCGCAGCTGGCGGGGCTCTCGGCTGCCGACATCGCCGGGCTGAAGGTCGGCACCAGCCGCCTGGGCGTCACGGTGGGCGACATCTTCGAGGTTTCCGGGGATGACCCGGCAACGATCCGCTTCGAAGGTGGATCACCGCGCTTCGACCGAATCGGCGAGGCGATGGAAGCCGGCGAGATTTTTGTCCAGGGCGATGCCGGCATGCGCCTCGGCCGCATGCTGAAGGGCGGCAGGATTGTCGTCTCCGGCTCGGCCGGCGACCATGCCGGTTCGGCGATGGAGGGCGGTGTCGTCAGGATCGCCGGGAACGCCGGCGATCGTCTCGGCGGGCCGCTCGCCGGCGAGATGATGGGGCAGAAGGGCGGCACGCTGATAGTCGGGGGCAACGCCGGGGCGCGGGCCGGGGACCGGATGCGCCGCGGCGTCATCTCGATTGCCGGCGACGCCGGGCCCGACGCCGGCAGCCGGATGATCGCCGGCACTCTCATTATTCAGGGCAGGGCGGCGGGAACCCCCGGGCGGCTGATGAAGCGCGGCACGCTGTTTCTCTGCGGCGGCGTCGAGCACCTCGCTCCGACCTTTCTCGACAATGGCCCGGCCGATATCCTCATCCTTTCCGTGATGTCCCGGACATTTGCTGCGGGCGAGGTCGGCAGCGTGCCCTTCGGGCGCCAGCCGATGCGCCGGTACGGCGGCGACACGGCAGTGCTGGGGCTCGGCGAGATCTTTCTGCCGCTCTGACCGGCCCCGAAAGAGCCGCTGCGTCAGGGCCGATGGTGACGGCGAGGGATGGCTGCGGGCCGATTTGTCGCAGGGGGCCGCCGCAGCCGGCCGGCATCCGGCGCCCTATCCTCGACGAATATCATCCGACCGCGGTGGGCACGCCCGCAGGAGAGATTCCGTCCGATGATCGATCTCGTCATGACCGTCTGCCTGATCGCCAGCCCGGCGAACTGCAAGGAAGAACGCCTGACCTATCAGGCCCGGGCCACCAGCGCGCAATGCATGATGCTGTCCTCGCCCTATGTGGCGCAATGGGCCGGCGATCACCCCAAGTGGAAGGTGACGAAATGGCGCTGTGAATGGCCGCAGCAGCGCAAGAACCCGGTCTGAGCGGAGCTGAACCGGCCAGCTGTCTCGATGCGGCTTCCCCCGCCGTCCCCAGTGCCCCATAATCGCGTCCGGTTTCGGATGAGAATGGGAGGTCACCATGGCCGCGCAACCACCCGTCTGCGCCTTCGGCTGGCCGGCCCTCGACGCCGAACTGCCGGGTGTCGACGGCAAGACCCACCGCCTTTTCGAATGCCGCGGCGACAACGGCCTGCTGATTGCTTTCATCTGCAATCACTGTCCCTATGTGAAGGCGGTGATCGGCAGGCTGGTGCGCGATGCCCGTGACCTTTCCGGAATCGGCATCGGCACGGTGGCGATCTCCTCCAACGATGCGGCGGCCTATCCGGAGGATTCCTTTCAGAACATGCAGCGTTTCGCCGAGGCCCATCGCTTTCCCTTCCCCTATCTCCACGACGAGGAGCAGACGGTCGCGCAGCACTATGGCGCCGTCTGCACGCCGGACTTCTTCGGCTTCGACCGTGATCTGAAGCTGCAATATCGCGGCCGCCTCGACGCCTCGCGCAAGAGGCAGGCATCCGAGGAAACCGAACGCGACCTCTTCGAGGCGATGCGGATGGTGGCCGAAACGGGCGAGGGGCCGCGCGAGCAGATTCCCTCGATCGGCTGTTCGATCAAATGGAAGGACGCCGCCTGATGGCTGCTGACGACTGGCCGAAGGCGGTGCTTTTCGATCTCGACGGGACGCTCGTCGATTCCGCGCCCGACCTCCACGCGGCGCTCAACGAGACCCTCGAGAGCTACGGCGAACCGCCCTTCACCCTCGAAGCGGTCACGCGGATGATCGGCGGGGGAGTGCCGAAGCTGATCGAGCGGGCCTATGCGGCCCTCGACAAGGAACTCGACCCGGCGGTGCGCGACAGGATCGTCGAGCGCTTCCTGAAGATCTACGAGCCGCGCAGCACCGAACTCACCACCCTCTATTCGCGCGCCAGCGAGGTGACCCGAAGCCTCAAGGCGGAGGGGCGGGCGATCGGTGTCGTCACTAACAAGCCCGGGGAGGCGACCGGCCAGATCCTCCGGCATTTCGGCCTCAGCGACTTGATGGACGTTGTCGTCGGCGGCGATGCCGGGCCGGCCAAGAAGCCGGAGCCGGGGCTGCTTTTCCTCGCCTGCGAAACGCTCGGGCTCGAGCCGGCCGACGTGCTCTTCGTCGGCGACAGCGAAAACGACGTGAAGGCGGCGCAGGCTGCCGGCATCAAGGTAGTCGTGGTCATCGGCGGCTACACGACGCTGTCTCCCGAGCAGCTCGGTGCGGACGGCGCTGTCGACAGCCTCTCCGGCGTCCAGGCGATGTTCGAGGCGCTGCGCTGATCGCGCCAAGTCCTGTCGATCGACAAGCATCGCCGCCGCCTCTCGCGGATATCTCCTGCGTCATCCCGCAGCGGATCGGTGCGATGCGGCGCGCAATCTCTTTGATCCGACGCATCGTGCTTTTGAGAAAATCGGTTCTGATTTTCGGGCCGGTGCTGCAGCCGTCGGCGCGGCATTTGACTTTCATTTCAATGATCTAGGTTTGTTCTTGGATGCGGCTCGACTTGTTGCCGGAAACCGGCGGGAGAACAGCCTGGAATGATGACATACCGACGGGCGGAGGACGTGATCCTGCTGGCGACGATCGGCCTGTGGGCGGTGGTCGTCGCCGCGGCCTATGCGCTGGGCGCGTGAGGCGCTGATCGCTGTCAGAGAGGCGTAGGAATGATTCGTGGCTTTCGAGGCGCAGACGCGCGTTTCGAGCAAGCGGCTTTGCCTTAAAAAATCCTTAGGTCCCCACCAAGATAAACTCAGTTCAGCCTCGTTGCGGCGCAACCAAATCGGCGCCGCGGGATTCCCTCAGATAGTCTTGATGCGGTATCCGCCGTCAGGCGGGTGATGAGGAGGAAATCGATGCCGAAGGTCGACGATGCGGCTGAAATCCGGGCTTTGGCTTATCAGATCTGGGAACAGGAAGGCTGCCCGAGCGGCCGGGAACACGAGCACTGGGCGCAGGCGAACAAGATCTATGCCGCGCTGCATCCTGCCGAGCCTCGCAACCGCGGTGTGAATGCCATCGATTCTGAGGCTTATGCGCCGGCGCTTTCGGAGGTCGAGCGGCTTCGCCAAGCGCTCTGGACCCCTGAGCCGTTTTCTGGTGAACTCTTCACCAACGAAGTTCGCGACGACCGCGCGAGGATGATGCCGCGCCGGCGTCGGACGTTCGGCGATGCGTTCAGGCCCCACGAGGCCGTAATTGCCGCCTCGCGGCTCTCCGGCTCAGGCCGGGTCTGACGCTTCTCTGAAGGCGGGGCAGGGCTCCGACGCTCGAACTGGCCGCGCGGCTTTCAGCCGCGCTTGTCCTTGTCCTTCAGCATCGACCAGGTATTTTGCTGGGACAGCATCTGCTGCAGATAGGCGACGTTCGCGCTCGCCTGGTCGGCCGGAAGTTCGGCGCTGGCGATTTGCTTCGCCTCGTCGAACCGGCCCTGCAGACCCACCACCAGCGCGAGGTTCTGACGCACACGGCTGTCGCCGCCCGGCAGCTGCGCCGCCTGCCGCAGATATTGCTCGGCAGATTTCAGGTCGTTGGTGAGAACGTAGGACATGCCGAGATTGGACAGCACGGTCGATTCGTTCGGCCGGATTTCCAGGGCCTTGCGATAGAGCACCCGGGCCTGGTCGGACTGGCCCATCTGGTCGAGGATGGCGCCCTCGGCGGAAAGGAGCCCCCAGTCGGGCTGGTCGGGGGTCTGCGCCCGGCGGACCGTCTCCAGCGCCTTCGGCAGGTTGCCGGCGGCGGCGAGGGCCTTGCCATAGGCGGAAAGGACGTCGCGGTCCTTCGGATGGGCGATGGCCACCTGCTGCATGACCGCCAGCGACTGGTCGTTCCGCCCCGCCATCTGCAGCACCGCCGCATAGGAAAGGCCGGTGGCCTTGTCCTTGGGGCTCTTCTCATAGGCCGCGCCGTAGGTACTGACCGCGCCCTGCAGCTGCGAGGCCGGCATCGCCGCGACGGTGGGGCCGCCGGCCCGCTGCACCGAACCCGTCGTCTCGCCCGAAACCGAGGCGCAGCCCTGAACGGCGAGCAGCGCGAGGATCGCGGCGCCTGCGGCGGCGCGCCTGAAATTTCGTGCCGGGCGGGCGGTGTGGGTGGCCATGGGGGAGATCTCCACCTGAAAAGAGCTGTCGTCGCGACCCCTGGCGCGGGGCGTCGTCGCGGATGAAAGTATTTCGTTAACCCTAACGCGAGGTTAATCGCGGCCTTTGGGTCGCGCGTCGAAGGCCGTCTCGAGGCCCGCGGTCGCGGGTGTCTGCCGAGGTTTTGCGCGGGCCTTTGTGTTGCCGCAGCCGGACGGCTTAAAAGAGGAGACGCCCGAAGGGCGACCGCTTGTCGCGAATCACGGAGTTCACCATGCCGATCACCCTGACGTCTCGCCCCGCTGCCGATGCGCGGCCCGTCCGCGCGGTTCATGCGAACGGCGTCGACGGTCTTGCCGGGGCGGCGCGCAAATGGGCCGAGGCGATGCGCTTTACCGGCGGCGCTGGGTCGGTGCTGGTGGTCCCGGGCCCCGAGGGCGATGCGACGGCGGCCTATCTCGGCCTCGGCTCGCGGGCAAAGAACGCCGCCCATGAGGCTGCGACGGCCCTGCAGTTCGGCGCGCTGGCCGGCAAGCTCCCGGCCGGGGCGTGGAGCATCGAGGCAGACGGCTCGGCCGGCGATGCGACGCTCCGGGCGCTCGCCATGCGCCTCGGCGGCTATCGCTTCTCGCGCTACAAGGCCGGCGGGGAGGAAAGCCCGGACGAGGCGCATGCGGAGGTCTTCGCCGGCGACGGCGCCGATATCGAGGAGGCGAACCGCATCGCTGACGCGGTGTTTCTGACGCGCGATCTCATCAACACGCCGACCAACGATCTCGGCCCCGCCGAGCTCGAGCACGCCGCGCGCGCTCTGGCCAAGGAGTTCGGCGCGGACATTTCCGTCATCACCGCTGACGATCTCCTTGAAATGAATTTTCCGATGATCCACGCCGTCGGCCGGGCCAGCGCCAGCGCGCCGCGGCTGATCGACTTTACCTGGGGCAGGGTGGACGCGCCGAAGGTGACGCTGGTCGGCAAGGGCGTCTGCTTCGACACCGGCGGCCTCGACATCAAGCCGTCCTCGTCGATGCTCCTGATGAAGAAGGACATGGGCGGCGCCGCCAACGTCCTCGGCCTTGCCCGCCTGGTCATGGCGAGCGGCCTCGCCGTCCGCCTCAGGGTACTGATCCCCGCCGTCGAGAACTCGATCTCCGCCTCCGCCTTCCGCCCCGGCGACGTGTTGCCGAGCCGCAAGGGCAAGACCGTCGAGATCGGCAATACCGACGCCGAGGGTCGTCTGGTGCTCGCCGACGCGCTGGCGCTTGCCGACGAGGAGAGCCCGGAGCTGATGGTCGACATGGCGACGCTGACCGGCGCGGCGCGCGTCGCCCTCGGGCCGGACGTGCCGCCCTTCTACACCGCCGACGCCGACTTCGCGGCGCGCCTTGCCGCGGCTTCAATCGCCGTGGCAGATCCGGTCTGGCAGCTGCCGCTCTGGCAGCCCTATGCCGAGAACCTTGCGTCCAAGATTGCCGACATCAACAACGTCACCAGCGACGGTTTCGCCGGCTCGATCACCGCTGCGCTGTTCCTCGAAGGCTTCGTCGAGAAGGCCAAAACCTGGGCGCATTTCGACGTCTATGGCTGGCGGCCGAAGCCCTCGCCGACCGGCCCGGTCGGCGGCGAGGCACAGGCGATCCGCGCGATCTACGACGTGATGAAGCAGCGTTATGGTGGCCGGTCCTGACCAGCGGCGGGTGGAGCTGATCCTGGGAGGGCCAGCATGAGCGACAGCCTTGATCCTCGGCTCAATGCGTTTCGGCCGGACCTTGCCGATGCACGGCTGAAGGGCCGGGTGGAGGCCGAGCGCTTCGTCGAAGGATCTGTCCGCCGGGTCACGACGCCGCTCGCGCCCTTGAGGCGCCGGCCGCAGACGGACGCGCCGCTCGATACGGAACTGCTCCTCGGCGAGCGTGTCCGGGTCTTCGAGGAAGGCTCCGCTGGCTGGTGCTGGGTCCAGGCCGAAGCTGATTCCTATGTCGGCTATCTTCCGGCCGAGGCGCTCGGCCCTTACGACGCTCCACCGCCGACGGCCCGTGTCTCAGCGCCGCGCACGCTGGTCTTCCCCGACCCGGATATCAAGCGGCCGCCGATCGCCGCCCTGCCGATGGGCGCGCTCGTCGCAGTGACCGGCGAGGCGAGCGACCACAACGCCCGCTATGCCGCGATCGCTTCCGGCGGCTTCGTCGTCCGCCAGCATCTGGCGCCGCTGGAGGAGCTGCAGGCGGATTTCGTCGCGGTCGCCGAACGGTTTCTCGGCGTGCCCTACCTGTGGGGCGGCAAGAGCGCGCTCGGCATCGACTGTTCCGGCCTCGTCCAACTGGCGCTCGGGATGGCCGGCATCGCCGCGCCGCGCGACACAGACTGCCAGGAGCGAGACCTCGGCACCCGGCTCGCCGGCATCGAGGGGCTGCAGCGCGGCGACCTCGTCTTCTGGAAGGGCCATGTCGGGATCATGCTCGACGGCCAGCGGCTGCTCCATGCCAACGCCCATCACATGATGACGGCGGTCGAGCCCCTGCAGGCAACGGTCGAACGGCTGTCGGCGAAGGGTGTTCAGGTGACCAGCATCCGCAGGCTGCGCGCCGGATGAGGCCCGCACGCCCGGCATCCGGCCTCTACCGGCTGGCGGGCCGGGCCGGCGTTGGCTTGTATTGGATCATCGTCTAAACCGGCCTGATGGCGCTTTCGCGTTTGTCTTTGGAGCGCCGCAGGGAGGGAAAGACATGTCTGAGAAAATCGCAGTGGTGACCGGCGGTGGAACCGGCGTCGGCAAGGCGATCACCAAGGCGCTGGTCGGCGACGGCTTTCAGGTGGTGATCACCGGCCGGCGCGAGAGCGTGCTTCAGGAATCGGCCAAGGAGATCGACGCGAATGCCGTCCATGCCGTCGCCTGCGACGTATCGGACCGGGCCGCCGTCGCCGCGCTGTTTGCCACCGTCGAGAAGACATTCGGCCGGCTCGACCTCCTCGTCAACAATGCCGGCGTGTTCTCGCCCTCGGTGCCGCTGGAGGAACTCCCCGCCGAGGAGTGGAACAAGGCCGTCGGCGCCAACCTCACCGGCTCGTTCTTCTGCATCCAGGAAGCTTTCCGCATCATGAAGGCGCAGACCCCGCGCGGCGGGCGGATCATCAACAACGGTTCGATCTCTGCGACGACGCCGCGGCCGAATTCGGCGCCCTATACCGCCACCAAGCACGCCATCACCGGGCTCACCAAGTCGGCCTCGCTGGACGGCCGGATGTTCGACAT
The DNA here is from genome assembly GCF_004519335.1 of Jiella endophytica. Taxonomy (GTDB): domain Bacteria; phylum Pseudomonadota; class Alphaproteobacteria; order Rhizobiales; family Rhizobiaceae; genus Jiella; species Jiella endophytica. Next base: position 1,022,045 of record NZ_SOZD01000001.1, on the reverse strand, counting down.
CGCCGTCGGCCAGATCGACATCGGCAATGCGGCGAGCGACATGACCGCCAAGATGTCCGGCGGCGTCACGCAGGCGGACGGATCGAAGAAGCCGGAGCCGACGATCGACGCCGGTCACATTGCCCGGGCGGTGTCCTACATGGCCAGCCTGCCGCTCGACGCCAACGTTCTGACGATGACCGTGATGGCCAACCAGATGCCCTTCGTCGGCCGCGGCTGAGCCGTCGCAACAACGACAAGGAATGCCGCGCGGCGGCACGGCATCCCCGTTCCGTTGCCGTCGATCAGGCGAAGAAGTCGCTCTTCTGCGGCTCCGGGAACATCCGTTCCAGGTTCAGGAAACAGATCATGTCGCCGTTCTGCGGGATGATCCCCTCGACGAAGCTGCGATCGAAGCCGGAGCTCATCTCGGGCACCGGCTGGATCACTTCCGACCCGACGGTGAGTATGTCGGAGACCCGGTCGACCATCAGGCCGAAGATCGTGCCGCCGAGTTCGGCAACGACGATGGCGCTGCGCTCGGTCGGCTCGGAGCGGCCGAGGCCGAGCTTGCGGGCGGTGTTGATCACCGGGATCACCGCGCCGCGCAGGTTCATCATCCCCATCACTTCGGGCGAGGCGTGCGGCAGCGGCGTCGACTTGGCGAAGCCGCGGATCTCGCGGATCGACGTGGTGCGGACGCAGAACTGCTGCTCGCCGAGATAGAAGGCGATGATCTCGATCGGATCGTGCGTCGTCTGGGCCTGGACTGCGGCTGCCTCGGCTGTGCTCATGAAATCTGTCCGTCAGATGATTGAACGATGGCCAGCGCTCAGCTCTTCGACGTGCCGAAGGCGTTGGCGACGTCGTGGATGAGATTGCGGGCAGGCGAAGTCCTAGCGCCTTTCGCTGACCCTTGGCTGGAGGCGAGGACGAGGGCGGGCCTTCCCGCTGCGGTCGGCGTGGCTGCGCTGGCATATCCGGCGGACTCGCCCGCGGCGGAAAGCCGGAACGTGCCGAGAAGCTCGCGCAGCCGGTAGGTCTCGGTGCCGAGATTGTGGCAGGCGGCGGTGGCTTCCTCGACCATCGTCGCATTCTGCTGGGTGCTGCGGTCGATGGAGCCGACCGCCCGGCTGATCTCGGCAAGGCCAGTCGCCTGCTGCCTCGCCGTCCCGACGATGGCACGGATCTTCTCGTCGATAACCTGCACCTCGCCGACGATCTCGGCGAGGGCCTCGCCGGTCTCGCCGACCAGCGCGACGCCGCCCTGCACCTGTTCGGAAGAGGCGGTGATCAGCGTCTTGATCTCCTTGGCGGCGGTGGCGGAGCGCTGGGCGAGTTCGCGCACCTCCTGGGCGACAACCGCAAAGCCCTTGCCGGCTTCCCCAGCGCGGGCTGCCTCGACGCCGGCATTGAGGGCGAGGAGGTTTGTCTGGAAGGCGATCTCGTCGATCACCGCGATGATCGAGGTGATCTGCTGCGAGGACTGCTCGATCGCGCTCATCGAGGCGATCGCCTTGCGGACGATCTCGCCGGAGCGCTCGGCCCCGACCTTGGCCTTGGTGACCACCAGCGCCGCCTCCTCGGCATTTGCCGCGGAGGACTGGACGTTGCCGGCAAGCTCTGCGACGGCTGCGGCAGTCTCTTCCACCGACGCGGCCTGGGATTCCGTGCGCTCGGCGAGTTCGTCGGAGGCCGTGCGCATCTCGTCGACCGCTGTGCCGATCGTCGCGGCACTTTCACCGACCCGCAGCAGAGCCGCTTCGAGGGTGTCGAGCGACTGGTTGAAATCGATCCGGATCGGCTCGAGGCAGGCGCCGAAGTCGTGCTCGATCCGCCGGCTGAGATCCCCCTTCGCAAGCCGGCCCAAGCCCTGGCCGATCTCGCAGACGGCGCCCACACGGTCGGTGACGTCGGTTGCGAACTTGACGATCTTCAGGACACGGCCTTCGGCATCGTGCACGGGATTGTAGGACGCCTGCATATGGACGAGCTTGCCGCCCTTGGCGATGCGTCTGAACTCGCCTGCGACGAACTCGCCCCGGCCGAGCTTCTTCCAGAACTCCTGATACTCCTCGCTGGCGGCGAGCGAGGGTTCGACGAGTTCGCGGTGGTGGCGACCGACCACCTCCGAGCGATCGTAGCCGAGAAGGTTCAGCGCATTGTCGTTGGCGTCGAGGATCATGCCGTCCGGCGAAAATTCGAGGACCGCCTGAAACCGCGAGATCGCCGCGAGCTTGCCGCTCATCTCGGCGATGCGCGACCGATTGCCGCAGCCCTCGTCGAAGATCTCGGTGAACTTGTAGAATCGGCCTCGCGCATTTCGGACCGGGTAGAAATTCGCCTGCAGCCTGACGTCCTCGCCGGACTCGCGGGTGAGGCCGACCTCCGTGCGCTGGACCTCGCCGGATCGAAGGCCTGCGAGAAAGGCCGAGAGCTTCGCTGCGTCGGCGAAGGTCTCGCGATGCAGCTCCGCAAGCGTCAGGCCGACCGTCTGCCCGTGTCCGAAACGGTCGAAGAACAGGTCATTGGCCGAAAGGACCCGGCCATCCGGGTCGAAGTCGATGACGATCGACGTCTGGCCGATGGATTTGAGCAGATCGAGCGCATCCGCCCTGCCGCCGCCGAGGAGAGATTTCATGTGGGGGACCCTGAATACTGGACTGAAAGGCCGGGTTGCTGCAAAAACGCCGCAAGAATGACGATCTGTGTGACTGATCTTCAATCCTGAACTTCGTGACACTCTCTTTCAGCGTCATGTACAATCTGCCGGTGTTTCAGTTAAAGATACGTGTATTGAAAGTAGTTCTTGCAACCGTTTCAACGGCGTGTCGCAGGGGCGAGCCGAAGGCCGCACGCTGTCCCGATCGATCGGTCGTGACGCTCGCTTGAGCGTGGCTGGTGCCGCTTTCTCGCCTTGTCGATTGCCGTCGCTTTTGGCTGCGGGCGGGTGCATAAGGATGCGCCAGTGCCGCCATTCGACATCGCGAGTTCGCGCATCCATGCCCTCAGCCGCCGCCCTGCTCAACACTGCCGAGCCGTCGGGCGGTCCGGCGCTGCGCGCCGCAAATCTCGACGATCTCGACGCGCTCGTCGCGCTCGAGGAGGCGTCCTTCGTCGCCGACCGGATCACCCGCCGCTCGTTCCGCAACTTCATCGGTTCGGCGAGCGCGCTGATCCTCGTTGCCGAAGCGGCCGGGCGGCCGGGGCTGCTCGGCTATGCGGCACTCTTGTTCAGGCGGGGCACCGCGCTGGCGAGGCTCTACTCGATCGCCGTGGCCAGTTCGGCCGCGGGGCAGGGCATCGGCCGTGCGCTTCTGAAGGCGGCCGAGACGGAAGCCTTCGACCGCGACCGGATCCTGCTGCGGCTCGAGGTGCGCGAGGACAACGATCGGGCGATCGGCCTCTACCGGTCGGAGGGCTACCGGCCGATCGGCCGCTATCTCGACTACTATGCGGACCACATGCCGGCGTTGCGTTTCGAAAAGATCCTGCGCGGCGACAAGCCCTTCGACACCGGCGTTCCCTATTACGAGCAGACCACCGATTTCACCTGCGGCTCCTGCTGCCTGATGATGGCGATGGCCCGCGACGTGAAGGGGTTCCAGCTCGATCCGGTGATGGAGATCCGGCTGTGGCGCGAAGCGACGACGATCTTCATGATGTCCGGCCCGGGCGGCTGCGACCCCTACGGCCTTGCGGTGACGGCCCACGAATTCGGCCTTGCCGCGGAGATCCACGTCTCGCAGGTCGGCGACCTGTTTCTCGACAGCGTCAGGAGCGCCGAGAAGCAGAAGGTCATGGTGCTCGCCCAGGAGGATTTTCGCCGCCGGGCGGCCGAATACGCCATCCCGACCATCGTCGAGCCGTTCACCCTCGACCTGCTGCGCGCCCATCTCGCAAAGGGCGGGACGGCGATCGTCCTCGTTTCCGGCTACCACATGTTCGCCAAGAAGGTGCCGCACTGGATCCTCGCCCATGGCGACGACGGCCGGCACATCATCGTCCACGATCCCTGGGTCGCCGACGAGCGGGGTGAATCCATCGCCGACGCGGCCTATCTGCCTCTGCCCTACGCGACCTTCGACAGGATGGCGCGCTTCGGCAAGTCCGTGCTGCGGGCTGCCGTCTTTCTCTCACCCCGACGGAGTTGATCGTCGTCCATGTCCCAATGGGTCGTCCTTTCGGGTCGGCTGTCCGACCTCGACAACAGCGCCACCCCGCACAAGGTCATGACCAGCCGCGACTATCTGGCGCGGCCGGGCCTGTTTCGCGGCCAGCGCCCGAAGATCATCAACCTGTCGCGCTCCTACGCCTATCAGAGCCGCAGCTACTACGCTTCGCTGCTCGCCGAGGCGCGAGGACACCGCGTCATCCCGTCGGTCGAGACGATGATCGACCTGTCGGAGAAGAAGCTCTACGAGAACTCCCTGCCGGAGCTCGAGGCGGCGCTGCGCAAGGCCTGCGACAAGGGCGAGCCGCCGGCCTCGCCGATCCGCATCTATTTCGGCTATGCCGGCGATCAGCGGCTGGAGCGCTTCGCTAAGCTGGTCTTCGACTGGTTCCGCGCGCCCGCCCTCGACATTCACCTCGAGCCGAAGGTCGACGCTCCGACGATCCGGCGCATTGCCTTTTCCGCCCTCGGCAAGCTCGACGACGGCGAGATGGCCCGCCTCTACGCCGCCATGGAGCGCTATACGGCGCGGGAATGGCGGACGGCGAAGACCAAGACGCCGGCGAAATACGCCTTCGCCACGCTCTATGATCCGCGCGAGGAACTGCCGCCGTCCTCCGTCGACACGCTGAAGCACTGGGCGCGGGTCGCCGCCCGGCTCGGTGTCGACGTCGAGCCGATCACCCGCAAGGACCTGCCGCGGCTCGCCAATTTCGACGCGCTGTTCATCCGCGAGACGACCTCGATCTCCAACCATACCTACCGCTTCGCGCGGCGGGCGATGCAGGAGGGCATGCCGGTCATCGACGACCCGATCTCGATGATCCGCTGCACCAACAAGGTCTATCTCAACGAGCTGATGGCGGCGAACGGCGTCGGCTGTCCGCCGAGCCTGATGGTCGCCGGCCGCGAGGATCTCAAGCGCGCCGCCGACGAGCTCGGCTTCCCGATTGTCCTGAAGGTGCCGGACGGCTCCTTCTCGCGCGGCGTCAAGAAGGTCGAGGACTTCGCGGCGCTGGAAAAGCTGGCGATGGCATGGCTGGAGGATTCCGACCTGCTGATCGCCCAGAAGTTCATGCCGACGAAGTTCGACTGGCGGATCGGCGTCCTCGGCGGCGAGGCGCTTTTCGCCGTCCAGTATCTGATGGCCAAGAGCCACTGGCAGATCATCAATCACGAGACCGGCGGCCGGCCGATGGAGGGCGGCTTCAAGACATTCGCGCTGGGAGACGCGCCGCCGCATGTCCTCGATGCTGGGCTGCGGGCGGCGCGCTGCATTGGCGACGGTCTCTATGGCGTCGACCTCAAGGAGACCGATGACGGCGTCTTCGTCATCGAGGTCAACGACAATCCGAACCTCGAACACGGCGTCGAGGACCAGGTCGAGAAGGACGAGGTCTGGACCCGGCTCACCCGCTGGTTCGTCGACCGCATCGAGCGCTGATACGCGCCCGGTCTGCGGCCGACATCGACCACTCTCAGCGCCGGCGAAGATGCTCGGCACGGCCCCGGGCCGCGAAGGGGCTGTTGGAATTCCACGGCGCGCTGTTCCAGGTGGACGCCCGCGAGCCGGCATTGACGCCGCTGCTCCAATGCGCACCGAGCAGCCCGGCATTCGGCTGCTGATAGGTCTGGCCGCGCCCCTTGGCATTGTCCGCCCAGCCGGCGGTGTAGGGGCCGCCGAAGGCATTCGCCCAGACCCACAGGCAGCCCACCGCCTGGACGATGCCCCATTTCGAGGTTAAGGCCTGATCGGCATTCGTCGCACCGGCATTGGTGGTGGCAAAGCCTGTCGTCACCGGGTCGTTGCCGCGGGAGACGCCCTCCTTCGCTCCGAAGCTGGCCACCACGAAATCCGGATAGTCGAGGAGGGTCTTGCCCACCGAGTGGAGGAGTTCGGTGGCTTCGAACCAGGTGAAGGAACCGTAGGTCGTCGTCCCGTCGCCTCCGAACATCGCCGGGACCTTGGGCGGGCTCGATCCATCGGCAATGGTCGCGCCGTAGCGTGACGACCCGTCGGCATCGACATTGACGCCGGTGAGGTAGATGTCGCACCAGAAGCGGCCCGCGACGAGGGCCATTCCCCGCGGATTGGGGCAGGCGGGGCGCCAGGCGAGATCCCACAGCGAGTAGGGGTTGATCTGCGGGGTAGCATCGCCGCCGGTGTTGTAGCCCGTCGCGTTGCCGCCGGCGGCATAATGGAAGCCGCCGATCATCCGGCTGGTCGCAGCGGTGTAGCCGGCAGGGGCGACGGGGCTCGGATCGGCGCGCAGCGCGCCGTCCGCGCAGGCATAGACGGCATAGTCCGTGCCGGCAGCGAGCGCCGGCATGGCGATGCTCGTTGCCGCCTCGAAGTGGCGCACGAGCCCGGCGACTTCGACCAGCGTCCCGGCCTTCAGCTCCAGCGCGCCCGGCGCAGTTCGCGTGAAGGCGACGCTCGCCGGATCGGCTTTGACAAACAGGCCCCGCGCCAGATGATCGACGGCCCCGGTCTGCGGAAAGGCGACCCGACCGCTCCCCCGGTCGACGACCAGCGCCTCGTGGAAGGTGCCTCCGTCGGGTGAGACCTTGATGCGAAAATCGTCGTCGCCGTAAAGGCCCATCAGCGCACGGGTCGACCAGCCGCTCTGGTAGTTGAAGCCGGCGTCCTTGCCGCTCGCCTGCTTGTTGAAGGTGCAAAGGACGCTGCCATTGCCGCTGCCGGAGACGTCGTCGTGGCTGACGAGGACGGCGGAGGACTTGACGGCAAAACGGTTGAAGTCGTCGGCGGCGGTGTTGACGCCGAGCGTCGAGAGGGCGCCGGCGCTCAAATCCTCGGCGCCGAGGGCGGCGGGCAGCCAGGTGCTGCCGTCAAAAACGAGGATCGCCGCGTCCGCGGACGACCAGGCCCGCCAGCCGGGGCGGGGTTCGAGATAGAGCCAGGCGCCGTCCTGCCAGGCGGCGATCGAGCCGGCGCGGCCCACCCAGTCGCCGGCGGGACCCGCCGCGACGATGTGGCGATCGCCCGGTGCGGGATCTGCCGGCGGCTCCGTCCGGTCGCGGTCGAGGACGGCGAGATGGACGAGGGCGTCGAGGCGCACCAGCGCGGCGTTGTGGCTGACATGCTTCTGGGCCTGGTCGGCGAGAATATAGGGAAGGGCGAGGCGGTCGGTTGAGTCGGGCATGGCGAGATCCTTGTCGCGGCGTCGCGGCAAGGATCGCCTAAATCGAATCGCCCGAAGATTTCCGAAGCGCTCATCGCTCGTCACCGGCCTCGCTCGCGGCTGTCGGCAAGGTGCTTTGGGGCATCAGGCCTGCCATCCACGCGTGCGCGATATCCCCGCCCGTACTGCCGATCTCCGGGATCTCAGGAAAACAGCGACCAGAGCAGCGGCAGGAGGATCGCGGTCGCCAGAGCGTTCAGCCCCATGGCAAGGCCGGAAAAGGCGCCGGCGACCTCGCTTTCCTGCAGCGCCCGCGCCGTGCCGATTCCGTGCGAGGCGGTGCCGAGGGCAAAACCCCTGGCGGTCGGATCGCCGATCTTCAGCCGGTCGAGCACCAGCGGCCCGAGCGCGCCGCCGAGAATGCCGGTGACGATGACGAAGACCGCCGTCAGCGAGGGCAGGCCGCCGAGCTTTTCCGCGATGCCCATGGCGACCGGGGCGGTCACCGATTTCGGCGCCAGCGAGACCAGGCTGACATGGTCGAGGCCCATGACGAAACCGATGGCGAGCGCCGTGCCCATGGCCGTCAGCGAGCCGACGAGGAGGCTCGCGAGAAGGGCGAGGGCGCTCCGCCGCACCTTGTCGAACTGCCGGTAGAGCGGGATCGCCAGCGCGACGGTCGCCGGCCCGAGCAGGAAATGGATGAACTGGGCACCCTCGAAATAGGTCTGGTAGGAGGTGCCCGTCGCGACCAGTAGCGCGACGAGGCCTGCCACGGCGACGAGCACCGGATTGAGCAGCGCCGGCCGCCCGGCGCGCTGATAGAGCCACTGCGCCGCCTGGTAGATCACCAGGGTGAGGGTCAGAGCCAGAAGCGGGCTCGCCGCGAGATAGACCCAGATGTCGGTGATTCGCTCGCCCATCGCGTCAGGCCTCCTCCGTCGTGCCGCCGTCCGGCCGGCTGCCGCCGAGCTTCGCCATGACGAAACCGGTGACCGCGATGGTGACGAGGGTCGAGACGACGATGGCGGTGACCACCGGCAGCGCCTCCGCTTCGAGCCTAGCTGCATGCTGCATGATGCCGACGCCGGCGGGAACGAAGAGCAGCGAGAGGTTCGACAGCAGCGTGTCGCCCACCGTCCCGATGTCCTTCGGCACGCCCTTGCGGATGGCAAGGACGGCAAAGAGGATCACCATGCCGATGACCGGGCCGGGAAGCGGCAGCCCGCTCGCAGCGGAGATCGTCTCGCCGGCAAGCTGGCAGAGGAGGATGGCGGTCAGGGCCTTCAGCATGGGCGACCTTCGGGGCGTGTTTTGGCTTTGCGCGGGACGACATCGGCGTAGTGACCGGCAGAGCAGCACCCGCCCAAGCCGAGGTGCCGGGCGCTGCGAACCAGCCGCGAGGTCGCCACTCTGCCCGCAGAGCCGGCGAGGGCTCAATGGCAACGATCAGTTTCCACGACGAAAGTCGGGGGTGCTGCCGGCCGGCAAAGATCGGGGGAGTGGCTGGAATGCGTCAGGCCGGGATCGCCGGGCGCTGGCGGCTCCGGCGCAGGGCGACGATCTCGGCAAGGATCGACAGGGCGATCTCGTCCGGCGTGATCGCCGAGATGTCGAGGCCGGCAGGCGACTTCACCCCATCGAGGGCCTCCGGACCGACGCCGTCGTCGATCAGACGCTGGCGCAGCGCGGCGAATTTCCGGTGGCTGCCGACGAAGGCGACATAGGCGGCCCCCGACGCGATCGCGCCGCGCAGCGCCGCCTCGTCACCCTTGCCCTGGGTCGCCACGACGACATAGCGCTCGGCCCCGAGCATCCCGTCGAAGGCAAAGTCGTCGGCCAGCCGCTCGACGGCGGGGACCTTTTCGGCGGGCAGGCCCGGCGCACGCAATGTCCGGCTGAATCCGAGATGCGCCGAGAGTTCGCACAGGGCTAGCGCCACCGGGCTCTCGCCGCAGACGACGAGTTCCGGCGGCGGCGTCACCGCCTCGACGAAGACGTCCATCGAGCCCTTCGACGGGCAGCGGCTGCGGGCATAGCGCACGCCGTCGCGCTCTTCGCCGTGGCTGGCGCCCTCGGCCTCAAGCAGTTCCTCGGGGCGCAGGCTGACGAAGCGCGGCTGGCCGTCGGACAGCGCCTCGCTCGCAGCCCTGGTGATCGCGCCGCGGGCGCAGCCGCCGCCGACCCAGCCCTCGGCGATGCTGCCGTCCTGAAGAATCAGCGCCTTGGCACCGGGCTTGGCGGAGGTGGCATCGACGGTGCGCACCACGGTGGCGATGGCGAAGGGAACGCCCGCCTGCCGCAGCGCCTCGGCCCGCTCGTCGAAGGTGGTCATTGCCGGCTTCCTCATATCCGCGACAGTTCGGCCTCAAGGCCGGCCAGCGCCGCCAGTGTGCCGGCCGGCGCGAAGAGGTCGAGATGCGGCCGTGCCGCCGCCATCGCACGCGCCACCGGCTCGTAGCCCTTCCAGCCGGCCAGCGGGTTCAGCCAGACGATCCGGCAGCCGCGGGTCTTCAGCCGCGTCAGCGCCGCGGTCATCTTGTCAGGCGGGTCGGTGTCGTAGCCGTCGGACAGGATGACGACGACGCTGCGCCCGTCGACGAACTGCCTCGCATAGGTCCGGGCAAAGCGGTCGAGATTGCCGGCGATCCTCGAGCCGCCGCCGAAACCGTCGGCCAAGAGCGTCAGCCGGTTGAGGGCGCGCAGCGGATCGTCGTCGCGCAGCGCTTCGGTGATGCGCACCAGCCGCGTATGGAAGAGATAGGCGTCGGCGGTCCTGTCGGCCCGGATCAGCCCGGCGAGGAAGGCCAGATACACCCGCGCATAGACGGTCATCGAGCCGGAGACGTCGCAGAGGAGGCTGAGGCGCACCGGCCGGTCCGGACGGCGGCGGCGCGGCAGGGCGAAGGGCTCGCCGCCGGTGGCGATGCTCTGGCGCACGAGCCGCCGGAAGTCGATGCCGGCGCCTTTGCGGGCGGCGCGGCGCCGGCGCGAGCGGCGGTCGCGGATGGCGGCGGCGAGCCGGCGCGCGAGACGCTCGGCCTCGGCAATGTCGGCCGGGTCGACGAGTTCGCGCAGATCCCGCTTCATCAGGTTGCGGGCGGTAGTGGCGACCAGCCGGCCGGTGCCCTCGGCCGAGACGTCTTCCGCCTTGCTGCCATCGTCGGGGCTGTGGATCCGCCCGCCGGACGCGGCGGATTCGCCTTCGCTCGACAGCGAGGAGCGGGAGTGGCGCTCGTTGCGCGTTGCGTCGCGCACCACCTTCTGGCGGACGCGGCCCTCGTTCAGCCAATAGGCGTCGAAGAGGTCGTCGAAGCGGGCGGCGTCGTCGGCCGAGCCGGCGCAGACCGATTTCAGCGCGAGGCGCGCCTGTCGCGGATCGATCGCGTCGATCTCGCAGAGAGCCCGCAGCGCCGTCGCCGTCTCGTGGACGCCGAGCTTGAGGCCGTTCTCCCTCAGATGCGCCATGAAGCCGACCACCCGCGCGGCCGGTCCGGGATCGCGGGCGGCAAAGCGGGTGACCCTCGTCATGATGCGGTTCCCGCCAGGCGCTGCGCCACTTCCGAGGCGATCGCCGCCCGGTCCGCCTCGGTCTTCAAGAGCGTTGCAAGGCTCGCCTGCAGCACCACCGGATCGGCGGTGAGATCGGCAAGGCCGAGGCCGGCAAGCGCCGCGGCGAAATCCAGCATCTCGGCGACGCCCGGCTTCTTTTCGAGGTCTTCCTTGCGCAGCGCCTGGACGAAGCCGACGATCTGGTGGGCAAGCCGTTCCTCGACCTGCGGGCAGCGCGCCGCGAGGATCGCCAGTTCCGCCTCCCGGGTCGGATAATCGACATGGGCGTAGATGCAGCGCCGGCGCAGGGCGTCGGAGAGGTCTCTTGTGCCGTTCGAGGTGAGGATGACATGGGGGATCGAGCGGGCGGTGATCGTGCCGAGTTCGGGTACGGTGATTTGGAAGTCAGACAAGACTTCGAGAAGATAGGCCTCGAACTCCTCGTCGGCGCGGTCGATCTCGTCGATCAGGAGGACCGGCGGCGTTTCCTGGCGGATCGCCTCCAGCAGCGGGCGCTGCAGCAGGAACTCCTCGGAAAAGATCCGGTCCTCGACGGCGCGGCCGGTCTCGCCGCCTTCGGCCGCGGCGCGGATCGACAGGAGCTGGCGCTGATAGTTCCATTCATAGATGGCGTGGGCCGCGTCGAGCCCCTCGTAGCATTGCAGCCGGATCAGGCGGGTGTCCTTGACCGCGGCGAGGGTGCGCGCGACCTCGGTCTTGCCGACGCCGGCCGCGCCTTCGAGGAGCAGCGGCCGCCCCAGGGTGAGCGCGATGTGCAGCGCCATCGTCAGCTCGGGCGAGGCGATGTAGCCTTTGCTTGCAAAGCTCTCGCCGAGGGCGGTCCAGTCGCTCATGGCGTCATGTCCGTGCCGCGTGAATTTTCGACCTTCCGGCGAGGGGATTCCCGAAGGGCCGCGCTTTTGACGCCGCTCCGAGCGCTACCCCGGTGCAGGACTTCCGGCAGCATCGAAAGTTCGTCATCCCGGCCCCCGAGCCGGGATCCATTCCAAATTGGTGCAGTCGTTGGCTCGGCAGACGCTTCCGCAATGGTTCTTCTGAGATCGAGCGGAAGCCGCTCGCTTAGAGGAATGGATCCCGGGTCAAGCCCGGGATGACGACGCTGTGAGGTGGACGCCCATTGTTTCAACGCCTCCAGCTCGACTGCCTGATCGGCTGGCACCATCTCTGCGGGAACGCGTCCTGCAACAAGAAGCGATCGCACCCCTTCCGACCGCAGGGACAAAATGGCCGGGCGAGAGGAGATCTCACCCATGCAGCCCGAGGTCGTGGGCGATCTTCCAGACCCGCCAGTGGTCGTGCGGCATGTGCGACTGCCTGAGGCCGAAGGCCCGGAAGGCGTCGTGGACGGCGTTGGAGAAGGCCGGCACGCCGCCGACATTCGGGCTTTCGCCGACGCCCTTGGCGCCGATCGGGTGATGCGGGCTCGGCGTCTCGGTGAAGTCGGTGGTGTAGTGCGGCGTCTCCCAGGCGGTCGGCAGGAAGAAGTCCATCAGCGTCGCCGTCTTGACGTTGCCGATCTCGTCATAGGCGATCTCCTGGCCCATCGCGATCGCCAGCGCCTCGGTGAGGCCGCCATGCACCTGGCCCTCGATGACCATCGGGTTGATGCGGGTGCCGCAGTCGTCGAGGGCATAGAACTGGCGCACGTCGCAGACGCCGGTGTCGACGTCGACCTCCATCACGCAGATATAGGCCCCGAAGGGATAGGTCATGTTCGGCGGGTCGTAGTAGCTGACCGCCTCGAGCCCCGGCTCGACCCCCGGGATCGCCTGGTTGTAGGAGGCGTAGGCGATGTCCTTCATGGTCTTGAAACGTTCCGGCGCGCCCTTCACGACGAAGCGATCCACGTCCCATTCGAGGTCGCCGTCATGCACCTCGAGGAGATAGGCGGCGATCATCTGCGCCTTCGCCCGGATCTTGCGGCCGGCCATTGCGGTGGCGGCGCCGGCGACCGGCGTCGAGCGCGAGCCGTAGGTGCCGAGGCCGTAGGGGGCGGTGTCGGTGTCGCCCTCCTCGACGGTGATCGAATCGGCGGGAAGGCCGATCTCGCTCGCGAGAATCTGCGCAAACGTCGTCGCGTGGCCCTGGCCCTGGCTGATCGTGCCGAGCCGCGCCACCGCCGAGCCGGTGGGATGGATGCGGATCTCGCATGAGTCGAACATGCCCATACCGAGAATGTCGCAGTTCTTCACCGGGCCGGCGCCGACGATCTCGGTGAAATGGGTGAGGCCGATGCCGAGAAGCTTGCGCGTCTCGCCGCGCCTGAAGGCTTCGACGCGATCGGCCTGCTCGCGCCTGAGGCCCTGATAGTCGATCGCCGTCAGCGCCTTGTCCCAGGCGGTGTGATAGTCGCCGGAATCATATTCCCAGCCGAGCGCCGACTGGTATGGAAACTGCTCCTTGCGGATGAAGTTGATCCGCCGCAGCTCGGCGGCGTCCATGCCGAGCTCGATCGCCAGAACCTCGATCATCCGCTCGATGAAATAGGCCGCTTCGGTGACCCGGAACGAGCAGCGATAGGCGACGCCGCCGGGCGCCTTGTTGGTGTAGACGCCATCGACACCGACATGGGCGACCGGGATGTCGTAGGAGCCGGTCATGATCGAGAAGAAGCCGGCCGGAAACTTGGTCGGGTCGGCGCAGGCGTCGAAGGCGCCGTGATCGGCGGTCACGTGGCAGGACAGGGCGGTGATCCTGCCGTCCTTCGTCGCGGCGATGCGCCCCTTCATCCAGTAGTCGCGGGCAAAGGCGGTGGCCGTCAGGTTCTCCATCCGGTCCTCGATCCACTTCACCGGCTTGCCGGTGACGATCGAGGCGACGATGGCGCAGACATAGCCCGGATAGACGCCGACCTTGTTGCCGAAGCCGCCGCCGATATCCGGCGAGACGACGCGGATCTTGTGCTCCTCGATGCCGGAGAGCAGCGAGGCGACCGTGCGCACCACATGCGGCGCCTGGAAGGTGCCGTGCACCGTCAGCTTACCGTTGACCGCATCCATCGAGGCGACGCAGCCGCAGGTCTCCAGCGGGCAGGGGTGGGTCCGGTGATAATAGACCATCTCCTCGGCGACCACCTCGGCCGAGGAGATCACCTCGTCGGTGGCGGCCTTGTCGCCGGCCTCCCAGAGGAAGATGTGGTTGTGATGACGCCGGTCGCCATGGGCGCCGGTGGTCTGCCCGTCGAGATCCTCGCGCAGCACCGGCGCGCCCGGCTCCAGCGCCTTGAACGGATCGACGACGACCGGCAGTTCCTCATAGTCGATGACGACGAGTTCGGCGGCGTCGGCCGCGACATAGCGGTCGTTGGCGACGACGAAGGCGACCTCCTGACCCTGGAAAAGCACCTTGCCGTCGGCGAGCACCATCTGCTTGTCGCCAGCAAGCGTCGGCATCCAGTGCAGGTTCAGCGGCGCCAGATCCTCGGCGGTCAGCACCGCGACGACGCCGGGCACCGCGAGGGCGGCGCTCTTGTCGACGGACTTCACCCTGGCATGGGCGTAAGGGGAGCGCACGAAGTCGCCATAGAGCATGCCGGGCAGTTTCAGGTCGTCGACATAGTTGCCGCGCCCTTGCGTGAAGCGGACGTCCTCGACGCGCTTGCGCGAACAGCCGAGCCCCTTGAGGTTTTCGACGCGCTGCTCGCGGCTGATCGGAGCCAACTCATTCATTCTGCGGCCTCCTTGACGGTGTTCATCTCGGCCGCGGCGGAAAGGATCGCCTTGACGATGTTCTGATAGCCGGTGCAGCGGCAGAGATTGCCGGCCATGCCCATGCGCACCTCCGCCTCGCTCGGCGACGGGTTTTCCTGAAGGAAGCGGTAGGCGCGAGTGATCATGCCGGGCGTGCAGAAGCCGCATTGCAGGCCGTGGTGCTCGCGAAAGGCCTCCTGCAGCGGGTGCAGCGCGCCGGGTGCGCCGATCCCCTCGATGGTGGTGATCTCGGCGCCGTTGGCCTGTGCGGCAAACACCGTGCAGGACTTCACCGAGCGGCCGTTCATGTCGACCGTGCAGGCGCCGCAATGGGACGTCTCGCAGCCGATATGCGGGCCGGTGAGGTTCAGCCGCTCACGGATGACGTGGATCAGCAGTTCGCGCGGTTCGGCGAGAAGCTCGTGGGCTTCGCCGTTCACCGTCAGCTTCAGATGCATCTTGCTCATCGATCGGATCTCCTCAAATGGGGGCGGGGCGCGGCGTGCCGCTCAGGCGCGCGCCCAGGCCTGCTCGATGGCGCGGCGGATGATGATGCCGGCGACGTGGCGCTTGAACTCGACCGGGCCGCGATTGTCGGCATTCGGCGAAATGTCGCCGAGCGCCGCCGCCACCGCGGCGTCGATGTCCGCCGCGGCGCAGGCCGTGCCGACCAGCGCATCGCCGGCGGCCTTCGACCAGACCGGCATGTCGGAGAGGTTGGTCATGGCGATCGAGGCGGCGCTGCAAGACGTGCCGTCCTTCTTCAGGATCGCGGCGGCCGCCGCCGTCGCGTAGTCGCCGATCTTGCGCTTCTGCTTCTCATAGGCCTGGCCGCCGCCGGTCGCCTCGAAGCGGATGCCGGTGAGAATCTCGTCGTCCTCGCGCAGCGTGACATAGGCCCCTTCGTAGAAGTCGCGGGCGGCCACCTCGCGGCTGCCATTCGGCCCGGCGAGGGTGAATGTGGCGTCGAGGCACTGCATCAGCGCCGGCATGTCGTTGCCGGGATCGCCATTGGCGACGTTGCCGCCGATCGTGCCGACATAGCGCACCTGCGGATCGGCGATCTGCAGCGCCGTCTCGCGCAGGATCGGCGCGGCAGCGGCCAGCCCCTGATGGCCGATCAGCTCGTGCTGGGTGGTCATCGCGCCGATCCAGACGGCCGTGCCGTCGATGCGGATGCCCTTTAGATCGGCAATGTCCTGCAGGTCGACGACGTGGCCGATCTCGGCCATGCGCAGCTTCATCATCGGGATGAGGCTGTGGCCGCCCGCGACCACCCGGGCCTCGTCGCCGAATTCGCCGAGCGTCGCCAGCGCAGCGGCGAGGTCCGTCGGGCGGTGATATTCGAATGCGGCTGGAATCATCGCGGCTCTCCTCCCTCGACAGCCGGCCTTGGGGCCGGCTGTGCCGATGGCCACCAGCCGTCACCCGAAGGCGTCAGCACCGGCAGCCGACGTCTTTGCGTCTTCCACGCAGCATAAAGAGCCGGACGTCCTGCCGCCGCCCGCCGCGAACCACCGGCGCCGAGCTTTTCACCAGCTGCGAAATGCCTGCACGAAATGCGAAGGCGTCACACGCCCAGGGCGTGGCGCACCGCCGTCAGTCGCGACCGGCTGACGGTCACCTTGCCGAGCGACAAGGTCTCCTCGAAGAAGCAGATGCCGTTGTCCTTGTGCCGCTCGAAGCCGGTCACGTGGCTGACATTGATCAGATAGCTGCGATGGGCGCGGATGAAGGTGGCGTCGGCGAGCCGCGCCTCGGCCTCGGAGATCGACCAGGGGCAGAACAGCTGCTTGCCGCCGACATAGAGGATCGAATAGTGGCCCTCGGCGCGAAGGGCGGCGATGGAGGAGCGGTCGACGAAGATGGTGCGACCGTCCTTTTCGTAGGGCACCAGAGTCGCGTGCCGGGGCGGCGGGTTGCTGGGTCCCGGGCCTTGCGGCTGGTCGTTGGCGGACGGGTGCTGAGGCAGCGATCCGGCAGCGCCCTCGTCCGGCGCGGGCGCCATGCCTGTGGATGCGCCGCCGGATGCAGCGCGGGCCTCGGGACGCGGCTCCATCAGCCGGAGCGATGCTGCTCCGATGGATGCCGCCGCGGTGGCGGGCTGCTGCTCCGGCTCGTCACCTTTCGCGCCCGGCGACCCGGCTGCGTCCTCCGGCAGGAAGGTGACCCCGGTGAGCAGGAAGGCGCCACAGATCACGAAGGCGGCGATGGTGACGATCATCGCCAGCGTGGCGTTGTCGAGCAGCGGTCCCTCGCCGACGCCGGTGGCGTCGAGGCGGAAGCCGGTGCCGCCCATGGCGATGAAATGCACGGCGAAGACCGAGAGGCCGAGGCAGAGCGTGCCGAGCACGACGTTGCGGCGGCAGCGGGCGCCGTAGATGACATGGAAGGAAAGGATGCCGAGGCCGACCGAGGCGGTCCAGGCGAGGGTGAGACCGAGGGGCGTATAGACCGCCCGGCAGAGCTGGATGCCGGACATTCCGAGATAGTGCATGGCGGCGATGCCGAGGCCGACGATGGCCCCGGCGACGGTGATGTTTGCCGGCGTGCGGACGCGAAAATGCATCATCAACAGGCCGATGCCGACCACCAGGATCGCCACCAGTGCCGAGATCAGCGTCGTCAGTGCGTCGTAGTAGAAGGAGACGGGCAGTTCGAGCCCGAGCATGGCGACGAAATGCATCGACCAGATGCCGCCGCCGAGCGCGATCGCCGCCATTGCGACGCTCGCCTTGCGTTGCGGGCCGGGCAGCCCGGAGATGCCGTAGGTGAGGGACAGGCCGGTGAAGCTCGCCATCAGCGAGACCGCCAGCGAGGCGATCACCAGAACGAAGACATGGGATTGTTCGAGCACGCCTGGTCGCTGCCTCCCGTCAGCTTCCGACCGGCGCTGCGGAGGCCTTTCAACGGGGCCGTCCTCCACGACACCCCGGCGGTTCCCGCGACCAGTCGAGAACCATTCTACATGATCGGCTGCAGAATCGGAATCGATTTTCCGCGAGTGGGGCACGCAAATTCAATGGGTTAGCGCGATGCTGAACTCAGAGGGGCGTCATCTTTCCGTGCGGCCCGCCGACCCTCTCGGCGCGCAGTCCCTCCTAAGAGGGCTGCCGCGCCTGATAACGATCCGGGCGGGAGCCCCCGTCCGGATCGTCGCTATCCTGTCGCTCGAGATCTCAGCGAACTCAGTAAGGGCAGCTCGAATCGGTGGTGTAGTCGTGCACCTCGATCTTGCCGTCGATGATGTCCTGCTTGGCCTTTTCGGCGGCTTCCTTCATCTCGGCGGTGACGAGGTCGGCATTGTTGTCGTCCATGGCATAGCCGACGCCGTCCTCCTTCAGGCCAAGGGTGACGACGCCCGAGGTCCACTTGCCGTCCTTGGCGTCGGTGAAGGCGTCGAAGATGGCGTTGTCGACGCGCTTGACCATCGAGGTCAGGACATGGCCCGGGAACAGGCCGTTCTGGTTGGAATCGACGCCGATGCCGAACTTGCCGGCATCCGCGGCCGCCTGCAGCACGCCGATGCCGGTGCCGCCGGCGGCGTGGAAGATCACGTCGGCGCCCTTGTCGATCTGCGCCTTGGCGAGCTCGCCGCCGCGCACCGGATCGTTCCAGGCCGCGCCGGTGGTGCCCGTCATGTTCTCGTAGACCGCGTCATCCTTCGAGACCGACTTGACGCCGCCCTTGTAGCCGCAGGCAAATTTCGAGATCAGCGGGATGTCCATGCCGCCAATGAATCCGACCTTGCCGTCCTTGGCCTTCATCGCCGCGAGGATGCCGACGAGGTAGGAGCCTTCCTCTTCCTTGAACAGGATCGAGCGGACATTTGGCAGGTCGACGACGGAATCGATGATTGCGAACTGGGTGTCGGGATATTCCTTGGCAACGGTTTCCAGCGCCGCGGCCTGGCTGAAGCCGACCGAGACGATCGGGCTCGCGCCGTCGCGGGCGAAACGGCGGAGCGCCTGCTCGCGCTGGGCGTCGTTGACGATCTCGAATTCGCGATACTCGGTTCCGGTCTCCTTCTTGAAGCGCTCGGCGCCGTTATAGGCAGCCTCGTTGAAGGATTTGTCGAACTTGCCGCCGAGATCGTAGAGGATCGCCGGCTTGAAGTCGGCAGCGACGGCTGCCGTCGCGGTCATCACGGTGGCGGCGAGAATGGCGGCCAGGAAATGTTTCATCGATGTCAGGATCCCTGTTGGCGAGAAGGCGGTTTTCTCTGCGGGGATCGTCGCGCCGCCCGACATTCAGACAGGGTGAAACGACGAAACCCGCACCAATCGTCAGATTGGCACGGGTCGTCGTGAGATTGAAGTCAATTCAGGCAGATCCGCTCCGCCCGTTGGTCGAAAGCCGCCGCCCGGCACCGGCCCGGCCGTCTCGGCTCGGGCCGCCAGCGTTGCGGTCATTCGGCCGGGACGTTCTCCACGCCGATCGGGCAGGAAATACCGGTGCCGCCGACACCGCAATAGCCCGCCGGGTTCTTGGCGAGATACTGCTGATGGTAGTCCTCGGCGTAGTAGAATTCCGGCGCCGGCAGGATCTCGGTGGTGATCGTGCCCTTGTGGCCCGCCCTGGTCAGCGCCTCCTGGTAACGCTGTTTCGACGCTTCCGCCGCTTCGGCCTGCGCGTCCGAAGAGGTGTAGATGCCGGAGCGGTACTGGGTGCCCATGTCGTTGCCCTGGCGCATGCCCTGCGTCGGGTCGTGGCCCTCCCAGAACAGCTTCAACAGGCCGTCATACGAGATCACCTTCGGATCGTAGACGACCAGCACCGCCTCGTTGTGGCCGGTCTGGCCGGTGCAGACCTCCTGATAGGTCGGGTTCGGGGTGGTGCCCGCGGTATAGCCGACGGCGGTGACGTAGACGCCCTCGGCCTGCCAGAACTTGCGCTCGACGCCCCAGAAGCAGCCCATGCCGAAGATCGCCGTCTCGAGGCCCTCCGGGAAGGGCGGCTTCAGCGGCCGGTGCAGGACGAAATGCTCGTCGGCCGTCGGGATCGGCTCGCTGCGCCCAGGCAGCGCCTCGCCGGCGGCGGGCAGCTTCATCTTCTTGGAAAACATGTCGAGGATGTACATGAAACCTCCTTAAAGGAGCCGTCGGGGGCGCCGTTCCGCCGCCGCTTCAGGCCTTCTGCCGTGGCCGCGCGATGCGCTCGACGGGCTCTTCCATCGCGGCCTAATGTCGGGCGCAAAGCCCTCAGATTCAAGGTGGCGGGGCGCTGCTGCCGATCACGGTATCCGGCGGATGTCGCGTGGGCGGCGCCTGCCGCGATGGCCGAGAAGCAGGAAGAGGAGACCGATCGCGCCGCAGGTGATCGCCATCGACCATGTGCCGACGACGGCGAGGGTGCTCGATCCCGGCGCGGCATCGGAAAGCGCGAATCCCATCGCGGTCAGAGCCTGGTCGATCGTCACCAGTTCGGTCGTCTCGTCGGCGAGCGAGCGGGCGATGTCGCCGACGGCATAGACGATCCCGACGGCAAGAACGACGAGACCGATGGCACGAAACAATAGATACATGAGCTTGCGGCACTCCCTGGCAGTCGTGCGAGTTTAGGAGCTGGCGGCGCCCGGCGAAAGCCGGCAGCGCGGCTTCTGCCGGATCGGCCCGTAACCCGCCCGATGCAGGGCCCGGTCCTTGCGTATCATGGACAACCTTGCGGCCGGCGTCTTGCCTTGGCGTTGACTCCGATCAAATCCGGCCGTCGCATTTCGATGCTATGAAAGGGCCGGTTCCTCGATCGAAGGAGTTCCCATCATGGCCACCGAAAATTCCGAGACGTCCGAGGCCGTCGCCCCCGCCGCGAGCGCCCCGGCCTTCATCGCCGATCTGGCGCTGTTTCTTGCCGGCACCGACGGCGACGAGGCGGCAGTCGCCTATGCCGAAACCCTGGCGACCGGCTTTGCGGCACATCTCGATTGCCATCTGATCAACCACGTGCCGGTTCCGATCCTGACCGCCGCGCCGGGGGCGGCCGCGCTGGCGGCAGAATTCGCTCAGCAGGCGGAGGAGGCGGGCCAAAAGGTCGAAGCAGCGCTCCGCACGCGCCTCGGCCGCCTCGGTGTGCCCTGGGAACTGCGCCGCTCGGACGGTACGCTCGGCGAGCTTCGCGGCGCCATCGCCCGCCAGTGCGGCCTCGTCGATGTCGTCGTCCAGTCGCAGAAGTCGGTGACCGAGGCGACCGACATGTCGCTGTTCGAGGCGATTCTCTTCGATGCGCGCGCGCCGGTCCTTCTGGTGCCGGAGGCGGCGGGCAAGGTCTCCGCCTTGCCGAAGACCGTCTTCGTCTCGTTCCTCGACACGCCGGAATGCGCAAGAGCAATCGCCGGGGCTTTGCCGTTCCTGAAGCGCGCCGATCTGGTTGTGCTTGCCAGCATTGCCGAGGACGGCGCCAGCGAGGAGCGGCGCGTCGAACCGATGAACGACATGGCCCGGCATCTCGCCCGCCATGGCGTCACCGTCGAGATCCGCGAGCTGCCGGCCTGGGACGATCCGGCCAAGGGGCTGCTGGAAGCGGCGAATGTCAGCGGTGCCGAACTCCTCGTCGCGGGCGCCTACGGCCATTCGCGGCTGCGCGAATTCCTGTTCGGCGGCGTCACCCGCTCGCTGATCCGCAACTGCCACCTGCCGATCCTGATGGCGCACTGACGCCGCGATCCCTTCTCTGATCCCCGCCAAGGACGGCGACACGCGCTGCCGTCGTCCTGCTCTCTCTCTCTCTCTCTCTCTCTCTCTCTCTCTCTCTCTCTCTCTTCACGCCCGGCACTCTCGGAAATTCCGGACTCACTTTTCCGGCGGGTGCCCTAAGCTGTGCTCCAAAGGCTTCGGGCGTCGCTCCCGATGAACCCAACAGGACGACGAGGCGGCTCATGAGCATCCGCAATTTCGACGCCTTGTTCCGGCCCCGATCAATCGCGCTGATCGGGGCGAGCAACAAGCCCCGCTCGGTCGGCAACGTCGTTGCCAGGAACCTCGCCGCCGGCGGCTTCGCCGGCCAAGTCATGCTGGTCAATCCCCATGACCGGACGATCGAGGGCCAGCAGGCCTATCGTTCCGTCGGCGCGCTGCCGGAATGCCCCGACCTCGCCGTCGTCGCGACTCCGGCGCGGACCGTGCCGGGAATCGTCGCGGAACTGGCGGAGATGGGCTGCCGCGCCGCCGTGGTCATCAGTGCCGGCCTCGGCGTGCCCGCCGAGGGCGCGGCGCCGGGCGGGCGGACGCTGCGCCAGGCGATGCTCGACGCGGCCCGGCCGCATCTGATGCGGATCGTCGGGCCGAACTGCCTCGGCCTGATCTCGACGCCCGCCGGGATCAATGCCAGCTTCTCCCATCTGATGCCGCCGAAGGGCGACATCGCCCTCGTCAGCCAGTCCGGCGCGATCGCGACGGCGATCCTCGACTGGGCGGCCAGCCGCGGCATCGGCTTCTCCCACGTCGTCTCGCTCGGCGACATGAGCGACGCCGATTTCGGCGACTTCCTCGATTTCCTGTCGACCGACCGCGAGACGCGGGCGATCCTGCTCTATGTCGAGAACGTCACCTTCGCCCAGAAATTCATGTCGGCAGCGCGGGTCGCCTCGCGCGCCAAGCCGGTGCTCGTCATCAAGTCCGGCCGCAGCGCCGAGGGCGCCCGGGCGGCCCAGTCGCACACCGGCGCCATGGCCGGCTCGGACCTCGTCTATGATGCTGCCTTCCGGCGTGCGGGCATCCTCAGGGTCGATGCGCTCGAAGAACTGTTCGAGGCCGCGGCGACGCTCGCGACCGGCATCCGCATCGGCGGCGACCGGCTGGCGATCCTGACCAATGGCGGCGGTGCCGGCGTCCTCGCCGTCGATCGGCTGGAGGCGGTCGGCGGGCGGCTCGCCGACATGACGGAGCCGTGCCTCGCGCGGCTCGACGCCGTCCTGCCGCCGACCTGGTCGCACGGCAATCCGGTCGACATCATCGGCGACGCGACGCCGAAACGCTACCGCGACGCCCTCGACATCCTCATCGACAGCCGGGTGGCCGACGCCGTCCTCGTCATCAACTGCCCGACCGCCGTCGCCGACAACCGCGAGGCGGCGGCCGCGGTCGTCGAGGTCGCCAGGGCGCGGCGGAGCTTCCCGGTCTTTGCCAACTGGCTCGGCGGCATCACCGCCGGGCCGGTCCGCCAGATGCTGGCCGACGAGCGGATCCCGAGCTTCGAGAGCCCGGAGGACGCGATCCGCGCCTTCACCTATCTCGTCGACTATCGCCGCAACCAGGCGCAGCTGATGGAGACGCCGTCTGCCGGGGTGACGATCGTGCCGGAGGACGTCGAGGCGGCGAACGCCGTCATCGCCGCCGCGGTAAGGGAGGGGCGCAGCAATCTCAACGAATGGGAGGCGAAGGAAATCCTCCGCCGCTTCGGCATTCCGACCGTTCCGACCCATTTCGTCGTAACGCCGGAGGCTGCGGCCGAACAGTTCGCAGCGATGGGCGGGCCGGCGGTTTTGAAGATCGTCTCGCCGCAGATCACCCACAAGTCGGATGTCGGCGGCGTGCGCCTCGGCATCGAGAGCCGCGAGGACATGCTCGAGGCCGCAAGGGCGATGGTCGACCGGGTGAAGGCAGACCGTCCCGACGCCGAGATCGCCGGCTTCACCGTCCAGCCGATGATCGCCCGCGGCGACGGCCACGAACTCATCGCCGGCATCGCCCGCGACCCGACCTTCGGCCCGGTCATCCTGTTCGGCCGTGGCGGCAAGGAGGCGGAAGTGGTCGGCGACAGGGCGATCGGCCTGCCACCGCTGAATTCGGTGCTTGCCCGCCAGATGATCGACAGGACCGCGATCGCCAGGCTCCTGCAGGGGTTCCGCGACGTGCCGCCGGTCGACATGGATGGGCTCGAGGGGGCGCTGGTGCGGCTGTCGGAACTCGCCGTTCTGCTGCCGGCGGTGAGCGAACTCGACATCAATCCGCTGACCGCCGACGAGACCGGCGTCATCGCCCTCGACGCCCGCATCGCCATCG
Organism: Jiella endophytica; assembly: GCF_004519335.1. Classification (GTDB taxonomy): domain Bacteria; phylum Pseudomonadota; class Alphaproteobacteria; order Rhizobiales; family Rhizobiaceae; genus Jiella; species Jiella endophytica. The sequence continues at coordinate 998,488 of NZ_SOZD01000001.1, read as the reverse complement.
CGCAAGGCCCGTCCGCAGCGGGCCTCGCCCGGCCGGCCATCCGGCCCTATCCGCGCGAATGGGAGCGCGACATCGCCATTCGCGACGACAAGGCCTTTCGGCTGCGGCCGATTCGCCCGGAGGACGAGACCGCGCTCGCCGCGATGGTCATGGCCTGCGAGCCGGAGGATCTGCGTCTGCGTTTCATGGCGGCGATGAAGTCCTTCCCGCATCAGACGGCGGCGCGCTTCACCCAGATCGACTACGACCGCGAGATGGCGCTGATCGCCGTCGATCCGGCGGCCGGCTATGGCGAGGGGCCGATCTTCGGCGTCGTGCGCATCGTCGCCGATCCGGAGAACGAAGTGGCGGAATTCGCCGTGCTGGTGCGCTCGGACATGAAGGGGCAGGGGCTCGGCTACACGCTGATGTCGAGCATCCTCGACTATGCCAGGGCGCGCGGCCTCGTCCGCGTCCATGGCGAGATCCTCAGGGAGAATGTCGGCATGCGCAATCTCGCCCGCAGCCTCGGCTTCCAGCCCGAGGCGTCGAGCGACTTTTCCGACGTGCTGCACGTCACGCTCGATCTTTGAGACGGGTGCCGTCGTTCGGCGCCGTCTTTGTCGGTCAGGCGGGGTCTGGTTACCGCGATCTCAACCAAAAGAGGGCGTTAGGCGAGGAAATACGGCGTCAAAGTGGCCGATGCGCTTCCCTTTGGTTGGTCGGTTCGCCTATGCTGGGATCGCTTCCGGCGATGCATTCGATCCTCAGATCGGCCGGCGCACCTGCCCCTTGCGCGCCTGCCTTTGCCCGGAAGAGACGAAGACGAAAAATCGATCCGACAAGGACGAGGGAGAATCCTTGCGGGTCGATCGAGCTGGAGAAAGTGTTTGGACAGGACCGCCCATAAGGTTCTCTTGAAGCGCCTGAACCTCGTCGCATCGATCGACAGCGAAGACGAAGCTGCGATCGGCGCCCTGCCTGTGACGATTCGAGAGATCGAAGCCGGCATCGACATCGTGTCGGAAGGTCAGTACGTCACGCAGTGCTGCATTCTGATCGACGGCTTCACCTACCGCTATCGCCATACGCTGGAAGGTAAGCGGCAGATCATCGCCTTCCATGTCGCCGGCGACATTCCGGATCTCCACAGCCTGCATATGAACTACATGGACCACAGCTTCGCCGCGACGACGCCGGCTCGGGTGGGATTCGTCTCCCATGAAGCGGTGTGGGACCTCTGCATGCGCCGGCCGAACGTCGCTGCGGCGATGTGGCGGGAAACGCTGATCGACGGGGCGATCTTCCGCGAATGGATCGTCGGTCTCGGCAGGCTGTCGGGGCTGAGCCGCACCGCGCATCTCCTCTGCGAACTCGCCATGCGCATGCGCGCCGTCGGGCTTGCGCCCGACTATGTCTACCGGCTGCCGCTGACCCAGCACGAACTCGCCGACGCGCTCGGCCTGACGGTCGTCACCGTCAATCGCGTCTTGAAGGATCTGCGGATCAGCGGCCTCGTCGAGCGCGAGCGCTCCCGGATGGTGATCCGCGACTGGAGCGGGCTTGCGAGGCTCGGCGAGTTCGATCCGCGCTATCTGCATTTCCGCGTGCCGATCGCCATGGCGCCGGAAGCCATGCGCGAGCGCGCCTGAAGCTCATTGCGGGCACCGTCGCCGGGCGGACACTGCGCTCCCGCAGCGCGGCCTTTGCAACAACGGCTTGGCAATGAAACCGTCGATTGGCTAAAGCAGGCGGCGATACTCGAACTATCCTCAGAGGGGGCGATGCGTCCGCTTTTCATCGTCGCAGACGATCATCCGCTATTTCGCGGGGCACTCAAGGAGATCTTGATGTCCCTGCCGAAGGGTGCGGACATCGTCGAGGCGGCCGATTTCGACGAGGCGGCGAGCGCGCTCGAACGCAACGGCGACGCCGACCTTCTGCTGCTCGACCTGTCGATGCCGGGGACCAGCGGCCTTTCCGGCCTTGCGCTTTTGAGGGCCGAGTACCCCTCGGTGCCGATCGCCATCGTCTCTGCCAGCGAGGACAGCCAGATCGTCGCCAGGGCTCTCGAACTCGGCGCTTCGGGCTTCATCCCGAAGTCGGCGGGCTTCGACGAAATCCGCGCGGCGATCGCGACGCTGCTGCAGGGTGATGTCTGGCTGCCGAAGGATATGTCGCTCGACGCGCCCGGCGATCCGGACGTCGCCGATCTGATCACCAGGGTGAAGACGCTGACGCCGCAGCAGACGCGGGTGCTGTCGATGCTCGGCCGCGGCCTTCTCAACAAGCAGATCGCCTATGAGCTCGGTGTCTCGGAGCCGACGATCAAGGCTCATGTCTCGGCGATCCTTCTGAAGCTCGGCGTCGACAGCCGCACCCAGGCGGTCATCCAGCTCGGCAAGCTTGGTATCGATCCCGAGCGCGGCCTGGTCCGGGGCTGAGCGCTCCCGAAAAGCGCTGCAGCGAGATCGTCCGGCCGGCGTGTCCTCTCGCGCCTTATTCGGCGGCTTCGCGCCGCTGCAGGACGCTCGCCATCGCCGCCCTGAGGGAGGCGGGCTTCAGCGGCTTCGTCAGCACCTGCACCCCCATCGCCAGCGCCTCTTCGCGGACCTTTGCCGAGCGGTCGGCGGTGACGAGGATCGCCAGGAGCCCGCCGCCGAACTGGCGCCGCAGCTCGGCGAAAGCGAGCAGCCCGTCGGATCCGTCGTCGAGGTGATAGTCGACGAGCGCGATCTCCGGCCGGAAGTTCGACGTCTCCAGCGCCGCGATCGCTTCCCTGGCCGATGCGAAGGCCTCGACATGGCAGCCCCAGCCGGAGAGGAGCGTGGTCATGCCGTCGCGGATGGCCGGCTCGTTGTCAATACACAGCACCGCAGCCCCTGCGACGGTCACGCCGATCAGCGACCGCGGCGCGGTGCTTGCCAGAGCTTCGCCGGCACCGGGCGCGGCGAGGGCGAGCCCGATCCGGAAGGCGGTGCCCCGACCGTGCATCGAGCGCGCCGACAGCGGGTGATCGAGCACCCTGGCGATGCGGTCGACGATCGACAGGCCGAGGCCGAGGCCGCTCGCCGTCCGCGATCCCTCGTCGAGGCGAACGAACTCGCCATAGATCGTCTGCAGCTTGTCGTCCGGAATGCCGATGCCGCTGTCGGCGACCTCGAGGTCGACGCGGCCGCCGCCTCGGCGGCGGACGCCGACGACGATCTTGCCCTTGCGGGTATATTTCACCGCATTCGAGACGAGGTTCTGGATCAGCCGGCGCAGCAGGTTTCGGTCCGAGCGCACGGCGACGGAGGTCGCGACGAAGCGCAGCGACAGGCCCTTTTCCTCTGCAAGCGGCTTCAGGTCGGTCTCGATCTGGCGCAGCAGCGGCTGCAGTGGGAATTCGCTGAGCTTTGCCTCCATGCCGCCGGCGTCGAGCCGCGAGATGTCGAGGACGGCGCCGATGATCGCCTCGACCGCCTCGAGCGATGAGCCGATATTGCCGGCGAGTTCCGCGCCGGGGGAGCGGCCCTGGCGCTGCTCCAGCGCCGAAACGTAAAGGCGCGCGGCATTGAGCGGCTGCAGAATGTCGTGGCCGGCGGCGGCGAGGAAGCGGGTCTTGCCGAGATTGGCCGCCTCCGCCGCGCGCCTTGCCTCTGCCAGGTCGCGGTTCGCCTCGGTCAGCTCGGCGGTGCGGCGGCGCACCCGCTCCTCCAGCGTCTCGTTGATCTCCCGCAGCGCCGCGGCGCGGCGCACCCGCTCGGTCATGTCGGAGACGGTGGCGACGAGGCCGCCGTCGGGCATGGTGTTGACGCGCATCTCGATGGTGCGGCCGGAGCGGGAAAGCGGGATCTGCCGCTGGGCCGGCGGGCGGGTCAGCTGGTCGAACCCCGCCGCATATTCGCCGGCATCGATCTCGCCGTCGCGCAGGAGCTGGTCGAAGACGGCGGTGAGCGGCGTTCCGACCTGGCCGAATTCGGCCGACAGCCCGACGAGGTCACGGAACTGGCGGTTCCAGAAGGTCAGGCAGAAGTCGCCATCGAAGATGGCGAGGCCCTGGTCGACCTGGTCGAGCGCGATGCGCAGGAGATCGCGATTGTATTGCAGCGCCTCGGTGGCGTCGTCGAGAAGCTGCAGCGCCGTCTGGCTGGAATCGGCATGGCGCTGGAACAGCAGCGACAGGACGAGGCGGGACGAGGCAGAGCCGATCGCCGAGGCGAGGAGCTGTTCGGAAAAGTTGATCGTCGCGCCGTCTGCCGCCGCGTCGTCGTCGAGGACGCCCTGGTGGTCGCGGCCAAAGCCGACGAAGGCCCGCTCGGTGCGCTGGGCGCCGAGATAGCGAGCGATCGTCGCCTTGAGGTCGGCGACCCGCACGGTCACCCGCATGCGCCGGCCGGGCGCCGCGGCGAAGCCCTCGCGGTCGGAGAACACCGCCGCCTGGATGCGCTCGAGCGGCCGCGGCCGCCGGCTGAGCGAGCCGATGGCAAGGCCGAGGAGATTGGCGGTCAGGCTGAGCACCACGCCGGTCAGCAGCGGATCGAAGAGGAGTGTCCCGTCGGCGCGGGCGAGCAGTGCCGGCACCGGCAGGCCGAGCGCCGGCGCCAGCAGGAGAAGGCCCCAGACGGTGATGCCGGCGGCAAGGCCCGCCATCGCGCCGCGGGCATTCGCCCGCTTCCAGTAGAGGCCGGCAAACAGCGCCGGCGCCAGCTGGGCGATCGCCGCGAAGGACAGAAGGCCGATCGAGGCGAGGCCGCCGCCATCGCCGGCAAAGCGATAATAGGCATAGCCGAAGAAGACGATGACAAGGATCGCCGAGCGGCGCACCTTGAGGATCAGCCGGGTTTCGTCGCCGGGATTGCCGGGCCGCCTGCCGCGCCGCTTCAACAGCACCGGCAGGACCAGATCATTGGAGATCATGATCGCCAGCGCGACGCTGGCGACGATGACCATGGCGGTTGCCGCCGACAGGCCGCCGATGAAGGCGACGAGGCCGAGAAGATCCGAGCCGGAGGACAGCGGCAGCGCCAGCACATAGAGATCGGCGTCGAATTGCGGCCCGAGGCGGATCAGCCCGGCAGCGGCGATCGGCGCGACGAAGAGGTTGATCAGCGCCAGATAGCTCGGAAACAGCCAGCGCGCGCGGCGGATCTCGCTGCGGGTGCGGTTCTCGACGACGGTGACGTGAAACTGCCGGGGCAACAGGAGAATCGCCAGTGCGCTGAGGCCGATGCTGGCGAAGAACGAGCCGGCGAGCGGCGTCGTGAAGGCGTTCTGCACCGCCGGGCTTTCCAGCGCCGCCTGCCAGAGCTCATGCGGCTTGAACAGGACGAAGGACGTCCAAATGCCGACGGCGAGAAAGGCGCCGAGCTTGATCAGCGATTCCATCGCCACCGCGAGGACGAGCCCGTCCTGATGCTCGGTGGCGTCGGCATGGCGTGTGCCGAACAGGATGGCGAAGAGGCCGAGCACGGTGGCGATCAGCAGCGCCAGATCGCCGAACAGCGGCGGCACGTCGAGATTCGGCCGGTAGTGGAAGACGAGGGTGGCGACGCTGGTCGAGATCGCCTTCAGCTGCAGCGAGATGTAGGGCACCGTGCCGACCAGCGCGATGATCGTGGCGAGCGCCGAGACCGCCGGGCTCTTGCCGTATCGCGAGCCGATGAAGTCGGCGACGGTGGTGATCTTCTCGGCCTTGGCGTGCCGGACGATCCGCTCGATCAGGGCAGGCGCGAAAAGAAAGACGACGATCGGCCCGAGATAGATGGCGAGGAAGGCGAAGCCGTCCCGCGCGGCGACGCCGACCGAGCCGAGAAACGTCCATGACGTGCAGTAGACGGCCAGGCTGAGCGCATAGACGGCCGGCCGGCTGGCGCCCGGCGGCCGGCGCGCCGCCCTGCGGTCGCCCCAATATGCGACGGCAAATAGCAGAAGGAGATAGACGATCGCCACCAGGGCGACGAGACCGCTGTGCAAGCCGAAGGATCCGTTGTCTGGCGCCGCCCGGAACGGGCCGGCACCGGCAGGTTGACCGAACTTCGCCACAGGCTGGCGCAGGACGCAAGGCCGGCCGCCGCGCGCGGCCGTAAGCCTTGCCCGCGATTGACTTCGGCTCCCCTATGGTCGATTTCCGAGGAAAGCACCGTTGGAGGAATGCATGCCAGAGATGATTGCGGTTGACGGCCTGAAGGTCGCGGACGAGCTGAAGCGTTTCGTCGATACCGAAGCCCTGCCGGGGACAGGCGTCGAACCGGAAGCCTTCTGGTCGGCCTTCTCGGAGATCCTCAATCAGCTGGCGCCGCAGAACCGCGCTTTGCTCGCCGAGCGCGACCGGCTGCAGTCGACCATCGACGAATGGCATCGCGGGCACCGCGGCAAGACCATCGACATGAAGGAATACCAGGCCTTCCTGCGCGAGATCGGCTATCTCACCCCGGAGGGCCCGGACTTCCGCATCGAGACCGAGAATGTCGACCCCGAGATCTCGCTGGTGCCGGGGCCGCAGCTGGTCGTGCCGCTGATGAACGCGCGCTACACGCTGAACGCCGCCAATGCCCGCTGGGGTTCGCTCTACGACGCGCTCTACGGCACCGACGCCATGGGCGACGCACCGGAGGGGTCGGGCTACGACCGAGCGCGCGGCGCGCGGGTGGTCTCCTGGGCGAAGAGCTTCCTCGACGGCGTCGCGCCGCTCGACCGGATCTCCCACATCGACGTCGAGGCCTATTCGGTCGACGGCGGCACGCTGGTCGCCGCCTATGGCGACGGCAAGAAGGCGCGGCTGAAGAACCCGCTCGCCTTTGCCGGCTATCGCGGCGAGGCGGAATCGCCTTCGGCGGTGCTGTTCAAGCACAATGGCCTGCATGTCGAGATGTCGGTCGATGCGGCCCATCGGATCGGCAAGAACGACCGCTCCCACGTCGCCGACGTCCTGATGGAATCGGCGGTGACGACGATCTGCGACTGCGAGGATTCGATCGCCGCGGTCGATGCCGAGGACAAGACCGCCGTCTACCGCAACTGGCTCGGCCTGATGAAGGGCGACCTGTCCGACACCTTCACGAAGGGCGGCGAAACGATCACCCGCCGGCTCAATCCCGACCGCGAATATCAAGGGCCCGACGGCGGCTCCTTCACCCTGCCGGGCCGCTCGCTGCTGTTGGTGCGCAATGTCGGCCACCTGATGACCAATCCGGCGATCCAGCTCTCCGACGGCAGCGATGCCCCGGAAGGCATCATGGACGCGATGATCACCGCGATGATCGCCATCCACGATCTGAAGAAGACCGGCGGCATGCGCAATTCCCGCGCCCGTTCGGTCTACATCGTCAAGCCGAAGATGCACGGGCCGGAGGAGGTCGCCTTCTCGAGCGAGATTTTCAGCCGTGTGGAAGATGCGCTCGGCCTCGACCGCAACACCCTCAAGATGGGCATCATGGACGAGGAGCGCCGCACCACGGTGAACCTCAAGGAATGCATCCGTGCCGCCAGGCAGCGGGTGTTCTTCATCAATACCGGCTTCCTCGACCGCACCGGCGACGAGATCCATACCTCGATGGAAGCCGGCCCGATCGTCCGCAAGACGGTGATGAAGGACCGCACCTGGATCAACGCCTACGAGGACTGGAACGTCGATGTCGGTCTTGCCTGCGGGTTCCGCGGCAAGGCGCAGATCGGCAAGGGCATGTGGGCGGCGCCGGCCAAGATGCACGACATGCTGGCCCAGAAGGTCGGCCATCCGCAGGCGGGCGCCAACACCGCCTGGGTACCGAGCCCGACGGCGGCGACGCTGCATGCCACCCACTACCACCGGGTCGACGTTCTCGCCTGGCAGGAATCGATCGCCGCCAAGGGCCGCCGGGCGCTGCTCGCCGATATCTTGACGATCCCGCTCGCCAACCGGGCCAACTGGCCGGAGGAGCAGATCAAGGCGGAGATCCGCAACAACGCGCAGGGCATCCTCGGCTACGTCGTGCGCTGGATCGACCAGGGCATCGGCTGTTCCACCGTGCCGGACATCAACGATGTCGGGCTGATGGAAGACCGCGCCACCTGCCGCATCTCCTCGCAGCATCTTGCCAACTGGCTGCATCACGGCGTCGTCTCGAAGGACGAGGTGATGGAAGCGATGAAGGAGATGGCCGCCAAGGTTGACGGGCAGAATGCCGGCGATCCGAACTACGAAAAGATGGCCGGCCGATTCGACGAGTCGATCGCCTTCAAGGCGGCCTGCGACCTGGTGTTCCTCGGCCGCGAGCAGCCCTCGGGCTACACCGAGCCGGTCCTGCATCGCCGCCGCCTGGAGAAGAAGGCCGAGCGGGCCGGCTGAGCGCCGATCCGGCATCGCCGCACATCGCGGCGTCCAATCTAGGCGGTGAAGCATCGAAACATCGGCCCGGAAACCGGATCACGGTTTTCGGGCCGATTGCCGTCTGGGGGCAGGGGGCGCGTGACATGCCCGCGCTTCGCTTGAAGTCTGAAGCGACGACCATATCCCGAGCGTCCTTCAGACGTGGGAAGCAGCAGTTCAGCCGCGGCGAAAAGACCGCGCAAGGTCGCCGGGGTCGTCGGCATCCGTGGCCGGACCCCTCAACTGCACGGCGTGTGTCGATCGCCTGAGCTCATTGGCGCCGAACTTAGACCGTTTCCGATTCATAAGCATCTTCAATGACATTCACCCATGTTTATCAAATTTGCGCACCCTTGCGATACTTGGCTTTTTGTATGCCAGTTATCAGTGCTCGTTAGGCGCGATAAGATTTTCATCGTTCATAGCCGGCATTGAAAATAGTGACGCCCGACGATCATCCTTTTTTGCAAGGATTGCTCTGCGGCTTCCAGTACCCTCAAACGGGGTGGCTGCTTTTTGCTTGAGCATCGGCTACGGTACTACGCGTCCACCGGCGCGCCGGACAGTCCTCGATAAAAGCTGCCCAGCAAGATCATCTTTCGTCTCCTTGGATATCGTGTGTCATAACGACGCAATAGGCGTCTGAACCGGCCTAAGAATTATGCAAGGAGAATGCTCCCGGTGTATGACCAATGAGTGTTCTCCCGGATGGGGAACAACACGTAGACGCAACGTCCCAATTCGAGCAAAGACTGAAGGTCACGAAATGCCCCAGCCCATTTCCAGCAACGCGCTCGGCTTCCTTCTCGTGGACATTGCCCGTCTATTCCGTCAGGGATTCGAACGGGCCGTGGTCGAGGCCGGGCTGTCCCTGACGCCGGGTGAAATCCGCGCTCTTGTCTATGTCTGGCGCTTCGAGGGATCCCGGCAGGCCGTTCTCGCCGAACGCATGGGTGTCGAGCCGATGACCATGTCCGCCTATCTCGACAGACTCGAGAGCCGCGGCCTCGTCGAGCGCAAGGTCGACAAGAACGATCGCCGCGCCAAGGTCGTCACCACCACTGACACGGCATCCGCGGTGTTCGAAGAGATCCGGCCGGTCGGCGAGGTGATGTATGACCGGCTCGTCAGCGGCTTCAGCGAGGAAGAGCGCGAGAGCGTTCAGGAAATGCTGATCCGGATCCGCCAGAATCTCACCTCCGATCCGCAGATCGTCGGCGAGGACACGGTCATTCCGGCGTCCCGCGCGGCCCGCAACGGCGAGGGGGTCTACCGGACCGCCTGAGCGGTCGGCAGGCCAACCTCGACTGGTGGCCTCCAGTCGGCGGCTTCTGACCGGACAGGCAAAGCGGAGCGATGCGCCGCGCTATGCGAGGCTCGCGGAAGTTTGTAAGCAAGGGTGATCAAGTCTGCCTCGCGTAACGGATTGTCCTTCTTGACTTCGTCCAATTCGAACGATCGCCGCATGTCCGAGGGGAGGACGAGCGTCATCGGTGGCTGTCTCGTCGCCATCGGTCCAATCTCCTTGGCACTCTACACCCCCGCCATGCCGACCCTCGTTGCCTCTTTCGCGACGTCGGAATCCCTGGTGAAGCTGTCGCTCGCCGTCTATTTCGCGGGTTTCGCCTTCACCCAGCTCGTCTGCGGTCCGCTTTCCGACGCCTTCGGCCGGAAGATCACCACGATCGCCTTTATGGTGATCTATCTTGCCGGCGCCATGCTGGCGGTGCTCGCCCCGACCATCGAGATCCTCATCGCCGCCCGGCTGTTGCAGGGAATCGGCGCCTCGGTCGGCGTCGCGACGGCGCGGGCGATCGTCCGCGACCAGTTCACCGGCGAGACCTCGTCGCGGATCATGAACACGATCGGCATCATCCTCGCCATCGGCCCGGCAGTTTCGCCGACCATCGGCGGCCTGATGCTCGATGTCGCCGGCTGGCACTCGCTGTTCTTCCTGATGGCGGGCTTCGGCCTTGCGGTGATCGGCGTGACCGTCGGCTTCATGCGCGAGACGATCGTCCCTGACCCGACGCGCATCCAGCCGAAGGTGATTCTCGCGGCCTATCGGGAACTTGCGACCAACCTGCACTTCCTGTCGACCAGCCTGACCGTCGCCGGGTCCGTCGGCGCGCTCTACACCCTCGCGACGGTGCTGCCCTTCGTTCTCATCGACGTCGCCCATCTGACGCCGACCCAGTACGGCATCGGCATGCTGGCCCAGTCCGGTAGTTTCTTTTCCGGCTCCGTCGCCGCCCGGTTCCTGATGGTGCGATTCGGCGCCTACCGGCTGGTTCCGATGGGCCTCGTCCTGATCGGCATCGGCGCGGTGGCGATGGTGTTCTCGATCTGGCTGTTGCCGATCAGCTATGTCTCGGTCATGGCGCCGGTCGCCTTCTATGCCTTCGGCATCGCCCTCGTCATGCCGGCAATGACCACCGCCTCGCTCGCGCCGTTCCCGCATATGGCGGGCGCGGCGGCGGCGATGATGGGCTTCATCCAGATGGGGTCGGGCCTCCTCGGCGGCGCCATCTGTGCGCTGATCGGCGAGCCGGTCCTTGCGACCCAGATCGTCATTCCCGGCCTCGGGCTGGTGGCGATCTCGTCCTATCTTGTCTATCGCAGTCACCCCCATCTCGCCGAGCCGGAGCCGCTGCCGGAAATCGCGGCGGCGCCGATGGTGCGCGAGGGCCTCGGCCGGGGGACCAAGGACGACCAGCCGCTGTGAGGCCGCGCTCGCGCTCGAGGGCATGAGCCGATAAGGTCGCGCCATCGCCAACCGGACCCACCCCGAGGAGGCTGCGATGACAGCTGCGACGAAACCCTTGCGAATCGCCGTGCTGTTCGGCGGCCGCTCGGCGGAACACGAGGTGTCGATCCGCTCGGCCGCCAATGTCATGGCGGCGCTCGACCCTCGGACATACGATCCGGTGCCGGTCTTCGTCACCCGTGACGGTCGCTGGCTTCTCAGCTGCTATCAGGACGGCCGGCTCGAAACGCCGGACACCGGCACGACGCTCTGCCTCGTTCCCGGCGGGCGGGGCGCAGCGCTGGGCATGACCGCCGATGGCAGCGCCGCGCCGCTGCCGCCGATCGATATCGTCTTCCCGGTGCTTCACGGCCTGCCGGGCGAGGACGGCGCGGCGCAGGGCCTGTGCGAGGTGGCGATGGTGCCGCTCGCCGGTTGCGGCATCCTCGGCTCGGCGACGGCACTCGACAAGGACATCGCCAAGCGCCTGCTGCGCGATGCCGGCCTTCCGGTTGCCGGCTCGCTCACGCTCCGGCGCGATGCCGCGCCGGCCTTCGACGATCTCGCCGAGCATCTTGGCCTGCCGTTCTTCGTCAAGCCGGCCCGGCAGGGCTCTTCGGTCGGGGTCAGCAAGGTCAACGCGCTCGCCGACTTCGCCGCGGCGATCGAGGAAGGCTTCCGCCATGACGGCAAGCTCCTTGCGGAAGTCTTCGTCAAAGGGCGCGAGATCGAGTTCGCTGTGCTGGAAGCGCCGGACGGCAGCCTGTTCGTCTCGCGGCCGGGCGAGATCGTCCCCGCCGAGAGCCACGGCTTCTACAGCTACGACGCCAAGTATGTCGACGAAAGCGGGGCGGCGCTGGTCGTGCCGGCGGAGCTGCCGGTCGAGGTCGAGGCGACGATGAAGGAGCTCGCCGCGAGAGCCTTCTTCACCCTCGGCTGCGATGCGATGGCGCGGGTCGACTTCTTTCTCACCGCCGAGCTGCAGCCCTTCGTCAACGAACTCAACACGATTCCCGGCTTCACCGACATCAGCATGTACGCCAAGGTGATGGAGGCGAGCGGCATTCCCTATGCGCAGGTGATCGACCGGCTGGTCGATCACGGGCTGAAGCGCGCCGCGGCCGAGTTCGGGGCGCCGCCGCAGTCGTAACCGCGCTCGCCCGCGCGAGCCGCGGCAGGGTACGCTTCCTGCCGGGAGAACTTCCGGCAGTGCTGGCGCCCAGCTCTCAATCCGGTGACAGCCGCGCCAGGCTCAGAAGCTCGAACAGCATCTGCGCCCCGGCATGGGCGGTATTGGTCGTCGCGTCATATTGCGGCGCGACCTCGACGACGTCGCCACCGACCATCGTAATCCCCGCCAGCCCGCGCAGCAGCGCCTGCGCCTCGCGGGTGCTGAGGCCGCCGATCTCCGGCGTGCCCGTGCCGGGCGCGAAGGCAGGGTCGAGGCTGTCGATGTCAAAGGAGACATAGGTCGGTCCGTCGCCGACGATCTCCCTGGCCTTCCGGACGATTGCCGGGATCCCGAGGTCGGCGATCTCCTCGGCGTGGATCACCGTCATGCCGCTCTCATAGGAGAATTCCCAGAGATATTCCGACGAGCCGCGAATACCGATCTGGATGGTGCGTTCGGGGTCGAGCACGCCGTCGAGAACCGCCTGGCGGAACGGCCCGCCGTGATGAAACTTGCAGCCGTCGAAAGGCCCCGACGTGTCGCAATGGGCGTCGACATGGATCATGCCGACCGGCCGTCCGGCGCCGAGGGCCCTCAGGATCGGCAGCGAGATCGAATGGTCGCCGCCGACGAAGAGCGGCATGACGCCGGCCGCGGCGATGGCCGCAGCCGTGCGTTCGATGTCCTCATGCGAGGTGGCAAGGTCGAAGCGCGAGCGAAACGGCACGTCGCCGATGTCTGCGACGGCGATCTCGTGGGTCGGCATGGTCTTGAGGACGTGATTGTAAGGCCCGACCCGTTCGATCGAACGGAGCGCCCGCGGCCCGAAGCGCGAGCCGTTGCGATTGGTGACGCCGAGATCCATCGGCACGCCGATCATCGCCACCTTGAGCGCGCCGAAGTCCGGCGCGTTCCAGTCGATGGCGCGATAGGGCACGTCGAGCAGCGTCGGCAGCCCGGCATAGGGCGCGACGCGGGTGCCTTTCGGATCGAACAGCCGGTCGGCGACGGCGGCAAAGCCGGGATCGTAGATCTTGCGCTCGTTGTCGCCGGCAAAGCGCTGGCGAAGGGCGGCGAGTTTTTGGTCGTCCATTGTCTGAAGAACCCGTCGGAAGAGTTTGGTTCAAAACGCGATCATGGCTCGCGCAGCGACAGGCGCCGGGCGATCTCGCGGATCTCCGCCTCGCCGACATTGGCAAAGGCGACGCGCAGGTGCTGCTCCTGGTCCGGCCCGAAGAAGGAGCCCGGCAGCGCCAGGATACCGCTGTCGCGGGCGAGTCCTTCGGCGACGAGGGCGGCCGGCCTCGTCGGGTCGGGATGTCGCAGATAGGCGAAATAAGCCCCGATCTGCTCCAGCGTCCAGCCGGGAACGCCGGCGATCGCCTCGCGGAACAGGCGGGCGCGCGAGGCGATCGCTGCGGCATTGGCGCTTCGCCACGCGGCGAGCGCCTCGATCGCCCAGGGCATCGCCGCCTGAATTGGCCGCGGCGCGCAGATCTGCATGCAGTCCATCACCTTCTCGACTTCGGCGATCATCGCTGCCCCGGCGATCATTGCGCCGAGCCGGTGGCCGGGGACGGCATAGGCCTTCGAGAACGAGTAGAGGCTGACGAGGTTGGTTTCGGCGCGGGGGTCGGCAAACAGCTGATGCGGCGCGCCGGCTTCGGGCGGCAGATAGTCGCGGTAGGTCTCGTCGAGGATGAAATGGAGGCCGCGCCTGACGCAGATCGAGAAGAGGGCCTTCAGGAGTTCGGGCGGATAGACGGCGCCGGTCGGATTGTTCGGGCTGACGACCACCAGCGCCCGCGTGCGGCTGTCGATCACCGCTTCGAATTCGTCCGGATCGGGCAGGAAGCCGGTTTCGGCCCGGGTCGGCAAGACGCGCTTTTCGATGCCGAGCATGTCGAGGGTCATCTGGTGATTGAAGTACCAGGGCGTCGGGAGGACGACGGCGTCGCCGGCGCCCGCGACCGCGATCATCGCCGCGAAGAAGGCCTGGTTGCACCCGGCGGTGATGGCGATCCGCCCCGGCTCGACGCTTGCGCCGTAGTGGCCCGAGACATGCCCGGCATAGGCCGAACGAAGGGCGGCGTCGCCGAGCACCGGGCCGTAGCGTGCCGCTGCGTCGCTTCCCGCGGCCTCGCTGAGTTTGGCTGCGAAGTCGGCGGGCGGCGGGTGGTTCGGAACCGCCTGGCTGCAGTCGATGGGTGGCCCGTGCCGCCCGTCATAGGCGGCGATCCAGCGGGCGGCAGCGGGAATCGGCGGATTGGCGACCGAGATCAGGCGCGGGTTCGGCCGGGGCGGCGTCATCGATTGTCTGCCTCGCTTCAAAAAAGGTAGCCGTATTGGGTGACTTGCGCGGCGCTGAGCCTCAGGCCGCCGGCAGACGCTCGCCGCTGCGGGTGTTGCGGCGCCGGCCTTCGAGAACGCCAAGAACCGCCAGCGCCGCCTGCAGCACGTTGGTGCCCGGACCGAAGATCTCGGCGACGCCCGCGTCGTAGAGCGCCGGATAGTCTTCCGAGGGGATGACGCCGCCGCAGATGACATGGATGTTCGGACGGTCCTTCGCCCGCAGGACGTCGATCAGCTCCGGGACGAGGGTCAGATGGCCGGCGGTGTGGGTCGAGACGCCGACGAGGTCGACGTCCTTCTCGATCGCCAGCTTCGCCACCTCTTCCGGCGTCTCGAAGAGCGGCCCGAGATGGACGTCGAAGCCGAGGTCGGAGAATGCCGTGGCGATCACCTTGGAGCCGCGGTCGTGGCCGTCCTGGCCGAGCTTGGCGACGAGGATCGCCGGGCTCTTCCCCTTGTCCTTCGCATAGTCTGCGATGCGCTGGCGGATCGTCTGAAATTCCGGGTCGTTCTCATGGGCCGAGGCGAAGACGCCGGAGATCAGCGAGGTCGAAGGCTCGTGCCTGCCGCCGAAGCCTTCCTCCATCGCCGTCGAGATCTCGCCGAGGGTGGCCCTGGCACGGGCGGCTTCGACGGCTGCTTGAAGCAGATTGCCGTCGGCTCCGGCGGCGCAACGGCGAAGATCGGCCAGCGCTTGCTCGCAGGCTTCCCTGCTGCGGGTCCGGCGCACCTCCTCGAGCCGGGCGATCTGCGACTTGCGGACGGCAGCCGTATCGATCCTCAGGATCTCGATCGGCGCTTCCTCCTCCAGCCGGAAGCGGTTGACGCCGACGACGACGTCCTCGCCCTTGTCGATTCGCGCCTGGCGCAGTGCCGCGGCCTCCTCGATCCGCCGCTTCGGCAGGCCGTCGGCGACAGCCTTGGTCATGCCGCCGGCGGCCTCGACTTCCTCGATCAGTTCCCACGCCTTGTCGCAGAGCTCCTTGGTCAGGGCTTCGACATAATAGGAGCCGCCGAGCGGATCGACGACCTTGGTGACGCCAGTCTCGTGGGAGAGGATCAGCTGGGTGTTGCGGGCGATCCGCGCCGACATGTCGGTCGGCAGCGCGATCGCCTCGTCGAAGGAGTTGGTGTGCAGCGACTGGGTGCCGCCGAGGACCGCCGACATCGCCTCATAGGCGGTGCGCACGATGTTGTTCATCGGGTCCTGCTCGGTGAGCGAGACGCCCGAGGTCTGGCAGTGGGTGCGCAGCATCTTCGAGCGGTCGTCGGTGGCGCCGAAATCCTCCATGATCTTCGCCCACATCTGCCGCGCGGCCCGGAGCTTGGCGGCCTCCATGAAGAAGTTCATGCCGATGCAGAAGAAGAAGGACAGCCGGCCGGCGAATCTGTCGACGGACAGGCCGCGCGCCATCGCCGCGCGGACATATTCCATGCCGTCGGCGAGGGTGTAGGCGAGCTCCTGGGCGAGCGTCGCCCCGGCTTCCTGCATGTGGTAGCCGGAGATCGAAATGGAATTGAACCGCGGCATCTCGCTGGCGGTGTAGCCGATGATGTCGGCGACGATCCGCATCGAGGGCTCGGGCGGATAGATATAGGTGTTGCGGACCATGAACTCCTTCAGAATGTCGTTCTGAACGGTTCCGGTCAGCTTCGCCTTGTCGACGCCCTGTTCCTCGGCCGCGACGATGAACATCGCCAGCACGGGGATGATCGCGCCGTTCATCGTCATCGAGACGCTCATCTCGTCGAGCGGGATGCCGTCGAAGAGGATCTTCATGTCCTCGACGCTGTCGATGGCGACGCCCGCCTTGCCGACGTCGCCGGCGACCCGTGGATGGTCGGAGTCATAGCCGCGGTGGGTGGCGAGGTCGAAGGCGACGGAGAGGCCCTTCTGCCCGGCCGCAAGGTTGCGCCGGTAGAAGGCGTTGGACTCTTCCGCCGTGGAGAAGCCCGCATACTGGCGGATGGTCCAGGGCTGGCCGGCATACATCGTCGCCCGCGGCCCGCGGGTAAACGGCGCAATGCCGGGCAGGGCCGTTGCCGCCTCCTCAGGCAGGTCGCCCGCCGTATAGAGCGGCTTGATGGCGATGCCCTCGGCCGTCCGCCAGGTGAGCTCTTCGACCGGGCGGCCCTTCAACTCCTTGCTCGCCAGATCGAGCCAGTCGCGGGGTGTCTCGCTCATGCCTCGAACTCCATGATCACGGCGTCGACGGCGAGGCTGTCGCCGGCCTTCACCGGAATGGCTTTCACCACGGCCTTGTGCTCGGCCTTGAGGACGTTCTCCATCTTCATCGCCTCGATCACCGCTAGGGTCTGGCCAGCCTCCACACTATCGCCTTCCGCGACCGCGAGCGAGACGACGACGCCAGGCATCGGGCAGAGGAGGAGGTTCGAGGTATCCGGCGCTTCCTTCACCGGCATCAGCGCGGCGAGCGCCGCCAGATGCGGCGGATAGACCCTGGCGTCGATCTCGATGCCGGCGAGCCGCAGCCGGAAGCCGTTGACGATCGGATCGACCCGCAGGGCGAGGCGCTCCTCACCGAAGACGACGTCGGCCAGCAGGTCGCCGCGTCGCCAGCCGGTCGAGACATGGCCGAGGCTGGTGCCGTCGACGGTGATTCCGTCCTTGCCGAGTTCCACCGTGAAACTGTCCTCGCCGATGACGACGATGCGCCGGCCGGTGTCACGGCTGAGGGAAAGGCTCTCGCCGAGGGTCGGCGCGGCACCCGACAGCCGCCTTGCCGACGCGCGGTCGAACAGCGTCGCCGCGGCTGCGAGCTTCGGCTGCAACGCCGCGTCGGCATGGGCGCCGGCAAAGCCTTCCGGATATTCCTCGGCGATGAAGCCGGTGGAGATGTCGCCCGAGCGCCAGCGCGGATGGTGCATGATCGCCGCGACGAAGGGCACGTTGTGGCCGATGCCGTCGAGGACGAAGCGGTCGAGCGCCTCAGCCATGGCATCCGTCGCCGCTTCTCGCGTCTCGCCCCATGTGCAGAGCTTGGCGATCATCGGATCGTAGAACATCGAGATTTCCGAGCCTTCCAAAACGCCGGTGTCGTTGCGGATGATTGGCGCCCCGGACGCGATGTCGCGGCCTGCCGGCCCGGTACCCGATGCCGGCGATCCGTCGAGCGGGCCTTCCTCCGGTGTGGCGTAGCGCTTCAGCCGGCCGATCGAGGGCAGGAAGCCGCGATAGGGATCCTCGGCATAGACGCGGCTCTCGATCGCCCAGCCGTCGATGGTCACGTCGTCCTGCGTAAGCGGCAGCTTCTCGCCGTCGGCGACGCGGATCATCTGCTCGACGAGATCGACGCCGGTGATCAGCTCGGTCACCGGGTGCTCGACCTGCAGGCGGGTGTTCATTTCCAGGAAGTAGAAATTCCGGTTCTTGTCGACGATGAACTCGACCGTGCCGGCGCTCTCGTAGTCGACGGCCTTGGCCAGGGCCACAGACTGCTCGCCCATGGCCTTTCGGGTCTCAGCGTCGAGAAAGGCCGAGGGGGCTTCCTCGACGACCTTCTGGTTGCGCCGCTGGATCGAGCATTCGCGCTCGTTCAGATAGACGCAAGTGCCGAAACTGTCCGCCAGCACCTGGATCTCGATGTGGCGCGGCTCCTCGACGAACTTTTCGATGAAGATCCGGTCGTCGCCGAAGGAGCTTTTGGCCTCCGAGCGCGAGCGGTCGAAGCCGTCGCGCGCCTCGGCATCGTTCCAGGCAATGCGCATGCCCTTGCCGCCGCCGCCGGCCGACGCCTTGATCATCACCGGATAGCCGACCTCCGCCGCGATCATGGCGGCATGGGACGCGTCCTCTATCAGCCCCATGAAGCCCGGGACGGTCGAAACGCCGGCTTCGGCCGCGAGCTTCTTCGAGGTGATCTTGTCGCCCATCGCCCGGATCGCCTTCGGCTTCGGGCCGATGAAGACGATGCCGGCATTTTCCAGCATCTCGCAGAAACCGGCGTTTTCGGAGAGGAAGCCGTAGCCGGGATGCACTGCCTCGGCCCCGGTCGACTTGCAGGCCGCAAGGATCTTCTCGCCGAGGAGATAGGACTGGGCGGCCTGGGGCGGGCCGAGATGCACCGCCTCGTCGGCCATGGCGACATGCATCGCGTCCCGGTCGGCATCGGAATAGACCGCCACCGTGGCGATGCCCATCTTCTTGGCGGTCTTGATGACGCGGCAGGCGATCTCGCCACGATTGGCGATGAGGATTTTCTGGAACAAACCCGTTTTCTCTCCCTTGCGGGGGACGGGCCTTGCCCCCCGAATGCGACTTCTAGCGCGTGGTCGTCCGCGCTGTCACCACGCCTGTCTCATGCTTTGCTTCGCACGAGCGACAATCGTCCCGCTGGCTCCCCGTCGGCAGAACGATGCCGTTGGTCGGCCAGCCGATGGTGCCGCGGCGTTGCCCGGAGGCTATGCGTCCATCCGAGGGGCGCCGGCATCTGAAGCATCGTCATTCTCGGGCCCCGTCCCGAGAATGACGACGCTTTCAGGCTTGACGCCTCTTTCCTCAGGATTTCACCATCTCATGGCTGCAAACCGAGGGCTTTGGACGTGCCCCTTGGGCTTGCTCGCTACACGCCGACGCTAGACCACCTGACTCGGGCCGATAGCGTCAGACCTCCAGCACCTCCTGAAACGCCTCCGGATAGCTTTTCCGCGCCACCTCCTCGTCGATCATCAGCATCGCCTCGTAGGAGGCCGGGTCGAAGGGCTTTTCAGCCGGAACGATCTCGCGGTTGAACAGCCACGAAATGCGCCCCGCATCGAGATTGCCGCGCTCGAAGGGCTCCGGGCCGAACATGTGCCAGAGCGCATGCAGGAAGGCGGCGTCGGCAAGCTTTTCCGTCGGCGTACGGTCGTTGTAGCGCTTGCGCTCGATGATCTTCGTCGCGCCCTTCGGGTTGGCCCGGCGCACGGTGAACTGGAAACCGGTGCCGGGCAGCCCGGACGGGATGCCGCGATGCTTGGTCATGTCGGGGAGCTTTGCCACTATTCCGCAGCCTCGGCGGGAGGCACGGCGCCGGGCGCTGCGCCGCCGACAATCAACGCCTTGGCGCTGATATATTCGTCGATGGCTTCCCATCCGACGGCATCGCCGAAAGGCAGGATCTGCCAATCTTGTCGCTGCTTGTCGCTCGCGGCGGCAAGCCGTGGATACCACCAGAGGGGGGCCTCGATGCGCCGTCCGTCGGCCATCACGAAAATGACTCGGTCGGCCGTCACGGACACGTCGGAGACGGTGAGCTGACGATCGTCAATTTCCAAAATGGTCATCCCAGGCCTCCAGAAACCGGTCTTGGTTATCCGCGACGATTTTCATGATCGCATTGATCTCGTGACCGGCGAAACCGGCATTGCGGGCCAGACGCAGATCCCGCAGCCAAACTTTCATTTGCTTTGCGTCCTTGAGAACGTGGATATGCGGCGGTTCGCCGATCTCCTTCGAATAGAACAGGAACCGATGGCCTCGCCATTGCAGAACCGTCGGCACCTCGTGGCCTCCGTCGTCGAACTTTCGTCGCGTATCCACGAAATGATAGCATCGCCACCGCCATTCTGCACCGCAGGCACGCGAACGAGAGTGCCGACACGCTTCGCCATCAGGCCAGCCGCCTGCGCCGCGTGACGACATAGGCGACGATGCCAGCGTGGATGGCGATCGCTACCGCCAGGCCGGCGAGGTGGTGGCCAGCACCGACGCCAGGGACCGCGCCGACAATCAGAGCTCCCGCAATGCCGACCGGCAGGAACAGGACGATGGCCGTCGCGAGGCCGGGATTGTAGGCCCGCAGCCGGATCGCCTGGCCGATGTGAGCGAGCGCATTCACGAGGGTGAGGTAGACGCCGATCAGGCCCCAGCCGATGCCGACGCCGAAGGCGAGCCAGATGGAGACGAGGTTGACGCCCCAGACGCCGGGGACGTTGATGGCGAAGACCGCGGCATCGTCGAGGACGGTCCTGCCCTTGCCGATCATGGCGTTGATGGCCGCAGCGAAGCGGCCATCGTCATGTTCCTCGAACTGGTGGACCATGTAGACGGGCAGCTGCAGGAAGACGAGCGTCAGCGCCGCCGTCCATTCCGACGCGATGATCGGCGTCAGAGCGAGGATCAGGAGCCCTGCCAGGAAGCCGCCATAGACCCAGTGCGCCACCAGACGCGCGAACATCAGCCAGCGCCGCCGATCTTGTCCTGGGTCTGCGTCTCGAAGTCGCTCGCGTCGTGGCGCTCGTGCAGTTGGGTCGACGGATCACCGGTGACCGAATTGACCATCTTGCCGCGCCGGGCGCCCGGGCGCTCGCCGATCTGCCTGCGCCAGCGCTGGAGGTTCTCGTATCCGTCGACGGCGAGGAAGGTCCCGGCGTCCTCATAGGCGTCATGGGCGGCTATGCGCCCGTACCAGGGCCAGATCGCCATGTCGGCGATCGTATACTCGGTGCCGGCGACGTACTCGTTGTCCTTCAGCTGCCTGTCGAGGACGTCGAGCTGGCGCTTCACCTCCATGGCGTAGCGGTCGATGGCATATTGTATCTTCATCGGCGCATAGGCGTAGAAATGCCCGAAGCCACCGCCGAGGAAGGGCGCCGAGCCCATCTGCCAGAACAGCCAGTTCATCGCCTCGGCACGCCCGCGGGCATCTTTCGGCAGGAAGGCGCCGAACTTGTCGGCGAGATAGGTGAGGATCGAGCCGGATTCGAACAGTCTGAGCGGTGCGCCGCCATCCTTCGGCTTGTGGTCCATCATCGCCGGGATCTTCGAGTTCGGATTGACCGACACGAAGCCCGAGCCGAACTGATCGCCTTTGTTGATGCGGATCAGCCAGGCATCGTACTCGGCTTCCGAATGGCCGGCGGCGAGCAGCTCCTCCAGCATGATCGTCACCTTGACGCCGTTCGGCGTGCCCAGCGAATAGAGCTGCAGCGGATGCGTGCCGACCGGCAGCTCCTTGTCGAACTGCGCCCCGGCGGTCGGCTTGTTGATCGAGGCGAAAGCGCCGCCGGACTGCGTGTCCGGGCTCCAGACCTTCGGCGGCACGTAGCCGGCCGGCAGGTTGCTTTCGGGCGGAAACTTGTTGTCGTCGGACATGGGAACTCGGCTTTCTCGTTGCGGAGAATCGGACGCGGCGTCTGGCGCCGGTGAAGGGAAGATATCGAGCCGCCGGACATTGGCGAGCCGTGACGCTGCGTTCGCTGATCCGCGCAGCGGCGGCAGGATCAGAGCGGGATGTTGTCGTGCTTGCGCTTCGGCGCGGCAACGTCCTTGGTCTTCAGCATCTCGAAGGCGCGGATCACCCGCCGCCGCGTCGAATGCGGCATGATCACCTCGTCGACGAAGCCGCGCTGGGCTGCGATGAAGGGGTTGGCGAAGCGGTCCTCGTATTCCCGGGTGTGCTCGGCCAGCTTCTCGGCGTCGCCGGCATCCTTGCGGTGGATGATCTCCGCTGCGCCCTTGGCGCCCATGACCGCGATCTGGGCGCTCGGCCAGGCGTAGTTCACATCGGCGCGGATGTGCTTGGACGCCATCACGTCATAGGCGCCGCCATAGGCCTTGCGGGTGATGACGGTGACCTTCGGCACCGTCGCTTCGGCATAGGCGAAGAGCAGCTTGGCGCCGTGCTTGATGATGCCGCCGAGTTCCTGGGAGACGCCGGGCAGGAAGCCCGGCACGTCGACGAGGGTCAGGATCGGAATGTTGAAGGCGTCGCAGAAGCGCACGAAGCGCGCGGCCTTCCGCGCCGCGTCGATATCGAGGCAGCCGGCGAGCACCATCGGCTGGTTCGCGACAATCCCGACGGTCGAACCGTTGAGCCGGACGAAGGCGGTGACGATGTTCGGAGCGAAGTCCTTCTGGATCTCGTAGACGTCGCCCTCGTCGGCGATCTTCTCGATCAGCTCGCCCATGTCGTAGGGCTTGTTGGCATTATCGGGAACGAGCGTGTCGAGGGATTTTTCCAGCCGGGCCGGGTCGTCATGGGTCTCGTAGACCGGCGGCTTGTCGCGGGAGGACAGCGGCAGGAAAGCGAACAGCCGTCGCATTTCGGCGAGCGCCTCGACATCGTTCTCGAAGGCGCCGTCTGCCACCGAGCTTTTTTTCGAATGGGTGCCCGCGCCGCCGAGTTCTTCCGCCGTCACCACCTCGCCGGTGACGGTCTTCACCACGTCCGGCCCGGTGACGAACATGTAGGACGTGTCGCGGACCATATAGACGAAGTCGGTCATCGCCGGGGAATAGACGGCGCCGCCAGCGCAGGGGCCCATGATGACGGAAATTTGCGGGATGACGCCCGACGCCTGGACATTTCGCCAGAACACTTCGGCATAGCCGCCGAGCGAGGCGACACCCTCCTGGATGCGCGCGCCGCCGGAATCGTTCAGCCCGATCAGCGGCACGCCGTTCTGGACGGCGAGGTCCATGATCTTGCAGATTTTTTCGGCATGGGTCTCAGAGAGCGAGCCACCGAAGACGGTGAAATCCTGGGAGAAGACATAGGTCGGGCGGCCGCTGATGGTGCCCCAGCCGGTGACGACGCCGTCGCCGGGGATTTGCTGGGCCTCCATGCCGAAGTCGGTGGAGCGGTGAGTCTTGAAGGTGTCGTATTCCTCGAAGGAGCCGGGGTCGAGCAGTGCGTCGATGCGCTCTCTGGCCGTGAGTTTGCCCTTGCCGTGCTGGGCGGCGATGCGCTTTTCGCCGCCACCGAGCCGGGCCTCCTGGCGGCGCCCTTCGAGTTGCTGGATGATGTCTAGCATTGGCCCCCCGAATCCTTCCCAATTCCGGCCATCGCCGGTGAGCGTCGCGAGGAGACTCGGATAGGCGAGACCTCGGGTAACATGCAGGCATGGGCTGCGAAGTCCAGCATCGGCGTCGCCGCCAGCGAGTTGGGAGACTGCCGAGATCACGGGTTTTGCCGGCAGCGGCGGCGTTCATTCCCAACGCACCGGCCGCCGCAATGGGGCATCGGCCTGACGTGTCAGCGAGACAGCCTGTCCATCAGCGCCATCGCGCCATGCGGGGCCCGTGGTTTGCCGGAGCGGATGAAATAGGCGAAGACGTCGCGGGGTGTCTTGTCGGGCATCCGGTCCGGATCGGCCTTGCGAAGGTCGGAAGGCTCGCCTCCTTCGGCAAACGTCCGTAGCCGGTTCGCCCAGTCGTCCAGGGCCGCGGGCGGATAGCAGGTCTCGACGGCCTCGTCCCCGCGCTGCAGCCTGAGATAGACGAAATCGGCGGTCACGTCGGCGATCTGCGGATGCTCGCCGCTGTCGGCGCAGACGATCGCGACGCCGGCCTTGCGGCAAAGATCGACGAACTCGGGAGCAACGAAGCTTTCGTGACGCGGCTCGACGACATGGCGCAGCGGCACGCCGCCGACGGATTTCGGCAGGAGGGCGAGAAACCCGTCGAAATCCTCCGGATCGAACTGCTTCGTCGCGGCGAACTGCCAGAGGATCGGGCCGAGATGGTCGCCGAGCTCGGCAATGCCGGATTGGGCGAAGCGCTCGATCGATTCGCCGCCCTCGGCGAGCACCCTGCGGTTCACCGCAAAGCGCGGCGCCTTCAGCGAGAAGACAAAACCCTCCGGCACCTCGCTCGCCCATTTGGCGAAGGTCGCCGGCGTCTGACTGCGATAGAAGGTGCCGTTGACTTCGATCGTCGAAAGCTTCGACCCGGCATATTCCAGCTGCCGCTTCTTCGGCAGGTCAGACGGATAGAAGGACTCGTTCCAGGGATCGAAGGTCCAGCCGCCGATGCCGGTTCGGATTGTGCCGGTCATGATCATCTCTCGATTGTCGGTAATGCCTACTGCAGTTATATTTCACATGCGAAGGAGAACGTCATGGCGGTGGTGAGCGTACAAAAGGCGAAATCCGATCTCGCAAACTTGCTCGAACGGGTCCAGGCCGGCGAGGAGATCGTGATTGCCCGCGGCGATGAACCGGTTGCTCGACTGGTCCGTGTCGAGGCCGATAAACCGAAGGTCCGTGGCTACGGGGCGCTGGCGCATCTTCGTGACAAGATCCCGTCCGATCTTTTTCTCCAGCCGATGTCCGAAGACGAACTCGCCGCATGGGAGGGCAAATATTCGTTCCCAGGCGACAACGGCGAGTGAGTATCCTTCTCGACTCGCACGCGTTTCTCTGGTGGCTCACTGCCGATCCGCGCCTGAGCGTGAATGCCAAGTCCGCGATCGACAACGGCGAAACCGTTCGTCATGTCAGTGCAGTCACGGCTTATGAGATCGCCAATAAGGTCCGGATCGGAAAGCTGGAACTCGCGCGTGAGATCGTCGATACGTTTGACGAGATCATCGCAGCGGGACGTTTCTCTCGCCTCGACATCACGCATGTTCATGCCCTCCTTGCCGGTCAGATGCCTGGCACACACAGAGACCCGTTCGATCGCCTTCTTGCGGCACAGGCGATCACT
This sequence comes from Jiella endophytica, assembly GCF_004519335.1. Classification (GTDB taxonomy): domain Bacteria; phylum Pseudomonadota; class Alphaproteobacteria; order Rhizobiales; family Rhizobiaceae; genus Jiella; species Jiella endophytica. The sequence continues at coordinate 973,476 of NZ_SOZD01000001.1, read as the reverse complement.
GGCTCGCTCGCCGTCGTCTCCTGCGACACGGCATTCGATGACTTCGGCGTCGCTCGACTCTGGTAGAGCGTGATCTCCTAGTGTCGTCTCCACGACAATGGGCGAAAAAATCTACTCCGCCGCTTCCTTCTTCACCCGCGGCCGGCGCTCCAGCAGCTCCCGCAGGAACTGCCCCGTGTAAGAACGCTTGGCCTTGACGACGTCCTCGGGCGTGCCGGTGGCGACGATCTCGCCGCCGCCGTCGCCGCCTTCGGGGCCGATGTCGATCAGCCAGTCGGCGGTCTTGATGACTTCGAGATTGTGCTCGATCACCACCACCGTATTGCCGCGGTCGACGAGGTCGTGCAGCACCTCGAGCAGCTTGGCGACGTCGTGGAAATGCAGGCCCGTCGTCGGCTCGTCGAGGATATACAGCGTCTTGCCGGTGGCCTTGCGCGACAGCTCCTTGGCGAGCTTGACGCGCTGCGCCTCGCCGCCGGACAGCGTCGTCGCCTGCTGGCCGATCTTGATGTAGCCGAGGCCGACCTCGTTCAGCGTCACCAGCTTGTCGCGCACCGCCGGCACTGCCGAGAAGAAGCTGACGCCTTCCTCCACCGTCATGTCGAGGACGTCGGCGATCGACTTCTCCTTGAAGGTCACCTCCAGAGTCTCGCGATTGTACCGTTTGCCCTTGCAGACGTCGCAGGTGACGTAGACGTCGGGCAGGAAGTGCATCTCGATCTTGATGACGCCGTCGCCCTGGCAGGCCTCGCAGCGCCCGCCCTTGACGTTGAAGGAGAAGCGGCCCGGCTGATAGCCTCTTGCCTTGGCTTCGGGCAGCGCGGCAAACCAGTCGCGGATCGGTGTGAAGGCGCCGGTATAGGTCGCCGGATTGGACCGCGGGGTGCGGCCGATCGGCGACTGGTCGATGTCGATCACCTTGTCGAGCAGCTCCAGCCCCTCGATGCGGTCGTGCTCGGCCGGAATGTCCCGGCCGTTGGCGATGCGGCGCGAGGCCGCCTTGAACAGCGTCTCGATCAGGAAGGTCGACTTGCCGCCGCCGGAGACGCCGGTGACGCAGGAGAACACGCCGAGCGGCAGCTCGGCTGTGACGTTCTTGAGGTTGTTGCCCCGCGCGCCGACCACCTTCAGCCGCTTGTTCTTCGCCGCCTTGCGTCGCTTTTCCGGAACAGGCACGCCGAGATCGCCGGAGAGATAGCGCCCGGTCAGCGATTTCGGATGCGCCATGATCTCGCCGGGCGTTCCCGAGGCGATCACCTCGCCGCCATGGACGCCGGCGGCCGGGCCGATGTCGACGACGTGGTCGGCGGAGAGGATCGCGTCCTCGTCATGCTCGACGACGATCACCGTGTTGCCGATGTCGCGCAGGTGTTTCAGCGTCTCCAGGAGCCGGGCGTTGTCGCGCTGGTGCAGGCCGATCGATGGCTCGTCGAGCACGTAGAGGACACCGGTCAGGCCGGAGCCGATCTGCGAGGCGAGCCGGATCCGCTGGCTCTCGCCGCCGGACAGGGTTCCGGAGGAGCGGGAGAGGGTCAGGTAGTCGAGACCGACGTCGTTGAGAAACTTCAGCCGCTCGCGGATCTCCTTGAGGATGCGAACGGCAATCTCGTTCTGCTTGTCGCTCATTTCGCCGGGCAGCGTCTCGAACCACTCGGCGGCATGGCGGATCGACAGTTCGGTGACTTCGCCGATATGCCGGCCGGCGATCTTCACCGCCAGCGCCTCCGGCTTCAGCCGGTAGCCGTTGCAGGCCGGGCAGGGCGTCGCCGACATGAAGCGCTCGATCTCCTCGCGCATGAAAGCCGAGTCGGTCTCCTTCCAGCGGCGCGAGAGATTGTTGACGACGCCCTCGAAGGTCTTGGTCGTCGTATAGGAGCGGATGCCGTCACGATAGCGGAACTCGATCTTCTCGCGGCCGGTGCCGTAGAGGATCGCCTCCTTGGCCTTTTCCGAAAGCTCCAACCAGCGGTCCGTCTGCTTGAAGCCATAGGCCCTGCCGAGGCCGTCGAGGGTCTGGCCGTAATAGGGCGAGGTGGATTTCGCCCAGGGCGCAATGGCGCCGGCCTTCAGCGTCAGCGCCTCGTTCGGCACGATCAGCTTGGGGTCCACAGCCTGCTGCGAGCCGAGACCGTCACAGGTCGAGCAGGCGCCGAAGGGATTGTTGAAGGAGAACAGCCGCGGCTCGATCTCGGGGATGGTGAAGCCCGAGACCGGGCAGGCGAACTTTTCCGAAAACAGCAGCCGCTCGTGGGTCTCGTTCTTGTTGCGGTTGGCACCGGCATCGGCGAGGCGGTCCTTCGGCAGCGGCTTGTCGGCGAATTCCGCGACGGCAAGGCCGTCAGCCAGGCCGAGCGCCGTCTCGATCGAATCGGCGAGGCGCGACTTCATGTCCTCGCGCACCACGATGCGGTCGACCACCACGTCGATGTCGTGCTTGTACTTCTTGTCGAGCGCCGGCGCATCGGCGATCTCGTGATACTCGCCGTCGATCTTGACCCGCTGGAAGCCCTTCTTCTGCAGCTCTGCCAGCTCCTTGCGGTACTCGCCCTTGCGGCCGCGGATCATCGGCGCGAGCAGATAAAGCCGCGTGCCTTCCTCGAGGGCCAGAACCCGGTCCACCATCTGGCTGACCGTCTGGCTCTCGATCGGCAGGCCCGTCGCCGGCGAATAGGGAATGCCGACCCGGGCGAAAAGCAGCCGCAGATAGTCGTAGATCTCGGTGACCGTGCCGACGGTCGACCGAGGGTTCTTCGACGTCGTCTTCTGTTCGATCGAGATCGCCGGCGACAGGCCGTCGATCTGATCGACATCCGGCTTCTGCATCATCTCGAGAAACTGCCGGGCATAGGCCGAAAGACTTTCGACGTAGCGGCGCTGCCCCTCCGCATAGATCGTGTCGAAGGCGAGCGACGATTTGCCCGAGCCCGAGAGGCCGGTCATGACGATGAGCTTGTCGCGGGGCAGGTCGAGATCGACGCCCTTCAGATTGTGCTCGCGCGCGCCGCGAATGGAGATCGTCTTCAATTCGGCCATGAAATCCGCCGGTCCGTCTACTGTGTCTGGCTGGGGCAGGGCACTACTTAAGACTCGCTCCGGCGGACTCCAAGCCGCTGCAGCTGCGAAAGGAAATTTGCCGACTCGCCTCTTGCGTGTTCCGCGTTTGTTCTATACGCTCGTCTGACGATTGCGCAAGGGCGTCTTTGCAGGAAGTTTCGAGCGAGCCGTAGGGGGATCCGAGAGTCGTCCGGGGATCCGCGAGCGGCGCGGGGCCGCGGGTGCGAACACTCGGTGGAAGATGGGGACGGGAGCTCCCGTCGGCTTTCGCCCGCCAGGCGGCTCGTCTAGGGTCGAGCCAAGAATTTTCGTGAATTTTGGAGTACGATGATGGCGGGAAGCGTCAACAAGGTCATCCTGGTCGGCAATCTCGGTGCCGATCCCGAAATCCGCCGGCTAAATTCCGGCGATGCCGTCGCCAATCTCAGGATCGCGACGTCCGAGAACTGGCGTGACAAGTCTTCCGGCGAGCGCCGTGAGCGCACCGAATGGCACAACGTCGTCATCTTCAACGAGAACCTCGTGAAGGTCGCCGAGCAATATCTGAAGAAAGGCTCGACGGTCTATATCGAGGGCCAGTTGCAGACCCGTTCCTGGGACGATCAGTCGGGCCAGAAGCGCTATACGACCGAGGTGGTGCTGCAGCGCTTCCGCGGTGAAATGCAGATGCTCGGCGGCCGTGGTGACAGCGGCGGCGGCGAAGGCGGCGGCGGCTACCGGGGCGGCGGCGGCGGTGGCGGTTACGATCGCGGCGCGTCAGACCGTGGTGGTGGCGGCGGCGACCGGGATCGCGACTATGGCGGCGGTCGCTCCAACGATCTCGACGACGAGATTCCGTTCTGAGGCGCCGGTAGCGCAGGGCCGGCCGTGAGGGCTTGCGTCAGTCTCAGTCGACGTCGATGCCGTCAATCCGGTTTCGCCGGGATCGCCGGCGCCCGGTCCGTCGCGGCAGCTCGGGCCTGACCGCCGGCGGCACCGCTGCCCCTCTTCGGCAGCTCTTGCGCCCCTCTGCCGCCGGCGTCGAGGATGGCTGGTCCGGCGGCGTCACTCTACCGGATGGTCGTCGGCGTCCTTCTTGGCAAGCGTCCGGTGGCCGGACTGCGACTGCACCTCGACATAGACCTTGCGCACGATCGAGAACTTTTCGCGGATCCGCCGTTCTGTCTCGCTGACGATCGCCTCGATCCGCTGGGAAACGACGTCGTCCTTGAAGTCGACGCTGAGCGTCAGAAGGACGTCCGACGGGCCGAGGTGAAGCGTCCGCATCTCGTTGATGGCGGAAATCTCGGCGTGGGAGCCAAGGTCGTCACGGACGAAGGCCTCGATCTCCGGACCCGCGGCCTCGCCGATCAAAAGGCTCTTCACCTCGATCGCAAGAAGCACGGCGGTGACGCCGAGCAGCACGCCGATCAGCAGCGACCCGATGGCGTCGAAGATGTGGATGCCCGTCGCCCAGGAGAGGCCGACGCCTGCCGCGGCGATGACGATGCCGATACAGGCGGCGGTGTCCTCGAACAAAACGACGAAGATCGACGGGTCCTTCATGTTGCGGAAATCGCGAAACAGCCCTTCGCCGCGCCGCCGGTTCTGGAATTCCCGGAACGCTACCGACCAGGAATAGCCTTCGAAACAGAAGGCGAGGAAGAGAACGCCGAGGGCGATCAGCGGCGAGGTCAGCTCGCTCTCGCCCCCGGACATCAGGCCGATGACGCCCTCATAGGTCGAGAAGCCGGCGCCCATCGCAAACAGGAAGATAGCGACGAGGAACGACCAGAAATAGACCTCGGCGCCGTAACCGAAGGGGTGCTTCTTGTCGGCGGGCTTCTTCGACCGGGAGAGGCCGATTAGCAGAAAGCCCTGATTGGCGGTGTCGATCACCGAGTGGATCCCCTCGGCGAGCATCGACGACGATCCGGTGAAGGCGGCGGCGACGAACTTGGTCACCGCGATGGCGAGATTTGCGCCGGCCGCTGCAATGACTGCGCCCTTGCTACCCTCGGAGTTGCTGGAGCTGTCAGTTTCTTGCGCGGCTTCCGACATGCAGTCTCTCCTTGTCGTGATCGGGACACAACACGGCAGGCGGCGAAATGTTTCGTCGCGGCAGCTTGCCGATTACCCGACGCTGGTGGCTGGCGCCACAAGGAAGGCGCTGGAATGGAACAGGGCTGCCGCACCGTCTGCCACGAACTGCACGGCGAGGGCGGCGAGCAGGACGCCGAGAAGCCGCGAGATGACCGCCCGGCTGGTCGGGCCGAGAAAGCGGTCGAGTTGGTGGGCGACGGCGAGGAAGGCGAATGTCGCGAGGACCGCCGCAAAGATGACGCTGATATGCGCCGCCATTCCAGCAAATCCTTGCGTGTTGCCGGAAAGGAGGATCGCCGCCGAGATGGCGCCCGGACCGGCCATCAGCGGGATCGCCAGGGGGAAGGCGGCGATGTCGCCGTCGTCCTGGTCGCCGGCGTCATGTTCTTCGGCCGCCTGGCTGGCGCTTTTGCGCTTGCGCTCCGAACGCCGCTCGAAGACGAGTTCGAAGCCGATGAAGAACAGGAAGAGTCCGCCAGCCAGCCGGAAGGCGCCGAGCGTGATGCCGAGCGCGTTGAGCACGGCAAGGCCCGTCACGGCGAAGAGGACGAGGATGGCAAGGGTCAGCAGGGAGGCGCGAAGAGCGATGGCCCGCCGTTGGGCAACGGTGTAGCCGGCCGTCAGGGCAAGGAAGATCGGCACCAGGCCGAGGGGATCGAGGATCACGAAGAGGGTGATGAAGTCGTTGAGCATGACATCGAACATCGGCAAGACCCTTGCACGGAGATGATTGCAGCTGCCTAGCAGCTTCGGGCAAAGCTGCCAGTCAGAGGATCCTCCGACAAAGCGCGCGACTGGACGATTCGGGCCTCGACCATGCCCCGATACGCGATTGCCACAAAGGGCTTTCGAAGTTTCTTTGCCGGTCCGGGTAATCCGTTGTTATCGCTGAGCAAACGGACGCCTCCCGAGGGCGCTCCGATTTGCTCTTTGGGGCCCGGCGCGCTATAGCGGAGCCGACAGAACAGGCCGATCAGGACAACTTTTTCTTGGCAGAAGAAGACGACAACACGCCGCCGCCGCCCACAGGGCCGGGCAGCGGCATCGATTCCATCTCCATCATCGACGAGATGCAGCGCAGCTATCTCGATTACGCCATGAGCGTGATCGTCAGTCGCGCGCTGCCCGACGTGCGCGACGGCCTGAAGCCGGTGCATCGGCGTATCCTCTACGCCATGCACGAGATGGGGCTGAATTCCACCAAGTCCTACCGCAAGTCGGCCGGTGTCGTCGGCGAGGTGATGGGTAAGTTCCATCCCCACGGCGATTCGGCGATCTACGATGCGCTGGTGCGCATGGCGCAGGACTGGTCGCTGCGCGCGCCGCTGATCGACGGCCAGGGCAATTTCGGTTCGATCGACGGCGATCCGCCGGCGGCGATGCGCTACACCGAGTGCCGCCTGCAGAAGATCGCCGATCCGATGCTTGAGGACATCGACAAGGAAACGGTCGATTTCCAGGAGAATTACGACGGCCGCGAGATGGAGCCGGTGGTCCTGCCGGCGCGGTTCCCCAATCTCCTCGTCAACGGCTCCGGCGGTATCGCCGTCGGCATGGCGACCAACATTCCGCCGCACAATCTCGGCGAGGTGATCGACGGCACCATCGCGATGATCGACAATCCGGCGATCACGCTGGAGGAACTGGTCGAGATCATCCCCGGCCCGGATTTCCCGACCGGCGCCCTGGTGCTCGGCCGGGCCGGCATCATGTCGGCCTATTCGACCGGGCGCGGCTCGATCCTGATGCGCGGCAAGGTGCATACGGAAACGGTGCGCGGCGAACGCGAGGCGATCATCGTCACCGAGGTTCCCTATCAGGTGAATAAGGCATCGATGATCGAGAAGATGGCCGATCTGGTGCGCGACAAGCGCATCGAGGGCATCTCCGACATCCGCGACGAGAGTGATCGCGACGGCTACCGGGTCGTCATCGAGCTGAAGCGCGACGCCTCCTCCGACGTCGTCCTCAACCAGCTGTACCGCTTCACCCCGCTGCAGACCTCCTTCGGCGCCAACATGGTGGCGCTGAACGGCGGCAAGCCGGAGCAGCTGACGCTGCCCGACATGCTGTCGGCCTTCGTCGCCTTCCGCGAGGAGGTGGTCAACCGGCGGACCAAATATCTGCTGCGCAAGGCGCGCGAGCGGGCTCACGTACTGGTCGGTCTCGCCATCGCCGTTGCCAATATCGACGCCGTGATCAAGCTGATCCGCGAGGCGCCGGACCCGGCGACGGCGCGCGAGCAGCTGATGACCCGCGAATGGGACGCCAAGGACGTCGCGCCGCTGATCCGGCTGATCGACGATCCGCGCCATCGCATTTCCGAGGAGGGCACCTATCGGCTCTCCGAAACGCAGGCCCGCGCCATCCTCGACCTCCGCCTGCAGAGGCTGACGGCGCTCGGCCGCGACGAGATCGGCGACGAGCTGAACAAGATCGGCGCCGAGATCCGCGAATATCTCGAGATCCTCTCCTCCCGCACCCGGGTCAGGGAGATCATCAAGGACGAGCTCATCGCCATCCGCGAGGAATTCGCGACGCCGCGCCGCACCGAGCTCAGCGAGGGCGCGGCCGACATGGACGACGAGGACCTGATCCCGCGCGAGGACATGGTCGTCACCGTCACCCATACCGGCTACATCAAGCGCGTGCCGCTCGCGACCTACCGGGCGCAGCGCCGCGGCGGCAAGGGCCGATCCGGCATGTCGCTGAAGAACGACGAGGATTCGGTGACGCGGCTGTTCGTCGCCAACACCCATACGCCGGTCCTGTTCTTCTCGTCACGCGGCATTGTCTACAAAGAGAAGGTCTGGCGGCTGCCGCTGGCAACGCCCCAGTCGCGCGGCAAGGCGCTGATCAACCTTTTGCCGCTGGAAAAGGACGAGCGGATCACCTCGATCCTGCCGCTGCCGAGCGATCCGGCCGCCGCCGAGCGGCTGAACGTCATGTTCGCGACTACCCGTGGCACCGTCCGGCGCAACAAGCTGTCGGATTTCGTCCAGGTGAACCGCAACGGCAAGATCGCCATGAAGCTCGACGAGGAGGGCGACGAGATTCTTGCCGTCGCCACCTGCACGGAGGACGACGACGTCCTGCTGACGGCCTCCTCGGGCCAGTGCATCCGCTTCTCGACGACGGATGTGCGCGTCTTTGCCGGGCGCAATTCCGTCGGTGTCCGGGGCATCTCGCTCGGCAAGGGCGAGACCGTCGTCTCGATGGCGATCCTGCGCCATGTCGACGCGACACCGGCCGAGCGCGCCTCTTATCTGAAGACGCGCCGTGCGGTCGAAGGCGAAGCCAACGGTGATGGTGGCGGCGATGCGCCTAGCGTCGAGGAGGAGGGCGTCGAGGACGTCGCGATCGATCCGGAGCGGTACGGCGAACTCGGAGCGAAGGAGGAGTTCATCCTCACCATTTCCGAATATGGCTACGGCAAGCGCTCATCGTCCTACGAATTCCGCACCTCCGGGCGCGGCGGCAAGGGCATCCGCGCCACCGACACCAACCGTCTAGACAAACTCGGCCAACTGGTCGCCGGCTTCCCGGTCGAGAGCGAGGATCAGCTGCTGCTGGTCACCGATCGCGGTCAGGTCATCCGCGTGCCGATCGACGGGATCGGAATGAAGGGCCGCTCTACCGGCGGCGTGACGATCTTCCGCACCGCCGAAGGCGAACGGGTCGTTTCGGTCGAGCGCATTCCAGACCAGGGCGGCGACGAGGCGGGCGAGGCCGAGGGCGATCTTTCCGATCCGTCTGATCCATCAGACCTGCCCGGCCCCGAGGGCGATGCCGGTGAGGCGCCGGACAACCCCACCGGTGACGGATCGGACGATTCCGACGACTGAGGCGACGCGCCGCAGCCGGCGAGGTCTGCCTCGCCGGACCGGGCGCACCGGCTCTCAGCTGACGCCACCGACCTGCAGACATGAAAAAGGCGAGCCCCGTGGCTCGCCTTTGTCGTTTCAATCAGCTGCCGGCCCGAATGTTCACTGCAACCCTCGGGATTCGGCCGATGCCGCGGGTCCTCCACATCGACCGGTGCAGTCGCAGCCGGCGCAAAATCTCCGTTGGAAAGCCGGCGGGCCCGCTTCAGCGGTAGTCGGAGGAAGAGCCGAAGCCGCTCCGCTTCTTCGCCAACACCTTGACCCTGGCGTCCTCGCGTTCCTCGTTGAGCGCGATCGCGGTGGCCGTCGCGAGAGTCAGGACCATGGTCATCGACAAAGCGATCATCAGCATGTGCGCATCTCCATTTTGACCCGACAACGGCATCCGATCCAATTTGTTCCAAATTCGACCGTTGGCGCCTTCGAAACTCTCATTGCATCGCGGCGCCGAATGATCATCCTGCGGGTCGATCGCGAAAAAAGTGTGTATCGGCTCGTCTCAAAGCCAATCAACTTTCGCGTGAGCGCTGAAACCGACGTGAAGAGGCGACATCCATGACCAGGCGGGCGTTCTATCCTGGGTCCTTCGATCCGCTGACCAACGGCCACCTCGCCGTGCTCGATCAGGCCATGCGGATCTTCGACGAGATCGTCGTCGGCATCGGCGTCCATCCCGCCAAGAAGCCGCTGTTCTCCTTCGAGGAGCGGGCCGAACTGATCCGCCGGGCGGTGGACGGGATTAATCAGGCGGCCGTCGTGTCGGTGGTGCCGTTCGACGGACTGGTGGTCGAGGCGGCGGGCGAAGCCGGGGCGGTGGCGCTGGTGCGGGGCGTGCGCGACGGTACCGATCTCGACTACGAAATGCAGATGGCCGGCATGAACGGCGCCATGCGGCCCGAGGTGGCGACTCTGTTTTTCCCCGCGACTCCCGAGACCAGGCCCATTACCGCCACATTGGTTCGCCAGATCGCGGCAATGGGCGGGGACGTTTCGCGTTTCGTTCCGGCTCATGTCGCTGAGGCGATCAGGGGGAAGCGCGATCCGCAATAGCGATCCGGAAAGGATTTGGGGGTCACCATGAAATTCGTTGCAATGCTCGCGTTGGCGGCCGGCATGTCCGTCTCAACACTGCCGGCCTATTCCGCGCCGAAGACCAGTCCCGACAATACGCTGGTCATCATGACAAAGGACGGCGAGATCGACATCCAGCTTCGGCCGGATCTCGCGCCGAACCATGTCGCCCGCATCAAGGAACTCGCCCGCGAGCACGCCTATGACAATGTCGTCTTCCACCGGGTGATCGACGGCTTCATGGCGCAGACCGGCGACGTCGAATTCGGCAAGGAAGGCGGCAAGGCCTTCGATCCGAGCCGCGCCGGCATGGGCGGCTCCAGCAAGCCGGACCTCAAGGCGGAGTTCTCGCAGGAGACCTTCGACCGCGGCACCGTTGGGATGGCCCGGGCGCAGGATCCGAACTCGGCCAATTCGCAGTTCTTCATCATGCTGGCCGACGGCGACTTCCTCGACGGGCAGTACACCATCGTCGGCGATGTCGTCGGCGGCATGGACGTCGTCGACAAGATCAAGAAGGGTGACGCACAGCAGAACGGTGCGGTGACCAATCCGGACAAGATGTTGAAGGTCCGGGTCGCGGCTGACGGAAAATAGCCTCGGGCGATCGGGCGGCGCGCTCTTGCGGTTTGTTTCGAAAGCGCCCAAACAACCGGAATCGATGCCGGACCGGGGCGCGGTCCGGCAAGACGACGGAAGCAAGAGGACGTCAAATTGGCTTACGACAACCCCGAAGACACGCTGGTTCTGGAAACCACCAAGGGCAAGGTGGTGATCAAGCTGCGGCCTGATCTCGCTCCCAACCACGTCGCACGGGTCAAGGAGCTCGCCCGCGAAGGCTTCTATGACGGCGTCGTCTTCCACCGGGTGATCGACGGCTTCATGGCGCAGACCGGCGATCCGACCGGCACCGGGTCGGGCGGTTCGGACAAGCCCGACCTTGCCGCCGAATTCTCCACCGAGCCGCACAAGCGCGGCACGGTCTCGGCGGCACGCACGGCCAATCCCAACTCGGCGAATTCGCAGTTCTTCATCTGCTTCGAAGAGGCCCCCTGGCTGAACAAGCAGTATTCGGTGTGGGGCGAGGTCATCGAGGGCATGGACGTGGTCGATCAGATCAAGCGCGGCGAGCCGGTGCGCGATCCCGACCAGATCACCACCATGCGGGTGGCAGCCGACCTCTGACGCCCAGGCGGGATCGTGGCGATCCCGCCTGGATCTTTCTTTCCAAGACGCATGGTCCGGAACGCCAGTTTCGGCCACCGGGCCATGCGCGAGCGGAAACGCATGCAGGACGATGCGCGTCGATCTCTTCGACTTCGATCTGCCGGAGGAGCGCATCGCCCTTCGGCCCGCCGTGCCGCGGGAAGCGGCACGGTGTCTTCATGTCGGCTCGGGCGGCCGGCTCGCCGACCACACGATCGGCGACCTGCCGGATCTGCTTGCCCCCGGCGACGTCCTCGTCTTCAACGACACCAGGGTCATTCCCGCCCGGCTCTCCGGTACCCGCCGGCGCGAGGGCGTGACCACCGGCGAGGGGATTGCCCGGGTGGAGGCGACGCTGCACATGCGGCTGGCGCAAGACTGCTGGAAGGCGTTCCTGCGACCCGCCAAGCGGGTGAAGGCCGGCGACCGGATCGTCTTCGGATCCGAGAGCGACGCCGCCTGCCTGATGGCCGGTCTCGTGGCGAGCGTCGAAGAGCGGGGCGAGGGCGGCGAGGCGACCTTGCGCTTCGAGCTTTCCGGGCCGGCGCTCGACGAGGCGATCGCCGCGATCGGCCATATCCCGCTGCCGCCTTACATCGCCTCGAAGCGCGCCGAGGACGAGGCCGACCGACGCGACTATCAGACGATTTTCGCCAAAGAGAGCGGCGCGGTGGCCGCCCCGACGGCCGGGCTGCATTTCACCCCGGAGCTGATGGAGCGCTTTGCCGCGCGGGGTGTCGCAACCGAGTTCCTCACCCTGCATGTCGGTGCCGGCACCTTCCTGCCTGTCAAGGCGGACGACACCGCCGACCACCGCATGCATGCCGAGATCGGCCATGTCGACGAGGCGACCGCTACGCGGCTCAACGCCGCGCGTGAAGCGGGCGGACGGCTCGTCGCCGTCGGCACGACATCGCTGCGGCTTCTCGAAAGCGCCGCCGGCGAGGACGGCATCGTCCGACCCTTCGCCGGCCCGACGGAGATCTTCATCACGCCGGGCTACCGATTCCGCGCCGTCGACCGGCTGGTGACCAACTTCCACCTGCCGCGCTCGACCCTGTTCATGCTCGTCTCGGCCTTTTCGGGTCTCGAGACGATGCGGGCCGCGTATGCCCACGCGATCGAGGCGGGCTATCGCTTCTATTCCTACGGCGACGCCTGCCTGCTCGACCCCCAGGATTTCTGACCGCCGATCTTCGGATACGAAAAGGGCGGGGCCTTTCGGCACCGCCCATGCGCATTCCCCTGACCGAGAAGGGTCAGTCGATGATCTTGACGATGTTGCGCTGCTCGTCGACCAGCACCGTGTGGCCGTCGACCACGGCGTACTGATAGGGGCCGACATCGTCGGGCAGGCGGTAGAGCGGCACGGGCTCAGGCAGCGGCGCGCCGGTCGTCACGGTGAAGCCGTCCGGAGCTGCAAACGACTCATGGTGCTCCTTGGTGACATAGGTGCGGATGGTGCCGTAGTCGGGCTCGGTCCGCTCGACGGTCGTCGTCGTGGTGGTCGTGGTCTGGGCAAGCGCCGCGACCGGGGCCGCGGCAATGGCGGCAGCGAGAATGAGACGTTTCATCGTTCCACTTTCTTCTGGATCGTCCTTCGGCCCAAGAACACCGGCCGCGGGCGCGGCGTTCCAAATCAACGATCGCGAATGAAATCGTCTCGAAACATCGCGTGAGCATCCCACTACCCTCAAACGCGCCGGGGTCGATGGCCCGGGTTCCGGGCCAAAGGCACGACGGTCACGCGCTTTCACGTTGCCAGCACCGTCTTGCCGCGCTACCGGAACCGCCCATGACCGAACGCTTCTCCTTCAGCCTCCTTGCGACGGATGGCCGCGCCCGCCGCGGCGAGATCGCCATGCCGCGCGGCATCGTGCGCACGCCCGCCTTCATGCCGGTCGGCACCGCCGGCACGGTGAAGGCGATGTATCTGGACCAGGTGCGCGATCTCGGCGCCGACATCATCCTCGGCAATGTCTACCACCTGATGCTGCGGCCCGGCGCCGAGCGGGTGGCGCGGCTCGGCGGCCTGCACGACTTCGCCCGCTGGCCGCACCCGATCCTGACCGATTCCGGCGGCTTCCAGGTGATGTCGCTCGCCGAGCTGAGAAAGCTCGACGAGACCGGCGTCACCTTCCGCTCGCATGTCGACGGCTCGGTGCATTCGCTGACGCCCGAACGCTCGATCGAGATCCAGGGCCTCCTCGACTCGGACATCCAGATGCAGCTCGACGAATGCATCCGTCTGCCGGCGGAACGCGCTGAGATCGAGCGGGCGATGGAGCTGTCGCTGCGCTGGGCCGAGCGCTGCAGGGTTGCTTTCGGCGATCAGCCCGGCAAGGCAATGTTCGGTATCGTCCAGGGCGGCGACCTCGCCGACCTCCGCCAGCGCTCTGCCGAGCGTCTCGCCGCGATGGACCTCAAGGGCTATGCCGTCGGCGGGCTGGCGGTCGGCGAGCCGCAGGAGGTGATGCTGGCGATCCTCGACGAGACGCTGCCGGTGCTGCCGCAGGAAAAGCCGCGCTACCTGATGGGGGTCGGCACGCCGGACGACATCATCAAGTCCGTCGCCCGGGGCATCGACATGTTCGACTGCGTGATGCCGACGCGGGCAGGGCGCCATGGCCTCGCCTATACGCGCTTCGGCAAGATTAATCTGAAGAACGCCCGCCATGCCGACGATCCCCGACCGCTGGACGAGACCTCCGACTGCCCGGCCGCGCGCGACTATTCGCGGGCCTATCTGCACCACCTCGTTAAGACCAACGAATCCCTCGGCGGCATGCTTTTGACCTGGAACAACCTTGCCTATTACCAGCAGCTGATGGCCGGCATCCGCGCCGCGATCGAAGCGAAGCGCTACGACGCCTTCTGTGCCGAGGTCACCGAGGCGTGGGCGAAGGGCGACATGCCGGCGCTCGCCGGCTGACCAGCCTGCCGAGCTTCAGCCGAGGGAGAGTCGCGGCACCAGCCGTCACACGGCGACATCGTCGCCCTTGCGCAGGGTGCAGCTGGTGATCTTCATCGAACCGTCGGCCTGGCGCTCCAGCGTGTAGCTGGCGACCCAGCTCTTGCCGCTGCGGTCGGTGATGCTGACCTCCTGGCGAAATCCTTCGCCCTCGGCCTTCAGCGGGCCGAAGGTCGGATTGCTCGAATGATAGACGGGGTCGTAGCCGGAGCGGACCATTCCCATGAAGATCTCGGGGCTCGGAAAGATCTTCTGGATGTTCGGCGCCGCGTAGGAATAGGCCCCCGCACCATCGCCGGCATTGAACGCGTCGAGCTGTGCGGTGATCGTCGCGCGGATGTCGCCGGCGTCGTCGGCGCTGGCCACCGATGGAGCAGCGAAGGCGAGCGACGTGGCGAGAAGGAAGGCGGCAGGTCTCATCGATGATCTCCCGGATGGCTGGCATTCGGGAAGAGTTACGTCGCGAGGCCGCGACGGAACCGGCCGCGCAGTCACATGCGCGTGAAGGGGCGGTCCGGGGGGACGGCCTCAGTCGTCATTCGCGGAGTTCAGATCCTCCGGGCGCCGCCCGCCCCGATGGGCCTGATGCGTCACGTCGACGACGGTGACCTCGGGGCCCGGCCGGTCGTGATGCATCGGCTCTGAATGGAGGGCTACCGACAGGGTGACGTTTTCGCGCGCCGCCTCGCGGAGCGCTTCGTTCAGGGCACGCGCGGCGGCCTTGGCCTTTTCGACGGCGGCGGGGGAAGTCTCGATCATGGTGCTCATGGTCTCAAGATTGGGATGATCCCAAGGGAAGGCAAGCCGCAAGTGCCGCCATCGATGCGCAACCGGAAGCCGCAGGCTTCGGTCGCGGCCATTCTTCAACTCGCCATGAATCGCAGGCACAAGTCGCGCGGGGCTCGGAATGTTTCGACCGGCCGGCATCGTGTCGGCCGATCAGCGTCCAGGTTCATGTCCACTGGAGATCACATGCGCAGACTTCCTCTGTTCACCGCCGCCACCCTGTCGGTGCTCATGGCGACGACGGCCCTCTCGGCCGCCCAGACGAGCAACGCAGCCGCAGCGGCGGCGACGTCCGCCGACGCCACGGCGCCCGCCCGCACCGGCGACATCCGCTCGATCGTGCTGTTCTCCGGCGGCGTCGCGGAGATCGTCCGCTCGGCGGCGGTGTCCGGTGCGGCGACGGTCGGCATGGAGGTGCCGCTCGACCAGGTGAACGACGTTCTGAAGAGCCTCGTCGTGCGCAATCCCGGCGGCGGCGTCGGCCAGGTTTCGCTGGAAGGCTCGGTCAATGCCAAGGAACTGTCGCGGGCTGCGCTGTTCCGCCCGTCGGACCTCAATTCCCTGGCGCTGCTTCTCAACAAGCTGAAGGGCGCCAAGGTGCGCATCGAGGGCGAGCGATCGGTCACCGGCACCGTACTCGGAACCTCCCAGGCAAAACCCAACGCCGCCGACGACAAGGCCGAGATGCCGGTCGCCATCGTCACCATCCTTGCCGAGACCGGCGAGGTCCGCTCGCTGCCGGTCTTTGCCGACACTTCTCTTCAAGTGCTCGACGAGGAGACCGCCGAGGAGCTGAAGAAGGCGGCCGCCTCGCTTTCCCAGAGCCTGTCGGACGATACCCGTCTCGTCTCGGTGAAGGTCGACGGCACCGGGTCGCGCGACGTCGAGTTCGACTATGTCGTCGCCGCGCCGGTCTGGAAGTCGTCGCACCGTCTCGTCCTCGGCAAGGACGGCAAGGGCCGGCTGCAGAGCTGGGCGGTGATCGAGAACGCCACCGGCGAGGACTGGGACGGGGTCAAGGTGTCGCTGTCCTCCGGCTCGCCCGTCACGCTGCGCCAGAACCTCTTCGATCCGTTTTTCAAGGAACGCCCGGAAGTCCCTGTCTTCGTTGATCGTCAGTCGATCCCCGAGGCGGACCGCGGCACCGTGCCGAGCCCGGCCCGCATGGCTCAGAAGGCGTCGCGCTCGGTCAGTGGTGCGGCGGCCTTCGCCGACAATCTGATGGCCGCGGCGCCGGTGCCGGAGGCAGCGGAGTTCTCGATCGGCGAGGCGAGCGACGTCGGCGAGGCGGTGGAGGGCGACGTCTCGGTCACCTATCCGCTGCCGAAGCCGGTCACCCTCGATGCCGGCTCGACACTTTCGGTGCCGGTCGTCGATTCCGAGGTTCCGGCCGAGCGGATCGCCGTCTTCGTGCCGGGCCGCGGCGAGATCCATCCGACCGCGGCGGTCCGTCTCGACAACGAGACCGGCTCGGCGCTGCCGGCCGGCATCGTCACCGTCTACGATCCGTCCGGCTATGTCGGTGATTCGACGCTGCTGCCAGTACCATCGGGCGACGAGCGCCAGGTGCAGTTCGCCCTCGACCGCAAGATCACCGTCAACACCACCGAGAAGCCGCAGAGCCGCGTCGCCGAAATCCGCGTCGTCGACGGCGTCCTGCGCTACAAGCAGATCGAGGAGCGCGACACGGTCTATTCCGCCGCCAATGCGGCGAGCGACGAGCGCAAGCTGTCGATTTCCCATCCGAAGCTGTCCGGCTGGGATCTGATCTCCGACGACAGGGTCGGCGAGACCGAGAACGCCTATCGGCTCGAGGCGACGATCCCGGCCGGCGGCACGGTCGATATCAAGGCCACCGCCCGCTTCGTCCGGGACGAGGGTTTTGCGCTGGTCGATGCGGCGCAGTCCGATCTCGTGCGCTTCTCCAACGAAACGACCGATCCAAAGACTGCGGAGGCGCTCCGCGAGATTGCCGAGATCCAGGGTGAGAAGACCGATCTCGACCGGCAGATCGACCGGCTGGACGGTCAGAAGTCGGATATCTACGCCGCGCAGGACCGTATCCGCGAGAACATCAAGGCGGTCGGGGCGGGCGATCTGCGCGACAGCTATCTCGACATGATGAAGAAGCAGGAGGATCAGCTCTCGTCGATCGACGGAAAGTCCGCCTCGCTGAAGGAGCAACGGGACGCGGTCGAGGCGCGTCTGCGTGCGAAGATCGCCGAGATCTGATCCAGGGACCGCACGAGGCCGCGCCCAAACTTGCCCCGCGGCGCATCCTTCTGGTTGTTGAGAAATTCTTTACTCTGTCTCCCCGGCGTCCGGCGCGCCGGGGGATTTTCGTTCGCGGCACTTGCTTCGCTGCGATAGGCTGCGGGGATAGTTTCAGGTTGAAAGCCTGCGGGCTTTCGCCGACGTAACCCGGAGCGCGTACGCATGCCACCTGAACCGGTCCGTTTCGACACCGCCAGGGTTTTGACGGCACTAGGCGTCGTTTCCCTCGCCGCGGGGCTTGCGGTTGCGACACCGGGGCCGACCCTCGCCGACACCGCGTCTGTTCACGCGACCGAGGCATCCCCAGCCGAGCGGATCGACGCCGCGATCTCCGGCCTCGACGAGATGGTCCGACGGATCATGGAGCGCAGCGAGGTTCCGGGACTGGCCATTGCCGTCGTTCGAGACGGCCGCATCGTTCATGCCAAGGGCTTCGGCATTCGGCGGGTCGGCGACGCGGCTCCTGTCACGCCGGGCACGGTGTTCCAGATCGCCTCGCTGTCGAAATCGATTGCCGCGACTGTCGTCGCACACGAGGTGGGGGAAGGGCATGTCGCCTGGGAGACCCCGATCGTGTCGCATCTGCCCTGGTTCGAACTCGTCGATCCCTGGGTCACGCGGCATGTCACCATCGCCGACATGTTCAGCCACCGTTCCGGGCTGCCGGATCATGCCGGCGATGAGCTCGAGGATCTCGGCTACGATCGCCGCACGGTGCTGGAACGGCTCCGCTTTCTGCCTCTCGACCGATTTCGCGATCACTACGCCTACACCAATTTCGGCCTGACGGCCGGGGCGGAGGCGGTCGCCGCAGCCGCCGGGAAGGATTGGGCGACGCTGTCGGAGGAGGTTCTCTACGAACCCCTTGGCATGAAGGCGACGAGCAGTCGCTATGCGGACTTCCTTGCCAGACCCGACCGGGCGACCCTGCATGCCAGGACCGCAGACGGCTACCGGCCTCTCGCCGAGCGGCTTCCCGACGCCCAGTCGCCGGCCGGCGGGGTCAGTTCGTCCGTCGAGGATCTCGCCCGGTGGATGATCATGGTGCTCGACGATGGAATGTTCGAGGGACAGCGCATCATCGCGGCGGAGCCGCTCATTGCGGCGGCACAGGCGGAAGTCGTTTCCGCTCCGGCATCGAGCCTCGACGCCCGTCCGGGCTTTTACGGCTATGGAATCGAGGTGCGGATCGATGACGCCGGCCAGGTGGTGCTGAGCCACTCCGGTGCCTTCGCGATCGGCGCCTCCACCCATTACAGCATGGTTCCGGCTCTCGACCTCGGCATCGTCGTCCTTACCAATGCGGCCCCGTCGGGTGCGGCCGAAGCCATCGCCGCGGAGTTTCTCGACCGGGTCGAGACGGGACGCTCGTCGCGCGACTGGTACGCGTTCATTGCCCCGATGATGGCGAAGCTGTCCGAGCCGATCGGCCGGAAACTGGCGGCGAACTGGCCGGCAGAGCCTCGCCCCGCCGCAGCGCTCGATGCCTATGCCGGCAGCTATGAGAACGTCTATTACGGACCCGCCGACATCGCCGTGGTCGACGGCGGCCTGACCGTCAGTCTCGGGCCGTCCGGGACGCGGCATCCGCTGACTCACCGGGACGCCAACGTCTTCTCCTTCGAGCCGCGGTCGGAAAACGAGCCGGACGGCTCCGTGGCGACACTCGCCTTCACCATGGGCGACGGCGGCCGAGCGGAAGAGATGCGGATCGACTATCTGGACATGGCGGGACTCGGGCGCTTCGTCCGCCACTGAGAGCTTCCGCTTGCCCGACAGCAGGACTTCGGTGGCCGGTCCGTCGACAGGAGCCTCGTCCGGCAGATCGCCCGTGCTGCGAGGCTCTGCGTCGGCCGATCATCCCCACAGGGCCGCGTCCGGCGGCGAGACCATCGAGCCGGAATAGCGCAAGGGATGCGGGCGGTCCTTCGCCAGGAGCAGCGGGCCGTCGAGATCGACGAACTCGGCGTCCTGCGCGATGAGGAGGGCCGGCGCCATGGCGAGCGAGCTGCCGACCATGCAGCCGATCATGATGCCGAAGCCGCGTTCGCGCGCCTGCCGGCAGAGCCGCAATGCCTCGGTGAGGCCGCCGGTCTTGTCGAGCTTGACGTTGACGTAGTCGTAGAGCCCGAGAAGCCTGTCGAGGTCGCCGCCGACATGCAGGGACTCGTCTGCGCAGATCGGGACCGGATGCGGTAGGTCTCGCAGGATCGCGTCCTCGCCGGCCGGCAGCGGCTGCTCGACGAGGACGGCCCCGGCGGCCGCGGCGGCAAGCAGGTGGTCCTTGAGGTTCTCCTCGGTCCAGCCTTCGTTGGCGTCGAGGATCAGCCGCGCGCCGCGCGCCGCCGCCTTGACGGCGCGGATACGCTCGCGGTCGTCGGCGGTGCCGAGCTTGATCTTCAGGAGATTACGGCCCGAGGCCCTGGCGGCGCTCGCCATCGCCTCGGCCGTGTCGAGACTGATCGTGTAGGCGGTCTCCACCGGGCGCGGCACCCGGCCGCAGACGATCGCCGCGACATGGCCGCCGGTGGATTTCGCCTCGAGGTCCCACAGGGCACAGTCGAGGGCATTGCGCGCAGCTCCGGGGGCGAGCTGCGCCTCGAGGCTGTCGCGCGAGCCGCCGCGCTCGATGAGCGCTCGCACGCCCTCGATCTGTTCGATGACGCTCTCGATGCTCTCGCCATAGCGCGGATAGGGGACGCATTCGGCCCAGCCGCGGCCGAACTCGTCGGCGATCTCGCAGGTGACGACGGCCGCCTCGGTCTTGGCGCCGCGGGCGATGCGGAACGGCTGGGTGAGCGGGAAACGCTCGACTGTGACCGAAAGACGACGTGGCATGGTAAATGATCTCCCCCGGGGCGGCGCCGGTTTATTCCCACGAAGGGCTGTGCCAGTGAAGTGGGCGATCGCGATTTGGATGCCGTGAATCGGTCCTGGCCTCGGATCACCGCCGCATGGCGCCGGCCGACGGCGCCAGAATCGCGATGGGTGCGGAATCGAGGGACCATGCTTCAGGCTGAGACGCCCGACAAGGCCGCGCCGGGCGGCCGCCTATCGGCAGTCAAGCCGCTTCTCGAAGGCGAGAAGGGCGATGGCGGCTTGCGTCTGATGGCGAGCGGCGACTGGCTGGCGAGGACCGTCGGCGAGATGGAGCCGGTTCTGTCGGAAACGACGCGGGCCGATCTCGGCACAAGGGTCGTCGTCGACTGCTCGAAGATTGGCCGCATCGACACTGCCGGAGCCTTCGTCCTGGAGCGGCTGTCGCGCGATCTCGGCGCCAAGGGACGCGAGGCAGAGCTTGCCGGCGTGTCGGATCGCGACGCCGCGCTGTTCAAGGCAGTGCGCGAGGCGATGGACCGTGATCCTCCCGCTGCCGGTGCCCAGCCTGACGGCCCGCTGATCGCCGTCCTCACTGCGATCGGGCGGAGCGTCTACGCCGTCCGCAACGAGGCCGTCGGCGCGCTCAACATCATCGGCGGCGCGATCTACGGCGCCGGCTACCGGCTGACGGGGCGCACCCAGCGGCGCCCGGCGGCGGTGTTCAACCAGGTCGACCAGATGGGCGTGAAGGCGATCCCCATCATCGTCCTCATCACCTTCCTGATCGGCGGGATCATCGCCCAGCAGGGCGCCTTCCAGCTCAGGCGTTTCGGCGGCGAGGTCTATGCGGTGAACCTCGTCGGCATCCTGGTGCTGCGCGAGATCGGCGTGCTCCTGACGGCGATCATGATCGCCGGCCGCTCCGGCAGCGCGATCACCGCCGAAATTGGCTCGATGAAGATGCGCGAGGAGATCGACGCGCTGCACGTCATCGGTCTCAACCCGATCGGCGTCCTCGTCTTTCCGCGGCTGGTGGCGCTGACCATCGCGCTGCCGCTCCTGACGGTGCTCGCCAATCTCGCCGCCCTTCTCGGCGGCATGCTGACGCTGAACATCTATTCCGGCATCTCCTTCTCGGCCTATCTGCAGGGCATCCAGAACAGCGTCGATTTGTTCACTGTCTTTTCCGGCCTGATCAAGGCACCCTTCATGGCGATCGTCATCGGTATCGTCGGCGCGCTGGAAGGCATGAAGGTCGGCGGCAGCGCCGAGAGCCTCGGCCTGCGGGTCACCGCCTCGGTGGTCAAGTCGATCTTCCTTGTCATCGTGATGGATGGGCTTTTCGCCATCTTCTATGCCTCGATCGGACTGTGAGACAGTGACACTCGACGCTCCGGACCAGCAATCGGCTCTGCATGCGCCGGCCGCCAAGACGGCGAGGGACAGCGACGTGGTGATCCGCGTGCGCGACGTCACCGTTGCGTTCGACGGCAAGAAGGTTCTCGACGGTCTCTCGCTGGACGTGCGACGGGGCGAAATCCTCGGCTTCGTCGGCCCGTCCGGTGCCGGCAAGTCGGTGCTCCTGCGCACGATCCTCGGCCTCAATCCGAAGCAGAGCGGCACGATCGAGGTGTTCGGCATCGACTATCACGGGGCGAGCGACCGCGAGAAGCTGTCGGTCGAGCGGCGCTGGGGGGTGCTCTTCCAGCACGGCGCGCTGTTTTCCTCGCTGACGGTGCGCGAGAACATCGAGGTTCCGATGAAGGAATATCTCGACCTCTCACCGAAGCTGATGGGCGAACTGGCGCGGCTGAAGATCGATCTCGTCGGCCTCGCGCCGGACGCCGCCGACAAGTACCCGTCCGAACTCTCCGGCGGCATGATCAAGCGCGCCGCGCTCGCCCGGGCGCTCGCCCTCGACCCGGAGATCGTCTTCCTCGACGAGCCGACCTCCGGCCTCGATCCGATCGGCGCCGCCGACTTCGACCAGCTGATCATGACCCTGCGCGATACGCTGGGTCTCAGCGTCTACATGGTGACCCACGATCTCGACAGCCTGTTTCAGGCCTGCGACCGCATCGCCGTTCTCGGCGACAAGAAGGTGCTGGTCGAAGGGCCGCTGTCGAAGATGCTGTCCTACGATCACCCCTGGGTGAAATCCTACTTCCACGGCAAGCGTGCGCGAACGGTCGTCCTGCCCGACCAGGACCCCGCGCCGTCGCCGAAAAAGACCGCTGGAGCCGCCTGATGGAAACCAAGGCCAATTACGTCCGCGTCGGCATCTTCACCCTGGTCGTGCTGGCGCTCGCCGTCGGCTTCACCTACTGGACCGTCTTCGCCTCCAGCGGCGACAGCCGGGTGCCACTGCTGGTGCGCATCGAAGGCTCGGTGACCGGCCTGCAGAGCGGCAGCCAGGTGCTGTTCAACGGCCTGCCGGTCGGCCAGGTGACGGCGCTCAGGATCGACAACAACAATCCCGGTGTCGTCATCGCCTCGACGGCGGTCGATCCGACCATCCCGATCAAGGACAACACCCAGGCCAATATCGGCTTTCAGGGCCTCACCGGTCTCGCCTTCATCGAGCTGAAGGGCGGCGACGCATCGAGCGGTAACCTCATCCAGGAGGCCCGCGACCAGGGCGTCACGCCGGTCATCCGGGCCAACCCGTCCGACGTCACCGACATCCTGGCGACCGCCCGCGACATCGCCGACCGCGCCAACAACATTCTCGGCGAGTTCGAGAGCATCGTGAAGGGCGCCGGGCCGGGCGTCCAGACCACCGTCGCCAACGTCGCCAAGACCTCTGAAAACGTCGAGACCTTCACCGCGGCGCTTGCCAAGAACACCGACAACATCGACGACTTCGTCGACTCGCTGTCGAAGCTCACGGTCAGTGCCCGCCGCGTCGCGGACGCGCTGCCGCCTACGATTGCCCGCGCGCAGGCGATCCTCGGCGCCGTCGACACAGACGAGGTCGCACAGATCGTCGACAACGTTACCCAGGTGACGGCGAATGTCCGCAACCAGTCGGACAAGCTCGGCGAGGTGATGGACTCTGTACAGTCGGCGGCGAATGGCGTCGGCCGGATCGGCGAGGTGATCAACCGCAACTCCGACGGGATCGACAGTTTCGTCAGCGCGCTCGGACCCTTCGCGACCACGGCCACCGATGTCGCCACCAAGCTCGGCACGACGCTCGAGGGCGCCGACCGGGTGATCGCCGCCGTCGATCCGGAGAAGGTCTCGACGACGCTGGACGGCGTCTCGACTACGGCGACCAACGTCGCCGATCTCAGCCAGAAGCTGAAGGACCAAGCCGGAGCCATCGACACCATCGTCCAGGGCGCGTCGAACGCCGTCTCCAACGTCGAGAGTGTGACCCAGACGGTCGCCGACCGGCGCGAGGACATCGACCGGGCGATCGCCAATATCGCGCCGCTGACAGACACCGCCAACCGCGTTGCCAACCGGCTCGACGTAACGCTGCAGAATGCCGACAGGGTGGTCGCCGCGGTCGATCCCGACAAGGTCGCCTCGGCGCTCGATTCCTTCTCCGCCGCCTCGGCCGACGTCGCCTCCATCACCGATACGGTGAACCAACAGAAAGAAGCGATCTCCTCGGCGATCAGCGGCTTTGCCAACACCGTCCAGAATGTCAACAGGATCTCGACGACGGTCGCCCAGCGTACCGACGAGATCGATCAGCTGCTGCAGCGCCTCGGGCCGATCAGTGCCAACGTCACCGACGCGTCGGCCAAGCTGAACGCCACCATCGACAGCGCCCGGGGCGTCGTCGATTCGATCGACACGGCGGCGATCAACAAGTCGATCGCCAATGTCGACGCCATCACCGGCGCGGTGCGCGAGAAGACGCCGGAGATCCAGTCGATCGTCGACCGGGTGAATTCGGCGGTGCTGACCATCGACAATGCCGTGAAGGGCTTCTCCGAGACGAGGGCGCAGATCGACACGCTGGTCGCCAGCTTTGATCCTGGCAAGGTCAACCAGGCGGTCGAGAACATCTCCTCGGCGACCGGCAACGTCGCCAATGCCGCCGATTCGATCGCCAAGGTCGCCAACGACATCGGCGAGAAGCGGCCGGAGATCGACCGCATCATCGCCAATGTCGAGACCACCAGCGAGAGCCTGAAGAGCGCCTCCACCAAGATCGACGGCGTCATCCGCTCGATCGACGAGGTCTTCGCCGGGGCCGGCAGCGGCACCAAGCTCGGCAGCGAGCTTTCCGGCGCGCTCCAGGCGGTGCGCGGCGCGGCGCAGTCGATCCAGGAGCAGGTGACGCCGATCTCGGCCAATCTGCAGCGCTTCTCCGGGCAGGGACTGCAGGAGTTCCAGACGCTGATGCGCTCGGTCAACCGGACGGTGAACCGGATCGACGACGCGGTCACCGACTTCTCCAACAATCCGAGCCGGATCATCTATGGCGGCGACGATGTGAAGCAGTTCGATGGGCGCACCCGCCGCTGAGGATCGGCTTGGCGATGCCCGGCAAGCCGCAAGCGCCCCTGGCGACTGACGGTTTGTGGCAATCCGGACCCGCGCCGAAAGTTTGTGTCGCCACCAGGGGCCGCCGGCGGGCGCTCCGATTGACAGCTTCGGTCTCGAATGCAAGCAACGGGAGAACCGGCCGCTTTGGCCGGGTTCTACTGCATCGGCCGAAAATCGAAATCGATCTTCGGAAGGCACGATGCGGTGAATCAAAGCGATAGCGCGTCCTTTGTGCGTTCCATCGGACGCACGGCGCGCTCAGGCGCAGGCGCGGCGGGGCGATCGCCGCGCGCCGCCGGACGAGGGGACGATCGCGACGATGAATGGCGTGAGGACACCGATACTGGCCATGCTGGTGGCAGGTCTGCTGGCCGGCTGCAGTTCGGTACCGCCGGACACGTTCGAGCTTTCCTCGCCTGCCAGCCTGCCTGTCCGCGGCGCCACCCGCGCGCAGATCCTGATCCCCGAGCCGACCGCCATCAAGACCCTCGACAACGACAAGATCGTCGTGAAGACGACGCCCTATTCGGTCGAGTACCTCGCCCAGAGCCAGTGGAGCGACCGGCTGCCCCGCATGGTGCAGCTGAGGCTGCTGCAGGCCTTCGAGAACACCGGCAGCATCGGCGCCGTCGGCGTGCCGGGGCAGGGGCTGGCGATCGACTACCAGCTGGTGATGGAGATCCGCCGCTTCGAAATCGACACCGAGGGCGGCAGGACGGCGAGGATCGACATTTCGGTCAAGGCGCTCAACGACCGCAACGGCACGGTGAAGCGCACCCGCATCTTCTCCGCCGCGACGCCGGTCACCGGCAGCGGCAACGGCGCCTATGTTGCGGCGCTGAACAAGGCTTTCGATCAGATCACCGGCGAGATCGTCGGCTGGACCCTCGGGCTGATCTGACGACGCGCGGACCCGCGCCGGCGCTGCCGGCCGGGCCTCATATGCCCCCCCAGACGATCAGCCGCCCGGACCTGGCGACTTGCGAGGCGTGGCGTCAGCAAGTCTTAAGTGCTCACTGGCATGATGGCGGTGTTCAGGCGAGCGGGATGCCGGCGATCGCCGCGCCGACCCGTTCGACCGTTTTGGTACGCATGATCGCTTCGAGATGCGCCAATCGACCGATCGTGCCCCGAGAAGAGGGAAGGGTCGGCCGATGCCGTTTTCGGAACAGGAGCGTCAGGAGTGGCTGGCGCAGAAGCGCCGCCGCGACAGGCCGAAGGCCTGCTTCTTCGACCAGGACCCGATCGGCGTCTGCGTCTATTGCAACGCGCCATTCGGCATGGCCGACGGCGTCGTCATCGGCGGCATCCCGATCTGCGACGACTGCGACGAGTGCGAAGGATTCTGATCTCGCCGGGATGACGACGGGGCTGCATTCGCCAGCTTCGGGCTCGGCCGGAGCACGCCCGCTCGTTTTGCCGGCTGGCAACGCGCTGCCTCAGGCTGCCTCCACCCGTCGGCCGGACGCCTGGTCAAAGCGATGAAACGCTGCCGGCGCGGCCGCAGCCCTGACCCTGGTACCCGGCTCGAGATGGCTGTAGCCGGCGACGCGGACCGCGACCTCCGGCCCGTCATCGGCCAGCGCGCCATAGACGAAGCTTTCCGCCCCGACCACTTCAACGCCGGTGACCGTGAGGTCGAAGACCGCCTCGCCATCGGCGACGGGCCGCGTCGCGTCGACCATGTGCATGTGTTCCGGCCGCACGCCGATCGTGCCTGCCGCCGGCATTGCCGCGACCAGTCCGTCCGGCGCGGTCAGGCCCGATATGCCGTTCTCGCCGAAGGGCAGGAGGTTCATCGCCGGCGAGCCGATGAAGGTCGCGACGAACAGGCTTTCCGGTCGCTCGTAGATCTCCATCGGCGAGCCGACCTGCTCGATCCGTCCGCCATTCAGCACCACCAGCTTGTCGGCGAGCGTCATCGCCTCGAGCTGGTCGTGGGTGACATAGAGGCTGGTGGTGCCGAGCCGGCGCTGCAGGCGGCGGATCTCGGCGCGCATCTGGACGCGCAGCTTGGCGTCGAGATTGGACAGAGGTTCGTCGAACAGGAAGGCGGCAGGCTCGCGCACCAGCGCCCGGCCCATGGCGACGCGCTGGCGCTGGCCGCCGGAGAGCTGGCCGGGCTTGCGGTCGAGGAGCGGCGCGATCTCCAGCATCGTCGCCGCCTCGTCCACCCGCCGGGCGATCTCGGCCGAGGCCATCTTGCGGTTCTTCAGCCCGTATTCGAGGTTTTTACGCACGCTCATATGCGGATAGAGCGCGTAGTTCTGGAACACCATGGCGATGTCGCGCTCGGCCGGCTCCAGCTCGTTGACCACCCGGTCGCCGATCTCGACGGTGCCGGAGGAGATCGTCTCGAGGCCGGCGACCATTCTGAGAAGCGTCGACTTGCCGCAACCCGACGGGCCGACGAGGACGACGAAGGCGCCGTCGGGGATCGACAGCGAGACGCCTTTCACCGCCTCGACGCCGCCGTGATAGACCTTGCGGACGTCGCTGAGTTCGATCTTCGCCACGTTACTTTTCCGATTCCACGAGGCCGCGCACGAACAGCTTCTGCATCGCCACGACGACGATGACGGGCGGCAGGATGGCAAGGACGGCCACCGCCATCACCAGGTTCCAAAGCGGTTCCTGATCGGTCGCCTGGGCGACCCGCTGAATGCCCATGACCACGGTGTAGTAGTTCGGGTCGGTGGTCACCAGAAGCGGCCAGAGATACTGGTTCCAGCCATAGATGAAGAGGATCACGAAGAGCGCCGCCGAGGAGGTGCGCGACAAGGGTATGGCGATGTCCTTCAAGAACTTGAACGGCCCGGCGCCGTCGATCCGGGCGGCTTCCGCCAGTTCGTCGGGTACCGTCAGGAAGAACTGCCGATAGAGGAAGGTCGCCGTCGCCGAGGCGATCAGCGGGATGGTGAGCCCGGCATAGGAATTCAACATGTTGAGATCGGCGATGACCTGATAGGTCGGCACGATCCTCACCTCGACCGGCAGCATCAGCGTCAGGAAGATGATCCAGAACGCCACCATCCGGAAGGGGAAGCGGAAATAGACGATGGCGAAGGCGGAGATCAGCGAGATCGCCATCTTGCCCAATGCAATGCCGAGCGCCATCACCAGGCTGTTGATCAGCATCGGCCCGACCGGCGGCAGGCCGTTGCGCACCGCGCCCGCGGAAAGCACCTGGCTGTAGTTTTCGAGGAGATGGCTCCCCGGCAGCAGCGGCACGACGCCGCTGGCAAAGGTGGTCGACGGATAGGTCGACGCGACGAAGGCGATCCACACGGGAAACAGCACGATCACGAGACCGAGAAACAGGGTCACGTGGGTGAGAACGCTCAGCCAGGGGCGATTTTCGACCATCCTTGCCTCAGTAATGGACGCGCCGCTCGACGAAGCGGAACTGGACGACGGTCAGGGCGACGACGATCCCGGTCAGCACCACCGACTGGGCGGCGGACGAGCCGAAATTCTGCGACAGGAAGCCGTCGACATAGGTCTTGTAGACGAGGGTCGTCGTCGACTGGCCGGGACCGCCGCGGGTCGTCGCGTCGATCACGCCGAAGGTCTCGAAGAAGGCGTAGACGATGTCGATGACGATCAGGAAGAACAGGGTCGGCGAGAGCAGCGGCAGGGCGATGGTGAAGAAGCGCTTGATCGGTCCGGCGCCGTCGATCGCGGCCGCCTCGATCACCGAGCGCGGGATCGACTGAAGGCCAGCGAGGAAGAAGATGAAATTGTAGGAGATCTGCCGCCAGGCCGCAGCGACGACGATGAGGATCATCGCATCGTCGCCGTCGAGAAGGTGGTTCCAGGAGACGCCGAGGGCGCGCAGTCCGTAGGCGACGATGCCGATCGAGGGATCGAACATGAACCACCAGAGCACGCCGGCGACCGCTGGTGCGATGGCGTATGGCCAGACGAGCATCGCCGTGTAGAAGCTCGTGCCGCGCAGGATGCGGTCGACGGCGGCGGCAAAGCCGAGCGAGACGACCAATGTCAGGGCGGTGACGCCGAGGGAGAAGACGACGGTCGTCCAGATCGAGGCGAGATAGCTCTGCGAGGTGAAGAGCGCGGTGTAGTTCGACACGCCGACGAAGCGCTCGCCGAAGCCGAATGCGTCGCCGCGGTAGAACGACTGGCGCACCGCCTGCAGCGCCGGCCAGACGAAGAACACGAAGGTGATCGCCAGCTGCGGCAGGAGGAGGAGCGCCGGAAACCACCAGCCGCGAAAGACGACGCGTTTTTCCGCCATCGGAACCGAATGAACTCTTCAGGAGAAAATCAGGCGGCGGCCCCGCTTTGCGGAGCCGCCGGATTGCGATGCGGAAAGCTTACTGCTGCTGGTCCTCGAAGGCGCGGAGCATCTCGTTGCCCTTGTCCTCAGCGTCCTTGACCGCCTGTTCGGCGGTCTTCGAGCCGTTCAGCGCCTGCTCCATCTCTTCCTCGAACATGTTGCGGATCTGAACGAAGTTGCCGAAGCGCAGGCCCTTGGAGTTCTCGGTCGGCTCGTTGAGATTGATTTCCTTGATGGCGACGTCCGAGCCCGGGTTCTTCTCGTAGTAGCCCTGCTTCTGGGAGAGTTCGTAGGCCGCCTTGGTGATGGGCAGATAGCCGGTGAACTGATGCCACTCCGCCTGGATCTCGGGCTTGGAGAGGAAGGTGAAGAACTGCGCCACGCCCTTGTAGTGGTCGTCCGGCTTGCCGCGCATCACCCAGAGCGAGGCACCGCCGATGATCGAGTTCTGCGGCGCGCCCTCGACGTCCTTGTAGTAGGGCATCATGCCGAAGCCGACGTTGAATTCGCTGGTCTTCAGGACGTTGGCGCGGCCGGCCGAGGATTCGAGCAGCATCGCGCAGTCGCCGGAGGTGAAGCTCGGGCCGGCGTCCGAGGCGCGACCGCGATACTGAAAGACGCCGGACTTCTGCCACTCGGCAAGATTCGCCCAGTGCTTGGCGACGAGACCCTCGTCGGCGAAGACGAACTTGGTGTCGGTGCCGGCCATGCCGTTCTGATCGGTGGCGATCGGCTTGTTGTGCCAGGCGCTGAGGTTTTCGAGATTCACCCAGGACGGCCAGGTGGTGGTGAAACCGCATTTGGCGGCGCCGCTGTCGATGATCTTCTTGGCGTCCTCGGCGACCTCGTCCCAGGTCTTCGGGGCTGCGTCGGTGGAAAGTCCGGCTTTCTCGAAGGCGTCCTTGTTGAAGTAGAGGATCGGCGTCGAGGAATTGAACGGGAAGGAGAGCAGCTCGCCCTCACCGGTCTGGTAGTAGCCGGTGACCGCCGGCAGATAGGCGCTTGCATCGAAGGTCTCGCCTTCGTCCTTCATCAGCTCCTGGACCGGATAGATGGCGTTCTTGGCGGCCATGAAGGTGCCGGTGCCGACCTCGAAGACCTGCAGGATGTCCGGCTGCTGGCCGGCGCGGAAGGCGGCGATCGCCGCCGTCATCGACTCGGCGTATTTGCCCTTGTTGACCGGCACGATCTTGTAGTCGCTCTGCGACTGATTGAACTTGTCGGCGATCTCGTTGAGCTTCTCGCCATTGGCGCCGCCCATCGAGTGCCACCACTGGATCTCGGTCTGGGCAAAAGCGGGCAGGGCGGTGGTCGCGGCGAGAACGCCGGACAGGATCAGTGCGCGGATGGACATGGGGGCTCCCTCTGGTGCGAAATCCGGTGTTTCGCTTATTGGTCAGCCTGTGCAACAGCTTGATGACAGGCCTTGCAGTGAAGTCCCGTCACCCGGCCGTTCGCCGACATGACAGTTTTATGACAGCCCGCATCCTCCCGCAAGGCGCGAGCATCGTTGGCCATTCTCACTTTGGATGAGAGATCGCGGGCAAGGGACAAGGTGTGAACGACGAGCGGCTGAAATTGCCGCGGCTCGACATCGGGGTGGCGATTTCGCCGCTGCCGAACCCGTCGCCGGCATTTGCCAGAGCCGAGCGGGCGCCATAAACAGGCAAGGGGCACCGGCAGAAGGGTTGGACGGTTGAACGACATCGAAGCCGGACTGCGCCGGAGGATCATCGAGCTTTGCCGCGAAATGAACCGCTCGGGGCTGAACCAGGGCACCTCTGGCAACATCTCCGCCCGCTTCGGCGACCGCATGCTGCTGACGCCGAGCGCCACACCCTATGATGCGATGACGCCGGAGATGATCGTCTCGATGCCCCTCGACGGCCCGGACGGCGAGTGGTCTGGGCCGCTGAAGCCGTCGACCGAATGGCGCTTCCACCGCGACATTCTGAGAAACAAGCCGGAAGCTGGCGCCGTCGTCCATGCCCATCCGACCTTTGCGACGACGCTGGCGATCACCCGTCGGTCGATTCCGGCCTGCCACTACATGGTCGCGATCTTCGGCGGCAACGACGTCCGGTGTTGCGACTATGCCCGCTACGGGACACCCGAGCTTTCCGAACTCGTCCTTCAGGCCCTGCAGGGCCGCAGCGCCTGCCTGATGGCCAATCACGGCATGGTCGCCCTCGGCGGCGACCTCGATCAGGCGATGTGGCGAGCCGTCGAACTCGAGACTCTCGCCCGGCAATATTACTACAGCCTGCAGCTCGACGGCGGCCCGGTGCTCCTCTCCGAGGCGCAAATTGCCGATGTGCTGCGGAGCTTCGCAGGCTATGGCCATCAGTCAGGAAAGACGGGGGTTTAGAGCCGAGGGCGACTTTCTTGGATGAAGATTTGCATCGCTATGGTCTAAGCGATCAAGCGTCCCATATGAAGCGATCGTCATCGACACGTCATGTCGCCGGCCATGCCGCGCCCAGCCGCTTGCATGTCCCTCTGCGACGAGTGCTGAAAGAGGGGAGCGATGGTTGAGATGACCAGCGCCTTTGTCGTCCGTCTCGGACGTGACTTGCGAGCGACGGTAAGCCATGCACCGCCAACATCACGCGGCGCGAAAAGCGACGCGACGGGATGACGACCGTCCCTCCCTTCGATCCTGACGTAAGAGGCATGGTGAAGTGCGGGGTTGAGATGAGACGTTCCGCCGATTGACGGTGGCCCACCTTCGCTCTTTACCGAAGCTAGAGCAGCCGCGGCTCCGTTTTTCAATCCAGCGGCCACGATGAATTGGGATGCAGACATGGCTTTTTCCGATCGGCGCGTCGTCTCGAATTGCGAGGGATATGCGGACGCGGTCTCGGGGGCAGTCGCCAGCCACGGGCATCCCGGCAGGGTCGCATTCCGACAACCGTGGGGGCAGGGCGTCGCGAGCGTTGCGACACCTGCCCGAGCAGAGCCGACCGAATGAACGAAACGCAAGAGACAACCACCGGTGCGGCGGATTGGGGTGAGACGATTGGCGCCCCGAGCGGCCAGAAGAACGGGGCGCTCGATTTTGCCGGCGTCT
The DNA here is from genome assembly GCF_004519335.1 of Jiella endophytica. Taxonomy (GTDB): domain Bacteria; phylum Pseudomonadota; class Alphaproteobacteria; order Rhizobiales; family Rhizobiaceae; genus Jiella; species Jiella endophytica. The sequence continues at coordinate 941,452 of NZ_SOZD01000001.1, read as the reverse complement.
TCGATCTCGGCACCGCGCCGCAGATGATTCTCGATCGCGACCTCTGTTTCGTCGCCGTCAACAGGGCCTATGAGGCGGTGACGATGCGGGGCCGGGAGGATCTGGTCGGCAAGAACCTCTTCGAGATGTTTCCGGAAAGCAGCGAGGCGGAACAGCGGCTGAAGCTCTCGATCGAGACTGCCTTTTCGACGGCGCAGCCCGACACGATCGCTCTTATCCCGTATGAGATCAGCCGCCCACTCGATCGCGGCGGTGGTCGCGAGCTGCGCTACTGGAGTGCCAGCCACATCCCGATACTCGATGCCGAGGGAGAGGCGGTCTACGTCATCCAGACCACCAACGATGTCACCGACATCGCCCGGATGAAAACCTCCGGACCTTGGAAGGGACAGGTCGCGACCGCCGAGCTGGCGCTCTGGCGAAATGCCGAGAACGTCGAATCGGCCTATCAGCAGACCCTTGCCGAGAACGACGAGTTCCACCGCCTGTTCAGCCAGGCGCCGGGCATGATCGTGGTGTTCGAGGGCAGCGACCTGATCGCGACCTTCGTCAGCGACAGCTTCGCTCGCTTCGTCGGCGACCGGCCGATGGTGGCGAGGCCGCTCGCCGAGGCGATCCCCGAGCTCGAAGGGCAGGATTTCGCCGCGGTCCTTAGGGAGGCTATCGAGCGCGGCGAGACGACGATCCGCGAAGGCATGCCGATCATGCTGCGGCGCCCGTCCGACAATCTCGAAGTGGTGTCGCTGGTCGACATCTTCTGCAATCCCGTCCGCGACGGCGACGGCGTCGTCTACGGCGTCTTCGTCCAGGGCGTCGACCGGACCGAGGCGATGCGCGCGGCGCATCATCAGCGCATGCTGATGGACGAGCTTAATCACCGGGTGAAGAACACCCTCGCGACGATCCAGTCGATGGCCCGCCAGACCTTCCGCAACCCGGTCGATCTCGACGCCGCGCGCTACGCCTTCGAGGCGCGGATCATGGCGCTCAGCCGGGTCCACAACATCCTCGCCGAACGGCGCTGGGAGGCGGTCCCGCTGACGGCGCTGTTCTGCGGCCGATCGCAAGCGGTCGACCCGTCCCGCATCACCTATCGCGGCGACGAATATCTGCTCTCGCCGCGCACCGGCGTGGCGCTGGCGATCGTCATCCACGAGCTGTTCGCCAATGCCCGCCAGCATGGTGCATTCTCGCGGCCGGACGGCGAGGTCCAAATTTCCTGGGAGTTCGTTCGCCGTGAGGGTGACCGCCTGGCTCTGACCTGGCGGGAAACCGGCCTGTCGCTCAACGAGAGCGCGTCCGGCCTCAGGCCAGGCTTCGGCCTTAGGATCCTGCGCAGCATCATCGAGGGCGAACTCGGCGGCACCGTCGCTCTTGACCTTCCGGCCGACGGGCTCATTTGCCGTTTTGAGGTGGGAATATCCGAGGTTGCGAACGTTGGCCCCTGACGAGGTTATGCCCGAAGGCCGCATGGAGGGCCTCCGTGTTCTGATCGTGGAGGATGAAAGCCTCGTCGCGCTGCAGCTCGAGGACATGCTTCTGGAACTCGGATGCCATGTGGTCGGCCCGGCAATGCGCCTCAGGGCGGCGGGCGAACTGCTCGATGCGGGTGTCGGCATCGACTGCGCGGTGCTCGACGTCAATGTCTGCGGTGAGATGGTCTATCCGATCGCCGACCGCCTTGATCAGATGGGCATCCCCTTCATCTTCGCCACCGGCTACGGCCGCGACGGGGTCGAACCTCGTTGGACCAAGGTGCCGATCCTGCAGAAGCCATATACCTCTGAAGAGATCGGCCAGTCTCTGGCGCTCTGCCTGCCCTAGGTGCCGGATCGGCTCCCAGGGGAGGAGAGTCCGGTGACGCCTCTCGAAACAGGCGTCGCGGCCAGCGATATCGTCCCACATCCCCGCCCATGTGATCTGCGAGTGATCGTCGTCGTCTTCACTGAATGATTGCTCGTCCGTCGTTTCGACGATGGTGAGGACGGGTTCGCGCTCCGTGATCGATCGAGCGGCAACGAAGGCCGGCGGGGCTTGCTCGCGCAGTGGGTCGTGGTGCTCCGGCTTGGCAAGGATCACCACCTGAGCGCGACCCGCTCGGAGCGTCGAGTGAAGCGCTGACGAAAGAAGCCCGCCGCCATCCAGCACCAAGATGGCAAATGAGAAGGGCCGCCTCGACGCCCGGTCGAGTGCGATCGCCTGATCTGTGGCAATCGTCGCCCTTGCGCCGGCGCTTTCGAGGGCATCGGCGAGCTTCAATGCCTCACCATGGTCGGGCGAGCAGACCAGCGCCTCGCGACCATTCAGCAGGCTCGGCCAGGAATAAGCGTCGAGAGTTTCGAGGGCATGGTCGATCCGCCATCCCTTGCTCGGCTGTGTGCTCTTCAATGGGATTGTCACGACGACGGTCCGGCGGAGCCGGCATTAACTCCACACACGATTGCGCGATCACCGGGTGATCAGGCGTCGGCAAATCGGCCCGACTGATGTCCGGCGGCATCACCTCAGGAGAGCCAGGTTGCCTTGGACATGGGAGTTCGAGGCCGTTTTCAGGCGGAACGATCGTCGGCCCTTGTCGCAAGGCCGCCCGGCATCCGGCGCGACGACAGGGCGCAACGTGGCCGCGAAGAATGATCTCGACGGGAATCCGGGCCGTGGGGTAACTTCCACCGGAATAGGACTGGGCTTCGGGAAGATGGCCTGCGACGAAAGCCGGGGGGCAGGTGAGGGACTTGCAGTTTTCGGTGTCATACGTTGCAACCGCGACGATGGAAGATATATGCATGCAAGTTCGCGGGAGCGCGGGGACCGTGATGCTTCGAGTTGATGTCCGCCGCGACGGGTGGCTTGATAGCGGCGACGTTGCCTTAGCGAACGGGCAGCAGGGCGTGGATGGATTGCAGCGCCGCCGGAGGGCATGGTTGCGCCAGCCGACATCGAGGAGGCTGTCGGTCCTGCATGTGAGCCTTGGCCCCGCTCTCACTTCGCGGGAACGGCGCGCCGCGGTTGGCGGAATAGCACTGCCGCGCTCGAAGGTGGCGGCGGAGCGGCAGGTGAGGGCATGGCCGCATCAAGGTGCCGGCCGCTCTCGGATCGGTTAGGATCGTTCAGATGTCGGCCTTCACCAACCACAGAACGGATCTCGTCGTCGGGCAGCGGCTGAAGGAGCTGCGGCTTGCCGCCGGCCTGACCCAGGCGGATATCGCTTTCCTTTTGTCCTCGACCGTCGGCCAGATCGACCTCTACGAGCGCGGCGGCGCGCGCATCGGCATCGGCCGGCTGGCAGAACTGGCGGACTGCTTCGGCGTTGCCGTCTGGACCTTCTTCGAGCGCCTCGGCCAGAATTCCCAAGCCTCGGCCGCGTCGCGGCGCCCCAAAGGTTCCCGGGTCACCCGCCAGCGTGACGAGCGGGTGACGACGCTCGTCCGAAAGATCATGCGGCAGACGACGAACCGCATCGCCGACTGACGGATCTCGCGCCTCAGTTTCCACGCTAATCTGCCGGCGAGGCCGCCGCTGACAGCCTCAGGCTTCGGGGATCGCCGGCCGCCTCGCATGCCAGTCTGTCTGGGTCTGGTAGGCATGGGCGGCGCGCGCCAGCCGTCCTTCCGAGACAGGCGGCCCGGCGAGCTGCATCGACAGGGGCAGGCCGTCCGCATCGAAGCCATTGGGCATGGTGATCGTCGGAAATCCGCTGAAATCGAAGGGCGCCGTGAAGCGCAGCAGCGAGACGAGGACGGCCGGATCCTCGCCGAAGGCCGCGAGCTGTTCGAGCGTCGGAAGAAGCATCGGCATGGTCGGGATCAGCAGCAGGTCGACCTCGGTGAACAGCGCGGCGAGGGCGCCGTTGAACTTCAGCCTCTCATGCAGGATGTCGCAGAGGTCGAGCCCCCCGAGCCGGCGGCCTTCCTCGATCAGTCCGGCAAGCTCCGGGCCGTAGTCGCCGGCCCGCTCGGGATAGGTGGCGCGATGGGCGACGGCGGTCTCGACCGCGCACATCGGGATCCACATCTCGACGAGCTTTTCGTGCGGCGGGAAGCGGACCTCGCGGATCGTCGCGCCGAGCGAGCGGAACACCGCCTCGGCCTGCGACAGCGCCTCGGCGATCTGCGGATCGACATTCTCGAGGGCGTAGCTGCGGTCGATGCCGATGGTCATGCCGCGAATGCCGGCCTGAAGCTCGCCGAGATAGTCTCCGACCGGTGCGGTGAGCGTCGTCGGGTCGTTGGGGTCGAGGCCGGCGATGACGCCGAGGATCGCCGCGGCGTCCCCCGCCGAGCGGGCCATCGGCCCGACGTGATCGAGAGAATCGGCCAACGCAAACACCCCATGGCGACTGACCCGGCCCCAGCTGGGCTTGATGCCGGTGAGCGCGCAGGCGGCGGAGGGAAAGCGGATCGAGCCGCCGGTGTCCGATCCGAGCGATCCATAGGCAAGTCCCGCCGCCGGCGCCGCGCCGGATCCGCTCGACGACGAGCCGGTCCAGTGGCCGGCGCTCCACGGATTGATCGCCGGCTGCACCTCCGGATGGTGGGAGGTATAGGCGCCCTCGGTCATCGTCAGCTTGCCGAGCGTGACCGCGCCAGCGGCCTCCAGCCGGTCGACGACGGTGGCGTTGTGGTCCGGCACGAAATCCCGATAGATCTTCGTGCCGGCGGTCGTCGGCGCGTAGGTAGTGTTGCAGAGGTCCTTCACCGCGATCGGCACGCCATGCAGCGGACCGCGCCAGATCCCCTTGCCGATCTCCCTCTCGGCCTTCTCCGCCTGGGCGACGGCGCGTTCGCCGACCACCGTGACATAGCTGTGATAGTGGCCGTCGAGGCGCTCGATGCGGGCGAGCATCGCCTCGGTCAACGCGACGGGCGAGACCTCCCGGCGCCGTATCGCGTCGGAAACCTGGAGAAGCGTGTCGAATTCCATGGGCTCTGCCTTTCAGGTTGAGCGGCGGCGGCTGGCTGCCGTCAGGCGATCGTCTCCAGCCCGGGTGCGCCGAAGCGCGCCGCGGCGCGTTCGGCGACCATCACGACGGTGGCGTTGAGGTTGGCGGAGATCATTCTCGGGAACACCGAGGCATCGACCACGGCGAGACCATCGACACCGTGGACGCCGAAGGTCTCGGGGTCGGTGACGGCGAGCCCGTCCCGCCCCATGCGGCAGCTGCTCGATGGGTGATAGAGTGTCGAACAGTGGCCGCGAACATGCCGCGCGATCGCCTCGAGCGAGCGGCATTCGGCGCTCGGGCTGAGTTCGTGGGAGATCATCCCGGCCAGCGGCTCCTTGGCGGCGATGGCGCGATTGATTTCGACGCCCTCGACCAGCGTGTCGAGGTCGATCCGCGCTTCCTCGCCGAGGAAATAGCAAGGGTCGATCATCGGCGCCTCGAGCGGATCGGCCGAGCGCAGCCGGATCTCGCCGCGGCTCTTCGGCCGCTGCAGGGTGGAATGCAGGGTGAAGCCGGCGCCGGAATAGAGAAAGCGCGCATAGTCACGATGCGGGCTGACGGCGCCGTAGAGCTGCAGGTCCGGCTCTTCGGCGAAGCGGCTGCAGACATGGCCGCCGGCGGCGACGAAGGGCGAGACGCGCGGGCCCGTCCTCGCCCGCCGCCACTCTTCGAGCGATGCCGCCATGTCGGCGTCGCTCCAGGCGCCGATGCCGATCGGCTCCCGCGCGGCAAAGGAAATCTGGATGTTGATGCGATCCTGCAGGTCCTTGCCGACGCCCGGCAGGTCGGCGACCGGGGCAATGCCGATCGTCGCCAGTTCGTCGGCCGGGCCGATGCCGGAAAGAAGCAGGAGCTGCGGCGAGCCGATCGCGCCGGCCGAGACGATCACCTGCGGCGCGTCGAAGCGGACCTGCCGGCCTTCGACCAGACAGTCGATCCCCTGCGCCCGCCCCTTGTCGATGCGGATGCGCGTGGTGGTGACGCCGGTCTTGACGGTGAGGTTCGGCCGGGCGAGGGCGGGTTCGAGATAGGCGCGGAAGGTGCCCCAGCGCTCGCCGCCGCGGATGGTGAACTGGTAGGTGCCGACGCCCTCCTGCCGGGCGCCGTTGAAGTCCGGGTTGTGGGCATGGCCAGCCGCCTCGGCAGCGGCGACGAAAGCGTCCTCGCCGGGATCGAGCCAGCTGCAATCCTCGACATGCAAGGGGCCGCCGGTCCCGTGCCAGGGGTCGCCGGCAAATTTCGGATTGTCTTCGGAAAAGAGAAACGCCGGCAGGACGTCTTCGAAGGCCCAGCCGAGGCAGCCCATCGCCACCCAGCCGTCATAGTCGGAGGCGAGACCGCGCATGTAGATCATCGCGTTCATCGAGCCCGAACCGCCGAGCATGCGGCCGCGAGGCCAGAAGATCCGCCGGCCGCGGCAGCCGGGCTGCGCCTCGGTGTGAAAGCCCCAGTCGACATGGGTGTCGAACAGCGTCGGCCAGTCCGAGGGAATCGCCGCGGCCTCGGGCGGCTGGCCGCCCGCCTCGACGAGGAGGATGCGGCGGGAAGGATCGACTGAGAGCCGCCCCGCCAGCACGCATCCGGCCGAGCCTGCACCGACGATGATCGTATCGAAGGTCGGAGCGCCGGCCATCAGCCCGCTCACCCGGCCTTCGCCGAGAGTTCCCTCGCTGTGACGAGCACGACGTCGCCGTCGAGGATCGGCTTTGCCGCCGCGAAGAACGCCGCGACGACATCCGAGCCGTTGTGCCGGTCCATCGCGGACTCGTCGGCAAAGCGCTCATAGGTGGTGAAGCGCCGCGGATCGCCAGCATCCTGCGAGACGAAGAAGCCGATCGTCTCGGGCTCGTTCGCCGCGACATGCGCTGCGACCGTCAGGAGGGCGTCGCGCATGACGTCCTCCGACCCGGCCTTTGCCGTGATGACGGCGGTGATGGTGATCATCAGAAGGCCGTCCAGTCGCCCTCTGCCTCGAAGGCCGCTGCCGCCTGGTAGATCACCGCCTCGTCGTAGTCCTTGGCGACCAGCATCATGCCAACCGGCAGGTCGTCCGACAGCCCGCAGGGGATCGACATCGCCGGATGGCCGGTGACGTCGAACTGGCAGGTCGCGGCGACCATCTCGAAGGCCCGGGCGACCACTTCCTCGAGCGACGCGTCGGGTGCCGGGATCCTGGTCGCGACCATCGGCAGGGTCGGCATCAAGAGGAGGTCGTAGTCGGCGAACTGCGCGTCGTAGGCAGCCTTCATCCGGCGGGCGAGATTTTGCGCCTTGGCATAGTAGCGGCCGCGATAGTGGGAGAGGCCCCACTGGCCGACCAGCATGCAGATCTTCAGCGTCTTCGACAGATCGTCCGCCTTGCTGCGCCAGGCCGAATGGGCGTCGAACAGGCCGACATCGTACTGGCCCTTCCAGTTGAAGCCCATGCCGTTGCCGTGCATCATCTGGGCGGTGAAGCCTTCAAGCGTGATCGGATTCCACACCGCGGCCGTCAGGGGATGCTCGGGGATCGAGATCTCGCTGATCTCGGCGCCGAGCCCCGCAAGGCGCTCGGCCGCCGCCTTGACCTTGTCCTTGACGCCTTCTTCAGTGCCGGGGACCTCGAACCCTTCCTTCAGCACGCCGATCTTCAGCCCGCGGACGCCCTTGCCGAGCGCCTCGGTATAGGCGCCGACCTTCGGCGCATATTGCCGCGGATCGAGGCCGTCGGCGCCGGCCAGAACTTCCAGGAGCAGGGCGTTGTCGGCGACGGTGGCGGTCATCGGTCCGGTGTGGTCGATGGTCGTCTCGATCGGCATCACCCCGGTATAGGGGACGAGGCCGTGGGTCGCCTTCATGCCGTAGATGCCGCAATAGGCCGCCGGGATGCGGATCGAGCCGCCCTGATCGCCGCCGATCGCCATGTCGACCTCGCCGGCCGCGACCAGCGCGGCGCTGCCCGAGGACGAGCCGCCGGCCGAATAGCCCATCTTGCGGGGATTGTGGACGGGCCCGGGGTCGGAGGTGTGGCTGCCGCCGGACAGGCAGAACTGCTCGCACACCGCCTTGCCCTTGATCGTCGCCCCGGCGTCGAGCATGCGGGTGACGATGGTCGCGTCATAGGTCGGCACGAAGCCTTCCAGCGTCGAGGCGCCGTTCATCATCGGAACGCCGGCCAGCGCCACATTGTCCTTCAGGGCGACGGTCTTGCCGGCAAGCTTGCCGTCAGGCGCGCCCTTCACCTCGCTCTTGTAGTACCAGGCGCCATACTGGTTTTCCTCGCCGCTCGGCCGGTAGCCGGGCGTGCGGGGATAGGTGACCGGCGGCACCATGTCCGGCATCGCGTCGACGATGTCGTAGGCGGCAAACATGCCGTCCATGAGGGCGCGGTACTGGCCGGCCTCCTCGAGCGACATCGACAGATAGAGGTCACTTGCGAGTTCGGCGACTTCGGCCGCGGTTGGGCGGGTGATGGACATGGCTTTCCCTTTCTCGCGAACGAGCTGTGAGAGGTGTCGGATCTTGTCGTGTCGCCAGCCGGGCCTTCGGCCCCGCCGGCGGTGTTGCAGGGTCAGGCCGGGATCATGGCGACGTCCCCCGCGATCAGCCGCTCCCGGTCGACTTCGCCGGTGATCCGGCCCTTCTGGATCGACAGGACGCTGTCGGAGAGCTGGGTGATGAAGTCGAGGTTCTGCTCGACGATGATCATCGACAACGACCAGCGCCGGCGCAGCGCCTGCAGCGTCTCGATCATCTCCTCGATGATCGAGGGCTGGATGCCTTCGGTCGGCTCGTCGAGAAGGATGAGCTTCGGACGGGCGCAGAGGCAGCGGGCAAGCGCCAGAAGCTGCTGTTCGCCGCCGGAAAGGGCGCCGCCGCGCCGGTCGAGCAGGCGCACCAGCCGCGGAAAATCCTCAAGCACCTCGTCGATGAGCGCCCGGTCCTCGCGCTTCGCCGCGGCAAGGCCCATACGCAGATTCTCTTCGACGCTCAGCGTCGGAAAGATCTCCCGGCCCTGCGGCACCAGCCCGAGGCCGAGCCGCGAGCGGCGATGGGTGGCAAGTCCGGTGACATCCTCGCCGGCAAAGCGGATCGATCCGGCGGTTGCCGGGATCGAACCCATGATCGTCTTCATCAGCGTCGTCTTGCCCATGCCATTGTGGCCGAGGATGCCGAGAAACTCGCCCTCGGCCATGGCCAAGGAGATGCCGGCGAGGATCGGGACGCGGCCATAGCCGGCGCGCAGGCCAGCGACTTCCAGCAGCGGGCTCATGCCGCCACCTTCTTGCCGAGATAGACGTCGCGGACGCGGCTGTCGGCGAGCACCGCCTCGACGGTGTCCTCCATCATGATGCGGCCCTGGTGGAAGACCGTGACCTTCTTGGCGATCATCCGGATGAACTCCATGTCATGCTCGACGACGATCAGCGCCCGCGTCTTGTTGATCTCGGCGATGATCTCGGCGGTCCTGACGGTTTCCTCGTCGGTCATGCCCGCGGCCGGCTCGTCGAGGAGGATGAGTTCGGGCTCGGCGGCGAGCACCGTGCCGATCTCCACCCACTGGCGCTGGCCGTGGGAAAGCTGGCCGACGACCGCGTCGGCAAGATCGGTGAGGACGATGCGCTGGAGCACCTCGTCGACGATTTCCGCCGCGCGCTTGGCCGAGGCGTCGCGGCGGGCGGCGCGCCTTGCCGCCAGCCAGACGTTCTCGCGCACCGACAGGCCGTTGAAGACGTTGGGGATCTGCGTCTTGATGCCGATGCCGAGCCTGGCGATCTGATGGGGCAGGTTGCCGGCGATCGGATTTTCGCGGAAGCGGATGGTGCCCTCGCTCGGCGTCAGCTGGCCGGTCAGCATCTTGAAGAAGGTGCTCTTGCCGGCGCCGTTCGGGCCGATCAGGCAGCGCAGCTCCATTTCCTCGAGGGTGAAGTTGACATCGTCATTGGCGACGACGCCGCCGAAGCGCATGGTCAGATGGCTGGTCTGGAGGAGCGGCAGGATCTCGGCCATGGGGTCACTCCGCTCCTGCCGGCTGAGCACCGGCCGGGCCTTCGTCGACGATCTCGTGCCCTCGCGCAGCATCGCCTCTGCGGCTGCGTCCGGCGCCGAGGCGGCCGAGCGCCAAAAGGCCGTCGCGGATCGTCGGCACCAGACCCTTCGGCAGGAGGACGACGAAGACGACGAGGATCGCGCCGAGCACGAGGTTGGAATTGACCGCCTGCTGGGTGCCGATCTGCGAGACCAGATATTCGATCAGGAAGCAGCCGACGATCGGGCCGACCAGCGTTCCGAGCCCGCCGATGCAGATCCAGATGATGATCTCCGCCGACAGCGACAGCGCGAAGATCGTCGGGCCGACAAAGGCGCCCCAGTTGACGTAGAGCGCCCCGGCAAAGCCTGCGATGGCGCCGCCGATGACGAAGACGAGCAGCTTGACGAGGCGGGGGTCGTAGCCGAGCAGCGCCGCCCGCGTCTCGTTTTCCTTGACGGCGATCGCCACCCGCCCGAAGGGACTGCGAAGCAGGAGCCGCAGCCCGACATAGATGGCGATCAGCGCGCCGCCGGTGACGTACCAGGACTGTTCGGGGAACAGGATGTTCGACGGATCGAAGGGCATGTTGAAGGTCGGCACTGCCGGCATGCCGTTGAAGCCGCCGAGCCGCGCCGAGCCGATCGTGTAGGCGTCGCCGGCCGTCGAGTTGAAGACGTTGAAGAGGATCAGCGTGACGGTGAGGGTGATGACGCCGAGATAGACGTCGCTGATCTGGCCGTAGAAGACGAAATAGCCGAGCGCCAGGGCGAACAGCGCCGGGATCAGGATGGCGAGCCCGATCGCAGGGGTGGAATCGCCGAAATTGATCGCCGCCACCGCGTAGGAATAGGCGCCGAGGCCGAAGAAGGCGGTCTGTCCGAAGGAGAGGATGCCGCCGAAGCCCCAGATGAAGCCGAGGCTGAGCGCCAGCACCGCCATCGAGCAGAACAGCGTGTACTGCATCAGCTCGAAGAGATCGATGTAGAAGGGCAGGAGGCCGACGACGACGCAGGCGAAAAGGACGGCGACGCACTGGAGGGTCAACTTGACGGGTTCGGTCATGCTCAGATCGTCCCCCGGAAGAAGCGGCCGGAAATGCCCTGCGGCATCAGCCGGATCAGCACCGTCGCAGCGATGAAGAGAATGACTTCGCCATAGACGGGCGTCGTGAAATAGGCGCCGAGCTGGTTGACGAGGCCGAACAGCGCCGAGGCCGAGGTGGTGCCGGAGATGATCGCCGCGCCGCCGCCGACGACGGTGATGAAGGCCTTGGCGACATAGGCCCCGCCCATCACCGGAGTGATGCCGGAGACCGGCGCGAGAACGCCGCCGGCAAGCCCGGTGACGGCGGCGCCGAGGGAGAAGGTCGCCATGTAGATGCGGGCGGGATTGACGCCGAGGACGGCCGCCATCTCAGGGTTCTGCATCACCGCCCGGGCGACGAGGCCGAAGCGGGTGTAGCGCAGCACGCCGTAGATCGCGGCGAGCACCACCAGCGCCACGGCGGCGAGGAAGATCGTGTACCAGGAGGTGCGGTAGGCGCCGATCGAGAAGCCGCCGAGCGGCGTCGGCACGCCCTGCATGGTGTTGCCGAAGATCGTCGTGACGATACCGACGATCAGCAGGCTGAGCCCCCAGGTGGCAAGCATGGAATCGACCAGCCGGCCATAGAGGAAGCGGATCAGGCAGCGCTCGACGATCAGGCCGACGAGGCCGACGCAGAGCGGTGCGACGATCAGCATGGCGATATAGATGTTGACCCCGGCATTGGCCGAGATCACCGCAGCATAGGCGCCGAGCATCACGAACTCGCCATGGGCGAGATTGATGATCCGCATCATGCCGAAGATGATCGCCAGTCCGAGGCAGAGCAGGACCAGCGAGGCGGCGCCGTTGACGACGTTGAGCGCCACGAGGGCGGCGAGATCCATGTCGGTCAGCTTCCGGTCGGTGAGAGGAGGATGCGGCGGTCGGCCCGCCGCGTTCCGTCTGATGTCGTGGCCGCGCGACAGACCGGCCCGCGGCCGGGCCATGCTGCCAGCGGTTGGGCGTGACTTCGCCCTTCAGGCCCGTTCACGTCTGCATGCGATGCTTCAGGAACGCGCCGTTATGATTTGATATCGATGACGTATTGCTGATTGTCGTCCGGGTTCTCGGAGAGGTCGCAGACCATCGCCGTATCGGAGGGCGGAACGGCGTCGAAGGTCTCGAGCACGTTCCACTTGCGGTCCTTCACCTGCGCCAGATAGGCGTTGCGCACGGTGTGATGGGTGGCGGGGTCGAGCTTCACCTCGCCGCTCGGTCCCTTGAAGGACACGCCGCCCTCCAGCGCCTCGATCACCTTCATCCGGTCGATCGAGCCGGCCTTCTTGACGCCCTCGGCCCAGAGATAGAGCCCCTCGTAGGTCGCTGCGGTCAGCTCGCTGATATAGGGGATCTGCGGCCAGCGCTTCTTCAGCTTGTCGACGAAGGCGGTGCTTTCCGGCGTCTCCAGCTCCTCGTAATAGCCGTAGCAGCCGTAGATCCCTTCGCTGACCGCGGCGTCGACCGTCGACGGCTCGTTGACGAGGCCGAAGGTCGTCGAGGCGATGGGAATCTGGTCCTTCATGCCGGCGGACTGCCACTGGCGATAGAAGGAGACGTGGTTGCCGCCCACCAGCGCCGACAGGATGAGGTCGGGCTTGGCCTCCTGGATCTTCGAGATGGTTGAGCCGAAATTGGTGACGTCGAGCGGGAAGAAGTCGACGGAGAGCACCTCGCCGCCGTTGTCCTGCATGTATTTCGTCATCCACTTGGCGGTGATCTGGCCGTAGTTGTAGTCGGCGGCGAGGATGTAGGCCTTCTTGCCGCTGTTCTTCATGGCATAGGGCACGAGCTTCTCGACCGTCTGGGCCGGCGTCGTGCCGGTGCAGAAGCAATCGCGGTCGCAGACGCCGCCCTCATAAAGAACGTTGTAGAAATAAAGCACGCGGAAGCGGTCGAAGGTCGGGCGGATCGCCTCGCGCGAAGCCGAGGTGATGCCGCCATGGACGACGTCGACCCGGTCCTTCAGCGCCAACTGCTGGGCATATTGCGAATAGAGCTGGATGTTTGACTGGGTGTCGTACTGGATCAGCTGCAGCGGGCGTCCGAGCAGGCCGCCGGCCTCGTTGATCTCGGCAATGCCCTGTTCCATCGCCGTGACCATGGTGACGCCGGAAGAGGCGATCGCGCCGGACTGGTCGAGCAGGCTGCCGACCTTGATCGGATCCTCGGCGCCGAAGGCGTATCGGGTCGAGATGGCAGGAGCCGCCAGTGCCGCGGAGGCGGACATCGTCGTCTTCAGGAACTTGCGGCGAGTGAACGTCATTGCGGACCCCTTCATGACCGATCGCGGTACGGAGGATATTTGAAAACACAAATTTTGAAATTGCAAACAAAATTTTGCGCCGCAGCAGGATTGCCGCAGCGTGGTCGATAGCTGCTGCCTCAGCGCAGCAGGGTGAGGTCCATGCCGTCGACCGCCGCGACATGGATAGGCTGGCGCTCGCCGGCGACGAAGGGAGCGCTCGATCCGCGCGCGCTGTAACGCTGGCAGGTGCGGCCGAGGCGATCGACGACCGCCGGAACCGCAAGATCGCCGGCCGCCTCGGCAAGCGCCAGCAGACAGTAGATCCCCTCGTAGCAGGATTGGCCGAAGGCGTTGACCGGCGGCGGCGTCTCGCCGAAGCGGGTGTGGTAGCGCTCGAGGAAGGAGCGGTTGTTGCGGGAATCGAGGCAGGCGAAATAGCCCGAGGAGAGATAGAGGTTCTCCGTCGCGTCCGGCCCGATGCCGTAGATCACCGTCTCGTCGATCGCCGACGAGAAGCGCAGGTGCTTCGCCGCGAGGCCGACCTCGGCGAAGCTGCGGTTGAAGGACACGGCCTCGGCGCCGAGGAAATAGGGCACCACCACATCGGCCCGGCTCGCCCGGATCTCGGCGAACAGCCGGTCGTAGTCGTCATAGCCGAAGGGGACGAGCCGCTCGCCGACGATTTCGCCGCCCTTGTCGGCGACGATGCGGCTCGCCGTCGCGAAGGTCTCGCGCGGCCAGACATAGTCGTTGCCGACGAGGAAATAGCGCCGGGCGCCCTTGTTTTCCCACAGCCAGTCGATCCCCGGCTCGAGCAGCTCACGCGAGGTTTCGCCGACGGTGACGATCGCCCGGTCGCGCTCCAGCCCCTCGAATTGCGGGGTGTAGATGAAGGGGATTCGGCCGCCGACCGCCGAGGAGACGGCCGCCCGCTGGTAGCTCGGCATCATCCCAACGAGCGCGTCGATCTCGTCGATGTCGATGGAGAAGTCCACCGCCTCGGCGGCGCTTGCGGCGCTGACGCCGGCGTCCATCACGGTGAGGTCGACGTCGTGACCGAGCAGGCCGCAGACGACGTTGATCTCCTCCACGGCCAGCCGGGCGCAGGCCTGCGCCGAGGGGGCCCAGATGCCAGCCGGTCCGCTTTGTTGAATCAACAGCCCGATACGTCGCATACGCTACTCCCAGCGCCGGCGATCCGTTGGATTCCGGCTCCGTCACGACCCATTCGAACAACGCCTGCATGTCGCGTGCCAGTTGCGGCGCAAGCCGCCGGGCCGGCCGAAAGCCGCCGCCAAGGTGCTTTCACGGCTGCGGCGCCGAAGACATGCGCGAATCATGGGCATCGCTGCCAACAGGATCAGCGTCGGTCAGGACCAGATCTGAGCCGGCGGGTCGCCGACCGTGATCGGCAGCTCTCGCCTGTCATGGGGACGAAGGCCCGAGGCGAACAATTCGAAATTGCCTTTCGGGGGATCGCCGGAATATATGAAAAATCCAGTATCTCGGAGGATTCCATGAAAACCTCGCCCGACCAGGACCCTCACGGCCTCTCGGAGCTCATTGCCGGGGTCAACCGGAGGTTGGACACCGCGGTCGAGGCACGCCTCAAGCCGGCCGGGGCGCGGATCGAGCAATACCGCCTGCTGGCGAGCCTGATGCGCCAGGACGGGCAGGCGATGGGCGAGCTGGCGCCGTCGGTCTTCGTCGATCTGCCGACGCTGACCAAGATCGTCGACCGGATGGTCGCCGCCGGTCTCGTCTACCGCGCGCCGGATGCCCGCGACCGCCGCCGCGTCCTGGTCTTTCTCTCCGACAAGGGGCGGGCGCATTTCGGCGAGCTCTCGCCGCTGGTGGAGAGCGAGCGTCGGGTCGTCACGGAGGGCCTCAGCGACAGCGAGACGGCCCGGCTGAGCGAGCTGCTGCGCGGCATCCTCGCCGACCGGCAGTGAACGTTCGGATGGAAGACGGCGCGCCGCGCAGCGGTGAGGCGTCGCCCCTCACGGCATGTAGCCGCCGCCATTCACCCAGAGCACCTGGCCGGTCATGAAGCGGCTGTCTTCGCCGAGCAGGAAGCGGACCGGCCCGGTGACGTCGTCCGGCAAAGCGATCCGGCCGAGCGGCGTCATCCCGCGATAGGCGTCGAGATCGACCACGCTCGCCCCGTCCTCGTCGGACCGTCCCGTGCCGCCGCGCAGAAAGGCCGTGTCGACGAGGCCCGGCGCCACGGCATTCACCCGGACCGTCGGCGCCCATTCCAGCGCCAGCGTCTTGGTCATCGCGACAATCGCCGCTTTCGCCGCCGAATAGGCCCCGTAGCCGGGCCGCACATGAGCGGCGAGGCCGGAGGAAACCATCACCAGGCTGGCGTTGCGGCCGCGCTCGAGCAGCGGCTTTGCGGCACGTGCGGCGAGGAAGGCGCCGCGCAGATTGCCGGCGATGACGTCGTCGAAATAGCCTGTGTCCATCGCGGCGAGCGGCGTCAGCCTGGCATTGTAGCCGGCGAGATTGACGAAGCCGTCGAGCCCTTCGCCGTCGCCTGCGAGTTCCCCGAAGGCGTTTTCGATCGAGGCTTCGTCAAGAATGTCGATGGCGATGCTGCGGCCTTCCAGCCGATGCCGCTCGAGGGAGGCCGGCAGGTCGAGCGCGATCGTCTCGTGGCCGCGATCCCTGAGCTCGGAGAGAAGCCGGCGGCCGATGCCGCCGGCAGCGCCAAGGATGGCGATCGTCGAAAAGCCGCTCACGCGCGGGCCTCAGCCCGGCTGGCGGAGAGTGTCTTCAGATAAGCGAGGATCTCCGTCTCCGAGACGACGTCGGCATATTTGGCGTTCATGTCGAACAGGTTGGCCTCGTGGGGCGCCGGATGCCTGTCGCCGCAGGCATCGGCGACGACGATGGTGGTGAAGCCGTGGGACATCGCGTCGACGCAGCTCGCCCGGACGCAGCCCGATGTGGTGAGGCCTGTCAGGATGACGCTGTCATGGCCGCCGGCGGTGAGGGTGGAGGCGAGGGAGGTGCCGAAGAAGGCTGACGGATACTGCTTGGAGACGATGATCTCGTCCTCTCGCGGCACCAGCCCGTCGGCAAAGGCGGCGGTCCGCTCGCCCTTGACGAAGGCTTTCAGCGGCATCGCCTTTTCGAAGAAGCGGCCACCGTTCCTGCCGCCTTTTTGATAGGTCACCTCGGTGAGCACGACCGGCACGTGGGCGGCGTGAGCCGCCTCTCGCACCCGCAGCGCCGAGGCGAGCGCCGCGTCGACGCCGGCATAAAGATCGCAGTCCGGGTCGAAATAGGCATGGGCGAAATCGATCAGGATCAGCGCCGGGCGTTTGCCGAAGCCGGCCTTGTGGCCGTAGGCCTTCGCATAGTTCTCGGAAAGGTCGTCTGTCAAAGCGCTGGCTCCTCGTCTCTTTCGCCTCATTCGGCCGCGTTGGCGGCTTCCTGCCGGGCGTAGCGCTTCTCGAACTCCCACACTTCCGGAAAGCCGAGAAGCTCGTTGAAGCGGGAGAAGTCGTGGAGTTCGACGGCGCTCGTCGTCTCGCCATTCTCGGCAAGATCGGCATAGGCATGCTTCAGCGCAGCGCCCATCGCCAGGAAGCCGACGGCAGGGTGGATGCCGATCGCATAGCCGAGCGACTGCAGCCGCTCGGCCGAGAGCAGCGGCGTGCGCCCGCCATTGACCATGTTGGCGAGCAGCGGCGCGTCGATCGCCTCGCAGACCCGCTGCATCTCCTCTTCGCTCTCCGGCGATTCCACGAAGACGATGTCGGCGCCCGCCTTGGCGAAGGCCTTGCCGCGGCGGATCGCCTCGTCGATGCCGAGCGAGGTGCGCGAGTCGGTGCGGGCGATGATCAGGAAGTCGTCGCTCCTCCGGCTGTCGACGGCGACCTCGATCTTCTGCAGCATGTCCTTGAGCGGGATCACCCGGCGGTTCGGCGTATGGCCGCATTTCTTGGGAAATTCCTGGTCCTCCAGCTGGATCGCCGAAACGCCCGCCTGCTCGTAGCCCCGCACCGTGTGGCGGACATTGAGGAGGCCGCCATAGCCGGTGTCGGCATCGGCGATCACCGGTGTCCTCGTCCGCTCGACGATGGTGGCGATCCGCCCGAGCATGTCGGTGTAGGTGGCAAGGCCGGCATCGGGCAGGCCGAGATGCGAGGCGACCGTCCCGTAGCCGGTGACATACAGCGCCTTGAACCCCATCGTGTCGGCGATCATCGCGGAGATCAGTTCGAACACGCCGGGGGCGGTGACGAAGGTGCCGGCGGCAAGGGCTTGTTTCAGGGCTTTGTCGGCCATGGGGCGGGTCTTCTCCCTTTGTTTGAAATTCAATGCTCGGCGAGCAGCCGGCCGAAACGTTCGAAGCGGTCGTCGATCCCGGCAACGCGCAGCATCGACCAGAAGGTCGCCTGGTTGGACGTCACCACCGGAACGCCGAGTTCGGCTTCGAGCCGGGCGACGAGCGGCAGGGTGGGAAAGTCGGTGCAGGCGATCAGAAGGGCGTCGCTCTCCGGCGAGAAGGCGTTTCGCGCATGATCCGCGACGGCGTCGAGCGGCGTTCTGGCGATCCGCGGATATTCCGACGGGCCACCGGCGCCGATGCCGAGGCCGGCGATCGACAGGACGTCGAAGCCGTGAACGGCGAGGAACTCCGCCTCATGGGCATTGAGCGTTTCGGCATAGGGGGTCGCGACCGAGATGCGCCTGGCGCCGAGTGCTGAAAGCGCGGCGACGATCGCCGCCGAAGTGGTGACGCAGGGCGTTCCGGTGCGCTCGGTGAGTTCGTCCTGCAGGCTCGCTGCCGGCGTCACCATCGACCCGGCTGTGCAGGCATAGGCGACGGCATCGGCGCCGGTCTGGGCGACGAGGCCGACGGCTTCGTCGAGATCGCTCAGCAGGGCCGCCTGGCCGGCAGGGCTCGCCGTATCGGCGTGAAGCCGCACCCGATGGCTGTGGATGGTGACGCCCTCGGGCGCCATGCGGACCCATTCCGCCTCGTTGACGGTGTTGGTCGGCGGCACGATCAGCCCGAGCTTGGCGCGGGTGGAATAGGTCGATTGGTGACGCGAGGGCATTGGCTTGGACGCTGACGGTTGTTAAAGACCAGTTGCCACGCCACTTGCGTATTTGTCCAGATAAATCGTGGCGAGGCAGAGCAGGCGACAGGATGAAGGCGCGGAGAGCGAGGCGATGGCCCGGACAGTGAAACCGAGCGAACCGGCGGAAGCGGCGGCGATTTCGCCCGACGAGGCGGCGCCGCGCTATCTGCGTATCCACCGCGAACTCGCCGGCCGGATCGAGGCGGGCACCTATCCGGTCGGGGCACTGATGCCGACGGAGACCGAGCTCGGCCAGGAATTTGCCACCAGCCGCTTCACCGTGCGCGAGGCGCTGCGCTGCCTCACCGAGGACGGGTATGTCGAGCGCCGCCAGGGCATGGGGACACGGGTCGTCTCGGCGCGGCCGCAGGTGCGCTACTACCAGTCCTTCGAGTCGCTGCAGGAGCTCTTCCAGGTCGCCGTCGACACCTACATGGTGGTCCTCGGCCATCAGCCGGTGAGCCTCGACGCCGAACTGGCGGAGCGGGTCGGCGGCAGGGCCGGGGAGCGCTGGATCCGCGTCGACGGCGTCCGCTGGACGGGGCCGGGCGGGCGGCCGATCTGCTATATCGAGAGCTTCGTGCCGGAGCGTTTCGAGGCGCTGATCCCGCAGTTTTCCGACCATCAGGGGCCGTTTTTCGATCTTCTCGAGAGGCATTCGCGCGAGGCGATCGAGGAGACACAGCAGGAGATCCGCGCTTTGGTGATGCCGCAGGCGATCTCCCGCCAGCTTGGCCTCCCGAACGGCGCGTTGTCGCTGCAGCTGCTGCGCCGCTACGTCACCGCCGCCGGCGTGCTGATCGCCTCGTTCAACTGGCACTCGGCCGACCAGATGACCTACAAGATGCGCATCCGCCGCGGCCGCCAGCCGCAGGAGTGAGACCTCTCACACCATCAGCGGGCGGAAGCCATCTCTGTCCGGCACGATCCGCATGCCGCAGGCGCCGCGAAGATGGGCGGGCAGAAGGAGCGTATCGTCCTCTGCCGCGCGTTCGAGAAGGGACTGGCGCAGCCGTCCCGCAGCGGCCTTGTCGAAACAGAAGCGGCTGCTCCAGTGCGGACGGAACACCTGGACCGGCGAGTGGATCGCGTCGCCGCAGAACAGCGCGTGATGGCCGTCGCGAGAGCGAAGGTCGAGGCCGATCTGCCCCGGCGAATGGCCGGCGAGAGGCACGATCTCGGCGCCTGAAAACAGCGAGACACCGTCATCGACCCGCTCGACCAGCCCGGCCTCGATCACCGGCAGCACGCTGTCGGCAAAGGCACCATGATTGTGGCTGCCGGGCGCCTCGCGCTCGGCCGCTTCCCAGTGGTCGAGCTCGCGACGGCCGATGACATAACGGGCATTCGGAAAGGTCGGCACCCAGCGGCCGTCCTCGCGTTTTGTGTTCCAGCCGACGTGATCGGCATGAAGATGGGTGCATAGGACGATGTCGACATCGGCCGGCGTCAGCCCCGCCGCCCCGAGGCGGTCGAGATAACCGGTGCCCTTGCGTTGGTGCCAGTCGGCGCGGCGGGGGCGCGGCTTGTCCTCGCCGACGCAGCTGTCGATCAGGACGATGCGCCCGGCGATCCGAAGGACGAAGCTGTGCAGGCTAAGGAGGATTGCCGGCGCGGCGAAGTCGACATGATCTGGCGCCAGGAGATCCGCGTGGTTGGCGAGTTCTCGGAGGTCGCAGCCGGGCAACAGCAGATCGGCAGGCAGGACGAAGGGATCGATATCGACGATCTTCTCGAGGGTCGCGGCGCCGAGATTGAGCATCGTTCTCCTCACATGATCGCCGGGCGATCGACGCCGGCAATGCGGGCCGCCGCGGCGGCTTCGTCGTCCGGCAGCGCCGGGTCCCAGTTTCGCGCGATGAAGCGTGCGCCGGTGACGGCGCTCGAAGCGTCCGAGGCGAGCCAGCAGATTGCCCGCCGCATGATCGCGGCCGGCAGGAGGTTGCCGTCGGCGCCCTTCTTGCCGGGTCCGGGCGGCAACAGGTCGGTATCTGCCGCGCCGCCCGGCAGATAGACATTGACGGTGACGCCGGTGCCGGCGAGATCGGCGGCCCAGACCCGCGATGCCGCCTCGAGCGCCGCCTTGGATGGGCCGTAGGGCGAGTAGCCGCGGCGCACCATGGTGATGTCCGAGGTCGAGATATTGACGATCCTGCCGAAGCCGCGGGAGATCATCCCCGGCGTTGCGGCCCTCGCCATGTTGAAGGCGCCGTTGACATTG
The DNA here is from genome assembly GCF_004519335.1 of Jiella endophytica. GTDB lineage: Bacteria > Pseudomonadota > Alphaproteobacteria > Rhizobiales > Rhizobiaceae > Jiella > Jiella endophytica. Next base: position 920,848 of record NZ_SOZD01000001.1, on the reverse strand, counting down.
ATGTCGACGATCGTCTTCCAGGCCTCGGGCGAGACCTCCCAGAAGTTCGTCGGCTGGCTGTTGAAGGTCTCGCTGACGAGCCGCATGCCGCGCCCGGCATTGTTGACGAGGACGTCGACCCGGCCGAAGCGCGCTTCGGCCGCCGCGACGACAGCTTCGGCGGCGGCGGGGTCGCAGACGTCGGCGGCGAGCGCCAGCGCCCGGTCCGCGCCGATCTCCTCGGCCGTGGCCGCGAGTTCCGGCGTCTCGGCGGCGCCGGTGATGACCAGCAGCGCGCCGTGACCTGCAAGCTCCAGCGCCATTTCGCGGCCGAGGCCGCGCGAGCTGCCGGTGACGACGACGACACGGCCGGCGAGCGACGGATGGCTGCTCATCGCCCGCTGCCGCCCTGCGGCTTCGGCGCCGGGCGCGTCGACAGGATATGGCCGCTCATCGCAGCTTCGGCCCAGTCGGCGTTGCGGGCCCGCAGGGCGGCGACGATGTCGCGGTGCTGGTCGTTGGACCGGGCGATGTTGACCCGCTGCTCCCAGACGAACTGCTTGATGAGTTCGAGCGGCAGGGACAGCGCCTGGGCGCTGAGCGTCTGCATCTGGGTGGAGTGTGTGGCGCCGATGATCGCGGCATGGAAGCGGGTGTTCAGCGCGACGAAGCGCTTCAGACCGGCATCGCCGGCGCCGGGGCCGATCTCGTCGATCGCATCGACGATCCGCTCCAATTGTTCGAGCTCCTCGGCAGTGACGGCGGCGGCGGCGATGCGCGCCGCGTAGCTCTCGAGCCTCGCGCGGATCTCGAAGACGATTGAGACTTCCTCGAAGGAGAAGTCAGCGACGAAGCGATGCCGCTGGTTGGCCCGGGCGAGACCCTCGCCGACCAGCCGGCGCAGCGCCTCGCGCACCGGCGTGCGGCTGGTGCCCGTCATCTTCGCCAGCGCCTCCTCGCCGAGATGCGATCCGGCCGGAAGTTCGCCGCGCAGGATCGCCCGGCGGATCCCCTGATAGGCGCGCTCGGCCGGCCGTTCGATGCCTTCGCCGTCGAGCTCCTCGGCCAGCGACCGCCGGCCGCCGGGGTCGCCCGGCTCGACCAGCCTCAGCATGAGACGCTCCCCCGGCCCGCGGCGGCCGCCTGGCCGCGCGGATCGATGTGCTCGTGATGGTGGTCGAGATACCACGCCGCGATCTCCTCCCGTGTCGCGAACCAGACGTCGTCGAACTGTTTGGCATAGCGGATGAAGTCGCGCAGCGCCCGGATCCGGAAGGGCTGGCCGATGACATGCGGATGCAGGCCGATATTCATGAATCGGCCGCTGGACCGGCTTTCCTCCCGCAGCCAGTCGAAGCCCTCCTTGAACATCTCAAGGCCGGTTTCCGCCGTCAGCCCCTGGCGCAGGAACGAGAAGTCGTTGACCTCGGAGGTATAGGAGACCGACACCATGGGTTTTCCTGAGCGCGTCTCGACCAGATAGGGCTGGTCGTCGTTGAGAAGGTCGGTGATGAACAGAAGGCCTTCCTCGGCGAGGATGTCGATGGTGTTCAGCGTCGAGCGGAGCGAGCTCGACAGCCAGCCTCTGGCCTTCCTGCCGACGCTCTCCGCGTAGATGTCGAGGGTCCGGCGGATGACGTCGCGCTCGGCCGCCTCGTCGAACATGTAGTCGGTGAGAAGCTCGTCCTGGACGTAGTTGTGGGCGACGATCTCCCAGCCCCGGTCGATTGCGGCACGGATCACCTCCGGCCGCTCGACCGCCATCTTGGCGTTCATGGTGCAGCTCGCCGGAACGTTCTCCTGGTCGAAGACGTCGAGCATCCGCCAGACGCCGACCCTTTGGCCGTATTCGCGCCAAGTGAAGTTGGGATTGTCATAGACATTGCCGGGCAGATTGCCGCCGACGATGCCGGGGCCGCCGGGATAGTAGGGCTTTTCGGAATCCTGGACCTTGTCCCAATATTCGAAATTGATCGTCAGGATGACGGCGAGCCGCTTGCCGTTCGGCCAGACGAGCGGCTTGCGGGCGGGGAAGGAGACGTAGTCGTAACGCATGGGATCTGCCCGCCGCTCAGTGATGGGTGAGGAGCGAGCCGAAGCCCTGCACCTTGTCCTCGATGCCGTTCATCCTGAGCGCATGCCAGTAGGTCGCGGTGTTGATGGCGATCACCGGCTTGTCCAGCCAGAACTCGGCGATGGCGCCGACCCGGGCCATGGCGAGATTGGTGCCGGCCTGGACGATCGCCTCCACCGACGGGTCGTTCACCGCGATGATGGCGTCGCGCAGCGTCTGCTCGGTCTCGTGGGCGATCAGCATCGGGCTCTTGCATTTCAGCCCGAGCACCTGGACGACCTCGTAGCCGCAGTCGGTAAAGAACTTGCGGACCTGTTCGTCGCCGATCGGCATGTAGGGGGTGACGACGGCGATGCGCTTGATGTCGCCGAACTTCGACAGCGCCGCCTGGCAGGCATCCGAGCCCATCGCGACGTTCATGCCGGCGCGTTCCTCCACCTGGGCCTTGAGCGTATCGGCGCGCTCCTTGCCGTCCCAGAAGGTCTCGGCCGACATGCCCATGATCATTGCGCCGGGCGAGCAGGTCTTCACCGCGTCGATCGCGTCCATGGTCGCGGCGCGGATGCGCATGACGAGTTCGTTGAAGTCCTCGTCGGAATTCACCGGATCGTCCGGGATGATGATGCGTGAGAAGTGGTTGGTGACGCCGACCGGGCGCATGGCGTCGAATTCCGGCTGCACCGAGGTGTTGGTCGAGGGCGCGATGACGCCGAATTTCATTCGATAGCCGAGGCTGTCCGTCATTGTTCAGGATCCTTCGAGACGAGGGTGGAATGAGGCCGGAGCCGGAAGACGGCCGGGCGGTCAGGCGACCTCTTCGAGCTCCTTCAGCGACTGCAGCATCGACGAGCGCATGACATAGGCCTTGTGGCGCTCAGGATCGGCGGCGATGGCGCGCAGGTCGTCGTGATGGGCCCTGCGGGCTTCCGGGTCGTTCTCGGCCATGATCGCCCGGTTGCGCAGCGACTGCGCCTGCACCGTGTCGATCGCCACCTTGCGGCGCTGGCGCTCGTAGCGGCCGAGCGTCTCCAGCGGCGCGCCGTGCCAGACGGCGGCGAGCTTGTCGGTGAGGTTCACCGCGTCGTGGATGCCGCCATTCATGCCCATGCCGCCGAGCGGATTGTTGAGATGGGCGGAATCGCCGGCAAGGAACACCCGGCCGGCGACATAGGAGGCGGCGACGCGCTGATGCACCCGGTAGGCGGTCGCATGGACGACGTCGTAGGCGCCGGGCTTGGGACAGAGCTTCTGCAGCCGGGCCTCCATCACCTCCGGGGCCTTGATCTCGGCATCGGTGAGGCCGGGATCGGTGGGCAGCAGCACCCGCCAGAGCGAGGGCGTGCGCAAGAGCACCGCCCATTCGCTCGGATCGGTGAGATAGGCGATCGGCGCGAGATCCGGGATCGCCTCGTCGAAGGCGAACTCCGTCGACATCGACAGGAAGATCTCCGGAATGGTCAGGCCATCGAAGGCAATGCCGAGGGATTTGCGGACATTGCTGCGGGCGCCGTCGCAGGCGATCAGGTAGCGCGCCTTCATCTCTCCGGTCGAGCCGTCCGGATGGCGCACGCTCAGCGTCACGCCGTCGTCGGACTGTTCGACCGACAGGCCCTCGACGCCGTAGAGCAGCTCCACCGCATCGCTCGCCTCGAACATCTCGCGCAGATGCTCGGTCAGCTTCCACTGCTCGCATTGCAGCCGGTAGGGGTGGTTGGTCTCACCTTCCAGGCGGCCGAGGTCGAATTCGGCGATGACCCCCTCCTTTCGGTCGCGGAACTGCCATTTCGGGCAGACGAGACCGCGGGCGACGAGCTTTCTCGACAGGCCGAAGCGGTCGAGCATGTCGAGCGTCGGCGGGTGGAAGGTGGAAGCGCGAAGATCCTTCGGCAGGGCGTCGCTGGTCTCGATCACGGTGACCGGGATCCCGGCGCTGCCGAGGCAGGCGGCGGCCACCAGCCCGACCGGGCCGGCGCCCACGACGATCACGCGCTCCGCATTGTCAGACATCGTCCCCGCACCTCCGGCAATCCACTTGACAAGCCACTCGATGACTCGGATTGTGTACAAAACATCCGGTCAAATCAACAAATGATTTCTGATTAGGGCTGGTCAAATAATCAGACATCCGCGCCGGATGTCGGCGATGACCCGTGATGGAGAATGTCGCTATGCCCGCGATGATAGGGGTTTTGCGTTGTCGGCGGCAAGGCCGCCTGGGGTTCGTCCCGCAGGGCTGCCAGCTTGTCCGGACCTATTGCTCAACGGCAAGGCAGTCTGATCAATTTGTGTACAATGGTACGGGCGGAACCCGCTGATGCTGCTGCTTCAGCAACTCGTCAATTCCGTCATGCTCGGCAGCGTCTATGTGACCGTTGCCGTCGCATTCACGCTGACCATCGGCATCCTGAACTTCCTCAACTTCACCATCCCGACGCTGTTCATGCTGGCCGGCATGATCGGTTGGGCGCTCGCCGAGCGCGGTCTGCCATTCGGCCTGTCCGGCCCGCTGCCCTGGCCGCTGGCCCTTCTCGTCGCGGTCGCCGTCGCGATCCTCGCCTCGCTCGTCGTCGAGCGCTTCACCTTCCGATATCTCAAGGCCCGCTACGGCGACGCGACCGAGCATGCGATCCCGCTGGTCTCCTCGCTCGGCTTTCTCCTGATCATCGAGAACCTCGTCCGCATCGCCTATGGCACCGATTCCCAGCGCTTTCCGGGTCCCGAGGCCAATCTCACCGTCGAGATCGGCGGGCTCTTCGTGCGGCTGCCGCAAATCGTCAGTCTCGTCGCGGTGCTGGCGATCGTCGCCGCGCTCAGCCTTCTCCTGAAGCGCAGCCGCATCGGCCGCGGCCTTCGGGCGATCGCGGAAAACCCCGATGCCGCCACCATTCTCGGCGTCGACGTCAACCGCATCGTACCGGTGGTCTTCGTCCTCACCGGCCTCCTCTGCGGGCTGGCCGGGGTGCTCTTCGCCATCAACTACGGCGAGGTCTCGCCGGCGATGGGCGACGATGTCGGCACCAAGGCGATCGCCGGCATGGTGGTCGGCGGCCTCGGCTCGATCTGGGGCGCGGTGGCCGGCGGGCTGATCGTCGGCCTCACCGAGACGATGACGATCAACTATTTCGGCGCCGACACCGTCCAGGTCGCCGTGTGGGGCCTGTTGCTGCTGGTCCTGTTCGTCCGTCCGCAGGGGCTTTTCGGCCATAACGCCATCGGCAAGGGGAAGCTCTGATGGGCGGCTACTGGTCGGGCATCCTGTCGATTCTGGCGATCAACGTCATCTTCGCCTATGGCATCTTCCTGCCGGTCGCGACGGGTCAGCTCAACCTCGGCGGCGCCGGCTTCCAGGCGCTCGGCGCCTATGTCGCCGCCTATCTCTCCTACAATTACGACTGGCCGGTCGGCGCGACCCTGCCGCTGGCGATTCTCGTCGCCGGTGTCGTCGGCTTTCTGGTCGCCTTTCCGATCCTCAGGCTGCGCGGCGTCTATCTCGTCCTCGGCACCTTCGCCTTTGCCGAAGTCGTCGCCGGGCTGATCCTCAATTCCGAAACCCTCGGCGGGGCGATGGGGCTGCCGGTGCCGGCCTTCGTCGACTACGGCGTGCCGATCGTCCTCGCCGCCCTCGTGACGCTCTTCGTCTTCTTTCTGATGTCGACGCGCTTCGGCCTCGTCATGCGCGCCGTCCACGACGACGAGGTGGTCTCCGATCTGATGGGCGTCGATATCCGCGGCGTGAAGGTCGCGGCCTTCGCGATCGGCGCGGGGCTCTGCGGTCTGGCCGGCGGGCTCTATGCCCACACCTTCACCTATGTCGAGATCCAGGCCTTCAACGCGCTCGTATCGATCAACGTCCTGCTCTTTGTCCTGCTCGGCGGCACCCAGACCGCCTTCGGGCCGCTCTTCGGCGCCGCCTTCTTCACGCTGTTGCCGGAGGCGCTGCGGATTCTCCTGCCGGACCTCCAGCAGGCGGTCGCAAGCCTGTTTGGGATAAAGGGCGAAGTGCGCGCGCCGGACGATTCCTGGCGCTTCGTCATCCTCGGCCTCGTCACCGTTCTGATGATGGTGTTCCGTCCGGAAGGTCTCGTCACCCGCCCCCTGACCGAGAAGCTGCGGCCGCGCCGCAGGGCACGGCTTGCGGGCGGGGAGGTGGCCGCATGACCGCGCCCATCCTTTCCCTCGACGGTGTCTCCAAGAGCTTCGGCGGGCTCGACGTCATTTCCAATGTCGGCTTCGATGTCGCCGCCGGCGGTCGCACGGCGCTGATCGGCCCGAACGGTGCCGGCAAGACGACGCTGTTCAACCTGATCTTCGGCGTCTATCGCCAGGACAGCGGCGCCATCCGCCTCGAAGGCCGGGACATTTCGACCGTGCCATCGCGACGGCGCATCGGCCTCGGCATGGCCCGCAGCTTCCAGAACATCCGGCTGATGCCGCATCTCTCGGTCATCGAGAACATCATGCTCGGCCAGCAGGCGCGGGCGAACGGCCTTGGCGCCATGCTGACGCCGCTGTCGCTGTTCGGTCGGACGAAATGGCGCGTCGAGGCCGAAGCGCTCCTCGCCAGCATGGGGCTCGGCACCTATCCCTGCGAGGTGGTGGCAACGCTGCCCTATGGCATCCGCAAGAAGATCGAGGTGGTGCGGGCGCTCGCCGCCTCGCCGAAGCTGTTGCTGCTCGACGAGCCGGCCGCCGGCCTCAACCCGTCGGAGACCGCCAATCTCAGGGATTTCCTCGTCGAGATCGCCGATGGCGGCGTCACACTGCTGGTCGTCGAGCACGATATGGGTTTCGTGCGCAGCCTCTGCGATCACGCCGTCGTCCTCAATTTCGGCCGCAAGATCTATGACGGTCCGACGGCAAGGGTGCAGGACGATCCGGACGTCCTCGAGGCTTATCTCGGTCCGCGTCATGCGCCTGCCGCTGCCGGGGAGGGCGCCCATGCTGCTTGAGGCGGAAGGCCTGTCGGTCACCTATGGGCGCACCCGCGCCGTCGCCTCGGTCGACCTTGCGGTCGGCGAGGGCGAAATCGTCACCGTCCTCGGCGCCAACGGTGCCGGCAAGACCTCGCTCCTACGCGCCTTGCAGGGAGCGGTGAAGCCGTCGCGCGGCCGGATCGTGCTCGGCGGGCGTGACGTCACCGCCCAAAGCTCTGCCGCGAGGGTGCGCGGCGGCATGGTGCTGGTTCCCGAAGGCCGGCAGATCTTCGTCTCGATGAGCGTTCACGAAAACCTTCTGATGGGCGCGTATCTGCGCCGTGACGGCTCCGCCGATGCCGACATCGCGGCGATCTACGAGCGCTTTCCCAATCTCGCCCGCCGCCGCGACATGAAGGCCAGCGTCCTGTCCGGCGGCGAGCAGCAGATGCTGGCGATCGGCCGGGCACTCGTCGCAAGACCCCGCCTGGTCATGCTGGACGAGCCGTCCCTCGGCCTCTCGCCGCTCTTCGTCGAGCAGCTGTTTTCCCTGCTGCGCGATCTCAACCGCGACGGCATCGCCATCCTGCTCGTCGAGCAGAACACCACGATGGCCCTCGAGCTTGCCTCCCGCGGCTACGTCTTCGAGCTCGGCGAAGTCGTGCTGGAGGGCTCGTCCGACAGGCTTCTCGGCGACGAGGCGCTGGTGGCCGCCTATCTCGGCGGCGCCGCGCCTTTGCCGCCGCCGAACCATCCCGGCCCGTGACGACGTCGCCGGTCCGCCACCGCTGCTACGGCATCGGCCCGAAAATCGGGACGGATTTTCGGAACGCTCGATGCGGGAGTTCAATGGGTTAGAGCGTTGTTTGTGCGTCCATTCGGACGCACGGCGCTCCAAAAGAGAGGGAATCTGCGCGCCATGACCATGACAACGCTTCGCTCCCGCCTCGCCGTCGGCCTTGCCGCCGCGACGGCGCTTCTCGTCTCGGCCGCGCCGGGCCTGGCCGAGGGGACGATCAAGATCGGCAACATCGTCGCCGCATCCGGGCCGCTGAAGGGGCCGGGCGAGCCGACGGTTGTCGCCGTCGACATCGCCGTCGACGAGATCAATGCCGAGGGCGGCATCGACGGCAAGAAGATCGAGCTGATCCGCTACGACACCGGCTCCGATCCCAAGCAGGCGTCCGTCGCGGCGCGCAAGCTGATCCAGGATGACGGCGTGCTGGCAATCGTCGGGCCGTTCTCTTCCGGCGAGGCGCGGATCGCTCTCAACGACGCCGAACGGCTGAAGACGCTGATGATGCCGACCTCCTCCTCGGCACCGGGGCTGACCGAAGGCAAGAAATACAGCTACCGCCTCACCGAGGACGAGCAGAAGCAGTTCAGCCGGCTGCTCGACACCATCAAGGCGAAGGGCATCGAGGCCAAGAGCGCCGACATCGTCTACATCTCCGACGACGTCGTCTCGAACGTCACCGGCACCAAGGTCTATCCGGCGCTTCTGGAAAAGGCCGGCATCGAGGTGAAGGATTCGATCGCCGTTCAGCTGAAGAGCTTCGACATGTCGGCCCAGGCCGCGAAGATCCTCCAGAACAAGCCGGATTTCGTCGCCATCGCGGCGCTGCCCGACCAGGCCTCGAAGGTCATCAAGGAACTGCGCCGCCAGGGCTTCGAGGGCCAGGTCATCGGCTCGCAGATCTTCGCCGATCCGAATGTCGTCGAGCTGTTCGGCCCGGCGGGTGAGGGGACGCTGGTGGTCGCGAGCTTCTGGAAGGGCCGCACGCGGCAGTCTGAGGCCTTCAACGACAAATTCGTCGCCGAGGCGAAGAAGCGCGGCATCCATAAGCTGGGCGCCCACCACTCCGACGCCCAGGCCTACGACACCGTCTATCTCATCAAGCAGGCGATGGAGAAGGCGGGCGTCACCGGCGATCCGGACAAGCTCGAGGAAGAGCGCCAGGCGATCGTCGATGGGATGGACGGGATCCGCTTCTCCGGCGTCGTCGGCGACGACGTCTGCTTTGCCGGCCACGACGCCGAGCTCCCCGCCTACATCATCCAGATCAAGAACGGCGAGTGGACGAAGTTCGGCGAGGTTCCGGCCGACAAGTGCGAGTGACCGGTTGGCGACAGACCAGCCGCACCTTGCCGATGCGTCATTTGCATCGGCTTGGCTCGCAAAAATCCGGGCGCGTGAAACGCAGTCGCCGACTACGCCGCTGGAGCCCGGCGACACCCATCGCGGTCGTCATCCCGGGCTTGACCCGGGATCCATTCCTCCGAGGGTGAAGTCCCTCTCCGCTAGAGAGAAACGGTTGCGATGGATGCCGAATTGCCCGTCGATCGGCGGTTTGGAATGGATCCCGGCTCGACGGCCGGGATGACGAGGCTTCGGGGTTTAGCCGACTGCCACATTTGGGATCGCGTCAGATGTCGAAACTCACAACCGCCTTCGCACTTCTTGGCGCCGTTCTCGCCTTCGTCGTGCCGATGACCGCGGTCGTCTGGGTGATGGCGGTTCCCCAGCGGCTCGGCCTCCTGATCTATCCCGAACAGGTCGCGGCCTTCATGCTGGGCGCCTCGCTCGCCGCCGTCTACGGCCGCGACATGGCCGGCAAGGGTCCGCTCGTTGCAACCATCGACGCGGTTTTGAGCCTCGCCTCGCTGGTGCTCGGCATCTACGTCTATCTGCGCTTTCCGGTGCTCTCGGAGGGCGCCTTCTATCATCCGACGGAATCCTCGATCCTCGGCGTCGTCGTCTCGGTCCTCGTCCTCGAAGGTCTGCGACGGGTCGTCGGCTGGACGCTGGTGGTCATCACCCTGGCGATGTTCCTCTATGCGCTCTTCGGCGACCTGGTGCCCGGGCCGCTGAGGGGCAGGGGGCTGCCCTTCGGCGACGTGATGATGTTCGTCGGCACCGATTCCTCCGCCACCTGGGGGGCCGCGCTGCAGATCGCCGCCTTCGTCGTCGTCGTCTTCGTGCTCTTCGGCGGCCTGCTTCTGGCCATCGGCGGCGGCGAGTTCTTCACCCAGCTCGCCATGCGCGTCGCCGGCTCGGGGCCCGGCAACACCGCCAAGATCGCCATCGTCGCCTCCGGCCTGTTCGGCTCGATCTCCGGCAGCGCCGTCTCCAACGTCATGTCGACCGGCGTCCTGACCATCCCGATGATGAAGCGCTCGGGCTTTCGCCCCGAGCAGGCCGGCGCCATCGAGGCCGTCGCCTCCACCGGCGGCCAGCTGGCGCCGCCGGTCATGGGCGCCGCAGCCTTCCTGATGGCCGAGATCCTGCAGATCCCCTATCGCGAGATCCTGCTCGCGGCGCTGTTTCCGGCGCTGATCTATTACCTCTCGCTCTATGCCCAGATCGACTTCATCGCCCGGCGCGAGGGGTTCGGCGCCGCCAACTGGCTGGAACGCGACACGCTTGCGGCTGTGTTCACCAAGGGCTGGCCGACCCTCGTCGCCTTTCTGGTGCTGATCGGCCTGATCTTCTTCCGCAATGCCGAGGCCGAGGTCGCGGCGATCTGGGCCCTGCTCGTCCTCGTGGTAATCGCGCTTGCGGCCTGGGCCTTTGGTCGCGGCGGCCCGCAGCTTTCCCCCCGCGAGATCGTCGCGGCGATCGCCCGGGCCGGCGGCCAGACCTGCGACATCCTGCTGATCACCGCCGCCGCCGGCATGATCATCGGCCTTCTCTCGACCACCGGGCTCGGCTTCCAGCTGTCCTTCTTCCTGATCGGCTTCGGCGGCCAGAACCTCTTCGGCCTGCTGCTGATCACGGCGGTCGTCGGCATCGTGCTCGGTCTCGGCCTGCCGACCACCGGCGTCTATCTGCTGCTCGCCTCGATGGCGGCGCCGGCGCTCGTGCAGCTCGGCATTCCGCCGCTCGCCGCCCACATGTTCGTCTTCTATTACGGCATGCTGTCGATGATCACGCCGCCGATCGCGCTCGCCGCCTTCGCCGCCGCCTCGATCGCCGAGGCGCCGCAGCTGAAGACCGGCATCCAGGCCTTCCGCTTCGGCTGGGTCGCCTATCTCCTGCCGTTCCTGTTCATCTACAAGCCGGGCCTGCTGATGGCCGGGCCGTGGTGGGAAAACCTCTATGTCTTCGCCAGCTCGCTGGTGGCGCTGATCCTGGTTGCCGGCGGCATGATCGGCCACGGGCTGACGCCGCTCGGCCTTGCCCAGCGGCTGCTCTTCGTGCTGATCGGGCTGCTGATCATTGCGCCGCTGCGCCAGTTCGGCCCACCGCTCCTGGAATTCGGCGTCTCGGCGGGGGGCATCGCGCTGCTGGTGCTTCACGGGATCGCGGCCCGCGGGGCAACGGCTCGTCCGTCGTCACAGCCCCAAACGGACGCGCCGGGCGCGACCGGAAGATAGCCATCGCGAAGCAGCGGGCGGGAAAGTCTTCATCCACACAGGACCAGCAACAACGATCGCAGACTCCAACGGCTTGGGCGACCGCTCGCAGGCAGACGCCGTGGCCGACGCCTCGACCTCCCCCCTTGCGGGGGAGATGGGTGGCAACCCAGAGGGGGGGCGACGCCGACATGGCCAAAGAGCGCGCAGCGGCGACATCGTCAGGGGTGGACGCGGCTCGCCACCCTCTGCCTCCTGAGCCTGTCGAAGGGCGGCATCTCCCCCTCAAGGGGGGAGATCACGTTGATCGCAACCCGAAGCCGCGACGTCACTCTGCGATGCCGGCTTCCTTGAAGAAGGCGATGGCGCCGGGATGATAGGGAATGTCGGCCTTCTTGCCGATTTGCTTGGGGTCGAAGTCCTTCCAGAGCGGGCCGGTGCTCTTCAGATAGTCGCCGCCCTCATAGATCGCCTTGGCGACCTTGCCGACGGTCGCATCGTCGACATCGGCATTGGCAAACAGCAGATAGTCATAGGCGAGCACCGTCGTCGGCTTGTCGAGTCCGGGCAGCTTGTCGTTGGCAGGCACGTCTTCCAGATAGGCGCCGGGCAAGGATTCCTGCACCTTGGGCAGCGCCTCCGCCGGCACCTTCAGAAACTGGATGTCGCCGACGGAAGCCTCGAGGTCGAAGGTCGGCTCGGAGCCGACCGTGGCGATCGACACGTCGATGCGGCCGTCCTTGAAGGCCTGATACTGCTGCGGAAAATTGGCGATCGGAACGCTGGTCACGTCGTCATAGGTGAGCCCGCCGGCGGCAAGGCAGGCCCGCACGACGAAGTCGCCGAGCGAGTTTTCCGGATAGCGCGGCACCTTGTGGCCCTTGATCGCGGCATAGCTGTCGATGCCGCTCTTCTCCGAGGAAACCAGGGCCGCGAGAAACGGCATCAGCGTCGCCACCAAACGGAGGTTCTTCGCCGGCCGGGTCGACATACCGGTGCCGGTCATCGCGTAATAGGTCTGCGGATAGTTGGCGATCGCGAGCTCCAGCCGGCCGGTGTCGAGCAGCGGGATATATTGCGAGGTGTTTGCGCTGACCTGGGGGATCACCTGAAGGTCCGACTTCGTCGAGATCACCTGGGCGAGCGCGGTGCCGATCTGGCCGGTCGCGCCGCCCTGGGTGGTGCCGAGACCGAGGGTCTGGGCGGCGGCGGGGCCGCTCAGGGCGAAGATCATGCCGGCGACGGCGGCAGAATTGCGCAGCAAGGCGCGTCTGGAGAAGGCGGTCCGTGTCATCGAGGGTCCTTGGGTTCCCGAAAGGCGGCCGGAGGGTCGGCCCGGATGGCGGCGATAGAGCCCGGCGCAGGAAACCACATCGCTTTTGTCATGACAAATTCTATATCGCACTTTGCGACCAGGTGAGGGACAATCCGTCGCCGTGACAGGCTGGGAGCCGACATCTGCGCTTTTTGTGTCGCAGCCGCTATGGCGACGTGATGGCTTGCCGCGGGATGATCGATCGCTCATTGTATGGACAAATTATACCAGCCCGATCGGACCCCACCCATGACTGCGAATCCCGACGACGACGGCCGCGGCGTGCTCGCTGCCGAGGCCTATCTGACGACGCTTTCGAGGGGCGGGGTCGACGCGCTCTACGCCGTCGCCGGCACCGACTTTCCGTCGATCGTCGAGGCCTACGCCGCAGCGCTCGCCGGCGGGGTGGCTTTGCCGAAGCCCTATACTGTGGCGCACGAGAATCTCGCCGTGTCGATGGCCCATGGCGACGCGCTGCGCACCGGGCGTCCGCAGGCGGCGATGGTGCATGTCAGCGTCGGCACCGCCAACATGATCTGCGGCGCCATGAACGCCTCCCGCGACGGGGTGCCGCTCGTCCTGTCGGCCGGCCGCACGCCGCTCACCGAGGACGGGCCCGAAGGCACCCGCAGCCGCTATATCCACTGGGCGCAGGAAATGTTCGACCAGGGCGGCATGATCCGCGAGGCGGTGAAGTGGGACTATGAGCTCCGCGCCGCCGAACAGGTCGAGGATGTCACGAGGCGCGCCCTCGATATCGCCGCGGCGCCGCCGCCGGGGCCGGTCTATCTGTCGCTGCCGCGCGAACTCCTGGCCAGACGGGTTCCAAAGGCGGGGCCGCCGCGCCAACGCAGCCGCGTCTCCGCACCGGCCCCCGATCCCGCCGCGATCGACCGTCTCGCCGCAGCGATCCGCGCGGCGGACTATCCGCTGATCGTCACCTCCAATGCCGGGCGCGAGCCGCGGGCGCTGGCGATCCTCACCGAGCTCTGCGAGGCATGGGCGCTGCCGGTGGCGCAGTTCAACGCCCGTTCGGTCAGCCTGCCCTTCGACCACGAGATGGCGGTCGGCTTCGACACGAGGAACGCCTTCGGCGCGGCCGACCTCGTCCTCTCGATCGCCTGCGACGTTCCCTATGTGCCGAGTGTCACCAGGCCCCGCCCGCAAGGCGCCCTCTGGGAGATCGACCACGACCCGCTCTTCTCGCGCTATCCGCTGCGCAGCTTCCCCGCCGTCGAATCGATCGTCGCCGGCCCGGCGGCTGGGCTTGCGGCGCTCGCCGAAGCGCTCGGCGCGCCAAGCCGTGACGATGCGCCGAGGATCGCGCGGCGGCGTGCCGCGGTCGCCCGCGAACGCCAGAAGCGCGCGTCCGCCGCAGCGCTCGACATGAGCCGGCTGACCGCCGAGACCGCGAGCGTCGTCATCGCCGACCGGATCCCGTCCGAAGCGGCGCTGGTGAACGAATACTCCTTCCGCACCGACTACGCCCATTTCGACCGGCCGGGGCAGTTCTACGGCATCTCGCCAGCAGGCGGCCTCGGGCTCGGCTTCGGAGCCGCCCTCGGCATCGCCGCGGCAGAGACCCGCGAGGGGAGCAACCGGCCGGTCGTCGTGACCCTCGGCGACGGCGCCTACATGTTCAACAATCCCGTCGCCTGCCATTGGGCCTCGGCGGCCCACGGGCTGCCGGTTCTGGCCATCATCTTCAACAACCGGCGCTGGGGCGCCGTGCGCAATTCGACCCTGGCGATGTATCCGCAGGGCGCTGCGGCTGCCGGCAACGGCATGATGCTCGCCGACCTGTCGCCGAGCCCCGACTATGCGGCGATCTGCCGGGCGCATGGCGGCGAGGGAATCACCGTCGCCGACATCGCCGATCTGCCGGCAGCCATCGACCGCGGCCTCGACGCGATCGGCTCGGGCAGGCAGGCCCTGCTCGACCTTGTCCTCGTCGACTGACCGGACGTCTCAGCCGAATTCGCAAGGGCCGGGTCTTTCAGGCGTTGTGCGGGCAGGGCCGCTCGGGCTGGTCTGGAGCAGGGTGGACCTCGCGCCGTGGTGCAGGGTGATTCCGTCGTCCCGCACCCGACCCATGCCTCCGCTCGCCGATCTCAGACGCCTCAATTTCGCGGCGTGCGCGGGGCGGTTTCGGGTGGCTCGGCGGTGTTTCATGATGGTTTCGTGTCAGCACGTGCTGCGCCGCGACGCGTTCGCAAATCCGGCGCTTGACACGGCCCGACCTTCTCCGTAAACGACCGCCACACAAGCCGCTGCGGCGGCGAAGCGCGGGTGTAGCTCAGTCGGTTAGAGTGCCGGCCTGTCACGCCGGAGGTCGCGGGTTCGAGCCCCGTCACTCGCGCCATTTTTCCGTTCGGTCACCAACTCGAATGTCGATGCCTGCAGCATCGGCCCGAAAATCGTCATCGATTTTCGGAAAGCACGATGCTTTGATTCAGTAAATGAGAGCGTCCCTTGTGCGTCCGTTGGGACGCAGGCGCTCTACGACAAAACTGCTCTGAGTCGGCCTTTGCCGCCAGGCCGTTGTCTCGCGTCGGATACATGCCGCTCGGCGGTGCATCGATCTCGACCGCAGTGCGATTCGCGGCAATCGGGCCCGCTGACCGGCGAACCGGTCTCAGGGACGGTTGCCGGCGCAGATCGCGACTGGTCAGATGCCTGAACCCTGCTCTTCGAAGTCGGCTTCGTCGGCGGGGGCGGGAAGGGGCGATCCTGCGCTCTCGGGCGTCGGCTCGGGCCATGGCATCCAGGCGACGAGTTCGTCCTCGTCATAGGTCACGAGCCCGTCCGGCCCCATGTCCGTCGCCATCCAGGCCTTCTCGCCCGATCCCCGCGGCGCCTGGAAACGCACGGTATCGACCTCCGCCGGCCCCTGTTCGCCGCCGCGCACCGTCACCAGGATTCGCTCGCCGTTCCGCCGGGCGTCCGCCATCGGCAGCCAGCCACCCTTTTCCGATCCCGCCATGACCGTTCCTCCCTGATCTCCGCGGTCGAACTTTTTCGCTCGTCCGGTATCCTTGCGGCGATGTGCCGCCCGTGGCAAGGCGCGCCACAAACGCCTGGCGGATACGGGCCGGTGCGCCATGTCGGCCCGAGGCTGCGAGCCTTGCGCCGAGCCCCGGTGCCTTGCAGCAGAGAACGCCTTGCACAGATTCCAAGAAGCGGATAACCCTCGCCGCATTGCGGCAAGACGGCTTTCTTCAAGCCCGCTTTGCCTTGCGGCGCGGACGCCAACGTCCGCAGCAAAGACCGTCACGCTGGATGAAATGGTCCGATGAGCGAACTCCTCGCATCCTACCTGCCGATCGTGATTTTCGTGGGCGTCGCGCTGATCCTCGGCCTGGCGCTTCTCGTTTCGCCCTTCCTGCTCGCCTTCAAGGCGCCGGACGACGAGAAGCTCTCCGCCTATGAGTGCGGCTTCGACGCCTTCGACGATTCGCGCATGAAGTTCGACGTCCGGTTCTATCTGGTCTCGATCCTCTTCATCATCTTCGACCTCGAGGTCGCCTTCCTGTTTCCCTGGGCGGCGAGCTTCGGAACCCTCGGCTGGTTCGGCTTCTGGTCGATGATGGTGTTTCTCGGCGTCCTGACGGTCGGCTTCATCTACGAATGGAAGAAAGGCGCACTGGAATGGGATTGATCATCGGCGACAAGCCCTTCGCATCGCTGGCTCCGGAAGCGGGGACGGGAGCGGCCGCCACTCCCGGCCAGCCCATCGCCCAGAGGCAGGACCCCTTCGTCACCGAAATCAACGAGGAACTCGCCGACAAGGGTTTCCTCGTCACCTCGACCGACGAGCTGATCCAGTGGGCGCGCACCGGCTCGCTCATGTGGATGACCTTCGGCCTCGCCTGCTGCGCGGTCGAGATGATGCAGGTGTCGATGCCGCGCTACGACGTCGAGCGATTCGGTTTTGCGCCGCGCGCCTCGCCGCGCCAGTCCGACGTGATGATCGTCGCCGGCACCCTGACCAACAAGATGGCTCCGGCGCTTCGCAAGGTCTACGACCAGATGCCGGAGCCGCGCTACGTCATCTCCATGGGCTCCTGCGCCAATGGCGGCGGCTACTACCACTATTCCTATGCGGTGGTGCGCGGCTGCGATCGCGTCGTGCCGGTGGACATCTACGTTCCCGGCTGCCCGCCGACCGCCGAGGCGCTGCTCTACGGCATTCTTCTCCTGCAGAAGAAGATCCGCCGCACCGGTACGATCGAACGATAGAAGGCCTGCCATGCGCGATTTCGCAACCAGGGACATGGCCGACTATCTGGCCGAAACGCTCGGCGAGCGGATCGCCTCGAGCGAGCACCGGTTTGGCGAGCTGACCCTCGTCGTCGGCGCCGAGGATATCGTCAAGGTGATGACGGTGCTGCGCGACGATCCGCAGACTCAGTTCGTCAACCTCACCGATCTTTGCGGCGTCGACTATCCGGCCCGCGAGAAGCGCTTCGAGGTCGTCTATCACCTCCTTTCGCCGCGCCAGAACCAGCGCATCCGCGTCAAGGTGCGGACTGCCGAGGACGATCCGGTGCCGTCGATCTCCGACGTCTTTCCGGCCGCCGACTGGTACGAGCGCGAGGCCTATGACTTCTACGGCATCCTGTTCACCGGCCATCCGGACCTGCGCCGCATCCTGACCGACTACGGTTTCGAGGGGCATCCGATGCGCAAGGACTTCCCGCTGACCGGCTTCGTCGAGGTCCATTACGACGAAGAGAAGAAGCAGGTGGTCTACGAGCCGGTCGAGCTTCGCCAGGAATTCCGCAATTTCGACTTCCTGTCGCCGTGGGAGGGCACCGAATACGTGCTGCCGGGCGACGAGAAGGCCAAGCGTCAGTAAGGTTCGGGGAGAGCGCCATGGCGATGAAGCGACTTCAAGCCAAGTGCCTGTGCGGCGGTGTCCGGATCGATGCCGACATCGCCGAGCAGGAGGTCGGCGTCTGTCACTGCGACATTTGCCGCCGCTGGGCGGGCGGGCCGTTCACCGCGGTCGAGGCCTCGGAAAACGTCGTCGTCGCCGGCACCGATCTCCTCGGCATCTACGGATCGTCCGAATGGGGCGAGCGCGGCTTCTGCAACGCCTGCGGATCGACGCTGTTCTGGCGCTCCAAGGACGCCGCCCACTACGCCATCTCGGCGATGGCCTTCGACGATCTCACCGAGGCCGTCCTGACCAAAGAGATTTTCATCGACTCCAAGCCCGACTGGTATTCCTTCGCCGAGCAGACGACGAAGATGACCGGGGCCGAGTTCCTCGCGCAGTTCGCCTCCGGAGAGGACAAGCCGAATGGCTGAGATCGACGTCCGCAACTTCAACATCAATTTCGGGCCGCAACATCCTGCTGCCCATGGCGTTTTGCGGCTCGTTCTCGAGCTGGACGGCGAGATCGTCGAGCGCGTCGATCCGCATATCGGCCTTCTGCATCGCGGCACCGAGAAGCTGATCGAGCACAAGACCTATCTGCAGGCGATTCCCTATTTCGACCGGCTCGACTATGTCGCGCCGATGAATCAGGAACATGCCTTCTGCATGGCGATCGAGCGCCTCGCAGGGGTCGATGTTCCGAAGCGCGGCCAGCTGATCCGCGTGCTCTATTCCGAGATCGGCCGCATCCTCTCGCATCTCCTCAACGTCACCACCCAGGCGATGGACGTCGGCGCGCTGACGCCGCCGCTCTGGGGTTTCGAGGAGCGCGAGAAGCTGATGGTCTTCTACGAGCGCGCCTCGGGCTCGCGCATGCATGCGGCCTATTTCCGGCCGGGCGGCGTCCATCAGGATCTCACCCAGAAGCTCATCGACGACATCGGCGCCTGGTGCGATCCGTTCCTCGAGGTCTGCGACGACATCGAGGGGTTGCTCACCGAGAACCGCATCTTCAAGCAGCGCAATGTCGACATCGGCGTTGTGACGCTGGAGGATGCGTGGGCGATGGGCTTTTCCGGCGTGATGGTGCGCGGCTCCGGCGCCGCCTGGGACCTGCGCAAGTCGCAGCCCTACGAATGCTACGACGAGATGGAATTCGACATTCCGATCGGCAAGAACGGCGACTGCTACGACCGCTACCTGATCCGCATGGTCGAGATGCGCGAAGCCGCCAAGATTATGAAGCAATGCATCGAGAAGCTGTCGAGCCCGGAAGGGCAGGGTCCGGTCTCGGCGACGGAAGGCAAGGTGGTGCCGCCGAAGCGCGGCCAGATGAAGCGCTCGATGGAAGCGCTCATCCATCACTTCAAGCTCTATACCGAAGGCTTCCACCTGCCCGAGGGCGAGGTCTACGCCGCGGTCGAGGCGCCGAAGGGCGAGTTCGGCGTCTATCTCGTCTCCGACGGCACCAACAAGCCGCACCGCTGCAAGATCAAGGCGCCGGGCTTTGCCCATCTGCAGGCGATGGACGTCATCTGCAAGGGCCACATGCTGGCGGACGTCTCGGCGATCCTCGGCACGCTCGACATCGTTTTCGGCGAGGTCGATCGCTGAGTTGGTCGCCGCAACCCTGAAATGCTAGACTGAGGCCATGAACACCCGAGCCCTGCCAACGGCCCCGATGAGCGTCGACGAGTTTCTGGTCTGGTCGCAAGGCCTGCCGGAAGGGGAGCGGTACGAACTGGTCGACGGCAGGATCGAGCGGATGCAGTCCGAGCGGATCATCCATGCCGAGACGAAGGCGCGGGTCTGGCTGGAACTGCGGACTGCGCTGCAGTCCGCTGGCCGTTCCGAGTGTCAGGCCTTCATCGACGGCGTCAGCGTGCGCATCGACGAGACGACACTGCGCGAGCCGGACGCCCTCATCCACTGCGGGCCCTACGACCCCGATTCCATCGTCGCGGAAAACCCCGTCGTCATCGTCGAGGTCGCCTCGCCGCAGAGCCCCGGCGTCAGGAAGTCGCTCGACTACTTCTCGCTGGAATCGGTCCAGCATTACCTGATCGTCCTGCCCGCCGAGGGCCGGGTGCTGCATCACCATCGCTCGGACTCACCGGACGAGATCACCACGCGGATCGTCGGCAGGGACGCCACGATCGACCTTTCGCCTCCCGGCATAACCCTTGCCGTCGAGGCGTTTTTCGCCGGCTGAGCCCTGCCTGACAAGGCATGTCCGCCATTCCGAAGCTGCGGTCATCGGCCACTGGCCTTTTGTCCGTCTTGTGATAGAACGCGCCGCAACATCGCGTGTTGAACCGCTCTAAGATAGAGGTCCGATGTCTGTCAGACGTCTCGCGGAAGCAACCGTCCAACCGGCCGGTTTCGCGTTTACCGAAGAGAACGCCGCTTGGGCTGAAGCGACGATCAAGAAATATCCCGAGGGCCGTCAGCAGTCCGCCGTGATCCCCCTGCTGATGCGTGCGCAGGAGCAGGACGGCTGGGTGACCAAGGCGGCCATCGAGCGTGTCGCCGACATGCTTGACATGCCGCTGATCCGGGTGCTCGAGGTCGCGACGTTCTACACGCAGTTCCAGCTCAATCCCGTCGGCACCAAGGCGCATGTCCAGGTCTGCGGCACGACGCCATGCATGCTGCGCGGCGCCGAAGACCTGAAGGCGGTCTGCCGCAAGAAGATCAATGCCGAGCAGTTCCACCGCAACGAGTCGGGAACGCTCTCCTGGGAAGAGGTCGAGTGCCTCGGCGCCTGCGTCAACGCGCCGATGGTGATGATCTTCTCCGACACCTACGAGGATCTGACGCCGGAGCGGCTGGAGGAGATCATCGATCTCTTCGATGCCGGCCGCGGCGAAGAGGTGCGGCCCGGTCCGCAGAACGGCCGGCATCAGTCGGTGCCGATCGGCGGCCTGACCTCGCTCACCGGCGACTATGACGACATCGTCACGGAGCAGGATCGCTCGTCCGGCCACGGGCCGGCGAACGGCGCCTCCTATCAGGGCATCGGTGCCGGAAAGACCGCCTCGACGCCGCCCTCGAAGGCCGGCCGTCCCGACACCGAGGCTGCCGAAAGCGATCCGTCGCTGGTTTCTCCGGGCAAGGCGGCCGACGGCAATGCCGATCAGTCGCAGGAAAAGGACGAGAGCGCACAGCTGACCGCCGAGGGCCATCGCCCCGGCTCCGGCCAGGAGGGCGGTTCGCGCCAGGGCTCGACCGACGCCGAGGTCGGCAACGTGCCGGACAAGGTCGATACGAAGACCGGCGGCGATTTCCGCAAGGCCGAAGCGGCGGCCGAGGATGCGGTGATCCCGGACGACCGCCAGCTCGACGACGGCACCGGCGGTCAACCGTCCCGACTGGCGAATGACGAGGCGGTCGGCGAGGTTCTCGCCAACCGCCAGGGCAACGATCCTGTCGAGGGCAATCGCACTGCGACGTCGGACACCCGGCCAGGACCTGCCCATGGCGATCACTTCGAGAGCAGTGCCGAGGAGACGCCCCTCGAGAGCCGGCCCGGTGACAAGCCCTCCGACCTTCTTGCCGCGCCGCAGGGCGACAAGGACGATCTGAAGCGGATCCGCGGCATCGGCCCGGTGATCGAGGGCAAGCTCAACGATCTCGGCGTCTTCCATTTCTGGCAGATCGCCAAGTGGCGCGAGACCGAGCTGATCTGGATCGACGACTTCCTGAATTTCCGCGGCCGTGCGGTGCGCGAGAAGTGGATCGAGCAGGCCGGCGAACTCCAGGCAGGCAGAGCGGTCGGCGAAGGTGAGGGAGAGGCGTGATGCTCCAGGACAAGGACCGGATCTTCACCAACATCTATGGCCTTCGCGACAAGAGTCTGAAAGCGGCGCTGAAGCGTGGCCATTTCGACGGCACCGCCGACATCATCGGCAAGGGCCGCGACTGGATCATCAACGAGATGAAGGCCTCGGGCCTGAGGGGTCGCGGCGGTGCGGGCTTCCCGACCGGTCTCAAATGGTCGTTCATGCCGAAGGAAGTCGGCGAGCGGCCGCATTTCCTCGTCATCAATGCCGACGAATCCGAACCCGGGACCTGCAAGGACCGGGAGATCATGCGCAACGACCCGTTCACGCTGATCGAAGGCTGCATCATCGCCGGTTTCTCGATGCTGGCGCATACCTGCTATATCTATGTCCGCGGCGAGTATGTCCGGGAACGCCAGGCGCTGCAGCGGGCGATCGACGAGTGCTACGAGCAGGGCTATCTCGGCGCGGGCAACAAATGCGGCTGGGACTACGACATCATCGTCCATCACGGTGCCGGCGCCTATATCTGCGGCGAGGAAACGGCACTCCTTGAAAGCCTGGAAGGCAAGAAGGGCCAGCCGCGGCTGAAGCCGCCGTTCCCGGCGAATGTCGGCCTCTATGGCTGCCCAACGACGGTCAACAACGTCGAGTCGATCGCCGTCGCTCCGACGATCCTGCGCCGCGGCGGCTCCTGGTTCGCCGGCATCGGCCGCCAGAACAACACCGGCACCAAGCTTTTCTGCGTCTCCGGCCATGTCGAGCAGCCCTGCACCGTCGAAGAGGCGATGGGCATCTCCTTCCGCGAGCTGATCGAGAAGCATTGCGGCGGCATCCGCGGCGGCTGGGACAATCTTCTCGCCGTCATCCCGGGCGGCTCCTCGGTGCCGCTGGTGCCGGGCGCCGACATCGTCGACGCGCCGATGGACTTCGATGGCCTGCGGGACATCAAGACCTCGCTCGGCACCGCGGCCGTCATCGTCATGGACAAGTCCACCGACATCGTGAAGGCGATCTCCCGCATCTCCTATTTCTACAAGCACGAGAGCTGCGGTCAGTGCACGCCCTGCCGCGAGGGCACCGGCTGGATGTGGCGCGTGATGGAGCGGATGGCCACCGGCCATGCCCAGAAGCGCGAGATCGACATGCTGCTCGACGTGACCAAGCAGGTCGAGGGCCACACGATCTGCGCCCTCGGCGACGCGGCGGCCTGGCCGATCCAGGGTCTGGTGCGGCATTTCCGCGCCGAGATCGAGCGCCGCATCGACGAATATTCGCACAACGCCCACGAGGTGCGGCCGGTGCTCGAGGCGGCGGAGTAAGGACTGTCACGATGGCGGACGAGCCGGACAATCTGGTGCTGCAGCTTTTGCGGGAGATCCGCGCGGACGTCGTCGATGTCAAGGCGACGCTGCAGAAGCACGGTGAACGGCTCGATCACATCGACCAGCGGCTCGAAGAGGTGCACGAGACGCTCTACACGGTTGCCGGTGCCGCCGTGCACGCAAATGTCCGCCACGACACGGTGGCGGAGCGGTTGAAGACGCTGGAAGAGCGCGTCTCCCGCCTGGAAGAGAAGGCTTGACGATGACGAAGCTGAAAGTCGATGGCAACGAGATCGAGGTCCCGGACCACTACACGCTGCTGCAGGCGGCGGAGGAGGCCGGTGCCGAGATTCCACGCTTCTGCTTCCACGAGCGTCTGTCGATCGCCGGCAACTGCCGCATGTGCCTGATCGAGGTGAAGGGCGGACCGCCGAAGCCCGCCGCCTCCTGCGCCATGGGCGTCCGGGATCTGCGTCCGGGGCCGGAAGGCCAGCTGCCGGAGATCTTCACCAACACGCCGATGGTGAAGAAGGCCCGCGAGGGCGTGATGGAGTTCCTGCTGATCAACCATCCGCTCGACTGCCCGATCTGCGATCAGGGCGGCGAGTGCGACCTGCAGGACCAGGCGATGGCCTATGGCGTCGACTCCTCGCGCTACAAGGAGAACAAGCGCGCCGTCGAGGACAAGTATATCGGCCCGCTGGTGAAGACGATCATGACGCGCTGCATCCACTGCACGCGCTGCGTCCGCTTCACCACCGAGGTCGCCGGCATCTCCGAGCTCGGCCTGGTCGGCCGCGGCGAGGACGCCGAGATCACTACCTTCCTCGAGCAGGCGATGACCTCCGAGCTGCAGGGCAACGTCATCGATCTCTGCCCGGTCGGCGCGCTGACGTCGCGGCCCTACGCCTTCCAGGCTCGGCCCTGGGAGCTGACCAAGACCCAGTCGATCGACGTGATGGACGCCGTCGGCTCGGCGATCCGCGTCGACACCCGCGGACGCGAGGTGCTGCGCATCCTGCCGCGGGTCAACGAGGCGGTGAACGAGGAGTGGATCTCCGACAAGACCCGCTTCGTCTGGGATGGTCTGCGCACCCAGCGCCTCGATCGTCCATATGTTCGCCGCGACGGCAAGCTGCAGCCGGCGAGCTGGCAGGAGGCCTTCGGCGCGATCAAGGCCAAGGTCGACGCGACGGCGCCCGAAAGGATCGGCGCGGTTGCCGGCGATCTCGTCGCGGTCGAGGAGATGTGGGCGCTGAAGCAGCTGATGGCCGGGCTCGGCTCGACCTCGCTCGATTGCCGTCAGGACGGCGCCATGCTCGACCCCGCCGCGGGCCGCAGCAGCTACCTCTTCAATACCACCATTGCCGGGATCGAGGAGGCCGATGCGCTGCTCATCATCGGTGCCAATCCGCGCTTCGAGGCGGCGGTGCTCAATGCCCGCATCCGTAAACGCTGGCGGATGGGCGGCTTCCCGATCGGGGTGATCGGCGAAAACGCCAACCTGCGCTACGACTACACCTATCTCGGCGCCGGCACCGACACGCTCACCGACGTCGCAAGGGCGAGCCAGGGCTTCTTCGACGCTCTGAATAACGCGGCCCGGCCGATGATCATCGTCGGCTCCGGTGCGCTCGCCGGCGACAACGGCCCCGGCGTCCTGTCGGCCGCCGCGGCGCTCGCCCGCGAGATCGGCGCCTTCGCCGAGGGCTGGAACGGTTTCAACGTCCTCCACACCGCTGCGTCCCGCGTCGGCGGTCTCGACATCGGCTTCACGCCGGGGACGAGCGGCAAGACCTTCGGCGAAATGGCCGCGGGCGGTGTCGACCTCCTGTTCAATCTCGGTGCCGACGAGGTGGAGATCGCGCCGGGCGCCTTCGTCGTCTATGTCGGCACCCATGGCGATCGCGGCGCTCACCGCGCCGACGTCATCCTGCCGGGTGCGGCCTACACCGAGAAGGACGGCACCTTCGTCAATCTCGAGGGCAGGGCGCAGGTCGCCTCGCGCGCCGCCTTCCCTCCAGGCGACGCCCGCGAGGACTGGGCGATCGTGCGGGCACTGTCGGCGGTTCTCGGCAAGACGCTGCCCTTCGACTCGCTTGCCGCACTGCGGCGCGATCTGTATCAGTCGCACCCGTGGATGCGGACCGACCGCATCGAGCCTGCCGCCCATGACGACATCCTGCGGCTGGCCGAGCGGGCCGGCTCCCTCGGCGATCTGCGTCTCGGCTCGAAGCTCGGCGACTTCTACCTGACCAACCCGATCGCCCGGGCGTCCAAGGTGATGGCGGAGTGCTCGCGCCTCGCCAGTGCCGACAAACTCGAAGCAGCGGAATAGGGACCGGCAACCGTGACGGACTTCTTCTCCACCTATGTCTGGCCGGCGCTGATCATTCTCGGCCAGAGCGTCCTGTTCCTGGTCGTTCTCCTCGTCCTGATCGCCTACATCCTGCTCGCCGACCGCAAGATCTGGGCGGCCGTGCAGCTGCGTCGCGGCCCGAATGTCGTCGGTCCCTGGGGGCTGTTCCAGTCCTTTGCCGATCTTCTGAAGTTCGTCCTGAAGGAGCCGGTCGTTCCGGCGAGTTCCGACAAAATCGTCTTCCTGCTGGCGCCGCTGATCGCCGTGACGCTGGCGCTCGCGACCTTCGCGGTGATCCCGGTCGCCAACGGCTGGGTGATCGCCGACATCAATATCGGCGTCCTCTATGTCTTCGCGATCTCCTCGCTCGAGGTCTACGGCGTCATCATGGGCGGCTGGGCGTCGAATTCGAAATACGCCTTTCTCGGCGCGCTCCGCTCGGCGGCGCAGATGGTGTCCTACGAGGTGTCGATCGGCTTCGTCATCGTCACCGTGCTGCTCTGCGTCGGCTCGCTCAACCTCACCGACATCGTGATCTCGCAGTCGGCGGGGCTCGGCACGATGATCGGCTTGCCGAACAGCTTCCTCGACTGGCACTGGCTGAGCCTCTTCCCGATGTTCATCGTGTTCTTCATCTCGGCGCTCGCCGAGACGAACCGGCCGCCCTTCGACCTGCCG
The DNA here is from genome assembly GCF_004519335.1 of Jiella endophytica. Lineage (GTDB taxonomy): Bacteria > Pseudomonadota > Alphaproteobacteria > Rhizobiales > Rhizobiaceae > Jiella > Jiella endophytica. The sequence continues at coordinate 895,185 of NZ_SOZD01000001.1, read as the reverse complement.
GAAGCCGAGTCCGAACTCGTCGCCGGCTTCATGGTCGAATATGGCTCGACCCCGTACATGATGTTCATGCTCGGCGAATATGCGGCCATCACGCTGATGTGCTGCCTGACGACGATCCTCTTCCTCGGCGGCTGGCTGCCTCCCTTCGACTTCGTGCCCTTCACCTGGGTGCCGGGCGTCATCTGGTTCGTCCTGAAGGCCGGCCTCGTCTTCTTCATGTTCGCGATGGTGAAGGCCTTCGTGCCCCGCTACCGCTACGACCAGCTCATGCGCCTCGGCTGGAAGGTCTTCCTGCCGCTGTCGCTGGCGATGGTCGTGATCGTCGCCTTCGTCCTGCAGATCTCCGGATGGGGCGCGCCGGGCGCATGACGATCGATCCGGGTCTCCTCGGCGGTCTCGTCGGCCTTGCCATCGGCGTCTTGGACTTTTTCCTCATCGGCTACGTCATGGAGCAGATGCGGAAGGAGCGGCCGTCGGAACGGCTCGGCGCGATGGCGGCGCTGAACGTCGCCCGGATCTCGCAACTGATTCTTTTTCCGGTGATGGGCTGGTTCGTCGGCCAGACCATCGCCTCCTGAGACGACAAGGGGAGGGCAGAGCCCATGTCCCAGATTGCCCAGACCGTTCGCTCGCTGTTCCTTGTCGAGTTCGTCAAGGCGCTCGGCCTGTCGATGCGCTACTTCTTCAAGCCGAAGGCGACGGTGAACTATCCCTTCGAAAAGGGTCCGGTGTCGCCGCGCTTCCGCGGCGAGCACGCGCTGCGCCGCTATCCCAACGGCCAGGAGCGCTGCATCGCCTGCAAGCTCTGCGAGGCGATCTGCCCGGCCCAGGCGATCACCATCGAGGCCGGCCCGCGCCGCAACGACGGGACGCGCCGGACGATCCGTTACGACATCGACATGGTGAAGTGCATCTATTGCGGCTTCTGCCAGGAGGCCTGCCCGGTCGATGCCATTGTCGAGGGGCCGAATTTCGAGTTCGCCACGGAAACCCGTGAGGAACTCTACTACGACAAGGCCAAGCTGCTCGCGAACGGCGACCGCTGGGAGCGCGAGCTGGCCCGCAACATTGCGCTCGACGCGCCCTACCGCTAATCGGGCGGGCGTCGCGTCAGCCAAGGCCGCGCCGCGAGTCGGCCGGTAACGAACGAACGATGCGGCCTCGTCGCCGCTGACCGGAACACGAGGGGAGCCCGAGAATGCTCGGCCTTCAGGCACTGTTTTTCTATATCTTTGCGTTCATCGCGGTCGGCGGGGCGCTGATGGTCGTGCTGGCCCGCAACCCGGTCCACTCGGTGCTGTTCCTGATCCTCACCTTCGTGGCGGCGGCGGGCCTGTTCCTCCTCGCGGGAGCCGAGTTCCTGGCGCTGATCCTGATCGTCGTCTATGTCGGCGCCGTCGCGATCCTCTTCCTCTTCGTCGTCATGATGCTCGATCTCGATTTCGGCCAGATGAAGAAGGGAGCGCTGAAATACGCGCCCTTCGGCCTGATCATCGGTCTCGTGCTGCTCGCCGAGCTGATCATCGCCGGCACCGGCAGCGCCTATCATCCCGAGCTCGCCAAGGCGACGGCGCTGCCGATGCAGCCGCTCTACGAGATGTCCAACATCCGGGCGCTCGGCAGCGTGCTCTACACCCGCTACATCCTGTTCTTCCAGCTGGCGGGCCTGATCCTCTTCGTCGCCATGGTCGGCGCCATCGTTCTGACGCTGCGCCACAAGCAGGGGCTGAAGCGCCAGTCCATCCCCGCCCAGGTGGCGAGAAACCCCGCCACCGCCATCGAGATCCGCAAGGTCGAGAGCGGCCGAGGCATCTGAGCGACAAGGAACCGGAAACCATGGAAATCGGTCTCGGCCATTACCTGACTGTCGCCGCGATCCTCTTCGTCACGGGGGTCTTCGGCATCTTTATGAACCGCAAGAACATCATCACCATCCTGATGTCGGTGGAGCTGATCCTCCTTGCGGTGAACATCAACATGGTGGCCTTCTCGGCCTTCCTCGGCGATCTCGTCGGCCAGGTCTTCGCGCTGTTCATCCTGACGGTCGCTGCCGCCGAGGCCGCCATTGGCTTGGCGATCCTGGTCGTCTTCTTCCGCAATCGCGGCTCGATCGCCGTCGACGACGTCAACACGATGAAAGGCTGATCGCGGTGTACACGATCATCGTCCTCCTGCCGCTCGCGGGCTTCCTGATTGCCGGGCTGTTCGGCAAGTCGATCGGCGCCAAGGCCTGCGAATACACGCTGTCCGGCTTCATGGTGGTGGCCGCGATCCTGTCCTGGATCGCCTTCATCTCCTTCGGCTTCGGCGAGGGCGAGACGGTCCGCGTGCCGCTGTTCCAGTGGATGCAGTCGGGCGGGCTCGACGTCGCCTGGTCGCTGCGGATCGACCGGCTGACGCTGGTGATGCTGATCGTCGTCAACACCGTCTCCTGCCTCGTGCATGTCTATTCGATCGGCTACATGCACCACGATCCGCATCGGCCGCGCTTCTTCGCCTATCTGTCGCTGTTCACCTTCGCCATGCTGATGCTGGTGACCTCGAACAACCTCGTGCAGATGTTCTTCGGCTGGGAGGGCGTCGGCCTCGCCTCCTATCTGCTGATCGGTTTCTGGTACAAGAAGCCGTCGGCCAACGCCGCGGCGATGAAGGCCTTCATCGTCAACCGCGTCGGTGACTTCGGCTTCGCCCTCGGCATCTTCGGCGTCTTCGCGCTGTTCGGCTCGGTCAATCTCGACACGATCTTTTCCGGTGCAGCCGACGTCGCCGCGACGCTCGGCGGCGGGGCAGGGCACGACGCGGCCGCCGCCGGCGCCGAAGCCGCGACGCACGCCGCCGGCGACGTCGTCCTCAACTTCGCCGGCTACCCGCTCACCATGGCTGCGGCGCTGACGGTCGTCTGCCTGCTGCTGTTCATGGGCGCGATGGGCAAGTCGGCGCAGATCGGCCTTCACACCTGGCTTCCTGATGCCATGGAAGGACCGACCCCGGTCTCGGCGCTGATCCATGCCGCGACGATGGTGACCGCCGGCGTCTTCATGCTGGCCCGCATGTCGCCGCTGTTCGAGCTGTCGCCCTCGGCGCTGACCTTCGTCACCTTCATCGGCGCGACGACGGCGTTCTTCGCCGCGACGGTCGGCCTCGTCCAGAACGACATCAAGCGCGTCATCGCCTATTCGACCTGCTCGCAGCTCGGCTACATGTTCGTGGCGCTCGGCGTCGGCGCCTATGGCCCGGCGATCTTCCACCTGTTCACCCACGCCTTCTTCAAGGCGCTGCTGTTCCTCGGCGCCGGCTCGGTGATCCATGCGGTCTCCGACGAGCAGGACATGCGCCGCATGGGCGGGCTGAAGAACCACATCCCGAAGACCTACTGGATGATGGTGATCGGCACCCTGGCGCTGACCGGCTTTCCGTTCACCGCCGGCTATTATTCCAAGGACGCGATCATCGAGGCGGCCTTTGTCGGCCACAATTCCTTCGCCCTTTACGGCTGGGGGATGACCGTCCTCGCCGCCTGCCTGACCAGCTTCTATTCCTGGCGGCTGATCTTCATGACCTTCCACGGCAAGCCGCGGGCCTCCGCCGACGTGATGCACCACATCCACGAGTCGCCGCCGGTGATGCTGGTGCCGCTCTTCGTGCTCGCTGCCGGGGCGCTGTTAGCCGGCATCGTCTTCGAGCACTCCTTCATCGGCGAGGGCTATGACGAATTCTGGCACGCCGCGGTGTTCACCGGCGCCGAGAACCACGTCCTGCACGACATGCACGAGATCCCGTTCTGGATCGCCTTCCTGCCGACCATTGCGATGGTCCTCGGCTTTGTCGTCGCCTACATGTTCTACATCTCGCGGCCGAGCCTTCCCAAGGAGACGGCCCAGCGCAATCGCGGCCTCTACCTGTTCCTTTTGAACAAGTGGTACTTCGACGAGCTCTACGAATTCCTGTTCGTGAAGCCCGCCCAGCGGCTCGGCCGCTTCCTGTGGAAGACCGGCGACGGCAAGGTGATCGACGGGTTCGGGCCTGACGGCGTCTCGGCCCGGGTCATCGACGTCACCGGGCGCGTCGTGCGGCTACAGAGCGGATATCTCTATCACTATGCATTCGCGATGCTGATCGGCGTTGCCGCGCTGGTCACCTGGATGATGCTCGGGGGAGCGAACTGATGACCGACTGGCCGATCCTCTCGACCGTCACCTTCCTGCCGCTGGTCGGGGCGCTCCTCATCCTCTTCATCAAGGACGATACCGAGCTCGCCCGCCGCAACGTGCGCAATGTCGCGCTTCTGACGACGGCCTTCACCTTCATCGTGTCGCTGTGGATCTGGATCGACTTCGATTCCTCCAATCCCGGCTTCCAGATGGTCGAGAAGGCGGACTGGATCGGCGGCTCGATCACCTATCACATGGGCGTCGACGGCATCTCGATGCTGTTCGTCATCCTGACGACCTTCCTGATGCCCCTCTGCATCCTGGCGAGCTTCGAATCCGTCAAGATGCGGGTGAAGGACTACATGATCGCGTTCCTGCTCCTGGAAACGCTGGTCATCGGCGTCTTCTGCGCGCTCGATCTCGTCCTTTTCTACATCTTCTTCGAGGGCGGCCTCATCCCGATGTTCCTGATCATCGGCGTGTGGGGCGGCAAGCGCCGCATCTATGCGAGCTACAAGTTTTTCCTCTACACCTTCCTCGGCTCGGTGCTGATGCTGATCGCCATCATGGCGATGTACTGGAACGCCGGCACCACCTCGATCCCGGAGCTCCTGCAGCACAAGTTCCCGGCCGAGATGCAGACCTGGCTGTGGCTCGCCTTCTTCGCCTCCTTCGCGGTGAAGATGCCGATGTGGCCGGTGCATACCTGGCTGCCGGACGCCCACGTCGAAGCGCCGACCGCCGGCTCGGTGATCCTGGCGGGCATCCTCCTGAAGCTCGGCGGCTACGGCTTCCTGCGCTTCTCGCTGCCGATGTTCCCGCTCGCCTCGGCCGACTTCGCGCCCTTCGTCTTCACCCTGTCGGTCGTCGCGATCATCTACACCTCGCTGGTCGCGCTGATGCAGGAGGACATCAAGAAGCTGATCGCCTATTCCTCCGTCGCCCACATGGGCTTCGTGACCATGGGCATCTTCGCCGCCAACCAGCAGGGCGTGCAGGGCGCGATCTTCCAGATGCTCTCCCACGGCCTGGTCTCCGGCGCGCTGTTCCTCTGCGTCGGCGTCGTCTACGACCGCATGCACACCCGCGAGATCGCCGCCTATGGCGGGCTGGTCAACCGCATGCCGCACTACGCCACCGTGATGCTGATCTTCACCATGGCGAATGTCGGCCTGCCGGGCACCTCCGGCTTCGTCGGCGAGTTCCTGACGCTGCTCGCGGTCTACCAGGTCAACACCTGGGTCGCGATCTTCGCCACCACCGGCGTCATCCTCTCCGCCGGCTACGCGCTCTGGCTCTATCGCAAGGTGATCTTCGGCGCGCTGGAGAAGGAGAGCCTTCGCCAGATCCTCGATCTCACCGGCCGCGAGAAGCTGCTGCTCTACCCGCTGGTCGTCCTGGTGATCTTCTTCGGCTTCTATCCGATGCCGGTCTTCGACGTGACGGCGGCTTCGGTGGAGACGCTCGTCAACAGCTATACGGCGGCACTCGAGGCCGCCGGCCACGGTGCGGTCGCCGCGCTCCATTGAGTGTGACCGCGTAACAGGGGGCGGCGCGCGCCGCCCCGTCCGCATGATGACATTTCCAACGTCCGCCGCCGGGGATATCCCGCAAAGGGCGTTAAACTTTCAGGTTTTGAGGCCAGCCGCCCATGATGCCCGATTTGCTCTCCAGCAGCCTCGCGATCGCCGCGCCGGAACTGATCATGTCGGTGGGCGCGATGATCCTCCTGATGGTCGGCGTCTTCATCGGCGAGAAGAGCTCGCAGACGGTGACGGGACTTGCGGTGGCGGTGATCATCATCGCGGCGCTGTGGCTGACCCTGATCACGCCGCTCGGTTCTGCCTTCGGCGGCTCCTTCATCCTCGACCCCTTCGCCCGTTTCATGAAGATCCTCGTCCTCATCGGCTCGGCGGCGGCGGTGGTGATGTCGGTCGGCTTTGCCGAAAGCGAGCGGTTCAACCGCTTCGAATTCCCGGTTCTCGTTCTCCTGTCGACCACCGGCATGATGATGATGGTCTCGGCGGGCGACATGATCGCCCTCTATCTCGGCCTCGAACTGCAGTCGCTGGCGATCTACGTCCTCGCAGCGATCAACCGTGACTCGGTCCGTTCCACCGAGGCCGGCCTGAAATATTTTGTCCTCGGCGCGTTGTCCTCGGGCATGCTGCTCTACGGCGCCTCGATGGTCTACGGCTTCACCGGCCACATCGAGTTCACCGCGATCTCGGCCGTCGTCGCCGAAAGCGGCCGCTCCCTCGGCCTCGTCGTCGGCATCGTCTTCGTCCTCGCCGGTCTCGCTTTCAAGATCTCCGCAGTGCCGTTCCACATGTGGACGCCGGACGTCTACGAGGGCGCGCCGACGCCGATCACCGCCTTCCTCGCGGGGGCGCCGAAGGTCGCCGCGATGGCGCTGCTCACCCGCTTCACCGTCCAGGGCTTCGAGCCTCTGTCCGGCCAGTGGCAGCAGGTCATCGTCTTCATCTCCATCGCCTCGATGGTGTTCGGTGCGTTTGCCGCCATCGGGCAGCGCAACATCAAGCGGCTGATGGCCTATTCTTCGATCGCCCATATGGGCTACGCGCTGGTGGGCCTTGCCCCAGCAAGCGTCGAAGGCGTGCGCGGCGTCCTGATCTACATGGCGGTCTATCTCGCCATGACCCTCGGCACCTTCGCGGTGATCCTGGCGATGCGCCGCCGCGACGGCATGGTTGAGGACATCGACGATCTCGCCGGCCTGTCCCAGACCAATCCGGTGATGGCGCTGTTCCTAACGGCGATGATGCTGTCGCTCGCCGGGCTGCCGCCGCTCGTCGGCTTCATCGGCAAGTACTTCGTCTTCATGGCGGCGGTGCATGCGGGGCTCTGGCCGCTCGCCATCATCGGCGTTCTCGCCTCGGTCGTCGGCCTCTTCTACTATCTGAGGATCGTCAAGACGATGTGGTTCGACGAGCCGGCCGAGGCCTTCGTGCCGATGGCGATCGAACTGCGCGCCGTCCTGTGGATCACCGGCCTCATCGTCTTCCCGGTCTACATCTTCGTTGGAGGCCCGGTTTTCGACGCGGCCGAGGCCGCTGCCAAGACCTTCTTCTGACGGTGGCATCGGGCTTCAACCTTTCACCAACGGCAGTTGCGGACGGCTTCCGGCTCGAATCCTTCGCCGAGATCGGCTCGACCAACCAGCTGGCGCTGGAGCGCGCCAGGGCCGGCGATCCCGGCGGGCTGTGGCTCGTCACCGGCCACCAGACCGGCGGCCGCGGCAGGCGGGGCAGGGCCTGGGAAGGGCCGCCCGGCAATCTCGCGGCGACGCTTCTCCTGCAGCCGAAGGTCGAGCTCTCGGTCGCCGCCACCCTCGGATTCGTCGCCGCTTTGGCGTTGCGTGACGCGCTCCTGGCGGTGCTGCCGGAAGGCGCCATCGCCGTTGCGCCAGATGCCGGCGACCTCGCCAGAGGCGGCCGCTTCGCGCTGAAATGGCCGAACGACGTTCTTGCCGACGGTGCGAAGCTCTCCGGCATCCTGCTCGAGACCGCCGGGGCGGGAAGCGACGATCTCGCCGTTGCCATCGGCATCGGCGTCAACGTCGTCGCCCATCCGGAGGCAACGCCCTATCCCGCCACCGATCTCGGGGCGATGGGCGCCACTGCTACGGCGGCGGATCTGTTCTTCGCCCTCAGCGATGCCTTCGTCGACAATCTGCGGCTCTGGCAGGGTGGGCGCGGTCTTGCGGCGATCCGCCACAAATGGCTTGCCGGCGCGGCGGGAATCGGCTCCGAGATCGCCGTCGACACCGGCGGCACGATCGTTCGCGGCGTATTTGAAACCATCGATGCCGACTGCCATCTGGTGATCCGGGAGGGCAATGGCCAAGTGACCAGGATCGCAGCGGGCGACGTCCATTTCGGCGCTGTCGCGTCGGTCAAGAATTTTGAGGCAAGAGCTTGATGACTCACGATAAAGACGCCGAACTGCTCTTTTGCCCGTTGGGCGGCCTCGGCGAGATCGGCATGAATTTCGCCCTCTATGGCTACGGCCCGGAAGACAGCCGCGAATGGATCGTCGTCGATTGCGGCGTCTCCTTCGCCGGCCCGGAGATGCCGGGGGTCGACCTCGTCCTGCCGGACATCCGCTTCATCGAGGAACAGCGGCTGAGGCTGAAGGGCATCGTCATTACCCATGCCCATGAGGATCACTACGGCGCGTTGCTCGACCTGTGGCCGCGGCTGAAGGCGCCGGTCTATGCCACCGCCTTCACCGCATCGCTGCTCGCCGCCAAGCGCGAGGGCGAGCCGGGGGCGCCGGACATCCCGGTGACGCTGTTCAAGGCGGGCGACCGTTTTAGCGTCGGTCCCTTCGAGATCGAGGCGATCAACGTCACGCATTCGATCCCCGAGCCCGTGGCGCTCGCGATCCGCTCGCCCGCCGGCACGGTCCTCCACACCGGCGACTGGAAGATCGACGCGACGCCGGTTCTCGGCGCGCCGACTGACGAGGCGCGCCTGCGGGCGATCGGAGACGAGGGTGTGTTGGCGATGATCGCCGACTCGACCAATGCGATGCGCGACGGCATCAGCCCGTCCGAGCGCGAGGTTTCGGCGTCGCTGGCGAAGATCATCGCCGAGGCGCCGGGCCGGGTCGCCGTGACGACCTTTTCCTCCAATGTCGGCCGCATCCGCGCGGTGGCGGAGGCCGCCCGGGACGCCGGACGCCAGGTTCTCCTGATGGGCCGGTCGATGCGCCGGGTCGTCGAGGTCGCCGACGAGCTCGAATATCTGGAGGGCCTGCCGCCGTTCCTCAGCGAGCAGGACTTCGGCTACATTCCGCGCGAGAAGGCGGTGATCATCCTGACCGGCAGCCAGGGCGAGCCCCGCGCCGCGCTGGCGCGGCTGTCGCGCGACGAGCATCCGGCGGTCAGCCTGTCGAAGGGCGACATGGTGATCTTCTCCTCCCGCTCGATCCCGGGCAACGAGAAGGGCATCATCGAGATCAAGAACGCCCTCATCGATCGCGGCATCAGGGTGCTGGAAGACGGCGAGGCGCTGGTCCACGTCTCCGGCCATCCGCGCCGCCGCGAGATGAAGGAAATGTACGAGTGGGTGCGCCCCCAGATCGCGGTGCCCGCCCATGGCGAGGCGGCGCATCTCGTCGCCCATGCCGCGCTCGCCCGCGAGGCCGGGGTGAAGACGGTTCTGTCGGTGCGCAACGGTGCGATGGTGCAGCTTGCTCCCGGCCCCGCAATGGTGGTCGACGAGGTGCCGGTCGGGCGGCTGTACAAGGATGGCCGGCTGATCGGCACGCCGGAGGAAACCGGCATCGTCGAGCGCCGTCGGCTCTCCTTCGTCGGCCACATCGCCGTCCATGTCGAGATGACGGCGAAGCTGGCGCTGCGCGACGATCCGGACATGGTGATCCTCGGCCTGCCGCAGGAGGACGAGGAGGGGGACGAGATGGAGGACATCCTCATCGACGCCGCCGTCGACGCCTTCGAGAGCATTCCGCCGAAGCGGCGCGGCGACGTCGAGACCGTCCGCGAGGCGGTGCGCCGGGCCGTGCGTTTTGCCGCCGCCGACGCCTGGGGCAAGAAGCCGATCGTCACCGTCTTCGTCTCGAAGCCCTGAGGCTTCGGGGCTGAGCACGAAATCCGATATCGGGCCGGGCGGCGCTTTCGGTCATTGAATCCAGGCATCGTGCTTTTCGGAGATCGATTGCGATTTTCGGGACTATGCTGCGAGGATGCCGAGGCTCAGCGCATCAGATGGATGGCGTGGCGCGGAACCCGCTGGGTCTTCGCCCAATCGGGCCAGCCGACCGTGTTCTCGATGATGACGATGGTGGCCGAGAGCACGACCACGGCGCCGGCGGCGATCAGCCAGCGACGGCTGGGCGGACGGCGCAGCCAGTAGGCCATGCGGACGAACAGCTGGATCGGAAACATCGCCTGTTTATAGGGACGTGGCCCCGGGCTGCCAATGCGCAGCCATGGGCCGAGCTTGCTGATGGCTCAGACCGCCGTGGCTCTGCTTGCCTCCGTCTGCCACCTCAAGACCCGGCATGGCCATGCGCCGGGCCTCACTGGCGGTACTTGAACTCGTAGGTCTTGCAGTTGTCGAGGCCCGAAGGGGCGGGCTCGTGCCGATTCTCGGCTCCGACCGCGGAGCTATTGGTTCGGCGGGTGACCTGATCGACCAGAGCAAGGGTCCGCGCATACTGCTTCTGCCCCTCGAGTTCCGTCGACACCTCACCGAGGGCCCGTGTGATTTCGGCGAAATTCTCCTGATAGGACCACGGCGCGACCGTGCCGATGACGCCGACCATGTTGAAGCGGCCGTTGTCGCTGGTCTCGTCGTATTTTCCCCGCAGCGAATAGAGCGCGTCGATCGGAACGCAGATCGTCGAATTGTCGACCACTGAAGCGAGGATGATGGTGGCGTTGACGCGTAAGGCCGCGTCGTCACCGATGGCGTCCTGCGACAGGCGGCGGATGATCTCCAGGTCGTCCTGGAGGCGGAAGCTCCGGATTGCCTCGGCGCCACCATCGACGAGCCGCGCCCTGATTGCACCGGTCAGAAGGATCTTCTGCTCGATGTCGTAATCCGGATAGTCCTCCCGCAGGAGCTTGATGAGGCAGTCTATGGCGCCGTCATAAGAGAGCGTCTTGCGGTCGACGGAAGATTTGAGCGTGCCGATGCTCTCCTGGATCAGCACGCAGCGACTATCCTCTGCAGCGGCAGAGATGGCAGCCTTGGTCTGTCCACCGGCGAAAGCCAGAAGGACGAACGGCAGGGCGACGCGGAACGAACCGTCAGCTCGGCTGGAACGAGATCGAAGCTTCTGCGGGGACACTACCCGGCTGCGGCGTGTCCGGCACCACGGGAATCTGCTCATAGTCGTTTTCTCGCAGGATGCTGATGACGCCGATGTCGTCCGACTGCGGCTGATAGACGAGCGTTTCCCCACCATCGGGTGTCGAGATGCTGCTTTCGGCATGGAACGGAACGACGATCTCGTTCGGCACACCGCTCTTGATCTTCTCGGCGGAGAGCGGGTCGGTCGAGAAGAAATAGGCTTCCAGCGTCCGCGTCCCCTCGAAGGCCTGCGGAAACGGGATCAGCACCACGAAACTGTCGCCTCGCCGGAATGTCGGCAGGTCGACGCCGTTCATCCGTACGAAGCCGACGAGGTCGTCATAGGGCACCGGGCGTCCGGCCGGGTCCTTTGGCAGGATGCGGAATTCGAGATATTTCCGCTGCAGGTCGAATGCCTTGTCGATATCCGAGTAAAAGAAGATGAACAGGCCGGAGATGACGATCGACAGGGCGCCGGCGCCTCCGGCGAGATAGACCTTGGCGCTGTAGACCTCGGATTGCGTCCCGGAAAACTCGCCGAAGCTCTGGGTACCCGAGCCGTAGAGTACCAGCGCAACACCTATGACGACGAGGATGAAGGTGAGGCCGGAATGCGTGCCGAACATCGTCCGGTAGGATGCGTAAAGAAACACCGAGCCGACGAGCATGAAGAAGATGCCACTCGAGAAAAACTGCTTGATTTCTCGGTAGAAAAAGCGGCCCGTACTCCCCATCCGAAAGCCTCCGACCCAACATAACGCTATGTCTCGCCGCTGCAGCTTCAGTTTGCAGTGGCGACTGACGGGTGTCAAACGGCTTGGCCAGACAAAAGAACGGGAGCCGGCCTTTACGGAAGGACTGAGGTCGAGAAACCGTGGTGATCGTTGAGCCTCGGCCCTGAGTGCCGGCCGCTGCTACGCGGATGGGTGTTCCCGGCGGTTTCCCCCCAGCCTCTCGAATGGCACCGGCGACGCCGTGGACGACGAGGCGGTGCCGGACAGACGCGTTCAGGCCGCCATGACCTGGCGGGGCGGGTAGACCCTGGCGCGGCCGGAATCCTTGGCGGCGTAGAGCGCCGCATCCGCCGCGGCCAGGAGGTCGGTCGGCGTTTCGGGCCGGTCGACATCGTCGCAGGCGGCAACGCCGATGCTGAGCGTCAGCTTGGCACCGGCACCGAGGCCGGGATTGGGGATCTGCGCCCTTGCGACGGCCCGGGTGATGCGCCTCGCGACGGCGATCGCGCCGGCGAGGCCGGTGCGCGGCAGGATGACGGCGAATTCCTCGCCGCCGAAGCGCGCGCAGACGTCGCATTCGCGCCGCGTCTCGTCGGCGACGAGCCTGGCGATCCGCTGCAGGCACTTGTCGCCAGCCAGATGGCCGAGCGTGTCGTTGTAGGCCTTGAAGTGGTCGATATCGATCATCAGCAGCGCCAGGTCGCGCCCGGTCGCCGTGGCGATCTGCCATTCGCCTTCGAGATATTCGTCGAACAGCCGGCGGTTGGGGATGCCGGTCAAGGAATCCTGCCGGGCGAGGACCTCAAGCTTGTCCTGCGCTTCCTTCTGGACGGTGATGTCGCGCAGCGTCTCGACCACGGCGATCAGATTGCCGTCCTCGTCATGGATCGGCCCGGCGTCGATGGCGAGATAGCGAAGCCCGCCGACGCGGGGAAGATGGCACCAGTTCTCCGCCGAATAGATTCCGCGGTCGGGATCGGACGAGCAGTCGACGGTGTAGAGGCCGGAAATGTCGGCGGCGGCGTTGCGGATCACCAGGTCGGCGAGGCAGGCCCGCTCCTCGGTGTAGAAGCCCTTCCAGTGATGCTTCGTGCCGATGACGTCGTCGGCGCTGATCCCGGTCAGCCGCTCACAGGACCGGTTCCAGATCAGGACATGGCCGGTACCGTCGAGGACGAAGGTCGGCACGACCAGATGCTCCATCAGGCGGACCGCGAAATCTCGGTGTTTTCTCGTCGCTTTCATCCGGAACGGTCTCCCAACCTGTCCCGATCATCGAAGCAGACGTTCTATAAGATATACTTAATTCAAGCATCCGCTTCCGAGAGAATTGCAAGTTTGCAAGATATATCATCGTCGACGCAGGGTCAGATCCCGGCGAACCATTCGTAGCCTCTGTCCTCCCAGTAGCCGCCACTACCGGTGCCATAGCCGGAGAGGCTATCGGTCAATGTAATTGTACGGATGTATTTCGCCATCTTGTAGCCGAGCTGGCGCTCGACACGGACGCGGAGCGGTGCGCCGTTGGAGACGGGCAGGGGCTTGCCGTCGAGCCCGTAGGCGAGGATCGTCTGCGGGTGGCGGGCATCGATGAGGTCGATCGACTCGTAATACTTGACCGGACCGTCGAAGCTGTTCTCCATCGTGTCGAAGCAACCGAAGACGACGAAGCGGGCCGAGGGCTTTACCTTTGCCTCGTCGAGCAGCAGCGCCAGCGGCACGCCGGTCCACTTGGCAATGCAGCTCCACCCCTCGACGCAGTCGTGGCGGGTGATCTGGGTGCGGCTCGGCATCGCCCGGATCTCGTCCAGACTGACCTCCAGCGGCTTTTCGACGAGGCCGTCGAGTTTCAGGCGATAGGACGCAAAGTTTTCGTTCGCCAGCTGCTGGTAGTCGGCATCGCTCGGGCTCGTCGTGCCGTTCGGCCGCTGCGGCTGGCGGATCTCGCTTTCGGAATATTCCCGCGCCAGGTCGTCGCTGCCGAGCAGCATCCGCTGCACCCGGTAGGTGAGGGAATTGGTGCTCTCGAGAACGCCGCGCACCTTCGAATCGCCGTCGCCGAGCGGATCGAAGCAGCCGGCGAGAGCCGATGTCGAGGCGACGGCTGAGCCGGTCAGGAAGGAGCGGCGCGACAGGGTGAAGCGGCTCATCGGCTTTTCTCCGAAGTGCGGTACCAGCCGGTGATCATCGACCGCAGCTCGTTGAGCGGGCCGGCGAGGACGACCATCAGGATATGGACGAGGAAGAACAGGACGAGGGCGAGCATGACGACGAAGTGGATCGTCCGCGCCGTCTGGCGGCCGCCGAAGAGGTCGATCAGGAAGGGGAACTTCGCGACGACGCCCGGCGACATCGTCAGCCCGGTAAGGATCATCACCGGCAGCGCCACGAAGAGCACGCCGGCATAGGAGAGCTTCTGCAGGACGTTGTAGCGCCCGTCATGGGCAAAGCGCAGCCGCAGATGGTCGAGCACGTCGCCGGGCAGGTGCCTTAGGTCGCGGCCGGTCGGCACGAGGTCCCTCAGATGGCCGTTGACCGCGCTGGCGGCGAGCCAGACGAAAAGCGTCGTCACCAGCACCCAGGCGAAAAAGAAATGCACGATGCGACCGGTGGCAAGGTCGCGGTAGCCGGGGATCGTCAGCCAGCCGGGAAAGCTCTTCGCTGCCTGGCCGTCGCCCTGCGGCACGACGCCGAGCCAGCCGGTGGTGTCGAAGCTGTGGCCGAACACCGTGGTGACGCCGGCCATCGCGCCGTCGACCCGGCGGGCGCCGATGGAAAGCACGCTGTTGTCGAAGCCGAAGCCCGACTGCTGGCCGATATAAAGATCCGGCCGGGCCATGAAGATCTGCAGGCCGGAGAGCAGCATGAAGAACAGGCTGATCGCCCAGACCCAGTGGGTGAGCCGCGTCGCCAGCCTCTGGCGATAGACGAGGCCGGCCGTCTCGCCGCTCGCGAGTTCGTGTTCCCCGGCGGTCTCGCTGCGCGCGAGCTCCTGCCCGGGCTCGGCCCTGGTGGTCGTCGCCATGATACTCTCCGTCGAAGCGCCACTTGGCGCTGCCTGCGCCGTCACTCGCCTATTCGTCGCAGTCGCCGCGGAGGTTTCAAGCCGCTCTCCTGAACGTGAAGAAGGCCAACTAACGGCCGGTCCGGTTGAGTATGCGGTCCAGCGCCTGCAGGAAGCGCGAGCGGTCGGCGGCCGAAAAGCTGGCATTGTAGCCCTTCGATTCGCCGGTCTCGCGCAGATGCTGCTTGAAGGCGCGCATCGACAGCGCCGTGCCGATGGTCTCGGCGGTAAATTCCCGCCCTGTCGGCCCGAGCACCGCCGCGCCCTTGTCGAGCGCGCGGGCGGCCAGCGGGATGTCCGCCGTGATGACGACGTCGTCACGGGTGCAGGCCTCGACGATCCAGTCGTCGGCGGCGTCCGCCCCCTCCGGCACGACGACGATCCGCGCTTCGGGAAAGCGCGAGGGCCGCATGCCGCCGTTCGAGACCAGCACCGCCGCTGCGCCCCGCCGCACCGCGACGTCGATCGCCTCGTCCTTCACCGGGCAGGCATCGGCATCGACATAGACGGTGGTCATGGGCTTCCTCGCTTGCTTGCAGTTCGTTCGGCCGCGCTTTCCGGCCGAACGCGTCGGGCCGGGGCCACGGCGATGGCGGTTCGCGGCAAAGCGTGCCATGGAGCGGCATGGCCGAAACGACCCACACCTACGACAATACGCCCGGCGAGACGCTGAAGGGCATGGCGATCATGATCTTCGCCGCGGCCTTCATTCCGCTTCTCGACGTGTTCGGCAAGATGCTGGTCACGACCCACGAGCTGTCGCCGGGGGAGGTGGGCATGGTCCGGCTCTTCGTCCAGGCGCTGGTGACGCTGCCGATCGTCTTTCTCGTCGACGGCCGCGACGGGCTGAAGACGACGCGGCCGGGCCTCAACATCCTTCGCGGCCTGCTGCTCGCCCTTGGCAGCATTTCCTTCTTCGCGGCGCTGCGCTTCATGCCGCTCGCCGACTCCACCGCGGTCTTCCTGGTCGAGCCGCTGATCGTCACGCTGTTTTCGGCGCTGTTTTTGAAGGAGACGATCGGCTGGCGGCGCATCGCCGCGGTGGCGGTCGGCTTCGTCGGGGCGTTGATCATCATCCGTCCGAGCTACGCCGTCTTCGGCCTCGCCTCGCTCCTGCCGCTGATGGCCGCCGTCGCCGTCGCCCTCTACCTGATCCTCAGCCGCATCGTTTCGCGCGGCACCAGTTCGCTGGCGATGATGGTCCATGCCGGCTTCGTCGGTGGCATCGCGCTTGCTGCCGCGATGGCGGTCGGCCACGGCCAGGGGATTGCGGAGCTCAGCTTCGCCTGGCCGCACACCGCGACCGCCTGGGCGCTGCTCGCTCTCGCCGGTGTCGTCGGCACGGCCGGGCATCTGCTGTTCATCCTCGCCTACCGGCTGACGCCGGCCTCGATTCTGGCGCCCTTCGGCTATGTCGAGATCGTCTCGGCGATCGGCTTCGGTTACGTCTTCTTCGGCGACCTGCCGGATTTCGCCAAATGGATCGGCATGGCGATCATCGTCGGATCGGGTCTCTTCGTCTTCCTGCGCGAACGCCAGACTAAAGGCGCCAGCCGCGTCCCGCCGCCTCACTGAGCCGCGCCGGAACGCTCAGTCGCCGATTCGCAACTCCCTTCCCCTACGCTACCATCGAGGGGACAGCGGCGAGGTCTTGCCGCAGCGGAGCAGGGGATGCGCATGGCGAAAAGCGTTCACGTCGAGATCACCGGCCGCGTCCAGGGGGTCGGCTATCGTGCCTGGTGCGAGGAGGAGGCTCGAGGCCTCGGCCTGTCCGGCTGGGTGCGCAACCGGCGATCCGGCGCGGTCGAGGCGGTCTTCAGCGGCGAGCCGGAGGCGGTCGACGCGATGCTGCAAAAGGCTGAAGAAGGCCCGCCCTGCAGCCATGTCGGCAAGGTCGACATACTGGGGGAGGTGGAAAGCTACGACAGTGAGTTCGAGGTCCGGCCGACGGAGTGAAGTGCGCGAGGCAGCCGCGTCACCGCCTCGGCGCGGGCCTTTGCTCAACTGTCCCGCGTTTCGCCGAACACCGCCTCGAAATTGCGGCGAAGCAGGGCATCGACTTCCGGCATGGAAACGACGATGCCGAGATCGGCGAGGCTGGTGACGCCGTGGCCGCGGATGCCGCAGGGCACGATCCCGGAGAAATGGTCGAGATCGGGATCGACGTTGAGCGAGATCCCGTGGAAGGTCACCCAGCGGCGCACCCGAATGCCGATCGCGGCGATCTTATCCTCGGCGATGGAGCCGTCAGGCGTCGGGCTGCGCTCCGGCCGCCGCACCCAGACGCCGACCCTGTCCTCCCGCCGCTCGCCGGTCACCTGGAACTCGGCGAGAGTCGCGATGATCCAGGCCTCCAGCGCCGCGACGAAGGCGCGCACATCCTGCCGCCGGCGCTTGAGATCGAGGAGGACATAGGCCACCCGCTGGCCGGGCCCGTGATAGGTGTACTGGCCGCCGCGCCCGGCCGGAAAGACCGGAAACCGGCTGTCGAGGAGGTCTGCCTCCTTTGACCCGGTGCCTGCCGTATAGAGCGGCGGATGCTCGACGAGGAAAACCGCCTCGCGGGCCGTCCCCTCGGCGATCGCGCCGACGCGGGTCTCCATCGCTTCGAGCGCCTCCGGATAGGGTGTCAGCCCGTTGATCACCAGCCAGTCGACGGGCGGCGACCCGGCAAGCGGGCGAAAGCGGTCGGTCGCGGTGTGGAGGCGGGGGGCGGCAAGGTCCTGGATCGTCATGGCCTTGCATATAGCGATTCCAGCCTGGCCCGGAAACGGCCGCCACATGCCGCGGGGCGGGGCGTGCGACGACGGGCGCAGGAGGCGCATTTCGGCTGCTGGAGGCCATCCGCCCGTCCCTCTGCCGCGACTGCGCAGCCTCACCTGGGCACAGGCCCTGACGAATTGCGCGGCGCGGCGAAGTTTGGCCTTGTGCCGCCGGAGAAGTCTTGTTACACGCCCGCCACCGATGGCGAACGGCCCTCGGCAACACGGCGTGCGGTCGTGGCGGAATTGGTAGACGCGCAGCGTTGAGGTCGCTGTGGGGCAACCCGTGGAAGTTCGAGTCTTCTCGACCGCACCAGTCGCTTCCCGATAGCGACGCCAATCCTATCCTCACCGACATCCTGAACGATCGGCGATCGCCCTCCTGTGGGCAGGCGCAAGACATCCGCCGTGTTCATCGCCCGTCTGGTCTATCCGACCGCGCGCAGCCTCCGTGTGGCCTATAGTTTCAGCACAGCTTTGCCGGACAACGCTGCGGACGACCGTCTGACCAATCCTCGGGATGATGCTGCAGTTGTAAATCGCAAATTGTTATCCAGAATTGCAAGCGCCCGATCTACATGGCAACGTAGCAGATCTGGCGGCCCACCCATGTCGTGCGGAACCGCTGTCCGGATCGACGTCGCTGCGAGGGCACTTGCAAATCGACAGGCTGTTTCTGAGCGTTGGCGTGATGAAGGCTGGAACCACCTGGATCCACCGCATGCTCAGCCAGCACCCCCAGATCCGCTCGACGCCGGTCAAGGAGATTCATTACTTTTCGCATCTCCATCTGCCGGGTCATGCGGATCTCGCGCCCGTCCGCAAGCTCGCCACGGCGACCCCCCTGACGGCGATCGACCCGAAGAAGAACAAGCCGATGGCCGTTCGCAGCCGCCTTCTCTGGACTGCGAAGTTTCTCGCCGAGCCGACGGATGATCGCTGGTATGCGAACCTGTTCGCCCCGTGCCCGCAGGACGCCTACTGCGCCGATTTCAGCAATCTCTACTGTTTGATGGGAGCGCCCGGGTGGCACCATGTCCGCAGAATATGCGGGAAAGTACGGGTGATCTTCACCATGCGCGATCCGCGCACCCGATTGTGGTCGCATGCCCGGTTCAGCGCGCTGAAGACCGGCAGAACCGCCGAAATCGCGACGTGGACCCCCGAAACCTTTGAAACTCTGGTCAGGACGCCGTCGATCTGGATGAACGGTGAATATGGTTCCGCGGTGCGACGGCTGCGCGAATCGCTCTCGGAAGAGGAGCTGAAGATCAGCTTCTTCGAGGACATCCATCGCGATCCGGCCAGGTGGCTCCGTGAGGTGGAAGACCACCTCGGGATCAGACGCCACGACTATTCGACGGACGGATTGACCAAGCGGTTTGCTCAGTCTGTCGAAAGGCCGATGCCGGACTGGCTTCCCGAATTGTTTCAGTCAGATCTCGAGCGAGTCGTGGCGGAACTCGCCGAACAGGGCATCGAAGCGCCAAGGGAATGGCTGTCACCCCTTCCGACGAAACCGGCGGAGCATGAAAGCCCGTCAAGGGTCTCGTCGAGCGCCTGGGAGGCCATGTCGAAAGCGCGACGAACCGTCCTGTCGGCCTTTCGCGCCTGAGGCTCGGCTCCGCGCCGAGCCAGATAGTCCGGGAAATGGACCTGCGAATGCAGCCTATTCGTCCGGCATGCTCGGCGCCATGCCGAGGGCCTGGAGATAGAGGTCGAGGATCGCTTCCTGCTCCTGGCGCTCGTCGGCGTCCTGCTTGCGCAGCGAGATGACCCGGCGCAGGATCTTGGTGTCGAAACCGTTGCCCTTGGCTTCGGCATAGACGTCCTTGATGTCGTCGCCGATGGTCTTCTTTTCTTCCTCGAGCCGCTCGATCCGCTCGACGAAGGAGCGAAGCTGATCCTGCGCGACCCCGTTGGCGTCAGACATGTGGGCACTCCGTGTTCATGGGACTTCAATCGATCGCCAGCCTTTAGCGGGCTTTCCTAAGGCTTTCGTTACCATGCCGATGCACCCGCCATGTCGGCGAGCGCAAGGGCCTCCGGATGTGGAAAGCGAGGAATTCGGCGGGTCAGTGGCGGCCGCGCGTCGCCGAGGTGGCAAACGCCGCCTGCGCATCGGGCGAGGCTTCGCGCTGGTGCTTTTCCCGCCATTCGTCATAGGGCATGCCGTAGACGATCTCGCGGGATTCGTCCTTGTCGATGGCGATTCCCCGCTCTTCGGCAGCCTCGCGGTACCAGTTCGACAGGCAGTTTCTGCAGAAGCCGGCGAGATTCATCAGATCGATGTTCTGGACGTCGGTGCGCTGGCGGAGGTGATCGCGCAGCCGGCGGAAGGCCGCAGCCTCGAGGGCAATGCGCTGTTCTTCTGATAGCTCGGTCATGGTGGTTTGCCTCTGGCGCTCTTGTTCGTCGCACCGATATCGATCCTCGATGCCTCCGCATCAAGGACGCAAAGGTTCGCGGCTTCGGGCGAACCAAACGAACGGCCTCCTGGCCGCAGCGCCCGCAGACCTTTGCGCTCGGCGGCAAAGCGGCCTAAGGAGGGCTGCGCCACACCGCAGTTCCACCCGCATCTCAGGGCCTCTCGTGTCGACCGAATCCGCTGACGAAGCCATGGCCGATTCGCCGGGCGGGACCTCCCGCGACGGTGCGCCTGCCGTCGCCAGCGCGCAGGCGGCCGTCCTGCCGGCCCCGGAAGAGGTCTCGGCAAGCCGTGTCGCGATGGGCGCCGGCGTCGCCCTCGGCCTGCTGGTCCTCGGCGCCGCCGCCATGGGGATCTCGCCGATCTTCGTCAGGAACGCCGAGGTCGGGCCTTTCGCCAGCGCCTTCTGGCGGGTCTTCGCGGCGCTGCCGCTGCTCGCCGTCTGGTCGCTGGCCGAGCGCCGGCCGCAGCGACGCGGCGGCTCTGCGCGCCCGCGTGTCGACCCGCGGGCGGTGGCCCTCGCCGGGCTGTTCTTTGCCGGCGATCTTGCCTTCTGGCACCTCGCCATCATGCACACGACGATCGCCAACGCGACCTTCTTCGCCTGCCTCGCGCCGCTGTGGGTGGCGCTTCTGTCCCGCGTCACGATCGGCGAGGCGGTGGCGAAGACGACCTTCCTCGGCCTGCTCGTCTGCGTGCCCGGCGCGGCGCTGCTGATCCTTCATTCCGGCAATGGCGAAGGCTCGCCGCTCGGCGATTTCTACGGTCTCGTCACCTCGCTGTTCTTCGGCCTTTACTTCCTCGCCGTGCGCCAGGCCCGGGCAGCGCTCGGCGCCGGAACGACGACGCTCGTCTCGACCGTCGTGACGGCGGCGATCCTCCTGCCGGTCGCGATCGTCTCGGGCGAGGGGCTGCTGCCGCATTCAGCCACCGGCGCCTTCAGCATCGCCGCACTCGGCCTCGTCAGCCATGCCGGCGGGCAGGGGCTTCTGTCGGTCGCGCTCGGTGTGCTATCGGCGTCCTTCTCGTCGCTGGTGATCTTCGTCGAGGCGGTGGCGGCGGCCCTGTTCGCCTGGATCTTCGCCGGCGAGACGCCGGCCCTCGCGCAGGTCGCCGGCGGGTGCCTGATCCTCTTCGGCATCTATCTCGCCAGCCCGCGTCGCCCGATCGCGGCGTCATCGAACGGTGACGGGCACCATGCGACACTTGGTGCCGGTCGTTGACACCGCCCGGTCCAGCGCAAACACTGCGGATTCGAAATCCGTTCGAGGCAGGAAAATCCAAGATGACATTAGCAGGCGTGTTCCGGGCGATGCCGAAGACCATTCGCCTGGCCATGATGGCCGCCGGCCTCTTCGCGCTCGGCGCGCCGCTGACCGCCGTCGCGGCCCGGGCCGACTTCCGGGTGTGCAACGGCACCCAGTCGCTGGTCGGCGTCGCCATCGGCTATCGCGCTGAGTCCGGCTGGACGACGGAGGGCTGGTGGCGCATACCGGCGACCACCTGCAAGTCGATCATCGAGGGGCCTCTCTCCTCGCGCTACTACTATGTCTATGCCGAGGACGCCGACGGCCGCAGCCGCTGGGCCGGCCAGATCAACCTCTGCATCGCCGAGAACGAGTTCAAGATCACCGGCCGCAAGGACTGCCTGAAGCGCGGCTATCAGCGCATGGGGTTCCGGGAATACGACACCGGTGAACAGGCGAGCTGGATGGTGCAGCTCACCGAAGCACCCAGAAGCGAATCGGGGAAAGAATGAGACGCAACCGAAGGGTCAAGATCCTCGCGACCTTGGGGCCTGCCTCCTCGTCCGAGGAGATGATCCGCAAGCTGCACGAGGCGGGGACCGACGTCTTCCGCATCAATATGAGCCACGCCGACCACGATCTGATGCGCTCGCTGGTGCAGCGGATCCGCAAGGTCGAGGCCGATCTCGGGCGGCCGATCGGCATCCTCGCCGATCTGCAGGGCCCGAAGCTGCGCGTCGGCAAGTTTTCCGACGGCAAGGTCGATCTCGAACTCGGCCAGACCTTCACCCTCGACGACAATCCGGCGCCGGGCGACAAGACCCGCGTGCAGCTGCCGCATCCCGAGATCTTGGAGGCGGTCGAGGTCGGCCACCGGCTGCTGATTGACGACGGCCGGCTGCAGCTCGAATGCACCGCCACCGACAAGCACCATATCGAGTGCAAGGTCGTCGCCGGCAGCCGGATCTCCGACCGCAAGGGCGTATCGCTGCCCGACACGACGCTGTCCACCGGGGCGCTGACCGACAAGGACCGCGCCGATCTCGACGCGGTGCTGGCGGAAAACGTCGACTGGGTGGCGCTGTCCTTCATCCAGCGGCCGGACGATCTCGCCGAGGCGCGCAAGATCGCCCGCGGCCGCGCCTTCCTCCTGTCGAAGATCGAAAAGCCCCAGGCGGTCGAGCGGCTCGACGAGATCATCGAGCTCTCCGACGCGATCATGGTGGCGCGCGGCGATCTCGGCGTCGAACTGCCGCTGGAGGCTGTGCCCGGCATCCAGAAGCGGATCACCCGCGCCGCCCGGCGTGCCGGCAAGCCGGTGGTCGTCGCGACGCAGATGCTCGAATCGATGATCTCCGCGCCGGTCCCGACGAGAGCCGAGGTTTCCGACGTCTCGATCGCCGTCTATGAGGGCGCCGACGCGATCATGCTGTCGGCGGAATCGGCCGCCGGCCAGTATCCGATCGAATCGGTCGCGATGATGGACAGGATCGCCCAGCGGGTCGAAAAGGATCCGCTCTATCCGGGCATCATCTTCGCCCAGCGGCCGGAGCCCGAGCCGACCGGCGCCGATGCCGTCTCGCTCGCGGCAAGGCAGATGGCCGAGACGCTCGGCGTCGCGGCGATCGTCACCTACACCGCCACCGGCACCACGGGCCTTCGCACCGCCCGCGAGCGCCCGCAGACGCCGATCATCGCGCTGTCGCCGGTGCTTGCAACTGCCAGGCGGCTGTCGCTGGTCTGGGGAATGCATTGCGTTGTCACCGAGGACGCGCAGGATCTCGACGACATGGTCGACAGGGCCTGCCGCATCGCGGTGGAGGAAGGCTATGCCAAGTCCGGCGAGCGGGTCATCGTCACCGCCGGCGTGCCGCTGAGGACGCCCGGCGCGACCAACATGCTGCGGATCGCCTATATCGGCTCCGACGGCCTGTCGGCGGTATAGTCACTCCGAAAGCAGTTTCGTCACGCCAAATATTATTGGCGCCGACCGGGGAAGCCAACGGAAGTGGAGTTTCCGCCGATTGTCTTTTAGCGAAACGAAAGCTTGGACATCTGACAAACGCCCCCGGTCAGCACCAAGAAGGACGGCTACATGTAGCCGTCCTTTCGCTTCAACGATAGGTTTGAGGCAATTTTGCGATCAAACAACCGTGTAGGGTAGCCAGCCGCTCTCTGAAGGGCGGTACGGTGTACAGATCTTGTATTCGTTGTAGATATTCGTCGGATTTTTTGCGGTCGGCAAAAAAATTGGCAAAAACACTGCTGCGATCGTCGCAATATTTGCAGCGATTCCGAGCGATCTAGTCATTTCTTCCTCCACTGTCGAAGTTAGCCTTCGGTTGGCTGCCACGGGCTAACGGTTTCCCTCGTACTCGTGAGGCTAAGTCTAGAGATATTTA
This sequence comes from Jiella endophytica, assembly GCF_004519335.1. GTDB lineage: Bacteria > Pseudomonadota > Alphaproteobacteria > Rhizobiales > Rhizobiaceae > Jiella > Jiella endophytica. The sequence continues at coordinate 871,555 of NZ_SOZD01000001.1, read as the reverse complement.
TGACCCTCAGAGTTCACAGCGGAAAATCAGGATATTCCGTTGGAGATTTTCGGAAAATCGCCGCATAATCGAACGGCAAAATCCTTCAAACCGCCAAGAGAAAACCGGATTCGGATTTCGGCGTTGCGTTTTCGGGAAATTGTGGGAAGATAAAGTCCGAATTCTTCCGGAACGGTATAAAAAAATCCGGAATGTCCGCGGAGGCATCTCATGTTGCAACGCTCGGCAGCTCTGGAAGCGCGGCAGCGGATCGGGCTGGCCTTGGACCAAGCTCGGCGATGCAAGCGTTGGTCTCAGTCGGAACTGGCGAAGAGGACGGGATATGATGAAAAAACAATCCGTAACGTCCTGTCTGGAGCGGGTGCACGAGATCGAACAATCGGTGATATCTGCCAAGCGCTCGATGTGAATCCGGCACATTTCGACGACATGCAGCCGCTCTCGGTTTGGAATGCGGCAGATTATGGCGGCTATTCTTATCTGAGCCATGGCAACTACGCTGGATATTACCTCCTTTATCGCTTTGCGTTTCAATCCGAAGACAAGATATTTCGTACTGTCGTAAAGATTCATTGGAGCGACGCCGAAAGCTGCCTTAGGTTTTCAGAGTACTTTGACAGCGAAAAGGCGCAGAATGAGAGCTATTCTGGACCTGTTTGCTTTAGCGCTTACACGAACTTGCTTCACTTTGTAACAATATATCAAGGGTCCGTGCGACTGATCACAGGTCTTAAAATGCGCGAGGCGGAACGAATTATACGTGGATCCATACTAACTCAAAGCGATAGTGTGACCTGTTTTCTTCCTACTCATTGCCCCGTTTTTCTTCAAAAGGTTGCGGAACACAGTGACGAGTTCGACTTCAAAGACAAGATCGGATTGTTGGACGTCTGTCACGATCAGTTCGCTTTCGCTCAGGACCAACTGCAGACAATCGCAACGCGGGTGATCAAGAATATATGCGTTTCCTAGAGCCGCGAATTTATGCACGAAGTTTCAACGCGGCGCGGTCAGGTGGACAGGAAAATGAAAGTCACACCTATGCTGGTCGCGGCAGCCCGAACGCATCTATCCCGAAGCAAGGCTACTGACACCGGCGTCGCGATGTAGGCCCGCGGGTTGAAATGAAACGGGCGGCCCAAGGGCCGCCCGCTGCATTTTCAGGTCCTTGCGGCCCGCATCACTCGGCCGAGGCGCTGTCGCCGTCGGCGGCGTCGCGGGCCTGCTTCAGCCAACCATCCCAGGTGTCCTGGTGGCCCTTGATCCAGGCGTCGGCGTGCCGCTCGATGTCGGCCTCGCTGTCCTCGCCCTTCTGGATCAGAAGGTTCTCGGCGCTGATGTCGTTGGCCGGCACCTTCATGATCGAGAACAGCTCGGCGGCCGCCGGGTTGGAGTCGGTGAACTCCTTGTTGGCGGCGATCTTCTGCTCGTTGACCTGGAAGCCGTAGTTCGAGCCGTCCGGCAGCGCGGTGTCGACGTCCTTGCGCGAGCCGGGCAGGGCGGAATGCGGCACGTTCAGCCAGACCGTGTCCTTGCCCGGGACGAGCACGCCCGAAACCCAGTAGGGGGTCCAGGTGTAGTAGAGGATCGGCTTGCCTTCCTTGTAGCGCGCGATGGTGTCGGCGATGATCGCCGAATAGGAACCCTGATTGTGGGTCACCGTGTCGCGCAGGTCGAAGGCGTCGAGCTGGTGCTCGATCACCTTCTCGCAGCCCCAGCCGGGGGTGCAGCCGGCGAGATCGGCCTTGCCGTCGCCATTGGTGTCGAACAGCTTGGCGATCTTCGGATCCTTCAGCTGGCCGAGATTGGTGATGCCGTTCGCCTCGGCCGTCTTCTTGTCGATGAGATAGCCCTGCAGCGCGTTGTCGGAAAAGACGCCCTTGCGGAAGATCTTGTCCTTGCCGCCGGCTTCCTGGAAGAAGTCCTCGTGAAGCGGATCCCAGCTGTCGGCCATGAATGTGCCGTCGCCATTGGCGAGCGCGACGTAGCCCGTCGCATATTCCAGCTCCTTGATGTCCTGAACGTCGTAGCCGAGCGCCTCGAGCGCCTTCATCACCAGTTCGGTCTGGAAGGTCTCGCCGGCGAGCGAGGATTTCAGCGGCACGACGGTGACGCCTTCGCCCGGCTTGTCGGCGCTCTGGGCGCTGGCGGCGCCGCTGGCGAGCATCGCGGCGAGGCCGGCGGAGGCGGCGAGCGCCTTGAGACGGGATTTGCGGATCGGCTTGGTCATCTACGATCTCCTTGTCTGTGATGCATGTGTCCGCGGCGCCGGAACGGTCGGCCACGGTCACCTTCGATGCGCGACCGGCTGTTGTGCCGGCCGCCGTGAAGTCTCAGGCCTGCCTGGCTGCGCCGGCGGTCTTGCTGCTGCTCGCGGCGCGGCCGGTGAGCCGCTTGACGAGGCCGATCGGCCCCGTGTCGTGCCAGGCGATATTGCCGCGCTCGCGGCGCGAGACGCCCAGCGACTGCGTCATCCGGTCGATGATGATCGCCAGGATGACGATTCCGATGCCGCCGACGGTGGCGAGGCCCATGTCGAGCCGGCCGATGCCGCGCAGCACCATCTGTCCGAGGCCGCCGACGGCGATCATCGAGGCGATCACCACCATCGACAGGCCCAGCATGAGGGTCTGGTTGAGCCCTGCCATGATCGTCGGCATGGCGATCGGCAGCTGCACCTTGTAGAGCAGCTGGCGGTCCGAAGCGCCGAAGGAACGGGCCGCCTCGATGAGGTCCTTCGGCACCTGGCGGATGCCGAGATTGGTCAAGCGGACCAGCGGCGGCAGGGCGAAGATGATCGTCACCACGACGCCTGGAACGTTGCCGATGCCGAACAGCATGACGATCGGCACCAGATAGACGAAGGCCGGCGTCGTCTGCATGGCGTCGAGGATCGGCCGCACGATGCCGGCTACGCGGTCGTTCCGGGCGACCCAGATGCCGAGCGGCAGGCCGATGACGGCACAGAAGAACACCGCCGTGATCACCAGCGAAAGCGTCACCATCGCCTGGCTCCAGGCGCCGATCAGCCCAATGAACGTCATCGCCACGATCGCGCCGACGGCAAGGCGCGGACCGGCGAGCTGCCAGGCGAGTAGGCCAATGATCGCCAGCATGAGCAGCGACGGCGTACCGAGCAGGATGGAGTTGACGCCGGACAGCACCGTGTCGATCGGCCAGCGGATCGCCTGGAACAGCGGCCGGAAGTTCGTGACCACCCAGTCGAGGAGATGCTCGACCCAGCTCTGGAGCGGGATCACCGCATGATCGAACGGATGCAGCGGATGGAAATGCTGCTCCGGCGCAGGCGCGACGTTGGAGAGCCAGTCCGGCGTCGCGGCGGCATCGGCGCCCCCGCCACCCGAAGCGCCTGCCGCGTCGCCGGTGCCGCCGCCCCAAGGGTTCGATGCTGCGGCCCCGGCATCCGGCGCGCCGCCACCGGCAGCACCCGCGGCATCGGTTCCGCTCGCGGCGGACCCGGCTGCATCGCCGCCGGCGGAGCTTCCGCCATCCGACGAGCCAGAGGCCCAGGGGTTGGAGTTCTGGGCGACAAGGGTCGCGTCCTGCGCGCCCGCCGTCTCGCCCGATGGATTGAGGGTGTCGGTCATGGAGAACTCAGTCATGGGCCGTCTCCGCGCGATCCAGCGCCTGCAAAAGCAGGCTGCGCGAGACGACGCCGAGATAGCGGCCATCGTCGTCGACCACCGGCAGGCCGCATGGCGCCTCGGCCACCGGCGTTATGATCTCGCCGACCTTGGTGTCTGCCTTCAGCGGCGTCACGCCGGAGAGGAAGGCGCTCTGCATGCTCGGGGCGCTCTCGTGCAGCGCCGCCTCGAGCGATGCCGCCGAGACGACGCCGTGGAATCGCTGCTTTGCGTCGATGACATAGGCAAAATCGCGATCGGCCTCGGCGATGCGCTTCAGTGCGCCGCGCAGATTGTCGTCGCGCTCGTAGATCGTGACCTGGCGCTTCGCCGCGATATCGCCGGCGGAAAGGACGTTGGTGACGTTCACGCCGCGGAAGAACGAGCGGACATAATCGTCGGCGGGATCGTTGAGGATCTCGTCGGGTGTGCCGACCTGGACGACGCGACCGCCTTCCATGATGGCGATCCGGTCGCCGATCCGCATGGCCTCGTCGAGATCGTGGGAAATGAACACGATCGTCCGGCGCTGTTCGGCCTGAAGGGCGAGGAGTTCGTCCTGCATCTCGGTGCGGATCAGCGGGTCGAGGGCGCTGAAGGCTTCGTCCATCAGGAGGATCGACGGATCGTTGGCGAGTGCTCTGGCAAGCCCGACGCGCTGCTGCATGCCGCCGGAGAGCTCGTTCGGATAGGCGCCGCCGTAAGGTGCGAGGCCGACCTGATCGAGCGCCTCGCCGGCGCGCTTCTCGCGGGTGGGAACATCGACCCCGGAAAGCTCGAGGCCGAAGGCGGCGTTCTGCAGGACGGTCAGATGCGGCAGCAGCGCGAAGGACTGGAACACCATCGACACATGCTTGCGGCGGAACTCGATCAGCTCCTTGTCGGACATCTTCGCGATGTCCTTGTCCTTGACGAGGATCTCCCCGGAAGAGGGAGTGATCAGCCGGTTGAGCATCCGCACGAGCGTCGACTTGCCGGAGCCCGATAGGCCCATGACGACAAAGATTTCACCCTCGCGAACTGTAAAGCTGGCGTCCGATACGCCAAGCATCATCCCGGTTTCCGAGAATATCTCGTCCTTGTTCTTGCCGGAACGATAGAGTTCGATCGCTTCCTGCGGTCGCTCTCCAAACACTTTGAAGAGATTTCTTACGGTGAGCGCGTCTGTTTCACTCAAATCGAGGGCCTCGAATTCGATGACGCGCGGCGACGAAGGTCTCTGCTATCTGGGAAGATCATGCGGGGTAGCTAGCCAATTATGGCTGTTCTGTCGAGTCTCGCCAGGTTGCGGGATCGCCCTGTCGGTGACCATTTGTCCGTCGCGATTGGGCTATCCTGCCCGGATCAAACGGAAAATCCGGCGCGAAGGAAGCCGTGCCGAGGACGGGCGATCACCCATGACGAGGCCGGCCGGCACGCGAGCGGCCCTGAAGGAAAAGCGACGAAAGCCACGGCATCGGCCCGAAAATCGGAATCGATTGTCGGAGAGCACGATGCGGTGATTCAGTGAGTTGGAGGGTCCCTGATGCGTCCTGCTGGCGCCCGATGCTCCAGAGGCTCGCCGGCAGCGGTTCAGATCGCCGGGCCGGTCAGGTCGTCGGCGAGGCGCGCTGCGGCATCCTGGGCGGATTTCAGCGCCGGATAGACCGCCAGCACCTTCATGTAGGTGTCGAAGGCCTTCTGCTTCTCGTCGAGACGCTCGAGGATCATCCCGAGACCCATCAGGGCGCCCCAGTGGCGCGGCTCGCGGGCGAGGGTCTGCTCGATATCGGCCAGCGAGCGGCCCCAGCGGTCCATGGTGAAGTTCAGCGTTGCCCGGCGGTTCCAGGCCTCGGCATAGCCGGGGTCGAGGACCAGCGTCTGGTCGAGCACGTCGAGCGCCGCGGCATTGTTCTTGTCGGCCATCGCCTTGGCGGCGCGCTGCATCAGGAGATCGACGGTGGCGCTGCCGGAGCGGCGCCATTCGCGCTCGATCCGCGCGGCGATCCGGGTGGCCTTGCTGCCGTCCGCCTGCTTGCGAAGCTCGGAGAACAGCCGCTCGATCTTTTCCTCGCGAGTTTCGTCCGGCTTGTCGGCGACGGCGGGATTTTTCGGATCGGCGGGGGCTGCCTCGTCCGGCGTGTCGTCCTCGGCAAGGGGATCGCTCCCGAAGGCGTCCGGCGCCGTATCGGGCGCTTCGTCCGGCGGCGGCACGATCATCGGGGAATTGTCGTCCCGCCCCCCAGGCTCGGCCCCGGGCGCCTCCTCGTCGGCGGGTGGCCCGTCGGGCAAGGTCAGATTCGGCGTCTCCTGCGCCGCCGAAATCGCCGGCAGCGCAAAGGCGAGGGGAATCACCGAGGCGAGAAGCATCGTCAACCGCATCGGCGAAGACTCCTTCATCGCCGGGCTACTGTCAATTTGACGAATGCGTGAAACGCGAAAACCCGCCCGCAGCGGACTGCGGGCGGGTCGATGCATTGCAAGCAAGGCGCGTCCGGGCGTCGCCCGGCGCGGCGCGTCAGCCCTGGCGGGCCTTGAAGCGCGGCGCTTCCTTGTTGATGATGTAGATGCGTCCCTTGCGGCGAACCATGCGGTTGGCGCGGTGGCGGGACTTCAGAGCCTTCAGGGAATTCTTGATCTTCATGACTTCACCGGATCGATCGTCGCGACGATCGGGATCCTTCCGCTCCGCCGCACAATGAAAGGCGCACCATTTCGGGTGCGCCGGGACTGATGCCAGCCAGATAGCCAGAAGACGGATCGATGTCAATCTGCCGTCCGGCACAAAGCGGTCATCAACTGCCCGCTTAAAGCCGCTCAGGCGCCGCTCGAAAGCGGCGTCACGCGGGTGACGTGACCCATCTTGCGGCCGCGGCGCACCTCGCTCTTGCCGTAGAGATGGACGACGCTCCGCGGTGCGGCGACGAGGTCGTCGAAGCGCTCGACATCATCGCCGATGAGGTTATCCATCACGCAGTCGAAATGCCGCTCGGGGCTTGCCAGCGGCAGGCCGGCGATCGCCCGGACGTGATTCTCGAATTGCGAAGCGAGGCAGGCCGCCTCCGTCCAATGGCCGGAATTGTGCACCCGCGGCGCGATCTCGTTGACGAAGAGCGCGCCGTCCTTGCCGACGAAGAACTCGATGCCGATGACGCCGACATAGTCGAGGTGGGACAGGATCCGGCCGGCGATCTCCCGGGCCGCCCTGGCGAGTTCGCCGGTCACCCGACCGGGCACGGTCGAGGATTTCAGGATGCCGAGCGTGTGGACGTTCTCGGCCGGATCATAGGCGACGATCGCACCATCGCGACCCCTGGCTGCGATCACCGAGATCTCGAAGGCGAAGGGCACCATCTTTTCGAGTATCGCCGGGGCCTTGCCGATGCTTTCGAAAGCGTCGGTGAAGGTGGATTTGGCGTTGATGCGCGCCTGCCCCTTGCCGTCATAGCCGAAACGGCGGGTCTTCAGGATGCAGTCGCCGCCGAGATCGAGAAGCGCGTGGCCGAGCTCGTCCGGCGCGTCGATCGCCCGCCACTCGGCGGTGGCGATCCCGATGCCGTTGAGAAACGCCTTCTCGACCACCCGGTCCTGGGAGACTTCGAGTGCTTCGGCAGGCGGCGACAGCACCGTGTCGCCGAGCGCCTTGCGCAAGGGTTCGACGGCGACGTTCTCGAACTCGTAGCTGACGACGTCCGAGACCGATGCGAGCTGGGCGAGCAGGGCGCCGTCGCCATAGGGGCCGACGATCATGGTGCTGGCGACCTGGGCGGCCGGGCAGCCGGGATCGGGGTCGAGGACGGCGATCCTGTAGCCGAAGCGCGCCGCGGCAAGCGCCAGCATGCGGCCGAGCTGACCGCCGCCGACGATGCCGACGGTGGCACCGGGCCGGAGCGGGAAGCCGCTCACGATTCGTCCCTCGGGCTGGTCTCGACCGCCGCCGTCTGGGCATCGCGCCAGGCGTCGAGGCGCTCTGCGAGAGCCTCGTCCGACAGCGCGAGGACCGCCGCCGCCAGCAGCGCCGCGTTGACGGCACCGGCACGGCCGATGGCAAGAGTTCCGACCGGCACGCCGGCAGGCATCTGGACGATCGACAAAAGGCTGTCCTTGCCGGACAGAGCGCGGCTCTCGACCGGCACGCCGAACACCGGCAGCGGCGTCATCGCCGCCGTCATGCCCGGCAGATGCGCGGCACCGCCGGCACCGGCGATGATCACCTTGAACCCCTTGGCGCGCGCACCTTTGGCGAAGTCGTAGAGTCGCTCCGGCGTCCGGTGGGCCGAGACGATGCGGGCGTCATAGCCGACGCCGAGACGATCCAGCGTATCGGCGGCGTTCTTCATCACCGGCCAGTCGGACTGGCTGCCCATGATGATGGCGACGGGAGATTTCGGCATGCTCACGCGATGATGTCCGGTATGATCTGATCCTCGAGGTCCTGCAGCTTGTCCTTGATGGCGAGCTTCTTCTTCTTCATGCGCTGGACGCGCAGGCGGTCGCAGCCCATCGCCTCCATTGCCTCGACCGCCGCGTCGAAATCCGCGTGGTCCTGGCGAAGCCTCGCCACTTCCAGCCTGAGCGCCGCCTGCTCCTGTTCCCCCATCTGTACCCTTTCGAGACACTTCGCCGCGGGACCGTCAGCCGGCCACATCGAAGCTCTTGCCACACCTTCAAAATTTGTAAACCGCCCGGTCAGTTGACCCGCCGGAACCTTGTTTCGCCGTTCGACAGTACCAAGGTTTTATGACACGCTCGCCGGGTTTCAGTCACGGCTCAAGTCTGGCGTGCCGGACCCAACTCTCGAAGGGAGATGCCCATGTCCTTGAACACCCACATCACGACGCTGGAGCAGCGCCATTCTGCCCTCGATCAAGAGATTACGGCAGCCTTTGCCTCAAAGCCAGCCATGAGCGATGCGGAGATCAGGGAGATGAAGTTGAAGAAGCTGCGGCTCAAGGAAGAAATCGAGCGACTGCGGCGCGCCGAGCACTAAGTCGAATATCTAAAGCCGGGCGTGGCGCAAGCCACGTCCGGACCTGTCAGGGTCCCGCCATGGGCCCTTTTTTTGTGCGCGCTCTTGCCGTTTTTTGCATTTGCTCGGCGTCAGACCCACTCGATGCGCGACCTGGCCGCATGCAGCAGCCGGTCGTGGGGGATGCCGATGCGGGCCGCCTCCTGGCCGTCGAGGCCGGTATAGAGCGCGAGAAAGCTGCGGGCGATGCCGCCATGGGCGACGATCACCGTCGGCCGGTCGATCGCCTGAAACAAAGGCCGAACCCGCTCGGCGAGCATGGCGTAGGATTCGGCGCCGTCGCCCGGCGGCACAAATCCCCATTTGTCGGCCTTGCGTCGGCGAATGCCCTCGGCGTCGAACGTCGCGATCTCGGTCATGGTCGAGCCGCCCCAGCCGCCGAAGTCGAGCTCCATCAGCCGCGCGTCCGTCTCGAAGCCGTCCGGATCGAGGCCGAGCTCATAGCGGATGATCCGCATCGTGTGGGAGGCCCTGCCGAGCGGGCTCGCGACAAAGCGGAATTCGCTGGCGCGAGTCTTCAGGACGTTGAGGAGATAGCGCCCGTTGCGCCGCGCCTGCGCCTCGCCGAGCCGGTTGAGCGGCACCTCCACCTGGCCCTGCAGCCGGCCCTCGGCATTCCAGTCGGTCTGGCCGTGCCGGCTGATATAGAGTTCCGGCATGTGCCGCAGGGCGTCGTGTTTCATCGAGGGGTGGTGTCCACGCTGAATGGGCCGCGCCCGACCTCGGGCCAGCGCGGCGGCGGCTGTTCGATGCTTGCGATGCGGGCGCCGGACCGGTCGATCCGGCAGCTTCTGCGGAATCAGGCGTCCTTGACCACCGAGATGTCCGGGGCATCGACCGCCTTCATGCCGACCGTATGGTAGCCGCAGTCGACGTGATGCACTTCGCCGGTGACGCCGCGGGACATGTCGGAGAGGAGGTAGAGCGCCGACTGGCCGACCTCGTCGATGGTCACCGAGCGCTTCAGCGGGGCATTGTACTCGTTCCACTTCAGAATATAGCGGAAGTCGCCGATCCCGGAGGCGGCAAGCGTCTTGATCGGCCCGGCCGAGATGGCGTTGACCCGGATCGCCTGCTTGCCGAGGTCGACCGCGAGATAGCGCACGGAAGCCTCGAGCGCCGCCTTGGCGACGCCCATGACGTTGTAGTGCGGCATCACCTTCTCGGCGCCGTAATAGGTCAGCGTCAGGATCGAACCGCCCTCGTTCATCAGCTTTTCGGCCCGGGCGGTGATCGAGGTCAGCGAATAGACCGAGACGTCCATGGTCTTGCGGAAGTTCTCGCGGCTGGTCTCGACGTAGCGGCCGGTCAGTTCGTCCTTGTCGGAAAAGGCGATGGCGTGGACGACGAAGTCGATCCTGCCCCACTTCGCCTCGAGTTCGGCAAAGACGGCGTCGATCGTGGTCTCGTCGGTGACGTCGCAATGGCCGGCGACGAAGGCGCCGAGTTCCTCGGCGAGCGGCGCGACGCGCTTCTTCAGGGCGTCGCCCTGATAGGTCAGTGCCAGCTCCGCGCCGGCGTCGGCGAGAGCCTTGGCGATGCCCCAGGCGATCGATCGGTTGTTGGCGACCCCCATGACGAGACCGCGCTTGCCCTCCATCAGACCGTATGATGCAGCCATGGCGCGTGTCCCTCGATGGATTTCTGATAAATCTTTGTGCGGCGGGGGTATGGCACAGAGGGCAGGGTGCATCAAGCAGGTGCAGCACCGGCGTGGCACGCCAGTGTTGCGCCGGTGACGGTCAGCTTGCGGCGGGCTCGTTCGAGCGTTCGCGCATCAGTTCCTCGAGTTCGCGGTCGCCCTTCGGCAGGACGATCTCGGCCTTGACGTAGAGATCGCCGCGGCCGCCTTCCTTGGTGGTCAGGCCCTTGCCCTTGAAGCGGAAGGTCTTGCCGGAATTCGTCCAGGCCGGAACGTTGAGCGCCACCCGGCCGTCCAGCGTATCGACCTCCACCCGGCCGCCGAGGACGGCGGTGCGCAGCGGCACGTCGACGCCGCATCGAAGGTCGCGGCCGTCCACCCTGAAGCGGGCATGCGGGGAGAATCGGATGGTGATCAGCGCGTCGCCAGGCTCGCTGCCGGCTGCCGGCGCCGGCTGGCCCTGGCCGCGCAGCCGGATGGTCTGGCCGTCCTCGACGCCGAGCGGCAGGCGGATCGCCAGCTTCTTGCCGGAGGCGAAGGCCACCTCGACTTTTTCATTCGAGACGATGTCCTCGAGGTCGATGCTGAGATTGGCGGCGATGTCGGCGCCCTTCGAGGCGGCGCGTCGCGCGCCGGAAAAGCCGCCGCTCGCCGTCGTGCGCTTGGCACCCGCAGCACCGGCGCCGCCGAAGGCGCCTTCGAAGAGGCTGGAAAAGATGCTGTCGGCGTCGAAGTCTTCGGCCCGGGTGGACGAGCGGTATTCGAACCCGCCAGGCCTTGCCCGCTGGCCGGCAAACGGGCCGGCGCCGCCGAACGGATCGCCACCCGCAAAACCCTGGAACTTCGGCTTGCCCTCGGCGTCGATCTCGCCGCGGTCGAACTGCGCCCGCTTGTCCTTGTCGCCAAGGATCTCATAGGCCTGGTTCGCCTCGTTGAAGCGAGCGGCGGCGGTCGGATCGTTGGAATGGGCGTCCGGATGGTATTTCTTCGCCAGCTTGCGAAAGGCGGACTTGATCTCCTTTTCGCTCGCCGACTTCGCGACGCCGAGCACGGCGTAGGGATCGCGCATAGGCTGTCTGTTCCTTCACTTGGGCAGATCGGGGGAGGCGGTGCGTCCCCGCACCGTCGGAATCGTCTCCTATATGATCGCTGGTGCCGGCAAATTGAAGATCGCCGCGGCAGACAGTTGTCGTTCCGGATGTTTTTCCGTGCTGCCGACAGGCAGGATCAGCGCTTGGCGAATTCGAGCAGCGCCCATTCGCCGGCTCCGACGCTGCAGGCGCGGCCCTGATAGAGCGCGATGCCGTCGAAGCGCTGGCGGAGCGTCTCGAAGGAGCGGCAGATATTGTCGCCGTCGCGTTCCTGGCTGAGCGCCACGATGACGCCGGACGATCCGGTTTCGGGGTTCGACCAGGCATAGCGGCCGCCGCCCTTCTCGAGATCGGCAGAGGAGACGGCGTTGCGAACGATTCGCCGGTCGGAGGCGACATCGGAATCGGCTGGAAGATCGGCGGGCTTCGGCTGCGGCTCGACCGAGCCGGTGACGGTCGGATCGAGCAGCGTCTCCTCGACGCTCGGGCCGGCGACGACGCAGCCGCCGAGACTTGCCGTCAGAGCAACGAGCCAGACCGTCTTGTATCGCAGCATGGATCTCATATTTCGTTCAGCTCGGCGAAGCGAAGCCGGCCAGTCAATTCCGAGGCAGTAACACAGATGACCGAAGAACCCTTAAGACTCGATGAAACCGTCGTCGGGCCGGATCCCGTAGCGTTCTTCGACCGGTGGCTGCAGGAGGCGGGTGAGAGCGAGCCCAATGATCCGAACGCTCTCGCGCTCGCCACGGTGGACGAGGCCGGGCTGCCCGATGTGCGCATGGTGCTCCTCAAAGGCTTCGACGAGCGAGGCTTTGCCTTCTACACCAACTTCGACAGCGCCAAGGGGCAGCAGCTTCTCGCCACCCGCAAGGCGGCGATGTGCTTCCACTGGAAGAGCCGGCGCCGGCAGGTTCGCCTGCGCGGGCCGGTCGAGATCGTCGGTGAGGCCGAGGCCGACGCCTATTTCGCCAGCCGCCCGCGCGGCAGCCGCATCGGTGCCTGGGCGTCGCAGCAGTCGCGGCCGCTCGCCGATCGCGACCATCTCGTCGCCGAGGTCGAACGATTCGGCGAGACCTTCGGGGAAAAGGAGATCCCGCGGCCGCCATACTGGTCCGGCTTCCGGCTGCGGCCGCTGTCGATCGAGTTCTGGCAGGACGGCGCCTTCCGGCTGCACGACCGAATCGCCTTCACCCGGGCCGCGCTCGACCAGCCCTGGGACGTCGCCCGGCTGTTTCCCTGATCTGAACGTCCTTAGAGCATCCTTGGCGTAAGGGCAGGAAAGTCTTGCGACGAGCCGCGACTCTTCGTTGCCAGCCTCGCATGGTTTCGTGTATGCCAGAGACGGGATTTGAGTGGAGGGTGGCCATGGCCGGGGAAATCAACGTCGACATGTCGACAGCTGCTGAGATGGATTATCCGCAGCACGAAAGGACTTACGCGCTTTTCATCGGCCTGTTCAAATGGGGCACGGTCATTGTCGTGGCGCTGCTCCTCGGCATGATGGTCGGGCTGATCATGGGCAGCGGCGTCATCGCCTCGGTCCTCACCTTCATCGTCGCACTCGCTATCGGCTTCTTCGCCCTGCGCTGACCCTTGCCCGGCCCGATCCCGAACACGGGACGTCGCCGGTCGGCATGTGAGTTGGCAGGGGAGGAGCCGCGGCATGAAAATTTTCGTTCCGAAAGAGACGGCCGACGGCGAAACGCGCGTCGCAGCCTCGCCGGATACCGTCAAGAAACTGATCGGCCGGGGTGCCGCGATCGTCGTCGAGGCCGGCGCCGGCGCCAGGTCGCGCGTCACCGACGAAGCCTTCGAGGCGGCGGGTGCGACGATCGGCAGCGCGTCCGATGCGGGTACGGCGGATGTCGTCCTGAAGGTGCGCCGTCCGGCGGCTGACGAACTCTCTGCCTACAAGTCCGGCGCCGTGGTCATCGCGATCATGGACCCCTACGGCGAGGACGCGGCGCTGAAGGCGATGGCCGATGCCGGCATTCTCGCCTTCGCCATGGAGCTGATGCCCCGCATCACCCGTGCGCAGGTGATGGACGTCCTCTCCTCCCAGGCGAACCTTGCAGGTTATCGGGCGGTGATCGATGCCGCGCATGAATTCGACCGGGCCTTCCCGATGATGATGACCGCCGCGGGCACGGTTCCCGCCGCCCGCATCTTCGTCATGGGCGCCGGCGTCGCCGGCCTGCAGGCGATCGCCACCGCCCGTCGCCTCGGCGCGGTGGTGACTGCGACGGACGTCCGTCCTGCCGCCAAGGAGCAGGTCGAATCCCTCGGCGCGAAGTTCATCGCCGTCGAGGACGATGAGTTCAAGGCGGCCGAGACCGCCGGCGGCTATGCCAAGGAGATGTCGAAGGAGTATCAGGCCAAGCAGGCCGAACTCGTCGCCTCCCACATCGCCAAGCAGGACATCGTCATCACCACGGCGCTGATCCCCGGACGCCCGGCACCCAAGCTCGTCTCGGCGGAAATGGTCGCCGCGATGCGGCCCGGCTCGCTGCTGGTCGATCTCGCGGTCGAGCGCGGCGGCAATGTCGAGGGTGCGGTGGCCGGCCAGATCGCCGAGGTCGGCCCGGCGCGGATCATCGGCTATGCCAACGTTCCCGGCCGCGTCTCGGCGAGCGCTTCGCTGCTCTATGCTAAGAACCTCTCGGCCTTTCTCGAGACCATGCTCGACAAGGAAAGCAGCGCGCTGAAGATCGACTTCGACGACGAACTGGTCAAGGCGACGCTTCTGACCCGCGACGGCAAGGTGGTGCATCCGAATTTTGCAAAGGCCGCTGCCGCGCCGGGCGATAATGCCGCCGCCGCAACGGAGACGGCGACCGGAAAGACGCCGGCGGCCGGGGGAGGGAACTGATGGCTAGCGATACGGCGAGGGATACGCTGCAGCGCCTGAACGAGGCGGGGGCGGCGATCCGCGATGCCCGCACCGGCGTCGAGCGGATGATCGGCGAGGGTGTCGGCGATGCGACTGCGGCCGCGGGCCATGCCGCCACCGGCGTCGACCCGTTCGTCTTCCATTTCGCGATCTTCATCCTGGCGATCTTCGTTGGATACTATGTCGTCTGGTCGGTCACCCCGGCGCTGCACACGCCGCTGATGTCGGTGACCAACGCGATCTCCTCGGTGATCGTCGTCGGCGCGCTGCTCGCTGTCGGCCTGTCAGCCTCTGGGCTTGCCACCGGCTTCGGCTTCGTCGCGCTGATCCTCGCCTCGGTGAATATCTTCGGCGGCTTCCTCGTCACCCAGCGCATGCTGGGGATGTACAAGAAGAAGTCGAAGTGAGGCGGATGAGACATGTCTGAAAGCACCGCCGCGTTCCTTTATCTCGTCTCTGGCGTCCTGTTCATCCTGGCGCTGAGGGGCCTGTCGCATCCGACGACCAGCCGTCAGGGCAACATGATGGGCATGGTCGGCATGGCAATCGCCATCCTGACCACGCTGTTCCTCGCCGGCCCGTCCTTCGGCGGCTTCGCGCTGATCGTCGTCGGCATCGCCATCGGCGGCACCGCCGGTGCGATCATCGCTCGGCGCATCGCCATGACGGCGATGCCGCAGCTCGTCGCCGCCTTCCATTCGCTGGTCGGCCTTGCCGCCGTCATGGTCGCGGCCGCCGCTCTCTATGCGCCCGAATCCATGGGCATCGGCGCCATCGGGGCGATCCACGGCCAGGCGCTGGTCGAAATGTCGATCGGCGTTGCCATCGGTGCGATCACCTTCACCGGTTCGGTCATCGCCTTCCTGAAACTCGACGGGCGGATGAGCGGCAAGCCGATCATGCTGCCGCAGCGCCACGCCATCAACATCGCCCTCGGCGTCCTCTTGGTGGTCCTGGTGGTGTGGTTCGCCGCCACCGAGAGCCACGCGCTGTTCTGGCTGGTGGTGCTCGTCTCGCTGGCCCTTGGCGTGCTCCTGATCATCCCGATCGGCGGCGCCGACATGCCGGTCGTCGTGTCGATGCTGAACTCCTATTCCGGCTGGGCTGCCGCCGGCATCGGCTTCACACTGCAGAATCTGGCGCTGATCATCACCGGCGCGCTGGTCGGCTCGTCCGGCGCGATCCTCTCCTACATCATGTGCAAGGGCATGAACCGCTCCTTCATCTCGGTGATCCTCGGCGGCTTCGGCGGCGAGAGCGGTCCGGCGGGCGGCGAGGACATGGGCGACCGGACGATCAAGCAGGGATCTGCCGAGGACGCCGCCTATCTGATGGCGAACGCCTCCAAGGTCATCATCGTCCCCGGCTACGGCATGGCCGTCGCCCAGGCGCAGCATGCCCTGCGCGAGATGGCCGACAAGCTGAAAGAGGAGGGCGTCGAGGTGAAATACGCCATCCATCCGGTGGCGGGTCGCATGCCGGGACACATGAACGTGCTCCTTGCCGAAGCGAACGTTCCCTATGACGACGTGTTCGAGCTCGAGGACATCAATTCGGAGTTCTCGCAGTCCGACGTCGCCTTCGTCATCGGCGCCAACGACGTCACCAATCCGGCGGCGCGTGACGACAAGACCTCGCCGATCTACGGCATGCCAATCCTCAATGTCGACCAGGCGCAGACCTGCCTGTTCGTCAAGCGCTCCCTCGGCTCGGGCTATGCCGGCATCGACAACACCTTGTTCTACAAGGACAACACGATGATGCTGCTCGCCGACGCCAAGAAGATGGTCGAGGACATCGTCAAGGCGCTCGATCGCTAGGCTGCGGCGGGCTCGCTGGCAGCGAGGCTACCCAACCGGTTCGTGGGGCTGGGGATCAGCCTCGACGACGAACCGGGTCTCGTCCAGGTCCTGCCCCGCCGCAGCCCTGCCCCCAAAGGCCGGCGCAGATACGCCCGGGACTCCGGTGCGTCAGACGGCCAATGGGCGAAGCGGCGACGGGCCGAGAGATCGGTCAATCCTCACCTTCTGTCCGACTTCCCAGTCCCAGTCTCGCACCGGGAGTGAAGGGCAGGACCGTTCGTCGACAGATAGAGCGAGGGCAGAAACGGATCGTCCGCCACCATCGACCGTCACCCCGGCTCAGTCGCGATCTGGGCCAAGCCTGCGGGTCGTTTCGGCTGCGACACGGTTGCCGTGGCAATGACCGAGGACACCGGCGCATCCACTTTCACAGGAGCGTCATCCCGGCCTCGGGTTGGGCCTCACGCCAAATCGGAGACCCGTAGCGATCATCTAGGGCTCAGCCGCGCGACTGGGCTGACGGCGGGTTGCAACGCCTCGGTGGCTGATGTCGCCGTCTTACGGCAATGCCTGCGGCACTCGTGAAGTTCGTCCCGTGAGACGATTGGCCAGACCAACTCACATCACGGTGACGCCCTGAAAGGCTGCGATCCATCCGCAGCCTTCCGCCCCCAAAAACCCTTCGGGCCCGGCCTATTGGCCGAGCCCGAAGATTCTCAGAAAAAACTGCGGCGTGCCCACCAGCCGGTGCGACGCGGCTTGGCTTCCTCGGAATTCGCCTCGTCGCCGCTCGACGACGTCACCACGGGCTCGCGCGGTTCGGCTGCGGGCTCCGGCGCGTCGTCGTTGGCGGCCGGCTGGTCGGCCGTCGCCGACGGAGCGGCAGCCCCGTCGCTCGAGGCTTCGACAGTCTCCGCCTCGCCAGCGCCCGTTTCCGCATCGACGACGGCTTCCGCCGGCTCTGCAGGCGCAGCGACTTCCGTGGTCTCGGCGGTGGTCACCTCGGGGGCCGCCTCGACGGTCTCGACGGGCGGCTCGGCTACGATCTCTTCGGACGTCGCCGGCTCGGCGGAAACCAGGGTTTCCGTCACAGCTATCTCGGTCACCGGCGTTTCCGTCACCTCGACCGTCGGCGCCGCCTCGGTCGAATCGCCTCCGGCGGCAATTTCCGGCCCGTCCGCCGCTTCGACCGGCGTTCCACCGGCATCGGCTGCGGCGATTGCCTCGTCGCCAGTGCCGGTATCGTCGCCATTCTGGTCCCGATGGCGGCGCCCGCCGCGACGTCCGCGCCGACGCCGGCGCGAACCGCGATCGCCGTCGTCCGAGGCCGTCTCGTCGTCGCTGTCGTCCGAGTCGCTGTCGTCGGTATCGTCGCTCGCGTCGTCGTTCGCCTCGGAATCGGCGTCGGACCTGGCGTTCTGGCCATCGTCGCCGCCGCCGCGCCGCCGCCTGCGGCGCCGGCGCCGGCGCTTGCCGTCGCCCTCGTCCTTCTGCTCGTCGCCGGACTTTGCCTCGATCTCCTCGACGGCCTCTTCCTCGACGGTCTCAACCTCGTCCTCGGCAATGACCGATTCCGGATTGACCGCGATCTGGCGCACGACCGGCTGCTCGGCGGGTGCGCCGTGCTCGATCGTCACCGCCTGGTGGCCGGCGCTCTCGTCGGCCTCGATGATGATCTTCAGCCCGTAATGCTGCTCGAGTTCGTCGATGCGCTTGCGCTTCTCGTTGAGGACATAGAGCGCCGTCGCCGTCGGAACCTTGACGATGAGGTCGTGGCTCGCCTGCTTCTGCAGGTGTTCCTCGATGCTTCTGAGGACGTGCAGAGCCAGAGAGGAGGCCGAGCGGATATGACCGTTGCCGCCGCAGACCGGGCAGGGCTGCATGGTCGATTCGAGCACGCTGGCGCGGATGCGCTGCCGGCTCATTTCGAGAAGCCCGAAATGCGAGATCCGGCCGACTTGGATGCGGGCCCGGTCGCTCTTCAGGCAGTCCTTGATCTTCTTCTCGACGGCGCGGTTGTTGCGCTTTTCCTCCATGTCGATGAAGTCGATGACGATGAGGCCCGCCAGATCGCGCAGGCGCAACTGCCGCGCGACCTCCTCGGCTGCCTCCAGATTGGTCTGGTAGGCGGTGTCCTCGATCGAATGCTCCCGCGTCGAGCGGCCGGAATTGACGTCGATGGCGACCAGCGCCTCGGTCTGGTTGATGATGATGTAGCCGCCGGACTTCAGCGTCACATGCGGCTGCAGCATCTTGTCGAGCTGCGCCTCGATGCCCTGGCGCGCGAAGATCGGCGTCGGGTCGCGATAGGGCTGGACGACCTTGGCCTGGCTCGGCATCAGCATCCGCATGAAGTCTTTCGCTTCGCGGTAGCCTCCCTCGCCGGCGACGAGGATCTGGTCGATGTCCTTGTTGTAGAGGTCGCGGATCGATCGCTTGATCAGGCTGCCTTCCTCGTAGACGAGGGCAGGGGCGATCGAGGAGAGGGTGACGGTGCGCACCGTCTCCCACAGCCGCATCAGATATTCGTAGTCGCGCTTGACCTCCGCCTTGGTGCGGTTGGCGCCGGCGGTTCTCAGGATGATGCCCATGCCGCGCGGCACGTCGAGGTCGCGCACGACCTCCTTCAGGCGCTTGCGATCGGTGGCGTTGGTGATCTTGCGGGAAATGCCGCCGCCGCGGGCGGTGTTCGGCATCAGAACCGAATAGCGCCCGGCGAGCGAAAGATAGGTGGTCAGCGCCGCGCCCTTGTTGCCGCGCTCTTCCTTGACGACCTGGACGAGCAGGATCTGGCGGCGCTTGATGACCTCCTGGATCTTGTACTGCTTGCGCGGCCTGGCCTGGCGGACCGGCACTTCCTCCATCGCGTCCTCGGAGCCGAGGTCGTCGATCTCCTCGGGCTCGTCGCCATCGTCGTCGGAGGAATCGCCGTCGGAATCCCGGCCGCGCCCGCGGCTGCGCCGGCTGCGGCGCGGCTTGCGGCCACGGCTTTCGCCCTCGTCGGAATCGGCGGTTTCGCCGTTCTCCTCGTCGTCGGAGTCGCCCGTTTCGACGGCCTCGCCGAGGTCACCGACAGGCTCGCCGGACTCCTCGGAGCCGGGGGCGCGCGCCTCGATCGTCGCGTCATCGTCGTTCGTCTCGCCCGGCGTCCCTTCGCCGGCTTCGGTGACCGGCTCGGACACGCTGTCGGCATCGGTGCGGGCGGCAGGCTTGCTGCGCGAGCGACCACGCCCGCGGCTCGGCTTCGCCTTCGGCTCGTCGGCCTCGTCCTCCTCGTCGCTGCGCGCCAGTTCCTCGGCGATCAGCGCTTCGCGATCGGCCTTGGGAATCTGGTAGTAGTCCGGATGGATCTCGGAAAAGGCGAGGAAGCCGTGGCGGTTGCCGCCATATTCGACGAAGGCGGCCTGCAGCGAGGGTTCGACCCGCGTGACCTTGGCGAGATAGATGTTGCCCTTGAGCTGTTTCTTGTGTTCCGATTCGAAATCGAACTCTTCGATCCGGCTACCGCGGACGACGACGACGCGCGTCTCTTCCGGGTGGGACGCGTCGATCAACATTTTGTTTGCCATCAGATGACTCCCCGGCGCTCGCGCAAGGGACACGCATCCGGCAGTTGATCGCCTGGCGGTCTTTTGAAGGGCGCGAGCCCGATTGGATCGTGCTCTGGACCCGCGACTCGATGATCCCGCGCTGATGACCGGCCGCGACGAGGCGGACACTGGGCAATGATGAGCGATGAGACCTGGATGACTGCGGCAAATACACGACCTTGTAACAATCGATGACCGCTCCAGGGCGGCCGATGAAACGTTTCGGATGCGCCCCCTGCGGGACACGCAAGCCGAACGATGAAGCGTGTCGATCGCAGTGCGACTGCGGCATCGACCGAAAACCTCGACATGAGTCGGAAGTGGTAGGACGCGGCATCGCCTCTCGGGCGGGTCGGCATCCGTCACCGGCGGCAATGCGCCTGCGTTCGGGACCGAACCTCTTGCCGGCGACGCGGATTTCCCGCCACCTCACTCCTCGATCCTGCTTTTATGACGGGATATTGACCATGACAAGGGCACTGCCCGTTCGGCAGGCGTTCGCAGAGCGCATTTCTCTGGCGGCCAGCACGCTCGCCGAGTTTCGCACAAGCCTCGCGGTTCAATCGTCGTTTCAAATGGCTGCGGTCGAAGCTCGTCGCCTTGAGATCGCCTGCCTCGCCGGCGATGGCGTTGGACGAAGCGCCGATGGCAGGTCGGCCGCAGACGCGGAGCTGTGCCGCCATCGTCGTCCGCGCGTTCGCAGGGCTACGGGCTATGCCCGAGCGCTCCGACATGTGGTAAAGGCCGGCGTCTCCCGTCGATGCCCACGGCGTCGCGAAAATGGCCCCTTCCCGCCGCAGTCGCGACACGGGCAACGCGAAATAGGGAAAGAGAACCGAATGCTCGTCGGCCGCCGCATCGCCGCCTTCATCTTCGCTCTCCTCCTGTCCGTCGCCGCCTGCCTCTCTGCCGGAGCGGCGCGTGCCGGCGACGAGCGCGTCATCACCGCCATCGAACCTGCGGCCAGCGAGGCAGGGCTGTCGGTCCGCTTCACCCTCACCGGCAAGACCCGTGTGCGCAGCTTCGCGCTCGGCAATCCCGATCGCGTCGCCATCGACTTCGACGATACGGTCCCGGCCGTCGCCTTCGACACGCTGCCGGACAACCGTCTGGTCGCGGGCGTGCGGCACGGCCTCGTCACCGCCGATCGCTACCGGGTGATCTTCAGGCTGAAGGCGCCGGCGGTCGGAGCGGTGGCAGAGCGTGTCGAGGACGGCAAGGAGATCGTCGAGCTGACGTTGGCGCCGCCCGGGCAGCAAGCCCCGGCAAAGCCTGCCGCGACCGCAGCGGCCGGTGACCGCGCCAGCGAGAAGGAGGGGGCGAGGGCCGCGCCGCAGAAGGCCGGGCCGAAGCGCCTGGTGATCGTCATCGATCCCGGCCATGGCGGCGACGACAAGGGGGCGGTGTCGCCGTCCGGCACGATGGAGAAGATGGTCAATCTCGAAAACGCCCGGATGCTCCGCGACGTGCTCGAGACCTATCCGAATGTCGACGCCGAGCTCACCCGCAACGACGACACCTTCATCCCGCTCGACGACAGGGCGGCGATCGCCCGCAAGCTCGGCGCCGATCTGTTCCTGTCGATCCACGCCGATTCGATCCACTACAAGACCCTGCGCGGCGCCACCGTCTACACGCTTTCGGAAGACGCCTCGGACGAATTGTCCCAGCAGATTGCCGCCAACGAAAACGCCTCCGACCGCTTCGCGCCGAAGGGCTTCCAGCAGAGCTCGCCGGAGATCTTCGATATCCTCATCGACCTGACGCGCCGCGAGACGGTGAGCTTTTCGGAGCATTTCGCCGCGGCGCTCGTCGCCGACCTTTCCCGGCGCAACATCGAGCTGATCAAACGGCCGAAGCGCTCGGCGGGCTTCCGCGTCCTGAAGGCGCCGGACATTCCCTCGGTCCTGGTCGAGATGGGGTTTCTGTCGAACGCCAAGGACGAGCAGCTTCTCACCGATGCCGAATGGCGCAAGAAGATGACCTCGGCGATCGCCGAGTCGATCATCCGCTTCTTTCGTGGCGGCAAGGCCGAAGCGCTGAAGGCGGCCGAGGCAAAGGACTGAAAATGTCCCGCCGGCTCAGCCTCTTGCGCAGAAGGCTTGATTCGTTGCATCAGGCGTCCGTCGGGCCGACCACTGGAGAAGCTTGAGCGGCGCTTGACAGAATTGCGGTTTTCTGTGGCAATCCGGCAACTTTCACGCGCGCGAATGGCGGAAAATCCGCCACAATCCATGGGCCTGCCGCAATTTGCGGTCATGGCTGACTTGTACCCGCTGCGCTGAGCGGGGAGCTGGGACGGCTCATGCCGTTCCGAGGGGGCAGGGCGAGGCGATCGCCCTCGAGAGACCGGGCGTGGAGTTCATGGGCGCAAGACGCATGGGCAGTGTCCGGACGGAGTTTCGATGATCAGACTGATCGGCTATTTCTTCGGCATAGGGTCCGTGCTCTTCATCCTCGTTGCCGGCGCGGTCGCCTGGTATGTCGAGCGGATGGCCGAGGGGCTGCCGGACTATCAGGTGCTGGCCAAATACGAGCCGCCGGTGACCACGCGGGTCCACGCCTCGGACGGCCAGCTGATGGCCGAATACGCCACCCAGCGCCGGCTCTTCCTGCCGATCCAGGCGATCCCCGATCTCGTCAAGAACGCCTTCCTCTCCGCCGAGGACAAGAACTTCTATTCGCATCCCGGCATCGACATCGAGGGCGTCGGCCGCGCCGTCATGGTGATCGCCAAAGGCGGCCGCATGCAGGGCGCCTCGACGATCACCCAGCAGGTCGCCAAGAACTTCCTCCTGACCAACGAGCGCACCCTCGACCGCAAGATCAAGGAAGCGATCCTGTCGCTGAGGATCGAGCAGGCCTATTCGAAGGACAAGATCCTCGAGCTCTATCTCAACGAGATCTATCTCGGCATGGGGTCCTACGGCATCGCCGCCGCGGCGCTCGCCTATTTCGACAAGTCGGTGACCGAGCTCAACGTCGAAGAGGCGGCTTATCTCGCCGCGCTGCCCAAGGCGCCGGAGAACTACAATCCGTTCCGCGACTACGACCGCGCGATCGACCGCCGCAATTGGGTGATTTCCCAGATGGCTCAGAACGGCTTCATCACCGAGGAAGAGGCCGAGACCGCCCGGGAAAAGCCCATCGAGGTCAATCCGCGTCCGTCCGGCACCTATCTCGCCTCGTCGGAATATTTCACCGAGGATGTCCGCCGCGAGATCGTCCAGCGCTACGGCTCGAAGTCGCTCTATGAGGGCGGTCTGTCGGTACGCACGACGCTCGACCCCGCTCTCCAGAAGGAGGCGCGCAAGGCGCTGCAGGACGCCCTCGTTTCCTTCGACGAGAAGCGCGGCTATCGGGGCCCGGTCAGTTCAATCGACATCGGCAGCGACTGGGGCGCCGAGATCGGCAAGATCGACGCCCTGTCCGACGTTCCCGAATGGCGCCTCGCCGTCGTCCTCGAGGCGAATGCCGACAGGATCAGTGTCGGCCTGCAGCCGCACCGGGCGATCTCAGGCGCGCTCGAAAGCGAGCGCGAGATCGGCACCATCGCGTTGTCCGACATGAAGTGGGCGCTGAGACTGAATACGAAGGAGAAGAAGGGCTCGGTCCGCTCGGCCGACGACGTCCTGTCGCGCGGCGACGTCGTCTATGTCGAGAAGAAGGACGACGGCGACGGTTACAAGCTTCGCCAGCCACCGAAGGTGCAGGGCGCGCTGGTCGCCATGGAGCCGGAGACCGGCCGCGTGCGCGCCATGGTCGGCGGCTTCTCCTACGCCCAGTCGGAATTCAACCGCGCCTCGCAGGCCTATCGTCAGCCGGGCTCGTCCTTCAAGCCCTTCGTTTATTCGGCGGCCCTCGACAACGGCTACACGCCTGCCTCGGTGATCATGGACGCACCGATCTCGATCCCCAACGGCACCGGCGGCTACTGGACGCCGCAGAACTACGGCGGCAGCTATGCCGGCCCGTCGACGCTGCGCCTCGGCATCGAGAAGAGCCGCAACCTGATGACCGTAAGGCTCGCCAAGGACATGGGCATGGACCTCGTCGCCCAGTATGCCGAGCGCTTCGGCATCTACGACCATCTGAAGCCCTACCTGCCGATGGCGCTCGGTGCGGGCGAGACCACCGACCTTCGGATGGTCACCGCCTATTCGGTGATCGCCAATGGCGGCCGGTCGATCGAACCGTCCCTCATCGACCGGGTGCAGGACCGCTACGGCCGCACCATCTACAAGCACGACCAGCGCTTCTGCGCCGAGTGCAACACCCGCGAATATGACGGCCAGGCCGAGCCGCAGCTGGTCGACGAGCGCGACCAGGTGCTCGATCCGATGACCGCCTACCAGATCACCTCGATGATGGAGGGCGTCGTCCAGCGCGGTACGGCGACCCGCGTCAGGGCGCTCGGCGTTCCCGTCGCCGGCAAGACCGGCACCACCAACGACGAGAAGGACGCCTGGTTCATCGGCTTCACCCCGGACCTCGTCTGCGGCATCTATATCGGCTACGACAACCCCACCCCGATGGGGCACGGCGCCACCGGCGGCGGGCTCGCCGCGCCGGTCTTCGTCGACTTCATGAAGGAAGCTTTGAAGGGCAAGAAGCCGGTCGACTTCAAGGTTCCCGAGGGCATGGAGCTGATCGCCGTCAACCGCAAGACCGGCATGCGCGCCTCCGGCTCCGGCTCGGATGTGATCATGGAGGCGTTCAAGCCCGGCACCGGCCCGGCCGACAGCTACCAGGTCATCGGCGAGGACGAGGTCGCCGGCTTCGGTGGCGGCACCGGGCAGGTCTCCGAACAGGCCGAGCAGGCGATTTCGCAGGGCGCCGGCGGGCTCTTCTGAGCCCGTCCGCAGACTTTCGCGAAGACGTCGCAGACCCGCCATGTTGACGCGGGCAAGCGCCCCCCTTTATGACGCGGAACTTCCATCGCTGCCATGCGATGCGGGCCCGGCCGACCGGCCGGCCTCTGCAAGACATCTGAGGAGAATGCGGCATGCGTGCCGAGATCGAGACGATCGTCGACGAGACCAAGCAGGCCATAAGCCTGCTGAGGAGGCATCTTTGACTGGGACAAGTCCGTCAGACGTCTCGACCTTCTGAATCAGAAAGCCGAGGATCCCTCGATCTGGGAGGATCCGGCCGAGGCCCAGAAGCTGATGCGCGAGCGCCAGCAGCTGGAGACGTCGATCACCGCCATTCGCGGCCTGTCGCAGACCCTCGACGACAATGTCGAGCTCATCGCCATGGGCGAGGAGGAGGGTGACCAGTCGATCATCGAGGAGGCGGAGAAGGCCATCCGCGCCGTCCGCGCCGATGTCGACAAGCGGCAGATCGAATCGCTGCTCTCCGGCGAAGCCGACACCAACGACACCTATGTCGAGGTTCATTCCGGCGCCGGCGGCACCGAGAGCCAGGACTGGGCGGAGATGCTCGAGCGCATGTATATGCGCTGGGGCGAGCGCTCCGGCATGAAGGTCGAACTTCTCGAAGAGCATGCCGGCGAAGAGGCGGGCATCAAGTCCGCCACCATGCTGATCAAGGGCCACAACGCCTATGGCTGGATGAAGACCGAATCGGGCGTGCACCGGCTGGTGCGCATCTCGCCCTATGACAGTCAGGCGCGGCGGCACACCTCCTTCGCCTCGGTCTGGGTCTATCCGGTGGTCGACGACACGATCGACATCCAGGTGAACGAATCCGACTGCCGCATCGACACCTACCGCGCTTCGGGCGCTGGCGGTCAGCACGTCAACACCACCGATTCGGCCGTGCGCATCACCCATATCCCGACGGGCATCGTGGTGGCCTGCCAGCAGGAGCGCTCGCAGCACAAGAACCGGGCGACCGCCTGGAACATGCTGAAGGCGCGGCTCTACGAGGCCGAACTCGAGAAGCGCGAGGCGGCGGCGAATGCCGAAGCGGCGTCGAAGAGCGACATCGGCTGGGGCCACCAGATCCGCTCCTATGTGCTGCAGCCCTATCAGCTCGTGAAGGACCTTCGCACCGGCGTCGAACACACGACGCCGCAGGACGTGCTCGACGGCGATCTCGACCGCTTCATGGAGGCTGCGCTCGCCCAGCGCGTCCATGGCGGTAGCGTCGAGGTGGAAGACATCGACTGAGGGTCGCTATCGCGCCCGGTTAGGACTTTCGAGCAGGCCGGCATTGCCGGCCTGTTTTCGTTTTGAAGCAGGTCAGCCGAAGCCGCGGATCCGGTCGCCGATGCGGAAGAACTTTGCCGGATCCACGGCCCTGCCTTCGCGGCGCACTTCGTAGTGGAGGTGGGGCCCGGTGCTGCGGCCGGTGGAGCCGACCGCGCCGATGGTCTTGCCGCGGCTCACCTTGTCACCGACCGCGACGCTGATCTTCGACATGTGCCCGTAGCGCGTCGAGATGCCGTTGCCGTGGTCGATCTCGACCATATTGCCATAGCCGCCATAGGGGCCCGCCTTGGTCACCGTGCCGGGCGCCGTCGCCTCGATCGAGCGGCCATAGGGCTCGGCGAAGTCGATGCCGGAGTGAAAGGCGCTCCGGCCGAGAAACGGGTCGGCCCGGACGCCGAAGGTCGAGGAGATCGCGCCGGACGGCATCGGCCGTTCCAGCGGCAGCTTCCTCGCCACGCTGCTCACCCGCTGGAGCTCGTCGAGCGCCGCGTCGAGTTCGGCGACCGTCTGCTCGAAGGCGTCGCCTTCGGGCACCGGTTCGAACGGACCGCCGGTGGCCCGGCTATCGTCGTCCGCCTCGGCGACCCTGATCCCGGCAGCCGCCAGCGCCGTGGAGATCCGCACCGCCCGGCCGCGAGCCGTCGAGGCAAGGGCTTCGAGGTTTCTCAGCTGACCGAGTTCGGCGACGCTGATCGCCTCGCCGATCTTCCGCAAGCTCTCGTCGGAGATGACCGAAGCTGGGCTGGCGGCAAGGCGAGGCGACTTGCCGCCGGGCGGCGACGCCTCGGCGCGCAGCTTGCCCAGCCAGTCCGTCGCTGCAGGTTCCGCCGGAGCGAAGGCGTTCGCCGCGGGTGGCGCATCGTCGTCGATCCCGTCGCCGCTCTCGTCGTCGAAGGCGACCGAATCGGAAGCGGCGGCACCGTGATCCAGCTCGTCCTCGACCGGTTTCGGGGTGGGGACGGGCACCGGCGCTGCGAGAAGGCCGGTCGACTTCGCGCGCTCGAACAGCGGCTGCAGCTTTTCGTAGCGGGCGGCGAGCTGTTCCTGCTGGTCGAGGAGGACGTCGACCTTGCTCTCCACCATCTTCTGGGCGAGGAACTGGCGGCTCGTCGCCCGGTCGAGTTCGACCCTGAGCGTCGCGATCCGCTGCTCGTATTCGTTGCGGTTGCGCCACTGGCGCTCGGCCTCGCCGGTCGGCTGCGGCGTCGCCAGCACGTACAGAACGGGAAGGGCGGTGGCCGCCGCGACGACGAGCGCAGCGAGGGCCGAACCGACCAGAAGACGGCCATGCCCGACGGTGAAATGCCGGACATGCTCGCCTTTCGCGATGATCACGGTATGGGGCTCTTTGCGCCGGCCAAAGGTGCTCGTCAGCTTGCTCGCCTGCATCGACTTCGATCGCTTGGTGGGCGGCCCGAAAGGGCTCTCTTCGGCAGCGATTAGAAATCGTTAAGGTTAACGTTTCCTTGGCGAGGGCGGTGAAATCGCCGTCAGCGCGAGCGCGGGGACAGCGAACGGTAGAAGGTCGGCGTCAGGCCGGCTTCGGCCCTGGCGCGGTCGTTGAAGGGCGCCTTGATCTCGCCGCGAAAGCTCTGGCGGACCAGCACGCCGAAGCGTTCGGCGGCGTTGACGTTCTGGCGGGCGCAGAGGAAGCGGAACCACTTGGCGCCGATGGCGACGTGCTTCTTCTCATCGCGATAGATGATTTCGAGGATTTTTGCGGTGTCGTCGTCGCCGACGGCCAGCAGCTTGTCGATCATCGACGGCGTCACGTCGAGGCCGCGCGCCTCCAGAATCAGCGGCACCACCGCCAGACGGGCGGAGAGGTCGTGGGAGGTCTCTTCCACCGCCTGCCACAGCCCGTCATGGGCGGGCAGCGCGCCATAATGGGAGCCGAGTTCGCCAAGCCGGCGAGAGAGCAGGCCGAAATGCTTGGCTTCCTCCAGGGCCACCGTCATCCAGCCGTCGAAGAAGCTGCGCGGCATCGTCTCGCGAGCGAATCGCGCGACGATGTCGAGGGCGAGATCGATGGCATTGAGCTCGATATGGGCAAGGGCGTGGATCAGCACGATCCGCCCCTCCGGCGTATGGACGGAGCGGCGCTTCAGCTTCTTCGGCGAGACGAGCTCCGGTTCGCCCGGCCGCCCGGGCCGGCCGGGATGGGCCGGATCGGTGGCCGAGTGGAGGCCGAGGCGGCGGGCGAACCAGAGCCGGCAAGCGAGATTGGTCAGCCGCACCTTTTCGTCGAGATCGCTGGCCGCCAGCGCCCGCGTCGTCGCCTCGCGCAGCGTCGACGGCTGGCCCATGTCAGCCTCGGCCATCACGCTCAGGCCTTCGTTGCAAGCTGGCGTGCCGCTTCCAGCACTTCCGCCGCATGGCCCGGCACCTTCACCTTGGGCCAGATCCGCGCGACCTTGCCGTCGCTGCCGATCAGCGCGGTGGTGCGCTCGACGCCCATGTATTTGCGGCCATACATCGACTTCTCCACCCAGACGCCGAAGGCTTCGAGCAGCGCCTTGTCCTCGTCGGAGAGGAGACGGACCGACAGATCGTGCTTGTCGCGGAATCTTTCGTGCTTCTCAACCGGATCCGGCGAAACGCCGAAGACGGTCGTCCCCGCGGCGGCGAAATCCTCCGCGAGGCCGCTGAAGTCGATCGCTTCCCGGGTGCAACCTGAAGTGTCGTCCTTGGGGTAGAAGTACAGAACGAACGGACGGCCCTTGACGTCGGCGAGCGAGACCGATTGGCCACGGTCGTCGGGCAAGTGGAAGTCAGGGCACTCATCGCCCACGGAAATCGGCATCGCGTCATCCTTTCGACTTGAGATGATTGAAAGAGATCAGAATCGGAATGGCTGGAAAACGGCAGGGGGCCGACCGCTTCCGATTGCAGAGAGCGGCGGGCGCGGTCATCATGCCATTCCGGGACGGGTTGGGAAGCTGGTAAATGCAGGCAGGAACGGGGCTGGCAAGACCCTGGCGGGCCATGCGCGTGGCCGGCCGCGGGAAAATGTGCGGCATGGCCCGGCGGGCGGGCGCCGGCCGCCGAACGGTGGCATGAGACTGTTCGGCAAAGCCCTGACCGGCGCCTTCGCGGCCGTTCTCGTCTTCGTCATCGGTGCCGTCGCCCTTCTCGTCGCCACGCCGTTCGGTAACCGGCTCCTTCTCGATCAGAGCCAGTCGCTCGCCGCAAGCCTGCTGCCCTCCGATGTGACCATTTCCGTTCAGTCGCGGCAGATCGGGTTCAGCCCCTCCGGCGAGATCACCCTGACCTTCCACGACGTCGTGCTCGCAGATGCCGAGACACGGAAGCACGTTGCAGCCGCCGGAGACCTCGTCGTTGGCTTCAGCCTCTGGTCGGCGCTGACCGGCGACATTTCGGCCGAAAAGATCACGGCGAAGAGTCTCGGCATCGACACCGACCGGCTGTTCGGCACTGGGCCGGTGCCGGTGCCTGACGTCGAGGCGATCTATGCTGGTCTCGACCGGGCCGCCGGCAGCGTCGCGGCAATGCCGCTGAAGGCGGTCGAGATCAGCGATGTCGGGCCGCTCGGCGGCGTTGCCTCGGCGCCGCGGATCGCCCGGCTGTCGATCGAGAAGAGCCGCAGCGGCGCGGTCGATCTTCTGCTCGAAGCCGATGCCGGTGGCACGACGATCCGCGCCGAGGGCACCGCCAGCATCGCCGAAGACGCCGCGCGCCTCGAGGCGCTGTCGCTGCAGACCGACGCAGTGATGTTGCCGACCCCCGCCAAGGGAGACGCCCCACGGCCGACGCTGGCGCTCGCCCTCGATCTTACCGGCGAGGGGCGCGACAGACGTCTCAGTCTCGCCGCGACGACGATGCTGGAGCGACCGGCAGGACACACGATCGACGGCAAGCTGACCGCGGACATCAACGAAGGCGGAAAAACTGCTGATATCGCTGCCAATTTTTCCGATGGAAACGACGCTTCCGGGGATTTTGCCGGGGAGCTCGACCTTTCGGCTCCTGAGGCCGGCCTGCCGTTTCGGCTGGCCTCCAACCGTCTCGTCTCGCGCATCGCCAGCCTTGCCGCGGGTTCGCCCGTCGAGCGCGAGGCACTTTTCACCTCGAACGGCGTCATCGATCCGGGCCGGGGCAGCATCCATGTCGAGGATGCGCAGTTTTCCCTGCCTGAAGGCCGGCTGAGCGCCGTTGCCGATCTCGGCGGCTTCGGCCCGGCGGACCGGCTGACGGCAAAGATCAGCGGCGAGGCGATCGACGGGAACGACCTGATGGCTTTCTGGCCGTTCTTCCTCGCCGAAGAGCCGCGCGCCTGGGCGCTGGAGCATCTGAAGGCCGGACGGTTTGATACCGCGTCGCTCGGGCTGGACCTGACGGTGGAACGGCTTCTCGAGGTGGTCCATCCCCATACGCCGATGCGCGAGGACGAGTTCGCTCTCGATGTGACGTTCAGCGGGGGCGCCTTCAGCACCCTCGACGACATGCCCGACCTTTCCGCCGCTTCGGGGAAGGTCCGCCATCGCGGCGATCATGTCGTCATCGATCTCGAAAAGGCCGCGGTGGAGGGCAGTGCCGACGTCGCGGTGATGCCTTCGAACCTCGATTTCCAGCATGCAGGCGACGGCATGGACGCGGCTCTCTCGCTGAATGTCGAAGGCCCGGCGGCGCAGATCGTCGAACTCGCCGAGCGCCAGCCGGCAATGGCCGAGGAGGCGAAGGACTGGCGGCCGGAGGATGTCGCCGGCAAGGTGAAGATCGGCGTCGGTGTCGGCTTTCATCTTGCCGGCGCGCCGCCCGGCACGAGCAAGCCGGTGGTCAGCGGGTTGAACTGGTCGGTCATCGCCGAGCTTCACGATGTCGACGTCAAAAAGCCGATCGACGGGCGGCACTTTGCCGATCTCAACGGCACCGCGATGATCGCCGAGGGCAGCGCCATGGGCGAGTTCAGCGGCCGCATCGACGATATTCCCGCGACGGTCAACTTCACCCAGCCGATCGGCGCCGAACCGGTGGGCGACGCCTCGCTGAAGATCGACGCGCGGCTCGACGAGGCGGCGATCGCGCATCTTTCCCCGCCGCTCGCCCGCATGCTGGGCGGCGTCATCACGGTGGAGCTCCTGCGCGGCAAGGAGAGCTTCGCGGCGACGGCGGATCTGTCGAACGCCGCCATCCGCCTGCCGGCGATCGGCTGGTCGAAGAGTGCCGGCGTACCTGGGACGATGACCTTCGACGTCGTTGCCGATGGCGGCGTGACCCATGTCCGGAATGCCGTCCTCAAGGGCGAGGGCTTCTCCGCCACCGGCTCGGCGGTGCTCGACGGGGCGGGGCTGAAATCGCTGGTCCTCAATTCGCTGGCGCTCAACCGCGACGATTCGGTCTCGGCGCGGCTGACCCGGATCGACGGCGGCCTCGGCATCCGCGTCGCCGCGAACAGCATCGACGCCCGGCCGATCCTCGCAGCGCTGCAGGGCAGCCTTGCCGGCAGCCCGGATGGCGAAGCCGACGGCAAGGGACGGCTGATCGTCGAAATCTCGGCGGAGCAGCTGCGCGGCTTCGGCGACGAGGTCCTGCAGAATGCCGAGATCCGCTACGAGGCCGCCGAAGACCGCGTCCGTGCCGCCTCGCTCGATGCGACCATCCGCGGTGCAACGGTGACGATGGCGTTCCGCCCCGGAGCGACGGACGGTCCGGCCATGCGGCTCGAAACCGCCGACACCGGCGCGCTGCTGCGCTTTTCCGGGCTCTACGGCAAGATGCGCAACGGCAGGCTCAAGCTCGGCCTTGCCAGCCGCGGCGACGCCTTTGCCGGCCGCGTCTCTCTCAGCAATTTCACCCTGGTCGACGAGGAGCGGCTGCGCAGCCTCGTCGGCACCGCGCGGCAGAGCTCCGACAGCCTGGCGGCGCGGCTCGGCAAGGATCTGCCCGTCGCCAACGCCTTCTTCGACATCGCCCGGGCGAACCTGCGCTGGCAGGGCGGGCGCCTCGTCGTCGACGACGGGATCATCCGCGGCCCGGTCTTCGGTTCGAGCTTTTCGGGAACGCTGATCGATCCGTCGGGGCAGATTGACATGGCCGGATCCTTCATGCCGGCCTATGGCGTCAACCGGCTGTTCGGCGCGCTGCCCTTTGTCGGGCCGGTGCTCGGCAATGGCGGCGAGGGGGGACTGATCGGCATCACCTACCGGCTGGAGGGTACGCTCGCCAATCCCACTCTGGTGGTCAATCCGATCTCGCTGATCGCTCCCGGCATCTTCCGGCGGATTTTTGAGTATTAAGGGCTGAAGGCCAAAGGCGGGCGACCGATCTCTAACTGGAGACCCGCCGACTTCGAATGCCTTCGCAGCAGACCGAGCGAGACTTCAACGCCTCGTCATCCCGGGCTTGACCCGGGATCCAATCCAAATCGCTGGAACTGCTCCAAGAGTGCAGTTCCACACGCTTCTTCTTGCAACGAGGCAAAGCTCTGACGCTGAGGCCCGGCTCGGCGGCCGGGATGACGAAGCTGGGATGCATGCAGATCGCTTTTCGCCGTTGTCTCCGGCAACAGCCCCGCGACTTGGATGCCGCCGCGAAAACCTACTCCGGCCTTACCAGCACATGCTTCTTGCGGCCGACCGACAGCTTGACGACGCCGTCCTTCAGGTCCGCCTCGCCGATGGTGGCGCGGGGATCGGAGACCGGCTCGTCATTGACCCTGACGGCGCCGCCCTGGACATGCCTGCGGGCTTCGCCGTTGGAGCCCGCGAGCCCGGCCTGGACGACCAGCGCCAGAAGCCCCGTGCCCGCGGCAAGCTCGGAGGCGGGCACGGTGATCGTTGGCAGCGTGTCGGCGAGGGCGCCTTCCTCGAAGGTCTTGCGGGCCGTCTCGGCGGAAGCCTCGGCCGCCTCGCGGCCATGGACGATCGCCGTCGCCTCGGTGGCGAGGATCTTCTTCGCCTCGTTGATCTCCGAGCCGCCCAGCGCCTCGAGCCTGGCGATCTCGTCGAGCGGCAGCCGCGTGAAGATCTTCAGGAAGCGGCCGACATCGGCATCCTCTGTGTTCCGCCAGTACTGCCAGAAGTCATAGGCGCTGAAGACGTCCTCGTTCAGCCAGACGGCGCCGGAGGCGGTCTTGCCCATCTTGGCGCCAGAGGAGGTGGTGAGCAGCGGCGTCGTCAGCGCATAGAGCTGCGGGGTGCCCATGCGATGGCCGAGATCGACGCCGTTGATGATGTTGCCCCACTGGTCGGAGCCGCCCATCTGCAGCCGGCAGCCGTAGCGGCGGGAGAGCTCGACGAAGTCGTAGCCCTGCATGATCATGTAGTTGAATTCGAGGAATGACAGCGACTGCTCGCGGTCGAGCCGCAGCTTCACCGAATCGAAGGAAAGCATGCGGTTGACCGAGAAATGCCGGCCGACGTCGCGCAGGAACTCGACATAGTTCAGCTTCATCAGCCAGTCGGCATTGTTGACCATGATTGCATCGGTGAGCCCGTCGCCGAACTTCAGGATCCGCGCGAAGATCCGCTTGATGCTGTCGATGTTCTGGTCGATCGCCTCGGGCGTCAGCAGCTTGCGCTGCTCGTCGCGGAAGGACGGATCGCCCACCATCGAGGTACCGCCGCCCATCAGCGCGATCGGCCGGTGGCCGGTCTCCTGCAGCCAGTAGAGCATCGTCGCGGAGATCAGATTGCCGATGTGGAGGCTCGTCGCGGTGGCGTCGTAGCCGACATAGGCGGTGACCGTCTCGGTGCGGAACAGATCGTCCAGCCCGGTCTCGTCCGACACCTGGTGGATGAAGCCGCGCTCGGCAAGGGTCTTCAGAAACTCGGACTTGAAGCCGGTCATGGATGCGAGGTCCTGTGGATCGGCTCGCGGCTGGCGCCCCGCGAGCACGTTTTCGGTCGATTGCGAGCGCCCCGGCGCTGCCGGGCGCGTGTCCTAGCGCAGCCGCTTCGGCCGTGGATCGGAGAGTTCGCCGGCCAGCCGCCGGTCAAGATAGTCGGCGCATTCGCCGATCAGCTCGTCGGTCTGGTCGGTGAAGAAGTGGTTGGCCTCGTCCATCGTCTTCTGGGTGATGACGATGCCCTTCTGGGTCTTCAGCTTGTCGACGAGGGTCTGCACGTCGCGCGGCGGCGCCACCCGATCCTTGGCGCCGTGGATGATCAGGCCGGAGGACGGGCAGGGGGCGAGGAAGGAGAAGTCGTAGGAGTTCGGCTGCGGCGCGATCGACAGGAAGCCCTCGATCTCCGGGCGGCGCATCAACAGCTGCATGCCGATCCAGGAGCCGAAGGAATAGCCGGCCACCCAGGTCTGCTTGGAATCCGGGTGGAGGCTCTGCACCCAGTCGAGCGCCGAGGCCGCATCCGACAGTTCGCCGGTGCCGTGGTCGAACTCGCCCTGGCTGCGGCCGATGCCGCGGAAATTGAAGCGCAGCGTGGTGAAGCCGCGCTCCACGAACATGTAGAAGAGCTGGTAGACGATCTGGTTGTTCATCGTGCCGCCGAAGCGGGGATGAGGATGCAGCACGATCGCGATCGGGGCGTTCTTTTCCTTAGCGGCCTGATACCGGCCTTCCAGGCGCCCAGCCGGGCCGTTGAAGATCACTTCGGGCATATCATACTCTCTCTCAGCGGACGCGCCGCCTGGTCCGGTTCTGGCATTCGCGCGCCGCCACCCAGGGCTCCGCGTTGATCGGCGGAACCGTAGACGGCCGGCAGGCCTTCATTCGCGAGGCGATTTCGAGCCGCCAGCCGATCTGGCGGTTGCCGCGAACGAGTTCCACATGCCAAATTGGCTCCAACAGTGCCGCGCTTGACGAGACCAGACCCGGTCCGTAAACTTCACTTTAGAAGCATTCAAAACTGGCGATGCCATGCGAGGGCGCTTTCTAGTCCTTTTGCAGGCTGAATTTCAAGGAATTTGCGCCGGCAGGACGCGTTATTCTCAGCGAGTTGACATGAACGGCCGCGAGAGGCGGATTTATCTGGACCACAATGCGTCCGCGCCGCTGCTTCCCGAAGCCAGGGATGCGGCCGTCGCAGCGCTGGCGCTCGCCAATCCATCGTCCACCCACCGCGAGGGGCGCGACGCGCGCGGCGCGCTCGAAGAGGCGCGCCGATCGGTCGCCCGGCTCGTCGGCGGAACCGATGAAAAGGTTCCCGCCGAGGCCGTCGTGTTCACCAGCGGCGCGACGGAAGCGGCGGCGCAGCTGCTTTCGCCCCGCTGGCTGATCGACGGCGAAGCGACAAGGCTTGCCGGGCTTGCGGTCATCGAGACCGACCATCCGGCGACCCGCGAGGGCGGCAGCTTCGAGCCGGGCCGCGTCACCCGGCTGCCGGTCGACCGCGAGGGCCTTGTCCGCCTCGATGCATTGGCCGAATGGGCCGCCAAGCTCGACGATGCCGGACCGGCGCTGCTGGCGTTTTCCCGGGCGAATTCGGAGACCGGCGTCATCCAGCCCCTCGCTGCCATCCGCGAGGCGATTGCGGGAAGGCCGATCCGTCTCGTGCTCGACGCGGCGCAGGTCGCCGGGCGTCTGCCGATCGATCTTGATGCCACCGGGGCCGATGCGGTGATTCTTTCAGGGCACAAGATCGGCGCGATGAAGGGCGTTGGGGCGTTTGCGTTGAAGAGCCTTGCGACCCGGCCATACGCGCTTCTTCGTGGCGGCGGCCAGGAGCGCGGCATGCGGCCGGGTACCGAGGCGCTGCCGGCGATCGCGAGTTTCGGCGCCGCGGCCGAGGTGGTGCTGGCGCGGCTCGGCGGTGCGGTTTCGCAGCTGCAGGACCGCCGCGACTTTCTGGAGGGCCAGATCGCGGCGCGGCTGCCGGAGGCAGTCGTCCTCGGAAAGGGCGCCGAGCGGCTTCCCAACACGCTCGCCGTCGCGCATCCCGCCGTCCGGGCCGAGACGGCGCAGATCGCCCTCGATCTCGAAGGCCTTGCGGTCTCGGCCGGCTCGGCCTGCTCCTCCGGCAAGGTCGGCCAGAGCCACGTCGCTGCGGCGATGGCGGCCGCGGGCCTTGCAATCGACCCGGCGCTCGGCGCGATCCGCGTCAGTTTCGGCTCCGAAACCGACGAAGCGGCCCTCGAGCGCTTTGCCGCCGCATATGAAAGGCTGGCCCGCCGGGCCACCGCCAGGGCCGGGTCCGCGAAGGCGGCGTGAGCCCTTGCGATAATTTGGAATGGCACTAAAAACGCGGCCATTCGAGACTTATCTTGACGGTCAGGATAAAGTTTTCCAGACCGAAACCCCCGACCACCGGACCTTGAATCCGGCGAGTATGGAGCGAGAGGCATGCCTGCAGTTCAGGAGACCATCGATCAGGTCCGACAGATCGATGTCGACCAGTATAAATACGGCTTCGAGACGCTGATCGAGATGGACGTCGCCCCCAAGGGGCTGAACGAAGACATCATCAAGCTGATCTCGGCCAAGAAGGGCGAGCCGGAGTGGATGCTGGCCTGGCGCCTCGAGGCCTTCCAGCGCTGGAAGACGATGGAGACGCCCGACTGGGCGCGGGTCGACTATCCGCCGATCGACTATCAGGACATCCATTATTACGCCGCGCCGAAGTCGATGTCCGGCCCGGCCTCGCTCGACGAGGTCGATCCGGAGATTCTGCGCACCTACGAGAAGCTCGGCATCCCGCTTCGCGAGCAGGAGATCCTCGCCGGAGTCGTCAAGCCGCAGGCGGGTGACGATGGCGAGGGCGATGATGATCGCCTGTCGGCCCCGAGCTCGTCGCGCGTCGCTGTCGATGCGGTGTTCGATTCCGTCTCGGTCGCGACGACCTTCAAGAAGGAGCTGCAGAAGGCCGGCGTGATCTTCATGCCGATCTCCGAGGCGATCCGCGAGCATCCGGAGCTGGTGAAGAAGTATCTCGGCTCGGTCGTGCCGGCCTCGGACAACTTCTTTGCGACGCTCAATTCCGCGGTCTTCACCGACGGGTCCTTCGTCTACGTGCCGAAGGGCGTGCGCTGCCCGATGGAACTGTCGACCTATTTCCGCATCAACGAGCGCAATACCGGCCAGTTCGAGCGCACGCTGATCATCGCCGACGAGGGGGCCTACGTCTCCTATCTCGAAGGCTGCACGGCGCCGCAGCGTGACGAGAACCAGCTGCATGCCGCAGTCGTCGAACTCGTTGCCCTCGACGATGCCGAGATCAAATATTCCACCGTCCAGAACTGGTACCCGGGCGATAAGGAAGGCAAGGGCGGCATCTACAACTTCGTCACCAAGCGGGGCGACTGCCGCGGCAAGAACTCGCGGATTTCCTGGACGCAGGTCGAGACCGGCTCGGCGATCACCTGGAAATATCCCTCCTGCATCCTGCGCGGCGACAACTCGCGCGGCGAGTTCTATTCGATCGCGGTCTCGAACGGCCGTCAGCAGATCGATTCCGGCACCAAGATGATCCATCTCGGCAAGAACACGACGAGCCGGATCATTTCCAAGGGCATTTCGGCGGGCAATTCCAACAACACTTATCGCGGCCAGGTCTCGGCCAATCGCCGTGCCGCCAACGCCCGCAACTTCACCCAGTGCGACTCGCTCCTGATCGGCAACGACTGCGGCGCCCACACCGTGCCCTATATCGAGGCGAAGAACGCCACGGCGCAGTTCGAGCACGAGGCGACCACCTCGAAGATCTCCGACGACCAGCTGTTCTACTGTATGCAGCGCGGCATCCCCGAGGAGGAGGCGATCGCGCTGATCGTCAACGGCTTCGTCAAGGATGTCATCCAGCAGCTGCCGATGGAGTTCGCGGTGGAAGCGCAGAAGCTGATCGGGATCTCGCTGGAGGGAAGCGTGGGGTGAGGGCTACGGTTACGGCCGTCATCCTCGCCCTTGTGGCGAGGATCTAGCGAGGTTGCCGCGCTAGAAGCGTCACCGAAGGAGACGCTAGTCAAACGGTCCATCGCCTCATCGGCAGTAGATCCTCGCCACAAGGGCGAGGATGACGCCGCTGGATGCGAACTGAAGGTCTTTCGATGTCGATCGGCCTTCATGCCTGTGGCCCGGAGGTGATGTCGTGACCGGCTCGGTCTACATGATGTCGGACAAGCCGCGGGGCGTCATCTACATCGGAGTGACGAGCGACCTTCTAGGTCGCGTTTGGGAGCATAAGAACGAGGTTCAAGAGGGTTTCACGTCACGATACGAAGCGAAGAACCTCGTCTGGTTCGAGCTGCATCCGAACATCGTCCTCGCGATCCGGCGGGAAAAGTCGCTGAAGCGGTATTCGAGGGCGTGGAAAATCAATCTCATCGAGGGCCTCAATCCAACATGGCTGGACCTGTACGAGCGCATTGACGAGATCGAAAATGTCTACATGCCGCATTGCAATTCGCGGGAGTGGAGCGACTACAATTGAGGATGAATGCGTGGCCCGATCGCCCGCCGCAGGCTAGAAGTGTGGAAAAATCCGGAAACGATTTTGGCCGGTGATGGCGGTAGATCCTCGGGACAGGCCCGAGGATGACGCCGCGGTGGGTTGACGGGCGCATAGACCGTTCCGTTTCGTCATCCTCGCCCTTGTGGCGAGGATCTACTGAGGAATCAGGACCAAAATCGTTGTTCGAATTTGGTTCTTCGCACGAACGGGTGCACCAAGAGGGTAGACGGTTCTGAGCTTCGACTGCGGTAGATCCTCGGGACAGGCCCGAGGATGACGCCGCATTTAGAGAGCGACCAACTCAGGGCCGTCATCCTCGCCCTTGTGGCGAGGATCTACTGTCGGTGACGGATTCAGAAGCGTTTGCCTGGGAAACGCTGAGATGGCTGGTTGCGTAAACGAGGGAAGGCGATGACTGGATGATCACCGATTCAACACCTGACCAAACCCGCCTTCGCGCGATCGAGGACCGGATCGAACAGGCCCGCGAGGCGGTGGCAACGGCCGAGGGCTCGATGACCGACCCGGTCGTCGCCGACGAGATCGAGGCGCTGCAGGCCGAACGCCAGAGGCTCCTCGACGAGATTGAAACCGCAGGCGACGCCGATCCCGGCGCGTCCTGACGACGATACGAACGAACGCTGAAAGAACGAAGAGACGATGCTGGAAATCAAGAACCTCCACGCCCGCGTCGCCGACGAGGGCACCGAGATCCTCAAGGGTGTCGATCTGACCGTGAAGGACGGCGAGGTCGCTGCGATCATGGGGCCGAACGGCTCCGGCAAGTCGACCCTGTCCTACATCCTCGCCGGTCGTGACGACTACGAGGTCACCGACGGCGACATCGTCTACAACGGCGAGTCGATCCTCGAGATGGACCCGGCCGAGCGCGCCGCCTCCGGCGTCTTCCTCGCCTTCCAGTATCCGCTGGAAATTCCCGGCGTCGCGACGATGACCTTCCTCAAGACCGCCCTCAACGCCCAGCGCAAGGCGCGGGGCGAGGCCGAGCTGATGACGCCGGACTTCATGCGCAAGGTGAAGGCTGCGGCGGCCGAGCTGAAGATCGACGCCGAAATGCTCAAGCGGCCTTTGAACGTCGGCTTTTCCGGCGGCGAGAAGAAGCGTGCCGAGATCCTGCAGATGGCGCTGCTCGAGCCGAAGCTCTGCGTCATGGACGAGACCGATTCCGGCCTCGACATCGACGCTTTGAAGATCGTCGCCGACGGCGTCAACGCTCTCAGATCGCCGGAGCGCTCCTTCCTGGTCATCACCCACTATCAGCGGCTGCTCGACTATATCGTGCCGGACACCGTCCACGTCCTCTACAAGGGACGGATCATCAAGTCCGGCGACAAGGAACTGGCGCTGCAGCTCGAGAACGAGGGCTACAGTCAGATCATCGGCGAGGCTGCGTAATTATGAGCGTTACCGAGCTGAGACCCAGAACGCCGGCAGAGACGGCGCTCGTCCAGCTGGCGGAAGCCGCCGGCACCGATGAGGACGCACGCCGCGCCGCCATCGAGGCACTGCGCCGCGAAGGTCTGCCGCATCGCCGGATCGAGGCGTGGCACTATACCGACCTGCGCGGGCTGATGGGCCGCCGGCTCGGCCAGGGCCAGGCGGTCGAAGCCATCGCCGAGAAGGCAGCCGGGCCTGCAGAGACGGTGCTTGCGCCGCTCGTCGCCGGCTCCACCGTCGTTGATCTCGACGCGCCCGACCATGCGGTGGCGCCGGCTGGCGTCACCATTGCCGCGACGAACGACCTGTCCGACTGGCACGAGAGCCCGAACCATCTCGATCGGCCGGTGGATACTGTCCGCCTGGTGAATGCTGCTTTCGGCGCCCGCGCAGCAAAGATCGCCATTGCCGACAAGGCCGAGATCGGCTCGCCGATCGAGCTGAGGAGCGGCATCGGCACGCAGTCCCACGCCTCGGTCGAGGTGAGCGTCGGCGATCAGGCCAGTGCCGTTGTCGTCGAGCGCGTCGAGGGCGGTGGTTCGCCGGCCCCGTCGAGCCTCGTCTCGCATCTGGCGATCGGCGACGACGCCGAGGTGCTGTGGATCATCGACCAGTCGAAGGACTCGGACGCCGCCCATCTCGGCCAGCTCAATGTCACGGTCGGCGCCAACGCCACCTTCAAGCTGTTCCTCCTCAATGCCGGCGGCGCACTCGTCCGACAGGAGGTGCATGCGGTGACGAAGGGCGAAGGGTCGCAGATCATCATGCGGGGGGTGAACCTTCTGGAGAAGGACCAGCATGTCGACGTGACGACGACGTTGCGCCACACCCATCCGAACACCACGGCGACGGAGACCTTCCGCAATGTGGTGACCGGCGGCCACGGCGTTTTCCAGGGCATGATCAAGGTCGCCCGCGAGGCCCAGAAGACCGACGCCAAGATGGCCTGCAACACGCTGCTTCTGTCCGAGGATGGCGATTTCTCGGCCAAACCCGAGCTCGAGATCTTCGCCGACGACGTCCAGTGCGGCCACGGCGCGACGGCGGGCGAGATCAACCGCGACCATCTCTTCTATCTGATGTCGCGCGGCATCCCGGCGGCGCAGGCGAAAGCCCTTCTGGTCAAGGCCTTCGTCGACGAGATGGTCGAGGAGCTGGAAGTCGAGGAGGCGATCGCCGAGGCGTTGACCGGCAAGATCGAGGCGTGGCTCGAAAAGAGCCACTGAGGAAGAGACCATGGCCGCTCGCATCACCTTCGATCACTGCGTGATCCACGTGTCAGACTGGGACCGGTCGGAGGCCTTCTACCGCGACGTTCTCGGCGCCGAGGTCATCCGCGAGGCGGTCGGCTACGCGCTGCGGTTCGGCGGCCAGCAGTTGAACCTCCACGGGCCGGGCAAGCACGCCGAGCCGGTGGCGCAGGTGCCGGTCATGCCTGGCAATAGCGATCTCTGCTTCCGCTGGCACGGGCCGATCGCCGAGGCTCTATCGCATCTGAAGGCGCACGGCATCGAGGCCGAACTCGGACCGGTGACGCGGAGCGGCGCTGCCGGCACCGGCACCAGCGTCTATTTTCGCGATCCCGACGGATCGCTCATGGAGTTCATATCCTATGACGGTTGAAGCCAGACGGAGCGCTGCGACCGGCTACGACGTCGAGGCGGTTCGCGCCGACTTCCCGATCCTTGCGAAGGAAGTCTACGGCAAGCCGCTGGTCTATCTCGACAGCGGTGCCTCGGCCCAGAAGCCAAAGGCAGTGCTCGACCGGATCATGACGGCCTACGGCGAGGACTATGCCAACGTCCATCGCGGCCTGCATTACCTGTCGAACCGCTCGACCGAGGCTTTCGAGGAAGCCCGGTCGAAGGTGGCGCGATTCCTCAATGCCGCGTCGTCCGAGGAGATCGTCTTCACGCGCTCGGCGACCGAATCGATCAACCTCGTCGCCTATGGCTTCGGCATGGAGACGATCGGCGAGGGCGACGAGATCGTCGTCACCCAGATGGAGCACCACTCCAACATCGTGCCCTGGCACTTCATCCGCGAGCGCAAGGGGGCGAAGCTCGTCTTCGTGCCGGTGGAGGATGACGGCTCGATCAGCGTCGAGGCCTTCGAGAAGGCGATCACGCCGCGGACGAAGCTGATCGCGACGACCCACATGTCGAACGTTCTCGGCACCATCGTCGATGTCAAGGCTGTCTGCGCGCTCGCCCGGTCGAAGGGCATTCCGACCCTCGTCGACGGCAGCCAGGGCGCCGTGCATCTGCCGGTCGACGTGCAGGACATCGGCTGCGACTTCTATGTCTTCACTGGCCACAAGGTCTATGGGCCAACCGGCATCGGCGTTCTCTACGGCCGCCAGGCGATGCTGGAGGCGACCCGGCCGTTCAACGGCGGCGGCGAGATGATCGCCGAGGTCACCGAGGAAACCGTCACCTACAACGCTCCGCCGCATCGGTTCGAGG
Organism: Jiella endophytica; assembly: GCF_004519335.1. Classification (GTDB taxonomy): domain Bacteria; phylum Pseudomonadota; class Alphaproteobacteria; order Rhizobiales; family Rhizobiaceae; genus Jiella; species Jiella endophytica. Next base: position 829,424 of record NZ_SOZD01000001.1, on the reverse strand, counting down.
CGGGTACGCCGCCGATCGTCCAGGCGATCGGCCTCGGCGCGGCACTCGACTACATGGAGAGCGTCGGTCGCGAAGCCATTGCGGCACATGAGGCAACGCTCGGCCAATATGCCCACGAGCGGCTGAAGGCGATCAATTCGCTGAAGATCTACGGCGAGGCGCCAGGCAAGGGTGCGATCGTCTCCTTCGATCTCGAAGGCATCCATGCCCATGACGTCTCGATGGTGATCGATCGCGAAGGCGTTGCGGTGCGGGCTGGCACCCACTGCGCGCAGCCGCTCTTGAAGCGTTTCGGCACGACCTCCACATGCCGGGCATCGTTTGCTATGTATAACACTCTCGCCGAGGTCGACCGTCTGGCCGAAGCCCTCGAAAAGGCCCGGCGATTCTTCGCCTGAGGCGCAACACCCGAAAAGACGACAGGCATGAGCGAGGAAGTCGACACCAAGCCCGCAGCGAACGGGACCAACGAGCCGGCCATCGCGGCCCCGGCCGACGATACGGCTGCAGCCAACATGGCGATGGCCTCCGGCGGTCAGGACCCTTCGTCCATCCCGGCGGAGGAACTGTCGCGGCTCACCGACGACATCATCGGCGCGCTGAAGACGGTCTATGATCCCGAGATTCCGGCCGACATCTACGAACTCGGCCTGATCTACAAGATCGACATCGACGACGGACGCAATGTCGATGTCGAGATGACCCTGACGGCGCCCGGCTGCCCGGTCGCCGGCGAGATGCCGATCTGGGTGGAAAATGCCGTCGGATCCGTCGACGGCGTCGGTCAGGTGAAGGTCGAGATCGTCTTCGATCCTCCCTGGACGCCGGAGCGGATGAGCGAAGAGGCGCAGGTCGCGGTCGGCTGGTACTGACCGGTCACGCCGGCCCGCCGAGCCCGGACCGAAACGCGGCGCCCGCCCGGGGCCCGCTGGTTTCATCCGGTCGGACGGACGGGCGGGCTGGATCGCGGCGTCCATTGCGAATTCGGCGCCGGCTTTAACCACTGGTAAGCAATGGGTCAGCTTTGCCACTTAACATCTGTCAGTGGTAGCTTGCTTCTGTTGAAGTTGCAGCTAGCTATCTGACACAGAAACCTTTGCTGGTCTGAAAGGAGCGATCCGATGGGCCGATTTGCCGTGATGAGCCTGACAAGCACCGCCGCAGAGCGGATCAAGTCGATCCTTGCCGCAAGCGATGCCGCAGCGCATGGGATCCGCGTCGGAATCAAGAAGGGGGGATGCGCGGGGATGGAATATACCGTCGACCTCGCCGACCAGCCCGGCCAGAACGAGGACGTCATCGAGCGCGATGGCGCCAAGGTCTTCGTCGCGCCGGAGGCCGTGCTGTTCCTGCTCGGGACCGAGATGGACTATGAGGAGACCGTGCTCCGGTCGGGCTTCGTCTTTCGCAATCCGAACCAGACCTCGGCCTGCGGCTGCGGCGAATCCGTCGAACTGAAGCAGGCCGATCTCGCGGCGATGGCGGCAGCGCAACAAGCCTGAGGCGATCGGAGGGGAGGCGATGGACGAAGAGTTTCTGAGGGATCTCTTCCGTTCGCTTCCCGCCATTTCCATCCGCCGCCTGTTTGGCGGCCAGGGCATCTACAGCGACGGCCGTATCGTCGCCATCGTCATCCGCGGCAACCTCTATCTCAAGAGCGATCCCGAAAGCGAAGCCAGCTATGCCGGCGCAGGCCTCGAACGCTGGACTTATGCCCGGGCCGGCAAGGCGCCGGTGAGCATGCCCTATTGGCGATTTCCGGAAGACGGCTACGACGACCCTGACGAAGCCGAGCGCTGGATTGCCGTCGCCGATCAAGCGGCGCGAAGGGTCGATATGGCAGAGGCCGGCAAGCGTGTCGCAGCATCGAAACGGGGCAGGGCGGGCCGGAAGGCCACCTGACCCGAACGAGATCTCAACGCAAGACGGCCGGGCGGGTAAGAGAACCCGCCCGGCCGTTTTGTCATGTCAGCGGCAGCGCCGCGCTCGGCAACCGGATCAGGCGGCTGCGATGATCACTTCCAGTCGCCGCGCCATTCGATGCGCTCGGCGGCGCGCAGAGCCTCGTCTCTCGACATGCCGACATCTCGCAGCTGGTCGTCGCTCATGGAGAGAAGATCCTGGCGCATCTGCCGCCGCCTGCCGACCGCGCGGAAAGCAAACGCCAATGCCGAGCCGAGCGCGACGATTGCTTCCGACAGGGCCGGAAGCGCCTCGGCCTTGCCGCGGCTTCCCGCGCGCCGGACGGACAGATCCTCGATCTGGGCGACCCTTGCATGATGCATTGTCATGGTGACATCTCCTTCGACTGCACCATTGTCTCGTTGATCCTCTTGTACGCCGATTGAATTGGAGTACAATGACGAATGCATCAGGGTGACAAAGAGAGGTGTATGGGTGACAATACAATTTGCGATCTCCGAAGACGACGCCACGCCCTTCTACCTCCGTCTCGCCGACGCCATCGAGCGCGCGATCGTCGAAGGCGCTCTGAAACCGGGCGACAAGCTGCCGCCCCAACGCGACATCGCCTTCGATCTGAAGGTGACCGTCGGCACCATTGGCCGTGCCTATCAGATCGCCCGCGAGCGGGGCCTGACGACCGGCGAGGTCGGCCGCGGCACCTATGTCCGGCTCGCGGAAGCGCCGGAAGACAAGGCTCCTCAGCAATCCTTTCCGTCACGCTCCATCGCCGACTCGATTCCCAGTGTGCGCAGCGAGGACGTGAAGCTCGATTCGACCTCCGCGCCGATGGTCGGGCAGGCCGCCGCGGTGGCGGCGGTCTTCGCGGCGGTGCTGAAGGATTCCAGCCAGAAGGCGCTGGATTACGTGCGCGGCGTGCCGACGACCTGGCTCGATGCCGGCGCCGCTTGGCTGGCGACGGGCGGCTGGGCGCCGGAGCCTGGCAATGTCGTGCCGACCCTCGGGGTGAATGCCGCGATCCAGGGGATCATTGCGTCCGCGACCCATCCCGGCGACCGGATCGTCTTCGAGGAATTGTCCTATGCCGCCGTGGCGCGCGCTGCGACAATGATCGGCCGGATGCCGCTCACCGTCGCCGCCGACGAGGAGGGCATGCTGCCGGAGGAACTCGATCGCTGCGCCGCAAGGCAGCATCCAAGGATGATTTTCCTGATGCCGGCGGTGAACAACCCGACCGGCCGCTGCATGTCGCTGCGCCGCCGCGAGGAGATTGTGTCGGTCGCGCGCCGTCACAATCTCTTGATTGTTGAGGACAACATCTACGGCAAGATCACGCCGTCGGACATTCCGCCGATCGCTTCGCTGGCGCCCGAACGCACCTTCTTCGTCAGCGGGCTGTCGAAGAGCGTTGCCGCTGGCCTCCGGGTCGGCTGGGCGGCCTGTCCCCGCGGCCAGTCGGTCCGGGTGACGGTCGCGCACAATCATCTGACCGGCGGGCGGCCCTATCTCAATATGGAGGTCGCAGCGCGGCTGGTGCTCTCCGGCGAGGCGGAGCGGATCCGCCAGGCGGTGATCGCCGAGATCGCCGCCCGTGCGGCGCTGTTCGACGAGATCTTCGCTGTCGAGACGGTCGGCCAGGCGCGGGCCGTTCCCTACCGCTGGGTGTCGCTGCCGTCGCCCTGGACGTCGCCGGCCTTCCAGCTTGCCGCGCGCAATCACGGTATCCGCATTGACGGCGAGGACGAATATCAGAGCGTGCGCGGCGACCGCTCGCACCACTCGGTCCGGATTGGAATCTCGGCGGTCGAGGAGCGCCAGACGCTGGCGACGGCGCTTCAGACCCTCAAGGGCCTGATCGACAGCGGCAGCATCTCCTATGTGAGCGTCGCATGACGTCGTGGCGTTGCCGGCCCCGTGAAGCCGCGGGCACTGCCGCGGCACCGATCGGCGAGCCGGCTTCAAACCGGCCAAAAATTCCGTTAGGGAATCTGGATCGGCTGCAGGATCGCCGGGGAGGAACTGCGATGCGACTGGCAACCCTCGTCTCGCCACTGGCTGCCATCGGTCTCACTTTGGGCTGCCTTTCGGCAGAGCCGGCGAGCGCGGACGCCCTGTCGCCCGGGCTCGGCAAGACTGTCCGGCTGGCGGCAGGGCCGTCATCCTCGTCGACCGTCGCCGCCCCGGCACAATCCGGAAGTAGCGGTGGCGGGGTCGGATACGGTGTCCTTGCCGGCGGCGCAGGAAGCGCAACGTCCGGCCCGCCCGGTAGCGCCGTCCTCGACCTGCCGCGGCCTGACCGCAATCCCGGCCCGCAGCGCGACATCGCCTTGACGAAAATTGCTTCCGGGCCGGATCTCGCGACCGTCGCCTCGCAGATCCCGGATCTCGGATGGTACGACAAGACCATCGGCGAGCCCTGCCGGATCGACTGGATCGAGCGCTGCGCCTGGGTGTCGGAAGAACTCGGCAATACGCTCTATGATGGCCTGCGCGAGGCCGGTATCGAACCCTCTAGCCACCAGGAGCCTTATTTCTACGTCTCGCGCTTCGGTCCGGCCGACCGTCTGATCATCTCGCGCAGTGCCAGTTTCGGCGAAGGCGACGTCACCATCGTCAACCTCCTCACCGACCGCGCAGGTCGCCCCGAGGCGAGCGTTGCCATCCCGGTTTCGCGCCAGGCCCAAGGCTTCGATACCGGCGATCCAAGTGCCGGCGTCGCCGTCCTTTCGGCGGCTCAGGACGAAGAGGGCGCCATCTATCTCACCATCGACACGCCGAGCCGCTGCGGCGACCGGCCCCGCAAGGCCGGCCTTCTGGTCAAGACGGATGCAAGCGTCGAAACCATCGCCTGGGTGAGCCCCTTCAACGTGTCGGATACCAGCGTCGCAATCCGCGGCGACAAGATCTATGCGGCGAGCGGCGGCAGCTGCGAGAAGGACTATCTCTACGAACTCGACGCGGCGACCGGAAAGGTCACCGGCCGCAACGTCCTTTCCACCGCGGCGGATTTCCTCGTCGGCACACCGGAGCATCTCCTCGTCGACCTGTACGAGGGCGCGGAGGGATATGCATTTCGATAGGTTGCGATATAAGCGGCCCGACAGCCCGCGCAGTCAGTTTTCTCCCGAGGGTCCCGCATCGATGGCATCGAAGTAGATATCGTCGAGGGCCAGAGAGCATTTGAGAGACGGAAGTTCGACCGAACCGGCCTCAATGATTCTGGCCTGCTGCGGCCATGTGCCATCCTGCAGCCGCTCCCATTGCCAGATCCGGCGGATGTCCTGGTCGATCACGATGTAGCTTTCGAGCCGTTCGAGCGACTGATATTCGTGGCGCTTCGGTCCGAAATCGTCGGGTGCGGTGGAGTCCGAGAGGACCTCAACGACGACGATGGCGGATCGAGTCTTTCGGTCACCTTTTCGCCCTCCCGCCGGTTCGACCAGCACATCGGCGTAACGGATGGAGGTGGGGCCGGTCTCGATGGCAAAATCGCCTTGGTGCACCCGATGGGACGCCCGATCCAGCTGCGTCTGGAGTGCGAACGCGACATTGCCGGCGATCACCGAATGGGCGCGCTTCACATATGGCAGCATCCTCGCCGAGCCCTCCACCAGTTCGAACCGACGATCCTGACGCTCCAGCCAGTCGAAAAACGCCTCGCTCGTCAGGTCAGTCGGCAAGGCGCCGGACGTCTCGGTCTTTGTAAGGATGCTCACGCGTGGCCTCCTGATCTGGACGCAAGACGCTAGCACATCCTTGAAACGGCCGCTTGGCCAAAGACGGGCCTTTGCCCCCGCCATCTTCCATCCTCCTTGAACCCTATCGGCCTTTGCTCTAGCCACGGCATCAAAGTTCCCGAATGACCGGACGCGATCCATGACCATCGTCGACACCCGCACGCCAGACCCGAAGTCCTTCATCTCCGGCGCTACTGGCGACTGGGAAATCATCATCGGCCTCGAGGTCCACGCCCAGGTGACATCCGAGGCGAAGCTCTTCTCCGGCGCCTCGACCGGCTTCGGCGCCGAGCCGAACTCCCATGTCAGCCTGGTCGACGCGGCGATGCCCGGCATGCTGCCGGTGATCAACGAGGAATGCGTCAGGCAGGCGATCCGCACCGGCCTCGGCCTGAAGGCAGCGATCCACCACCGCTCGGTGTTCGACCGGAAGAACTATTTCTATCCGGACCTGCCGCAGGGCTATCAGATCTCCCAGTACAAGGATCCGATCGTCGGCGAGGGCACGGTCATCGTCTCAGTCGGGCCGGATTCCAAGGGCGAGTTCCAGGATGTCGAGGTGGGCGTCGAGCGGCTGCATCTCGAGCAGGACGCCGGCAAGTCGATGCATGACCAGCATCCGACAATGTCCTTCGTCGACCTCAACCGCTCGGGCGTCGCCCTGATGGAAATCGTCTCCAAGCCCGACATGCGCTCCGCTGACGAGGCCAAGGCCTATCTGACCAAGCTGAGGACGATCGTCCGCTATCTCGGCACCTGCGATGGCAACATGGACGAGGGCTCGATGCGCGCCGACGTCAACGTCTCGGTGCGCCGCCCGGGCGGGCCGTTCGGCACGCGCTGCGAGATCAAGAACGTCAACTCGATCCGCTTCGTCGGCCAGGCCATCGAATCCGAAGCACGTCGCCAGATCGCGATCATCGAGGACGGCGGCGTCATCGACCAGGAAACGCGGCTGTTCGACCCGGTGAAGGGCGAGACCCGCGCGATGCGCAGCAAGGAAGACGCCCACGACTACCGCTATTTCCCCGATCCCGATCTCCTGCCGCTGGAGTTCGACCAGGCCTATGTCGATGCGCTTCTGAAAGAGCTTCCCGAGCTCCCCGACGACAAGAAGGCGCGGCTGATCACCGACGCCGGGCTGTCGGCCTACGACGCTTCGATCCTCGTTTCCGACAAGGCGATCGCCGACTATTTCGAAAAGGTCGTCGCCGGGGGCAAGGGCGGTCGCGACGCCAAGCAGGCTGCGAACTGGGTGATCAACGATCTCCTCGGCGCGCTCAACAAGTCCGGCAAGGACATCGAGGCGACGCCGGTCTCGGCCGAACAGCTCGGCGCGATCCTCGACCTCATCCGCGAGGGCACGATCTCCGGCAAGATCGCCAAGGACCTCTTCGAGATCGTCTGGGCTGAGGGCGGCGACCCGAAGGAGATCGTCGAGAGCCGCGGCATGAAGCAGGTGACCGACACCGGCGCCATCGAAAAGGCCGTCGACGACGTCATCGCCGCCAATCCCGACAAGGTCGAGCAGGCGAAGGCCAAGCCTTCGATGGCGGGCTGGTTCGTCGGCCAGGTGATGAAGGCGACCGGCGGCAAGGCCAATCCCCAGGCGGTCAATGCGCTGGTGAAGGAGAAGCTCGGCGTCGAATGACGCCGGACCCGGCAGCAAGGCCCCTTTTCAATTTCCTTACGTTACGTTAGGCAGGGTCATCGCATGGCGCTGGATCGCTGCTTCGGGCGGCTGTTCAGGGCTGTGTGTCATGTCTGCCGCCGCCGACGCATCGGCGCGCGTCACCAGCCGGCGTCACGTCGGGCTTCGGCCCGCAGGGGGAATTCTTGAAAACGATACAGTCTCTTTCGTTCGCGCTGTTCTGCGGCGCCGCTCTCCTCGTGCCGGCTGCCGCGAGTGCCGGTCCCGCCGAGTGTCTCGTCGAGGCGGAGGGCCAGGCGATCTTCGACGGTCGCTGCGACTTCAAAAGCACCGACAAGGACGGATCCTTCGAGTTCTCCGGAGCTGGCCTGACCGGCAGCGTGTTGGTCGATCCTGGCGCCACGACAGGGATTGCCTTCTACGAGAACAAGACCGGCCGCGGCGAGAACGGCTCCTGGAGGCTTGGGGACGTCGATCGCGACGGCGCCTGCTGGAAGAACCAGTATGGCCGCATCTGCGCCTGGGCGCTCGGCACCCGGCCGGGACAGGGCGGTCGCCGGGCGGCAGCCCCGGTCAGGCCCACGCCTGTTCGACAGGCGAGCGAACAGGTGGGCGGGCGGTACAGGTTTCCCTATGCCACGCTCGGCGAGTGGGAGATCGCCCGCTACACCTTCGATCCTGCCGGGCGAGAGCTCGACTACTGCTCGGCGGTCAAGCTGACCGGCAGCGAACAGGGGCTTCGCGCCGTCTCGAACATCGAGAGCACCGGATACGGCTTCAGCGGCTACGCCTCGGTCGCTTCGTCCGGGCCCGTCCCCGTCGCCTGGTGGTTCGACAACGATCCCCGCCCGGTGCACTATGAGACGACGATGACGGTGGACCGCGATCCGGAGGGTTTCGACTGGCGGATGCTGTTCGAGACCAACGACGATCCGGGCAGCGCCGACGGATTCATGAATTCCAATGCCGTCCACTACGCCTATGTCGTCGACGGGCAGGACCATGTCGAAACCTTCTCGCTCTCGGGCAGCAACGCGGCGCTGAAGGCGATGTTCGACTGCCGCCAGTGACGGCGGGCAAGTGAAATGGAACCGGGTGAGAATGACCTTCTTCGTGCGAACGGCCGGCCGCAACGATCTCGAGGCGATCTCGATCCTTCTCGGCGAGACGTGGCACGACACCTATGACGGTATCTACGGGCCTCGGAAGGTCGCGGAGATCACCGCATCCTGGCACTCGGTCGCGGCGCTGGAGTCGCGGCTGACCCGGCCGGAGTCGGAATTCATCGTCGCCGACGACGGCGAGACCATCGGCGGCATGGCTTTCGCGGCCTCCTCCGATCCGGAGAAGAAGCTGGTGATGCTGCATCAGCTCTATGTCCGCCCGGAATGCCAGGGGCAGGGGATCGGCAGCGACCTCCTGCAGGAGATCGTCGACGCCTTTCCCAATGCCTCGACGATGCGCATCGAGGTCGAGACGGCGAACGAGAAGGCGCTGCGTTTCTACGAAAGGCACGGCTTCGCCGAGATCGGTCGCACCGACAATTGCGGCAGGGACGACAGCGGAATCCCCGCCGCGGTCTATGAGAAGCCGCTGCCCGGCTGAGCGTTGCGAGAGCCGCGCCCGGCCGCACCATTCCGGCATCGTTCCGCTCGCTCCAAGCGCTCGAGGACACCGATCGCTGACACCACACCTCGGCGCGCGCCAGTGTGCAATGCAGGATGGACGCGGCTATGCCCGGCGCCAGTTAGGGTGGATCGACACCGTCCGCCGGGCACGACCCGGGTGGGAGCGCAGGGTGCATCTGGTCAGGCTTTATTTCAGCTTCGAAAAGCTCGTCGCCAACATTCTTCTCGTCGGCATGGTGGGGGTCGTCCTCCTGTCGCTGTGGAGCTTTCTGCGGGCGACCGGCCTGTCGCTGCTCGATCTCGGCCATCCCCTCGAATATTCGGCGTTCCAGACACTGTTCGACCGGGTGCTGGCAGTGGTCATCGCGCTGGAACTCGCTCATTCGATCCACCAGATGGCGATCGGCGACCATCGCCTGGCGCAGGTGCGGACGGTGATCGTCATCGGCGTCCTCGCGGTCGTCCGGAAGCTGATCCTGCTCGAGGTCAACAACACCTCGGGCGTCTTCCTCGCCGGCCTTGCCGCGACGATGATCGCGCTTGGGCTGCTTCTCGTCATGGTCCATTTCGTCGACCGCCGCGAGCAGCAGGGCAAGACCGACACGGCGACCGGCGGCGAGCACGAGGCGCATGAGGGAGACTGAGGAAAGACGGCCTCCCGGCAAGGCGCTCTCCCGTATCGCGCCGGGTGGACATTTCCAGCCGCCGGTCGCATAAGGGGCCGACTTTCGACGGATCGGATTCCCCATGAAGGAATGGCTTCTAAAGATCTTCACCTGGTGGCAGGGTCAGACGATCGGCACGCAGTTCTACACCTGGCGCTTCGGCAAGCAGGTCGGCGAGGACGAGTTCGGCAACGTCTATTACACCAATGCCGACGGCTCGCGCCGGTGGGTGATCTACAACGGCCCGGCCGAAGCCTCGCGCATCCCGACCGGCTGGCACGGCTGGATGCATCACCGGGTCGACGTCCCGCCGAGCGAGGAGGACTATGCTCCTCGCGAGTGGCAGAAGCCCTTCCAGCCGAACCACACCGGCACGGCCAAGGCCTATCGCCCCTCCGGTTCGCTGCTGCGGCCCGGCACTGAGCGTCCGCGCGTCACCGGCGAATACGACGCCTGGACGCCCTGACGCCACCGGCCGTCGCCGCCAAACCAGCATGACGCCAATGACACCGAAACCGTTCCTTGCCCTTGCCGTCGCGCTAGTCCTGACGGCGGGGCCTGCTTTCGCGCAGGATCCCGGGCCGCAGGAGTCCCAGCCCGAGGCGCAGTTCGCGACGCCGAAGGCGCGGATCAAGAACCCTGTCGCGGTGTTCTCCGGCCTCGACAAGATCACCGGCCGGATCACCTCGTTCGACGTCTATATCGACGAGACGGTGCAGTTCGGTGCCCTGCAGGTGACGCCGAAGGCGTGCCTGACCAGCGCCGAGGGCGAGGCGGAAAAGACCGACGCCTTCGTCCAGGTCGACGAGATCACCCTCGATCGCAAGATCCAGCGGATCTTCTCCGGCTGGATGTTCGCCGATTCGCCCGGCCTCAACGCGATCGAGCATCCGGTCTATGACGTCTGGCTGAAAAGCTGCAAGACCGACTCCGACGTTCCGGCGCCCGAAGGGTAGAAGGTCGAGGCGACGGCCAGCGCCTCCTGCAGGCGCTGCTGATAGTCGTCCCTGTCGATCTCGATCGCTCCGAAGTGCGTCAGGTGACCGGTGATGAACTGCGTATCGAGCAGCAGATAGCCGCCGCGGATCAACCGCTCGCAGAGAAAGGCGAGGGCGACCTTCGAGGCATCGGTCGCGCGCGAAAACATGCTCTCGCCGAAGAACGCGCCGTTGATCGACACGCCATAGAGCCCGCCGACCAGCGTCTCGTTCTGCCAGCATTCGACGGAATGGGCAAAGCCCTCGTGGAAGAGCGCGACATAGAGGTCGCGGATCTGCCGGTTGATCCAGGTCTTGTCGCGCCCGGGCGCCGGTTCGGCGCAGCCATCGACCACCGCCGCGAAGGCCGTGTCGACCGTCACGGCGAAGCGCTTCTGGCGGATGGTCTTTCTGAGGCTTCTGGAAAGATGCAGGCCGTCCAGCGGCAGGACGCCCCGTTCGGTCGGGTCCACCCAGAAGATCTGCGGGTCGTCCGCCGCCTCGGCCATCGGGAAGATGCCCGAGGCATAGGCCTTGATCAGCAGCTCCGGCGTGATCGAAAGGGTCTTGCCGCCGCGTCCCGCCATGCTAGTGGTCCGATCCCGACATTTGGCACCGTCTTGTGGCACTCATCCAGCCAATGTCGGAATCGAGAGCCCGCGAGCCAAGTCGGATTTCTCGAATTCGACATTCGACGCGTTGCCCGTCCTTGGTCGGGACCGAATGTCACATGCGATCCACTCGCCTCAAAGGCCGGCCAGGGGCGCGATCGATCCGGTCAAATCCCTGCCGCAGCTATAGCCCGGCATCAGCGGGCCGGAAAGTCTGACCGGCCCGCCAGGCGGTCACGCCGCCGTGCCACCCGCCAGATATTTTTCCAGCCAGTGAATGTCGTAGTTGCCGGCGCCGATGTCGGGATTATCGACGAGGTCGCGGAACAGCGGCAGCGTCGTCTTGACGCCGTCGACGACGATCTCGTCCAGCGCCCGCCGCAGCCGCATCATGCATTCGGTGCGGTTGCGGCCATGGACGATCAGCTTGCCGATCAGGCTGTCGTAGAAGGGCGGGATCGAATAGCCCTGATAGACGCCGGAATCGACCCTGACGCCGAGGCCGCCCGGCGCGTGATAGTAGCTGATCTTGCCGGGCGAGGGGGCGAAGGTCCGCGGGTCCTCGGCGTTGATCCGGCACTCGATGGCGTGACCGGAAAAGACGATCTCGTCCTGCGTCGCCGACAGGCCTTCGCCGCTGGCGACGCGGATCTGCTCGTGGACGAGGTCCATGCCGGTGATCGCCTCGGTCACCGGATGCTCCACCTGCAGGCGGGTGTTCATCTCGATGAAGTAGAACTCGTCGTTCTCGTAGAGAAACTCGATCGTGCCGGCGCCGCGATAGCGCAGCTCTGCCATGGCGTTCGAGCAGATCTCGCCGATGCGGCGGCGCTGCTCGGGGCTGAGCGCTGGCGAGTTCGCCTCTTCCCAGACCTTCTGGTGGCGCCGCTGCAGCGAACAGTCACGCTCGCCGAGATGGATGGCGTTGCCGGCGCCGTCGCCGAACACCTGCACTTCGATGTGCCGGGGCTTTTCGAGATATTTCTCGATATAGACCGCGTCGTCGCCGAAGGCCGCGCCAGCCTCGGCCCGGGCGGTCTGCAGGGCGACGACGAGGTCGTCGCGGCTCCTGGCCACCTTCATGCCGCGGCCGCCGCCGCCGGCGGATGCCTTGACCAGCACCGGAAAGCCGATCTCGTCGCCGATCTTCAGCGCCTCGGCATCGTCGGTCACCGCGCCCGCCGATCCCGGCACGACGGGAATGCCGAGCCGCTTGGCTGTGCGCTTCGCCTCGATCTTGTCGCCCATGACTCGGATGTGCTCGGCGGTCGGGCCGATGAAGGTCAGGCCGTGGGCGTCCAGAATGTCGGCAAAACGGGCGTTCTCCGACAGGAAGCCGTAGCCCGGATGCACCGCATCGGCGCCGGAGATCTCGCAGGCCGCGACGATCGAGGGAATGTTGAGATAGCTGTCGCGCGAGGGCGGCGGTCCGATGCAGACGCTCTCGTCGGCAAGGCGCACATGCATGGCCGCGTTGTCGGCGGTGGAATGTACGGCGACGGTCGAAATGCCGAGTTCCTTGCATGCCCTGAGGACACGCAGGGCGATTTCGCCACGATTGGCGATGAGGACCTTCTTGACCATGAAGCGCCCCCCTTAAGCGATGACGACGAGGGCTTCGCCGTATTCGACGGGTTGGGCGTTCTCGACGAGGATCTTGGTCACCTTGCCGGCCCGCGGCGCCGGGATCTGGTTCATCGTCTTCATCGCCTCGATGATCAGCAGGGTCTCACCCTCGGAGACGCTCTGGCCGACCTCGACGAAGGGCTTGGCGCCAGGCGCTGCCGCGAGATAGACGGTGCCGACCATCGGCGAGGGGACGGAGCCGGGCTCGGGGCCGCTCGCCGGAGCCGGGCTCGCCGCGGGTGCTGCCGGCTGCTGCGGCGCCGGCGCATGGGCGACCGGCTGCTGCTGGTACTGCGCGGGCTGGAACTGCAGCGCCGCCTGCTCGTGCTTGCGGGTCACGCGGACCTTCATCGAGCCGTTCTCGACTTCGATCTCGGTCAGGTCGGTCTCTTTCAGGATCGAGGCGATTTCGCGGACGAAGCGCGGGTCGACCGTCATGTCTTCCTTGGGCATTGTGTTCCTTGGGCCGATTCGGTCTCTGGATGGACCCTGCCGGCTACGGGCCCGCGTGATTTGCCCGCCGCCGCCCGGCGCGAAAGGCGCTCAAGAGCTGGATTTTGGCGGGAAATCGCGGTGGCAGCGACGATCGGCATCGTGGCTCGGCAATCATGGGCAGGGTCTGGCGACGTCTCGCGGTCGCCGTTCAACTCAGCCGTATAGGGCGCAACGCCCCGCTCGCAAAGCCTTAAATGCGAAAACCGCCTCGAAAGAGGGGGATTTCAGCAGGACGCACTGCCGCAGCTGCGGACATTGGCGATCGCGGTTTCGAGATTGTCGAGCCCGACGGCGCCGGGCAGCACCTCGTCCTTGATGACATAGCTGGGCGTGCCGTTGACGCCGAGCGCCGTCGCCGTCTCGTTGTCGCTGGCAATGTCGGCGGCGATCTCCGGCGATGCCATCACCGGGCGCAGCGCCGCCTCGTCGACGCCGAACTCCGCAGCGACGGCGAGCGCCTTCTTCTCGTCGGCGACGCCGCGCGAGGAGAGGAGCTTGCGGTGGAACTCGCCGTAGCTCTCCGGCTTCAGCTTGCGGAAGGCGAGGCTGACCCGCGAGGCCTCGATCGACTGCGGACCGAGTACCGGGATCTCCTTCAGGACGAAGCGGACGTTGGCATCGCTCTTCAGGAGCTTGTCCATGTCGTCGAGAGCGTGTTTGCAGTAGCCGCAATTGTAGTCGAAATACTCGACAACGGTGACGTCGCCGGTTGGATTGCCGAGCGCGGTGCCCTCGGGGCTGGCGAAGATCGCGTCGGAATTTTCCGCGATCGTCTTCTTCTGCGAGGCCGCGGCATCCGCGGTGCGCTTGGCCTCGAGGGCGTTGATCGCCTCGACCAGCACTTCCGGATGGGTGACCAGATAGTTGCGGACGATCGCCTCGATGTCCCTCGTCTGTTCGGCGTCGAACTTGCCTTCCGCCCGGGCGGGCACGGCCCCGGTGCCGAGAACGCTGCCAAAGGCGAGGCTGGCGGCGAGCGCCGTCGTGGCGAAAGATTTGCGTGTCATCCGGAATGGGTCCTTCACGTCGTTCGAGCCTTCGGCCGCGGCCGGGTCGGGCCGCCAGCCATGCGGGTCATTGTGGCAATTTGGCAGGTCGCCCCGCCGGTCTTCCTCATCGCGATTTCGTCGCCAGGATGTCCTGGGCCCGGCGCCAGGCCGGGGTGCCGGGCTTCAGTTTCGCCTGGGCGCGCGCCGCGAAGACCTTCGCCTCGCTGAGCGAACCGATGTTCCAGTGGCCCTCGGCGGTGGCGAGTTCCGCCCGGCCGATGTCGCCGAGCCGGCCATAGGCCATGGCGAGATAGCGATAGGCCTGGCCGTTCATCGGATCGCTCTGCAGCCCGGCCTGGATCATCTCGACGGCCTGCTTGAGATCCGACTGGCTGCCGGACAGCACCATCGCCTGGCCGACCTCGGCACGGATCAGCCCGGATTTCGACGGGTCGAGGTTCGCTGCCCTTGAGAAAGCCGCGGCGGCCTCGCTGCCCCTGCCGGACTCCAGCAGGATCTCTCCGCGCATCTCGTGAAACCACGGATTGGAGGGCCGTGCGGCGATCAGCCCGTCCATCTTCTGCAGCGCGCTCGCCGTCGAGCCGGCGAGGAAGGTCGCGATGGCGTCGCCATAGAGCGCCGGCAGGCCGCGCGGATCCTTGGCGAACATCCGCCGCACGTCGTTCATGCCGCCGGCATAGGCCGCGATCTTGGCGCGGGCGAGATTGTGCGCCTCCACGAGGGCCGGCGGGTCCGCTTGATCGAAATGGGTCGAGCTTCGGGCGGCTTCCTCGATCGCCGAGATGCGATCGCGCGGGGCAGGGTGCGACGAGAGATAATTGCGCCCGCCGGCGCCCGAGAACATGTTGCTGCGCTCGAGATTCTCGAAGGTTTCGAGCAGGCCGCGGCCGGACTGGCCGGTCTTGGCGAGATAGTTGATGGCCGAGCGGTCGGCCGTGCTCTCCTCGCCGCGCACATAGCTGAGGATCGAGCGCTGCGCCGCCGAGCCGCCGGCCGAGAAGATGCCCGCGCCGGCTCCCACAGCGCCCCTGGCGCCGGCCGCCGTGCCGCCGATGGCGACGCCGGCGCCGAGCAGCGCCGCAGCGATCGCCATCACCTTGGCGCCCTCAAGCCTATCGCGCAGCCGCTGCTGGTGGCCGCCGGCGAGATGGCCGATCTCGTGGGCGATGATGCCGGTCAGCTGGTTGGGCGTCTCGGTCATGGTGAGGGCGCCGGTGTTGACGAAGATCCGCCGGCCGAGGACGAAGGCGTTGAAGTCCGGCGAATTGACCAGCACCGTCTCGATGCCTGCGCGCGACAGGCCAGCAGCCTTGAGCAGCGGCCTCGCATAGCCGGTGACGAGCGATTCGATCTCGGCGTCGCGCACGATCGGCAGATTGTCGCGGGAGGCGGCTGCGGCGAAGGACGGAACGCCGACGGCGGTGATCCCCACGCTTGCCGCAACGGCGAGCGCGGCCATTCGTCCGGCCAGGGAGCTGAGAAGGTTTCGCATGTTCCGTCCTTTCTCCATATCCGCTAGTGGACCGAACGGGCGTTTGGTAGCAAGCACGCGCCTTCAATCTTTCGTCAGCGCCGCGGCATCGGCAACCGCAGCGTGGAGCCGACGACACGATCGCCGACCAACCCTTTCGAGCTCTTCGCGCCATGCCAGACCTTCCCGCCTCACGCCGCTCCGACGTCCTGCCGTTCCGGGCGATGGACGTCCTTGCCGAGGCCAACCTCATGCTGGCGCGGGGCGAACCGGTGATCTCGCTCGCCGTCGGCCAGCCGGAAGCGCCGACGCCGGCGGCGGCGATCGCGGCTGCGGACGAGCATCTGAAGCGCGGCCGCGTCGCATATACCGACGCCCCCGGCCTGCCGAAACTGCGCGAGCGGATCGCCAGGCACTATCGCGAGGCCCATGACGTCGAGATCGCGCCGTCGCGGGTGATGGTGACGACCGGCTCGTCGGCGGGGTTCAACCTCGCCTTCCTCGCCGCATTCGACGCCGGCGCCCGCATCGCGCTCGCTTCGCCCGGCTATCCCGCCTACCGCAACATCCTGCGGGTGCTCGGCCTCGAGCCCGTGGAGATCCCGGTCGACGTCTCCACCGGCTACCTGCTCACCGCCGAGCATCTCGCCGAAGTCCACGCGAAGACGCCGATCGACGGCGTCCTCGTCGCCAGTCCCGCCAATCCCACCGGCACGGTGACGCCGCCGGAGGAACTGAAGCGGCTGATCGACTTCGCGGACGAGAACGGCATCCGCTTCATTTCCGACGAGATCTATCACCGGCTCGCCTATTCCGGCGGCGAGGCGACGGCGCTTTCCTTTTCCGACCGGCCCTTCGTGGTGAACTCGTTCTCGAAATACTACTGCATGACCGGCTGGCGCATCGGCTGGATCGTCCTGCCGCCGGAGATGGTGCGGGTCGCCGAACGGATCGGCCAGAGCCTCTACATCTCAGCCCCGGAACTCTCCCAGGTGGCGGCGACGGCGGTGTTCGACGCCACCGCCGAACTCGACGGCGTGCGCGAGACCTATGTGAGGAACCGCGATCTCCTGATGCGGGAACTGCCGGCGCTCGGCTTTCGCGACATCGCGCCGATCGACGGGGCGTTCTATGCTTATGCCGGAATACCCGAGGGCGAGACCAGCGCATCGGAGTTCTGTCGCCGGATCCTTTCCGAATGCCACGTGGCGATGACGCCGGGGATCGACTTCGACCTTGTCCGCGGCGAGCGCTTCGTGCGGATCTCCTATGCCTGCGGCAATGCCGCGCTCGAAGAGGCGGTCGTCCGCATGAAACGGCTGCTGACCCGGTAGCTCAACGCCGGTTCAGTGGGCGGGCGGCGCCGAGCCGGTCTGGGTCCGCGCCACCTTCAGGACGAGGATCAGCGGCAGGACGACGATCACCGCCCACATCAGGATGTGGAAGACCTCGTCATAGGAAAGCATCGCCGCCTGGCGCTGGACTTCCTGATAGAACGTCGCCAGCGCCGCCTGCTGGTCGCCGCCATGGGCCCTGGTCAGCGTCGCGATCTCCTCGGCATAGTTCGGGTTGAGGCCGCTCAGGGTCTCGGTCATCCGCGATTGGTGGAACTGTTCGCGGCGGGCGAGCAGCGTTTGGGCAAGCGAGATTCCGAAGGCGCCGCCGAGATTGCGGAAGAAGTTCAGCATCGCCGATGCCTTGTCGGCCTCGCCTGGCTTCAGGCCGACATAGGCGACAGTGGAGATCGGGATGAACAGGAATGGCAGGCCGATCGAGATGAAGAAGCGGCCCCAGGCGGCGTCGGCGAAGGTGCTGTTGACGCTGAAGCTGGAGAACAGCCAGAAGGCGTAGGCCTGCACGGCAAAGGCCGGGAAGAGCAGGACACGGGTATCCACCTTGCCGATCAGCTGACCGGAGATCGGCATGCCGATCAGCGCGATCGCCCCGCCATAGGTCAGCGCCAGACCGGCGTCATAGGCGGTGTAGCCGTAGATCTGCTGCAGCATCTGCGGCACCAGCTGGATCGTGCCGAAGACGAGGACGCCGAGCATCAGCATCAGGAGCACGGTGATCGCGAAGTTGCGGTTGGCAAGCAGCGGCAGTGGCACGATCGGGTCGTCGTGGTTGATCTCCCAGACGATCATGCCGCCGAGGCCGACCACCGCGAGAAATGCCATGGCGACGATGAGATGGCTGGAAAACCAGTCCTCGGTCTGGCCGCGGTCGAGCATGATGAGCAGGCCCGCCAGGCCGATGGCGGTCAGGAGGAAGCCCACCCAGTCGATCCTGAGGCCCCTCTCGCGGAGCGCTCGGGTCTCCTCGATCAGCGCCGGCGGCTCGCGGACGACGAAGACCGTCGCGACGAAGGCGGCGATGCCGACCGGCACGTTGATCAGGAAGATCCAGTGCCAGGAGATCGTGTCGGTGATGTAGCCGCCGATCGTCGGGCCGATGATCGGCGCGACCACCACGACGAGGCCGAAGGCGGCGAAGGCCGGTCCGCGTTTTTCAGGCGGGAAGGAGTCGGCGATCATCGACTGCTCGACCGGCGCGAGGCCGCCGCCGCCCATGCCCTGGAAGACGCGGGCTAGGATCAGCAGGCCGAGATTCGGCGCAAAGGCGCACAGCATGGAGGAGACGGTGAACAGCGCCACCGAGATCAGGAAATAGCGCTTGCGCCCGATCGCCTTCGAGAGGAACCCGGAGATCGGGATGATGATCGCATTGGCGACGAGATAGCTCGTCACCAGCCAGGTGCCCTGATCGGTCGAGACGCCGAGATTGCCGGAGATGTTGTCCAGCGCGACATTGGCGATCGAGGTGTCGAGGATCTCCATGAAGGTGGCGACCGAGACGACGGCCGTCATCAGCCACGGCCCGCCGAGGCCGGCGGCCGAGCGCGGCAGATCGCCGGAGCGGCGTTGTCCGGCCATGTCAGTCGACGTGGATGGTCGGCACGACGGACATTCCGGGGCCGATCGGATAGTCGTCGGGCGAGGGGCTGTCGATCGAGATCCGCACCGGCACGCGCTGCACCACCTTGACGAAGTTGCCGGTGGCGTTCTGCGGCGGCAGCACCTGGAAGGCCTGTCCGGCGCCACGCTGGATCGACTGCACCGTGCCGTGGAACTCGACGTCGGGAAAGGCGTCGACGGAAATGTCGACCTTCTGGCCGACCCTGATGTCGGCGAGCTGGGTCTCTTTGAAGTTTGCGGTGACGTAGAGCTGCCGCGGCACGATCGCCATCATCTGCGAGCCCGGCTCGACATAGCTGCCGAGATTGACGCTTCTCTGGACGACCTGCCCGTCGATCGACGCGGTGACGGTCAGATGGTCGACGGTCACCTGGGCATTGGCGACATTCGCCTTGGCCGCGACGACCTGCGCCTGTGCGGATTTCAGCGACGCCTCGGCGGAGGCGACGCCTGCCATGTCGCTCTCGACGGTGGTCCCTGCCGCCTCGGCGCTCGCCTCGTATTGCCGTGCCTCAGCCTCCGCGTCGTCGAGCTGCTGGGTCGAGATGGCCGCCGTGCCGGACTTGGTGACCAGTTGGCGATAGCGCTCGGCCTGCTGGCGGGCATTCTCGGCCTGGATCTTGGCGGCCTCATAAGTGCTCTGGTCGTGGGTGACGGCGGCCTTCGCCTTCTGCACATTGGCCTCGGCTTCGCCGACCGCAGCCTCCGCCTCGCTGAGATTGGCCTGTTGCAGCGCGAGTGCCGCCATCGGCCCGGCCGGGTCTATCCTGGCCAGGACGTCGCCCGGCTTGACGACGGCGTTGTTGTCGACCGGCAGCGCCACCAGGACGCCGGACTCCTGCGGCGAGACGCGAACGATGTCGCCATCGATGAAAGCGTCATCGGTCGATTCGTACTGGGCGGAATAGACGAAATAATACCAGCCGCCGGCGATCGCGGCGACGATCAGCACGACCGCCAGGAAACCGAACAGCCAAAGCCGCCGCTTGCGCGGGCTCTTGCCGCTCTTTTCCGTCTTCGGATCGGTCTCGGATGGGCGATCCGCGGCATTGCCACGATCGGTCGAGGTTTCGTCAGGAGCGTCCTCCCGGCGCCGGGCCTCAGGCGCGTCCGCTTCACCACCGTGCACAGGATCGTCGGCTTTGGTCCGCCGCTGTTCGTCGTCTGTCACTTGCCGGTCCATGGCCGCCGCCTGGTCTTTACGCTGCGTCCCTAAGCCGTCACGCCTTCAGACGTTCCCGCATCGCACAAACAGGTGATGGTGACGGACCGTCGCTCTGACGCTCCGTTGAAGCCCGGCGGCAAAGCCACATGTCTTGACATATTCCCCGCGACGGTCTCGAAACTGCCGCCAACCGGCCCTTCTTTCGCATGGGCGGTCTTTCGACGAATGATTTCCGCATGACGACGATGATACCGGCGGCCCGACCGATGGCCGCCACGACCCCGCAGCCACCGGCATTGCTGCGGCGCACCAATCCGATTTGTCCCTACGAAACCCGAGTGCGGCCATGAAGCCGCTGCCACCCAAGCCGACGCTGCGCTTTACACCCGGCGAATGGCCGGCCGGCCGTCGCTGGGCCGTGCTGATCCTCGCCTCGCTCGCCGTTGCCGGCGGTCTCGAATGCCTGGACCTTCCGGCCGCCCTGCTGCTCGGTCCGATGCTCGCGGCGATCGTCATGGCGAGCCGCAACGGCACTGTGGCGATACCGCGCATCCTGTTCCTCGGCGCGCAGGGCATCGTCGGCATCATGATCGCTGGGAACCTGCCGCTCAGCCTGTTCGGCGAGATCGCCACCGACTGGCCGATCTTCCTCGCCGGCACCGCCTCGACCTTCGCCGCCGCCTGCCTGCTCGGCTGGCTGCTCAGCCAGTCGGACACGCTTCCCGGCACCACGGCGATCTGGGGATCCTCGCCGGGCGCGGCGACGGCGATGACGCTGATGTCGGAGGACTATGGCGCCGACATGCGGCTGGTCGCCTTCATGCAGTACACCCGGGTCGCCGCCTGCGCGCTGGTGGCGACGGTGCTGGCGCGCGCCCTCGGCGCCTCGGCGCCGGGCCATGCCGCCGCCTGGATGCCCTCCGCCGCCGTCTGGCTCGGCAGTCTCCTGCCGTTCGGGCTTGCCCTTTCAGGCGCGGCCCTCGGCGTCGTCCTGAAAATCCCCGGCGGCGCCCTTTTGACGCCGATGGCGATCGGCATCGCGGCCAAGCTCGCCTTCGGCCTCGACATCGCCTTGCCGATGCCGGTCCTTGCCGTCAGCTACGCGCTGCTCGGCTGGGGCATCGGCATGCGCTTCACGGCCAAGGTGCTCGCAGACGCCAGCCGGGTCTTTGCCCGCGTGCTCCTGTCGATCGTGCTGCTATTGGCGGGATGCGCCGTGTTTGCCGGGCTGCTGGTGCTGTTTGCCGGGATCGACCCGCTCACCGCCTATCTCGCCACGAGCCCCGGCGGCGCCGATTCCGTCGCCATCATCGCCGCATCGACCAATGTCGACGTGCCCTTCATCATGGCGATGCAGGTCGCCCGCTTCCTGCTGGTCCTCGTCGCCGGGCCGCCGCTGGCGCGGCTTTTGTCGCTGCGCCAGGCCCGGATGAAGAGCGGCTAACCCTCGACGAGTGTCTCGCCGGTCTCCTCGAAATATTCGCCGAACTCCATCCGCAGCCGCTCCAGATGCCGGATGATCCGGCCGAGATGGACCCGCATCGCGGCTTCCGCTTTGGCCGGGTCACGGGCCTTCAGGGCCTCGAAGATCGCCAGATGGTCGTCATAGACGTCGGGCTGGCCGTAGGAGAGGGTGAGGAACCGCATCCGGTCGAGCTGCGCCTTCTGTTCGTCGATCAGCGCCCAGGTGAAGCCGCAGCCGGCGCCTTCCGCGATCAGCCGGTGGAACATGTCGTCGAGCCGGTGGAACTCGCGGCGATCGTCCGCCTCCTGCGCGGCGCGCTGCGCCGTGAGATTGGCCGTGAGCTGTTCGACCAGCGCTCGGGTATCGCCCTCGCAGGCCCGGCGCACCACCGCCACCTCCAGCGCCTCGCGGATGAAGCGGGCGTTCAGCACCTCCCTGACGGAGATCTTGACGATCTCGGTGCGCCGCTGCGGCTGGACGTTGAGATAGCCGATGCGTGCGAGCCGGATGAAGGCCTCGCGCACGGGCTGGCGCGACACGCCCATCTGCCGGGCGATCTCGGCTTCCGAGACCCGCATTCCCGGCTTCAGACGCAGTTCGAGAATGGCCCGGCGCAGGTCCTGATAGACCGCGTCGGCCATCGTCGATCGCGTCGGGGCAGGGGGTGGGCTGAGGTCGAGCGGGATGGTCATGAACTCCTCTTGACAGGTTTCGGATACTACCATACCAGAATTTTGGCAATCGCAACGCGTGACGGGAGGACGATCATGTCGCTGCTCGACGACAATCGGCTGTTTCCAGCCGAGCCGACGACGCGCCGTATCGCGCGCTCGCTCTATGACAGCATCCGCTCGCTGCCGATCATTTCGCCGCACGGGCACACCGAGCCGCGCTGGTTCGCCGAGAACGCCGCCTTCCCGGATCCCGCCCATCTGATCGTCGTTCCGGACCACTACATCTTCCGCATGCTGGTCTCGCAGGGGGTGAGCCTCGCGGAACTGGGAGTTCCCTCGGTCGACGGCTCGCCGGTCGAGACCGACGGGCGGAAGATCTGGCGGCGCTTTGCCGAAAACTATTATCTCTTCCGCGGCACGCCGACCCGCCTGTGGCTCGACCACACCTTCGAAAACCTCTTCGGCATCGAGACCCGGCTGTCGGCAGAGACCGCCGATGCGGCCTACGACGCCATCGCCGAAAAGCTGCGGCAGGACGACTTCCGTCCCCGCGCGCTCTACGAGCGCTTCAATGTCGAGGCGATCGCGACGACCGAAAGCGCGCTCGACGATCTCGCCTGGCATCGCCAGATCCGCGACAGCGGCTGGAAGGGGAAGGTGGTCACCACCTATCGGCCTGACGCCGTCGTCGATCCGGACTTCGCCGGATTTGCCGAAAACCTTAAACGCTTCGGCGAGATCACCGGCTGCGACACGGGGACCTTCACCGGCTATATCGATGCGCATCGCAGCCGGCGGGCGTTCTTCCGCGACCACGGCGCCACGGCGACCGACCACGGCCATCCGACGGCGCGGACGGCCAACCTGTCGCCCGCCGAGGCATCGGCACTCTACGGCCGGGTGAAGGGCGGTGCCGGTTCGCCCGAGGATCGTGAACTCTTCCGGGCCCAGATGCTGACCGAAATGGCCAGGCTCTCGGTCGAGGACGGCATGGTGATGCAGATCCATGCCGGCTCGGTCCGCAACCATTCCGCCTCGATCTTCGAGCGCTTCGGCCGCGACAAGGGTTTCGACATCCCGCAGCCGACCAATTACGTCGCCGCGCTGAAGCCGCTGCTCGACGTCTGCGGGCTGGAAAAGAGCTTCACGCTGATCCTCTTCACGCTGGACGAGACGGTCTATTCCCGCGAGCTCGCCCCGCTCGCCGGCGTCTATCCGTGCCTGCGGCTCGGCCCGCCATGGTGGTTCTTCGATTCCGCCGAGGGGATGCTGCGCTTCCGCCAGACGGCGACCGAGACCGCCGGCTTCTACAACACCGTCGGCTTCAACGACGACACCCGCGCCTTCTGCTCGATCCCCGCCCGGCACGACGTCGCGCGGCGGGTGGACTGCGCCTATCTCGCCGATCTCGTGACCACCGGCCGCCTCGAGGAGGACGAGGCGTTCGAGCTCGCGCGGGATCTGACCTATCGCCTGGCCAAGGAGGCCTACAGGCTCTGACGGGCGGCATCGCCGCCATTTTCTGGGAGGAAAACATGGGCATGATGAAAAGACTGACGGCGGCGCTCGCCGTCGCGACGGTTCTTGGCGGAGGTCTCGTCGCCGCCAATGCGCAGGAAGTCGTCCTGCGCTCGGCCGACACCCATCCGGACGGCTATCCGACCGTCGAGGCGGTCAAGTTCATGAGCGACGTCCTGAAGAAGGAGACCGACGGGCGGATCTCCATCCAGGTCTTCGATTCGCATCAGCTCGGCGAGGAAAAAGAGACGATCGAGCAGACCAAGTTCGGCGTCATTGACCTCAACCGCGTCAACTTCGCGCCGATGAACGGCATCGTTCCGGCGACGATCGTCCCCTGCATGCCCTACATCTTCACCTCCAAGGAGAACATGCGCTCGGTCATGGACGGCCCGATCGGCGAGGACATCCTCAAGGCCTTCGAGCCGGCAGGCTATGTCGGTCTTGCCGTCTACGATTCCGGTGCGCGCTCCTTCTACAATTCCAAGCATCCGATCAAGACGCTGGAGGACCTCAAGGGCCTCAAGTTCCGCGTCATCCAGTCCGACCTCTTCGTCGACATGGTCAATGCGCTTGGCGCCAATGCGACCCCGATGGCCTATGGCGAGGTCTATTCCGGTCTGCAGACCGGGCTGATCGACGGCGCCGAGAACAACTGGCCGAGCTACGAGTCCTCCAAGCACTTCGAGGTCGCGAAATACTATTCGCTCGATCAGCATTCCCAGTGCCCCGAGGTGCTGATGATGTCGAAGGTCTCCTGGGACAAGCTGTCGCCGGAGGATCAGACGGCCGTGCGCGACGCCGCCAAGCAGTCGGTGACCAAGATGCGCGAGCTCTGGGACGCCCAGGAGGAAAAGTCGCGCAAGATCGTCGAGGCCGCCGGCGTCGAGATCAACGAGGTCGACCCGGCGCCCTTCGTCAAGGCGATGGACCCGATCTACGAGAAATACGCCGACACCCCGGAACTGAAGGATCTGGTGAAGCGCATCCGCGACACCCAGAAATAGTCCCGTGTGCCAAGGCGGCTCCGCGCCCTCGCGGGGCCGCATATCCGGCGCGCTCAGAAGGAAATCCGCCTTGCGCATCGTCGCGATCTGGTTCGGCCGCCTGGCGACCGCCGCCCTGTGGCTGTCGGGGCTCGGCCTCGTCCTGATGACCGCCTTCACCGCCTGGCAGGTCTGGGGGCGCTTCGTCGTCAACGATTCCCCGAGCTGGACCGAGCCGGCCTCGGTCCTGATGATGGGCTGGTTCATCCTGCTCGGCTCGGCCGTCGGCGTGCGCGAGGGCTATCACCTCGGCTTCGACATCCTCGTCGTCGTGCTGCCCGAGACGCCGCGCCGGGTGCTGGTGACGATCAGCGACATCGCCGTGACCGGCTTCGGCGGCGCCATGGCCTGGTACGGCTACCAGCTCGCCGCAGGCACCTGGAACAACGTCTCGCCGGCGCTGAAGATTCCCGTCGGCATCAGCTACACGCCGCTGATCGTCGGCGGCGTCCTCATCGTCCTGTTCTCTCTCGAACGCATCCTGCGCCGGCTTGCCGGCCTTCCGGAACCGCATCTCGAAGCGGACCCAGCTGACTCGGTCGCCTGACATGGCTCTCACCATTCTCTTCGGCAGCTTCGTCCTGCTGCTCCTCATCGGCACGCCGATCGCCTTCTGCCTCGGCATCGCGTCGTTCCTGACGGTCGCCTATCTCGGCATCCCGCCGCTGATCGTCTTCCAGCAGATGAATGCCGGCATCTCGGTCTTCGCGCTGATGGCGATCCCGTTCTTCATCTATGCCGGCGACCTGATGGTCCGGGGCGACATCGCCGCCCGCCTCGTCGCGCTCGCGGCAAGCCTCGTCGGGCATTTCCGCGGCGGCCTCGGCCAGGTCAACATCGCCGCCTCGACGCTGTTCGGCGGCATCTCGGGTTCGGCCGTCGCCGACGCCTCGGCGATCGGCGGGCTGATGATCCCTCAGATGAGGCAACGCGGATACGACGTTGATTACGCGGTGAATATCACGGTCACCTCGTCGATCATCGCGCTGATGATCCCGCCGTCCCACAACATGATCATCTATTCGATCTCCGGTGGCGGCCAGATCTCCATCGCCGACCTCTTCACCGCCGGCATCCTGCCGGGCTTCCTGCTGGCGATGGGCCTCGCCGCGGCGGCCTGGTATGTCGCCAACAAGCGAGGCTATCCGATCACCGCCTTCGAGGGCTGGGGCAATATCGGCCGCCGGGCGCTCGGCGCGATCCCGGGTATCATCCTCATCGGCATCATCTTCGGCGGTGTCCGCTCCGGCGTCTTCACGGCGACCGAAAGCTCCTGCATCGCCATCGTCTATGCGCTGCTGATCACCCTCTTCGTCTACAAGTCGATGGGCTGGACCGACTTCGTCGCGGCGACCCTCGGCGCCGTGCGCACCACGGCGATGGTGCTCCTGATCATCGGCGCGGCGGCGGCCTTCGGCTGGCTGCTCGCCTATCTGCGGGTGCCGGCGCAGATGATCGACTTCATGCAGTCGATGACCGACTCGCCGCTGGTGATCTTCCTGCTCCTGAACGTGCTTCTGCTCTTCCTCGGCACCTTCATGGACATGTCGCCGCTGATCATCATCACCACGCCGATCTTCCTGCCGGTGGTGAAGGCCTTCGGCATGGACCCGGTGCATTTCGGCGTCATCCTCGTCCTCAATCTCGGCATCGGCCTCTGCACGCCGCCGGTCGGCGCCGTGCTCTTCGTCGGCTGCGCCGTGGCGAGAATCCGCGTCGCCGAGGCGATCAAGACGATCTGGCCGTTCTATTTCGCGGCCTTCGTCGTTCTGATGCTGGTGACCTACGTTCCGGCGATCTCCCTCTGGCTGCCGAGCGTCTTCAAATGAGTTCACCCGACCGACTGTCCCTCGAAACCCTGTCCGGTCTCCCCGAGACCGTTCAGACGCCGGCCTATGATCCGCGATCCGTCAGGCCGGGCATCGTCCATCTCGGCGTCGGCGCGTTCCATCGGGCGCATCAGGCCGTCACCCTCGACGACATCCTCGCCACCGATCCGCAATGGGGGATCGTCGGCGCCTCGCTGCGGCGGGCCGACATGCGCGACGCGCTCGCCCCGCAGGACGATCTCTACACAGTCGCGGTGCGCTCCGGCGAGGGGACGGCACTGCGCATCGTCGGCTCGATCCGGCAGATCCTCGTCGCGCCGGAGGACCCCGAGACGCTGCTCAAGGCGATGTGCGAGCCGGCGATCCGCATCGTATCGCTCACCGTCACCGAGAAGGGCTACTGCCACGATCCGGCGACCGGCGATCTCAACCCCGATCATCCCGACGTTAAAGCGGATCTCCAGAATCCGCGCGCGCCGACGTCGGCGCCGGGCCTCCTCGTCGAGGCCCTGCGCCGCCGCCGCGAGGCGAAGATCGTGCCGTTCACGGTGATGCCCTGCGACAATCTTCCGGCCAACGGTCCGACGGTGCACCGGATCATGGCGCAATATGCCGCGCTTCTCGACGACGGCCTTGCCCGCTTCGTCGAGCGCGACGTCGCGGTCGCCGGCACCATGGTCGACAGGATCGTCCCGGCGACCACCGATGCCGACACGGCCGAGATCGCCGCGGCGCTCGGCGTCGCCGATGCCTGGCCGGTTGTCACCGAGCCCTTCACCCAGTGGGTCATCGAGGATCGCTTCCCGACCGGCCGTCCGGACTTCGGCGCCTTCGGGGCGGAGATGGTCGCCGACGTCGAGCCTTACGAGCGGATGAAGCTCAGAATGCTCAACGGCTCCCATTCGACGCTCGCCTATCTCGGCTATCTCGCCGGTTACCAGACGGTTTCCGAGACGATGGCCGATCCCGCCTATGAGCGGCTGGTGAGCGACATGATGACCGACGAGATCATGCCGACGCTAGAGATGCCGGGCACCGACCTTGGCGGCTATCGCGACGCGCTCATTGCCCGCTTCCACAATCCGGCGCTGAAGCACCGCACGTGGCAGATCGCCATGGACGGTTCGCAGAAGCTGCCGCAGCGTTTTCTCGGGACGGTGCGCGACCGCCTGGCCGCGGGCCAGCCGATCGACCGTCTCGCCCTCGGGATCGCCGCCTGGATGCGTTACGTCATCGGCACCGACGAGAACGGCGCGCCGATCGACGTGAAGGATCCGCTGGCAGACCGGCTGAAAGCGATCGGCGCGGAGGCCGGCGGCGACCCGCAACGCCTTGCTGCCGCCTATCTCGGCGTCGCCGAGGTGTTCGGGCGAGACCTGAGCGGTGATCCGGCCTTCGTGGAGCCTGTGACGCGGGCGCTGGCGGCGCTGCTATCCAAGGGCGCGGCGGCCACGGTGAAGGACTTCGCGACGTGACGATGGAGAAAGGCGGGCCCATGGGCGAGACGACGGACACTGCAGGCGAATGGGTGACGGTCGATGCGCAGACGCGCCGGAGGATTCTTGCCCATACGCCGGAGATGATGGTGGTCGAGGTGGAGTTCCAGCCGGGCGGTGTCGGGGCGGAACATTCGCACCCGCACCTCCAGTCCTCCTACGTCAAATCCGGCACCTTCACCTACACGATCGCCGGCAAGACGCAGACACTCACCGAAGGCGACGGCGTCGTCGTTCCGGCGAATGCCCGCCATTCCGCCGAGACCGCCACGGGCGGCAGCCTGATCGACGTCTTTACGCCGGCCCGCGAGGACTTTCTTCCCGCCTGAGGCCGACCTTCGCCCATTAGCTGGATCGCACTTTGCCCTCCGGCAGAACCGCCACGCTCGAAACGGAGACGGATCCCATGAAGATCGAAACCCGCCAGGCGATCGACCCGCGCCACGCCAAGACCTTCGACACCGCGGCTCTGAGGGCCGAATTCCTGATGGAGGGGCTGTTCAAACCCGGCGAGGTCAGCCTCGTCTACAGCCACTACGACCGGCTGATCGTCGGCGGCGCAGTCCCCTCGAAGGGAACGCTCGAACTCTCCGCAGCCAAGGAAACCGGTACGCCCGGCTTCCTCGACCGGCGCGAGGCGGTGCTCGTCAATATCGGCGAGGCCGGCACGGTGACCACCGGCTCGGGCACTTACGACCTCGGTCATCGCGACATGCTCTATGTCGGCATGGGCGACGGACCGCTCGGCTTTTCCGGCGGCCATGCTCGCTTCTACATCCTCTCGGCGCCCGCCCACCGCAAGCTCGAAACCCGGCTGGTGACGATCGACGCGGCCAAGCGGGTCGATCTCGGCGCGGCGGAGACCTCCAACGACCGCTCGATCTTCCAGTTCGTCCATCCCGACGTCATGGAGAGCTGCCAGCTCGTCGTCGGCATGACGACGCTGCACGGCGGCTCGGTGTGGAACACCATGCCCGCCCATGTCCATGACCGTCGCTCGGAAGCCTATCTCTATATCGGCCTGCCCGAGGATGCCCGCGTCTTCCACATGATGGGCGAGCCCGGCGAGACGCGGCATCTGGTCGTCAGGAACGAGGAGGGCATCCTGTCGCCGCCCTGGTCGATCCATTGCGGCGCCGGCACCGCCTCCTACACCTTCATCTGGGCGATGGCCGGCGACAATGTCGACTACAAGGATGTCGACATGGTGGGAATGGAGGATCTCAAGTGACCTCGCCCTTCGACCTGACCGGCAAGCGGGCCTTCGTCACCGGCGCCAATACCGGCATCGGGCAGGGGATCGCCGTGTCGCTGGCCAGGGCCGGCGCATCCGTCGCCTGCGTCGGCCGCTCGTCGATGGCCGAGACCGAGGCGGCGATCGCCTCTGCGGGGGGCACGTCTTGCGAGCATCTCGTCGATCTCGCCGACAGGGACGCCGCCGTCGCGGCCTTCGAGGCGGCAGCGAAGAAACACGGGCCCTTCGACATCCTGGTCAACAATGCCGGGATCATCCGCCGGGCCGACGCCACCAACTTCAGCGAAGCCGACTGGGACGACGTCATCGACGTCAATCTGAAGACCGCGTTCTTCCTGGCGCAGGCCTTCGGCCGCTCGGCCATCGCCGACGGCCGCCACGGCTCGATCGTCAACATCGCGTCGATGCTGAGCTTCCAGGGCGGGATCCGGGTGGCGAGCTACACCGCCTCCAAGCACGGCATCGCCGGCATCACCCGGCTGCTCGCCTGCGAATGGGCGGGCCGCAACGTCAATGTCAACGCGATTGCGCCTGGCTATATCGTCACCAACAACACCGCTGCGCTGCGCGACGACGAGGACCGCTCTGCCGCGATCCTCGCCCGCATCCCGGCCGGGCGCTGGGGCGAGGCTTCCGACATCGGGGGTGCCGCGGTCTTCCTCGCCTCGGAGGCGGCGCGATACGTCCACGGCGCGGTGCTGCCGGTGGATGGCGGCTGGCTGGCGCGCTGACGGCGTGGGCCGGCGCCCGCCCGCCAGGTCTGGCGCAGAGCCTCTGGCGCCATCGTGAACGAGGCATTCCTTCGTCTATCTTGCGAATCCCCGCCGAAGCTCCCATTCATGTGGCGCCGGCGAGGCGGTGAGATCGCAAGTCCCGATGATGATCGACCGACGTTCCCTTCTGCTCCAGTCTGCAGCGACGCTGTTCGTCCCTGTCGCCCGGGCCGAGCCGCGCATCGACCGGATCGCGCTCTGGCCCGGCAAGCCGCCCGGCGGCGGCGGCCCGACCGGGCCCGAGGACGTCAGCCGGAAGGGCGCGGTCAGCAACATCTCGCAGCCGCGGCTCGACCGGGTGCTGCCCGAGCGGCCGAACGGCGCGGCGATCCTCATTGCGGCGGGCGGCGGCTACAAGCGCATCTCCATCGGCAATGAAGGCTTTCCGGCCGCCCGCTGGCTCGCTGCCCGGGGCATTACCGCCTACATCCTCACCTACCGCCTGCCCGGTGAGGGCTGGGATGTCGGGCCGCTGGCACCGCTGCAGGATGCCCAGCGCGCCATCCGGGTGATCCGCGCGGGAGCCATGGCCACCGGGATCGATCCCGAGCGGCTCGGGGTCCTCGGCTTTTCCGCTGGCGGTCACCTCCTCGGCATGGCCGCCGCCTGGTCCGGCGAAAACTCCTATCCGGCGGTCGACGCGGCCGACGAACTCTCGGCGCGGCCGGACGCCGCGGCGCTGATCTACCCCGTCATCACGCTGGAGCCGCCCTACGACCGCACCGCCACGCGGCGCTCGCTCGTCGGCGACAATCCGAGCCAGGCGGCGAGGGACCTCTGGTCGGTGGACAGTCATGTGCGGCGCGGCTGCCCGCCGATGTTCCTCCTCCAGGCGGCCGACGATCCGATCGTCGATCCGGCCAATGCGACGATCATGGCCGAGGCCTGCCGTGCTGCCGGAATTCCCGCCGAGCTGCATCTCCTGCCCGGCGGCGGCCATGGCTTCGGCATGGGCCGCGCCGGCACGCCGTCGGCCAACTGGGCCGATGGGATGACCGGCTGGCTGCGCCGCAACCGCCTCATCGCCTGACCATCCCGATTCGACGCCGGCACCGGCCTGTCGGGCGATCCCGGCAGCCCGTCGTCGCTTCCGATCACCGCTGAGTTTTCAGACAGTCGCCGCCCTGCCGTCGGTCATATCGCCGTGGCCGGAGGCCGGATCGGCGCGCGGAAAGATTTTGATACTGGCATCCGCTCGTATTCGTGTTATATCGCGACATATCGGGAATACGAAAAGGAGATGCACGATGCATCGATTTGCACGAGGATTCGGGCCCGGCGGCCCAAAGCGACCGGATGGTTTCCGGACGATGATGGAGATTGGCTGGCTGCGCGCCATGGGCGAGCACGGCCGCGGCTTCGGCCGGGAAGCCGGCCGCTTCGGCGGCCATCAGGGTGGCGAGCGGCGCGGCCGCGGCGGTGGGCGAGGGCGCCATGGCGGCCCGTTCGACTACGGCGATCTGCGGCTTCTCGTCCTCGCCATGCTGGCCGAGAAGCCGAGCCACGGCTACGAGCTGATGAAGACCATCGAGGAACGCTTCGAGGGCCGCTATTCGCCGAGTCCGGGCCTCATCTACCCGACGCTGTCCTGGCTCGAGGACATGGGCCTCATCGCGCTCTCGCCCGCCGTCGGCGGCCGCAAGAGCTACGAGATCACCGAAGCCGGGCGCGCCTTCCTTGAGGAGCAGCGCGAAAGGGTCGACGCCATCCTGCAGCGGGTCGCCAGCGGTGAGATCGGCCGCGGCGACGTTCCGGAAGAGATCGTCTCGGCGATGGGCGATCTGAAGCGCGCCCTGCGCTCCCGCCTGTCCGGCTCGCGGCCGTCGCAGGATGACATCGCGCGCTTTGCCGAGACCATCCGCAATGCCGCCCGGACGATCAGCGATCCGGAGTGAGGGGTGGCGGCGAAGGCCGCCAGACAAGGACACACGAAATGACAATGCACGATAGCGACGCCGCATTCCTGACGGATGCGGCGCCGACCCGCCGCGTCCGTCACGAGCTGAAGCGGCGCGATCTCACCGTGACTGCCATCGAGCGCCTCAGCCCGGCGATGCTGCGCATCGTCGTCGGCGGGCCGGAGCTCGACGGCTTCACCAGCCTTGGCGCCGACGACCACGTGAAGATCTTCGTGCCCGGCGAAAGCGAGCCGGAGCGGCGGGACTATACGCCCCGCCGCCACGACGCCGGGCGCAACGAACTGACGCTGGATTTTGCCGTCCACGATGCCGGCCCCGCCACTGCCTGGGCTTTGAACGCCAGGGTCGGCGACACGCTCACCCTCGGCGGTCCGCGCGGCTCGCTGGTCGTCGACCCGAGCGTGAAACGCTATTTGCTGATCGGCGACGAGACGGCCCTGCCGGCGATCGGCAGGCGCATCGAGGAAGCCGGGCCAGGCGTCGCGATCACCAGCCTCGTCGCAGTGCCGGCCAAGGCCGACGAGCAGACCTTCGAGACCAGCGCAGAGCTCGATGCCCGCTGGGTTCATCGCCCGCTCGAAGCGGCGAACGATGCCGGACCGTTGGTCGCGGCCCTTCGTGACGTCGCGATCGCGCCGGACACCTATGTCTGGATCGCCGCGGAAGCGTCTGTCGTGCGGGCGCTGCGGCAGGTGATCCTCGAGGAGCGCGGCCATCCGCGGGGCTGGTTCAAGGCTGCGGGCTACTGGGTGCGCGGCAAGGCGGATACGACGGAAAAGTTCGACGACTGACGCCGGCCCGATCGACAAGCAGCAAGGCCCGCGTCGTTTCCGGCGCGGGCCTTGCCATGTGCGGTCCCAACCGCGCCGATGTGCGCGGGGCGTTCGCTCGCCACGTCGACGAGGCTGACTTCATCGCTGTGGTCGGACTGTCTCCGTGCCCTCGCGACGGCCTCGATTTCCGGCCGGCGGCGCAGGATCTCGGCGTGAAGGCGCCATTCGCTGGAAGGCGTGCCGGGACCGTCGACCTGGCCGTCGAAATCGAGCCGGACGATCGCCTCCGGCGTCAGGCTGGCGGCCCTGCCGCCCGTCGGGGTGATCAGCAGCCCGCTTTCGCAGCGGATGCTCACATTGCCCGAACTGCCATGGTTGAAGCCCTTTTCGTCGAGAGCGCGAACCGCCTCGACGACCGAATGCCGCTTGTCCGTCTCGGTAAACATGGGCCCTGCCAACATCCTCTCGACATCACTTCTAGTGAGAAAAATTTCGATTATCAATCTGCAAAATCGATGTATGATCTGGCAGATGACGTGTTTGCTGGAATGTTCTGTCACTTGCGCAATCGATGCAGGACCATCTGTGCGTCCATCGGGACCGCGCCATTCGGCAAACAGGAAGTGAGCACCATGGATCTTGCCATCATTGCCGACGACCTGACCGGCGGCATCCTCATCGCCGCCTCGATCGAAGCCTCCGGCATCGCCTGTCCGGTGGTGCTCGGCGCGACTCTCGGCGAAAGCGATGGCGCCGCACCCGCCGTCGTCTTTGCGACGCGGACGCGCTTCGCGCCGGCGGCAGAGGCGGTCGCCACCGTCGCCGGGATCCTCGACCGGTTGGCAGAGCGTCCGCCGGTCCCGCAGGTGGCCTACAAGGTCTGCGCGAGCTTCGATTCCACCGATGAGGGCAATATCGGACCGGTCGCAGACCTCCTGCTCGAGCGTTTCGGCGATGCGCCGCTGCTGATGAGCGC
Organism: Jiella endophytica; assembly: GCF_004519335.1. GTDB lineage: Bacteria > Pseudomonadota > Alphaproteobacteria > Rhizobiales > Rhizobiaceae > Jiella > Jiella endophytica. The sequence goes on along the minus strand of NZ_SOZD01000001.1, from coordinate 795,766 downwards.
CGGCTATCCGAAATACGCGACCACGGTGCATCAGGGCTATCTCTTCTATGGCGGCCGGCTGGTGTCCGAATCGACCAAGCGCCACGATCCGCTGACGCCGATGACCGATCCCGATCTCGTCCGCACCATTTCCCGTCAGACCCGGCACGCCATCGGCCTGGTGCCCCATGGCGTCCTGAAGGAAGGAGCGTCTCGCGCAGCAGAGGCCGTCGAAGCGCTTCGGGCCGAAGGCAAGGCGCTGGTGCTTTTCGACTGCTCCGACGACGACGACGCGCGGATCGGCGCCGAAGTGACCCTTCAGCGGCGCGCGACGATCGGCAGCGACGCCCATCTCATGGCCCTCGCGGATGTCAGGCTCAAGGGCGTAGCGAGACCGGCCGTGCCGCGCCCCGCCCATGCCAGAGGCCCGGCGGCGGCGATCTTCGGCAGTGTCGGGCCGGTGGCCGATGGGCAGGTCTCGGCATTCGAGCAAACCTGCCCTTTGCTGCGGATCGACCTCTTGGATCACCGTCCGGTCGAGGCGCTCGTCGTGGATGCGCTGCAATGGGCGGCAGGGCGCATCGGCGCAGCGCCCCTCGGCTTCACCACCGCCCCCGCCACCGAGGCCGGTATCACGGCCGCCCAGGCGGCCTTCGGCATTCTCGGTGCTGCCCGGCGGGCGGAAGCCATCCTCGCCGGCGTTGCATCCGGCCTCGTCGAACGGGGCGTGAGGAGGCTCGCCGTCTCCGGCGGCGAGACATCGGGCGCCGTGGCGATGGGCCTCGGCATCGCCTCGCTGCGCACGCTCCCCGACGCCGGCTTCGGCGGCGGCCTCTGCATCGCGACCGACCCGCAGCCGCTGTCCTTGTTCTTCAAGTCGGGCAAGCTCGGCGGCGAGGACGCGATGTTGCGGGCGCTGACTGCTATGTGCAACTGAGATTTGAGGGAGAGCGCTGCTCTCGACGATTTGGCGAGGCATCGGCATGGAGCAGAGAGGTCAGGGGAAGGGCGGCGGCACGAACGGCCGCCCGATGCGGCGGCGCGGGATCGAGCGCTACCAGCTGCTGCTCGATGCCACCGAGACCCTGCTGGCCGGCCATGCCGACGAGGATGTCAGCCTCGCCCAGATCGCCGCGGCCGCGAGGGTGCCGCTCGCTTCGGTCTATCACTTCTTTCCCAACCGCAACGCTGCCTTCGTCGCGCTCGCCCATCGCTTCAACGAAGAAATCTACGCGCTGTCGATCACGCCGCTTCGCGATCCCGAGCCTCAAAGCTGGCAGGAGCTCCTCGAGATGAAGCACGCCCGCGCCGCGGCCTTCCAGAATTCCCGCCCGGCGGCGCTGCGGCTGTTTCTCGGCGCCGGGGTGAGCGTCGCCGTCCGCAATGCCGATTTTTCCGGCAACGCCCGGATCGCCGCCGGCAGGGCACGGATGTTCGAAGCCTATTTTCACATGCCGCTGATCCCGGACTTCGTCACCCGGCTGGAGGTCGCCGGTGCCAGCCTCGACGGGATCTGGGCGATGTCCTACGGCAAGCACGGTCACATCACCGACGAGCTGCGGCGCGAGGCGACGGCGGCCTCGATTGCCTATCTGCGAAGGTTCCTCCCAGAGCACCTGCCGCGCAGGCCCCTCGACAGCGAAGCCCTCGACCGGATCGCCGCAGCATCGGCCTGAAAATCGGAAGCGATTTTCGGAACGCACGATGCGTAGAATGAAAGAGATAGTACGGCCCTTGTGCGTCCTATCGGACGCACGGCGTGCTACGGGGCGGCTGAGCGGGTCAGGCTCTCGCGGCGCGGAAGGCTTTCGCCCAGAGCGCGATCGCCATGCCGGCGAGCATCGACGGCAGGAAGACGAGGATGCCGGGCGTCATCAGCGGCAGCGCCGTCCAGGCCGGGCCGGGGCAGAAGCCGCCGATCCCCCAGCCGATGCCGAAGAGCGCCGCGCCGACCACCAGTTCGGCGTCGATGTCGCGCCGGCCGGGGATCTGGAAGTCCGACAGGACGAAGGGCCGCTCGCGCCGCCAGACGAGGCGGTAGCCGACGAAGGTGGTCAGCGCCGCGCCGCCCATGACGAAGGCGAGCGAGGGATCGAACGTTCCGAAGAGGTCCAGGAAGTTCAGGACCTTCGCCGGATCCGACATGCCTGCGAGGAGGAGACCGAGCCCGAAGATGAGGCCGCTGGCAAAGCCGAGGAGGATGCGCATGGGAAAGATATCCTCGATCAGAAGACGTGGCGCAGCAGGAAGACGGTGGCGAAGCCAAAGGCCATGAAGGTCAGGACGGCGACCAGCGAGCGCGGTGAAAGGCGGGCCAGGCCGCAGACGCCGTGGCCGGAGGTGCAGCCGGAGCCGGTCACCGTGCCGAGGCCGACGAGCAGGCCGGCGACCGCCATGGCCGGCAGGTTGCCCGGCACGGTCTGCAAGACCGGCGTCCCGGCGACGAGGAGAACCACGAGCGGCGCAGCGATCAGACCAAGGACGAAGGCGAGGCGCCAGTCCCAGTCGTCGAGGCGCATGGGAAAGGCGCCGGTCGTGATGCCGGAGATCCCGGCGATCCGCCCGAACAGCGCCATGACCATCACCGCGGAAAGGCCGATGAGGACACCGCCGAGGGCGGAGGCGAAGGGCGTGAAAGGGGTGATCGTGTCGAGTGGCATGGCAGGTGTCCTGATGGCGGCCGGTGGTCAGGCGAAGGCGGCGGCGCTTTTGTAGAGCATGTAGAGTGCGACGACGAAGATCAGGCCGGCAAAGGCGACATTGAGCGCGCCCTTCCTTCCCGACAGCCACCTTGCGACGACGGTACCGATCAGGCCGCCGGCAATGCCGCCGCCGACGAAGACGAAAGCCAGCGGCCAGTCGACGAAGCCGGAAAAGGCGTAGTTGAGCGCGGTCGTCAGACCGAAGGCGGCGACGGCGACAAGGGACGAGCCGATGGCGTTGATCATCGGCATGCCGGTGGATGCGACGAGACCCGGCACGATGAGAAAGCCGCCGCCGATGCCGAAAAATCCGGAGAAGATGCCGGTCAGCCCTCCGAAGCCGACCACCTTCGGGGCGTTCTCGCGATTGCACTCGGCGCCGGGATTGCCGGCCTGACGGCGGTTGCGGAACATCAGGACGCCCACGACGACCATCAGCAGTGCAAAGAGAAACAGGAGCTTCTGACCGTCGATCGCCTTGCCGAGGGTCGAGCCGAGAAACGCTCCGACGATCCCCGCGACGCTGTAGACGGCGGCGCAGCGCCATTTGACATTGCCGAGCCGCGCATGGCTGACGAGATTGGTGCCGGCATTGGCCGCGACGGCAAGAGCGCTGGTGCCGATCGCCATGTGGGCGTTCGGCACGCCGACGAGATAGACCATCAGCGGCACGGCGAGGATCGAGCCGCCGCCGCCGAAGAGGCCGAGGGTCAGCCCCACCAGCGATCCGGAAAAGGCGCCGAGCAGATACTGGAACGGGTCGAGTGTCATCGTGGAACCTCGGCGGGCGATGAAGGGGCGCGGATCACGCCGCACCCCGCAGCCACTCAGGCCGCCGTCTGGTGGTGAGGCTTGGCCATTGGTTCGCGGCCCTTCAGCATCGCCTGCCAGTAGACCGGCGGCAGGATCTTCTCCTTCAGCAGCCAGGCGGTCTTCGACGGCTTCAGATCGTCGATGAACCATTTCGGAAAGCTCGGCACGCGCCGTCCGCCATAGGCAAATTCCGCCAGCACCACCTTGCCCCGCTCGACGGTGAGCGGGCAGGAGCCGTAGCCGTCGTAGATCGCCTCGTGCGGCTCGGCGATGAGGCCGAGATCGCGAAGCAGGTTCTCGGCGACCACCGGCGCCTGCTTGCGGGCGGCCGCCGCGGTCTTGGCGTTCGGCGCGCTCATCACGTCGCCGAGGCTGTAGATGTCCGGATAGCGGACGTGCCGCAATGTCGCCTGGTCGACCTCCACCCAGCCCGCCGCGTTGGCGAGCGGCGAGACGCGGACGAAATCGGGCGCGGTCTGCGGCGGCACGACATGGATCATGTCGAACGACTTCTCGACGATCTCGCGGCCGCCATCGGCGTTTGTGCGCTCGAACCAGGCGGTCCTGGCGGGCCCGTCGATCCGTTTCAGTTCATGATGGAAGGACAGATCGATGCCGTAGCGGCCGACATATTCCATCAGCGCCGGGACATAGTCCTTGACGCCGAAGAGCACGCCGCCGGCATTGAGGAACTCGACCCGGGTGTTCTTGAGGGTACCCCGGCGCTCCCATTCGCAGCAGGAGAGATACATCGCCTTCTGGGGCGCGCCGGCGCACTTGATCGGCATCGGCGGCTGGGTGAAGAGGGCGGTCCCGCCGGACATGCCCCTGACGAGCTCCCAGGTGTAGGGGGCAAGATCGTAGCGGTAGTTGGAGGTGACGCCGTTGCGGCCGAGTGTCGCCTCGAGACCTTCGATCCCCGCCCAGTTCAGCTTCAGCCCCGGCGCGACGATCAGCTTCTTGTATTTCACCACCCGGCAGCCTTCGAGGATGACGGCCTTCGCCTCGGGCTCGAAGGCCGCGACGGCGGCGCGGATCCACCGCACGCCGCCCGGGATCTGCGAGGCCATGTCCCGGCGGGTCTCCTCCGGCGTGAAGACGCCGCCGCCGACCAGCGTCCATCCGGGCTGGTAGTAGTGGATGTCGGCCGGGTCGATGATCGCGATGTCGAGATTGCCCATCCGGGCGAGCAGGCTCGCCGCCGCGGCGATGCCGCCGGCGCCGCCACCGACGATGACGATGTCGTGGCTGATTTCCGCCTCGTCGGTCGGCACCTGGCCGCCATTGGCGATGCGCCGGGTGACGCCGGACATGTCGTAGCCGGCCGCCTTGGCACGGGCGAGAATGTCGGGCAGCGGCCGCTGGCCGGCCTGGGAGAGCGCCCAGAGCGTCGTCGATCGCATGCCGGAACGGCAGAAGGCGACGATCGGTTTCGGCAGCTCCTCCATGGCCGCGCCGAACGTCGCCGCGTCCGCGTCGCTCACCTTGCCGGTTTCGACGGGGAGATAGCGGGCCTCCATTCCAGCATCTTTTGCCGCCCGTTCGATCTCGGCGAAGGTCGGCTGGTCGGCGCCTTCGCCGTCCGGCCGGTTGACGATGATGGCGCGAAAGCCCGCCGCCCTGAGACCCGGGATCTCGTCCGGGAAAACCTGGTCGCGGACCGAGATCCGGTCGGTGAGTTGCCTGGTGTCCATTCCTTCGCTCCTCCTGTCACTACAGCATCGGCCCGAAAACCGGATTTGATTTTCGGAAAGAACGGCGTTGTGATTCAACAACTTGGAGCGTCGTTCGTGCGTCCGTTCGGAAGCATGGCGCTCTCAATGTCGGCAAGCCGGCCCGGCCGGTGGTTGGGGTACCGGATCCATAGCCGGGCCGGCCGCCCGAACGCCGCCTCGTCTGTCGGGAGCGGCACTCGATCGCTGCTGTCTGCCTTCATGTTTCGATGCGGCCGGGCGTTCCCGGGGTCTTGCGGTCAGCCGGGCGTCGCCGGCGTCCCTTCACTCGGATCGTCCCCGGCCAGCCGCGCGACCGCGCCGACGCGTGCGAACACCGCCGCGCCGTTCAGCCGGCCGAGCCCCTTGCGCGGCAGTGCCGTCACCGGAGCCGGCGTGCCGCCGGCACAGAACAAGGCGTGCAGCGTCGCGACGATGCTGGCGGCCTTCGGATCGGCGAGGCTGTACACGACGTTCTTCGCTTCCCGCCGCGGCTCGATGATGCCGCCGTTGCGCAGCTCGCCGAGCTGCTGCGAGAGCGATGGCTGACGCAGCCCGAGCTCGCTCTCCATCTCGGCCACCGACATCTCGCCCTCGATGAGCCGGCAGACGATGGCAAGTCGCATCGGATGGCCGAGGCGCTTCAGAAGCGCCACCGCATCCTCGATGACCTCCGGATCGGGCAGGGGCCGTGCGCTATGCGTTGGCATAGTCATTTCGAGGTCTCCAGCCGGCGGGTACGGTAGAGCCAGTCCGAGACGCCGAGGCCGTCTTCGCGGGCCATGTCGGCAAAGTCGATGATCTCGTCGCCTGGCTGCCAGCCCTCAGGCGTCGCCACGTCGTGGCTGTCGGAGAGCTGCAGCGCCCGGACGGTCCGCAGGATCTCGGCGACGGAACGGCCGGTCGACATCGGATAGAACGAACTCATCCGCACGATCCCCTGCGGATCGATGACGAACAGACCGCGCACCGTCGCGCTCGACCCGGCCGCCGCGTCCAGCATGCCATAGGCCGCAGCGACAACCATCGACGGGTCTTCGCAGACCGGAAAGGGCACGGTCAGATCGAAGCGCTCCTCGATCGCCCGGATCCAGGCGAGATGCGAGAACAGGCTGTCGACGGAGAGGCCAAGCAACTCGCAGCCGATTGCCTCGAACTCGCCCGCCGCCCGCGCCAGGGCGACGAACTCGGACGTGCAGACGGGCGTGAAGTCCGCCGGGTGGGAGAAGAACACCAGCCAGCGGCCGCGATAGTCGGGCAGCGAAACCTCGCCCCTGGTCGAGCGGCAGGAAAACTCCGGCGCGGTGTCGCCGATACGCGGCTGCTGGATCGAAAGCGGGGACGACTGCGACATGCGAACTCCGTGTGGTTGATTTCAAAAATATGCAAACTGCAGCCCTTGTCAATATGTGAATTAACTAATTATATAGCGAGAGGACGGAGGCACGCGGGAAGTGTCCCATGCAACGGCGCAGGCGCCTGTGTCACAGCGTTTCTGATGAATATATAGAAAGATATAAAGACTGCCCGTCGTCACTCCAGCCGACCGCTGCCGGCCTCAACCGGTCCGGCTGATGGGCGACGGCGGCTCTGAAAATCCAACGCGAAGAGGAGGAATGTCCGATGACCTACCCAGTCCATCTCGACGTCAAGCCCGCCGTGAAGGGCTTCTTCGACCCCGCCACCAACACGATCAGCTACGTCGTCAAGGACCCGGCCTCGAATGCCTGCGCCATCGTCGATTCCGTCATGGACATCGACTATGCGGCAGGCCGGATCAGCTACGGTCATGCCGACGAGATCATCGCCTATGTCGAGGCGACCGGCCTCGAGGTCGACTGGCTGATCGAGACCCATGTCCATGCCGATCATCTGTCGGCGGCGCCGTATATCCAGGGCCGCCTCGGCGGCAAGATCGGCATCGGCCGGAACATCACGGTCGTGCAGGAGACCTTCGGCAAGATCTTCAACGAGGGCACCGAATTCCAGCGCGACGGCTCGCAGTTCGACCGGCTGTTCGACGACGGCGACACCTACAAGGTCGGCGCGATGGACTGCGTCGCGATCCACACGCCGGGCCACACGCCCGCCTGCATGACCCATGTCATGGGCGATGCCGCCTTTGTCGGCGACACGCTGTTCATGCCCGACGGCGGCTCGGCCCGCGCCGACTTTCCGGGCGGCGATGCCGCGACGCTCTACGATTCGATCCAGAAGGTGCTGTCGCTGCCGGACGAGACGCGGCTTTTCATGTGCCACGACTACGGGCCGAACGGCCGCGACATCCGCTGGGAAACGACGGTCGGCGAGGAAAAGGCCCACAACATTCATGTCGGCGGCGGCAAGACGAAGGAGGAATTCGTCAGGTTCCGCACCGAGCGGGATGCCACGCTCGACATGCCGAAGCTGATCATTCCGTCGCTGCAGGTGAACATGAAGGCCGGCGCGCTGCCCGAGCCGGAGAGCGACGGCAAGCGCTACCTCAAGGTGCCGATCGACGCGATCTGAGCATCGGCCTTCCTGGGGCGTTGCGGCCGGGCGGAGGACTTTCGCCCGGCGCGTCCGGCCCTCTGTGGCTGACGGCGCTCAAACTCTGCGCCGATGCCTCGGCGGGCTCCTCGTCTTGCTCAGCCGTTGCCGGAGAGGTGGCGCACGGCGATCGCCGTCGCCGCGGCGCGGTTCTCGACGCCGAGCTTGCGGAAGATCACCTCCAGATGCTTGTTCACCGTGCGCGGGCTGAGCGCCAGGATGTCGGCGATGTCGCGATTGGCCTTGCCCTTGGCAAGCCAGAGCACGACCTCGGCTTCACGTGCCGTGAGATGGAGGCTGCGCTGCAGGCTGGCGATGTCCTCCTCCATGCTTTCGCGGGTGATGCGGATAAGGAACTCGCTCTCGTCCGGCTGGCCGACCACAGTCACCGTCAGCCCGGAGGCGAGCATCTTCGATCCGCCCGCCCTCAGCATCTCCGCCGGCACGGGAAGCAGCTTCAACGCCCGCGGATCGTCGAGTGCCAGGAGTTGCCGCGCCTGCGGCGTCGCCCAGAGAAGCGCGCCGGCGCCGTCGACCGCGAAGAGATAGCGCCCGGCGGTGTCGAGGGCCTGCTTGGCGCCGCGGCTCGCCTTGGCGATCTGGTTGTGGACGCCGATGCGGGCGACGAGTTCCTCCGGCTTGATCGGCTTCGTGACGTAGTCGACGCCGCCGGCGGCAAAGGCGCGCACAATATGTTCGGTCTCGCTGAGGCCGGTCATGAAGATGATCGGGATGTCGGCGAGCTTCTCGTTGGCCTTGATCCATTCGGTGGTCTCGAAACCGTCCTTGCCGGGCATGATCGCGTCCATCAGGATGACGTCGGGCGTCACCCTTTCGGCGATCGAGACGGCGCGCGAGCCGTCCGGTGCGACGAGCACCGTCATCCCCTCCCGCTCCAGCGCCTCGACCAGGAAGGCCGCGGCCTCGGGCGAGTCTTCCACCGCCAGGACGACGAGGCGGGCGTCGGCGGGCTTAGGAGCCATGGGGCGGCCCGTCGAGATCGCGCCGGCAGGCCTCGTAGTCGAAGCGGAGCATGTGCTGGCGAAAGCGCGCGACGACGTCCCGTGTGCCCGGTCTGCGGGCCGCAATTTCATCGAGCTTTGCATTGATCCCCCTGACATAGCCAATGTCGAGCAGCCTTGCGAGTTCGGCCCGCTCGCCGTGTGACAGCGTTTCGCCGCGGTATTCCTGGTGCCGCGCCGGGACGGTTTCGACGTCGTCGCCCTCGAACCGCCAGGTGAGGGCGAGGGCCCGGCCGATCACGTCGACCAGCGCCGCGATCGACAGCGGCTTTGCCACCCAGTCGTCGTAGAGATGCCGGTCGAGCGAGGGCGGCCTGGCACCTGCCGAGATCATCACCACCGGCGCCGCGAGGCCCTTCTTTCGCACTGTGCGGGCCACGCCCCAGCCGTCGATCCCCGGCATGTTGATGTCGAGGAGGAAGAGGTCGGGTTCGCAGAGATCGGCCATTCGCAGGCAAGTCTCGCCGCCGTCCGCGGTCAGGACGGTAAAGCCGAGGGGTCCGAGGATCTCCTCGATCAGCTGGCGATGCACCGGCTCGTCGTCGGCCGACAGGATGGTCATCCGGCGGCCTTCGTAGCCGCAGATCCGGCGCCTGGCCTCGGGCGCCGCCTTGTCCTCGGCGGTGGCAGCGAGCATCAGCCGGACATGGAAGCGGCTGCCCCGCCCGAGATCGCTCTCGACGCGGATGTCGCCGCCGAGGATCTCGCTGAACAGCTTGGTGATCGTCAGGCCGAGCCCCATGCCGGGCGCCGCCGTCGAGCCTTCCAGGCGCTCGAACGGCTCGAAGATCCGCTCCAGATTGTCCGGCGAGATGCCGGGCCCGGTATCGGAAATGGTGAAGGTGGCGATCTGGTTGCGGTAGCGGATGCGAAAGACGATGCGCCCCTTGGCGGTGAACTTGATGGCGTTGGATAGCAGGTTGATCAGGATCTGCCGGACGCGCTTCTCGTCGCCGCGCACATGCTTGGGCAGCGGGTCGTCGACCTCGTAGACGAAGGCGAGGCCGGCATTGCCCGCCTGCAGCCGGAACATCTCGACGATCTGGGTGAGCAGCGGCTCGAGCGCGAAGACGTCGTGATAGATCTCGATCTTGCCGGCCTCGATCCGCGAGATGTCGAGGAGGCCGTCGATCAGACCGGCAAGGTGCTCGCCGGAGCGGCGGATGACGCGCAGGCCCTCGCGGCGCTTCTGGTCGATGTCGCTGTCCTCGTCGAGGATCTGGGCAAAGCCGAGGATCGAGTTCAACGGGGTCCTGAGCTCGTGGCTCATGCCGACGACGAAGCGGGTCTTGGCAAGGCTCGCCGCCTCGGCCTTCTCCTTGGCGAGCTGCAGTTCGGCGTCGGTCGCCCGGTGCGCCTCGATCTCCTGGGTGAGAAGCAGCGTCTGCCGGCTGGATTCCTCCTGCGCCACCCGGCGGCTCTCATGCGCAAGCACGAGCAGCCAGGAGGCGATGCCGATCAGGATGACGAGAACGACGAAGACCTGGACGAGGACCAGCGCCGAGGTGTCCGGATCGGCGTGCCGTGACAGCCGCGTCTGGAAATGGATGAGCGACAGCGCCGCGGCGCTGAGGCCGATGAGGATCGAGAAGATCGCCAGATAATGCCCTTGCGGGGAATCGACGAAGCGGGCGAGGCGCTCGGAGATCTTGTATCGCAGGCCACCGACGATCTGCTCGCGCACCCGGCTGCCGGTCTTGCAGAGGTCGTGGCAGCGCGCGTCGAGGGAACAGCAGAGCGAACAGATCGGACCGGAATAGGCCGGGCAGAAGGCCATGTCCTCGCGCTCGAATTCGTGCTCGCAGATCGCGCAGGCGATCGTCTCGATGCCGGCCCAGTCCTGTCGCGGATGGCGCGCGATGTAGAAGCGTCCGGCGGTCAGAATGGCGATCAGCGGCGAGGCGACGAAGGCGGTGAGAAGCGCCGCATAGACTGCAAGCGCCGCCGGCACCGCGCCGAAGATCCCGGTATGCAGCGTCAGACCGACCAGGATGCCGGCCCCCATCGCGCCGAAGCCGACGGGGTTGATGTCGTAGAGATGCGCGCGCTTGAACTCGATGTGGCGGGGCGAAAGCTGCAGCGGCTTGTTGACGACGAGGTCGGCGACCAGCGGCGCCACCCATGAGACCGCGAGGATGGCGTAGAGGCCGAGGATTTCTTCGAGCGCCTGGAGGATCCCCATCTCCATGAGAAGGACGGCGATCGCGACGTTGAAGACCAGCCAGACCACCCGGCCGGGATGGCTGTGGGTGAGGCGGGAGAAGAAGTTCGACCAGGCGATCGAGCCGGCATAGGCGTTGGTGACGTTGATCTTCGTCTGGGCGATGACGACGAAGAGGCCCATCACCACGACGGCGAGCTCGGGGCTGCCGAACAGCCGCTCGTAGAGTGCCGCATACATGACCGTCGGCTGATGCGCGTCAAAGGCCGGAAAGCCATTGCCGATCAGCATCACGGCGAGCAGCGAACCGGCGAGGATCTTGATCGCGCCGATGACGATCCAGCCTGGCCCGCCGGCGATCAGCGCCGCCCACCACGAGGCGTGGTGGCCCGGCGTGCGGCGGGGCAGGAATCGCAGATAGTCCACCTGTTCGCCGATCTGCGCCATGAGGGCGAAGAGGATCGCCGAGGCGCCGCCGAACAGCAGCAGGTCGAAATGGCCGTCGCCGCGGCTGCCCTGGAACTCCGTCCACTCCGCCACCGGCAGGCCGCCCTGCGAGCCGAGGATCGCGAAGGGCAGGAAGTTGAGGGCCAGCCACAGCGGCTGCGTCCAGGCCTGGAAGCGGCTGATCAGGCCGATGCCGAGGGTGACGATCGGAATGACCATCACCGCCGACAGGATGTAGCCGATCCACAGCGGCAGGCCGAACAGCATCTTCAGCGCCATCGCCATGATCGCCGCCTCGATGGCGAGGAAGATGAAGGTGAAGCAGGCGTAGATCAGCGAGGTGACGGTGGAGCCGAGATAGCCGAAGCCGGCGCCGCGAGTGAGGAGATCGATGTCGACCCCGTATTTCGCCGCGTTGTAGCAGATCGGCAGGGCCGCGCCGAAGATCAGGATCCCGGTGACGAGAAGGGCAGGGATCATGTTGGCGAAGCCGCAGCCGAGGATCAGCGAGCCGCCGATCGCCTCGAGCGCCAGGAAGGAGATGCCGCCGAAGGCGGTGGAGGCGATCTGGAACGGCGTGAACCGCCGGGCGCGCTTGGCGGTGAAGCGCAGCGCGTAGTCCTCCAGCGTCTCGTCGGCGACCCACTGATTGTAGTTTCGCCTGACCCTGAGGATGCGCTGCGGCGCCGTCACGAGGCGGTCTCCCGCCCGGTTCCCGAGCAGAGGACGAGGCCTGGTCCGGACTGGACATCGGGGCCGCTGGATCCGGTCAAAGACTCCACCTGACTACGTTCGAACGACTGCGCGCACGCCCCTACGCCCGAGTATGCGCGGCGCGCATCCCCGGCCTTACCGTACGTGCATGCGGGAGTGTCGCCGCATTTGTGCACTGCGACCATACGCCATTTGACGTATTGTTGCCGTGCAGCATCCGCCCCCATCCTCGGCCCTGTCAATCGCCGGGCGTCGCTCGGCCGGCACCCGTCCCGGCAATCCAATTCGACAGGGGGTTTTCATGCAAACCGACAAGAATGGCGCGGCCCCGCGCTCGATGCAGCGTCGCAAACTGATGATCGGCGCCGCCGCTCTGGCGCTCGGCATGGCCGCGATGCCGCGGCTCGGCCTCGCCCAGACGCCGCCGACGAGCGAGGTCAATACCACCGGTCTCGCCGTCACCGACGACACGGTGAAGGTGGGCATCCTCCACTCGATCACCGGCACGATGGCGATCTCGGAAACCGGCTCGGTGCAGGCCGAAAAGCTCGCGATCAAGCAGATCAACGACATGGGCGGCGTCCTCGGCCGCAAGATCGAGTTCACCCAGGAAGACGGGGCGTCCGACTGGCCGACCTTCGCCGAGAAGGCCAAGAAGCTGCTCGTCGAGGACAAGGTCGCGGCGGTCTTCGGCTGCTGGACCTCGGCGTCGCGCAAGGCCGTGCTGCCGGTGTTCGAGCAGTATAACGGCATGCTCTACTACCCGACCTTCTACGAGGGCCTCGAGGAGAGCCCCAACGTCATCTATACCGGCCAGGAAGCCACCCAGCAGATCCTCGCCGGCCTCGATTGGGTGGCCAAGGAGAAGGGAGCCAAGAGCTTCTATCTGCTCGGCTCCGACTACATCTGGCCACGCACCTCCAACAAGATCGCCCGCAAGCACATCGAGGATCACCTCGGCCTGAAGGTGGTCGGCGAGGAGTACTATCCGCTCGGCCACACCCAGTTCAATTCGGTGATCAACAAGATCAAGCTGCGCAAGCCGGACGTCATCTACGCCATCGTCGTCGGCGGTTCGAACGTCGCCTTCTACAAGCAGCTGAAGGCTGCCGGCATCGACATGACGAAGGAAAAGCCGCTGCTGATGACCATCTCGGTCACCGAGGACGAGATCCGCGGCATCGGCGGCGAAAACATCGAGGGCGCCTATGCCACGATGAAGTACTTCCAGTCCCTCGACAACGACAACAACAAGGCGTTCGTCAAGGCTTTCAAGGACATGTGGGGCCAGGACATCGTCATCGGCGACGTCACCCAGGCCGCCTATCTCGGTCCCTGGCTGTGGAAGGCCGCCGTCGAGAAGGCCGGCTCTTTCGACATCGACAAGATCAAGGAAGCCTCGCCGGGCATCGAGCTGACCACCGCGCCGGAAGGCTATGTCCGCATCCACGAGAACCATCACCTCTGGTCGAAGACCCGCGTCGGCCACGCCAAGGCCGACGGCCAGTACGAGGTCGTCTACGAGACCAAGGAGCTGATGGAGCCGGATCCGTTCCCGGAAGGCTACCAATAAGCCGGCTTAATCGGGTCGCGTGTCCCTGGCGGGCGCGCGGCCAGCGCCTCCAGCCGGGGCCGGTTCGGCCGGCCCGGCGCACGTCCATCCCCGACCTTTGCTCGAATTCGGAGCCTCCCGATGTTCGCGGACTACAGTTGGAGCGAGCTCGGATCGATCTTCGCCATGCAGGGCTTCGCCGGCCTGGTGCTGTTTTCGGTCTTCGTGCTCATGGCCCTCGGCCTCGCCATCATCTTCGGCCAGATGGGCGTGATCAACATGGCGCATGGCGAGTTCATGATCCTCGGCGCCTACGTCACCTATCTGTGCTCGAACTTCTTCCAGAGCACGGCGCCGGCGCTGATGCCGATCTCCTTCTTCATCGCCATGGTGCTCGCCTTCTTCGCCTCCGGCGCCCTCGGCATGCTGGTCGAGATGGGGCTGATCCGCTTCCTCTACAAACGCCCGCTCGACACGCTGCTCGCCACCTGGGGCCTGTCTTTGATCCTGCAGCAGGCCTACCGCACGATCTTCGGCGCGCGCGAGGTGGGCGTGACCTTGCCGGAATGGATGATGGGCTCGCTGCCGCTCACCGACATCATCGAGATCCCGATCAACGGACTGATCGTCATGGCGATCACCCTTGCCATCACCCTTGCGGTCTATCTCATCATGTTCCGCTCGCGCTTCGGCGCGAAGGTGCGGGCCGTGGTGCAGAACCGCCAGATGGCGGGCGCCGTCGGCATCGACACCGAAAGGGTCGATCGCTTCACCTTCGGCCTCGGCTGCGGCATCGCCGGCGTCGCCGGCTCGGCCTTCACGATGATCGGCTCGACCGGCCCGAGTTCCGGCCAGCTCTACATCGTCGACACCTTCCTCGTCGTCGTCTTCGGCGGCGCCACCAGCCTGATCGGCACGGTCGCCTCGGCCTTCACCATCTCCCAGGCCCAGTCGACCATGGAGTTCTTCCTCTCCGGCTCGATGGCCAAGGTCCTCACGCTGCTCACCGTGGTCGGCATCCTGATGCTGCGTCCGCAGGGGCTTTTCGTCCTCAAAGTCCGCCGCTGAGGAGCCCGTCATGACACCTCTACTCAACCCTCTGAAGAAGACCGAGCTGATCGGCTTCGTCATCCTCGCCGCGATCATCGTCATCCTGTTGCCCGCGGTGACCGATGCCTTCCGCCTCAATCTCGTCGGCAAGTATCTCACCTACGCCTTCGTCGCGGTCGGCCTGGTGCTGTGCTGGGGCTCGGCAGGCATCCTCTCCCTCGGGCAGGGGATCTTCTTCGGCCTCGGCGGCTACTGCATGGCGATGTTCCTGAAGCTCGAGGCCTCGACGCCGGAGGCCACCAAGATCCAGTCGACGCCCGGCATCCCGGATTTCATGGACTGGAACCAGGTCACCGAGCTGCCCTGGTTCTGGGAGCCGTTCCACTCCTTCGCCTTCACGCTTCTCGCCGTCGTCGCGGTGCCGGCGATCCTCGCCTTCGTCATCGGCTTCGCGATGTTCACGCGAAGGGTCGGCGGCGTCTATTTCGCCATCATCACCCAGGCGATCGCGGCGATCCTGACCATCCTGATCATCGGCCAGCAGGGCTATACCGGCGGCGTCAACGGCATCACCGACCTCAGGACGCTCCACGGCTGGGACATCCGCACGGATACGGCGAAGACGATCCTCTATTTCGTCAATGCCTTCCTGCTTCTCGGCGTCATCGCCCTGTCGATGCTGGTGCGTTCGTCGAAGCTCGGCCGCATCCTCGTCGCGCTGCGCGACAAGGAGGACCGGGTCCGCTTCTCCGGCTACGACGTCGCCGCCTACAAGATCTTCGTCTTCTGCTTCGCGGCGGCGATCTCGGGCATCGGCGGCGCCATGTTCACCCTGCAGGTCGGCTTCATGTCGCCCTCCTTCGTCGGCATCGTCCCGTCGATCGAGATGGTGATCTACTGCGCCGTCGGCGGCCGCTATTCGCTGATCGGCGCGGTCTACGGCACGCTGCTCGTCAACTGGGGCAAGACGACCTTTTCCGAGAGCTTCCCGGAGCTCTGGCTGTTCGCCATGGGCGCCCTGTTCATCGCCGTGGTGATGGCGTTCCCGAACGGTCTTGCCGGCATCTACAAGTCCCACGTCCAGCCGCTGTTCAAGCGGCTCGCCACCCGGAACTCCGACCGGCGCGACGCGCCGGCCGAAGCCCCCGCCGCGATCGCCGAGTGAGGAGGACGCCATGACCCACCCGACCGACTTCCTCCTCGCCGTCGAGGCCCTGACCGTCTCTTTCGACGGCTTCAAGGCGGTGGACGATCTCTCCTTCTATGTCGATCCCGGCGAGATCCGGGTGATCATCGGCCCGAACGGCGCCGGCAAGACCACGGCCCTCGACCTGATCTGCGGCAAGACCCGCGCCACCTCCGGCTCGATCCGCTTCCGCGGCAAGGAACTGACCCAGCTGAAGGAACATCAGATCGTCCATGCCGGGGTCGGACGGAAGTTCCAGAACCCCTCGATCTACGAGGACCTGACGGTCTTCGAAAATCTGGAGATCTCCTTCCCGCGCGGCCGCAGCGTCTTCGGCGCCCTGGCCTTCAAGCGCGATGCCGAGGTGATGGAGCGCGTCGAGGAGATCGCCGAGATGATCTTCCTCTCCGATCTCCTTGGCGAGCGGGCCGAATATCTCAGCCACGGCCAGAAGCAGTGGCTGGAGATCGGCATGCTTTTGATCCAGGACCCGGAGCTGTTGATGCTCGACGAGCCGGTCGCCGGCATGAGCGTCTCGGAGCGTATCAAGACCGCCGAACTCCTGCACCGGATCATCGAAGGCCGGTCGGTCATCGTCATCGAGCACGACATGAAGTTCGTCGAGGACATCGCCCACAAGGTGACCGTGCTGCACCAGGGCAGGGTGATCTCGGAAGGGCCGATGGCCCACGTCAAGGCCGACCCGAAGGTCGTCGAAGTCTATCTCGGTCACTGAGGACAAGCGCCATGCTCAACGTCTCCGGCCTCCACGTCGCCTATGGATCGAGCGAGGTGCTGCACGGCTTCAACTTCAACGTCGCGCCGGGCGAGATCGTCGCCATCATGGGCCGCAACGGCATGGGCAAGACCACGCTGATGAAGTCGCTGATGGGGCTGGTGCCGACGAAATCCGGCCGGGTCACCGTCGACGGCGCCGATCTCACCGGGTCGAAGAGCCACGAACGGGTCAAGGGCGGTGTCGGCTACGTGCCTCAAGGGCGGATGATCTTCTCGACCATGACGGTGCGCGAGAACATCGAGACCGGGCTCACCGTCACCGGCGAGAAGTCCGTGCCCGGCGACATCTACGAACTCTTCCCGGTGCTCCTCGAAATGAGGAAGCGCCGCGGCGGCAACCTGTCGGGCGGCCAGCAGCAGCAGCTGGCGGTCGCCCGGGCGCTCGCCTCGCGGCCGAAGGTGCTGCTCCTCGACGAGCCCACCGAGGGCATCCAGCCATCGATCATCCGCGACATGGCGCGGACGCTGAAGAAGATCCGCGACGAGAAGGGCCTGTCCATCGTCGTCTCCGAACAGGTCCTGTCCTTCGCCCTCGACATCGCCGACCGGGTGCTGGTGCTCGAAAACGGCGACCTCGTCCATGACGAGCCGATCGCCGCCGTCGACGAGGCGAAGGTCGCCAAGTTCCTGTCGGTCTGAGCCGTCCTCGGCCCGACCATCCCTGCCAGATCCAAAAAGCCGAAGGAGTGAAACGGCATGACCGATACGCTGATCAAGGTCGATCTCTCGCAGTCGCCCCACGCCAACGAAATGGTCCACAATCGCTGGCATCCGGACATTCCGATGGCCTGCTGGGTCAACCCCGGGGACGACTTCAAGGTCGAGACCCACGACTGGACGGGCGGGCAGATCAAGAACGACGACAGCGCCGAGGACGTCCGCGACGTCGAATTGGAGCAGGTGCACTACCTGTCCGGCCCGATTGGGGTGAAGGGCGCCGAGCCCGGCGATCTCCTGGTGGTCGACATCCTCGACATCGGCGCCTTCGAAGACAGCCTTTGGGGCTTCAACGGCTTCTTCTCGCTGAAGAACGGCGGCGGCTTCCTCGACCAGCACTTCCCGCTGGCGCAGAAGTCGATCTGGGACTTCGAGGGCATGTTTACCAAGTCCCGCCACGTGCCCGGCGTGCGCTATGCCGGCCTGATCCATCCCGGTCTCATCGGCTGCCTGCCCGACCGCAAGATGCTCGATGCCTGGAACAGCCGTGAGAAGGCGCTGTTCGACACCGACCCCGAGCGCGTGCCGACGCTGGCGGCCCTGCCCAATACCCAGTCCGCCCATATGGGCAAGCTGAAGGGCGAGGCGAAGGAGAAGGCCGCGCTCGAGGGCGCGCGCACCGTGCCGCCGCGCGAACATGGCGGCAACTGCGACATCAAGGATCTGTCGCGCGGCTCGAAGGTCTATTTCCCGGTCTATGTCGACGGCGCCGGGCTTTCGATGGGCGACCTGCATTTCAGCCAGGGCGACGGCGAGATCACCTTCTGCGGCGCCATCGAGATGGCCGGCTGGCTGCATATCCGGGTGTCGCTCCTGAAGGGCGGCATGGCGAAATACGGGATCAAGAACCCGATCTTCAAGCCGTCGCCGATTGCCCCGAAATACGACGACTTCCTGATCTTCGAGGGCATCTCGGTCGACGAGGCCGGCAAGCAGCATTTCCTCGACGTCCATGTCGCCTATCGCCAGGCCTGCCTCAACGCCATCGAGTATCTGAAGAAGTTCGGCTATTCCGGTGCCCAGGCCTATTCGATCCTCGGCACCGCGCCGGTCCAGGGGCACATCTCGGGCGTCGTCGACGTGCCGAATGCCTGCGCGACGCTGTGGCTGCCGACCGACGTCTTCGAATTCGACATCATGCCGGGCAATGACGGGCCGACGAAGTTCCTCGACGGCTCCGTCGACATGCCGATCGCCGAGGACGTCTGATCCGATGCCCTTCTACGACTATGCCTGCAAGGATTGCGGCACCTTCACCAGCCTGCGCCCGATGGCGCAGGCTGCGGAGCCCTGCGACTGCCCGGCATGCGGCACGAGCGCCCGGCGGGTGATCCTCACCGCGCCGTGGCTCTCGACCATGGATGCCGGGCGGCGCTCGGCTTTCGCCACCAACGAGCGCAGCGCCAACGCGCCGAAGTTCGCCTCGCAAGGCCATGGCGGCAAGCACGGGGCGGGCTGCGGCTGCTGCTCGCCCTCCCGACCGAAGGCCGGCGCCGCCGCAGCGGCAGCCGGCGCCGCCAAGACTTTTCCGGGCAAGCGGCCCTGGATGATCAGTCACTGATCGATCGTCTGCCGCGCAGAACCAGAGAACCGCGGGGCGGGGAGGGAACTGGCGACAGAAGCCTGCCCTCTCCCTGTCCCGCGGCGTTTTGCCTTCGATCGCGTCGCGGCGTTGAGAGCGGCGAGGCGCCCGCGTCAGGCTTTCGGTTCGCGCTGGACCAGCACCGAGGCGAGCGCCAGCAGCCCCGATCCGAGCATCAGCACTACCGAGACCGCGTTGAGCACCGGCGTCGAGCCGGCCTTCACCATGCGGTCGTACATGGTGATGGTCAGCGGCGCGTCGGAGCCGACCAGCATCAGCGTCGTGTTGAAGTTCTCGAAAGAGACGAGAAAGGCGACGACGAAGGCCGAGAACATCGCCGGATAGAGGAAGGGCAGGGTGACCGTCGCAAGGACGCGCAGCTTTCCGGCGCCGAGATTGAGCGCGGCCTCCTCCAGCGCCATGTCGAACTTCTGCAGCCTTGCGGCGATGACCAGCGAGGTGATCGTCGTCAGGAAGGAGAACTGGCCGAGCACGATCAGCGGGATGCCCGGCCGCAGCCAGGTGATGAACAGCCCGAAGTTCAGGTCGATCCAGTTGGCGATCATCGAGGCGAGGACGAGAATCGAGATGCCGAGAATGACCCCCGGAATGACCAGCGGGATGATCAGAAGAATGTAGGCAAGGCCCTTTAACGGGAACGCCCGCCGCTCGAACAGGAAGGCGTTGCAGGTGCCGGCGGCGACCGACAGGGCGGCGACGATGACGCCGATATAGAGCGAATTCTCGAGGCCCCGCAGCAGCCTCTCGTCGTGGAACAGGCCGAGCTTCGGCTCGACCGGCGAGAAGAACCAGTCGAGGGTGAAGCCGTTCCAGGGGAGCGAGGGAAACAGCGAGTCGTTGAAGGCGAACACCCCGGCGGCAACCAGCGGCGCCACCAGGAACAGGAAGAAGACGACCATATAGGCGCGGTAGACGAGGCGAAGGCCGGTGGAGCTCTGCATCGGCTCAGTCCTTCGCCACGGTGGTCGCAAGACTCTGGCCGGTGAGCTTCAGCCCGAGCCAGACGACGAAGGAGGTGAAGACGAGCAGCGTCACGCCGAAGGTCGCGCCGGCCTCCCAATTGTAGCGGGTGATGAACTGGTTGTAGATCTGCTCGGTGAACCAGCTGGAGTTCTTGCCGCCGAGAAGCACCGGCGTCAGATAGCTGCCCGCCGTCAGCATGAAGGTGATGATGCAGCCTGACACGATGCCGGGCATCGCATAGGGCACGATGATCCGGCGAAACACGGTGAGGCGGCTGCCGCCGAGATTGTAGCCTGCCTCCAGCAGGGCATCGTCCATCCCCTGCAGCGTCGAGGTGAGCGGCACGATCATGAACAGGACGACCGTATAGACCAGCCCCATGACGACCGTCGCGTCGTTGTAGAGCATCTCGACCGGCTGGCCGATGATCCCCAGCGCGACCAGCGTCCGCGAGACGACGCCGGTCTCGCGCAGCAGAACGATCCAGCCATAGGCGCGCACGAGGTCCGACACCCAGAGCGGGATCAGGCACATCAGGAACAGCGCGGCGCGGCTCTTCTGCCGGGCGATCTTGGCGATGTAATAGGCGACCGGAAAGCCGACGACGAGGGCGAGCGCCGTCACCACGATCGACATCCAGGCGGTGCGAAACAGCGTATTGCGGTAGACCGGCTCGGAGATGAAGTCGACGTAGTTCTTCAGGCCGTAGTGGAACTCGTCGTAGCTGACCTTCTCGCGCAGCGAGACGTAGCCGATGCCGATCTGCGGCAGGATGATCAGAAGGCCGATCCACAATAGGAACGGCGTCATCAGGAGGGTCAGCGACAGCTTGCCGGCATCGCGCCCCA
This sequence comes from Jiella endophytica, assembly GCF_004519335.1. GTDB lineage: Bacteria > Pseudomonadota > Alphaproteobacteria > Rhizobiales > Rhizobiaceae > Jiella > Jiella endophytica. The sequence continues at coordinate 774,970 of NZ_SOZD01000001.1, read as the reverse complement.
TCAGGCGGTCCTCCGGGCGAAGGCCCGCGCCCGCGCCGGGGAAAAGCCGACGGAAACGCTCGCGCCCGGCGTGAGTTCGCCGCTCTGGCCGGGATCGGCGACCTCGACGAGCTGGCCGCGCTCGGCCTTGACGAGGATGCGGGAATTGGCGCCGTTGAAGAGGAGGCTGTCGACCGTGCCGGCGATCCGCGTTCCCTCTGCCGTCTCGCCGATCCGCATCGCCTCGGGGCGCACGAACACCTCGACCGCATCGCCCACCGCGCTGTCGTCGGCGCGGCGCGCCTCGACCGCGCCACCGCCGTCGAGTTCGACCCGGACTTCGCCGCCGCGGATCTCGGCGATCTTGCCGGCAAGGCAGTTGGCGTCGCCGACAAAGCCTGCGACGAAGCCCGAGACCGGATCGTCATAGAGCTCGCGGGGCGTTCCAATCTGCTCGAAGCGGCCGCGATTCATCACCGCCACGCGGTCGGACATCACCAGCGCCTCGGACTGGTCGTGGGTGATATAGAGAAAGGTCGTCTCGAACTGGTGCTGCAGCTGCTTCAGCTCGATCTTCATGTGCTCGCGCAGCTTCAGGTCGAGCGCGCCGAGCGGTTCGTCGAGGAGGAGGACGTCCGGCTCGAGAACCATGCAGCGGGCGATCGCGATCCGCTGGCGCTGGCCGCCGGAGAGCTGGCCGATCTGCTTTTCCTCGACCCCCGGCAGCCCGACCCGCTCGAGTACTCGGGCGACCTTCGCCGGGATCTCCGCCTTGGCGTCGCCCCGGCATCTGAGGCCGTAGGCGATGTTCTCGCCGACATTCATCATCGGGAACAGCGCCAGGTGCTGGAACACCATCTTCACATTGCGCTTGTTGGGTGGCAGCGAAAGGACGCTCTCGCCCTTGATCCTGATGTCGCCGCCGCTCGGCGTCTCGAAGCCGGCGATCATCCGCATCAGGGTGGTCTTGCCGCAGCCCGACGGCCCGAGGATGGAGAAGAACGAGCCGGACGGAATGTCGAGCGAGACCTCGTCGACGGCGACGAACTTGCCGAAGGCCTTGGTGACGCGGTCGCAGCTCAGATCGTACATGGGCGGTTCCGGTGATGGATGGGCATCCGGCCGGGGCGAGCGGGCCGCCCCGGCAACTGTCTCGTCGGGTCTGACGGAGGCGGCGGTTACTCCGAGCTCGCCGCCTTGATCCGCTCGAGCGCGATGCCTTCCATGTCTTCCAGCCCCGGAGGGATGTTCGCGAAGAACTTCAGATTGTCGAGATCGGCCTGGGTGAAGGCGGCCTTCACGGCCTTCTGCTTGTCCTCGGGCAGGAGATCGATGCCGTTCGGCACGGCGGCGATCGCGCCGGTCGATGCCGACATGATCTTTACGTTCTCGGGCTTCAGGACGAAGTTGATCCACTTGTAGGCGGCATCGTCCGCCTCGCCGCCGCGCGGGATGGCGAAGGTGTCGATCCAGGCGAGGGCGCCGGTCTTCGGCGGCACGAAGACGATGTCGGGGTTCTCGTTGTAGATCTTGTAGGCGGTGGAATCCCACGTCTCGGCGACCACCACCTCGCCGGAGAGCATCAGCGCCGAAAGATCGTCGCCACCCGTCCAGTAGGTCTTCACGATCGGCTTGCAGTCGATCAGCTTCTTGGTGACCTTGTCGAGCATGTCCTGATAGGCGGCCTTGTCGGCATAGAGCTCGAACGGGTTCATCCCCATCGAGAAGGCCGTGCCGAGGAGGATCGTGCGGCGAAGGCGCATCGAGGTGCGGCCCTTGTATTTCGGATCGCACAGATCGCCGAAGCCGGTGACGCCGGAGGTCTCCTTCATGTTGGCCATGACGCCGGACGTGCCCCACTGATGCGGCACGGCATAGACCTCGCCGTCGATCGTGGTGTTGGCCTTGACGCCTTCGAGAAGGTTCGGCGTCATCGCGTCGGTGTCGATCTTCGACAGGTCGAGCGGCTTGTAGATCCGGTATTCCTTCTGCGCGGCGAAGATCCGGTCGTGGCTCGGCTGGGCGAGATCGTAGCCGGTGCCGCCGGTGGCGCGCAGCTTGGCGATCATCTCCTCGTTGTTGGAAAGCGTCACCTCGACGTCGATGTCGGGGTTTTCGGCCTCGAACTTCTTGATCAGTTCCTCGGGCGCGTAGCCGCCCCAGGTCAGCAGCCGCAGCGTTTCCGCCTCGGCGCTGCCGATGGTCAGGGCGAGTGCCGATGCAGCAAGTAATGCGCGTAACGTCGATGCCATGATCAGTCTCCCAGGTTGAACGAAGTTCTCTTCCGAAGGTCCTTGCTTTCGGCCAATCCGCAAAATGAAGCGTCGAAACGGTCTTTCACAAAGAGCCATTTTCTGCGTTGTGGCAAACCAATCGGCATGCCGGTCCGACTTTGGCAGATCGCCGGGCGCCCGCCTATCGGATGTTCCGACCAGCCGCTTTGCTCCGGCATGCAACGCCCATCGCCGTCGCCGCCCGTCAAACGCCGAGCCGATCGAGCAGACGGTATGTCTCGACGGCAGCCGGAAGAAACCATGGCCGTCCGAGATAGAGCGGCCGGGTCGGGAAGTCGGGACGCGACAGGGCTGTCTCGCCCTCCGGACGGCCAAGGATCCGCAACCCCGCCTTGTGGCCGAGATAGGAGGCCATGCCGACGCCGGAGCCGCAATAGCCCATGGCGTGGTGGACGCGGCCGCGCTGCCCGGCATGGGCGAGGGCATCGAAGGTGTAGCCGACATAACCCATCCAGGAGTGGCTGATCTTCGCGCCCGCAAGCTCGGGAAACAGCCCGACCATGACCGATCGCAGCCGTCGTGCGGCGCTCTGCGGATCGGTCTCGCCGGCGCTCACCCGGCCGCCGAAGATCACCCGCCGACCGTCCGGCGAGGGGCGATAGTAGTAGATCACCCGGCGGCTGTCGGAGGCGATGCGCCCGGTCGGAAACAGCGGCGAGACGAGCGCCGGATCGAGCGCCTCGGTCGCAATGACGTAGCTGCCGACCGGCAGGATGCGGGCACGATGCCACGGCGAGAGCCTGCCGGAATAGCCGTTGGTCGCCAGCATCACGTCGCGCGCCGCGACATCGCCGTGCGGCGTCTTGACCGCCACCCGGTTCGGCCGCTCCTCCAGAGCCAGGGCCTCGGTATGGGGCGCGAAGGTCACCCCGGCGCCGATCAGGCGCTCGACGAGCCCGGCGTGATAGCGCCCCGGATCGAGCGCGGCGTGATCGTGGAACACTGCGCCGCCGTGATAGGCGTCGGTGCCGAGCTCCTCCCGCTGGCGATGGCGCGGGACGAGGGTGATGCGGTCGCCGTCGGCGAGCCTTGCCAGATCCTCGAAGGCGCGCGGCGTCGCAGCGGCATGGAACCGGCCGCAGGGGCGAAAATCGCAGGCGATCGCTTCGTTGTCGACAAAGCGCTCGACGAAGCCTCGCGAGGCGACGCCCTCGGCGAGGATCGCTGCTGCCGTCTCGGCGCCGTGGCGGCGGGTGAGGGTGGCGAGACCCGGCTTGATCGAATGGCTGATCTGCCCGCCATTGCGGGTGGAGCAGCCTTCGCCGATGCGGCCTTTGTCGAGCATCAGGACGCTGCGGCCGGCCCGCGCCAGCACCAGCGCAGCATGGCAGCCGGTGTAGCCGGAACCGATGACGACGGCGTCCACCTGCTTCGGCAGCGATGCCGGGCGCTCGATCGCTCGGAGCGGCGAGGCGTCCCACCAATAGGGCGTGGCGAGGGGGCCGGCAGTCTGCATCTAGCCGATCCTCGCAGCGACGCTCTTGACGCGCAGATAGTTGCGCAGCGCCGCCATGCCCTTTTCGCGGCCGAAGCCGGATTGCCTGTTGCCGCCGAAGGGCACTTCGATGCCGCCGGCGAAATACTCGTTGAGGAACACCTGTCCGGCGTCGATCTCGCGGGCGAGGCGGTGCGCCGCGCCGAAATCGCGGGTGTAGACGCCGGCGACAAGGGCGTAGTCGGTGCCGTTGGCAAGGGCGAGCGCATGGGCCTCGTCCTCGGCCAGCTGCACTGTCAGCACCGGGCCGAAGATCTCGTCCTTGACCAGAGGATCGGTCTCGGGGACCGCGTCGAAGATCGTCGCCTCGAAGAACCACCCTTTGCCGGTTTCCGGATCGGTGGCGGCCCGGCCGCCGATTGCGGGAGCCAGTCCGCGGGCCTTGGCGGCCTCGACCTTTTCAGCGACGCGGCCGAGATGGGCCTTCGAATTCAGCGGCCCGAGGGTCGGCCGGGTGAGGCCATGACTCATCTTCAGGGCCGCGGCCCTTTCGATCACCCGTTCGAGCAGGGCGTCATGGGCGCCGCGTTCGACGATCAGCCGGGAGCCTGCCGAACAGATCTGGCCGGCATTTTCGAAGATCGCACCGATCGCGCCATTCGCCGCGGCATCGAGATCGGCGTCGGCAAGGACCACCAGCGGCGACTTGCCGCCGAGTTCGAGAACGACGGTCGCAACGTTGCGGGCCGCTGCCTCCATGACGCCGATGCCGGTCGGCACCGAGCCGGTGAAGGTGACGTGGCGCACCCGCCTGTCGGCGACGAGCGGCGCGCCGGCGGCAGGTCCCGTCCCGGTCACGGCGTTGCAGACGCCGTCCGGCAGGCCGGCCCGCGACAGCAGTTCCGCGAGCATCAGCATGGTCAGCGGCGTCGTCTCTGCCGGCTTGGCGACCACCGTGCAACCCGCCGCCAGCGCCGGTGCGATGCCTCTCGCCGCCGTCGAGAGAGGATAGTTCCACGGAATGATATGGGCCGTCACGCCGACCGGTTCCGGCACCGAATAGCCGAGATGATCGGGGCCGAGAGGGAAGGTCGCACCCTCGATGGTGTTGGCGCAGGCGCCGTAATATTCCAAGGCCCGTGCCGCGCCGGAAACGTCGCCGAGCGCTTCCTGCAGAGGCTTGCCGCTGTCGAGGCTCTCGACGAAGGCGAAGCGCTCCTTCTCCGCTCTCAGAAGTCGGGCCGCCTCGGCAAGGATCGCGCCGCGGGCGGAGGGCTTCGTTCGGCCCCAGCCCGGCTGGGCAGCGTTCGCCGCCGCGACCGCCCGGTCGACATCGGCTTCGTCGCCGGCAGCGAAGGCGTGGAACGGCGCCGCGCGGCCGGCATCGAAGCTCTCCATCCGTTCGCCGGAGGAGGGCGCCGCCCAGGCGCCGGCGATGAAATGCTGCGACGGCAGGTCCGGCAGTTCGCCGCGTTCGAGATAGTTCGCGATGTCGCGGTCGAGGCTCATCAGGCTTCCACTTCGCTTGCCTTGTAGATCGACTTCGCCAGCCATTCCGGCGAGATCTCGACCCCCCAGCCGGGTGCGTCCGTCACCGTCGCCATACCGTCCTCGATCCGGTAGGGGTCGTTGGCGTAAAGGCCGGTCTGCCAGGGGTAGTAGTCCAGGCCCTCGATCGCGAATTCGAGATATTTGCCGGCGTTCGGGATGGCCCTCAGAAGATGCATGGTGAAGAGCGTCACCAGGCCGAGATTGGCGCAGTGCGGCGTCACCGGCATTCCCGCCTTTTCGGCCATCCTGGCGACTTCGAGGGTGCGGCCGATGCCACCGAGATAGAGAATGTCCGGCTGGGCGATGTCGACCGCGCGCATCTCGATCATCCGGCGCCAGACCGGCAGCCAGCAGTCCTGCTCGCCGCCGGTGACGTCGATGTCGATACCCGCCAGCGCCTCGCGGACTTCGCGGGTCTGCTCGAGTTCCCAGTAAGGGCAAGGCTCCTCGAAATGCGTCACGCCGTGGTCGGCGAGCATGCGGCCGTAATGGATCGCCGCCTCGGGTGCGTAGCAGGAATTGGCGTCGGCCAGGAGGCTGACGTCCTCGCTCTTGAAGGCATTGGTGATCGCCGGGATGATCGCCTCGGTGCGGCCCTCCCATTCGTCAAGGCCGCGGCCGCATTCGGCGCCGATCCGGTATTTGAAGGCGGTGAAGCCCTGTTCACCCCGCACCCGGCGAAACCGCTCGACCTCGTCCTCTGGGGTGATGTCCCGCTTCATCGACGAAGCATAGGCCCGCAAGGGGCCGGGCGTGCCGCCGAGAAGCACCGTCACCGGCACGCCCTCGGCCTTGCCGCGCAGGTCCCAGAGCGCCGTCTCGACACCGCCGACGGCGCGGCAGACATAGGAGCCGGGAAACTTGTGCTCGCGCTCGAAGACCCGGGCAAAGCAGTCGTCCTGGTCGATCATCTCGACACCGAGGACATGCGGCGCCACCTGCCGGTGCAGGATCTCGCAGGTGATGTCGGAGTGATAGGTCGAGACCTGGCCCCAGCCCGTGTGCCCCGCCTCGTCGGTGACGCGGACGAAACCGACGAATTCGTTGGCGAAGGTTTCGATCTTCACGAGGCGCATTGCCGTCCTCCCATCTTCTGCCGAAAAGAATGGTTGCAAACTGGTCTGTCGATAAGGTCCACTTTCCAGAGTTTCGCAGGCCAATCGGAGCGGCAATGTCGAAGTATGTCGGTGGGGCGCTGATCCCGACGCTGAAGATCGATCGCGGCGACCGCAGCAATCTCGCCTTCCAGCTGACCGTGGCGCTGCGCAACCTCATCCTGTCCGGCGATCTTGCCACCGGCACGCGGCTGCCGGCGAGCCGCACGCTCGCCCGCGACCAGGGCGTTTCCCGCACGACGGTGATCAGCGCCTTCGAGCAGCTCGCCGCCGAGGGCCTCCTCGACAGCCGCATCGGCGCCGGCACCTATGTCAGTGCCGGGCTTCGCACGCCCCGGCAGACTACGGTTGAGGAGGCGCGCCCGGTCGAGGAACTGCCGCATCTCGCAAGGCTCGGCGCCGGGGTGCGCGAGCCCTTTGCGCCGCGCCTCGGCCACCCGCCGGTGCCGCGCGCCTTCGTCACCGGCATGCCGGCCTTCGACGCCTTTCCGGTGGCGCTCTGGTCGCGGATCTCGTCGCAATACTGGCGGGAGAACCGCGCCAGCATCATGTCCTATCCCGATGCCGCCGGCCTTCACGAGCTGCGCCAGGCGATCTGTCAGCATCTCAGCGCCAATCGCGGCCTCGTCTGCGAGCCGGAGCACGTCTTCATCTTCTCCGGAGCACAGGACGCCTTCACCCAGCTCGCCCGCATGCTGGTCAATCCCGGCGACAGGGTCTGGCTGGAAAATCCCGGCGCGATCGGCGCGCGCAACGCCTTTCTGTCCTGCGGCGCCGAGCCGGTGGCCGTGCCGGTCGACGAGGAGGGGATCGATGTCGAGGCAGGCCTCTCCGCCGCGCCGGATTTCCGCATCGCCTTCGTCACCCCCGCCTATCAGCACCCGCTCGGCGTCACCATGTCGCTCGAGCGGCGGATGCAGCTTCTCGACGCCGCCGACCGGGCGGGCGCCTTCATCGTCGAAGACGACTATGTCGGCGAGTTCCATTATGGCGAGACTACCCTGCCGCCGCTGAAGACTCTCGATGGCGGCCAGCGGGTGATCTATGTCGGAACCTTCTCCAAGACGCTGTTCCCGGCCGTCAGGCTCGGTTTTGCGGTGATGCCCCCGGCGCTCGCACCGATGATCGAGCGCACGCTTGCGGCAATCGCCCATGGCGTCACCCATTCGGTCCAGGGGATCGTCGCCCGGTTCATCACCGAGGGACATTTCGCCGCCCATATCCGGCGGATGCGCGGCATCTACGCTGCACGCCGCGACGCCCTTCTTGATGCCGCCGCCCGCGACCTTGCCGGGCGGCTGGCGGTCAGGTGGACGGAGACCGGCTTCCACACCGTGGCGATGATCGCCGACGGCGGCCCGGAGGAATGGGCGCTGGCGAAGGCTGCCGGCGATGCCGGCCTCGCTCTGACGCCGCTGTCCCGCTACGCCCTGGAGCCGATCGCCCGGCGCGGCGTCGCCCTCGGTTTCAGCGCCGTGCCGCCGGTCGAGATCGAGCGGGGGGTGAAGGCGCTTGCGGCGGTGATCGACCGGCTCGCTCCCTGAGGCCCGTCAGCCGCTCTGCAGCCCTTGATCCTCGCGGATCAGGCTCGCGGCCTTTTCGCCGGTCATGATCGACGGGGCGTTGATGTTGCCGGCGGTGATCGTCGGAAAGATCGACGCGTCGGCGACCCGCAGCCCGGCGATGCCCTTGACCCGCAGCCGCGCATCGACGACGGCCTCCGGGTCCGGGCCCATCCGGCAGGTGCCGCAGGGGTGGTAGATCGAGGTCGCCCGCCGCCGGATGTCCTCGACGATCGCCTCGCGGGTGGTCGTCTCGGGGCCGGGGCGGATTTCCCGGGCGATGGCCGAGGCGATCTGCGGCTGTTCGGCGATCCGCCGGATGATGGCGGTCGCCGCCACCAGTTCGTCGAGGTCTTCGGGAGCCGACAGATAGCGGGGATGGATTTCCGGCGCCACGGTGGGGTCGGCGCTCTTCACATGCAGCCAGCCGCGGCTCTTCGGATGGCAATTGGAAACCCCGATCATGAAGCCGGAAAAGACGTCCGGCGAGAGCAGCCGGCGCTTGCCCGGCGCCGCACGGGTATAGGAGAGCGGCGAGAAATACAGCTGGATGTTCGGGCGGTCGCGATCTGGGTCTGACCTGACGAAGCCGCCGGCCTGATTGACCGACAGGCTCAGCGGCCCGTCGCGGGTCGCGAGGTAGCGAAGGCCGGCGCCGATCCGCCCCGACCACGGCCGCAGGATATCGTTCAGCGTCGGGCGGTTGGCCTCGTAGATGTAGTCGAAGCCGATATGGTCCTGGAGATTGGCGCCGACGCCGGGCCGGTCGAGAACGGCCTCGATTCCCAGCGCTGCGAGGCGCGTCGCATCGCCGATGCCGGACAGCTGCAGGATCTGCGGCGAGTTGACCGCACCGGCGGAAAGGATCACCTCGCGCCGGGCGTGGATCCGGTGGACATTGCCATGCCGGCGATATTCGACGCCGACGCAGCGCCGCCCCTCGAAGAGCAGCCGGGTGGCCAGCGCATCGGTCTCGACCCGCAGATTGCGGCGACGGCGGGCAGGGCGCAGATAGCCGGACGCCGCCGAAGAGCGCAGCCCGCCCCGGGTGGTGATCTGGAAGAACGAGACGCCCTCCTGATCGGCGCCGTTATAATCCGGATTGACGCGGTAGCCCGCAGCCGAGCCTGCGGCGAGGAAGGCGTGGGCAAGCGGATGGGCGGCGCTGTCGATGTCGCGCACGCCGATCGGCCCGCCGCGGCCGCGCCATTCGCTGGGACGGCCGACATAGTCCTCCATCTGCCGAAAGAACGGCAGCAGATCGGCGTAGGACCAGCCGGGATTGCCGGCTTCCGCCCAGCTGTCGAAATCCCCGGCCTGGCCGCGCACATAGACCATCGCGTTGATCGCGCTCGACCCGCCGAGCACCCGGCCGCGCGGCCAGTAGGCCTTGCGTCCGCCGAACCCCTCGTCAGGCTCGCTGTAGTAGCGCCAGTTGAGTTTCGGATGGTAGAACGCGCCGCCATAGCCGATCGGCATTTGCACCCACAGGCTCCGGCCGGAACCGCCGGCTTCGAGCAGTGCGACGTCGGTCGAGGGATCCTCCGTCAGCCTCGCGGCGACGACGCAGCCTGCCGATCCTGCACCGACGACGACGTAGTCGGCCTCTTTCGCTAACGCTTCGACCATCGGGATACTCTTGGCGGATCTTCGACGGCGGGTTTGTAGACGGCGCCCCGCCGCGTCGTCTCAGACCATTTTCGAGATTTTTCAGGTCCGCAACGGAGGTTCCGCCGATCTCTCTCCATCGCCATGCCTGACAGCGAGGGCTTCGAGCCGCAAACTGCCCGGTCGCCGTCTTGCAACCCTTGGCACTGTCAGGCCCGGCTGATGGCCGCCGTTGCCGGCTCGGCCGCAGGAAGCGGCTCGCTCAGCGCCGAGAGGACGCGTGTGATCATGGCGTATTTCGTCCGGGTGACCCACAGCTCGCGATACCAGTCGACGACGTCGCCCCAGGGCGAGTTGATCTGGGAGAGCCCGGAGATGAAGGCGACGACGGTGCCGATCTTGGTGTCGCCGGCGACCACGTAGAAGCCGCCGAGCGCCAGCACCGAAGCGACCCCCAGGTGATACATGAGGTTCATCAGGAAGTTCATCGAGTATTTCAGCTTGAAGACGCCCATGTTGAGCGCGAACACCGTCGCGATCTCCTGATCATAGGCGGCCTCGCCTTCGGCTCGAGGCAGCTCGACGATCTCGCTGCTGAGGTTGCGGAGCGTCGCGATGCGCCGTCTGACGCGGTTGTTGATCGCCTTCTGCAGGATCGGAACGAAGACGAATTGCGGCGACAGGACCGCGAGCGCGACCAGCGCCATCATCGGCTCCAGATAGGCGAGATAGGCGAAGGTGGAGACCAGGATGCCGCCCTGCAGCAGCGGTTCCGACAGGCTGACGCCGGCGAAGCTGCCGATCGGCTCGACTTCGCTGAGGACGAGCGACACCTCGATGCCGGGCGCGATCGACCGGGCGGCGACGCCCGCATCGTTTTCCGCCGCGTGGAGGATGGCGCCGCGCAGCCAGCGGACGGCGCTCTCGCTGACCCTGCCGCGAAAGACGTTCATGCCGAGCTTGAGCAGCCCGAGACAGACGGCAACTGCGCCATAGAGCGCCGCAAGGAGAAGGATCTCGTCCAGTGCGCTGCCCTCGGTGGCGCCGTTGACGATCCGCCGCTGCAGTTCGAGCGGTGCGAGATTGACGAGGAAGACGGCGATCGACAGGGTGACCAGCCAGAGCTGCTCGAAGCATCCGCATCGCCAGACGACGCCCCAGAGCGTCGACGGAACAGGCCATTCGATGCATCTCGCCGGTCGGGTTTTGCTGCCAGTTTGTCGCGGCTCCATGGTGCTTCGGTTTCCGGCGATCGTCTGGCCGATGGGCGGCACGCCACGCGGCCGATCCGACGATCATGGACATCCTCGACCGTCCCTTGCCTTGACAAGGATCAAGGCGCCGCGGGCCGGAACGGGTTGTCTCGAGGCTGGCGGAAAATGCCGCTCGGCGGGAAAGGTCGGCGCAGCATGCAGGACGACTTCGAGACCCGATCCTCTGGCTCTCTCGATCCGGCCGATCGGCGGCCTGCGGCCGGCGGCAGAGCGTCGCCGGTCGGTGGCGACGAGGGGGCTGCGCTGCTTTCGCCTCCCTCGGGCGGCTGGCATGCGGTCTCGCGCGACGACGCTCTCGCGCGGTTGGCGTCCTCATCCGCAGGCCTTGCCGCGGCCGAGGCCGGGCGACGGCTGGAGCTCGTCGGCCCCAACGCGCTGCCGCAGGCGCCGGGACGCTCGCTCGTCGCCATCGTGCTCGGCCAGTTGCGGAGCCCGCTGATCTATCTCCTCCTCGCCGCCGCGACCGTCGCGCTGGTCCTCGCCGAATATGACGATGCCGGCTTCATCTTCCTCGTCCTGACCATCAACACCGCCGTCGGCGCCGCGCAGGAATGGCGCGCCGAGACGAACACCGCGGCGCTGCGGTCAGCGATCGCCACCATCGTCCGGGTCGTCCGGCCGGAGGGCGTGCGTCGGCTGGACTCTGCCCGCCTCGTTCCCGGCGACGTGGTGCTGCTGGAAGGCGGCGACCGGGTTCCGGCCGACATTCGGATCCTCGATTCCACCGAGGCGCGCGCGGACGAATCCTCGCTGACCGGGGAATCGCTGCCGGTCGACAAGGCCGCCGGGGCGGCGCTGGCGATCGAAACGCCCCTTGCAGAACGGCTGACCATGCTGTTTGCGGGCTCGATGCTGCAGGGCGGACGGGTCCGGGGGCTGGTGGTGTCGACCGGCGCGGGCACCGAGCTCGGCGCGATTGCCGGGGCGCTGGGGACGCCCGCCGCTCCGCCGCCACTGACCCGGCGGCTCGACCGCTTCACCCGGCTTCTCGGCCTTGCCTCACTGGGTCTTGTCGGCGTGGTGATCCTTCTCCAGCTGGCGCTGGGCGCGCCGCTGGAAGAGACCTTCTTCGTCGCCATCGCGCTCGCCGTCTCGGTCATCCCGGAGGGCCTGCCGGTCGCCGTGACGATCGCCCTGTCGATCGCCACCCGCCGCATGGCGCAGCGCAACGTCATCGTCCGCCATCTGCCGGCGGTCGAAGGCCTCGGCGCCTGCACGGTGGTCGCCACCGACAAGACCGGCACGCTGACGATGAACCAGCTCACCGCCCGGCGTCTTTGGCTGCCGGATCACGGTTTCGTCGACATCGAGGGCGTCGGCTTCGACACCGGCGGCGCGATCCATAAGAACGGCACCGGGCTCGGCAGTGAGGCGTCTTTCGCCGCGCAGGCGCTCGCCCGGTCCGCGGCGCTCTGCAACGACGCCGATTTTGACCCCGTCGGCGGCGCCGACGGCCGCAGCGGCGACACGGTCGATCTCGCCTTCCTCGTCCTTGCCGTGAAGGCCGGTCTCGATGCCGGCACCTTGCGCAAGCAGGCGCGCAGGATCGCCGACCGGCCGTTTTCCGCCGAGCGCCGATATGCCGCGAGCCTCCACGACCACGGTGACGGGCACGTCGTTCATATCAAGGGCGCGGCGGAGGTCGTCCTGCCGCTCTGCTCGGGCGTCGACCAGGGAAGCGTCCTGACGCTTGCCGAGGGGATGGCGAGCCGCGGCTACCGGGTTCTCGCGGTCGCGGCAAAGCGTCTCGACCCGGACCGCGCGCAGCTGTCGCATCCCCTCGACGGCGAGCTTGCCGGCCTCACGCTTCTTGGGCTCGCAGGTTTCATCGATCCGCTGCGTCCGGAAGCGAAGGCCGCCGTTGCCGAGTGCCGGCGGGCAGGCGTCGCGGTGAAGATGATCACCGGCGACCATGCCGCCACCGCGCTCGCCATCGCCCGCGAACTCGGGATCGCCGACGGGCCGCAGGACGTCGTCACCGGCCGCGAGATCGCCGCGGCAGGCACCGGCCTCGCAGCGCGCATCGATGCGGCCAGCGTCTTCGCTCGGGTCGAACCGGCCCACAAGGTCCGGATCGTCGAGGCGCTGCAGCAGGCGGGGCACATCGTCGCGATGACCGGCGACGGCGTCAACGACGCGCCGGCCCTCCACCGCGCCGATCTCGGCGTTGCCATGGGCCGCGATGGCACGGACGCTGCACGCGATGCTGCCGACCTTGTGCTTACCGACGACAATTTCGCCTCGGTCGTCGCGGGGATCGACGAGGGGCGCGCCGCCTATGCGAATATCCGCAAGGTGATCTACCTGTCGGTCTCGACCGGCGCTGCCGAAGCGCTGATGTTCCTGCTGGCGCTGGCGAGCGGCCTGCCGTTGCCGCTGACCGCCGTGCAGCTGCTTTGGCTGAACCTCGTGACCAACGGCGGCCAGCACGCCGCCCTCGCTGCCGAAGCATCGGAGCCGGGGCTGCTCGCGCGCCCGCCGCGCTCGCCGAGGGAGCCGCTGATCGACGCGCTGCTGATCCGCGAGACGCTGCTCTCCGGCGCCATCATCGGCCTCGTCTCGACGGCCGTCTTCGGATACCTGATCGGCCATGGCTGGAGCGAGTTCGATGCGCGCAACACGCTGCTCTTCCTGATGGTTGCCTTCGAAAACGTCCATGTCTTCAATTGCCGCTCGGAGACGCGCTCGGCGTTCCGCATTCCGTTCTCGGCGAACTGGCCGCTGATCGTCGCGGTCTTCGCAGCCCAGGCGGTGCATGTCGGCGCGGCCTTCACGCCGGGCCTGTCCGAGCTTCTGGAAATGCGGCCGCTGCCGGTCGCCGAATGGCTGATGCTGATCCCGATCGCACTCTCGGTGCTCCTGGTGATGGAGGCGGACAAGGCGCTGCGCTCCGTGCGGGAGCGTCGGCGGAGTGTCTCGCGGGCGACGTTCTTGCGGAGCCTTGCTTGACCCCGCGGTCCCGATCCAGTCCGGCTCGCGACGATCTTGTGACGAGCCTGCCGGTCGTTGCTGCCGGCCTCGGCCTCCTCGCCGGTGCCGTCCTCTATCTTGCGGGCCATGCCGATCTTGCCCCGATCGCCTGGGCTGCCGGCGCCGTCCCTGTCCTGGTGGTTCTGGCGGCCGAGATCGTGACGCGGCTCGGGCGCGGCGAACTGGGGCTCGATCTCGTCGCCGGTCTCGCCATGCTGTCGGCGCTGGCGGTCGGCGAAACGCTCGCCGCGGCGGTCGTCGCGCTGATGTATGCCGGCGGCCGCGGGCTCGAGGCCTTCGCGGCGCACCGGGCGAGCCGCGACACCCGTGCGCTGCTCGACCGCCAGCCGCGGGATGCCCTGCGATACCGCGGCGACGCCGTCCAGACCGTCGGCATTGCCGATATCGCGGTCGGAGACCGGTTGCTGATCCGGCTCGGCGATGTCCTGCCGGTGGACGGAACGGTGCTCGGAACGGCCATCCTGGACGAGGCGCCGATCACCGGCGAGTCGCTCCCCGTGACCCGGCGGGGCGGCGAAGCGGCGATGAGCGGCTCGACCAATGTCGGCGCCGCCTTCGACCTCGTCGCGAGGGAGACGGCGGCGAGAAGCACCTATGCCGGGATCATCCGGCTGGTCGAGGAAGCGACGCGGTCGCAGGCGCCGATGACCCGTCTTGCCGATCGCTTCGCGCTGGCCTTCATGCTGGCGACGCTGCTTCTGGCGGGCCTCGCCTGGTGGCTCGCGGGCGACCCGGTCCGCGCGGTGGCCGTGCTGGTGGTCGCGACACCCTGTCCGCTGATCCTGGCGGTTCCGGTGGCGATCGTCGCGGGGATCTCCCGCGCGGCCCGGAGCGGCGTGCTTCTGAAGGGTGGCGCCGCGCTGGAGACCCTCGGGCGGATCGACACCATGGTGATCGACAAGACCGGGACGCTGACCCACGGCGTGGCCTCGGTGGTCGAGATCCTCCCGGCGCCGGGCTGGACCGGCGATGACGTGCTGCGGCTGTCGGCGAGCCTCGACCAGGCGTCGCGCCATGCGGTGGCGGCCGCGATCGTTTCGGCCGCACTCGGCCGGGGACTGCGGCTCGACGTCCCGACGGCCTCGCTCGAGGCGGCAGGCGAGGGGATCGAGGGCATGGTGGGGCGCCAGCGCGTCCGGGTCGGGGGAAAGTCCTATGTCGCGTCGGTGCTGGCGCCCGAGGAGGCCGCCCGGCTGCGGGCGGCGGTGCCGGCCGGAGCGCTCGTCGTCGCAGTGGCCGTGGATGGCGCCTTCGCCGGCCTGGTGCTGTTGCGCGACGGGCTGCGGGACGGCGCCCACCGGGCACTCTCGCGGATGCGCGAACTCGGTGTCCGGCGGATCGTGCTCGCGACGGGAGATCGTGACGACGTCGCAAGGGCCGTGACGAAGGAGGTGGAACTCGACGGCCTCGCGGCGGACCTTGGTCCCGGCGACAAGATCGCGCTGGTGCGCCGGGAGAAGCTGCAGGGCTCGGTGATGATGGTCGGCGACGGCGTCAACGACGCTCCGGCCCTCGTCGAGGCCGACCTCGGCATCGCCATGGGCGCACGCGGGACGGCAGCCGCCGCCGAGGCGGCCGACGGCATCCTGCTGCGCGACAGGCTGGACGGCTTGGCGGATGCGATGGCGATCGCCCGGCGCTCGCGCAGGATCGCCCTGCAGAGCGTCGTCGCCGGTATCGGCCTATCCGGTCTCGGAATGCTCGCCGCGGCCGCCGGCCTTTTGCCGCCGGTCGAGGGGGCGCTGGTGCAGGAGGCGATCGACGTCGCGGTGATCCTCAACGCGCTGCGGGCGCTCGGCGGCCCTCAGGGCACCAGCACGGCGGCGCCCTGAAAGCGGCCCGCCCGCAGATCGGACAGCGCCTCGTTGGCGGCGTCGAGCGGGTAGACGGTGGTGGTCGTCCTGACACCGGCTTTCGGGGCGATCGCGAGGAACTCGGTGGCGTCCTCTCGGGTGAGATTGGCGACCGAGACGATGCTCCGCTCCTCCCAGAGGATGCTGTAGGGAAACTGCGGGATGTCGCTCATGTAGATGCCGCCGCAGACCACCCGGCCGCCCTTGCGCACCGCCTTCAGCGCCGCCGGCACGAGCGCCCCGACCGGGGCGAAGAGGATGGCCGCGTCGAGCGGCGCGGGCGGCGCTTCGTTCGAGCCGCCGGCCCAGACGCAGCCGAGCGAAAGCGCATGAGCCTGCGCGGCATCGTCGCCCGCCCGTGTGAAGGCATGAACCTCGCGGCCCTGCCAGCGGCAGACCTGGGCGATGATGTGGGCCGCCGCGCCGAAGCCGTAGAGGCCGATCCGGCGGGCCTTGCCGGCCATCTTCAGGGATCGCCAGCCGATCAGGCCGGCACACATCAGCGGCGCCGCCGCGACGGGATCGGGAAAGTCCGGCATCGGAAAGGCAAAGGCGGCGTCCGCGACGACCTTTGTGGCAAAGCCGCCGTCGCGCGTATAGCCGGTGAACAATGGCCGGTCGCAGAGATTTTCCCGCCCCTCGGCGCAATAGGGACACTGGCCGCAGCTGTGTCCAAGCCAGGGGATTCCGACCCGCGTGCCGATCGCCGGCGCCTCGACACCATCACCCAGCGCGTCGACGATGCCGACGATCTCGTGGCCGGGAATGATCGGCAGTTTCGGCTCTTTCAGGTCGCCGTCGACGACGTGAAGATCGGTCCGGCAGACCGCGCAGGCCTCGACCGCCACGCGGATCTCCCCCGGTCCGGGCAGCGGGTCGGGCCGCTCCTCGCAAGCGAGGGGCTCGCCGATCTGGTGTAGGACCATCGCTTTCATGAGCCTCGCCTCCTGCCGAACGTTGGGGAAGGCCATGCCGTCCCCGACGCCGGCGAGGGTCGCACGCCGTCATCCGGCGGGAATTGATCTGCCGCAAAGCCGCGGGGCTTCCAGCTGGCTCCAAATGCCGCGCGCAGGCTCGTTGCTACAACGTCATGTTCGGTCAGAACAGCAGGTGAGAAGAAGAATAGCGGCGATGTCTAGGCGCGGTTGATCGATATCAAGGCGCAGTCACACCCCGTCATCGGATCATCGACGATGGGCAAACAAGATCCGCATTCGCAGCCCAGGATGCTGGCGACGCGCGGCAAGGCCCTGCGGCTGCCGGGCACCACCCGCCACGGCGCGCTGCAGGATCGCCCACGGCAATGTCACGATTCAGGAGGAGGCCAAGATGCAATCGACACCCACCGAGGGGCTGACCGGCGACCTGCTGCAGCCCGCCGAACTGATCTTCCTCGACTATCAGGCCTTCCACATTCCGCTGCGGCTGGCGACACTCGCCTGGCAGGGCGCGGCTGAAGTGACTGCCGGAACGTTCGGCTTCATGGCCGAGCGTTTCGCCGAGGATCAGAAGAGCCTGAACGGCCTTGCCACCTGCCGCGATGCCTCTGCGGCCGAAGCGCTGCAGCGCAGCTGGCTGGAGACCGCGATCCGGCAGTATTCCGCCTTCGGCGAAACGCTGTCTCGGCTCTCCGGCGAGGCAAGTGACCGGCTGGCCTCCGAACTCTCCGACGTCTGGACCATCCCGGCAGCGGACGAGAGCGGTGACCTTGCGGCGCTGACGCGCCCCGCCTTCCCGGGCTGAAGGCGCCGGCCCTCCGGAGCATCGCCCGTTCAACGGGATGCGCCACGGACGCTGCCGCAACTCGGACCGGCGCAACGAGCTTTCGACAATCGCGACCGATCGTCGGGCCGACGGCATTGGCGGCGCCCGCAACGAAGCCTTGAGGTCGCCGCCTTGCCGCGTCAGGGCCGGCTGGCGAGACGCAGCGGCTCGCTCAGCTGGATGAGCTGACGCTGACCCTCCGCATCGACCACCGACATTGCCTGCAGGCTGTCGGCGCTCTCCTCGACGAAGATCTCATCCGGGCCGTGGATCATGTGGTCGAGACCCTCGAGAGCGACCTCGAGAAGCCCGCTCTTCGGCTCGTAGGTGATGCCGAGAAGCGTCAGCCTGTCGGCCGCGACCTGGTTGCCGAGGCTGAGACCCGAGACTTCGATCCGCACCTGCTGGACCGAGAGATGCCGGGAGAGATGGTCGAAATAGGACTGCCATTCGGATTTCGGGAGAAGACGGGACGACATGGCGTTAAGCCTCCTTGCCTGAGCGTTGAGCCAATGCTTCGGATCGAATGTCGACGTTCTTGTAGGGCTTCTTGCCTTGCAGATCTTCGGCCGGCCTGTCGCCCCGGCGCTGCGCGGATCGCAGCGTCGAGGCGCAAAGAACCTGCCGGCGCCTTTTTGCCGCGGCTTCGTGGCCAAAGTCAGCGGGCGAGGAACAGCGGCAGCGGCGGCTTCTCGGTCATCGACTGGGTGACCCCGCCGAACAGCCACTCCCGCAGCCGCGAATGGCCGTAGGCGCCCATCACGACCATGTCGGCCGCGGCGTCGACGGCGTGCCGCCGCAGAACCTCCTCGACGGTCTTGTTGCGCTCGCTGGACAGCCTTTCGACGGTCACCTTCGCGCCGTGCCGGACGAGATAGGCGGCGACGTCGGCGCCCGGCTCGGGCCCGGCGTCCCACGACGTCGCCTGGGGATCGACGAGGACGACGTCGACCGCTTCGGCGGAGCCGAGCATTTCCGCCGCCTGACGGACCGCCCTCGATGCCTCCGGCGTCGACGACCAGGCGACCATCACCCGCTTCGGCCGCAGCGTCGGGGCGGCACCCTCGGGGAGCATCAGCACCGGGCTTTCTGCTTCGAACAGCGCGCCCTCGAGGACGACGTCCCGCAGCCGCTGGTCGGCGATCATCTTCGGCCCGACGATGACGAGGTCGACATAGCGGCCGCGCCGGCCGACCGCACCGGTGATCATCGGGCGCTCGGCATGGACGGAGTCGACGTCGGCCGACAGGTCGGCGGCGGCAATCACGGCATTGATCGCCTCGACCTCTTCGTGCAGCCGGCGCGCCGCCTTGTCCTGCTCGCGCAGCCAGACATCGGCGATCGCGGCATATTCGGCGATCGGCGGTGGCTCGGCGACCGACGTCACGAAGACCGACAGGTGAGCTCCCGTCTCCTCGCCGAGGCGTCGGGCGAGTTCGAGATCGCTTTTCCAGTGATCGACATCGACGACGCTGAGAATTGTCCGGAATTGCATGGCGACACCTCGCTTTCTGGGCTGCCGGTCGCTTGGCCGGTGAGGCCAATCTAGCCGCATCCCAAGGGCCGCCATTTGCGGTGGATCAAGTCTCGCGACGAAAGATTTGGGAAATGAACGGGGTCTCCGGGCGAGACTCCGGCCCGCGCGGCGGGCGCCAATGCCCAGCCTCGAGATTTTTTATGACTTGCCGGACAATTGGTAGGCCTGGAGGGACTCGAACCCCCAACCAAGCGGTTATGAGCCGCCGGCTCTAACCATTGAGCTACAGGCCCGCCGCAGTTCGAAGGACGCGGCGCCGCACCGACTGGTGCGCGTGGCCGATCTTGAACTGAGGACGGGGAATCGATAGCGGTTCGCGCGATGATTTGCCAGTGGAAAGCTCAGCGCAATGAAGCGCGGGCACGGGATCGATGACCAAACCGCCGTCTCAGAGTGTGGGGAACGAACCGCCGCAGCCGGCGGCGGGGTCGCGTTTTGCCGTCGCGCCGATGATCGACTGGACCGACCGCCACTGCCGGTTCTTCCACCGCCAGCTCAGCCGCCGCGCGCTGCTCTACACCGAGATGATCGTCGACGAGGCGATCCTCCACGGCGATGTCGAGCGGCTTCTCGGCTTCGACGCGGCCGAACATCCGCTCGCCTTGCAACTCGGCGGGTCGGACCCGGAAAAGCTCGCCCGCGCGACGCGGACGGCCCTCGGGTTCGGCTATGACGAGATCAACCTCAATGTCGGCTGCCCGTCGGACAGGGTGCAGTCCGGCACCTTCGGCGCCTGCCTGATGCGCGATCCGGCGCTGGTCGGCGAATGCCTCGCCGCGATGGTCGAGGCGGCGGCCGGGGTGCCGGTCACCGTCAAGTGCCGGCTCGGCGTCGACGAGCAGGACATCGAGGAAGCGCTCGACGCGCTGGCCGACGCCGCCGTCGCGGCGGGCGTCTCCGGCATCTGGGTGCATGCGAGGAAGGCCTGGCTGCAGGGGCTGAGCCCACGGGAGAACCGCGAGATCCCGCCGCTCGACTATGGCCGCGTCCACCGCCTGAAGGCCCGGCTCGGCGCAATGTTCGTCGGGCTGAATGGCGGGCTGAAGACGCTCGACCAGGCCCGCGACGAGGCCGCCGGCCTTGACGGCGTGATGCTGGGGAGGGCCGCCTATCAGACCCCGGACGTGCTGACGGGGGTCGACGCCGCCTTCTTCGGCGAGCCTGCAGAGGTCTTCGATACCGGGGCGCTGATCGAGACGATGATCGACTATGCCGCCCGCCACATCGCCTCGGGCGGCAAGCTCAACCATGTCACCCGCCACATGACCGGCCTGTTCTCGGGGCGGCCCGGGGCAAGGCGCTGGCGACAGATGCTGTCGGAGGGGGCGACGCGGGCAGGGGCCGCGCCGGAACTCATCCGCGAGGCCTATCGTCAGGTCGGGGAGGGGCCGGCGAGCGCCGCGGCCTGAGACCGCCTCGTCCTGGTCGAAAGAACCGCCGATCGATCTCGTGGAGTGGAAAGGCTGGGATCGCCTCAGGCGTTGGCGGTGACGTCGCTGCCGAAGGCTGCGACCACGCCTCTCGCCTTCGGAACGAGGGCGACGGACTTCTGCCCGGAGAGGATTTCGACGGCCCGGCGGGTTCCGCTGACGTCTTCGCCGTGGAAACCGCCGAGCTGCGCCAGCAGGAAGACCGCGAGGAAGCAGCGGTGCAGGCGGTTGCGGCGGTTCATCGCTTCGGCTCCCCGTCTTCGCGGAGGCCCGGATGGCCGCCCCTGTCATCGAAGACGTTGGGATAGTGGAACCATGAGACGCGGTTCTGCCGCTGTGCCGCGCGTCACGCCCGAATGAGGCGTGCGATCATCGCATCGCTCGGAAAAAGGACGGCCGCCGGCTCAGTAGGCCGCCTTGGTGCGGAACAGGCTGATCGGGGTCATTGCGAGGATGTAGAGGTCGAGGAGCAGCGACCAGTTCTCGATATAATAGAGGTCGAATTCGAACCGTTTGACGAGCTTTTCCGGCTCGTCGATCTCGCCCCGCCAGCCGTGGATCTGCGCCCAGCCGGTGATGCCGGGCTTCACCTTGTGGCGGCCGAAATAGCCGTCGACGATCTCGGTGAAGGTCTCGTCGCGGCTCGACTTGGCGTGGATGGCGTGGGGCCGCGGGCCGACGATCGACAGATCGCCGCGCAACACGTTGAAGAGCTGCGGCAGTTCGTCGATCGAGGTCTTCCGGATGAAGGCGCCGACGCGGGTGACGCGGCTGTCGTTGCGGGTGACGATCTGGCGGGCCTCCGGGTCGCTCATCGCATGATGGAGCGAGCGGAACTTGAAGATCTCGACCGCCTGGTTGTTGAAGCCATGGCGCTTCTGCCGAAAGATCACCGGACCCGGCGAATCGAGCTTCACGGCGATCGCCGCCGCGGCCATCAGCGGCGACAACAGGACGATCGCGGCGGAGGCGGCGGCGATGTCGAGGACGCGCTTGGCGATGGCGTCCCAGTCGGCAAGCGGCCGGTCGACGACGTCGATCAGCGGCAGCGAGCCGACATAGGAATAGGTGCGCGGGCGGAACTTCAGCTCGCCCGCATGGGCGGCGAGGCGGATGTCGAGGGGCAGCACCCAGAGCTGTTTCAGAAGTGCCAGCAGCCGCTCCTCGGCCGAGAGCGGCAGGGTGACGATCAGCATGTCGATGCGGGTGCGCCGGGCAAATTCGACGAGTTCGGCGATGGTGCCGAGCTTCGGATAGCCGGCGACCAGCGGAGGCGAGCGGCGATCGCCGCGATCGTCGAAGATGCCGCAGATGCGGATGTCGTTGCCCGGCTGCATCTCGAGGCCGCGGATCAGCGCCTCGGCATTCTTGCCGCCGCCGACGATCAGCGCCCGCCGCTCCATCCGGCCGTTGCGCGCCCAGCGGCGAAGATTGAAGCCGAGGATCAGCCGGGCCGGAAGGATGACGGCGAGGCTGGCGAGATACCAACCGGTCGCCGGAAACGGGTTCGCGCCAGCGGGCAAGATGACGTCGCAGGCGGCGGCGATCGGCAGGGTGGCGAGGCCGAGCCCTGCGACGACGCGCCAGAGCCGCAGCGCCGAGGCGCGCAGGAACGCCAGTTCGTAGGCATGGGCTGCCGTCAGGATCGCCGCGGCGATCACCGCGCCAACAAGGGCGGTGCCGATCGGCAGCAGCCACCCGCCGCCGTCCTGGCGCAAGCCCCAGACGAGGCCACCGAGGAGGAAGACCAGCGCGGCTTCGCCGAGCCGCCAGAGGCTGCACAGCATGCGCGGGCTGATGAAGTCGTTGTCGAGATGGGCGAGCGCCCTCAGCGCCTCGGCGTTGAGCGTCGCCTGCGTCGCAGACCCGGCCGGGCTCGCCCGCTCGGAGCGCCTGACCGCATCCTCGAACGGCGGACGGCTCACCTCGAAATCTTCCATAGGTCTTGCCCGTCCGTCGGCGCCGGTCCTGCCCGCGGGCGGTACGGCATTTGCTGCGATGGCCGCGCGGTTCGGCAACGCGCGAGCGCGATTGTCATGCAAAGGCGCTAAGAAAGTGTTGCATCCTAAGTCTAGGGAAGGAATTTTGGCACAAGCGCAGGAGGGGCGAATCTCCCCGTTGCCCGCAGAAACAGCGGAACGGCGTGGATCGCCCTGTGTCGCCGGTCACTTCGGGCTGCGGCAAAGCATGCGATTTGGTGGCTTCAGCAAACGCCCGGCGTTCCTTGCCGCGTGCATACCGGACTTGAAAGAAGGCGGACAAGACGATGTTTTCCAAGCGTAATCCCAAATCGAAGACGGAAGGCCACGCTCGGTCGTCCAGAGCTGCGGAAATGGCGTCCATGCGCCGCGGCACCGGCGGCCGCCGCAGGACGATCGCCGCCGCACGGGCCGGCCTCTTCGCCGCCACCTGCATGATCGTCGGCATGACGCTCGTGCCGCACGCCGTCCAGGCCCAGAGCCTGCCGGGCTGCACGGCGACCACCCTGCAGGATCCCGAGCGTCAGGTTCTCGACTGCGGCAATGGCCTCGTCATCGACAAGGAGGCCGCCGCCAGCCTGACCAGCCAGACGCCGCAGAGCTCGCTGGAGCTCGGATCGGACGCAGTCCTGATCGAGGTCTCGCCGCGCGACTCCTTCCAGGTGCTGACGCCCCATGCGATCGCGACGGTGCGCGGCACGGTCTTTGCCGTCGATACCCAGGAGGGCGTCACCTCCGTCTTCGTCGTCAAGGGCAAGGTCGAGGTGACCCGCCGCGACGGGTCGGACCCGGTGCTGCTCGGGCCGGGTGACGGCGTCGACGTGCGGGAGGGCGAGCCTTTGACCGTCCGCCAGTGGCCGCAGCCGCGGGTCGTTCAGCTGCTGGCACGCTTCGGCCGGTAATTTCCGCCGAACGACGTGGCAATGCGCCGATGGGACGGTCGAAAAATCCAGGAGTTGACATGACCTCCACATTTGGCGCTCCCCGCCCACGGCGGGCGGGGCCTGCCACGGGCAGGCGCTGGACCAGCCGGCTCTCCTGGCTGACCACCTTCGGGCTGCTGATCGTCGCCGTCGCCTGGTCCGGCTGGCTGGCGCACACCCACTTCGTCGGCGCCGGCAGCGTCATCGATCGCCTCGAGACGGCGACGCTCGACTGGCGGGTGCTGCTCGCCGGTCAGCTGCCGCCGCCGAAGGATGTGGCGGTCGTCGCCATCGACGACCCCACCGTCGACGCGGAAGGCGGCTATCCTTTAGCCAGGGACCGCGCCGCCAGGATCGTCGACGCCATCCGGCGCAGCGGCGCCAAGGCCGTCGCCATCGACATCCTCTTCGCCGACGGCGATCCGCAATCTCCGGCCGACCGGGCCCTTGCCGACGTGCTCGGGAAAATGCCCTCGGTGATCGCCGCCGCGGCGACCTTCGACAAGACCGCCTCGAGCCTCATCCCGGCGGCCGAAGGCGAACTCGCGCCGGCCGGGATGTTTGCCGCCTCGGCGCGGGTCGGGCTCGTCAACGTCTCCACCGATGCCGGCGGCACGCCGCGGCTGATGCCGCTGTTGATCCTCACCAAGGACGGCCCGCGGCCGTCGATCCTGCTCGCCGCGGCAGGCCTTGGCACAGACAGCGAGCCGGTGCTGTCGAGCGACGCCGTGCGTCTCGGCGACCGGGACCGGCATCTCGACTATGGCTGGTATCTGCCGCTGCGCTTCTACGGCCCGGCGGGGACGATCGAGACGGTCAGCGCCGAGCGGCTGATCAAGGGCGAGACCGATGAGCGGCTGAAGGGCAAGCTGGTCTTTCTCGGCGTCACCGCGACGGCGATCGGCGACAATTTCTCGAGCCTCTTCGATCCGCAGATGCCCGGCGTCGAGGTTCTCGCGACGGGCGCGGCCAACCTGATCGACGGCACCGCGCTCGTCCGCGACGTCAATGTGCGCCGGGTCGACGCCACCGCCGCGGTGCTTCTCGCGGTCGTCGCGGTGGCGCTGATCGCGCTGCTGCCGCTGCCGCTCGCCCTGTCGATCGTGGTGGTGCTGCTCCTCGGCTGGCTCGGCACCACGGTGTTCGGCGTCTTTGACGGCTACTGGCTCGCCTCGGTGCTGCCGCTCGCCGCGATGCTGCCGCCGGCGGCGCTGGCGGGCTCGGTGCGGCTCTATCAGGACCGGCGCCTGGCGCGCACGCTCGCCGCCGCCGAGGCAGCGCTGCGGCGCTTCCAGCCGCGGGCGCTCGCCGTCCACCTTGCCGAGAACCCGGATTTCCTGATGGTGCCCGAGGAGCGCCTGGTGGCGATCCTGTTCGTCGATCTCGCCGGCTTCACCGGCATGAGCGAGCGGCTCGGCGCATCGCGCACCCGCGACGTCCTGAAGGAGTTCCACACCCTCGTTGTCGAGGAGCTGGTGCCGCGCGGCGGCGTCGTTCTGAACTTCATGGGCGACGGCGCGATGGTGATCTTCGGGCTGCCGAAGGGTGGCCCGGCGGACGCCACCAATGCGGTGAGGGCGAGCCTGGCGATGATCGAGACGGTGCGCGGCTGGATCGCCGAAAAGGGCGCCGAGACGAAGCTCGGCGGCGTCCGGCTGGGAGCGCATTTCGGCCCGGTGATCATGTCGCGGCTCGGCCATGACGAGGAGCAGCACATCACCGCCACCGGCGACAGCGTCAATGTGGCGAGCCGGCTGATGGAGGTGGCGAAATCCTTCGACGCGAGCATCGCCATTTCCGAGGCGCTGTGGAAGGCCGCCGACGTCTCCGGCCTCACAGGCCCGGAGCGCTGGGAGGTGGTGGCGATCCGCGGCCGCCAGGAGGAAATGACCGTCGGGCTTTGGCGATAAGGCCTTGTTCCCTCAGCGGAAATTCCGCGGCTTCACCTTGATCGTGTCGAGATGCAGGTCGGGAATGTAGATGTCGCGGGTCCTGACCGTCTTCGGCGGCAGGTCGCGCGGGTCGGGCGAGGGCGGTCCGTGGTGGAATTCGTCGCCGCGCCCGTGCGGCAGCGGGAACGGCGTCTCGCGCTCGCCGATCCCGGCGAGGAGAGCCGAGAGGTCGGTCAGCCTGTGGACGACGAGATGCACCACCTCGCCCTCGCGCTGGACGCGGCCATGGGCGCCGAGCATCGTGGCCGTCAGGACGGTGCGGCGGAATTTCTCGAAGGTCTTCGGCCAGATGACGAGATTGGCGATGCCGCTCTCGTCCTCCATGGTGATGAACATGACGCCCTTGGCGCTGCCCGGCCGCTGACGCACCAGGACGAGCCCGGCCGCCTCCAGCCAGCGCCCGTCGCGCGCCGCCATCGCCTCGGCGCAGGGGACCGTGCGGCGCCTTGAGAGCTCAGGCCGCAGGAAGCTCACCGGGTGAGAGCGCAGCGACAGGCCGACATGGCGATAGTCGCCGACCACCTCGCCGCCCGCCGCCATCCGGCGCAGCCGCATTTCCGGCTCGACCAGCTCGGGCGGGGCAAGCGCCGCGCCTTCGCCCTCGCTGGCATTGCACGCGGCGGCAAAGAGCGGCAGCGGCTCGTCGCGCAGGCCCTTGATCGCCCACAGCGCCTCGCGGCGGGAAAGCTTGAGGCCGGGGCGGAAGGCATCCGCCTCGGCGAGCCGGGTGAGGGCGGCGACCGGCACCCCGGCCCGGCGCCAGAGATCCTCCACCGAGGCGAAGGGCGTCTCGCCCCGTGCCGCGACGATCGCCACCGCATCGCGGTTGGCGAAGCCCTTGACCATGCGAAGGCCGAGCCGCACCGCCAGATGGCCGCTCGAGGCCTCGGACCGTTCGACGGGCTCGAGGGTCGAATCCCAGCGCGAATGGGCGACCGATACCGGCCGGACCGGAACGCCGTGATCCTTCGCGTCGCGGACGATCTGGGCGGGAGCGTAGAAGCCCATCGGCTGGGCGTTCAGAAGCGCCGCGCAGAAGACGTCCGGATGCCAGCATTTCAGCCATGACGAGGCATAGGCGACAAGGGCGAAGGAGGCGGCGTGGCTCTCGGGAAAACCATAGGAGCCGAAGCCTTCGAGCTGGCGGAAGGTGCGCTCGGCGAAATCCTTCTCGTAGCCGTTGGCGATCATGCCGGCGACGAGCTTGTCCCTGAAGGCCGAGACCCCGCCGGTGAACTTGAAGGTCGCCATGGATTTGCGCAGCCTGTCGGCCTCGCCGGGGGTGAAGCCGGCGCATTCGATGGCGACGCGCATCGCCTGTTCCTGAAACAGCGGAACACCCAGGGTCTTGCCGAGCACCTTCTGAAGCTCGGGCTTGGGATAGTCGACCTTTTCCTTGCCCTCCCGCCGGCGCAGATAAGGGTGCACCATGTCGCCCTGGATCGGCCCCGGCCGGACGATCGCCACCTGGACGACGAGGTCGTAATAGGTGGTCGGTTTCAGGCGCGGCAGCATCGACATCTGGGCGCGGGATTCGATCTGGAAGGTGCCGAGCGTGTCGGCCTTGCGGATCATCGCATAGGTCTTCGGATCCTCGGCCGGGATGGTCGCAAGGTCGAGATCGACCCCCTTGTGGTCCTTCAGGAGATCGAGCCCCCGCTTCATGCAGGAGAGCATGCCGAGGGCGAGCACGTCGACCTTCATGAATTTCAGGGCGTCGATGTCGTCCTTGTCCCACTCGATCACCTGCCGCCCGTCCATCGCCGCCGGCTCGATCGGCACGAGGTCGTCGAGCCGGTGGTTGGTCAGGACGAAACCGCCGGGATGCTGCGACAGATGGCGCGGAAAGCCGCGCAGCTCCCCGGCGAGTTCCAGCGTCAT
The DNA here is from genome assembly GCF_004519335.1 of Jiella endophytica. GTDB lineage: Bacteria > Pseudomonadota > Alphaproteobacteria > Rhizobiales > Rhizobiaceae > Jiella > Jiella endophytica. The sequence continues at coordinate 747,842 of NZ_SOZD01000001.1, read as the reverse complement.
CCTCAGCCGCCGGTCGGCGAGGTTGAGGTTCAGCTCCTTCAGATTGTCGGGGTCCACCGGCCCTTCCGACCAGCCCCAGACCTGGCGGGAGATCGCCCCGATCAGGTCCTCCGGCAGGCCGAGCGCCTTGCCGACGTCGCGCAGCGCGCCCTTGGTGCGATAGCGGATGACGGTCGAGCACAGCGCCGCCCGGTCGCGGCCATAGGTGTCGTAGATCCACTGGATGACGATCTCGCGCCGCTCGTGCTCGAAGTCGACGTCGATATCCGGCGGCTCGTGCCGCTCCTCCGAGACGAAGCGCTCGAAGAGGAGGTCGCAGCGGGCAGGATCGATGGCGGTGATGCCGAGGACGAAGCAGACGGCGGAGTTCGCCGCCGAGCCGCGGCCCTGGCAGAGGATGTCCTGCGACCGCGCGAAGCGGACGATGGAATTCACCGTCAGGAAATAGGGGGCGTAGTTCAGCCGGCCGATCAGCGAGAGTTCGTGGGACAGGCTCTTGCGGACCGTTTCCGGCACGCCCTGTGGATAGCGCCGCTCGGCGCCCTCCCATGTCAGCCTTTCCAGCGTCTCCTGCGGGGTGAGCGCCGGGTCGTCGCGCTCTTCCGGATACTGGTAGGCGATCTCGTCCATCGAGAAGCGGCAGCGTTCCGTGATCTCGAGGGTGCGGGCGAGGGCCTCCGGATAGCCGGCGAACAGCCGGTGCATCTCCTGCGGCGGTTTCAGATGGCGGTCGGCGTGGCGCTCGCGGCGAAAGCCGAGCTGGTCGATGGTGGTGTTGTGGCGGATGGCGGTGACGACGTCCTGCAGGATGCGCCGGCCCGGCTCGTGGTACAGCACGTCGTTGGTGACCACCGTCGCAACGCCCGTCTCGGCGGCGAGCTGCGCAAGGTCGAAGAGCCGCAGCCGGTCGCCGGGCCGGCGGTGCAGGGTGAGCGCCAGATAGGCGCGGTCGCCGAAGGTGGCGGCGAGCCGCAAGGCTTCCGAACGGCAGGCAGCGTCCGCCGAACGGGGCAGGAGCATGGCGATCAGCCCCTCCTGATAGTCGGCGAGATCGGACCATTCGAGATGGCAGGCGCCCTTGCCGGCGCGGCTCTTTCCCAGCGAGAGCAGCCGGCAGAGGCGGGAATAGGCGGCAAGGTCGGTCGGATAGACGATCACCGGCAGGCTGCCGAGAAGGTCCAGCCGGCAGCCGACGACGAGGCGGACGCCCACCGTCTTCGCCGCCTCGTGGGCGCGCACCATGCCGGCGAGCGAATTGCGGTCGGCGACGGCCAGCGCCCCGATCCCCATCATCGCGGCGGTGGCGAACAGCTCTTCAGGAGATGACGCCCCGCGCAGGAAGCTGAAATGCGTCGTCACCTGCAGTTCGGCATAGGCGGTGCCGGCTGGGCGGCGGAGCCGCGCCGCGCCGCTCATCCGAACAGCCCGTGCAGGAACCAGCGCTGCGAGCCGGTGGCCATGTCCTCGCCATTGCCGGCGCGGAAGATCCAGAAGCGCTCGCCGTCCTCCGCCTCGACCTGGAAATAGTCGCGTACAGCGGCAAGTTCGGCGTCGCGCTTCCACCATTCGCCGAAGATCCGCTCCGGCCCGTCGGCCTTGCGCACCCGCCGCCTGACGCCGCGCCAGGTGAAGGAGACGGGCGGATGGTCGGGCAGGAGCGCCATGGTCTCGATCGGCTCCGGTCGCTTGAGCAGCCGCGAGGGGCGGGGCCAGTCGAGCCGCCAGCTTTCGCCGTTCTCCGGCGCCAGCGGCGCAATCCGCCGGACCGAGCGCTCCGGCACGTCGCTTTCCACCGGGGCGAGGCGATAGAGCCGCTCGGCGCCGACCCGGTTGGCGATGGTGTCGATGAGGCTCGAGACGTCGGGAAGGATCTCCTCGGTCAGCGCTGCGAGCTTCTGATGCGGGGTGAGCGGTTCGGCGAGCGTTGCAAGGAGGGTCATCGTCTCGATGCCGAAGCCCGGCGCGATCGTCTCGATCTTGTCGCAGAGAAGCCGGGTCAGCCGGGCAATGTCGCGCACCGGCCGCGCCGTCGAGACCCGCACCGCCTCGATCCGGTCGTCCACCCGGCGGCAGAGAAGGTCGAGCCTTCGCACCCCGAGGCCGTTTTCCTCGAGATCGGCGCAGAGCGCGACGACCAGCCTGCCGACATGGCGGGCGATGGTCTCGGCAGCGCCGATCGGCTCGGCGAAATTGCGCCGCGCCGCGATGGTCTCGGCAAGCCGCAGCGGCTCGATCGGCTCGGAGCGCCGGCCGCTGGCCTGGTCGAGCCGGCGGGTCAGCGCCTCGCCGAAGCGCAGCGCCAGCGGCGCACGGGGAGCGGCGAGGAGGTCGCCGATGCTGGCAAGCCCGAGATCGCGCAGCGCCTCGACCGTCTCGGGCAAAAGCCGCAGCGCCTCGACCGGCAGCGTTGCAAGGATCGCGGCGCCGTGGCGCTTCGGCGCGACGACGACCGTATCGCCGCCATGGCGGGCCAAAGCATGGGCGGCGCCCCAGCTGTCGGCGACGGCGGCGCGGGCGGCGATCCCGGCCGCGGCGAGCCGCCCGACGAGCGCCTCCAGCATCGCCGCCTCGCCGCCATGGAGATGGTCGGCGCCGGTGGAATCGATGACGATGCCGTCGGTCCCGTCGACGGCGACGATCGGCGAGAAGCGTTCGAGCACCCAGAAGGCGAGCTTTTCCAGCGCCTCGGCGTCGGCAGCCGGGTCATGCTCCTCGGCGGCGAGCTCCGCCACCAGCGCCGTCGCCGTCGCGGCCGCCATGCCGACGCGCAGGCCGCCGGCGCGGGCGGCACCGTCGGCAGCCGTCACCACGCGGCGGTTCTTCTGCCGGCCGATCAGGACCAGCGGCAGATCGACGGTGGCCGCCGACCCGTCATGCCCGGGCTCTGCGCCTTGCCGGTTCGGCAGGCGGCGCAGCCGATCGGTCGGAAAGGTCGGAAGGAAAAGCGAGACGACCCGTCTCATCGCAGGCCTCCAGTTCGAGATCGGCGGTCTCGCCGCCACGGGATCGGATCAGTTCGACCCGCCAGCGCGCCCGCCCGACGCCGGGAACCGGCAGGGGCGCGGCGGGGAGGGCGGAGATCTTCCAGCGCGTCGCGGCGGCGGTCGGACGGCCGAAATCGGCGGCGTCGTTCGGCCGCGACCAGCGGCGCAGGAGAATGGCCAGGCAGCCGGTCTTCTCGGCAGCGAGATTGAGCCGCCGCGAGGCGGTCATCGACAGCCGCGCCGCCTCGCCGACGACCACCGTCGGGCCGCCATGGGCGAGCCCTTCCTCCATGCAGGAGAGCACGGTCTTTTCGTCCTTCGCCTCGACATAGATCACCCGGTCGGGAGGAAGGCCGACCTGGGCGAGCGCCGGGGCGAAGAGATCCGGCCGCGACAGGCACCACAGCACCTTGCCCCTGGTGCGCGCCGCGATCCCGGCGGCAAACAGCGCCGCCGCCGGGCCGTCGCCGGCGCCCGAACCGCCGCCGGCGATCTCGTGCAGAACGCCGCGCTCGAGACCGCCGCCGGGCAGCCGTCCGTCGAGCGGGCGAATCCCGAAGGCGAGCGCCGTCCTGGCGCGCCTTCGCCCGCTCTGGATCGTGTCGATCCGGGCACGCAGGGACTGGATGGCCATGGGAACGGCCATGGGGGCGGATACGGAGGACACGCGCGGCTCAAAGGCTTCGGGATGGATCACTTGTTCCTATTTTGTTCTATATCTTCCTGCAGAGTCAAGCGGCCGGATGCGCCCAGTCTCGGCTGCGTCATCCTGTAGCGCGGCAGCCCCAACGGCCCTTGCTGCGAGGGCCTTCAAGCGGTGCCGGGACCACAGCTGCGCACCGATCGCGGCAACGATCATGGCGCCGGCCAACAGAAAAGTGAGCCGCATGCCGCCGGCGATCGCCACTGGCGTCGCATGGACGAAATCCTTGCTTCCGACGCCGAAGGCGAAGACCGCGCTCATCAGCGAAGCCCCTGCGATGAGGCCGATATTGCGCGACAGGTTCAGAAGGCCGGAGATCCTGCCATGCCGCTCCTTCGGCGCCGGTTCGAGCGCGGCGGTGTTGTTGGCGGCCTGGAAGAGCTGGTAGCCCGGCGTCAGCACGGCGATCGACAGCATGTAGCCGGCAACCCCGATGGCGTTCGGCAGCAGTGCCAGCAGCACGGCGCCGCAGGCAAGGCAGGAAAGCCCGGAAAGGAGCACCCGGCGGCTGCCCTTCGCGTCGACGAGGCGTCCCGAGGGAACGCCGCTGACGATCGAGATCGCCGGCCCGATTGCCATGACGAGACCGATCGAGGCCGGCTGCAGCCCGAGGCCGAGCTGCAGGTAGAACGGCCCGACCACCAGCGTCGTCATCATCACCGCCGCGACCACGAGATTGAGGGCGAGACAGCCGGCAAGGCCGCCGGCAAGATCGCCGTTCGGGGCCTGCCACCCGCCCGGCGCCGCGGCCTTCCGCCGGGCTGCTCCTGCCGGCAGCACCGCCACCGTCAGAACCAGGGCGATCGCCGCCAGCGGCACCTGCACGAGAAACACGCCGCGCCATCCGAAGGCCGGAACCAGCAGGCCGCCCAGCGAGGGGCCGAGCGCCGTTCCCAGTGCCGAGGCGGTGCCGAGAAGGCCCATCGCTCGGCCAAGCCGCACCCCGGCGCACTGGCGCATCAGCGCCATGGAGAGCGTCATCAGGAAGGCCGCGCCGACGCCTTGGACGGCCCTTGCGCCGACCAGCAGCCACAATGTCGGCGCCGCGCCGCAGCCAAGGGACGCCGTCAGGAACAGGCAGAGCCCGGCAACCAGCCCGGGCTTCAGCCCGAGACGGTCGCCGAGCCGCCCGGCGAAAACGACCGCGACCGTCATTGCGGCGAGATAGGCGACGACGACCGCCTGGACGGTCGAGAACGGCGCCGAAAACGCCTCGGCCAGCGCCGGCAGGGCGATATTGGCGATGCTGGTTCCGAGCGATGCCAGCAGCATCGCCAGCGCCAGCGCCGCCGTCACCCATGATTGCCTGCCTCCGGATGTATTCAGTTCGACCCGATTCATCGCCTTTCCCGCTTGCCCGTTCGATCATTCGGGCGCAGGCTGCCACTTCAAGCCGACTTGAGGTCAAGCATGAAACTTCTGGACATCGGCGAGGTCGCCGCAAGAACCGGAATCAAGGCCTCGGCACTGCGCTACTACGAGGAGGCCGGGCTGATTTCCTCGGTGTCGCGCCACGGGCTGCGACGGCAGTTTCTCCCCGACGTGCTTTTGAGGCTTAGGCTGATATCGATGGGCAAGTCGGCGGGGTTCTCGCTCACAGAGATCGCCGCCATGTTCGGCAGCGACGGCGCGCCGGATCTGCCGCGCGATGTCCTTCACCAGAAGGCCGACCGGATCGACCGGCAGATCCGCGAACTTTCCGCGCTGCGCGACACGCTCCGCCATGTCGCCGACTGCCCGGCGCCGTCGCATATGGAATGCCCGAGCTTTCGCCGGCTGGTGACGCTGTCCGGCCGGCACGCCGCCAGGCGCGAAAAGACGCGGCGGGGAGGGCGGGAGTTCGGCTAGCAGGCGTTCGAGCGATAGCGCGTCGATGTTGCGGCCGTCGTGGAAGATACCGGGTCAATCCCCGGACGACACGGCCCTAAAGCCTTTCCGGCCGGCGAGCTGACGGCGAAGACAGCACGAGCGTTCGCCTACGACATCTTGGAGATGATTGATCAATGGCGGATGGGGTGGGATTCGAACCCACGGTACGCTCTCACGCACGCCGGTTTTCAAGACCGGTTCCTTAAACCACTCGGACACCCACCCGTGCCTTGATTTCGTTAGCGTTTTCGGATTTCCGCCTTGCCCGAAAAAGGCTGTTGCTACCGAATTGCTACCGAACGGCCACTAGGCAGGCTTTACCGCCCGCCGGATCGCGGCGTCAACCTGCTCGGCCGCGTCCTCCTGCATGCCCGGCATCACGTGGCTGTAAAGGTCGAGCGTGATGGCGATCGTCGAATGGCCAAGCCGTTCCTGCGCAATCTTCGGGTGGACCCCGGCAGCGAGCATCTGCGTCGCGTGGCTATGCCGCAGATCGTGAAAGCGGATGCGGGTCAGAGCAAGCTTGGCGGTGATTCGCGACCACTCATGCGTCAGAGACCGAGGCTGTACGAGACGACCGTCCACCTGGGCGTAGACGAAAGCGTCGTCGTCTAGCCTGAGACCGAGCCGCAGCTGTTCCTCGGCTTGCCTTACTCGATGAGCGCGAAGCTCTTCAACGACCGTCGAGGACAAGCTGACGACGCGAGCCAGGCCCGACTTCGTTTCCTTCAGCCTGACAACGCCGTTAATCTGCTCTGCGGTCTCGACGACGGCGATGGTTCGGCGCTCAAGGTCGATATTTCTCCAGCGCAGGGCGACAATCTCGCCTCGTCTCAGGCCACACAGGACAGCGAGGAGAACCGGGACGAAGATCCGGGTAGGCCGCACGGCCTCCAGCAGCTCGGCCGTCGTGGTGGCGCCGTATGCGCCCATCTGCTTACGCTCGACCTTCGGCGGCTTGGATGCCGTCGCCGGGTTCTTCGCGACCATCTCCCAAGTCACCGCCTGATTGAGCGCCTTGATCAGGACGCGGCGCATGTGATGCACGGTGCGGGGTGACAATCCGCCTTTGCCGTCCCGCCGGCCGCTCTCCAACGCCTTCGTCCAGGCTGCATCGATTCGCTCGGTCTTCAGCTTGGACAGGGTGACATCGCCGAGGAGGGGGACAATGTTCTTCCTGGCGATCTCGGCATAGCGCTCATGGGTCTTCGGCGAAACGCCGGTCTTCACGTGATCGAGCCAGCGATCGAGGTAAGAGGCGAGGGTGGTCTTCGTCGGCTCGGTATAGCCGCCGTGCCTGATCAGCGAGACGAGCCGCGCGCATTCCTCCTGGGCCTGCCGCTTCGTGCCGGCAAAGCTGTGCCACTTGCGGCGGCGCTTGCCGGTTTCAGGATCGGGGACGTCGAGGATGATCGCCCAACGACCGGGGGAACGCTCGCGGATGTGCCCTTTCATTTCGATCTTCCTCCGTCGCGACCAACCTCTCCATTTTCCTTCCGCTTAAATCTTTCCTGCAATCGCGTTAGCCAACCGGGCTGCTCCCAGAAAGGAGGCGCAATATCGAAGCGTTTCGCGAAATCCTCAGGATCAGCTTCCTCAAGAGCTTTGAGTTCCGCAATTCGCCCTTCCCAAAATTTATCTTTTTCCTCGTCCGAAAGCTTTTCGTATACCTCTCTCTGTTCCGAGCTTTCGTTATTAACATGAATGCTTATGTATCGATTTTCTTCACGTTCTTTTTGCTTGGCAATCGCGTTTTCTGTTGCTTCACTCGCTTCGGCGATCCGCCTTTCTGACTCGCGCATTCCATCACTGAGCGTAGCCGCATCAACAATAGAATTAATAATTCCGAATAACGTTACAAGCATAGCATGCAATCCAATCATTCCACGCTCGGCAACATCTGCGTGATCAAAAGCAAGGTCCAATATATCTATTACTTCGGATCGTCCAAATAAAACATTCTCTGTGTCAAAATTTACCAGAGATTTGTAGGCCGTAGCGATATCGGCGGACTGCTCCACAAGGGTGCTCACGCCATTGCTGGCGATGTCAACTATCTGATCGAGTTCTTGGTCAGCGACCAGACCGATCTTGCACAAGCGACGTATCGCATCGGAGCGTGTCGCAATGCGGTTTTCAAACCGCCAATCGTCGATCGCCTGCAGTTCTTCCTCTGACATCATGATCGGCACGCGATTTTCGCGCGGCTTTTTGACCATCTTATTGACCTTCACTTCAATCGTTATCCTCCACTCCATACGAAATAGGCACAACTGGCACAAGGATGGATTGACCTCGCACGGAAAATGATTAAGAATCCATTATCGGCACAAGTTGTGCTGGATCGAAGAGAACGGAGACGGAACGCAGATGACTATCGACGAGGCGTTACGGCGCCCGACAATCTCTGTCCCTGACGCAGGATCGGTGTTCTACGGATTGGGGCGGTGCGCCTCATACGAAGCGGCGAGGCGAGGGGACATTCCGACAATCAAGATCGGCGGGCGCCTGTTGGTGCCGGTCGTGTCGCTGGCCGAGAAGGTCGGGCTCAAAGCCAGGATCGGGGACGCCGCATGACGTCTTCCCCGAAAACGAAAAGGCCCGGCCAGGACCGCCATCCTGCCGAGCCTCTGACATCAACCAAATGGGGCTTAGTCAATGCACACTGACACCATTACCACCGAAGGCCAGCAGGCGTCCATTCGTAAAAGCATTCGCCACCTAATTGGTGAAGAGATCGAGCGGCTTATCGGCTTGCTCGACCTGCTTGACGGCGACGCGGACCTTGAGGACGTCGGCGACGACGAACCGGACCTCGGCGGCAGCAGCTACCCTACGGATGCCGGCTGGCAGTATGACCTCGAAATGGAGGACGAGCTGTGAGCCGCCGGAACCTCCAACTCAGCGAGCCCTTCGGCGTGTCCGACATCTACGTGTCGGGGTGCACAACGGCCGACGACCTCGGCGACGGCATGGCGCGGCTGACGTTTTACAGCGTCCAGCGGTGCCCGCACACCGGCGCTGCCGAGTATGTCGTCCAGGCGAAGATCGTCCTCTCGCGATCGGCTCTGTCCGACCTTGCGCTGACGGCTGCTGCCGGTCCCGAACCTCTCGCCCCGGCCCAAGAGCCGGCGCTGCAGCATTGAGGGGGCGGCGATGACTGACGAGATCAGCGACGAGGAACTGGAGCGGCAGCTTCGGCAGAAATGGTTCGGGGGCGATAGCGCCCCCGCCCGGGCCGTCTACAGCGACGAAGAGGCAAGGCTTGCCCGGCGATGGTTCGGAACGGACAACGCCGACCGGCTCGGCAAGGCCAGTGATGGGCAGCGGGTTCGCATTGCTCCCGTCGTCGAGAAGGTTGAATGGTGGTGGGTTCGCAGCACCGACCTCATGCCGGATGAGTGGCGGGTCCAGCGGATCGTCAATGGCCGGAAGGAAGAGTGCGAGTCCGGTCGCGATCCGCAGGTTCTGACCCGCATCCTCGCCGAGCACAGGCGCCGCAATATCCCATGTCTCAGGGTCCGCTTGGAGGCCGACAAGCTTGGAGACGCCAAGCAGGCACCCGCTCGTCGGAAATCTTTTCAGGAACGTTTCGGCAACATCGGAGGTGCCCGATGACTGACAGTCCTCTGACCCCTCCCGAGCACGAGCACAGCGCCGCGATCGACGAGGCGGCCCGCTGGCTCGCCGGTCAACAGACCCGGCCCCTTCCGATCGTTCCGGCGCTTCGGCGCCGGTTCGGTCTAACACCCGTCGAAGCATGCCAGGCCATCCGCGAGGCCGGCCTGATCAGAGCGAGGGCGATGTGATGGAAGTCAAAGGGCCGAACGAGGAACAACCAGATCGGAAGCGCGTGGACTTCGGCAAGCCCGGTGATGATCATCGCTTCCACCTGGGACGCGACGACTGGCGGCGCCGCGCATGTGCAGAAAAGAAGATGCCGAAGATTGCCATCCGAATTGCCGGCATCCTGGCGGACCATCTCAACCGCCAGGACCTCTATTGCTACCCGACCGACGAGCAACTCGCGATCAAGCTGCAAACCTCTGAGAGGAACATCGGCAAGGGTCTTCGAGCACTGGATGGTTTCGGTTACATCGAGCGCAAGACGATACCCAAGCGCGACGAAAACCGAGAAGTCATCGGCCGCGTCCGCAGCATCTATCTCACGGTGCCGGTCACATCCGCCCTGCCGATCTCTGCTCGGGAGCCGTCGCCGACCGGGATCGCGGGTCGCATTCAGTCCCTGCGCAACAGCGTCAAGACCGCTGTCGGAGGAGGTGAACGGAACACTTCCGAGGTGAACGGAACGGAAGTGAACGGAACACCCGAGGTGAACGGAACAAATCGGGCAGGTGAACGGAACGACGGGGTTCCGAATACTCCTGATAATAATACCCCTGATAATTCGAGATTCGCCACGAAAGGAAAGTCTGGCTCTTACGCACACGCACGTGCGCGAGGGAATCCGTTCCGTTCACCTGGCTCATGGGGTGATGACCTCAACTTCCTTTCTGTTTTCGATCGGTTCGTGATCGAGACGACCGGCGGGCAGGATCTGGAGGCCGGCGCGATCGAGCGAGTGACACAGGAGGCGTTCGACCGGGCGACTGACAGCGACGAGATGTTCATGCCGTGCCACTGGGCCGCCTTCCCGCACGAGCGGAAGGAGTGGTTCCGCTGGCGGGCTTCTCAGCTGGTACATCATCGGGAGGCTGCATGACCGACCGCGGCGACCTTACCCCTCGCGCCTTCGACCGGTTGACGCGGACCACCGAGACCGATTTCGTATGGACGGCGAGCGGCATCGCGCGTTTCCTCGGCTGCGGCCCGGATCTGGTGCGGTCGATGCGAGAGGCAGGCGCACCGATCCGGCAAGTCCGCAAGGGCGGGCAGATCTACGCCTCCAGGGCGGAACTTCTCGACTGGCTGAAGTCTAACGAACGGAGGGCTGGATAGAGCGATGGGACGCGGGCTTAGCCCTCTCCAGCGCAACCTTTTGGCGGCGCTGGAGCATTACTCGAACACGGGCAATCACATGCCGGCCTTTGCGCGGGCGGAAGATCTGATCAAAGCGCTGGGGCTGAAGAATACTGCATCAACGCAAGCCGCCACTTCCAGGGCCCTGCGTCGGCTCGCCGAGCGAGGCCTTATCACGATCTATGTCGCCAAAATTCACCGACAGGGCCCCGGCTACCGGTACGGTCCGCGTATCGGCTAACGTTACCGTCACGCGGATCACGCGTGACATCACGTGACAGGCCACCCGCCATCTGAGGCGGATAGTCCCACAGAAACCCACAAAACCGCAACCTTCCCAAAGGCATAGCTTCGCCCGCGCGCGTATGGTGCGGGCATGAAATGGCCCTTTGCCCGCACTGCACCGATTGAGACGAAAGCGACCCCGAGCGGCACGTCCGTCCCCGAGGACTGGATGTTCGAGCTGTTCGGCGGCGGCCTGGTCGCCGACTACGCCGTCACCGGTCGGCAGGCCTTGGAAGTGCCGGCGGTCGCAAGTGCCATTTCCCTGATCTCCGGCTCGATCGCCTCGCTTGACCTGATGGTGGAGCGGCGCGACGGCGACAGCTGGAAGGCCGCACCCCATCCCGTCGCCGATCTCCTGTCCGACCAGCCGAACGACTGGAGCGACACCTACACACTAATCCGGGATCTGGTCGCCGCGGCGCTCTGCAACAACGAAGGCGCGCTCGCCTGGGTGAACAAGACCAGCGGGCGGCCAGTCGAGATCGTCCACTACGCTTCGGGCAGCTTCACCGTCGACTATTCGACAGATGGGCGGGCGGAGCCGTCCTATCGCATCGGCAACCGCCCCGTTCCGCCGACCGATGTCATCCACATTCGCGGTCCATTCGAGAAGTGCCCGCTGCGGCTTGCTGCCGGCGCCATCGGCGTTGCGGCCAAGCTCGAAAGACATGTCGGCAGTTTCTTCTCCCGCGCGGCCCGTCCCTCCGGTGTCATCACCACGCCCAAGGCGATCGGCGACGAGGGCATCAAGCGGATGCTCAAGGGCTGGAAGGCTGCTCATGAAGGCCCGGACAGCAGCGGCAAGACCGCGGTGCTGTTCGACGGCGCGACATGGGCGCAGATGACCATGACATCGGTCGACGCGCAGATGATCGAGACATGGCAGTGGGCCATCAACGAGATCGGCCGACACTTCCGCGTCCCGCCCGGTGCCCTCTACGACTTCTCGCGTCAGACCTGGAGCAACATGGAGTCGGCGCAGAAGGAATGGCTCGCCGGCCTGGAGTTCTGGCTTCGACCCCTCGAAAGTTCGATGCGTCGCGCGCTGTTCTCGCCTGAAGAGCGGCCCGAATGGCGCGTCCGCTTCGATCGAGACGACTTCTCGGCCGTCGACCTCACTGCCCGCGCGACTGCCGTCTCCAGCCTGATCAGCGCCGAGGTGCTGAACCGCAACGAAGGTCGCGACTGGCTCGGCCTCGGCCCGCGGGAGGGCGGTGAGAGCTTCGGCAATCCGCACATCAACCCGACCACCGGCGCCCCTCAAGGCGCTGCCGGCGCTGCCGCACCGCAGGAGCCCGCGACCAATGACGCTTGACGAGATCCTGCACAACGTCGCCGACCAGGACCGCGGCAAAGAACTCGAACTCGCCGATCCGATCGACAGCAAGCCGACCGGCATCAAGCTCTGGATCGTCGGACCGGATAGCGACACGGCGAACCGGGCGCGTATCGCTTTCGCCGACGAACTCGCCGAGATGGCGGATATCGAAGGCAAGATCAGCGCGACGAACCGGGAGAAGGCGCGGCTCAACGCCCTCGCCAGGCATGTCATCCGCTGGGACATCGTCGAGGCTGGCCAGCCGGTGCCGTTCACAACGGCAAACCTCCTTCGGCTTCTCCGGGTCCATTGGGTGCAGCAGCAGGTCGACGCCTTCGCCGTTGATCGCACCGCCCATCGGGGGGATGCCTGATGGACCATCTGACGCTCACCACGAAGCAGCTCGCCGTCGAGGTGGACGGCACGATCGAGGGCATCGCCTGGCCCTACGCGACACCGGACCGTGCCGGCGACATCATCGTGAAAGGTGCGCTGCGGCTGCCGGTGGCCGAGCTGCCGATGCTCCGCAACCACGACACCGATTCCCTGATCGGGCTGTGGAACACGATCGAGGAGCGCGACGACGGGCTTCACGTCAAAGGGCGGCTCAACCTCAAGGAATCGATGCTGGCGCGCGGTGTGCGCTCGCAGATCCTGACCGGTCGCCTCAACGGCCTTTCCATCGGCTTCCGTGACCGCGGTTCGACCCGGCGCGGCCGCAACAGGGTGCTCTCGGCAATCGAGCTCGTCGAGGTGTCCATCGTCCGCGAGCCCTCGCACCCGGAAGCTCGCATCACCCACTCGAAATCCTTCGACGCGGCCCGAGCGCTCGCCGAGGCCATCAACCGCGCCACGGCGGCGCTCACCATGAGGACCAACCCATGACGCAGCACATGCCACCGATCGAGTTCAAGGGCGACGACGGCGATCCCGTCGAGATCGTCACCAAGTCGCTCGATGATCTCCAGAAGTCGGTCGACGATCGCCTGAAGGCCGTCGAGACCAAGGCCGACACCTCAAAGCTCGTCGAGCGCATCGACAAATTGGAAGCCAAGGGCAACCGCCCGATCGGCGACGGCAGGCAGGAGAAGGACGACGAGATCGAGAAGAAGGCTCTCTCGACCTTCCTGCGCTCCGGTGTCCATGCCCTCGACGACGTCGAGAAGAAGACCCTGAACCTCGGATCGAACCCCGCCGGCGGCTATGTCGTCGCGCCGGAGTTCTCGACCCGCGTTCTGCAGACGATCTCCGAACAGAGCCCGATGCGCTCTGTCGCGAACATCATGTCGATCGGCACCACCGAGGTCTACATCCCGAAGCTCATCTCGAATGTGCAGCCGGGATGGGTGACCGAGACCGGCCCACGGCCGACCTCCGAACCCGCCTTCGACCAGCAGAAGATCGAGGTCTTCGAGCAGGCCGTGATCGTCCCGGTGTCGCAGCAGCTTCTCGAAGACAGCTTCCTCGACCTGGAAGCCTTCCTGCGCAACCACATCGCCCGCGAGTTCGCCAAGATGGAGGCAGCGGCTCTCGTCAACGGCGACGGCAACGGCAAGCCGAAGGGCTTCCTCGCCGATGCGGCGTCCTACGAAGCTGTCCCGGTCAAGGATGACGGTTCCGATCTCGTCGACGCGCTGATGGCGCTCTACTACGCCCTGCCGACCGAATATGCCCGCCGGGCGACCTGGGCGCTGAACCGGAAGACTCTCGCGGCTATCCGCGGCCTGAAGGATGCCAACGGCGCCTTCATCTGGCAGCCCGGTCTCACCGAATCGGCGCCGGCTTCGCTTCTCGGCCGACCGATCGTGGAAATGGTCGACATGCCGGATCTCGCCGATGGCGCCTATCCCGTTGCGTTCGGTGACTTCCGGACCGGCTATCAGATCGTTGACCGTGTCGGCATCCAGACCATGCGCGACGACTACACCGGAGCGGACAACGGCATCGTGAAGATCCGCGCCCGTCGCCGGGTCGGTGGCGCCACCGTCATGCCCGAAGCAATCGCGGTTCTGGAAGGGGTGGCGGCAGCATGAGCACCGTGACCAAGAGCCAGTCTGAGATCGACACCTTCGTGGCTGACCTTCGCAAGACCAGGGGCGGCGTCTCCGTCACCGAGGATGATGGCGAGACCGTCATCCGCATCCGCGACGGCGACGAGCACCGTTTCAAGGTCTCCAAGTCGAGGAAGGCCGACTGATGCCCTCTCGCGCTCCCCGAGCCTGTGGTCTGTGCGGTGGCATCCATGCCTATGGGAGCCGCTGCCCGAAGGCCGTCGAGAGGCACAAGGAGCGCAAGGCGGTCTCTGACAAGAAGCGGCCGAGTTCGAAGGCCCGAGGCTACACCGCCGAATGGACCCGAGAGAGCAAGGCCTTCCTCGCCGTCTATTCCTCCTGCCGCCGATGCGGGCGACAGGCGACCCTCGTCGATCACATCAAGCCGCACAAGGGCGACAAGGCGCTGTTCTGGGACAGACGCAATTGGCAGCCCCTCTGCACCCCTTGTCATTCCGGCGCCAAGCAGAGCCAAGAGCGCCGCTCTCCCGAGAGGTAATCACCCATGGCCAACCTGTTGTTTGCCACCGCCGGATCAAAACTCGACATCGGGCCTGTGAAGGCATTCCAGGACACCGATCTCACCGCGTCCGACTTCACCACCGGATCGCCGACCTGGACAACGATCGGGGGAGCAACGAACCTCGGTTCTGCTGGTGACACGGCAAACCTCGTCACGACGGAACACATCCTCAGCGCTCGCACCCGCAAGCTGAAGGGCACGCGAAACGCTGGCTCGATGACCGTGGTCTGCGACATCGACTATTCCGACGCTGGCCAGATCGCCCTCGTCGCTGCCGAGAAGACCAGGGATGCCTATTCGTTCCGCATGACCTTCAACGATGCACCGCAGGGCGGCACGCCATCGCTGCGGTATTTCACCGCCCTCGTCATGAGCGTCGTCGAGCAGTTCGATGAGGCCAACAGCGTCATGAAGTTGAACGCCACGCTGGAGATCGACAGCAACATCGTGCGCGTCGCAGCGGCCGAAGCGTGAAGATGACTGAGGCCACTTGTCGGCGCAGCGGCTCCCCGTCCCAGCGCCAGAGAGCCGTTGCTGAAGGGACGAGGAACATCGAGCCCCCTGGCGGAGAGGCTTTCGCCTCCCGCAACGCAACATGGCAGGCTGATCCTTACAATCAACTGCTAGAGAGCGAACAATTTGATCTTCTCGTGCAGAGCGGGCCGGGGGTGGTCTGCGACTTTCGGCCATCCTCATCAACCGGCGATCGGAACACGACGCAAGCCCCTGTAAAAATGGAGTTTTGAGAAATGGCGCTCGATGCGGCCGCTCTGCGAGGACATCTGAACGGTGTTCCTGACACCGACGAGGTGCTGACGGGGCTGCTCGGCGCCGCAACGGCGCATGTCGAAGCCATGCTCGGCTACGAGATCGACGACGCAATCGAGTTCCCGGCCGGAACACCTGCCGATATCGAGCACGCCGTCCTGATGCTCGCTGCTCACTGGTACGAAAACCGGGAAGCCTCGATCGCAGGTGTGGCCATCATGGCCATCCCCTTCGGCCTGGAGGACATCATCCGCAACCATCGGAGCTACACCTATGGATGACGGTGGGCTCTCGAAACTGCAGGCGCGCTTTGCCGCGATACCGAAGGACGTCCAGGATGCTGGCGCCCGGTCGGCTCTGAAGCAGGCCGAGAAGATGGCCGCGACGATGCGGGCGCTCGCGCCGGAGGTCAGCGGCGACCTGAAGCGGTCGATCGAGGTCACGCCAGGCGGCCGGTCGACGCCAGCTTACAGCCAGCCGGGCGGCTCCTCCGTGGTGCCGACGAACGCCGCGGCGGTGACAGTTGGCAACGTAGACGTTCGCTATCCGCACCTCGTCGAATACGGCACGGTGAAAGCACCCGCGCACCCGTTTTTCTGGCCCGCCGTCCGGCTTCACAACAAGAAGGCCAGCCGTGCCATCAAGTCGGCGATCCGCCGCGCGGTGAAGAAGCGGGGCACGTCATGAGCGCCGCTCTTGCCGTTCAGAAGGCCATCCGAGGCAGACTGGCGGTTTCCGCCAGTGTGACCGACCTTGTTCCTGCCGCGAGCATCCTCGACCGCAACAGCCGGCCGGCACCGGACCCGTCCATTATTCTCGGCGAAGACCAGGAGGTCGACGAGGAGCGCATCGCCCGCAACGTGGTGCGCGTCTACTCGACCCTGCATGTCTGGAAGAAGGAAGCCGGTCTCGTCGGCGTGAAGGCCATCGCGGGGGCGATCCGGGCATCTGTTCAATCGGCGCGGTTCGCATCGATTGAAGGCTTCCATTTCGGCGACTGCCGCGTCTCCTCGACCCGTTTCATGCGGGATCCCGATGGCGAAACCGCCCACGGCGTCGTGACGATCGAGACCCTGGTGTCTGAGGTGTCGCCATGAGGGCCGGCAAGCTCGATCGCACCATCACAATCCAGGCCTTCACCAGCACTGTGGACGATTACGGAACGCCGACAGAGACATGGGCTGACGTAACAACGTTACGCGCGCAGCTGATCGAGGCCAGCACGGAGGAATATCAGCGCGCCTATGGCGAGGGCAGCAACACGGCCGTGATCTTCCGCATCCGGTGGCTGGATGGCGTCACCGTCGATCAGCGCGTGCTATACGAGGGCAAGGCGCTCAACATCCGCGAGACCAAGGAGATCGGCCGCCGCAAGGGTCTGGAACTGCGCTGTGAAGAGGTGCGGACATGAAGGGACGCAAGCCGCAGCTGATCATCGACAACGGGGGCCTGCATAAACCTGTGCAAGCCCCTCCCGACTGGATGTCGAAGGAAGCCAAGGCAGAATGGCGCCGCGTCATGCCGCTCCTCGTCGAGCGCCGCATCCTGACGGACGCCGACATGGCGAGCTTCGAAAACTACTGCATTTCGATCGGCCGCGTCCGGCAGTTGGAAACGCTCCTCGCGGCTGGCTTCGACGCTCCGACCTTCCGGGCGCAAGACAAGGCGATGGCGACGGCCCGGCTCCTCGCCGCGGAACTCGGCCTCACTCCTGTGTCGCGGTCGCGGCCAGCTATGAGGGAGGACGCGGCGGATGACGACGGTGACAACCCGCTCGACGTTTCCTGAGTGGATCTACGACGGCAGCGAGATCGACGATCCGTTGGGCTATGGCGAGCGGGCGGTCCGCTTCCTGCGGTCCCTCCGGCATCCGAAGTCCATTCTGCCGAAGCGGGCTTTCCAGCTCGACGAATGGCAGGAGCGCATCGTCCGGCGCATCTATGGCCCGCGCCACGACGATGGCACCAGGATCGTCAAGACGGTGGTGCTGTTGCTCCCCCGCGGCAACCGCAAGACCTCGATCTCGGCGGCCCTTTCCATGCTGCACACCATCGGCCCGGAGCGTGAGCCTGCCGGTGAGTGCATCTTCGCCGCGGCCGATCGCAAGCAAGCCGGCATCGCCTTCAAGGAGGCGGTGGGCATCGTCAGAGAGGACAAGCGCATCGTCGCCGCGACCCGCGTCTATGACGCTCACAACTCGGCGAAGAAGATCACCTATCCGAAAGAGGGCTCTTACCTGGAGGTCATTTCCGGCGATGCCGGGCCGCAGCACGGCCGAACGCCTGCCTTCGTCCTCGCCGATGAAATCCATATCTGGCCGAACCGCTACCTTTGGGAGGCGCTCACCACCGGCCTCGACAAGACCGACAACCCGCTGCTGATCGTCGCGACGACTGCCGGGCGCGGTGACGACAATCTGGCTTTCGAGGTGATCGACGACGCCCGCAAGGTGGCACGCGGCGAGGTCGACGATCCGTCAATCCTGCCGATCCTGTTCGAAGCCGACCGCAATGCCGACTGGCGCGACGAGGATCTTTGGCATCAGGTTAACCCCGGCCTTAAGCACGGCTATCCCAGCCTCGACGGTTTCCGGCGCCATGCCAAGCGGGCCGACCGCAGTGTCGGCGAGCGGCAGTCCCTGAAGCAGCTGAAGCTCAATATCTGGCTCGACGCCGCAGCCGATCCTTTCGTGGATATGGAGGTCTACGACGCCGGGCGCCGCGGCTACGATCTCGACGACCTCCGCGAGGAGCCCTGTTGGCTGGCGGTCGATCTCTCCTCGACCGTCGACCTTTCCGTCATCGTCGCGTGCTGGCGGACGGCAGACGGGTATTTCGTCCATCCGTGGTTCTTCTGCCCGGAGGAAACGATCGCCGAGCGCGAGGTGAAGGCGGGCGCCAACTATGGCGCGTGGGCTGAGGATGGGCACATTCTGCCCACCCCCGGCAACGTCGTCAGCTATCAGGACATCGAGAACAAGATCATCAACATCTGCGAGGACTTCGACGTTCGCGAGATCGCGTTCGATCCCTTCATGGCGCGGCAGGTCCAGCCGAAGATCATCGAGAAGGGTCTGCCGGCCGTCGACTTCCGACAGGTCCCGTCGCTCATGATGCCGGCGATCCATGAGCTTGAACGCGCCGTGCTGGGCGGCGAGTTCCACCATGGCGCCCATCCCGTCCTGCGGCACTGCTTCGCCAACGTCGTCGTCAAGCGCAACGATCAGGGGCACGTCGCCAAGTTCACCAAGTCCCGGCAGTGGCTCTCGATCGACGGCGCCGTGGCTTCGGCGATGGCCGTGTCCCGATGCGCCAGCGGCGAGAGCAACCGATCCAGCTACGACAGCGCCGACGACGATGTCGACGCCTGGGCCTATGCGTGAGGTGATCCTGTGTCGAATGTAACTGACGGCGAGCGTCTGATCGTCCTGGTGGAAGCCAGGATCAAGGACCTCGAGCGCAACATGGCCAAGGCCAGCGCGACCACCGGACGCGAGTTCGGCAAGATGCGCCGGGACAGCCGCAGCGCCACCTCGGCGATGGAGCGCGACGTTGTCCGCTCGACCTCCCGCATCAATCAGGCCCTCGCTGCAACCTCCACCCGGATCGGAGGCTACGGCAAGGCATTCGCCGCCGGTCTCGCGGCTTATGCCGGCAGCAAGGCCCTCGGCGATATCGCCCGGTTCGCTGCGCAGTATCGCGACCTGCAAAACGCCCTCAAGGTTACAGGACTCGAAGGCGAACAGCTGAAGAGCACATTCGGCAGCCTTTCACAGATTGCCATGCGGCAGGGGGCACCCCTCGACGCACTGGTGACACTCTACTCGCGCGCCTCGCAGTCTTCGAAGGAGTTGAACGCCTCGCAGGGCGACCTCCTGAAGTTCTCCGAAGGCGTGGCAACCGCTCTGAGAGTGGCAGGGACATCGGCCACCGAAGCGCAGGGCGCGCTCCTGCAGCTCTCCCAGGCTCTCGGCGGCGGTGTCATCCGGGCCGAGGAGTTCAACTCGGTCAACGAAGGCGCACGGCCGATCCTGCAGGCAGTGGCGAACGGGCTGAAGGAGGCCGGCGGTTCGGTCTCGACGCTCCGTTCTCTCGTCCTCGACGGCAAGGTGTCCTCCGAGGCGTTCTTCCGGGCCTTCCTCGCCGGATCGGAAAGTCTCGCCGAGCAAGCCGGTCGTGCCGAGGGAACAGTCTCTCAGTCGATGAGCCGGATCGGCACGGCCATGACGCTCCTGATCGGTCATCTCGACGAGGTCACCGGCGCATCGAAGAATGCCACCGAAAACCTCGACGCCGTCGCCGAGGTCATTCAGGCGATGCCGGAATATATCGATGCCGCCGCGAGAAGCTTCCAGGCTCTCGAAACCTGGCTGGACAGCGTCGGCAACTCGCCGGTCTGGCGCCGGCTCGGCGAGATGATGGGCGTCGACTACAGCGCCGAGGCGGCCCGCCGGTTCTCCCAGAGCTATGTTGGTGGCACCGGCTCCGTCGTCGACGACCGCATTGCCTCGGCTTTCGATGTCACCGCCGGCACCGGCGCCACCACGGCCGACAAGGCCGCTCGCCTCGGAAGCAAGGACGGAGGCGCCGTCAGTCTGAAGGACTTCACCCTTCCTTCGGCGAGCAAGGGCGGCAAGGGCAGCAAAACGGCAAAGGACACCGTCGACAGGTACGAACGCGAAACGCGGCAGATCGAGGAGCAGACGGCCGCGATCGAGGCAGAGACGGCAGCGCAGGCCGAACTCAATCCGCTGATCGACGACTACGGCTTCAGCCTGGAGAAGGTCCGGGCCGAGCAGGATCTTCTCACCGCGGCAAAGCGCGCCGGTGTGGAGGTAACGCCTGAGCTTCGCGAGCAGATCGAGCAGCTGGCCACGGCCTACGCCAACGCACAGGCAGAGGCGCGCAAGCTCGACGAGAAGCAGGACCTTGTCCGTGAGTCCGCCGCGGAAATGCGGGATCTCGGCAAGGACGTGATGGGCGGTTTCATCCAGGATCTGCGAAGCGGCACCTCGGCCGCTGATGCGCTGACGAACGCCCTCGGCAAGATCGCCGACAAGCTGGCGGACATGGCCCTCAACAGCCTGTTCGACCCGAAGGGCGGCGGCGGGCTCGGCGGTCTGTTCTCGGCGGTGGCGTCGCTGTTCGGTGGCGCCCGAGCGGCGGGCGGCCCGGTCAATTCCGGCAAGACCTACCTCGTCGGCGAAAAAGGCCCGGAGCTGTTCTCCCCCGGCACGTCCGGATCGATCATTCCGAATAATGCTCTGGCGCCAATCACCCCGCGCGAGACCGCCGCACCATCAGCGCAGGCGATGCCGGCGGGGCGTCAGGACGTCAATGTCATGGTCGGCGTCACCGTAGACAAAAAGGGCAACCTGCAGGCCTACGTGAAGGACGTCGCCGACGCCTCAGCCGCTACGGCGGCGAACCGGGCGGTAACGGACTTCTCCCGGCATGCTCTGGCCGACCGCGTGCAGCAAATCTCCGGTGATCCCCGGAGGCGGGGATGACGCCCGCCATGCAGAGGCTGGAGCGGCAGCTCGTCGCCGCGGTGACGCAGGACAAGCCCCGCGTGCCGGAGGCTGGCAGGCTCCTATGGTCGTGGTTCGTCGACCTTCACCAGGCCCGTCGCTACAGCATGGCCGGGCCGGACCCGATCAGCTACGCCGAGATCGAGGCCTATGCCCGGATGAACCGGCTGCCGCTGGAGCCCCGGCATGTCGCCGTCCTCCGCAAGATGGAGGACGCCTGGATGGCCCGTGCTCGCCGTCAGCAGTCCGATGGACAGCAGCCCGGCGCCGCCCCGCGGACGTCCAGCCAGCCGCTTTCACCCGCCATGTTCGACGCAGTGTTCGCATGAGGAATCCGCGATGACCCTGACCTTCCCCCTCGATCGTTCGCTTCTGTCCGACCTCCTGCCGATCGCCTCCGTGAAATGGGTGGCACAGGATAACCAGGAAATTTCGGGCATGGGCTCCGGGCAGATCCTGGCCACCGAACTGGCGCCGTCCCTGTGGACCGCGGACGTGACGACGGCCGAGCGATATCACGACGAGATCGACAGGCTGCAGGCCCGCCTCGAAAGCCTGAACGGCTCGATCAACCCCTTCTATCTCGTCGACCCGAAGCGCCGATTCCCGCAATACGATCCGGACGGGTCGAAGCTCGGCGGCGCGACCCCGACCATCAATTCGATCAGTTCCAACGGCCGCTCGATCAGCCTCACCGGCTTGCCGGGACTGTACACGCTGAGCTTTGGCGACTTCCTGTGCTTCGACTACGGCACACCGGCGCGACGGGCATTCCACCGCATTGTCGAGACGGCGATTGCCGGCAACAGCTCCGGCACGACCGCGCTCTTTGAAATCCGTCCGTTCGTCCCGCTTGGGGCGTCCGTGGGCCTTCCGGTGACACTCCTGCACCCAGCGATGAAGTGCATCCTGCGGCCCAACTCGCTCGATGCAGAGACCGTCACAGCCCTGACGAGCCGTCTGAGCTTTTCGGCGGTACAGAAGCTTTGAGCCATGACGATAGGGAAACCTCGCGGTCGCGATCATCACTTCTATAAGCACGGGCTTTTCACCGGGATGTCCAGCTTCCGGTACAGCTCCGAGACGCAGGTGACGCTGCCGGGTTCCCGTAAGACCAAGCCGATCATCAGTGGATCTCGCCGGCAAAGTCTCGTCGATCGCCTCTTTGATGGCATGACGGGATTCCATCTGACACCGTTCGAAAACGAAGGGCCGGCGCGGCACGGTGTTCGATCAGCGCTATGCATGGATGGTCACGGCTGGCGCCAAGCCGACCGCGAAGCCAAAGAGATTGTCGATGAGGCATTGAAGCGATTCGGGGTGCCGCGCCCGACCTGGGAAGAGGGGCAACCGGATTATGCGGACGGCGCCGAATATTGCGCGTGGTGCCGCGGGCCGATGGATGACGCGGGGCGGAGCAAGCGGTCGCGTTTCTGTTCAGTGGAATGCGCGAAGTCCGCACTCCTGCACCGTGATGCAAAGTCAGACGCGTATGTGGGAACCGTCCTGCGGCAGGCTTATCGGATGGTTCTGAGGGCAAAGACCCCGCCTCGGCCATGCGAATACTGTGGCAAGCCATTCCATGGCGAGCACGCAGGCTCTCGCTTCTGCTCTCCGAAATGTGTTGCCGCCCGCGTCCGGCTTCCCGAGATCACTTGCCAGCAATGTGGCAAAACCTGCAGGCCCCTGCGACGAGAGCAGACCTATTGCTCTCTTGCGTGCAAACAGCATGCCCGATGGCAGAAGACGCGCGAAAGCTTGGCGCATATCGTCAGACAGTGTGACCTCTGCGGCGAGAATTTCACGCCAAGGTCCGATCGGTCGATCTATTGCTCGCAACGCTGCATGAAGCGCATGCAAGGGAGACGATATCGGCTGCGCAAAGCCGCTGCGATGCAGCCCGGCGAGGTCATCTATCTGACGCCCCGGCTGTTCGATCAGATGGTGTGCGCCAAGGCGGCGTGAGGGCGTTGTAGATTCACGTCAGTTCTTTGTCGCGGGGCCGTCCTGGAGTATTTCACCTAGCGCTTGCTCCAGATGGCTCTGTATCGCTAGAATTCTGACAGGATCTGTCGTTGGGATTGCCACAGAGAATGATAGAACCATCGCCCCGCACGTAAATGAAAACCGAAGTCTCGCCCCGCCAAGACTATCGTGGATTCCAAATCCAAGATTTTGCGCGATTAGCGTTTGAGGCCCACCGAGCGAACTCTTTTTCTCCTGGAAGATGGAAACCAACGAAGCAAGGAAGACTGTATAGTCTTCTATAGGTATCTCTACATCCACATCTCCTTGGTCGGCAGTTCATCCTCGCAGAAGAAGAACCTTCGTTTCTGGATCGTAATCCCCGTGAGTGAGGCGCTGAATTTTCATGTCTACCTCCACTGCTCGACCGTTTTAGAGGGAAGGGCGCGTGAAACGAAGTGTCACGCTGACGGATCTAGGTCTGCATCGTCTATCGTCACATCGCATCCCATCCGTCCGGCCTGAACCTCTAGGGTTTGTCCGTCAGCAAGAATCGCGGAAACTTGGGACCCGTCTGCAAACGCTACGGATAGCCGGGTTAGGGGCACCTCGACGTGAAACGTGAACTTGGTGCCTTCCTTCACTTCGAATTTTTCACTCATAGGCATATGCACCTCCTAATGTTGCCCAACGGGAGCACCGACGCAGCGCTTCATCTTTCAGAGCACCACGTCCTTGGGCCACGAAAGCGTTGGCTTAGTCGCAGCGAGGGGCGGTCGCTCCTTGAGATGAACGATCATGGTCCCGTCCGGTCGGATCTCGACCTCCACCGCACCAGCCTGCTTCGCCGCGCGGATCGTCCGCACAACGTCGGCCTGCGTGATCGTGGCGGCTGTTCGAGGCATGTCGCATTCCATTTAGCGTGGATCTGCCGGGAACAGCCGGCGAACACCTTGCTACCATTTTGCTACCCAACTCGGTAGCACGACACGAGATTGGGCAAGACGATCAGGGATAGCAACAGCGCGAAAGCCTGATAAAGCAGGGGGTTTCGGTACACACCGCGACGGCTGAAAACGGCCGCGACCGAATTTCAAGACCGGTGCCTTCAACCGCTCGGCCACCCATCCACGTGAAGCCTGCTTACCCGGGTCGATGGCGTCCTTGCAAGGCGATCTCAGCCGAAGGCGCCAGGATTCCGGCCTTCGGCTCTTTGTAACAATTTGTGATCCCAGATTCGGACAAGCTCCTGCCGCAATCATTTGCGGCCAAAACAAGGCAACAGACGCAATTTTGCCATGATTTTTGCCGCGATCGAACCGCCTCCACAGCCGCGGCGCGCTGTCGATCGCCCTGTCGGCCAAGCGATTTCAACGCCTTCGCCGAATGGACCGGCGATCCCTCGCAAAGTCCTGCAAAAACCGGGACAATTTAACCGCCGTGACCGCCAGGCAACAGTCAATATGCGCAATCCCGTCAACGCGATCAGATGGTTAACGACCCTATGATTGCCTGATTGGGACCTTTTGTTACATCCTCGTTGCAATGACGTGATGGGTCGCAAAAGGGCGTGGGGACGCCACTTTGCTGCCGCGAAGACAACAAAACCAAGAACGAAAAATGGCGGGGGTGTCATGCTGGAGAGAGGGGGCGTCGGCCGACGGGCGGCCGGCTTGTGCGTCGTCGGTCTGACGACGCTGCTCGTGGGCTGCCAGGGCAGCGGGTCCGATGCGGAGTCGCCGCTCGAACAGCTCGCCGAGCTGTCGACCTCGGTGAAGTTCGACAGCCGCACCTTCGGGGTGCCGGCGAGCCCGCGGGTGACCAATCTGAAGCGCGTTCGAAAGGGCGGCGGTCGCGACCAGGTCGGCAAGCCCTACAAGGTGCGCGGCAAGTGGTATTATCCGAAGGAGCAGCCGGGCTATGTGAAGTCCGGCAAGGCCTCCTGGTACGGCCCGAACTTCCACGGCCGGCTCACGGCCAATGGCGAAGTCTACGACATGCACGGCCTTTCGGCCGCTCACAAGACCTTCCCGCTGCCGTCCTATGCGATGGTCACCAATCTCGACAACGGCAGCAAGCTGATGGTGCGGGTCAACGACCGCGGGCCTTACGCCCATGGCCGCGAGATCGACCTTTCCGCCGAGGCCGCCGAGCTGCTCGGCTTCCGTTCGGCCGGCACCGCCGACGTGAAGGTCGAATATGTCGGCCGCGCGCCCCTCGAAGGGGACGACACCAAGATGCTGATGGCGAGTTTCGAGCCCGGCGACGGCGGTCAGACGATGCCCGGCCACGTGCCGGACAGCGTGATGGTCGCTTCGGCCATCTCGCAGCGGCCGCTCTCGGACGGTGCCGCGATGGCCAACGCCTATGGCGACGACCTGCCGGGCGTTGCGGCGCCCGGTGCGCCGGTGCCGATGATGCGGCCTGCCTCCTCAGGCGGCAATTTCGGTGCCTCGCTGTTCCGCAACTCCTTTGCCGGGGAAACCACCGGCGGCGGCGCTGCTGAGGCTCTCGCCGGCCTTGCCGCAGCGAAGGACGCTGTCCCCGTGGACGGCGACGAGACGATTGCCCTCGGCCTCATCGACGATGCGCTGCTTGCACGGGTGAGGGCGGTCGCGACGGGCGAGGGCCTGCTCACCATCGAGCCGGTGGAGGGGGCAAATTCCGCCCGCATCGCCGTCAAGGCCGGGGTCGATACCGACATGCTGCTCGAGCGGCTGTGGAAGGTCGGCGCCAAGGATGCCTTCGTCGTCCGCGACTGATCCTTCGGCGTCGTCTGAACGATTCGACGGGAAAAGCCATCTCGTTCGCGTGAGCGATCGCCGTCGCCGCTTGCGTCGAGACGCCGCCGAAAGCTAACTGGAACGATGACGATCACGCTCATGTCCGGTTTTCGACGGCAGCTTTCGGGAGCTGCGCTCGGCGCGCTGCTTCTCGCCACGGCGCAGCTCGGCGGTGCGAGCGTCGCCGCTGCCGCGGACGAAGCGCCGGCGATGGAGACCAAGGCCGAGGAGGCGCTGCTCGTCGACGGCGAGACCGGGACGATCCTCCTCCAGAAGAATCCGGACAAGCCATTTCCGCCGGCATCGCTCGCCAAGATGATGACCATGGAAGTGGTCTTCGAGGCGGTCGATGGCGGCAAGCTCGCCCTCGACACCGAATTCCCGATTTCCGTCCATGCCTGGCGCACCGGCGGCGCGCCTTCCGGCACCTCGACGATGTTCGCCGACGTCAAGTCCAGCGTGTCGGTGGAAAACCTCATCCGCGGCGCCATCGTCCATTCGGCCAACGACGCCTGCATCGCGCTTGCCGAGGGGATGGCAGGCTCCGAGGAGGATTTTGCCGCGACGATGAACCGGCGCGCCGCCGAACTCGGGCTGACGGGGTCGCATTTCGTCAATCCCACCGGGCTTCCGGCCGACGGCCAGCACGTCACGGTGCGCGATCTCGTCACCCTCGCACGGCATATCCGCACCGCCCATCCCGAGCTCTACAAGATTTATGCGCAGCCCGACTTCAAGTGGAACAACATCTTCCAGCGCAATCGCAATCCGCTCCTGAAGATGGACATCGGCGCCGACGGCATGGAAACCGGCTACACCGAGGCGTCGGGCTATGCGCTGCTCGGTGTCACCAGCCGCAACGGCCGGATCACCTATCTCGCCTTGAGCGGGCTTGCGACCTCCAAGGACCGTTCGGAGGAAGCCCGACGGCTGCTCGACTGGTCGGACGAAAGCTTTGCAATCCGCCACCTCTATACTAAGGGTGCCGTCGTCGGATCGGCCGGCGTCTTCGGCGGCGAGACGGGAAGCGTGTCCCTCGTCGCACCGGAGGACATTTCAGCGCTGCTGCCGCGAGAGGAGGGCGAGCGGCTGTCGGCGCGGATCCGTTATGACGGGCCGCTCGCGGCGCCGGTCGAAAAGGGCGCAGAGGTCGCCAGCCTCGACGTCATGGTCGATGGCGAACCGGTGCTGACCGAGCCGCTGGCGGCCGGCAGTGCCGTCGCGGCGGGGAGCTTTTCCGATCGCGCCATGGGCGCCGTCAGCGAGCTCGCTTTCGGCTGGATAAGGCAGTTTTGAAGAAAGACGGATTGCGCTTGCGGTGACGGGCTATCTGGTGACATTCGAGGGCGGCGAGGGCAGCGGCAAGTCGACCCAGATCGCCCGGCTCGCGGCGCATCTCAGGGCGGGCGGCCACGAGGTGGTGATCACCCGTGAGCCTGGCGGCTCGCCGGGCGCCGAGGCGGTCCGCCACATCATCCTGTCCGGCCTCGCCGAGGAACTCGGGCCGGACTGGGAGGCGGTGCTCTTTGCCGCCGCCCGGGCCGACCACGTCGCCGAGCTGATCCGCCCGGCGCTCGATCGCGGCGAGGTCGTGCTTTGCGACCGCTTCCACGATTCCACGAGGGTCTACCAGTTCGCCGGCCGCGACCGCGATACCGCGCTGCTCGAACGGCTGGAGCGTGCGACGCTCGCCGGCACCTATCCCGACCTCACCATCGTCCTTGACGTGCCGGCGGAGATCGGCGGCGAACGGGCGAAGAAGCGCCGTGGCAATGCCGGTGCCGACCGCTTCGAGAAGGACGATGCCGGCATCCAGGAGGCGCGGCGGCGGGCCTTCCTGAAGATCGCCACAGACGAGCCGGAGCGCTGCGTCGTCGTCGACGGCAACCGGCCGGTGGACGAGATCGCGGCGGAGATCCGCGCCCTCGTCGAAGACCGGCTCGAGGCCAAGCGCTTCGAGGCGATCGACCGCTCGCTGAAGCTCGGCCACCAGCGTTGAGCGCCGTGCCGCTCAGCGCTGCCGGGGCGATCGAGGCCTATCCGACCCACGACGAGCTCGACGGCGTCCCGCAGCCTTTCGTCACGCACCAGCTCTTCGGTCATCGCGCGATCTTTGCCGAGATGGTCGAATCCTGGCGCTCCGGCCGCATGCACCATGCCTGGCTGCTGCAGGGTCCGGCGGGGATCGGCAAGGCGAGCGCCGCCTTTGCGTTTGCCCGGCTTCTCGCCGGCGCCGCAACGCTCGACGAGCCGGATGCCACCATCGCCTTCGCCACCAGCGATCCGGTCTATCGCCAGATCGCCATCGGGGCGATGCCGGGCCTCATCCATCTGACGCGGCCGCCGGTCGAGCGCGGCACCGGCTTTCGCACCCAGATCACCGTCGAGGAGGTGCGCCGGCTCGGCCGCTTCTTTCATGCGACGTCGTCCAGCGAAGGCTGGCGCATCGCCATCGTCGACCCGGCCGACGATCTCAACCGCAACGCCGCCAATGCGCTGTTGAAGCTCCTCGAGGAGCCGCCCGCACGCTCGCTGTTTCTGATCGTCAACCACACGCCGGGCAGGCTGCTTGCGACCATCCGCTCGCGCTGCCGGCTGGCCCGCTTCGAGCCGCTCGCCGACGATGAGATGACCCGAGCGCTCGCCGCCTTCGGCCATTCCCTCGATCCGGCGGAGGCCGAAACCATCGTCAAGGCCGCGGAAGGCAGCGTCCGGCATGCGCTGATGCTGGCGGCGAATGGCGGCGTCGAGATCGGCCGGACGCTGGACACGCTGCTTCAAGCCGGCGAGCCGGACGTCAACGCCCTGCAGGGGCTGATCGACCAGCTGACGATGAAGGGCAGGGAGGCTTCCTACGACCTGTTTCTCGCCTCGCTGCTCGCCGCCATCGCGCGGTGCAGCGAGGCCGCCGTCAGGGCCGGGGACCTTCGCGCCGCCAGCGCCTTTGCCGAACTCTGGCAGGCAGAATCGCGACGGCTGGCGGAAGCCGCGGCGTTCAATCTCGACCGCAAGCAGGCGGCGATGACGACGGTGAGCCGCTTCTTCGCCCTTAGATCCGCGCTCTGAGCCGGTCACAACACCGGACATGTCGTTCGCGGTCGTCAGCATCGAAACCGGCTGTGCCGGACTTTCGGTGTGCCATGCCCCGGCATTGCCGACCGCGTTGATTGAGCCATGGCGCCGAATGCTCTATCTGCATTTTGAGCGCGCGACGATCGCCGCATGACGGCCCTGACGCCGCGACCAGCCAGACACCCAACCCAGCGAAAGCGCCATGGCCGAACGCTATTACCTGACAACCGCGATCTCCTATCCGAACGGTCGCCCGCATATCGGCCACGCCTACGAGTTCATCGCCACCGATGCGCTGGCCCGGTTCAAGCGGCTGGACGGCTATGACGTGATGTTCCTGACCGGCACCGACGAGCACGGCATCAAGATGCTCCAGACGGCGCGCAAGGAAGGCGTTTCCCCGCGCGACTTCGCCGAGCGGAACTCGGCCGAATTCAAGAAGATGGCCGCCGCGCTCGGCGGCTCCAACGACGATTTCATCCAGACGTCCGAGCCGCGGCATTACACTGCGAGCCAGGCGATCTGGACGCTGATGGCGGATGCCGGCGACATCTACAAGGACAGCTATTCCGGCTGGTACTCGGTGCGCGACGAGGCCTATTACGGCGAGGACGAGGTCACGCTGAAGGAGGACGGCCAGCGTTACGGCCCGCAGGGAACGCCGGTCGACTGGGTCGAGGAGGAGAGCTACTTCTTCAGGCTCTCGGCCTATCAGGACCGGCTGCTCGACCTCTACGAACAGAACCCGGACTTCATCGGCCCGGCGGAGCGACGCAACGAGGTCGTCTCCTTCGTGAAGTCGGGGCTGCGCGATCTGTCGGTCTCGCGCACGACCTTCGACTGGGGCATTCCGGTGCCCGGCGACGAGAAGCACGTCATGTATGTCTGGGTCGATGCGCTCACCAACTACCTGACGGCGACGGGCTTTCCGGGCGAGGGTGAGCGTTCGGCCTTCTGGCCGGCGGATCTCCACGTCATCGGCAAGGACATCGTCCGCTTCCACACCGTCTACTGGCCAGCCTTCCTGATGTCGGCGGGGCTGCCGCTGCCGAGGCGCGTCTTTGCCCATGGCTTCCTGTTCAATCGCGGGGAGAAGATGTCGAAGTCGGTCGGCAACGTCATCGATCCCTTCGCGCTGATCGACGTCTACGGGCTCGACCGCTTGCGCTATTTCCTCCTGCGCGAGGTGCCCTTCGGCCAGGACGGCAACTATTCCCACGACGCCATCGTCAACCGGACGAATTCCGAGCTCGCCAACGACATCGGCAACCTCGCCCAGCGCTCGCTGTCGATGATCGCCAAGCATTGCGAGGCGAAGGTTCCGACGCCCGGCCCCTACACCAGCGCCGACGAGGCGGTCCTGGCGCAGTCTCACCAGCTGCTGGTCACGGCCCGCGAGGCGATCGACCGGCAGGAACTCCATGCCGTCCTCGCCGCGATCGTCGCGCTGGTCTCGGCCACCAACCGCTATTTCGCCGGCGAGGAGCCCTGGGCGCTCAGGAAGACCGATCCGGACCGCATGGCGACGGTGCTCTATGTGACGGCCGAGGTGGTGCGCCGCGCGGCGATCCTGTTGCAGCCCTTCGTGCCCGAGAGCGCAGCCAAGCTCCTCGACATTCTCGGCGTCGCGGGCGACCGGCGGACCTTCAGCGAGCTGGCGCCCGAACGGGCGCTGAGGCCCGGCAGCGACCTGCCGCCGCCGCAGCCGGTGTTTCCGCGCTTCGTCGATCAGCTCGCCGAGGAGGACGGCGCGAAGGGCGGGCCAAAATGAGCCTGTTCCTCGTCGACAGCCACTGCCACCTCGATTTTCCCGATTTCGAGGGCGAGCGGGCCGATCTCGTCGCCCGCGCGAAGGAGAACGGCATCCAGCGTTTCGTGACGATCTCCACTTTCGTTTCCAAGCTCGAGCGGCTGCTGGCGATCACGCAGGACTTCGAGGAGGTCTACGCCTCGGTCGGCACCCATCCGCACAATGCCGCGGCGGAGCCGGACGTCACCGTCGCAGAACTCGTCGAGCTCTCGGCCCGGCCGAAGATCGTCGCGATCGGCGAAGCCGGGCTCGATTATCACTACGACAAGAGCCCGCGCGACGTTCAGGCCAAGGTGTTCCGCACCCATATCGCTGCTGCCCGCGAGACCCAGCTGCCACTCGTAATTCATGCCCGACAGGCCGACGAGGACATGATCGCGATCCTTGAAGACGAGAGCGGGAAGGGGGCTTTCCCCTTCATTCTGCACTGCTTTTCCTCCGGCCGGGCGCTCGCCGAGGTCGGCCTCGCCCTCGGTGGATACGTTTCGTTCTCCGGCATCCTGACCTTCAGGAATTCCGAGGACATCCGCGCGATCGCGAAAGACGTTCCGATGGAGAGGCTGCTGGTCGAGACCGACGCGCCCTATCTCGCGCCGCCGCCGCACCGGGGAAAGCGCAACGAGCCGGCCTTCGTGCGGCTGACCGCCGAAAAACTGGCGGAAGTGAAGGGCGTCGATCTCGATACCATTGCCCGCCAGACATCAGACAATTTCTTCCGCCTTTTTACCCGCATCGAGGATCCACGGCCGTCCTCGACGCCCTGACGGTCCGATCAGTTCCCGCATTCGCTCTTTCCGAGAAAATCCGATGGCAGACCGCTTGCGCCTCACTATCCTCGGCTGCTCGTCGTCGCCTGGCGTCCCGCGCATCAACGGTGACTGGGGCGCCTGCGATCCGGACAATCCGCGCAATCGCCGGCTTCGCGCCGCCGCGCTGGTCGAGCGCATCGGCCCTGACGGCACGACTTCGGTGGCGCTCGACTGCGGCCCGGATTTTCGCGCCCAGATGCTGGCGGCAAAGGTCCAGCGCCTCGATGCGGTGCTGCTCACCCATGCCCATGCCGACCATATCCACGGCATCGACGATCTGCGAGGCTTCATGCTGGCACAGAAGACGAGGATCCCGGTGCATGCCGACGACGCCACATACGAGCGCGTATACGAGGCGTTCCGCTATTGCTTCGAGACACCGAAGGGCAGCGACTATCCGCCGATCATCCGCCGCGTCGAAATGAATGCCGGCGCGCCGTTCGACGTCGAGGGTCCGGGCGGCGCGATGCATGTTCAGCCGTATCGGCAGACGCACGGCTCGATCCATTCGCTCGGCTTCAGGATCGGCCCGCTGGTCTATGCGACCGACGTCTCGGACTTTCCGGACGCCGCGATTGAAGCGATCCGCGGCGCAGAGCACATCGTCATCGACTGCCTGCAGTACCGGCCGCATCCGAGCCATCTCAGCGTCGATCAGGCGCTCGGCTGGATCGATCGCCTCGGCGTGCCGCAGGCGACGCTGACCCACATGCACACGCCGCTCGACTACGCGACGCTGTCCGGCGAGCTGCCGGATCACGTCCGGCCGGGCTATGACGGGCTGGTCATCGAACTGCCCTTGGAATGACGGCCGGGCCGCATGGCGATCGCGCGTCGCGCGGCAAGCGCGATCGGCTCCGGCACTGGGCAAAGGCGCTCCGGCGCGATGCCGCAGCCCTGTGGCTGGCGGCTCGCGATCCGCGCACGCCGATCCTTGCCAAGCTCGTCGCCGGCGCCGTCGCATCCTATGCGCTGTCGCCGATCGATCTCATCCCGGATTTCATCCCGATCCTTGGTTTGCTCGACGATCTGCTGATCGTGCCGCTCGGCATCCTCCTGGCCATCCGGCTGATACCGCCGGCGCTCTGGACCGAGTTCCGCGCGGCAGCGCAGGCTCGGCTCGAGCGGCCGGCAGGGCGATGGGCCGCGATCGCCATCGTCGGGATCTGGATCGGGGCTGCCGCCGCCACGGTCATGCTCGCGTGGTCGAGCCTTTCCGGCCGATGATCGGCGAGCGCGGGACGCAAGGACTTCATTGACCACGATGCGAAGTCGGCGTCGCCGCGGTGGCGATGATCTGGCAGGTTACGGGACACGCCGCTCAAAGCTGCCAGGCCGGCTGCGGAGACCGCGCGTTCAGACGCAGGCAGCAGACAGACCATGGATGCGACGCTGTCCTGGCGCAGTCCGGTAGGATGGCATGTCGGACGCCCGAAACCGGGCCGCGACCTCAAGCGTTTTAGTTCCATAATCTATCTTATGC
Organism: Jiella endophytica; assembly: GCF_004519335.1. Classification (GTDB taxonomy): domain Bacteria; phylum Pseudomonadota; class Alphaproteobacteria; order Rhizobiales; family Rhizobiaceae; genus Jiella; species Jiella endophytica. The sequence goes on along the minus strand of NZ_SOZD01000001.1, from coordinate 714,909 downwards.
CACTTACGGACTAAAGCTTCCGACCACGTCCCCGTCCGCATGCAGCGTCAGCTGCCGAAATCGAAGCGCCCCACCCAGTGCTCCGACGGTCATCGTCCTGTTCGACACCCATCTGGTTCGCCCCAACGGGAGTGTTTGCCAGAACGGTCAATTCGGCGTCCCTCGCAAAGCCGGCAAATCCGCTCGTCAGCGCTGTCGTCACGCGCTAGAAGCCGCAGTCGGTGCTCCATCGGTCGCGGTTCGCAGCGTGACCCGGTGCGATGTGCGGCATCGGCCCGTCGATGCGTCCCAAGCGGAGTGATGCCATGAAACCCTCCCGCGCAATCTCGCGGCTCGTCGAAATCATGGCCGCGCTTCGCGACCCCGAGACCGGCTGCCCCTGGGATCTCGAACAGGATTTCGCGACCATCGCGCCCTATACGGTCGAGGAGGCCTATGAGGTCGCCGACGCGATCGAGCGGGACGACGCGGTCGATCTGAAAGAGGAGCTCGGCGATCTCCTCTTACAGGTCGTCTATCATGCGCAGCTCGCCGAGGAGCGCGGGCTGTTCGGCTTCGACGACGTCGTCGAGGCGATCACCAGGAAGATGATCCGCCGGCACCCGCATGTCTTCGGCGACGCCGAGGCGCGCTCGGCGCGAAGCGCCAAGGGCCAGTGGGAGCGGATCAAGGCCGAGGAGAAGGCCGAGCGGCAAAAGCTGCGCGAAACATCCACGACGTCGCGGCTGTCGGGCGAAGCCGACGCGTTTTTACCGGCGGAGGCGGGGCCTCGTCATCTTGACGGCGTGCCGGCCGCCCTGCCCGCTTTGACGCTCTCCCTGAAGATCCAGAAAAAGGCCGCCGCTGTCGGCTTCGACTGGGACTGCCCGGAGCCGATCCTCGCCAAGATCGAGGAAGAGCTCGGCGAATTGTCCGAGGCCGTCGCCGGCCGCGACGCCGACGCCACCGAGGCCGAGATGGGCGACCTTCTGTTCTCCGTCGTCAATCTCGCGCGCTATCACGGCGTCGATCCGGAAAAGGCGCTCCGTCGCTGCGTGCGAAAATTCCGCGACCGTTTCGGCTTCATCGAGGCCGGCCTCGCGGCGAACGGCCGGACGCTGGAAGTCGCCAGCCTCGACGAGATGGAAGCGCTGTGGGTGGCCGCGAAGACTGCCGGGTGACGACGGCGCCAGCGTGCGCGGGTTGACCGGCCGACGGGCGTCCGCACTTGCGGCCTTCGGCCTGAAGGGGCGACGAGGGCGACGAGCTGATCTCCCCCCTTGCGGGGGAGATGGGCGGCAGCCCAGAGGGGGGCGAGCCGGGCGGTAAGTTTTGATAAGCCTGCGCCGAGGCACCCCCCTCTGCCTTGCCAGGCATCTCCCCCAGAGGGGGGCGAGCCGGGCGGTGGCGCCGTACAATCTTGAGAGCTGCTGGGCGAACAGCCATGGCCGAGGACAGTCGCACGCCGCCATTCTCCGAGGCCGTCCAGAATGGCGAGCCGGCCGGTGAGTTTTGATAAGCCTGCGCCGAGGCACCCCCTCTGCCTTGCCAGGTATCTCCCCCGCAAGGGGGGAGATCGGCTTGCCGGAAGCGTCGCCGTGCCTGAAGCGATGGCCGAGGCCAGGATCTTCAGGCGAAGAGCTTGCCGCCCTCGCCTACCACCACTTCTTCGGCGAGAAATGCCCTGCCGCCTGCTCGATCACCGCGCCGAGGGAGAACAGCGTCTCCTCGTCGAAGGGCCGGCCGATGAGTTGCAGGCCGAGCGGCAGGCCGCCAGCGTCGAGACCCGCGGGAACGGCGATACCGGGCAGGCCGGCCATGTTCACCGTCACCGTGAAGATGTCGTTGAGATACATCTTCACCGGATCGGCCGCCATGTCCTGGTCGCCGATGCCGAAGGCGGCCGACGGCGTCGCCGGCGTCAGCAGCACGTCGATCCCGTCCGCATAGACCGTCTCGAAGTCGCGCTTGATCAGCGTGCGGACCTTCTGCGCCTGCAGGTAATAGGCGTCGTAATAGCCGGCCGACAGCACATAGGTGCCGATCATGATGCGCCGCTTGACCTCGCGGCCGAACCCTTCGGCGCGGGTCTTTTCGTACATGTCGACGATGTCCTTGCCAGGCACCCGGAGGCCGTAGCGTACGCCGTCGTATCTGGCGAGGTTCGACGATGCCTCCGCCGGCGCGACGATGTAATAGGCCGGCAGCGCGTATTTGGTGTGCGGCAGCGACACGTCGACGATCTCGGCCCCGGCGTCCTTCAGCCACTGGATGCCGGTCTGCCACAGGGTCTCGATCTCCTGCGGCATGCCGTCCATGCGGTATTCCTTCGGAACGCCGATCCTCAGCCCCTTCACCGAGCGGCCGACCGCCGCCTCGTAGTCCGGCACCTCGCGGTCGACGGAGGTCGTGTCCTTGGGATCGACGGATGCCATCGATTTCAGGAGGATCGCCGCATCGCGCACGTCCCGGGCGATCGGACCCGCCTGGTCGAGGGACGAGGCGAAGGCGACGATACCCCAGCGCGAACAGCGGCCATAGGTCGGCTTGATGCCGACGGTGCCCGTCAGCGCCGCCGGCTGGCGGATCGAGCCGCCGGTGTCGGTCGCCGTCGCGCCGGCACAGAGCTGCGCCGCGACGGAGGCCGCCGACCCGCCGGACGAGCCGCCCGGCACGAGGTCCATGTTGGAGCCCTCGCGGCGCCAGGGGTTCTTCACAGGGCCGTAATAGCTCGTCTCGTTGGACGAGCCCATGGCGAACTCGTCCATGTTGAGCTTGCCGAGCATCACCGCGCCGTCGGCGAAGAGGTTCGCCGTGACGGTGGATTCGTAGCGCGGCTCGAAGCCGTCGAGGATGTGCGAGGCGGCCTGGGTGTGGACGCCCTCGGTGGCGAAGAGGTCCTTGATGCCAAGCGGAATGCCTTCGAGCGGCCCCGCCTCGCCCTTGGCGATCTTCGCGTCGGAGGCCTTGGCCATCGACCGCGCCTTGTCCTCGGTCACCTTGACATAGGCGTTGATCAGCGGATTGGCGGTCTCGATCGCGGCAAGATAGGCCTCGGTCAGCTCGGCGGCGCTGGTCTCTTTCTTCGACAGCTTGCCGCGGGCCTCGGCGATGGTGAGGGCGGTGAGGTCACTCATGATCAAAGGCTCTTTTCGTAAAAGCGGCTGTATTCGGAATCGGGATAGTCGAGCACGGCCGGACAGACGGTGAAGCCGCCGCGCTCGTAGAGCGCCCAGGCAGGCTCGAATCCCGGCGTCGCACCGGTCTCGAGGACGAGACGCTGCAGTCCGGTCTCGCGCGCCCTCGCCTCGATCGCATCGAGGATCGACCGGCCGAGGCCCCTGCCCCTCAAGTCCGGCTCGCAGAACATCCGCTTGACCTCGCCGGTCGTCTCGTCATGCACCTTCAGCGACCCCATGGCGACGGCCGTGCCGGCCGCGTCCCGGGCGACGAACACCGTCGCGTCGGCGCCGGCCATCTGTTCCACCGTCAGCTGGAACTGGAACTCCGGCGGCGAGAGGGGCTTCAGATGCGCGTTCAGCTTGGCGACCATGTCGCGAATGTCGTCCTGCAATGGCGTTTCGACAGAGACCGTCAGGGCCATGGCCTATTCGACCACCTTCGGCACCATGAAGAAGTGGTCCTCGCTCGCCGGCGCGTTGGCGACGATGTCGTCGGCCTTCTCGCCGTCGGTGACGCGGTCCTCGCGCTTCTTCATCTCCATCGGGATCACCGAGGTCATCGGCTCGACCCCGGTGACGTCGACCTCCGAGAGCTGCTCGACGAAGCCGAGAATGGCGTTCAGCTCGGCTTCCATCGCCGTCACGTCGGTGTCGCTGACGGCGATGCGGGCGAGCTTGGCGACGCGGCGCACGGTGGCGGAATCGACGGACATGCTGTCTCCGGCGGCTTTGGGGCTGATGGTTTGGCGCTGCTATAACGACGCCATCCCCGGGTGGCAACGGCCGCCCGGGGATGGTTCGACAAAGGCGTCAGCTTCTCGGCGGGCCTGAGGTGCGAGGCTGTCGGCCTCACACCTCGAACGGTTCGCCGATGGCCGGTGTCACCACCTTGCCGGCATCGCCCTCCATAGCCTCCTTGAACTTTTCCGGCGAGGGATCGAGGATCGGCATCGTGCCCCAGTGCATCGGGATGATGGTGTCGAAATTGAAATAGCGCCGGCAGGCGATGGCCGCGACGGCGCCGCCCATGGTGAAGCGGTCGCCGACCGGCACCATGGCGAGCTTCGGCTGGTGCAGTTCCTCGATCAGAGCCATGTCGCCGAACATGTCGGTGTCCCCCATGTGATAGAGGGTCGGGCCGTCCTTGAAGTGGAAGACGAGGCCGTTGGGCATGCCGAGATAGACGATGCGGCCGTCCTCCTCGGTGTAGCTGGAGGAGTGGAAGGCCTGGGTGAGCGTCACCGAGAAATCGTCGAAGGCGACGGTGCCGCCGGTACCGGCAAAGGCGGCGGTCGTCACGCCCTTCTGGCTGAGCCAGGTGTAGATCTCAAAATTCGCGACGACGGTGCAGCCGGTCTCCTTGGCGATCGATATGGCGTCGCCCACGTGATCCGAGTGGCCGTGGCTGATGGCGATGTGGGTGACGCCCTTTCTGGCCTCGGCGACGTCGCCCTTGAAATGCGGGTTGCCGGTGAGAAACGGGTCGACGAGAATGACCGAGGAACCGGTCTCGATGCGGAAGGCCGAATGGCCGAAATAGGTGATCTTCATGGGTAAAGGCCCCTTGGTGGCGGAAAGAGCGATGCCGGCCCCGGCGCGCCGTGTTGCGGCCGGGCCGTCTTCGCCGGTAACTGCGCAGCCGTCCCGCCGGGTCAAGGCATAGGCGATGGCCGTCCTTGCCCTCGAGGAATTTCTCGGCGCCGTGCCCGCCGGCCTGCCGCTCGCCGGCCTCGACCTCGGCACCAAGACCATCGGCCTTGCTTTGTCGGACCGTTCCTGGCGCTTCGCGACACCGCGCCCGGTCCTTCGCCGCAAGAAGTTCACCCCCGACGCCGCCGCGCTGAAGAAGGCGCTCGACGACGAACAGGTCGTCGGCATCGTCATCGGCCTGCCGCTCAACATGGATGGCAGTGAAGGCCCCAGGGCCCAGGCGACCCGCGCCTTCATGCGCAACTATTCGGCGCTGGACGCAAGGCCGGCGATGTTCTGGGACGAGCGTCTGTCGACGGTGGCGGTGGAGCGGGCGATGATCGAAGCCGACGTGTCGCGGGCCCGGCGGGCCGAGCGCATCGATTCGGCCGCAGCGGCCTTCATCCTGCAGGGTGCGCTCGATCGTCTCGCGGCGATGCCTCGATGATGGCGCTGTCCTTCCGCCCTGCCCACCATGCGGCGATGGCCCGGCGGCGGCGATAGCCGACGATGGCGAAAAGCATGGCGCTGTCGCAGGCGATCCCCCAGGCGAAAAGCCCCGGCAACCGCTCCGGCGCGACGCCGAGGATGTGGCCGTAGATCAGGAAGATCCCCTCGTTGAGGTCGCGGCTGAGGAAGAACCCGCCGAAGCTCGACCCGACATCGGCGAGCGACAGGAAGTACCAGCCGAAGAAGGCTGCGAGCGGCGTGAACCAGAGGATCAGAAGCGCGCGCATCACTCCTCGTCGCCGTCGCGGCGCTTGCCGCTCTCGCGCTCGGCGATGGCGGCGCGCTTGGCCTCCTCGAGATGCGCCATCACCGCCTGGAAGGTCTCGTCGCCTTCGGCGTCTTCCTGGTCGGCGATCAGGTGGTCGAAGAGCAGCCCGGCAAAGCCGAGGGCGATGAAAAGGGTGACGAGCGGCCCCTTGCCGAAGAGCTCGACGGCCGGCGAGCCGGAGAGCGCCAGCGCCGCATAGAAGCCGAACAGCGCCGAGAAGGTCGCCGCCGCGAAGGGCTCGACGAGGCGTTCGGGACGTTTCATGAGCGCGATGACGCCGGCGATGCTGAGCGAGAAGGCGACGGCCAGCGCCGCGAGGATCGCGGCAAGGCCGAGAAGCTGCCGGCTGTCGACGCCGAGCGGCGAAAATTCCGCCGTGTCGAGCACACCGGTACCGAAGGATCCGAACAGCAGTTCCGACAGTCCCGCCTCATGGACGCAGCGCAGCGCCGAAACGCCGCAAAAGCCCGCCCAGCCGGAAAGCGCAAGTAGCGAAGCGACCCGATGCGTCACGCACTGGCTCCGTCGTTTAGGTTACCAATCGGTTAACGCGGAGTGTCGCCATTCGTCCCGGCGCCCGCAAGCCGATCCGGCCGACATGCTTAACGCAGCCGGCAATGCAGGCCTTTCGGCTCCCGGGACGGCTCAGCGGAGCGGCGGATAGAGGTCGTCGACGATCGCCCGGCAGTCGTGCCTGAGATCCACCATGCCGTAGGTGTGGCTGAAGACGCCGCCGAGCCGGCTTTCGGCAAAGGCCGCGGCGATTGGGCCGAGGCCGAGCCGCTTCAGCGTGCCGGCGGCTGCGGCGAGCGCCATCTGCTCGGCGAGCAGCCGGCAGGCGCCCTCGTCGGAAACGACCATCGCCACGGCGGCGCGCAGCACGTCGGGCGTGCGTCCGGCCATTTCGCCGAGATCCGCCTCGATCGTCGCGATCACCGTCTCGAAGGCGTCCGGATCGCGCTTCAGGACCCGCAGGAGATCGAGGGCAACGACATTGCCCGAGCCCTCCCAGATGGCGTTCACCGGCGCCTCGCGATAGGCCCGCGCCAGCCGCCCGTCCTCGACATAGCCGTTGCCGCCGAGGCATTCCATCGCCTCATAGGTGAAGGCCGGCGCCAGCTTGCACACCCAGTATTTCGTCACCGGCGTCATGACCCGTGCCCAGGCTCGCGCGGCTTCGTCGCCGGCGTCGCCGTCGCGGCGATCGAGCGTCTCGGCGAGGTGGAAGGCAAGGCCCGTCGCTCCCGCGGCGTCGAGGGCGAGTTCGCCGAGCACCCGCACCATCTGCGGCTGGTCGATGAGATACCGGCCGAAGACCTGGCGCTCCCTGCAGTGATGGACCGCCTCGGCCAGCGCCCCGTGCATCAGCCCGGCGGAAGCCAGCGCGCAGTCGACCCGCGTCAGCGTCACCATGTCGAGGATCGTCGCAATCCCCCTGCCCTCCTCGCCGACCAGCACCGCCTCGGCCGCGACGAACTCCACCTCGGATGACGCGTTGGAGCGGTTGCCGAGCTTGTCCTTGAGACGCTGGATGAAGAGGCCATTGAGCGAGCCGTCGGCGCGCCGGCGCGGCATCAGGAAGCAGCTCTGGCCAGCCTTTGTCTGAGCGAGCACCAGGAAGCCGTCGCACATCGGCGCCGACATGAACCATTTGTGGCCGGTGATCTCGTACCGGCCGTCGCCGACCGGTATCGCGCGGGTGGTGTTGGCCCGAACGTCGGTGCCGCCCTGTTTTTCGGTCATCCCCATGCCGAGGGTAAGGCCGGCCTTTTCCAGCGGCGGTTTCACCCCCGGATCGTACTGGCGCGAAGCGATCAGCGGCAGCCAGGCGTCCTTCAGCGCCGGCGTTGCGGCGAGCGCGGCGACCGAGGCCGAGGTCATCGTCACCGGGCAGAGATGGCCGCATTCGACCCCGGCCGTCATGAAGAACCGCGCCGCCCGGGCACGATGGCGGATCCCCGCCTCCTCCGGCGACGCGTCCCAGATCGAGGCGCTCAGGCCTTCGGCGATCGAGCGGCGCATCAGCGCGTGATAGGCCGGATGGAAGTCGACCATCTCCAGCCGGTGGCCCTTCTCGTCGAATCGCCTGAGGCTCGGCTTTTCGAGATTGGCGAGGCGGGCGAGATCGTGGGCCTCGTGCGAGCCGCAGAAGCGGCCGTGGCGGTCGAGCGTAACGATGACGTCGGCGGGAAAATCCGCCGTCAGCAGCTTCATGAGCGGGTCGGAGCGATAGGCATTGAACCCGGCAAAATCGGAGGACTGGTTGAACACCTCGTGGGTGGCGGCGTCTTCCATCTCGCGCTCCCTCTCTCCCCGGCCCCTGCGAGTTCCGGGGATTGCCGCGGCACTTTCTTGCCGCGCTTTCCACAAAGCCTTATAGCCCTCGTTCGACATGATCGCACCCGCCCAAACAACTTCGCCAGGCCGCCGACACCTTCTCGGCATTGCCGGGCTTTCGCCCCAGGACATCACCGAGCTCCTCGATCTCGCCGAGGCGGAAGTCGCCGTCTCGCGGCAGACCGAGAAGAAGAAGTCGATCCTCAAGGGCCGCACCCAGATCAATCTGTTCTTCGAGGCCTCGACCCGCACCCAGGCCTCCTTCGAACTCGCCGGCAAGCGCCTCGGCGCCGACGTGATGAACATGTCGGTGGCAAGCTCGTCGGTGAAGAAGGGCGAGACGCTGATCGACACGGCGATGACGCTCAACGCCATGCAGCCGGACATCCTCGTCGTGCGTCACCACTCGGCCGGCGCCGTCGCGCTGCTCGCCCAGAAGGTCGCCTGTTCGGTGGTCAACGCCGGCGACGGCGCTCACGAACACCCCACCCAGGCCCTCCTCGACGCCTTGACCATCCGCCGGCGCAAGGGCCGCATCGCCCGGCTGATCGTCGCGATCTGCGGCGACGTGCTGCACAGCCGGGTCGCCCGCTCCAACATCATCCTTCTCAACGCCCTCGGCGCCGAGGTCCGGGTGGTCGCGCCCTCGACGCTTTTGCCGAGCGGCATCGCCGAAATGGGCGTCAAGGTCTTCCGCCGCATGGACGAGGGGCTGAAGGGCGCCGACGTGGTGATGATGCTCAGGCTGCAGCGCGAGCGCATGGAGGGCGCCTTCGTCCCGTCGGTGCGGGAGTATTTCCGCTATTTCGGCCTCGATGCGGCCAAGCTCGACCATGCCAAGCCTGACGCTCTCGTCATGCATCCCGGCCCGATGAACCGCGGCGTCGAGATCGCCTCCGAGATCGCCGACGGGCCGAAGAGCGTCATCGAGGAACAGGTGGAGATGGGCGTTGCCGTGCGCATGGCGGTGATCGAGAAGCTCCTCGGGACGACGGGAGACGGCGCATGAACGGCTCCGACGAACGTCCGCTGGTCATCGAGGCCGCCCGCATCGTCGATCCGTCACGCTCCCTCGACGCCGTCGGCACCGTCGTCGTTTCGGATGGCCGCGTCGCCGCCGCCGGGCCCGATGCGCTGAACCAGGGCCGCCCGGACGGCGCGACGGTGATCGACGGCAAGGGCCTCACTGTCCTGCCAGGCCTCGTCGACGCCCGCGTCTTCATCGGCGAGCCGGGCGGCGAACATCGCGAGACCATCGCCTCGGCGTCGCGGGCAGCGGCGAGCGGCGGCGTCACCTCGATCCTCACCATGCCGGACACCAATCCGGTGATCGACGATGTCGCCATCGCCGAATTCGTCATGCGCACGGCCCGCGATACCGCCCTCGTCAACGTCTTTCCTGCCGCGGCCCTCACCAAGGGTCTCGCCGGCAAGGAGATGACCGAGATCGGCCTCCTCGCCGAGGCCGGCGTCAAGGCCTTCACCGAGGGCCGCAGGACGATCGCCGACCCGGCGCTGCTGCGCCGGATCATGACCTATGCGCGGGATTTTTCCGCCGTCGTCATGCACGAGACGCAGGATGCCCTGCTCGCCGGCAAGGGCGTGATGAACGAGGGGCTGTTCGCCTCCTGGCTCGGCCTTCCCGGCATTCCGGGCGAAGCGGAGATCATCCCGCTGGAGCGCGACCTCAGGCTCGCGGCGCTCACCGGCTGCCGCTACCATGCGGCGAAGATCTCGCTCGGCGAATCGGCCGCCGTCGTCGCCGCCGCCAAGCGCCGCGGCCTCGCGGTGACCGCCGGCGTGTCGATCAACCATCTGGCGCTGAACGAGAACGATGTCGGCCAGTACCGCACCTATTTCCGCCTCTCGCCGCCTTTGAGGCGCGAAGAGGACAGGCTGGCGATGGTCGAGGCGCTCGCCGACGGCACGGTCGACATCATCGTCTCGTCCCACGACCCGCAGGACACCGACGACAAGCGCCGGCCCTTCGCCGAGGCCGAAGCCGGCGCGATCGGGCTCGAGACGCTGCTGCCGGCGGCGCTTCGCCTGCATCATTCGGGCGCAGTCCCGCTGATGCGCCTTATCGAGGCGATGACCGTCGCTCCGGCAAGGCTGCTCGGCCTCGATCGCGGCACGCTCGGGCCCGGCGCGCCGGCGGATCTCGTCCTCGTCGATCTCGACCGGCCATTCGTCTTCACCGAAGAGCATATCCGCTCGCGGTCGAAGAATTCCGCCTTCGAGAACGCCCGCTTCGAAGGTCAGGTCTTGCGGACGCTCGTTGCGGGCCGCACAGTCTTCGAAGCGGCCGGATAGGCGCCGGGGCGGCAAGTCCCTGGCGCCAGCCGGCAGCTGCGCGCCGGCTCCGGTCCTTTTCGGGCGGAGGCCGCGTGCGGGTCGAGCAAACGGGAGAGAGCTCGTGTTGGACGATGCGTCCTTGAATTTCGGCTGGGCGATCGTGTGCCTCGTCAGCGGCTATGTCTGCGGGTCGATCCCGTTCGGGCTGGTCCTCGGCTACGTCTTCGGCCTCGGCGACATCCGCAAGATCGGCTCCGGCAACATCGGCGCCACCAACGCGCTGCGCACCGGCAACAAGGTGATGGCGGCGCTGACGCTTGCCGGCGACATCCTCAAGGGCACCGTGCCCGTGCTCGTCGCCCTGCTCTATCTCGGCCCGTTCTATGCCGCGGCGGCGGGCATCGGCGCCTTTCTCGGCCATCTCTTCCCGGTCTGGCTGAATTTCAAGGGCGGCAAGGGCGTCGCCACCTATCTCGGTATCCTGCTCGGCATCGCGCCGCTCGGCGTCGTCGTCTTCGCCATCGCCTGGCTCTCCGTCGCCTATCTCACCCGCTACTCCTCCCTCGCCGCCCTCGTCGCGACGCTGCTGGTGCCGATCGCCTATTATTTCCTCGGCTATCCGGCGGCGGCGATCCTCACCGCGATCCTGACGATCCTCGTCTATATCCGCCATCACGCCAATATCCGCCGTCTCGTCGGCGGCAACGAACCGAAGATCGGGGCGAACAAGGCATGACGCCGCGCCCTCGGCCTTCCACCAGCCCTGTCGCGGATGGCGGCCCGGTCCGGGGGCGGAGGGCGATGCCATGACGCTGCCCGCCGCGCCGCGGCGCGGCGTCGTCCTGACCGAGGCGATGCGTCTTGCCTGGCTGCGGCTGATCCGCAGCGAGAATGTCGGCCCGGCGACCTTCCGGGACCTCATCAACCGCTATGGCACCGCCGCGGCCGCGCTGGACGCCCTGCCCGAACTGGCCGCCCGCGGCGGCCGCCGCATCGTCGTCTGCACCGAGGCCGCCGCCGCCGAGGAGTTGGCGCGGGCGGAAAAGCTCGGCGCCCGCTTCGTCTGTCTCGGCGAGCCGGACTATCCGCAGCATCTGCGCAGCGTCGAATACGCCCCGCCGGTGCTGGCGGTAATGGGCGACGCCGCCTGTTTCGAGCGCCCGGCGCTCGCCATCGTCGGCGCCCGCAACGCTTCGCTCTCCGGCATCAAGCTGACGCGGATGTTCGCCGCCGGCGTCGGCGAGGCCGGCTATGTCGTCGTCTCCGGCCTTGCCCGCGGCATCGATGCCGCCGCCCATGACGCGGCGCTTCACACCGGCACGATCGGCGTCTTCGCCGGCGGGCTCGACCGCCCCTACCCCCAGGAAAACCGGCCGCTGATGCGCCGGATCGTCGATACCGGCGGCGCACTCGTCTCCGAAATGCCCTTCGGCTGGACGGCGCGGGCGATCGACTTTCCCCGCCGCAACCGGCTCGTCGCGGGGCTGGCGCTTGGGCTCCTGGTCGTCGAGGCGGCGCTGCGTTCCGGCTCGCTGATCAGCGCCCGCCTTGCCGGCGAACTCGGAAGGCTTGTCTTTGCCGTGCCCGGCTCGCCGCTCGATCCGCGCGCCGCCGGCGCCAACCGGCTGATCCGCGACGGCGCGATCCTCGCCTGCGATGCTTCGGACATTCTGGAAGCCCTGTCGCCACTCGCCGGACGCGACACGGCGCCGGAGGACGGTGCGCTCGACGAGCCGGCGCCCGATGGCGGTCAGGACGAGCCGAGCCGCTCCGAGCGCGAGCGGATCGTCGAATGCCTCGGGCCGACCCCCGTCGCGATCGACGAGATCATCGCCCATACCGGCGCGAGCGCCGGCGCGGTCCAGCTCGTGATCCTGGAACTCGACCTTGCCGGGCGGCTGGAGCGCCATCCGGGCGGTATGGTGTCGCTGCTGTTGTGACGACCGGCCCCGCGGAGCCCGCTGCGCGGCCCTAACCCGCGGATCTCTCGCGCAACCGGGCGATCCGCTCCTCCGCCTCCAGCTTGGCCAGATCGAGGAAATAGATCAGCATAGCCCCCGATTTTGCCCCGGAAACAACCTTTAGTTGCTCCAGCATGTCGCGGACATATTCGAGGTTCGCGCGCAATTCGCCGATGTCGCTCTTCATTCGCTTGAACTCATTGACCACCCGTGAATCCACTGCGAAAAGATGGGCGGAGCCGTCGTGATTTCAACTTGTCGAGTCGTTATAGACAGGTTCGTGCCATGGTTGCAACGGGGTGGCTCTGCGCGAGGCTCGGGCTTGACCGTTCCGGCAGGACTGTCCATCTGACGCATGCCAAACGCCGGCCTCTGAAGCGAATCGGCGTAATTTCAGCCCGTATCTGCCAAGACATTTCGCGAACAGGACACTTATGGACGTCGTCATCGTCGAATCGCCGGCCAAAGCGAAGACGATCAACAAATATCTCGGCAACGGCTACAAGGTCATTGCCTCCTACGGTCACGTTCGCGATCTGCCGCCCAAGGACGGGTCGGTGCGGCCGGACGAAGATTTCGAGATGAGCTGGGAGGTCGGCAAGCCGTCCCAGAAGCGCCTCAGCGAGATCGCCCAGGCGGTGAAGGGGGCCGACGGCCTCGTTCTCGCCACCGACCCCGACCGCGAGGGCGAGGCGATTTCCTGGCACGTGCTGGAGGTGCTGCGGCAGAAGAAGGCGCTCGGCAAGAAGCCGGTGAGCCGCGTCGTCTTCAACGCCATCACCAAGAAGGCCGTGCTCGACGCGATGGCCAATCCGCGCCAGATCGACGAGCCGCTGGTCGACGCCTATCTCGCCCGCCGGGCGCTCGACTATCTCGTCGGCTTCACGCTGTCGCCGGTCTTGTGGCGCAAGCTGCCCGGCGCCCGCTCGGCAGGCCGCGTCCAGTCGGTGGCGCTGCGCCTCGTCTGCGACCGCGAAGCCGAGATCGAGCGCTTCAAGCCGCAGGAATATTGGTCGATCGTCGCCCATCTCGCCACCATCCGGGGCGAGACCTTCGATGCGCGCCTTGCCGCCTTCGACGGCGAGAAGATCCAGCGCCTGTCGATCGACAATGGCGATATCGCCGGCACCATCAAGCGGATGCTCGACGCATCGACCTTCGCCGTCGAGAGCGTAGAAGCCAAGCCCACCCGGCGCAATCCCGGCCCGCCCTTCACCACCTCGACGCTGCAGCAGGCGGCTTCCGCCAAGCTCGGCTTCTCGGCTTCGCGGACCATGCAGGTCGCCCAGCGGCTCTACGAGGGCATCGATCTCGGCGGCGAGACCGTCGGCCTCGTCACCTATATGCGAACCGACGGCGTCCAGATGGCGCCCGAGGCGATCGACGGCGCCCGCAAGGCCATCGGCTCGGGCTTCGGCGCCCGCTACGTGCCCGACAAGCCGCGCTACTATTCGACCAAGGCGAAGAACGCCCAGGAAGCCCACGAGGCGATCCGGCCGACCGACTTCACCCGTTCGCCCCAGGAAGTGAAGCGCTTCCTCGATCCGGACCAGTTCCGGCTCTACGACCTGATCTTCAAGCGCGCCATCGCCAGCCAGATGGCCCCGGCGGAGATCGAGCGCACCACCGTCGACATCGACGCAAGGGGCGACGGCAAGACGGCGAAGCTGAGGGCCTCCGGCCAGGTCATCAAGTTCGACGGCTTCCTCGCCGCCTATGTCGACCACCGCGACGATTCCAAATCCGACTCCGACGAGGACGGCGACGACGCCCGGCTGCCGGAAATGGCGGCGAAGGAAAGCGTCGAGCGCCGCTCGATCGATGCCGACCAGCACTTCACCGAGCCGCCGCCGCGCTTTTCCGAAGCCTCGCTCATCAAGCGCATGGAAGAGCTCGGCATCGGCCGTCCGTCGACCTATGCCGCCACCCTGCAGACCCTGCAGGACCGGGAATACATCGTCGTCGACAAGCGCAAGCTCCTGCCCGAGGCGAAGGGCCGGCTGGTCACCGCCTTCCTGCACAATTTCTTCGAGCGCTACGTCGAATACGACTTCACTGCCGATCTCGAGGAGAAGCTCGACAAGATCTCGGCTGGCGAACTCTCCTGGAAGGACGTCCTGCGCGACTTCTGGCAGGATTTTTCCAGCCATGTCGAAGGCACCAAGGAACTGAGGGTTTCCGACGTTCTTGACGCACTGAACGAAGAGCTCGCGCCGCTGGTCTTCCCGCCGAAGGAGGACGGCACCGATCCGCGCGCCTGCCCGCGCTGCGGCGACGGCAAGCTGTCTTTGAAGCTCGGCAAGTTCGGCGCCTTCGTCGGCTGCTCGAACTATCCGGAATGCGGCTTCACCCGGCAGCTCGGCACCAGCTTTTCGGCCGATGCCGCCGGCGGCGAGACCGATGACGGGCCGAAGGACCTCGGCACCGATCCCGAGACCGGCGAGCCGGTGACCCTGCGCTCCGGCCGTTTCGGGCCTTACGTCCAGAGGGGCGAGGGCAAGGAGGCCAAGCGCTCGTCGCTGCCGAAGGGCTGGCAGGCCTCGGAGATCGATCTCGAAAAGGCCCTGCGGCTTCTGTCGCTGCCGCGTGAGGTTGGCGTCCATCCCGAATCCGGCAAGCCGATCCTCGCCGGCCTCGGCCGCTATGGCCCGTTCCTCCAGCATGACGGCATGTATGCCAATCTCGACACCATCGAGGATGTCTTCGAGGTCGGGCTGAACCGCGCCGTCACGGTGATCGCCGAGAAGAAGGAAAAGGGCGGCCGCGGACGCGGCAAGCCGGCGGCGCTCGCCACCCTCGGCGAGCACCCGACGCTCGGCGGCGAGATCACTGTGCGCGACGGCCGCTTCGGGCCATACGTCAACACCGGCAAGGTCAACGCGACCCTGCCGAAGGGCAAGGATCCGTCTTCGGTCACCCTCGAGGAGGCGATCCAGCTTCTCACCGAGCGGGCCGAAAAGACCGGCGCCAAGGGCACCGGCGGCAAGAAGAAGTCTGCCTCGAGCACCAGGAAGCCGGCGGCGAAGAAGGCCGCCAACGGCAAGGCCGCCGAGGACGGCAATGGCGCCGCCAAGCCGGCGAAGTCGGCCGCAAAGTCGAAGAGCGCTGCATCGAAGAAGGCGGCGACGTCGAAAGGCTCCGCAGCGAAGTCGAAGGCAGCTCCCGAGACGTCGGACAGCGTCCCCTGGGACGCGGACTGACAGCCATGGCACGACGCAACACCGGCCGGGACGAGATGCCCGCCCTCACACGCGAGGCGGTGCTGCGATTCGTCGCCGACAATCCCGGCAGGGCCTCCAAGCGGGAGATCGCCAAGGCCTTCGGCGTCAAGGGCGACGACCGCATCGCTTTGAAGATGCTGCTCGCCGAGCTCCAGTCGGAGGGCGTCATCTCCGGTGACCGCCGCCGTTTCAAGACGCCGGGCGCGCTGCCGCCGGTCGGCGTCTTCGAGATCCGACGCCGCGACGAGGAAGGCGCGCTCCTCGCCGAACCCGTCACCTGGGACCGGCTGGAGGATGGCGAGCCGCCACGCATTCCGGTGCGCGTCGAGCGCGACAAGGGCCCCGCACCCGGTGTCGGCGAAAGGGTACTCGCCCGCGTCGTCGAGGATGACGACGAGGACGGCGAACGCCATCTGAAGATCATCCGCATCCTCGAGAAGCGGCGCACCGTCGCCCTCGGCGTCTTCCGCGCGACGCCCGGCGGCGGCGGCCGGGTCGAACCTGTCGAGCGCAAGCAGCTGGAATTCACCATCCCGCCGGGCGACACCAAAGATGCCCGGGACGGCGACCTCGTCGAGGTCGAGGCGGGCCCGCGACGGCGGATCGGCCTGCCGACCGCGAGCGTCGTCGAGGTCGTGGGGTCGATCAATTCCGAGCGGGCGATCTCGTCGATCGCGCTCCACGCCCACGGCATTCCGCACGTCTTTCCGAAGGCCGTACTCGACGAGGCCGAGACCGCCGGTCCTGCGGGGATGAAGCACCGCGAGGACTGGCGCGACCTGCCGCTCGTCACCATCGACCCTGCCGATGCCAAGGATCACGACGACGCCGTCCACGCGGTGCCGGACGACGATCCCGCCAATCCCGGCGGCTTCGTCGTCACCGTCGCGATCGCCGACGTCTCCTGGTATGTCCGGCCGGGCTCGAAGCTCGACAACGAGGCGCGCATCCGCGGCAATTCGGTCTATTTCCCCGACCGCGTCGTGCCGATGCTCCCCGAACGCATCTCCAACGATCTCTGTTCGCTCCGCGAGGGCGAGGACCGCCCTGCCCTGGCCGTCCGCCTGGTGATCGGCGGCGACGGCGACAAGCGCCGCCACGAGTTCCACCGGATCATGATGAGGAGCCGCGCCAAGCTCGCCTATGAGCAGGCGCAGGCGGCGATCGACGGCGATCCGGCTTCCGTCCCCGCCGACATCCTCGACGCCGTGCTGAAGCCCCTCTGGCAGGCCTACCATCTGGTGCGGCTCGCCCGCGAGCGCCGACAGCCGCTCGATCTCGATCTCCCCGAGCGCAAGCTGAAGCTGGATGCCGCCGGACGGGTCGAGAAGGTCGTCGTCCCGATGCGGCTCGACGCCCACAAGCTGATCGAGGAGTTCATGATCCTCGCCAATGTCGCTGCCGCCGAGAGCCTCGAGAAGCAGCGCCAGCAGCTGATCTACCGTGCCCATGACGCGCCCTCGCTGTCGAAGCTCGAGGGCCTGCGCGAGTTCCTGAAGACGCTGGAGATCCCGCTGGCCCGCGCCGGCTCGCTGAGGCCGTCGCATTTCAACCAGATCCTCGACCGGGTGAAGGGCGGCGACAACGAGTCCCTCGTCAACGAGGTGGTGCTGCGCTCCCAGTCCCAGGCCGTCTACACGCCGGAGAATCTCGGCCACTTCGGCCTCAACCTCGCCCGCTACGCCCATTTCACCTCGCCGATCCGCCGCTATGCCGATCTCATCGTCCACCGCGCACTGGTGACCGCGCTCGGCCTCGGTGAAGGCGGGCTGTCGAAGGAGGACGAGGAGCTTCTCGCCGAGACGGCGGAAGAGATCTCCCGCGCCGAGCGCCGGGCGATGGCGGCCGAGCGCGACACCGTCGACCGGCTGATCGCCCATCACCTCGCCGAGCGCGTCGGCGAGACCTTCGACGGACGTGTCGCGGGCGTCACCAAGGCCGGGCTGTTCGTCCAGCTGCCGACCTACGGCGCCGACGGCTTCGTGCCGATCTCGACCCTCGGCAACGAATATTTCCACTATGACGAGGCCTCCCGCTGCCTCGTCGGCGATCGCTCCGGCCAGGGCTACAGGCTCGGCGACACCGTCGAGGTGCGCCTGATCGAGGCCCTGCCCCTCGCCGGCTCGCTGCAGTTCGAAATGCTGACCGAACCGCGCAAGCTGCCGGCGGCGACCGGCTCCTTCCACAAGACGCAGAGCCGCGGCCGCGTGAAGCGCCGCGACCGCAATGTCGCATCGAAAGTCAGGAGACGCCGATGAGCGAGACCGGCAAGGCCGCCGCGACGCCGCCGGTGGACTGGACGCCCTCTGCCGAGGAGCGGCCGCTCGGCACCGCCCTCTGGCGCGGCTTCCGGAGCCGCTGCCCGCGCTGCGGCGAGGGCCGGCTGTTCCGGTCCTTCCTGAAGTCCGTCGATGCCTGCGAGGATTGCGGGCTCGCCGTCCACCATCATCGCGCCGACGACCTGCCGCCCTATCTCACCGTCTTCATCGTCGGCCATGTCGTCGTCGCCGGCTTCATGGGGATGGAGGAGATGGTCGAGCTCACCATGTGGCAGCATCTGGCGATCTGGGTGCCTGTCACCATCGTCCTCAGCCTCGCTCTGATGCAGCCGCTCAAGGGCGCGACGATCGGCCTGCAATGGGCGCTGAAGATGGGCGGCTTTTCCGGGGCGGACGATTCCGGGGAGGAATTCGGGTGACCGGCGAAAGCCGGCTGGCGGCCCTCGAGGCCGAACGGCGCAGGCTCTCCGGCGAAGCCTTGCCGGCAGCGGGCGGTGACGTCGCGATCCGCGATGCCGCGACGCTGATCATCGTCGACGAGACCGCGGAGGCAGGCGGGCCGCGCTTTCTGATGGGGCTGCGCGGCAAGGCCCATGTCTTCATGGCCAACCGCTTCGTCTTTCCGGGCGGCCGGGTCGATCCGGCAGACCGCGAGCTTGCCGCACGCTTCAGCCTGCCCGGCGACGCCGGGGCGCGGCTCTGCGCCGCGGTTCCCGATGGCTTCACGGCCCGCGACGCCGCCGCTTTGGCGCTTGCCGCGATCCGCGAGACCTTCGAGGAGACCGGCCTCCTGATCGGCAGCCAGGCGGCCGATTCGGCCGCGTTCCCGAAGGATTTCGCCGCCTTTTCCGAGCGCGGCCTCGCGCCGGCGGTGGACTGGCTGGTGCCGATCGCCCGCGCGGTGACCCCCGAGGGGCCGCCGCGGCGTTTCGACACCCGCTTCTTCGTCATCAATGCCACACGACTCGGCGCTATCAGCGAAAACTTCGATCCGCCGACCGACGAGTTCGAGCGGATCGGCTGGGTGTCGACGGGAAGCCTCGACGACCATTCCCTCGCGCCGATCACCCGGACCATCCTCGGGGATCTGGCGGAGCGGATGGCAGAAGGCTCCTGGCTCGATGCCTCGGTCGCCATGCCCTATTACCGCACCGTTGACGGGCGCATCCGGAAAGACCTCATCTGATCATGACGATCGACAGCGACCACCCCGACCGACCGCCCCACGCCGATCGGAGCGCTGCGGCAGGGCCGTTCCCGCTCGATGCCATGGCGGCTGCCGCGACGGCGGCTCGCTCGCTGCCGCAGAGTGCTCGGGGATAGGACGGTGGAGCGATCGACTGCGGACGACATCGTCGCCGAAGCCGAAGCGGAGCTCGAATCCGTCAACTGGCTGTCGGCCGCCGCCGCCATCGCCTCGATCAGCGCAGTCGGCATTGCGCTCGGTCTCGGCCTTCCGCTGCTCAGCGTGATCCTCGAGCGTCGGGGCGTCTCTTCCTCGATGATCGGTCTCAACGCGGCGGTGGCGGGTGCCGCCTCGCTGGCCGCGGCGGCGCTGATCACGCCGATCGCCATCCGCCTCAGCGTCCGCCTGACGATGCTGATCGCGATCGTCCTCGCCAGTCTTTCCTCGGTCGGCTTCTACGTCTTCACCGAGTTCTGGATGTGGTTCCCGCTGCGGCTGGTCTTCCACTTCGCCATCACCGCACTCTTCGTCCTGTCGGAGTTCTGGATCAATGCCGCCGCGCCGCCCGGCAAGCGCGGTCTCGTCCTCGGTATCTACGCCACCGTCCTCTCCCTCGGCTTCGCCCTCGGCCCGTGGATCTTCTCGCAGGTCGGCAGCCAGGGCTTCCTGCCTTTCGGCATCGGCGCCGGGGTGATCCTCGTCTCCGCCATTCCGCTGTTTCTCGCCTGGAACAGCCAGCCGGTCATCGCGAAGGACCGCCGGCAGGGCAATTTCTGGCGCTATCTCTTCGCCGTGCCGACGGCGACCGGCGCCGTGCTGATCTTCGGCGCGGTCGAGGCCGGCGGCTTCACGCTGTTCCCGGTCTACGGCGAACGGGTCGGCTTTTCCGAGGCGGCCGCCGCCCAGCTCCTGACGGCGGTCGGCATCGGCAACGTGCTGATGCAGATCCCGATCGGGCTGATGTCCGACCGGGTGAGCGACCGGCGCAGCCTCCTGTCGATCTGCGCCGGCGTCGGCCTGATCGGCACGCTCTGTCTGCCGATGCTCGCCGAGGACTGGTGGCTGATGGCCTGCGTCCTGTTCCTTTGGGGCGGCGTCGTTGCCGGCCTCTACACCGTCGGCCTTGCCCATCTCGGCTCGCGCCTGCCGGCGGCCGATCTCGCCGACGCCAACGCCGCCTTCATCTTCTGCTATTCGCTCGGCATGCTGGTCGGACCGCAGGTCATCGGCAGCGCCATGGACCTTTTCGGGCCGAGCGGCTTTGCCTGGTCGCTGGCGCTGTTCTTCGCGATCTATCTGGCGCTGGCGCTCGGCCGGCTGTTCGCCGCCAAATCCGCCTGAGCCGGGCCATCTGGCGGGATGGGGGCCTTGACAGAACACCGCCCATGGCTATTGTCCGGCCGAATTTGCCGGCGCCGGGCGACGGGCGGACCGTCGTGTCCTCCGGGCAGCACCCGGGCCTTTGCCGGCAATGACTTTCATCGGCGCAGGCCAGCGGTCGATTGCGGTCGGGTCAACCCACCGGGATCGTTCCTGCGTAGCATCATTCGAGGAAGACCATGGCCAAGGCGACCACCATCAAGATCAAGCTCCTGTCCACCGCCGACACCGGCTTTTTCTACGTCACCCGCAAGAACTCGCGGACGATGACCGACAAGATGACCAAGACCAAGTACGACCCGATCGCGCGCAAGCACGTCGAGTTCCGCGAGACCAAGATCAAGTAATTCGGCGCCTGGCGTCTGCCCGGCCGTTTCCGATCGACGCAAGTCAGCAAGACCGCAGCGCAAGCTGCGGTCTTTTGTGTTTTGCGGCGTGGCAGTTGGAACGAAAGGGCCCCCCGGACGGAGCACTCTCATTCTGAGGTGCCGCCGCAGGCGGCCTCGAAGGGCGAGGGTGCGGGCCATGGCGGCTCAAGGCGAGGCGCCGTCCAAATGCTGCGGCGTGGCCGCGAGCCGCCCCTCGCCCTTCGAGGCTCGCCTCGCTCTGCTCGCTTCGCACCTCAGGATGAGGGGCTATGGAGAGCGGGGCGATCCGCGACATTCGTCGTTCTGGACGGCGTTTCCGGGTCTGTTTTTGACGCGTGACCGGCCGGGACACTGACGCAAGCCGGTTCGGTGCCTCGGCCGCCTTCACAACAGCCACTCGACAGCGCTGCAACCCGAGCGCCCTCATCCTGAGGTGCCGCCGCAGGCGGCCTCGAAGGGCGAGGGTGCGGGCCATGGCGGCTCAAGGCGAGGCGACGACCGTATGCTGCGGCGTGGGCGCGAACGCCCCTCGCCCGTCGAGGCTCTGCCGGACTTCGACCGGATTCACACCTCATGATGAGGGGCTGGGGAATCGCCGCGTCAGCTTTTTGCCGTCCAAGCCAGTGCCATGATTGAAGCGCGGGGATCGCGCCGGCTGCGGCTCTCAGCCCTGCGGCTGCCGCATCACCTTCGTCCGGGCCTTGGCGAAAGCCTCGTCCGGCACGAAGAAATCCGCCATCGGCTGGCCGTTCTCCGGCCCGTATCGGCCGAAATCGGCGACGCCCTCCTCCATCAGCACGAGTTCGTCGATCAGGAACCGGCCGGTGAACTCCCGCGACGGCTTGGTCAGGATCGCATGGGCAGCGTCGGCGACGATCTCCGGCGAACGGCTCATCGAGGCGAGCGGCGCCCCGCCGAGAACGTTCCTGACCGCCGCCGTGTCGATCACCGTCAGCGGCCAGAGCGAATTGGCGGCGATGCCGTCCTTCTTCAGCTCCGCGGCAAGGCCGAGGGTCACCATCGACATGCCGAACTTCGCCATCGAATAGGCGACGTGGCCGGCGAACCATTTCGCCTGCATGTCGAGCGGCGGCGACAAGGTCAGGATATGCGGGTTCTCAGCCTTCTTCAGATGCGGGATGCAGCATTTCGACACGAGGAAGGTGCCCCGCGCATTGACCCCATTCATCAGGTCGTAGCGCTTCATGTCGGTCGCCAGCGTATCGGTCAGCTGGATCGCCGAGGCGTTGTTGACGCAGATGTCGATGCCGCCGAAACGCTCCACCGCGCGCGCCACCGCCGCCGCGACCTGTTCTTCCTCGCGGATGTCGCAGACGACGGCGAGCCCCTGGCCGCCGGCCCGCTTGATCTCCTCGACGGCGGTGTGGATGGTGCCGGGAAGCTTCGGATGCGGCTGATCGGTCTTCGCCGCGATCACCACATTGGCGCCGTCCCGCGCGGCCCTGAGGGCAATCGCAAGGCCGATGCCGCGCGAGCCGCCGGACATGAAGATGGTCTTGCCGTTCAATGTTGCGGCCATGGTGTCGTCTCCTCCAATTGACGTTTACGTCAAAGTGGACCGGCGCGGCTCAAGGCGCAAGAGGTGCGTTTCGCCTCGATCCCCGGTTGTCTCCGACTTTTCGTCCGTGTGCCCTAACTTGCGGCAGGAACGGCGACGGGCGAGAGGCGCGACATGGCAGAGAAATCCATCGATCACGGTTTTGCGGCGAGCGGCAATTTCGGGGCGGCGGGCGATCCGACCTATGCCGGCGCCCTCTCCTTCATGCGCCGGCGGCTTACGAAGGACGTTTCCGGCACCGACGTCACCGTCTGGGGCGTTCCCTTCGACAGCGCGGTGTCGAACCGTCCGGGCACCCGCTTCGGCCCGCAGGCGCTGCGCCGCGCCTCGGCGATCTTCGACAACGATCCGCAATATCCCTTCGAGCGCGATCTCTTCGAGGCGCTTTCCGTCGTCGACTATGGCGACTGCCTGCTCGACTATCGCCTGCCGGAAACAGCCCACGCGAAGATCCTCTCGGAAGCCACGGACATTGTTGCGAAAACCGGGTTTCTGCTGACCCTCGGCGGCGATCATTCGATCACCTATCCGCTGCTCCAGGCCCATGTCGCGCGCCACGGCAAGCTGTCGCTTCTCCAGTTCGACGCCCATCAGGACACCTGGCCAGTGGCGGACGACGCCTCGGGCCGCCCGCGTGTCGATCACGGCTCCTTCGTTGCCCAGGCCGTTGCCGACGGCCTGATCGACCCGGCAACCTCGATCCAGGTCGGCATCCGCACCCATGCACCGGAGACCTGCGGCATCGAGATCCTTGGCGGCGAGGCGGTCGAGGAGATGAAAAGCGCCGAGATCGCCGCGACGATCTACGAGCGCACCGGCGGTACCAACGTCTATCTCAGCTTCGACATCGACTGCCTCGACGCCGCCTTCGCGCCGGGCACCGGTACGCCCGTCGCCGGCGGGCCATCGAGCGCCAGGATGCTGGCGGTGCTGCGGCATGTGAAGAACCTCGACCTCGTCGGCGCCGACGTCGTCGAGGTGTCGCCGCCCTACGACCATGCCGATATCACCGCCATCGCCGGCTCGACCGTCGCCATGTATGTCCTCGGCATCCTCGCCGGGAAGAAGGCCGGGCGACCGCAACAGGCTTGAGAGGGACGCCGATCACCATCGTAAGCTTGCGACACCAAACTTGAGTGGCGCCGCAGCATAATTTGGCTCACCTCCTCGCCTAGCAATTCCAAGCGATTCGCGTCTCTCACCTCGTTGTCCAAAGGCCTGGAGCATGCAGAGCATTCCCTTCATCGATCTCGCCAGCCAGCGTGACCGGATCCGCGACAAGGTCGACCGGCGGATGGCCGCCGTGCTCGATCATGGCGCCTTCATCATGGGGCCGGAAATCCGCGAACTCGAGGCGGCGCTCTCCAGCTTCGGCGGCATGGCCCACACGCTGTCCTGCGCCTCCGGCACGGACGCCTTGGCGCTGCCGCTGATGGCCTGGGGCATCAAGCCCGGTGACGCGGTTTTCTGCCCGAGCTTCACCTTCGCCGCGACCGCCGAGGTCGTCGCCTGGCTCGGCGCGACGCCATACTTCGTCGATGTCGACATCGAGACCTTCAACATGGATCTCGACAGCCTGAAGACGGCGATCGCCGAGGCCGAGGCGGCGCCCGGCCTGACGCCGAAGGCGATCATCGCCGTCGACCTCTTCGGCCAGCCGGCGGACTATGCGGCGATCCGAACAATCGCCGACGCTCACGGGCTGAAGCTGATTTCCGACGCGGCGCAGGGCTATGGCGGCACCATCGACGGCAAGAAATCGAGCCACTGGTCGCATGTCGTCTCGACCAGCTTCTTTCCGGCAAAGCCCCTCGGCTGCTACGGCGACGGCGGCGCCGTCCAGACCGACGACGAGGACCTCGCCGCGGTGATGACCTCGCTGCGCGTCCACGGCCAGAACCTCGACGACAAATACGACAACATCCGCATCGGCATGAACGGCCGGATGGACACGCTGCAGGCGGCGATCCTTCTGGAAAAGCTGGCGATCTTCGAGGACGAGATCGCTGCGCGCGGGCGGATCGCGGCGCGCTACAGCCAGAAGCTCTCGAACATCGCGACGCCGCAGAAGCTGTTGCGCGACGCCGTCTCGACCTGGGCACAGTACACCGTCCGCCTGCCCGAGGGCGCCGACCGCGCCACCGTGCAGACGCGGCTGCGCGAGGCAGGCGTGCCGACGGCGATCTACTATCCGCGCCCGCTGCATCGCCAGACCGCCTACGAGCATTTCCCGGTCGCCGGCGGCGAACTTGCGGCCTCCGATGCACTTTCCCGCGACGTCATCAGCCTGCCGATGCACGCCTATCTCGGCGAAGACACGCAGGACTACATCGTCGAGTTCCTGGCCGGCGCACTGGCGGGGTAGCGCTGGAGAGACCACGGCCGCGCGCCCTGCTCGCTTCCCGTCCGGTCGACCTCGAGCATTGGCATCGACACGGGGAACGATGGCGCGTCGGCTGTCACGGCCGATATCGCCATCCGCCGATCTTGCGAAAACGCCCCTCGCCCTCCATCTGCCGCTCCGGCTCTGGACGCCGGGCCCAAATGCTTTAAACCCCCGGCGACGGTGGGGCGCGGTCCGGGTGATACCCCGCCCCTCGAAACCGAGGCAAGGAGACGGCCATGGCCGAAAAACTCAGGATCGGCGTTCTCGGCGCCAGCGGCTACACCGGCGCGGACCTCGTGCGCCTTGCCGCGCGCCATCCGAACATGGAGATCGCGGTCTTGACCGCTAACAGCCATGCCGGCAAGCCGATGCGCGCCGTCTTCAAGCATTTCGCCCATATCGACCTGCCGGACCTCGTCACCGTCGAGGAAGCCGACTGGGGGTCCGTCGATGCCGTCTTCTGCGGCCTGCCCCACGGCACCACCCACAGGATCACACGCGAGATCTTCGCCACCCATCCGCATGTGAAGATCGTCGACATGTCGGCGGATTTCCGCCTGCGCGACCCGGCGATCTATCAGGACTGGTACGGTGTCGAGCACACCGCGACGGACATCCAGCCCGAAGCGGTCTACGGTCTCACTGAGGTCTATCGCGACCAGATCCGGGATGCGCGGCTGATCGCCTGCCCCGGCTGCTATCCGACGGCCGTCCTGATTTCGCTGATCCCGCTGGCGAAGGCCCGGCTGATCGATGCCGAGGACATCGTCATCGACGCGAAATCCGGCGTCTCCGGCGCCGGCCGCGGCCTGAAGGAGAACACCCTGTTCTGCGAGGCCGGCGAAGGCCTGTCGCCCTACTCCGTCGGCAAGCACCGGCACATGGCGGAGATCGAGCAGGAGGTCGGGCTCGCCGCCGGCATCGCCGATCTGCGCGTCAACTTCACCCCGCATCTCATCCCGATGAGCCGGGGCGAGCTCTGCACCAGCTACGTACGGCTTTCGGGCGGCGCCAAGCCGTCCGATCTCCGCCAGGCACTGATCGAGGCCTATGCCGACGAGCCCTTCGTCACCGTCGCCGAAGAGGGCGTCCTGCCGCAGACCCAGATGGTCCGCGGTTCGAACTACGTCGTCGTCAACGTCGTGCCGGACCGCATTCCCGGCCGGGCGATCGTCATCTCGACGCTGGACAATCTGGTGAAGGGCTCGGCCGGTCAGGCGGTGCAGAACTTCAACCTCGCCTTCGGCCTCGACGAGACCACCGGCATCGAGCAGCTGCCGCTGTTTCCCTGAGCGCGCCGAGCCCTCGACGCGCCGAGCCGAGGCGCGTTGAAGGCACCTCAGCCGGCGCCGGCTCCGGTCACGCCCTGTCGGCTGCCGGCTGGTTCACCTCCCAGCCGGCGATCCAGAGCTGGCGCAGGCGCTCGCCCTCGCCGCGAAAGAACGCGTCGGTCGCTTCGCCATCGACGATGCGCTCGCAGCGTACAGCTCCACTCGCGCGTCCTCGCTCGGACTGGCGCGCCTTCCGGCAGGGCCTCGTCACCTGGCGATGGGCGTCGTGACGGTGTCGATGAAGCTTGCCGTCTATGGCTCGCTCGCTGCGGCGGCGGGCCAGAGCCTCGGGTTCCTGACGGCCCGGCCATGGCTGACTGGCCTGATCGGCCGGGCGGCAGGAGCTCTGTTCATCGCCGTCGCCCTGTTGACGCTGTGGGAGAGCCTCATCGTCGGTGGGGGCAACCTATGCTGTGGTCTCACCGCATCGCCACCGATGCAAAAAAGCACCACATGGCTCTTTTGACGTAAAGGCATCGTAAAACTACTTGTGCACGAATTCTGAGGCGTGTTGTCTGAAAGCTCAGGTAGAGAGGATATGGCAATGCGCCTTTGGGTCGATAGCAAAGTATGCCATGGAACCACTCGCTCTTCGCGGTCGATACGCTTGTGCAGCCTGCTGCTTGCATTGGCACCGTTACTGTTAGGAAGTTGCGCTCTAGCACCAGCGGTTTCCGACAATACGATTGCCTACAACCAGGCCATCGAGCAATCAACCAACTCCCTGACTCTTCTCAATGTTTTACGTTCCGCCTATCGCATGCCAATGTACTTCACCCGTCTTGGGCAGATCCAGGGGAATGTATCGGCCGACGGTGGACTGACGACCGAGAGCAGTTTCGACTTCACGAGGTTGGTTGGGCTCAACGAATATTCGATCACTCCACGACT
The DNA here is from genome assembly GCF_004519335.1 of Jiella endophytica. Classification (GTDB taxonomy): domain Bacteria; phylum Pseudomonadota; class Alphaproteobacteria; order Rhizobiales; family Rhizobiaceae; genus Jiella; species Jiella endophytica. The sequence continues at coordinate 688,067 of NZ_SOZD01000001.1, read as the reverse complement.
GAATACTTCATTCAAATCGTCACCCAGCTTCACCGTGGAGCAGCTCGATACCAAAGAATTTTATCAGGGCATACTAACCCCAACAGATCCTGAGATATTTCGATATTTTTGGGAAACCGGTTGGCCGAAATCTGTTCTCTTATTCACCTTAGTTGCACGCGTTGACCTGGAAACGAACGTCGGTACCCGTTGCTTTATCGTGAACTACGCGCCGCGTCGCGCCGAGTACGAATATTTCTCGAGTGCGATGCGGCTGTTCCTCGGGAGCGAGCCGGAAATCTCTATGACGAAGCAAGAACTCAAGGATTTCGGCCCCGAGATTCCAGTCACGAACGCCAATGCGATCCTCGGGCTGATCGAGGCCGATAAAGCCAAGTTTTCCGTCCCGTCCGGGCGTCGAGGCATCCAATTGCAGAAGAAAGATTCGGACTACAAGATTGTGGGCACAAAGCCGGAATCGAACTACGAAATCGTCCCCAATAACAGGCCATCGACGGGCGGTCGCGGTAAGCAGCACTGCAGGGAGGTTGTGCCGGATCCGGCCAATCTCAAATTGACGAAAGCTGAAATCAGATTTCGGTCGGTGCAGCAGATATTGTACGCTCTAGGCGAGATCGTGCGGGTTGAACTGGGTGTTAACGGCGACGAGCACTACCTCCCGCTCTTGCCCGAACCCACGCGCAAGTTGGGCATAGATGGCCATTGGGACGGCAGCTTTGTTTACGTGCCATTTTTCAAGGTCGTCCCGAACGGATCAGGTCCGATTTCCGTGTCGTATCGCGGCCGACGTTTTGCTATCCCTGATGGCGCCGCCGCTGGACGTTCGAACGATGTCCTCGCACTTCTCCAGCAGTTGTTTGCTCTTGCCTTGAAGGCGGACGAGCTACCTAGGGCCTCTACGGTCGTCCTTGCGAACTGACCTTTGGCTCAAGCTCTCCGATTGACAATTCAATAGCAGTTTGTGCGGAGCGCGGAAGGTCAATCCCACCGAGGCTGGACGTTTGGGGGACCTCCCCTCAGCTCTGCTTGCCGAGATACCGCCCCAAGAAGCTCTGCAGCGCGTTCCAGGACTCTTCGTCCGCGACGTCGCGGTAGCGGTCCGAATCGAAAACGGTGAAGGCGTGTGGTGCGCCGGAATAGACCTCGAGCTCGTAAGTAATGCCCTTGTCCTCCAGCGTCTTGGCCAGCGAATAGGCCTCGTCGACCGGCACCGACGTATCGGCGCCACCCTGGGCGATCAGGATCGGCGGCGTGCCGTCCGGATAGCTCTGGCCCTCGGGCGTCGCGAGCGTGCCGTGGAAGGTCGCATAGCCGGCGACGCCTTCCGCCTTGCCGGAGCGGGCAAGTTCCAGCACCCCGGCGCCGCCGAAGCAGTAGCCCATCACCACCGCCTCCTCCTTGCCGCTTTCCTTGCGCGCCTCCTCGAGCCCCGCCGCAACGCGGGTCAGCATCGCCTCGCGGTCCTTGTAGAGCTTGCCAGTCTCTTCCTTGCGGGCATCGACCGTCTCGGGCCGGTTGCCCTTGCCGAAGAGATCGAGCGCGAAGGCGTCGTAGCCGAGTTCGGCCAGCATGTCGGCGCGCTTCTTCTCGTAGTCGGTGAGCCCGTCCCAGTCGTGGATGACGAGGACGAGACCCTTCGCGTCGCCCTTTGCCGGCGCGTAATAGCCTTCGTAATCGGCGCCTGCGGCCTGATAGGTGACGCTCTCGCCGGCCATTGCCGGAGCAGCTGCGAGGGCCGCGAGCGATGTGGCAAGTCCCAGTCTGGCGATGATGGTCATGGCAGTCCCTCCGCACGGATTGTCGTCGCGCATAGGGTAAGGGCCGCAAGGCGTCGGAACAGCGACAGCCGGGCCGCTGCAGGCGGGGAACGGTTCAAAGTTTCGTGCAGAACGCCGTGATCGAAGCCCGTCGGCCCGTCCGAGGGAAACGCAAGACCGAAGACCGAGGCCGATTCGGTCTGCTCAGACGGCGACGCCCACGACTTGACCGCGCGGCGCCGGATAGCTGCCGGCAAGGCTCCTTGCATGGATCACCGTCGCCGCCAGCACGATCAGGCCGCCGGCCTGGTGCATCAGCGCCAGATCGAGCGGCACGACCATCAAAAGCGTGGTGATGCCGATCGCCGCCTGGGCGATGACGATGAGGCAGAGGATCACGGCGCCTCGGGCGTGACGCGTCGCTGGTGCCGCCCGCCACAGCAGCCCGGCATGGACCAGCGTCGCCGCGAGCAGCAGATAGGCGCCGCAGCGATGGACAAACTGCACCGTCAGGACGTTTTCGAAGACGTTCCGCCAGAGCGGCTCCATCGAAAACAGCCCGGAAGGCACCAGCGCCCCGTCCATCAGCGGCCAGGTGTTGTAGATCAGCCCGGCTCTCAGCCCCGCGACGAGGCCGCCGAGATAGATCTGCAAGAGCGCGAGGACGACGATCGCGACCGCCAGCCGCTGCGCGTTTCGCGGCGCCGCCGCGAAGTCCGCCCGGGGCTTCAGGCCGCGCGCCACCCAGAGCGTCGCGGCATAGATGATGCAGGCAATGGTCAGATGCGTCGCCAGGCGGTACTGGCTGACCTCGGTGCGCTCGGAGAGGCCCGAGGCGACCATCCACCAGCCGACCGCCCCCTGCAGGCCGCCGAGGCACAGCAGCCCGACGAGCCGCGGCTTGAGGAACAGCTCGAGCCGCCCGGTCAGCCAGAAGAAGGCGAGCGGCAGGGCAAAGACGAAGCCGACGCCACGGGCGAGCAGCCGGTGGCTCCATTCCCACCAGTAGATCGTCTTGAAGCCGCCGAGGTCCATCCCGCGGTTCATCTGCTCATATTGCGGAATGCGCTTGTAGAGGTCGAACTCCTCCTGCCATTCGGCGGCGGAAAGCGGCGGGATCACCCCGTGGATCGGCTTCCATTCCGTGATCGACAAGCCGGATTCGGTGAGCCGCGTCGCTCCGCCGACGAGGACGAGGGCGAAGAGGACGAGCGCGACGGCGTAGAGCCAGACCCGCACGGCCCTGCGGTCGCGCTCGGCCTTGGTTGCAGGGCTCGTCTCGAGACGGTAGGCAATGGTGCTCATGGGAGCCGCTTTGCACCCAAAGCGGGCGGCGATCAAGCGTCGGGCGCGGCGCTGCACCGGCACTTGCCGGCCTTGGCAGTCACGAGAGGGAGAGGGCGATGCCGGTCAGGCTGAAGAAGTTCATCGGCACCATCGCGATGATCCTCCTGGTGGTGGTCTATGCCGTCTTCGCCACCGCCTATGCCTCGCTGCACCTCGCCCAGTCGAGCGGCTGGGTGCATCTGGCCTATTTCCTGGCGACGGGCGTCCTCTGGGTCGTGCCGGCGATGCTGCTGATCCGCTGGATGGAGGCGAAGCCGAAGCGCTGACGCGTCGGCGCCGAGAGGCCGCCCTTCTCAGCGTTCGCCCTGCCGCCGCAGCATCGGCATGAAGACGATGTCGGCGATGCCGATCATCCTCAGGTCGTCGGCAACGTCGATCATCCGGTCGTCGACATGCGGCAGGCCGGCGATCACCACCGCGGTGTTCTCGTCGAGCAGCGCCGGGAGCTCGGGAATGTCCAGCGCATCGGCCTCGATGACGGTGTAGTCATAGGCTTCGGCGAAGGCGTCGAGGACATGGCCGAGATGGGCGAAGGTCGCCGCGTCGGCCTTTTCCATCTCGAAGCCGCCGGACGGCACGAAATGCGTCGCGGTATACTGGTCGCGATAGATGATGTCGGCGAGCCCTGCCCCGCCCGACAACAGATCGGCATAGCCGCTGGCATCCGGCGGCAGGCTCATGCGGGCGGCAACGGTGCCGTCCGGTGTCAGGTCGATCAGCACCGTCGCCCGACCGGCCGCCGAGAGCCGGCGCGCGAGGTCGAGACCGCCGAGGCTGCCATATTCGCGATGGGTGGAGAGGACGACGAGGCGGAAGATGTCGGTGCCCTGCACCGCCGAGGCAAGCTCGCCGGCGGTGGCGATCTGTTCGCCGCCCGAATCGCCGCCCGAATCGGCGGCTGCATCGGCCATCTCGCGCGGCCCGCTTCCGCCGCTTTCGGACTGGGCCCGGCTCGGATCGGAGAAGGCCTCGCCGTCTCTTGCGGTCTTCGATGCGGTCGACTGGTCCGTGATCATCACGTTACTCCGGCAGGCCGTGCGGAGCGACGGGACGGCACCGCCCGGCGCGCCGTCATGGCGGGACGCTTGGCCCGCCGGCCCGCCCCGACGATCCCGAGCGCGAACTCCAGACAGGCGCTTCAGGTCGGTGTCGAGACTGCACGCCAGACGTAACGGTCCGGTTAAGTTGCTTGGCGGGGTGATCTGGAAAGCTTCAGTTTACCGGCAGTTAACCCTAACAAACTAATAATGCTGGCCAGCGGACGCGAGGTTGTGGTCCGCCAACGGGCAAGCGCTTCATGAAACATCTGCGGCTGGCACTTTTCGCCCTCTCGGCCCTGACCCAGCTGTCGGCCTGTGCGTCCTATGCGCCGGCGCCCGATGCGATGCATCAGAGCCTCGAACAGCCCTACAGGCTCGACAGCGGCGACAGGCTGAAGGTCATCGTCTTCGGCGAAGAGGGCCTGACCAGCAGCTATGCTGTCGACAAGGCCGGTTTCGTGGCGCTGCCGCTGGTCGGCGACGTGCCGGCGCGCGGCCGCAACACCGAGCAGCTGCGCCAGGAGATCACCCAGCGCCTCGCCGACGGCTATCTCAACAAGCCGGACGTGACCGTCGAGGTCGAGCAGTACCGGCCGTTCTTCATCATGGGCGAGGTCACCAATGGCGGCCAGTACACCTATGTTCCCGGCATGACGGTGCAGAACGCCATCGCCGCTGCCGGCGGCTACACCCCCCGGGCCGAACAGGCGAGCGTCGACGTCACCCGCGAGAGCGGCGGCCAGGTGATGACCGGCCGCGTCGTGCCGACCGATCCGCTGATGCCCGGCGACACGGTCTATGTGCGCGAGCGGTGGTTCTAGGGCGCACGGCGCCGCCCCACAGAGGACACCAATCTCCAGCAGCAGCCCCGTCGTCGTTGTTCTCGGACGTCGATTCGCCTGCCGGCGCCGCCCCGCATGCCCCGCATCGGCTACGCCCTGACCACCCGCGCCTGCAGCTCGGCGGAAAGGCCCCGCGTCGCGCCGCGGCTGTCGACCACCAGCGGCACGGCCCGAACCAGCGTCTCGACGTCGACGCCGTCGTGGTCGGTGGCGATCAGCGCCGCGTCGTAGCCGGCGAGCCCCGCCTCGCTCCATTCCACCGACCGGCGGCCCTCGAACTCGCCATGCTTGCGGGTGCGGCGCATCACCGGCACGAACGGGTCGTAATAATCGACCACGGCGCCCCGCTCCTCGAGCATCTCCATTAGCACCAGCGACGGGCTTTCGCGCACGTCGTCGACATTCTTCTTGTAGGCGAGCCCGACGAGCAGCACCCGCGCACCGCGGATCGGCTTGCCGAGCCGGTCCGACAGCGCCTCGACGAGACGCCCGACCACCCTTTGCGGCATGGCCGAATTGATCTCGCCGGCAAGCTCGATGAAGCGGGTGTGGATGCCGTATTCGCGGGCCTTCCAGGTCAGATAGAACGGATCGACCGGGATGCAGTGGCCGCCGATCCCCGGCCCCGGATAGAAGGGCATGAAGCCGAAGGGTTTCGTCTTCGCCGCATCGATCACCTCGAAGACGTCGATGCCCATCTCGTCGAAGATCACCTTCAGCTCGTTGACGAGGGCGATGTTGACGGCGCGAAAGACGTTCTCGGTTAGCTTCACCGCCTCCGCCGTGCGCATCGACGGCACCCGCACGACCTTTCTCGCCACCGTCGCATAAAGCGCCTCGGCCATGTCGGCGGCGGCCCTCGAATCGGCGCCGACCACCTTCGGGATCGAGGTCGTGTCGAAATCCGGATTGCCGGGATCCTCGCGCTCCGGCGAATAGGCGATGGCGAAGTCGCTCCCCGCCTTCAGCCCCGAACCGCGCTCGAGGATCGCTGCCAGGAGGTCCTCCGAGGTCATCGGATAGGTGGTGGATTCCAGCGTCACCAGCTGGCCGGCCTTCAGATGCGGGGCGATCGCCTCGGCCGTCGCGGTGACGAAGCTCATGTCGGGATCGCGATAGGTGGTAAGCGGCGTCGGCACGCAGATGATGATCGCGTCGACCTCCGAGAGGCGCGAATAGTCGGTCGTCAGCACCGAACGGCCCGACCCGATGAGGCCGGCGATGCGCTCCGGGGCAATGTGGTGGATATAGGAGCGCCCGGCTTCCAGCTTGTCGATCTTCTCCGGATCGATGTCGAAACCGAAGCAGCGGAAGCCGGAGGCGTGGAAGGCAAGGAGCAGCGGCAGGCCGACATAGCCAAGGCCGATGATCCCGACGGTTGCCGTCCGATCCGCGACGCTCGCGATGAAGCCCTCGGCCATTTCGGCAAGCGGGGACTGGTCTTCACTCTGCATGGAATGCCTCGCATGTCGCTCGTCTCGGCGCCTCTGTCGCGCGATTTTCGCCCTGCGGGCAAGTGTCTTCCGACACAGCGGGCGTCATGCGGTCGGCGAGGCGAGGCCCGCCGCGACGGGGGCTTTTCCTCTCGGCCAGAGACACACAAGGCCGTGTACGCAAGTCCCGCATACGGTCAGCCGCGGAAGAAGCCCCAGCCATCTCCTCGGCCATGATGCGCTTGGGCGAGAGTTTCTTAGCGTCTCTCGGTGCCTGTGATGTTTCTGCAGGTCGGAACCATGTCCTTGGAGACTTTCACCTCCCAAGGGTCTGCGTCGCGGCCGACCTGTTCGACTGTTGCGGCGAAGCCTTCCCGTTCTGCGTCGCGGGCGAAGGCTTCGGCCGAGGCTTGATCTGAAAAGACGTGGGAGAAGTCGACCGAACGAGGCGGGCCAAGCTCGTCGCCGGCGACTGCCATGTTCCGCAGGATCGCGGCATTCTCTTCGAACAACGACATCGGCACGCAGCCCTTTACGCGATCACGGTTCCGGAATGAATATCTTGTCTTTTCAGAACTCTATCGGAACATCTTCATCCAGCTGAGGCTTGCCTCGGTGGCGCCGTCTGGCCGATATTCCGCCCCGAAGCAGCCCGCATAGCCGAGCCCGGCAAGGTTCGGCAGCAGGCGCTCATACGCGACCTCGCCGCGGTCGGGCTCGTCTCGGCCGGGAACGCCGGCGAACTGGACATGGCCGATCAGCTCGCGGTTGTCGGCGAATCGGCAGATCAGGTCGCCACCGGTGATCTGCAGGTGATAGCAGTCGAAGAGGATTTTCAGCTGCGGCCGCCCGATTTTCCGGACGATGGCGACGGCGGTTGCGAAATCACCGAGGAAATAGCCCGGCGCATCGCGCGGGTTCAAGGGCTCGATCAGCACCGTCATCGCCTTCTCTGCTGCGAGGTCGCAGGCATGGCCGAGATTTGCCTCGAAGGCCTCCGCCGCCTCCGGCCCCTCGGCCCGCCCCGCAAGGACGTGGACGAACGCCGCGCCGATTGCGGAGCCATAGGCGAAGGCCTCGTCGATCGCGGCGCGCGCCTCGTCCATCCGGTCCGGCAGGGCCGCCAGACCGAAATCATCCGGGCGGCTGCCGCGCGAGGTGTTGAGGCTGATCATCGGCAGGTTCGTCTCGGTGAGCGCGTGGCGTAACTCTGCGGCGTCGGTCTCGTAGGGCCAATGGCATTCGACCGCGTCGAAGCCAGCCCGCGCCGCGGCGCGGATGGCATCCGGCAGCGGGCGATCGGTCCAGAGAAATCCGAGATTGGCGGAAAGTCGCAGCATCCAGATCGCTCCCAGGCGAGGTTTGGCCCGAGATAGCGCCTCGGCCATGGCCGCGAAACCGCCTGGACCGCCGCCGGCGACAACTGCCGCGACGTCGTCGCCGCCGCGCGGCCGGCGCCGGACCTCCGATCAGATGCCGATCGGCCGGCCGGCGGCACTGCTATCAGCCTTCTATCAGATGAAGAATCGCAGACAAAACGTTGTTTATACGAGACACTTTTTGATCGAACAGGAGCGGCATCCCCGGTTCCTCGCGGTCAGAAATTCAGGTCCGCACGCAGCTTGTCGAGGGCGAGGCCGGCATAGACCTGATAGCCGAGCGGGGTGAAATGCACGCCGTCGCTCGCCCGGATGATCTTGCTCGTCCCGTCCTTGGTGAAGGTCGCGGAATAGTTGCCGTCCTCGTCGGCGAAGAAGCTCCAGGCGTCGATGAAGGTCGCGCCGTTCGCCTCGGCCTCTTCCTTGAAGATCTGGTTGAGATAGGCGTAGTCCTTCTGGAAGCGGTTCTTCCGGGTGATCGGCAGGCTCAGCCAGTAGACCTTGATGCCGCGGTCGCTAAACGCCTTGACGATATGGGCGACCCGGTTGCGATAGTGCTTCTCCCAGGCTTCCTGCTTGTAATAATAGGCCTTGCCGCTCTCGCGGATGGTCTGGAGATCGTTGGCGCCGAACACCAGGAGCGCCGCGTCCATCGGCCGGTCGGCGAGTTCGTCGGCCGCCTCCGGCCAGTTGTAGCGGTCGCTTCGCGCGATGCCGGTGTTGACCCGGGCATATTTCTTCACGGCGATGTTGGGCTCGTCGCGCACCAGCTGCGCCAGGCCCGCATAGACGCCCTCGCCGAGGGAATCGCCGAGAACGGCGATCCGGTAGTCGCGGGGCTTCGGCGCTTCAGCCGGGTCGGCGGCGGCCTCCCCGGCCTCGGCTCCGGCGGGAGTATTGGCGGCGACATCCACCGCGCCTGCCGGTTGCAACGTCGCCACCATGCCGGCAAACGCCAGGGCCCAGGCGGCCCCGAACGACACGGCCCGCCTGCTTCTGCTGCCCGCAAGTTTCATCGAGAGGATCTCCACAATGACCATCGATGCCCCAATGGCAGGCGACTATACAGTTCGGCCGCCACAAGATGAAGCGATCTGTCGGCAGCGTCGAAATTTTGCCTTACTCGTTGCATTTTTAGCATTGATGAAATCCGCAACGCCGTAAGGGGCGGCGTTAACGGAAAATTACCCAAAACGATCGACGGTCGAAGCGACCTGTTTTGGTGGCGTGGAGTGCGGGTAGCTACGGATTGGGGGCAATCGTGACCGAACGGAATAGTGCGGCGCTCGTCATGGGCGGCATGCGGACGTCTGTCCGCCGGCCCGGGCGGCAGATTGCAACCGTGATCGCCGCAGTGGCGCTTCTTGGCGGCTGTACCGACAAATCCATGGACGAGACCTTCCGCTCTGCCGAACTGATGACCAGCAGCCCGCGCGATGCGGCCGCGGCCAAGCCGGCGCCCGCGCCGGAAGGCCGGGTCGCTTCCGGCAAGACCTCCCGCGTCTGGCGCGAAGCGAAGGTCGCCGCGCAGACCGCCAAGGTGATGGCAGCCGTCGCGCCGCCGGCGCCGCTCCTCACCGCCAGCAACGAGGTGAAGTCGCGCATCTCCTCTGGATTTCCTGCCAAAGCCATGGCCGGCGCGCCTGAAGCGCCCGGCCAGTCGCTGCTGCTTGCCACCGCCTATGGCTCCGACGGCCTCTCCCGCGGCCTGACGCCGCCCGAGCTGCTGCCGCGCAAGGGCGACACTGCCATCGGCGACGGCCCCCTCGCCCGCTTCCATGCCAAGCTCGCTGCGCTCAAGAACGGCACGCGCAGCGAGCCGGTCACGGTGCTCCATATCGGCGATTCCCATATCGCCGCCGACTCCTTTACCCGCGGCATCCGCTCGCGCCTGCAGGACGCCTATGGCGATGCTGGCCGCGGCGCCACCATCCCGCCGAAGGTGTTTCCATATGCGGCCGCCGCGCAGGTCTCGATGAACCGTTCCGGCCCCTGGCAGGCGGCTTCCAGCCTCAAGGTCAAGTCCGGACCCTACGGCGTTTCCGGCGTTCGGCTGTCGTCGCGGGCGAAATCGGCCAGGCTGACGCTGTCGTCCGACACCGGCGGGTTCGACTATGTCGAGGTGACGATGGTCACCGGCCCGGATGCCGGCGGCGTCACCATCAGTGCAGGCGGCAAGAGCCAGAGCTTTTCGGCCCGCGCCGGCAAGGCCGGGTCGAAGACCGTCCGCCTTGAGGCGAAAGCCGACAGCGTCACCGTCTCGCCGACCGGCGACGGCACCACGACGATCCTCAACTGGGGCACCGGCCGCGAGCGCCCGGGCGTTCGCTACGTCAATTTCGGCATCGTCGGGGCCACCGTCGACGTCACCAAGCGCTGGGACGAGGATCTCGTCACCAACGACGTCAGGGCGATCAAGCCGGATCTCATCGTCTATGGCTACGGTACCAACGAGGGCTATGACGACAATCTCGATCTCGACGCCTATCGCCGGACCGCGGAGCATTTCGTCTCGGTGCTGAAGGCGGCGGCGCCCGAGGCCGACCTTGCCTTCGCCGGCGCGGCCGACGGCCTGACCAAGCGCTCGCGCCGCGGCCCGGCCTGCTCCGGCGGCTGGTATTCGCCGGTCAAGCTTTCGGGCGTCCGCGAGACGATCGAAAAGCTCGCCAAGGACGAGAATGCCGGCTTCTGGAACTGGTCCGAGGCGATGGGCGGCCGCTGCAAGATCGACCGCTGGGCGCAGCGCGGCCTCGCCGCCAAGGACCGTGTGCATCTCACTTCCAAAGGCTACGACCGCAGCGCCGAAAGCTTCGTCGGCGGGCTGCTCCTGCCGGATTCGACGGGCGATACGCCGGTCGCCTCGCTGGAGAACTGAGGCTCCCGGGATACGCCTCGGCCATAGGCTGACGATCGCCGGCTTCGGTCGGGGCGACCTGCTGCGCCATCAGGTCCAGCCTCGCTGGTCTCCGCCGCGATCCGAATGGCGGCGGCCGGTCGCGGCATCGTTAACGAAACCTGTCGATTATCCATCCGAGTTTGCGGCCCGCAACGGACTTCCGTCGCGTAATGCGCTAGACAGTCTCGACCGCACCGACTTGTCTCGCAATTCCCAGGGCCCCTCGTTTGCTGTTCCCGACGCTCGATTTCGCGGTGTTCTTCCTGGCGGTCTTCGCGCTCGCCTGGGCATTGCGTTCGAAGCCGATTGCACGCAAGGCGCTGCTGCTCTTTGCCAGCTACTTCTTCTACGGCTATTGGGACTGGCGCTTCTGCTTCCTGCTCCTCGGCGCCTCGCTCATCGCCTGGTTCGCCGGCATCGCCCTCGCCCGCACGTCGTCTGACACGCCGCGGCGCTGGATCGTCGGCATCGCCGTCGGCCTTCTCCTCGTCATCCTCGGCTTCTTCAAATATTTCGGCTTCTTTCTCGATTCCCTCGGCGACATGTTCCGCCAGCTGGGCATCGAGCGGGACCTGCCGCTGATGGTGGTGATCCTGCCGGTCGGCATCTCCTTCTTCACCTTCCAGGCGATCTCCTACGTCGTCGACGTCTATCGCGACGAGATCGAGGCCCAGCGCTCGCCGCTCGACCTTCTGCTCTATGTGTCTTTCTTCCCGCAGCTCGTCGCCGGCCCGATCGTGCGGGCCAGCGATTTCCTGCCGCAGCTTCGGGTGCGGCCGCGACTGACCCGCTTCATGCTCTCCTACGGGCTGGTGCTGGTCGTCGTCGGCCTCGTGAAGAAGATGGTCGTCGCCAACTGGCTCGCCACCCACCTCGTCGACGACGTCTTCCTGGTGCCGGACACCTACGACACGCCGACGCTGATCCTCGCCGCCTATGGCTATGCGGTGCAGATCTATTGCGATTTCTCCGGCTACAGCGACATCGCCATCGGAACCGCGGCGCTGCTCGGCTATCATTTCCGCGAGAATTTCCGCCAGCCCTACCGCGCCGCGTCGCTGCAGGAGTTCTGGCGGCGCTGGCACATCTCGCTGTCCCAGTGGCTGCGCGACTATCTCTACAAACCGCTCGGCGGCAGCCGCGGCAGCCATCTCGCCACCTATCGCAACCTCTTCCTGACGATGTTCCTCGGCGGCCTGTGGCATGGGGCGGCCTATAATTTCGTCATCTGGGGCGCGATGCACGGCGCCGCCCTCGGCGTCGAACGGGCGGTGCGAGAGCGTCTCACCCGGCGCCCCGGCGGCTCGCCCGACGCTGCCTTCAAGCGGATCGCCTGGGGCCCACGCCCCTGGCACGGCCACGGCCTCGTCAGCGTCCTCGCGGTGCTCGCCACCTTCCATTTCGTGACGCTCGCCTGGATCTTCTTCCGCTCGGAGAATTTCGAGACGGCGCTCGCCTTTCTCTCCGGCCTTGCGGCCATGACCGGCAGTTTCGAAGCCTGGACGCCCTTCCACCTCGTCCTCGTCTTCCTGCCGCTGGCTTTCCACTTCACCCCGCACGACCTCGATCTGAGGCTCGGCCGGGCGATCCGCCGCTGGCCGACCGCCGCCATCGCGCTTGCCTTCGCCGCCGGTCTGGTGATCATCCAGCTGATCGCGCCGCCGGGCACGGCGCCGTTCATCTATTTCCAGTTCTGACCGGATTGCCGATGGCCGCCGCTCCGCCCCGCTCCGCTACCCGAAATGCAGGCCCCGGCAGGCATCGCGCGCGACGACCGCACGACACGGCGGCGAATGTCCGCGCCGGTCTCGTCATCTTCCTGACCGCCTTCGCCGGGCTGGCGCTCTTTCGCTCCGGCGATCTCGTCAGCGTCACCTACGACCTGCCGCCCGGCGAAAGCAGCGAGGCGGTGGTGTCCGTCGCCGAGACCTGGGATGGCTGGATGCGGGCTCTGGGAACCGCAGAGCTCGGCGAGGCGATCGTCGAGACCGTCGGCGCCTTTGCCAGCGGCGAGATGTTTGCCCCGACCGATCCCGGCGAGGACGACGGCGACAGGCCCGGAACGAACGAGGAGTCCGCCGGTGAAGATGCCGGCTGAGATCATGGCAAGCGCTGCGTCTCCTGCCGCACATCCCGGCCCGGAACTTGCGTCCTGAATGCTTCGCACGGCTTACGGTCGCGCCGGCCGCTTGATTTCTCCGCCCTCCCGTCGGACCTTGGCTTCATGAACACGATTCGATCCGTCTGCGTCTATTGCGGTTCCTCGCCGGGGCGCAGCCCCTCCTACATCGCTGCTGCCAGGAGCCTCGGCAAAAGCCTTGGCGAGGCGGGCATGGAGCTCGTCTATGGCGGTGGCACCCGCGGCGTCATGGGCGCCGTCTCAGACGCGGTGCTTGGCGCCGGCGGCAAGGTCACCGGCATCATTCCGCAGTTCCTGATCGACATGGAAGCGACGGAGCGTGAGTTGCAGCGCCTGGACGAGCTGGTCGTCACCGCCGACATGCACGAGCGCAAGCACATCATGTTCCAGCGCTCCGACGCCTTCGTGGCGCTGCCGGGCGGCATCGGCACGCTGGAGGAGCTGGTCGAGATCATGACCTGGAGCCAGCTCGGCCGGCACGAGAAACCGGTGGTCATCGCCAATGTCGACGGCTTCTGGGATCCTCTCGCCCGGCTGTTCGAGCACATGGCCGGGGAAGGCTTTCTGCATTCGGCCGACAAGCTGAAGCCGCTGGTCATCGACAGCGTCGAGGAGATCGTGCCGGCGCTGATCCGGCATGCCGCCGACAATGACGACGATGCCGGCCGCGACGAGATCATCGCCCGGCTCTAGGCCGGGCGAAATCGTTCTTAATTGGCCTTCTTCGGCACGAACTCCGTCTCGATCTCTAGGGTCACGTCCTTGCCGACCGGGCCGGCATAGGCGTCGATGCCGTATTTCGTCCGGTCGAAGGTCAGCGTCGCGGAAAAGCCGATCGTCGGCAGCTTGGAGACCGGGTTCGGCTTCAGGACCTTGTTGAAGGTCACGTCCATCACCTCCTCGTGGGTCTCGCCGTGCAGCGTCAGCTCGCCGGTGACCCTGCCCGTCTTGTCGCCGGTCACTTCGATGCTCTTCGAGACGAATTTCGCCTCCGGAAACTTCGCGGCATCGAGGAACAGGTCGCTCTCGATCTCGTCGTCGAAGCTCTTGTCGTCGGCCGGATAGTGCGTGTCGACCGAGGCCGGATCGACGCTTGCCGTCAGCTTCGACTTCGCCACGTCCTGCGGGTCGAGGTCGAGCGTCGCGGAGATCGCGGCGAAGCGGCCGATATAGGTCGAGGTGCCGAAATGGTTGACCTTCCACATGACGTTGGTGTGCAGCGGATCGTTGACGTAGGTTCCGGCGTCGATGTCGATGGTCTGCGCGCTGGCCGGCGTCGCGATCGGTGCGCTGAGGGTGGCTGCCGTGAGGCCGAGGACGAGGGCGGGAACGAGTGACCGCATGAAGGATCCTTGTGGTGTCCGGACGGCGGGGATGCGCCGTCTCACGGCACGGGAAGCTACGCAATGGCCGGCCGAAAGATAGCCATCCGCCTGCCGCCTCGCCGTGACGGTCAGTTCACGGGCCGTCCGGATTTCGTCATCTTCCCGTCGGCCTCCCGAGGTCCGCGGCTTGCGGCCCGGCTGACGCGGCCTATCTCAGGGTCGCGGGACGGAGCCGGCTGGCTTTCGTCCCGCCTTCGTTTGCACCACCCACTTGAGAAAAGAGGCACCGCCCGCCCATGGCCGAGAAACGCTCGACCCCGAAGATCGAAGTCCGCACCGCGACGACGAAGGACGTTTCCGACATCATCGCCCTCTCGGCCAAGGTCTTCAAGGACGAGGCGCCCTACACCCGCGGCATGATCATGGGCCAGCTCTCGGCCTTTCCGGAGGGCCAGTTCGTCGTCGTCTACGAGGACGAGATCGTCGGCTATGCCGCGACGATGATCCTGCCCGAGGCCAAGGTGATGAAGCAGCACAGCTGGGCCGAGGTCACCGGCGGCGGCTATGCGGCGATGCACGACCGCAAGGGCGACTGGCTTTACGGCATCGAGGTCTGCGTCGATCCCGACCGGCGGCGCCTGAGGATCGGCAAGCGGCTCTACGACGCCCGCCGCCGGCTCTGCCAGGACATGGACCTGAAGGGCATCGCCTTCGGCGGCCGGCTGCCCGGCTTCAAGCGCAACGCCAGAAAGTACAAGACGCCGGAAGCCTATCTCGAGGCGGTGCGCAAGGCCGAACTCACCGACCCCGTCGCCTCCTTCCACCTGAAGGCGGGCTTCGAGCCGGAATTCCTCCTGAAGAACTACTATCCCCTCGATACCGCCTCTGGCGGCAACGGCGTCCTGATGGTCTGGCGCAATCCCTATTACGACCCGGCTCACATGGACCAGCCGGTCAACCGCTCGAACCCCGACGTCGTTCGCATCGTCACCGTGCAGATGGAAGCGCGCAAGATCGCCGAGCCGCAGGATTTCTACGATGCGGTCGAATATTTCGTCGAGGTGGCGGCGGAATACGAGGGCGACTTCGTGGTGTTTCCCGAGCTCTTCACTTTGATGCTGCTCTCCTGCGAGCCCGAGGAGCTGAAGCCCGAGGCGGCGATCGCGCGGCTGACCGAGCACACGCCGGATTTTACCGAGAAGATGACGGCGATGGCGATCCGCCGCAACATCAACATCATCGGCGGCAGCCACGCGACGCGCACCGACGACGGCGAGATCCAGAATGTCGGCTACGCCTTCCTGCGCGACGGCTCGGTGCATGCCCGCGAGAAGATCCACCCGACGCCGAACGAGCGCCAGTACTGGCATATCCAAGGCGGTGATCCGATCGACGTGATCGAGACCGACTGCGGCCCGGTCGGAATCATGATCTGCTACGATTCCGAATTCCCTGAGATCGCCCGCCGGCTCTGCGACCAGGGCGCACGCATCCTCTTCGTGCCGTTCAACACCGACACTCGCCACGGCTATCTGCGGGTGAAATATTGCTGCCAGGCCCGGGCGGTCGAGAACCAGTGCTACGTCGTGACGAGCGGCATGACGGGCAATCTCGCCAATGTCGACAATCTCGACATTGAATATGCCCAGTCCGGCATCTTCACCCCTTGCGACTTTCCCTTTGCCCGCGACGGCATCGCGGCGGAAACCTCGGAAAACGTCGAGATGGTGGCCGTCGCCGACCTCAACCTCTCGACCCTCTCCTGGGCCCGCTACGAGGGCTCGGTGCGCAATTTCCGCGACCGGCGGCTTGACCTTTACCGCACCCGCTGGTCGGACGGCGGGTGATCTGCGCCTTCAGGCATCAGCCCGCACGACCGGGGCACGCGTTTGGGGTGGCTGATGGTGACGCCGCGCGTGAAACAGCGACCACGTATAGATCGCCAGCGCCGACCAGATGAAGGCGAAGGCGAAGAGCTGCCAGCCGCTGAACGGCTCGTCGAACAGAAACACCGCGGTGAAGAACAACAGCGTCGGCACGATATATTGCAGGATGCCGATGGTCGTGTAGTGCAGCAGCCGCGCCCCCGCGGCGTAGAGGATCAGCGGCACCGCCGTCAGCGGTCCCGCGGCGAGCAGCAGCCCGGTCTCGAAGCCGTCCTTCAGAAAATGCGTCTGCGGCACGAAGATCGCGACGATCAGGATCGACGGCACGATGAGGATCACCACTTCCAGGAAGAAGCCCTCCGTCGCGCCGACCGGCACCATCTTGCGAAGCAGCCCGTAGCTGCCGAAGGTCATCGCCAGCACCAGCGAGATCCACGGCAGGCCGCCGGCCTTCACGGTCAGGATGGCGACGCCGATGGTCGCCAGCGCGATCGCGATTCCTTGCAGCCTGGTCGGCCGCTCGCCGAGAAAGATCGCCGCCAGAACGACGTTCAAAAGCGGGTTGATGTAGTAGCCGAGCGCCGCGTCGACCGTGTGGCCGGTGCCGATGGCAAAGACGTAGGTTCCCCAGTTCAGCGAGATCAGCGAGGCTGTCAGTGTTGCGAGCGCCATGGTGCGCGGCTCGCGCAGATGCCTCAGCGCCGGCCTGAAGGCGCCCTGCCAGGCGAGGATCAGGATCGCGAATGGCAACGCCCAGATGACCCGGTGGGCGACGACCTCCACCGGCGAGACATGGGCGAGCAGCTTCATGAAGATCGGCAGGATGAAGCCCCAGATCCCGTAGGCTCCAAGGGCATAGACGAAGCCCTGCCGGCTCTCGCCTGGCTGTGATTGCATGACTGGCACTTCTCGCAGAAGGATTCGGGCGGAGCCTTATCAGAGGCGCGCCGCCGCTTCAGCCCGTTTTCGGTAATCGCAACCATCACCGGGATTGATGGGATGTCTCCGCTGCAGGTCCGGCGAAGGTGGCTCCGGTGCAGCCTCAACCCGATTGCACATCTTCGCGAGGCGCATTTCGCCCGAGCGCATCTTCACCTAAGGGAAGTTCTGGGGCAGATGCAGCATGAAGGAAATCCACAGGATGCCAGTCAAGCGCCTCGTCTCGTTCCTCGCAGTCACGGCCATCGCCGCCCTCGCCGGGGCAGCCCCTGCCTCAGCCTTCGACCTTTACGATCACAACGGCTCGCTGATGCGGCTCGACGACAACGGCGGCAGCGTCACGATCCGATACCAGAACCCCAAGCCGAGCCTGCGCAAGCACGGCGTCCATCGCGGCACGGTCCTTTTCCGCGGCCGCTTCGAGGGCCGCGGCCTTGCCGGCGTCGCCTATGTCTTCCGTCAGGGCTGCCAGCCCGCCGCCTACAACGTCTCGGGACCAGCCAGCGGCGGCGGCCGGATCTATCTCGCCGGCGCCGCCCCGATCCGCCAGAAGGGCAGCTGCCGGGTCACCGGCTATTCGGAGCGGAGCGGCAATGCCCGGCTCGTCTTCGACGAGTTTCAGGGCGACTACTGAGCCGGCAAAGACCGTCCCGCCCCCCTCGCCTCACCCGGCGAAGCGGTCGGTTGCCCGGATCAGCCTGTCAAGGATGCCCGGCTCGCTGTAGGCGTGGCCGGCACCCTCGATGAGGTGAAGCTCGGCGTCGGGCCAGGCTTTCGCCAGCCGCCAGGCGGTGCGCGCCGGGCAAGGCATGTCGTATCGCCCATGGACGATGACGCCGGGAATGCCGGCGAGCTTGCCGGCATCGCGGATCAGCTGGTCCTCTTCGAGCCAGCCCGAATGGGTGAAATAGTGGTTCTCGATGCGTGCAAATGCGATGGCGAAGTCGTCCTCGCCAAAATCCTGAGACAGGCCGGCATCCGGAAGCAGCGTGATCGTCTCGCCCTCCCAGAGGCTCCAGGCCTTGGCGGCGCGAAGCTGCTCGGCCTTGTCGTCGCCGGTAAGACGCTCGCGATAGGCGGCGATCATGTCGCCGCGCTCGGCCTCGGGGATCGGCTCCACGAAGCGCTCCCATTTGTCGGGAAACATCTCCGAGACGCCGAACTGATAGTACCAGTCGAGTTCGCCGCGGGTCAGCGTGTAGATGCCGCGAACGATCAGCGCCGAGGTGCGGTCGGGATGGCTCTCGGCATAGGCGAGAGCCAGCGTCGATCCCCAGGAGCCGCCGAACACCACCCATGTCTCGAAACCGGCCATTTCGCGCAGCCGCTCGATGTCGGCGACGAGGTGCCAGGTGGTGTTGGCCTCGAGGCTGGCATTGGGGGTCGAACGGCCGCAGCCGCGCTGGTCGAAGAGGATCACGTCGTAGCGGGCGGGATCGAAGAGCCGCCGGTGGCTGGGTGAAAAGCCGCCGCCTGGCCCGCCATGCAGAAACACCGCAGACGTCGCGCCCTTCGTGCCGCAGCGTTCCCAGTAGATGCGGTGGCCGTCACCGACATCGAGATGGCCGCTGTCGAAGGGCTCGATTTCCGGATAGAGCCCGCGCAATTCCTCGGTCATGGTGCCTCTGCCGTAGGGGTCCGCTTTTTGGCTCCATAGGCGCGCTGGGCTCCGCAGGCCAGCGCAGCGAATTTGACGGAGTGTCTCCGCCTCGTCTTACGCTTCGTCCGGCGACGGCGCGTCGCCATGCTGGTAGCTGACGAGGGTCTCGGTCAGCTCGGCCATGTCCGGGTCGTCCTCTGTCGCCATTCCCGGCAGCGCCGCGAGACCGTCCAGATAGGCAAGCTTCGCTTCGAGGCCGAACTGCTTCAGCGGGGCGATCGCGGCAGGGTCGTCGAAGGCACCGATGGCGATCGAAACGCTGCCGTGGCTTTCATAGGTCAGCGGGGTGCCGCAGTCCGGGCAGAAACCGCGTTCGGCGTGGTTCGACGAGCGGAAGCGTTTCGGCTCGGCCTTCGTCCAGACGAGGGAGCGGGTACGCACGAGCGGCGCGAAGAACGATCCGAACGCCTTCTGGCACATCCTGCAGTGGCAGATATGGGCCGTCCCCACGTCGATCTCGCAGCGAAAGCGGACGGCACCGCACTGGCACCCGCCTGTCTGAACGCCCATCCCGCATCTCCCGTTCTTCGCAGCCGCTTTGCTTGACGTCTTGGTATAGAGCCATGCCAGCAAAAAGAAAGCCAGACTGAATGCCATGACTGCAGACGGTCGCCGAAGCAAATGACGTGTTCGCAAGGGTTATCCGGCAGTACGATTGGAAATTAAACTATTTAAATTTCTTGCTCGCTCTGGGTGTATGTGCCATTCTGTCGCAGCGTCGAAACGACGATGGCCGATCCCGATTTGCGCTCGATGCGAGACGACGGCGATGCCCAGTCATCTTCCTGAATTGGATACCCTCGGACCGGGCGATCGCGGCGTCAAGATCGGTATCGTCGACGGCACGCCGGACCTTTCGCTGGCTTCGCTGGCCGCGGCCCGGCTGGAAATCGAGACGACGATGCGGATCGCCGAGGCCCATGGGCCGGATCCGCACGGCACCGAAATCTGCAGCCTGCTCTTCGACGAGGCACACGGCCTTGCAAGCGGCTGTTCCGGGCTGGTCCTGCCGGTGTTCTTTCCGGATTCGCGGCCGTCTCACGAGGCGCCGCGGGCGACCCAGACGGATCTCGCCCGGGCGATCTACATGGCGGTCGAACGGGGCGCCCAGATCGTGAATGTCAGCGCCGGCCAGCTTTCGGCGACGACGGAGGCGTCGCGCCATCTCGAAGACGCGCTGAAGCTCTGCGAGCGGAAGGGCGTCCTCGTCGTCGCCGCGGCTGGCAACGACGGCTGCGCCTGCCTGCATGTTCCGGCGGCGGTGCACAGCGTGCTGGCGGTCGGGGCGATGGATGCCGACGGCAGGCCGCTCGCCAGTTCGAATTTCGGCGCGAGCTATGCGTTCAACGGCATTCTGGCGCCGGGCGGCAGCCTAGTCGTCACAACCATTGGTGGAGAGATCGTCGCCAGGAGCGGCTCGAGTTTTGCCACCGCCGTGGTCAGCGGCGTCGCCGCCAGAATGCTCTCGGCGGCCAGGCGCGAGGGGGCCGAGATCGGGCCTCTCGACATCCGCAAGATCCTGATCGAGACCGCCCGCCCCTGCGATCCGCAGGCCGATGGCGAATGCGCGCGGATCCTCGCAGGCCGCCTCGACCTGTCGGCGGCGATCGAACGACTGCGTCAATTTCTGGAGCCGGAGCCGGAGGGGGCTTTCTCTCTCGCGGAATCCGAGGATGACCAAGCAGGGAGCAAGCCAATGATCAGGGAACCCATGTCCGTCAGACCGTCCGCCGCGCGGATGCCGCCGATTGGCCGGTCGAACGGCGTCGGCGGCGTCGCCCAGTCCGATTGCGGCTGCGGCTGTGGCGGCAAGAAGAAGGCCAGGCAGCAGCAGGAAGAGCTCCTTGAGGAGGAGATGCCCGAAGACGAGGAGAACGGCGCCGTCGACACGATGGCGGATGGCGACGGCTTCGACGAAGTGGACGATGGCGGCGACGTTGGCGAGGACGACGAGGTCGGGCAGTCGGCCAGGCAGTCGCGGCAGCTGCGGCCTGGTCGTTTCGCCCGCCGGCGCGCTACGATGGGACGGATCGCCACCATCGCCCAGTCCGGCGTCACCCAGCAGGGCTGCGGCTGCGGCGGCCAGAAGGAGCCGCAGAAGGTCTATGCCCTCGGCTCGGTCTGGTTCGACTTCGGCAACGAGGCCCGCTACGACGCCATCGTCCAGCGCATCGGCGATCCGGTCGCGGCGAACACGCCGACGGCGCTCATCGACATGCTGTCGAACGATCTTCCCTTCGCCACCGGCATCACCTTCATCCTGATGCAGGAGCAGATCCCCATCTACGCGATCTCGCCGGCCGGGCCCTTCGCCCAGGAGGTCTATCGCGACCTGCTCGACGCCATGCGGACCAGCCTCGACGAAACCGGCGACCTGCAGCGCGTCGCCATGCCCGGCTACGTCGCCGGCTCGACCCGGCTGATGAACGGCCAGGTGCTGCCGGTGATCTATCCGGATCCCCGTGGCCTGGCGAAATGGACCGCGCCGGAACTGGTCACCGCGGCGAAGGCGGCGATCGGCGCCGAGGACATGGACAGCGGCCCGATCTTCAACTTCCTCGTCCGGGTCTATGACGAGCTGCGCAATCTCGGCATCAGCCCGGAGGAGCGGGCGATCAACTTCGCGGCGACCAACGCCTATCAGGGCGCCAGCGTCTTTGCCGACGGGCTCAACCGCGGCCTCGAGCTCTACGGCATCACCGTCGCCAGGAGCCCGATCTGCCGGCCGGATTCCGACTGCTGGGACGTGCAGGTGACGATGTTCGACGCCGAGAACGAGCGCCGCGCCGCCCGCGTCTATCGCTTCACCGTGGATGTCAGCGAGGTCCTGCCCGTCACCGTCGGCGCCGGACGCAGCTGGAGCGTGCCGCTGAGTGCGCTGGCACCGGTCGGGATGGTCGCCTGACCGCGTTCCGGTCGCACGTCTGGAGGCATCGGACGTGACGCCGGCTTCCGCCTCCTGATTGTCGTCGGGCCGCTGGCTTGGTGTCGAAGATCGGGACGTGTCGGCGGACGGACGCGGCGGCTTCCCGCCGGTTTGTCGCACAGGCCCGGCAGGTCATGCCGGATCGATGGTTTGATCAACCGAAGGAGGAGAGACGAGCAGAAACGACAGAGTTTCGCACGGCCGGTGCGGCGGCTTCCCGCCGGCATGGCTCTGGCCTTCGACCGGCGTGCGACGGTCCGCTTGCCGCGGCAGCGGGCAGAGTAGCGTTGGCGTCTGCAGCGCGTTCGTCCGTCGAGACTGCAGGCGTCTGCATGCCGATTGTCGGCCAGTGCTGAAACCGTTTCAGAAGGAGATGTCCCATGCGTTCACCGACCATTGCCGCGCCCGTGACCCGCGGCCTCGTCGTCGCGCCCGGCCAGGGTGCCGTCAGCCAGTCGTTCAGCTGGAGCTGCCTGTGGAAGTGCGGCACCAAGCTCGTCAAATGCGCGCCGCAGTGCATTCCGAACCCGCTGAACGCCGGCTGCATCAGCTGCCTCGGCTCGTCCTGGAGCACCTGCAAGAACTGCTTCTGAGGAAGCCGGTCACCGCCGCCCTCTCCAGACGGGGCGGGCGGCGGGCGACCGCCGGGAGGCGCCGGCCTTCCGGTGGCGATGCGATGCAGATCGAAAGTTCGACCGTCTGAACCAGATACCGGTCGAGACGCGGCGGCGGCGATCGTCGCCCCGCGCACGTCCGTCCGAGAACGATCGCCAGCGAGGCAAAGGCCATGGACATGCCCCGTCAGGCGAGGCCGCAGCCTCGCGAATTCATGCAGGAAATCGTCGGGCGCCAGTGGACGCCCGAGGCCGAGGTGCGAAGCGTGCCCCAGGCGATGCTCATCGAGGAGCACGAAAAGCCGAAGCGCAAGCGCAAGAAGGCGGCCTCGGAAACCCAGTGCCTGCGCCAGCTGATGACCTTCTCGGTCGGCTGACCGCCCACGACCGTCACCGCCATCCGCGAACCGGACCAGAATCCGGCCGTTTGGGCGTGTCCACATGGCGGCCCATATCGTCGGACCATCTCCCGGAACCGCCCGGAACTCCGCCGGTCAGTGATCCGTGACGAACCGGTCGGTCGCCTCCAGCAGTTCGTGGAGGATCGCCGGCTCGCCGAAGGCGTGGCCTGCCCCTTCCACCAGCCGGTAGTCGGCCTTCGGCCAGGCCTGGGCGATCTGCCATGAGGTGATCGCTGGGGTCACGACGTCGTAGCGGCCCTGAACGATGATGCCCGGCGTATCGGCGAGGCGCTCGATGTCGGCGAGAAGCTGCCCCTCCTCCAGCCAGAGTTCGTGGAAGAAGAAGTGGTTCTCGATCCTGGCAAAGGCGATCTGGCCGTCCGTCTGCGTGGCGGCCGTCGAGGGCAGCGGCGGGGTCGATGTCCGCAGCATCACCGTCGCCGCCTCCCAGGCGGTCCAGGCGCTGGCCGCCTGCGCCCGCACGGCCCGGTCCGGATCGGTCAGGCGGCGGCGATAGGCGGCGATGAGGTCGTCCTGCTCGTTAGCCGGAATGCGCGCGACGAGATTTTCCCACTGGTCGGGAAACAGCCGGTTGGCGCCCCATTCGTAGAACCAGTCGAGCTCCGAGCGCCGGCCCGAGAAGATGCCGCGCAGGATCAGCCCGAGCGCCCGCCCGGCATGGGCTTCGGCATAGGCGAGCGCCAGCGTCGCGCCCCAGGAGCCGCCAAACAGCAGCCAGCGATCGACCTTGAGGTGGCGGCGCAGCCTTTCGAGATCGTCGACGAGGTGCCAGGTGGTGTTCGCCTCGAGAGATCCGAGCGGCACCGAGCGTCCGCAGCCGCGCTGGTCGAACAGGATGATGCGATAGCGTTGCGGATCGAAGAGGCGCCGGTGATGCGCCGAAGCGCCGCTGCCCGGCCCGCCATGCAGGAAGACGACGGGCATGCCTTCCGGATTGCCGCATTCCTCGAAATAGAGTTCGTGTCCGCCGCCGACCTCGAGCCGCCCCATGCGGTAGGGCTCGATCGGCGGATAGGGTTTCCGCAATGTCATAAAGGCGCCTTACAGCCGAATTCGTCTTCGGAGCAATCGGCAATTGGCCGCATGCACCGGGACGGCTGCCCCCATGTCAGACGAGCGGCGTGGCGACGATGAGGCGGGATCCGGCGAAAACGCCTGAACCGGCGTGGCGAGACCATCGTCCCGAGCTCGCGAGGTCGTGTGGGGCGAGTTGCCTCGGCTCGGCGCAGCCGGATGAGGCGGCAAGGCGAACAGTCGCGGCGTTGCTCCCGGGACGGGTTGGATCGCCGCGCCCTCCTCCCGTGGCGGCGCGACCAGCGCCGGGCGTCAGAAGCGCGGCCGGCGATCGGCGTCCTTGTCGCGCTCGTAGTTGAAGCCTTCTTCCCAGAGGTCGTGCAGGGCGTCTGTCTCGTCGGAATAGGGGTTGAACGCGCCGAGGCCGTGCAGCTTGAAGGCCTTGCGGCCCCGCAGCCAGATCGCCTTCTCGCTCTCCGCGACGCGCATCGCGTCGGAAAGGTCCTGCGCACTCATCGCACTCATCGTCCCGCTCCCTTATCATCTTCCCCTAGGGAATGATAAATGCTCAGTCGTGCCGATGTCGAATCGATTCTGCGCCTGGCGATCGTCGCGGGGCCGGCCGATGGCTGGCGTTCGGGCGATCGCGTTGAGACCGCGGTGAATTGCCGCCCCGCTTCATCCCTCGTCAAACCGTGCTACCGGGGACATACGAAGCTGCCAAAGCATCGGCCGGAAGATCGATCCCGGTTTTCGCCAGTCACGATGCGTCGATCGAATGAGTGAGAGCATCCTCGCGCGTCCGCCTGGACCCGCGGCGCTCCGGGAGGGACCTCATGCTTCGCGTCGCGTCCTACAACATCCGCAAGAGCGTCGGCACCGACTGGCGACGGCGCCCGCTCGAGATCCTCGCCGTCCTCAACGAGATCGACGCCGATGTCGTCGCCCTGCAGGAGGTCGATCGGCGCTTCGGCACGCGCACCTCTTCGCTGCCCCAACAGGCGATCCGCGACACCACCCGCTACGTTCCCGTCGCCCTCGACACCCGCCCCGGCGGTCTCGGCTGGCATGGCAACGCCGTCCTGGTGCGCGAGGGCATCGAGGCCGAGCGGGCCGACTGCCTGACGCTGCCGGCACTGGAGCCCCGCGGCGCCGCGGTCGTCGATCTTGTCATCGGCAAGGCGCGGCTGCGGGTCGTCGCCATGCATCTCGGCCTGCTCGGCCTCTGGCGGCGGCGGCAGACCGCGGCGATCCTTTCCCATGTCGCCCGCATGGAGCCGGGCCTGCCGACGGTGATGATGGGCGACCTCAACGAATGGAACCCCGAGGGCCGCTGTTTCGGCCTGTTCGGCAGGGACCACCAGGTGGTCATGCCCGGCCGCTCCTTTCCCTCGCGCATGCCGCTCGGCGCCCTCGACCGGTTCATCCTCAGCCCGGATGTCGATCTCGTCGAGACGAAGGTCCATGTGTCGAACCGCTCGCGCAATGCTTCGGATCATCTGCCCGTCTATGCCGACGTCGCCTTTTCCGGCAGCGAGGCGGCCGGCCGGCACATTCGCCCGCTGGTTTCCCGCGCCTGATTGCTGGCCTCGTTCAGGGCCTGTGTCGGGTCATGCTTCCGGGCTCGATGCTGTCCCCGCCTGCCTCCGTCGTGGCGGGCCTCGCGCATCGGCCGCCTGCCTCCCCCCTCCAGATGTCAGCCAGCATCTGACCTTTGCCATTGCGCTCGCACCCTGAGCCAATATGATGCCTCCCGTAGCGTATACGTTAGGGAGGAAACTGAATGGCATACGCGAACAAGATGGCGGCGTTGGGAGCGGCGCTGCTGGCATCGACGGTATTCGCTGAGGCGGCCTCGGCCGAAACGGTGCTCAAATGGGCGCATGTCTACGAGGCGAACGAGCCCTACAACACCTGCGCCGTGGCTGCCTCCGACAAGCTGAAGCAGGCGACCGACGGGCGCTATGCGATCGAGGTCTATCCGGCCTCCTCGCTCGGCAAGGAGACCGACATCAACGAAGGTCTCAGCCTCGGCACGGTCGACATCATCTATACCGGTCAGCTGTTTGCCGGCAGAGCCTACGGCCCGATCGCCATCGGCGGCGCGCCCTACATGTTCCGCGACTTCGACCACTGGGAGAAGTACCGGGATTCCGATCTCTTCAAGGAACTGTCCGAGGGCTACGACGAGGCCACCGGCAACCACATCACCTCGCTCACCTATTACGGCGAGCGGCACGTCACCTCCAACAAGCCGATCGAAAAGCCCGGGGACATGGAGGGGCTGAAGATCCGCGTGCCGAACGCGCCGCTCTACGAGATGTTTCCGAAGGCTGTCGGCGCCAATCCGACGCCGATCGCTTTCGCCGAAGTATACCTTGCACTGCAGCAAGGCACCGTCGACGCCCAGGAGAACCCGCTTCCGACCATCCAGGCGAAGAAGTTCTACGAGGTCCAGAAGGACATCAACCTGACCGGCCACATCACCGACGCGCTCCTGACCATCGTCTCCGGCTCGGCCTGGGGCGGCATGGACGAGGCCGACCAGAAGGCCCTCGAAACGGTGCTGGACGAGACCGCCGAATGCGCCACCGAGCAGGTCATCAAGAACGAGAAGGACCTCGTCCAGTGGTTCAAGGACGAGGGCGTTCAGGTCAACGAGGTCGATCGCACGCCCTTCCGCGAGGCGACGGTGAAGCTTCACAACGGCCCGGACGCCACTTGGGACAAGGCGGTCTACGACCGTCTGCAGGCGATCAAGTGACCCCCGCCTGACGAAGCGACCGGACGGCGGGTGTGCCCCGCCGTCCGATGCCTTGCTCGCCCGTCCCGGCGGCGTCCTGTCGCCGTTGTCTGCCCGTCCCGGCGCCGACGGACGCTAGCGCCCGCCTCCACCTCGCGGAGTTTCAGCCATGCCGATCCAGAGCTCCCCGGCCCGCGACGCCGCGCCGGCGCCGCCGCCACCCGCAGACGACGACATCTCCGACATCCGTCTCGTCGATACCCCGGTGATCGTCGTCTTCTGGGTGCTGGCGCTGGTCGTCTTCCTGCAGTTCTTCACCCGCTATGTCCTCAACAACTCCCTCGGCTGGACCGAGGAGATCGCCCGCTACCTCCTGATCGGCGTCACCTTCATCGGTGCCGTCGCTGCGGTGCGACGCGAGAGCCACATCGCCGTCGAACTCCTCTATACCCGCCTGCCCCGCACCGCCCGCCTCGCGCTGCAGCTCTTCGTCGACGTCGTCTCCCTGGCCTTCTACGCGGCGCTCAGCTGGCTCTGCGTCCATCTCGCCCAGCGCACCTTCCAGAAGATGACCTCGATCGACGTGCCGAAGTCGCTGGTCTACTGGATCGTCGCCGCCTGCTTCGCCGCAATGGCGCTCTATCAGCTGATGGTCCTCGTCAGGCATCTCAGCCGCCGCACCAGCCGCCTCATCGATCCCGACGCCGCGACCTCCACCGGTCCGAACCTCTGACAAGGCGGATCGCCCCATGCTCCTCGCGCTGCTCTTCGTCGTCCTCTTCGCCCTGATCGTCCTCGGTGTCCCGGTCGCCATCGCGCTGGCCGGCTCGTCGCTGGTCTTTCTCCTCCTCGACGGCCACGTGCCGAGCGTCGTCGTCGCCCACCGGATGATCAACGGCGTCGATTCCTTCCCGCTGCTCGCCGTCCCCTTCTTCATCCTCGCCGGCAATCTGATGAACACCGCCGGCATCACCGAGCGGATCTTCGACTTCGCCAAGTCCATGGTCGGCTGGATGCGCGGCGGCCTCGGTCATGTGAACATCGGCGCCTCGGTGATCTTCGCCGGCATGTCCGGCGCCGCCGTCGCCGATGCCGGCGGCCTCGGCGCCATCGAGATCAAGGCGATGCGCGACGCCAAATACGATCCGGGTTTTTCCGTCGGCATCACCGCCGCCTCCTCGACCATCGGGCCGATCATCCCGCCGTCGCTGCCGATGGTGATCTATGGCGTCGTCGCTGGCGCCTCGATCGGCCAGCTGTTTGCCGCCGGCTTCCTGCCCGGCCTGTTGATGGCCCTCGCGCTGATGGTGATGGTGGCGATCTATGCCCGCCGCCGAGGCTATCCGCGCGACCAGGCGTTCAGCCTCTCCGGCTTCGGCCGCTCGTTCCTGCGCGCCTTCCTGGCGCTGCTGACCCCGGTGATCATCGTCGGAGGCATCCTCACCGGCGCCTTCACGCCGACGGAGGCAGCGATCGCCGCCTGCGCCTGGGCGATGTTCCTCGGCACTGTCGTCTATCGCACGCTCACCTGGCGGCGCTTCCTGCGGGTCTCCATGGACACCATCGAGACCACCGCCGTCGTCCTCTTCATCGTCGGCGCCGCGGCGATCTTCGCCTGGATCCTCACCTCCAACCGGGTGCCGGAGCATTTCGCCGGGTTGATCCTTTCGGTCTCGGAAAACTGGATCGTCGTCCTCCTGCTGATCAACCTCATCCTGCTGGTCGTCGGCTGCTTCATGGAAACCGTCGCGGCGATCACCATTCTCGTCCCGGTGCTTCTGCCGGTGGCGGAAAAGGTCGGCATCGATCCGGTTCATTTCGGCGTGATCCTGGTGCTTAATCTGATGATCGGGCTTCTGACACCGCCGGTCGGCATGGTGCTCTACGTCCTCTCGCGGGTCTCCAAAGTGCCCTTCGAGCGCTGCGTCACGGCGACGCTGCCTTTCCTGGTGCCCTTGTTCCTGGTGCTCGTCCTCGTCACCTTCGTCCCCGCCATCACCATGTGGCTGCCGACGCTGATCTATCGCTGAGCGCCCGGCCGCTCGCCCGGTGCTCGGAGCCGCCCGGCCGGCGTTGGTCTTCGCCGGCCGATTGCTTACATTCCGGCGATGAGCGATTTTTACGAATCAGCGCCCTCGGCACCGCGTCCCGGCGGCATCGCCGCGAGGGCCATGGCCGCCCGGGGCAGTGCCGCGCCGGACTATCTGTCGGGCCTCAATCCCGAGCAGCGCGCTGCCGTCGAGACCACCGAGGGTCCGGTGCTGGTGCTGGCCGGCGCCGGCACCGGCAAGACCCGCGTTCTGACCACCCGCATCGCCCACATCCTCGCCACCGGCAGGGCCTATCCGAGCCAGATCCTCGCCGTCACCTTCACCAACAAGGCGGCGCGCGAGATGAAGACGCGCATCGGCATGCTGGTCGGCGGCCAGGTCGAGGGCATGCCCTGGCTCGGCACCTTCCACTCGATCGGCGTCAAAATCCTGCGCCGCCATGCCGAACTCGTCGGGCTGAAGCCGAACTTCACCATCCTCGACACCGACGACCAGATCCGGCTGATCAAGCAGCTGATCCAGGCGGAAAATCTCGACGACAAGCGCTGGCCGGCCAGAACCTTCGCCAACATGCTCGACGGCTGGAAGAACAAGGGCCTGTCGCCCAAGGACATTCCCGAGGGCGACGCCCGGGCCTTCGCCGGCAAGGGCCGCCAGCTCTACGCCGCCTATCAGGCGCGGCTGATGACGCTGAACGCCTGCGACTTCGGCGACCTCCTCATGCATCCGATCGCCCTCTTCAAGGCCAATCCCGACGTCCTTGCCGAATATCACCGCCGGTTCCGCTACATCCTCGTCGACGAGTATCAGGACACCAACGTCGCCCAGTATCTCTGGCTGCGGCTTCTGGCGCAGCAGCCCTCCAGAGGGCACGGCACCTTAGCTTCGATCTCCCCCCTTGAGGGGGAGATGGGCGGCAGCCCAGAGGGGGGCGCGCAGGGCGCTGCATCCGGACAGGTCGGTGCCGGGCCACCCCCCTCTGCCTTGCCAGGCATTTCCACCTCAAGGGGGGAGATCGAGGCGTCATCCTCCGCTCCCATCCCGGCCGAAGGCCGCAAGGGCGACCGCCCGTCGGCCGGTCAGGCCGCGCAGGCCAGCGAGCGGAGCGAGCCGCGCAGCGGCGACAGCGTGAGCGCAAACCGACCCCAGCAGATCAACATCTGCTGCGTCGGCGACGACGACCAGTCGATCTATGGCTGGCGCGGCGCCGAGGTCGACAATATCCTCAGGTTCGACAAGGATTTTCCCGGCGCCACCGTCATCCGCCTCGAGCGCAACTACCGCTCCACCGGCCACATCCTCGGCGCCGCCTCCCATCTCATCGCCCATAACGAGGACCGCCTCGGCAAGACCCTCTTCACCGACACGCCCGACCCCGAAGACCCCAAGGTCGAGGTCAATGCCGGCTGGGATTCCGAGGAAGAGGCCCGCGCCATCGGCGAGGCGATCGAGGATCTGCAGCGGCGCGAGGATCACGACCTCAACGACATGGCGATCCTGGTGCGCGCCTCCTTCCAGATGCGCTCCTTCGAGGACCGCTTCGTCACCATGGGGCTGAACTACCGCGTCATCGGCGGCCCGCGCTTTTACGAGCGCATGGAGATCCGCGATGCGCTCGCCTATTTCCGCTGCGTCTGCCAGCCGGCGGACGACCTCGCCTTCGAGCGCATCGTCAACACGCCGAAGCGCGGCCTCGGCGACGCCACCGTGCGGCTTCTCCACGACTACGCCCGCGAGCGGCAGATCCCGATCATCGCCGCAGCCGGCGAGATCACCGAGACCGAGGAGCTGAAGCCCAAGCCCCGCAACACGCTGCGCGCCGTCGTCGCCGATTTCCGCCGCTGGTCCGAGCTTCTGCCGACGATGAAGCACACCGAGCTTGCCGAGCAGATCCTCGAGGAGAGCGGCTACACCGAGATGTGGCAGAACGACCGCTCGGCCGAGGCGCCAGGGCGGCTGGAAAACCTGAAAGAACTGATCCGCTCGATGGAGGAGTACGAGTCGCTCCCCTCCTTCCTCGAACATGTCGCTTTGGTCATGGACGCCGAGCAGAACGCCGATGTCGACGCCGTCTCGATCATGACGCTGCATTCGGCCAAGGGGCTGGAATTCGAGACCGTCTTCCTGCCAGGCTGGGAAGAAGGCCTGTTCCCCCATCAGCGCGCCCTCGACGAGGGCGGCCGCTCAGGGCTGGAGGAAGAGCGCCGCCTCGCCTATGTCGGCATCACAAGGGGCAAGCGCCGGGTAAAAATCTGGTTCGTCTCCAATCGCCGCATCCACGGCCTGTGGCAGTCGACCATCCCGTCGCGCTTTCTCGACGAACTCCCCGAGGCCCATGTCGAGGTGATGGAGGCGAACACCTCCTATGGCGGCTATGGTGCCGGCGGCTTCGGCGGCTACGGCGCCTCGCGCTGGGACGGCGGCAACGCCTTCAAGGAACAGGCCTATCAGACCCCCGGCTGGCGCAGGGCCCAGGCGGCCCAGGCAGGCTTTGCCTCCGGCGGCTTTGCCGAGACCGGCAGCCGCCGCGGCGGCCCCTCCAGAGGCGGCGACGGCTGGTCGGGCGGGCGCACCCGCGAGATCACCTACGACGCCGAACCCGGCTCCCGCGGCTCGGGGGGCGGCAACGGCTCGGGCTTCGCGGGACGGATCATCGGTGGCAACGCCGGCGGTATGAACGACCCTCATCCTGAGGTGCGAGCGGAGCGACATAATCCTGAGCGTGTCGAAGGGTCGAAGGGCGAGGG
This sequence comes from Jiella endophytica, assembly GCF_004519335.1. Taxonomy (GTDB): domain Bacteria; phylum Pseudomonadota; class Alphaproteobacteria; order Rhizobiales; family Rhizobiaceae; genus Jiella; species Jiella endophytica. Next base: position 656,906 of record NZ_SOZD01000001.1, on the reverse strand, counting down.
TTCCGCAGGCACCGGCTTCGCGGGACGGATGGGAAGCCCTCATGGTGAGCCTGTCGAACCACTCGGGCGACCCGCCGCCGCCCCCGGCCCCAATCCTGGCCGCGGCCACAATCAGCCCCCGCAAAAGGGTTTCGGCCTCTACTCCTCCGCCAGGCGCGGCGGCCCCCGCGAGATCCAGGGCGAACTCGTCGCCAAATCCGTCGCCGACACCGAAAGCCGCTTCTCACAAGGCGACCGGGTCTTCCACCTGAAATTTGGCAACGGCACCGTCGCCCTCGTCGACGGCAACAAGCTCACCATCGACTTCGACAAGGCGGGGCAGAAGCGGGTTCTGGAGGGGTTCGTCGAGGCGGTGTGACGCGCGGCCCGGAAGAAAGGGCGCCCTCTCTCCCCCTTGCGGGAGAGAAAGCGATTTCATCGGCTTAGCCGCGCAGCGGCTAAACGATTGAAATCGCAAGAGAGGGGTGTCACCGCTTGAGCTGCCGCCCATTTTTCAAACGCTGCTACGGCGCGACACCGTCACTGTTCCTGCCAACTGCCTGTCAGCTTCGCGCCCATTCCGGCCATCTGGGCATTTTGGACTACGTGCCGAAAGCGGACGGTTAGGCAACGGTGCGCGACGCAGACGCGCGGCTTCCTGACGGCAAATCAACGACCCTCCTCGCAACGCCGATCCAAGATCCCTCCTGCCACTCTGAAGCTGCCCCAACCCTTTTTAACGGAAGCTGTTGGGGTCAAAGCGTTTCAGGAGGGGCAGCCAATCGCTCCACGAGACAGTGCCGGAAAGTTCCTGTGGACCAACAGTGTTGCGGTCGGCGGCGTAGTGGAGGGTGCGGATTAGGCTGGGACGGTCCGCTGCGCCCCGTGTTCGAGCTACGATCCGGATCAGTTTCTGCGCAATCGGCGCCACCGGTGCTCCGAGCAACCACTTCGGATTCGCTTCAGAAAATGCCAGCGTTCCCGGTGTCGCGCCGAGCACGGTGGCATTGCGAGATCGCAACCACGGAAAGTCGGCCGCATAATTTTCTAGTTGTTGGACGATCGCGCGGAGGGCAGTGCCGCCGTCACCACCACCGATGTAGAGCGGTTGGCCGCCGCGTGGATCGACGATAATGCCGAGACGGTCCCGCCCAGCCGCGAACGTGCGATCGTCAAGGCATCCATCCACCAGAAGGACAAACGGGATCCCGCTTTCCGACAGACGTCTATGCATAACTCCAACGTCGAGGGTTCCGGCGTCTGGTGCCAGTTCGGCCGCCGCTTGATCCACGACCTGCATGAGCTCTGACAGGTTGCCTGCGCCTGTCGCTGGCGCGGGCGGCCGAATGCGTGGTTCGGCGGGAGCGTCCGACATGAAAACGGACAGGCCGCCAGTCCCGGAGCGGGCCTGATGGCCCACATAGTAGACGACCAGAAGAGACGCCCGCGCTTGCTTCGCCTGCCGAGCGCTGTCTGCGAGAAAGGCGAGCACTCGGTCCCGCGTCAGGCCATCACTGGGCTTGGCGTCGAGGCTCCGGACGATGACAGGCGACCACTCGCTTAGCGCATCTCGCACCAGGCGCGCATTCTCCACATTCCAGTCCTGGTTCATATCGTCAGGAAGAAAGCGGTAGACACCCGAGGCAACCGTCAGGAGCGCCCAGCGCTTCGGAGCGACGAGCCGCTCCTTCGTGCTTGCAAGTGAGATGTGACGATCATCAGCGGCGGGAAGCCAGACGAGGGGAACTTGCTGTGCCGGTTCGAGGCTGATTGTCGACACCCCGGGCTTGATGGTTTCGGACTCGTCGTTGAGCGCAGCCGTCCGCAGCGCCTGCCATCGTTCCTCGCTGAGATCAGGTCCCTTCGAAACGGAAATCACGATCCGGGCACGCCACACGGTTCCAACGCGGAACCCCTGTTGCGAAGCGGCAGGCTGGTCGCCTTCCTGTACTGTCTCGCGAACGATGTCCTTGACGGTCAGCACCAGCGAGAGATGACGCAGGTCGCCAGCTAGGAATCGCCAGGGCCATAAGGCACCAATGCCGAGCCTGTCCGGCGTGAGAGCATGGCGATCGGCAGTGGGCGCCAGCTTTTCGACCTCCGCTTGCGCTGTGCCGATCTCAATGACCTGGCTGTCAGGCCCGACCCGATCTCCCGGAGAAAGGCGAGCGACTGGCGGCCAAGCCACTCGCGCATCCGCGGGCGCTCCCACCGCCGTTCGCAAGAACTGTTCGAGGTCATCCGCATGCACCGACGATCCCACGATCACCAAAAAGGTCACCAAGAGCAAGCGCAGGCCCAGTCGGTGCGACTTCATCGTTCGAACAGGTCTTCGGGGATCGGCACGAACCTTACGTCATCCGGCCCTTTTCCGGGTCCCAGATGTGTGGTCACGTAGTTGGTCCGCACCACCTCGAACGCGAAGACGACGGGATCGTCCACGGTGATGACAACTTCATCCCCGGCACTGACATGGACGCCCGCTCTCACCTCCACAGGCTGGGCCTTGATGTTAGCCCACGCGTCTGCACTCATCCCGGCCTTGCGGGTAAGGCGCAGCGAGACCTTACCCTCGAATGCCCGCGACACCATGAACGGAGAAACTCTTCGTTCGGCCGCCGCTTTCGCGTCCGGATCCGCAAGCACACGCTTCTTCATCTCCGCCCCGAGCATCTCGACGGCGCGTGCATTCCTGAACTCCAGCTTGGCATCCGAGGCATTGGAAGCGTCAGCTTTGACGCCAAAGAATGAGGCCACGTTGGTCTGCGCCTCAGCACCAGCGTCGAACGACAGGTCAGCCGAAAAATCAAAGGCGGGACCCCGATCGAGCGCGGGGTCGTCTCGCGCGGTGCGCTTGAGGGGAATCTTCAGATCATCCGTGAATATGGAAGCTGGAAGGCAACCAGGACGAGGGGGGAAATTCAGCACGAACGAGCCGCGCTCGATGCCGAATTGATCCGCGATCGCCTGTCGCATGTCGGCTTTCGCGATCTGCGCGGTTAGAAGGATCGCGGCAAATGCCGCTGCAGCTACATTTCGCATTGCGATCTTGGCCCTACCCTCCATTAAATGTATACTATTTATTCCGTAGGGACAACATGGGTTGTTGGCTGTCCTCGGTATCGGGCGCAGGGTGCGGGGCCGACGAACTTGCCAGTAAGGCGTCTCTCAAGCCCCGACCTGTCGCAGCGTCTCGTGCGCCCCCATCGCAGCCGCAAATCTCGCGCCTGAAAAAAGATATCCCCGCCCCCGCACCCCACCCCTATCATCCACCGACCGCCGGCCCACGGAACGGGCACGAATGATCACCGGGATCATTCGGGGGCCGGCGGGCGGTGTCCGCGCCATCGTGCCCTTCCGGAGGGCAAGGCGGTCCGGACGGTTGCGAGGCGCCGCTGGCCCCTCCTCCACTACGGGAGGTGTGCGGATCGGTCCGCTTGACCGGAGGCATCCGGGAAGAGCCAGCCGCCATCGCGACGACCCGCCCCCGAACGCGGCAGCGCCGGGGTCGCCGAAAAGGCAGCGGGTCGGAGCGATGCATCGAAACCGTAACGCACCGCGCGGGATGCCGGAGGCGGACCGTACACACATAGATTTCGGAGGGTCTGCCTCCGGCATCCCGTCGCCCGCCCACTGGAGCGCGGCGGGCGAAAAGACGCCCCATCCCTTCGCGGCTTGCGCCGGCGAGGCCGTCTTTGCGCGTCCGAGCGGCGCGCCATCCCCGCTTGACCCAGATCAACGCTGCCTCGCCCGGCCGCTGCCATCCTCCCCAACGTCACCTTTGACAGGAGGATGCCATGCCGACGCTGAAGGATTATCCGAAGACCTTTCGCCATGTCCGCCTCGAGCTCGCGCGCGAAAAGCAGCATGCCGAGGCGCGCTATCTGAGGGAGGGCCAGCATGACGGCTACGACCTCGTCGTGCCGCTCGGCGAGGACGGCAGGCTCGATGCCGATGCCTGGCAGATGGCCAACGAGAAATGCCGGGTGCGCCGCTTCGACGACGACGTCACCGATGCCGTCGGCATCCTCAGCCGCGACGAGCAGGGCCACTGGATCTTCGACTACGACCGTTCGATCGACAGCGACGACGAGATCGGCTTCCGCTTTGCGGAGGAGCGCTTCGTTCCCGGCGAATACGTCTCGGTGCTGCATGGCGGGGCGGAGCACACCTACCGGGTCGCCTTCGTGCGCGAGCTCGGCTGAACAGCCCGCGGCGGCCCTGCCGAAGCGTGAGCGGCACGACCCCGCCCCTCGGCGACGGTTGCGAGGGGGTGTCAAGGCCCGTCGCCGGACCCTTTCGCTCTGCTCTTTCCACTCGCCGCCGCGGCTCTATAAGCCGATCATGCCGATGTCCCGGCATTCGAAACCCACGAGGAGACGCTTCGTGTCGATCCTGCTTGCGCCCTACCGGCGCTATTTCGAGTTCTCCGGCCGCTCGCGCCGCAAGGAGTACTGGCTCTACATCCTGACCTTCTACGTGCTGATGTTCGTCCTCGTCTTCGTCGATTCCGCCCTCGGTCTCGGCGGCACGACCGAGACGGCGCTCGACACCACCGACGGCCTTCGCGCCAGCGCCAACGCCGAGGGCGGCGTGCTGACCGCCATCTGGGGCATCGGCAACATCATCCCGCTGATTGCCTGTGCCGTGCGCCGCCTGCACGACACCGACCGCTCCGGCTGGTGGGTGCTGATTTCGCTGATCCCACTGATCGGCTCGATCTGGCTGCTGGTGCTGATGTGCCTCGACGGCACGCAAGGGTCGAACCGCTTCGGCCCCGACCCGAAGGACCGGCTCGGCCGCAGCGCCGAGGCGGTGTTCGAATAGGCGGACCGATAGGGCGACCTTCTGCCCCGAACGCAAAAATGCGGCCCGACATGTTCGGGCCGCATTCGTCTGGCGTCATGGCGATGGATCGATGACCGGCCGCCGCGAGGCAGCCCGATCGCTCGGGGATCACTCGTCGCGATAGACCTTTTCGCGCCGCTCGTGCCGTTCCTGGGCTTCCAGCGAGAGCGTCGCGATCGGCCTTGCGTCGAGGCGCTTCAGGCTGATCGGCTCGCCGGTCTCCTCGCAATAGCCGTAGGAGCCGTCCTCGATCCGCTCGAGCGCCGCGTCGATCTTGGCGATCAGCTTGCGCTGGCGGTCGCGGGCCCGGAGCTCGATCGCCCGGTCCGTCTCGGACGAGGCGCGGTCGGCGATGTCGGCGAGGTTGGAATTGTCGTTGGCGAGCGCTTCCAGCGTCTCGCGCGCTTCGCGCAGGATCTCGGACTTCCAGCCGAGCAGCTTGCGCCGGAAATACTCTTTCTGACGGTCGTTCATGAAGGGACCGTCTTCGGACAGCGTCAGATCGGCATTGAGTGTTTCGCTCATTACGCACCTCCATTCCCGCTGGCGCGCTTATAGCGGCGGTTTGGCAACCGAACAAGTTCTCTTTGCGCCACAGTCGGTTGTCGACTTTTGATTCCAACCGACGGATTTGCTTGAGGTTTCGGATAAATCGCCGAGGCCGCTGAGGATCGCCGCCCTGGCGCCTCCAGCGCCACGCAACCTTGAAACCGTTGGAAAACCGTTGAGAATCGGCGGTCGTTAACACTTCTGCGCGAAATTTCGGCCTCCGCGCAGCGATTGCCCGGCGCGCCGTTTCGGCCTATCCAGACCGGATGAGCGGAGCCTACGGCCATCACGTCCTGATCCTGCGTCACGCCCATTCGTCCTGGGCGCGGCCCGGCCAGCGCGACCATCAGCGCCCGCTCGACGCGCGCGGCGAGGAGGATGCCGCGCGGCTGGCGAAGATTCTCGTGAAGGAAAAGCTCGCCATCGACGCCGTCGTCTGCTCGACCGCGACGCGGGCCGTCGACACGCTGGCGGCGCTGGCGCCGGCGATCGGCGACGACGTGCCGACCGAATATTCCGACGATCTCTATGCCCTCGGCACGGACGCCTATTTCGCCGCGGTAAAGGCCGAGGCGAAGGCCAGGGCGCTGCTCGTCGTCGGCCACAATCCGATGATCGAGGATTTCGCCCGCTCGCTCGCCGGCAAGGGCGAGACGGCAGCGCTCGATGCGATCGCCGAGGGCTTTCCCACCTCGGCACTGGCGATCGTCGGGCTCAAAACGCCGCTTGACGAGATCGGGCCGGGCGCCGGGCGTCTCTTGCGGGTGATCCGCCCCTGACGGCGTCTTCGCGCGGGTCACCGGCACGTGACTGCTGCCCAGGCGCAAATAGCGCGGATGCCAGCCCCCCGCCGCGCCCGACATTCGGCGATTTCCCGAGACAACTCCAGCGGCTCTTAGAAGCGGCCGCCGGAGCGCCTATATGCGGCGTCGACCCGTCACACCCGCACCGAAGATCCACGCCGCCCCATGACATCGCTTGCCGACGAGGCCCGCCTCGTTCTCGACAACGTCGCCGATCGGACGACATCGATCTTCCAGCCCACTCTGCGCCTCGGCGTCACCGGCCTGTCGCGGGCCGGCAAGACGGTGTTCATCACCGCCCTCGTCCACAATCTCCTGTCCGGCGGCCGCCTGCCGCTGTTCAAGGCGCAGGCGAACGGCCGCATTCTCGGTGCCGATCTCAGGGAGCAGCCGGACGACGCCGTCCCGCGCTTCCAGTACGAGGATCATATCCGCCGCATCGTCGAGGAGCGGGTCTGGCCGGAATCGACGCGGGCGATCTCGGAGCTTCGCCTCACCATCGCCTATGAATCCGCCTCGGCCTTCCGGCGGATGCTGCCGGGCGGCCGGCTGACCGTCGACATCGTCGACTATCCGGGCGAATGGCTGCTCGACCTGCCGCTGATCGACAAGGACTTCGCCACCTTTTCGCAGGAGTCGATTTCCCGTGCCCGGCTGCCCTCTCGCCGCAGCGAGGCGGCGCCGTTTCTGGAAAAGCTCGACGCGGTCGATCTTGCCGCCCCGGCCGACGAGGTCACCGCGCGCGATCTCTCGGTCGCCTTCGCCGACTATCTGAAGGCCTGCCGGGCCGACAAGTCGGCGCTCTCCACCCTGCCGCCCGGCCGCTTCCTGATGCCGGGAGACCTCGACGGATCGCCTGCGCTGACCTTCGCGCCGCTGCCCGTCGAGCCCGGCAAGACCTATCCCAAGGGTTCGATGGCGGCGCATCTGTCCCGCCGCTACGAGGCTTACAAGAGCGTCGTGGTCAAGCCGTTCTTCCGCAACCATTTCGCAAGGCTCGACCGGCAGATTCTGCTCGTCGACGCGCTTCAGGCGATCAATGCCGGGCCGGAAGCCGTCGCCGACCTCGAAACCGCCCTCACCGACATCCTCGCCTGCTTCCGCCCCGGCCGCGCCAGCTGGCTCGGCTCCTTGCTGACCCGGCGGATCGACCGCATCCTCGTCGCAGCGACCAAGGCCGACCACCTGCACCGGGAAAGCCACCGGCGGCTGGCGGCGATCGTCCGCCGCCTCGTCGACGATGCCGTCGCGCGGGCGAAATTCTCCGGCGCCAGGACCGAGGTTCTCGCCATGGCGGCCGTCAGGGCCACACGCGAGGCGACGGTCTCCGATGGCGGCGAGGACCTGCCGGTAATCGTCGGCACACCCGCTGCCGGGGAGACGATCGGCGACAGGCACTTCGACGGCAAGACCGAGACGGCGGTGTTTCCCGGCGACCTGCCCGAGGATCCGCGCCGGCTCTTTGATCCTGCCGGCGGCGTCGAGCCGGGCTCCTTGCGCTTCGTGCGCTTCCGTCCGCCGGTGCTGCAGCAGACCGCCGAGGGCCTGTCGCTCTCGCTGCCGCACATCCGCCTCGACCGGGCGCTGGAATTCCTTCTGGGAGACAGGCTGCAATGAGCGACGAGCCGACCGGCCGCCGGCGCGCGCCCGGCGCCTTCGACCTTCCGAGCAAGACTTCGGTGCGGCCGGCGGAAGCGCCGGCAGGCGAGAGCGTCGGCGCCGCGCCGCGGATGCCGCGCTCGATCGCTGCCGTCGAGACCATCGAACTCGACCCCGAGGACGCCATCGACGCCGAGCTGCGCGGCGATGGCGAGCCGGTGATCGAGACCCGCCGGCGCTTCTCCTTCGGCAAGCTCCTCGCCACCTCGCTCGGCCTGCTTCTGTCGATCGCCGCGGGCCTCGCCGTCGATGCCATCGTCCGCGACGTCTTCGCCCGGTCCGACTGGCTCGGCTGGACCGCCCTCGCCCTCGCGGTCCTCGCCGTCGTCGCCCTCGTCGGCATCGTCGCGAGAGAGACCATCGGGATGATGCGGCTAGCCGCCGTCGACCGCGAACGCAAGCGGGCGCTCGCCGCCTATCGCGGCGATTCCCTGCCCGAGGCGAAACTCGCCGTCGCGACCCTCGAGACCCTTCTCTCCTCGCGTCCGGAGACGGCGAGAGGCCGAGCCGAGATCGCGGCGCTGAAGGACGAGGTCATCGACGGCGCCGACCTGATCGCGCTCGCCGAGGAGCATATGCTGGGGCCCCTCGACCGCAAGGCGCGGGGGCTGGTCCTTTCCTCCGCCAAGCGTGTCTCGGTAGTGACCGCGGTCAGCCCCAAGGCGATCGTCGACGTCGCCTATGTGGTCTTCGAGAACATCAAGCTGATCCGGACGATGTCGGAGCTCTACGGCGCCCGGCCGGGAACCCTCGGCCTCCTCCGGCTGGTGCGCGACGTACTCGCCCATCTCGCCGTCACCGGCTCGATCGCCGTCGGCGACAGCCTCGTCCAGCAGGTGATCGGTCACGGTCTTGCGGCCCGCCTGTCCCAGCGGCTCGGCGAAGGGGTCGTGAACGGCCTTCTGACGGCCCGCGTCGGCCTCGCCGCGATGGACCTTTGCCGGCCGCTGCCGTTCCTGCGAGCGAAGCGTCCGCGGATCGGGGCGATCCTCTCCGAACTCACCGCGGCTTCCGGGATCGCCGACGGCGCGGAGAAGCCCCGCTGAGCGCGCCGGCACGGCAATCGCTCGGATTCGAAAGGCTTGATTAACCCTTTGAAGAGACAATCGGCATGGTAAACGGTTCCCATCCAGGAAGGGTCTTCCATGTCGCGTCTGTTGACCGCCGGTGTCGCTCTCGGTCTCGCTCTGTCCGCCGCAGGCGTCGCCCCAGCCAGAGCTGACAGCGACGAGGCATTCTTCCGGAAGGTCAGCGGCCAGTGGTCCGGGCCGGGCGAGATCGTCGCCGGCAAGTACAAGGGCACCAAGTTCGTCTGCAACTTCGCCGGCAATCAGAGCCGCAAGTCCGTCGGCGTCGCGCTGGAAGGCTCCTGCCGGGTCGGCCTGTTCTCGCAGCCGATGCGGGCCGAGGTGGTGCGGGCCGGCAGCTCCTATCGCGGCGCCTTCCAGGACGGCGCCGCCGGCAAGGGCCTCGACATCGTCTCAGGCGATGTCTCGGGCAACCGCATGATCGTCGGTCTCGACCGCAAGCAGCTGAAGGGCGCGATGATCGCCCGTCTCGACGGCGACGACCAGCTCGCCGTCACCATCTCCGTCACCGTCGCCTCGCAGCTCGTCCCGGTGATCGGCATGAGCCTCAAGCGCGAGGGCGGCTCGCGCCAGAGCGCCCTGACGGACTGACCGTCGATCTCAGTCCCCGCAGTGCGGCGACGGAACGCGCAGCACGTGCCAACGCTCTGTCAGGCTTTCCACCAGCCGCCGGAATCGGTCACCGCATCGATGCCGGCGACTGTCGTTTCGGCAAGCCTCGCCGACACTGTCGCCCCGTCGATCACCAGCTCCCGTGCGACGTCGGCGAGCGGCACCAGCACGAAGGCGCGCTCGCCGATCCGCGGATGCGGCAGCGTCAGGGCGTCGTCGCTGAATGGCCGGCCATCGTAGTCGAGCACGTCGATGTCGAGGGTGCGCGGCCCCCAGCGCTCGGCCCGTACCCGCTTGAACGCCCGCTCGGTTTCGAGGCAGAGCTCCAGAAGCGCGCGCGGCGAAAGCCGGGTATCCACCGCCGCGCAGGCGTTCAAAAATTCCGGCTGGTCGGTCTTGCCCCAGGGCGGCGTGCGGTAGAGCCGCGACACCGCTACAACGCTGCAGTCCTGCCGCTGGTCGATCCGCTTCAGCGCCGCGGCCATCGTCGCGCGGGCATCGCCGACATTGCCGCCGAGGCCGAGATAGGCTCTCGCGCTCACCAGCGATCGCCCTTCAGCGCCCGGCGCATGGCGTCGGCGATGGCCAGCGCATCGCGATTGGCCGGGACGTTGTGGACGCGGATGATGTCTGCGCCGCGCTCGCGCAGGAGGACGCTGGTGGCGGCCGAGGCGATGTCCGGCTCGGGATCCTCCCGGCCGATCGCGCCGCGCACGAAGCGCTTGCGCGACGTGCCGACGAGCAGCGGATGGCCGAGCGCCATGACCTCGGCGAAACGGGCGATGAGGATGAGGTTCTCCGGCCCGTCCTTGGCGAAGCCGAAGCCGGGGTCGAGAACGATCGCCTCCTCCGGTACGCCGGCCTTGCGGGCGATTTCGAGCGAGCGCTTCAGGAACAGGAACTGGTCGTCGATGACGTCGGGAAGCGTCTCGCGCTCGCGGCCGTTGTGCATCAGCACCAGCCCTGCCCCGGTCGTCGCGGCGACCTCGGCGATCGCCGGGTCCTTCTGGGCGCCGAAGATGTCGTTGACGATGTGGGCACCGGCCCCGACCGCCATCCGGGCGGTCTCGGATCGATAGGTGTCGACGGAGATCAGGCAGTCGGAGCGCCGTGCCAGCGCCTCGATCACCGGCATGATGCGGCGCTGCTCCTCGGCGGCGTCGACGGGCGTCGCGCCCGGGCGGGTGGATTCGCCGCCAATGTCGATGATCTTCGCGCCCTGCTCGACCATCCGCAGCGACTCGTCGACCGCCGCTTCCACCGAGGCGTAGCGGCCGCCATCGGAAAAGCTGTCGGGCGTCGCATTGAGTATGCCCATGATGGTGGCGGTCTCGCCGAGTTCCAGGCTGCGGCCATGGGCCAGCTTCCAGAGACCGCCGCGCGGCGTGATCACGTCCATCCCGAACCCTCGATCGTGAACCCGGCGCGTCTCGATCCTCAAGACCGTCCTGACGCCGGGGAGCGTCACTGGCGTAACCTTGCAGAAAAGATTGCGCAATCGTGTCCCCGGATCGGCTTGCGCCGCCGCGGCGATCGGCTACCGTATCGGCATGGTCATTCGACCGCCTTCCGGGAGCCTCGAGCATGACACTGAAGTTGGGACTGTTCGTGGCGAGCCTCGCCATCCTGCTGCCGGCGGGAGCCGATGCGGCGAGCATCCGCGAGAAGACCACCTATTTCGCCGTGCGCGGCTCGACGCTCGCCGAGCTCGACCACGATCTCAACCGTCGCGGTCCCTTCGTTTCGGAGACCGGCATCCGCCATCCGGGCGCCACCGAAGTGAAGTTCGACGGTCAGGTCACCTACAAGGCGACCCCCGATGGCTGCGCCGTCGACAAGACCAATCTCAGCCTCGATCTCGAGATGACGCTGCCGCGCTGGGTGCCGCCGAAACGGGTGTCGGCGCGCACCAGGCTGATCTGGGACACGCTGGAGAAGGACATCAAGCGGCACGAGAACCATCATGCCGCCATCGCCAAGCGATGGCTGAAGCGGATGGAGATGGCGATCCGCAACCTTCGCGCCGAAAGCAGCTGCAGCCAGATGGAAGCGGTCGTGAAGAACGTCACGGCGCGTTATCTCGCCGGCCACGAGCGTGCCCAGATCGAATTCGACACGATCGAGGGCCGCGAGGTGAACATGCGGCTGCGGCGGGCGCTCGCCCGGGCGATGGACGAACAGGCCGGCGGCTGATCGCCAGGGCCACGGCGGAACTCTTTCGGGCCCGCCGGACGCAGCCGGCGCCGCGACGCGTTACCGGATGAATCGCCGGCGGACGTGTCTCGGCCCGCTCGGATGAGGCGGCAGGCGCGACCCGACCGCTGGACTCGGCCGCCCGTCCGGTCAGCTCAGCCCTGGCGCTCCGGCACGTAGAGCACCAGACCGTCGAGCTCCGGCCGCACCTTGATCTGGCAGGACAGCCGCGAATTCGGCTGCGGCTCGTGGGCGAAGTCGAGCATGTCCTCTTCCATCGGCTCGGGCTCGCCCACCGCCTCGCGCCACACCTCGTCGACATAGACGTGGCAGGTCGCGCAGGCGCAGGCGCCGCCGCATTCCGCCTCGATGCCCGGGACGTCGTTGCGCACGGCGTTTTCCATCGCCGTGGTGCCGTCGGCGGCTTCGAGGTCGTAGCGTGTCCCATCCACGGTCTGGAAGGTGATCTTGGTCATGGCGGGAAGGCCCTGGCTGGAAAATCGGGGCCGGCTCTGCGTCGCGAACGCTTTTACCGGATGTCGGAAGATGTCGTGCAGGCTGTGCTGTTAGAGAGCGAGCCTTGGCCGAGTCAATCGGACGTTGGGCGAATTGATCGGCAAGGCCGCGTTTTGCTCCTGCGCCAGCAGGCAGCGCGGAGCTGCTCGCCGGCCTGTCGCCCTGCCGCGTCTCGCTTCAGCCAGCCGTCATCTCGCGGGCGAATCGACCGGTATTTTCGAGCTCTTCAAGGAGCGCCGCCATCGCTGCCTGGTCCGCCGGCGCCTGTTCCAGATGCTCGGCGGCATCGGCGAGGCAGAAGGCCCCGAGATTGCGCGAGGCCCCCTTCAGGGCGTGGGCGAGACGTTTGCGCTCGCTCTCGCAGGCCGTCTCGATCACCGGACGCACCCGCTCGATCTGGATGACCAGAAGGCCGAGCACCTCGCTTTCCAGCGCGGTGTTGCCTGCCGTCTGCCGGCAGAGATGGACGAGGTCGATGGGCGAGCGCCGGGAAGGATGGACGCCGGCGCTGCCTTCGCCGTGCTCGCGTTCCTGAAGCCGTGCCATGCGCTAATCTCCATCGCGGGCGAGCGTGCGGAGCCTCCGCGGCGCTCGGGCGCATTCCAGTCTGCCTCCCAGCCTTGCCGTCAAGCGTCTCGCGGTTCGGTGAGCAATTGGTTAAGCCGGTGGATAAAATGCCGATTGTCCGGCGCCACGCCCGCCCGGCCACAGGCCTTCGTTCGCAAGACTTACAGCGAAAATCGTCCGATTTTTCTGGCCGTCGTTAACCTTATGTTTAAACTTGTAGGGATCGGCGGGCTTTACGGTTTCTTTCAGAACCGGGGGCCACTAACATTCCAAGGTGAGATTCCGCGGGCTTAGCGCCGGGATCCGGGCCGTTTCGGGCCGGAACAATGCGCAGCGGCCACGAGCCAGGCGAAGCGGCAAATGCCGCTCTGCCAGGCGTTTGGGGCGGATGTAGAGAGTATCGGGGCGCGACGGCCATGTCCAAGACGAAACCCTTCGATCAGCTTTCCGACGATGCGGTCCACGAGCTGGAAGAAGCGCTCGCCGATCTCGACATCGCGGAGGATGGCGGCGGACAGCAGGCGGCGGCGACCGGCAAGCTGGAAGAGCCGGCGGAAGAGGAGGCCCTCGACGTCGCCTTCTCGCTGGATGATTTCGAGCGCCAGATCAGCGAGACCGCCGGCCAGCTGCGCGACGACGAGCCCGACACCGCGGATACGCCTGACACCTTCGACACCGCCGACGAGGCCGCCTTCGCGGCAGCCGGCGGCGCAGCCGCTGCGGCCGGCATGGCCGGCGCCGCTGCGCAATCTTCGCAGACCTCGCAGGCCTCGCAGGCCAATGCGGCCGAACGCGCAACCGCCGAGGAGCGCCCGCCCTTCGCCGAGCAGCCGCGGGCCTACACCCAGGCCGCGGCCAATGACGAGGCCCGGCGCAACACCGTCTGGGCCGAGGCGCTGCTGCAGCGACGGGCCCCGCGCACCGCCTTGTGGATCGCTCTCGGCGTCTCGGTGCTCTGGGTCGGCGCCGTCGCCTTCGGCGCCTCGACGATCACCGGCACAGACTTCCAGGCGCTGGCCGACGGCGTTGCCGACCCGGCTCGCCAGGGCGAGATGCTGGCGCTGGCCGCCCTCGCCCTCATTCCGCCGATCCTGTTCTTTGCCATCGGCCTGATGGTCCGTCGCTCCGCCGATCTTCGGCTGATGAGCCGCTCCCTCGCCGAAGTGGCGATGCGTCTCGCCGAGCCCGAGAGCGTCGCCACCGAGCGGGTGATGAGCGTCGGCCAGGCGGTGCGCCGGGAGATCTCCGGCCTTGCCGAGGGCGTCGAGCGGGCGCTGTCGCGCACCTCCGATCTCGAAAGCGTCGTGCGTAACGAGGTCACCGCGCTGGAGCGCGCCTATGCGGACAACGAGGTGAAGATCCGTGCCCTCGTCCAGGACCTCGGCGACGAGCGAGAGGCGATGCTGTCGCATGCCGAGCGGCTGCGTTCGGCCGTGCTCGGTTCCCACCAGCGCCTCGTTGGCGATGTCGAGACGACGTCCGACACGGTGCTCGCCCGCATCGAGGACGCCTCGCAGCGCTTCACCGCGCTAATGGAGGAGCGCAGCGCCAGTTTCGCCCGGGAATACGAGACGCAGAACCGCGAGCTCTCCGAACTGCTGGATTCGCGCGGCCGCTCGCTCCGCGAGCAGCTCACCGCCGAGGGCGACACGCTGTTGTCGCGCCTCGACGAGGTCGCCGAAAATGCCGGCCAGAAGCTGATCGGCGTCGGCAGCAAGATCGCCGGCGACCTCGACGATCATGCCGGCCGCATCGGCGGCGAGATCGACGAGCGGATGACCCGCCTCACCAGCGACTTCGACGAACGCAGCCGTGAGCTTCTGTCGGCCTTCGACGACAAGACCGCGATCATCGTCGAGCGTGCCAACGGCGCCAACGAGCGGCTGCTGGGCGTGATCACCGAGGCCGGCGAGACGGCGGTCGGCCGCCTCGACGAGACCGGCGATGCCGTGGCGCGCAGGCTCACCGAACAGAACGCCGCCGTCAGCGAGGATTTTGCCAATCGCAGCCAGCTGCTCCTCGCCGATCTTGGCGAAAAGAGCGCCGCGCTGCAGTCGGGCGTCCGCGAGACCAGCGAGCAGATGATCGCCGGCCTGGCGCTCGGCGCAGAATCCGCCGTCGCCAGCATCGTCGAGGCCAGCGCCAACACCGAGCGCACCCTCGACGAGCGGATGGCGCTGCTGTCCGGCTCCTTCGAGAATGCCAGCCGCGATCTCGACGAGACCACCGGCCGGCTGCTCACCCGGGCGAACGACATCACCAGCGAGCTGACCTCGATCGGCACCGAGTTCGTCGGCCGCATGGTCGCCTCGGCCGATGCCGCGACCGGGCTGGTGCGGGCGCGCACCGAGATGCTCGCCGAATATGGCGACAACTTCATCCAGGGCCTTGCCGAGGCGCTCGACGACCGCGCCCTCACCATGCGGCTGCAGGGCGAGACCTTCCTGCACGGGCTCGAAGGTCTGTTCGACGAGCGGCTGGAGGCGATCGAGGCCCATGGGGCGACCTTCCAGAAGGGCGTCGCCGACCATATCGACGGCCGCCGCGAGCAGCTCGAGAATAGCGCAAGCCGCTTCCTCAAGAGCGCCGAGACCGAGCTCGGCGAGCGCGCCGCGCAGATCGAGCAGCTGCTTTCCGACAGCAACACCCAGACCCTCGGCGGTCTCGACCAGCGCATCGAGGTCATCGAAAAGGCCCTCGGCGAGCGCGGCCCGGCGCTGATCGAGGCGATCGAGAACCGCGCCAACGCCATCGAGGTCACCACCGACCGGGTCTCCACCGCCCTCGCCGACCGCTCGCGCGACTTCGCCCAGACGGTGGCCGAGCGCACCCGCGAGATCGTCGGCGCCTTCGACAAGGGCCGCTCCGACCTTTCTGAGATCACCGACACCGTCGTCGCCTCGGCCGACGAGACCTTCAGGACCCGCTCCGGCGAGCTTCGCGCACTTCTCGACAACGGCCAGAGCGGCCTCGACACGTTGTTCGGCGAGCGCACCGCCAGCCTCGCCGAGGCGCTCGACCAGCGCCTCCTCTCCTTCGACCTGACCGCCGACAGCCGCATCGAGGCGATCAACGAGCGCGCCGGCGAGGTCGGCAACAAGCTCGAAAGCGCCGCCGAGCGCATCCACGGTGTCCTCACCGAGCGCCGCGACGAGATCGAGGTCGTCATGGGCCGCGTCGCCGAGGGCTTCGAGAACAGCTTCGCCCACCGCGTCCAGACGCTGGAGACCACCATTGCCAGCCAGGGCGGCCGGTTTGCCCAGGCCCTCGACGAGGCCCAGCGCCTGCTGGCCGAGGACATGGGCGTCAGGACCGAGCGCGTCGCCGAACGCATCGAGGCGGCGCTCGGCGAGATCCGCGCCGCCGTCGGCACCACCGAGGGCCTGCTTGCCCGCGGTCTCGACGAGAAGGCCGCGACCTTCTCCGCACTCTTCGACGAACGCCGCGGGGCGATCGAAGAGCTGCTGTCGATGTCGGAGGATTCGATCGTCAATTCGCTCGACCAGCGGATCAATGCGATCGCCTCGACCCTGGCCGAGCGCGGCGCCAGCCTGCAGCAGACGCTCGGCGGCGAAAGCGCCAGCTTCATCAACGGTATCGACGAGAAATCGAAACTTCTGCTCGAAGGCCTCGATCGCCGCTCCGGCGACCTCAACACCGGCCTTGCCGACCGGCTGCACGCCAATGAGCGGCTGCTCGGCGAGGCGCAGGAGGCCCTCGTCGCGAGCTTCGACGCCCGCCAGCAGGAGCTTGCCGAAGTCCTCGATCTGCGCACGACGACGCTGAAGAGCATCAGCGACGAGATGCCGGCCCGCGTTTCCGCGGCGATCGACGAGCGCCTTCGCGGCGTCGCCACCGGCTTCGACCAGGTCGTCGCCTCGATCGTCGAAGACCTCTCGGAACGGGTGGGCTCGCTGGCGAAGTCGCTGGAGGAGACCCGCACCGCCCTCGTCGGCACCGTCGAGAGCGAGACCGGCCGCTTCCGTTCCGAACTCGACGAGCGCACCCAGGGCTTCGAGGATCATCTCTCGGTCGCCGCCGGCAGCCAGCTCGTCGCCATCGAAAGCGCCCTGTCGATGCTCGTCGAAGGCCTCGACGAGCGGCTCTCGCGGCTCACCGAAGCCGCCGAAAGCGCCAAGGGCGACATCGAGAGCGGTCTCAATGCCGAGATCGGCCAGCTGCGCCATGCCATCCAGGAAGGCATCGCCGGTCTTTCCGGCGAGCTGCGCGGCGGCGGTGAGTCCCTCGGCTCGGCCATCGAAGCCCGGATCGCCGAACTCAGGAACGTCTCGGAAACCGCCGAAGCGGGCGTGCGCGAAAGCCTCGACCAGCGCATCGGCCAGCTCGAGGCGCTGCTTTCTTCGAGCCGCGACGACGTCTCCGGCGCCCTCGACAAGGGCATCGGCGCGATCTCCGGCGACATTTCCGAGCGGGTCAGCCTGCTCGGCGAGAATCTCGATTCCCGAACCGCGACGCTGCGCGCCATCATCGAGGAGGCCCGCGCCATCCTCGTCGACGGTCTCGACGACCGCCTCGGCGCCATCCAGCGCGTCGTCGACGGCTCGGAGGGCACGCTGATCGCGGCCCTCGACGAGCGTCGCGACGCCTTCGACCGGCAGATCGAGACCGGGCGCAGCGCCATCGCCCAGTCGATCGAGGAGCGGGTTTCCGCCCTTTCCGACGCGCTGTTCGAGGCCGACCTCAAGCTCGCCACCGCCTTCGACGAGCGCCGCGACAATCTGGCTTCGCTCATCGACGGCGCGGTCAGCTCCGCTGCCGCCACCTTCGAGGACCGGGCCGACGACGTCCGGCGCACCATCGAGCAGTCGGTCGGCGAGATCTCGCAGACCATCGAGACCCGCCGCGAGGACCTGCTTGCGGCGCTGGAAGGCGGCTCGGCCAATCTGGTCGGTGCTCTCGACCAGCGGACCGAGGCGATCTCGACGGCCCTCGAGCGCGGCCTCGGCAATGTCGAGCGCACCCTCAATGCCCGCGCAGCCTCGCTCGCCGAGGCGATCCGCGGCACCGTCGGCGAGGCGACTTCCGCCATGGCGGCCGAGGCCAGCCGTGCCCGCGAGGGCCTGATGGCCGAGACCGACAAGGTCTCCGCCAGCGTCGGCGACATCGCGAAGATCTTCGACACCGCCGGCGAGGAGGCGCGCCAGCGCATCGCCGACGAGGCCGAACGCCTCACCGAGCGTCTCGGCGCCCTCGCCGCCGAGCTTTCCGAGCGCACCGAGAGCGCCGGCTCCAAGCTCGTCGGCGAAGGCGGCCGCATTGCCGAGACGATCAGCGGCTCGGCCGAGGTCATCCGCTCGCTGTCGGAGGAATCGCGCTCGCGCTTTGCCACCGAGGCCGAGGCTCTCGCCACCCAGATCGCCCAGCTCACCGGCCAGATCCGCCGCGAGGCCGATGGCGTTCGCGAACAGCTGAGCGAGCAGCGCATGGCGCTGGTCGACACGCTGTCGGGCCTGTCCGGCGTCGTTGCCGGCGAGTTCGACCGCAATACCGAGAACTTCACCCAGCGGATCGCCGTCGCAGGCGACGAGCTGCGCCGCATCGCCGAGGAGAACCGTGCGCGGTTTGCCGGCGACGGTGCCCGCATGGCCGACGACTTCGAGAAGGCCGTGGCGCGGATGAGCGAGATCGCCCGGTCCGCCGAGGGCACGCTCAGGACCACCGGCGACGACTTCTCCTCGCGGGTCGCCAGCGCCGCCGGCACCATGCGCAACGCCACCGGCGACATCGCCGAGGCGCTGGAGGCGCGTGCCAGCGCCTTCTCGACCGAACTTGAGGCGGTCACCCGCCGGCTCGGCGAGCTCCTGGCCGAAAACCCGGTCACCGGCGAGATCGATGCCTCGACCGACCGGCTCCGCTCCGAGCTCGTCGCCTCTTCCGAGGCCCTGCGCGGCGAGGTCGCCACCGTGGTCGAGCAGCTGCGCGGCGAAGTATCGACCGTCTCCGGCCGGCTCTTGCGCGACGCCGAGAGCGTCCGCGACGAGATCGCCAATCGCGGCGGCGACCTGTCGAGCCAGATCGCGGCGATCTCCGAGATCATCCGTCTGGAGACCGAGCGCGCCCGCACCACGCTGGTCGAAAGCGCCGGCTCGGTCGGCGAGGAACTCTCGGGCCGCATGAGCGACACCGAACGGGCGCTCGCCACCCGCACAAGGATGATGAGCGAGGAACTCGAGGAGAAGACCCGCAACCTCGCTTCGATGCTGTCGGCCCGCAATGCCGAGATCAGCCGCATGCTCGAGGAGGATGCAAGGCCGATCCTGTCGCAGATCGGCGACGGCGGCACCGAGCTTGCCCGGCTGCTGCAGGTCACCACCCGCGACGCCGCCGAGAAGCTCCGGGCCGAGAACGCCTCGCTTGCCGCTGCCCTCGGCCGCCGCGCCCAGGAGACGATCGCCGCCCTTGCCGAGTCCTCCGACGCCATCCTCGGCGCGCTGGACGAGCGGGCCGCGACCACCGTCGGCATGGTCGGCGAGATGCGCGAACAGCTACAGCGCGACGTCGGCTCGCTGATCGGCCGTCTCGCCCAGACGTCGAGCTCGCTGCGCGGCCTCGTCGAGGAGACCGCCAGCAATCTCGGCGCCATCGACGGCATCCTGAAGGAAAGCGGCGCCCGCTTCGTCCAGGACGCCGAGGAAGCGACCAACTCGATCTCGCTCAGCGCCCGCATGCTCGACAGCAATGTCGACAGGCTTGACAAGCTGTCGCTCGCGGCCTTCTCGAAGATCGCCTCGATGGCCGACCGCTTCCAGGAGCACGGCGCCGTCCTGTCGGAGACGGTCGGCCTCCTGGAGACCCGGGAGAACGGGCTTCGCCAGGTGCTCGACGGCGGCCATGCCGAGCTCGACGCGCTGTCCAGCAACCTGGTCACCCGCTCCGAGGAGATCGGCGGCCTGATGCGCTCCTTCGAGGAGGTGGTGAACGGCCTCTTCGACCGCACCGAGCAGCGCTCGCGGCTGATCTCCGAGCGGCTCGCGGGCGACGTCAGCGCCTCGCTCGGCGATGTCGAGGAGCAGCTGCAGGGCGCCGAACAGCGCTCGCTGCAGACCGCGAGCGCGCTGCGCGAGACGATCCAGTCGGCGCTTGAGGATGCCGGCCAGCGCTTCGAGCGCTCGACCGAGGAGATCCGCCAGGCGGCCTCCACCATCCGCGCCGAGCTGGAATCGGCTCGTGGCGAGATCAAGCGCGGCGTCTTTGAGCTTCCCGAGGAGACCCGCTCCAGCACCGAGGCGATGCGCCGGGCGGTGTCGGACCAGATCCGGGCGCTGCGCGAACTCTCGGACATCGTCTCCCATTCCGGCCGTGCCTTCGACGTCGCCGACCGCGCCAAGCCCGCTCCGGCGCGGCCGCAGCGCGAGACCCGTCCGGCCCCCGAAGCCCCGGTCGCCAAGGCGCCCGAACCGAAGAAGCCGGAGTTCGACTTCAGCGACGACGACGCCTTCGACGTCGAGCGGGAGATCGCCGCCTCCTTCATGACCGACGGTAATCTCGCCCGCGACCTCAGGGGCTCGAACTTCGAGCCGAGCCGCAGCGAGCCGCAGAAGCCGGCAACCGGAGAGGCCCGTCCCCAGGCGTCCTTCCAGGCACCGGCGGCCCAGCCGCAGGCGCCCCGCCAGGCGTCGCCTTCGACCGGCCTCAGGCCCTCGGCGCCTGCCGGCAACCCTGCCGCGTCGGCCCCCGTCGGCCGGACCGGCGGCGCCGGCGCCACGACGGGCGGCGCCGGTGCGCCCTCGCCGGCGCGGCCTGCCCGCTCCGACGAGGCGGCCCGGCCCGCTGCCGAGCGGCCCGTCGCCGAGCGTCCGGCAGGCGAGCGCCCACGCGGCGAGACCGATCGCGGTGCCGGCTGGGTCTCCAGCCTCTTGCGCCGGGCCTCCGAGGACGACGACCAGGCCGATCTCGCCAAGCCGCAGGTCCCCGCCCAGCAGCCGGGCTCGCCGGCCGCCGGACGCACCCCCGCGACGCCGGACCGTTCGCCCGACCATGTGGTGGAATCGCTCAATTCGCTGTCCATGGACATCGCCCGGGCGATCGACCACAACGCCTCGGTCGAGCTGTGGGACCGCTACCGCCGCGGCGAGCGCAATGTCTTCACCCGCCGGCTCTACACCATGCAGGGCCAGCAGACCTTCGACGACATTCGCCGGAAGTATCAGCGCGACAGCGAGTTCCGCGATGCGGTGGACCGCTACATCACCGACTTCGAGGCGCTGTTGCAGGACATCGCCCGCAACGACCCGGAAAGCCGCGTGTCGCGGAGCTATCTCTCCTCCGACACCGGCAAGGTCTATACGATGCTGGCGCACGCCTCCGGCCGCTTCGACAGTTGAGCCGAGAGCTGCGCCGACATCGGCCGAAGGACGACGAATCGAGGCCCCGGGACCCGCAGCGGTTCCGGGGCCTCGTCGTTTCCGGTCCCCGGCATCCCGCCGCCGGGCGACCCGCGGTGTTCCGACACGACATCAGCAACGGCTTTCAAGCCTTTGAAATACCAATTCTCTCTGCGCTGACGGTTTCGATCCGGCGTCCGATGGGATAGGCTCGGGACATCCAGGCGCCGCAGGCAGAAAATCGCCCGTTTCTCGTGGTCAGGCGATGGCCGCACTTACAGGCAAGGTTGCGTCTCTCTTATGGGCGGCGAAGATCGGACCCTTGGCATCAGCAGCCTTCGGTCCGGCATCCTGTCGAGATCCGGGAATTCACGATGCGACACCACGTCTTCGGCTTCTGTGCCCTGTCCCTTGCGGGCCTTGTTGCGGCGCTTCTTGCGGCGGGTGCCGCCCGCGCCGAGCCGGCCCATGCCATCGCGATGCAGGGTGAGCCGGCGCTTCCCGCCGACTTTCAGACGCTGCCCTATGCCAATCCCGACGCCCCCCAGGGCGGCACGGTGCGCTACTGCGTCTTCGGCAATTTCGACAATCTCAACCCGGTGATCGTGCGCGGCGCGCTGACCACGGCGCGGGGCATCTGGTTCGACAAGGAATTCGGCAATCTCGTCTTCGAGCCGCTGATGCAGCGCTCGCCCGACGAGCCCTTCACCATGTACGGCCTGATCGCCAAGACGATCGAGACTGACGAAAAGCGCAGCTTCGTCGAGTTCCAGCTCGATCCGGCGGCGAAATTCTCCGACGGCACGCCGATCACCCCTGAGGACATGCTGTTCACCGTCCGGATGCTGCGCGAATACGGCCGCCCGCTCTATGCCAACTGGCTGCGCCCGGCGGTGAAGATCGAAAAGGTCGGCGACCACGGCATCCGCTTCACCTTCGACGAGACCGCCGACCGCGAGACGCCGCTCCTGATTGCCGGCCTGCCGGTCCTGCCGGAACACGCCTTCGACGAGAAGACCTTCGAACAGACGACGCTGAAGCCGGTGATCGGCTCCGGCCCCTATGTCATCGCCGACGTCAGGCCGGGCCAGGAGATCACCTACGAGAAGAACCCGGACTACTGGGCCAAGGACCTGCCGATCCGAAAGGGCATGTTCAACTACGACAAGATCGTCATCGACTACTACCGGGACACCAACGCCCAGTTCGAGGCCTTCAAGAAGGGCAATTGCCACGTCTATCCAGAGGGCGACCCGAACCACTGGCGCACCGCCTACGACTTTCCGGCGGTGAGGGATGGCCGCGTAGTCAAGGAGAGCTTCGAGAGCGGCGCGCCGGCCAACATGCTCGGCTTCGTCTTCAATACCCGTCGGGAAATCTTCGCCGACCGCAAGGTGCGCAAGGCACTGTCGATGCTGTTCGACTTCGAATGGGCGAACAAGAACCTCTATTACGGCGCCTACAAGCGGACCGGCTCGTTTTTCCAAAGTTCGGAGCTGTCGGCGCTCGGGCGCCCGGCCAGCGACAAGGAGAAGGCGCTTTTGAAGCCGTTTGCCGGCGACGTCGATCCCGACGTCATGGACGGCAGCTACGCGCCGGTCGTCACCGACGGTTCGGGATCCGACCGCAAGGTGCTGCGCGCGGCGCTGAAGGCCTTTCAGGAGGCCGGTTACGAACTTAAGGGCCGCCGGCTCGTCGGGCCCGGCGGCAAGCCTTTGAGCTTCGAGATCCTCGTCCAGTCGCCCGAACAGGCCAAGATGGCCGAGGCCTACAAGAGCACGCTGTCGCGTCTCGGCATCGCGGTCGGCACCCGGCTCATCGACGACTCGCAGTACCAGGCGCGCAAGGATTCCTTCGACTTCGACATGATCATCGGCGCCTATTCGGCCTCGCTGTCGCCGGGCGCCGAGCAGGTCTATCGCTGGGGCTCGAAATCCAACGACATCAACGGCTCGTTCAACTATGCCGGAGCGTCCGATCCGGCGATCGACGCCCTGATCAATAAAATCGTCACCGCCCGCTCGCGGGAGGATTTCGTCGCCGCGGTCAGGGCCTACGACCGCGTGCTGATCTCCGGCTACTACGTCGTGCCGCTGTTCCACCTGCCGGAGCAGCGCCTCGCCCGCTGGTCCTTCATCCAGCATCCGGAGAAGACGGCGCTCTACGGCTATCAGCTGCCGGCCTTCTGGCGCGCCGATGCGGGCAAGAACTGACCGCCGCGGCCGAGAATTCCAAGTTCAGCCGAAGTCGCAGCGGTCACGCGCTTCGCACTGCCCGAGCCTTCGACCGCAGACCGGATGACACCCGATGACGGTCGATCCGCCCGCTGCCGATCGTTCAGCGGATCGCCCGGCGATCACTGGAATCCGACCTTGTCGACGATGCCGTCGCTGCAGCCGCCATCCGTCGGCTTCGCCGCGGCGATCAGCGCCGCGACGTCGGGGTCCTCGGTGATCTCGCCGACGAGGCCGATGGTCAGTTCGCCGATCAGCCGGCGATCGCCATCCCGCGAACAGGCGACACGCACCCGCTCGCCGGCTCCCGCGCCAAAAGCCTCGTCGAAGGCGGCACGGATCTCCGCCCGGGTGAGCGAACGGCCGATGGCGCCGGCAAAGAGCTCGCGGACCCTGGAAGCGTTGATCTTGCCGATCACCGCCAGCGCATCGTCGAAATAGGCGTCCTCGGCTTCCTGATAGCAGGTGCCGTGACGGGTCCATTCGTGCCGCTCGAGCATCGACTGGGTTCCCGGCATCACCTTGGAAAGCGCGGCGCGCGTCTCGTCGTCGACCGCGACCGCCGGCAGCCTGTCCCAGCGCCCGGCCTTGTCGTCGCTCTTCTGGCCCGCCGAAACGCCGCAATATTCGAGGCCCCGCGGCTGCGGCCAGAGGCCGTGCAGGGTGAAGTGGTCGGCGTCGAAGCGCGCCTCGGTCTGGGACTTGCATTCGGCCTTGCTGCCATGGGTCTCGCAGAAGGCCGGCTGCCAGCTGATCGCCAGGACGAAATTCCGCGGCGGCGATCCGGTCTGGCCGCCGCCGGAGGGCGTCCCGCCGGTCGATCCACCGCCGTCGCCGGCATCGGCCATGTCGTCGTCGACGTCAGTGTCGGTGTCGCCCGTGCCCCCGGCGCCGCCACCACCCGGGCGCTCGAAGGCCTCGCCTCGCGCGACGAGCTTTACCCAGTCGCCGCAGCTCTTGTCGATCCATCGGCGGCTCGGCTCCGCTCCCGGAACGACGACATAGTAGTGCGTGCCGTTCGTCCGGTTCTCGCCGATCAGCTGATAGGCCCGCTCGAGATCGAGGACAGTGCCGCTCTCGCTGGCCGCATTGCGGATCGAGATGGTGGCATTGCAGGCTTTGCGGGCGATGACATAGCCTTCGAGAGGCTCCTGGGCCGAGGCGGCCCCGCCAGCAAGCACCAGGCCGAGCAGCATCGCCATCCGGGTGACGCGCATTGTCGTTCCTCCCCAATCGCCTGTCGCAATCGCCGGTTCGCCGTGCCTTGGCCACGCGCCGCAACCGTGATGGATCGCAGGCTTCGGTTGCAATCTACGCGGCGGCAAAGCCGCCGTAAACTCTGCTGTCGCGACCATAGCAGCGCCCTATGTACGGGCGACGACGAAGCATTCGGGGAGCATGGCGGGCGTTGCGTTTCGACCGTGAACAATCGATCGACAGCCGGTCCGGCGCGACGCTGCATCTGAAGTCCACAGCCGCATCCGGCGAGCCGCGCGGCATCGTCCTCGTCCTTCACGGCCTTGCCGAGCATGCCGGCCGCTATGCCCGCTTCGCCCGCGAACTGTCGGAGGACGGCTTCCATGTCTTCGCCCATGACCATCGCGGCCACGGCTCGACCGTCGCGCCCGACGCGCCGCTCCGACGCTTCGCCGTCACCGGCGGCGCCGAAAAGGTGCTGCGGGACTGCCGGTCGGTGCATCTGCACGCCCTCGAGACCGTCGGCGAGCTGCCGGTCGTCGTGTTCGGCCATTCGCTCGGCGGCATCATCGCGCTGAACTACGGCGAACGCTTCGGCCGCGAACTCGACGGCCTCTGCGTCTGGAACGCCGATTTCGCCCACGGCCTCGACCGCCGGCTGGGGCGGATCGCGCTGAAGGCGGAAAAGGCGCTGAAGGGTTCGGACGTTGCCAGCGAGCTTTCCCGCCGCTTCACCTTCGATAGCTGGGCGAAGGCGATCTCGCCGCGGCGCACGCCCTACGACTGGCTGAGCCACGACGAGGCCGCCGTCGACGCCTATTCAAGCGACCCGCTTTGCGGCTTCACCCCGACCGTCTCGATGATGGAGGATATCGCGAAGCTGGTCTTCGAGGCGGGGTCGAAGGCCGGCCTGTCGCTGGTGCCGCCGGACCTGCCGGTCCATCTCCTCGGCGGCTCGGAGGATCCGGCGACCCGCGGCGGCAAGGCGATCACCGAACTTGCCGAGGCGCTGCAGGCGCTCGACTGCCACGACGTCGAAAGCCATGTGATCGCCGGCGCGCGGCACGAGACGCTGATGGAGACCCAGACCTATCGCCGGCCCGCGATGGAGAGCCTGCTGGCCTTCCTGCGCCGGATCACGGCCTGAACCGCTCATCGTCACCGTCGTCGTAACGCTTCTGCCATCTTGCAGCTGTTCGAGCCCTGACCGCCGCAGGCTTGTGGACAAACCCGCAGACCGGCTCCCGCGATGCCTTCAGCTCGCCGGGCGGTCCGGACGCGAGGCAAGCATCAGCGCCGCCGCCTGCATTTCCTCGAAGCGCCGCTCGCGCAATGCCATCGCCTCGTCGTCGGCGCCCCACTGCTCGATGTTCCAGTCCTCGTCGAGATGGGCGAGCGACCAGGCTTCCTCCAGCGTCAGCCGGCCATCGGCGAGCGCCAGCGCCAGCAGCACCGAGCCGGTGAGCGTCGTCGCCTGGTGCAGCGCCGCGACCGAGAACCCGTCCGAGAACCCTTCGAGGTGATCGCGCACCGCCGCCAGCGAATTTTCCGGCTGGGCGACATGCATCACCCCTTCTGCGAGCAGAAAACGGGCGCCGAGGCGCTCCTCGGCCCAGGCCAGAACCGGATCCCAGCGCTGGCGCTGGCGCTCGACCAGGCGCTCGGGTTCCCCGGCGCGATAGAACAGCATGTCGGTCTCGGCGAAGCGGGCGAGATCGGCGCGCACCGGCGCGGGGTTGTCGACCACCCCGTCGATGATCGTGTTGGCGAGCCGCGTCGCCGGCATCGTCGCCGGGTCGATGCGTTCGCCCTGCGCCTGCCATTCGGCGGCGATCGCCTCGGCGACGGGCTTTGCGGGCACCGTCAGCGGCCGCCTCGCCGGCGTCTTCACCGGCCGCCCGTCGAGGGTCACGGCAAGACCCGCCGGCGTCTCGGTGATCGCTACGCTCGTGTAGAAGCGCTTCGGCAGTTCCGGGCGGGCGAAAGGCGTGCTGTTCGACATGATGGCCCTGTGGATCGATTGATGACCGCCGAGGTGTCCCGAAAACTGGCGCTCTGGCCCTCAGCCGGCAAGGAATTGGTCGAGCGCGGCCGTCAGGGCCGCGACGTCGTCGGCGATCGTGTCGGCACCGGCGCGGCGCATCAGCTCGGCCGAATGGCTGCCCCAGGCAACGCCGATCGCACCAGCGCCGGCGGCCTTCGCCATCTCCATGTCGAAGGTCGTGTCGCCGACGACGACGGCACGGTCCGGCTCGAGGCCGAATTCGCCGCAGCATTCCAGCACCATCGCCGGATGCGGCTTGGAGGGGCAGTCGTCGGCGGTGCGCACCGCGTGGAAGCAGTCCGAAATGCCATGAAACTCGGTGAGCGAGGCGACGCCGCGCCGCGACTTGCCGGTGACCATGCCGACGAGGACGTCGTCGCGCGACGACAGACCGCGAACCAGCTCGGCCATGCCGGGAAACAGCGCCTCGGAAAAGTCCGGCCGCGCCCGCTCGGCGCGGTATTCGATGCGGTAGCCCTCGGCGATCTCGATCGCCGCCGCCTCGTCGAGCGAGGGGCGAAGCGCCACCACCGCCTTTTCCAGTGACAGGCCGATGATCGCCCGCGTCGCCTCCGGCGGCGGCGGCTCCAGATCGAAGCGGCAAAAGGTCCGCGTCATGATGGTGGCGATCAGCCCGGCGGAATCGGCGATCGTCCCGTCGCAGTCGAACAGAACGGCTTTCATCGCGTCGCTCAATCGTCGAGGGCGGCTTCGTCGAAACCGAAGAGGTTGAAGGTCTGCACCATGTGAGGCGGCAGCGGGGCGATCTGGTCGATCGTGCCCTTGCCGTCGGGATGCGGAATGACGATCCGCCGGGCATGCAGATGCAGCCGTTTCTGGACGCCGCCGGGAAACTCCCAGTTGGTGTCGTGCTCGAAATATTTCGGGTCGCCGAGGATCGGGTGGCCGAGATGGGCGGCATGGACGCGCAGCTGATGGGTCCGGCCGGTATGCGGCTGCATTTCCAGCCAGGCGAAGTTCTGCGCCACCTGGTCGATCACCCGGTAATAGGACAGCGCGTGGTCGGCGCCTTCGTCGCCATGCTTGGCAATGCGCATGCGGTCGCCGTCGGGCGTCTGCTCCTTGACGAGATAGGTCGAGATGCGGCCGTCGCGCGGCGCTGGCACGCCCTTGACGATCGCCCAGTAGTGCTTCTGCGTGTCGCGTTCGCGGAATGCCTTGGTGAGCTGCGTTGCCGCGCCGCGAGTCCGCGCGACGACGAGAATGCCGGAAGTGTCGCGATCGAGCCGGTGGACGAGGCGCGGCTTCTCGCCCTTCTTGTTGCGCCAGGCCTCCAGCATCTTGTCGACGTGGCGCGCGACGCCCGAGCCGCCCTGCACGGCGAGCCCCGCGGGCTTGTTGAAGACGAAGACCTTGTCGTCCTCGTAGATCAGCATCTTCGACAGGACGTCGCCGTCCTCCCGATGCCGCATGGTATTCGGCGTCAGCGGCGTGTGGTCGAGGGTCTTGGCGTCGCTGCCGACCGGCGGCACGCGGATCATCTGGCCGGGCTCGACGCGGGTGTCGGACTTCGCGCGGCCGCCGTCGACGCGGATCTGCCCGGATCTGAGGAGCTTCTGCAGGTGGCCGAAGCCGAGCCCCGGATAGTGCAGCTTGAACCAGCGGTCGAGCCGCAGCCCCGCCTCGTCCTCATCCACCCGTCGCTGCTCGACGCCTGCCAATGTCTTATGCCTTTCGATGCTCGCAGCCGGCTCGTGCCAAGGCCCCGCGTGCCCTGTCTCCTAAAGAATGCCGTGCCGTTGGGCAATGAGAACGCCGGCCGCGTTCGAAGCGGACAGACACACCAACCACGCCTAGTCTTCGTCGCTCGGATATCTCAAGCTCCCGTGCAGGACGCGTTCGACATCGAGGAAATAGGCATTCGGCAGGCTGTAGACGATGCGGTACGGCGTCCGCGGAACGGTCAACTCCCGCGTTCCGGCCACCTCTCCCTCCCTCCCCAGCAGCGGAAAGACTTCCAGCTGATCGAAGGCAGCGAAAATCGCAATCAGAATGCGCTGGTAGGCTTGCGGGCTGCGGGGGTTGAGATAGTCGCGCAGGAAGCGAAGGTCCGCTTCCGCGTCCTCTGATATCCTAAGATGCATCCAGCTTGAAAGCCCGGCGCACCTGATCGAGCGGCGCGTAATTCATCTCGCCGCGCTCTTTCTTGGCAAGCGTTTCAGCGATCTGCTCGTTCATCCAGACGCGATGATTCGACGCCACTTCGTCGTCGCGAACCGGTCTCAAGTAACCGTCCAGATCGTCTGATCGGAAGTCATCCATGCACTCATACTACCGCCAGGCGCCTCAAACGCCAATACGCTCCTGCAGGGCGATCGCTTGAGGGCAACCGCCGCCACCGACGCTTCGATCTCTTCCCTTGAGGGGGAGATCAGGCCACTCGCGAATACGGCTACCGGCTTCAGACGATCGCCCTGTGCGCTACTCCCTGAAACGCCACCTCGGCCGAAACTCAAATCTCTTTCGGCGAGACATAAGCCGGGTCGTGGTGAAACGGCATCTCGCCGCCCTCCTCCAGCGCCTGCAGAACCGCGGCGAAATCGGTGCGGCAGCGAAAGCCGAGGATCCGCTCCATGCGGCTGGCGTCGTAGACCCGGCCGATCGAGCGCGGCAGCTGCCAGCCACGCGCCGCATAAAGCTCCTCCGCCTTGGGGAAATGCCGCGCGATCACCGCCGCCGCGTCGCTCTTCAGCTCACCCGCCTCGAATCTGGCAAAGGGCGTCGGCGCCGAGACGACGAAGACCTCGAAGCCGGTTGCCCGGTCGAGCGCGGCGACATGGGCCTCGGCGGCGTCCTCGACGGTCAGCCGGCGGTTGAGGAACTCGTTGGCCTTGAGGTTCTCGCCCGGCAGATGGTCGAGCGTGTCGTCCTCCTCGGGAAAGAACCGCGCGGTTCTGAGCACCGCGACCTTCAGCCCATGCTCCAGATGGAACAGCCGGCAGAGCCCCTCCGCCGCGAGCTTGGTGGCGCCATAGACGTTGCGCGGCTGGAGCGGCCCCGCCGTCTCGTCGAGCCAGACCGCCGTCTCGCCGGCTTCCTCACGGATCGCCTGCGAGATCATCAGCGACGTCGTCGAGGTGAAGACGACGCGATCATGACCGGCCCGCACCGCGGCCTCGAGAAGGTTCAGCGTCCCGGTCACATTGACGTCGATGAAGGCCTGCCTGGGATAGCGCGCAATGTCCGGCTTGTGCAGCGCGCCGCCATGGATCACCGCCTCGATGCCGTGCTCGGCAAACACCCGGTCGATCAGGGCCCGGTCGGCGACCGAGCCGATCACGTCGGTATCGGGGCCCGGCGCGACATCGAGGCCGGTGACGGTGTCGCCCCGCGCCTTCAGCCGGGGCGCCAGGAATCGGCCGAGCCATCCGGACGAGCCGGTCAGGAGAATGCGCATTCGGCCTCCCTCGGTCGCCCCGCGATGCGACCTATTCCGCCGGTGTCGGCGCGCCGCCGCGGCGGTCGATCATCTTCCAGTTCTTGTAGAACATCGCCTTCAGCCGGTCGGCCAGCGCCGAGACGCCGATCAGCAGCGTCGAGAGCAGCCCGGGCACGGGGCTCGGCCGGATGACGTCCATGAAGACGTTGTAGCGCCGCGCGTCCACCTCGTTCACCGACTGGTGGAACAGCGTGTCGTCGAAGATGTAGAGCGGGTCGTCGCGCCACAGGTGCTTCACGCCGTTGCATTCTATGAACACCCGGTCGCTGTCGGCCGGCGCTAGGTTGAGGAGCACCCTCAGGGTCAGCCGCAGCGGGCCATAGTGCCAGGTGGTCGATTCCTTGCCGGAGAACACCGAGACCGCAATGGTCTTCACATAGCGGAAGTCGTGGTTGAATTCCGGGACGTTGTCGACGAAGCGCTTGCCGTACCACTGATAGACATACATGCCGCGTCGGCCCTCGGCGAATTGGGAGTCGATGTCGGCGATGATCTCGCTTTTCCGGGCGCGGAAGGTGTCGAGGACGGTCTCGATCTCGGCACGCCACTCGGCGGGAAAGTCCTCCAGCCGCCAGACGCCGGGATTTCTGTAGCTGACGAGGTCGATCAGGAGGTTGAACGGCGAGAGCAGCCAGGTGGGGATGCCGTTGCCTGTGAAGTAGCGGCTGTACATCAGCTGCGTCTTGCCCTTGTTGCGGCCGACATCGATCAGGCCGCAGGCGATCCAGACGATCGTGACGATCGGGATCAGCCACAGACACAGGAGGGCCAGCGGCACCGCGATGGCGATCCGCCGGATCAGTTTCTTCTGTTTGCGGGTCATGTCGTCGCCCCCGACTCGGATACTGGCGGACGGCAGCAGGCATCGGCCGCTCCGCGTCGCCGCCTTACTCCTCCCAAAAGCAACTGCGCAAGAGCCAAGGTTGCCGCTCCCGCAACGGAAGCCGGCAGCGTGAGGGGGTCAGCCGAGCGCCCGCACCACGCCGAGCCCGGCGAACAGCGCCGCGATGCCGATGACCACCGACCCGATCACATAGACCGCCGCAAGCGCCAGGTCGCCGCGCTCATAGAGAAAGGCGGTGTCGAGGGAGAAGGAGGAAAAGGTCGTGAAGCCGCCGAGAACGCCGGTGGCGACGAACAGCCGAAGTTCCGCCGAGGCGCCGAAACGCCGGGCCAAAAGCTCGATGAAGGCGCCCATGACGAAGGAGCCGACGACGTTGACGAACATCGTGCCATAGGGAAAGCCCGCACCGAGAAGCCGCATGGCGGCGATCCCGGAGAGGTGCCTGAGGGCCGCGCCGATCCCCCCGCCGAGCGCCACGAGCAGGACGTTGTACATACAGGAACACCAGTCTCGTCATCGTTGAAAGAAAAGCGGCCGGCGCCAGAAGCGCCGACCGGGTTCGCGTCGTCTTGCGGGCAAGAGCCCTGCCTCAGACCTTGTGGCCCTTGGCCTTCATCTTCTCCAGGAAGGGCTGCTTGCGCTCGTCGGCGAGCCCCTTCCAGGTCGACCAGCAGAGCAGGAGGAGCAGGATCGCGAAGGGGAACCCCGTGGCGATCGCTGCGCCCTGCAGCGCCGCGAGGCCGCCGCCGAGCAGCAGCGTGATCGCCACCAGCCCCTCGAAGCTCGCCCAGAACACACGCTGCGGCACCGGCGCGTCGATCTTGCCGCCGGCGGTGATCGTGTCGATCACCAGCGAACCGGAATCCGACGAGGTGACGAAGAACACGATGACCAGGATGATGCCGATGAAGGAAGTGATCTGCGTCAGCGGCAGCTGGCCGAGCATCTCGAACAGCTTCACCTCGAGATCGGCATCGACGATGCCCTTGAAGCCGCCGATCGTCTCGGTCAGCGCGGTGCCGCCGAACACCGTCATCCAGATGATCGAGACGATGGTCGGGATGATCAGGACGCAGGTGATGAATTCGCGCACCGTGCGGCCGCGCGACACTCTGGCGATGAACATGCCGACAAAGGGCGACCAGCTCATCCACCAGGCCCAGTAGAAGGTCGTCCAGCCGGTGCGGTAGCCGTCATCCATGCGGCCGAACGGGTTCGACAGCGGGATGAAGTCGCGGAAATAGGCCACCGTATTGCCGACGAAGCCCTGGATCAGCTGAATCGTCGGTCCGACGAAGAACACGAAGAGCAGGAGCAGCAGCGCCAGCACCATGTTGATTTCGGAAAGCCGGCGCACGCCGGCGTCGAGGCCAGCGACCACCGAGGTCAGCGCAACGCCGGTGATCAGCACGATCAGCACGATGTTGGACAGCATCGTGTCCGGCACGCCGAAGAGATAATTCAGTCCGCCGACGGCCTGTTCGGCGCCGAAGCCGAGGGAGGTGGCAAGGCCGAACAGCGTCGCGAAGACGGCAAGGATGTCGATGATGTGGCCCGGCCAGCCCCAGGCCCTGTCGCCGAGCATCGGATAGAACACCGAGCGCATGGTCAGCGGCAGGCCCCAGTTGTAGCTGAAGAAGGCCAGCGCGAGCGCCACCACGGCGTAGATCGCCCAGGGGTGCAGCGCCCAGTGATAGATGGTGGCGGCCATGCCGAGGCGGCGCGCCGCGTCGGTATCGCCGGCCGCGCCCATCAGCGGCGCATCGGCGCCGCCGGCCATGGACGAGGTGAAATGGGTGATCGGCTCGGAGACGCCGTAGAACATCAGGCCGATGCCCATGCCGGCGGCGAACAGCATGGCAAACCAGCCGAAATAGCCGAATTCCGGCTTGGCGTCCTTGCCGCCGAGGCGGATCTTGCCGAGTGGCGAGACCACCAGCACCAGGCAGAACAGGACGAAGACGTCGCCGGCCAGAAGGAACAGCCAGTCGAAGGTGGAGGTGATCGCCGGGCGCAGCCAGCCAAAGAATCCGTCTGCCAGCTCGGGGAAGAGCAGCGCGAAAGCGACGAAAGCGATGATGACGCTCGCCGAGATCGGGAAGACCGGATTGTGGATATCGAGCCCGAAACGCTGGATGTTGTCCTGGCCGACTTCGTAGTCGGTCACCGACACGTCGGGTATCTCGGTGGTCTGTTGAGATGACATCGAGACCTCGTCGTTGGAATGAAAAAAGCGCCCTTGCCAGGCGCGCGGATGGGACGAGCCGCTGGCGGCCCGCCCTCGATAGGTCAATTAGATGGCTCCGGGTCCCGTCGATCAACCCCGTTCGGACGCTTTTCTGGCCGATTTTGGCCGCATTCCCGGAAAAGCCGTGCGTTTGCCGGTTCTTGGTGCCGCCACCGACGCCAGCGGATGCGACGGTTCCGTGACAGCGATCCGGCCGTCGATCGGCGATCTTGCCCCGCCGGATCGGGTCGCTCCATACCAGGGAGTGGGCGAAGGCAGCCGTCGCGGCATATTGAACCGGCGGGCGCTCGCGAAGCGCCCCATCGACGCCGGTACCAGTGCCGACAGGAAGGTCGCAGCCATGGACGCCCCGCTCGACGGCAAGATCATCCTCGTCACCGGCGCCGCCGGCGAGATCGGCACGGCAAGCGCTGCGCTGATGGCAAGGCGCGGCGGCCGGATCGTCGCGGTCGACCGGCCGGGCCGTGATTTTTCGAGCCTGCGCCGGGCAGTCGACGGAGATCTCCTCGCCATCGAAGCCGACGTCACGGACGAAGCCAGCGTGCGCGACTATGTCGCAAGGGCCCTCGCCCTCGCCGGTCGCATCGACGTCTTCTTCAACAATGCCGGCATCGACGGTCCGATCGCCCGCATCGCCGATTACGGCATCGAGGATTTTCGTAAGGTGATGGCGGTGAATGTCGAGGGGGTGTTTCTCGGCCTCAGGCACGTCCTGCCGGTGATGCTCGGTCAGGGCTTCGGGTCGATCGTCAATTCGTCCAGCGCCTCCGGCCTGACGGGCTCGCCCGGCATGTGGGGCTACAATGCCAGCAAACACGCCGTCGTCGGGCTGACGCGGGTTGCCGCCACCGAGGCCGCGCCGCACGGCGTCAGGGTGAACTGCATCAATCCCGGCCCAATCCGAAGCCGGATGATCGGCCGGCTGGACGAGACCATCGGATCCTCGGAAGCCAAGCGCAGCCGCGGCATTCCGGCAAGGCGCTACGGCACCGTCGAAGAGGTCGCCGGCCTTGTCGCCTTCCTCGCCTCCGACGATTGCCCCTATATCAACGGCGCGGTGCATTCGATCGACGGCGGCCTCACCGCGATCTGACGCCTAGGTCTTCCCGCGTTCCTCGCGCAGCCGGGCAAGCCGCGAAAGATGCTCGCCGAGCCGGCGCTCGTCGCCCCGATCGGTCGGCTCGTAGAAGCGCTGCCTTCCCATCTCCTCGGGAAAATAGTCCTGGCCGGAAAAACCGTCCGGCTGGTCGTGGTCGTAGCGGTAGCCCGAGCCGTAGCCCTCGTCCTTCATCAGCCCGGTCGGGGCGTTGAGGATGTGTTTCGGCGGCAGCAGCGAGCCGTGCTCCTTGGCGGCCCGCACCGCCGCCTTGTAGGCGACGTAGACGGCGTTGGATTTCGGCGCGGCGGCGAGATAGGCCGTCGCCTCGGCGAGCGCCAGCTCGCCCTCCGGCGAGCCGAGATAGTCGTAGGCGTCCTTGGCCGCGAGGGCCACTGTCAGCGCGTTGGTGTCGGCAAGGCCGATGTCCTCGGACGCCATGCGGACCAGCCGGCGGCCGAGATAGAGCGGGTTCTCGCCGGCATCGAGCATGCGGGCGAGCCAGTAGAGCGAGGCGTCGACATCCGAGCCGCGCACCGACTTGTGCAGCGCCGAGATCAGATTGTAGTGGCCGTCCTGGCCCTTGTCGTAGATCGGCGCACGCCGCTGGACGACGGAGAGGAGCGTCTCGGGGTCCATGGTCTCGCCCTCGCCCGCCGCGCGCCAGACCTCTTCGGCCAGCGTCAGCACCGCCCGGCCGTCACCATCGGCAAGGCTGAGGAGAAGCCCCCGCGCGGCATCGTCGAGCGGCAGTTTCCTGCCGGTCTCCTCCTCGGCGCGGACGAGCAGCCGGCCAAGGCTGTCCGGCCCGAGCGAGCGGAAGGTCAGCACCCTTGCCCGCGACAGAAGCGCGGCGTTCAATTCGAAGGACGGATTTTCCGTCGTCGCGCCGACGAGGATGACCGTGCCGTCCTCGATGACCGGCAGGAAGGAATCCTGCTGGGCGCGGTTGAAGCGGTGGATCTCGTCGACGAAGAGCAGCGTCACCCGGCCGTTCTGGCGCCTGAGCCGGGCCGATTCGAACACCTTCTTCAGGTCCGCGACGCCGGAAAAGATCGCCGAGATCTGCTCGAAGGCGTAGTCGACCTCGCTCGCCAGCAGCCGCGCGACGGTGGTCTTGCCAGTGCCGGGCGGGCCCCAGAAGACCAGCGAGCCGAGGCTCCGGTTGGCGAGCATGCGGGTCAGCGCGCCGCCTTCGCCGGTCAGATGTTCCTGGCCGACGACTTCGGCGAGTTTCCGGGGACGCAGGCGGTCGGCAAGCGGCCGGGGCGGTTCCGGCCGGTCGTTGCGCCGCTCGCCGGCCTCGCTCCGGCCTTTCGGCTGCGGTGTTGGCCTGCGTTCCTGATCCTCGCCGAAGAGATCGCCCATGTCAGCGCACGACCTGGGTCAGCCGGCGGCCGTCGCGCTCGATGTCGAACTGCCAGCCGCGATAGTTCTCGCCGGCAATGGCATCGAGGGTCTTGGTCGAATCGACGCTCTCGCCATTCACCTCCAGCACGATGTCGCCGGCTTCAAGACCGAAGCGCGCGGCCAGCGAGCGCGGCGCCACCTTGGCGACGACGACGCCGGTCTTGTCCTGCGGCAGGCGGAACTCACCGGCGACCCGCGGCGACAGATTATAGACCGTCGCACCGGCAAAGGGGTTGCGGCCGGAGATGTCGCGGGCGTCGCGGGCCGGCTTTTCCGGCGCCTGTTCAAGTGCCAGCGACAGATGCTCGGTCTCGTCGGAGGAGAGGACGTCGAGCTTCACCGTCTTGCCGATGCCGAGGGTCGCGAAGCGGTAGTCGAGGGCGTCTGGGGTGGCGATCTCCCGGCCTTCGGCCTTCATCACCACGTCGCCGACCTTGAGCCCGGCCTTTTCCGCGGGTCCGTTCGGATAGATCGAGCGGACCAGCGCGCCGGACGGCCGGTCGAGGCCGAGGGCCTCGGCGATGTCCGGGGTGACCGGCGCGAAATCGGCGCCGACGAAGGGCCGCTCGAAGCGGCCGCCGTTCTTCGCTGCGCGCACGAAGGTCGCCACCATGTTTGAGGGAATGGCAAAACCGATGCCGTTGGAGCCGCCCGATCGCGAATAGATCGCCGAATTGACGCCGACCAGCTGGCCGGACATGTCGATCAGCGCACCGCCGGAATTGCCCGGATTGATCGCCGCGTCGGTCTGGATGAAGAAGCCGAAGTCGTTGACGCCGATATGGTTGCGCGCCAGCGCCGAGACGATGCCGTTGGTCACCGTCTGGCCGATGCCGAACGGATTGCCGATGGCGAGCACCAGATCGCCGGTCTGAAGATCGTCCGAATCGGCGATCGGAATAATCGGAAACGGCCCGTCGCCGCCCTCGATCTTGAGGACGGCGAGGTCGACGGTCGCGTCCTTCGACAGGACCTTGGTCTCGAACTCACGGCCATCGGCGAAGGCGATCTTCACCTCGTCGGCGCCCTGGACGACGTGATTGTTGGTGACCACCAACCCGGACTTGTCGACGATGACGCCGGAGCCGAGGGACTGCTCCATGCGCGGCGGCGAATCGAAGCGATTGCCGAAGAACTGGCCGAAGAACGGATCGTCCGCAAAGGGCGAGCGGCGCGAGGAGACCTGCCGGGCAGCATAGACATTGACCACCGCCGGGGCCGTCGCCTTCACCAATGGTGCAAAGGAGAGCTTGATCTCCGCCTGCGACTGCGGAACCCGGCTTTGCGCGCTCGCGCCGGTTTCGGAACCCTGCGCCGCGACCAGCGTCGGAGCCGGAGCGTCGGAGGCCTGCCAGCGCGGCTCGTCGTCGAGGCCGAGCCCTTCCCTCAGCGAATCGTCGCCGGGCGTCAGCCTCACCGGCTCC
The DNA here is from genome assembly GCF_004519335.1 of Jiella endophytica. Lineage (GTDB taxonomy): Bacteria > Pseudomonadota > Alphaproteobacteria > Rhizobiales > Rhizobiaceae > Jiella > Jiella endophytica. Next base: position 619,790 of record NZ_SOZD01000001.1, on the reverse strand, counting down.
TGCGGCACGAGCGGCGCCAGCAGATGATGCAAGGGCGCATTTTCATTGATGACTGCCGGGACGGCAAAGGCCGTACCGCCGAAGAGGACTGCCGCAAGCGCCAGGAGTTTCAGCTTCATTTCGCCTCGCAGGGACTGTCGCGATCATGCGCGGACCCGCCGCCCTGCTCCCGCTGCTACGGGGAAGGCCGCGCCCGCCATCTCGAATGGCGCACCCGCCGAACGATCGACTCGCGATCGTCCCGCCGGTGGCGTCACGCCGGGATAGACCAGAGCAATGGCACGAAAAAGGGGCCTCGCGGGCCCCTTTTTACATCGAAAGCGGATTGTCGCCGGATCTTCAGTTTCCGGCCTGGCTCACGATCGCGCTGGCACCGCCTTCGGTGGGCAGCTCCGCCGTGGCGTAGCTCGCCGTCAACACGCCGAAAGCGGCGATGGCGCCAAGAAGAGTGAGGAGGGTGCGACGCATGGTACTCCGGCCAGTCGTGTTCATTGTTCTCGCATCATTCATGAAGATTGTTTCAACCGCGTAAACGCTGCCACAATGTTGTGGCGTTTTGCCCCGTTCATGACATGAAAGGATCAGAGCCGAATTTGGTTGCCTCGTTGCGGACGAAAATCGAATGTGCGGCGCATATCGCACGTCGCCCCAGGCGTGACGATATCATTTGGGCCACACTGGCCGTTTTCGCTGGGCTCAGCCTTAACACCAAAACTTACGCTGCGTAAATCACGGTGTCGCGAGGCTTTCGCGCGTTTTTCCGAGAAGGTTAAATCCGCCAGCCAACCAGTCGCAGAGCGGCTGTGTCGCCCCCAGCTGCGGCGCCTCGAACCGCCGGGCGCAGGTGCGGCGGCCAATGTCCTGGTACCGTCAGAACACCCTGCCCTGCAGGCTCAGCGCGGTCTCGGCGATCGCCTGGCGCGGGTCGGCCGGGTCGAATCCGAGAATCCGTCGCGCCGGATCGGTGACGAAGATCGAGCGGCGCCCGGGCTCCGGCAGCACGGCCCGTACCGAGGGGATCATGCGGCGGGCAAGCCGCGTGACGACATCCGGCACGACATGGCGCGGCACCTTGCCCCGGCATTCGGGCACGGCCTCGGCGATCGCCTGCCCCATTTCCATCAGGGTCAGCGGCCCCGCCGTGACCAGAAAGCGACGCCCCGCCGCCGCTTCTGCGGTCAGCGCCGCGACATGCGCCCTGGCGACGTCCCTGACGTCGACGACGCCGAAGGAGACGTTCGGCACGACCGGCAGCTTGCCTCTCATCATCATCAGGACGAGCCTCACCGAGGCACCCGGATCCTCGCCGAGAAGCGGACCTGCGACAACCGACGGGTTGATCGTCGCCATTGCGAGCCCCTCGCCCTTCGCCACCTCCCAGGCGGCCTGCTCGGCGAGGGTCTTGGAGATCGCGTAGGCGGAAATCTCGGGCGAATCGACATTCGACCAGTCGCTGTCGCAGAAGCTCTCCTTGCGTTCCCCGGCATGGCCGTAGGCCACCGCCGCGACCGAGGAGGTCAGGACAAGGCGCCTCGCGCCGGCCTTCGCCGCGGCCCGGACGACGCGCACCGTTCCGTCCCGTGCGGCCGGCAATAGCGCGTTCCGCTCTTTCGGCTGGCGGACGGGCAGCGGCGACGCGGTGTGGCAGACGAAATCACATCCCTTTGCGGCCGCGTCCCAGCCGGCATCCCGGGTGAGATCGGCCTCGGCAAGCTCGAACCGGTCGGTCGCCGCGCCTGCCGCACCGAGCAGCTTCTCGAGCCTCTCGCCCTTGTCGCGGGAGCGCACGGTGCCGCGGACGCGGTATCCCTCGGCCAAAAGAAGAAGCGCGATATGCCTTGCGATGAAGCCGCTGGCGCCCGTCAAAAGGACCCGCTCGCCCGCCATCGTCTGCCTCCACTGCCGCTCGTCACGGTTTGAAACGGTCGCCGTCCGCTGCCGTTCCGGCGCTCTCCGAGCCGTTCGCAGTCGCTCCGGGCAAAGAAAAAGGGGAGCCGAAGCCCCCCTCACGAATGCTGTCTCGAAAACGCCTCGCGCTTACGCGGCCTCGTCGGCGCCTTCGGCTTCGAGCCGGGCGCGGTCGGCGGCGCCGCGCGCTTCCGGATCGCGGTCGACGAATTCGATGACGGCGAGCGGCGCGTTGTCGCCGCGCCGGAAGCCGGCCTTGAGGACGCGGCAGTAGCCGCCCTGGCGCTCGGCATAGCGGCCGGCCAGCGTGTCGAACAGCTTGGCGGTGGCGGCCTCGTCGCGCAGGCGCGAAGCGGCCAGACGGCGCGCATGCATGTCGCCGCGCTTGCCGAGGGTGATCAGCTTCTCGACGATCGGACGCAGGTCCTTCGCCTTGGGAAGCGTGGTGACGATCTGCTCGTGCTCGATCAGCGAAGCCGCCATGTTGGCGAACATAGCCTTGCGGTGGCTGGCGGTACGGTTGAGCTTACGGCCGCGATTGGCGTGGCGCATGGTGGTGTTTCCTTGGTCTCGAAAGAGCCGGCTTTGCGCCGGAGGTCGGTATCTTTGCGTCCCCGCCGGATGACGGGCCGCCGTGCCTTTGAATGATTTGCGGCGCCACGTTCACGTCACGCCGAAGCGCCCGGCCAACCGTGAGGGTCAGCCGGGTGCGATGTCTCAGTACTGGTCTTCGTAGCGCTTGGCCAGGTCGTCGATGTTCTCCGGCGGCCAGGACGGCACTTCCATACCGAGGTGCAGGCCCATCGAGGCCAGCACTTCCTTGATCTCGTTCAGCGACTTGCGGCCGAAGTTCGGGGTGCGCAGCATCTCCGCCTCGGTCTTCTGGATGAGATCGCCGATATAGACGATGTTGTCGTTCTTCAGGCAGTTCGCCGAGCGGACCGAAAGCTCCAGCTCGTCGACCTTCTTGAGCAGCGCCGGGTTGAAGGCGAGCTCGGCGATCTGGTCGTCCGCCGCCCCCGGAGCGCCCGGACGCACGTCGCGCTGCGGCTCCTCGAAGTTGACGAAGACCGAGAGCTGGTCCTGCAGGATGCGCGCCGCATAGGCGACGGCGTCCTCGCCCGAGATCGAGCCGTCGGTCTCGATCGTCATCGTCAGCTTGTCCTTGTTGAGGTCCTGACCCTCGCGGGTGTTCTCGACCTTGTAGGACACCTTCTTGACCGGCGAGAACAGCGAATCGACCGGGATCAGCCCGATCGGCGCATCCTCGGCGCGGTTCTGGTCGGCCGGGACATAGCCCTTGCCGGTGTTGACGGTAAACTCCATGCGGATCTCGGCGCCCTCGTCGAGGGTGCAGATCTCATGCTCGGGGTTCAGGACGGAGATGTCGCCGACCGTCTGGATGTCGCCAGCGGTGACGACGCCCGGGCCCGACTTGCGCACGACCATGCGCTTCGGTCCCTCGCCCTGCATGGCGATGTTGATCTCCTTGACGTTCAGGACGATGTCGGTGACATCCTCGCGAACACCCGGGATCGAGGAGAACTCGTGCAGGACGCCGTCGATCTGGACGGCGGTCACCGAGGCGCCGCGCAGCGACGACAGCAGCACGCGACGCAGGGCATTGCCGAGCGTCAGGCCGAAACCGCGCTCGAGCGGCTCGGCGACGAGGGTCGCCTTGTTGCGGGCGTTCTCGTTCTTGAAGACAAGCTGGTTCGGCTTCGTCAGCTCTTGCCAGTTGCTGGAAATCATGGGGAATGCCTCTCAGTTTCCTCGCCACCATCCATTCGTGGCGAAAGCTCTGAAACCGGGCGGCTGCATGGCGGTGCCGCAGCCTGCCTCCGGAAACTCGAACAGCGGAGCGCCGAGCGCCCCGCCTATATGGCCGCAATCGCGGCCCCGAACTCGTCGCGGCCCCGGCCGCCGCGCTTCAGATCCAGCACGCCTTGAACGGCGCGCCGGTCGATCAAGCGGTCAGACGCGGCGCTTCTTGCGCGGCCGCACACCGTTGTGCGGGATCGGCGTGACGTCGCGGATCGAGGTGATGGTGAAGCCCGACGACTGCAAGGCGCGCAGTGCCGACTCACGCCCCGAACCCGGACCGCAGACCTCGACCTCGAGGGTCCGCATGCCGTGCTCCTGCGCCTTCTTGGCGCAATCCTCGGCGGCGATCTGCGCGGCGAAGGGAGTCGACTTGCGCGATCCCTTGAAGCCCTGCGCCCCGGCCGAGGACCAGGCAATGGCGTTGCCCTGGGCGTCGGTGATGGTGATCAGCGTGTTGTTGAAGGTCGAGTTGACATGCGCCACACCCGACGAAATGTTCTTGCGCTCGCGGCGGCGAACGCGCTGGACTTCCTTGGCCATTCAAACTTCCTGTTCGATCTCGACACCGCCGTAGTTCCGGCGGCTCCACCTGCGGCGCGAAAATCCGCGCCGACCCGCCTCGGGGCTGCAACAGCCGATGCCGGCCGCGCGATTGTCCCATCGAGGCGTCTTTCGGAACGGGCGCAGACCGCGCCCGATCGCAAAAAAACTTACTTCTTCTTGCCGGCGATCGCCTTCGCCGGACCCTTGCGGGTGCGGGCGTTGGTGTGGGTGCGCTGACCGCGCACCGGCAGGCCGCGGCGATGACGCAGGCCGCGGTAGCAGCCGAGGTCCATCAGACGCTTGATGTTCATCGCGGTCTCGCGGCGAAGGTCGCCCTCGACCTGATAGTCGCGGTCGATGATCTCGCGGATCTGCAGCACTTCGGCGTCGCTCAGCTCGTTGACGCGGCGCTCCACGGCGATGTTCGCCTTGGTCATGATCTCACGGGCAAAGGACGGGCCGATGCCGTGGATGTACTGCAGCGCGATGATCGCGCGCTTGCCGGATGGGATGTTGACGCCAGCGATACGAGCCACGTCGCTTCTCCTAAAATGTCAGGGCAGGCCATTTCGGCCCGCTTGGTCCTTGGGCGGTCGGCCCGTTCGTTCACGCGGGGGCGCATGGCCGAAAACGGCCGGCCGGTCCTCGATTCGAGCCCCGTGCCAGCCGCAGTGATCGCGAATGGGCTGGCTATAGGCAGATGTTCTGTGGAAGTCAACCGGAGCGGCGTTGCTTGCGGCGCGTCGCAAAACGGCTGCAAAGCGCCGTCCCGGACGGCATGCCGTTGCCTGCGCCGGCGCCCCGAACGGCCCGGCGGTTCCTTTAGCGCAGGAGGCCCTTCACCACGGTGGAGGCCTTGCCGAAGTCCATCTTGCCGCCGTAGCGCTGCTTCAGCATGTTCATGCAGCGACCGACATCGCGCAGCCCCTTCGAATCGGTCTGTTCGACGGCCTCGCGGCAGGCGCGCTCGATCTCGCCGCTGTCGAGCTGCGGCGGCAGAAACTCGCGGATGACGGCGATTTCCTCGCGCTCCTGCTCGGCGAGTTCGAGCCGGCCATTGTCCTCGTAGGTGCGCGCCGATTCCTCGCGCTGCCGGATCATCTTGAGAAGGATCTGCAGCACCTCCTCCTCGCTGACGGGGTCGCGACCGGCGCTGCGATTGGCGATGTCGCGATCCTTGATCGCGGCGTTGATCAGCCTGAGGGTGCTGATCCGGCGTTTGTCCTGCTGTTTGACTGCGGCGTTGAGAGCGTCGGTAAGATGCTCGCGCATGGTGCCTGACTTTCGAGTTCGATCGCGCGCCGTCCGGGCGCGCTCGCTTGAGCGTAGTGCAATACCTGTTGAGGGCCGACGTAAAGCTGAATCGCGCCGGGCGCGATCAGAATCCTGGCAGGAAAAGGCTGAATGTCGCCTGTTTGCATCGGCTCGCCGGACTACTTCCGGCGCCGGGATGCACTTGCCCGTCGGCGTCGGCTGGATGTAGAGACGTCGCGAACTTTGCGCAAGATGCCTTGCCCACGCCTGACGCGACACTGATATGACGTCTGCGCGCAGCCGCCACAGCAGGGGCAGGCCTTGCGAAGATCACAGCACGAACGGATGCACAAGGATGACGACGATGGCCGGCGAAGCCTGGACTGAGCGCAAGACCACGGCGGTGCTCGTGCTTGCCGACGGAACCGTGATCGAGGGCTACGGCGTCGGCGCCGAGGGCGCCGTCGAGGGCGAGGTGTGCTTCAACACCGCCCTCACCGGCTATCAGGAGATCCTCACCGACCCCTCCTATGCCGGCCAGATCGTCACCTTCACCTTCCCGCATATCGGCAATGTCGGCGCCAACACCGACGATCACGAGGATCTCACCCCCGCCAATTCCTTCGGCGCGGTCGGAGCGATCTTCCGGGCCGACGTCACCGCCCCGTCGAACTACCGTTCGTCCGAGGGCCTCGACGCCTGGCTGAAGGCCCGCGGCGTCGTCGGCCTGTCGGGGATCGACACGCGGGCGCTCACCGCCTTCATCCGCGACAACGGCATGCCGAACGCCGTCATCGCCCATTCCGAGGCCGGCGAATTCGACCTCGAGGCGCTGAAGGCGCGGGCGAAGGCCTGGCCCGGCCTTGTCGGTCTCGACCTCGCCAAGTCCGTTGCCGTCGGCCAGAGCGCCGTCTGGAAGGAGACGCCGTGGATCTGGGACGCCGGTTATGCCGAGATGTCCGAGCCGAAATACAAGATCGTCGCCGTCGACTACGGCACCAAGCGCAACATCCTGCGGCTGATGTCGGGGCTCGGCGCCGAGGTGATCGTCATGCCGCCGACGGCGAGCGCCGACGAAATCCTCGCCCACCAGCCTGACGGCGTCTTCCTGTCGAACGGCCCGGGCGATCCGGCGGCCACCGGCGAATATGCCGTGCCGATGATCCGCGAACTGGTCGAGGCCGGCGTGCCGCTCTTCGGCATCTGCCTCGGCCACCAGCTCCTCGCCCTCGCCCTCGGCGCGAGGACCGAGAAGATGCATCAGGGCCATCACGGCGCCAACCATCCGGTGAAGGACTTCACCACCGGCAAGGTCGAGATCGTCTCGATGAACCACGGCTTCGCCGTCGCCGCCGACACGCTTCCGGCCGGCGTCGAGGAGACCCACCGCTCGCTCTTCGACGGAACCAATTGCGGCCTGAGGCTCTCGGGCAAGCCGGTCTTCTCGGTCCAGCACCATCCCGAAGCCTCGCCCGGCCCGCAGGATTCGCACTATCTCTTCAGCCGCTTCTTCGACCTGATCGAGGAGCGCCGGGCGAAGCGGGCGGCCTGACCGGCGCCCTCTTTCTCCATATGACACTGCCGAAACGACAAGCGGCGCCGGAGTTGCCTCCGGCGCCGCTTGTCGTTTGCCGCATCGCCTCAGGCGAAGCTGAAGAGCTTCATGATCCTCTTCATGAAGGACTTGATGCCGCAGGCGAAGGTCGCATGACGATGCAGATCGTCTCGGTCACGGTCGCCGCCGCAAGAAGAGCGGCCGACCAGAATATCCGCCAACATGGCAGCTCACCCTTTCCACATTCGTTGCACTCGGATGACTTTACGGGACAAAACTTATCCGAGAATGACGCTGGAATTCCCGTACCCGCAAATATGCGCACATGGTGCGCCAACGTCAACGGAAAAACGCACTGAGTGCATGCCATATTGACGCACATCGTGCGTTTTTATATTGGCCACCTAAATGCATGCGTCCGTGACGATCTGTCCCGCGCCGCGGCACGAAGGGCGCTGCAGGCCTGTGCAGGCTGGGTCTGGAACGAGACGGAGCGACCGGGATGGTGCAACCGGGCAACGGCTGGCGAGTTCAGACGAAACAGCGCCGCATGCTGTCGGGCGAGCATGGTCGATGCCATGAGCCGAAGGGCGCCGTTCGCATCTGCCGGACGGCGCGGCGGATGGACCGGGCGGGAAATGGAACTGCCTGCCCCGCGGCGGAAGCGGTGGTGGGTCAGCGGCGCCGGCGGCGGCCGGCGTAGGGTAAACCGCGGCGCGAGCGGCGCTGGAGCAGCGGCGCCGGCCGGCGCAGGGTGAACATGGCGGCGCGGCGTCGATGGAACGGCGCCGGCGCGGCGGGATAGCGGCACAGCCGCCCGTGGCGGCCACGGCGCGCGTAGAGTTGAACGAGTTGAGAGGCGGAATGACCCCGGAAGGCTTCAAGGATTGGCGCAAGAGCCTCGGGCTCAAGCAGAAGGAGGCGGCCGACAAGCTCGGTCTCAAGAAGCGCGTCATCCAGTATTACGAAAAGGGCCATCGCGACGGCAAGTCGGTGGCGATCCCGAAGAACGTCGAGCTCGCCTGCGTGGCATTGGCGCTAGGCTATGAGGCGTATGACGGTGCGGTGATTGCGCCGCGGGGCGTGGAGGCGGAGATGGCAGACGCTTCGCAGGAGAGCTGACGCCTCCACGCATCGATTTGTAGCTTTCTCTAGGCGAGTTTTGCCAGGCATACGCCGCATCGACGACCGCCCGGAATCATCCCCGCGTCGTCATCCCGGCCCCGAGCCGGGATCCATGCCTCTGCATCAAAACGGCTCTTCGGTGCAGAATGATCCGAGTGCCGGCATGGGTCGGTTCGCCAACTTCGGCGATTTGGAATGGATCCCGGCTCGGGGGCCGGGATGACGACGTGTTGATGCCTCTGCCAATCCGTCGACGCCGATCCTGCCCGGCGCAGCGGCGCTCGGACAGGCTGTGTCAGCGCGGGCGAAGCGGAGCGCTGGGGTGGTGTCCGCGCTTCCAACGCCCGACCGATGTCGATCGGCATTACTGGGTCGCTGTCGATTTCGACAGAGTAGCATCCGCATGTGCCAAAATATCTTCGAGCCGCGCTTTCGCTTTGTCGGAGATACCCTCGGCGCCGGGACATGGCTTTCCCAAATCCCGGCCGAGCAAAACGAGGGCAGCCGATCGCGCACGTTTTGCATCGATGCTTAGTAGCCCATCGAGCACGCCATTCGTCGCGATTCCGTTCGCGGCGTGAGGAGCGCCGAAATAGTTAGTGGGCCCATTGGCCCGGCATGCTGCCGCGATGATCGCTTCAGCGTTCATTGCAGCCCAAGCGAAATCACTGGGTGCGTTGGCCTCGGCCGCAGTCCAGTAAGCGACGATCCGCTCGTCGCGATCCGGGGTCAGCGCATTTGGAGAGAGTATGGAGAGGCGCTTTTGGGCATCGACCTTTCGTTCTCCGTCGGGAATGCCGGCCGTCCATTGCCCGATCAGTTTCGTAACTGCCGGACCGTCGAGCACGACTGTTTCCTCGGAGAATGAATCCGACAATGTGACAGGAGCGACTGCGCTCTTGGCAAGCCGAAACGCTACTCCTCGTTCCTCTAGCGGAACCGTCCGCCACAGATAAGCGTTGGCAAGCGACGCCCCCTGCAGCTGCGCCCCGTCCAGCGACGTCCCCTGCAGCTGCGCCCCGTCCAGCGACGTCCCCTGCAGCTGCGCCCGGTCCAGCGACGTCCCCTGCAGCCGCGCCCCGTCCAGCGACGCCCCCTGCAGCTGCGCCCCGTCCAGCGACGCCCCCTGCAGCCGCACCCCGAACAGCGACGCCCCTTGCAGCTGCGCCCCGAGCAGCGACGTCCCCTGCAGTTGCGCCCCGAGCAGCGACGCCCCCTGCAGCTGCGCCCCAATCAGCGACGCCCCCTGCAGCCGCACCCCGAACAGCGACGCCCCCTGCAGCTGCGCCCCGTCCAGCGACGTCCCCTGCAGTTGCGCCCCGAGCAGCGACGCCCCCTGCAGCTGCGCCCCAATCAGCGACGCCCCCTGCAGCCGCGCCCCGAACAGCGACGCCCCCTGCAGCTGCGCCGCTTCGAAGCTCACGCGCCTCATGTCGATCTGGGCAAGATGAGAGCTGCGAAAAATGCGGTTTCGGAACGACCTGACCGGCTCGAGAGCCACGCCTTCTCGCGGCTTGCCGTTCTCCCTATGCTCCAGCTTCCAAAGCTCGTCGCGATCCACGACCCGATCGTCCACCGTAAGCATGATGCGGTTCGAGAAGAGGCCGGCCTGCCACCATTTGAGCGGATCGTCCAGACGGCCCGGTTCCTCCGCGCCGTGCCGAAAGGTCGTCTGATCCCAGTCGCCGACGAGCGCCTGCCGCACGGCCCAGCGTGGTCCGGTCCGGTCCGCCCACTCCCCGGGAAACACCAGGCAAAAGACCGACAGGCCGACGAGAGCCAGGCTGGAACCCCAGGCCGCGATCTTTCCGCCGGGCCGTCCCGAGCGTTTGCCGGACCGCCCGCCTGCCCAGAGCATCAAAAGCAAGGTCAAGTCGACGGCGAGCAGCCCGCGATGCGCCCAGGTGATCGGTTCGCTCTGATAGGGCAGGAAGCGGATCTGCATGAACACCAAAAGGCTGACTGGCGCGGCGACAAGCGTCAGCCAGACGATAGCGGCGAGAATGTTTCGGTACCTTCGGTCCTTTCGCGATTGCGCCGGAAGCGTGATGGCCTGGAGGACCACGTAGGGATCGAGCATCTGCCGCATCTGATGGTATCCGCCATCGCTTCGCATGAGATGCCGCGTAAGGTGCCGCCACCCGTCCGCCCGCTCGCGCAGTTCCCATAGCTGAACGAGGAGGTAGGCATGCATGACGACGAACAGCGTCGGCGCGACGAAGAAGAAGCCTGTCAGCGGCAGATCGACATCCAGAACCGGAAGCTTCACGCCCTCGTCGAGAAACATCTGGAGATGCGTCACCGAACCGGTCGAAATGACCAGATACGTCCAGAACAGAATGTAGGTAAGCCAGGTTGCGCGGACGCGGGACGCGGCTTCATTGACCGCCTTTTCGACCGTCGGGACCTGAGGCGAAATGGCCTCGGGGTCGTCCGTACCGAAGGCGCCGACGATTGCGGCGCGATCGATCTCACCGGTCCGCTCTCTTTCTCGTGCCCGGCGATGAGCGTCAAACAGATCTGCGACACAATGCTCCTCCTTGGGCAGCAGAAAACTCAGCCCCTTGGGAAGAAGCAGCGCCCGCAGCGAAATGGGGCGGACGTCCCAATCTCTGGAGCGGTGCTTCACCGAATTCGCTCTCCCCGGGAAGGTCGGCCGACCGTGATCACCCCACGGCGATCGGCCGCGCCATCCACGGCAAACATAACCCAGGGTCACTTGGCGCGATAGTCGCAACCTGCCCGTCGGCATCGCGTGGCGGCCATGCAAGGCGGAATCCTCCCCCGCCCCCTTTCGCCTTCGGCGCGGCTTCCCTATAAGCCGGCCTCAGCCTCAGGATCCCTCGCCGCACCGGCCGCCGCTTTTGTCGCGCGGCCGTTCTTGGCGCGCGCAAAAAGACCGGACGACCGCCCCATGCCCAAACGCACCGACCTCAAATCGATCCTCATCGTCGGGGCCGGCCCGATCATCATCGGCCAGGCCTGTGAATTCGACTATTCGGGGACCCAGGCCTGCAAGGCGCTGCGCGAGGAAGGTTTCCGGATCATCCTGGTCAATTCCAACCCGGCGACGATCATGACCGATCCCGATCTCGCCGATGCGACCTATATCGAGCCGATCACTCCCGAAGTCGTCGCCAAGATCATCGCCAAGGAACGGCCGGATGCGATCCTGCCGACCATGGGCGGCCAGACGGCGCTCAACACCGCTCTGTCGCTGCGCCGCATGGGCGTTCTGGAGCGCTACGGCGTCGAGATGATCGGCGCCGATGCCGATGCCATCGACAAGGCCGAGGATCGTTCGCTGTTCCGCGAGGCGATGGCGAAGATCGGCCTCGAGACGCCGAAGTCGATGCTCGCCAATGCCAGCGAGGCCAAGGCCGCCGACCGCGCCGCCCACGAGGAGCGAAGGGCCGCGATCACCCGCGAGACCACCGATCCCGCGGAGCGCGAGGCGCGGCTTGACGCGCTGGAGACCGAGTGGGAGCATGGCGAGGGCGAGCGCAAGCAGCGCTATATGGGCCGCGCGCTCGCCACTGCGGCGGCGGCGCTGGAGGAGATCGGCCTGCCGGCGATCATCCGCCCCTCCTTCACCCTCGGCGGCACCGGCGGCGGCATCGCCTACAACCGCTCGGAGTTCTTCGAGATCGTCGAGACCGGCCTCGACGCCTCGCCGACCACCGAGGTGCTGGTCGAGGAATCGGTGCTCGGCTGGAAGGAGTTCGAGATGGAGGTGGTCCGTGACAAGGCGGACAACTGCATCATCGTCTGTTCCATCGAGAACGTCGATCCGATGGGCGTCCATACCGGCGACTCGATCACCGTCGCCCCTGCCCTGACGCTCACCGACAAGGAATATCAGGTGATGCGCAACGCCTCGATCGCGGTGCTGCGCGAGATCGGCGTCGAGACCGGCGGGTCGAACGTGCAGTTCGCCGTCAATCCGGACACCGGCCGCCTCGTCGTCATCGAGATGAACCCGCGGGTGTCGCGCTCCTCGGCGCTGGCCTCCAAGGCCACCGGCTTCCCGATCGCCAAGGTCGCGGCGAAGCTTGCCGTCGGCTACACGCTGGACGAACTCGAGAACGACATCACCGGCGGCGCCACGCCGGCCTCCTTCGAGCCGAGCATCGATTATGTCGTCACCAAGATCCCGCGCTTCGCCTTCGAAAAGTTCCCCGGCGCCGAGCCGATCCTGACGACGGCGATGAAGTCCGTCGGCGAGGTCATGGCGATCGGCCGCACCTTCGCCGAATCGCTGCAGAAGGCGCTGCGGGGCCTCGAAACCGGGCTGACCGGCCTCGACGAGATCGAGATCCCGGGCCTCGGCCAGGGCGACGACAAGAACGCCATCCGCGCCGCCATCGGCACGCCCACCCCCGATCGCCTGCGCATGGTGGTCCAGGCGATGCGCCTCGGCCTGACCATCGAGGAGGTGCACGCCGCCTGCAAGATCGACCGCTGGTTCCTCGCCCAGTTGAAGGCGCTGGTCGACACCGAAAAGAAGATCGCCGCGATCGGCCTGCCCGAGGATTCCGCCAATCTCCGGCTGCTCAAATCCATGGGCTTTTCCGACGCCCGCCTCGCCAGCCTGACGAGGAAGCGGCCGAAGGAGGTCGCCGAGCTGCGCAACCGGCTGGGCGTCAGGCCGGTCTACAAGCGCATCGACACCTGCGCTGCCGAATTCGCCTCGCCCACCCCCTACATGTACTCGACCTATGAGCGGCCCTTTGCCGGCAAGCTGCGCTCCGAGGCGAGGGTTTCGGACCGCAAGAAGGTCGTCATCCTCGGCGGCGGGCCGAACCGCATCGGCCAGGGCATCGAGTTCGACTATTGCTGCTGCCACGCCGCCTTCGCCCTCAAGGATGCGGGCTTCGAGGCGATCATGATCAACTGCAATCCGGAGACGGTCTCGACCGACTACGACACCTCGGACAGGCTCTATTTCGAGCCGCTGACCGCCGAGGACGTCATCGAGATCATGAAGGCCGAGCAGGAATCCGGCGAGCTCGTCGGGGTGATCGTGCAGTATGGCGGCCAGACGCCGCTGAAGCTCGCCGAGGCGCTGGAGAAGAACGGCATCCCGATCCTCGGCACCGCGCCGGACATGATCGACCTTGCCGAAGACCGCGACCGCTTCCAGAAGCTTCTCGTCAAGCTCGACCTGAAGCAGCCGAACAACGGCATCGCGTTTTCCGTCGAGCAGGCGCGGCTCGTCGCCGCCGAGATCGGCTTCCCGCTGGTGGTGCGCCCGTCCTACGTCCTCGGCGGCCGGGCGATGCAGATCATCCATTCCGAGCAGATGCTGCAGAGCTATCTCCTCGACACCGTGCCCGGCCTCGTGCCGGAGGACATCAAGCAGCGCTATCCGAACGACAAGACCGGCCAGATCAACACCCTGCTCGGCAAGAACCCGCTGCTCTTCGACAGCTATCTGACCGACGCCATCGAGGTGGACGTCGACTGCCTCTCCGACGGGTCGCAGAGCTTCGTCGCCGGCATCATGGAGCATATCGAGGAGGCCGGCATCCATTCCGGCGATTCGGCCTGCTCGCTGCCGGTCCATTCCCTGTCGAAGGAGACGACGGACGAGCTCGCCCGGCAATCGGAGGCGCTGGCCCGCTCGCTGAATGTCGGCGGGCTGATGAACGTCCAGTTCGCCATCAAGGACGGCGAGATCTACGTCCTCGAGGTCAATCCCCGCGCCTCGCGCACCGTGCCCTTCGTCGCCAAGACGGTCGGCCGGCCGATCGCCAAGATCGCCGCCCGCGTGATGGCCGGCGAGAGCCTCGATGCCGCCTTTGCCGAATATGGTGGCCGGCCGGACACCCACAATGTCCGCCATATCGCCGTGAAGGAAGCGGTGTTCCCCTTCGCCAGGTTCCCCGGCGTCGACACGCTGCTCGGGCCGGAGATGCGCTCGACCGGCGAGGTCATGGGCCTCGACACCGACTATGCGATCGCCTTCGCCAAGGCGCAGCTCGGCGCCGGCGTCGACCTGCCGCGCGAGGGCACGGTGTTCGTTTCGGTGAAGGATTCCGACAAGGACCGCTGCCTGCCGGCGGTGCGCCGTCTCGCCGATCTCGGCTTCCAGGTCCTTGCCACCGGCGGCACCCAGCGCTTCCTGACGGCCAACGGCATCGCCGCGACGAAGATCAACAAGGTGCTGGAGGGCCGCCCGCATATCGAGGATGCGATCCGCAACCGCCAGGTCCAGCTCGTCCTCAACACCACCGAGGGTGCCAAGGCTTTGTCGGACTCGCGCTCGCTGCGCCGGGCCGCGCTGATCCACAAGGTGCCCTACTATACGACGCTCGCCGGCATGGTCGCCGCGGCGGAGGCGATCGCCGCCCTGAAAGGCGGCAATCTTGAAGTTCGGCCGCTGCAGTCGTATTTTACCGCCGCCTGACGGTGTCGGGCGCCCCTTCGAAAGGGGCGCCTCCGGCGAGCTCAGCCATTTTGAAAGTCCTGCTGGTCCGGAGCGGCGGTGCCGTTCGGGTCAGCTTTCTTATTGTGTCGAGAGCCAGTTCTCGTCACAGTGTGTGTTGATCGACTTCGCCAATGCTGCGAGGTCCTTATGAGGTCGACTTCGCGCGTCGCGCGAGGTCCGGAAAGGTGGAGGCCATGGAAAAGGTCCCGATGACGAGTCGCGGTTTCGAGGCGCTGCGGGAGGAACTGCGCCGACGCCAGCAGGAAGAGCGCCCGCGGATCATCGCGGCGATCTCCGAGGCGCGCGCTCATGGCGACCTCTCCGAAAATGCCGAATATCATGCCGCCAAGGAGGCCCAGAGCCTCAACGAGGGCCGCATCTCCGAGCTCGAGGACCTGACGGCCCGCGCCGAGGTGATCGACCTGTCGAAGATGTCCGGCGACCGCATCAAGTTCGGCGCGACGGTCAAGCTCGTCGACGAGGACACCGACGAGGAGAGGCGCTACCAGATCGTCGGCGACCAGGAAGCCGACGTGAAGGAGGGCAAGATCTCGATCTCCTCGCCGATCGCCCGCGCCCTGATCGGCAAGGCCGAGGGTGACACGGTCGAGGTCTCCGCCCCCGGCGGTGCCCGCTCCTACGAGATCCTCGAGGTCAGCTGGCAGTAGGTTGCGTTCCGGATGGGTTCTTGATGGGTTTCGAGTATGATCCAGACAAGAGCGCATCCAACAAGCGGAAGCATGGAATCGACTTCGAGGAAGCAAAAGTCCTCTTTGACGACGCGAGGCTTTTGGAATTCGATGCGCAATCGCAGGACGAAGCAAGATATATCGCGATCGGAAGGATCGGTCTCAGGCACTGGGCGGCAATCTTCACCCGCAGGGGCGGCGCCATCCGGCTCATTTCCGTGCGAAGAGCGCGAACCAATGAGGTACGGCTCTATGAAGGCTCATGAGATTGACGCCATCTTCGATGACGGTGGCTCGCTTGACGGCGTCGTCGACTGGTCGAAGGGGCGCCGGGTGAACCAGCCGTCGACCCGTCTTTCGGTCGAATTGCCGCGCCGCCTGTCAGAGGCGCTCGAGGCCGAAGCGAAGCGCGCCGGGCTGACGCCGGAAGAGGTCATCCGCGTTCTGATCTCGGACCACCTCGCGTAACGACCGCCATTTGCCCGACGTCTCGAACATCCTCGTCATCGCGCCCAACTTCAAGCGCCGCCTGTCCGGCGTCACTTCGACGATCGTCCAGCTGGTGCCGTTCCAGGCGCGAACCATCCCGATCGCGACGCTGGGCCCCGGCCTGCCCGACTCGCTGCCGCATATCCGCTGGCGAGACCTGCCGAAACTCTGGCGCCGGCCGCGCGGCAGGCCGTTCCGCATCTGGCATGCCCGCCGCAACACCGAGATGCTCGCCGGCGTGTTCCTGCGCGACGTCCTGCGCATGCCGCTGAAACTGCTCTTCACCTCCGCCGCCCAGCGTCATCATACCGGCTGGACGCGGTTCCTGATCTCCCGCATGGACGCCGTCGTCGCGACCAGCGAGCGCAGCCGATCCTATCTGAAGGCGCCGGCGCGGGTGGTCATGCATGGCATCGACGTCGAGCGCTTCTCGCCGGACGGTGAGATGCCGGCGGGCGAGGCCGCCGCCGCCCTCGCC
Organism: Jiella endophytica; assembly: GCF_004519335.1. Classification (GTDB taxonomy): domain Bacteria; phylum Pseudomonadota; class Alphaproteobacteria; order Rhizobiales; family Rhizobiaceae; genus Jiella; species Jiella endophytica. The sequence goes on along the minus strand of NZ_SOZD01000001.1, from coordinate 603,495 downwards.
GGCCGCAAGATCGTCGGCTGCTCGGGACGTATCCGCCACCAGAAGGGCACCGACCTCTTCGTCGAGGCGATGATCGCCCTCCTCCCGCAGCATCCGAACTGGTCCGCGGTGATCACCGGCCGGGTGACGGCGGACAATCGCGCCTTCGCGGCAGGCCTCGAGGACAGGATCGCGGCGGCCGGGCTGAACGACCGCATCCGCTTCGTCGGCGAGGTGGACGATATCGCCGCCTGGTTCCGCCGCTTCGACCTCTATGTGGCGCCGCCGCGCAACGAGGGCTTCGGCCTGACGCCTCTCGAGGCCATGGCAAGCCGCACGCCGGTCGTCGCCAGCGATGCCGGGGCCTTCGCCGAGCTGATCGTCGAGGGCGTCACCGGCCGGGTCGTCCCGACCGGCGATTCGGCGGCGCTCGCCGCCGCCATCGAGCCCTATCTCGGCGATGCCGAACTGCGCGCACGGACGGCGGATGCCGGCCTCCAGCAAGTTCGAAGTCATTTCCCGCTGCAGCGCGAAGCCGACGAACTCGCCTCCGTCTACGAAGCGCTCTGGGCTTCGTAGCTCCGCAGCTTCGCCGCGAGCGCCTTGCGCGAAACCGGCAGCACGGCCGAAAACGCTTCGTCGTCGAAGGCCGCGGGCCGGAATTCGACACCGGCGAGACGGCGCAGATGCACCGGAGCGAGCGTCAGCTGGGTTCCGAGCCGGCGCATCGCAAAAGGCAGATTGCCGAAGGTCAGCGGCAGCTTGCGGCGAGGCTGGTGGATCGACGTCTCTGTCGCCGTCCCGACATCGAAGCCGCGCTCGGCGAGAAGATGCACCTGCATGGTCGCGGCCGGTTCCACCTGGGCGATGGCGAGCCGGCAAACGCCGAACATGTAGGCATCGACCGGCGCGGTCCGCGTCTCGGCCGTGCGCAGCAACCGCGCAGCGCCCTTCTGCGACAGCCAATAGGCCCCGGCCCCGGATTTTTCCCGGGCGAGCCCGGTGAACCGGAAGGGACCACCATCCGTCGTCCGGCCCTTCCGGAAGAATTTGCGCCGGCCGACGGTCTCGAAATTGACCAGATCGAAGCCGCTCGCCGCGACTTCTTCCGCTGCAGCGACGAAATGTGTGGAAAAGATCGTGTCGTCTTCGAGGATGATCAGCCCGTTGGGGTGCTGCGCGGCCCGTTCCCAGAGCGCCCGGTGGGAGAGGAAGGCGGCGAGTTCCGGCCGCGTCATCGGCCGCTCCCACCGCGTCGCGAGGCGCCGGAAGCGCTCCTCGTCGATCGCCGCGGCCTCGCAGGCCGGGAAGCGGGCGAGCCCCAGCCCCAGCCGCTCGCCCTGCACCTCCATCAGCGCCCGGCGCTCCTTCGCCCGGTCGAGATTGATGAAGGCGATCTCAGGGATTGCGCGTTCCATCGCCGCCGTCAGTCCGCCCAGACCGACGGGAAGAACAGGATCAGCACGGTGACGAGTTCCAGCCGGCCGAGCAGCATCGCCGCCGATAGGACCCAGAGCGAAGGGTCCGGCAGCGAGGCGAAGTTGCCCGCCGGGCCGATGATCTGGCCGAAGCCCGGGCCGACATTCGCCAGCGCCGTCAGCGTGCCGGAAAAGGCGGTGATCAGGTCGAGGCCGAACACCGTCAAGAGCACTGTCCCCATCAGCAGCGTGCCGAAGAACAGGAAGAAGAAGATCGTCACCGTCTGGATGGTCTGGGCGCTGATGTCGTCATTGCCGTATTTCAGCCGGATGATCGCATGCGGGCGCACCAGCCGGCGGAAGCTCGCCCTGACCACCAGGAACAGGACGACGAGGCGGTTCGCCTTGATGCCGCCGGCCGTCGAGCCGGCGCAGCCGCCGAGGAAGGAGGCGAGGAAGAAGATGCCGATCGCCGCATTCGACCAGAGCGTATAGTCCTCGGAGGCGTAGCCCGTCGTGGTGATCACCGAGACGAGGTTGAAGGTCGAGGAGACCAGGGCCTCGCCGAAGGGCGTGTCGTTGACGATGCGGCGGGTGACGGCGATGGCGAAGCTCAGCACCAGGCAGATCACCAGGAAGACGACGATCTGCGGGTCCCGCCAGAGCTGGAAGCGCCGCGGCAGGAAGGCGCGGACATAGACGACGAAGGGCAGCGCCGCCAGCACCATGAACACCGTCGAGGCGAGCAGGATGCGGTTGTCGTCGAAATAGCCCATCGAGGCGTCGTGGGTGGAGTAGCCCCCCGTCGCCATGGTGGTCATGGCGTGGTTGGTGGCGTCGAAGAACGACATGCCGAGCGAGGTGTAGGCGATGGCGCACATCAGCGTCAGCGCCACATAGGCGGCGATCAGCCCGCCGGTCAGCTGGTTCACCCGCGGCAGCACCTTGTCCGACTTGTCGGAGCTCTCCATGTGGAACAGCGCCAGGCCGCCGGCCTGCAGCGACGGCAGGATCAAAAGCACCATGCCGATGATGCCGATGCCGCCCAGCCACTGCAGCAGCGAGCGCCACAGAAGGATGCCGCGCGGCAGGGAATCGAGGCCGGAGATCACCGTCGAGCCGGTTGTCGTGAGGCCCGACATCGATTCGAAGAAGGCGCCGGCGAAGCTGACATTCACCGAGGAGAAATAGAGCGGCAGCGCGCCGATGACGCAGGCGATGATCCAGACGGTGGTGACCAGCAGGAAGCCGAGCTTTTGGGTGAATTGCGGCCGCTCGCCCCTGGTCGCAACGGCGACCAGCGCGCAGACCACGCCGACGAGAAAGCCGGTTCCGAGGAAGACCCGGAAGTCGTCGTTCCTGTCGGTCAGATCCGTGAGCGCCGGCAGCAGCATGGCAAAGGCGAGGCCGAGACCGAAGATCGACGTGACGTGAGCGATCGTTCTGAAAATGTCTGGCTCTCCGCTGTCCGGCGCGACCGTTGCGAGGGTCGCGGACCCGCTTCTCTAGAGCTTTGCGGGCACGCCGGCAATTCGGCCGGTGGGCCGCGCCGTGCCTTACGGACAGCCTGTTGCCGCCATGTTGCAGCCCGCCACCCCCTCGTCTATTGAACGGAACCGTTCCCGTTGCCACTTGCCACACGCATTGCTTGCGAGGCTGTTATGTCCGATCGTCACGTCAATCTGCTCGTTCTCGGTTCCGGCCCTGCCGGCTACACCGCTGCCATCTACGCCGCCCGGGCGATGATGAAGCCGCTGATCGTCGCCGGTCTGCAGGAAGGCGGCCAGCTGACCATCACCACCGACGTCGAGAACTATCCGGGCTATGCCGAGCCGGTGCAGGGCCCGTGGATGATGGAGCAGATGAAGGCGCAGGCGCTGAATGTCGGCGCCGAGATCGCCAGCGACATCATCGTCTCGGCCGACCTCTCCCAGCGACCCTTCCGGCTGACCGGCGATTCCGGCACGGTCTACAGCTGCGACGCGCTGGTAATCGCCACCGGCGCCCAGGCGAAGTGGCTGGGGCTCGAGAGCGAGAACACCTTCCAGGGCTTCGGCGTCTCGGCCTGCGCCACCTGCGACGGCTTCTTCTACCGGGGCAAGGACGTGGTCGTCGTCGGCGGCGGCAACACCGCCGTCGAGGAGGCGCTCTATCTCTCCCACATCGCCGCGAAGGTGACCCTCGTCCATCGCCGCGACGAGCTGCGCGCCGAGCGGATCCTGCAGGAGCGGCTGTTCAAGTCGGAGAATGTCGAGATCCTCTGGGACACCGCGGTCGAGGAGATCGTCGGCATCGAGAAGCCGCTGAAGTCGGTCAACGGCGTCCGGCTGAAGAACATGAAGACCGGCGAGACCAGCGAGCGCACCGTCGACGGCGTCTTCGTCGCGATCGGCCATGCGCCGGCGGTCGATCTCTTCGTCGGCCAATTGAAGCAGAAGCCTTCCGGGTATCTGTGGGTCGAACCTGGGACGACGCGGACTTCGGTCGAGGGTATCTTCGCCGCCGGCGACGTCGCCGACGACGTCTATCGCCAGGCGGTCACTGCCGCCGGCATGGGCTGCATGGCGGCGCTCGAAGCCGAGAAGTGGCTTGCCGAGCAGACGCTGTTCGAAACCCGCGCCGCCGCCGAATAGGGCTCAGCGCCCACGAGGACCCCGTCCGGCGTTGCGCCGGACCGCTTGAAGGACCAACCGACCATGGCCCTCGACTGGGACAAGCTGCGGATCTTCCACGCGGCAGCCGAGGCAGGATCGTTCACCCATGCGGCGGACGCGCTCAATCTCAGCCAGTCGGCGATCAGCCGGCAGGTCGCCGCGCTCGAAAACGAGATCGGCGTGCCGCTGTTCCACCGCCATGCCCGCGGCCTGGTCCTGTCCGAACAGGGCGAGCTCCTGTTCCAGACCGCCAACGACGTCCTGAAGCGTCTCGAAATGGTGCGCATGCAGCTCACCGAGACCAAGGAGAAGCCGACCGGCAAGCTGCGCGTCACCACCACCGTCGGCCTCGGCTCCGGCTGGCTGACCGAACGCGCCCGCGAGTTCCTCGAACTCTATCCCGATCTCGAACTGCAGCTGGTCTTCGACAACGAGGAAATCGACCTCACCATGCGCAAGGCTGACGCGGCGATCCGCCTGCGTCAGCCGCAGCAGCCGGACCTCATCCAGCGGCGCCTCTTCACCGTGCATCTCCACGTCTATGCCGCGCCGAGCTACCTCACCCGCTTCGGCACCCCCGAGACCCTCGACGATCTCGACCGCCACCGGATCATCACCTTCGGGGAACCTGCGCCGAACTACCTGCGCAATCTCAACACGCTGGAGACGGTCGGCCTGCCCGAGGGCAAGTTCCGCAATCCGATCCTGCAGATCAACAATCTGATGGCGATCCGCTCGGCCATCGAAAGCGGCACCGGCATCGCGCTCCTGCCCGACTACATGATCGACAAGCATTCCAAGCTCGTGCAGGTGCTGCCGGAAATGGAAATGCCGACCTTCGACACCTATCTCTGCTACACCGAGCAGATGCGGAGCGCCGCCAAGCTGAAGGTCTTCCGCGACTTTCTGATCTCCAAGGCCCGCACCTGGGCCTATTGACCGGCCGGCAAAGCGCGCTTTCTGCCCGGCCGCCGGTGCCATTGCCCGGCTCCGGCGCGAAGATCGGAATCGGTTTTCGCAAAGCACGATGCGTAGGTCCGTTCAAGCGTCGTTGAAGCGTTCATTTCCACGCACGGCGCTCTGACGCCCAAGCAGTCCCGAAGGCAGGTCGATTTGCCCAATCCATCGCAGCCGGACGACATCGTCGCCATCGGCGACGTCCATGGCGAGAGCGGCCTCCTGAAGCGGTTCCTCGCCGGTGTCGACCGGCTCGCCGCGCGTTCGGGCATCTCCCCGGCGATCTATCTCCTCGGCGATCTCGTCGATCGCGGCGACGACAGCCGCGGCGCCCTCGACATTGCCGCCGATGTCGTCGCCGAACGGCCGGGATCGAAGCTCCTCCTCGGCAATCACGACGAATGGCTCCTGCGCTTCCTCGAACACGATCTGTCGATGGAGGAGATCCTCAACTGGCTCGGCCAGGGCGGCGCCGAGACCATCGCCTCCTACGGCCAGTCGCCGAGCGATCCGCCGGAGAAGGTCCGCCGCGCGATCGCCGAGGGCTGGCCGCAGCATCTGAAGCTGCTCCGTGAGGCTTCGGCGATCCTTCTGAAAGGCCCTTTCGCCTTCGTCCATGCCGGGGTCGATCCGTCGCGTCCCCTCACCGACCAGCGCCGCCACGACTGCGTCTGGATCCGCGCCCCGTTCATGAACCATGTCGGCCGCCTCAGCCATGTCGTCCTGCATGGCCACACGCCGCAGAAATCCGGGCTTCCCACCGTCACCGAAAACCGCCTGTCGCTCGACACCGGCGCCGTCTTCACCGGCCGGCTGACGGGTGCCTGGGTGAACACGCGCTCGGGCGGCGTCAGCTGCCTGCAGGTGAGCCACGACGAGGACTTCCACGAGGTCGCGCCGCGCCGCCTCGACCGCGGCTTCGGCACGGCGATGGACTGACGGCCTCAGGCGTTTTCCACCGGAGCGGACACCGCCGGCGGGGACACGGCCGCCCGTGAGCCGATGGTTTCGCCGAAGGACTCGCCGCTGCCATTGTCGTCCCGCGTGACCTTGGACAGCACCGCTTCGAGCATCGGCGTCATCACTCCGAGCCGCTGCGCCTTGATCACCAGGTCCCACAGCGGCTCGAACTTCTTCCACCCGGCCGCATAGAAGAAGTGCTTCGCCCGGTGTCTGGCGCCGCCATGGGCCGCCGCGGCACGGGCGATGTTCTGCCAGCCGTAGAAGTCTCGATAGGCTTTGTCATAGCCCGCCTTGAGCGCGTTCGCGGTCAGTCGCGCCGGCTCGTAGACGACGTGCCGGGTATCGTAGAGGTCCCAGTCGCGGGTGGTCAGCCGTCCGGCCGACGCCAGCGCCGCGAACAGCCGGGTTCCCGGATAGGGCGTCTGGATGTGGAAGGTCGCCGTGGTGATTCCGTGTTCGACCGCCCAGTCCACCGTCCGGTCGAAGACGTCGGCGTCGTCGGCATCCATGCCGAAGACGAACGAGCCGTTGATCATGATGCCGAGATCGCTCAGCCGCTTGGCGACGGCCGCATAGTCCTTGGCAAGGTTCTGCTTCTTGTTGCTGGCAGCGAGATTGGCCGGGTCGAAGGTCTCGAAGCCGACGAACAGGCTGCGCAGCCCCGCCTCGGCGGCGCGTTCGATGAGATCGCCTCTGAGGATGCTGTCGACGGTCGCGGCCCCCTGAAACAGCCGCCCCATGCCGCTCAGCCCGGAAAAGAGTTCGGCTGCGAAGGTCGGGCTGCCGAGCAGGTGGTCGTCGAGGAAATACAGGTGCCGGCCCGGAAGCCGCTCGATCTCCGCCAGCGCCTCCTCGACCCGCTGGGTGTAGAAGGAACGGCCGCCGCCGAAAAACGCGTCCTTGTAGCAGAAGTCGCAATGCTGCGGACAGCCGCGGGTCACGACGATGGAGTTCGGCACGAGATAGCGGTTGCGCTTGATCAGGTCGCGGCGAACCGGCGGCAGGCCTTGAATGGAGCGCTTGCCGCGCGAGACGTATCGCGGCTTTGGCGATCCTGCCCGCAGATCGGCCAGGAATTGCGGAAACGTATCCTCGCCGGGGCCTAGAAAGATGGTGTCGGCATGCTGCGCGGCTTCATCCGGCAGCGACGTCACGTGCAGTCCGCCGAGAACGACGCGGCAACCCGCCGCCCGGTAATGGTCGGCGATCGCATAAGCCCGATAGGCGTTGGTGATGTAGACCTGAATGACGACGAGATCGGGCGTGTCGTCGAGCGAAAGCACCTCGACATGATCGTCGACCAGCTCGACCACGTCGTCGTCATCGAGGAAAGCCGCGAGCGTTGCGAGGCCGAGCGGCGGGAAGAGCGAATATTTGATCGGGCGAAAAAGCGGGCTCTTGGCCTCCGTCAACGCCGGCAGGATCAATTTGACTCTCAAAAGCGGGCTCCCTTGCGCGGTCACGATAGACGACCGAAAAGCGAAGGGCCCAGCCGGAACCGGTGCACAGGCGGTTTGCGCCCGTGCACCTGATATCAGGCCAGGGTGGGTCTACATCGCCCCGGCTTTTTCCTTCAGCGACGAGAGGCCGGCGTCGTAGATGCCGGTGATCACCTCGGTTGCCTTCTCGTCGCTGGCGCCCTTGGCGTCGAAATTGCCCGACCAGCTCACCGTCGCCATGTCGCCGGAGCCGGTGACGGCGATGGTCGATTCGTAGTTCTCGACCGGCAGCGGCCCCTCGAGGATCTTGTAGGTGTAGCTCATCGCGCTCTCGTCCCGCGCGACTTCCTCCTCGACGAGTGCGGCGCCGTCCGGCAGGGTCAGCGTGCGAACGTTCTTGCCGCCGTCATCGGACAGCTCGCATTTCTTGACGGCCGGATGCCAGTTCTGGATGTCGCAGAAGGTCCCGATCATTTTCCACACGGCATCGGGCGCCGCGGCGATCTCGACCGATTTCGAAACCTCGATGGCCATCGCAGGCGTGGCAGCGACGACGCCGGCCAGCATGAGGCCGACCGCCTTCAGACGAAATGTCATTCATTCCTCCCATGCGCCGGCCGGGTTCTTCGGTCCGCCGACGCCCTCCGAGGTGCCCGCCGGCTAGCTAGCGGCCTTTGCCGCGACGGCAATTGCCCCCGACGTCGCGGCCGCGTTGGAAAGAGAAACCAACCGCCACCCTTGCGTCCCGTCCGGTGGCCGCGCGCCGCGTCCGGCGGCAACCGTGGATCGGCCCGAAACGACAACGGCGACCGCAGGAGCGATCGCCGGTCGATGTCGTCGATGCGCGGCGAGCATGCGCCGCCGCCGCTGGTCTCTCGTCAGTGGCAGACCCGCACCTTTTCGTAATACCTGCCGTAGCCGCCGTAGCGCACCACCGTCTCCCAGTGACACCTATTACGCTTCTTGTAGTACTTGACGTACGGCTTGTGATGCTTGACCCGCTTCTTGTAGTATTTGACCCGCGGTTTCGGCTTGTAGTCATAATAGTCGTAGTAGCCGACGGGCTGGACATAGGCGCTGGCCGCGCCGGCTTCGGCCGGGGCACCGAGGCCGAAACTTGCTGCGACGGCGACGGCCGTAGCGACGATCAGACTGCGCATTGCGACACCTTCCTTTCCGTTAGGTGAATCACACAACATTTCGCTCGTATTCCTTCCTGACTGAACGGAATCTGAATGACGCGCCGCCGCCGTCAAGCGACGTTTGCGTGATGTGGTTTCGAACGTAACGGCGTGGAGCCGCGGCCAGACCCTGGGATCCGGCATTGCCGCATGAAAACGGCGGCGCCGCAGATGCGACGCCGCCGGTTTCACTCAGGGATGGCGCCGATCCTGATCGGCGCCCTATTCCTCAGCGGCAGACGCGGGTCTTCTCGACGACCTTCTTGCCGTGATGATAGCGGACCACCTTCTTGGTGTAGCAGTCGTGATGCGGCCCGACCTTCTGGACGACCACCGGCCCGTGCTTCTTCACCGGATAGTGGTGCGGGGCGTGCTGGTCGCCGATGACGATCTTGACGTCAGCGGCCTGGGCGGCTGCGCCGGCGGTGACGCTGGCGCCGAGAGCGATGACGGCGGCGATGAGGAGGTTACGCATGTCATTGACCTTTCTGATATGCAGTGGCGGTTTGAACGATGGGCTGACGATATCGTTCCGCAACTGAACCCCAGCTGAATGATATGCATAACTGACGTTTAAAGCCTGTCGTTTCCCGTCATTGCGGCTCGGCTGAGGTCTCGGCGCGCGTCTCCCCCCGTGGCGTCCCACGCTCGGCAGGGCGCAGGACGGCGCTCGGACTGACGGCATCGGCGCGAACAACGAAGCCGGGCGACGGACAGCACCATGGGCCGATTGCAAAAGCGAGAGCGCGCATCGTTGCGCTCCGCTCACGTGGATGCTGCGTGCCTGCCGGAACCCGACCCGATTGTCGGGCCGGCTCTGACGCCCGGCGACACAAAAAAAGGCGGCCAGAGGCCGCCTGAAGTTTGGCTGGAGTATCAGGTCAAAAACCCGATATGCCCACAACGCTAGAACCGAAACATGGTTGCAGTTGGGCAACGCCGATTGAGAAAAATTCCTTTGCGGGAGGAATCGGCGGCCGCCGCCCCATCTTCCTGTCGGTGGCCTGCGAGACCGGTCGAAGCGGTCGGTGGCGCCGCGCAACCAATGGGCCATGCTGGCGTTATCGCCAGACAGTCGGCGACCACCGTCGACGCGTCGCCGCGCCTTGCGGCAGCGGCATGAGACACGCCGGATACGTCAGGAGTTTCGCATATGTTTCGGGACAGACCGAGCACCTATGAGCAGGTCGCCAGTGCCCTCGGCGCGCTGAGTGAGCGGATCGGGGAACTGGAAGGACAAGTGGCCGAGCGGTTCGACCCGACACCGTCTGCTAGCGAGCGCGCACGCCGGGCGATCGGCCGGGTGATCCCCGGCGTTGCCCCCGAGCCGACGGGTCTCTCGCGCTATCTTCCCCATCTCTCGGACTACTGGCCGGACGATGCCGGCCGCCGCGCCCGCCGCCAGGTGCGGGCGCTGCAGGATGCCGGCGGCGATCTCGCTCATGGCGCCGAGGACTATTTCGACAGCGCCAGGCGCCATCTCGCCGGCTGGTCGGCCCCGGCGATCGCCTCGCTGCGCAGCCGCCTGCCCGCCCGCTACCAGCCGGAGCCCGATCGCCGCAACCGCGAGCTGACCGCCCTACTGATCGCCGGCGGCGCGATCGCCGCCGTGGGTGCCGCCTATTACATCACCAAGAAGGTCAACGAGCACAGCGAGGAGCCGGACTACGAGGTCGTGCGCTCCGACGGCGCCGTCGAGATCCGCGACTATGATTCGATGATCGTCGCCGAGACCGTGAAGAGCGGCTATCACGAGAAGGCGCGCCGGCTGGGCTTCATGACCCTCGCCGACTACATCTTCGCGAAGAACCGCCCGGGCAAGCGCATCAAGATGACCACGCCGGTCCTGCAGCAGCTCGCCGAGGGCGAAGGCCGCTCCAAGGGCTGGGCCGTGCGCTTCGTGATGCCGAAGAAGTTCACGCTGGCGAGCCTGCCCGAGCCCGCCGGCCAGGACGTCCACCTGAAGGAAATCCCGGCGCGGCGGGTGGCGGCGATCCGGTTTTCCGGCAACTTCACCGCGACGCTTGCCTCCAAGCATCTGATGACGCTCTATAACTACCTCGCGGACAACAATCTGAAGCAACACGGCGACCCGGAATATGCCTTCTACAATCCGCCCTGGACGCCGGGTTTCCTGAAGCGCAACGAGATCCTCATCGAGATCGAGCGCTGATCGGAGCGCTCGCAAGACATGCAGCGGACGAATCGAAGAAGGCCGGCGAGATCCTCGCCGGCCTTCTTCTTTTGCCGGGCATCCACGCCCCTGGCGCCCGGCTGGTGCCCCGCCCGTCCGCTGCGCCGCCGGCTTGGAACGGGTGGGGAACAATCTCGGTATGTGATGCGGATGGAGGGCGCTCGCCCTCCCCGCCGCCTTGTCGAAGTCAGGCGGGTTGCGGCTGATAGGGCATGAAGCGCTGCATGATCACCCGGTAGGGAATCAGCGCGACGGCCGCGATGGCGAGTTTCACCGTGAAGTCGCCGATCGCCCAGGAGACCCAGCGCGGCGCTTCCCCCGGGAGCACGCCGAGCAGCCTGGCGCTTTCCAGCGCGAAATCGTCGTTCGATCCGATGAAGCCGAAGACCGGCGCGAAAGCGATGGTGAAGAAGGTCAGCGTGTCGAGCACCGAGCCGCTCAGCGACGAGGCCACCGGCGCCCGCCACCAGCTGTCCTGGCGAAGCCGGTTGAACACCGCGACGTCGAGGAGTTGGGCGAAGAGGAAGGCGCCGCCTGAGGCGACCGCGATGCGGAACAGCCGGTCGGCGGTGCTCGAAAAGCCGAGCAGTCCGAGATCGTAGAGAAGCGGCGGCACCACGAGCGAGCAGGCGACCGCCGCGGCAAAGCCTGCGAACACCACCCGGCGGGCAACGCGCGGGCCGTAGCGCCGATTGGTGAGGTCGGTCACCAGGAATGCGAAGGGATAGGTGAAGGCGCCCCATGTCAAAACGTCGGCGAGCTGCAGCCCGCCCACCTCCGCGAAGACGGGATATTGCACGGCGACGTTCGAGGCGAGGACGATGACCGCCATGGCGGCGACCGGAAGCGCGTAGATCTTCGAGATCGACATTTTTTTATCCTGGGTGATGGAACCAGCGGACGGATTGTCGGCGGATGATCGCATCGGCCGACGCGAACGAAAAGTGCGCCGCTCGGGCGCACCTTCGACTGCCTTGGCGGGATGGCTTGAAGACCCCTGTCCCGCGGATCGACGCGCCGATCAGGCCGCGACGGTTTCCTTGGTCTCGGCGACCTTCTTGGCGATCTGCCGCTTCAGGAGCCGGGCGCGCTGCGACAGCTCGGTCTCGCGGGCCTTCAGGAGAAAGGCGTCGAGGCCACCGCGATGCTCGACGGTGCGCAGCGCATGGGCCGAGACGCGCAGCCGGAAACGCTGGCCGAGGGCGTCGGAGATCAGCGTGACGTTGCACAGATTGGGCAGGAAACGCCGACGCGACTTGTTGTTGGCGTGGGAGACGTTGTTGCCGGTCAGGACGGCCTTGCCGGTCAGTTCGCAAGCGCGTGACATCGGATCACCTTTTTTCGCATTGGCGTCAAACCCTTCGAGCGCGCGCCGCCGGTAGGGCCGGCGCGATCATCGCTTCACGGGCATGATCGGGAAAATCCCGCGCTCTATAGTCGTGATCGTTAAAGGCGTCAAGCTCGCCGGGCCCCTGCAAAGGAACACGCGACTGTGGCTTTCGGCCAACTCGCCAAGCTCTGCCACAAGGCTGTAGAGTCGGGCAACCATCCTCCTGCCGGCAGCGTTCCGGCAGCGTCCTGCCCCTCTCGACTTGCGGCCCAGTTCCATGCGTTTCAGGCGAATCGCGATCACCATCGCCACTCTCGGCAGCCTCTGTCTGTCCGGGCCTCCGGCGGGCGCTGCCGACGGCCAGAAGGTCACCACCGAATACGGCATGGCGCTGATCGGCTTGATCATCGGCAAGGCGACCTTCGACACCGTCATCGACGACCGGCGATTCTCGGTCAGCGGCCGGATGTCCTCGGCCGGCCTCGGCTCGCTGGTGTCGAAGACCGGCGGCACCAGCGAGGTTTCGGGTTCCCTCGCCTCGCGCGGCTTTGCCGCCGAGCGCTACGGCCTCGACTACACCTCCGACGGCAAGCGCTGGACGAGCGACGTGCGCTTCCGCTCCGGCCGGGTGACGAGTTCGAATGTCAGCCCGAAGCGCTCCCGGGACGAGAAGCCGAGCTACGTCCCGGTGGAGCGCTCGCAGCTCGCCTCGGTGGTCGATCCGCTGAGCGGCCTGATGATCCGCACCCGCGATGCTTCCAGCGTCTGCCGCCGCACCCTGCCGCTCTATGACGGCTGGTCGCGGCTCGACCTGAAGCTCTCGCCCGGCGGCACCCGCGCCGTCTCCCTCGACGGCTTCAAGGGCGATGCGGCGGTCTGCAAGGTCCGTATCGCGCCGGTCAGCGGTTACGATCGCAAGTCCCGCGGGCTGAAGTTCCTGCAGAGCCAGACGATCGAGCTGTGGTTCGCGCCGATCGCCAGGCCCGACGTCTTCGTCCCCGTCTATGCCCGCATCCCAACCACCATCGGTCCGCTGACGCTGCAGGCGACCTCGGTGTCGGTGAAGTAGTTCGCCGCCGCCCGCCGCCGCGATCGCTGCAGACGGGCCATGATCTTTTTACGATGACGAGAATGTTTAGCGGTCACAGCGCCCTTCCCCAGCGATAGCGGGTGACAGCGGCCAAGCTTTGATCCATGGTTGCGCCGCATTGCTTGGACGCCATGGATCTCGCCTTCCGATGAAGCTCGTCGCCGCGCTCGTCACACTTCTGATGGCCAGCCTTTTCGCCTCTTCTTCCTTTGCGGAAAAGCGCATCGCCCTCGTCATCGGCAACGACGCCTATCAGCATCTGCGCCAGGACAACCAGCTCGAGCGCGCCGGCCAGGACGCCCGGTCGATCGGCAATGTCCTCGAGGGCATGGGCTTCACCGTGCTGCGCGGCACCAACCTGCCCCGCACGCAGATGCTGCGGATGATCCGGCAGCTGCGCGAGGAGGTCGAGCCCGGCGACATCGCGCTGTTCTTCTTCGCCGGCCATGGCGTCGCCATCGACGGCACCAACTACCTCTTGCCGACCGATATCCGCCCCGCGGGCGAAAAGCGCATCACCGAGGCGGCAATCCCCGAGACCCGGATCGAAGGCGATCTCCTCGATGCCGGCGCGCGAACCGCCATCCTGATTCTCGACGCCTGCCGCGACAACCCGTTTCCGCAGGTCGCCCAGCGTTCCACCGGCCGCGCCCGCGGCCTCGATGCCTCGCGGCCGACGCCGGGGATCTTCAAGATGTTCTCCGCCGGCACCGGACAGGCGGCGATCGAACAGCTCGGCGACGGCGACCACGATCCGAACTCGCTGTTCACCCGCGTCCTCCTCGGCGAATTGCCGAAGCCGAACCAGAGCCTCATCGACATCACCTACGCCGTGAAACGCCGTGTCCTGGCGCTCTCGGACCACCGGCAAAACCCCGCTTATTACGACGGCGGCTTCGCCAATGACGTCTATCTCGCCGGCCGCCCGCCCGAGGAGCCGGCGGCGGCCCAGCCCGTCGAGCCGGAAAAGCCTTCCTGCGCCGGCGCCTCGGCGCATTTCGCCGTCGCCCAGAAGCTCGGCACCCGCGAGGCGCTGGAGGCTCATCTCTCCTTCTACGGTCACTGCCCCTATGCGCCTTTCGCGAGAGCGCTGCTCGACGGCATGGGAGAGGAAGATGCGCCGCAGGTCGTCCTGTCGGCGCCGCCGAAGGTCGAGGGCGCGGCGGCGATGGCCGAGCTGCGCAAGGCGGTGCAGGCCTGCGACCGTCTCGCCGCCAGCGAGGCGGACAGGATGCGGCCGCGCGGCGTCTCCGGCGTGCCCTTCGACAAGATCGATGCCAAGTCGGCGGTGCCGGCCTGCCGGCAGGCCGTCGAGGCGCGGCCGGACGATGCGCGGATGCATTTCCAGCTCGGCCGGGCGCTGAAGGCTTCCGGCGGCTCCTTGAACGATGTCGTCGCCTCCTACCAGAGGGCGTCCGAGCTCGGCTCGCCGCTCGCCGATGCCAGCCTCGGCAGCATGTATGTCGCCGGCAACGGCGTTCAGCGGGACTATGCCAGGGCGCTCGCGCTGTTCCGCAGCGCCGCCGATCACGAACTGCCTGTCGCCCAGCACAATCTCGGCTCGATGTACGAAAAGGGCCTCGGCGTCGACCGCGACTTCGCCGAGGCGCTCGTCTGGTACGAGCGGGCGGCCGAAAGCGGCCACCGCGCCGCCCATGGCGCCGCGGCGCGCATCCTCACCGGTCCGGGTTACGGCAAGATCGGCCATTATGCCCGCGCCGCCGAGCACTGGCGCGCCGCCACCGAGGCCGGCGACGCCGATGCCGCGCTGAAACTCGCCATCGCCATTCGCGACGGCCAGGTCGAGCCGCGATCGCCCGAGGAGATGATGGAGAGTTTCGACGCCGCCGCGCGCACTGGCCGCGCCGACGCGCTGGTCGCCCTCGCCCAGATCCACTACGAGCGCCGGCACTATCGCGACGCCCTCGATCTCGCCTATCGGGCCTATGACATTGCCTCGGGTGCCGGGATCGACACCGAGAATGGCTGGTTGCCGCTGCAGTTCCTGTCGGCCTCGCTGGTCGTCAAGGTCGTCAGGCAGGCCCGCATGCTGCCCCGCTCGCAGGCTGAATACGAGATGTTCCGACAGGACTATCCCGCGGAAGGGTTCCGGCGCTTCACCATCCGCGTCACCTGTGGCGAGGCGGAGATTCCCTTTTCGCTCTACGCCTGGAACTGGACCCGCGACCACGACATGGTCAATCCGCAGCTCGAATGGCTGGAAAAGGCCAGGCACTGCAAGGTGCCGGCAGACATCGGCAAGAACTTCAGCAGCGCCTTCGCTGCCGCCCGCAAGCGCGACGTCGGCTTTGCCGAGCTGATCGTGACGACGCTGAAGGGCGCCCGCAAGGAGACCGCCGACCTCGCCGGCGACACCCCCTGAGATCAAAGCTGCGCCGCATCGTCCGCCGGCCGATGCCGCCATCTTGACCTCCCACTAGCCAAGCGAGCGGCTGCATCGCTAAGCTCGGCTGGTTTTTGTCGTCCATCAAAGGGGGTTGGTCCATGCAACGCGTATCGAGGCGGCTCGCGGCCGCAGCGTCTCTGGCAGGTCTCGCGGTCGGGCTCGCCGCCCTCCCGGCGCTCGCTCAGGAGACCTCCGGCAAGGGGCTCTGGTCGCTCTATGACGAGACCCTGAAGGGCGCCAAATATATCGACCTCACCCACACGATCACGCCGAAGATCCCGGTCTGGGCCGGCTTCGCCGATCCGACCTTCGCTCCCGCCAAGGCCGGCAAGGACATCGAGGGCTATGCCGCCAAGGGTGACACCTACAGCTACGAGAAGCATGGCTTCGAGGCGACCGACTATCACCTGCCGACCGATCAGCTCGGCACCCAGCTCGACCCGCCCGCCCACTGGGCGCCGGAATATCCGGCGATCGACGAGCTGCCGGCGACCTACACGCTGCGCCCGCTGGTGGTGATCTCCATCGTCGATCAGCTGAAGGACGATCCCAACTACGCGCTGAAGGTCTCCGACATCGAGGCATGGGAAAAAGAGAACGGCGAGATCCCCGATGGGTCGGTGGTCTTCGTGCGCTCCGACTGGTCGAAGAAATGGCCTGACCCTGCCCTTGCCACCCTCACAAAGTTCCCGCAGGTCGGCCTCGACGCGCTGAAGTTCCTGCACGAGAAGCGCCACATCCTGTTTCACGGCCACGAGCCGCTCGACACCGATTCGACGCCGGACCTTGAGGGCGAATACTGGCTGATGCACAATGGCTATGCCCAGGCCGAGGGTGTCGCCAATCTCGACAAGGTGCCGGCGACCGGCTGCCTCGTCTCGATCGGCTATCCGAAGTTCGGCGGCGGTCTCGGCGGCTATGCCCGCTACGTCGCGGTCTGCCCCTCCGACTGGCAGTATGGCGTCGCCATCGGGGCGAATGACGCGCCGCTGCCGAAATCCGACAAGCCGCTGCATTTCGACGAGGCCGCCGGCATGCGGGTCCGTTAAGGCAGCACGGCCTGCTGTCTCTTGCAGGCCGACACCGGCGCCGGGCGAGGTGTCGGCCGTCGCCCGGCCGGATTGTCGCCGGCGGCAGGCGGAACTATTCCGTCTTGCTTCCGTCGGAGTTCGACTTGGTGATGACCGGCTTCTCGCCGGGCTCGTGAGACATCGACATCGTCCGGCTGGTCGCGTCGTCGCCGTGGATCTTGGTCTTGGTGCGGGATTTGGAGAAGGTTCCGCCGTCCTGGGCGCTGGCCCGCGACTTCGCATCGAGCTTGTCGTCCTTGGCCTTGATCTGCGTCCGGCTGTCAGTCTTCCCCTCGACGGCGGCTGCCGAACCGCCGGAGGCGATCGACCCGGCGTAGTTGCCATCTTCGTCGGTCGATGCGCCGCCGGTCCCCAGCGTCGTTGCCGAGGTCCCGCCGGCCGACGCCGTGCCACCGCTTCCAACGACCACGGGATCGTCGGCCCGCGCAGAAATCGGCGAGGCCAGCGCGACCGCCCCCGCAAGGAGGATCGTCAGTCTGGTCATGGTTTCACTCCTCGTTTTCGATGACATAGCAGTGGCCATCCGATGCGGTGACGGTCGTCCGGCCTGACGGGCCGGTGGAGGACGCCATTGCTGCGGCGCCCGTGCCGGATGTCGTCTGCGTCGTCGTCGACCCGGCAACGCTGTTCGAAGTCGTCACCTGGCCGTTGCCGGCGGTCACGGACGTCGACATGCCGTTACCCCCGGCGGTCGTGCCGGTTGTCGTCGAACCGGTCACGGTTCCGTCGCCTGCTTCGATCTCGCTCCTGCTGCCGCTCGCCTGCATCTTGGCGGCAAGGCTCGGATTTCGCTCGAGTTCGCTTCGCTTGAGGACGGTGCAGGTTCCGGCCGACGCAGGCACGGCGCCAGCAAGGGTCGTAACCGCTGCAGCGCAGAGGATGAAGGTCATGGCACGCATGGATTTGCCTCCCATTCGTTGGAATGGCCGGCCCCCGTCGGGAGCCGGCCGTTTGTCGCGAGCCGTAGACTCAGCACTTGTCCTTCTTGGACTGTCCCGGAGGGCAGCTCTTGTTGGAATCGTCGTCCTGAGCCGCGCTCGCAGCGCTGCCGCCGGTGCCGACCGAAGACGACGTCATGCCGTCGCCGGCCGAAGTGCCACCGGTGCCCATGGTCGAGGCCGAGCCCGCCGCTGAGCCGTCACCGCTCGCGGCGGCGCTGCCGCCCGTGCCGACCGACGAGGACGACGTACCGTCCCCCGCGGACGTGCCACCGGTGCCGAGCGTCGAGGCCGAGCCCGAACCCGAGCCGTCACCGCTGCCGCTGGTCGCCGCCGAACCGCCGGTCCCGACCGACGAGGACGACATGCCGTCACCTGCGGAGGTGCCACCGGTGCCGAGCGTCGAGGCCGAGCCCGAACCCGAGCCGTCACCGCTGCCGGCCGCGCTGCCACCGGTCCCGACCGACGAGGACGACATGCCGTCGCCTGCGGAGGTGCCACCGGTGCCGAGCGTCGAGCCCGAGCCCGAGCCCGAGCCGTCACCGCTGCCGCTGGTCGCCGCCGAACCGCCGGTCCCGATCGTGCTGGACGAGGTACCGTCCTGGATCATCGTGCCGCCGGTTCCGGTCGTCGACGAGGAGGTCTGTGCATAGCCAAGCCCGACGCTGCCGGCGAGAAGGATCGTGGCAAGAGCTGTTGTCTGGAGGTATTTCATAAGTTTTCTCCCAGTGGTTACATCCGCCTCTTCAAGCGAGTGCGAACTGGCCGGGAAAAGTCCTTGGCGAACAATTGCGTTCCTTGCCAAAATGTCGCAGATTCAAATAGATAAATGCTCTGTTCATCTGCGGTTCATCTTTCCCCTAAAGGCATCAAGACGGCAGGGAGGGAAGAAAGACGCCGGTCGCGGCCATTCTCAACGGTTGCGGATCTCGGCCGGCATCGGTCGCAATGCGCCACCGGCCGCGAAATGGCCGCGTCTCAGCGGCGAAATCTTTTTTCCGTTCATCGTCTTGAGGCGGAAACCCGCGGTCATCGGCGGGCTCTCACACCGTCCCACGAACCAAACCGGGACGCGGAAGCACCATCGCGAGCGATTGCCGGCCTGACATGCTCGTGTGATCGAGCTCTCCCGCTTCTGCCTGCCGTCCTCAGCTTCGTTAGCCACCCACGCGACCTCTTGGCATTCCTTGCCTCCAACGGGTTGCGGGAGAAGGCCTCCGGGCTATGTCGAGGTAAGCAAGCCAGACAATATCGGTTGAAACGGGGGTAGCGGCATGAGCGTGACGGACGGCACGACGAGACGGGGTGCGGGTTACTGGGCGGTGGTGGTTCTCGCCGTGGTCATCGTGCTCTTCGGCCTGCCGATCTTGGGCGGCGGCGCCTATCTCGCCTGGCTCGGCGGCTCCTGGTACTACGTCTTCGCCGGCATCGGCCTCATTCTGACCGCCTGGTTCCTCGTCCAGGCCTCGATGGCGGCGGTCTGGGTCTATCTCGTCACCTGGCTCGGCACGCTTGTCTGGGCATTCTGGGAAAAGGGCTTCGACTGGTGGGCGCAGGTGCCCCGGCTGGTCGCACCGACGGTGATCCTCCTGCTCGTCCTCCTGACGATCCCGGTGCTGCGCAACGCTGCGGCCAGACGCGCTGCGCCGCGCTCCGGCACGCCCGCCCCCTCGGTGGCCGAGAGCGCGCCGCAGTCCGCGGGCGCCCGCCGACAGCGCCCGGGCGGCACCATCATTCCCACCGCCCGCTGATTGCCCGACCTGATTTGGAGTTGACGATGACCAGACGCTTTTCGCGGACCGGCCGGGCGACGGCGCTCGCCACGATCCTCACCCTTGCCGCCTCGCCCTATGGCGCCCTTGCCCAGGATGCGCCCGCAGCACCCGAGCAGGCCGCGCCCGCTGCGACGGCGCCGGATGCGGCAACGCCTGAGCAGCCGGACGCTGCGGCTCCGACCGGCGACGCCGCCCCGGCTGCCGGCCAGCCGGACGGCGCGACCACCGGCGATCCCGTTGCACAGCCCGGCGAGCCGGCTGCACAGGCCGGTCAGCCCGGCGGCGAGGCCTCCGGCGAGACGAATGGCGACGCCGCCGAAGCCTCGGGAACCGCCCTCGCCGCCCGTTCTCCGGCAACACAGCGGCAGGTCGGCTCCAACTGGCCGTTCTGGGGCGGCGGGCCGAACGCCACCCGCTTCTCCCCCCTCGACCAGATCACCCCGGACAATGTCTCCGAGCTCGAAAAGGTCTGGACCTACCGCACCGGCGACATGCCGGACGAGAAGACCGAGGGGAAATATTCGCCGGAAGGCACGCCGCTGAAGGTCGGCGGCAGCCTCTATCTCTGCTCGGCGATGAATGTCCTCGCCTCCGTCGATGCGCGCACCGGCAAGGAGAACTGGCGCTACGACCCCAAGGTCTCCGACGATGCCATCCCCTATGGCGCCACCTGCCGGGGCGTTGCCTATTACGAGGTCCCCGACGCCCCGGCCGATCAGGCCTGCGCCGCGCGGATCATCGAGGGGACCCTCGACGCCCGGCTTGTCGCCGTCGACGCCAGGACCGGCGAGCCCTGCGCCGATTTCGGCGACAACGGTTCGGTCGATCTCTGGCAGGGCATCGGCGACAAGGTGCCCGGCTGGTATGCGGTGACGGCACCGCCGGCGATCGTGCGCGGCATCGCGGTGACCGGCGCGCAGGTCAAGGACGGCCAGGCCGAGGACGCCCCCTCCGGCGTGATCCGCGGCTATGACGCGGTCACCGGCAAGCTCGCCTGGGCCTGGGATCTCGGCAATCCCGAGCTCACCGGCGCCCCGCCCGAGGGCGAGACCTACACCCGCGGCACCCCCAACATGTGGACCCAGGCGACCGCCGACGAGGAGCTCGGCCTCGTCTATCTGCCGCTCGGCAATTCCTCGGTCGACTATTACGCCGGCAACCGTTCCGACGCCGAACATCAATGGGCGAGCTCGCTGGTCGCCATCGACGTTGCCACCGGCAAGCCGGCCTGGCACTTCCAGACCGTCCACCGCGACGTCTGGGACTACGATCTCGGCAGCCAGGCGACGCTGATCGACTTCCCTAACAAGGACGGCGACGGCACCACCCCGGCGATCCTCTTGCCGTCCAAGCAGGGCGACATCTACATCCTCGACCGCGCCACCGGCGAGCCGCTGGTGCCGGTCGACGAGGTCGAGGCGCCGAAGGGCGGCGTCGAGCCGGACGTCTATTCGAAGACCCAGCCGAAATCCGGCTATCACACGCTGGCCAAGCGCGACCTCACCGAGGCCGACATGTGGGGGATCACCCCGCTCGACCAGCTGTTCTGCCGTATCGCCTTCCGCAAGGCGTCCTATGACGGCATCTACACGCCGCCCACCACCGACCGCCACTGGATCGAATATCCCGGCTACAACGGCGGCTCGGACTGGGGCAGCGTCGCCGTCGACACCGACAACGGCGTCATCGTCGCCAATTACAACGACGTGCCGAACCATAACCGGCTGATCCCCCGGAAAGAGGCCGACGAGCGCAATCTGAAGCCGATCAACGAGAAGCAGCCGGGCGACGAGGGCGGCACCAAGGCCGAAGGCGCCGGCGATCCCCAGGCCGGCGCGCCCTATGCGATCGACGTCAATGCCGGCTGGCGCGCGCCGGTCACCGGCATTCCCTGCAAGCAGCCGCCGCTCGGCGGCATCACGGCGATCGATCTTGCGACCGGCAAGACGCTGTGGGACCGCCCGCTCGGCACCGCAAGGCGCAACGGCCCCTGGGGCATCCCGTCCTTCCTGCCCTTCTCCATCGGCACGCCGAACAACGGCGGCTCGGTGGTCACCAAGGGCGGCATCATCTTCATCGCCGCCGCGACGGACAATCTGATCCGGGCGATCGACGAGAAGACCGGCGAGACCCTGTGGTCCGACGTGCTGCCCGCCGGCGGCCAGGCCAATCCGATCGTCTACGAGGAGGACGGCCGAGAATATCTGGTCATCCAGGCCGGCGGCCATCACTTCATGGAGACGCCGGTCGGCGACTACTACATCGCCTACGCCCTGCCGGAGGACTGAGGGGCGGCGGGAGGCACGTGCTCGTCGAACGGCCGGCAAGCCTCCTGCCGGCCGCTGCCGATGACGATTTCTCGCGGCGATCTTGCAATCCGCGTTGCGCAGTTTCATTGTCGGTCGGGGACTCTTCAGCGCGCTTGGCGAGACTGTGAATGCCGGCTTTTTCGCAAAGCCCAACGCGCTTTCAAGATGGGCGATAGCGTCAACTGATGCGACACTGACGCGACGCGTTGGCGTCGCTGCAGCAAGCACGGATTCTGGTGTTTTGAGCGTAAGAACCGAGCTATCTCAACACGAACAGCACCAGCATTCCGCATCCCCGGACGGGAAGCATCAAGATCTTGTTGCCAGACGGCATCGGCTCGAAAAGGCGATCGCCAAGTCGCCGCAGCCGTCGGCGGACAGACTGGTGAATCTGGCAGCGTTATGTAACCGGATGGGCGACCCCACGGCAGCGTTGAAGGCCGCCGATCAGGCGATCATTGCCGATTGCGACAATATCACCGCCCGGCGCATCGCGGGTGGCGCAGCAATAGAGCTTGGTCTCGTCGATCGAGCCGCCGAGGAGAACGATCGCATCCTGCGCGTACCGAATGCGCAATCCACCGATCAGGCTCTCGCGCTTCGGCATCTCATCAACTCCGGCAGGATCGACAATGCTCGAGGGCATCTGCTCCGAATTGCTCACGAAGGGTGCCGCGATCTTCTCGTCCTGATGTATGTGCGACAGCTGCCGGCCGATGACGAACTGAGGCGCCTTGCAGTCGACGCCGCACGGGCGGTTCCCCTCGATGCAGACCCCGCTCGGCGCCGACAGGCTGCACAGATTCTCCATCACTTCGGCGAGCCTCTTCCGGCGCATCTCGACGCACAGGCGGATTTCGTTCCCCCCGATTTGCCGCCGACGCGGCCATTGGCCGATCTCGATCGGAACGGCGCGGTCAAGATCGCCAGTGCTCGACACTCCCGCGGCACGGTCCTCGTCTTCACTGGCCTTGCAGCGAAGGCGTCGCTATCGCTTCCGGTCTTCGACCGTTACATGGCGGGGCTCGAGGTCTCCACGATCTACCTGACAGACATCAGGCGCTGGCTGTTCATGCGCGGCATCAGCGAGCTGGCGGCAGGTTATGATGAGACGCTGGAGGCGCTGCGAGAACAGATCGCTCGCCTCGGCGCAGGTCCGGTGACGACCATCGGCACATCGGCCGGGGGCTACGCCGCGATGCGTTACGGCGTGGATCTGGGAGCCGCCGCAACGTTGTGCTTCTCTCCCCCGAGCAATCTGACGGCCGAATTTCTCGCCGAGGATCGACGCGGACAGCTGGTGGCGAAGCGGCTGCAAGCGCTCGATGCCGAGATGCTCGATCTGCGCCCCCACCTCCTGGCTCGAGAAGCGGTCAATCCCATCGACATCTTCTACGGTGCGGGAATGCCGCAGGATCGCAGGCACGCCGAGCATCTGCGCGGCGTGCCGGGTGTCACCCTGCATCCCCTCGACACGATCGATATCCACGGTACGATGAAAACCATGGCCGCCGCAGGCACTTTGGCCGCGACTTTAGAGCGGCATGTCGCACGGCGCACGAGCGAATTTCCCGAGCCGGAGCCGGCCGACAGGCAATTCGTCGGCTCGGCGATACAAGGTGCCTAGTGTCGGATCCGGCGCCTGACATTTGCTTTCGTGCAGCAGCGCAGCCCGGCGCGATGGCGGAAGGCACATCGCCGGTTCGGCTGCGTCCTGCTCGCGAGGATCAGCACCCGAGGCTTCAGGCCCGCTACCGCGCCATGCGCAGCCGCATCGGGACGATCGTATCGAGCAACTACGACATCTCCGACGTCTGTAATCTGACCTGCGAGGGGTGCCTCTATTTCTCCGGCCTTGCCTACAAGGCGCGCCG
The DNA here is from genome assembly GCF_004519335.1 of Jiella endophytica. Taxonomy (GTDB): domain Bacteria; phylum Pseudomonadota; class Alphaproteobacteria; order Rhizobiales; family Rhizobiaceae; genus Jiella; species Jiella endophytica. The sequence goes on along the minus strand of NZ_SOZD01000001.1, from coordinate 579,896 downwards.
CGAGGTGAAGGCGATGGAGCGATGGGACGATTTCTTCGCGAACGAGGCGGGCCGCGGCGTCAATTTCGGCTACTTCGCCGGCGCTGAGCCTTCGCTCGTGCCCGACGTCTTGCGCGCCGCACAGCGCTCTATTCCGCGCGGGGTGGTGTTTACGAACGGTATCAAGCGCCTGCCCGCCGACATCCGCTATCGGATCCATATCTCGCTCTGGGGCGACACCGCGGACGCAGCCGCGTTGCGCGGGGCATCCAATGGTGAAAAGGCGCTGCGCAACTACAGCGGCGATGCGCGGGCTCTGGCCGTCTACACGATCAACCGGACGAATATCGACTCGATCGCACCCGTAGCAGATGCCTGCGCGGCCCATGGCGTGCCGCTGACCTTCAGCTATTTCTCTCCGACCGACGACTATCTGACGCGACTTGCCATCCAGAGCACAGAGGAAAGCGACTACTTCCGGCTCGGCGCGCAAGGGGTCGGGCTCATCATGGGTCGGGAAGATTTCGAACGCGCCAGCAGAGCCATCACTGCCGCGTCGGATCGTCATCCGGATACTGTTCGCTACAACATGGCCTACGATCGGTGGGTGACGCGACCTGAAGGGCTTTACACGCTTGACGATCAAGGACTGCCTCTCGACTGCGGCAATCGTCTTACGCGCAAGCACCGTCACTACAATGTCGACCTCAGCGAAAACGACGGCAAGTGCTGCTCCCCGAACATCGATTGTCGGGAATGCCGCGCTTATGCGCAGAGCTATGCGACGATCCTGAATCGATTGAGATCGTTCACCCGAAGCGACGAATCGTTCGAGATGTGGCTGGATGTCTGGGCCTCCTGGGCCGATCTGTTCCTTCTGCCCGAACGACCCCTCACGCCGGCGTCGACATGATCATCGTTGCATGGGGCGGCGGCTCGGTATCGCCAGCGAAGATATTCCGCCTTCCGATCATGCACGGTGCGAACACACTCCTCCCGGCCCCATTTGCCGACGGTCTCGCACCGCCTGATCAATGGTTTGAAACTGACTGAGCGCGAAATGGCAGCTTTTCGATCCCGATATCAAAAAAGCCGCGAATATCTGGTCATCCAGGCCGGCGGCCATCACTTCATCGAGACGCCGGTCGGCGACTACTACATCGCCTACGCCCTGCCGGAGGATTGAGGGGGGCGGCACTCTTCGAGCGGTCGGCCGCGACCGCGCCGGTTTTCAGGGTGCAATACAGCCGGCGCCGCGCAGGAGTTGTATTTCGACTGCGTTAGTATAGGTTGACTGAATGCTCCACGCATTCAATCAGAAGAACGTCCGTCGCGTGCTTATGCACGTGAGAAGCGATCACAAGATTGGCAAGGACGAGGACGGGGTGACCTCCATGGTCTTCACCCCGCTCGCCTTCATGAGCGCGAAAGCGGCCGCAGCGGTCGCGCTCGAAATCTCGGGTCCCACTCTCGCCGATGCCTTTCAGGGCCGGACTCCCTGTGCCCACCACATCCAGCTATGGCCTGAAGGTTTGAGGGACAGATCGTGGGCCGAAACTGACCGCCAGACGCGATGCGAGCCAGACTTTTTGTTACGCTTCGACTTCGAGGCGGGCCCCCAGGTTGTGCTGGTCGGTGAGGTGAAATGGGACTGGAATGTCAGCAGCGATCACATTCAGACTGAAATCGATCGACAGCGTCGCGCAGTAGCGGCGCACTATCCCGACGCTACCGCCATGGTGATGGTTGCGATTACCAAATACCGCTTGCGTGCCACCTTGGCGAACGTCGTCGAGCGGACATGGGTGCAGCTTCATGGTGCGGCAAATGCGCTTCGAACGCGCGATCCTCAGGCAGCCGAGGGACGCTGGGGTGCGCTGGTGGGCGAATTTCTGACACGCGCCGAGCAGATCGATTTTCAGGGCTTTACGCTGACAAATGAGGTCTCAACCCCGAACGAGCCAGTCTTCTGGAGGGAGACGACATGACGAGCGACCCGATCTTCAATGCTTTTGCGACTGCCGAAATTGTGTGGGCGGAGATCGATCGATTGGTGGCTGCGCTTCCAAGTGGGTTTTCGCCGGACCTCACCCTTGGCGCTTCGACTGAAGAAAACTTGGGAGATGACTGGGCATATTCGCGGACAGGATATCACTTCAAAATTCACAAACTGGTTGGGCGGCAGCGTCTGCCAAGCCAACTTCTGTTCGTTTTCGACTTGGCACGACCTGAGATTCCGTCATCATGGGCTCATGCCCGGCGCGCCTTTCTCACTTGCGCCTACGCACCGAAGTTTGACACGGGCTGGGAAGTTGATGAGGTCGCCATCGGCATGGACGGCCGCCCGATTTCCGAGGAGAGCCGCGGTTGCACGCGTCATGCTGACGGCCGGCTGCTCGAATGGGAGAATGCCGACAAACCTTGGCTGAATCGCACTTGGTTCTTCACTGTACCCCTGATGGCAATCGACGGTCATGACGCACTTCGAAAAGAGGTCGTCGATCCGATCAAAAACCTTCTTCTTCATAACCAGTCACCAGACGATGTTTTGAGCGGCGGATCGGCAATTCGATATCAAGTATGACTACGCGCTGGTTGGACAGCACGTGCGCCACGTGCGCTATAACTGGAACAGCAGCTACTGCCGCAAGCCACGCTCCAAACAGGCAAGGCGCGCGCTCCTCGCGCACGGCCCTGCCCTCATTCCGCGATGGCTTTTAGGCCCTACTCGCCCATCGCCTTGTCGATAAAAGTCTTGTCGACGAACTTCGAAAAATCCGGCTGCGAGCCGAGATTGCCCAGCGCAATCTGCACGCCGAGGCTGGTCTCCATCGCCTCCTTGGTGATGTCGACGCTGGGCGCATAGACGCCGTCGTCGATCATCCGCTTTACCGCCGCCTCGACCACCTTCGGATCGAGGTTCGGAAACTCCTTCTGGGCGACCTTCACCGCCTCGGCCGGGTCCTTCTGGATGGTCTCCAGCGCCTTCTGCAGCCCGGCGACGAACTTCGTCGCCTTGTCCTCGTCGACGTCGCTGCGCGCCATGATGGTCGAGAAGGCGTAGGGGCCGTATTCCTTCGGGAAAGACAGGATCACCTTCTTGCCCTCGGCCACCGCCTGGTCGACGCCCGGCTCGTACATCACCGCCAGCGGCGCCTGGCCGCCGATGAAGGGGGCCGGCTCGGCGCCGATCTGCACCTGGATGGTCTTGACGCTGTCCTTGTCGACGCCCTTCTCCGACAGGAGCTTCAGGAACAGCGAGGTCGAGGTGGTCGGCATCATGCCGGCGACGACGGTCTGGCCCGAGAAGCTTTCCGGGCCCTTGTAGTCGAAATCCTCGTCGGCGAGGATCCACACGGCCGCGCCGTTGACGACATTGGCGATGGTCTTCACCGGCGCGCCCTTCTCGAAGGCGATGGCGGTCCATTCCGGGCCGTGCAGCGAGAAGTCGGCGCTGCCGGAGATCACCGAGTTCAGCGCCGTCGGGCCGGAGCCGGCGCTCTCCTTGGTGACGTTCAGCCCGGCATCGTCGAACATGCCGTCGTCGATGGCGACATAGAGCGGCAGATAGAGCAGCGACTGGAAGGCCTGGGAGATGGTGACGTCGGTCTTCTCCTGGGCAAGCGCGGGAGCGGTCAGCGAAACGAGCGCCGTCGTTGCGAGAATGGCGAGGAGTTTCTTCATGGTCCTGTTTCCTGCTGGTTTGGGAGGGGTTGGTCGGGAGACGGGCACGCTCAGGCGGCGACCTGGCGGGTGCTGAGATCCTGCTTCCAGGGCAGCACCCGGCGCTCGATGAAATTGACGATGTGATAGAGGGCGAAGCCGAGGATCATCAGCGAGAACAGCCCGACCCAGACCGTGTTGAGGTCGTAGAGGTTGGAGGCGGTGAAGACGAGGTGGCCGAGGCCGTGCTGGGAGGAGATGAACTCGCCGACCACCGCGCCGACCAGCGCGAAGCCGATATTGATCCGGAAGGTGGCGATCACCGCCGGCAGCGACGACGGCACCACCGCCTTGAAGAAGATCCGGTGCTTGTCGGCGCCCATCGAGCGCAGCAGCCGCTGCAGATCCTTGTCGGCGTCGCGGGCCGCCTGATAGGCGGTGATCAGCGCGACGATCGCCGTCATCGCGATGGCAAGGGCGATCTTCGAGGAATAGCCGGTGCCGAACCACAGGATGATCAGCGGCGCCAGCGCGATCTTCGGCACCGAGTTCATGGCGATGACGAAGGGCTCGACCAGCTTGGCGACGCCGACGGAATACCACAGCGACAGGCCGATGGCGGTGCCGGCGATGGTGCCGAGGACGAAGCCGGTGATCGCCTCGAGGGCGGTGTAGCCGGTGTCGACGAAGAGTTGGCCGTTCATGATCATCCGGCCGAAATTGGCGAAGATCCCCGAGGGCTGGCCGAACAGGAAGCCGGAAATGCCGCCGAAGCGCACGCCGAGCTCCCAGGCGACGAAGAAGGCGACGACGACCACGAGCTGCAAAAGGCCGCGGGTCAGCCCGCCGCCGAGCCCGTCGCCGGACAGCTGGAAATAGGCGCGCGGCTTCGGGCCGGCCTTGGCCACGCCGCGCTCGTTCGATGCGGTGACGCTCATGCGGACCTCACTGGGTTTGCCTCACTGGGTCTGGATGTCGAGCTCGTTGCAGAGCAGGTGAAAGTAGCGGGAGAAGTTCGGGTCGGAGCGCGACTCGATCGGCGAATGGCTGGCGAGATCGATGTCGTGGATCGCCTTCACCTTGGAGGGCCGGCCGGAGAGCACCACCACCCGCTTCGACAAGGCGACCGCCTCGTCGACGTCGTGGGTGATCAGGATCACCGTCTTGCCGGCAGTCTCCACCGCGTCGACCAGCACCCCTTCGAGATGCAGCCGCGTCTGGTAGTCGAGGGCCGAGAACGGCTCGTCGAGAAGCAGGATGTCCGGATCCATCACCAGCGTGCGGATCAGCGCGACGCGCTGGCGCTGGCCGCCGGACAGAGTGCTCGGATAGGCGTTCTCGAAGCCCTTCAGGCCGAAGGTCTCGAGATAGTCCAGCGCCTTTTCGCGGGCTTCCCTGCGGTCGACATTGCGCATTTCCAGGCCGAGCAGGCAGTTCTGCAGCACCGTGCGCCAGGGAAACAGAAGGTCCTTCTGCATCATGTAGCCGATGCGGCCGCGCAGCCCGTCCACCGGCTCGCCGCGATAGCGCATCGTCCCGGCATCGGCGTCGAGCAGCCCGGCGATCATGTTGAAGATCGTCGTCTTGCCGCAGCCCGACGGGCCGATGATCGAGACGAAGTCCTGCTCGTGGATGTCGAAGGTCAGATCGCGCACCACCGGAACGCTGCCGGTCTTGGTGGCGAAGGTCTTGGCCAGCCCGGTGATCTGGAGTTGCCTGGCTTTGTCGCTCATGCACGTGCCCCATGCTGTTGCGAACACAACGAGGCAAGCACCGTGCCAAAGCCGGCCCGCGCGCCGGCTGCGGGGTCCGCATCGCCTGTCTCGCAGCGGGTTTGGCCTGAGGTGGCGGATACCGGCGCCCTCGCTGGCCGGGTCCGCCGGCGTGTCGGTGGCCCGCCAGACGCGACGGCTTTTGTCGCAACGCACAAAATGCATGCAATCGGCAGGCCGGCTTACAATCAGGCCGTGGCATGCCAGATCACGGCCTGCCCCGGTTGCAAAGCGGTGGACGGTCCCGCCGCCACCTTCCCAGCCCACGCCATGGTCACTATATGTTCCGCCATGGCTTCCCGACCCCGCAAAGCGCCCCGCCATCCGTCATCGAGCGACGACGCCGTCTTCGATCCTTCCGCCCCGGCACGCCGCGGGCCGCTGACGGATTTTTCCGATGCGTCCGAGCGCGCCGCAGGCGGATTTGCGGAAGCGCCGCAGGCCGGTTTCGATACGGGCGAAGGCCTGTCCGGCCCGATTTCCGGCTGGGCCGATGAGATCGCCCGCAGCACCGAGACCAAAGCCGAGCGATCGGCCGATGCCGGCGACGCGCCTGAGACGGCTGCCGGGAAAACGCCGACGTCGGCTGACGACGCAGACGCCGACCCGAGCGAAGCGAGGCGAGGCCGACCGGCCGTCGGGCGGTCAGCCCGCCCAAGTGGAGCGAAGGCGCGTAGCGCCGACAGCGTGAACGCGAACAAAAAGCCGATGAAATCGGCGCGCGGCACTTCCATGGGCGGCACCACCGACCCGAAGCAGCGCGCCGCCGCCGGGCTCAACCCGGTCGCCGGCATGGATGTCAGCCTGGAGGACGCCAAGAGCCTGCCCGAGGGCGGCGTCACCGCCACGGTCGAGGCGCTGACCAAGCTGATCTCCGAGGGCAACCCGCTGATCAAGAACGGCGAGGTCTGGCTGCCGCACCGTCCGGCCCGGCCGGAAAAATCCGAGGGCGGCGTCAAATTCCGCATCGCCTCGGACTATACGCCGATGGGCGACCAGCCGACCGCCATCGCCGACCTCGTCTCCGGCATCGCCGACCACGACAAGACCCAGGTGCTGCTCGGCGTCACCGGTTCGGGCAAGACCTTCACCGTCGCCAATGTCATCGAGCGCACCCAGCGCCCGGCGCTGATCCTCGCCCCCAACAAGACGCTGGCCGCCCAGCTCTATGGCGAGTTCAAGTCCTTCTTCCCGGACAACGCGGTGGAGTATTTCGTCTCCTATTACGACTACTACCAGCCCGAGGCCTATGTCCCGCGCTCGGACACCTATATCGAGAAGGAATCCTCGATCAACGAGCAGATCGACCGGATGCGCCATGCCGCAACCCGGGCGCTGCTCGAGCGCGACGACGTCATCATCGTCGCCTCGGTCTCCTGCATCTACGGTATCGGCTCGGTCGAGACCTATACGGCGATGACCTTCCAGATGGCGATCGGCGACCGGCTCGACCAGCGCCAGCTCCTCGCCGACCTCGTCGCCCAGCAGTACAAGCGCCGCGACATGGATTTTCAGCGCGGCTCGTTCCGGGTCCGCGGCGACACCATCGAGATCTTCCCCGCCCACCTCGAGGACCGCGCCTGGCGTATCTCCCTCTTCGGCGACGAGATCGAGGCGATCCAGGAGTTCGACCCCCTCACCGGCCAGAAGACCGACGATCTGAAGTCGGTGAAGATCTACGCCAATTCCCACTACGTCACCCCCCGCCCGACACTGAACCAGGCGGTGAAATCGATCAGGGAAGAACTGAAGCACCGCCTCGCCGAGCTGGAAAAGGCCGGCCGCCTGCTCGAGGCCCAGCGGCTGGAACAGCGCACGCGTTTCGACATCGAGATGATCGAGGCGACCGGATCCTGCGCCGGCATCGAGAACTATTCGCGCTATCTCACCGGCCGCGCCCCCGGCCACCCGCCGCCGACCCTCTTCGAATATCTCCCCGACAACGCGCTGGTCTTCATCGACGAGAGCCACGTCACCGTGCCGCAGATCGGCGCCATGTATCGCGGCGACTTCCGCCGCAAGGCGACGCTCGCCGAATACGGTTTCCGCCTGCCCTCCTGCATGGACAACCGCCCCCTCCGCTTCGAGGAGTGGGACGCCATGCGCCCGCAGACGGTGGCCGTCTCCGCCACCCCCTCCTCCTGGGAGCTCGAGGAATCCGGCGGCGTCTTCGCCGAACAGGTGATCCGCCCCACCGGCCTCACCGACCCGCCCGTCGAGGTCCGCCCCGCCCGCTCCCAGGTCGACGACCTCCTCGGCGAAATCCGCGAGACCGTCGACAAGGGCTACCGCGTCCTCTGCACCGTGCTGACCAAGCGCATGGCCGAGGACCTCACCGAATATCTGCACGAGCAGGGCATTCGGGTCCGCTACATGCATTCGGACATCGACACGCTGGAGCGCATCGAGATCATCCGCGATCTCCGCCTCGGCGCCTTCGACGTGCTGGTCGGCATCAACCTCCTCCGGGAAGGCCTCGACATCCCCGAATGCGGCCTCGTGGCGATCCTCGACGCCGACAAGGAAGGTTTCCTGCGCTCGGAGACCTCCCTCGTCCAGACCATCGGCCGCGCCGCGCGAAACGTCGACGGCAAAGTGATCCTCTATGCCGACCAGGTCACCGGCTCGATGGAGCGGGCGATGGCCGAGACCACCCGCCGCCGCGAGAAGCAGGAGGCCTGGAACGCCGAGCACGGCATCACGCCGGCGAGCGTCAAGGCGAAGATCGCCGACATCCTCGACAGCTACTACGAAAAGGACCACGTCCGCGTCGATGTCGGCCCGACGGCCAAGGAAGGCGAGCTGGTCGGTAACAATCTGCGCGCCCATATCGAGCATCTCGAAAAGCAGATGCGCGAATCCGCCGCCGACCTCGACTTCGAACGCGCCGCGCGCCTGCGCGACGAGATCAAGAAACTCAACGCCAAGGAGCTCGAATTCGGCGGCGACGTCTCGCTGGATGGCGGCGCGGACGCTGGCGCCCCAACCTCCCCCTTGAGGGAGTCCGCAGGACGGGGCGAGACAGGCGGCTCGCGCCAGGGTGGGGGTTCCTCGCGCCAACCAAGCCACACGAGGGGTGGGGGTCGCGACGGTAGCTCGTCCCGCACAGGCTCCGGAAAGGTCTCCCCCCCACCCGCGCCTTCGGCGCGACCTCCCCACCAGCGGGATATCGGCGACCCCCTCGCCGACGCCGTCGCCATGGAAGAGTCCGTCATGGGCCCCTCCACCGGCCGCACCAAGCACGGCCGCAAGGCCAAGCGCGACCGCGCCCCGCAAGGCGACGAGCGCTTCGGCCCCCGCGGCGAGGTGCTCAAGGCCCCCGGCTCCGGCACGGTTTCCGCCCCCGCCTCGCTGTTCCGTAAGCCGAGCCTCGACGACATGGGCCCCGGCACCGACACGGCGGTGCCGGCGGGCCGCGCCGCCCCCACCCGTCATTCCGGGGCGCCCGACGATCGTCATTCTCGGGCCCTGTCCCGAGAAGCCAGGGACGCCGGGCGCGGCGCCTCACCCTCCCCCGACGTGGGGAGGGTCGACGCGGAGCGTCGGGGTGGGGGGAGCTACTTCCGCAAGAACACCCTCGATGAGATGACCGTCGGCCGCACCGAAAAGCCCACCGGCAAGACGCCGCCGAAAAAGCCGACGCCGTCGAATGCCGGCGCCCCGGTTTCCCCTCGCCCTTCGAGGCTCGCTCCGCTCGCACCTCAGGATGAGGGGAAACCTGCCGAGCACACGACTACTCAATCCCCTCACCCTGAAGGAAAGCCTGCCGGCCGCCCCACCTCTCAGTCCCCTCATCCTGAGGTGCCCGGAATGGGCCTCGAAGGACGAGGGGCCGCGCCCGACTCCCCCGCCCGCCCTCATGGTGAGCTTGTCGAACCACGCCGCGAACGCATCGGCCGCGGCTCCTACGAGGACCCCGGCGACCAGAAGCGCAAACGCCGGCCCAGCAAGACCGGGCGGCCGGGGCGGTGAGGCGGCTTCCGGGACCCAGATTTTGCAGCTAGCTTTAGGGCCGGAATTGCGGAGATGAAGCGATGACGCGACTGGAAAAGCTCGAAGCCGAGATCGCCGCCCTCTCCGGCGACGACCTCGTTCGCCTGCGTGCCTGGTTCGACGCCTATGATTCTGACCGCTTTGACGCCGCCATCGAAGCGGACGCGACGGCCGGCGCCCTCGACGCGCTGGCCGACGCCGCTCTCGCGGACTTCGACACCGGTCGGACGCGGCGTCTGTGATCCACCATGCGGCGCCGTCGTTTTGGAAGGCCTACGATGCCCTGCCCGCCCCGGTCCGCGCCCAGGCCGATCGCAACTTCGCCCTTCTCAAGGCCGATCCCGACCATCCGTCGCTGCGTTTCAAGCCAGTCGGACGGTTCTGGTCGGCCCGCATCGGCATACGATACCGAGCGCTCGCCGTCAGACGCGGCGAGGACTGCGTCTGGTTCTGGATCGGCAGCCACGCGGCCTACGACCACCTTTTGGGACGCAGTTGAGACGGGACGAGCGCACGACTGTGGACCACCCACGAACCCAATGAGAACGCCACCCCCAAAGCCGCGGATCTCCCCACCCCGTGGGGGAGATGTCCGGCAGGACAGAGGGGGGCGCGCAGGGCTCAGCGTCACAGGGGAAAGACGACTCCCCCGCTCGTCCTCATGGTGAGCTTCCTGAGCTCTCGTCAAAGGGCGAACCACGACGCGAACGCACCGGCCGCAGCTCCTACGAAGACCCCGGCGACCAGAAGCGCAAACGCCGGCCGACGAAGACCGGGCGGCCAGGGCGGTGAGGCCGCAAAACTGGGCGCCCCTCTCTCCCCCTTGTGGGAGAGAGTGAGGAACGGTCCGCAAAGCGGACGAAAAGCATGTCTTTTCGAGTGACGAACGCCCCAAGCGAAGCGGAGGGCCATTCCAAGGAGTTGGGCCGAGCGAAGCAAGGTCCAAACCTTGAGAATGGCAAGAGAGGGGTTTCCCCGCCAAAACCCCCGCAACCGTCGACGGAGCTGCCGCCGAAGCAGCAGCGGCCTCCTCCGCGATCGGATCTGTACCGGTGAAACCCCTCTCTTGCGATTTCTATCGCTTGGCTTCGCCAAGACGATGAAATCGCTTTCTCTCCCGCAAGGGGGAGAGAGGGCGCCTCGTTCGGCCGCCACAGATATCTCGGTCCCGGTTTCCTCCTAACCCGCTGATTTCCCTCACCCTCCTCAAAAACCTTATCCCCGCCCCTCATCACACCCCCATACTCCCCCCCATCGCCGGTCCACCCGACACCAGTCGACGGGAACCGGGCACGGGCGCTCACCGGGAGCGTTCGCGGGCCGGCGATGCGGTCTCCGCGCCGTCCTGCCTTCCGGAGGCGGGGCGTCCCGGACGGCCTCCTGGTGCCGCTGGTCCCTCGCGTAATACGGCGCGGGCGCGGATCGGTCCGCTTGAGGTCGCCGTGCTGAAAAGGCACTGGCGGGTGAAGAGCCAGCCGCCACCGGACCCCGTCGATCAGGCGGGCGACGGTCCATGGAGGCAGAAAAGAGCCGCGCGGTGCGCCGGAGGCGAGCCGGAAACGTGTGACTACCACGGAGGGCTTGCCTCCGGTGCACCGCCGCCCGAGTGCCATCGGCACGATGGGCGGCAACAGGGGCCCACCAGCGACGAGCTCTGCGAGGAGCTTAAGGGTGGGACAGACAGGGACCCGCCAGCGAGGCCGAAGGCCGAAGCTTAAGGGTGGGACAGAGAATCGGACCCGCCAGCAAGGCCGAAGGCCAAAGCTTAAGGGCGGGACAGAGAACACCCCCGGCCGTAACGCGGCGCGGGAACGCGAAACCGTGTGCCCGACACCGGCAGGAAAGAGCGCAACCCTCGCCGCTTCGTCATTCTCGGGCCCCGTCCCGAGAATCCAGGGGCGGCTGCTCCAACGCCCACCGACGGCGTGCCGTAGCCGGGAAGGCCGGGTCCCGAACAGCAGGGCCAGAAACCCGATCGAAAGAGGAGCGCCGATGCGACAGGAACCGGACATCGACCCGCCCGTCACCCCAAAAGAGCGGGCAGACAGCATGGCGATCGCCAGGACGCACATCTCCGCCTGCCGGCTGGCGCTGCTCGAGGCCGGGCTCCTGCGCGAAACGCCGAGGCGACGGCGCGGGCGCAGAAAGCCGGAGGCGGCGCCAGGCCCCGATGCGAGCGATCGGCAGACGGCCATGGCGGGGGTCATCGCCCTCGCATCCATCGCCCAGGGGCTGGTGCGGGCCTGCCGGCGCCCGGACTGCCGGCGCGCCTTCACCTGCCGCTTTACGACCCGCCGCGGTGACGAGGCGGTGCATTATCCGCCCTGCCTGCGGCAGTGGCCGCAGGAGGCGGTGGAGGCGCTGCGCCTCGGGGCGCTGCGGATGCGCGACCCGCAGCATTTTCGCGATCCGGCGGCACTGGCCGAGGAGGCGGCGGCGTTCCGCCGGCGCGAGGCGATCGCTGCGATGCGGAACAAGCCCCCCGGCGGGCGGCCTGAGACTGCAGCAAACACGATGGATGGCGGGGAGCGAATCAGTGGTCGGCCGGCAGCCGTGCGACGGTACGAGGAAACCGCCATTGCGCGGCGCCGGCCGACCCCCCACGGGACCCAGGAGATGCGGCGGACCTGAGCATTCCATGGGGTAACTGGAGGGCGTGCGACAATTCGCCGGGCCCTGCAATTCCTTGAGGGAACACTTGCCCAGAACCGACTCAATTGCAACTTCGCCGCAGCGCCGAAGGGCAAACTTTTAGCAAGAAGGTTAAGAGCGTGCCAACCGTGTCCGTAGCAGCTTCCGGCTTATCCACACCGGCGATAGGGGCTCAGGCGGCCTCGGCGGTGCCGATGCGGTTGCGGCCGGCGCGCTTGGCCTCATAGAGCGCCGCGTCGGCCCGTTTCAGGACGTCGTCGCGGCGCGTGCCGGAGGGGGCGACGGCGATGCCGGCACTGACGGTCACCGCCAGCGCCTCCCCGGCGACCGCGAAGGTCTTGGCCGAGACGGCGAGGCGGATGCGCTCGCCGACGGCGCTCGCCGTCTCGGCGTCGGCGCCGGGCATCAGGACGGCGAATTCCTCGCCGCCGAAGCGGCAGGCGAGATCGCTCGCCCGGATCTCGGCCTTCAGGCGGCGGCCGAATTCGCGCAGCACCGCGTCGCCGGCATCGTGGCCGAAGCCGTCATTGATCCGCTTGAAATGGTCGATGTCGAACAGCGCCAGGGCAAAGCCGTCGGTCCCCGCGGCGGCGCGGCCGAGATGCAAATCGAGAAAGCGCCGGTTGTGGAGGCCGGTCAGCGGGTCGGTGACGGCGAGCTCGATGGTCTGCTGCAGCGACTGGCGCAGGCCCTCGTCATAGCGTTTGCGGCGCAGCTGGGTCCTGAGCCGGGCGGCGAGCTCGTTGCGGTCGATCGGCCTTGCGACATAGTCGTTGGCGCCGAGTTCGAGGGCGCGGGCGGCCTTCGCCTCGTCGCCGGCCGCCGCGAGTGCGAGGATCGGGGCGAGCCGCGTCGCCTCGCCGGAGCGCAGCTGCGAGATCAGCCGCAGCGGGTCGCTGGCGGTGGCGGCAAGGTCGACGAGGACGACATCGGGCGCGGTCTCGGCTGCAGCCGCAAGGAACGCTGCCGGCTCGGCGGTGACGGTGAGCTCGGTCTCGTGCCGCAGCCGGCGGGCGATCGAGCGGCCCTCTTCGGCGGCCTCGACATAGGCGAGCGTGCGCGAGCCACGGGAGGCGAAGTCGCGGAGCATTTCCATCTCGCCGCCGACCAGCTGCATCGCGGTTTCGGCGCGGGCGAGGAGCTCGTCGGTGACGCGCTTCAGCCGGGTCAGGCTGCGCAGCCGCGACATCAGCGGCAGGTCCTCGACGGGCTTGGTGAGAAAGTCGTCGGCGCCCGCCTCGAGGCCGGTAATGCGGTCGGACGGCTGGTCGAGCGCGGTGATCAGCACGACGGGCACATGCATCAGCTTCGCCGTCGCCTTGATCCTGCGGCAGACCTCGAAGCCGTCGATGCCGGGCATCATCACGTCGAGGAGCACGAGATCGATCGGCTGGGAGGCGAGCACCGCAAGCGCCGCCTCGCCGCTCTCGGCGGGAACGACCTCGTAATATTCCCTCGCCAGCCGCGCCGAGAGGAGACGCAGATTCACCTCGATGTCGTCGACGACGAGGATGCGGCCGGTCACCGGCGGGCCTCAGGCGTCGTCGAGGAAGGAGCGAATCACTTCCATGAAACGGTTCACGGAGATCGGCTTGGAGATATAGGCCTCGCAGCCGCCCTGGCGGATGCGCTCCTCGTCGCCCTTCATCGCGAAGGCGGTGACCGCGACGATCGGGATCTTGAACAGTTCCGGATCGGCCTTCAGCTGGCGCGTGACGTCGAGCCCGGATATCTCCGGCAGCTGGATGTCCATCAGGATCAGGTCCGGCTTGTGGGCGCGGGCGAGATCCATCGCCTCCAGCCCGCTGCGGGTCTGCACGGTCTCGAAGCCGTGCGCGACGAGGAGATCGCGGAACAGCTTCATGTTCAGCTCGTTGTCCTCGACGATCATGACAGTCTTTGCCATCGTCGATACTCCCTGCCTCGACCGGCCCCAAAAATTCGTCTACCCAACCTTATGTAAGCGGATTTCATTAAGAATCGGGAATCGATGCGTTGCCTTTCGTTAACGACCCGCGGATGCGAAAGGCCGCAGGCGTCCAGTTGGACACCGAGGCCGCCGAAGCGCTCGCCATCAGGGCGCTCGCCTTCGTCGCCGCCGATGTCGTGCTCCTGCCCCGCTTCCTCGCCCTCACCGGCCTCGATCCCTCGCAACTGCGCCGGGCCGCTGCCGAGCCCGGCTTTCTGCCGGGCGTCCTCGATTTCCTCCTGGCGCATGGGCCGACGCTCGCGGAATTCTGCGAGGCCGAGGATGTTCCGCCCCAGCGCGTCGAGGCGGCGCGGGAGACGCTGGCCGGCCCCGAGCGGGAATTCGAATGACGTCCTTTCCCATCCGTGAACCATCGTGACCGCCCGGCACAGGACCGCAGGGCCCGAGATTGCCGCGCTTCCGCGACGAAGTAATGCACTTCTCGTTCTGGATGTCGATGAAGTGGTGCTGGAATTCATCGCGCCGTTCTGCCGGCTTCTGGAAGAGCATGGGGCAAGACTCCATCCCGAGAGCTTCCGGCTGACCGGCAATGTCCGATCGATCGCCACCGGCGCCGCGCTGCCCGGCCCACGGCTCGAGGCGATCACCGAACAGCTCTATCAGGAACAGGAGGCGCGCCAGCCGCTGGTTCCGGGCGTGCGCCCTGCCCTCGAACGTCTTTCCGAAATCGCCGACATCGTCTTCCTGACGGCGATGACACCGACCTATTACGATCTGCGTCGGCGCCACCTCGACGACAACGCGCTGACCTATCCGATGATCGCCACCGAGCGGTCGAAGGGCGCTGTCGTCGCAGAGCTCTGCGCTGCCCGGCCGGGGCCGGTCGTCTTCGTCGACGACCTGCCGCCGAACCTTGCCGTCGTCCATCGCAGCGCGCCGGAGGTGAAGATGCTGCATCTGATGGCCAACGACGCGTTTCGCCCGCACCTGCCGCCGCTTCCCGAGGCAGCGCTCGGCGCCAAGGACTGGCCTGACGCAGAGGCGATCATCCGTCGCTGGATCCTTCGCTGATCCAATCTCGCCGCCGGGCGATCAACAAGCCGCGCGCCCCTCGTTTCCGGGCCGCGGCAAGGTTATGATCGGCGCCCGAACCAAGTGCGACGACGATGGCGATTGTGAACATCACGAGTTTCTGCCGCGACTGTTTTGCGACCGAGCAGACAGGCGGTCGGCGCTGCCGTCACTGCGGCAGCCCCCGCCTCGTCAGCCATCCCGAAGCCTCGACGCTTTCGATCGCCCATCTCGACTGCGACGCCTTTTACGCCAGCATCGAGAAGCGCGACCGGCCCGAACTTGCCGACAGGCCGGTGATCATCGGCGGCGGGCGGCGCGGCGTCGTCTCGACCGCCTGCTACATTGCGCGCATCCGCGGCGTCCGCTCGGCCATGCCGATGTTCAAGGCGCTGAAGCTCTGCCCCGATGCGGTCTTGCTGCGGCCGGAGATGGAGAAATATGCCAGCGTCGGTCGGTCGGTGCGGGCGCTGATGGGCGAGATCACCCCGCTGGTCGAGCCCTTGTCGATCGACGAGGCGTTTCTCGACCTGTCCGGCACCGAGGCGCTGCACCGCGAGCCGAGCAGCCTGACGCTGGCCAAACTCGCCAAGCGGATCGAGAACGAACTCGGCATCACCGTCTCGATCGGCCTGTCCCACAACAAGTTTCTCGCCAAGATCGCCAGTGACCTCGACAAGCCGCGCGGCTTTTCCGTCATCGGCCGCAAGGAGACGACGGCATTTCTCGCGCAGCACCCGATCAGCCTCATCTGGGGTGTCGGCAAGGCCATGGAGGAGAAGCTGGCACGGGACGGCCTGTCGCGGATCGCCCAGTTGCAGACCATGGAAGAAAACGAGCTGATGAAGCGCTACGGCGATACCGGGCGGCGGCTCTTCAGGCTGTCGCGCGGCATCGACGAACGCCCGGTCAATCCGCGCGGCGAAGCGAAAAGCATCTCCGCCGAAACGACGTTCAACACCGACATTTCTTCGCTCGATGCCCTGACGCCGATTCTGCGGGATCTTGCAGAGACCGTCGCGGCGCGGCTGAAGAAGACCGATCTTGCCGCAGCGACCATCGTTCTCAAGCTGAAGACCGCAGATTTTTCGATCCGCACCCGCAACCGCAAACTCGCCGACCCGACCCGCCTTGCCGACCGGATCTTCGCCGTCGGCCGGGCACTGCTCGAAAAGGAAGCCGATGGCACGCGCTTCCGCCTGATCGGGATCGGCTGCGCCGATTTTTCCGCGGCGATCAGGGCTGACCCCGCCGATCTCGTCGATCCGGGGGCCGCCAAGCGCGCAAAGGCGGAGGCCGCCCTCGACAGCCTGAGGGGCAAGTTCGGCAAGGAGGCGATCGAGACCGGCATCACCTTCGGGCGGCTCGAAAAGCGTCGCCGCCAGCCGAGCGATGCGGAAATCTCGCGACAGCCGCCGGAGTGACCGGCGATCATCGGCCCTCGGTCGTCGGGTGAGCGCAGTCAGGCGAGACGCGGCACCGACTGCCGAAAATCGGCGGCAGTGAACGGCAGGCAGCGGCCGCTCGCATGGGTTCTCAAGTTTTCCCGACAGATACCTGATATTTCTAAAGAAGCTCGACGTCGAGAACGCCCGGCGCCGCCTTCACCGCGCTGGCCATCTGCGGAGACACGCGGTAGCGCCCCGGCAGCATGATCTCGACCTCGCGCTCGCCGCCATCGCGCACGAGTACGAGCGAAACCTCGCTGTCGCCGTCATTCGAAAGCTGGCCACGGAAGGCCGTCAGAGGCCTGGCGTCACGCATGAAGACACGCAGCGCCTTCTGGGTACGGACCGCCTCGTCTTCCAGCGACTGCACCTGCTGGGCGCGCAGAGAAATGCCTTCCGGTCGCTCCTCGGCCGAGACGGTGACGATCACCGAGGCGCCCGGCTCGAGAACGTCGCGGAAAGCGACGAGCGCTTCCGAAAACAGCACCACCTCATACTGGCCGCTCGGATCGGACAACTGGACGATGCCGATCTTGCCGCCGGTGCGGGTCTTGCGTTCCTGGCGCGAGGTCACCGTGCCGGCGAGACGGCCGGCGCTCGCCCCGCGTTTCACCGCAGTGACGACGTCGGCATGGGACTGCACCCTCAGCCGCCTCAGGACGTCCTTGTACTCGTCGAGCGGATGGGCCGAGAGATAGAAGCCGACCGCCTGAAACTCCTTCATCAGCTTTTCCGAGGCGGTCCAGAGTGGTGCCGGATTGAGCGCCAGCGGCTCCGGCGCGCCGCCCGAGGCCTGGCCGAACATGTCGTGCTGGCCGGAGGCGCGGCCCTCCGAGACGCGCAGAGCATAGGCCGACAGCCGCTCGATATTGGCGTAGAGCTGGGCGCGGTCGTGGCCGAAACAATCGAGGGCGCCGGCGGCGATCAGGAATTCGAGCGTCCGCTTGTTGACGATCTTCGGATCGATCCGGGCGCAGAAATCCTCGAGCGAGGAAAAGCGCCCCTCGCCCCGCCGCTCGACGATGTGCTCGACCGCCTGTTCGCCGACGCCCTTGATCGCCGCGAGGGCATAAAAGATCTTGTTCTCGCCGACCTCGAAGGCCTTGTAGGAGGTCTGCACCGAGGGCGGCACGACCTCGATTCCGAGGCGTCTCGCATCGGAACGGAAGTCGTTCAGCTTGTCGGTATTGCCGGTATCGAGGGTCATCGACGCGGCGAGGAACTCGACCGGGTGATTGGCCTTCAGAAAAGCCGTCTGATAGGCGACCAGCGCGTAGCAGGCGGCGTGGGACTTGTTGAAGCCGTAGTCGGCGAACTTGGCGAGGAGATCGAAGATCGTGTTCGCCTGGGTCTTGGCGATGCCGTTCTTCACCGCTCCGTCGACGAAGCGCACCCGCTGCTTGTCCATCTCGGCGCGGATCTTCTTGCCCATCGCGCGCCGCAGCAGATCCGCCTCGCCGAGCGAATAGCCCGACAGGACCTGGGCGATCTGCATCACCTGCTCCTGATAGATGATGACCCCCTGGGTCTCCTTCAGGATCGGCTCGATCATCGGATGCAGGAAGTCCGGCTCCTCCTCGCCGTGCTTGCGGGCATTGTAGGTCGGGATGTTCTCCATCGGGCCGGGGCGATAGAGGGCGACCAGCGCGATGATGTCTTCCAGACAGTCGGGCCGCATGCCGATCAGCGCCTTGCGCATGCCGACCGATTCCACCTGGAACACGCCGACCGTCTCGCCGCGCGTCAGCATCTCGTAGGTCTTCTTGTCCTCGAGCGGCAGCGCCGACAGGTCGATGTCGATGCCCTTGCGGGCAATCAGATCGACGGCCGTCTTCAGCGTCGTCAGGGTCTTCAGGCCGAGGAAGTCGAACTTCACCAGACCGGCCGGCTCCACCCATTTCATGTTGAACTGGGTGACCGGCATGTCGGAGCGCGGATCGCGATACATCGGCACCAGCTTCGACAGCGGCCGATCGCCGATGACGATGCCGGCGGCGTGGGTCGAGGCGTGGCGGTAGAGGCCCTCGAGCTTCAGCGCGATGGAGATCAGGCGGTCGACGACATCCTCGGCCTTGCGCGCCTCGGCGAGCCGCGGCTCCTCCTCCAGCGCCTGGGCAAGCGTGACCGGATTGGCCGGGTTCTGCGGCACCAGCTTGCAGAGCTTGTCGACGTGGCCGTAGGACATTTCGAGGACGCGGCCGACATCGCGCAGGACGGCGCGGGCCTGCAGCGTTCCAAAGGTGATGATCTGGCCGACCTGCTCGCGGCCGTATTTCTCCTGGACGTAGCGGATGACTTCCTCGCGCCGGTCCTGGCAGAAATCGATGTCGAAATCCGGCATCGAGACGCGCTCGGGATTGAGGAAGCGCTCGAAGAGCAGCGAAAACCGCAACGGATCGAGATCGGTGATGGTCAGCGAATAGGCGACCAGCGAGCCGGCACCGGAGCCGCGGCCGGGCCCGACCGGGATCTCATGGGCCTTCGCCCATTTGATGAAGTCCGACACGATCAGGAAGTAGCCGGGAAATTTCATCCGCTCGATGATGCCGAGCTCGAACTCCAGCCGTTCGCGATAGGCCTCCTCGGTCACGCCGGGCGCGCATCCGAGCTTGGCGAGGCGCTGCTCCAGCCCTTCGAAGGCCTGCCGGCGAAGCTCGGCCACCTCCGCCGCCTCGGCAGCGACGGGCTCTGCATCGGCACCGGCAAAACGCGGCAGGATCGGCGCCCGGGTGCGCGGGCGATAGGAGCAGCGCCGGGCGATCAGCGCGGTGTTCTCCAGCGCCTCGGGCAGATCGGCAAAGAGCGCCGCCATCTCGGCCTGGGTCTTCAGGCAGTGATCGCGGGTGAGCCGGCGCCGGTCCTCCTGGCTGACCAGCCGGTTGCCGGCGACGGCCAGCAAGGCGTCGTGGGCCTCGAAATCGTCCGGGCAGGCGAAATAGGGCTCGTTGGTGGCGACCAGCGGCAGGCCGAGCTCGTAGGCGAGCGTGACGCTCTCCGCCTCGATGCGGCGATCGTGATGCTCCTGGCGTTGCAGCTCGACATAGAGCCGGTCGCCGAACATCGCCGCCAGGCGCTCCAGCCGCTGCCGTGCGACCTGCGGCCGGTCGGCGGCGATGGCCGCACCGAGGGCTCCGAGCGGCCCGCCGCTGAGAGCGATGACACCGGCAGCCCGCGACACGATCCAGTCGAGGGTGACATGCGGGCGCTGATTGTCGGGATGGCCGAGATAGGCGAGCGAGACGATCTCGACGAGATTGGCGTAGCCTTCCTCGTTCGTGGCGATCAGCACCAGCTGACCGACGGGCGACAGACCGCGATCGCCGCGCCCCGGCCGGTTGTCGACCTCGCAGTCGGCAAAATCGACGTCGAGCTGGCAGCCGACGATCGGCTGGATCCCGGCCTTCGAGGCCTTCTCGGAGAATTCCAGCGCGCCGAAAAGATTGTTGGTGTCGGCGATGCCGATCGCCGGCGCGCCGTCACCGGCCGCGAACTTGATGATCTGGTCGAGCTTCAGCGCCCCTTCGAGCAGCGAGAAGGAGCTGTGGACGCGAAGATGGACGAAGGGCAACGCAGCGCCGGTTTGCGTCATGGCGACACCTCGAATGTCTTCCGGCGACAGAATTGCGGCAGACGCCGCCGCTAGTCGCCGGGCTGCCGGCGGACCGGCGCATGAGCCTGCCCGCAGGGGTAAGGCCAGCGAAGCGCGGCGAAAAGGACGAAGGCGGCCCCGTCCCCAGAATTCGACGCGGCGGGCCCCTGCGGAGCGCCTTGGCGCCTCCGGCGATCAGACCGCGTGGACGACGAGGCTGAGGGCGAAGATGAAGCTCGAAATGGCGGCGAGCGACAGGACGTCCTTGGCGAAAGCGATCATGGCAAGCACCTCTGTTTTCCGTGTGTATGCCATTTGTTCTTATTTTGTTCCGATTGGCAAGCAGCTTTCGGCGGCCAGGCGTGCTTTTCACGTAGCCGGCTACCAATTCTGAGGCTATCTGATTGTTATGCAAGCACAGGAGCGCGGACCGGCGGGAATGGCCCGCCGGCTGTCACGTCAGATTATCGGTCTTTTCAGATCGACACGGAGCGCCTACCGAAATCGATGCCGATTTCGAAGTCGATGCTGCTGGCCGCGGTGGGGCGGGAAGGTCAGCTCATGTCGAGGGGGACGATCTTGCCGGCTTCGAGGGTGATCGCGTGATCCATCCGCCGGGCGAGATCGTGGTTGTGGGTGGCGATCAGCGCCGCCACGCCCGACTGGCGGACCAGCGCCGTCAGAGCGTCGAAGACATAGCCCGAGGTGGTCGGGTCGAGATTGCCGGTCGGCTCGTCGGCAAGAAGCACATGCGGCGAGTTGGCAACCGCCCGGGCGATCGCGACACGCTGCTGCTCGCCGCCGGAGAGCTCGGCCGGCCGATGCTCGGAGCGGGCGCCGATGCGCATGTAGTCGAGGAGTTCCTGGGCTCTTGCCGAAGCCGCCTTGCGGTCGAGGCCGCCGATCATCTGCGGCAGCATGACGTTTTCCAGCGCCGAGAATTCCGGCAGCAGGTGGTGGAACTGGTAGACGAAGCCGATCGCCTGCCGGCGCATCGCCGTACGCGCCTCGTCGCCGAGGGTGCCAGACGCGACGCCGCCGACATAGACCTCGCCGGTATCCGGCCGGTCGAGAAGACCGGCGATGTGGAGCAGCGTCGACTTGCCGGCGCCGGAGGGCGCGACCAGCGCCACCATCTCGCCGGGCGCGAGCGTCAGCTCGGCGGCATCGAGGATGGTGAGACGGTTTTCGCCCTGCAGATATTCTTTGCCGACGGCAGCGAGCCGCAGGGCATGGTTTTCCGCCATCATTCGTACCGCAATGCCTCGACGGGATCGAGCCGCGAGGCCCGCCAGGAGGGAAGGATCGTCGCCAGGAAAGACAGGCCGATCGCCATGGCGACGACGAGGATCACCTCGCTCGGATCGACCTCGGCCGGCAACTGGCTGAGGAAATAGAACTCCGGATTGAACAGGACGACGCCGGTGATCCAGGAGAAGAACTGCCGGATGTTCTCGATGTTGATGCAGAACAAGAGGCCGAGGACGAAGCCGGCGAGCGTGCCGGAAAAGCCGATCGAGGCGCCGGTGATCAGGAAGACGCGCATCACCGCGCCCTTGGTGGCGCCCATCGTCCGCAGGATGGCGATGTCGCGGCCCTTGTCCTTCACCAGCATGAACAGGCCGGAGATGATGTTCAGCGCCGCGACGAGGACGATCAGCGTCAGGATGATGAACATGACGTTGCGCTCGACATTCAGCGCCGAGAAGAAGCTCTCGTTCTGGTTCTGCCAGGTGACGGTGTAGACCGGCCGCCCCGCCGCCGCCTCGATCTTCGGCTGCAGGCTCGCGACCTGGTCCGGATGATCGACGAAGATCTCGATCGACTGGACCCGGTCCTCCTGGTTGAAGAACAGCTGGGCCTCCGAAAGCGGCATATAGACATAGGCCGCGTCGTATTCCGACATGCCGATCTCGAAGATCGCGCTGACCGGATAGGCCTTGACCCGCGGCGTCGTGCCGAAGGCCGTGACGTCGCCGTCGGGGGAGATCAGGGTGATGTTGTCGCCGAGCCTCAGGCCGAGCGAAGAGGCGAGCCGGCTGCCGACGGCGACGCCCTCGCCGGTGTCGAAGCCTTCCAGCGTGCCGAGCTTGATGTTGCCGGAAACCGGCGCGAGCATCTTCAGATCGTTCAGCCGCACGCCGCGGATCAGCGCGCCGGTGGAGCCGGTGTTCGGCCCCTGCGCGAGTACCTGCCCCTGCACCATCGGCATGACGAACTGGACGCCGTCGACGCCCTCGATGCGTTTGGCGATCTGCTCGTAGTCGGTGAGCGGCTGGTCGATCGGATAGAGGATGACGTGGCCGTTGACGCCGAGGATGCGCATCAGGAGTTCGCCGCGAAAGCCGTTCATCACCGACATGACGATGATCAGCGCGGCGACGCCGAGCATGATGCCGACGAAGGAGAAGCCGGCGATGACGGAGACGCCGGCGTCGCGGCGGCGCGAGCGCAGATAGCGCCCGGCGATCATCCATTCGAAGCGCGAGAACGGCCGCGCCGAGCGGGAGGCATCCGCCGCGCTCACGCCTTCCGGCAGGCTCATGCGGTCACCCTGGCGACGACGGAGGCGAGCGGAATGGTCTCGCGCTCGCCGGTGGCGCGGTCCTTCACCTCGGCCTCGCCAGCCTTGGCGCCGCGCGGCCCGACGATCACCTGCAGCGGCAGGCCGATGAGGTCCATGGTCGCGAACTTGGCGCCGGCGCGGGTGTCCTGATCGTCGTAGAGCACCTCGACGCCGGCCTTTTCGAGCTCACCGTAGATGGTCTCGCAGGCGGCGTCGCAGTCGGCGTCGCCGGGCTTCATGTTGATCAGACCGACATCGAAGGGTGCCACCGACTTCGGCCAGACGATGCCGGCCTCGTCATGGGAGGCCTCGATGATCGCGGCGATCAGCCGGCTCGGGCCGATGCCGTAGGAGCCCATGTGGACGGGCGTGTCCTTGCCGTCCGGGCCGGTGACGACGGCGTTCATCGCCTCGGAATATTTGGTGCCGAAATAGAAGATGTGGCCGACCTCGATGCCCCGCGCGGCCATCCGCTCGGCATCGGGCAGCGCGTCCCAGGCGGCGGTGTCGTGCATCTCGTCCGTCGCGGCGTAGGGCATCGTCCACTCCCTGACGATCTCGGCCAGCGAGCCGGCATCGGAGAAATCGACATCCTCGCCGGGCACGCCGAGATCGAGGAAATCGCGGTGGCAGAACACCTCGCTCTCGCCGGTTGAGGCGAGGATGATGAACTCGTGGGAGAGATTGCCGCCGATCGGCCCGGTGTCGGCGCGCATCGGGATCGCCTTCAGGCCGCAGCGTGTGAAGGTCCTGAGATAGGCGACGAACATCCGGTGATAGGCGGTCTGGGCGGCGTCGAAATCAAGGTCGAAGGAATAGGCGTCCTTCATCAGGAATTCGCGCGAGCGCATGACGCCGAAGCGCGGCCGCACCTCGTCGCGGAATTTCCACTGGATGTGGTAGAGATTGAGCGGCAGATCCTTGTAGGAGCGCACCGAGGAGCGGAAGATGTCGGTCACCATCTCCTCGTTGGTCGGACCGAAGAGCAGTTCGCGCTCGTGCCGATCCTCGATCCGCAGCATCTCCTTGCCATAGGCGTCGTAGCGGCCGCTCTCGCGCCACAGATCGGCGGACTGGATCGTCGGCATCAGCAGTTCGACGGCGCCGGACCGGTCCTGCTCCTCGCGGATGATGTCGCAGACCTTGTCGAGCACCCGCTTGCCGAGGGGCAGGAAGGAATAGATCCCGGCGGCCTGCTGGCGGATCATCCCGGCCCGCAGCATCAGCCGATGGGAGACGATCTCCGCCTCCTTCGGATTCTCCTTGAGGATGGGAAGAAAATACCGCGACAGACGCATCGGTTGTCCGATCAACTCGAGAAATTTGCGTGAAGCACGCGCTGGACCGGCTCATAAACGGTCGCACCCACGATGAAAAGACGCGATTTTCGTCGAAGGCGCGGCGCATCGATCCGTCATGAATCGCCCTGCCGCGGCCGCCGCCGGAAGCGATCGCCGCGGGAGCGCCGACCGTTCGTGACGCTTCGAAACGCCGTTCTTCGCCGGTCAGCGCGAGGCTCAGTGCCCGGCAGTCCCCTGCCGTCGCTGCCGTTGCGGCCGCCTCCAAATGTGGCCGCTCTCATCACATTCGGTCATCATGGAAAATTTCACGTGACAAGTCGGAAGACGAACGGTAACGTTCGATCGCATAAAAAGCGTGCCATGAATGGCGCGAAATCAAGCGGTCTAGTCTTGGGAGGACGTGATTTCCGGCGCGGTTGCAAAGCCGCAGCCCCGGCTCAGTCCGGAGCGAAATCCAGGCGCGCGAATTGGAATGCAAGGCGAAAGCCTTGCATTTTTTTTGTGCATTTTTCCGGAACTGTTAATTTCGAGCATCGGATCGGTCTCCGATGACCGCGCCGTGGATATCCCGACCGCAGTCGTCCTTCGCCCTCGCAGAGAAGGCGCCGATTGCTGCCTCGCCCGCTCTGCCCCGATGCTTCTGGCCTGATGCTGGACGTCAGGTGCCGGGAATGACGTGCGGGAAATCGTCGGGGCTGAGCCCCCACACCTGCGTGACCAGATAGAAGATCGCGAAGACGACGGTCGCGAGAATGGTCGTCAGCACGATCTTGAAGCCCATGCGGGCATTGACCGGGGCGCTCTCGGCGGTCCCAAGGGCGCGCTCGCCGGCCTCGTGCTGGGCCTGCTGGCCGATCGGCAGGACGACGAACAAAGCCGTCCACCAGATGATGAAATAGACCGCCAGTCCCGAGACGATCCCCATATGAGCCTCCCTTCGCCGCCAGCCTTAGGCAGGTGGCTTTCACTTCGCGCGATTGGCCCCTGCATAGCGCCGTGGCGGGGTGATTTGAAGGAGCACGGCAACACGGGGCCAAGGCCCTTCGGAAGAAAGATCGCGCGACAGAGCCCGCCGAAACTCATCCTTCGGCCAAATCGGTCAAGCGCCGAAGTGAGACGACGGTCCTGTCAGCCGGCGGCTCAGACCTGTTGGAGCTCGGTCAGCGTGCCGTGGACATCGCCGGGATGCAGGAACAGCACCGGCTTTCCATGGGCGCCGATCCTCGGCTCGCCATTGCCGAGGACCCGCATGCCGGACGCGACGAGATGGTCGCGCGCCGCAACGATGTCGGCGACCTCGTAGCAGATATGATGCATGCCGCCCTTCGGATTCTTGGCGAGGAAGGCGGCGATCGGCGAGGTATCGCCGAGGGGCTCGAGAAGCTCGACCTTGGTGTTTTCGAGTTCGACGAAGACCACCGTCACGCCATGCTCCGGCAGTGCCTCGGCTTGCGAGACGCTGGCGCCGAGCGTCTCGCGGTAGGTCGCGGCGGCGGCCTCGATGTCCGGCACGGCAAGGGCGACATGGTTGAGACGGAGCAGCATTCGACCTCCTGCGGCGCCGGGCGCCCTTCCGGAATGCGCCGACCCTTCGCTTCCGTGCATCCTGCTTACCGAAGACCGATGCGATTTTCCGGTGCCGATGCTTTCTCGCCCGAGGGAGCGGGTTTGGGTTCGAACCTTTGCCCCATCCCGGACCATGGCCGCAAGGACAGAGTTTCTGACGGCGCGCCGGACCGCTTCGTCAGATCGCCGAGGAGGCGGCGGGCTGCGCGGTCGCTTCGGCGTCTCCGTTATCGGCAGCCGGCTTGGTGGAAAAAGCCGGATAGGTCGGCGCCGGCGGGCCGATAAAACGCGGGCCGTCGGGCAACGGGCGGACCATCCGGTAGGCGACGAGTTCCTCGGGCGTCAGCACGTAGAGGCTGGCGGACGGCGTCTGCATCGCCTTGATCCAGACCGCCGGGTCGGCGCCCATTTCGGCGAGCAGGCTCTGGCATTCGGCGGTCGTCGCCTGGATCTCGGCGATCGAGCGGTCGACGGCGGAGGGCAGGCCGGGCTCGGATCCGGAGACGGCATAGACCTGGTGGACGCCCACCCAGGCCCCCTCGCCGGCCCGCCGCGTCAGACCGCCGGCAAAGAGCAGCGGACAGGCCGAAGCGCAGTAGCCGTCGTCCGGCACCCGCGTCGAAATAGCCTGGCTGCGGAGATCGCGGGCCATGGCGATGGCATCCGAGACCGATCCGCCGGGCGAATGCAGGACGAGCGTCCTGACGTCCTTGGCGTCGGGCTGGCCGAGAAACTCGCGCAAGGTCTCGGCGGTCCCGAATTTGATGCGGCCGATGGCGCTCGCCTCGCCGTTCGGCCCGAGGAAGAATCGCATCGGCGCCGCCAGCGCCTCGCCCTCGACCGGCCCGTCATAGCCTGGCAGGGTCGGCTCGCCGCGATCGGGGCCGAGCGGCATCGTCTTCGGCAGATAGGGGCGGATCTGGTCGCCCGGCTGCGGCGGGCGCATCGGCAAAGGCTCGGCGCGGCTGGTGCGCTCGCGCTCGGCGGCATTCTCCGCCATGTCCTGATAGTCGAGGGTGACGATGGCGGCGGCAACGGCGAGCAGCACCATGAAGACCAGGCGCAGCACCGAGCCTTCAGGGAGCGCGAGGACGAGGCGTTCGAGCCTGCCGGGCGGCGTCTCCTCGCCGATCATCGACCGGCTACCGCCCAGCCCGGCGCAGGAACGCCGCAGCGCGGCCCTGCCATCCGGGTCTCATCGCGCCGCCGTCTTCGGAAACGGCGTCGCGCCGGCAGGCCGGTTGCGCTGGACGATGTCGTCCCCCTCGCGCGGCGGCCCGGCAATGTCCTCGCTCTCGTGATGATCGTGCGAATTGAGATCGCCCTCCTCGCCGCGCTCGGCGGCCTGCAGCCGCTTCTGGATCCTCAGCGCCCGCATCATCTCGCCGGCGCTCATGTCGCCGACCTCGAACTCCTCGCCCTCCTCGCGGCGGATGACGTCCTGGACGATGCAAAGGACGAAGATCAGCACCGCCGGCAAAAGGTCAATCGAGATCGCGCCCGCCCACGACGGCAGGAAATCACGGGCATAGCGGATCACCGCCTCGGGTGCCGAGAGCGGCGTGAAGCGCAGCGGCTCTACCTTCGGACGGGCGAGGATCTCGTCGGCGGCGCTGGCGAGCGCCTGGCTCTGCGCCTTCACCGCCGTTTCGATGGTGCCGACGACGCGGCTCTGGCGCTCGCGAAGCTCGGCGTCGCCGGCATCGGCGATCGGTGCGATGAAGGAGCGGCCGAGATCCTCCGCGGCGCGGCGCACGGCGGGGGCGACCGAAGTCTGTTCCAGCGAGGTGAGCAGGCCCGAAAGCGCCACGGCCTCTTCGCCATAGGCGTTCGACCGCTCGGCGATCGGCCCCTGCGAGGAGACCAGCTTGCGCATTGCCGCAAGATGCTGCCCGCCCTGTTCGAACAGCGTCTTCACCTGTTCGCGCGAGCCCTCGATCTCGCCCTGCAGGCCGGAGAGCTGGCTCGACATCTGGCGCAGCAGCTGCACCACCGTGCCGGAGCCGGAGGTGCCGGTGAGAACGCCGGAACGGGCCTCCTGCTCGGAAAGACCGGCGAAGCGCTGCGAGGCGAGCTGGATGTCCGGCAACAGGCTCTGGGCGGCCAGCGCGTTCTCATGCGCCTCGTTGAGCTTCTGCTGATACTCTTCGGTTGTGACGGCGAGATGCTGTTCCAGCGCGGCCGAGCCCGCCAGCGCCGCGGCATTCAGCCAGGAGGACATGGCGATGATCATCGCCGAGCCGATCAGCATGGCGAGGTAGAGCATCTTACGGCCGCTGCGCACATGCGGCATGAAACGCATGAGATAGGACCAGAAGGCGTAGATCGCGACCGAGACGGCCGAGGAATAGACGATCGCTCCAAGGAAGACGGTGGTCTCGTCGCCATCGAGGAGTTCGCGCACCCCGAGATAGGTGTACACGCCGCTCGCCAGAGCAAGGACCGACAGGGTGATGCGGGTGGTCGCGTCGAGCCGCGTGACCTGCCCCCGCAAGGTGTAAGACTGCGATGCACCCATGGAGGCGCGATCCTCTCCTCGACGGCACGACGCGCGCCACAACTCATTCTTAACGCAAGATTAAGGCTTTCCCTCGCCGAGCGGTAGGGTGGCGGAAGCGCAAGATCCGATGCCGATTGCGTGAAAGCCCGGCATGGTTAAGATATTTTCGCGGCCGCCGATGACCCTGCCCGAACCTCCGTCAAAGCTCTGCGGCAGATGCATGCCTCACTCCCTTTCGATAGAGAATTCCTATTGCGTGTTTGGCATTTCCTGTTATTGTCGTGTGACTTGATAAAAATTAGCTATCGTAAAAATGCATGGCAGTCATGCCTCGGAAGCAATTGTTCTGCAACCGTGATCTATTAGTTTGTCGGTCAGTCGGATGCATCGGCACCTCCTCCCAGTCGATCGGTCCGGCTGTTTCCTCCCATACGGTCTTTCGAGACCACGCTTTCGCCGGGTTCTTCGGAACCCGGCTTTTTCTTTTGGGCTGGGCCAGTTTGAAATTTCAGCAATGAAAAACCCGCCGCCGGCGTCCGGCAGCGGGTCGTTCAGCGTTGAATTCGCCGGGCCCGCACTGCGCTAGCTAGCGCAGGCCGATCAGTCGAGGCTGCCGCAGAAGCGCTGGATTCGCGAGCAGGCTTCTTCGAGCAGCGCTTCCGACGTCGCGTAGGAGATGCGGAAGTTCGGACCGAGGCCGAAGGCCGAGCCGTGCACCACCGCGACACCCTCGGCTTCGAGAAGCTCGGTGACAAAATCCTCGTCCGTCTCGATCACCTTGCCGCTCGGGGCGGTCTTGCCGATCAGCCCCTTGCAGGAGGGATAGACGTAGAAGGCACCTTCCGGCGACGGGCACTCGATGCCCCTCGCCTGGTTGAGCATGCCGACCACGAGGTCGCGCCGGCCCTGGAAGATCTCGCGGTTCTTCGGAATGAAGTCCTGCGGCCCGTTCAGCGCCTCGACGGCCGCCCATTGGGCGATCGAGCAGGCGCCGGAGGTCTGCTGGCCCTGGATCATGTCCATCGCCTTGATCAGCGGCAGCGGTCCGGCACCGTAGCCGATCCGCCACCCGGTCATCGCATAGGCCTTGGAGACGCCGTTCATCGTCAGCGTCCGGTCGTAGAGGGCGGGCTCGACCTGCGCCGGCGTCGTGAAGACGAAGTCGCCATAGACGAGATGCTCGTACATGTCGTCGGTCAGCACCCAGACATGCGAATGGCGCATCAGGACGTCGGCGAGCGCGCGGAGCTCGGCCTCGGTATAGGCGGCGCCCGTCGGGTTCGACGGCGAGTTGAACAGGAACCACTTGGTCTTCGGCGTGATCGCCGCTTCAAGGGCCTCAGGCGTGAGCTTGAAATTGTCGGCGATCTTCGTCTCGGCGAACACCGGGCTGCCGCCGCAGATCGCCACCATCTCCGGATAGGACACCCAGTAGGGCGCTGGGATGATCACCTCGTCGCCGGGATTGAGGGTCGCCATGAAGGCGTTGAACAGGATCTGCTTGCCGCCGGTGCCGACGATCGTCTGCTCGGGCTTGTAGTCGAGGCCGTTCTCGCGCTTGAACTTGGCGGCGATCGCCTGGCGCAGCTCCGGAATGCCGGAGACCGGCGTGTACTTGGTCTCGCCGCGGCGGATCGCGTCGATCGCCGCTTCCTTGATGTTGTCCGGCGTGTCGAAATCCGGCTCGCCGGCGCCGAGACCGATGACGTCGCGGCCTTTCGCCTTGAGGTCGCGGGCCTTCTGGGAAACGGCGATGGTCGCCGAAGGCTTCACGCGATCGAGGGCGGCGGCAAGAAACGCCATTGTCTGGTCTCCGGTGGGTTCTTGATGGTGATGGGGCGCGGACATTGAACCGCGCCTCGACAAACGGCGGGACCCTAGTCCCGGCCATCCGATGGTGCAAGCGCCAATGCGTCTCCGTCACGCCTCCCGTCGGGCCTTTGCGAAACGGGCCGGCGGACCATGGCGAAGCGCCCCGGCAATGTGCGACGGTGACCGAACGAAAGCGCCACGATCGAGTGACACCCATGCGAATCTATTTCTCGAAAACCCAGATGGACCACCGGCCGACGCAATATGGCGTCCATGGCAGGCTGGTGCGGCCTTTGGAAAATCCCGACCGGGCGGGAACGCTGCTCGAAAGCCTCGGCCGGCTGGGCCTTGCCGCGGAGGAGCCGCCGGCGGCCGGGCGGGCGGCGATCGAGCGTGTCCATCCCGGGCATTATGTCGATTTCCTCGAGGGTGCGTTCGACCGCTTCCAGGCGCTGCCGAATGCCGGGCCGGAAGTGCTGCCGAACGTTCATCCCTATTTCGCCGCGGCAACGCCCTACGGCGTCTCGCCGCTCGCAAACGGTGCAAGGCCCGAGCCGCGCACCACCGGCATCCTTGGCCAGGCCGGCTGGTATATCGGCGATCTTTCCTGCGCGATGACCGAGGGCACCGCGAGGGCTGCGCTGGCATCTGCCGCAAGCGCCGTCGCGGCGGCCCGCAGCGTCCTTGCCGGCGACGGCGAGGCCTTCGCCCTCTGTCGCCCGCCCGGCCACCATGCCTATGCCGACCGGGCCTCGGGCTTCTGCTTCCTCAACAATGCGGCGATCGCCGCAGAGACGCTGAGAGAGACGTTCGCCAGGGTGGCGATCATCGACTTCGACACCCATCACGGCGACGGCACCCAGACGATCTTCTACGCCAGGGACGACGTGTTCTTCGGCTCGGTGCACACCGATCCTTTCGCCTACTATCCGCATTTCCTCGGCCATGGCGACGAGCGCGGCACCGGCGCCGGCGACGGCTGCAATCTCAACCTGCCGCTGGCCTTCGGTTCGGGCGACGGCGAATTCCTTTCGGCGGTCGAGACGCTGGTGGGCGCGGCAACGCGCTTCGGCGCCGAGGCGCTGGTGATCTCGGCGGGCTGGGACGCCCATCGCGACGATCCTCTGTCGCGCCTCGACGTTTCCGGCGCGGCCTATCCGAAGATCGGCGAGATCCTCGGCAAGGCGGGGCTTCCGAGCGTCATCGTCCAGGAAGGCGGCTATTCGCTCGCCGCCGTTTCGGAGACGGCGCCGGCCTTCGTCGAAGCCTTTCTGGCGGCGCGGCCCGGCTGAACGACAGAACGCCCCGCGGCCGATCGGGCGCGGGGCGATTTCGTGTCGGGCCGCGGTGGCGGCTCAGCGGTAGGAGATCACCGGGCAGCCGCGCACCCGCGCAAAGCGGATCAGGGCGTGCCGGTGATGCTTGCGGCCGGCGACCAGGATCGAGCGGTGGGTGATGCGGCGCACATGGGCATGGCGCAGTCCGTAATGGCGCGCCTTGCTGACCGCCCGGCCCGGCGAGCAGTGGCCGTAATGGCGACGGTGGTGGCGGTGGCCGACGAATTCGACGCCGCCGCCGCCGATCGTGACGGTGGCACCGAAACCGGCGGCCGAGGCCGCGGTCGGGGCGGCAGCGCCGGCAGCACCGAGGGCGGCGACGACGCAGAGGGTCTTGGCGAGTTTGCGGAACATCCTGGCTCTCCTTTGGCTTCGCTGTCTCGGCGTCTTGTCCTTCGCCGATGGGGTGACGATGCCAAAGGGCGACTGAACGGCTCCGGAAGCCGGCATTCATGTCGCATTCAGGATATGACGTCGCGGAAGATTTTCCCCGAACCTCAATCTTCCCGGGCCAGCCGGCGCATCCAGAACTGCATCGGCTTGTCGCTTTCAGCCTCGTCGCCGATGTCGCGCCAGCGCATCGAGGAGACGAGGCCGTCGATCTTTTCGTAGCCGCGCTTGGTCCAGAAGCCGTCGAGCGGGACGTAGTCGTCCGGCCGGGCAGGATGATCGGCCGGGCGCATGACGCCGCAGAAGGCCGCGATCGCGTAGCCGCCTGCCCTTCCCGCCGCTTCCCGCGCGTCGAAGAAGTGATGCCCGGCGCCGCGGCCGCGATAGGCGGAAAGAAGGACGGATTCGCCGAGATAATAGACCGTCGCCGGATCGATGCCGTTGCGGCTGAAATCGGCGGCAAGCTGCGGCTGGTGATCGCCGAGCGGCGCCGCCGTCGACGCACCGACGATCTCGCCTTCGGCCGTCCGTGCCAGGGCGACGATCGCGCCGGGCGACCTGGCATAGGTCTGGAGGTAGTGCCGCTCGTAGGCCTCGTCGCCGTCATAGAGATAGGGAAAGGCGCGGAACACCACCGTGCGCAACCGCGCCAGATCACCAAGCGCAGAGGTGATCTCGTCGCCCTTCAGCACCTCGAATGAGAACTCGCCGGAATCTGCCCCGGACGTCACGACGGCGCGACCGCGGCGATCCAGGCTTTGAGGTTGTAGTAGGTCGTGACCCGGGTGATCCTGCCGTCCTCCAGCGAGAAGAACTGCCCGGCCGGGATCGAATAGGCCTGGTTCGAGGCTTCCGGCAGCCCGGGAGCGGTCTCGCGATAGCGGCCGCGCACGGTGAACTCCGCCGCCGCGCGGGTGCCGTCGGCCGAGGCGAAGACGACGATGTCGGCGAGCGTCTCGTCATAATGGCGGTGCATGGTCGCCATGAAGCGGCGGAAGCTGTCGCGGCCGATCTCCCGCCCGCCCTCGTTGACGTAATGGGCGACGTCCTCGTCGAGGAGGCCGAGCATCGTGTCGACGTCGCCGGCGTTGAAGGCGTCGAGATAGCGGCTGATCAGCGCTTCGGTTTCGGCTTGGGTCATCGGTCATCCTCCGGATTCGGGAGGGCGAATGTGTTTTGCTTCGCCCTGCCCGTCAACGGCACTCGCGCTCCGCAACCCCGCTCGGAAAGCCGCCCGGGTGCCACCCGGCTCTTCGGCGGGCAATTCCGAGGCACCCGGGACCGCGGGACCCACGTTGTTCCTCAGCTCGAGACGCCGAACACCTCGGCGCAGCGCGAGAAGCTGAAGCCCTCGCCGTCGGTGTCGCGGCTGGTGCGGATGTTGGTGATGATCCCGCCAGCGTTGGTCGAGATCTGCGCCTCGCAGCCGAGCTCTTCGCTGCGTGCCGGCGCCACCAGCACCTGACCAGGAGGTGCGGTATCGACGGACATGTTGCCGCCGCCGATATTGATGACGGTCTGCGGCGAGCGATGCTTCTCGGCGAACTCCTTTTCCTGCTTGGTCATCGAGCGATACTGGGCTGGAACGTTGCGCATCGTCTCGCCGCCGCGCCAGGTATAGACGGTGCCGCCGCTGTTCAGCGGAAACTCGCTGGCCGGCGGGCCGTATTGCGAAAAGAAGGCGTCGCTCGGCTGGCCGATCCAGCGACCCTGCATGGCCTGATTGGCCTCCTCCGTCGTCGTGCAGCCGGCAAGACCGGCCGCGACGAGGCACATCGCCATCGTCCGCTTCATCGAATGGACCCCTCCCAAACGCCCTGCCCGTTGCAAGGCTCAACGATCAAGCACAGTCACGATGGCTCGCCGCTTGTCCATGCCTCGACGTCGCGTTGCGATGGATTTTCAACATCTTTGCCGGGGGAAGGTTCTGCCCGAGAAAGACCGGCGCCTCACTCAGCGGCGGCGCTTTCCGCCTCTGCGGCAGATTCAGTAAAGAGGAAGCCGCCGGACTGGCGGCGCCAGAGGCTGGCATAGAGGCCGTTCTTCGCCAGCAGGTCCTCGTGGCTGCCCTCCTCGACGATCGCTCCCTTGTCGAGCACGATCAGCCGGTCCATCGCGGCGATGGTCGACAGGCGGTGGGCGATGGCGATGACGGTCTTGCCCTCCATCATGCGCACGAGATTCTCCTGGATCGCCGCCTCGACCTCGGAATCGAGCGCCGACGTCGCCTCGTCGAGGACGAGGATCGGGGCGTTCTTCAGAAGCACCCTGGCAATGGCGATCCGCTGGCGCTGGCCGCCGGAAAGCTTGATGCCGCGCTCGCCGACATGGGCGTCGTAGCCGGTGCGGCCCTTCGGATCGCGCAAGGAGGGGATGAAGTCCTCGGCATTCGCCCGTTCGGCGGCGAGAACAACGTCGTCCTCCTCGGCCTCCGGCTTGCCGAAGGCGATGTTGTCGCGGATCGAGCGGTGGAGAAGCGAGGTATCCTGGGTGACGACGCCGATTGCGGCGCGCAGCGAATGCTGGGTAACCCCGGCGATATCCTGCCCGTCGATCAGGATGCGGCCGCCCTCGAGATCGTAGAGCCGCAGGAGGAGGTTGACGAGGGTCGTCTTGCCGGCGCCCGAGCGGCCGACGAGGCCGACCTTCTCCCCCGGCCTGATATCCAGCGACAGGTGGTCGATGACGCCGCCGCCCTTGCCATAGTGGAAGGTGACGTCCTCGTAACGGATCGCTCCTTTGGCAGGAACGAGCGGCCTGGCATCGGGGGCATCGATCAGCGTCGGCAGCCGTGTGATCGTCGCCACCGCGTCCTGGATGGTGCCGTAGTTGCGCACGAGGCCGTTGATGTTGAACATCATCCAGCCGGACATCTGGTTGAGGCGCAGGACGAGGCCAAGCGCCGTCGCGACACCGCCGGCGGTGACCGAACCCGCCTGCCAGCCCATCACCGCGATGACCCCGACGCCGCTCATCATGAAGCCGTTGAGCAGCGCCACGACGGTGCGCACCTCGGTAATCGCGCGGGTCGAGCGACGGGTCATGTCGACGAGGTAGACGAAGCCGTCCTTGACGAAGGCGTCCTCCTGCCGCGAGGAATCGAAGAGCTTCACCGACAGGATGTTGGTGAAGCTGTCGACGACACGGCCCGACACGATCGAGCGCGCATCGGCGCTTGCCCGGCCGTATTCGCGGATCTTCGGCAGCAGATTGCGGACGATCCAGACATAGCCGGCGACCCACAGGACGAGCACCAGCGCCATGCGCCAGTCGATCGCCCCGAGGATCGTCACCGTCAGGAAGATGAAGGTGACGAAGGACCAGAAGGTCTGGAGGATCGTGGTGATGAAGTCGCCGGTCGCCATGCCGACCTGCTGGACCTTCTGGGCAAGGCGTCCGCCGAAATCGTTCTGGAAGAAGCTGTAGGCCTGCTCCATCAGACGGCGATAGCTCTGCCAACGAATCCTGTTGTAGAAGCTGGGGCTTATCACCTGTTCTTCGAGCACGGACGAAGCGAAGAGCAGCGCCGCGCGGCCGATCAGCGTGACGAAGAGCAGACCGGCGATCAGCCAGAAATGGTCCGAGACTAGGGTCTCCGGCGTCGAGTGCCCCAGCGCGTCGACCAGCCAGCCGACGCCGGTGAACAGCACCGCCTCGATGCCGCCGGTGAGACCGCCGGCGATCAGGAGCCCGATCAGCGGCCCCTTCGCCTGCAGGGCAAAATGCCAGATAAAGGCATTGGTCTCGGCCGGCAACGGCCTGAGATGGCCGGTGCGATAGACGCCGTCTTCGCCCGATCCGGCGTCGTCCTCGAACGGGTCGAGAACGTTCTCGAAACGCTGGAGGAAACGGTCCATCATTCGGCGGCTCGCATCGTGTCCGGTGCCGCCTCGAACGTGCCGTCCTCGCCGACGGCCAGGAAGCCGCCCACCTGGCGCGCCCAGAGAGAGGCGTAAAGGCCGCCACTCGCCACGAGTTCCGAATGCGTGCCCTCCTCGACGATCGCGCCCCTGTCGAGCACGACGAGCCGGTCGAGCGCGGCAATCGTCGACAATCGGTGCGCGACGGCGATGACGGTCTTGCCCTCCATCAGCCGGTAGAGGTTCTCGGCGATCGCCGCCTCGATCTCGGAATCCAGCGCCGAGGTCGCCTCGTCGAGCAGGAGGATCGGCGCGTCCTTCAGCATGACGCGGGCAATGGCGATCCGCTGGCGCTGGCCGCCGGAGAGTTTGACGCCGCGCTCGCCGACCTCGGCGTCGAGGCCGATCCGGCCGTCGCGGTCGCGCAGGTCGGCGACGAAGTCCGTGGCTTCCGCCCGCGCGACGGCGCGCATCATCTCCGCCTCGTCCGCGTCCGGCCGGCCATAGAGGACGTTGTCGCGGATCGAGCGGTGCAGAAGCGAGGTGTCCTGGGTCACCATGCCGATCTTCTCGCGCAAGGAATCCTGAGGCACGTCGCGGATGTCGGTGCCGTCGATCAGGATGCGGCCCGCCTCGACGTCGTGGAAGCGCATGAGGAGGTTGAGGATCGTCGACTTGCCGGCGCCGGAGCGGCCGACGAGACCGACCTTCTCGCCAGGCCGGATCGTCAGGTCGAAATCGCGCAGCACGCCGCCGCCCTTGCCATAGTGGAAGGAGACGTTCTCGAAGCGGATCTCGCCCTTCGGCACGGCCAGCGGCTGCGCCTTCGGCCGGTCGGTGATCGCGTGGGGGATCTGCAGTGTCGCCATGCCGTCGCGAATGGTGCCGATGTTCTCGAACAGCGCCGAGACCTCCCACATGATCCACTGCGACATGCCGTGGATCCTGAGGACGAGGCCGACCGAGGCGGCGATCGCGCCGACGGTGACGAGATCGTTGACCCAGAGGCCGATCCCGGCTGCGGCGACCGAGAACAGGAGCAGCGAGTTCAGCGTCTGCAGGCAGACGACGAATAGGGTGATCAGCCGTGCCTGGCCGTAGACCGTCTTCAGGAAGCCGCTCATCGACGAGCGGGCATAGTCGCCCTCGCGGCGGGTATGGGCGAAGAGCTTGACGGTCTGGACGTTGGCATAGGCGTCGACGATGCGCCCGGTCATCTCCGCCCGGGCGTCGGCCTGGCGCTCGGCCACCCGGTCGAGGCGGGGGATGAAGAAGCGCAGCATCACCGCATAGAGCACCAGCCAGCCGATGAAGGGCAGCGCCAGCTTCCAGTCCGACGAGGCGGCGAGCACCACGACGCCGGTGAAATAGACCGCGACATAGAGGAAGACGTCGATCGACTTGATCACCGTCTCGCGCACGGCAAGCGCCGTCTGCATCAGCTTCTGCGAGACGCGGCCGGCGAATTCGTCCTGGAAGAAGGCCAGCGAATGGCCGAGCAGCCAGCGATGCATCGAATAGCGAAAGCGCATCGGGAAATTGCCGAAGATCGCCTGGAAGTTGACGAGCCCGTCGATCAGCTGGATCCCCGGCAGGACCAAGAGGATGACGAAACCCATCAGCGCCAGCTGCCAGCCGCGCTCGGCAAGGAACCTCTCCGGCGGCGTGTCGCCGAACCAGTCGACGACATTGCCGAGGAAGCCGAACAGCGACACCTCGATGACCGAGATCGCCGCCGTCAGCACCGCCATGGCGACGAGCAGCGGCCAGACCGGCCGGGCGAAATGCCAGACGAAGGCCAGCAGCGTCTGAGGCGGCGCGGCCGGCTCCTCGTCCGGGAACGCATCGACCAGTCTCTCGAATCTCGAGAACATTCACTTTCCTGACATTGCGGCTCTGCCGACCGCGACCGACCGTGCGAGTGTCGCTGGCAGGGCGATCGGTGGCGGCGGGATCGCCGCTGATATAAGCGCCTCGCTCTGAAAAATCAGGGGGAAACGGCGGTCTGCGAACACGACAGCGGGAGCGGACCTCGCCTCCGCCGCCGGCCTGTCGAAGGGAGGCGACCGGGCAATCGCCCATCAGCTGGGAATTTGTCCACAAGGCAGACGATTTGCCGCGCGATCCCCGAGGTCGCGCGGAAGCGCCCGGCCTTCCGGGTTTTCCCTCCTCCGGACCGGTATTGCCTTCCCGTTGGGCATGTCGGATCGTTGAGCAGCCCCCCTCTGGACTCGCCGCATCGAATGAGCGCAACTGGACGTCTGGGTTGCACGTGCGGGTGCGCCATCCTCAACGACGGGGCAGACAGATGGGCTTTTCGTTCAAGACCTTCACCGGCGCGCTGGCGCTGACGACCTTCATTGCCATGGGTGCGGCCGAGGCCAAGGAAATGGTGATGTACAACGGCGGCGACGTGACGTCGCTCGATCCGCAGAAGATGTCCGGCGACTGGGAGGACCGCGTCGCCGGCGACATCTATGAGGGGCTGTTCACCGAGGACGCCGACTCCAAGCCGGTGCCGGGCGTCGCCGAGAGCCACACGACGTCGGAAGACGGGCTGACCTGGACCTTCAAGCTGCGCGACGACGCCAAATGGTCCGACGGCGAGCCGGTGACGGCGGAAGACTTCGTCTTCTCCTTCAAGCGGCTGATGGATCCCAAGACCGCCGCGGAATACGCCTATCTCCAGTATCCGATCAAGAATGCCGAGAAGATCAACAAGGGCGAGATCAAGGATCTCGACCAGCTCGGCGTCAAGGCCGTCGACGACAAGACCCTCGAGATCACGCTGGAACATCCGGTTCCCTACTATCCGAGCCTTCTCACCCACTACACCGCCTATCCGCTGCCGAAGCACCTGATCGACAAGGTCGGCGACGCCTGGGTGCAGATCGGCAACATCGTCACCGATGGCCCCTACAAGCCGGTCGAGTGGGTGCCGGGAAGCCACGTGCTGACCGCCAAGAACGACCAGTGGTACGACACCGGCAGCCTAGACATCGACGGCGTGCGGTTCCTGTCGATGGAAGACGTCTCGGCCGGCTTTCGCCGCTACCAGGCCGGCGAGATCGACCTGATGACCGACTATCCGAAGGACCAGTTCAAGTTCATCGAGGAGAACCTCAAGGGCCAGGGCCACTTCGCTCCCTTCGCCGGGCTCTACTACTACGTGATGAACTCCACCAAGCCGCCCTTCGACGACGTCAAGGTGCGCCAGGCGCTGTCGATGGCGGTCAACCGCGAGGTCATCGGCCCGAAGGTGCTCGGCTCGGGCGAGCCCGCCGCCTATGGCTGGGTGCCTCCCGGCATGAACAACTATCCCGAGGAAGGCGCCCGGGTGGCCTGGGCGAGCGAGCCCTACAAGCAGCGGGTCGAGGAGGCGAAGAAGCTGCTCGAGGAAGCCGGCTACGGCCCCGACAAGCCGCTCGACATCACGCTTTCCTACAACACCAACGACAACCACAAGCGCGTCGCCGTGGCGATCGCCGCGATGTGGAAGCCGCTCGGCATCAACGTCAAGCTGGTCAATGCCGAGGTCAAGGTGCACTACGCCAATCTGCGCCAGGGCGCCTTCGAGATCGCCCGCGCCGGCTGGCTCGCCGACTTCAACGATCCGGTGAACTTTCTCGATCTCTTGAAGTCCGGCATCGAGATGAATTACGGCCAGTGGTCGAACCAGGAATACAATTCCCTGCTCGATCAGGCCGCCAAGGAATCCGATCTCGAAAAGCGCGCCGAAATGCTGGAGAAGGCCGAAAAGATCGCCCTCGACGACAGCGCCGCCCTGCCGATCTATTTCTACCTCTCGGAGAACATCGTGTCGCCGAAGATCAAGGGCTTCAAGGACAACGTCTTCGACAAGCACCGCACGCGCTATCTGTCGATGAGCGAATAGGCAGGGTGGGAGAGGCCCGGCGCGGCCGCACCCGCAGAGCGTAGACACGTCCGCACCGGGGCCGGCGAGCGAGCCCCGGGCGTCCTAAAAGAAACGATCCCTGACATGCTGAGCTTCGTCCTGAAGCGTCTGGCCTCGACGATCCCGGTCCTTCTGATCGCGATCACCGCCTGCTTCTTCATCCTGCGGCTGGCGCCCGGCGGGCCGTTCGACCAGGAGCGGGCGCTGCCGCCGGAGGTGCTGGCCAATCTGCGCGCCTACTATCATCTCGACGATCCGCTGATCGTCCAGTATCTGCGCTATCTCGGCCGGCTCGCAGAGCTCGATCTCGGCCCGTCCTTCGTCACCAAGGACTTCACCGTCGCAAGGCAGATCGGCATCGGCCTGCCCTATACGCTGATCCTCGGCGGCTCGGCCTTCCTGCTCGCCATCTTCGGCGGCGTCGTCGCCGGCATCTATGGCGCGCTCTACCACAACCGCGCCGGCGACTGGGCGATCGCCGCCGTCGCGATGACCGGCCTCGTCGTGCCGAACTTCCTCGTCGCGCCAATCCTGCAGCTGGTCTTCGGCGTCCGGCTTGCCTGGCTGCCGGTCGGCGGCTGGGGCGACGGCTCCCTCCGCTTCCTCCTGTTGCCGGTGACGGTGCTGGCTCTGCCGCACATCGCCCGCATTTCCCGGCTGATGCGCGGCTCGCTGATCGAGACGATGAACTCGAACTTCATCAAGACCGCGACGGCCAAGGGCATCGGCCGGCGCCGGGTGGTGCTGAAACACGCGCTGCGCCCGGCTCTGACGCCGGTCGTCTCCTATCTCGGCCCGGCGGCGGGCTATCTCCTCACCGGGTCGATCGTCGTCGAGCAGATCTTCGGCATCCCCGGCATCGGCCGCTATTTCGTCAATGCGGCGCTCAACCGCGACTACGGCATGGTGCTCGGCACGGTGATCTTCTACATGGGGCTGATCGTGCTTCTGAACCTCCTCGTCGATCTCGCCTATGCCTGGCTCGATCCGAAGGTGCGGCAGCGATGACCCTTTACGCCGGCAAGCGGGAAGCGCTGGAAGACGCCTTTCTCGACCGCGACGACGAGATGCCGCGGGGCAAGCCGCGCTCGGTCACCCGCGACGCGCTGCGGCGGCTGCGGGCGAACAAGGCGGCGATGACGGCGATCGTCGTCTTCGCGATCATCGTGATCGCCGCGCTGATCGGCCCCTATCTCGTCCCCTACGACTACGAGACGCCGGACTGGGAGGCCTTCACGGCGCCGCCCTCGATCGAGAGCGGCCACTATTTCGGCACCGACCAGAACGGCCGCGACCTCCTCGCCCGCACGCTCTACGGCACCCGCGTCTCGCTGCTCGTCGCCGTCATCGCCACCACCGTCTCGGTTGTCGTCGGCGTCCTCTACGGTGCGGTGTCGGGCTTTGCCGGCGGGCGGATCGACTCGGCGATGATGCGCTTCGTCGATGTCATGTACGCCCTGCCCTACATCCTCTTCGTCATTCTCCTGATGGTGATGTTCGGCCGCGACGTCTTCCTGCTCTTTGCGGCGATCGGCCTCCTCGAATGGCTGACCATGGCGCGCATCGTCCGCGGCCAGACGCTTTCACTGAAGGAGCGCGAATTCGTCGAGGCGGCGCGGGCGGCCGGCGTCTCCTCCTTCCCGATCATCCTGCGCCACATCGTTCCGAACCTCCTCGGCCCGGTGGTCATCTACGCCTCGCTGACGGTGCCGGAGATCGTCATCACCGAGAGCTTCCTGTCCTATCTCGGCTTCGGTGTTCAGGAGCCGCTGACATCCCTCGGCACGCTGATCTCGGAAGGCACCGACGCGCTCGGTGCGGCCGACTGGCTGCTGCTGTTTCCCGGCGGCGTGCTGGTGACGATGCTGTTGTCGCTCGCCTTCATCGGCGACGGCCTGCGCGACGCCTTCGACCCGAAGGACCGGTGATGCATTTTCGGGGTTCCGCGACCAAGCGCGGTATTGCCGCTTCGTCATCCAGGCCCCCGAGCCGGGATCCACTCCAAACCGCTGACGCCGCCGGCTACCCCGACGCCGATCCGCACTCGTCCGACGATTTGGACTGGATCCCGGGTCAAGCCCGGGATGACGATCTGGAGGGCTGTCTGCGGCCTTTCCGGAAGCCACACGCCACGACCACCGTCAACGTCGACGCTTCGGCAGCGAGGCACCGCATCCCCGCTTCGTCATCCCGGCCCCTGAGCCGGGATCCACTCCAAACCGCTGACGCCGCCGGCTACCCCGACGCCGATCCGCACTCGTTAGACGATTTGGACTGGATCCCGGGTCAAGCCCGGGATGACGAAGGTGGAGAGGCTCGGTGCCGAGGTCTGAGACGTGGCGGGACAAGGGTCTGTCTCTCCGCCATGGCATGGGAGAGCGAAAACCATGGCCGGGCACGTCTACATCATGACGAACAAGAAACACGGAACGCTCTACACGGGCGTGACCAGCGACTTGTCGCAGCGTGTCTACGAACACAAGACTCACGCCTTTCCGAATGGCTTCTCGGCGAAGTTCAGTTGCACGCGCCTCGTCTGGTACGAGGAGCATTACGACATCCGCGACGCCATCATCCGGGAAAAGTCGATCAAGCGCTGGCGTCGCGAATGGAAGATCGAGTTGATCGAAACGATGAATCCTGAGTGGAACGAACTTTACCGAGGCATGGGATGGTGACACCCGACACAAGCCCCCTCCTCGCACTGTCCGACTACACGATCCGTTTTGCGACGCCGGACGGGACGGTAAAGGCGGTGAGCGGCCTCGACCTCACGGTGGCGCGCGGCGAGACGGTCGCCGTCGTCGGCGAATCGGGCTCCGGCAAGAGCCAGACCTTCAACGGCGTCTTCGGCCTTCTCGCCGGCAATGCCGAGACCGGCGGCCAGGCACTGTTCGAGGGCCGCGACCTCCTCACCCTGAAGCCGTCGCAGCTCGACGCGGTGCGCGGCGACGACATGGCGATGGTCTTCCAGGACCCGATGACCGCCCTCAACCCGGCGATGAAGATCAAGCACCAGCTCTCCGAGACGCTGACCGTCCACAAGGGGCTGAAGCGCCGCGCGGCAGAGGCCGAGGCACTGAACATGCTGAAGAAGGTCGGCATTCCGGAGGCCGAGCGGCGGATCGAGCAGTATCCGCACGAGCTCTCCGGCGGCATGCGCCAGCGCATCGTCATCGCCATGGCGCTGCTCTGCCGGCCGAAGCTGATCGTCGCCGACGAGCCGACGACGGCTCTCGACGTGACCATCCAGGCGCAAATCCTCGATCTCTTCCGCGATCTCACCGCCGATGCCGGCACGGCGCTCGTGCTGATCACCCACGACCTCGGCGTCGTCGCCGGCATCGCCGACAAGGTCGTGGTGATGTATGCCGGGCGGATCGTCGAAGAGGCGCCGGTCGACGCACTCTTCGCCAAGCCGGCGATGCCCTACACGGCAGCGCTCATCCGCTCGATCCCGCGGGTCGACCGCGATGCCGAAGCGGTGGAGCCGATCGGCGGCCGCCCGCCGGACCTCGTCAATCCGCCCGCCGGCTGCCCGTTCCATCCGCGCT
Organism: Jiella endophytica; assembly: GCF_004519335.1. Taxonomy (GTDB): domain Bacteria; phylum Pseudomonadota; class Alphaproteobacteria; order Rhizobiales; family Rhizobiaceae; genus Jiella; species Jiella endophytica. The sequence continues at coordinate 536,997 of NZ_SOZD01000001.1, read as the reverse complement.
GCCATTTCGCCGAGGACAAGTGCCGGCAGGAGCGGCCGCTGCTCGAAGCGGTCGGGCCGGGCCGCAGGGCCGCCTGCTGGTTCCCCTATGTCGATGCGGGCGTCACGCACCATCAAACGGAGCCGGCCAGTGCCTGAAACACTGCTTTCGGTCGAAAACCTCTCCACCGTCTTTGCGCTGCGCGGCCGGTCGCTGTTCTCGAAATCCGTCGAACTGAAGGCCGTCAGCGACGTCTCCTTCAACCTCGACGAAGGCGAGACGCTCGGCATCGTCGGGGAATCCGGCTGCGGCAAGTCGACCCTCGGACGCTCGATCCTGAGGCTGATCGAGCCGACCGGCGGACGCATCGTCTGGCAGGGCCGCAATCTTGCGGAGCTCTCCAACGGCGAAATGCGCAAGGCGCGGCGGGACCTGTCGATCATCTTCCAGGACCCGGTCGCCTCGCTCGACCCGCGGATGAATGTCGGCCAGATCATCGCCGAGCCGCTGAAGGTCGCCGAGCCGTCGCTCGGCCGCAGGGACCGGCGGCGGCGGGTCGAGACGGTGATGGAGGAGGTCGGCCTCGCACCGGAGATGATCAACCGCTACCCGCACGAATTTTCCGGCGGCCAGGCGCAGCGCATCGGCATCGCCCGGGCGATCGTGACCGAGCCGAAGCTGATCGTCTGCGACGAGCCGGTCTCGGCACTCGACGTCTCGATCCAGGCGCAGATCGTCAATCTTCTGAAGGCGCTGAAGGAGCGGATGGGGCTGACGCTGATCTTCATCAGCCACGACCTTTCCGTCGTGCGGCTGGTGTCGGACCGCATCCTCGTCCTCTATCTCGGCCGCATCGTCGAGATCGGCCCGCGCCGCGAGGTGTTCCAGAATCCCGGCCACCCCTACACCAAGGCGCTGCTCTCGGCGGCGCCGATCCCCGACCCGGCGATTGCCCGCTCGCGCGAGAAGACGGCGCTGAAGGGCGACCCGCCCTCGCCGATCAACCCGCCCTCCGGCTGCGCCTTCCGCACCCGCTGCCCGATCGCCCGCGACGTGTGCGCCGAAGAACTGCCGCCGCTCGCCGAGGTCGGCGCGGCGCATCGCGCGGCATGCCTGTTCTCGCAGGAGGTGCGAAGCGAGCCGGCGCTGCAGGGCTGACCGGCCTGCTTCAGGGCTGTACGGAGATCTCGCGCAGCGTGTGCCGCGCGATCACATGCTCCTCGTCGGTTGGCACGACGAGCACCTCGACTCGGCTGCCGGCAGCGGTGATCTTCGATGCGCCATCTTCGTTCGCATGGCTGTCGACGGCGACGCCGAGCCAGGCGAGCCGCGCGGCGATGTCGGCCCGGATTTTCGCCGAATGCTCGCCGATGCCGCCGGTGAAGACGAGAGCGTCGATCCCTTCCAGCCCATGGGCCATGGCGGCGGTTTCGCGCGCGGCGCGGAAGGCGAAGAGGTCGAGAGCCTCCCCGGCGCGCGGATCGCCGCTTTCCGAGAGCGCGCGGACATCCCCCGAGATGCCGGAGACGCCCAGCAGTCCCGACTGATGGTAGAGAAGGTCCTCCAGCCCGGCGACGTCGATGCCACCGGCACGCTGGAGATAGAGGAGGACGCCCGGATCGATGGCGCCGGAGCGGGTGCCCATCACCAGGCCGTCGAGGGCGGAAAAGCCCATCGTCGTGTCGACGCTCCTGCCGCCGCGCATGGCGCAGAGGCTGGCACCGTTGCCGAGATGGGCAACGACGGTCCTGCCCGCGGCAAGCTCCGGCGCGGTCTTTGCCAGTCTGCCGGCGACGAACTCATAGGACAGGCCGTGGAAGCCGTATTTCCTGATGCCCTGGTTTTCGAAGCAGCGCGGAATGGCATAGCGGCTGACCGGCGGCCGCAGGTGGTGGTGAAAGGCTGTGTCGAAGCAGGCGACCTGGGGCAGATCCGGCCTGATCGCCAGCATCTCGCGGATCGGCTCGAGCCCTCGCGGCTGGTGCAGCGGGGCGAGCGGGATCAGCTTGTCGAGCGCCTCGAGCACGTTTGCGTCGACCCGCACCGGCGCGCTGAAGTCCGGCCCGCCATGGACGACGCGGTGGCCGATCGCCGCGACCTCGCGGCCTTCCAGCGTCTCGTCGATCACCGTAAACAGCGTGCCGAAGAGATGCTCCAGCCGTCGGGCATCCTCGCGGGCGTCGCCAAGCTGCAGGGGACGCTCCTCGCCGCCGATCGTCAGCGAGGGCTGCTTGCCGGTGTCGTCGAGGCTACCCCTTGCGAGGCACCGCAACTCATCTGCCTCCGACGGCTCGAACAGCGCGAACTTGACGCTCGACGATCCGGCATTGAGGGCGAGGATGACAGAGGTCATCGCGCGCTCTGCTGCGGCTTTTCGGGGAACATCTCAGTCTCCGGCGCGCGCCGCCGACCCATAGGGCCAGCTCCAGTTGCGGATCTCCGGCAGATCCTCGCCATGCTCGCAGATATAGGTCCGATGTTCGGCAAGGCGCCGGCGCAGCTCGGCCACCGCCGCCTCGCCCGCCTCTCCCTGATCCGGCAGGCGGTTTATCGCCTCCAGCGCCAGGTGAAAGCGGTCGAGCTCGTTCATCACCACCATGTCGAAGGGTGTCGTCGTGGTCCCCTCCTCCTGATAGCCGCGGACATGGATGTTGCGATGGTTGGTCCGCTTGTAGGTCAGCCGGTGGATCAGCATCGGATAGCCGTGATAGGCGAAGACCACCGGCTTGTCGGTGGTGAAGAGCGCATCGAACCGGTCGTCGGCAAGGCCGTGGGGATGGTGCTCCGGCGCCTGCAGCGTCATCAGGTCGACGACGTTGACGAGCCGGGTCTTCACCTCAGGCAGCAGCTCGCGCAGGAGGCCAGCCGCAGCGACGGCCTCGAGCGTCGGCACGTCGCCCGCGCAGGCGAGGACGACGTCGGGCTCCTCGCCGTGACCGGCCGTTCCCGCCCAGTCCCAGATGCCGGCGCCGGCCTCGCAATGGGCCTTGGCATCCTCCATCGCCAGCCATTGCGGCGAGGGCTGCTTGCCGGCGACGATGACGTTGATGCGGTCGTAGGTCGCCAGGCAATGGTCGGCGACGCACAGCAGGGAATTGGCGTCGGGCGGGAAATAGATCCGCACGACGTCGGCCTTCTTGTTGGCGACATGGTCGACGAAGCCCGGATCCTGGTGGCTGAAGCCGTTGTGGTCCTGGCGCCAGACATGCGAGGTGAGAAGGTAGTTCAGCGACGAGACCGGCGCCCGCCATTTCAGCTGCCGCGTCACCTTCAGCCACTTGGCGTGCTGGTTGAACATCGAATCGACGATGTGGATGAAGGCCTCGTAGCAGGAAAAGAAGCCGTGGCGGCCGGTCAGGAGATAGCCTTCCAGCCAGCCCTGGCAGAGATGCTCGCTGAGGATCTCCATCACTCGCCCGTCCCGCGCGAGCGAAACGTCATAGGGCTCGATCTCTTCCATCCACGCCCGTCCGGTGGTGCCGAACACCGCGTCGAGACGGTTCGAGGCGGTCTCGTCCGGCCCGAAAAGGCGAACATCGACGGCGTGGGCCTCGATCGCGGGCTGTTGCAATTCCTGGCGCAGGCGCCCGCCATTGGCATGGGGGACGGCGCCCATGCGCCGCTCGCCCCTGGGCGCCAGGGCGGCGAGTTCGGGAACGAGGCGGCCGTCCGCGTCGAACAGGTCTTGCGGGCGATAGCTGCGCATCCAGTCTTCCAGGATGCGGCGATGGCTCTCGTCGCCGCGGGCATTGGAGACCGGCACCTGATGGGCGCGCCAGAAGCCCTCGACCTTCTTGCCGTCGACCTCCTTCGGCCCGGTCCAGCCCTTCGGGCTGCGCAGGATGATCATCGGCCAGCGCGGCCGGCCTGCCGCCCTTCCGGCACGGTGCTCGGCCCTGATCGCCGCGATCTCGTCGAAGGCCTCGTCGAGGGCATGAGCCATCCTGCGGTGCATCCGGGCGGGATCCTCACCCTCGACGAGGATCGGCGCATAGCCGTAGCCGGAAAAGAGGTCCGTCAGCTCCTCGTCGGAGATTCGCGCGAGGACCGTCGGATTGGCGATCTTGTAGCCGTTGAGATGGAGGATCGGCAGGACGGCGCCGTCGCGGACGGGATTGAGGAACTTGTTGGAGTGCCAGGAGGCGGCGAGCGGGCCGGTCTCCGCCTCGCCATCGCCGACGACGCAGGCGACGATGAGATCGGGATTGTCGAAGGCGGCGCCGAAGGCATGGACGAGGGCGTAGCCGAGCTCGCCGCCCTCGTGGATCGAGCCCGGCGTCTCGGGCGCTGCGTGGCTCGGTATGCCGCCCGGAAAGGAGAACTGCCGGAACAGCTTCTTCATGCCCTCGGCATCGTCGGAGATCTCCGGATAGATCTCGCTGTAGGTGCCTTCGAGCCAGGTGTTCGCCACCATGCCGGGGCCGCCGTGGCCGGGGCCGCAGACATAGAGCACCTCTGCGTCACGGGCGTTGATGATCCGGTTGAGATGGGCATAGACGAAGTTCAGCCCCGGCGTCGTGCCCCAGTGGCCGAGGAGCCGCGGCTTGACGTGTTCGGCCTTCAGCGGCTCGCGCAGGAGAGGATTGCCGAGAAGGTAGATCTGCCCGACGGAGAGATAGTTGGCAGCCCGCCAGTAGCGGTCGATCAGCGCCAGCTCCTCGTCCGAAACCTCGCTCCTTGCGGGATCGATCAGGTCGCTCATGGTCGCTTGCTCCTTGCCTCTCGCAGCAGGCTGCGGTCGGGCTCCCGGGGGCGATGCCGGCGGTAGCGCGAGAAGGCCGCGCCCGGAGATCGCCGATCCGCCCCGTCGCGGATCTTCGGCGGCATCTGGCCAGCTCTTCGCAGCCACCGCATTGACCGACGTCAAAGCACCCTTCGCGTGACCGCAGGATGACGGACGGGCGAAGGGCGCTGCCTCCGCTCGGCTGCTACGTGTCGGAGCTGGCGCCGCTTGCCTCGGCGTCAGCGCCTCCGACGATCGCCCGCGCCCGCGCCGCGACCGCCTCGGGCGTGCCGGTTCCCGGCACCGGCATCCAGGCGATGTCGCCATGGTCTTGCGCGAGCTGGCGGCGCACGACATCGGGCGTCGCATCGGAAGGATCGCCGGTCCGCGCGCCGACGCGGCGCAGGAGCTCGCCTGCCGGAACGTCGAGCCAGAGCCCGACGAACGGAACCTTCGCCTCTTGCGCCACCGCTGCGATGCGGTCGCGGTCCACCCGTCGCTCAAAGGTCGCGTCGGCAACGACCGCGTGGCCGAGGCCGAGAACGGCGGCGCTCGCGGCGCACAGCGTCTCGTAGACCGTCGCCGTCACCTCGGGCCGATAGGCGGTTGCCGGCAGGCGGGTTTCGGGGGCGACGCCAAAGAGCCGCTTGCGCAGCCTGTCGCTGGAGATCGTCCGGGCGCCCGGCGCCGGGCCGATGCCGGAGGCGACGGCGCGGGCGACCGTCGACTTGCCCGAGCCGGAGAGGCCGCCGACGGCGACGAGGACGCTTCGCCGTTCTTCGAGGAGCTCGCCGGCGAGGTCGAAATAGCGGCGGGCCTCGGCACGCTCGGTCGAGGCGCCGTCACCGCTCGCCGCCGCCGTCGCGCCGACATGCGCCCTGACGGCGGCGCGCACCGCCATGAAGAAAGGCAGTGCCGGCAGGCCCGCCTCGTCGCCGGTGAGGTCGAGATAGCGGTTCATCACCAGATTGGCGTGATCGAAGAGGCGCCGATGCCAGAGATCCATCAGGAGGAAGGCGAGATCGTAGAAGACGTCGGTGGTGCCGAGTTCCTCGTTGAATTCCAGGCAGTCGAAGAGCACCGGCCTGCCCTCGATCAGGCAGATGTTGCGAAGATGCAAGTCGCCGTGGCCGCGCCGCACCTTCCCGTCCTCCGCCCGCTGATCGAGCAGCGGCGCGAGCCGCGACAGCGCGGCGCGGAAGCGGCGGTTGAAGTCGCTCACCTCGTCGGCCGGAAAGACGTCGGTGGTGGCGAGCGCCGCCTCGTTGACGTCGAGGACGCCGGCCATGCGGGCCGCCCCGCCGGTGCGGGCGACAGGCGCAAGGCTTTGGTGAAAATCGGCGATGGCGGCCCCGAGCGGCCCCATCAGTGCGATGTCGAGCGTGCCGGCCTCGGCCTGACGGTCGAGCAGCGAGGCGTCGTCGAAGCGGTGCATCTCGACATGCGCATCGACGAGTTCGCCGTCGCCGTCGAGGGCAAACGCGCCATCGGCTTCGCGGGTGATGCGGTGGACGCCGCGATAGAGTTCCGGCGCCGTGCGCCGGTTGAGATCGACCTCACTCCTGCACGCGGCGAGCCGCAGCTCAGGCGTCGAGAAATCCGCATAGGGAAGCCTGACCGGCCGCTTCAGCTTCAGCGCCGTGTCGCCGCCGATCAGAAGCAGCGAGATATGCGTCGTCACCGTCGCGACGGCTTGGGGATCGACGCCCTTAAAGCCCTGCTCCCTCAGGAAGCGGACGACGGCCTCATCCGGCATGTCGCTCATGGCGGACCTCCCGGCAAGGATGTCAGCGAAAGGCCATCGACGCGGCCCGCCCCGGCGTGGCAGCGCGACCCTGGCCTGGTCACTGGCCGAAGGCGGGCGTCATCGTCTGAGGAACTGGAGCGGGCGATGGGGATCGAACCCACGACATCAAGCTTGGGAAGCTTGCGTTCTACCACTGAACTACACCCGCAACGGCGAGGACATTGCCGCCGCGCCGCCGGACCGTCAAGCCGAAATCGGCGGCGGCCCGAACGGTTTCGTCAGGCGGCCGCCTTCAGCCCGGCGGCCTCCCTGGCAAGCTCGGTGATGCCCGCCCAGTCGCCGGCGGCGACCTTGTCCTTCGGCGCGAGCCAAGAGCCGCCAACGCAAAGAACGTTCAGCAAGCTCAGGTAATCCTTGACGTTCTTCATCGAGACGCCGCCGGTCGGGCAGAATTTCAAGGCCGGCATCACGGGCGCGATGGACTTCAGAAGCGCCGCCCCGCCGATCTGCTCGGCCGGGAAGAACTTCAGCACCTCGTAGCCCTCCTGCAGCATCGCCATCATCTCGCTCGGCGTCGCCGACCCCGGCAGGAGCGGCACGTCGCTGCCGCGCGCCGCGTCGAGAACCTCGACGGTCGCCCCGGGCGAGACGATGAATTTCGATCCGGCCTTTTCGGCCTCGGTGAACTGTTTCGGCGTCAGGATGGTGCCGGCACCGCAGACCATGTCCGGGACTTCGCCGACGATCGCCCTGATCGCCTCGATGGCGGCGGGCGTGCGCAGCGTGACCTCGATGCAGCGGATGCCGCCGGCGACGAGCGCGCGGGCGAGCGAGACGCCCTCGCCGGCGCTCTCGACGGCGACGACCGGCACCACCGGCTGCGCCGTCAGGATCTGGAGAAGGCGTTTGGAATCCTGGCTCATGGCGATGACGCGCTCCAATGACATCAGAGCGCCCTGCGCCCGAATGGACGCGCAAAGGACGCTCTTCCTCTTTGATTCACCGCATCGTGCGGTCCGGAAATCGATTCCGATTTTCGGATCGATGCTGTATTCGCGCGAAGGCTTAGACCATCGCGCGTCATGGTGAAAAGCGTGTCGATCGAAAAAAGCGTCGGGCGAATTGGCCGGAGCGCGACGGGCCGGCCATCCGGACCCTGCCCGGAGGCGGCGGCTCAGCGGCCACCGTTGAAGGTGCGATAGAAGATGTGGCGGCCGATCTTGTCGACCTTCTCCATCGCCCGTGCCCAGCGCGGGCGAACGTAGTTGGCGTGATAATGCGTCGCCGAACCGACCTCGGCGATCCAGACCTCGCCGGTGGTCGCCTCCTTGGCGATCTCTTCGGCCTTGGCATAGGCGCCGGCGTCGCGGATGCGGTCCTTGTGGCCGTCGCAGGCGAAGGAGAACTGGCAGCGGTTGCGCCAGTTCTTGTTCTGATAGACGACGCCGCAGATCGAGTTCGGATAGGCCGGATTGCGCACGCGGTTGAGGATCACCTGGGCGACGGCCGCCTGGCCCTCTTCGCTCTCGCCGCGGGCCTCGAAATAGATGCCGTTGGCAAGGCAGGTCTGCTCGGATTCGCTGTAGGCTTCCTTCGGCAGCGGCGTCGCGGCCCAGGCGTGGTCGTCGCCGTCGACCGGCGGGATGAAGGCTTCCGGCTGGTCCTTGAGGACGCGCTCGAACATCGACGAGGCCCGGCCGGCAGTGCCGCCATCGGCCGGCGCATAGCCGAGGGCGCCGGTGTCATCGCCGGGACGCAGCGAGGCGAGCATGACCTTGTCGGCCGCCTTGCCGTCGTTCTTCTTGTCGAATTTCGGCGGGCCCATCAGCTGGAAGCTGGTCGCCAGCGCCACGGCGTCGCGGGTCGTCGGATTGACCCGGCCGAAGGCGGTGCGGATGCGCGCCTCGGCACCGGTGACGCGCGGACCGAGGAGGCCCCGGCCATCGAAGACGGAACCGGCCGCAAGGCCGAAGCGGGAAAGATCGCCGACCGGGCCGGCGACGCGGCCGGACTTGCCGGAGCGCCGGATGTGCGGCTCGTCGCCCTCTGCAACCAGCGCCATGCGCCGGGCATGGGCCTCGGCGGCCTTGCGCTCGGCGAGCATGCGGGCGCCCTCGTCCGCCGAATAGGCGAGATCGGCGGCCGACATCTGGCCGAAGCGGCCGGCCACCAGAAAGGCATGCGCCCGTCCGGCGCTATCGGCGCCGGCGACGAGTTTGGTGATGTCCTGATGATCGATCCGGGTGGCGCTCATCCCCACGAGCAACATCCCCGAACCCACGATCGCCGTGACACGCCCTGCCATTCGATAGCCACGTCGCCACGCACGGCTTTCCGCCGCCGGCCCCTCAGCCCCCATCAAGCCCCCGCTTGCCTGTTACAGATTTCCCACAGATGCTGCTAAAACATCCCCCATTAACCTTGTCTAATGGTTAACGAAATTTGGTCTTTTCAAGACGAACGTTTCTTTTTCAATGCGTAAGGGTTGCGAGGCTTGCGCAAAGCTAGCCTGATCGGAACGCCGGCGAAACCGAACTGGTCGCGCAAGCCATTGACGAGATAGCGCGTGTAGCTCGCGCCGAGCGCTTCCGGCCGGGCGGTCGAGACGACGAAGCTCGGCGGCCGCGTCTTGATCTGCGTCATATACTTGACGTTAACGCGTCGTCCAGCGACCGCCGGCGGCGGATGCTTGGCGACCGCGCGTTCCAGCCACTGATTCAGCCGCGCCGTGCTGACCCGCCGGTTCCAGATCTCGTGCGTTTCGGTCACCGCCTTCATCAGCCGGTCGATCCCCTCGCCGGTCTCGCCGGAGACCGTCACCGCCTTTATCCCGCGCAATTGCGGCAAAAGCCGTCCGGTCTTCTCGCGCAGATCGGCGAGCAGCGCCTGGCGATCCTCGACGAGATCCCATTTGTTGAAGGCAATCACAGGCGCCCGGCCTTCGCGCTCGATGAGGTCGACGATCGAGAGATCCTGCCGCTCGAAGGGGATCGTCACGTCGAAGACGATGACCACCACCTCGGCGAAACGGATGGCGCGCAGGCCGTCGGCGACGGAGAGCTTTTCCAGCTTTTCCTGGATCCGCGCCTTGCGGCGCATGCCGGCAGTGTCGAAGACCTTGATCTTCCGGCCGCGCCATTCCCATTCGACGGAGATCGAATCGCGGGTGATGCCCGCCTCGGGGCCGGTCAGCAGCCGATCCTCGCCGAGGAAGCGGTTGATCAGCGTCGACTTGCCGGCATTCGGCCGACCGACGATGGCGAGCCGCAAAGGCTTCGTCGCGTCGTAGGGCTCGATCGCCTCGTCCTCGTCGCCGGGCTCTTCATCCGCGGCGTCTTCGGTGAGCGGCTCTTCCTCGGCGGCTTTCGCCGGCTTTGCCGGGCGGAAGGCGGCGCGGCCGAGCGCCTCGACCATGGCGTCGCGCAGGTCGCCCATGCCTTCGCCATGTTCGGCCGAGATCGCCACCGGCTCGCCGAGACCGACGGAATAGGCATCGAGGAGGCCGGCCTGCGAGCCGCGGGCCTCGGCCTTGTTGGCGACGAGGATCACCTTGCGGGCCGAGCGGCGCAGCAGCTCGGCGAAATCCTGGTCCTGCGGCGTCAGACCGGCCTTCACGTCGATCATGAACAGGCAGAGATCGGCGGCGGCGATCGCCGCCTCGGTCTGCGCCCGCATACGGCCCTCGAGGGTCTCGGCGCCGGCATCCTCGAGTCCGGCGGTGTCGACGATCCCGAATTCGAGATCCATCAGCCGCGCCTCGCCCATGCGCCGGTCGCGGGTGACGCCCGGCCGATCGTCGACGAGGGCGAGACGCCGCCCGACGAGGCGGTTGAACAGCGTCGACTTCCCGACATTCGGCCGACCGATGATGGCGATGGTGACCATGTCGGGACGGTTTCCTTCTAGCTTGGCCGCGGCTCAATTGCCGGTTGCCGGCGTGTCCGAGGCGGGCGGCGGCGCATCGCCTTCGGCAGGCACGACGGTGGTGGACTCTGGCTCGATGGTGGTGGCGGAAGGCTCGGACGATGCATCCGCCGGCGCGCTCGCATCCGCCGCCGGTGCATTCGCATCCGCCGCGGGCGCGTTCTGTGGCGCCGCATTCGTGGCGGCGGGGGCAGCATCCTCAGGTGCCGACGGCTGACCCGACGTGTCGGGGCCAGCAGCGGCCGGCGCCGCGTCAGCGGGCGCAGCCTGAGCATCGGCCGGGGCGGCGGGATCGCCCGAGGCAGCGGGCGCAGCCGTGGTGCCGAGATCGGTGGTCGGCATCGTCGCCCCGCCGGGTACCGGTGCCGTAGCGTCCGCCTCGCCGGAACTGCCGGAGGTGTCGAGGAGGCCGTTGAGATCGACGCTGCCGAGGCCGTTGTCGGCGCCGGCCTCGGCCGCGGCGCTGCCGGGCTTTGCCGGCGGCAGCGCATCGGGGCCGGTGGCGCCGGAATTGATCAGGTCGAGCAGAATGCGTGCCCGGCCGGAAATGTCCCGCGGGGTGCCGGGATCGGTGACCAGCTGGTCGAGCAGCGGCTTGGCGGTCTTGGCGTCACCGGCCTTCCAGGCGGCAAGGGCGATCGCCTCGCGCGCCGGAAAGCGCAGCGGCTCGCTGTCGCCGGAGAGCCGCTCGACGCGCTGGCGAACCTCGTCGAGGCTGCCGGAATCGACCAGCACGTAGCCGGCGCGGATCGACGCCATGTCGCGCAGGCCCTTGGGCGCGTCTGCCTCGTCGGAGACCTTGTCATAGGCGGCGACGGCCTCCTTCGGGTGGCCGGCCTTGGCCTCGATGCCGCCGATCGCCATCTGCGCGAGCGCCGGATAGGCACCGACGCCCTCCTCGATCACGCCATTCAGGGCCTCGACGGCAGCGTCGCTCTTGCCGTCGTCGGCAAGCTTGACGGCGGTGGCGAAGCGGTCGCCCGCGGCGTTGGCCCGGTTCGTCTGGTAGTGCTCCCAGGCGACGTATGCGGCCGTCACGGCAACGACCGCGACGACGCCGCCGACCAGCCAGGTGCCGAACCGCGTCCAGACCGCCCTGACCTTGTCCTGGCGAAGCTCTTCGTCGACTTCCCTGAAAAAACTGTCGTCGCTCATCCGCTCGCTTTCCTTCTTTCCCACCGCCGCGACCGCCAGGCGGTCGCACAGATGGAAATCAAGGCGTCTTCTAACGATTTTTCGCGGCGACGAAAGAGCAGAGCGTGGCGGCATCGGTCGCGGCAGCCGCTTGCGCCCGGTCCGGGCGGAGCGGGAAATGCCGGAACGTCAGACCCGCTGGCCAGGTCACGATTCCGGGTGAAGCCTTTGCGTTGGCTCCACCGGCGCGCTCAGCCGAGCGGCGAGACGTCGAAGAGCCAGCGATGCAAACCGCCGAGAAACACCGCCGCGGCGACGAGCCCGGCAACGACCGCCGCGACATCGCCGATGGTGCGCGGAGTTTCGCCGGTGACCGGAGCGCTGCGGCCGAGCGAATTGAGATAGTCGACCACCGCCCAGACGAAGAAGGCGCCGAACAGGACGACGTCCGCCGTGCCGCCATTGGCAAAGAGATGGCCGAGGGCCCAGAGCGCGACGCCGAGCACCATCGGATGGCGCACCGTCGTCTTGATGCGGCCGGTCGGCGTGTAGGCAGCCGCGACGAGGACGAAAGCCACCGGCACCAGCACCAGCGCCACGTGCTTCAGCCCCGGCAGCGGATCATAGAGCATGCCCTGCCCGTCCCGTGCCCAGCCATAGCCCCAGACGGTGAGGACGAGGCCCACCAGCGAGAGGATCGAATAGGCTCCCTTGAACCGCATCTCGCCGAGCCGCCGGATCGCCGCGGCTCGCCCGGCATCGGAGACGATGCGGAAGGAGTGGATGCCGAGAAAGATGAAAAGTCCGATGATGAGTGTGATCATGTGCCCGCCCCTCTTGCGACGCGGCAGCTCTGAAAGACCACGCCCGCCATGCGCCTGCCGGCCGTCGCGCATCCCCTTGTACGGACTTCGCCGGCTCGTCGATGTCTGATACTACGTCGCCGCGACTTTAAGCGAAGCGTCATCGCGCAACGAAGGATAAAATTCGCATGAATGTCTTGGGACTTGCCGCGGTGGCGATCTATGCCGGGCTGAACAGCTTCGTCCTGATCTGGCTCGCAGTGCAGACCGGGCTGATCCGCCAGCGCGAAAAGGTCTTCATGGGCGACGGCGGCAATCCGCGGATGATCCGGGTGATGCGGGGCCATGCCAACGCCATCGAGTTCATCCCGATCACCCTGATCTCGATGACGCTTGCGGCGCTGCTCGGCACCTCGGCGCTGATCCTCCACGTCCTCGGCATCATGCTCACCCTCGGGCGGGTGCTGCATGGGCTGCACTTCACCGCCGCCGACGCGCCGGCCTGGCAGCGCTCGGCCGGCACCGGCCTGTCCTTCCTGGCAATGGTCGGTGCGGCACTCGCCGCGCTCATCCACGGGGTCATGGCGCTGGGGGTGTGACGGCGGGGCTGGCCCCTCATCCTGAGGTGCGAGCCCGTTGTCGCGTCGCATGACCTCGTTACCCGGATACCGTGATGCGGGCGAGACAGGCAGCGTGTTAGCCGTAGGCGGGGACCCGCCGAAAGCTAAGCATCACGAGCGGATTGCCGTCCGCCGCGCAAAAACTACGCCCGCAGCCACACCCGGTTGTCGTGGAACGCCGCGCCGCCGAAGGGCGCGACGGGATCGGCGCCGGTCAGCGCGTTGATGCCCTCGCCGTCGAGGAAGTCCGAATTCGCCCAGAGCCCCTCGTGGACGAGGACGCCGGGCTTCACCGTGCCGGTGATCTTCACGGCGAGCCGGACCTCGCCGCGCTGGTTGCCGATGGTGACGACCGTGCCGTCAGCCAGCCCTTCCCGGGCTGCATCCGCCGGATGGACCATCAGCTCGGGCCCGCCCTCGCGCTGGCGCGAACCGGGGGTCTCGGCAAAGGTCGAGTTCAGGAACTGGCGCGCCGGCGAGGTGGCGAGGCGATAGGGATGCGCCGGATCGGCGGCCTCGATCAGCTCGGCATGGTCGGGAAAGCCCGGCAGGTCGCGATGCGGGCCCTGCAGGCCGAGGCTCTCCGGCGGCCGGTTCGGCGCCATGGAGCCGGCCCAGTCCGGCTTGAAGCGGAACTTTCCATCCGGCCAGCCGAAGCCCTTCAGGAAATGCGCCGTCTCGAAATCCGGCTGCTTGTCGATCCAGCGGCCGGTCTTCAGCGCGTCGAAGCCGCCCGGCTCGCCGCTGACCTTCAGCATGTTGTCGATCAGCTGGCGCTCGCTCAGGCCGAAGCCCGGCCGATCGGCGACGCCGAGGCGCTTGGCCAGTTCCTCGACGACGAAGTGGTTGGTGCGAACGGTCGCCGGCGGATCGACCAGCTTCGGCCCGAGGGTGATGTGGTTCTGGCCGCCGCCGCGATAGATGTCGTCATGTTCGAGGAACATCGTCGCCGGGATGACCAGATCGGCAAGCTTTGCCGTGTCGGTCATGAACTGCTCGTGGACGACGACGAAGAGTTCGTCCCGCATCAGTCCCTGCTTCACGAGGCGCTGCTCGGGGCAGACATTGGCCGGATTGGTATTCTGGACGAGCATCGCCGTCACCGGCGGGCCGTCCGACAGCGCCGCACGGTCACCGGTCAGCACCGCACCGATGCGCGACTGGTCGAGATAGCGCACCGAGGAATCGCGATCGGCGGCCCCCATGATCTCCGACTTGTCGAGGCCGAAGATGTCGGAGTTGGAGTGGAACGCCCCGCCGCCCTTGTGGCGCCAGTGGCCAAAGACCGCCGGCACCGACATCGCCGCATGCATGGCGACGGCGCCGTTGCGTTGGCGGGTGAAGCCGTAGCCGAGGCGGAAATAGCTCCGCGGCGTGCGGCCGATCAACGCCGCGAAGGCCTCGATCTCGTCCGTCGAAAGGCCGGTGATCCCCGCCGCCCATTCCGGCGTGCGGCTTTGAAGATGGGCTTCCAGCCCGGCGGGATCGTCGGTGTAGCGGGAAAGATAGTCGCGGTCTGCGGTGCCGTCCCGGAAGGCCACATGCATCAGCGCGCAGGCGAGCGCCGCGTCGGTGCCGGGCCTGAGCTTCAAGGCGAGGTCTGCCTGCTTCATCGTCGCATTGTCGTAGATGTCGATGACGACGATCTTCGCGCCGCGCTCCTTCCGCGCCTTCGCCGCGTGGGTCATCACATTGACCTGGGTGGCGACGGCGTTGGTGCCCCAGATCACCACGCAGTCCGACTTGGCGATCTCGCGCGGGTCGGCACCGCGCATCGCGCCCGCACCGACGAACCAGCCGGTCCAAGCCATGTTGGTGCAGATCGAATCGAACTGGCCGGAATAGCGCTTGGCATGGCGCAGCCGGTGGATGCCGTCGCGCTGCACGAGCCCCATGGTACCGGCATATTGATAGGGCCAGACGGCTTCCGGACCGTAGGCGACCTCGGCGGCGAGGAACTTCTCGGCGATCAGGTCGAGGGCGTCGTCCCAGCCGATCTCGCGCCACCCACCAGATCCCTTTTCGCCAGTGCGCTGAAGAGGTTTCAGCAATCTGTTCGCGTGATGGACGCGCTCGGCATAGCGCGCCACCTTGGCGCAGATGACGCCCGCCGTATAGTCGTTCTCCGCCGCGCCGCGCAGCCGCCCGATCCGACCATCCGGCAGGATCTCGACGTCGAGCGCGCAGGTCGACGGGCAGTCGTGGGGACAGGCGCTGTGGCCGATGGCGATGGGGAGCGGCTTGTTCATCAGTCAGGTTTAGACCGGAATTGCGTTGCGCGACAGGCCCGCTGCGGTCGGCCGACGGGGTGCGGCCGCCCGGCCTTGCCGTGTCCGGTTTCGTCCCGCAGCGCTGCCATCGCCCGAAGTCAGGGGCATCCGCCGAACCTAGCCAAGCCGCCTCGCAACAGCGACGGCGAAGTTGTTGCCGCGACAGGAAATCCTGTTCCCCTGCCGATCTCCGGATCTCCATGCTGGCCGGGCGAAACACACGGGCGTCCGATCCCGAAGGCGGCCTGTCAGGGGCTCCGGAACAAAGCGGAACAAGCCAGGCGCCAGATGCGAGCGGCCTTCAACCGTCGGATCAGGCGACGCGGGCCGTTGCCGAGGACGCCTCGGGAGTCGTGTCGAGCCGCCTGCCCGTCTCCGTGTCGAACAGATGAGCATTGGCCGCCTTGCTCGCGACGCTCAGCCGATCTCCGACCCTGGCGCGGCTGTCGCGCGGCAGTTCGACGGTGATCATCTTGTCGCGGCCGATATCGAGATAGCCGAAGGTCTGGCCGCCGAGCCGCTCGACGACGCTGAGCGTCCCCGAGAACCAGGAATCCCCCTCGGACGTCGACGAAAGGTCCTCGGGCCGGATGCCGAGGGTGACGCCGTGCTGCGGGCGCTCCTTGCCGGCAAAGGGCATCGCGACCCGGCCGGACGGCAGAGCGACCTCGACCGCGTCGGGCCGGTTGGCGACCACCTCGCATTCGACGACGTTCATCGTCGGGCTGCCGATGAACTGCGCGACGAACAGCGTCGCCGGGCTGTGATAGAGCTCCAGCGGTTGGCCGACCTGCTCGACATTGCCGCCATTCATCACGACGATCCGGTCGGCGAGGGTCATCGCCTCCACCTGGTCGTGGGTGACATAGACGGTCGTCGCCTTGATCCGCCCGTGCAGCTTGGCGATCTCCAGCCGCATCTCGACGCGCAGCGCCGCGTCGAGATTGGACAGGGGCTCGTCGAAGAGGAAGGCGTCGGGATCGCGCACGATCGCCCGGCCCATCGCCACGCGCTGGCGCTGGCCGCCCGAAAGCTGGCCGGGCCGGCGGTCGAGATAGGGTTCGATCTTCAGGATCGATGCGGCATTGGCGACCCGCTCGTCGATCTCGCGCTGGGCGGTGTCGCGCATCTTCAGCCCGAAGCCCATGTTCTCCGAGACGCTCATATGCGGATAGAGCGCGTAATCCTGAAAGACCATCGCGACATTGCGCTCGGCCGGCGGCAGATGCCCGACCGGCCGCCCGCCGATGAACAATTCACCGTCGGTGATCTCCTCGAGGCCGGCGAGCATCCGCAGAAGGGTCGACTTGCCGCAGCCGGACGGGCCGACAAGGACGACGAACTCGCCGGATTCGATCGCCAGCGAGATCTCGCGGATGACGGTGATCGACCCGTAGTCCTTGCGAATGTTCCGCAGTTCGATGGCTGCCATGGATGCTTTCCTCCCACCTGTCAGCTCGTTCGCCGGCTTGACGCCTGTGTCATTATCAATAATGATAACGATATCGATTGCAAGAAGGTCATGAATTTTGGCGCCCACTGCCGCACCGACGAAGACGATCCAGACGACGGCGAGCCGGCGGCCGCGCCGGCAGGCGTCGGGCAAATCGACGGCGGCCTTCGCGGCGCTGAAGCGCGACATCATGCTCGGCGCGCTGCAGCCGGGTGACAGCCTCGTCGAACTCGAACTCGCCGAACGATTCGGCTGCAGCCAGGGCACCATCCGGGAAGCGCTGCTGCAGCTGCAGGACGAGGGTCTGGTGCTGAGGCACGGCTATCGCGGCACGCAGGTGTCCGACTGCACCGAGGACGAGGCGGTCGAGCTCTTCCGGATCCGCCAGTCGATCGAATGCCGCGGCATCGTCCGGGCGATGGAACGGCCCGGCCGGGCGCTGGTCGCCGATCTCGACGACATGGTCGGCGCGATGATCGAGGCGGCGGAAGCCGACGACGAGCTCGAACTCGCCTCCATCGACCGCGACTTCCACCAACGCCTGTTCGGCGAGGCGAGGCTGACGGCGCTGGAACCGATCCTGCGGCGCTGCCTCGTCCACAACCATCGCTACAAGATCTCCCGGTCGGCGGGGCCGCGCGACCTCGTCCAGACGGCGCGCCGGCACGAGCCGATCGTCGCGGCGATCCGCGCCGGCGATGCGGAGGCCGCCAAGACTGCGCTCTTCCACCATATCGCGACGATCGTCGACTTCGGCCCGACGGTGTTTCCGGGAGCGCCGGAATGACCGATCAACTGACCTTCTCCGCGGAACTCGCGCCGGAAATGGCTGCGCTGATCGAGCGCATGGCGAGGGAAGACGGGCCGCAGCCCGACCCGACGACGCTGCCGCCGGATGAAGGTCGCGCCCTCGCCGCGGCAGGCAATCGCCGCTGGAACGTCGCCCTGCCCGAGATGGCCTATGGCCAGGCAATTGTCGTGCCGGCAGATGCAGCTCTCGACACCCCGGCGATCCGCTGCAGGCTGCATGTGCCTTTCGAAGCGCGCCAGGGCCTGATCCTCTTCGTTCATGGCGGCGGATTTTCCTTCTGCAGCCCCGAGACCCACGAGCGCTGCGCAAGGCTCCTCGCCGCCGAGGCGGGCCTTCCGGTGCTCCTGCCCGACTACCGGCTGGCGCCGGAAGATCCCCATCCCGCCGGGCTGACGGACATCGTCGCGACGCTGCGCGCCCTGCCGGCACTGGCAGACAAAGAAGGTTTCGCGCCGGCGCCGCTGTTTCTCGCCGGCGATTCCGCCGGCGCCAATCTCGCTTTCGCCGCCTTGCTCCACGAGATACGGGCGGGTCGGCCGGTGGCGGCTGCCGGCGCCCTCCTCTTCTACGGCAATTACGACGCCGATTTCGACAGCCCGTCCTTCCGCTTCTTCGCCGATGGGCCGGGCCTGACGCGGGCGAAGATGCAGCGCTACTGGCGCTTCTATGTCGGCGATCGCGACATGCGCGGCGATGCCCTCGCCTGCCCGGTTTTTGCCACGGAGGACGAGCTGGCCGCCCTGCCGCCGCTGCATCTCATGGCGGCGGGCATCGACCCGCTGCTCTCCGACACGTTGGCCCTCGAACATCGACTCGCCGCTGCCGGCCGGAGCGAGCGGGCAGAGATCGTGCCGGGCGTCGTCCACGGTTTTCTGCAGATGACGAACGAGTTGCCGCAGGCCCGCGAGGCCATTCAACAGGCGGGACGGTTCGTTCGCGACCACAGCTGATCCATCGACAACAGGGAGGAATGAAATGTCGAAAATCACACTGAAATGCGCTGCCGCCGCCGCGGCCATCGTCGCAGGTCTCGGCTTCGCCCAGGCACAGGCCGAGACGGTGCGCTTCTGGTACCACTTCGACAATCCGGAAAATCCGATGTCGGGTCTCGTCCAGAAGTTCGAGAAGCAGAACCCCGACATCACGATCGAGGCCGACAACGTTCCCTGGAACAGCTATTACGACAATCTCTATACCGCGATCATCGGCGGCAACGCCCCCGACGCGGCGATGGTCAAGCTGTTCGCCCAGCCGCGCCTCGTCGAGATGGGCGCGCTGGAGCCGATCGGCGACCGGATCGACGCCTGGGACGGCAAGAAGGAACTGCTCGACAACCTGCTCAAGCTGAATGCGGGGCCTGACGACACCCAGTACTATCTGCCGATCCAGTATGTCGTCCTCTACCTCTATTACCGCGCGGACCTCTTCAAGGAAGCCGGGCTCGAACCGCCGAAGACCTGCGAGGAATTCCGCGAGGACGCCAAGAAGCTGACCAAGGCGCCCGATCGCTACGGCTTCGGCTTTCGCGGCGGCAAGGGCGGCTGGGACCAGTGGGGCAGCTTCGTTCTGTCCCGCGGCGCCAAGCTCGAGCCGGGTGGCCTGACGACGCCCGAGGCGATCAAGGCGAACCAGTGGCTTGTCGACATGTTCCAGACCGACAAGTCGATCCCGCCCTCGGCGCCGAACGACGGCTTCCAGGAGATCATCGGCGCCTTCAAGTCCGGCAAGACGGCGATGACCATCCATCACATCGGCTCGTCCAACGACCTCGTCGCGGCGCTCGGCGACAAGGTCTCGGCGGTGCCCGTGCCGAAATGCGACGGCAACGCCTGGACCTCCTATGGCGACGAGTCGCTGGCGCTGTTTTCGGCCTCGGAGAACAAGGATGCGGCCTGGAAATGGATGACCTTCCTCGCCGAGCCGGAGAACAACATCGAGTTCGTCAAGGCGACCGGCCAGATGCCGGTGACGAAGACCGGCTCGGAGCAATATGACGGCCATCCCAAGCGCTTCGTCGAGGCGACGGTGAACTCGCTGCCCTTCGCCCAT
The DNA here is from genome assembly GCF_004519335.1 of Jiella endophytica. Taxonomy (GTDB): domain Bacteria; phylum Pseudomonadota; class Alphaproteobacteria; order Rhizobiales; family Rhizobiaceae; genus Jiella; species Jiella endophytica. Next base: position 517,484 of record NZ_SOZD01000001.1, on the reverse strand, counting down.
GTGCTGCCGCAGACCTCGGCGACCGCCGATTTCGTCAACACCGAATGGCAGACGGCGATGCAGCAGGCGCTGACCGGCCAGATCACCGCCGAGGCGATGATGGAGAAGCTGCAGGGCCTCTTCACCGAGTGAGCCCTTACACCCGGGAGCGCGCCAGCCGCGCTCCCGGCCCCGCGGCGCCCGAAGTGGGTACCGCCCGACTTTCCGGCAGATCATGGGACCCGCCATGTCCAGCATCGACGACGTGATGGCGCTCGAGGCGCCGCGCCCGCCCCGGCGACGACGCCTCAGGCGCAGCGCCTTCCTGCCTTACGCGCTGCTGACACCCGCCGTCATCGTGACGCTGATCATCGTCTTCGCGCCGATGGTCGAGGCTCTGGTGACGAGCTTCTACGACTACGTCCTGTTCCGGCCGAACGCCGCCAAGTTCGTCGGCTTTGCGAATTTCGTGAAGCTCTTCAACGACCCGGTGTTCTGGACCTCGCTCTGGCAGACGGCGCTTTGGATCGGGCTGACACTGCCGCTGCAGATGAGCCTCGGCCTGATCGCGGCACTGCTCCTCAACAAGGAATTCGCCTGGCGCGGCATTGCGCGGGCGCTGGTGATCATCCCCTGGGCGCTGCCGAGCGTCGTCATCGCGCTGATGTGGCGGTGGATCTACGATCCCAATATCGGCATCCTCAACGACCTGCTCCTGCGTCTCGACATCATCCGCGCGGCGGTGCCGTGGCTGGCGAGCCCGGACGTCGCCCTCTACGCGGTCATTGCGACGCTGACCTGGCAGGGCTTTCCCTTCTTCGCCGTGATGATCCTCGCCGGATTGCAGGGCATTCCGAAGAGCCAATACGAAGCCGCGGCGATCGACGGTGCCAGCGCCTGGCGGCAGTTCCGCCACATCACCCTGCCCGGCATCGCGCCGATCCTCGCCACCGCCGGCCTCCTGCGCACCATCTGGGTGGCGAACTCGATCGACGTGATCTTCGTGATGACCGGCGGCGGCCCCGGCTATTCCACCTACACACTGCCGCTCTTCGCCTTCGTCAAGGCCAGGCAGAACCTCGATTTCGGCTATGGCTCGGCGATCGCAGTCACCTTCACGGTGATCCTCGGCGCGGTGGTCGCGGTCTACATCGCCAGGACCATGCGGGAGGTCGAACGATGAAACGCGACGGCTTTCTGAAGCGCCTCCTCACCACCCACATTCCGGTCGCCCTGGTCGTCCTGGTCGCCATCGGGCCGTTCGCCTGGATGATCCTCACCTCGCTGACACCCTCCGAGGCGATCGTCGCCAAGGGTGTCGCGTTCTCGCCGGCGGGATGGGGGGCGGACAACTACGTCCGGCTGCTTGGCCACACGGACTTTCTCGGCAATATGGGCCACAGCCTGATCGTCGCGCTCGGCACGGTGGCGCTCGGCCTCGTCGTCTCGGTGACGGCGGCCTACGCCTTTTCGCGCTTCCGCTTCTTCGGCCGGCGGGTGCTGATGCTTCAGTTCCTGCTCGTCAACATGTTCCCGATCGTGCTCCTGATCCTGCCGCTGTTCACGCTGATGCGCCGGCTCGGCCTGCTCGACACCCATCTGGCGCTGATCATCGCCAATGCGACGGTGGCGATCCCCTTCGCGGTGTGGATGCTGACGAGCTATGTCGGCGCCATCCCGAAGAGCCTCGACGAGGCGGCGATGATCGACGGCTGCTCGCGGCTGCAGGCGCTGCGGCGCGTGGTGCTGCCGCTGGCGCTGCCGGGGATCATTTCCACCGGCATCTACATCTTCATCACCTCCTGGAACGAGTATCTCTATGCGCTGACTCTCGGCGGCCGGCACGTGCGCACGGTGACCGTGGCGATCCAGACGCTAATCGGCGAATACCAGATCGAATGGGGCCTGCTCGCCGCTGGCGGCGTCGTCGGCGCCCTGCCCGTCACCATCCTCTTCCTCATCGTTCAGCGGCGCCTCGTCGGCGGCCTGACCCAGGGTGCCGTCAAGGGCTGACGGCGCCTCTCCTCCCTGATCCAGCGGACAGCCAAGATGAATCCGATCGGACTGATCTCCATGCAATACGCCCGGCCTTTCACGGCCGAGCACTTCAAGTACTTTGCCGCGATGAAGCGCCAGGGCTTCGACTTCGTCGAACTGCTGGTGCCTGAGGTCGGCGAGCTCGACCACAAGGCGACGGCGGCGGCTTTGAGCGATGCCGGCCTCGGCGTGGTGCTCGCCGCCCGCGTCAACCTGCAGCGCAACCTCGCCTCGGATGATGCCGCCGCCCACCAGGCCGGCATCGACTATCTGCGCTACACCGCCGACTGTGCGGCGGAACTCGGCGCCAGCATCGTCGGCGGGCCGCTGACCGGCAATCCGCTGGTCTTTGCCGGCAGACCGCCGGCCCCGGTGCCGGAGGAGGAGCGCCTCGCCCGCAAGGAGCGCTGCGTCGCCGGCCTCAAGGCCGCCGGCGACCACGCCAGGGCCGCCGGCATCACGCTGGCGATCGAGCCGCTCAACCGCTTCGAGAGCGACGTCCTGCAGACCACCCAGCAGGCGATCGAGCTTCTCGACGCGGTGGACCATCCGGCCGTCGCGCTGATGCTCGATACCTTCCACATGCATATGGAGGAGGCCGACATCGCCGAGGCGATCAGGCTCGGCGGGTCGAGGCTCGTCCACTTCCAGGCCAACGAGAACCACCGGGGCTTTCCCGGCACCGGCGCCACCGACTGGGTTTCGGTGTTCCGGGCGCTGCACGAGGTCGGCTATGCCGGCCCGGTGTCGCTGGAGCCGTTCCGCCGCAACGACGACCGCTTCGGCGTGCCCTTCGCCCAGTGGCGGCCGCCGCACGAGGACGAGGACTCCCGCCTCGCCGCCAGCGCCGCCTTCATCCGCTCCCACATCGAACTCACGGAATACAGACGATGACCCTGAAGATCGGCTGGATCGGCTGCGGCATCCATGCGACGCAGATGCTGCTGCCGCAGCTGGTGCGCCACGACGTCGAAATCGCCGCGCTCTGCGACATCGACGCTGAGCGGCTCGCGGTCGCCGGGCGCCAGTTCGGCGTCGTCACGCTCACCACCAGCGCCGAGGAACTGATCGCGACGCCCGGTCTCGACGCGGTCGGCATGGCTGTCGGCCCCGACCAGCACCTTGCCTTCGGCCTCGCGGCGCTCGAACGCGGCCTGCCGGTGTTCATGGAAAAGCCGCCCTCGGGGACGGCCGCCGGCGCGCGGCAGCTCTTCGAAGCGTCCGAGAAATCCGGCAAGCCGCTGCTCGTCGGCTTCATGAAGCGCTATTCGGTCGGCAACAAGATCGCCAAGAACATCCTCGCCTCGGGCCGCTTCGGCGACGTCCTCGGCCTTACCGGCTACTACATGACGGCGCCCGGCTATTTCGAGGGCAATGTCGACTATACCGGCTTCCTGCTGCACCACTGCGTCCACTACATGGACCTCGTCTCGCATCTCGTCTCGCCGGTGGTCGGCATGAATGCCCGCAAGGTCGAGAAGACGCCGGGGCGCATCCTCTTCCATGTCGGCTTCGATTTCGCATGCGGGGCGATCGGCACCATCGCCATGGGCACCGCCCAGAGCCGCGGCACGCCGGTCGAGCGGATCGAGATCATGGGTGACCACCAGCGCATCGAGGTCGAGGACGTCGTCGAGGTGCGCTGGAACCGCAACCCGCCCTTCAAGGTGGCCGATCCGGAAGCGTCGCTCCTCGATGGCGAGGACACGTTGACCTGGAAGCCGAACTTCACCGCCGCGGCGAACGAGGACTACAAGGGCTATCATGCCCTTCTCGCCGACGTCGTGCCGGCACTGAAGGGCGAGAGGACGGCCGCGCCGACCATCGCCGACGGCCTTGTCGCCATGGAGCGGCTGGAGGAAATGCGCCGGCTGCTCGGGGTGTAGTCAGCGCCAAGCCACCCGGAACGAACCAAAAGGCCGCGCGGTATCCCCGGGCGGCCTTTCGCTTGTCAGCATCGACAGGCATTCCGCTCCACGGCGACGGGCGGGCCGATCGCCAGCGGGCGCGATCAGGTCTTCGCCTGCCAGGCCTTCAGCGCGTCCTTGAAGACGCGGTCGCCGGGAATGCCCTTCTCCAGCGAGATCAGCGCACGGCGACCGGACGAATAGGCGATCGGGATGTCGATCCACTTCTGGTTTTCCAGAAGCGAAAGATTGTTCTGAACCGCCTGGTCGAGATTGTTCAGCGCGATGATGAAGTAGTTGTCGGAGATCTTGCCGGCGACGCCGATCAGCGGCTCGCCGCGGGCCTGCTCGGTCTCCTTCAGCGCCAGCCGCTGGACATTGGCGACACTGCCGCCGGTAAAATCCTGCGGGACGTCGAATTCGAGCTCGATGACGTGGCTTGCCGGCAGCGTCGGGTCGGTGTTGCGCTTGATCGTCAGCGTCAGCTTGAGCTTCTCGTCCGGCACCTCGACGACGGCCTGGATCGCCGGTTCGCCGGCCTTACCATCGGTGCCCGGCTGATCGACGAGCGACCAGACGGCGGTGCCGTTCTCCTGGGTGCCCGGCAGATCTTCGGTCTTCTCCTGATAGAACACCGCCTTCTGGCCGACCTCGAGCTGGCCGCTGTTCTCGGCGGCCGGCTGGTTCTCCGTTTCGGCCGGCGGCGTTGCATCCTGCGCCGCCTCGCCGTCAGCCGGCGGGGTGCCCGCTTCGGCCTGATCGGCATTCTCGGCGCCGACGATCGCCGGATCCTGGCCGATTTCGCTCGAGATCGTCGGCGTTGCGCCGGCAGGCGGCTGCGTCTGGTCGACATTCGTCGCCGCGGCGACGTTGGTCCCCTCGTCGAAGGCGTTCGGCGTCTTCTTCGCCGGACCTTCGTCGACTTCCGAGCCGTCCGGCAAAAGGCGCTGGGTGAAGCGGCGCGTCGATTCCGGCTCCTGCTGCTCGGCCGAGGCGACCTCGGTCTGCTTCGCGTCGTCCGACGCGGGGGCCTCGGCGGTGCCCGGCGGCGTCGTATCGGACTTCTCGGCGATCGTGCCGATATCCGCCGGATTGACGAGCAGCGCCTCGATGTCGTCGCGATAGAGCCAGCCGACGGTGCCGGCGCCGCCGAGAAGCAGCACGATCACCGCCGCTGCGGCAATCTTGCCGCCACTGCCGGAGCGCTTCGGCCGGCGGGTCGGATAGCGCGGCGCGGTGACGTCCGCCTCGGGAATGTCACCGTCGTCGACACGGATGTCGTGGGGGATCCGCTCGTCGCCCTCATAGACGTCGTCGCCGGGCTGCGGATCGTAGCCGTCGTCGTGGTGATCCGGCTGCCGCGCCTCGTAATCCTGGGCGGCACCGCCCTGCTGGCGGTCGTCGGGAACGATGAAGGGGGCGCCCAGCGCGGGCGGCAGGTCGCCAGCATCGGGCTCGGCGCTCTCGGCCGGGAAGAACGGCTGGCCCGGCCGGCCTTCCGGCTCCTGCCGATCGGCGCCGGTCGGCTGCGGCTGGCCGCCTGGCTGGCGCTGCGCCGGCATGGTCGCTGCCGGCAGGGTCGGCCGCGGCGGCTGCGTGCGCGGCGCCGGATTGGCGGAGGCGGCCGGGCGCTGCGGCTCGGCCTCGCGCTCGTCCTCACGCTCAAGATCGTGTTCGTCCGCCTGGTCGTCCATCGCCGGCATCTGGCGCGGCGGCTGGGCAGGCGCCTGTGGCGGGCGCGGCCGTTGCGGCGGGGCGGCCCTCGCCGGCTGTGGAGCGGCGTCAGGCTCGTCGGAACCGACGTTTTCCGCGGCAGGCGCTGCCGGCCTCTGCGGTGGTCTTGGGGGCGCCGGTCGCGGCGCTGTTGGCTGGGCCGGCTGGGCCGCCGGTGGCTGCGGCCTCGCGGGGCGCTGCGGCTGGCCGCTTTCCGCGGCCGGCTGCTCGGCTGCTGCGGCCGGCTGTTCCGGCGCGGCCGGACGGGGCGCCGGTGCCGTTGCGGCAGCCCGTTCCGCAGGGGCAGGCTGCGGCGCTTCGGCAGGCGCAGCGGCGCCCTCCTCCTGCCCGGCGTAATGCTCCTCGGTGCGGGCGATCGCGTCCTCGAGGGCCGCCAGCCTCGCATTCACGACCTGTTCCGCCAGAGGCGGATTGGCCGCACCAATCTGCCGCTGGATGGCGGCTCTGGCCTTCTCGTAGACCTTTTCGCGCAATTGCGGCGTTGCACGCGGGAGGCCGTCGATGGTCTTGCGAAGAACGCCGCTCAGATCCGCCATGGAATGCAGTCACTCGCTTGTCTGGTGGATTAAGTCCCTGCGATCGCGACTCTAGTCCTGAAACGGATCGCGAACAAGTATTGTGTCCTCGCGCTCGGGCGATGTCGACAGGAGCGTCACCGGCGCTTCCACCAGCTCCTCTATGTGTCTGACATATTTGATCGCCTGCGCCGGGAGATCGCTCCAGCGGCGGGCGCCGGCGGTCGTCGCCTGCCAGCCTTCGAAGCTTTCGTAGATCGGCTCGACCCGCTGTTGCTCGGATAGACTTGCGGGCAGATAGTCGATCGTGGTCCCGTCCAGCCTGTAGCCGGTGACGACCTTGATCTCCTCAAGTCCATCGAGGACATCCAGCTTGGTCAGGGCAAGGCCATGGATGCCGTTGATGGCGACGGCCTGGCGCACCAGCACCGCGTCGAACCAGCCGCAGCGTCGCTTGCGGCCGGTGACGGTGCCGAATTCCCGGCCCTTCTCGCCGAGGAACTGGCCGATCTCGTTGTCCTGCTCGCTCGGAAACGGCCCCTCGCCGACCCGGGTCGTATAGGCCTTGGTGATGCCGAGGACGAAGCCGAGGCTGCCGGGGCCAAGGCCCGAGCCCGCCGCCGCCTGGCCGGCGACGGTGTTCGACGAGGTGACGAAGGGATAGGTGCCGTGGTCGATGTCGAGCAGCGTGCCCTGCGCGCCCTCGAAGAGAATGCGGTCGCCGGCCTTGCGGCGCTCGTCGAGCAGCCGCCAGACCCTGTCCATGAAGGGCACGATCTCGCCGGCGACGGAGGTCAGTTCGTCGAGGATGGCGGCGGCGTCGATCTCGTCCTGTCCAAGGCCCCGGCGCAGCGGGTTGTGATGGGCGAGCAGCCGCTCGATGCGCTCGGGAAGGCCCTCCGGATGGGCAAGATCCATCACCCGGATCGCCCGGCGGCCGACCTTGTCCTCATAGGCCGGGCCGATGCCCCGCCCGGTGGTGCCGATCTTGGTGCCGGAATTGGAGCTCTCGCGGGTGGCGTCGAGTTCGCGATGCAGCGACAGGATCAGCGCCGCATTGTCGGCGATCCTGAGATTGCCGGGCTCGATCGAGACGCCCTGCTCGGACAGCCGCTTGCGCTCGGCGACGAAGGCGTGCGGGTCGAAGACAACGCCGTTGCCGATCACCGACAGCTTGCCCTGGCGCACGACGCCCGACGGGAGCAGCGACAGCTTGTAGGAGACGCCGTCGACGACGAGGGTGTGGCCGGCATTGTGGCCGCCCTGGAAACGCACGACGACGTCGGCCCGCTCCGAGAGCCAGTCGACGATCTTGCCCTTCCCCTCGTCACCCCACTGCGATCCGATGACGACGACGTTTGCCATTCGCTTCCTCACCAAAATCCGGCGGCCGCGCCGAAGCGCGCCCGCGTTGCGGCCGGCGATGGGCCGCCGCCGAAGTTTGAATTGCCGGACCCTATGTCAGCCTTGCGCAGCGCTCCCGGCACCCGAAAAAAGGGGTGACCGAAACCGCAAAACCCGTTGAAGACACAGACATTTTTGCGATCGCCCAATCCCGGCGGCTGCCTCTTGCGGTAGCGCGGCAAGGCGGCAGGGCCGGAATCGGACCACCGGACGATCCGATTTCCTTGCCGCGCTGTAGCGCGATGCGCCCCTCGCTGTCCATAAAGCCTCGCCATTTGCCGCAGCCGCAGCGCGTTTTCGAGGAGAGGAAGAGAGCCAAGACGATAAGCCGCTCTGGCCATTTGCGGCGATGACGCATAGAGGACGGGCCTGCCGCGACCGCACCCCGGCGATCACGAGGGTGCCGGCGACGGCGATCGGGAGACAAATGCCCCAGCAGCAAACCTCAGGACCCCGCGTCCACCCCTATGCCGTCCTCACCACGGTCGCGCTGCTGTGGGCCGGCAACGCCATCGCCGGCAAGCTCGCGGCAGGCCACATCTCGCCGATGCTGCTGACGCTAGTGCGCTGGTTCTTCGCAACGCTCGTCCTGCTGCCCTTCGCGGCACCGCATCTGCGACGGGACTGGCCGGTCGTCAGGCCGCGGCTCGTCTATCTGTCGATCCTCGGCATGGTCGGCTTCGCCTCGTTCAACGCGATCTTCTATCTCGCCGCGAACTACACGACCGCGATCAACATCACCATCGAACAGTCGGCGATGCCTCTCGTCGTCTTCGTCGCCAACTTCTTCCTGTTCCGCACCCGGGTCGCCTGGCTGCAGATCGTCGGCTTCGCGCTGACCCTCGTCGGTGTCGCGCTGACGACCTCGCGGGGCGACATCACCAGCCTCCTCGCCCTCGACCTCAATCGCGGCGACGCGCTGATGATGCTCGCCGTCCTGTTCTACGGCGGCTACACGGTGGCGCTGCGGACGAAGCCGCAGGTCCACTGGCTGACGATGATCCTCGTCCTCTCGGTGGCCTCGCTCGCCATCTCGGTCGTCTATGCCGCGATCGAGTTCTTCCTCGGCCAGACCCGGCTGCCGGATCTGCAGGGCGCCGGAGCGGCGGTCTATACGGTGATCTTCCCGTCGATCGTCGCCCAGTCGCTCTATATCCGCGGCGTCGAGATGATCGGCCCGAACCGGGCGAACCTCTTCATCAATTTCGTGCCGGTGTTCGGCGCGCTGCTGGCGGTACTGATCGTCGGCGAGGAGCTGCATCTCTACCACGTCGCGGCGCTCGCCTGCGTGCTCGGCGGAATCACCCTGGCCGAGCGCGGCGCAAGGCGGATCTGAAGACCCCTGCCGCGACACTCCCGGAAGAAAAAAGGGCCGGAAGCGACACCCGCTTCCGGCCCTTTCTTGATTCGCCCTTCGTCAGCGACGAAGCGTGATCAGATGCCGAGGCCCTCGTAGCGCTTCTTGAAGCGCGAGACGCGGCCGCCGCGATCCATCAGCTGCTGGTTGCCGCCGGTCCAGGCCGGATGGCTGGTCGGGTCGATGTCGAGGTTCAGCTTGTCGCCTTCCGACCCCCAGGTCGAGCGGGTCTGATACTCGGTGCCGTTGGTCATCACCACGGTGATGGCGTGGTACTCGGGATGGATGTCTTTCTTCATCGCGATGCTGTCCTCAGGTTTCGCCAAAAAATCCCCGACGCATCGGAAGGCCAGGATCGCGTCTCCAGGGCCTTCGTCGATGTCGCGGGGATCGTGAAGCTTCGATCGCTTCCAAAATCGGGTTCGAGCCTATACATGAGGCGCGGGGCCGGCACAAGGTCCGGACGGCCGTTCGCCTCCGGCTCCTTGAACAGGACGACGGAGTTGTTCGTGCCAGACGACCAGGCGGCCACCGCAAGCAAAGAAAAATCACGCAGGAACCTGAAGCCGCTCGGCAGTCTCGTTCCGTATCTCACCCACTACAAGGCGATGGTCGCCGGGGCCTGCTTCTTCCTGGCGCTCGCCGCGATCACCACGCTGTCGCTGCCGCTGGCGGTGCGACGGGTGATCGACCACGGCTTCATCGAATCCGACACCGGGCTGATCAACGCCTATTTCGGCATGCTGATGGTGCTGGCGGCCGTCCTCGCGCTGGCCAGCGCCGGGCGCTACTACTTCGTCATCACCCTCGGCGAGCGCGTCGTCGCGGATCTGCGCAAGGCGGTATTCTCGCATCTTACCAGACTGTCGCCGACCTTCTACGACACCGCCGAATCGGGCGAGATCGTCTCGCGGCTCGCCGCCGACACGACCCAGGTGAAATCCGCCGTCGGGGCGACCGCCTCGGTCTTCCTCAGGAACGCCATCCTGTTTCTCGGCGCGCTGGCCATGATGGTCGCGACGAGCCCGGCTTTGTCGCTCATCGTCATCGCCGCGATCCCCTTCATCGTCCTGCCGCTGGTCGCCTTCGGCAGAGGCGTCAGGCGCAAGTCCCGCCACGCCCAAGACACTTTGGCGACCGCCAATGCCTACGCCTCGGAGGCGATCGGCGCGATGCGCACGGTACAGGCCTTCACCTCCGAGCGCGCCGTCACCGGCCGGTTCGGCGGCGCCGTCGACGAGGCCTTCGGCGCGGCGCGGGCCTCGATCAAGGCGCGGGCGCTCCTGACGGCGATCGCCATCTTCCTGATCTTCGCCTCGGTGGTGGCGGTGCTTTGGATCGGCGCGGCGCGGGTCACGGCGGGCACGCTGTCGCCGGGCACCCTCAGCCAGTTCCTGCTCTATGCGGTGTTCGCGGCCGGCGCGCTCGGCCAGCTCTCCGAGGTCTGGGGCGAGCTGTCGCTGGCAGCAGGCGCTGCCGAACGCCTGACCGAACTCCTCGCCGAGGAACCGGTGATCGTCGCGCCGCCGCGCCCGGCCGCCCTGCCTGCTCCCGCCACCGGCCGGGTCACCTTCGAGGCCGTGTCCTTTTCCTATCCGAGCCGCCCGGACATGCCGACCCTCAACGGCCTCTCCTTCGACGTCGAGCCCGGCGAGACGGTGGCGATCGTCGGTCCGTCCGGCGCAGGCAAGTCGACCGTCTTTGCGCTCCTCGAGCGTTTCTACGATCCGTCCGGCGGCCGCATCCTCGTCGACGGCGTCGACCTTCGCACGACCGACCCGCTCGAGCTTCGCTCGCGCATCGCCCTCGTTCCGCAGGACACGACGATCTTCGCCGCGTCTGCCCGCGACAACATCGCCTTCGGCGATCCCTCGGCATCGAGCGAGGCGATCGCCGCGGCGGCGCGCCAGGCGCTCGCCGAGGGCTTCGTCAAGGCGCTTCCCGAGGGCTACGAGACGCTGCTCGGAGAGCGGGGCGTGACTCTTTCCGGCGGCCAGCGCCAGCGCATCGCGATTGCGAGGGCGCTGCTCCGGGATGCGCCGATCCTGCTGCTCGACGAGGCGACCTCGGCGCTCGACGCCGAGAGCGAAGTCCTCGTCCAGAAGGCGCTCGACGAGCTGATGGTCGGGCGCACCACCCTCGTCATCGCGCACCGGCTCTCGACGGTGCTGAAGGCCGACCGCATCCTCGTTCTCGACCAGGGCCGGCTGGTCGAGGAAGGCAACCACCAGAGCCTGATTTCGAAGGGCGGGATCTATGCCCGCCTCGCCAAGCTGCAGTTCGAGGCCGGACGGCTGGAGGATGCGGCGGAGTAGCGGGTGACACGCCGGCGGTTGGGCGTAGGCGCATCGCTCGCGGCTTCAAACATGCGAGCGAAGCGAAGGCATATTTGCTCATTCTGAGTGAGCGCCTCGCGCGTAGCCCGCATCATGTCGTGCGCGCATAGCGCGTAGCCCCTCATCCTGAGGTGCGAGCGAAGCGAGCCTCGAAGGGCGAGGGGCACACGCCCGTCAACCTCGGGAACGCGGCTGAACCGTTGCAGGGAAATTCCCTCGCCCTGCGAGGCTCCCCGTCGCTTCGCTCGGGTCGCACCTCAGGATGAGGGAATTTTTGCCGCCCTGCCCTCAGCAGCCGTCGGTGCAGGCGCCGCCCTGATCGAAGGTCATTGTCCGGCCGCTGAGCGGCAGATAGGCCTTCGCCTTGACCGCCTGCATGAACGCCTCGGTCTTCGAGCCGGAGACGACCTCGCCGCCCTTGGTCGCCTCTTCATTGGCGTGGGACGGGATCACCGAGGCAGGCTTGATGATCTCGTCGATGACGAAGGCTGCCTCCTTGGGGCCGGTGGTATAGACGTCGCCGATGTTCATGACGACGAGCTTGGCGCCATACTGCTTCGTCACGACGGTATCCTGCTCGGCGGTGACGCCGGTGTCGCCCGAGAGATAGGCGACGAGACCGTTGGAGAAGCTCAGCACATAGCCGGTCGGCGGGCCGACATAGGCGTTGAGCCCGGCCGCCTTGAGGTTCTCGCCGAGCGGGCCGTCGATGAAGTCGCCCGACAGGCCGTTCGAATGCACCGCCGGAACGGTGGTGATGGCGACGCCGCCGATCTTGCGGGACGCCCCGAAGCGCACGAGTTGGGCGTCGTCGGCGCTCGCTCCGAGGGCCTTGAGCTTGGTGCCGAGGAAGCTCGCCATCTCGCTGCCGACGACGATCTTGGCCCCCTTGCCGGCAGCGATTTCGGCGCTGTTGGAGTTCGGCACCGTCGAAACGCTCGTCTCCGGCTGCGCGCAGGTGCCGGCATTCACCGCCTCGATGCGCTGGTCGCCGAGGTGATCGCCATGGACGTGGCTGACGAGCACCGCGTCGATGTCGCCGAGGCGCGGATCGTCTGCGCCGGCGACAGTGCGGCCGGCATCGTAGAGGATGCGGGTTCCGTCCGGATCCTCGAAGACCATCGCCCGGTCGCGGGAGCAGAACTCGCCGTCATGGCTGCCGAGCGGCGTGACCTTGACGCCTTGCCCGCCCTCTCCGCTTGAAGACGGTTTGGCATCCTGTGCGAGCGCCGGGCCGGCAGCGGCGACCATGAGCATGGCGGCAAGTGTCTTCTGCATGAACGGATCTCCCTGAAACGTCGTCGCCATCCCCTGGATGGCATTCCGAAGCGGAAACTAGCGTTCACAGCGAGCATGCAAGCCGGATCGCCGCCAACCGGCTGGTTGCGGCGATCACGACCGATCACGTTTGCGAAGGAGGAAGCGGCGCGCCGGCGCCGTTCCCCGGATCGGTGAATCAAGCCGGGCTCGCCGATCGGGCGAAGGCCCGGATGCGGTTGCCGTCGCCGAGGGCCGCGACGAAGGTGTAGCCGAAATCCATCTGTGTCGGCTCCTGCAGGATCGTCAGCTGGGCGTCGAAGGCGCGGGCCGCCGCCGCATCGACCGCGGCCGGACCGCCCTCCAGAGACAGCGCGAATTCGCATGCGCCAGGCCGCGTCTTCGCCCGCGGCTCGACGGCATCGATCTTCCAGAGGCCAAGCTTGCCCTCGCCGAAAAAGAACAGGGCGAAGCCGGGAGTATATTCAACCGGGGCAAAGCCGAAGAAGCGCTCGAGCTTTGCGGCATTGCGGGTGACGTCGTCGGTGTAAAGCAGCGTGTAGGGCGCGCCCTTCAGGGGTTCACTCATCGTCCGTTTCCTTCGAGGTTCGAAACGGCGACAGACCTATTCCCTGCGACTGTCAGTTTGCGTCAGCAGTGTTTCCGGCTCATCGCTTCAACCGGTGTCGCGGGCTTCCCTGTAGAGCCGCCATTCGGCGAGCAACATGCGGTGACGCCGTTCCATCGGCCGGCCGGCCAGGCCGATCCGCTCGATCCGATCGAGACGGAAATGGCGAAAGTCACCCCGCATCTCGCACCAGGTCGCGACCATCTCCGCCGCATCGAAGAAGCCGACGACGATCGGCCAGACGATCCGCTCGCTCGCATCGCCGTTCCTGTCGCGATAGGCGATCACCAGCGCATCTTCCGTGCGGATCGCCTTGCGGATCGTGTCGAGTACGGCGGCCGATCCGGTGGCCGGCGCGCCGACGAGGAGATGGACGTCCGCCGCCGAGCGTCCTTTCGGCAGCACGGCCTCGATCTTGGCGAGCGCTCGTCCGGCGTCGTCCCCGAGTCCGTTCGGCAGGCGCTTCTCGACGAGCCGCAGGCCGAGCACGACGGCGTCGAGCTCGTCGACGTCGAAGTTGAGGGGCGGCAGGGTCAGCCCGGGCCCGAGCACGTAACCGACGCCGGCCTCGCCCGCGATCGGCACGCCATCGCCCTGCAGCGTCGCGACGTCGCGGTAGAGGCTGCGCAGACTGATGCCGAGTTCGGCCGCGAGCACCGTGCCCGCCACCGGCCGACGGTGGGCGCGCAAGATCTCGATCAGCTGGAGAAGGCGTGCGGAACGGGACATGGGCCATGCGGTACCGTCGAGGGCGGCGCCTTCGAGGACGGGCGCGGCGCAGTCAGTCGCCGATCCTCGCGCTTCAGTCCATTTTGGGCAAGGTCGCTTTCAGCTCGATCGCCGAATACCAGGCGGCGAGGTCGTCGATGTCTTCGTCGGAAAGGCCCTTGGCGATGATCGACATCTGCTCGTGCTGGCGCTCGCCGGCGCGGAACGCCTTCAGCTGCGCGGTGAGATAATAGGCGCTGTCGCCGGCGAGGTTCGGCGCGTCCGGCTGGACCGCGATGCCGTTCAGCCCGTGGCACGGCGTGCATTCGCCGGCCTTCTTTTTGGCGACGGCCAGATCGGCGGCCGTCGAAGGGGCTGTTGCCGCGACAAGAATGGCGAGAGCGACGATGCTCCGCGTGACGGTGACGATCATGCCTGGTCCTTCGGCGATGGTTGCGGGGGTTACGGCATCGGCCCGACAAACGGAATGAATGGTCGAAAAGCGCGATGCGTCGATTCAAAGTGGTAGAGCGTCCTCGGTGCTCTCGTCCGGACGCGCGGCGCTCCATGCTCGCGTCACGCCCCGCCAGCGGGGGTTCCGCAGGCGGGGCGTGACGCAATGGTCAGGCGATCGGCCCTGGCGGCGCCGATCGCCGGGATGCCTCTGCCTACTTCTCGTAGGAGATGCGATAGACCGCGCCGGCAAGATCGTCGGAGACGAGCAGCGAGCCGTCCTTCATCGTCTCGACGTCGACCGGACGACCGATATATTCGCCGCTTGCCGTCAGCCAGCCCTCGGCGAAGACCTCCGCCTCGCCGGCGGTGCCGTCCTCGTTGACCGGCGTGAACATGACCCGGGCGCCGACCGGCTGGGTGCGGTTCCACGAGCCGTGCTGGGCCGAGAAGACGCCGCCGCGATATTTCTGCGGGAACATCGAGCCGGTGTAGAAGTCCATGCCGAGATCGGCGGCATGGGCGGTGAACTCGACCTCCGGGAAGACGACGTCGGCCGGCGGCTCGGCGTCCTTGTATTCCTCCGTCCGGGTATGGCCGCCGCCGAACCAGGGGAAGCCGAAATTCTCCCCCGCCTTGGTCGCGCGGTTAAGCTCGCCCGGCGGGATGTCGTCGCCCATGCCGTCGACCTGGTTGTCGGTGAACCAGAGTTCGCCATTGGCGGGGTTGAACTGCATGCCGACCGAATTGCGGATGCCCGTCGCATAGACCTCGCGATTCTTGCCGTCGCGGTCCATCCGGATGATGCCGCCGATGCCTTCCTTCCTGAACAGGTCGAGCTTGCCTTCCGGCGGCACGTTGAAGGGCTGGCCGAGGGCGATATAGAGCTTGTCGTCGGGGCCGATCCTGCAGACCCGGGCGGTGTGGTTGAAGGACTCCTCCGACGCCGGGATCAGCTTGCCCTTGGGCACGACCTCGCCGACCGCGACGTCGGGGCTCTCATAGAAGAATTCCGCCGCCGGCAGGGTCAGCACGCGGTTCTGTTCGACGACGAAGAGAAAGCCGTCCTTGGAGAAGCAGACGCCGTTCGGGATGGTGAAATCGATCGACGGGGCGAGCTGCTTCACCTCGTCGGCCATCCGGTCCTTGTTGCGATCGGTGACGACCCAGACGTTCTGCTTGCGGGTTCCGACGAAGACCGCGACCCCCTGCGGGCCGACAGCCATGTGGCGGGCATCGGGCACGACCGCGAAGAGATCGATCTTGAAGCCCTCGGGCAGCTTGATCTGCTCGAGGTTCTTGCGCAGCTGGTCGGCATTGTCGCCGGTCTGCTCGATGGTCTTGAAGTCCATCGACGTGCCCGTCGACTGAAAGGCCTGCAGCTTCTTCATGTTGTCGCCGGTGTCCTGGCCGTGGGCCGTCGACGCGACGAAGAGGCCGAGCACGGCGACCGTGCTCAACAGATGACGTTTCATGGTTCCTCCCTGCCGCGTTCCGATCGCGGTCTCGCCCGGAGCTTCTGCCCCTGCGGAAGGAAGGCTGGCACTCCGAAACGGCCTCGTCAATCGCTCTCGGGATTCAAACGAAAGATTGAGACGGCGAGGACGCGCCACGGACCGCTCCCTCAGGCCGGCGGCGCCGACCGGGTGGTTTGTGACGTGGAGTGCGGGGTCCCTCGCGAGGGCAAGGTTCTCGAACCCTCCTCTCGCAAGGCCCGCCTCACCAACCCATGCTCCCCGGCACACCCTTGAACGGCCCGGCGAGATCGGAGGTGATCCATCCGCCGTAGAAGCGGCCGGGCTGGGGCACGACGGTCTCGCCGTCGACGCTGCATCGATCGAAGGGCCAGCCGTAGAAGGCGACGTGATCGCGCAGGGCCGCGAAGCCCGGCGTCGGATCGGGATAGCTCCAACCGACGCGCGGCAGGACGACATCGCCGATGACCACGTCGAAATAGCGCGCCGCCCCCTTCCATTCGCAGATCGAGCCTCCGCCCGCCGGCCGCAGCATGTCCGCGGCGATGTCGGCCCGCGGGATGTAGTAGCTCGGCGGATGGCTGGTCTCGAGCGTACGGATGCTCGCCTTCGTATCGGCGACGATGCGGCCGGCGTGCTCGATCACGACATGGGCCGAAGTGGGCTCGGCGACGGCGGGCCGCGGATAGTCCCAGACGCTCTCCTGGCCGGGATCTTTGGGCTCGGGTTTCGGCCTCATGCCGGCTCTCCCTTCGACGCAAGGCGCTGCAGCCGTGGCCGCACCCGCAGAACGACCGATAGGCCCGCTCCATAAGCGCGAGCACGACGGGCGAACGGGCGGCGAGCCCGAGCGGTCGCAGCGCCGGGATCTGACGCCACATCGCCGCGAAGGCCGCTGCACCTGACAGGAGGACGCCGTCCTCGCGGGCGTGGAATCGCGCCAAGAGATCGGCCCGATCGACCGGACAGGAGGCATCGTCGGCGCTCGCCGCATCAACGAAGCGGATGGCGCCGCGCCGGTCGAGCCGCCGCATCAGCGCGATCTCGCGGCGGCAGAGGGGGCAGGATCCGTCGTGCCAGACGATCAGTTCGCTCATGACGGCAATATGGTGGGGCGGAACGCCGACGTCAGCCGGTGCCCTTCGGCCCATTGCCGAAGATCGCATACCGCGATGCCGCCCTCACCGCTCGGTCAGCTTGAACTCGATCCGGCGGTTGCGGGCCCGCGCCTCGGGGCTGTCGCCCTCCTCCAGCGGCTGGAATTCGCCGAAGCCTGTCGCCGCCAGCCGGTTGGCCGGAACGCCCTGCTCGATCAGGAAGCGCACGACGGCGTCGGCCCGGGCGGTGGAAAGGCCCCAATTGTCCTGGAACTTGCTGGCCGAGGAGATCGGGACATTGTCGGTGTGGCCGTCGACGCGGATGATCCAGTTGATGTCGGAGGGGATCTCCTTCACCAGCTCCTTGATGGCGTCGGCGAGCTTGGCCATCTCGTCCGTGCCCGCCGGCTGCAGGACGTCGGAGCCCGAGGGAAACAGCACTTCCGACTGGAAGACGAAGCGGTCGCCGACGATGCGGATGTTCTGACGGTCGGCGAGGATCTCGCGCAACCGCCCGAAGAAGTCCGAGCGGTAGCGCGACAGTTCCTGCACGCGCTGGGCCAGAGCGACGTTCAGTCGCCTGCCGAGATCGGCGATCTTGGTCTGGCTCTGCTTGTCGCGGCTTTCGGAGGCTTCCAGCGCGTCCTCGAGGGCGGCGATCTGCTGGCGCAGCGCCGAAAGCTGCTGGTTGAGGAGCTCGATCTGCGAGCGGGCGCGCTGGGAGATCGCCTTCTGGTCGTCGAGCGCGCCTTCGAGCTCGCTCACCTGGGCATCCGCCGCGGCGGCCGATCCGGTGCCGGAATCCAGCGCCTGCTGCAGCCGGCTCCGCGCTTCCTCGGCGCTGGCGAGCGAGGCCCGCAGGGTCGCGATCTGGTCCTGATAGTCCTGGCTGGAGGACCGCTCGAGCGCCAGGAGCTGGGTCAGCTCGTTGATCTGGCTGTTCAGCCGGTCGAGGACGGCATCCTTGCCGGTGATCTCGCGGCTGAGGAGGAACTGCGCCAGCACGAAGACCGACAGCAGAAACATGATGGCGAGAAGCAGCGTCGACAGCGCGTCGACGAAGCCCGGCCAGTAGTCGATGGTCCTCTCACTGCGACGATTGCGGGACAGGGCCATGGCGCCTCAGCTCTCCCCTTCGGCCTTCGGCTCGCCGCCACCGTTCGGCGCCGGAGGCTGGTCGCTGCCGATCTGGCCCGCGAGCTTGTCGAGAACGAGGCGCATCTCGCGCTGCTCGTCGGCCTGGCTCTCGACGAAATCGCGCAAGAGCTGCTGCTCGGAGCGCATGTGCTGGACGAGCCCCTGGATGCTCTCGGCGAGATTGGCCATGGCGGCGCTGGTGCGCGGGCTGGCATTCTGGTCGCTGATCATCTTGTTCAGCCGGTCGGAGAGGAGCCGCAGTTCGTCGGTGCCGTCGCGGCCGTTGCCGACCGCGGTCGCAGCGCCCGGCAGCACCATGTCCGAGCCGACGTCGGTGACCGAGGAGAGCCAGTTTTCCAGCTCGGTATAGAAGCGGTTCTGCGCCCGGCCGATCTGCAGGTCGAGAAAGCCGAGGATCAGCGAGCCGGACAGGCCGAAGAGCGAGGAGGAGAACGCCGTGCCCATGCCGGCGAGCGGCGCCGAGAGGCCGGCCTTCAGCGAATTCAGGATCGAGTTGGTGTCGCCGGCCGTCGGATCGAGGCCCTGGATGGTCGTGCCGATCGAACCGATGGTGCGCAGGAGCCCCCAGAACGTGCCGAGAAGGCCGAGAAACACCAGGAGGCCGATGAGATAGCGGGCGATGTCGCGGGTCTCGTCGAGGCGCGTGGCGATCGAATCGAGGATCGAGCGCATCGACATGGTCGACAGCGAGATCGACCGGCGCCGGCCGATCAGCGCCCGCATAGGGGCAAGGAGCACCGGATCGCGTAGCTTGTCGAACTCCGCCGAGCCGTCGCGATAGGCGTTGACCCAGCGCACTTCCCGCGACAGCCGCCAGACCTGCACCAGAGCGAGCAGGATGCCGACCGCGAGAACGCCGACGATCAGGCCGTTGAGGCCGGGATTGGTCGAGAAGGCGCTGGAGATCTGGCGGCCGAGAATGGCCGCGACGAAACCCGCGAGAGCCAGGAACACCAGCATCGACCAGAGGAAGACGAGCGGGCTCGACAGCCGGTTCGGATCGAAATCGACCGGTCTTCCCGTCTTTTCAGTCGGCGCGTCGAAGACCTGCATCTTAAGCTTTCACTCAACTCTCTGGCCGGTCAGGCAAACTCCGTCGGCGTGCCGGCTCCGGACGTCGTCTGTCCGAGGCCCGGCCGCGACCGAGCGATTCTGACAGGCGGGCCCGTATCCAGCGAGGAAAACCATAGTAAAGATCGTCCGGAATGGAAATGTCAGCATCTGAAATGACCTAACCGCGTCGGCCCGCTCGCTGACGGATCCGCTCAGGAGCCGGGAACGGGGCCATCGGCGGCCCGCGCCGCCG
Source organism: Jiella endophytica (assembly GCF_004519335.1). GTDB lineage: Bacteria > Pseudomonadota > Alphaproteobacteria > Rhizobiales > Rhizobiaceae > Jiella > Jiella endophytica. Next base: position 498,133 of record NZ_SOZD01000001.1, on the reverse strand, counting down.
CGCGCTTGCGGCCGGCCTCGGACAGAAGGCCGGTGAGCGCCTTGTGGATCTGCTCGTTGCCGCAGGCGATGTCGCCGATCATGTGGTCGAACTTGCCGCCGGTCATGTCGGTGACGAAGCCGCCGGCCTCGCGCACCAGGATGACGCCCGCCGCAAGATCCCAGGGCCGCAGGCTCTTTTCCCAGAAGCCGTCGAGCCGACCCGCGGCGACATAGGCGAGATCGAGCGAGGCCGCGCCCATCCGCCTGATGCCGGCCGATTCGGCGATGACCTGACGCAGCTCGTAGAGATAGCCGGCATGGTCGCCATGGCCGAGGAAGGGCGTCCCGGTGCCGAACAGGCATTCGGGTAGGCGCGTCCTCGCCGAGACCCGGATGCGGCGGTCGTTGACATAGGCGCCGCCGCCCTTTTCCGCGACGAAGAGCTCGTCCTGCGCCGGGTTGAAGATCACACCGGCGACGATCTGACCATCACGCTCGAGCGCGATCGAGACGGCGAAGTTCGGGATTCCGTGGAGAAAATTGGTGGTGCCGTCGAGCGGATCGACGATCCAGCGATGCTGCGGATCCTTGCCCTCGACCTCGCCGCGCTCCTCCATCAGGAATCCCCAGTCGGGACGGACGCGGGAGAGTTCCTTGAAGACGATCTCCTCCGCGCGGTGGTCAGCATTGGAGACGAAGTCGGCCGGGCCCTTCACCGAGACCTGCAGGTTCTGCACCTCGCCGAAGTCGCGGATCAGCGAGCGGCCGGCCTTCATGGCGGCCTGCGTCATGACGTTGAGCAGTGCGGAACGGGCCATTTCGACCTTTCAGGATCGTTTATCGTCTTGGCGACGCGCCGCCCGGCATGGCGACGCGCATCGCAGGAAAAGCGTCAGTCGGCGCGACGCAGATAGGTGATCTCGTTGGTGTCGACGAGGATCTTCTCGCCGGCCTCGATGAAGGGCGGCACCATGACGCGCACGCCGTTCTCCATGACCGCCGGCTTGTAGGACGACGCGGCCGTCTGGCCCTTCACCACCGGATCGGCCTCGACGATCTGCAGCACCACTTGGTCGGGGAGCTTGATGCCGATCGGCCGATCCTCGTAGCTTTCGACCGTCACCTGCATGCCGTCCTGCAGGAAGGCCGAGCGTTCGCCGACGAAATCCTGCTGCAGTTCGAGCTGCTCGAAGGTCTCGGTGTCCATGAACACCAGCATCTCGCCCTCGGCATAGAGGAACTGGTAGTCCTTCTGCTCGAGGCGCACGCGCTCGACGGTCTCGGCGGCGCGGAAACGCTCGTTCAGCTTGGTGTTGTCGATGAGATTCTTCAGTTCGACCTGGGCGAAGGCGCCGCCCTTGCCGGGCTTCACATGGGCGGTCTTCACCGCCACCCAGAGCCCGCCATTGTGCTCGATGACGTTGCCGGGGCGGATTTCGTTGCCGTTGATCTTCATTGGATTTCCCGGATTCTCTCAAAGCCTCTGCGGCCGCGCGGCAGCCGCCGGCCTCGATAAAACTGTTCGGTTTCATGCCGCTGCGGCGCGTTTGCGGCGCCCGGCCCGCGGCTTCCGGCGCGCCCTGCGGCGGGTGCGCGCTCAAGACCACAAAACAACGTCCCGTTCAAGCCGTGGCGGCAAGGACGCGAAGATCAGCCCGAGCGAAACTTGTTGGCCGCCTCCAGCGCGGTCTTCTGGGCCGCCGCGTCGAGGCCTCGGAAGAAATCGTCGAGCACCGCGTCGCTGTTCTTCATCCGCTTGGCAAGCACCGCCCATTTCGCCGCCTCGGCCGGGTCCGGCGCCGTGCCGATCCCGTCCTTGTAGAGATGGGCGACGCGGTTGACGGCGATCGGGTTGCCGAGTTCGGCGGCGTGACGAAGGAAGAGGAAGCCCTCCTCGAGCTTTGCCGGCCCGCCTTTGCCGTTGATCAGCCAGATGCCGTATTCGATCTGCGCAATGGTGAAGCCGTTGAGGGCCGAGGCATGCAGGAACGCCCGTGCCCTGGTCAGATCCTCCTTGACGCCGCGGCCGGTCGCATAGAGCTGCGACATTGCATATTGCGCTTCAGCGACGCCGGAACTGGCAGCCTTCTCGAAATAGCCGGCAGCCTCGGAGAACCCCCCGGCGGGCGAACTCTCGATCAGCATCTGGCCGTAATTGTATTCGGCGAGCGGCAGGCCGGCATCGGCGGCCGCCTTCATCAGGTCGCGCGCCTGCGCCTCGTCCTTGCTCACCGCCGATCCCTCGAGGAGGATCATCGCATAGCGGAACTGCGCCTCGGAATTGCCGGCCTTCGCCGCCGCCTGATACCAGCGGGCGGCCTCCTTCATGTTGCGACGAACGCCGAGGCCGCGCGAATAGATCTCGCCGAGGAGGGTCTGGGCCGACGGGTCGCCGAGATTGGCGAGGGGTTCGGCAAGTTCGACGGCGGTGAGGTAGTAGCCGCGCTGGAAGGCGCCATAGGCAAGATCGGCCTTGCTGGGTCCGGCGCCGGCAGTCGCACCGGGCACGGCCGCCTCGCCGCTCCCGGCAGCGGGCTTTTCGGCTTTTTCGGCGGGCTTCCGGCCATCCTTGCCGGCAGCCAAGGCGCCGACCGGCAAGGCGGCGAGAACCGCAGAAAGGCCGAGCGCCGCGAGGACATGCGAGACGGCCCGGCCGCGGCCGCCGGCGAGGCGAAGGCGCAGCGTCTCAGCTCGCATGGGACAGCCGCTCGAAGACCGCGTCGAGGGTGCGGTTTGCTTCGGCGACGACGGCAGCCGGATCGGCGCCCTCGCCGAAGACCGCCCGCGACAAAGCGACGAATTCCGCGCCCGTCGATGCCGCGACATCAAGGGTCGCGACGTCGCTTCCGCCCATCAGGATGCAGGGAACCTCGACGATCTCGGCCCACCATTCTGCCAAAGCAAGGCTCTTCTGGTGAGGTTCCGGCTCGTTGTCGCCGTCGAGACGGCCGAAGAACAGATAGTCGGGCATCCGCTCGCCGGCTTCCAGGGCCTCGTGGCGGGTGGTGAAGCCGGACCCGCCGACGATCAGCTTCGGCTGGTAGCGGGAGACCGCCTCGCCGAGCGCCTCGATATCGCCGCCGGACAGGTGCAGGCCGTCGGCGCCGCTGCGTCCGGCGACGCGGCTGTCGTCGACGACGATCGCCGCCGCGCCCGCCGCCTGGATCGCCGGCACCAGGCGCTCGGCAAAGCGCTGGAAGGCCGAAGCGTCCTGCCCGGCCGGGTCGATCAGCACGGAGGCGACGTCGCCGCCGGACAGCGCCGCGCGCATCCTGGCTTCCGCGTCGGCATCAAGGAGCGGCGTCGTGACGAGCACCAGCCGGGATCGGATCGGTTCGAAAATCATGATGGACCGTCGATACCCCAGACGCGTCGGAGTGTGAAGCGGCTCCCGGCGAGCGGCCGTAACCGGCATTGCCTTTCCGGAGCCACCACACCGGCGCTCCGAGCGCCGCACCGTTACCGCAGCGCCCCGCAAACCGGCCTCCCCTTGCTGGCGGATTGCCGCCGATTTAAGCCGGTGATCCCGAAAGGACGTCAAAGCCCCGTGATCAGCGACCCGCTCTTCTTCGCCCTCGCCATTCCGGCGGTGATCCTGATCGGCCTTTCCAAAGGCGGATTCGGCGGCACAGCCACCCTCGTCGGCGTGCCGCTGATGGCGATCGCCGTTCCCCCTGTCACCGCCGCCGGCGTCCTGTTGCCGATCCTCATCGTCATGGACGTCGTCGGCCTCTTCGCCTGGCGCGGCCGGTTCGATCGCGGAGTCGTCGCGACCATGCTGCCGGCGGCCGCCTTCGGCGTTGTCGCCGGCTATCTCACCGCGGCCTCGGTCTCGCCAGACGCCTTCCGCCTGACCATCGGGCTCCTGGCGCTGTGGTTCTTCGCCAACTGGTTCCTCGGCCAGCGGCAGGTGCGCGCGGCCAAGCCGCAACAGCCGGTGAAGGGCGTCTTCTGGGGCGCCGTCGCCGGTTTCTCGAGCTTCGTCAGCCATGCCGGCGGCCCGCCCTTTCAGGTCTATGTCGTTCCCCTGAAGATCGACCCGCCGGTCTTTGCCGGAACCTCGGTGGTGTTCTTCGCGGCGGTCAACGTGATGAAGCTGGTGCCGTATTTCCTGCTCGGCCAGTTTTCGGCGGAAAACCTCGCGACCTCAGCGGTGCTTTTGCCCCTCGCCCCGGCAGCGACGCTCGCCGGCGTCTGGCTGGTCCGGCGGACCGACCCGTCGGTGTTTTACCGCATCATCTACTGGATGCTGCTGCCGATCGGCCTGAAACTGGCCTATGATGGCCTGACGGCGCTTCTCTGAGGGCGTCCGGCATGCGATGTCGGCAGGAGACCGGCACGGCAGAGACATTCCGGGAGGACGAAATGGGCATCTACGACGACAACCTCGACAAGAATGCCGCCAACTATCAGCCGCTGACGCCGCTGAACTTCCTGTCGCGCGCGGCCAGGGTCCACCCCGAACGGATCGCCATCGTCCACGGATCGCTGCGGCGCAGCTATAAAGACTTCTACGCCCGCTCCCGGCAGCTTGCCTCGGCGCTGGCGAAGCGCGGCGTGGCGCGTGGCGAGACGGTCGCGGTGATGCTGTCGAACACCCCGGCGATGCTCGAGGCCCATCACGGCGTGCCGATGGCCGGCGCCGTGCTCCTGTCGATCAATACCCGCCTCGACGCGGAGATCATCGCCTTCCAGCTCGACCATTCCGAAGCCAAGGTGGTGATCGTCGACCGGGAGTTTTCCGGCGTCATGGCCGAGGCGCTCCAGAAGGCCGAGGTCTCGCCCCTCGTCGTCGACTATGACGACCCGGACTTTCCAGCCGACGCCCCCGCAAAGAAAGGCGAGCTCATCGGCGCGCTCGAATACGAGGCGCTCGTCGCCGAGGGCGACCGGGATTTCGCCTGGCAGATGCCGGATGACGAGTGGGACGCGATTTCGCTGAACTACACCTCCGGAACGACGGGTAATCCGAAGGGCGTCGTCTATCACCATCGCGGCGCGGCGCTGATGGGCTATGCCAACATCGTCGCTGCGGAGATGACCGGCCGGCCGGTCTATCTCTGGACGCTGCCGATGTTCCACTGCAACGGCTGGTGCTTTCCCTGGACCCTGGCGGTGCAGGCCGGCACCCATGTGTGCCTCAGATGGGTGCGGGCGAAGGCGATGTACGACGCCATCGCCGATCACGGCGTCACCCATCTCTGCGGCGCGCCGATCGTCATGGCGACGCTGATCAATGCCGATGAGGGCGACAAGCGGGAATTCGCGCAGACGGTGACCTTCAACACCGCCGCGGCGCCGCCGCCGCAATCCGTTCTTGCAGGCATGCGCGATGCCGGCTTCGAGGTCACCCATCTCTACGGCCTGACCGAGACCTACGGCCCGGCTGTGGTCAATGCCTGGAAGGAAGAGTGGGACGCCCTGGAGCGGCCCGAGCGGGCCGCCCGCAAGGCGCGCCAGGGCGTGCGCTATCCGGCGCTCGAGGATCTCGCGGTGATGGACGCCGAGACGATGGAGGCCGTGCCCTCCGACGGCGAGACGATCGGCGAGGTCATGTTCCGCGGCAACATCGTCATGCGCGGCTATCTGAAGAACCCGGACGCCTCGGCCGAAGCGTTTCGCGGCGGCTGGTTCCATTCCGGCGACCTCGGGGTGATGCACGAGGACGGCTATATCGAGCTGAAGGACCGAGCCAAGGACATCATCATTTCCGGCGGCGAGAACATCTCCTCGATCGAGGTGGAGAACGCGCTCTACCAGCATCCGGCGGTCGCGACGGCGGCCGTCGTCGCCAAGCCGGACGACAAATGGGGCGAGACGCCGCTTGCCTATGTGGAACTGAAGCCCGGCAGACAGGCGAGCGAGGACGAGCTGATCGCCCACTGCCGGGAGAAGCTCGCGCGCTTCAAGTGCCCGCGGGAGATCCGTTTTGCCGAGGTGCCGAAGACCTCGACCGGCAAGATCCAGAAATACGTCCTGCGCAAGATGATCGACGGCTGAGGCCGGCGGGCCGAGCAGACCCGCCGGATCAGATCTGTCGAGCAGCCTGTCGAAGCGGCAGGATTTGCGGCCGGTCTCATGTGTGGACTACCGAGAGGACGAGGCGCGCCTTGCGGCGATCGCCAGCGCCCCGCCGGCCACCCCGAATGCCGCGAGGAGGCCATAGCTCGCGATGTAGCTTCCCAGCACGCCATGGGCGAGCGAGAAGAGGGTCGGGCCGAAGAGAACACCGGCGAAGGTGATGAACATGGCCGTTCCGGTCACCGAGCCCGCGGCGTTGGGGGGACTGCGGCCGGCGATCTCGGAGAGATAGACGCCGTTCCAGCCGACGGCCGAGAGGCCGAGCAGCATGAAGATCGCAACGACGATCGGCAGCGGCGCGGCGGACCCGATCAGGGCGACCGCCGCAGAGCCGGCCGCCATCAGCGCCGCGAGCAGGACGAGCACCAGCGATCCGCTGCCGATCCGGTCGGCGACGAGACCCCAGACGATCCGCCCGAGCGCGCCCATCACCTGAACCGCCGCGAGGATCACGCCGGCCTCGACGAGACCGACGTCCAGATCCTCGACGAGGAGCACGACCAGAAACGCCACCAGGCAGAGCTGGATCGCCGAGAAGAAGAACGAGGTCGAGGCGAAGAGCACCAGCGATCGGTTGGAGCGGATGATCTCGAAGCCGGCGATCGAGGAGCGCAGGAAGCTCTCCGGCCTCGTCCGCTCCCCATCGAGGACACGGCGGGCCGGCTGCAGCGCCAGCATCAGAGCGAGCGCGGTTGCCGCGAGCATCCAAAGGACGGCGCTCCATCCGACCGAGACCGCCAGCCGCACGCCGACGATGCCGACGATCATTCCCCCGATGGGAACGCCCGTCTGCTTGATCGAGAAGAACAGATTGCGCCTTGCGGGCGGCGAGTGGCGCAAAAGCAGCTGCGAGGCCGAGGGATTGATCAGCCCGTAGGAAAGGCCGATGGCGAGCGAGCCGAAGATCATTCCGGCAAGGGTCGGGATGCCGACGAGCAGGGAGCCGGCGGCTACCAGCGCCATCGCGATCTGCCCTGTCCGACATGGCCCGAAAGCGGCAACGAAGGAGCCGCCCATCAGCGACGAGAGCATCGCTGCCGCGTAGACCACCGAGACCTGGTAGCCGGCATAGTTCGACGGCACGCCGAGATTTGCCGCAATCACCGGTGCGAGCGCCGGGACGATCAGCACCGCGGAGGTGCCGAGCGCCTGGATCGCCGTCGTCTCGGCGAGGAGCCATGTGAGGTTGACATGGGACGAAGCGTGATCTTTGACCGGCGCCGTCACGGTCTCGAGCATTCGCACTTGCACCAGCCGGGAGCCAGGCGGTGGTCAGGAGTCCCTCGACTGGCCGCGCGGGCCTCCTCGTCGTGTCGGTCTGTGATTCGCATTCGTCGGAAATTGCACCCCATCGTCCCCGGAAGCCAAGTGACCCGCGGGTTGAATGCGACGAGAAGTGCGATCAGTGCCGCCAAGAGCACAATGAACGTCGTCACACCGGCAGCAATCTCGCGCAGCGACGCGCAAGGCACCCCCTGAAGGGCGAAGAGGTCGTCGCCGGTGAGCAACGAAGCTGTCGCCGGAGGAATCGGGTTATCGGGAAATTCTTGATTGCTGGTCGGAGTGGCAGGATTTGAACCTGCGACCCCCTCGTCCCGAACGAGGTGCGCTACCAGGCTGCGCTACACTCCGTGACCTGCGGCGCGGTATATAACGAGCGCTTTCCCGGCACGCAAGCGCGCATCGTTCATTCCCAGCGGATTCCCAAAAAGCGTCCTCAGGCGCCGCGTTCGCCGGGCTGGCCGGGTTCGCCGGGAGCGCCGGCCTCTCGGCAGGCGGCGCAAAGGCCCGAAATTTCGATCGTCGTCGCCCGGGTCAGGAAATTCTCGGCCTTCGCCCAAGCCTCGAAGCGGTCCTCGATGGTCGAATCGGAAAACTCCCAGACCCTGGCGCAATTCTCGCAGATCGCGAAGGCGACCGTCGCCTCGCCGCCATGCTCGTGGGGATGCGCGCAGGCGACGAAGGCCTTGAGGCTGTCGAGGCGGTGGACGAGGCCGGTCTGAAGCAGCTTGTCGAGGGCGCGATAGACCTGCAGCGGAGCGCGAAACCCCTCGCCCCGCAGGCGGTCGAGGATCGCATAGGCGCTGAGCGGCTCCTCGCAGGCGGTGAGCGTCTCCAGGACCAGCGCCTGGTTGCGGGTCAGCGGGCGATGGTCGGTCACGATGTCTCTCCCTGTCGCCGGACGGCGGCGATGCGGCCTGAAATTTCCGGCAGCGGCAACAGCGCCAGAATGAACATCGCCAGAGCGACGACGACGATCGACGGTCCCGACGGCGTGTCCCAGCCGAGCGAAAGATAGAGCCCGCCGGTCGAGGCGGCCGCACCGAACAGCCCGGCAAGGAGCGCCATGACTTCCGGCGAGGTGGCGAAGCGCCGCGCCGTTGCCGCCGGGATGATCAGGAGCGCGGTGATCAACAGGATGCCGACGATCTTCATGGCAATGGCGATGACGAAGGCCATCACCAGCATGAAGGCGATCCGCGCCCGCTCCGGCGACTGGCCTTCGGCGGCGGCGATCTCGGCGTTGACGGTGCCGGCGAGCAGCGGGCGCCAGAGGAAGAGGAGCACCGCCCCGACGATGACGGCGCCGCCCCAGATCACCGCGAGATCGAATTTCGTCACCGCCAGGATGTCGCCGAAGAGATAGCCGAGGAGATCGACGCGGACCCAGGGCATGAAGGCGAGCGAGACGAGGCCGATGGCGAGGGTCGCGTGGGAGAGGATGCCGAGCAGCGAATCGGTGGAGAGCCCGCCGCGCCGCTGCAGGAGGACGAGGATCATCGAGACCAGCGCCGAGATCAGGAACACCGACATCAGCAGCGACCAGTCGAGCGCCAGCGACAGCGCGATGCCGAGCAGCGCCGAATGGGCCATGGTGTCGCCGAAATAGGCCATCCGCCGCCAGACGACGAAGCAGCCGAGCGGGCCGGCGACGACGGCGATGCCGACGCCGGCAAGGAGCGCGCGGACGAAGAAGTCGTCAAGCATGGTCGTGCTCCGCCTTGCGGCCTGCGGCCGGGGCGCCGGCTTCCTTGACCGCGGCGCCATGCGGCTCGCCGCGATGGTCGTGGCCGCAGGCGCCGTGGTCGTGGTCAGACGTGCCGGGATAGGCGATCCGCCCGTCCGGCAGATGGGTGTGGTCGTGGTGATGGCGATAGACCGCCAGCGCCTCTGCCGCCCGCGCGCCGAAGAGCTGGCGATAGGCCGGCGACGCGGCGACCGAACTCGGGCTGCCGGCACAGCAGACATGACCGTTGAGGCAGAGCACCCGGTCGGTGCGCGCCATCACCACATGGAGATCGTGCGAGATCAAAAGGACGGCGCAGCCCTCGCTGTCCCTCAGCTCGGAGATCAGCTCGTAGAGCGCCACCTCGCCGGAAAAGTCGACGCCCTGCACCGGCTCGTCGAGAACGAGGAGATCCGGCCGCCGCAGCATCGCCCGCGCCAGCAGCGCCCGCTGGAATTCGCCGCCGGAGAGGTCGTGGACCTGCGCCTTGTGAAGATGGGCGATGCCGACCCGCTCCAGCGCCGCGCCGATGGTCGACGCATCGGCCTTCGTCGTCAGCGTCATCATCCGCGTCACCGTCATCGGCAGCGACCGGTCGACGGCCAGCTTCTGGGGAACATAGCCGACGACGAGATCCGCCGCCCGCGTCACCGTTCCGGCATCCGGCCTGACGACGCCGATCGCCGCCTTCGCGGTCGTCGTCTTGCCGGAGCCGTTGGGGCCGATCAGCGTGATGATCTCGCCTCGCCCGATCTTCAGGTCGACGGCGGAGACGAGCCACCGCCCTGCCCGAAAGACGCCGACGCCGCGCATGTCGATCAGGGCGTCCGTCGATTCCTGTCTCATTGCCGTTGCCGTGTTTCGAAAAATCCGCATTGCCCGCTTGCTATCGCATACGTTATAGCATAACGCAATTAGTGTAATGATATAACATCGGAGTTGCTAGATGCCCAACACCTCAAATCCGGCCGGAGCGGCCGGCAGGGCCCCGTCCCGCAGGATCCGGACGGCCAGGACGCGCGGCGTCGCTGCCGGCAGCGCGCAGGGTTCGCCCACGCAGGCTTCGGGTCGCGGCTTCGCCCCTGCGATCGCCATGGTCGGCAGCCTGATTGCCGGTCTTGCGGCGTCCTCGCCGGCCGACGCCGCCGATGCGCCGAAGGTGGTCGCCTCGATCAAGCCGGTGGCCTCGCTGGTCTCGGCCGTCATGGAGGGCGTCGGCGAGCCCTATCTGATCGTCAAGGGCGCCGCCTCGCCGCACACCGCGGCGCTGAAGCCGTCGGATGCGACGGCGCTGTCGGAAGCGGATGCGATCTTCTGGATCGGACCGCAGCTCGAGAACTTCCTGATCAAGCCGATCGACGCCCTCGGCGGCAAGAGCGACGTCGTGCGGCTGTGGGATGCCGACGGCGTCGTTCCCTTGAAGGCGCGCGAGGGCGGCATGTTCGATTCCGACGACGACGATCACGGCAGGGCCGAGGCCCATGACGACCACGATGACGGCGATGACGGCCACGATCACGAGCACGGCGACAATCCCTATAACGAGCATGTCTGGCTCGATCCGGAAAATGCCGCCGCGATGACGAAGGCGATCGCCGCGACGCTGGAAAAGCTCGACCCCGACCACGCCGACACCTATGCGGCCAATGCGAAGGCCTATGGCGAGCGGCTGCAGAAGCTCGAGAACGAGGTATCCGCGGAACTCGGCGGCGTGCCCCACAAGCCCTTCGTCGTCTTCCACGACGCCTATCAGTATTTCGAGCATCGCTTCGACGTTCCGGCCTCGGGCTCGATCACCGTCAGCCCCGAAAAGGCGCCGGGCGCTGCCCGCATCCGCGAGATCAAGGACAAGCTGGCGAGCGTCGACGCGGCCTGCGTGTTCTCCGAGCCGGAATTCGAGCCGAGCGTCGTCGCGGCCATCACCGAGGGCACCTCGGCGACGACCGGCGTGCTCGACCCGCTCGGCGCCGACCTGCCCGACGGCCCCGACCTCTACCCGACGCTGATCAAGAACATCGCCGACGGCCTGAAGGACTGTTTTACGGACTGACCCCGCGAAGGCGCTGCGAAAATCGGCTGTTCGCTGCATTATTCGCCTGCCAACGAATAGATCATGCTGCGCCGCAGAATTTTCCTGCGGCGCACGCGTCTTTCCCGTCAAAAAGCCTGCCGAGGTCTTTAGTCCAAAGTATTATAGCTTGAAGTTTCCCTGTCGTAGACGATAGGCATGAATACGCGGTCGGCTGTCTTCGGGAGGATTCGGACGACAGCCCAGCCGCTGTTTCGGTCATCAACTCGGGAGGAGAAGAATGGCTATCGACACGACGGCATGGAGCCGCCGCAGACTGCTCAAGACCAGCGCCGCGCTGGGTGCCGGACTGGCCGTGCCGCATTTCTTCGTGCGGAACGCTTGGTCACAGGACCAGGTCTTCTGCAACAACCCCAAAGGCGGCAATGTCGTTCTCGGCTTCAACGTGCCGCAGTCCGGTCCCTATGCCGACGAGGGCGCCGACGAGCTGCGCGCCTTCAAGCTGGCGGTCGAGCATCTCAACGGCGAAGGTGACGGCGGCCTCGTCAACACGCTGAAGCCGTCGAGCCTGAAGGGCAACGGCATCCTCGGCAAGAAGGTCAGCTACGTCACCGGCGACACCCAGACCAAGTCCGACGCCGCCCGCGCCTCGGCCAAGCGGATGATCGAATCAGACAAGGTGCTGATGATCTCCGGCGGCTCGTCCTCCGGCGTCGCCGTCGCGGTGCAGTCGCTCTGCCAGGACATGGGTGTCATGTTCATGGCCGGCCTCACCCATTCCAACGACACCACCGGCAAGGACAAGCGGCGCTACGGCTTCCGCCACTTCTTCAATGCCTACATGTCCGGCCAGGCGCTCGGACCGGTGCTCGGCGAGGAATACGGCAAGGACCGCACCGCCTACCATCTCACCGCCGACTACACCTGGGGCTGGACCCAGGAGGAATCGATCAAGAACGCCACCGAGGCGCTCGGCTGGAAGACCGCGCAGACCGTCCGCACGCCGCTCGGCGCCGGCGACTTCTCGCAGTATCTGACGCCGGTTCTCAATTCCGGCGCCGACGTCCTGATCCTCAACCACTACGGCGGCGACATGGTCAATTCGCTGCGCCAGGCCGTCACCCAGTTCGACATGAAGAACAAGCAGGTGAACGGCAAGGACTTCCAGATCGTCGTGCCGCTGTTCTCCGAGCTGATGGCGCAGGGCGCCGGCGACGCGGTGAAGGGCATTCTCGGCACCGCCAACTGGGACTGGAAGCTCGACAACGAAGCGACCAAGGTGCTCGCCAAGTCCTTCGGCGAGGCCTATGGCTCGCCGCCGTCCCAGGCCGCCCAGACCTGCTACGTCCAGACGCTGCTCTATGCCAACGCGGTCGAGACCGCCGGCACCTTCTACCCGCCGGAAGTCATCAAGGCGCTCGAAGGCTTCGAGTTCGACGGCATGGGCAACGGCAAGACGCTCTACCGCGCCGAGGACCATCAGTGCTTCAAGGACGTCCTGGTCGTGCGCGGTAAGGAGAACCCGACCAACCAGTTCGACCTCATGGAGATCGTCAAGGTGGTGCCGCGTGACGAGGTCACCTACGACGCCTCGATCTTCGGCGGCGAGCTCGGGCCGGCAGACGTCAAGGGATGCGCCGCCTGACCAGCGGCAGACACAGGCTGCGGGCGGGTGGCGGAAACGCCGCCCGCCCGCTCGGTCGCGCGAATGGGTCCGCCCGGAGGCTGTAACGGCATCGGCTGGGCCGACCGTCCCGGGCGCGGCGTTACGCAGACCGGTCCCGTGTCGCAGAGGTGACGATCGCGGCTTGCCGAGACCGGCATCGCCGGAGTTTCGCCATCACCGGAGATGGAGGGCGAGCGCGTCTCGCCGGACAATACCCGACCCCACGCAACATCAAACGCCCGACACCACGCAACATCACTTGAAGGCTTTCTGGAAGGCTCGATGGACGCCATCATACTTCAGATCCTGAACGGGCTCGACAAGGGCGGCGCCTATGCGTTGATTGCCCTCGGCCTGACGCTGATCTTCGGCACCCTCGGTGTCGTCAACTTCGCCCATGGCGCGCTGTTCATGCTCGGGGCCTTCTGTTCGGTCACCTTCGCCAGGCTGCTGACGATCTCGGAGCGGGTGCGCGACGAGAGCGTCACCTTCTTCGCGGCCTACAAGGAAGTGCCCTATCTCGAGCTCTGGTACGGCGAGACCGGCAAGGCCATCGTCGAATGGGCGGTGCCGCTGTCGATCCTGCTCGCCGTCCCGGTGATGCTGCTGATCGGCTTTGCGATGGAGCGCGGGCTGATCCGCTTCTTCTACAAGCGCAGCCATGCCGAGCAGATCCTCGTCACCTTCGGCCTTGCGATCGTCCTTCAGGAGATCGTCAAATACTTCTTCGGCGCCAACCCGATCCCGCTGACGGCGCCGCCGGCGCTCGCCGGAAGCGCCGACATCGGCGCTCTGTTCGGGGCCTCCAACATCAGCTACCCGATGTGGCGGATCGTCTATTTCCTGTTCTCGCTGGCGGTGATCGCCGCGGTCTTCGCTTTCCTGCAGCTGACCACTTTCGGCATGGTGGTCCGGGCCGGCATGGCGGACCGCGAGACGGTCGGCCTTCTCGGCATCAATATCGGCCGCAAGTTCACCATCGTCTTCGGCATCGCGGCCGTCGTGGCGGGCCTTGCCGGCGTCATGTACACGCCGATCCTCGCGCCCAACTACCATCTCGGCATGGATTTCCTGGTGCTCTCCTTCGTGGTCGTCGTGGTCGGCGGCATGGGGTCGCTGGCGGGCGCGGTGGTCGCCGGCTTCCTCCTCGGCATCCTGCAGTCCCTCGCTTCGATGACCGAGGTGAAGGCGATCGTCCCCGGGATCGACCAGATCATCATCTATCTCGTCGCCGTGGTGGTTCTTCTGGTGCGCCCGCGCGGTCTGATGGGCCGCCGTGGCGTCATGGAGTCCTGACCGATGAGTGAAAGCGTCCTCAACTCCGACAAGGCGATGGGCCGCAGCCCGGCTGAAAGCCATTCGCCCAAGGGCGACGGCATGCGCGGCTTCATGAGCTCCAGCCGCAGCGACTACCTGCTTGTGGCGGTCTTTGCCGCCGCCATCCTGACCATGCCGATCTGGCTGGCGCCGATCGGTGCCGGCTATCCGGACATCCTGCAGAAATTCGCGATCTTCGGGATCTTCGCCCTCGGCTTCAACATCCTCTTCGGCTTTTCCGGCTATCTCTCCTTCGGCCACGCCGCCTTCCTCGGCACCGGCTCCTACGCCGCCGTCTGGATGTTCAAGCTCCTGTCGATGAACGCGCTGATCGCGGTCGGCTTCGCCATCATCGTCGCCGGCGTCTTCGCGCTCTTGATCGGTTATGTCAGCCTGAGGCGCTCGGGCATCTACTTCTCGATCCTGACGCTGGCTTTCGCGCAGATGTCCTACAATCTCGCCTATTCGGTGCTGACGCCGATCACCAACGGCGAGACCGGCCTGCAGATCTCCCGCTCCGACCCGCGCATCATCGACAATTTCTTCGGCGCCGATGCCCACCGGCTGCGGGTGCCGGACTTCTTCGGCATCGAGCTGCAGGGCTGGCCGGGCTTTTACTTCTGCGCCGTCCTGTTGATCCTCGCCTTCTTTCTGACGCTGAGGATCCGCAACTCGACCTTCGGCCTGATGCTCTTCGCCATCAAGTCCAACCAGAACCGGATGAACTACACCGGCTTTTCCACCCGCCCCTACCTCCTCGCCGCCTTCGTCATCTCCGGCATGTATGCCGGCCTTGCCGGCGGGCTGCTCGCGGTCACCGATCCGCTCGCCGGCGCCGACCGCATGCAGTGGACGGCCTCGGGCGAAGTGGTGCTGATGACCATTCTCGGCGGCGTCGGCACGCTGCTCGGCCCGGTGATCGGCGCGGCGGTGATGAAATATCTCGAGCAGATCTTCTCCTCCTTCAACGAGGGCGTCCTGCACCGCACCTTCGACTTCCTCACCCCGGAGCTGCAGGACATCATGGTGACCATCACCAGCCCCTTCGTCGGCGAAGGCTGGCAGCTGACGCTCGGACTGATGTTCATGCTCGTCGTCATCTTCCTGCCGGGCGGCATCATGGAGGGCATCCGGCGGATCTCCAGGGGGCTGCGGCGCGACCGGCGCGACGATGCCGCCCCGCCGGCCCATGCCGGCCACTGACGACGAGGGCGAAATGACCAGCGAAATCCTCACCATCAAGGGTGTGTCGAAGCGGTTCGGCGGCCTGCGCGCCCTCGACGACGTCAATCTCAATGTCCGTCAGGGCAGCGTCCATGCCATCATCGGGCCGAACGGCGCCGGCAAGTCGACGCTGCTCAACTGTCTCGTCGGCCGCATCATCCCCGACGAGGGATCGGTGACCTTCGACGGCGGCTCGCTGCTCGGCCACAAGCCGCACCAGATCAACCAGGCGGGGATCGCCCGCGTCTTCCAGACGCCGGAGATCTTCGGCGAGCTCTCGGTGCTCGAAAACGTCATGATCCCGGCCTTCGCCAAGCGCGACGGGGCCTTCAGGATCAATGCCTGGCGAAGGGCGCGCGAGCGCGGTGCGGTGCGCGAGGAAGCCGAGCACATCCTCGAGGACCTCAACCTCTCCGACCAGCGCGACCAGATCGTCAACTCGATGTCGCGCGGCGACAAGCGGCGGCTGGAACTGGCCATGTGCCTCGTTCAGCATCCGAAGCTCCTGCTTCTCGACGAGCCGACGGCCGGCATGTCGCGCGCCGACACCAACAACACCGTCGACCTTCTGAAGAAGATCGCTGAGCGCGGCATCACCAAGGTGATCATCGAGCACGACATGCATGTCGTCTTCTCGCTCGCCGAAACGGTCAGCGTCATGGCGCAGGGAACCGTCATCGCCGAGGGCTCGCCCGAGGAGATCAAGGCGAGCGCAAAGGTCCAGGAAGCCTATCTCGGGGGAGCCCACCTATGAGCGAGACCCTCGCCCGTCCCGCCGACGCCCCGCCCCCCGCCACGGCCGAACGGCCGTTCTTCTCGGCCAGGGACATGCACGCCTATTACGGCGAAAGCTATATCGTCCAGGGTGTCTCCTTCGACATCCGGCATGGCGAGATCCTCGCCCTTCTCGGGCGCAACGGCGCCGGCAAGACCTCGACACTGCGCACCATCGCCCGGGCCGGCTCGCCGGAGCTGAAACGCGGCGAGATCTGGCTCGACGGCCTGGCGCTCCACGAGATGCAATCCTACCAGGCGGCCCGGGCAGGCGTGCAGCTGGTGCCGGAGGACCGGCGGATCATCCCCGGCCTTACCGTCGAGGAAAACCTCAAGCTCGCCCGCATCGAACCGCCGGTCGGCTGGGAGCTCGAGCGCATCTATGGCCACTTCCCGCGGCTCGCCGAGCGGCGCAATCAGGAAGGCACAACCATGTCCGGCGGCGAGCAGCAGATGCTGGCCGTCGCCCGGGCTCTTGCCCGCGACGTCAAGCTCCTGCTCCTCGACGAGCCTTATGAGGGCCTTGCCCCGGTCATCGTCAAGGAGATCGAGAAAATCCTCGAGGAGATCAAGGATATCGGCATCACCACCATCCTGGTCGAGCAGAACGCCATCGCCGCTCTGCATCTGGCCGACCGCGCCCTCATTCTCGACATGGGCGAAGTGGTGTTCGACGGTTCGGCGCAAGAGATCATCGACAACAAAGAACTGCGGATGCAGTATCTCGCCGTCTGAGAATATATCGTATAACTTGATTTCGTCTCATTAAACGATGTCGTTCTGTGGAACGACATCGATTTTGTTTGCCCGCACCCTTGCTTCGCATCGCTTCCTATGATGCATGTGGAATCGTCCAGTCTGAGCAATGACGCTGTGTGCTGAGCCTCGCAGCTCTGCTGCGACGGGCCTGCGGCGCCTTGCTCCAGCCGCCGGCGACGGAGGAGTGGCGGCCGATGCGGGCAATGGCGAATGGCAGATCTGCGCGAGGAGCCATGGCTTCCGGTGTGCCAAGCGTTATTGTTCGAAAACTCATGATGCTGCAAACGGATAGGACGGGACCGAGGCCTTCGCATTCCGGGTGACGTGAACGTAAAAGAAATATCGTGTCGAACATGCGTGCAGTCGATGATCCGGTCCGCCGGGTCCGCAGCCGGCCCGTCGAGGACAGCGTCCTCGAGGCGGCCTGGCTCTATTATGTCGAGGAATGGAACCAGAGCCAGATCGCCGAGCGGCTCCAGGTTTCGCGGGCCACCGTCGTCAACTATCTCCAGCAGGCGCGCGAACTCGGCCATGTCGAACTGCGGGTCGACCCGGTCACCTTCAACCGCCAGCGCCTGTCGCGGGAAATGCGCGACCGCTTCGGCCTCGCATCGGCCCTCGTCGTGCCGGGCCCGTCCTATTCGCTGGCCTCGGTCGCACTGGCGGCGGCGCGCTACTGCCCCGACCTGATCGAGCCGGGCGACGTCGTCGGCATTTCCTGGGGCGAGACGATCTACGAGATGGCCGAGCGGATGCTGCCCCGGGCGATCGCCGACCTCACCGTCGTGCAGATGGTCGGGTCGATGCCGAGCCCCTACATCTTCACCTCGGAAAGCTGCTCGACCAATGTCGCGCTGAAGCTCTCGGGCCGGGTGGTCAATCTCTATGCCCCGGCCGCCCTTGCCTCCGCGGAAGCGGCAGCGCTCCTGCGGCAGGAGCCGTTGATCCGCCAGCACTTTGCGCTGCTCGACCGGATGCAGAAGGCGATCTTCGCCGTCGGCTCGATGGACGCCGACAGCCATGTCGTGAAATCCGGCATCGCGACGCCGGACGACGTCGCGGTCTATGCCGAACGCGGCGCCGTCGGCGTACTTTGCGGCCGCTTCGTCGACGGCGACGGGCGTCATGTCGTCGGGCCGGTCGACGAGCGGATGATCGGCATCACGCCTGAGAAGCTGTCCGGCCTTGCCGCCGGCATCCTCGTCGCCTCCGGCGAGAACCGCGTCCGGGCGATGCGGGGCGCCATGGTCGCCGGCTATGCCACACATCTCGTCACCGACGAGCCGACGGCGCAGGCGCTGCTCCAGCTCAACGACTGACGGCCGCTCGGGGGGACGGCGCGCAACATCTGCGCCGGCCGTCATCGGAGCAGCCTCGAATTTCCAAGCCTCAGGCGCGCTTGCGGGCAAGTTCCGGAAACAGGCCGGCCAGCCCCGCCTCGCTCGCCGCGCAGACGCCGCGCTCGGTGATCAGCCCGGTCACCAGACGCGCCGGCGTGACGTCGAAAGCGTAGTTGGCGACCGGCGTCGTCTCGGGTGCGATACGCACACGCTCCACCGTACCGCGATCGCTCATGCCGACCACGTGGGAGACCTCGTCGCCGCCGCGCTGCTCGATCGGGATCTCGGCAACGCCGTCGCGCACCCGCCAGTCGACGGTCGAGGCCGGCAGCGCGGCATAGAAGGGCACGCCGTTGTCCCTTGCCGCGAGCGCCTTCAGATAGGTGCCGATCTTGTTGCAGACGTCGCCGAGCGCCGTCGTGCGGTCCGAGCCGACGATGCAGAGATCCACCAGCCCGTGCTGCATCAGGTGGCCGCCGGCATTGTCGACGACGAGCGTATGATCGACGCCGTGATGGCCGAGCTCGAAGGCGGTCAGGCCGGCGCCCTGGTTGCGCGGCCGGGTCTCGTCGACGAAGACATGGACCGGGATGCCCTTGTCATGGGCGAGATAGACCGGCGCGGTCGCGGTTCCCCAGTCCACCGTCGCCAGCCAGCCGGCATTGCAGTGGGTGAGGACGTTCACCGCCTCACCGGGCGTCTTGGTCCGGGCGATCGCCTCGATGATGGCAAGACCGTTTTCGCCGATCCGCCGGTTGGTCGCGACGTCCTCGTCGGCGATCTCGCCGGCGAGCGTCCATGCAGCCGCGGCCCTGGCACCGGGGTCGAGCCTGCCGACCCGCTCGCGCACCGCATCGAGCGCCCAGCGCAGATTGATCGCCGTCGGCCGCGTCGCATGGAGGGTGTCATAGGCCGTGGCAAGCGAGGCGTCCGCTGGATCGGCCCGGAGCGCCAGCGCCATGCCGTAGGCTGCGGTCGCGCCGATCAGCGGCGCACCGCGCACCCACATGTCGGCAATCGCCCGGGCGGCATCCTCGAGCGTTGTCAGATGGACAATCTTCAGCTCGTGCGGCAGCTTGGTCTGGTCGATGATCGCGACCTCGTCGCCCTCCGTCCAGATCGACCGGAACGCCTGTTCGCCAATCTTCATATCGGTCTCCTTTCGCGAAGGATCGAACGGGCAAGACAGCTGAGGCCGAAGATATCGCCGAAGACGCCGCGGTTGACCAGCAGCTCCCGCCCCATGAGAAGCGCCCTCGCCTCGCAGACCGCCCGGCGGTCCGGATCGGCGATCGATTCCATGTCCTCGACATGGGCAAGGCCGACCAGCCGCCGCACCATCTTGGCGCCGGCAAAGCCGACCACGTCGCAGAACACCGCCTGCAGGAACTGGTGCATGCCCACCGTCGCACCGACTTCGTCGCCGACATCCTCGAACAGCCGCCGCGAGAACAGGATGCCGTTGCGCTCCTCGCGCCAGAGCCTCGCGAAGCTCTCGGCAAAGACCGACCAGATGCTCTCGGCGGTCTCGAGCAGCCATTCACCCTGTGCAAAACGCCCATCCGGCGTCTCGGCGTGGCCTTCCTGGGCGAAGTAGCTGAGATAGAGATTGGCAAGCAGCGCGCCGATGTCGAAGCCCATCGGGCCGTAAAAGGCAAATTCCGGATCGATGATGCGCGTGTCCTTCGCCGTCACCATGATCGAGCCGGTGTGAAGGTCGCCATGCAGCAGCGCCTCGCTCTTGGTGGTGAAGCGGTAGAGCATCTCCTGCGCGCCGACCTTCACTGCCCTGTCGGCCCGCAGAGCCAGCGCCAGACCGTCGAGCTGGGGCGTCGTCCAACGGTTCAGCGGCGCGTCGAAATAGGGCTCGGTGAAGACCAGATTCTCGCTGATGGCGCACAACGCCACATTGTCGGCGAAGAGTGCGACGTCCGCCTTCTTCTTCGCCGTATCCATGAAGAAATCGGAACTGCGGAACAGCGTCTCGGCGAGAAAGACGCCGACATGTTCGGCGAGATGCTTGAAGCGCTTGCCGGCGGTCAGCTCCTTGCGCAGGATCACGTGGGGGCTGAGATACTCCATCACGATCAGCGCATTGACGGGATCGAAATGATGCAGCGCCGGGAGCCGCTCCGGCTGCACCGCCGCCTGGCGCACCAGCGCGTTCCATTCGAAATAGGCCCGCTTCAGGGGCAGCGGCCAGGAATCACCGACCAGTCGCACATAGGGAAGCGCCTGCTTGACCACGACGGCCGAGGCCGGCCCCTCGACGATGAAGACCAGATTGAGATTGCCGTCGCCCACTTCGCGGGCCCGCAACGCCCCGGGATCCGAGGTTCCGAGCCGCCCGGCGATCTCCTCGATGCCGGCGGCATATGCCTTCACGGACTCGGCGTCCAGCGCATGATAGCCGCGCCCCCCGACCGAGCCGTCCTCACCCATTTTCATGCTCCGAAGCCTCCCGCTTCCGTCGCAATCCACACTGCGGTATCAACCCAACGGTGCGACGTCCCGTCTATAGGGCTTACGTCGCATTGCGCGATTGTCAATTGCTGTTGACATAAATCTGAAACTGGCAAAGGGTCGCGCCCGGGAGGAAGGGTGGAATGATCGACGGCGGGCCTGGCGGCCGCACCGTGCTGGAGATCGCCGGGCTCGAGCGGGCGTTCGCGTCGAACCGCGTCCTGAAGAGCGTCGATCTCGAAGTCGCTGCGGGAGAGGTCGTGGTTCTGATGGGCGCCAATGGCGCCGGCAAGTCGACGCTCGTGAAGATCGTCGCCGGCGCGCTGCGTCCCGATGCCGGCGAGATGCGGCTCGAAGGCCGCCCCTTCGCCCCGGCAAGGCCCGTCGATGCGGTGGAGAGCGGCCTCTGCGTCGTCCACCAGCAGATCAACGACGCCGTGGCGGCCGATCTCTCGGTCGCCCAGAACCTTCTTCTCGACAGGCTCTGCTCCGGCAAGGCGGGCGCCTTCCATACGCCCCGGCGCGCACGGCGCGAGGCCGATGCGATCCAGGCGATCCTCGGCCTGTCGCTGCCGCTCGACCGCCCGGCGCGGGACATCCCCCTCGCCGACCGCCAGCTCGTCGCCATCTGCCGGGCGCTTGCCGAGGAGCCGAAGATTCTCGTCCTCGACGAGCCGACGTCGTCGCTGTCGCAGCGCGAAGCCGAGCGGCTGTTCGGCATCGTCGAGATGCTGAAGGCGCGCGGCGTCGCGATCCTCTACATCACCCACCGCATGTCCGACATCCGCCGCCTCGCGGACCGCATCGTCACGCTGCGCGACGGGCGCATCACCGGCGAGTTCCGCCCGCCGCTCGACTACGAGGCAGCGGTAACGGCGATGCTCGGCGAGACCATTGCCCGCGGCGGCGCCGAGCGTCGGTTCGGCACCGAGCCGGTCTTTGCCGTCCGCGATCTGCAGCTGACCCACTGGTCGCGGCCGTTCTCCTTCGCCCTGAAGGCCGGCGAGGTCACCGCCATCACCGGCCTCGTCGGCACCGGCAAGAGCCGGCTCGCAGAGGTGATCTTCGGCGCCCGCCGGCCCGCTGCCGGCGAAATGCAGCTGACGGGGGCCCCCTACCGGCCGAAGACCAGCCGGGCGGCGATCGAGGCCGGCGTCTTCATGGCCGCCAAGGACCGCGCAACCAGTTCCTTGGTGCCGGCCTTCGACATCGCCCGCAACCTCTCTTTGCCGTTCCTGAAGCGCCGCTCGCGCGCCGGATTCATCGACCGCGCCGTGGAGCGCCGGCGGGCCCGGCGCACCATCGCCGACCTGTCGATCGTCTGCCGCGGCGAGGCCGATGCCATGGCGACGCTTTCGGGCGGCAACCAGCAGAAGGTCGTCGTCGGGCGCTGGCTGTCGCAAGCCTCGAAGCTCCTGATCCTCGACGAGCCGTTCCAGGGCGTCGACATCAGGGCGCGCGGCGACATCGCCCGGCGGCTGCGGGAGACGGCGGCGGACCGCGCCACGCTGGTGCTCGTCACCGAGATCGACGAGGCCGTCGAGGTCGCCGACCGCATCCTCGTGATGTCCGACCACACCATCGTCGGCGACCACCGCGCCGGCCGAGAGCTCGACCTTGCGCGGCTCGTCGCCGAGGTCGCCGGCGAAGCCGACCATTCCTCCACGCGTCTCGAGAGTACCGCCGGATGACCCTTGCCGTCCGTGACCTTTCCATCCGCTACGGCTTCTTCGTGCTGCTCGTCGCGCTGGCCGTGTTCTTCTATGCGGCGCAGCCGGCCTTCCTGTCGCTGCGCTCCCTCATCTTCGTCTTCCAGTCGGTCTCGATCACCGCCATCCTGGCGCTCGGCGTGACCGGCACACTCGTCGTCGGCGGCTTCGACCTGTCGATCGGCTCGGTGGCGGCTTCGTCGATGATGGCCGCCTCCTACGCCATGGTGATCTGGGGCTGGGGCACGGCCGAGACGGTGGCGCTGTGCATCGGCTTCGGCCTGCTCGCCGGGCTCTTCAACGGCGTCATCATCGTCTATGGCCGCATCCCGGACCTCCTGGCGACGCTCGGCACGATGTTCCTCCTGCTCGGCCTGCAGCTGGTGCCGACAGCGGGGCGCTCCATCGCCCGCGGCATGACGCTGCCCGACGGCACGACCGCGACGGGGAGCTTCGATCCGAGCTTCCTGTCGCTTGGCCGGGCCCGGCTGTTTGACGTCCTGCCGGTCTCGGTCGTCGTCATGCTGGCGCTCGGGGTGGCGATCTTCGTCTTTCTCGAATTCACCCGCTGGGGCCGGGTGATGTACGCCATCGGCTCGAACCAGCAGGCGAGCCGCCTCGCCGGTGCCCCGGTCGAGCGCTACAAGATCGCCGCCTACATGATCTCCGGCGGCTTCGCCTCGGTCGGCGGCATCCTGCTCGCGGCCCGGGTCGGGCGCGGCGACGTCTCCTCCGGCAACAGCCTGCTGCTCGACGCCGTCGCCGCGGCGCTGATCGGCTTTGCCGTCCTCGGGGCGGCCAAGCCGAACGCCTTCGGGACGCTGGTCGGCGCGCTGTTCGTCGGCATGCTCCTGCAGGGTCTGACGATGATGAATGCCCCCTATTACACCCAGGACGCGGTGAAGGGCGCCGTGCTCGTCGTCGCCCTGCTCTTCACATTCTCGATGACGCGCCCGGGAGAGCGCTGAACGGGATCGATCGACGTTACCCGGGCGGATTGGCCCGGCATCATTCGGGAGGAAAAGACATGGACATGATGAAACTGACGCGGCGCCGCTTCACGCGGCTCGTCATCGGCGGCGCCACGGCGCTGATGCTCGGCGGCCTGCCGGCCATGGCGGCGGACAAGCCCGCCCCCTTCGACCAGCCGGAGAAGGTCTCGATCGCCCTCGTGCGCTATCTGTCGACCGGCGACTTCTTCCAGGCCTATCTCACCGGTGCGCAGGAGCAGGCCAAGGCTCTCGGCGTCGAGCTGCGCGTCCTCGATTCCCGCCAGGACGCAGCGCTCCAGGCCGACATGGTCGATCAGGCGATCGCCCTCGGCGTCGACGGCATCGTCGTCCAGCATGGTCTGACGGAATCGATGACCGCCGCCGTCCAGCGCGCCGTCGACGCCGGCATCAAGGTCGTCGCCTTCGACGTCGACGTACAGAACGACAAGGTACCGCAGATCGAGCAGAGCGACCGCGATCTCGCCCGCCTCGCCCTCGAACAGGCGGTGAAGGACAATGGCGAGGCCTTCCAGGCCGCCTATGTCTACGTTCCGGGCATCGCCCCGCTCGACCGGCGCGACGAGACCTGGAAGACGTTCAAGGGGAAGTATTCCGGCATCGAGGAGGTGGCGCAGTTCGGCACGCTCGACAATCCGATCGCCAATTCCGTCGCCAACCAGGCCTCCGCCGTGCTGCGCGCCAATCCCGGCGTCACCGTCGTCTTCGCTCCCTATGACGAGTTCGCCAAGGGCGTGAAGATCGCCGTCGACGAGGCCGGACTGTCGTCCGACATCAAGATCTACAGCGCCGACATCTCGACCGCCGACATTCAGGCGATGCGCGAGGATCCGAGCGCCTGGGTGGCGACGGCGGCGACCAATCCGCAGCTGATCGGCGAAGTCTCGGTCAGGGCGCTGGCGATGCTGCTTGCCGGAGAGGATCCCGGCCACAATGTCGTCGTGCCGCCGACCCTGGTCACCCGTGACATGCTTCTTGAAAGCGATATCAAGAACATGGAGGAGCTTTCTCAGAAACTACCGCAGTTCGCCTCGACCGACGTCGCCAGCCCCGATTGGATGCCGAAGGTCGGCGAGTAACGCCGAGTGGGGTGCCCCGGCCCGCCGCGGCGCCGACGCCGCGGCGGGCACGCCTCAAGCCAGAAGCGGCGCGCTCACGGATGGTCGGCGGAAGCAATTTTAGCCGCCGCCAAAACAATTTTCCCGCCGCCTGCAAGATTTTTCTAATCCCGCTCACGTAGATCCTGTCTCTACCGGCCAAGACTCCGGAACAGGCGGGAGATCGATGCGTTGAAAACGACGCGATTTGCTTCAAATACGATATGCTTCGCATATCTGTTCTTCGCACCGACGCTGTCTGTCCATGCGGAGGGAGGCGGCCACGGGGCGTCCCATCCCGCACCGATGGAGACCGAGACCGTCGAGGCGGAGGCCGCGCCGGCCGGGCTCTGCAAGGGATTCGGCCCGCAGTCGCCGCGCGACATCGGCTCGCTCGAAGGCCTCAACGAGCGCATCTTCGCCCGGGCGCCGTCCACCAAGACGCTCAATCTCTGCAACATCCACACCCACACCAATGCCGAGCACAAAGGGCCGGGCTTCTCGGTCTTCGCCGGACCGGGCGACCATGGCGGCTACAAGTGCAACGACGGCGACCAGCTCACCGCCGAGGAGCTGAAGGACCCCGCCCACGGCTTCGGCGCGTTCAAGGGGGTGAAGCCCGGCGACACGATCGAGGTCCACTGGGTGTTCTCCTCCTGCGCCGTCATGCCGGGCCAGGGGCTCGGCTCCTGCCTCAGCGAGACCTGCTCCAACCCGGCGCTGCGGGTCGAGGCGCAGACCTTTCTCCTGGTCAACGATCCGGAGGCCCTCGACTTTGCCGACTTCACCTATCGCGGCCACACGAGCGAAGGCTACCATCAGCCGATGACGCTGCCGGAGGGGACCGGCGAGCCGGTCGTCTATGCCGGCTCGACCACCGGGCCGAAATACACCGAATCGATCTGCTCGCCGCTGCAGGTGACCTGGAGCGTCAGGCCGCAATGCGCCCGCCTCGACATCGCCTCGCTCTATCGCTGGGCCGAGGAGGGCAACGTCTTCAAGGAGGATCACTCCCACGGCGTTCGCCAGCTGGTGACGGCGCCGGAACTGCTCTCGCCGATCGAGAGCACCGTCATCGTCACGCGATGGGACGAGCCGCTGAAGGTGGAGTGAGGCGGCCAGCCTGGCCGTAAAAGTTGCGCGATTTGTCTTCATTGCCGACGAGCCGCCGGAATGAAGAGTTCACGGCCAGCCGGCGATTGTCTCGGGCGCGGCTCGATCGCCAGCATGTCTCCTGCGTGAAAGGCGGGGCTGCAGCCCCCGGCCGGCTGTGGCTTCGTCGTTGCGCTTCGCCGCGCCACCCTGGCGCGCCGATGGAGCCATGCCGAGGCCACGGGCGGCACTTCTGCGTGGCTGACGACCTCCCGTCCCAAAGGATGCGCGCTCGGTCGGCGCAAAGCCATTGACAGGCCGAGCATCGCCTTCGTATATCGCCGCGTCGCCGCATGCGAAGCGGCGCCGGCGGCGGAGTAGCTCAGTTGGTTAGAGCAGCGGAATCATAATCCGCGTGTCGGGGGTTCAAGTCCCTCCTCCGCTACCAAGACTCAACAAGTCTGTTGAAGCATAGAGTCACGGCGCGAAAGGTTTCGCCGCGCATTCTCCGGCCAATGCACGCGCCTATTCAGCAGCGCGGTTGATCATGAGCCCGCAACTCGGAAGAAGTCGCACTCTCGCGTCGTGTTTCGCGTCGTCGTTTGTACAACCCGCAAGATATCCGGAGTGACGATAGACCCGCTCATCGTCGTGGACCGGCCAAAGTCGAGCGTCCCATCACTCACATCGTCCGTAAACGACAGTTGTCTGGTTTCCATCTGGTTGTAAAGCGGTTCCGGACCTGCAGTATATATGCCTTTTATGATGCCGTTGCCTGCATCAGTAAGTTCGAGACGTGCGTCTCGTCGACCACGCCATTTGCAGGTCCAACTCCCGACGAATTTTTCCGTGTAGGACCCATTGGGCGCCGGCGCAGAGCCTGTTTGGCAACCTGCGAGAACCAGAACGGTCCCGATCAGCAAAAACTGTTTCATCGATCCACCAATGCTATTTAAACGGGCAAATTTACCCTATTGCGCCTTCCGGGAGAGTCAAATATTCGGCCGCAACCAAGCGCAGCGCCAGGTTCATCAGCCGGATGCAGCCGTCTCTCGCCGCTGCATGCTCGTTCAAGCGGCGGAAGCTTCACAAGAACTCCGGCAGTCAGGCTGACGTTTCCCGAGAGATCAGTCACAACAACTGACTAATTCTCCCCTGACGGTTCATTCGACAAAAGTCGAATGACGGTTGCCACCGCCGCTCCTCTCACTCTACTCTCGGGCCATCGGTGTCGAAGCCGGGAGGAAAACAGCTTCGACTCGCGACCAAGGGAGGCGATATTGAGCAATCAACGCATTGATCGAAGAGCATTTCTCGGCAAGTCAGTCGTTGCCGGTGGAACAGTTGCGGCAACGCTGGCAGCGCCGCATGTCGCTCGGGCGCAGGGCCAGACGACCACCTGGCGGGTGCAGACGTCCTGGCCGGGCGGCATCGGGCTGACCACCTTCAAGGACTGGTGCGGCTCGATCAAGGAGAAGACCGGCGGCGAATTGGAGTTCACGCCCTTCGGCGCCAACGACGTCGTCGGCGACTTCCAGCTCTTCGACGCGGTGAAGAACGGCGTGCTCGAGGCGGTAAACCCCTTCACCATCTACGCGCAAGGGATCATCCCGGCGGCGGTGTTCCTCACCTCCTATCCGCTCGGCCTCAGAAACCCGCACGAATTCGACACCTTCTATTACGGCCTCGGCGGCCTTGAGATCACCCGCGAGCTCTATGCCGAACAGGGCATGTATTTCGTCGGCCCGATCCAGCACGACGCCAACATCATCCATTCGAAGGTGCCGATCCGCTCCATCGACGACTTCCGCGACCGCAAGATGCGCCTTCCGGGCGGCATGGTCGCCGAGGTGTTCCAGGCGCTCGGCGCCAAGACCACCGTGCTGCCGGGATCGGAAATCTTCCCGGCGCTGGAGAAGGGCACCATCGACGTCGCCGACTATACCGGCCCGGCGGTGAACTACGCCCTCGGCTTCAGCCAGGTGACCAAATACATCTCCATGGGCCCTCCGGGCTTCATGTCGCTCTACCAGCCGGTCGACCTGATGGACCTGACAGTCGGCAAGGCCGCGTGGGACAAGCTGTCGCCCGAGATGAAGCAGTTCGTCGAGATGGAAGTGCATGTCTATTCCGACATGCATCACGCGGCGATCCAGAAGGCCAACCAGGAGGCCTGGAAGAAGTTCGAGGCCGACGGCACCGAGGTCACCCGCCTCACCCAGGACGACGTCGCCCTGATGACCGAGGTCGCCGTGCCGATCTGGTTCAACTGGGCGAACAAGGACAAGAACGCCGCGAAGATCTTCAAGATCCAGCTCGACTACATGACCTCGGGCTCGCTCGGCTATGTCGATCCGAGCCTGCTCGAGGGGCTGGAACTGACCAACCTCTGAGCCTCGCGCGACGCCACACGCCGGCGCCGGCCGTCCAGAGGATCCGGAACGGGCAAACACCGCTCCGGGTCTTCGGGGCGGCCGGCGCCCTCACCATGTCTTTCCTTCTCCGACCAGGACCGAACCCATGCCGAGTCTGACGTTCGTACTGCCTCACTGGCTGTACTGGACGATGCTCGCCGTCTTTCCCGTCGTCGCGATGATCATGGCGCGGCGGGGACGAAGCGGCGGCAAGCGTCTCTATTCCCTGCCGCTCGCCTATTTCGTGCTGATCACCGGCGGCATGCTCGGCCTGCACCGGTTCTATCTGAAGAGCATCTGGTGGGGGCTGATCTTCCTGCCGCTGTTCGCCGCGATCCTCTTTGCCAATGCCCATCAGCGCACGGCCCGCGCCACCTATTCCGACGCGGCCAACATCGTGCGGGTGTCGAAGGGCACGATCGAGCGGGAAGAGCCGCGCATCGCCGAGGCCGACGCAACCCTTGCCAGTCTGAAGAGCGAGGTGGATGCGGCCGAGGAAGGCTCCTTCACCAAGAAGGCGGCCGAGAGGCGCCTGCAGCGCGAGGAGCGGCGGCTCGAAAGCTCGAAAACGCGGCTCGAGGAGGCCCGCGCCGATCTTCAGGAGCAGCAGGCGATCGCCGCGAGCTCCGGCGACGACCGCCGATTCTGGGAGATCGTCGCGTTCATCGCCTTTGCCGCGATCCTCGCTCTGGTGGTGATCGACGCGATCCTGTTGCCGTTCCTGGTGCGCCGCGCCAACCGGCGCCTCATCGAAGAGGATGACGAAGACGAGGGCGAGCCTCTGCCGGCGCTGTCCGGCGAATTCACCAAGGACTACGCGACCGTCTCGTCCGGCTGGACCGGCTGGATCGACCGCCTGTCCTTTTATTCCGGCGAATTCGTCTCCTATTGGGCGGTGATCGCCGTCTTCGTCTACTACTACGAAGTCGTCGCCCGCTATGTCTTCAATTCGCCGACCAACTGGGCCCATGAGGGCATGTATCTCATGTTCGGGATGCAGTACCTGATCATGGGAGCCTATGCGATGCTCAGCGAGAGCCATGTGCGGGTCGACATCTTCTATGCGCCGCTGTCGCCACGCCGGAAAGCCCTCGCCGACATTCTCACTTCGGTGTTCTTCTTCATCTTCGCCGGGGTGCTGCTGGTCACCGGCTGGATCTTCGCCGTCGATGCGACGCGGGTGAACGAGGTCTCCTTCACCGAATGGCAGCTCACCTACTGGCCGTTCAAATGGGCGATCGTCGTCGGCGCCTTCCTTCTCATTCTCCAGGGCATCGCCAAGCTCGCGCAGGACTTCCGAACCTTCGCGACCGGCCGCCCCAGCGTTCCCGGAAAGGCCTGACCGATGGGTCTCGAAATCGACATCGGCTGGCTGACGCTGATCATGTTCGGCAGCCTGCTTCTGCTGCTGATGGCGGGCCTGCCGCTCGCCTTCGTCACCGGTGGCCTTGCCTGCGTCTTCCTGTTCGTCCTCGGCGACTGGCAGACGCTCAATATCGTGCCGTCGCGCATTTTCCCGCTGATGACCAACTATCAGCTCTCGGCGATCCCGCTGTTCATCTTCATGGCGGCGATGCTCGAACGGGCGGGCATCATCAACGACATGTTCGACGTCATCTACAAGGTGCTCGGCGGGGTGAAGGGCGGCCTTGCGGCGGCGACGATCATCGCCTCGACAATCCTTGCGGCGATGGTCGGCGTCATCGGGGCTGCAGTCGTCACCATGGGCATCATCGCCCTGCCGGCGATGCTGAAGCGGCACTACAATCCCGAGATCGCCATGGGCTCGATCATGGCCGGCGGCACGCTCGGCATCCTGATCCCGCCGTCGATCCTGGCGATCATCTACGCCGTCGTCGCCGAGCAGTCGGTGGGCGAACTCTTCATCGGCGCGGTGTTTCCGGGGCTGCTGCTTTCCGGCCTCTACGTGCTCTACGTCGTCGCCCGCTCCTACATCAATCCGGAACTCGGGCCCCCGGCCCCGATCGAGGAGCGGATCTCCTTCCGCGAGAAGGTTCGGGTGATGTCGAAGATGTCGGCGCCGATCGCCCTCATCGTCGTCGTTCTCGGCGTCATCTTCTCCGGCGTCGCAACCCCGGTGGAGGCCGCCGGCATCGGCACCTTCGGCGCCTTCATCGTCGCTGCGATCCATCGCAAGCTCGACTGGCCGACGGTCCAGGGCGCGTGTCTGACGACCCTCAAGGCCACCGCCATGGTCATCTGGATCATGTTCGGCGCGACGATCTTCGTCGGCCTCTATGTCCTCGAAGGCGGCCAGCAATTCGTTGCCGGCGCAATGCAGGGCATGGGGCTCGGACCGTGGGGGATCCTGATCTTCATGCAGCTGATCCTGATCTTCCTCGGCATGTTCCTCGACTGGGTCGGCATCCTGCTCCTCTGCGTGCCGATCTTCGTGCCGATCATCAAGGGGCTCGGGGCGGCGAGCTTCGGCCTCGAAAGCGCCGACGATCTCGTGCTGTGGTTCGGCGTCCTCTATCTCGTCAACATGCAGATGAGCTTCCTGTCGCCACCCTTCGGCTACGCGCTGTTCTACCTGCGCGGCGTCGCCCCGCCGGAAATCCCGATGACGCGGATCTTCAAGGCGGCGATCCCCTTCCTGATGATCCAGCTGATCGGGCTCGTCCTCTGCATGATCTTTCCCGAGATCATCACCTGGCTGCCGGACGCGGTCTATGGCTGAGCAGGAACGATCCGCTGCGCATGGCAGCGGATCGCGGCAGGCCGACGCACCTTCGATGGCAGGACGCGGTTTGACGGGAAAGCGGCAGCGTTGCGTAGGGCAACTGCCGCTTTCCTGCCTCGCCACTGGCCGATGATGTGCTAGCTTGCGGCACGCATTCCAGCACCCAACCGGACGCGACCAGACCGATGCCACCCGTCGCCGCCAATCTCGCCGTCACGCCCCATGGGCGGGAGAGTTTTTCCGACGACGCGCTGGTCGAGGCGTTTCACCGCGGCGACGTGCAGGAAGCCGGGCCGAAGATCTTCTGTATTGGGATGCAGCGCAGCGGCACGACCTCGACGGGCGATTTCTGCGAGAACCAGCTCGGCATGGTCCGCCGGTCGAACCGGGTCTCCCGCCGACGGGGATGGAGCCGCCTCTGGCTGACGGGCGAGATGGAAACGGTCTTCGACGATCCGGTCTTCCGGACCGGCCAGATGTTCGACGACGGGCCGTGGTGGTTTCCCGGCGTCTACCGGCTGCTCCACCAGCGGTTCCCGGATGCGCGCTTCGTCATGTTCGTTCGCGATCCGGAAAGCTGGTTCAACTCGCTCTCCGCCCATTCGCGCGGACGCTCGCCCGGCTATACCGACGTTCACGCGAGGATCTATGGCCGCGAGGAGGAGTTCGAGGAGCTGCAGCGCGCCCATGGCGGCTCGCTGGCTGCGGACCACCGCAACGGCTTCTCGCTGGAGGGGCAGGCCGAGCGCTACATGCGCGTCTATGAGGAACACGTCCGCTCGGTCGCGACGTATTTTCGCGACAACGCCCCGGACCACTTCTTCTCGGCGCCACTCGACGATCCGGAGAAGTTTCGCAAGCTGGCGGTGTTTCTCGGCTTCCCCGACCGGGAGTATGAGGACGTCAGATCCAGCGTGATCGTCGGAAGACGCCCGGAGCGCGCCGACAACTGAGACCGGCGGCCCGAGATATCGCCCCCGTTCGCTGGCATCGAGCGCGCGCAGCGCTTGGTCCTCTCCTCTCCAGGCCAGACGATGACGGGGTCGAGGGTATGAAAAGGAGGCGCCGACCTCTTTTCGTCGCGATCGGGGCTCAGACAGGCCGTCTCGACATCGCTTCACAATGGCAATCGGGGCCGACCGACCTATATGCTGCAGGGCGGAATCGTCTCCGCCCTTTTCCCGATCCGCCAGCCGAGGACACCGCCGCGAGACATGCTGGAATCCCTCTACGTCCTGATCCTCGTCGGGACCGTCCTGATCGTCGTCGCAGCCTTCTCAAGCCTCCTAGCCTTTCGTTTCGGCGCTCCGCTGCTCCTGCTCTTCCTGTCGATCGGCCTCGTCGCCGGCGTCGACGGCATCGGCATCGACTTCGACAATGCCGGCCTTGCCTATTTCGTCGGGACGATCGCGCTGGCGATCATCCTGTTCGATTCCGGCT
Source organism: Jiella endophytica (assembly GCF_004519335.1). GTDB lineage: Bacteria > Pseudomonadota > Alphaproteobacteria > Rhizobiales > Rhizobiaceae > Jiella > Jiella endophytica. Next base: position 466,026 of record NZ_SOZD01000001.1, on the reverse strand, counting down.
TCGGCACCCGCATCTCGACCTTCCGCAATGCCGCCGGGCCGGCCATCACCATGGCGACGGTGGGCGTGCTGGCGACGGCGGTCCTGTTCGGCGTCGCGGCGACCTATCTCCTCGATTTGCCGCTGGTCGAGGGCCTGCTTCTTGGCGCCATCGTCGGATCGACCGATGCGGCGGCGGTGTTCTTTCTCCTGCGCGTCGGCGGGATCACGATCAGGGACAGGGTGCGCTCGCTGCTCGAGATCGAATCCGGCACCAACGACCCGATGGCGATCTTCCTGACCGTCGCTCTGGTCGAGACGATCCGGGCCGGTGCCGGCGTCGATTCCGTCGGCATCGATGTCGCTCTTGGCCTTCTCAGCCAGATGACCATCGGCCTCCTCGGCGGCTTTCTCGGCGGCATGATGATCGTCGCAGTGATCCGCCGGCTGGCGATCGACCGCGGCCTCCTGCCGATCATCACGCTCGCGCTGGCGCTGTCGGTCTTTGCCGCGGTCGGCGCCCTCGACGGCTCGGGATTCCTCGCCGTCTATGTCGCCGGGCTCTATGCCGGCAACGCCAAGCTCGCCAATGCCGCGACGATCAAGCGCTTCCAGGACGGGCTGACCTGGCTTGCCCAGATCATCATGTTCCTGATCCTCGGCCTGCTCGCGACGCCCTCGCAGTTCATGGACATCCTGTGGCCGGCGCTGGCGCTCGCCGCCTTCCTGATCTTCGTCGCAAGACCGCTGGCCGTCTGGCTCTGCCTTCTGCCCTTCGATTTCCAGCGCCGCGAGATGGCCTTCGTCTCCTGGGTGGGCCTCAGGGGCGCAGTCTCGATTTTGCTCGCCATCGTTCCGCTGATCGGCGGCCTCGACGATTCCCGGCTGTTCTTCAACACCGCCTTCATCATCGTGCTCGTTTCGCTACTCGTTCAGGGCTGGACCATCGCCAGCGTCGCGCGAAGGCTCGGCCTCGTCGTGCCGCCGCGCACCGGGGCGATCGAGAAGCACGAGTTGGAACTGCCCGGCTCGCCGGACCACGAGCTCCTCTCCTACCGCGTCGTCGAGGAGAGCCCGGTCGCAAGGGGCGAGCGCATCCCGCGCTGGGCGCGGCCCTCGCTGGTGATCCGCGACGGGCGATCGATGGCCTATCAATATGCCGGGCGGCTGAAGGCCGGCGACTACGTCTTCCTGTTCATTTCGCCACGCTATCCGCCGCTGCTCGACCGGCTGTTCGCCCGCCCCGCCGTGCTCAGCCCGGACGACACCGAATTCTTCGGCGAGTTCTCCGTCGATCCGAGCGCCAAGGCCGCCGCGCTTGCGGAGGCTTACGGGATCAGGCTGCATCCCGGCGAAGAGACGCTGTCGATCTCGCAGATGATGGTGGCGCGACTGGGCGGCGAGGCAGACTATGGCGACCGGGTGCCGGCAGCTCCCGTCGAGCTGATCGTCCGCCAGACCGGTCTTGACGGCTCGGTTGTCGCGGCGGGCCTGTCGCTGGCGCCGGAGAGCGGACGCGGCGGCGCGATCCCGCTGTTCTTCAGCCGCCGCGATCTCGTTGGCGCCCTGCGCCGGTTTCTCGGCAGGCGCAGCCAGGACGGCTAACGCTCGGGGGCCAGGGTGGGCCGATCTGGACGCTGCCTCCAGGGGGCGATACGAAGCCGGCGACGATGACACGTTTCGCGGCGAGAGCGCCGCAGAGCCCTGAGCCATGGGCTCGCCAGACCCGATGGAGGATCCCCCGTGACGATTTTCAAGACCCTCGACGACGTACAGCTTGCCGGCAAGCGGGTGCTCCTGCGCGTCGATCTCAACGTCCCGATGAAGGATGGCGCCGTCACCGACCGGACCCGCATCGAGCGCGTGCTGCCGACCATCCGCGAAATCGCCAGCAAGGGCGGCCGGGTGATCCTGCTTGCCCATTTCGGCCGCCCCAAGGGCAAGCCGAACCCCGAGATGTCGCTGGCCCCGGTCGCGCCGGTGCTTTCCGAAATGCTCGGCCAGCCGGTGGGGTTTGCCGACGACTGCATCGGCCCCGTCGCGGCCGGCGTCGTCTCCGGGCTTACCGACGGCGACGTCGTGCTTCTCGAGAACACCCGCTTCCACGAGGGCGAGGAAAAGAACGCGCCGGATTTCGTCGATGCCCTCGCCTCGCTCGGCGACGTCTTCGTCAACGAGGCCTTCTCGGCCGCGCACCGCGCCCATGCCTCGACCGAAGGGCTCTCCCATCACCTGCCCGCCTATGCCGGGCGGACGATGCAAGCCGAGCTCGAAGCGCTGGAAAAGGGCCTCGGCAAGCCGGAGCGCCCGGTCGTTGCAGTGGTCGGCGGCGCCAAGGTCTCCTCGAAGATCGATCTTCTCCAGAACCTCGTCAGCCGTGTCGATGCGCTGGTAATCGGCGGCGGCATGGCCAACACCTTCCTCGCCGCGAACGGCATTTCGGTCGGCAAGTCGCTCTGCGAGCACGATCTGGCCGACACTGCGAGGGCGATCACCAAAGCGGCAAAGGCTGCCGGCTGCGAGATCGTGCTGCCGGTGGACGCTGTTGTCGCCCGGGAGTTCAAGGCCGGCGCGCCGAGCGAGGTCGTCGCGGTCGAGGCGGTGCCTGAGGATGCGATGATCCTCGACACCGGCCCCGCGAGCGTCGAGGCAGTCAACGCCTGGCTCGACAAGGCGAAGACGCTCGTCTGGAACGGCCCGCTCGGCGCCTTCGAGATCGAACCCTTCGACAAGGCCACCGTCGCCGCGGCGCGCCATGCGGCGGAACTGACCAAGGCCGGCAGGCTGGTCTCGGTCGCCGGCGGCGGCGACACGGTCGCAGCGCTCAATCAGGCTGGCGCGGCCGCCGACTTCAGCTATGTTTCGACTGCAGGCGGCGCTTTCCTCGAATGGATGGAAGGAAAGGCCCTCCCCGGCGTCGAGGTGCTGAAGACATGATGACACCGCGGACCCAGTATTCCGGCTCGTCCGACAGCAGCTTTGGCGAGTTCAACGTCGATTTCACCCGCGATTTCGATCCGGGCGGTCTCGCCGCCTCGTTCAAGACCGGGGTGATCTCCTGGCTGCTCCTGCCGGTCTATGTCTGGCAGGGTATCCAGACCCGCCGCCGCGTCCTGCGCATGGTCCCGCCGGAAGGCTCGACCAGCGGCTTCTTCGGCACCGAGACGATCCGCGAGGCCGCCGTCAGGCTGCTCGTCATCGGCGACTCCTCTGCTGCCGGCGTCGGCGTCGACCGGATCGACGACTCGCTCGGGCCGAAGCTCGCCGAGCGGATCGCCGCACTGACCGGGCTTTCGGTGTTCTGGCGGGCGGCAGGGGCCAATTCCGCCGTCTCCGCCGAGATCCGCGACCATGTCGTGCCGAACCTTGCCCGCGAAGCCTTCACCCATATCGTCCTGATGATCGGCACCAACGACGCCAAGAACTTCCACGGCGGCCGGCGGTTCAAGAAGAGCTTCGGCAGCCTGCTCTATGCGCTGAAGGCGAAATGGCCGGAGGCGCGGATCGTCTGGTCGCCGCCGGTCGACCTCAAGCGCGTGCCGGCGCTGCCGCGCGGCCTTGCCCATGTGCTGGAACTGCGGGCCAGGATCATCCGCAAGATCGGTGCGCGGCTTTGCGCCGAGCGCGGCGCCATCGTCGCGACCACCCTGCCCCGGGTCGAGCCGGCGGGCTTTTCCCGCGACGGCTTCCACGCCTCGGTGGAAGGCTACGCCTATTACGCCAACCACCTCGTCAATTACGTGATCGGGCGGCGCTGACGCGCACACCTTCGCCGGGCCATCCCAAGGGGGGCGCGAAATTCTGTTCGAGTTTTCGCGAGAACAGGGTCGGGCACGCCTTCCCGAAGGCCTGCCACAGGTCACCGGGCGAAACCTGCACCCACTCGAAATGACAAGGCCCACGTCACCAGACGCGGGCCTGCATCATCATATTTCGACTGTCATGCGGCCGCCAGACCGCAGCGTCGGAGCTTCCTGGCCCCTTAAACCGAAGCAGCAGCTCAGCGGCCGCGGCGACGCTTGTGGCCGAGACCCATCTGCTTGGCGAGACGCGAGCGAGCCGCCGCATAGTTCGGTGCGACCATCGGATAGTCGGCCGGCAGGTCCCACTTCTCCCGGTACTCTTCCGGGGTGAGATTGTAGTGCGTCATCAGGTGACGCTTCAGCGACTTGAACTTCTTGCCATCCTCGAGACAGACGATGAAATCGTCGGTCACCGACTTCTTCACAGGGACAGCCGGCTTCGGCTTTTCTGCCAGCGGCGCTGCCGGTACGGTCGTCGTACGGCCAAGCGCACCGTAAACATCGGCAATCAAGCCGGGCAGTTCCGAAACGGGCAGGGAATTATTGCTCACATAAGCGGCGACGACCTCAGCCGTAAGCTCCATGAGCATCTCGTTGTTGTCGATTGCCTCGATCTGATCCAATTTATCACCCGATCGTTTGTATCACGGCAGTGCCACGAACTAATTAACGCGATCAGCCGGAAAGCACTGCCGACCCTCAGTGAACGCGGTTGAGCACAATAACGACTGATGTGCCTTGGCGTTCTGTATTGATGGGGTTTTACTTGCTGTCAATAGGACATTTCTGTTTTTTCAGAATTTTCCCCTAGCAAGCCTCGCAAAGGCCGCTGATCGACAAGCAAATTTTATATCCGAGGGACCATTTTCCGGGATTTACGCCGTGTCAACGCGTCGAATTGTTCGGTGAGCTAGCACAACCCAAAGATGATTTTATCCAGCCACACGAAAGATTTCTGAGGTTTGACCCTGCAGCGAGCAATGATCGGAGAGAGATCAATTACTTGTTGCATGCATCCGAGCTTCGCCCGGCCGGATCATCCACCGTCACGCTATGCTTCCAGCCACAGGACGCAGCCGGTGAAATCGTCGCCGACGACGAGTGTGCCAATGACGCTGTACGGGGCGGAAAGCCGAAGATTTCGCCTTCCGTTACCGGCCTTCACCCTGCGAGCCGATCGTCCGAAACACGACGAATAGTCACGCATGCCCAGAGCTTTATTGTCGGGCTGCCATACGGCATGGAAAGATCTGCGCCCGGCGCAAAGGTATCCCGGCCGACAACTGGCTGGTGAACGCCAATCCCCCGGATCCGACCACGAGAGAGGCGACAAGGCCCCTCCGCGACGCGGCCACCTGGCTCCGATCCAGCCTATAGCCATCTGCGCAACGTATGGACGCTTCCGGAACGCCCTTCGGCTGCCGCCCCACGGCCATCGCGTATGATTCGGAAGAAGAGCCATGGAACAGTGGCTCGCTGACGCTTCCGATCGGAAATTCCACTGCGACGCAACTGGAAGAGGCCCTCGGGGCCTCGCATGATTCGGTTCGCCAGCCCGTGCAATCAAACGCGCCTGCTGCCGGGGGATCGGCAGCGGCGCGTCAGGACCGTCGTCCGGCCGGTCAGTCGGCGTGGCGCACCTCGGTCAGAGTGAAGCCCTTGGCAAGAAGCGCCTTGCCGAGATCGCTACCAGCATGGCCGGCATCGTTGCCCGAGCCGGCACGAGAGGCAGAAGCCCGCGCGGCGAAGGCGATCCGCGAGGAGATCGAAGCTTGGCTGTCGCCGCCGCGCGAGGCGACAAGTGCCGGACGGACGACGCGGCCGCCCTTGCCGGCGAGGATTTCCGCCTCGATCGAATCGGCCTCGGCGGCGGCCGTCTCGATGGCCTCGGCGGGAGCCTGCGGCTTGAGGTTCCGCTCGCGTTTCGGCTGGGACGGCTCGCGGAAGGACGCCGCGATGAGGCCGCGCGTCTTGCCGTTCTCGGACTTGGCGTTGGCGCCGGCGCCCGGCCGCTGCTGCGGAAGCACGGCGGCGATCTCGTTCTTCTTGCCGGTGGCGAGTGCTCCGAGCGCCGCAACCGCATCGCGCTGCTGCTCGACCTTGGCGCCGCCGTTCAGCACGGCCTTGAAGTTCGGCCGGTCGGTCGGCGTCGGGACCGAATAGGCAAGCTGGCCGCTGGCGAGCGCCGGCTCGGGTGACGTCTCCTCCATCGCGGCAATCAGCGCACCGACGTCGCTCGACTGGGCCGTCTGTGAGGCGCCACGCGAGGCGAAGGTCGGCAGCGGCACCCGGGACGGTTCGATCGCGGCGACCTTGGTGTCGGCGGCTGCCGGCGCTCCGGTGTCGAAGGTGTCGGCGACCGGCACCGAAACGCCGCTCGGCAGGTCGCGGCTCGGGCGCGGCTGCGGCACGATCGCCGCCACCTGCACGCTGTCCTGGGCCGGAGCCGCGCGGGCCGGAGCCTCGGCCGGCGTTGCGACATCGGCCTCGTCCTCGGCCTCTTCGGCGGCATCGCCGCCACCGAACAGCATGGCGATCAGCGACTTGCCGCCGCCGGAGGACGACCTGCCGGCATTGGCGACCTGGATCTCCGACTGGCTGCGGCGCGACTTGTAGGAGGCGAGCGCCTGGCTGTAGCCCGGCAGCGGCTTGCCGTCGGAGGGGACGTGGACCGTGCCGCCATTCGGGAAGACGGCGAGCAGCTCGCGCCGGCTCATGCGCGGCCAGTGGCGGGCATTGCCGACGTCGAAATGAACGAAGGGCGAGCCCGAGCGCGGATAGTAGCCGACGCCGCCGACCTGCATCTTCAGGCCGATCTCGCGCATCTTCTTCAGCGGTACGTCGGGAATGTAGAAGTCGAGGGCGCGGCCGAGCGTATGCTGGCTCTTCTTGGCGACACCGGACGAGCGCGAACGCAGCATCTCGTTGGTGGCTGGCGAGCGGTAGCCGCAGATGACGTTGATGTAGCCGTTGGAGCCGGACTGGCGGTAGGCCTCCCAGATCAGGTCGAGGAGCCGCGGATCCATGGTGGTCGCCTTGGCCTTGCGCCAGTCGCGCAGGAACCAGTTGACCTTCTTGAGCTCGGACTGATCGTAGCGGCCGTTCACCTTGTAGGCAAATACCGCCTTTTCCTTGGTGTGGAGGTTATAGAGCCTCAGGGACCGCGTTTCCGCCGAAGCGCCGGATGCGAAGGTGCCGACCAGCAGTGCAGCAGCAGCCATGGCGGCGAGACGCGAGGCAAAGCGCCCAGCGCCGACAGTTCGACCGAACATGCGGCATCCCCCTACGAATGATGTCCCACGCCACCAATCCCCCAGCGGCGCCCGTTCCAGGAACGGCTCTTATCTCTGTGCGAGCTTGCCTAAAACTGCGGCATGAAAATGACAGCAGCTAGGTTTTTCTTTCCGACCCTGCCGAAAATTCTTTAATGCTGCATTAAGGATACGCCGGAGGCGAGGTCGCAGGCCATTGATTCTTTTCGGCGACTCGCCGCCCGCCAGGCATGCTTGGCGGGATCGCCCGGCATGAGTGTCATCGCGTCGCAGCCACGGATTTTCCCCGGTCTCCCCAGCAACGCCGCCACCGACGGCGAATATTCGCCGCGGTCAGGCCGGAAAGTCGATCCGCTCGCGAAGATAAGTCTCCATGCCCTCTAACGACGCCGCGCCGGCTTTGCTCGGAAAGGCCTCGAAGACATGCACGCCGCCATTGGTGAGATGCAGCTCGGCGGTATTGCCTGCTGAAACCCAGCGGGCCGCCATGAACAGGGTGTCGTCGAGAAGAAGATCGCGCGTTCCGCAGCTGAAGCGCGCCGGCGGCAGACCGTTGAGATCGGCATAGAGCGGCGAGACCTGCGGGTCCTTCAGCGAAATCTCGTCCGGTACGAAGCGCAGCACCAATTCCTTCACGTCGTCGGCGCTGATGACCAGCCGCTCCTCGCCCATCGAGCGGACGCTCGGTGTCAGCGACAGGTCGTAGCAGCCCGCGACGAGGACGGCCGCGCGGAACGGCGACAGCTTGTACTCGTCGCGCAGCCGCACGAGGGCGAGGACGGCGAGATGGGCGCCGGCCGACTCGCCGCCGATCGCAAGAAAGCCCCGCGGCGCCGGCAGATGACCGTTGGCGAGCGCCAGCGCGACGTCGACGCAATCGTCGGGTGCGGCAGGAAAGGGATGCTCCGGAGCCAGCCGGTAGTCGACCGAGACGACCGTCAGCCCGGTGGAATCGGCGAGCTGGCGCAGCCGTGGCTCGGATTCCTCGGGGGCACCGAAGACCCAGCCGCCGCCGTGGAGATGCAGGAAGCTGCCGCGGGTGGCGCCATCCGACGGGCGCAGAATGCGCATCGGGATCTCCCGCCCGGCCGAGCCGATATGGACGTAGCTTTCCGCCTGCTTGTCGCGCGGGGCATAGGGGAAGATGCCCTTGCCCTCCTTGCGCGCCTTGCGGACCTTGTCGAGGGGCAGCGACCAGGGGTCCGGCCGCTGGCGGTGTTCCTCACGCAGCCATTCGATCTGCTCAACGAGTTCGGGATCGGTGGACTCGGGATCGAAGGCCTCTGGATCGATCTCCAGTCGCGACTTTGCCATGCTCGTCATCCTGCCGATGGGTTGCCTTCACGACGGAAAGCTAGGCGATCAGTCTCACCAGTGTAGGGTCACGCGCCAGAACGACGCCGCGGACGGTCGGCCGCGCCCAAGGCAGCTGGACGTCCCATCCCGCGGCAGCCAGCGGATCAGCCGCCATTGGTGGCGGTGCGCCAGGCCTTGATCGCCTGCAGCGTCGCCGGGCCGAATACCCCGTCGCTCCTGCCGCGATAGTAGCCCTCGCCCCTCAGATAGTCCTGGAAGGCCTGACGGACCTGCGGCTCGAAGATCTGGCCGCTGTTGGTGACGATCAGCTCCTCGGCATCGGCATAGCCGCGGGCAAGCCCCTTCATCATGTTCTGCGCGGCGGCGAGCGGCGTCGCGTCCGAGGAGCCGACGCCGAAGGAGTCCATGAAGCCGACGTAGAAATAGCCGCCGGGGACGTCCTTGGCCGCCGCCTGGGTATAGAAGGCGTAGGCCTTGTCGTAGTCCTCCGGCACGCCCTGGCCGCTGTATTCCATCTTGCCGAGCTCGACGAGCGCCTCGGGCACCCCGAAGTCGACAGCCTCCTGGAACAGCTGGTAGGCGGCCGGATAGTCCTGCGGGATGTAATTGCCGTTCACCTTCTCGATGCCGAGGAAGTATTTCGAAAAGCCGTTACCGAGGGCTGCCGATTTCTGCAGCTGCTCGATCGCCTTTTGCGGGCTCTGCTCGACGCCGCGGCCGTCGTAATAGGCAAGCGCCAGCTCGTATTGAGCGACGGACTGGCCGGCATCGGCCGCCTCCCCGTAGAGCCGCGCCGCCTCCTCGTCGCGGCCGGCCGCCTGATAGGCCCGGCCGAGCTGGAAGGTGATCCGCGGATCGTCCGGCGCCAGACGGTGCGCCGCCTCGCAGGCCGGCAGCGCCGTCTTGACGTCGATGTCGCCGGGCGACTTCACCCCTTCGACGCCGGCAGGCTTCGTCGGATCGTCGGAGTCGGCGGCGAGCCGGTCGCATTCGGCCAGAACGGAGGCGGCAGCGCTGCTGCGGGCCGGCACCTCGGGCTCGACCGGCGTCGGCACCGGCGCTTCGGTGGCGCCATCCGGCGACGGCACCAGCGGCAGCGGATCGACCGGCACGACGAGCGCCTGGTCGCTGCTTCCGTCGGCCGCCGAGGGAGCCGGCTCCGCAGGCGGAGCGGCATCCGCAGGCGGAGCGGCATCGGCCGGAGGAGCTGCGTCGGCCGGTGCAGGCGGCTCCGACAGCACCAGCGGCACGGGCGGCCCGCCATTCACCGACAGGCTCGGCGACAGCATCGCAGTCGCCTGAACCGGATCGCCCGAACCGGCGATCTGGAAGGCCGAGCCGATCAGCGGCAGCGGCTGCTCGGGCTTCAGCGACAGCCGCAGCGAGCGTGGATCGTCGAGGAAGGTTCGCAGTGCCGTCGCGACGGTTTCGGCGAGCGCGGCATTGCCGGTCGAATTGCTGATCGCGTCGCGGGCGGCACTCGGGATCGCCGCCCGGAACAGCGGCGCATCGATGTTCTGCTGCCTGGCGGCGATCGCCAGCACCTTGTCGACGAGCGAGGTGTTGACGAAATTCATCTCCGCCTCGTCGAGGCTCACCTGCAGGCCGATCAGCGCCGAGGGATCGCCGGCGCCGAGCAGCAGCCTGATGTCGGCCGGGCTGAAGTTGCCGAAGGCCGTCGAGAGGGTGAGGTTCGCCTCCTTGCCGATCTCGAAGACCTCCGTCAGCTTCAGATCGCGCTTCGCCGTGTCCCGCTGCATCAGGGTGGTGAAGGTGAAGTCGAAGAAGTCCGGCCCGAGATCGGCGAGGTCGGCAGGGTTGCTCTCGGAGATCCGCGCCATCTGCTCGGGCGTGAAGAACAGGTTCTTGACGCTGAAGGTGGCCGATTGCGGCAGGCCGTCGCTGGTGCCGTTGGTAGTCAGCTGGATCGCGGCGATCTTCAAGAGTTCGCCGGCAGGATCGAAGCCGACGACGGAGCGGATGTCGATGCCCCTGACGTCGACCGCTCCGAGACTGTCGCTGGCGGGCTTGGCACCGATCGCGGCCAGGCGCGGGTCGAGGATCGAGATCGAGGAGATCGTCGCGACCCGGTCGTTCGGGCCGTTCTTCTCGGTCGCCCTGACGCTGGTCTTGGTCATGAAGATCGAGCTGGCGGTGAACGTGCCGTCCGCCTCGATCACCGGCTTCAGCACGACGGCCGAGGGGGCGACGAAGCCGCTCCATTCCGGCGTGCCGTCGTCCTTGGTAAGCCTCAGATTGGTGATGAACAGGTCGCCATTGTCGAGCACGGCGGAATCGTAGCGCACCCTCGGGCCGTTCTCGGTGGCCCCGCCCTGCAGGTCGTTCAGCCGGTCGGCCAGCGTGTCGGCGAGGAGCTTGGCTTCGTCGGTCGAGGGCTGCGGGGCGGCTGCCGGCGGCTGCGGCTCGGCGACGTCGGTGGCGGCGCCCGGCGCCTCGGAAGCGGACGGTTCGGCGGGGCTCGCAACGCCCGGATCCGGGATTGCCACCGGAGCCGGCTGGCCATCGGCGCCGGCGGCCGTGCCACCGCTGCCTGAAAACGGATCGACGGCGACATCGGGTGTCGTAGACCCGTCGCCGGCCGGCGCCTCGGCGGCGGCGGGTTGCGAAGGCTCCAGCGGGGCGCCCGGCGACATCGCGGTATCCGGCTTGGCCGCCCGGCCCTCCCCGGCCGCCGACGCGCCGCCCGCACCCTCGGCCTGGCCCTTGAGGATGCGGGCAAAGCTCGCATAGGGGCAGGCGCCGAAGGCGTCGATATGCGCCTGATAGGCTTCCGGCGTGCCGATCTGCCGGGCGATCTCGAAGTGGTCCTTCGCCTCGCGGCAATCTGCGGCCACCTGGGCGACGAGCTGATCGGCCCTGGCGGGCGCGACGGCGAGGAAGGCAGCGCCGGCAAGGAGCGCGAGCCGGCGGGAGGATCGAATGCTGGTCATCTCTCGAAGCTCTTCCAAAGCGTGGAACATCTGCCCCCTGCCCGCCATCGCCCGTCGGCCCGATGAAGGGTCGCGACCGGCAGATGCGGACCTCCTCGCAGCAGCGGGCCGACACGACGTCCAGCCCCGCCGATGCGGGAAACACAGCGAATGAGACTTCGTCGGTGCTTCTTCCGGCACCAGGCGAGGCACTGAAAGTCCCGCAAACGAACCGCCGATCAGGCTGGCTTGGCGGCGATCGTCCGACAAAGGGTGCCGCCGACGGTGATACCGCGACGGCGGGGCCGCGACAAGAAATTTCCGTTACGTCAGAAGCGACAAGGCCCGCCGCAGCGATCGTCGCTTGCCCGCCCCGCCCCGTCGCGCGGCACGGCGCCGGCGACGGTCACTCGAGGATGATGTGGGGGACAAAACGCGAGAGGTTGCGGGTGACCGGCGAGCGGTCCTCCCGCACTCCCATCCCGCAGGCCCTGTCGCCGACGATCCACGAGCCGAGCACGGCATAGGACCCGTCGGCCTCGAACAGCTGCGTCAGCGCCTGGACGACATGGCCCTCCTCGCCATATGGGCCGTCGGTGCTGTCGACGATTTCGCCGCCCTTGCGCACTTCGACGTTCTCGCCCTCGCGGGAAAACAGCGGCTTCCTGACGGCATCCTTCAGGGTCGCAGCCTGCGGATCGTCCTCGAACCAGGCAGGCAGCAGGTTGGGATGGCCCGCATGGCGGTCCCAGAGCAGCGGCAGGATGCCCTTGTTGGAAAGGATTGCCTTCCAGGGCGGCTCGACGATCGCCGCGCCTGCGGTCGAAAGATAAGCGGCGAAGGGCTCGCGCAGCATGTCCTCCCATGGATAGAGCTTGAAGAGGAGGTCGATCACCCGATCCTCGGTGTCGGTGAAGCGGCCCTCGGCGTCGACGCCGATGTCGCGGATATCGAGGAGGCTGGTGCGGTGGCCGGCCTGCACCGCACAGTCCATCAGATAGGCGGCAGTGCCGCGGTCCTCGTCGCTCTCGATCCAGGCGGCGAAGTGAAAGATCGGGTCCCTGGAGAAGGCACCGAAGGCCTCGACGAGGGATTCCTGGATCGAATTGTACTGGTCGGCATCCTCCGGCAGGACGCCCCGGGCGATATTGTCGGTCAGCCAGTTGTACTGGAAATAGGCGGATTCGAAGATCGAGGTCGGTGTGTCGGCGTTGTATTCGAGGAGCTTGGCCGGGCCGGTGCCGTCATAGGCAAAGTCGAAGCGGCCATAGAGATGCCGGTCGCCCCGCTGCCAGGATCTGGCGACGAGATCGCGCATCGCCTCGGGGATCTGCAGCCGCTCCATCGCCGCCTCGTCGCGCACGACGTCGGCGACGAGATCCAGGCACATGTCGTGCAGTTCCTGGCTCGGCGCCTCGATCGCCTCCTCGATCTCGGCGAGCGAGAAGGCATAGGCGGCGGCGTCGATCCAGTAAGGCTCGCCATACATTTCGTGAAAGCCGAAGCCGACCGCCTCCGCCGCCTCCCGCCAGTTTTCCCGCTCGGGGATCGCGATGCGCTTCATCGCCGGCGTCTCCGCGGCCGCCGGCCCCGTGACGCGGCAGCCATGATGGCCGCAGGGATGACCGGAGCGTCAGCCACCGAAGAAGCCGCCGCCGCCGCGCGACGACGACGACCAGCCGCCGAAGCCCGAGCGCGACACCGTGCGCGTGTTGACGTTGACGGGCCGGCTGACCGACTTGCCGTTGCTGATCGTCGAGGTGACGGTGTCGCCGGAGCGGGTCCGGTAGATCGGCGTCGAGGAATAGCCGGAACTGTAGCGATAGTCGCGATAGGCGGAATAGTTCGAAAGGTTCGACAGCGCCGAGGAGACAAGATAGCCGGTCATGAACGGCACGAAGAAGCCGGACCCCGAGCCGCTCGTCTGGCCGGCCGAAGTCTGGTTGCTGCTACCGCCGGCCTGGAAGCACTTGCCCTCGCCGATCGCCGCCTCGCACTCCTGCAGGCTGGCGTAATGCGGCGCCTCGGTGAGATGCTTCTGCAGCGCCTGCTGATATTCGGCCTCGCAGATCTGCGCGTCGATGCCGGCATCGGCGCATTGCTGCGGGGTGGTGAAGGCGACCTCCTTGGGGGTGTCGTCGCCGCAGCCATAGAGCACCATGCCCGTCGCCGCGATGGTGCCGAGCGTCAGCGCCGGCGGCGTTCTTCTGGTGTAACGTCTCTTCATCACCGCCTCCCTCAATAGGTCATGCAGGCGGCGTTGAGGATGCCGACCGCGAGCGCGATGCCGCCGCCCCAGAGCCCTGCCGCGATCTCGCCGTCGGTGATGCGCTGATGCAGGCCCGTCATCGTCCGCGAGGCGACGAAGAAGGCGAGGATCTGGGCGAGCAGGCCGATGATCGACCAGATGATGAAATCGATGATGCCGACCGAATTCGCCGCGGCGGAGGACAAAGGCAGCGAGAAGCCGAGGATCGCGCCCATGAAGGCGACGACGGCGGCCGTGTTGCCGGCGCGGATCAGGGTGATTTCCTTCTGCGGGGTCAGCGTGGTGTAGACCCAGGCAAACAGCCCGTAGAGCACCAGGCCGAGGATGAAATAGGCCAGGAAGGCCGGCAGGCCCGCGACGTAACCGAACATGGTAAATCCCTCTCAACTTCTGCGGAAGCAGCGTTCCGCGGGTCCTTCTCGAAGCCCCTTGCCGCCGCACCGGCGACGGTTTCGCACTCAGACGCGTCGCACGTCGGCCGGCGACAGGCCATAGCCGAGCAGGAATTCCACCGAGCCACCCTCGCGGCTGGAACGCTCGGCGATATCCCGCTCGATGTTGATCAGCAGCATCTCCTGCGCCCGGCCGAGCGGGCGGGCATAGAGCATGCAGGTCTGGTGGATCGCCCGGACGCGGCGCCCGTCGTCGACGTCCTCGACGAATTCGACGAGATCGGCACGGCCGGAGCCCTCGCCCCAGTAGCGCTCGAAGAGGATGCCGTCGGCATCGTAGCGCGGCTGGCCGATCAGCCCGGCGGGACCGGCCCAGCGGTCCCACTCGGCATGGCCCACCGGCACGACGCTGTCCCACGAGGCATAGATGCTGATGTCCTGGATGGCGTCGCCCGGCCGGCCCGTCGCCGACAGCGTCTGCAGCAGGCGGTCGTCCTCGTCATAATAGCGCGACAGCACCGTCTCGCCGTCGAGCCGGGCCTCGCCATAGGCGACGACGATGAAGTTGCCGCCGCGCGGCAGGTCCATGCCGGGAGCAGCGCCCGCGGCGTCGGCCTGAAGGCCGAGCGTGTCGATCTCGATCGCCCCGCCGATCGCGACGCCGAGCGGCCCGCGCTCGGCGGGAAGATCCGCCGTCTTGTCCTTGCCGCCGAAGATCGAGAAGATCATGCGCTGTCCTTTGCGAACGCGTCCCAGACGATGCGGCCGGGATCGAGCCGCTGATCGGCGATGTAGTAGAGCACGTCGCCGGATCGAATCTCGGTCTTTTCCTTGCAGTTCAGATCGACATTTCCGTGACGGGCCATGCCGACCAGCGTCACCGCATGGTGGCGGCGAAGGGCTGCGAGCGCGCCGTCATAGGCGAAGGGCGCGACAGTTTCCGGCACCTTCAGCGAGAAGGCAGTGTCCTCCTTGCCGGCGGACAGCAGCAGGCTCGCCACCACCGACGAGCCGGGATCGCGGGCGGCGCGCACCATCAGCTCGGACGACAGCGAGGTGACGCATTCGATGCGCGGGTTCTGCCGCATCAGGATCTCGGCCGAGGTGTCGAAATCGAAATAGGCGACGACATGGGCGCGCTCGCAGGTGGCCGAGGCGACGAGGGCGGCGGCGAGGGTCTCGTCGTCGCTGGAGCCGCGCACGATGATCGAACGGGCATTGGCAGCCCCTGCCCGCTCGAGGCCGGCGGGATCGGCCAGGCGCTCGACCCGGACATAGTCGATCTTGTCGGGCAGCGGGTTTTGTTCGAGCTCCTTGGCAATCAGCACCGTCGGCGCCTCGCCGCTGCGCCGCTCCTCGACGATGAGCGAAAGAAGCCGCTGCGTCGCCCCCTCGCGCCAGCCCATGACCACGTCATGGTCGGCGCGGTCGTTGAAATTGCCGAGCCCTTTCATGCGGCCCCTCCAGCTGTTGCTCACCGCCGAAAGGAGCTTGCCGAGCACGGCGGTGAAGATGGCGATGGCACCGGGCAGGACGATGAAGGCAGAGACGAGGCGGCCCGCCCCGGTCTGCGGGGACAGATCACCGTATCCCACCGTCGTCGCGGTGACGATGTAATAATAGACGAAGTCGACGGGTCGGGAGACGAAGTCGCTTTCGCCGGCGAGCTCCAGAAGCAGCCAGCTCGCGAGAAAATGAGCGATTGCGATGGCGAGGATGGCTCCCCATGTGAGCTCGGCGAGTGCGACGTAGAAGCGGCGCAGATATTGCGAGAACAGGGGCACGAGACATCCCGTCTGGGCGATTTCAGGCGATATGCGGCCATAAATTCCGTAAGGTCAATATTGGTCGCGGCAGGTGCGAATCCGTTTGGACACGTCTCGGCCGGTGATGTAGAACCCCGCAGCGAACCTTGGCAACCGAGGGATACCCAGTGGAACAGTGGAATCTTGCCAGCCTGACCGAGCTTTTCGCTTCCGATCCGGAGGAGTTGGGCGACGTCGACGTCAGCGTCGTCGAGACCGGCGACGTGATCCGCGTGACGCTGAAGGAAAAGGGCGACCTCGACGTGCTGGTGACTGCCAGCGGCGACCAGGTGCTCGCCAGCGTCATCCTCGCCCCGGCGGACGACATTCCACGCCGCGAGGCCTTCGAGCGGATGATCCTTTCGACCCACAAGCTGGTGCCGCTGTCGACCTTCGGCATCGTCACCGTCGGCGGCAAGGAATATTACGAGCTGTTCGGCTCGCTGTCGGCGCGCTCCAGCGCCCATGCGATGGTCGAGGAGGTCGCGGTGCTGGCCGTCAATGCCGTCGACGCGGCCAACATGATCGAGGAATGGAAGAACGGGGAATTCGACGCATGAGTGTCTGGAACAAGCTGTTTTCCGCCGTGAAGGGTGGCGTCAACGAGGCGGCCGAAGGCATCGCCGACACCCAGGCGCTGCGCATCCTCGACCAGGAGATCCGCGAGGCCGAGGCGGCGCTGCGCCGCGCCCGCTCCGACCTTGCCGGCATCATGGCCTCCAACAAGTCGCTGCAGCGCCGCGTCGACGAGGCGCGCGCCAAGGAGCAGAAGGACACCGACAGCGCCCGCGCCGCGTTGCAGGCCGGCCGCGAGGATCTCGCCCGCGGCCTTGCCGACCGGATCTCCAAGACCCGCGCGGAGGCGAGCCGCGACGAGGCCGAGCTCGAAAGGCTGTCGCAGCGCCAGCAGCAGATGATCAAGGCGGTTCAGGACACCGAGCAGCGCATCCAGCAGATGCGCCGCGAGGTCGAGAACGTGAAGGCCAACGAGTCGCTGATCAAGGCGCAGTCGGCCATCGCGACCACCCAGTCCGGCGTCAACTCCAAGCTCGGCAGCGCGATGGATTCGCTGGAGCGCATCCGCAAGAAGCAGGAGATGACCCAGGGACGTCTCGAGGCCGGCGAGGAACTGGCGGCGCTGGAATCCGGCTCCGATCTCGACCGGCAGCTGCTTGCCGCGGGGATTGGTGGCCAATCGCAGTCGGCCGACGACGTTCTCGCCCAGATCATGGGGACGAGCCCGTCCCCTTCGATCGCCGGTCCGAAGGATCCGCTCAGCCTCGACCGGCCAAAGGACTCCTGATCCCGGGCGCCCGAGGCCAGCCAATGGCGCCGGCGCGGCGCATCAGTGCGCCGTGCGTCCATTCGGACGCACGAAGGACGCTCTGAGTTAGTGAAGCACCGCAGCGAGCTTTTAGAAAATCGATCCCGATTTTCGGAGAGCACGATGCGGTAGCCCTGACGGTTCCTTTCAAGAGCCGGGTTTTCCGAACAGCTTCCACCCGTTAAGACGAGAAGGCCCCGGCGGAATACGCCGGGGCCTTCTCGTTTCGGTTTCCCGCCTTGCCCCGCTTTTCGTCGCTTCTTGCCGGCATCCTGTTGACGCTCGCCGCCGGCATCACCTTCGCCTTCCAGGATTCGATCGGAAAATATCTGACCGGCGTCATTCCGCTGGTGCAGGTGCTGTGGGGCCGCTATGTCTTCCAGACGCTGCTGATGGGGACGGCGCTCGCGGCAACGCGCGGCCCGACCTTCCTTCGCACCAGGCATCCCGTGCTGCAGATCCTGCGCGGCCTCTGCCTGCTGGCGGCGACCTCGCTGATGTATGCGGCGCTCGTCCACGTGCCGCTCGCCGACGCGACGGCGGTGATCTTCTTCGGGCCGGTCCTCGTCACCATCTTCTCGGTCATCTTCCTGAAGGAGACGATCGGCCTTCACCGGATCGGCGCGGTGATCGTTGGCTTCATCGGCATGCTGGTGATCCTGAGGCCGGGGATTGCCTCGATCGAGCCGCGGCTGTTTCTCGTCGTCCTCGCAGCGGTCTTCAACGCCACCTATTTCATGCTCACGCGCCGGCTTTCGGGCCGCGAGGATTCCGCCTCGACGATGTTCAACACCTCCGCGCCGGGCGCCGTGGTCCTGTCGGTGCTGGTCCTGCCGGCCTGGGAGACGCCGAGTGCGCTGGCGCTCGGGCTGATGGTGGCGCTTGGTTGCACTGGCTCGCTCGCCCATTTCCTCCTGGTGCGCGGCTTTTCCTACGCGCCGGCGTCGCTGCTTTCGCCGTTCCTCTACATCCAGGTGCTTGCCGCAAGCATCCTGACGGTCGTCGTCTTCGGCGATCCGCTGCATGCGACGACGGCGATCGGCGCTGCGATCCTCGTCGCGTCCGGCCTCTATATCTGGTGGCGGGAAAACCGGTGAGCGGCGCGACCGGATAATCGCGAGCAGCTTGGAAAAGTGTACACTCGGGTGTACATAATGGGTGTCAGTCTCCACCTCCGAGATTGCCGCTTCGCACGCGGCCGAAAGTTTGCCACTCTTAGCAACTGGAGCTCGAGTGGGACGAGACGAAGCGGCAAAAGGTGCTCAAAGAGCGCGGCATCGATCTGCTGTATGCAGCCGGCATCTTCGAAGGGCCAGTGGTGACCCGCGCCGATCTGCGCTCGGACTATGGTGAGGAACGCCTGGTTTCGCTCGGCATGGTCGAAGGCGAATGCTACTTGGTCGTACATACGCAACGAGGGCCCAAGACCCGATTGATTACGGCTTGGAAAGGAGGTCGCAATGAGCAAAAGTTCTATGAGGCAAGCCACCCTCGAAGAAATCACGAGGATGCGGGAGGCCGGGGAACTCCATCATGACCCGAACGCGCCCGAAGGTCCGGACCTTGGCGAAGACTTCTGGGCCGAAGCGGTCTGGGTTCCGCCCCGTTCTTTGCCCCTCAAGTCTGTCCACCTGAAGCTAGAGCCGGAAGTCTTCGAGTTCTTCAAGTCACAGGGCAAGGGCCACCTTACCCGCATGCAGCAGGTGCTGAAGGCCTATGCCGAGGCCCATCGGGGCGGATAACGGCGCTCGCGCCGTGCGTGCCGGGCGCCGCCATCTGGCAACGCCCGGGCGATGACGGCCGACGCCAGCGCCGGCCTTAAACCTACACCCGCAACCGGTCGCCTGCCGAGCGCGCAAAAGCCTCGGACACATGGGCGAAGGAACGCCGTGCGTCCTCGCTCTCGGCGGTGTCGTCCGGCTCCAGCATGAAGACCAGGAACGAGCGGCCGGTGACCATGTATTCGGTGCCGAAGTCGAAGGGCGCGAGTTCTTCGCGGATCGGCAGGTTCGTATCGATGACGCAGCGCCAGCGCTTACCGCCCGGCGCTTCCGGCAGGGTGAAGTTCACCACGTCGAAATGGGCGTTCATGACGATCAGCATCGTCGCGTCGGTGCCCGGCCGCCGGATGCCGGTTTCCTGGGCTCGCCCGTCGAGAAGGACGCCGAAGCATTTCGCCTCGGCATCCGCCCAGTCGCCATCGACGAACTCCTTGCCCTCGGGCTTCAGCCAGGCGACGTCCTTGACGCCGAGTTCCTCGTCGAACGTCCCGTGCAGAAACGTGCCGCGCCGCAGCATGGCGAGGGACTGGCGCAGGATGATCAGCTTCTGGACAAACTCCGCCAGTTCGCGGCTCTCGGGCGTGATGTTCCAGTCGACCCAGCCGATCTCGTTGTCCTGGGCGTAGGCGTTGTTGTTGCCACCCTGGGTACGGGCAAACTCGTCGCCGGCGAGGATCATCGGCGTGCCGCGAGAGAACAGCAGCGTCGCGAAGAAGTTCCGCAGCTGCCGGAAACGCGTCTCGACCATTTCCTGATCGTCGGTCGGCCCCTCGACACCGTAATTGTAGGAAAGATTGTGCGAGTGGCCGTCGCGATTGTCCTCGCCATTCGCCTCGTTGTGCTTGTCGTTGTAGCTGACGAGGTCGTGCAGGGTGAAGCCGTCATGAGCGGTGATGAAGTTGACGGACGCCCAGGGCTTCCGGCCCCGCGCGTCGAACAGATCGGCCGAGGCCGAGAACTTGCTCGCCACCGCCGGGATCATGCCGTCGTCGCCGCGCCAGAAGGAGCGGATCGTGTCGCGATAGCCGTCGTTCCACTCGGCCCAGCCGGGGGGGAAGCGGCCAACCTGATAGCCGCCCGGCCCGCAATCCCACGGCTCAGCGATCAGCTTGACCTCAGAGAGCACGGGGTCCTGCATGGTAGCGTGGAGGAAGCTCGATTCCTCCGAGAAGCCGGTCGGCTCGCGGGCGAGGATGGTCGCGAGGTCGAAGCGGAAGCCATCGACACGCATCTCGCTGGCCCAGTAGCGAAGCGAATCCGTCACAAGCTGCATCACCCGCGGATGCGAGGTGTTCACGGTGTTTCCGGTGCCGGTGTCGTTGATGTAGTAGCGCTTCTGATCGGGCAGCAGGCGATAATAGGTGGCGTTGTCGATGCCCTTGAAGGAAATCGTCGGGCCGAGTTCGTTGCCCTCGGCAGTGTGGTTGTAGACGACGTCGAGGATGACCTCGAGGCGGGCATGGTGGAAGGCCGACACCAGTTCCTTGAACTCGGCGATCGAGTTAGAAGCAAGATAGCGCGGGTCCGGGGCGAAGAAGCCGATCGAATTGTAGCCCCAATAGTTCCGGAGGCCCTTGTCGACCAGATAGCTGTCGTCGACGAAGGCGTGGATCGGCATCAGCTCGACCGACGTGACGCCGAGGCTGCGGATGTAGTCGATCACCTCGCTTGTCATCAGCCCGGCGAACTTTCCCCGATCGCGCTCTTCCACCGCCGGGTGGCGCATGGTGTAGCCCTTGACGTGGGTCTCGTAAAAGATCGTCCGATCCCAGAAGACGTTCGGCCTCCGCTCATCGCCCCAGGTAAACGCCGGATCGACGACACGGCATTTCGGCACGAAGGCGGCGCTGTCGCGCTCGTCGAAGGAGAGATCGCCGTCGTCATGGCCGATCGTGTAGCCGAACAGCGCATGGTCCCATTTCACCTCGCCGATCAGCTGCTTGGCATAGGGGTCGATCAGCAGCTTGTTCGGGTTAAAGCGATGGCCGGCATCCGGCTCGTACGGACCGTAGACTCGGTAGCCGTAGATCTGGCCGGGGCGAACGTCGCGCAGATAGCCGTGATAGATCTCGTTGGTGTATTCCGGCAGCTCGATCCGCTCGATCTCGTTCTCGCCCGCCGCGTCGAAGAGGCAGAGCTCGACCTTAGTCGCATTGGCCGAGAACAGCGCGAAATTGACGCCGATTCCGTCCCATGTCGCGCCCAGCGGAAACGGTCGCCCCTCCTGGATCCGGCGCCGTCTGACGGCGGTCGGGCCGCGATGGGTCTGTGTGGTGTTCGGGCGAAATTGGATCGTCACGAGTTGCTCCAGGAGCGAGGGGTGTGATGACGCAAACAAGGCCGGCGGGGCGGGTTGGTTCCGTTCCCACCGCGAATTGATCGCCGCCTGCCGCGCGCCTTCTCCCGGACCTGCGCCGGCCGCCGGGCGGCCGACGCCTGAGGTCGCTCAGATCGTCAGGATCGACGCGCCCGTCGTCTTGCGGCCTTCGAGGTCGATATGGGCCTTTGCCGCCTCGGCGAGCGGGTAGCGCTGACCGATGGTGATCTTCACGGCGCCGGAGGCGATGACGTCGAACAGCGCTTTCGCGGAGGCCTCGAGCTCCGCCCGGGTCGAGACGTAGCTGAAGAGTGTCGGCCGCGTGGCGTAGAGCGAGCCCTTCTGGTTGAGGATCGCGGTGTCGATCGGATCCAGCTTGCCGGAGGACTGACCGAAGGTCACCCACAGGCCGCGCGGCCGCAGGCAGTCGAGGCTGGCGGGAAAGGTGTCCTTGCCGACGGAATCGTAGACGACGTCGCATTTGCGCCCGCCGGTGATCCGCGCGACCTCCTTGACGAAATCGGCCTCGCGATAGTTGATCACGTGGTCGTAGCCGTTCTTCAGCGCGAGGTCGCATTTCTCCTTGGAGCCGGCCGTGCCGATCACCGTGGCGCCGAGATGCTTCGCCCACTGGCCGGCAATGAGCCCGACGCCGCCGGCCGCCGCGTGGAACAACAGTACGGTGTCGGAATCGACCGGATAGGTGCGGCGCAGGAGATATTCCGCGGTCATGCCCTTCAGCATCACCGCGGCCGCCGTCTCGAGCTCGATGGCGTCCGGCACCAGCACCGCCCGATCGGCGGCGATGACGATCTTCTCCGCATAGCTGCCGGAGACGCCGTTATAGGCCACCCGGTCGCCGGGCTTGAACAGCGTGACGCCCTCGCCTACCGCCTTGACGATACCGGCGCCCTCCTTGCCGGCAACGAAGGGCATCTTGTCGGACTTGTAGAGGCCGGTGCGGAAATAGACGTCGATGAAGTTGATGCCCGCGGCCTTCTGCTCGACGAGGATCTCGCCCTTGCCCGGCTCGCCGGGATCATAGTCTTCGAAGGAAAGAACCTCCGGGCCGCCGGTCTTGTTGACGATGATCGCCTTACTCATGGCGTTGTCTCCCCTGTCTTCGCGTGTCGGATCTCAAAGCGCCGCGCGTCCTTTGGGACGCGGAAAGGTCGCTCGAACTCGTTGAATCGACGCATCGTCCAGTGCGAGAATCGATCTCGGTTCCCGGGACGATGCTGTCGCCGGCGACAGCCCGCCATCCGCCCCCGATCAGCTGGCGCGGGTGCCGCGCAGCCGGTCGACGAGCTGCAGGATGCCGCCGATGGCAAGCAGATAGAGCCCCGAGGCGACAAGTCCCCACCGCACCAGTGGCGATGGCTCGAAATTCTCGATCAGGACGATCGCTCCCAGCACCGACCACAATGCGACGACCGCGAGCGTCAGCGGCCGCAGCACCCTCACCCGCACCGGATGGACGAACTTCACCGGGAAGAATGTCGCGGCGGCGCAGAGCACCACCAGCGTGAAGGCCGCCCATTCCGGCGGGCGGACGGCGAACAGCGTGAAGACGACGAAATTCCAGGCGACGGGAAAGCCGCGGAAAAAGTTGTCCGTCGTCTTCATCCGCGTGTCGGCATAGTAGATCGCGCTGGAGATGACGATCAGCGCCGCCGCGACGAAGGAGGACGGCCGGCCGATCATGCCCGACAGATACAGCGCGACGGCGGGGATCAGCGAATAGGTGGCGTAATCGATGATCGAATCGAGAAGGTCGCCGGACCAGTTCGGCAGCACGCCCTTGACGTTCACCTTGCGCGCCATCGGGCCGTCGATCCCATCGACGAACAGCGCCAGACCGAGCCACGCGAACATCGCCACCCAGCGCTGCTCGGCTGCGGCAATCAGCGACAGGAAGGCCATGAAGGCCCCGGAGGCGGTCAGGAGATGGATCGCGAAAGCGCGCCACCGGTCGGCACGATCGTATTCTTCCGTCATGTCGGACATCGGCAGACTTTCGCCTCCGGCGCCGGCCGGCGCCCTTCTTCGGTGAACATCCGCACCTCGCCATTCGTTTGGGCCATTGCCATTGGCTGTAGCGGGGGTATCTGCGAAATCCAATACGGCAGGGCGGATTCGATGCCGCCTGTGACGAAATATGTGCGCAGGGAGCAACCGAATGCAACGCAGGCAGATCATCGTCGTCGGCGGCGGGCTCGCCGGCACGGCCACGGCACTCGGTCTCGCATCGGCAGGCTTCGACACGCTGCTGGCCGCTCCGCCCGCCCCGGAGGACAAGCGCAGCTCCGCCATCCTCGGCCGCTCGCTGGCCTTCCTCGCCGATCTCGGCGTTCTCGACGCCCTCGGCGAAGCGAGGGCGCCGCTCGCGGTGATGCGCATCGTCGACGATCTCGGGCGGCTTTTCCGCGCCCCGACGGTCGAGTTCAGGGCGAGCGAGATCGGCCTGACCGCCTTCGGCATCAACACGTTGAACGCCGATCTTGCGACGGCGCTTCAGGCCTGCACGGCAAAGCGCGAAAACCTCGAGATCCTGCCGCTCGCGGCGACCGGCCTGACCCAGAGCGACGACCGGGCGATCGTGAGCTTTGCCGACGGCAGCGAGATGGGCGCCGATCTCGTCGTCGCTGCGGACGGCCGGCGCTCGGCGATGCGCGAGGCGGCCGGCATCGGCGCTCGGCAGTGGAGCTATCCGCAGACCGCCATCGTCCTCAATTTCGAGCACACGCGCGACCATGGGGCGGTCTCGACCGAATTTCACACCCGCACCGGCCCGTTCACCCAGGTGCCGCTGCCCGGCCGCCGCTCCTCGCTGGTCTGGGTGGAAGATCCGAAACTTGCCGAACTCTATGTCGAGCTGAAGCCGGAGAAGCTCGCCTCGACGATCGCCGACAAGCTGCACTGGATCCTCGGCGAGGTGACCGTCGATGGTCCGGTGGCACGCTATCCGCTCGGCGGCAGCCGCGTCGAGCGCCTGACCGGCACCCGCCTCGCCCTCGTCGGCGAGGCCGCCCACGCCTTTCCGCCGATCGGGGCGCAGGGCCTCAATCTCGGGCTGAGGGACGCCGAGGCGCTGGTCCGGCTGGCGGAGGAAAGCCGCGACGATCCCGGCTCGCGGCTGATGCTGTCGCGCTACGAGGCGGGGCGGCGCGGGGACGTCGTCTCGCGGACGGCCGGTGTCGACATCCTCAACCGGTCGCTGCTGATGGATTTCCTGCCGAGCCAGATCGCCCGCAGCGGCACGATGGCGGCGATGGGCCTCGTCGGTCCGCTGCGCCAGTTCGCCATGCGCGAGGGGCTGGTGCCGGGCGCCGGGATCGCCGGCCTGCCCCGTTCAGTGAAGAAATGGATGGGTGGGCACGAGGCCGCTCGTGACCCCGTAGAGGATGAGCGTCACGGTCGCCACTGAGATCACCGTCGTCACCAGCACCACCGCCGAGGCCCGCTCGATCCACACCTCGTATTGCTGGGCGATGACGAAGACGTTGGTGGCGGTGGGCAGGCTGGCCAGAAGCAGAGCGCTCTTCACCCAGACGTCGTCGAACGTGCCGGCAAGACCGAGCGCCAGCCAGACGACGACCGGGTGGAGCAGCAGCTTGATCGGCACGATGGTGAACAGCTCCGGCGGCACGCGCTTCAGCGGCCGCAGCGCCAGCGTGACGCCCATCGCAAAGAGCGCGCAGGGCGCCGCGGCATTGGCGAGAAGCTGCAGGAAGCGATCGATCGGGCCGGTCGGATGAATGCCGAGGATGGCGGCGCCGACGCCGACGATGGTGGCGATGATGAAGGGGTGGGTGAAGATCTTCACCAGCACCTGCCGCACCATCGCCAAGGGCGCCTGCCGATCGCCGCCGATCGCCATCATCAGCGGTGCCATGACGAAATGCAGCGTGTTGTCGAAGCAGAAGATCAGCGCGACAGGCACGCCCGCCGCGGGCCCAAGCGCGGCGAGAGCGATGCCCGGACCCATATAGCCGATATTGCCATAGGCGCCGCCGAGCCCCTGGATGGTGGCGGCGGGAATGTCGCCGCGGCTGCGGAGAAGCGCGATGGCAAAGCCAAGGACGAAGATGACGAAGGTCGCGAGCGTCGTCGCGGCGATGAAGGAAACGCTCGCCAGCTGTTCGACCGGGGTTTTCGACAGGAGCTGGAAGAACAGCGCCGGCAGGGCGATGTAGATGACGAAGACGTTCAGCCAGGCGAGGCCGCTGACCGGATGCGGCGCCAGCCGTCCCGCCAGGAAGCCGAGCGCGATCAGGCCGAAGAACGGCGATATCAGCCCGATGATCGCGATCATCGGTTCGATCCGGGGCGGCAGGGTCTCATGCTATGGAAGCGGAACCGGCATCCGCTGTGCGTGTGCGGCGTCGGCAATGCCAAAATCCAAGCTCCACTTTCGTCAGTGACTTGCCAAAGGTTCCTTGAGTCCGGCATCACCGCCGTGTCGCGGCACGCGTGTTTCGGCGGCGGCATCGGACCAACCGGTTCGGAATCTGGCGAAGGATGGGCGACGACGTCTCCAAGAGAGACGACCGAGGCCGATTTGTTAATGGAGTCATGACGGCAATGCAAACCGCCCGTTTCAACATCGGCCAGATCGTCCGGCACCGACTCTACCCGTTTCGCGGCGTCGTCTTCGACGTCGATCCGGAATTCGACAACACCGAGGAATGGTACGAGTCGATCCCCGAAACGGTGCGGCCGCGCAAGGACCAGCCGTTCTACCACCTGTTCGCCGAGAACGCCGAGACCGAATATGTCGCCTATGTCTCGGAGCAGAATCTGATGCTTGACGAGACCGGCGCGCCGGTCCGCCATCCCCAGGTGAACGAGATGTTCGACGGTCCGTTCGACGGGGTCTACCGGCTGCGGATCGAGAACCGCAACTGACGACGGCGAGGGTCACCCTGCACCGGGGACCATGCAGACAAAACGACCGGCGCCGCTTCCACGGCGCCGGTCGCTTCGTTTCGATCAGGCTACAGCATCGGCCCGAAAATCGAAATCGATTTCGGACAGCACGATGCGCAGATTCAATAACTTGGAGCGTCCTTTGTGCGTCCATTCGGACGCACGGCGCTCCAATGGGCCGTGGATCGCCCCGGGCCGTCCGGCTTACTGAGTCGAGGTCGCGCCGCTCTGCTTGGCGGCGTTCTGGGCGTCCTCGAACTTCTTGCGACGCTCCTCGGCCTGCTTCTGCAGCGCGTCGTTCAGCTCCTTCTGGCGCTGGGCGAGCGCCGACTGGTCCTTCGGCGGACCGTCATAGGCGTCGGTAAAGCCTTTCAGCGTCACCGGAATGGGGTTGGCCTGGCGCTGGAAGTTGATCGAAGTGACGACCATCTGGTTGCCCTTCTTCATGCTGGCGACGAGGGCGTCGCTCAGCTCCGCCTCGGCGATGCAGCGGTTCGGGAAGCAGACGGAATAGTTCAGCGTCAGCGGCTGGTTGCTGTCGACCTTGACCTGCACGCCGGCGGGAATGACCCGGCCGGTCGGCACCACGGCCTGGATCACCTGCTGGTTCACCTTGCCCTTGACGTTGATCAGGTTGACCGCGGTGATCAGCTGGCGGGTATCGGCGACCAGCGAATACTGGGTGTTGCAGATATCGTTTTCGCCCTGCTTGGTGCAGACCTTGAACCATTCGGTCGGCATCACCTGCGGCTTGGCATTGGCATCCTGGGCGTTGGCCAGGGGCGCACCGGCGAGCAGCGTGGCTGTACCCACGAGCACGCCCGCGAGCTTCGAAAGCGAAGCGTTCTTCATCCGGTCTTGCACGGCCTCATGTCCTTTCGGCGCGTTGATTGCACTCGACGGGGGTTCCTTAACGAGCCCGGACGTCTTTCGCAAATGAGGCCATTTGAGGGCTTGGAGATCGCCGCTGGCGACATGCCCGGAGCAGCTTTCAACGGCGGAGAATCGCGTCGGCGGCGCCTGCGGAACCGCATTCGATCCGGGCCGACCCATCGCTCCGCCGAGCTATGCCGCCCGGCCGCCGCAGGGCCCGCAAGGCTGCAGATCGCGCGCCGCCGCGACGCGCCGCCCGAATGTCGGTGATCGGCCGGCTCCGGCTCGAATCCGCTGCAGCGCCGCTCAGTTGCGGCTCGGAAAAATGCCTTGCATGACGATGCACCAGCGCATGGCAAGATAGGGGCTGTTGTGCTGGAAGGGCACGCTGCCGCCGGCATTGCCGAGAGTCACGGCCAGGCTGCTGGAGCCCATCGCCACGTCCGGCGCATTGGCGTTGTAGATGAAGACGCCGTTGGTCGGCTGCGCGAGGCTGTTTCCTCCCGGGGTATCGGCCGCGGCGGCGACATCCGACCCGAGCAACTGGCCGGTGACGAGATGGTTGTGGATCGGCATGTTGGCCTGGCCGACGGCGACGGTGGACGTGCCGCCGCGCTGCCCGAGATTGTAGTTGGGCAGACCGGAGCCCTGGCCGAACTGAAGCGTCTCGACGCCCCGCATGTCCGGCAAAGCGAAGGTGACCCGCCCGTCGCCGCCATAGGTCGTGCCGAGCAGCGAGAACAGCGCCTGATTCGAATTGATCGCAAGGAGCTGGCCCTGCGCATCGGCCGTCCCCTGGGGGCAGAACGACCCGGCGATCGGAAGGATCTGCGCGAGATAGTACTCCTGCGCGAAACCTGGCGTCGCGGTCATCGCTGCGGCGGCGCAGAGGCCGGAGGCGACGGCTGCGGCGAACCGTGTGCGGCGGCGATAGTGACGGATCGATTCTCTGGCCATGGTGCCTCTCGCATCGGTGCGGATTTGTCGGACGGCGAGCTGCGATCAGTTTCGCGGCGGAAACACGCCGACGAGCGCGATGCACCAGCGCAGGGTGAGATAGGGAGTGCGGTTGTCGATCGGCTGGCTGCCGCCGGCGTTCTGGACGGCGATGGTGACGGAGCCGGGGTTGAGCGCCTGATCCGGCGAGCCGCGCGAGCGATAGATGAACGTGCCGCCGGTCGAGGCCGCCAGACTGTTGCCGCCGGGCGATGCCGTGGTCCCGGGCTGCGCCGAGGCGCTCAGCGTGCCGGTCGCGGCATGGGTATGGGACGGCAGGTTCTGCAGTGTCAGCGTGGTCGAGACCGACCCGCCCTGTTCGCCCTGGCTATAGTCCGGCAGGCCCGGCCCCTGGCCGACCCCGATCGGAACGCGGCCGCGAAGGTCCGGAAGAGCGAAGGTCGACGTGCCGTTACCGCCATAGTTCGTGCCGAGCAGCGAGAAGAGAGCGGTGTTCTGTGCGATGGGAAGAATGGCGCCGTTCGCCTCGGTGGTACCGCGCGGGCAGAAGGTCGCGCCGGTCAGCATCACCTGCCCGACATAGGGGTCCACCTGGGCCGCAGCGGGCGTCGTGCCGATCGCGCCGAGGATCAGCAGTGCCGTTGCGGCAGCCATCCTGCGGACAAATATCCAACCTGTCATCACCATCCCCTCCCATCGCAACCCTGCAGATATATCGACTATGCCGCACTTTCTACCGTTAGGGAATTCTATCGAATTGATATTTTTCGCAACCAATATTATGCGTCCATAGATCTTATATTATTGCAGACTTACGGATTTTGACCAAGTACATCCTCCGGCCGAGCTCGGGCGCGTTGCCTTCGCTTGACCAGCCATTGCACCGGCCGATGCGGGGACCGACGCCGGCTAGGCCCTCGTGGCAGTTTGCACCTTTCGCCGAGACCCGGCCGGGGTTAGCCTCCCGGCAAACGCCCGTCCCTGTCGCCTCTTCGTGTCGCGGCGCTGGTGGGCATGACGGGAGGAGACCTGCCTTGACCACCATTCGTGCCGCCGTTCTCAACCGGTCGCCCGTCGCCGCGCCCTACGCCGAGACACGACCGCTCGCCATCGAGACGCTGGAGCTGGAGGCGCCCGGACGCGGCGAGGTGCTGGTGCGGGTCAAGGCGGCGGGCCTCTGCCACTCCGACCTCTCGGTCGTCAACGGCGCGCGCCCGCGGCCGGTGCCGATGGCACTCGGCCACGAGGCTGCGGGTGTCGTCGAGGCGCTCGGGGACGGCGTCGACGACCTTGCCGTCGGCGATCACGTCGTCATGGTCTTCGTTCCCTCCTGCGGCCATTGCGTCCCCTGCGCCGAGGGCCGCCCGGCGCTCTGCGAGCCGGGCGCCGCGGCGAACGGCGCCGGCACCCTCCTCGGCGGTGCGATCCGGCTGAAGCATCGCGGCCAGCCGGTGCATCACCACATCGGCGTCTCGGCCTTTGCCGAGGCGGCGGTGGTCTCGCGCAATTCGCTGGTGAAGATCGACAGGGACCTGCCCTTTGCCCATGCCGCCCTGTTCGGCTGCGCGGTGCTGACCGGGGTCGGCGCCGTGGTGAACACTGCGGCAATCCGGGCCGGCCAGAGCGTCGCGGTGATCGGCCTCGGCGGCGTCGGCCTTGCCGCCCTTCTCGGCGCGAAGGCCAGCGGCGCGGCGAGGCTCGTCGCGGTCGATCCGATCCCGGAGAAGCGGGCATTGGCGCTGGAACTCGGCGCGAGCGACGCGATCGATCCGCGCGAGGACGGCGCAGAGGCAAAGGTCAAGGCGCTGACCGGCGGCGGCGTCGATGCGGCGGTCGAACTCGCCGGCTCGGTCCCTGCCCTCGACTTTGCCTATCGGATCACCCGCCGCGGCGGGCTGACGGTGACCGGCGGCCTCGCCGCACCGACGGAGCGGCTGGCGCTCGCGCCGGTGACGCTCGTCGCCGAGGAGCGCACCCTCAAGGGCAGCTATATCGGCAGCTGCATCCCGAGCCGCGACATTCCCCGCTACGTCGCGCTGTTCAAGGCGGGACTGCTTCCCGTCGACCGGCTGCTCACCAGCACCGGCGGCCTCGACGACATCAATGCCGCACTCGACGCCCTCGCCGAAGGCCGAACGGTGCGCCACGTCATCGAAATGTGAGCCCGCCGGCCCGCCGAGCGGGCCAAGGCGTCGCACGTCTCTCGGCTGTCTCAGCCGAACTTGCGGGCCGCATCGATGCCGAGGCCGAGACCGACGGAGCCGAAGGCATCCGACTGGGCGATCTTGGCGCCTGGAAAGCGCGAGACGGCGGCAGCCCGCACCGCCGGCACCTGCGCGCCGCCGCCGGTGAGGATGACGGTCTCGATCGCGGTTGCGGCCACCCCCGCCTCCAGAAGCGCCCCGTCGATGGCGCCGCCGATCCTCGCGACGAGTTCGCCCGTCGCCGCCTCGAAGGCCGAACGGCTCGTCGGCGCCGCGATGGTCAGCCCCGCCTCGCGCAGCATGACCGTCGCCTCCTCGGCATCGGTCAGGGCGATCTTCGCCGTTTCCACCGCGCCGGCGAGCCGGTGGCCGGAGCGATGCTCGAGAAGATGGGCAAAGCGCGAAAGCTTCGACGGCTCGGCCGCCTCGCGCTCCAGCGCCCGGATGTCGCGCAGAACCGAGGGCGTGTAGAGCATGTTGATCCGGTGCCAGGTGGCCATGTCGTTGAAGTACCAGACCGGCAGGCGCCGCTTGCCGTCGGCGGTCGAGCTGCCGAGGCCGAAATGCGGCATCACCTCGGCGATCGACAAAAGCCGGTCGAAGTCGGTGCCGCCGACATGGACGCCGGTGAAGCTCAAAATGTCGTCGAGGCGGTCCTCGGCCATCGCCCGCCGGGGCGACAGGCGCACCACCGAGAAGTCCGAAGTGCCGCCGCCGATATCGACGACCAGCGCCAGTTCCTCCGCCGCGATCCGGCTTTCATAGTAGAGCGCCGCAGCGACGGGCTCGAACTGGAAGGCGATGTCGGAAAAGCCAACGCCGCGGGCCGCTGCTTCCAGCTGTCCTGCGGCGGCGCGGTCGGCCGCATCGTCGCCGTCGACGAAGCGGACCGGGCGGCCGAGCACGACCTTGTCGAGGGCGATCGTCCCCTCGCCGGCCGCGGCGGCGCGATCGGCCTCGCGCTCGAGAGTGCCGCGCAGATGCGCGAGGAAGCGGCCGATCAGCTCGACGAAGCCGAGGCGCTCGCGGCCGATCCGCGTCGTCTCCTCCATCAGGGAAGAGCCGAGCACCGACTTCAGCGCCCGCATGAACCGCCCTTCGGCGCCGTCGACATATTCGAAGACGGCGGCGCGGCCGAAATAGGTCCGGCCGTCCTCGAAACTGAAGAACAGCGCCGAGGGCAGCGTCGCCGCATCGCCCTCGACCGAAAGGAGCCTCGGCGCGGCGTTCGAACGGGCGGCAAGGCCGAGGGTCGAGTTGGTGGTGCCGAAGTCGAGGCCGGCGAAGAGGTCAGGCAAGGTGCTATCTCGGCTTGGGATCTGGGCGCTGCGCCCCCGCGGCGACGTTAGTCGGGCAACAGGCAGGCGCGTGAAGAGGCGGGTCGCCCGGGCCGGGCGTCCCGCGCGAAACGGCGTCTCTACCCCAAGGCGGCGACAGCTTGAAGACCGGCCCGGTGAAATTGCCGGTCGATGCGACGAAGCATTGCGCCAGCGGCGGCGGGGCTTTATCGGCCAACCCCTCACCTGCCAGATGTTCCCAGACGCCCTCCGATGCGGATCGATCGCCCGATGTCCCTTCCAGACGGATTCACCGACATTCCTCCCGGCAAGCTCGCCGCCATCGCGACCATCCTCGAGCGACGCACGCCGCCGGACGATGCGCCCTTCGCCAGCACCGGCAAGGACGACTGGCGCTTCGAGCGGGCCGAGCGCCCGGATCTCGCCTGGTACTGCGAGCTCTTGCGCCGGGTCGGATCGAACCACCTCTGGTACCAGCGACTGATACAGGAGCCGGAAGCGATCGCCGCGAAGATCGGCGATCCGGCGACGGTCATCCATGCCCTCTTCGCCGACGGGAAAGCCGAAGGCATCGCCGAGCTCGACTGCACCGAGCCGGCACGCCCGGAGCTCGTCTATTTCGGCGTCACGCCCGAGCTTGCGGGATCGGGCGCGGCGCATTTCATGATGGAGCGGCTGATCGCCTTCGCCTTTGCGCGCCCGATCGAACTGTTGTGGCTGCACACCAACACCAACGACCATCCCCGCGCGATGGGCTTCTATCGCCGCGCGGGCTTCGTGCCCGTGCGCCAGATGCTGGAGCTTGCCGACGACCCGCGACTGACCGGCCTGTTCGCGCCGGAGACGGCGCCGCAGCTGCCGATATTCCCCGGCCCCGGGCGGGACTGATCGCCGCATCGGCGGCTGGCAGTTGCACAAACTGCGACTTCGGCGATGGCGAAGCGCCGGCCGAGCGATCCCGTGGCACCGATCTGGCCGCCGATTCGTCCCGGAATTTTGATCAGAGCTGCGCGAAACACGCAAATCCGCCCTCACCAGCCGTGCAATCTCGGCATATCGAAATTGCAGATTCAGCAGGGCGGCAGCGGCGCGGCGCCGCAGCGGACGCGGCATCAACGCGCAAGCCGGTTGGAATCAAAACGGCCGGCAACCAGTGCCGGCCGTTCGATTGTGTAATGAAGTCGGCGGCGGACGCCGCCGCCGCGTCACTCCTGATATTCGAGGAGGTCGTTGTAGCGCAGTGCCAGCATGGTCGCGACGGCGCCCGACAGGAGGTAGAGACCCGCGGCGACGAGGCCGAGATGGTAGGTGAGGTACAGCGCGACGAAGGGCGCGAAGCCCGCTCCGAACAGCCAGGCAAGGTCCGAGACCACCGCCGAGCCGGTGTAGCGATAGTTGCGCGGGAAGTTCGACGCGACGACGCCCGAGCACTGGCCGAACGATACGCCGAGAAGCGCGAAGCCGAAGACCATGTAGATGATCTCGCCGGCCACGCCCTGCGCCAGCAGCGACGGCGCGAAACCGCTGAAGACGGCGATCAGCAGCGCCGTGACGCCGAGAAGATTGCGCCGGCCGTATTTGTCCGCGAGCATGCCCGAAGCGACGATGGCGAGAGCGCCGATCACCGCGCAGACCGCCTCGATGATCAGGAAGCGGGTCACCTGCTCCTTGGTGAAGAGCTCGACCCAGGACAGCGGGAACACCGTCACCATGTGGAACATGGCGAAGCTCGCCAGCGGCGCGAAGGCGCCGACGATGATGTAGCGGCCGTACTGGCGCACCGTCTTGCGCACCCGCGTCGCCTGGAGTTCGCGGCGTTCGAACTGCCGGACATATTCCGGCGTGGCGACGATCCGCAGCCTGGCAAACAGCGCCACGACGTTGATCGCGAAGGCGACGAAGAAGGGGAATTGCCAGCCCCAGGCGTCGAATTCCTCGGTCGGCAGGAAGCCGTAGAAGAAGGCAAAAAGCCCCGATGCGACAATAAGCCCGAAGGGTGCGCCGAGCTGCGGCACCATGGCCCACCAGCCGCGCTGGTTTTCCGGAGCGTTCATGGCAAGCAGCGAGGCGAGACCGTCCCAGGTGCCGCCGAGCGCGACGCCCTGGCCGATACGGAAGAG
Source organism: Jiella endophytica (assembly GCF_004519335.1). Classification (GTDB taxonomy): domain Bacteria; phylum Pseudomonadota; class Alphaproteobacteria; order Rhizobiales; family Rhizobiaceae; genus Jiella; species Jiella endophytica. The sequence continues at coordinate 432,457 of NZ_SOZD01000001.1, read as the reverse complement.
AGCCAGGAGCCAGATCGCCGCCGCACCGACGTCCTGATAGTCGGGCAGGAACGCCACGACGACGGTCGAGGTGCCGAGCAGGAACAGCGCGATCGTCAGCTTCGTCCCCTTGCCGTGCAGCCGGTCGATGGCCATGAAAAGCCAAGTGCCGAAGGGCCTTGCGATGAAGGCGAGCGCGAAGATCGCAAAGGAGTAGAGAACGCCGGTGACGGGATCGACGAAGGGGAAAACCCGCTCCGGAAACACCAGCACCGAAGCGATCGCAAAGACGAAGAAGTCGAAGAACTCGGAGGTTCGTCCGATCACGACGCCGATGGCGATCTCGGTGGGATTGACGGTGTGCCCGCGGGCACCTGGCTGCGCCGGCGAACCGGCGAAGTGGGGGGTGGCAACAGTCTCGCTCATTCTGCGATCCCAAGCACGATTGGTGGCTTGCGGCAAGCGCGCCGCAGATTAACGACCGGTAAGGTATCGCCCCTGCACAGAATGGGGGGTTGAGGCCCGGCGCGATTTGTTCAATACCAGCGCCGCGCGGCAGTCAACGTTCGGCTTCTGGCCGGCCAGCCGCCCATTTCATGTCAGAACAATACGGGGCCGCTCCATTGCGTCCGTTTCGTCTACTCGCCGTCCTGTCGCTGCCATTCGTGTTGAGCGCCTGCGACTCTCCGCTGCTGTTTCCCGGCGGCGACATCGCGGCCCGCCAGCGCGACATGCTGCTGATCGCGACCGGGCTGATGCTGATCATCATCATACCCGTCATCTTCATGTCGCTGTATTTTCCGTGGCGCTACCGGGCCACGAGCAAGACGGCGGACTACGATGCCGAGTGGGATCATTCGACCAAGCTGGAACTGGTCATCTGGACCGTCCCGCTGCTGATCATCATCTGCCTCGGCGCGGTGACATGGGTCGGAACCCACCTCCTCGATCCGTTCCGGCCGCTGGACAAGATCACCACCAGCGACAGCGTCAAGCTCGACGAGGATCCGCTCGAGGTCCAGGTCGTCGCGCTGAACTGGAAATGGCTGTTCATCTATCCCCAGTACGGCGTCGCTTCGGTGAACGAGCTCGCCGCCCCGGTGAACCGACCGATCCGCTTCGACCTGACGGCGGAATCGGTGATGAATGCCTTCTACATCCCGACGCTGGCCGGCATGATCTATTCGATGCCGGGCATGGAGACGAAGCTCCACGCGGTGATGAACGAGACCGGCGTCTATGACGGCATCGCCTCGCACTATAACGGCGCCGGCTTCTCCGACATGCAGTTCAAGTTCTACAGCCAGAAGGACGGCGACTTCGACGCCTGGATCCAGAACCTGAAGGACTCCGGCCAGGCGCTCGACACCGACAGCTATCTCGACCTCGCCAAGCCGAGCGAGGCGGTTCCGGTCGAATACTTCTCCTCGGTAGATCCCGATCTCTACAAGCGGATCCTCGGAATGTGCGTCAATCCGGGCAAGCTGTGCATGCAGCAGATCATGATGATCAACGCCGGCAAGGCCGAGCCGGGCAAGGACGTCACGATCGACCAGCTGAAATACAAGACCTACGACCTCGACGCCTTCGGTCATGGCGAGGTTGACGGCAAGGGTCAGGCCGGCGACGAGCCGCAGGGCGCCACCGCACCGGCGACGGGGCGCGAGCCGCACAGCGACACCGCCAAATCGGACGGCGATGCGACCGGCGACGACAGCGTCGCACCGCCGCAACTGAACAATGACTGACGAAAGGCCCCGGCAGCTGCCGGGGCACGCCAGCTAACAGCAAGAGACGATTTCCATGCTGGGCAATACGGATCTCACACGGCTGATCTTCGGGCGCCTGACGCTCGACTCGATCCCCTATCACGAGCCGATCCTTATCGGCACCTTCGCGGTCGTGGCAATCGGCGGCCTCGCGCTCCTCGGCGCGCTGACCTACTTCAAGCTCTGGGGCTATCTCTGGAACGAGTGGTTCACCAGCGTCGATCACAAGAAGATCGGCATCATGTACATGGTGCTCGCCATCGTCATGCTGCTGCGCGGCTTCGCCGACGCGCTGATGATGCGCGCCCAGCAGGCGATCGCCTTCAACGGCTCGGAAGGCTTCCTGCCCGCCCACCACTACGATCAGGTGTTTTCCGCCCACGGCGTCATCATGATCTTCTTCGTGGCGATGCCGCTGATCGTCGGCGTGATGAACATCGTCGTGCCGCTGCAGATCGGCGCCCGCGACGTCGCCTTTCCCTTCCTCAACAATTTCAGCTTCTGGATGACCGCCGGTGGCGTCATCATCGTCATGCTGTCGCTGTTCATCGGCGAATTCGCCCGCACCGGCTGGCTCGCCTTCCCGCCGCTCGCGGACGCCGCGAACAGTCCGGGCGTCGGCGTCGATTACTACATCTGGGGTCTGCAGATCGCCGGCGTCGGCACTCTGTTATCGGGCGTCAACTTCCTGGTGACCATCATCAAGATGCGGGCACCCGGCATGACCATGATGCGCATGCCGATCTTCACCTGGACGGCGCTCTGCACCAACATCCTGATCGTCGCCTCATTCCCGGTGCTGACCGCGGTTCTGGCCCTTCTCTCGCTCGATCGCTACGTGGGGACGCATTTCTTTACGAACGATCTCGGCGGCAATTCGATGATGTATTTCAACCTCATCTGGATCTGGGGCCATCCGGAGGTCTACATCCTCATCCTGCCGTGCTTCGGCATCTATTCGGAGGTCACCGCGACCTTCTCGGGCAAGCGGCTGTTCGGCTACACCTCGATGGTCTACGCGACGGTGGTGATCACCATCCTCGCCTATCTCGTCTGGCTCCATCACTTCTTCACCATGGGCAACGGGGCGAGCGTCAACTCATTCTTCGGCATCACCACGATGATCATCTCGATCCCGACGGGAGCGAAGATCTTCAACTGGCTGTTCACCATGTATCGCGGCCGGGTGCGCTTCGAACTGCCGATCATGTGGACGATCGCCTTCCTGGTGACCTTCACCCTCGGCGGCATGACAGGCGTCCTCCTTGCCGTGCCGCCGGTCGACTTCGTCACCCACAACTCGCTGTTCCTCGTCGCCCACTTCCACAACGTGATCATCGGCGGCGTCCTGTTCGGCATGTTCGCCGGCATCAACTACTGGTTCCCCAAGGCCTTCGGCTTCAAGCTCGACAGGTTCTGGGGCACGGTGAGCTTCTGGTTCTGGGTGGTCGGCTTCTACTTCGCCTTCATGCCGCTCTACGTGCTCGGCCTGATGGGCGTGACCCGGCGCCTGCGGGTGTTCCACGATCCGTCGCTGCACATCTGGTTCATCATCGCCGCCTTCGGCGCGGCGCTGATCGCCTGCGGCATCGCCGCCTTCCTGGTCCAGATCTTTGTCTCGATCCGCAACCGGGAGGCGCTCGCCGACACCACCGGCGATCCGTGGGACGGCCGCACCCTGGAATGGGCGACCTCCTCACCACCGCCGCACTACAACTTCGCCTTCACCCCGGTGGTGCACGGCCTCGACACCTATGCCGACATGAAGAAGCGCGGTTTTGAGCGGCCGATGGAGGGCTTCAAGCCGATCCACATGCCGAAGAACACCGGGGCTGGCGTCGTCATCGCGGCGCTGGCGACGATCTGCGGCTTCGCCCTGATCTGGTACATCTGGTGGCTCGCGGCGATCAGCTTCGTCGGCATCATCGTCGCCACGATCTGGCACACCTTCAACTACAACCGGGACTACTACATCCCGGCGGACGAGGTGGCGGCATCCGAGCGTGCCTTCGCCAATGCCGTGGCCGCACGGAGCTGATCTGATGGAAAACGTCATCGATGGCGGCGAGGCCAAGTCGCCGGTCTTCTTCGAGCTCGACGAGCACGAGCACGAGCCGGGCGGCAGCACCATGCTGGGCTTCTGGATCTACCTGATGAGCGACTGTCTCATCTTCGCGGTCCTGTTCGCCACCTACGGCGTCCTCGCCACCAACTATGCGGCGGGGCCACGCCCCGAGGAGATCTTCGAGCTGCCGCTGCTGGCGGTGAACACGGCGATGCTGCTGTTCTCCTCGATCACCTACGGCTTCTCGATGATCGCCATGCAGAACCGCAACAAGCAGGCGGTGCTGCTCTGGCTGGTCGTCACGGCGATCTTCGGCGTGCTCTTCGTCGGCATCGAGCTCTACGAGTTCGCCGGCCTGATCCACGAAGGCGCCTCGCCCCAGCGCAGCGGCTTCCTGTCGGGCTTCTTCACGCTGGTCGCCACCCACGGGCTGCACGTCTCCTTCGGCATCCTCTGGATGGTCGTCCTGATGGTGCAGGTGGCGAAACTCGGCCTGATTGAGCCGAACCGCCGGCGGCTGATGTGCCTGTCGATGTTCTGGCACTTTCTGGACGTCGTCTGGATCGGCGTCTTCACCTTCGTCTATCTCATCCGGGTGATTTGATGAGCATTGGCTCCCACACCTCCGACGCGCACCACGGCGACCACGGCGGCCACCATCCGAGCGGGGAATCCCACTCCACGATGAGCGGCTACCTGACCGGCTTCGGCCTGTCGGTGGTCCTCACGGTCATTCCCTTCTGGCTGGTCTGGGCGAGACCGATCGAGGACGGCGTCGTCACGTCCCTCCTCGTCATCCTCCTCGCCGTCGCGCAGATCATCGTCCACATGATCTACTTCCTCCACATGGACGCGAAGTCCGAGGGCGGCTGGACGATCATGGCACTGATCTTCACCGTCGTCCTCGTGGTGATCACCATCTCCGGCTCGCTGTGGGTGATGTACCACCTGAACAGCAACATGATGCCGATGGACAACAGCATGCAGATGGACGGCCTCGAGATGAAGGGCATGTCGATGGACGGCGCTTCCGACGCCGGCAAGAACGCGCCAGAGGCCGGCGCATCCACGGAAAGTGGCCATGGCGACCATGGCGGGATGACCATGGGCGGATCGCAAAATGGCAGCGGCTCCGGTCAGTAGGCTGCGTCCGGCCAGCAAGACGGCGAGGCGTTCGAGTTGGACGACGGAGCCAGGATCGACGTGAAAGACGGGACAGGGGGTCGGCGTCGCAGTGTGCTGCGGGCCGCGCTCCTCGCGCTCGTCGGCATCGCGCTGTTCTGCGGTTTCGTCGGCCTCGGCATCTGGCAGATCGAGCGGCGCAGCTGGAAGCTCGCCCTGATCGAGGCGGTGAACCAGCGCGTCGCCGCGGCCCCGGTTCCGGCCCCTGGCCCGGAGGCCTGGCCGAAGCTCTCCTTCGACGGCGACGAATACCGCCATGTCAGCGTCACCGGCCGCTACGAGGCCGGCAAGAGCGTCTTCGTCCAGGCGACCACCGACTATGGCGGCGGCTTCTGGCTGATGACGCCGCTGCGCGACAAGTGCGGCTTCACCGTGCTGGTCGATCGCGGCTTCGTCCCCTCGAAGGATTTTCTCGCCGATGCCGGGCTGACCGGCGAACCGGTCTCCGTCACCGGGCTGATGCGGCTCAGCGAGCCGGGCGGCGCCTTCCTGCGATCGAACGACCCCAAGGCCGGGCGCTGGTATTCCCGCGACGTCACGGCGATCGCCGCGGAAAAGCAGCTGGAACGGCCGGTCGCGCCCTATTTCATCGACGCCGGATCACCACTCGAACGGCCGCAACTGCCGAATGTCGAAATGGGGACGCCCGACCTTCCACCGGACGCCTATCCGATCGAGGGGCTGACGCGGGTCGCCTTCCGCAACCAGCATCTTCAATACGCCCTCACCTGGTTTGCCCTGGCGGCGCTGGTCGTCGTCGCAGCCGTCGTCGTCGTCCGCCACGGGCGACGCCGCGAGGGCTGAGCGCAGGAACGCCGCTGCCCGGCGCGCGCGCCGTTGCCTCGACGGACGGAGACGCCCGGGCCGCCCTCGCTCAGGATGCCTTGGCCGTAATCGCCTGTTCGGGCATCGATGCCCGCCAGCGATCGATCGAGAAGGAGAAGACCTCCATCTCCTCGCCGAAACCGCGCAGCGGGTAGGAGCCGAGGCTCTCCAGCGCCCTGTTGCAGCTTGCCTGCTCGGCGAAGGCCTTCGACACCAGCACCGGGCGCTTCAGCGTCTTGGTGAGGGATTCGAGCCGCGAGGCGGCGTTGACCGAAGGGCCGATGACCGTGAAGTCGAGGCGCGTGCGCGATCCGATATTGCCGTACATCACATCGCCCAGATGAATGCCGACGCCGTAGCGCAGGATCTCGTGGCCACCGCGCTCGCGCTCGGCATTCAGCGCGTCCATCGCCGCCTGCGCCTCGTCGACCGCCGACAGGAGATCGTCGCAGGCGGTGGGCCGATCGAGCGGGAAGATCGCCAAGAGGCCGTCGCCGATGAATTTCAGGATCTCGCCGCCGTGCCGCTCGATCGGCTCGCAGATCGCATCGAAATAGCCGTTGAGGATCTCGATCACGTCGTCGCGCGGCCACAGCTCGGAGATGTGGGTGAAGTCGCGCAGGTCGCAGACGATGATCGCAGCGGCGACCGTCGTGCCGCTGCCGCGGGTGATCGCGCCGGCGAGGATCTCCTCGCTGGCATGGGGACCGACATAGGTTTCGAGAAGCGTGCGGGCGAGGCGGTTCTTCAGCCGGATCTCGCTGACCAGCGCGAAATGCGGCAACAGCTCGGATAAAAACGCCCGGTCGTCGTCGGAAAATCCGTCAGCAGCGTCGCTGGCGAAGGTGATGACATGCCGGCGCCCGAGGGTGTGTTCGAGCGGCCAGGCGAAATATTCGGTCAGGCCTTCGTCACGCAGTCGCCTGAACAGCGGGTACTGATCGAGATTCTCCTCACCGTCCGAAACGCTCCAGCGCACCTCGGCATCGCCGGCATGGACCCGCGCGACGGGGCTTTCGAGATAGCCGGGCGATTCCAGGACACCGTGCTGGAAGGTCTCGATCTCGACTTCCGGCGCGCCGTCGCGCCACAGGATGCGGGCGCCGAGCCACTGCGGATGCTGGATGCGGAAATGCAGCGTCGCCCGCGCCACCGGCATGCCGGCGGCCCGCAGGCGGTCGCAGAGTTCCTGGAAGATATTGTCGACGAAGCGCTCCCGGCTCGTGTCCTTCACGAGCCAGTCGATGATTGCCTTTCGCTCGAGGAGCTGGCCGTCCGCCCGGGGCGATCGGATAAGGGGGGCAGAGCGTACGAGCTCCATGATGATGTTCCTTGTTGCGGCAGCCGCCCGAAACGCGCCCCGTCGTGGGGGCCGGCGGCTGCGCGATGGTCCCGTGGGGCCGCGCCGAGACGTCCGGGCGATGCCGGAGGAATCGCCGCTCCGTTGCCGGGACGTTTGGCTCGCGGGTATATGGGCTCTCACCCGCAGGTTTGCAAAGCATGGTCGAACGGGTGTTCGAGGCCAGCATTGCGGCAGATCGGAGGCCGCGCGGTCGTCGCAAGGGTTACGAAATGTGCACCGCACTCTCGGTGCTGGCGAAGTGCGACGAAACATCCTAGAAATTCGGGCTTGGGGGAATTCCAGCGTCCGTCGCAGGATGCCCGCGAGCCTTCCCGACCGTCCCGCCGCTTCGAGGTCCAAGCCATGAACGTCCACGATCCCAAGCTCGCCGAGTCGCCCGCAGACGAACTCGCGGCGAATGTCTCGGTGCCCTTCGAGACGGCTCTGGCGATGCCGAAATCGGTCTATACCTCGCCGAATTTCCTGCAGCAGGAACTCGAACACATCTTTGCGAGGGAATGGCTCTGCGCCGGCCGTGCCGACGCGCTGGCCGAGCCCGGCGCCTATCTCACCATGGAGATCGCCGGCGAGCCGGTGATCGTCCTGCGCGGCAAGGACGGCCAGCTTCGGGCGCTGTCGAATGTCTGCCGCCACCGGATGTCCACGATGCTTCAGGGCCGCGGCACAGTGCGCTCGATCGTCTGCCCCTACCACGCCTGGACCTACAATCTCGACGGCTCCCTGCGCGGCGCTCCGGCGATGGTCGCCAATCAGAGCTTCTGCAGGGACGAGATCGCGCTTCCCGAGATCCGCTGCGAGGAATGGCTCGGCTGGATCATGGTGACGCTGAACCCGGATGCGCCGAGCCCGGCCGAGCGGCTGAAGGACGTTGAGGCGCTGGTCGGCTATCTTGGCATGGAAAACTACACCGAGACCTTCCGCGAGGAGCATCGCTGGAACACCAACTGGAAGGTCCTCGCCGAGAACTTCATGGAGAGCTATCACCTGCCGGCCTGCCACGCCGGCACGATCGGCGGCTCGGCCGACGACCTGATGAAGATGACGCTCCCGGAAGGCACCGAGGCCTTCAACTACCACTTCATCCTGCGCAACGACGCCGTGCCGCTGGCACTTGCCCATCCGGACAACACCACGCTCACCGGCGACCAGCGGCGCACCACCTGGCTCCTGTCGGTCTATCCCGCCCTCTTCATCTCGCTGACCAACGGCTATTTCTGGTATCTCAGCCTGCATCCGGACGGCCCGGATCACGTCAAGATCCTCTATGGCGGCGGCATGTCGCCGGACTATGTCGGCGATCCGGAGGCGCGCGGGCACTTCGAGGCGGTGAAGGCGCTGCTCGACGACGTCAATGTCGAGGATCGCGGCTGCACCGAGCGCGTCTACAGGGGCCTTTGCAGCCAGCTCAGCGAGCCCGGCCCGCTGTCGCATCTCGAGCGGCCGAACTTCGAGTTCGCGCAATATATTTCGCGGCTGATCGAGGCGGGACGGGCGCGGGCCGGCTGATCCGGCCGTTACCCCGCGCGTCCACCCTGCCGATATCAATCCCCACCGGAGCTTGACGCCGTGGCCGACGATCGCCGCTTTCGCCCGCTCGATTCCGCCGAAGTGCCGCGCTTTGCCGGCCCGGCGAGCTTCATGCGCCTGCCTGTCGCGCGGCCCGACGAGGTGGACATCGCGCTCCTCGGCATTCCCTTCGACGGCGGCACCACCAACCGCACCGGCGCCCGCCACGGGCCGCGCGAGATCCGCAACCAGTCGAGCCTCGTCCGCCCGTTCCATCATACGAGCCTGACCTCGCCCTACGATCTCGCCGGGATCGCCGATTGCGGCGACGCGCCGGTGAACCCGGTCGACCCGGCCGACAGCATCGAGCGGATCACCGGCTTCTACCACGAGGTCGCGGCGGCAGGCGCCATTCCGCTGACCGCCGGCGGCGATCATCTGATCACCCTGCCGATCCTGCGCGGCCTGTTGCGCGGCGCACCCCGCGCCCTCATCCATTTCGACGCGCATTCGGATACTTACGACGAATTCTTCGGAAACCGCTACAATCACGGTACGCCGTTCCGCCGGGCCGTCGAGGAAGGCCTGCTCGACCCGAAGCGCATGGTGCAGATCGGCCTTCGGGGCGCGATCTCGGATGCGGCGAATTTCGATTTCGCCAAGGCCGAAGGCATCCGGATGATCTTCATCGAGGAACTGATGGCACGCGGCGTCGCCGACGTGATGGCCGAGGCGCGCGAGATCGCCGGTGCAGCCGAGACCTACGTCTCCTTCGACATCGACATCATCGATCCGGCCTTCGCACCCGGCACCGGCACGCCGGAGATCGGCGGCATCACCACCTTCCAGGCGCAGGCGCTGGTGCGCGGGCTTGCCGGCGTCGACATCGTCGGGGCGGACGTCGTCGAGGTCTCGCCACCGCTCGATCCGAGCGGCATCACCGCGCTCACCGGCGCGACGATGATGTTCGAGCTGCTCTGCGTCATGGCGCAGGCGACGGCGCGCAGGGGCGGATAACCCGACGATTCGTCAGAGCCCGGCCTCGAGCCGGTCGATTAGGGCGCCGAGCATGGCGTCGCAGCGGGCGAGCTGCTCCTCGCTGACGAACTCGTCCGGCCGGTGACCCTGGTTCATCGAGCCGGGCCCGCAGATCACCGTCGGGATTCCCGCCGCCTCGGAGAACAATCCGCCTTCCGTGCCGAAGGCGACCTTGATCGTGGCGTTCTCCCCGGTGAGCGAGCGGACGAAGTCGACGACGCCGGCGCCCGGCGCCGTGTCGAGGCCCGGATAGCCGCGGGTGGTCTCGATCGAAATGGCGGCGTCCCGGTCGCCGGTCTGCGAAACGATGCGGTCGGCATCGGCCTTCAGGCGGCCGATCAGCGCCTCGGGATCGGCCGCCGCCAGATAGCGGATCTCGAAATCGACCTCGGCGTGGTTCGGCACGATGTTGGGGCTCAAGCCGCCGGCGATGCGGCCGACATGCAGCGTCGTATAGGGGATGTCGTAGTCGTCGTCCTTTGCACCTGTTTCCGCCACCTCTGCCTGGAGGTCGCGCACGGCGCGGGAGAAGTCCGCGGCAAGATGGAGCGCGTTCATCGCCCTGGGGGCGAGCGCCGTGTGCCCCTCCCTGCCTTTGCAGGTGGCGCGGTAGAAGCCCTTGCCCTTGTGTCCAGTCGCGACCTTCAGCTCGGTCGGCTCGCCGACGATGCACATCAGCGGCTTCACCGGTGCCTTTGCCAGGATGTCGACGAGGTCCCGCACGCCGATGCAGCCGATCTCCTCGTCGTAGGATAGCGCCAGATGCAGCGGGGTCCTGAGGTGCCGCCTGGAGGCGCTGAGCGCCGCCGCCACCGCGGACGCGACGAAGCCCTTCATGTCGGCGGTGCCGCGGCCATAGAGCCGGCCGTCACGGCGCGTCATCGCGAAGGGATCGACCGTCCAGTCCTGCCCCTCCACCGGGACGACATCGGTGTGGCCGGAGAGCATGACGCCGGGCACGCCCTCCGGCCCGATCGTGGCGAAGAGATTGGCCCGCTCGCCGCTCTCGTGACGCACCCAGTCGATGCGCGCGCCGACGCCCAAGAGGAGCTCCGCGACATAGTCCAAGAGCGGCAGGTTCGGGGTGCGCGACAGTGTCGGAAAGGCGATCAGGCGCTCGAGGATGGAGATGGTCTGCATGCGCGGCGACTCGGCTGGGATGGAAGCACCCACCCTCGCCCGTCGCCGGCGCCGACACAAGCTGCCGGCCGAGCCGGACCGCGAATGCCGGGCGGGGTCATGCATTAGCGTTGACTCATCGATTAGAGATCGCTAATGATACTGCCATGAGCCAGACAACCTCCGTCACCACCGTGATGCGCGCCCTCGCCGATCCGACGCGGCGGGCGGTGCTGGAGCGGATCGCCCAGGCCGACGAAGTGACCGTCGTCGAACTGACCCGCGGCAGCGGCGTGACGCAGGGCGCGATCTCGCAACATCTCAAACAGCTGAAGCTTGCCGGCCTCGTCAGCGAACGCCCGGAAGGGCGGCGGGTCTTCTACCGCGCGAAGCCCGAGGGCCTCGAACCGCTGGCCGACTGGATGGACCACTACGCCGCCTTCTGGCGAGGCAGGTTCGAACGACTGGAAGTCTTGTTGAAGGAGATCGATCCATGATCGCCGTGGACCTTGCCTCGCACACCCGCGACATCGTCGTCGAGGAGACCTTTCCCCACGCGGCTGCGACCTTGTGGAAGGTGTTGACCGACCCGGATCTGATGGGCCGCTGGCTGATGAAGCCGACCGGCTTCGAGCCGGTGGTCGGCAACCGCTTCACCTTCCAGACGACGCCGGCAGGTCCGTGGGACGGCCTGATCCGATGCGAAGTCCTCGAAGTCGTCGCGAACGAGCGGCTGGCGCACAGCTGGAAGGGCGGCGACGAGGCCAACACCGAATATGGCTCGCTTCTCGACACCGTCGTCACCTGGACGCTCGCCCAGTCGGAAGCCGGCACGCGGCTTCGCCTCGTCCATTCCGGCTTCCGGCCGCAGAACGATTTCAGCTTCAGGAACATGAGCAACGGCTGGCCGAAGGTCGTCCGCAGGGTGGACGAACTCGCCGCAGAGGAGGTGTGACATGCAGGACGCAATCGTGACCGGCTTCCGCAAGGTGCCGAGTTTTGCCGAAGGGCTGGTGAGGGATCTGCGGGTGCGCTGGGCCCTCAACGAGGCGGGGATCGCCTATGAAACGGCGGCAGTCGAGGTCAGCGAGCGGCATTCGGAGAGCCACCGGCGCAGCCACCCCTTCGGCCTCGTCCCGGTCTTTGCGGCAGACGGCAGGACGATGTTCGAGTCCGGCGCGATCCTCTACAGGATCGCCGAAACCTCCCCCGCCCTGATGCCGGAGGATGCCGACGGGCGCGCCGAGACACTGACCTGGATGTTCGCCGCGCTCAACACGATGGAGCTTCCGCTGAACGAACTTTCGGTCCTCGATCTCCAGCACGCCGATCAGGACTGGGCGAAGCTGCGGCGCCCCGGCGCCGTCGAGGCCGTCAGGACACGCCTCGACGCCCTCGCGACCTGGCTCGATGGCCGGGACTACCTCACCGGTCGCTTCTCCGCCGCCGACATCCTGATGACCACCGTTCTGAGGCTCATCGGGCACACCGATCTGGTGGCGGAATACGGGCCGGTGAAGCGCTACCAGACCCGCTGCGAAGCGCGACCCGCGTTTCGGCGGGCACTCGACGAGCAGATCGCCGGCTACCGCGAGAGCGCCGTCGCCGCGTGAACGACCGGGCCGCGTCGCGGCAACCGACTGGACACGCCTGCAGACGGAGCGCCCGGCCGCGTCCGGGCGTTCGACGCAGCCGCCAGAACACGGGATGAAGACCCATGATGTCATCACAGCCGCTCGACCGCGGAAGTCGGCTTTCGCAAGAGAGACCCGCGGTCGTCTCGCGGGAGGAATGGAACGCGGCCCATGCCGCGATGCTATCGCGCGAAAAGGCCCACACCCGGGCCCGCGACGCGCTGGCGGCGGAGCGGCGCCGGATGCCATGGCTTGAAGTCGATAAGTCCTATGCCTTCGAGGGACCGGAGGGCCGCGTCGGCCTCGAAGACCTCTTCGAGGGTCGCCGCCAGCTGATCGTCTACCGCGCCTTCTTCGAGCCCGGGGTCTTCGGCTGGCCGGAGCAAGCCTGCCGGGGCTGTTCCATGGTCGCCGACCAGGTTGCCCATCTTGCCCATCTCAATGCCCGCGACACGACTCTCGCCTACGTTTCCAGAGCGCCGCAGAACGATATTGCCCGTCTCAAGACGAAAAACGGCTGGGAAATCCCCTGGTACTCGCTGACTGACGAGTTCGATCTCGATTTCGGCGTCGACCAGTGGCATGGGCACAATGTCTTCTTTCGAGAGAACGGCAGGATCTACCGGACCTACTTCATCAACAGCCGCGGCGACGAGGCGATCGGCACGACCTGGAGCTACCTCGACATGACGCCGCTCGGCCGTCAGGAAAGCTGGGAGGATTCGCCGCAAGGCTATCCGCAGACGCCGCCCTACAAATGGTGGAACTGGCACGATGGCTACGACGCGGCCGCCGCGCCCGACCAGCGCTGGGTCGAGGTCTCCGAGGCGGGCGAAGCGGCGTTCCGGAATCGCCCCGAGCCGACGGAGAGGTAAGCATCCCTGCCATGGCGACATGCCGGACGCGATCCTGGCCGGCAACGTCGAAAGACGGCTTGACGACGAGCCAAAAAGCGCGGCGATCTTCACCCCGCGGCCGGCCGACATAGGTAAGTGATGCTGCCACGTCACTCCCACCGAAGACTTCCCGCAGATGCCCCAGACCGATGCGTCGGAGCCGCCTGACGACGGCGCCCCGAACCGCTCACGCCAGAGCTTCCTCGCGCTCTTTCCCTCCATCGTCCTGCCGATGTTCCTCGCCGTCGTCGACCAGACGATCGTCGCGACGGCGCTGCCGGCCATCGCCGCCTCGCTCGGCGACGTCGACCGGCTGTCCTGGGTGGTGGTGTCCTATCTCGTCGCGACGACCATAGCCGCGCCGGTCTATGGCCGGCTCGGCGACGTCTTCGGCCGTCGGCGGCTGATGTTCGTGGCGCTGGCGATCTTCATGGGAGCATCATTGCTCTGCGCCCTCTCCCAGAGCATCCTGATGCTGACCATCGCCCGCATCCTGCAGGGCGCTGGCGGCGGCGGGCTGATGACGCTGTCGCAGGCGCTGGTCGGCGAAGCGATCCCGCCGCGCGACAGGGCGCGCTATCAGGGCTATCTCGCCGCCGTCGCGGTCTCCTCCAGCGCCTTCGGCCCGGTGGCGGGCGGCTTTCTGACCGAGCATTTCGGCTGGCCGTCGGTGTTTCTCGTCAATATTCCGATCGGTCTTGCCGCCGTGGCGATGACGATGCGGCTGCCGAACCGCCAGGGGACGGGAGAAAACTTCCGCTTCGACACGCCCGGCCTCGTGCTCTTCGCCGCCTTCATCGCATCGACGCTGATCATGCTGGAACAGGCCCAGCAGCTTGCGTCCGGCGTCGCGCTGATGCCGCTGGTGCTCGCAGTCCTCGCGGTGGTCGCCGTGGTGCTGCTCGTCCGGCGGGAAAGGCAGGCCCCCTCGCCGCTGCTGCCGATCCCGCTCCTGAAGCATCCGGCGATCTGGCGCTGCGACGGGCTCGCCGCCTGTCACGGCGCGATGCTGGTCTCGCTGATCACCTTCCTGCCGCTCTATTATCGCATGGTGCATGGCGCTTCTGCCGCCGAGACGGGCTTCCTGCTGCTGCCGATGACCATGGGGATCGGCGTCGGATCGCTCACCACCGGCCGCATCGTCGGGCGGACCGGATACACCGCCATCTTCCCGTCGGTGGGGCTGACGCTCGTGGCGATTTCGCTGCTCGCCATCACCTTCCTGGCGCCGAGCCTGAAGGTCACCAGCCTCAGCTGGGGATTCGGCCTGATCTCCATCTTCATGGGGACGGTGATGGGCGTCGTGCAGCTGACGGTGCAGCTTGCCTCGGGGCGCGAACAGCTCGGCGCCGGTGCCGCGACCGTGCAGTTCTCCCGCTCGCTCGGCGCGGCGGTGGGCACGGCGCTGGTCGCAACCGTGCTGTTCGCCACGATGACCCACGGCAATCCCGGTGCCGGAGAGGCGTTCGCGCGGATCCTGCAGGAAGGCCCGCAGGCCCTCGACAGCCTCGGCGCAGCTGAGCAGACGGCAATCGAGGGCCGTCTTCAGGACGCCTTCCGCAACGCCTTCCTCTGCATTGCCGGCTTTTCCTTCATGGCGCTGGCCCTTGCCTGGAGCCTGCCGATCCGTCGGCTGTAGCCCAGCGTGGACGGTGCCGAGGCGACGCTGCGCGCCTCTGAGGTCGCGGGAGCGATCGGTCAGCCGAGGATGCCCGGGAGGTTCAGCCCCTTATCCCGCGCGCAATCCAGCGCATCCTCATAGCCGGCATCGGCATGACGCATGACGCCGGTGGCGGGGTCGTTCCAGAGCACGCGTTCGAGCCGGCGGGCGGCGTCCTCGGTGCCGTCGGCGACGATCACCATGCCGGCATGCTGGGAAAAGCCCATGCCGACGCCGCCGCCGTGGTGCAGCGATACCCAGGTCGCGCCGGAGGCTGTGTTTAGGAGCGCATTCAGCAGCGGCCAGTCGGAGACGGCGTCGGAGCCGTCCTGCATCGCCTCGGTCTCGCGGTTCGGCGAGGCGACGGAGCCGGAATCGAGATGGTCGCGGCCGATCACCACCGGCGCCTTCAACTCGCCCGAGGCGACCATCTCGTTGAAGGCGAGGCCGAGGCGGTGACGGTCGCCGAGGCCGACCCAGCAGATCCGCGACGGAAGTCCCTGAAAGCGGATGCGCTCCTTCGCCATGTCGAGCCAGTTGTGGAGATGAGCGTTGTCCGGCAGGAGTTCCTTCACCTTGGCGTCGGTCCTGTAGATGTCCTCGGGGTCACCGGAGAGCGCCGCCCAGCGGAACGGCCCGACACCGCGGCAGAACAGCGGCCGGATATAGGCCGGCACGAAGCCCGGGAAGGCGAAGGCATCCTCGACCCCTTCCTCCAGCGCCATCTGGCGGATGTTGTTGCCGTAGTCGACGGTCGGAACGCCGGCCCTGTAGAGATCGAGCATCGCCTTCACGTGGACCGCCATCGAGGCCTTGGCGGCTTCGGTGACGGCCTTCGGATCGCGCTCGCGCCTGTCCTCCCAATCCGCCAGCGTCCAGCCGGCCGGCAGATAACCGTTGACTGGATCGTGGGCCGAGGTCTGGTCGGTGAGGATATCCGGCCTGACGCCACGCCTGACCATCTCGGGCAGGATCTCGGCGGCATTGCCGAGCAGCGCGACGGAGATCGGCCGCTTCGTCCGGGCCGCCTCCTCCATCAAAGCGATAGCCTCGTCGAGGTCCTTTGCCTGTTTGTCCACATAGCCGGTCTTCAGGCGAAAATCGATCGAGGACGGCCTGCATTCGATGGCGAGGCAGGAAGCGCCCGCCATGGTGGCCGCGAGCGTCTGGGCGCCGCCCATGCCGCCGAGCCCGGCGGTGAGGATCCAGCGGCCGGAGAGGTCGCCGCCATAATGCTGGCGGCCCATCTCGACAAAGGTTTCATACGTGCCCTGCACGATCCCCTGCGAGCCGATATAGATCCATGAGCCGGCCGTCATCTGGCCGTACATGGCGAGCCCCTTCTTATCGAGCTCGTTGAAATGGTCCCAGGTCGCCCAGTGCGGCACGAGGTTGGAATTGGCGATGAGGACGCGCGGTGCGTCCTTGTGGGTGCGGAAGACGCCGACCGGCTTGCCGGACTGGACGAGCAGCGTCTCGTCGGATTCCAGCTCGCGCAGGGCCGCGACGATGCGGTCAAAACTCTGCCAGTCCCGGGCCGCCCGGCCGATGCCGCCATAGACCACCAGCTCCTGCGGCTTTTCGGCGACCTCGGCGTCGAGATTGTTCATCAGCATGCGCAGCGGCGCTTCGGTCAGCCAGCTTTTCGCCGAGATTTCGGTGCCGCGCGGCGCGGCGATCCTGCGGGCGTTGTCGAGGCGGATCGGCGTCGTAGTCATGGAAGAGGCTCCTTAGGCGAGCGCGGGAAGGGTCAGCGGGGCGACGGCCTCGGCAAGCTCGCCGGTGGCAACGAGTTCGCAGGCGGCGAGAATGTCGGGCGAAAAGTGCCGGTCGTCGACAAGCGTCGGCACCCTGGAGCGCACCAGCCGTCGGACGGCTTCGAGCGGCTCGCTGGAGGCAAGACCGTTACCGATCAGATCGCACCCTTGCGCGGCGGCGAGGAGCTCGATGGCGACGACATTGGCAAGGTTCTGCGACATCGACAGAAGCCGTCGCGCGCCATGGGCAGCCATCGAGACGTGATCTTCCTGGTTGGCGGAGGTCGGGATGGAATCGACGCTGGCGGGCGTTGCCCGCTGCTTGTTCTCCGAGACCAGCGCCGCGGCCGTCACCTGCGGGATCATGAAGCCGGAATTCAGCCCAGGCTTCGGCGTCAGGAAGGCCGGCAGCAGCGACAGCACCGGATCGACCAGTAGCGAGATCCGCCGCTCGGCAATGGAGCCGATCTCGCAGAGAGCCAGCGCGATCATGTCGGCGGCAAAGGCGACGGGCTCGGCGTGGAAATTGCCGCCGGAGAGCGCCTCGTCGGCATCGGCGAAGATCAGCGGATTGTCGGAAACCCCGTTCGACTCGGTCGCAAGGGTCGCCGCTGCCTGGCGCAGAAGATCGAGCGCCGCGCCCATCACCTGCGGCTGGCAGCGCAGGCAGTAGGGATCCTGCACCCGCTCGTCGCCGGTGCGGTGCGAGGCCCGGATCGCCGAGCCCTCCATCAGCGCCCTGAGCGTCGCGGCCGTCTCGATCTGCCCGGTGTGGCGGCGCAGCGCATGGATGCGCGGATCGAAGGGCGTGTCGGAGCCCCGCGCGGCATCGGTCGACAGAGCGCCGGTGACGAGGGCCGACTGGAACAGCCGTTCCGCCTCGAACAGGCCCGCAAGCGCATTGGCAGTGGAGAACTGCGTGCCGTTGAGGAGCGCCAGCCCCTCCTTGGGGCCGAGGGTCAGGGGTTCGAGCCCGGCCTCGCGCAGCGCTTCCTCGGCTCCCTTCGCGACGCCGTCGACGAGGATCTCGCCGACGCCGATCATCGCGGCGGTCATGTGGGCGAGCGGCGCGAGATCGCCGGAGGCGCCGACCGAGCCCTGCGCCGGCACCACCGGCGTCAGCCCGCGCAGGAGCATCGCTTCCAGAAGCTGCACGGTCTCCAGCTGGACGCCCGACGCGCCCTGGGCCAGCGAGGCGAGCTTCAGCGCCATCATCAGCCGGGCGACATTCACAGGCATCGGCTCGCCGACGCCGGCAGCATGGGAAAGGACGATGTTGCGCTGGAGCGTCTCGAGATCGGCCTCGCCGATCCTGACGCTGGCGAGTTTGCCGAAGCCGGTATTGATCCCGTAGACCGGCTCGCCGCGAGCGAGGATGCGCCGGACGGCGGCTGCGGACTCGGCTATCGCCGGCAGGGCGGCGGGATCGAGCGAGGGCACGGCGCCGCGATAGATCGCCCGCCACGCGGCGAGCGAGACGGCGCCGGGCTCGAGAACCACGAATTCGGTCATCGGCCCCTCCAGACGCGGGCATGAAGCGGATTGAAGCCGATACGGTAGACGAGTTCTGCCGGGCTCTCGATGTCCCAGATGGCGAGATCGGCGGACTTGCCGGCTTCCAGCGTTCCGGCCTCGCCTTGGAGGCCGAGGGCGCTCGCAGCATGGCGGGTGACGCCGAGGAGGCATTCTTCCACCGTCATGCGGAACAGCGTCGCGGCCATGTTCATGGTCAGAAGCAGCGAGGTGAGCGGCGAAGTACCCGGGTTGCAGTCGGTGGCGACCGCCATCGCGACGCCATGCTTGCGGAAGGCCTCGATCGGCGGGACCTTCTTCTCGCGGATGAAATAGAAGGCGCCGGGCAGCATGACCGCGACGGTGCCGGCCTTCGCCATCGCCGCGGCGCCGGCCTCGCTGGTATATTCGAGGTGGTCGGCCGACAGCGCGCCGTAACGGGCGGCGAGCGCCGCGCCGCCGAGATCCGACAGCTGGTCGGCATGAAGCTTCACCGGCAGGCCGGCGGCCTTTGCCGCGTCGAAGACGAGGGCCATCTCTTCCGGTGAAAAGGCGATCCCCTCGCAAAAACCGTCCACCGCGTCGGCGAGCCCCTCGGCGGCGATCGCCGGCAGCATCTCACGCGCCACCTTGTCGATGAAGGCCGCCTTGTCGCCACTCGCCTCCGGCGGCAGGGCATGGGCGCCGAGAAAGGTCGTCCGCACCTTCACCGGCCGCTCGGCACCGAGCCGGCGCGCGGCTCTCAGCGCCTTCGCCTCGTTCTCGAGGTCGAGGCCGTAGCCGGACTTCACTTCGACGGTGGTGACGCCCTCGGCGATCAGATGGTCGAGCCGCGGCAGCGTCTCTGCGACGAGCCGGTCTTCGCTCGCCTCGCGCAACGACCTCACCGAGGAGACGATGCCGCCACCGGCCTTGGAGACTTCCTCGTAGCTGGCGCCTTCCAGCCGCAGTTCGAATTCCTTGGCGCGATTGCCGGCCCAGACGAGATGGGTGTGGCAGTCGATCAGGCCGGGCGTGATCCAGCGGCCCTCGCAGTCGACGGTCTCGGCATCGCCTACGAGATCCGATGGCAACTCGGCCTCAGGTCCGGCAAAGACGATGCTGCCGTCCCTGGCGAGCACCGCGCCGGCATCAACGACGCCGAGACCCGGCAGGTCCGGCCGCATTGTCGCAAGGCGCGCATTGCGCCAGAGTTTTGGAGGCGGCGTCTCGTCAGGGATCGAAGCCATGGCGCAGCTTTCTCGATGGGCTCGCTTTCTTTCATGTATAGACATAATATCCGGCCTCGCAAGCCGGATGCCGAAGCGGGAGACCGAGATGTCCACCATCCACGCCGAAAGAGCCCTCACCCCGGATGGCTGGCGGCAGAATGTCCGGCTCACCCTCGCCGACGGCCGGATCGCCTCGCTCGACGAAGGCGCGCCGGCGCCCGGCGACGAGCGCACCGCCATCTTGCTCCCGGCGATGCCGAATCTCCATAGCCATGCCTTTCAGCGGGCCATGGCGGGGCTTGCGGAGATCCGCGGCCCCGGCGTCGACACCTTCTGGGTCTGGCGGGAGACAATGTACCGCTTCGCCTTGTCGATGACGCCGGACGACGTACAGGCGGTGGCGGCGCAGCTCTATGTCGAGATGCTGGAGGCGGGCTTCGGCTCGGTCGGGGAATTCCATTATCTCCATCACGACACCGACGGCCGGCCCTATGCGGACGTCGCCGCGATGGCCTCGGCGATCGCGGCGGCGGGAAGCGAGACCGGCATCGGCCTGACGCTGATCCCGGTGCTCTACGCCCATTCGACCTTCGGCGGCGCGGCGCCCAATCCCGGCCAGCGGCGCTTCATCTCCGATCGCGACGTCTTCGCCACGCTGGTCGAGGCATCGGAATCGGCCCTCGCCCCGCTCGACGGCAGCGTGCTCGCCATCGCCGCCCACAGCCTGCGCGCCGTGACACCTGACGAACTCGCCTTCGCCGCCGCTCTGAAACCAGACGCGCCGATGCACATCCACGCCGCCGAGCAGGTGAAGGAGGTCGACGACTGCCTCGCATGGTCGGGCCAGCGACCGGTCGAGTGGCTGCTCGATAACGCCGGTCTTTCGTCCCGCTGGTGCCTGATCCACGCCACCCACATGACCGAGAGCGAGACGGAAGGGCTGGCGAGGAGCGGCGCCGTCGCCGGCCTTTGCCCGATCACCGAAGCGAGCCTCGGCGACGGCGTCTTCCCGGCCCGCGAATTCGTCGATGCCGGCGGCAGCTTCGGTATCGGCTCGGATTCGAACATCCTGATCGGCGTCGCCGACGAACTGCGGCAGCTGGAATATGCCCAGCGCCTCTCCCGCCGCAGCCGCAACGTTCTTGCCGAGCCGGGTGCCTCGACCGGCCGCGCGCTCCTCACCGCGGCGCTCGTCGGCGGCGCCACCGCGCTCGGCCGGGCGACGCCGGCGATCGCGGCCGGCGCGCCGGCGGACTTCGTTTCCCTAAACGCCGAGCATCCGGCGCTCATCGGCCGCACCGACGACGCGATCCTCGACAGCTGGATCTTCGGCGCCTCGCGCCCGGCGGTCGATTCGGTCTGGGTGCGTGGCAGGAAGCTCGTCTCGGGCGGCCACCATGGTCGTCGCGAGGCGGTGTTCGCGAAATTCCGGGCGGCGGTGGAAGGGCTGGCCGCACGGGCTTGAGGAAGGCACGCTGATCCGGAATGCTGCACCGGCTGCGACAGCGCCATCCCGGCTGACCAAAATTTTCGCTCTTTCGCTTCTGCTGAAATATTGACATGCTGAGCGGATGCGGCTTGCTTATGTATAGACTTAATCGAGCCGGCGCGTGGATGCGCCGCGGTCAAACGCTGATCGGAGACAAGGGATGAACAAACGCTTCCTGATGAAGGCCGCCCTCGGCCTATCGCTGGCGCTCGGACTGCCGCTTGCGGCCCATGCCGAGGAGACCCTCGCCAAGGTGAAGGCGGCCGGCGTCATGAAGGTCGGCACCGAGACCGCCTTCGCTCCCTTCGACTTCATCGACGAGACCGGCGCGCATGTCGGCCTCAACGTCGACATGTTCGAGGAGATCGGCAAGGAACTCGGCGTCAAGATCGAATGGGTGACGCTGCCCTGGGATGGCGTGCTGCCGGGCCTCGAGGCCGGACAGTTCGACATGGTCGCCGGCCCTGCGACGATCACCAAGGCCCGCGTCGAGCGCTATCGCTTCACCGTGCCGATCGCCGAGGCGACCGTCGCCCTCCTGAAGCAGGCGAGCGACGATTCCATCCAGAAGCCCGAGGACATCGCCGGCAAGCTGGTCGGCGCCGGCAAGGCGACCGCACAGCTCGCTCAGGTGCAGGAATACGGCAAGACGCTCGAGGGCGGCGTCGAGACCCGCGAATATGTCGGCTTCAACGAGGCCTATGCCGACCTCGCCGCGGGCCGCATCGTGGCCGTCGCCAATTCGCTGCCGAACATCGCCTATGTCGCCCAGCAGCAGCCGGACACCTTCGCAGTGGTCAAGCCCGCCTTCGGCCAGCCGAGCTATTTCGGCTTCATCGGCACCAAGAAGCCCGATGACGCCTCGCTGATGGACGCCGTCGATGCCGCGATCCTGAAGATGAAGAAGGATGGCCGTATGGAGAAGATGCAGGAGAAGTGGTTCGGCACCACCTTCGACACGCCCGACACGGTTCCCGAGCCGAAGGTCTGATCAGGGCCCGACCGATACAGCAGCCGCGCCGCTTGCGCGGCTGCACTTCATGATCCAGCACAAGGCCCGCCGATGTCGTTCAGATTGTTCGAGCTGATGCTCTGGGCGGCAGGCTATACCGTCGTCCTCAGCGCCATCTCGATCGCCATCGGCCTTATCATCGGCCTCCTCGTCTGCGCCGCCAAGCTCTCCTCGGCCCGCGCCCTGTCGCTTCCGGCGACGCTCTTCATCAGCTTCTTTCGCGGCGTCCCGCTGCTCGTCCAGCTGCTGCTCATCTACAATCTCCTGCCGGCGGTCGGCATCATGGTGCCGAGCGTCGTCGCCGCGGTTGTCGGCCTCTCCCTCTGCACCGCCGCCTATCAGGCAGAGAACCTTCGCGGCGGCTTCAACAGCGTACCGCGCGGCCTGATCGAGGCGGCCGACATGGTCGGCCTGTCGCCCTGGCAGCAGCTGACCCGCATCCGTGCCCCGATCGCCCTCAGGCTCACCCTGCCGGCCCTCGTCAACGAGGCGATCCTGATCCTCAAGGCCTCTTCGCTGGTCTCGGTCGTCGGCGTCATCGAACTGACCCGCATGGCCCAGAACCTTGCCGCCAGCACCTACAAGCCGCTGCTCTTCTACGCGGTAGCCGGAGGGTTCTATCTGGTGATCTGCTGGACGGTCGCCGGCGGCGGCGCGCTGGCCGAACGCCTGACCAAGGCAGGCCGCGCATGACCCTCGACTTCGGCCTGATGCTCGACAAGATGCCGGAGATCCTCTCCGGCCTGTGGGTGACGCTGTGGATGTGGGTGGTCTCCACCATCCTCGGTGCGGCGCTCGGCTTTCTCGTCGCGACGGCGCGGCGCTACGGCCCGGCGGCTGTGAACTGGTTCCTGAAACTCTGCGTCGAGATCCTGCGCGGCACGCCCTTTCTCGTGCAGCTATTCCTTCTGTATTTCGGTGGTCCCTTCGTCGGCCTGCGGCTGGAGCCGGTCCCCGCCGGGCTGATCGGCCTGACGATCTACGCCTCGGCCTATTTTTCCGAGATCTTCCGCGCCGGCTTCCAGGCGGTGCCGCGCGGCCATGTCGAGGCGGCCGAATGCGTCGGCCTCAGCCGCACCCAGATCCTGCGCCGCATCATCGCGCCGGAAATGACCATGCTGGTGCTGCCGCAATGCGTGAACATGGCGATCATCCTGATCAAGGAGACCGCCATCCTGTCGATCATCACCGTGCCCGAAATGACCATGGTGATCGGCGCCATCGGCTCGCAGCAATATGCCTTCGTCGACGCGATGTTCCTTCTCGCGATCTTCTACTGGGTTCTGGTCGAGATCTGCGGCTTTCTCGGCCGCCTCGCCGAAGCCCGGCTCTCCAAGTTCAGGTTCGCCGTTTCATGAGTTCGACCCGACCTTCGCCGGCAACCGACGACATTCCCGCCGTCACCGTCAAGGGCGTCACCAAGCGGTTCGGCGACACCGAGGTCCTCCAGGGGATCGACCTCTCGGTCCCCACCGGCGCCACCACCTGCCTGATCGGCCCGTCGGGCTCCGGCAAGTCGACGCTGCTTCGCTGCATCGCCTTCCTGGAAGAGGCGACCACCGGCACGATCCTCATCCACGGCGACCCGCTGGGCTTCGCGGAGGGGCCGAACGGCCAGCGCAGCCGGCTCTCGCCGCAGAAGATCCGGGCGGTGCGCTCGCGCATCGGCATGGTCTTCCAGCAGTTCAACCTGTGGCCCCACATGACGGCGCTTGGCAATGTCTGCGAGGCGCTCGTCACCGTGCGCAAGATGAAGCGCAGCGAGGCCGAAGATCTCGGCATGGCGCAGCTCTCGCGCGTCGGCCTCGAAAACCGCGCCGGCCACTACCCGTCGGAACTTTCGGGCGGCCAGCAGCAGCGCGTCGCCATCGCCAGGGCGCTCGCCCTCGACCCCGAAATCCTGCTCTTCGACGAGCCGACGGCCTCGCTCGATCCCGAGCTGACCGGCGAGGTGCTCAACGTCATGCGGGATCTCGCCGATTCCGGCATGACGCTGCTCGTCGTCACCCACGAGATCGGCTTTGCCGCGACGGTCGGCAGGCGCATCGCCTTTCTCGACCATGGCAAGCTGCTCCTCAACGGCACGCCGCAGGAGCTGTTCGGCGAGCCGCGCCATCCGCGCCTCGGCCAGTTCCTCGAGACCTATCTCGATCGCGGCGCGGCGACGCTTCTCTGAGGCAGAGGCGGACCGACCAGTGGCATCAAGAGCGATTTCGGCGGCGGCGGAGACGGGGCAGAGGCGATCGCTGCACCGGATGATCCGCGACGATCTCGAGGCGAAGATCCTCTCGCGGGAATGGCCGCCCGGAGCACAGATCCCCTTCGAGGCGGATCTTGCGACCCGCTACGGCTGCTCGCGCATGACCGTCAACAAGGTTCTGACACAGCTCGTCCAGGCCGGGCTGATCGAGCGGCGGCGCAAGGCCGGCAGCTTCGTCCGCCGGCCGCAGTCGCATTCGGCGGTGCTCGAGATCGTCGACATCCGCCGCGAGGTCGAGGCTCTCGGCCTTGCCTATCACTTCGAGATCCTGCGCAGCGAGATCCGGCCCGCTGCGGCGGACGACGCCGAACGGCTCGCCCTGCCAGCCGGCGCAACGCTGCTCGCCATCACCTGCCGACATTTCGCGGCGCGCCAGCCCTTCTGCCTCGAGGAACGGATCATCAGCCTCGATGCGGTGCCCGAGGCCGGAGAAACGGATTTTGCCGACATCTCGCCCGGCGCCTGGCTGGTCGCCCGCATCCCCTGGTCGAATGCCGAGCACAGGATCCGTGCCGCCGCGGCCGCCCCCAGCGAGGCGGCTTCACTGCTGATCGAGGCCGGCGCACCCTGCCTGGTCATCGAGCGACGGACCTGGGACCAGGCCCGGCCGATCACCCATGTCAGGCTGACCTATCCCGGCGACGGCCACGAGGTCGTCGCGCATTTCGCCCCGACCGGGGCGTGAAGGGGATAGGCGCCGAACCCCTCCATTCTCCGCCCCCGAGGCGTTTCTCAAGGCTCGTCGCCGACGACCCCGAGCACGGCGATGCAGTCGCCCGCCTTGACGAGACCGGGGAAATGCCGTGCGGCGAGGATGCCGTCCATCTTGGCGGTGTAGGTGTAGGGCTCCTGCCCCGTCCGGTCGATCGGCCAGGCGCGGCCGATCGGCTGGCCGGTCTTCACCGCATCGCCGAGATCGACCAGCGGCTCCATCAGCCCGTCGATCTCGGAGAAGGTGAAGCAACGGTCGTCCGGCATGTCGAGCCAGCGCGTGGCGCGGATCTCCGGCTCGCCCTTCAGGATCCCGGCATGGCGCAACAGGCCGGCGACGCCGCGCTTGGCGATCCCCGCCGTATGGGCGCTCGCCGTGCCGCCGCCGCCGAGTTCGGTGGTGACGAACACCTTGCCCATCGCCTCGGCCGTGGTGTCGAACATGCCGACGGCGTCGATCTCCAGCATTTTCACGGAATAGGGCGCGCCGAAGGCCCTGACGGCGGCGAAACACGCCGCCTCCTGCTGCTTGTCGTCGAGGACATGGGCGGCAGCGAAAGGCAGGAAATCGAGGGTTCTGCCGCCGGAATGAAAGTCGAGGACGATGTCGGCCATGGGCAAAAGGTGCCGGGTAACGAAATCGGCGATCTTTTCGGTCGGATTGCCGAACGGCCGGCCCGGAAAGGACCGGTTGAGATTGCCCTTGTCGATCGGCGAGGTTCGGGTACCCGCCCGGAACGCCGGATAGTTCAGCGCCGGGACGATGACGATCCGCCCGCTCACCTGAGAGAGATCGAGCGTTCGGGCGAGATCGAACAGCGCGATCGGCCCCTCATATTCGTCGCCGTGATTGCCGCCGGTGAGGAGCGCCGTCGGCCCTTCGCCGTTCTTCGCGACGGTGATCGGCGTCAGGATCGAGCCCCAGGCGCTATCGTCGCGGCTGTAGGGCATGCGCAGATAGCCGTGATGGATGCCGTCTTGGTCGAACTCTACCTTGGCGACGACGGGCGACGGCGGCAGATCGCTTGCCGGTTCCGGTCCGAACATCGGTCTCAGTCCTTGACGAAGAGCTTGCGTGGCACGTCGGCGAGAAGCTCGTAGCCGGTCTCGGTAATGGCGAGGCTCTCGGTGATTTCGAGGCCCATGTCCTCGAGCCACAGGCCGGTCATGAAGTGGAAGGTCATGCCGGGCTTCAGCACCGTCTTGTCGCCGGGGCGAAGGCTCATCGTCCGCTCGCCCCAGTCCGGCGGATAGCTGAGACCAATGGGATAGCCGGTGCGGTTGTCCTTGACGATGCCGTACTTCTTCAGGACCGCGAAGAAGGCGTTGGCGATGTCCTCGCAGCTGTTGCCGGGCTTCGCCGCTTCGAGGCCGGCCTCCATGCCTTCCAGCGTCGCCTTCTCGGCGTCGAGGAAGGCCTGGCTCGGCTTGCCGAGGAAGACGGTGCGCGACAGCGGGCAGTGGTAGCGATTGTAGCAGCCGGCGATCTCGAAGAAGGTGCCCTCGCCGATCTTCATCGGTCTGTCGTCCCAGGTGAGATGCGGCGCCGAAGCGTCGGCGCCCGACGGCAGCAGCGGCACGATCGCCGGATAGTCGCCGCCATAGCCTTCGACGCCCCGCGTGCCGGCATCGTAGATCTCGGCGACGAGATCGTTCTTGCGCATGCCGGGCTCGATCGTTTCGACGATCCGCTGATGCATCGCGCCGACGATCCGTCCGGCGATGCGCATGTAGTCGAGTTCCTGCGGGCTCTTCTCGGCCCGCTGCCAGTTGACCAGCGCGGTGGCGTCGGCAAAGCGCGCTTCGGGAAGCTCCCGGCGCAGCGTCTCGTAGGCGGCGGCGGAGAACCAGTAATTGTCCATCTCGACGCCGATGGTCAGCGCCCCGAGGCCGCGATCCCTGATCACCGCGGCGAGCGCCTGCATCGGGTGGCGCTCGGTCGACTGGACGTAGTGGTCGGCATAGCCGACGATGTTGTCGTGGCCGAGATAGCTGGTGCGCTTGGCGCCGTTCGCATCCTGGCCGCGGCCGAACCAGACCGGCTCGCCCTCCGGCGGCACCAGCACGCCCTGGTGGACGTAGAACGACCAGCCGTCATAGCCGGTGAGCCAGGCCATGTTGGACGGGTCCGAGACCCACAGGGCGTCGACGCCCTTTGCCGCCATGGCGCGGCGGGTCCTGGCGAGGCGGGTCGCATATTCCTCGCGGGTGAATTTCAGCTGGGGCACCGGCATCGGGCCGTCTTTCCTGTCAGGTTGAGAATTTCGTGCCGCGATCGTTTCGAAGCGCGCGGGCATGGGCGAGCGTCGCGATGGCGGTGTCCTGGACGCCGGTCCCGGTGAGATCGGCAATGGTGATCGCCGCTTGCGACGCCCGGCCCGCCGCCGTTCCGGCGACGATCGCGCCGAGTTCGGCAAACCCCGCATCCCCGGCGACGAGGCCGGCGGCGATCGCATGGTGCAGCTCGCCGAGGCGTCGGGTCTGCTTCAGGCTGTCGGCGACATAGAGGTCAGCGCGGACGATCGCCGCCGGCTCGATCTCGTTCTTGTGCTCGGCGTCGGAGCCCATGGCGGTGACATGCTGGCCGGGCGACAGCCAGTCGGCCATCAGGATCGGGGTTTCGGCCGGCGTCGTGGTGACGACGATGTCGGCGCCGTCGACGGCGCTCCGCGCATCCTTTGCCGCGGTGACGGAGATGCCGAGTTCTGCCGGAGCCTCCCGCGCCGCTGCCTCCGCCTTGGCCGCATCGCGGGCCCAGATCCGGGCCTGCCGGATCGGCCGCACCAATGTCAGCGCCTTCAGCTGCAGCCGCGCCTGGACGCCGGCGCCAAGGATCGCCGCGCTGGAGGCATCCTCGCGCGCCAGATGCCGCGCCGCGACGGCGCCGGCCGCGGCAGTGCGGATGTCGGTCAGGTAGCCGTTGTCGAGGAACAGCGCTTCGACGAGACCGGTCTTTGCCGAGAGCAGCATCATCAGCCCGTTGACGCTCGGCAAGCCGAGCTTCGGATTGTCGAAGAAGCCGGGGCTGACCTTGATGGCGAAGCCGGCAAGGCCGGGGACATAGGCGGTCTTCACGTCCACCTCGCCGCGATGCTCGGGAACGTCGAGCCGCATGATCGGCGGCATCGCCACCGGCTTCGTCGCCAGCGCGACAAAAGCCGCTTCGATGGCGTCGATGGTCTCGATGTCGAGGCTGATGAACTGGCGCAGCTCGGCCTCTGTGAGAATACGGATCTGCGGCATCAGGCGGCGTCCTCCAGACCGTTGGCCCCGGCGACGACGCGGGCATGGAGGTCCATGGCGATGTTCCGGCCGGAAAGGAGCGCGACGGTCGGCCCACTCGCATCGACCTTGCCGGCGAGAAGCGCCGCGATGCCGACGGCGGCGGCTCCCTCGACGATCTCGCGCTCGGCAAAATAGGCGTGGCGGATGCCCGCAGCGATTTCGGCCTCGCTCAGAAGCACCACCTCGTCGACGAGATCGCGGGTCATGGCGAATGTGAATCGATTGTCGGGCCCGATGCCGCCGCCGAGGGAGTCGGCAAGGCTCGGCAGCTCCTCGACCTCGACGGGCCGCCCGGCGGCGAGGCTCGCCTGCATCGCCGCGCCGCGCTGCATCGAGACGCCGATCACCCTCGCCCGCGGTCGCTTCGCCTTCACCGCCGCGGCGATGCCGGCGATCAGTCCGCCGCCGGAAAGCGGCACCAGCACGGTCTCGACTTCCGGGACATCCTCGACGATTTCGAGGCCGATGGTGCCCTGGCCGGCGATGATCGCGGGATGGTCGAAGGGCGGCAGCGGCACCATGCCCTCGTCGCGGGCCAGCCGGTCGACCTCGACCTGCGCGTCGTCCTGGCTGCGCCCGACAACGCGGAGTTCGGCACCGAGCGCCGTGATCGCCTCGCGCTTGTTGGCGGGAACGAGGTTCGACAGGCAGACGACGCAGCGCGCGCCCGCCTTCTTCGCGGCATGGGCGAGCGCCCGGCCGTGATTGCCGGTGGAGGCGGCGACGACGCCCCTCTCCCGCTCGGGCCCATCCAGCGACAGAACAGCGTTGGTCGCACCGCGCAGCTTGAAGGCACCGGTCTCCTGCCAGTGTTCGAGCTTCAGATGGACCGGGACGCCGCAAAGCTCAGACAGCGCCGACGAGGGGACCGTCGGCGTGCGGCGAACATGGCCGGCAATCCGGCGCGCGGCATCTTCGATGGCGGCTATCTCGACCCGTGCCATGGCAACCTCACGCCGCTCTCGGCATCGGCAGAGAAAACAGCCGGCCGAGATCCGGCCCGGCCGCCGCAACACCGCAGAGGCCGAGACACTCCCAGGCCGTCGCCTGGTTCGAGGTGACCACCGGCCGGCCGATCCGCGCCTCGATCTCGGCGACCACGGACGCTGCCCGCAGCGCCGTGCAGGAAATGAACAGCGCCTCGGCATCGTCGCTCGTCGCCGCGACGGCCTGTTCGACGAGCGCCGCCTTCGAGATGCGGGCCATCTCGCGGTCGTCGTCGAAGCCGAGGCAGGTGACGCCCGACAGCGCAAAGCCTTTTTCCTCCATGTATGCGAGGACCGGCCGCGTCGTCTCGGCGAGATAGGGCGTCAGCACCGCGATGCGGCGGGAGCCGAGGGCGTCGAGAGCCCTTGCCGCGGCGAGCGCCGGCGTGACCACCGGAACGCCCGGCTTGCCGGCGCAGATCGCCTCGGTCACGGCGTCGTCGCCGATCACCGCCGAGGCGGAGGAACAGGCAAAGCAGACCGCGTCGAGATCGGATCCCGGCAGGATCATCGCCGCCGCGGCGGCGAGCCGCGGGCGCATGGCGAGAAGGTTTTCCGGCGTCGTTGGATTGGCGTATTCCACCCGCGTCGCATAGACGCCGACATCGTCCGACGCGACGAGGCGGGCGAAATCCGTCTCCGTCGTATGGTCGGTTTCGAGCAGGATCAGTCCGATCCGCCTCGCGACCGGCCGGGCGTCGCATTCGACGGCGTCGGGGGAGATTCCGCGGATCGCCGTCATGTCGCCGCCCTGCCGCGCTTGCCATGGCTGCCGAAGCGGCGTTCGAGATATTTCACCCCCATCACGGCGATCAGGCTGATGACCAGGAAGAACACGCCGACGAGGGTGATCGGCTCGACATAGCGATAGTTGTAGTTGGCGATCGAGCGTGCCTGGTTCATCAGTTCGAGGACGGTGATCGCCGACAGCAGCGGCGTCTCCTTGAACATCGCGATCAGATAGTTCGCCAGCGCCGGGATCACCGGCATGATCGCCTGGGGCAGAACGACGTGGCGCCAGGTCTGGCGGGTGGTGAGATTGCAGGCCTTGGCCGCCTCCCACTGGCCGCGGGGCACGTTGTCGATGCCGGCTCGATAGACCTCGGAGGTGTAGGTCGCATAGTGGAGGCCGAGGCCGATGACACCGGCGACCAGCGGCGCCAGGGTGATGCCGACCTCCGGCAGGATGTAGAACAGGAAATAGAGCTGCACGAGCAGCGGCGTGCCGCGGACGAATTCGACGACGCCCGCCGTCGGCCGCGACAGCAAGCGGTTGTGTGAGCGCCGCAGGATCGCAAAGACGAGGCCGAGGGCGACGGCGAGCAGATAGCCGAGCAGCGTCGCGATGACGGTGATCTTGGCGCCCTCGAGGAGGGTCGGCAGGATCTCCCAGACGAATTGCCAGTCCCAATCCATCATCGCCCCCTTATGCCCTGACGCCGTCGAGGCCGCGGGTCAGCCGCCTCTCCAGCAACCTGACGCCGAAGGTGATCACCGAGGCGATGGCGAAATAGAGGATCAGGATGGTGATGAACGGCACCGCGGTGTTGCCGGTCTGGGCACGCACCACCTGCGCCTGGAAGGTCATGTCGGAGAGCGAGATCAGCGAGACGATCGCGGTGCCCTTCAAGAGTTCGATGGCGTTGTTGCCGAAGGTCGGCAGCATGATGACGATCGCCTGGGGCAGGATGACGTGGCGCATCGTCTGGTAGCGGGTGAGATTGACCGCGACGGCGGCCTCCTTCTGGCCGATGTCGACGGCCTGGATGGCGCTGCGCACCACCTCGGCCCCATAGGCACCGACATTGAGGCCGAGGGCGAGGACGCCCGCCTGCATCGGCGTCAGGGTGAAACCCATCAACGGCAGGACGTAGTAGATCCAGAACAGCTGGACGAAGATCGAGGTGCCCCGGAAGAACTCGATATAGCCGACCGAGAGCCAGCGCAGCGTGGCGAAACGCGAGATCCGGCCGAGACCGGCGACGATCGCGACGGCGAGCGCAAAGGCGCAGCCAAAGACGGTGAGCTGGATGGTGATCCAGGCACCGTCGAGGATCAGCCGCATATAGCCGAGCCACATCTCCATGAAGGTCGCGTTCCTCGCGGTTGGTGTTGGCGGGTTTCCCTGGAGCCCGATGGAGTCAGTGCCTGGCACCCCTCGCCCTTCGAGGCTCGCTGCGCTCGCACCTCAGGATGAGGGGCACCTTCAGCGCCGAGGCCACCCCGCAGCGGCAAAGGCGATACTCACTCCGCCGCAGCGTCTCTTCCCATCCGCGGCGTCATCCTCGGGCTTGTCCCGAGGATGACGAAGCTTCAAGTCCCGCGGCCATGCTTTGGCGAAGGCTGCCTCGTCCTTTGACGCTTGCCGGCGCCCCCCGCCCTTCGAGGCTCGCTGCGCTCGCACCTCAGGATGAGGCGCTGGTCGAGCGCGGCGCGAGGGGGCGGAAACCGGCACCTCGTAGCCGGCAATGCCGAGGCCGGCGCCGCCGTGACGAGCACCGCGGTCGCCTTGCCGGATTATTCGGCCGCGGCCGCGCAGAGCTTTTCGCGCGAGGTCTTCATCGCCGCCTTGGCCGAAAAGCCGTAGGGCTCGATGAGCTTGGCGAACTCGCCGGATTCCTTGAGTTCGGCAAGACCCTTGTCGAAGGCGTCGCGCAGGGCCGTCTGGTCCTTGCGGAAGGCCGCACCGTCGCAGGCGATCGGCGAGTCCTCGACCGGCGCCACCACCTCGACGTCGCCGCCGGCCTTTTCGGCGAGCGCATTGATCGACAGAACCGGAAGCGAATAGACGTCGATGCGACCCTGCTGCAGCATGGTCAGGCCGCTCTGGGTGTCGGGAACGACGATGACGCGGTTGCGCGGCACGCCGGCTTCCAGCGACAACCGCTCCTCGGTGCCGCCGCCGGGCGCGCCGATGGTGGCGTCGTCGCTCTCGGCGATCGACTTGAACGTCGTCAGCTTCTTCGGATTGCCCTTCTTCACCAGAAACGCCTCTGCGTCGCAGAGCACCGGCTCGGAATAGGCGACGGCGTTGCAGCGCTGGGGCTTCATGAAGAGGCCCGCCGTCACCGCGTCGAAGCGGCCGGCCTGCAGGCCGGGGATCATCGCGCCATATTCGGAGACGACCGGCTCGAGCTTGTCGATGCCGAGCTTCTTGAACACCGCGCGGGCGACGTCCGGCGCGGCGCCGGAGACCGAACCGTCGGACTTCAGCTCCGTATAGGGCGGCTCGTTGCCGATGGCGACGCGCACCGAGCCTTTCGCCTTCAGCTCTTCAAGCGCATCCTGGGCGATGGCCGGGGCGGCGCTCGCGACGGCGAGGCCGGCGATGGCGGCGCCGAGGACGGCACGGCGGGAAAGGGCAAGGAGGGTGTTCATGGCAACTCCGTTCGGTGGGTGAAAATCAGGTGGAGGCGGTCCGGGGGCACAGCGCCGGCGGGCGCTTTCCGGCCCGGCTAGTGGGCGTTCAGCACCTTGCGCAGGAAGGACTTGGTGCGCTCGTGGGTGGGGTTGGTGAAGATGTCGGAGGGCGGCCCGTCCTCGATGATGTGGCCGGAATCGAAGAACAGCACCCGGTCGGCGAAATCGCGGGCGAAGTTCATCTCGTGGGTGACGAGAAGCATCGTCATGTCGGTCTCTTCGGCGAGCCGCCGCATGACGTTCAGCACCTCTTCGACGAGTTCGGGATCGAGCGCCGAGGTCACCTCGTCGAACAGCATGATCTTCGGCCGCAGGGCCAGCGCCCGGGCGATCGCCACGCGCTGCTTCTGGCCGCCCGACAGCTGCGAGGGCATGGCGCCCGCCTTGTCGCTCAGCCCGACCATGTCGAGAAGCTCCATGGCGCGCTTCTCGGCGTCGCCCTTTCCGACGTTCTGGGTGAGGATCGGCGCGAGGGTGACGTTCTGCAGCACCGACTTGTGGGGAAACAGGTTGAAGTGCTGGAACACCATGCCGATCTTGCGGCGCATCTCGTGCAGGTGCTTCTCGCTCGCCGGGGCGAGGCCATCGCCGCGCTTGACGTGGAAGAGATAGTCGCCGTCGACGGTGATGTGTCCCTTGGAGGGATGTTCCAGCGTCATCAGCATGCGCAGGATGGTGGTCTTGCCCGATCCCGACGGTCCGATCAGCGCCAGCTTCTCGCCGGGCTTCACCTCGAAGGACAGCTCGTCCAGCACGGTGAGCGAGCCGAAGCGCTTGGTGACGGATTCGAGTTTGATGATGGGTTCGACCACAAACGCCCTCGGCTCTCGGGGGTTTCGAGAGACAAGGATGTGGCCCAGAAGAAAATCATGTCAATTGAGAAAATTAAATCATGACAATATTGTCGGGATTGCCGTTCGATCGCGCAGTTCGCCTCCTCGGTGAAAGGCAGTCTGCCTAGATCGCGAGCAGCAGCGGCTCCGGCGCCGCCTGATGCAGGCTGGCGACGATCCTGAGGCCGGAGCGCAGTTCCGTCTCGCTGGCCGCGCCGAGGGCGATGCGGACCGCCGGATGCTCGTCGCGGCCGATCTGGAAGCTGCGCCCTGGCGCGAGGGCGACGCCGCGCAGCCGCGCCTGTGAGACGAACACCTCCTCCTCGGCCCGGCTCTTCAGCGGCACCCAGACATGCAACCCCTCCGGATGGGCGCCGTATTCGACGCCGGCGAGCATGTCGCGGACGATCGCCTGGCGCACTTTCAGCGCCGCCCGCTGCCAGCGCAGAAGCTCCATCGCCGTGCCGTCGCGCACCCATCGCGAGGCGATCTCGGCAAGCAGCGGCGTCGCGATCCAGTGGCTGACGAGATGGCGGTTGGCGACCGCCGGCATCAGCCGGTCCGGCGCGACGAGATAGCCGGTGCGCAGGCCCGGCAGCACGGTCTTGGTGAAGCTGGTGACATAGAGCGTGCGCTCCGGCGCCAGCGCCGCCAGCGGCGGCGGCCGGTCCTCGATCAGCGGCCCGAGCGGGTCGTTCTCGATGATCGCCAGCGCGTTCTCGCGGGCGACCGCGATCAATGCCTCGCGCCGCTCGAGGCCCATCATCGTCGCCGAAGGGTTGATCGGCGACGGCTGCAGGAAGATCGCCCGCACGTCCTCCTGCCGGCAGAGCGCCGCCAGCGCCTCCGGCACCATGCCCTCGCCGTCGATCTCGACGCCGGCGATCTTCAGCCCGAGATAGCTCGCCAGCGGCACCAGCGTGTGGTGGCCGACGGCCTCGGTGGCGATCACCGTGCCGGTCGAGGCGGCGCTCATCATCGCCACCGTCATGCCGGCCGTCGCGCCATTGGTCAGGATGACGTTGTCGGGGGAGGTCTTCAGTCCGCAATGCCGCAGCCATTCCGATGCGACGATCCGGTGCCCGGGAAAGATGACGTTCGGCCGGAAGGACAATGCAGCGCTGGCGGGAAGGTCGGTCGCGAGTTCGGCGAGGACGGTCTTCATCCGGTCGAGATGCATCGCCTCGCAGACCGGTTTCAGGATCGACAGGTCGACGATCTCGCCAGGCCGCTCCTGCAGATAGGGCACGTCGCTCGACGGCTCCTGCCGGCGCACGAAGCTGCCGCGACCGGTCTCGCCGGACACCAGCCCCCGACGGATCAGTTCCTCATAGGCGCGGCTGACGGTCTGGACGGAAATGTCGAGGTCGTGGGCGAGGATGCGATGCGGCGGCAGCTTCACGCCATTGGCCAGCCGGCCGTCGGCGATCGCCCGGGCGATCTGGTCGGCGAGCGACTGATAGACCGGGCGGTGCAAGGTAGCGAGATCGAGGAAAGCCATTGTCATGAAAACACACTTCCGCAAATCATGTCATTCGGCAATATGGCGATCAATGCCGCCGAGGGGAATGTTTTGACCAAACCGCCGATCAAGCTCGATCCGATCGACCTGAAGCTGCTCGCCGCGATCGAGCGCGAAGGCCGCATCACCAAGCTGAAGCTGGCGGAGAAGGTCGGGCTCTCCCCGACGCCCTGCTGGAACCGGCTGAAACGGCTGGAGGAAAGCGGCATCGTCGCCGGCTATCACGCACGGATCGAATGGCGGCTGGTGGCGCCGCAGACGGCGATCCTCGTCGAGATCACCCTCGGCCAGCATCGCCAGGCGGATTTCGATCGCTTCGAGAAAGTGGTGCGCGAGGCGAAGGAGGTCGTCGCCTGCTGGTCGGTCGGTGGTGGCGTCGATTACATCCTGAAGATCGCCGCCCGCGACGTCGAGGCCTATCAGCAGCTGATCGACGGCTGGCTGGAGCGCGAGATCGGCATCGCCCGCTATTTCACCTATATCGTCACCCGGACGGTGAAGGATGGCCCCTCGCCGCCCGCCAACGACGAGGTCTGAGCGGCTGCCCCGTCGCATCGGTCGATCCGGAGAGAATCTCTCCCGAAGCGTTGCCGAAAACAGTCGATCTCTCTTCCTGTTTGACCGAGTTCGGCCCGATCCTCCGGCATACACCCGTTAGGTTGGCGACCATGCGGCCGGCCTTCGACGGTCCGGCGATCAAATTCTCTCGACACCAGGGACAGCACGATGCTCGACGCCTCGAACGAACGCGAAGCCTTCGACCGCGACCACTTCTTCCATCCCTCGACCCATATGGGCACCCACGCGCGCGGCGAGAGCCCGACCCGCGTCATCACCGGCGCCGAGGGCGTACGCATCACCGACGCTGCGGGCCGCACCCATGTCGACGCCTTTGCCGGCCTTTATTGCGTCAATGTCGGCTACGGGCGCAGCGAGATCGCCGATGCGATCTCCAAACAGGCGCATGAACTCGCCTATTATCACGCCTATGTCGGCCACGGCACCGACGCCTCGATCCAGCTGTCGAAGATGATCGTCGACCGGGCACCGGATCACATGAGCCGGGTCTATTTCGGCCTGTCGGGTTCTGACGCCAACGAGACCAACATCAAGCTGATCTGGTTCTACAACAACGCCCTCGGCCGGCCGGAGAAGAAGAAGATCATCTCGCGCTGGCGCGGCTATCACGGCTCCGGCGTGATGACCGGCTCGCTGACCGGGCTGAAGCTCTTTCACGACGCCTTCGACCTGCCCCGCGCGCCGATCCTCCACACGCTCTCGCCCTATTATTTCCGCCGAGAAGACCGCTCGATGAGCGAGGAGGAGTTTTCCCAGCACTGCGCCGACGAACTGGAAAAGCTGATCCTCGAGGAAGGGCCGGAGACCGTCGCGGCCTTCATCGGCGAGCCGGTGCTCGGCACCGGCGGCATCGTGCCGCCGCCGGCCGGCTACTGGCCGAAGATCCAGGCGGTGCTCGATAAATACGACGTCATGCTCGTCGCCGACGAGGTGGTGACAGGTTTCGGCCGTCTCGGCTCGATGTTCGGATCAGACCATTACGGCATGAAGCCTGACCTCATCACCATCGCCAAGGGCGTCACCTCGGCCTATGCGCCGCTCTCGGGCTCGATCGTCTCGAAGCGCATGTGGGACGGGCTCGTCCAGGGTGCCGACGATCTTGGCGCCTTCGGCCACGGCTGGACCTATTCGGCCCATCCGATCTGCGCGGCGGCGGGCGTCGCCAACCTCCAGCTGATCGACGATCTGAAGCTGATCAACAATATCCGCGAAGTCGGGCCGTATTTCCTGAACGGCCTGAAGAACGCGCTTGGCGATAAGGCGCAGGTCGGCGAGGTGCGCGGCGAAGGCCTGCTTGCGGCCGTCGAATTCGTCGAGGACAAGGACGACCACCGCTTCTTCGATCCGTCGCAGAAGATCGGAGCGAAGATCGCCGCCGCTCTGTTCGAGCGCGGCGTGATCGGCCGGGCGATGCCGGAAGGCGACATCCTCGGCTTTGCACCGCCCTTCTGCCTGACGAAGGAAGACGCCGATCTGATCGTCGGCAAGACGGCCGAAGCCGTCGAGGCGGTGCTGGGCAACGGGTGAAGAAGAAGACCGCTGCGGCCGGGCGCCTCTCCCGGCCGCCCGGCGCGGCTGATCCCGAAGACGCTCATGAGCGCCCCCAGGGGGCCGGTCGGTTCGGATGCCGCTACCGGCAGATCACTCGTAGACCGGTTCCGAGATGCGGTACCGTCGACTAGAGGTGCCGCTTCAGCTCCCTGACGGCGGCATTGGCATCGGCGGCGACATCGAAGCGGTTCAGCGCCGCGCCGAAGCGCTTGACGATGGCGGAAAGCTCTTCCTCGGCGAGGAGGTTGAGGATGCCGACGCGCACCTGCGTCGGCTCCGACAGCGTCGGCCAGATGCAGAAGTTCTCGGCCCGGCAGGCGTTGACGAACTCCTTCTCCCGACCCTTCAATTCGCCCGGCAGGTCGAGAACGATGAGGCTCGTCATGTTCGAGGTGACCGTGCAGCCCATGGATTCGAGCGCCGCGCGCAGCGCCTTCTCCGCGGTGCGGTAGCGCTCGGCGCGCTGCAGCAGCCCCTGCTCCAGCACCATCCGCAGCGCCTCGTGGAAGGAAGCGACGGCATAGGGCGAGTGGGTGCGGTGATAGGTGCCCTTCTCGACGTCCTCGCCGTCGATGATGCCCCAGTGGCGGGCCTCCATGATCGGATGATGGACGAAGCTGCGGGCGCCGATCGTCCTGAGCTCGGCGATGTAGCGCTCCGAGAAGCTCACCGGGGCATAGGTCAGCGGCAGCGCCATGACGCCCTTCTGCGGGCAGGAAGCCCAGCCGACGACACCCGGATAGTCGTCGATCCTCAGATCGGCGACGCCGAGCGAGGAGACGGCATCGACGAGGCCCATGACGCCGTGTTTTTCACAGGCATCGGAGAAACCCTTGATCTCGTTGATGCGGCCTGAGCCAGTTTCCCAGTGGGCCATGGCCGCCCATTTCGGCTGGTGCTCGGCGAGCGCCGCCTCGACGATCTCACCGGTCACCGACTGGCCGTGCGGCACGCGGATGGTCACGACCGAGCTTGCCTGCGGATCGAGCGGATTGGCCCGCAGCTCCTCTTCGGTCGCCGCCTTCATCCGCACCGAGAGCTCGTCGATGCCCGAGAAGGTGCCGTTGACGAACATCACGATCTTGTCGCCCGGATGGACGACCGAGAACATCGAATCGAGGCCGCTCCAGCCGGTGCCCGCAATGCCGAAGGTGTGGACGTTCTGGGTGCCCCAGATCTCGCGCAGCATCTTCTTGCACTCGATCATGCCGCGCAGGACATCCGGCTGCATGTGGTCGGCGACGCCGGGGCTCGTATAGGCGGCGAGCACGCGATCGGCGGTGTTGCCGGGACCGGGGCCTGCGGCAAGGGTATGCGGAATTTCCAGCCGCGGAAAAACGGGCGCGTTCATGGGCGGTCTCCTCCTCTTTGTCCGGGTCGCATGTCACGTGCCTTGCGCGACGCCCGCGCGCCGCCCGGCGAACGAGCCCTCTGCGTCCGTGCTCCAAGAAGAGGGCGCGACGGGCCGTCTGGCCACTCTCACGCGGGTGTTTCCTGCTGCCCCATCGGGTATCCGCGACGACCGCAACGGATAGAAACGGGCGGAGACCGAGTGAGGTCCCCTGCCCGCGCGCCACGGATCCGACGCGGCTCGGCGGCCGCACGAGCCCGTGGCATCGGGGACGATCGCCGAGGAGCGCGGGTTTCGGGCGGATTTTTCTTTGAGGGCCGGCGCGTTTCACCCCCCCCTCTGTCCTCCCGAGCCTGTCGAAGGGTGGACATCTCCACATCAAGGGGGGAGATCGAACCTCGTTCGGCGCATTGGCTCAAGCGCCTTGCCGTAGCGCGGCGGACACGCCGACACTCAGAGCATCAGCGCGATCTGCACATCCGCGACATTGGTGCCGGTGGCGCCGGTCAACAGGAGGTCGCCGGCAGCGGCGAGCGCGCGATAGGCGTCGTTGCGGGCGAGGTGATCGGTCGGATCGGCGCCCGCGGCCCTCATGCGATTGAGCGTTCCGCCGTCGACGATGCCGCCGGCGGCGTCCGTCGGTCCGTCGCGCCCATCCGTACCGCCCGAGAGAAACGCCCAGGAGCGCCCGAGCGGCCGGTCGGCCTCCGCCAGCGCGAAGCGCAGAGCAAATTCCTGATTGCGCCCGCCGAGCCCGTCGCCGACGACCTTCACGGTCGTCTCTCCGCCGGAGATCACCGCGACAGGGCCCTTTCCGTCAGCCTGCTCGTGACAGAGGGCGAACAGCTCTTCGGCGGCCTCGCCGACATCGCCGTCGAGCCAGCCCGGCCGGGTCACGACGCGAAATCCCGCGCCGGCAAGATGGTTTGCGACGGCCTCGACTGACCGTGCATTGCTGGCGACCACCTGGTTGACGACGTCGCCGAGCGGCGGCCGGGCGTCCGCGCCCTCGATCGCCGCCATGATGGCGGACGGCACCTTGTCTGTCAGACGGTGGCGCTCCAGCACATCGCGCGCCTCGGGCCGCGCGACCGTCCCCTTTTCCGCCCGGGCGGTCGGGCCGGAGGCGATCGTCGCCGGATCGTCGCCCGGAACGTCGGAGACGATCAACGACAGCACCGACGCGGGTGCTGCGGCATCCGCAAGGCCGCCGCCTTTGAGGCGCGACAGCGCCCGGCGGACGGCATTCATCTCGGTGATGTCGGCGCCCGAGCGAAGCAAGAAATCGGTGACGGCCGTCTTGTCGTCGAGGCTGAGGCCCTCGCGGGGCGCAACGCCCAGCGCCGAACCGCCGCCGGAAATCAGCGCTAGCAGGAGGTCGCCCTCCCCGGCCTCGCTCGCAAGGGCCAAGAGCGCCTCCCCGCCTTCGACGCTTCCGGCATTCGGCAAGGGGTGGCCGCCGATGATCGTCCGGCAGCCAGCAACGGGCCTCGCGCCGGCATCGGTGGTGACGACGACGCCCCCTGAGATCGGCCGCCCGAGTTCGGATATCGCCACCTCGGCCATGGCGGAGGCCGCCTTGCCGAGCGCCGCGACGAAGATGCGCGAGGCCGCATTCGTCTTGCCCCGATGCTCAGCCAATGCCGCGCGAACGGCCTCGGCCGGATCGGCCGCCGCGACGGCGACCGCGAAGGCGTCGCGCAGCGCCGGCCTCAACTCGTCAGGCGACACGATTGGGCGGCTCCTTTCCGGCAAAGAACGCGTCGAGATTGTCGGCCACCATCATTCCCATCGCTTCCCGGGTCGCCTGCGTCGCGCTGCCGAGATGCGGCAGCAGGACGGCGTTGGTTGCATAGAGCGGCTCCGGGATCACGGGCTCGCCCTCATAGACGTCGAGTCCCGCCCCGGCGATCGTGCCTCGGTTCAGCGCATCGGCCAGCGCCGCGGCGTCGACGACTTCGCCGCGCGCCGTGTTCACCAGGATAGCGGTCGGCTTCATCATCGCCAGTCTTGCGGCATCGATCAGGTGATAGTTTTCCTTGCCGCCGGGCATGTGCAGGGAAACGACGTCGGCCTCGCGCAGCACCGCTTCGATCGAGTCGCGGGCTTCGGCTTGCGTCTCCGCTGCCAGTTCCGGCTTCACCGGGAAGGCGTCGTAATAGATCACCTTCATGCCGAAGCCGTGATGGGCGCGCTTCGCCGCGGTGCGTCCGATGCGGCCGAAGCCGAGGACGCCGAAAACGGCACCGGAGACCTTGGTGCCAACCATGTGGGTCGGCCGCCAGCCGGTCCACTTGCCGGCCCGCACCTCGCGCTCGCCCTCAGAGGCGCGCCGCGCCGCCATCAGCATCAGCGTGATCGCAAGGTCAGCCGTGCATTCCGAGAGCACGTCCGGCGTGTTGGTGACCACAATGCCGGCGGCCCGGGCAGCCTCGGTGTCGATATGGCTGAAGCCGACGCCGTAATTGCCGAGGATTTTCGCCCGGGGCGTCTCGCTCGGGAAGATGCCGGCGGGGAGTTGGTCGCTCACCGTCGGACAGATCGCATCATATTCGAAGAAGGCCCGCCCGAGCGCATCGGCCGACATCGGCCTGTCGTCCTCGTTGAGGGTCGTGTCGTAGCTCGCCGACAGCCGCGCCTCGACGCTTTCCGGCCAGCGGCGGGTGATAAGAACTTTCCGTTTCGCCATCGCTGCTTACGCCGCCCTCTTCAGCTTCGTCAGAAGGTCCGCGACGGTCTCGCCGAAGGCGGAAGGGTGCGGGATGATGTGATGGCCGCAGGCGCGGATTAT
This sequence comes from Jiella endophytica, assembly GCF_004519335.1. Classification (GTDB taxonomy): domain Bacteria; phylum Pseudomonadota; class Alphaproteobacteria; order Rhizobiales; family Rhizobiaceae; genus Jiella; species Jiella endophytica. The sequence goes on along the minus strand of NZ_SOZD01000001.1, from coordinate 391,151 downwards.
GTCCACCTTCTCCTGCGCGGATTCCCCCTCGCCGGAGACGATGGCGCCGGCGTGACCCATGCGCTTGCCCTTCGGGGCCGAAAGTCCAGCGATATAGGCGAGCAGCGGCTTGGAGAAGTTCTCCTGCGCCCATCTGGCGGCATCGACCTCCTGCGGACCGCCGATCTCGCCGATCATCACCACGGCGTCGGTCTCGGGATCCTTCTCGAACAGTTCGAGAAGGTCGCGGAAGGACGAGCCGTTGATCGGATCGCCGCCGATGCCGACGGAGGTGGAAATGCCGATGCCGCGGGCCTTCATCTGGCTCGCCGCCTCATAGCTCAGCGTACCGGAGCGGGCGATGACACCGATGCGGCCGGGCGAATAGATGTGGCCGGGCATGATGCCCATCATCGCCTGACCGGCGGTGATCATGCCGGCGCAGTTCGGCCCCATCAGGAGCATGCGGTCCTCGGCCCGGTAGCGGCGCATGTAGCGCTTCACCCGCATCATGTCCTGGGCTGGGATGCCGTCGGTGATGCAGACACAGGTCCGGATGCCGCTATCGGCCGCTTCCATGATCGAATCGGCGGCAAAGGGCGGCGGCACGAAGACAATGGAGGCCTCGGCGCCGGTCTCGGCGACGGCGCCCTTGACGGTCGAGAAGACCGGCACGCCGAGATGGGTGGTGCCGCCCTTGCCGGGAGTAACGCCGCCGACGACCCTGGTGCCGTAGGCCATCATCTCCTCGGCATGGAAGCTGCCGATGCGGCCGGTGATCCCCTGGACGAGGACCTTGGTCTCCTTGGTGAGCAGAATAGCCATGTGACAAGTCCTCCCGTCAGGCCGCGGCGCTGCGGCCGAGCTTCTTCCATTCGGCCACCGCCCGTTCGGCGGCCTCGGCTAGCGTATCGGCGACGATCACGTCGGGCGCCTTCTCGGCGAGGATCTTCTTGCCCTCCTCCACCTTGGTGCCGGAGAGCCGGACGATCAGCGGCAGGTCGAGACCGACCTCCTCGCGCGCCTTGACGACGCCCTCGGCCACCCAGTCGCAGCGATTGATGCCGGCGAAGATGTTGACGAGGATCACCTTGACGTTCCTGTCCTGCAGGACGGCGCGGAAGCTCTTGGCCACCCGCTCGGGGCTCGCCCCGCCGCCAATGTCGAGGAAGTTGGCGGGCTCGCCGCCTGACAGCTTGATCATGTCGAGGGTCGCCATGGCGAGGCCGGCGCCGTTGATGATGCAGCCGATCTCGCCGTCGAGGCCAACATAGCTGAGGCCGCGATCCGACGCGAAGGTCTCGCGCGGATCCTCCTGGCTCTTGTCGCGCATCTCGGAAATGTCCGGCCGGCGGAACAGCGCGTTCTCGTCGAAGCTCATCTTGCAGTCGAGGGCGACGAGTTCGCCCTTCGATACGACCAGCGGGTTGATCTCCAGCATGGTAGCGTCGAAGTCGCGGAACACCCGGTAGCAGGCGAGCAGCGTATCGGTGGCCTTGGTGGTCATCGAGCCGTCGAGGCCGAGACCGAAGGCCAGCTCGCGGGCCTGGAACTTCTGCATGCCGGCGCCCGGATCGACGGTGATCTGGATCAGGCTGTCGGGCTCCTTCTCGGCGATCTCCTCGACCTCCATGCCGCCTGACGCCGAGGCCATGATCTTGATGCGCTCGGCCTTCCGGTCGAGGACGATGCCGAGATAGAGCTCGCGCTCGATCGGCATGGTCTCCTCGATATAGAGGCGGTTGACGAGGTTGCCCTTCGGGCCGGTCTGGTTGGTGACGAGGCGGTGGCCGATGAGCCGTTCGGCGGCGTTCTCCACCTCCTCCTCGCTGCGGCAGAGGATGATGCCGCCGGCCTTGCCTCGCGCGCCGGAATGGATCTGCGCCTTGACCACCCAGGCCTCGCCGCCGATCTCGCTCGCCCGGTAGCGCGCCTGTTCGGGGCTGTAGGCGATACCGCCGCGCGGAAGCTTCACCCCGTGGGTGGCCAGAAGTTCCTTTGCCTGGAATTCGTGTATGTCCATCGAGGCCTCCTCCCTTGGACGATGATGCGGGAAGGTCTCACCCTTCCGGTCGCATCACCCGTCGGCACTATGGTTCAGTTCGCGCTGGCGCGGATGGCGTCGTCGACCGCGATGACGTTCTTCGCCATGCGCTCAGACGCCGCGTCGATCATCTTGCCGTCGAGGCTGGCGGCGCCCTTGCCGGCGGCTGCGGCCTCCTTCAGCGCCGCGAGGATACGGCGGGCCCTGTCGACCTCGCCGTCGAGGGGCGAGAATTCGTCATTGGCAAGCTTGATCTGGCTCGGATGGATCGCCCATTTGCCCTCGATGCCGAGGGCGGCGCCCCGCTTGGCGGCCGCACGGTAGCCGGCCTCGTCGGAGAAGTCGCCGAAGGGGCCGTCGATCGGCCGCAGCCCATAGGCACGACAGGCGACCGTCATGCGCGACAGTGCAAAGTGCCACTGGTCGCCGGGATAATCCGGATGCAGGCCGCCGATATTGACGGTGCGGGCCTTGTTGAAGGCGGCGTAGTCGGCGACCCCGAAATGCAGCGCCTCGAGCCGCGAGGGCATCGCCGCGATCGCCTCGACATTGGCCATTCCGAGGGGCGTCTCGATCAGCGCCTCGATGCCGACCCTGTTCTTGTAGCCCCTGGCCATCTCGATCTGGTTGAGCAGCGCCTCGACCATGTAGACGTCCGCCGGGACCCCGACCTTCGGGATCATCAGCATGTCGAGCTTGTGCCCGGCCTGCTCCATGACGTCGACGACGTCGCGATACATGTAGTGGGTGTCGAGGCCGTTGATGCGCACCGACATCGTCTTGTTCCTGGCCTTCCAGTCGATGTCGTTGAGGGCCTCGATGATGTTCCTGCGCGCCCGCTCCTTGTCGTCCGGCGCGACGGCGTCCTCGATGTCGAGGAAGATGCAGTCGGCGGCGCTGTCGGCGGCCTTCTCGATCATCGTCGGGTTCGATCCCGGCACGGCGAGCGTCGAGCGCTGGACGCGCATCTTGCGCAGATTGTGGATTGAATGGCTCATTCCTGATCCTCCCCGTCCCGTTGCGGGACCTGCCGGCACTGCCATGGGGCCGGTTGCCAGCCTCGCTGACGCCGATGTGGCCTCGAGCCTGCAGCCTTCGGGACACTCCGTCCCGGATGAGGCTGCGACCGGCGGCCGAGCGGGCCCTGGTCTCCCGGACCGGCCTGCCACGCCCTGCTCCCTGGCATTCCGACTATCGCCGCAGCGGCGGGGGACAGCCACACACAGGCGGATAGAAACTCACCGACCCGCGCTCACCTTCCCCCTACCCGTTCGTGCGACCCGGCGCCCGGATCCTACCCGCCTTTGCCAGGCGAAAGCACAGCGGACGAGCACCGTCATCCCCCACCGTCTCCGCCTCGCGTCAGTTCTGGACCTCGCGGGTCCACAGCGCGACGGCCATGGAGCGGTTACGGACGTTCAGCTTCTCATAGATGTTCTTCAGGTAATACTTCACCGTATTCTCGGACATGCCGATGCGGTTGGCGATCTGCTGGTTCGTCCAGCCGCGGGAGAGAATGTCGAGCAGCTCGCGTTCCCGCGCGTTGAGCGCTGCGAGCGGCGTGTCGTTCACCGAGGCGAGATCGATATAGGGAATGCAGATATGGCCGGCGGCGACGGCCCGTACGGTGGTGAAGAAGATGTTGATGTCGTCCTGCTGGTAGCAGTAGCCGCGGGCCCCGAGCCGTACCGCCTGACGCAGCGCGCTCGGCTCGCGATTGCTGGAGAATATCACCGACCGGATCGAGCTGTTCTTGGCTCTGAGACGCCGCAGCACGTCCACCGCCTTCATGTCGGCGAGGTCCCACGCGATGACCGCGAGATCGATGCCGTCCTCCGTCGCGGTGATCAGATCGGTCCCCCGATCGCTGATCCGCGCCAGCGACAGATCCTCCTGCTCGGCAAAGAGGCTCGTGATCGCCGAAACCACGAGCGGATTGGCCTCCAGCAGAAAGACATGCGTCGCCTGCGATCGCGGACGATCCTCCGCCATCGTACCCTCCCAGAATGTGCCCTCCTGCCTTTCGCTTATTAGACGAAAGGTTCGCGCTTGTCTTTCCTCCGATCGGGCCTCCGATCGAAGCAGAACGACGCCCGGCCCTCTCCGTCCGCCCAAGCCGGCCTACCCGAACGGGCAGATTTCTTCTGCGGTCTGGTAGTGGGCGCGGAGGCATCCTTCGCGGACTATGCGCCGGCAGGCCGTGCGCTCGGGTGGAGGATCGCGCGGCTGGCCGGCTAGCCGAGAGACAAGGCCGAGCGGCGACAAGGACGATGACAGTTCAGGGAGGAAACATGGGCCAGCCATCCGACATCGAAATCGCACGTGCGGCGACGAAGCGGCCGATCCAGGAAATCGGCGCAAAGCTCGGCATCCCCGCCGAGCAGCTCCTGCCCTATGGCCACGACAAGGCGAAGGTTTCGGCCGACTTCATCGCCGCGCAGGCGCAAAGGCCCGACGGCAAGCTCATCCTGGTGACGGCGATCAACCCGACGCCGGCCGGCGAAGGCAAGACGACGACGACCGTCGGTCTCGGCGACGGGCTGAACCGCATCGGCAAGAAGGCGGCGATCTGCATCCGCGAGGCCTCGCTCGGCCCGAATTTCGGCATGAAGGGCGGCGCTGCCGGCGGCGGCTATGCCCAGGTGGTGCCGATGGAGGAGATGAACCTCCATTTCACCGGCGACTTCCACGCCATCACCTCGGCGCACAACCTGTTGTCGGCGATGATCGACAATCACGTCTACTGGGGCAACGAGCTCGAGATCGACCTCAGACGGGTGACATGGCGCCGCGTCCTCGACATGAACGACCGGGCGCTGCGCCAGGTGGTGGCCTCGCTCGGCGGCGTCGCCAACGGCTTTCCCCGCGAGACCGGCTTCGACATCACCGTCGCCTCCGAGGTGATGGCGATCCTCTGCCTCTCAGCGGATCTGAAGGATCTGAAGCGCCGGCTCGGCGACATGATCGTCGCCTATCGCCGCGACAAGACGCCGGTGACCTGCCGCGACATCGGCGCCGACGGGGCGATGACGGTTCTCCTCAAGGACGCCATGCAGCCGAACCTCGTCCAGACGCTTGAGAACAACCCCGCCTTCGTCCATGGCGGGCCCTTCGCCAACATCGCCCATGGCTGCAACTCCGTCGTCGCCACCCGCACGGCGCTGAAGCTCGCCGACTACGTCGTCACCGAGGCAGGCTTCGGCGCCGACCTCGGGGCCGAAAAGTTCTTCGACATCAAATGCCGCAAGGCCGGGCTGAAGCCGGCGGCGGCGGTGATCGTCGCGACCTGCCGGGCGCTGAAGATGAACGGCGGCGTTGCCAAGGCCGACCTCGGCGCCGAGAGCGTCGAGGCGGTCACCAAGGGCTGCGCCAATCTCGCCCGGCACATCGAGAACGTTCAGGGCTTCGGCGTCCCGGTGATCGTCGCGATCAACCATTTCGTCACCGACACCGACGCCGAGATCCGGGCCCTCAAGGAGGGCGTCGCCAGCCTCGGCGTGGAGGCGGTGCTGTGCAAGCACTGGGCGAAGGGCAGCGCCGGCATCGAGGAACTGGCGACCCTGGTCGCCGAACTGGCGGATCGCGGCGAGGCGGACTTCTCGCCGCTCTATCCGGACGACATGCCGCTGTTCGACAAGATCGAGACGATCGCCAAGCGGATCTACCGGGCCGGCAACGTCACCGCCGACCAGAGCGTCCGCAACCAGCTCGCGGAGTGGGAAAAGGCCGGCCACGGCAAGCTGCCGGTCTGCATGGCGAAGACGCAGTATTCCTTCACCACCGACCCGAATGTCCGGGGCGCGCCGAGCGGGCATTCGCTGCCCGTGCGCGAGGTGCGGCTCTCCGCCGGCGCCGGCTTCGTGGTGGCGATCTGCGGAGAAATCATGACGATGCCCGGGCTGCCGCGCGTGCCCGCGGCCCAGTCGATCACACTCAACGAGGACGGCAACATCGAGGGACTGTTCTGATGGCGGCGAAGATCATCGACGGCAAGGCTTTTGCCGCGAATGTCCGCGAGCGCGTCAAGGCGCATGTGACGCGGCTCGTCGAGGAACACGGCGTCCGGCCGGGGCTCGCGGTGGTGCTGGTCGGCGAGAACCCAGCGAGCGAGGTCTATGTCCGCTCGAAGGGCAAGGCGACGAAGGAAGCGGGGATGAAGTCCGTCGAGCACAAGCTCGACGCCGCCACCTCCGAAGCCGACCTCCTGGCGCTGATCGACAGGCTCAACCGCGACGAGACGATCCACGGCATCCTCGTGCAATTGCCGGTGCCGGACCATATCGACGCCGACAAGGTGCTCGCGGCGATCAATCCGGCCAAGGACGTCGACGGCTTCCACATCTCCAATGTCGGGCTGCTCGGCACCGGCCAGAAGGCAATGGTGCCCTGCACGCCGCTCGGCTGCCTGATGATGCTGCGCGAAGAGCATGGCTCCCTGGCCGGCAAGGAGGCGGTGGTGATCGGCCGCTCGAACATCGTCGGCAAGCCGATGGCGCAGCTGCTTGTCAAGGACAGCTGCACCGTCACCATCGCCCATTCGCGGACGAAGGACCTGCCGGGCGTCGTCTCGCGCGCCGACATCGTCGTCGCCGCCGTCGGCCGCCCCAACATGGTGACCGCCGAATGGATCAAGCCGGGCGCGACGGTGATCGACGTCGGCATCAACCGGATCGAGAAGGAGGACGGGGGTACCCGCCTCGTCGGCGACGTCGACTTTGCGGACGTTTCGACGATCGCCGGCGCGATCACGCCGGTGCCGGGCGGCGTCGGCCCGATGACCATCGCCTGCCTCCTCGCCAATACGGTGACCGCCTGCTGCCGGATGCACGGCCTCGCCGAACCCGAGGGCCTCACGGCCTGACCAGATCGCCTCCCAAGCGATGACCGGAAGCGGGCCGGGAACGTCGAAAGCGTTCCCGGCCCGCTTCGATTGGACTTGGACAAGCGCCGACGTCCGTCCTGTCCCCTCATCCTGAGGCGCGAGCGCAGCGAGCCTCGAAGGGCGGGGGGTCTGGAGCGGCGCAACCACCTTCCAGGTTGAGTTGGGAGAACAGCAGCATTCCAAACGGAAAAGGGCGCCCTCATCTCGGGGACGCCCTTTCGATCATGCCCGACGGCGGTTCAGGTCAAGCCTGCGGATAGATCGGAAACCCGTCGAGCAGCGCCGCGACCTTCGTCTTCACCTCCGCCTCGACGGCGCCGTTGCCCTCCTCGCCGTTCTTCGACAGGCCCTCGAGGGCCTCGAGGATCAGCTGGCTCACCGTGCGGATCTCCGCCTCGCCAAGGCCGCGTGTGGTCACGGCCGGCGTGCCGAGACGGATGCCGGAGGTCACCATCGGCTTTTCCGGATCGAAGGGAATGCCGTTCTTGTTGCAGGTGATGTGGGCACGGCCGAGCGAGGCTTCCGCCGCCTTGCCGGTGAGCTTCTTCGGCCTGAGATCGACGAGCATGAGATGCGAATCGGTGCCGCCCGAGACGATGTCGACGCCGCCGTCCTTCAGGGTCGACGCCATGGTCTTGGCGTTGGCCACGACGGCGGCGATGTAGTCCCGGTAGTCGGAGGTCAGAGCCTCGCCGAAGGCGACCGCCTTCGCCGCGATCACATGCATCAGCGGGCCGCCCTGCAGCCCTGGGAACACCGCCGAATCGAGCTTCTTGCCGAGGTCCTCGTCATTCGACAGGATGATGCCGCCGCGGGGACCGCGCAGGGTCTTGTGGGTAGTCGAGGTCACCACATGGGCGTGGGGCAGCGGGCTCGGATGGGCGCCGCCGGCGACGAGGCCAGCGAAATGCGCCATGTCGACCATCAGCTTGGCGCCCACCTTGTCGGCGATCTCGCGGAAGCGCTTGAAATCGGGAAAGCGCGAATAGGCCGAATGGCCGGCGACGATGAGCGTCGGCTTGGTTTCCTCGGCGAGCCGCTCCACCGCATCCATGTCGATGAGGCCGGTCTGCTCGTCGACGCCGTAGTGAACGGCGTTGAACCACTTGCCGGACATGTTGACCTTGGCGCCGTGGGTCAGATGCCCGCCGGCGGCCAGATTCAGGCCGAGAAAGGTGTCGCCGGGCTTCATCAGCGTCAGGAACACCGCCTGGTTGGCCTGGCTGCCGGAATTCGGCTGGACGTTCACCCAGGCGCAGTCGAACAGCTTCTTCAGCCGCTCGCGGGCGATCTCCTCCGCCTGGTCGACATACTGGCAGCCGCCATAGTAGCGCCGGCCGGGATAGCCCTCGGCATATTTGTTGGTCATCACCGAGCCCTGCGCGTCCATCACGGCGCGGCTGGCGATGTTTTCGGAGGCGATCAGTTCGATCTCGTCGCGCTGGCGGCCGAACTCGCGTTCGATCGTTCCCCAGACCTCCGGGTCCCGGTCCTCAATCCGATCGGTGAAAAAGCGCGTCAGCGCCGGCACTCTTGCGTCCATTTTTGTCTCCTCCGTTATCCTGTCCATCCGAGACCGCCGGAAATGACGTGGATGGTCATCAAGAGCGCGTCGATGTCCTCCGGCCGCGCTTCGTTGGTCCCCCTGCCCGCCCGGACCTTTCGCAAAAGATCCACCTGCAGGCGGTGCAGGCCCTCCATCTGCGCCCGCATGCCTTCGGCACGGGCACGGAATTCCGGAAAGCGCAGGGCAAGGCTCCTCTCCTCGGTGAGGAAGAGGATCATTTCCTCGGTCAGCTTCGCCTCCGCCTCGATCGCCCTGAAGACGTTCGCCGCGGCCACCGGATCGCCGACGAGGTCGGCGTAGAGCCGGGCGATCGAGAGATCGGCCTGGAAGAGCAGCTTTTCCGCCTCGTCGATCACCAGACGAAACAGCGGCGAGGTGTCGTACATCTTCTGCAGCAGCGCCCGGCCGGGCTCGCCGCGAACGCCGGTAAACGAGCTGAGCGCCGTGCCGATGCCGTACCAGCCGGTCAGCATGTGGCGGTTCTGGCTCCAGGCGAAGACCCAGGGGATCGCCCGAAGGTCGCCGAGATTCTGCGGCGCCGAGCCGAAGCGGCGGGCGGGCCGCGAGCCGATCTTGAGGAGCCCCAACTCCTCGACCGGGCTCGCCTCGTTGAAATAGTCGATGAAGCCCGGCATGCGGACGAGATCGAGATACTTCACCTGGCTGAGGCCGGAGAGTGCCTCGAAGGCTTCCTTGTATTCGCCGATCTCATCGGGCCGGGCGGTATCCGGCGGCTGCAGCGTATGGTCGAGCACGGCGCCGACGAGCCGCTCCAGCATCGTCAGCGCGGTGCCGCGATTGGCGAATTTCGCCGAGACGATCTCGCCCTGCTCGGTGACCCGCAGACGGCCGTCGACGGTGCCGATCGGCTGCGCCGCGATCGCCCGGCCGGCAGGCGCGCCGCCGCGACTGACCGAGCCGCCGCGGCCGTGGAAGAAGGAGACTTCCACCCGGTGCCGGTGGCCGACCCGCTTCAGCGCCACCTGCGCCTTCGCCAGTTCCCAGTTGGAGGTGAAGAAGCCGCCGTCCTTGTTGCTGTCGGAATAGCCGAGCATCACCTCCTGGCGGTCGCCGGCCTCGCGCAACAGCCGGCGCACGGCGCGATTGGAAAAGATCGTGTCGAGGATCTCATGGGAGGCGCGCAGGTCCTCGATCGTCTCGAAGAGCGGAACGATCGGCAAGGGCGCGACGATGCCGGAGGCGCCGCCCGAACACCATTGCGACAGGACATAGACCGCGATCAGATCCTCCGCCGAGGTGGTCATCGACAGGATGAAGGCGCCGATGGCCGCCGGATCCCGCCGCCGTGCCTCGGCCAGAAGCTCGAACAGCGCAACGAGATCGCGGGTTTCGTCGGAAAGTTCGAGGCCAGAGAGGTCCGGCGCCTCGTCGCGGAGCGCGCTTGCGAGCCGCTCCGGCCAGGCGGGATCCTCCGGCCCGGCAATCGCCCTGCCGTCGACGGCCGAGAGGATTTCGGCGAGGCTGCGATTCACCACCGTCGCATTCTGGCGGATGTCGAGGGCGACGGTGTGGAAGCCGAAGAGGCGCAGACGGCGCTCCAGCGGCAGCACCTTGCGCTCTGCGGCCGCCGGCGCGCCGGTCTCGCGAAGCGCCTCGCGAAGGGTCTGGACGAGCCGCAGAAACTCGGCCGGGCGGGCGAAAGGCGTCGCGACGGGCGCCGCGCCGCGGTCGGCCTCGGCCGTCGCCTCGAGGCGGCAGGCGAGCGCTGCGGCATACTGGCGGAAATGCTCGCCGGCATTGCGCTTCTCGATCCCGACCCGTTCCGAACCGCATTGCGCCAGAAGGCCGTCGAGGGCGCTGCGGAATTCAGGGGAGAACGACACGACGCTGACGCCGATCGACAGGTCGGCAGCGAGCCTGCCGAGAATGGCGCGATAGGAGCCGATCGCCGTCTCGCGATAGCGCGCCAGAGCCTGGCGGGTGACGTCCGCGGTGACAAACGGGTTGCCGTCGCGATCGCCGCCGATCCAGGAGGCGAAGTGCAGGCAGGTCTCGGGAGCCTTGAGGTCGCAGGCCTGCGACAGCGCATGGTCGAGACTGTCGACGACCGAGGGCAGCGCCTCGAACAGCACCTCGTCGAAGAAGTGAATCCCCCAGTCGACCTCCTGTGCGACCGACGGCTTTTCGAGCCGCAGCTCGCCGGTCAGCCACAGCACCTCGACCTCGGCCCTGAGGGCCGCCTTCAGCGTCGCGACCTCATGGGGCGTCCAGTCGCGGGTCAGAAGTTCGGTGAGCCGACGATAGATCCGCCGGTGGATCTCCAGCACCGTCACCCGCTTGGTCTCGGTCGGGTGGGCGGTCATGGTCGGCTGGACCTTCAGCCGCGAGAGCGCGGCGCCGATGGCCTCCCGGTCGACGCCGTTTTCCCGGGCGCGTTCGAGGACGTCGGCGAAGGTGCCGATCATAGCCCGCCCGGCGCGTTCCTCGCGCCGGCGATACTGGGCGCCTTCATATTCCATGGCGATGGCGATCAGCTGATGCCAGACGCCGAAGCTTTGCAGAGCGAGGAAGCGGCGCGCCTCGGGCACTTCGCCAACGGAGATCCTGCCGGCGAGAAGATCGTCGATCTCCGGCAAGAGGTTCGAACCGACGTCGATCAGCATCGACCGCAACAGGTCGAGAACGTCCTTCGCCATGGAGAAAGTATCGGGCCGCGGCAGCGGCGGCTCTTCGCGCATCGCAGGGTTCAACGGCGGCGCGGCGGCCAGTGTTGCATGTGACATGGTCTCTCAGCCTCCCGATTTCGGAGGATAGCCGGGAGGCGCTCGCGAGCCAGCGCTGAACGCATGGAAATTGGTGCCCGAAAGGCTGAGCCTTGCTACTCCTTCGGACAAGGCGGCGGGCGGACGGGTGCCGACTGCTCGGGACAACCAAAAGCGAGAGGATCTTCCCTTACCCGCCTGCCCCGCGTCTCACGCAGCCCCACGTCGCCCTTCCGGTGGCCGCCGGCTTTATCCCGGCAGCGCAGCGAGCGCCTCGGCGACACACTCTCCGCATTCAGAGGTCGTCGCGGTGCCGCCGAGATCACCCGTGCGCCCGGCGGGATCGGCGAGCGAGGCTTCGATGGCAGCGAGGATGGCGGCGCCGGCATCGGCATGGCCGAAATGATCGAGCATCATCGCGCCCGCCCAGATCTGGCCGATGGGATTGGCGATCCCCTTGCCGGCAATGTCCGGCGCCGAGCCGTGCACCGGCTCGAACAGCGAGGGAAAGGTCTTCTCGGGATTGATGTTGCCGGAGGGCGCGATGCCGATCGTGCCGGTGCAGGCGGGACCGAGGTCGGAGAGTATGTCGCCGAAGAGGTTGGAGGCGACGACGACGTCGAAGCGGTCCGGATTGAGCACGAAATGGGCGGTCAGGATGTCGATGTGGTACTTGTCGGTGGCGATCTGCGGATAGGCCTTCGTCATCTCGGCGAAGCGCGAATCCCAGTAGGGCATGGTGATCGAGATGCCGTTGGACTTGGTCGCCGAAGTCAGCCTGCGCCGCGGCCGCTTCATTGCCAGCTCGAAGGCGTAGCGCAGGATGCGGTCGACGCCGGTGCGGGTCATCACCGTCTCCTGGACGACAAACTCGCGCTCGGTGCCCGGAAACATCGTGCCGCCGATCGAGGAATATTCGCCCTCGGTGTTCTCGCGCACGACGTAGAAGTCGATGTCGCCGGGCTGGCGTCCGGCGAGCGGCGATTTCACGCCCGGCATCAGCCGCGCCGGCCGCAGGTTCACATACTGGTCGAACTCGCGGCGGAACTGGATGAGCGATCCCCAGAGCGAGATGTGATCGGGCACGGTGTCCGGCCAGCCGACGGCACCGAAGAAGATCGCGTCATGGCCGCCGATCTGCGCCTTCCAGTCGTCGGGCATCATCTGCCCGTGCGCCGCGTAATAGTCGCAGCTGGCGAAGTCGAAGCTGTCGAACTGCAGGTCGATGTCGAAGCGGCGGGCGGCGGCCCGAAGGACCTTCACGCCCTCAGGAACGACTTCTTTGCCAATGCCGTCTCCGGCGATCACGGCAATACGATACGATGATTTTGTCATGGAACTTCTGACCTCCTCTCAGGGTATGGGCAGTTGCGCTGCCGGACGAATTGCCACCGCCATGGAACGGCGTTGAAGTGCAGACATGGCGCCGAAGCCCGCGCCGTCGATCGATTGCAGTCGGATCCGGATCGCCGGGGCGTTCGCGCGCCGTCCGCCGCTCCTCTGCACGACCACGGGGCACAAGCCTGATACCGCGCTTTCCCGCCTGAACGACGCCCCGCATCGCCTTGTGCGCATTCTACAACTGGTATAATGACATAATGAGATTGCGGGAGGGGAGACGCCATGACTGCGCAAGGAGACGCCGGGTCGCACCGCATGGGCGATCGGTTCGAGGCCGACTATCTCCTCGAGAGCCCGATTTCCATCGAGGCGGCCGCCGAGGCCATTGCGGGCGAGCAGTCGAGCGGGACCTTCCTGCCGGTTCCCGGCGAGACGCCGGAACTCAAGGCCCGCTCGGCAGCCCGAGTCGAGGCGATCCGCGAATGCGATCCCGCCGCCGCGCCGGCGCTGCCGGGGGCGGCCACCCCCTCGACGCCCGGGACCTTTCGCCGCGCCGTCGTGACGATCTCCTGGCCGCTCGCCAATATCGGCCCGTCGCTGCCGAACCTCCTTGCCACCGTCGCCGGCAATCTCTTCGAGCTGAAGCAGGTCTCCGGCCTGCGCCTCCTCGATATCCGCCTGCCGCGAGCCTTCGCCGACGCCTATGCCGGCCCGCGGTTCGGGATCGAGGGCACCAGGCGGCTCGCCGGCGTCAACGGTCGGCCGCTGATCGGGACGATCATCAAGCCGAGCATCGGCCTGACGCCGGAGGCGACTGCCGAGGCGGTGGATACGCTCGCCGGCGCCGGCATCGATTTCATCAAGGACGACGAACTCCAGTCGGACGGTCCCGGCTGCCCCTTCGAGGCCCGCGCGCGCGCCGTCATGGACGTCATCGAGAGGCATGCCCAGCGCAGCGGCATGAAGGTGATGTTCGCCTTCAACCTCACCGGCGATCTCGACGAGATGCGGCGGCGGCACGATCTCGTCCGCGATCTCGGCGGCACCTGCGTGATGGCGAGCCTCAACTCCGTCGGGCTCGTCGGCATGATCGAATTTGCCCGCCACAGCGAGCTGCCGGTCCACGCCCACCGCAACGGCTGGGGATATCTCTCGCGCCATCCGCTGCTCGGCTGGTCCTACACCGCCTGGCAGAAGATCTGGCGGCTGGTCGGCTGCGACCACATGCATGTGAACGGCCTTGCCAACAAGTTCTCGGAAGACGACGACAGCGTCATCGCGGCGGCGCGGGCCTGTCTGACGCCGATGTTCGACGACAAGCCATGCGTCATTATGCCGGTATTCTCGTCGGGCCAGACCGCCCGCCAGGCACCGGAGACATTCGCGCGGCTGGGGTCGGCCGACCTCATCCATGCCGCCGGCGGCGGCATCATGGCGCATCCGGCAGGTCCCGCTGGCGGCGTCACCAGCATGCGCGAGGCTTGGGAGGCGGCGATGGCTGGAACGCCGCTTGCCGCCTATGCCGAGACCCGCCCGGCGCTCCGGCAAGCCCTCGAGACGTTCCGGTAGCAGCCCTCGCAAGGCTCATGTCTTCTGCCGGAAGGCCTTTGCCGCTTCAGGCACCATCGCCGCACCGAAGCCGTTGTCGTTCAGCCAGCCGAAAGCCGACAGAACGCCGTCGGCGATGTTGCGCCCGGTTCCGGTCGCTCCGGCGAGTTCGCTGTAATAGCCGACGTCCTTCAGGGCGTTGGCGTTGGTAAAGCGCATCTGGCCGGTCTCGCCTTCGAGCAGGAAGGGCGCGACCCGCTCAAGCGCGGCGCCGTGGCCGCCGCCACGCCGCAGGCAGTCGACGAGGATCTCCGCCGAAATGCCGTTCTCGGCGGCGCAGGCCGCGGCCTCGCCGATCAGCGCGGCGCTGCCGAGCGAGACGAAATTGTGGATGAGCTTCAGCATCTGCCCGGCGCCGACCGGCCCGGCATGGAAGCGGTTCTCCGAAAACAGTTCGAACAGCGGCGTCAGCTCGGCGACCGTCTCGTCGCCGCCGCCGATCAGGAGGTTGAGGCGTCCCTCCTCCGCCTCCTTCGGCGTACGGGTCATCGCGGCGTCGCAGAACCGGCCCCCCGCCGCCTCGACCCGTTTCGCGGCCCGCCGGGTGACGGCCGGGATGCCGGTCGAGCAGTCGACGACGATGGTGCCGGGGCGCAGGGCATCGACGAAGCCGTCGTCGGCAAGGACGATCTCCTCGATCTGCGAACTGCCGGTGACGACGAGGATGACGACGTCGCTCTGCTCGACGACATCCGGAAGCGTGCCAAGGCGTGTTGCGCCGGCCGAGTCGAGATCGTCCGTCGGCTGGTTGCCGGGGTGGTCGAGATAGGCGAGCGGCCAGCCGGCAAGGGCGATGTTCCTGGCGATGCCGTGGCCCATCATGCCGACGCCGATGATGCCGATCTTCTTGCTCATGGGATTGATCCGTTGTTCCGCAGATGTGTTCAGGCGAGCGCGCCGAGGATCGCTTGCGTCATCTCGCTGCAACGCGTTTTGCCGCCGAGGTCGGTGGGCACGAAGTCGCCGGCCTCGAGGACGGACTCGACCGCCCGTTCGACGCGATCCGCATCCTTGCCGAGCGCCGGGTCGCCGTGGCGGTCCGCCAGCCAGCGCAGCATCATCACCCCGGAGAGGATCGCCGCGACGGGGCTGGCGAGATCCCGGCCCGCAATATCCGGCGCCGAACCGTGGGCGCCCTGGAACAGACCATGGCCGTCGCCGATCTCGCCGGAGGGCGAAATGCCCATGCCGCCGACGGTGGCCGCACCGAGGTCGGAGATGATGTCGCCGAACATGTTTTCCGCGACGATGACGTCGTAGAAATCCGGCCGCTTGAGGAGGTGGACGGTGATCGCGTCCGCATAGGCGTAGTCGATCTCGACGCCGGGAAACTCCGCGTGCACCTCCTCGCAGACCGAGCGGAAGAAGGCGTAGCTTCTCAGGATGTTGGCCTTGTCGCAGACGGTCATCCGCTGCTTGCCGTCGGAAAGCGCGCCGCCACGCTTGCTGGCAAGGTCGAAGGCGAAGCGGGCGACCCGGCTCGTCCCCTTGCGGGTGACGACGAGGCTGTCTGAGGCGACCTCGCCGCGCAGAAGCACTCCCGCCCCGCGGCTGGCATAGAGCCCCTCGGTGTTTTCCCGCACGATGACGTAGTCGATGCCGCGACCCGCATTACCCGCATCGAAGTCCCGCAGCGGCGAGCGGACGCCTTTCAGGAGCTTGATCGGCCGCACATTGGCGTAGAGGTCGAGCTTGAAGCGCAGCTGCAGATGCAGCTCGTTGCCGACCTCGGTCCCGTCCGGATAGGTGGCGCCCGGCAGGCCGGCGGCGCCGTGCAGCGTCGCGTCGAGCTCGCGGCAGGCCTTCAGCGTTTCCTCCGGCAGCACCTCGCCGGACGCCTGGTAGTGGCCAGCGCCGCCAGGCACCATCACGAAGTCGAGCCGACCGGCACCGCAGGCTTCGGCAAGCACCGCCATTGCCGAGCGGGTAACCTCCGGCCCGATGCCGTCGCCTTCGATCGTCGCGATGCGATAGCTGGGATGTCCGCTCATGTCTGTCTTGCCTCCGGTGGGGAGCCTGTTGCCGTCAGGTGAAGAGGTCGCGCAGGAACAGCGAGATCTGCGGCACGTAGGTGATGAGAAGGAGCGTCGTGAAGACCACCGCGACCGGGATGACCAGCGAGGTGAACATGCGCTGCACCGGGATCTTCGCCACCTGGGCCGCCGCGAAGAGATTGACGCCGAGCGGCGGGGTGATCATCCCGAGGGCGAGATTGACGATGACGACGATGCCGAAATGCACCGGATCGATCCCGAAGCCGATGGCGATCGGCGTCAGGATCGGCGCCAGGACGAGGATCGCCGCCGAGGTCTCGACGAACATGCCGACGACGAGCAGCAACAGGTTGACGAACAGCAGGAAGCCGATGGCGCTGTCGAAATTCGCCTTCGCCCAGCCGCCGATCAGGGTCGGCAGGCCGGAGAGGCTGATCAGGAAGGAAAACAGCCCGGCCGTCGCGATGATCAGCATGATCGCCCCGGTCGAGACGGCGGCGGAACGGAAGATCTGCGGCAGATCGGCGATGGCCATCTCGCGGTAGACGAACAGGCCGACGACGAGCGCGTAGACGACGGAGACCGCCGCCGCCTCGGTGGGGGTGAAGACGCCGCCATAGATACCGCCGAGAATGATGACGGGCAGCATCAACGCCCAGAAGGCGTCGACGAAGCTCTTCAGGATCGGCTCGCTCTCGTCGCCGTCCTCCTTGCCGATGCCTTTCATCCGGCACCAGACCTGGGTCATCAGGACGAGTGCGGCCGCGACGAGCAGGCCGGGGCCGATGCCGGCCATGAACAGCTGGGTCACCGAGGTCTCGGTGGCGACGCCGAAGATGATCATCGGCACCGAGGGCGGGATGATGACGCCGAGTTCGGCGGAGGTCGCCTGGATCGTCGCCGCCATCGGCAGCGGATAGTTGTGCCGCGCCATGGCCGGCACCAGGATCGCGCCGATGGCAAATGTCGTCGCCACCGACGAACCCGAGATCGCCGCGAAGATCATGCAGGTGACGACGCAGGTCGAGGCGAGCCCGCCCTGAACCCCGCCGACCATCGACTTGGCGAAGCCGACCAGCCGGCGCGAGACGCCGCCATGGGTCATCAGATTGCCGGCGAGGATGAAGAAGGGCACGGCAAGCAGCGGAAAGCTGTCAAGGGAAGTGAAGATCTTCTGCGGGATGACGAGCAGCGGCAGCGGCGAGAAGAAGCCGACGCCGACGATGGCGGCAAGTCCGATCGCCACTCCGACCGGGACCGACAGGATGAAGAAGACCAGCAGTGCGGTGACGAGGGCGGTGTTCATTCGAACGCCTCGTCCCGGGCGGCCGTCTCGTCGCGCAACTCGTCGATCGGCCGGAAGAATTCGAGGAGGACGCCCGGCACCGCCAGCGCCGCGCCGAGGGGGATCGCCGCATAGAACCACGAGATCGGCACACCGAGCATCGCGACCTGCTGGGTCGAGACGCGGATCGCCATCGCCGTGCCGAACCAGATCAGCACGCCGAGAAAGGCGAGGACCAGCACCATCACCACGAAGCCGACGATACGCTGGAGATTGTCCGGCAGGACGCTGCGGACGAATTCCAGCGGGATCATCGCGCTGAGGCGGAAACCGGCGCCGGAGACGAGGAACACCATCCAGATGACGATGCCGCGGGCCAGAACCTCCGACCATGCGGCGGCATCGCCGAGGATGAAGCGGGTGACGACCTGCCAGAACACCAGCAGCGCCGCCACCGCCAGGAGGATGGCCGCAAGATTGTGGGTGAGCGAGATGAGCCGCTCGGCGGCATTGAGGGCGATCTTCCGCATCGGCGGGACCTCGAGGAGGGTTTTGTGGCGGCTTCGTCCCCTCGCCCGACATGCTTGCCCGGCCGCCTGGCCGGGCAAGCATCCGTCGCGGGAGGACGACGGCAGCGGCGCCTATTTCTGGGCGTCGCGGATCCGCTGGATCATCTGCTCGCCATATTCCTTGCCGTAGCGCTCGTAGGTCGGCTCGACGGCGTCCTGGAAGGCGGCCTTGTCGACGTCCTCGATGACCTCCATGCCATGCTCGCGCATGGTCTTCACGCCGTCGGCCTCGTTCTGGTCGACGACCTTGCGGGTCGCCGCGACGGCCGCCTTGGACGCCTCGCGGATCCAGCCCTTCTCCTCGTCGGAGAGCTGGTCCCAGTGGATCTTCGACATGGTGATCACCGCCGGCGAATAGACGTGGCCGGTGAGCGTCACGTATTTCTGCATGTCCCACATGTTGTTCGAGACGATGATCGGGATCGGATTTTCCTGCCCGTCGATGGTGCCCTGCTGCAGCGAGGTCAGGACCTCCGTCCAGCTCATCGGCGTCGGCGATGCGCCGAGTTCCTTGAAGGCGTCGATGTGGACCTGGTTTTCCATCGTGCGCAGCTTCAGGCCCTGGAGATCGGCAGGCGTCTTCACCGGATGGACCGAATTGGTCACGTGGCGAAAGCCGTTCTCAGACCAGGCGAGGCCGATCATCCCCTTGTCCTCGAACTTCGAAAGCAGCTCGTCGCCGATCTCACCATCGAGGATCTTGCGGGCGCTGGCGTAGTCCTTGAACAGGAAGGGGAAGTCGAGCGCGTAGATTTCCGGCGCGAAGGAGCCGACCGGTCCGGTCGAGGTCATCGCCAGCTCGATCGTCCCGATCTGCTCGCCCTCAAGGATTTCGCGCTCGCCGCCGAGCGACCCGCCGGCCTTGACGTTGACGACGAAATCGCCGCCCGACAGCTCTTTCATCTTTTCGGCGAAGGCCTTGGCGCCCTGGCCATAGTGGCCCTCCGGCGGCGTCACGATGGCGAAGTTCATCTCCTTCGCCTCGACGGCCGTGATCGCGATCCCGGTGGTCGCGATGGCACTCGTCGCCAGCAAAAGGCCGGCGAGCATCGATCTGTAATTCATCTCTATTCCTCCCTTGGGCAGGGTCGCAGAACGCGCTGCACGTCTCCCTCGTGCGGCGCCGACCCGATCGGCTCAGTGTTTACACCAGATATCCGATACGATATTCGTACGGGACCTTTTCCGCTCGGTCAAGGATGCAGGCTTTGGTCGCGGAGGATTGCGTGTCCGGCTACCATCTCGAGGAACACGAAGCTCCGCCGCGGGACGCGATCCTGCAGCGCCCTTCGCTCGGCGACGAGATCTATCAGCGCCTCGTCGACGACCTGATCTCGCTGCGCATCCCCGCCGGTGCGCGGCTCTCCATCGACGGCCTCGCGCGCCGCTTCGGCGTCTCGCAGACGCCGACGCGGGCGGCGCTGATCCGGCTCGAGGCGGAGGGGCTGGTCGTCAAGAAGCAGTATTCCGGCTGGAGCGTCACACCGCTCCCCTCGCCCGAGCAGTTCGCCAAGATCTTCGAGCTCCGCTGCCTCATCGAGCCGGCGAGCGCCGCCGGCGCGGCACGGCTGGCATCGCCCGAGGCGCTCGCCGAGCTCCGCGCGATCGTCGACGAGATGCGCGCCATGGCCGCCGAGGACATCGCCGGCAACCGGGCGAAACTCGTCGTCCTCGACAGTCGCTTTCACGGCGCCATCGCCGCCGCCTGCGGCAACGAGCTGATCGAGGACGCGCTCGGCCGGCTGTTCACCCAGATGCACATCTTCCGCCTGCGCTACCATTCCGACGTCGCCCGGGCTGTCATCGACGAGCACATCGCCATCCTCGATGCCATCGGCGCGCGCGACCCGGACCGGGCCGAAAGGACGATGCGGGGCCATATCGAGGCCGGCCGCGAGAGGATCGGGGCGCATCTCAACGCCGCCGGCTGACCGGCGCGGATCGTCTGTGCTTTCGCAGTGACGCGAGGCGCAGTTCTTCGGCAATGGCAGGCGGCTCTGGCCCTGCCGCTTAGTACAAGGTTTCATGGGAGGGACGAATGGAGATGAACACCAAGCTGTGGTTCGATCCGGCAAAGCTTCTCGTCGGAGGCGCCTGGCGCGAGGCGGAGGGCGGCGGAGCGATCCCGGTCGAAAACCCGTCGACCGGCGAGACCATCGCCTCCATCGCCGCCGGCACGGCAGGTGACGTCGAGGCGGCCGTCAGCGCTGCCGAGGCCGCGCTCGATGGCGAATGGGGAGCAATGACCGCGACCGAGCGGGGCCGCGTCCTGCTGCGCTGGGCACGCCTCGTCGAGGAGCGGGCCGAGACCCTGGCCTTTCTGGAATCGACCGATGTCGGCAAGCCGATCGCCCAGGCCCGCAACGACGCGACCGCCCTTTCCCGCTATTTTGAATTCTACGGCGGTGCGGCCGACAAGGTGATGGGGGAGACGATCCCCTACCAGGCCGGGACGACGGTCCTCACGCTGCGCGAGCCGCATGGCGTGACCGCCCACATCATCCCCTGGAACTATCCGATGCAGATCCTCGGCCGCTCGATCGGAGCCGCCCTCGCCATGGGCAACGCCTGCGTGCTCAAACCGGCCGAGGACGCCTCGCTGAGCGCGCTTGCGGTGGCCGCGCTCGCCGAGGAGGCTGGCCTGCCGGCCGGCGCGCTCAACGTCGTCACCGGCTACGGCCACGAGGTGGGCGCAGCGCTGTCGGCGCATCCACGCGTCCACCACGTCTCGTTCACCGGTTCGGTCGGCACCGGCCGACGCATCCAGTCGGCCGCGGCGGAGAACGTCGTGCCGGTGACGCTGGAACTCGGCGGCAAGAGCCCGCACATCGTCTTCGACGACTGCCATCTCGAGGCGGCGCTGCCGACGCTCGTCGGCGCCTGCATTCAGGCCGCCGGCCAGACCTGCTCGGCCGCCTCGCGGGTTCTCGTCCAGCGGGGGATCTACGAGGAGGTGAAGGCGAAGATGGCCGCCGTCTATAACGGGCTGGTCGCCGGCCCCGCTTCCGGCGGCTTCGACCTCGGCCCGCTGGTCTCGGGCAAGCAGAAGGCGATCGTCACCCGCTACATCGCCAAGGGCCGCGACGAGTTGACGATCGCCGGCGAAGGGCGCATCGACGACAGCGCGCCGGCGAAGGGCCACTATGTCGCGCCGGTGCTCTTCGCCGACGTGCCTGCCGACCACGCCCTGGCGCAGGAGGAGATCTTCGGCCCCGTCCAGGTGATGATCCCGTTCGAGGACGAGGCAGACGCGATCCGCATCGCCAACGGCACCGA
Organism: Jiella endophytica; assembly: GCF_004519335.1. Classification (GTDB taxonomy): domain Bacteria; phylum Pseudomonadota; class Alphaproteobacteria; order Rhizobiales; family Rhizobiaceae; genus Jiella; species Jiella endophytica. Next base: position 369,883 of record NZ_SOZD01000001.1, on the reverse strand, counting down.
TTACGGCCTCGTCGCCGGCGTCTGGACGGAGAATGGCGCAAGGCAGATGCGGCTTGCCCGCAGGCTCCATTGCGGCCAGGTCTTCATCAACAATTACGGCGCCGGCGGCGGCGTCGAATTGCCCTTCGGCGGCACAGGCAAGTCCGGCCACGGCCGCGAAAAGGGTTTCGAGGCGCTCTACGGCTTCTCGCGGCTGAAAACCGTGTCGATCAAACACGGCTAGGATCCGGCCACATCGACACAACGAAGCCGGCGCGATCGTCTCGCGCCGGCTTCGTCAGATTGCGCAGAAGTGACGCTCAGGTGATGCGGCGGATGCTCGCCGCGATCTCGTCTGGCTCGAAGACCTTCTTCCAGTCGTCCCGCATCAGCATCGGCTTGCCGAACTCGATCGCCTTGTTGCAGGCGTCGGAGAACACCCCGTCGACCTCCTCGAAGATCACCGCGCCGAGAATGTTCATGTGGCCGAGCAGGAAGTCGCGGGCGCAATCCCGGGAGACACCCGTCTTGATGACCTCCTCCATCGCCTCGCGCATCACCACGAGGAGCGAGGCGCAGACGGTCTCCGACAGGCCGGGCTCCAGATAGGCCATCTGCTCGACGCTGACCCGGTGCGTCCGGTTGACCGGCGCATAGATCGCCCGCGCGACGCTGTCGCCGATGGCATAGTGCTCGTCAGGCCCCTGCATCAGGGCATTGACCACCGCCTGCTCGGCGGCGATGCCGCCGAAATGGTCGTTGCGGCCCGCCTCGGTGGTCTCCTTGGTGAAGATCGTCGGGTGGCAGGGATGGGTGACGAAATAGGTGATGTCCGCGCGTTCCGGCAGATGGCCGGCAAAAGGCGCGGCGGCATCGAGAATGACGACGATGGTTCCCGGCGCGACCTTCGGCACCACCATGCCGGCGACCTTGCCGATCGCCGTGTCCGGGACGGCGAGGACGACGACGTCGGCACCGTCGATCGCCACATCCGGCTCGATGCAGCTGGCACCCACGGCCTCCTTCAGCCGGACCTGACCCTCGGGCATCACCTCGACATGGCGAACGTCGAAATCCGTCTTCGCCAGATTGCGCGACAGCCGAACGCCCATCTTTCCGCCGGCACCGAACAACGCAATGCTCGTCATCGCTATCCCCTCCCTCTGAGCCCATGAGGCTTTCTTCAACTGGTATGATGAGATAACGATCGGCAGGCGAATGTCAATTCCAACACGATGCGAGGTCCCATGCCCGGACGAGCTGAAGTCGCGCTGCTGATCGCCTGGTACGGCGACGATTTCACCGGCTCCGCGGCAGTGATGGAGGCGCTGGCCTTCGCAGGCGTCGATGCGGTGCTGTTCACCGGCATTCCCGACGTCGCGACCATCGCCCGCTTTTCCGGATGCCAGGCGGTCGGCATCGCCTCGACGGCGCGCAGCCACGGCCCACAGTGGATGGAGGAGAACCTCGAAGAACCGCTGCGCTCGCTCGACCGGCTCGGCGCGCCGCTCCTGCACTACAAGATCTGCTCGACCTTCGATTCGGCGGCGGACGTCGGCTCGGTCGGCAAGGCGATCGAGATCGGGCTCGAGGTCCGCCCGGCAACTGCCGTGCCGCTGCTCACCGCGGCGCCGCAGATGCGCCGCTACCAGGCCTTCGGCCATCTCTTCGCCGGCACCTATGACGGCGTCTTCCGCCTCGATCGGCATCCGGTGATGGCGAGCCATCCGGTGACGCCGATGAACGAGGCCGATCTATTGAAACATCTCGTAGGGCAGACTTCCCTTCCCTCGGCGCTAATCGATCTCGAGGCGCTGTGGTCCGACCCGCAGCCGCGGCTCGACGCGGCGATCGGCGCCGGCGCGAAAATCCTCTCGATCGATTCGATGGAGGAGACGAGCGAGCGGGCCGCCGGCCGACTGATCTGGGAAAACCGCGACAGGCTCGGCTTCGTGGTCGGCAGCCAGGGGATCGAATATGCGCTGCTGCGCCACTGGCAGGCGACCGGCCTGATCGCCCCACCCGAAGCGACGCCCTCCGCCGGGGCGGTCGACCGGATTGCGGTGATCTCCGGATCGGTCTCGCCGATGACGGCCGCGCAGCTCAGATGGGCGGGAGCGAACGGCTTCGCCCTCACCGCCTTCGATGCAGCCGCAGTCTGCGGCAACGACGACTCGCTTTCGACAGAGGAAAGCCGTGTCGCCGCCCTAGCCTGCGAGGCAGCTGGACGAGGCCTGAGCCCGCTCGTTCATTCGGCGATGGGCACCGAAGGCGAAGCGGTCTCGGCCTTCCGGGCGGCGCTCGGGCAAAGCGGCATGGCGCCGGAGACCGCCAACCGGCGCATCGGCGAGGCGCTCGGCCGCATTCTCGATCGGATTCTCATCGAAACCGGCATCCGCCGGGCGGTGATCTCCGGCGGCGACACCTCCGGCCACGGCATGCGCCAGCTGAAGCTCGACGCGCTCACTGCGCTCAGCCCGACGATCCCCGGCGCGTCGCTCTGCACGGCCTATGGCAACGGGCCCCATGACGGCCTGCAGATCGCCCTCAAGGGCGGGCAGATGGGCTCGGAGGACTTCTTCGGCTGGATTCGCGACGGCGGCGGGGCAAGGTGAGGCTGCCGCAGCGGCGTCATCGACGGCGACGCGGGGTTTGGCCTGTCATGCGCTTGAAGGCATGGGCAAACGCGCTCTGCGATCTGTAGCCGACATCCGTGGCGACTGTCGCCACGGCCTCCCCCGTCGCCAGCTTTCGCTGCGCCAGCATCATCCGCCAGTGCGTCAGATACTCCATCGGCGGCCGACCGACCCGCCGGGCGAAGCGCTCGGTCAGCGCCGAACGGGACATGCCGGTCTCGCGCGCCAGCATCGGAACCGTCCATCTTCGGGCGACGTCCCCGTGCATCAGTGAAATGGCGCGGGCGATGCGGCGATCCGCCAGCGCGGTGATCCATCCGACGCTTTCGGCAGAACTCGCCGCGACGTGCGCCCTCACCGCTTCGACCACCAGGATTTCGGCGAGCCGCTCGGAAACCAGCGGGCCGCCGACCGCCCCCAGGCGAACCTCGTCCTGCAGCGCCTCCAGAGTCCGGGCGACTGCCGCGGCGCCGGGCGACGTTTGCTCGACACGAAGAAACGCCGGCAAAGCGTCCAGCACGAACGAGCCGCATCCATCGGCAAATCCACTGCCGCCGCCGATCATCACCGTGTCGCATGCCTCGCCGAGCCGGACCGTGTCGCGGCCCGGGCCCTCGTAGAGGCGCATTCCGTCGACGGCCTCGACGGCCGGATCGCTGGCGACGGTGTAGCGGATGTTGCTGAGGAGGAGGACGTCGCCCGCGCAGAGACGCTCCGGCTCCTGGCCAGCCAGCAACAGCCAGCAGCAGCCCTTCACGACCGCGACGAACTTCAGCCGCCCGCGGCCGTCGAAGGACAGCGCCCAGTCTCCCGCCGCCTCCAGACGAGTCCCGCGGACGCTCTGCGTTCCGAGGGCGGCAAGAACGTCAGAAAACGGGTCGGACATGCGTCATCCTGGCTGATCGCGACAAACATATGGCCGTTCGAGCATAGAAGAACCGGCCGCGCCGGAATAGCTCTCGATCGTCTTCTCATCCCGCAACGGAGACTTCATGCCGATCGAGAACAAAACCATCGTCATCACCGGCGCCGGACGCGGCATCGGACGGGCGACCGCCATCCATCTCGCCGCTCGCGGTGCCCGCCTCGTCCTCGGAGCCAGAAGCGAAGCGGAACTGGCCGCCGTTGCAGCTGAAATCACATCTGCCGGCGGCAAGGTTGCGTTCCGGGTCACCGATGTCACTTGCCGGCAGGACCTTAAGAGACTGATCGAACTCGCCCAAGAACGCTTCGGGCGTTTGGACGTCCTCGTCAACAATGCCGGGATCGGACCGATCTCGCGATTCGATGCCCTCCGCGTCGAGGACTGGGACGCGATGATCGACGTCAACCTCCGGGGCGCGCTCTACGGCATCGCCGCAGCGCTTCCTGCCTTCGGCGCCGGGACCGGCCATATCGTCAATGTCGTCTCCACCGCCGGCCTGAAGATCGTTCCGACGATGGGCGTCTATGCCGCGACCAAGAACGCCCTGCGCACGGCGACGGAAGCGCTGCGCCAGGAATCCGGGGCGGGCCTGCGGGTGACCGAGGTTTCGCCCGGCTTCATCGACACATCCTTCGCCGAATCCGCCATTTCCGATCCGGATATCCGGGCGGCGATCGCCAAACGAAAGAGCGAACTCGCGATCCCGCCGGATGCGATCGCCCGCGCCATCGCCTTCGCCATCGAACAGCCGGACGACGTCGAGATCGGCAGCATCGTCGTGCGGCCGACAGCGCAGGACTGAGACGAAGGTCTGCGTCGAAGGCCTGGGACGATCGACGCTCCCTATACGATCCTATGGTCGGGCCGCGCCCTCGCTGCGGGCATAAAGCTCCAGCGAGCGGTCGAGATGGGCCTGCATCATGGCGACCGCGCCTTCGGGATCACGCGCCTCGATCAGGTCGACGATCCGCTCGTGTTCGGTGAGCGTCACCTCCTCCTTGCCCGACCAGTGGAGGAGCGCGGTGTGATATTCGAACAGCCAGCGCAGCATTGCCACGGAGACCGCGGCGATGATCGGATTGTCGACGATCTCGGCAATCCGGGCATGAAACGCCATGTCGGTCTCGATGAAGGGCAGCGCGTCTTTCCCGAGCAGCGAGCGCTGGCGGGCGACGAGGTCTCGCAGTTCGGCGACGTCGTCTGAACTCGCCTTCTCGGCGGCGATCCGCACGATGCCGAGTTCGAACATCCGCCGCGCCTGCTTCAGATGTTCGAGATTGGACGGCACGGCGTCGAGCAGCAGGCGGGCGATCTCGTCGGAGCGGTCGAGGACGGTACCGGCGGTGATCTCGTTCACCCGGCTGCGCTCGCCGTGATTGATGGTGATCAGCCCGGAATTGTGCAGCGACTGCAGCGCCTCGCGGACCGCCGGGCGGCCGACGCCGAAGCGCTCCATCAGGGCGCGCTCCGAAGGCATCGCGTCGCCGGGCCTTAGTTCGCCACCGCGGATCATCTCGCGCAGCCGGTCGAGGACCTGCTCCGACAGTTTCCGGCGGACGATCTTGTCCCCTTCAGGACCTGCGGAGAGTTGCGATGCCACGGGCTTTCCTCGAATGCGATGAACCGGCCGGACGGCGCGGCTCTCTCTTCAGCTAGGTTCCCTCCCCGGACCAGCCATAGGGTTCCAATCCACGAAGCGCGGCATCGGTCAAGTTCGCGGTGAAGCGGCGCTCGCCGAGCACCAGCTTCGCGAGGCCTTCGCCCACCGTCGCCTGCGCCACGGAAACGCCCGCACAGGCGGCCAGTGCCGCGACGACATGGGTCAGCGGATGCCAGCCTCCGTCATCGCGGACGAGGCCGCGCGGCCCGTAAAGCTCGCCGGGCGTCCAGACGGCGATTCCTTCCGGCGCCAGCGCCGCCGCGAGGCCGAGGACATAGGCGGCGCCGAAGCGCGCGCGGTGGCGGGGATCGTCGTCGGCCATCGGGACGCGGCGGCCCTCGGGGTTCGGGATGGTTCGCGCGCCGTAAGGGTTCTGCCGCATGGCGATGGTGGCAGGACCGATCCGATAGGGACGCTCGCCGATGATCGCCCGGGCCGATCGGGCGATCTGCGGCACGGCCTCCAGCGTCTCCATCACCGCAAGGTCGCCGGCATCGTGGACGATCGGGCAGAGCGAATGGGAGACGAAATCGAGGTGTGTGACCGGCGGGCGCTTGCGATTGAATTCGGGGAAGAAGCTCGCCATGCCGCCGCCCATCAGAGGCGCGCCGAACGCCTTACGCGCCGCCGCATGGATCAGATCGAGCGGCGGGCAGGCCGGCCAGGCCGATCCGGGCGGCGTCGACTGGCGATCGACCGAGGGACAGACCATGACGCTCGCCGGCCGCAGGCCCGCATCGCGCATGGCACTGGCATAGGCGCGGAGCGGGCCCGCCGGGTCGGCATCGGGATCGTCGCCGAAATCCGCGATCATCTCGAGGTCGTAGAGATAGCCCGGCGCGGCATCCTGCAGCTTCGCCAAGGCTGCGAACTGTCCGGCAAGGTCACCGCGCGAAGCGTCGACATGGCAGAGCAGCCGCTGCGGCCCGATCGCCCGGATCTCATCGAGGCGCTCGATCGCCCGGCGGGCATGCGCCGGCGTGACGAGGATCGCGGTTTCGGGAAAGCCGGCGTCGGCCATCGCTGGCGAAGAACGCACGGTCGTCGGCGCCCGCTTCTCTTCTTGCCACGAGAGGCGCACCGCCTGACGGATCGTCTCTCCGTCTCCGATCCGGTAGGGCCAGGGCAGCGCCAGCGGCCGGTTGTAGGTCTTGAAGGACGCGTCGCCCCACTGGCGCTGGTCCTCCATCTCGAAGACGTCGCCCTCCAGCCGGCAGGTACAGGAGAGGCCACCGACATGATGGGTGATCGCGGCGATGTCCATGAAGGGCTGCCAGGGCGCGATGGCCTCCGGGAAGGTCCCCTCCTCGGCTACGCCGTCGCTGTGGACGACCGTGACCGGAGCGCCTGCCTGGCCAGTGATCGGATGGAGGATCGTGAAGCCGGCGCGGTTGGTCTCGAAGTCGCCCGTCGCGATGCCCTCGGCCTCGAAATCGAGACCCTCCGGGCGAAGCGTCAGCGTCAGCCGCGTATCGAGCCCGGCATCGCCGTTCTCGAACCGCATCGAGATGGCGAGCCGCAGACGTTTCTTGTCGGCGTCCTCCTCGACCGGCCCGAGCGTCGGAGCCAGCGTTCCCCAGTCGCGGTCGCGGGCGAGGAAGGCGATGCGGCGGACGAGCTCGTTTCCGTTCACCGAAAGATACCGGACTGCCCCGCCGCAAAGCTCGAAGGAGACCGGCCCAAGCTGATAGCGCCGGCGGTCCTCCGGCGGCTCGTCGGTGCCGTAAAGAGCGGCAAGCCCGCTCACAGTTCCCCCGGCCGGACCGTTTCGCCGGTTGCCGCAGAGCGATAGGCGGCCTCGACGAGCGCCAGGGTCTTCAGATTGTCGCGGCCGGAGGTTTCGGGCTCCTGGCCCTCGGCGATGCAGTTGGCGAAATGCTGCTGGATCGTCCGGACGCTTTCCTGGATGTTGTGCCAGGGGCGCTCGGCCCAGGAGAGCAGCGGTGGGGAGACGTCGACGACGCTCTCCTCGCCCTTCGCCTGGATCGTCAGGCGATAGCCGGCGTCGAGCCGCAGCGTGCCCTCGGTGCCGTCGATCTCGACGAGCGACTGCGGAAAGGTCTCCGGCTCGCGCTTCGTCGCATAGGAGCAGTCGATGACGCTGGTGACGCCGCTCGCATGGGACAGGAGCATCGTCGCGACGTCCTCGCCGCGGATCTTCGGGTTGACCCGCCGCGTCGTCGCCGCCAGCCGGTCGACGTCGCCGAAGAAGGCCCGGGCGATGTCGAGGATGTGGATGCCGAGATCCTCGATGATGAAGCGCTCGCCCTCGGCGAGATAGGGCTGGCCGGAAAAGACGTCGTAGCCGGAGCGGAAGGAGACCCTGCCGAAGAAGGGCTCGCCGATCGCCCCGCCGCGCACCATGTCGATTGCCCGGCGCACCGGCGACTGCCAGCGGAAATTCTCGTGCACCATCACGACGCGCCCGGCGTCGTCGACCGCCGCGACCATGGCGCGGGCGTCTTCCATCGTCTCGGCGAAGGGCTTCTGGCAGATGACGTGCAGGCTCTTCTTTGCCGCCATTTCGACCAGCGGCCGATGGCTCGGAGCCGTCGTCGCGATGTCGACGAAGTCGAGGGCCTCGGCATCGAGCATCGCTGCGGCGTCGCGATAGGTTCGCTCGATGCCGAAACGCCGGGCGGTATCCGACAGCCGCGCCTCGTCGGTGTCGCAGAGGGCGACGATCCCGGCGCCTTCGATCTCGGCCCAGGCGTGGAGCTGGTTCTGGGCAAAGAAGCCGCAGCCGATCAATGCGCCCTTCATACGGGGGCCTCCTTACTTGCCGAGCGCGGCCTGGGCCTGCAGCGCCAGGCGGCTCTCGAAGCGCTGCTGGGCCTGGTCGATCACCACGGCCGCGATGATGACGACGCCCTTGATCACCGTCTGCCAGAAGGCCGAGACGCCCATCATCACGAGACCGTCGGAGAGGATGCCGATGACGAAGGCGCCGACGATGGTGCCGGCGATCCGCCCGCGACCGCCGGACATCGAGGTGCCGCCGAGGACCGCGGCGGCGATGGCGTTCAGCTCGAAGGTCTCGCCCGTCGCAGGGTGCGAGGCGACCAGCTGCGAGGCGATGATGATGCCGACCAGCGCCGCGCAGAAGCCGGAGAACATGTAGACGAAGTACTTGACCCGGTTGACCCTCACACCCGAGAGGCCGGCCGCCTTCTCGTTGCCGCCGACGGCGTAGATGTAGCGCCCGAGCGGCGTGCGGCGGGCGATGTAGGCGGCGGCCAGCCCGACGACGATCAGCATCCAGATCGAGATCGGCACGCCGAGGAAATCCCCCGCCCCGATCAGGCGGAACGTCGCAGAGCCATAGGCGGCGTTGCCGTTGAGATTGGGAAAGGTCTCGCCGTTGGAGGAAAGCATGGCGGCGCCGCGCGCGACATAGAGCGTGCCGAGCGTGGCGATGAAGGGCGCGACATTGAGCCGGGTGATCAGGAAGGCGTTGAGGGCGCCGACGGTGATGCCCACGAGAATGACCAGGAAGCAGATCTCGAAGGTATTGAACTGGATGGTGAAGCCGAGGCCGAGATCGATGCCGTTGAGGATCAGCCATCCGGCGACCATGCCGCAGAGGCCGACGATCGATCCGACCGAGAGGTCGATCCCGCCCGAGACGATGACGAAGGTCATGCCGATGGCGAGGAAGGCGTTCAGCGCGACGTGCTTCGACATGATCACCATGTTCGCCACCGACAAAAAGTTCGGGGCGGCGAAGGCGAAGAAGGCGAAGACGAGGATCAGCGCGATGAAGGTGCGCGCCTTGAGAAGCACGAGCAGCGCGGCATTCACGTCGAAGCCTGTCGCCGCCGGTCGGGCAAGGGTCTGTTCGGACATCACGATGCTTCCCTGAAATGGCCGGCACGACCGGCATCCGGCCCGTGGCCGAGGCTGGAGGCTTCGACGAGCGCGGTCTCGGTGGCGTCGGCGCGGTCAAATTCCCCGGTGACGCGCCCGTTCGACATCACCAGGATCCGGTCCGAAAGCGCCATCACCTCGTCGAGATCGGAGGTGACGAAGACGATGCCGAGGCCGTCGGCGGCGAGCCTTCGCATCACCCGGAACACCTCGGCCTTGGCGCCGATGTCGATGCCGCGCGATGGCTCGTCCATCAACAGGATCTTCGGCCTGGTCATCAGCGCCTTGGCGATGACGACCTTCTGCTGGTTGCCGCCGGACAGCGAGGAGACCTCGTGTTCGCTCGAGGCCACCTTGACGGTCATCCGCCTGATGAAGTCGGCGACGCTCAGCGCCTCCTGCTTCAGGGAAAGATGGATGCCGGTGGCGAAGGCTTTCAGGCTCGAAAGGGTCATGTTCTCCCGGATCGACAGGATCTGGACGAGGCCGTCCTGTTTGCGATCCTCCGGGATGAGCGCGATGCCTCGGGCGATCCGCCCCGAGACGCTGCGCTCGGCCATCGGCTTTCCCTCGACGAAGAGGCGGCCGCCATAATGCGTGACGCCGCCGATGATGCATTCGAGCAGTTCCGAGCGCCCGGCGCCCATCAAGCCGTAGATGCCGAGGATCTCGCCGGCGCGCAGGGAAAACGAAACGTGATCGACGGCCAGGCCGCCGCGGCTCGACGGCAAGGTGATCTCCTCGGCGCGGAAGACCTCCGGGCCGAAGGCGTGGTCGACGTCCTTGGCGAAGTCCTTCGAGGCGTCGCCGATCATGTTGCGGACGATCCAGGCGAGATCGACGCCCTCCATCGGCCGGGCACCGGTGATCTGGCCGTCCCGCAGGACGGTGATGTAGTCGCCGATCCGGAGGAGCTCCTCCAGCCGGTGGGAGATGTAGACGATGCCGACGCCGTCCTTGCGCAGCTCGTCGATGACCCGGAAGAGGATCTCCACCTCGGCCGAGGACAGCGCCGAGGTCGGCTCGTCGAGGATCAGGATCCTGGCGTTCTGGGAGAGGCTCTTGGCGATCTCGACGATCTGCTGCTGGCCGACCTTGAGGTCGCCGACCAGCGTGTCCGGGTCGATGTCGTGCTCGAGGCGGCGCATCAGCCGGCGCGCCTCCTCGCGCTGGGCGCCGCTGTCGATGTCGATGCCGGCCCGGGTCCTTTCCCTGGCCATGAAGATGTTGTCGGCGACGGACAGGTTCGGAAAGAGGTTCAGCTCCTGGAAGACTATGCCGATGCCGTGCCTGGCCGCATCGTCGGTCGTCCGGAAGACGACCTCTTCGCCGTCCATGAGGATCCGCCCCTCGGTGAGCTGCTCGACGCCGGCGATGACCTTCATCATCGTCGACTTGCCCGCGCCGTTCTCCCCGACGAGGACGTTGACTGCCCCCATCCTGAGATCGAAGTCCGCAGATTTGAGCGCCACGGTCCCCGGATAGACCTTGGTGCCGCCGCGGATCGACAGGCCGACGGGATGATCGATCGTCGTCATCTCAGCCGCCGATCGACAGCTTGGTGGGAACGAGCTCGATCGTCCCGGCATCGCCGCGCAGGGTGAAGACGCCCTCGAAACGCGCTGTCTGGCCGGTCGGATCGCTTTCCGGCAGGCTGAGATGCGCATGAGCGACGTCGTTTAGGGCGTTGGCCAGCTTGGCGAATTCGATCTGGTCGCGAAAATCGGTGAAGTCGATGAACGGCATCGCGTCCCGCAGCGCCGTGCCGCGGATGACCGGTCCGAGCTGGATCGTCACGTCGCCCTTGCCGTCATCGTCGGTATCGACCTCGAGCTTGGCCGCGCGGCTCTTCAGTTTCGCCTTGACGATCTTTCCCTCGCCGGAGACCGCGAAATTCCAGGGATTGGCTTCGCCCTCGGGCCGGAGCCCGTAGGCTGCTCCCGCCTTGTCGGCGCCGCCGGCGAGCTCGCCGCGCAGCTTGGCCAGCGGCACGAGGTGAGCCTCGATCACCGGCACGACCTTGTCCTGCCAGTTGGCGTCCGCATAGGCGGCCATGCGCGCCTCGTCGGTCTGGGGAGCGGCCTTGCTTCCGGCTTCCGAAGCCGGCTTGTCCCAGACGATGGTGAAGCCCGAAAGGCTGAAGACGACAATGGCGGCGAGGATCGGTCGCGAGACCTGACGCAACATGAATGCCCTCCCGTGAGCATCGAGACGCCCGGCGCAAAGAACGCCGGGCGAAATGGCATGTCGAAGGACGATCTCACTCCGAAAGGGCGAAAGTCTCCAGGGCTTTCGCATTGGACTCGTCGATCAGGACGCAGTCCATCAGCTGCTTTTCCTGCTGCCCGGTCGAGCCGCTCGTCAGGTACTGGTCGGCCTGCTCGACCGCCAGCTGGGCCTGCCGGTATGCCGGCTGCAGGACGGTCGCCTTGATGCCGCCCTTGACGATCGAGTCGCGCACGTCGTTCGAGCCGTCGAAGCCGACCAGGATGACATCGGTGCGCCCCGCCGCCTCGAGCGCCGCCCAGGCGCCCATGGCCATGGTGTCGTTGCCGGAGATGACGCCCTTGATCTTCGGATTGGCCTGGAGAATGCTCTCCATCTTCTCGTAGGCTTCCGTCTGCGACCAGTTGGCGGACTGCTGGGCCACCATCTTCATGTCGGGATACTGGTCGATGATGTCGTGATAGCCGGCGGACCGGATGCCGGCATTGGTGTCGGCCTCGCGGCCCACCAGCTCGACATAGGGGCCTTCCTCGCCCATCAGCTCGACGAACTTCTCGGCCCCGAGCTGGGCGCCCTGATAGTTGTTGGAAACGATCTGGCTGACGGCGATGCCGCTTTCCTTGATCTCGCGGTCGATCAGGAAGGACGGGATGCCGGCGTCCTTCGCCCGCTGCACCGGCGCGACGGAAGCGTCTGCTCCGGCATTGTCGAGGATGATCGCCTTGGCGCCGCGGGCGATCGCCGTGTCGAACATTTCCGACTGCTTGTTGGGATCGTCGTCATGGACGAGGACGATGGTGTCGTAGCCGAGGTCCTTCGCCCGCTTCTCGGCGCCGACAGCCTCGGCCTTGAAGAAGGGATTGTCGTGGCTCGGCGTGATGATCGCCATCAGGCCCTTGTCCTCAGCGAGCGCAGGGCTCGCCAGGAGACAGGCAGCGACGGCGAAAGCCGATACGAAATTGCGGCGTGTCATGGTCATGAATGGTCCTCCCGATCAGCCCGCGTCCTCCTCGACGCAGGTTCCCCTGATTGGTCGCAGCCTCGCCACTTCCCGCTCGGATGTCAACAGGTATGATGAGTATCTGAGCTTTTGAGTTAGCGGCCAGGCTGAATCGGCTACCATGCAGACAATACGGAATGCCGTATGAACGCGCGGTCCATCGATCCCTGCGATCTCACCAGGGACGCGACAGGCCGACGCCGCCACCGCAAGGCGACGACGATCTGTGGTCCTGTCAGAAGAGCGCCCGTCTCAGCGGCCTGGCAGCGATCGCCGCAGGGTCGGCAGGCCGATCCCCGTCGCCTCGAAGCCGCCATCGACGCCGAGCACCTGCCCGGTGACATAGCTCGACCGCTCCGAACAGAGATAGAAGATCGCGTCGGCGAGTTCTTCCTCGAGGCCGTAGCGCTCCAGCGGGATCGCGTCCCGGTAGTCGGCGCGGATCTCCGGGCTGTGGACGGCCTTCGCCATCGCCGTGTCCACCGGACCGGGTGCAACGGCATTGACCCTGATCCCGAGATGGGCGAGCTCGACCGCCTGCTGCTTGGTCAGATGCGCCAGCGCGGCTTTGGACGTGCCGTAGGCGACGCGCAGGGTGGAGGCGCGCAGGCCCGAAATCGAGGTGATGTTGACGACCGCGCCGCCGCCGGTTTCCGCCATCACCGGGGCGGCGAGATTGGTCAGAAGGAAAGGTCCGCCGAGATTGACGGCGAGCACCCGCTGCCACTCGTCGTGGCTGGTCTCGAGCAGCGGCTTGAACACCGCCGTGCCGGCATTGTTGACGAGGGCGTCGATCCGGCCGAAACGCTCCGCCAGCAATTGCACCGCTCCGGCGACGGCCTGCGGATCGGCGACGTCGGCGGTGATCGCGAGGGTCGCATCCGGTTTGGCGATCGCGGCCACGGCGGCCTTCTGCGCCGGCCCGTCGATGTCGAGCAGCGCGACGCGCCAGCCCTCCTGCAGAAAGCGTTTCGCGGTCGCAAGGCCGATGCCCCGCGCCGCGCCGGTGACAAGCGCCACCTTGGTCGTGTCGGTCATGTCTTTGTCCTCCCTCTGATTTTGGACGTCGTGGCAGCCGTCCATTTTTGCCGTCATGGCAGCCGTGGCTTGCGTCGCGCCCGGTTACCCCCCTCTGCCTGCCGGCATCTCCCCCTCAAGGGGGGAGATCGAAAGCGTCCGACGGCTTCGCCTCTGCGAAAAAGCGTAATGCCGCTCGACCGTCAGGCCCATAGGGGCCGCCCTCGCAGCCGCCGATCTCCCCCCTTGAGGGGGAGATGTCCGGCAGGACAGAGGGGGGCGCGCAGGGCGCGAACCGGTCAGAACGACGGCACCCCCACTTCCCCCATTCACCCTTCCGGCACGATCACCAGTTCGAAGGTCACGCAGACCGGATTGTCGCCACGCGAGAGCACGCCCTCGAAGATCGTCCCGTCCATGGCGACCACCGCGACGTCGAGCCGGGCGCGGCCCTCGGCCAGGCGACCTCGCCGGATGAGAAGCTCCGAGGCGTAGGAGTCCATCGGCGGTCCCTCCTCGAAACGGGCGCCGTTGAGGCTGCCGATGCCGTAAATGCGAGCGGTCGCGATGCCCTCCTCGGCGCAGATCGCCTCGATCGCCAAGCTGACGTCCTGGTTCGGGCGCAGCGTCAGAGCGAGCGCGGCGGGACCCGCCGGACGAAGCCCGGAAGCGGCCGAAGCGACTTCCGCCGCAAACAGCCGAAAATTGGTCTCCGCGTCCTGCCTTGCCTCGAAGACGGCGCCGCGAAGCCCGGTGCCGGTGACGCGCAAGGGCTCGGCGGCCCGGCTTTCGGCCGGCAGCATGTGTCCCATGGCGACCCGCTCGCCCTCCGCATGCCAGAGCCCGTGGCAATGGACGAAGGGCGCGCCGTCCCGCCGGCCGACGATGGCGCCCGCCTCCCGCACCGTGACGACCCCGTCGGGCGCAAAGGTGTCCGAATACCAGGCGGCATGGTCAGGGCCGGGAGAGCCGGCGGGCATGACGAAGCGGAACGGCGACAGACGGGCGCCGTCGACGGCGACATAGGCCGCATCGCAGCCGGCGTCCGCGACGCCCCGGCCGAGGCCGGCTTCCATCGTCTCGCCGGGCGCGACGGTGAAGTCGAGCGGCACCGCCTCGCCCCACGCTTTGGCGTAGCGGACGAACGCAACCGGGCCGGGATGCCGGATCTGGCGCAGCGCCGCCATGGTCACGCCGCGGCCTCGCCGGCGAGGATGCCGCGCTCCTCGAGGGCCTCGCGCACCAGCTTCTTGGTGATCTTGCCATAGGCCGACTTCGGCATTTCCTCGAAGAAGACGAAGCGCTTCGGCATCTTGTAGCGGGCGATCTTCTCGGCGAGGAAGGCGCCGATCTCGGCCTCGGACACCGTCTCGCCGGCGACGGCGACCAGTACCGCGATGCCGACCTCGCCCCAGTCCGGGTCGGGGACGCCGACGACGGCGGCCTCGGAGATCTTCGGATGGGCGAGGATCTTCTCCTCGATCTCGCGCGGATAGATGTTCGAGCCGCCCGAGATGTACATGTCGGAGGCGCGGCCGGTGATGTAGAGATAGCCGGCCTCATCCTGGTGGCCGAGATCACCGGTCCGGAACCAGCCGTTCCGGAAGGCCTTGGCGTTGGCGTCCGGGTTGTCGTAATAGCCGGCGAAGACCGCCGGGCCGGCGACGCAGATCTCGCCGCTCGTCCCGGGCGGCAGTTCCTGGCCGGCCTCGTCCTGGATCGAAATCTCCATGCCGGTGCGCTCGAAACCGCAGGTCCCGACCCGCGCGACCTCGTCATCGAGACTGTGCTCGGCCGGCGGCAGGACGGTGATGTTGCCGGTCACCTCGCCGAGGCCGAAATACTGGACGAGCACCGGCCCGAGCTTTTCAAGCGCCCGCTTCTGGTCCGCCCGGTACATCGGCGCGCCGGCATAGATCACGTATCTGAGCGAGGAATGGTCGAAGTCGTCGACGGCAGGATGCTCGACCAGCCGCTTCACGATGGTCGGCACCGTGAACATGTTGCTGATCCGGTATCGCTCGACGAGGCTCCAGGCCTCGGCGACGTCGAAGCGCTCCGACGGCATCAGCACCGTCGTCGCGCCGGCCGCCACCTGCGCCAGCTGATGGACGCCGGCCCCGTGAGAAAGGGGCGCGACGACCAGCGAGGCGTCCGCCGCTCCAGTGCCGGGCATCAGGTCGTTGAGATGATTGGTGGCGACGAAGGCCATCTGGCCGTGGGTGAGGACGGCCGCCTTCGGCCGGCCTGTGGTACCCGACGTGAAGAAGAACCAGCAGGGGTCGTCGCGGTCGACCGGCGTGTTCGGCACGCTCTCGCCGAGATGGGCGTCGACCAGCGCGTCGTAATCCTCGCCGAAGGCCGCCTCGCCGATCGCGAGGACGAAGCGCGGCGGCTTGGCGGACGCATTGCAGGCCTCGGCATGGGCCGGGAAGCTCGCATTGCAGATGACCCCGGCAGCGCCGCCCGCCTCCTGCAGCCAGGCGACCTCGGCCGGGGTCTGGCGATAGTTGGTCGGCACATACACCGCGCCGAGCCGGAAACAGGCGAACATCGCCTCGAACATCTGATTGCAGTTCTGCGACTGGACGAGGATTCGGTCGCCCTTGGTCACGCCGAAGCGCCCGGCGAGGCATGCCGCCATGGCGTCGATCCGCGCGTCGAATTCGCGCCAGCTCCACGACCGCTCGCCCCAGACGAGCGCCGGCCGGTCCGCCAGCCGGCGGGCCGACCGGGTGACGAAGTGTGCGAGATTGGCAACGCGCGTCGATTGCGGAGCGACGCCTCCCTTCGGATCGCCTCCCGCCGGCCCGGCCAGCGTCACTTCACGCGCTCCATGATCGAGACGTAGTTGGCGACAGCGGCGCCGCCCATGTTGAAGACGCCGGCCGTCTTGGCACCCGGGATCTGCATGTCGCCGGCCTCGCCCATCAGCTGCATCGCCGCCATCACATGCATCGAGACACCGGTGGCGCCGATGGGATGGCCCTTGGACTTCAGCCCGCCCGAGGGATTGACCGGCAGCCTGCCGTCCTTCCGCGTGATGCCGTCCCGCACCACCTTGTAGCCCTCGCCGCGTTTCGCGAGGCCCATCGCCTCGTATTCGATCATCTCGGCAATGGTGAAGCAGTCGTGGGTCTCGACGAGATCGAGGTCGTCGAGGGTCAGCCCCGCCTCTTCCAGCGCCTTCGCCCAGGCGGTGCGGGCGCCGGCGAACTCCGTCGCGTCGCGGCGCGAGATGGCGAGGACGTCGTTGGCGTGCTGGCGGGCCTTGAAGGCGATCGCCCGCTCCAGCGTCTCGGCAGTTTCCTCGTCGGCGAGGACGATCGCCGCCGCGCCGTCGGAGACCAGCGAGCAGTCGGTGCGCCGAAGCGGCCCCGCGACATAGGGGTTCTTGTCGGAAACGGTGTTGCAGAAGTCGAAGCCGAAATCCTTGCGCATATGGGCGTAAGGGTTGGCCATGCCGTTGGAATGGTTCTTGGCGGCGATCATCGCCAGTTCTTCCGAGCGGTCGCCGTATTTCTGGAAATAGGTCTGCGCGATGCGGCCGAAGATGCCGGCAAAGCCGCCCTCGACCTCGGCTTCCTCTTCGCGGTAGCTGGCCCCCAACAGGATGTCGCCGACTTCCACCGTCGGGATCGCCGTCATCTTCTCGGCGCCGACGACAACGGCGATCCGGCCCCGGCCGGATTCGATGAAGTCCATCGCCGTATAGAGGGCGGCAGAGCCGGTGGCGCAGGCGTTTTCCAGCCGAACCGCAGGAACCTGGCCAAGGCCGTCATGGGCCATGCCGACGAGCGCGCCCTGGAAGTCCTGCTTGGAAAAGCCGTTGTTCATGACGCCGACGAAGACGCCGTCGACGTCGGCGGTCTCGATGCCGGCGTGCTCGATGGCGGGGCCAACGACCTCGCGCATCAGCGCCTCGGTCGACGGCGCCTCGACCTTGCCGAAATGGCTGTGCGACCAGCCGACGATCCTTGCCCTGCTCATGCTCCGATACCTCCCGTGGAAACCATTTCGACGTCGCCGCGACCGGCCGTCGGCCCGCTGGCCTTCGCCGGCGCGTCGAAGCGCCTGGCGAGCCGCTCCTCCACGGCCCGCACCTCGCGCGACAGATGCGCCGCGAGGTCGCCCTGGCGGGCCTCGTTCATGCGGCTGTCGATCGCCGCGATCGACAGGGCGCCGGCGATGCGCCCGTCGGGATAGCGGACGGCCATGCCGATCGCCCAGGAATTCTGCAGTACCCGGCCGGGATTGAGGGCAAAGCCGCGCCGGCGCGCAAGCGCGATATCGGCGCGGATCGCCTCCTGCGTATAGGCCGGATAGTGCTCGGCAAGGAGCGCCGCGTTTGCAGCGAGAACCCTGGCGATCTCGGCGTCGCTCGAAGCCGCGAGCATCGCCATGGCGCCGGCGCCCACCCCCAGCGGATGCCGGTTGCCCGGCAGGAGCGCGTGGGTGCGGATCGGAAAGGCGCCCTCCTCGCGGTGCAGGCAGACCGAGAAGTCGCCGCGACGGATCGAAGCGAAGCTGGTGTCGCCGCTCTCCCTGGAAAGGTTGGCGAGGCTCTCGAGCGCACAGTCGAGAAAGCCGAATCGATGCGAGGCAAAGACGCCGAGGACATAGGCTTCCTCGCCGAGGAAATAGCGGCGGCTTTCCGGCTCCTGCTCGACGAGCCGCGAGCGCATCAGCGCAAGCAGTAGGCGACGCGCCGTCGGGCGGTTCAGCCCGCTTTCGGCGACGATCGCGGCGAGCGAAATGCCGCTTTCACAGTGCCGGCCGATCAGCGAGAGCAGCGTCAGCGCCCGGCCGACGCTCTGCGCTCCCCCGTTTTCCGTCACCGGCCGTTCCAGCGTATCCAACTGCCCTGCCCTATCCAGATTGTGGACGTCGCCTGTCTGGCGTTCATTGTCATGGATCGGAAATAATCTTGCAAGAGCCGGCTTCGAATGGCAGTTTGCAGCCAATCGGCGTCTGGACACGTCCACCATGTGGACACCTTGGGAGAGGGTCCTGACGCCGGCATGTTTCATTTCTGGGAGGAGACACGATGAAACTGAAGCACATGGCCGCTGCGGCCGCCCTCGTCGTCGCATTCGCGGCGACCGCGATGACGCCGGCAGACGCCAAGACCTTCCGCCTGTCGCACAACACCAACGACACCACGACCTGGCAGAAGGGCGCCGAGAAGTTCAACGAGCTTCTCAAGGAAAAGTCCGGCGGCGAGATGGACGTGCGCATCTTCCCGATGGCGCAGCTGACCGGCGGCGACCAGATGAAGCAGGCCGAGATGGTCGGCCGCGGCGCCCTCGACTTCGTCGTCACCTCGGCGATCAACGTCACCCCACTGGTGCCGGAAATGGCGGTGTTCTCGCTCCCCTATCTCTATTCCGACTATGACGACGTCGATGCGACGACGGCCGGTGCGCCGGGCGAGCGGATGACCGAGATCATGGCCAAGCACGGCATCGTCGTGCTCGCCTGGGGAGAGAACGGCTTTCGCGAGGTCACCAACAACGTCCGCGAGATCAAGTCGCCGGCCGACATGAAGGGCCTGAAGATGCGCGTCGCGGGCCCGATGTATATCGACGTGATGAACGCGCTCGGCGCCAACCCGCAGCAGATGCAGTGGACCGAGACCTTCTCGGCGCTGCAGCAGGGCGTCGTCGACGGCCAGGAAAATCCGATCGGCGCGGTGATCATTCCGCAGCGGGTCTACGAGGTGCAGAAGTACCTCACCACCTGGCACTATTCCTACGACCCGATCTTCGTCGGCGTGTCCGAGAAGCTGTGGAACTCCTGGGACGACAAGACCAGGGAAATGGTGAAGTCCGCCGCCGAGGAGGCGATGGATTACCAGAAGACCATCACCCGCGAGGATACCGCCAAGGGCGTCGACTTCCTGAAGGACAAGGGCATGGAGATCTACGAGCCGAGCGGCGAGGAGATCGACGCGTTCCGAAAGGCGACCAAGCCGGCCTTCGACACCTGGGCGAAGAAGGTCGGTCCCGACCTCGTCTCGCTCTACCAGCAGACGATCGACGGCGGCGGCAAGAAGGCCGAAGCCAAGTAATTCGAGACGGGAGCGGGCCGCCCCGGCTGCCCGCTCTTCGCCGGTCGCGGCGCGGTTCGCCCCAACCGCCGGTCGCGGCCGGCGCCATCTGGCCACAACCCGTTCCTGCCTTCACGAGACCCCCGATGCGTCACCTCCTCGACGAGGCGGAAAAGATCGTCTGCGCCGTCATCTTCCTCACCATGACCGCGCTCGGCTTCGTCAACGTCGTGGTGCGCTATCTCACCAGCTATTCCTTCGCCGCGACGCAGGAACTCCTGCTCGACGGCTTCCTGCTTTTGACCGTCTTCGGCGCCGCGATCGCCGCCCGCCGCGGCGAGCATCTCGCCGTCACGCTGTTCACCGACTTCCTGCCCGGCCCTGCCCGGCGCCTCGCCGTCGCGCTCTCGGCGGCGCTGTCGATCCTGCTCCTGGCGCTCTCGGCCTGGTACGCCTATGGCCTCGTCCTCAACCAGTATCAGAGCGGCGTCACCTCGTCGGGCATGCAGATCCCCGAATGGTATGCCACCGTCGGCCTGCCGGTCGGCTTCGCGCTGATCGCCATCCGCCTGCTTCAGGCGGGATTTTCCGAGTGGCGGCAGGCCGGCGCCGACGGGCTGTATGGCCGCGGTGACGGCAAGGGAGAGATCTGACGATGTTCGATCTCGATCCCGGCACGGCGATGGTGATCCTGTTCTTCGTGCTCCTCGCACTGCGCGTTCCGGTCGCTTTCGCGCTCGGCCTCTCCTCGCTCTACGCCATGTGGCAGCTCGGCTTCGGCCTCGATCTCGTCGGTGACCTTCTGTCGAGCGGCATCGCCAAGTTCTCGCTCCTGGCGATCCCCTTCTTCATCCTCGCCGGCGTCCTGATGGGCACCGTCGGCATCGCCGAACGGATGATCCGCTTCTTTCGGGTGCTGGTCGGCAGCCTGCCGGGCGGCATGGGCGTCGTCGGCACCGTCGTCTGCCTGTTCTGGGGTGCGGTGTCCGGCTCCGGCCCCGCCTCGGTCGCGGCGATCGGCCCCTTGATCATCCGCGGCATGGAGGAGGACGGCTATCCGCGGCCCTTCGCGGCCGCCCTCGTCTGCACGGGTGCCGCGCTGTCGATCGTCATCCCGCCGTCGATCGGCCTCGTCATCTACGGCGTCATCGCCGAGACTTCGATCGCCCAGCTGTTCATCGCCGCGGTCGTCCCCGGGCTGTTCATGGGCGTGCTGATGATCCTGACGCTGCCCTTCGCCGGCAAGGCCCGCCATGCCGCGCGCGGGGCCGCGTCGGGCACCGGCCTCGACGCCATCGCACCGGCGCCCTATCGGGACATGCCATATGTCAGACGGCTCGGCCACGCCTTCGTCGAGGCCTTCTGGGGCCTGATGACGCCGGTGGTCATCCTCGGCGGCATCTATGGCGGGGTCTTCACCCCGACCGAAGCGGCGATCGTCGCGACGGTCTATGCGCTGTTCGTCGGCCTGTTCATCTACCGCACGCTCTCTTTCGCCACGCTCTACGCGTCTCTCGTCGAGGCCAGCGCCTCTTCGGCCGTCGTCATGCTGGTCGTCACCTTCGCCAGCCTGTTCGGCTGGGTGGTCACCGTCGACGACCTCGTCGGCAAATATTCCGGCGCGCTCTTGGCCGTCAGCGACAATCAATGGGTGATCCTGGCGATCATCATGATCGTCGTGCTGATCGCCGGCATGTTCATGGATGCGATCACCATCATGTTCATCGCCCTGCCGATCTTCCTGCCGGTGGTCCACCAACTCGGTTGGGATCCGGTGTGGTTCGGCGTCGCGCTGATGGTCAATCTCGCCATCGGCCTGTTCACCCCGCCGGTCGGCATCAACCTCTTCGTCGCGGCGAACATCACCCGGATGTCCCTGGAGCGGATTGCGCTGGGCGCAGTGCCGTTCCTGATCACCAGCCTGATCGGCCTCGCCATCATCGCCGCGTTCCCGGAAATGTCGCAGTTCCTGTCCGCCTGGATGCAGTGAGGATCGGGCAAAAGGTCTGACGCGCAGCAGGCCGGGTGGCCGGTAGGCTGATGCCGAAGCGGTAGCGCGGCCGCACCGATCTGCGACGCTCTGCCGATCGGAGGGTTATCACCGCCACGTCCTGCCTCGCCTCGCCGGCGGTCCTGCAGCCTCGCTCCCGCGCGGCACGCTCCCGCGCGGCGTGCGCCGGCATGGCTGCCCGACCGCTTTTGCGGCCACGGCCGCCCGCGCCGAATGCCGCCGAGGGCGGCAGGAAACGACCCCGTCCGGAACCGTCATACAGACGTATCACATCGCCGCTATTCCCCCGACACGATCTTTCCCGCTGTGCTTTGCACAGCTGTGCATCAGGGATCTCGGAATGGCAGGCGCGGCATTTCTTTCCGCCTCGGACATCACCGTCGGCTATGGCGGCGGCACCGTGCTCGACCGCCTGTCGCTCAAAGTCGAGCGGGGTGAGTTCGTGGCGCTGCTGGGCTCATCCGGCTGCGGCAAGACCACCCTCCTGCGCACCATCGCCGGCTTCAACCGGCCGCGTTCCGGCCAAATCTCCCTCGCCGGCCGCGACATCACCACCGCGTCGCCCGACAGGCGCAACATGGCGATGGTGTTCCAGTCCTACGCGCTCTGGCCGCATATGAGCGTCGCCCAGAACATCGGCTACGGCCTGAAGCTCCGGAAGACGCCGCGGGAGGCGATTGCCGCAAGGGTCGGAGAGATCGCCGCGATGCTCGGCCTTACCGGGCTCGAGGCCCGCAAGCCGGGCCAGCTCTCCGGCGGCCAGCGTCAGCGCGTCGCGCTCGGCCGTGCGCTCGCCGTCGAGCCCGACGTCCTGCTCCTCGACGAGCCGCTGTCGAACCTCGATGCCCGCGTGCGGCTGAGCTTGCGCCACGAGATCCGCGCCCTGCAGAAGCGCCTCGCCATCACCGCCATCCACGTCACTCACGACCGCGAGGAGGCGATGGTGATGGCCGATCGCATCGTCATCCTCGACAGCGGCCGGACCGCCCAGGACGGCACGCCGGAAGAGGTCTACAACCGGCCGCGCTCGGCCTTCGTCGCCGCCTTCATGGGAGCGGAGAACGTCGTCGCCCTTAAAGGCGCCGCCGACGGCGAGCGGATCGCGATCGCCGCAGGGCCGCACAACAACGCCGCGGCCATCGCCCGCAACGGCCGCGCGCTCACCTCCGGCAGCTTCCAGGCCCGGTTCCGGGCCGAGGCGGCCAGTCTCTCGCCCGTCTTGCCATCCGCGGCCATCCCGTCCTCCGCGACGACCGGCGAAGACGCGCTCGAACTCCTCGGGACGGTCCGCCAGACCAGCTATCCCGGCGGCTGCTGGCGCCACGTCGTCGCGGTCGGCGAGACGGAGGTCTCCGTCGACGCCGCCCGACCGGTCGAGCCCGGAACTTCCGTCATCCTCAGCGTGCCCTCGGCCGCACTTTTCCTGTTCGACGCGCCGCAGGACGGCGCCGCAGCGGTTTCGCATGCCGTCGCCGCCTGACGGCGGGGCACTGCGGGAATGAAGCCCATGTCAAACTTCCGGAGCGAACACTCATGAAGACGTTTCTCAGTGCAGCCGCCCTCCTCGCCACCGTCGCCTCGCCGGCGTCAGCCGCAGAGCTGTCGGTGATCACCGCCGGCGACCAGAACATGGTCGACTACATCAACGAATATCTCGCGCCGATCTTCGAGAAGGAGAACCCGGGCGACACCATCCGCGCCGTCGGCACCGGCCCCGGCGATGCCGGCTCGCAGAAGATCCTCGAACGCTTCGAGGCCCAGGCCGGCAGCGAGGAATCCGACACCGACGTCGCCGTGGTCCACGAGAAGTTCGTCGGCCCGATGGTCGAGAAGGGCTTCCTGAAAAAGTATCGCGGCGACATCGCCACCGGCGATCTCGTCACCAGCGACAAGGCCAAGATGGCGCTCGGCACCGATGTCGACGGCTATGTCATGCCGATGTTCTCCAGCCAGACCGCCATCGCCTACAACCCGGCGCTGGTCGAGAACCCGCCGAAGTCCTACGAGGCGATCGCCGACTGGGCCAAGGCCCATCCCCAGCAGTTCGGCTATAACGGCATCAAGGGCGGCGCCTCGGGCGTCTCCTTCGTCATGGGCTGGGTCTACGCCTTTGGCGACGGCGATGCCGACAAGCTGATGAACGGCCCCTTCGAGGACGGCGAGACGAGGAAGTGGGACGCGGCCCTCGAAAAGCTGAAGTCCTTCAACGAGGTCGCGACGCTTACCCCGGGCAATGCCGGGACGCTCGACATGCTCGGCCGCGGCGAGATCGCCATGGGCCCGGTCTGGGTCGACATGTTTTATTCCTGGCAGGCCGACGGCAAGCTGCCGCCGGACATGAAGCTCGTTCTGCCGGCCCCGGGCATGCCCGGCCAGCCGATGCATTACGTGATCCCGGAAAAGGCGCCGCATCCCGAACTCGCAGAAAAGTTCGTCGAATTCGCCACTTCGCCGAAGATCCAGGCGGAAGGCATCGTCAAGCGCTTCAACTGGTATCCGGGCATCGACGCCCAGCATGTGAAGGCAGAGCTCGACCAGGCCTCCTGGGACAAGCTGTTCAAGGACGTCACCCCGGACGATCTGGCGAACTACGCCAAGCCCTTCCCGATCGCCCCCTACAACAACGCGATCCTCGAAGCCTATGAGCGCCAGGTCGCCAACTGACCTTCGATGAACCTCGCATCGCCCGGCGCCCGGCCGGGCGATGCCTTCAGGACCGTCCACCATGCGCGATCGATCGATCGGCCTTCTGCTGGCATTGCCGGCCATCGCGACCATCGCGCTGCTCTATCTGATGCCGCTG
Organism: Jiella endophytica; assembly: GCF_004519335.1. Taxonomy (GTDB): domain Bacteria; phylum Pseudomonadota; class Alphaproteobacteria; order Rhizobiales; family Rhizobiaceae; genus Jiella; species Jiella endophytica. The sequence continues at coordinate 345,710 of NZ_SOZD01000001.1, read as the reverse complement.
ATGGCCTCGGCGACGGGCGCCTTCGCGACGGAAGCCGGCTTCGGCATCGGCAATTTCGTCAAGACCTATGAGCTCTACACCACCGACATCCTCTACACGCTGGTGATCGTCTCCCTCTCGACGGTGATCATCGCCGCCCTTGCGGTCGCCATCGCCGGCTATCTGACACTCGGGGAAAATCCTGCCGCCGTCGAAGTGCTGCGCTGGCTCTATCGCTGGCCGTTGTTCATCCCCTTCATCGTCGTCGGCCAGGTGCTGCGCACCTTCCTCGCCAAGAACGGCCTGATGAACAATCTCCTCGTCGCCGCCGGCATTCTGACGCCCCTGCAGACCATGTCCTTTCTCGACTGGCGCGGCATCGTCATCGCCTTCGTCTGGAAGCAGACGCCCTTCGTCACGCTGCTTCTCGCCGGTGCGATGGCGGCGCTCGATCGCGGCACCATCGAGGCTGCCCGCAATCTCGGCGCCTCCCGGCTGCGGATCCTGTTCGAGATCGTCGTGCCGCAGGTCCGCACGACCCTCTTCGTCGCCATGGTGCTCTCCTTCGTCACCATGATGTCGGTCCTCTCGGTGCCGCTGATGATCAGCGCCCAGAGCCCGACGATGATCACCGCCGACATCTCTTTCCGCATCAACGCCTATGGCGACTACGGCGTCGCCAACGCGCTCGGCATGATCTCGCTCGCAATGACCATGGCGGTGGCCGTCTTCTATCTGCGCCAGAACCTCAAGGAGAAGGCGCGATGAGCGCGCTGTCGCTGGGCGGCAAGGATGCGGCCTCGCAGGCGGCGGGGCGCAGGCTCGCCATCGACCTGAAATGGCTGCCACGGACGCTGGTGCTGGGGCTGATCGCCTTCGCGATCTTCGGCCCGCTCGCCAATCTCCTGCTCTGGACCGTCGCCGAGCGCTGGTATTTTCCCCACACGCTGCCGCTGGAATACGGCTTCACCTATTGGGCGAAGGTATTCTCGCCCCGCGGCGTCGCCTGGGAATCCCTTGCCACCAGCATCGTCGTCGCGCTTTTGACGGTGATCTGTTCGCTCGCCCTCGCCATTCCGGCAGGCTACGCGCTCGGTCGGCTGAAGCTGCCGGCCCGCAGCCTCATCCTGCTGGTGTTCCTGATCCCGCAGGCCTTTCCGAACCTGCCGGTCTACGTCAACATCGCCCGCTTCTTCTACGATGTCGGGCTGAACGGCACGATCGCCGGCGTCGTCCTCGTCCACGTCACCCACGGGCTGGTCTTCGCCGTCTGGATCGCCACCGCCTCCTTCGCCGCCGTCGATGCGGAACTCGAAGAGGCTGCCCGCTCGATGGGGGCCGGCGCCTTCCGGGCGTTCTTCGACGTGACGCTGCCGCTTGCCCTGCCCGGCCTGATGGCAAGCGGGATCTTCGTGTTCCTGGAATCCCTCGACGAATTCACCGGCAGCTTCTTTGTCGGCGCCCCGGACATCAGCACCCTGCCGCTGCTTCTCTACACGGCGGGGGCCGGCGGCAACTACCAGGTCGCCTCGATCACCGCTCTCCTGCTGCTCGTCCCGTCGATCGCCTTCATGCTGGTGGTCGAGCGCTTCCTGAGGGCCGACGTGCTGGCGCGGATCGGGCACTAGCATGGGGATCCGGACCGGGCGGTCGCGCAGGCGGCGAGCGGACGCGCGCGTCCGACCTCACAAACATCGTGCGGAAAAGAACGGGCAGCGATGACGGATGAGCCGAAACGGCCGCCTACCGGGCCGAACTTCGTCAGCGCCCAGCAGGTCGCCGACCATGCCGGTGTCTCCCGCTCGGCGGTGTCGCGCAGCTTCACGCCCGGCGCGAGTATCGGACCCGAAACGCGCAAGAAGGTGATGAAGGCCGCCGCCGAGCTCGGCTACCAGGTCAACGATCTGGCGCGGGGGCTGATCGCCCGGCAGAGCCGCCTCGTCGGGATGATCGGGACGCGGCCGGAGGTCGGCTTCCGCGCCCACCTCGTTGCGGCGCTGTCCAAGGCGCTGATCGCCAGGGGAAGCCTGCCGGTTCTCCTCAACACCGGCGACACCGACGTGGAAATGCAGGCGACCCAGAACATGCTCCTCGGCTACCGGGCCGAGGCGACCATCGTCCTCTCCGGGTCACCGCCGCGCACAATTCTGGAAGGGGCCCGGCGCACCGGCCAACCGCTGGTGCTGATCGGACGCTCGGAACCCGGCACCGACAGCCTGCTTGCCGACAATGCCACCGCCGCCGAAACGGCCGCGCAGCGTCTGATCGCGCGGGGCGCCAGGCGGATCGCGCTTCTCGGTGCGCAGATCGCCACCCAGACGATCGTCGAGCGCGAACAGGCGTTTCTCGCCGCAATCCGCCGGCTGGGCGCCGAGCCCCGCATCGTGCGCGGCGCCGACGCCGACTATGCCGGCGGCGAGACGGCTTCTCGGGAGCTCCTCGGCGACGGTGAGCCGCCGGATGCGGTGTTCTGCGTCAACGATCTTCTGGCGATGGGCCTGATCGACAACGCTCGCTGCGCCGGGTGGCGGGTTCCAGAGGACATGGCAGTCATCGGTTTCGACGACCTGCCGGAGGCCTCCCGCGCGCCCTACCGGCTGACGACGTTCTTCCAGGATCCGGCAAAGGTCGCGGCCAGGGCGATCGAACTCCTCGACCGGCGCCAGGCCGATCCGGATGCGCCCCCGGCCCTCGTCCGCCTGCCGGTCGAGCTGGTGGCCCGCACCAGCGGCTGAACCGGAAGCCTTTCGAAGGGAGTAGCGCCGTGAAGCTCGTCCATATCACCGACATCCATCTCGTGACGCCCGGCGAGAGGCTGTTCGGTCTCGACCCGCTGGCACGGCTCGATGCCTGCCTCGCCGATGTCGAGCGCCATCACGCAGACGCCCATGCCATCGTCATCACCGGCGACCTCACCCATGACGGCGACGTGGCGGCCTACGAGGCTCTGGCAGAGCGGATTGCCGGCATGACGGCGCCGGTGCATCTCATGCTCGGCAATCACGACCGGCGCGAGACGTTTCATGCCGTCTTCGGCGAAACCCGCTTCGGCGAGGGGTTCGTCCAGAAGAGCGTCGATCCTCCGGGCGGCCGCCTGGTGCTGCTCGACACGCTGAAGCAAGGCGCCGTCGAGGGCGAACTCTGCCCCCGGCGCCTCGCCTGGCTGAAGGCGCAGCTCGCCGGTGCGGGGAAGAAAGGCGCCCTCGTCTTTGCCCATCATCCGCCCTTCAGGCTGCATATGCCGGCTCTCGACCGCGTCCGGCTGGCCGACGCCGAGGCCTTTGCGGCGATCACGCTCGAGGCCGGAAACGTCCGCCATGTTTTTGCCGGCCACGTCCACCGGCCGGTCGCTGGCAGCTGGCGGGGAATTCCCTTCACCACGCTGCGGGGCACCAACCAGCAGACGGCGCTGGTCTTCGAGGACCGCTTCGTCACCAGCCACGAGCCGCCCGCCTATGGCGTGATCCTCGTCGAGCCCGAGGGCGTCGTCGTGCATTTTCACGACTTTCTGGACCGGACCGCCGGAACGGTCTGATCCGCGGCGGGTGGCACCGCCGAGGACCAGCCAAGACGGCCGGTGACTTCATCCCACAGCGGGAGCTCCTGGCAGGCCTTTTTCTCTGGACGATGCATTACTCACTTGTTTCAGCGTATTATGCACTGTCTCTCACATAATAGTTGAGGTGACGGACGCGGCCAGTTACAGCTCTCCGACCGCTATGCCACTGTCTGCAGCGCGCGGTCAGCTCTGGGCCGGCGGCGTGCGATCCGGCCAGAAGCGGATGCCGGCCTTTGCAAGCCCGCCACCCAGCGCCGCGACGGTGCCGTCGGCCCGCCAGCAGGCCGCGCCGGTCATCGACCCGTCTTCGGCAAATGCGATGGCGTTCATCCCGCCGCCGACATGCGGCACCGGCTTAACCACGTGGCCACGCCCGGCAAGCGCGGCCTCGAGCGGGCGCAGCGCCGGCTCGATCTCCAACTCCTGACCCTCGGTCCAGATCCGTGGCGCCTCGATGGCGCTCTGGAGGTTCATGCCGTGATCGATGAGATTGACGATCGCCTGGAAGGCGGAGGGAAAGATCCTGAGGCCGCCGGGCAGGCCGAGCGCCCAGCGCAGCCGGCCCTCCTTCAGGATCATCATCGGCGCCATCGAGGTCGGCACGCGTTTTCCCGGCATCACCGACAGGGCCTTGCCGGGGTGCGGATCGAAATTCATCATGTAGTTATTCGGGATGATACCGGTGCCCGGCACCACGAACTTGGCGCCGAACAGCCCGTTGATCGTGTGGGTGGCGCTGACGACGAAACCGTCCCTGTCGGCGACGGTGACATGGGTGGTGTCGGCGGATTCGCGGCCCGCGCCAGGCGCTGCCACAGGTCCGCCCTGCTGGCGCAGCCGCGCCTGACAGAGCCCCGCATAGTCCTTGGAGACCAGCTTTTCGACGTCGATCTCGACGAAGTCCGGATCGCCGCTCGCCGCCCGCCGATCCTCGAAGCCGATACGGATCGCCTCGGCGATCAGATGCAGGCTTTCCAGCGAACCGAAGCCCATCCCCGCGACGTCGTGCGGTTCGATGATGTTGAGCATCTCGGCGATGTGGACGCCGGAGGAGGCCGGCGGCGGCGGCCCGACGATCTCATAGCCGCGATAGTCGCCGGTGATCGCCTCGCGCTCCCGCGGCCGATAGTTCAGGAGATCATCGAGGGTGAGCCAGCCGGCATCCTCGCCGCCGGTGGCGATGCGGTCGGCGAGCGCCGCGCCGAGCGCGCCGCCATGCAGCGCCGCCGCGCCCTCTTTCGCAACGAGCTTCAGCGTTTCGGCAAAGTCGCCCTGCACCAGCCGCTCGCCGGGAGCCAAGGGCTCGCCGTCCGGCATCAGCAGCGCGGCGATCGGCCTGTCGAGCGACAGGTCGACGGCGTTTTCGGCGATCGCTCCGGCAAGATAGTGGGTGATGGCAAAGCCCCGCTCGGCAAGGCGGATCGCCGGCGCGACGACGTCGGCGAGCGGCAGCCGGCCGAAGCGGCGATGCGCCTCGCACCAGCCGGCGAGATTGCCCGGCGCCGCCACCGCCGAAGGGCCGAGGGCGCTCCGCCTGTCCTTCGTTTCCATGTAGTCCGGCGGCGTGTCGGAGACCGGAGTGTAGATCTCGGGATGGGCTGCGGCGGGGGCATGGGCGAGCGCGTCGATGACGTGGTGGCGCCCTTCCGGATCGCGCAGATGCATGATGCCGCCGCCGGCGATGCCGACCATCATCGGCTCGGCGACGCAGAGCGCGAAGAGCGCGCCGACCGCCGCGTCGACGGCGGTGCCGCCGGCGGCGAGGATCTCGAAGCCCGCCGCCGTGCCGAGCGGATGGTTGGTGACGACCATGCCGCCCGATCCCGTTGCGGGCGTCTTGCTGGTCGAAAACAGACGATCACTCATGGTCGGCGAACCTTCGATGGGAGGACGGGAGAACAGGTTCAGGCGGGCGTTGGCGCCATCACGACGGCAGCGCCGCCATCAGCTGCGGGATCGGCCGCAGATGCCGCTGCAGGATGGCCAGCGCCTCATCCGCATCATGGGCAGAGAGCGCGTCGAGCAGCTCGCGGTGCTCCCGGTCGATCAGGTCGGAATCGCCGAACTTCATCTGCAGCGACAGCATGCTGGCGCGGCCGAGGCTGGCATGCAGCCCCTCATAGGCCTTGGTGAGGACGCTGTTGCCGGCGGTCTCGACGATGCCGTGGTGGAACTGCGTGTTGATCTCGACATTCGACAGAAGGTCGTCGGGCCTCGCCGCCTCGCGAGTCTCGCAGATCGCATAGAGCCGGCCGGGGATCGCCCGCCGGTCCTCGCAGATGCGCCGGATGGCATGGCTCTCGATCATCCAGCGGACCTCCAGGAGATCGCGCAGCTCCGAGCCGAGCAACGGCCGCACCATGGCACCGCGGCGGGGATGGATCTCCACGAAGCCTTCCGCCGCGAGCCGGGTCAACGCTTCGCGCACCGGGGTGCGGGAGACGCCGGTCAGATCGCAGGCCTGCCCTTCCTCGATGAAGCCGCCCGGCGGAAAGTCGCCGCCTAAAATTCCGGCGCGGATCGCCAGATAGGCGCGCTGGCCGGCGGGTTTGGCAGCCTGTTCTCCCCTGCTGTCGCCCTGCCTTGCCGCCATCGTGGCCCTTTCCTCCGCTTGTGTCGCCATGTCGACCAATTGCTCATTCGTTGGTCAGCTGCCCACCTTGCCCAGATTTTATCGCATGGGGGATTGCGGAGAGACCCTGACTGATGTGTTATACGCCAAGTATACACGATTGGGGCAAGACACAAATGGGCGAGGCGAGCTGGCGTATCGGCGTCGATTCCGGCGGCACCTTCACCGATGTGTGCCTGTTCGACGAGGTCTCCGGCGCGGTGCATGTCTGGAAGGTCTCCTCGACGCCGGACGATCCCAGCCGCGGCATCTTCGAGGGCGTCAGCCAGGGAATCGCGGAATCGTCGGGCAAGGTGGGCTCGTCTGCCGGGGAGATCGCCTATCTCGGCCACGGCACGACGGTCGCCACCAACGCACTGATTACCCATCGCGGCGCCAGAGTCGGCCTGATCACCACCGGCGGCTTTCGCGACCTTCTGGAGATCGGCCGCCAGAAGCGGCCGGACCTCTACGACCTCTTCGCCGAAAAGCCGCCGGTGCTGGTGCCGCGGTTCCTGCGCCGCGAGGTTTCGGAACGCATCCTCCACACCGGCGCTGTCGAGACCCCGCTCGACGAGGCGGCGGTGCGCCGAGCCGCCAAAGCCTTCGCGCAGGAGGGCGTCACCGCGGTCGCCATCGCCTTTCTCTACGCCTTCGCCAACCCCGAGCACGAAAAAGCGGCCAAGGCGATCGTCGCCGAGGAACTGCCGGACGCCTTCATCTGCGCGAGCCACGAGATCGCCCCGGAATTCCGCGAGTTCGAGCGGCTCTCGACGGCGACGGTCAACGCCTATCTCGGCCCGATCATGCAGCGCTACATCCGCCGGCTGACGACCCGGCTCGCCGAGCTCGGTCTTGCCGTCGCGCCGCATCTCACCCAGTCGAACGGCGGCGTCGTCGGCTTCGAGGCGGCGGCCGAGACACCGGTGCGCGCGGTGCTCTCCGGCCCTTCCACCGGCGTCGTCGCCGCCGAGGCGATCGGCAGCCGTTCGGGCCATCCGGACATCATCACCTTCGACATGGGCGGCACCTCCACCGATGTCGCGCTGATGACCGGCGGCAAGATCGCCGAGACCAACGAGAGCGTCGTCCACGGCTATCCGATCAAGGCGCCGATGCTCGACATCCACACCGTCGGAGCCGGTGGCGGGTCGATCGCGGCGATCGACAGCGGCGGCCTCCTGAAGGTCGGGCCGCAGAGCGCCGGCGCCGATCCGGGGCCTGTCTGCTACGGCCGCGGCGCCACCGAGCCGACCGTCACCGACGCCAACATCGTCCTCAAGGTGCTGAACCCCACCCACCTCCTCGACGGGCGGATGGCGGTGCGGCGCGACCTCGCCCTCGAAGCCATCGGGACGCTGGCGAAAAGCCTCGGCCTCGAGGTGATGGAAACCGCCCAGGGGATCATCTCCGTCGTCACCGCCAACATGGCCCGGGCGATCAGGGTGATCTCCGTCCAGAAGGGCTACGACCCGCGCGACTATTCGCTGATGGCCTTCGGCGGCGCCGGCCCGCTGCATGCGGTGCGCCTCGCCGAAGAGCTCGACATCGCCAGGGTCATCGTGCCGCGCAATCCCGGAATCCTCTGCGCCATGGGACTGCTGCTGACCGACCTTCGCGCCGATTTCTCGACCACCCGGCTGGTGCCGCTCGACGTGGCGGAGATCGATGCGATCCGGGAGGCCGCCGCGGCGGTCGGGGCCGAAACCGGGCGCTGGTTCGAGGCCGAGAAGATCGCCCCAGAGGCCCGCCGCGCCACCCGCAGCGTCGATCTGCGTTACGAGGGCCAGAACTACGAACTGACCGTGCCGCTGCCTGCCGGCGAGATCACCGCGGCGAGCCTCGACACGCTCAAAGAGGAGTTCACTGCCGCCCATATCCGCATGTACGGCTTTGCGGCCGAGGGCGAGCGCATCCTCTGCGTCACCTTCCGGGCCGAGGCGCTGGGCCTCGTCCCCAAGGCCGAACTGCCGGTCCGCCCGCTTGGCCCCGCCGACGCCTCTGGCGCGATCACCGGGCGTCGCGAGATCTGGTTCCCGGAAGTCGGCGGCTTCATCGACAGCGCGATCTACGCCCGCACGGCACTCCGCCCCGGCATGGCGTTCTCAGGGCCGGCGATCGTCGAGCAGATGGACACCACCACGCTGGTGCCGCCCGGGGTAAGCGTCACCGTCGACGGTCTCGAAAACCTCATCCTGGAGCTGCCGCGATGACGCGCGACGTCGAAGCCGTCGATCCGATCACCGTCGAGGTGATCGGCGCAGCGCTCTCCTCGATCGTCGAGGAGACCGGCGAGGCGCTGGTACGCGCCTCCTATTCGACCAACATCAAGGAGCGGCGCGACTGTTCGACCGCGCTGTTCGACCGCGACGGCAGGACCCTCTGCCAGGCCGAGCACATCCCGGTCCATCTCGGCAGCTTCCTCGACTTCATCCCGATGGTGCTCGCCGAACATTCGCCCGCCGAGATGCGGCCGGGCGACGTCTTCGTCGGCAACGACGCCTACAAGGGCGGCGGCACCCATCTGCCGGACATCGTCCTTGCCGAACCGATTTTCATCGACGGCAATCTCGTGGCCTGGACGGTGAACCTCGCCCACCACTCGGACTTCGTCGACCGCGCCCATGCGCACATCTACCAGGAGGGCCTGCGCATCCCGCCGATCCGACTCTACCGGGCGGGCCAACTCCAGAAGGACGTGCAGGACCTGATCCTCCTGAACTGCCAGGTGCCCCGGGAAAGATTGTCGGACCTGCGCGCCCAGATGGCGGCCAACCGGGTCGGCGTCAGGCGCTTCACCGAGCTCTGCGTGAAGCACGGCGTGTCGACGGTGCTGGAATCCGGCAAGGCACTGCTCGACTATGCCGAGCGCAAGATGCGGGCGGGCATCGCCGCTCTGCCCGACGGTTCCTGGCGCTTCGAGGACGTCTTCGATACCCTCGACTTCGACGATCCGATCCCCCTCGCGGTGACCGTGACCATCGCCGGCGACGAGATTGCCCTTGCCTTCGAGGCGCCGCCGCAGGTGCGCTCCGGCATCAACATGACCCGCACCGCGCTGCTCGCGACGGTCTACTACATCGTCAAATCGGTGGTCGATCCGACCGTCCTGCCGAATGCCGGTCTCGCCCGGCCGATCCGGGTCGAGGCACCGGCCGGCAGCCTCCTCAACTGCAGCCATCCGGCGGCGGTCAACGGCCGCGTCCAGACCTGCCAGCGGGTCGCCGACCTGATCCTCGGGGCATTGGCCCAGGCGGCGCCGAGAAAGGTCTCGGCCTGCACCAATTCGGCCTGCTCGGTCGCGACGTTTTCCGGCACCCGCCAGAGTGGGCCGGAGGCCGGCCATTACTGGGTCTATCTCGAGACTATCGGCGGCGGCGGCGGCGCCCGCCCTGATGCCGACGGCCTCGACGGCATCCACGTCCACGCGACCAACACCTCCAACCTTCCGGTCGAAGCGCTGGAGGTCGAATATCCGCTGATCCTCGAGCGCTACGAACTCGTCGACGGCTCAGGCGGCGCCGGCGCAAGGCGCGGCGGCATGGGGCTTCGCCGGGTCTACCGGGCGACCGAAGACTGCCTGGTGCGCGTCGACATCTCCCGCATCCTGTCGCGGAGCTGGGGCCTGTTCGGCGGCGAGCCGGGCGGCGGCGCGAGCTTCCAGGTTTCGCCCGGCGCTGCGCCCTTCGAGCGCGGCCAGGGCACGCTGCGCGCCGGCGAATGGCTCGAAATCGTCACGCCCGGCGGCGGCGGCTATGGCCCGGCGCGGGAGCGCGACGCCGCCGATCTCGCCTCGGACCGACGCAACGACCTCATCGCCGCGGAGTGACCAGGCGGCGACATCGACACCCCACGGCCCACCGACAGGCGGCCACGAGCACGGAGACAGCGAAATGACGATGCGTTTGACCCGCCGGAGCTTCCTTGCGACGAGTGCCGCCGGCGCCGCCCTCACCTTCGTCGGGCCGAAGGCCTTGCGCGCCGCGACCAACGGCACGCTGCGCTTCGGCCTGTCCGCCTATCCGCCGAGCTTCGATGCCTGGGCGTCGTCCGGCTCGGCCGCCGGCACGATCAAGCTGATGATGCATCGCGGCCTTCTCGGCTTCGGACCGGACGGCAAGATGCGCGGCGAACTCGCCGAGAGCTTCTCGGTCGACGACGACGGCGTCTGGACCTTCAAGCTGCGCGACGCCAAGTGGCACGACGGATCGCCGGTCACCGCCGAGGACATCGCCTGGAACGTCGCGGAAGCCGCCAAGCCGGATTCCACCGCCTATTTCCGCGGCGAGTTCCAGTCGATCGTCAAGGTCGAGACGCCGGACGACAAGACCGTCCGGATGATCACCAAGGAGCCTTCGGCGGTCCTGCCGGGCTGGTTCGCCCATTTCAACATGCCGATGATCAAGAAGGGCGAAGCGCCGGACACGACGATGGGCGCCGGCCCGTTCAAGCTGGAAAAGACCGACCGCGGCGTTTCCCTGAGCCTCGTCGCCTTCGACGGCTACTACAAGGAGGGCCTGCCGAAGCTCGCCGGCATCCAGGCGATCGTCTATGCCGACGAGAACCTCCGGGTGGCGGCCCTCGACGCCGGCGACGTCGATCTCATCGAATACGTCCCCTGGCAGGCGATGGAGCAGATCGAGGCGAACGACCAGCTGGCGCTCGACGCCGTCGACGGGCCGTTCATGTATCTGACCTTCAACGCCGAGCATCCGCCCTTCGACGATCCGAAGGTCCGCCGGGCCATCGCCCATGCGATCAAGCGCGAGGACATCGTCGCCGCCGCCTTCTACGGTCGCGGCGGGCCGCTCGAGCATCTGCCGCTGGCGGAGGGCTCGGAGTACTACAACGCCGATCTCGCTCATGGCTGGAACTACGACCCGGAAAAGGCCAAGGCGCTTCTCGCCGAGGCGGGCCATCCCGACGGCTTCGAATGCACTATGCTGGCGACCTCGCAATACGGCATGCACCAGAGCACCGCCGAGGTCTGCCAGGCCTATCTGTCGATGGTCGGCATCAATGTCCGCCTCGACCTGCCGGAATGGGCGACCCGCGTCCAGAAGGGCAATCAGGGCCAGTACGACATGGCGGTGATGGGAACCACCGCCTCCAACAACGATCCCGACGGCATGACGCAGCTGGTCGACGGCTCGCTGCCGGCGAGCTTCGTGCGCAGCTACGGCCTGAAGACACCAAAGCTGACCGAGCTTCTCGCCAAAGGTCGCCAGACCTTCGATGAAGCCAAGCGCAAGGCGATCTACGAGGAGATGGAGAAGCAGGCGATCGAAGAGACCCCGATCGTCGGCCTCGCCTGGCGGTCCCAGGGCTTTGCGATGAAGAAGACCGTTTCCGGCTTCACCAACATGCCGGGCCAGCTCTGCTTCTATTCGCCCGAGACGCTCGAAGAGACGGCGCTCGGCTGAGGGCCCGCCGATGCTCCGCTACATCACCTATCGGAGCCTCGTCGCGGTGTTCCTCGTCTGGATCGTCGTCACGCTGGTGTTCCTGCTTCTGCATCTCGTGCCGGGCGATCCGGCCGAGGTCTTGCTCAGCCAGGGATCGACGGCGGCCGATCCGCAGGCGGTCGCCAATCTCAGGGATCGGCTCGGCCTCAACGACCCGCTCTGGCTGCAATATGCCCACCATATCGGCGGCATCCTGACGGGCGACCTCGGCACTTCCTTCCGGGACGGCGCGCCGGTCGCCGGCCAGATCGTCCAGCGCCTGCCGCGCACGCTCGAGGTGATCGTCACGGCGGCGCTGATCGCGGTGCTCCTCGGCGTTCCCGCAGGAACGCTGGCGGCGATCCGGGCCGGCGGCTGGATCGACAACGTCATCTCGTTTCTCTCCTCGCTGGCGCTGTCGACCCCGGTCTTCGTGGTCGGCTCGGTGGTGATCCTGATCTTCGCCCAGGAACTGCGGCTGGTTCCTGCCGGCGGCTACGTGCCCTTCGCCGTCGACCCGGCCCGCCACATCCTCCTGCTGCTGATGCCCGCCGGGACGGTAGCCCTCGCGCTCTGGGCGGTCGTCGCGCGGATGTCCCGCGGCTCGGTGCTCGACGTCCTCGAGCGGGACTATGTCCGCACCGCCCGGGCGAAGGGGCTGAAGCGGCGGAGGATCCTGAAGCGCCACGTGGTGCGCAACGCGATGATCCCGGTGCTCACCGTCCTCGGCCTCGAAATGGGCACGCTGATCGGCGGCACGGTGCTGGTCGAATTCGTCTTCAACTGGCCGGGCCTGTCCGGCTATCTCGTCAGCGCCGTCGATGCGCGCGACTATCCCGAGGTGGTCGGCATCGTCATGGTGATCTCGATCCTCTTCGTCCTCCTCAACCTCGTGGTCGACATCGTCTATGCGGTGCTCGACCCGCGCATCAGCCTGACCCGGTGAGCCGATGCGCAAGCTGATCCTGCCCGTCTCGATCCTTGCCGTCATCCTGGCGCTGGTCGTGCTCGCGCCGGTGCTGCCACTCGCCGACGAGCGGGCGATGGACATTCCCCACCGCTTCGCCGGCCCGTCGATGGCGCACTGGCTCGGCCAGGACGAGTTCGGCCGCGACGTCCTTACCCGGCTGATCTACGGCGCCCGCGCCTCGCTTTCGATCGCCATCGGATCGGCCCTTGCGGCCGCCCTGATCGGCACGGCGCTCGGGCTTCTCGGCGGCTATTTCCGCGGCATCGTCGAACTCTTCACCGTCCGGGCCGCCGAGATCATCCTCTGCCTGCCGCCGCTGCTTCTGGCGCTTCTCGTCGTGACGATCTTCGGTGCCGGCTTCTGGCCGCTGATCCTGGCGCTGACCCTCCTCTACACGCCGAACTACGCCCGGGTGGTCTATGCCGCGACTCTGCAGGTGCGCGCTCTCGATTTCGTCACCGCCCAGCGGGCACTCGGCACCCATCCGCTGAAGATCGTCCTGCGGACGATGCTGCCCAATGTCCTGCCGCCGCTGGTCGTGCAGATCTCGCTGGTGATCGCTTCGGCGATCGTCATCGAAAGCGGCCTTAGCTTTCTCGGCCTCGGCGTCGTTCCGCCGACGCCGTCCTGGGGACTGATGATCCGCGCTGCCCGCGGCGCGATGGAGCAGGCGCCGCTCCTGCTTCTGTGGCCGTCGGTGGCGCTCGCCGGCACGATCCTCACCTTCAACCTCCTCTGCGACCGGCTGCAGAGCGTGCTCGACCCGCGCGCCGTGCCGGCCGGCGGGGCGATCTGGCTGCGGCGGCGAAGAACCACTCCGATTGCGCCGCGCATCGCCCCTGACCAAGTTGAGCGGGACCACGCTCCCGCCGATCTCCTGTCGGTCGCAGGCCTCACCATCTCGCTCGACAGGCCGGGCGGCATCGGCTCGGGCATGGAGCTGGTGCGCGGCGTCAATCTCGGCCTTCGCACCGGCGAGACGCTGGCGCTGGTCGGCGAGAGCGGCTCCGGCAAGACGCTGACCAGCCTCGCCGTCACCGGCCTTTTGCCGGACGTTCTCAAGATCACCGCGGGCACGGCGGCCTATCGGCGCCGCGACGGCGAACTGCGCGACCTCATCGCCGAAGACGAAGATGGCCACCGGCAGCTGCGCGGCGACGAGATCTCCATGGTGTTCCAGGACGCCAGCGCCGCGCTCAACCCGGTGCACCGCATCGGCGAGCAGCTGACCGAGGTGATCCTCGCCCACCGCGCCATCGGACGGGCAGCGGCGAAACGGGAAGCGGTCGCGCTGCTCGGCCGGGTCGGTATTCCCGATGCCGAGCGCCGGGCAAGAGCCTATCCCCACGAGCTTTCCGGCGGCCAGCGCCAGCGCGCGATGATCGCGATCGCCGTCGCCAACCGCCCGAAGCTGCTCCTCGCTGACGAGCCGACGACGGCGCTCGACCCGACGATCCAGGCCCAGATCCTGGCGCTGATCGCCGACCTGAAGCGCGAAAGCCCCGAAATGGGCGTCGTCTTCGTCACCCACAATCTCGCCGTCGTCGCCGAAATCGCCGACCGGGTCTGCGTCATGTATGCCGGCCAAGTGGTCGAGGAGGGCCCGGTCGCCAAGGTCTTCGCCCGCCCCCGCCATCCCTATACCGTCGCGCTGATCGGCTCGGTCCCCGAGGGCGATGCCGAGCGCCTCGTCGCCATCCCCGGCGCGATACCGGCTCCCGGCCACATGCCGCCCGGCTGCTCCTTCGCGCCGCGCTGCGACCATGCCGTCGCGGCCTGCCGAAAAGCGCCGCCGCCCGAGTTCTGGCCGGAGCCGGACCGACGCACCCGCTGCCTGCGCTTCGAGGAGGTCACATGACCGGCACGCCGCTCGTCGAGGCCGATCGCCTGTCGCGCAATTTCCCGATGCGCACCGGTCTGTTCGGCCGGCACAGGGACGTCTGGGCGGTGCGCGACGTCTCGCTTGCCGTCCAGAAAGGCGAGACCGTCGGCGTCGTCGGCGAATCCGGCTGCGGCAAGTCCACCCTCGGGCGCATGGTGCTCGGTCTCGAAAGCCCCAGTGCCGGTGCGATCCGCTTCGAGGGCCGCGACCTTTCATCGGTTGCCGGCGCCGAGCGGCGAAGGCTGGCGCGGCGGATGCAGATGGTCTTCCAGGATCCGTTCGGCTCGCTCGATCCGCGCCGCAGCGTCGGCGCCCAGATCGCCGACGGCCTGCGCGTCCACCGCATCGTTGCCGCCGGCGAGGTCGATGCAGAGGTTGCCCGGCTGATCGACGTGGTCGGGCTGCAGAAGAACGCCGCCGGCCGCAGGCCGCACGAATTTTCCGGCGGCCAGCGTCAGCGCATCGCCGTCGCCCGCGCGCTGGCGACGCGGCCGGACTTCATCGTCGCCGACGAGCCTGTCTCGGCCCTCGACGTGTCGATCCAGGCTCAGGTGGTGAACCTTCTCGCGGATCTGAGGCGCGATCTGGGCCTCACCATGCTGTTCATCGCCCACGACCTCCACGTGGTGCGCCATCTCTCGACCCGCGCCGTGGTGATGTATCTCGGCCGCATCGTCGAGGAGGGCCCGTCGGAGAAGGTGTTCGGCGCGCCGGCCCATCCCTATACCCGCGCGCTTCTGGCGGCGACGCCGTCGATCTCCGCCCGGAAGGTGGACGAAGAGGCCGTCCTCGCAGGCGAATTGCCGAGCCCCGCCAACCCGCCGTCCGGCTGCGCCTTTCGCACTCGCTGCCCGCTCGCCTCGGACGAATGCGCCGCGGCCGTTCCCGACCTCGCCCCTTACGAGTCAGGCTGGAAGGTGCGCTGCATCAAGTCCGGGCCGAGCCAACGAAGGGGAGACCTATGATGACCCAGCCTGTCGCGATGATCACCGGCGGCAACCGCGGCATTGGCCTGGCGATCGCCCGCGAACTCGCCGGCCGGGGCTACCGGCTGTCCCTCGGCCTGCGCGATCCCTCGACGCTGCCGGAGGATCTGCAGGCCGTCGGTCCGATCATCACCGCCTATGACGCGTCCGATGCCACTGCCGCGCGGCGCTTCGTCGAGGCGACGCTGGAGGCTGCCGGCCGCTTCGACGTCCTCGTCAACAATGCAGGCATCGCGCGCGATTTGAAGCTGATGCCCGAGCCGCCCCAGGACGATGCCGAGATGGAGGAAGCCCTCGACGCGCTTCTCGAGGTCAACGTCAAGGCGCCCTTCCGACTGACCCGCGCCGCCCTGCCCGCCCTTTGCCGCGCCGGCAGCGGCCGTGTGATCACCCTCGCCTCGCTGTCGGGCAAGCGCGTCCTCGGCCTCGGCGCCGGCTATCAGATGACCAAGCACGCCGCCGTCGCGCTCTCCCATGCGGCGCGCCGTGCCGGCTGGGACCAGGGGGTGCGGGCCTGCGCCGTCTGCCCGGGCTTCGTCGCCACCGACATGACCAGCCATCACGACGACCTGCCCCGCCACGAGATCACCCAGCCGGAAGATCTCGCCCGCCTCGTCGCGGAGGTGGTGATGCTGCCGAACAGCGCCAGCGTCGCCGAGCTTCACGTCAACTGGCGCTACGAACCGGGGCTTTGAGTGCCGCCCCGCTTCATCTGCGAACCGAGGAATCGAGCATGACCGACAAGATCCGGATCGCCCATCTGACCTCGCAGGAAGCCCGCGAGGAGCTCGACGCCGACGCGGTCGTGCTGCTGCCCATGGGCTCGCTGGAGGATCAGGGCATCCATGCGCCGATGGGCGACTACATGGCCGCCGAGCTGATGGCCGACGAGATGGCGAAAGCCGCCCGCGCCGAGGGGCTGAAGGTCTTCACCGCGCCGGTCATCCCCTTCGGCGGCAAGGACTATTTCGAATCCTCCCATGGCGGCATCTCGATTTCTCATGCGACGCTCGTCGCCATTCTGGACGACATGTTCGCCTGCCTGGACCGCCACGGCATCCGCAAGCTGATGATCGTCAACGGCCATGGCGGCAACGTCCCGGCGATCACCGAGGTGACGCTGCGCTGGCGCCAGAAGGCCGGGCTCTTCGTCCCCTCGATGTATCTCTGGAAGGTCTCCTACGGGCTTTTGCCGGAGATCCTCGGCAAGGAGACGGCGGCGAAGAGCTCCGGCCATGGCGGCGACCCGCTGACCTCGGTCGGCCTGCACTTCTATCCCGATCTCCTGCGGCCGGACCTGATGCGCCCCGCGCCCACCGGCGCCAGGGTGAAGGGCATGGAGGTCTCGGGGTTTTCGTCGGTGCGCTATGCCGGCGCCGACATCCAGGTGCCGATCGAGGCGCTCGAGGCGACCGAGACCGGCGTCTATGGCTGCGACCCGCAGCTCGCCAGCGCCGAGACCGGCAAGGCCCTCACCGAGCGGCTCGTCGCCATCGGCGTCGGGCTGATCCGCGACCATGTCGCCCCCGGCCTCTCCGACTGACGAGCCTTCGAGACACTCCCCTCATTGACCGCAAGCAGAGAAAGAGGACAGCCATGAAGACCCTGACGAGACTGACCCTTGCCCTGGCGATCGGGCTTTCGCTCGCCTCCGGCGCCGCCGCCGAGACCTGGCGGATGGCCACCAAGATGCCGGTCGACAGCCCGGAGGGCAAAGTCTTCCGGCGCTTTGCCGACCTCACCGAGAAATACACGCGCGGTGCGCTGACCATCCAGGTCTATCCGAACGAGCAGCTCGGCAAGGAAGACGCCGTGCTCGAACAGCTGCAGGCCGGCATCGTCCAGATCTATGCCGAGGGCTTCGGCTACATGAAGAAGTGGGAGCCCTCGCTCGGCTGGCTGTCGGCGCCGTTCGTCTTCGACGACTACGACCACTGGCGCCGCTTCATGCAGTCGGACACGGTGAAGGGCTGGTTCGACGAGGCGCGCAAGCAGGCGGGGGTGATGCCGCTCGGCGACCCGACGGCCATCCTGCGCGGCCCCTACCGGGTGATGGTGTCCAACGTGCCGATCAAGTCGGCCGCCGACATCGAGGGCCTGAAGCTGCGCATGCACGAGAACAAAGTGGCGATCGAGGCTTGGGACCATCTCGGCGCCGAGGTGATCACCCTGCCATGGACCGAGGTCTATCAGGGCATCTCCAAGAACATCGTGCAGGCCGTGAACTCGCCGGTGGCGCTGGTGGAATCCATGCGCTTCAACGAGGTCGCCCCCTACATCACCCGCAACGACGAATACTGGCAGTCGGTCGGCTTCATGGTCAACGAGGGGGCCTATGAGGGGCTCGACGACAAGGAACGCGAGGGCCTCCTGAAGGCCTATGCGGAGGCCGGGGACTATTCCCGCCAGCTGATGTTCGACACCGCCGACGAATCCATCGCCCGAATGGAGAAGGACGGCGCGACCTTCACCACCATGGACACCTCGCCGCTGGTGAAGAAGATGCAGAGCTTCTACGAGGCCAAGGCCAAGAGCGGCGAGCTGCCGCAGGCCTTTCTCGACGCCGTCGAGGAAACCCGGGCCAAGCCCGAATGACGCCGCAGGACTACCGACCGGAGGGCCTGCTGCAGCGGACCCTCCACCGGGCAGACCTCGCCGTCTGGTCGCTCGGCGGCGTCTTCGGCTTCCTCGCCAATCTCTGCCTCCTCGTCATGCTGCTTTTGACGGCGACGACCATCGTGCTGCGCCCGTTCAACCTGTCCTTCTACTGGATCTGGCCGTGGACGATGGTGTTCTTCATCTGGCTGAGCTTCTTCGGCTTCTTCGCCATGTATGTGCGGCTGAAGGACGTGCGCGTCGACTTCCTGGCCGCGCGCTTCGGGCCGCTGGGCATGGCGGCGACGCGGGTCGTCGCCGACCTCGCGACCCTCGTCGTCGTCGGCATCATCCTGTGGCAGCTCCCGGCCGTCCTTGCCACCTCGCGCGGTGTCTATGACGGCGCGATCCTGCCGGACGGCATCGAACTGCCGCGCCAGGCCCTCTCGATCCCGCTCTTCGTCTCGGCCTTGCTCATCCTTCTCGCCGCGCTTCTCGACGTCGCCAAGCTTTGCGCCGGAATGCCGGAGAACGTCGCCGAAACCCACCCGGAAAGCTGACGGACATGGCCTACATCCTCTTCGGCGCGTTCATCGGCCTGATCCTGCTGAGGGTCCCTGTGTCGATCGCCATCGGCATGGCGACGGTGCTGACCTTCCTCACCTCGGATTTCTCCAACGCCCTGCAGATCATCCCCCAGCAGATGCTGGAGGGGGTGAACAAGGCCTCGCTCACCGCCGTGCCCTTCTTCATCATGGCCGGCAACCTGATGAACGCGACCGGCGTCACCGAGCGGATCTTCGCCTTCGCCAACGCCCTCGTCGGCCACATGAAGGCGGGGCTCGCCCAGGTGAACGTCCTGTCCTCGATGATCTTCGCCGGGATCTCCGGCGCCGCCGTCGCCGACTGCGCCGGGCTCGGCGCGATCGAGATCAAGGCGATGCGCGAGAGCGGCTACAAGGCCGATTTCGCCGCCGCCATCACCGTCGCTTCCTCGGTGATCGGGCCGCTGATCCCGCCCTCGGTCGGCCTCGTCATCTATGCCTTCCTCGCCCAGGTCTCGATCGAGCGGATGTTCCTCGCCGGCCTCGTGCCGGGGATCCTCGTCGGCATCGCGCTGATGATCTACGTCCGGATCCGTGCCAGCTACGAGGATTTCCCGACCCAGCCGCGGGCCACGGTCTCCGAGATCGTCGCCACCACCCGCCACGGCTTCCTGGCGCTGGTCGCCCCGGCGATCATCCTCGGCTCGATCATGTGGGGCTTCGTCACCGCCACCGAGGCCGGCGTGCTGGCCTGCCTCTACTGCATCGCCCTTGGCCTGTGGTACCGCGAGTTGACCTTCGCCGGCTTCTGGAAGGCGCTCACCGACACCGCCATGATGACGGCGGTGATCATGATCATCATCGCCTTCTCGATCGCCATGGGCTGGCTGCTCGCCATCGACCGAGTGCCCCAGCAACTGGCCGATGCGACCTTCGCGCTGACCGACGACAAGTCCGTCTTCCTCGCCTTGCTCCTGGTCTTCATCATCCTCGTCGGCTGCGTCGTCGAGGGGGTGCCGGCCAAGCTGATCCTGGTGCCGACGCTGCTGCCGCTGATCGACGGCTACGGCATCGACCGGGTGCATTTCGGCATCATCATCCAGCTCGGCCTTTTGATCGGCATCGCCACGCCGCCGATGGGCATCGGGCTCTACATCGTCGCCGAAGTCGGTCGGGTGCGCTTCGAAAGGGTGACGATGGCGGTGCTGCCGATGCTCTTGCCGCTCTTCGCCGTCCTCGTCCTCATCACCTACCTGCCGCAGATCGTGACCTTCCTGCCCGATCTGATCCTCGGCTCCCAGAACTGAAGCAACCGGAAGCGTCCCATGACCAACCTCACCTACAAGCTGAACCCGATGCCGGAACAGATCGCGCCGGAAAAGCTCGCGCGGCTCGCCAGGCTCGAGACCGCGACGATCGGCCATTTCTACCACTTCGGCTTCGCCAGCCCGGCGATCCAGCCGGTGCTCGCCGGCAAGGTTGTCGCCGCGACGGTCGCCACCCTCGCCATTCCGGGGCTCGACTCGACCCTGCTGCATCACTGCCTGTCGAGCGTCGGGCCCGGCTATTTCCTCGCCGTCGACCGGCTGGGAGACACGAAATACGCCTGCTGGGGCGGCGGCGTCACCCGCATGGCGGCGATGATGGGCCTCGCCGGCGGCTGCGTCGACGGCCCGCACACCGACACCGCCGAGGTGGTCGAGCAGGACTTTGCGATGTGGTCGCGCGGCGCCTCGCCGGTGACGACCCGGCTCTACAATTCCGGCGGCGGCTTCAACGTGCCGGTGTCGATCGGCGGCGCGGCGGTGTTGCCCGGCTACGCGGTGCTCGCCGACGACAGCGGCGTCCTGTTCATCGCCCCGGAGGATCTCGACGCGGTGATCGCCGAGGGCGAGGCGAAGACCGAACGCGGCCGGGTGAACGAGGCGCGCATCACCGGGGGTGTCCATCTCGGCGAGATGTCCGGCGCCAGCCGGATGGTCGAGGCGAAGCTTCAGGGCTGAGCGGGCCGGCCGCCCCAAGCATTCGAGACATCCAGAGGAATTCGATGAACGTCGCCGTCTATCTGCCCGACCTCGCCAAGACCCGCTGGTGGTGCGAGACCCTGTCCGCCCTCCTGCCCGGCTGGACGGTCCGCCCGCTGCTCGAGATCGAGGAGCGCGACACGGTCGCCTATGCCGTCGTCTGGCGGCCGCGCACCGGCGACCTCGCGCAGTTTCCCAATCTGAAGGCGATCGTCTCGGTCGGTGCCGGCATCGACCATGTGCTCGCCGACGCCGAACTGCCGAAGGACGTGCCGATCATCCGCACCGTCGGTCCCGATCTCACCCAGCGCATGCGCGAGTATGTGGCGTTGCACGTGCTGCGCCATCACCGGGACATGCCGCGGCAGCTGCAGGCGCAGGCCGAGCGGGACTGGCATGCGATCGTCGTGCCGGTGGCCCCCAATCGTAAAGTCGGCGTCATGGGCCTTGGCAATCTCGGCGCCGAGGCGGCGCGCACGCTGGCCGGGCTCGGCTTTGCGACCCGCGGCTGGTCGCGCAACGCCAAGACCCTCGACAGCGTCGAGACCTTCAGCGGCGAGACAGGCTTTGGCCCCTTCCTCGACGGGCTGGAGATCCTGGTGAACCTCCTGCCCCTGACGGTCGAGACGGCGGGGATCCTCAATGCCGATTTGTTTGCGCGGCTCGCCCCCGGCGCCTCGATTATCAATTGCGCACGCGGACCGCATCTCGTCGACGAAGATCTCCTCGCGGCGCTAAAAACCGGCCAGGTCAAGCAGGCGACCCTCGACGTCTTCCATGTCGAGCCGCTGCCCGCCGACCATGTCTTCTGGACGCATCCGGCGATCACCATCACACCGCATATCGCCTCGCAGATCGACGCGCCCACCGGCGGGCGGCTGATCGCGGCCAATCTCATGCTGTTCGAGGCCGGCGAGCCTGTGCCCGATCTCGCCGACGCCGCCCGCGGCTACTAGAGCCGAGCCGTTCGCGCTCAGCTCCGTCAGCCGGCCGGCCTTCTGGCGAGCCTTCGGATCAAGCTGCCTCGAGCGCGATGGCGATGCCCTGGCCGACGCCGATGCACATGGTGCTGAGCGCCTTCTGGCCAGGCTTCAGCTCCAGCGCCGCCGTGCCGGTGATGCGGGCGCCGGACATGCCGAGCGGATGACCGAGGGCGATGGCGCCGCCATTCGGGTTCACGCGCGGGTCGTCGTCGGCGATGCCGAGATCGCGCAGGGTGGCGAGGCCCTGGCTGGCGAAGGCCTCGTTCAGCTCGATCACCGAAAAATCCTCCTGCTTCAGGCCGAGCCGCGCCATCAGCTTTTTCGTGGCAGGCGCCGGACCGATGCCCATGATCCGCGGAGGCACGCCGGCCGTCGCGCCCCCGAGAATGCGCGCCAGAGGCGTCAGGCCATGGCGCCCGGCCGCCTCCGCCGACGCCACGATCAGGGCCGCGGCCCCGTCGTTCACGCCAGAGGCGTTACCGGCGGTGATCGTGCCGCCGGGCTTCACGAAGCCCTTCAGCTTCGCCAGCGCTTCCAGCGACGTGTCGCGGGGATGTTCGTCGGTGCCGACCACCACCGGGTCGCCCTTGCGCTGGGGGATCTCGACCGGCACGATCTCGCGGGCAAGGCGTCCGTTTGCCTGCGCGGCGGCGGCCTTCTGCTGGGACATCAGCGCAAAGGCGTCCTGATCCTCGCGGCTGATCGCAAACTCTTCGGCGACGTTCTCGGCGGTCTCCGGCATCGAATCGACGCCATACTGCCTTTCCATCAAGGGATTGACGAAGCGCCAGCCGATCGTCGTGTCGTGGATCGCATTGGCCCGCGAATAGGCGCTTTCGGCTTTCGGCAGCACGAAAGGCGCACGCGACATCGACTCGACACCCCCCGCAATGGCGAGATCGATCTCACCGGCCCGGATCGCCCGGGCGGCAGTGATCACCGCGTCCATGCCAGAACCGCAGAGCCGGTTCATCGTCGTGCCGGGGACGGTCTCGGGCAGACCCGCGAGCAGCAGCGCCATGCGCGCAACGTTGCGGTTGTCCTCGCCGGCCTGGTTGGCGCAGCCATAGATCACCTCGTCCACCGCCGCCCAGTCGAGATCGTGGCGTTTGATCAGCGCTTTCAGCGGGATGGCGGCGAGATCGTCGACCCGCACCGGGGCGAGCCCACCGCCGTATCGGCCGATCGGAGTGCGGACATAGTCGCAGATATAGACTTCGGTCATTTCAGTTCCTCCGGGCAGATCAGCGGCACGACCGGGTTTCCGGCCCGCAGCGGGGCGCCGGTCAGGGCCTGCAGTTCGTCGAACGACAGGCCGGGAACGGCTTCGCGCAGGACGAAGCCGCCATCCACCACCTCCACCACCGCAAGCGAGGTGTAGATGTGGGTGACGCAGCCAACGCCGGTCAGCGGCATCGTGCATTCGGCGACCAGCTTCGGCTCGCCCTTCTTGGTGACATGGTCGGTCAGCACCGCGACGCGCCTGGCGCCGTGGACGAGATCCATGGCGCCGCCGACGGCCGGAACGCCGCCCTTGCCGGTCGACCAGTTGGCGAGATCGCCGTTCTGGGCGACCTGATAGGCACCGAGGATCGCGACGTCGAGATGGCCGCCGCGGACCATGGCGAAGCTGTCGGCATGGTGGAAGAAGGCGGTTCCGGGCTTGATCGTGATCGCCTTCTTGCCGGCGTTGATGCAGTCCCAGTCCTCTTCGCCCAAAGGCGGCGCTTCGCCGAAGTCGAGGACGCCGTTCTCGGTATGGAAGATCGCCTGCCGGCCCTCAGGCTGGAACTTGGCGACCATCTCCGGAAAGCCGATGCCGAGATTGACATAGGCTCCGTCCTCGATGTCCTGGGCGGCGCGCCAGGCGATCTGGGCGTTGGAGAGTTTCAAGCTTTCGATGTCTTGGCTCATGGGTAGACGGCCCCTGCCCGGTTCAGTTCCTCTTCCTGCGCGGGCTCGGCGATCTCGACGACACGATCGACGAAGATGCCTGGCGTCACCACCTGCTCAGGGTCGATGGCGCCGAGCGGAACCAGACGCGTCGTCTGGACGATGGTCACGGCCGCCGCCGTCGCCATGACCGGGTTGAAGTTGCGCGCCGCCATGCGGAAGGTCAGATTGCCGTGCGGATCGGCCTCCTCCGCCTTGATCAGCGCGAAGTCGGCCTTGAGCCAGCGTTCCTGGACATAGGATCTGCCGTCGAACACCTCGACCGGCTTGCCCTCGGCGAGTTCGGTGCCGAAGCTCGTCGGCGTGTAGAAGGCCGGGATCCCGGCGCCGCCGGCGCGGATCCGCTCGGCGAGCGTTCCCTGCGGCACCAGTTCGAGCTCGATCTCCCCGGCAAGATACGCCTCCTTGAAGACCACCGGATCGGCCGAGCGCGGAAACGAGCAGATCATCCTGGCGACCCGCTTCTGCTCGATCAGGGCGGCGATGCCGACATGGCCGTTGCCGGCATTGTTGTTGATGACGATCAGGTCGCGCGCGCCCTGGTCGATGAGCGCGTGGATCAGCTCGATCGGCGCGCCGGAACCGCCGAAGCCGCCGATCATCACCGTCGCTCCGTCGGGAATGTCCGCGACCGCTTCGGCCGCAGACCGCGATATCTTGTCCATGAGAACGATCCTCCTGTCCGGCAAGTAGCCTCGGCGGAGCGACCGATCCATGATTTTTGTGCACATGTTGATCTTTGTTCGACAGACGCGCAAAAGCGTTCATATGTTGAACAAGACCGACATCGTCGCGTCCTTCGCGAAGGGGTTGAGGGTGATCGAGGCCTTCGGCGCCGATCATCCGCGCCTGTCCATCACCGAGGCCGCCGAGCGCACCGGGCTCGACCGGGCGACGACGCGGCGCTGCCTCCTGACGCTGCATCATGAGGGCTATGCCGACTATGACGGCAAGTTCTTCACTCTGACGCCGCGGGTGATGCGCCTCGGCATGGGCGCTCTCGCCGCCCTGCCCCTGGCGCAGCTGGTGCAACCCTGGCTCGACCAGCTGTCGGAAACGATCGGCCAGAGCTGTTCGGTGTCGGTTCTCGACGGCAACGAGATCGTCTATCTGGCGCGGGCGGCGCAGCGGCGGGTGATGTCGATCGGGCTGCTGCCGGGTTCGCGCCTGCCGGCGCATTGCACCTCCATGGGGCGGGTGCTGCTGGCGGCCCTACCGCGCTCTGAGGCCGCAGCGATCGTCGAGGCGGCGGATCTGTCGCCCCGCACGCCCTACGCGCTGACCTCGCCGGAAGACATCCTCGCCGAGATCGACCGGGTGCGGGCACAGGGCTACGCGCTGATCGACCAGGAGATCGAGATCGGTCTCCGCTCGATCGCCGTGCCGCTGTTCGATGCCCGAATGCGCGTGGTTGCGGCCTTGAACTCCGGAATGGCGGCGACGCAGGAGAGCGCCGGCTTGCTGGTCGAGCAATATCTGCCCGAGCTCTTGAAGGTACAGAAAGCCCTGAAGCGGATCCTCTGACGGGCGCCGCCCGTAGAATTCGGTTCTCCGGCGTCGTCGGGACACTTTCTCTGGCGGGTATGACCGGCGAGATGATACCAGTCCCGCGGCCGGGCGCGGCAACAGGGTGAAGCGATGTCGCAGAAGTTTGGCGATCTGAACTGGTTTCCCGACACCCGGTCGCTACGCTACTTCGTGGCGGTCGCCGAGGAAAAGAGCATCACCAGGGCCGCCGCGCGCCTGCGCATCGCCCAGCCGGCGGTCAGCCGTCAGATCGCCTGGCTCGAAGAGGAACTCGGCGCGCCGCTCTTCGTCCGGCTGGCGCGCGGCGTCGAACTGACCGAGTCGGGCGAGATTCTGCTGGAGCATTGCTACACCGTCTTCTCGACCCTGGCGCAGGGCTATCGCGACATCACCGCCCATTCCGCCTCGCCGAAAGGTACGGTAATCGTCGGCATGCCTCCGACACCGGGGGAATTCATCCTGCCGCCGCTCCTGACGCATATTCGCGATCGGTATCCCGACATCGAGCTGCGCTTCGTCGAAGGCTTCAGCCGTGAGCTGGAAAAGGCGCTGATCCGGGGCGACATCGCGCTCGCCGTCATGCACGATCCGCCCGAACGCAGCGACATTCTGCGCCGCGAGCTGCTGGTCGAGAACCTGCACGTCGTCGGTCCGCCCGGCAGCCTCAGCCAGGCGCAATACCCGCTGGCGGAAGTGGCGGAGCTGCCTCTGATCATGCCGTCTCGCCCGAACTATCTGCGCATCATTTTCGACCGCGCCTGCAACGAGCGCAGTCTCGTGCCGCAGGTCGTCCAGCGCGTCGACGGCATGTGGCATATCAAAGCGCTGGTGCGTTCCGGCCATGGCTACACCATGCTGACCTATGGCGGCGTCCTGACGGAAGCGACGTCCGGCACACTGGAGGCGCGCCCGCTGATCGAGCCACAGATCGGCTGGCGACTGTGCATCGCGACGCGTGCCGAACAGAAGCCGAAAGTCGCCATCACCATCGTCGAAGAGGCGATCTTCGAGATCGTCACGAATTTCGTGCGGCGCGGGCTCTGGCAGTGACGAGCCATGCCGACACGGCATGAATTCATAGAAAGATGATATTTGAAACATGTCGCGCCCGGGGCGACTGTGGTGCCAACTGTCCGGGAGGAACTGGGCAGACGGAGGAGAACGACCAATGAAATGGATGACGCTGTCGGCCGTGGCGCTTGCCATGGGCCTTTCGATGACCGTGGCGCAGGCGGACACGTTCCGATACATCACCTACAAGCCCGAGGGTGCGAACGACGCCCATGCCCGCAGCCTGAAATGGCTGGTCGAGGAGTTTGCCAAGCGGACCGGCGGCAAGCACAAGATCGAGGTGTTCTGGGGCGGCTCGGTGGCAGCGGTGGGCGAGACGCCCGAAGCGTTGTCCAGCGGCGTCGGCGACATGGGCGATATCGTCACCCCCTATTTTCCCGACCAGTTCCCGCTCAACAATGCCGTCGGCTTCTTCATTCCCCAGCCGCTGGACAGCCGGCAGGTCGGCGAAGCGATGGTCGAGTGGCACAAGACATATCCGCAGTTCGACGAGGAACTTGCCAGCCAGAACCTCCATGCCTTCGCCTACCGGCCGCTGGAAAACTACGGGATGCTCTGCAAGCAGCCGATCTCGTCCATGGCCGATCTGAAGGGCAAGCGCATCCGCTCCTACGGTTTCGCCTATCCGGCGCTGATCGAGGCGATGGGCGCGACCCCGGTGTCGATCACGACGTCGGACACCTACGAGGCCCTCGAACGCTCGATCGTCGACTGCGCGCCGATCGGCCCCGCGCTGGCCCGCGGCTTCAAATATGACGAGGTCGCCAAGTACTATACCAAGGTCCCCTTCGGTGCCTCCTTCGGCCACATCCTCGCGATGAATCTCGACAGCTACAACGGCCTCGACGACGAGACCCGCGCCGTCATCGACAAGCTGGGCATGGACTACATGGAAGAGTACGCCCAGATGCTGGAAGCCGACGAGACCAATGTCCAGGAGGCCTGGAAGGGCAAACTCGGGGTGACGGTTTCCGACTTCCCGAAGGAACAGATCCGCCCGCTCATCGAGGACAAGCGCGTCCAGGCCGTCCGCAAGGAGTGGGAAGACAAGGCCAAGGCCGCTGGCCTGCCGGTGGACGAGATCGTCTCCAAGCTGACCTTCTAAGTCGCGGTGCGCCTCGGCGCGCTGCCTGCGGGCCCGTAGCCGACGCGGCACGGGCCCCATTCCTCGCAAACTAGGACCGGTCTCATGAACTCCCTCCTGCGGGTTCGCACTGCCTATGGGCGGTTGCTGACGCTGTGCGGCTGGATCGCCGGAGCGGTGACCTTCGCCGTCATGTGCCTGACGCTCGCCAATGTCATCAGCCGCTACGCACTGTCCCATCCGATCGCCGGCTCGCTCGAACTGACCGAGGGCGCGCTGCCGCTGATTATCTTCCTCTCGCTCGCCCTCACGCAGTTTCACGGCGGCCATATCCGCGTGACGCTGCTTACCGACCACTTTCCCCCTGCTGCCGCCCGCCTCGCGCTGGTGATCGCGCTTCTCGCCGGTGCGCTGCTCTTTGCCTGGGCGACCTGGGCTGGCTGGGTCACGGCCGAGAAGTCCTTTGCCATCGGCGAGATGGAACGCGGTTCGATCCGCTTCCCGATATGGCCGATCAAATTCGCCGTCTGCTTCGGCATGGCCCTTCTGACGATCCAGTTCCTGATCGACGCGGCCTGCGCCGCCATCGGCATGGAACTGCAAGGCCCCGAGCCGGAGACCCTGGAATGAGCAACATCGTCATCGGCCTCATCGGGACGGCCTGTCTCTTCGGCGGAATCCTCCTCGGCATCAACGTCATGGTGGTTCTCGGCCTCGTCGGCGCCTTCGGCCTCGCCTCGCTGGTGGGCTTCAAGGCGGCGACCGCGCTCCTGTCGACCGTCTTCTTCGAAACGACCAATTCCTTCCACTTCTCGGTGATCCCGCTGTTCCTGCTGATGGGCTTCTTCGCCATGCGCGCCGGGCTGGGCGAGGACCTCTTCGAGGCAACCACCCGCTGGCTCGGCAATCTGCGCGGCGGGCTGGCGATCTCGACGACGATGGGCGCGGCCGCCTTCGGCGCCGCCTCGGGATCATCGGTCGGAACCGCGACGGTCTTCACCAAGCTCGCCCTCCCCCAGATGCTCGATCGCGGCTACGACAAGAGTCTTGCCTCCGCCTCGATCGCGATTGCCGGCACGCTGGCGGTGATGATCCCGCCTTCGGCGCTGGTGGTCGTCTACGGCATCCTCACCGACAGCTCGATCGGCGCGCTGCTGATCGCGGGCTTCATTCCCGGCATCGTCTTCGCCGTGATCCTGTGCCTGGCGATCTGGCTGACGGTGCTTCGCCGCCCGGAACTCGCTCCGGTCGACACGGCGCACTACACCGTCCGGGAAAAGCTCGCCGCACTGCGCCTTGCGGGGCCGCTCGTCCTGATCATCTTCTGCATCGTCGCGGGTCTTTACGCTGGCATCTTCACCCCGACCGAGGCGGGCGGCGTCGGCGCGGGGCTGACCTTCCTGCTGGCGATCCTGCGTCATCGCGGCCTTGCGGGCGTGAAGCTCGGCGACACCCTGCTCGAGACCATCCGCACCACGGCGATGATCTTCGGCATCCTGATCGCCGCGCTGCTGTTTTCGAAGTTCCTCGCCCTCTCCGGCCTTGCCAATGCCGTCGGCGGCTATCTCACCGGGCTCGACGTCGCCCCCTGGGTGATCGTCGTTCTGGTCTCGCTCATCTATCTCGCCCTCGGAATGATGATGGATGCGCCGGCGCTCCTGGCGATCACACTGCCGATCACCCATCCGGTGATGATGGACCTCGGCTACGACCCGATCTGGTTCGGCGTCTTCGTCGTGCTGCTTGTCGAAATCGGCGCCGTCACGCCGCCCGTCGGCATCAACTGCTTCGTGGTGCAGGCGGCCTCTGGCGGCCGGATCAAGCTCGAGGACGTGTTCAAGGGTCTCATTCCCTTCGTCCTCGCCGGCTTCGCCATGCTGTTGATCCTCTACCTCTTCCCGCAGCTCGCGCTGTTCCTGCCTACGAGGATGTGAGCCAATGCACACCCTGGAAACGCTCTGGCACGACCCACGGGTCGCGGTCAAGCTGCGCACCACGCTGACCTCGCCCTTCGGTCGCAAGGTCCGCATCGCCGCCGAGGTTCTCGGCCTGTCCTCCCGGCTCGCGATCCGCCCGGCCGATACGCTCGACCCGGCCGACGACCTGCGCCACCAGAACCCCCTGGGCAAGATGCCCTGCCTGGTGATCGGCGACGAGGCCTTCTACGACAGCGGCGTGATCCTCGAAATGCTGGACGCGCTAGCCGGCGGCGACCGCCTGCTTCCCTCGGCCGCCGCTCCGCTCGAGCGCGCACGCGCCCTCACCCAGGCCAGGCTCGCCGACGGCCTGACCGAGGCGGCGTTGCTGATGGTCTACGAGTACCGCTTCCGCACGCCCGAACAAGTGTCCGGCCGGTGGCTCGAGCATCAGCGCGGCAAGATCACGCGCAGTCTCGCCGTCTTCGAGGCCGCGCCACCCGCAGCTGACAAGCCTAATCTGATCTCGATCGGGCTCGCCTGCGGGCTCGGCTATCTCGACTGGCGGCAACCGGTCGAGTGGCGCGGCGACCACCCTGCCCTCGTCCGCTGGCTCGCCGCCTTCTCCAACGCCGTTCCGGCCTTCTCCGCGACCGAAAGCAAGCCTCGATGACCTGGCCACCGCAGCGCCTCGACGCGCCCGATCCCGCCACGTATTCTCCGCGTCAGCAGGAAATCCACGATCAGATCGCCTCCGGCCCGCGTGGCGGCGTGCGCGGTCCGCTCGCCGTGTGGCTGCACCGGCCCGAGTTGGCGGCCAGGGCACAGGATCTCGGCCGCTACTGCCGCTACGACACCAGCCTCGACCAGCGGCTGTCGGAACTGGCAATCCTCGTCACCGGCCGGGTGTTTGGCTCGGAATACGAATGGCAGATCCATCGCGGCCACGCGCTGACGGCGGGGCTGGAGCCGGAGATCATCGAGGCGGTCCGCCGCAATCGCCGGCCGGACTTTCCCGATGCCGAAACCGAGGTGGTCCATGACGTCGCCCGCGCAGCCCATGAAAAGCGCGAGCTCGACGATGCGCTCTATGCCCGCGCCATCGCGGTTCTCGGCGAAGGCCGGCTCGTCGATCTCGTCGGGCTGCTCGGCTACTACACGCTGATCTCGCTAACCATCAACATCTTCCGTATTCCGCCGATCGGCGAAGGCGACGCGGAGCTGTCCGATGGCTGATCAACCGCTGACCTGGCATCCTTCGCCGCACAAGACCTCGGTCGCCCTGCCACGCGAGGCCACCGATTGCCATTGCCACGTCTTCGGGCCGCAGGCGGTGTTTCCCTATGCTCCGGAAAGCGGTTTCAAGCCGGCGGATGCGCCGAAGGAAGCGCTCTTCGCGTTGCATGACAGGATGGGCATCGAGCGCTGCGTGATCGTGCAGTCCGGCTGCCACGGTTTCGACAACCGCGTCGTCGCCGATGCGATCGCCGCTCGTCCCGGGCGCTATCTCGGCATCGCCCTGGCACCGCCGGAGATCTCGCTCGCCGGCCTCAAGGCTCTTGATGCGCAGGGCTTTCGGGGATTGCGGTTCAACTATATGAGCCATCTCGCCCCCGGCGCCGACGGCCCGGCGTTGCGCAAGCTCGCGGGCCGGCTGGCGGAGATCGGCTGGCACCTGCAGGTCCATATGGAAGACCGGCTGATCGCGCCGATGTCGGCGGATCTCGCGGCGCTTCCCGTCCCGGTGGTGATCGACCATATCGGCCGCATCGATGCATCGAAGGGCCGTCAGCAGCCGGAGTTCGACGCGCTCCTCAGGCTGCTCGACCATGATCATGTCTGGTGCAAGGTGTCGGGCTCGGAACGCGCCTCGCGTCAGGAGCCACCCTATGCCGACGCCGTGCCCTTTGCGCGCGAAGTCGTCGAACGCTTTCCCGACCGCGTCGTCTGGGGCACCGACTGGCCGCATCCGAACTTCCGCGCCGCGCCCCCGGACGACGGCGACCTGTTCGACCTCCTGCCGTCGATCGCTCCCACTCCGGCACTGCTTCAGGCGCTGATGGTCGACAACCCGACGCGGCTCTACGGTTTCAAGGAGGCTCGATGATGCCTGGACGGCTTCAGGACAAGGTCGCGATCATCACCGGCGCCGGCTGCGTCGGCCCCGGCTGGGGCAATGGCCGCGCCGCCTGCGTACGCTTCGCCGAGGAAGGCGCCAGGATCTTCGCCGTCGACCTTAAGGCCGAAACGATGGAAGAGACCCTCGCCCTGACGCGCGCGGCGGGTGGCGAGATCGAACCTCATCTCTGCGACGTAACCGACGCGGCGGCGGTCTCGGCGATGGTCGCTGCCTGCGTCGAGCGCTTCGGCCGGGTCGACGTGCTCGTCAACAATGTCGGCGGCTCGGCCAGGGGCGGCGCGATCGACCTTTCCGAGGCCGACTGGGACCACCAGCTGAACTTCAACCTCAAGAGCGTCTTCCTCACCTGCAAAGCGGTTCTGCCGCAGATGGTCGACCAGGGTGGCGGGTCGATCGTCAACACCTCCTCGACCTCCGGCATCCGCTGGACCGGGGCGGCGCAGGTCGGCTACGCCTCGGCGAAGGCCGCCATCCTGCAGTTCTCCAAGGTAACCGCGGTCGAGTTCGCCGCGAGGGGCGTCCGCGTCAACACCGTCGTTCCGGGTCAGCTGCACACGCCGATGGTCGAGACGCGACTCGCCGGCCAGCGCGCCGGCGGCGACGTCGATGCGCTGCTGGCCCAGCGAGTGAAGAGGATTCCCTTGGGCTGGATGGGCGACGGTCGGGACACCGCCAATGCGGCGCTGTTCCTCGCCTCCGACGAGGCCCGCTTCATCACCGGCACCGAGATCGTCGTCGACGGCGGAATGAGCGCGCGCTGCGACTGAGGGAGGCCGGAATGGGGCGTGCGTTCGAAGGGTTGCGGGTCATCGACGCGACCCATGTCCTGGCAGGGCCTTTCGCCTCCTATCAGCTGGCCGTGCAGGGCGCCGACGTGGTGCGCGTCGAGCGGCACGACGATCCCGACCAGTCGCGCCTGCAGGGGACCGACCGGGAGCTGAACGCGGCGGCGATGGGCACTGCCTATCTGGCGCAGGGCGCCAACAAACGCTCGATTGCGCTCGATCTCAAACAACCGGATGGGCAGGCGGTGATGCGCCGGCTGCTCACCGGCGCCGACGTCTTCGTCGAGAATTTCCGGCCGGGCGCCCTCGAAGCGCTCGGCTTCGGCTACGAGGCGGTCGCGGCCCTCAATCCGCGCCTCGTCTACTGCTCGATCTCGGCCTTCGGGCATAGCGGGCCGCGCGCCGAGGAGACTGGCTACGACAACGTCTTTCAGGCGATGTCGGGACTGATGGCGATGACGGGGACTGAGGAAAGCGGCCCGCTCCGGGCGGGCGCACCGGTGGTCGATTACGCGACGGGTTACATGGCGGCCTTCGCCATCTCGGCTGCGCTCTATCGGCGGACGACCGAGGGCGTCGGCGGCCATATCGATCTGTCGATGTTCGAGGCAGCCCTGATGCTGATGTCGGCACCGATCGCCGGGCTGACGGCGGGCGGCTTTGCCCCCGGCCCACAGGGCAATCGCTTTCCGTCTGCCTGCCTCGGCACCTATCCGACCGCCGACGGGCTGTTGATGATCGGCGCCTCGAATGTCCGCCAGCAGCAGAGACTCTGGACCGCCCTCGCCCGGCCAGACATGGCGAAGGACAGCTACGACGCCAGCCGCGATGCCTTCGAAGCGGAAGGAGCAACGTTGCGGGCGATCTTCCTCACCCGCAGCGCCGCCGAGTGGGAAGAGGAACTGCGCCGCCACCGCGTCCCCGCGGGCCGCGTTCGTTCGCTCCAGGAAGCGCTGGCCGATCCGCAACTCGCCTCGCGCGGCCTCATGCAGCCGGCGGGCCTTGTGCCTGGCACCGACCGGCCGTTTTCCGCGCCCGTCGCGCCTTTCACGATCACCGACGGCGGATCGCCCGCCATCACCCAGCCGGCACCCCGTCTTGGCGCGGATACGAAGGCTATTCTCGCTGAGGCCGGCTACGACGACGCGGCGATCGGCAGGCTCCTCGCTTCCGGCGCTCTCAAGGCGTCGGCATGACCCGAAAAGGCGACGTCTGCGCTGCGCCCGTCGGGCCGGCGTGATCCCTGTGATCGAGGGTCGGCTTCGAGGCTAGCCAGCCCGTAAGCGACGCAATTGAATCTATGCATCGTGCTTTCCGAAAATCGATTCCGATTTCCGGGCCGATGCTGCAGCAGACACCCTCACTTCGTCCAGTAGGCCGAGATGTAGGTCTCATCGAGGGTGACGGCGTGGACGTTGCGGAAATGCGCCCGCGCCTTGCGGGCAAGTTCGCGTTCGGCGGCGATCCAGACGAAGCGGCTTGCACCGACCCCCGGAAACGGCACGGCGGCGATCCTCTCCCAGACGTCCTGACCGTCGCCGCGGACCAGCCATTCCACCCTGACACCGTCCGGCGCCGCGATTTCGCAGCGATCCTCACCGTCGCCGAGTTCGATGAAGACGTGGCCGCGCCTCTCCGCCGGCGAGACTTCGAGGATCCGGCGGATCGCCGGCAGCGCCGTCTCGTCCCCCGCCATCAGGAGGAAGTCGCCCGGCGGCGGCGTGCCGCCCCCCGGCCCCATCATCCCAACGACGTCGCCGGGGCGCGCCGTCCTCGCCCATTCGGTCGCAACGCCCCCTTGATGGATGTAGAGGTCGAAGGAGAAGCAGCCGCTTTTCGGGTCCACCTCCACGAAGGTGTAGGCCGGGCGGTGCAGCGCATCCTCGCCCTTCGGCCAGATCGTCCGGCCGGCGACGTCGAGATGCGGCCAGACCGGCTTGCGGTCCCGCGGCGGAATGGCGAGGCGGAAATGCATCTGGTCGCCGGCAAAGTCGGCGACATTGTCGGCGGCAAGCGTCATCCTCAGGAAGTTCGGCGTCACCGTTTCGACCGACACCACCGAGGCGGTGCGGAAGTTCGGCGGCCGCGTGCCTTGCGGCAGGTCGCCCTGCCAGGCCATCCGATCGGCAAGACCGGGAGCCGCATGGTCGAGGAGATGCAGGAAGGCCTCGCGGATCTCCTGCACCTGCGAGGTCTGCTGCGAGCCGATCCTGACCTCGAAGCGGCCGCCATCGGGCACCGCCTCGACCCGGCCGATCCCGAGGGTGACCGCAAGGCCCGCCCCCTCGCGCGCGACCTCGAAACCGTGCTCGGAGATCTCGGCGGCGAGATCGTCGATCAGCGTTGCGGGGAACGGTCCGGCCGCGGCACCGACCGCATTGGCGGGAAACGTCATCATCTGTCGTCCTTGCTACGATCTGCGTTGTTTCGGCTTGGCCCGACCCGCCGTGGCGGGTCAGGCGCCGGCCGCGCCGGCCCTCTCGCGGCCGGCGAGAAGAATGAAACCGAGACTGCCGGCGAGCCCGGCGACGAGGCCGCCCGGCACCTGCCAGGGGACCATCGCGACCCGGCCGATCCAGTCCGACAGGGTCATGACGATGGCGCCGATGAGGAGCGTCGCGATCACCCGCTCGGCGAAGCGCCGCGCCCTCAGGAGCCGCGCCAGATGCGGCGCGATCAGCCCGACGAAGGAGAGCGGCCCGATGACCATGGTGGCGGCGCTGGCGAGAAGCGCGGCGAGCACCAGTGTCGCCATCTGGGTGGCACGCACCTTTAGGCCGAGCGCCCGCGGCACCGCGGCACCGAGATCGAGCAGCGCGATGGCGCGGCGGCAGACGACGACGAGGCCGAAGGCGATGACAAGAAGAAGGCCGAGGCCGAGGCTCTCGGGCAGCGAGACGAGGACGGTGGAGCCGGACATCCAGGTCAGCAGCGCCGCCGCCTGCATGCCGGCATTGACGAGGGCGATGCGGACGATCGAATCGAGAAAGATGCCGAGCGCGATTCCGGCAAGGAGGACGGCGGCGATCTGGTCGCGATGGCGCCGGGCGAACCACAGGACGATCAGCGTCGTGCCGATCGCCCCCGCCATGCCGAAGACGACGAGTGTCGCCCGGGACAGGACACCGAGGACAAGGGCTGCGAAGACGATGCCCGCAGCCGCACCGCCGCTGATGCCGAGAAGCTCCGGGCTGGCGAGATCGTTGCCGACGATCTTCTGGACGAGGAGGCCCGACAGTGCCACCGCCGCGCCGGCGAGCAGCGCGCCGAGGACCCGCGGCAGCCGGGTGAGGAACACCGCCTCGTCGCCGAAGGGATCGAGGATCTCCCAGCCGGTGCCGGTGCGCCCGACCAGGAGAGCCACCAGAACCGCGACGACGAGGATGGCGAAGAGAAACGCGGTCAGCCGCCGACCGGGATCGCGAAAGCGGCCGGCGGTCATCCGCAGCGGTGGGTTCGGGCGGCCGGTTAGGCGGGTGCGCGACAACAGGAGAAACAGCACCGGTGCGCCGAACAGCGCCGTCACCGCCCCTGCCGGCACCAGCGTGCCGCCGAGCTCCGAGAGGAGCTGCGCCAGAGCGTCTGCGGCAAACAGCGCCAGCGCCCCGAGGCCGGCCGAGGCGGCAAGAAAATGCGTCACGGAGCGCGGCCGGCAGAGCCGGACGATCGCCGGCACGGCAAGCCCGACGAAGCCGATGATGCCGACGCGGCTGACGACGGCGGCGGTCAAGGCGACGGCAACGAGGAGGATCAGCAGCCGCGCGGTGTCGGTCTTCAGCCCGACGCTGCCGGCCACCGCGTCACCGGCGGCGAGGAGACCGATCACCCGCCCGGCGCCGAGGAGAATGGTGAAACTGGCGGCGAAGGCGGCCGAGACGAGGATCGCGCTCGTCCAGTCGGACTGGGCGAGATGGCCCGCCCCCCAAAGAAACAGGAAGGCCAGCCGCTGTTCGTTGAACAGCACCAGCGCTGCGGCGGCCGAGGCCAGAAAGAGGCTGATCGCCATGCCGGTCAGCGCCAGCCGCGCCGGCTCGAAGCGCTGGCGCCGGCCGAGGACATAGACGAGGCCGGCTGCGGCGAGGGCTCCGAAGAGGCTCCAGATCTCCCCCGGCAGGAAGCTGGCGGCAGGACCTGCCAGCGCCGCCAGCGCCAGCGCGAACTGTGCGCCGGCCGAGACGCCGAGGGTGATCGGCGAGGCGAGCGGATTGCGCAGCACCGACTGCATCACCGCCCCGGCAAGGCCGAGCGAAGCGCCGGCGGCCAGCGCGACGACGATCCGCGGCAGCGTCGCATAGTGGAACATCACCGCCGCAAAGACGTCGTCCGGCGGATCGAACAGGCCGAGACGGACGATGGAGAAGGTGACGCGCGGATCCCAGCCGGCCGCCGACGCCGCAGCGCCCGCAGCAGCGAGGACGAGCGCGACAAACGCGATCCTGGCGCCCGGCGTGGGATCTCGTTCGGCGGCGATCAGTTGCCTGTCCCCGTCAGAGCGTCGGTGATCGCAGCGGCCATGTGGATCGCCGAGGGCACGCCGCCGAAGGTCCAGGTCACCGGCAGCCGGCGCACGGCCCCTGCCCGCGACGCAGGCAGCGCCTTGCCGAGCGGCGTGTCGAAGACGGCGGCCATCTCCGCGTCGCTGACCGGCCCGGCAACAAGGATCGTCGCCTCCGGGTCTTCGGCGAGCGCGCTCGGCTCGACCATCGCAAAGCCCCATTCGTTGACGTCGCCTTTCCAGGCGTTCGTCAGCCCGAGCCGCGAGAGAACCGTGTCGGCGATGGCGTTGCTGCCGTGAACGCGCAGCGCATTCGCCCCGATGATTCGGACGAAATAGACGTGCCGACCCTGAAGGCCGGCGTCGGCAAGCCGGGAAGCGTCCTTTTCAAAGGCAGCGTCGGCCGAGGAAATCAGCGCGTCGGCGCCCTGCGTCTTGCCGGTCAGCTCGCCGATCCTGCGGGTGCCGGCGAGCACCGCCTCCCAGGTGTCGCTGCCGGTGCCGTTGAAGGTCACCTCCTCGACTGGGGCGATCGCATTGAGGTTTCCCTTCAATGGCCGCAGATGAGCGTGGGAGAGGACGAGATCGGGCTTCAGCCTGGCGAGTTCCTCCAGATTGGGCTCCTGCCGCGTGCCGATCTCGGCGACGCTCTCCGGCAACGCCGGCTCCCCGACCCAGTCGCGATAGCCGCTGGCGCCGGCAGCACCGACGGGGGTGACGCCGAGCGCCAGAAGGGTTTCGAGTTCGGCCCATTCCATTGCGACGATGCGCTCTGGCGGGCTGGCAGGCTCTTCGGCAAGGGCAAGTGTCGGCGCGATAGCAAGGGCGATCGCCGAAAGAGCCGGAAAGAGAAGGCGTTGGGTGAAGCGACGCATCGATGTCACCTCCATTCATTTGTGAAAGGGCGGTTCAAAGCGGATAGACGACGGTCGGGCCGCCATCCTTCGGCTGCACCGTGCCGATCGGCAGGTCGTAGATGGCCGAGAGAACGTCGGGTCGGACCAGCGCCTGCGGTGGACCCTCGAAGACCGGCCGCCCGGCCTTCAGTGCGACGAGATGGTCGGCGAAGCGCAGCGCCATGCCGATGTCGTGGATCGCCATGACGATGGTGAGTTCGTTTTCGTCGCGCAGCTGCCGAAGCAGCTGCAGGACCTCCAGCTGGTGCTTCAGATCCAGCGCTGCGGTCGGCTCGTCGAGCAACAGGCAGGACGGCTCCTGGGCGAGCAGCATGGCGAGCCAGGCCCGCTGGCGCTCGCCGCCGGAGAGGCTTGCGACCGCCCGCTCGCGCATGTGGGAGAGCCCGACCCGCCCGAGCGCGCCCTCGACGGCGCGCCTGTCCTCGGCGCCATGGCGCATGAAGGCGCCGCGCCAGGGATAGCGGCCGAACCGCGCGAGCTCGGCGACCGTCAGGTTAGCCGCCAGCGGCGGATCCTGGGGCAGCCAGCCGACCTTCCTGGCGAAGTCCCGCTGGCTCAATCTCGCCAGCGCCTCGCCAGCAAAGGCGATCTCGCCCTCGCTCGGCTCGATCTGGCGGGCGAGCAGCGACAGGAGCGTCGACTTGCCGGAGCCGTTGTGGCCGATCAGCGCGACGAAGCCGCCGGCGGGAATCTGCAGGTCGATCGGCGCGAGGATGCGGGAGCCGCCGACGCCATATCCCGCACGCTTCAGGTCGAACAGCGCGACGCCCGCGGCTGGAGAACCCGCGGGCGTCGTGTCGCCGGAGATGGAGGCTATCGCCATCGCCGATCAGAACTCCTTCGCCATCGACACGGTGAAGGTCCGACCGCGGCCCTTGTAGTCGAACACCTCCTCGCTGGCATAGGCGCCGTAGAAGATCTTGGCGCGCTGTCCCCAGATCGTCGTGTAGTCCTTGTCGAAGAGGTTGAGCACGCCGAAATTGACGGTCACGTCGGCATCCACGAACTTGTAGCCACCGATCAGGTCGAACAGCGTGTAGCCCTCGAGTTCGAGACCGTCGTCGTCCTCGTAGTCGAAGATGTGCTGACCCTTGAGGGCGACCTTGAACACCTCGTTCGACCAGCCGATGTGACCGCCGAGCGTCGGCGTGCTGGCATCGGTGACGGAGGCGGCCTGCCAGTCGCCGTCGTTATCGACCTCGGTGCGGACATAGTGGCCGATCACGCCGGCATCGAAGCCATAGGGCAGCTTGGCGTCTATCTTGCCCTCGACGCCGTAGACCCGGCGTTCCTCGTCCTGCAGCGAGATCAGCAGCGAGGTCCGGTCGTAGACGATGGTCTTGTCGGACAGCGAATAGTAGCCGGCGATCTGTGCGTTGATCGTCTCGTCGCCATAGCGATAGCCGATCTCGTAGGAATCGGTCTTGATGGCACCGAGAGCCGAATCCTCGACATTGACCGAGGACAGCAGCACGTAGCGGCCGGCGGCGAAGCCGTAATTGCCCTGGCCGTAGTATTTCGCCGGGTCGGGAAGCTCAAAGCCCTGGCTGAAATTGCCATAGACCTGGCTGCCGGCACCGACATCAATGGTGGCGCCGATGTTGAAGAGATCGGCCGAATAGTCGACCGTGCCGCCCGGGATCGTGTCCGCGCCGAGGGCGAGGCCGAGAGCGACTGCCGCCTGCTGGGTGACGCCGACGAAATCGTCGATCTCGGTCTTGGCGTACTGGTGGCGATAGCCGCCGGAGATCGTCAGCCAGTCGGTGGCGTCGTAGCTTGCCTGGACGAAGCCCGACAGGGTCGAGACCTTGATCCCGGGATAGCGGCCGATGGTGGCGAAGTCCTCGAGCTGCATCGCGCCCGTCGCCGCAGACAAGGTCGGGTCGAAGATCGTCTGGCTGGCGGAGAAATCGTCGATGTCTCCGTCGGTGCCGAAGGTGACCTTCAGCCGCTCGAACGGCTCGGTGACCACCGCCGCCTTGTAGCCGTAGAAGTCGGTCTCCTGGCTGGATGCCGAGAAGAACCGCCCGCTGGAATCCGGGAAGGGATTGAAGTCGAGCTTCTCGGAGCGCCAGAAGCCCTGCAGGATCAGTTGCTGGCCGAGGAAATCCTCGTTGGAGTAGTTCGCCGTCACCATCTTGCGCAGCGTGGCGGGATCGACGTCGGACTCGTAGCCGTCGCGGATCTCGATGTCCTCGGGACGCCCGCGCAGGCCGGAATAGTTGACCCCGAAGAACAGCCCGTAAGGCGAATCCTGGCGGCTGTCGTAATATTGCGTGGTCAGTTCCAGCCGCTGGTTGGCGTCGATCTGCAGGCCGAGATTGGCAAAGAGATCGATCGAGGTATTCCACTGGGTCGAGGTCTGGGTGATGTCGGGAACCAGCATGTCGCCGCTGCCGTCGAAGAAGGCCTCGGTATCGGCGCCGGCGGCCGAGATCCGCATGTCCCAGGTCTCGTCATTGTAGGTGATGGCGGCGGCGCCGTTGAGGTCGCGGTCCTGATTGGTGTTGAAGCCGCTTCCCGCCCCCGCCAGGACCTCGCCGTGGAGGCCGGGCCTGGCGTCCCTGCCCTTCTTGGTGATGATGTTGATGATGCCGCCGGAGGCGTTGCCGCCATAGAGCGAGGTCGCCCCGGAGAGGACCTCGATGCGGGCGATGTTGAAGGGATCGATGGAATCGAGCTGGCGGCTGATCGCGCGGGCAGAGTTCAGCGAGACGCCGTCGATCAGCACCAGGGCGCTGCGGCCGCGAAGGTTCTGGCCGTAATTGGTGCGGGTGCCGCGGCTGCCGGGATCGAAGGCGGGCACTTCCTGGCCGAGGATGTCCTTGAGGCTGAGGCCGGCGCGGGCTCCCTCGGTGACCGTCGCCTCGTCGACCACCGTGATGGTGTTGGGGATCTCGGAAATGCGCTCCGGCGAGCGGCTGCCGGTGATCGTCACCGTATCGAGGGAGATCATCTCGCCCTCCTCTTGCGCTCTTGCCGGCGACAGCGACGCGGTCACCGCGGCGATGGTGGCAAGCGCGCTCGTCCGGCGCAGGAAGAGACGGAGGGTCGGAGCGGATACGCGCATGATGACGGCCCTTTTCTGGCGGCGACCGAACGGCGGCCCGCGACGACGGACTCTCCTCCCCGACCGATCTGGTAAAAGCCGTTTTTAAAGACATTCCAATGAGTTGGAGCGATGTCGCGGCGGCTTCGCCCGACCAGTGCTATTTATCATGACAATCGGAGTCAACAAATATGCGAGGCCTCGTTTCGGCCGCAATCTGGCTGCGACGAAATTGCAACAGCTTTTGGAAATGTTCGAAATTACGAGGCCAGGCAGCAGGCGGCCCCATGGCCCCGGCGACAGTCGCGGCGACGAATGGACGCAGGGTCATCGGCCTTTCGGCGATTTACATCGCGTCAAGTCTCGTCGTCTAAATTCCGATCAGTTGCGTTTAACATCGAAAGTCCGCAATGCCCCAGGTCAGCGATGCGCCGTTGCCGACGAGGCCGCCGGTCGAGACCGCGCGGTCAAGCGCGCCGGGCGCGGCTTCCGGCAGGTTGCCGGGCGCCTCCCTTGCAGACCTCGAAGCGAGAGTTGCCGCCCAGGCGGTGCTGATCGACGAATTGCGGTCGGAACTCTCCCACACCCAGAAAATCTTCGATCGCGCCTCCAATGCGGCGCAGATCGGCATGTGGGAATGCGAACTGCCCGGCTGCAGCCTCAAATGGACCGACGCCGTCTACGATCTCTTCGAGCTGCCGCGCGGCACCAGCCTCGATCGCGAGATCATTCTCGATCTTTATCCCGAAGCGACACGGATCGAGCTTGAACGGATTCGATCAAAGGCGATCGACGCCGGGACGGGCTTCGTCCTCGACGCCGAGATCGACACGGCGCTCGGACGCCGGCGCTGGATCCGCATCACCGCGTCGGTCGAATGCGTCGACGGCAGGCCGGTCCGGATCTTCGGGATGAAGCAGGACATCACCGCGGAGAAAAACGCCACTTTGGCGCTGCGCCGGATGGCGGATTGCGATTCGTTGACCGGCCTTGCCAGCCGCGGCCGCTTCCAGGCCCAGATGACCGCTTCGCCTTCGGAAACCGGCGAGACCTCGCCGGTCGGCGCCGTGATGCTGATCGATCTCGACCGCTTCAAGCCGGTGAACGACCTGTTCGGCCATCTCGTCGGCGACCTCTGCCTGCAGGAGGTCGGCAGGCGGCTCGCTTGCCTTGGGCCGCGGAGCCACTGCGTTGCGCGAATCGGCGGCGACGAGTTTGCGGCGCTGTTCGGGCCGCAGACGCCCCGCGCGGTGATCGAGCGTCTCGGCCAGGCGGTGGTGCGGATGCTGCGGCGGCCGATGCGGGTCGCCGGTCACCGGATCGATCTCGGCGCCTCGGTCGGCATTGCCTTCGCGGGCCGCAGCACGGGAGACGCGCTCTATGGCGAGGCCGATGCCGCGCTCTATGCGGCGAAGGCCGCCGGCCGCGGGCTCGTGCGCGTCTTCGCCGAAGACAAGCACTCAGCGCCGCGCCGACAGCTCGCCGAGGTTTCCTTCCACGGGTGAGACACCGCGAACACGCTCGCAGATGTCGCAGGAGTTGGTATGACTTCCACTGATCGAGCGCTGTCGATCAGGTCGGAGCGTCGGCCAATTGCTAAAAAGACGGCCCGTCACGGCGTGCCTGCCGCCGTTCGCCGACGACGCCTTCAGGCACGGGCGGATACACAGGAGGCCTCTGCCGCTGCCGCTGCAGGGCAAAACCCTCCAAGGCGTCTCTGGCCGTCATTTCATCCGGTTGCAGAAGACCTGGAAGCTCGAGATCGTGTCGTCCCAGCCGTAGTCGGCGAGGTTGATCAAGCCCTGGCTGCCCCAGAAGATCGCGTCGCCGCCCCCTCTGTTGGTGTTGCGATAGACCGCGACGGAGCAATGGACCTGGCTGCTGTCGTCGCATCGCAGCGAGGAGATGCGGTTGTCCCACCAGTCGCCGACGGTCGTCACATATTGAGAGTAGGAGTCCTGGCTGGGGTAGCTCGCCGCCAGCCACTCGACCTGCTTCTTCCAGCTGGCCCCGCCGCCATTGGCGTTTTCGTAGAAGGTGCATCCCTTGTTGCGCAGGACGGCGAGCGGTCTCGAATGCGTGCCCTTCAAGATGTCGGGATCGATCCTGATATTGCCCGGTCCGATCCGTGGTTGCGAATGCGCCGGCGCCGAACCGATCGCCGAGGCGGCCAGCAACAGAAGGGCAGTTCGTCGAAGTGTCATCACCGTCATC
Organism: Jiella endophytica; assembly: GCF_004519335.1. Lineage (GTDB taxonomy): Bacteria > Pseudomonadota > Alphaproteobacteria > Rhizobiales > Rhizobiaceae > Jiella > Jiella endophytica. Next base: position 302,981 of record NZ_SOZD01000001.1, on the reverse strand, counting down.
CTTGCTTATGAATGAGCGCCGAGACTGCCGCGAGACGCCGCTGCCCACATCCTTCGAATGGAGGAGGCGAGCCATTTCAGACGCAATTGACAACGATCGATCTTCGAAAGCATTGTGATCGCGGTCGTGCCGGTCAGCAGGGAGACAGCTGGATTGGACGATATCGTCGAGTGCATCTACGAAGCGGCCCTGGTGCCCTCGAAATGGCACAGCGTGCTGGGGCAGATCGCCGACCTCGCCACGTGCCGTTCCGGCGCCATGCTGATCATCGACAGGCGGCTGCCGCCGATGTTCGCGGCCACCGACAACATCACCGAAACGCTCGGCCGCTTCGCCGAAACGCCCCAGTGGTACGAAAATACCAGGCTGAACCGCATGATGCGGCGCAATCATGCCGGATTTCTCGAGGTCAGCGACTTCACGACCGACGAGGACCGGGCGCTGGAGCCGGAATTCGAAGCGATCCGGCGCCAGGCGGATTTTCGCCAGCAGATCGGCAGCGGCATCGTGATGCCGAGCGGCGAGACCGTGCTCTTCACCTTCGAGCGTGGCGACGCCGGCCACGATTTCAGCCGCCTCGACATTGCCTGGTTCGACGCCCTGAGGCCGCATCTCGCCCGCGCGGGACTGCTCGCCATCCACGCCCAGATGGACCGCGCCCGCGCGACCGTCGAGGCGTTCCAGACGCTGGGAATTCCGACGGCCATCGTCGGCGGCAGTGGGACGGCGCTGTCGTGCAACGCGGCGTTCGAAGCGCTCGCCCCAGCCCTCCAGATGGGGGCGATGGGCCGTGTCCGCCTGGCGGCCCCGGGATCGGACGCGCTCTTGCGAAATGCGCTGGAGCGGGCGGCAGACGGGCACCGCGCCGTCCAGTCGATCGCTCTTCCCGGGGAAGAGCAGACCGGCCTCGTCCTCCATGTCCTGCCGCTGGCGAGAGATGCGCGCGATCTCCACGCCCACGGCCTCGCCATGCTGGTCGTCAGCGGCTTCAGCGCCGACGCCAACATCGCGGGCGAAGCGGTTCTGCGCGGCCTCTTCGACCTGTCCGCCGCGGAGGCGGCGGTGGCGACCGACATCGCCCGGGGAAAGAGCCTCGGCCGGATCGCGGCGGAGCGCGGCGTCGCCGTGACGACGGTCAGAACCCACCTGTCCCACATCATGAGCAAGACCGGGACGACCCGTCAGGCCGAGCTCGTCGCGCTGTTGAAGGGCACGACCATCCCGGGCTTCTGACGCGTCGGCGAGGCGTCATGCGATTGCATGACGGGCCGCGGAAAAACGACCGGCCGAGCGAATTCTCCTTCGATTGGATGACGCGGCTTCGTCGCGGCTGCGAGAGGTTCGCGCCTGTCGCCACCCGATATCGATGGAGTTTTCGATGATCAAATCGCGCATCCCGGCACTCTTGGCCTGTCTGGCCCTGCTGGAACTGGGGAGCGGGCAGGCCCGGGCCACCGGCTCAAGCGTCCGCCACTACCCGCAACTCGGCAAGCCGGTCGCGGACGTCAAGCTGCGGATCGGTCCGAGCCCAATTCTCAAGCAGATCGACACGATCAAGCGCGGCGAGCTCGTCGTCATCCACAAATGTTCCCGCAAGTGGTGCCAGATCACCCAGCAGGATGGCGGGCCGGACGGCTACATGACCGAGGAATACATGATCTTCATGGGTGAGATCCATGGATAGGACACGTCCCCTCACCATCGCCGGCGTGACTTTGACCGCTCTCCTCGCGACCGCTTCTGCATCGATCGCCGCCGAACTCGACTGCACCGCCTTCATGACGGGCAAATGGGTCGGGACGGGCGAAGGTCCGGGCGGAAGTCCCTACGAACTCGACAATACCTACACCTTCAAGGCTGACGGCAGCTTCGAGACGGTCAACCGATTCCGCTCGCCCGGCAAGGATTGGAGCGAGCAGGCTGTCACCGGCGAGTGGACCGCCGAGCCGGACAAGGACCAGCCGGACGGATGCGCGGTGTCGATGACCAGCACCTACGAGTCCGACGGCATGTCCAGCTCGTCCAGCTCGGTCGCGACCTATGTCCGGATCGACGACAAGACGCTGAGCACGATGGACTTCGTGATGCATCGTCAGGATTGACCATCGGCTCGTCGCGCCGGCCGGGGCCGAATATCGTCGCGGCTGGCCGGTTATCTCGCCTGAAGGACGCGATCGATCGCAAGACGCGCCGTCTTGCCGTCCGGCCCGATCCAGAGGCGGCCCTCGATAATGCGGAAGTCCGGGTAGCGGCCGGCGAGCCTCCAGTGACGGCCGGCCGCATCCGTGACCGCGATGGCGCCGACCCGCGCAATCCGCCTTCCGGCAGCGTCGGCGATGCCGTAGACGCCCGGTGGGCAGGGTGCGCGGAAACACATGATCGGATGGTATTCGATGGTCAGCCTGCCGGAATGGTCGGCGCGATCTGAGCGCTGCAAGGCGACTGAGCCCTGCACCTCGCCGACGCTGTCCGGCAGGATGGTCGCCTGGCTGCCGTGATGGGTGCGGATCGTCACCTGACCGGAAAATTCGATCGCACAGAAGCTGCCCTTCGCAAATGCCTTGGCGAAGACCGGGTCGGCCGACGGGGACAGGGTGACGAAGTGGGCGTAGATGACCGTCCCCTCGTGATCGAAAGCAAAGGCGAGACTGTTCGTGGATGGCGGGCAGGGTGTGCCGTCCTTCAACGCGCCGAACGCATGCAGGACGAAATCGCCGGAATAGGTCGCGACCGTCAGATGCGGATCGCCCTCCGCCCTCGCCGCCAGCGCCCCCGTCACCGCCAGGCCCACCGTCAAAGCAGACATCATCGCCCTGCCCCTCATGGCCGGTTCTCCAAGTCCTTGAGCGGCCCGCTTCCGGCGCTCACCTGCCGTGTTTTCAGGCTTGCGGCCATGCGCGTCCAGCGGATCGGTTCGTCCTTCGATCGGGGCGCCAGCCCGATGGCACCGTCGAGCATCGTCTCCTGGCCGAGATTGCGGTCGATGACGAAGACGAGGGTCGGAGACGTCGAGGCAGCCGGTTGCGGCGGCGGCAGGCGCCATTCTATCCCGGGCGGCGTCGTCAGCGTGGCAAGGCCTGCGGCACTCGCCAGTTCGAGCGCAAAGAGCGCCGGTGCCGTTTCCTCTTCGTCCGCTCGAGGCTGGACGACGCCGGGATAGGCCGTGACGAAAGCCAGAGGTGCCAAGTCCCGCCAGGGTGTCCAGGCGGCATAGCCGTCGAGCGGTTCCGTCGACAGGCAGGGACGGCCGAAGCAGTCCGCCGTCTCGGCGGCTTGCGCCGTCATCACGCGGCGGCCGGCGGCAAGCAGCACCGCCGGCGACTTGGCCGAGGGGACCGAGACGATGCGCCAGCCGACATCTGGCCCGACGCCGAAGATTTCCGGCCCGGCCGTCTTCTCTTCCCCATAGGCGGCGATCGTCTCGGCCCTGAGGCGAGGACCCAAATTGAAGCGCTGGACATCGATGAAGGTCGCCGTGACGGCACCGAAGGATTGCCGGCGGACTCTGAGGGCGTAGCGAAGCCGTGTCAGTGGCGCTTCCCGCTCGTCGATGAGGAGCACGGCTTTTTCGACGGGGGAAATGTCCCTCTCGGCGAGATTCATGTGTTCGGGGTCCTCGCCGGCGATTTCGACGAAGAACCGGTCGACCGGGCCGAGCGCCACCGGCTGATACCCGTCGGCCGCCACATAGGCGCGCGCCGCCGCCTCGACGGACGTCCCGGCCATGGCAGGCTCGAGATGCACCAGGCCGGTGGCAAGCAGCAATGCCGCAATGATGAGCCGGATGGACGGCATGGCGATGCCTCGTCTTTCAGAACAGCAAGGACCCGGCACTTCAGAGATGGTCCGCGGCCATCACCGGGCTCCGCGCCTCGTCCGCCGCCTGGTAGAACGGCGGCAGCACGGCGACGCCGGCGAGACCCGAGACGACGGGGCCGGGAAACGTCTCGACCCGGGTTTTGAGACTGTTGACGGCGTTGTTGTAGAAGCGCCGCGCGGCGGCGATGCTGGCCTCCACCTCGCGATAGGTCCGCTGCGCCTCGATCATCGGGCCGCTGGAGGTGAGCTGAGGATAGTTCTCCGCAAGGGCAAACAGACGCGTCATGTCTGCCGCAAGCGCGGCCTCGGTCTCGAACTTGTCGGCAATGGCCTGAAAATCCCGCTGACCGATCTGCGGCTGCGCCTTGGCGCGCAGCGCCGTGATCTCCTCGAGCAGCGACGCCTCGTGCTGGAGGAAGCGGCGGGCGATCGCCAGGACATTGGGGATGAGATCGTGGCGCTGCTGCAGCTGGGCGTCGATACCGCCCAGCGCCTCGCCGACCCTGTTGCGCGCCGCAACGATCGCGACGTACCAGCCATAAAGCGCGCCGACCGCCGCGACGGCGAGGACGATCACGAAGACGGTCATTCTCGGCTCTCCAGGGAGGTCGGCGTGCAAAGCATCGGTCCCAGCCGCACGCCGGGTGTCCGTTCCACCATGTCCAGAAGATCGTCCGCCAGCCCCATGACGGCATCGAGATCGTCGGCGATCTTCCGCAGGTGGTGCATCAGTTCGGGATCCGTCACCTTGCCGGGCTCGAACATGTCGCGGGCGGTGGTCTTCTCGAAAAGGACGGTCATCGTGCCACCTTCGACGAGCACGGACGGCGGCAGCAGATCGGTGCTATCGGCCATCTGCAGCAGGCGGCGCATCACCGCCGGGGTCAGCAGCGTGCGCGAACCGATCTGATCGCTTCCCCAGACCTCGAAGATCTCCTCGAACTCCGGGTCTTCCAGCCGAACGGGCGCGAGAGCCTCCGGGCGCGGCAGCTGACGTCCGATCAAGGTCGTCGCCAGCACCCTGCCGGGATAGGCGATCTGAAGAAGCAAGCCATTTGTGGGGATCCGCAACTTTCGCGGCCGCCAGTTGCCATCCTTCTTCCGCTCGTCATGGGCCGGGACGAATTCGGCGATGGTGACCACGGCGCCGCGATGGTCGCATCGGAAGGCATCGTCGCGCCTGGTGCGGGTCTCGGGAGCGATGAGGCCGAAGAAGACCGGCCGATCGAGAGGGATCGGCGTGTCGGATCCGATTGCGGCGAGCCCGTGGCGGGCCAGCAGCTGCGGAAGCGCGCGCTGTTTGAACAGCGTCGTGAACCGCGTCTGATAGCGGCTCGTCGCGGCGAAATAGGCGATGCCGTAGAGCCCGGCGCAGATGATGATGGCGGGAACGACCATCTGCGCTCCGACGGACCAGAGCGCGAAGGCAAAGAGGGAGGGCGCCGCGACGACGGCGATGCGTTTGACCCATCTTTCGCCGCGTTCAAAGCCGCGGGCAAGGACCACGCGCTCCATTTCGATCTCGGCGAGGATGGCCGCCATGCCGGGGTCGTCAGGATGCCCGGAGTCTTCCCGCGGCGCATCGGTTTTCGGAACAATGGCGGAGAGATCGACACCGCGCGATGCCAGGAATTTGCGATGGAACAGCAAGGCAGCTCCGATCGCCGCGACGAAGGGTGCAAAGGATCCGAGAACGCCGACCAGCAGGAAGGGAAGGGCAAGGAGAAGGTTGCCGGTGGCAAGGAGGATGAGAAAGCCGACGAGCGGGATGGCCAGGGTGATGCCGAAGACCAATGGCGGCAGGCGTTGCCCCCTGTCGCGAAGACGCGCCCGGTCCGCCGCGCTGAGCATGCGCCAGGCCTTGTTCGCAGGTTCGCTCATCCGTTCGGCACCCCTTAGGAGGTCCCGAGACTAGAGGCGCGGTCGCCCTTGCGGATCATTCATTTGAAGGAGCCGACGGTGACGGTTCTGCTTTGCCGGACCGTTGGCAGTCCGATGTTGGCAGCCGGCGCACAATTGGATCGCCCGCCGGACCGCTGCGCCTGGCGCACCGACGGCTCTCTCAATGACTCAATCGCGGTCGCCGCGGTCTCGATCGCCAGGGGCTTTCATGGCCCCATCCATCGTCTCGCCACCGCGTCAGTTCAGGCCGCGCTTTCCCAGCGACGGGCGAGCGACTCGGCGATCGCGAGAACCGCCGCATGGATCGGCCCGGAGGTGAGGCTCGGCATGACCGAGGCGTCGGCGATGAAGAGATTGTCCAGTGTCTTGAGCCGCAGGTCCGGATCGACGACCGCTTCGTCATCATGTCCCATCCTGCAGGTCCCGCAGGGATGATGGTGGGTGATGACCGCCCTTGCGATGAAGTCGTCCCTCGCGGCCGTGTCGCCCAGCTTTCCGGGAAGGATCTCGCCTTGCCGCCAATCGGCGAGTTCCTCCCGATGGCCGATCGTGCGGGCCGCTTCCAGAGCCTGGCGAAACAGCGCGCGATCGCGCTCGCTCTGCAGATAGGCCGGATCGATGACGAGACGGTCGCCGAGTTCCGGCCCGCTGATCCTGAGACTCCCGCGGCTCGAAGGATGGGTGACGCCGAACAACAGCGAATAGGCGGTCCCGGCGGCAGGCGCCTCGAAGCATTCGGACACGATCGGCGCCACCCCGCAGCCGACGACGATCTCCGGTTGGCCCATATCGGCGAAACCGGAGGCGCGCATATAGGCCATCGATTCGGAGTGCTGAAGGCGCGATGGCGGAACCGGCCTTCTGGCAGCGTAAAGGTTGGCCGCGCCCAGCAGATGGTCCTGGAGGTTCCGGCCGACATCGGGCATGTCGATGCGGCATGCGACGCCCGCATCGGTCAGAACATCGAGCGGGCCGATCCCTGAGCGCATCAACAGCGCCGGACTTTCCAGCGCCCCGGCGCAAAGGACCACCCGATCGGCGTGGATGGCGAAGGCCCCCTCCCGTCCTGCGACCTCGAGACAGCTGACCCGATTGCCGTCCAGCGCCAGCCGCTGCACCCGCGCGCCGGTCAGGATGGTGAGGTTCGCGCGTGCCCGGACGGCCTCCGTCAGGAAGGCGTCCCCGGCCGTGACCCGGCGGCCGTGACGGATGTTGAGCGCGTTCGGCGTGACGCCGATCATCTCGCCGCCATTGTGCCCTTCGAGGCGGGGAAGGCCGAGAGCTGCACCCGCCTCGATGAAGGCGCGGGCAACCGGGCTGACCTCGTCCGTCGGCATATGGACCGGCAAAGGGCCTGCCTTGCCATGGATGCCGTCGCCACCGAACGGATGGTCCTCGATGGCCTGGAAGGCCGGCAGCAGCCCCTCCCAGCCCCAACGGGAATCGCCTGTCGCATCGACCCAGGCCTCGAAGTCGGCGGGATGTCCGCGCATGTAGCCCATTGCGTGCAGGCAGCTGGACCCGCCGACCAACCGGCCCCTCGCCCAGTGGTGCGCCCGGCCGGCCGTTCCGGCCTGCGGTTCGGTCGTATAGTCCCAGTCGTAACTGCGCCCCTGCAGTGCCGGCCATGCGGCGGGATTCCAGATGTCGGGGTCCGACGGTTCCTCTCCCGCTTCGATCAAAACGACCCGGCTGCCCGGGACCTCGCTCAGCCGTGCCGCGAGCAGTGCACCGGCCGATCCGCCGCCGACGATGGCGATATCGCAGCGACGATCGCTTTCGACATTGGCCCCGGTCATCGTCGCCCCCTTCGTCACTGGCGTTTTCGATCGCGGTCACCGACACGCGCGACGACCCGTGCTGGACACGCGGTGTCGGATGTCAGGAAGACTGTCCGGCCGTCGGCGCCCCGGCGCCGCGCCCAAAAGCTCAGGTCACGCTTTCGATGGAAATCTTCGCCGCGGCCTTCGCCTTGAGAAGGTGCCGCTTCGACGCCTTGCGGGCGGCTTTCACGTCCCCCGCGGCGATGGCTTCGTAGATATCCTTCATCTCCGCGAGGCTGCTGGCTGCCCTGCCCTTCAGCGACATCGACCGGCCCCGGAAGAAGCTGATCCTGGCGAGCAGGCCGCGATGGACCTCCTCGAGGATCGCATTTCCGCAATTGGCGAGGATGATCGAATAGAAGTCGGCGGCCGTCATCACCTGTGCGGCGCTGTCGTTGCTGGCGGCGGCCGCTTCGAACGCAACCAGGGACTTCTCGAGCGCCTGCACCTGTTCCGGCAAGATTCTCGCGGCGCAGCGCCCCGCTGCCTCGACCTCGAGCAGTTCTCGGACTTCGTAGATGGCAGTCGCCTCTTCCCAGGAAAGCGCCGGTATCGACGGGCCGCGATTGGGCACGATCTCGATCAGGCGCTCGGCTTCCAGGCTGCGCAAGGCTTCCCGTAACGAGGGCCGGCTGATGCCAAGCTGGGCACATAACTGGCTTTCGACCAGGCGGCTTCCCGGCTGGAAAACGCCGGAGAAGATCGCGAGCCGCAACTTGCCGACCGTCTCTTGCTGCACCGTTCGCGGAGAAATCCGCAGATTCATTTCCGGCCGCATCGATTCCGTTCTCGTGAGGTGTGGTTGCAGGCCGCAGCATACGCGACCGCACTGGATTTTGACAGCATCATCGACCGCGTTGTCAAATTTAAAGATTGAAAGAATGTCAGACAATCGGGTTGACGCGTCCCGGCTTGTATGATCCTCTTGCCTCACACGACAGCAACGGGCGAGGCTGATGAGAATGGCGGCAGACAGGTCCTTCGACCGTTTCGGCTCGCGGCGCATCGACATCGGCCGGATCGTGCTGAACGTGCGCGAAGGCGGCAGCGGCCCGCTGATCCTGTTCTTCCACGGCATCACCGCCAACGGGGCCGTCTTCACCCCGATGATGGCCCGGTTTTCCGATCGCTTCACGGTCGTGGCCGTCGACCAGAGAGGGCACGGCCACAGCGACAAGCCGGCGAGCGGCTATGAGGCCGACGACTTTGTCGAGGACATCGCCGCGCTCGTCCGCAAACTGGACAAGGGGCCGGCCATCCTCGTCGGCCACTCGCTCGGCTCGCGGAATTCGGTCACCGCGGCGGCCGCCCATCCCGACCGGGTCCGCTCGGTGATTGCCATCGACTTCACCCCCTATATCGAGACCGAAGTGTTCGACGCCCTGGATTCGCGCGTCAATGCGGGGGACCAGGTCTTCGAGGATCTGACGGCCGTCGAGACCTATCTTTCCCGCCGCTATCCCAACATTCCGGCCGATGCCATCAGGATCAGGGCCGAAAGCGGCTACCAGCGCGTCGATGGTGGGTTGCGCCCCCTCGCCTCGCCCGCTGCCATGGCCGAGACCAGCACCGGGCTTCGGGCCGATCTCGTGCCTGCCTTCCGGGACGTGAAGAAGCCGGTGCTGATCATCCGCGGCGAGGACAGCAAGCTGGTGTCCGCCGCAGCGCTCGCGAAAACCAGCCGCCTGCGGCCCGACCTGCCCGTGGTCGTCGTGCCCGGCGCCGACCATTACGTCAACGAGACCGCCCCGGACATCACCTTCAGAGCCATCCAGAACTTCATCGACGCGTGAAGGACAAGGAGAGGATGGCTTCTCGCACGAGACCGCGATCGACGGCGTCAGCTGGAAGCCATGGCAGGTCACCCGGGCCGACCCGGCAACCCGCAGTTTCATCTCGAGTAGAATATCGGACGACACAATGCCCAACGTGAACATGACATCAGGCAAAACCCGTCGCGCAGAGGTTGCCGGCGGCGGCTTTGCTGGCCTGACGGCGGCAATCGCGCTCAAGCAGAGCGGCTGGGATGTGACGCTGCACGAAAAGGGGCCGGAACTCAGGGCATTCGGCGCGGGAATCTACCTCTGGTACAACGGCTTGCGCGTTCTCGAAGGGCTGGGTGCGCTGGAAGAGGTTCTCGAAGGCTCGCACACGCCGCCGACCTACGAGACCTGGATGCACAACAAGTCGGTCTCCAAGGAAACCTTCAACGGCCTTCCCTGGCGCGTCATGACGCGCAGCCATCTGCACACCGCGCTGGCCAATCGCGTCCGCGCGCTCGGCATCGAGATCCGCGTCAATTCCGAGGCGGTTTCCGCCGACCCGGAGGGCCGGCTGACCCTTCAGACGGGGGAGACGATCGAGGCCGACCTGATCGTCGGCGCGGACGGAGTCGGCTCCAAGGTGCGCGATTCCATCGGCTTCGAGCAGGATCGGTGGGATTCCACCGACGGCATCATCAGGCTCATCGTCCCGCGGAAGAAGCAGGAACTCGGGCATGGCGAATGGGACAACACCATCGACATGTGGAACTTCTGGCCGCGGGTGCAGCGGATCCTCTACTCGCCCTGCAACGACGACGAGCTCTATCTCGGCCTGATGGCGCCTGCCGCCGATCCGCGCGGCTCGCGGGTGCCGCTCGATCTCGAAGTGTGGGTCGAGATGTTCCCGTTTCTGGAACCTTGCCTGGTCGAAGCGGCCAAGCTGAAGAGCGCCCGCTACGACAGATACGCGACGACGCGGCTGGACAGCTGGACGCGCGGCAAGGTCGCCCTGGTGGGCGACGCAGCGCACGCCATGTGCCCGGCCCTCGCACAGGGCGCGGGCTGCGCCATGGTCAATGCCTTCAGCCTGGCGCAGGAACTAGAGACCGCCTCGTCGGTCGAGGACGCGATCGTCGATTGGGAAAAGCGCATCCGGCCGATCACCGATCGCTGCCAGGCCCTGTCCGGCGACTATGCCGCCAACCGTTCGCTCTCGAAGGGAAACATGTTCACGCCGGCGGCCCTCGAGGCTGCCCGCTACGATCCGCTGCGCCGCGTCTATTCGTGGCCGCAATAGCCAGCAGTCGCCGACGCCAAACATCTTCGCACGCCGAGACGGCGCGCGTCTTGGGAGACAGGAATGGACCATTCGGTGGAAGTTGAGAAACACTATGACGTGCGCGGCTGGTATTCCACCATCCATGAAATCCGTCACGACGGCGGCAATCCCGGCGCAAGCCTGATCAAGGCCGCGGTCGGCGTCATCATCCGCAATCCCTTCGCCGGCAAATTCGTCGCCGACCTGTCGGAACTGACGGATCCGAGCCCGGTCATCGGCCATGCGCTTGGCGAGCGGGCCGCGGCGCTGCTCGGCGGCAGGCTGGTCGAAAGCTACGGCAAGGGCGGCATCGCCGGCACGGCTGGCGAGCAGGAACATGTCGTCGCCTGCATCACCACGGTGTTCGGGGATCCGCTTCGCGAAGAGGTGGGCGGCGGCAGGGCCTGGATCTCGTCGGCCAGCAAGGTCGCGGTCGCCGGCACGGCCATCGACATCCCGCTCGCCCACAAGGACGAGCTTTACATCCGCTCGCACTATGACGCGGTGACCTTCGCCGTGCCGGATGGCCCCCGCCCCGACGAGCTCCTGATCTGCGTCGCAGTCGCTTCCGGCTCGCGCGTCCACCAGCGCGTAGGCGGCAAGACCGTCGCCGACCTCAAAGCCGCCGTCTAGGCCGATCGCAATTCATCAAGGGACGAGCGAAATGCCCCTGAACATCAAAGACCTCAAGATCACGTCGGCCGACTTCCAGCCGCTCGGCGACCTGCGCGACGAGCATGCCGGCGACAAGGGCAACGTCCTGCCGCAATTGACGGTCAGCGGCGTGCCGAAAGAAGCCACAGAGCTTGCGGTGATCTGTCACGATCCGGATGCGCCGCTGGCGAACGGTTTCACCCACTGGACGGTCTACGGCATCGATCCGGCGACGACCGACCTCTCGGATGCCCAGGAGAAGTTCCGGGTGGGGCCGAACGGCGCCGGCGACAAGCAGTATTATGGACCGCAGCCGCCGGCCGGCCATGGCAAGCATCACTACTACTTCTGGGTCTATGCGCTCGACACCGCGGTCGAGGGCACCCCGACGCGCGAAGAGTTCCTGCAGAAATACGCCGGCAACATCATCGAGCAGAACCGCATCGTCGGTCTTTACGAAAACGTTTGCCACGCCAGCGCGGTCGACGGCGACAGCCGACCGATCGCAGGCGCCGGGTAACGGGAGTAGTTCAAATGTCGGAAAGCCAATCCGTTCGCAGCATGATCTTCGAGGAACTCGTTACGGCAACGAAGATCCTTCTGCATGAAGGCGTCATGGATGTGTTCGGGCATATCAGCGCCCGCGATCCGGAAAATCCGGACGGGTTCTTCCTGCCGCAGAAACTCGCGCCGGCGCTGGTCACCGTCGACGACATCCAGCGTCTGACCCTCGACGGCGAGACGACGGACAACCGCCCGTCCTACCTCGAGCGGTACATTCATAGCGAGATCTACAAGGCGAGGCCGGATGTGCAGTGCGTGCTGCACACCCATTCGCCCGCCGTCCTGCCCTACTGCTTCGTCGACACGCCGCTGCGACCGGTCACCCACATGGGCGCCTTCATGGGTGAAACCGTGCCGGTCTACGAGATCCGCGACAAGCATGGCGACGCGACGGATCTCTTCGGTGGCAGCACCGACGTCTGCGCCGACATCGCGACGAGCCTCGGCGACAGCACCGTGGTGCTGATGGCGCGCCACGGCGTCGTCAATGTCGGCAACTCGGTGCGCGAGGTCGTCTTCCGCGCCTACTATCTCGAGCAGGAGGCGAAGGCGCTCACTGCGGGCCTGCAGGTCGGCAAGGTCAACTACCTGACGCCCGGCGAAGTGAAGACGGCTGGAAAGCTCGTCGGCGCGCAGATCGACCGTGGCTGGAACCACTGGTCGCAACGTCTGAGAGAGGCTGGCCTGCTCTAGCGTCGATCGCCTCGACTGCCCGGCGAGTGCCGGGACATCCATGCTCAGTTTGAAAATCTCCCTGGCACAAGGGCACCGGACGAAGGCAGCGAAACGCACCATGCCGCATGCGCAAAGCTACGATTATGTCATCGTTGGTGCCGGATCGGCCGGCTGCGTGCTGGCCAACCGGCTGAGTGCGGATCCGCGATCATCGGTGCTGCTCATCGAGGCCGGCGGCTGGGATCGCGATCCGATGATCCACATCCCGCTCGGATGGGGAAAGATCCTGACCGAGCGCCGCCACGACTGGATGTATTTCTGCGAAGCGGAGGACAATGTCGGCGGACGCAAGGTGGAGTGCGCGCGCGGCAAGGTCATCGGCGGATCCTCGTCCACCAACGCCATGGCCTATGTGCGCGGCAATCGCGGCGACTACGAGCGGTGGGCGGCCTCCGGCCTGACCGACTGGTCCTACGACAAGGTCCTGCCCTACTTCCGCAAGCAGGAGACCTGGGAAGGCGGCGAGAGCCGATGGCGCGGCGGTTCGGGGCCGCTCAGCACCCAGTTCTGCCGCTACAAGGACACGCTGATCGACGCCTTCGCCGAGGCCAGCGTCGCGGCCGGCTATCCGCAGACCGACGACTACAATGCCGAGCACCAGGAAGGGTTCGGCCGTCTCCAGATGACCATTGCGAACGGGCGGCGCGCTTCGACCGCCTCGGCCTATCTGCGCCCGGCCCTGAAGCGGGCGAACCTCACCGTCCTGACGGACGCCATCGCGACGAAGGTGATGCTCGAGGGCAGGCGCGCCACCGGCGTCGTCCTCCGTCATGCCGGCGCCGAGCAGACGGTCTCGGCCCGAAAGGAAGTGCTGCTCGCCGGCGGCGTCATCAACACGCCGCAACTCCTGATGCTGTCCGGTATTGGCGCTCGTGAGGAACTGGCGGCCCAGGGCATCGAGACGAAGGTCGACCGTCCGGCGGTCGGCAAGAACCTGCAGGACCACGTCTCGGTCATTCTCATGTACCGGCGCCGGACACCCGGGCCATTCCGCAAAATGATGCGGGCGGACCGGATCGGCCTCGACTTCGCCAGGACCTATCTCACCGGCCGCGGCTTCTCGGGCGACGTGCCGGGCGGCGTCGTCGCCTTCCTGAAGAGCGGTCCGGAGCGGCCGCTGCCCGACGTGCAGTTGCTTTTCACTGCCGCGCCGCTCGCCGCATGGCCCTATTTCGCTCCCTTCAAGGAGCCGTTCCCGGACGGTTTTGCGACGCGGGTCGTCGCGACGCAGCCGGAAAGCCGCGGGACGGTGAAGCTCGCGTCTGCCGATCCCCTGGCCGCACCGCTGATCCATCAGAACTTCCTCGCCTCGCCGAAGGACTGGCAATCGCTGCGCGCCGGCTTCCGGGTGGCGAGGGATCTCGCGGCGCAGCCGTCCATGCAGCCCTTCATCGAAGCGGAGTTCTTTCCCGGCTCAAACTGCGAGAGCGACGAGGAGATCGACGAGCACATCCGCCGGACCTCCATCACCGTGCATCATCCGGCCGGAACCTGCCGGATGGGAGCCGACGCCGACTCCGTCGTCGATCCGCAGTTGCGGCTGCGCGGCGTCGACGGCCTGCGCGTGGTGGACGCGTCGGTCATGCCGGACCTCGTCTGCGGCAACATCAACGCGGCAGTGATCATGATTGCCGAGAAGGCAGCCGACATGATCGCTGCGTCGAAGGAAAGGGAGCTCGCGGCATGATCCGGCATATCGCCATCATCGGCCTCGGCACGATGGGACCGGGCATGGCCGCCCGGCTCGCCCGCGGCGGCCTCGATGTCGTCGCCTACGACGTCGCCCCCGCGGCGATCGAGCGGGCCCGGACCATGCTCGGCATTGCCGAGAGCGTGCTCGACGATCTCGCCATCGCCGCGCCGCAGGACGGCTCGGGTTCGGTGTGCTTCACCGACGACATCGCCGATGCGGTCGCCGGTGCCGATCTCGTCATCGAGAACGTCCCCGAGGACATCGCGATCAAGGCCGAAGTCTACCGCACCATCGACGGGCTGATCGCGCCGGAGACGATCGTCGCATCCGATACGTCGGGCATTCCGATCACCAAGCTGCAGGCGCATATCTCGCATCCCCGGCGCATGGTCGGCATGCATTGGTCGAACCCGCCGCACATCATCCCGATGATCGAGGTGATCGGCGGCGCCGAGACCGCCCCCGAGACCGTCGCGACGATCCGCGAGCTGATCCGTTCGATCGGCCTGTTGCCGGTGGTCGTCAAGAAGGACGTGCCGGGCTTCGTCGAGAACCGGGTGCTCTACGCCCTCCTCCGCGAGGCGGTCGACCTCGTGGAGCGCGGCGTCATCGAGCCGGAGGATCTCGACACCTGCGTGTCCTGGGGCATCGGCTACAAGATCGCCGTCGTGGGGCCGATGGCGCTGCTCGATATGGCCGGCCTCGACATCTACAAATCCGTTTCGTCCTTCCTCAACGCCGATCTCTCCAATCGCGCCGATGTCGCGCAAATGGTTCTGGAAAAGACCGACGCGTCGAAATTCGGCATCAAGTCGGGCGAGGGAATATTTTCCTATAAACCGGAAAAGACGAAGGCGCTGCAGGGCGAACGGGCGAAGAAGCTCGTCGCCGTGCGGCGCATCCTCGAGGGCAAGGATTAGCCGATGGCCGACGAAGCCCGAAACCCGGTCCCCATCGGAAGCGATTTCGCGACAACTTGCTAGCCCGGCGCGCCAATGAGGACGCTGCGGCTCGGCCATCGCAGGAATACATGAATGAGGCAGTCAGCCATGCGTATAGACACCATTCGAGCGGCCGAAACGCGGCCGACAACGGTCCGGCATGACGACGCTCTGATCTCCGCGAAGGGCGTATCGCTCGTCCTGTCGAGACAATTGATCCTGCAGAACATCGACCTTTCCGTGCCGAAGGGCTCCTTCGTCTCCCTGATCGGGCCATCCGGCTGCGGCAAGAGCACGCTCCTGAAGCTTATGGCCGGGCTCCTGCAGCCGACGGAAGGAAGCGTTTCGATCGCCGGTCTCCCTCCCGTCGAGGCCGCCCGCAAGCGCATGATCGGGCTGGTCTTTCAGGAGGCCAACCTACTTCCCTGGAAGAACGCGGTCGACAACGCCTCGATGCTGCTCTCCATCGCCGACAGGTCGCTCTCGCGCGCCGAGTTGCGGGCGCGCGGGCAGGAGATGCTGGAACTGGTCGGCCTGGGGGACAGCGCCCACAAGCAGCCGCATGAACTCTCCGGCGGCATGCGCCAGCGCGTTGCGATCGCCCGGGCCCTGGCGCTCGATCCGGCGGTGCTCCTGATGGACGAGCCGTTCGGTGCGCTCGACGCCATCACGAGAGATTCCATGGGCCAGTCGCTGCTGGATATCTGGCAGCGCACCGGCAAGACGATCGTGCTCGTCACCCACTCCATCGACGAGGCGATCCATCTGTCCCGCCACGTCCATGTCCTCGGGATCAAGCCGGGGCGGATCACCGAGAGCCTCGACATCGATCTGCCCTATCCGCGCGACCTCTCGCTCACCGAGGAGCCGGAGTTCGTCAGGCTGGTGGTCCAGCTGCGAACGATGCTGCGCGAGAGCCATCAGCCAGGAGCGTCGTCGTGAGCGATCAGTCCCTCAACACCGCCGCTGAATCGCGGCTGACGCCGATCCTGGTCGCCGCGAACGACCGCTGGCTCCCGGCGATCATCCTTCTCGTCGCGACGGTCGTCGCGTGGGAAGCGGCCGTGCGGATCTTCGACATTTCCGCCTTCATCGTTCCCGCCCCCACCGCGATCGCCCGGTCGCTGATCGACCAGTGGCCGTCGCTGATGCAGGCGACGCTGGTGACGGCAGGCGAAATCCTCTTCGGCTTCATCGTCTCGGTCGCGGTCGGGATCGCCATCGCGCTGGTCATCGTGCGCTTCGACTGGCTGGGGCGTGCGCTCTACCCGCTAGTGGTCCTGTTCCAGAACGTGCCGAAGGTGGCGCTGGCGCCGATCTTCATCCTCTGGTTCGGCTACGGCCTTGCCCCGAAGATCGGCCTGATCCTGGTCATCGCCTTCTTCCCGGTGACGCTGTCGATGCTGGCCGGAATGCAGTCGGTCGATCGCTCCCTTTTGTCCCTGATGAATTCGGTCGGCGCCAGCCAGAGCCAGATCCTCTTCCGGATCCGTGTCCCCCACTCGCTCCCGCAATTGATGGCGGGGACCAAGATCGCCGCCACGCTGAGTGTCATCGGCGCGATCGTCGGCGAGTTCGCCGGTGCCCAGGACGGGCTTGGCTACGTCATCCAGTTCGCATCGACCCAGCTCGATACGGCGCAGGTCTTCGCGGCGCTCCTGCTCGTCTCCGTCCTCGGCATCGTCTTCTACTACGCCGCCGAAATCCTCGAGCGCGTCGTGGTGCCCTGGGCGCCGAAATTCAGCCGGGCCTGAGCCTTCCAACGAACCCAACCACAAGGACAAAAGAGATGTTAAGACGCTCCCTCCTCATGGCGACCGCCGCCGCCGCGCTCGTCGGCACGCTTGGCTTCTCCGGCGCCGCGCTGGCAGCGGACAAGGTCAACGTGCAGCTCGACTGGGTCGTGCGCGGCAACCACGCCATGTTCTTCGTCGGCAAGGAAAAGGGCTTCTTCGAAAAGCACGGCATCGAAGTCGCCGAGATCCGCAAGGGCTCCGGCTCGCCCGATGCCATGCGGCTCGTGGGCAACGGCAATGCCGATTTCGGCTTCGGCGATCTCCCGACGCTGGCCGTCGCGCGCTCGCAGGAGGTGCCGGTGGTGGCGATTGCCGCCGTCAACCAGCACTCGCCGCTGGCGATGATCTCGCTGGCCAAGACGGTGAAGCTGAGCAAGCCGGACGACCTCAAGGGGCTGAGCGTCGGCATCCATCCGGCCGGTTCGACCTACATCTTCTTCCGGGGCTTTCTGGCGGCAAACGGCCTGACCGAAAAGGACATGACGCTGAACAGCGTCTCGCCGCCCTATGAGAGCTACCTGCTGCTCGGCCGGGTCCAGACCGTCCCCGGATATGTCGACGCCGAGGTGCCCGAACTCGAGGCCAAGGCAGGCGGTCCCGGCTCGCTGTCGATCATGATGGGCTCGGACTACGGCTGGAAGGCCTATGGCTCGGGCCTCTTCACCTCACAGGAGATGGTCAACGAGAAGCCCGACCTCGTCGCCCGCTTCACGGAGGCCTATCGGGAAGCCTTCGACTACGTCGTCGCGCATCCCGAGGAAGCTGCCGAGATCACCGCCAAGGACGTCCCCGGCTATGCCGACAAGAAGGACGTCCTCCTGGCGCAGATCAAGGCCGACATCGCCTCGACCTTCACCAGCGAAGACACCAAGGAGCACGGCCTCGGCTGGATGACGAAGACCCAGTGGGAGGCGACGCTGAAGACGCTCACCGACCAGGGCGTTCTCAAGACGACCCCGTCGGCGGACGATGTCTTCACCGACAAGTTCCTGGCAAAGCAATAAGGGGCGCGCCGTGTCGGAAGGCGAAGCGTTGGCCCCCTACCGGCAGGCAAGCCTGTCCTGCCCCATCCGGCAGGACACGGCGCGCGAGCCGCTGGCCGCGGCTTCGCGGCCGAGCGCGATCTGCGCGCGGGTTTCATACGCGCGCCCCGACAGACCGCACCACAGCCGCTCGACGGGCAGGTTCTCGCGCTTGTCGTTGAGCACAGTGAAGGTGCCCGTCTTCGGATCGAACCAGAGCTCGAGGCGCGCGCTCTCGCCCGGCTCAACCGTCGCGAGCCTTGCCGAGTACCAATGGGCGAAATCGGCGTTGCAGGAAACCGCAGCCTCGGCCGCGTTGGCAATCGTCAACGGCACTTTGTCGAGCCCCTCGGTGCCTCTGCGCACGTCGACAGGGTGCAGCTCGACCGCATTGGCGAGGGATGCACACGCCAGCATCGCCGGGAGAATATGACCAATCTTCATTCGTCTGAGCTCCAGTCATTGGCTCAGGCATATTAAATCGCCTCCGCGCAATAACAACAAAATAATATTGATCCGAGAATCAACCAGAGAGGGTAGTGCAATGAAGATAATAAAAAGCATCGGCAGTGCATTTGTCATCAGCAGTCTTCTGCTTGGCAGTGCTCTTGCCGGAGAGGTGAAGTCGATCGCGATCCTGACGCCGGAAGAAGGCACCGATTACGGCTGGAACCAGCAGGGGATCGATGCCGCCAAGGCGGCTGGCGAGGCTGCCGGCGTCGAGGTCGTGGTGGCCCAGGGCCTTGGTTACGGCGACGTTCGCCCGACCCTGCGGGAGCTGGCCTCCGACGGCGCCAGCCTGCTGATTGCCCATGCCAGCGGCTACAACACCGCGGCGCCCGAAATCGCCAAGGAAATGAACGTCCCCGTGGCCATCGTCGACACGCCGAACGGCCTGGAAAAGGGTCTGGTGGCCGACTACACGCTGAGTGGCCACGAAGGCGCCTATCTCGCCGGTCGCCTCGCTGCCAAGATGTCGCGCTCCAAGACGGTCGGCGTCGTCGTGTCGGGCGAGCCGCCCTCGTGGAACTCGCAGTCGGGGGCGTTCGCGCAGGGCGTGAAGGCCGAGAACCCGGACGTCAAGATCATCTATGCGGTGATCGGCCCGGCCGCCTACAGCGACGCGGCCGGCGGCAAGCGCGTCACCGAGAGCGTCATCGCGTCGGGCGCCGACATCATCTTCGGCCAGGGCAACGGGTCGAGTTTCGGCATGCTGCAGGCGGTCGAGACCACCAAGGCGGCCGATGGCGGCAAGGTCTATTTCATCGACGTGATCGGCGACAAGTCACCGATCGACAAGGGCTTCCTGCTGTCGTCGGTGGTTTGGAACATCGAGCCGGTCTACGCGGCGATGATCGCCGACATCAAGAACGACACCTTCGGCACCAAGCACTACGCCATCGGCCTCAAGGACAACTCCGTCGAGCTTTTGAAGACGCCGGCGATCCCCGACGATGTCTGGTCGCAAATTGAGGCCCTGCGGGAGGATATCGTGTCCGGCAAGATCAAGGTCGAGCCGGTCTACGACGCTACCGCCGTCAGGGCGCTGATGACGAGCGTCGCCCAGTAAGGCGGGCGCGGCAAACCCCCAGAGGGGCAAGAGACACCCCTCTGGGCATCCCCGCTTCTCAGGGATCGGCT
The DNA here is from genome assembly GCF_004519335.1 of Jiella endophytica. Taxonomy (GTDB): domain Bacteria; phylum Pseudomonadota; class Alphaproteobacteria; order Rhizobiales; family Rhizobiaceae; genus Jiella; species Jiella endophytica. Next base: position 283,310 of record NZ_SOZD01000001.1, on the reverse strand, counting down.
TTCATGAGCAGTCGTGCATCACCGTCCGCCGAGGCGCGGGACATCGTCGCGCTGGAAGGCGTGACCAAGCGATTTCCGGGCATCGTCGCCAATGACGCCATCGACCTGTCGATCCGGCCGGGCGAGGTGCATGTGCTCCTGGGCGAGAACGGCGCTGGAAAATCCACGCTGATCGGCATGCTCTCCGGCCTCCAGCAACCGGACGAAGGGCGCATACTGGTCGACGGCAGACCGGTGCCGATCACTTCGCCGCGCCACGCACTGGCCCTCGGCATCGGCACGGTGTTCCAGCACATGATGCTGGTGCCGACGCTGACGGTGGCGGAAAACCTGGCTCTCGGCGGCCCCTGGTGGCAGCGTCCGAGAACCGGCGAACTGGAGGCGCACGTTGCCGAGATCACCCGCAGCCTCGGCATCAGCGTCAAGCTGCAGGCGCGGGTCGCCGAACTCTCGCTCGGCGAGCAGCAGCAGGTCGAGATCCTGCGTGCGCTGTTGCGCAACAGCCGCCTTCTGATCCTCGACGAATCCACCTCGATGCTGACGCCGAAGGGCATCGACGAGTTGGGAGCGCTGATGCGCCGCCTCGTCGAAAAGGGGCTGGCGATCGTCTTCATCACCCACAAGCTGAAGGAAGCGGTGGCGTTCGGCGATCGCATCTCGGTGCTGAAACTTGGCCGCAAGGTCGGCGAGATCCCTCCCGAACGGTTTCGCTCCCTCGGCGAAGAGGAGATCATCGCCGAGATCGTCGCGTTGATGTTCGGCAGGCAAAATGACGAGAGCGACACTAAGGAGCGCCCGGTCGGCGCCACGCGGACAGGGATCGCACCATCGCTTCAGGTGACGGATCTGACCGTCGCAGCGACCGACAACGAGCCCGGTCTCTCGTCGATCTCCTTCGATATCCGACCGGGCGAAATTCTGGGGATCGCCGGCATCGACGGCAACGGCCAGAAACAGCTCGCGGAGGCGCTGGCCGGCCAGCGCGTGGCTGCCGGCGGCTCGATCCGGCTCGAAGGCACCGACGTCGCAGCGCTGAGCGTCGGGGAGCGCCGCAGGCGCGGACTGCGTTACCTGACCGACGACCGGCTGGGCGAAGGGACCGTCGGCACCTTCCCGGTCTCCATCAACTTCTTTCTCAAGCAGGTCGGCCAAGCGCCCCTCTGGCGCGGCGGGCTCGAGCGGCGTGGCGAGATCGACAAGCGCGCGGCCGACCTCGTGCGCGAATACGACGTCAGGACGCCGAGTCTGCGGACACCGATTGCCCGGCTGTCGGGCGGCAATATCCAGAAGGTTCTCCTGGCGCGGGAACTCGCCGAGGGCGCGAAGGTGGTGATCTTCAACAAGCCGACCTACGGGCTCGACCTCGCCAACACGCTGGCCTCGCGCCAGCGCATTCGCGACACCGCCGCACGCGGCCTTGCCGTGCTCCTCATCTCGACCGACCTCGAGGAACTGCTCTCCATGTGCGACCGCATCGCGGTGATCGCCGACGGCGCCCTCGTCGGCACGGTCGACAATGTCGACGACGCCCGCACCAAGGTGGGGCGCCTGATGATTGGACTGGCGGCATGAGCATCGACGGCGCAAGCACGGCAAGCGCCACCGCGCTCGACGCCACCAGCGCAGCGGCCAATCGCCGCGACGTCCTGCACCGGCTTCTAATGACGCTCGGGCCGATCGTCGTCGCCCTCGTCATTGCAGGCTGCATCCTGCTGGCCGTCGGCGTCGATCCCCTCGCCTATTACGGCTACGTCCTGGAAAGAGGCCTCCTCTCGATGCTGGGCATCCAGCAGACGCTGACGCGGATGGCGCCGCTTCTGTTCCTTGCGGCCGGCCTGATCGTCGCCTTTCGCGCCGGCATGTGGAATCTCGGCGGCGACGGCCAGTTCCTGCTCGGCGCGGTCACGTCTGCCGCGAGCGCGCCCGTCCTGGTCGAGATCATGCCGGTCTGGCTGGCCTGGATCTGCGCATTCGTCATCGCTACCGTCGTCGCGGCCGCCTGGTCGCTCGTGCCGGCGCTGCTGCGGGCCTATCACGGGGTGAACGAGATCGTCACCACGCTGATGATGACCTTCCTCGGCACCTCGCTCGCCAATGTCCTGGTCAAGCTGATCTTCCGCGACCCCGGCACCACCGTGCCGCAGACCCGGACGCTGCCGGTCGAGGAACGCCTGCCGCGCCTTTTCGACACCACCGTTACCAGCGGCCTTTTGCTCGGCATCGCTGCCATCGTCATCGTCCATCTGGTGATGACCCGAACCGCGTTCGGGCTGAAACTCCGGATCGTCGGGGCCAATCCCCGCGCGGCCGTTCATGCGGGGCTGAGCGTGCCTGGCCTGACGATCGCCGTCTTCGCGATCTCCGCGGGCCTCGTGGGCCTTGCGGGCGCCGTCGATGTCGTCGGCGTCCAGGGCAATGTCCGCGCCGACTGGAACCCCGCCTATGGCCTGGCGGTCATCCCGGCCGTCTTCCTTGCCCGCATGAACGGCTTCGCCGCCATCGGCTTCGTGTTTCTGCTGTCGGTGCTGTCGATCGGCGGCGAGAGCGCGGCGAGGCGCATGGGCGTGCCCAATCACTTCACGCTGGTGCTCATCGCCATCGTGCTGATCGTGCTCGCGATCGCCGAATATGTCGACCATCGCTACAACCAGTCGAGAAAGGCCTGAGCGATGAACGGGCTCTTCAGCGAGGTCTTTCTCAGCGCGCTGCTCTTCGGTGCCGTCACCGCGGCCGTGCCGCTGCTGCTCGCCGGCCTCGGCGAACAGATGTCGGAAAAGGCCGGCGTCCTCAACATCGGCATCGAAGGGATGATGCTGGCCGGCGCCTATCTCGGCTTCGTCGGCGCCTTCTATTCGGAATCGCTGTGGCTCGGCTTCCTGACCGGTGCGGCCGGCGGCGCTGCGGTGGCGGCTCTGATGGCGCTTCTATGCGTGCGCCTCGGCCTGAACCAGATCGTCATCGGCATCGCCCTGACACTCGGCCTCGAGGGCCTGACGGCGCTGCTGCACCACTTCCAGTTCTCCCGAAGCTACCCTCGCCTGCCGGCGGCCGATCCGACCGTCATTCCGCTTCTGGCGGACATTCCCGTCATCGGCCCGGCCTTCTTTCGCCATCACCTGCTCGTCTATCTGGCGGTGCTGCTCGTCGTCGTCATGAGCTATCTCTACCGGCGCACGCAGCTCGGCCTCAACCTGCAGGCCGCCGGCGACAAGCCGGCCGCGCTGGATGTCGCCGGCATCGACGTGATCCGCACCCGAACCATCGCCGTCTTGACCACCGGCGCTCTTGCCGGGCTCGGCGGCGCCTATCTCGCCAATGTCGGGGCCGGCCTGTTCATCCCCTTCATCACCAACGGCGCCGGCTTCCTCGGCATCGTGCTGGCAATGCTGGCACGAGGGCGTCCGGTCTGGGTCCTGTTCGGCGCCCTCCTGTTCGGCGCGTGCCTGTCGCTGACGACGGCCATGCAGGTGGCCGGCATCAACATCCCGACCGACGTCATCCAGATGCTCCCGTTCCTGGCGGTGATGATCATGCTGGTGCTGTTCGGCCGCCAGGCCAGCCTGCCGGCGGCACTGGGCATCCCCTATGAGCGCGGGGCGCGCTGACGACGACGACAACCGCGTGGCAGGACGCCGCGAAACAAGGAGGCATGAATGTCGGATACCAAGGTCTACCTGCTCGACGGCGGTTCGCTCGTCCTCGACGGCTACCATGTCTTCTGGAATCGCGGCCCCGGCGGCGAGGTGCGCTTCCCGGTCTATTCGATCCTCATCGACCATGCCGAAGGCCGTTTCCTGATCGACACCGGCTTCGACTACGACCACGTCATGAAGGTGCTGCCTTTCGAAAAGCCGATACAGGAAAAGCATCAGACCATTCCCGGCGCCCTCGGCCTGCTCGGGCTCGAGCCGAAGGATATCGGTGTCGTCGTCAACTCGCATTTCCATTTCGACCACTGCGGCGGCAACAAGTACTTCCCGCACGCCAAGAAGATCTGCCATCGCACGGAAGTGCCGCAGGCCTGCGATCCGCAGCCCTTCGAGCATCTCGGCTATTCGGATTTGAGCTTCTCGGCGGAAGCCGCCGAGGCGCGCGGCGCGACGGATCAGCTGATGGACGGTACCACCCGCGCCAACTCGACCTTCGAAGGCATCGAGGGCGACGTCGAGCTCGCCAAGGGCGTCAAGCTGATCTCGACGCCCGGCCACTCGATCGGACACTACAGCCTGCTGGTCGAGTTCCCTCAGCGCAAGCCGATCCTGTTCACCATCGACGCCGCCTACACGCAGAAGAGCCTGGAGACACTCTGCCAGGCCGCCTTCCACATCGATCCGGTCGCCGGCGTCGAGTCGATGCGCAAGGTGAAGAAGCACGCCGAGGACCATGACGCCGAGCTGATGTATTCGCACGACATGGACAACTTCAAAACCTACAGGACCGGCACGCAATTCTACGGCTGACGGCAGGCATCAGGGGAGAAGACGATGCGTTATTCCGATCACGCCAATCCGGTCCTGACGCTGACCGCTGGTCCGGTCGACGCCTATCCGGACGTGCTGCGCGGCCTCGGCCGAACCGTGCTCTACGACTACGATCCGACCTTCCAGCTCCTCTACGAAACGGTTGTCGGCAAGGCGCAGAAGGCGATGCGTCTGTCGACCCGGCCGGTGATCCTGCATGGCGAGCCGGTGCTCGGCCTCGAGGCGGCGGCCGCTTCGCTGATTACGCCGGGCGACGTCGTCCTCAATCTCGTCTCCGGCGTCTACGGCAAGGGGTTCGGCTATTGGGCGAAGCGCTATTCGCCCCATCTCATCGAAATCGAAGTGCCCTACAACGAGGCGATCGACCCGCAGGCGGTCGCCGGGATGCTGAAGGCGCATCCCGAGATCACGATCGTCTGTGTCTGCCATCACGACACGCCGTCGGGCACCATCAATCCCATCGACGCCATCGGTAGCCTGGTCTCGGCCCATGGCGCCTATCTGATCGTCGACGCGGTGTCCTCCTTCGGCGGCATGAAGACCCATCCGGAGGACTGCAGCGCCGACATGTATGTCACCGGCCCCAACAAATGCCTGGGCGCGCCGCCCGGTCTCACTCTGATGGGCGTCAGCGACCGTGCTTGGGCGAAGATGAAAGCCAATGACGAGGCGCCGCGCGCCTCGATGCTGAGCATTGTCGACTGGGAACATGCCTGGTCGCGCGACGAGCCCTTTCCGTTCACGCCGTCGGTCGCCGAGATCAACGGGCTCGACGTCGCACTCGACCTCTATCTCGGCGAAGGACCGGAGGCCGTCTGGGCCCGCCACGCACTGACGGCGAGAGCCATGCGAGCCGGCGTCACCGCCATGGGCCTTTCCCTCTGGGCCGCAAGCGACGCGATCGCCTCGCCGACGACGACAGCCGTTCGCACGCCCGACGGGATCGACGAGGCCGCGATCCGGCAGGCCGCGCGCGCCCGCTACGGCGTGGTGTTTTCGGCAGGGCGCGGCGAGACGCTCGGGAAGCTGACGCGCATCGGCCATATGGGGCCGACCGCCCAGCCGATCCATGCGGTCGCGGCGCTGACTGCCCTCGGGGGCGCCATCAAGGCGCTCGGCAAGGATCTCGCAGTCGGCAGGGGCATCGAGGCGGCGCTGGCCGTCATCGACGCCGACGCCTGACAATCAACCACTTGATCACGGGAGACTTTCATGACAGGATGGCTCGAGGGAAAGACGGCGCTGGTGACGGGCGCCGCGCAGGGCATCGGCAAGGCGATCGCGGCACGGCTGGCTGTCGACGGCGCGACCGTCATCCTCAGCGACATCAACGCCGACGGCGCCAGTGAAGCTGCCGCATTGATCGGCGGCAAGGCGAAGGCGTTCGCCGCCGACATTTCCGACCCCGCCTCGGTCAAGGCGCTTTTCGACGAAATCCAGACACTTGCGGGCGGCCTCGACATCCTGGTCAACAACGCCAGCATCGTGCCGTTCGTCGCCTGGGACGACGTCGACCTCGATCATTGGCGCAGGATCATCGACGTCAACCTGACCGGCACCTTCATCGTCACCCGCGCCGCGACCGACCAGATGCGGGCGGCGGGCAAGGCCGGACGGGTGATCAGCATCGCCTCGAACACCTTCTTCGCCGGCACGCCCAACATGGCGGCATATGTCGCGGCCAAGGGCGGCGTCATCGGCTTCACCCGCGCCCTCGCCACGGAACTCGGACAATACGGCATCACGGCGAATGCGGTGACGCCCGGTCTGATCGAGAGCGACGGCGTCAAGGCGAGCCCGCACAACGGTGCGTTCGAATTCGTCGAGATGCTGCAGGCGGTCAAGGGCAAGGGCCAGCCCGAGCATATCGCCGATGTCGTCGCGTTCCTCGCCAGCGAAGACGCCCGGTGGATCACCGGCCAGACTTTGAATGTGGACGCGGGAATGGTCCGACATTAGCGCGCCCTGCGTCCATTTGGAGGCGCGGCGATCTGAGCTACCGAATCGCCGCATCGTCCCGACTGTTTCGCCGGCGCCAACCGGGGCGATCATTCGATCATTAGCTTGGCGGCTCACCGTCAAGACTCCCGCATGATCGAGATCGCCTTCATGCGCCGTTCCAGCTCCGCGGCTTGACGTCAGCCTCTGCGATCACCGCGCCGGCGCGGCCGGCTGCGTCACGCGGCGGTCACGCGGCGGTCACGCGCCAGATGACGTCTCCGACGTCGTCCGCCATCAGCAGCGATCTGCCGTCCGGGCCGATCGCCACGCCGACGGGACGCCCATAGGCAAGCTTTTCGTCCTTGGACAGGAAGCCGGACAGGATATCGCGAGCCGGTCCGCTCGGCGCGCCGTTCTCGAAAGGGACGAAGATCAGCTTGTAGCCCGAAAGCGTCGAGCGATTCCACGATCCGTGCTGGCCGATCACCATGCCCTCGCCGAACCCCGGCAAGGTGCCGTCCGGCATCCAGCAGAGGCCGAGCGATGCCGTGTGGCCGCCGAGAGCATAATCCGGCTGGATGGCGCGGGCGACAAGGTCCGGGTCCTGCGGGACGCGATCGTCCACCGTCCTGCCCCAGTAGCAATAGGGCCAGCCGTAAAACCCACCCTCTTCGACGGAGGTGAGGTAGTCGGGCGGGGTTTCGTCCCCGAGCCCGTCGCGCTCGTTGACGACGGTCCACAGCTTTCCCGTGACCGGCTCGAAGGCCATGCCGACCGGGTTTCGCAGCCCCGAGGCGAAAATCCGCGCCGTTCCGGTGGCAACGTCGAGTTCCCAGATCGCCGCGCGACCCTCTTCCTCCGCCATGCCCTTGTCGCCGATGTTGGACAACGAGCCGACGCCAGCGTAGATCTTCGCCCGATCCGGCGAGACAATCAGGCTGCGGGTCCAGTGGCCGTGCGGCTTGAAGTCGACGAGCTTTTCACCGTCGCCCATCAGGCTCGTATCGCCTGGCCGGTAGTCGAAACACCTTATGCCGTCCGTGTTGCCGAGGTAGAACTTGTCACTGATCAGCGCCATGCCGAAGGGCTGGTTCTGGTTTTGAACGAAGACCTCGCGGCGCTCGGCGACACCGTCCCCGTCCGCGTCCCGCCAGAGGGTGACACGATTGGCGCTCTTTCCGACCGCCTTGACGCGGCGCATCGTCGCCTGCTGGGCGTGGTCCATGAGAGTGCGCGGCGTCTCCGGCTGCTCCTTCGATTCCGCCACGAGGACGTCGCCGTTCGGCAGAACCTCGATCCAGCGGGGATGATCGAGGTTCGACGCAAAGGCATTGACCTTCAGCCCCGGCGCGCAGATGGGAAGGCGCCCGTCCTTCCAGCCCTCTGCGGCGGGAAGTTTCAAGGTCATGATGCCCTGTTTCCGAGCCTCCGGGATTTGCGGTGTCTGCCCGACGGCCTGATGCGACGGAGAACCGTAGCGCCTGACAAGCGCGACAGCGCCACCCACGACTTCCGTCGCCTTCGCGACAATTCCCATAGTCGACCGCCTTGTCCCGAGGATCATGTCTGGAGAGCACCAATACCCGTAGGGCATTGGCGTCGATCTGCGGTTTTCGCCATGACATGAGGCGACGTCAAGGCGGCTCAGACCGCCTCGGCCCCAGCCATCCGAATGTCGGGCGACCGCGTCGAAGCCCGTTTGGCAGGACGGTTCATTGACCGTCTGCGAGCGCGCGTGCTGTGAACCGGGAGCCAAAGGCAACCGAGCAGAGAAGGAATCGGCACTGAAATCAATGGGCTAGGACGTATTGGCTGGGGAACCTGGATTCGAACCAGGACTAACGGAGTCAGAGTCCGTGGGTCTACCGTTAACCTATTCCCCAACGCCGCCCGCCTGAGGGGCGTTGTGCCTGCCGCCGATCCGATAACGGAGCTTGCTGGCGTCAGGCTGGCCGGGCGATCCGCCCGACGCGCCGTCATATAACGGCCTCGCCGCCGGATGTGAACCCTTGGCGAGGGTTTTTTTGGCGGGCGGCTCCGGCGGCGGTGTCGCCCTTTTCAGCGCGGTAGGAGGCAGGGGACCGCCTTTGCCGGCGCATCGACATCTGCAGAGGCCTGGCCGTCGGGTCCACCGAGCGGACCAAAGACGGCATTGTCTTCGTGGTCGACGAGCGCAGAGGTCGAATCGTTTCGGCGTCAGCGAAGGTGCGGCCAACGAGCCGGGCCCCTGAGGTCTCGGGCGACAAAAGCGATACGTCTGGCGGGAACCGTTCGCCGTGCCTATTTTCTCCGTCCGTGACCGCCCGCCCCTCCCCCTTTGCGCCCGGCCCGTCCGAGCCAGACAGCGCGTCGATCCACCTGCCCGAACCGTTTGCAAAATGGTTCGCCGGGCATGGCTGGGCGCCACGGCCGCATCAGCTGGAACTGCTCGCAAAGGCCGAGGCAAGGGCGTCAGTCCTGCTGATCGCGCCGACTGGCGCGGGCAAGACACTCGCCGGCTTCCTGCCGGCACTGGTCGATCTCCACCGCCGCGTCCGGCCGAAGCCCGGCACCCGGCCACGCGGGGTGCATACGCTCTATGTCTCGCCGCTGAAGGCGCTCGCCACCGACATCCAGCGCAATCTCAAACGGCCGGTCGCCGAGATCGGGCTGTCGGTGACGCTCGAAACCCGCACCGGGGATACCAGTCAGGTCCGCCGCCAGCGCCAGAAGCTGAAGCCGCCGGACATTCTTCTGACCACGCCGGAACAGCTGGCGCTGCTGATCGCGGCGAAGGACGCGGACAGCTTCTTTTCCGACCTCAGATACGTCGTTTTCGACGAGTTGCATTCGCTGGTGACGTCGAAGCGAGGGCATCTCCTCGCTCTCGGCCTTGCCCGGCTGCGCAAATTGCGCCCTGAACTCCAGACGATCGGCCTGTCGGCGACGGTCTCCGAGCCGGCCGAGCTTTGCCGCTGGCTGGTGGCGCAGTCGCCCGATGCGTCTCCTGAGGCAGATCTCATCACCGTCGAAGGCGGGGCCAGGCCGGAGATTGCGATCCTCGAATCGGAAGAACGCGTTCCCTGGCAGGGTCATACGGCAAGGTATGCACTCGCCGAAGTCTATCAGGCGATCAAGGCGCACAAGACGACGCTGCTCTTCGTCAACACCCGCAGTCAGGCCGAGCTCTTGTTTCAGGAGCTGTGGCGGATCAACGAGGAGACGCTGCCGATCGCGCTCCATCACGGCTCGCTCGATGTCGGTCAGCGCCGCAAGGTCGAGGCGGCGATGGCGAAGAATGCGCTTCGCGCCGTCGTCGCCACCTCGACCCTCGATCTCGGCATCGACTGGGGTGACGTCGACCTCGTCATCCATGTCGGCGCACCGAAAGGCGCCTCGCGCCTCGCCCAGAGGATCGGCCGGTCGAACCACCGGATGGACGAGCCGTCGAAGGCGATCCTTGTGCCCGCCAACCGCTTCGAGGTGATGGAGTGCCGGGCGGCGCTCGACGCCAACTATCTTGGCGCGCAGGATACGCCGCCCTTGCGCGACGGAGCGCTGGATGTCCTCGCCCAGCATGTGCTCGGGATGGCGGTGGCGGCGCCCTTCCGCGCCGACGAGCTTTATGACGAGGTCACCTCCGCCGCCCCCTATGCCGACCTTTCCCGCGAGACATTCGAGCGGATCGTCGAATTCGTCGCCACCGGCGGCTACGCCCTGAAGGTCTATGAGCGCTACGCCAAGATCAAGCTGACCGAGGACGGCACCTGGCGGCTCACCCATCCGCGTTTCGCGCAACAGTACCGGATGAATGCCGGGACGATCATCGAGGCGCCGATGCTGGAGATCCGGCTGGTGCGCCGGCGCACCGCCTCGGCGATCGCCCGGGGCGGCCGGGCGCTCGGCAAGATCGAGGAGGCGTTTCTGGAGACGCTGGCACCGGGCGACACCTTCCTCTTCGCCGGCGAGGTCCTGAGGTTCGAGGGCATCTTCGAGACCAGCTGCCTCGTAACCAAGGCCGCCAGCGAGGAGCCGAAGGTGCCCTATTACGGCGGCTCGAAGTTCCCGCTGACCACCTATCTCGCCAAGGAGGTCCGGGCGATGCTCGCCGATCCCGCCCGCTGGCATGCTCTGCCGGACCAGGTGCGGGACTGGCTGTCGATCCAGAAGCTGAAATCGGTGATCCCCGGGCCAGACGATCTCCTGGTCGAGACCTTTCCGAACGGCAGGCTCTTCCACATGGTGCTCTACCCGTTCGAGGGCCGCCTCGCCCACCAGACCCTCGGCATGCTGCTCACCCGCCGGCTGGAGCGCGCGCGAGCGATGCCCCTCGGCTTCGTCGCGACGGACTATGCCATTTCGATCTGGGGCCGGCGGGACATGGGCGCAATGATCGCCGAGGGTTCCCTCTCCCTCGACGCGCTCTTCGATGAGGACATGCTGGGGGACGACCTTGAAAGCTGGATGGCCGACAGCTGGCTCCTGAAGCGCACCTTCCGGCAATGCGCGGTGATCTCCGGGCTGATCGAGAAGCGCCATCCCGGCCAGGAGAAGACCGGCCGGCAGGTCACCGTCTCGACCGACCTCGTCTATGACGTTCTCAGAGCCCACGAGCCGGACCATATCCTCATGCAGGCGACTTGGGCGGATGCTGCGACGGGCCTCCTCGACGTTGCCCGCGTCTCCGATCTCCTCGCCCGCATCAAGCACCACATCGTCCATCAGGACCTTCCGCAGATCTCGCCGCTCGCCGTTCCCGTCATGTTGGAGATCGGCCGCGAGAGCGTCGTCGGCGAGGCCCGCGATGCGGATCTGCGCGAGGCTTCGCAGGAGGCGATGATCGCGCTCGCGATGGGGGAGCCAGACCGGGAGGCGTAGTGCCATCGGCCCCGCCCGATCTGCCGGTGGGATCGACGCGATGCGGGAGCGCCCCTCGCCCTTCGAGGCTCGCTGCGCTCGCGCCTCAGGATGAGGGGCGACTGGGGTGTCGCAGCCGGTGTCTGCCGATGGAGGTCTTGCCGCGGCCGAAGTCGCCGAAGTCAATGAAAGCGCACGGCGGGTGAAAAGTCCCTCATCCTGAGGCGCGAGGCGAGCGAAGCGAGGCGAGCCTCGAAGGGCGAGGGACTTCGCGCCGGCTACCGGAACTCAAACGACAGACCCGGCGTCACCGATCCCCACCCATCACCGTCGCGTCGCCTGGCTCGAACTGAGCGCCGGGCGCGCTAGCTCCGAAGCGACCCGTCAAGGAGCTAAGCCCCATGTACAATCTCTGGTACAAGAACGCCGTCATCTACTGTCTCGACGTCGACGCCTTCATGGATTCCGACGGCGACGGCGTCGGCGACTTCCAGGGCCTTGCCGACCGGCTCGACCATATCGAGGCGCTCGGCTGCGACACGATCTGGCTCCTGCCCTTCTACCCCTCGCCGGACCGCGACAACGGCTACGACATCACCGACTACTATTCGGTCGATCCGCGGCTCGGCAATCTGGGGCATTTCGTCGAATTCTCCCAGGCCGCCAAGGATCGCGGCCTGAAGATCATGGTCGACCTCGTGGTCAACCACACCTCGATCGACCATCCCTGGTTCCAGATGAGCCGCGAGGGCCACCCGAAATATGCCGACTGGTATGTCTGGTCGAAGGAGAAGCCGGCCGATGCCGACAAGGGCGTAATCTTCCCGGGCGTGCAGGAATCCACCTGGACCTTCGACCGCAAGCGCCAGGCCTATTATTTCCACCGCTTCTACAAGCATCAGGCCGATCTCAACATCGCCAATCCGGCGGTGCGCGAGGAGATCGAGCGGATCATCGGCTTCTGGCTGGCGCTCGGCGTGTCTGGCTTCCGGGTCGATGCGGTGCCCTTCATGCTGGAGGATCTGCAGGGCTCTGGCGACGGCGAGACCCCCTACGGCTATCTCGCCCAGATCCGGCGGTTCCTCTCCTGGCGCAGGGCCGAGGCGATCCTGCTCGCCGAGGCGAACATTCCGATGGATCAGGCGGACGACTATTTCGGCAATGACGACCGGCTGAATCTCGTCTTCAATTTCCCGCTGAACCAGAAGCTGTTCCTGGCCCTGGCCCGCCGCGACGGAACGCCGGTCGGCGAATTCCTCAAGGCGCTGCCGAACATCCCCGAGACGGCGCAATGGGCGACCTTCCTGCGCAATCACGACGAGATCGACCTCGGCCGGCTCGAGGATGACGAGCGCAAGGAAGTGTTCGCCGCCTTCGGGCCGGAAAAGTCGATGCAGATCTACGACCGCGGCATCCGTCGCCGTCTGGCCGCGATGCTCGGCGGCGACGAACGGCGCATCGCCATGGCCTTCTCGCTGATGCTCTCGCTGCCCGGCACGCCGGTGATCTGGTATGGCGACGAACTCGGCATGGGCGACAATCTCGACCTTCCCGAACGCGATGCAGTGCGGACGCCGATGCAGTGGACGGCGCGAAAGAGCGGCGGCTTTTCCACCGTCAATCCCGAGGACTGCGTCAGGGTGCCGGTGAGCGAGGGGCCGTTCGGCTACGCTCATGTCAATGCCGAGGCGCAGCGGATCGACCCGACATCGCTGTTCTCGACGGTGCAGCGGCTGATCCGGGCGCGGCGCAGCTGCCCGGAAATCGGCTGGAGCGGTGCCGAGGTTCTGGATTGCGGCAAGCCGGCGGTGATCGGCCTTGCCTATTCCTGGCGCGGCAACCGCCTGATGACGCTGCACAACCTCTCCGATGCGCCGCAGACCGTGGAGATCACCAATCTGATCGACGGCGGCGAGGTCCGCCCAGTCCTGCAGGCGGGGATCGACATCGACCGCTCCGGCGACGGGCTGACGCTGAAGCTCGGCGCCTATGGCTATCAGTGGCTGCACCTCGACCCCCCGGTCGAAGTGGAGTGACGCTAGCTCGATGAGCGCGTCGTCCCGCCGCAGGAAGCCGAAGAACCGGCGCCTTGCCAAGCCGCCAACGCCTCTGCCAGATAGAACGAAACGCGAATCAGTGCGGCCCGCAACGGGGCGTCCCTCGGGACGAGCAGGGTCGCCGGCAGAGGGAAGTCAGGCGATGAACGCTTTGGCGCGGCGGCGAGCCCAAGGCGAATGCGAGGCGTTGGAGATTTCGCTGGCGGGCGAAAGGGTCGCCTGCGATCCGTCGGGCGTCCTCTATCTTCCCGGCGAAGACTGCCTCGTCGTCTCCGACCTCCATCTCGAAAAAGGGGCGGCATTTGCCCGTCGCGGCATGCTCCTGCCGCCCTACGATACCGCGGCGACGCTGGCGCTGCTCACCCTCTGTCTCGAGCGCTATCGGCCGGCCCGCGTCGTCTGTCTCGGCGATTCCTTCCACGACAGGAAGGGTGCCGCGCTGATGCCAGCCGGCGAGCGCGACAGGCTCGCAGCGCTGATGGCCGGCCGCGAGTGGATCTGGATTGCCGGCAATCACGATCCGGAACCGCCGGTCGGCATCGGCGGCGAAACTTTTGGCGAAATCACCATCGGCGGCCTCACCTTCCGCCACGAACCGAGCGTCGGCGTCCGCCGCGGCGAAGTTTCGGGCCATCTCCATCCGGTCGCGCGGCTCGCCGGCCGCGGCTCACGCCGGGCCTGTTTCGCCACCGACGGCAGCCGGATGATCCTGCCTTCATTCGGCGTCACCACCGGCGGGCTGAACGTCCTCGACCGGGCGTTTCACGGGCTGTTCGATGCGAGCCGTGCGCTGGCCTGCATGATCGGCCATTCCGGCATCTATCCGGTGCGCTTCGGCGCCCTCGCCGCCGGTTGACGGCAGCCGGCCAGGCTGACCGCTACAGCATCGCCCGAAAATCGGAATCGATTTTCGGAAAGCACGATGCGTAGATTCAATAACTTAGAGCGTCCTTTGTGCGTCCGTTCGGACGCACGGCGCTCTAACCCCAGGTCGAGACGAAGGCGACGATCTGGCAGAGCGTGACGGCAGCCGAGAGCACTAGGCGCAGCCGCCCGAACCAGGCCGGCAGCGCGCCATTGCGGGCGGCGATCGCGTCCCAGATCCCGGTCAGCACGAATCCGGCGGCAAATCCCGCAAAGACGAACGGGCTCGGCACGAAAAGCAGCGCCCAGCCGAGGAGCGAAGGCAGCACGGAAACGGCAAGGGTCCCGATCGCCTGGTGCCCCGGGGCGAGGCAGTAGCCCCAGCGGATCCCGCCGAGAAAGGCGAGAATCGTCGCTGAATAGCCGGTGAAGGCGAGGATCAGCTGCGGGAAGGCAATGAAGTCGCGCCCGGCATAGGCAAACAGCGCCGCCATCACCACGAAGGGGACGAGGCCGGCGAGCGCCAGCCCCCAGGCTGTCCGGGCATGGTCGTGGGGCGCAGCAGACCTCGCTGCGGGCCTGCCGGCATCCGTGACCTCACGCCGGGTGTCGTCTTCGATCGTGCTCATTCGATGCAACATAGGCCGCGGATGCCCGCGGACAGGGGCGATCAATCCCGCTTGAAGACCAGGCGGCCGAACCAGCCGGTGAAGATCGCCAGGAGCACGGCACCCACGCCGTAAAGGATGCCGTAGCGGGTGGCGATGTCGTCGATATAGCTCTCGAAGCCGGATTTGCGGACATAGAGCGGCTCGGACGTTTCGCGGATGAAGACACCGCTGCGAAAGAGATAGGCCCTGGCGGTATGGGTGCCAGTCGGGAGGTCGGCCGGCAGCTGCAGGTCGGCGCGGAACAGCGTCGGGCTGACGAACTGCACCGATCCGACCCGCTGGTTGTAGAGCCCCTTGGCCTCGCGGATGCGCTTCAGCGCCTCGGCATAGGCGCCGACGCTCGACTCCCCCTGCATCGAGACCACTGGCTTGCCAGCGGCCAGGGCGCGGCGCTCGGCGAGGCTGACATTGGCCTGGGGGGCGCCCTTGTCCCGCGGCTGATCGACGGCCGGCTGGCCTGACGGCCCCGGCGGCGGCACGCTGCCGAGCTGCAGGTCGCTGATCCCGAGCGACAGGCGCTCGCGGAGCTCCTTGCGGGCGATGTCGGCGAGCGGCCGCGTCGCGGCGAGCGCATAGGAGCCCGGAACCGATTCGAAGGTTTCCGAGCCGCGGTTGATCCAGATGCCGAAGGTGCGCTCCTTCTCGCGCACCACCACCGGCCGGCGTGGCCCGATCAGCACGACGACGATGTCGTAGCGCTGCTGCCGGAGGAGCCTGGCGTCGGCATTGTCGAGGGCGCCAAAGACGACCAGCCGGGCGCCGTTGAAGTCGGAGGTGATCGAGATCGTGCTGGTGGAAAGACCGATCTCGAAGCTCTCATTGCCTTCCTGGGCATCGGCCGTCGGCCCCGCGAGGGAAAGAAGGCAGGCCAGCGCCAGAGCGCTTCGCCGCCGGTTGCGCAGCGTTCCGCGTGGCTTCCGCCGGGCGCCGGTCACCCCGTCTCTCCCGTCGGCAGGGTGATTGTGAAAGGCTCCTGCGGCTGGACGACCAGCTGATAGCCGAGGCGCAGGCCGACGGCGAGGACGAGCAGGGCGAGCAATGCCCGCAGCTGGTCGCCGCGCAGCTTGCGGCCGGCTTCGGTGCCGAACTGCGCGCCGATGACGCCGCCGAGCATCAGCAGGAAGGCGAGGACGACGTCGACCGTCCGGTTGGTCGCCGCCTGCAGGATGGTCGTCGCGGCGGCGGTGAAGATGATCTGGAACAGCGAAGTGCCGATGACGACGCTGGTCGGCACGCGCAGCAGGTAGATCATTGCCGGGACCGCGATGAAGCCGCCGCCGACGCCCATGATGCCGGCAAGCACGCCGATCAGCGCCCCGAGGCCGAGCACCGGCAGCACCGAGACATAGAGCTTGGAGCGGTGGAAGCGCATCTTCAGAGGCAGGCCGTGGACCCAGCTGTGCTGGCCGGGGCGGCGCACCTCGCCGGTCCCCTGCGACTTCGACCGCAGCATCGACTGGGCGCTTTCGACCAGCATCAGCCCGCCGATGCCGCCGAGGAAGACGACGTAGAGCAGCGAGACGACGAGATCGAGCTGGCCGAGCCGTCTCAGCAGCGTGAACAGGAGGACGCCGCCGGCCGAGCCGAACAGGCCGCCGATCAGCAGCACCGTCCCCAGCCTCAGATCGACGGTGCCCCGGCGGTAATGCGCGAGCGCCCCGGAAAAGGAGGCGGCGATGACCTGGTTGGCGCCGGTCGCCACCGCGACCGCAGGAGGAATGTTGTAGAAGATCAAAAGCGGCGTGATCAGGAAGCCGCCACCGACGCCGAACAGGCCGGAGATGAATCCGAC
Source organism: Jiella endophytica (assembly GCF_004519335.1). Lineage (GTDB taxonomy): Bacteria > Pseudomonadota > Alphaproteobacteria > Rhizobiales > Rhizobiaceae > Jiella > Jiella endophytica. Next base: position 266,668 of record NZ_SOZD01000001.1, on the reverse strand, counting down.
CGCAGCGCCCATGCCCACCAGGACGAAGACGTTGAGCGAGATTTCCGCGATCGGCAGATAGAGATTCACGGGAGGTCGCGGCCGATGAAGCTGAAGTATGCCCGCCGCACGGCGGACAAGGTCGTTCTCGCCCGAAGGCACTCTGCTGTCAAATCCCGAAACGCCGTCGCCGCGGGACTTTAAGCCCGGCGTGTCAGCCGTCCTTGCGCTCGAGCAGCTTGCGGATCAGCGTCTCGTCGACCTTGCCCGTCGCCTCGAGGCCGGAGTCCTTCTGGAAGGCCTTGATCGCATCGGTCGTCTTCGTCCCGATGACGCCGTCCGGGGCGCCGGGCTCGTAGCCGAGCTTGATCAGGATCGCCTGGATGTTGCGGATCGCCCGGGTCATGTCGATGGACGAGGTCTCGGTGGTCTGCGACGGGCCGGACCAGTCCTTCGGGATGTCGACGGTGTTCGCCGCCTCGTCGCGGGGCTGCGGCTGGAAGCTCTCGACCGCCGCCTCGGCGGTCTTCAGCTGGGCCGGCGTCAGCGCCTTCTTGATCTCGTCGCGCTTGGCGGCGGCGTCCTTGTCGCCCGCCGCCGCGACGATCGAGAACCACTTGAAGGACTTGACAAGATCCTGATCGACACCGGCGCCGCGGGCATAGAGGATGCCGAGATTGTACTCGCTGTCCGGCATGCCGTAGCTCGCCGCCTTCTCGAACCACTTCGCCGCCTGCACCGGCTCGGACTTGCCGTCGATGCCGGTGGCGTAGAGGACGGCGAGATTGTGCATCGCCCGCACATTGCCGCCATTGGCGGCGGCGAGATAGGCGTCGCGGGCGCGGGCGAGATCGCGATCGACGCCGTTGCCCTTCTCGTAGAGCGTGCCGAGGCTGTACTCCGCCGGGGCGAAGCCGCGATCGGCGGAAAGCTGGAACCACTTCGCAGCGAGGGTCGGATCGGGCTCGCCGACGCGGCCCTCCATCAGCCTGAGGCCGATCTCGAACAGCGCCTTCGGATCGCCCGCCTGCGCCGCCTTGGTCAGCGGCGCCGAGGCGAGGCCCTCCGGAATGGTCGGAAGATCGGCCGAGGCGATCGACTGCGCTTCGGCGGGTGCGGCGGGCGCATCGGCGCCGGCATCAGGCATGGCCGCTGGGGTCGCCGCGGGCGCGGCGTTCAGGCCAGGCGTGGAAGCCGAAAAGCCGTTGTCGGCCGGACCGTCGCTCAAGGAGAAGCCGACCTTCGGTGCGCCGTCGGCCGTGTTCGGCGCTGCCGCCAGCGGCGGCTGCGACGGAGCCGGCGCGCCCGATGTCTCGGGGCCACCGCTCCCGGCGGCCGGCATTGGCGCGTCCGTGCTGTCGGCGATGTCGGGCGAAGACCGCTCGGTTTCTCCAGTTGCAGGGCTCGCATCGACCGGCGCCGTCTGTTCGGCAGGCGCCTCGGCGGTGATGGTCGGCTCGCTCGGCGAGGGCTTTGAGAGCATCGTCGAGGCCATCTGGCCGAGCGGCAAGGCGAGGAGCGCCAGAAGGACGGCGCTGACGGCGAGCAGGATCGGCTTGCGACGCCGCTGCAGCGTACCGGCGAGACCTTCGCCGGAGACCTCGTCCGCATCGGAATCGCGCGAGCTGCGCATCGCGTCGGCTTCGGCGGCGGCGGCAAGCGCTGCCCGGCGGGCGGCGGCGATGAAGTCCGCCTTGCCGCCGTGGTCTTCCTCGGCGCGGCCGGCCTGCTGGGCGCGAACCCGCTCGATCAGCGAGACGATGTCCGGCTGGCCGGAGCCGACCGCGAGCGGCCGGTTGGCCTCCTCGGAAGCAAGGTCGGCGGTGTCGTCTTCGAAGACGGTCGCATCTTCCTCGGGAGCCTCGGCATGGACCAGGCCCTGGTCGGCGCCGTGATCTTCGAACTCCGGCTCCTGCCAGTGATCGTCGCTCGCCGGCGCCGCCATTTCAACGCGCTTCAAACCGCGGCGCTTCAGCATCCCGCGCAGGCCGCGCGGCGCCTCTTCCGCGGCGGCAGCCGGGAGCGCCTCCGCAACAGGCGCGCCAGGAGCGCCGGTGCTCGTCAGCTCGGTGTCGATCCGGTCGATGCGGTCGACGAGCTTCAGCAGCGTCGCATGCATCGCCTCGTAGAAGCTCTGGCTCTGCTCGCCGCTGGCCCGCGACATTTCCTGCAGCGCCTTGAGGTCGCCGGCAAGCTGCTCGACATAAGCGTTCTGGCCGCCGGCGCCGGTCTCGATCATCCGGCGGACGGCCGACTCGGCGGCAGCCTCGGCCGATTCGAGGATCGACTCGCGGTTCTCCTCGATGCGAAATTCGATCGTCGCCAGACGCTCGTCGAGTTCGGGGTCGTTGAGAGCGGAGACGCTGCCGACCTCGGCGATGCGTTCCGACAGGCGACCGATCTGGGCTTCCAGCGCCGCGACGATCTCCGGGTCGAGGCTCGGCGCGGCGATCGCCTCGAGGCGCTCGCTCAATGCGGCGAGCCTCTCCTCGATCGCGCTGACGTCCGGCGATACGGCACCGGGCATGCCGACAAGCGTGTCGAGCTGGGTGGAAAAGGCCTCGATCCGCTCGGTCAGCGACGCGATGGCCGGGCCGCTTGAGAGGCTCTCGATGCGGTCGGCCAGCTCCGCGATGCGGGTCGACATCGCATCGACATCGGCCTCGCCGAGACTGTCGACGCGGTTCGACAGCGACTGCAGCCGCGCCTCGACACGCTCGACCGGCGACATGTCGACGGGCGGCGCCTTGCTGGCGGCGGCGACGATCGCCCGGGAGATCTCGTCGAGGCGCTCGTCGAGCGCCTGGAAATGCGCGTCGTCATCGTCGTCGCGGCTTCCGGCGAGGGCCTCGAGCCCGTCCGAAAGCGCCCGCAGACGCGCCTCGATCGGCTCGAGGGCAAGGCTGTCCGGCAGCCTCGTCAGCGTCTGTTCGAGCTGCTCCATCCGCGAAGCGAGGGCTTCCATATTCTCTTCGATCGCCCGCGAAGCAAACCGCTCCTCGAGCGAGCCCCAGCGCTCCTCGACGGCCTTGACCGACTGCTCCGAGGCCAGCGTCTCGAGCTTTTCGCGAAGGCTCGCCATCTCCGAACGCAGGATCTCGCCGAGATCGGGACTCTCCTCCCTGGCGGCCCCGTCGAGATAGCGGCTCTCGAATTCGTCCCAGCGCCGTTCGACCGCCCTGACATGCTCCTCGCTGGCGAGGCTGCCGAGCGACTGGCGCAGCCGCTCCAGCTCGTCCTTGATGTCGCGACGCTCGGAGGTGTTGGCGACCTCCTGGCTGGTGATCGTCGCGCGGATGTCGTCCCATTTCTGGTCGGCGACCTTGAGGCTCTCCTCGCGGGCAAGCTCCTTGACCAGCGAGCGGATCGAATCGAGCTCGGAGCGCAGCCCCTCGACACCGGCGGCGTCGGCGCCGTTGGTCGCCATGCGCGCCAGACCCTCGTTCACCCGGGCGATCTCGGCGTCGATCCTGTCGCTGCTGGCATGCTCGGAGATCATCCGCCTGAGGTCGTCCACCGCCTCGCGCATGTCGTCGAAGCGCGGCTGGAAGCTCTTCGCCATGTCGGCGCGCAGTTCCTCGCGCAGCCGTTCGAGCTGCTCGGTGATGCTCGGGCCGGCCGGCGGGTTCTGCCGCGCGGAGCTGCGGGCGAGCGCCTCGGCATCGGCGAGCGGCAGCGCGCTGTCGCGCATCGGCGCGGCGGCCGGGCGGCGGCGGTCTTCTGCGTCACGCTCCTCGGCCTGGACAGGCCGCGCCGGCTGCGGCCGGTTGAGCGCCCGCTGGCGCATGACGATTTCTGAAACGGCATGGGAAAGTTCGGCGCGCGGCGAGGCCCGCCCGCCTGCGGCCGCAACGCGGCGCTGCACGAGTTCGGGCTCGGCCTGCACTTCCTCAGGAGGCGCGGTGCGCTCGGCATGTCTGAGATCGGCGGCAGCGCGCGCATGGCTGGCGGTCAGGCGCGACAGCCTGGCTTCGAGCTGTTCGAGAGTCCGGTTCAGCGATTCCAGCGATGTCGACTCCTCCGCCGACCGCCGCCTGCCCGCTTCCATCCCTCTAAGATCGGCCATCTAAAGCTCTTCCCGGTTCGCACGGCCTGTGGGTCCGCCCCACGCCCTGGATCGCGCGACGATTCGACTTGGAACCGCTCCGTCCCGCACCATCTTTCCTCCGTGAGGACACTGCCTGTCCCACTTACGGCTCGTTAGGGATTAGAACGGGAAGCCGGCTTGAAGCTGGAGCCGGATTTACCCCTTGTTACAAATTTGTCTTTGAAGAGCCGCAATTGGATCGATATTCCTCTAGGTAGGGACTCGGGGCTCGCCTTCCGGCAAGCTGACCTGAGTCTCGGGGCAAAAGTGGAATTTTGTAATGGCAAACCAATCGGCGGCCGCACGGCTGCAAGATGACGACGTCGAAGTCGATATCGACTTCCTCCTGGGGCTCAGCGGCGATCCCCATGTCGAGAAGGAGACTTTCCGGATCGGCGATCTCTCCCAGGAATTCGGCGTGACGCTCAGAACCCTGCGGTTCTACGAGGATCGCGGGCTCCTGTCGCCGGCACGCCGGGGCACTACCCGCCTCTACAGCCGCCGGGACCGGACGCGGCTCCGGCTGATCCTGCTTGCAAAGATGCTTGGGTTTTCGCTCACTGAGGCCAAGCAACTCATCGAGCTCTACCATCAGCCGAACGGCAAGCAGAAGCAGCTCGAAGTGTCGCTTGAGCGTTTCGAAGAACAGCGGCATATCCTGCTCGAGCAGAAGCGCGAGATCGAGGAATCGATCGTCGCCATGGACAAGACCATCGACTATGTCCGCTCGCGGCTGAGCGAACCGGTCGCGCAGTAGCGCCTGCGCCATGCGCGCCGCTGGCTTGCCGGCGGCCGGCGCCTCTGAGACCGATCTGCGGAGCGACGCGCTTCGACGATCATCGCCGCCGGCTTCCCGGCTCGGCGGCGATATCCTGCGAGCTTGGCTTCGCCCTTCCCCACACCAAGATCCCTCCACACGAAGACGTGTGCGAGAAAATATCGGCGGGGCCGGCTGATCGGCGACCGGCTGATAGATAGCGCACGGGCAGTCTCTGACGGGCTCATCGCCCCTTGCCGGCCGCCATCTTCGCGGTTTCCTTGCGCGGCCTCCTCCACCGATGGCCCCCGGGTCGCAGATGCCCACGGCCACCGGCCACTCGTCGGCATTGCCACACCCGCATTGCCATCCGCCTCCGCACGCTATGTCGTCGTGAAAAGCATGGCCTATCCGGCGGGACGCGCCCGCACCGCCGCGCCAGTCGCCCCGGGAAAACACCCGGCCCGCCGAAGGCTGTCCATGGCGACAGCATGGAGACGAAGAAATTGACGTTTACGTCAATGTAATTCATATAACGGGCAAAGGTTGGTCCCGCCGCCGACGTCTCCGGTCGCGGTTTCGGGATCGCCGAAAGGGAGAGGAGGCACGCTCGTGACTGAGGCTTACATCTACGATCACGTCCGCACCCCGCGGGGTCGCGGCAAGAAGGACGGCGCGCTGCACGAGGTGCCGGCGGTCCGTCTCGGCGCCAAGGTGCTCGAGGCGCTGAGGGACCGCAACGGCATCGACACGGCGAAGGTCGACGACATCATCTTCGGCTGCGTCGATCCGGTCGGCGAGGCCGGCAGCGTCATCCCGAAAGCCTCGGCCTTCGAGGCCGGCTACGACTTCGCCGCCCCCGGCATGCAGATCTCTCGCTTTTGCGCTTCGGGCCTCGACGCGGTGAACCTTGCCGCGGCCAAGGTGGCGCAGGGAGCCGACGATCTCGTCATCGCCGGCGGCGTCGAATCGATGTCCCGCGTCGGCATGGGGATGTCGGGCGGCGCCTGGGTGATGGACCCGTCGGTGGGCATCCCGGCCTATTTCATGCCGCAGGGCGTCTCGGCCGATCTGATCGCCACCAAATACGGCTTTTCCCGCGACGACGTCGACGCCTATGCGGTCGAGAGCCAGAGGCGCGCCGGCAAGGCCTGGTCCGAGGGACGGTTCGCGAAGTCCGTCATCGCGATAAAGGACCAGAACGACATGACGATCCTCGACAAGGACGAGCACATGCGTCCGTCGACGGACATGCAGTCGCTCGGCAGCCTGAAGGCTTCCTTCGCCCAGATCGGCGAAATGGGCGGCTATGACGCCGTCGGCATCCAGGCGCATCCGGAGATCGAGACGGTCGAGCATGTCCACCATGCCGGCAACTCCTCCGGCATCGTCGACGGTGCGGCGGGCGTGCTCGTCGGCTCGAAGGCCGGCGGCGAAACCCTCGGGATCAAGCCGCGGGCGCGCATCAAGGCGTTTGCGAATATCGGCTCCGATCCGGCACTGATGCTGACCGGCCCGGTGGACGTGACGAACAAGCTGCTCGAGCGGTCGGGCATGTCGCTGAAGGACATCGACCTCTTCGAGCTCAACGAGGCCTTCGCCGCGGTTGTCCTGCGCTACATGCAGGCCTTCGACATCGACCACGAGGTCCTGAACGTCAATGGCGGCGCCATCGCCATGGGCCATCCGCTCGGCGCCACCGGCGCGATGATCCTCGGCACCGTCCTCGACGAACTCGAGCGTCAGGACAAGCAGACGGCGCTGGTGACCCTCTGCATCGGCGCCGGCATGGGCACGGCGACCATCATCGAGCGCGTCTGAGGCCTCGCCATGCCGGCTATCAGACTGGAGATTTCAGGCGATGGCTGTCACGGTGTCGCGGGGAGCCGCGACGTCGCAGCCGACCGTCACCGGCGGCAGCGCCTCGAAGGCCGGCCTGGCGAAGTAGTAGCCCTGGAACAGGCTGACGCCGGCCGCCTTCAGCGCGCCGAACTCGGCCTCGGTCTCGATGCCTTCGGCCAGCACCGTGATGCCGAGTTCGCGGGCAACGTAGAGGATCGCCGACAGGATCGCCTGGCGGGGATGCGAGCGGTCGACGTCGCGCACCAGCTTCATGTCGATCTTGATGAGGTCCGGCTGGAACTCGGCGAGCAGACCGAGCCCGGCAAAGCCGGCGCCGAAATCGTCGAGCGCGGTGATGAAGCCCATCCGCCGGTACTCTTCGATGATGCGCTGGAGATGGGCGATATCGGTCATCTGTTCGGATTCGGTGAATTCGAACATGATCGACTCGAGCGGAAAGCTGTACTTGCGGGCCGCGGCAAGGGTGGCACGCAGGCAGGCCGAGGGCTCGTAGACGGCGTTCGGCAGGAAATTGATCGACAGATGCAGGTCCGGGCGGGGGAACAACTGGGCGGCGAGCTCGATCGCCTTCACCCGGCAGGCCTGGTCGAAGCGGTATTTCTGCTCATCCGAGACCCGGCTGAGAACCTGGAAGGCGCCCTCGCCCGCTTCGCCCCGCACGAGGGCCTCATAGCCCCATACGCGGCCAGCACGGCTGTCGACGATCGGCTGGAAGGCCATGGAGAAGGTGAAGTCGAGAGGTCGGGAGGCCTGGCAGCCAGGACATGCGGGCGCGGACATGTCGTCGTCTCCTGTTCATCCGTTCGCCAGGATGACGATGCACCGCAAAGATTGAAACTGTCTCAACGGAATGCACTGCCGCGTGCAGTAAGACATTCATACGAAACGAAAATCGGTAGCCGGACAAGCGAAGTCCGGGATGGGAGCCAGCCATGAGCTATGAGAACTTCACCGTCGAAACCGACGCGGACGGCATCGCCCTCGTCACCTGGGACATGCCCGGGCGCTCGATGAATGTCTTCACCGACGAAGCGATGAGCGAGATCGACAGGATCATCGACGAGGTGGTGGCCGACGAGGCGATCAAGGGCGTCGTCGTCACCTCCGGCAAGGCCGGCTCGTTCACCGGCGGCGCCGATCTGAAGACCATCAGCGCGATGTTCGAGCGGTTCCATGCCGAGGTCGATAAGAACCGCGAGGCGGCGATCGCCATGCTGTTCGAGCGGGCCGGCCGGATGTCGTGGCTCTGGCGCAAGCTCGAGACCTGCGGCAAGCCCTTCGTCGCGGCGATCAACGGCACCTGCATGGGCGGTGGCTTCGAGCTGGCGCTGGCGAGCCACGGCCGCGTCGCCGCCCGCTCGGCGAAGATGGGCCTGCCCGAGGTGAAGGTCGGCATCCTGCCCGGCGCCGGTGGCACACAGCGCGTGCCGCGGATGATGGAGACGCAGGGCGCCCTGCAGATGCTGATGAAGGGTTCGACCCTTTCGGCCGACGACGCGGCGAAGATGGGCCTCGTCGACACCGTCGTCGACGACGGCGATGTCGTTGCCGCCGCGAGGGAGATGCTGAAGAAGGGCGTCTTGCCGGTGAAGCCTTGGGACGAGGAGCGCTTCAAGCTGCCCTCCGGCCCGGTCTATTCGCCGGCCGGCGCCAAGGTCTGGCCCGCCGTCGCCTCGCTCTACCGCAAGGAGACGAACGACAACTATCCTTCGGCAAAAGCGATCGTGAAATGCGTCTATGAGGGCCTGCTGCTGCCGATGGACACGGCGCTGAAGGTCGAGCAGCGCTATTTCACCGAGGTGCTGCGCACCACCGAGGCGCGGATGATGATCCGCTCGCTCTTCGTCTCGGCGCAGGCTCTGGCGAAGGGCGCACGCCGCCCGCAGGACGTGCCGCCGACGCAGTTGAAGAAGGTCGGCATCGTCGGCTCCGGCTTCATGGGCGCCGGCATCGGCTATGTCGCCGCCATGGGCGGGCTCGAGGTGGTACTGATCGACCAGGAGCAGGCGGCCGCCGACAAGGGCAAGGCGCATTCGGCGAAACTGGTCGAGGCGGCGGTGTCGAAGGGGCGGATGAGCCAGGCGAAGGGCGAGGCCCTGCTCGGGCGGATTACCGCGACGACCGACTATTCGCTGCTCGGCGATGCCGGACTGGTCATCGAGGCGGTGTTCGAGGATCGCGACGTCAAGTCGGAGGTCACCAAGAAGGTGGCCGAGGTCCTTTCGGCGGACGCGATCTACGCCTCGAATACCTCGACCATCCCGATCACCAGCCTCGCCGAAGCCTTCCCCGATCCTGAGCGCTTCATCGGCATCCACTTCTTCTCGCCGGTCGACAGGATGCAGCTCACCGAGGTGATCCTCGGCGAGAAGACCGGCGACAAGGCCCTGGCGGTGGCGCTGGACTTCGTGCGGGCGATCAAGAAGACGCCGATCGTCGTCAACGACTCGCGCGGCTTCTTCGCCAATCGCTGCGTGCTTCGCTACATGAACGAGGCCTACGACATGCTGGTCGAGGGCATTCCGCCGGCAATGATCGAGAATGCCGCGAAGTTCGCCGGCATGCCTGTCGGCCCCCTCGCCCTCAACGACGAGACGGCGATCGACCTGTCCCAGAAGATCATGAAGGCGACCATGCGCGACATGGGCGAGGCCGCCGTCGACCCCCGCCACTACGAGCTGGTCTCCAAGATGGTGGCCGACGGCCGGCTCGGCCGCAAGTCCGGCAAGGGCTTCTACGACTATCCGGAAAAGCCGGCGAAGAAGAAGCTCTGGCCGGGCCTGAAGGACATGTTCGAGCAGAAGGACCCGGCGAGCACCGACTTCGAAGAGCTCAAGCAGCGCTTCCTCGTCACCATGGCGTTGGAAGCTGCGCGCACCATGGAAGAAGGCGTCGTCGTCGATCCGCGGGAGGCCGACATCGGCTCGATCTTCGGTTTCGGTTTCGCGCCCTATACCGGCGGGACGATCAGCTATATCGACGGCATGGGCGTGAAGGCCTTCGTGGCACTCTGCGAAAAGCTCGAGGCAAGGTTCGGCGAGCGATTTTCGCCGACGCCGCTGCTGCGAGACATGGCCGGAAAGGGTGAAACCTTCTACCAGAGGTTCGACCCGGCCGGCGATTCCGCCAGGGCTGCCTGACCCGGCAACCGCAAATCGGCAGCGCGCGGACGAGGCGCGCCGCCCCTCGCATATCGAAGGTCTGACGTCGCCCTGTCATGAAACGGGGATGACGCCAGACCTTTGCCATGTTTAACAGCTCAAGTTTTAACGAAGGGGCAGAAGCCGGCTCGCCCGATCGCAGAACCGTGGGGACGGGCGCGCGCGATCAGGCAGGGCGCCGATCGGTGGGATGCGTGCGGCATTGCCGGCGCGTGCCGATCGGTGCGGCCGCCACCGCAGGGATTCCGGCGAGAGATGAGGAAGCAATGAGGACGGGGGATCGTCATTCAGGCGCCGTGACCGGGGATCGCGGCGTCGGCCGGCCGAGCGAGGAAGCCATCCGCAACCGGCTGATCGATCGCCGCAAGGCCTACGACGCCGCCGAGGCGGATCGCCGGCTGATGAACCGCCTGCGCCAGAGGCTGCTGCAGCGTGGGCCCGGCTCTTCCCGTCCGGGCAGGCCGCTGCCCGGTATCGGGCCCGGCACCCGGGCTATCCGCGGATTGCGCGACCGGCCGATCATCGCCTTCTGCCTCGCCGCTTCGCTTTCAGCCGTCATTCTGGTGCCGCTGGCGCTCTCCTCCTACGCGCCGCTGCCCGGCGAGGCGCCCCTGCCGCTCGCGGCCAACAATGTACCGGAAGCCCGGACCGCCGTGCCGCAGGACGTGAAGGCCCGCAGGGTCGACGATCTTGCGGAAAAGGCCGGCGAAAAAGCCGTTGCGGATACCGGCGCCAAGCCGTCGATGTTCGAGGCGCTGGAACGCGAAGAGGCGCCGGCCAAGTCGGGCCGGGCGATAGCAGCGGAAAGCGATAGGGGGCGGGAGACGCCTCGGCAGGCGGCCGCTGCAGGCGTCGTCACCCCCGATGGCGAGCTCAAGGAAAGCGCGGCGCTGCGAAAGACCGCGCCGGCCGAAGCTTCGGCAAGCGCCGCCACCGCAGGTGAGAACGCCGCTGCGCCGGACACCGACGGCGCGGCCTCCATCGATCCCGTCGCCGCGGCGCTCGCCCTTCGCCTGCCCTCGGAGCCCGTGCCGATGGCGGGCAATGCCGAACCCGATCCGGTAACGACCGGAGGCATCCCATCTCCCGCTCCGCTGGGAGACGTCGCAGTTGTCACCGCGGGTGATCCTGCTTCTGGTATGGCTGCGGAAGCCGGCCCCTCCGCTCCGGCTGAAGCGGCCAGCCAGGCCGGCGGCGTCGTCGCCGTCTCGCCCTCGATCCTCATTGCCGACACTGCGACTCCCGGAACCGCTGCGCCCGCGCCGAACCAGGCCGAGGCGGACCAGCCAGCCGAAGGCGAGGCCCCCGACGCCAGCCGTGCCGATGCCGGCGCGATGGCGGAGGCCAGCGCCGCCCCGACGGGTTCGAAAGCCCGCGCCACTGCGTCGGTCAACATGCGCTCGGAGCCGACCAATAACGGCAAGATCGTCGCCATCCTGGCCAAAGGCGACGCCGTGACCGTGCTGTCCTGCAAGGGCTGGTGCGAGATCGAGACGGCGAGCGGCGCCAAGGGCTACGTCTATGAGAAGTTCATCGACCGCGGATCCGAGGGGTAGCGATCCGTCAGCCGGGATGCGCGGCCGCCCAGCGGGCGTTCTGCGTCCGGCCGCCATAGCCATAGGCGTCACCGTCGGCCGCATGGACATGGACGTAGCATTCCTCGTGCAGCGGCCCGAGCAACTCCTCCATCCGTGCATAAGCGGCATCGACGAAGGCCGCCGTCTCCGCCTTGGTGTTCGTTCCGGCGGTGATCTTGATGTCGAGCCAGAAGGCCGAAAGCCCCGCCTCCGTCGGCCTTCGCCCGGCGATGAACCAGCTGTCGGGATCGGCCGCCTCGACCAGAACGGCGGTCACGCCGGGATCCTTGCCGAGGATCTCGGCGCTGAGCCTAGCCGCCAGCGCGGCAATCTCCGGCTTCAGCTCGGGTCGCGGCCGCGGGGTGACGAAGCGAATGGTGATCATCGGCATTTCGGTTCTCCTTCATGAGGCTGAGACACCGAATGTGAATTTTCGTAATCATCGTGCAATCCTATGATAATCGATATCTGCGATAGCGATTTCATATGATGCTCGATCCCGAATCCGTCCGCCTGTTCGTCATGGCCGCCGACTACGGCAATCTCACCCGTGCAGCCGAGGCCGCCGGGACCGTGCAGCCCGTCGTCAGCCAACGGATCAAGGCGCTGAAATGGGACGATCACGAGCCGCCGACGCTGGCGCTCGGCATCAGCGACCATGCTCTCGGCACCGCTTTCGACGGCGTGTTGCGCCGCCTGCAAGGCGCTGTCCCCGCCCGCACCCCGATCACCGTGCGATTGGGGCAGTCGGCCGAGGTCAGGAGCCTCTACGAAAGCGGTACGGTCGATCTGGCGATCATCCGCCGCGAGGCGAATGCCGGCGATGGCGAGATCCTCGGCGAGGACCCGCTCGCCTGGCGCGTTCCGGAGGGCTGGACGATGCCGAGCGGTCCGGTCCCGATCGTCAGCCTGCCGCCGCCCTGCGGGGTGCGTGCCGTTGCCTCAAGAGCCCTCGATCACGCCGGCCTGGCGTGGCGGGACGCCTTTGTCGGCGGAAGCTGCCTCGCTCTCGTCGCCGCGGTCCGCGCCGGTCTCGGCATCGCGCCGCTCGGCCGGCTGGTCGGCGGCGGCCTTGCCACGGCGAACAGCGCCCATGGGTTGCCGGATCTTCCGTCCTCGAAGATCGTGCTTCTGGCGCGAACGTCGATGCCGGCTCAGGCCGCGGCAGGACGGGCGCTCGCCGCAAGCGTCCGGGAAGCCCTGAAATAGCGCGCCGTGCGTCCAATAGGACGCACAAAGGACGCGCTATCGGTTCGATTCACCGCATCGTGCTTTCCGAAAATCGATTCCGATTTTCGGGTCGATGCTGCAGCCCGCAGTTTGGGCGCCGTCGCGCGGATGCCTCAGCACAGGGTGACATTGGCGGCGAGGCCGCCGAGCGCGGTTTCCTTGTATTTCTCGCTCATGTCCTCGCCGGTCTGGCGCATCGTCTCGATCACCTGGTCGAGCGAGACGAAATGCGTCCCGTCGCCCTTGAGGGCCAGTCTTGCGGCGTTGATCGCCTTCACCGCGCCCATGGTGTTGCGCTCGATGCAAGGGATCTGGACGAGGCCGCCGATCGGATCGCAGGTGAGGCCGAGATTGTGCTCCATGGCGATCTCGGCGGCGTTCTCGACCTGCCGCGGCGTTCCGCCGAGGACGGCGGCGAGCCCTCCCGCTGCCATCGAACAGGCGACGCCCACCTCCCCCTGGCACCCCATCTCGGCCGCCGAGATCGAGGCGTTCTGCTTGTAGAGAGCGCCGATCGCCGCGGTCGTCGCGAGGAAGCGGATCGACCCTTCGTCGTCGGCGCCGGGGATGAACCGCTCGTAATAGGCGAGCACGGCGGGGATGACGCCGGCCGCGCCATTGGTTGGTGCGGTGACGACGCGGCCGCCCGCGGCGTTCTCCTCGTTGACGGCAAGCGCATAGAGATTGACCCAATCGAGGGTCGTCAGCGGATCGCGCAGCGCCCGCTCGGGGCGGTGGATCAGGTCCTGATAGAGCAGCTTTGCCCGCCGCTTCACCTTCAGCCCGCCGGGAAGGCAGCCCTCCATGCGGCAGCCGCGCTCGATCGAGGCGACCATCGCGTCGCGGATCGACAGGATGCCGGCCCTGACTTCGGCGCGGCTGCGCCAGGTCTCCTCATTGGCGAGGACGAGGTCGGCGATCGACAGTCTCTCCCCGTCACAATGGACGAGAAGCTCTGCGGCATCGGCAAATTCGTAAGGCGCCACGGCGTTTCTTAGGACGGGAGTCTCATCGCTCGCCTCCTCGGCCGACAGGACGAAGCCGCCGCCGACCGAATAGTAGTCGGCACGGTCGATCTCCGCCCCGCTCTCATCGAAGACGATGAAGCGCAGGCCGTTCGGATGGTGCGGCAGGCGCTCGCGCTTGCGGAAGACGAGTTCCTCGCCGTCGCGGAACGGCATGGCCCGCCCGCCGTCGAATCGCAATTCGCCGCTTTCGCGGATCGTCGCATAGTCGCGTTCTGCCGCGTCGGGATCGAGCTGGTCCGGCCGCATGCCCTGCAGCCCCAGCATCACGGCCTTGTCGGTGCCGTGACCGATGCCGGTCAGCGCCAGCGACCCGTAGAGTTCGGCGGCGGCGCCCGCCACGCGGTCCTTCAGCCCGCGCGATTCCAGCCGGTCGAGAAAGCGGCGCGCCGCCCACATCGGGCCGACCGTGTGGGAAGAGGACGGGCCGATGCCGATCTTGAAGAGATCGAACAGGCTGATCGACATGGCGAACCGCTCCCACTTCCGCATCGCGCCGGCTTGCCGCCCGCACCTTCGCCAAGGGGAACCCGAAGCTGCGGCGGCGTCAAGCGCCCCGGCCAATCCTCCGCCCGACCGTGTCGGCGACCCGCGCGCCGCGCCGCCCGATGGGTTTCGGCGGCGGGTCGGTGGTGTCGACGGCGGTCTGGTGCTCCATCTCGGCGTTGATCTCGGCGCCGACGATGAAGATCAGCGAGGATATCCACACCCACATCATGAAGCCGACGACGGCGCCGAGCGAGCCATACATGGCGTTGTAGTTGGCGAAATTCTGCAGGTACCAGGAGAAGCCGATCGAGGCGACGAGCCAGACGCTCGCCGTCAGCACCGCGCCGAAGGTGACCCAGCGCCAGCGCGCCCGCTTCCGGCTCGGCCCGTAGCGATAGATGACCGCGATGGCCGAGACGATCAGCACGTAGACCACCGGCCAGCGCAGCGCCGCGATGACCTTTTCGGAAAAGCCTTTCAGCCCGAAGATCGCCATCAGCGCCGGCACGACGCCGACTGCGGTGATCAGCACGATACCGATGAAGATCGCCCCCAGCGTGAAGCCGAAGGCGACGAGATTGAGACGGAAGAAGCTGCGCTTCTCGTTCTCGCCATAGGCGACGTTCATCGCCTCGAACAGCGTCTTGATGCCGTTGTTGGCGCTCCACATGGCAAACAACAGGCCGGTAAAGAAGCCGAGGGAAAGCGACGTCGAGTTCTGCGAGGTGAGATTGTCGAGCTGCGCTTCCAGAAGCTGCGTCCCCGCCTGCGGCAGGAACTGGCCGATGAAGGCGATATGCTCGCTGATCGATTTGGGATCGCTGACGAAGCCGTAGAAGGAGACGAAGACGGCAAAGGCCGGAAACAGCGCCAGGAGAAGATAGAAGGTAGCGCCGGCCGCGATCAGCATCACCCGGTCTTCGAAGAAGGACACATAGAGCCTCGCCCCGATGTCCTTCCAACCCTTCCATGGGATTGAAGTCGGATGGGAGGCGTCCCGGCCACGGCCTGGCTCGCCGGCCCGGTGGCGCATCTCCTCGCTGGTCTGGGCGGCGAACCGCGTCTCACTCACCTCGTCTCGTCTCCACCGCCAAACCCTGCGACCGGTCGCGCCACGCGCCGCAACAAAAGCTCAAAAGCCATTTCGAAACCGTTCCAGGCCAACGTGCAGGACCGGCCCGCGGCCAGACAGCATCGCGCCCCATGATTGCCACAATGTCACAGGTGGCGTCTTCGTTCCCGTGCGGGATGGTCGCAGCGCAGCGCTGCCTTGCATCTTGACCATCCCCTATGGACAATCGCCCCGCGCGCTTTTAAGAAAGGCGTGAGGTATATTTTCCTTGACTGCCCGCCGACGGAACTCCGCCATGTTCTCGCACGACCGAATCTGGGCCGCGATCGACGCGCTCGCCGCGCGCCACAATCTCTCGGCCTCCGGTCTGGCGCGTCGGGCGGGCCTCGACCCGACAACCTTCAACCGGTCGAAGCGCAGCGCCGGCGACGGGCGGCCGCGCTGGCCCTCGACGGAATCGATCGCCAAGGTGATCCAGGCGACGGGCGCGACGATCGAGGACTTCACCACGCTGATGGCCGGCAAGGGCGCGCTCGACGCCGGTGTGCTCGCCCGTCGCTCCGCCGTCACCGTGCCGCTGCTCGGCTTCGCCCAGGCCGGCACCGGCGGCTTCTTCGACGATGCCGGCTATCCGGTCGGCCAGGGCTGGGACGAGATCCAGCTTCCCGCCCAGACCAACGAGACGGCCTATGCCCTCGAGGTCGCCGGCAATTCCATGCTGCCGCTCTACCGCGACGGCGACGTCATCATCGTCGCGCCGGGCGCCTCGGTGCGCCGCGGCGACCGGGTGGTGGTGCGCACCCGCGACGGCGAGGTGATGGCGAAGATCCTGCAGCGCCGGACCGCCAGGACGATCGAACTCGCCTCGGTCAATCCGGACTATCCCGACCGGCAGTTCACGGTCGACGAGGTCGAGTGGATGGCGCGGATCCTCTGGGCAAGCCAGTGAGACTGGCGATCGAGGATGTCCGGCGCACCATCGTGGTCGCCGTGGCGCTGGTCCTCGTCTTCTGGATGGTGCTGTGGCTGGCGCCGGCAAAGGACGGCCGCCACACCGTCTTCGACCCGGCGCCGCAGCCGCCGGTGACCACCACCGCCGCCACCGGAAGCGAAAAGCCGGCCCGGACGACCGCCCGGCCGGAAGACGCTGCCCTGAGCGAGACGTCCGAAGACCAGATGGCGGTGCGAAGCATCGATGGCGAGGACCTGCCGGGCTCAAGCGGGCCGTCCGCGCCGCTCGAGCGCCTGCCGCCCCGCCCGCCGCTGTCTGAGGCAAAGCTCCGGCCCGACACGCCGAAGCCGCGCCTTCTGCCCCGGCCCGTCGCGCTCGACGGCGCCAGGATCGCCTACCGCCAGGGCGTCATCACGCTGCCGGGGGTCGAGGCACTGCCGCTGGCGGAGCGCTGCGGCCCCGACGAGGGCAACTTTCCCTGCGGAGTGATGGCGCGCACCGAGCTTCGGCGCTTCCTGCGTGGCCGCTCGATCGCCTGCGACGTGCCTCAGGATTTCGGCCTGAAACGCGGCGAGGCGACCAGCGCCTGCACCGTCGCGGACGAGGATATCGGCCGCTGGGTGGTCGAGAATGGCTGGGCGAAGGCGGCGCCCGGCGGCCCCTACGAGAAGGCCGAAGCGGCGGCAAAAGAAGCAAAGCGCGGCCTCTGGCGATAGGCCGCGGCAGGCGACGCCGCGGCACGCCCGAACTGGCGCCTCAGGCGGCGTCGGCGAGCTTTCCCTCCAGCGCAAGACGGATCAGTGCGCGGGTCTCGCCGATCCCGTAAAGCGCCACGAAGGAGCCGAAGCGCGGTCCCTTCTCCTGGCCGAGAAGGATCTGGTAGAGCGCCTGGAACCACTCGACCGAGACCCCCGGCCCGCCTTCCGGCCCCTTCTTCTTCAAATCCTGATAGCGCTCGATCGGCCGGGCGACGTCGAGCATGGCGTTCTGGATCGCCTCGCCATCGGCATCTTCGGGAAGCTCGGCGAGCTTGGCGTCGAGAGCGGCAAGCGCTTCGCGTTCCACCTCATCCGGCGCGCGGAAACGCTTGGCGGGCTTGACGAAATCATCGTAGTAGCGCAGCGCGTAGCCGACCAGCCGGTCGAGCTCCGGATCGGTCGTCGCAGTGACGCCCGGCGCATAGCGGCTAATGAAGCCCCAGAGGGTTTCCTTATTCGACGCATTGGACGCCGAGACGAGGTTGAGCAGCATGGCGAAGGGCACAGCGATGCCCTGTTCCGGCGGCATGCCGTCATGGATGTGCCAGACCGGGTTCTGCAGCTGCTGGCGCATCTCCTGGCGCCGATAGGCCGACAGGAAGGCGTAATAGTCGTCTACCGCCTTGGGAATGACGTCGAAATAGAGCTTCTTTGCCGTCTTCGGCTTCTGGAACATGTAGAGCGACAGGCTCTCCGGCGAGGCATAGGCCAGCCAGTCGTCGATGGTCAGGCCGTTGCCCTTGGACTTCGAGATCTTCTGGCCGTTTTCGTCGAGGAAGAGCTCGTAGTTGAAGCCCTCCGGCGGCTTTGCCCCCAGCGCCCGGCAGATCTTCGAGGAAAGGGTCACGCTGTCGATCAGGTCCTTGCCGGCCATCTCGTAGTCGACGCCGAGCGCCGTCCAGCGCATCGCCCAGTCGGCCTTCCACTGGCACTTCACCCTGCCGCCGGTGACGCTGGTCTCGATCCGCTCGCCGGTCTCTGGATCGAGATAGGCGATGGTGCCGGCGGCCGGATCGCGCTCGACCATCGGAACCTGCAGGACGATGCCGGTCTTCGGATGGATCGGCAGGAAGGGCGAATAGGTTGCCCGCCGGTCCGGCCCGAGCGTCGGCAGGATGATCTCCATCACCTCGTCATAGGCGGCGAGCATCTTCAGGAGCGTCGCGTCGAAGCGGCCGGCGGTGTAGTAGTCGGTCGCCGAGGCGAACTCGTAGTCGAAGCGGAAGCCGTCGAGAAAGTGCCTCAGCCGCGCATTGTTCGCCGCGGCGAAGGACGGGTGCTCGTTGGAGAACGGATCCGGGATGCGCGACAGCGGCTTGCCGAGATGGGTCGCCATCATCTCGCGGTTCGGCACGTTGTCCGGTACCTTGCGCAGGCCGTCCATATCGTCGGAAAAGCAGAGGAGCCGTGTCGGAACCGCGTCGTCGGTCAGGACGCGAAAGGCATGACGCACCATCGAGGTTCGCGCCACCTCGCCGAAGGTGCCGATATGCGGCAGGCCGGAGGGTCCGTAGCCGGTCTCGAACAGCACCTCGGCAGGCATGCCCGGCGCCTCGAAACGCTTCAGGAGCTTGCGAGCCTCCTCGAACGGCCAGGCATTGGAGGCGAGCGCCTCTTCGCGCAAGGGTGCAGCATCGTTCTCGAGCGTCGGCATCCGGTTTCCAGACAGTCATGGGGGTCGAGGGCCACGGCCCTGGCAAGACGTCGCGGCAGATCAGCGAACGGTCTAGAAAGAAGCCGGCGGCGCGTCAACAAAGCCCACCGCCCGCGGGCGAAATCGTCGCGGCAAGGCCCCGCACCTTGTGGGGCCACACTCCGGTCCCTAGGTTCATCGCTCTGTCGAGACTGGGAGAACAGCAAGACAATGGCCGGACTGAATCCGCAGGAAGCCCTCATTCACCTGATGATCGCCGTCGCAGCGGCGGACGGCCAGATCAGCGGCATCGAGCAGCGCGAATTCACCGTGCTCCTTCGCACCCTCCCCGTCTTCGAAGGCTTCGACGAAAGCCGCCTCACCGAGATCGCGCATGATTGCGGCAAGCTGCTCGACGAGGATGACGGCATCGACCGGATCATCGAGAACGTCCACGCCTCGGTGCCGAACAACCTCTACGAGACCGCCTATGCGCTGGCCGTCGAAGTCGTCTCGGCGGATGTCGAGGCATCGCAGCCTGAGCTGCGGCTTCTCGAAATGCTGCGCGACGCCTTCGAGCTCGACCGGCTGACCGCCGGCGCGATCGAGCATTCGGCAAGGGTGCGCTACCGCCGCGCCTGAGCGAGGGCGAGCCGCTCCGACCTGCAGCTTTTCCTGCCTTGAGGCCCTCTCAGAAGGCGCTGATCGGAAAGTAGCGCAGCATCAGTTCCGTCATCCGGCCCTTGGCGACGAGCTGCGCCACGGCATAGTCGACGGCGTCGGCAAGTTCCGTGTCGCCCGGCGCGACGGCGACCGAAAGCCCCTCGCCGAGAAAGCGGTCCGACAGGAACGGTCCGCCTGCGAAAGCACAGCATTTGGCCGCGGCGTCGCTTTCCAGCCAGAAGGACAGGCTGACGCCGTCGCCGAAATAGGCGTCGACCTTGCCCTGCCGCATCGCCGCAAGCCCTTCCAGCCGGTCGGGAAAGGTCTGCACCGTCACGTCGGGAAAGAACGCCCGGAGCATGGCGGCATGGGCGCTGCCGTCCGTCACCCCGACCACCTTGTCGGTGAGATGATCGGCGACCGGCTCGGCGATCGTCCGGTCCTTGCGCGAAACAAAGCGCGCCGGATAGCGAAAATAGGGCTGGCTGAAAGCAAATTCGCGCCGGGTCGTCGCGGTCATGGCAAGGCCGGCGACGACCGCCTCGCCGTCTCCGCGATTGAGCGCGGGAACGAGATCGCCAAATGGCAACGCCTCGATCTGGCACCGCGCCAGAACGCCGAGTTCCTCGCAGATCGCCTTGGCGAGATCGACGTTGAAGCCGGTGAGCCGGCCCCGCGCATCGAGGAAGTTGAAGGGCGGATAGTCCGTCGAGGTCAGAAAGCGGATGCGCTGGCGACCCGAAAGGTCCGGCTTGGCGATGCGCTGGTGCTGGTCGACGAAATTCGGGGTCGCCACCGTGCCGGCTTCCTCGGCCATCGCCGGAGCCGCCGCGCAAAGTCCTGCAAAGGCAAGGAGAATCAACCAGCGCAAGAACATTTCCCCTAATGGTTAGTTTACCGAATAGTTCAACTTGAACACGATCACTTTCAAATTGTGAAAGGTCGAAACACCCTCGGTCACGGAGCGGGCCTTGCGAGCGGACGTCGAACTCGCAGACGCGTGCGAGGCGCATTCCTACCCGATGCCCCAAGCGGCGGGCAAGCGCGGTTCCGCGGCTGCGGCGCCGACGCAGGTCGACGCCCAGCCGGAAGCGGGCGACACGCCCCGGCCAACGCCACCGCAAAGCCCGTTCAGCCCGCGCCAGCTGGCGCTCCTGAATGCCATGGGCATCGACCATGCCGACGCACTCGAAGCCTTTCGCGCCGCCCGCCGGAACGGCAGCGACGTGGCGTCCGAGCTGATCGTCGCGGGTCGCGTCACCGAGCGGCGCTACGGGGAGTGCTACGCCCGCGAACTGCGACTGCTATTCGAGCCGATCCGCGACGATGCCGCCTTGCGCGGCGCCGCGGCGTTTCTCGGCCGCCCTCCACCGCGAACGCTGGAGATCTATCCCCATCGCGTCGATGGGAAGTTCTTCGTCTGCCCGGCCATCGAGAGCATCGACCGCTTCGCCCGCTATCTCGACCGCCGACCGGACATGCGCGCATATCTGCGCGTCACGGCGCATTCGCAGATCGCCCGCGCCATCGAGCGGGAGACGATGGCGCAGCGTTACGCCGCCGCGAGACTGAGCCTTTCCGCCGACCTACCGCGGCTGTCCGCAAGGCTGGCGATCGAGCCGCTGCAGGCGGCGCTCGGTCTTGGAACGGCCGTCGCCGTCTGCCTGTTTCTCTACTACCTGCCGGGCTTCGCGCTCGCGACTGGGCACGGCGGCGCGACGCTGTTCTTCGCCGCCTGCCTCGCCATCCGCCTGCCTGCCGCCCTCGCCGCCGACCGTCCGCCCCCTGTCGCCGACCTTCCGGCACCGGGCGTGCTTGAAACCGGCTGGCAGGGCGTGCCGGTCTACAGCGTCCTCGTCGCGCTCCACGATGAAACGACGATAGTGCCGCAGCTCGTGGCGGCACTGGAGCGGCTCGACTGGCCGAAGACGCGGCTCGACATCAAGATCGTCTGCGAGGCAGACGACGGCAACACGATCGCCGCGGTCCGCCAGGCGACCACGGGTCTTGCCCATGTCTCGACGGTGCTGGTGCCTCCCGGCGAGCCGCGGACCAAGCCGAAGGCGCTCAACCATGCCCTGCCCCTCGCCTATGGCGAGTTCCTGGTACTCTATGACGCAGAGGACGTGCCGGATCCCGGCCAGCTCCGCGAGGCCTATCTGCGGTTCCGCACCGGTCGGCCGGATCTTGCCTGCCTGCAGGCGCCGCTGGTCGTGACGAACGGCGAGACGCACTGGCTGTCGGGCCTCTTCGCCCTCGAATATGCCGCGCTGTTTTGCCGGATGTTGCCCTGGCTCGCCAGCCAGGGCTTTCCGCTGTCGCTCGGAGGAACATCCAATCATTTCGTCCGCGAACGCCTCGTCGAGATCGGCGGCTGGGACTCCCACAATGTCACCGAGGACGCCGATCTCGGCATCCGCCTGCATCGTGCCGGCTACCGCGCCGAAACGATCACCCGGCCGACATACGAACAGGCCCCGGTGCGCTGGAAAGTCTGGCGCAACCAGCGCACACGCTGGATGAAGGGCTGGTTCGTCACCTATCTCCTGCACATGCGCCAGCCGCTGCTGCTTTTTCGCCAGCTCGGCCCTAGGGCGATGGTGGCGTTCCAGCTGGTGTTCTTCGGCATGGTGGTCTCGGCCTTCGCGCACCCGCTGTTTCTTCTGCTGGTCGTCATCCAGCTCGTCCCCGTCGCGGTCGGCCTCTCCGAGCTCGACGAACTCAGCCCCTTCGTCATCGTCGACGTCTTCAACGTTGTCGCGGCCTATGGCCTGTTCATCGCGCTGTCGGCGCGAGGCCTCGAGCCCGGAACGGCAAGAGGCCTCCGCCGCTGGTATGTCCTCCTGCCGGCCTACTGGGCGCTGCTCGCATGGGCATCGCTGCGCGCCCTGTGGCAGCTGCTGACTGCTCCGCACAAATGGGAGAAGACGCCGCACGGGCTGGAATCGCGGATGAATGCGGGAGAGCCGCGCCATCAGATCTGGCCGACGCTGACAGGCTGACGCGGAGCCGCGGAACGGCTTCCAGCCTAGTCTTCGGGCATGGTCAGCGGCCCGGTTGGCCGGCCGCCTGCAGCCGCTCCATCGCCTGCTTCAAGACCGCGGCGAGCCGCGCCCGTTCGCGCTCGCTGACCTGCCCCATATCGAGGAAGATGCGGGCGCCTTCGGTGAATTCGTTGATGACGTCGCCATTTTCCTCGGCCCTCTCGTCCGGCACGGCCTCGACGACATAGGGCACCACCTGGCGGCTGATCCCCTTCAGCGAGATCGCCTCCAGCGGCCGGGCGCGGACGATGTCGGAGACGAGGGCATAGGTCTCGTAGCTGAGAACGATCCCGCCGGGCTCGGCGATCGATTCCAGCCGCGCCGCAAGGTTCGCCTCGGCCCCGATGATCGTATAGTCCATCCGGTCTTCGCTGCCGAAATTGCCGACATTGCAGTACCCGGTATTGATGCCCATCCGGGTCTGGAAGGGCTTTTCGATGCCGCGCTGGCGCCAGGTGTCGTTGAGCTCCGCCATGCGCCGCTGCATGGCGACAGCCATGCGCACGCAGGCCTGGGCATCCTCCTTGGGCCCCTTGGTCTCGGGATCGCCGAAGAAGGCGAGGATCGCGTCGCCGATGAACTTGTCGACGGTGGCGCCGTGTTCCTGGGCGATCTTCGACATTTCGGTGAAATACTCGTTGAGGAGCTGGGTCAGCTCCTCCGGCTGCAGCCGCTCGGAGGTGACGGTGAAATCCTTGATGTCGGAGAAGAACACCGTCAGCTTCTTGCGCTCGGTGGAAATGACGACATCCCGCTCGCCCGAGAAGATGCTGCGATAGACCTGCGGCGAGAGATATTTCGAGATCTTCATCGAGACTGCGGCGAGGAAGGAATTGGCTTCCTCGAGATCGGTGTTCATTCGGCGGAACACCCGTGCCTGCCGCCACTGCATCGAGGCGAAGGCCACACCGAACAGGCCGGCTCCGGCGAAATAGGTCAGGAGATATTTGAAGGAGAAGATGTTGTCGGCGATCGGCTGGGCGATCTCCACCTCCTGGATTCCGCGGACGTCGCCGACCGCCCAGTCGCGCTTGGGGCTTTCCGGATGGGTGTTGTGGCAGCCGACGCAGCTCTCGCCCATCAATACGGGCGCCGCAAGGCGGACGTTCCGATTGAAGATGGAACCGGCGGTCCGCACGATCACCGGCTTCTCTGCCCCCGCCGCCCGAAAGGTCTTCAGCGCCGACCGCTCGAATTCGTCGAGGTCGTGGGGCTTGCGCGACTTGAACGGAAAGTCCGAGACGAAGCGATACTTCATGTTCTCGCCGCGCCCGCCGATCACCTCGCCGAGTTCGAGCGACAGCGTCGCCGGGATCGGGATGCCGCCGTCGACATCCTCGTAATTGTGCACCGGGACAGCCTTGCCCCCCGCTGCATTGACCCGGGAAACGATGTTCTTGGCGTAATAATTGCGGATGTCGCTGATCATCAGATCGAGGCTGCGGGCCTGATCACCGAGCGCCGTATCGGAGAGGTGGCGCAGGTCCAGCCACACGGCGACGGGAAGCAGCGCCAAGGCTGCGACGACGGTCGCAACGAAGAAGATTGGCCGCGCCATTAGCGCATTGAACAACGCGGTCATCTCTGCCTCGATCCGACACCGAACCGAGGCGGAGCTTATACTATGTCTTCGAACCGGTCACTCGCCTGCGTACGAATGCGGGCACAACAAAGCCGGCTGATCGCCGGCTCGCTGGATTCGGTGAGGTCGTCGGCCTTAGCGCGCGACGTCGTTGACCGCGGCGCCCGTCGCATCGACCGTATTGCCGACATCGCGGCCGACGCCGCGGACGGTGTTGGCACAGGCCGAGAGCATCATAGCGCCGGCAAGGAGGGTGATGATGATGGTGTGGCGCCTGTTCACGGCCGATACTCCTGTACATGGAACAAACGCCAAACGGCTTCGCCGTCGAAAAGGTTCCCGCGCGACCGAGCCGGGCCGCCGATCCTGCCTCGATCATGCCATGCTGCACTGCGAGAAAGAGGAGGCGCTGCGGCCCTTGCCGGCCACGCCAGAGTCCCGCCCGACCGCGATGGGATGAGGTCCGATGAAGACGTCCGGAAAACAGACATCCATCTCCAATGACGTTGCCCTGACCAAGAACGACGAGATGCTTGTCCTCGTCTTCCAGGGCGGCGGGGCGCTCGGCTCCTATCAGGGCGGAGCCTTCGAAGCGATGGAGAAGCGCGGCGCGCGGCCGGACTGGGTCGCCGGCATCTCGATCGGCGCGATCAATGCCGCCCTCGTCGCCGGCAATGCTCCAGGCGAACGCAGCCGGGCACTCAGGGCGTTCTGGGACGAAGTCTCCTCGACGATCACCTTCGGCCCACCGCTGCCGGGGGTGTTCCTGCGCTCGGCCTTCAACGAGGCGAGCGCCGCGTCCTCGGCGCTGTACGGAATTCCCGGCTTCTTCAAGCCGCGCTTTCCGCCGACCTATCTGCTGCGCGACGGCTCGCCCGGCGATGTCGGCTATTACGATACCGCGCCGCTGAAGGCGACGCTCGAACGACTGGTCGATTTCGACCGCCTCAACCGCGGCGAGATGCGCGTCAGCCTCGGCGCGGTGAACGTCGAGACCGGCAACTTCCGCTATTTCGACACCGAAGACACCCGGATCGGCCCGGAACACGTCATGGCCAGCGGCGCACTGCCGCCGGGCTTTCCGCCGATCGAGATCGACGGCGCCTGGTACTGGGACGGCGGTCTCGTCTCCAACACGCCGCTGCAATATCTGCTGGAGCGCGACCATCACCACGACATGTGCATCTTCCAGGTGGACCTGTTCAGCGCCAGAGGCCCGCTGCCCCAGACGATCTTCGACATCGCCGAGCGCGAAAAGGACATCCGCTTCTCCAGCCGTACCCGGCTCAACACCGACATGATGAAGGAGGAGCGCAAGCTGAAGCGGGCTCTGCACCGCCTGCTCGGCAAGCTGCCGCCGGAACTTGCGAGCGATCCCGACGCCGCGACGCTGATCGGCGCATCCTGCGACGCCTCGGTCACCATCATCCATCTGATCAACCGGCGGCGGGCGGCGAGCAGCGAGTCCAAGGACTACGAGTTCTCCCGCCATTCGGTCGAGGAGCGCTGGAGGGACGGCTTTGCCGACGCCGAGGCGACGCTCGTCGACAGTCGCTTCGTGCATCGGAAGATGCCGCCGCATTCCGTCGAGATACTCGACCTCACCAAGGACTGACAGTCCGAAACCGGTCTTCGGTCCCGGTCTGCGGCCGTCTTGGCGGGTGCCGGAACCAACGGACCCTTAGGGAAGTCCATGGTGAAAATCTCAATGCCACGTTCGATGCGGCGCCCAGTCTCGATGGTGAGTTACATGGCAGATCAGATCCGCCGGACCGTAGCGGAAGGCCGGCCGACCGGCGACAGCTGCGCAACATCGCGACTGTTTCGGCAACAGATCACCCCTCTCCTGCATTGAAACCTCGACTTAAGCGGGGAAAGGGCATAGTGAGCCCGATGCCGTCAGCCCGGCGCCGTCCCGCCCGATCCGTGGCGGCGTCTGACGGGCGGTGAGCCCGCTTCTGCGACCTTGGTCAAACCGTCGTGTCACACCACAGAGTTTCGTCCGTGTCCCCTCCTGGTGGCTTCTCCAGTTTGCGCCGCGCCCTTCGCCGGCAAGGCGGCAGGCGGCAGAAGCGCATTTCTGCGATCCTGCGCACCTTCAGCCACCATCGCCGCGACGAGCCGACGATCGGCGAACTGTCCCAGGCTTTCGACACCCGTGCCTTCGGTGCGTTCTTCATCCTGTTCGGTGGGCTGAACCTCGTGCCGCTGCCGCCGCCGGCATCGTTCTTCTTCGGCCTGCCGCTGATGTTCTTCACCTTCCAGCTGGCGATCGGCCGGCATCGCCTCTGGCTGCCGAATTTCGTGCGGCGGATGAAGCTCAGTCCCGATCGGATCGCCCAGGTGATGGAGAAGATCGGCCCGATGCTGCGACGCATCGAGCGGCTGGCGCGCCATCGCTACTGGATCGAACCGGAGCGGCTGCTGCTTCCGATCCTCGGCTGGTACTGCTTCATCATGGCGACGATCGTGGCCATCCCCTTCCCACTGACCAACCTCATCCCGGGTATCTCCGTCGCCCTCGTCGGGGTCGCGATCAGCACGCGGGACGGCCTCTGGCTCGGGGCGGCGCTGATCACCGGGCTGATCGGCCTGATCGTCCTCGGCGGCTTCTACGGCGCGGCGGCTTTCGCGCTGCTGCAGCTGTTCTGAAGAGACCGGCTGCGGCAGCGCAAAATTATTCGTGTTGCACTGCCACCTTTCGGCGGGTTTCGGGTTCCTGCCCCGAACCCACCGAGGAATATCTGCCATGGATCAACGTCAGCCTTTCTCGTTCGGAACCGATCTCGCCGCCCCGAAGAGCACCGCCGAACTTTTCACTCTCGCCACGCTGTCGCCCCTCGTCATTGCCAGCCGGGTCGGCCAGCTGTGGCTGGCGATGGCGACTGCGCCGACGGCGAAGGACAAGGCGGAGGCCGTCCGCATGGTGAGCGAGAAGATGGCGGCCACCGGCGAAGCCGTCATGGCGGTGCAGACGGCTATGGCGAAAGCCGCAGGCGACGCGGTGATCGCTTCGATGAGCGGGCGCCGCCAAAGCGGCAATCCGATGGACGCCGTGCTCACCGCCGGGCTGCGGCCCTATTCGAAGCGGGTGCGGTCGAACCACCGGCGGCTGTCGCGATAAAGCGCCGACGTCCTGCAGGAGGCGCGAGAAGCGCCGCATGGCCCATGCGATGGGCGACGGTGCACTGCGATCTGCCGCAGTCCCCGCCGATCGCCCGGATCGGCTCGAATCGGTAACCGGTGCTTAACCCTGCTCCGAGAAATCGGCTCGCCAAACGCGCTCATCCCCAGATTTTCTGCAATTGCAAGCGGCACCTTAACGTGACCACAGGAAACTTCCGCCCTTCGTAAGGCAGGCGGAGGATAACGTGATGGCACGGAATCGTTTCTGGTCCCGCTGGTCGATGGGTTCGGCCGGCCGGTGCATTGCCCGGTTCATGAAGGACCGGCGCGGCAATTTCGGCATGATGGTCGGGCTCGCGGCCGTCCCGCTGGTTTTCGCCATCGGCGGCGGCGTCGACCTCTCCAATGTCTGGCGTTACAAATCCGCCGCTCAGGCCGCCGCCGATACCGCGGTGATCGTCGCGGCGAAATATCTCGGCACCGATTCCGCCGAGCGCGAGCGCCTCGCCGACATGTATTTCCTGGCGAATATCAGCGACGACATCGACGCCGACGTCTCGGCCACCAATCTCAGCATCGTCGACGGCAAGTACAAGTACAACGTCGATTTCGACGTCGACACGCCGTTCCTGTCGCTGTTCCACGTCGCCTCGCTCAATGTCGCGCTCGAGGCGGTCTCGGCCCGCTCGAACATTCCGCTCGACATCGTCCTCGTGCTCGATTCCTCCGGCTCGATGCAGAACGACAGCCGGATGACCGAGCTCAAGGCGGCGGTGAAGCTGTTCCTCGGCCAGTTCTCCGGCGCGGTTGCAGGCGACGCCAAGGTCCAGGCAGCCCTCGTGCCCTTCGACACCCAGGTCCGGCTGGATGCCGCGACGATGGGAACCTATTCGACCACCCCGACGAATCCGTATGCGACGACCACCAACTGCAGCAGCATCACCGACGCGGCCGATCGGGCTGCCTGCGAACTGGCCCAGACGGTGACCGATCCGGTGGTGAACTGCAGCGCCCTCAATTCCAACGCCAACAGTGTCGATCGCTCGGCTTGCTCGCCGACAGCGGATGGCTTCAAGCTCGGTACCACGAACTACGTGGCATACAACTGCTACAGGTACAGCTGCAGCTTTTACCAGTACAAGGCTTCAAAGAGCGGCACGACTTTTCAGGTCGAGCGTACCAGCGCCTCCTGCGTGCTGATCTGGTGTTCGACCTTCGGCAATTCGACGACGATCTATTCGGTCACGGTCCAGAGCAATACGTCGACACCCGTCGCCACCAAGGACAACGACACGACGACCGCCAACAACGACCTGATCCTGACGGGCACGGAAACCTGGTCGGGCTGCGTCATCGACCGCACCCAGCCCTACGACGTCCAGAAGGATGCGCCGCAGTCGAGCATCGCGGCAACCCTCTATCCCAAGGCGAATTGCGCCAGGAACACGCTGCTGGCGGCCTATCCGCTGACGACCGATCTTGCGACACTGAAGACCAAGGTCGACGCCATGCAGCCCTCGGGCAACACCAACATCACCATCGGCGTGCAATGGGGGATGGAGGCCTTCACCCCCACCTACCCCCTCGCCGGCGCCAACACGGATGCGCGCACCCAGAAGGTGATGATCGTCCTCACCGACGGCAACAACACCCAGAACCGCTGGAACGGCTCGAGCCAGTCTTCGCAGATCGATGCGCGAACCTCGCTCGCCTGCACCAACGCCAAGGCGATGGATGTCGAGCTCTACACCATCCGCCTGATCGACGGGAACGAGACGCTGCTCAAGAACTGCGCCACGGACACTTCGCACTATTTCTCGGTCACCTCCGCAAGCCAGCTGACCAAGACCTTCCAGGAGATCGCCGAACGCGTTTTGCGGATCCGCATCGTCAGCTGACCGGCTCGCGGCATCGCCAAGCGCGAAAATCCCGCCTCACGCCTCTTGCGTCCGACTTCAGGCGGGCGCAATTACCGCCGGATCGTCTGCGGCCTAAGTCGGATTGCGGGTCTGACGAAATTTCGTCACCGTTAAACGGCGCAATGGGTCGGGACGTCACGGATTCGGTAGTGAGCGCTTCGATGGATGAAGGTGTTGAAGCCGGCGTCGGGAGGGTGCCCACCGCTTGGGGTGCGGCCGCCGACGCTCCGCGCAGGACGATCGTCTTCCTGCTGGTTCCGAACTTCTCGATGATCGCATTTGCCAATGCGATCGAGCCGTTGCGGATCGCCAACCGGATCATCGGACGCGAAGCCTATCGCTGGCGCCTGACCTCGGCCGACGGCAGGCCGGTCGCCGCGTCCAACGGGGTGACCTGCGCGGTCGCCTCGAGCATCGAGGACGAGCGACGCGAACTGATCGGCGGCGGGCGGCCGTCGATGATCTTCGCCTGCTCTGGCGTTTTCGTCGAAGAATTTCAGGACAAGCCGCTGTTCTCCTATCTGCGCGAAGCGCATCAGCGCGGCATCTCGGTCGGCGGCCTCTGCACCGGCGCCTGGATCCTCGCCAAAGCCGGGCTGCTCTCCGGCCGGCGATGCGCGATCCACTGGGAGAACCTTCCGGGCTTCGCCGAAGCCTTTCCGCGGGCGGACGTCTATGCCGATCTCTTCGAGATCGACCACAACATCTATACCTGCGCCGGCGGCACGGCGGCGCTCGACATGATGCTGGCGCTGATCCGCGAGGATCTCGGCGACGGCGTCGTCGACCGGGTCTGCGAGCAGGCGCTGACCGACCGGGTGCGCGGACCGCACGACCGCCAGCGACTGCCGCAGAAGGCGCGGCTCGGCGTCCAGCATGCCAAGGTCGTGCGGGCGATCGAGATCATGGAGGCCAATCTCTCCGATCCCCTGTCGCTCGCCGGCATCGCCTATCACGTCGGGCTGTCGCGCCGGCAGGTGGAGCGGCTGTTCGAGCGCGAAATGGGCCTCTCGCCGGCCCGCTATTACCTGGAGATGCGGCTCGACCGCGCCCGCCATCTTTTGCGCCAGTCGCAGATGCCGATCGTCGAGATCGCCATGGCCTGCGGCTTCGTGTCGTCCTCGCATTTCGCCAAATGCTACCGCGAGCTCTATACCCGCTCGCCCCAGCAGGAGCGGGCGAGCCGCCACAAGGTCGCCTCCGTCGCCTGACTCCTCGCACCGGCAGGACGTCTCGTCCGAAGCAGGGACCCTGAAGAATCCGGGCGGCGCGGGTGAACCACGAGCTGCTTGGGGACGGCCCGGACCGTTCGGTCAGGACACTCAGCGCGAGTCGTCCATCCAGCGCTGCTGGCGCTCCATCCACATGTTCTCGCCGACGAGACAGTCGGCCGAAGGCAGCTCCTGAGCCCGCAGCACGGGCCCTGGCAGGTGCTGCTCGACGGGCCAGCCGCCGGCGAGTTCCAGGATCAGCTTGCGCCGGACCGCCTCCGGAAACTGCGACCAGTCATTGACCGGGATGACAAAGGCACGCGGGCCGCCGATGACGCAGTTGGAATAATAGCGATCGAGATCGGGGATCGAGCCCCAGGAGTAGCCGCCGTCGGAGGTCATCAGCGGCAGGCCGTTGATGGTGATACCGGAAGCGACCGCCGCATCGCGCGCCATGGTGACCATGCGGCCCTGATTGTTCGGCCCGTCGCCGGAAATGTCGATCACCCGCCGCAGACCCTCGAAGCCGTTGCCGGTGAACATCGGAACGATCGCGTCGATGGCCGCCGAGATCGAGGTGCGGCGCTCGCGGTCCGGTAGTTCGGTGGCGAGGCGATAGGCGAAGGCGTCGGCGCTTTCCTTGGAATCGATCAGCGTCCAGGGGACGACGACGGTCTGCGACACGGTCCCTGCCCACTCGACATAGGTGACCGCGACCCGGCCGTTAACGCCCTCCATGATCGCTTCCTGGACCTTCGGATCGCGGAAGGCCGCTGCATAGCCGTCGCGCTGGATCTCCTGCTCGCTGCGGTCCATAGACCAGGACACGTCCACGGCGAGAACCAGCTCGACGTCGACCGGCGCACCGTCCGGCTGCCGCTTGCCGGCGGCACCGAAATCGGAAAGCCCGCGCTCGAAGGCCTGGCCCTGAAGCGGCATGGCAAAAATTGCGCAGAAAGCGGCGGCCAGCAGGGCTGCGAGAGTTCGGTGGGGCATCGCCCGCCTTACGGCGCTGGCGCGCGGCAAGCTGCGCCCCGCTGTCAGGGCCGCCCCACGATTTTCGGAAATCGTCTGGTTGCAACGCCGCTTTTGCATTGCAATACGCTACGCCGAAGGTGAAGACGCGCAATTCACATAAACGTCAAAACAACCCTTTCCGGCCGCCTGCCCGAGCGACCAATCGCCGCGCAAAAGACGCTCAGATGCTCGGAATTGCCGAGGCGATCATCAGTCTTTCTTAATGCCGTTGCGGCATGATGCGGCGAAATCTCGCAATGGGAACAGTCGACCCGTGACGCTCGCTCCGACGGCAAGCCGACCCGGCAGCCTCAGACTTCTCCGCCCCCTCGCCTCGCCTCTGGTCATCGTGCCGGCGGTCTGCGCGGTGCTCGCCTGCCTGCTGATGACGCCGCTGACGGTCCCGATCGGGGCCTTCTACTGGGACCTCTTCATCTATTTCGACGCGGCGAACCGGATCTTTTCCGGCCAGGTGCCGGGCCTCGACTTCTTTACCCCGGTCGGCCCCCTTGGCTACTGGCTCTTTGCGCTCTGCGAGCGGCTTTTTCCGAGCGCCCAGCCGCTGCTTCTTGTGCAGTGGTCGCTGCTCATCGTCACCGGCCCGCTGATCGCCCTCGTTGCCCACGACGTCGACAGGCGCTCGCGCGCTCTGGCGCTCGCCCTCTTGCTGCCGTTCCTGGTGTTCCAGATCCTGCCGATCAACGTCACCGAATATTACTCCTATCCGAGCGTCGACGGTTTCGGCATCTACAACCGGCAGATCACCGAGATCCTCTACGTCCTCGTCGCGGCTCTGGTCTTCGCAAGGTCGCGGCGGATCATGCTGGCGGTCATCGTCACGACGATGCTGGCGCTGTTCCTGATCAAGGTGACCGGCTTCTTCGCTGGCGGCCTTCTCTGCGTCGTGGCGCTTCTTGCGCGCCGGATCGACCTGCGGCTGTCGCTCGCCGCGGCGCTCGGCTTTCTCCTCGTCCTTGCCGGGCTCGAGCTCTGGCTCGGCGTCGTCTCTGCCTATCTCGGCGACATCGCCGCGCTTCTGGCGCTGAACGAAGAGAGCCTGCTGCCCCGTTTCCTGCAGGCGGCCTCGATCCACTTCACCGTCTTCGGGCCTCTGGCGCTGCTGATGCTCCTGCTTCTCGTCCTCGACGGTCGCGACATGGTGGACAAGGCGAAGGCGCTGTTTCGCTCGCCCGGCGCATCGTCCCTCGCAGCGCTTGTGGACCGGCCACTGGTCTGGATCGCCGCGGCGACATTCGCGGCGCTGTTCGTCGAGACCCAGAACACCGGCGGCCAGGGCTTCATCTTCGTCTGGCCGGTGCTCCTGATGGCCTGGGATCGGCGTGGTCGCATCGCCGGTACGCGGCTCGGCCTTCTCGCCGTCCTCATTGCGGCGGCTTCGCTTCCCTATCTCACCGAGGTGACGGCGCGCGCCGCCCGCGCCTTCGTCGGACAGATCAAATACGAGCGGCTCGCCGGGGACCATCTCGGCCAGCTCGGCCTCGTCAGCCAGCGCTCCGAGATCATGCACCATGCCGAGGTGATGAAGGGAATCTTCGCGGCGCATCCCGAGACCTACGAGGCTATCGCGACGGCCGGGGAACTGCCGAACTTCACGCTCTACAACGAGCCCGACTTCCAGCTCGCCTGGCTGATGGCGGTGGACGAGGCGGTCGGCGCGATCAATGCCTTCGAGGCAGAGCATGACGTCAGGTTCGGCACGATCATGAGCCTCAACTTCACCAATCCGTTTCCCTGGCTGCTCGGCCGCGAGGCGCCGAAAGGCATCGCCATCGGCGCAGATCCGTTCCGCGCCGTGCCGGATCCGGACGCTGCCATCCTGTCATCGGTCGAGGCGACGGATCTCGTCCTCTATCCACGCTGCCCGATCACCGATGCCAACGAGAAGCTGCGCGATCTCTACGCGCCGGCACTCGAGGCACTGACGAAGATCACGCTCTCCCCGTGCTGGGAGGCCTATGTCGCGCCGGACGTCGCGGCAAAGCTCGGCACGAAGTCCGCAGCGGCAGGCCCGCTTCGCCCGTCGCTGGCAGCGAAGCCCTGACAAGCGAGCACAACCCGGGCGCGGCGGGGAATCATTCCCCCCGCTTGTCTTTCCGCAGACACAGTTTGTCGGCAAAGCTTCAGCCAGAGTCTGAGCCTTCCACTCATGCTGCCTGACGCCAAAAACTCAAGTTCGGAACGAGACCGAGATGCGCCTTCGCCCCGCCCTTGCCGCTGCCGCCCTTCTCCTCACTTCCACCGCCGCCTTCGCCGCAGACGGCGACAAGGCCGGAACCGCGCTCGGCGCCGCGACGCTGAGGGCGGCCCTGAAGGACTATCTTGGCACGCTTCCCTTCGACAGCGGCTTTGCGACCATTGAACCCGACCCGCAGGGCTACCGGATCACCCTCGGAGCCAATGGCAGCTTCACCAGCGAGTTGCCGGACGGCAGCAGCGTCAAGGCCAACCTGACCCCCTATTCCTGGGTCGTCAGCCAGCGCGACGACGGCAACTGGCAGGTCGATGCCAGTGGCGCCATCGCGGTCTCCTACGACGCCGTCGTCGCCGGCCAGCAGACTCATGTCGATTATGCGATCAACGGTGTGACGATGTCCGGCGTCTACGCGTCGGAATATCGCGCCTTCCTCGACATCGGGGGCTCGATCGACGAGGTCACCGTCGAGCAGAACCAGGGGACCGGCAACGTTTCCGCGACCCTCGGGCCCCAGACCATCAAGGCGACCGCCACGCCCAATCCGGACGGCAACGTCGAATACAAGAGCGACCAGGAAGCCAGGAGCTTCACCGAGACATTGCGCATCGCCGCCGATCCCGCGCAGCCCGACAAGCTTGTCGAGGTGGAGATCTCGGCGGGAACCTACACGGTGGCGATGACGGCCTCGGACTTCCGGTCGCGCCAGATCGCAGATCTCTTCGCCTTCCTCCTGCGCAATGCCGACAAGGACAAGATCCGGGCCGCGCAGGCGGAGCTGAAGCAGCGCCTCGGCGAGGCGATGCCGCTCTGGAGCGGGATTGGCGGCAAGACCGGCATCGACGGCATCAAGGTGAAGACGGCCTACGGCACCTCCGAGATCGGCCGCTTCGTGATCGGCCTGACCGGCGACGGGATCGTCACCGACGGCACCTATCGCTACAGCCTCGAACTCGGCGGCATGAGCTTCGATTTTCCGCAGATCCCCGAATGGGCGAGACCGCTGGTGCCGACCGATCTCACGATGGACGCGGTCGGGGCGGGCGTCGATCTCGACACGCCGCTGCGCATCCTCCTCGCCAATCTCGATCTCTCGGCCGATAAGCCGGTCTCGGACGCCGCTTCGCAGGAGATCCTCGCAAGCTTCGAGCAGCACCGGCCGACGCTGAAGTTCGAAAATGTCAGGCTTGCGGCGCGGGACTACGATCTCAAGGTCGATGGTTCGATGACCTTCGAGAGCGACAAGCCGGAGACACGTTTCGACATCGTCGCGACCGGTCTCGACAAGGCGCTGAAGTCGCTGCAGGACGCTGGCGCGAAGGATCAGAATGCCCTGCAGGGCTTCGCCTTCGGATCGATGGCCAAGGGCTTCGGCAAGCAGCTCTCCGACGGCAGGACCGAGTGGCTGATCGAGACCGCCGCCGATGGCTCGGTGAAGATCAACGGCGTGACGATCAAGGGTCCCGATGCGCCGACCGTGGCGCCGGAGGCTGCGCCCGACGCGATCCCCGCGCCCGCTCCTGGCGGCGAGACCATGCCGGGTGGCGAAACAGGCAGTCAGCCGCTCTGAGGACGCTACGGCAGGAAGCCGAGGGCGAAGAGACCGGCGCTCCCCACCGCAGAGGCGGCGAGCGTCGCCAGCATGCCGAGCCGCAAGACGAAGATCGCCACCGCCGCGAAGACGAACAGCGCGAGCGCGATCGGGTCGAGGCTTGCCGGGTCCGGCAGGTCCAGCGAAAGGCCGAGGCCTTCGATCGTCCTCACCCGCGAAAACAGGATGTGCAGCGCGAACCAGACGGCGAGATTGAGGATCACGCCGACGACGGCGGCGGTGATGGCCGACAGCGCCGCCGAGAGCGCGCGGTTCTGCCGGAGGCCCTCGATGAAGGGCGCCCCGGCGAAGATCCAGAGAAAACAGGGGGCGAAGGTGACGAAGGTGGTCAGACACGCTCCCACCACCCCGGCGACCAGCGGATCGAGCGCCCCGGCCTGACGATAGGCGGCGAGGAAACCGACGAACTGGGTGACCATGATCAGCGGTCCCGGCGTCGTCTCGGCAAGGCCGAGGCCATCGAGCATTTCGCCCGGCCGCAGCCAGCCATAAGTGCCGACGGCCTCCTGTGCGACATAGGCGAGGACGGCATAGGCGCCGCCGAAGGTGACGACCGCCATCTTCGAGAAGAACAGGGCGATCTGCGAGAAGACACTCTCCGGACCGAGCGCGAGCAGGATCGCCGCCGTCGGCAGCATCCATAGGGCGAGACAGATTATCGCTGCGATCAGTGCAGAGCGACGGGCCGCCGAGGTTTCAGCGCCCGTCGCCAAACGATCGGAAAGCCCCTCCTCCGCCTGGTCTGCGCCGCCCGCCTTACCGCCATCGTGTTCCGAAAAGGCTGGATGGCCGCTCCTCTGGCCGAGGAAGCCGGTCACAGCGGCCAACGCGATGATCAGCGGAAACGGTACGCCGACGACGAAGATCGCCACGAAGGCGAAAGCGGCGATGGCAATCATGAAGCGATTTTTCAGCGCACGACCGCCGATGCGGATCACCGCCTGAATGACGATGGCGAGTACCGCCGTCTTCAGCCCGAAAAACAGCGCAGTGACAATGCCGATCTCGCCATAGGTGGCATAGACGATGCTGAGAGCAAGGATCGCCAGAAACCCCGGCGCGACGAAGAGCAACCCGGCGACGAGGCCACCGAGCGTCCGGTTGAGCAGCCAGCCGCAATAGGTCGCGAGCTGCTGGGCTTCCGGCCCCGGCAGAAGCATGCAGAAGTTCAAGGCATGGAGAAACCGCTCCTCGCCGATCCAGCGCTTCTCTTCGACGAGGATGCGGTGCATCACGGCGATCTGCCCGGCCGGTCCGCCGAAGGACAGGCAGGCGATGCGGGCGAAGGCCTTCGTCGCCTCGCCAAAGGGCACGACCAGGGGATCAGCAACACCCTGCGGCGTGGACGGTGCCTCGAACTTTGTCACCTGTCCCACCCTTTGCCGGCACCCTCTGGTGCCGCATCCCCGACGCGCGTTGCAGGCAGGGTGAGCAAACCGATCCAGATCAAGACCGCCTCGCTTCCGCCCAACCGCGAATTCTACGGGCAACGAAGCCATCAAGCCATGTCGGCTATGTGACGGGCAAGCCGGATGAATGGCAGATCATCGCGTCGAGGCCTTCGCGAATGCCGCGCGCTTCGCTATCAGCCTTGCCATGACGAATGACTTTCTGGCCGTGGCGGCGCTTTTCTGGTCGGCCTTCCTTGCTGCGACGATCCTGCCAGGGGCGTCCGAGGTGCTGCTCGCCGTGACGCTCATCGAGAGAACGGCAGACCCGTGGCTGCTGATTGGCGTGGCGACGCTTGGCAATACGCTCGGCTCGCTCGTCAACTGGATGCTTGGGCGGTTCCTGATCGGCTTCAAGGATCGGCGGTGGTTCCCTGTCCCGTCGGATCGGATCGACCGGTTTTCAAAGACATTCAACCGCTATGGAAGCTGGAGCCTGCTTTTCGCCTGGGCGCCGATCGGCGGTGATGCTCTGACCGTCGTAGCCGGAATTGCGCGGGTCGGCGTCATCCCGTTCCTCGTCCTCGTTGGTGTCGGAAAACTGTTCCGCTACCTCGTGGTCGCTGCGGGCGCGCTGAGCTGGCCATGGATATGAGGCGACCGCGATCGATCTTCGTCGCGGAAGCCTCTCGCGCCAGGCTCGCCTGTGTCAGCCGGCCTTCTTCAGCTCGGTCTCGGACTTCAGCACCTTTCCGCCGTCCTCCTGCTCGATGAGATAGGCGGGATTGTCCTCGCTGGCGTTGCGGGTCACTTCGGCGCCGTCGATGGTGCGGGTGACCTTTTCCTTGAAGTGGTCCTTCACCTGTCCGGTGCCCTCGCCATTGCCCCACGACCAGGCGACATGCTGGCCCTTCCGGAATTTCGTCATCGCGCGTGTCCTCCTGCTGGTTGCGATCGACGCCACAAGCCCGGCACTCGCCGGCGGGTTCCCTGACAAGTGTTTGATCCAGGAATCGAAATTGCCGCGGCCGGGTGACGGAACGGCGAAGCTGAAAACCACGTTAGCACGCCACCGAACCATCAGTGTCACCTGTCGCCAACGGACTGACGATGCAATACGAACTCGCCATGCATGCCGAGCGCTACGGGCTCGAAATGGTCGATCCCGGGAGCTTCGAGATCGAGCGGCACAAATGCGGCCGGGGCTTCAAGATCTGCTTCTGCTCCGGCGAGACGATCCACGACAAGCAACTCAAGCGCCGGGTCAAGGCGCTGGCGATCCCGCCCGCCTGGTCGAGCGTGAAGATCTGCGTCTATGAGAACGGCCACATCCAGGCGGTTGGCCGCGACGAGAAGGGTCGCCTGCAATATCGCTATCACGACGCCTGGGTGAACGTGCGCAATGCCGTGAAGACCGAAAGGCTGATGCGCTTCGGCAAGGCACTGCCGACGCTTCGGGAGGCCATCGAGCGCGATCTGCGTCGCCGCAAGGCCGACCGGCGGATGACGGCCGCGGTCGCGACGCGCCTCATCGACGTCGCCGCCATGCGGCCGGGCCACGAGAAATACGCCGCCGACGGCGGCCGGGGCGTCGCCTCGCTGCGCCGGAAGAACCTCAAAATCTCGGGCGATGTCGCAGTGCTCAAATTCGTCGGCAAGTCGAACAAGGAGCACCGGATCGAGATCCTGGAACGCCCGCTCGTCACCTCGCTGAAGAAGATGCGCCAGGGTCGCGGGCAGCGGCTGTTCCGCTTTCCCGGCAAGACCAAGAAGCAGCGGGAGCTGACCGCCAACCTCCTCAACGACTATCTGGCAGAGGCCTCGGGTGCCCGCATATCGGCGAAGGATTTTCGCACCTTTCACGGTTCGGCAGAGGCGCTGCGCTTCCTGATCGAAGAGGCCGGCGACGCGAACACCCCGAACAAGCGCAAGCGCGCCGTTGCCGCAGCGATGCGCTCAGTCGCCGCAAGGCTGCGCAACACGCCTGCGGTGGCGCGCTCGTCTTATGTCCATCCGGCGATCGTCGAAGCGTACGAGGCCGGCGTCTTGCCCCCGGATCTTCTGCGCGGCCGGCGCCGCGAGCGCCTGACGGCCCCGGAAACCGGCCTGATGCGTTTTCTGGAAGAGGTGGCGCGGTAAGCGATCGAGCCGGCGTCTAGGCAAGCGCTGCCGGCTTGTCCCCGCCGAACGCCCAGTCGAGCAGCTCGACCGTGTGGACCACGGGAATCTGGGTTCCGCTGCCGATCTGGGTCATGCAGCCGATATTGCCGGTGGCGATCACCTGCGGCATGACGCTCTCGATGTTCTTGACCTTGCGATCCCTGAGGCGCCCGGCGATCTCCGGCTGCAAAATATTGTAGGTGCCGGCAGAGCCGCAGCAGAGATGCCCCTCGGGAACGTCGCGGACGGCAAAGCCGGCGCGCGAGAGCAGCGCCTTCGGCTGGCGGATGACGCGCTGGCCGTGCTGCATCGAACAGGCGGAGTGATAGGCGACGACGATCGGGCCGACGGCGCGCGGCGCCGGCAGCTCCAGATCGGTGAGCAGTTCCGTGACGTCCTTGGCGAGGCCCGAAACCTTTGCTGCCTTTTCGGCATAAGCGGGGTCCAGCCGCAGCATGTGGTGATAGTCCTTGATCGTCGTCCCGCAGCCCGACGCGGTGATGACGATCGCGTCGAGCCCGCCGGCCTCGATCTCCCGCATCCAGACATCGACGTTGCGGCGGGCAAAATCGAGCGCCGGTTCCTCCTGCCCCATGTGATGGACCAGCGCGCCGCAGCACCCCTCGCCTTCCGGCACCACGACCTCGACGCCGAGCCGGGTGAGCAGGCGGATCGTCGCCTCGTTGATCTTCGGGTCGAGAACCGATTGGGCGCATCCCGTCAGGAGCGCGACGCGTTTTTTCCGCGGTCCCTCGGCGGGACGGACCGCCGGGCGATTGGCATCGGACGCGGCAGGCAGGCTGGCCGGCGCGAGCTTCAGCATCGCGGCCAGCGGCTTGAGCGGCTTGATCCCGTCAAGCACCGCGGCGAAGGGTCGCCCGAGCCGCGCCAGGGTCAGGCTTGCCCGGAACCGCCCCGGATAGGGCAGCGTCATGGCAAGGATCCTGCGGATCATCCGGTCGGCGAACGGGCGCTTGTAGGTGCGCTCGATATGCGCCCGGGCGTGATCGACCAGATGCATGTAGTTCACATCCGCCGGGCAGGTGGTGATGCAGGAGAGGCAGGACAGGCAGCGGTCGATATGGGTCACCACCCTCTCGTCGGCCGGGCGGTCGTCCTCCAGCATCTCCTTGATCAGATAGATCCGCCCGCGCGGCGAATCGAGCTCGTTGCCGAGGGTGACATAGGTCGGGCAGGTTGCGGTGCAGAAGCCGCAATGGACGCATTTGCGCAGGATCTTTTCGGAATGCGCGACATCCGGTTGTTCAAGCTGGTCGGCGGTGAAGGCGGTTTGCATGCGGCGGAACTTTCGTGACTCACGCGGGATGGAAGTTGAGATGGCCCTCGGAGTCGAGGACCATAAATCGCCCATCGACAAACGCCTCAAGACAACCGACGATTTGCGATGCCTGCCTATCGGCGGACTTTCGGTCTGATGTCAGCATCACGACGACGCAGAGTTTTCGATGTCCCAACGTTTGCTGGAACGGCATGTTTTTGTCCGCGGTCAGTATCAGATCGAAGCCCTGCTTCTCGGCGAAATCCAACATCTCAGCATCCGGCGGTCGCTTCCAATCATTCGGAAACGGTGTGGCATCGCCACCAGCTTCGTTGATCAATCGCGACAATCGCCGCGGCATATTTTCGTCGAGAAGGATTTTCCTCATGCAGCCGCGCGAAGGCGTGACGCGGCCAACCGTATTGCGGCTTCCGCCCGTTCTCGACCGATCGTGGGAAAATCCTCGAGAATTTCGTCGAGCGACGATCCTCCGGCGAGGTTCTCGAACAAGACATCGACGGGGATACGCGTATCCTTGAAGACCAGCGCGCCACTGACGATCCCGGGAACGCTTTCGAAAATGTCGCTTTCGCGCATGGCCCTACGTCCTCTGAACTGAGCCCGAGACACTACCCCATGCGTCCTGGATTCAGCACGCCTTTCGGATCGAACTGCTCCTTCAGACGCCGCGACAGTGCCGCCAGGGGTGCCGGCTGGGGCTGGAACACCGCGGAGACGGCCCGTGCCGTTTCAGGTGCCCGCACCAGCGTGCCGTGGCCGCCCCCGAACCGCGCGATGGTTTCCCGCAGGAGATCTGCCTCCGGCTCCCCATTCTCCATGCGAAGCCAGACCAGACCGCCCTGCCAATCATAGAACGCGTCGATCGCCGCCTGCATGCGAAGGCTCATGACGATCTCGTGGCCCTTCGCCGGCGCGACGGACAGCCGCCATACGGGTTTTTCGGTCCCGTCGACGAATGGTTTCGCGTCGCGCACATCCCGCCAGAGCCGCTCGGAAGCGTCCCGTTCGAGACGTTCCAGCTTGCCGACCTTTTCGAGCGCCTTGCCGAGATGGGCGGCACGCGCCTCGACCGAGGGCCCGAAACCGTCGATGCGGATCAGCGTCGCCGCGGCCTCGCCGAGTTCGCCGTCAACGACGCGGGAAGCGACATAGGCCGGCAGATGCGCGGCGCCCGAGACCTCGGCCGACGAGCCCATGGAGGCCGCCATCGCGCCGGCCGCCTCCGCGTCTGACAGGCCGCGCAAGACCAGCGTCGTCTCGGTCTCGCATTTCGGCAGAACCTTGATGGTGATCTCGCTCATCACCGCCAGAGTGCCATATGAGCCGGTCAGGCCCTTGGACAGGTCGTAACCGGTGACGTTCTTCACGACGCGGCCGCCGGACTTGAAGATCTCGCCGCGCCCGGACACCGCCCTGACGCCGAGGATGTGGTCGCGTGCCGCCCCCTGCTTCAGCCGTCGCGGGCCGGACAGGTTGCAGGCGATCACCCCGCCAAGCGTCCCCTGCCCCGCTTCGAGGCCATGCAGCGGGCCATAATCCATCGGCTCGAACTCAAGCCGTTGACGGCTCGCCGCGACGAGCGCCTCGATCTCGGCGATCGGCGTGCCGGCCCTGGCGGAAAGGACGAGCTCCTCCGGTTCGTAGAGGGTCACGCCGCTCATCTTTCGAAGCGACAGCGTCCGCGCGGCCTGGACCGGCCGGCCGAGGCCGCGCTTGGAGCCCGTTCCCTCGATCGCCAGCGGCTCCTCGGCCGAAACCGCAGCGGCGAGGATGTCGCGAATGTCGTCCTCGCTCTGCGGCTCGATGATTCGCGTGAGCGCCTCATTAGGCATTCGATGCGTAGCACTCATCTTGGGTGACGCCGCATCAGGTCGGTGCGCTCATAGAGATCTCCGACAGCACAGGAGAAGCCGAATTCCGGCAGATCGATGCGATCGTCGGCAGATCGCAAGACGCGCCCCTGCCAACCACTCGATCGCGACCAGATCTCCACGCCGAAATCCGACTGGGAGATGATCAGGACGTGGAGACAATCGGGGTGGTCCGAGTAGCGGGCGCGCTTGATGCTGATGAACTCGGACGTGTTGGAGTCCGACAGAACCTCGGCGGCGAGATAGAAGCGCTCGGCGAAGTAGACGCCGTTCGGCTCACGATCGACCACAGCCACATCGGCCTGCGGCCGAAAGTCTGGATGCGCTTCCACTGCCAGGCCGATTTCCCGCATAGCGTCGAATTCCGGTCTGCTCTTGTCGAACTGGTCGTTCAGCAATCGCTCCAGATTGGACGCGATCCGCTGATGCTTCAGGCTCGGAGGAAGCATCATCATGACGGGCTCACCATCGATCAGCTCCCAACGTTCGTCCTCCGAACGCGCCTCCAGGAATTTGAGAAAGCCTGCCTCGTCCATCGGACGGGCATCCTTGATCGACGGCCATGTTTCGATCGCGCTCATTGCTCGATCCTCGTCCTAGAATCTCGGCAGGTCGGGAAAGGCGACCTGTCCCTTGTGCACATGCATCCGGCCGAGTTCGGCGCAGCGATGCAGTTCGGGGAAGACCTTGCCCGGATTGAGAAGGTGCTTGTCGTCGAAGGCGCATTTCACCCGCTGCTGATGCTTCATGTCGTCATCGCCGAACATTTCCGGCATCAGATCGCGCTTCTCGACGCCGACGCCGTGCTCGCCGGTCAGCACCCCGCCGACCTCGACGCAGAGCCGCAGGATGTCGTTGCCGAATTCCTCCGCCCGGTGCAGTTCCCCCTCGTTGTTGGCGTCGTAGAGGATCAACGGGTGAAGATTGCCGTCGCCGGCATGGAAGACATTGGCGACGCGCAGACCGTATTTTTCCGACATCGCCTTCATGCCTGCCAGCACCTTCGGCAGTTCCTTGCGCGGGATCGTGCCGTCCATGCAGTAATAGTCCGGCGAGATGCGCCCGACCGCCGGAAATGCCGCCTTGCG
Source organism: Jiella endophytica (assembly GCF_004519335.1). GTDB lineage: Bacteria > Pseudomonadota > Alphaproteobacteria > Rhizobiales > Rhizobiaceae > Jiella > Jiella endophytica. The sequence continues at coordinate 223,892 of NZ_SOZD01000001.1, read as the reverse complement.
TCCGGCCCAGAAGGCGGCGCGCTCCTCCTCCGACTGCGATACCCGGCAGGTGACGGCGCCATTGGTGTTGCTGATCGCCTCGACCTCGGCGAGGAGATGGTCGACCTCGGCCGCCGGCCCGTCGAGCTCGACGATCAAGAGTGCCTCGACGTCGGTCGGATAGCCGGCATGGACAAAATCCTCAGCAGCCCGGATCGCCGGCCGGTCCATCATCTCCATGCCGCCCGGAATGATCCCCTTGGCGATGATCGCGGCGACGCACTCGCCGGCCTCCTCCGAGGTCGGAAAGCCGATCAGCACGGCCCGCGCCGTCTCCGGCCTCTGCAAAATGCGCACGGTGACCTCGGTGACGACGCCGAGAAGTCCTTCGGAGCCGGTCATCAGCCCGAGAAGGTCGTAGCCCTCGGCGTCGAGATGCTTGCCACCGAGACGGACGACCTCGCCCTCGATGGTGACGAACTCGATTCCGAGGACGTTGTTGGCGGTCAGACCATATTTCAGGCAGTGCACGCCGCCGGAATTCTCCGCGACATTGCCGCCGATCGAGCAGGCGATCTGCGACGAGGGATCCGGCGCGTAATAGAAGCCGCGGTCGGCAACGGCATGGGTGATGCCGAGATTGGTGACGCCCGGCTGGACGACCGCGCAACGATTGTCGATGTCGATCTCAAGGACGCGGTTGAACTTCGAGAGGACGAGCAGAACACCGTCTTCGAGCGGCAGAGCGCCACCCGAAAGCGAGGTGCCGGAGCCCCGCGGCACCACCGGGATTTCCTCGCGATGGCAATATTTCAGCACCGCCGAAACCTGACCGACGGTCTCGGGAAGAACGACGACGAGAGGCAGCTGGCGATAGGCGGTGAGCCCATCCGATTCGAACACCGCCATCTCGTTGGCGGCATCGACGACGCCCTCGCCGGGCACGATGGCGCGCAAGGCCTCGACGATCGCCCGGCGACGGGCGAGGATCGCCTCGGACGGCTTCGGCATCATCACGGACATCGGCGATCTCCCAATCTTCATCCCAACTTATGCAGAGAGGCTGCCGCCGTCCACCAAAGGCATGTGCGAACCGCGACCTTGCCGGTCACGCCGCGGCCTCTGCAGAAGGCGCCCCTCAGTGGTCGACATCCTTCGCAGAGCCGACGTGATGTCGCCGGATGCGCTCCACCACCATCCAGACGAAGAGCAGCGCAAACGGCACGAAGAGTGCCGTCATCAGCGTCGAGGACACCGGAAACCCTTCGTGCTCCAGCCCCTTGGCGACATAGCCGAAGAGGCCGACGACATAGTAGCCGATCGCGGCGACGGATAGCCCCTCGACGGTCTGCTGGAGGCGCAACTGCAGCTGTGCGCGCCGGTTCATCGAGGACAACAGGTCGCGGTTCTGGTGCTCCAGTTCGACGTCGATCCGCGTGCGAAGGAGGTTGGCGGCCCGGGCGAGCTTTTCGGACAGGTTCGCCTGACGCTCCTCGATCGCCCGGCAGGTGCGCATCGCCGGCGCCATCCGGCGCTTCAAGAAGGCGCTCCAGCTCTCCTGCCCGGCAATCGGCTGCTCCCCCACAGCCGAAAGCCGCTCCCTGACGATTTCGTCATAGGCCCGGCTCGCGCCGAAGCGGTAGAGCACCGCGGCAGCAGAGGCTTCGACCTCCGCCGCCGCGAGGGTGATCTCCTGCAGGAGTTCGCGCGAATGGCCGGGCCCGCCCTTCATCTCCTCGGTGATGCGCATCAGCCGCCCTTCCAGCGCCTGCACCTCGGGCCCGATGGAATGGGCGAGCGGCAGGCCGAGCAGCGCCAGCGTGCGGTAGATCTCGATCTCGACGAGGCGCATGGCGAGCGCGCCGGCGCGCGGCGGCGGAAGACCGTCATCGAGGACGAGGATGCGCGTCAGCCCGTCGCCGTCCTGGCGAAAATCCGTCGCGGCATGGGCAAGACCGCTCTCCATCACAGACAGGCAGAAGCTCGACTTGTCAAAGATCTCCAGCGCCGCCTGCCCGGCATCGTCGTTCGGCCGCATCTCCAGATGCACACCGGCAATGAACGGTCCCGGCGGATCGAAATCGGCGCCGAACGGGTGGCCGGCGACCGGATCGCCGAAGCGCTCGGGCACCGGCCCTTCCCAGCTATAGGTGCAGAATTCGGTGTGGCGCTCCCAGCGCAGCCGGCCCTTGCCGAAGGCGAAGGAATGGGTGCGGGCATCCTTGGCCGGTGGCGGCACGCCCCGGCGTACCGACATCTCGGAAAGGATCTGATGATCCCGCGCACCGTGGTCGGTATTCATGAAGGCAAGAACGATGAGCGTCTTCGGCAGCTCGATCAAAGGAAACGGGCGGGCGTGGAGTTCGCCGAGCACCAGCGCACGGCGCGGATCCTGCTCGAAACGCTCGACCGCCTGCTGAGCGAAGCTGATGGCCGTCATGACGGCACTTTCACGAGACTGGCCTCATGATCGGTTTCCTTCCCTCCCTAGCTCCGCCGTAGCCATGCTCCCGAGCCGTCGTCGCAAGCGGCGAGACGCTTTCGCTCTGCCTGCCCGGGCGGCCCTGCCCCCCGTCCCGCTATCGACGACCGGAGCGGAATCGCATGGCAAATGCGGGACCCCTAGCTACAGGATGACGGTAGGCGAGAAAACGGCAATTTGCGATCGTTCCAAAAGGCGCCCAGACTCCTAGATGAGTCGATCGATCGCGGCTGGCGTCACAAGATGCGGGCCGGCCTTTGCTTCAGTGGAGTTTCAGTGCCTTGACCATCAATGGCGTGACGACTGGCGATCCTGCCGGCACCACCGTTCCCGAAGTTCCGACCGTCGCCCTTTTCGTCACCTGTCTCGTCGATCTCTTCCGGCCAAGCGTCGGTTTCGCGGCCATCAAGCTCCTGGAGGACGCCGGCTGCCGCGTCGTCGTGCCACAGAGCCAGACCTGCTGCGGCCAGCCGGCCTACAATTCCGGCGATCGCGAAGACACCAAGGCGATCGCGCGGCAGGTCATCGAGACCTTCGAGGGTTTCGACTATGTCGTCGCACCGTCGGGATCCTGCGGATCGACCCTCAGGAAACACTATCCCGAACTCTTCGCCGACGATGCCGAGTGGTCAAAACGGGCGACGGCGTTTTCCGCAAAGGTGTTCGAACTCGTCAGCTTCCTCGCCGATGTCAGGGGCGTTGCGGCGGTCGATGCGGCGCTACCGGTGACCGTGACATATCACGATTCCTGTTCGGGCCTGCGCGAACTCGGCGTGCGCGATCAGCCGCGCCGCCTGTTGCAAAGCGTTACGGGGCTGACCCTGAAAGAGCTGCCAGAGGCCGACGTCTGCTGCGGCTTCGGCGGCACATTCTGCGTCAAATACCCGGACGTATCGAACGCCATCGTCGGCAAGAAGACCAAGCACATCGCCTCGACGGGGGCGGACCTGCTGCTCGCCGGCGATCTCGGCTGCCTGATGAACATGGACGGCAAGCTGAAGCGCGAACAGATCGGCGTCGAGGTGCGGCACGTCGCCGAGGTCCTGGCCGGAATGACCGACACCCCGCCGATCGGAGGCAAGCTTTGACGAGACCAGGCGGTGAGATGGAATGGCAGCGTCAGCCGGACCGGCGATCACGATCGTGGCGGAGCACGATCAACCGGGAACGCGGCACGCTGCAGATTGACGAGGCGAAAAATCCGTCACTCGCAGCGCGACCCCAGGGCCTCGTCGACGAAGCATACCGTGCGGCGCGGGTTGATGCCGCTGACGAGACCGAGCTCCCCCTCTCGACCTTCCCGGAAACCTGCCCCTATACCGTCGACCAGCTTCGCGACCGCGACTACCTGCCCGAATAGGCGAATTTGATGCAGATCACCTCACAGACCTTCAAGGCGAACACCGTCAAGGCGCTAGCCGACGTCGAACTCCAGCGGGCGCTGAAGCATGTCGAGAAGGGCTTCATCGGCAAGCGCCAGAAGGCCGCCGACGCGCTGCCCGAATTCGAGGCGCTGCGCGACAGTGCCATGGCGATCAAGCAGCACACGCTGAAGCATCTCGATCTCTACATCGACGCCTATGTCGAAAAGGTCGAGGCTTCCGGCGGCAAAGTTCATTTCGCCGAGGATGCCGACCATGCGAGGCGGATCTTCCTGGACATCGCAAAGCGCCGGAAGGCGAAGACCGTCACCAAGGGCAAGACGATGATCTCCGAGGAGATCGGCCTCAATGCATTCCTTGAAGAAAACGGCATCACCCCGGTCGAGACCGATCTCGGTGAATACATCATCCAGCTGCGGGGCGAGCACCCCAGCCACATCATCGCACCCGCGGTCCACATCAACCGCGACCAGGTCGAGGCGGATTTCCGCAAGTTCCACGTCGATCTCGACCCGAAACGGGATCTGGTGAAACCCGAGACGCTGCTGTCCGAAGCGCGTGAGATCCTCCGTCGGAAATACGGCGAGGCCGACATCGGTGTCACCGGCGCGAACTTCCTGATCGCCGAGACCGGCACCTCGGTCATCGTCACAAATGAAGGCAACGGCGACCTCACCCAGCTCCTCGGCAAGTGCCATGTGGTGCTGGCCTCGCTGGAAAAGATCGTGCCGACGCTGGAGGACACGGCGCAAATCCTGCGCGTCCTCGCCCGCTCGGCCACCGGTCAGGAGATGAGCGTCTATACGACGCTCTCGACCGGTCCCCGTCGCGCCGAGGACCAGGACGGGCCGGAGGAATATCACGTCATCCTCCTCGACAACGGCCGCTCCAACATGCTCGGCACCGAGTTCGAGGACATGCTTCGCTGCATCCGCTGCGGCGCCTGCATGAACCACTGCCCGGTCTATCACGCGGTGGGCGGCCACTCCTATGGCTGGGTCTATCCCGGCCCGATGGGCGCCGTCCTGACACCCTCCCTCATCGGCGTCGACAAGGCCGGCCACCTGCCGAACGCCTCGACCTTCTGCGGCCGCTGCGAGAGCGTCTGCCCGATGCGCATCCCTTTGCCGAAGATGATGCGGCACTGGCGGGAAAAGGAATTCGAGAGCCACCTGCAACCGACCACCGCCCGCGCCGGGCTCGGCCTCTGGGCATTCTTCGCCCGGCGGCCGACTCTCTACAGGGCAGCGGTGTCCTTCGCCATGCCGGCACTGAAGCTGATGGCTGGCAGCAAGCGCCGCTTCCGTTCGCTGCCGCTCGCCGGCGGCTGGACCAAATGGCGGGATTTGCCGGCGCCGGAAGGCCGCACCTTCATGCAGGCCTATGCACAGAGCGGCCACGCACGGTCGAGCGGCCGGGGAGCCTCGAAATGAGCGGGTCGACGCGCGACGCCGTGATGGGTCGGATCCGCCGCGCCGTCGGCGCCACACCGGCCAACGAGGAGGCGCGCAGGCGTGTCGTCGAAGACCGCCTCGGCGCGGCGCCGGCCGGAGTGATCCCGGAACGCGGGCAGTTGCCGCCGGCCGAACGGCTGGCGCTGTTCATCCAGATGGCGACCAAGGCGGACGCGACCGTCGCCCGGCTCAAAAGCACGGCCGAGATCCCCGAGGAAGTCGCCGCCTATCTGCGCGAGCGCAACCTTCCCGCGACGATCCGCACGGGCGGCGATCCGCGGCTTTCAGGGTTGGATTTCTCACAGACGTCGCTGTCGGTGACCCAAGGACCGAGCGACGGCGACGACCTCTCGAGCCTGTCCCATGCCGACGGCGGCATTGCCGAAACAGGCACGCTGGTCCTGAGCTCCGGCCCGGACAATCCGACCAGCCTCAACTTCCTGCCGGAATATCACATCGTCGTCCTCGATGCGGCAGACGTCACCGGCGACATGGAGGCCGTGCTCGCGCGGCTGAGGCAGCGCCAGGGGAAGGGCGTGATGCCCCGGTCGGTGAACTTCATCACCGGCCCGTCCCGCTCGGCAGATATCGAGCAGACGCTGCTGCTCGGCGCCCACGGTCCGCGGAGCCTGCACATCCTGGTGGTGGGAGACGCCTGACCGGACCGGCGTTTATCCGAACAAGGGGCCCGGAACGAACTCGATGCCGTCGTAGATTTCGGCGAGCGGCAGCGCGATGCCGAGCGCGGGTATCGCGACGTCGTTTTCGAGGCCGACGACGCGCCGTTCGGGCTGCCAGCTCTCTACCGGCCCTTCAGCCCGCTCGAAGACGTACACCTCCGGCCGGTTCGGCTCGACATAGAGGATCGTCCGGATCGACGTGACGGCCTTGTATTCCGTCAGCTTGGCGGCCCGATCAAAATCGCGCGTCGATGGGGAAAACACCTCGACAACCAGCACCGGCTTCTTGGCGACGAGATCGGCTGGTTCACGCCGCCCGCAGTCTACCCCAGCATCCGGTCGCCGGATCTGGTCGGCTGAGGTTCTAATGCATAGGTCGGCCGAAAACGGCCGACAGGAACGCCCCTTCAGACGTTGGCGCAACTCGGCAAGAACATTGAGCACGATGTCATCGTGGCGGGCCGTCGCGCCGGTCATCATCTTGACCGGCATTCCCCCGACAAATTCGTAACGGCCCGGCCGGCCCTCCTGCCAGGTCAGAAATTCATCGACGGTCCATGGCTCTTGAGCAGCGTGGCTCACGACTATCTCCGACAATCGGCCGTTCCGCCCATCGTAGCATGCCGGGGCACGCTTGAAAGCGGCTTCTCCTCTCAGAGCCCTTCGGCGAATTCGTCGATCAGCATGCGGATGACGCCATGCAGCGCTTCGCGCTCGCTCGCGCCCGCTCCCCGCAGGGTGGAGAATTTCGACAGCTGCCTGTCGGCGCTCGTCCCATTCTGAAAGACGTCGCGCAGTCCTTCGACTTCGGCAAGGCATCCGAGCGCCTCGGCGTGGGGGCGCGCCAGCGCGATCAATTCGTCGAGCAGGGCGACATAAGGCACGAGTTCGCCTTTGCCGAAATCGATGAGGCTTTCACTGACACCGTAGCGCTGGGCCCGCCAGCGGTTCTCGGAGATGAGGAAGCGGTCATATCGCCGCCAATAGCGGTTCTCGGCCCGCAAGCCATAGAGAAACCGGAAGAGCGACTGGGTCAGCGCGGCGACCCCGATCGCTTCCGAGATCTTCGGCATCACGTCACAGATGCGCGATTCCAGCGTCGGAAACCGCTCGGACGGCCGGACATCCCACCAGATCTTGGTGCGATCCTCGATCAGACCGGTATCGATCAGGATGCCGGTTGCTCTCGCATATTCGGAGAAGCTCGAAAAGCTCGGCGGGATGCCGGTGCGCGGCATGTTGTCGAACACCGTCAGACGGTAGGATTTCAGCCCCGTATCGCGCCCGCCCCAGAACGGCGAGGATGTCGACAGCGCCAGGAGATGCGGCAGGAAATAAGAGAACTGGTTCATCAGGTCGATGCGCAGATCGTCGTCGTCGATCCCGACATGGACATGCATCCCGCAGATCAGCATTCGCCGAGCGACGGCCGCGAGATCCTCTTCCAGCTCGCGATAACGCTCCTTGTCGGTGAAGCGCTGCTCGTCCCACTCGGCGGTCGGGTGGGTGGAAACGGCCAGCGGTGCACAGCCATGCTCACCGGCGATGCGCGCGACCGTCTGCCTCAGCCGGGAGAGATCCTCGTGCGCCTCGGCGATCGTCTTGCAGATCCCGGTCCCGACCTCGATCTGGCAGCGCAGGAATTCCGGATTGACCTTGTCGCCAAGCTCGGCGACGCAGTCTTCCAGCAGGCCTTCCGGCGCCGAAGCAAGATCGAGAGTTTCCCGGTCGACGAGGAGATATTCCTCCTCGATGCCAAGAGTGAAGCTGGGTTCGACACTGGCCATCACCACAAATTGCGGCTGCGTGAGTGGAAGGCAAGCCGCAGGACCTGCTTGCCGTCACATCGGCAGGATGCGGCCGCCCCGCATTGCTTGACAGGCGAAACGTTGTCCGGGCTTCCTTCGGAACAAACCATCCGGAGAGCCGTCTCATGCCCGTCGAGCCTGCCACCTTTCTGGCCTTCGTCGCCGCCTCGGTGATCCTCCTCGCAATCCCGGGCCCGACGGTGGTGATGGTCGTCGGCCAGGCCCTCGCCCATGGCCGCAGAACGGCGCTCGCAAGCGTTCTCGGCGTCGGTCTTGGCGATCTCGTCGCCGCGACCCTCTCGCTTGCCGGGATCGGCGCGCTGCTCGCGGCATCGGCGGAGGCCTTCGCCTTGGTCAAATGGGCCGGCGCCGCCTATCTCGTCTTCATCGGGCTGAAGCTCTGGCGAAACCCGCCGCGGCCGGCCGACGCCGTTGCAACCGGTGTGACGAGCGGACCCGGCCGGGTGTTTCGCGATGCCTTCCTGGTAACGGTCTTCAACCCCAAGGGCCTCGTCTTCTTCGCCGCCTTCGTGCCGCAGTTTATCGCTCCGGGCCGCGACTATCTCCCGCAGGCAGCGGTCTTCATCATGACCTTCGTCCTTCTCGGCGTCCTCAATGCCGCCCTCTATGCGAGGCTCGCATCCGGTGCCCGGTCGCTGCTGACGCGGCCGAGAGCGCTGACGATAGCGGGTCGCTTCGGCGGGGCCTGCCTCGTCGGCGCGGGCATCGCCTCGGCACTGGTACGCCGGCCCGCGTCCTAGGCATCAGCCGAGCCACGTATGCCTGTGAAATAGGCACTCTGTATCCTTCTTGTGCATCATTGTTCGAAGGAGGCGGGCAAGGTACCCCAGCAAGCCGTGCCGGGAGGCTTGGCATGGCCGTTGCTTCAGTCGGAGCGAACGACGCCTGCCCTGAAGGACATGCCTTGCCGAATCGAGCCGCCGATCTGGAACTTGCCGCCATCACCAAGGCCTATGGAGAAACGATCGCCGTCGACCGGGTCTCGTTGAAGATCCCGGCGGGCACCTATTGCTGCCTGCTCGGCCCGTCCGGCTGCGGCAAGTCCTCGACGCTGCGGATGATCGCCGGCCACGAGTTCATCTCCGACGGCGACGTGATGATCGGCGACACCGTCGTCAACGACCTGCCGCCCGCCAAGCGCGGCACGGCGATGATGTTTCAGAGCTACGCCCTGTTCCCGCATCTGTCGGTGCGCGAGAACGTCGCCTTCTCGCTGAAGATGGCCGGAGCGGCCAAGGCCGAGCGGCTGAAGCGCGCCGACGATCTCCTGGCGCTGGTCGACATGACGCGTTACGGCGACCGGCTGCCGGCACAGCTCTCCGGCGGCCAGCAACAGCGCGTCGCCCTCGCCCGGGCGCTCGTCACCAACCCGACGGTGCTGCTTCTCGACGAGCCGCTCTCGGCCCTCGACCCGTTCCTGCGCATCCGCATGCGCGCCGAACTGAAGCGCTACCAGCGCGAATTCGGCATCTCCTTCATCCACGTCACTCACAGCCAGGAAGAGGCGATGGCGCTCGCCGACATGGTGGTGGTGATGAACGACGGCCGCATCGAGCAGGTCGGCTCACCCCGCGAGGTGTTCAACGCCCCGAAGACGGTGTTCGTCGCCAAGTTCATGGGCGGCCACAACGTCGTTCCGGAAGGCGGCAAGTCCTATGCCGTGCGGGCCGACCGCATCAAGCTCGCGCGGCCCGGCGAGGCCGGCGCCAAGGCGACCGTCACCGACGTCGAATATCAGGGGATGACCGTGCATGTCGCCCTCACCCGCGAGGACGGGACGGACCTTCTCGTGACGCTTGCCGAGACCGAATTCGACCGGGCGCCGGTGAGTGTCGGCGACACGGTGTCCGTCGGCTGGCAGCCGGCAGACCGCCACGAACTCGCGGCCTGACCGCCGCAATCGATCCCACCACCCAGACTTTAACCAGAGACGGAGGAAGCATTTCCATGACGATCCTGAAGGAAACCCGCGGCGGCGTCACCCGCCGGTCGATCCTCAAGGCATCGGCGGCCATCGCCGGCGCCGGCGTCATCACCAAGGTCACCGGCTTTCCGGCGATCGCCCAGGAAAAGGTGACGCTCCGCTATCTCTCGACGGCGGTGAACCAGTCGCCCGCGATCGCCGAAAAGGCCGGCGAGGATCTCGGCATCAAGGTCGAATATATCGCCGTGACCACCGACGACGTCGCCAAGCGCGTGATCACCCAGCCGAACTCCTTCGACCTGGTGGACACCGAATATTTCGCCCTGCCGAAGCTGCTTCCCTCCGGCAACATCATGGGCCTCGATGCCAAGAAGATCAAACTCGCGGACAAGATCGCCTCGGTGATCCGCGAGGGTACGGTCGCCGGTAAGAAGATCGGCCTCGACGGCACGGCGCCCGCCGAGGTGCTCTATCTGCCGGACGAGGAGGCGACGGAATTCGCCGAGGAGCCGACCGACTTCCTCACCCTCATCCCGACCACCTACAACGCCGACACGCTGGGCATCCGTCCGGACCTCATCGACGGTCCGGTGGAGAGCTGGGCCTCCCTGCTCGACCCGAAGTTCAAGGGCAAGGCGGCGATCCTCAATATCCCGTCCATCGGCATCATGGACGCGGCGATGGCGATCGAAGCCCGCGGTGACATGAAATATGGCGACAAGGGCAACATGACCCGCGAGGAGATCGACGCGACCATCGCGGCGCTGATCGAGGCCAAGCGCGCCGGCCAGTTCCGCGCCTTCTGGACCGACTTCAACGAGAGCGTCAATCTGATGGCCTCCGGCGAGGTGGTCATCCAGTCGATGTGGTCGCCGGCGGTCACCGCGGTCCGCACGCAGGGCATCGAATGCAAGTACCAGCCGCTGAAGGAAGGCTACCGCGCCTGGGCCTCGGGCTTTGGCCTGCCGGTTGCGATCGAGGACCGCGAGAAGGATGCGGCCTACGAGTTCATCAACTGGTTCCTCTCCGGCTGGGCCGGCGCACATCTCGCCAAGCAGGGCTACTACACCGCCGTCCTCGAGACGACCAAGGAAGCCATGGAACCCTACGAATGGGCCTACTGGTTCGAGGGCAAGCCGGCCGAGAAGGACATCCACGCGCCGGACGGCAAGCTTCTGGAGAAGGCCGGCGCCACCCGCGACGGCGGCTCCTATGACGAGCGCATGGGCCGCGTCGCCTGCTGGAACGCCGTCATGGACGAGAACATCTACATGATCCGCAAGTGGAACGAGTTCATTGCCGCCTGAGGTCATGACCGAGACGCTGGACGCTCCGACGCAGGTCGGGGCGTCCAACGCCGACAAGGGAGTGGCGCGCACCGGCGCGCGCCGCACCTCCTGGACGCCTGCCTGGGTGGCCTATCTCCAGGCGGCGCCGATCGCGCTCGTCTTCCTTCTCTTCTTCATCCTGCCGCTGATCGCGACCTTCGTCGTATCTTTCTGGAACTACACCGAATATTCCATCGAGCCGGCCTTCGCCCTGACCAACTACCAGGACGTCTTCTATGGCTGCTTCTCAGGCTCTTCCGGCCTCTGCACGACCTTCGCCACCTATCTCTCGACGCTGAAATTCGTCGCCATCGTCTGGGCGATGACGCTCGCGATCGGCTTCACGATCGCCTATTTCCTCGCCTTCCACATCCGCACGCTGCCGATGCAGATCGCGCTCTTCATGGTCTGCACCATTCCGTTCTGGACCTCGAACGTCATCCGGATGATCTCCTGGATCCCGCTGCTCGGCCGCAACGGTCTCGTCAACGAGATGCTGCTGGCGACAGGGCTGATCGACCGGCCGCTGGAATGGCTGCTTTACTCCGACTTCGCCGTCTCTCTCGCCCTCATCCACCTCTACACGCTGTTCATGGTGGTGCCGATCTTCAACTCGATGATGCGCATCGACCGCTCGCTGATCGAGGCGGCCTACGACGCCGGCGCTTCCGGCTGGCAGACGCTGACCAACGTCATCATCCCGCTGGTCAAGCCCGGCATCCTGATCGGCTCGATCTTCGTCGTCACAATCGTCACCGGCGACTATCTGACCATCGGCATCATGGGCGGCCAGCAGATCGCCTCGGTCGGCAAGGTCATCCAGACCCAGATCAACTTCCTGCAGTTCCCGATCGCCGCGGCCAACGCCATCGTTCTCCTCGCGGTGGTTCTCGTCACCATCTGGGGCATGCTGCGCCTCGTCGATATCCGCAAGGAGCTCTGAAGGCATGGCCACCGCCTCCACCACCCGCGAGGAGAAGCGCCCCGGCTCGTTCTACGCGCTGTCGGCGTTCTTCGCGCTCTTCGTGGTCTTTCTCTACGGGCCGGTGGTGACGATCCTCATCCTGTCCTTCCAGGGCCCCTCCGGCGGTCTCACCTTCCCGATGAACGGCGTCTCGCTCTACTGGTTCGAGCGGCTGTGGAGCGGCCGCGGCACCGTCGATATCGGCAGTGCCTTCCAGCGCTCGCTGATCCTCGGCCTGACGGTGATGGTGCTGACGGTCGTCATCTCGGTGCTGGCGGGACTTGCCTTCCGCAAGAAGTTCTTCGGATCGACGGCGCTGTTCTATGTCGCGATTGCCAGCCTGATCGTGCCGTCGATCGTCGTCTCGCTCGGCATCGCGCTGGAATTCCGCATCCTCGACGACATCCTGCGACCCCTGCTCTACCAGATCGGCCTTCTGTCGCGGCGAGGCAATTCGCTTGGCCTCTTCACCTCGGGCCTCGGCGCGCATCTTTCCTGGACGCTGCCATTCGGCCTCCTGATCATGTTCGCGGTGTTCAACCGGCTGAACAAGAGCTACGAAGAGGCAGCCCGCGACCTCGGTGCCTCCAACTGGCAGAGCTTCCGCCATGTGGTGCTGCCGATGATCGCGCCCTTCCTGATCGGCATCGCGCTGTTCGGCTTCACCCTTTCCTGGGACGAGATCGCCCGCTCCAGCCAGACCATGGGTTCCACCAACACCCTGCCGCTGGAGCTTGCCGCATTGACGACGACGGTGACGACGCCGGAGATCTACGCGCTCGGAACTTCCGTCACGGCGGTGTCCTTTACGGTGATCTTCGGGACGCTCGCGGCCTTCGTCCTGTTGCAGCGCAGAAGGCAGCGCCGCGCGCTGGCGGACTGATCGCCCGGACGCATCCATGAAAATCGGTTTGGCCGCGTGACAAATTCGCCGCCTCCGCGCTGCGACAATGCCGTAAGAGTGCTGATGTTGCGACAGTGTCCCGGAACGTCGGAGCCGCCGGCAGCCGATCGTCTAGAGGGACCACCAGCCGTCTGAGGGGGCCCGTTGCGGATCTCGATCGTCAATCCCAACTCCACCCGGTCGATGACCGAGACGATCGCCCTAGCGGCGCGCCATGCGGCGGCGCGGGGCACTGAAATCCTTGCCTATCAGAACGACGCGGGGCCGGTCTCGATCGAGGGCCATGTCGACGGCGCACTGGCCGTGCCGGGGCTTCTCCATGCCCTGGCGATCGCCGAGCGTGACGGCGCGGACGCCCATGTCATCGCCTGTTTCGACGATACCGGCCTCGAAGCCGCCCGCTCGATCCTCAAGGGGCCGGTGATCGGCATCGGCGAGGCCGCCGCGCGGATGGCGAGCCTCGTCGCCCGGCGTTTCTCGGTGGTGACGACCCTGTCTGTCTCCGTGCCGATCCTCGAGGACAATCTTGCTCGCGCCGGCCTGTCCGGGCTGTGCGCCAGCGTCCGCGCGTCGGAACTGCCGGTCCTTGCCCTCGAGGCCGACCCTGAGGCCGCCAACGACAAGATTTCCGAGGAGATCGCCAGGGCCATCGACCAAGACGGCGCCGAGGCGATCGTCCTCGGCTGCGCCGGGATGGCGGGTCTTGCCGCCGAGCTTTCGGAGCGCCATGGCGTGCCGGTGGTCGAGGGGGTCTCGGCGGCGGTCAAGCTGATGGAGGGGGCCGTGACACTCGGCCTGAAGACGGCCAAGCGCGGAGGCTATGCGCCGCCTTCGCCGAAGGACCAGGGCTTCGTCTATCCGGACGGCATGGTCCCCGCAAGGGCCGAAGTCGAAGCATGACCGGCACTCCGCCCGATCTCGAAATCCGCCCGATGCGCGAGGCGGAACTCGAGATCGCCGTCGACTGGGCGGCCGAGGAGGGCTGGAACCCCGGCCTCGGCGATGCAGCGGCCTTCCGAGCCGCCGATCCGGACGGCTTCTTGATGGCCTTCCTGGATGGCAAGCCTGCAGCCTCGATCTCGGTCGTCGCCTATGACGGGGATCACGGCTTTCTCGGCTTCTACATCGTGCGGCCGGGCCTGAGAGGCCAGGGAATCGGCTGGGCGCTCTGGCAGGCAGGCATGGCTCGGCTCGAAGGCCGCTCGATCGGGCTCGACGGCGTCGTCGACCAGCAGGCGGCCTATGCCAGATCCGGCTTCGTCCTGCAGCATCGCAACATACGCCATCAGGGCGTCGCCGCGCCGATCGCCGACGGACAGGAGGGTGCGCGGCCGGTCGGCGACGACGATCTCGAACCGATCGTCGCCTTCGACGCCCGGCATTTCGGTTTTGAACGCGGCGCCTTCCTGAAGACCTGGCTGTCGACGCCCGGCCACGTGTCGCGGCTGATGACGTTGCCCGGCGGCGGGCTTGCCGGCTACGGCGTCGTGCGGCCCTGCCGCACCGGCTTCAAGATCGGGCCGCTGTTTGCCGAGACGCCCGATGCGGCATCGGACCTCTTCGACGCGCTGGTGCGGATGGTCCCGCCGGGCGAACCGCTGGTGCTCGACGTTCCCGAACCCAACAAGGCCGGGATCGCCCTTGCCGCATCGCGGGGGATGAAGCCGGTCTTCGAGACCGCGCGGATGGTGAAGGGCGAGCCGCCTGTCCTGCCGCTCGATCGGATCTTCGGTGTGACGAGCTTCGAGCTCGGCTGAAAGACGAGGACGGGCGATGTTCGACTTCATCCTGCGCGATGCCAGGCTCGGCGGCCGCGACGAGATCCTCGACATCGGCGTTGCGGGCGGGCGCATCGCGGCCCTCTCGCCGGGTCTTCCTGAAGGGGCCCCAAGCCGCTCGGCCGAGGGCCGCTTCGTGTGCAGCGGCTTCGTCGACGCCCACATCCATCTCGACAAGGCATTGATCCTCGATCGCTGCCCGATCTGCCAGGGCACGCTGCAGGAAGCCGTGTCGCTGACGGCGAAGGCCAAGGCCGGCTTCACCGAGGAGGACGTCTATGCCCGCGCGGAGACCGTGCTCCGTCAGGCGATCGTCTCCGGCACCATGGCGATGCGCAGCTTCGTCGAGACCGACCCGCGCGTCGGCCTCAGATCCTTCGAAGCTCTGACCCGGCTGAAGAGTGACTATGCCGGGATGATCGACCTCGATCTCTGCGCCTTCGCCCAGGAGGGCCTGACCCAGGAGATGGCGACCCACGACCTTCTGGTCGCGGCGCTGGAGGGCGGCGCCACCAGCGTCGGCGGCTGTCCCTATACCGACCCCGATCCTGTGGCCCACATCGATCTCGTGCTCGACCTTGCCGAGCGCTTCGGCGTTCCGGCGGACTTCCACATCGACTTCGACCTCGATCCAGAGGGCTCAGACCTGCCGGCGCTGATTGCCGCCGTGAAGGCGCGCGGACTCCAGGGGCGGGTGTCGATCGGCCATGTCAGCAAATTGTCGGCGATGGCGCCGGACCGCTTCGACCGGCTTGCCGGCGAACTGGCCGCAGCCGATATCGGCCTCGTCGTCCTGCCGGCGACGGATCTCTATCTGATGGGCCGGGATGCCGACCGGCTCGCCCCGCGCGGCATGGCGCCGGCCGACCGCCTCGCCAGGGCCGGCGTCAGGACGGCGGTCGCCACCAACAATGTCATGAATCCCTTCACGCCTTTCGGTGATGCATCGCTGATCCGCATGGCGAACCTCTTCGCCAATGTCGCGCAGATCGGCAGCGACGAAGAGATGGCATCCGCCTTCGCGATGGTCGGCGAGCGGGCCGCCTCGGTCATCGGCCTTGCGAGGCCTGAAACGCCGGAGGTCGGCGCCCCAGCCGACCTCGTTGTCCTCGATGCCACGAGCGCGGCAGAGGCCGTCCGCCGCATCGCCCAGCCGATCGCCGGATGGAAGGCCGGCCGCCAGACATTCGAGCACCCGCTGCCGACGATTGTCGCTGACAAGGCCGGAGACTAGTCGGTCCCGGCTTTTACTCGGGAGGCCGGTCAGACGCCGCATCGCCGCATCCCCGGCTGCACGCCTCGCGGGCGAAGCCACGGATGCGCTCGAAGACGTTCACTCGTCATAGGATTCAACCACAACCCGCAAGCCGATCACTTGTCAGCATACCGATCATCAGTATAGTGAGAGATGGGCTTGTCTGGCTCTCGCGAGGCGGCGCGGCGGGCCGGTCGGCACTCCGGGACAAGTCTCGCGTCCGGCTGCATGAACTCCCGCACACCATTCCCTGGGCAGCGGCGGAGAAGACGACGCATGTATCCACGATGATTGGGCAAGAGCGATGCGGAATGGATGACTGCACAGACGCCGCGCCGGACTTGAAAGACCGCGGGCAAGGGGTCGGCGCCTCGCCATTGCGGCTCGAGGATGCGCGCTATCTCACCGGCCGCGGGCGCTTCGTCGCCGACATCAAGCTGCCCGGCATGCTCGACGTCGCCTTCGTCCGCAGCCCCCTCGCCCATGCCCGCATCGGCCACATCGCCAAGCCAGACGCCCACGCGGACGCGGTCTTCGTCGCCGCCGATCTCGTGGGCGCGAAAGGCATTCGCGCCGATTCCGGCCTGGCCGGCTTCCGCTCCTCCGTGCAACCGATCCTCGCCGACGCCAAGGTCCGCCATGTCGGCGAGGCAATCGCTGCCTGCCTCGCCCCGTCCCGCGCTTTGGCCGAGGACATCGCCGACGAGGTCGTCGTCGATCTCGAAGAGCTTCCCGCCGTTCACGAGATGACCACGGCGCGCGACGCCGAAATGCCGCTGCTCCACGAAGACTGGGAGGAGAACGTCTTCCTTGAGACCGCCGTCGACTATGACTTCGACGCCGGCATTGCCGGGGCGGCTGCGGTGGTGAAGCGGACCTACCGCACCTCGCGCCAGTGCATGGCGCCGATGGAGGGTCGCGGCGTCGTCGCTTACTGGGACAATCAGGCCGAACAGCTCGTCGTCTACACCGCGACGCAGATGCCGCATATCGTGCGCACCGGCCTCTGCGAATGCCTCGGCCTCGATCATGGCCGAGTGCGGGTGATCCCGCCGGATGTCGGCGGCGGCTTCGGCTACAAGGGCATCCTCTCCACCGAGGAGGTGTTCGTCGCCTGGGCCGCTATGACGCTGCGCCGCCCGGTGCGCTGGATCGAGGATCGCCGCGAGCATCTGACCGGCAACGCCAATTGCCGCGAACATCACTACGAGATCATTGGCTATGCGAGCGCCGACGGCACGCTGCTCGCCGTCGACTGCGAGGCGATCGTCGATTCCGGCGCCTATTCGATCTACCCCTTCTCGGCCTGCCTCGAGGCGGCGCAGGTCGCCAGCATCCTGCCCGGCCCCTATCGGATGGCCGGCTATCGCTGCCGCACCTGGTCGGTCGCTACCAACAAGCCGGCGATCCTGCCCTATCGGGGCGTCGCGCGCACCGGCGTCTGCTTCGCCATGGAGCTGATGATGGACGCGCTCGCCGCCGAGCTCGGCATCGAGGGCCATGAGATCCGGGCGAAGAATCTGGTGCCGCCCGAGGCGATGCCCTTCACCAACATCACCGGCAAATATTTCGACAGCGGCGACTATCCCGAGGCGCTCAGGCGCGCCGTCGAGGCGATCGACGTTCCCGCCGTCAGGGCGCGGCAGAAGGCCGGCGAGCGCATCGGCGTCGGCTTCTCGATCTTCTGCGAACAGGGCGCCCACGGCACCTCCGTCTATGCCGGCTGGGGCATCCCGATGGTACCGGGAGCCGAGCAGGCCGGCGCGCGGCTCACCCCCGATGGCGGCCTCGAACTGCGCGTCGGCGTGCAGAGCCACGGCCAGAGCCTCGAGACGACGCTGGCCCAGATTGCCCATGAAGAGCTCGGCGTGCCGATCTCGCGGGTGCGCCTCGTCCATGGCGACACGGCGCTGACGCCCTATTCCACCGGCACCTGGGGCTCGCGCTGCGCGGTCATGGCCGGCGGCGCGGTGGCGGCGGCGACGCAGAAGCTCGGCGAGCGCATCAGGACGATCGCCGGCCATCTCCTGCAGGTTCCCGCCGAGGAGATTGTCCTTGCCGGCGGCATGGCCCGCACCCGCCAGGGCCAAGGCAAGGTCTCGCTCGCAGAGATCGGCCGCCTCTGGTATCTCGGCCCGCAGCACCTTCCCGCCGGGGCGGAACTCGCCGGCCTCGAAGTCACCGAGGCCTACAAGCCGCAACGCGACACCGGCACCTTCTCCTATGCCTGCCACGCCGTCGTCGTCTCCCTCGACATCGAGACCGGTTCGGTTCGGCTCCTCGACTATGTGATCGTCGAGGATGCCGGGGTGATGATCAATCCGATGGTGGTCGATGGCCAGGTTCTCGGCGGCGCGGCCCAAGGGATCGGCACGGCGCTGTTCGAGGAGATGGCCTTCGACGCCTCCGGCCAGCCGATGGCCGCGACCTTTGCCGATTATCACCTGCCGGGGGCCGCGGAGATCCCGGCGATCCGCATCCAGCACATGGAATCGCCCTCGCCGCTGACGCGCTTCGGCCAGAAGGGCATCGGTGAGAGCGGCGCGATCGGCCCGCCGGCCGCCATCGCCAACGCCGTCAACGATGCCATGGCCGATCTCGGCGCCAGCATCGGCGAATTGCCGATCAAGCCCGAGCGGGTGCTCGGCGCCCTCGCCGCGCAGAAGGAACGGGCGGCATGAAGCCGGCGCCCTTCGCCTATGTCGCAGCGGCCTCGGCCGCCGATGCGCGCCGGCATCTCGGCGCCGGCGGCGTCTCGGCAAAGATCCTCGCCGGTGGCCAGTCGCTCGGCCCGATGCTGAACCTGAGGCTCGCCCGGCCGAGCCATCTCGTCGACGTCACCCGCGCCGGCGATCTTCGCACCGTCACCGACGAGGGCGACGCGCTGCTCTACGGCGCCGCCATCCGCCACGCCGAATTCGAGGATGGCGACGTTGCCGACGCGACGCCCGGCTGGCTGGCGGCGATCGCCCGCGGCATCGCCTATCGCGCCGTGCGCAATCGCGGCACCATCGGCGGCAGCCTCGCCCATGCAGATCCGGCCGCCGACTGGGTGGTGACGCTGACGGCGCTGGGCGCCGAGGTGGTGATCGCCGGCGAAAACGCCGCACGGACGCTGCCGATGACCGGTTTCGTTCAAGGCCCGCTGGCGACGGCGCTCGAGCCTGGCGAGGTGATCACCGGCATCCGGATCGCCAAGCGCGGCTCCAGCGCGCGCTGGGGCTACTGGAAATTCACCCAGAAGGCCGGCGAGTTCGCCAAGGCCAGCGCGGCGGTGCTGATCGACCTCGAGCGCGGCGAGACCCGCATCGTCGTCGGTGCCATCGAGCGAGCGCCCATCGTCCTCGACGACCCTGAAGCAGTCCTGGCCGATCCCGATATCGCCCTGCCGCTGCTCGAGCGCCTCACGGCGCCGAACCCGCCGGCGACCCTGGCGCTGCACGCCGCCGCCGTCCGCAGAGCCTGTCTCGCGGCGGCGAAAGACGAGGACATGCCGTCGTGACCGCCATTTCGCTGACCGTCAACGGCCGCCGCCAGTCTGCCGAGGTCGAGCCGCGAACCCATCTCGCCGATTTCCTGCGCGAGGACCTGCTTCTCACCGGAACCCATCTCGGCTGCGAGCACGGCGTCTGCGGCGCCTGCACGCTGATGGTCGACGGCCGGCCGGTGCGCTCCTGCCTGACCTTCGCGGCAAGCTGCGACGGCGCCGAGGTGCAGACCGTGGAAGGCTTCGAAGACGATCCGCTGATGACGCGGCTGCGCGACGCCTTCAGCCGCCATCACGCGCTGCAATGCGGCTACTGCACACCGGGCATGCTCGCCACCGCCTACGACATCGTCCGCCGGCTGCCGGAGGCCGACGAGCCGCGTATCCGGGAAGAGCTCGCCGGCAATCTCTGCCGCTGCACAGGCTATGCAGGCATCGTCGCGGCGATCGCCGAGGTTCTCGCCGACCCGCTAACGGCGCCACTTCAGCCGCGCGAGCGTCCCGCGCTTTCGGCGGCGGAGAACGGGCCGCAGCCCCCTGCCGCGGCGACAGCCTCCGCCAGGCCTGCAGCAACCTCCTTTGCCACCACGTTGCCGATCCCCGAGCGGATCGACGGCGGCGTCACGCTGGAACGGCGGCTCTCTTTGGACATCGCGCCGCAAGCCCTCTGGACGCTGCTTGAAGATTTTCAGGCCGTCGTCGCCTGCCTGCCGGGCGCATCGCTGGAGAGCGTGCCCGAGGGACCAGGCGAGCCCGTGACGGGAAGCTTTACGGTGGCGATCGGCCCGATGCGGGCGCAATTTCGCGGCCGCGCCCTCGTCGCCTATGACGAAGTGCGAAGGACAGGCCTTGTGCGCGGCACCGGCGGCGATCCGGTCAGCCGGTCGCAGGCCGAAGGCCAGATGCGCTTTGCCGTCGAGGCGGGTGCCGATACCGCAGGCAGCGTCCTCGTCGTCGCCCTCGTCTACCGTCTGAAGGGCCCGCTGTCGCAATTCGGACGCCCGGCCATCGTCGCCGACGTCGTCGACAGGCTGCTCGCCCGCTTCGCCGACAATCTGGCGGCACTCGCCGAGGGCCGCGGCCCGGTGCATGCCGCACCGATGTCGGGCTTCGGGCTGATCTTTGAAACGATCTCGATGCGCGTGCAGAAGCTTCTTGCGAGGCTGCGCGGTTGATCCACGTTGCGTCGAAAGGCTTTTTCCTGACGATCCCATCCGGGTCTGCTTAAAGGCATCATGACAAACGCTTCGAAAGACCCTGAGATCGCCACCGGCGAAGCCGCCGAGAGCCCCGCGCTGGCAGCCCTCCGCGAGCGGCCCGGCTTTCTCATCCGCCGCCTGCACCAGATCCATGTCGCGCTGTTTGCCGAGGAATGTGCCGGCGAAAACATCACGCCGGTGCAGTTCTCGATCCTCTCGGCGCTGGAGGAAGCCGGAAGCTGCGAGCAGACCGGCCTCGGCCAGGCGGTCGGGCTCGACCGCACCAACACCGCCGACGTGCTTGTGAGGCTGCAGAAGCGCGGGCTGATCCGCCGCCGCGTCGTCACCAAGGACCGGCGCCGCAAGCTCGTCAGCCTTACCAGCGTCGGCCAGGCGACGCTGGAGCGGATCAAGGCGGCCGCCGCCCGCGCCCATGACCGGACCGTGCAGTCCCTGCCCGCCGAAGAGCGTCGGCGTTTCGTCGACAGTCTCGTTACGCTGGTCGAAGCCAACAACGACGTCGGCCGCGCCCCGTTGCGGCTGAGCTGAGGCGACAGACGACGGCGCCAGGCGCCGCTCAAGACACGGAGTGCAGCCGATGACGCTGGAAGTGAACCGTCCCGATATCCTCGCCGAAGTCGAAGCGGCCTTCGCCCGATACGAGGCGGCGCTCACCTCGAACGACGTCGCCGTGCTCGACGAGCTGTTCTGGCAGAGCGAACTCACGGTGCGCTACGGCGCCGGCGAGAATCTCTATGGCTATGAGGCGATCGCCGCCTTCCGGGCCGCACGCCCGTCGAAAGGTCTCGAGCGGGACCTCTCGCAGACGCTCGTCACCACCTTCGGCGAGGATTTCGCCACCGCCTCGACGCTGTTTCGCCGCGAGGCGACGAGCCGGATCGGCCGGCAGATGCAGACATGGGTGCGCATGCCGCAGGGCTGGCGGATCGTCGCCGCCCACGTCTCGCTGACGGACGATTGAGGCGTCGGGCGCTGGAACGCGCCCGAACGCGCAGGAAAAGCCCTCGCGTCTTTCCCGAAACATTCCCAGGCGGCCTCAGGCCGCAGCGGCGCGGATGACCTCCACCGCGATCGGGGTCGGCTTGCCGCCCGCGGCCGGATTGTGCTCCTGCGGGCAGTTGGACAGGACCGCGATCACCGGCTGCTCGGCCTTCAGCACCACCTGGTCGCCGGGCTTGGAGATGCCGTGGGCGATGACCACCTCGCCGTCCTCCTTGAAGGGAACACGCATGAAAAAATTGATGTTGGAGACGATCTCCGACGGCCCGAGCCCCCATTTCGCCAGTTCGGCAATGAAATTGCTCCGGCAGCTCGCCGTACTCGTAACGTCGTAGCGCAGCCTGTTGCTCTCGTTGCTGCAGCAGCCGGCGAGCGTGTCGTGATAGCCGCAGCTGTCCTCCTCGACGGTGAACAGCAGGCGGGCGTGATCGGAATAGATCCGTGAGCCCTTGGTCACATAGAGCGACCTGTTCAGCTTGATGGTATTGGGAAGGTTCATCCGGTCGAGCGGCATGTCGGCGCCATAGCAGAGGAAGTCCACCGCCTGCTGGCCTTCGAGATCGGTGATGCGCAGCCGGTCGCCGCTTTCCAGCCGGCCGGACCAGCGGCCGCCGGCCGGAATGATTTCACGTAAAGCTGCGGCGGGTTCCGGGCGGGCGGGCGATGTCATGGCGAGACTCCAGAATGTGGTCGGACGGGCAGCCGCGAAGGCAGCCACCGGGCCTGTCGGAAGCAAGCGGCGAGCCAATCGCACCTGCCCACGATCATTATGCAGTACACTGACGGAAATGCCTCGCGTCGCCCATTTGAGCATGCCGATCGATGCCGACGAGACGACCGCGTGATGCATGCATTCGTGGTCAGCACAGCATCGAGCACCGCCTGAAAGCTGAGCAGCCCTCCCTGCTGTTGCCCAGATAATAGGCGTCGTGACACGTCTCCCGGCGCTCAGAAGCCAAGCCCGCTAGCCGTCCCGCCTGGAAGAACTCCAGCAAATCCGCGCGCTCCACCCTGATCGGCCCAGCGTGGCACGCCACTTGCTCAGCATACTTACGATCGACCCTCCGTGGCACCGCCGATGCCAGCCCGGCTGGCAGCAAGCGCGGCATCGCGGATCGGCGTCGGTCGTCAACCCCGGCAGCCGCGGCTGTGCCTTTCCGCCTGATGAACAGGAGCCTTTCATGCGCCTCGATCGTGATTTCCTCACGCCTTTCGCCTTGCGGCGTCTCGCGCTCGCCGCCGCCCTCCTGGTGCCTCTTTCAGGCGCCGGCGTTCGCGGTGCGCATGCCGCCGATCTCGACGCCATCAAGTCGAGCGGCACGATGCACGTCGCCACCGAGGACGATTTCCATCCCTTCGAATTCGTCGAGGACGGCAAGCCGAGCGGCTACGACAACGCGCTTCTCGACCTCGTCCGCGAGAAGGCGCCGTTCAAGATCGAGCAGGACATCATTCCCTGGGCGGGCATCCTGCCGGGCGTGACGACGGGCAAATACGACATGGCCGTCACCGCCGTTCTGGTGAACGACGAGCGCAAGCAGACCCTCGCCTTCACCAGCCCGGTCGCCGAGTCGACCAGCTATTACGTGATGAAGAAGGATCAGGACGCCATCGGCTCGGCATCCGATCTCAACGGCAAGACCGTCGGCGTCCAGGCCGGCAGCGCCATGCTCAAGCATCTCCAGGCCTTCGACGCGAAGCTGAAGGCCGATGGCGGTTCCGGCATCGCCAAGATCGTCGAATATCAGAGCTATCCGGAAGCCTATCAGGATCTCGCCATCGGCCGCACCGACGCCGTCGTCAACACGCTGATCAACGTCCAGGCGCTCGTCAACGAGAAGCCGGAAGTCTTCAAGCTCGGCGAGGCGGTGTCGGAACCGGTCTACATCGCCTGGGCGACCGCCAAGGGCAACGACGCGCTGGTCGAGTACATCAGCTCGGTCCTGCTTGCGGCCCGCAAGGACGGCACGATGTACGAACTCCAGAAGAAGTGGTTCGGCGCGAGCTTCGAGGACATGCCGGAAGCCATCCAGTGATCCGACTGTCGCAACACTGAACGGACGCTGGACCGCCGCATGACCTGGTACGATGTCTACGCCATATTTCAGGGCGCCGTGTTCACGGTGGCGATCTCGCTCGCGAGCATCGTCATCGGCCTGCCGCTCGGCCTCGGCTTCGCGCTCATCCGCTGGTCCCGCATTCCCGTTCTCGACCGCATCGTCGTCGTCTATGTCAGCGTCATCCGGGCCTCGCCCGCGGTGACGCTGGCGCTTCTGATCTTCTTCGCCCTCCCGGTGGTGGGGATATCGATGGGCGCGGTCACCGCCGCCATCGTCACCCTCACCCTCTCGACCGCGACCTTCAACACCGAGATCTGGCGCGGCGCGCTGATGAGCTTTCCGAGCGACCAGCTGGAATCGGCGCGCGCCTTCGGCATGCCCCGGGCCTTGCGCTTTCGCCGCATCGTCTTTCCGCAGATCCTCCACTCGGCCCTGCCGGCCCTCGTCAACGAGATGACGCTGCAGGTGAAATCGAGCCCGGCGATCGCCGTTCTCGGCCTCGTCGACATCACCCGTGCAGCCTCGCGCGTCGGAGCGCGGACCTACGACCCGCTGCCGCCCTTCGTCGTCGCGCTGGTCCTCTACAGCCTGATCGTCGCGGTCTTCGTCATGAGCCAGCGCTTCATCGAGCGCCGCCGCGCGGCCGAACTGGAGGCGGCGCGATGAACGGTCTCGCCATCGTCTGGGACAATCGCGGCGTCTTGCTGGCGGGCTTTGCCAACACCCTCACCTTGTCCTTCGTCGCCGCCGTCGTCTCCCTCCTTCTCGGCACGCTGCTCGCCATGGCACTGATGGCGCGGGCGAAGCCCGTGCGCCTCGTTGCCACCCTCTATGTCGACGCGATGCGTTGCGTGCCGTTCCTGCTGCTTGCCTATCTGATCTATTACGGCCTGCCGAGCTTCGGCATCAGGATGAGCAACTGGACCTCCGGCCTCATCGCGCTCATCGTCTACAACATCGCCTATATGGCCGAGCTCTTGCGCGCCGCCTGGTCGAACCTTTCGAAGGAATCGATCGAGGCGGGCCACGCCTTCGGCTTTCACGGCCTGAAGCTGGTGCGGCGGATCATTCTGCCGCCGGTGTTCTTCGCCGCCGTGCCGATGATCGGCAACCAGACGATCCAGATCGTCAAGGACAGCGCCTTCCTGACGATCATCGCGGTCGCCGAGCTGACCCAGGCGGCCATGGCCATCCAGACCACCTATTTCGTGCCCTTCGCCTCCTTCGTCGCGGCGATCGCCCTCTACTGGATCACCTGCATGGCGATCGAGACCGGCGTCGCCTTCGTCGGGCGCGCCGCGAGGACCCGGCAATGATGGAGCTGCAATGATCCCGCCCATGGATGCTGCCGAAGCGCCGGTGGTGCTCGCCGCGCATGGCATCTCGAAGTCGTTCGGTGCCAACACGGTCCTCACCGACATGGAACTGACCGTCCGCAAGGGCGAGACCGTCTGCCTTCTCGGCCCGTCCGGTTCGGGAAAGTCGACCTTCCTGCGCTGCCTGAACTGGCTCGAGGAGCCGGATGCCGGCTCCGTCCTCTTGAAAGGCCAGAGGATCGGCGTGCGCGCCTCCGGCAACATCGTCATGAGCGACGGCGAGCTTGCCGCGATCCGCACGCGGATCGGCATGGTGTTTCAGCATTTCGCCCTGTGGCCGCATCTGACCGTGCTGCAGAACGTCATGGAAGCGCCGATCCACGTCCAGCGCCGGGACAAGGCCGAGGTCCGCCGCGAGGCCGAGGCGCTGCTCGAGCGGGTCGGCATCGCCGACAAGGCGGGCCAGTATCCGGCGCGTCTTTCCGGCGGCCAGAAGCAGCGGGTCGGCATTGCCCGGGCGCTGGCGATGAAGCCCGACCTTCTCCTGTTCGACGAGCCGACCAGCGCGCTCGATCCCGAACTCGTCGGCGAGGTGCTCGCGGTGATGAAGGATCTCGCCCGCGAGGGCATGACCATGGTCGTCGTCACCCACGAAATGGCCTTCGCAAGGGACGTCGCCAGCCGGGTGGTCTTCCTCGACCGCGGCCGCATCGTCGAGAGCGGATCGCCGGAAGAGTTCTTCACCCGGCCGAAGACCGACCGGGCAAAGCAGTTTCTGCTCCGCTACTCGGCGCAATAGCGGTTGGGCACGACCGTCGAACCGGGCCGTCCGGGGCGGCGCAGGTGACACGCCTCATGCCCTGGCATCGGAGCGCGGTCCGCGACGCCGCGGTGCGAAGTGCGGATCAAGGCTATGCCGCCCGATGCACCTCCCCGCCAGCGGCGTTCCATCGCTCCGCCTGCTGCGCATCCTCGCGGCAACGCACAAAAATTCGCCAAAAGAACCACCCGCGACTTCACCTAACCCGTTGAAATCCTGTCGCCGCGGCTTGGCACGGTGATTGCATGCAATTTCACGACAGCGCCGAACCCTCCGCCCACCACCCTCGAAGGCTCCTCCTCCCGTTCCAGTCAGAAGGACAGCACATGGACCGTAGAACATTCTTCAAGGCCGCGGCCGCCGGCGGCCTCGCCGCGGCCAACCTTCCCTTCCTGCGCAACATCGCCCATGCGCAGGGCCGGCAGCAGGCGGTCATCGTCACCGGCGGTTCGATCAACAGCCTCGACATCCATCGCACCGGCACCAACCGGCCGAGCTATCAGGTGGCGGTCAACGTCTACGACCGGCTGGTGAGCTTCGGGGTCGATCAGCGGGAAGACGGCTCCTACACCTTCGACTATTCAAAGGTCGTGCCGGAGCTCGCCGAAAGCTGGGAGAGCGCCGAGGACGGCAAGTCGATCACCTTCAGGCTCAGGCCCGACGCGACCTTCTGGGACGGGACGAAGGTCACCGCCGAGGACGTGCGCTGGTCGTTCGAGCGGGCGCTGGCGCTCGGCGGCTTTCCGAAGTCGCAGATGGGTGCGGGCGGCTTCGTCGATCCCGCCCAGTTCGTCGCCGTCGACGAGGCGACCTTCCGGGTCGATCTGAAGGAGCCATCGAAGCTTTCGCTGCCGGATCTCGGCGTTCCCGTCGCCATCGTCATCAATTCCAAGCTCGCCCTTGAAAACGCCACCGACGCCGATCCCTGGGCCAGCGACTATCTGCACCGCACTCCCGCGGGCGGCGGCGCCTTCAAGGTGGAGCGCTGGGATCCCGGCCAGCAGATCGTCTATGCCCGCAACGAAAACTGGACCTGCGGCCCGGTGCCGGCGATGGAGCGGGTGATCGTGCGCGAGGTGCCGAGCCTTGCCACCCGCCGCGCCCTCATCGAACGCGGCGACGTGACACTCTCCTTCGACATACCCAACAAGGATGCCAAGGACCTGAAGAATTCCGCCTCGGTGAAGGTGGTCGGCTCGCCGATCGCCAACTGCATCCACACCCTTTGCCCGAACCTCACCTTCGAGCCCTTCAAGGACAAGCGGGTGCGCCAGGCTCTCGCCTGGGCCCTGCCCTATCAGCAGCTCTTCGATCAGGCGGCCTATGGCCTCGGCGTGCCGCTGTGGGGCGGCGACAGCACCACTCCTCAGGACATCAGCTGGCCTCAGCCCTTTCCCTACAAGACCGATCTCGACAAGGCCCGCGCGCTGCTCGCCGAAACGGACTATGCCAAGGGCTTCGACGTGCCCCTCTCCTTCAGCCTCGACTTTGCCGACTGGGGCGAGCCGGCGGCCGCGCTGATCCAGGATTCGCTCCGCCAGATCGGCATCAACGTCACGCTCGAAAAGATCCCCGGCGCCAACTGGCGGACCATCGCGCTCGTCGAAAAACGCCTGCCGCTGTTGCTCGAGAACTTCGGCGGCTGGCTCGATACGCCGGACTACTACTTCTATTTCGCCTATCTGAAGGGCAATCTCTTCAACGCGTCGAACTACGACAATCCGGAAATGCAGAAGCTCGTCGACGCGACGCTGCCGATGCCCGTCGACGCGCCGGACTATGCGCCCAACGTCCGCCGGATGATCGCCATCGCCATCGACGATCTGTCGCGCATCCCCCTCTGGCAGCCGACCCTGAACTCCGCCATGGCCGAGAATCTCGACGGTTACGAGTTCTGGTTCCACCGCCAGATCGACGCCCGCCCGCTGAAGTTCAAGGCCTGAGACGAAGCCTTGGGAGGTGGCGGGCCGGCCCCGCCACCTCTCCCGCGACCTCGCCGTCACCCAACGGATCGGACCCAACGGATGAGCCGTATTTCTCTCGTCGCGGGACGCATCGCGCTCTCTTTGCCGACGATCTTCGGTGTCATCGTCATCAGCTTTCTCCTGACGCGC
This sequence comes from Jiella endophytica, assembly GCF_004519335.1. GTDB lineage: Bacteria > Pseudomonadota > Alphaproteobacteria > Rhizobiales > Rhizobiaceae > Jiella > Jiella endophytica. The sequence continues at coordinate 195,917 of NZ_SOZD01000001.1, read as the reverse complement.
GCTTTGCCGGGCGATCCCGCGGCCTATTTCGCCGGGCCGACGGCGACGCCCGAGTCGATCGCCGAGATCCGCCATTCCCTCGGCCTCGACCGCTCGCTGCCGGTGCAGTTCCTCGCCTATCTGCAGGATCTTGCCACCGGCGATCTCGGCCGCTCGATCTCGACCGGCCAGAGTGTCCTGTCCGACCTTCTGACGCGTCTGCCCGCCTCGCTGGAGCTGACCTTCCTGGCACTGCTGATCTCGCTCCTCGTCGCCATTCCGGCGGGCATCCTCGCGGCCACCCGCCCCGACGGGATCGTCGACCAGGCGACGCGCTTCCTGGTCACTGCCGGGGTCAGCCTGCCGACCTTCTTCACCGGCCTGCTGCTTCTCTTCATATTCTACTTCAAGCTCGGCTGGGCACCCTCGCCGCTGGGGCGTCTCGACATCCTCTACCTGCCGCCGCCGCAGTTGACCGGCTTCTATCTCGTCGATTCCCTGCTCGCCGGCGACTTTGAGACGTTCCGGGCAGCACTCGCCCAGCTCGCCCTGCCGGCGATCACGCTGGCGCTCTTCACCATGGCGCCGATCGCCCGCATGACCCGCGCCGCGATGATCGCCGCCCTCGGCAGCGAATATATCCGCACCGCCCGCGCTGCCGGCCTGTCGCGCCGCAAGGTGCTGTTTGTCTATGCGCTGCGCAACGCCCTCCTGCCGGTGGTGACGACCCTCGGCATGGTGTTCTCCTTCGCCCTCGGCGCCAACGTCCTGGTGGAAAAGGTCTTCGCCTGGCCGGGCATCGGCTCCTATGCCGTCGATGCGCTGATCTCGTCGGACTATGCCGCCGTCCAGGGCTTCGTCCTGACCATGGCGCTGCTGTTCGTCACGCTGAACCTTCTCATCGACATCCTCTACACCCTGCTCGACCCGCGGATTGCCCATGAGAGCTGACCCGATGCGCGTTGACCCGACGACGGGCGAAGCCGTCCCCCTCCCCGCCGCGCCGCAGGGGACGCAGGGCCGGTGGAAAGACGCCGCCGGCGAACGGCTTCGGCTTTTCGTCTATGTCGCCCGCGGCTCGACGACGACGATGCTCGCCATGGCAATGGCCACGCTCTTCGTCCTCGTCGCGATCCTCGGCCCGGCGATCCTGCCCTTCGATCCGCTGGCCTCCAATCCGCAGGCGGCGCTGCAGCCGCCTTCCGCCGACCACTGGTTCGGCACCGACAATCTCGGCCGCGACGTCTTCTCCCGCGTGCTCGCCGCCACCCGCCTCGACCTCGGCATCGCCTTCGGCGCGGTCGCCCTCTCCTTCGTCTTCGGCTCGTTGATCGGGGCCCTGTCGGGCTATTTCGGCGGCTGGGTGGATGCGGTGTTCGGCCGCCTGATCGACGTGATCATGGCCTTTCCGCTGTTCGTGCTGGCGATGGGCATCGTCGCAGCCGCCGGCAACACGGTGGAAAACATCGTCTACGCCACGGCGATCATCAACCTGCCCTTCTATGCCCGGATCGTCCGCTCAGAGATCGCGATCCGGCGTGAGGCGGGCTTCGTCCAGGCCGCCCGCCTGTCCGGCAACGGCGACTTGCGGATCATCGCCGTGCATCTCTTTCCCAACGTGCTGCCGCCCTTGATGGTGCAGCTCTCGCTGAATCTCGGCTGGGCGATGCTGAACGCGGCGGGCCTCTCCTTCATCGGGCTCGGCGTGCGCCCGCCGACGCCGGAATGGGGGATCATGGTCGCCGAAGGATCGAACTTCATCATCTCCGGCGAGTGGTGGCTGGCGCTGTTTCCCGGCGCGACGCTGATGCTCGCGGTCTTCACTTTCAACCTTCTCGGCGACGGTCTGCGCGACCTCGTCGATCCGCGCCAGCGCACGTGAGGCGGTAGCGATGAACGACGTTCCGCTGCTTCAGATCGACGATCTCGCCGTCACCTTCGAGACCCGCGGCGGCAAGGTGGAGGCGGTGCGCAACGTCTCCTTCCAGCTGAAAAAGGGCGAGGCGCTGGCCATCGTCGGCGAGTCCGGCTCGGGCAAGTCGGTGACCTCCTATGCCACGATGCGGATTCTCGATCGCAACGGCACCGTGGCCGGCGGCAGGATCACCTTCGGCGGCATGGATCTCACGACCGCGAGCGAAGCTGCCATGTCAGACCTTCGCGGCCGCGAACTCTCGATGATCTTCCAGGATCCGCGCTCGGCGCTCAATCCGATCCGCACCGTCGGCCGCCAGATCGAGGACGTGCTCCTGCGCCATTCCCAGGCGACGCGCCACGACATGCGCGCCAAAGCCATCGAGATGCTGCGCAAGGTGAAGATCGCCCGGCCGGAGGAGCGCTATCACGCCTATCCGTTCGAGCTCTCCGGCGGCATGTGCCAGCGCGTCGTCATCGCGATCGCGCTCGCCTGCGATCCGCAACTTCTCATTGCCGACGAGCCGACCACCGGCCTCGACGTGACGACGCAGAAGGCGGTGATGGACCTTGCCGACGACCTGCGCCGGCAGTCGAACCTGTCGCTCCTGCTCATCACCCACGATCTCGGCCTCGCGGCCACCTATTGCGACCGCATCGTCGTCATGGAAAGGGGGCGGATCGTCGAGGCGGCCGAAGCCCGCACCCTCTTCGCAGCCCCCCGGCATCCCTATACCAGGCGCTTGATCGCGGCGATGCCCCGGCGCAGCGCCGGGCTTCGCGATCTCCTGCCACCGGGCGACACCAAACGCGCCCCGCCCACCCGTCCGGCGATCGCGGCCGAGCCGCTTCTCGTCGTCGATAAGCTCACCAAGACCTTCGGTCCGAAGCTCGGACTGCCGGGACGGCTCTTCGGCAAGAGCGAAGCGCCGGCGCCCGCCGTCGACCGCCTGTCCTTCATCCTTCACCGCGGCGAGAGCCTCGGGCTCGTCGGGGAATCGGGCTGCGGCAAGTCCACCACCTCCTCGATGATCATGCGGCTGCTCGACCCGACCGCGGGACAGATCGTCTTCCACGGCGAGCGGATCGACCAGATCCCCCGCGCCCGCTTCGCGAGTTCGCCCCTCAGGGCCCGCATGCAGATGGTCTTTCAGGACCACACCGCGAGCCTCAACCCGCGCTTTACCGCCCGGCGGTCGATCGCCGATCCGATCCTGCGGCTCGGGCGCCGCCGCGACAGGCGCTCCCTCGACCAGAGGGTGGCAGAACTCGCCGAAAAGGTCTCGCTGCCGCCCGAGCTTCTCGACCGGTTTCCGCATCAGCTCTCCGGCGGCCAGAAGGCGCGCGTCGGCATCGCCCGGGCGATCGCCCTGTCGCCCGACCTGTTGATCCTCGATGAACCGACCGCGGCGCTCGACGTCTCGGTCCAGGCGGTCGTCCTCAACCTTCTCGCCGATCTGCGCGCCGAGATGGGCCTGAGCTATCTCTTCATCAGCCACGATCTGGAAGTCGTGCGGCTGCTCTGCGACCGGGTGATTGTGATGCGCGCCGGCGTCATGGTCGAGGAGGGCCTGACCGGAGAAGTGCTAACCCATCCGCGGGCCGACTATACGCGCGAGCTGATCGACGCCATCCCGTCGATCGAGCCCGACTCAGCCCTTCCCAACGCCCCTGTCACTGACGATCCAGCAGCCGGTGTGCCGGCCGCGCCGGTCCGATGAGCGGCGATCACGCTCCGCACGAGCCTTCCGTCGCACCGACCGAGGTCTGGCAGGCACTCTATCCGCCCGGAAGCTTCGCCGCCCCCGATCGCCGCAATCATCAGGAAACCTTTCCGGCCAGCCTTCCGGACCGCCGCCAGATCGCCCTGCCGATCCGGCCGCTGCCGGAGGAGCCTGGCTTCGCCGTCGCCTCGCTGATCGTCAACCAGGCGAGCTTCGCCGTCGAGGACGCGCTGATGGACATGATGGCAGAGCTGGTTGCTGAGGCCGGCGCCGAGATCGTCGTCGCCGTACCGACCCTCGGCCTGACGCTGGCGAATGGCGTCGCCCGGCGCCTCGGTCATTCCCGCATGGCGGCGCTCGGGACCACCCGCAAGTTCTGGTACGACGACGCCCTCAGCCAGCCTTCGGCCTCGATCAGCAGCCGCAAGGCGCCGAAGACGCTGTTCCTCGATCCGCGCCTCGCGCCGCTTCTCGCCGGGCGCCGCGTCGCGGTGGTGGACGACGTGATCAGCACGGGTTCGTCGCTCCTCGCCGTCCTGCGTCTTCTCGAAAAGATCGATATCGAGCCGGTGGTGGTCGCAGCGGCGATGCTTCAGACCGACCGCTGGCGCAGCGCCCTCAGCGCCGGCCTGCCTGATTTCGCAGGCAAGATCGTCGGCGTCTTCGAAACGCCGCTGCTTGAACGCACCTCGGCAGGCGGCTGGCGACCGGTCACGCCCGCCGGTGCCGACGGCACGGCAGGGGTCACGTCGCCGTGACTGGCCACGGGGTTGAGCGGTCCGATCGCCGCCATCATGCCTTGTGGACCGGAATGCCTAGCTGGTCGCCGGCTCCGGTATCAGGCTGGCCGCCGGTCCCGACCCTGCCGGGTGTCCGATCAGGAAGGGTCGCTGCTCTCGGCGTGAGACCCGCACTCCGGCCCTGCCTCGCCCGCCTCCGCCGCGTCGCAGCTGTCGTGATGAGCCGCGACCAGCTTCTGCATCAGGGCGATCAGCTGCGCCTGCTCCGCCGGATCGAGCCGCTCCACGGTCGCCTGATGGGCGCGGCGCACCGCCAGCTCCATCGCCTTCAGCAGAGCCCGCCCCTCGGGCGTCAGCCGCGAGGTCTGTACGCGGCGGTCGCGGGTGCCGACGCTGCGCTTCAAAAGACCCCTGCCCTCCAGCCGCTTCAGCGCGCCGGTGGTCGTCGTGCGGTCGAGGGCGACGGCGCGAGCAAGGCTCGTCTGGTCCGCCTCGCCGGTCTCGCCCAGCGTCGACAACAGGCTGTATTGCACCGGCGTGATGGCGAACTCGGCGCAGAGTGCGCTGAACAGGCTGACATGGATCTGATGGATCCGGCGGGCGAGAAAGCCCGGGCGCTCCTCCAGCGGCCAATAGGTCGGCTCGCCCTCGGGCGCCCCGTGATCTGCCATGATGTCCTTCCTTGCCGTCGCCGCCTGGCGCTTCCAGCTTGCGCTGGATTGCGAAGTATGCTTCGCTTTTTTCAGCACGTCCACACCGCCATGCCGTCGTGAAGGAAAATGCCATGGAAGTCAGCGGATATGATCTCGTTCTGAAAGGCGGGCGGGTGATCTGCCCGGCATCGGGGATCGACGGTATCAACGACGTCGCCGTCAAGGACGGGCGCATCGCCGCCATCGCCCCGACCATCCTGCCGACAAGCGCAAAAGAGGTGATCGACGTCTCCGGCAAGCTGGTGCTGCCGGGCATGATCGACACCCATGGCCATGTCTACCAATACGTTACCGGCCGCTTCGGCCTGCCGGCGGACATGGTGGGCGTTCGCTCCGGCGTCACCACCGTCGTCGATCAGGGCGGCCCGTCCTGCATGACGCTTCCGGGCTTCCGCAAGTTCATCGCCGAGCCGGCGAAGACCCGAGTCCTCGCCTTTCTCTCGGCCTATCTGGTCGGCGGCCTCGAGGGGCATTTCTACCCCAATCTCTACAGCCCGGACGGCGTCGACGTCGAAGCCACCGTCCGCTCGGCGACCGCCAACAAGGACATCGTCCGCGGCATCAAGGGCCATGCCGAGATCGGCGGCTTCGCCCGCTGGGGCATCAAGGTGATGGAGCTCGCGGCGGAGATCAGCCGGCGTTCGGACCTGCCGCTCTACGTCCATTTCGGCCAGCTCTGGGGCCTGCCGGAAAGCGGCGCCAACGGCGAGGACGCCGACACGATCATGGAGCGGGTGATCCCGCTGCTGCGCCCCGGCGACGTCCTCGCCCACCCCTTCACCCGCCATCCCGGCGGCTTCATCAACGAACAGGGCGAGGTCCATCCCATCATCCAGACCGCCATGGATGCCGGGCTGAAGGTCGATGTCGGCCATGGCAGCCACTTCTCCTACAGGGTCGCCAAGGCGGCGCTGCCGGCCGGCGTGATCCCCTATACGCTCGGCGCCGACATGCACGGCTACAACACCGAGATCCCGGAAGTGCCGGCTCCCGCGGGAACGCCCGAGGAGCACCACGACGACGAGAACCATCCCTTCAAGGGCCAGGCGCGATTCAGCCTGACCCAGGCGATGAGCTCGATGATGACGCTGGGCATTCCGCTGGAAGACGTCGTGCCGATGGTGACGTCCCATCCGGCCGAAATGCTGGGCATGACGGACGAGATCGGCAGCCTTGCCGTCGGCCGCGTCGCCGACGTCTCCGTCCTCAACGACGACCGGGGCCGCTTCGTGCTCCGCGACAACGAGGACATGCGCATCATCGCCGAGCGTCTGCTGCGACCGGCCTTCTGCCTCAGAGCCGGGATGCGCTTCGACGCCGACGCGCCGATCCTGCCGGCGGCGGTCGCCGCGTGAGCGGGCCGGAGAAGGCTCCGGCGCCCCAGGAGGTCTGGGAGACGCTCTCCCAGGCGGAGCGGGACGCCGCCTACAACAACAATGCGGCGGTGAAGAACAGCGCCGATCTGGTGGCGGCGCGCGACCGAGCCTCCACGAGCCTGCGCGGCCGCTATCCCGCCAAGCTCGACCTTGCCTATGGCGGCCGGGAGCGGATGCTCTTCGACCTTTACCCCGCCGCCGATGCGAATGCCGCGTGCCTCGTGTTCATCCATGGCGGCTACTGGCAGAAGAACTCCCGCGAGGTCTTCGCCGCCTATGCCGAGGGCCCGCTCGCGGCCGGCTGGTCGGTGGCGATGCCGAGCCACACCCTCGCGCCCCATGCCAGCCTGACCGACATCGTCGCCGAGATCGGCGACGCCCTCGACTGGATCACCCGTGAGGGCCGCATGCACGGCATTGCCGGGCCGATCGTCCTTGCCGGCTGGTCGGCGGGCGCCCAGCTGACGGCGATGCTGCTCCGCCATTCCTCGGTGGTCGCGGGTCTCGCGGTCTCCGGCGTCTACGAACTCGGCCCAATCAGGGACACCTATCTCAACGAGGCCCTGAAGCTCACCGACCGGGAAATCGCGACGCTGTCGCCGCTGCGCCTGCCGGTGACCGACAAGCCCCTCGCCATCGCATACGGCACGAACGAGGTCCCCGCCCTCGTCCACGACGCCATTCGATTCCACGACAAGCGCATGGCGGCGGGTGCTCCGGGCCCGCTGATCGCCATCGAGGGCGCCGACCATTTCACCATTCTCGACGAGTTCCGTTCGCCCAACGGGCGTCTGGTCGAGGCCGCGGCGGCTCTGTTGCCCGAAGCGCAGCGGCCACGCGGCGGCGCCTGACGGCGCATTTCAGCGGGGCGCGGCAGCCCCGGCATCGGGAACCGCGATCCAGACGACGCCGTCACGGAGCTCGACGGGATAGCTTCGCGGCGGCGCAAAGGACCAGCCGGCCGAGACCGCGCCGCTCGAAAGGTCGAAGGAGGCCTGATGGCGCGGGCAATGCAGCCGCCCCGCCGCGCACCAGCCCTCGGCGAGATCCGCCCCCTCATGCGGACAGGCACGCTGGAAGGCATGAAACCTGTCGCCGGCCCGCAGCACGACGATGGAATGTCCGGCGAGGCTGACCGGGCGCAGCGTGCCGTCTTCAAGTTCCTGCGCCCGGAAGAGCGGGTGCCAGTGCAGAGCGTCGGCCACACGCTGTCCATCGACTGCAAGATCGTCAGAGCCGCCCGCGGGGTTCGATCGTCTCATCCACGGCCTCCTCGACGGCTGGATTTGCTGCTGCCGGCTCTTCCGCACAAGGCCACCGCCGGAGCGACCAGATAGCCTCCGCCGACATTTCCGACGCGACTGTCCCTTGGCTTGCCCGGATCGCAACCATCTCCCGCGAGCCGAGCCTGCGACGGTACGGCTCTTCAAAGCAAGTTTGACCGCGGATCTGCGGATGGTGCCGGCGGAGAGGATCGAACTCCCGACCTTCGGTTTACAAAACCGCTGCACTACCGCTGTGCTACGCCGGCCCGCAGCGTCGGATATCATATCCCGTTCGTGCGAGACACCCCAAAAACCCGGCCCCGGCGGGCCACGCCATCTCCCCGCCCCGACCCTTTAGACGGCGCCGGCCCGCAACCCCGAGACGCATGTGTCTCAGCCTCCGAGCGACGCGAGGTCGGCGGCCGAGATCCGGCCGTCATGCAGCGCCGTCGCAACCAGCGCGCCGGCAATGCCCATGTCGGCAAGCGCCCTCAGATCCTCCGGCCCGCGCACCCCACCGGCGGCGAAAACCCTGCGCGCCCCTGCCCTCGCCTTCACCGCGGCGAGCCTTTCGAAGTCAGGCCCGGCGCCGCTGCCAACCTTGGCGAGCGTCATGACGATCAGCGTCTCCGGCCAGAGGCTGTCGTCGTCGAGGATCTCGCGCGGCCCGAGAAAGGCGTCGGCGCGAAAATCCAGCGACAGCGCGAAATCCGCCGTCAGGGCCAGGCGGCGCAGGCTCTCGACACCGTCGACCGATTCGCTGCCAACGACCGCCAGAAGCCCCGACATCGCGGCAATCCGCGCCGCCTCGACGCAAGTCCTGACACCCGCATCGAGCCAGATGGTGGTGCCGGGATACGCCGCGAGGAGGCTCTGGATCAGCGCGGTGTCGGCCTCGCCGCGCCCTCGTCCCGCATCGCCGTGCCCCTCGATGGCGTCGAGATCGGCGATGTAGAGCGTCCCGAAGGGATGCAGCGCCATCAGCCCCTCAGCCACGTCGAGCGGCTCCGGACTTGCCGAGAGCGGCGTCTCGATCGGCCGGTAATTCGCCCGCTCGCCCATCACCCCGCGCACCACGAGGGAGTTCTTGATGTCGAGGACTGGTACGACTTGCATCTTCGACCTTGAGACCGGAACGCTTTCGGTGGTCATATAGGCCCACGCGGCCATCCGCACCAAGGGCTGGCGGAACTGCCCCAGAATGGCGGAGCCGGCGCAGGAGACGGATTGCCTCGCCGCCGGCGGCGCATCGGAACGAAACAGAGACGCAAGTAGCAGCGATGACGAGAATTCTGGGCTGGGACGTCGGCGGTGCGCATCTGAAGGCGGCGCTTGCCGAAGACGACCGCATCCTGCGGGTCTGGCAGGAGAAGACGCCGCTCTGGCAGGGGCTCGACCATCTGGAAGCCGGGCTTGGACGCATCCTGGCGGAGATCGACGCCACGTCGATCGATCGCCATGCCGTCACCATGACCGGCGAACTCTCCGACGTCTTCGCCTCGCGCCGCGAGGGCGTCGAGACGCTTTCCCGGCTGTTTGCCGAGCGGCTTTCCGGCGACGTCTCGCTTTATGGCGGCGGCGCCGGGCTCCTGTCGCCGGGCGACGCGCGCTCCCATGCAGACGAGATCGCCTCGGCCAACTGGCACGCCAGTGCTGCGCTTGCCGCGGCTTCGATCGAAGAGGCGGTCTTCCTCGACATGGGATCGACCACCACCGACATCCTGCCCGTCTCGGGCGGCAAGGTGGCGAATCTCGGTGCCAGCGACAACGGCCGCCTTGTCTCCGGTGAACTCGTCTATCAGGGCTACACCCGGACGCCGCTGATGGCGGTCGCAAGCACCGCGGCCTTTGCCGGCCGGCTGGTGCCGGTGATGAACGAGCTTTTCGCGACCATGGCCGACGTCCAGCGCATCACCGGTGTCCTCGACGAAGGCGACGACCTCTACCCCGCAGCCGACGGCGAGGAGAAGACGCTGGAGGCCTCGCGCCGGCGGCTCGCCCGGATGATCGGCCTCGACGCCGAGGACGGGACCGACGGCGCCTGGGAATGGCTTGCCCACGGCTTTGCCGAGGCGCAGCTGCGCAAGGTCCACGACGCGGTGCTGCTCGTCCTGTCGCGGGAGGACATCTCGGAGGACGCGCCGGTGGTCGTCGCGGGGACCGGCCGGCCTGTGCTGAAGCGTCTCGCGGCACGGCTCGACCGCGGCGTCGTCGACTTTCCCGATCTCTTCGACTGCCCGGCGGAGCTGCGCGACGCGGTGTGCCGGGCAGCGCCCGCGGCGGCCCTCGCGGTGCTCGCCGGCCAGGCGGGATAGAGCGCCGGGTGGGATAGCGGGCGGCGCAGATCCGCAAGCCGCAACGCTGCGAGACGGCGCAGGCTGCGTCGTCTCGTGGGGCGATCGATCCGAAAACGTGAGATAGGGATCGTGAAAAATGCCCGGGCGCCGCGAACGGCTCGGTCCGGGGCATCGGGGCTGGCTTTTGGAAAACTGGTCGGAGCGAGAGGATTCGAACCTCCGACCCCCTGAACCCCATTCAGGTGCGCTACCAGGCTGCGCTACGCTCCGACGAAAGACTGCCTATCCAATGGGCGCGGTCGACGCAAGATGTTTCGGCGGCCTCGCGGCCGGCGACGGAACGGGGACGAGCGGCCCTGCGCCCCTGCCGATATGCTTGCACTCGTCCATCGGGTTTCGGACCCCGACGGCTCAGGTGCCTGAGCAAACCGTTCGGGGTGTCGACATGCTGTCACCCATGTCTCCGGTACGGGGTCATCGCAGGTACGGGATCATCGCATCACAGGCTGGCGCGCATCAGCGGCGAGCCGATCCGCTCGATGTCCCAGCGCGGCACCCAGTCCGCGGTGACATCGACGATTCGTCGCATGTCGAAGATGTAGCGGCGCGCGACCAGCGCCTCGACGGCGGCAAAGTCGAAGCTTTTGAACTCCGCCCATTCCGTCGCGACGAGGACGGCGCTGGCGCCTTCGCAGGCCGCCGCGATGCTGTCGCACTGGCGATAGCTGCGGTGATCGACGGCGAGCCTCGCGACCGGGTCAAAACTCCTGACGTCCGCCCCCTCCTCCAGCAGCGCATGGACGAGATCGACCGCCGGGCTGTCGCGCACGTCGTCGGTATTGGCCTTGAAGGCGAGGCCGAGCACGGCGATCCGCTTGCCGGCGAGCTTGTCGCCGACCGCCGATTCGATCCGCTTGAGGATGTGAAACCGGCGCGAATCATTGATTCTGATGACCGTCTCGACGATCTGTTGCTGGACGCCATGGCGCCGGCCGATGGTCGCGAGCGCCAGCGTATCCTTCGGAAAGCAGGAGCCGCCATAACCGGGGCCGGCCTTCAGGAACTGCGGGCCGATGCGGCTGTCGAGGCCGATGCCGCGGGCGACCTGGTCGATGTCGCCGCCGACGGTCTCGACGAGGTCGGAGATCTCGTTGATGAAGGTGACCTTCGTCGCGAGAAAGGCATTCGCGGCGTATTTGATGGTCTCGCTGGTCGAGGTGTCGGTGAGGATCATCGGCACGCCGCGTTCCTCGAAGGCGGCGTAGCTGCGGCGAACCCTTTCGCGCGCGCTTTCGCCAGCGCCGCCGATGACGATGCGCTCGGGATTGAAGAAGTCCTTGAGCGCCGTCCCCTCGCGGAGGAATTCCGGGTTGGAGACGATCTGCAGGCGCTTGGCCGGATGGTCGCGGTCGAGCCGCGCCTGCAGCCCGGCGCAGGTACCGATCGGCACGGTCGACTTGACGACGATGACGGCATCTTGCGGCGCAACCGCCGCAATGTCGGATACCGCCGCGTCGAGATAGTCGAGCCGGGCATTGCCGGTGCGCTCGCTGGTCGGGGTTCCGACGGCGACGAAGAACAGATCGGCGTCGGCCGCCGCGGCAATGTCGGTGGTGAAGGTGATGAGGCCGCGGGCAATGGTCTCTTTCAGCGCCTCGTCGAGCCCCTCCTCGAAGATCGGCGGGACGCCCTTCTTCAGCATCTCGATCTTGCATGCGTCGAGGTCGACGCACTTCACCTTCAGCCCGAAGCTTGCGAGTCCGACCGCCTGGATCAGGCCGACATAGCCGACCCCGACGACACAGATGGTTTCTGCCTGCACGATACCGTTCCCACACTGATAGTCGTGCCGAGGCGATAGGCCCTTTGACGGGCCAGTCAAGCAGAGTCTGCGACCGGATAGCCATCGCGCCGTCTCCGCGGCAGGACTGTCACGGACCGCCACCCGCCGGCCGCCGGTGTGGCAGGCTGATCAGACGAAATGCTTCGACAGCTTCAGGCCCTGGGCCTGGTAGTTCGAGGCGAGGTCGGCGCCATAGAGCCGCTCGGGGATCGCCGCCATCTTCTCGTAGATCAACCGGCCGACGATCTGGCCGTCCTCGAGGATGAACGGCACGTCGTGGCTGCGCACCTCGAGCACCGCCCGGCTGCCGGTGCCGCCCGCCGCCGAATGGCCGAAACCCGGATCGAAGAAGCCGGCATAATGGACGCGGAACTCGCCGACCAGCGGATCGAAGGGCGTCATCTCGGCCGCGTGGTCCGGCGGCACATGCACAGCTTCCTTCGAGACGAGGATGTAGAATTCGTCCGGATCGAGGACGATCTCGCCGCTGCCGCGCCGAAGGATCGGCTCCCAGTAGTCGGCGATCGGATAGGCGGCGCGCTTATCGACGTCGACGAGGCCGGTGTGGCGCTTGCCGCGATAGCCGACGAGGCTGCCCGGCTCGCCGGCAAGGTCGATCGACAAGGCTATGCCCGCATCGGAGATGTTGACCGTCTCGGCCGACGTCAGCCGCGCCTCGGCATGGAGCGCCGCGAGGTCCGCTGCCGACAGGGTCGGCTCGCCGCGGCGGAAGCGGATCTGCGACAGGCGCGAGCCCTCGCGGACGAGGATCGGGAAGGTGCGCGGCGAGATTTCCAGATAAAGCGGCCCCTGATAGCCCGCCGGCAGCTTGTCGAACTCCTGGGCATTGTCGGCAAGCACCCTGGTGAAGATGTCGAGACGGCCGGTCGAGGATTTCGGGTTCGCCGTCGCCCGCACGTCGGCCGGCAGAGCGAGACGCTCGATCAGCGGCACGACGTAGACACAGCCGGTCTCCAGCACTGCTCCGCCTTCAAGGCTGAATTCGTGAAGGGCAAAGCGCGTGAGCTTGTCGGCGACCGAATGGGCGCCGCCCGGCAGGAAGCTTGCCCGCACCCGGTAGGCGACGGGCCCGAGCCTGAGGTCCAGCGAGGCCGGCTGGATCTGGTCGCCGTCGCGCTCGCGCTCGGCGACGAGCCCGCCCGCATCGAACAGCGCCGCGATGTCCCGATCCGGCAAAATCCCTTCCAGCCTCGCGCTCACCTCGCGCCGTCCTCTCGTCTCTCGGCCCGCCTGCCGGGCCATGTCCCAAGTTTTCGCGGATTGACGCCTAACCGCATCGGAGCTATTTGCAAAGCCATCGTGGTGATTTGGCCGGCCGGCTTGCAGCCACGTAAAACAACTCGCTAAAGGGCCGATCCGAAGACGAGGACGTTCTGGAGGACCGGCGTTGCGGGATCGCAGTGGCCGGTTTTTTGCTGTTCGGAGATGACGATGCTGAAGCGAAGCGACGAAAAGAAACCCCTCAGGCCGGCGACCATGATGGTCCATGGCGGGACAACGCGCTCAGGCTTCGGCGAGACCTCCGAGGCGATGTTCCTGACCCAGGGCTTCGTCTACGACACGGCGGAAGCCGCGGAGGCGCGCTTCAAGGGCGAAGAGCCGGGATTCATCTATTCGCGCTACGCCAATCCCACCACCCGGATGTTCGAAGAGCGGATGATGGCGCTCGAAGGCGCCGAGGACGCCCGCGGCACCGCCTCGGGCATGGCGGCGGTCGCATCCGCCATCCAGTGCCAGGTGAAGGCCGGGGACCACGTCGTCGCGGCGCGGGCGCTGTTCGGCTCCTGCCGCTACGTGGTCGAGACGGTGATGGCGCGCTGCGGCGTCGACTGCACGCTGATCGACGGCCGCGACCTCGATCAGTGGCAGAAGGCGGTGCGGCCGAACACCCGCGTGTTCTTCATGGAGACGCCCACCAATCCGACGCTCGAGGTGATCGACATCGCCGCCGTCGCCGAAATTGCCCACGCCGCCGGGGCAACGCTGGTGGTCGACAACGTCTTTGCGACGCCGATCCACCAGAAGCCTTTGGCGCTCGGCGCCGACGTGGTCGTCTATTCGGCGACCAAGCACATCGACGGCCAGGGTCGCTGCCTCGGCGGCATCGTGCTGTCCTCGAAGGACTGGATCGACGAGAACCTCCACGACTTCTACCGCCATACCGGCCCGGCGCTGTCGCCCTTCAACGCCTGGACGCTTCTGAAGGGTCTCGAGACCCTGCCTTTGCGTGTCGCCCACCAGACCGCCGCCGCAGCGACCGTTGCCGACCGGCTGGCCGAGCGGCCGGAAGTCTCGCGGGTGCTCTACCCGCATCGCGAGGACCATCCGGACCATGCGATCGCCAAGCGGCAGATGGCGGCCGGCTCGACCCTCGTCGCCTTCGATATTGCCGGCGGCAAGGAGGCAGCCTTCCGCTTCCTCAACGCGCTGGAGATCATCCTGATTTCCAACAATCTCGGCGACGCCAAGAGCCTCGTCACCCATCCGGCAACGACCACCCACAAGAACCTGACGCCCGAGGCCCGGGCCGAACTCGGCATCGACGACGGCCTGGTGCGGCTGTCGCTGGGCCTTGAGGACGTCGAGGATCTGTGGGACGACATCGAGGGCGCACTGGCGGCTGTCTGATCCGTGCTCCCACTCCCTCATGGTGAGCCTGTCAAACCACGAGGGGATCCGACCCGTTCGCGCCCGGCGCCCCTCGCCCTTCGAGGCCGCCTGCGGCGGCACTTCAGGATGAGGGGCTAGGTAAAACTCGGCGCTCTCGGTTGCGAAAACCGAGCCCTCTCGTCTGGCGAAAAGCGCCCGCACTCATCGGCGAAGCCCGAGCGCCCTCATCCTGAGGTGCGAGACCGATCTCCGATCGGGCGAGCCTCGAAGGGCGAGGGTGCGGGCCGCTGCGTGAAACTGCCAAGACCCAGGCGCGCGGAGGAAACGTCGCGTTCTCGTGGCGAGCAGCTTGCGGCCTCACCCGAACGTCTTCACCGCCAGCCAGACGCGGGTGACAAAGGTCCACGCCGTCATCGCCGCGAACACATAGGCGATCACCGGAAACCACGCCGGAAACAGGCAGAAAAGGCAGAAGGCGATGATCGTCTCGCTGGCCTCTGCCAGTCCCGTCGAGAAGAAGAACGACTTCTTCCCCCTCACATCGGTGGTGATCTGCCGCTTTTCGGCGAGGACCGCGTAGGCGAGGAAACTCGCGCCATTGGCATAGAAGGTCAGCAGCAGGACGGCGGCCGGCAGGGCGTTCTCAGCCGGGTCGA
This sequence comes from Jiella endophytica, assembly GCF_004519335.1. Taxonomy (GTDB): domain Bacteria; phylum Pseudomonadota; class Alphaproteobacteria; order Rhizobiales; family Rhizobiaceae; genus Jiella; species Jiella endophytica. The sequence goes on along the minus strand of NZ_SOZD01000001.1, from coordinate 180,779 downwards.
GCGCCGCAAAGCCGAGCGGGATTGCACCGTAGAAGACGAAGTCGAACGTGATGTCGAGATAACCGCCGAGATCGGTCGGCCGGGTCTGTTTGGCGATCGCCCCGTCGAGCCCGTCGCAAAGCCGCGAGACGAGGATGAGGACGAGCCCGGCAAGCGGGCTGCCGAGCGCGATCGCCGCTGCCGCGCCGATGCCGATGGCAAGGCCTGCCACCGTGACGGCATTCGCCCCGAGCCCGTATGACACCAGCCGGGCTGCCAGTCTCTCGACCGGCGGATCGATCCTCCGCCTCAGTATCGCGTCGAGCACTGCAACTCCACTCGCCTCGTCGCCAGCCCTGCGGGCGCCATCCGCATCGTCAGGACTTCTTCAACCTCTGAAGCGCCTTGCGGGCGTCCTCATGGCCGACGGCTGCGGCCCTGCTATACCATCTCGCCGCCTCGGCGAGATCCTTCCGAACACCTTGACCCGACTGATACATGGCGCCGAGATTGTAGAGAGCCTGGGGCTCGTCCTGTTCGGCCGCCTTCCGGTACCATTTGATCGCCTCGGCATCGTCTTCGCGAATGCCCCGCCCTGTCGCATACATCCAGCCTAGCAGCCTCTGGGCAGCGGCTTCGTTCTTTTCGGCGGCCTTGCGGTACCATTTGACCGCCTCGGTTTCGTTCTTTCGCAGGCCGAGACCATTGGCATACATCCAGCCGAGCAGCCGCTCCGCCGCGGCGTCGTTCTGGTCGGCCGCCTTGCGGTACCACCTGACCGCTTCGGATTCGTTCTTGCTGACGCCGGTGCCGTTGGCATAGGCCCAGCCGACTTCCCGCTGCGCATCGGCGTCACCCAGATCGGCAGCCTTGCGGTACCACGCCACGGCCTCCGTCGCGCTCTCGGCAACGCCGTAGCCGTTCTCGTGCATCCAACCTATCAGGCGCACCGCCGCCGGTTCATTCTGGTCCGCCGCCTTGCGATACCATTTCAGCGCCTCCCCATCGTTTCTCTCGACGCCTTGCCCGTTGGCATACATCCAGCCGAGAAGTCGTTGCGCGGATGCATCGCCCTGGTCGGCCGCCTGCCGGTAGAGCCGCACCGCCGCAGCATCATCTTCGGCCGTGCCCAGACCGTGATCGTACATCCAGCCGAGCTTGCGCTGGCCATCGGCATCGCCCTGGGCAGCGGCCAGGCCGTACAGGCGGAAGGCTTCGGCATCGTCGCGCGGAACGCCCTCTCCCTCCGCATAAATCTCGGCAAGGTTGAACTGCGCCGGAGCATATCCGCGCTCGGCGGCGCTCCTGTAGTGCTTGATCGCTTCGCTCGGGTCTTTCGTTACGCCGAGGCCGTATTGATACATGAAGCCGATATTCGACTGCGCCGGCGCGTAGTTGGCGGCGAGCGCCTTCTCGTACCAGTAGAGCGCCTCGTCATAGCGCTTCAGCTTGTCGAGGCTCCGGCCGAGCTGAAATTGCAGGCGCGGCGAATCCGGCTGTACTGCCGCAGCCGACCGGCAGGCGGGCACGGCACGATCGGCATTCAGATCGTCGAAGGAGACGCCGACGATTCCCGCCGGCCGGTTGCGGTCCGCGGGATAGGCCGCGAGTTCGTCGCACAGGCGGATGGCCTCGCGGGCCTCGGCAGAGAGCCGTGCCTCGACCGGCGCCCCGGCGCCACTGTCCGGCGGCGAGGCAGAGCGGCCGCTCGATCCGCCCGCCTGGTTGATCGCCAGCCGCTCGATTTCCTCGGCGTTGAAGACGTGCATCTGGTCGGCCGGTGTCGCCAGCATGATCTGCGCGATCTCGAGATCGACCCCGGCGCGGCGGAAAAGATCGAGCACGTCCGACAGCGTCGACTGGGTGAAGCCGACGTCCCCGGAACTGGTCGAGGCCACCTGGTGGACGCCGAGGCGGCCCTTCACCACACGTTCCCTGCCGGCGAAGAAGACCAGCGCGCAGGCCGAGAGGCATCGGGATCCCTCCGCGACCTCGGTCGTCAGCCCCCGCTCCAGCACGTCCTCGGCAAGATCGAGAGCGATGATCAGCGAGCCGCCCTCACTGTCGAGCAACAGGGTCCGCGCCTCCGGAATGGCCCTGAGCGCCCGGCGGAACTGCAGGCTGTCGCGGACCCCGATCGGCCCGGTGAGACGGATGACGCCTGGCCGATCGCTGCTCACCACGAATGCGCCGAAGCGGCGTTCGTCGGCGACACTCTCACCGGCAACCACCATGAGCATCGCAGCCAGCGCGGCCATGAAGATCCGATTTAGCGTCATGATCAATCCCGTGGCGCGGAGTTCGTACGCTCCCGGAATGTCCATGAAATGACCTAGCGTCACAAGGGGTTTGCCGGTCAAATTCCGGTTGGTGCCGCAAGGTGCCGTGCGGAGACGGGGCTGGATCGCCGGGCGCGCGCCGCTTTGCAAACCGCATGCAGGGCTCGGCGAGCGTGCTTGTAAAGCCGGACTCATCACTTCCTTGGTGAAGACCGCCTCTTCCCGTCGTCGACACGCATCGGCGACGCTTCCCACTGCCGGAACCAGCGATTGGTCACGCTTTCCGGGCAGATCGCCGGCTGCCCTGTCATTATGAGGCGCGGACCGATGAATTCCGCCGCGATCCGCGCTATAGCCATGCATGCGACTGTCATCATGACGAAAAGGTTGCAAGTGTGATGTACCAGGCGACGACACGGCAGATCGTCGTGACCGTGAAGCCGGCCTATCTGGAGGAGCAGTCCGATCCCCCGGGCGGCCGCTGGGTCTGGGCCTATCAGGTCGAGATCGAGAATGCCGGCGACGTCGCCGTGCAGCTGCAGTCGCGCTACTGGCAGATCACCGACGCGGCCGGTCACGTGGAGGAGGTCCGCGGACCCGGCGTCGTCGGCGAACAGCCGGTGATCCTGCCGGGCGACAGCTTCTCCTACACTTCCGGATGCCCGCTGCCGACCCCATCCGGCATCATGCGCGGCAGCTACCACATGCGCAACGACATCGGCGAAACCTTCGAGGTGGAGATCCCTGCCTTCTCGCTCGATCTGCCCGGCGACCACCGCACCCTCAACTGACCCTGCAGCCCTTCTTTCAGAGTATCCGCGATGGTCCTCCCGGCTTTGCCAAGCGCCATGCGAGGGTCTAGAAGCGTCCCGCAACAATGGCCGGAGGGGGCAATGAACGAGCCTCGAAAGTCCGATCCGTCGCGGCTTGTGGAGCTGCGGGCGAAGATCGACGCGATCGACGAGTCGGTGCACCGCCTGCTGATGCAGCGCGCCGTGGTGATCGACGAGCTGATCGCGGTGAAGGGGACGGCGAGAAACGGCGCGGCCTTCCGTCCGGGCCGTGAGGCCGACATGATGCATCGCCTTGCCGAGCGCCATTCCGGCCATCTGCCGCTGACGGCGATCGAGCATCTGTGGCGGGAGATCATCTCGACCTTCACCGCGCTGCAGGCGCCGTTCGGCGTCTTCGCCTCCGGTGACCCGGCCGCGATCATCGACACGGCGCGGTTCTATTTCGGCTTCACCGTGCCGCTGACCCTGCTCGATTCCGCGGCGGCGGTGATCGAGGCGATCGAGACCGGCGGCGACGACCGGCTCGGCGTCGTCGCCATCGAGGGCGACGGTGGGGCTTGGTGGGAACGGCTCTCCAATGCTCATGTCGTCGCACGGCTGCCTTTCTACGCGATCGACGCTCGCCCCGCGGCAACGCCGAGCCTCGTCATCGCGCCGCCGCTGTCGGACCCGGTGCCGCCGGAAATCGCCTGCTATGCGGTCGCCGGCGCCAATCCCCTGCCTGCGCCGGGCGACGGCATCGACGTCCTCGCCTCCGTCAGCTCCGCCACCGGCGCCAGCGCCCTTGTCGCAGCGCCGCTTGCCGAGGAAGAAGTCTCCGCCCGCCTCGGCGGCGGCCTCGACATCCGCCGGATTGGCGGCTATGCGGCTCCCTTGGCGTTCCCGGCCGCCTGAGCGTGCCGGCCAGGCTCTCAATCAAGGTTCTTCGACGATGAAACCCGTGCCCAAGAACGGCGTGCTCGATATCGAGATCTACGTCCCCGGCAAGAGCCGCGCACCGGACGGGATCAAGCTCTACAAGCTGTCGTCCAACGAAACGCCGCTCGGGCCTCCGCCTGCGGCTCTGGAGGCGGCGAGCCGGACGCTGTTCGACCTCGCCTCCTATCCGGACGGCCAGGCGAACGACCTGAAGGCGGCGATCGCCGAGGTGCACGGCCTCAACACGGCGAACATCCTCTGCGGCAACGGCTCTGATGAACTCCTCGGGCTGCTTTGCCAGTGCTATCTCGCGCCGGGCGACGAGGCGATCCACACCGAGCACGGCTTCCTCGTCTACGAGATCCAGATCAAGGCCGCCGGCGCGACGCCAGTGGTCGCGCCCGAGACGGACCGCACCGCCGACGTCGACGCCATCCTCGCGCGCGTCACCGAGAAGACGAAGCTGGTCTTCCTCGCCAATCCGAACAATCCGACCGGCACCTATCTTCCCTTCGACGAGATCCGGCGGCTGCAGGCGGGGCTGCCGGGCAACGTCATCCTCGTCCTCGACGCGGCCTATGCCGAGTATGTCCGGCGCAACGACTACGGCGCCGGCATCGAGCTCGTCTCCTCGGCCGAAAACGTCGTGATGACCCGCACTTTCTCGAAGATCTACGGTCTCGCCGGGCTGAGGATCGGCTGGCTGTTCGGCCCCGAGGCGATCGTCCAGGCGATCGACCGGGTGCGCGGTCCGTTCAACCTCAACGCCGCGGCGATCGCCGCGGGCGCCGCGGCGATCCGTGACCGCGCCTTCGTCGAGGAAGCGGCGAGCTTCAACGCCGAATGGCTCGAATGGACGACACGCGAGATCGAGGCCCTCGGGCTGACGGTGACGCCGAGCGTCTGCAACTTCATTCTCATCCACTTCCCGGACGAGCCCGGCAAGGGCGCCGCCGAGGCGGACGCCTATCTCACGGCCCGCGGCTACATCCTGCGGCGCGTCGCCGGCTACGGCTTCCCGAACGGGCTGCGGATGTCGATCGGATCGGAAGAGGCCAATCGCGGCGTCGTCGCGGCACTTGCCGAGTTTCTGAAGAGCCCGTCCCCATGACGGAACCGCTCTTCGACCGCGTCGCCCTGATCGGCATCGGCCTGATCGGCTCCTCCCTCGCCCTCAACATCAGGGCGAACGGTCTTGCCCGGCATATCGCCGTCACCACCCGGCGGCGCGAGACGCTGGAAAAGGCCGAGGCGCTCGGGCTCGGCGACAGCTATCATCTGGAAGCGACGGAGGCCGTCGCCGATGCCGACTTCGTCATCCTCTGCGTGCCGGTCGGCGTCTGCGGAGCGATCACGAGCGAGATCGCGCCACATCTGAAAAAGGGCGCGATCGTCTCCGACGTCGGCTCGGTGAAGGGCGCGGTGATCGACCAGATGCGCCCGCACCTGCCGGAAGGGGTGGATTTCGTGCCGGCCCATCCGCTCGCCGGCACCGAACAGTCCGGCCCGGAATCCGGCTTTCTCGAACTCTTCCGCAACCGCTGGTGCATCCTGACGCCGCCCGAGGGCACTGACCCTGCGGCCATCGAAAAGGTCGAAGCGTTCTGGCGGGGCTGCGGCTCGAATGTCGAGACGATGACCGCCGAGCACCATGATCTGGTCCTCGCCATCGTCTCCCACGTCCCGCATCTCATCGCCTACAACATCGTCGGGACCGCCGCTGACCTCGAGACGGTGACCCAGTCGGAAGTGGTGAAGTTCTCTGCCTCTGGCTTTCGCGACTTCACCCGCATCGCCGCCTCCGATCCGACCATGTGGCGCGACGTGTTCCTCACCAACCGCGACGCGGTGCTGGAGATGCTCGCGCGCTTCTCGGAGGATCTCGCCTCGCTGCAGCGAGCAATCCGCTGGGGCGACGGCGACACGCTGTTCGATCTCTTCACCCGCACCCGGGCGATCCGGCGCAACGTCATCGAGGCCGGACAGGACACCGCCAAGCCGAATTTCGGCCGCGAGCCGGGAAACGGCGAAGCGGCGCCCGGCGAGTCCACCGGCAGCTGAACTGGGTTATGGACCGGTAGGACATAGTCATCGCCGGCCACGCGTCCGGCGGCCTGCGACGCTGCGGCGGTCGTCCGCCTCAGCCTCTCGCGCTTTCCCGCCGCAGCGCCATGGCCGGCGCCTCGGGTACCAGCAGCCCGTCGAGAAAGACGTCCGCAAGCCGGGTGACCGCTCCCTCCCAACGATCCTCGCGGCGGGCGAGGCACATGCCGATCACCGTCTGCAGGATGTCGTCGGCGGAGACGTCGGGGCGCAGCCGGCCGCTCGCCACTGCCGGCTCGTGCAGCCGCTGCATGGCCGCAGAAAGCGTCGTGAAGGAATAGACCGCGATGTCGCAGGAACCGTCGATGGCGATGGCGAGAGCCGCGACCATGCCCTTCTTCGTCGCGACCATGCCGACCATCCCATGCAGGAAGCGGCGCAGCGCCGCAACCGGATCGTCATCCTCGGCGAGTTCGCGTGACAAATCGTCGAGCTGGTCTATCTCGCGGCGATAGACCGCCTCGAACAGCGCCTCACGAGTGGGAAAGTGCCGGTAGAGCGTTCCGATGCCGACGCCGGCAGTGCGAGCCACGGCTTCCAGCGTTCCCTGGCCGCCGGTCTCGCGAAACACCGCGGCCGCCGCGGCGAGCAGCTTCTCACGGTTTCGTAACGAATCGGCGCGGGGGCGGCGGATTGCCGTAGTCAATTCTCTCTCCATCTCGGAAATTATAATCCTTCCACTCTTGAAAGCGGAGGAGCCCTCCGTATAAATATGGCGGGCAGGCGGTCCCCTCCGTATCCCATCGTCTTCCTCAATCAGCTCCGGATCGCAAGGAAAACCCTCGCACCTCGCCTGGACACCCTGTCCCGAAGGATACGCGACGGCTGGACGATCGCCTGTTCCGACATTCCCATTCCTCGAAAGGTAACCCGATGAACCTTTCCCTGACACTCACGATCAACGGGGAGCGACGCGAAATCGTTCTCGACGATCCTCGCGTGACGCTGCTCGACCTTCTGCGCGAGCGTCTGCACCTCACCGGCGCCAAGAAGGGCTGCGACCGCGGCCAGTGCGGCGCCTGCACGATCCTCGTCGACGGCGAGCGGATCAATTCCTGTCTCGCTCTGGCGATCAGCTACGACGGCGCGGCGATCACCACCATCGAGGGCCTCGCCGAGGGCGACAAGCTGCATCCGGTGCAGCAGGCCTTCATCGAGCATGACGGCTTCCAATGCGGCTTCTGCACGCCGGGCCAGATCATGAGCGCCGTCGGTCTGATCGCCGAGGGCCAGGCCTGCGACGATCCGGAGCGGGTGCGCGAGGCGATGAGCGGCAACATCTGCCGCTGCGGCGCCTACAAGGGCATCACCGAGGCGGTGATCGACGCGAGCGGCAAGCTTTCGGCCGGCAAGGAAAGGGACGCGGCATGAACCTCTTCGAATATGTTCGCCCGGCCTCCGTCGCCGAGGCCATCGCCGCCGCCGGCGAGCCGAACTCGGCCTATCTCGGCGCCGGCACCAACCTCCTCGACCTGATGAAGGGCGGCGCCCTCACCCCGGCCCGGCTCGTCGACCTCACCCACCTGCCTGATCTCGGCAGCATCGAGACCCTGCCGGACGGATCGACGCGGATCGGTGCCCTGGTGAAGAACGCCGCCCTCGCCCATGACACCGACTTCGCGAAGCGGTTTCCGGTGGTGGCCGAGGCGCTCCTTTCGGGTGCCTCTGCGCAGCTGCGCAACGCCGCGACGGTGGGCGGCAACCTGATGCAGCGCACCCGCTGCCCGTACTTCACCGACACCGCCAGCGCCTGCAACAAGCGCCAGCCCGGCTCCGGCTGCGACGCGATCGGCGGCGAGAACCGCTCCCACGCCGTTCTCGGCTGGAGCGAAAACTGCATCGCCGTCCACCCGTCGGATTTCTGCGTGGCGCTGACGGCGCTCGGCGCGATCGTCGAGATCGAGGGAACGACCGGCCGGCGCGAGGTGCCGATCACCGAGTTCTTCCTCCTGCCCGGCGACACGCCCGAGAAGGAGACGGTGCTTGAGGCCGGCGAGATGATCGTCGCCGTCAGACTGCCTGCGGAAGCGGCCAAGCTCGCCGCCAACCAGCGCTATCTGAAGGTCCGCGAGCGCACCTCCTATGCCTTCGCCCTCGCCTCGGCGGCAGCGGCGTTGACGATCGAGAACGGTGCCATCACCGAAGCGCGGCTCGCCCTCGGCGGCGTCGCACCGAAGCCCTGGCGGGCGAGCGAGGCGGAAGCCGCCCTCGTCGGCAAGGCGCCGGGCAAGGAGGCCTTTGCGGCTGCCGCCGAAGCGGCCTTCGCCGAGGCGAAGCCCTCCGGCGACAACGCCTACAAGATCGAGCTCGGCAAGCGCGTCGTCGCCCGCGTTCTGGCGATGGCCGCGGCCGGCACCCCGGAGCGCATGCCGGCGCTTCCCGCCTCGGCCTTCGCCCCCCTTCCGGAAGGTGTCGTCAATGTCTGATATCGCCTCGCTCCCGACGGGATCGCGGCAGCGCCAGGGATCGAACATCGGCCAGCCGATGACCCGGCGCGACGGGATCCTGAAAGTCACCGGCAGCGCCACCTATGCGGCCGACAACAACCCCGAGGGCCTCATGCATGCGGTGCTCGCCACGGCGACGATCGCCCGCGGCAAGGTCACCCGCCTCGACGTCGAGGCTGCGCGGGCGCATCCCGGCGTCGTCGAGGTGATGACGCCGGAGAACCGGCCGCCTCTCGCCACCGACCCGGACGAGAAGACCAATCCCTTCGCCTTCCGGCTCGATGCCCTGCAGAACGACGGCGTGCGCTATGCCGGGCAGCCGATCGCGGTGGTCGTCGCAAAGACGCTCGAGGCCGCCGTCGAGGGCGCGGCGCTCTTGCGGCCGAGCTACGAAACCGAGGCGGCGCGCGTCGATCTCGAAGGCGAGAGCTTCGTTGCCGAGATCGTCGGGCCCGGTGCGCCGGGCCGCGCCGCAAGCGGCGACTTCGACGCGGCTTTCGCCAGCGCGGCGAAGCACATCGAGGCGACCTACGACACCCCGCCGCAATATCACAACGCCATGGAACCGCATTCCATCGTCGTGCGATGGGAAGGCGACAGCCTGTCGATCGACATGCCGACCCAAGGTCTTGCCATGGCGGTCGGCCGCACGGCGGAGCTCTTCGGCATCTCGCCCGAGAAGATCCACATCCGCAGCCCGTTCCTCGGCGGTGGCTTCGGCTCCAAGGGCCTCGCGGCGGGACCGCAGGTGCTCGGCATCCTTGCGGCGAAGCTCGTCGGCGCGCCGGTCAAGCTCGTCCTCACCCGCCAGCAGATGTACGGCCCGGTCGGTCATCGTGGTCAGACGCGGCAGACGGTGAAGCTCGGCATGGGCGAGGACGGCCGGCTTGCCGCCATCGAGCATCACACGCTCACCTCGACGAGCCGCTTCGACGACTTTCTCGAGCCGGCCTCCAATGTCACCCATTCGCTCTATGCGGCGCCCGCCATCCGCACCACCCACGCCGGTTCGCGCATCGACATCGGCACGCCGATGTTCATGCGGGCGCCGGGCGAGGCGCCAGGCTCGGCGGCGCTTGAGAGCGCCATCGACGAGGCGGCCTTTGCAGCGGGAATGGACCCGCTGGACTTCCGGCTCCTCAACTATGCCGAGGTCGAGCCGATCTCCGGCAAGCCCTTCTCCTCGAAAGCTTTGCGCGAATGCTACGAGCGGGGCGCCGCGCGGTTCGGCTGGTCGAAGCGCCCCCAAGCCCCGCGCTCGATGCGCGACGGCGAAGGCCGGCTCCTCGGCTGGGGTGTCGGCACCGCCACCTTCCCGGCGATCATGTTCCAGGCCGAGGCCCGGGCGGTGATCCGGGCCGATGGCAGCGGGCTGATGGAGATCGGCGCCCATGACATGGGCCAGGGTGCCTGGACGGCGCTGCACCAGATCGCCGCCGACGGCCTGGGCCTGTCGATGGACGAGGTCGAGTTCCGTTCCGGCTCGTCCGACCTGCCGAATGCCGGCATCGCCGGCGGCTCCGGCCACACGGCGACGGCGGGCACGGCGCTGCATGGCGCCGGCGAGGACGTCATCGCCAGGCTCACCGAACTCGCCGTGAATGACGAGGCGTCGCCGCTCTATGGCGCCGGCAATGTCGGTGTCGTCGCCAGGAACGGCCGGCTGGTTCGCCAGGACGACGAGAGCCGCGGCGAGCCCTATGCCGCCATCCTGAAGCGGGCCGGCCTTGCCGAGATCGAGGGCCGCGGCCAGAGCGCCGCCGACCCGGCCGCGCAGGAGCGCTACGCCATGGACGCCCATGGCGCGGTCTTCGCCGAGGTGGCGGTCGATCCGAATCTCGGCCAGATCCGGGTGACGCGGCTCGTCGGCGCCTTTGCCGCCGGCCGGGTCATCAATCCGCGGATGGTCGAGAGCCAGTATTACGGCGGGATGATCTGGGGTCTCTCCTTCGCCCTCCACGAGGAAGCGGTGCACGACAAGCGCACCGGCCGGATTATGAATGCCAACCTCGCCGAATACAGGGTGCCGGTGAATGCCGACGTCCCGTCTCTCGAGGCAATCCTCGTCCATGAGGACGACCCCCACGTCAACGCGCTCGGGGTCAAGGGCGTCGGCGAGATCGGCATCACCGGCACGGTCGGCGCCATCGCCAATGCTATCTGGCACGCGACGGGCGTCCGCGTCCGGCGCTTTCCGATCGGGCTCGCCGATCTTCTCGGCGGCACGCCCGACGTCTCCGACAAAGGAGTCTAGCGTCATGTCTGATGCGATCCCCATGCCGGGCGGGCGCAACCGCTTCGGCTCCAACAGCGGCCAGCCTTTGACCCGCCGCGACGGCGTCCTGAAGGTGACGGGCGCCGCCACCTTCGCCGCCGACAACCATCCCGACCGGCTGCTCCACGCCGTGACCGCCGGCGCCACCGTCTCGCGCGGCCGGGTGACCTTCCTCGACGTTGAGGCTGCGAAGGCGCATCCCGGCGTCGTTGCGGTGATCACGCCGGAAAATCGGCCGCCGCTGGCGATGGATCCGGACGAGAAGCCGACGCGTTTCTCCTTCCGCACCGAGGTGCTGCAGGACGACACGGTCCGCTATGCCGGCCAGCCGATCGCCCTCGTCGTCGCCGAGACGCTGGAGGCGGCCACCGAGGGAGCGCGGCTGCTCTCGCCGCGCTACGAGGAGGAACCGGCTCGGCACGGCTTCGACGCCGTCGACACCTACGAGCCCGAGGCCGTCGGCGTCGGCGCCCCTGCGAAGGTCGGCAAGGGCGACGTCGAGGCGGGGCTTGCAGCCGCCACCCGGCGGGTCGAGGTCCGCTACGAGACGCCGGGGCAGTATCACAACGCGATGGAGCCCCATGCCATCGTCGCCGAATGGGATGGCGACCGCGTCACCCTCGACACGCCGAACCAGGCGCTCGTGATGTCGACCGGCGCCTTCGCCGCATGGTTCGGCATCCCGGCCGAGAACGTCACGATCCGCAGCCCCTTCCTCGGCGGCGGCTTCGGGTCGAAGGCGATCATCTTCGGCGGCCAGGTCCTCGCCATCCTCGCTGCCAGAATGCTTCAGCGGCCGGTCAAGCTCGCCCTCAGGCGGGACCAGATGTACGGCCCGGTCGGCCATCGCGGCGCGACGCGGCAGGAGATGCGGCTCGGCATCGACGACGAGGGACGGCTCACCGCCCTCGATCACCTGACGACGTCGGCGACGTCGAGCTTCGAGGAGTTCCTCGAGCCGGCCTCCAACGCCTCGCTGAACACCTATGCGACGCCGGCGCTGCTGGCGCGGCACAAGGCGGTGCGGTGGGACATCGGCACGCCGGGTCCGATGCGCGCGCCGGGCGAAGCCTCCGGCTCGGCGGTGCTCGAATCGGCGATGGACGAGGCGGCCTTCGCCGCCGGGCTCGATCCGCTGGAGTTCCGGCTGCGCAACTATGCCGAGACCGATCCGGCCTCCGGCAAGCGGTTCTCCGCCAAGGCGCTGCGCGAATGCTACGCCGACGGTGCCAAGCGCTTCGGCTGGGCCGGCAGGCCGCTCGCGCCGGGGCAGATGCGCGACGAGACCGGGCGTCTCGTCGGCTGGGGCATGGGGACGGCGCTGTTTCATGCGCCGATGTTCCAGGCCGAGGCGAAAGCCACCCTGCGGGCCGACGGCACCGCGCTGGTCGAGACCGCCGGCGCCGACATGGGCCAGGGTGCCTGGACGGCGCTGCACCAGATCGCGGCGGACGGCCTCGGCCTCGCCATCTCGATGGTCGAGTTCCACTCCGGCCATTCGGGGCTGCCCGACGGTGGCATCGCCGGCGGCTCGGGCCACACCGCGACGGCAGGCAGCGCGCTGCACGCCGCCGGGACCGATGCGATCGCCAAGCTCTCCGAACTCGCGGTGGGCGACGAGCGCTCGCCGCTCTTCGGCGCCGGCAATGTCGGTGTCGAGGCGCGCGACGGCAGGCTCTACCGCGCCGACGATCCGGAACGGTCGGAAAGCTATGCCGAGATCCTCGCGCGAGCCGGCCTCTCGGAGATCGGCGGCGCCGGCCAGGGCGCCCGCGATCCGGCGAGCGCCGAGGAACGGGCGATGTTCTCCCACGGCGCGGTGTTCGCCGAGGTGAAGGTCGATCCCGATCTCGGCCAGATCAAGGTCAGCCGGCTGGTCGGCGCCTTCGCGGCTGGCCGCATCATCAACCCGAGGCTGGCATCGAGCCAGCTCTATGGCGGGATGATCTGGGGCCTCGGCTTCGCCCTCGAGGAACAGGCGGTCCACGACCGGCGGTCGGGGCGGATCATGAATGCCAACATCGCCGAGTACCATGTGCCGGTGAATGCCGACGTGCCGGAGATGGACGTGATCCTCGTCCCCGAGGACGATCCATACGTCAATCCGCTCGGCATCAAGGGTGTCGGCGAGATCGGCATCACCGGCACCGTCGGGGCCATCGCCAATGCCGTCTGGCACGCCACCGGAATTCGCGCCCGCCGCTTTCCGATCGGGATCGCCGACATGCTGACGCGGCCGCAGGCCGCCTGATCGACCCGATCGCTCCTCGCCGGCGACCCGATCGGTCATCCTCGGTGACCCGATCGCTCATCCGGGGCGACCCGATCGCAGACGTTCGAACCCGCCGGTGGCCACCATCGGCGGGTTTGTCCTATCCGGCATGACATCGACAACGCCCGGGCCTCGCGATAAGAGCGCAAGGACCGACTGGATTGACGTAGCGGACCGTCGGCTCCCGCCTATTTTCATGCGCGTGGGTCCGCGGCGGGCGCCTGGCCGACGATGAGGGAAAGATTGATGCTCGATTTGCTTGGCGCGGGACGACCGGACAATCCGGCGATCGGAGCACCGGATCGGCCCGCCCTCACCTATCGGGATCTTTCCGCCCTCGTCGACAAGACCGTCGCGGCGCTGAACGGCTTCGGCATCGGTCGGGGCGACAGGGTGGCGATCGTGCTGCCCAACGGCCCTGAAATGGCCGCGGCCTTCGTCTCGATCGCCGCCGGCGCCGTCGCGGCGCCGCTCAACCCGGCCTACCGGGCCGAGGAGATGGAATTCTACCTGACGGACCTCAGGGCCAAGGCGATCGTCCTCGATGAGGCCGGACACGAGGCGGCCGAGGGTATCGCGGCGAAGCTCGGCATCCCGGTGCTGCGGCTTTCCGTCGATGCCGTCGCCCCCGCCGGTGCCTTTTCGCTGAGCGGCGAGGCGCGCGGGACGGCAGCGCGGCCGGGACTTTCCGCGGAAAATGAGGAAGCGCTCGTCCTCCACACATCCGGCACCACCTCACGGCCGAAGATCGTGCCCCTCACCCTCGGCAATCTCAAGGCCTCGGCGCGTCACATCCGCACCTCGCTGGAGCTGACGCCCGAAGACCGCTGCCTCAACATCATGCCGCTTTTCCACATCCACGGGCTGATCGCGGCGGTGCTGTCTTCGCTTTCGGCCGGCGCCTCGGTCATCTGCACCCCGGGCTTCAACGGCCTGAAGGTCTATCACTGGATGGATGACGCCGCCCCCAGCTGGTACACGGCGGTGCCGACGATGCATCAGGCGATCCTCGCCAGGGCGCCGCGCAACAAGGACAGCGTCGCGCGGGCGAAGCTGCGCTTCATCCGCTCCTCCTCCTCGTCGCTGCCGCCGCAGGTGATGACCCAGCTGGAGGAGACCTTCGACTGCCCGGTGATCGAGGCCTACGGCATGACCGAGGCGGCGCACCAGATGACCTGCAACCTTCTGCCCCCCGGAGCCCGCAAGGCCGGCAGCGTCGGCCCTTCCGCCGGCCCCGAGGTGGCGATCCTTTCCGATGACGGCGAGATCCTGCCGACCGGCGCCATCGGCGAGGTCTGCATCCGCGGCCCCAATGTCACCGCCGGCTACGAGAACAACGAGGCGGCCACCGCCGAGGCCTTCGCCCATGGCTGGTTCCATACCGGCGACCAGGGCCGGCTCGACGAGGACGGTTTCCTGTTCCTGACCGGTCGGCTGAAGGAGATCATCAATCGTGGCGGCGAGAAGATCTCGCCCCGCGAGGTCGACGAGGTGCTGATGGACCATCCGGCCGTGCAGCAGGTGGTCTGTTTCGCCATGCCCCACGACAAGCTCGGCGAGGACGTCGCCGCGGCGGTCGTGCTTCGCGACGGCATGCAGGCGAACGAGCGGGAGCTCCGCGATTTCGCGGCGGAGCATCTCGCCGATTTCAAGGTGCCGCGGCGTCTCGTCTTTCTCGACGAGATCCCGAAGGGCGCGACCGGCAAGCTGCAGCGGATCGGCCTCGCCGAGAAGCTGGGCCTCGGCAAGGAGGGGGGAGCATGAAGATCTGCATCTATGGCGCCGGCGCGATCGGTGGACTGATCGGGGCGCGGCTTGCCGAACGCACCGATGCCGAGGTCAGCCTCGTCGCCCGCGGGCCGCATCTTGCGGCCATGCAGGAGAAGGGCCTGACCCTGCGCACCGCGGAGGGCGAATTCACCGTCAAGGTCCGCGCCACCGACGACCCGGCGACGCTCGGCCCGCAGGACTACGTACTGATCGCGCTGAAGGCCCACTCGGTGCCGGCGATCCTGCCGGGGCTCAAGCCGCTGCTCGGCGAGGAGACCGCGGTCGTCACCGCCCAGAACGGCCTGCCCTGGTGGTATTTCTACAAGAGCGGCGGCGAGCATGAGGGCCGGCGCATCGAAGCCGTCGATCCCGGCGGCGCGATCTGGGACACGATCGGCCCCGAGCGCGCCATCGGCTGCGTCGTCCATCCGGCCGCCGACATCGAGGCGCCCGGCGTGATCCGTCACACCGAGGGCGAGCGGCTGCCGCTCGGCGAGCCTTCCGGCGAGAAGACCGAACGCTCGCAGGCGCTGTCGCGGCTCCTGGTCGCCGGCGGCTTCCGCGCGCCGGTGCGGCCGCATATCCGCTCGGAGATCTGGGTGAAGCTCTGGGGCAACGTCTCCTTCAACCCGATCTCGGCGCTGACCGGCGCGACGCTGGCGGCGATCTGCGGCCATGACGGCACCCGCGCCGTCGCCCGGGAGATGATGGAGGAGGCCGAAGCGATCGCCGAGGCCCTCGGCATCCGCTTCCCGATCGACGTCGACAAGCGCATCGCAGGCGCCGCCGAGATCGGCGAGCACAAGACGTCGATGCTGCAGGATCTCGAACTCGGCCGGCCGATGGAGATCGACGCGCTCGTCGCCTCGGTGCAGGAGCTCGGCCGGCTGACCGGCATTGCGACCCCGACGATCGACACGGTGCTCGGCCTCGTGCGGCTGAGGGCCGAGACGCCGCTCGCCCGCTGAGGTTACGGACCGGTGGCCTCCAACCCGGCGAAGACCTTCGGCAGCATGCCCGGGAGATCCTCGGCGATCAGGCCGGCCCCGAAGGCCTCGGCCGCTTTGCCATGCATCCAGACGGCGGCCGCCGCCGCCTCGAAGCTGGGCGTCCCCTGAGCGAGCTGTGCCGCGACGATGCCCGACAGGACGTCGCCGGAACCGGCGGTGGCAAGCCACGGCGTGCCGGTGGCATTGATCGCGGCGCGGCCGTCCGGCGCCGCGATCACCGTGTCGCGTCCCTTCAACACCACGACGGCACAGGCGCGCTCCGCGGCCAGCCGGGCCTGGTCGAGCTTCGAGAGACCCTCGGCCGAGGCGATATCGGGAAACAGCCGCTTGAATTCGCCTGAATGGGGGGTCAGCACCAGCGCCGGCTCGCTATCTCCGCGCGCTTCCGATGCCGCCCTCGCAGCGGCGAACAGCGCCTCGGGATCGTCCTTGAACGAGGAGATCCCGTCGGCGTCGAGCACCAGCCGCCCCCCGGCCGCGAGCACCGCCTCGGCATAGGCACGGGCTGTCTCGCCGGCGCCGAAACCCGGCCCGAGGACGAAGGCGTTCAGCCGAGTGTCGCCGAGATGGGATGCGAGTTCGTCCGTATCCTCGCAACGCTTCAGCATGACCGCGGTCAGATGGGCGGCATTGACCAGCACCGCACCGGCCGGAGAAAACATCGTCACCAGCCCGGCGCCCGCCCGCAGCGCCGCCGTCGCCGCCAGCCGCGCGGCGCCCGTGCGGCTCGCCGGCCCGGAGAACACGACGGCATGGCCGCGGTCGTATTTGTGGCCGGCGTCGCTTGGCACAGCGAGACGATGGCGCCAGAGCGCCGGCCGGTTCTCGAAGCATTTGGGCGCGATCGTCTCCAGTGCCGTCGACAGGACTCCGATGTCGCTGACGGCGACAGCGCCGCAGTGGGACCGACCGGGTTCGAGGAGATGGCCGGGCTTCCGACGGAAGAACGTCACCGTCGCCTCCGCTTCGACCGCCGTGCCGAGCACCGCGCCGCTCGCCCCGGAGATGCCGGACGGCAGGTCGATCGCGACGACCGGCGTTGCCGCCGCGTTGAGCCGCTCGACCAGTTCCGCAACTTCGCCCTCGAGCGGCCGGGCAAGCCCTGCCCCGAAGAGCCCGTCGATGACGAGGTCGAAGCTCTGAGCATCGAACGCCGCGAGGGGCTCGGCCGGTCCGTCATAGGCCGCCGCCGCATTCGCCGCGTCGCCCTGCAGCTTCTCGGGAGGAACCAGATGGAACAGCCGCACCTCGCGCCCGGCGCGCAGCAGGATCGCGGCTGCGGCATAGGCATCGCCGCCATTGTTGCCCGGCCCGGCGAGGCAGGCGACGCGTTCGGCGCCAGGATAACGCGCGAGGACGGTTTCGGCGATCGCCTCGGCCGCCCGCTCCATCAGAACGATGCCCGGCGTCCCCGCAGCGATCGTCAGCCGGTCTGCCTCACCCATTTCGGCGAGGGTGAGTAGCGCAGCATCCATTGCCTGATTTTGCGCCATTCTAACTGCCGACTTCTTCATCTTTGTGCCTATCAATTATGCAATCTAACGCGATCGGCCATCCGGCGCCGATGGATCGACGAGCCTGGCCGGCGGCCTCGGGAAAAAAATCTCGGTCCTTGGCGCCGTAGCGTCATCGCTCCATTGCCGGCTTGCGGAATCAAGCTATTTCCGTTTGGCCTGCACAGCCGGCCTGTTGGCATGACACCTGCATCGTCGGCGCCGACGGGCAGAAGGCCCGGTGCAACGATAAAGATTGAAAAAGGGCAGTCGATGAAAAAGGTCGAGGCGATCATCAAGCCGTTCAAGCTGGATGAGGTGAAAGAGGCGCTTCAGGAAGTCGGCCTCCAGGGCATCACCGTGACCGAGGCAAAGGGATTCGGCCGCCAGAAGGGACATACCGAGCTCTATCGCGGCGCCGAATATGTCGTCGACTTCCTCCCCAAGGTGAAGGTCGAGATCGTTCTCTCGGACGAGACGGTCGAGGCGGCGGTCGAGGCCATCCGCAAGGCGGCGCAGACCGGCCGCATAGGCGACGGCAAGATCTTCGTCTCGCCGATCGAGGAGGCCATCCGCATCCGCACCGGCGAATCCGGCACCGACGCGATCTGACGGATTTCTGCCCATCAAGCCCTGTGGATCAAGGACATCGCAGAATGCCGTCCGCAGCCGGCTGAACCGAGGATGGATCGGCGCGCCGATTTCAGGTAGCCAAGCGCCGATCCGGCACACGATCGGACAAAACACACGCAACGGGAAGGACGGCCATGACGAGTGCCAACGAGATTCTGAAGCAGATCAAGGACAACGACATCAAGTTCGTCGACCTGCGCTTCACCGATCCAAAGGGCAAGATGCAGCATGTGACGATGGATGCCTCCATCGTCGATGAAGACATGTTCTCGGAAGGCTCGATGTTCGACGGTTCGTCGATCCAGGGCTGGAAGGCCATCAACGAGTCCGACATGGTGCTGATGCCGGATCCCGAGACCGCCTATATGGATCCGTTCTTCGCCCAGGCGACGATGGCGGTGACCTGCGACATCCTCGATCCGATCTCCGGCGAAGGCTACAACCGCGACCCGCGCTCGACCGCCCGCAAGGCCGAGGCCTATCTTTCCCAGTCGGGCATCGGCGACAGCTGCTATTTCGGCCCCGAGGCCGAGTTCTTCGTCTTCGACGACGTTCGCTACAAGGCCGACCCGTACAACACCGGTTTCAAGCTCGATTCGACCGAGCTGCCGTCCAACGACGACACCGAATACGAGACCGGCAATCTCGGCCACCGGCCGCGCACCAAGGGCGGCTACTTCCCCGTCCCGCCGGTCGACAGCTGCCAGGACATGCGCTCGGAGATGCTGACGGTAATGGCCGAGATGGGCGTCTCGGTCGAGAAGCATCACCACGAGGTGGCGGCCGCCCAGCACGAGCTCGGCATCAAGTTCGACACCCTCACCCGCAACGCCGACAAGATGCAGATCTACAAATACGTGATCCATCAGGTGGCGAACGCCTACGGTAAGACGGCAACCTTCATGCCGAAGCCGGTCTATGGTGACAACGGCTCGGGCATGCACGTCCACCAGTCGATCTGGAAGGGCGACAAGCCTGCTTTCGCGGGCAACGAATATGCCGGACTGTCGGAGAGCGCGCTGTTCTACATCGGCGGCATCATCAAGCACGCCAAGGCGATCAACGCCTTCACCAATCCCTCGACCAACTCCTACAAGCGCCTGGTCCCGGGCTTCGAGGCTCCGGTGCTGCTCGCCTATTCAGCCCGCAACCGCTCGGCCTCCTGCCGCATCCCCTTCGGCCAGTCGCCGAAGTCGAAGCGCGTCGAGGTCCGCTTCCCCGATCCGACGGCAAACCCCTATCTCGCCTTCGCCGCCATGCTGATGGCCGGCCTCGACGGCATCAAGAACAAGATCCATCCGGGCGCCGCCATGGACAAGGATCTCTACGACCTGCCGGCCGAGGAGCTGAAGGAGATCCCGACCGTCTGCCGCTCGCTGCGCGAAGCCATGGAGAGCCTCGACGCCGACCGCGACTTCCTGAAGGCCGGCGGCGTCTTCGACGACGACCAGATCGACGCCTTCATCGACCTGAAGATGGCCGAGGTGCTGCGCTACGAAATGACGCCGCATCCGATCGAGTTCGACATGTACTACTCGGTCTGATCGAGAGATCTGCCATCGGCGGAATGAGACGAAGGGCGCCCGGCAACGGGCGCCCTTTTCATGTCCGCCACCGTCGGTGCCGGGATACGGGCCGGACGCCCTCGCGTCGGGGCATAGGGCGCCCGCTCCGAAAATCCTTCGCAGCCGCCGATTTTTCCGTGGAAAACGCCGCAAGCGGCCGCGAAACCGGCAATCCGCCCAACCCGCACCTTGAAGAACATTTCGTGAAAGTGTAGGCAGGGCCCTATGATTGCGGCGCAGCATGACACTTCCTGGATCGAGCGAGGAAATCCCGGCCGATGAGCGACGACCTGTTCTCGGGCAACGCCGCTCGCAAGCCCTCTCCGCCAAAGCCGGCGGCGCCCCGCCGCCAGCCGGCCCAGGAATTCGTCCCCGGCGCCGACTATACCGCCGCTGACATCGAGGTGCTGGAAGGGCTGGAGCCCGTCCGGCGACGGCCCGGCATGTATATCGGCGGCACCGACGAGAAGGCCGTCCATCACCTCTTTGCCGAGGTGATCGACAACTCGATGGACGAGGCGACGGCCGGCCACGCCAATTTCATCGAGGTCTCGCTCGAGGCCGACGGCTCGCTCGCAGTCTCCGACAACGGCCGCGGCATTCCGATCGACCCGCATCCGAAATACAAGGACCGCTCCGCCCTCGAAGTGATCATGACGACGCTGCATGCCGGCGGCAAGTTCGACTCCAAGGTCTACGAGACCTCTGGCGGCCTCCACGGCGTCGGCGTCTCCGTGGTGAACGCCTTGTCGGAGCAGCTCGAGGTCGAGGTCGCCCGCAACCGCAAGCTCTACCGCCAGACCTATGCGCGGGGTCTCGCCACCTCGCGGCTTGAGGAGGTCGGCGAGGTCCACAACCGGCGCGGCACCAAAGTGCGCTTCCGCCCCGACCCGGAGATTTTCGGCACCAATTGCCGCTTCCGTCCCGAGCGGCTGATGGCGATGGCCCGTTCGAAGGCCTATCTCTTCGGCGGCGTCGAGATCCGCTGGGCCTGCGATCCCTCGCTGATCGGCGCCGATTCCGGCGTGCCGACCCGCGAGACCTTCCACTTCCCCGGCGGCCTCAAGGACTATCTCGACACGACGCTCGGCACCGAGCACCGCGTGACCTCGCAGATCTTTGCCGGCCGCACCGAGAAGATCTCCGGCCACGGCGCCGTCGAATGGGCGGTGAGCTGGACCGCCGACGACGGCTTCGTCCGTTCCTACTGCAACACCATCCCGACGCCGGAGGGCGGCACCCACGAGGCCGGGCTGCGCTCGGTCTTGCTCCGCGGCCTCAAGGCTTTCGCGGAAGTCTCCGGTAACAAGCGCGCCGCTATCATCACCGGCGACGACATCATGCAGACCGCCTCGGCGATGTTGTCGGTTTTCATCCGCGAGCCGGAATTCGTCGGCCAGACCAAGGACCGTCTCGCCACCGCCGAGGCACAGCGCATCGTCGAGCAGTCGATGCGCGACAGTTTCGACATCTGGCTTGCCTCTTCGCCGCAGGACGCCGCGCGTCTGATCGACTGGGTGGTCGAGCGCGCCGACGAGCGGCTGCGCCGCCGCCAGGAAAAGGAGGTCAGCCGCAAGTCGGCGACCCGCAAGCTCCGGCTTCCCGGCAAGCTGGCAGACTGCTCGCAGACCGGCTCTGCCGGCGCGGAGATCTTCATCGTCGAGGGCGACTCCGCCGGCGGCTCGGCCAAGCAGGCCCGCGACCGCAAGGTCCAGGCCATCCTGCCGCTCAGAGGCAAGATCCTCAATGTCGCGAGCGCCGGACGGGACAAGCTCGGCGCCAACCAGCAGCTCGCCGACCTGACTTTGGCACTCGGCTGCGGCACCCGTTCGAAATACCGGCAGGAGGATCTGCGCTACGAGCGTGTGATCATCATGACCGACGCCGATGTCGACGGTGCCCACATCGCCTCGCTGCTGATCACCTTCTTCTATCGCGAGATGCCGGAGCTGATCCGCGGCGGCCATCTCTTCCTCGCCGTGCCGCCGCTCTACAAGCTGTCCGGCGGCGGCAAGACCTTCTATGCCCGTGACGATCGGCACCGCGAGGAGATCACCCAGCGCGAGTTCAAGGGTCGCAAGGTCGAGGTCGGGCGCTTCAAGGGCCTCGGCGAGATGCTCCCTGCCCAATTGAAGGAAACGACGATGGACCCGAAGAAGCGCACGCTTCTGCGCGTCATCGTCGACGAGACGCCGGAAGCCGGCACCTCGGGCGCCGTCGACGCGCTGATGGGCAACAAGCCGGAATCGCGCTTCCGCTTCATCCAGGAGCGCGCCGCTTTTGTCTCCGACCTTGACATCTGAGGATCGGCAGGGTCCGTCGATCGTCGTCCGGAGGGCCTTCGTTAGAGCGTCGCCTTGAAAGCCCTGAAATCCGCGACGACGGAGTGCCACGCGCCGCTGGCCACCTCGTCGATGACCACACACAACGTATCGCGTATTCGTGGCGTAGCTTCCAAATCCTTGCGTTTCACATGCCGGCAAAAAATCGGCACGACGTCGAGCATCGTCTCCCACTCAAAGTGAAAAGCCGGCCCGGAAAAACCCGGGCCGGCTTTGTCTGCCGCGCGGACTGT
This sequence comes from Jiella endophytica, assembly GCF_004519335.1. Classification (GTDB taxonomy): domain Bacteria; phylum Pseudomonadota; class Alphaproteobacteria; order Rhizobiales; family Rhizobiaceae; genus Jiella; species Jiella endophytica. Next base: position 158,666 of record NZ_SOZD01000001.1, on the reverse strand, counting down.
CACCGCCACGCGGATTCCTGATCAGTTGAACTTGTAGTTCAGGCCGACCCGGACCGTGTGCATGTCGAGATCGACCTCGTGATCGAGCGGCTGGTTCGGAATGTTGGCGTTGATCGTCCGGAAGCTCTCGGTGCCGAAGTCGGTGTACTGGTATTCGACCTTGGCCGTGAGGTTGTCCAGGAAGGCATATTCCAGACCGGCGCCGATCGTGTAGCCGAAGTCGAAGTCCTCGCTGCCGACATGGCAACGCTGAAGGCCGCCACCGACGGGCGGGCAACCATCCGCGAAGCTCCAGTCGAGATTGCGGCTGATCTCGGCGTCCGACCAGGCGACGCCGCCCGTACCGTAGATCAGCAGCCTGTCTGCTGCGTAGCCGAGGCGGCCGCGAAGGGTGGCCAGCACGTTCATGTCCAGATCGTCCGTCGTGCGGGCGTTGAAGCCGCCGAGCGAGAAGATGCCGGAGTCACGCGAGCCGTCCATGCCCGACCAGTCGATATCCGCCTCGACGCCGACGACGTAAGGCCCGCTCTGGTAGTTGTAGCCGAACTGGACGCCGGCGAGGCCGCCATCGCTGTCGAAGCTTCCGTCGCCGGTTCCGACGGCGAGTGCCGATGCGACAGCATTGATATTGCTGCCAGTAGGGACAGACGTGCTGGTGTCGCTGTTGCCCCAGCCGTACCCGCCGTTGATACCGATGTAGAAGCCACTCCAGTCATAGCCCGACGGTGCTGCGGTTTCGTACATGACATCGGCTGCCATGGAAGACGTCGCAACAACGAACATGCCTGCGGACGCCAGAAGTACTGCACGAATCATTTTGGGATCCCCCGTTTATCAGTCGACGGAGCAATTTGTCGCACCGTCACTACGAGTCGGCTACAACACTTTTGCAACACTAGATAACCGTAATCCAATACGTTCATTCACAAACAGCAATCATTCATTCATATGACCGTTGCGATGCGCCACTACTTACAAGTCTCGCACCAGCTTCGGCCGCATCTATACCGCAACGGTATCTCTTGACCGGATGCCGCAAGGCGGGGTCAAACGCCTATACAGCCGGCTCTCGACAAATTCGCGCGCTGAAGCAATTGTCGCCGCGGGAGTTTGAGTGTTCCGTGCGTCCGCGATCGGCCCGAAGCGATGCGCAAGCGGTTTCCAAGCGATCGCGTTGCTTGAAAACGGATTGCCGGGGCCGCGAGAGTTTTCAGCAAGTGGCGCTTGCGCCACACCAAAATCCATCCCGAGGCGACGGCCCCCGCGGACCGGTCTCGCCCCAACCGAGGTGATCATCATGCCCAGCCTGACCCCATTGCGTTCCGCCGGCATCGTCGCCGCCGCGCTGCTGCTGGCCGCCCCGGCTTCTGCTCAGGATGCAGCAGCCCCCGCCGCGCCGGAGGCGGGCGCCGCGGCAGCGCCGGCTCAAGGCAAGGATGCATCCGGCGAATTCTCGGCGGCCGTCGAGGCGCTGTCGCCGCTGATCCAGGACGTCCAGGTGGTCGGGCCCTGGTCGGACGGCGACGAGCACGGCGTCTGGCGCACGGTGATGGTCCAGCCCGCCGGCGATAACGCAGGGGCGCATTTCTTCATCCAGCAGCTCGATGCCTCCGGGCACAACGGATTGTCCTTGCGCTCGACGACGGAAATCCCCGAGATCGCCAAGATCGACGGCCAGGTCGTCGGCTATCGGGCGGACGACCCCAGCGAAACCGAGCCGAACAGCCTCGGCCTGTTCTTCGAGGTGGTGCCGTCGGACGGCGAGATCAGCGAGACCTACGAGCTGCATTTCACCCCGGGCCAGCCCTACCTCTTCGGCCCCGCCTCCAACTGAGCCGGTTCCGCCTGCCGAGCCTCTCGCCCTGCGGCAGTCGCGGGCGGGCGCCTCGGCGTGCCCGACGCGCCCGCGAGAGCAGGTCTGCCCATCTCGGGTCACCAGGTCCGGACCGTGGTGGCCGCCCTGCCGGCCCGCGCGCACCCTCGTCGGCCGCCGAAGGGTGACATTTACGACATTCCGATGAAAACCTCTTCAAAATCCCCGGAATCCTGCCCATATGCGCAGAAACGGTTGACTTGGACGACCAGTCGACCTATCGCCCGAGCACGACGGGCTCCCAAGGGCGCGACCTGCGCCGACATCTCGATCCGAAGAGACACGCCAGCTTGACACTTTTTTCCGAACTCGGTCTCAGCGCCAAGGTGCTGGCGGCTGTCGAAGCCTCCGGCTACACCGAACCGACCCCGATCCAGGCGGAGGCGATTCCGCACGCCTTGGAGCGGCGGGACGTGCTCGGCATCGCCCAGACCGGCACCGGCAAGACTGCGTCCTTCGTGCTGCCGATGCTGACGCTTCTGGAAAAAGGCCGCGCCAGGGCGCGCATGCCGCGTACGCTGATCATCGAGCCGACCCGCGAGCTCGCCGCGCAGGTGGAAGAGTCCTTTACCCGATACGGCAAGGACCAGAAGATCAACGTCGCGCTGCTCATCGGCGGCATGTCCTTCGATGAGCAGGACCGCAAGATTGATCGCGGCGCCGACGTCCTGATCGCGACGCCGGGCCGCCTGCTCGACCATTTCGAGCGCGGCAAGCTGCTGCTGACAGGCGTCGAGATCCTGGTCATCGACGAGGCCGACCGGATGCTCGACATGGGCTTCATTCCGGACATCGAGCGGATCTGCAAGCTGCTGCCCTTCACCCGGCAGACGCTGTTCTTCTCAGCGACCATGCCGCCGGAGATCACCCGGCTGACCGAGCAGTTCCTGCAGAACCCGGTGCGGGTCGAAGTCGCCAAGCAGGCATCCGCCGCCCTCACCGTCACCCAGCGGCTCGTCGCGACGGGCGGCAAGGAATGGGACAAGCGCGAGACCCTTCGCCGCGTGCTGCGAGAAGAGGCAGATCTCACCAACGCGATCATCTTCTGCAACCGCAAGCGGGACGTCTCGACGCTGTTCCGGTCGCTGGAAAAGCACGGCTTCTCGGCCGGTGCGCTGCATGGTGACATGGACCAGCGGGCACGCATGACGATGCTGCACAATTTCCGCGAGGACAAGATCCAGCTCCTCGTCGCCTCCGACGTCGCCGCCCGCGGCCTCGACATCCCGAAGGTCAGCCACGTCTTCAATTTCGACGTGCCGATCCATGCCGAGGACTATGTCCACCGAATCGGCCGTACCGGCCGCGCCGGCCGCTCCGGCAAGGCCTTCACGCTGGTCACCAAGTCCGACCGGAAATATCTCGACGCTATCGAGAAGATGATCGCCAATTCCATCGAGTGGCACGGGCCGACGGTCGCCGAACTGCCGGCCGACACCGAGGAGGACGAGCGTCCGAAGCGGGGCCGCGGCCGAGGTGGCAAGACTTCCGGCGACAAGCCGGAACGCCGCAGCCGCCGGGCGAAGTCGGAGCCGCGCGCCGAGGCTGATGTCACCGAGATTGCGGCGGACAGCGCCGTGCTCGAGCGGGCCGAGGCGGGAGAGCTCGCCGTTCCGGTCGAGGAGATCGCCGACCTGCCGGTGGCGAACGAGAACACCTCGCGTCCGGCTGCAGCCAGCTATCCGCGCGGCAACGGCGCCAGCCGGGGCGGGCGTTCGCAGCGCAGCCAAGATGGCGGGCACGGCAATGGTGGGCACGGCGGCGGTCGCCGCCGCGACGACGACGGCAAGCAGCCGGTCGGCTTCGGCGACGACATCCCGGCCTTCATGCTGATCAACACCGGCACCTGACGCCTCGCGGCGGGCGCCTCTGACGCCCGCTTGGCTCAGCCTGCGATGGTGATCCCGTCGGACGATGCGCCGAGCCGACGAAGCTCGGCGCGGGCGCTTGCCGTCATCTCCGCCTTCAGATGCACCACACCATCCTCGCCGTCTTCGCGTGCGAGGACCGTGGCGTTGTCGTAGAGCCAGGGGATGAAGCTCATCGCCTCGGGCCTGACGTCGAGGCTGACGTCGGTCATGTTGCCAGCAATCCGGCGCTCGATGTCGGCAAGCAGCGCCTCCGTCCCCTCGCCCGTCACCGCCGAGACGAGAAACGCCGCGTCGGGATGGGCGAGCGAGGCCCGCGACGCCGCCACGAGGTGCAGCGCGTCCTCATCCAGCCGGTCGATCTTGTTCCAGACTTCGACGACGTGATCGGTGTCCTCCGTATCGACGTCGAGATCGCGCAGGATCCGCCGCACGTCCTCCGCCTGGGCCAGCGTGTCCGGGTCGGCGATATCGCGGACATGGAGGATGAGATCGGCCTCGATGACCTCCTCCAGCGTCGCACGGAAGGCAGCGACGAGATGCGTCGGCAGATCCGAGACGAAGCCGACGGTGTCGGAAAACAGGATCTCCGTGCCATGCGGCAGGACGGTCTTGCGCAGCGTCGGATCGAGGGTCGCGAAGAGGAGGTCGCGGGCCATCACGTCGGCGCCGGTCAGAAGGTTGAACAGCGTCGACTTGCCGGCATTGGTATAGCCGACCAGCGCGACGATCGGATGCGGGCGCTTGCGCCGCTTGGCGCGGTGAAGCTGGCGGGTGCGACGCACCTGCTCGAGCTCCTTTTCCAGCCGCTTGATCTTTTCCTGCAGCTGCCGGCGGTCGGCCTCGATCTGGGTCTCGCCCGGACCGCCCATGAAGCCGGCGCCGCCGCGCTGGCGCTCGAGGTGGGTCCATGAGCGGACCAGCCGCCCGCGCTGATAGTTCAGATGCGCGAGTTCGACCTGCAGCCGGCCCTCCTTGGTGCGCGCTCGCCGGCCGAAGATCTCGAGGATCAGCCCGGTGCGGTCGAGGACCTTGGTCTCCAGCTCCTTTTCGAGATTGCGCTGCTGCACCGGCGTCAGCGGATGGTCGACGATGACGAGACCGACGGCTTCCGCCGCGACCAGTCCCTTCAGCTCCTCCACCTTGCCGCTGCCGATCAGCGTCGCGGGCTGCGGCTTCTGGCCAGTGACGATCGAGCTCGCGACGATGTCGAGATCGATCGCCGCGGCGAGCCCGACCGCTTCGGCAAGGCGCGCGTCGTCGCTGCGGCGCGCCGGCTCGAGCCCCGGCGTCGCGCGGTTCTCCGCCTCGCTGCGCTGCCGGAACACCGGCACCAGCACGGCCGCACGCGTCGGCTCCCGCCGATGCTCGACGGGTCCGCGCGGCCCCTTTTCCTGAAATTCAGCCAATCAGGCCTTCCCGCTCTCGTCGACGCCCTCATACATCTGCACGGGCTGCGAAGGCATGATGGTCGAAATCGCATGCTTGTAGACTAGCTGCGAATGACCGTCCCGGCGCAAGAGAACGCAGAAATTGTCGAAGGAGGTGACGACCCCGGTCAGCTTGACGCCGTTGACGAGGAAAATCGTCAAGGAAATCTTCTGCTTGCGGACCGTATTGAGAAACAGGTCCTGAAGGTGTTGTGTCCGTTCTGGCATGCAGAGATGTCCTTTTTTGATTTGTGCTGCAGCCTGGTTGAATCCGATCGCGCCCGCCCATGCATCGAACGCTTAGCCATTGATACCGCACGGCCGGGCGAGTTCGAAAGCCTGACCTTGCCGAATCATGACACAATTTTTGCGTCTGCGAACAGGGTGATCGTGCTGGCGGGGAAAGTCACGGGGGTCAGAAGAATTCCAGCGACACCCTGAACATCTGTTCGACATGGCGAACCGCCGCCGCCGCCGCAAAGATCACCACCCTGTCCTTGGCGCGAATCTTGGTCTGGCCGGTCGGCTTGACGTAGGCGCCGTTCCTGAAGATCGCGCCGATCCTGAGATTGTCCGGCAGGTCGAGATCGCGCAGCGGCTCTCCGACCAGCGGCGAGGTTTCCAGCGCCTCGGCCTCGATGACCTCGGCGACGCCGTTCTGGATCGAGTGCACCGCCCGGATGCGGCCACGCCGGACATGCTGCAGGACACGCGAGATCGTCACCGACCGCGGATTGATGAAGGCGTCGATGCCGAGCATCCGGGTGAAACCCTGGTAGTCGGCATTGTTGAGCAGCGCGAGATTGCCCTTGCAGCCGTGGCGCTTGGCCATGACGCTCGACAGGATGTTCACCTTGTCGTCGTTGGTGAGCGCGACGAGCAGGTCGCTGGAGCCGACGTCGGCTTCCTTGAGGATCGACTGGTCGAGGCCGTTGCCGTGCAGGACGATTGTCCGCTTCAGCCCGTCGGCGATGGTGACCGCGCGATCGTGATTGTCCTCGATCACCCGGATCTTGGCACCGAAATTGCGCTTTTCGATCTGCCTGGCGACGAAATAGCCGATATTGCCGCCGCCGACGATGACGATCCGCCCGGCCTCCGGCTCCTCATGGCCGAACAGGCCGAGGGCGCGGCGCACATGGGTCTTCTCGGCGACGACATAGGCGACGTCGCCGGGCACCATGTGATCGTTGGAGCCGGGGATGAACAGCCGGTCGCCGCGCCAGATGCCGACGACGGTCGCGTTAAGATCCGGGAAGAGGTCGGTCAGCTGGTCGAGCGGCGTGTTGACGACCGGGCAGTCCTCCGAACATTCGATCGCCACCATGGCGATGTGATCGTCGGCAAACCGCACCGCATCCATCGCGCCCGGCAGGGCGATGCGCCGCAGCACCATCTCGCCGACCTCGACTTCCGGCGAGATGATGACGTCGATCGGCAGGTTGTCGGTCGAGAAGAGGTCCTGCCAGTGCGGCCGCAGATAGCTCTGGGAGCGGATGCGGGCGATCTTGGTCGGCACGTTGAACAGCGAGTGCGCGACCTGGCAGGCGATCATGTTCACCTCGTCGTGCAGGGTGACGGCAATGATCATGTCGGCCTGTTCGGCGCCGGCCTCGGCAAGAACGTCGGGCTGGGCGCCGTGGCCGACGAAGCCCCGGGCATCGAGATTGTCGCGGATCGCCTGGACGAGACTGCGCGAGGTATCGATCACCGAAACGTCGTTGCGTTCGGAGGCCAGCCGCTCGGCAATGCCGTAGCCCACCTGCCCTGCCCCGCAGATCACCACTTTCATTCCGGCCGCTCCGTGCTCGCCAATAGGTTTCGCCGCGCAGCCATACCGTATCGCGCCATCAGATGCCGAGCGATTTCAGTTTCCGGTGCAGCGCCGAGCGCTCCATGCCGACGAATTCGGCGGTGCGCGAGATGTTGCCGCCGAAGCGGTTGATCTGGGCGACGAGATATTCCTTCTCGAACACCTCGCGGGCGTCGCGCAGTGGTAAGGCCAGGATCTGGCCATTGGCCTGGCTCGGCGTTCGCGGCAGCATGTCGCCGACCTCGTTCGGCAGCATGTCGGCGGTGATCGGGCTTTCGGCGTCGCCGTCGCGGGCGAGGATCATCAGCCGCTCGACATTGTTGCGCAGCTGGCGGACATTGCCCGGCCAGTCGCTCGCCTGAAGCACGGCCATCGCCTCGTCGCTGATCGGCTTGGCCTTGATGCCGGTCTGCTCGGCGATCTGGTTCATGAAGGCCTCGATCAAAAGCGGGACGTCCTGGCGCCGATCGGCGAGCGGCGGCACCGAGATCGGCACGACGGCGAGGCGATGGAACAGGTCCTCGCGGAACAGCCCCTCGGCAATCAGCGAATCGAGATTCTGCGAGGTCGAGGAGATGATCCTGACATCGACCTTCACCCGCTTCGAGCCGCCGACGCGTTCGAAGGTCTGTTCGGTGAGAACCCGCAGGATCTTGTTCTGGGTCTCGCGCGGCATGTCGGCGACCTCGTCGAGATAGAGGACGCCGCGATGGGCCTCCTCCAGCGCCCCGATCTTGCGCTCGACGCCCGGCGGCGTCTCGTTGCCGAAGAGTTCGAGTTCCATCCGGTCGGGGGTGATCGCCGCTGCGTTGAGCGCGACGAAGGGGCCTGACGCTCGCGGCGAAGCAGCGTGGATTGCCCGCGCCACCATCTCCTTGCCGGAGCCGGAGGCGCCGAGGATCATCACCCGGCTGTTGGTCGGCGACACCCGCTCAATGACGCTGCGCAGATGGTTCATCGGCTGCGACTTGCCGATCAGTTCGGCGAAGTCGCTGGAGCGGCGCCTGAGCTCGGAGACCTCGCGTTTGAGCTTCGAGGTCTCCAGCGCCCGCTCGGCGACGAGGATCAGCCGGTCGGCCTTGAACGGCTTCTCGATATAGTCGTAGGCGCCGCGCTTGATCGCCGAGACGGCGGTCTCGATGTTGCCGTGGCCTGAGATCATCACCACCGGCACCTCCGGATGCTGCGCCTTGATGGCGTCGAGAAGATCGAGGCCGTCGAGCCGGCTCCCCTGCAGCCAGATGTCGAGGAAGACCAGCCGCGGGACACGATCGGTCAGCGCCTGCAACGCCGCGTCGGAATTGCCGGCCGTGCGGGTCTCGTGCCCCTCGTCCTCGAGAATGCCTGCGACGAGCTCGCGAATGTCGGCTTCGTCATCGACGATGAGGATGTCCGATGCCATGGCTCACCACTCCTTGTGTTGGTCTCGATCTTTCGGTGCGCTCGCGCCGTCCGGCCCACTGCCTGCGGGCAGAACGATCCGCACCATCGCGCCCTGGGGCTGATCGGGAGCATCCTCCAGCGAAATCACGCCACCATGGTCTTCGATGATCTTGCGGACGATGGCGAGGCCGAGGCCCGTGCCCTTCTCGCGCGTCGTCATGTAGGGCTCGAGCAGCCGATCGCGATTGTCTTTCGGAAAACCGCGGCCGTTGTCGACGATATCGATGCGGTAGACGTCGCCATCGGCCCGCGCCCGGACCTTGATCCGGCCTTCGATGCCCTCGGTCGCCTCGAGGGATTCCACCGCGTTCTTCACCAGATTGCCGAAGGCCTGGGAAAGCAGCCGGGTATCATAGGATCCGTACATCGGCGTGTCGGGAATCTCGGCGGAGAACGCAATGCCGTGATCGCCCATCTCGCGCATGAACACCGCCTCGCGCAGCGCGTCGCGCAGGTCGATGCGCTCCATCGTCGGCTTCGGCATGCGGGCGAAGGTGGAGAACTCGTCGACCATCCGGCCGATGTCGGAGACTTGTCGCACGATCGTTTCGATGCAGCGGTCGAAGACCTCGCGGTCGTCCTCGATCCGCTTGCCGTAGCGCCGGCGGATGCGCTCGGCGGAAAGCTGGATCGGCGTCAGCGGGTTCTTGATCTCGTGGGCGATGCGCCGCGCGACGTCGGCCCAGGCCGAGGTGCGCTGGGCATCGACGAGATCGGTGATGTCGTCGATGGTGACGACGAGGGAATGTTCGCCCTCGCTCTCCTCGAAGGAAGTGATCCGGATCGCCAGGGTGCGCTCGCGCTCGCGGATCTTCAGCTTGGCCTCTTCCTGATATTCCGGCCGCCAGGAGGCCGCCGCGGCCTGCCGGATACGCCCGATCTCGGGGAACACTCCGTCGACCTTCCGGCCCGTCACCGCTTCGGCATCGACGTCGAGGATCCGCTCGGCCGAAGGGTTCAGCATCGAGATGGTGCCGTCGCGCTCGATGCCGATGACGCCGACGGTGACGCCGGAGAGCACCGCCTCGATGAAGCGGCGGCGCTCGTCGATGACGTCCTTGGCGTTGACCAGTTCGGAGCGCTGGCTCCGCAGCTGCAGGATCATGTTGTTGAAGGTGTTGGAGAGCGATCCGACGTCGCCGTCGGAGACCCTCACCGGCACCGTCACGGAGAGATTGCCCTCCGACACCTCGTCGGCGGCACCGATCAGAAGGCGGATCGGCCGCACCAGCCGGTCGGCGACGCCGATGCCGGTCCAGATCGCCGACAGAAGCACGATCAGCGTGATGCCGAGATAGAGCAGCGCGAAGGCGACCTGCAGCCCGAAGCGGTTCTCCGAAAGGCTCGAATATTCCGCCGAGCGCTCCTCCATCTGCCGCAGCGCCGTGATCACCTGGGGGTCGACGGCGCGCACGGTATAGAGATAGGCGTTGGAAATCTGCCTGAGACGGATGATCGCGCCGACGAGATTGGTGATGCCCGGCGGAATGAAGACCAGATTGCCGGCCGCCGCCTGCTGCAGCGCGTCGTTCGGCGGCACAGGCAGCGGCTTCTCCTCGTCGACGTCGGCCTTGAGGATCGGCGTGCCGTCGAGGCGCAGGATCTGCGCACCGAGCAGGGAGCGGCCCCGCGCCTGCTCGGTCATCAGGTCCTGAAAGCCGCCGCGATCGAGATCGAAGAGCTGGCGCTGTTGGTCGAGGTCGTAGGCCATCGACAGCGTCGTGCCCTGCAGGTTGCGGGCGTTCTCATTCACATAGGCCTGGGCGACGTTGATCGAGGATTCGACGATCGCCCGGGTACGCATGCCGAACCAGCGGTCGAGGCCGAGATCCAGGGTGACGCTGGCGACGATGGCCACCAGGAGCGCCGGCAGGATCGCGACGATCGAGAACAGGACGACGATGCGCACATGCAGCCGCGAGGCGGCCCTGCCCTGCCGCCGGGCGCGCACCATGCGCATCACCTCGCGGCCGATCAGCACGCAGAGGAGGAGCACGAAGCCGCCGTTCACCACAGTCGCGATGGTGACGATCGTATCGGTCGGCTCGATGGGCGTCAGGCCCATCAGCACGACGAAGGAGATCGCGCCGGAGATCAGCGCCCCGGCAACGGCGAAGAGGCCGGGGAACAACAGGAACCGGCGTCGTTCCATCAGGAACGGGACTTCGGTTTCGGACTGAATCGGGTGCGTCGTCATGCTCTGCGTGCAGTTTTGATTTCGTTGCCACAGAGCAACGGAATGTGTCTAAACTGCAACGAAATGCCGAAAAAAGCGAGTCAGCGGATCGAGCGGACGACGGAAATGTCGAGATCGCGGATCTTCTTGCGCAGGGTATTGCGGTTCACCCCGAGGAGATCGGCCGCCTTGACCTGGTTTCCGCGGGTCGCCGCGAGCGCTGCGGCGATCAGCGGATATTCCACCTCGCGCAGGATCCGGCCGTGCAGCCCCGGCGGCGGCAGGTCGTCGCCGAAGGACGAGAAATACTCGGCGAGATAGCGCTCCACCGAGGCGCTGAGATCGATCGGCTTGTTGCCGTCGGCCTCGAGGCCGGGGCTCTTGATCGGATCGTTGGTGAGCTCGTGCTCGACGATCTCGGTGGAGATCTCGTCCTGCGGATAGAGCGCGGCGAGCCGGCGGATCAGGTTTTCCAGCTCGCGGACATTGCCGGGCCAGGCATAGCGCCGCATCACGTCGAGTGCGCCCTGGCTGAGCGCCTTGCGCGGCAGGCCTTCCTTCTCGGCCTGGGCGAAGAAGTGGCGGGCGAGATCCGGCAGGTCTTCGATGCGCTCGCGCAGCGGCGGCAGGCGCAGCGGCACGACGTTGAGCCGATAGAACAGATCCTCGCGGAACTGGCCGCGTGCGATCAGCTGGCGCAGGTCCTTGTTGGTCGCGGCGACGATCCTGACGTCGGTGGCGATCGGCGTGCGCCCGCCGACGATGGTGTATTCGCCCTGCTGCAGGACGCGCAGCAGCCGGGTCTGCGCCTCCATCGGCATGTCGCCGATCTCGTCGAGGAACAAAGTGCCGCCTTCGGCCTGTTCGAAGCGGCCGCTGGTGCGCGCCTGGGCACCGGTGAAGGCGCCCTTCTCATGGCCGAAGAGTTCTGATTCGATGAGGTCGCGGGGGATCGCCGCCATGTTGATCGCGACGAATGGCCCCTTGCGGCGGCGGCCGTAGTCGTGGAGCGCCCGAGCAACAAGCTCCTTGCCGGTGCCCGATTCGCCGGTGATCGTCACTGTCAGGTCGGTCTGCATCATCCGGGCGAGCGCCCGGTAGATGTCCTGCATGGCGGGCGAACGGCCGACCAGCGGCATCGATTCCTGCAGGTCGTCCTGGGCGCCCGGGCGCGGCCCCTGCTTGGGCTCGGACAAGGCGCGGCGGACGATCGAGACGAGTTCGGTGAGGTCGAAGGGCTTTGGGATATAGTCGTAGGCGCCCCGCTCGGACGCCTTGATCGCCGTCATGAAGGTGTTCTGGGCACTCATCACCACGACCGGCAGCTCGGGCCGCGAGTTCTTGATCTTCGGCAGTGTGTCGAAGGCATTGCCGTCCGGCATGAGGACGTCGGTGATGACGAGATCGCCCTCGCCCGCCGAGATCCAGCGCCACAGCGTCGCGATGTTGGAGGTCACACGCACTTCGAAGCCGGCGCGCATCAGCGCCTGGGAGACGACCGTGCGGATCGCGGCATCGTCGTCGGCTACGATAATCTGCATTGCCATGTGTGAAATCAGCCCTGTTCGTCGGTCTCGGCGAGTGTCTCGCCCGGCACGGACAATTCGCGCCAGGCCGGCATGAGGATGCGGAAGATGGTGTGACCCGGCTGGGACTCGCATTCGATGACGCCGCCATGGTCACCGACGATCTTGGCGACCAGCGCGAGGCCGAGGCCGGAGCCGCTCGGCTTGGTGGTGACGAACGGGTCGAAGATGTGCTCGCGGATATCGTCCGGCACACCGTCGCCATTGTCCTCGACCGCAAATTCCAGAGGCAGGGTGACGCGGTCCTTGGTGCCGGGCACCGACAGCCGCACGCCGGGCTTGAAGGCGGTGGTGAGGCGGATCTCGCCATCCTCCTTGCCGCGAACCGCCTCGGCGGCGTTCTTCAGGAGATTGAGGAACACCTGCACCAGCTGGTCGCGGTTGGCAAAGACCGGCGGCAGCGACGGGTCGTAGAGCTCGACGATCCTGATGTCGCGGGCAAAGCCGTTGCGGCCGAGGGTCTTCACATGTTCGAGCACGGAATGGATGTTGACCGCCGACCGCTCGATCGGCCGCTGATCGGAGAACACCTCCATCCGGTCGACCAGCTTGACGATGCGGTCGCTCTCCTCCTGGATCAGCCGGGTCAGCGTCCGGTCCTCGTCGCTGGCCGAGGTCGCGAGCAGCTGCGCTGCCCCCTTGATGCCGGAAAGCGGATTGCGGATCTCGTGGGCGAGCATCGCCGCAAGGCCGGTGACGGTCCGCGCGGCGGAGCGATGGGTGAGCTGGCGATCCATCTTCTCGGCGATCGAGCGCTGCTGGATCATCACCACCACCAGCTCCGGCGCCTCGTTCATGCCGGAGACGTAGAGATCGACCAGCCGCTCGCCGCCGAGCCGCGGCGAGGAGATGTCGACACGATATTCGCTGATCCGCGCCTGCTGCTCGCGGGCCTGCTCGATGAGGAAGAACAGCGGGCTGTCGCCCGGCACGAAATCCTGCAGCCTCTTGCGGGCGAGATAGGCAAAGCCCGCCGAGAAGAACTGTTCAGCGTCGGAATTGGCAAAGCGGAAACGGCCGGTCGGATCGACGACGATGACCGGATGCGGCAGCGCATTCAGGATCTGGGCGGCATCGCCCGGCAGCGCGGTGTCTTCGTCGGGTGAATCGGTCATGGTCAGGCAGCCTCGGCGTCCGGGGTTGCGGCAGCAGTCTCGACGGAGGCGAGCGTGGTGCCCGCAAAGAGGCGGGCGATCTTCCGCCGCACATCGGTCGGATCGGTCGCGGTCATGATCGCCTTTCGCTCGGACGGCGGCACGAAGGCGCCCGCCGCCGCGAAGCGGTCGAGATACCAGCCGAGATGCTTGCGCGAATGACGGATGCCCGTGGCCGGCCCGTAATGATCGAGCATCGCCTCGTAGTGCTCGAGGACGAGATCGGCGAGATCGAGCCGCGCCAGGTCGGCGATGCCGATGGCGCCGGCGATCAGCCCGGCGAGCCATGGCCGGCCATAGCAGCCGCGGCCGACCATCACCGCATCGGCGCCGCTCGACCGCAGCATTTCCGCCAGGCGCTCCGACGAGACGAGGTCGCCATTGGCGACGAGTGGCACGTCGATCGCCTCGCGGACCGCGCCGATCGCCCGCCAGTCGGCGGTCCCGTCGTAGAAATCCATGCGGGTGCGGCCATGCACCGTCACCATCCGCACGCCGGCCTCCTCCGCCCGTCTGGCAAGCCAGGCAGCATTCATCGAAGAGCGATCCCAGCCGAGCCGCATCTTGACGGTGACCGGCACGTCGCCGGCACCGGCGACCACCGCCTCGACGATGGCGAGGGCGAGGTCCGGCTCGCGCATCAGCGCCGAGCCGGACAGCCCGCCGACGACCTTCTTGGCCGGGCAGCCGAAATTGATGTCGATGATGTCGGCGCCGGCATCTCTGAGCCGCGCTGCGGCCTCGCCCATTACCTCGGGCTCGCGCCCGGCAAGCTGCACCGCATGGATGCCATTCCCTGCACGCAGGGCTCGAAGGTTGGATTCGGCGACGCCGCGCAGATATTCCCCGCTGGCGACCATTTCGGAGATCACCAGCCCGGCTCCGAAGCGGCTCGCGAGGCGGCGGAAGGGCACGTCGCTGACGCCGGACATCGGCGCAAGCAGAACGCGATTTGCCAGAGTCCGGTCGCCGATCCGCAAGGGTTCGGAAACGTCTCCCCGTCTTTGCAATACGCCTAAACTCTGAGCGATCATCGCAACTGTCGATTCTTGCAGCACCTGTGCTGTATCTAATCGGAGCATGCTCAAATGACAAGCAAGCTGGTGCTTGCTTTTGCCCCGCCCTTCGTGCTCCTCCCCGGAAAACTTTCGAAAGGACGGCTCAGATGACGCAGAGCGTCGCGGCGATCCTGGTGGCGGCCGGCCGCGGCGAGCGGGCCGGCGGCCTGACCGATGGGCCGAAGCAGTATCGCCGGATCGGCGGGCGAGCGGTTCTCGCCCATGCGCTCGACATCTTCCGCAGCCATCCGCGGGTCGGCCCGATTGTCGTCGTCATCCATGCCGACGACGCCGTGCTCTGCCGGGACGCGCTCGGCGATGCGGCCGACGACGTCCAGATCGTCACCGGCGGTGCCGAACGGCAGATCTCGGTGCGCTGCGGCCTGGAAGCCCTAGCGGCTTCGGGCACGCTGCCGGAGATCGTCCTCATCCACGACGCCGTCAGGCCTTTCACCGATCCCGCGACCATCGACCGGGTGATCGCCGCGGCGGCCAGCCATGGCGGCGCCATCCCCGCCGTCGCCATCGCCGACACGATCAAGCGGGCGGCGGCCGGCGGCGCGATCGCCGAGACCGTGCCCCGCAGTGGCCTCTATGGCGCCCAGACGCCGCAGGGCTTCCGCTTCGCGGCGATCCGCGACGCCCATGCGGCGGCGGCGGCCGGCTCGGGCCGGACGGATTTTACCGACGACGCCTCGATCGCCGAATGGGCGGGGCTTGCCGTGATGCTGGTCGAGGGCGCTGCGGGCAACGTCAAGCTGACCACCCGCGAAGACATTCTGACGGCCGATGCGAGACTGAAGGAGACACCGCCGATGATCGATGTTCGCACCGGAAACGGCTACGACGTCCACCGTCTCGTTGCGGGCGATCATGTGACCCTCTGCGGCGTGCGCATCCCCCATGACAGGCGGCTCGACGGCCACTCCGACGCCGATGTCGGCCTCCACGCCCTCACCGACGCCTTGCTCGCCACTTGCGGCGCCGGCGACATCGGCGACCATTTTCCGCCGAGCGATCCGCAATGGAAGGGCGCTGCGTCGCACATCTTCGTCGAAAAGGCGGTGGAGATCATTTCCGCGAAGGGCGGCCGGATCATGAATGCCGACGTCTCGCTGATCTGCGAGGCGCCGAAGATCGCGCCACATCGCCGGGCGATGCGCGAGGCGATCGCGGCGATGACCGGGCTGACGCTGGACCGGGTCTCGGTCAAGGCGACGACCAACGAGGCGATCGGCTTCGTCGGCCGCAAGGAAGGCATTGCGGCGATTGCCACCGCCTCGGTGGTCTATGGAGAGACGGCGTGACAGGCGAGCAGCAGGACACCGCAAAGCGGATCGCCGCCCTCGCCCGCGAAGTCGTCGAGCGCTACACCGCCGCCGGTTGGACGATCGCTACGGCGGAGTCCTGCACCGGCGGTCTCGTCGCCGGCGCGATCACCGACATTGCCGGCTCCTCCGCCGTCCTCGACCGCGGCTTCGTTACCTATTCCAACCAGGCGAAGATCGACATGCTCGGCGTCGATCCGGCGGAGCTCGCCGCACACGGCGCCGTGTCGGAGACGGTGGCGCGGCAGATGTCCGAAGGCGCGCGCCAGAGGGCTGGCGTCAGCGTTGCGGTGTCGATCACCGGCATCGCCGGGCCGGGTGGTGGCTCGGATGAAAAGCCGGTCGGGCTGGTGCATTTCGCCTGTGCGGGGCCGAATGGGACGGTGCACCGCGAAGAACGCTTCGGCGACATTGGTCGAAGGGGAATACGCGAAGCGTCGGTGTTGGTGGCGCTGGAGATGCTGGCGGTTGCGCTGAAGAGCTGAAACAGACGTACCAATTCGGTGTCGGAAACCACTGAAAAGCGTTCGGCGGGTTTCCACCCATTGCGGACTTCGGCTCGGTGAGGCTGAATGTTGCCAGTCTCAACTTTGAGGCATGCCGATGCGCAACATGGATCTGACAGCCGAACTCGTAGCTTTGGTCGATAGGATGGAGCCTGATCCAGGCCCCGAACCCGGAACGAGTGACCATACCGACGCTGACTTGCACGATATGGCAACCGCTCTGCTCGCAGAATACAATCCCAAGCATCTCTGGGTTTTCGCCTACGGCTCTCTGATCTGGAATCCGGAGTTTCAAGCTGACGAGCAAAGACCCGCGGTCGCTGCGGGATGGCATCGCTCGTTCTGCCTGAAGCTGACAAGGTGGCGGGGCACGCGCGAACTGCCTGCCCTGATGCTAGCGCTCGATAGGGGCGGAACCTGTCTCGGGATTGCCTATCGATCGCCCGAAGACGACATGCACGGACAGATCGTGAGATTGCTCAAGCGCGAACTTGACGCGAAGCCTCCAACGAATATCGCCAAGTGGATAAATGTGTCGACCACGAGCGGACGCCTGAAGACCTTGGCATTCGTGGCGCTTCGGACAGGCGGCGCCTATGCGGGGAAGCGCCCGTTGCCTGAAGTTGCGAGCGTGCTCAGCCGCGCCGCCGGGCATTGGGGCTCATCCGCGCAGTATGCTTTCAACACAATCACGAAACTGGAAGAGCATGGGATTAGAGATCGCAACCTGTGGAAAATACAGAAGCTGATGGCAGAACAAATATGGGAAAGCCAGCGCCAACAGGTCAGCTGATCACCCACTCGGCGGCTCGATTTCTCGTGTCTGAAACGCTTTTCTTGCATCCTGTTTCAGATTGGGTTGAGAGACGGCTGCCAACAGTGACGGCATATTTCAGCGGGCTTTTTGCCCGCTGCACTATCTCACCCATACACCTTGTCCGCCCGCTCCTCGAAGGCGGTGGCGAAGCGGCGGAAGGCGTAATCGAACATCGAGCCCATCAGCATGCCGAGGGTGCGGCTCTTGAACTCGTATTCGATGAAGAACTTCACGTCGCAGGTGGTCTCGCCGGTCGGCACGAAGTCCCAGCGATTGTCGAGGAACCTGAACGGGCCGTTGACGTAGGACACCTCGATCCGCCGCTCCTCGGGCTTCAGCAGCACCTGCGAGGTAAAGGTCTCGCGGACCATCTTGTAGGCCACCGTCATGTCGGCGACGAGCAGCCGCTTGCCCTCCTTCTCGCGTTCCTGACGGATCGTCAGCGCCTGGCAAAGCGGCAGGAACTCGGGATATTTCTCGACATCGGCGACGAGGGCGAACATCTCGTCGGCGGTGTGATGGACGTGGCGGGTCGTTTCGAATTTCGGCATGGCGAGGCGGGTTACGCGGCGGACTGACGGGCCAGACGGGCTGCCTTGAGGCGTTCGAAATCCTCGCCGGCATGGTGGGATGAACGGGTGAGCGGGCTCGCAGACACGACCAGGAAGCCCTTGGTGAGGGCGACCTTCTCGAAGGACTGGAACTCCTCCGGCCTCACATAGCGGATCACCGCATGGTGCTTCTTGGTCGGCTGTAGATACTGGCCGATGGTGAGGAAATCGACATCCGCGGTGCGAAGATCGTCCATCAACTGCAGCACCTCGTTCCGCTCCTCGCCGAGCCCGACCATGATGCCAGATTTGGTGAAGATCGTCGGATCGAGTTCCTTCACCCGCTGCAGCAGCCGGATCGAATGGAAATAGCGGGCGCCGGGGCGTACTGTGAGATATTTCGACGGCACGGTCTCGAGATTGTGGTTGAAGACATCGGGCTTCGCCTCGACCACCCGCTCCAGCGCGCCGGGCTTGCGCAGGAAGTCGGGCGTCAGGATCTCGATCGTGGTGCCGGGCGCTGCGGCGCGGATCGCCCGGATGGTGCGGACGAAATGCTCGGCGCCGCCATCGGCAAGATCGTCGCGGTCGACCGAGGTGATGACGACGTGGTTGAGGCCCATCTTGGCGACGGCGCGACCGACGCTCTCAGGCTCGCTCTGATCGAGCGCGTGGGGCATGCCGGTTGCGACATTGCAGAAGGAGCAGGCCCTGGTGCAGATGCCGCCCATGATCATGAAGGTCGCGTGCTTCTTCTCCCAGCAGCCGCCGATATTGGGGCAGCCGGCCTCCTCGCAGACCGTCACCAGCCTGTTTTCCCGGGCAATCTCGCGGGTCTCGAAATAGCCTTTCGAAACGGGCGCCTTGACACGGATCCAGTCCGGCTTCGGCGGGCTCGCCACGGCATCCGGGCGATGGGCCTTTTCGGGATGGCGAAGCTTCGGCTTGTCGGCTTCGGCGAGGCGGGTGTCGAGGATGGTGACCATGGGGCCTACTTAAGCCTCCGGTTTTGGCGATGCAATCGGCTCGGCACCCGCGGGGGAAGGTGCATGACGGCCTTGACCGTCATGCAAGGGTGTTAAGATCGCGTCAGCGCCGAACGGCGCGGGCGATGAAGATCAGAAGGCAGGCGCCGACGAAGCCGGTGAGCAGGTAGGCCCAAGAGAATTCCGCCCCGGCCGGCACGCCGATGTTGAACAGGCTGAGGACGAAGCTGAGGATCAGCGCGCCGACGACGCCGAGGATGATGTTCATGATGAAGCCCATGTCGCTTCGCATGACCTGTTCGGCAAGCCAGCCGGCAAGGCCGCCGACGATTATGGCTGCAAGAAAACCCATGATGTTGACTCCTGAGGACGATTGATCGGGTTGCCGAAGTAGTTAGGGCTCTCAGAAGTCGGGCAAGAGGTTTTCTCGCCGATCGCGCGAACTATTCGCGGGAAATGGCGTGGCCGACGATGCGCCGCGCCGCCCGGACGTTGCATTGGCGGCGAGACTGGCGGAGCGGGCGAAACCAGCCCTACCCTCCCAAGACTCGTCAGAGGTGAATGACCTTGCCGTATGCGTCGAGGACGCTCTCATGCATCGTCTCCGACAGGGTCGGATGCGGGAAGCAGGTGTGTATCAGCTCTTCCTCGGTGGTCTCCAGGCCCATGGCGATGACGAAGCCCTGGATCAGCTCGGTCACCTCCGCCCCGACCAGATGGGCGCCGAGAAGCTCCCCGGTCTTGGCGTCGAAGATCGTCTTCGCCATGCCCTCCGGCTCACCCAGCGCAATGGCCTTGCCGTTACCGTTAAAGGTGAAGCGGCCGACCTTGACCTCGTGGCCGGCTTCCTTCGCCTTGGCCTCCGTGAGGCCGACCGAGGCGACCTGCGGCTGGCAATAGGTGCAGCCGGGGATCTCGGTCTTCTTCATCGGATGGACGTCCATCCCCTTGATCTTCTCGACGCAGATCGTCCCCTCGTGCTCGGCCTTGTGGGCGAGCATCGGCGGCCCGGCGACGTCGCCGATGGCATAGATGCCCTCGACATTGGTCTTGCCGAAGCCGTCGATCTTGATGCAGCCGCGCTCGGTCTCGACGCCGAGTTCCTCGAGGCCGAGGCCCTCGATATTGCCCTGAACGCCGACCGCCGAGATCAGCCGCTCGGCCTTCAGCGTCTCGGACTTGCCGCCCTTGGTCTCGACCGAAACGGTAACGCCGTCCCTGCCCTTCTCGACCTTCGCCACCTTGGCGTCCGTCAGGATCTTCAGCCCCTGCTTCTCGAACTGCTTGCGGGCGATCTTGGCGATCTCGGCGTCTTCCACCGGCATGATCTGCGGCAGGAGTTCGACGACGGTGACGTCGGCGCCCATCGTCCGGTAGAAGGAGGCGAACTCGATGCCAATGGCGCCGGAGCCCATGACGATCAGGCTCTTCGGCATCGCCTTCGGCTTCATCGCCTCGAAATAGGTCCAGATGCGGTCGCCGTCCGGTTCGATGCCCGGCAGCACACGGGGCCGTGCACCGGTCGCGACGATGACGTGCTTTGACTTGTAGGTGCCCTCGCCGAGCGTTCCCTTCGGCACCGGGTTCTGCGGCTCGACGACCGGCTTCTTCGACTTGCCGACCGTCACTTCGACCGGGCCGCCCTTGCCGGCCTTGGTCAGCTTCGCCTCGCCCCAGATGACGTCGATCTTGTTCTTCTTCATCAGGTAACCGACGCCGCCGCAGAGCTGGCCGGAGACCTGACGCGAGCGCTTGACCACCGCTTCCATCTCGAAGCTCGGCTTCTCGATCTTCAGGCCATAGTTCTGGGCGTTCTCGGCATAGTGGAAGATCTCCGCCGAGCGCAGCAGCGCCTTGGTCGGGATGCAGCCCCAGTTGAGGCAGATGCCGCCGAGATGCTCGCGCTCGACGACGGCGGTCTTGAAGCCGAGCTGGGCTGCGCGGATCGCCGCGACGTAGCCGCCCGGCCCGCCGCCGATGACCAGGATGTCGTAGGTGTCAGCCATATCGTCGTTCCCTCGGTCGATCTGTTCTTTTGATGTCAGTGATTTATGGCGCGGCGAAAAGCCCGGCTGCGGGAAGGCAGCCACTCGCCTGCTGCGGGGCCGGTCCGTGACCCGGTCACGCGTCGTCCGCCAGCAGCGCCCGGATCGGCTCGACCAGCGCCTCGCCGAGGGCGCGCGTGTGTTCCGCCGTCAGATGGACGCCGTCGGCCGACGAGGCCTCGCAGACTTCGGCGGCGTCGAACATCTCGCAGCCGTATTCCTCGGCGACCTTGGTCACCGCCGAGCGGAAGTGCTGGCTCTCCTCGATGGCATGGCCGAAGAGCAGCGAGAAATCCGGCTCCGTCGTCGCGGTGAAATGCGGCGGCGCAACGAGCAGCAGCTTCGGCGGCTGGTAGCCGCGCTGGTAAGGGAAGGTCTGGACGATCTCGACCAGTCGCTCCAGCCCCTGCCGGCTTTCGAAGACCCGGCCGCCGCCGGTGTGGAACTTCAGATCGTTGGTGCCGAGCATGATGACCACGAGGTCGAGCGGCTGGTGGCTGGCAAGCACCGTCGGCAGGATCCTCGCGCCGTTGCGCTCGGCAAAGACCATCTCGTCGTCGAACACGGTCGTCCGGCCGTTCAATGCCTCGGAGATCACCCGGACATTGTGGCCGAGCGCCTTGGCGACGACGTTCGGCCAGCGGTCGAAGAACTCATGCCTGAGGCCGGTCTCGGGGTTGTAGCCCCAGGTGAGCGAGTCGCCATAGGCGAGGACGGTCTTCATCGCCGCGTCCTCACACCAGCATCGACATCGGGTTTTCGATGAAATTCTTGAACGCCGCGATCAGCTCGGCGCCGAGGACGCCGTCCACGGCCCGGTGGTCGGTCGAGAGCGTCACCGTCATGATCGTCGCGACGGTGACGGCGCCGCTTTTCACCACCGCCCGCTGGTCGCCCGAGCCGACCGCGAGGATCGTTGCGTGTGGCGGGTTGATGACCGCGGAAAAGTCCTTGATGCCGAACATGCCGAGATTGGAGACCGCGGACGTGCCGCCCTGATACTCGTCCGGCTTCAGCTTGCGGGCGCGGGCCCGCTTGGCGAGATCCTTCATCTCGTTGGAAATCGTCGACAGGGTCTTTTCCTCGGCACGGCGGATGATCGGAGTGATCAGCCCGCCCTCGATCGAGACGGCGACACCCACATCGGCATGCTTGTGGATCAGCATCGCGCCCTCGGTCCAGGAGGCGTTGGCCATCGGCACCGCCTTCAGCGCCAGAGCATGCGCCTTGATGATCATGTCGTTGACCGAGAGCTTGTAGGCCGGCTTGTCGCCGGCATCGGTCTTGGTCATCGGCGCGGCGTCGTTGAGCTGCTTCCTCAGCGCCAGCAGCGCGTCGATCTCGCAGTCGAGGGTGAGGTAAAAATGCGGGACCGTCTGCTTGGCCTCGACGAGGCGCTTGGCAATTGTCTTGCGCATCCCGTCGTGAGGCACCTTCTCGTAGGAGCCTTCGGGGAAAAGCTTGAGAATGGATTCGTCGCTGGCGGCCTTGGCCATCGGAGCAGCGGCGGCCTCGGGCGCCTTCTTCTCCTCGGCAGGCCTGTCGGCCGCAGCCTTCTTCGCGCCGCCGTCCTTCTGCGCAGCCTCGATGTCGGCCTTGACGATGCGGCCATGCGGGCCGGAGCCCTCGACGGCCGAAACCTCGATCCCGGCCTCCCTGGCGAGCCGGCGGGCGAGTGGCGAGGCGAAGACGCGGCCGCCCTTGCCGTCAGAGGGCGCCGACCCGGCCCTGGACGAGGCGGCACCATTGGCGCCGCTTTTCGCCGCTTCGTCGCTGCTGCGGCTGTCGCCGCGCATCTCCGGCTTCTCGGCGTCTGCCTTGCTGCCGGTCGAAGCGTTGTCCGCCTTCGGGTCGGGCGCCACGGCGCCGCCCTTGTCGTCGCCGGCGGAGGCCTTCTCCGCCTTGCCGCCGCTTTCAGCGGCATCGGAGACGTCCTCGCCTTCGCTGGCTAGGATCGCGATCACCTCGTTCACCTTGACGCCCTCGGTGCCGGCCGGGACGACGATCTTGGCGAGGGTGCCCTCGTCGACGGCTTCCACCTCCATCGTCGCCTTGTCGGTCTCGATCTCGGCGATGATGTCGCCGGCGGAGACCTCGTCGCCCTCCTTGATCAGCCATTTGGCGAGATTGCCCTCCTCCATCGTCGGAGACAGGGCGGGCATGGTGACGTTGATCGGCATATGGGCGTCTCCGAAAGCGTCTTACTGCGCGTTTTGAGTGTCGGGGGCCGGGTCGAGCGGCCAGAGAATGGTCAGCGGAAAGGCAATGGCGTCGAAGGGCTCGGCCCTGACTTCCGCGGCGTTGTCGAAGGTCGGGCCGACGATCCACCGGCCATTGGCGAGAGCGAAGGTCTCGAGCAGCTCGGCGCGCGGATCGAGAAGCCACATGTGCTTCACGCCGGCCTCGGCGTATATCCGGCGCTTGGCGTTCCGGTCGTAGCGCTCGGTCGAGGGCGAGATGACCTCGCAGACCCAGTCCGGGGCGATGTCGAAATAAGCCCTATCCGGCAGCGCGCTCAAACGCTCCTTCCGCCAGCCGGCAATGTCAGGGACAATCACGTCGGGGCCTAGATGCAATTCTGGTTCATCCAGGATGATCCAGCCGCCCGGGCCTGAACGGCCGCGTCCGAATGCATCGAGGATCTCGGCTCCGAGATAGGAAGCCGCTGCAGCATGCTTCGGCACCGGCCGCGGATGGGTCACCAGTTCGCCGTCGATGATCTCGGCGACGAGCAGCGGATCGGCCGCCTCGAGATCGGCATAGGTCGCCTTGCGGGGCCCGGGAGAAAGCTGCTCAGCTCTGGACATCGCCGCCTCCCTCATCAGTGCCTGGCGCCACCGGCGCGCAGCATCGGCTCGGCCTCGTCGGCAACGAGATCCTCGGCGAAGGCGGCGAGATTGTCGAGATGGCGCCCCCACCCGCCATGGTGGTCGAGAAGATAGGTCGCGCGATCGGGTTCTGCCGCCCGCTCCCAGCCCTGATGCTCGATCGTGACGCGGGTGCCGCCGTCGATCGGCGTCAGCGTGACGGAGACGACGGTGTCGAACTCCCAATCCTCGTCGGCCCAGATCATCACCAGCCCTTCCGGCGGCTGATACGCCGTCACCTCGGCCTGCGTCCTGCGCTGGCGGCCCGACGGGTCGACCCAGGGCTCGACGAAACGTCCGCCGAGCCTTGCCTCGAATTCGAGGTTGTCGCGCCACCATACCTTGAAGCAGGCGGGGTCGGTCAGGCAGCGCCACACATGCTCGCGGGGCCGCGCCACGTCCCTGGTCAGGACGAGCGCGCCATCTTCGGTCAGGTCTGGCGAGCCGGCGGGCATCATTGCGGCGGCGGTCCTTTCGAAAGGTCTTCAGCTCAATCCGAGTAGGTGACGGCCTTCACCGCGTCGATCACCTCCTTGACCGAGGGGAGCGCCAGCTTTTCTAGATTCGCCGCATAGGGCATCGGCACGTCCTTGCCGGCGACCTTGAGGACCGGGGCATCGAGATAATCGAAGGCGCGGACCATGATCTCCGAGGCGATGTGCGCGCCGACCGAGCTCTGCGGGAAACCCTCCTCGACGGTGACGCATCGATTGGTCTTCTTCACCGAACGGATCACCGTATCGAGATCCATCGGGCGGATGGTGCGAAGGTCGATCACCTCGGCGTCGATGCCGTCCTTGGCAAGCTCTTCGGCGGCCTTGACCGCATAGGTCATGCCGATGCCGAAGGAGACGATGGTGACGTCCTTTCCCTTGCGGTGGATGCGCGCCTTGCCGATCGGCACCGTCCAGTCGTCGAGCTTCGGGATCTCGAAGGAGTGGCCGTAGAGGATCTCGTTCTCGAGGAAGATCACCGGATTCGGGTCGCGGATCGCCGACTTCAGCAGTCCCTTGAAGTCCGATGCCGTGTAGGGCTGGACGACCTTGAGCCCCGGCACGTGGCTGTACCAGGCGGCATAGTCCTGGCTGTGCTGGGCGGCAACGCGGGCAGCCGCGCCGTTCGGGCCACGGAAGACGATCGGGCAGCCCATCTGGCCGCCGGCCATGTAGAGGGTCTTCGCCGCCGAATTGATGACCTGGTCGATCGCCTGCATGGCGAAGTTGAAGGTCATGAACTCGACGATCGGCTTCAGTCCGCCAAAGGCCGCACCGACGCCGAGGCCGGCAAAGCCGTGTTCGGTGATCGGCGTGTCGACGACGCGCCTTGCGCCGAATTCGTCGAGCAGCCCCTGCGTGATCTTGTAGGCGCCCTGATACTCGGCGACCTCCTCGCCCATGACGAAGACCTTCTCGTCGCGGCGCATTTCCTCGGCCATGGCGTCGCGGAGCGCCTCGCGCACGGTGGTCGAGACCATCTCCGTGCCCTCGGGGATCTCCTGGGCGAGTTCGCCCTCGACGTCGTCCGGGTCCGGATGGGTCTTGCCCTCGGCCGGCACGCGGCGGGCCGACATGTCCTCGACAGACGAAGCCGCGGGCTTTTCGGCGGGCTCCGGCTTTTCCTCGGTCTTGCCGGATTCATCCGGCTTGGATGATTTCGCCGCGCCGGCCGCGCCGTTCTGAAGCGCGCTCTCGTCCTCGCCCTCCTCGAGCAGGAGGGCGATCGGCGTGTTGACCTTCACCCCCTCGGAGCCTTCGTCGATGAGGATCTTGCCGAGGGTGCCCTCGTCGACCGCCTCGACTTCCATGGTGGCCTTGTCGGTCTCGATCTCGGCGATGACGTCGCCCGGCGCGACGCTGTCGCCGACCTTCTTGACCCATTTGGCGAGCGTCCCCTCCTCCATGGTCGGGGACAGCGCCGGCATCAGGATTTCAGTCGGCATGAAGGTGTTTCCTCCTGACAAACGGGTCGTTTGGCTGGTCTTTTGGGCGGAGTACCCGGATGCCGCCTTCGGCACCGCGGGCTGACCGCCAGCCTGTCTTCACATGGGGCGGCGCGAACTCCTCGCGCCAGCTTGCGGGCCGGCGGCAGGCGCCAGCCCTAAAATCCGTCACGGCCTTATTCCGCCGCCTGCGGAATGTCCTCGGCATAGACGTCGGTCCACAGCTCGGAGACATCGGGCTCGGGATCGTTCTGGGCAAAATCGGCAGCGTCGGCGACGACGTCCCGGACTTCCTTGTCGATCGCCTTGACGTCGTCCTCGGACATACCGTGATCGCCGACGAGTCGCTTCTTCACCTGCTCGATCGGATCCGATTCCGACCGCATCTTCTGGACCTCGTCACGGCTGCGGTATTTCGCAGGATCCGACATCGAATGGCCGCGATAGCGGTAGGTCATCATTTCGAGGATGATCGGACCGTCGCCGGAGCGGCAGTGCTCGGCGGCGAGATCGCCGGCCGCCTTGACTGCCCTGACGTCCATGCCGTCGACCTGGAAGCCCGGGATCTTGAACGACACGCCGCGGTGGGAAAAGTTGGTCTCGGCCGAGGCGCGGCTCACCGAAGTGCCCATGGCGTAGCGGTTGTTCTCGATGACGTAGACGACCGGCAGCTTCCACAGCGAGGCCATGTTGAAGCTTTCGTAGACCTGCCCCTGATTGGCGGCGCCGTCGCCGAAATAGGTGATCGCGATCGCGTCGGCGCCGTTGTACTTGTTGGAAAAGGCGAGCCCGGTGCCGATCGGCACCTGCGCCCCGACGATGCCGTGCCCGCCGAAGAACTTCTTCTCCTTCGAAAACATGTGCATCGAGCCGCCCTTGCCCTTGGAATAGCCCGAGCGACGGCCGGTGAGCTCGGCCATGACGCCGCGCGCTTCCATGCCGGTGGCAAGCATGTGGCCGTGGTCGCGATAGCCGGTGACGACCTCGTCGCCTTCCTTCATCGCCATCTGCATACCGACGACGACGGCTTCCTGGCCGATATAGAGGTGGCAGAAGCCGCCGATGAAGCCCATGCCGTAGAGCTGACCGGCCTTTTCCTCGAAGCGGCGGATGAGGAGCATGTCGCGATAGGCGCGGACGTCCTCGTCCTTGGCGAACTTCGCCGGCTTCGGAGCGTCGAAATGTTCGAGCGTCTTGACGATCTCATGCGCCGAGCTCTCGGGCGCAGATTTCGCGGTCTTGGCGCCGGACGAATTCGCAGCAGATTTGCGTGGCCTTGCCGCCATGGCGACTCCCCTTCTTGACCGGTGGCTTCGACGTTCCACGTCTCTCGTTTGCAGCCAACTATATTGGAGGACCACCCCTCTTCAAGCGCGGCCCGATACTTTAACCGAATTTCTGTTAAACACATCTCAGACCGGCTGTTTAACCGTCGATCAGTTGAAAAAGCGCGGCAGTTTCATGGTGCAATGCGGGAGAAATCTTTTGTCGCCGCGTCCGCTTCGCCGGGGCGCCGCCCTCTGGCGAGCCCGTTCGCGCCCGCAATATTTCGCCCCGACAAACCTCCCACTGAGAGGCCCGGATGACGAGCGACGTCGCCATCGGAGCTAGGATGGCCCCGGCCGATGGCAAGATCGCGGCGTTAATCACATGATGGGATAGCGAATCGCGGCGCTCAGCGCAGGATGACGATCTCGTCCTCGCGGGCGACATTCAGCGCCCGGCGGGCATTCTCGTCGACCATGTCCTTTTCGAGGGTGCCGTCCTTCATCGCCTTGACACGCCGTTCCAGCGCGTCGCGCTCGGCCAGCAGCTCGGCATATTCGGCATTGCGCACGGCCAGCTGGCGGGAAAAGGCCTGCTTCGCCTCGCTGCCATATTGCCCGGTCTTGGCGTGCAGCACGAAATAGGCGAGCACCGCCGAGGTGAGCGCGGGAATGATCAGCTTGCCGAAAAACGACTTGCGTTTCTGGATCGTGTGCATGGAGGCCTCCGGGGACCGCCAGATTCGCACGGGCTTGGTTAAGCCGGCGTAAACCCGCCGCGCCTGCAGGCGAAGCAAAATGCACGCGGTAGCGATTGCGCCCATTCTTTCAGGCCCTTGCCACCCTATCCTCTCATCGGCCGGCGATTGATCCCGGAAAGGGTCCGGGACGTCAGGCGCGGAAAACACGTCGATGGTGCGCGAGGCCAATATCGCTCGGGACGACCTCAACGAAGACGCCGACGAGGCGGAAAAGGCCCGGCGGGATCCGGAAGAGTCGCTGGACAATGCCCCCTCCGACGGCTCGACGATCCGCGACTTCTTCTCCTTCGAGGAGATCTTCGCCCGCGTCCTCTCGGTCGCCGACCACGAACTCGACGCGACGAACCGCTATCTGTTCTGGAGCGGCCTCGGCGCCGGCGGTGCGCTCGGCCTGACCTTTCTCGCCCGCGTCATCTTCGCCGAGACGGCCCACGAGGCGACGCCCGGCGTCGTCGGCAACCTGCTCTATCCGGTCGGCTTCCTGATCATCGTTCTCGGCCGCTACCAGCTCTTCACCGAGAACACCCTGACACCGGTGGTGCTGGTGCTGACGAAGCTTGCCAGTGTCGCCAATCTCGCGCGGCTGTGGCTGGTGGTGCTCGTCGCCAACATGGTCGGCGCCGTCGGCGTCGCCGCCCTCCTCGCCTATTTCGACGTACTCGACGCGCCGCGGCTCGAAAAGGCCATCGAGATCGGCCGGCATGCCCATGAGACCGGCTGGTTCAAGATCTTCTCGAAGGCGATCATCGCCGGCTGGATCGTCGCCGCCATGGTCTGGCTGGTGCATGCCTGCAAGGACACCGTCTCGCGCATCCTGGTCGTCTGGCTGCTGATGTATTTCATCGGCGTCGGGGCCTTCTTTCACGTCATTACCTCGTCCGTGGAGGTGTTCTTCCTCGCCTTCCGCGAGTCCGACGTCGATCTCCTGCCACTGTTTCCGGAGTTCGTCCTGCCGGTGCTGCTCGGCAATACGATCGGCGGCGTCACCTTCGTTGCCGTGCTCAACTACGCGCTCTTTGCCGAACACAAGGACTCCCGTCTGTTCGAGCGTTATGGCGAACGGCTGAACTGGCGCGACTGGCTGATCGGCATCGAGAAGAAGCATCGGCACTGAAGACCGGGCACCGTCTCAAGAGTGATACACGGCATTTCATTCAATTATGCGAGTTTAACCCTAGCCGCAGTCAGACCGTTCTACTTCGATACGCTTTGAAGGAAAGCGCGTTATCCTGGTTTCGACGAGGTATCGATCCGGGAGAACGGGTATGGCTGCAAGACCGCTCATCGCTCTATTGACCGCCGCGAGCAGTCTCTCGCTGGCCATCGCCCCGGCGAGCGCCGGCGGCAGCCCGACTGCCTGCTATCAGCCGGTGGTGGAACCGGCGGCCTATGCGACGGTCGAGGAGACCTATGTCGTCCGCCCGGCGGAACGGGTCTATGACGTCGTCCCCGCCCGCTACGGCTGGGTCACCCGGGAGGTGCTGGTCGAGCCAGGGGGCGTCACGGAGCGCCACGTCCCGGCCGAATATCGCTACGTCGAGAAGCAGATCGTCCTCGAACCGGCACAGGTCATCCGCCGAGCCGCGCCGTCGACCTATCAGACGGTGTCCGAGCCCGTGCTGCTCGAGCCGGGAGGCGATCGCTTCGAATGGCGGATCGTCAACGGCAAGCGGGTCTATTGCCGCATCGCCGTCGCGCCACGCTACGGCTCGAGCACCCGCGCCATCGTCGTGCCCGGCCGGGAATGGACCGAGGTGATCCCCGCCCGGTACGGCATCTCCCGCGAAAGGGTGCTGGTGCGCGAAGCGACGGTCGAACGCTATGTCGTCGCGCCTCGCTACGAGACCGTCCGCGAATGGGGCGTGATCGAGCCGGAGCATCAGGTCGCGCGGGTCATCCCGGCGGAATACGGCACCAGGCAGGTAACCGTGAAGGTCCGCGGCGAGCGCAGCGGCTGGAAGCAGGTGCATCTGCGCGGCTCCTGCTGAGTAACGCAATCTCGACAGCCATCAGCGGGAATTGACGGCTTTCGGCGAGTTTGTGCGTCTCCGGTCGGCAAAACGCCCCAGCGGCTAGCCGCAGACGCGCCTTGTCCCATGCCGCGGCTCGCTGGCTCTTCTCCTGCGGAGTTGTCGGCCCCGAGCCATCCGTAATAGCTTATTGCGCACTGGCCTATTGCGGACAGGCCCATTGCGTCGGAGCAAAGCCGGCGCGATGAAGCGGCATGTCCGACGATCTCGCCCTCCCCCCAGACTTTCGCCTCGCCGCCGGCGAACTCACGCTCGATCCGCGCGACCCGGCCTTCTTCCAGAACCCCTACCCCGCCTATGCCGCGTTCCTCCGGGCCGGCGGCATGGCGCGGTGGGAGGCGGTCGGCGCCCTCGCCGTCGCGAGGCACGATCTGGTCTCGTCGATCCTGAGGGACCGCCGCTTCGGACGGATCGTTCCCGATAATGTCGAGGGGCGGCCGGATTTTTCCGGCAAGCCGGCGCATCTTGCGGCCTTCTACGCGCTCGAGGCGAACTCGCTGCTGGAGCTCGAGCCGCCGACCCATACGAGGCTGCGGGGGCTGCTGACGAAGGCCTTCGTTTCGCGCCAGATCGAGCGACTGGCGCCGAAGATCGCGGCGATCGCCGACCGGCTCATCGACGGTTTCGAGACGTCGGACACGGTCGATCTCGTCACGGCCTATGCGGCGCCTCTGCCCGTCCTGGTAATCGCCGATCTCATCGGCGTGCCGCGAGAGGCCGCCGACCGGCTGCTCGACTGGTCGCACCGCATGGTGGCGATGTACACGCCCGGTCGCACCCCGCAGACCGAGATGGCTGCGAACGATGCAGCCAAGGACTTCGCGTCCTTTCTGCGCGACGTCGTCCAGGCGAAATCGAAGCGACCCGGCGACGATCTCGTCTCGGCGCTGATCGCCGCCGAAAGCGAGGCCGGCAGGCTCGAACGGGACGAGCTGATCTCGCTGGTCGTGCTGCTTCTCAATGCCGGGCACGAGGCGACGGTTCACCAGATCGGCAATGCGGTAACGACCATCCTGGAATGGAGTGCGGCGACCGGTGCCGATCCGGCTTCGCTCCTTGCCAGCGATGCGGCGGCCGAAGCCGCCGTCGAGGAGACCCTCCGCTTCGACCCGCCACTGCATCTCTTCGAGCGCTATGCGCTGGAACCGGTCGAGCTGTCGGGCGGTGTCCGGCTGGCCCGCGGCGACAAGGTGGCGCTGCTGCTTGCCGCGGCCAATCGCGACCCCGCCGCCTATGACGATCCGGACGTCTTCCTGCCCGGCCGTTTTCTCGACCGCTCGGCAAAGACGATCACCGCCTTCGGCGGCGGCATCCATTTCTGCATCGGCGCTCCGCTTGCTCGGCTGGAGCTGCAGATCGCTCTGACGCGGCTGTTCGCACGGTGTCCGGGGCTGCGCCTTGCGACGCGCCCGCGTTACCGCGACAGCTGGCACTTTCATGGGCTGAAGCGGCTGGACGCCGCGCCTGGTCGCTCGACCTGAGGGCGGCCCCGCCGCTTTGTCGTTCCCGGCCCGTCGGGACAACTCTGCGTATCGCGCGCTCGGCCGCGCTGCCGGGCCAAAAAGAACTGAACCCGCTCATCATTCGTCGAGCTGCAGCGTCGCAACCCAAGCACCCTCACCCTGAGGTGCCGCCGCAGGCGGCCTCGAAGGGCGAGCGTGCGGATGCCGGTCTTGGAGGCGTTCGGCGCATGCCGCTTCGGTGTCGGAGCCCCTCGCCCTTCGAGGCTCCGCCACTCTCCGAGCGGCTACGCACCTCAGGATGAGGGGCTTTCATTGGCGCGGCGGTCGCTGTTGCCCATGTGTCGGGAGCCCGGCCGTATCGCCGCATCAAATATCACGCGGCGTCCTCGCCCGTTTACCGCCCGAAGGCGTCGGAAAGCCTGGCATCCATTCTTTAAGCACAGGGCCGAAGAGCCTCGTCATCCCGAGGTGCGAGCGAAGCGAGCCTCGAAGGGTGAAGGTGCGAGGGCGCCAGCGGTACAGCCCGCAGCCTCACACCTTCACGACGTAATGCTTCTTCGTCGGCTCGACGACCTTCCAGCGCCCCTTGAAGCCGGGCCGGATGACGAAGCTGTCGCCGGCCATCAGCTTGAGCGGCTCGCCGCCCTCCTCGGTCAGGATCGAGACGCCTTCGAGAATGTGGAAGAACTCCCACTCGGTATAGTCGACATCCCACTCGCCAGCGGTGGATTCCCAGATGCCGGCATAGAGCCCGTTGCCGTCGTCCTCGAGGTTCCAGGTCCTGTTGGTCGGCCGTCCGCTCTTCACCTTCTCCTTGTCCGGCGATGCCGTTTCGGGCTCGACGCCCGCCTTGTCGAAACGGATCAGATGGTCGGTCATGGTCGCTCCTTGGTCCGGTGCCGCTCGCCGCTGGAGCGCCGCGCGTCCGAATGGACGCACGGAGAACGCTCTCAGTCATTGAATCACCGCATCGTGCTTTCGAGAAAATCGGTTCCGATTTTCGGGCCGATGCTTTTGACGATCGGCAGACGGGCGGGAATGCGCAGCCGGCGCAGCCGTTCCCGCATGGCAGCCCTGCCTGGCCGGGGAAGCTTGTCGCGGCGCATCGTTGGCGGCCGTCGGAGCGCCATCGCGACGCCTTTGGGACCGGCCGTTGCCGCAGGCAGCGCCCGGCGCATCGAAGGTGATGCACCGGGCCGCTCACACCGTCAGATCTTCGCCAGCGCTTGGTCGAGATCGGCGATGATATCGGAGACCTCCTCGATGCCGATCGACAGGCGCACGACGTCCGGCCCGGCGCCGGCGGCGGTCTTCTGGTCGTCGGCAAGCTGGCGGTGGGTGGTCGAGGCCGGGTGGATCACCAGCGAGCGGGTGTCGCCGATATTGGCAAGGTGGGAGAACAGCTCCAGCGCCTCGACGAACTTGACGCCCGCTTCGTAGCCGCCCTTGAGACCGAAGGTGAAGACGGCGCCCGCGCCCTTCGGGCAGTAGGTCTGCATCCGCTCGTGGGAGAGATCGCCCGGCAGCCCGGCATAGGAGACCCAGGCGACCTGCTCGTGGCCCTGCAGGTGCTCGGCGACCGTCAAGGCGTTGTCGCAGTGCCGCTGCATGCGCAGCGGCAGCGTCTCGATGCCGGTGAGGATCATGAAGGCGTTGAACGGCGAGATGGCCGGGCCGAGATCGCGCAGGCCGAGCACCCGGCAGGCGATGGCGAAGGCGAAGTTGCCGAAGGTCTCGTGGAGGACGATGCCGTTATATTCCGGCCGCGGCTCCGACAGCATCGGATAGCGGTCGTCGGCCGACCAGTCGAAGCTGCCGCCGTCGACGATAACGCCACCCATCGAGTTGCCATGGCCGCCCATGAACTTCGTCAGCGAATGGACGACGATGTCGGCCCCATGCTCGAGCGGCCGGCAGAGATACGGCGTCGCCATGGTGTTGTCGACGATCAGCGGCAGCTTGTGGCGATGGGCGATCTTAGCGATCGCAGCGATGTCGAGGACGACGCCGCCCGGATTGGCGATGGACTCGATGAAGATCGCCTTGGTCTTCTCGGTGATCTGCGCCTCGATGTCGGCGAGATCGAAGGGATCGGCCCATTTCACCCGCCAGTCGAAGGATTTGAAGGCGTGGCCGAACTGGTTGATCGAGCCGCCATAGAGCTTGCGCGAGGCAACGAACTCCTCGCCCGGCCGCATCAGCGCCTGAAAGACGATCATCTGAGCGGCATGGCCGGAGGCGACAGCCAGCGCCGCAGTGCCGCCTTCCAGCGCCGCGACCCGCTCCTCCAGCACCGCCTGGGTGGGATTCATGATGCGGGTGTAGATGTTGCCGAACTGCTGGAGCCCGAACAGCGAGGCGGCGTGGTCGACGTCGTCGAAGACGAAGGACGTGGTCTGGTAGATCGGCGTCGCACGCGCCCCGGTCGCGGGGTCCGGCTGGGCGCCCGCATGGATCGCCAGCGTCTCGAATTTCGGTTCGCTCATTGTGTACCTCCCTGATGCTCGAATTCAGGGAGGAAGTAACACGTGCACCACCCAGTGGATACATCTGGCAAGCCCGTATCGGCATCTCACATGGCGGTGAATTCGGTCTTGCCAAAGGCGTTGCCACTCAACGGACAAAGCCCCAGCCGCGACGGCGAAGTCTCAGGGATGTTGCGGCATATAACAGCGGTCTGCGCGTGGCTCCGCGCCGATCAGCTGCGGGAAGTCGTCGATGGACTGGCCGGCCGAACCCCCACGGTCCCAGTGATAACTTTCCTCTCGCCGAAATCCCCCACTCGGGGCAGCGTATAGCTTCGGACTTTGCCTATACCAGTGGATGGCCAAAGCGGGATTGGACGCTATAGGTCCGACGTCAGGCCAAGCATCCTTGATCACCGTTCCGACAAATGTTTCACGCTGATGAAATGAAACGACGATCAAAATGCCGTCTCCGAGTTTGAGCTTCGAACGTTTTTCTCGGAGCGCCGACTGAAACCAATTCGCCTTGATTCTCTCGTTCAGCGCGTGGACGGCCGCCTTATTGGCGAAAACCCGCGATACTCCGCCGAATGCTTCGGCATACGCCTTTGCGGTGCGCACGCGCTCTTCGACGAATTCCATTGTCGTCAACTCCGTCTTGATCACCCGCGACGCCCGGTCTCGCCGAAGGCTGTGCGCGCGTACCGCTTGAGATTTTGATTGTATCATCAATTATACACAACCTAAAGACGACAACGACGCCGCCCATCCGAAATCCTCCGATCTCGACGAATTTCGGGACGGTGCTACTTCGCCGACGAACAGTCACTTCAGTCCGAGACGCGGGAATTGCCATGGCGAGCCTCGAAGGAAAAATCCGCTACGGCGTCGTCGGCGGCGGCTGGATCTCGCAGGCCGCCTTCATGCCGGGCGTCGGGCAGACCTCCAATTCGCTGATGACGGCGATCGTCACGGGCGACAGGGCCAAGGGCGAGGAACTCGGCAAGCACTACGGCCTCGACGTCTACGGCTATGACGACTACGAGGCGATGCTGAAAAGCGGCAAGGTCGACGCGGTCTATGTCGCGACGCCGAACTTCCGTCATCGGGAATTCGCCGAGCCGGCCCTGAAGGCGGGCATCCATGTGCTTCTCGAAAAGCCGATGGAGGTCAGCGTCGAGGACGCAGAGGCCATCGAGGCGGCGACAAAGGCTTCCGGCGCGAGGCTGATGATCGCCTACCGGCTGCACTGCGAACCCGGCACCGTCGCCATGGTCGAGGCAGTAAGGAAGGGTGAGATCGGCAAGCCGCGCTTCTTCACCTCGACCTTCTCGCAGACGGTCAAGGCGTCGAACCATCGCGCCACCAGCGGCTACTGGGCGGGGCCGGTGCCGGACATGGGCACCTATCCGATCAATGCCGTGCGCAACCTCTTCGAGGCCGAGCCGGTCGAGGTCATGGCCTTCGCCTCGCGCACCGACCGCGGCCTCGGCTGCGACGACACCGTCAGCGTCATCCTGAAATTCACCGAAGCGCGGCAAGCGAGCTTCACCCTCTCCTATTCGTCGGAAGGCGTCGACCAGGCCTATCTGGTCGGCACGGAAGGCGCGATGAACATCGCCCCGGCCTTCGGCTTCGGCGCCGGCACCGCGATCACCTACGACCTCATCACGAACGGCGAGACGACCCATCACGAAGCGCCGGTCGTCGATCAGTTCGCCGGCGAGACGGAGTATTTCTCCGACTGCATCCTCGAA
This sequence comes from Jiella endophytica, assembly GCF_004519335.1. Taxonomy (GTDB): domain Bacteria; phylum Pseudomonadota; class Alphaproteobacteria; order Rhizobiales; family Rhizobiaceae; genus Jiella; species Jiella endophytica. Next base: position 123,485 of record NZ_SOZD01000001.1, on the reverse strand, counting down.
GGTCGCGATCCCGAGCCGAACGGCGAGGAAGGCGTGCTCGACATGATCGTGCTGGCCGCGATCGAACGGGCGATCGAGACGGGCGAGGCGCAGAAACTCGAGCCTCGCTCGCGCCAGCGCCGCATCGGCCCCGACCAGACGCGCGAGCTGAAACTGGCAAAAAGCCCGGATCTCGTCGGCATCGATGTGCCGATGGAATAGTCGCGACCAGTGGCATGGTGATCACGGCCGGTCTGGCGAAAGTATCCGCAACCGGTCGTCGCCGAGGGACGCGAGGGCCTGTTCGCGGCCGCCTCGTCCGTTACCCTCCCAGCCGGTAGCGATGAAGCGCCTCGTAATCGGCACGGCAGGCGTCGCCGATGGCCTGATGGGCAGGCGACAGCCGCGGCATGGCGGTCGGCGGCGGCGCGAAAGTGGTCGACTGGTTGACGCTGGCGTACCAGTGGGCGCCCCAGACGCCGTCTTCCGGGTGTGGCCCCTTCTCCCAGGAGAGCATCGCCTCGCTCCAGGGGATCTCCAGTGCCTCACAGAGCGCCTGCAGCGTCTCGGCCGGCCGGGCCAAGAGGTCGTCGGCATCGATCACCGCCGGCGCCCGGCCGAGCCTTTCCGCCTCCCATTCGAAATATCGCCGCAGGATGCCGTAGCCGAGCAGTTCGGGCCGATCGAGCGCGTTCTTGGCGGCGTAGCTCGCCGCGACCCGCTCCGGTGTGCGGATGAGAAAGGCGTGGCGGTGGCCCGGCATGTCAGCAATGCCGACGTCAGAAACCATGTGATGGGCCATATGCTTCTGATACCAGACGTCCGCGCCGCCTGGCACCGGGCCACTGATCGCGGCGAGAACAGAGCGGTAGTCGCAGTCCATGGAAGCCATGGTTTCCGCCGACATCGGATGCGGCGCGCCCGTCAGCCTGAGATAGGCGCCGAAGAACGGCTCGTCCGAAACGGCCGCGTCGGGTCTCGCGCCGAAGGAGCGCATCATCGCCGTCGAGATGTTGCGGGGCCCGGACCACATGGCGATGCGAACCGTCATCGGTATTCTCCTGTCGATCGACTCAAGGCAGCGGACGCTGGGGGTTTCAGCTGCAGCCGCCAGCGAGGATGGCCGAGTCTTCGCCCTCGGCCAGGCAAGCTCAAGCGCCAGATCCGAAAATCGGCTGTCGTCCCCAGCTCTCCTAGCCGACGGGATTCTCAACGCTTTTCAGAAGGCGAGACAAAACGGTTGGTTTCTCTACCGAAAATTATATTGCAAATCATCGGCGCTTGGGATTCCCTGATCGTATCGCGCTAACCGGCGCGGCCCGGAGCAGCCTTCCAATCTGGCGGGGGTGACGACCGGGCAAGCGGCACCGCCGAAGAGACGGACGGCATTCTCAGGCGGGCCGGCGATCAGATGGGAATGAGGCCGTCGGAAGGCTGCGGGTCCGGTTGCGCCGAACAGCTGACGGCGCGCCGGCAACCTCGATGGCCACGCGGTCGTAAGGCAACGCCAGACGGGCGGCGAGGACTTGAGGTGGGCGAAACTGTCGGCATCTTCGGTGCGGTCTTCGGGCTGGTCATCGCCCTCGCGCTGCTGTGTGCCCTGATCTATTGCGGAATGCGCAGCCAGTCCTCGCTCCTCTGGCTCGCCGCGACGCTGCTCTGTTCCGGCCTCGAAATTGTCGTGCTCACCTTCGGCTACGAGACCTGGCTGCAGATCACCGGCGCCACCGTCCTCATGCCGCTGAAATATCTCTGCGCCAGCCAGACGATCCGGCTCGCCATCGGACGCAGTCCCTCGAGCGTTCCCTTCGTCGCGACGATCGCCGTTCTGGTCTGTGTCTCGCTGGTCATCGCCGGAATGGGCATCGAGACGGTCTATCAGACGCTGCCGTTCAAGACGGCCGCCGCCCTGGCGCTCATCGACATGCTGCTCTGCCTCGGCCGGCTGCACCGCAAGAGCCCTCTCGACTACGCGCTGCTTGCGGCAATCGTCATGCTGGCAGTCGTCTTTATCCTGCGGATCCCGGTCTATCCGGCAATGGAGCCGCAGGAGCTGTCGGTCTACGGTCTCACGCGTCTCGAAATCGAGCGCCTGCTCGTCGCGATCACCGCGTTCCTGGCACCGATCGCGGCCTTCCTCATCGTCGCGAAGGTTCTCGGCGGCGTCATTGCGAGCTATCACGACCGCTCCGAACACGATCCGCTGACGGGCCTCTTCAACCGCCGCGCCTTCGACCGGATGGCAGCGGGAATGCGCCAGCAGAGCGGTGTCGTGGTGCTCTGCGACATCGACCACTTCAGGCGGATCAACGATCGCTACGGCCGCGACGTCGGCGATGCGGTGATCCAGGCGGCTGGCAGGATCCTGCTCGATGCGCACGTATCGGCAGCCCGGCTCGGCCGCGGCGAATTCGCGCTGCTTTTGCCATCCACCTCGGTCGCCGAGGGCGTGTCGCTGGCGGTGACGATCCGCACCGCCATCGGCTCCGTGGATCATCCGGGCCTCGACGCCAAGCATCGGCTGACCGCAAGCTTCGGCGTCGCAGCCTTCTCGCCGCAGGAGCCAATCCGCGACGCCCTTTCGGCGGCGGAAGAGGCGCTTTCCCGCGCCAAGAATGCCGGCCGAGACCGCGTCGCGATCCATCCGAGCGGCCTCATCGTCCCCAACACGGCGCCGCATGCCGCGTGAACGGGCGCCCGTCAGCGGCGGGTGTTGAGGCCGAAGCTCTGATAGCCCTTGCCAAGCTTGGGCTTTTTCGACGACAGCACCCGCGAATTGACGCCGTTCCAGCCGATCTCGCCGGACAGCCGGGCATATTCGATCTTCGGGCAGCGATCCATGATCACCGTGATGCCGGCGGCCTCCGCCTCCGCCGCAGCCTCGTCGTGGCGGACGGTGAGCTGCATCCAGATCACCTTCGGCAGCGGGGCGAGGCTGAGCGCCTCCTCGACGATGCCGGGGACGGCATCGGAGCCGCGAAAGACGTCGACCATGTCAATCGCAACCGGGATCGATTTGAGATCCGGATAGACGGTCTGGCCGAGGATTGTCTTGCCGGCCAAACCCGGATTGACCGGAATGACCTCGAAGCCCTTGGCGAGGAGATATTTCAGAACGAAAAAAGACGGCCGGATTTCCTTGGCGCTGGCGCCGACCATGGCGATGGTCTTCGTCTCGGAAAGGATATTTTGGATCAGCGCATCCGGATAGGAGAGCGGCGCCGCGTCTTTCGATGTGGCATCGCCGGCTGCCACCTGATCGCTGGCGGTCAGATCGTTCATCGTCCGGTCCATTCCGGCTGGCGCTTGTCGAGGAAGGCGCCGATCCCTTCTTCCGCATCGCGGGCCAGCATGTTTTCCACCATCACCGCGGCGGCATGGTCGTAGGCCTCGGCGAGGCCCATTTCGGCCTGGGCGTAGAAGGCCTCCTTGCCGATCCGGACAGTCGCCGCCGATTTTGAGGCGATGGTGGTCGCGTATTTTCCGACGACGGTGCCGAGATATTCCGGCGGCACGACGCGATTGACCAGGCCGAACTCGCGGGCGGTCCGCGCGTCGATCCGCTCGCCGGTGAGCAGCATCTCCATGGCGTGCTTGCGGGTGAGATTGCGCGACAGCGCCACCATCGGCGTTGAGCAGAACAGCCCGATATTGACGCCTGGCGTCTGGAACTGCGCCTCTTCCGAGGCGATGGCGAGATCGCAGGAGGCGACGAGCTGGCAACCGGCGGCGGTCGCAAGACCGTTCACCTCGGCGATCACCGGGCAGCGATGGCGGACGATCTGCTGCATCAGCGCCGAGCACTGGCGCATCGTCTTTTCGAAAAAGGCCCGGCCGCGGTCCTCGTCCGCCCGATGGGCGGTGAGTTCCTTGAGGTCGTGGCCGGCGGAAAACACCTTGCCGTTGGCGGCGAGCACCACGACGCGGCAGTCGGTGTCCTTCGCTGCTGCAGTCAATGCCTTGGACAGTGCATCCATCGTGGCGATCGACAGCGCATTCGCCGGCGGGCTGGACAGAGCGATCCGGGTGATGCCGGGAGCCTTCTGCACCTCGATCGGATGTGGCGCGGGGGTCATTTCGAGAATTTCGGCCATGCGGCTTTCAGCTTTTTGTCGGGTGATGGAACAGGACCGCCAGCGTCTTCCCGAGACTGAAAACGACCATTCACTGGAAGAGATTTTAAGCGGCGGTCGAGGGCGGTGAACCCCTCGTCGCTTTGGTTCAGCTTCTCTGCGCAGTCGGCAGCTTCCTCAGCAGCCTTGCGCGCCTTCTCGTCGTCGAGACTGGCCTGACTGAGAGCGTCGGTGAGTGAACTCATCATCGGCGCCATGCGCGTGCCTCCTTGCCGCAGCCGGCGGTTCCTGATCTGAACATAGTCGGGAGACCGGCCCGAGCCAATGCATCGCGGTCCGGGGATTGTGGGAGGGCGTCGCATGAAACCGGTCATGCATGTCGAGGAACTGCGCAGGTTTCTCAGCGAGGGGTTTCCCCAGGTGATGGGGCCGGAGAGCGGCTTTTCCGTCGAAGCGATCGGCGAAGGCTTCGTCACCATGAAGCTGGTCGCCGCCGAGCGGCATCTGCGCCCGGGCGGCACCGTCTCCGGACCGACGCTCTTCACCCTCGCCGACGTCTCGGCCTATGTCGCGATCCTCGCCCATATCGGACCGGTGGCACTGGCGGTCACCACCAACATGTCGATCAACTTCCTGATCAAGCCGCCGCCGGGGACGCTGGAGGCAAGAGCCTCGATCCTGAAGCTCGGCAAACGGCTGGCAGTGGTGGAGGTGGCGATTTCCGGCGAAGACGACGGCACCACCGTCTGCCATGCCGTCGCGACCTACTCGATCCCGCCGACGCGAGAGGCCAAGGACGGCGCCGGGAATATTGCGGTAAAATAATACCACTATCGCCCAATCCCCTGCATGTCAGAGGATTGCGCCCGGCCACCGCAGCCATTCGGCGTTGACACGGTGATCGGCTGCCCGTATGGAAGCCCCCACGAAGAGCGGCCCGTCGGCCGCCCTTTTCGTATGGCGGCCCCGAAGGCTTGCCTCGAGAACAAGACCAACATCCAGGGGCAACCCATGAAAACCTTCTCGCAGAAGACCGAGACGGTGGTGAAGAAGTGGATCGTCATCGACGCCGAAGGGCTCGTCGTCGGTCGCCTGGCTTCCCTCGTCGCGCTTCGCCTCAGGGGCAAGCACAAGGCCACTTTCACGCCGCATGTCGACGATGGCGACAACATCATCATCGTCAATGCCGACAAGGTGGTCCTGACCGGTAAGAAATACTGGGACAAGACCTATTACTGGCACACCGGCTATGCCGGCGGCATCAAGGAGCGCAAGGCGCGCGAGATCCTCGAGGGGCGCTTTCCCGAGCGCGTCGTCGAGAAGGCCGTCGAGCGCATGCTGCCGCGCGGACCGCTCGGCCGTCGCCAGCTGAAGAATCTCCGCGTCTATGCCGGACCGAACCATCCGCACGAGGCGCAGTCTCCCGAAACGCTCGATGTCCGGGCGATGAACTCCAAGAATGTGAGGGCAGCCTGATGTCCCAGCTCTCGTCACTCGAAGACCTCGGCACCGCCGCGAACGTCCCTGCCCCGCAGGCCGACGCCCCGGTCCATGTCCAGAAGCTCGACAAGTTCGGCCGCGCCTATGCCACCGGCAAGCGCAAGGACGCCGTCGCCCGCGTCTGGGTGAAGCCCGGCTCCGGCAAGATCATCGTCAACGACAAGGACTTCACCGCCTATTTCGCGCGGCCGGTCCTGCAGATGGTGCTGCGCCAGCCGATCGTTGCGACCGATCGTGACGGCCAGTTCGACATCGTCGCGACGGTCGCCGGCGGTGGTCTCTCCGGCCAGGCCGGCGCGGTGCGCCACGGCATCTCCAAGGCGCTGACCTATTACGAGCCGGGCCTTCGCTCGGTTCTGAAGAAGGGCGGCTTCCTGACACGCGACTCGCGTACGGTCGAGCGCAAGAAGTACGGCAAGGCGAAGGCCCGCCGGTCCTTCCAGTTCTCCAAGCGCTGATCGCGACCGTCCGGTCGAAGCGATCGCCATTGCAGCGGCCGCCGGGCAATCGTCCGGCGGCTTTTTTCATGCCCCGCCGGTCCGGTTGCGGACCCCGCCGTCGGCTGGGCGGTTCCTCCCGGCAAGGCTCCCGTCACCCTTCGGTGAGGGCAGCCGATATATTGCGATTGTCATCTTCCCGCCGTTCGAATCTGGCACATATCGGCTGCCATCAACGAGGACGAAGACGATGGATTCCCTATCGAGTTCAGAAACTTTTGAAAGTTTCTTCACTTGGATCAAAGAGCGCGGCGGCAATCGGCAATCCCTCTCCGCGGACTGCCTGAAAGGCGAGCCAAGCCTCGATGAACTGCTTGACGAGCCGATCGCCCGCCTGCTCATGGCCTGCGACAAGGTCGACCCGAATGTGCTGGAGGAACTCGTCCGCCGCCGCTTCGCCTGACGGCCATAGGCAACTCGCCGACGGGACCGCGCAGCGTCGGCACGGCCGCTTGCCTTCCTCCCGTCGGCGCGGCGACGCAAGTGGGAACGCCGCTCCCGAAACGACGAGACCCGGCGCGGGGGTGGTCCGCGACGGGTCTTTTTTCGTCGGCTCCCTCGACAGTTCGGGCAATCTTGAACGAGCGGCGGCAAAAACCGCCGCCAAGCCGCTCAGAAGTCCTGCCAGTCGGCGGCCTCGCTCGCCTCGGCCACCGGCTTCAGCGCGGCGCTCCCGACCGACTGCAGCCGGGGGGCGGCGGCCGGCTTCGACTTGCGCGGCGACGTCGCGACCGCGGCCCGGCGGGGCGCAGAGGCGAGTTCGAACTGGCCGATCAGCCGTGCCAGTTCATCGGCCTCGCTCAACAGATGGTTGGCCGCAGCCGTCGATTCCTCGACCATCGCGGCGTTCTGCTGGGTCATCTGGTCCATGTTGGTGACCGCGGTATTGACCTCGGAAAGGCTCGCAGCCTGCTCCTCCGACGAGGCGGCGATTTCGCGGACGATGCCGTTGATCGTCGCAACGTGGTCGGCGATCGCCTTCAGCGACTCGCCGGCTTCGCCGACGAGGTGAACCCCGTCCGCCACCTGATCCGCCGAACGGCTGATGAGCGCCTTGATCTCCTTGGCGGCCTCGGCGGAGCGCTGGGCGAGCGCCCGGACTTCCTGGGCGACGACGGCAAAACCCTTGCCGGCCTCGCCGGCCCTCGCCGCCTCGACGCCGGCATTCAGCGCCAGGAGGTTGGTCTGGAAGGCGATCTCGTCGATGACGCCGATGATCTGCGAGATCTGCTGCGACGAATTCTCGATGTTGCCCATCGCCGCGATCGCCCCGTCGACGACGCTGCCGGACTGCTCGGCCTCCTGCTTCGCGCGGGCGACGGCGTTGCGCGCGTTGCCGACGCTTTCGGCCGTGCGCCGAATGCCGTCCGTCACCTCGCCGAGCGCTGCAGCGGTCTCCTCGAGGCTCGCCGCCTGCTGTTCGGTCCGTCGCGACAGGTCGTCGGTCGCCTGGGACATCTCGCGCGAGCCGACGCGGATCTGTTCGCCGCTGAGCGAAATCGTCGCCATGGTCCGGTCGAGCGTCGCGACGGCCGAGTTGAAATCGGCCTTGAGGCCTTCGTATGCGGCCGGGAACGTCGCCTCGATCCGGTAGGCCAACCGGCCCGCCGAGACTGCCGAGAGCCCCTGCCCGATCTCCGCGACGACCATCGCCTGTTCCCGGGCGGTCACGGCCTGGAACTCGGCCGCGCGGCCGCGCTCGGCATCGGCCTCGTCCCGGCGGGCATTGGCCTCGCTCTCGAGCCGTGCCTTCTCTTCGGCGGCGCGCTTGAAAGCCTGGAAGGCCCGGGCGAGATCACCGACCTCGTCGCGGCGCCCGGCCTCGCCCAGATCGTCCACTTGCTCACCGCGGGCGAGCCGGTCGAGGGCGTCGGTGACATGGTCGAGGGGCGCCATCAGGCGGCGGCGCGTGAACAGGATGAGCGCAAGGCCGGCGACGATCGTCATCACGCCCATGGCGATCGACAGCGCGGAGGCGATTTCGGCCTTCACCGCAGCGTCGGACGCAACGTCGTTCTGCTGGGAGGCGAGCCTTTCGAGGAGAGCGTCGATGCTGGCCTTCGACTTGTCGACCGCCTCGCCGAGACGCTGCGCCGTTTCGTCGAAGTCGCCCATCAGCAGGTTTCCGCCGGCCGGGCCCTCGGCGACATAGGCCTGTGCCATCTTCTGGCCGAGGGCGTAGAATGGCGGGAACGCCGTCTGAAGTTCGTCGAGGGTCGCCAGCGTCTCCCTGGCGTCGAGGCCCGTCGCGAGATCGCGTGCGGCGGCGAGATTGCCGGCAAAGGATTCGGCATGTTCCTTGGCCAGATCGAAACCGTCCGCCAGACCGTCGAGGCCGCGCGTCGCCGAAACGTCGGTCAGGAACTGCTGCACCTGGACGACGTCGATCTGAATTTCCTTCTGCAGGACCGCGAGATCGAGAGACTTGCGCGCGAATGCGAGCTCGGAAGCCGTCGTCTCCCGCAGGCGGGCGATGTTCGCTTCATGCATCCGGTCGACGACGATTTCGCCGCAGAGAATTGCGGCGATCGCCGAAACGATGGCGATCGAGATGGTCTTCTGAAGGCGCTTCGATCTGGCGCTCATGCGTCGTCCCTCGTCTCTTTGGCGAAACAGAAATTCGAGGCTCCAATATATCTGAAGCCTTACCGGGATTTCACTTGCGTTCAGTCCAACTTTAGCCAAGGCAATAAATCGGCGTGATTTAAGATTTGGTGTCATCGGCAATAGTTGCATTTACGTAAAGTACGCGCAATTTATAAGTTAAAATGACATTCTTACGCTGGTGCGCATATAAGGGAGCGGAACGAAGGCTGCAGCCGTTGGTTAGCGCTGAGGCACCGGGCCGCAGGAATCTGCGACGGTGCGGCAACCAGTGGCAGGGAAAGGACCGGACGATGAGCAACGCGCCGGACAAATTCGACAACCAGCAGAACAATCCCGACGCGCAGGATCGCGACCAGGATCTCGGCTACCGCCGCGACGCACCCAAGGCGCGGCCGAGCGAGGACAACGCCTTCGACCGGCCGGGCAGCATCGACCGCCTTGGCGGCGAGCCAGAGCGACGGCCGGCCGAGGCTGTCGATGGCGATGAGGAAGCGGACGAACCATCGAGGTAAGATCCGTTTGCGGGCATACCTCTTGACTACAATCCGATGGGCCGGGCCAACCGAGAAGGTGGCCCGGCCTTTCTGAATCAAGGCCTTTTCGATCCGGTCTTTCGTCGCTCGCCTTGGGACAACGAACGCACTACCATCGGCGCCATGTTCCTGACCTTCTTCCTCAAGCTCAAGGCCGTCGGCGTCCCGGTGACGCTGCGCGAGCACCTGCAGCTGCTCGAAGCGATGCAGGCCGATCTCGTCGCCTATGACGTCGAGGCCTTCTATTTCCTTGCCCGCGCGTGCCTGGTGAAGGACGAGCGCTTCGTCGACCGGTTCGACCGGGTGTTCGCCGATGTCTTCAAGGGCGTCGAGGCCGTCTCGGGGGCGGCGGAGGGCGAGATCGCCGCGCGTGAGCTTCCCGAAGAGTGGCTGCGCCGGCTCGCCGAGAAGCATCTCACCGAGGAGGAGAAAAAGCTGGTCGAGGGCCTCGGCGGCTTCGACAAGCTGATGGAGACGCTGAGGCAGCGGCTGGAAGAGCAGAAAGGCCGCCATCAGGGCGGCAACAAATGGGTCGGCACAGGCGGCACTTCGCCTTTCGGCGCCTATGGCTACAATCCCGAGGGAGTGCGCATCGGCCAGAACGAAAGCCGGCACCGCCGCGCCGTCAAGGTCTGGGACAAGCGCGAATTCCGGGATTTCGACGACGACGTCGAGCTCGGCACCCGCAACATCCGCATCGCGATGAAGCGCTTGCGACGCTGGGTTCGCCAGGGCTCGCAAGAGGAATTCGCGCTCGACGCGACGATCGATTCCACCGCCCGCAAGGGCTATCTCGACGTGAAGACCCGCCCCGAGCGCCACAACGCCGTGAAGCTCCTGCTCTTCCTCGATGTTGGCGGCTCGATGGACGATCACGTGCGCGAGGTCGAGCAGCTGTTTTCCGCGGCACGGGCCGAGTTCAAGCACCTCGACTTCTTCTATTTCCACAACTGCCCCTATGAGCGGCTGTGGAAGGACAATCGCCGCAGACACGCCGAGGTCACCCCGACCGAGGAGGTGATCCGCACCTATGGCCCGGACTACAAGGCGCTGTTCGTCGGCGACGCGGCGATGAGCCCCTATGAGATCGCCATGCCCGGAGGCTCGGTCGAGCACTGGAACGCCGAGCCTGGCGGCGTCTGGCTGGACAGGCTGACGGCCAAGTGGTCGAAGGCCGCCTGGCTCAACCCGTCGAACCAGCGCTACTGGGACTACACCCAGTCGGTCGGCATGATCCGCGAGGCGATGGACGGACGGATGTTTCCGCTGACGCTTGCCGGCATCGAGGCGGCGACGCGCGAACTCGCGCGCTGAAAGCCAGGCGCACCGCCGCTTTTCGGGCAGATCGCCGGGACGCAAGGCGCGGCACCTTGCCACTGGTGCAGATTGTAACGATTCTTATTTTGCCTGATGAGCTCGCTGCACAGATAGTGCGGCGCTATCGACAGGCCGTCAGCATCCGCAGCCGCGGCCTCCTCCAGAACTGTCTCTACAGGATCGCCGGCGAATGACTGCTTCAGCCAACCCCACTCCCGTCTCAGCCCCGCGTTCGACGGGCTGGTCCTCTCTCAGCGTGGCGCTGCACTGGACGATCGTCGTGCTGATCATCGTCCAGTTCATCGACCACGAATGGATGGTCGACATGTGGCGCGCCACGCGTCGCGGCACCGAGATCGACGCGGCGACCGAGACCTGGGGCTGGGTGCACATCATTGCCGGAACGCTGGTGCTCGTCGCGGCGCTGGTCCGGCTGTGGGACCGCTTCGCCCACGGCCGGCCGCCCTACCCCGCCGAAGAACCGACCTGGGCGTCCTGGCTCGCCAGGATCACCCACGGCCTGATCTACGCGATCCTGATCCTCATGCCGATCGCCGGTCTGGTTGCCTGGTTCCTTGTCATCGGCGAGGCAGGCGAGGTCCACGAACTCATGTGGACGCCGCTCCTGATTCTGATCGGGCTGCATGTGGTGGGCGCGCTGGCCCAGCAGTTCTGGTTCAAGACCAACGTCCTGAAGCGGATCTTCGTGCCGGGCACGGTGTGAATGGCCGTCAGCTCACGTCAACAGCGCCCGCGCCGCAGCGACCATGACGGTGCCGATGACGACGACGACGATCAGCGGCAACCGGAAGGACAGGACCGTGCAGACGACGATGGCGACCCGCTCGGCCCAGTCGCCGGAGACGAGCACCGGTGCGACGATCGCCGTCATCACCGCCGCAGGGACAGCGTCGAGCGCTGCCGAGGCGCGGGGCGGGATGGTGCCGAGAAGCTGGATCAGGATGTGGCCGCCGAAGCGCGTCACATAGGTCAGAGCGCCGGCGGCGAGGATGATGAACCAGATCGAGCCGACCGACCAGGCGCCCTCGGAGAGCAGAGGTTCGCCGTTCACGACGCCACTCCCCGCCGCGTCTCGCGCCCGGCCTGGCGTTTGGGCGGGCCGATGACCGCGGCGACGGCAATGCCGGCGAGCCCGCCGAGGCTGACATGCCAGGGCGGCCCGGCCAGCCAGTAGGCGATGACCGAGACGACGAGGCTGGTGCCGGCAACGGGATAGAAGGATGCCCGCCGGCGAAAGCTCATGACGAGGCCGAGGAAATAGACCGGCAGCACGAAATCGAGACCGAAGGCGTCGGGGTCCTCGATCAGCCGCCCGAAACTCGCCCCGGCAAGGGTCGCCAGCAGCCAGCTGCAATAGAGCGTGACGCCGTAGGTGAAGTAGAATGTCGGCGTCAGCCGCCGCTGTGCCGCGCGTACCTCCGCCGATCCGAACAGCGGATCCACCAGCAGAAAGAAGGCGAGCGCCTTCTGCACCGGGGAAAACCCGCCCAGATGCCGGCTGATCGACGCCGAATAGAGCACATGGCGGAAGTTCAGCGCGAAGACCGTCAAAAGGATCGACCAGATCGGCGCGCCGATGCCCATCAGTTCGAGCGCCGCGAGCTGCGAGGCGCCGGCGAAGATCGCGCCGGAAAAGCCGAGCGCCTCGGCGGTCGTCAGCCCCTTCTGCACCGCGACTGCGCCATAGACCATGCCGAAGGGCAGGACCGCGAGCAGCACCGGCAGCAGCGCCCGCAAGGCATCCCTGCGCTCGCTCGCGGCATCCGCCGGCCTGTCGCTCGATGGGGCGTCGATGTTCAATGGGGACTGCCGGAAAGGGTGATGGGGCAAGGCGACCGATTCGACCGTTCGGTGACGATACAGCAAGTCGGGCGAGCCCCAACCGCTTTCCTGCGGTGCGGGCCGCAAGCCCTACTGATCGGCCTTGTCGAGCACTTCGCGGGGAAATTCGGCCAGCGTGACCGTCCAGCGGTCGAAGAGATCGGCGAGCCGCCGCCTGGTCAGGTCGAATGAGGAGGCGTTGAGCTCGACGACTGGCATTCCCGTTTCGGTGAGGTAGGACTTGTTGTAGGCGCCAAGGGAATTCCAGTGATTGACGAGATCGAGCGACACGCCGGCGCCGTCCCATATGGCGTAGAAGTTCAGGGTGCGGCAGTCGCGATTGTTCCGGCAGTCGAGGAAGAACAGCTGATAGGCGGTGCCGTTGATGTCGCCGGCGATCACCGGATCGCCGGTCTCGGTCTTGGTCAGTTCCGCCTCGCCATAGCCCCTCGCAAGGTCCAGCATCGCCGGAAAATCGTTGCGGTCGATGGTCTCGGCGGCGGCCCTCGCCTCGGTGGCGGGCGCCGGGCCGGCAAAGAGCGACAGGAGCGCCGCGAGAAGAATGGCTGAGCGCAGGCCGCGCGCCGGTCGGTCGGTCATGGGCAGTCCCGTGTGTCGTCGTTTCGCGCGACGCTGCCGCCCGCGCCTCGCCGACGCAAGAGCCGGCCGGACGAGGTAGAAGCTTTCGCCGGCCGCCGTGGCGGTTCTGCACCGCGGCAAAAACGCCTTACGTTACGGTGGGTTCGCGGCCGATCAGCGTGAACCAGCCATCCTCGTCGACCACCTCGATGCCGAGTTCCTCGGCCTTCTTCAGCTTCGAGCCGGCACCGGGGCCGGCAACGACGAGATCGGTCTTCTTCGATACCGATCCGGCGGTCTTCGCGCCCAGCCCCTCGGCCATGGCCTTCGCCTCGTCGCGGGTCATCTTTTCGAGAGAACCGGTGAAGACCACCGTCTTGCCGGCGACCGGCGAGGTCTCGGCGGGCTTTTCCACTTCCTCCACCTGAAGCTCGGCGACCAGCGCCTCGACGAGTTTCAGATTGTGCTCCTCGGAGAAGAACCGCGTGACGGCGGTGATCACCGCTCCGCCGATATCCTCCAGCGCATCCATCTCGGTGGCGGCTTCCTCGTCGCCGGCGGCAATCTTCAGGCCCGCCTCGTGAAAGGCTTCGAAGCTGCCATAGGCCCTTGCCAGCACCCGCGCCGTCGCCTCGCCGACATGGCGGATACCGAAGGAGAAGATCAGCCGGTCGAGGCCGATCGGCCGCCGTGCCTCGATCGCCTCGAAGAGGTTCTTCGCCGAGAGCTCGCCGAAGCCCTCCTTGTCCTTCAGCTTCTTCATGCCGGCATCGTTGCGGCGCTTCAGGGTGAAGATGTCGGCAGGGGTGCGGACCGGGAAGTCCGGGTCGTCATAGAAGAAGTCGATCTGCTTGTCGCCGAGGCCGTCGATGTCGAAGGCCTTGCGCGAAACGAAGAGCTTCAGGTGCTCGCGGCGCTGAAACGGGCAGGCGAACTCGCCGGTGCAGCGCCTGACGACGCTTTTCGCGCCCGAGGCCGTTTCCTCCTGCACCACTTCGGTCGAGAGCTCGCAGGGACAGACCGCCGGGAAGGCGAAGGGCTCGGCTCCTTTCGGCCGCTTCGCTTCGACGACGCCGAGCACCTGGGGAATGACGTCGCCGGCCCGCTGGATCTCCACTGTGTCGCCGATCCTGACATCGAGCCTCGCGATCTCGTCGGCATTGTGAAGCGTCGCATTGGTGACGACGACGCCGCCGACGGTAACCGGTTCGAGCTTGGCGACCGGCGTCAGCGCGCCGGTGCGACCGACCTGGATCTCGATGTCGTGAAGGAGCGTCGTCGCCTTCTCGGCGGGAAATTTGTGGGCGATCGCCCAGCGGGGCGAGCGCGAGACGAAGCCGAGCCGCTTCTGCAGCTCCAGATCGTCGACCTTGTAGACGACGCCGTCGATGTCGTAGCCAAGACTCGATCGCTGCTCTTCGATCTTATGGTAGTGCTCGATCAACGCGTCGATCGTCTCGAAGCGCTGCATCAGCGGATTGACCGAGAAGCCCATCTTGCCGAGCGCGGCGACCACCTCCGTCTGGGTGGCGCCCGGCACATCGCTCGTCTCGCCCCAGGCATAGGCGAAGAATTGCAGCTTCCGCGAGCGGGTGATGCCGGCATCGAGCTGGCGCAGCGAGCCGGCCGCAGCGTTGCGCGGATTGGCATAGACCGGGCCGCCGGTTTCTGCCTGGCGGGCGTTGAGGGCCTGGAACGCCTCGTGGCTCATATAGACCTCGCCGCGTACCTCGAAGACTTCGGGCGCCTTGCCCTTCAGCTTGTTCGGGATGTCGCCGATCGTCCGCGCATTACGGGTGACGTCCTCGCCCGTCGTGCCGTCGCCGCGCGTCGCGGCAGAGACGAGCTCTCCGGCCTCGTAGCGCAGGGACAGCGACAGTCCGTCGATCTTCGGCTCGGCGGTGATCGCCAGCGGCGCGTCCTCGGCAAGCTTGAGAAAGCGGCGCACGCGTTTGGCGAAATCCGCGACATCCTCGTCGGAAAAGGCGTTGTCCAGCGAGAGCATCGGCAGCGCATGGCGGATCTTGCCGAACTTTTCCGAAACCTCCGAGCCCACCCTGACGGAGGGCGAATCCTCGCGGATCAGGGCAGGAAACCTTGCCTCGATCTGGCTGTTGCGCCGCCGCAGCGCATCGTATTCGGCGTCGGAGACGCTCGGCGCGTCCTCGCGGTAGTAGCGGGCGTCATGCTCGGCGATTTCGCCGGCGAGCCGCTCCAGCTCCTCGGCGGCTTCGGCTTCGTTCAGCTCTTCGACCGGTCTGTCGGCCATGTCAAAACTTGCTCCGTCTCGCTCGGCGACCGGCGGCTCGGCGCGGACTGATTGCTCAAGACTCGGCGCGAGCTTGCTCTATGGTGACCGATACCGCATTTTTCATGAAGATGACCGCGTGGACAGAACCAGATATGGCCGAGCCCCTCCAAGTCACACTGCCGGAAGACCTGATGCAGGAAATCGCCGCCGAGGTCGAATCCGGCGCCGTTCCGACGCCTGACGAATTGATACGCCAGGCGCTGGCAACCTATTTCGAGATGGACCGAGCGGCGCGCATCGAAGCTGTGCGGGCACGAGTGGACGCGGCACGGAGAGACCCGCGCCCCTCCGTACCCGTTAAGGAGGCATTCGAAAGGGTCCGACGGGAAGTTTCACGACGGCATCGCTCGTCGTGAAAGTTCTGCCGGTCCGACTATCGGAAGCGGCAATATCCTCCCTTGCGGACCTTGCGACCTACATCGCGACGTCGACTGGATCACTCGATGTCGCACTATCATTCACCGATCGCATCGAACGGCGTTGTACGAAGATCGGCAGGGCGCCGAATGGCGGCTCTCCGCGCGCTGATCTTGGGGACGATGTCCGCCTTGTTCCGTTCGAGCGGTCGGCGGTGATCCTGTATCGGACGTTGGAAGATCACGTCGAAATCATCGACGTCATCTATGGCGGCCGCGACTACAATGCGATCATGCTTCGAAAATCATGAATGGAGCCACTCTGGCTGTGGCAGGTCGAGCGCCAGAACGCGTTCGGCAATCTTGCGCCGCACCGGCGCCAGCATCGTCGCCATCGGCATGGCGTATTTCAGCATCGAGCCGAGATAGGCCGGCGGACGGCCGAGCCGGTCGGTCATCTCGCGCGTCTGGTCGATGACGGCTCTCGCCACCGGCAGCCGCTGCGTTTCATATTCGGTTTCGCGGTGCTCGCAATAGAGATGGGCGAATGCCGCGACATCCCAGATGCCGAGATTCATGCCCCGCCCGCCGACCGGCGAATGAACATGGGCCGCGTCGCCAGCGAGGAACACCTTGCCGCGGGACATCCGCTCGGCATGGCGGAACGAGACGTGGAAGGTCGACTTCCAGGTAACCTCGGCGATGCTGGCGCGAAACGCCTCGACGAGCGCCTCGGGCGAATCGTGAAAGCCGATCAGCCGCGCCCGGTTCTCGCCCATCGGCAAAAGGGCGTGGGACTTCTCCCGCGACGAGCCGATCGAGAGCTTGCCCCGGTGGGCGTCGATCGGCTCGTCGAAGACGACGTCGGCAAGCGCGAAGGCGCCGGGATAGCCCTCGCCGCTCCAGGGCACGCCGAGCTCCTGGCGAACCCGCGAATGGCTGCCGTCGCAGCCGAGGATCGCCGCCGCCTCGACGCGTTCGCCGTTGGACAGCATCGCCGTCGGGCGATGGGTCTCGCCGACGGTGTCGAGGCCGACGGACCATTCCACCGGCACCGAATGCGCCGCCAGCCATTCGATCATCAGCCGTTCGGTGCCGCCTTGCGGGAAGGCGAGGATGAAGGGATAGGGCGTGTCGGCGTCGGAGAAATCGAAGGCGAAGGCCGGCTTGTCGTCGAGCGCGATGTCGGCACCGGTGATCTTCGTTCCGGCCGCCAGAAGCTTCGTCGTGATCCCCGAGGCTTCGAAGATCCGCAGCGTCGTCGGCAGGACGGCGAGCGCGCGGGACTGGTCGGCGGGCGTCGGCCCCTCGCCGGCATCGACGATGCGGACGGCAACACCGCGCCGCGTGAGTTCCACCGCCGCCGCAAGCCCGACGGGCCCGGCCCCGGCAATCAATACGATCCCGTCGCGCGCCATGTTCACCCCCATCCTGTCCGACGGGGACGATTATAGGGCGCCGGCGCGGCCTTGCCGACCGGTCCTCAGGAGCGCCCCGCCCCGATCAGCCGGGCGGCGGCCGCTCTTGCCTCTTCCGTGACGCTCTCGCCGGCCAGCATACGGGCGATCTCCTCGCGCCGACCCTCGACGTCGATGGTCGCAACGCGGGTCGCCACACGGTCCTCGACCTCGCTGCCGACGCTCGCCTTGGAGATCAGGAGATGCGTCGCGGCCCTTGCCGCGACCTGCGGCGCGTGGGTCACCGCCAGGACCTGCACGGAGCCGGCGAGACGCGCCAGACGCCGCCCGATCGCATCGGCGACGGCGCCGCCGACGCCGGTGTCGATCTCATCGAAGACCAGCGTCGGCGCCGAGCCGCGATCGGCGAGCGCCACCTTCAGGGCCAGCAGAAAGCGCGACAGCTCGCCGCCCGAAGCGACCTTCATCATCGGCCCGGCTCGGGTGCCGGGATTGGTGCGGACATGGAACTCGGCTGTATCAATGCCGGAGGGATCGCGCCGCTCGGCGTCGCTCGCGATCTCCACCATGAAGCTCGCCCGCTCGAGCTTCAGATCCGGGAGTTCGGCCATCACCGCAGCTTCCAGCATGCGGGCCGCCACGGCGCGCCTTTCCGACAGGACGGCCGCCTCGGCATCATAGCGCTCGCGCTTTGCCTCGACCTCCGCCTGAAGGGCGACGAGCCTCTCCTCGCCGGCGTCGAGATCGGCAAGATCGCCGATCATCCGTGCCGTCAGTTCCGGCAGATCGTCGACGGGAAGGTTGAACTTGCGGCCGGCGGCGCGCAGCGCGAAAAGCCGCTCCTCGGTCGCCTCCAGGGCACGCGGATCGAATTCGAGGCTGCGGAGCGCTGCTTCAAGGCTGGTCTGGGCATCGGACAAGGCATCGAGGGCGGTATCGAGCCGTTCGATCGCCTCGTCGAGCAGACCGGGGAGTTCGTCGCGCTTGCGGTCGAGCCGCTTCAGGAGATTCGCCAGCCCCGGGATCGGTGAGGTCGGGCCGGAGAGTTCCTCATTGGCGTCGTTGACGTCGGTGGCGATCTTTTCCGATCGCATCATCACCTGACGCCTTTCGGCGAGTTCCTCTTCCTCGCCGGCGAGCGGCTGGAGTTCGGAAAGCTCCTCGACCGCGCTCCTCAGAAAATCCGCCTCGCGCGCCGCCGCCTCCACCTTGGCGCGATGCGCCGAGAGGGCCTCGCGAGCGCCGCGCCACTCGCCATGGAGCCTTGCGAGCGATTCGGCTTCGTGCTCCAGCCCGCCGAACTCGTCGAGGAGCATGCGATGGCTGGCGGCATCGACCAGCGCCCGGTCGTCATGCTGGCCATGGATCTCGACCAGCGACAGGCCGATCTGGCGCATCAGCGCGACGCTGGAGGGCCGGTCATTGACGAAAACGCGGCTGCGCCCATCGGCGGTCTGGACACGCCGCAGCACGACGTCGCCGTCGTCGTCGAAACCATTGTCGGTAAGAAGCTGCCTCGCCGGATGATCGGCGGCGACGTCGAAGGCGGCGATCACCTCGCCCTGCTTCGCGCCGTGACGGACCAGCGAACCGTCGCCGCGGCCGCCGAGGGCCAGGGAGAGCGAATCGAGCAGGATCGACTTGCCGGCGCCGGTCTCGCCGGTCAGCACCGAGAGACCCGCCCCGAGCGTCAGGTCGAGGCGTTCGATGAGGACGATGTCGCGAATGGAAAGATGGACCAGCATGTCCGGTTCGTCGGTCAGGGCAGGATGCGGCGCAGACAATGTCGGTCGCTGGCAGTGGTTTCGCAAGCCGGCTCGGCGGACAATGCGGGCGGCGGCGCGTCGCTTCTTGCAAAAAGCGGCGCTTGCGCGCCGCCTTGTCTTGCCGATGCGGCCGGGATGGCCGCCGCCTTCAGCCGATCTCCCGGCCTCAGGACGCGCCGGTGATCTTCTTCGTCGCCGCGGCGAACCAGGAGTCCGACGCGCCGGCCTGCGGCTCCAGCCCGTGGCCCTTCAGCAGAGCGTAGGAGTCGCGATACCAGGGCGAGTCGGGATAGTTCTGGCCGAGCACCGAGGCGGAGGCCTGCGCCTCGCGGATGAGCCCCATGGCGTAATAGGCCTCGGTCAGGCGGGCCAGCGCCTCTTCGACCTGGCGGGTGTCGGGATAGACGTCGACGACGTTCTTGAAGCGGTTGATGGCGGCGAGATAGTCGCGCCGCTCGAGATAGTAGCGGCCGACCAGCATCTCCTTGCCGGCCAGCTGGTCGCGGGCAATGCGCAGCTTGCCCTTGGCGTCCTCGGCATAGGCGGTGTCGGGGAAGCGCTCCATCAGCGCCCGCATCGCCGTCGCGGTGTAGGCCGCCTGCTTCTGGTCGCGGGTGACGTCGGGGATCTGGCGGAAGTGCGACAGGCCAATGATGTACTCGGCATAGGCCGCATCTTCGGAATTCGGATAGAGCGAGATGTAGCGCTTGGCCGCCGTCGTCGCTTCCTCGTAGTCGCCGCCGCGATAGCTGGCGAAGGCCTGCATGATCAGCGCCTTGCGGGCCCATTCCGAATAGGGATGCTGGCGGTCGATCGCCTGGAACTTCTTGGCCGCCTCGCCGAGCCGTCCGCCTTCGAGATTGGCGAGGCCCTGATTGTAGAGAACGTCCGGCGGATCGGTCTCGGCGGCGAGCGCCAGGACGTCGACGTCGTTGTCGCCCCCCGACATGCACCCGCCAAGTCCGAGTGCGGCACCAAGGACCGCGCCGGTCAGCGCCATGCGCTGCGCCCATTTCGTTGGTCCGGCGGACTGCCTTGTCGCTTCGATCATGTTCTGCGGGTCCCCTACCCCATTCAGCCTCCGGCCGGCATCACTACCCCCCGAGCGAGGCTCGAACAATGCCGAAGCCCGAGTAAGGTGCCTTTTTTGTGGCCGGGCGACGTGAAACCCCTTGCACGCCATCATTCACCCACCGCCTGTTGCCGCAGCGTCACCATCTGACCCGCACTCGGCGTGAGGGTGGATCGTCGGCCGAAAGCGGGCAAGTGACGCAGAAACGAGCCCGTCCGGACACCGGACAGGCTCGCCGCCTTGTCGAGCGGATGCGACGCAGATGTCGGACCTCAGAGGATCTGCGGACCAAAGGCCGGCGCGGCAACCGCGACCAGCGGCGCATGGCGCACCGGGTCGACGCGGCGGGCCGGCATCTCGACGATCTCGTAGGCCGTCGGATCGGCGAAGAGCGCCTGCAGCGCCATGGCGTTCAGCCGGTGGCCGCCGCGATAGGAGCTGTAGCAGCCGAGGATGCGCAGGCCCGCGAGAGCCTGGTCGCCGACGGCGTCGAGCGCCTTGTGGCGAACGAATTCGTCCTCGAAGCGCAGCCCTTCCGGATTGACCACACGGCCGTCGTCGGAGAGCACCACCGAATTGTCGAGCGAGGAGCCCAGCGCATAGCCGGCCGCCCAGAGCTGTTCGACATCGGCCATGAAGCCGAAGGTGCGCGCCCGGGCGAGATCCCGGGTGAAACGGGCGGCCGTGAGGTCGGCCCGGTAGGTCTGCCGGCCGATCGCCGCATTGGCGAAATCGATCTCGATCTCGAAGCGGGTGCCGGCATAGGGCCGGTATTCCGCCCTCGCCTTGCCCATCTCGATCGCCACCGGCTTCAGGATCCGCAGATAGCGGCGCTTGGCACCCTGGCTGACGACGCCGGCCTCGTTGATGCCGCGGACATATTCCGCCGAGCAGCCGTCGAGGATCGGCGTCTCGCGGGCATCGATCCGCACCGCGACGTTGTCGACGCCCATGGCGTAGAGCGCGGCCATCAGATGCTCGATGGTCGAGACATGCGCACCGGCAAGATCGCCGACGACGGTGGAAAGATCGGTCAGCGAGGAATTCGCCGAAACGGCGGGGATCTGACGAATGCTGCCGTCGGGACGGACGAGATGGAAGACGATGCCGGTGTCGACCTCGGCCGGAAGCAGTGCGAGTCGCACCGGCAGACCACTGTGCACACCCACGCCGTCGAAATCGATACGCGATGCTATCGTCTGCTGAAACATCAACACGTCAGGATTACCTTTCCCCGTCCAGCCTTCGGCACCCCCGCGCCGCGGCCGCCTACACACACATCCAGTCGACTGATTCACCCGGTTGAGACCGGCCGGGGAATCCGCAATGGTTCCCCTTTCGTTGCGATCGTTGGTAAATCGGCAAGCGGTTTTGGCAAAATCACGCTTTCTTACCCACTGTTACCAACAATCCGTGAACGAATGGCTGCAAGCCCATAAATTCAGTGACTTAAACGCAAATGCCCGCCGGATTGCTCCGACGGGCAGTGTCGCGAAACCGCAACAATGACGCGAGATCAGTTGGCCTGACGCCTGAGGAACGCAGGAATCTCCAGCTGTTCCTCTTCGCTGACCGGGCGGGAGGCGGTCGCCGGACGGGCAGCCGATTCCGCCGCGGAGCGACGCGGGGCGTAGGGATTCGGCTCGACATGGGCGCGGCGCGCCGGCTCGGCGGCCTGCTGCTCGTCCTCCTCGCGGCGCGACAGACCGGTGGTCAGCCGCCGCAGAAGGCCCATGGCGCCGCGCTCGTCGGCAGCCTGCTCGTGGTTGGCGGCCTGGCGCTGCTCCATCTCGCCGCGCACCACCGGCGGGAAGTCCTCGACCCGCGGCATGCGCGCCGGCTGGATCGGCTCCATCGCCGTTTCGGCGCTGGAGACGCTCGGACGGGCCGCCGGCTGCGGAGCCACCTGGGCGATCTCGGCGGCGAGTGCGACGGTGAAGGCGTCCTCGATCTCGGCGTCGTCTTCCTCGGCCTCGGCCGGAGCCTCATGCATCGTCGCGGCAACGGGCTGCTGCGGCGCGGCCTGAACGAAGGCAGCGGCCGGCTGGGCGGCGCGGTGCTGCGCCACGGCAGCCGTGTGGCTGGCCATCGACGAGCGCTGGGCCATCTCGACGTCGCTCTTGTCGATGCCGGTGGCGACGACCGAGACGCGAATCACGCCTTCCAGATTCTCGTCGAAGGTGGCGCCGAGGATGATGTTGGCGTCCTGGTCGACTTCCTCGCGGATGCGGGTCGCCGCTTCGTCGACTTCGAAAAGCGTGAGGTCGCGGCCGCCGGTGATCGAGATGAGCAGGCCCTTGGCGCCCTTCATCGAGGTTTCGTCGAGCAGCGGGTTGGCGATTGCCGCTTCTGCGGCGGCCATGGCACGGCCCTCGCCCGAGGCCTCGCCGGTACCCATCATCGCCTTGCCCATCTCGCGCATCACCGAACGGACGTCGGCGAAGTCGAGGTTGATCAGGCCTTCCTTGACCATCAGGTCGGTGATGCAGGCGACGCCCGAATAGAGCACCTGGTCGGCCATCGCGAAGGCGTCGGCGAAGGTGGTCTTGTCGTTGGCGATGCGGAAGAGGTTCTGGTTCGGAATGACGATCAGCGTGTCGACGTTCTTCTGCAGTTCCTCGATGCCCTGCTCGGCGATCCGCAGCCGGCGCTGACCCTCGAAGTGGAACGGCTTGGTGACGACGCCGACGGTCAGGATGCCCTTTTCGCGCGCGGCGCGGGCGACCACCGGGGCAGCGCCGGTGCCGGTGCCGCCGCCCATGCCGGCGGTGACGAAGCACATGTGCGAGCCGAGAAGGTGATCGCAGATCTCGTCGATCGATTCCTCGGCGGCCGCGCGGCCGACCTCGGGCTGCGAACCGGCGCCGAGACCCTCGGTCACGGCGACGCCCATCTGGATGATGCGCTCGGCGCGCGAGGAACGCAGCGCCTGGGCGTCGGTGTTGGCGATCACGAAGTCGACCCCTTCGAGGCCGGCGCTGATCATGTTGTTGACGGCGTTGCAGCCACCTCCGCCGACACCGAAGACGGTGATGCGGGGCTTCAGTTCGGTGATGTCCGGCTTCTTCAAGGTAACACTCATGCCCTCATTCCTCTTCCAATTCGCTCAGGCCGTCTCGCCGCGCGGCCGTTTGTTGCAATTCTCAAAGGCGCGCGGCGCGCACCGTTTTCCCGTCCCTGGCGCAGCGCCCCCGCGGCGCCTGATCCCGGTCTGGCGTGACGATCCGAAGCTCGATCATCGTCCCGCCGGAATTCCTTTCCTCACAGCGCCCGGCGCAGCCAGGAGCCGAAACGGCCTCCCTCCATCGCCTTGTCGATCGCCTGGACGGCGAGCGAACGCTCCGCGACGTATTCGCGGTGAGCGACCTGCGGATAGATCAAGAGACCGACGGAGGTCGAAAACCCCGGCCCCTTGCTCGATGGATTGAGTCCCGTAACACCCAGCGGTCGCCCGAGCCTGACGTTGCGCTGCAGCACCATGCGGGCGGTGTCGGCGAGGCCGGCCAGCTGGCTCGCGCCGCCGGTGAGCACAACGCGCTTGCCGATGACGTGGCCGAGGCCGGAGGCGTTCAGCCGGTCGCGTACCAGCTCCAGCGTCTCCTCGACGCGCGGCCGGATGATCTTGGTGACCAGCGAGCGCTTGACGACGATCGGATGGGCGTCGCCGCTGTCGCCGAGCGGGGCGACGCTGAGCGGCTCACCGGTGTCGTCGAGAAGCTCGGCGAGGGTCGAGCCGTGCATGACCTTGATCCGCTCGGCGTCGGCCGGGCTGATCGACAGGCCGCGGGCGAGATCCATGGTGATGTTGGCGCCGCCGATGGCGATCTGGTCGGCATAGACGAAGCGGCCGTTCTGGAAGATCGCGATGGTCGTTGCGCCGGAGCCCATGTCGATGCAGGCCGAGCCCATCGCCGCCTCGTCCTCGACCATGGTCGAGAGCGCGCTGGCGTAAGGGGTGGCGACGAAGGCCTCGACGACCAGCTGCGCCCGGTTGATCGCGGCTTCGAGGTTGCGCAGCGGCGCGACCTCGGCGGTCAGCATATGGAGATTCGCCGAGAGGCGGTCGCCGGTCATGCCGACCGGATTTTCCAGGCCGGCATCGTCGTCGAGCTGCAGGTCGTAGACCGTCGAATGCAGCGCCACGCGCTCGTCGTCGAGCGGCATCTTGGCGGCATTGCCGGTGACACGCGACAGATCGGCCTGGGAGACTTCGCCGACCACCTCGGTCTCGGCCCGGCGCCGGACACTCTTCAGCCGGCCGGCGGTAACCGAGACGATCAGCGACTCGACGGAGAGGCCAGCCATGCGCTCGGCCGCATCGACGCACTGGCGGATCGCCAGTTCGGCAGCCGCGATATCGACGACGGCGCCCGACCGGATGCCGCGGGAGCGGTGATGGCCGACGCCGATCACCTCGATCGTGTGGGTGCGATCGGGCAGCATCTCGCCGGCGATGCGCGGACGCAGCCTGGCGATCAGACAGGAAATCTTTTCCGAACCGACGTCGAGGACGGAGATCACCCGCGCCTTGCGAGGCGACAGGCCCTTGATCCTCGGCAGATCGGATTTGCCGAAACCGAACAGACTCATACCGGCTTATCCTTGCCAAGGCGCTTGATCAGCTTGGCCCGCTCTTCGAGACGCTCCTTGCGCCGCGTGAAGGAACCGTCCGTCAGCCTGACCACGACGCGATCGGAAAGCCGCAGGTCCACCGCCGCGATCTCGCGTTCGAGCAAAGTGTTCTGCCGATCCAAACGCACGACTTCCGCCACCGCCTCCATCGGTTTGACTTCCGGCAGCCGGACGATGACCCCGTTGTTCAGCTCGAGGTCCCAGCGACGGCCGCCAACCCGGACATACGCCTTCACCCTTGCGCGAAGCTCAGGAAAACTTTCCATGTCATCGATGATGCTCGCCGCGGCGCTGCCGGCGCCCTCGCCGACCACGACCGGCAGGGCGTCGAACCGGCCCGGCATGTAGGGGACGATCTTCTTGCCCTCGCGATTGACCACGAAGAACGACTGACCGGTCTGCCAGACGGCGTAGGGCCGATGCTCCTCGAGATCGATCTCCACCCGGTCGGGGAAGATCTTCGAGACCGAGGCGCGGTCGATCCACGGCATGGATTCCAGCGTCTGGCGGGCATCCGTCGGATCGAGCGACAAAAGCGTCTGCGAGCCGGTCTGCCAGAGCGCCTGGAGAACGTCGATCTCCGAGGTCTCGCTGTTGCCATGCACCGCGACCTTGTCGATCGAGAAGCCGAGGGGCTGGCCGACGCCGTCGAGCACTTCGCCCGTGTGGCCGCCGACGGCGATGCCGTAGATCACGCTGCCGGCGACGACGGCAAAGGCCATCTGGCCGAAGCCGGGAAGCGGCAGATCGGAGGCCGTCGCAACGAGGCCGACGATGCGCCGGGTCGCCTTGGCCCTCGCACGAGCAAGCCGGCCGGGGCCGTGCGGATCGGCGGGGATATGGTTGGGGTTCAGCGGTCGCACGAGGCGTCCTCCACCATCCAGCCGACGAGTTCCTCGAAGCTGTGGCCCGCGACCCGCGCGATATCCGGAACCAGCGAGGTCGGCGTCATGCCAGGCTGGGTGTTGATCTCCAGCCAGATCAGTTCGCCGCCTTCGCCGAAGCGGTCGTCATAGCGGAAGTCGGAGCGCGTCACGCCGCGGCAGCCCATCGCCTTGTGGGCGGCGAGCGAGTGCTCCTGGACGCGGCGGGCGACGCTCTTCGGTATCTCCGCCGGCACGACGTGGCGCGAGCCGCCGGCGGCGTATTTCGATTCGTAGTCGTAGAAGGCGTGGCCTTCCGGCACGATCTCGCAGACGTCGAGGGCGACGTCGCCCATCACCGCGCAGGTCAGTTCGCGGCCGTGGACGTAGCGCTCGACCATCACCCGGTCGCCATAGGGCCAGTCGGCCGAGTAGAGTTCCTGCGGCGGCTTGGACTGGTCCTCGCGCACGATCAGAACGCCGAAGCTCGACCCCTCGGCGACGGGCTTGATGACGTAGGGCGGCGACAGGACATGGGCGGGCGCCGCATCGAGGCGGTGCAGGACGCGCGCCTCGGCCACCGGAACACCGGCGGACTTCGCGACGATCTTCGCCCGCTCCTTGTGCATCGACAGGGCCGAGGCAAGGACGCCCGAATGGGTGTAGGGGATCTGCAGATATTCGAGGATGCCCTGAATGGTGCCGTCTTCGCCATAGGGGCCGTGCAGCGCGTTGAAGGCTGCATCGGGGGCGATCTCGGCAAGCCGTGCCGCGACGTCGCGGCCGACATCGAGCCGCGTGACGGTGTGGCCGACCGCCTCCAGGGCGTCGGCGCAGGCATTGCCCGAGGAGAGGCTGACCGGTCTCTCCGACGAGAAGCCGCCCATCAAGACCGCCACATGCTTTGCCATTGCGACTGCCGCTCAAAATTAACAAAGGGTTTGATTCAATCTTTCGCAGATCGATGGTTAAGCATCGGTTAACCGACTGTGGCGAAAGCAAGAAATTTGAAAGGGTCGGGCTTTGGCGGCGACTTTGCCGCACCAATGAAAAAGGGGCCGCGCCCGGCGCAGCCCCTGATGTTCCCGGCTCGAGAGGCGATCGTCAGAACAGGAAATCGCCCGCGTCGAGATCGGTGACGTCGACGCCGACGAGCGTGATGGTGTCGCCGCCGACGGTGATGACCGCGTCGTCGCCCACCTGCGACAGGTGGTTCGCCGAAAGATCGGCAAAGTCGCTGATGCCGGTGACGGCCGACAGGCTGATCGCCTCGGCGGCATCGCGTGCGTCGAAGTCGGTGATCACGTCGCTGCCGAAGCCGTCGGCAAAGACAAAGACGTCCGATCCGCTGCCGCCTTCCAGAATGTCGTTGCCGGCACCGCCCGAAAGGCTGTCGTCACCGCCGCCGCCGGAGAGACGGTCGTTGCCGGCAAAGCCGCTCAGCGCGTCGGCGCCGCCAAGCCCGGACAAGACGTTGGCCGTCGCGTCGCCTTCGAGCGTATCGCCATGCGCCGAGCCGATGATCCGTTCGATGCCGGACAGCGTGTCGCCCTCGGCCTCGCCACCGCTGCCGGTGCCGGTCGTCAGGCTCACCCACACGGCGGCGCTGGAGTTGCGGTAGCTTGCCGCGTCCGCGCCGTCGCCACCGACAAGCGCGTCGGCCCCATCGCCGCCGGTCAGGACATCATTGCCCTCGCCGCCGTCGAGGCTGTCGTTGCCGGCTCCCGCGAGCACGCTGTCGTTGCCGCCGAGGCCGCTGAGCGTGTCGGCACCGTCGAGGCCGTAGAGGACGTTGGCGCTGTCGTCTCCCTCGAGCACGTCGTCATGGGCCGACCCCGCCAACCGCTCGATGCCGGTCAGCGTGTCGCCCTCGGCATCGCCGCCGCTGCCGGTGCCGGTCGCCAGGCTGACGGAAACGGCGGCGTCGGAGTTCCGGTAGTTCGCCGTGTCGATGCCGTCGCCGCCGTCGAGGATATCTGCTCCGGCGCCGCCGAGCAGCGCGTCGTTGCCGGCCCCACCCTCGAGCGTATCGTCGCCGGCAAGCCCCCACAGCACGTCGGCACCGGCAAGGCCGGAGAGAGTATTGGCGCCGTCGTCGCCGGCGAGAACGTCGCCGCGCGCCGACCCGATCAGCCCTTCGATCGCCGTCAGCCTGTCGCCTTCGGCGTCGCCGCCGCTGCCGGTGCCGGATGTCAGACGGACCGTGACGGCGGCTGCCGAATCCTGATAGCTCGCGACGTCGAAGCCATCGCCCCCGTCGAGAGCGTCGGCTCCGGCACCGCCGTCGAGGAGATCTTCGCCGGCGCCGCCATAGAGGCTGTCGCTGCCGGCGAGCCCCTGCAGGCTGTCGGCGCCGTCGAGGCCGAAGAGGACGTTGTCGTTGCCGTCGCCCTCGATCACGTCGTCATGGGCCGAGCCTGCGATCCTCTCGACATTTACCAGCGTGTCGCCTTCGGCCTCGCCGCCACTGCCGATGCCGGTCGCGAGACTAACGGACACGCCGGCCGAGGAGGCGCGGTAGTTGACCGTGTCGATGCCGTCCCCGCCATCGATGACGTCGGCGCCCTCGCCGCCGAGCAGCGCGTCGTCGCCTTCGCCGCCGTCGAGAACATCGTCACCGGTGCCGCCGAGCAGGCAGTCGTCGCCGCCAAGGCCCAGCAGCGTGTCGGCGCCGCCAAGGCCGAAGAGGACGTTGGCGCCTGCATCGCCTTCGAGGGTATCGCCGAATCTCGAACCGAAGACCCGCTCGACATCCGTCAGAGTGTCCCCCTCGGCATCGCCGCCGCTGCCGGTGCCGGTGGCAAGGCTGACGGCAACCGCCGCGGCAGAGGCGCGATAATTGACCGTATCGATGCCGTCGCCGCCGTCCATGACGTCGGCGCCGTCACCACCGAAGAGGACGTCGTTGCCCGCCCCGCCGTCGAGAACATCGCTGCCGGCGCCGCCGAAGAGCCCGTCACTGCCGTCGCCGCCTTCGACGCTGTCGTCTCCCTCGCCGCCGTCGAGAATGTCGTCGCCGATGCCCCCGGAGATCGTCTCGCCGGCAGAACCGCCACGGACCCGGTCGTTGCCGGCGCCGCCGTCCAGACCGATCGACGAGCTGCTTCCCATCAGGATGTCGTCGCCGGTCGAGCCGACGACGCTCTCGATGCCGGACAGGATGTCAAGGCCCGATTCAAAGCCGAAGGAAAGGCCCCAGCCGAGATTGACGTAGACGCCGGAACTCGTGCCGGCAAAGGAGATGGTGTCGGAGCCTTCGCCGCCGACATAGCGGTCGGTCGCAAGGTCGGCCTCGGCGACGAAGAGGTCGTTGCCGGCATCTCCGAGCAGCACGTCCTGGCCGCCGCCGCCAGCAAGGGTGTCGTCGCCCTCGCCGCCGCTGAAGATCTCGTCGGAATTGCCGCCGGCAAAACCGTCATCGCCGCCGCCGCCGAGAACGGCGCCGGAAACAGAACCGTTGCCGCTCGCGGCATAGACGTCGTCGCCGTCGCCAAGATCGACGTCGCCGAAGACGCTGCCGGAATTGGTGAAGCTGTCGGCGCCACCGCCGAGCCAGACACTGCCCTCGACGGAGCCGGAATTCTCGAAGGTCAGCTGCGAGGTCGAGCCGTTCAGATCTGAGGCGTCGCCATCGAGGACGGCCACCCGCAGGCCGGTGTCGCCGTCGATCTCGGCGGTGATGCTGCCGCTGTTCGAAAGGCTCGTCGCACCGGTTCCGGCCGCTCCCGTGTGGATCGCGGCGCTCTGGCCGGGGGCTGAAGCATCGGTGTCACCGCCGGTGACCTGGCCGCCGCCGCCGACGGTGATCGTCGTTCCGTCGCCCGAAGCGACGATGGCAGTCTCTGCGGCAGTGATCGCCCCGCCGACGAGAAGCGTCGCGCCCGCGCCGCCGAGGACGACGCCGATCCCCTGGCTGTCGATCCTGCCGCCGACCGTCGCGACGACATTGGCGCCCGTCAGGTCGAGGCCGATCCGGTCCGCCGAGACGTCGCCGTGGATCTGCACCTCGTTGCCCGCGGTACCGTCGTCGGCAACGCCGACGTCGGCGAAGATCGAGCCGCTGGAGGTCAGCAGGAAGCTGTCGTCGCCGTTCAGCCGCAGGCCCGCCGCATCGGCGATCAGCATCCCCGTCCAGTTCAGCGTGACATTCGTCGACGCGGTGATCGTCACCGCATCAAGGCCTGCCGACGACGCGACATAGACACTCGAAAGGCCGTAGAAGGTGCCGTCCCCGACACGTGCCTCGTCGATCGTCAGGGTCGTGTCCTGACTGGCTGAAATGACCTCTGCCATGAAATTCCTCTCTCGAACCGCCGTGTCGGGGCCGGCCTCGTCAAGGCCGGTCGAACGATCCGAGGCACCCGCCTTCCGTCCGCCCCGCTAATTGTCGAGGGAGCTTTATGGGAAAACTTTCTTTCATAATTCCAAAGGCTTGGGAGAATAGTTTGTGAGCCGCCCACACTCCGTCCATGGGTCACGGCCAGTCTGGTGTGCGGAGAACAGGCGGCTCGGCGGCGTCCGCTGGCGTCCGTCCGGGCGCCTCGGCGGCCTGCAACGGCTTATCGACATTTGGCGGTTTTCGCCCCTTGCGAAACGACAGCCGTATCAGTAGGTAGAGCGCCGGTGAGGCCTCGTGGCGGAGTGGTTACGCAGAGGACTGCAAATCCTTGCACGCCGGTTCGATTCCGGCCGAGGCCTCCAGCCATCCCCGCGCGTTTCGCCGCCGGCAGCTGAAAAGACCGCCAGGGCACGGCCGAGCTTATGCTCTGGCCCTTGCGACGTTCCGATGACGGTTTGGCCCGTCGCGGCAGGAAGCGCGCCCGAACGCAGCGGGCTCGTCTGGCATTCGGCTGGCGACACACCACATGCATGTCACGACGGCTGGGCCGATTGTGATGCAGGGGCTTTTGGTCTATTCACCCGCTCGACAGTGCTCATTGCTCAGGCGATTCCCGCCGGGGCATAGCCTTACCATGATAGAGTTTTCATGATGACACGTCGCCGCCGCATCTACGAAGGCAAAGGCAAGATTCTTTACGAGGGCCCGGAGCCCGGCACCCTCGTCCAGTTCTTCAAGGACGACGCCACCGCCTTCAACAAGAAGAAGCACGAGATCGTCGACGGCAAGGGCGTCCTCAACAACCGGATCTCGGAATACATCTTCTCGCATCTGAACAAGATGGGGATCCCGACGCACTTTATCCGCCGGCTCAACATGCGCGAGCAGCTGATCAAGGAAGTCGAGATCATTCCGCTCGAGGTGGTGGTGCGCAACATCGCCGCCGGCTCGCTGGCCAAGCGCCTCGGCATCGAGGAAGGCACGGTGCTGCCGCGCTCGATCATCGAGTTCTACTACAAGGCCGACGCGCTCGACGATCCGCTGGTCTCCGAGGAGCACATCACCGCCTTCGGCTGGGCTTCGCCGCAGGAGATCGACGACATCATGGCCCTGGCGATCAGGGTCAACGACTTCCTCTCCGGCCTCTTCCTCGGTGTCGGCATCCAGCTCGTCGACTTCAAGATCGAGACCGGCCGGCTGTTCGAGGGCGACATGATGCGCATCGTCGTCGCCGACGAGATCTCGCCCGATTCCTGCCGGCTGTGGGACGTCCAGACCAACGACAAGCTGGACAAGGACCGGTTCCGCCGCGACATGGGCGGCCTTGTCGAGGCCTATCAGGAAGTCGCTCGCCGCCTTGGCATCATGAACGAGAACGAGCCGCCCCGCCCTTCCGGGCCGGTGCTGGTCAAGTGAAGCGGCGAAGGCCCGTGAAACAGCCGGCACCGGCGCTCCGACTCGTCTATTCCAGCGACATCTCGCAGAAGCGGGCTCATCCCCGCGCAGAGGATCAATGATCAAGGCCCGCATTATCGTCACGCTGAAGACCGGCGTCCTCGACCCGCAGGGCAAGGCGATCGAGGCCGCCCTCGGCAATCTCGGTATCGACGGTGTCGGCTCCGTGCGGCAGGGTAAAGTCTTCGACGTGACCCTCGACGGCGACGATGCCGCCGGGGCCAAGACCAGGCTCGACGCCATGTGCGAGCAGCTTCTCGCCAACACCGTCATCGAGAATTATGCTGTGGAGATCGACCACGGGTAGCAGGAGCCGGTGTCATGCCCGAGGTGACGAACGAGCTGATCTATGAGGCTCTCAAACAGCTTCAATCTCGTATGGGGAACCTCGACGTCGGACTGCGGGAAGTCAAACAGGAGCTGATCTCGATCCGAGGTCACATGCTGTCCATGCAGAACGACATCCACAACATCTACGACAAACTCGACCGTCACGACGAACGGCTGGAACGCATCGAGCGCCGGCTCGAGATTCGTGAACTGGCCGAGCCGGCGGCACCATTCAGGCCCGAATGAGCAACGAGATCATCGAGCGCCCTGCCATCGATCCACTGCCTCGTCAGGACGCGGCGAGCGCGGTTCTGCGGTCCCTGCCGCGGAGCAACGGAATGAGGGTTTTTCCCGTCATTCTGCTGGCTACCCTGCTGTCCGCCCCCGCCGCCCACGCGCAGATCCCGTCCGGCTGGGACAAGCCGATGCACGGCGTATCCGCCGAAACGCCGCCGCAATGGACGAGCGAGTATTCGCCCGCCGACACCCAGATGACCACCTATGTCTGCCACACGGCGGCGTGCGAGAGCGCAACGCAGGAGGTCTGCAAGTTGATCGTCACCAACAAGCCCATCGGCCTCTCCGGCTATCTGCCGTCGGGCTGGATGGTGTCGCTGACGATCGGCGCCGGAAAAATCCGCAACTCCGTGCTCAAGGGCTCGCACGAGGGCGCGACCGTGACAAAGGACCCCGGCACCGAGTGGATCGGCGACCAGTCCTGGTACACGGCCGAAAGCCTAGCGCCCTACGGCTGGAAGTCGCTGTTCCACGCCACCGCCGTCATCGGCCAGCGCTTCATCCGGGTCAGATGCCAGACCTGCGACCGCTCCGACGATCGTTTCGACTTCGCCCGCCAGTTTCTCGCCTCCGTCAGAGTGAAGCCATGAAAACCGCCGTCGTCCTTCTTCCCGGCCTCAACCGCGACCGCGACATGATCGCGGCACTGACCAGCATCACCGGCAGGGCGCCGCAGACGGTCTGGCAGACCGAGACGGCCCTCCCCGACGTCGATCTGGTGGTGGTGCCGGGCGGATTTTCCTTCGGCGATTATCTGAGAGCCGGCGCCATCGCCGCCCGCTCGCCGGTGATGCGCGCCGTCGCCGATGCGGCAGGCAAGGGCGTGCCGGTTCTCGGCGTCTGCAACGGCTTCCAGATCCTCTGCGAGGCAGGGCTCCTCCCCGGCGCCCTGATGCGCAATGCTGCGCTGCGCTTCGTCTGCCGCGAGGTGAAGCTCGAAGTCGTCAATGCCGGCACCCGCTTCTCCTCGGCCTATCAGGCGGGTCAGGTGATCCGCTGCCCCGTCGCCCATCATGACGGCAACTACTTCGCCGACGACGCGACGCTGAAGGCGCTCGAGGACAACGGACAGATCGTCTTCCGCTATGCCGAGGGCACCAATCCCAACGGCGCGGTGCGCGACATCGCCGGCATCGTCAATGCAGGCGGCAACGTGCTCGGGATGATGCCGCATCCGGAGAACCTCATCGAGCCGGAGCATGGCGGCACCGACGGGCGCGGCATCTTCGAGAGCGCCCTCGGCGCCTCGACAGGTCTGGCCGCCTGAGGCAGCCCCCGTGCAGACCAGAGCCCCGCTCGCGACGACCGCGCTCCTCTCCGTCCTGCTGGCCCTCGGCGCGTGTTCGACCGGGCCCAGTGTGGGCCCACAATCGTCGGATACCGGCCTCGACCGGATGGAGCGGCTGGCCCTCAACGCCAATCGCTGCTGGTTCAAGTCGAAGGATCCGGCCTTCGCCGCCTATTCGCTGGCGCCGGAGCTCTCCTCCTTTTCCGGCAGGCCGCGGTTCCTGCTGGTGCCGAAAGGCAAGCCCGAGGCCCGGCCGCTGGTCGTCGTCGAGGGTGAGAGCGGCTCGGCCAGGATCTCGACCTATGGCCCGCTGATGAGCGACAGTCTCGGCGGGCGGATCGGCGCCGACGTCAACCGCTGGGCCGCCGGCAATAACGGCTGCTCGGCCTGACCGGCATGGCGGCTCGCCTTCCCCTTGCGATCGCCCTTGTGGCGCTGCTGACCGGATGCGCCGCGTCCGATCCGATCGCCCTGGCGCCCTTACCGGCGCCGATGCCGGCAAGCCAGACTTCGCCGGCCAATCCCGTCGGGGCGATTGCGGCTGCAGACGATAGCGCGCCGACCGATCCCGGCGAAACCGGCGCAGTTCTGGGAGGCGGCACGCCATCCAAGGCCGAGATCGCCTATGCCGAAGCCACCGCCGCCGGTGTCTTCCGCCGCCGCAAGGCGGAGCGCGCGACGAGCTTCCTGCCGGCGGGCACCGTCGACGGCTACGGGCTGTGCCTTCGCTCGCCCGCCCGCAAGGGGGCTGGCTATGACTATGTGCTGGTTCTGCAGGTTCGCCGCAACGCCGGAAGCGCAATCTCGCAGGTCGACGACGACACGCTGGTGATGCGGCGGCCCGGCGACTCGGCGCCCTGCCGCACGGCCCGGTTGGACTGGGTCGGCGTCGGCTGAACCTGTCGACGCACCGGCACGGTCCCTGCGGCCTTTTTCGCGAGCCATCGCAGTGCTAACAGGCTCACCAAACGAAATTCCACTCCCGGACGCCGCCGCCATGACCGACGAACCCGCCATCACCCCCGAGCTCGTGGCCGCCCACGGCCTGAAGGCAGACGAGTACGAGCGCGTGCTTGCCCTGATCGGCCGCGAGCCGACGCTGACCGAACTCGGCATCTTCTCGGCCATGTGGAACGAGCACTGTTCCTACAAATCCTCGAAGAAATGGCTGCGCACCTTGCCGACCAAGGGAGAGCGGGTGATCCAGGGCCCGGGCGAGAATGCCGGCGTCGTCGATATCGGCGACGGGCTCTGCGTCGTCTTCAAGATGGAGAGCCACAACCACCCCTCCTATATCGAGCCCTATCAGGGCGCGGCGACCGGCGTCGGCGGCATCCTGCGCGACGTCTTCACCATGGGCGCACGGCCGATCGCCGCGATGAACGCTCTGCGCTTCGGCGCGCCGGACCATCCGAAGACCCGCCATCTGGTGGCCGGTGTCGTCGCCGGCGTGGGCGGCTACGGCAATTCCTTCGGCGTGCCGACCGTCGGCGGCGAGGTGAATTTCCACGCCCGCTACAACGGCAACTGCCTGGTCAACGCCTTTGCCGCCGGCCTCGCGAAGACCGACGCGATCTTTTATTCGGAAGCGAAGGGCGTCGGGCTGCCAGTGGTGTATCTCGGCGCCAAGACCGGCCGTGACGGCGTCGGCGGCGCCACCATGGCCTCGGCCGAATTCGACGAATCGATCGAGGAGAAGCGCCCGACGGTGCAGGTCGGCGATCCCTTCACCGAAAAGTGCCTGCTGGAGGCCTGCCTCGAGCTGATGCAGACCGGCGCCGTCATCGCCATCCAGGACATGGGCGCAGCGGGGCTGACCTGCTCGGCCGTCGAGATGGGCGCCAAGGGTGGTCTCGGCATCGAGCTCGACCTCAACGCCGTGCCGGTGCGCGAAGACCGGATGAGCCCCTACGAGATGATGCTGTCGGAAAGCCAGGAGCGCATGCTCATGGTCCTCGATCCGGAAAAGCGCGAGGTGGCCGAGGCGATCTTCGTCAAATGGGGTCTCGACTTTGCCGTCGTCGGCAAGACCACGGACGATCTGCGCTTCCGCGTGCTGTTCGAGGGCAAGGAGGTCGCCAATCTGCCGATCAAGGAACTCGGCGACGAGGCGCCGGAATACGACCGACCCTGGGTCGAGCCGCAGCCGAGGCAAGACGTCGCTCCGGGGGACGTAGCGGTCCCGAAGAACTGCGGCGCGGCTCTGCTGTCGTTGCTCGGCTCGCCGGACCTCTGCTCGCGGCGCTGGGTGTTCGAGCAGTATGACACGCTGATCCAGGGCAATTCGCTGCAGCGCCCGGGCGGTGATTCCGGCGTCGTGCGGGTCGACGGCCACCCGACCAAGGCGCTCGCCTTCTCGTCCGACGTGACGCCCCGCTACTGCGAGGCCGACCCCTATCGCGGCGGTGCCCAGGCCGTCGCCGAATGCTGGCGCAACCTGACCGCGGTCGGCGCAGAGCCGCTGGCAGCGACCGACAACCTCAACTTTGGCAATCCGGAAAAGCCCGAGCTGATGGGCCAGTTCGTCAAGGCGGTGGAAGGCATCGGCGCCGCCTGCAGCGCTCTTGCATTCCCGATCGTCTCCGGCAACGTCTCGCT
The DNA here is from genome assembly GCF_004519335.1 of Jiella endophytica. Lineage (GTDB taxonomy): Bacteria > Pseudomonadota > Alphaproteobacteria > Rhizobiales > Rhizobiaceae > Jiella > Jiella endophytica. The sequence goes on along the minus strand of NZ_SOZD01000001.1, from coordinate 87,833 downwards.
CTACAATGAGACGCAGGGGACGGCGATCCTGCCGACGCCGACCATCGGCGGAGTCGGGCTGATCGAGGACCGCAGCAACACCGCCCGCGTCGACGCGCTGAAGGAAGGCGACGTCCTCTTTCTCGTCGGCCACGACGGCAGCCATCTCGGCGCCTCGGCCTATCTTTCGACGATCGAGGAGCGCGAGGACGGCGCGCCGCCGCCGGTCGATCTCGCCGAGGAGAAGCGCAACGGCGATTTCGTCCGCAGCTTCATCCGGGCCGGCAGGATCCGCACCTGTCACGACCTTTCCGACGGCGGTCTCGCCGTGGCGCTGGCGGAGCTCTGCATGGCCTCGCGGATCGGCGCCGCGATCGAGGCGGGCGACGGGCCGGATCACGCGATCCTCTTCGGCGAGGACCAGGCGCGCTATGCGGTCGCACTCTCCCCGGCCGATGCCGAGAGTTTTGCCGCTGCCGCGGCAGATGCCGGCGTGCCGCTCCGCCGGCTCGGAACCGCCGGCGGCGACCGGCTGAAGGTCGCCGGCCGGCTCGATCTCACCATCCGGGCAATGACCGTCGCCCATGAGAGCTGGTTCCCGAGCTACATGTCGGGGACGGTGATCGAGCCGCCCGCGGCGGCCTGAACGGTCTCGTTCCCCCTGCCCTCGACGAGGCGCCGCCCGCCGCGCATTGCGGCCGGCCGATGCGGCGCCTATCATCCGATACCGACCGATCCGAGCCGGAGTACCATGATGCCGATGAACGCCCAGGACATCGAGAAAATGATCAAGCAGGAGATTCCGGACGCCGTGGTCAGCATCCGCGATCTCGCCGGCGACGGCGATCACTACGCCGCCGAGATCGTTTCCGAGAGCTTCCGCGGCAAGTCGCGCGTGCAGCAGCACCAGATGGTCTACAAGGCCCTGCGCGGCAATATGGGCGGCGAGTTGCACGCCCTCGCGCTGCAGACCAGCGCGCCCAAATGACGGCGCCGCGGCCGCCGATCCACTGACGGCGACCGCTTCGCAACCAGCGAGATCCTGTGAATGCATTCCGGCCCGGCCGAGCCTGAGCGAACACTGCGGCCGTGCCGACCCCACTCGGCGGCGTCGCTACGCCCGGCGCGCACCATGCACTACCGCCCCGAGATCGACGGCCTTCGCGCCGTCGCGGTTCTGCCGGTCATTCTGTTCCATGCGGGCTTCGCCGGCTTTTCCGGCGGCTTCGTCGGGGTCGACGTCTTCTTCGTCATCAGCGGCTACCTGATCACCGGCATCCTGCTCGACGAGATGGAAGCCGGGCGCTTCAGCCTGGTCGGCTTCTGGGAACGGCGGGCTCGACGCATCCTGCCGGCGCTGTTCGCGGTGCTGGCCGTCTCGAGCGTCGCGGCGGCGCTGACGATGGACCCGGGGGAAATCGAGCGCTATTCGAAGAGCGTTCTCTCCGTCGCGACCTTCTGGTCGAACATCCGCTTCTGGCAGGAAAGCGGCTATTTCGACACGGCCGGCGAGCTGAAGCCGCTGCTCCACACGTGGAGCCTCGCCGTCGAGGAACAGTACTACATCCTCTTTCCGCCGTTTCTGGCGCTTGTCTGGCGCTTCGGCCGCCGGTTCCTCCTGCCCGTGCTGATCGCCTGCTTCGTCGTCAGCCTGGCGATCTCCGAATGGGCCGCCCATTTCGATCCGGCCTTCGGCTTCTACTGGCTTCCGGCAAGAGCGTTCGAACTCGGCATCGGCGTCTTCGCGGCTCTCTACCTCAAGCGCCGGCAATTCCCGGCGTCGCTGCGCACCCGCAATGCCGTCAGCCTTTCCGGTGTTGCCCTGATCGTTCTGGCGATCTTCCTCTACGACGCCGAGACGCCGTTTCCCGGCCTCGCTGCGCTCTTTCCGACACTTGGCGCAGGCTTCGTCATCCTGGCTGCGACGCCGGGCACGATCGTCCACCGCCTGCTTTCGGCGCGGCCGCTGGTCGGCATCGGGCTGATCTCCTACAGCGCCTATCTCTGGCACCAGCCGCTCTTTGCTTTCGCCCGGATCGCCGCGAATGGAGAGCCTGCGCAACGGGTGATGGCGCTTCTCGCCGTCGCCAGCCTCGCACTCGCGGTCCTCAGCTGGCGGTTCATCGAGCAACCGTTTCGCAGCAGAAACCTCATCGGTCGATCGGCGATCTTCCGCCTCGCGGCGACGGCCGCCACGGTCTTCATCGCCCTCGGCGCGACCGGAATGGCGAATGGCGGCTATCGTGACGTCCTCGCGCGATATCGGCTGCCCCCCGAGGCCACAGACCGATACGAGATCGTCTCGAAAAGCGTTGCACCCGACTTCATTGGCACAATGTTCGACGATGGCGCCTGCCGGATCTGGATTCAACAGATGGCCGAACTTCTGGGCAAACGGGTTCGGGATTGTTTCGGGCACAATCCACCGCCGATAGTCGTGTTCGGCGACAGCCACGCAATGAATATCTACAACGCCGTCGCCCGCAGCGACATCGCCCCCTTCGTCATCGGCGCAGTGTTGCCCGGATGCCGCCCGCCGCGCGGCTCACGCTGTGACCTTGCAGCTTTTGAGCGGTTTCTCGATCGCTACGATTCGCGGCTGGGCACGGTCCTGTTTCATCAGTCAGGCTCTTATTTCGTCGCCGACAACGCGGGTAAGCTGTCGCCAGAGGCGGCGTTCGAAGGCGGCCGATACACCTTGCGTCCCGATCTCGTCCGTACGGCCGCTGCTTATCTCGAGCAACTCTCTGCAGAGCACAATCAGCGCCTTGTCTGGGTCGGTCCCTTCCCAGAGTTCCGTCGCCGGCCACTTGCCGTCGCCTTCCTCGGTGAGCCGCTGACGATCAATCCTGCCTCGCCCCGCATCTTCTTCGAGATCGAGCGAATGGTCCGGCAGATTGCCTCCAGCTATCCGGGAATTCAGTATGTCCCGTTCTCCAGTGTCTTCGCGATCCCGCAAGATCCCATCGAAGGGAACTGTTTCATTTACATGGATGGCGATCATCTCAGCCGTTGCGGCGAAGGTATCATTGCCCGCAGTCCGCGTTTCCAAAAGTTCGTCAGGCAGTTGATGAGTGCGAAAGAGGCGGGACCATGGACCGCTGGGGGCGACGGCTTCTCCGCCTCATCGAAGGGGCAGTGAAGTCACTGACAAATTCGGTCGCACCGGGTGATCCCGCGCAGGCGATTACCGCCATCCTTCAATTCCGGCAGCACGGATGCTATCTATCGACGGGAACAGCCGTCCTTGCTTCGCTTGCAAGCGAGGCTGACGGATCACAGCGCAGGCATTCGGCCAGACAGCCGGTTACGGGAGTTTCGAACCGGGCCCTGCCTGCAGCAGGAAACACGAAAAGGACGATAGCATGAGCGGCATCAACGAGTGGATCGACAACGAGGTGAAGTCCAACGACGTGATCCTCTTCATGAAGGGCACGCCGCCCTTCCCGCAATGCGGGTTCTCCGGCCAGGTCGTTCAGATCCTCGACTACCTCGGCGTCGACTATAAGGGCATCAACGTCCTGACCTCCGACGACCTCCGTCAGGGGATCAAGGAATATTCCGAGTGGCCGACGATCCCGCAGCTCTACGTCAAGGGCGAGTTCGTCGGCGGCTGCGACATCCTGCGCGAGATGTTCCAGGCCGGCGAGTTGAAGGGTTTCTTCGAGGAGAACGGCATCAAGACCGGTGAGCCGGCGGCGGCGAACGGCTGATTCCGGCAGGTCCTCGCGGCTGACGGCCGACACGCCGTCGGCCGAGGTCGCAGCCAGCATTCCCAGGGCCTTGCAGGCCCCTTACCGATGAGGCAGCCGGCAATCGCCGGCCGCCAAGCGTTGAACACTGCGTATTGCTGCAGTGCGAAATTAGACTTTTGTATCGGCCGGCCGACCTGATAAGGGTTCGGCTGCCTTCATTTCGTTTCTTCAGGAAACATCCATTCACAAAGCGCCCGACCACTGCCGCAGCCCGACACCGGGCCGGGCGTGGCGTTCGGCGCTTCGCAGTCGTTGATTGAGGTCCACATGGCAGTGCCAGCACAGAAGATGGACACGCACGGAATGCCCTATTGGGAGCTCGTGCTGCTCGTTGCCTGCATGATGGCGATGAACGCCGCGGCGATCGACATCTTCATTCCCGCCCTGCAGGACATCGGCACGGCGCTCGAAGTCTCCGATTCGAACCGCCGCCAGTTCGTCATCACCGCCTATCTGCTCGGCTTCGGCGCCGGCCAGATCCTCTACGGCCCGGTCAGCGACCGTTTCGGACGGCGGCGTGTGCTGCTCGTCGGCATCGCCATCTATGTCATCGCCGCCGGCTTCGGCACCTTCTCGACCTCCTTCACCATGCTCCTGGCGCTGCGGGCGATCCAGGGCTTCGGCGCTTCGGCGACCCGGGTGATCGCCATCTCGGTGGTGCGCGACTGTTTCGGCGGCCGCCGGATGGCGAGCGTGATGTCGCTGGTGATGATGGTGTTCATGGCGATCCCGGTGGTGGCGCCGAATATCGGCCAGGGAATCATGCTGTTCGGCAGCTGGCGGGAGATCTTCATCCTCGTCGCGGTGTTCGGCGCCGGCGTCGGCATCTGGGCGGCGCTCAGGCTTCCCGAGACGCTGGCACCGGAGAATCGCCGTGAGCTCACCGGCAAGCGGGTGGCGGAGGCGTTCCGCATCGTGCTCACCAACCGCATCGCCTTCGGCTACACGATCTCCACGGCGACGATCTTCGGCGTGCTGTTCGGCTTCATCAACCAGGCGGAGCAGATCTACACCCAGTCCTACGGTCTCGGCCCCTATTTCACGCTGGCATTCTCGGCGACGGCGATCTTCATGGCTGTGGCCTCGTTCCTGAATTCCCGCCTCGTCGAAACCTTTGGCATGCGGCGGCTGTCCCACGGCGCCCTGATCGGCTTCATGGCCACGGCGGCGCTGCATCTCGCCGTCGCCTATTTCTGCGGCGGGCAGGCACCGCTGTGGTTCTTCATCCCGGTGATGACGTTCAATTTCTGCCTGTTCGGCTTCATCGGCACCAATTTCAACGCCCTTGCCATGGACCCGCTCGGTCATGTCGCCGGCACCGCCTCGGCGGTGCTCGGCTTCATGCAGACCTTCGGCGGCGGCATCATCGGCGCGGTCATCGGCTATTTCTACGACGGCACGCTGATCCCGCTGCTCTGCGGCTTCATCGTCCTGTCGATCCTGTCGATCCTCTGCGTCTATCTCGCCGAGGGCCGGCTGTTCGACGCCAAATACGACGCCGTCACCACGCCGCATCCCGAGGAAGCCAAGCCAAGCGCCGCGGAATAGGGTTTCGCCGAAGCCGTGGTCGTGCGTCCAGTCGGACGCATGACGCTTCAAAGGGTCGTGATCGCACCGCCGAGAAGGCCGATCCCGACCAGCGTCAGAAGGGCCGCGCCGGCAATCTCCAGCAGCATCACGGCAGCGGCGGCGCGGTGGGCATGCCGGCCGGCCCGCTCGACAGCGCCCCGGCCTAGCACCGCCAGGCACGCCAGCGCTGAGACGGTCACCGCCGTGCCGATCGCCATGGCGAAGACGGAGACGAGACCGCCGAGATAGAGCTCGTTGAGCAGCGCGAAGGTCAGGACGACGATTGCTCCCGCGCAGGGGCGAAGGCCGATCGCCGCGACGACGGCAACGGCCGTGCGCAAGGTCAGCGGCTGGCGCAGCCGCGCCGGATCGGCGATATGCGACCGTCCGCAGCCGCAATCCTCGTCCGCCTCTGCGCAGACCCTGCCTGCGGAGAGCGCCTCAGCCGCCGGCATCGACCGGGCGGTCGCTTGGGACGGCGCGGCAAAGGCCAGGCCGCCCATCGCACCGGCACCCCCGGATCTCGAGAAGCGGGCCAGCGGCCCGCCGAAACCGGCGACCGGCCGAAATCGCCGCCAGAGCTTCGTCAAGGCGCGTGCGAGCAGCACCAGGCCGAATACGGTGACGAGGACGTAGGAAGCGATCTCCAGCCAGTCCGTCGCGTCGGTCATCGAGATGCCGGTGCCGCGCAGGAGATACCAGCCGGCGCCGACCACCAGGATCGCCGTCGCCGCCTGCATCAGCGACGAGGCGAAGGCGAGCGCCACGCCGCGCCGCAGCTGGGCCCGGCTGGCCAGGAGATAGGACGAGATCACCGCCTTGCCGTGGCCGGGGCCCGCGGCGTGGAAGATCCCGTAGGCAAAGGACAGCCCTGCTAGAAAGAACAGCGCCCCGTCGCCGCGCTTCAGCCCGACGAGCGCCTCGCGCAGCGCCGAGAAGAACTCCCGCTGTCTTGCGGCGATCTCGATGAAGAGTGCCGAGAAGAGGCCGTTGCCGGGCGCCGTGACGGCATCGGAGGTGCCGATGCCGATCGACGATCGGGCGAGCGCCGGCGACGTCTCCAGCCAGAACAAAGCGGCCACCGCCACGAGCGCAAAGGCCATATTCGCTGCGCGAAGCACCACGCCCTGGCGGACAATGGCCCGCTTCGGCGGACGCGGAACGCCGCCGTTAGGCCGTGCCAGAGAGCGCCGGAGGGCGCCCGCGATCAGCTCGGCCGCGCGCATGAGACCTCCAGCCGGGTGGCCAGCACGTCGGCATAGACATTGGCCTGGTCCTGCGGCACCTCTTCGTCCGCGCCGATCCCGGCGATCATGTTCATCCAGTTCTTCGCCGCCTCGTCCTCGTCCGGCACGTGCAGGCTCTTGCGGCAGGTGGCGGGAAGGTCGATCAGCTGGAAATCGTCGGCGCTCTTGAAATCGAAGGCGACGAAGAAGCTGTCGTCGAAATTCGATACCTTGACCGGGCTGCGGGTGAGATCCACTGGCTCCTTCACCGGCATCTCGAAGAAGAAGATCAGCTGGCCGTCCTCGAACAGCGTATGGATCTTGTCCGGCGGCGTCAGCTTGACGTCGCGGCCGTCCACCTCCGCAAATGTATAGAAGCCCCATTCGGCGATCGACTGGCGCACCGTCTCGCCGACGGCGTCGAGCTCGTCCGGATCGAGGGAGCCATTGGCGTTCTTGTCGAAATCGACGACCACCGAGGAGGAGAAGAGTTCGTCCATCCGCCAGACATTGCGCAGGGCGGTGAACTCGCCCGCAGCATTGCCGACGATTTCGACATGCGGCTCGACGAAGACATGCGGATGGGCGAAAGCCGCCGCTGGCAGACCGAGCAGGCTGCCAAAGCCGACCAGACATCCGAGGACACGAGACCCCACCGCCACTCCCCCTACCGCTTCAAGGCCCTGCAAAAGCCGAGAAGAGTGGCCGAAGTTTGAATCGGCCGCGCGAGCATGACAATCGCGCCGCTGCATTTTCGCAAGCTTGCGTCGTCGGCCCGGGAGGACGGGGGATTCGGTGGCGAGACGGAGACGCGCGCCGCTTCGGACGAGCGCTGCCTCCGACGCTCGGCCTCTATCGCTCGACGAAGACCTGCGCGCCGACATGGACGCGTTCGTAAAGGTCCTTGACGTCGGCATTGCGCATCCGGAAGCAGCCCGACGAGGCGGCTGAGCCGATGGAGCGCGGCGAGTTGGTGCCGTGGATACGGTAGGACGTCCAGCCGAGATTCATCGCCCGCTCGCCGAGCGGGTTCTTCGGGCCGGGGCCGACCGAGCGCGGCAGGCTCGGCTTCTTGGCGCGCATGTCCGGAGTCGGCGTCCAGGTCGGATGCGGGCGCTTCATCGACACCCAGCTCTTGCCGAACCACTGCTCACTCGGCTTGCCGACGGCGATGTCGTATTGCAGGGCCCGGCCGTTTCCGGTGAGAAGATAGAGCTTGCGCTCGGAGGTGCGGATGACGATCGTCCCGGGATCCCCCGCAGCCTCGAAGACGGTGTCCTGCGGCCCGGCGCCTCTGGCGAGCGCGGGCGCGGCGGCTGCCGTCGAAAGAGCGGCGGCGAGAACGGCAAAGGCGAGAAAGCGACGCATGGCAGGACCGTGGCACGGGATGTCTGAATGCCCCGTTAAGGGCGTGTCTCTGCCGGGATTGGGCCATGATTGCGCAAGGCAATCAATCGCCTGCCGGTAGCAGGAGCGCTTTTGACGAACCGGTGATGCGGGCGGGTGACGGATCACCAAGGACGGCCGCATGCTATTTGATCCTCGCCATGCCCAGCGGTACCGCGAACTCCTCGCACCAGATCCAGACCTCGTTGTAGCCGGAAACGTCGAGGCCCGCCGGGATCGCGTAATTCTGCGCGCCGGCATCCGACTTCAGCGGCCCGAGCAGCGATTTCGGATCGTAGCCGCCCCTGCCGAAGGCGACCTTGGGATCCGGCGCCCCGTCGAACGCGAAGTCGGAACTGAACTGCAAGACGGCCTTGCCGCCGGTCTCCTCGATGCGGACGCTGCCCGAGACGTCGTGACCGCTGGCACCGGTGAAGTCGCCGGATTTCAGCGTCTTCGCGGCGGCAGATCCCGCCGGCGCTGCACCGCAAAGGATCACGGCGAAAAGCATCGCGGCGCCTCGCGCGGCGGCGGATGGGGTGGAGACGGTCACGATCTCACTCCTCGAGCTTTCATGCCCCAGGGTAAGCTTCGCATGTTCCGCCCGAATTGAAACCGGCGTCACGAAGATTTTTGCAGTCGCCATCAGGCCGGTCGCAGGTCGCGCATCGCCGTCTCACGCCAGACGGGGCGCGCCACAGGGGCTGACCGGCCGGGCCGGCCGGGCAAGTTTGTCACCTCCTGCCCACCTCGCCCGATCGGGACCCGGCGGGCGCTCAGGCCACCCGGTCGGCCTGCGCCGTGCCGGAATTGCCGGGCCTGTGCACCGCTTCGAGGGATTTCTGCCGGCCGCACTTCTTGAACCATTCGGCGAGAAAGTCGACGAAGACGCGAACCCTCGCCGGCAAGTGGCGACGATGCGGAAACACCGCATAGATCCCAGCCTCGCTCGACATGTATTCGTCGAGGACCGTGATCAGCCGGCCGCTCTCCAGATCGTCGCGGACGACGAAGGACGGCGACAGCGCGAAGCCGAGGCCCGCGAGCGCCGCCGCGCGCACCGTCACCGGGCTGTTGGCGGTGAACTGGCCGGAGACCGCGACGGAAATCTGCTCCTGGGTTTCCGGATCGCGGAACATCCAGTTGGAAAACAGCCGCGAATTGGAATCGATGACGGCGGGATAGTTGACGATCTCGCCCGGATGCGTCGGCCGGCCGGTGCGCTCGAGGAATTCCGGGCTGGCGACGATGACGAAGTCGAGGGAGGCGAGCCGGCGGGCGATCATCGCCGAATCGTTGAGCCGCGTCATGCGGATTGCGACGTCGAAGCCCTCTTCGACCAGATTGACGAAATTGTCGTCGAGATGGATGTCGAGGCTGATGTCCGGATAGGCCTTGGCGAAATCGACCAGGCAGTGGCCGAGTTCGGCGTCGCCGAAGGTACGCGCGGCGGAGACGCGAATGCGGCCCTTCGCCTCGCCGGTCGCCTCGCGCGCCTCCTCGTTCAAACTTTCGAGATCGGAGAGAATCGTCCCGGCGCGGCGCACATAGACCTCGCCGGCGGCCGTCAGGGCGATCTGCCGGGTGGTGCGGTTGATCAGAAGGACGCCGAGCTCGTCCTCCAGCTCGCGGACATATTTCGACAGCAGCGCCTTCGAACGCCCGGTCTTGCGAGCCGCGGCGGAAAAGCCCTCGCTCTCAATGACGGCGAGAAAGGCGCGCATCCTGGTCAGTGTATCCATGGCTTCGAGCTTGCTCCAACCTGACCCGTTGTGGCTGCGCTGCCGCAGCCTTTCCCCTTCCTTCAACGGCTTGGATGAAAAATCAACCGTGGGGGACATTGGGTCTTGCGTATGACGGCAACTCGGCATAGATCGCGACTTGCCCCATGTCGCACGTGCCTGTGGGCGTCCCACGGTCCTCAGATGCGAGGGTAGCCGTGACGGTACCTGGACGTAACACACCCAGTCGATTTCGCGAGCCGCGCGATATCGAGGACGCCTTGAAGCAACGACGGTCCGGGCCTTTCTGGTCTCTCCCGGTCTCCACAGCCGGGAATACTGAAGAGGCACACCATCCTTGCCTGAAGTGCGGCGGGTTCAAGCCCTCCAAACCATGGCAGACGAAGCCGGAATGCTCGCGTTGTCTTGCGCGGGTTTCCGATGAAGTCGCGTCGCGAAACTGTCTCTCCCGGTCGGCGTTGTCGCCGTTCGGGCGCGCGGTTGCGCACGCTCCCTGTCGACCCATTCCTGGTCCCTCGGAGGCTCCCATGGTCACGCAGCGCATCATCGATTTCCTCGCCACCCGACGTCCCGACGGCCCCTGCCTCGTCGTCGATCTCGACATCGTCGAGGACAATTTCCGTGCCTTCCGCCGGGCGCTGCCGGACTCGGCGATCTTCTACGCCGTCAAGGCCAATCCGGCGCCCGAGATCCTGAAGCTCCTCGCCTCGCTCGGCTCGAACTTCGACTGCGCCTCGGTCGCCGAGATCGAGATGGCGCTCGATGCCGGCGTGACGCCCTCGCGCATCTCCTATGGCAACACCATCAAGAAGGAGCGCGACGTCGCCCGTGCCCACGAGCTCGGCGTCTCGCTCTTTGCCGTCGACTGCACCGAAGAGGTCGAGAAGATCGCCCGCTCGGCGCCCGGCGCCCGCGTGTTCTGCCGCGTCCTGACCAATGGCGAGGGCGCCGAATGGCCGCTGTCGCGCAAGTTCGGCTGCGTGCCTGCGATGGCCGTCGACGTCCTCACCGAGGCCGCCCGCCTCGGCCTGAAGGCGACCGGCGTCTCCTTCCATGTCGGCTCGCAGCAGACCAATACGGAAGCCTGGGACTCGGCGATCGCGGATGCCAAGTTCGTCTTCGACGCGCTGGCCGAAAAGGGCATCGTGCTGACCCTCGTCAACATGGGCGGCGGCTTCCCGACCCGCTACCTGAAGGACGTGCCGGCGGCTTCTGCCTACGGTCAGGCGATCTTCCAGAGCCTCACCAAGCATTTCGGCAACCAGCTGCCGGAGACGATCATCGAGCCCGGCCGCGGCATGGTCGGCGACGCCGGCGTCATCAAGACCGAGGTCGTCCTCGTCTCGAAGAAGTCGAAGGCGGACGAGAACCGCTGGGTGTTCCTCGACATCGGCAAGTTCGGCGGTCTCGCCGAGACGATGGACGAGGCGATCCGCTATCCGATCCTCAGCCACCGCGACGGCGAGGCGACGGAGCCCTGCGTGCTCGCCGGCCCGACCTGCGACTCGGCCGACGTGATGTACGAGAAGACGCCCTACCCGCTGCCCGTCTCCTTGACCGTCGGCGACGAGCTGCTGATCGACGGCACCGGCGCCTACACCACGACCTACGCCTCGGTGGCCTTCAACGGCTTCGAGCCGCTCAGGTCCTACGTGATCTGAGGATGGCTGTGACGCGAAGCATATCCCAACGACGAAGGGACGGGCGACGAAGGCCCGTCTAGACCCGGCAGAACACGCCCCCGATCTGACAGTTGATCGGGGGCGAGGCGCCGGGTGATCCGCCCGCGCGCCGACCGGCACGCAAGTCTTCAACCTCCTTTTTCATGGTTCGGGAGGTTTTCGTGACCGCATTCGTCTCCGCATCCGCCTTTGCAAACGCCGTTCCCTTCATCGCCATCGTCGAAGAAGCCGCAACCCATGTCTCGGCCCGCGAGGCTCTGCTCGACGCCGCGATGGGGCCCGGCCGCACCCGCAAGTCCTCTGAGGCGATCCGCGCCGGCCGGCTGCCGGCCGAAGGCCTCGCCTTCTCCGCCGTGCGCCCGGACGGCTCGCTCGCCGGCACCGTCCGGCTGTGGAACATTTCGGCCGGTACCCGAAACGGACGCGACGTCCCTGCCCTCCTCCTCGGCCCCCTCGCGGTTTCGCCGGAAAGCCAGGGCACCGGGCTCGGCGGCCTTCTGATGCGCCAGGCGATCGCCGAAGCCGCAAGGCTCGGCCATGGCGCCATCATCCTCGTCGGCGATCCGGAATATTATGCCCGCTTCGGGTTCACCGCGGCTCGGACCGCAAGGCTCGCCATGCCCGGCCCGTTCGAGCAGCGGCGGCTCCTGGCGCTGGAACTGGTCGAGGGCGCCCTGGACGGCGCTAAGGGCGTCGTCGCGCCGACGGGTCGGTTCGCGATGGAGGAGCCGCTCGGCCTAGCCGCCTGACGCCGTCACCGACAGGGTCGAAACCAACGCATCCTCGATGCATGATCCTGAAGCAAGTCTCCGGGCGATGTACGCGCTTTTCGAGATGCTCGGTCTCGGTAGAGCAGAACCGCCCCGACCCATACTGCCCCTCGCCAAGGATGCAAGAGAGCAACTTGCCCTGACCATTGAGCCATTTGTCGAGTTGGCCTGAGGTAGTCGGGCATCTGACCCTGCCCTTCCGGTATTCAGATCAAGGCCGGTCTGCGTTCTTTAGAAAAATGAGAACGGCCGGTTATCGTTGGCCGGCCGTTCCGCTCAATTTTCGTGCGACTATACCTTGCCGGCGTTTACGCCGCTGCGCCGACCTCCTCCGGCAGACGCGGCAAGAGCTTGTCCATGGTGATCGGGTAGTCGTAGACCCTGATCCCGGTGGCATTGTAGACCGCATTGTTGATCGCCGCGCCGACACCGGCGATGGCGAGTTCGCCGATCCCCTTGCCGGCGAGCGGGCTGGCATAGGGGTCGCGATCCTCGAGAAGCACCACGTCGAGCTTCGGCACGTCGGCATGCACCGGCACGTGATATTCGGCGAGATCGTGATTGACGATCAGCCCGCTGCGTGGGTCAACCACCAGTTCCTCTTCGAGCGCGTAGCCGATGCCCCAGATCTGACCGCCATAGCACTGGGACGTTGCTGTCTTCATGTTGAGGATGCGCCCGGCCGTGCCGACGGTCAGCAGCCGCCGGACGCGGGTCTCGCCGGTGGTGACGTTGACCGCGACCTCGGCGAAATGCGCGCCATAGCTCGCCTGGTTGGTGTTGTCCGACGTGTCGCCCGGTTCGATCTTGCCGGTGACCGTCAGCGTCTCGCGTTTGAGGATCTCCGAGAACGGGATCTGGCGGTTACCGGCGATCGCGTGACCGTCCTTCAAGGTCAGGGTGCTGGCGTCGACATCGAGACGCCTGGCAAATTCCTCGACGATCGCTTCGGCCGCGACGAAGACGGAGGAACCGGCCGAGTTGGCGCCCCAGGATCCACCGGAACCCGACGATGCCGGCAGCGAGGTGTCACCGAGAAGAACGTCCACCCGGTCCAGCGGCAGGCCGAGCATCTCGGCGGCGATCTGCTGCAGGATGGTGTAGGTGCCGGTGCCGATGTCGGTCATCGACGTCTTCACCGTCGCCCGTCCGTCAGCACTCATCTCGATCTCGGCGGAAGACGCCATCAGCGAATTGGCGCGGCTTGCCGAAGCCATGCCGTAGCCGACCAGCCATTCGCCCTCACGACGCGTCGCCGGCTTCGAAGGACGGTCCGCCCAGCCGAAGCGCCTGGCGCCCTCGTCGATGCATTCGAGCAGCCGGCGGGAGGAGAACGGCACGTCCTCCTGCGGATCCTTCTCAGGCTCGTTCAGCTTGCGGAAGGCAATCGGATCGATGCCGAACTGCTCGGCCAGCTCGTCGAGCGCGCTTTCGGTGGCGAGCATGCCCGTCGCCTCGCCGGGCGCTCGCACCGCCGAGGTCGTCAGGACATCGGTGGTGACGACGCGGTGGGTGACCAGCCGGTCGTCGCCCGGATAGAGGAACACCGTCGAGATGCCGGACGGCTCGAAGAACCCCTCGCCTTCGGCATTCGGCGTATCGGTCTCATGGGCAAAGCAGGTGATCCGGCCGTCCTTCGTCGCGCCGATGCGGACCCGCTGGATCGTCTCGCCGCGGCGCGAGGTCGCCTGGAAGACGTTCTGCCGGGTCAAGGCCAGTTTCACCGGCCGGCCCACCTCACGGGCGCCGAGCGCCGCGAGGACCGCATCCGGACCGATGCCGAGCTTGGAGCCGAAGCCGCCGCCGATATAGGGGCTGAGCAGCCGCACCTTCGAGGCGTCGACGCCGACGCCGTTGGCGATCTGCTTGACGTTGAGGTCAAGCAGTTGGCAGGACGACCAGACCGTCAGCTGGTCGCCATCCCATTTGGCGACGGAGGCGTGCGGTTCCATTGCCGCCGCGTGATAGGAGGGCGTCGTGTAGGTGCGGTCGAACTGCACCTCGGACGCGGCGAAGGCCTTTTCGAAATCGCCCCGCTTGGTGTCCGCCGCCATCGGCCCGCCGTCGCTGGCCCGGCCGGTCTCCCGCCGGCCCTCCATTTCGTAGTGGCCCTCGAGCGGCTCGTAGTCGACCTCGACGAGATGCGAGGCATGGCGCGCCGTCTCAAACGTCTCGGCGACGACGAGAGCCACCGGCTGGTTGTAGTGGAAGATCTCGCCCTTCATTGCCGGCACGTCGGGCCCCATCGGCTGCGCCGAGGAGTGCATGATCGCGTCGCCGGTGACGACGGCGAGAACGCCGGGCATCGCCCTGGCCTTCGCGGTGTCGATCGACTTCACCCTGGCCCTACCGATGGGGCCCGGCACGACGAAGCCATAGGCGACCTTTTCGCCGATCAGATGCTCATAGGCATAGGGCGCCTTGCCCGAGACCTTGAGCTTTCCCTCATAGCGATCGACGCCCTGGCCGATCACCCCTTGCGTGCCGCGATCGAGGCGGGTCTCGCCGATCGCTTCGTTCATCACGTGCTTGTTCATGGCGTTAGGCTCCCTTGGTGGCGTCGGCGAGCACGGCTTTCAGCGTGCGCCGCGCGAGCGGGATCTTGAAGTCGTTCTCGCCCTGGCCCTTGGCCTCGGCGAGGAGGATGTCGGCGGCCTTGTCGAAATTCGCCATTGCCGGCTCCTGTCCGATCAGCGCCTTTTCCACGGTCTCGTCGCGCCATGGCATGTGCGCGAGCCCGCCAAAGGCAAGCCGGGCCTCGGCGATTTTGCCGCCGTCCATCCGCACCACCGCGGCGACCGAGACCAGCGCGAAGGCGTAGGACGCGCGATCGCGGACCTTGCGGTAGCGATGCTGGCCGGCAAAGGGTTTCGGCAGACGCACGGCGGTGATGAGCTCGCCCTGTTCGAGGACGTTTTCGATCTCGGGCGTATCGCCCGGCAGCCGGTAGAACTCGCCGAGCGCAATCGCCCGGGTCGATCCGTCGACCTTCTGCGTCTCGACGACGGCGTCGAGCGCCCGCATCGCCACGGCCATGTCAGAGGGATGCGTCGCGATACACTTGTCCGAGGTGCCGAGGACCGCATGGATGCGATTAAAGCCGCCGATCGCTCCGCAGCCGGAGCCCGGCTCGCGCTTGTTGCAGGGCTGGGATGGCTCGTAGAAATAGCTGCAGCGGGTGCGCTGCAGGAGGTTGCCGCCGGTCGTCGCCTTGTTGCGCAACTGGCCCGATGCGCCGGCGAGCAGCGCCCGCGAGAGCACTTCGTAGTCGCGGCGGATGCGCGGATCGGCGGCGAGGTCGGCATTGCTGACGAGAGCGCCGATACGCAGCCCGCCATCATCGGTCTCCTCGATACCCCGCAGCGGCAGACGGGTGATGTCGACGAGCTTGTCCGGCGTCTCCACTTCGAGCTTCATCAGGTCGAGCAGATTGGTGCCGCCGGCAATGAAGCGCCCGGCCATCTGGCCTGCCTCGGCGACGTTGCCCGCCCGGGCGTAGTCGAACGGTCTCATGCGTTCTCCTTCATCTTGGCGCTGGCGGTTTCGATGGCGTCGACGATGTTCGGATAGGCCGAGCAGCGGCAGAGATTGCCGCTCATACGCTCGCGTATCTCGTCGCCGGACAGAGCCGCGCCAGCCTTGACGTCGGCGCTTGCGTGGCTCGGCCAGCCGTCGGCCACCTCGCCGAGCATGCCGACGGCCGAAACGATCTGGCCCGGCGTGCAGTAGCCGCACTGGAATCCGTCATGGTGGAGGAAGGCCTCCTGCATCGGATGCAGATTGCCCGGCTCGCCGATGCCCTCGATGGTGGTGATCTCGTCGCCTTCGTGCATGACGGCGAGGGTGAGGCAGGAATTGATGCGCCGGCCGTTCACCAGCATGGTGCAGGCGCCGCACTGGCCATGGTCGCAACCCTTCTTCGAGCCGGTGAGGCCCAGATGGTCGCGGCAGGCGTCGAGCAGCGAGGTGCGCATATCGATGTCGAGCTCATGCTCGACCCCGTTGATCTTCAGCTTCATCGAACGTTTCGCCCTTCGGTTTCGCTTCATCGAGGCTCCCGAGATGGGACCCTGATTGGAACGGTTCGAAATCCGTCCCTTAACGAGGGCATCGGGCGATGGTTTCGAGTGGGGGTGACGAAGTGTTCAGTCAGGTTGTAGTGATCGGGTCGCGGCGGCGCCGTTCCAGCGACCGAGGTGGATCCGCCGCGGCTGTCTCCCGGCACTGTAATCCTGCCCCAAGCGCGGACTGCTGCAGCCATGCCCGCGCAAAGCGGCAACCGGCCCGTCACGCGTTGCGTGTTCGTCTGTGGCCTTTCTCTTCTCGGTTCTCGCGGCCCCAGAGTTCCGGATTGCGCTCGAAATAGGCGATCAGCGTCTCGGTCAGGATCCTGATCTTCCGGGCGGGATGCTGGCCTGGCGGGCGGACGACATAGGTGCCGGCCGGCGGCGGCGGATAGCGCGTCATCACAGGGACGAGCTTGCCCGACGAAACATGCTCGTGAGTCAGGCAGTCGGGAAGATAGCCGATGCCGAGCCCCGCCACGGCCGCGGCGGTGAGGGCCGTGCCGTTGTCGGCCTTGAAGCGTCCCTGCGGCTGCACCGTGATGATCCTGTCGCCATCCATCAGCTGCCAGGCTTCCGTCCCCTGCATCAGCGCCTGATGGGTGACGAGGTCCTGCGGCGTCTCGGGCGCTCCGTGCGCCGCGATATAGTCCGGACTGGCGACGAGCTTTCCGGACACCGGGCCGACGCGTCTCGCGATCATGTTGGAGTCCGGCAGATAGCCGACCCGGATCGCGCAATCGAACCCCTCGGCAATGAGATCGACGAAGCGGTCGCTGTACGAGGTGTGGATGTGAAGCTGCGGATGGTCCTTCGCCATTTCCGCCAGCACCGGGGCGAAATGCGACGGGCCGAAGGAGAGCGGTACGGCGACCCGCAGCCGGCCACGGAGATCGCCGGTCGGCAGGATGTTTTCCCGCGCCAGATCCATTTCGGCACCCACCCGGGCGGCATGGTCCCGAAAGGTCGCGCCGGCCTCCGTCAAAGCGGCGCCGCGGGTGGTCCGGGCGAGGAGCTGGACGCCGAGTTCGGATTCGAGCCGGAAGAGCCGCCGGCTGACGATCGACTTGGAAATGCCGAGACGGCGCGCCGCGGCCGAGACGCCCCCGGCATCGGCCACGGCGACGAATGTGTGCAGGTCTTCGGTGTCCATTCGGCGTTCCTCATTCCGCGACGCAGCTTGCCGCATCATGGCACTATCGCGGCAAAAAGGGGAACGGCAATTTGCCTCCAGGCAACGGCGTCGCCGACGCATGTCTCCTGGAAACCCCGTGCCGCCACCGCGGCAGCAAAGGATGTCGCAATGACCTTCCGAAATGGCCTGGCTTCGCTTCTTCGCCCCGAGGATTCGGTTCTCGTGATGATCGATCACCAGCCGTTCCAGCTCACCAACCTGAACAGCCACGACCCCCAGACGGTGGTCAACAATGCCACCGCTCTCGCCAAGGCCGCCAGAAGCTATGGCGTGCCGACCATCCTGACGAGCGTCCTCGCCGATCGCGGCGGCGTCATCTTTCCGCAGATCACCGATCTCTTCCCGGACCAGGAGGTGATCGACCGGACCTTCATCAACACCTGGGAAGACCGGAAGGTGGTGGAGGCAGTCGCGGCAACGGGCCGCAAGCAGCTGATCATCGCCGGTCTCTGGACCGAGGTTTGCGTCGCCATGCCGACGATCCAGGCGCTCGGCGAAGGGTGGGACGTCACCGTCGTCACCGACGCCTCCGGCGGCGTCTCGCTGGAAGCCCACGAGGTCGCCATCCAGCGCATGATCCGCGCCGGCGCCAACATGATGACCTGGCTGGCGGTGGCGGCCGAGTGGCAGCGCGACTGGGCGCGTGTCGAACAGGCCGGAAAGTTCACCGAGGTGCTCCTGCAGCATGCTGCCGGCAGCGGCATCGCCTATGTCTGGGAGCAGCAGCTGCTCAATACCCCGGCACCGAAGGGCGAGCGCTGAGCTGACGGGATGGCGGGGCCGCGTCGCTCGCTTGCGGGTGGCCGGCCCTCGTCCTTGCCTCGTCGGCGAGCAGGATCCGCCGTCGTCAGGACGTCCCCTCGACCTCCGCCAGATGCTCGATGACCTTTTCGAGCAGCCAGTAGAAGGCGGTCTCCTCGTCGGGGCCGGCGGTCTTGTCGATGGCAATCTTCAGATAGGCGATCTCGGTCTCGATCTTTTCGGCCGGCAGCATCTTCAGCCGGCTGACGAGAATCGCCGCCTCGAGCACCGCGGCCTTGGCGCGGTTCATGCCGGTGAAGGGCCTGTGCTGGCCGGAGCCGATTACCTTGCAGAAATAGCGCGGGCGGGTTTCGTCCTCGGTGACGCTCTCGACCTTCAGGACATCGTGGGCGAGCGCCGCGTCGAGCCGGGGCACCGGACAGTTCTCGATCAGCGCCAGCGGCCAGTCCTTTCGGTCGGTCAGGCAGCCGGCGAAGATCTTCGCCTCGTCGGTGTAATTGACGACGGCAAGGCCATTGGCCGCGATATTGGCAAGCGTCGTCGACGGCCGGAACGGCGCGATCACCCAGCCGTCCTTCTCCTGGATGATGCCGAGCGGCGCGATGTGCACCTCCCCCGCCTCGGAGATCGTCGTCAGGATCGTTTCGCGAATATAGGCCAAGGCCTCACCTCCCCTCGCCGCCGTCCCCGGCCGGCGTTCCCTTCTTCTTCGCCTTCAGCGTATGGCCCGCCTCTTCCAGCCGGGTGCGGTCCTCCTCGTCCCGAGGCGCCGCGACGCCGAAGTCGAGGGCCGTGTCCTGGGCATAGCGCTTGCCGAGCCTGAAGGCGATCTCGGCCTTCTGGAGTTCCGCCCCGAGATAGAAGGCATGGCCGGTGTCGCCGTCCACCTCGATATGCGGAAACAGCTCGAAGGCGTCGGTCGCAACCTCGTGGATGTCGCGATTATAGAGGTGGATGCCGTCCTCGGCCGTCTCGATCCGGTAGTTCCTGTCGCGGATCGTCGCGGCCATCTCGGCAAGTTCGTCTGGCGTCACGGCGAAGGGCTTCACGTCATGGGCCTGCAGCAGCGTGTTCGAATAGCCGCGCGGCAAAGCGTTGTCCTGCCGCGCCGCAAAGAACATGCGCCGGGCGGCGTCGTGCTCGGAGATCGTCCGGCGGGTATGCGGGCTGACATGGACGACGAGAAGATTGTCGATCGCAAGTTCCGAGCAGATGCCGAGCAGCGTCGCGGTGATGCCGGAGGTATCGGCGTCCGTCAGCTCGGTGAGATTGCCGGTGCCCATCAGGATGGCGATGTCCGGATGGCGGCGGCGCAGCTCGTGATAGCGCGCCAGCGAGGCCGAAAAGCCGAAATGGATCGGATCGAGAATCGAATCGGCGATGACGTCGATCCCCATCGCAGCAGCCTTCTCGATCGCACGGTCGAGCGAGTTGAGGTCGTGCGGCGTCGCCGGCACGACGACGGGCACGGCGTCGCCCTCCCGGGCGATATCCAGAGTGTCCTCGGTCAGGCTGAGGAGATAGTCGGCGCCGGCCCGCGTCGCCCGGGCGAGCTCATCCGGATCGGCGGAATCGACGCTGACCAGGTGGCCGGCCGCCTTCAGCGCGGCGATCGTCGCTTCAAGATGCGGGAATGGCGTGTCCGGCAGGCAGCCGAGATCGATGACGTCGGCGCCCTCGTCGCGCATCTTTTCCGCCCGGACCAGGATCCTCTCGACCGGATGGGCGGTCGCATCGACGATCTCGGCGAAGATCCGCATCGAATGGCGCGAAAGATCCGGCGGTCCGCCCTTCCTGCCGAGAAAGGCCGGCAGGTCGGCCAGCTCGTCAGGGCCGCGAAGGAAGGGCACGCCGAAGGAGGCCTCGAGCCGGTCGAGATCGGCCCGGCAACGCCCCGGCAGGATGACGCGGTCGGCCTCGACCGGCCGCTGCAGCCGCCGCTCGATGATGTCGCCGGTGGCGAGCGCCGCGACCTTCACGCCGATGTCGGCGATCGCCCAGGCGAAATCCGTCGCCTCGAGGCCGGAGAGGATCCGCTCGAGGCGCGGGCGGGCGAGATGCCCTGTCAGGAAGAGAAGTCGCGGTGTCGCCATCCCGGCTATGTCGGTCATTCCCGCGCGGTTGAAAAGCCTCCCGCACGGGAAGAGGGCGTCACCGGCGCGGCCGTCACTCGGCGGCGACGACCAGTTCGATGCCCTGGCGCGAGAGCGGATGGCCCGGCACCTTGCCGTCGGCGAGCCGCAAGCCGGCCGTGGCGACGTCCCCCGGTCCGGCGACATAAACCGTCGACAGCGGGCCGAGATACTCGGCGAAGGTGTCGTCGACGATCTTGGCGCCGACCAGCGCATCAACGTCGGCACCTTCCGGAACGTCGAGCTGCTTGATCAGGCAGAGATACCGGGCCGATAGCCGGCGGGCCAGCCAGGCGGCGAGCGAATCGGAGGTGACGCTCCAGTCCTGGGCGATGTCGGGGGCGGTCAGCGCCACGTCGCGGGGCAGCCAGACCGGAATGCGCCCGGCCTCGATCGCCGTCTCGATGTCCTCGCGGTCGCGCGCCCGGACCATCCGGCTCGACAGGCTGATCAGCGCCAGGCCGAACTGCTCCATTCCGAGGATCGCCATCTCGTGGGCGGCGCGGTCGTCGAAGCCGAGCTTCGGCTGGTAGCGCCGGACGGTGTTGGCGAAGGGCCCGCCGCCGGGGACGACGACCATCGGGATCTTCGCCTGTTCGAGCGCTTTCACCCAGCGGTAGAGATCCGGCGACGAAGCCGAACTGCCGCCGAGCTTGACGACAAGAAGTTGCTGACGTTTTCCCATGGTGCCCTGCCCCGTTTTCTGGCGTTTCCCGGGCGAAGGCGCCGAAACCGGCGCAATTGCCCCGCTTTTTGGCCGGCCTCTGCGGGCCGATTGCCGAGTCAAATGGACGCGCCGAGCGTTTCGTCGAGAGAGCGAGACATCGCGCCCAGGTCGCAGAACGCGGTGGCGGCTTTTGTGAAAGCGCAGTGAACGCCAGGAAACGACAAGGCGCAAGATCATCTGCCTCATGGATGCCGGGACAGCATTGCGCCGGCGGCATGGCAAGCGGGGCGCGAAGCCGCCCGGGGTCTGCCGAAGCTGTCCCCGGAGGCGTTGCCTCATCCGGGTTGCCTCATCCGGAAGGATCGGCGCGGCTGCGGCGGATCTCGATGCCAACCGCGCCGGGGCCAAGTTCCAGCTTTTCCACGCGCACGGTCACCTCGAAGAGACGGCTGTCCTTCAGAAGCGTCCCGGCGAGATCGAGGGCGAGGGTCTCGACGAGCGCGGTATGGCCTGCTTCGACCAGCGCGCGGATGGCGTCGATGATGAGGTCGTAGGAATAGACCTCCGCAATGTCGTCGTTGCGCGTGTCGATGCGGGTAATCAGCGCCTCGACCGAAAAGCGGACCTTCTGGCGCCGTCCATGCTCATAGCCATAGGCGCCGATCTCCATGTCGAGAACGAAGTCGCGGACGAAGATGCGGTCGAGGCCGTCACCCTGCGATGCTGCGCCCGGCATCGCGCCGGCCGCCGACTTCCCCGCGACCAGCCCGGCAATGCGGCGCACCCGCGCTTCGTCGATCGCGTCGCCGCGGGCCCCGACCGTCAGCGCGCCGCGAAAGCCGAGATAGTCCGGCTCGAGGGCGAGCAGACGCGGCACGTCCGGCGCCTCCAGCGAACCGGCGAGCCCGGTCATCAGCCCGAGCGTCTTCGCCGAGCCGACGAAGCCCGAAAGGGCTCCGACCGAAAGCCTTGTGAGCAGGCCGCCCTTGCCCTTCTCAATCGTGTCGATCATCGCGCCGTGAATGCCCGCCTCGGCGAGCGGCGTAAGAAGGGTGAAATCCGGATCGCCGTCGGCGAAGAACACCGCCACTAGCCGGACGTTTCGGGCGGCGTCGCCGAGTGCCGAGATCACCGCCAGCCGCTCGTCCCGCGAGGACGGGAAGAGGCCGATCTTGACGAAATCCGCCGCGCCCCGCGCCCGAACCGCCTCGAGAATCGCGTCCGGCTGCATCGGCAGATCGCCGGCCACCGCCGAGACCGGCCGCCGGCCGGCGACCCGCTCGATGGTCGCGGCGAGGATCTCGGGCGACACGGCGCCGAGGGCACCCTGCGCCGGATCCTTCAGGTCGATGATGTCGGCGCCGCCGGACAGCGCGGCTTCGGCTTCGCCCGGACCGGTGACGCTCGCCAGAAGCTTCGTCAATGCGCCGCCTCCAGCTGCTTCTTCAAGGTGTTTTCGAACAGGTAGCGCAGGCCGCGATCCCAGCTCTCGTCGGTGTTGGAGCGGATGTCGGCGCTGCCTCTCGCGACGGCCTTGCCGCTTTTCACGTCGAAGGCATAGGCGTTGATGTTGAGGATCAGGTTGGACACCTTCTGGACAGTGCCGACGACGGCGATATCCGCCCCGACCTCGCCGGCAAATTTCAGCGCGCAGTTGCCGCAGCTCTGCAGATTGGCGTCGTCCGCCTGCGATTCGACCGGCCCGACGTCGACGATGGAATAGCCGTCGACGCTGGCGATGTCGTCACGCAGCTTCGGTGCCATGCGGTCGAGCCGGGCCTCCTGCGCCGCGTCCTTTCCCTGCATCGAGCCCTGCAGGCTGGAATCGATCAGTTGGAAATCGAACACCGCGATCTTGTGCTCGGCAGCCGC
Source organism: Jiella endophytica (assembly GCF_004519335.1). GTDB lineage: Bacteria > Pseudomonadota > Alphaproteobacteria > Rhizobiales > Rhizobiaceae > Jiella > Jiella endophytica. The sequence continues at coordinate 65,032 of NZ_SOZD01000001.1, read as the reverse complement.
CGCCGGCCCCGCCGCGACCAGTGCGAGGAGAACAACGGGAAAAAATCTTGCTTGCCTGAAACGGTTCGCTCCGCGACACATCATGGGCGCAAACATACGGCTCCTCCGTTTTGCGATGTGCGGTGCCCGACGCCAAGTGATAGCGCAAGCGGCGGCAGGAGCAATGATCGCGACGTTCAAGCGGCGCCGCGAGGGAGGAAACCACCATGCTCGACCTCGATCGCCTCAGGCGGGGGCTGACGCCCTTCGTCCTTGCGTCACTCGCAGCCTTCGCCCTGACGCTCTCCGCCAGCGCGCAGGGCACCGACGCGAAGGTGCCGGCCAGCCCGGCACAGAAGAAGCTGGAGACGGTGCGGATCGGCTATCTGCGGACCTATGAGCCCACCCTCGCCCTCTCGGTCCTCGACATTCCGCCCGAGGATATCGGGCTCGCCGGCGCAAGGGTCGCGATCAAGGACAACGACACCACCGGCTCCTTCATGGGCCAGAAATTCGTGCTCGACGAGGTGACGCTGAAGCCGGGGGACGACATCGCCGACCCGCTCGCAAAGCTGCTCGCCGACGGCGACCACTACATTGTCACCGATCTATCCGCCGATGACACGCTGAAGGCCGCCGACCTCGCCAAGGAGAAGGGCGCGATCGTGCTCAATGCCGGCGCCGAGGACGACCGGCTGCGCAATGACGACTGCCGGTCCAACCTCTTCCATACGGCGCCTTCCCGCTCGATGCTGACCGACGGTCTGGCGCAGTATCTGATGTGGAAGCAGTGGCGGAACTGGGCGCTCGTCGAGGGCGAGCACGAGAACGACCAGCTTTTCGCGGCTGCGCTGAAGCGCTCGGCAACGAAGTTCGGCGGCAAGATCGTCGCCGAAAAGACCTTCAAGGATGCCGGCGGCGCCCGCGCGACGGATTCCGGCCAGGCGCTCGTGCAGCGGCAGATCCCGGTGTTCCTGCAGGACCTGCCGGATCACGACGTGCTGCTCGTCGCCGACGAGAGCGAGGTGTTCGGCAGCTACATCCCCTGGCGGACCTGGATCCCCCGGCCTGTCGCCGGCACCGCCGGGCTCGTCCCCGGCTCATGGCATCCGGCGAGCGAGCAGTGGGGCGGCGCGCAGATCCAGAACCGCTTCGTGGACGCCTCCGGCCGGCGGATGGAATCGAAGGACATGCAGGCCTGGACCGCGGTGCGGGTGATCGGCGAGGCCGCCTCGCGGACCCAGTCGACCGATCCGGAAAAGATCGACGCCTTCATCCGCTCCAAGGACTTCACCGTCGCCGCCTTCAAGGGCCAGCGCCTGACCTTCCGCGACTGGGACTGGCAATTGCGCCAGCCGGTGCTGCTCGGCACCGAGGATTCGGTCGTCTCGTCCTCGCCCCAGGAAGGCTTCCTGCATCAGGTCTCGGAGCTCGACACGCTCGGCTTCGACCGGCCGGAATCGACCTGCAACTTCGACAAGTGACGCCCGAACGCGATCCAGTTTCGCTCGGTTCACCGGCAAGCCATGACATCGGAGCGCCTCGCGGCCTCGTCGCTCCCGGATACCGCTCCAAGGACGGCGAGGCGTTGACGGCCGCAGCCGCAAGCCTGCAACGATGTGCGGACATTTCGGCTGCAGTCGGATGCGGACCCACCATGCGTCTCAACCTTCACCAGCGAGCGTCCCGGCAGGGAAGGCCAGCGAGTGGCGCTGCCGCCGGGCGGCCAGTCCCATGTCGCTGAAGGCCCGCCTTGCCCTGACACTGACGATCGCCTTCGTCGCGATCCTTGTCATCGGCGCGGTCCTCACCTTCTTCCAGGCACGCGACACCATCGCCACCGAGCTTCAGGCAGCACGCAGCGTCGCCACCAACCGCGTCGCCCAGATGGTCGCCGAGCTTCCGGCCTCGCGCGACGTCCGGGGAAAGCTCGCCGGCTTCGTGCGCACCTTCAACGGCGACCGGCGGGTGAAGGTCATCCTCATCGATTCCGTCGGCGTCATCCGTGACGAATCGGTCATGGCGAAGGAGTCCGGCCTGCTGCCGGAATGGTTCGTGAAGCTTCTCGCTCCCGATCCCTCGACTGTCGTCATGCCGCTGACGGCGGCCTCGGCCCCGATCACCTCCGTCGCGGTCATCGTCGATCCGCGCAACGAACTTGCCGACGCCTGGCTCGACCTTCTGATCGTTCTCGGCCTTCTCGTCCTGTTCCTGCTGATCGCCTTCGGGGCGGTCTGGGTGGTGGCGGATCGGGCGCTGAAGCCGCTCGACGCGATCCATGCATCGTTTTCCCGGATCGGCGACGGCGACTATTCGGCCAAGGTCGCACCTGAGGGCCCGCCGGAAATGCGGGAGCTCGCCGGCGGCCTCAATGCGATGACCGAGCGCCTCGCCGCGATCTCGGACCGCAACCGGCGGCTTTCCGACCGGCTTCTCCATCTCGAGGACGAGGAACGGGCGGAACTCGCCCGCGATCTTCACGACGATGTCGGCCCGCTGCTCTTCGCCATCGACGTCGATGCCTCGAGCATCAGGCGCGCGGCGGCTGACGGATCGCCCCGCAAGGAGATCATCGCGGAGCGTGCCGGGGCGATTGCCGCCGCGGCTCACGAGGCGCGGCGGGAGCTGAAGCGGATCCTCGGCAATCTCAGGCCCGGCGCGACGTCCGGCCTCGGGCTGAAGGGGGCGATCGAGGAGATGGTCGCCGATCTTCAGCCACGCCACCCGGACGTCGAATTCGACCTCACCCTTGCCGACGGCGAATTCGGCGCGACCATCGAGACGCTGGTCCATCGCGCCGTCCGGGAGGCCGTCACCAATGCGCTGCGCCACGGCGATCCGTCGAGGATCGCCGTCGAGGTTGCGGAGCATCCCGGACGGCTGAACTTCACGATCATCGACGATGGCGGCGGCTTCACCCGGCCGCGAGGCGACGGCGGCTTCGGCCTGGTCGGCATGGGCGAGCGGATCGAGGCGGCCGGCGGCACGATGATTGTCGAGGAGACGAAGACGCCGCGGGGCGTCCGGGTGAGCGGCGCGGTGCCGCTCGGCGGGCGCAGCCTTGCCGAGCCTCCTCGCCGCGAGGATAGACTGGGACTCGACGAAACGGCGGCGGCGAACGCCATGGCCGCAGCGAAGGACGGACGATGAAACTGTTGATCGTCGACGACCACAAGGTCGTCCGGGATGGCATCAGACGGCTGGTGGAGACCATCCCGGTGACCGAGATCGGCGAGGCCGAGAGCCCCTCCGATGCGCTGCGCGAATTCCGCAACATGCGGCCGGACGTCACCATCCTCGACATCAACCTCAAGAACGGCAGCGGGCTCGACGTGCTGCGCCGGCTGCGGGCCGACGATCCGAAGGCGCGGATCGTCGTCTTCTCGATGTATTCCGACGTCGTCTATGCCGTTTCGGCCAGGCGCGACGGCGCCCTCGGCTACGTCTCCAAGAGCGCGCCGTCGGACGAGCTGCTGGTGGCGGTCGAGAAAGCTGTCGCAGGCGAGCCCTATGTCGACAGCGAAACCGCGGCGCTGATGAAGGACCATGCGACGCGGGAGACCGGCGTCGGCGATCTCACCCGGCGGGAGTTGCAGATCCTCCACATGCTCGGCGACGGCAAGAGCCTGTCAGAAATCGCCGACGGGCTCGGTGTCGCCTACAAGACCGTCGCCAACACCTCGACCCGGATGAAGGAGAAGCTCGGCGTCGAGCGCACCTCCGATCTCGTGCGCTTTGCCCTCGAGACCAAGGGCGGCAGGATGCTCGACAGCGGCGACTGATCGGCCGCCGGTTTCCGGGAAGTTGTCCCGTTGCCGGGTGGCGATTTCATAAGCTACCAGTTTGGACGCTGGTGCTCCTCGGGGCTTGTCGCTCCCAAGGACAGGTCCCGGGGGGCGCCGGGCACCGCCAGGCGAGACGGGAGGCTCGCTTCGACGACACGCGCGCCAGGGTCCATGTGCCCCTGTTCGCCGGGCGTGACCGGCCGGTCCGGGATCGAGCTGAGCGGCGCCGTAGGATCGACGCGGTCGACGGGCGATGCGCGATGGCGCATGAAGGGGCCGGACGATGCCGGCGATGGCCGGGTCCGGCTCAGGGAGGAATGGTATTGAAACGACTGTCACTGGCGGCCCTTGCCGCGGCGCTCATGCTGCCCGCGAGCCCGGCCTTCGCCTACAAGATCTTCGTCTCGAACGAGAAGGGCAACGACGTCACCGTGCTCGACTCGGAGAAGGAGTTCTCCGTCATCGACACCTTCAAGGTCGGTCAGCGGCCACGCGGCATCGCCGTCAGCCCGGACGGCGCCTCGCTCTACGTCTGCACCAGCGACGACGACATCATCAAGGAATTCGACACGAAGACCCACGCCTTCAAACGGACGCTTCCCTCCGGCCCCGATCCCGAACTCCTGACGCTGTCTCCCAACGGCGACCAGCTCTATGCCGCCAACGAGGACGACAACCTCGTCACCGTCATCGACCTGAAGACCGGCGGGCGCCTTGCCGAGATTCCGGTCGGCGTGGAACCGGAAGGCATGGGCGTCTCGCCGGACGGCCAGACGATCGTCAACACGTCCGAGACGACGAACATGGCGCATTTCATCGATCGCGACAGCCAGCAGATCACCGCCAACGTCCTCGTCGATTCCCGGCCGCGCTTTGCCCAGTACAAGAAGGACGGTTCGGAAATCTGGGTTTCGGCGGAGATTGGCGGCACGGTCTCGGTGATCGACGCGGCGACCAAGGAAATCACCCACAAGATCAGCTTCGAGATCCCCGGCATCCGCTCCGAGGCGATCCAGCCGGTGGGCATCCGCATCACGGACGACGGCAAGAAGGCCTATGTCGCGCTCGGCCCCGCCAATCGCGTCGCGGTGGTCGATACCGCGACCTACGAGGTGGAGGACTATCTCCTCGTCGGCCAGCGGGTCTGGCAGCTCGCCTTCTCGCCGGACCAGAAATACCTCTTCACCACCAACGGCCTCTCCAACGACATCTCGATCATCGACGTCGAGGACGACGAGGTGATCAAGTCGGTCCAGGTCGGCCAGCAGCCATGGGGCGTCGCCGTGACGCCGAAGTGAGCGGCATTCGAAAATCGCAGGCAATTCGGGAGGACTGACATCATGAAATCACCCTGGCTCGCACTGATGGCGGCGCTCTTCGGCCTCGGCCTCCTTGCCGCGCCGGCCGGCCCCGCCTTCGCCCAGGCGGACGACGACGATGACAAGCCGGCGGCCGGCGCCGCCACCACCAAGGCTGATGACGACGACGATAGCGACGGTGCCAGCCAGAGTGCCAGCTTGGTGCCCGCAGCCGACGGGCTGAAGGTTCCGCCGGGGTCGGAGCTGATGCCCGCCGCGGCGCTCAACGGCGACATGCTCGGCCTGCCGAAGAAGAGCCTGACCTCGCAGATCGTCACGCCGCTGATCCTCGGCGTCGGCGGCGACGCCTTCAAGACCAACCACAAGGACTTCTATCTCAGGGCCGGCCAGGCCTATCGCTGGGACATCAAGTCCGAGGGTGACATCGAGTACAAGTTCAACGCGCCGGACTTCTTCCGGAACGTCTGGATGAACCAGATCGTCATCGACGATCTCGAGGTGCACATGGCCGGCGCCCCGGCCTGGCTCGAATACGACTCCCACGGCACGATCACCGTCCAGTTCCAGACCGTGCGCCCCGGCCGCTACGAATGGAAGGTCGGCGGCCTCGACGAGGATCACGTGATGGAAGGGACGATCACCGTCGTCCAGTGACCACAATATCCGAACACCGGCCGAGGCCGCGGCTGTCTCCGCGGCCTCGGCCGTTTCGCGCGACTGCCCTATCTGTTCCATGGCAGAGGCGCCTGAAAGAGCGAAAGCGGCAATGCAGGACGGCAAGCTGAACGGCCCCCATCCGGCGGACGACCTCCCGGCACTCGCCGTCGAGCGGGTCAGCCATTCCTATGGCCAGCGCAAGGCGCTGAACGATGTCTCCTTCACGGTGCCGCAGGGCTCCTTCACCGCCCTCCTCGGGCCGAACGGTGCCGGCAAGTCGACGCTGTTCTCGCTGATCACCCGGCTGTTCAACGTCCGGCACGGCGCCATCCGGATTCTCGGCTTCGACCTGTCCAAAGATCCTGGCGAGGCGCTGCGCCGGCTCGGCGTCGTCTTCCAGGCTAGAACCCTCGATCTCGACCTGTCGATCAGCCAGAACCTCATCTACCACGCTGCCCTGCACGGCCTGCCGGCATCGGCGGCGAAAACCCGCATCGGCGAGATTCTTGCGACATCGGAGCTGCGTTCGAGGCTGAAAGAGAAGGCCCGCAACCTGTCCGGCGGCCAGCTTCGCAGCATCGAGATCGTCCGCGCCTTCATGCACCGGCCACGCCTCATCCTGCTTGACGAGCCGACCGTCGGCCTCGACGTCCGCTCGCGCGCCGCGATCCTTTCCGAAGTGAGGCGGCTTGTGCATGAGGAGGGCGTCAGCGTCCTCTGGGCGACGCATCTGATCGATGAGATCGACGCCGGCGACCGGGTCGTCGTGCTGCATCAGGGAGAGGTGCTCGCCGAAGGCTTCGTGCCCGACATCGTCGCCGCACAGGGCGCCCGCTCGATCGGCGACGCCTTCACCCGGCTGACGGGCGTGCGCGCCAAGGCCGCTCAGCCGGAGGGAGTGGCCTGATGAGCGAAGCGACGATCCAGACTGCCACGCCGGTGCGCCGCGGCTTTCCGCTCTCGGCCTATCTGGTCTGTTCCGGCGGCATCGCCTGGCGCGAGGCGCTGCGCTTCATCCATCAGCGCGAACGCTTCGTCTCGGCGCTGGTGCGCCCGCTGCTCTGGCTGTTCATCTTCGCCGCCGGCTTTCGCCAGGTGCTCGGCGTCTCGATCATCCCGCCCTACCAGACCTATGTCCTCTACGAGGTCTACATCGCGCCCGGGTTGATCGGCATGATCCTGCTCTTCAACGGCATGCAGTCGTCGCTGTCGATGGTCTACGACCGCGAGACGGGGACGATGAAGACGCTGCTCGTCTCGCCGCTGCCGCGCTGGTTCCTGCTCGTCTCGAAGCTCTGCGCCGGTGTCGCCGTCGGCGTCGTCCAGGTCTATGTCTTCCTCGCCATCGCCTGGTTCTGGGAAGTGCGGCCCGACTGGCAGGGCTATCTCTACGCGCTGCCGGCGATCCTGCTGGCCGGGCTGATGCTCGGCGCGCTCGGCATGCTCCTGTCCTCGCTCGTCCAGCAGCTGGAGAATTTCGCCGGGGTGATGAATTTCGTGATCTTCCCGATGTATTTCGCTTCCTCGGCGCTCTATCCGCTCTGGCGGGTGCAGGAGTCGAGCCCGCTGCTCTACCGGATCTGCCAGGTCAATCCGTTCACCCACGCGGTGGAGCTCGTGCGTTTCGCCCTCTACCGGGAGCTGAACCTTCAGGCGTTGGCGATCGTCCTTGGCTGCACGGTGGTGTTTCTCGGCGGGGCGATCATCGCTTACGATCCGGCGCGCGGGCTGATCAGCCGCAAGCGGCAGTGACGCCGGGAGAAAGCGTCAGGAAAATACGGGAGGAAAACTCATGGCGAAAGAATTTGTCGTCAGACGGGCGAACCGCTGGGTGACCGCGGGCGTGATCGTGGCGCTCAGCGCATTTGCGCCGGTAAGCCTCGCTTTCGCCCAGGATGGCGCCACGTCCAAGCCGATCCCGAAGGGCTTCGTGCTGCCCGGCCCGGCGCCGACCAACGCGCCGGCCGGCACCGGCAATGCCCCCTCCGCAGGCGCGCCGCCCGCCGAGGGCAAGACCGGCGGTACGAAGAACCCGATGGCCTTCGCCAAGGCCCCGGCCCCCGCGACCACCGACTGGCCCTGCATCCAGCGACGGGTCGAGCAGATTTCGGCCGGGCAGATCTGGGCCGGACCACCGCTGCCGGAGGCCGCCGAGGTCGATCCGGGCGAAGAACTGCGCCGGCTCGTCGACCAGGTGGCGGCGCGGCGCACGCCGCTCTCCGAGGCGGAAGCCGCGGTGAAGGACTATCTGAGCGGTCTGCCAGAGGCAGAGCGCGAAAAGCAGGCCACCGCCTTCGTCGCGGTGCTTCTGTCGCGTTTCAATTCCGAACGCGGCCAGATCATGCGCGGCATCGAGCGCTATGGCGCCAAGCAGAAGGCGCTTGCGGCGAAACTGCGCGAGGAGGCGAAAACCGTCTCGACCCGCCAGAACAATCCGACCGAAAACCCGACCGCCCTCGACGAGGCCAGGCAGAGGGTGCTCTGGGATACCCGTGTCTTCAACGAGCGCCGCAAGTCGCTGAGCTATGTCTGCGAGGTGCCGACGCTGATCGAGCAACGCGCCTTTGCGCTGGGCCGCGCCGCCGAACAGGCGCTGTGACGGTGTCGGCCGGAGATTTGCCGGAAGATGGAAGACCGCCGGTCAGCATCACGCTGCGGGTCCTTCCAGAAACCTATGCCGTGAGCCGGCTCGGACCGGACGCGGCCATCCCGCACTGGGCAGACGGCGAAGGCTTCGTCTCGATCTCCCGGACGGGCGAAGAGCTTTCGATCCTCTGCGAGGCCGGGAGGGTGCCTGATGGTGTCCGCGTCGATGCAGGGTGGAGCGGCTTCCAGTTCGTCGGCCCCTTCGCCTTCGAGGAGACAGGCATCGCGGCTGCCGTGCTCGAACCGCTGGCAGCGGTGGGGATCGGGATCTTCCTCGTCTCGACCTTCGACACCGACTATCTGTTCGTGAAGACAGAGAATGCCGGCCGCGCGGCCGAAGCGCTCACCGCCGCCGGGCACGTTGTTGCGGCTGTATGAGCCGAAAGCGTTTCACGCTCAGCGTTTGAGCTGGGCGATCAGCGAACTTCGCATCGGCAGCTCGAACATCGCGCCACCCGCCACGATCGATGCCTGCTTCTCCATCGTGTCCCAAAGCGAGAGGATGCGCTCCATCTGCTTCGTCACCTTGGCCTTGTAGAGCCCCCTCGAGAGGAAGAAGCCGACGAGCCGAGAATTCCTGAAGGCCCGGTATTCGAGCTCGTTTTTCGTGATGCGACGGTCAGCCGACAGGATCACCCATCGTCCCTCGGAGCTCAAGGCGGAGATCCATTCGACGTCAGTCACGCCGGGGCCGAATTTCGTCCGTAGATGAACGATCTCGTGTTCACCCTGGAAGAGCGCCTGTAGGGCACGAGCGAGAGCCGGTGAGAGGTTCTCGTCGACCAGCATCCTCACGCAGCTTCGAGGCTCTCTTCGAACTTGACCGCATCGCGCACGATCAGCGCGGGGATATCGAACAGACCGGAAACCTTTTCGATCGATCCTTCTGCATTGACGGCATCGGAAAGTGCGACCGTCGGCACACCAAACTCTGCTGCAATCGGCTGTCCGAAGGATCGCGACGGATCTATCACGATCGTGCTCTTGCCTTGGAACGGGCGCCATCTCGCAACGACTGTGTCGTCGAGATCGAGGTCCCGGAAGCTTTTCTCGATGACCTTCTTGAGCTCGTATTGCCGCGTTTTGAGATCGAGGAAACCCTCTCGGTCACCGGATCGCTCGATGCTCTCAAGGCAAATTGTCCGGCCGTCCATCTGAAACCGCCGCGTTGAGAATGGGTGGTCGACGCCGACGCATTCTCGCGCGTGTTCGAGACAGTGACGCACAGTCTTCAGCCCAATTCCCGCATCGAGGAACGCTTTGACGAAGCGAAGCTCGATCAGGTCTCGAAAGCCGATTTCGACGTGGTTTTCGGCGGATGGGAGTTGCGAATCCCAGAGCGGCGGAACCTGTCGGATCTCACCATCAACGCTGTGACCGTAGCCGCGCATCCAGCGCCGGATATTGCGCGCAGGCGTTTGCAGAAGACGCGCTGCCTCCTGCGCCGTGTAGGAACCGACGTCGAACAGAACGACAGGTGGCTTGGTCATCTGGTTCATCAGCGGCACAGTATCCCCATTGGGACCGCCGGCAAACTCACCTGCCTTCGACAATTCGGACAACGGGCAGGAGAAGAAGACTGGCAGGGGCAACAGGGCTCGAACCTGTGACCTGCGGTTTTGGAGACCGCCGCTCTACCAACTGAGCTATACCCCTTCGGCCGCGCTGGGAATAATGCTTCGGCGGGCCGGATGCAACAGCAATCTTGTGCCTCGGAGGTGTCGTGCCGCGCGGCCCGCGAAACGGCCCCGCCGTCACGCTACCCCGAGCGAGAGGCCGAAAGCCGCCGAGCCAGATCGCCGCCGGCGTCCTTCCGTCCGACTCGCCGGGTCCGCTTTCCGCCAGGGACCGTCTCCGTCAGGCCGAGGCCTGCATCCGGCCGCCGGTCTCCTGGCCGATGACCCGGCGCACGACCAGCATCACCGCGATGACGGCGAGGTAGGCGGCAAGTTCACTGGCGGATGGCTGGGCCATGTAGCCGAACAACACATGCGCGACGCGGCCGGGAATGCTGGCCTCGGAAAGCACCGAACTCGTATCCCAGAGCGGCGTCACCCAGTCGTTCAGCCACCCGCCCTGGGCAAGGAAGCGCATCGCCTGCGCGGCGAGGCCTGCCGCCAGAAGGGTGATCAGCGCCGTCAGCACGCCGAAGAGATGGCGCAGCGGAATGGCGATGAGGCCGAGATAGAGCAGCGCCGAGATAACCGCGCCGCCGGCAATGCCGAGGAGGCCGCCCGACAGGATGCCGAGAGCAGTGGTCTGGCCGGCCGCGGCGACGCCATAGAGGAACAGCACCACCTCGGAGCCCTCGCGCAACACCGCGACGGCGCAGACGATGGCAAGTGCCATCAGCGAGCGGCTGCCCTCCTTCACCGCATGGCCGACAGCCTTCAGTTCCCGGGCGAGTTCACGCCCGTGGCTCGCCATCCAGGCATTGTGCCAGACGAGCATGGCGACGGCGACGATCAGCACTCCGGCATTCAGCGCCTCCTGCCCCGAGCCCTCGAAGAGATCGGCGATGCCGCCGGCAAAGGCCGCGACGAGACAGGCGCCGAGGAAGCCCGCGAAGATGCCCCCGGCGACATAGGTGCCGCGCCCGGCAAGGCCGCGGGTCGCCGCCAGCACGACGCCGACGACGAGACCGGCCTCGATGACCTCGCGAAAGACGATGATGAAGGCAGCGAGCATCGGACTACTTCGCGACCACGATGCCGCGCGCCGTCGCGGCATGATATTCGCCCATGAACATATAGCGCCCGGGGACCAGCGGCTGGATTCGGATGATGCCGGTCTGGCCGCCGCCGACCACCTTCTCGACCCTGAGATCCGTCGAGTCGAACTCGTCCGGCGTGGCGTCGGCATTGGTCAGCTTGATCTGGAACCGCTCATTCGCCGGCACCTCGATCGTCTCTGGCGAGAACTTGTGGTCCTTCAGCGTCAGTTCGATGGTCTGGACGTCGGCCGCCGCCGCCGGCAGGGCGGCACAGGCGATGCAGGCGGCCGCGAGAATCGCGGGACGAAGGATCGAAATCGTCATCGGTTTTCCTGAGAAAAATGTTCGGGGATCGTCGCCAGTGCTGCAAGGACCGGGAATGCGTCTCCTGAGGCGCGATCGAAGGTTTCTGCATGCCGGAGGGATACACCCGACGCGGCTAAGCAGACAGTTTTCGTCAGATTAAATTTCGGTAATCTCCGAGTGTGTGGCCCGGGGAGCGTGAGGGACGGCTTTCGGCCAGAGCCTCACTTGCCGCGCTTCAGGCTCCCGAGGATGCCGCGGACGATGGCAGTCGTCACCGTGGAGGCGACCGTGCGGCCGACCTGCTTCATGATCGTCTCGGTCACCGTCTGGCGCTGGTATCCGGAAGAGCGCGTCGCCTTTCGCCGCGGCGCCCTGCGGCGCGGCTGGTCGTCGGCGTATTCGGCGTAGTCCTCGGCATCGTCGCGGCCGTCCCCGCCGAGGCCGAAATCGGGAATCTGGAAGCCGGTGCGGGTGCGTCGGCTCCGCGGAACGGATGACCCGCCGCCCCATGGGCCGCGCCCGTCGTCGCCTTTCTCGTCCACCGCCTCGGCGCGGCGCCGGGCGGCTTCTGCCCGCGCCTCCTGCCCCGCCCGCTCGGCCGCTTCCCGCTGGCGGGCGGCTTCCGCCTCGCGTTCGCGCTCCTCTTCCTCGCGCTTCAGCTCCGCGCCGGCGCGCTCGACGAGGATTTCATAGGCGGATTCGGAATCGATCGAATGGTCGTAGAGCCCTGCGACCGGGCTCTGGCGCATGGTCTCCGCCCGCTCCTCGTCGCTGACCGGTCCGAGCCTTGCGGCAGGCGGGCGGATCAGAGTGCGCTCGACGACTGAGGGAACCCCGCCCTTGCCGAGGGTCGAGACCAGCGCCTCGCCGACGCCGAGCGTGGTGATTGCCTCGAAAGCGTTGAAGGCGGGGTTCGGCCGGAACGTCTCTGCGGCCGTCTTCACCGCCTTCTGCTCGCGGGGCGTATAGGCCCTCAGCGCATGCTGGATGCGGTTGCCGAGCTGCGCGAGCACGCCTTCCGGAACGTCGAGGGGATTCTGGGTGACGAAATAGACGCCGACGCCCTTGGAGCGGATCAGCTTCACCACCTGCTCGACGCGCTCGACGAGGATCGAAGGCGCGCCGTCGAACAAAAGATGCGCCTCGTCGAAGAAGAAGACGAGCTTGGGCTTTTCCGGATCGCCGATCTCCGGCAGTTCCTCGAAGAGCTCCGACAGGAGCCAGAGCAGGAAGGTGGCATAGAGCCGCGGATTCATCATCAGCCGGTCGGCGGCCAGCACGTTGACGAAGCCGCGCCCGTCCCGGTCGGTGCGCATCAGATCGTCGATCTTCAGCGCCGGCTCGCCGAAGAAGCTCTCCGCCCCCTGCTGCTCGAGCACGAGCAGCGAGCGCTGGATCGCCCCGACCGAGGCCTTGGAGACGTTGCCGTAGAGCTTGGAGATCTCGGAGGACTGCTCGGCGACATGCGCCAGCATCGCCTGCAGGTCCTTCAGGTCGAGCAGCAGCAGGCCCTCGTCGTCGGCGATCTTGAAGGCGATGTTGAGAACGCCTTCCTGGGCCTCCGAAAGGCTCATCAGGCGGGACAGGAGCAGCGGGCCCATCTCGGAGATGGTGGCGCGGATCGGATGGCCCTTCTCGCCGAAGATGTCCCAGAACACCGCCGGATAGAGGTCGTTGTAATAGGGTTCGAGGCCGATCTCGGCGGCCCGCTTGACGAGGAAGTCCTTCGCCTCGCCCCGCTGCGACAGGCCGGAGAGATCGCCCTTGATGTCGGCGCAGAACACCGGCACGCCGGCGTCGGAAAACCCTTCGGCCAGAACCTGCAGCGTCACCGTCTTGCCGGTGCCGGTAGCGCCGGTGACGAGCCCGTGTCGGTTGGCGAGCTTCAGGTCGAGATATTCGCCCTGCCCGACGGTGCCGTCGTCGTTGCGGCTTGCGCCGAGGTAGATCCGGTCTGTTTCAGCCATGGTCGACCGCCTCCCGCGCGGCGCTGCGAAAGTATATTCTTACGGCGGCTTCGAACAAGCCGCGGCACGATGGCGCTGCCAGAGCGCTGTGCGTCCGAGTGGACGCATATAGGACGCAGCTAACTGATTGAATCGACGCATCGGGCCCTTCAGGAAATCGGTTCCGATTTTCGCGCCGATGCGAGCAAATCGACCGCTCCGATGTCCTTCGCCATGTGGTAAATTGCCCTTGGCTCGCGTAAGGTTGCCCCGAGTGGGGAAAAATCCGAATCCAGACGAGGCGCCAGCTCCGGACGACGGGGCTGCACAAGCTCGGGAAAATGCGGCGGTGAGCGTTCAGACGCGATCAGACGGGCAGCCCGCCGGGGGGGCGCGACGCCCACCCATGGCGGCGCTGCTGCCGCGCTGGCGCAGGCTCGTCCTGTCGCGGCTGTGGCGCCGGCCGACGCTGTTCGTCCATCTGGTGACCTTCGCGCTGATCGTCCTCGTCCCGGCGCTGCTGTTCAGCGCCTTCCTGATCATCCAGTTCTCCCAGCAGCAGCAGGAGATCGCGGCGGCGCAGGTCAACGACACCGCCGAGATCGTCTCCAACGCCATCGACCGCGAGATCTACGGCCTGTTGACCTCGGGACGGGTGCTGGCCGCCTCGCCGACGCTCCTCAACGACCGGCTGCAGCAGTTCCACGACCGGACGGCGGCGGCGCTGGCCGGCACCGCGACCACCGCCGAGCTGGTCGACCGCAACATGAACGTCCTCGTCGACACCCAGAGCGGATTTCCGCCGGTCGTCCCGCCCTTTCCCGAACGCTCCCTCGTTGATCGGGTCTTCGGCACCTTCCAGCCGACGGTCTCCGGCGTCAGCTTCCGCAAGTCGCGGGGAGAGTTCGTCTATCATGTGGCGATCCCGGTGAAGCAGGGCGCCAAGGTCAAATACGCGCTGATCCTGACCAAGGCGACGACCTCGTTCGAATCGGTGATCGCCGACCGCAACCTGCCGACCAAATGGTCGGCGATCATCAAGGATGCGCTCGGCAAGCGCGTTTTCGCCGCGGTGACCAGCGACGGGAGGATGCGGCCGCGCCAGAGCATCTCCTACGACAATCCGTCGATCGTCGAGACCGTCGGCAATGCCCGCATGGCGGCCGACCTGATCGAGGCCTCGACCGTGTCTTCGCTGTCCGGCTGGACGACGACGGTCGCGGTCCCCAGCGCCGTCATCGGCCGGCCGGTGATGCGCTCCTGGCTGCTTCTCGTCGCCGCGGGGGCGTTACTGCTCGCCTTCTGCGTCGCTCTCGGTATCACCGTCGGCCGCCGCCTCGCCGAGCCGATCTCCCAGCTCGCCAGACAGGCCGAACAGATCGGGCGCGGCGAGCCGGCGACGGTGATCTCCACCGACATCGCCGAGATCGGCCAGGTCTCGCGGGTGCTCGCCCAGGCTTCGCGCGAGCGCCGTGAGGCGGAGGAGCAGAACCGCTTCCTGATGCGCGAGATGAGCCACCGCGCCAAGAACCAGTATGCGCTGATCGCTGCCATCGCCCGCCGCGCCGCCAATGAGAGCTCCGACACGACGCAGTTTCTGGCAACGCTCTCCGAGGCCCTGAACTCGCTCGCCCGCTCGGCCGACCTCCTCTCCTCCGGCGGCTGGGAGAGCGTCTCGATGGCCGAACTCGTGAAGAACCAGCTGCAGGCCTTCGGATCGAACAGCGAGCAGATCGTCATCGAGGGACCGGAGCTGCCGCTGAACGCCACCGCCGCCCAGACGATCGGCCTCGCTCTCCACGAACTTGCGACCAATGCGGCGAAATACGGCGCCCTGTCGCGCCCGGAGGGGCATGTGACGATCACCTGGACGGCGGAGGAGACGGTCACGCTCTCCTGGCGCGAAAGCGGCGGCCCGCCGGTGACGCCGCCGCGCCATTCGGGCTTCGGCACGCTGGTCACCCAGAAGATGACGGCGCGCGGTCTCGGCGGCTCGGTGGCGATGGACTATGCCGCTACCGGTGTCGTCTGGACGCTCACCGTGCCGCGGGAATCGGTCAGGAGCTGCCCGGAAGCGAACGGCGTCGCGCGTGGAAGGTGATGGAGCGACAGCGATGGCAACCGTCATTCGGAAATTCGGCAGCGAAGCGGGCGTAATCATCCCGAAGGACGTTCTCGACGCCCTGCATCTGAAGGCAGGAGACGAGATCGAGATTATCAGTCACGCCGACGGCATGACCCTGGTGCCGAAACATGGATCCTTCGAAGAGCAGATGACTTCTGCGCGAAAGGCCATGGCCAAATACCGGGCTGCCCTGAAAGAGCTTTCGAAATGAGCTTTGCGTGGCTCAGTCGCGCCGCGATTGAGGCAATGCACGATGAGCAGATCGCCGAGCATGGCGGTCTGGCGGGATTGAGAGACGAAAACGCCCTCGAAGCCGCGCTTGCCCGCCCACAAAACAAGTTCGCCTACGGCGAGGCGGATATTTTCGAGCTTGCCGCAAGCCAACTGTTCGCGCTTGCCTGAAGCCATCCCTTCCATGACGGCAACAAGCGGACCGCGTTTCTTGCCTGCTATGTGTTTCTCGACATCAACGGGATCGAAATCGTGGCCAGCAACGCCGGCGTATACGAGTTGGTGATGGGTGTGGCTGCAGGCATCATCGAAGAGCCGGCGATCGGCGACTGGCTGAGACAGCATTCGAAAGTGAGCGGATGATCGAGACCTACAGCTTCGACGGGACGAAGGTCGTCCACGACACGGCCGGCCCGGGCGACCTGCCATCGAATGCGATCTGGGTGGATCTCGCATCGCCGACGCCGGACGAGGTCGCCGCCGTCGAGGCACTCTGCGCCATCGCCATCCCGACCCGCGAGGAGATGAGCGAAATCGAGGTGTCGAGCCGGCTCTATTCGGAGGACGGCGCCGACGTGATGACCGCGAGCGTCGTCCACGGCGTCCAGAACGGCGCGCCGGCCTTCGCCCCGGTGACCTTCATGCTCGCCCGCGGCCGGCTCGTCACCGTGCGCTACAGCGAGCCGAAGAGCTTCAAGATCTTCGTCGCGAAACTCTGCCGCGATCCGGCCGTGCTGCCGCCGCATCAGGAGAACGCCGAGCCGGGCGAGATCGCCCGCGCGGCCGGCAAGCCGCCGACGGCGGAGCAGCTTTTGGTCGGCCTTTTGGAGACGGTGGTCGACCGCGTCGCCGACCTTCTGGAGCTGATCTCCGCCGATCTCGACCGCATCGGCGACGACATCTTCTCCTCCTCGGCGAAGAAGAAGCCGACCGGCACGGCGGACTTCAAGAAGCTCTTGCAGCGGATCGGCGCGGCCGGCGACCTGACCTCGCGAGTCCGCGAGAGTCTCGCGACGCTCGACCGGCTCCTTCCCTTCCTGCAACTGGCCCTCGACCGCAAGAAGGGCAACGGCATGAAGGACGGCAAGGCGCGGGTGAAGGTGATGGCCCGCGACATCCATTCGCTCAACGATTTCGTCTCGTTTCTCTCCAACAAGACCACCTTCCTGCTCGACACGACGGTCGGCATGATCTCGATCGAGCAGAACGCCATCATCAAGATCTTCTCGGTCGCCGCCGTCGCCTTCCTACCGCCGACGCTGGTCGCCTCCGTCTACGGCATGAACTTCCAGAACATGCCGGAGCTCGGCTGGTCCTTCGGCTATCCTTACGCGCTGGCGCTGATGGTGATCTCGGCCGTCGTTCCCCTGGTCTATTTCCGCTACAAGAACTGGCTCTGAACGCCTTTGGCCGGCCTCGCCCGGCGGGGTGGCGAGGCATTCGTCTTCGTGAACGCAGCGGTCAGCCTCGCTGACGGGGCTTTTCACCGACCCCGACCGGGACCATGTCAGAAAGCCTGACCGTTCATCGGACACCGGAGCCACACAATGCCCGCCTTTTCCGTCCTCGACCTGTCGCCCGTCCCGGACGGCTTTACCGCAGCCGACGCCCTGAAGAACTCCGGCGAGCTCGCCCGCCATGCCGAGGAACTCGGCTACAAGCGGTTCTGGATGGCCGAGCACCACAACATGCCCGGCATCGCCAGTGCCGCGACGGCGGTGGCCCTCGCCTATGTCGCGGGCCTGACGAGGACGATCCGCGTCGGCGCCGGTGGCGTGATGCTGCCGAACCATGCGCCACTGGTCATCGCCGAGCAGTTCGGCACGCTGGCGACGCTCTATCCGGATCGGATCGATCTCGGCCTCGGCCGGGCGCCGGGAACCGACATGATGACCACAAGAGCGCTGCGGCGCAGCCTCGAATCCAGCGACAGCTTCCCTCAGGATGTCCTCGAACTGATGGTCTATTTCGAGCCGGCGGAAGACGGCCAGAAGCTTCGGGCGATCCCCGGCGAAGGCACCCGCGTTCCGGTGTTCATCCTTGGATCGAGCCTCTACGGCGCGCAGCTCGCCGCCCATCTCGGGCTTCCCTATGCCTTTGCCTCGCATTTCGCGCCGGCCGCGCTCGACCAGGCGGTCGAGGTCTATCGCGAGACCTACCGACCGTCGGAGCGCCATCCGCACCCCTATTTCGTCCTGGCGGCCAATGTCTTTGCCGCGGATACGGACGCCGAAGGCGCCTATCTCAAGAGCTCGATGGAACAGGCCTTCGTCAAGCTGCGCACCGGCCAGCCCGGCAAGCTGCCCCGGCCCGTCGAGGGCTATCTCGAGAACCTCGATCCGGCCGGGCGGTCGATGCTCGACCAGGCGCTGGCGGTGTCAGCCGTCGGTTCGCCGGAAAAGGTCCGGCGGGAGTTGCAGGCCCTCGTCGAGCACTATCAGCCGGACGAGATGATCCTCACCGGGCAGATCCACGACCACGCCGCGCGGCTGAAGTCCTTCGCCATCGCCGCCGAAGCGATGCGACGGGTCAACGAGGCGCGGCAGGCCGCCTGACGCGGCATCGCCGCCAAACGCCGGAAAAATCACGCGGATGCCGCAGGCGATCGCCGGCCGATGGCTTTTGCTCGCCGCCCGACTGCGCTACAGCCTCCTCCCCGAAGCATGAATGCGCTTGAAAGGGAGGAAGCATGATCACGCGCCGGCTCGTCTGCCTCTTTCCCGGTTTCGAGCCGATGCGCGCCGACGCCCATATCCGGCGCTTTCGCCGGGGCGCGGAAAGCGCGGCGGCGCTTTGGGACCTCGCCATCGCGGTCGAGGAGCCGGACAGCAGCAGCGGGCCGGACGGGCTGTTTCCGCGCCTGAAACTGCGGCTCGGCGGGGCAGCGGCGGGCAACCGGCCCTGGCGCACCGACACCGAGATCGTCTTCTTCGACTGGGGCGACCTGATCCTCGCCTATGCGGCGCGGCCGTTCTACCGGCGCTTTCTTACCGGCTATCTCGCCCTTGCCGACTTTCTCTTTTCCGGCACGGTGTTCCGCTATTTCCGTGTCAGCTGGCGCTATGGCCTCTTCTACCTCTTCCCGATCGCCATTCTCGTCGCCGCCCTGCTGTTCGGATCGTTCGCCGGGGTCTTGCTGGCCGGTCTCGCAGGAGGGCTCGGCAGCCTCGCCGCGACGCTCGTTGGCCTTACCGCGGGCCTTGCGGTCTTTGCCGGACTGATCTTCCTCGCCGCTCGCCGTCTGCACATCTTTACCGCCCTCGACGACTGGGCAATGGCGCGGGACATCTGCCGTGACCGCAACCCGGCGATCCGCAGCCGCATCCTGCTGCAGGCCGAACAACTGGCCGCGCACCTCGGCGAAGGGGCATCGGACAAGGGCACCGAACTCGTCGTCGCCGCCCACAGCCTTGGTGCGGTCATGGCCGTCCTCGCCCTCGACGAGGCGCTGCAGCGCCCCGCCCTCGCCGGACTGCAGCCGCATGTCCTCACCGTCGGCTCCAGCTTGATGAAGACAGCACTGCATCCGGCCGCGAGCGACGAACGGAGAGCCGTGCGGCGGCTTGTCACCGAGAGGCTCGTGCCCTGGACGGACTGCCAGGGCCTTTCCGACCCGATCAACTTCTACAAGTCGAACCCCGCCACCTCCCTCGGCATCGAGACGGGCCGGACGCCCCGTGTCGTCCGGGTGCATTTCCGCAAGCTGGTGAAGCCCGAGACCTACAAGCGCATCAAGCGCGACTTCTTCCGCCTGCACAGGCAGTTCGTCCTGCCGGTCGAGAGACGGGCGCCCTATTCCTTCCACATGCTTCTGACGGGACCGCATCCGATTGGCGACCTCGCCTATGAGGCGAGCATCGACCGGCCGCCGCTGAAGGCGCTTCCCGAACCGCCGAAGGATATCTCAGTCACCGCGCCGGCAGAGGGAAGCCCGGCATGAGCACGGTCCTCGTCGGCAAGATCTGCTGGGTGCTGTTGATCGTCGGCTGGTACGTCATCCGCTACCCGTTCGAGCGTCGCGCAAAACGCCGCCGCGTCGCGGCGACACGGCGCGGCCGGGCCGAGACGGTGCGCATGCTGATCTCGCTCTCAGGCCTCGGCATCATTCCCGGCATCTTCGTCGCGACCGGCTTGCCGCGCTTTGCGAGCTACGTCCCCTCGCCTTTCCAGACCGGCCTCGGCATGATCGCCCTGATCGTCGCGCTCGTCCTCTTCCGCCTCACCCACAAGGCGCTCGGCAGGATGTGGTCGGTCTCTCTCGACATCCGCGAGAAGCACGAACTCGTCACCAGTGGCATCTACCGGCACGTCCGCCACCCGATGTACTCCGCGTTCTGGACGATGGCTCTCGCACAGGCGCTGCTTCTGCCCAATCTCGTCGCCGGGCTGGCCGGGCTCGTCGGCTTCGGCACGCTGTTCTTCCTGCGCATCGGGCCGGAAGAGGCGATGATGGAAGAGACCTTCGGCGAAGCCTGGCGCGACTACCGCAGCCGCACGGCGCGGCTGATCCCCGGCATCTACTGAGGCAGCCTTGAGCCCACCCGTCGCCGTCGCCGCAACGGGCGTCATTTCCACCCTTGCCGTCGGCGGCGTCATCCTGCGGCCCTTCGGCTGGTCGGAATGGGTCTTCGCGACTGCCGGTGCGGCGCTCCTTGTGGCGCTGCAGCTGCTTTCGCCGGCAGACGCCCTGCAAGGCATCGCGGCCGGCACAGACGTCTACCTCTTTCTCGCCGGGATGATGCTGCTGGCCGAAATCGCCCGGCGCGAGGGCCTGTTCGACTATCTCGCCGCCCGCGCGGCAGGAGCGGCAAAAGGCTCGCCGCAGAGGCTCTTCGCGCTGGTCTATCTGGTCGGAACGGCGGTGACGGTGTTCCTCTCCAACGACGCGACGGCGGTCGTCCTGACGCCCGCGGTCATCGCTGTTGCCCGCGCTGCCAAGGTGAAGGATCCGATCCCCTATCTCCTCGCCTGCGCCTTCGTCGCCAACGCCGCCTCCTTCGTCCTGCCGATCTCCAATCCTGCGAACATCGTCGTCTTCGGCGAGGCGATCCCGCCGCTCGGCGCGTGGCTCGCCCGTTTCGCCCTGCCCTCGCTCGCGGCGATCCTCGCCACCTATGGCGCGCTGTTCCTGATCACGCGGAAATCTCTCGGCACTGCGATCGTGCAGCCGGCCGCAACGCCGCGGCTTTCGCGCGGCGGGCGGATCGCCGCGATCGGGCTGATCCTGGCGGTCGCTGCGCTACTGACCGCCTCGGCGCTCGGCACCGAACTCGGCCTGCCGACGGCGATGGCGGGCGCCGCTACGCTCGCCTTCGTGACGCTCGCCGAAAGGCGCAGCCCGTTTCCCGCGCTTTCGGGCGTCTCCTGGTCGACCCTCGTCCTCGTCGCAGGGCTTTTCGTCATCGTCCGGGCACTCGATGGGATCGGACTCGAAGCCGCGCTCGTTGCGGCTCTGCAGGCCACCGTTCAGGAGACGGGGGCGCTCGCCGCGCCGGTCGTCGGAGGTGTCGTCGCGGTGCTGACCAACCTTACCAACAACCTGCCGCTCGGCCTCGTTTCCGGCGGCGTCGTGGCGGCGGCCGATGCGCCGCCGCATGTGACCGACGCGATCCTGATCGGCATCGACCTCGGCCCGAACATTTCGGTCACCGGCTCGCTGGCGACGATCCTGTGGCTCATCGCCCTGCGGCGCGAGGGCATCGCCTACGGCGCGCTGCCGTTTCTCAAGGTCGGCATCATTGTCACGCTGCCGGCGCTGGCGCTGGCCTTGCTCGCGACGATGCTGTGAGGCTCAGCCCTTCGGCCGGCGCTCCTTGCGCGGTTTGCCCTGTGGCGCTCCGGCCG
Organism: Jiella endophytica; assembly: GCF_004519335.1. Classification (GTDB taxonomy): domain Bacteria; phylum Pseudomonadota; class Alphaproteobacteria; order Rhizobiales; family Rhizobiaceae; genus Jiella; species Jiella endophytica. Next base: position 43,481 of record NZ_SOZD01000001.1, on the reverse strand, counting down.
GTGACGAGGTCCCGGCGCTTCCTGGCTTGGCACCCTTGCGGTGTGCCGGCTTCTTGCCGCGCGGCTGGTCGAAATTCTCCGGCCTGCCGCCGCCCGCAAACGGCTTGCCGCCCTTTCCGCCCGGTTTCCCCCCCGGCTTTCCCTTGCCGAACTTGCCACGCGGCGGCGCGTCGCCGGCCGGCCCGTCGGCAAGGCTGATGGTGATGTCGTCGCCGTCGCTGACCTCGGCAGTGCTCGCGAACTTCTTCGCAACGCTCTCGGCGATTTCGAACTTCGTCTCGCGATCGTAGATCTTGATCGCCCCGATCTCCTGGCGGGTGATCTTGCCGCGCCGGCAGATCAGCGGCAGCAGCCACTTCGGATCGGCATTGTTGCGCCGGCCGACATCCATGTGGAACCAGACCACCGGGCCGCCGCGCACATGCTCCCTCGCCGCCCGCTCGCCCTCGCCGCCCTTCCGGCCCTTGCCGGCGAAGTCCTTGCCGGCCTTCGGGTCCGGCCCGAAGCCCGGGTCGAAGACGTCCTCGGGCGCCGGCAGCCGGGCGCGGTAAAGCCGCGCCAGCGCCGCCGCGAGATCCTCGGCGCTGCGGTTTTCCAGAAGTCGCCGCGCCACGGCGAGATCCTCGTCTCCGGCCGGCTCGGTGAGAAGCGGATCCGACAGGAGCCGATCCTCGTCGAGCCGGCGGATCGTCTCGGCCGACGGCGCTCCGGACCAGACGGCGCGAAGATTGGCTTCGGCAAGCAGACGCTCGGCCTTGCGGCGCCGGGAGATTGGCACCAGCAGCGCCGAGACGCCCTTCCTGCCCGCCCGGCCGGTGCGGCCCGACCGGTGCTGCAGGGTTTCGGCGTCGCTCGGCAGTTCCGCATGGATGACGAGGCCGAGGCTCGGCAGGTCGATGCCCCGCGCCGCGACGTCGGTCGCGACGCACACCCGCGCCCGGCCGTCGCGCAGCGCCTGCATCGCCTGGTTCCGTTCCGCCTGGCCGAGCTCGCCGGACAGCGTCACGGCGGCAAAGCCCCGCTCGATCAGGCCGGAGGAGAGATGGCGGACCGACTCGCGGGTGTTGCAGAAGACGATGGCGCTCGGCGACTCGGCCTCGCGCAGGACGTTGACGATGGCGTGCTCGACCTCGTTCGGCGCGATGCGGATCGCCCGGTATTCGATGTCGGCATGGCCGGCCGTGCCCTTGGCGACCTCGATGCGCAGGGCGCCGCGCTGATACTGGCGCGCCATCGCCATGATGGTCTTCGGCAATGTGGCGGAGAACAGCAGCGTACGCCGTTCCGCCGGCGTCGCCTCGAGCAGGAACTCCAGATCCTCGCGGAAACCGAGATTGAGCATCTCGTCGGCCTCGTCGAGAACCAGCGCCTTCAGCGCGCCGATCTTCAGCGCCCCGCGCTCCAGGTGATCGCGCAGCCGTCCCGGCGTTCCGACGACGATGTGGGCGCCGCGGTCGAGCCTGCGGCGCTCGGCGCGGGGGTCCATCCCGCCGACACAGGTGACGATCTCGGCCCCGGTCTGGGCGTAGAGCCAGGAAAGCTCGCTCGTCACCTGGATCGCCAGTTCGCGGGTCGGCGCGACGATCAGCGCCGCCGGCATGGCCTCAGGCGCAAACCTTTCGCTTTCACCGAGCAGCGTCGTCGCGATCGCGAGCCCGTAGGCGATGGTCTTGCCCGAGCCGGTCTGGGCCGAAACCAGCAGGTCGCGGCTCTCCGTGCCTTCCTCCAGGACCGCGTCCTGAACAGGCGTCGGCTCCTCGTAGCCACGCTCTAAGAGAGCCCGGACGAGCGGGGCGATGGTCGTGCGAAACGGCATGAATATCCTCGGAAAGGGCGGCGAGCCAGTGCGGCTACCCTCTCATCGGGATGCCCGCCCGCCGCTCCTATGCCACAGCGGGGCGCCAGCTTCAAATTGCATCGCATCACGGCAGCAGCCGGCCACGGTACGGCCGGCGGCGCCCTCTCGCCCCGATGGCGCCCTGCCGAAAAGAAATGCGTCCTGCGGCCGCAGGACGATGGCTCAAACAGCCTTCGAATAGCGCGCCTCGGCGCTGAAGAGATGAGCGTCGAACCAGGAGGCGACGACGCGTGTGAGCGAGCGCGCCTCCGGCTTGATGACGAAGCGGCGACCGGAAATGCGGGTCATGCCGTGCGTATCGCTCGCGGCCAGTCGCTGCGCATCGCGGACATAGGGCGCGGCGGCAAGGCCGAAACGCGCCGTGAGATCGTCGAAGCCGATCGCAAAGTCGCACATCAGCCGCTCGATCATCGCGCCGCGGATGCGGTCGTCGAGGGTCAGCCGATAGCCGCGGGCGGCCGGCACCTCGCCGCGATCGACCTGGTCGCGGTAGAGCCCGGTCGGCACGGTGTTCTGGATATAGCCGCCGGGAAAACTCGATATCGCCGAGGCGCCGAAGCCGATCAGCGTTTCGTGCGGATCGGCGGTATAGCCCTGAAAATTCCGGTGCAGCCCGCCGGAGCGGGCTGCCTTGGCGAGGGGATCGCCGTGCCGGGCGAAATGGTCGATGCCGATCGCCTCGTATCCCGCGAGACGGAAGCTGCTCGACGCGCGCTCGGCATCGGCCAGCCGCGCCTTGCGGCACGGCAGGTCCTCCTCGCGGATCATCGTCTGGTGCTTCCTGGCGTGCGGCACATGGGCATAGCCGAACAGCGCCACGCGCTCCGGCTGCAGCGCGATCACCTGATCGACCGTCGCGTCCAGCCGTTCCGGCGTCTGCAGCGGCAGGCCGTAGAGCACGTCGACATTGACGGAGACGAGCCCGGACGAGCGCAGCTCGGCGATGACGTCGCGGGTCTGCTCGAAGCTCTGCGGCCGGTTGATCGCCGCCTGCACGGCGGGATCGAAGTCCTGGACGCCGATCGAGGCTCTGGTCATTTCGAGTTGCCTGAGGCCGGCCAGGGTCTCGGCGGTGACGTCGGACGGGTCGATCTCGACGCTGATCTCGGCGCCGGACACAAAGTCGAACGCCTCGTGCAGCGCCTCGGAAATCCGCGCCAGATCCTCCCCCGTCAGGAAGCTTGGCGAACCGCCGCCGAGATGCAGCGCGCCGAGCCGCGGCGCAAAGCCCAGGCTGCGGCGGAAGGCGGCGATCTCAAGAACCAGCGAACCGACATAGGCGGCGACGGGGTCGTAGCGGCGGGTCTGCTTGGTGTGGCAGCCGCAGAACCAGCAGAGCCGGTCGCAGAACGGAATGTGCAGATAGACCGAAGCCGGCATCTGCGGATCGAGGCCGCCTTGAAGTTCGGCGGCGAGCGACCCGGCGCTGTCAGCGGCAAAATGCGGCGCCGTCGGGTAGCTCGTATAACGGGGCACCTCCGCCCCGTATCGCGCGAGGACGGCGTCGTGGTCGATCGTCGCGGCGTTGATGGCGGTCATGGTCTCACCCGATCTCTCCGAGAAGCGGAAGGAGATGCTCCTCCTCGAAGGCGATGTGCCGGCGCAGCCCCTCGAAGAAACCGCGCAGCATGTAGCCGAGGGCCTCGGCGACCGGATCGGCCGAGATCGACAGCGGGCCGCTCACGATCGTTCCGAAGACTCCGACCCGCGGCACCGAGGCCGCGCAGCGGGGCGCCAGCGGCCCGGGCCTTGCGGCGGCGGCCTTGACGTAGTCGATGAGCTTTTCGGCCAGCTCCTCGGCGAAGCTCTCGTCCTCCCAGTGCTCGAAATGCAGCCGTTCGAGCGTCGCCGCGAGCTGCGGCCGGTTCCTGAAGCTGCGGTCGAGCAGCGGAAAGATCGTCGTCTCCTCGAAGGCGTGGGCACGCCGCACGATCGATCCGATCGAGCGGGCGACATGCAGCGTATGCTGGTGGTCGAGATTGTCCGGCAGGGCGTCGGCAATTGCCTCGAGCGAATCGCAGAGCCGGCGCTGGACGGCGAGCTCCCGGCGAAGCTCGGCCAGGACTGCCGGCTGCATGACGGCTTTGATACGGCCGAGAGCCGCGCCGAGGCGCTCGGCGCGCTCCACCGCAGCCGACGCGCCGCGCTCCACCGCCACGGGCAGAGGCAGCATGACGACGACGTGTTCGCCTTTGTCGTCCATGGCTCGACGTCGGGAAGAACGCGGCGACGGGAATCTCGGCTCAAACATCGCGGAACGGCTCCGATAGCGAGGATGCGTACCGTCATTTGTCGCCACGCCGGCGACCGGACGCCTTGACCTATGTCAAAGCGCCTCGCCCGACGAACTGGCAGTTGAACCCTCGTCCAGGGCGCGTCCGGCACAGCCGCGGGGCGCCGGGGCCCGACCGACGGAGGGTGGCAAATCCATGAAATATACGACCGAGACGATGCTCGTCGGTCTGGCCGCGTTTCTGGCGCTTCTTGGCGCCGGCTTTGCCGCCGACGAGCCATTCCGCCAGCACGCCTATGTGCTGTTCATCGTGCTGGCGCTGGCGACGATCGTCCTGATGCGCCGGATCGACTTTTCCGGCGACAAGATGATCCCGCTGAGGGCCGACGGCAGCGGCAAGGCCGCTGCCGGTGCCACCGCGGCGAGCGAGGGCACCACCGTCGCCTATCTGGACGAGGTGGTGCGCTACGGCGTCGTCGCCACGGTGTTCTGGGCCGTCGTCGGCCTGCTCGTTGGCGTCGTCATCGCCTCGCAGCTCGCCTGGCCGGACCTCAACATCCAGCCCTGGTTCAATTTCGGCCGGCTGCGGCCGCTGCACACCTCGGCGGTGATCTTCGCCTTCGGCGGCAACGCCCTTCTCGCCACCTCCTTCCATGTCGTGCAGCGCACCTGCCGGGCGCGGCTGTGGGGCGGCAACCTCGCCTGGTTCGTCTTCTGGGGCTACCAGCTGTTCATCGTCATGGCGGCGACCGGCTATCTCCTCGGCATCACCGAGGGGCGGGAATATGCCGAGCCGGAATGGTATGTCGACCTGTGGCTGACCGTCGTCTGGGTCGCCTATCTGGCGGTCTTCCTCGGTACGCTGGTGAAGCGCCGCGAACCGCACATCTACGTCGCCAACTGGTTCTATCTGAGCTTCATCGTGACCATCGCGATGCTGCACGTGGTCAACAACCTGTCGATGCCGGTGTCGTTTCTCGGCGCCAAGAGCTACTCGGCCTTCTCCGGTGTCCAGGATGCGCTGACCCAGTGGTGGTACGGCCATAACGCCGTCGGCTTCTTCCTGACCGCCGGCTTCCTCGGCATGATGTACTACTTCATCCCGAAGCAGGCGAACCGGCCGGTCTATTCCTACCGGCTGTCGATCATCCACTTCTGGGCGCTGATCTTCCTCTACATCTGGGCCGGCCCGCACCACCTCCACTACACCGCCCTGCCCGACTGGGCGCAGACCCTCGGCATGGTGTTCTCGATCATGCTGTGGATGCCCTCCTGGGGCGGCATGATCAACGGCCTGATGACGCTCTCCGGCGCCTGGGACAAGCTCAGGACCGATCCGGTGCTGCGGATGATGGTGATGTCGGTCGCCTTCTACGGCATGTCGACCTTCGAGGGTCCGATGATGTCGATCAAGTCGGTGAATTCGCTCAGCCACTACACCGACTGGACCATCGGCCACGTCCATTCCGGCGCGCTCGGCTGGGTCGGCATGATCTCCTTCGGGGCGGTCTACCACCTGACGCCGAAGCTCTGGCAGCGCGAGCGGCTCTACTCGCTGCGCCTCGTCAACTGGCACTTCTGGCTCGCGACGCTCGGCATCGTCGTCTACGCCGCGGTCATGTGGGTGTCGGGCATCATGCAGGGCCTGATGTGGCGGGAATACGGGGAGGACGGCTACCTCGTCTACTCCTTCGCCGAGACCGTCGCGGCCATGCATCCCTACTATGTGATGCGCATGCTGGGCGGGGTGATGTACCTCGCGGGCGCTCTGATCATGGCCTTCAACGTCTACAAGACCATCCGCGGCGAAATCCGCCGGGAGGTGCCGATGGGCAGCGCCCTGCAGCCGGCGGAGTGAGGATCGACCGATGACCCAATCCAGCAACTCCAATCCCGCCCTCGACGGCGCGCGGCCCGAATTGAAGGCCGACCCCGTCGCCCGCGGCATCCTCGCCCATCACGGCAAGATCGAGCGCAACGTCACATTGCTCCTCGTCCTGTCGTTCCTGGTGGTGACGATCGGCGGCATCGTCGAGATCGCCCCGCTCTTCTACCTGCAGAACACCATCGAGAAGGTGGAGGGGATGCGGCCCTACTCGCCGCTCGAGCTCGCCGGGCGCAACATCTACATCCGCGAAGGCTGCTACAACTGCCACAGCCAGATGATCCGCCCGTTCCGGGACGAGACCGAGCGCTACGGCCACTATTCGCTGGCGGCGGAATCGATGTTCGATCATCCGTTCCAGTGGGGCTCCAAGCGCACCGGCCCGGATCTCGCCAGGGTCGGCGGCCGCTACTCCGACGAATGGCAGGTGCAGCACCTGATCGAGCCGCGCTCTGTCGTGCCGGAATCGATCATGCCGTCCTACGGCTTCCTGATGCAGGCAGATCTCGACATGAAGGATCCGGCCGGCCACCTCGCGGCCAATCGCGACGTCGGCGTGCCCTACAGCGACGAGATGGTCGAGAACGCCGCCGCCGATCTGAGGGCGCAGGTCGATCCGGACGGCGACACTTCGGGGCTGCTCGCCCGCTATCCGAAGGCGGTGGTCGCCGATTTCGACGGCAATCCCCAGCGCCTGACCGAGATGGACGCCCTCGTCGCCTATCTGCAGATGCTCGGCACGCTGGTCGATTTCTCGGCCTACGAGCCGCAGGAAAACCAGCGCTAGGAGGCGACGCAGATGGACTTCGACTATCACGCCATGCGCGCATTCGCCGATTCCTGGGGGCTGCTTGCGATGGCCCTCTTCTTCCTCGGCGTAGTCGGCTTCGTGCTGCGCCCCGGCGCCCGCCAGGCGGCCGACGATGCCGCCGCCATCCCCCTCAAGGAGGACTGACCCATGGCCGAGACCAGGGACGTCGATCAGATCACCGGTGTCGAGACCACGGGCCACTCCTGGGACGGCATCAAGGAACTCAACAACCCGCTGCCGCGCTGGTGGCTGTGGACCTTCTACGGCTGTATCGCCTTCGCGCTGGTCTACACGGTGCTCTATCCGGCCTGGCCGATGATCAACTCGGCGACCGGCGGGCTTCTCGGCTGGTCGAGCCGCGGCCAGCTGGAGGCGTCGATCGAGGAGGCCAAGGCCGCGAATGCCGGCAAGCTGGATGAGATCGCTTCGCTCGGCGTCGAGGAAATCGCCGCGAACCCGGAGCTTCGGCCGACGGCCATTGCCGCCGGCAAGGCAGCCTTCAAGGTCAACTGCGTCCAGTGCCATGGCTCCGGCGCGGAAGGCGGGCCCGGCTACCCCAACCTCAACGACGATTCATGGCTGTGGGGCGGTTCGCTCGACGCCATCCACACGACGCTGGAACACGGCATCCGCTACGCCACCGACGACGACACGCGGATCTCGGAAATGCCGGCCTTCGGACGGGACGGCGTCCTCGACCGGACGCAGATCGGCGACGTCGCGGAATACGTCCTTTCGCTCGGCGGCAGGAGCGGCGACGAGGCGGCGGTCGAGAAGGGACAGGCGATCTTTGCCGACAACTGCGCGGCCTGCCACGGCGAGAAGGGCGAAGGCATGCACGAGATCGGCGCGCCGCGGCTCAACGATGCGATCTGGCTCTATGGCAGCTCGAAGGCCGACATCGTCGCCCAAGTCACCGCACCGCGCCACGGGGTGATGCCGGCCTGGGGCGAGCGGTTGGGCGAGACGACGGTGAAGGAGCTGACGGTCTACGTGCACAGCCTGGGCGGTGGCGAGTAGCGGCGCATCCGCGACGGCTCTCGCCTAGTCTCGCGAGAGCCGCGCTACCCCTTCAGGCGGCTTCGCGTGGGTCCTTTTGCCGAAGCAGCGCCAGCACGCTCTCCGGATCGCGCTCGATCAGGAACAGATAGGCGCGCACGCCCCCGATGGGGCGCGCTCGGCCCTGTTCCCATTCACGAATCTGATTGATTGTGAAGCCGAACGCCGATGCGAAATCGTCTTGGCTCATCGCAAGACGCATACGCAGGTTTCGAACGTCGATATCATCGGGGACGTAAAGCCTCGCCGGGTTCATCTCTCCCTTCGAAATCGCGATCGCCTCGCCGAGACCCTCTGCGATCTTGTCGAAAGCCTTCTTGCTCATCTCACCCCACCTGTCTTACGGGACCGTTCGCCATAATCATCTACCAACGCCGCGGATAGCGACTTGAGCGCGTTCCGCTCTTTTGCCGTCAGATTGGCCCGCTCGCCTTTCGAGAAGACGGTAATGAGGAAGACGGGCATGTCGTCACCAGAATAAAAGGTGATCGTCCGGTAGCCGCCGCTCTTGCCTTTGCCACGCCCCGCAACGCGCAGTTTGCGGCATCCGCCCGTACCCTGCATTTCAACCCCGGCGTCGGGATTTGCCGACAGGAAGACGACGAGCCTCTCGATCTCGGCTTCGCTCATTCCTGCGTCGCGTGCGGCCCGGTCAAATGCAGGAGTCTGGCAAACCGTATGCATCCGGTCCATGACTGCGTAAGTTGCATAGCCTGTCAAGGACGAACGACTCTCTGCCCTGGCTGCGGTGCCACACCCGCCGAGATCAGTCTGAGGCTTCGGACGGTAGAGCCACGACGGAGAGTGGGCATCGCTCCACTTGACCTCGATCAAGGACGACCGCTCCCCTGCGGTCTAGGAGCTCGGCTGTCGCCCGTATCAACGGGTACAATGCCGAGACCCATTCATGCTTAATCGCCCGGACAGCCCTGACATCCACCGCATCGACGTCGTGCCCGTCAATGCGCCGGTGCGCCAGCAGACCCAGCCACTCTATGCCAAGCGCGAGAAGATCCACCCCAAGCGCGCCGAGGGAAGCTTCCGCCGGCTGAAATGGATCATCATGGCGGTCACCCTCGGCATCTATTACGTCACCCCCTGGCTGCGCTGGGACCGCGGCCCCTTCGCGCCGGACCAGGCGGTGCTCGTCGATCTCGCGCATCGACGCTTCTACTTCTTCTTCATCGAGATCTGGCCGCAGGAGTTCATCTTCGTCGCCGGGCTTCTCGTCATGGCCGGGGTCGGGCTGTTTCTGGTGACGTCCGTGGTCGGCCGCGCCTGGTGCGGCTACACCTGCCCGCAGACCGTCTGGACCGATCTCTTTCTGGTGGTCGAGCGTTTCTTCGAAGGCGACCGCAACGCCCGGATCAGGCTCGACAAGGCGCCCTGGAGCTTCGACAAGATCCGCAAGCGCGTCATGAAACATGCGACATGGATCGTCATTGCAGTGGCGACCGGCGGCGCCTGGATCTTCTATTTCGCCGACGCGCCAACCCTTCTGCAGGACTTTCTCGAGGGCGATGCGCCCTTCGTCGCCTATTCGACCGTCGGCATCCTCACCGCTACAACCTACGTCTTCGGCGGTTTCATGCGCGAGCAGGTGTGCATCTATATGTGCCCTTGGCCGCGCATTCAGGCGGCGATGCTCGACGAGGACTCCCTCGTCGTCACCTATAACGACTGGCGCGGCGAGCCGCGCAGCCGTGGCGCGAGGCGAGCCAAGGCGGCAGGGATTGCGGCGGGCGACTGTGTCGACTGCAACGCCTGCGTCGCCGTCTGCCCGATGGGCATCGACATCCGCGACGGCCAGCAGATGGCCTGCATCACCTGCGCGCTCTGCATCGACGCCTGCGACGGTGTGATGGACAAGATCGGCCGCGAGCGCGGCCTGATCTCCTATGCGACGCTGAAGGACTACGACGCCAATATGGCGCTCGCGACGAACCCGGTCACCGGCGCGATCGAGCCGGGCCGGGTGCGCGATACCGAAGGCCGCTTCGTCACCGCCCTGAAGCATTTCGACTGGCGCGTCTTCCTGCGGCCACGCACGCTGATCTATGCCGGCCTCTGGACGGCGATCGGCATCGGCCTCCTGGTCGCGCTGATGTCCCGCGAGCGGCTGGAGCTCAACGTCCAGCGCGACCGTAATCCGGTCTTCGTCACGCTCAGCGACGGCTCGATCCGCAACGGCTATACCGTCAAGCTCCTCAACATGATCCCCGAGCCGCGCGAATTCCGCCTGTCGCTCGAAGGACTGCCGGGCGCGACGATGTTTTCCGAGGATCTCGACCAGCCGGACGGCCGCAGCTTCGCGGTCAAGGTCGATCCCGACCGGCTGCGGACGCTGAAATTCTTCGTCGTTCAGCCCGCCGGCGAGATCAAACCGGGGACGACCGACTTCCGCTTCGTCCTCGACGACATGAGCAGTTCCGAACGCGCCGTCTACGACGCCGCCTTCGAGGCCCCGGAGAAAGCCAGATGAGCGCAGAAGGCCGCGCCACCCGCGAATTCACCGGCCGGCACATGGCAATCATCATGGTGGCGTTCTTCGGAACGGTGATCTCGGTGAACGTCACCATGGCCTGGTACGCCGAGACGACGTGGAGCGGGCTTGTCGTCTCGAACAGCTACGTCGCCAGCCAGACCTTCGATACCGACACCGCGGTCCGCGAGCGTGAAATCGCCCGCGGCTGGAGGGTGGACACGAGCTATCTCGACGGACGCTTCCGCCTGCATTTGCGCGACGCCGCCGGCCGGCCGATTGAGGGGGCGGCCGTGACGGTGACGATTGGCCATCCGGTCAACGCCAATTTCGATCGTACATTCACCCTGTCCCCGGCAGGCGGCGCCTATGAAGGGGCAACTGCGCTGACCGCCGGGCGGTGGGAGGCGCGAGTGACGATCGACAAGGACGGGCTCGCGCCCTGGCACCGCGCCGTCCGCTTCAGCGTGCGTTAGGGGAGCCTGAGATGAGCTGCTGCAGCCCGGCGCTTGATCTGGCGGAGGCCGAGGAGCGCGTCGTCGCGGCGGACCTGCGCGGCGAAGAACTGCGCCATGCCGGCCGCGTCGGCAGGGACGGCAGCGTCACCTATGTCTTCGCCGTCCCTGACGTCCACTGTGGCGCCTGCATCGCCGCGATCGAGGACGCGCTGAAGCCGCTAGCCGGCGTCGACTCGGTACGGGTCAATCTGACGCTTCGCCGGGTGACGGTGGTGCTCTCGACGACCGACGTCCCGCCCCTCCCCATCGCCGAGACGCTCGCCCGCCTCGGCTATCCGGCAACGCCCGTCGATCTCGGCGACCTCGACGAGCTGGCGCGCGGCAGGCAGTCGGCAAAGCTGCTGACGGCGCTCGGGATCGCCGGCTTTGCCGCGGCCAATGTCATGCTCCTCTCGGTTTCGGTCTGGGCCGGCGCCGACGATGCGACGCGCGACCTCTTCCACCTGATCTCCGCGCTGATCGCCATTCCGGCGGTCGCCTTTTCGGGCCAGGTGTTCTTCCGCTCGGCCTTCGGTGCCCTGAGGGCCGGCCGGCTGAACATGGACGTGCCGATCTCCCTCGCCCTTCTTCTCGCCCTCGGCATGAGCATTGTCGAGAGCCTTTCGGGCGGCGCCGAGGCCTATTTCGACGCGGTGGTGACGCTGACCTTCTTCCTGCTGGTCGGGCGTTATCTCGACGAGCTGATGCGCGAGCGCGCGAGAAGCGCCGTCCTCGGCATCGCGCGTCTCGCCGCCAAGGGCGCCACCCGCATCGTCGACGGGGCGCCGGTGCATGTGCCGATCGACGAGGTCGAGCCCGGCATGCGGCTCCGCGTCTCCGCCGGCGAGCGGATGCCCGTCGATGCGCGCATCGTTGCGGGAGAAAGCACCCTCGACCGCTCCCTCGTCACCGGCGAGAGCGAGCCGTTGGACGCCTCTGCCGGGATGCGGGTCGAGGCAGGCGTCCTGAACCTCTCCGGGCCTCTCGACGTCGAGGCGCTGAGCAATGCGAAGGAAAGCTTCCTCGCCGAGATCATGGCGATGATGGAGGCGGCAGAAGTAGGACGCGGCGCCTATGTGCGGGTTGCCGACCGGATGGCGCGGCTCTACGCCCCCGCGGTCCATCTCGCTGCCGCAGTGACCTTCCTCGCCTGGCTCTTCCTCTCGGGCGGCGACTGGTACCACGCCATCACCATCGCGATCGCCGTCCTTATCGTCACCTGCCCCTGCGCCCTCGGGCTCGCAGTGCCGGTCGTCCATGTCGTCGGGGCATCGCGGCTCTTCTCCGCCGGGATCCTGATGAAGGACGGCTCGGCGCTGGAGCGGCTCGCCGAGATCGACACGGTGGTGTTCGACAAGACCGGCACCCTGACCACCGGCACGCCGGCGCTCGCCCGGACGGATGCCGACGAAGAGGCGCGCGGCGCGGCGCGGGCCCTTGCGGCACGGTCGAGCCATCCCGCCGCCCGGGCGATCCATGCCGGGCTTTCGGCCGGCACCGAACCGGCAATCGAGGCTGTGCGGGAAATTCCCGGCGTCGGCGTCGAGGCGCTGGTCGGCGGCCGGCGGACAAGGCTTGGCCGACCCGCCTGGGTCGCGGAGATCGCCGCCGGGGACCGGACGACCGGAGATGCCGGCGGCGTCGCCTTCGCCTTCGAGAATGGCCCCGCCACGATATTCGAGCTTCACGAGACGCTGCGCGAGGGTGCGGTGGAGGCGGCTTCGGGCCTCGCGGCGGCGGGCCTGCCGGTCGAGCTTCTGTCGGGTGATGCCGAGGGGCCCGTCGCCCGGGTTGCGGCGGCCCTGTCGATCGGGCGGCACCGCTCGGGCTGCCGGCCCGAGGAGAAGATCGCCCGCATCCGCGAGCTGCAGGCGAAACATCACCGGGTGCTGATGATCGGCGACGGGCTGAACGACGCGCCGAGCCTTGCGGCAGGCGACGTGTCGATGGCCCCGGCTTCCGCCTGCGACGCCGGCCGGCTGGCGGCGGACTTCGTCTTTACCCGCGACAGCCTCACCGCGGTTCCCTTCGCGCTCGCCGTGGCAAGACGGGCGAAGCGCCTGGTGCAGACCAACTTCGCCCTGGCGATTGTCTACAACCTCGTCGCCGTGCCGCTGGCGATGGCGGGGTTCGTCACGCCGCTGGTCGCCGCCATCGCCATGTCGGCGTCCTCGATCCTCGTCGTCGCCAACAGCCTGCGCCTCGCGCGCGGATCGCTCGGCGGGACCGCGCCGGCGTCGGCCGCGACGCAGACGGAGAGCGCCCGTCGCCCGCAGCATCTGGAGGCGACCGCTTGAGCGCCCTCCTCTTCCTCATACCGGCCGCGCTGTTTCTCGGGCTGCTCGGCCTCCTGGCCTTCCTCTGGTCGCTGAAGAGCGGCCAGTATGACGACATCGACGGTGCCGCCTGGCGGGTGCTTGAGGATGAGGAGGACGGGCCGAAACGGTCATCGGAGCTCTGATCTCGCATGGCAGCGGCGCCCCTCGCCCTTCGAGGCTCGCTCCGCTCGCACCTCATGATGAGGGGCGACTGTGGCGCGGTGCGCCTTTCAACCGACGCGGCTCCGACGGTGATCTGCTGCTTTGATGCGATGCGCTATCCAGCCAAAACGATCAGGAGGAAGCGCCCATATGCGACAATCGAGGAACGCAAGGCGTCTCCAAAGTCCCTAATCCTGAGGTGCGAGCCGAGCGACGCGAGGTGAGCCTCGAAGGGCGAGGGACGGCAGGCTCCATTGAAACCGTCAGATCTGCCCAATGTCGATGGCCAGCAAAGAGACTGCAGCGATTGGCGGAGCGCCCCTCGCCCTTCGAGGCTCGCTGCGCTCGCGCCTCAGGATGAGGTGCGGCTATGGCGCGGTGCGCCTTTCAACCGACGCGGCTCCGACGGTGATCTGCTGTTTTGAGATGCGCTATCCAGCCAAAACGATCAGGAGGAAGCCTCCATCTGCGACAATCGAGGAAACGCAAGGCCTATCCAAAGTCCCTCATCCTGAGGTGCGAGCCGCGCGAAGCGAGGCGAGCCTCGAAGGGCGAGGGACGTCGAGCATCGCCTTTATCCCGGCAGTCGCCACAATCGAACCAACCCGGCGCGGTCCCCTCACCCCGCGATGTCGACAACGCCGGCCTCGCCGTCCTCCGCGCCGAAGGCCAGCAGCCGGCCCTTGCCGTCCCAGGCCATGGTGCGGACCGGCGAGGCGCCGCCGCGGCGGATCAGCGCTTCCTTCGAATCGGCAAAGCGCACGGCGAGGATCATGCCGTCTGCATAACCGATCGCCAGCATGTCCTCGGCCGGGTGGCAGGCGACGGCAGTGACCATCGAATCGCCTCTCGTGCCGAGTTCCAGCGGCGCCTTGCCCATCGGTCCCTCCTTGCCGGAGAACGGCCAGAGGATCGCCGCAGGGGCGCCCGAGGTGGCGAGAAACCTGCCCTTGGCGGACCACGACCAGTCCTTCACCTTGGACGGATAGCCGGTCATGCGCATGTGCTTGCCGTCCTCGACCCGCCAGCCATGAAGGGCGTTTTCCTGCATGGCGGTGACGAGGAAGCGGCCGTCCGGGGAGAAGGTCGCGTCGAGATGGGCGCCCTTCCAGCCGAGCATCGTCGGCACGGCATCGGTCGCCGGGAAGAACAGCGACGCCCCGTCGTAGTGGGCCGTCGCGATGCGCAGCCCCTTCGGCGAAAAGGCGAGACCCTCGACGGTGCGCGGATGAGGCAGTTCCTTCAGCGGCGACTTCGCCGCGAGGACATAGGCGCTGCGGCCGGACGCAAAGCCGACCGCACCGTTCGGCCCGCCTGCGACGGCAGAAATCCACTTGCGGCCGATGCTCGCCAGCTCCTCGGCGCTCTCGCCGTCGGCGGTCGCGACGACGCGGCCGTCCTCGCCGCCGCTGAGGAGCCGCCGGCCGAAACCGTCATAGACGGCCGACAGCAGCCCGCCTTCATGCAGCGTCAGGGCCTTCTCGCCGCCGGCCGGCAGGCGCAGCGTGCCGTCGGCCAGCGCGAAGGCCGGCCGATCGTTCAAGAAGCATGCGGTTTCGACGAAATCGGAAAATTCGTAGGCGGCAATCGAAGGCATCAGGCGGGGGCCTTCGCCTTCGCGGCACAGGCGGCGAACCCCGCCTCGAGTTCTTCGGCGTCGAGGTTGCGGCCGATAAAGACCAGGCGGCTGAGTTTTGCCTCGCCGGCCCGCCAGGGCCGCTGGTGGTCGCCCTCGATGATCATGTGGACGCCCTGAACGACATAGCGGTCCGGATCGTCGTCGAAGGCGATGATGCCCTTCAGCCGCAGGATGTTCGGACCCTGCTCCTGGGTCAGCGCCTGGATCCAGGGGAAGAACTTCTTCGGATCGAGCGGGCCGCCCCTCAGGGAAATCGAGGTCACCGTCACGTCATGGATCGGCGAGGCGCCGTGCGCATGATCATGGTCATGATGGTGATGCCCGTGGTCGTGATGATGGCCATGGTGGTCATGATCGTGGTCGCAGTCCGGCCCGCAGACATGATCGTCATGGGCATGGGCCGCCTCTTCCAGAAAGTCCGGATCGTCGTCGAGAACGCGCTTGAGGTCGAAGGCGCTCTGGCCGAGCACCTTCTTCAGGTCGACGCCGGCCCGCTCCGTGCGGTGGATGACGGCATGCGGATTGATCGCCCGAACCGTCGCCTCGACGGCGGCGAGTTCATCGGCGCTGACGAGGTCGGTCTTGTTGAGGAGCACGACATCGGCGAAGGCAATCTGGTCCTCGGCCTCGCGGCTGTCCTTCAGCCGCAGCGGCAGGTGCTTGGCGTCGACCAGCGCGACGACGGCGTCGAGCTGGGTCTTCGCCCGAACGTCCTCGTCCATGAAGAAGGTCTGCGCGACCGGCACGGGATCGGCAAGGCCGGTGGTCTCGACGACGATCGCGTCGAAGCGGCCCTTGCGACGCGTCAGCCCCTCGACGACGCGCACGAGATCGCCGCGCACCGTGCAGCAGACACAGCCATTGTTCATCTCGTAGATCTCCTCGTCGCTCTCGACGATGAGGTCGTTGTCGATGCCGATCTCGCCGAACTCGTTGACGATGACGGCATATTTGCGCCCGTGGTCCTCCGAGAGAATGCGGTTGAGCAGCGTCGTCTTGCCGGAGCCGAGATAGCCCGTGAGAACGGTGACGGGAATCGGCGCGGCTTGCGTCTCGGACATCGATGTCTCCTCGTTGAAGCCGTGAAGGTCATGGCGTTGCCCGGATATAATCCCGCAAAATCGAGATTGCACGGGGGACATTGTTCCCGGCGGCGCGCGGCTTGGCCGACACGGCGCCATTCGCAGGCGGTGGCGGACTTGCCATCCTGCCCGCCTCGCCTTCCTATGACGCCGACCGATCGGGGCCTTCCCCGATTCTGCGCATCGCGAAAGAGGAACGGCGGCGATGGACGAGAGCGACGAACAGCCGAGGGGCGAACTCACCGTTCGCATTCCGGCGATGCCGGCGGACGCCAATGCCAATGGCGACATCTTCGGCGGCTGGGTCGTCTCGCAGATGGACCTTGCTGCCGGTATCCGCGCCGCCGAACGGGCCCGCGGCCGAGTCGCGACGGTGGCGATCAACGCCCTCGTCTTCAAGAAACCGGTGAAGATCGGCGACACGCTCTGCGTCTACACGATGATCGAAAAGGTCGGCCGAACCTCGATTACCCTCGCCATCGAGGCCTGGACCCAGCGGCGCACGTCCCGCGTCGAGGCGAAGGTGACTGAGGGCACCTTCGTGATGGTGGCCATCGACGACGACGGCCGCCCCGCGGCGATCCCGTCCGAGACGCTCGACTGATCCGACGGTGAACGAGCCAGCCACAGCGGCCGGCCCGAAGCGTCTTCCGATCGCCGCCCTCGCGGCCGGCGAGACGATCGTCTGGGCCGCCTTCTACTACACATTCCCGGCGCTCATCTCGCGCTGGGAAAGCGACGAGGGCTGGGAGAAGACGCTGCTGACGGCGGCCTTCGCCGGCACCATCCTGCTTTCGGCGATCCTCGCGCCGCTGGCCGGGCGGCTGATCGACCGCGGCCTCGGACCGCAGCTGATGACCGGCGCGGCGGCCTTCGGCGCCGGGCTGCTCTTCGCGGTGTCCTTCACCACCAGCCTGCCCCTCTTCTGCCTCTTCTGGCTCGCCCTCGGCATTCCCGTCGCCGGAGCGCTCTACGAGCCGTGCTTCGCCGTCCTTACCCGGGCGCTCGGCCGCCGCGCCAAGCCGGCGATCACCGCGGTGACGCTGGTCGCGGGCTTTGCCGGCACGGTGGCCTTCCCGCTGACCCACTGGATCGCCGAGATCGGCGGCTGGCGCCTCGCCTGCCAGACGATGGGGGGACTGGCGCTGTTCGTCGGCCTGCCGCTCCTGTGGTTCGGGACCTCGCGCCTCGGGGCGGTCGAGGAAGAGCGGGCCGAAATGCCGCCGCCAGCCGCGGCCCCGGCTACGGCCACGACCGCGACCACGACCACGACCACGACCACGACCACGACAAGTGTTGCCGCGCCAGAGCCGGCGGCAAGACCGCAGGCGCAGGCCTGGACACCAGCCCACCGACGGCGGTTCTGGCGGCTGACGGCGGGCTTTGCGATCATCGGCGGCGCCCACGGGCTGATGCTCAATCACCTGCTGCCGATCCTGGAAAGTGCCCATATCGACGAAGGGCTCGCCGTCACCGCGGCGGCGGGGATCGGGCCGATGCAGGTGGTCGGCCGTCTCGGTATGCTCGGTGTCGAGCGGCTGGTCTCGAACCGCATCGTCACCCTGGCGAGCTGCATCGCCGTGACCGTCGGCTCGCTCTGCCTCCTCGGCACGTTTGCTGTCCCCGTCCTCGTCGTCGGCTTCGTCGTCCTCCATGGGAGCGGCTACGGCACGGTCAGCATCATGCGGCCGGTCATGCTGCGCGAGGCGCTCGGCGGAACGAATTTCGGCGCGATCAGCGGCCGCATGGCCCGTGTCTACACCGGCGCGACGGCGCTCTCGCCGTTTCTCGGCTCTCTCCTGTGGCTGATCGGCGGCTACGGCCTTGCACTCGGCCTCGTCGCCGGGGCATGTCTCGTCGCGGTCGTCAACTTCGCGACGCTCTCGAACGAGCCGGTCAGCCTCGTCGACTGACGCGCCAGAAACCACCGCTCACCCTCTCATCACCGGAGAATCTCCGCCTCATGCTGCAAACGCTGGTCCGCGACTATTCCTGGATCCATCTCGGTATCGGCCTCACCGGCAATTTCTGCTTCGTCGTCGGCTCGGTGCTGTTCTTCAAGATGTTCGATGCCTATTACACGCTCGGCGTCTGGCTGTTTCTCGTCGGGTCGTTCGGGATGTTTCTCGGCTCCCTCGGCGAAGTGGCGAAATCGCTCTACGAGAGGCGGGAGAAGCGCGGCGCCGGATCGTGAGACCGTGAGGCGGGCGCCAGCGCCCCCCGTGCCTGCCGGCATCTCCCCCGCAAGGGGGGAGATCACGCAGCGGATGGCTCGCCGCTCAATCGACACCCCTTGCGCAAGCTCGGAGGCCGACGACGAGGCGCGAGTCTCGGTGCGAGATCGATCTCCCCCTTGCGGAGGCGATGCCCGGCAGGGCAGAGGGGAGTAAGCTAGCGACCAGTGCCGGCGAACAGATCGCAGTCATCACCCAAGAGCTGACATGGGCACGCTTCTCGGCTTTGCCGCCATCCTGATGTGGGCGCTGCTGGCGCTGCTCACCGCGCTCAGCGGCGACGTCCCGCCCTTCCAGCTCGCGGCGATGAGCTTCGCCATCGCCAGCCTCATCGGTCTCGTCATGCTGAAGCTTCGCGGCGTCGGCCTCGGGGTCTTCCGGCAGCGCCCGGCGGTCTGGATCGTCGGGGTCGCCGGGCTGTTCGGCTATCACGCGCTCTATTTCGCCGCGCTGAGGAATGCCCCGGCGGCGGAAGCGAGCCTGATCGCCTATCTCTGGCCGCTGCTCATCGTTCTCGGCTCCGCCTCGCTGCCAGGCGAGCGGCTGCGCTGGTTCCACGCCCTCGGCGCGATCCTCGGCCTCTGCGGCGCAGCGCTGATCGTCACGCGGGGCGGCGGCGTCTCGCTCGACCCGAGATACGCGGTGGGCTACGGCCTCGCCATTCTCTGCGCCCTCACCTGGTCGAGCTATTCGCTTCTCTCGCGCCGCTTCGGCGACGTTCCGAGCGACGTCGTCACCGGCTTCTGCCTCGCCACTGCGGTGCTGTCGCTTTTCGCCCATCTCGCCTTCGAGACGACGGTCTGGCCAAGCTCTTCAACGGAATGGCTCGCCGTCCTGATGCTCGGCCTCCTCCCGGTCGGCGGC
Organism: Jiella endophytica; assembly: GCF_004519335.1. Classification (GTDB taxonomy): domain Bacteria; phylum Pseudomonadota; class Alphaproteobacteria; order Rhizobiales; family Rhizobiaceae; genus Jiella; species Jiella endophytica. The sequence continues at coordinate 24,357 of NZ_SOZD01000001.1, read as the reverse complement.
GCCTTTTATGTCTGGGACTACGGCGTCAAGCACGGCGACATCCAGCTGATCGGCGCGGCAAGCTATGCCGCGCCGCTCTTGTCGACGCTGGTGCTGGTGGCGGCCGGCGAGGCGGAGATGCGCTTCGAGATCGCCGCCGCCGCCGTTCTCATCACTCTCGGCGCAGGGCTCGCCGCCCTGCCGCTGTTCCGCAGGCTGTCGCGCCGGGCGGCATGACCGCCGCCCCGAGACAGGGCCGGGCTCAATTGCCGCCGGGTTTGCGCGGCGTCGGCCGCCAGTCCTTCGGGGCCATTTCGAAACCGGCAAAGTCGAAGGCCGGTGCCACCGTGCAGCCGACGAGGGTGTATTCGCCGAGCGAGGTGGCGGTCTGCCAGCAGCCGGCCGGCACGACGAATTGCGGCCGCTCCCCGGCCTCGATGTCGGGACCGAGGCGATGGGCGGAGGCATCGTGGCCGTTTTCGGAGATGGTTATCACCAGCGGCGCGCCGCCATACCAGTGCCAGACCTCGGCGGCGTCGTTGACCCGGTGCCACTCGGACGTCTCGCCGGCTTCGAGCAGATAGTAGATGGCGGTGGAGCAGGACCGGCCGCCCTTGTCGGTACGCTCGTCCCGGAAGGTCTCGCGATACCAGCCGCCCTCGGGGTGCGGCTTCATTTCGAGACTCCTGACGATCTTGAGCGCGGCTGAACTCATCAGTACTGATCCCTCTTCTTTCTGATCGCTGCGAAGACGTCCACCGGCGCGGCGCCTTCCATCCCCATCGCGGCCATGAGGCCCGGATCGTCGGCCCTCAGGAACGGATTGGTCTTCTTCTCCCGCTCGAGCAGCACGGGCAAGGTCGCCCGGCCGCCTCGCCGCAGATCGTCCACCTCCTTCGCCCGCTCCCTCAAGGTGAGGTTCTCCGGGTCGACGGAGAGCGCGCATTTGGCATTCGTCGCCGTATATTCGTGGCCGCAATAGAGCATCGTCGTCCCCGGCAGCACCCGTAGCCGCTGCATCGAGCCCCACATCATCTCCGGATCGCCCTCGAACAGCCGGCCGCAGCCGAGCGAGAAAAGCGCGTCACCGGCAAACAGCGCCTGCGCCTCCGGCAGATAGTAGGAGACTTCGCCGAGCGTGTGGCCCGGCGTCGAGATCACCTCGACGGTCACGCCGCCGACGTCGATCGTCTCGCCGCCCGAGACCGCACGATCGATGCCGGGGATCTTCATCCGCTCCTCTTCCGGGCCGACGATCTCGGCGTGGAAACGGGCCTTCAGCGCCTCGTTGCCCGCGACATGGTCGCCATGGTGGTGGGTGGTCAGGATGTGGGTCAGCGTCCAGCCGGCCTTTTCCAGCTCGGCGAGGATCGGCCCCTCCTCCGGCGCGTCGATGGAAATTGTCGTGCCGGTCTCCTTCTCATGCAGGAGGACGCCGAAATTGTCGGTCCGGCACATGAACTGTCTGATCTCGAAGGATGCCATGATTCCCTCCGGCTGGGCGTTGCGGGCGCATGTCGGCCCCGCCTGTCGGCGGGGCGTCCGGGTGGCCGCGGCTTCGACGTCGTCGCCGGGCGGCGACAAGACCGCTCGTCCGCGGATCACCGCATCGAGCGCCGAAATTGATATGCGACGGTTTCGAGCCAGCCGACCTTGGTCTTATATGGGAAGCAGCGCCCGAGCTGAAACCTTTGGAGACGACGCCCTGTCGACCAATGCCGACATCATCGATCTGTGCAATTTCTACGCCTCGCCTCTCGGCGTGGCGGCGACCCGCTCCATTTCGGTCGCGCTGATCCCGATCTGGCGGCCGATCTCGGAAGAGCGGCTGCTCGGGCTCGGCTATGCGACGCCCTATCTGGCGCGCTTCGGCACCGACTGCGAGCGCTCGCTCGCCTTCATGCCGGCGGCGCAGGGCGCCGAGCGCTGGCCGCTCGCCGCACCGCTGAGGACCGCGCTCGTCGGTATCGAGGACCTGCCGCTCGGCGACGCCTCGATCGACCGCATCCTGATGGTCCATGCGCTGGAATTCGCCGAAAGCCCCGAGGCGCTGCTCGCCGAGGCCTGGCGGGTGCTGGCGCCGGGCGGCAGCCTCGTCGTCGTCGTGCCGCACCGGCGCGGCATCTGGGCAAGGTTCGAGCACACGCCCTTCGGCTCCGGCCGGCCATGGTCGCGGGGTCAGCTGACCCGGCTCCTGCGATCGGTGAGCTTCACGCCGCATGGCTGGAGCGAGGCGCTGCTGTTTCCGCCCTTCGAGCGCCGCTCGCTGGTCGGCTTCGCGCCGGCGCTGGAGCGGATCGGCCGCAAGTTCTGGCCGCTCTTTGCCGGCGTCGTGGTGATCGAGGCGGTCAAGCAGGTCTATCGTGGCATTCCCGTCGCGTCCGCCGCCAAGGAGCGCAAGGTGATGAAGCCGGTGCTGGTGCCGGCCGGCGCCGGCGTCGGGGCAAGGATGGTCAAGCCGGAAGCCTGAGGGCGGCATCGCGCTGAAGACCAACGCGACGCCTCGGTATCCGCCATTTCGCGGCTCGCCCGTTCAGTCGAGACTGACCGCGGTGATTTCGGCCTGATGCGCGCCGGCGCGAAACGTGTCGCCCTCTTCCTTGCCGATCATCTGCCGTGCGATCGGCGAGAGATAGGAAATCAGCCCTTCGGTCGGGTCAGCCTCGTCGATGCCGACGATCCGGTAGCTCAACACCTTGCCGTCGTCCCGGCGGATCTCGACGCGGTGGCCGAACTGCACGACCTCGGTGTCGTCTTCCGGGATCGTCAGCTGCGCGGTCGAGCGCCGGGCCCGCCAGTAGCGCATGTCCCGGTTGACATGCGCCATGGCGATCTTGTCGCCCTTTTCCCGCGCCTCCTCCAGCGCCGCCTCGCCCTTGACGATCTCGGCGTCGAGTTGAGCGAGGCCGCGCTCGGTGACGAAATTCGGATCCGTCCCGAGATCGCGCTCCGGCAGGCCCTCGACCTGATCCTCGTTCGGCTCCTTGACGAATGCGACGCTCATCGATGCTCTCTCGTTACGCTGGCTGGCGGAATGACTCCCGCAATCAGTGGTATATAGGGCGGCCTGGTCGCATTTCAGTCATGCCGCATGTTACAAAGAGGCGTTAGAACTGCACTTCCGGGAATTTTCGTCGAAGGCACCTACGAGTTGATGGCAGGGATCCTGCCGATTCTGCACGGTTTTTGAAAGCCGACCAATCTGGCCGAACCGATTGAGGTGCGCCTTCGACCTCAACGTCGCGTCTGGGATAGTGCGCAAAGACGTACGCGATGGAGTAGGTGCTATCTCGCCAGTACATCCGAGCCTGAATCAGCATGGGTCCGTAATAGGCGAAACGGGCTCGAAACTGCGGATCATCCTCGACGTGGCAGACAGCTATCTTCGGAAAATAGGGACCGGCCGACCACTCGACGCGGACCGGGAAATCCCTGCCTTGCTTTTCCTGCGCTTCGATCCAAACTCGCGCTTCGAACCCCTGCCCCGGATGGAAAGTTGGGAATACCTCAATCGCGGGAAAATTGCGTCGACAATTGCCGATTGCCTCGGCGCGCAACGCTTCGAAGGGCTGGTCCTCGTCACCGCGCGGCCGGAAGTAGGCCCGATCCTTACCGCTGGGCGAGGGTCGACTGATAACGCGGTCGTCCACCGCCAGCCTACGCCAATGCCACTCCGGCGCCGGCAGGTCTTGATTTCGCGAGTCCTTTAGAACCAAGCCACGCGTCTCGATATGGATTCGGGCTTGCCGGGCCGGCCCGTGCCATCTCAGACTGATTAAGTTATACGTGTTCTTCGCACCGTCCGTCTGAGGCAGCTCTGTGCTCCCGGCGCTACCCCCTGCGACCACCACGATCGGGCGCACGCGTTCTGTTGCCCAGGCGAGTTCGGCATCGAAGAGGAATATGTATGGCACGTGCTTGTGCCCGTGCAGCACGAGCTGAAATTCCTCGTCCCGCAACAGGTTCAAGAGCATGTCGCCGTAGCCGACCGCGTCATTACCTCGCCTGGCCTCGGCCAAGCCGGGCAGTAACACCGGATGGTGGTGGAGCAGTGCAATCCGGATAGCGCTGCCCTGCTCCGCCTCACCAAGCTCGTGCAGGCCTGCGCGTAAATTGGCGATAGAACTATGGTCCACCTCCCCCCGTCTCTCCCCCGGCTCACCCCTTTGCACGTAGGCCGATGAATTGATCTCGGCGACGATCAATCCCTGGTCAGACTGGTCAATGACGCGAGAGAGCAGGTGCGGCTTCTCTTCGTTGAAGTACATTGGGGCCGGAGGGGGCGCGTGGCCGCCACCAAGCGCAGTTGCGCTCTCCTCTTTGTGCAGTGCGTCCAGGTGGCCACGATAAAACCGGCAGTAGCTATGCCAGCGGTCAACGTAGTGCTCCTCGCTGTATCGAACGTCGTGGTTGCCTGGAACCATGAAGATGTCGCGCGACTGTATCCGCCAGTTGAACACCGTAGCGCCATGCAATGCGGAGAGAAATCTTCGGGCCTGGTCGTATTCCGTCTCAGCTCCCGTCTCAGTGAAGTCGCCGGTCAGGACAAAAATGACACGAACCGGTGCGTTGGCCGGGCTTGCGAAGGCGTTCGGGTCCGCCAATCCCTCCGCGCTTGATTGGCGGATCAGGCTCCCGAGGTCTTTCAGTATCGACTCTTCGAGTTTTGGGAACCCCTCCCGCGGGCCACGTTGGCCATTGTCACCGGGCGGCGGGTCGAACCTGTGCTTCTCGCCGAAATGCATGTCCGACACGTGGACGATGATGAGTTGCTGCCAATCCACCGAGGCGCCGCGTTTTGGGTCCATCATTTTACGACCCTCCACCCCAATGCAGCGAAGGGGCCAGAGGGTGGCACATGATACAGCCCCCGTCCGTCGAGTTGCGCCCGGATAAGGGAACCACTAATCGAACGGCTATTGCCGGGCCAAATCTGCATATCAACGTCGGGTCCACCCTCCGGTTTAGTTTGCGGCCACGACATTAGTCTGACCACCGCCGGACCGGCGTTCATCACAACAACGGTTGCACTATCCCGACCTTCATGAATGATAGGATCATAGGACGGATCGACATAGGTAACTCCATCGAACATCGAAAGCCCTTTCGAATTGCCGGCTGTAATTAAGGACAGCATTCGTATGACGATACACGACCGAGGATTTCTCGCATGCAGAAGCGCAATTGAAAGATGCACACATTTGCTTCTACAACGCTAGTGCATTCGCATCAGATTTTTGGCGAGCTGCAAACCTTTCGTTTGCGAAGAAACTTTCCACTCTCTGGCCCGATCGAGATTTAGATGCAAAACTAAGTCGCTGCACAACTGATAATCCGCGCCTCCCAGCGCTTTCTCGCCCGTCCGGGATTTTCTTTGCCGGCCGGAGCCGCTAGCAAGCGTTCGTGGCACCCGGCAGGAGAATCCGACGCATGAAAACCCGCGCAGCCGTCGCCTTCGAGGCGAAGAAACCCCTCGAAATCGTCGAACTCGACCTGGAAGGCCCGAAGCAGGGCGAGGTCCTCGTCGAGATCATGGCGACCGGCATCTGCCACACCGACGCCTACACGCTGGACGGTCTCGATTCGGAAGGTCTCTTCCCCTCGATCCTCGGCCATGAGGGCGCCGGCATCGTGCGCGAGGTCGGCGCCGGCGTCACCTCCGTGAAGCCCGGCGATCACGTCATTCCGCTCTACACGCCGGAATGCCGGCAGTGTAAGTCCTGCCTCTCCGGCAAGACCAATCTCTGCACGGCGATCCGCGCCACCCAGGGCAAGGGGCTGATGCCGGACGGCACGACCCGGTTTTCCTACAAGGGCCAGCCGATCTACCACTATATGGGCTGCTCGACCTTCTCGAACTTCACCGTCCTGCCAGAGATCGCCGTCGCCAAGATCCGCGAGGACGCACCCTTCAAGACGAGCTGCTACTGCGGCTGCGGCGTCACCACCGGCGTCGGCGCCGTCGTCAACACGGCGAAGGTCGAGCCGGGCGCCAACGTCGTCGTCTTCGGCCTCGGCGGCATCGGCCTCAACGTCATCCAGGGCGCCAAGCTTGTGGGTGCCGACAAGATCATCGGCGTCGATCTCAACGACGACAAGAAGGCCTGGGGCGAGCGCTTCGGCATGACGCACTTCGTCAATCCGAAGAGCGTCGATGGCGACATCGTCGCCCATCTCGTCGAACTCACCGGCGGCGGCGCCGACTACACCTTCGACTGCACCGGCAACACCACCGTCATGCGCCAGGCGCTCGAAGCCTGCCACAGAGGCTGGGGCGTCTCGGTGGTCATCGGCGTGGCGGAAGCCGGCAAGGAGATCTCCACCCGGCCGTTCCAGCTGGTCACCGGCCGGGTCTGGAAGGGCTCGGCCTTCGGCGGCGCCAGAGGCCGCACCGATACGCCGAAGATCGTCGATTGGTACATGGACGGCAAGATCCAGATCGACCCGATGATCACCCACACCCTCAGCCTGGAAGAGATCAACAAGGGCTTCGACCTGATGCATGAGGGCAAGTCGATCCGCTCGGTGGTCGTCTACTGAGGCTGCCCATGGCCGAAGGCGAGTGGCGCTGGACCACGTTCGATGCACTGAGCGGGCGGGAGGTCCACGATCTTCTCAAGCTGCGCATGGACGTGTTCGTCGTCGAACAGGCCTGCGCCTTCGCCGAGATCGACGGCCGTGATCCGGAGGCGCTGCATCTGCGGCGCTTCGTCGGCGGCGACCTCGCCGGCTGCCTCAGGCTGTTTGCGCCGCAGGCGCTGGAGCATCGCGCGAGGATCGGCCGGATCGCCACGGCGGCGGCCCATCGCGACACCGGGCTCGGCCACGCCATGATGGAGGAAGCGCTGCGCTTTTGCGCGGAGCGCTTCCCCGGCGCGCAAGTGGACCTCTCCGCCCAGGCGCATCTTGAGGGCTTCTATCGCCGTCACGGCTTTCTTCCGGTCTCGAAGATCTATCTGGAAGACGATATCCCGCATCTCGACATGCGCCGCCCGGCCGAGCCGCCGAAAGATCACCCCTGACATCCCGCCGGTCCCGTGGCATCGCCGCGGCCGGCGGCACCGGTATCCACGGAGGAGAACAAATGTCTCTCGAAACCCTATCGACCAACCGCGCCCATGGCGGCGTCCAGGGCGTCTACAGACACGCTTCCCAGCAGACAGGCACGGACATGACCTTTTCGGTCTATGTGCCGCCCCATGCCGAAGGCGCGAAGCTGCCGGTGGTCTGGTACCTCTCCGGCCTCACCTGCACCCATGCCAACGTCACGGAAAAGGGTGAGTTCAGGAAGGCCTGCGCCGAACTCGGGCTGATCTTCGTCGCGCCGGACACCTCGCCCCGCGGCGAAGGCGTGCCGGACGATGCCGAGGGGGCCTATGACTTCGGCCTCGGCGCCGGCTTCTATGTCGACGCCACCGAGGAGCCCTTCGCCAAAAACTACCGCATGTGGTCCTATGTCACCGAGGAACTGCCCGCCCTTGTCGCCGAGAATTTCCCGGCCGACATGAGCCGCCAGTCGATCCTCGGCCATTCGATGGGCGGCCACGGTGCGCTGACCATCGGCCTGACCTTCCCCGAGCGTTACAAGGCCGTCTCTGCCTTCGCGCCGATCGTCGCGCCCGGCGTCGTTCCCTGGGGCGAGAAGGCCCTGCCCGGCTATCTCGGTGACGACAAGGCCGCCTGGCGAAAGCACGACGCGGTGGCACTGATCGAGGACGGCGCCCGGGTGGACGCCCTCCTCGTCGATCAGGGCACCGCCGACAACTTCCTCGACGGCCAGTTGAAGCCGAAACTCCTCCAACAGGCCTGCCGCGCCGCCGGGATCGACCTGACCCTGAGGATGCAGGAAGGCTACGACCACAGCTACTATTTCATCTCGAGCTTCATGGCCGATCACCTCGCCTGGCACGCCAAGCGGCTCGGCTAAAGCCAACCAATTGCGGGCGAAGCGGGAGCGGACCTCCTCGCTTCGCTCGGCCGCTCTGCCGTGTCGACGCGAGGAGCGTGGCGCATTCGCCACTGTCGGTCGCAATCGGGCCGGTCGGCGCCGCGAAACCATTGCCGGCATTCATGAAAGCGGTGGCAATTGCCGGCGACATTGCCTAACGATTCCGGCAGGTGTCGTGGCGGGGAGTGTCAGCTTGCGGCTTGGAATCAAGCGTCTGACGCATGTCGACCTGCCGCAGAAGGCCGCGCATCTCCTTCCGGTCGTCGCGACGCAGATCCTATTCGCCATCGTCTGCAGCGGCGTCTCCATCGGCCTGCGCTTCTTCGCCGACCTGTTCCTGCCGGGCGCCGGCCCCTTCGCTCTGACGATCCCCGCCGTACTGGTCGCGACGCTGTTCGGCCGCTGGCTCTGCGGGGCGATCACCGAGACGATCTCTTCCCTCTATGCCTGGTATTTCGTCCTGCCGATCCAGGGCAGCTTCCAGTTCATCGCCGCCGCCGACGGGCCGCGGGTGATCGCCAACATGCTCGCCGGCTATTTCGTCGTCGCGCTGGCGGAGCTGTTCCGGCGCGCCGTCCGCAACGCCCTCGCCGACCGGGACGCGCTGCTCCTCGAACTGCAGCACCGGGTGAAGAACAATTTCGCCTCCATCGCCTCGGTACTGCGGCTGCAGGTCTCCGCGACGGACAGCGACGACGCCAAGCAGGAGCTGAACGCTGCGCTGGGGCGGGTGGAAAGCTTCGCCCAGGCCTATGAATTCCTCTATCACGACGCCGACTATACCGGCGCCGTCGACATGCGCGTCTATCTCGAAGGACTGTGCAAGGCGCTGGCCTCGTCGATCGGCTCGGCCCGCAACGTGCAGATCCTCTGCGATACCGAAGCGGTCGACATGCCGCGCGACCGGGCGATACTGGTCGGCCTTCTGGTCAACGAAGTCGTCAACAACAGCATCAAGCACGCCTTCGAGCCGGAAGGCGGCGGCGAGATCCGCGTCCGCTTCCGCAGGCAGGACGGCGCCTATCATCTGGTCGTCAGCGACAATGGCCGGGGCATGACCGGCGAGGGCCGGCCCGGCTCGCTCGGCATGCGCCTGATCCGCGGCCTCACCGCACAGGCGAACGGCACGCTCGAAACCAAAAGCGGCGCCGATGGCACCCGCCAGGAATTCACCTTCCTGCCATAGAGTGTCGTCGCCGCTCGCCGAGCGCGCATCGCTTAGCAGCGATCCATGGGCGCGAGCGCAGCGGCCGACACTTACCGCCTCAGCACGAACACCGCCTGCTGGCCGAAGAGGTTCCAGAACCACCAGGGCATCTTCATGCCCATCTTCTGGCCGGTCGCATTGATGGCGATCGCCGTCTCGACCGTCGCGCCAAGTTCGTCGGCGAGCGCCACGAAGTCGCGGATGGTGCAGAAATGGATGTTCGGCGTCTCGTACCAGGCATGGGCGAGGTTCCGCGTCACCGGCATGCGGCCGCGCAGGCCGACGGCATAGCGGATCGTCCAGTGGCCGAAATTCGGAAAGGAGACGATCGCCCGCTGGCCGATCCGTAGCAGCTCGGAGAGCACGACCTTGGGATTGTGGGTCGCCTGGATGGTCTGCGAGAGGATGACATAGTCGAAGGCGTCGTCCGGATAGTGGACGAGGTCGCGGTCGGCATCGCCCTGGATCACCGAAAGGCCGCGGGCGACGCATTCGTTGACGCCGGCCTGGCTGAGCTCGACGCCGCGCCCGTCCACCTGCCTGCGTGTCTGCATCAGCTGCAGGAGCGCGCCGTCGCCGCAGCCGATATCGAGGACACGCGAATGCGGCGCGACGAGATCGGCGATCACCTCGAGGTCGAGGCGGATGCCTGCCGGCGTCGCGGTCACCGTCTCGCTCGTCGCCGTCGGCCCGTGGGCGCGCGTATCGGCCGACAGCGTCACGAGGAAAGCCCCCTCGCCCGCGCCGCCGACGAGACGAAGCCGTCGATGGCGGCGAAGAAGTTCGGCTCCTCGAGAAGGAAAGCGTCGTGGCCGCGGTCGGTCTCGATCTCGACGAAGGAGACGGAGGCGGCGGCGGCGTTGAGGGCGTGCACGACGGCGCGGTTCTCCTCGGTCGGAAACAGCCAGTCGGAGGAGAATGAGACAAGGCAGAAGCGTGTTTGGGCGTTCTGGAAGGCTTTCGCCAGCGAGCCGCCATAGTCCGCGGCGATGTCGAAATAGTCCATCGCCCGCGTCATGTAGAGATAGGAGTTGGCGTCGAACCGGTCGACGAAGGTCATGCCCTGGTGGCGCAGATAGCTCTCGATCTGGAAGTCGGCGTCGAAGCCGAAGCCGAAGGCCTCGCGATCCTGCAGATTGCGGCCGAACTTGCGCTGCAGCGCCATTTCCGAGAGATAGGTGACATGCGCCGTCATCCTGGCGACGGCAAGGCCCTTCACCGGCCGCTTGCCATGGGCGAAATAGCGCCCGCCCTGCCAGTCGGGATCGGCCATCACCGCCTGGCGGCCGACCTCGTGGAAGGCGATGTTCTGGGCCGAGTGGCGCGCACCGGTGGCGATCGGCAGCGCCGCGAAGACCTTGTCCGGATAGCTGACGGTCCACTGCAGCACCTGCATGCCGCCCATCGACCCGCCGATCACCGCGAACAGCGTGTCGATGCCGAGCCGCTCGACCAGCATCGCCTGCGCCCGCACCATGTCGCGGATGGTGATCACCGGCAGGGAAAGGCCATAGGGCTCGCCCGTCTCCGGATTGATCGAGGCCGGCCCGGTCGAGCCGAGGCAGCCACCGATGACGTTGGAACAGATGACGAAATACTTGTCGGTGTCGATCGGCTTGCCGGGGCCGATGATCGACGACCACCAGCCGGGCCTGCCGGTCACCGGCGAGCGGCTGGCGGCGTAGTGATCGCCGGTCAGCGCGTGGCAGACGAGAATGGCGTTGGTGCGCTCGGCGTTGAGTTCGCCATAGGTGTTGTAGGCGATCTGCAGCGGCGACAGGTCGATGCCGGCGTCGAGATGCAGCGGCTCGTCCTTGCCGAACACCGCCACCGGGCTCGAAGGATCCAGCGCCTCGCGGTTGCCGGCGTCGCTTGTCGCGGCGGCCCGCACGGTGTCGGCATTGATCGGCGCGGTCACGGTGGTGGTTTCGCCCCTCATCTCGATCCGTCCTCGCGAAGCGGGACGACGGTGCGGGAAAGGCTGGCCTCGGCGTTTCGGCCGGAACCTTCAAGGCCCCGGCCGCCGAAGCGTTGGGGTCAGCCCTTCAGGACCTCTTCGATGCTCCCCGTCACATCGTCGATCGGCGCCATGCCGTCGATGGAGCGGAGCGTCCGCTTGCAATAGTAGTAGCCGACCAGCGGCGAGGTTTCCTTGTAGTAGGTCCGCAGCCGCGAGCGCATGGTCTCGGCGTTGTCGTCCGGGCGACGCTTGAACTCCGTGGAGCCGCAGGTGTCGCAGACGCCTTCCGCCTTCGGCAGCTTGTCCTCGTCGTGATAGACCGTGCCGCAATTGGCGCAGGAGAACCGCCCCGAGACCCGTTTCACCAGGATGTCGTCGTCGACCTTCAGCTCGATGACGTGGTCGAGATGCTGCCCGCGCTTTTCGAGCAGCGCCTCGAGCGCATCGGCCTGTTTCAGCGTGCGCGGATAGCCGTCGAGGATGAAGCCTTCCGAGCAGTCCTCCTCGGCGATCCGGTCGGCGACGATGGCGTTGACCACTTCGTCCGGCACGAGATTGCCGGCATCCATGATGGCCTTCGCCTTCAGGCCGACTTCGGTTTCGGCAGCAACGGCCGCCCGCAGCATGTCTCCCGTCGAAAGCTGCGGGATGTCGTGTCGCGTCACCAGACGCTGCGCCTGCGTACCCTTCCCCGCACCTGGCGGACCCAGCAATATCAGCTTCATCTTGCTCCGCGTCTCCCCCCTCTGAGCTTCGCCTTCTTGACGAGGCCTTCGTACTGATGGGCCAGCAGGTGACCCTGGATCTGCGCCACGGTGTCCATCGTCACGGAAACGACGATGAGCAGCGAGGTTCCACCGAGATAGAACGGGACGCCCGCAGCCGAAATCAGAAACTCGGGCAAAAGACAGATCAAGACAAGATAAATCGCGCCGATGACCGTGATGCGGGTGAGGACATAATCGATATATTCCGCCGTCCGTTCACCCGGCCGGATGCCCGGAATGAAGCCGCCATGCTTCTTCAGATTGTCGGCCGTATCGGTCGGGTTGAAGACCACCGCGGTGTAGAAGAAGGCGAAGAACGCGATCAGGCCCGCATAGAACAGCATATAGAGCGGCTGGCCGTGGCCAAGCGACGCGACGATCGCCGTCGCCCAGTCCGGCAGCTGCGAGGTGTCGGCGAAATTCGCCACCGTCACCGGCAGGAGCAGAAGCGAGGAGGCGAAGATCGGCGGGATGACGCCGGCGGTGTTGAGCTTCAACGGCAGGTGCGAGGTGTCGCCCTGGAACATCCGGTTGCCGACCTGTCGCTTCGGATACTGGATCAGGAGTCGCCGCTGGGCGCGCTCGACGAAGACGATGAAGGCGATGCAGGCCACAGCGACGACGATGACGAGCAGGATGACCGCCGTCGACAGCGCGCCGGTGCGGCCGAGTTCCAGAAGGTTGGCGACGGCCGCCGGCAGATGCGCGACGATGCCGGCGAAGATGATCAGCGAGATGCCGTTGCCGATGCCGCGCGAGGTGATCTGCTCGCCGAGCCACATCAGGAACATGGTGCCACCGACGAGGGTGATCACCGCCGAGACGCGGAAAAACCAGCCCGGATCGACGACGATGCCCGCCTGCGTCTCGAGGCCGGCAGCGATGCCGTAGGCCTGGAAGGTCGCAAGCAGCACCGTGCCGTAGCGGGTGTACTGGTTGATGACCTTGCGGCCCTGCTCGCCTTCCTTCTTGAGGTTTTCGAGCGAGGGAACGACCGACGTCATCAGCTGGATGATGATCGAGGCGGAGATGTAGGGCATGATTCCGAGGGCGAAGATCGCCATGCGGCCAACGGCGCCGCCGGAAAACATGTTGAACAGGCCGAGAATGCCGGTCGACTGCTGCTGGAACGCGCGGGCGAGCGCGGCCGGGTCGATGCCGGGCATCGGAATGTAGGTGCCGAGGCGGTAGACGAGGAGAGCGCCGAGGGTGAACCAGATGCGCTTCTTCAGGTCCTCGGCCTTGGAAAAGGCCGAAAAGTTCAGGTTCGCGGCAAGTTGTTCCGCAGCCGATGCCATGACGAGGAGCTCCCCGGGTTGTCCCGCATTCGGCCGAGAAGCGCATCAGGCGCCCGACCGGACTCGGGCTTGAGACGGACCCTTTGCCGAGACCCGTCAGATAGTCGGGAGAGCTTTGCCACGCAAGCGCCCAATTCCTCCCTGACGGGAACGGCGCGTTCAGCGGGGGCCCTGCCCTGTTTTGCGGCGGCCATGGGTTGGCCACCGCCGTCTCGGAGCGGCAGGCGTTCAGGGCCGATCACCGGCCCGCTCCGATCATGTCGAAGGCGTGATCAACGGGAGGGCCGAACCGGCCCTATCCGTTCACGACGTCCCGAAGCCTCAAGCCTCGGCGGTCTCTTCCGACTTCCGGACGACCGTGGCGGTCACCGAACCGCCAGCCTTCTCGACCTTCTCGACCGCTGACTTTGAAGCGCCGGCGACAGTGAGGGTGAGCTTGGCGGTCAACTCGCCATCGCCGAGGAGGCGAACGCCGTCCTTCGGGCGACGGACAACGCCGGCAGCGACCAACGCGGCCACGTCGACCGGCGCCGAGGCGTCCAGCTTGCCGGCGTCGATCGCCTGCTGCAGGCGCCCAACCGAGACGGTGTTGAACTTCTTGGCGAAGATGTTGACGAAGCCGCGCTTCGGCAGGCGCCGGTAGAGCGGCATCTGACCGCCCTCGAAGGCGTTGACGGCAACGCCCGACCGGGACTTCTGGCCCTTGACGCCGCGCCCGCCGGTCTTGCCCTTGCCCGAACCGATGCCGCGGCCCACCCGCTTGCGCGAGTGGGTGGCGCCGTCCAGATCGGAAAGCTCGTTGAGTTTCATGTCTTTTCTCCTTGGCCGCGCCGGGAGCCGCTAAGGGCCCCACGCGGGCGACCTGGCAAAAGGGTTGAGCGGTCCGCGTCAGGCGCTTGACCGCGACGGCGAAAGCTCAGGCCTCGTCGACGACGCGAACGAGGTGCTGGACCTTGGCGATCATGCCGCGCACCGCGGGAGTGTCCTCCAGGGTGCGGCGACGATTCATCTTGTTGAGGCCGAGGCCGACCAGCGTCTGACGCTGATCCCTCGGACGGCGGATCGGGCTGCCGATCTGCTCGACGGTCACCGTCTTGCCGGCGGGAGTGTTCTTGGCCATGCTCAGGCTCCTTCAAACGATGGCACGAAGGCCGGCCAGATCATTCCGCCGCGGCGGCTTCATCGGCGCCGGCGGATGCCGCGCCGTGGGTGTGCTGGCGACGGGCCTGCAGCGTCGAATACTTGATGCCGCGACGGGCAGCCACGTCCTTCGGATGGGTGGCGTTCTTCAGCCCGTCGAAGGTGGCGCGAACCATGTTGTAGGGGTTCGACGAGCCGAGCGACTTGGCGACGACGTCATGCATGCCGACCGCCTCGAAGACGGCGCGCATCGGGCCGCCGGCGATGATGCCGGTACCGGCCTCGGCGGTGCGCAGGATGACCTTGCCGGCGCCGTGGCGGCCGGAGACGTCGTGGTGCAGCGTGCGGCCGTCGCGCAGCGGCACGAAGATCAGGTCGCGCTTGGCAGCTTCCGTCGCCTTGCGGATCGCCTCGGGCACTTCGCGGGCCTTGCCGTGGCCGAAGCCGACGCGGCCCTTGAGGTCGCCGACGACGACGAGAGCGGCGAAGCCGAAGCGGCGGCCGCCCTTCACGACTTTCGCGACGCGGTTGATGTGGACGAGCTTGTCGACGAAACCGTCGTCGTGATCGTCACGGCGATCATTGCGATCGTTACGAGGCGCCATATCCTAGTCCTTGTTCTTTTCCGGAGGCGTCCATGGGAACGGCCGTATCGTGGCGGCCGGGCGAAACGGCGGCGCTCTCACGCCGTCGGAATGTCGTCCTGCCCGATCAGAAGTTCAGGCCGGCCTCGCGGGCCGAATCGGCCAAGGCCTTGACCCGGCCGTGATAGATGAAGGCGCCGCGATCGAAAACCACGTCGGTGACGCCGGCTTCCTTGGCACGTTCGGCGACGAGCTTGCCGACGGCGGTGGCCGCGGCCACATCGGCGCCGGTCTTCAGATCCTTGCGCAGGGTCGGCTCGAGCGTCGAGGCGGAGGCCAGCGTGCGGCCCGCCTCGTCGTCGATGACCTGGGCGTAGATGTTCTTCGACGAGCGGTGCACCGACAGACGCGGGCGGCCGTTCGCGACCTTCTTGAGCGAGCGGCGGATCCGCGAAGCACGGCGCCGCAGCGATTCCTTAGGAGTAGCCATGACGGGACCTTACTTCTTCTTGCCTTCCTTGCGGACGATCTTCTCGGCCGCGTACTTCACGCCCTTGCCCTTGTAGGGCTCGGGTCCGCGATACTCGCGGATCTCCGCGGCGACCTGGCCGACGCGCTGCTTGTCGATGCCGGTCACGACGATCTCGGTCGGCTTCGGCACGGCGATCGAGATGCCCTCGGGCGTCTGGTAGACGACCTCGTGGGAAAAGCCGAGCGACAGCTGCAGGTTCTTGCCCTGCATGGCGGCACGATAGCCGACGCCGTTGATCTCGAGCTTCTTCTCGAAACCGGTCTTCACGCCGGCGAAGATGTTCTCGATCATCGTGCGGGACATGCCCCACTTGGAGCGGGCAACCTTCGACTGATCGCGCGGGTCGACCTTGACCGCCCCGTCTTCCATCTTCACCAGCACTTCGTCATTGACGACGAAGGCAAGCTCGCCCTTCGGGCCCTTGGCCTTGACGGTCTGGCCGTCCACCGAGGCGGTGACGCCATCGGGAATGGCCACCGGCTTCTTTCCAATACGGGACATCTTCGAAACCCTGTCCGTTTCGTGCACGGCTGCCATCTGCCCTTTGAGAGGCGACATACCATGCGTTGCTCAAAATGCCGACGGGCGACCGGCGAACCTTCAGGGTTCGCGAGCGCCCGTCCTATGGCACGATTTTCGCCGCGTCAGAAGACCCGGCAGAGAATCTCGCCGCCGACGTTCTGTTCGCGCGCGGCGTGATCGGCCATCACGCCCTTCGGCGTCGACAGAACCGAAATGCCGAGGCCGTTGGCGACCTGCGGGATCGTCCTCGCCGAAACGTAGACGCGGCGGCCGGGCTTGGAGACGCGGCCGATCTCGCGGATCACCGGCTGGCCCTCGTGGTACTTCAGCTCGATCTCGAATTCGGACTTGCCGTTTTCGAATTCGGTCTGGGTGTAGCCGCGGATGTATCCCTCGTCCTTGAGGACGTCGAGAACACGGCCGCGCAGCTTCGAGGCCGGGGTCGAGACCGAGGACTTGTTGCGCAGGACCGCGTTGCGGATGCGCGTCAGCATGTCGCCAAGCGGATCAGACAAAGACATGACGAAGCCTCCTTACCAGCTCGACTTGACGATGCCGGGGATCTGGCCGTTGTTGCCGAGTTCCCGGAGTGCGATACGGCTCATCTTGAGCTTGCGATAATAGGCGCGCGGCCGACCGGTCACTTCGCAGCGATTGCGGATGCGGACCTTCGAACCGTTGCGCGGCAGCTCGGCGAGCTGCAACTGCGCCTTGAAACGCTCCTCCATGGAAGCGTCGGCATTCTTGGTGATCGCCTTCAGAGCAGCCCGCTTGGCGGCGAATTTCGCCACCATCTTCTGGCGGTGCTTGTTCTGTTCGATCATGCCCTTCTTGGCCATTTTGTCGTCCTTTGCTCGTCTGCCGTTACTAGCGTCAGTTGGCTCGGAAGGGGAAGTTGAACGCCTTGAGAAGGGCGCGCGCTTCCTCGTCCGACTTGGCCGTCGTACAAACGATGATGTCCATGCCCCACATCTGATCAACCTTGTCGTAGTTGATCTCGGGGAACACGATGTGCTCCTTGATGCCCATGGCGAAGTTGCCACGGCCGTCAAAGCTCTTGGGGTTGAGGCCCCGGAAGTCTCGCACGCGTGGCAGAGCGATCTGGATCAGCCGATCCAGGAACTCGTACATCTTCTCGCGGCGCAGCGTCACCTTGCAGCCGATCGGCATGCCCTCGCGGACCTTGAAACCGGCGATCGACTTGCCGGCGCGGGTGATCACCGGCTTCTGACCGGCGATCCTGGCGAGGTCCTCGGCGGCGACCGAAGGCTTCTTGGAGTCGCCGGTGGCTTCACCGACGCCCATGTTGATGACGATCTTGTCGAGGCGCGGAACCTGCATGCCGTTCTCGTAGGAGAACTGGTCCTGCAGGGCCTTGCGGATGTCCTCGCGATAGACGCGCTTGAGGCGAGGCTCGTAGGTGGCGGCTTCAGCCATTGATCTCTTCCCCCGAACGCTTGGCGACGCGCACCTTGGTGCCGTCCTCGAGAGTCTTGAAGCCGATCCGGGTCGCCTTGCCGTCCTTCGGGTCGGCGACCGCCAGGTTCGACAGGTGAATCGGTGCTTCCTTGGTGATGATGCCGGCTTCCTGCGAAGCGGTCTGGCGCTGATGGCGCTTGACCATGTTGACGCCGCGCACCAAAGCGCGATCGTCCTTCGGCATCATCTTGATGACTTCACCCGACCGGCCCTTGTCCTTGCCGGCGAGCACGACGACGGTGTCGCCTTTGCGGATCTTCTGCATCGTCCGCTCTCCTCTTAAAGAACTTCGGGGGCGAGCGACACGATCTTCATGTGGTTCTTGCCGCGAAGCTCGCGGGGAACCGGGCCGAAGATACGCGTGCCGATCGGCTCTTTCTTGTTGTCGATGAGAACCGCAGCGTTCTTGTCGAAGCGGATCACCGAACCGTCGGCGCGGCGGATGTCCTTGGCGGTACGAACCACCACGGCCTTCATCACGTCGCCCTTCTTCACACGGCCGCGCGGGATCGCCTCCTTGACGGACACGACGATGACGTCGCCGACCGAGGCGTATTTCCGCTTCGAGCCGCCCAGCACCTTGATGCACATGACACGACGGGCGCCAGAATTGTCGGCGACGTCGAGGTTTGTTTGCATCTGAATCATGTCAGACCGCCTTCAAAAGCTTGCCGCCGGACGCGTCCCATGTCTGGGCGGGCCGGCGCATTCGTTCAACTTGCTGCTTGCGTCGTCGACGCGCTGGAAACGACGATCCAGCTCTTGTCCTTCGAGATCGGCCGCGACTCCTCGATCGAGACGATGTCGCCGACCTTGTGCGCGTTGCTCTCGTCGTGCGCCTTGTACTTCTTCGACCGGCGCACGGTCTTCTTCAGGAGCGGATGGGCGAAACGGCGTTCCACCAGCACCACCACCGTCTTGTCGTTCTTGTCGGAGACCACCGTCCCCTGCAGGATGCGTTTCGGCATATTCTGGTCCTTTAGGCCTTGGCGGTGTCCGCCTTGGCGCGTGCGATCGTCTTGATCCGGGCGATGTCGCGACGGACCTGGCGCACGCGCGCAGTGTTCTCGAGTTGACCCGTGGCCCGCTGGAAACGCAGGTTGAACTGCTCTTTCTTCAGCTTGGCGAGCTCGTCGGTGAGTTCGTCCTGGGTCATCGATCTGACGTCGGAAGCTTTCACGTCAAACTCTCCTTATTCCGCGATGCGCTGAATGAAGCGCGTGCGCACCGGAAGCTTGGCGGCACCGAGCCGCAGCGCCTCACGGGCGATATCCTCGGGCACGCCGTCGATCTCGAACATCACGCGGCCGGGGTGAACCCGGGCCGCCCAATAGTCGACCGAGCCCTTGCCCTTACCCATGCGGACTTCCGTCGGCTTCGACGTCACCGGAAGATCCGGGAAGATCCGGATCCACACCCGGCCCTGACGCTTCATCTGACGGGTGATCGCGCGGCGGGCCGCCTCGATCTGGCGGGCGGTGACCCGCTCCGGCTCCACGGCCTTCAGGCCATAGGCGCCGAAATTGAGAGCCGTTCCACCCTTGGCGGTACCGTGAATGCGTCCCTTGAACGCTTTCCGGTACTTCGTACGCTTTGGCTGCAGCATCCATCCAACTCCGAATTCTTATGGGCGCTCAGGCGTGCTCGCGGCGACGGCCGCCACTGCCCTGGCTGTCACCCTCGACCTGACGGCGCTCGGCGGCCATCGGGTCGTGCTCGAGGATCTCGCCCTTGAAGATCCAGACCTTGACGCCGCAGATGCCGTAGGCGGTCTTCGCCTCGGCAGTCCCGTAGTCGATGTCGGCGCGCAGCGTGTGCAGCGGCACCCGGCCCTCGCGGTACCATTCGGTACGGGCGATCTCGGCGCCGCCGAGACGGCCGCCGCAATTGATGCGGATGCCCTCGGCGCCGAGGCGCATCGCCGACTGGACGGCCCGCTTCATCGCCCGGCGGAAGGCCACGCGGCGCTCCAGCTGCTGGGCGATCGACTGGGCGACCAGCGTCGCGTCGATCTCGGGCTTGCGCACCTCGACGATGTTGATGTGCGTCTCGGCCTTGGTCATCGAGGAAAGCTTCTTGCGGAGCTTCTCGATGTCGGCGCCCTTCTTGCCGATGACGATGCCCGGACGCGCCGAGTGGATCGTGATGCGGCACTTCTTGTGCGGACGCTCGATGACGATCTTGGAGACCGCCGCCTGCTTCAGCTCGTCCATCAGATAGCGACGGATCTCCAGGTCCTCGTGGAGGAGCTGGCCGTACTCACCCTTGTTCGCGAACCAGCGCGAATCCCAGGTGCGGTTGATGCCGAGCCGAAGACCGGTCGGATTGATTTTCTGACCCATCTTATGCGGCCTCCTCGATTTCCTCGACCTCGCGCACGACGATCGTCAGATGCGCGAAGGGCTTCTCGACACGGCTCGCGCGGCCGCGGCCGCGGGCGTGGAAGCGCTTCATGGTGATCGACTTGCCGACATAGGCCTCGGCGACGACGAGGGCGTCGACGTCGAGGTCGTGGTTGTTCTCGGCGTTCGCGATGGCGCTTTCCAGCGTCTTCTTGACCGTCTCGGCGATCCGCTTGCGCGAGAAGGTCAGATCGGCGAGAGCCCGGTCGACCTTCTTGCCGCGGATCAGCTGAGCCACGAGATTGAGTTTCTGCGGGCTGACGCGGATCGAGCGGGCAACCGCCTTCGCCTCGTTATCCGCAAGCCGACGCTCGGCTTTCGCCTTGCCCATGGTTTACTTCCTCTTCGCCTTCTTGTCGGCGCCGTGGCCGTAATAGGTGCGGGTCGGTGCGAACTCGCCGAACTTGTGTCCGATCATGTCCTCGTTGACCGAGACCGGAATGTGCTTGGAGCCGTTGTAGACGCCGAAGGTCAGACCGACGAACTGCGGCAGGATGGTCGACCGCCGGGTCCAGATCTTGATGACGTCGTTGCGACCGCTCGAACGGGCCTTGTCGGCCTTCTTGAGAAGAAAGCCATCGACGAACGGGCCCTTCCAGACAGAACGTGCCATTGAAAGTTTCCCTTACTTCTTGCGCTGATGGCGCGAGCGCATGATGAACTTGTCGGTCGACTTGTTCTGGCGCGTGCGCTTGCCCTTGGTCGGCTTGCCCCACGGGGTGACCGGATGGCGGCCGCCCGAGGTGCGGCCTTCACCACCGCCGTGCGGATGGTCGACCGGGTTCATCGCGACGCCGCGAACATGCGGCCGCTTGCCGAGCCAGCGCGTCCGGCCGGCCTTGCCGAGATTGATGTTGCCGTGATCGGGGTTCGACACGGCACCGACCGTCGCGAAACACGACGACGGCACGAGACGCTGCTCGCCCGAGTTGAGGCGCAGGATCGCCATGCCCTGGTCGCGGCCGACGAGCTGTGCGTAGGCCCCGGCGGAGCGTGCGATCTGGCCACCCTTCTCCGGCTTCATCTCCACATTGTGGATGATGGTGCCGACCGGGATCGCCGAAAGCGGCATCGCGTTGCCCGGCTTCACGTCGACGCCCGACAGGCCGGCGATCACCGTGTCGCCGGCGGCGAGACGCTGCGGCGCCAGGATGTAGGCGAGCTCGCCGTCCTCATAGCGGATCAGCGCGATGAAGGCGGTGCGGTTCGGATCGTATTCGAGCCGCTCCACCGTGCCCGCGACATCCAGCTTGCGACGCTTGAAGTCGACGACGCGATAGGTCCGCTTGTGGCCGCCGCCCTGATAGCGGGCGGTAACGCGGCCGGTGTTGTTGCGCCCGCCCTTCTGGGACAGACCCTCGGTCAGGTGCTTGACCGGCTTGCCCTTGTGCAGGCCCGAACGGTCGACGATGACCAGCTGGCGCTGGCTCGGCGTGTTCGGCTTGAAATTCTTCAGTGCCATCTGCCTATTCCTCCGGTCCCGCTCAGAGTCCGGTCGAGACGTCGATCGACTGGCCCTCGGCCAGGGTCACGACGGCTTTCTTCTGGTCGCTCTGACGGCCGATCCGGCCCTTGAAGCGCTTGACCTTGCCCTTGCGGACGAGGGTGTTCACGGCGGTGACCTTGACGCCGAAGAGGCTCTCGACCGCCGCCTTGATCTGCGGCTTGGTCGCCGTGCCCGGCACGTTGAAGACCACCTGGTTCGCTTCCGAAAGAAGCGTCGACTTCTCGGTGATCACCGGCGAGGTGATCACGTCGTAATGGCGCAGATCGATCATTTGAACCGCTCCTCGAGAGCCTCGACTGCGGCCTTCGACAGGACCAGCGTCTGCCGGCGCAGGATGTCGTAAACATTGATGCCCTGCACCGGCAGGACGTCGATGTGCGGAATGTTGCGGGCCGAGCGCGAGAAGTTCTCGTCGAGCTCAGAGCCGCCGATGATCAGCGCATTGGCAAGACCGAGATCGGCAAAACGCTTCACCGTCGCCTTGGTCTTGGCGTCGGCCGCCTTCAGCTCGTCGACGACGACGATGCCGCCGGACTTCGCCTTGGCCGACAAGGCATGCTTCAGCGCCAGCGCCCGGAACTTCTTCGGAAGCTCGTGCGAGTGGTCACGCGAGACCGGGCCATGGGCCTTGCCGCCGCCGCGGAACTGCGGCGCGCGCGCCGAGCCGTGACGGGCCCGGCCGGTGCCCTTCTGCCGGTACAGCTTGGCGCCGGTGCGGGCGATCTCGGCGCGGCCGAGCGACTGGTGCGTGCCCTGCTGACGCTTGGCGAGCTGCCAGCGAACCATCCGCTGCAGGATGTCCTCGCGCGGGTCGAGACCGAAGATCTCGTCCGCCAGCGTCACCTTGCCGGCATCCTTGCCGTCGAGGCTCTTGATCGTGATGTCCATTACTCAGCCCCCTCGGCTTCGCTCGCTTCGGCCGGAGCCGCATCGTTCGCAGCCTGGCGCAGCGCAGCCGGCTTCGGCGCGTTGTCCGGCAGCGAAGCCTTCACCGCGTCGCGGACCTCGATCCAGCCGCCCTTCGAACCCGGCACGGCGCCGCGAACGAGGATCAGGCCCTTCTCGGGGTCGGTGCGAACGATCTCGAGGTTCTGGGTGGTCACCCGAACCTGGCCCATGTGGCCGGCCATCTTCTTGTTCTTGAAGACCTTGCCGGGATCCTGGCGCTGACCGGTCGAACCGTGCGAACGGTGCGACACGGACACGCCGTGGGTGGCCCGCAGGCCGCCGAAATTGTGCCGCTTCATCGCACCGGCAAAGCCCTTGCCGATCGAGGTCCCGGTCACGTCGACGATCTGGCCGGGGACGAAATGATCGGCGGTGATCTCGGCACCGATGTCGATCATGTTGTCTTCCGAGACGCGGAACTCGACGAGCTTGCGCTTGGGCTCGACGGAGGCCTGGGCGAACACGCCGCGCATGGCCTTCGACGTATTCTTCACCTTGGCGAGACCGGCGCCGAGCTGAACGGCGGTGTAGCCGTTCTTCTCGCGGGTCCGCTGGGCGACGACCTGAAGGTTTTCGACCTTCAGGACGGTGACCGGAACATGCTCGCCGGCGTCGTTGTAGACGCGGGTCATGCCGACCTTCTGTGCAATCACACCTGAACGCATGGGGCGTTATCCTTCCCGTGCTCTGATCAGAGCTTGATCTCGACGTCGACGCCGGCGGCGAGGTCGAGCTTCATCAGCGCATCGACCGTCTGCGGCGTCGGATCGACAATGTCGAGAAGCCGCTTGTGGGTGCGCATTTCGAACTGCTCGCGCGACTTCTTGTCGATGTGCGGCGAGCGGTTGACGGTGAACTTCTCGATGCGCGTCGGCAGCGGGATCGGTCCGCGCACATTCGCGCCCGTGCGCTTGGCCGTCGAGACGATCTCGCGCGTCGAAGCGTCGAGGACCCGGTGGTCGAACGCCTTCAGACGGATGCGGATATTCTGGCCGTTCATGTTCTATTGTCCTCTGTCGGAAGCGACCGGCAAGCCAGCCCTTTTCCGAGCGCTTGTCATTCTTCTCATCAGCCAAATCGAGCGCGGGAAGCTTCTCCCGCCCGCCCCTTCAAGGAAGGGACGAAACGGCCGGCGCTTGCGGCCCGCAAGGGGCCCCGGCGCGCCGGCCGAAGACGCGTTTCCTACTCGACGATCGCGGCGACGATGCCGGCGCCGACGGTGCGGCCACCTTCACGGATCGCGAAGCGCAGGCGCTCTTCCATCGCGATCGGCACGATCAGCGTGACGTCCATCGTCACGTTGTCGCCCGGCATCACCATCTCGGTGCCCTCGGGCAGCGTGCAGACGCCGGTCACGTCCGTCGTGCGGAAGTAGAACTGCGGCCGGTAGTTGGTGAAGAACGGCGTGTGGCGGCCGCCCTCCTCCTTGGTCAGGATGTAGGCCTCGGCCTTGAACTTGGTGTGCGGCTTCACCGAACCCGGCTTGCACAGCACCTGGCCGCGCTCGACGCCGTCGCGGTCGACGCCGCGGATCAGAGCGCCAATGTTGTCGCCGGCCTGGCCCTGGTCGAGCAGCTTGCGGAACATCTCGACGCCGGTCACCGTCGTCTTCTTGGTGTCGCGGATGCCGACGATCTCGACTTCCTCGCCCACCTTGACGATGCCGCGCTCGACGCGGCCGGTCACCACCGTGCCACGGCCGGAGATCGAGAAGACGTCCTCGATCGGCATCAGGAACGGCTGGTCGATCGGACGCTCGGGCGTCGGGATGTAGGCGTCGACTTCCTTCATCAGCGCCCGCACCGCGTCCTCGCCGATCTCCTTGTTGCTATCTTCGAGGGCGGCCAGCGCCGAGCCCTTGATGATCGGGATGTCGTCGCCCGGGAACTCGTAGGACGACAGAAGCTCGCGAACCTCGAGCTCGACCAGCTCGAGCAGTTCCTCGTCGTCGACCTGGTCGACCTTGTTGAGGAACACGACGATCGCCGGAACGCCGACCTGGCGGGCGAGCAGGATGTGCTCTCTCGTCTGCGGCATCGGGCCGTCGGCCGCCGAGCAGACCAGGATCGCGCCGTCCATCTGCG
>NZ_SOZD01000019.1 GCF_004519335.1 Jiella endophytica | reverse complement strand
ATAGGGGCTGAGGATCAGCGGCGATTTCTCGGTGGGATGACGCCGGTTGCCGGTGTAGTGCCAGGCGCCGATGTCGTTCGCCGGCACGCGGGGCAGGGGAGGGCGGCCCTTGGCGAGCAGCACCGCCTGTTCATGGCTGTGGGCCACGTAGCGCACCGACGAGGCATAGCGCTTCGGGAACACCAGGTGACCGACCACGGTGAACCCGGCAGCCTTCCAGGCCTGGGTAAAAGCGTCCGGATGATGCCAGCCGTAGAAGGTCAGGCACAGCGCATCATCACGCAGCACCCGCGCCATCGAGCGGTAGGCAGGCTCGAGCCAGTCGACCCGGTCGTCGCCGATAAGACGCTCGCCGTCGCGAGAGCGATAGCGCGCCGCATAGGGGGGATCGGTAAGGATGAAGTCCACCGAGCCCGCCGGCAGGGATGCCATCACCCTCACGCAGTCGCCGAGGATGACCGTGTTGCGCGGAGCCTCCGCGCCCCGCAGGGCAGGGACGGGGCTCATCGCCCCGCCTCCCGGTCGGATTTGGCCTTGGCCTTGCGGATCACCAGGCGGCCGTCGATCGGCAGCGCGGTGAGCTTGAGGTTGAAGCCGTCGCCGTCGTCATGGCGCCAGGCTGAGCCGACCTTGGTCCAGAAGGCCCGGTCGCCTTCGCCCTCGACCACATAGACGCTGTGGCTGGGGACGGTGGATTTGGATTTCGATGTCATGGGTTGGTCTCCCGTTGGTTTATCCGGCCACGCCTATCGCGGCCGGTCGGGTGACCTCGGGAACGGGCAAAGACCGGCAGGCAAGGAGGCTTCGGCCGAGGGGCTCCCTTCAGGGATACGGTTGGATGCCTTGCCGGACGGGCTGCCGGGGCCATCACCCCGACCGTTTCGGCCGCGTGGCTTGGCCGGCGCACGGGAGAGCGCCGACAGCGCCAATCCGTCACACCGGCTGGGGCAAGACGAGAGGATCTGTCCGCCGGCCACACCTGACCATGACGCCGTCGTCTCAGTCCCCATAAATAACTGGCTTTACACGGAAATTTTATATTCTACAGCAGGTGATTTCGTTGCGGAAGAATGCAACACAAGGCCTGCCGTCGGGGCATGCTCCCAAACGATAGGCAGGTGATCATTCGACTGCCGTTCCTCCACCACATTTGGCAAGAACAGTCACTCCGGCAACTCCGCCGTTAATCGGCCTGTATCTACTATGGGTAATTTTGCAGAAATCCCGTCTGTGTTTTGTATCTGCCGCGATACAGCAGAACGCGACTGCTATGTAGAGTATGGTCGGGCCCTTGTTTGGCAGGTCTGGACGAGCTTAGATTGTGATGAGGCGACGGACGAGCTTGAGATACGCACGTTCGATGTGCTTGTGATTGCCGGCATGGTACAGAATACGCTCGGAGCGACGCTCCTTGAGCGGATCCGTAATAAACCGGGTCCGAACCAAATCACTCCGGCGATATTGGTCGTGGACCATAAGAATATCTCTGAAGCAGCAGCACTTGGGCGCCGCGACCATATTAATATAGAGCATATTGAGTTTGGTCAGATGCTAATGTCCAGCTTCAGAATCATTATTACGGGGATTATTGCAGGGAAAATTAAAGAATCAGGGTCTGCCGATAGGCCAGCCCTGTAAATCACATCATGCGGCCATGGAACAATCTGCCCGTTTCTTCCCTGACAATTTGAATCCGGCGACCCGAGCATCGAGTGTCTGAGACTGTTCAGCGAGGTTGTTGGTTGCAGCAGTCGACTGTTCGACCATTGCCGCATTCTGCTGAGTTGTCAGGTCCATGTGGGAGATTGCCTGATTGACCTCGGCGAGCGCGGTCGACTGCGACCTTGCCGACGATATCATCGCCTGCATCTCCTGATGCACCGCCTGGATTTGCTGCAGAATGCCGTCAAGTGCTGATCCAGTTTGTTCCGAAAGGGCTACGCCGTTTTCGACTTCGGCTACCGAACGGTCAGTAAGGTCTTTGATCTCCTTGGCGGCGGCAGCAGAGCGTTGGGCCAGTTCACGCACCTCGCTGGCGACAACGGCGAAGCCCTTGCCCGCCTCGCCGGCGCGTGCTGCTTCGACGCCGGCATTGAGAGCGAGGAGGTTTGTCTGGAAGGCGATCTCATCAATCACGCTTACAAAGCGGACGATTTCTTCGGAAGAGGCCGCGATCGTTCGAATCGCCTCGACTGTTTGTCTCACGACTGCATTGGAAATTTGCGTTTCCTTCGCGGCTTTGGCGACGATGTTTCCGACCCGCTCAGCCCGTTCGGTGCTTTCAGACACCGTCTGCGAAACTTCGCCAAGGGCTGCTGCCGTTTCTTCCAGAGACGCAGCCTGTTGTTCCGTGCGCCGGGCGAGATCGTCGGCCGCGATCTGCAATTCGCCAGTATTGCCACGAAGCGACCCCGATACTTCGGCAACCGCGCCAACCGCGTCATCGAGTGCGTTGAGCGACCGATTGAAGTTCGTCCTCAACGGCTCGAACACGTCGGCAAAATGAGTTTTGATGCGATAGCTGAGATCGCCGTCGGACAGATGCTGTAGCGCTGTTCCAAGCTCTTCTACAGCCCGCATGGATCGGGCGGCCGTTTCAGCTCGTTCGGCGTCGGTCGCAGCTCTGAGATGCTCGCGCTCGGCAATCCGTGCCGCCTCGTCTTCTCGTTCGCGCGCGGCATTCTCGTCCGTTTGGACGATGATGGCACGAACGGTGCGAGCCATGTCGCCAAACTCGTCCTTGCGCGAGTCGTCGACGCCCTGGATTTCTGCATTTCCGTAAAGCAGAGCCTTCAAGCTCTGCGTCAAGGCACGCAGTGGCCGGTTGATTGAGCAGGCAAGAATGAAGGTTACAAATGCGACGAGAAGCGTGAGGGCCAGCACCAGGCCGACTAGTTCGATAAAAGTGGCAAAGGCCCTATCGCCCAGAGCGACAGCTCTGGCTTCGATGCGATGAATGGTCTCTTGGGCAAGCTCTCGGATTATGTTGATCCGGGCAGTGGCGATCTCGAACCATTTTTCCGCGCTAAAGGAAGACAGGGCAGTAATCTGACCATTTCTGATCATTCCCTGACGCATTTCCATCATGGCTGTTCGCGCAGCCGCAAGGCGCTGTCGAGCGTCTTGAGCAAGTTCGGGCCCCACCCCTTCATAATAGAGTTCGATCAGCGCGTCCTCTTTGCCTCCCATTTCGGTGAACAAGAAATACTGCTCCGAGGAAAATCGCCGGGCCGCAATGGCACCGGCTCCAAGGCCTCGCTCCTGGCCGGCGAACTCCTTGACCTTCAAAAGCAGGACGAAATCCGAGAGCGGTGCAGCGATCTCCTTTTCATCAATGCCGTGATGAAGGGAGACGGCGAGGGCGGCTAATCCGTCGATGAGATCGGTATAGAAGGTGAAAGCCTCTCCCGGCGTCGCGGCTAGCGCATCAATTTTCTTGCGAAGCTTCTCCAGACCATCGTGGGTCATGGGATCAATTCGCTCCATCAACGGTTTGGCGTACTGGTCACCGACTTTTTCGATCACGTGCTCGGCACGCTCGAACTGTTCATGAACCTCATGGGTCGTCTCACGTGCGTTACGCATATTTTCACCCATCTGGTCGCCGGCGCTGCCAATGAAGCCTGCCGTCGTTCCGCGCTCGACTTGCAGCGCGTGGATGAGATTGGCGACGATTTCAATCTCTTTGGTCGCAATGCGGAGATCATACATGTGGTGATAGCGGGTCCAAGCTGCGCCTAGTTCTCCTTGAGCGATGAAGACGAGCAAAGCAGCAGGGATAACAAGTGTCGCAGCCAGGCGCAGGCCGACAGGCACATCTCTCAGGCGCATTGATCGGTTTTCCTTATTTGACGCAGCCCATTTCAAGGTATCACAGGCTTTACATTCGCGATTAGGAATATTTAGAACCAATTTGGTTAAAACACATTTTAGTTGTTTGTCGTTTCTATTATTGTTTTAGAGACTTATGTCCTAATTGGGTGCCGTACCAGCGGATCGGTTCAACGCGACGATTCGCCATTTCCTGCCAGAATGAGAGACTGATTTCCGTCCCCGGTTGAGAGGCGTGGTCATCTGCAGTCATCGGATGTTGATGCGTGGGCCGCAAGTAAAGTCGACAAAAATCACGATTTATGGAATATTTTGATTGCGTAGCCTGGCCAATGGGTTATCCTTTCCATAAATCATGGACAAAAGTCGCGCCCCCATCCGCTCCTTCGGCTATGCCCGCGTTTCCACTGTCGGCCAGACCCTCGAGGCCCAGCTCGAGGAGCTGCATGGCGCCGGATGCACGATCGTCTTCCGCGAGAAGGTTTCCGGCGCCAAGGCCGACCGCAAAGAGCTGATGAAGCTCCTTACCACCCTCGGTCCTGGCGATGAGCTGGTGGTGACCCGCATCGACCGCCTGGCCCGATCGACCTTCGACATGTTCGCTATCGTCAAGCGCATCGTCGACGCCGGCGCGCGGTTCCGCTCGCTCGCGCAGCCCTGGGCCGATACCGATGACAGCACCGGCCGCCTCATGCTGGCCATCCTTGGCGGTCTCGCCGACGTTGAGCGGGATCTGATCAAGACCCGCACGGCCGAAGGCCGCGCCCGCGCTAAGGCGCGTGGTGTGAAGATGGGGCGGCGCCCAAAGCTGACGCCGGCGCAAAAGGCCGAAGCGCTCGAACGCAAGGCCAATGGCGAGCCGCACATGTCGATCGCCCGCTCGTTCAACGTCAGCAATCAGACGATTGGGCGGTTACGGCCATGACGGTGCAGCTCGACCTTCTGGACAGCCTGGCCGCCTCCCTGCCGCCGCGGCTTTATCTCTGCCGGGTCAATCCCGAGCGTCGCATGTCCCGCTTCTACGTCCTGGCTATCGAGCCGACACTGTTTGGCGGCTATGCTCTCACGCGCGAGTATGGCCGGATCAGCCGCGGCGGGCGAGTGATGCGGCAATTCTTTGAAACGGCCGGCGCGGCCGTGAGGGAGTATGGTCGGCTTCGCCGGGTGAAGGAGCGCCGCGGCTACGCCTAAGGAGAAAGGTCACTGGCATGGCGCTTTCGTTCGCGCCCGGCTGAAACAGAATACAGTGAAAGTGTTTCAAAATCGAGCGTTTGCATGACCCAATTGGGGAGAACCTGCTGATTAGTCCGATCTAGGGAGAACTCAATGTATTCTACGTCGTCATCTGTGGTTTTATCTGCCTCGTTAGTTCTTCAATCAGAATCTCTGGGTCTGTTGGCTTTGAAAATATAGGAACGGACGGAAATTCACCTTCCATCTCCCAGGGTCGTACGGTCCCTGTGTTGACCACCACCGGGCGCTCCAGCTCCACGAGACTTTTGAGAACAGGCGTAATGTCGCCGTCGAGAAGATTGACATCTAATATGGCGGCCGTGACCGGCTCGTTTCCAAGATGGTCCAAGGCCTCTTGGACGGTCGAGAATGGCCCAACGACTTCTCCTCCTGCATCCTGAACTGCAAACGCGATGTCTTGAGCGATGAACATCTCGTCTTCCGCGATCAGAACAATCTGATCTGCGAGGTGGTGATTGGAGAGAGTCATTGTACGTGATTAGGCCTGCAAACGAGACAAAGGTAAACAGAGTTCGACTACCAGCCCTTCCTGGCGCCAATCGAGATCGACCGTGCCACGCAGCTGGCTTCTGACACTCATGTCAATGAGGGTTGAGCCAAAGCCGGAGGTGGATTGTTCGTGTTCGACCGGAGGGCCACCGCTTTCGGTCCATGTCAGGTAGGCGACGTCAGCTCTTACCGACCAGCGCACGACAAGACGTCCCTGCGGAGCGGAAAGCGCACCGTATTTCGCCGCGTTCGTCGCCAGTTCATGAAGGACCATCGCAAGATTGGTAGATCCGTTCGCTCCAAGTGAGATTGCGGGACCTTCGATCGTTATCTGGTCATTCTCATGGGTGAGATGCGGTTCGATCAGAGACGCGACGAGATTTTGAAGGGAGACATCCGGCTGACCGATCTCTTCCTGCGTCACTGCTGGACGGATGAGTTCATGGGCTTGCGCCAAAGCACTGACCCGACCTCGTAACGCCTTAGCCATTTCGGCAGGGGTACGTGTGTGGCGCGCGGTCATGCCGATCATGCCGGAGACAACCGCGAACAGGTTTTTGACGCGATGGTTTAGCTCGCGAACGAGCAGCTGACGGGTTTCGACGACCTGTCGCTCAGCCGTGACATCGCGGAAAAAGACCGTGAGATCTTCCTCACTCGGGAAAGCACGCGCCTCATAACGTTGGTTGGTCTTCTCCAGGAACAGCTCCGCCGTTTCCATCACATCGTTTTCTACGGCATCGTGAAACGCATGCCAAAGCGGGTTTCCCTTCCAACCCGGAAAGGCCTTCCATACCGTTTCGCCGCTGAGGTCACGACCGCCAGCAAAGTTTTTGGTGAAAGCCTTGTTTGCGTAGGTGATCGTCCAGTCCTGCTTCAGAAACAGGATGGGATCACTGGTTGCTTCCAGGACTTTCAGAAGCTGAGCCCGCGCCTCATTAGCTGAGGTTTCGGCCTGCTTGCGATCGGTCACGTCGACGAAGGTGGCAACCGCTGTTCGCTGGTCTTCTCCGACGCGCCTAGAGCTGACCTCAAACTCGACGAGAGCGCCGTCGCCACGCCGATATAGCATCGGTTCATTGAGGACGACCTCTCCCTCTACGACAGTACGGACAAGAGGATATTCAGCCGGTTTGTAGCGCGCGCCGTTATGGTGCTGTGCGCCTAATCCTCGATAATCTTGAGCTTTCTCAGCCGAGACCTCTTCGTTGACGAGCGAAAGGCCAACATTGTTGGTCATCACGATTGCAGCGGAGGGGACTTTTGCAATGACAACACCGATCGGCAGCTGGTCGATCACGTCTCGAAAAAACGTCCTCTCCTGCTCCACATGCACAAGGCTTTCGCGCAAAGCGATTTCACTTTCCACGAGAAGGGCGATATCCGTGAGATTGGTAAGGTCATCATCCGTCCATTCTCGAGGCTCGGGCATGATCGCGCAGAGAGAACCAAGTACTTCTCCGCCCGGTGCACGCACCGGTACACCGAGATAGGCAACGACATTCAGATCGCGGATCGCGAGATTGTCTTTGACTCGGGGATCTGTTCGAGCGTCCGACACCCGCAAGGGGGCGTTCTGCTGAACGACGTGCTGACAGAACGAATGCGAAAGCGGTGTTTCTCGCGCTTCTGCGGCCGAGCCGGCCAACCCCGTCTGCGCTTTGAAAAACTGTCTTTCAGTGTCGACGAGCGACAGCAAGCTCACGGGGGCCTTCAACAAGCGGCTGGCAAGACTGACAGTCCGGTCGAAGACCTCCTCGGGAGCCGAATCCATCAAGCCCGATCGTTGTAAGGCTTGCAGGCGATCCTGGTCGCTGAGCGATGTGTCCGGGGCCGAAACGAACGATGTCTTTGCAGTTGCCGAGGAGCTTTCTGTCATGCTCACTTACAATTTGTGTCACTAAGTCTCTGATCATATGGCTGAAATCTCATAGATCATCGAAAGAGACCCAAAGCCAGACAATGGCACCATTTCGTAAGAGCGTTGCCTATGTTGCAAATGACCGTGATGGGTTGGAAGCCACTATCCGATCAAATCTAAAACAGAATTGCGCATTCTGTTTCAGATGGCGACGCCTTGTTGGGATGTTTGCGAGTTTGCGCCTTTAAGGTCGCGCTGCGCGCGCTTCTCGGCCACCCGGATCGCTGAAACGATGGTGGCGTAAAGGTTCTGCGCCTCATGTACCAGTTCACGGTCCTCCAGGTGCTCCATCTTCTCGACCAGAGCCTTGGCCTGAGCTTCGATCATTCGCAGCATAGTTCCCACCCTATGTCTGTCCAACAAATGGTTCGATAACAAAAGCTTAGCCGATTTTTCGGGGGTGTCATCCTGTTTTTTGCGCCGGCGCAAGTTTCGCGCATGTTTCAAGTTTCAGACAGACGGATCGAAGCTCGTTCTTAAAACACTTTCATTGTATTCGGCTTCAACGCCTTAGCCACGCCAGCACGGGTTGACGGCCTGCGGGCCCGCCGAGACTGGTTGAGGTCAGGTCAGAATGGCCTGACCGCGCCCGTAGGGCAAACCAGCGGACCTGCAGGCTGTCACCGCGGCGCGGGCCCCCATGTCCATGCGGGAGCCCCGGTTGCGGAGCAAGCCCGCGAGACCCGTGGCTCGCGGGCAGGGTCGGAGCATTGACGTGGGGAAGCGGCGGGGAACACGGGCGGGTGGACTAGTCTGCTAGGGTCGATGCGACACGCCCGCGGCGTCCAGGGAAGGCCGCGTGAGCGGCCTCCGGTCACGTCCGGATGGCTCCGGCCTGGCGCGCCGCTTCCGCATAGGCTGACAACGGTTTGTCGGCGCTGAAATGCCGATCGCGCTCCACCGGCAGCCCAAGCTTGCCGCGGATGCTGGCGATTTCCGAGATCCGCACCGAGCCAAGCTCCGGAGACTGCATGCCAAGGTCGCATAGGCCGAAGGCGATGTCCGGATCTGCCGGGTCGAGTTCGGTCAAGAGCCAGGTCGCATTGGCATCCGGCGTCAACAGCTTCACCACCGGCAAGGGGTCGATGTCCTGGCCGGCAGCGGAGCGGCGGCCGTTCTCGAGCATGGTCGCGCGTTGGGCGTTGGTGATGAGGGACATGGTAGGGTCTCCCGTTGATTGCTCTTTGCCCTAACGGGCACGGGAGAGGGCGCCCGCCGGCTTCAATCCGGCAGTCCTGCCCAACACGGTCTGGCGCGGGCCGGGCGTGGACGGACGGATGCCGGCGGGCAGACACGACCCTGCCGAGGGGCAGCGATCACCGAAGAGCGGCATGCCATCCTTCACCGGTCACAACTGACACGTCTCGGTTGCCATCAAGAGGGCCACCCGGCTAGCATCCCGTTTGGCTGGGAGCGGGGTTATGGCGAAGACAAAGACTGGCAACACGATCGACGCGGCGGTCGGAGGCCGTATTCGTATGCACCGGCTTGCGCACGGCATGAGCCAGACCGCTCTGGCGCGCTCGCTCGGCGTGAGCTTTCAACAGGTGCAGAAATACGAAAATGGAACGAACCAGATCAGCATCAGCCGGCTGCAGAAGGTGGCGGACGTCTTCGACCTGCCCCCCAGCGCATTTTTCGACGATGCGGCAGCCTCAAAAATCGACGACGGCGGGCTAGCGTCCTTCGTCCAGTCTCCTGAAGGTCTCGAGCTCAACAGCGCCTTCACTACGATCTCTGATCGCGATGTGCGTCGCGGCGTCGTGCGGCTAGTCGAGGCGATCGTCAAAGACGCGGCGGCTCAAGCGCCTGAGGAATAAAGGACATTATCATATATTATTGCGATGTGAAAACGTGCGCAGCGGGCATGATGCTGATTAGTGACACAACAAAGGGAAATCGATTCCCTACAAAAATTGTCTCGACAACCTCAGGTAATGATGAAATCATAATTCAGCTAATCTACAGCCTTGTCGGGCTGTTGGCTCGGCAGAGCCAACCACAAGGACCATATATGTCTGACGTTTCAAATAGGCCAAAAGGCAAGAGTCTTCACGATTATCTCACTCCAAGTGAGATAAAAAATGCTAGAGATCTGCAAGAACGTTTCCGAAAAATAGAAAAGAATAAGCCTTACAAGAGATCAGTAACAGTGGAAGATATCGATCGACTTATAAATGACAGTATCGCCCTTCACGAGAAAAAAAGCTCCCGCTAAGGGAGCTAATTTTGTTGCATAAAATTTATGACAGAAGATGTCCCGTATGAATTTACCGGCATTATTGACGCAATTGACCCAAAGGGATTTCAAATTATTGCTGAAAGGGCGTGCGCATATTTGACGTATAAATATGAATGTGATGATTCATATCCAGACAAAGAAATTCTTCGTGATGGTTATAACAGATGGGTAAAAGGAAGCATTCGACTTCCTTTGAATATTTACAACACCAACAAAAGGAATTTAGTGGTAGTAGCCACTCTCGTAGAATTTATGTCTTCATGTAATTTTGCGTCATATGTGCCAAAAAATGACAACGGTCACTATCTGATAAAATACTCATCCGAATTAACTGCTTTGGTAATGGGAATATTATTATATGATATATTGTTACGTACGGCATATGGCTCCGGAACAGTCGTACGTTACATTGATATTGATAAAATATCCGAGTACGAGCTGGAAGAAGCAATCTTTGCTATAAAGGAACGTAAATCATATAAATACAAATTCCGAAAGCTATTAAGTATACTAGAAAAATTTTCGGAGCCAGAACAATATCATTGATATATGATTGTATCACTGACGCTTACTCAGCGGCGCAATATACTAAAAATATAATTTCATATCTTATGTGACCTTATTGGCTATTCGACGCGCTTTTTTGTGTTTAAGAACCGCGCCGAATAGTCCTAGTTCTACTACCGTTCAGCGAATGAGCAGCCGCGCCAGCTTCGCCAACGTCTTGGGGGCCTGCTTCTTCAGCCCGGCCGCCGCGCCGACACGGGCGGCTTCCCAAGTGCTGGTCTCTTTGCCCTGTGCCATGTTTTTGAGCGTGCGCTCCACCCCAGCCCGGTGTCCTGCGTCCATCGCTTCCTTGATATCCCGAATGCTCATGCCTTTCCCCTGGGACTGTCAGGAATTCCGTGTGTGGGCGGGGCATAATGGGACCGAAGGAGATCACCCATGGCCCGCCGCAAGGAACCCAGCATTCCCGACGCTTTGCTCGACCAGCTTCTGTCGGGCGCCGATCCGAAGACCGCCTTTGACCCCGGCGGCCTACTCGATGGCCTGAAGAAGGCTTTGGCCGAACGGGCGCTGAACGCCGAGATGGACCACCATCTTGCCGGCGAGAATGGAGCCGGAAACGGCCGCAACGGTTACGGCAAGAAGACCGTGACGAGCGACAGCGGCAAGTTCGAGTTGTCTGTCCCGCGAGATCGGCACTCGAACTTCGACCCGCAGCTGATCGCCAAATACCAGCGCCGATTTCCGGGCTTCGATGAGAAGGTGATCTCGATGTATGCCCGGGGCATGAGCAACCGGGAGATCGTCGGTCATCTCCATGATCTTTACGGCGTCGATGTCTCGCCGGACCTGATCTCGGCCGTCACCGACGCGGTTCTGGACGAGGTCGCCGCCTGGCAGGCCCGGCCGCTCGAGCCGGTCTATCCGATCGTCTTCTTCGATGCTCTCAGGGTCAAAATCCGGGATGAAGGCTTCGTCCGTAACAAGGCGGTCCATATCGCCCTCGGGGTTCGCGCCGACGGCACCAAGGAGATACTCGGCCTTTGGCTAGAGCAGAACGAAGGTGCCAAGTTCTGGCTCCGCGTCATGAACGAGATGAAAACCCGCGGTGTCGAGGATGTCCTTCTTGCTGTCGTCGACGGCCTGAAGGGCTTTCCCGAGGCGATCGTCGCGGTCTTTCCGGACGCCACGGTCCAGACCTGCATCGTCCATCTTCTGCGTCACAGCCTCGACTTCGTCTCTTACAAAGACCGCAAGCCCGTCGCGACCGCGTTGAAGGGCATCTACCGAGCTACCGACGCCGAGGCGGCCAAGAAGGCCCTGACGGTGTTCGAGGAGGGCGAATGGGGCCAGAAGTACAAGGCGATCGGGCAAAGCTGGCGGCGGGCCTGGAGCGAGGTCATCCCGTTCTTTGCCTTCCCGGAGGAGGTCCGCAAAATCGTCTACACCACCAACCAGATCGAGGCGCTGAACTCAAAGTTCCGCCGGGCTGTGCGTGCCCGTGGCCACTTCCCGAGCGACGACGCTGCGATGAAGCTTCTCTTCCTCGTCTTGAACCGGGCCGAGAAGGAGTGGAAAATGGCCCCCCGTGAGTGGGCAATGGCCAAGGCGCAGTTCGCAATCCTCTACGGCGAGCGCTTTACACAGGCCATGGCCTGACAATGTTCAACCGCCCGCCCGCACACGGAATTCCTGACAGTCCCCTTTCCCCTTCGTGAAGACACCGCACATGCGGCATCACAAAATACAACGAAGGAACGCAGTCGGCTATTCCTGCCATTCAAAATTTCCACCCGCGCAGGCCACCCGCACGTCAGCCACGTAGTAGGCCGCCTCCTCGAACGGGCCGGTCTTGACCGCGATCGGCGTGTTGCGGAACACCATCAACGGCTCCAGATCGGATTGCCAGAGATAAAGCGCCAGCACCCGCCATTCCCGCCAGCCTTCCAGTCGCTCCAGATAGTCCCGCCGGATCAGCACCGGCACCGTGAACGCGAACAGCTCCCGTCCCGCCATCCCGAGCACGTCGAAGAAGTTCGCCTGCATGTGCCCCTGGACGGTCACGGTCTCGCCGAGCCGCGGCAGGGCCGGATGCTCGACCCCGTCGAGCGCCGCATGGGCTTCGCCCAGCGGCAGCTGCATGATGATGGCGGTAAGGTCCTGGGCGCTGTAGCATCCTGCCGGCAGCCCAGCGTGGCGGCAGATCTTGGTGGCATAGGCGTCATAGATGTTGGACGGCATATTCCGACTGCTCAAGCTCGAGATGAAGCTGGTCTTCGCCCTGCTCGGCTTCGCCCTCCGTGCGACCACCTGGATCGTCCGAGGAGCAAGCCGCCTGATCGCCAGACAATCACAACTCAACCGCGATTCGCAATCGCCTGCACCACGGCAACAGCCGCTGCCGTCATCCGCGACGGCACCAACGCGCGCGCGCCGGGCAGCAGCCGCGGCCGTGGCTCAACCCGTCCCGGCGACGGCGGCTGAAGCCTCCGGCGCCGTGCCACCCCCTCCGCCTCCGCAGCAAGCCGTCGCCATGGCCAGCCCAAGGCCGGTGGCCCCGCCCCGACCCGCCGCGGTCTTGCCGTCCGCAGCGCACGTCCTCGCCCATCCCGACCATGCCATCTACGTCACCACCGGCAGCCAGCTGATGGTGCGCCATCCCTTCGGTGACGAGCTGCTCGACCGCCTCGACCATATCCTGATGGTCGCCGCCCATCGCGACGGCGATCCCTTCCAGATCCCGCCGCAGCTTGACGACAGTGCCGTCGCCGACACGCCGGCTCCGGCCATGCCGCCGCCCTTCGACGATGGCGGCTTCGACCCGGTCGAACCGCAGCCCCTGCCGCCGGCGGATGCGGCGCTTTGGTGTGCCCGGCCAGGGAAACCCTTCATCAAGCTCGTCCAGCCAACCCCGCCGCCGATCATGCCCGAGTCCCAGAAAGCCGACGACGAGCTTGAGCTGATGCTGCCGCTGCCCGACCTCTTCGACGACGAAGCCTTCGACCGGGTGACGCCCCGGCCGCTACCGCCCGCCGACGGTGCCCTCTGGCAAGCGCGGCTCGGTTCCGGATTCCAGCCGGTCGCGCCGTAGCACTGACCACCCGGCAGGCAGCCCCGCTTTGAACCGCCGCGCCGCTATGGCACTCTCAACCCATGGACGTGCTGGCCTTCTTCTTCCAAAGTATCGCCTGGCTGCTGTGGGCCTTCGTGCGGCTGCTGCGCGCGCTGGCGATCGGAAGCTGGCGCGTCCTGCGCGGCGGCGTGCGTCTCGCCCGCCGTCAGGTGCGCCAAGGCGGCACCCACGGCACTGCCCGTTTTGCCACCCGCTGGGAGATCCTGAGGAGCGGCCTTCTCTTCGGCAAAGGGCCGGTCCTCGGCAAGGGCCGCTTCGGCCGCCTGTTGCGCTTCACCCAGGACGGCCTGGTGATGGTCTTCGCCGCCACCGGCGCCGGCAAGGGCCTCGGCATCGTCGTGCCAACCCTGCTCGACTATCCCGGTTCGATCTTGGTCACCGATCCCAAGGGCGAGAACTACGCCATCACCCGCCGCCGACGGGCGAAGTTCGGCAAAGTTCGGATGCTGAGCCCCACCGACCTGATGCACTCCGAGCGCTACAACCCGCTCGACATCGTCCGCGCCGGCACGCCCCTCGAGGCTGACGACGCGGCGATGCTCGCCCGCTACATGGTGCGCCCCGACGCCCGGGAACCCCATTGGGACGACAAGGCGGTGTCGCTGCTCACCGCGCTGATCCTGCATACCCTCGCCGAGCCGCCCGAGACCCGCACCCTCGCCCATGTGCGCAGGCTCTCGGTGGGCGAGGCAAACACCTTCCGCGCCACCCTGGAAGCCATTGCCCGGAATTCCCGCTCGGTGAAGGCGGCCGAGATCGCCTCCGGCCTGCTCGGCACCCTGCCCACCGGCGACACCAGCAAGGCCGGCGAGTTCGAAAGCGTGCTCTCCAACGTCCAGAAGGCCACCGAGATCTGGTCCTCCGGCTCGGCCGGAGGCGTCCTGTCCAGCGCCTCGACCTTCAGCCTCGACGAGCTGGTGACCGGCACCGCCACAGTCTACCTCTGCGTCGACGAGGAGTTCCTCGCCGTCTACGATCGCTGGCTACGAGTCATGACCGGCTGCGTGCTCTCCACCATCCTGCGCGCCAAGCGCCTGGCGCCGGGTCGCCGCAAGGTGCTGCTGCTGCTCGACGAGGTCGCCGTGCTCGGCGCCCTTGATCCTCTGGAAAAGCAGGCTGGACTGCTACGTGCCTACTGCACCCCGGTGCTGATCTGGCAACACATCCTCCAGGCGATCAGCGTCTACGGCCCCGAGCGGGGCCCGGCGTTCCTCGCCAATGCCTCCTGCCGGGTGTTCTTCGGCACCAACGACAATGACACTGCCGCCTATGTCTCGACCATGATCGGCCACGCCACCGTGCTCTCCAGCTCGCAAGGGGTGTCGCAGTCGAGCGATGCCTGGCTGCGCCAGCAGCACCAGCAGGGCCAGAACGAAAGCGGCTACTGGCTGCTCGACCCGGCCGAGGTCCAGCGCCTGCCGGTCACCCGCATGATCATCAAGTTCCGCAACCTGGCGTTCCCGATGATGACCAAGCGCATCGACTATCGGCGCCGGCTGCGCTGGGCGGGGCAGTGGGACAAGTGGCGGGCGGCGGTGCCGCCGCAGCCGGAATTTCCGTTTCGGGCGGAGACGCAAGTGACCGAAGCATCCGACGCCATGGCGCACGAGCCTGCGCCCCTCAGGCCGCGGCGCTCACTGGATCGAGGGTTACCGCCAAGCGCGCCGGCCACATAGGTTTATTTCGAATGCGTTAGAATTGGCTGGCTATGCTGACTGCCCGATCGAATGAGGGTGCGCTGCACGATTCGATTAAATCGGACAGATCCTTCGGATTCACGGGTTTGATGAAGATAGAATAAGGATTATTCTTGTTAATGCGTGCGATTGTTTCCGGCTCGTTGGAGCCAGTGACGAAGATGACTTTCACATCAAGAAGGGTCTCTTGGATTTCCGCGGCGGCCTCAACGCCGTCAGCGCCGGGGCCAAGCCGCACATCCATCAGAATTACGTCCGGTTTCCTGGCAAGCGCAAGCTCAACAGCCGTCTCCGCTTTATGCGCCACACCGACCACGTCAGCACCGGTGTCGAGGCAGATATCTTCAAGAAACGTCGCGATCAGAAAGTCATCGTCGACTATTAACACGCGGGCTGGTCTGCTCATCAGCGCATCTCTTTCAAAACCGACTGTGGAATTCGAATTGTGACGGTCGTGCCGTGGTGTGATTCCATGGTGATCTCCGCACCAAGTTGTCCGACAAGGCTGCGGATCAAAAAGGTGCCTGTCCCGCGCCGCCGTCTGTCGCTCTCGCCGGCGAGGTCAAAGCCGGCACCGTCGTCCTTGACCACAAGGACGCGGTGCAGGGAATCTCCTGAACCCGGGCCGTATGTGACGGCGATATTGCCGCCAGTCGCTCTAGGAAACGCGTGCCGGATGGAATTGGTGACGATCTCATTGATCAGGAGGCCGATCGTCGTCGCTGTACTGAGGGTTATCTCCTCGTCGGCTGCAGTCATAGTCAACGAAATTGAGCGGGAACTGAGCCCGTTGGCCTCGTTGATATTCGCGGACAAATCCATCAGGAATTCTCCTAGATGAATATTCGAGAGATTGGCACGCTGAAGAAGCAGACGGTGAACGAGGCCAACCGCCTGTATCCGGCCACTCATCGCTTCAAATGATATCTGAACGGCTGGCGAACCCCTGTGCTTGCGGGCTTCAGTCCACAACAGCGCGTCGATCTGTTGCAGATTGTTTTTGACCCGGTGGTAGACTTCGCGAAGCAGCGTTGCCCGATCGGCGCTGACGGTTTCCAGTTCCGCAATCGTCTGCCGGAGCCGGGCTTCGCTCATTTCCTGGGCTCGCGCATTTGCGAGTACGGCACCGCCGCCAATCGCCATCAGCATGACCGAGAAGAACGCGGCCCGAAAATCCGGCTCGAACCAACCGGCATCGGTGCTCTTGACCGCGACGAATCCTATGAGAAGCGGTGCTAGGATCACGATAAAGAAAAGCCGCCGCGTGCGCGTCGCCTGTGGCGTCTTATCAGCAATGAGATGAATCCAGGTACTCTCGGGCGACCGCAGGAGAATACCGGTGAAAAGTAGGAGGAACAGGACTGCCGTATGGAAGGCCATCGCTGCAAAAACGAAAACACCTTCGAGCGCCGCCGGTTTGATGACGTAGCATGTCAGGGTGACACCGACTATCAGGATCCCACCAGTGGCCGATGCTTCGGCGGCGGTGTGTGCTCGGCCAATTGTAGGAAGAATAGCGGGGGCAATCGCTAACAGGAAACAGATCGCTGTCGCTGGTGACATCGACGGAGTTCTGCTACCAGTCCCTGTGAACTGTTCGGCGTAAAGAGCATCAACGCCAGGCGCCGCTCCGATCACCGCTATGGCAAGATCCGCAAAAGAAATAACGGCAACGATCGCTGCGAAAAGCCGGCGGATATTTTCCATCCGCGAGCCCGAAACATCCCTCAGCGCTTGCGTTGCAGCTGCGAGAATGAAGCACAAAGCGGTTGACGGAACCATAACCGCACCGCCAGGATAAACCTGCGTCAGCCATTTGCTACCGAACAGCCAGCCGGGCAAAAGGACGAGGGCGGCAATCAGCACGACGAGACCGAACAATATCTGTTCTGACTGGGCGACGCGTTGTCTGTTGCCAATCGGTACTGCGATGCTCATGTTTCCCTAGCAATCTCCAAGCAAAATTGACGCCAGGCTTTCCGCCTACTTAAGCCGATCCTCTATGAAGTCGACTGTGATGTTTTGTCCACCGGAGAACACGCCCAAAACCATCACCCGGTCGGCCTCCACCGCAAAGGCGATGTTGGCGGTGCACCGATAGCCGATGATGCGCAGGCCGCATGCAATCTCTGTTCGCTCGGTGCCGCGCTCGGGAAAGGTTGCCAAGTCCTGTCAGGCCTCGCGGATCTTCCCGACGAAATCCCAGGCGATCTTGGCGCTCGCCCGTTCGGCGATGTCATCATAGAGCTTGGCAAGCTCGGCGTCGGCTTGTAGGTGGAAGACAACTCACCAGCTTATGCCCCCTATTCGTCGCGGGCCCTATGACGGGCTTCGAGGCGCGCAAAAACGGGTTCGGCCGGAACAGCCTGAGACGGGTCATTCTGCAGCCCATCGAGCCTCCGGGGCATTACCTCACGCAGCCGACGATCCCGCGTGTCCTCGTAATCCTCGAGCATACGCAGACCTGCGCGCACGACCTCGCTCGCATTGTTGTATCGTCCTGATTCAAGCTGCTTCTTGATGAAGCGCTCATAGTGTTCGTTCAAGGCAAAGCTCGCCATGGGACCTCCTGATTTCAGTATGGGGTGCAATTCTCACTATGACAACTGTTATTAACAATTATTAGAATTACCGCCGCCGCCCCTCCCCTCTGTCCCGCTCCCACCCCCGCACCATCGGCTTGCGCCACGCTGCGATCTGCCGCTGCCGGGCGAGCACCGCCTCCCGGCCGCCCCGGGCCGCGATGAACACCAGCTCCAGTTCGGCCTTCAGCTCGCGGATCAGCTGCAGCCGCCGCGCCCGCGCTGCCAGCTTTTGGCGCTGCCGTTCCCGTTCCGCCTTTTCCGCCGCCGCCTTCTGGGCCCGTAGCCAGCGATACTTCCGGCCGCCGACCTGGCCCTCGAGCTTGAACGCCAGGTCCTGGCTCCAGCGGTCGAGCTTGCGGCTGAGCCGCGCCAGCTGCCGCTCTTTTCGCACCAGCCAGTCCTCCAGGCGCCGATCGTTGCCGGCGTGGATCTGCGACAGCCGGTCCACCCGGCTGCCCTGGTCGATGCGCCGGTAGTCGAGCGTGCGACGCTCATAGGCCTCCACCCGCATAGTCTCGCGGACGATCGGATGCACGAAGCCGAACCGATGCGGATCATCCTGCCGGCGCGGCCGTCGTGGCCCCACCAGCCAGGCATGGCTCTCAGGCACCGCCTGGCGCTGCGCGATCTTGCGCGCCCGCGGCCCCACATGGATCTCCGGCAGTCGGTCAAGCCGCGCCGCTTGCCGAAAGTCCCGCCGCTGCACCGCCTCCTCGCGCTGCTCGGCGAGGCTGCGATGATCGACCCGGGCGCTATGCCCGGCCTCGCGCAGCATGCTGTTCTGATGATCCCGCCACGCCTCCCGCCATTCGCCAAGCAGTTCGCGGCTGTTCCACTCGCGGGTTTTCACACGGCGGAGGCCCGAGCCGGTCGCCTGGCGCAGGGTCAGCATGATGTGGGCGTGATAGTTGCGCGGATCGTCGCCATGCTCGGCCACCGGCTTGTGCCAGGCAATGTCCGCCACCATCCCCCGGCTGACGAACTCTGAACCGACGAACTGCCGCACCAAGGCGATCCGCTGCGCGTCCGTCAGCTCGTGCGGCAGGGCGAGATTGATCTCGCGAGCGAGCTGGGCGTCCTTGCGCGTCTCCAGCGCCTCGACATGGTTCCACAGCTTCTCGCGATCGCCGAGCCACTGAGCCGCCCCGTCCGGCAACATGATCTCGGCATGCTGCAAGCCGCCCTTGTGGCGATAGTCCTGAACCACCCCGCGTCGTTCGTCGGTGAGAACGGTCCGTGCCCGATAGGCGGCCGCCGCCACCGCGCTTGCCCCGGGGCGGGTTTCCCCCGTCCGGGCGTCGACCTTCGATCCCCGTCTCAGCACCTGCACCGCGAAGTGATACGACGCCATCGGCGTCTCCCTCAGAACCCAAA
>NZ_SOZD01000018.1 GCF_004519335.1 Jiella endophytica | reverse complement strand
GCGGCTCGGCGGAAGAAGACGCCGCGCAGTTTCTGAAGGACGAGGCGAAAAAGGGCCGCAAGAAGCCGATGGTCGGCTTCATCGCCGGGCGCACCGCGCCGAAGGGCCGCACCATGGGCCATGCCGGAGCGGTGGTCTCCGGCGGCAAGGGCGGCGCCGAGGACAAGATCGCCGCGATGGAAGCGGCCGGCATCACCGT
The DNA here is from genome assembly GCF_004519335.1 of Jiella endophytica. Taxonomy (GTDB): domain Bacteria; phylum Pseudomonadota; class Alphaproteobacteria; order Rhizobiales; family Rhizobiaceae; genus Jiella; species Jiella endophytica. The sequence goes on along the minus strand of NZ_SOZD01000018.1, from coordinate 24,184 downwards.
CTCGCCGTCGCCGGCCCGCCTCGGCACGACACTGTCGGACGTGCTGAAGGGCTGAGCGAGGATTTCTCGCTCAAAAGCAACAATGATGAAGGCTTTGCCGGGTATCAGCCTCGGCAAGGCCGCATTCGCGGGAGATGACCCGCGGCGTCTGTAACCGGCTCGATGGAATACGCCCGGCCGGAGCGAATCTTTCCGATAGGAGGCGGCGCAGGCCAGGCGCCGCGAATTCGACCATGTCACGCAACCCAGCGAACGAAACCTTCGCTCTCACCTCCTTCCTCTATGGCGGCAATGCCGACTATATCGAGGAACTCTACGCCCAGTATGAGGAGGATCCCGCTTCGGTCGACGCCGAATGGGGCGCCTTCTTCAAGGAGCTCGGCGATCCCCGCGAGGACGTGAAGAAGAACGCCGACGGGCCGTCCTGGTCGCGCGATAACTGGCCGATCCCCCTGAACGGCGAGCTTGTCTCGGCGCTGGACGGCAATTGGGGTCCGGTCGAAAAGCGCATCGAGACCAAGGTCAAGGAAAAGGCCAAATCCGGCGGCGCCGAGCTTTCGCCCGAGGCGGTGAACCGGGCGACGCGCGACTCCGTCCGCGCGCTGATGCTGATCCGCGCCTACCGGGTGCGCGGCCATCTCCACGCCAAGCTCGATCCGCTCGGCATCGCCAAGCCCGCCGACGACGACTACAACGAGCTGTCGCCCAAGGCCTATGGCTTCACCGAGGCAGACTACGACCGCAAGATCTTCATCGACAACGTTCTCGGCATGGAATTTGCCACCATCCGCCAGATGGTGTCGATCCTCGAGCGCACCTACTGCTCGACCTTCGGCGTCGAGTTCATGCACATCTCCAACCCGGAAGAGAAGGGCTGGATCCAGGAGCGCATCGAGGGGCCGGACAAGGGCGTCGCCTTCACCGAGCAGGGCAAGCGCGCCATCCTCAACAAGCTGATCGAGGCCGAGGGCTTCGAGAAGTTCATCGACGTCAAGTACAAGGGCACCAAGCGCTTCGGCCTCGACGGCGGCGAGTCGCTGATCCCGGCGCTCGAGCAGATCATCAAGCGCGGCGGCCAGCTCGGCCTGAAGGAAGTCGTCTTCGGCATGGCCCACAGAGGCCGGCTGAACGTTCTCGCCCAGGTGATGGGCAAGCCGCACCGGGCGATCTTCCACGAGTTCAAGGGCGGCTCCTTCAAGCCTGACGACGTCGAGGGCTCGGGCGACGTGAAGTACCATCTCGGCGCGTCATCCGACCGCGAGTTCGATCAGAACAAGGTGCATCTGTCGCTGACCGCCAACCCGTCGCATCTGGAGATCGTCGATCCCGTCGTGATGGGCAAGGCGCGCGCCAAGCAGGACCAGATCGCCGGGCGCTCGCGCACCGAGGTCGTGCCGCTGGAGACCCGCGCCCAGATCCTGCCGCTTTTGATCCACGGCGACGCGGCCTTCGCCGGCCAGGGCGTCGTCGCCGAATGCTTCGGCCTGTCGGCCCTGCGCGGCCACCGGGTCGGCGGCACGCTGCATTTCATCATCAACAACCAGATCGGCTTCACCACCAATCCGCGCTTCTCGCGCTCCTCGCCCTATCCCTCGGACGTCGCCAAGACCGTCGAGGCGCCGATCTTCCACGTCAATGGCGACGATCCGGAAGCGGTGGTCTATGCGGCGAAGATCGCCACGGAATTTCGCATGAAGTTCCACAAGCCGGTGGTCATCGACATGTTCTGCTACCGGCGCTTCGGCCACAATGAGGGCGACGAGCCGGCCTTCACCCAGCCGATCATGTACAAGACCATCCGCAACCATCCCTCGACGCTGGAGATGTATACCAAGAAGCTGGTCGCCGAAGGGCTCCTCAGCGAGGCGGATGTCGAGGCCCGCAAGGCGGAGTGGCGCAAGACCCTGGACGAGGAGTTCGAGGCCGGCCAGAGCTATCTGCCGAATAAGGCGGACTGGCTGGACGGCGCCTGGTCCGGGCTGCGCAAGGCCGAGAAGGAAGACGAGCCGCGCCGCGGCATCACCGGCGTGCCGATGAAGACGCTGAAGGAGATCGGCGGCAAGCTCACCGCCGTGCCCGACAGCTTCAACGTCCACCGCACGGTCAGGCGCTTTCTCGACAACCGCGCCGAGATGATCGACAAGGGCGAGGGCATCGACTGGGCGACCGGCGAGGCGCTAGCCTTCGGCACCCTGGTTTCCGAGGGTCATCCGGTGCGCCTGTCCGGCCAGGACGTCGAGCGCGGCACCTTCTCCCAGCGGCATTCGGTGCTCTACGATCAGGAGGACGAGAGCCGCTATATTCCGCTTGCCAATCTCGCCAAGGGCCAGGCGGTCTACGAGGCGATCAACTCGATGCTCTCTGAGGAAGCCGTCCTCGGCTACGAATACGGCTATTCCCTCGCCGAGCCGAATGCCCTGACCCTCTGGGAGGCCCAGTTCGGCGACTTCGCCAACGGTGCGCAGGTGGTCATCGACCAGTTCATCTCGTCGGGCGAGCGCAAGTGGCTGCGCATGTCCGGCCTCGTCCTTCTCCTGCCGCATGGCTACGAGGGGCAGGGTCCGGAGCATTCCTCGGCGCGGCTCGAACGCTTCCTGCAGATGTGCGCCGAGGACAACATGCAGGTCGCCAACGTCACGACGCCGGCGAACTATTTCCACATCCTCCGGCGTCAGCTGAAGCGCGACTTCCGCAAGCCGCTGGTGCTGATGACGCCGAAGTCGCTGCTGCGCCACAAGCGGGCGGTCTCGAAACTGTCGGAAATGGCTGGCGAGACGAGCTTCCACCGCCTTCTCTGGGACGATGCGGAGCTCGACAAGAACGCCGAGACCAAGCTCGTTGCCAACGACAAGATCCGCCGCGTCGTGATGTGCACGGGCAAGGTCTATTACGACCTCTACGAGGAGCGCGAGAAGCGCGGCATCGACGACATCTACCTGTTGCGCCTCGAACAGCTCTATCCGTTCCCGGCCAAAGCCCTGATCACCGAGCTCTCCCGCTTCAAGCAGGCGGAGATGGTCTGGTGCCAGGAAGAGCCGAAGAACATGGGCGCCTGGTCCTTCATCGACCCTTATCTCGAATGGGTTCTGGACCATATCGATGCCGAGAAGCGCAGGGTCCGCTACACCGGCCGTCCGGCCGCAGCCTCGCCGGCCGCCGGCACCATGGCGAGCCACCTGAAGCAGCTCGCAGACTTCCTCGAGGATGCGCTCGGCTGACCGGCCGGCGCACCCACCGACATTTTCGTCAACGACGCCAACTCTGAACGAACGAGACCGATGGCTACCGAAATCAAAGTCCCGACATTGGGCGAATCCGTGACCGAAGCCACGATCGGCCAATGGTTCAAGCAGCCGGGCGACCGGGTGGAACAGGACGAGACGATCGCCGAGCTCGAGACCGACAAGGTGACGGTCGAAGTGCCGGCGCCGGCCGCCGGCGTCATCGAGGAGATCGTCGCCAAGGAAGGCGAGACCGTCGCGGTCGGCGCGCTGATCGGCATGATCGGCGAAGGCGAGGGCAAGGCCGCCAACGGCGCCGCCGGCAAGTCGCAGCCGGCACCGGCCAAGGCCGAAGCGAAGGCCGAGCCCGCCAAGGCGGAAAGCGCCGGCAAGCTCGTCGCCGTCAATGTCCCTGCGGCGGGCGAATCCGTCACCGAGGCGACGGTTGGCGAGATCTTCAAGAAGGTCGGCGACAGCGTCGCGGTCGACGAGGCGCTGCTCGAACTCGAGACCGACAAAGCCGCCCAGGAAATCCCCTCGCCGGTCGCCGGCGTCATCCGCGAGCTCGTTGTCAGCCAGGGCGACGAGGTCAAGGTCGGCGCTCTGCTCCTGAAGATCGAGGAAGGCGCCTCGGCCGGGTCGAGCGAGCAGGCGTCTGGCTCCACCGCCAAGGGCGGCGGCACCGACGAGGCGCCGCGCCGCGCCGCCGAGGCGGAGGAAGGCGGCCGCCCGCCGGCACCGTCCGCCGCCAAGATGATGCGCGAACAGGGCCTGAAGGATGGCGACGTCGAAGGCTCCGGCCGCAAGGGCCAGGTGCTGAAGGGCGACGTCATCGCGGCGATCGCCAAGGGCGCGCCATCCTCGCCGCAGGAAAAGCCGGAGAAGGCCGCCCGTGCCCCGTCTTCGGGCGACGATCAGGCGCGCGAGGAGCGGGTCAAGATGACCCGGCTGCGCCAGACCATCGCCCGGCGGCTGAAGGACGCCCAGGACACCGCCGCGATGCTGACCACCTTCAACGAGGTGGACATGAAGGCGGTGATGGATCTTCGCACCAAGTACAAGGATCTGTTCGAGAAGAAGCACGGCGTGAAGCTCGGCTTCATGGGCTTCTTCACCAAGGCCGTCTGTCACGCGCTGAAGGAGATCCCGGCGGTGAACGCCGAGATCGACGGCACCGATCTCGTTTACAAGAACTATTGCCACGTCGGCATGGCCGTCGGCACCGACAAGGGCCTCGTCGTTCCGGTCATCCGCGACGCCGACCAGATGTCGATCGCCGAGATCGAGAAGGAGCTCGGGCGGCTGGCGGGGGCTGCCCGGGACGGCAAGCTCGGCATGTCCGACATGCAGGGCGGCACCTTCACCATCACCAATGGCGGCGTCTACGGCTCGCTGATGTCGACGCCGATCCTCAACGCGCCGCAGTCGGGCATCCTCGGCATGCACAAGATCCAGGAGCGGCCGATGGCGATCGGCGGCCAGGTGGTGATCCGGCCGATGATGTATCTGGCGCTCAGCTACGACCACCGGATCGTCGACGGCAAGGAAGCCGTGACCTTCCTGGTGCGGGTCAAGGAGAGCCTGGAAGATCCCGAACGTCTGGTCCTCGATCTCTGATCTTCGTGCCGGTAGGGTTCCGGGATGGAGACGCTGGTCGACCTCTCGGAAATCCTGCGCAATCTGGCGCTGACGGCGGCCGCCGCCGTCGGTGCCTGGCTCGCCTGGCAGAAGCTCGGGCCCGAGACGACCCAGGCAGGCTCGGCGGTTTTCCAGGCGACGCTTGCCCGCAGGGCCCACGTCATGGAGCTGTTTAACCGGGCGGCCGGACAGCTCGGCGACGAGAAGATGGAAGTCCGGCTCGCGGCGATCTACATTCTCGGCGAGATCACTGAGGACTTTCCCGATCTGTCAGGTCCGGTCTTCAAGTTGCTATCGAACCATCTCATTGCGATGCGTGGTGATCTGGAAGGTGACAACGCCCCGGTCGATGCTAGGGCAATCGCTGAAGTCCTGCGACGGAGGGCAGCAGATGAATTTTAACGCTAGAATCCCGGCTCAGGCCCGCCCCCCCCACGAATTCGATTTCGAGGGGGCCGTGCTTCGCACACTCGACTTCAGTGGCATCAACTTCACGTTCGCTAACCTGAAACGCGTCGACGCCCGCAAGACGATCTTCGCCCGCGTCAATTTCCGCGACGCCGACCTGACCGGCGCCGATCTGCGCGGGGCCGACCTCACCGGCGCGAGGAACCTCACCATCGAGCAGCTGCAAAGCGCCGTCATCGACGGAAGTACGAAGCTGCCGGACTATATCGACCGCTCGCAGCTGAGGCTCGCGCCAGCCGGCTGAGGGACTGGCAAGGCGGGAACGGAACGGGGAACCGATGCCCAACGTCATGATCGTCACCGGCGGGTCGCGCGGCATCGGCGCGGCAACCGCCTTCCTCGGCGCCAGGGCCGGCTATGCCGTCGTCGTCAACTACGTGTCGAACGGGGCGGCCGCCGACAAGGTGGTGGCGGAGATCGAAGCAGGCGGCGGCCGGGCCGCGGCGGTGAAGGCCGATGTCGGCGTCGAGGCCGACATCGTCGCACTGTTCGAGGCGGCCGATCGGCTCGGCACGCTGAAGGTCCTCGTCAACAACGCCGGCATCGTCGATGCCGTCGCCCCCGTCGCCGAGATGACCGCCGAGCGGCTCGAACGGACGTTCAGGATCAACGTCACCGGCTCGTTCCTTTGCGCCCGCGAGGCCGTGAAGCGCATGGCGACCAGCCGCGGCGGTTCCGGCGGCGCGATCGTCAACGTCTCCTCGGCGGCCGCCAAGCTCGGCGCCGGGGGTAGCCGCGTCGACTATGCCGCGAGCAAGGGCGCGATCGACACCTTCACTGTTGGCCTCGCCAGGGAGGTCGCGGGCGAAGGGATTTCCGTCACCGCCGTGCGCCCCGGCATCATCGAGACCGACATCCACGCCTCGGGCGGCGAGCCCACCCGGGTCGCCGAACTCTCCGCCAGCCTGCCGCTGAAGCGCGCCGGCACGCCGGAAGAAGTGGCGCAGGCGATCCTCTGGCTCGCTTCCGACGAAGCCACATATTCCACCGGCGCGATCCTCGACGTGTCCGGTGCAAGGGCCATTCTGCCATGACAATCAGACGTTCCGTTTTCCTGACGCTGGCAGCCCTCGCCCCGCTGGCGTTGCAGGCGCTGCCCGCGCGGGCCATCGACCAGACGCTCCCCTCGGCCGAGGAGCCGGCCGCGGAGGACGACTACATGGACGACCGCTCGACGCCCGAGCAGCTCGTCCGCTCGCTCTACAACGCCATCAACCGGCACGAATATCTGAGGGCCTGGAGCTATTTCTCCGAGGATTCCGGCCGCCCGGACTTCGAGACCTTCGCGAAGGGATACGAGACCACCGGCGGGGTGCGGCTGAAGCTCGGCGAACCGACGAGCGACGGCGCCGCCGGGTCGATCTACACCTCGGTGCCGACGGTGATCGAGGCGACCGGCACCGACGGCGCGGTGCGGGTCTTCACCGGCTGCTACGTCACCCGGTTCGTCCAGCCGGCGAACCAGGCGACGCCGCCCTTCGTGCCGCTGCAGATCGACAAGTCGACGCTGCGCCCGGCACGCACGAAATTCGACGAGACATCCGGCGACTGCCCGGCGGGCGGCGAGTAGTCCCGTGCCTGCGGCAGCGACGCGCGGGGGTTGCCAGCCGGCCCACCCCGATGGAATAGACCACCCACGGGTTTTTCTTCGCCAAGACGCCAATCACATCGAAAGAATGCTTCAACATGGCTGACACCTACGATCTCGTCGTCATCGGCTCGGGCCCCGGCGGCTATGTCTGCGCCATCAAGGCGGCGCAGCTCGGCCTTTCGGTCGCCGTCGTCGAAAAGCGCAAGACCTATGGCGGCACCTGCCTGAATGTCGGCTGCATTCCCTCCAAGGCGCTGCTCTACGCTTCGGAAGCCTTCGCGGAGGCGGGGCATTCCTTCGCCGAGATGGGCATCGAGGTCGAGCCGAAGCTGAAGCTCGACAAGATGCTGGGGCATAAGGACAAGACGGTGAAGGCGAATGTCGATGGCATCGCCTATCTGTTCAAGAAGAACAAGATCACCGGCATCATCGGTACCGGCGAGATCAAGTCGGCGGGCGAAGTCCTGGTGACGAAGGACGACGGCTCCACCGAGACGCTGTCGGCCAAGAACATCTGCATCGCGACAGGTTCTGAGGTCGCCGGCATTCCCGGGGTCGAGGTCAGCTTCGACGAGACCACGGTGGTCTCCTCCGATCATGCGATCGCGCTTCCCAAGGTGCCGAAGACCATGGTCGTCGTCGGCGGCGGCGTCATCGGCCTGGAGCTCGGCTCGGTCTGGTCGCGCCTCGGCGCCAAGGTCACCGTCGTCGAGTTCCTCGACAAGATCCTCGGCCCGATGGACGGCGAGGTCTCGACCGCCTTCCAGAAGCTCCTTGCCAAGCAGGGCCTGACCTTCAAGCTCGGTGCGAAGGTCACCGGCGTCGAGAAAAGCAAGAAGGGCGCCAAGGTGACCTTCGAGCCGGTCAAGGGCGGCGATGCCGAAACTCTCGAAGCCGACGTCGTGCTGGTTGCGACCGGCCGCAAGCCCTACACGGACGGGCTCGGACTCCAGAACGTCGGGGTCAAGCTCGACGATCGCGGCCGCGTCGAGATCGACGGGCATTTCAAGACCAATGTCGACGGCATCTATGCGATCGGCGACGTGGTAAAGGGCGCGATGCTTGCCCACAAGGCCGAGGACGAGGGCGTCGCGCTCGCCGAGATCCTCGCCGGCCAGGCCGGCCATGTGAACTACGAAGCCATTCCGTCGGTGGTCTATACCGCGCCGGAAGTCGCCTCGGTCGGCAAGACCGAGGAAGAGCTGAAGAAGGCCGGCACCGACTACAAGGTCGGCAAGTTCCCGTTCATGGCCAACGGCCGGGCTCGTGCGATGCTGCAGACCGACGGCTTCGTGAAAGTGTTGGCCGACGCCAAGACCGACCGCGTCCTGGGCGTCCATATCCTCGGCGCGGATGCCGGCGACCTGATCGCGGAGGCCGCGCTGCTCATGGAATTCGGCGGCGCCTCGGAAGACCTCGCCCGCACCTCGCACGCCCATCCGACTCTGTCGGAGGCGATGCGCGAGGCGGCCTTCGCCGCCTTCGCCAAGCCGATCCACATCTGAGGGATTCCCGCCGGCCGGCCGACAGACCGGTCACAGACGGCGACGTCATGCGGGGCGCTTTCGGGCGCCCCGTTTTGCGTTTGCGAGAAGGCGCCACAGCCTCCCGTCGATCGCCGCGAGACCGAGGCCGATCAGCGCCATGCCGGCGACATGCTGCAGCTTCAGGATTTCGCCGAGAAAGGCGACGCCGAGAATGACCGCGCTGACCGGGATGAGGAAGGTGACGAGCAGAAGGTTCGTCGCCCCCGCCGAGGCAAGCAGTCGGAAGTAGAGAATGTAGGCGAGCGCCGTGCAGAGGATGGCGATGCCGAGGACGGCTGCGATGGTCGCGGCGCCGGGCATCGGCAGCGTCCAGGGGCGGTCGACGAGCAGCGCCAGTGGCACCAGCAGCAGCGAGGATGCCGCGACCTGGCCGGTAGCCGTCGCGATCGGCGAAACGCCCATGCGCTTGAACCTGCGGCCGAAGACGCCGGCAAAGGTGTAGGAGAGCGCGGCACCGAGGCAGGCGAGTTCGGCCATGGTCTCGGAGCCCGGCGCGAAGACCGCGGCCAGGCCGATCAGGACGATGACGCCGGCGAAGCCGACGAGGACGCCGGTCAGCCTGTTCGCCGTCAGCTTCTCGTCGCTCGTCAGGGCGTTGGCGACGATCACCCCGAAGAGCGGCGTCGTCGCGTTGAGGATCGCCGCAAGGCCCGAGGTGATGTGGGTCTGGCTCCAGACGAACAGCGAGAAGGGCAGGGCGTTGTTGAGAACGCCCATGCCGAGGAAGGCGAGGAGGACGGCAGGCCGTGTCGGGAAGGGGATTCTCAGACACGCCAGCACCGCGAACAGCGTGAGTGCCGCCAGAGCCACGCGCAGGGCGACGATGGTCAAGACCGGCAGCTCGGCGACGGCGATCTGGACGAAGAAGAACGAGCCGCCCCACAGGACGGAGAGGGCGAGAAGCAGCGTCCAGTCGCTGCCCGTCATCGGCTTCGTGCCCGGCATGGTGCCGCTCACTGCGGGCGCCCGCGTGAGCGCCGCGTCGGGTGCCTTCAGCCTCGTCGTCATGGTCGCCTCCCGCCAATCACGCCGGAAGCCTCAAATGATTTGTCTTCGACCCGCCACCTGTTTTTTGGCGGGTCTACGGCATTCCATCACGAAAACGAACAGGCGGGCGCCGGTCAGCGAGCGCCCGCCCATCTTCTCGGCACCGGCCGGCGATACGCAGTTACTCTGCCGGTTGCGGTGCCGGAAGCTCGCCGCTGCGCCCCTCGCTGCCGCCGGTCTTGCGCTTGTCGCGGGCGAGCAGGCGATAGAACAGCGGGATGAAGAAGATCGCGACGAAGGTCGCCGCCAGCATGCCGCCGATGACGCCGGTGCCGATCGAATGGCGCGAGGCCGAGCCGGCGCCGGTCGAGACGGCCAGCGGCACGACGCCGAGGATGAAGGCGAGCGACGTCATGACGATCGGCCGGAAGCGAAGCTTGGCTCCTTCGAGGGCCGCGTCGAAGGCGGAAAGGCCCTCCTCGCGTTTCAAGACGGCGAATTCGACGATCAGGATGGCGTTCTTCGCCGCCAGCCCCACCAGCGTGACGAGGCCGATCTGGAAGTAGACGTCGTTGTCGAGGCCCCTGAGCCAGATCGCCACCAGCGCCCCGAAGACGGCGAAGGGCACGGCCAGCAGCACGGCGATCGGCAGCGTCCAGCGCTCGTATTGCGCTGCGAGGATCAGGAACACCATCAGGATGCCGAAGCCGATGGCGATGGCGCCGGTGCCGCCGGCCTGGATCTCCTGATAGGCCGAGCCCGTCCAGGCGATCTGGAAGCCTTCGGGAAGGCTCTGTGCCGCGACCTCCTGCATGGCCGCCAGCGCCTGGCCGGAGGAATAGCCGGGTGCCGGTCCGCCGGAGATCTTGGCGGCGTTGAAGGCGTTGAATCGCTCGATGAGATCGGGGCCGACGACACGCTCGACCTTCAGGAGCGTGTCGAGAGGGATCATCGAGCCGTTGGTCGCCTGGACATAGACGAAGCGCAGATCCTCCGGCGTCTGGCGGAAGTCCGATTCCGACTGCAGCGTGACGCGATAGTTGCGGCCAAGCAGTGTGAAGTCGTTGACGTAAAGGGTGCCGAAGGTCGCCTGCATGGTCGTGAAGATCGACGAGATCGGCACGTTCAGCGACTTCGCCTTCTGGCGGTCGACGTCGATGTGGTACTGCGGGACATTGGCCGAGAAGGTGGTTCTGACGCCGGCGAGCTCCGGCCGCTTGGCCGCCGCCGCGACGATGGCGTTGGCCGCCTGGAGCAGGGCCTCCGAGCCGCCGCCGCGCCGATCCTGGACGAACAGGTCGAAGCCGCCGGTGGTCGACAGGCCCTGGATCGGCGGCGGGTTGAAGGCGAGCACCAGCCCGTCCTGGATCCCCATGTTCATGCCCATCAGCGGCCCGACGAGATTGCGCGCGTCGAGGGCGGGATCGGTCCTGTCGGCCCAGGGCTTCAGCGAGACGAAGGCGACGCCCGCCGAGGTCTTCTGGACGCCCGCGAGAAGGTCGAAGCCGGCAAAGGCGGTGACGTCCTGGACGGCGGGATGCTTGCGGATATTGGCGACGACCTCGTTCATCACCTTGGTCGTACGCTGCAGCGAGGCGGCAGGCGGCAGGATGGCGACGGCGAAATTGACGCCCTGGTCCTCGTTGGGGACCAGCGATCCCGGCAGCGTCGTCATGAAGTGCCAGACGCCGAAGCACAGCGCCGCAAAGAGAACGATGGCAAGGATCGCCCGCCGCATGATGAAGGCGACGCCCGCGCCATAGGCGCGCGTGAGCCCCGAGAAGCCGGCGTTGAACCAGCGGAACGGCGTGATCGGCCGGCCGTGGCCGGGCTTCAGGATCACCGAGCAGAGGGCCGGCGTCAGCGACAGGGCGACGATGCCGGAGATCGTCACCGAGACGGCGATGGTCAGCGCGAACTGCCGGTACATGGTGCCGGCGAGGCCGCCGAGGAACGCCACCGGCACGAACACCGCGCAAAGCACGAGGACGATGGCGATGACCGGCCCGGTCACCTCGCTCATCGCCTTCGCCGTCGCCTCCTTCGGCGACAGCCCTTCGGAGGACATGATGCGCTCGACGTTTTCGAGGACGACGATCGCGTCGTCGACGACGATGCCGATGGCGAGCACCAGGCCGAACAGCGTCAGAAGATTGATCGAAAAGCCGAAGGCGAGCAGCACGCCGAAAGTGCCGAGGATCGACACCGGCACGGCGAGCATCGGGATCAGCGTCGCGCGGAAGGACTGCAGGAAGATGAAGACGACGATGAAGACCAGCACCATCGCCTCGATGAAGGTGTGGATCACCTCCTCGATCGAGGCCTCGATGAACTTCGTCGTGTCATAGGGAACGGCCCAGGAGATGCCGTCGGGAAACGACTTCTCGAGTTCGGTCATCCGCTGGTTCACCGCCTCGAGCGTGGCAAGCGCATTGGCGCCCGGCTGCAGATAGATGCCGATCGGCACGGCCGGCGTGCCGTTGTAGGAGCCGTTGAAGCCGTAGTCCTGGGCGCCGAGCTCGACCCTCGCGACATCCTTCAGGAGCAGCGACGAGCCGTTGGCGTCGGAGCGCAGGATGATGTTCTCGAAGGCCTCGGCGTCGGGAAGCCGCCCCTGGGTGGTCACCGAATAGGTGAAGGCGAGGTCGTTGTTGGTCGGCGGCGCGCCGAACTGGCCGGCGGCGAACTGCGAGTTCTGGTCGCGGATCGCCTCGGCGACGTCGGTCGGCGTCAGACCGTACTGGGCGAGCCGATCCGGCTGCAGCCAGATGCGCATGGAATAGTTGCGGGCGCCGAAGAGCTGGGCCTCGCCGATGCCGGGCAGCCGCTTCAATTCGTCGAGGACGTAGAGCAGGGCGTAGTTCGACACATAGGTGGCGTCGTAGCGCGGGTCGTTCGACGCCATGGTGATGACGGCGAGGATCTGCGACGAGCGCTTGGCGACGGTGACGCCGAGCCGTTGCACCTCCTCCGGCAGCGAGGCCGTCGCCTGCTGCACGCGGTTGTTGACGTTGATCGTCGCTTGATCGGGGTCGGTGCCCGACGCAAAGGTGACCGCGATCGACGCCGTGCCGGTCGAGGAGTTCGTCGACTGCATGTAGATCATGTCCTCGACGCCGTTGATCTGTTGTTCGATCGGCGCCGAGACTGTCTGGGCGAGGGTTTCGGCGCTGGCGCCGGGATAGGTGGCGGTGACGACGACCTGCGGCGGCACGAGCTGCGGATACTGCTCGATCGGCAGGGAGTTGAGGGCGAGCACGCCGCCGAGCGTGATGATGATCGAGATGACGACGGCGAAGATCGGCCGGTCGACGAAGAAGCGGGAATTCATCGCTCTGCCGTCTCCTTCGAGGCAGCCTCGTCGCCGGCCGGTGCGCCGACCGGATTGACCGGCGCGCCCGGCCGCACCTTGACGACGCCCTTGGTGATCAGCCGGTCGCCGGGATTGAGGCCCGACTTGACCAGATAGCCGTCGGCAATCTGCCGCTCGATCTGGATCGGCGCGACGGCGGCGACGTTCTTCTCGTCGACCGTGTAGACGAAGACGCCCTGCGGCCCCTGCATCAGCGCTTCGGCGGGAATGATGATGGCGTCCTTGGCGACGAGACCCTTCATCCGCAGCCGCACGAACTGGCCGGGCAGCAGCCTGCCGCCGGGATTCGGCATCACCGCCCGCGACAGAACCGTGCCCGTCTCGGTGTCGATCGAGGTGGAGGTGAAGTCGATCTTGCCGGTCTCGCCATAGGCGCTGCCGTCGCCGAAGACGATCTCCACCGTCAGCTCGGATTGCGTCGTGGCGCCGTCGAGGTCGCCGCTTTCGACCATCTCGCGGATCGACGCCGCCTCGGTGTCGGCGGCGGAGAAATTCGCATAGACCGGGTCGATCTGGCTGATCTTGGTGAGGAGGTCGCCGGTCGAGAGCAGCGAGCCTTCCGGCACCTGTTCGAGGCTGGTGATGCCGCCGACCGGCGCCTCGACCGTCGCATAGTCGAGGGAGAGGGTGGCGGTCTTCAGCTGCGCCTCCGCCGCCTCGACCTGGGCCTCGGCGAGCTCGCGCGCCGACACCGCGTCGTCGAGGGTCGACTGGCTGGAGGCGCCGCGCTTGGTCAGCGCACGGGCGCGCTCCTCGCTGCGCTGAGCCTGGGAGAGCTGCGCCTCGGCCTGCGCGACCTGCGCCTTGGCGAGGGCGACCTGCGCCTGATAGGTCGCCGGATCGATCTTGAACAGGAGATCGCCCTTCTTGACCCGCGAGCCTTCGTCGAATTCGCGGCTGAGCAGGATGCCGCCGACGCGGGCGCGCACCTCGACCTCGCGCGAGGCGACGATGCGGCCGGGATATTCGTAGGTCACCGGCACGGTCTTGGCTTCGAGCGTCTCGACGGTCACCTGTGGCGGCGGCATCTGCTGGCCTTGAGCGTGAGCAGACGCGGGCAGGAGCAGCGCGAAGGCGGCGGCGAGAATCGCCGGCCTGAACGGAAACATCTGCATGACAAGGACTTTCAGGGCCGGGCGCGGCTGCGCCGCCGATGTTGCATTGCAGCTAAAATACATGCATGTATGTATAACGCAAGGAGGAGACGTTTCGATTGCGACGAACTAAGGAATGCGCCGAGAAGACGCGGGAGGCGATTCTCGATGCGGCGGAGGCGGTGTTCTTCCGCCAGGGCGTTGCGACCACCACCCTGTCGCAGATCGCCGCCGAGGCCGGTCTGACGCGCGGCGCGATCTACTGGCACTTCGAGAACAAGCTCGAACTGTTCAAGGCGATGCAGGACCGGGCGCATCTGCCGAAGGAGCGCTTCTTCGACGCCGGCCAGCTGCTTGCGGCCGAGGACATCCTGGCGACGCTGTTCGACAGGACGATGGAGGGCCTGCGCTTCGCCCAGACCGACGAACGCGGCAAGCGGGTCTATTCGATCCTGCTGTTCCGCTGCGAATATATCGGCGAGATGCAGGAAGCGCTGGCCCGCATGCGCGACAGCGACGACGATTTCACCGCCCGGATCGAGCGGATCTTCGCCAAGGTCGCCGAGACCCGCGGGCTCGCACCGCAATGGACGGCGAAGATTGCCGCCAGCGCCTATTGCGCGGCGATCCACGGCCTGTTCTCGCAATGGCTGCGGATCGGCGAAAGCTTCGACCTCTCCGAGACGGGCCGGCCGCTGCTGACGGCGCTTTTCGACAGCTATCGGGGGCGCTGAGCGTCGCTGGGCTGCCGTCTTCCGGGCCGGTCGATGCGATCGCCGGGGATCAGCTGAAACGCTGGATCAGCGGTTCGGCGGAGCTGTCGCCCGAGCCGTATCGGTCCTCGATCTGCATGGCGATCATGTAGAGATCCGACGGCGTCATCCGGCTCAGCCCGAACCCTTCGAACTGCGATTCCTTGATGTCGGCCCGCGTCTGCAGGACGACGCCCGAATGCCGCGGATCGGAACGGATGCGCAGATAGAGCGCGTCCACCGCCATGCGCGGGCCCTCGATGATCTGCGTGATCATCCGCCCGTCGAAGGCGATGGCGCCGCTGATATGGCTCTTCAGGTTTTCTTCCCTGGCGTGGGCGACGATCTTGGCGAAATCGTCCGCCGACAGCCCGTTCGCCAGGCTCGTATAGGATATGTGCCGCATCTGCGCCCCAAGCAAATACGACGCGGAAGGTCCACGTCCACTGAATGGTTACGCCAACCCCTCGTCTGTCCCGACATCAGCGCTCAGCCGCCATGGTAAGGACAGGTGGACGGCAAGTCCAGCCTCGCCGGCGGTTGGCTCTAGGCGTGGCATCCCGCCGGCTACAGCATCGGCCCGAAAATCGGAATCGATTTTCGCAAAGCACGATGTGTAGAACCAGAGGAATCGCGCGACCTTTGTGCGTCCCATAAGGACGCACGGCGCACCAGGGTCTCAGGGCCGGGCGGCGGGCGCGGGGGGATCGCCATCGCTCGCCGGTGCTTTGCACCAGCGAATGCGGATCGGCTCGCCGGCCGCTTCGCCGAGGTCGATGCAGCCGGTACCCTCGGCACAGAAATGCCAGCCGCTGACGGTGCCGCCGGAGGCGGCGAGGACGAGTTCCGGGATCGGCGGGCGCTGCAGCGAATAGACATAGGCGCCGTCTTCGAGCCGGGCGTTGTCTGGCGGCTCCATGCCGGCACCCGAGCCCTCGATCCGC
Organism: Jiella endophytica; assembly: GCF_004519335.1. Taxonomy (GTDB): domain Bacteria; phylum Pseudomonadota; class Alphaproteobacteria; order Rhizobiales; family Rhizobiaceae; genus Jiella; species Jiella endophytica. The sequence goes on along the minus strand of NZ_SOZD01000018.1, from coordinate 8,569 downwards.
CCTTCGGTGACGGTGAGCCCCTGCGGGCCGGCGATCCAGTGCTCCTCCCAGCGGGTCTTTTCGACCGAATGGGTCCAGGCGAGGGTAAAGGCGCTGGCGGCGATCGCCATCGTCTTGCCGGCGGCGGCGATGCAGATCATGCCGGCGAGCGCGGTGCCCGGCGCGGCGCGGCCGGCTTCGACTTCGGTGCGTCGTCGGCCCGCGGCGCCTTGCCGCCGAGAAAGACGTGGAGCCCGATCACGGCCGCCGCCAGCGCGAAGCCGATCTCGTCGGTCAGCGGCAGCGCGGCGATCAGCGTGAAGGAGGCGGCGGCCGCCAGCAGCCGCTGCCACCAGGGCATCGGCCCGGTGAGGTGGCCGATCGCCGCCGCACCCCAGAGGCCGATGGCGAGGCAGGCTTTCACAACGATGTAGGCGACGGCGAGGGGATAGCCGATCTCGGCCGCCAGCGGCCCGCCGTCCTGCAGCATCAAGGCCGGCGTATAGACCGCCATGAAGGGAATGACGAAGCCGGCGAGGGCCACCTTGATCGCTTCGAAGGAGATCTTCAGCCCCGGCGCCCGGGCGATCGGCGCTGCGGCGAAGCAGGCGAGCGCCACCGGCGGCGTCAGGTCGGCGAGAATGCCGAAATAGAAGACGAACATGTGCGAGACGATCAGCGGGACACCGAGCGCCAGGAGAGCCGGGCCGGCGATCGACGAGGTGATGATGTAGTTCGGGATCGTCGGGATGCCCATGCCGAGGATCAGGCAGGTGATCATCGTCAGGACCAGCGACAGGAACAGCGACGTCGCGCCGACCGAGACGATGAACTGGCCGAAGGTGTTGGCGACGCCGGTCAGGGTCATGGTGCCGACGATGATGCCGACGATGGCGCAGGCGATGCCGACGGGAAGCGCCGTCTTGGCGCCGTCGGCAAGGGCGTCGCGCACGACGATCAGCGTCTCGCGGCCGCCCTTGAAGATGGCGCAGGCGGCGACCAGCACGGCGAGGGCGACGACGATCGGCATGATGCCGTATTCGAAGAAGGCCGCCGCGGCGAGGCCGAGGGCGATCCAGAAGACGATGCGGATCAACAGGCCCGGCATCCGCGCCGCGAGCGGCGCGCCGAGAATCAGCAGCGCCGTCAGCGCCAGGCCGATGGTGCCGGCATAGAGCGGGGTATAGCCGGCAAACAGCAGCCAGACGAGGACGGCGAGCGGCAGGATCAGGTACCAGCCGGTCTTCAGCGCGCCCCAGGCTGACGGGATGTCCTCCTTGGCGAGGCCGAGGAGGTTCCGCTTGCCGGCCTCCAGATGCACCATCCAGAACACCGAGGCGAAATAGAGAACCGCCGGGATCACCGCCGCGGTCACCACCTCGGCATAGGCGACGTCGAGGGTCTCGGCCATGATGAAGGCGACGGCGCCCATCACCGGCGGCATGATCTGGCCGCCCATCGACGCCGTCGCCTCGACGCCGCCGGCAAATTCCGGCCGGTAGCCGAAGCGCTTCATCAGGGGAATGGTGAACTGGCCGGTGGTGACGACGTTGGCGACGCCTGAGCCGGAGATCGTGCCCATCAGGCCGGAGGAGAACACCGCCACCTTCGCGGCGCCGCCCTTGGCGCCGCCGACGAGGCCGAGGGCGACGTCTGTGAACAGCTTGATCATCCCCGCCCGTTCGAGGAACGAGCCGAACAGGATGAACAGGAAGATGTAGCTCGACGAGACATAGGTCGGGATGCCGTAGATGCCCTCGGTGCCGAAGGCCATGTGGTCGATCACCTGGGAGAAGTCGTAGCCGCGGGTGACGAAGGGCGAGGGGAGGTATTCGCCGAACAGGCAGTAGGCGAGGAACAGGCCGGCGATGATCGGCAGGGCCGGGCCCATGATCCGCCAGGTGGCGACGAAGAGGACGGCGAGGGCGAGGACGCCGACGACGGTGTCCTGGGTGAGCGGCGTGCCGGCCCGGAAGATCAGCGCCTTGTATTCCCACCACTGGTAGAAGGCGACGGCCATGCCGAGAAGGCCGAGCAGCCAGAAGAGCGCCCGCACGAGCTTCGGCTCGTGGCGCAGGGCCGAGACCAGCGGCAGGCCGAGAAGGCAGAGGAAACCGACATGGACGGCGCGGACGATCTGGCTCGGCAGGTCCCACAGATGCGCGGCGGTCAGCAGCTGGAAGGTCGAAAACGCGATGGCGATCAGGAACAGCGCGCGGCCTTCGAGGCTGGCCGGAAAGCTCGAGGCGAGCGGATCGTGCAGTTCGGCCTGCTCTTCCTCCATCGCCATGTCGTCGCCGGGCAGCGGCGCTGCCGCGTCGCTCCCATGCCGGCCATCTCCCCGCCTGAGACGGTTGGTCCCGTCGTCGCTCATTCCGGCCGAACCCCTCCCAAGGTGCCTGTCGGGCCCGACACTAGCCGCAGCCAATCGCCAGGGCAAACGGGAGGGCGGGGCCGGGACGATCGCGGCGGGTGCCCCAGGTTCCGGGCGACAATCCCAGCGCGGTTGCCAGAGGCGGGCGTTTCGGCCCATTCTCGGCCGATGCGGAATGGATCTGCCGGGCACGGACGCTGCCGGCAGGCCCGAAGACAAGCGAGGGCGGATGAAAGCGATTCTGGTGCCGGCCGAGAGTCATGCGGATACCGAACATGCGCTGCGGATGGCGGCGGACGTCGCCCGCAGGTTCACAGGGCGGATCGAGATCTTCGCCCTGCAGATGCCGCCGCTGGTCAATCTCACCTGGGACCCGGCGGGCGTCGCGATCATGAACGCTGCCGATTTCGACCATCGTCGTGCCCGCGACGAGGCGCGGCGGCTTGCCGCACGAATCATGCAGGAGGAGGACGTGGCGCTGGAGCCGGCGCCGGAAGAACCGGCCGGCGGCGCGCCCGCAGCGATTGAGGCCGCCGCGACGGCACCGTCCTGGGCCTGGAACGACAAGGCGATGGCCTGCGATGCCTTTCTCGGCTCTTACGGGCGGGCCTTCGATCTCACCGTCGTCTGCCGGCCGCGCGGCGACGCCGCCTCGATCACGACGCTCGAATCGGCGCTGTTCGAAAGCGGCGGGCCGATCCTCATCGCGCCGCCACGTTCGGTGGAGAAGGGTTTCGGGGAGACCATCGCGGTGGCCTGGAACGGCTCCAGCGAGACCGCCCGCACCATCGCCTTCGCCCGGCCGTTCCTGAGAGCCGCCAAAAGGGTGGTCGTCCTTGCCGACGACGGCAGCCTCGGCGACCAGCCGTCCGGCGCACTGATCCAGCGCCGGCTCGCGGCGAGCGGCGTCGCCGTCGAACTGAAGCTGATGTCGTCGGGCGGCATCCGTTCGGGAGAGGCGATCCTGAGGGAGGCCGCGGCGCTCGGCTGCGACATGCTCCTGAAGGGGGCCTATACGCAGAGCCGGCTGCGGCAGATGATCTTCGGCGGGGCGACCAGCGACATTCTTTCCAAGAGCGACCTGCCGGTGTTCATGGCCCACTGAGGCATCGACGCCGGCGTCTCTCGACGCTGTCCGCTGGTCACGCCAGCAGCGACCGCATCTGCTTCAGGGCGGCGTCGGGATGGGTCTCGATCGTCAGATAGATCTCCTTCAGGTCGCGATTGACCTGCAGGCGCATCGGGTCGCCGTTCGAGCCGACATGGGCCATCGACCATTCGGGAAACAGCCGCGTCTCGGCGCTGGTCATGTCGATCAGCACGAGATCGGAGTGGCGCTCGTCGACGCAGATCCGCTCGAACGTCGCCTCGATCGCCGCCTGCTCCCCTTCGATGAGCTGGATGAAGGTGTCGTCGACCTGGAGAAGGATGCCCGAGAGGCCGCAGTCCGCATTGTTGCGCACCGAGGTTTCGACGATCCCCGCAACCGCCGCCGGCTCGAGTGGCGCCCCGCCGATCTGCCGCGCCTTCGAGCGGTAGAGGATGCGCTGCAGGGAGGACGCCATGGTGGAGGGAGTCATCATGCGGCCTCCGATCGGGCTTTGGCGAACAGGGCTTCGAGCTGGTGATGGGGAACGGGCCGGCTGATCAGATAGCCCTGCAGCTCGTTGCAGCCTTCGGCACTCGAGAAATCGCGCTGGGATTCGGTCTCGATCCCCTCGGCCGTCACCTTGATGCCGAGGCTCGCGCCGAGCCGGGCGATCGCCTGGATGATCGACGCGCTGCCCGCGTCGGAGGGCGTGCGGGCGACGAAGGAGCGGTCGATCTTGATCCGGTCGATCGGGAAGCGGTGGAGATAGCTCAGCGAGGAATAGCCGGTGCCGAAATCGTCGAGGGAGATCTTCACGCCGAGCGCGCGGATCTCCGTCAACGTCGCGAGCGCCTGCACGTCGTTGCCGAGCAGGGCGGTCTCGGTAATTTCGAGCTCCAGCCGCTGCGGCGGGAAGCCGGTCTCCTTGAGGATCTGCCGGAGGGTGCGCACGAGCCGCCTGTCCATGATCTGCACCGGCGAGAGATTGACCGCCACCGACATGTGCGCCGGCCAGCTGGAGGCGTCGGTGCAGGCCCTGGCAAGCACCCAGGCACCGATGGCGTTGATCAGGCCGAGTTCTTCGGCCAGAGGCACGAAGAGCGCCGGGGAGAGCTGGCCCCTTTCGTGATGGTTCCAGCGGACTAGGGCCTCGGCGCCGGTGAAGGCGCCGGTCTTGGCGTCGACCTTCGGCTGGTAGTGCACTTCGAGCTCGTCGCGGCTGATGGCGCGGCGCATGTCGAGCTCCAGCGACCGGCGAAGCTGGATCTTCTCCGACATCCGCTCTTCGAAGAACTGGTGGCAGGATCTGCCGGCCGCCTTTGCCGCATAAAGGGCGATGTCGGCGTTCTGGATGAGTTCGTCTGGGGTCGCACCGTTTTCGAAGGCGCGGGCGATGCCCATGCTCGCGCCGAGCTCGATGACGTGGCCCTCGGCGATCACCGGCCGCGCCAGGATCTCGACGAGACGCCGGCAGCTGCCGGTGATCTCCTCGGCCGACATCCCGTCGGCGATGAAGGCGAACTCGTCGCCGCCGAGCCGTGCCAGCTCCGTCCCTTCGGGCAGAACATGCCGGATCCGCGCGGCGATGACCTTCAGCGCCCTGTCGCCAAGCCCATGGCCGAGGGTGTCGTTGACCGGCTTGAACCGGTCGAGGTCGATCATCACCAGATGGAACGACCCGGCGCCCCGGCTGCAGCGCTCCGCCAGCACCTTGGAGAACTGCCGGCGGTTCCAAAGGCCGGTCAGCTCGTCGTGCGAGGCGATGTGCTCGAGTTCGCGCTGGTTCGCCGCCCGCGTGTCGTTGTCGATGACGTGGCTCGAAAGGCCGGTGAAGACGATGATCGTCGCTGCCACCGCCACCGCCATCGCCATCGCCTGGAACGCCTCGCTGTCGGCGCCCGAGGAGAGACCGGCGATCGGCGAGACGCTGAAGGCCGTCATGCCGGTGAAATGCAGGGTGACGATGGCGACGACGAGGCTGAGGATCGCAAGGTCGGCGTAGCGCCTGCCATGGCTTTCGATCGAGGCCTTGACCAGACCGGTCGAGACGACGGCAAAGCCGATCGCACAGGCGATCGAGGCGGCGATGTAGGAACCGCTCCAGGAGACGACGCCGTCCGCCCGGTAGGCGAACATCCCGACATAGTGCATCGCGGCGATCGACAGGCCGATGGTCGCGCCGCCGACGAGCGTCGCCTGGGTTTTCCGCGCGCTGCCCGAGAGGTAGAAGCCGAGCCCGCTGCCGGCGATGGCGATGACGATCGAGAAGATGGTCAGCTGGGCGTCGAAGGTGATCGGCACCGGCGCCAGATAGCCGAGCATCGCGATGAAATGCGTCGCCCAGATCGCCGCGCCCGCCGTGACGCCGGTAAGGAACGACCATTCGACCCGCATCCGGCCGCTCGCCTGCAGGGTTCGCCGCCACAGCCTGACCGTGATGAAGGAGCCGACCACGCACATCAGCGCGGCGAGCAGAACCATCTTCAGATCATGCTCGACAAAGATACAGCTGAGGACCGGCACGTTCGATTCTTCCCCTGGCACCGCCATCGCGGAGGTGGTTTCCAAGTAAGAAGATCATGGGAAATTATGAATAAATCGGCCTATGCCGCTGCGACGGTGCGACGAAGACCTGAGACAATTCGTCGCGGCGAAAGGTCCGGTTCAACGAAACCGGCCCTCGTCTTCGGCGATGCGACGATCGATCAGATGTCGGTGGACGGGCCGAGCCCCGTGACTTCCTGCAGCTCGCCATTCACCTCGGCAAGGGTCTCGTCCATCAGCCGCAGCATCTCTTCCAGCTCGCGGCATTGCTCGAGCAGGATTTCCCGCTGCTCGCCGAGCCTCGTCTTCAGGCCGCGGAGATTCTTGCGCCGGTCGCGCGGGGCCTCGTAGAGGTCGACGATCTGCTTGACCTCGACCAGCGGGAAGCCGAGGCTCTTGAACCTTGTGATCAGCTTCAGCCGCTCGCGATCCTTCACCGAATAGACGCGGGTCGGCCCGCGGCGGTCGGGATGCAACAGACCACGCTCTTCGTAAAAACGAAGCGTGCGTGGGGTCAGGCCGAATTCCTTCTCCAGATCCTTGATGGAAAACGTCTGTTGTTCTGGCATGTCTGATCACCTGCTGCCGCGCCCACGGCCTCGATACTCTAACACGGCGGGAAACTCGCCTGCCGGACCCGACAAAAGTATTAACGAAGTCGTGCAGATTCGAAACGAATCGATTTTCGGGAAGAGTTATGCACAGGCGAGTTGTGCCGGAAAGCCGCTTCGCAGGAAAAGGCCAGGCCACCACAGACGCCTGATTCGGCTACTGAATGACCGAGGTGACCACCTTTTCTGCCGGCTCTCCCTCCGATCGCCAGGCCAGGCGGAAGAACGGCTCGATGAAGGTCTGCCACTCCCGGTCGAGGAAGGTGACGGCCAATTGGCCCTTGTGATCGTTCATCGCGACGATGATTCGCGGCGGCAGGCGGCGGCCCTCGACCATCAGGAACAGCGTCTGCGCCATGGCATAGACCCGCCGCAGGCGCTCGATCCGGTCCGGCTCGTCGTCCTGGCGATGGGCTTCGAGCACCGGCAGATATTCGGCCGCGAGCTGGCGCTCCTGGATGCCGTCGCCTTCGCCGAGATGCCACTCTTCGAGTTTCATGTGCTGCTTTCCTGATGACACCCCGGAAGAAATTATAGGCGAGTGTGAGCAATCTGGAACCGGAATCGGCACCGTTGCAGATCCTGTTGCGCCGCGGCACCGTTGCCGAAAAGGGCGGTATCCGGCGCCGTCGAAACTTGCCATAGGCGTTAACGGACCAGTGCCGGCAATCCGGCCGATCAAATGGAAGCGAGACAATGCCCATGGACAAGAGCGCCGTCATCTTCGACACCGACCCCGGTCAGGACGATGCCGTCGCGATCCTGACCGCGCTCGCCTCGCCCGAACTCGAGGTCATCGGCATCTCCACCGTCGCCGGCAACATTCCGCTCAAGCTGACGACGAAGAACGCCCTGAAGCTCGTCGAGCTTGCCGGACGCACCGAGGTGCCGGTCTATCCCGGCTGCGACCGGCCGCTCGGCCGCGCCCTCGTCACCGCCGAGCACGTCCATGGCGAGACCGGCCTCGACGGCCCGGACCTGCCGGAGCCGGTGACGCAGCCGCAGGCCCTCCACGGCGCTGACTTCATCATCGAAACGGTGCGCCAGCGCGAGCCGGGCACCGTCACCCTGATGACCCTCGGGCCGCTCACCAATGTCGCGCTCGCCTTCGCCAAGGCGCCGGACATCGTCAAGCGGCTAAAGGGGCTGGTGATGATGGGCGGCGGCTGCTTCGAGGGCGGCAACATCACCCCGGCGGCGGAATTCAACGTCTATGTCGATCCGGAAGCCGCCGCCATGGTGTTCGCCTCCGGGGTCGGGGTCACCGTTCTGTCGCTCGACGTCACCCATCAGATGCTTTCGACCAGAGAGCGGATCGAGGCCTTCCGGGCGCTGGGCAACAAGGCCGGCGAGGCGGTGGCGGCGATGCTGTCCTTTTCCGAACGTTTCGACGTTGCGAAATATGGGTCGAGCGGCGCGCCGCTGCACGACCCCTGCGTCACCGGCTATGTGCTCGATCCGTCGATCTTCGAAGGACGCGACGTCAATGTCGAGGTCGAGACGGGCAGCCGTCTCACCCGCGGCATGACGGTCTGCGACTATTGGGGCGTCACCGACCGGCCGAAAAACGCCTTCTGGGTCCGCTCGGCGGATTCCGACCGGTTCTTTGGGCTGCTGACGGAGCGGATCGGCCGGCTACCGTGAGGATCTGAAGAAGGCGCGGTGACCTCGGCGGAGGCGACAGACTTCGCGACGACGAGGCGTGCCACCCGCAAAGCACCTCATCCTGAGGTGCGAGCGAAGCGAGCCTCGAAGGGCGAGGGGCTCGGCTGCCAATGCTGCGTCGGCTGACGGTGGCGGCTTCCGCGCCCTCGCCCTTCGAGGCTCACCCGATCGAAGATCGGGCTCGCACCTCAGCGACTGTGTTGGAAGTCAAGCGGGTTGCCATGGTTTCTGGTGCCGAATGATGGCGTTGAGGATGGTGAGCAGCTTTCGCGCCGCTGCGATGATGGCGACCATTTTGGGTTTGCC
>NZ_SOZD01000017.1 GCF_004519335.1 Jiella endophytica | reverse complement strand
CCCAGACGACTGTTCGAGGTCGATGGATCGACGGAAGGGACACCAAGCTGAGGTCCGGGCTCTCTCGCCCGAGGATGAGACGGTGTCCCCTCCATCTCCGCACCATCAACAATACCAGATGATGCGACGCTGGAGTTACAAGGATGAGGGCGCGGGGGGTCGCCTTGCTTCAGGCCGAAATGCTTCCTCCGATGCGCCCGAGCACCGCGTCATCCATATTTGGCGCAGAATCCCCCAGCCGATACGCTGCCTTCACCCTTTCCGCCGCCCGCTGGAACCCTGCCTCGTCGCGGGCGTGAACCATCGCAAGCGGTTCTCCCGGCGAAAGCTTGCGGCCGATCTCGACGAGCGCCGTCAGGCCGACCGAATGGTCGATGGCATCCTCCGGCAGGCGCCGGCCGCCGCCGAGTTCGACCACCGCGAGCCCCAGTGCCTTGGCGTCGACGGCGGTGACGAAGCCAGCGGATTCGACGGCGACAGGCCGCAGGATCGGCGCCGTGGGCAGGTAGGCCTCCATCCGCTCGACGAAATCGGCCGGCCCACCGAGGGCCGCCACCATCTTCGCAAAGCGCTCGGCGGCAGCGCCCGTCTCGAGCGCGCGGCGGGCCATCACCAGCCCCACGTAGGTGGTCTCTGCAAGGCCTGACAGCGCCAGCAGCTCGGCGGCGAGGGCGAGGGTCACGGTGGTAAGCCGGCTATCACGATGCCGGCCGGTCAAGAAGTCGACGGCGTTCCGCACCTCGACGGCGTTGCCGGCAGCCGATGCCAGCGCCTCGTCCATGCGGGTGATCAGCGCGCCGGTCTTCAGCCCGGCGCCATTCGCCACCGCGACGAGATTTTCGGCGAGATCGCGCGCTGCGGCCTCCTCGGCCATGAAGGCGCCGGAACCGGTCTTGACGTCGAGGACCAGAGCGGAGAGCCCCTCGGCGAGCTTCTTCGACAGGATCGAGGCGACGATCAGCGGCACCGATTCCACCGTCGCGGTGACGTCCCGCACCCGGTAGAAGCGCCCATCGGCGGGGGCGAGCTTCGCCGTCTGGCCGACGATGGCGCAACCGACGCCCTCGACCGTTCGCCGAAACGTCTCGGGATCGGGGACGATCCGATAGCCGGGGATCGATTCCAGCTTGTCGAGCGTGCCGCCGGTATGGCCGAGGCCGCGGCCGGAGATCATCGGGACATAGGCGCCGCAGGCGGCCATGATCGGCGCCAGCATCAGGGAGACGTTGTCGCCGATGCCGCCGGTCGAATGCTTGTCGACCACCGGACCGTCGAGACCAGGCCAACCCATCACCTCGCCGGAATCGCGCATCGCCTCGGTCAGCGCCACTGTCTCGGCTCGGGACAGCCCGCGAAAGATCACCGCCATGGCGAAGGCGGCGATCTGCGCGTCACTGATACTGCCGTCGGCAAAGCCGCCGACGAAGGCCTTGATCTCTTCGGGGGCGAGGGTCCTTCCGTCGCGCTTTTTTGCGATGATTTCCTGGGGCAGCATCAGGCGCTGGTCCGAAATAGACGCGATGCATATCGCCGGTCGAAGACCTTCTTCCGGCCTGCTGCTTGTCCGGATTCACGCGTTTCGCCGCGTACCCCCCTCTGTCCTGCCGGACATCTCCCCCTCAAGGGGGGAGATCGATCTTGCTCGAACCTCGCTGAACGTCCTGCAAAACCGTGCGTGGCGCAAACGCCTGAAGAATGGCCGTCGACGGCAAAGCTTCCGATCTCCCCCCCTGAGGGGGAGATGCCCGGCAGGGCAGAGGGGGGTGCGCGGCCCGCGATGCCATCGCGACCTCTTCCAAAGGAGCGCGACTTCCGTCCCCGCGGGACGGTCCGGCCTGCACCAGCTTCCGCCGGAAATCCGCAAGTCGCGACGCCGCCGATCTCCCCCCTTGAGGGGGAGATGTCCGGCAGGACAGAGGGGGGTGCGCGGCACGCGACATCGTCGCTGTTCGAGGATGGCAGCGCTGAACCCCTCACTTCAATACCCCGCCAGTCCGCCCGGCCGTTCGGTTCCGGTGGCCACCGCGAGAATATCGGCGAGGACGCTGGAGGCGCCCAGCCGAAAGCGCTCCGGTGTCGGATAGTCGAGGCCGCAGATCGTCTCGGCAAGCCGCATGTAGCCGTCGGCGTCCTCGAAGGTCCTGATCCCCCCGGCCGGCTTGAAGCCGACGGTGGCGCCGGCCCGGCCGATCTCCTCGAGGAGGATCCGGGCGGAGGCCGGCGTCGCGTTGACCTCGACCTTGCCGGTGGAGGTCTTCAGGAAATCCGCTCCGCCGGACAGCGCCGCGTGGCAGGCCGTCCGGATCGCCCCTTCGTCAAAGAGCCGGCCGGTCTCGAGGATGGTCTTCAGTTTCGCATGACCGCAGCTCGCCTTGATGGTGCGCACCTGCGCCTCGACGAAGCCGGGATCGTCGGCGAGCCGCTCATAGGCGATCACGAGATCGATCTCGTCGGCGCCGTCGGAAACCGCTTTTCGGGTCTCGGCAAGCGTCGCGTCGACGTCGTCGCCGCCGCGCGGAAAGTTGACCACCGTCGCCACCTTGATGCGGGTCGACAATTCCCGCCGGGCGAAGCCGACGAAGTCCGGCCAAATGCAGATCGCCGCGACCGGGCCTTCCGGCGTCTCGGCCTTTTCGCAAAGGGCGGCGACGTCTGCCTCGGTGCAGATCTCGTTGAGATTGGTGAGGTCGAGCCGGGCGATCAGTTCGCCCGCCCGCCGTGCTTCCACTCCGTCAGTCATCAAACACGCCTTCTGCAAGCATCGTCTCAACGATGCGCGACAGTCGCGCGCCGCCCTTCGGCGCCATCGCCTTGGTCTCGGCATGGGAGAGTTCGCTGCCGGTCATGCCTGCGGCGAAATTGGTGATCACCGAGGCGGCGACCACCCTCAGGCCGAAAAACCGCGCCAGGATCGTCTCCGGCACCGTCGACATGCCGACCGCGTCGGCGCCGAGGGTCCGCGCCATGCGGATCTCCGCCGGCGTTTCGAAGGAGGGGCCGGAGAACCACATGTAGACCCCGGACGCGATCGGCTCGCCGAGGCTTTTTGCCGCCCTCGCCATGCCGGCGCGAAGGTCGGGGTCGTAGGCGGCCGTCATGCCGGTGAAGCGCGACTCGGAGACCTCGCCGATCAGCGGGTTCATGCCGGAAAAGGCGATGTGGTCCTCGATCGCCATCACCGCGCCGGGCGCCATGTCCTCGCGCACCGATCCAGCCGCATTGGTGAGGAGCAGCTTGCCGATACCGAGCCCTGCGATCGCCTCGATCACCGGGCGCATCGCCGCGGCATTGCCGCCCTCGTAGTAGTGCACACGGCCGGAGACGATGAGTACACGCTTCCCGCCGAGCCGGCCGGACACCACCTCGCCGGCGTGGCCGGAAACAGCGCTTTGCGGAAAGCCGGGGATCGCGGCAAAGGGCGCGCCGGCATCGACCGCGACCCTTTCGACGAGGTTGCCGAGGCCCGAGCCGAGGATCATCGCGACGGCCGGCCGCTCGGGAAAGAGCCTCTCCCGCAGATATCCTGCCGCCTCGCTCATCGTCCGTCGCCGGCCTCGGAGAGGGCATCGGTCGCAAAGGAGTGCGGCAGCAGATCGCCCATGGTCACCGTCTCGACGACGCCGGTGTCGACGTCGCAGAGATGCACCCTGGTCGAGGGGGTGGAAAACTCCGCCAGACGCTGGCGGCAGCCGCCGCAGGGCGAGCATGCCACGAGCTTTTCGGCAACCACCGCCACCTCGGCGATCCTGCGGCTACCGCCGGCCATGACCATATGGGCGATGGCGCTGGTCTCGGCGCACCAGCCTTCGGGAAAGCTGACGATCTCGATGTTGCAGCCGGAATGGACCTGCCCGTCCTCGGTGAGGATCGCCGCGCCGACGGGAAAGCGCGAATAGGGTGCATGGGCCTTCACCATCGCGGCTTTGGCGGTTTCGAAGAGGCTGTCGGTCACGGCCATCTATCGCTCCTTCACATATGGCACGCCGCCGGCCCGCGGCGGGGTGGCCTTGCCGACGAAGCCGGCGAGAAGCACCACGGTGAGGATGTAGGGCAGAGCCTGGACGAACTGCACCGAAACCTGGCCGACCAGCGGCAGGTCGACGCCCTGGACACGGATGGAGACGGCGTCGAGAAAGCCGAAGAGCAGGCAGGCGAACATCACCGGCACCGGCTTCCAGTTGGCGAAGATCAGCGCCGCCAGCGCGATGTAGCCCTTGCCGGCGGTCATGTCGCGGGTGAAGCCCGCCGCCTGTCCGGTCGAGAGATAGGCGCCGGCAAAGCCGCAGAGGACGCCGCAGATGATGACCGCCCGGTAGCGCAGCCAGGTGACGGAGATACCGGCCGTGTCGACCGCCGCGGGGTTCTCGCCAACGGCCCGCAGCCGCAGCCCGAAGCGGGTGCGAAACAGCACCCACCAGGTCAGCGGCACCATCAGGAAGGCGACGTAGACCAGCGGCGTCTGGCCGGAAAGGACGCCGGAATAGATCGGCCCGATCACCGGCACGTCGCGGATCGCCTCGGCGCCCGGCAGGTTCACCGCGGTAAAGCGGCCGCCGCCGAAGAGGCTGGGCGTCCTGCCGCCCTGGCCGAACCAGCTCTGGCCGAGGATGATCGTCAGCCCGGCGGCGATGAAGTTGATCGCGACGCCGGAGACGATCTGGTTGCCGCGATAGGTGATCGAGGCGACGCCGTGGACCAGCGAGAAGGCGATCGAGGCGAGGATGCCGACGCAGAGCCCGAGCACCACCGAGCCCCAGACCGCGGCCGCCGAGGCCGAGGCGAAGGCGGCGATCAGCATCTTGCCTTCCAGCGAGATGTCGAAGATGCCCGAACGCTCCGAATAGAGACCGGCGAGCGCCGCGAAGAGCAGCGGCGTCGACAGGCGGATGGTCGAATCGATGAGGTCGAGGAACGAGGAAAGATCCATCACCGTGCCTCCCCGACACTCTCGCCCGCCGGCTCCTCGGTCCGGAAGCGGACCCGTTGATAGGCCGCGCCGATGCCCGGCCGGAACATGTTTTCCAGCGCCCCGGCGAAGAGGATGACGAGGCCCTGGATGATGACGATCATGTCTCTGGAGATCGCCGGCATATCGAAGGCGAGCTCCGCCCCGCCCTGATAGAGCATGCCGAAGAGCACCGCGGCAGGGACGATGCCGGCCGGATGGCCGCGGCCCATCAGCGCGACGGCGATGCCGACGAAGCCGGCGCCCTGCGGGAAATCGATGGCGAGGCGGTACTGGTCGCCCATGATGGCGTTCAGCGCCATCATGCCGGCGAGCCCGCCAGAGATCATCATGGTGACGACGATCAGCCGCGTCTCCGACATGCCGGCATAGCGGGCCGCCCGCGGCGAGAAGCCGAGGGTGCGGATCTCGTAGCCGAGCTTCGTTCGCCAGATCAGCAGCCAGACGAGGAAGGCGGCGAGCAGCGCGACGAAGATCGAGACGTTCAGCGGCGCGCCGCCGAGATTGAAGCCGAAGAGGTCGAACAGGCCCTTCAGCTTCGGCAGCTGGCCGCCGGCATCGAAGGTGCGGGTTTCCGGGGCCATCGATCCGGCCGGTTTCAGGACGCCGACGAGGAGATAGACCATGAAGGCGGCGGCGATGAAGTTGAACATGATCGTCGTGATGACGATGTGGCTGCCGCGTCTGGCCTGCAGATAGGCGGGGATGAAGGCCCAGAGCGCCCCGAAGGCGAAGGAGAGGGCGATCGCCAGCGGCAGGTTCAGCCACCATGGCAGGATGGCGCCGAGGCCGAGCGCCACCACGGCGACGCCGAGCCCGCCGACATAGGCCTGGCCCTCGCCGCCGATGTTGAACAGCCCGCCATGAAAGGCGACGGCGACGGCAAGGCCGGTGAAGATGAAGTTCGTCGCATAATAGAGGGTGAAGCCGAATCCCTCCGCATATCCGAACGCGCCGCGCAGCATCAGCACGGCGGCCTGCAGCGGGCTCTCGCCGACCAGCAGCACGACGAGGCCGGCGACAAGGAAGGCGACGACGAGATTGACGAGCGGAATCAGCCCGTAGTCGATCCATCGCGGCAGTTTGGCATAGGGACGGCTCATCGGCTCGCCTGTCTGTGGATGAGGGTGTCGGGACGTTGCAGGGCGTGGGGGAGCATCAAAGCCTCGTCACCACGGGCTGGACCCGGGGTCCATTCCCAATCGGCGAAGCAGACGTCCCGTCACAACACCAAGCGCTCTCGCTGTTCTGCGACGAACAGGCTCGTTCGATGCGGAGGAATGGCTCCCGGCTCGAGGACCGGGATGGCGAAGCTTCCACGGCGGAGCGAGATGTCGTCTTCGGATCGGTCCGGGTCCTGCGGCCTTACCCCCCTCTGGCCTTTCGGCCATCTCCCCCGCAAGGGGGGAGATCACGCAGCTCTTTTCGCTCCGCCCTCTCATGAGTTTTCGAAGCGTGGGACAGCTCGAATGCGCCAGCCCCGAAATTGCACGGATGGCGCTGCCTCGCTGCAAGGCCGATCTCCCCCCTTGCGGGGGAGATGCCCGGCAGGGCAGAGGGGGGCGCGACGGGCGCTGTCCTTGCTCGCCGGACGTGACCCGTTGATGTCGCCCGACATCCAGGGCGCGTCGTCGGCGAGCAAATGCCAAAGGGCCGCGACGGTGACGGGGGGCCCGAGAATGACGACGCGTCGAGATCAGCGCCTCTGCTTGCCGCCCGGTGGCGCTTCGAACGTCCTTTGGATGGCAGTGCGGCGAACGGAGCGTGATTGCCGGCGTGATCATGTCAGATCGACCCGGCCGGCTTCGTCGAGCCGCCAGAAGGGATTGTGGGCTACCTCCCAGAGATGGCCGTCGGGATCGCGGAAATTGCCGGAATAGCCGCCCCAGAACGCCTTTTGCGGCGGCTTGACCGGCTTTGCCCCGGCCTCTCCGGCGCGGGCGTAAAAGGCGTCGACCGCCTCGGGGCTGTCGAAATTCACCGCCAGCGCCATCGAACCGGAGCCGGCGGCAAGCTCGCCCTCGCCGCCGTCGGCGGCCATTTCGGCGCGGTCCCACAACGACAGGACGATACCCTCGCCGGTCATGAAGGCGGTGGTCTCGACGCTTTGCGCGGACTTCTGCCATCCGAGCGCCTCGTAGAAGGCCACCGAGCGGGCGACGTCGTCGACACCGAGGGTGACGAGGGTGATCCGGGCGCTGTTCACTCGGCGGCTTCCTTCCCGTCGACGCCGGCCATCAAGAGGCCCAGTTCGCTCTCCGTGGCACCGGGACCGCGTTCGCCGGCGATCCTGCCGGCGAACATGACGAGGATGCGGTCGGACAAGGCGCGGATCTCATCGAGCTCCACCGAGACGAGGAGGATCGCCTTGCCGGCATCGCGCATCGCGACGATGCGCTTGTGGATGAACTCGATGGCGCCGACGTCGACGCCCCGGGTCGGCTGGCCGATCAGGAGCACGTCGGGGTCGCGCTCCATCTCTCTCGCGAGCACGATCTTCTGCTGGTTGCCGCCGGAGAAATTGGCGGTCTTCAGCCGGCAGTCGGCCGGCCGGATGTCGTAGGCGGCGATCTTCTCGGCGGCGTCCCGCCGCATCGCGTCGAGGTCGAGGAGCGGGCCCTTGCGGAAGCGCCCGTCGTCCTGATAGCCGAGGATCGAATTCTCGTTTTCCTCGAAGGGCAGAACGAGGCCCATGTGGTGGCGATCCTCCGGCACGTGGGCGCAGCCGATGCGGCGGATCTCGGCGGGGTCGGCCTCCTCGGTCGGGTCGATCTCGCGGCCGTTGAGGACGATGCGGCCGCTCTTCGCTTTGCGGATGCCGGACAGCGCCTCGAGCAACTCGCTCTGGCCGTTGCCCGCAACGCCGGCGATGCCGACGATCTCGCCGGCCCTGACGGCGAAGGAGACGTTGTCGACCATGGTGACGCCGCGGCCGTCCCTGACCGTCAGCCCGGTGACGCTCAACATCGGATCGGCGGGCCTCGCCGCGCCCTTGTCGACGGTGAGAAGCACCCGGCGGCCGACCATCAGCTCGGCGAGTTCGGCGACGGAGGTGTCCGCCGTGCGGCGCGTCGCCACCATCTCGCCTTGGCGCATCACCGAGACATTGTCGGTGATCGCCATGATCTCGCGCAGCTTGTGGGTGATCAGGATGATCGTCTTGCCCTCGGCGCGCAGCTCCTTCAGCACCGCGAAGAGATGGTCGGCCTCGGAGGGCGTCAGGACGCCGGTAGGCTCGTCGAGGATCAGGATGTCGGCGCCGCGATAGAGGCTCTTCAGGATCTCGACCCGCTGCTGCAGGCCGACGGGCAGATCCTCGATGATCGCGTCCGGATCGACGTCGAGGCCGTGGTCCGCCTCGAGCCGCTTCAGCTCGGCCCTGACGGTGGCGATGCCCGAGCGCAGAAGCGGCGAGCGCTCCGCCCCGAGCATGACGTTCTCGACGACGGTGAGATTGTGCACCAGCATGAAATGCTGGTGGACCATGCCGATGCCGGCGGCGATCGCGGTGTTCGGGTCGGTGATCTCGACCTTTCTCCCGCCGACGCGGATCTCGCCGCGATCGGCCTGGTAGAAGCCGTAGATGATCGACATCAGCGTTGACTTGCCGGCGCCGTTCTCGCCGACGATGCCGTGGATGGTGCCGCGCGCGACTTTCAGGTCGATGGACTTGTTGGCGCGCACGACGCCGAAGCTCTTGTCGATGCCGATCAGTTCGATCGCCGGTTCGGCCATGTGGGCTTCCATGGTTGTTTCAGCCACAGTAGTCAGCCAAACCTGTGAAGGCCATAGCCAACCGGCAACGGGCGGGGGAGGAGAAACGGATGGCAGAGAGCGACAGGGAGCGCCGGCCGGCGCGCGAGGCGCCGAGGACGCGATCGCAGTTCCGCCTGTTCAGGACATTGACGACGCGCTGGGCCGACAACGACATCTACGGCCACATGAACAATGTCGTCCACTATTCCCTGTTCGACAGCGCGGTGAACGGCTGGCTGATCGAGACCGGCCTGCTCGATCTTCAGTCTGGCGAAGAAATCGGACTCGTGGTCGAGACCGGTTGCCGCTACCATGGGGAAGTTGCCTTTCCCGACCCGGTGACAGCGGGGATCGGGATCAGCCGCCTCGGCCGCTCGTCGGTGCGCTACGAGATCGCGCTGTTTGGCGGCGAGGCACAGGCGGCGGCGGCGGAGGGCTTCTTCGTCCACGTCAACGTCGACAGGGCGACGCGGCGGCCCGTGGCGATCAGCGAGGCGAGGCGGCGGAAATTCGAGGAGATACTGCTATGAGCGAGACGAACGAAGGCACCGGGCCGCGGATCGAGGACCTCGAAGTCATGGTCTCGCACCAGGCGCGCACCATTGAGGAGCTTTCCGAGGAACTCACCCGCGCCTTCCGGATGATCGAGCGGCTGCAGCACCTGACCCAGGCGCTCGGCGAAAGGCTCGGCGCGGTGGAGGACGTCTTGCCGAAGCCGGAAGCCGCCAAGCCGCCGCACTACTGAGTCCGGCCGTCAACGCGGGATCACGCAAGCTGACGTCTCATTCCCGCAAGGTCAGCGCGCCGTCCTCGACCGAATAGCCGGCGAGCCGCTGCAGAAAGCTCATGCCGAGCAGCGACTGTGGCAGAGCGGCGTCGCGGATCACCATCGCCTCGACATTGCGCACCGAGACCGTGCCGACGGCGATCTCGCGGATCTCAGCCTTCGCGGCACGGGTGACGCCGTTCGCCGTCTGCACTGGGTAGACGAAGTCGCTCGCGGCGAGACGGATGCCGAGATTGCGGGCGGTGTCCTCGTCGAGGGCGACGGTGCTCGCTCCGGTGTCGACGATGACCGGGACGGAGCGGCCGTTCATCACCGCGTTCGCCCTGAAATGGCCGGAGCGGTCGCCGGGAATGCGGGTCTCTCGCATGAGGGCGGGGGCAGGGCGAACCGGTGCCGCGGCCTCGACCACCTTCGGCCCGGCATCGAGGCTTTCCGGCTGCGCCGACATGATCTCCGCCTGGTAGCGCTCGAACAGCGACGGCGCGGCGAGCGCCGCCACCGAAGCGAGCGCCAGGAAGATCAGGTGGTTCTGCATCATGCCGCGTTCCGCTCCTTGCCGCGCAACCGATTGTGAGCCTCGCATGCTATGGGTTGCGGCCGGGTAAAGGCTCTGCCGCGATCTTTCAGGAAATGCGGCTTTCCGCGGCATAGTGGCCCCGGCGACTGCCGGGCCCAAGACGTCATCCGGTCTTTGCCTTCCCGGATGCCAGCGGCTATGCACGGTGCTGGTCAGTGGGGGAGGAAACATTGGCTGACAGCGTCGAAACCTTCGATTACGTCGTTGCGGGAGCGGGATCGGCCGGCTGCGTGCTCGCCAACCGGCTGTCCGCCGATCCGAGGAACCGGGTGCTGCTGCTCGAAGGCGGCGGCAAGGACGACTGGATCTGGTTCCACATTCCGGTCGGCTATCTCTTCGCCATCGGCAATCCGCGCGCCGACTGGATGTTCCGCACCGCCGGGGAGAAGGGGCTGAACGGCCGCTCGCTCGCCTATCCGCGCGGCAAGACGCTCGGCGGTTCCTCGGCGATCAACGCGATGATCTACATGCGCGGCCAGGCGGCGGACTACGACCACTGGCGCCAGCTCGGCCTTTCCGGCTGGGGCTGGGACGACGTGCTTCCGGTGTTCCGGCGGGTCGAGGACCACGTCGAGGGCGAAAACGAATTCCACGGCGCGGGCGGCGAATGGCGGGTCGAGCATCCGCGGGTGAAATGGGATATCCTCGACCGTATTCGCGACGCGGCAGCTTCGGCCGGCGTGCCGAAGATCCCGGATTTCAACACCGGCGACAACACCGGCTCGTCCTATTTCCAGGTCAACCAGAAGAACGGCCGGCGCTGGAGCGCCGCGCGCGGCTTCCTGAAGCCGGCGATGGCGCGGCACAACCTCAAGATCGAGACCGGCATCTCCGTCGACAGGGTGGAGATCGAGGGTGGCCGGGTCACCGCGGTCGTCTATCGCAAGGAGGGCGAGACTAAGCGCGCCTTCGTGCGCGGCGAGGTCGTGCTTTCGGCGGGATCGGTCGGCTCGCCGCTGATCCTCGAGCGCTCCGGCATTGGTGACGGCAGCCGCCTCTCCGGCCATGGCATCGACGTCGTCGCCGATCTGCCGGGGGTGGGCGAGAACCTTCAGGATCACCTGCAGATCCGGCCGATCTACAAGGTCAACGGCATCAAGACGCTGAACACCGAATACTGGAACCTTGTCAGCCGGGCGATGATGGGGGTCAACTATGCGCTGTTCCGCAAAGGCCCGCTGACCATGGCGCCGAGCCAGGTCGGCGCCTTCGTCAAATCCTCGCCGGAATACGCCACCGCCAATTTGGAATTCCACTTCCAGCCTTTGTCCCTCGACGACTGGGGCCATGGCCTGCATCGCTTTGCCGCCTTCACCGCCAGCGTCTGCAACCTGCGCCCGACGAGCCGCGGCTCGATCCACATGACTGGGCCGTTGGCCGAGGACAAGCCGGACATCCGGCCGAACTATCTGTCGACCGAGGAAGACCGGCGGGTGGCGGTGGATTCGCTCAAATGGGCTCGCCGGATCGTCTTCCAGAAGCCGCTGGAGCCCTACCGGCCGGAGGAATACAAGCCCGGCGCCCATGTCGCGTCGGACGAAGAGATGCTGGTTGCGGCCGGCGATCTCGGCACGACGATCTTCCATCCCGTCGGCACCGCGAAGATGGGAACCGACGACGACAGGATGGCGGTGCTCGACCCGCGGCTTAAGGTGCGGGGCGTCGACGGGCTCCGGGTGATCGACGCTTCGGTGATGCCGTCGATCACCTCCGGCAACACCAATTCGCCGACCATCATGATCGCCGACAAGGGCGCCGAGATGATGCTTCAGGACGCAAAATCCCGCTGACGCACCGCCCCGGCCCGGTTTCGGACAAGCCGCATCTGCTTTCTGGCCTGATCCAGGCCACTGCCGTTGTGCGGTGGGACCGAGCCGAGCGGAGTGAGCCGATGACCGCAGCCGCCCTGTCGCCGGACCAGGCGATCCGGAAGGTGAAGAGCCATGTGAAGAAGGGCGAGGTCGAGAAGGCCCTTGTCGTCTGCAACCAGGTGCTCGAACGCTTTCCCGGCAACCGCCGCGTCATCGGCGAGGTCGACGCGATCGCCAGACGCGCCGGAAATGCCGGCGAGGGGACCGTCCTTCTGCAGGCGGAAATCGTCAAGCTCGCCGCCCGCTATCATGCCGGCGACTTCGCCGAGGTGGTCAGGATCGGCGCTGCGCTGCTCAGGGCGGCGCCGGCCGCCGCGCTGATCCACAATCTCGTCGGTGCGGCCCATCAGGCGCTCGGCGATGTCGGTGCGACGGAAGCTGCCTGGAAAAACGCGCTCCAGTTCCAGCCGGACTATGCCGAAGTGCATCGCAGCCTCGGCGAGCTGCTGGTCCGCCAGGACCGCCACGCCGAGGCACTGCCCCATCTCGAACGGGCGCTGGCGCTGCGCGGCGAGGAGGCCGAGGCATTGACCTTTCGCGGCGACGCGCTGTCGGGGCTCGGCCGCGACGGCGAGGCGCTCGCCGCCTACGACCGGGCGCTGGAACTCAAGCCCGACCATGCGATCGCCTGGAACGCCCGGGCGCTCTGTCTCGAACGCTTCGGCCGCATCGACGAGGCAGCGGCGAGCCTCCGCAAGGCGCTCGCCATCATTCCCGACTATATCGCCGCGCGGCTCAATCTCGGCCGGGTCCAGACCTTCACCGGCGCCGATCCGGATATCGCCCGGATGGAGGCCTGGTGGGCGGGCGACGAGCTTTCGCCCTATGACCGGATGATCCTCGGCTTCGCCCTCGGCAAGGCCTATGACGACCTCGGCGAGACCGAGCGGGCCTTTCCGGTGTTCCTGGCGGCGAACCGGCTTCGCAAGGCGGCGATCGGCTACGACATCACCGTCCACGAGGAACTGGTCGCGACGATCGCCGCGCTCCATCGCGAACGGCTCGCCGACGCCGCGGAATGGTTCAATCCGGAAGAGCGGCTCGCCCACCGGCCGGTCTTCGTCACCGGCATGCCGCGTTCGGGCACCAGCCTTGCCGAGCAGATCCTCGCCAGCCATTCGGCGGTGTTCGGCGCCGGTGAACTCTCGGTGCTCGAAAAGGCTGTTCGTCCTGCGCTGCCGCTCCTCGCCTCGCCCGATGTCGAGGTCCGGCGGCAGGCGCTCACCGCCATCCGCGCCGGCTATATGGGCTTCCTCGCAGGGTTCGAGACCGACAGGCCGCTCGTCACCGACAAGATGCCGGTCAATTTCCTCTGGGCTGGCGTCATTCGTGCGGCGTTACCGGAGGCGATCATCATCCACATGTCGCGCCGGCCGGAAGCGGTCTGCCTCTCCAACTTCAAGCACAATTTCTCCGACGACGGTCTCGGCTTCTGCTTCGACCTTGCCGATGTCGCGCGGTTCCACCGGCTGCACGACGCGTTGCTCGGCTTCTGGCACGCCGAGATGCCGGGCGCGATCTACGAGCTCGATTACGAGGCTCTGACCGAGAATCAGGAGGCAGAGACGCGGGCGCTCATCGCCCATTGCGGGCTCGCCTACGAGCCGGCCTGCCTCGATTTTTACGCGACCGAGCGCGTCGTTAGAACGGCGAGCGCGAGGCAGGTGCGCCAGAAGATGTATCGCGGCAGCTCCGAGGCCTGGCGCGCCTATCAGGCGCATCTTTCGCCGATGCTGGAGATCCTTCAGAGGCCGTTGCCGGTGGTCTGATCGAGGCGCTCAGCCGGTCTCCCGGTCGGCCAATGCCATCATGCCGGACAGCGCGAGGATGACGGCGAGCAGCCCGGCCATGCCGAGATAGACCGTCGACAGGCCGACATGCTCGGCGATGAAGCCGACCACCGACGGTGCCATCAGCCCGCCCGAATAGCCGATGGCCGTCGCGATCGAGATGCCCGTCCCGTCGGGCAGGCCCTTGACGTTGCCGGCGGCGGAAAAGGCGATCGGCACGATGTTGGCAAGCCCGACGCCGGTCAGCGCGAAGCCGATGATCGCGATCGCGATGTGTCCGGCAAGGCCGGCGATGACCAGCCCGCAGGCGGCGACGAAGGCGAAGAGCCGCACGGTGTTCACCGCGCCGAGGCGGTTGCGGATGTCATCGCCGAAAAAGCGGAAGGTCGCCATCGCCGCGGAAAAGCCGGCCAGCGCGAAGCCCGACGTCGCCGTGTCGGCGCCAAGTTCCTGCCTCAGATAGAGCGCGCTCCAGTCGATGGCGCTGCCTTCGGGGAGCATGGCGAGGAGCGCGAAGACGCCGATCGCCGCCGCGCCGAGGAGCCCGGCGGTGTCTCTCACCTTGCGTCCGCCGGTCACGGGCCTTGCGTCGGCCGCGGATGCGCTGTCGCGGTCGTCGCGGGCCATGCGCCGGACGAAGGCGAAGCAGAGAAGCATCACCGCCGCGACGACGACCGCATGGCCGGCAGGCCCGAAGGCGGCGATGATCGGCCCGCCGAAGCCCGCCCCGACGAAGCCGCCGACCGACCAGAAGCCGTGGCTCGACGACATGATCGCCCGGTCCATGTGCCGTTCCAGCGTGATCGCATTGGCGTTCATCGCCGCGTCCATGCCGCCGAACATCGCGCCGAAGACGAAGATCGCCGCAAACGCCCAGAAAAGGTCCGGCGAAAGGATCAGCACCGGAAAGGCAAGGGCGCCGAGGAGATGGGTGATCAGCAGCGGCGGGCGCGAGCCGGCCCGTCCGATCGCCCGGGCGATCAGCGGCATGGTGAGAACGCCGCCGAGGCCGAAGGCGACGATCAGAAGCCCGATGGTCTGTTCGGTAATCGCAAGCCGCGCCGCCAGGACAGGCACTTCCGGCGCCCAGCTGCCGATGCCGAAGCCGTTGACGAAAAAGGCCAGCGCCACCGCGCGGCGGGCCGGCGGAAAGCGGTCGAGGGCAAAGGGCAGGGCGAGCGACATGGTCTGGTCCGGACATCGGCGTTGGGATTGGCGGCTGCGGTGGCGCTCAGCGGCGGCCCGCATCGGCGAGGGTGATGGCGACGCCCTTTTCGGCAAGGGCTGCGAGCGCGGCCCCGTCGGCCGTCTTTTCGGTGACCACGCGGCCGACGGTTTCGGCAGGGACCACAGCGAAGGGCGCGGCGGTGCGCAGCTTCTCCGCCGTCGCCAGCACCAGCACCGTCGAACTCGCATGGGCCAGGTGGCGCTTGATCGCGGCGTCTTCCGGATCGAAGGCCGTGACGCCCGCCTCGGCATCGAGGCCGCAGGCTCCGAGGACGAGGATGTCCGGTCGCAGGCGCTCGACCTCGGCAAGCGCCTGCACGCCGAGGCATGCGCCGGTCTCCGGATCGTAGCGGCCGCCGATCAGCGTCACCCGGTGGCGCGGCCGCGGCGCTAGCGCCAGGGCGATGGCCGGGCAGTGGGTGACGACGTGATAGCGGCGCTCGGCCGGCAGTTGCGCGGCCAGCGCGAGATTGGCCGAGCCGGCATCGATGAAGACGGTCGTCCCATCGGCAATGAACGGCGCGGCCGCCTGGGCCAGATCGTCCTTCCGCCGGGATCCGATCGCCTGCCGTTCGGCCAGCGTCGGGGGGAGGGGCGCCGGGCGGCAGGCCAGCGCGCCGCCATAGACCCGCTCGCAGAGCCCGGCCGACGCCATTTCACGCAGGTCGCGGCGGATGGTGTCCTCGGACACGGCGAAGCCCGCGGCCAGTTCGCCGGCGAGCACCTTTCCGTCGCGCGTAAGCCGTTCGGCGATCAGCGCCTGTCGTTCACGGCTGAGCATTTGTTCCATCCCGGATGCATGTCTTGCGCGTTCATGCATGATTCGGAATAAATCGGCAAGAACGATCGCTCGCAAAAGCGAAAGGCGGACTGTCGCGCTTCCGACCACCCTCCAGCCAATGCGTCACCTAAAGGGTCCGTCCTTTCATCCGAAATTCCGACGGATGTCGCCGATCAAGCCACCCGACGCTCCGCCTCGGCCGTCTCGGCGGGCATCGCGGCGTCCCGTTCGCCTTCCTGTGCCGCCAGCCGGTAGAGCCGCTCGATCCGCCTCTCAAAGGCGTCGCTTTCCTCGGCAAGCAGTTTTCGGGCGGCCGACAGGGAAGTCTCGCGCAGTTCGCTCTGGCGCCGGTCGAGAAGCGCGATCAGCAACGAGAGGGTCGCCTCATCACCGAAAGCTGCCGGTTCCTGCCGGATCTCGCCGCGCAGCACCGAATAGTCGTGATCGCGGCCGAGGTCGTCGGCGATCTGCTTGGCAAGGTCGACGGCCGGCTTGAACGCCTCCGGCCAGGCGGGCGACAGGAGCCGCAGGTGCATCCAGTGATATTTTACCCGTTTGCGCAACTCGTGCAGGTCGTCCGCCTCGCGGGACTTCTCCGCGCGCTTCAGCGCCTGCCGGGCGCGACCATGGGTCTTGCCGGCGCCGCGGCCGAGCACCCGGCCAGCGCGCTTGATCTCCCGCTTGCCGCCGCCGAGCTGGAAGGCCTCGATCAGCGGCCGCGCCTGTTCGAGGGCGCCGATTGCGCGACGCACCGCGCCGGCGATCTCCTCCGGTTTCGCGGATGCGGCGTCGCGCTCGGCGACGAGACGTTCCCTGACCGAAGCCAGCGGGTCACCGGACAGTTCCTCGCCGAAATGTCGGTTGAGATCGCCCAGCGCCTCGATCAGCGCGGCCTTGTCGCGCGCGCCCGACAGGCCGCCGGCGCCCTCGCGAAAGCTGGCATTGAGCGCCGCATAGAGTTCCGCGTCGGCCGGCCGGATCAGCCGGACGAGGCCGCGCAGCTTCTTGAACCGCTTGCGGGCCTCGTGGATCGCCGCGTCGATGTCGCCCTCTTCGCGGCGAAGGTCGGCGAGCGCCCGGTCGATCTGGGCGATCGCCACCTTGCGGAATTCGGCGTCGAGGGGGCGGGATGGGCGGATCTGATAAGCCAACGCGTCATGCCTTCGCGAGGGTCAGTTTTCGGGGCGCCCATGAAGGGCGAGGCTCTGATTGAGATAGCGATGATCGCCGGTCAACTCGCTGCCAAGGAAATCCGGCCGTTCGAAGGCCTCGTCTTCGGCCGAAAGCTCGATCTCCGCAACGACGAGTCCTTCGAGGGCGCCGTGATAGACGTCGATTTCGATCACGTGCGGTCCGTTCGGCACGAGATGGCGGGTCTTGTCGATGACGGTGCCGATCGCCGCCTCGCGCAGGGCTTTCGCATCGGAAAGCGGGATGTCCCATTCGAATTCGCCGCGGCTGATGCCCCGGCCGGTCTTCAGCGTCAGCCGCGCCGAGACGTCGTCGGTGATCCGCACGCGGCAGGAGCGATCTTCGCCGGCAAAGAGGTAGAACTGCGTGAAGCGCATCGAGCGTTCCGCCGCGTCCCGCCAGCCGTCGTTCCACACCATGAACTTGCGCTCGATTTCCTGGCCCATCGCTGGCTCCGTCCGCTTGGCGAGAGTCGCCGATCCGGCTCCCTTCCCAACCATCGGCCGGCCCGGCCGTTCCGTCAAAGCCGGGCGGATCCGTTCCGGTTCCGCCGGCCGATAGGCGGCTTGCGGAATTTGCCACGGCCCGGGGGGCTGTCAGACCCTGGTCGATACCATAGCTGGCGGCCTGCCCGCTGTTCCGCAGCGGGCCGCTTCATCGAAAACCATGCCTGAACGGAAGGACCCATCATGAACGCCGCTCTGTCGAAGGACGATCGCCAGCTGCTTCTCGACCTCGTCAAGACGCGCGGTCCATCCGGCGACGAGCGCGACGTGACGCTGCGCTTCAGGCCGGAACTCGAACGGGTGATGGACGAGGTGTGGGTCGACCCGGCGGGCAATCTTGTCTCCGTCCTGAAGGCGGAGAACCCCAGCGAAGAACCGGTGATCGCGATCTCCCACATGGACGAGATCGCGATGATCGTGAAGCGGATCGAGCCCGACGGCACGCTGCGCATCACCAATCTCGGCGGCGATCTGCCGATTTCCTTCGGCCAGTGCGCCGTCGACATCCTCGCCGACGGGGAATGTCTGCAGGGCGTCCTCTCCCTCGGCTCGCTCCACCGCACCAACCATTCCGCCGACATGGCGGACATTCGCCGCGACGGCGCGCAGTGGGACAATTGCTACATCATCACCGGCATGTCGCGCGAGGAGCTGGCAGAATCCGGCGTCCATGCCGGTACCCGTGTGGTTCTTTCGGTCGTCGAGCGCGAACTGATCGAGGTCGGTGAACTGCTCGGGGCCCATTTCATGGACGACCGGGCGCTGATGCTCGCCGGCCTGATGGCGATGCGGTCGATCCGCGACAGGCGGGCGGAGATGACCCGCGACGTCTACTATGTCTGCTCGACCAAGGAGGAGGTAACGAATGGCGGCGCCAAATACGCCGCCCGCACGCTCCCCGGTCATCAGATGATCGCGCTGGAGGTTGGTCCCGTCGCTCCGGAATACGACACTGTGCTCGATGCCCGGCCGATCCTCTCCTTCGGTGACCAGAAGGGTCTGTACAGCCCGAAGCTCATCGACGACATCCGCGATGCCGCGGAGTGCGAGAACATCGGCCTCCAACTGGCCCTTCTCGAATTCTTCGCCTCGGATGCCAGCGCCGCGATCTCCGACGGGCTGAAGCCGCAGGCGGCGGTGATCTGCATGCCGACCCAGAACACCCACGGCTTCGAACTCGTTCACCGGGACGGCTTCGACGCCTTCGCAAAGGTGCTGGCGCAAACCCTCGTCGCAGGTCACCGCAACGGCTGACCGTCAGGTCTGCGCTCCGGGGGCGGTGAGCATGGACCGTTGAGGGCAAGCCGCGCCGGCCCCGGACGAGGCGCCCGGTCAGGGCCTCCAGCCGAGAAAGTTGGAGAGAAGCTTCAGGCCGAGGGTCTGGCTCTTCTCGGGATGGAACTGCGTGCCGGCAAAATTGTCCCGCGCCACCACCGCCGTGACCGGACCACCGTAGTCGGTGGTGGCGACGACCATCGCCGGATCCGTCGCCGCAAGGTGATAGGAGTGGACGAAATAGGCGTGCAGACCGTCCGGCCCGGTCTCGATGCCGGCAAGCAGCGGATGGTCGTTCGAGACGGCGATCGTGTTCCAGCCGATCTGCGGGATCTTCAGCGCCGGATCGTCCGGTTCCATCCGGACGACGTCGCCGGGGATCCAGCCGAAGCCCTCGGTGACGGTCTTTTCCAGCCCGCGCGAGGCCATCAGCTGCATGCCGACGCAGATGCCGAAAAACGGCCGGGCCTTCGCCTCGACCGCCTCCTTCAGCGCATCGACCATGCCCGGCACGGCGTCGAGGCCGGCGCGGCAGTCGGCATAGGCGCCGACGCCGGGCAGGATCACCCGGTCGGCGGCCTGCACCACGGCCGGATCCTCGGTGAGGAGGACGCGCACGTCGTGGCCACCCTCGCGCGCGGCGCGCTCGACGGCCTTCATCGCCGAGCGGAGATTGCCCGAGCCGTAGTCGATGATCGCGACGTCTTCCATCGTCAGAGCCGGCCGACGGGCTTGCGGCGCACCCCCGGCAGCCGGACATATTCGGCCCCCGGCCGGTCCCATCGCTCGGCCCAGCCCTCGACCCGCGCGGTGCGCTCGATCTCCGTGGCGAAGCGGTCGTCGGCATCGTTCGCCGGAGTCGTCTCGCTTGCGGCGGAGCGGTCGTCATCGCCGCTGCGCGACGCGATCAGCTGCGTCGGTCTGGCAAGCTCTTCCGGCTCCTTGGGCTCATCCGGCTCGGTGACGGCGTCCTCGTCGATCACCTCGATGTCGTCCAGGGGCGGTGGTGGCGGCGGCGAAAGGGCCGCCGGCGCCGAATAATAGTAGATGATCTCGGCCTCGCCGGTGTTCTGAGCCTCGAAGGCGGCAACCTCGTTCCAGCCTTTGCGGCGGAGTTTCGACGCCCGAAGGCTCGGACCTTCGAGGCCGATCAGCACGCCGAAGAGGAGCGAGATCAGCGCCGCGCTCCACTCGAAGCCCTCCACCGTCCCGAGCTGGTTGAGGGCGATGAAGGCGGCGATCGTCACCACGCCCGACAGCCACAGCCCGTAGCGGAACATCCACAGGAAGGTGAAGAAGAAGGCGAAGAACGAGAAGCGGTCGCGCAGGAACACCGCCGCGCCGCTCGGCTCGATGGTCTCGGGTGGTTCGAAGACGAGGTAGCGGGTCATGGCCGCGCGCTTTCCGGGGACCTCATGCGAGCATCCCCTTGGTGGAGGGCACGAGGTCGGCCTGGCGCGGATCGATCTGGATGGCGTCGCCGAGAACCCTTGCCACGGCCTTGAAGCAGGTCTCGGCGACATGGTGGGCATTGGCGCCGTAGAGATTCTCGATGTGCAGCGTCAGCCCGGCATTCTGCGCCAGCGCCTGGAAGAATTCCCGCACCAGTTCGGTGTCGAAGGTGCCGATCTTGGCGCGGCTGAACTCGGCCCTGAACACCAGGAAGGGCCGGCCGGAGACGTCGATCGCCGCACGGGTCAGGCACTCGTCCATGGCGAGGTCGAGCGAGGCGTAGCGGCGGATGCCGCGCCGGTCCCCCAGCGCCTGGCGGATCGCCTGACCGATGGCGATGCCGGTGTCCTCCACCGTGTGGTGGTCGTCGATGTGCAGATCGCCCTCGGTGCCGATCTCCATATCGATCAGCGAGTGGCGCGAGAGCTGTTCCAGCATGTGATCGAAGAAGCCGACGCCAGTCGAAATCGTCCCGCGGCCCGTGCCGTCGAGATCGACCTTCACCCTGACCTTGGTTTCCTTCGTCGCGCGTTCGACCACCGCGTCGCGCCGCCCGGCGGTTTGAACCATGTCCCCTGCCCCTGAACACGGAATGGCTGTTTCGTCTGGCTTCTACGCTGGATCGCGATCCGTGGGAAGCCGCCTGTCGCAAAACCGTCGCGAAAGCTGCCGGCCTGTCGTCGCTTGGCAACCGGGGATCGCGCGCCCACATGGGAGGCGACACGGACGAAGGGCCGCCGCCGCGGCTCGACGGACCGTCCCCTGATTGCAAGGAACTGCCATGAATTTCGAGAAGCACGATCCGGAGAAGATCTACGGCACCACCATCGTCACCGTCCGCAAGGGCGGCAAGGTGGTGATCGCCGGCGATGGCCAGGTCTCCCTCGGCAATACGATGATCAAGGGCAATGCGAAGAAGGTTCGCCGCATCGGCAAGAACGGCCAGGTGATCGCCGGCTTCGCCGGTGCGACCGCCGACGCCTTCACGCTGCTCGAACGGCTGGAGGGCAAGCTCGAACAATATCCCGACCAGCTGATGCGCGCCTGCGTCGAGCTCGCCAAGGACTGGCGCACCGACCGCTATCTGAGGCGGCTCGAGGCGATGATGATCGTCGCCGACAGGACGGTCACCTTGACCCTGACCGGCACCGGCGACGTCCTCGAGCCCGAACACGGGCTGATGGCGATCGGCTCGGGCGGAAACTATGCGCTGGCCGCCGCGCGGGCGCTTGCCGACACCGACTTGTCGGCCGAGGAGATCGCCCGCAAGGCGATGAAGATCGCCGCCGAGATCTGCATCTACACCAACGACAATGTGGTGGTGGAGGCGATCGACGAGGCAGCGTGATCGCGCCCCCTCTTCGTTGACTCGGTCGGGCTGGGAACGGCTGCAGTGTGAGCGGTTGGCCGTCGTCTTGCCTGCTCGCCGGAATGCGAAAAAAGCCGCGGCCCGTCGAGAGAGCCACGGCTTTCGACCGTCTGAAGCGGCGGAAGGCAGGCCGCCCTCCGCCGCCATCTCCGGTTACCAGCTGAACTTCAGGCCGGCGGTGACGCTGTGCGAGCTCTGATTCTCGGCGAAGGCGCCCTCGTAGCTGGCGAAGACGCTTCCCGCCCCGCCATTGGCGAATTCCGCCGAGACCCCGACAAGGGCGGCATCGCGCCCGATCGAGGCACCGACCGTCTCGAAGGAGGCGCCCGGCGCGCCGACGAAGGCCGCCGTGACGGCGCCGTCCGTGTCGGAGAATTCGTGGCTCCAGCCGATCCGTGCGGCGGGCGTCAGGCTCATGCCGTCGGCAAGGGCGATGCGGTGGCTGACGCCGAGCGCCAGCACCGACTGCAGGCTGTCGAAGCTCTGGTCGTCGAAGCTGACGGCGGCAGGCCCGCTCTCGGTCGCGCCGTCGAGCTGGACGCTGACGCCGCGCAGGGCGATGCTCGGCTCGAAGCTGGTGGCCTCGTCGCCGTAGCGCAGCCCGGTGCGGATCTCGCCACCGAAGGACGTCGAGTCGGCGTCGCCGTGCATGCCGCCGAAGCCGGCGACGCCCCGGTCGACTTCGCCGTCGGTATAGGCGAAGCCGAACTGGCCGTCGACGAAGGCGATGCCGCGCCGATAGCTGCCGTAGATCCGGCCCTGCAGCGAGTCGCCCGAGAAGGAGGCGCCCTGGTCGAGATCGGCGTCGAGATTGACGTAGCCGAGCGAGGCGCCGAGCAGGAACCCGTCGCCCATCTCGCCGTCGAGGCCGACGATCAGGCCGCCTAGGGTCTGGTCGTAGCCGGAGGCGGGATCGGAGTCGATCGAGGCCTTCTGGCCGAGCGCGGTGAGCCAGGCGGTCATGCCGTGCTGTGCGGCGCTCTGCATGGTCGGATCGACGACGCCGCCACGGCGGGCCTCGATCGCCCGGTTGACCGCATCGCTGCCGAGATACCAGCTGTCGCGGTTGACGAGCAGCGCGTCGCCATAGGCCTGCGGTGCAAGGTCGCCGAGGGCCGCCGGCAGATCCGCGGCCGAAAGCGCGTAGAGCGCGTCGTAGAGGCTCGCGGCATCGTCGTCGAGCCGGATGCCCGCCGCCTGCCGGCCGGCATCGAGAGCCTCGGCGACATTGGCGGCATTGCCGCTCGCGGCATAGTCCTCGTAGGCCGTCGGGGTGACCACCAGGCGAAGGTCGTTCGATCCGTAGATGGTATCGAAGCGGGTGCCGTCGGCGAGCCCGTCCGGCTGGGTGAGGCTGTCGTAGCTGCCCGCAACGCCGCCTTCGGCGACGACGATCTGGAACTGCGTCCCGATGTCCGGCGTGTAGCTGTTGGTGGCGTCGCCCGTGATGCCGCGCAGGAGCGGGATCAGTTCGCCATCCGCGGTGAAGATGCTGTCCTCGCCGACGAGTTCGAGGCGGCTATAGTTGCCGGCGCCGATCTCGGTACCGGTGCCGTCGATGTCGAACTCGCTCATTGCGCCGTCCGACAGCGTCACCGAATTGGCGACGGTCAGCGTCCCCGGGCTGTTGCCGGGCGCGAGCGTGCCGCCGTCCTCGACCGTCACGCCGCCGCCGATCACGCCGACGCCGCGCAGGACGGCGCGCCGCTGCACACGGACATTCGAGACGATCGAGCCGTCGATGGCGAGCGTGCCGCCCGCAACGACGGTGTCGCCGGTATAGGTGTCCTGGCCGGAGAGCGTCAGCTTGCCGGTGCCGTCCTTGACGAGGCCGCCGGGCCCGGCGATGTCGTTGGCCCAGGTGTCGGCGGCGTTGTAGCCGCCGAGGCTGGCATCCATGGTGACGGTGACGTCGTTCTCGAAATAGCCGTAGCCGTCGGCCGCGTCGTAGAGGTTGAGCTTGCCCCAGCCGTCATAGGTGTTGCCGGAGATCAGCGGGTAGTCGGCATCGAGGGCCGTCGAGGCCAGCACTTCGAGGCGCTGCTCGTCGGTGAGGTATGGGAAGCGGGTGAGCAGCAGCACCTGCGCCTGCACGGGCACGTCGGAAACCGCCATGCGATAGGGCTCGCTGGTCGCCTCGAAGCCGTAGGTCATCCGGTAGAGGAACGCCGCCTTGTTGGCCTCGGCGGTGCCGTAGGCGACCGAGGTGCCGTCGCCGCCGAGCGCCACGCATTCGTCGACGGTCGCGGTGCCGCAGGCCTCGGCGATATAGGCCTGGGTTTCGGTATAGGCGGTATAGACCGCATAGGCCTCTTCATTGGCCGGATCGGTCCAGTCGAGGCGGTTTCCCTCGTCGTCATAGAGCGCGTCGTAGATGTTGGTCGCCGCGATCGCCTCGGCGATGATGCGGCCGCCGATGACGTCGAGCGGCGAATGTTCGCCGGCGAGAATGCGGTCTTCGCCGAGTTCGGACGCCCGGGTGACGAGGCTCTGCATCTCCTGCGGGACGAGGAAGGCGAGGCCGAGGGCCTCGGTCCAGGCCGAGGAGGTGTGGCCGCTCGGCATCGAGCCGTCGGCATAGGGGTTGGTCGTGTTGGCGACCTGTTCGAGAAGCTCGGGCACGGCGACGTTGTCGCTGACGCGATAGGGCCGCGGCGAGGTGCCGATGCCGGGCACGTAGTCGCCGACCCCGAAGGTGGCGGGGGTGAAGACGCCGTCCGTCCACAGGCCGAGACCCTCGACGGTGATCGGCTCGCCGCCATTCTCGTCGATCATCTCCTGGGTGACGGTGAAGCCGCGCACCCAGTTCTCGACGGTGCCGTATTCCTCCGGCACGTCGTAGTTCGACAGATAGGCGGGAATGATGAAGTCCGCCGTATCCTCGGTTGTCAGGGCGTCCGGATTGGAGATGACATTGTAGTCCTGGTACTGGCTCTCGTACTGGCGATAGGTGTCGTTGTTCTCCATCAGCCGGTCGAAGGTGCGCTTCGACGGCTCGGTCGAGGCATCGGCGCGCACGATGTCCTGGATGAATGTGACGGCCGAGGCGAGCGGCGTCGCCGTGCCGTCGGCGAAGGTGGTGGTGCCCCAGGACGCGCCGTTCAGATAGTTGATGTCGGCCTCGTAGTCGGCGATCGTCGCATCGGCATAGGTGGTCGGCGTCAGGCTTGCCGGCGTCGTGCCGTCGGCCGAGGCGCCTGTGCCGGTCATCACGATCGAGGTCAGCACGCCGAGACCGTTCATCACCGAATATTGCTGGTTGGTCCGGTCGTCGTGGATCGCCGCGAGGGTCTGCTCGTCGGTGCGGTTCTGCGTGGCGGTGACGACGTAGTCGTAGTTCTGCGTCATCACGTCGGGATCGTCGAGGAGGAGTTCGACGTAGGAGTCCATCAGATAAGGCAGGTCCGACGGGTCGTCGGGCGTGCGGCCGTTGGAAAAGTCCGCCGGCGGCGACGTCGGAATTTCTTGGGCGAGTGCCGGCATTCCGGCGAGCGACGTGCCGACGAAGAGAAGGCTCGCAAAGCGGCTGCGTATCATGATCGTCCCCCTGTCGATCGATCGCTCTCGCGGGCCTTGTTCCCCATGGGCCCCGCGCCACGGCAGGCCGCGGCGACCGGCGATCGAGCCGACGCTTGATGATGTTCGGTGCGGATGCAGCGGGGCACTCAGCTGCCTCGGTGCTGCCACATTTTAGTAACGCTTATTTACGAAACTCCCGTGAACATCGTTGCCGTTGCAACCTTTGGCGTCATGCTTCCGATGGTTGTGTCGACGCTGTTTCGAAATGCAGGCTTGCGGCCGGGAGCGGACGATCGCTTCGGCCGGAAAAGCCGCAGCTTGCGATCATGGGCCCCTCACTTTGCCGGCTCGACATTGGCGAAAGGCGCCGAGCGCGACATGTTGCTCGGGCGGGTCGGCATGCCGGCGGACCAAGAACGGTCCGCTCGTCCGGCCTTCAGAACGGGAGGAAGACCATGGCGACGAACCGGCTGAACGAGATCTGGGGCGAGGGGCGGCCGGCGGTCAACGGCTGGCTCGGCATCGCCAGCCCCTTCGTCGCCGAGATCATGGCGGGGCAGGGCTATGACAGCCTCACCATCGACCTCCAGCATGGCGCCCTCGACTATTCGGCCATGCTGCCGATGCTTCAGGCGATGCGGGCATTTCCGGTGACGCCGGTCGTCCGGGTGCCGTGGCGCGAGCCCGGCATCGTGATGAAGGCGCTCGATGCCGGCGCCATGGCGATCATCTGCCCGATGATCGACAATGGCGACCAGGCCGCCGAGTTTGCCAGCTACATGCGCTATCCGCCACGCGGCACCCGCAGCTACGGCCCGACCCGCGCGGCCTTCGCCCATCCCGGCTACGGCGTCGCGATGAATGACGAGGTGCTGGCCTTCGCGATGATCGAGACCCGTGCCGGCCTCGACAATGTCGAGGCGATCGCCGCGACGCCCGGGATCGACGGCCTCTATGTCGGCCCTTCGGATCTCGCCCTCGGCACCACGGACGGACGGCTCGCCCCCGGCTTCGACCCGACCGATCCCGATCTCGTCGCGTCGATCAGGCGCATCGCCTCGGTCGCCAAGGCCCACGGCAAGCGGGCCGGGCTGCATTGCGGCGCGCCGGACTATGCCGCCGAGGCGATCGGCTGGGGCTTCGACCTGACGACGGTCTCCGGCGACACCCGGCTCCTCGCTGCGGCCGCGTCCGGCACGGTGTCGCGCTGGCGGGAGCTCACCGGCACCCGGCGATAGCGCGCCACCGGTCTCAAGTCTTTCCTTATCCCTCGGCGACGACGGGCGCCGGCGTGTGGCGGCGGGTGCCCGGCACCTTCAGCCGGCTCGCCAGGAAGGCGAGCGTCAGGAAGATCGCGACCTGATAGATCAGCGCCGCTGTGAAGGCGTCGCGATAGCCGGAGGCGGTGGTCGATCCGGCGAGGGTCGAGAAGAAGATCTCGCCGGCGAGCGCTACGCCCAGCGCCCCGCCGATCTGCTGGAAGGACTGCAGCGCTCCGGAGCCCGAGCCGGCGTCCCGCGGCTCGACGACGGTGAGGATCGTCGTGAACAGCGGTGCGATGGTGATGCCGAGGCCGAGGCCCGACAGAAACAGCGGCAGGATCAGGCTGGTGGCGCTGATGCTGTCGGCGATCCGGCCGACGACGAGGTAGAGCGTCACCATCCCCGCCGTCAGGATCAGCGGTCCGGTCATCAGCCGCGCCCGCGCCATCCGCGAGCCGAAGCGGCCGGAGACGATGGAGGCGATGAACACGCCGACCGGGAAGGGCACCGTGGCGAGCCCCGATTCCAGCGGCGAATAGTGGAAGCCGACCTGCAGGACCATCGCGACGACGAAGAAGAAGCCCGGGATGCCGGCAAAGAGCGTCGACGCCATCGCCAGCCCGACGAGGAAATTGCGGTTGGAGATCAGGCTGATCGGCAGAAGCTGCGAGGCGCCGCGCCTTGCCCGATGCCGCTCCCAGAAGACGAAACCGACGGCGAGCGGCAGCGCCGCGACAAGCAGCGCGAAGCACCAAAGCGGCCAGCCGAGCTCCCGCCCCTCGACCAGCGGGATGATCACCGCGAAGACCGTCGCGGCGGCCAGCAGCACGCCGCCGGCATCGATCACCTGCCGCTTGCCAGGTTCCGCCCGCGGGATCAGCCGCCAACCGGCGATAACGGCGAACAGGCCGACCGGCAGGTTGACGAGAAAGATTGGCCGCCAGGCGAGATCGTAGAGATCGGCGGAGATCAGCGCGCCGCCGGCGAGCGGCCCGGCGACCGAGGCGAGCCCCGCCGTCACGCCGAAGAAGGAGAAGGCAAAGCCGCGCTCCTGCGGCGGAAAGGTCACCTGCACCAGCGCCAGCACCTGCGGCATCATCATCGCCCCGGTGAGGCCCTGCAGCGCCCGCGCGACCACCAGCACGTCGATCGTCGGGCTGACGCCGCAAAGCATCGAGGCGACGGTGAAGCCGGCGACGCCGAGGAGGAACATCAGCTTGCGCCCGACGACGTCGCCAAGCCGGCCGAAGGGCAGGAGCCCCAGCGCAAAGGCGACGATATAGGCCGCGACCACCCATTCGATCTCGGCGCTGGAGGCGGCGAGATCGTCGCGCAGGCTGGGGATCGCGACATTCACGATGGTGACGTCGATCAGATTCATGAAGCCGGCGAGGAGCAGCACCGCGAGTGTCAACCAGCGCCGTGGATCCGGCTCGCCCAAGGCTCCCGGAACTCCCGAAATACCCGGCGCTTCGTGCGGGGCCGGCGATCCGGCGGCCGGAGGGGCGTTGTCGGTCAAGATAAATCCTCGAAGCGTGGCGATGCCGAACAGCCTATGGAGGACGATGGCGCCCGCGGGCAAGGGAGCCGGCGCCCTTCGGGACCCTTTCGCCGATCGTCCGGAGCCGCCCCGGTCGCTTGCCGGCCGGGCGGTCTGCGATCCGGCGGTTGGCGAACAGCCGTTCCAATTCGATTGGCGCAGGGATCATTCTTGCCAGGCCATATCCGATGAACCCCCACGGGGACACGCCCTCACGAATGCGCGATGTCGGGTAGAACATTTGTGAACACGGTTGTCAGGCCGTGGCGGCGGGCTACGTCCAGGCCTCCCGCGATCGTCAGTCATCCGAAGGATGCAACGCGAGCGCAGCAATGAACCGAGGAGGTTCGATATGGCACCGCTTTCCCGCCCGCAGATGCAGGACACCCTGCCACCCGGCGCCCTGACCGAGGCATCGCCGGTTTCCGAGCGCTATCGCCATGTCAGGGCGACGAGCCGGGCGCTCGGCGCGCCGCTTTCCGACGCCGACGCGACGGTGCAGTCGATGCCGGACGCGAGCCCGGCGAAATGGCACCTTGCCCACACCACCTGGTTCTTCGAGACCATGGTGCTGAAGCCGAATTTTGCCGGCTACGAGATCTTCGACGACAGCTTCAACTTCCTGTTCAATTCCTATTACGAGACGATCGGCGAAAGGCAGCCGCGGCCGCGCCGCGGTATGGTCACCCGGCCGCATCTCGACACCGTCTATGCCTATCGCGACCATGTCGACGGGGCGATCGAGCGGCTGCTCGAGGCGGGTGCGTCGCCCGAGGTCGAAGAGCTCGTCGAGCTCGGCTGCCATCACGAGCAGCAGCATCAGGAACTGCTCCTCACCGACATCCTGCATCTCTTCGCCCAGAGCCCTCTGAAGCCGGCTTACCGCGATCCGCAGCCGCTCGGCGTCGGGGCCGAGCCGGGCGAGGCGCATTTCGTCTCCTTCGACGGCGGCATCGTCGAGATCGGTCATGGCGGCAGGGGCTTCGCCTTCGATTCCGAAGGTCCACGGCACAAGGCGCTGATCGAGCCCTATCGCCTTGCCGACCGGCCGGTGACCAACGGCGAGTTCATCGCCTTCATCGAGGATGGCGGCTATCGCGATCCGCTGCTCTGGCTCTCGGCCGGATGGGCGGACATTCTCGCCAACAAGTGGGACAAGCCGTTCTACTGGCAGGAGAAGGACGGAGAATACTGGACGATGACGCTGCGCGGCGCCCAGCCGGTGGACCGCAACGCGCCTGCGACGCACCTGTCCTATTTCGAGGCCGACGCCTTCGCCACCTGGGCCGGAAAGCGGCTGCCGAGCGAGTTCGAATGGGAGAACGCCGCGGCCGGCCTGCCCCTGGACGGCAACTTCGCCGGTTCCGGGCGGCTGCGTCCGAAGCCCGCCGAGCCGGGCGCCGGCGAACTCCGCCAGATGTTCGGCGACGTCTGGGAATGGACCCGCAGCCCGTTCTCGCCCTATCCGCGCTTCAAGCCGGTGGAAGGCGCCGTCGGCGAATACAATGGCAAGTTCATGTGCGGCCAGTTCGTGCTGCGCGGCGGCTCCTGCGTGACGCCGGAAGGCCATATCCGCGCCACTTATCGCAACTTCTTCCCGCCCGATGCCCGCTGGCAGTTCTCCGGGCTGCGACTGGCGGAGGACGCCTGAGATGCTCGACAGGACTGATACGAAAGCGCTGCAGCGCGAGGCGTTCCGCCGCGACGTGATCGCCGGCCTCTCCAAGGTCGGCAAGACTCTGCCGGCCCGCTGGCTCTATGACGATCGCGGCTCGGAACTCTTCGAGGAGATCACCCGGGCGCCGGAATATTATCCGACGCGCACCGAGACGGCGATCCTCACC
This sequence comes from Jiella endophytica, assembly GCF_004519335.1. Lineage (GTDB taxonomy): Bacteria > Pseudomonadota > Alphaproteobacteria > Rhizobiales > Rhizobiaceae > Jiella > Jiella endophytica. The sequence continues at coordinate 1,180 of NZ_SOZD01000017.1, read as the reverse complement.
GACAATGCGCAAGCGATCGCCGGCCTCTTTGGCGAAAGGGCGGTGGTTCTGGAATATGGCGCCGGCGCAGGCATCAAGACCGAGATCGTGCTGGCGGCGCTGGCGCGCCCGCGACTCTACGTGCCGATCGACATCTCCGGCGATTTCCTCAAAACCTCCGCCGAGCGGATCAGGACGCGGTTTCCGGGTCTCGCTGTCGAACCGGTGACCGCCGACTTCACCGAGGATTTCGAGCTGCCAGGCGATCTGCCGAAACCCGGCCGCGGGGCCGGCAGAAGGGGCGGCTTCTTCCCCGGCTCGACGATCGGCAATCTCGACCGGGGCGAGGCGACGGCGTTCCTGAAGCGCGTGGGCCGGCATGTCGGCCCGGACGGGGTGGCGGTGATCGGCTGCGACCTGAAGAAGGACATTGCGACCCTCGTCGCCGCCTATGACGACGCGGTGGGCGTCACGGCGGCGTTCAACCTCAACATCCTCAGGCGCATCAACCGCGAACTGTCCGCCGACATTCCGGTCGACGACTTCGTCCACGAGGCCCGCTGGAACGCCGAGAGCTCGGCGATCGAGATGCATCTGGTGGCGAAGGCGCCGGTGCAATTTGCGATCGACGGTCGGGAATTCCGGCTGGACCGGGGCGAGACGATCCACACCGAAAACTCGCGAAAATACGACGTCGACAGTCTGTCGGCGCTCGCCGAGGCTGCCGGCTGGCGGATCGAGACGCTCTGGACCGACGAGAGAAAGCTGTTCGCCGTGATGGGGCTGGTGGTGCGGTAGAGGCTTCGAAATCCGGCTTAAGTGCTGCATTCGATCCGCCAGGCGGTGTGCGGCGATATCCGCCGTACCTGCATCGGCGCGGTCGGGCCGGCGCCCTTCGTCTTGGAGAACGCTGTTGGGATGGTGTCCAGGCGCCTCCCTCTGCCTGCCGGCATCTCCCCCTCAAGGGGGGAGATCAGGCTGCTGAGACGCCGTTGGTCGTTCTGATACGACGCTGCTCGTTATGGCGGCTGAGCCAGAGGAGACTTTTGATAGGGCAATTCCGACAAACGCTGCCGATCTCCCCCCTTGCGGGCAGGTCTATCGCATATGGCGAATGAGATCGAAGAAGAAGCTTTCGTCCCATCCGGCCTTGAGGAGTTTTCGTCGCATGGGGGTCTTGTCGGGATGCAGTCTGGCGACG
>NZ_SOZD01000016.1 GCF_004519335.1 Jiella endophytica | reverse complement strand
ATTCCGGCGCGACCTTGCCCGCCATGCGGACCGTCAGGTCGCCCGAGGACAGACGATCGAAGCTTGCGTCGACGACGCCCATGAAGGCTCTGAGATCCTCGGCCTTGGCGTGTTCGAGATCGGCCTGGCGCTGCTTCGCCTCCGCCTCGGAAACCCGGGCGGTCTCGGCATCGGTCTCCAGCCGGTCGCGCTCGATCGCCTGTTCCTTGAACACCTGCACCGCACCGGCCATCTGGCCGATCTCGTCCTTGCGGCCGACGGCCGGGATCGCGGCACTCTTGTCGCCGGCGGCGAGCCTGCGCATCGCCTCGGTCATCTGGTTGATCGGCCGCGAGATCGAGCGGGCGAGCGGCACGGCGCAGGCGACCAGAACGGCGAGCAGCAGGGCAGACCAGATCAGCGTCTTGTAGACCTGGCCCATGAACTGCTCTTCGAGGTCGTCGACATAGAGACCTGCAGCGACGGTCCAGTCCCAGGGCCCGAAGAGCTGAGCATAGGAAAGCTTCTGGGAGAGGCCGTCGCCCTTGAGGCGTGCGCGGTAATAGGGCGTGAAGCCGCCGCCCTTGTGGGCGTTCTCGACCATTTCCCGGTTGTAGAAGCGGCCGGTCGGATCCTTCGAGGTGAAGGCATCGGTGCCCATCAGCTTGGGATCGGGATGCATCACGCGCTTGCCGTCGGCGCTCATCATGAAGAGGTAGTCGTTGTCGCCGAAGCGGATCGGCAGCGCCGCTTCGCGGGCGCGGTCCTGGGCCTGCTGCAGCGTCATCTCGCCGCTGTCGACCTTGGCCTGGAAACCGGCCAGCATCGAAATCGCGCTGTCGACCTGAGATACGATGAGTGCCTTACGATCCTTCCAGATCGTCTCGTGGAGCGAGTAGAGCTGCAGCGACATCGCCACGATGCTGACGACGGCAGCGACGGCAATGAGCGCGGATAGTTTGCGCGAAATCGAGAAATTCATTGGTCCTGGATCCTGTAGGGAGGGCTGCCGAAGCGCCAGCCATTGCAAATCATTGAATTACAAGTTCGAAAGAAAACTTAATTTTCGCGAGACTTGGCTCGTGAATGGAGGCCTTTCCGTCATCGGCAACCACGTAATGGCGAAAAAAAGGGCGGCCGTCCCGCGACGCGCCGCCCTCCTCTTCATGCTTTTCCAGTCACTTGGCCGCTCGGCCGGACGGCTCAGAACTCCTCCCAGCTGTCCTCCGCGGCAGCCGGCTTCCTCGCCGCGCCGCCGGTGCCGGTGGCCTTCATCTGCGCCACCGGCTTCGGGGCGGGTGCCTTGGGCTGCGCGGCTTTCGCGGAAGCCGGACGCTGTGCCGGCGGGGCCGCTCGGCTGGCTCCGGCGCTGGCGCCATCCTTGACCTTGAACCGCGCGATCGTGTGGGCAAGGTTGTCGGTCTCTGCGGAAAGCGTCTGTGCGGCAGCGGTCGATTCTTCCACCATCGCGGCGTTCTGCTGCGTCACTTTGTCCATCTGGTCGGCAGCGCCGGAAACTTCCCGCAGGCCCGTCGCCTGTTCGCGGGCCGCTTCGGCGATGTTCGCAACGATCCCCGCCATGCCGGCGACCTCGGCGACGATCTCGTCGAGCGACTTGCCCGAAGCGGTGACCAGCTCGACGCCGCGCTCCACCTGCTCGGACGATGCATTGATCAGCGACTTGATCTCCTTCGCCGCTTCCGCCGAGCGCTGGGCCAGCGCACGCACTTCCTGGGCGACGACGGCAAAGCCCTTGCCGGCCTCGCCAGCCCGCGCCGCCTCGACGCCTGCGTTGAGGGCGAGGAGGTTGGTCTGGAAAGCGATCTCGTCGATGACGCCGATGATCTGGGTGATCTGCTGCGAGGAGGCCTCGATCTGGCTCATCGCGGTGACCGCCTCGGCGACGATCTCGCCGCCCTTCTTCGCCTTCACCGTCGCCGAATCGGCAGTCTTGCGGGCCTGGCCGGCATTGTCGGCCGTCCGGTTGACGCCGCCGGTCACCTCGCCGAGGGCCGCGACGGTTTCCTCAAGGCTCGCCGCCTGCTGCTCGGTGCGGTGGGCGAGGTCGTTGGACGCCACGGTGATCTCGTTGAGGCCCATGCGGATGGTGCCGACAGTGCCGAAGACCTTGCCGATGGCTTCCTCGAGGACCTCCACCGAGGTGTTGAACTTCTCCTGGATCGGCTGAAATTCCGGCGCGACCTTGCCCGCCATGCGGACCGTCAGGTCGCCCGAGGAGAGCTGGTCGAAGCTCGCATCGACGAGGCCGATGAAGGCGCGCAGATCCTCGGCCTTGGCGTTGTCGAGAGCGATCTGGCGCTTCTGCTCGGCATCCTGGCGTTCGCGCAGCTCGCTGGCGGTGCGGCCTGCCTTTTCGGCCTCCTCCATGCCGCGCTGGGCGGCAGAGTTCGATTCCGACACCGCGGTGAACATCGCGGTCACCTTCACCGCCAGCCAGATCAGCGCGCCGGCCTCGACGACGAGGATGACCGCATGGATGGCGAGACGCTCGATGTCCGTGCCGCCCGGATAGATCGCCGAGGGCATGATGAAGTTGAGGACGATGTGCTGGACGGCGGTCGCCAGCGCCGCCCCGGCGATCGCCCGCCAGTCGAACAGCGCGCCGATGAGGGCAAGGCCAGCGAAATAGGCCATATGCGCGTCGACCTGGTACTTGCTGCCGTCGAGCGCGGCGACGACCAGCGAGATTTCGGCGACGAAGCCGACCGCGACGACCATCCGCGCATTGGCGCCGGCGCCGTCCTGGCGGCTGAGGAAATAGGCAAGCCCGCCGAGGCCGAGCGAGACGACGAGGGCCGGCCATCCGGCTCCGGCCCTTGCCCAGTCGAGGGCTGCGATGATCGGCGCAGCGACGATCAGGACGATAGCGAGGGAGGCGGTCAGCCTGGCGCGGTGCCGTTCGAGATCCGGGAGGGCGTCCATCAACTCAGTTTCCTGTTAGCGCAAAGTAAAACAACCGAATGGGCGGGCATTCATCACCATCAGCGCCCCGGACTCCCGCAGGCGCCGGGGCAGGTCTTCGTCCTTGAAGACGAGGATCGCCACGGACGACCAGCCGCCGGTATCGATCAGGTCGCCGGCGCTCCCGGCCGAGCGCAGGACCTCTTCCTGCGACCACCAGGGCGGATAGAGCGCCGCGACACCGGCATCCTTGCCGAAGGTCGGGCCGGGCATCGAGGCGACCAGTCCGACGAGGCTCGCCGCAAGGGTGCCGAACCAGACGGCGAGGGGTGAGCGTGCTGCCTTCACTTGCGCCTTCAGCCAGCGGATCGTCCGGGTGGTGGAATGTCGAGGACAAGCAATAGGCGGCAGAGATTTCCATCGTGTTAATGCAAGTGTTTGTTGCATACGAAAATACTTCGCAGCTGCAGCATCGGCGGACTGATCTTATCCGGGGGATACTATTCGCCTGCAAGAGTGCTGCCCGGGCCGGCGGCTTACGCGAATATGCCGTCACGGCATGGCGCCTCCCCGCCCCTCGCGGGCAGACACCGACAAATTCTGGGATGACCCGCGCATCCGTCTGCCATCGGATCGCCGTGATGATCGTTTGATCTAAAACTAGTTGCGGGCAAAATGGCAGTGAACTATCATTTGCGCCGGAAAGGCGGGTGACGCCTTTCCGCTTCGGGAGCGATACCAACCGGTGACCATGTCAGCCACGACGAAGAGCCGCGGATCGGAGGTCGCACGCCCGAAGACCCAGCCCGTCACGCTCGGCCAGCTCGACAACTACATCGCCTTTCACCTCCGCCTGGCGCAGAACGCCTCGTTCAACGCCTTCAAGCGCAAGGCCGGCGAGGCGGATCTGAGGCCCGGGCGTTTCGCGGTCATGGCGATCATCGAGGGCAATCCCGGCATCACGCCGCTGGCGCTCAGCCGGGCCAGCGGGCGCGACAAGTCGACGATCACGCCGGTGCTTCGCGGCCTCGAGCGGGACGGGCTGATCGCCCGCAGCAGGATCGAGGCGGACAGGCGCAGCCATGCGCTGTTCCTCACCCCGGCGGGCGAGGCGATGCTGCAGACGCTGACCGAGGCGGCCGCCGAGCACGACCGGGAGCTCGACGCGATCGTCGGCGACAAGAAACACGAGCTGATCGCGCTGCTGCGCCGCATCGTCGCGACGCTCGACTGAAGAGAGATGGCATGTACACCACCAGCACCGCCTTTCTCGAGGCGCTGATCGAAGCCGGCGTCAGCCACATCTTCGCAAATTTCGGCAGCGACCATCCCGGGCTGATCGAGGCGATCGCCAAGGCGCGGGCTGAGGGCCGGCCGATTCCGCGGGTGATCACCTGCCCGAACGAGATGGCCGGAATGAGCGCGGCTCAGGGCTTCGCCCAGGTGTCCGGAAAGGCGCAGGCCGTCGTCGTGCATGTCGAATGCGGCACTCAGGCGCTCGCCGGCGCCGTCCACAACGCTGCGAAGGGCCGGGCGCCGGTGCTGATCTTCGCCGGTGCCTCGCCCTTCACCCAGGAAGGCGAGATGACCGGCAGCCGCAACGAGTTCATCCAGTGGATCCAGGACGTCCACGACCAGCGCGGCATCGTCCGCGGCTACATGAAATACGACAACGAGATCCGCACCGGCCGCAACGTCAAGCAACTGGTGCACCGGGCAATGCAGTTCGCCGCCTCCGAGCCGCGCGGGCCGGTCTATCTGATGGGCGCGCGCGAGGTGATGGAGGAGGAACTCCAAGCCCCGGTGACGATCGACCCCGAGGCCTGGCGGCCGCTCGGATCCCAGGCGCTTCCCGAGGCGGCGATCGGCAGCATTCTCGACGCCATTGCCGCCGCCCGCCGGCCGCTGCTCGTCACCTCCTATGTCGGCCGCAACCCGGCCGCGGTGCCGGAGCTCGTCAAGTTCTGCGAAAGCCTCGGCATCGGCGTCGTCGAGTCGGTGCCGAACGCCATGAACTTTCCCCACGACCACCCGCTCTATCTCGGCAACCAGTGGAACGAGCCGCGCCAGAACGAGGCGCTGGCGGAAGCCGACGTGATCCTCGTCGTCGACAGCGACGTGCCCTGGATCCCGACGGTCAGCCGGCCGGCCGAGGGCGCGACGATCATCCATCTCGACGTCGACCCGCTGAAGCAGGCGATGCCGCTCTGGTATATCGGCGCCAAACACGCCTTCCGCACCGATGCCGCCACGGCCTTCGCCCAGCTCAACGCGGCGCTGGCGAAAAACCCCGCCGAGCCGGGTGCCGTCGCGCAGCGCAAGGCCCATTACGGCGACGCCAGCAAGGCCCGTCGTGAAAGGCTTCAGGCGCTCGAGGTCGGCGATCCGGGGCTGATCACGCCGGAATTCGTCACCGCCATCGTCCGCCGCCACATCGACGACGAGACCATCGTACTCAACGAGGGGATCACCAACTACCCGACGATCTTCAATCACATGGCGATGACCAGGCCGGGCTCGATCTTCACCTCCGGCGGCGGCTCGCTCGGCTGGAACGGCGGCGCGGCGATCGGCGCCAAGCTGGCGGCGCCGGAAAAGACCGTCGTCGCGCTGACCGGCGACGGCTCCTACATGTTCTCGGTCCCCTCCAGCGTCCACTGGATGGCGGCGAAGTATCAGACGCCGTTCCTGCAGGTGGTCTACAACAATCGCGGCTGGAAGGCGCCGCGCTTCTCGGCCCTCGGCGTCCACCCGGACGGCTACGCGGCCCGCGCCAACGACATCGACGTCAGCTTCGATCCGCCGCCGCTCTATGCCGACATCGCGGCGGCCGCCGGCGGCGCCCATGCAAGGCGCGTGGAACGGCCGGAGGAGGTCGAGGCGGCGGTGGCGGAAGCCTTCGACATCGTCCGCAATAAGGGCCGCTCGGCGGTGCTCGACGTCTGGCTGTCGCATCTTTGAGAAGGAGTGCCGGGCGTCAGAGCGCCGGGCGTCCAGTTGGACGCTCATAGGACGCTTTCAACGCGCGTGCGACTTCGCGCCGGCCTGTCGCGCCAGGTTGCGCCGATCAGGCCGACAGGCTGAGATAGGCCTCTTCGAGGAGCCGCGGATTGGCCTTCAGCTCGGCGGGCTCGCCGGAAAAGCGGATGCGGCCGCGATTGATGACATAGGCGTGGTCGGCGATCTCCAGAGCGAGATGGGTGAACTGCTCGATCAGAAGCACGCCCACGCCGCCCCGCGCCGCGGTTTCGACGACGCCCATCAGCCGCCTGACGATCACCGGCGCAAGACCCAGCGACATTTCGTCGGCCAGCAGGAATTTCGGCCGGCAGACCAGCGCCTGGGCCAGCGCCAGCATCTGCTGCTGGCCGCCCGAAAGCGTGTCGGCGGGCCGCTCGGCAAGCGCCGAAAGCTCCGGAAAGATCGCCGTGGCGCGCTCGAAGCCGCCGTCGGCCTTCGGGGCAGCGACGCGGATGTTATCGCGCACACTGAGGCGGGTCAGCACCCGGTGCCCCTCCGGCACGGCGGCGATGCCGGCGCGGCGGATGCGGTCCGGCGGCAGCCCGCCGATGGCGCCGCCGTCGAGGTGGATGGTGCCGCTTGCGATCGGCAGGAGCCCGGCCAAAGCGAGGACGAGGCTGCTCTTGCCGGCACCGTTCGGCCCGAGCAGGGCAACGATCCGGCCGCTTTCGAGCCGCATCGACAGGTCGAAGAGGACGGTCCTGCCGCCGCGGGCGACCGACAGGCCGTCGATCGAAAGGGCACTCGTCATGCTGCCTCCTTGAGACCGAGATAGGCCGCCTTCACCTTCGGATCGCGCAGCACCTCGCCGGTCGGCCCGAAGGCCAGCCTGCGGCCGAAATCGAGCACCAGCGTCGAGCGGCAGATCGCCGCGATGAGATCGACGTCGTGGTCGATCAGCACGACCCGCGCGCCGCAGGTTTCGGGAATCGCGACGAGGATGTCGCGCAGCGCCGCCGCCTCGTTCGGCTGCAGGCCGGCAGCCGGCTCGTCGAGAAGAACGACCTTCGGCGATCCGGCGACGATCTTGGCGATCTCCACCTGCCGCCGGCGGTAGAGGTCCATGCCGGCGCAGAGCAGCCGGCCCTGGTCGGCAAGACCGACGAAGGCGAGCGCCCGCTCCACCGCCGCAGTCTTTTCCCGCGGCTTCATGGTCAGCGCGTCGAGCATCACCCGGACGTTGTCGGCGACGGTGAGATCGTCGACCATCTCCTCGGTCTGGAAGGATCGCCTCAGGCCCCAACGCGCCCGCCGGTGTGGCGCCATGGCGAGAAGGTCGGTGCCGAAGGCGGTGAGGCTGCCGGACGCCACCGGCACGAAGCCGGAAAAGGCGTTGAGCAGCGTCGTCTTGCCAGCGCCGTTCGGGCCGATGACGCCGACGATGGGGTCGTCCAGCCTCGCGCTGAGGCCGTCGAGAGCCCGCACGCCGCCGAACGAGACCGAGAGATCGCGGATCTCGATCATCGCCGTCCCCCCAGGCGGATCAGCCTGCCGAAGAGGCCGAAGAGCTGCCCGGCGATGCCGGTCGGCGCGGTGATCAACGCATGCAGGAGCGCCGCGCCGAAGATCAGGAAGGCGATGTCGCCGTCGACGCCGACATCGTTGAGCAGCGCCGGCACAGCCCGAAACAGGAGACCGGTGATCGCCTGGCCGAGAAAGGCATAGGCGCCGCCGACGAGGGTCAGCGCGAACAGCATGACGGAATCGGCAGCAGGAAAGCTGCGAGCGTCGAGGACGCCGATGGTTGCCGCCAGCAAGCCGCCGGCAACGCCTGCGACGAAGCCGGCCAGAGCGAAGGCGGCGAGCTTGTAGAAGGCGACGCTCACCCCGGCGGCCATCGCCGAGGCCTCGCTCTTGCGGATCAGCGCCCAGGCGCGGCCCGCCCGCGACCTGCGGCAGGCCTCGATGGCCAGGAAGCAGAGCACCGCGACCGCCACGACATAGCGGAACATCGCGGCGTCGGTGGTCGCAAGCAGCGGCCGCGGCATGAAGGCGGGAGCGCTGCGGCTGACGCCGAGCCAGCCCTCGCCGCCATTCGGGAACTGCGTCGCGGTAATGAAGATCTGGAAGGCGGCGGCGGCCATCAGCGTCACCAGCGCGAAATAGAGCCCGCGCATGCGCAGCGCCGGCAGTCCGAGCAGCGCCCCGACGATCGCGGCGGCAAGGCCGCCCGCCAGCATGTCGATCTCGAAGGGCAGCCCGGTCGCATGCCACATCTTCAGCGTCACCCAGCCGCCGACGCCGACGAGCGCCACCTGCATCAGCGAGACGAGGCCGAGCCGGGCGTAGAGCAGCGCGACGCCGGAGGCCGCGAGGCCGTAGATCGCCGCGGAGATCAGCACCTTCAGCCAGAGCGAGCCGAGCACCTCAGGCACGATGCCGAAGACGAGGGCCGCGGTGGCGACGAGGCCGGCAAGGCGGATAAGGCGCAGTGTCCCGGTCCCGTCGGTCCCGGCGGCGGATTGCTGGCGGGCTTCGAGCGCCGACATCGGCTAGTCCCGGCCGGCGAAGGTCAGCCGGCGATGGCGCTGATACCAGAGCATCAGCAGTGCGGCGACGACGAAGGGCGCCGCCGCGCGGAACGGCGCCACCGGCCGGATCAGCGTCGCCATCGATTCCACCACGCCGATCGTCAGGCCGCCGGCAAGCGTCAGCATCAGCGATTCCAGCCGGCCGACAATGGCTGCGGCAACGGCCGGGATCACCAGGAAGGTCAGCACCGTCGGGTTCAGCCGCACGAGATCGGCGAACATCATGCCGGAGAAGCCGGCGATGACGCCACTGATCCCCCAGGCGACGGTCTCGACCGAAACCACGGGAACGCCGAGCACCGCGGCAAGATCGCGGTCGTTGGCGAGGGCCCGCATCCTCAGGCCAGTTTGCGTCGCGGCGAGGAACAGGGCGACCGCCAGTGTCACCAGGACGGCGGCGAGGAGGGCGATCAGCCGGGTACCGGTGACCCGCATGCCGAGGATCGAAAGGCCGATTGCGTCCGTCGCGAGGGTCAGCCGGCGCGGCGCCTCGACCCAGGAGAAATTCATCAGCGACAGGATCATAATCGCAAAGCCGAGGGTCGCCACCGCCCGCACGACCGGCTCGCGGAACGACAGATGCGGGGCGATCAGCCGGCCGTAGGCGAGTGACAGGAGCGTCGCCGTGCCGATCGCCGCCAGCCAGCCGATCGCTTCCGGGCAGCCATACTGCATCAGCTGCCAGGCGATCATCGCCCCGGCCGCACCGATCGCGCCATAGGCGAGGTTGAGGACGCCGGTCGCGCGGCAGAGGATCACCAGACCGACGCCGGACAGAGCGTAGATCGCCCCGACCGCGAGACCGTTGACGAGGAACAGGCCGTAAGCGCCCATCGGCGGATCTCCCCGCGCTCAGTTCGCGCCGGTCATGCCCTGGCTCTTCTCCATCGCCAGAATGTCCTCGAACATGCCGCCCTTCGCCTCGAAGCAGTCGGCCACCACCTCGAAGCCGGTGGACTTGATGACCAGCTCGACGCCGGCATGGTTCGGCTGGTGGGAGGCGGCCTCGCCGAAATACCACGGCGAGCAGAGAAGGTCGGTGCGATAGTTCTTCACCGCCTTGAGGGCCTTGGTGACGTTGTCGCGGTCGATCTCTTCCGGCTTCATCTCCATCAGCGTGTCGACGAGGATGTTGGCCGAGACGAAGCCAGCCTGGCTGAAGGTGTCGCGGGGATCCTCGGGCCGGGCGAAGGCGTCCATCACCTCCCGCCAGCGCTTGGCGTCGGGGCCGTCGCGATCCCACGGCGTCAGCTCGGCATTGATGTAGATCTTGCCGTCCCAGTAGTCGCCGAGCGCCTCGGGCACGCCCTCCTTGTAGAGCGGCGTCGGCGCGATCCAGTTGTACTGGTCGCGCAGGCCCTGCTCCTCCGCTGCCTTGAAGAAGGCGACGCCGAGATTGGCCGGGAGGCTCACCAGCATGGTGTCGGCCCCGGTCGCGACCGCTTCCAGCAGCACGGCGGTCAGGTCCGCCGAGCCGGGATCGAACAGCACGGGCACGCCCTCGAGCCCCTGGTCGGCGAGCCAGCGATCGGTCTGGTCGCAGGACCAGACGCCGTTGGAGGGAATGTTCAGCGCGATACAGGCGACCTTCTTGGTGCCGAGATTGTCGATCGCCCACTGGGCGGTGAGGATGTTGCTCGGCACCGGGCCCTGGTTGGTGGAGGCGATATTGCGCGCCTCGAAACATTCGCGCACCGCGCAGGCGGACGCGACGACCGCGACGTTCTCGTCTTCGTAGAGCTTGGCGTTGACCGTCATCTCGACGAAGCTGCCATTGCCGACGAGGGCGACCACCTTGTCGTCCTTGACCAGCTTCGAGGCGACCTGCGAGGCGGTTTCCGGGCTCCACTGGTCGTCCTCGACGCGAAAGTCGATCGGTCGGCCGTTGATGCCGCCATTGGCGTTGACGCATTTGAAATAGGCTCTCGCGGCGTCGGCCCCGGCGCTGAAATCGTCCGGGCCGGTCTCGCCGACCACCGAGCCGATGAGGATCGGCCTGCCGTCCGCCGCCTGGCCTGTGCCGAGGCCGCATTTCGGTGCGTCGGCCGCATGGGCGGCCCCGCTGGCGAGCGCCGCCAGAAGCGCCCCCGCCGACAAGGAAATCACCGATGAAATCGTGAAAACGCCATTCGCCATCTCGTCCTCCCCGACGCATGGTCCGATTGCGAAATCCCGTCCCCGAACGGAACGGATGCGGCGGGTCCTCAAGAACCGGCCACCAGTCAGCGATGCTTGCGGCGAGACCCGCGCCGGAGCCGGACCCTGCAAAGGGCCGGGACACGGGCGTCGATCCACCACCATAAGGGCCGCCCGACCTTGCGCCGTCCGCGCCTCCCACAACGCCGGACGGCCGAGGATCCCGGCCACGGCCGGACTATACAGAAAGAAGGTTTGGGTGCAAACTAATTCCAGCACAGGTTGACGCCGGGCGGGGGCCGGCGCCGCATGGGGAGGCTCATCCGATGGGATGGCTCGAGGGAAAGGTCTGCCTCGTCACCGGCGGGGCCGGCAGCATCGGCCGCGCCGCCGTCCGGCTGTTTCTGCAGGAAGGCGCCCGGGTTGCCGTCGTCGACCGCATGCCGCTCGAAGCGGAAGCTTTCACGGATGTCGCCGCGCCGGGCCGCATCCTGTCGCTGGTCGCCGACGTCGCCTCTGCGGAAGCGACCGCACGCTACGTCGCGGCGGCGACGGACCGCTTCGGACGGCTCGACGTCCTGTTGTCCAACGCCGGCAATTTCGGCACCGTCGGGCCGATCGCCAGCTATCCGGACGAGGTCTTCGACGCGGTGCAGGCGGTCCACGTCAAGGGTGCCTATCTCGCCTGCAAGCACGCCGTGCCGGTGATGAACGACGGCGGCAGCATCGTCATCACCTCCAGCGTCGCCGGGTTGCGGGGCGATGCCGGCGTCTACGCCTACATCACCGCCAAGCATGCCCAGGTCGGGCTGATGCGATGCCTCGCCAAGGAGCTCGCGCCGCGCCGCATCCGGGTCAACACCATCCATCCCGGACCGATCGACAATTCGTTCCAGAAGGCCGTCGAGGAGGGCTTCACCGCGGCGACCGGCGAGGACGGCACCGCCTTCTTCAACGCCATGATCCCGCTCGCCCGCCACGGCACCGCAGAGGAAATCGCCCGGTCGGTGCTCTATCTCGCTTCCGATCAGAGCAGCTTCACCACCGGCACGACGCTGATGGTCGACGGCGGCATGAGCGCCTGAACCCCGTGGCGACAGCCACTCGGAATGCAGCCCACAGGTCGCGCAGGCAGACCGCGGAGCGGGCGAGAATCTGCATCCGGTCCTCAGCCGGGGATGGAAATCGATCGAGCGGCATGCCAAACTAGTTGGTGACAAAACGATCTTCGCGGAGGTGGCGGGCAATTGCGGCTGGGAGGCCGCCCGCTTCTTCCCGAAAGGCCGGCGTCGCCATAAGGGCTGGTGCCGGGATCGGACCTGAGGAGGACTTTTGATGACATTGAAACGCAGAGAGTTTCTCGTGGCGGGTGCCGGCGTCCTCGCGATGCCGGCGCTGATGCGCAGGAGCTGGGCCGCCGAGCCCGAGGTGACGCTGAAGCTGCACCACTTTCTCGGTCCGAAATCACCGGCCCAGACGAAGATGTTCGAACCCTGGGCGCAATCCATCGCCGACGATTCCGATGGCCGGATCAAGATCGAGATCTATCCCTCGATGACCCTCGGCGGCGCGCCGCCGCAGCTGTTTCGTCAGGTGGCCGACGGCGTCGTCGACATCATCTGGATGGTGAACGGCTATACGCCGGGTCTCTTTCCGCGCTCGGAGGTCTTCGAGCTGCCGACGATCTTCACCAACGACATCGCGGCGACGAACCTCGCCATGCGGGAGATGTTCGACGAATATCTCGCGCCGGAATACGAGGCCGTGCACGTCCTCTTCAACCACGTGCATGCCGGGCAGGCCATCCACATGGCCAAGGATCCCGTCCATACGGTGGCCGATACCAAGGGCAAGAAGCTGCGCGTTCCCGGCCCAACCGGCAACGACGTCGTCACCGCCATGGGCGCGACGCCGGTGACCATGCCGGTGCCCGACCTGCCGCAGGCGCTGTCGACCAACGCCGTCGACGGCGCGCTGATTCCCTGGGAGATCATCCCGGCGCTGAAGCTGCAGGACGTCACCAAATATCAGATCGAGGGGCCGGATCGCACGCGCTTCGGCACCACCACCTTCCAGGTCTCGATGAACCGGGGCCGCTGGGAGGCCCTCCCCGACGACCTGAAGGCGGTCTTCGACAAGAACTGTGACGAAGCCTGGCTGAAGAAGGTCGCCGAGATCTGGCGCGCCGCCGACGATCACGGAATCGAGGTGGCGACGAAAGCCGGCAACGAGCACATCGTCCTCTCCGAAGAGGAGATGAAGACCTTCAACGACGCGCTGGCGCCGGTGGTCGACAAGTGGATCGCCGATCACAGCGACTTCGATTCCGCAGCGCTCGTGAAGGCTGCGAAAGCTGCGATCGAAAAGCAAAAGTCGTGATCGAACCGACAAACGACGGCGGGGCGCCGGAGCCCCGCCGCACTTCCGGCATGGCGAGCGCCGCTCGCGCGCTCGCCGCGCTCATCCGCTGGTGGGCGCTCGGCGGCGGCTTCCTGATGTCGGCCATCGCGGTGATGACGGCGCTCAGCGCCCTGTCCAACATCGCCTTCGGCGCCCCCTTCCCGGCCGACTACGAGCTGGTGAAGCATCTCGTTGCGATCGTCATCTTCATGTTCCTGCCCTATTGCCAGCTGGTCGGCGCCAATGTCTCGGTCGATATCTTCACCGAGCAGATGAGCGAGGCGAAGAAGGCGGCGATGGCGCTGTTCTCGGCGATCTTCGCGATCGCCTTCGCGCTGCTGCTGCTGCGCCAGATGTTCCTCGGCATGGTGAGCTACATGCAGTATGTCGAGGTCACTCCGGTCCTCAAGCTGCCCTTGTGGACGGCCTTCCCACCCATTCTCGTCTCGCTGTTTCTCCTGTTCGTCGCCGCTGTCATCAACGTCTTCGACGGCCTGGCGCGGATGCGCGGCCGCCCGGCGCTGATCGACACGAGGGCGACCTCGACGATGATCGAATAGTCCCACCATGCTCGACCCCCTCGTTCTCGGATTCTGTGGCCTGGCGGTGCTGTTCTTCCTGATCGCCGTCAGGGTGCCGATCGCCTATACTATGATCCTCGTCGGCATTGCCGGTACGATCGCCCAGTCGGGTCCGACGGTCCTTCTCTACCAGCTGAAGGACCTCGCCTATTCGCAGTTCTCGAACTACGACCTGTCGGTCCTGCCGATGTTCATCCTGATGGGCGGGCTCGCCTCGCGCTGCGGGCTGTCGCGGGATCTGTTCCGCTGCGCCAATGCCTGGCTGGGGCGCTTCCGCGGCGGCGTCGCGATGGCTGCGATCGCCGCCTGCGCCGGCTTCGGCGCGCTCTGCGGCTCCTCCACGGCAACCGCCTCGACCATGGGCCAGGTCGCCCTGCCGGAACTCAGGCGCTACAGATACTCGCCGGCGCTCGCCACCGGCACGATCGCCGCCGGCGGCACCCTCGGCATCCTGATCCCGCCCTCGGTGGTGCTGATCGTCTATGCGATCATCGTCGAGACCAACATCGTCACGATGTTCGCCGCCGCGCTCATTCCGGGCATCCTGGCGATGCTCCTGTTCATGATCACCATCGCCGTCTATGTCCGGCTGGTGCCGGGCGCCGGGCCCGAGGGCGAGGCGGTCCAACGCCAGGAGCTCCTCGATGCGAGCCTTGCGGTCATTCCCGTCGCGGTGATCTTCGGCGTCGTCATCGGCGGCATCTATGCCGGCATCTACAATCCCACCGCGGCCGGCGCGATCGGCGTCTTTCTCGTCGGGCTCTACGGATTCGCGATGCGGCGGATGAACTGGCAGGCCTTTCTCGATGCGCTGCTCGAGACGGCGCGCACCAGCGGCATGATCTTCCTGATCCTTCTCGGCGCCGAGCTCCTGAAGATCTTCATGGCGAGGGCGGGGGTGCCCCAGGCAGCGGCCGACTTTCTCCAGAACAGCGGCATGACGCCCTACGAGATCCTCGTCCTGATCATCGTGATCTTCCTGATCTTCGGCTGCCTGATGGACTCCCTGTCGATGGTGATCCTCGCCATCCCGTTCTTCTGGCCGGTGATCGCCGGCATCGATTTCGGCCTCGGGCCTGACGAGACCAAGATCTGGTTCGGCATCATCATCCTGGTGGTCGTCGAGCTCGGCCTGATCACCCCGCCGGTCGGGCTCAACGTCTTCATCATCAATTCGCTGTCGCCGGACGTGCCGATGCGCCGGACATTTGCGGGCGTCATGCCGTTCTTCGCCTCGGAGATCGTCCGTGTGGCGCTGCTGGTCGCCTTCCCGGCGATCTCGCTCCTGCTGCCGCGCCTCCTCGGCTGAGGCCCGGCGCGTCCGCCTCGGACAGGCACGTCGGCTCGACGGCTCCCGAAACGAAAACGCCCGCACGGCTGTCTCGCCATGCGGGCTGCATCATCTGCCTTGCCGAAAGGTCGGCCGGATCTGCCGGCGCTCAGACCAGCCTGGCGTCGAGTGTGACCTCGATGGCGGCGAGCGCCTTCGAGACCGGGCAGCCCTCCTTGGCCTTGGCGGTCAGCTCGCCGAACTTGCCCTCGTCGATGCCCGGCACCTTGGCCTCGAGGGTGATGGCGCTCGACTTGATGGCGAAGCCGCCGCCTTCCTGCTCGACGCTGACCACCGCCTTCGCCTTCAGTTCCTCGGCCGGCGTGCCGTTCTCGGCGAGAAAGTGCGACAGCTGCATGGCGAAGCACCCGGCATGGGCGGCGGCGAGCAGCTCCTCCGGATTGGTGCCCGACTTGCCGCTCTCGTCCTCGAAGCGCGCCTTGAAGGAATAGCCGTGATTGTCGAGGGCGCCGGACTGGGTGGTGATCGCGCCGGTGCCGTCGGCAAGGGCACCCTTCCAGACTGCGGTTGCATGGCGTTTCATGAGACTGTCTCCTGAACGGGTTGAAAACGGATTTCAGCCGCCGGCCTCGCCCGCCTCAGCGGTGCGAAGGTCACGGGCGGCCTCGGATGCGGAAGATAGGGCAGGCGAAAGAACCTTCGAAGACGCTTCCAATCGGCCAATGATACGAGCCGGCCACACGAAAGACTCTCTTGACGATTGGATGGTCTGGTGAGTTCGGGCCGCGCCGGACGATGCGCCAAGGGCGGTTCCGGCGGAGTGAGAGGAAGCGAGGTCATTGGAGGATGAGCGATACGATCCTGGTCTTCGCCACCCGCGAACTCCTCGCCGAGAAGGAGGCCTGGCTTTCGACGCTCGCCAATGAGCGCAACGCCAGCTCCCACACCATCGCCGCCTATGAGCGCGATCTCAGGCAGTTCCTGGTGTTCCTCACCGCATACAACGCCCGGCCGGCCGGACTTTCCGACCTCTCCGACCTGAAGGCCGCCGAGCTCAGGGCCTTTCTCGCCGACAGGCGCCGCGAGGGCGCCGGCTCGCGCTCCCTCGGCCGCAATCTCTCGGGGCTGCGCGCCTTCCTCAAACATCTCGAGCGCAAGGGTCTCGCCTCCGCCGCCGGCGCAAGGGCGATGCGCGCGCCCAAGGCTCAGAAGTCGCTGCCGCGCCCGCTGGCCGTCGACGACGCGCTGGAGGTCGCCGAGGAGGCCGGCAGCTTCGCGGTCGAGCCCTGGATCGCCGCCCGCGACGTCGCCGTGCTGACGCTGCTCTATGGCTGCGGCCTGCGCATCTCCGAGGCGCTGACCCTTCCCGGCGACGCGCTCCTCGAGCCGGACGCACGGTCGATGGCGATCACCGGCAAGGGCGGCAAGACCCGCATCGTGCCGCTGCTGCCGGCCATTCATACGGCCATCGGGGATTATCGCAGGCTCTGCCCCTTCGCGCTTTCCGCCGAGGAGCCGCTGTTTCGCGGCGCGCGGGGTGGCCCGCTCCGGCCGCAGATCGTCCAGCGCAACATGGCCCGGCTGCGCGGCGCCCTCGGACTGCCGCCTTCGGCGACGCCCCATGCGCTGCGCCACTCCTTCGCGACGCATCTTCTGGCGGCCGGCGGCGATCTGCGGACGATCCAGGATCTCCTCGGCCATGCCAGCCTTTCGACCACCCAGAACTATACGGCGGTCGACTCCGGCCGGCTGATGTCCATCTATCGCGATGCCCATCCGCGGGCCCGGCGCCGCGGCTGACGGCGCCGGATCCGGCAAGCAGCGGCCGGGTGCGTTAAAGGTGTGTCGGCGGTTTTGGCCATGCGGTCGCTGCAGACGATGCGTAAGGACGAGACCCTTGATCCTGAGTTTTCCGGCACCGGCACGGCGCCTCCTCCGCTCCGCTCCGGCCTTACTGGCCTTAGTGGCCATGACTGCCGCAACGCTGCTGGCGCCTTCGCCGAGCCTTGCGGCAGCCGCCGGATGCAGGGGCGAGAGCTTCCTTCCCGAGCTCCGCGCCGCCGGCAAGATGGAAGCCGTCACGGCGGCGGCAGCGAAGGTCGTCAACGGCGAGGGCCGGTTCTATCGCATCGACAAGGAGGGCCTCGAACCCTCCTATCTTCTCGGCACCATGCATCTCGGCGACCCGCGGATCCTTCGCTTGCCGGCGCCGGTCGAAACGGCTTTCGAAGAAAGCGACCGGCTGGTCATCGAGACGACCGATATCCTCGACCAGATGAAGCTCGCCGGCGCGATCTTCGCCGACCCGTCGCTGACGACGCTGCCCGACGGCCAGACACTCGACGACTATCTCGACCCGGCCGAGAAGGCCGCGCTCGAACGCATGCTCTCGGCCAAGGGCGTACCGCTCCAGGCGGTCGAGCGGCTGCAGCCCTGGTTCCTGTCGAGCGGCTTCATGCTGCCGGCCTGCCTGACGCAGGCCGAAGGCGGCGTGCCCGTCGTTCTCGACACCCGCCTCGCGGTCTTGGCCAGGGAGGATGAGAAGCCCGTCGAGGGGCTGGAAACCGCCATCGAACAGCTGAAGACCATGGCGGCGATCCCGATCAAGGAACAGATGGACGGTTTCGTCGCGATGCTCTCGGCCGAGGACAAGCTCGAGGACGTCTTCGAAACGATGATCGAGCTCTATCTCGGCGAGCACGTCTCCAGCATCATTCCGGCGATCGAGGCCGCCGTCCCGGAGGGCGGCATGATGGTCGGCGCTGGCGAAGGCTACAACAGCTTCGAGGAGAAGGTCATCACCGACCGCAATCTGCGCATGGCCGAGCGGCTTGGGCCTTATCTCAGCCAAGGCAGCACCTTCGTCGCCGTCGGCGCGCTGCATCTGCCGGGCGAGAAAGGCCTCGTCGCGCTGCTGCGCGAGCGCGGCTACAGGCTGACCCGGGTCCCCGCCCCGCCGGTCGCCGTCAAATCCGCAGCCCCGGCGACACCGGCAGATAAGGGCTCACAGCCGGCGGATGGCGAGAGCGACGCAACAGCCGCCGGCGACCACCCGGAAACGCAGGCTGGTGACACCAAGAAGTGATTCCCGCGCCGGCCTGCAGCGCTTGCGCGCAGGCCCGCCTTGGCTAGCATGGCCCACGGCATCGGCCCGAAGATCGGAATCGATTTCCTCAAAGGCACGATGTGGCGATTCAACAGGTTAGAGCGTCCTTCGGGCGTCCAATCGGGCGCCCAGCGCAGCAACGTCGAAACCACAGCCGGAGAATGCGACATGAAAGTCTTTCTCGCCGTGACGACCGCCGCCGGCCTCGCGCTTGCCAGCGCTTCCGGTGCTGCCGCCTGCAACTTTAAGAAGGACACGACGGCCGAGGCGCCGATGACGCCGATCGTCACTGCCGACCAGACCGACGACGCTCCGGCGCCCAAGCTGCCGGCCGGCGACCAGAAGAAGGGCTGACGCCTGCCGCCGGGTCGGGCGCTGGATCGCTCCGACATGATAGGGCTGGTGCCAGTCACGGTTTCGTGAAGGGTTTCACCCCCCTCTGCCTGCCGGCATCTCCCCCTCAAGGGGGGAGATCAGTCGTGCGATTTGCGTCTGCGCAAAAGTCTCATGTCGCAGGTCTGACGATCGAACGCCGAAGGAAGAGGCGAGGCGCTCCCGGAAGGCCGATCTCCCCCCTTGAGGGGGAGACGCCCGGGAGGGCAGAGGGGGGTCGTAACAAAGACCGGCATTCCACATGGGCGTCGCGCATCGCGCCAAATCTCGGCGAACGCCGGCCGCCCCCTCATGAAGCCTTGCCGCGGGCAGGATGCGCTCCCGCGCATTCCCTCAGGCGACCTGGCGCGTGTTTCCTTCAGCGATTTTTCCCCGGCCGGCACTGCCGATCAGCGGTTCGAAGGGCGCGAGGGTCATTCGCCCGTCCGGCCAGGCCGTCAGCATTGAGGACGGCGGCATCGAGTTCCAGCCCTCCTCCCCGTCTTCGCAGGGCTCCGAGGCGATGACCGTACCGGTCGCCGCCGGATCCCCGATCCGCCGCCAGTAGAGCGATGGCGGCCGGCCGTCGTCGGCCCAGCGATAGGCGGTCAGCCGCTCCCCGTCCGCATGGACGGCGGCGAAGCGGATGGCGCCGGCAGCACTCCCAGCGCTCGGCGCCCCGACGCTTGGCGCCCCAATACTCGGTGCCCCGGCGCTTGCCGCCATGTCCCGGCCGGCTCCCAGGCCGGGAGTCGCATCGCGGATCGCCGCGATCGCGGTGAGCGTCTTCGCCAGAGCGTCGCCCGGATCGCCGGCAAGGCCGGCGCCGCAGGCCGCCAGATAGATCGCCTCGGAATCCGTCGATCCCTGGCGCAGATGATAGGCCTCGTCGGGGATCAACGCCTCGATTCTGCGCCGCAACCGGGCATATTCGCCGATCTGGCCGTTATGGGTGAACAGCGACCGTCCGTCGGTAAAGGGGTGGCAGTTCGCCATCGAGACCTCGCCGCCGGTCGCCGCCCTGACATGCGCCATGAACAGCGGCGAGCGGATCTGCCGGCAGAGCGAGACGAGATTGGCGTCGGACCAGGCCGGCACGATCGAGCGGTAGAGTCCCGGCTCGTCGCGCTCGCCATACCAGCCGATGCCGCTGCCGTCGCCATTGACCGGCGTCTTCGCCTGGCGGGCCGCCATCGACTGGGCGATCAGCGAGGAGCGCGGCTCGGTGAGGAGGCTGCCGAGGAAGATCGGCGGGCCGGCATAGGCGAGAAGTCGGCACATGGCAGAAGGACCGGACGGTCGGAGCGAGGACAAAGGAAACGCGGCAGGATCCGGCGATTGTCTGACGCCTTGATGGCGCGGGCCTGACGCGGCGAAGCCGGCGCTCCTTGCTGCTTTCCCTCAGCGCTTCTCGCCGTCGCCCACGGGTGCGGTGCCGCCCCGGGTGCCGATCAGCCGTTCCAGAATCGCCGAAACCTGGCGCCGGGCATCCTCGATGCCGCGGGACGTGTCGACGACGAAATCCGCCCGGCGCCGCTTTTCGGCGTCCGGCAGCTGCTTTTCAAGGATCGCCTGAAACCGCTCCTCGCTCATGCCCGGCCGGGCGAGCACCCGGGCGCACTGTGTCTCGAAGGGCGCCGAGACGACGACGACGTGGTCGCAGCGGGTCTCGCCGCCGGTCTCGTAGAGCAGCGGTATGTCGAGGACGGCGGCCGGCGCGCCGTCGGCGCGGGCCCTGGTCAGGAAATCCGCCTCCGCCTCGCGCACCAGCGGATGGACGATCGCCTCGAGCCGCCGCAGCGCCTCGCCATCGCCGAGAACCCGGTCGGAGAGTTCGGCGCGGTCGACGACACCGTCCTTGACGCTGCCCGGAAACGCTGCCTCGATCGCCGGAGCGGCCTTGCCGGCATAGAGCGCATGAACCGCCGCGTCTGCGGAATGGACCGGCAGCCCGGCCTCGGCGAAGAGTTCCGCCGTGGTCGACTTGCCCATGCCGATCGAGCCGGTCAGGCCGAGGACGATCACCAGAGCGGCGCCTCTTCCTCGTTGATCGCCAGCGCGATCAGCCATTCGCCGGAAAGGTCGTTGCGCCTGAGCGCATAGCGGCAGTCGAACTCCATCGCGACCTCGCCATCCTTGCGCTCCTGCTTCCAGGATAGCGCGACGAAGGCAGCATTGCCGCAGGAGCTCGCCTCGATGACGCGGAATTCCGAATGGGCGATTTCCTCGTTCTCGAAGACGTCGAACAGCGCCTCGACATTTTCGGCGAGCTCGCCGGCATCGGCAAAGACCGTGCCCTTGCCGAGCTGCCAGATCGTTACCGGATAGGCGAAGCAGTCGAGCACCCGGTCGACGTCGAAATCGTCGAAGCCTTCGACATAGCTCTGGAACAGCCGCTCGATCGCCAGCCGGAAGCCGCTCGGCCGGCCCTGTTGGAAAGCCTCGTTCATCGTCACAATCCGCTTTCGATGTCGGCGACGAGCCGCGCCCTCAGCGTCTCGTCGACCGTCGGCCGGCGCTTGAACCAGCGCTCGAAGCCGGGCACGGCCTGATGCAGCAGCATGCCGAGGCCGTCGGCATAAGCAAGGCCGCGCTCTTTCGCGGCAAGAAGCGTCGGTGTCATCAGCGGCGTATAGACGATATCGGTGACGAGAGCGTGGTCGGGCAGCGCCGAAAGGTCGGGCAGCGGCTCGGGAAACCAGTCGGGCGTCTCGTCGTCGGGGTCTTTCTCGGGGACCGGCGTCGTGTTGACCAGAAGGTCCGCCCGTTCGAGAAGCTTTGCCCGCTCCTCCTCGCCATGGGCGGCGATGCGGCCGGGAAACAGCCTGTCGAAACGCGCCGCCAGCGCCTCGGCCCGTCCCATCGTCCGGTTGACGATCTCGACCCGCTCAACCCCGCGCGACAAAAGCGCGTGGACCACCGCCCGCGCCGCGCCGCCGGCGCCGAGCACCACCGTCGTTCCGGCATCGGCCCAGCCGGCCAGCCGCTCGTCGAGATTGGCGGCAAATCCATAGGCATCCGTGTTGCCGCCGACGAGCGCGCCGTCCTCGAACCACAGCGTGTTCACCGCGCCGATCGCCTCGGCGTCGCCGTCACGCCGCTCGACCGCCTCGAAGGCGGCGACCTTGTGGGGGACGGTGACGTTGCCGCCGACGAAGCCCGATTCGCCGAGCGTCTCGAAGAATTCGCCGATTTCCTCCGGCGGGACACCCATGCGGACATAGGAGCCGGGGATCGCGAATTGCTTCAGCCACGCGCCGTGGATTGCCGGCGAGCGGGAATGCCAGACCGGCCAGCCGGTGATGAAGGCCTTCGGGCCCTCCTCATCCTTTGTCCGGTGGTTCGGATCGAAGATCGAGCCCTCACCGCGGGGCCGCTCGGCACCGCTGACATAGGGCTTCGGCGTCCATTCCCCGTTTTCGTCAGCCATCGATCTCTCCCCTCTGCCTCAATTCCTTCAACAGCGGCAGGATCGGCAGGCCGATGATGGTGAAATAGTCGCCGTCGATCGCCTCCATCAGCTGCACGCCCTCCCGCTCGATCTGATAGGCGCCGACGCTGGTCAGCGCCCGCGAGCCGACCGATGCTAAATAGCGGCCGATGAACGCCGGATCGAGCTCGCGCATGGTGATCCGCGCCACGGCCACATGGCGCCAGGTGACGACGCCCTTCTCCACCAGGACGACGGCGCTGTTCAAGGTGTGCGTCTCGCCGGACAGAGAGAGCAGCGTGCGCCGCGCCTCCTCCATATTGGCCGGCTTGTGGAATACCCTGTCGCCGAGCGCCAGGGTCTGGTCGGCGCCGATGACGATCTCGTCCGGATGGCTCTTGGACACGTCGACCGCCTTGGCCTCCGCCAGGACCGAGGCGACGTCCTCCGCCGTGGCGCCGCTGCCAAGGAGCGGCGCCTCGATCGCCCGTTCGTCGAGGTCGCAGGGGCGTACGGTGAAGTCCACGCCGGCATTCTTCAGGAGTTCCCGGCGATGGACGCTGCCGGAAGCGAGCACGATGCCTTTGGGCATGGTTGAGGGCCTTTTTAATCAAATCTTCACGGGTTGGGTGCTTGATGGAGCCGTCCCCTCAGCAAGGCAAGAGGTGACGGATTCGATTCGCTGCCGCGAAGCAAGTGGCTCGGGCGGATACGCCCGGGATTCTCGCCGGCCTGTGGGCCGCTTGGGTGAACGCGCCGACAGCCGGGCCACGCTGCACGCGCCCTGTTCATCGAACCGTCACATATCCACAATCGGCTGCCTCCATCCGCTTGTGGCCGGGCGACAGCGAATCTGTGGCAAAGCCCCGTCAAGCGCCTTTGCAAAACCAACGCCTCGTCCGCAGCCGCCGAAATCGCGACGCGCCCGCCAAGCCTTTCGGATGTCTCGCGGATTTGAGAGCCTCCCCAGACTTCACATCGACGGTCGCGACACCGGATTCGACCGCCGCCTCCAAGTCCCGCGCAGATTGCCCAAATTGGCGCCGGATGTGAATCCCGGCTATTCACCGACTCTAAGAATCAGCAATTTCTCTTAAAAGAGATTCTTGGAAGATTGGGAGAACGCCATGACGGAACAGCGCAAGCTTCTGCGGGTGCTGAATGGCGAGACGGTCTCGCCGCCGCCCGTCTGGCTGATGCGCCAGGCAGGCCGCTACCTGCCGGAATATCGCGAATTGCGGGCCAAGGCCGGAGGCTTTCTCGACCTCTGCTACGATCCGGACTTTGCCACCGAGGTGACCCTCCAGCCGATCCGCCGCTTCGGCTTCGACGCGGCGATCCTGTTTTCCGACATTCTGGTGATCCCCGACGCCCTCGATCGGGACCTCCATTTCGTCGCAGGCGAGGGGCCGAAGCTGACGCCGATCCGAGAGGACGAGATCGCTTCGCTCGATCCGAGCCGGGCCGAGACCCATCTCGCTCCCGTCATCGCGACGGTCGCAAGGCTGCGCGAGGAACTCCCCGCGGAAACGACGCTGATCGGCTTCTGCGGCGCCCCCTGGACGGTCGCGACCTACATGATCGCCGGTCACGGCACGCCGGACCAGGCGCCGGCGCGGCTGTTCGGCTATCGCCATCCGGAGGAGATGGAAACGCTGCTCTACCTGCTCGCCGAGATGAGCGCCGACTATCTGATCCGCCAGCTGACCGCCGGGGCGGACTGCGTGCAGATCTTCGATTCCTGGTCCGGCGTCCTCGACGAGGCGAGCTTCGAGGCCTATGCGATCGGCCCCGTGCGGCGGATGGTCGAGAAGGTCCGCGCTGCGAAACCCGATGCCAGGATCATCGGCTTTGCCAAGGGAGCGGGAGCGTTCCTTTCGACCTACCGCCAGAAGACCGGCGTCGATGCCGTCGGACTCGATTGGCAGCTGCCGATGGATTTTGCCCGTGGACTCCAGGCCGAAGGGCCGGTGCAGGGTAATCTCGATCCGCTGCGGCTGATCGCCGGCGGGCGGGCGCTGGAGGAAGGGATCGACCGAATCCTCGAAAATCTCGGCTCCGGGCCGCTGATCTTCAATCTCGGCCACGGCATCACCCCCGACGCACCGATCGCCCATGTCGAGGCGCTGCTGAAGCGGATCAGGGGGTAAGGCGCCTCTGGCGGATGAGCCCGTCCATGCGGCGAATCCCGTCCAGGCGACGATCCGGCCGGATGATGATGGACGGCCGTCGCAGAATTGCCGGAAGCACCACCGCTTCGTCATCCTCGGGCTTGTCCCGAGGATCTCCTGCGGTGCGATCATCGGACAATTCGTGGGCGGAAGGGCGTTCTTTCGACGGTTCTGGAGCTGCGGAAGCAGTGAATCCTCGGGACAAGCCCGAGGATGACGCGCTCCGATGGTTCCGGCGAGCTTGGGACCACATGCGCAACGTTACCGGGACTATGTGCCGAGATGGTCCCCGACAAGGCGCGGTCATGCAAGACCGATCGCAAGATCGGACCGCAGCATCCGACGACCGGCCTGGCAGTGGCGCCGACCGGTCCCGAGGTGGCGTGGGGTTCCTGCAAAAAGCGTTCCCCCATCGGCGGCGTCATCCTCGGGCTTGTCCCGAGGATCTCCTGCGGTGCGATCATCGGACAATTCGTGGGCGGAAGGGCATTCTCTCGACGGTTCTGAGGGTGCGGCAGCCCCATCGCTTCGTCATCCCGGGCTTGACCCGGGATCCATTCCAAATCGGTGGCGGGGCCATCGTTCGTCAGCTTGTTGTTATTCCTGACTCGAACGGCCACTTCGACTGAGACGACTGGATTCCGGCTCGGGGGCCGGGATGACGAGGCTTTAGGCTCTGCGACCGATTTTCCCTGCCGCTGCTGCATGGGCGGCGAAGCATGGGGCGCCCTAGCCAACAGCTTTCCCACAGGCCGATCTGTATAAGCGGGGTTTCGGCCTCACCGCGCTGGCGGCGAATTGACTCGGCGGCAGGCGGCGAGTCAGGAACGGCCGTCGGCATTGGCCTGAAGCGACTCGGCCTTCCGGCCCCGACACGAAGCCTGCGACCCGAGGACGATCCGAACGACGATGAGAAACGCGCTGATCGCCCTTGCCATCACCGTGCTCGTTGCCGCGCTGATGTTCCTGCTTTTGCCGGATTCGGCCTATCTCTGGGTGAAGGCGGTGCATGTCTTCGCAGTGATCGCCTGGATGGCCGGCATGCTCTATCTGCCGCGGCTCTTCGTCTATCACGCTGACGCCGAGCCCGGCTCGGTGCAGTCGGAGACCTTCAAGGTGATGGAACGCCGGCTTTTGAAGGGGATCATCAACCCCTCGATGATCGCCACCTGGGTCGCCGGCGTCTGGCTCGCCGTTTCGGGCGGATGGCTGACCGGCGGCGACCACTGGCTGCATGTGAAGATCTTCCTGGTGCTGATCCTTTCCGGCATCCACGGGATGCTGACAGCCGCCACGAGGCGCTTTGCCGAGGATCGCAACGAGCGTCCGGCCCGCAGCTGGCGGATCATCAACGAGGTCCCGGCGGTGCTCCTCATCGGCATCGTCATCCTGGTGGTCGTAAAGCCGTTCTGATGCGTTGCCGGCTCTGCCACCCGCTGCAATCGATCCTGATCCGTAAACCCTATTTAAAGTCGTAGCGGGAAATCATCCCTCATACGCAGTAGGAGGGAGCGGATGGCAGGTGCCCTTGCGCAGACCGGGAATGGTAGCGCTGTTCATGGCCGGATCGCGACCGACCGGCGGGCCGATCATGTCTCGGGCGCGTGGACCTCGCGATGAGCAAGCTCGGCATCGCCCTGGTGCAGGAGAGCGCGGAACGGGTATATCCCGGCGAGACGGCCTCGGCCGCCGAGATCTTCGCTCTCGCCGAAAGCTATCGCGATGCCGCCGTTGCGCTGCGGCAGTGTGGACGGCCGGGCGAGCCGCTGACGCTGGAGCCGTTCAGGCTGGCGGCGATCCATGCGGTCGAGCTCTATCTCAACGCCCTGCTGGTGCTGGAGGGACAGCCGGCCACGGTGGTGCGCGGATTGCAGCACGATCTTGCCGAGCGGGCAGCTCGGGTCGCCACCCTTGGCCTTTGCCTGCGCAAGCGAACCGCGCGCCATCTGCGGGCGATGTCGGCGGGCCGGGAATATCTGCGCACCCGATACGATCCCGCCGCCACCCGCGACCTGTCGCAGGTCAACCGACTCGAGGCGACGCTGGAAGAGGTGCGCAGAAAGGTCGCCCAGAAATTCGTGGCAGGATCGTGAGGGCTGCCGGTGGCCGGAGCAGTGCCGCTGATGCCGCTCAGCCGAGATAGCCCGCGCTGCCCGGCAGAAACGCCTCCGCGGCCTTGGCGGCGACCTCCACCAGCTGCTTCGACAGGCGGTTGCCGTCGATCTTCAGCGGCAGCTCCGCCTCCCGCCACCGGGAGCCGTGGGCGGCGACATGATCCATCGCCCGGTTGGCATTGGAAAAGGCGTTGGCGCCGCCTTCGGCCGCGGCCGCACCGAAGATCTCCGAGACGATGCCCGAAAGCTGCTCCGACAGCTTCGCCGCCTCGGCGCGCCGGCCCTCCGCCTTCAGCGCCAGCAAGCGCCGCAGTGGCTCGGCGAGGACGTTGCCGGTGGAAAGCAGCCAGCCGTCATAGGGCCCTGCCGGCTTCAGCGCTTCCAGATAGCCGCCCTCGGCGCCGCGAACGAGCGCCACGGAGCCGAAGTCGAGGCGGCTCTCGGCCACCTGATCCTCGCCGGAGGAATCCTTGAAGAGGGTGACCCGCGGCGATTGCGCGAGACGCACCAGCGTCTCTGGCGCGATCCGGCATGAGGTGACCTGGGGCAGCTGATAGACGGCAATGGGCAGGCGGCTCGCTGCCAGGACGGCGTCGTAATGGCGGAGGATCGCCTCCTGGCTGGCATCGGCATCGACCGGCGGGCAGACGACGGCAGCGCTCACCCTCGCTTCCAGCGCCGGGTCCTTCGAGAGCCGCTCTTCGAGATGGCCGAGCCTTGCGATCACCGCCTCGGTCGTCGGCCGCAGCGCGCCGAAGATCAGCGAGACATCGAGCCCCGCGACGTCCTGCGAGGCGGCGAGATCGATCAGCGCATCGAAGCCGGCATCGGAGATCTCCCAGCCGTCGCCGGTCGATCCGGCGAGCATCACCTGGCGGACATGCGGGCGGATGTGCCGGATATGGGCAAGGGTGCGGCCGGGATCGACCGTTCCGGGAGCACCTTGCTTATAGTGGGTGAGGACCGGCACGAAGAGTGCGTCGGCAAGACGGCTTCTGGGGGGCTCGGGGTTCATCGTCGTTCCTCTCCTTGCGACGTTGGTTCTCGCTTATCCTATGCCCTGGGCTGCTTGGAGCGCCACCGCCTATGGACAGCCGCGGCCGGTGATCGGCGTTTCTGCGCGGCGAGCCCGGCCGTTCCGGTCTTGTCTCATGACACAAAAAAAGCCGGACCAAGGGGCCCGGCTTTTGAAAGTGATCCGCGACTGACCTTGCGATCAGTTGAGGCGCTTGCGCACCTCGGCGATCGAGGTGTCGATGAACTGGCCGCTGGAGCCGCCGGAATTGCGGTCGGCGATGATCTTCGCCGAGGCCTCGACGGCGATGTTGATGGCCGAGGCGCGGACCTCGGCGATCGCGTCGCTCTCGGCCTGGGCGATCTTCGCCTCGGCCATGGCGGTGCGCCGCTCGACATAGTCCTCGTTGCGCTGGCGCGCTTCCTTCAGCATCGCCTCGGCCTCGCGCTTGGCGGCGGCGATGATGTCCTTGGCTTCCTGCTCGGCCTCGCGGCGGCGGCGCTGATATTCGGCCAGCTGCTGCTTGGCCTCTTCCTTCAGCTCGCGCGCTTCCTCGATCTCCTTGCGGATGCGATCCGCCCGGTCGTCGAGATTCTTGCCGACCTTGGTCGGCGCCTTCACGTAGAAGACCACGACGAAGAACAGGACGAGGCCGACGAGCGCCCAGAATGTATTGTCCATGATCGTCCTCCTTACCGCATCGGCCCGGATATCGGAATCGATTTTCCGAAAGCACGATGCGTCGAATCAAAGAGATAGCGCGTCCCTTGTGCGTCCTCTCGGACGCACGGCGCGCTAGCGGCTGGCCTGCTCGACCGCGCCGGCGATCTCGTCCTGGTTCGCCTCGATGCCGGCGACCTGGCGCAGGATCGAATCGGTGACGTCGCGGGCGATCTGGTCGACCTCGCCGAGCGCTGCGCGCTTGACCTCGGCGATGCGGCCCTGGGCCTCCTCGAGCTTCGCGTCGAGCTCGGCGTCGAGCCGCTTGCGCTCCTTCTCGGCATCGGCCCTGGCCGATTCGCGCGCCTCGTGGGCGATAGAATGGGCACGGTTGCGGGCCTCGGCGAGCTCCTGCTCGTAGGCGGCCTTGGCCTCGTCTGCGTCGGAGCGCATCCGGTCGGCCGCCTCGAGGTCGAGGGCGATCCGGTCGCGGCGGTTCTCCAGGATGCCGCCGATGCGCGGCATGATCACCGTCTTCAGCAGCCAGTAGAAGACGCCGAAGGTGATTGCCAGCCACAGCAGCTGCGAGGGAAAGAATTCGGGATTGAACGGGGGAAAGCCTTCCCCGTGTTCACTTGCGGCGATGGTGCCCTCGTGGTGCTCCTCGGGCATTGCGCTCGCGCCGTGAGACCCGGTCGGCTCCCCGTCCTGGGCATAGGCTTGTGTGACGAACATCGCGGGTCTCCGGCAGTAAGCGGCCGGCAGCCATCATGGCCGCCGGTCCTGTCGTTCGGCGCGTGCTGGCTTGCCTCAGACGGCGAAGAGCAGAAGCAGCGCGATGAGCAGCGAGAAGATCCCGAGCGCTTCCGTCACGGCGAAGCCGAAGATCAGGCGGCCGAACTGGCCGTCGGCAGCCGAGGGGTTGCGCAGGGCGCCGGCCAGATACTGGCCGAAGATGGTGCCGAGGCCGATTCCGGCGCCGCCCATGCCGAGGCAGGCAATACCGGCACCGATGAACTTTGCTGCATCCGCTTCCATGTGACTACTCCTTTGAACGGGTTTGATGAGCGGGTGGTTGTCGGGGCGACGCTGCGCCCCCGCGGAGGGGCCGGGCCGTTTCGACCCTTCAAGACGAAGGATCAGTGGCCCGGATGGATGGCGTCGTTGAGATACATGCAGGTCAGCACCGCGAAGACATAGGCCTGCAGCGCGGCGACCAGGAATTCCAGCGCCGTCAGCGCGATCACCATCAGCAGCGGCAGGATCGAGCCGAGAATGCCGAGGGCGCCGAGAGCGCTCAGCGAGACGACGAAGCCCGCAAAGACCTTCAGCGTGATGTGGCCCGCCAGCATGTTGGCGAAGAGACGAACCGAAAGCGAAACCGGCCGGGAGACGAAGGAGACGATCTCGATCAGCACCACCAGCGGCAGCAGCAGCGCCGGCACGTCCGGCGGCACGAATAGCTTGAACCAGTGCAGGCCGTGCTTCATCAGGCCGTAGACGACAACGACCGTGATCACCAGCATGGCGAGTGCGAAGGTGACGATCAGATGGCTGGTCACCGTGAAGAAATACGGGAACATGCCGAGAAGGTTGGCCACCAGTACGAACATGAAGATCGAGAAGACGAAGGGGAAAAACTTCATCCCCGCCGTGCCGGCGGCGTCGCGCAGCATGTTGGCGGTGAACTCGTAGGTCAGCTCGGTGATCGACTGGCCGCGCGACGGCACGAGGCCGCGGCCGCGCGTCGTATAGTAGAGAAACGCGGCGGTGATCGCGACGGTCAGCACCATGAAGAGGGCGGAATTGGTGAAGGAGAAATCCCAGTCGCCGATCTTGATCGGCACGATACGGTTGATCTGGAACTGGTGAATGGGATCTGTCGGGTCGTGTTCCAAACGGCCTGGTCCTTCGTCGAATGCCTGCGCCCAAAATGAGACGATCAGCCAATAGCGTTACCGAAGGCGCGAAGCAACACCCATTCGGCGGGTTTCGGGCCGGGTTTTTCAGCTTTCGCCGTTGCGGGAGGAACGTCCGGGCGGTTCGTCCGAAGTCTTCGGCGCCGGCGAGGAAGACGGGCCGACCGAATGGAGGACGTTGCGCACGCCTGCCGCGAAACCGATCATCAGGAAGACGATGAGGCCGAAGGGCATCGTTCCGGCGAGGCGGTCGATGCCGTAGCCGATCGCCGCGCCGACGATGATGCCGGCGACGAATTCCGAGGCGAGCTTCAGCCCCTCGGCGATGCCCTGCGACGTGCCGGACTTGCGCTCCCTGGCGCTTTCGGCGGCATTGCGGGCGCGGTGCTCGGCGAGCTTGGCGTCGAGCGCGGCGCGCCTTGCGTCCCACGCCGCAGTGTCCGCGGCGCCGGCTGCCGGCCCTGCCCTCTCGGCGTCGTCGTCCTTCGCCACGTCGGCCTCATTCTTCGTTGCGGCGACATCGTCGTCCTGCGAGATCGTCTTCCTGAATGCCGGCCGCACCACTCGCAGGCCGCGGCCGGCGATGCAAGCTGCCGGCTAGCTGCAAAAGTGCTGCCGCTCGTCGGCTCCCGGGTCGGTTGCCCGCGCTACTTGCCCTTGAAGGGCGAGGTCATGCCGCGGCTCTTCAATAGGCTGGCGATGGTGGTGATCGCTAGAATGCCGATGATGACGCCGAGGGAGAACAGCGTCGAGATGTGCGGCAGGCCCTCCACCGGCTGGCCGCCATTGATGAAGGGCAGCGAGTTTTCCTCCAGCGCGTGGAAGATCAGCTTGACGCCGATGAAGCCGAGCACCAGCGACAGGCCGAGACCGAGATAGACCAGCCTGTCGAGAAGGCCGCCGAGCAGGAAATAGAGCTGCAGAAGGCCGAGCAGCGCGAAGGCATTGGCCGTGAAGACGATGAAGGGCGCGTCGGTGAGGCCGTAGATCGCCGGGATCGAATCCAGCGCGAACAGGATGTCGGTCATCCCCAGCGCGATGATGACGATCATCATCGGGGTGAAGTGCCGCTTGCCGTTCTCACGGACCGTCAGCGCGTTGCCATGGAACTCGGAGGTGACCGGCAGATGGTTCTGGAACCACTTCACCAGGGCGTTGGGCTGATATTCCTCGTCGGACTTCTTGTGGCCGGAAAGGCTCTCGGAAGCGAGCTTCCAGGCGGTCCAGAGCAGGAAGACGCCGAACAGGTAGAACACCCAGGCGTATCGCTCGATCGCCGCCGCGCCGATGGCGATGAAGATGCCGCGCATGATCAGCGCCAGCACGATGCCGATCAGCAGCGCCTTCTGCTGGTCCTCGCCGGGAACGCGGAAGGCCTTCATGATGATGACGAAGACGAAGAGATTGTCGACCGACAGGCTCTTCTCGGTGATGAAGCCGGCGAAATACTCGACCCCGTGGGTGTGGTCCCAGAACAGGAACACCCCGCCGCCGAAGATGCAGGCGATGGCGATGTAGAAGGCCGACCAGAAGGCGGCTTCCTTGAAGCCCGGTTCGTGGGCCTTTCTGACATGGGTGAGGAAGTCGAAGAGGAAGAGCGCGGCGATGCCGCCGATGGTCGCGAGCCAGACGAAGAGCGGAACGGCACCGTTGCCCGACGAACTGGTGAAAAAGTCTTCCAACATCAAACTCCCGTCGGCAAACCGGCAGGATACCGATCCATTCCGCGTGGCTTTGTCGTCCGCCGTCGCCTGGCGGCACACCGGTCCGCGGCCGAAAACCGTCGGGCAGGCGCGGCGACGGCCGGCGAGCCTCTCGGCGGCGCCGGCCGTCGCCTTTAGATGTGTTGCCGCGCGGCAGCTTCAAACCACTGCGATGGAAGAATTTGCCGGCATCGGGTAGGGGTCGCTGGGGTCGCCTGAGGATTAGCGCCGGAGGATCAGGGGCCGAGCCTCGGCGTCTCGCCGTCGCTGCCGAGCCGGTCGTCGGCGTCGTCCTTCAGCCTGGTGCCGGAAAGGCCGAGTTCGGCGGCGCGGACGACAAGGCCGGCGAGCTTTTCGCCGGCAATCTCCGGCTTCAGGCCGCCCGGGCGGATGTTGGAGACGCAGTTGCGATCGGCATCGGATCGTCCGGGCTTCGGCGCGAAGGTGAGATAGGCGCCGAGACTGTTTGCCGCAGAGAGGCCCGGCCGCTCGCCGATCAGCATCAGCGCAATCTTCGCGCCGAGCGCCTCGCCGATCGGGTCGGACAGCGCCACCCTTGCGCCCGAGGCGACAACCACCGGGGCGATCCGCCAGTCCTTCGGCAGCGCGCCGAGAAGCCCGGCCGCGACCTTGGCGCCATGGGCGTTTACCGCCGTCGCCGAAAGCCCGTCGGCGACGATGACGACGAGGTCGAAGGGCCCGCCCTCGACGGCCTTGAGTGACTTGCGGGAGGTCTCGGCGAGCCGCCGGCCGAGATCCGGGCGGCGCAGATAGGTCGCCCGGTCGCCGGCCTGGCTCTCGGCGGGGATGTTTGCACGTCCGGCCTCGCGCAGCGCCGCCCCGATGGCGTCGGCCTGAAACTCCGAATGCACCGCGTCGCGGGCCTTGGCATGGGCCTCGGCGAAATCGAGATGGGCCGCCGTCGGCAGGCCGGCGCCGCGCCGGCCAAGGCCGATCCGCGCTTCGGTGAAGTCGCGCAGGCGCTTCAACGGGTGTTCGTCGCGCCCCGTGACGAAGACGGGGAGTTTGGATGTTTCATCCGATGACATGACGGTGGCTCCCATGGCTATCGGCAGATCGATTGCCCGTCGTTTCAGCCGGCAGGCGCAGACAGTAACGCTTCGTCATTCTCGGGCCCCGTCCCGAGAATCCAGAGATCGTCGGGCAGGACCGGCTGCAGCTGCAAAAGCCAGAAGCGGCCGAAGCTGCGGCGGTTGCCCTGGATTCTCGGGACGGGGCCCGAGAATGACGATGCTCCCGCTTTCGCGATCCCCTGTCCAAGCAGACGCCTTTTGCGACCTGCCCCTACTCCGCCGCCTCCAGAAGTTTCGACCGGGCGATCAGGCCGGCGTCGCCGCGCTGCTTTTCCGGCATCAGGAAGCCCGCCTCGTCGAACACCCCGACCTCCCGCGCCCAGGCCTCGAATTCCGGCGCCGGCTTCAGCCCCAGCGCCCGGCGCACATAGGCGGCGTCGTGATAGGAGGTCGACTGGTAGTTCAGCATGACGTCGTCGGAGCCCGGCACGCCCATGACGAAGTTAACGCCGGCAACGGCAAGCAGCGTCAGGAGGTTGTCCATGTCGTCCTGGTCGGCCTCGGCGTGGTTGGTGTAGCAGACGTCCACCCCCATCGGCACGCCGAGCAGCTTGCCGCAGAAATGGTCCTCGAGGCCGGCCCTTGTTATCTCCTTGCCGTCATAGAGATATTCCGGGCCGATGAAGCCGACGACGGTGTTGACCAACAGAGGGTCGAAGGCCCGCGCGACGGCATAGGCCCGCGCCTCCATGGTCTGCTGGTCGATGCCGAAATTGGCGTCGGCTGACAGCGCGGCGCCCTGCCCGGTCTCGAAATACATCACGTCCTCACCCACCGTGCCGCGCTTCAAGGATTTTGCCGCGTCCTGCCCCTCCTTCAGCATGGCGAGGTTGATGCCGAAGGATTCGTTGGCCTTCTGCGACCCCGCGATCGACTGGAAGACCAGATCGACCGGTGCGCCGCGGCCCATCGCGTCGATCGCCGTCGTCACATGGGCGAGCACGCAGGACTGCACCGGGCAGTCGAGGCGAAGGCGCAGCTCCTCGATCAGTTCGAGCAGGCGCCGCATCGCCGACGGGCTGTCGGTTGCCGGATTGATGCCGATCACCGCGTCGCCGCAACCGAAGGCGAGGCCGTCGAGGATCGAGGCGGCCACCCCCTTGGCATCGTCCGTCGGATGGTTCGGCTGGATGCGCACCGAGAGCCGCCCGGGCTCGCCGACGGTGGTGCGGAATTTCGTCACCACCGGCCGTTTCCTGGCGATGGCGATGAGATCCTGGTTGCGGCAGATCTTCGAGACCGCCGCGACCATTTCCGGCGTCAGTGCCCATTTCAGCGCCGAGATCGCGTCGGTCGTCGCCTCGTCCGAGAGGAGCCAGTCGCGGAATTCGCCGACCGAGAGGCCGGAGATCGGCCGAAACGCTTCGTCGTCATGCTGGTCGAGGATCAGCCGCTGCACCTCATCCCTATCCGGGTCGATCAGCGGCGTCGCGAGGATATCCGAAAGGCCCGTTTCGGCGAGGCGCCGCTGCGCCTTCACCCGTGCCTCCTGGCTTTCCGCTGCGAGGCCGGCGAGGAAATCGCCGGAGCGGGCCGGCGTCGCCTCGGCGAGAAGGGTCTTCAGGGAATTGGGTGGCATCTCAATATCCTCGCGGGGTGACCGGTGGCGGCGTAACGCGTCGCACGGCCCGACGATTGCCCCATCTGATGGCAAATTCCGTGTCTGGTCAATTTTGCTGCACCATGGCGGAAACGGCTTCAGGTGGGAAGAGAGCATCGCCGCGTTGATCTCCCCCCTCGCGGGGGAAATGGGCGGCAGCCCAGAGGGGGGCGTGCCGGGCGCTCCCTTTTGAATGTTCTGCGCCGGCCGTGCGAGGCGCCCCCCTCTGCCTTGCCAGGCTGCAGGGCACGCGTTTCATCCCGTCCTATGGACCCCCCACCAGGGGGCCGATCGGCAGCTTCGGTGACCGCCTTCCTTGACCTTCCAGTAACGGGAAGCCCCATCTCCATCGCGACGAAGACCGAGAAGGCAGAAAGCCCATGACGGAGACGATGCAGCGCGACGGCCATCGCGGCCACCACCAGGATGGCCATGATCATGCGAACCACGACGCTGAGGGTCACGGCCGGCAGGGAAACGGTGTGGCTCATGTCACCCGCGATCCGGTCTGCGGCATGACCGTCGACCCGCAAGCCGGCAAGCCGACGGCCGAGCATGACGGCCGCATGGTGCATTTCTGCTCCGACGGCTGCCGCAAGAAATTCCTCGCCGATCCCGCCGCCTATCTCACCGCCGAAGACCCGGTCTGCGGCATGGAGGTCGAGCGGATCGACGCCCCGCACATGATCAAGCACAAGGATGCGTCCGGCTCCAGCCAGCGTTTCTATTTCTGCTCGGCCGGCTGCGAGGCAAGGTTTCAGGCCGATCCCGAGACATATCTCGGCGACCGGCCGGCACAGGAGCCGATGCCCGCCGGCACGCAATATACCTGCCCGATGCATCCGGAGATCGTCGAGGACCATCCCGGCGACTGCCCGAAATGCGGCATGGCGCTGGAGCCGATGGGCGTTCCGACCGGCGACGAGGGATCGAACCCCGAGCTCGTCGACTTCACCCGGCGGCTGTGGGTCTCGGCTCTCTGCGCCGTACCGCTGCTCGTCCTCACCATGGGCCCGATGGTCGGGCTTCCGGTGAGGGAATGGGTCGGCGAACAGATGGCGGTCTATCTGGAATTTCTGCTGGCGACACCCGTCGTCCTCTGGGCGGCGCTGCCCTTCTTCAAGCGGGGCTGGGCCTCGATCGTCAACCGCTCGCCCAACATGTGGACGCTGATCGCGATCGGGGTCGGCGCCGCCTATGGTTATAGCCTCGTCGCCACCTTCCTTCCCGGCCTCTTCCCGGCGTCGTTCAAAGAGGACGGCGTCGTGCCGGTCTATTTCGAGGCCTCGGCGGTGATCGTCGCACTCATCTTCGTCGGCCAGGTGCTGGAGCTGAAGGCGCGCGAGCGCACCGGCTCGGCGATCCGCGCACTGATGGATCTGGCGCCGAAGACCGCGCGTCGGATTGGTGAAGATGGCAATGACGAGGACGTCGAACTCGCGGAAGTGAGGTCCGGCGACAGGCTGCGGGTCAGGCCGGGCGAGAGCATCCCGGTCGACGGCCGCCTGGTCGACGGCCGCTCTTCCGTCGACGAATCGATGATCACCGGCGAACCGGTGCCAGTGGAAAAGAATGCCGGCGACAAGCTCACCGGCGGCACGCTCAACAAGTCCGGCTCTTTCGTCATGGAAGCACAGGCGGTCGGCGCCGACACCACCCTGTCGCGCATCGTCGAGATGGTGGCGACCGCGCAGCGCTCGCGCGCGCCGATCCAGGGTCTGGCCGACCGGGTCGCCGGTTACTTCGTGCCGGCCGTCGTCGCCGTCGCGGTCCTCGCCTTCCTCGCCTGGGCCGTTTTCGGGCCGCAGCCGGCACTCGCCCATGCGCTGGTCGCCGCCGTGTCGGTGCTGATCATCGCCTGCCCCTGCGCCCTCGGCCTCGCAACGCCGATGTCGATCATGACGGCGACCGGCCGCGGCGCCTCGGCCGGGGTTCTCATCAAGGATGCCGAGGCGCTGGAGCGGTTTTCCAAGGTCGACATCCTCGTCGTCGACAAGACCGGCACCCTCACCGAGGGTCGCCCGAGCCTCACCGACCTCGTCGCGCCGGATGGCGACGAAGACGCCGTCCTGTCGGCGGCGGCGAGCCTCGAACGGGGCTCCGAGCACCCGCTCGCAGAAGCGATCCTGTCCGGCGCCAGGGAGCGCGGCCTCACCCTTGCCGATGCAGACGACTTCGATTCGGTCACCGGGAGGGGCGTGAAGGGAACCGTCGGCGGCAAGTCCGTCCTCCTCGGCAACCGCGAGATGCTGGAAGCTGCGGGCGTCGATCCCTCCCCCCTCGACGGCGACGCCGAACGGCTGCAGGGTGAGGGCAAGACGGCGATGTATGTCGCGATCGACGGTGAGGCCGCCGGCCTCATCGCTGTCGCCGACAGGATCAAGGAGACGACGAAGGGGGCCATCGAGGCGCTGCACGAGAGCGGCATGCGCATCGTCATGGCGACCGGAGACAACGAGCGCACCGCGCATGCCGTGGCGAAGGAGCTCGGCATCGACGAGGTCCGTGCCGGCCTGTCGCCAGAGGACAAGCAGGCCCTCGTCGAGGAGCTGCGGCAGGGCGGCGGAACGGTTGCCGTCGCCGGCGACGGCATCAACGATGCTCCGGCGCTCGCCGCCGCCGATGTCGGCATTGCCATGGGCACCGGCGCCGACGTTGCGGTCGAGAGCGCCGGCATGACGCTGGTGAAGGGCGATCTTCAGGCGATCGTGCGGGCGCGGCACCTCGCCGAGGCGACGATCGCCAACATCAAGCAGAATCTCTTCTTCGCCTTCGCCTACAACACCGTCGGCGTACCGATCGCCGCGGGCATTCTCTACCCGGTCTTCGGCCTCCTCCTGTCGCCGATGATTGCCGCTGCGGCGATGAGCCTCTCCTCGGTCTCGGTCATCGGCAATGCGCTCAGGCTGCGGACGGTGAAGCTGTGACCTTCCTTCTTTCCATGGAGACGACTGCGATGAAGACGGTGCTTGCGAGCGTCCTTTTGGCAGCGACGACCTTCGGCCAGCCCGCGCCGGCCCGTGCCGACCACGACGAGCGCCACATGACGGTGGTCAAATCGCCAACCTGCGGCTGCTGCGAGGCCTGGGTGGCGATCGCCCGCAAGTATGGCTTCGAGGTGGAGACCCGGGATACCGACGATCTCGACACCGCCAAGCGACTTGCCGGCGTACCGGAGCCGCTGCGCTCCTGCCACACGGCCGAGATCGGCGGCTATGTCGTCGAGGGCCACGTGCCCATGGAGGCGATCGAGAAGCTTCTTTCCGAGCGTCCGAAGATCCGCGGCATTTCGGTGCCAGGCATGCCGATGGGCTCGCCCGGCATGGGCGACGATCCGAACGCACGCTTCGACGTCCACGCCTTCGGCACCGCCGATGGCAGCCAGCCGGTGTTCTACGAGGCCGGCCGCTGAAGCTGCGCCACGCCGGGAGAATTCAGGACTGGCCGAGCCTCTCGAGGATCGCCGAAAAGTCCTTGCCCCGTCCGCCCGCGTCGACGAAGGCCTTGTAGATGTCGCGGGCGTGGCGGCCCATCTCCGTCGCCGCGCCGTTCTTCTCGGCTGCCGTCTGCGAGAGGTCGAGATCCTTCAGCATCAGCTCCGCCGCAAATCCCGCCTTGTAGTCGCGGTCGGCAGGGCTCTCCGGGCCGACGCCAGGGGCCGGGCAATAGGTGTTGAGCGACCAGCAGGAACCGGACGAGGTCGAGGCGACGTCGAACATCGCCTGGCGGTCGAGGCCGAGCCTGTCGGCAAGATGGAAGGCTTCGCAGACGCCGATCATGGATATTCCAAGGATCATGTTGTTGCAGATCTTCGCCGCCTGACCGGCGCCGGCTTCGCCGCAATGGACGGCCTTCGCCCCCATGATCTCGAAGAGCGGCCGGCCCTTGGCGAAGGCCGCCTGCGACCCACCGACCATGAAGGTCAGCGTGCCGGCGGCAGCTCCCCCGGTGCCGCCGGAGACCGGCGCGTCGAGGGACATCAGGCCCTTCTTGCCGGCAAGCTCGTGCACCGCCCGGGCGCTCTCGACGTCGATGGTCGAGCAGTCGATGATCAGCGACTCTGGATCCGCCGCGGCAACCACAGCCTCATGCACGGTTCGCACGATGCCGCCATTCGGCAGCATGGTGACGATCACCTCCATGCCGGCGACGGCGTCCTGCATCCGGCCCGCGCCCGCAACGCCCTCGACCGCGACTTCCGCCGTGTCGTAGCCGGTCACCTCGTGGCCTGC
Source organism: Jiella endophytica (assembly GCF_004519335.1). Lineage (GTDB taxonomy): Bacteria > Pseudomonadota > Alphaproteobacteria > Rhizobiales > Rhizobiaceae > Jiella > Jiella endophytica. Next base: position 7,383 of record NZ_SOZD01000016.1, on the reverse strand, counting down.
CGCGCCGAGGTTCTTCGCCATCGGCGCGCCCATATTTCCGAGACCGATGAATCCGATCCGCATCCCATATCCTCCCATGTCGTCCTGCCCGGTGTCCCGCCACCTGCAGCTATCGCTATCTCAGTGCCTCAGAAGCTCAACTCGTCGTCCCCGAGCGTCGCCAGCATCGCCTCGACCCTTTCGCGCGAAAGGTCCTCGATGCGCTTTTCCGGCCATTGCGGGGAGCGGTCCTTGTCGATGACGACTGCGCGGGTGCCTTCAAGAAAGTCGCCCTTCTCCTGGGCACGGAAGGTGTAGCGATATTCCCGCGCGAGCGCCGTCTCGATGGTCGGATCGGCGCGTGCGGCGCGCACCAGTTCCAGCGTGACGGCGGCCGAAAGCGGCGAGCCGCGGCGGATGCTGCGGGCTGTCTCGGCGGCGAAATCACTCCCGTCGGCCTCGAGCGCGGCGAGGATCGCCGCAGCGTCCGGGGCGGCGAAGAACCGGTCGATCATCTCCCTGCGGCTGGCGAGGATGCCTTCCTCGGGCGTTTCGAACAACGCCTCGATGGCCCTCGGATCGCCGGTCTCCTCGAGCCGGGCGATCGCCCGGGGGATTTCTGACGAGGGCAGGCAGTGGTCGGCAAAGCCGGCGAGGATCGCGTCGGCCGCCTTCATGCGAAAGCCGGTGAGGCCGAGATATTCGCCGAGCCGGCCCGGCGCTTCGCCGAGCACCAGCGTGCCGCCAACATCCGGGATCAGGCCGATGCCGCATTCGGGCATCGCCACCATCGATCGTTCGGTGACAATGCGGTGATCGCCATGGGCCGATAGCCCGACGCCGCCACCCATGACGATGCCGTCCATCAGGGCGACATAGGGCTTTTCATACCGGGCGATCGTCCGGTTCAGCCGGTATTCGTCGGCGAAGAAGCGCCGCCCCGGCAGGAAGTCGCCCTCCTTGCCCGCGCGATAGAGCGCGGCGATGTCGCCGCCGGCGCAGAAGGCCTTTTCCCCCAGCGCGTCGATGACGACGATTTCGACGCCCTCGTCCTTAGCCCAGGCGTCAAGCGCCGCCTCGATGGCGAGCGCCATCTGGTGATCGAGGGCGTTCAGCGCCTTCGGCTTGGCAAGGGTGATGCGCCCGGCCCGGCCGGCCTTGCGGATGATGACGCCGGCCGCCGGGTCGCCGGGCTTTTCGCTGTCGGAATAGGGCAAGGAAGGGCCTTTGCTGGTTTCGGCTTTCGGCCAACATGTCGCCGCCACCGGGGTTGTCCATCTCTTCACGGCGGGAGAGAAGGACGAATCGCGGCTGCCGGGAGGTGGGCGCAGCGCCGGCGCGACAACAGCACGGCGCGGAAGCGGGCGGAGGCTCTGAATGTGACGGAGAGACAGGCGAAGAACGAGCCGGCGACGGCCGGGCGCGGCGCGGCTTATGAGAGGGGAGCCGGCGGCGGGCCCGCTGGCGGAGCGCGCCGCCTCGATCCCGGTCGCGCCGAGGCCTTCATCCTCGCCAACACCTCGGTCCTGCGGCCGCCGCATGTGCCGGAAATCGCGCTGCGCCTTGCCTCGGAAGCCCACGAGATCTGGCTGAAGACCGAGGAGGAACTCGCCGAACTCGGCCTGCCCCCGCCCTTCTGGGCCTTTGCCTGGGCGGGTGGCCAGGGCCTTGCCCGCTATCTCCTCGATCACCCCTTCGAGGTCGCCGGGCGCCGGGTGGTGGATTTTGCCAGCGGCTCCGGCCTCGTCGCCATCGCCGCCGCGATGGCCGAAGCGCGAGGCGTGCTTGCCGCCGACATCGATCCTTTCGCCGCGACGGCGCTGTCGCTCAATCTCGCGCTGAATGGCAGGGAGCCCGGATCGCCTCTCGGCGGGATCGGCTTCTCGCCGGAAGACCTCGTCGGCCGGCCGCTCGACGCCGACATTCTCCTTGCCGGGGACGTCTTCTATGACCGTCAGATGGCCGATGCCGTGATCCCCTGGTTCGAGGCGGAGGTCGCCCGCGGCGTCAGGGTGATCGTCGGCGATCCCGGCCGGGCCTATCTGCCGAAGCACCGCCTCGACCCCCTCGCAGAATACCGCGTTCCGGTGAGCCGCGCCCTCGAGGATCAGGACGTCAAGCGGGTGACGGTCTGGGAGTGGCGAGGCTAGTCGAGGAAATCCAAGGCGACGATCGAAGGGCAATGAGGTGTGGCGCTCGCCCATCAGCCCCGTCCTGTTCCGTTGCGGAGAAGCGGTTCCGGCGAGGCGAAACGCCAAAGTAAGTTGACGGAACAAATCTGCTCTCGCAAGCTCGTTTCGGGGATTCGAGGGGGACGGACGATCGATGTCGCTGGCGGCGACCGATTATTTCGCCATCGTCCTGGCGACGGTGGTGTCGATGATCGTCGGGACGATCTGGTACACGGCGCTCGCCCGCCACTGGCAGCGGGCGGCGCGTTTCGACGTCCTCGGCATGTCGGAGCGGTCCGGCAACATCCTCGTCGCCATCCTGTCGGAATTCGTCATGGCGGCGGTGTTCGCCGTGCTGCTGAGCCATTTCGAGACGGTCAGCCTTCTGGATGCGCTGCTGTCCGCCGTCTTCCTCTGGATCGGCTTCGTCGCGACGACGGTCATCGTCAATCGCCGCTTCCAGGGATTCGGCTGGGACCTTGCGGCGATCGATGCCGGCCACTGGCTGATGGTCCTGCTCGGCCAGGGCCTCGTCTTCGGCACCTTCTGAACGCTGTTCTGCCGATCTTCGGCCCGTTTTGCAGCCCTGCAACGGGTGCCTGCGTATTCGCTGAAGACCGCACGGAAGCGCCCGTCCGACACTCCGGCGCCAGAGGTGCGACCTCTCCGGAACCTGGACGACGCACTCGGGAACACCTCGTTTTTATTGCCGAAGTACCTCCGACGAGGCACGGCGGCCGAAGAAGCCTTTGCGCTCATCCCGGGTTATTGTATACGTCGTTTTCGAAACGAAACGATGGCCGCGCCAAGGCGCGCGCCCGGAGCCGCAATGACCGATCGCACTTCCCTCAAGACCCCGCTCAGGTCCCGCGCGTGGTTCGACAATCCGTCCAACCCGGACATGACGGCGCTCTATCTCGAGCGCTACCTGAATTTCGGCCTCAGCCAGGACGAGCTCCAGTCCGGCAAGCCGATCATCGGCATTGCCCAGACCGGCTCCGACCTCTCGCCCTGCAACCGGCACCATCTGGAATTGGCCAAGCGCGTGCGCGAAGGTATCCGCGAGGCCGGCGGCATCGCCATCGAGTTTCCGGTGCATCCGATCCAGGAGACCGGCAAGCGGCCGACCGCCTCCCTCGACCGCAACCTTGCCTATCTCGGTCTCGTCGAACTGCTCTACGGCTATCCGCTCGACGGCGTGGTGCTGACCATCGGCTGCGACAAGACCACGCCCGCCTGCCTGATGGCGGCCGCGACGGTGAACATCCCGGCGATCGCCCTGTCGGTCGGTCCGATGCTCAACGGCTGGTTCCGCGGCGAGCGTACCGGCTCCGGCACCATCGTCTGGAAGGCCCGCGAGATGATGGCCGCCGGCGAGATCGACTATCCGGGCTTCGTCAAGCTCGTCGCCTCCTCGGCGCCCTCCACCGGCTACTGCAACACCATGGGCACGGCCTCGACGATGAACTCGCTCGCCGAGGCTCTCGGCATGCAGCTGCCCGGCTCGGCGGCGATCCCGGCGCCCTACCGCGACCGCCAGGAGATCTCGTATCTCACCGGCAAGCGCATCGTCGACATGGTCCATGAGGACCTGAAGCCGACCGACATCCTGACCAAGGACGCCTTCGTCAACGCCATCCGCGTCAATTCGGCGATCGGCGGCTCGACCAACGCGCCGATCCATCTCAATGCGCTCGCCCGCCATGTTGGCGTCGAGCTTTCGATCGACGACTGGCAGACCTATGGCGAGGAGATCCCGCTTCTGGTCAATCTCCAGCCGGCCGGCGAATATCTCGGCGAGGACTACTATCATGCCGGCGGCGTGCCGGCGGTGGTCAATCAGCTGATGGAACAGGGCCTGATCGCCGAAAACGCCCTGACGGTGAACGGCCGGACCATCGGGGAGAACTGCCGCGGCGCCGTCATCGAGGACGAGAACGTCATCCGCACCTTCGACAACCCGCTGAAGCCCCATGCCGGCTTCCGGGTCCTGAAGGGCAACCTCTTCTCCTCGGCGATCATGAAGCTCTCGGTGATCTCGCCGAAGTTCCGCAAGACCTATCTGGAGAACCCGGCGGACCCGATGGCCTTCGAGGGCAAGGCGATCGTCTTCGACGGCCCGGAAGACTATCACCACCGGATCGACGACCCGGCGCTCCAGATCGACGAGCGATCCGTCCTGTTCATGCGCGGCGCCGGTCCGATCGGCTATCCGGGCGGCGCCGAGGTGGTGAACATGCGGGCGCCCGACTATCTCATCAAGCGCGGCATCACCGAGCTTCCCTGCATCGGCGACGGCCGCCAGTCCGGCACATCGGGTTCGCCTTCCATCCTCAACGCCTCGCCGGAAGCCGCTGCCGGCGGCGGCCTAGCACTGCTTCGGACCGGCGACCGGGTGCGCATCGATCTCGGCCGGGGCACCGCCGACATTCTGATTTCCGCGGAGGAACTAGCCGAACGCCGCAAGGCGCTGGAGGCCGAGGGCGGCTATCACTTCCCGGCCCACCAGACGCCCTGGCAGGAGATCCAGCGCGGCATCGTCTCGCAGTTCGAGACCGGCATGGTGCTGCAGCCGGCCGTCACCTATCAGCGCCTCGCGCAAGGCGGCGCGAGCGGCGACATGGCGAAGGTGCCCCGCGACAACCACTGACCGGACGCCGCCCGGGCATGGAAGGCTCGGGCATTCGCCGAACCAAGAAGCGCGGCCTCGCCGCCAATGACATCCCAGCGAGCCGGCGTTCTTCACTGCTTTGGCCGAGGATGTGTGACATGAAGGAATGCCTGACATGACTGGACGCCTCGAAGGCAAGATCGCCGTCTGCACCGCCGCCGGCCAGGGGATCGGGAGGGCGGTCGCCGAAGCCTTTCTCGCCGAGGGCGCGACGGTCTATGCGTCCGACCTCGACGCACAGAAGCTGACCGGTCTCGATCACGGCGGTAAGGCGCATCTCGCCGCCCTCGACGTCACCGATTCTGCGGCCGTGAAGGCCTATCTCGACGGCGTCGAGACGCCGGACATCCTGTTCAACTGCGCCGGCTACGTCCATCACGGCACCGTTCTCGACTGCGACGAGAAGGCTTGGGATTTCTCCTTCGAGCTGAACGTCAAGGCGATGCACCGGACGATCTCGGCGCTGGTCCCGCGCATGCTGGAAAAGGGCGGCGGCTCGATCATCAACATGTCTTCCGCCGCCTCCTCGATCAAGGCGGCGCCCAACCGCTACGTCTATATGGCGACCAAGGCGGCGGTGATCGGCCTCACCCGCTCGGTGGCGGTCGACTTCATCAAACAGGGCATCCGCTGCAACGCCATCTGCCCCGGCACCATCGAATCGCCTTCCCTCGACGGGCGCATCGAGGACCTCGGCAAGACGGTTGGCGGCACCGACAAGGCCCGGGCGATGTTCGTCGAGCGCCAGCCCATGGGCCGCATCGGCACGGCGGCCGAGATCGCCCATCTCGCGGTCTATCTCGCCTCCGACGAGAGCGCCTTCACGACGGGCACGACGCAGCTGATCGACGGCGGCTGGTCGCTTTAGGGCGTTGCTGCAGGAACACGAAGGACCGAAAGGGCTTGTGCAAAGACATCGAGGTGGGGCGCCTTTCGAACCCCCCTCAGCCTGCCGGCATCTCCCCCTCAAGGGGGGAGATCACGCGGCTTTGACGGGGGCGCGCTCGTTGATGGAGGTGACGAGAGCTCTTCGACGATGATGCGCCGCGGTCGAACGAGATCCGATCTCCCTCCTCGAGGGGGAGATGTCCGGCAGGACAGAGGGGGGCGCGACGGGCACAAGCATTCGCGACCATCCGGCGGCAAGACGAAGACAGCAGGCGCGAAAGCCGAGGACCCGAGGCCGGCGCGTCAAAAAGGCATCAAGGGAGGAACGACATGCGGATACTGGTGCTGGGAGCGGCAGGGATGGTCGGGCGGCGGCTGATCGACCGGCTCGTCGCGGAAAAGACCATTGCCGGCGAGACGATCACGGCGATCGACGCCTTCGATGTGGTGAAGCCTGAGATCGCCGCGCCGGCCGGCGTGGAAATCGCTGCGAGCGCCGGCGACATCGCCGACGAGGCGACGGTCAGGGCACTCGTCGAAAGGCGCCCCGACTTCATCTTCCACCTTGCCGCCATCGTCTCGGGCGAGGCCGAGGCCGATTTCGACAAGGGCTACCGGATCAACCAGGACGGCATGCGCCATCTCCTGGAGGCGATCCGCGCGCAGGGCGAGAACTACCGCCCGCGCCTCGTCTTCACCTCGTCGATCGCCGTCTTCGGCGCGCCCTTCGAGGAGCCGATCGGCGACAGTTTCCTCTCCGCGCCGCTGACCAGCTACGGCACCCAGAAGGCGATCTGCGAGCTTCTCCTCAACGACTACAGCCGCAAGGGTTTCGTCGACGGCGTCGGCATCCGGCTTCCCACGATCGTCGTGCGGCCCGGAAAGCCGAACAAGGCGGCCTCGAGCTTCTTCTCCGGCATCATCCGCGAGCCGCTGGCCGGCCAGGAGGCGATCCTGCCCGTCGCCGACGACGTCCGCCACTGGGTGGCGAGCCCGGCCTCGGCGGTCGGCTTCCTGATGCATGCGGCGACGATGGACACCGACGTTCTCGGCGCCCGTCGCTGCCTGACCATGCCGGGTCTTTCCGTCACCATTGCCGAGATGATCGAGGCGCTGCGCGAGGTCGCCGGCGACGAGGTGGCGGGGCGCATCCGCCGCGAGCCGGACGCGGTGATCGAGAAGATCGTCGCCGGCTGGCCGCGGACCTTCGATGCCGGCCGTGCTGCGAGCGTCGGCTTTGCCGCCGATGCGAGCTTTGCCGATATCGTCCGCGCCCACATGGCCGACGAGGCGGCGCGGGGATGAGGGAGTCGCGAGCGATCGAACAAACACAGGCTGGATATCGCGTTGCCGCATTTCGTGGAGGGTTGGCGCCCGCGAACCCCCCTCTGTCCTGCCGGACTGCAGGGACGAGCCACGCGTCTCGTCCCGTCCTTCGGACCCCGCCTCAAGGGGGGAGATCGGCAGCGTCACCGGCAGCACTCGATGGTTCGACGTTTCCTGCCGAACTCCATCTTTGTCGGAAAGGCGACGAGCCAGGAGCGAGATCGATCTCCCCCCTTGAGGGCAGGTCTATCGCATATGGCGAATGAGATCGAAGAAGAAGCTTTCGTCCCATCCGGCCTTGAGGAGTTTTCGTCGCATGGGGGTCTTGTCGGGATGCAGTCTGGCGAC
>NZ_SOZD01000015.1 GCF_004519335.1 Jiella endophytica | reverse complement strand
TTCGACAAATCGATCCATCTTCGCCTCCACGGGACATCTCCATGGATGCTTCCAGAATCAATCAGAGCCAAAACCGCAAGCCCGATCAGCTTCAAATCACCGCCGGCCATATGCGATTCGCCTGCCCCCTTGAGGGGGAGATGCCGGCAGGCAGAGGGGGGCGCGACGGGCGCCGACATGTCCCGACGCGGGCGCCATACCCCCGTCAGGGTTGCCACTCATTTCCCCCGCAAGCGGGGAGATCGAAGCGTCGCCGGCGGTGCGGGGCTTCGAGCGATCCGCCGGGACGATGCGGGAGCGTTCGACACCTGCCCAAGCCGGAAAGGCAGCGCGGTGCCCTCGTTCACTCCAGCGGCTCGACCGCCAGCACGGCGCCGTCGGCGCCGGTCACCCGCACCCGGGCGCCTTGGGGCAGGTCAGGTCCGGAGACGCTCCACCAGCTGTCCTCGATGGCGATCCGACCTCTTCCGTCGACGATCGCCTCGGAGAGCCGCGCCTCGCGGCCGATCAGCCGGCTGGTGCGCCGGTTGATCGGCGAGGCCTCGTCGATCTCCGGCCGGGTGCCGTACCAGCGCCGGCCGAGATAGAGGCAGACCGCCGAGACGACGACGAAGGCGATCACCTGCTGCGGCCAGCCGAACCAGCCGGTGCCGCCGAGGAAGAAGGCGTTGGTGCCGACGATCAGCGCCGCGATGCCGAAGAAGACGAGGTAGACGCCGGGGAGCACCACCTCGAGGATCAGGAGGACCAGGCCGGCGATCCACCAGCCATAGTCGACGAGCGTCTCGAAAAGCGCGTCCATGTCAGGTCACTCGGCCGGCGCCGAGCCGCTGTCCGGCACCCTGAAGCCCGGGCGGCCCTGGCGCGGACGGGGCGGCGAGGGCGGCACCGTCGGCCCGGCATCCGCGCCGAAGGCGGCCCGCGCGATCTCGGCGATGCCGGAGACCGAGCCGATCAGCGACGAGGCTTCGAGCGGCATCAGCACGACACGCTGGTTCGGCGCCGTGGCGAGCTTGCCCAGCGCCTCGGTGTATTTCTGGGCGACGAAGTAGTTGATCGCCTGGACGTCGCCCGCCGAGATCGCCTCCGAGACGAGCCGCGTCGCCGTCGCTTCCGCCTCGGCCAGCCGCTCGCGCGCCTCGGCCTCGCGATAGGCGGCCTCGCGCTTGCCCTCGGCCTGCAGGATCTGGCTCTGCTTCTCGCCCTCGGCCCGAAGGATCGCGGCGTTGCGCGAGCCTTCCGCCTCGAGGATCTCGGCGCGCTTCTCGCGCTCGGCCATCATCTGCCTTGCCATGGCGTCGACGAGGTTCTTCGGTGGATTGATGTCCTTGATCTCGATGCGGGTGATCTTGATGCCCCAGGAGTGGGAGGCCTGATCGACGACGCGCAGGATCTTCTCCGAGATGGTGTCGCGGTTCGACAGAAGGTCGTCGAGGTCCATCGATCCCATGACCGAGCGAAGATTGGTCATCACGAGATTGAGGATGGCGTTGTCGAGCCCGGACACCTCGTAGGCGGCCGCCTTGGCGTCGAGGATCTGGTAGAAGGCGACGCCGTCCGCCGCGACGGACGCGTTGTCGCGGGTGATGACCTCCTGGGTCGGCACGTCGAGCACTTGCTCCATCATGTTCATCTTGCGTCCGACGCGCTCGATGAAGGGCACGAGGATGGAAAGGCCGGGCTCCAGCGTGCGGGTGTAGCGGCCGAAATTCTCGACGGTGTAATTGTAGCCCTGCGGGACGATCTTGATCGTCGACGTCAGGACGATGACGCCGAAAAACAGGACGACGATCAGAAGAATGCTGGCGGATGTGAACATGCCGAACTCCAAGGGCCGCCTGCCTCTCGGCCGGGCGGCGGATGCAGAAGGCCCCGGCTGACTATCGCGTCATTCCTGCCGAACGCAAGCGCCGGCGATGGACGCCGGCGCTTTCGAGATCCGCAATGTCGCTCCGGCGCGTGGTGCGCCGCGGGAATGGAGGGTCAGAACACCGCCCTGAGCGCCACGAAGCCGATGGCGGCGAGCACCGCCGCGACCGGCAGGGTAACCACCCAGGCGAAGGCGATCGGCTTCATCAGGTTCCAGTTGGTGTAGTTGTTGACGAGGCCGATGCCGAGCACCGAGCCGATCAGGATGTGCGTGCTCGAAACCGGCAGGCCGAGGATCGAGGCGAGCAGCACCACGGCCGAGGCGGAAAGCTCCGCCGAAAAGCCCGAGGCCGGGTGGATGGTCGTCAGATTGTGGCCGACGGTCTGGATGACGTTCTTGCCGATGAACCAGAGGCCGGCGATCAGCGCGACGCCGAAGGTGACCATGGCGATCGTCGGGACCGGGGCGTTCTGGCCGACATTGCCGGTGCGCAGGACGTCGAGGATCGCCGCGAAGGGGCCGATGGCGTTGGCGATGTCGTTGGAGCCGTGGCTGAAGGCAAAGCCCGCCGCGGTGAAGACCTGCATCCAGGAGAACAGGAGGAAAGTCGCGCGGCCGAGCTGGCGCTCCTTCAGCGCCCGGGCGAAGACATAGACGGCGATCCAGACGATGGCGCCGACCATGGCGAGGATCAACCCGTCCTGCAGCAGGCTGAGGTCGAGCTTCAGATTGCCGAGCCCCTTGGACAGCAGCATGCCGGCGATCACCATCGCGCCGACGGCGGCGATCGGCGGGACGAAGCTCTCGATCGCCCGGTGGGGATGCAGCTCCTTGCGCTGGCGCTCGAACTTCTGGAGGCCGCGGAAATAGTCGGATTCGAGGTCTTCCGGTTCGAAGTCGCGGTCCGCCATGATGTGGGCGTCGCGTGCCATGGTGTGGGTGTAGGAGATCTGCTGGATCTCCGACAGGCGCTCGAAGGCTTCCTTGTGCCTGCGGGCGTGCTCGCGCTTTTCCTGGCGGATCTCCTCGAGCTTCTGCTCGGCCGCCTCGTTATAGGCGAGGACGTGCTTCTTGATCTCGCGGAACAGGAAATAGGCGATGATGCCGCCGAGCGCCGGCGACAGCACCCAGGAAATCACGATCTGGCCGACCTTGCCCCACTGGACGAGCGAGAAGGCGGTGTCGGAGCCGCTCGACAGGATGCCGAGGGTGATCGAGGAGCCGACGATGGCGCCGACGATCGAATGGGTGGTCGAGACCGGCCAGCCTCTGTTCGAGGCGAACATCAGCCACAGCGCCGCGGCGATCAGCGCCGACATCATGATGTAGATGAAATCGGCCGGCTCGACCGCGATCCGGGACAGATCGACGATGCCGTCGCGGATCGTGTCGGTGACGCTGCCGCCGGCGATGACCGCGCCGGAGACCTCGAAGATCGCGGCGATCGCCAGCGCCTGCTGGATCGTCAGCGTGCCGGCGCCGACGCTGGTGCCGAAGGAGTTGGCGACGTCGTTGCCGCCGATGTTGAAGGCCATGAAGACGCCGAACAGCGTCGCCAGCACCAGAATCGTCGGAAAGTGTCCCTCGGTGTAGCCGAAGGCCCAGTAGATGAAATAGGCGGTCACTCCGACCAGCAGGACGACGAAGACGAGCCCGAGCCGCGTCAGGTCGAAGGGCGAACCGGCCCCCGTATTCTCAGCTTGAACTTCTGCCGACATGAACCGACGTCTCCCGAATCTGACTGGCGCCACGGTTCAGCCGATCCGGTCCGGTGGCCGAGCCGGTCGGGAACCAGCTCGGATCATTAATCAGCTTATTTTACAGTCGGATGACGCATGGGCCGCGTGGCAGCACGGTGGTGACCTCGTCAGTCCAGCCAGCCGCGCAGTTCCCGGCGCACCATCGCCTCGATGACGTCCATGCCGGGATCGGAATCATTGAGGCAGGGAATGTGCGAGAAATTCTCGCCGCCCGCCTCGTGGAAGATCTCGCCCGCCTCGCCGGCGATCTCCTCCAGCGTTTCGAGGCAATCGGAGACGAAGCCGGGATTGAGGACGGCGATCGACTTCACCCCCTCCTTCGCGAGCTTCTCGACCGTCTTGTCGGTATAGGGCTGCAGCCATTCCTCCGGGCCGAAGCGGGACTGGAAGGTGGTGACCAGCCGGCCCTTCGGCCAGCCGAGCCGTTCGTTGAGGAGCCGCGAGGTCTTCTGGCAGTGGCAGTGATAGGGGTCGCCCTTCCTGAAATAGCTCTGCGGAATGCCGTGATAGGAGGCGATGACGTGTTCCGGCTCGAAATCGAGGGTGGCGAGATGGCTCTCGATCGAGCGGGCGAGGGCGTCGATATACACCGGTTCGTCGTGATAGGCCGGCACGGTGCGCACCGCCGGCATCCAGCGCTGGGCCATCATGTGTTCGAAAAACTTGTCGTTCACGGTAGCCGTGGTGGATGCCGAATATTGCGGATAGAGCGGGAACACCAGGATGCGGTCGCAGCCCTTTTCCATCAGATAGTCGGCGCGTTCGGCGATCGACGGCCTGCCGTAGCGCATCGCCCAGTCGACGACGACCTCGCCGTGGCCGGCGAGGCGGACGGCGAGCTTTTCCCCTTGCGCCCGCGTGAAGGTTCTGAGCGGCGACTCGTTGCGCTCGGTGTTCCAGATCTCGGCATAGGCGGCGCCGGACTTCTTCGGCCGGGTGTTCAGGACGATGCCGTAGAGGATCGGGTACCAGGCGATGCGCGGCCACTCGATGACGCGCTTGTCGGAGAGAAATTCCTTCAGATAGCGGCGCATCGGCTTGAAGTCGGTGCCGTCGGGCGTGCCGAGATTGACGAGGAGGACGCCGATCTTGGCAGCCTTGACCGGGGGGTGGCCTTCCGGAAGGGGGCCAGTCGACCGCTCGGCGACCGTCTTGGTGAGGGCGTTCATTCGCAAGTCCCGAACTGGAGCATGATCCTGAAAAGCGGCAGCCGGTTTCCAGAGAAGATCATGCGCAAACAGAATCATGAAGCGCGATGACGGGCAAATCTCGTTCCGTCGCGCTCTCGGTGTTGAAATCGTCGCCGGACCACGGGGGCGCGCCTGGCGCCCGATCGCGCTTACCCGTTCGGGTGGCGCCTCAAGGTCCAGCCGTTGGCGGTTTCGATATAGGGGTTTGCAGCTTTATTTGAATGCGTCGAAGACAACGCATTCGACGAAAAGACCGCCCGGCTTGGCGCCGGACGGTCGATCAGCAACATTCCATTTCCGCCGGCCCGGCCGGGCCGGTCCCGACATTGCCGCCTCAGGCGCGGGAAAACTCGAAGCGCGTGCCGTTGGATGCGGCACAGGCGAGACGGTTCGACTGCACGAGGTTGCAGTTCGCCGACTGCTGCTGATTGGTCGTGCGCGAGGTGTAGAGGATGTTGATCTGACCGGGGCCGAGCTGCGAATAGGTGCCGGTCGCCAATACGCCGCCGGTGCCCTGCTCGATCGATGCGAAACGGCCGTTGTTGAAGGTGGCGCTGTAGGCGACCGGTCCGCCGATGGCATTCCAGTGCCCCTCGATGCCCTGCTGGCGCGGCGCGACGGAGGCGCGGGGGCCGCCGCTGGTGCAGGCGCCGAGCGCCAGGGCGATCAGGGTGACAGCGACTGCCGTTTCGCGTGTGCGCATCAACTCATCCTCGTTTATGGGCCGTGGGACGTCTTTTTTTGCGATGCGGGCCGGCTTGCGACAACCCGGAAGTGTTTCAGAACGGGACGCCCCGAGGGTCAAGGGAAAATGCCGCCGAGCGGCGCTTTTCCCCTGAATAGGGAGCCCGGCGAGGCGTGAAGGCCACGCCCCGCATGCCGCGGGGTCAGCGAACGAGGATGTTCTTGAACTGCCAGGGGTCTTTCTCGTCGATGTCCTCCGGGAAGAGGCCCGGCCGGTCTACCAGCGGCGTCCAGCTGGTGTAATAGCCCTTCACCGGACCGAGATAGGGCGTCTGGACTTCCAGGCAGCGCTTGTAGTCCATCTCGTCGGCCTCGACGATGCCGGCCTCGGGGTTCTCCAGCGCCCAGACCATGCCGGCGAGGACGGCCGAGGTCACCTGCAGGCCGGTGGCGTTCTGATAGGGGGCGAGCTGGCGGGTCTCTTCGATGGAGAGCTGCGAGCCGTACCAGTAGGCGTTCTTCTCGTGGCCGTAGAGCAGCACGCCGAGCTCGTCGATGCCGTCGACGATCTCGTTCTCGTCGAGGACGTGCAGCTCCGGCTGGATCTTGCCGGCAGCGCCGAACAGCTCGTGCAGCGACAGGACCGCATCGTTCGCCGGATGATAGGCGTAGTGCGAGGTCGGCCGGAAGGTGACTTCGCCGTCCTTGTTGCGATGGGTGAAGTAGTCGGCGATCGAGATCGACTCGTTGTGCGTCACCAGGAAGCCGTATTGCGGGCCGGGGGTCGGGCACCACGAGCGGACGCGGGTGTTGGCGCCCGGCTGCTCGAGGAAGATCGCCGCCTGGCAGCCCTTCTTGTGGCGATGGGCGTTCTTCGGCATCCACTTCTCGTGGGTGCCCCAGCCGAGCTCCGAGGGCTGCATGCCCTCCGACAGGAAGCCCTCGACCGACCAGGTGTTCCAGAACACGTTCATCGGCTTGGGGTGCTTGGCCCGCTGGGTGTCGCGCTCGGCGATGTGGACGCCCTTGACGCCCGCCTTCTTCATCAGCTTGGCCCAGCCCTCGCGATCGTCGAAACCCGGCTCGTCGAACTCCATGCCGGTGTCGCGGGCGATGTCGACCAGCGCCTTCTTGACGAACCAGGAGACCATGCCGGGATTGGCGCCGCAGCAGGAGACCGCCGTGGTGCCGCCGGGGCTCTTCTTCTTTTCCTTCCGGACCGTCTCGCGCAGCGCGTAGTTGGTGCGCTCGGCATTCGACATGTTCTTGTCGAAATAGAAGCCGAGCCACGGCTCGACGACGGTGTCGATGTAGAGAACGCCGAGCTTGCGGCAGAGCTTGATGAGATCGAGCGAGCCGGTGTCGACCGAAAGGTTGACGCAGAAGCCCTGGCCTTCGCCCTCGGTGAGAAGCGGGGTGAGAAGCTCCTCGTAGTTCTTGCGCGTCACCGCCTCGTGGACGAAGCGGATGCCGCGCTCGTCGAGCAGCGCGCGATCCGAATCGTCAGGATCGATGACGACGAAGCGGCTGCGGTCGAAATCGAAATGCCGCTCGATCAACGGCAGCGTGCCCTTGCCGATCGAGCCGAAGCCGATCATCACGACCGGGCCGGAAATCTTGGCGTGAACCTGATGCTGGCTGTCGGCCATCTTGGCTATCAACTCCTTGGGCGCGGGGAAACGGCGCGTGTCCGGCCCCGGTGACGGGGCTCGGGTGAGGGTTCTGGTTGGCGCCGCGCTAGACGGTTTCCGTGTCAAATAAAAGCGAAATGTCGGCTTCAACCCGAAAAAGCCGCCGCGCCGCGAAGTAGCGTTCGAGCCCGCCGGCGCAACGCCGGTTCCTGCAGATTGCCCCAACGTCCGACAGGTGGCCGGGGCGCATCGCCGCTCGTCAAAGCGCAGGCGGCGAGCCTGCGATCAAAAAGTTTTTTCGATCTTTGGCCGCGATCGGCGGTTTTAATCGATTGGTGCAAGACGGCCCGTCTGGACGTCACACCGATATGCCTACAAAAGAAACGGCAAGCATCCCTGCTCGATGCGCCATTCCTGTCGTTTGCCGAAGGACACCCAAATCATGCTCAGAACCGAGGTCGTACGGAAAATTCTCTCCTGGTACGAAGGCGAGACTCCGGGACTGAAGAGCAATCTCTCCCGGCTCCTGATGCACGGCCGCCTCGGCGGCACCGGGCGGATGGTGATCCTGCCGGTCGATCAGGGCTTCGAGCACGGGCCGGCCCGCTCCTTCGCGCCGAACCCGGCCGCCTACGATCCGCATTACCTCTACGAGCTGGCGATCGAATCCGGCGTCTCCGGCTATGCCGCGCCGCTCGGCCTGCTCGAGCAGGGCGCCGACACCTTCGCCGGCGAGGTGCCGCTGATCCTCAAGGTCAACAGCGGCAATTCGCTGGTCTCGAACAACGACCAGGCCCTCACCGGCACCGTCGACGATGCGATGCGCCTCGGCTGCATCGGCGTCGGCTTCACCATCTATCCGGGGTCGGAGTGCTCCTACGAGATGATCGAGGAGCTGCGCGAGATCAGCCACTACGCCAAGTCGCGCGGGCTGATCTCGGTCGTCTGGTCCTATCCGCGCGGCGGCAAGGTGACCAAGGACGGCGAGACCGGCACGGACATCATCGCCTATGCCGCGCACATGGCGGCGCTGATGGGGGCGACGATCATCAAGGTGAAGCTGCCGACCTCGCACATCGATCTCGATGCGGCGAAGTCGACCTACGAGAAATATCCGGTCGACAGCGCCAGCATGGCCGGCCGGGTCAAGCATGTCATGCAGGCCGCCTTCAACGGCAAGCGCGTCGTCGTCTTCTCCGGCGGGGCGGCGAAGAACACCTCGGAGCTTCTCGAAGAGGTCCGCGCCATCCGCGAAGGCGGCGGCAATGGCTCGATCATCGGCCGCAATTCCTTCCAGCGTCCGAAGGAAGAGGCCATCGCGCTCCTTAATGAGGTGATGGACATTTACAGCTGAGGCTTGCCAGCGACCTCGCCCGGCGCGCTTTTCGCAGCCGGGCGAAACGTCGCGTCGCGTTCTTTCGTCCGGGCCCTATGATCCCTTGCATGGCGACGGCGCGAAATCGGACGATCTTCGGGCGGCGGCTGGCAATGGCCGCCGCTTTTCTCTTGGCGCTTGTCCTGGCGCTGACCTGCCGGCCCGCCGCATCCTGGGCCGACGAACTCCTGATGTTCGAGCAGCCGGGCTGCCCGTTCTGCCGCAAGTTCGATGCCGAGATCGCACCGGATTACCCCCAGAGCCGCATTGGTAGGGTCGCGCCGCTCCGCCGGGTGAACATCTATGACGATCGCACCGGCGGCATCGCCGGCCTGACGCCGGCGGTGTTCACGCCGACTTTCGTCCTCATCGGCGAAGACGGCCACGAGATCGGCCGGCTCGAGGGCTATCCCGGCCGCAAGTGGTTCTATCCGGAGATCGAGGCGATCCTCGACGGCGACGAGGCGGGCTCAGCGGGCAAGCCGGCGCCGGCGGGCAGGAGCGAAGTTCCGCCCGCGAGGTGAGACGCGATCGGCATGTCGGTCGAGGCCCATTGGCCGAAAGTCTCACGTTGCGGCGGCATCCAATCCTCCCTAGTCTTTCAGGTTTAAAGCCAAAGTTGCTCCCTCGTGCCCTGGAGACTGCCATGCCCGCCGAGACCAGCACCGCCCGGTCAGTCGACGCTGGACACTTCCCTGCGCCTTTCGCCGCGCCCTTCGCGCCGGACGATCAGGCGGCGGTCTCCGCGCTACTGAAGGCCTCCGACCGCTGGCCCGTCGACGACGACAAGGTCGATGCCCGGGCCCGCGGTCTGATCGTCGGCATCCGCAAGGCGGCGGGCGGCATCGGCGGTGTCGAGGATTTCCTGCGCGAATACGGCCTGTCGAGCCGCGAAGGCCTCGCCCTGATGATCCTCGCCGAGGCGCTTCTGCGCGTGCCCGACGCGGCGACGCAGGACCGGCTGATCGAGGAGAAGATCGGCGCCGGCGACTGGGCCCATCACGAGGGCGGCGAGGACCGCCTGATGACGGCGGCCTCGGCCTGGGCACTCGGCATCTCGGCGCGGATCATCCGGCCGAACGAGACGCCGCAGGGCGTCATGTCCGGCCTCGTCAAGCGGCTCGGTGGCCCGGCGGTGCGCCAGGCGACGCGGCAGGCCATGCGCTTTCTCGGCCGGCACTTCGTCCTCGGCGAGACCATCGACGACGCGCTGGAACGGGCGCGGGGCTTCGAGGCGAAGGGCTATCGCCACTCCTACGACATGCTGGGCGAGGGCGCCCGCACGATGGAGGACGCCGAGCGCTATTATCGCTCCTACGCCAATGCCATCGAGAAGATCGGCCGCAAGGCCGGCAACAAGAAGCTGCCGGACCGGCCGGGCATCTCGGTGAAGCTGTCGGCCCTGCATCCGCGCTATCATCCGCTGCAGCACGAGCGGGTCATCGCCGAACTTCTGCCGAAGGTCGAGGCCCTTGCCGAGATGGCACGCGGCTACGACCTCAACCTGACCATCGATGCGGAGGAGGCCGAGCGGCTGGAGATCTCCCTCGACGTCATCGACGCGCTGGTGAAGCGCTTCGACTTCAAGGGTTGGGAGGGCTTCGGCCTCGCCGTCCAGGCCTATCAGAAGCGCGCCGTCGCGGTCATCGACCATATCGACGCGCTTTGCGGCGCCGCCGGGATCCGGATGATGGTGCGCCTCGTCAAGGGCGCCTATTGGGACACCGAGATCAAGCACGCCCAGGAAAAGGGGCTCGACGGCTATCCGGTCTACACCCGCAAGCCGGCGACGGATCTGGCCTATCTCGTCTGCTCCAAGGCGCTGCTCGACCGGCGGGCGCGGATCTATCCGCAATTTGCCACCCACAACGCGCTGACCGTCGCAACCATCCTCGAAATGGCCGGCAGCGACGCCACCGGCTTCGAGTTCCAGCGCCTGCACGGCATGGGCGAGGCGCTCTACGAGACGCTGCGGCGGGGCGGGCCGAAGCCGCCGATCGCCTGCCGGATCTACGCCCCCGTCGGCGGCTATCGCGACCTTCTCGCCTATCTCGTCCGCCGGCTCCTCGAAAACGGCGCCAACTCCTCCTTCGTGGCGATGGTGGGCGACGAGGACGTGCCGGTCGACGATCTTCTGGTCCGGCCGCGGTCGGTGCTGGCGGAGGGCCCGGCGCGCCATCCGAAGATCGGCCTGCCGAAGGATCTGTTCTCGCCGCGCAAGAACTCCGCCGGCGTCGAGAGCGGCGACCGCAAGGCGCTGGCCAGCCTGATTTCCGAGCGCGGCCGCGCCGCCGTGACCGGACTTGCGGCCCGCTGCGAGGCGGAGGCGGCGAAGAAGGGGGCCGAGCCGGTGGAGATCGTCTCGCCGGTCGACGGGACCGTGCTCGGGACGAGCCACCATCTCTCCGCCGAGGCCGCGACGGCGCTCGTCGGCGAGGCGGCGCGGCATGTCACGGCTGCCGAGGCGGTGCCGGCGGCGCGGCGGGCGGAAATGCTGCGCAAGGCGGCGGGCCTTTTCGAGAGCCACGAGGCCGAGCTTCTGGCGATCCTTGCGGCGGAGGGCGGCAAGACCCTCGACGATGCCATCGCCGAAGTGCGCGAAGCGGTGGACTTTCTGCGCTTCTATGCCGACGAGGCGATGCGGCTGTTCGGCGAGCCGGTGAACCTGCCGGGGCCGACGGGCGAAGAGAACCGCCTGACCTATCGCTCGCGCGGCGTCGCCGTGGCGATCTCGCCGTGGAACTTCCCGCTGGCGATCTTCACCGGCCAGGTCGCCGCGGCGCTTGCTGCCGGCAACGTCGTCATCGGTAAGCCGGCGGAGCAGACCCCGCTGATCGCCGCCAGGGCCGTCGAGCTCCTCCACCGGGCCGGGTTTGCCAAGGAGCACCTCTATCTGGCGCCTGGCGACGGCGAGACCGGCGCGGCGCTCACCTCCCACGATCTGACGGCGCTCGTCGCCTTCACCGGCTCGACCGAGACCGCCTTTGCGATCAACCGGGCGCTCGCCGCCCGCAACGCGCCGATCGCGCCGCTGATTGCCGAGACCGGCGGCATCAACGCGCTGATCGCCGACGCCACCGCACTGCCCGAGCAGGTCGCCGACGACGTGGTGATGTCGGCCTTCCGCTCCGCCGGCCAGCGCTGTTCGGCGCTCCGGCTGCTGTTCCTGCAGGAGGACGTCGGCGACCGTATCCTCGAAATGATCGTCGGCGCCGCGAAGGAACTGACCGTCGGCGATCCGCGCGAGCTTGCCACCGACATCGGTCCGGTGATCGACGGCGAGCAGCTCGCCATGCTGCAGGAGCATGTCCGGCGCATGGAGGCCGAACAGACGATCCGCTATCGCGGCAAGGTGCCCGAGGGGCTATCCGGCAAGGGGCACTATTTCGCGCCCCATGTCGTCGAGCTCGATCGGCCGGAGGCGCTCGACCGCGAGGTGTTCGGCCCGATCCTGCATGTCGTGCGCTGGAAGACAAAGGACTTCGGCAAGATCCTCGATGCCATCGAGGCGACGGGCTACGGCCTGACCCTCGGCGTGCATAGCCGGATCAACGAGACCGCGAACAAAGTCATTGCACGGCTAACCGTTGGTAACCTGTATGTGAACCGGAATATCATCGGCGCGATTGTAGGCTCGCAACCCTTTGGCGGATCTGGCCTTTCCGGGACGGGGCCGAAGGCAGGCGGACCGAACTACCTGGCCCGTTTCGCACGGGAGCAGGTGATATCGGTCAATACTGCCGCAGCCGGAGGCAACGCCAGCCTCATCGCCATGGAGTCGTAGCAACGAGGACACAGCAAGACCATGGAAACTGTGGTAGCTTGTGTGAGTCGGGCAAGGATGACGAGGCGGTCCGCCCTTTCCTCCCATGTGGTGTGGCCGCATTTTCCGACCCGGCAGCAGGCAGCGGAATTCGCATTGCCTCCTGATGTCGCGTTCCGCAGATACGAGTAGAAGAAAAGCTCGGCGATCTCCTCCCACGCCGGGCTTTTCTTTTCGTCTCGTCGGCGCCCCTGACTTTTCCCTTCGACGATCGACCGCGCCGCCGTTGCCGGATTTCCCGGCGCCCGCACGGTGGCAATGGTTCGGCACCTTGCGTATGCTGGCGCCAAAAGATTGACTGTAGGGAGAAAGCCTTGAGCGAATTCAACTCCGACATCGCCATCGCCCGCGCCGCGACCAAGAAGCCGATCAAGGAGATCGCCGCGCGCCTCGGCATGTCCGAAGAGGACATCGTTCCCTATGGCCACGACAAGGCGAAGATTTCCGCGCCTTTCCTGAACAGCCTCGAAAGCCGGCCCGACGGCAAGCTGATCCTCGTCACCGCCGTCAATCCGACGCCGGCCGGCGAGGGCAAGACGACGACCACCGTCGGCCTCGGCGACGGGCTCAACCGCATCGGCAAGAACGCGCTGATCTGCATCCGCGAGGCCTCGCTCGGACCCTGCTTCGGCGTCAAGGGCGGGGCCGCCGGCGGCGGCTATGCCCAGGTGGTGCCGATGGAGGACATGAACCTCCATTTCACCGGCGACTTCCACGCGATCACCACGGCGCACAACCTGCTCTCGGCGATGATCGACAACCACATCTACTGGGGCAACGAGCTGCAGATCGATTCCCGCCGGGTCACCTGGCGGCGGGTGCTCGACATGAACGACCGGGCGCTGCGCCAGATCACCGCTTCGCTCGGCGGCGTCGCCAATGGCTTCCCCCGTGAGACCGGCTTCGACATCACCGTCGCCTCCGAGGTCATGGCGATCCTGTGTTTGTCGAATGACCTGAAGGATCTCGAAAAACGCCTCGGCGACATCATCGTCGCCTACCGTCGCGACAAGACGCCAGTGACCGCCAGAGACCTCAAGGCCGATGGCGCGATGGCGGTTCTCCTGAAGGATGCGATCCAGCCGAACCTCGTCCAGACTCTGGAGAACAACCCGGCCTTCGTCCATGGCGGCCCCTTCGCCAATATCGCCCATGGCTGCAATTCGGTGGTCGCAACGAAGGCCGCGCTGAAGCTCGCCGACTATGTCGTCACCGAGGCGGGCTTCGGCGCCGATCTCGGGGCCGAGAAGTTCTTCGACATCAAGTGCCGCAAGGCGGGCCTCAAGCCGGCAGCGGCCGTCGTCGTCGCCACCGTCCGGGCGATGAAGATGAATGGCGGCGTCGCCAAGGCCGATCTTGGCGCCGAGAATGTCGAGGCGGTGAAGGCCGGCTGCGCCAATCTCGGCCGCCACGTCGAGAACGTCAAAGGCTTCGGCGTGCCGGTCGTCGTCGCGATCAATCATTTCTCCGCCGACACCGAAGCCGAGATCGCCGCCGTGAAGGACTACGTCGCGACCCTCGGCGCCGAGGCGATCGTCTGCCGCCACTGGGCGGAGGGATCGGCCGGGATCACCGGCCTTGCCGAGAAGGTGGTCGAACTTGCCGACGGCGGCACGGCCGATTTCCAGCCGATCTATCCCGACGAGATGGGCCTCTTCGAAAAGATCGAGACGGTCGTGAAGAAGATCTATCGCGGCGCCGAGGTCACGGCCGACCAGTCGGTCCGCGACCAGCTTTCCGCCTGGCAGGAGGCCGGCTACGGCAATCTGCCGGTCTGCATGGCGAAGACGCAGTATTCCTTCTCCACCGACCCGACGAAGCGTGGCGCGCCGGCGGACTTTTCCGTCCATGTGCGCGAGGTGCGGCTCTCTGCGGGCGCCGGCTTCGTCGTCGCCATCTGCGGGCAGATCATGACCATGCCGGGCCTGCCCTCGCAGCCGGCGGCCGAATCGATCTATCTCAACGACAACGGCGAGATCGAAGGTCTGTTCTGACGCCGGCGGAGACGATCGAGACATGACGGCCATCAGCATCGCCGGGGCGACGAAACGTTTCGACGGCACCGCGGCGGTCGACGACGTATCGCTCGAGATCGCGGAAGGCGAATTCGTCGCTCTCCTCGGGCCGTCCGGCTGCGGCAAGACCACGCTCCTGCGGCTGATCGCCGGTTTCGAGACGCTCAGCGCCGGCGCGATCCGCTTCGGCGAGCAGCTCGTCGCCGGCGAAGGAATGCATGTCCCGCCCGAGAAGCGCAACGTTGCCATCGTCTTCCAGTCCTACGCGCTCTGGCCGCACATGACCGTTGCCGAGAATGTCGGCTATGCGCTGAGGGTGCGCGGGCTCGGCAAGGCGGAGATGGCCCGCAAGGTCGGCGAGGCGCTGGCGGCCGTCGAGCTCTCCGGCTTCGAGGCGCGGCGCCCGGCCGAGCTTTCCGGCGGCCAGCGCCAGCGCGTGGCGCTTGCCCGCTGCCTCGCCATGGACCCCGACGTCATCCTGCTCGACGAGCCGCTCGCCAATCTCGACGTGCATCTGAGGGCCGCAATGGAGGAGACGTTTCGCGCCTTCCACGCGCGGACCGGCGCGACGATGGTCTATGTCACCCATGATCAGGCCGAGGCGATGGCGATGGCCGATCGGATCGCGGTGATGGAAAAAGGCCGCATCCTGCAGGTGGCGGATCCCGCGACCCTCTATGCCGAGCCTGCGGGGGAGGGCGTCGCCCGCTTCGTCGGCAACGGCCATGTCGTCGACTGCATGGCGCTCGGGCGGGCAGGCGACGGGCGCTCCCGGGTGTCCCTCCATGGCAGCGAGGCGCTGGTGCGGGCGGCTGGCGGTGCGCCATCCTCCGGCGCCGCGCGCCTCGCGCTGAAACCGGAAGGCCTGGCGCTCGGCGACGGTGGCTTTGCGGCGAAGGTCCGCAAGGCGGTCTTCAAGGGCGCCCACACGCTCTACGAGATCGAGCCGGACATGGCGCCGGGCGTGCTTCTCCCGGTGACGTCGGCCGAGCGCATCGCCATCGGCGACATCGTGCGGGTGGTGGTTCGCGACGGCTGGGTGCTGCCATCGGCGGCTGCGACGACGAAGAGCCTTGCCGAGGCGGCCTGAGGGCTCGCCTTGAACGGAGAAGCCTCCGGCTCTCGATACAATCAGTCCGTCCAGGGCAATACGCCGCGGGGCAGCCGGCTGCCGAACAGCGCCGTCACGCCCATGATCGCCAGGATCGCCGCGACGGTCACCACCGCGACCGCCGAGGCGAGCACCGTATAGCCGCCGTCGTCGAGATTGAAGACCACGACGCCGAGGGTCTCGTTGCCCGCCGACCAGAGCAGCGCCGAGACCGTCAGCTCGTTGAAGCTGGTCATGAAGGTCAGCACCGCGCCCGCGGCGGCCGCCGGCGCGAGCAGCGGAAAGAGCACCGTGCGCAGCCGGAAGAGATAGCCGGCGCCGGTCATCCGCGCCGCCTCGTCAAGCCCGCGATCGAGTTGCTGCACCGCGCCGACGACGGGCCGCAGCGACAGCGTCAGGAAGCGCGCGAGATAGGCGAAGAAGATGATCCAGATGGTGTTGTAGAGGCTGACCTCCAGGATCGGCAGCGGCCTGATGAAGATCAGGATCGCCGCGATGCCGAGGACGATGCCCGGCAGGGCGTAGGGCACCTCGGCGAGCATCGCCAAAGCCTTCAGGAGCCTGCCGCCGCGCCAGACGATCATCGCCGCGAAGGGGACGGCGAGGAGCATCAGAAGGAGCGACGCGCCGGCGGCAAGGAAGAACGAGTTGCGGAAGGCCCGCACCGTTGCGTCTTGGCGAAACAGCACCTCGGCATAGTTGCCGAGCGTCATCGTCTTTTCGTTGAGCGGGACGCCGTAGGCGCTGACGAGGGACGTCGCGACGAGGGCGACGAGCGGCACGACGAGAATGACGACGATGACGCCCCAGGCGGCGAGCTCCACCGGCAGCCGTGCTTTCCCTAGACGGTACCGCAGCGCCGCCGATGGCGCGCCGACGCTTCTGAAGTCGCGTTTGCCGATCAGCAGCGACTGCAGCGCGAAGCCGAGAAAGGCAAGGCCGCCGACGAGGATAGAGAGAACCGCGACGTCGGAGATGATCGACGGGCCGAAGCTCGCCAGCCGCTGATAGATCAAGGCGGGTAGGACGGTATAGCCGGCGGGGATCCCGAGCAGCGCCGGAATGCCGAAGTTGCCGATCGCCGAGACGAAGGCCAGCGCCGCACCGGCGACCAGCGCCGGGGTCATCATCGGCAGGACGATGGTGCACAGAACGAAGAGCCGCCCGGCGCCGCAGGCCCGCGCCGCCTCGATCATCTCCCGTGGCAGGCCCCGCAGCCCGGCGCGCACCGCCAGGAAGACCAGCGGCGCGTGCTGGATGCCGAGGAGGAGGATGATCCCCTCGGCGCTGTAGAGCGGGTTCGGCGCGCCGAGCGGCGGCGCGAGACCGAGGGTGATCAGCATCGGGCTCGACGGGCCGGCAAGCTGCGCCCAGGAGAGCGCCGTCACCTGCGGCGGGATCATCAGAGGCAGCAGGAACGCAAAGACCAGCGCCGCCTTCGCCCGGATGTCGGTGAGCGCCACCGCGAGCGCGAAGGCCGTGCCGAGGACGAGCGAGATCGCCGTCCCGGCAAGCGAGGTCACCAGCGAGTGCCAGGTGGCACGCCAGGTCGATGCGGCGGCGAGCACCGAGCCGAGATTGGAAAGGTCGAAGCGTCCGCCCGGCGCGACCGCCTCGAGAAGCAGGCGGGCGATGGGCAGCACCGAGACGAGGGTGACGGCGACAACGAGAACGGCGAGAGCCAGGCCCTCGCCGTCCGGTCTTTGCCTCGGGAATGTCGGCAAGCTGTCAGCCGCCGAAGATCTCGGCGAAGCGCTTCTTGTTCGCTTCCTCGTCGGCCAGCGCCTTGTCGGCGTCGAAGGCCATTAGCTTGATCTTGTCGCGGGAGGGAAAGCCCTCGGGCGGCGCGACGCCTTCGCGGGCCGGCAGATAGCCCTGCTTGGCGGCGAGCCTCTGGCCGTCCTCGGAGAGGAGAAAGTCGACGAAGGCCTTGGCGGCGTCCGGGTTCTTGGCGGTCTTCAGGATCGCCACCGGCTCGGTCACCGCGGAGACGCCTTCGGTCGGGAAGACGAAGTTGACCGGCGAGCCCTTCTCGGCCTCGCGGATCGGCAGGTAGTCGACGATCACGCCATAGGCCTTCTGGCCGCCGGCCACCGCCTTGAGGATGCCGCCATTGCCGCCGGCGGCCGTCGCGCCGTTCTTGGCCAGCGCCTCGACATAGTCCCAGCCGAGGTCGGGGTTCTGGGTGATGGTGGCGAGATGGACGAGCGCTGCGCCGGAGGTCAGCGGGCTCGGCATCGTCACCTGGCCCTTCGCCTCGGGCTTGGTGAGGTCCTTCCAGGACGACGGGGTCATCTCGGCGCGGGTGTTGTTGACGAGGCCGGTGGTGATCAGCTTGGTCGAGAAATAGGCCTTGTCCTTGTCGTAGAGGCCGTCCTCGAAGCCGGTCGTGTCGGCGCCCTCGTAGGACATCAGCCGGCCGTCGCGCTTCAGCCCGGCCATGGTCACGCTGTCGGCGATCAGCAGCACGTCGGGCTGCGGGTTGCCGGCGGAGAATTCCGCCTGCAGCTTGGCCATCACCTTGGTGGTGCCGTCGCGCACCCATTCGACCTCGACGCCGGGATACTTCTTCTCGAAGGCATCGACGGTCGCCTGGGCGTCCTCGTTCGGCTGGCTGGTGTAGAGCACCAGCTTGCCCTCCTGTGCGAGGGCCGGGGCTGCCGCGAAGATGGCGGCGAGCGAGATGGCGATGAGGCCGGCTTTGCGGATCATGGAAAAGCTCTCGAAGGTCGATTGCGGATCGGCGTCGGCTAACGGACGCCGGCTCGATCCTTGGAGTACCCGTCCCGTCATGACAGCGTCATGACAGCCGGAGCAAGCCGCCACAAGCCCCGACCCCGAGCCTCGCCGCTCAGGCCGCCTTCGTCCCGACGCCCCCGTCCGCCTCGGCCAGCCGCCGACCCATGCGTTTCAGCTCGGCGACCGCCGTGTCGGTGGAAGAGGGCGGGCAGACATAATCCGCAACCGCGTCCATCCGCCTCAGGGTGCGGCAGTGGACGTCTTCCATCAGGATATGGGCGAACTCGCCGTTGCGGCCGATCGAGTAGAGGCCGTCGATGCCGGAGGAGCGGGCGAAGCGCTGCCGCTCAGCCTCGTAGTCGAGGCGGTAGACCGGATAGGAAATCGGCGTCTTCATGATGCCGCCGGCGCCGAGATATTTGCCGCGCAGCTGCGGATAGAGTTCCGCAATGCCGTCGAGGCAGAGCTCGGCGAGCTTGTCGTCCGACATGGTCCAGAGGGCGTCGCCGACGGCGCAGCCGATGTCGAAGGTGATCAGCGTCTTGCCATCGGGTGCCAGCCACGGCATCGAGATCGGCGTCTCGGTCAGCCGGAAGAACGGCACGTCGCGCCGCGGCACCCACAGCATCGTATCCGGCAGATGGCCCCGGCCCTCAAAGTGCAGGTTGACGAAGATCATCGGCCGGTAGCGGAAGCGGGCGAGATGATCGAGCGCGTCCGATCCTTCGACGAGCTTCGGCAGGACATGAACCGGCGCCGTCGAGATCACCGCCGAAGCTTCGATCGTCTCGCCATTGACGCGAAGGCCGCGCACCGCGCCGTCCTCGACGAGGATCTTTTCGACCGGCGATTCGAGCCTCACCAGATGCGACACGGCATCGAGGGTCGGCTGCAGCAGCCGCGAAATGCCGCCCTCGGGATAGACGTGGTAGACGCCGGCATTTTCCGGCCGCTCGTGGGAGTAGCCGATGCAGACCGCGCGGCCCGTCAGCCGGGCGGCGGCCTTGAGATAGAGGGTCTTCAGCGCGCCGTTCGACATCTTCTCGCCGACGGAAGGGGCAAGTTCGCTCGCCGGCGTGCCGGACCAGGCTTCGGCGATCGGGATCGCCACCGCCTCGGCCAGGGCGTCGCCATAGTGGTGGCGGAACCAGTCCTCGGCGGTGCGAAGCTCGTGATGGCGCAGGCGGCTTGCCACCGCGCCGCGGACGAAGCGCGGCGAGCGCATGAGCCCGAAGGGGTAGCCGTAGGAGGTGCCGGCAAGATGCACCGCCTCGCCATAGTGTTTCACCGGCCGGCAGATGTCGGCGGCGCCGAGCGCCTTCGCCAGCCGGTTGTTCACGAAATGCGCGCCGAAATCATAGGTGAAGCCGGCCGGATCCTTGAAGGAAGCCATCATCCCGCCGACCTTCGTGCCGGCCTCGTAGACCACCACGGGAAGGCCGCGGCGCTTGAGTTCGGCGGCGGCGGTCAGGCCGGCGATGCCGGCCCCGAGAATGGCGATCGGATGCATGCAGCTCCCCTCGGTTCCGTCCGGTGCCGCGAAGGCTGCGGGCAGAGCCCGTCGTTCGGCGGCCTGCTTCCGGAAACGGCAGGAATGCTAAGGGAAACTTCTTTAACCTGCCGTTGTCATCGCAGGCGCGCAGCAGGGCGGGGAGAGGAATGATTGGCGGGAGCGTAAAGAAAGGGTTGATGGCGCCGGTCACATCGTCTTGAGCCGGGCGTGAGGCGTCCGGCGCGGCGGTAGGGCGACGCATCCAGCCGCCGGATTTAGATGACGGAGCGCCGGCGGCCCGGCGCCCCGTCTTGCAAGTGGCAGGTCGACCCGGACCGGTCAGGCCGCCGAATCCGGTTCGGGAAGGAACTGGTAGAGCCAGGTTTCCGTCAGGGTCTGGTCGCCGGATTTCAGATAGGCCCTGAGGTCGACGGGCTCGGGATCGTCGGCCTTGATGTCGAAGGTCATCCGCCAGGCGGTGCCGATCTTCACCGAATAGCACTCGATGTTCGACAATTCGCCGCGGGACGCATTGACCACCGCCTCGACGCCCTTGGCGTCGCGATCGAGCTTGGCGACGTAGCCGCCGTCGAAGTCGATGGCGAATTTCATGACGCCCTTCGGTCGGGGCTGGCCGGGAATGCCGCCGCGGCCGATGCGGGTGGCCGTCACCGTGCTGACCTCGGCAGGATGGGGCTCGTCCTTCGACCAGGTGAGGCGATAGGAGAGGGGGATCTCGTCACCTCGCCCGACCGGCTTTTCCGACACCCAGTAGACGACGATGTTGTCGTGGATCTCGTCGTCCGTCGGGATCTCGACGAGTTGCACCTCGCCGGCGCCCCAGTCGCCCTTCGGCTCGATCCAGACCGTCGGCCGCTTCTCGTAGAAGACGCCGTCGTCCTGGTAGTTGGCGAAGGAGCGGTCGCGCTGCAAAAGGCCGAAGCCCTTCGGACCCCTGTCGGCGAAGCTCGATGTGCGGACCATCGGCGGGTTGTTGAGCGGCCGCCAGATGCGCTCGTTGGAGCCGGTCCACAGCGCCAGCCCGTCGCTGTCGTGAACCTCCGGCCGCCAGTCGATCCGGTCCGGCCGGTCGGTCTCGGAAAACCAGAACATCGAGGTCAGCGGTGCCAGCCCCACCCGGTCGATCTTGTCGCGGGCGAAGAAGCGGCTGTCGATGTCCATCACCACGGGGCCGTGCTTGCCGACGTCCATGCGGAAGACGCCGGTCATGCGCGGCGAGTCGATCAGGCAGGTGATGACGAGTTCGTGCCCCGGCGTCGTCGAGCGCTCCAGATAGTAGTCGGTGAAGCGCGGGAATTCTTCCGGCGTCGGCATGGCGACGTCGATCGCCAGGGCGCGGGCCGAAAGGCCGTACTGGTTGAGCTCGCCCGCGGAACGGAAATAGGCGGCGCCGAGGAATGCCAGCCAGTCGGTCTTCTGATCGGGCGCCATCACCCTGAGGCCGGCATAGCCGATGTCCTTCGGCAGCTTGCGGGCGGGGCTGTCCTCCGGCATCTCGAAGACCACAGGGTCGTATCGCAGCTCCCTGGACTTGTCGCCGTCGACCACGTGGATCCCGACGGGAAGCTGGAAATAGCGGCCGAGATGGAACAGCCGCACCGGCGCCGATCCGTCGGCGACTTCGAGGGTCGCTTCCGGCCGGTACTTGATCTTCCAATGGGCGTCGAAGTCGATCTGGTCGAGCACCTTCGGATCGCGCGACTTCGTCTCGATATAAGGCTGCATCGCCATCCGGCGCGCCTGATCGGCCAGCAGATCGAAGGAGAAGGCCCTGGGCTTCTCGAAGGTGAGGAGCTTGTCTTCGGCGAAGGCCCGGCCGCCGGCGGGCAGCAGGCCGAGCGCGGCGGCGGCGGTCAGGAAGGAGCGGCGGCTGAGGCCGCTGCGATCGGTCGAGGTCCCCGGCTCGTCCGGCGAGGCATTGTCGTCACGCATCAGCAGAATGTCCCTTGGCATGTCCCGGGCGCGCCATCGGCGCGCGACTCCCAGTGCCGCAGAGAGAGGCGCATTTTGTCATCGATATGGCAGTGGTTGCAAAGCGTTAGGGCATTCAGTGAGCTTGCGCAGAAAAAGGGCAATCATGGTAAAGCCTTACGCGACCCCTGCGGCGCCGGCTCTTGGACCGACTCGAGCGGTCGACAATGGGCCGGCAGCGCCTTGCCGTAGCGGACTTCCGCCGGGCTCCAGCCTATCATTTCGGTTATGAAACAATGCCTTGGGTCAGGTCGGCTCGCGGCGACGGGCAAGGGCGAGGAGATCGGCCTCGCGGCCGAGCGGGGCGATCAGCTGGACGCCAGTCGACAGGCCGTCGCAAAAGCCGGCCGGCAGCGCCAGCACCGGGCAGCCGGACAAGGTGCCGGGGGCGACGCATTCCATCCAGCGATGATAGCTGTCCATCGGGCGGCCGGCGATCGTCTGGGGCCACCGCCATTCGATCGGAAACGGCCAGACCTGCGCTGCGGGGAGCGCGAGGAAGTCGAATTTTCCGAAGAGGTCGAGCAGGCAGAGGTGCCATGCCGTCCGCGTCTCGCCGGCGACATGGAGGGCAAGGGCGGAGAGTGCCTTGCCGTTTTCGATCTCCCACTGGAGTTCCGGTTTCAGGAGATCGCGGGTCGCCGGATCGTCGAAGAGCGGCCCGTGCTTGCCGGCAATCGCCGCCTGGCGCTGGACGACGAAGCTCTGCCACAGACGCTCGGGATCGAAGCCGAGGCTAGCTGGCGAGGTCTCGCAGCCGGGAAGCGTATTGAGGGCGGACAAACAGGTCTCGAGGATACCGGCTTCGGTGGCGAGATGGCCGCCGAGGTCGCCGAGCCAGCCGATCCTCACGGGCCGGTCGGTCGGGAGCCTGTCGCGGGTGATGTCTGGCAGACCGGCGGAGAGCGGCTGACGGGGATCGGCGCCGGACTGGACCGCGAGCAGCAGCGCCAGATCGTCGATCGTCCGCGCCATCGGCCCGTCGGTCGAGAGCGAAGCCTCGAAGACATTGCCGGCCGGCAGGCTCGGCACCCGTCCGAAGGACGGTCGAAGGCCGTAGACGTTGTTGAAGGCGGCGGGGTTGCGCAGCGAGCCGCCCATGTCCGAGCCGTCGGCGAGGGGCAGCATGCGGGTGGCGACCGCCACGGCCGCGCCGCCTGACGAGCCGCCGGCGCTTCTTGCCGGATCGAAGGCGTTGCCGGTCGCCCCGAACACCTCGTTAAACGTGTGAGAGCCGAGGCCGAATTCCGGCGTGTTGGTCTTGCCGATGACGATCGCCCCGGCCGCCCTGACACGGGCCGTCGCCAGCCCGTCGGCATCGGGCACGTCGTCCCGGTGGATCGGCGATCCGAAAGTCGTGCGAAGGCCCTTCGTCGGCGACAGGTCCTTGATGGCGATGGGCAGGCCGGCGAGCGGTCCCGGCGCCTCACCTGTAGCGATCCGCCGGTCGACAGCCTCGGCCTCGGCGAGGATCTCCTCTCTCGGCCGCAGCGAGACGATGGCATTGTGCGCCGGATTGACGCTTTCGATCCGGTCAAGAAAGGCCGCGACGACCTCGACCGAAGAGAGGCTGCGGCTGGCGATCGCGGCGGCGAGCGCGGTCGCCGGCAGGGCGCAGATCCCGGAAACCTCGCCGGCCGGAGCGCGCAGCGAACCATTGGCAGCGAAGGGCGACGCGGTGCCGCCCTTCGCTGCTTTCTCCTCCGACGTGCCGCCCGAAAGCGTCACGGCCGCGCCCCGGCGAGGAGATCAGGTCGGCTCACGCGCCGAGTTCCGCGAGCAGCCCGGCAATCAGCTTGCCGCGCGAGGCGAGGCTCGAGACCTCGATATGCTCGTTCAGCGTATGGACGTCGCGGCCGACGACACCGAGGCCGTCAAGCGTCGGCAGCCCCATCGCGCCGGTGAAGTTGCCGTCGGATCCGCCGCCCTCCGAGGCATGGGCGAGATCGAAGCCGAGCTCGTTGCCGAGCCGCCTTGCCCGCTCGTAAAGCTCCATCGTCCCTGCGCTGGCCTCCCAGACCGGACGCACGACGCTCTTTTCGACGACGAAGCCGGTGCCGTCGGCCTCCTGCCGGTTGAAGGCGAGGATCTTCCCGGTGCCGCGGTCGAGGTCTTCCTGGCGCTTGGCCATCGACAGGCATTCGGCCCGGGCGATCGTCGGCACGCAGTTCACCCACTGGCCGCCATGCATGACCGAGACCGAGAAGGTGCAGTCGTCGTCGGTCATGTCCTCGATCTCGATGAGCTTTCTCGCCATCATCTTCACCGCCGACTGGCCGGCCTTCAGCGCCGCGCCGGCATGGCTCGGCCGGCCGAGGGCGGTGAGGTGGTAGCGGGCAATGGCGTAGCGCCCGGTGACCACCGTGTTGCGCGCCCAGGCAGGCTCGGGAACGAGGACGTATTTGTTCTTCGCCGCCTCCGCCTCGATCATCGCGCGGCAACCCGGCGTGCCGATTTCCTCGTCGGAGGTCAGAAGGATCGTCACCGGCAGCGGCGTCTCGACGCCCATCTCGGCGAGCGCCTTGACGGCGCTCATGGCGATGTAGTTGCCGCCCTTCATGTCGCAGATGCCGGGGCCCCAGCAGAGGTCGCCGTCGCGCCGGAACGGCAGCTTCTCCAGCGTTCCGAGCGGATGCACCGTGTCGATATGGCCGCTGATCAGGACGCCCGGCTCGCCCTGCCTGGGATGCGGGAACGTCGCCCGGACGCAATCGCCGAGGCCGTCCGGGCCGGGGATGATCTCGACGGAAAAGCCGAGCGCCTTCATGTCATCGGCGGCGAGCGCTGCCATCCTGTCGACGGAAGGCTTGTCGTAGGTCGGGCTCTCGCATTCGACCCAGCGCTTGAGCCCCTTGATCATCTCTTCCGCGTCGAGCGGAACCTTGGTCACGTCCATCAGTCTTCCTCGTCATTCATGCATGCGATGGTTGGCAGGCAAGGCAGGCCGTCTCAGGCGGAGAGCCGGCGCTCCACCACCCGGGCCAGCAGGCTGGCGCCGATCGGCAGGATCTCGTCGTCGAGGATGAATCCCGGATTGTGCAGCGGCATGGTGCCGCCATGGCCGACCCAGGCATAGGCGCCGGGGACGGCGAGCAGCATGTCGGCGAAATCCTCGCTGCCCATCATCGGCGTCGGCTCCGTGAGCACGCCGGCCTCGCCGACGATGTCGACGGCGGCAAGCCGCATCTCCTCGGTCTCGGCCGGGTGGTTCTCCAGCACCGAAAAGATGGGGCGGATGTCGACGTCGATCTCGCACTGATACATCGCCGCCGCGCCGGCGCAGATCTCGCGCATGCGGCGGGCGACGAGTTCGCCGACCGCGTCGTCGAAGAACCGGACGGTGCCGCCGAGTTCGGCGCTTTCCGGAACGACGTTATAGGCCGAGCCGGCGTGGATCTTGGTGATCGAAAGGACCGCGGGCAGCATCGGATCGACATTGCGGCTGACGATCGACTGCAGGCTCTGGGACAGCGACGTCGCGATGACGATCGGGTCTCTGGAGTCGTGCGGCCGGGCGCCGTGGCTGCCCCGGCCCTTGATGGTGATGTCGAAGAAGCTCGCCCCGGCCATCGCCTTGCCCGGGAAGATGCCGACCTCGCCGAGGTTCAGCATCGGGCTGTTGTGGAGGCCATAGATCTCGTCGCAGGGGAACCGCTCGAACAGCTTGTCGGCGAGCATGGCCCTGGCGCCGCCGAGGCCTTCCTCGGCCGGCTGGAAGACGAACATCGCAGTCCCGGCAAAATCCCGGTTGGCGGCGAGATAGCGGGCCGCGCCGAGCAGCATGGTGGTGTGGCCGTCATGGCCGCAGCCATGGAAGGCGCCGGGATTCTGCGAGCGGAAGGGCAGGTTGGTTTGCTCTTCCATCGGCAGCGCGTCCATGTCGGCGCGAAGCCCGATCGTCCGTCCTTCGCCGCCGGTGCCGCGCAGGATGCCGACGACGCCGGTGACGCCGACCGCCTCATGCACCTCGTCGAGACCATAGGCGCGCAGCTTTTCGGCGACGATCGCGGAGGTGCGCTTCTCCTCGAAGCCGATCTCGGGATGGGCGTGCAGATCGCGGCGGATTTCGGTGAGGTCGGTCGAAAAGCTGGCGATTTCGGGAATGATGGTCATCGCAGTCCTCGTTGGTGGCGGTTATGCCGGCGCGCCTTGTGAGGCATCGCCGGGCGTGTCGGTCAGACGAAGGCGGGGCCTGTCGGCGACAGGTCGACGCCGCTCCGCAGCCGGGTGAAGGGTAGGGAAGCCGGCGAGACCGGCATCGGGCCGGGCGCCGTCGCGACCAGGATGGTCTCGGCGATCGGCGCGAAGTCGGCCCTGAAATGCACCGAACTCTTGACGACCAGGATCGCCTGGCGCTCGGGCTCGACGCCGAGAAAGCGGAACATCTCGCGATCGGCCATCTGCGCCTTGCGGCTGACGACGACGATGGAAATGCCGCCGACCTTGAGACAGGCCGAGGGGCCGAGCTGCATGCGGACGCCGCCATAGAACCGCCCCGGGGCGACGAACTCGCCGTCGGAGAGGGCGACGACCTCGAAGAGGCCCGCATAGGGACTGTCGCCCTCGATGCCCTTGGCGCCTCCGAGGGCGCAGGCGATCGTCGCGCCGACGCCGGCTTCATGGGCGGTCCTCGCGACCGCAGGATCGAAGATCGCGCCGATCGCCGCGCCTTTGGCGTCTGCCTCGATCAGCGCCTTCAGCATCCCCATCGTGTTGGAATCGCCTCCCGCCCCGGGATTGTCCTGGGTGTCGGCGATGACCACC
Organism: Jiella endophytica; assembly: GCF_004519335.1. GTDB lineage: Bacteria > Pseudomonadota > Alphaproteobacteria > Rhizobiales > Rhizobiaceae > Jiella > Jiella endophytica. The sequence continues at coordinate 19,483 of NZ_SOZD01000015.1, read as the reverse complement.
GGTCTGCGAGCCTTCGCGGCCATGCGCTGTGCCTCGCGGACGGCGTCGAGCGGATCGTATGTGGCGCCGGCAAAGGCGAGCCGCCCGGCACAGACCTTCTCGCCGATCGCATCGACCGCCGCCTTCGCCGCCTCCTCGGTTTCCGCATAGGCGACGACGGAGGGGCCGCAATCGGCGATGTCGGCGGCCGGAAAGCCGCAGAGAAACGACACCGATGCGACGGGGCCGGCCTCCTGCTCCGCGACCGCCTGGTAGATCGAGGCGTTCGGCTCCATGTCGGTCGACTGCCAGGCGATCGGGATCAGGAAGGGGATCTGCCGGAACGCCTTGGCATAGCGGCGGCCGTCAAGCAGCCAAGCGAGCAGCTGCGCGGCGCGCCGGCCGGTCTTGGCCATATCGACATGCGGATAGGTGCGATAGGCGACGAGGGCGTCGGCCTGTTCGACCATCATCCTCGTCACATTGCCATGGAGATCGAGGCTGGCGACGATCGGCACGTCGGGCCCGACCTGCGACCTCACCCGGACGAGCAGTTCGCCTTCGCCGTCTTCCAGATGCTCGGCGACCATGGCGCCGTGGAGATCGAGATAGACGCCGTCGAGGGGGCCCGCGGCGGCGATCGCCGAAACGATGCGCCCGGCAATCGTCTCATAGGCGTCCTCGGTGACGTGGGCCGAGGGCACCGCCGCGCACCACAGTGTCGGGACGAGCCGCCAGCCGCGCTGCTCCGCCGCCTCGACGAAGCCGCAGATGCCCATGTTGACGTCGCGCGTCGCCTCCAGCATCGCCGGGCCTTCGGAAAGGGCCGGCCAGCCGCCGCCATGCTCGAAGGCAGGCAGGTCGGCCATCGTCGGGGCGAATGTGTTGGTCTCGTGCATGAATCCGCCGACGGCGATGCGCGGCGAAAAGGCGGGCTGCATGGTTTCTTTCAACCTCCGGGGCTGTTCTGAAGCGGGGCTTCCGCGCCCGGCATCGGGCGAAAGTTCGGAAAGTCCCAGTGTCGCCCGGGGGCCGCTTCGATCAGCTCGCGGGTATAGGCCTGTTGCGGATTGCCGAGGACTTCGGCGGTCGGGCCGTATTCGACCACCTTGCCGCGCTGCATCACCGCGACATCGTCGCAGATCTGCGCCGCGACCCTCAGATCGTGGGTAATGAAGAGCAGCGCCACGCCGAGCCGCTTCTGGATGTCGTCGAGGAGATCGAGCACCTGAGCCTGCACCGAAACGTCGAGGGCGGAGACCGCCTCGTCGGCGACGAGGACGTCCGGCTCCATGGCGAGAGCGCGGGCGATCGCGATCCGCTGGCGCTGGCCGCCGGAAAACTGGTGCGGATGCCGGTCGATGGCGTCGGCCGGCAGACCGACGAGCTGCAGGAGCTGGCGGGCACGCTCGCGGGCCTCGGACTTCGGGGTCCCGTAGTTGATCGGCCCCTCGGTGATGCTGTCGCCGACGGTGAGCCGCGGATTGAGCGAGCGGTTCGGATCCTGGAAGATCATCTGGATCCGCTTGCGCCAGGGTCTCAGCGCGCTGCGCGAAAGCCCGGCGATCTCCTGGCCGCGCAGCCGGATGCTGCCCGAGGTCGGGTCGATCAGCCGCATGACGCAGCGCGCCACGGTCGACTTGCCGGAGCCGCTCTCGCCGACGATGCCGAGCGTGCGGCCGCGGGTTAGCCGGAGATCGACCTTCTCGGCGGCCACCGTGCCCTCGCGCTTTCGAAACAGCGATGCGCGGCCGTAGACCATGCCGAGCTCGGAGGTTTCGAGAACGGTCTCCTTCGACGTCGCCCGCCGCGCCGCGCGCGGGCTGAGCGCCGGGACGGCGGTGAGGAGGTCGCGGGTATAGTCGCGCTCCGGCTTCGTCAGGATGGTGTCGATGCGGCCGGATTCGACCAGCTTGCCGTGGCGCATGACATAGACCCGGTCGGCGATGTCGGCGACGACGCCCATGTCGTGGGTGATGAACAGCACCGAGGTGCCGAGCCGCTCTTGGATCTCGGCGATCAGCTTGAGGATCTGCTTCTGGGTGGTGACGTCGAGGGCGGTGGTCGGTTCGTCGGCGATCAGCAGCTTGGGTTCCAGCACCAGCGCCATGGCGATCATCACCCGCTGGCGCTGGCCGCCGGAAAGCTGGTGCGGGAAGGAGCCGCACATCCGCTCGACATCCGGCAGATGGACGAGGGAGAGGATCTCGCGGATCCTGCTGCGGCGGTCGGCGGCGTTCATTGAGCCATGGGCGGACAGCACCTCGTCGAGCTGCGCCTCGACGCTGAGCACCGGGTTCAGCGCCGTCATCGGCTCCTGGAAGATCATCGACATGCGCGTCGCGCGCATCTGGCGAAGCCGCGACGGCCTCGCCGAAAGCACGTCCTCGCCCTCGACGAGGATCCGCCCGGAGCGGGCGGCGAGCGCCCCCTTCGGCAAAAGGCCCATGGTGGCGAGCGAGGTCACCGACTTGCCGGAGCCGCTCTCGCCGACGAGGCACACCGTCTCGCCCGGCGCGACGGTGAGCGAGACGTCGTCGATGATCCTCACCGGGTTTCGCCCGGTGGTCTCGACGACGAGGTTCTCGACGACGAGGACGTCGCCTTCCGCCGCGGCGGCCGCGTCGGTGTTCCGCGCCGCGCCCATCAGCCGTCCCTCTTCTTGCCGAGCCGCGGATCGAGGACGTCGCGGGCCGTATCGCCAAGGATGTTGATCGCCAGGATCGACAGGGACAGGAACAGGCCCGGCCAGAAGATCAGCCCCGGCTTCAGCTGGAAGTACAGCCGGCCCTCGGACATGATGTTGCCCCAGGACGGGGTCTCTGTGCCGATGCCGGCGCCGAGGAAGGAGAGGATCGCCTCGGTCAGGATCGCCGAGGCGCAGACATAGGTCGCCTGGACGATGAGGGGGGCCAGGGTGTTGGGCATCAGGTGCCGCCACATGATCTTCGGCAGGCTCGAACCGACGGCGATCGCCGCCTCGACATAGGGCTCCTCGCGGGCCGACAGCACCACCGAGCGCACCAGCCGCACCACCCGCGGGATCTCCGGGATGGTGATCGCGACGAGCACGGTCCACAGGCTCGATCCGGCGAGCGAGACGACGGCGATGGCGAGCAGGATCGACGGAATCGCCATCAGCCCGTCCATGACCCGCATCAGCACCGCGTCGAGCAGCCGGAAGAAACCGGCGAGAAGCCCGAGCGGCAGGCCGACGAGAACCGCCACGAGGGCGGCGCCGACGCCGATGATCAGCGACATGCGGGCGCCGTAGAGGGTGCGCGAGAAGACATCGCGGCCGTAGGCGTCGGTGCCGAAGGGGTGGGTGAGGGAGGCCGAGGCGAGGCGCTCCATCGGGTTCATCGCGATCGGGTCATAGGGCGCGATCAGCGGCGCGAGCAGCGCGGCGATGACGATGACGGCCAGACAGACGGCGGCGATCGTCGGGGCGAGCCGCAGGTCCGACAGGGCGACTTTCGGCAGGAACTGGCGGCGGATCACCGGCTCGGCCGCATCGGCGGTGGCGTCTCTCCTCTCCATCAGTAGCGGATCCTCGGATCCATGAAGGCATAGGAGATGTCGATGAGGAGGTTGATGACGACGTAGATGCCGCTGGTGAGGAGGATCAGCGCCTGGATCACCGGATAGTCCCGCGCGAGGATCGCATCGACGGTGAGCCGGCCGAGGCCGGGAATGTTGAAGACGCTTTCGGTGACAACGACGCCGGAGATCATCAGGGCAAACCCCGTCCCGACGACGGTGAGGATCGGCACGGCGGCATTGCGCAAAGCGTGGCGGAACAGGACGACCCGCTCAGAGAGACCTTTCGCCCGGGCGGTGCGGACATAGTCTTCGTCGAGAACCTCCAGCATCGCCGCCCGGGTCATCCGGGCGATCAGCGCGATGTAGATCGTCGCCAGGGTGAAGGCGGGCAGCACGATGCGCGACAGGAACGGCCCGACGCCGCTGCCGATACTCTTGAAGCCCTGGACGGGAAATAGCCGCAGATCGATCGCGAAGATCTGGATGAGGATGTAGCCGGTCACGAAGACCGGGATCGAGAAGCCGAGGACCGACATCGCCATCACCGCATTATCGGTCAGGCTGCCATGGCGCCAGGCCGCGACGACACCCATCGGGATCGACAGGAGAAGGGTGATCAGCATCGTTACGATGGCAAGGCTCAGCGTCGGTTCGAGCCGCTGGCCGATCAGCGTCAGCACCGGCGTGTGCGAGATCAGCGAGCGGCCGAAGTCGCCGGAAAGAAGCTGGCCGATCCAGGTGAGGAACTGGCTGGCGAGGGGCTCGTTCAGGCCGAGGCTCTCGCGGATGCGCTCGAGCTGCTCGGGCGTCGCCATATCCCCGGCGAGGATGGCGGCCGGATCGCCCGGCGTCAGGCGCAGGAGCAGGAACACGAACAGCGCCACGACGACGAGCACGGGGACCGAAGCCAGGATGCGGCGGGCGATATAGGCCAGCATGAAGAATTGCCTCGCGGCGATGAAGTCGGTTGGCGCGGCGCCGAGCATTCTGCCCGCCGCCGCCGCGGGAAGGCGGCAGCGCCGGAGGAATCAAGCCCTGCCTATTCGGACTTTTCGACGTTCCAGAACACCGGCACCGGCATCTTGACGATGCCGCTCAGTTTCTTGGAGACCGTCGTCGGGATCTTGTACTCGCCGACGGGGATGTAGTTCACGACATCGTAGGCGTGCTTCTGAATGTCGGCAGCGATCGTCTTGCGCTCTTCCTCCGTCTCGGCGGCAGCGAATTTCACCCGCATCTCGTCGAGTTCGGGATCGTCCGGCCAGCCGAACCAGGCCGCTTCCTTGCCGCCGCCGTTGAGCATCGGATTGTTGATCGGGCTCCACACCTCGGGAATGATCCAGTTGGTGAAGAACATGTTCCAACCGCCCTGGGCGACGGGGGACTGGCTGGCCCGGCGGGTGACGAGGGTCTGCCAGTCCATCGGTTGCAGGTCGACGGTGAAGCCGGCCTGGCGCAGGAGCTGGGCGGCCACGACGGGCTGCGGCGCGACCGAGCCGACGTCGGTCGGCTGCATCAGGACCACCGGCGTGCCGTCGTAACCGGCCTCGTCGAGCATCTTCTTGGCGACTTCCGGCTGCGGGCCCTTCATGATCAACTCGTCGCCGGCCTCGGTGGCGTAGGGCGTGTTGCAGCCGTACATCGAGCCGCATTTCGACTGGTAGTCGGGATTGCCGACAAGGGCCGCGAGGATCGGCTCCTGGCCGAGTGCGGCCATCGCGGCGCGACGGATCTCGACCTTGTCGAAGGGCGGGTAGAGCCAGTTCAGCCGGCCCATCGTCTGGTAGCCGAGATCGGTCAGCGTCATCACCGTCAGCTCGGGATTGGCCTCGAGCAGCGGCAGAAGGTCGGTCGGCGTCTGCTCGAGATAGTCGATCTCGCCGGAATTGATGGCGTTCACCGCGGTCTGGGCGTCGGGCATCACCACCCAGGTGACCTTGTCGACCTTCACCACCTTGCCGCCGGCCGTCCAGCTCGCCGGCTCCTTGCGGGGAACGTAGTCCTCGTTCTTCTCGTAGACGGCCCTGACGCCAGGCTCGAACTCGCTCTCGACGAACTTGAAGGGGCCGGAGCCGGTGTAGTCGGTGATGGATTCGCTCGACGGCGTCTTGGCGACCCGCTCCGGCATGATGAAGGTCGGCAGGCCGGAGGGCTTGGCCATCAGCTCGATGGCGTAGGAGAAGGGCTGCGACAGCGTCATGACGAAGGTCTTGTCGTCCTTCGGTTCGAGGCCCTTCACATATTTGAACAACAGCTGCGCGCCGCCGTCCCGCTCGCCCCACCGCTTCAGCGAGGCGACACAGTCGGCCGAGGTGACGGGCTTGCCGTCGGTCCATTTCAGCCCGTCGCGCAAAGTGAAGGTGTAGGTCAGCTTGTCGTCGGAGACCGTCCAGCTTGCCATTTGCGGTTGCGGCTTCAGGTTCTCGTCCATCCCGAGCAGGGTGTCGTAGATCATGTAGCCGTGGTTGCGGGTGATGTGCGCCGTGGTGATGACCGGATCGAGCACGCGGATGCCTGAATGCATCACCGCCCGGATTTCCTGGGCTGCGGCCGGGCCGGCAGCGAGAGCGCCGAGGGCGAGCGCCGAAGCGAGGAGGGCCGAGCGGACGAGCCGCGAGGGCCGGAAGGCGGAAGCAGGGGAAAAGATCGACATGCAGGCGTCTCCGGTAAGGCGCGGCGGGGCCGCAGGGGACATCCGCACTCTTTAGCGCACTGCGCTACTAAAATGCGGATTGAGGTATGGTAAGAACGCGACTACGAATTAGTCAACAGGCATTATCGGGCAAAGAGTGTGCAGTGCATGATGGGTGACGGACAGAGACGCAGGAACGGCCACTTCCTCGGGTCACTGGAAAAGGCGATGAAGCTCCTGGAATCCTTCGACCCGGACCATCCACGCATGGGGCTGACGGAACTTGCCCGAAAGACCGGCTTCGACCGCTCGACGGTGCAGCGGCTGACGACGACGTTCCACGAGCTCGGCTATCTCGACAAGGATCCGGTGACCCGCCGCTACAGCCCGTCGATCCGGATGAGCGAACTCGCCAACGCCTATCTCTGGTCCGACGAGCTGGTGCAGACGGCGATGCCGCGGCTGATTGATCTTCGCCAGCATCTCGGCGAGACCATCAACTTCGCCCGGCTCGATGGTACCGACATCGTCTATACGGCACGGCTGCCGAGCGCCCGCACCAGCTATGCCGCGATGATCATCGGCCGGCGCGTGCCGGCGCTCAACACCTCGAGCGGCCGGGTGATGCTCGCCCGGCGCAGCCCTGCAGAGCGATCGACCGGCGTCGAGGAATGGCCGCTGCGCCGCTTCACCCCGGCGACGATGATGGACCGCGGAAAGATCGCCGAGCTGGTCGAGTCCGCCGCCGAAACCGGCTTCTCGATCGCCGAGGACGAGCTGCAGATGAACGAGCTCGCCGTGGCCGTCGCCGTCGGCCGCGGTGGCGGCGTCAACGCCGCGATCCACTGCTCGGTGAGCGGCACGCTCTGGACCCGCGAACGCCTGCGGAGCGAGGTCGTCCCCTCGCTGCTCGACGTCGCCAATGCGATCGGCTGACCCGGCCGCCGCGTCGGGCAACCTGACCCCGTCTCTCGCCTCAAGGAGAGCTTTCCCGTGAACAACTTCTCCCGCTCCATCGTCGTCACCAAGCCCGCGCGCGTCTCCAGAGGCGGCATCGTCGCGGCGCAGCACCGCCGGGCCGCGGAAATCGGCGCCGAGGTGCTTGCCGCCGGCGGCGATGCGATCGACGCCGCGACAGCCGTCTCCTTCGCCATCGGCGTGGTCGAGCCCTGGATGAGCGGGCCGGCCGGTGGCGGGGCGATGATGGTCTGGCGGGCAGACGAGGCCCGGCCCTATGCCGTGACCTACGGCATGCGCGCCCCTGCCGGGCTCGACCCGCGCGATTTCCCGCTTTCGGGCGAGGGCGTCGCCGACGATCTCTTCCCCTGGCGGCGGGTGGTGGACGATCGCAACATCGAGGGTGCGACGGCGGTCGCAGTGCCGGGCGTCGTCGATGGCATCGGCGTCGCCCACGAGCGCTGGGGCCGGATGGCCTGGCGCGATCTCGTCGCGCCGGCGGCCGGCCTTGCCAGCGAGGGGCTGAAGGTCGACTGGTACGCGGCCCTCAACATCGCCTCGGCTGCACGATCGCTGGCAAAGGACGCCGATGCCGCGGCGCTGTTCCTCGAGGACGGCGTGTTCGCGCCGATCGGCGGCTGGACGGCGCTCACCGACATCCGCCTGAAGATGCCGCGATTGGCCGACACGCTGGAACAGATCGCCCGCAACGGGCCGCGCGAGTTCCACGAGGGTGACGTTGCCCGGGCGCTGGCGCAGGACGTTGCCGAAAAGGGCGGATCGCTCGCCTATGAGGATCTCGCGAGCTACCGGGCGGAGATTGGCGAGCCGCTCTCCATCGACGCCTTTGGCGGGCGCCTTCACGCGACGCCCCGGCTGACCGCCGGGCCGACCATCGTCGACGTGTTCGCCCGTCTGGCGAGAAGCAGCCAGCCGGCCGATCGCGCCGGAAGGCTTGCCGCCATGGCCGAGGCGTTGTCCGGCGCCTATGCCGATCGCCTCGCCACCATGGGAGACCACGAGAGCCCGCTCGCGCCGGGTTCGACGACGCATTTTTCGGTCGTCGACCGCCATGGCAACATGGTGGCGATGACCCAGACGCTGCTGTCGGTGTTCGGCTCGCGGGTGGTCTCGCCCTCCACCGGCCTTCTCCTCAACAACGGCATCATGTGGTTCGATCCCGAAGCCGGAAAGCCCAATTCGCTCGCCGCCGGCAAGCGTTGCCTGATGAACGTCTGCCCGGTGATCGGCGAGGCGGCGGTCGGAACGGCGGCGCAAGCCCGCTTCGCCATCGGTGCGTCGGGCGGCCGCAAGATCCTGCCCGCCGTGGCGCAGCTCGCCCACCGGATGATGGCCGAGGGCGACGATCTCGACACGGCCTTCCACGCGCCGCGGATCGACGTGTCCGGCGGCGACACGGTGATCGCCGATGCGGCTTTCGCGGAGGAGGAGCTCTCGCAGCTGAACGAGCGCTTCCGGGTCGCCCGCGCGCCGCGAACGGTCTTCCCCTATGCCTTCGCCTGTCCGGCGGGTGTCATGGCGATGGGCGGGCTCAATTCCGGCGCGACGGAGATCCTGTCACCCTGGGGCGACGCCGTCGCGGAGGAGGACGTCGGTGCACCGCGCGTCGGACAGGGCGCGCCAGGGACGCCTTGACGCATTGGATACGCGCATCATCGTTCCGAAAGTCTATGCCGATTTCGGGCCACTGCTGTCGGTAAAGATTGAAGGCAGGGGGCGATGCAAGTCCTTGCTCTTGTTGCATGGCTGCCATGAGCCGGATGCTCTGGCTGCAGGTCTCAGTTTGTGAGACACACCCCTCAGGCAAACACCTCCTCCCAAACGTTTGCTGATTTTAAAAGGCTCGCCCGGTCCTCCCCCGGGCGGGCCTTTTCTCGTTTGGTCCGGCATGGCTCGCCCCGATGCGCCGGTGACGCGTTAGAGATGCCAAGTAAAGCTTACGAATATCGGCTGCGTGCTTGTCAAATCCATCTGACAGCGGATCGCTAAAAAGCGAATGACTTCCGGGGCCGGGAAATAGCTTTGCTTTGAGGGCCTTAGTTCTTTGATCGTTTGATTGTTTTAATCGATCGTTGACGGTTGCATGTTCTCCTTAGCGTTGATGAGGACACCGCCATGGCCAAGCTGATCGTCAATTTCGTCTCGTCGGAGCGCCAGCGCTTTGCGGCGTATATGGCGGGATTGGCAGCTTTCCTGCTGGTCTGCGCTGGTGCAGCCTTTGCGGTCCTTCACATCGTAGAGTCGCGGATGAAGGACGAGAGCCAGCAGGCCACGGCTCCGTTCGTTTCCCTGGAAACTGCCATCGTCAAAGCCTTCGGCCAACTCAACGCTGCGGCATCGGGGCGGTTCTGCGGCCCGCAGTTCCAGGCGGAGATGCGGCGGGTGGCGCTGCTGCCCGACGGCCTCAACGAATTCATGGCCATTGATGGCAACAACAAGATCATCTGTTCGGTCAGCCGTGGGCGGCTGGACAGGCCCGTCGCTCTCGGCAAACCGGATCTGGCTTTTACTCCGAAGGGGGCCCCGATCGACGTCTGGGTCGATCGCAGTCTCGACATCGCCGGCTTTTGGGATTTCACCGCCTCCATCGCCCGGCGTGGCCAGTTCGCCGTGGTCTTCTGGCCGCCGTCGGACGACGTCCTTACCGAACGCAACTGGCTGGAAAGCGAGCTCGTCCTGGTCGGGGCGGGTCGTCACTGGCACCGCAAGGGGGTCGAGGGCATCTATCGCGAGAACCTCGTTTCCCCGAACGTGGACTTATGGTCGACGGCGCCCGTGCTGAGGACCATCGACTGCTACGAAGGCGGCGTCGTCTGTGTCGCCAGCACCGCCTCGCTGACGGTGCTTTTCACGGACAATTGGTACTATGTGCCGGGCATCCTGTTCGTCGCCTTGCTGGCGGCGATCGGTGCATCGGCGCAGACCCGGTCGAGCCTCGCCCGCCGCTGGTCGTTCGAGGCGCGCTTCCTGCGCACGCTCGGTCCCGATACCGTGCGCTGCGTCTACCAGCCCATCATGGACCTCAAGACCGGCCAGATCGGCGCCTGCGAAGTGCTCGCCAGGTGGCGCGACGTCGACGGAAGCACCGTCTTTCCCGATGCCTTCATTCCGATCGTCGAGAAAAACGCCATGACGCTCGAATTCACCCGCATGGTGGTCGAGCGCGCCTATCGCGAACTCTCCGAAGCGGTGCCGAAGGGCGTTCCGCTGGTCGTGACCTTCAACATCTTTCCCAGCGACCTCAACGATCCGCGGCTGCCGACGGTGTTCCGCGTCTTCGACGGAAGCGAGGACCGCTTCATCCTCGTGGCCGAACTGGTCGAGAGCGAGGAGATCGACGTCAGATGCATGCAGGCTCGGGTCGACCATCTCCGCGCGGCAGGTATCCGCGTGCTGATCGACGACTTCGGCACCGGCTATTCCAACATCAAGAACCTCGTCGATCTCTCTGTCGACGGCGTCAAGCTCGATCGCGCCTTTGCCATGGCACCCGACGGGACGGTGGCGGCGCGGATGCTCGATCTCGCCATCGAGATGGTCCAGGCAGCCGGCCGCGCCATCGTCGTCGAAGGGATCGAAACCGAAGAACGGCTCGAGCAGCTTCGGCAGAAGTCGCCGGCCATCGAATATGTCCAGGGCTTCTTCATCTCGCGCCCGCTGGAGATCTCGGCTTTCGTCGCATTTCTCGAAAAATCCCGCGGCAATCTTGCCCGTTTCCACGGGCATGTGTCGCTGCGCCACGAACCGGCGCGCCAGATGGTTCAGGCGATGGCGGCCAACGTCGCCTGACAGCGCCGTCGGCCCTTGTTCTCTTACCGGGAGGCGAACCGGCCGCGACCGAGTTCATTCGCCGAAACCGGCACTCCCTTCGATGTCCCCGTCATCCTCGTCATCGGTGCCGGACACCGGTCCATGCGCAAGCTCGGCCTCCGGTACGTCGGGATCGAGCCGGCGGCGGGCGCCCCAGCGATCGAGCACGGCGTTGATCTCGTCGATGACGAAGAAGCGGGCGGCGTCGCGGTCGTAGCCGTCGTCCATCAGCACGTCGTAGTCGGTGTATTCGTGGCGGATGCGGGCGATGGCGGCGAGCCAGACGGCGGCTTCCGGCGCCAGGCTGCGCATGTGCCGCGAGCGCGCCGCCTCCCGGATCGCCTCGGCGTCGAGAAAAGGGGCCCGCGGGATCGCCGCCGTCACCGCCCGGGCGATGCGTCTCTGCCGTTCCGTCGCCATCCCTGCCGCTCAGCCTTCCTCCGGCCGGTCGACCGAAGCGAAATAGGGCTTGATGTCGAGGAGCGGTGTTCCGTCGACGACATCGATCGCGTCGAGGAGCACGATGCCCGCCTCGACATCGAGGGATTCGATGCGGGCTAGATGCAGCCCGATCGGATTGGGCCGGACCGGCGAGCGCAGCGAGAAGGTGCCGCGGGCCGTCTCGGCGTGACGCGGCTTCTGCAGGGCGAGATCGCGGGCCGCGCCATGCAGCCAGCTGAGGCAGAAGATGTGGTCGCCTGCGTTCAGACCTTCGAGCGCCTCGCGCCAGGGCCGGTCGACCTCGAGCCGGCCCGGCGATCCGGCCTCGAGGGCGGCGCGCCGGTTCTTCGGACAGTCGTCGCGCGTCGAAAAGGCCGAGCGGAACCGCCCGATGAAGACGAGGCCGGCATCGTCATGGCCGGGCAGGGGGCCGGAAAAGCTCTGTTCTCCAGAGCGGGGCGGCCGCGAAAGGGGAGAGGTCAGGACATTGCTCCCTGGCCGGTGTCGCTGCGGCAGGAGCCGCAGCCTTTCGCCCATGCCGCGTCGCCCATGCCGACGGTGCTGAAACGCCAGCCGACGAATTGAGTGACGGGGACGGCGAATTTGCCTTGCAAAATCTGGCGACCTGACATAAACATATCTTTATATCGTGATTGAGTTTGCCATGTTGGACGTCAGCAAGTTTCCCTTCGAGAGCTTCGTCGAGCTGCTTCGCGCAGCCGCCGAACCGACGCGCCTGAGGCTCCTCGTGCTCCTCGCGGCGGCCGACCTGACCGTCAGCGAGCTTACGACGATTCTCGGCCAGTCGCAGCCGCGGATTTCCCGCCATCTGAAGCTTCTCGCCGAGGCCGGGCTGATTGCCCGCTACCAGGAGGGCTCCTGGGCGTTCTTCCGGGCATCGGACGACCCGGTGGCGCTGCCGGTGATGCGCGCCCTGGTCGGCTGGGTCGACCCGCAGGATCCGGTGCTCAGCCGCGATGCCGAGCGCCTCGAAGAGGTCCGCACCAGGCGCGCCGCGCGGGCGGCCGACTATTTCGCCCGCAATGCCGAGGAGTGGGACCGCATCCGCTCGCTGCACGTCTCCGACGCCGAGGTCGAGGCGGCGCTCGCCGAGGCGCTCGGCCGCCGCCGCTTCGACACGCTCCTCGATGTCGGCACCGGGACCGGACGGATGCTGGAGGTGCTCGCCCCGCGCTGCGTCAAGGCGGTGGGGATCGACTCTTCGCGGGAGATGCTGGCGGTCGCAAGAGCCAAGCTCGACGAGGCGAAGGTGACCAACGCCCTCGTCAGGCTCGGCAGCGTCTATCATCTGCCGGTCGAGCGGGGAGGCTTCGACCTCGTGCTCATCCATCAGGTGCTGCATTATCTCGACGATCCGGCCCGGGCCGTGCGCGAGGCCGCGGCGGCTCTCAGCCCGGGCGGGCGGCTGGTCATCATCGATTTTGCGCCGCACGAGCTGGAATTCTTGAGAAGCGAATACGCCCATCTGCGGCTCGGCTTCTCGGACCCGTCGCTGACCTCCTATGTCGAGGCGGCGGGGCTCGAGGTCCGCTCGCTCGTCCATCTGAAGTCGAAGGCCGGGGAGGCCGGCGAACTGACCGTCACCATGCTCGTCGCCGAGGACCAGCGCGTCCTCGTCGCCGAGGCGTCACACGATACCATGACCAGCTGAGGAAACACCGCCATGAGCCAGATCAACGCCCTGTCGAATTCGGGCATCGGGGTCTCGTTCGAATTCTTCCCGCCGAAGACCGAGAAGATGGAGGAGACGCTGTGGCGCTCGATCGAGCGACTCGCGCCCATGCAGCCGACCTTCGTGTCGGTGACCTATGGTGCCGGTGGCTCCACCCGCGAGCGCACTCACCACACCATCGAGCGGATGCTCAAGGAGACCAGCCTCGTTCCGGCGGCGCATCTGACCTGCGTCGATGCTTCCCGCGATGAGGTGGACGAGGTGGTCCGCCAGTATCGCGACACCGGGGTAAAGCATTTCGTGGCGCTGCGCGGCGACAGCCAGGCGGGCGTCGGCGGCGAGTATGTCGCCCGGCCCGACGGCTATCGCAACGCGGTCGAGCTGGTCGCCGGCCTGAAGGCCATCGACGATTTCGAGATTTCCGTCTCGGCCTATCCGGAAAAGCATCCCGAGAGCCCGGATTTCGCCACCGACATCGACCTTCTGAAGCGCAAGGTCGACAATGGCGCCACCCGCGCCATCACCCAGTTCTTCTTCGACAACGACGTCTTCGAGCGCTATGTCGAGCGCGTCCGCAGGGCGGGAATCTACATTCCCATCGTCCCGGGTATCGCGCCGATCCATGATTTCACCAAGATCGCCCGCTTTGCCGGCGCCACCGGCGCCAGCATTCCAGCCTGGCTTGCGGCGCGCTTCGAGGGGCTCGAGACCGACGAGCAGACCCGCTCGCATGTCGCCGCCGCCTTCTGTGCCGACCAGGTCCTCGATCTGACCAAGCGGGGCTTCTCGGACTTCCACTTCTACACGATGAACCGGGCCGATCTCGTCTATTCGATCTGCCACATCCTCGGCCTGCGCGCCGCCGCGCCGCAGAGCGATGCCGCGCCCGCCGCAGCCGCCTGAGCGGCGCTGCCGCCAGCGCTGTCGCGCCTATTCGAAAGAGCGGGCGGCGCCTCGCGACCACAGACAAGCAAAAGGCCGGGTCTCCCCCGGCCTTTTGCGTATCCTCCCGGTCCCGTCTTCAAGAACCGTTTGCGGGCGATGTCACTTCCTGTCGCATTCTGACGCGACGACCGCGAGTTCCATCACCCGGTCCAATGCATTTGCGCGGTCTCAGGGCAGATAGCCGGCCACCAGGGCTGCAACGAAGGCAAACGCTGCACAGGCCATGATGAGGTTGAGAGGACGCGTGAGTTGCATAGGCTCCAGGCTCCCTGTTGCATCGATTGTGACAGGTTAGCGAAAGGCGTCGTGCCATCAAGCACAATCGTTGCTGCAGCGCGGCACGAATGCCCGCCCGCGTGCCGAATTGCCTGAATAACAGGCGATGCAACCGCGAAGTCGCAACAATATTTCTTCTGGCCGCGGTCTCGATCTGGCACAGGAAGCACCGATCGAAACCGCTGACAATTCATCAAGAACCAGAAATTATTGGGGCGTTACGAGATTTTGGAGCAGGGCGGCGATGGCGAGGGCCCGCGCGTCGCGGCCGAACCGTGCAATCACCGAGACACCGAGCGGCAATCCTTCTTCACCGGCAAAACCCGGGACGTTGACGACTGGGTTGCCGGTCAGTGTCCACAGCTTGTTCATCATCGCGTCGCCGGTCGAGGCGAGCGTCACGGGTGCCGCGCCGAGCGCCGAGGGAGCGAGGATGACATCGACGCTCTCGAACAGCGCCGAAGCCGCCTTGCGGCCGACCCTGGCGGCGCGGCGGGCGGCGTCATAGGCGGCCGGCTCGAGCCTTGCCGCGTCGTCGAGGATCGCTGCCACCATCGGGCCGATCTCGTCGTGGTGATTGCGATATTCGTCCGACAGCGCCATCACCGCCTCGAAGCCCTGGACGATGCCGTGCGAGGCGCGGGCCTCGGCGAGGGCGGCGGGCTCCTCCAGTTCGACGATGCGGGCGCCGGCGCCCTCCATCAGCCGTGCGGCCTCCTCGACGGCGGCGAGCATCTCCGGGCGCACCTCGAAGTCGACGCTGGACCGGTAGAGCCCGACGGTGAGCCCGGCCGCATCCGCGGGGACCGGGGCCGCAAGGTCCCGCCCGGTGATCGCTTTCGCCGCGACAGCAAGGTCGCCGGCTGTTGCGGCGAAGAGCCCGGCGGTGTCGAGCGTATAGGAAAACGTCTTCATGCCGACCGTCGGCAACAGCCGAAAGCTCGGCTTGTAGCCGGCGACGCCGCAGAACGAGGCCGGACGGATCACCGAGCCGCCGGTCTGCGAGCCGAAGGCGAGCGGCACCATGCCGGCCGCGACCGCGGCTGCCGAGCCGGAGGACGAACCGCCCGGCGTATGGGAGAGATTGCGCGGGTTGCGCGTCGGGGTCGGGTCGAGGCTGGCAAATTCGGTGGTCGTCGTCTTGCCGAGGATGGCCGCCCCGGCGAGCCGTGCCATCGAGACCAGCGCGGCGTCGGCCACCGGCCGGTAGCCGCGATAGACCGGCGAGCCGTGTTCGGTCGCCATGTCCCGCGTGTCGTAGATGTCCTTGACGCCGATGGTGACGCCGGCGAGCGGGCCGCTCGCGGCGCTCGCCGCCGCAAGGCTCGCCTCCGGTGCGAGCCGCAGGAAGGCGCCGATCTCGCCGTCCGCCGCCGCCACCCGCTCCTTCGCCGCGGCGATCTCCCTCTCCGGCGTCGAGCGCCCGGAGGATACGGCGGCGACGATGTCTCTCAGCGACGCGGCGGCGATCGGGTGGCGGTCGAGCATGAAAAGATGTCCTTGGCTGCGGAAGGCGCGGGGTCGAGGCTGCGATCCATGGGTAGCCGCATCGGCTTTGCCCCGGCAAGCGGAAACGGTCAGCCCGGCTGACGAGGCGAGGGTTCGACCTTCGCGCCCGGCGCACCATGTTCTGCCGCGCAAGAACAGCGGGAGACGCGGAATTGCAGAGCTTTCCGACGGCGAAGGACGCCGCCCTGACCCTTCGCCCCGACGTGCCGGTCTATTGCTTCCGGCCGGCCGTTCTGGCCGGGGATGCGCAGGCCTTCGTCTCGGCCTTTCCCGGCGGCACGGCCTATGCGGTGAAGACCAATGGCGAGCCGATGGTGCTGAAGACCCTTGCGCAGGCGGGTATCTCGACCTTCGACGTCGCTTCGCCGGGGGAATTCGCCGCGGTCAAGGAAGCCCGGCCCGACGCCGAGATGCTCTACATGCATCCGGTAAAAGCCCAGTCCGACATCCGCCTGGCGCTCGAGACCTATGGCATCCGCGTGCTGTCCCTCGACCACGAGGACGAGGTGGCGAAGATCTTGAGGATCGTCCGGGCGCTCGACATCGATCCGGGCACGGTGACGCTGTTCGTCCGCATTCAGACCAAGGGCCACGCGGCCTACGAATTGTCGAAGAAGTTCGGTGCGGCGCCCGCCCATGCGGTCGAACTTCTGCAGCGCTGCCACAAGATCGGATTCAAGGTCGGCCTCTGCTTCCATGTCGGCTCGCAGATCGAGGATCCGGACACCTACGAGCGGGCGCTCGCCTCCGCCGACTGGGTGCGCAACCGCGCCGACGTGCCGCTTGCCGGGCTCGATGTCGGCGGCGGCTTTCCGGCCGAATACGGCCACGACCCGCGGCGCAAGAAGAAGGAGATGCCGGGCTTTGCCGAAATCATGACGCGGCTGCGCTCGGATATCGGCGAGTGGGGCTTCGGCGATCTGCCGCTCGTCGCCGAACCCGGCCGGGTGATCGTCGCAAGGGCCTTCTCGCTGATCGTCAGGGTGCTCCTGCGCAAGGGCCGCAGGCTCTACATCAACGACGGCATCTGGGCGTCGCTGTCGGATTCATGGACCGGCAAGATCACCCTGCCGGCACGCTTCATTCCCGATCCGGCGCGGGTGAACCGCAATGGCGATCCGTCGAAGATCGGCGCCTTCAAGGTCTGCGGCGCCACCTGCGATTCCGTCGACATCCTGTCGCGGCCGTTCTGGCTGCCGGAGACCGTCGACACCGGCGACTGGATCGAGATCGGCCATATCGGCGCCTATTCGCTGTCGCTGCGCACGCGGTTCAACGGCTTTTATCCGGACACCTTCGTCGAGGTGACGACGCCCTTCGACGAAGGCGACGCGGCCGAGGGCTATGCCAGCCTCGAGACGATGGCGGATTGAGGCCTACCGCGCTGCCTTCCGCTTCGGCGTGATGTCCTTCATCTCGTGGATGTCGCCCCGATCGTCGATGAGGCCGTCCTCGCCGAAATGATCGAGGATCATCGCGAGGTTGCGGCGATTGGCCTTGAAGAACACGTCGAAAATGTCGCCGACCAGCGGGACGGCGCCGCCGAAGACGTCCACGCCGACATTCGCCAGCATCTTGGCGAGCTTGTGGGCCGGCATGCCGAGGCGCCGCGCTTCGTTGACGATCCACAGCGATACCGCCGCCGTCGCGGCATCGCCGATGCCGGGAACGAGGCCGACGATCGAATCACCACCGAAACTGATGCCGGTGCCGGGGATGCGGATGGCCGTATCCATCAGCCGCGCGACCCGCGCCACGCGCCGCAGGCGGCGAATGTGATCGACTTCCCTGAAAGCATCCGCATGGGCGTAGGTTGCGCTCATGTCTTGACTATCTCCTCCTTCACCTGGCCGTCACGAGGCGTAACGTCTTGAGACTTCATATGGTGAAGCAATTTCGCGGGTAAAAGGATCCGGCGCGTCTGACGATCGGTGCCGCGGGCAAGTTTTTCCGTCGGGCCCGGCGACTTGCCGCGAGCATCGCCCTCGACAGCACGCCGCAAAAAATCATTCCGCCGCCGGTCTCGACAAACCGCGACCAAGGTTGTCGCCTGTGATGGCGAATCGCCAATGCCCGCCCCGTCTGGAGCTGCCGTGGAAGAGACCGCTGCCGGCCATGCCGGCGACCTCACCGTCGTTGCCTTCGTCATCCTCGTCGCCGTCGTGGCGGGGCTCGGGCTGATGCGGCTGAAGCAGCCGCCGCTGGTCGGCTTCATCCTCGCCGGCGTGCTGCTCGGCCCCTCAGGCGCCGGTCTCGTCTCGACCTCCGACGAGAACGTCACGATGCTGGCCGAGATGGGCGTGCTGCTGCTTCTGTTCTTCATCGGCATGGAGCTGTCGCTGAAGGCCTTCGTCGCGACGCTGCGGCCGGCGCTGCTAATCGCCGGCGGCCAGCTGGCGGCGGCCCTCGTCATCACCTTCGGTCTGAAGCTGATCTCCGACGCGACCTATGCCGAGGCGATCATCCTCGGCTTCATCATCGCGCTTTCCTCGACGGTCGTCGCCATGAAGATGCTGGAGGAGATCGGCGAATTGCGCGGCGAGCCCGGCCGGATCGCCGTCGGCGTGCTGATCGCCCAGGATCTCGCCGTGGTGCCGATGCTGCTGGTCTCGACCTCGCTCGGTGGCAGCGAGGAGATCGCCTGGGCAAGCCTCATCCTGAAGATCGCGGTGGCCGTTGCGGTGCTGGCCGGGCTGCTCTGGTATCTCGGCCGCCGGCCGAAGCTGAAGCCGGCCTTTGCAGCGGCCGTCGAGGGCAATGTCGAGATCCTCGCCCTCGGCTCGATCGCCTTCTGCTTCGCGGCAGCCTCGATTTCCGGCCTTGTCGGCCTGTCGCCCGCCTATGGCGCCTTCATCGCCGGCCTCGTCGTCGGCGCCTCGACGCTGCGCTCGCCGGTGATCCACGTCGTCGAGCCGATCCAGTCGATCCTGCTCGTCGTCTTCTTCCTGTCGATCGGCCTCCTGATCGATCTCGGCTATATCGCCGAGAACTGGCAACTGGTGCTGATCGCGGCGATCTTCGTGGTGCTGGCAAAGACCATCCTCAACGTCATGCTGATCCGCTTTGCCGGACTTTCCCACAAGACCGCCGTTGAGGCGGGCCTTTCGATGGCGCAGATCGGCGAATTCTCCTTCGTGCTGGCGGCCGCGGCCTATGCCTCCCGGGCGATCGGCGGCGACGTCTATCGCCTCGCCCTTGCGGTAACGGCGATCACGCTGTTGATCTCGCCGGCCTGGATGGTGGTGACGCGTCGCCTCGAGGGCGAGGCGCGCTTCGGCTATCAGGAATTCCGCACGGCGCTCGCCGAGATCTATGAGGGGCAGGTCGAGACCGTCGAGGATCTCGGCTTCTGGCTCAAGGTGAGGGGGCGGGCGCTGCGCCGCGCCTGGCGCCGCCGCCGGGCGCAACGGGTCGTCGCGGCGCGGAAAACGCCGGAATTCGGTGCGGAGGAAGCCGGCTTGCCGCCCGTATCCGGCCGCACGCAGGGCGAGTGAGCGTCGCTCATGCGGCTGCGAGGCGATGCCGGCGACGCATCGATCTCCCCCCTTGAGGCAGGCGAATCGCATATGGCCGGCGGTGATTTGAAGCTGATCGGGCTTGCGGTTTTGGCTCTGATTGATTCTGGAAGCATCCATGGAGATGTCCCGTGGAGGCGAAGATGGATCGATTTGTCGAAT
>NZ_SOZD01000014.1 GCF_004519335.1 Jiella endophytica | reverse complement strand
CATGACGATCAGCGGGTTGATCTCGAGAAGGCTCATGTCCTTCTCGGTGAAGGCCTTGTAGAGGATCGGGAAGAGCTGCATGCCGTCGACCTTGGCGGCGCCGCCGAGATTGAGGGCCGAACACAGCTTCTCGGCATCGGTGGCGGTGACGCCGGCGACCGGGTCGATCGCCACGGTGACGATCTTCTCTGGCGTCTCCTCGGCGACGGTCTCGATGTCCATGCCGCCCTCGGTGGAGGCGACGAAGGCGACGCGGCCGACCGAGCGGTCGACGAGGATCGACAGATAGAGCTCGCGCTCGATGTCGGCGCCGTCCTCGATATAGAGGCGGTTGACCTGCCGCCCGGCCTCGCCGGTCTGCTTGGTGACCAGCGTGTTGCCGAGCATTTCCCTGGCGTTGGCGACCACCTCCTCGATGGTCTTCGCCAGCCGGACGCCGCCCTTGGCGTCGGGCGAAAGCTCCTTGAACTTGCCCTTGCCTCGCCCGCCCGCATGGATCTGGCTCTTCACCACGTAGAGCGGCCCGGGAAGCTGCTTCGCCGCAGCCTCGGCCTCGTCGGCGGATGTGATCGCGACGCCCGCGGCGACCGGTGCGCCATAGCCCTTCAGGACTTCCTTGGCCTGGTATTCGTGGATGTTCATGGAAGGTTTTCCGGAAAGGTTTCCGGCCTCTCGCTTCAGCCTCGAAGGCGGAGAAAATGAAAGAAAGCCAGGGTTTTGGCCCCGGCTCGTCAGAACGTCACTTGAGGTTCGGGGCAATGCCCTGGCAGGCCTCCATGAGGCCCTTCACCGAGTTCACCGACTTGTCGAACTGGCTCTTCTCGTCGCCGTTCAATTCGATCTCGATGACCCGCTCGATGCCGCCCGCGCCGATCACGCAGGGAACGCCGACATACATGTCGGAAAGCCCGTACTCGCCCTTGAGAGCGGCGGCGCAGGGCAGAACACGCTTCTTGTCCTTGAGGTAGGCTTCCGCCATCTCGATCGCCGAGGCCGCGGGGGCGTAATAGGCCGAGCCGGTCTTCAGGAGGCCGACGATCTCGGCGCCGCCGTCACGGGTGCGCTGGATGATCTCCTCGAGCCGCTCGTTGGAGCACCAGCCCATCTTGACGAGGTCGGTCAGCGGAATGCCGGCAACCGTCGAATAGCGCGGCAGCGGGCACATGGTGTCGCCATGGCCGCCGAGCACGAAGGCCGTCACGTCCTCGACGGAGACCTTGAACTCCTCGGCGAGGAAGGTGCGGAAACGGGCCGAGTCGAGTACGCCGGCCATGCCGACGACCTTTTCCTTCGGCAGGCCGGAGAACTTCTGGAGCGCCCAGACCATCGCGTCGAGCGGGTTGGTGATGCAGATGACGAAGGCGTTCGGCGCGTATTTGGCGATGCCGGCGCCGACCTGCTCCATCACCTTCAGATTGGTACCGAGAAGATCGTCGCGGCTCATGCCCGGCTTGCGGGGAACGCCCGCCGTGACGATGCAGACGTCGGCGCCTTCGATGGCGGCGTAGTCGTTGGCGCCGGAAAGCCGCGCATCGAAGCCCTCGACCGGGCCGGACTCGGCGATGTCGAGGGCCTTGCCCTGAGGCGTGCCCTCGGCGATGTCGAACAGCACGACGTCGCCGAGTTCCTTCAGGCTGGCGAGATGGGCAAGCGTGCCGCCGATCATGCCGGATCCGATGAGTGCGATCTTGTTGCGGGCCAAAGTCTCTAATCCCTTGTTCTGTGCGGCGGCCGATCCCTCCTGACCGGTTGCGCCGCCGAGAGCCTCGCGCGTCAGACCTAAGAGACCGGCGCGCATCGGGCATCGAGACCGTGCAGGATGGCCGCTCCGGACAGAGCCGAAGCCGCATGCTGCAATGCAACGGTGCCCCCGTTGGTGGGCACGCTTAGCCCTGTCGGCCGCGCCTTGCAACATGCAAAATGGCGCATCAGGAAATACAAACGTTTAGATCGAACTCGGCTTACGTAAAAGTAAGAATTTGCGCCATAACGACAGGTTCTGCCGCCGGCTCGCGGCCAGCAATTCCGTCGTTTCGCCGCCCTCCGCCAGCCCGCGTCACCGGTCGCCGCCGGAGGGGGTCAGCGGCTGCGCCGCGCCTCACGGCGGGCCTTCTCCCGACTTTCCGCCTCGAGGCTCGCCTGCTCGAGTTCCTTCAGAACCCGGCCGATCTCGTCGGGATTTAGGAACGCGATCGTTTCCGCCAAGCGGTTGGCAAGACGCGTCGCTTCGCTGGAAAGGCCAGCGGTCTCGACGACCACCCGCGGATGGGAGAGTTCGGCGAGCCGTTCGAGTTCCTCCGCATCGTCCCAGATGACGTTGAGATAGCCGATGATCCGCTGCAGCATCGCCCAGGTCGGGCAGCCGCGCCGGCCGTGTTCCAGCGCCGAGAGATAGGCCGAGGAGACGCCAAGCGAGCGGGCCATTTCAAGCTGGGTGACGCCCCGCTCGCGCCTGAGTTCCCGGATTCTGGCGCCGAAGGGCGTCATCGGCCGGATGATCCGAGGCGCCTGACCCGGACATAGAGCGCGCCGTCGCCGCCATGGTGACGCTCGGCGCTTTCGAAGCCCGAGACCAGGGACCGGAAGGCCGGACCGGCGAACCACTGCGGCACCACCCGGCGCAAGACGCCGCGCGAGCCGCCGGGCATGCCGCGACCGGTGATCACCAGGACGTGGCGCAGCCCCATCGCCTGGGCCTGCGACAAAAAGCCGGCCAGCGCCGAATGGGCTGCGGACTGGGTCATTTCGTGAAGGTCGATGCGCGCATCGATGGCGATCCGCCCCTTGGCGATCTTGCGTCTCACCGGACGTTCGATCGGATGCTGGGTATGTTGGCGCTGCGCCGCCTTGTGGCCGTCGAGCCTGGCAGCGAGGCCGGGCGCCGGCCCTGCCGCGCCATTTGCGCCAGCCTGGCGCTTCGGCTCCGGACCGGCGCCCGGCTTTACCGGCTCCTCCGGGAGTTCGGGATGGGCGTGTCCCTTCAGGGGCACCGCCTGGCGGGCGACGCTCGCCCAGAGCCGCCGGTCTTCATCGGTGAGGATCCGCCGCCGCCTCATCGCGCGAGCCTTGCCGCAAGCTCCTGCGGAACGAGCACGAAGAACTCCGCCCCGTGGCGGATCGTGCCGGCAACGGCGCCCGCCGCCTCGCCGGTGCCGACGAAGATGTCCGCCCGGGCGGCCCCGAGAATCGCCGAGCCGGTGTCCTGGGCGATCATCAGCCGGCGGAACGGCGCCCCGTCGATCCGAAGGGTCGGGGAGGCGATGAAATAGGGGACGCCGTAAGTCGCAAGCAGCCGGTCGACGGCGATCGAGGCGAGCGGCGTCAGCGGCACCTTGGCGGCGCCGACCGGACCAAGGGACGGATCCTCCACCTCGCTCTCGGCAAAGAAGATGAAGGAGCGGTTGCGGTTGAGGATCGCGTCGAGCCGCTCGGGATGGCTGCCGAGATAGGCCCTGATCCCCGTCATGTCCGCTTCGGCCAGCGTCAGCTCGCCATCGGCGACGAGGCTGCGGCCGATCGCCGTGAAGGCGTGGCCGCTCTTGGCCGCATAGCCGACGCGGATCTCCCGGCCGTCCTGCAGGACGAGGCGGGCGGAGCCCTGGACATGGATGAAGAAGGCGTCGACCTTGCTTTGAAGCCAGGCGATCTCCAGCCCGCGGCCGGCGAGCGCCCCGGCCTCGATCTCGCCGCGGTCGAAATATTCGCCGATCATGCCGCAACCATGCCGCCGGCCGAAGCGCATTTCCGGGTCGAAGCCGGGCGGCCGGTTGACGTCGTCGATCTTCACCAGATCGTCGGGCCTGCGGTAGAGCGGGAAGCGGAAGCGGTCGTCGGGCCGATCCGCGGCTTCGACGACGGGCTCGTAATAGCCGGTGAGGAGTCCCGTTCCGGTCTCGGGAACGATCGCAAGCGGCGTGAAGCGGCTTTCGAAGAACTCTCGCGCCTGCGCGTCGTCGGCAATCTCGCCCGCGGCCAGCGCCGCCTCGGCCGCCGGCCGGAAGGCCTCGACGCCGAGGCCGAGCTGGCCCGTCTCGTACGCTCCGGACAGAAGGCCCGGCGCGCTTGTACGAAAGGCGGCGAAGGCCGCGCGATGATCGGCCGCGGCAAAGCCTTCCAGCGCATCGAACCGGCGGGAAAGAAACCTCGTCATCGCCCGCGCGCCAGAGGCTCAGACTTCGTCGGATTCGGTGCCGACGAGCTTCCAGTTGGGATCGCGCGAGCGGATGTCGCGGGCGAAGATCCAGACGTCGCGCACCTCGACCACCGCCTCGGGATCGCCCTCGACGACCTCGCCATTCGGCCCGAGGGTGGCGCTGATCAGCTGGGAGACCAGCCGGACGGTGATCTGCGCCTCGCGTTCCTTCAGCTCGGCCGCGACGATCTTGGCGTCGTCGATGCCGACGAAGGAGGAGTTCATCTTCTGGCCGGCGGCCTCGCGGGCGGCGATCGCCTTCTCGAAATCGGCATAGACCTCGGAGGAAAGAAGCCCCTTCAGGAGCCGTCGGTCGCCGTCGGCAAAACCGTTGACGATCATCTCATAGGCGATCTTGGCGCCGTCGAGGAACTCGATCGGATCGAATTCAGGGTCGGCGTCGCGGATCTTGCGCAGCTCTACATTGAGAGGCGTGCCGGGCGTCGCGACCTTATCGACCTTTTCATAAAGGACGCGGGCCGGAACGTTCTCGTTCTCCTCGGCCCGTCGGCTCGGCAGCGTCACGACATTGCCGTTCGCCGCCGCCTCCTCGCGGGGCGCCTCGGTGCGCGAATAGGGGTCGAATGGCGGCCGCTCGCTGCCAGTCCTCCGCCCCAGAACGTTGCGAAGCTGAAACAGGACGATCGCAGCCAGCACTATGAAGAAAATCGTCCCGAAACTCATCGCGCGCCGTCACCTCGTTTTCCGCCCGTCAGAATTGCCCTCATATAGAGATGACCGGCCATGCATTCAAATCGGAGATCGCCCTCCCTATTTTGCGGCAAGCGATGTCGGTGCGCGGCGCCGGCTCACCACCCTCGGTGGACACCCTCGAGGGTCCGGCGCGGCAATCCGGCCGCGAAAAATTCCCGCAAGGATCGAGCATCATGCCCTTCGCGATCATCCCGTTCCTGCTCCTGGTCATCCCGGTGATGGAGATCGCCGTCTTCATCGTGGTCGGCAATCTGATCGGGCTCTGGCCGACGCTCGGCCTCGTGGTGCTGACCGCGGTGATCGGGTCGTTCCTTCTGAAGAGCCAGGGGCTCGGAACGCTGGCGCGGATCCAGGGCGAGGTCAATGCCGGCCGGGTGCCGGCCCGCGAGCTGGTCGACGGGGTGATGATCGTCGCGGCGGGCATCCTTCTCCTCACCCCCGGCCTCGTCACCGATACGATCGGCTTTCTCCTGTTTGTGCCGGGCGTCAGGAGCGCCATCCGCCAGGCGATCAGCAAGCGGGTGGTGGTGATGGCGAATGGCGGCGGCCGCGGCTTCGGCGGCTCCGCCGCACGCGGAGCGGGCCGCCCCTCGCCGGACGTCGTCGATCTTTCCGGCGACGACTTCCACCGCCGGCCCGATGCGTCCTCGCCCTGGCATGGCGATGACGATGACGGCGGGACGCCGCGCCGCACACTGCACTGAGCCGATCTCACCGATCGCCTGCGGGGATTCCGGACCTCGCGGCTGCGCGCCAGTCGTCGATTCGCCAGGGCCCGGGCGGCATCGACACCGCCTCATTTCCCTTACGTTATTTTTTCGTTGCCTTTCCAACGAACCGGGTGCAGAACTCCCCGAGCTGATATTTCCGTTACGGAATGATTGGTGGCTCCACGGGCCCGCCGAGGCGACCCGTGCAGAGAGGGGAAACACGTCTTGCACAAGATCCTGAGGGCCGGGCTCGCCGGCCTCGCGCTGATCGCATGGCCGGCCGGCGCGCAAGAGGTCGCGAATATCGGCGTCAGCGCCGGCAACGACCACTATGGCAGCGTCCGGGGATGGGACGTCTTTGCCGGGCGGGACCATGGCCGCTTCCGCTATTGCTATGCCGCCGTCGACAGGGACGGCAATGGCGACGACCTGCGCATCGGCTACGGCTCCGGCCAGTGGCAGATCGCCGTGCCGGTCCGGGCGCGGCCCGACTGGTACGGCCAGCTGTCGATCGACGGCCACGCGACGGGCGCCAGCGGCACAGCCGACCGCGGCTGGGCCTTTGCCTGGATCGGCCTCGGCGAGCTCGATGCGCTGCGCGCCGGGCACCAGGCGATCCTGTCGGTCGAGAAATTCGACGTCGACTTCGATCTTGCCGGCGTCACCGCCGCGACGCTGATGGTCGAGGAATGCGTCGAGCGGCGCGGCGAAGGGACCGGTGGCGGCTATCAGTCGCCCTCGCCCGTCGCCGCGCCCAACCCGCCGCCATCCGGCTACGACCGGGGGCAGAAGCCTCGCAGGGCCCGGCTCGACTGGATCGATCTCTCCGGCGGGCACCTCGATCGCCGCACTGAGCCGGCCGGCAACGAGGCGAATGGCGAGCCGCTCTATGTCTGCTCCGCCGTCTTCAACAACGGCGTCCATCCCGGCAAGCTCCGGCCGGGCTTCGGCGGCTGCGTCGTCGGCTATGGCGGGAGGGAATACACCGTCGGCCGCTATTCGGCCCTTCTCGGCCGCGGCCACTGGCGCCAGGGCGTACCCGCTGGCGAAGTCGGCTCCATCGGCGTCAATGCCGGGCGCGAGGCGAATGGCAGCCTGCTCTATGTCTGCCGGGCGCCCTTCAACAACGGCATCCATCCGGGCAAGATCGGCCCGTCGACCGGCGGCTGCAACATCACCTATGGCGGTGTCGAGCACACGACGTACTTCTACGAGGTGCTGACGCCCTGACCCCCCGGGGCATCGAGGGGCATCGAGGGGCATCAGGCACGAATTGACCGGATATTGCCCCCTCCAACGGCCGGACGCCGCGGCGGCTGCTCACCGAGGCAACCAGATTTCCCACCGCCTCTCCCCGCCTTGTGATCCTCAGGCCTGCGTGATAGCGCTCGGCCCCATCGGATTTCCCGCCGGGCAACCATCGTCACATCGGCCCGGCCCTCCGGGAGGGGCTCGACGCCTCCCCGGCTGCGAGCGACAAAGAAAGGGCCAACATGTCTCAGACCACCGACGTCAACGGCGCCAGCACCGCGGACAACGGGCAGAGCGCCACGCCGCCGAGCCTCAACATCCTGACCCAGTACATCAAGGACCTCTCCTTCGAGAGCCCGAACGCCCCGGCCGTCCTCAGATCGCAGGCCCGCGGCCCGGCGATCAACATCGGCGTCAATGTCGGCGCCAACCAGATCGAGGGCAGCCAGAACGAGTTCGACGTCCGACTGACGCTGAACGCCAAGGCCGGCGAGGGCGCCGAGATGCTGTTCGCCGTCGAGCTCGAATATGGCGGCGTCTTCCGGCTTGAGAACTTTCCGCAGGAGCATCTCCTGCCGCTTCTGTTCATCGAATGCCCGCGGCTGCTGTTTCCCTTCGCCCGCCAGGTGGTGGCGGACGTCACCCGCAATGGCGGCTTCCCGCCGCTGATGATCGACCCGATCGATTTCGCCAAGCTGTTCCAGCAGCGCATGGCCGAGGAGCGGGCCCGCTCGCAGGTGCAGACCGCCTGATAGGAGTCGCCCGGAAGATCGACCCCGGCTGGTATCGGGCCGGCACGGCGCTCGAGCGTTTCGCCTCGGCACCGGTCGAAGACCGGGGCCGATGCCATGAGAGACCGCTTCGCCCGTCGGTCCGGAGAAATCGCAGCGAATTTAACGCCGGCGCGACCCTCGCGCCGGCGCTTTTCAGTTCGAGAAAAGGCCTCAGCCGGCCTCGATGCGCGCCGGACGATCGAGATAGCGCCACCAGATCGCTTCGTCGCCGAGGCTTTCGACGAAAGCGAGATGGGCTGCGGCTTCGGCCTCGCTGAGCCGTGGGGCGAGCGGCACCGGCCGCGGCACCACCGCATGGATCGCCGGGCCGGAAACCTCGCCGCCCGCCGCATTGCCGGCACCGAAGGTGAGCCCGAGTGTCGCCTGGCGACCGCCGATCAGCTCGATATAGACGTCGGCGAGAAGCTGCGAATCCAGCAGCGCGCCATGCTTGTCACGGCGCGACGTGTCGATCGAAAAGCGCGAGCACAAGGCATCGAGGGTGGCCGGCGCCATCGGAAACTTGCGCCGCGCCATCGCCAGCGTGTCGACGACCCGCTCCGGTCCGATCGGCGGCTGGCCAAGACGGGCGAGCTCGGCATTCAGGAAGCGGATGTCGAAACTGGCATTGTGGGCGATCAGCCGCCCCTCGGCGAAGAAGTCCCGAAACGCCTCGAGCACTTCGGAAAAGACCGGCTTGTCGGCGAGAAACTCGTCGGAGATGCCATGGACGTCGAAGGCGGCGGGATCGACCTTGCGCCCCTCCGGCCGGATGAAGACGTGAAACTCGCGGCCGGTCGGAATGTGGTTCCAGAGTTCGACGCCGCCGATCTCGATCACCCGTTCGACCGCGGGGTCGAGTCCGGTGGTTTCGGTATCGAAGACGATCTCGCGCATGGTCGCAGCTCCCGGCTCGGCTCTCTCCGTCGCAAAATGACGGATCGGTGGCAAGCGTCCGAAGGCAGTTGCGCCGCAATTCCACAGCCGGGTGCGATCGGCTAGGATGCGCAGGTGCGTGCCGAGCAAGGGCCCGCGGCCGAAAGCCGGCCGGGCGGATCATGTCAGCCGTCCCGGGGCTCGAGCACCGATCCGCCGCATCGGGGAAAGAAACGGAGGCCGAGATGAATGTCCAGGCACCGACGATCCGAACCGTCGAGGATTTCCTGCGCTGGAACGACGGGCGCGAGGGCCGCTACGAATTCGTCCGCGGGAGGATCACCCAAATGATGACGGGCGGCACCAGGCATCATGCCCAACTCATGTTGGAACTGGCTATTCTCCTGAAAGCTGGTCTCGCTTCCGGCGACTACATCGTCACTGCGGCCGACTATGCCGTCCGTACTCCGTTCGGGGTGCGGTATCCGGACGTTCTCGTCGAGCCAAGGTCGAGAGGAACGGGAAAGAGCCTCGCCACCAACCAGCCCGTCCTCATCGCAGAGATCCTCTCCCCTTCCTCCCTCGCCACCGATTTCGGCGAGAAGGCCGAAGAATATACCGCCCTCGAGAGCCTCGAGCACTATCTCGTCCTCTCGCAGGACGAGCCACGCGTCTGGCTCTGGTCGCGCGGCGAAGACGGCGCCTTTGGCAAGCCGGAGATGACGGCCGGCAGCGACGAGACGGTGACCCTCGCCGGTCTTGGCATCACGCTCGCCCTTGCCGAGATCTATCGTGGGATTGCATAAGGACGTCTCGATCAGAAGCAATCGCCGGTTCGCCCGACGGCAGCCCGAGACTCAAGCCCATGACCCTTAAAGTCCGGATCATCCCCTGTCTCGACGTCAAGGACGGCCGCGTCGTCAAGGGCGTCAACTTCGAGGGGCTCGTCGATGCCGGCGATCCGGTTGACGCGGCGCGGGCCTATGACGCCGCCGGGGCGGACGAACTCTGCTTCCTCGACATCACCGCCTCATCGGACGATCGCGAGACGATTTTCGACGTCGTCGCACGGACGGCCGAGCAATGCTTCATGCCGGTCACCGTCGGCGGCGGGGTCAGGACCGTCGCCGACGTCCGCAAGCTGCTTCTCGCCGGTGCCGACAAGGTCTCGATCAACACCGCGGCGGTGAAGAATCCCGATTTCGTCAGGCAGGCCGCCGACAAGTTCGGCGACCAGTGCATCGTCGTCGCCATCGACGCGCGACGGGTAATGGCCGACGGGCAAGCGTCGCGCTGGGAGATCTTCACCCATGGCGGACGCCAGAAAACGGGCATCGACGCCGTCGAATTCGCACGCCTCGTCGTCGACAACGGCGCCGGCGAGATCCTTCTCACCTCGATGGACCGGGACGGCACCAAGGCCGGTTTCGACCTCGAGCTGACCCGCGCCGTCGCCGATGCTGTGCATGTGCCGGTGATCGCGTCGGGCGGCGTCGGCAATCTCGATCATCTCGTCGAGGGCGTCAGCGTGGGCCATGCCGCGGCGGTGCTCGCCGCCTCGATCTTCCATTTCGGCACCCATACGATCGCCGAGGCGAAAGCCCGCATGGCTGCCGCCGGTATCCCCATGCGCCTCGACAAGGCCGGCTGAGGCTGGCATTGGCGAATGGCCACGGAGGAGAAGGCAGGCATGAGTGATTTCACCCTCGAAGACCTCGAAACGATCGTCGCGGCGCGGGCCGGCGCCGACGAGACGTCGTCCTATACCGCGACGCTGGCCAGAAAGGGCGTCGCCCACACCGCCAGGAAGCTCGGCGAGGAGGCGATCGAGACAGTCGTTGCGGCGATCGGCGAGGACGACGGCCATCTCACCTCGGAAGCCGCCGACCTTCTCTATCATCTCCTCGTGCTTCTCCATCTGAAGCGTGTCCCGCTTTCTGCGGTAATGGCCGAACTCGCCCGGCGCACCGCCCAGACCGGCCTTGAGGAGAAGGCCGGCCGCTCCGAGGCGGCAAGCCACTGATGGACCAGCTGTCGCCGGCGAAATATTCGCCCTATCGCATCTTCACGGCAGACGAATGGGCGCGCTTCAGAGCCGACGCGCCGCTGACCCTCACCGAAGACGAGGTGACACGGCTTCGCTCCCTCGGCGATCCGATCGATCTCGACGAGGTGGCGCGGATCTATCTCGCCGTCTCGCGGCTGATCTATGCCCATGTCGAGGCGATGCAGCTGCTCTTCGGCCAGCGCCAGCGCTTCCTCTTCGGCGACCAGCCGGGCCGCAAGACGCCCTTCATCATCGGAATCGCCGGCTCCGTGGCGGTCGGCAAGTCGACGACCGCGCGTATCCTCAAGGAGCTTCTGGCCCGCTGGCCCTCATCGCCGAAGGTCGACCTCGTCACCACCGACGGCTTTCTCTACCCGAATGCCGTGCTGGAGGCCGGCGGCCTGATGCGCCGCAAGGGCTTTCCCGAAAGCTACGACGTCGGCAAGATCCTGCGCTTCCTCTCCGACATCAAGGCCGGACGGCCGAAGGTCGAGGCGCCGGTCTATTCGCATTTCGTCTACGACGTGATGCCCGGCAAGTCGGTCGTCGTTGACCGGCCGGACATCCTGATCTTCGAGGGGCTCAACGTCCTGCAGGTGCGCGAGATGCCGAAGGACGGCAAGGCGATCCCCTTCGTCTCCGACTTCTTCGACATCTCGATCTATATCGATGCCGAGGAAGCCGACATCCATCGCTGGTACAACGACCGCTTCATGAGCCTGAGGCAGACCGCCTTCCGCCAGGAGGGCTCGTTCTTCCATCGCTATTCCAAGGTATCGGACACGGAGGCGCTGACGATCGCCGAGGATCTCTGGTCGCAGATCAACGCCAAGAACCTCCACGACAACATCCTGCCGACCCGCCCCCGCGCCGACCTGATCCTCAGAAAGGGCAAGGACCATCTGATCGAGCAGGTGGCGCTCCGCAAGTTGTGAGAGAGGTCGATACCAGCCGCGACGGGATGCGGGCGACGTCCGGCCCGCGTGATGCGCAGTTCCACCCGACGGCCAGCTTCCACATGACCAAGAATTCACGAGCAGGAAGTGGTATTGGCCGGGTAGAGAGGACGTTCACACACCGCTGACGTTCGCCGCCGCGGAGCGGGAGACGGGCCTCGGCATCGTTCAGGGCTCTCGCCTCCATGTTCGTCTCGTTCTTTCCAAAGCCGAAGATCTTCTTCCTCTCCGCCGCCCTCTGGACGGCGATCGCGATCCTCGTCTGGTATTCGGTCGGCGAGGACGCGGGCGCCAGCTTCGGCCTGCCGCCGCTTCCTCCCGGCGCCGAGCCGATCATCGGCATCTCGGTGTTCTGGTCGGCGCCGTTTTTGTGGTTCTATCTGTATTTCGCCGTCTTCGTTGCGATCTTCCATCTCTTCTGGCGGCTCTATGCGCCGCACCCCTGGATGAATTGGTCGATCCTCGGCTCCGCCTTCATCCTCTTCACCATCTACTTCCAGGTCCAGATCGATGTCGCCGTCAATGCCTGGTACAATCCCTTCTATGACATGCTGCAGGCGGCGCTGACCAAGCCCGGCACCGTCACGCTCACGGAATTCTTCGACGAACAGTGGACCTTCGCCGGTCTCGCCCTCGTCGGCATCACCGCAGCCGTCCTGGTCGCCTTCTTCATCTCCCATTACGTCTTTCGATGGCGCACGGCGATGAACGACTACTACATGCAGAACTGGCCGAAGCTGCGGCTCATCGAGGGCGCCTCCCAGCGCGTCCAAGAAGACACGATGCGCTTTGCGACGACGACCGAGGATCTCGGCACCAGCGCCGTCCAGGCGGTGATGACGCTGATCGCCTTCCTGCCGGTGCTGCTCGCCCTTTCGGTCCACGTCACCGAGCTGCCGCTGGTCGGCAAGATCCCCTATTCGCTGGTGCTGGCGTCGATCGTCTGGGCGGCCTTCGGGACCGCCCTACTCGCGCTTGTCGGCATCAAGCTGCCGGGGCTGGAATTCAAGAACCAGCGGGTGGAAGCGGCCTACCGCAAGGAACTCGTCTATGGCGAGGACGACGCGCGACGGGCCGCGCCGCCGACGGTTCGCGGCCTGTTTGCCAATGTCAGGGCGAACTACTTCCGCCTCTATTTCCACTACATGTATTTCAACGTCGCCCGCTACGGCTATCTCCAGGCCGACGTGATCTTCCCGACGCTGCTGCTCGGGCCGACCATCGTCGCGGGTGCCATCACCTTTGGGCTCTGGCGTCAGATCACCAACGCCTTCGAGCAGGTGCGGACATCCTTCCAGTATCTGATCAATTCCTGGACGACGGTGGTCGAGCTGATGTCGATCTACAAGCGCCTCAGGGCCTTCGAAGCCCAGATTCATGACGAGCCCCTGCCGGAGATCGACCAGCGCTGGCTGGCGCGGCAGGAAAGCGCGGCGGAGTAGGCGGCGTTCGAAACGATTTGGCTGACGAACGCAGCTGCCACGGACCTGCAGCCGGATTGACCCTCCTTTGCCCTCATACGCAATTGCTGTAAAATACAGCAATTGCGTATTGCCGGGACTGTATCGATCATGGCTCACGAGACCTATTCTACCAGCGACCTTTCGCGGCGATCCGGAGACGTCATCTCCGAGGCCCTGCGGAGACCCGTCACGATCACGCAGAGGCGGAAACCACGTCTAGTTCTTCTCAGTATCGAAGACTACGAGCGTCTGCTCTCAGGACGGAGCCAGCGCAGCGGTACGCTGGAATCGATGTCTGACGAGCTTCTTGAGGAAGTCGAAGAGGCCATTGCGGTCTATGCGGAGGAAGCTGAGGACCGGTGAGCTTCGACGCCATCCAGACCGCGTCGGTCATCCGGTTTTCCTATCTTTGGGCGCGAGAAGCCAAGCGGGGCGAGACCGAGGGGCGCAAGCGCCGCCCCGTTGTGGTCGGCGTTCGCCTTGCGCGCCCGGGCGGTGATGGACTGCTCCTGTTTCCAATCACTTCGCAGGAGCCGGGCGGCGACCAGTTTGCCGTGGAGATCCCTGAGACAGAGAAGCGACTCGGCGGCCTCAACCCCGCTCTGCGCCTCTGGATCATTCTCGACGAGTACAATGAAGAGATCGTCGGCAAATCCTATTACCTGGAGCCGTCACCGCCTCTCGGACGCTTCAGCAAGACGTTTTTTCTGCCGGTGATGCGAGACTTCATCGCTCGTAGACATCAAGCAAAGGCCGTCCGGAGGCGATGACATTATGTCGTCGTCCGGATCGTCACATGATCACCCCATGTCGATCGATGCCTTCGTCACCCGCCGCAGGGTCAGATTGATGCGCCCGCCGTTCTTCAGGAGCGTCGAGGTCTGGGGGTAGATCCGGTCGACGCCGTGATAGGCGAGACGCGCGGTGCCGCCGAGGACGAAAACGTCCCCCGAGGCGAGGCGCAGGGAGGCCGTCGGCCCACCGCGCTCCGTGCCGCCGATGCGGAACCGGCAGTCATCCCCGAGCGAGACCGAGACGACGGGGGCGGAAAGATCCGCCTCGTCCCTGTCCTGATGGAGGCCCATCTTCGCCGTGTCGTCGTAGAAGTTGACGAGGCAGGCCTCCGGCGGCTGATCATAGCCGGCGACCGCCTCCCAGAGCGCGATCAGCGAAGCCGGGATTTCGGGCCAGGACTTTCCGGTGACGGGGTGATGCGGCTGGTAGCGATAGCCGGACTTGTCGGCGACCCAGCCGAGCGGCCCGCAATTGGTCATGCGTACCGAGAAGGGCCGGCCCCAGCGCGGCATCACAGGCGTGTAGAGCGGCGCTTCAGCAAGGACGGCGCGGATTTCGTCGACAAGGGCTTGCTGCGCCGGCCGATCGAAATGGCCGGGCAGATGCCGGGCACCTTCGGGCAACTGAGTCACGGGACGCTCCGGGGCCGGGCCCCCGCCGCGCATGGCCGCCGGCACGAAACACAGGCCGCGCTCTTTCTGATACCAGAAAATGATACTATCATACCGTCATGAACCGAAGCCAGGATCGGCTTCTCCGAGAGATATTCACCGATCCCGTCTCAGGTAAGATCGCCTGGCGGGATATCGAGGCGCCGCTGGCTTCACTCGGCGCCGAAATCAACGAGGGCCAGGGTTCACGCGTGCGGATCGCCCTCAACGGCGTTCGGGCGGTCTTCCATCGCCCGCACCCGCAGAAGGAGACCAGCCGTGGCGCAGTTCGGTCGATGCGACGATTTCTGACGGAAGCGGGGGTGAAGCCATGACCATCATGCACCATGACGGCTACGAGGCTCGGGTCGATTTCGACGAAGAAGCGGAAACCTTCCATGGCGAGGTGATCAACCTGCGCGACGTGATCACCTTCGAGGGTGCCTCGGTCGAGGAGCTGAAGAAGGCCTTCGCCGAGTCTCTCGATGACTACATCGCGTTTTGCCGTGAGCGGGGCGAAGATCCGGAAAAGCCCTATTCAGGGCAGTTCGTCGTGCGGACGGAGCCTCATCTTCACCGGGAGCTTGCCACAGCGGCAAAGCGCGCGGGCGTCAGTCTGAACAAGATGGTGACGGGCATCCTGGAACGAGGAGTCACCGGCTGATCTGTCGTCGGTGTCCTGCTCGCCGCTTGCCGATGTCGCTCAAGACAGATAGCCGAGCTGGGCGGCCATCGCGACGGCGTGGGTGCGGTTGGCGGCGTTCATCTTGCGCTGTGCCGCCGTCAGATATTGCGAGACGGTATATTCCGACAGGGACAGGATCATGCCGATCTCGCTGGAGGTCTTGCCGAGCATGGCGAGCTTCAGGCAGTCGCGCTCGCGCCCCGACAGCGGGTTGTTGCGCTGGTTCTCCTCGAAGCGCACCGACGCCAGCATGGCGAAATAGACGAAGGCGAAGCGGTGGAGTTCGGCGACCGCCTCGCCGGACAGGTTCGGCTTGCTGCCGGCAAAGGACAGCGCGCCATTGAACGAGGTCATCGCATGCACCGGCAGGAGAACGCCGGCGAGATAGCCCTCCTGCAGGAGGAATCGCGCCGCCGGGCTCGGATCAGGCTCGTCGGAGCCGTAGAGGGTCTCGATGTCCCAGACGAAGGGCATCGGGTCGGTGCGCAGCGTGCCGACGACGATCTTGAACTTGTGCAGACCGTAGGTCTCGTAGCCCCTGGCGAAACCCGGCGACCAGTTGCCGTGGATCAGCCGGGTCGCAAGGCCGACATCGTCGGTCGAGGGAAGCGACAGCGAGGCGGCATGGCTGAAGCCGTAGCGCTCGGCGACCTCGCCGATCGCCGCGGCCAGCCGGTCCTCGCTCCAGGGCTCGCTCATCCAGGAGAGGGACTCCAGAGCCGCGGTCACGAGTTGTGCTCCCGGTCCGCCGCTGGGGCGCCGCCTGCCGTCGTTCGTCCAGTCGTGGGTGTCATCGTGGCATCGGACCTTGTCGCTGCTCCCATGAAACCCATCCCGGCCATCTTTCGGCTCTGACGTGCAGAGCCTCGCGGCGACCGGGCCGGGCGCTGGAACGCTCCTCCTCCGCGCCCCCGCCGGAAGAGCATTCGCCTCGCCCGAATCACCCTCTCAGTCTGATCGCATTCGTGCAAAGATTTGAAGACCCGGGATGGGGTCTTCCCGTCTTGTCGGGGGACAGGCTGGCACATTCCCCGCCGCGATCCCATTTAGGCTGTCGAACGCGATGGACGCCGCCCGACGCGGCCCTCGCAGCGACGCAACCACTGGCAGGAAGGGGCTCCCGCGCTGCCGCGAAGGATCGCCCGGCGAGCCGCGATATGGCCGCCGCGGCAAGGACGCCGGCGATCGAGGCGGCCCGGCTGTGACAGACTGACGCTCCCCTTCGATCGAAGCATCCCGAGGGCTTCGCCGCCTGGAAAAGGCGGGCAGGAAAACGACCCTGGGCCGGCCCCGGCCCGCAGAGAAAAGTGACACTGATGACCGACTTCTCACCCCGCGAAATCGTCTCCGAACTCGACCGGCACATCATCGGCCAGAAGGACGCCAAGCGCGCCGTCGCTGTGGCGCTGCGCAATCGGTGGCGCCGCCAGCAGCTCGAAGGTTCGCTGCGCGAGGAGGTGATGCCGAAGAACATCCTGATGATCGGCCCGACCGGCGTCGGCAAGACCGAGATCTCCCGCCGCCTGGCGCGGCTCGCCGGCGCGCCCTTCATCAAGGTTGAGGCGACGAAGTTCACCGAGGTCGGCTATGTCGGCCGCGACGTCGAGCAGATCATCCGCGACCTCGTCGAGATCGGCATCGGCCTGGTGCGCGAGAAGAAGCGCGAGGAGGTCAAGGCCAAGGCCCATCAGGGCGCCGAGGACAGGGTGCTCGACGCCCTCGTCGGCAAGACCGCCTCCCCGGCGACCCGCGACACCTTCCGCAAGCGGCTGCGGGCCGGCGAGCTCGACGACAAGGAGATCGACATCGAGGTCGCCGACAGCGGCAACCCCATGGGCGGCATGGAGATCCCCGGCATGCCGGGCGCCAATATCGGCGTTCTCAACCTGTCCGAGATGTTCGGCAAGATGGGCGGCGGGCGCACCAAGCAGCGGCGCACCTCCGTGCGGGACTCCTACGATCTCCTGATCGGCGAGGAATCCGACAAGCTGCTCGACCAGGAGCAGGTTGTGCGCGAGGCGATCGCCGCCGTCGAGAACAACGGCATCGTCTTCCTGGACGAAATCGACAAGGTGGCGACCAAGGACGGCCATTCGGCCGGCGTGTCACGCGAGGGCGTCCAGCGCGACCTCCTGCCGCTGGTCGAGGGAACGACGGTCGCGACCAAGCATGGCGCGGTAAAGACCGACCACATCCTGTTCATCGCCTCGGGGGCCTTCCACGTCTCGAAGCCCTCGGACCTGCTGCCGGAGCTGCAGGGCCGCCTGCCGATCCGCGTCGAGCTCCGGGCGCTCAACCGTGAGGACTTCCGCCGTATCCTCACCGAAACCGAGGCCTCGCTGATCAAGCAGTATGTGGCGCTGATGAAGACCGAGAACGTCGATCTGGAAATCACCGACGACGCCATCGACGCCATCGCCGACCTTGCCGTGTCGCTCAACGGCTCGGTGGAGAATATCGGCGCCCGGCGCCTGCAGACGGTGATGGAGCGCGTTCTCGACGACATCTCCTTCGAGGCGCCGGACAAGACCGGCGAGCGCTACACCGTCGACGCCGCCTATGTGCACAAGGCGCTCGACGGCATCGCCGGGAACGTGGATCTGTCGCGCTATATTCTGTGACAGATGTGGGGGCGACGAGGACGCTCCTCGGCGCTTGAGCTTCAGGTGCCAGTCCCAGTAGGGCCTTCCCCTCCTCATCCGTCATCCTCGGGCTTGTCCCGAGGATCGACTGTGGGTTGATCATCGAACCATTCGGTCGTGGAAGGGCGCCTTGCCAGGATTTTGCAGTGACGGTGGCAGTAGATCCTCGTGACAAGCCCGAGGATGACGGCGCGTATGGAGTTCGGCGGCATGCCTCCGTTCGGACGGTGACGTTAACAGGCGCCTCCGCCCCGACCGCGATGAAGGGGCATCCACCCCGTCAATCATAGCCGTGCCCGGCCCTGAGCCCCTCCCGCACCCGGTGGGCGATGGCCAGAAACTCCGGCGTGTCGCGGATATCGAGCGGCCGGTCGGGGCCGAGGTCGCAGTCGATGATCTCGTGGATGCGGCCGGGGCGCGGGCTCATGACGACGATGCGGGTCGACAGGAACACCGCTTCGGGGATCGAGTGGGTGACGAAGACGATGGTCTTGTCGGTCTTCGCCCAGAGTTTCAGGAGCTCCTCGTTGAGGT
Organism: Jiella endophytica; assembly: GCF_004519335.1. Classification (GTDB taxonomy): domain Bacteria; phylum Pseudomonadota; class Alphaproteobacteria; order Rhizobiales; family Rhizobiaceae; genus Jiella; species Jiella endophytica. The sequence goes on along the minus strand of NZ_SOZD01000014.1, from coordinate 28,511 downwards.
GATCGCGGACGATCTCGTCCAGCGCTCCGAAGGGCTCGTCCATCAGCAGCAGATCCGGGTCGAAGGACAGGGCTCTCGCGATCGAGGCGCGCTGCTGCATGCCGCCTGACAACTGCCAGGGAAACTTCTTCCCGAAGCCTGAAAGGCCGACGAGATCGAGCCCCTCGCCGATCCGCCGCTGCCGCTCGGCCCTGTCGATGCCCATGATCTCCAGCGGCAGGGCGATGTTCTTCTCGATGGTGCGCCAGGGATAGAGCGCCGCCGCCTGGAAGACGTAGCCATAGGCGCGGGCCCGCCGCGCCTCGTCCGGGCTCATGCCGTTGACGGTGATGGCGCCGCCGGTCGGCCGCTCGAGATCGGCGATGACCCGCAGAAGGGTGGTCTTGCCGCAGCCGGACGGTCCGATCAGCGAGACGAACTCGCCGCGGCAAATTTCGAGGTCGATGTCCTTCAGCGCATGCACCGGCGCGTCGGCGGTCTCGAAAACGAGGTCGAGCCCCCGCGCCGCGATGACCGGCGCGCCGCTCCTTCCCGGCTCGCCCGCCCTATCTCTCTTGTCCGGGGAAGCGATGTCTTCCCGCCGCGACGATGGGAGATTTTCCGATGGACGCATCCACGACTCCTTCGAATACGTGCCGCCTCATAAGGCCCGCTTCGACCTATGACGGCAAGCAGGGATTCAGCTATTTCGAGGGGATAGCGAGAGAAACCGCCGGCTCGACCGGCATCTGCATGCACCTTCTGACGATCCCGCCCGGCGGCCGAGCCAAGGCGCATCTCCACGAAAGCCACGAGACGGCGATCTATGTCGTCAGCGGCACCTCGGGCACCTGGTATGGTCACAGGCTGGAACACCATGCCGTCGTCGCCGCCGGCGACCTCTTCTACATCCCCGCCGGCATGCCGCACCTGCCCTATAATCCCGGGCCGGAGCCCTGCGTCGCGGTGATCGCCCGCACCGACCCGAACGAGCAGGAAAGCGTCGTGCTGCGGCCGGATCTGGAGGCGCTGGTTCCTGAGATGGCTCCAGCCGCGGATAGTGTGGCTTAGGTTCCGAAACAGGGGCCAATCGATCGAAGCGTCGTCATCCTCGGCCGTGTGCCGAGGATCTACCGTCGCCTTCGCAACAGAAGCCTCGCCGGATGGCCGTTCGGAAAAGAATGGCCCGATGACCTGCAGTAGGTCCTCGGCACAAGGCCGAGGATGACGCCGCGTTTGGGTCGGCACCCAGGATTTCATCGCCGAGCCATACCGGGCTGCGGGAAAGCCATTGGCGGCCCCATCGTCGGGTGGGCATGCCGGGTTTCGGCGAAGCCTCAGACGGCCCCTTCGTGGACATGCGAACTCGCCGGGGTCAGATCCGAGGATGCCGCTCATTGGACAGCGCTCTTTCATCCCTCCGCCCACGCCGCCGGCCGTTCAGCTGCATTCTCTCCACCCGTCTTCTCGCCCGCGCCCGTCTCGGCGATGACAACCGGGCGAACCAGCCGAAGCGTCGTCATCCTCGGCCTTGTGCCGAGGATCTACCGTCGCCTTCGCACCAGAAGCCTCGCCGGATGGCCGTTCGGAAAAGAATGGCCCGATGATCATACTGCAGTAGATCCTCGGCACAAGGCCGAGGATGACGCCGCGTTTGGGTCGGCACCCAGGATTTCATCGCCGAGCCATGCCGGGCTGCGGGAAAGCCATTGGCGGCCCCATCGTCGGGTGGGCATGCCGAGTTTCGGCGAAGCCTCAGACGGTTCCTTCATCGACATGCGAACGCGCCGGGGTCAGATCCGAGGATGCCGCTCATCAGCCGGCGCTTGACCCACCCGCCTCCAACGCCCTCAGCCGTTCCACCGCCTTCTCAGCGCCCATCTTCTCGGCTGCACCTTTCGCCGTGACCCCGTCGACGGCAGCCCGATGGATGTCGGCGCCGCGCTCGACGAAGAGGTCGATCATCGCGACGCGGTCGAACATCGCCGCCATCATCAGAGCCGTGCGGCCATCCTCGCCGGCGCCGTCGACCGCGGCGCCGTGGTCGAGCAGCAGCGTGGCGATCTCCATCTCGCCCTTGAAGGCGGCGCCTTGCAATGGCGTCTGGCCGCGATAGTTGCGCCGCTCGGGGTCGGCGCCCTTCTCGAGCAGGAGGCGGGTGGCGTCGGCATGGCCGTGATAGCTCGCCAGCATCAACAGCGTGTCGCCCTTCTCGTTGGTGAGATTGGCGGGCATTCCGGCATCGAGAAAGGAGCCGAGCTCGGCGGTGTCTCCGGACCGGGCGGCGTTGAAGGCCCGGGTCGCCAGCTCCTGGAAGGCGGCGTATTCTTCGGGGGTGAGGTCGGTCGTCAAGCGCAGCTCCTCGTCGTCACGAATGGCGCCATATGTCGCGGCGGGCCCGCGCTTCCAGCCGGGCGGGCGCCCCCGGCGGGTGGCAATCGGACGGCCTGCGGGAGGCTTGGGCGCGGGACCAGCTCGGCGGGCGTTGCCCTGGATGGTTCAGCCCGTCCCGCCGCTCTCCTCCGCGCCTGGCTCGTCCTCCCAATAGGGAAGCGAGGGCGTCGGCCTGTGCATAACGCGGAAACCAGAAGCGTCGGTACGATGGCGCTTCGTCTCCACCAGGAATTTGCCGGAATCGGGATATTCGCAGATCTCGGTATTCGCCATCGACGAGACCACCAGATAGCGCAGCGGCCCCGCGCCGGTGTTGATCAGCTGGTGGGCGGTTTCCGGCCCGCCCGCCGGTGCGGCGAGAACGTCGCCGGCCTTGGCTCCTTGGCGGGTCGTGCCGAAGCGGTATTCACCCTCGCCTTCGAGGAGGACATAGAGCTCGTCCTCGACATGATGGTTGTGGAAGGGACAGGCGGACTTGCCGGGCGGCACCTCGCAATAGCGGATGCCAAGGTCGGCAAGGCCGAGCAGCTCGCCGAAGGAGGCGTCGCGCCCGCCATAGAGGCTGCCCTTCTGCCACTCGTCGAGTTCGAGCGTCGTCGGGTCGACGACAGCCTTGATCGCATTCATGGAAGCCTCCCTGCGCCAGGATCGATCGCCTGGAGATAGCGCCGGGGCGGCAAAGGGGCAGCCATGAGAGTGTCGGCCTTCGAGAGCGTCCCCAAGCCTATGGGCGGCGGCTCGAACCGGAGATTTCGGGAGCTGCCGCCCGGGTGCGGCGCGCCAGTTGCCTGAGGCGCCTGTCGCAATGGGGCAGCCATTCGCCGGCAGAGATTGCGCGCTTGTTACGCTTCGCACCGGACGCCGCATCCGCCGGCTGGGGCGCATAGATCGCCAGCCTCTCGATGCTGCGATTGCCGCGCGGCGCCTTGAAGGCGGGTTTCTCGCCCATCACCGGAATGCCGCGATGAAAGAACCAGTCGGACATGCCTCGTCTCCCTTTTCGGGGCCGGTCGGCAACGCCTGGGAATGAAACGCGTGATCGTGCTGCGGCGGCGCCGGCCCTTGTCGTCGCCGGCTTCATGCCGGTTCGCTGGGAAGTCTTGCCCCTCGGGGTGAAGAAGCTCTTACGCCGACCTTCGGAGGGCGCATAAAGCACGGAAAGGGTTACGGAAATCTCGATAGAAAGGCGCTCAGGCTTACGGGATTGGTCAAAAAATCCGCGTCAATTCTCGGAAGGCATGATGCGCTTGTTCGACGAATTGGCCCGTCCCTGAGTATCCCATTGGACTTGCGGTGCACTGAGCGTTCGCCGCCGACGGAAGCAGGCTTCGGCGCCCTTCGCTTGTCGCGCCGCGCCCGCCGTCATAGGTAGGTGACATGCAGCCCGATGCGCCTTCCGCGACTCTCGGTGCTGCGCCGAACTCGACCCGCGACGAGTGATCCCCATGCCTTATGCCCTGCTTGAAGAGCGCGCGACGCTGCATCTCACCGGCCCCGAGACGGAGGATTTTCTGCAGAACCTTCTGACCGCCGACATCGGCGCGGTGAGCGAAGCGGCGGTCACCCCCGCGGCGCTTCTCACCCCGCAGGGCAAGGTGATGTTCGCTTTCCTCCTCAGCCGGATCGCAGACGGCTTCCGGCTCGACATGGCAAGGGCGATGCGGGCGGATCTGAAGAAGCGGCTGACGCTCTACCGGCTGCGCCGCAAGATCGCCATCGAGGAGAGCGAGGAGCCGGTCGTCGCCCTCTGGGGCGCGGCGGAGGACGCGCGAGGCCCTGCCGACCGGCGGTTTGCCGGCCAGCCGGTCTTCCGCCTCTATGACGGGGCCCCGGACGGAGCGGAGAAGGTTTCGGCCGAGGCGTTCCGATCCCTGCGCATCCGCTCGGGCGTTGCCGAGATCGGCGAGGACTATGGCGCCTCCGAGGTCTTTCCGCATGACGTGCTGATGGATTTCGACGGCGGCGTATCCTTCAGGAAGGGCTGTTTCGTCGGCCAGGAGGTGGTGTCGCGCATGCAGCACCGCGGCACCGCGCGCCGGCGGCTGATGCTGGTCACCGGCGAGGCGCCGCTGGTCGCCAATTCGGAGATCCGCGCCGGCGACCGGGCGATCGGCGAGATCCTCTCGATCGAGGATGACCGCGGGCTCGCGTTGGTGAGGATCGACCGGCTCGCGGCAGCAGCGGCGAAGGACGCGGCGCTGAGCGTCGAGGGCGTTCCGGTGGCGCTGGATATCCCGCCTTATGCCGGCTACGTCATCCCCGAGGCCCCGGCGGAGACCGACGCGGCCGGCGACGCGACGTGAGCGGGACGCGACGCATGCCGCCGCGCAAGAGCTCAACGCAGGCGGCGCCGCGCGTCTGGCAGCGCATGCTGTCCGGCCGGCGGCTCGACCTCCTCGATCCCTCGCCCCTCGACGTCGAGATATCCGATATCGCCCACGGGCTTGCCCGTGTCGCAAGGTGGAACGGCCAGACCCGGGGCGACTATGCCTTTTCCGTCGCCCAGCACTCGCTGATCGTCGAGCGGCTGGTCGCAACCAAGGAGCCCGACCCGCGCTGGCGCATGGCGGCGCTCCTTCATGACGGCCCGGAATACGTCGTCGGCGACATGATCTCGCCCTTCAAGGCGGTGATGGGCGGCGACTACAAGGCGGTGGAAAAACGGCTGCAGGCGGCGATCCACATGCGCTTCGGCCTGCCGGGATCGCTGCCGGCGGCGGTCGAGAAGGCGATCAAGGCAGCCGACCGGGTCTCGGCCTATTTCGAGGCGACGCTGCTGGCGGGGTTCGCCCGCAAGGAAGCGGCGAAGTTCTTCGGCGAACCGGGCGATGCCGCCTGCAGCCCGGAGGAATTTGCGCCGCTGCCGGCAACCGCGATGGAGACGGCCTTCCTCGACCGCTTCGCCGCCCTCGACGCGGAACTGACGGCCGCCGAGGGCCGTCCGGCGGCCGTGGCAAAGGATCCCGCCGCATCGCAACCGGCCGTCCCGCAGGCGCGCTGAGGCGTCATGAGCAGCGCCCAAGCGCTGGCATCCCACCCGCAAACCGCCTACATAGCGTCGCCATGAGCTATCTCGTCGTCTCGTCCCTTGCCGACATGCCGAAGACGGTCGCCGAACACGGCGCCCTCGATCTTGTCACGCTGATCAATGCCGAGACGGCGGTCGAGCGGCCGGCGACCATCGAGGCGCCGCGGCATCTGTTTCTCGGCTTCAACGACATCGCCGCGCCGATGGAGGGCTTCACCGCCCCGTCCGCCGATCATCTCGACCAGCTGATCGCCTTCGGCGAGGGCTGGCGCCGCGACACGCCGCTGGCGATCCACTGCTGGGCGGGGATCAGCCGCTCGACGGCGGCCGCCTACATCCTCGCCATCGCGATCAATCCGGATCTCGACGAGGCGCTGCTGGCAAAGGAGCTGCGCCGCCGCTCGCCTTCGGCGACGCCCAATCCGCGGCTGGTGGCGCTTGCCGACGAAAAGCTTCAGAGAGGCGGCAGGATGGTGGCGGCGATCGAGGCGATCGGCCGCGGCGAAAACGCCTTTGCCGGCACGCCCTTCGTCCTGCCGCTGACGCTTTAGACGACTGTGCGTCCGAATGGACGCACAAAGGACGTTCTAAGGTATTGAATCACCGCATCGCGCTTTTGAGAAAATCGATTCCGATTTTCGGGCCGATGCTGTAGCTACTCCGCCGCCATCTTCAGGACGGCCTTGCCGCAGTCGAGCGGCATGAAGAGCTCCATCGGATTGTCGACGCCGTCGACCGCATGGGCGCCGACGGAGGCCCAGCGGCCCGGCAGGAGATTGGCCACCTGGCTCGTCGCGAGCACGTTGCTGGCGACGCTCTTGGTCAGCTTCTCGATGCGCTCCACCTCGGTGACGGTCGAACCGATCACCGTGAAGGCAAGCCGCTCCGGCACGCCGATATTGCCGAACACCACCTCGCCGATATTGAGCCCGATGCCGAAGTGGATCTCCTCGAGCCCTGTTTTGCGCCGTTCCTCGTTGACGGTGTCGCGCATCTCGAAGGATTTCGAGACGGCATCGAGCACCCTGCCGGTCAAAGCCGCCTTCTGGCTCAGATCCTCGAGCGGGAAGACCACCAGGACCGCGTCGCCGATGAAGGCGAGCACTTCGCCGCCGGCAAGGATCGCCGGACGCGCGGCGCATTCGAAATAGTCGTTGAGGAGCGCCAGGAACTCGTCGCTCGGCAGCACCGAAGTCAGGTGGGTCGAGCCGCGCATGTCGGAATACCAGACCAGTGCCTTGGTCTTGGCGCCGTCGCCGAGCCGGATGTTGCCCTCCAGCACGCTCCGCCCGGCCTGCCGGCCGAGATAGGTCTCGACGATGTTGGTGGTGATCTGCGACTGGATGATCGCCTTGCAGACGAGGGCGAGGCTGCGCTGGATCTCCTGCAGGACGGAGAGATCCTCCTCGGTGAAGCCGTTTTCGCGGTCGCAGGCCCAGATGACGATAATGCCCGAGCCCTTCGATTCGATGCCCTTGCCCGCCTGCTTGAACTCCGTGCGCAGCGCCAGATAGTCGGTGTAGCCCTCTCCCGCGAGTTCCTCCAAAAGCCGGAAATCGACGAGCTTGCCCGGCCCGGTCAGCCGGCGGCGCAGGATCTTCAGGTCGTGTTCGAGCATGTGCCGCAGCGGGCTCGCCTGCCAGGCCTCGCTGTTCGTGTCCTGATGGTTGAAGTGGTCGAGCGTCGCCTCTTCGGCATGGCGCTGCCAGGAGATCATCTCGGCGCGGAACAGCGGATGCAGGGTTGGCCAGTTGAGCCGCGCCCGCGAGATCGGCACGCCGATACCGAGCAGTTTCATGCAGAGCCGATAGAAAAGGGTCTCGAGCTTCGGCTCGCCCAGGGCTTCGCTCAGAAGCCACTCATTGACCTGATCGGCGAGCCCCATCGCGGCCCCTTTCCTCGCAATTTCGAAATGACCGCAAAGCGGTGCGCAACCGTCCGACAGATGGACGAGCAGCCGGGCCCATTCAAGGCGGCCTGCGTCGGCTGGTGGAGCAAATTCAAAAGCTGCACCAGAACAGAGATTTACCGAGTGGTTCTCGATTCCGACATTTGTCACGAGCCCGATGCAGGACGGACGCAAATGTCAGAATTGAACCACTGGCTGCGCGCGGGCGGACTTGCCGCCGGATCAGCCCGCCGCGGCGGCACCGCGCTTCTTCTTGAAGGGCTCCATGCCGGCCCTTGCCAGCGCGTCGGCCCGTTCGTTCTCCGGGTGGCCGGCATGGCCGCGGACCCAGTGGAAGGTCACGTCGTGGCGGTCCTTCTCCTCCTCCAGCGCCTGCCAAAGCTCGACGTTCTTCACCGGCTTGCCGTCGGCGGTCTTCCAGCCCTTCTTCTTCCAGCCGAAGATCCACTTGGTGATGCCGTCGCGAAGATAGGACGAATCGGAATAGAGGTCGATGGCGCAGGCGCGCTTCAGCGCCTTCAGCGCCTCGATCGCCGCCAGCAGCTCCATGCGGTTGTTGGTCGTCACCGCCTCGCCGCCGGAGAGCTCCTTCTCGTTGCCCCTGAAGCGCAGGATGGCACCCCAGCCGCCGGGGCCCGGATTACCCGAACAGGCCCCGTCGGTGAAGATCTCGACCCGGTCGCCGGCCTCGCTCATGCCATTCCTTTCGCCGGCCGCGTCACCGCAGCCCTTTCAAGCCCGTATTCCGAGGCATCGCGGACGCCGCGGTGGAAGCGCAGCTTCCTCAGATATTCCCGCGGGTCCTTCTTGGTGACGAAGCTGTCGTCCGGCACGGTCAGCCAGTCGTACAGCCTCGTCAGCATGAAGCGCATCGCAGCGCCGCGGCAGAGCATCGGCAGGCTCTCGTATTCCGCCTCCTCCAGCGGCCGCACAGAGGCGTAGCCGGCCATCAGCGCCCGCCCCTTGGTGACGTTGTAGGAGCCGTCCTGCTCGAAGCACCAGGCGCCGAGCGTGATCGCGAGGTCATAGGCGAGGAGGTCGTTGCAGGCGAAGTAGAAATCGATCAGGCCCGACAGTTCGCCGGCAAGGAAGAAGACGTTGTCGGGAAAGAGGTCGGCATGGATGACGCCCCATGGCAGATCGGCCGGCCAGCGCGCCTCGAAATCGGCAAGCTCCGCCTCGATCTCCGCCGACAGCCCCGGCTCGACCTCGTCGGCGCGGCCGTTGCAGCTCTCATAGAGCGGGCGCCAGTCGCCCGGTGCAAGGCCGTTCTGCCGAGTCAGCGGAAAATTCGCCGCGGCCTCGTGCATGCGGGCGAGCGCGACGCCGACGGCGCGGCACTCCGCGGGGCCGGGCCGCCGCGTCCACATGCCGTCGAGAAAGGTGAAGATCGCCGCCGGTCGGCCGGAGAGTTCGCCGAGGGCATTGCCATCCCGGTCGTGGACCGGCAGCGGGCAGGAGAGGCCGGCTTCGGCGAGATGCTCCATCAGCCCGACGAAGAAGGGCAGGTCGGCGCGGTTCACCCGCCGCTCGTAGAGCGTCAGGATGTAGGTGCCCGAAGTGGTGCGCAGGAGGAAGTTGGAATTCTCGACCCCCTCGGCGATGCCCTTGTAGCTCGACAGCGCGCCGAGGTCGTAGCGGGCGAGGAAATCGGCGAGCTCCGGCTCTGTGACGTCGGTATAGACGGCCAAGTCGGTCAGGCCCCGCCATTGACGAAGGCCATGTCGGCCACCGTCAGGGGAACGTCGCGGAGCGAGCGCATCACCGGGAAGTTTTCGTTTTCCTCGGCGGTCCGGACGAGGTCGATCACCACTTCGAAGCGATCTCGAAGCGCGGCGATGATCGCATCGACCAGCACTTCCGGAGCCGAGGCGCCCGCCGACATCGCGACCACCGGGTGATCGCCCGTAAGCGCGTCGAAGGGGATCTCCTCCGGCCCCTGGACGAGCACGCCGCGCGCCGAGCCCGCCCGCTCGGCGACCTCGACGAGGCGCTTGGAATTCGACGAATTCGGCGCGCCGACGATGAGGAAGAGGTCGGTCCCCGCCGCCGAGGCCTTCACCGCCTCCTGGCGGTTGGTGGTCGCATAGCAGATCGATTCCGACGAGGGAGCGGTCATTGCCGGGAACTTTGCCTGCAGCGCCTTCACGATGTCGGCGGTGTCGTCCAGCGACAGCGTCGTCTGGGTAACGAAGCCGAGCGCGTCTGGATCTTCGGGCGTGAAGGCCGCGACGTCCTCGACGGTCTCGACGAGGCTGACGGTGCCCGGCGCAAGCTGGCCCATGGTGCCGACCACTTCCGGATGGCCGCGATGGCCGATCAGCACGACATGGCGGCCGCGTTTCACGTGCAGCATCGCCTGCTTGTGGACCTTGGAGACCAGCGGGCAGGTGGCGTCGAGATAGAGCATCTCGCGGCTCGCCGCCGCCGCCGGCACCGACTTCGGCACGCCATGGGCGGAGAACACCACCGGCTGGCCGTCGTCGGGAACCTCGTCGAGCTCCCTGACGAAGACGGCACCCATCTCGCGCAGGCCGTCGACCACATATTTGTTATGGACGATCTCGTGGCGGACATAGACCGGGGCGCCGTATTTCTTCAGCGCCAGGACGACGATCTGGATCGCCCGGTCGACGCCGGCGCAAAAGCCGCGCGGCTCGCACAGGCGCAGGGTCAGCTTCGGCTTGGTCGGCGCGAGGAAGGACACGAAATCTCCAAGGTCGCTGGGATGGTCGGGCCGGCGTGCTGCGGGTTCGCCGACGGTGCGAATGAAGGCATCCGCCCCCGCACTGTCAAGCAGGGCGGCGATATCGCCGCAGGATCATCAGCACCGTCATGACGCAAAGAACGAGGCAGAGCCCGTACCAGGTGACGGCATATTGCAGATGGTCGTTGGGCAGCGAGACGACGGTGACACCGCCGACCGGCCAGCCGCCCTCGGCCTTGCCGGGTCCGGCATCGACGAAGAACGGCACGAGCGCGCCGCCCTCGGGAATTGCGACACCCTCGGCCATCGCCGAAAGGTCCTGCCAGTAGAACTCGTCCTTCTTCGGCGCATTGTCGGGCGTGAAATAGCTCGGCTTTTCCCGTGGCGGCACCCGGGCAAGACCGGTGACGGTGACCTCCGCCTCCGGCTGGCCCGCCCTTCGCCTTGCCGGATCGCGCAGTTCATAGGGCACGAAGCCGCGATTGACGAAGACGACATCGCCGCCGGCAAGGACGAGCGGCGTATAGACGTTCCAGCCGGCCTGGCCCTCATTCGTCGACAGGAAATAGCGCTCGTCATCGTTGAGGAACCGACCGGTCACGGTGACAGGCGCGTATTCGACCGGCTCGCCCGCGGCAAAGCGCTTGCGAAGCGCATCGATCCCCACCGGCGCCTGATGGGTGCGCTGGTCGATTTCGGCGAGGAGGCCTTCCTTCCAGAACAGCCGCTCGACCTGCCAGGTGCCGAGGCCGAAGAGGATGGCGATGCCGAGAAGGCAGAAGCCGAGCGCCGTCAGAAAGCGGCCGCGAGACGTCGGTTGTTCGCCCGCCGTGGCGGAGCCGCCTGCCGCGGTCCCTGCGACCTCACCAGTGCCGGCGCGGCCGCCCTCCGGTCTCGGCCCGCTCACCTTATTCGCCACGGTCGGAAGGCACCTCGAGCCGCCCCTCGGCGGCGCGGTTGCGATATTGCAGGCCGATCATCGTGCCCTTGAGGATCCGCAGGAGCGGCAGGCAGAGGATCAGGGTCAGCGGGATCCAGAGCAGGAAATGCACCCAGAGCGGCGGCGAGGCGGCGACCTCCAGCCACAGCGCGAGGCCGCAGACGACGAAGCCGATGATCAGGATGACGAAGACCGCCGGGCCGTCGCCGGCATCGGCAAAGTCATAGCCAAGGTCGCAGTTGGAGCAGCGCTCCTTCAAGGACAGGAAACCGGCAAAGAGCTTGCCCTCCCCGCAGCGCGGGCAGCGGCCCCGCGTCGCCGCCTTCACCGAATCGGCGGTGGCGTGAAAGGCGCTGTCCTCGACCATGTCGCGATCCCGAGAAAACGGCGAAGGCGGCCTGATGCCGCCTTCGCTCGATATCCGATTGCCGCATGAAGCGGCGTTTCGATGGGCCGGCCGGGCCTCAGGCCTCGAAGACCGGCGCGCCCCAGCCGCCCCACACGTAGATGCAGAAGAACAGGAACAGCCAGACGACGTCGACGAAGTGCCAGTACCAGGCGGCCGCCTCGAAGCCGAAATGCTTCTGCGGCGTGAACTGGCCCAGCGACGCCCGGACGAGGCAGACGATCAGGAAGATCGTGCCGATCATCACGTGGAAGCCGTGGAAGCCCGTCGCCATGAAGAAGGTCGAGCCGTAGATCGAACCGGAGAAGGCGAAGGGGGCGTGGGCGTATTCGAAATACTGGACGTAGGAGAAGATGATGCCGAGCACGATGGTCAGTGCGAGGCCGATCTTCAGGCTCTTGCGGTCGTTGTGCAGCAGCGCGTGATGCGCCCAGGTGACCGTGGTGCCCGAGAGAAGCAGGGTGATCGTGTTGAACAGCGGCAGGTGCAGCGGATCGAGGACCTCGATGCCGACCGGCGGCCACTGGCCGCCGAGCACCTGGACGCGCTCGGCCTGGACGGCCTCGTTGGGGAACAGGCTGGCGTCGAAGAAAGCCCAGAACCAGGCGACGAAGAACATCACCTCGGAGGCGATGAACATGATCATGCCGTAGCGCAGATGCATCGACACGACGGGGGTATGGGCGCCTTCTTGGCCCTCCTTCACCGTGTCCGACCACCAGGCGAACATCACATAGAGAACGATCGCCAGACCGAGCAGGAAGAGCCAGGGCGTCGCGAGGTTGAGCCCGAAGACATCGAATTCCAGACCGCCATGCCAGCGCATCAGACCGACGGCGCCGAACAGCATGATCATCGCGCCGAGCGAGCCGATGAACGGCCACGGGCTCGGATCGATGATGTGATAGTCGTGTTTCTTGACGTGCGCGTCCGCCATGGCTCTCCCCGGTCCTTCCCTCGCAGAGCGGCGCGGCAACCCTCGCCGCCGAACCGCTCCCACCAACCCTCTCGCATGACGGCATCAAAGGTCAGCGACCTTTCGCCGTCACATGCCGTGCCCGCCCCGTCTTACCATCACCACGCCGGCGGACTCCAGCATTCTCGTCGCCGCGGCCGGAGCGAAATGCCGCTCCGCCCGATCGGCCCATTCCTCAGCTGTCCTTGCCCTTCGTCTTGCCGGCATTCGGCTCGGCCACGACCGGCGCCGGATCGTCGACCGGGAAGAAGGTGTAGGACAGAGTGATCGCCTGCAGGCTCTTCAGCTCTTCGGTGTCGGCCATCTCAGGGTCGACATAGAAGATGATCGGCATCTCGGCCGTCTCGCCGGGCTGCAGGGTCTGGCTGGAAAAGCAGAAGCAGGCGATCTTGTTGAAGTAGAGCCCCGCCGCCTCGGGCGTCACGTTGAACAGCGCCTGTCCGGTGATCGGCCGGTCGGAATTATTCACGACGTGATAGCTGACATCCGTCTTGGCGCCGAGATGGACCCGCACCTCGCGCTGGTTCGGCCGGAAGGTCCAGGGCAGGCCCTCGGCGACATTGCCGTCGAAGCGCACCGTCACCTGCTTGTCGCTGACCGCCGTCGGCGCCGCCTCGGCGCGCTGGGTGGTGCCGCCATAGCCGGTGACCTGGCAGAACAACGTATAGAGCGGCACCGAGGCGAAGGCCGCGCCGAGCATGCCGGCCGCAAAGGCGGCGCAGGCGATCGGGACGGCGAGGCTGCGAAAGCGCGATCGCTCGCTCCGGGGGGCGGGGTTCTGGTCGTCGCTCATGAGGCCATCTTCGCCACCGTGACGAGATAGAAGATCACCACCAGCGCGACGAGAACGACGCCGATGGCGATCGAGCGGTTTCGCTGCGCCCGCTTTTCGCTCTCCGTCAGCCTGATCCTGTCCTCCCGCTCCACGATCATCCCCCGATCGTCATGGTGATCGCCGCATCGACGAGGAGCATGGCGAAGAGGCCGAAGAGATAGAGGATCGAGAAGCCGAAGAGCTTCTTGGCAGGGATCATCTTCTCGTCGCCGTCCGCCATCTTCAGGACGACGAAGGCATGGCGCAGGAAGTTCAGCCCGAGAAGGGTCGAGACGACACCATAGGCGGGGCCGGCATAGCCGAAGAGGAAGGGCGCGACGCCGATCGGCGCGAGCACCAGCGAATAGGCGAAGATCTGGATCCGCGTCGCCCGTTCGCCGGCGACATTCGGCAGCATCGGCACGCCCGCCGAGCCGTAATCGCGGAGCTTGAACAGGGCCAGCGCCCAGAAATGCGGCGGGGTCCAGAGGAAGATGATCAGGAAGAGAATGGTCGATTCGACCGACAGGCCGCCCGTCGCCGCGGCGTAGCCGACCATCGGCGGGAAGGCGCCAGCGGCGCCGCCGATGACGATGTTCTGCGGCGTGAAACGCTTCAGGCCGATCGTGTAGATGACGGCGTAGAAGAAGATGGTGAAGGCGAGGAAGCCGGCGGCGAACCAGTTGGAGGCGAGGCCGAGCAGGCAGACCGAGAGCAGGGAAAGCGCGAGCCCGAAGGCAAGCGCCGTCTCGCCGGTGACCCGGCCGGTCGGCACCGGACGCCTGGCCGTGCGGGTCATCATCGCATCGATGTCGGCGTCATACCACATGTTGAGGGCGCCGGCGGCCCCCGCGCCGATGGCGATCGCCAGGATCGAGATCGCCGCCAGCATCGGATGCATGTGGACCGGCGCGACGACGAGGCCGGTCACCGCCGTCAGGATGACCAGCGACATCACCCGCGGCTTCAGGAGCTCGATGAAGTCCCTCGGCTCGGAGAGGCTGATGGCCTCGCGCGGCGCGATGGGAGCCTGTGCGTCGACTAGCGTCAATTCAAGAACCTCGATCGTCTCTCTGCGGTAGGCCGGCCAGTCGTCTCACGATGACAGTGCATCACGGCCAAAGCCCCGCCCGAATCGCCCGACATGAAACGGGCTTTGCCGGCCCGGCTTCCGGCCGGCCTGCCAGGCCGTGACGCGGCCTCGCAAGTCCGGCCATTCCCGGGTCCCGGGTATGGATCCGGCCGCCGGAGCCTCCTAGCACGACGCGCGCCCGACAGCGAGCGCGCCCCGACTTTCGTGGCCGCCGGTCAGCGGATTGCCCTCAGCGGATCCGCGGCAGTTCTTCCCACTGGTGGTAGGGCGGCGGCGAAGGCAGCTGCCATTCCAGCGTCGTCGCACCCTCGCCCCACGGGTTGGCGCCGGCCACCCGCTTCGCCGAGAAGGCCTCCCAGACGCCATAGAGGAAGACCAGGACGGCGACGCCGGAGATGTAGGAGCCCATCGAGGAGACGAAGTTCCAGCCGGCGAAGGCGTCGGGATAGTCGACATAGCGACGGGGCATGCCGGCGGCGCCGAGGAAGTGCTGCGGGAAGAAGATGATGTTGACGCCGATGAAGGTCATCCAGAAGTGAATCTGACCGACCCGCTCGTTGTACATGTAGCCCGTCATCTTCGGGAACCAGTAGTACCAGGCGGCGAAGATCGCGAAGACGGCACCCAGCGACAAGACGTAGTGGAAGTGGGCGACGACGTAATAGGTGTCGTGCAGCACCCGGTCCATGCCGGCATTGGCGAGCTTGACGCCGGTGACGCCGCCGACGGTGAACAGGAAGATGAAGCCCACCGCCCAGAGCATCGGCACCCGGAAGGAGATCGAGCCGCCCCACATGGTGGCGATCCAGGAGAAGATCTTGATGCCAGTCGGCACCGCGATCACCATCGTCGCGAAGACGAAGTAGCGCTGGGTGTTGAGCGACAGGCCGGTCGTATACATGTGGTGGGCCCACACGACGAAGCCGACGACGCCGATCGCCACCATGGCATAGGCCATGCCGAGATAGCCGAAGACCGGCTTCTTGGAGAAGGTCGAGATGATGTGGCTGATGATGCCGAAGGCCGGCAGGATCAGGATGTAGACCTCCGGGTGGCCGAAGAACCAGAACAGGTGCTGGAACAGGATCGGGTCACCGCCGCCGGCCGGCGAGAAGAAGGTCGTGCCGAAGTTGCGGTCGGTCAGGAGCATGGTGATCGCGCCGGCGAGCACCGGCAGCGACAGGAGCAGCAGGAACGCCGTCACCAGCACCGACCAGGCAAAGAGCGGCATCTTGTGCAGCGTCATGCCCGGGGCACGCATGTTGAGGATGGTGGTGATGAAGTTGATCGCGCCGAGGATCGACGAGGCACCGGCGATGTGCAGCGCGAAGATCGCCAGATCGACGGCCGGGCCGGGATGGCCCGAGGTCGACAGCGGCGGATACATCGTCCAGCCGGTGCCGGCGCCGTTGGAGCCCGGCGCGCCCTCGACGAACATCGACAGGAGCAGCAGCGGGAAGGCGGCGGCGAGCAGCCAGAAGGAGATGTTGTTCAGCCGCGGAAAGGCCATGTCCGGCGCACCGATCATGATCGGCACCATCCAGTTGGCGAAGCCGCCGATCAGCGCCGGCATCACCATGAAGAAGATCATGATCAGGCCGTGGCCGGTGGTGAAGACGTTGTAGACCTGCGGATCGCCGAAGATCTGGAGACCCGGCTCCTGCAGCTCCATGCGCATCGCGACGGACAGGGCGCCGCCGAAGACGCCGGCACAGATCGCGAAGATCAGATAGAGCGTTCCGATGTCCTTGTGGTTGGTCGAATAGACCCAGCGCGTCCAGCCATGCGGCTTGTGGTCGTCGTGGGCCTCGTGGGCGGCACCATATGCCATGATCGTTTCCCTCTAACCCGGTAAAATCAGCGCGACGCGACTTTGGCGCCGGTCTTGGCGGCGATCGCGGCGGTCAGCTGTTCGTTGGCGCCGTCGATGTCGCTTCCGGCAGTCTTGTACCAGTTGGCGAACTCGTCCTTGGAGACGACGCGCAGCGCGATCGGCATGTTGGCGTGGTTGGTGCCGCAGAGCTCGGAGCACTGGCCGTAGAAGATGCCCTCGCGGTTCGCCTCGAACCAGTATTCGTTGAGCCGGCCCGGCACGGCGTCGACCTTCACGCCCATCGAAGGAAGGGCGAAGGAATGGATCACGTCGCCGGAGGTCGACAGGACGCGGATCACCGTATCGACCGGCACGACCAGCTCGTAGTCGACGGCAAGCAGCCGGGGATACTGGGCCGGGTCGCCCTTGGCGGCGGCAGCGGCTTCCTGGTCCTCGAAGCTGTCGGTGAGCTGGGCGACCGGATTGGAATCGAACGACACCGGCTCGGCCTCTGCCTGCGGAGAATTGCCGCTCGGCTGGTATTCGTAGCCCCAGTACCACTGGTAGCCGGTGGCCTTGATGGTCAGTTCTGGCTCGCTCGGCGGATTGTACTGGGCGGTGAGCAGCTGGAAGGACGGCACCGCCAGGAACAACAGGATGATCACCGGCGCCAGCGTCCAGATCACCTCGATGGTGGTGTTGTGGCTGGTGCGCGAGGCCTTGGTGTTGCTCTTCTCGTTGAAGCGGTAGGCGCACCAGGCGAGCAGCGCCGCAACGAGGATGGTGATCGGTATGATGAAGGCGAGCGTGTAATTGCTGAACCAGTGGATCTGCGCCTCGATCGGCGACAGCGCCTCCTGCAGGGTGATCTGCCAGTCATGCGGCTGGCCCGGCAGCGTCTCGGCCGCCATGGCGACACCCGCCGACGAGAGCAAAGCCGCCGCGGCAATGGTCGATCGTCTCACTCGCATGTTCTCCCTCACACGCACGCCGGAACCCGAATGCAGCGTCCCAAACTCCGCCGGCAAGCGGCGCAGTTCCAGCGTAGAATCTTCCCAAACTCCGGTAACCCCCAAGCTTCAAACCACGAAACCCGCCCGGCCGCAACTCCATATCGGGCCGCCCGGCTTGCGGCATAAACGCAATCCGCGATGCCGCCCTGTGGCCCCCGCAATGGCAAGGCGGGCGCCAAGCGCCTTCAACTTAAGGGTCGCAAAGCCTCGCCGGGGCTTCCGGTCGCGCGGCGGGCGTCGTAAGTTCGCCGCGCCGGATGCTGCGATGCATCCGCCGGCCCTCGCCTTTGGCATCTCTGTCGTCGAGGGTGCGCCCATGCAACTGATTCGGATGTCGAAATGAACCAAGCGCCGAGATCGCTCGCCATCGCCGTTTCGATCGCGGCCGCCATCGCCGCCAGCCTCGCTTCCGCCGTTCCCGCCGCTGCGCAGGCCGGCGCCACCGGCACGGTGAAGTCGCGGCACGGCGCCTGGGCGGTGGTCTGCGACCATCCCGCCGGCGCCAGCGACGAGCAGTGCGCCCTCCTCCAGAACGTCGTCTCCGACCAGCGGCCGGAGCTGAGCCTCTCGGTGGTGGCGCTGAGGACCGCCGACGGCAAGTCCCGCATCCTGCGGGTGCTGGCGCCGCTCGGGGTGCTTCTGCCGCTGCCGGACTACGGGCTCGGGCTGATCATCGACGGAAAGAGCGTCGGCCGCACCCAGTTCACCCGCTGCTTCTCCGACGGCTGCTATGCCGAGGTGCCGCTGGACGACAGCCTGTTGAACCTCCTGTCGACCGGCAAGGAGGCGGTGTTCACCTTCTTCCAGTCGGCCGAGCCGAATGGCGGCATCGGCATCTCCGTCGACCTCAAGGGTTTCAAGGACGGCTTCACCGCGCTGGCCCCGAAGAAGGAATAGCGCGATATACCCTCGGCTTGCGCCGGCTCCCATGCGGCTTTTGCGCCGGCCTTCGGCGGCGGTGATTGGCATCGCGGCCTGGCAGGGCCTATCTTGCGGGAAGAGGATCCGCCGGGCTCTGCAGCATCGGCCCGGAGACCGGAAGCGGTTTTCGGACAGCACGGTGCGGAGGCCCTGCGCGGATCGAATGATTTGACGCGCCTCGGCGCATCCCGCCGGACGCAGTGCTCTCCAGCCCGCCGCCATGACCATGCCGCGCCTGCGGCGAGAAAGACGACCTGATGACCATCTCCCTTCTCGAACGCTTCGATCTCTCCCGCGAAGACGTCGAGGCCGTGCTTGCCGAGACGCTGGCCGGGGCCGACGACGGCGAACTCTTCCTCGAATATCGCGAATCGGAATCCCTCGTCTTCGACAATGGCCGGCTGAAATCCGGCAACTTCTCGATCGACCAGGGTTTCGGCATGCGGGCGGTCGCCGGCGAGGCGGTCGGCTATGCCCATGCCGGCGACTTTTCGGCCGCGGCGCTGAAGCGTGCCGCCGACGCCGTCGCCGCGGTGAAGACCGGCCATTCCGGCACGATCGCCGAGCCGCCGGCCGGAACCAACCGCAAGCTCTATGGCGACGAGAACCCGATCCCGGCGCCGGGCTTCGAGGCCAAGGTGAAGCTCTTGCAGGAGATCGACGCCTATCTGCGGGCCAAGGGCGACGACGTGCGCCAGGTTTCCGCGACGCTCGGGGCCACCTGGCAGACGGTCGAGATCCTGCGGGCCGACGGCCGGCTGGTGAAGGACATCCGGCCGCTGGTGAGGATCAACGTCTCGGTGGTCTGCGGCAAGGGCGATCGCCAGGAGAGCGGCTCCCACGGCGCCGGCGGGCGCCGGGGCTTCGGCGAGTTCCTCGCCGAGGGTTCCTGGCGACACATCGCCGACGAGGCGCTGCGCCAGGCCCGGGTCAATCTCGAGGCGGTGCCGGCGCCGGCCGGCAGCTTCGACATCGTGCTCGGCGCCGGCTGGCCGGGGGTGATGCTGCACGAGGCGGTCGGCCATGGCCTCGAGGGCGACTTCAACCGCAAGAGGACCTCCGCCTTCGCCGGGCTGATGGGCCAGCAGGTGGCCGCCAAGGGCGTGACCGTCGTCGACGACGGCACGATTGCCGAGCGCCGCGGCTCGCTGACCATCGACGACGAGGGCACGCCGACCAACAAGACCGTGCTGATCGAGGACGGCAAGCTCGTCGGCTACATGCAGGATCGGCAGAACGCCCGTCTGATGGGCATGGCCGCCACCGGCAACGGCCGCCGCCAGTCCTACGCCCATGTGCCGATGCCGCGCATGACCAACACGATGATGCTGGAAGGCCCGTATGGCTCGCAGGAGATCATCGCTTCGGTGAAGGACGGCATCTACGCCGTCTCCTTCGGCGGCGGCCAGGTCGACATCACCAGCGGCAAATTCGTCTTCGGCTGCACCGAGGCCTACCGCATCCGCGATGGCAAGGTCGCCGAGCCGCTGAAGGGCGCCATGCTGATCGGCAACGGCCCGGAGGCGATGCACCGCGTCTCCATGGTCGGCAACGACGTCGCCCTCGACACCGGCATCGGCATGTGCGGCAAGCAGGGCCAGGGCGTTCCCGTCGGCGTCGGCCAGCCGCATCTCAGGATGAACCAGGTGACGGTCGGCGGCACGGAAGCGGCGTGATCCGCTCGCCAAGCTTCACATCCTTGGCGGCGGCCGCCTAGCGCGCAGTGCGTCCGAATGGACGCACGAAGGCCGGGCTATTTGTTTGATTCGACGCATCGTGCTTTCCGAAAATCGATCCCGATTTTCGGGCCGATGCTTTAGCGCCTCTCCAGGCCGACGATCCCGGCCGACAGCGCGATATGGGTAAGCTGCGCGTCGGTCGGAGCGGAGAGCTTGGCGCGGATGCGGTAGTGGTTGTTCTGCACGGTCTTGAGGCTGAGGCACAGAGCCTCGGCGATCGCCTCGTCGGTATGGCCGAGGGCGATGAGCCGCAGGATCTCGGTCTCGCGCGGGCTGAGATCGGACAAGGGCGCCCGCGCCGCGTCGATCCTGTCGCCGGCGAGCGCCAGGGCGATGTCCGGGCTGAGGGCCCTTCCCCCGGCATCGACGGTTTCGAGCGCGTGCAGGAGGTCGCCGGGCTCGCTGCTCTTCGTCACATAGCCCGCCGCCCCTGCCTCGAAGGCCTTCAGCGCATAGGCGGGGTTCTGGTGCATGGTGAAGACGAGGAGCTTTGCCGCCGGATCGAACTGGCGGATGTGGCGGATCGCATCGAGGCCGCCCGGTCCCGGCAGGGACAGATCGACGACGGCGAGATCCGGCTCGTGGGTCCGGTAGAGCCGATAGGCCTGCGCCGCCGTATCCGCCTCGGCGACCACCTGGAACCGGCCGCGGCTCTCGATCAGCCGTCGATACCCCTCGCGCACCACCGGATGATCGTCGACCAGCAACACGGTACTCACGCCGCCGCCTCCCGGCCGGTGGCCTCCAGCGGCACCGTCGCGGCAAGCCGGGTGCCGGCGGAGCTGCTGTCGATGACGAGCCGGCCGTTCATTGCGCCGACACGCTCCCGGATGCCGATGAGGCCGCTGCCGCCCTGCTGGAAGCCTGCAGCCTCGCCGCCGATCCCGTCGTCGGCAACGACGATCTCCAGCACCGGCCGGCTGCCGGGCGCGGCGATGCCGAGCGCGACCCGCACATGCCGGGCGTCGGCATGGCGCGCGGCATTGGTCAGGCCCTCCTGGACGATCCGATAGGCCGTGGTCGCCACCTCGGCCGGAAGATCGTCGACGGCGGGCGACGCCTGGAGTTCGAAGACCGTGCGGCCGAACAGCCCGGCATTCCAGTCGCGGACGAGGGATGCCAGCGACGCGCCGAGGCCAAGTTCGGCAAGGTCGGGCGGCCTCAGCGTCGAAAAGGCGCTGCGCAGCGACATCATCATGCGCTGGTTGATGCGCCCGAGCGTCCGCGCGTCGCTGGCGATGCGAGGACGATCGCTGCCCGCCTCGCCCTCGATCGAAGCGGCGATGGCACCAGCCGCCGTCAGGCATTGGCCGAACTCGTCGTGAAGATCCCGGGCGAGCCGCCGGCGTTCGTCCTCCTGGACCGCGAACAACCGTTTCATCAGCGCCTTGCGTGCCTCGAGCGAGGTGTGGAGCTGGGAGGCGAGGTCGTCGATGGCGCCGGCGATGCGGTCGAATTCGGCGATCCCGGACCGCGGCAGCCGGCCGCCGGTCTCTCCCGCCTCGATCCGCCGCAGGCCCGACACCAGCGTCGCGACGGGCGCCAGCGTCCGCGTCGCGGCCAAGGCCGAGAGAAGCGCGATCGCGCCGGCAAGCCCCGCGCAGAGGCCGCTGGCGATGCGCACCTGCTGCCAGATCCGCGTCGTCGCGGCGACCGGATCGATGGTCGTCCTCAGCCGGTAGTCGGTGCCGTCATAAATCGGAACGGCCTTTTCGATGGGTGCGAATCCGCCGATCGTCGCCCGGAGCAGGACGCGGAACCAGTCTGGCGCCACCCGGCCGTAGACGTTCCAGCCGGCACACAGCCGCCGCTCGGAAAGGCCGGCGGCCTCGCGCGACACGACGACGCATGTTCCGGGCGCCATGACCAGGACGATCTCGATGGCGTTGTCCATCATCAGCGCCGGGGCGGGCGTACCGCTGCCGAGCCGGTGCATGCGCTCCAGCTGGTAGGAGACGCGCGCCTCGGTCGCGGCGAGATCGTTGGAGATCTGGGCCCGCGTATCTGCGACGATCCACCCGACGGCGACGAAGAACGCCGCCGTCGCCACCAGGATCAGGCGGCAGACGAGCTTGGCCTTGAGGCTCACGACGCGGCACCTCCTCTTCGCAGCCGGCGGCACCCATTGGCAACGAGCTTTGCCGGCACCGCAAGGTCTCTCCACGGTGATCGGGCAACTTGCCCGTCCGGGAAAGGGCGTTTTGCCGTTTACCTTTGGCGGCCCGGTCGTGATAATCCCGTCCAGTCGCGTGAGGGTCCGGCACCGCCCGTCGCGCGGCGATGGGAGGAACATGGTGGACCGTCCACTTGCCGAGGCCGAGGCGCCGACCGCACCGGGTGACCGTCGATTGACAGGAGCTGCGCCGTTGCAGCCTGCCGCGCCGCTCGCCAGCCTGCGGAGAAGCGTCGAGGCCGGGCTGATCGGCCGATCGAGCCTTGTCGAACGTCTGCTGATCGCGCTTCTGACCGGCGGCCATCTGCTCGTCGAGGGCCCGCCGGGCCTCGCCAAGACCCGCGCCGTCAAGCTGCTCGCCGGCGGCCTCGAAGCCTCCTTCTCGCGCATCCAGTGCACGCCGGACCTGATGCCGGCCGACCTGACAGGCACGCAGGTGTTCCGGCCGGAGGCGGGACGCTTCGAATTCGTCGAGGGGCCGGTGTTCCACTCGCTCGTCCTCGTCGACGAGATCAATCGCGCGCCGCCGAAGGTACAGTCGGCGCTGCTCGAGGCGATGGCGGAAGCGCAGGTCACCGCCGGCGGCGTCACCTACGCCCTGCCGCAACCCTTCATGGTGGTCGCCACCCAGAACTCGATCGAGCACGAGGGCACGTTTCCGCTTCCCGAGGCGCAGCTCGACCGCTTTCTCATGCATGTCCTCGTCGATCTGCCCGACGCGGCCGCCGAGCTCGAGATCCTCGGCCTCGTCGAGCGCGAGACGGCCGGCGAGGCGCCCGCCCGGCCGACGCCGGTCACCACCGAGGCGATCCTCTCGGCCCGCCGCGCCGCGGCCGCGATCCACCTCGCGCCGGCGCTGAAGGACTATATCGTCCGCCTCGTCATGGCAACGCGGCGGAGCGGCGCGATGCCGGACCTCGAAAGCCAGATCGAGCATGCCGTCTCGCCGCGCGGATCGCTGGCGCTCGCCGCCGCGGCCCGTGCCCGCGCCTTTCTCGCCGGCCGCGACTATGCCGTGCCGGAGGACGTCTCGGAGCTCGCGCCGGACATCCTCGCCCATCGTGTCATCCCGACATGGCGGGCAAGCGCCGAGGGGGTGACCGGCCGCAGCCTGGTCGAGCGTCTGGTCTCCCGCGTCGAGCCGCTGTGATGCTGGCGCCATTTGCCGAGGCCGAGGACGAGGCCGTGCGGGTCGACGCTGCGCGGCTCTTCGCCATGCGCCACATCGTCCGGCACGTTCCCGAACGCTCCCTCGCGCCGACCAGCCGGCCCGGCGGCTTTGCCGGCAAGCGGCGGGGCAACGGCCTCGAAATCGTCGACGTGCGGCTGTTTTCGCAAGGCGACGACATCCGCCATGTCGATGCAGCGGCGACGGCCCGCACCGCCAAGACCCATGTGCGCACCTTTCGCGACGAGCGCGACCGGGCGGCGCTGCTGATCGCCGATTTCCGCGCCCCGATGCTGTTCGGGACGCGGGTGCGGCTGCGCTCGGTCGCCGCCGCCGGTGCGCTGGCGCTCGCCGGCTGGCGCGTCGTCGAGGCGGGCGGGCGCGTCGGCCTCTTGGCCGCGGCGGGCGGCGAGACGCAGTTCCTGCCGCCGAAGCCCCGCGAGCGGGCGATGGCCGGCATCGCCGGTGCGCTGGAAAGCGCCCACGCCGCCGCGGCGGAGACCCTCGCCGCAGGGCGGCATCCCAGCGAGCCGAGCCTTGCCGAGCTTCTCGAGGAGGCCGTGGCACGCGCCATGCCGGGGACGGCGCTGCTCATCGCCACCGGGCTCGACCGGCAGAGAGAGGATTTCGAGCGTCTCGCCGGGGCGGCCTGCCGGCGCTATGCCATCACCGTCCTGCATGTCCGCGACCGCTTCGAGACCGCCCCCAGGGAAGGCGCCTATCCCTACCGGCTGGTCGGCGAGGCCGGCGCCGGGCCGATGGGCTGGGCTTTCGTCAGGCGGGAGCAGACGACGCCCGCGCCGACCAGCGCTGCCGACCGGAATGTCGAGCGCCTCGCCGCAGCGGGCGTTCCGGTGCGGCCGGTCGCCAGCGACGGCACCTGGGAGACGATCGCGGCGAGCCTGGAGGGGATCGATGGGCGCCGATCCTGACCTGATCGCAAAGCTCCGGCCGGTGCGCCTGCCGCCGGGCTTCACCGCCTTCGACTGGCATGGCGGGCTGGCGATCTTCGCCCTGGCGCTCGTCGCCGGTCTCGCACTCGCCGTCCTGCTGCGGGCGTTCACCGTCCCGCGTCTGTCGGAACGTTCCCTTGCCGCGAGGCAGCTCGATGCGGCCCGCCGCCTTGCCCCGGAAGCGCGTCTCCTCTCCCAGTCGCAGCTCGTCGCCGCGCTGGAACGCAGTGTGCGGACCAAAGGCCGGCACGGCGAAAGGGCCGGCCGGCAGCTCGCCGAAATCCGGGCGCGGATCGATGCCGAGCTCTATCGGCCGACCCCCCGCCTCGATGCCGACGGGCTCGATGCGGCGATCCTCGAAGCCTTGCCGGGCCGGGGGCGGCGATGATCGGTTTCGCTTCGCCGCTGGCCTTTCTCCTCCTGCCGCTGCCGCTTCTCGCCATGCGGCTCCTGCCCGGGCGCGAGGCGGTGACCGGCGCGCTCCTCATTCCCGAAAGCATCGGCCGCGGCCTGGCGGAGGGTGCGCGGGACGGCCTTCACGTGCGGATCCGCCGGGCCGTGCCGATCCTCCTCTGGCTGGCGCTCGTCGTCGCGCTGGCCGGCCCGCAGCGGCTGGAGCCGGTGGAGGCTCTGCCGGTATCCGGCCGCGACATGGTGCTGGCGATCGACCTGTCCGGCTCGATGGAGCAGGAGGACTTCACCCTCGACGGCCGCACGGTGTCGCGGCTCGAGGCGGTGAAGGCGGTCGGCAAGCGCTTCGTCGCCGGCCGTGCCGGCGACCGGGTCGGCCTCGTGCTGTTTGCCGAAAACGCCTATGTCGCCGCACCGCTGACCTTCGACGTCGCCGCCGTCTCGCGGGCGATCGACGAGGTGACGATCGGCATTTCCGGCCGCTCGACCGCCATTGCCGGCGGCCTCGGCGTCGCGCTGAAGCGGCTGGAAAAGGGCGATGCCCGCTCGCGGGTGGTGATACTCCTCTCCGACGGCGCCGACACCTCGGGCAATGTCCTGCCGGCCGATGTCGCCAGGCTCGCAAAGCGCCTCGGCATCACCGTCTACACCATCGCGCTCGGGCCCGAGGACCGCGAGACCCGGCCGAACGACCCCGACGCCGTCGACACGGCGACGCTGAAGATGATCGCCGAAACCAGCGGCGGCCGCAGCTTCCGGGTGAAAAGCACCGGCGACCTTGCCACCGTCACCGCCGCCATCGACGGCCTCGAGGCGAGCGGCCTAGACCGTCCGCCGGCAACGATCCGGCGCGACTACTGGATCTGGCCGGCGCTCGCCGCGCTCGGCTGCGCGGTGTTCCTCGTCGTCAGCCGCAGGGCGCTGTGATGGCGGAGGTCGGCTCTCTCGTGCTGCTCCGCCCGCTCTGGCTCGCCGCCCTGCCGGCGATCGCGCTTCTCGCGGCCGTGGCGCTCCGCCGGGCGCGCGGGCTCGGCGCCTGGGAACAGGCGATCGACCCGGCGCTGATGCGGGCGATGGCGCGCTTCGGCCGGGTCGTCCCCGGCAAGGGCCGCCGGCTGCTGGTGCCGGTCGCCGTCGCCGCGGCGATCGCGCTGGCTCTTTCGGGGCCGGCGCGGCGGATAGCCGATCCCGAGACCTTCCGCAATCTCGACGGCATCGTCGTCGCCATCGACCTGTCGCGCTCGATCGTCGAGGGCGACGGCCTTGCCGATGCCCAGGCGGCCGCGCAACTCGTCCTGCAGCGGGCAGCCGGCCGGCCGGTGGCGATGATCCTCTATGCCGGCGAGGCCTATGTGGCGAGCGCCTTCACCTCCGATGCCGCCGCCCTCTCGCCGCTGATCGCCGTTCTCGGCGGCGACGTCGTCCCCAATCCCGGCAGCCGCACCGACCGGGCACTGGCGCTGGCGAGCCGCGTCTTTGGCGAGGCGGGGGTCCTGAAGGGCGACATCGTCCTCGTCACCGACGGCGACAATCTCTCGCCGGAGGCCTTTGCCGAAGCCGGCGACCTCGCCGGCCGGGGCATTCACGTCAACGCCTATCTGGTGCGCCCGACCGCCAAGAACGGCGACCTGCCGCCGCCGGACGAGGCCGGGCTGCAGCGCCTTGCGGAGGCGGGCGACGGCAGCTTCGGCGAGGCGCGCGACCCGGTGCCGCTAGCAGAGACGGTCGGACGACGCGCCGCGAGCGATCTGGCCAAAGGCGACACCGCGGCGCTCTTCTTCGCCGATTTCGGCCGCTATCTCTTGCTTTTCGCGCTTGCGCCGGCGCTCCTCCTGTTCCGCAGGGCCCGCTGAGATGGCGAACATCCGCATTCTCCCCGTCGCCGTCCTCCTGCTCGCCGGGTTCTGCGCGATTGTCGCCGGCCCGGCGGCCTTCGGCAGGCTCGCTCTCGCCATCGGCCTGCCGCGCCTTGCCTTGCCGCTGCTCGATGCCCCTCATGCCCGGGGCGTCGCGCTCTATCAGGCCGGCGACTATGCCGGGGCGGACGCGGCCTTTGCGGGATCTGGCCGCCGCGCCACCTACGACCGCGGTCTGACGCTGGCCGCGACCGGCGACTATCCCCGCGCGCTCGCCTATTTCGAGGCCGTCCTCTTCGTCGATCCGGCCGATGCCGACGCCCGCTTCAACCGCGATCTCGTCAAGCAGAAGGTGCCGGACGTCATCGGCGAATCCAACGCCATCGACGGGGTCGCCGCCAATGCCAGGACAGAGGAGCCCTCGGCTGCCGCCCCGACCAGCCGCGACCTCATCCAGGCCAAGAGCGTGGCGATGCAGCTGAGCGCCCTCGACCCGCGGGTGAAGAGCATGAACGCCGCGACCGAGAGCTGGCTCGCGACACTGGAGGACGAGCCGGCGCTCTATCTGAAGCGCCGGATCAAGGCGGAATATCAGCGCCGCCAGGATCTCGGCCTCGCCAACCCGCCGGAGGACACCGCATGGTAGGCCGGATCATCGCCGCGCTCCTCTGGCTGGTCCTCGGGCTCGGCGCCGGTGCCCGGGCGGCCGCGCCGGACCTGACCCTCACCGCTACCATCGAGGCGGACAGTTCCGAGCCCTTTGTCGGCGAGATGGTGCTTATGACGCTGAAGGGCGACTATGCCGCCTTCATCACGTTGGAGCGCTTCGAGGCCGTCCAGCTGCCGAACTTCACCTGGCTGCAGCTCGGCCGTGACGTCTGGTCGAAGACCCGCAAGAACGGCCGCGAATACACCACCGTCGAGCGCAAGCTGGCGCTCTATCCGGAGCGGACCGGCAGGCTGACCATCGGCCCGTTCCGCCACCGGCTGACCCTCGACGACGGCAACGGCCACTGGAGCGAGACGACCGTCACCTCCAATGCGGTCAGCCTCACCGTCAGGCCAAAGCCGAAGACCAACGCCGGCTGGTGGCTCCCGGCGAAGGACGTCAGCATCGACGACCGCTGGGACATGGACCCGGCGCAGCTGGCCGACGGCGCCACCGCCACCCGCACGGTGACGATTACTGCCAAGGGCCAGACCGCCGCCGCCCTGCCGCCGCCGCCGAAGGTGATCGCGCCCTGGCTGATCGCCTTCATCGCGCCGGAGCAGCGCTCGACCAAGCTCACCCGCGACGGACCCGTCGGCAGCGTCCGCTGGCAATGGCGCATGCGGCTTTCGAAGGCCGAGCCGGGACGGCTGCCGGCCTACGACATTCCCTGGTTCGACACGACCAGCCGGCAGATGCGCGACGTGGTGCTGAAGTCGCAGCGCTTCGCCTATGCGACGGCGACGGCGCCCGAACAGGTCGATGCGCCGCGCACCAACCCCGCTGCCTGGCTGCTGCCGCTGGCCCTTGGCCTCGGCCTGCCGGTGGCGGCGACGCTGGTGGGCCGCCGGCCGCGGCCACCGGGCGAGATTCTGGCGAGGCTTCGTCAGGCATTGCCGGAGCGCGAGGCGCTGGCGATGCGGCTTGCCCGTCTGCGCGGCGACGCGCGGGCCTACCGGACTGCCGCAGCGCGGCGGCTGACGCGGCGCGGGCTTTCGCCGGAGCATCACCTGGCGACGCTCGACACCGCGCTGTTCAAGGCCGGCGAGCCGGCTGATCTCGCGGCGCTCGACCGGCAGCTGCGCCGGCTGTTGCGGCGACGGTGATGATTTCGCTGCGGGGAAGCGCGAGGCTCGGAGAGCTCGCGCGCCAGGTTGAGGGTTGTCGCGGCGGGACTCACCCCCCTCTGCCTGCCGGCATCTCCCCCTCAAGGGGGGAGATCGATCATCATTGGATGCCGCCGCCGAAATTCGGAGGCTTCCAAGACCTCAAAATCTCATCCTCCCAGATGCGGTGGACAGAAATCGCGCGCTAAAGGTATTGGAGTGCTATGCCGTCTGCGAAATAGCACGGCCCGCGATCCCGTCGATCTCCCCCCTTGCGGGCAGGTCTATCGCATATGGCGAATGAGATCGAAGAAGAAGCTTTCGTCCCATCCGGCCTTGAGGAGTTTTCGTCGCATGGGGGTCTTGTCGGGATGCAGTCTGGCGACGTTGAGGGCGAGGCGCC
>NZ_SOZD01000013.1 GCF_004519335.1 Jiella endophytica | reverse complement strand
GGAAGGGACACCAAGCTGAGGTCCGGGCTCTCTCGCCCGAGGATGAGACGGTGTCCCCTCCATCTCCGCACCATCAACAATACCAGATGATGCGAGGCTGGAGTTACAAGGATGAGGGGGACTGCTGACGCTGCGCCTTGGACGTCGTGTTCGGCGGGGCGCTGCTTGCGAAAGGCGGCGAGCCGTTTGGACGGGGGGAATCGATCTGGCGCCCGAAGACGTGGTCGTTGCGGGCGTTTTCGGCAGACGCCATCTGCGGGCGGGGAAGGCCGAGGGCGTCGGTGAGGCCGATGACCAAGAGCGGGGTGTTCGCCCGCTCGGCGCCGCCGGAGGCGGAGGCCTCGGCGATCAGACGGTCGAGTTTTTCGGTATGAACGCCCCCGCCAGTCTCCTGCGACGATGCCACGCACGTCCCCCTCGCGAGCGCCCTGCGAGCCGCGAACCGTCGAGGGCTTCCTTGTTGCCGCGAGGTTAGCGAAGGTGGCCGGGATCGTTGCGGTTCAGTTGCAAGGTCACTCTGGATCGCTGGCTTGCCAATCTTCATGGCCATGTCGGATCCGGATGACGAGGATGTCGGTGCCGCTCTCTGCGACATAGACGACGAGATGGGCCTTGAAGGGATGAATGCGGACCGGCGGCGACAATTCTTCTCGCTCGCGGGCCATATGCGGATTGCCGGCAATCAAAGTGAAGAGGGCAAAGAGTTCGTCATGGTAGCGCCGCGCCTGCGCCGGGCCGAAAAGGCGGATGCCGGCCTCGGCGATGGCGACGATATCCTCTTCGGCTTCTGGCGTGAGCCGGAAGCCCATGCTCAGCCCTGCCGGGCCCGCGCCTCAGCGTCCGCAAAGAGCTCCTCCGGCGAGCGGCTGCCGATCCCGCTTGCCAACGCTTCATCGACCAGCCGCTGCATCGCGGCGATCTTATCCTCGCGCGAGCGCGACTTTCGGGCCGCGCGGACGGCTTCTTCCACGCCCTTGGCCGCAGCGGCGGGAATGTCGATGTCGAGCGCTTCGGCTTCCGCCAGCAAGGCCGGGTCGATGACGACGTCGTTCATGCACGGGGCCCCGAAAATCCGGTTCTGGCGTCAGAATAGCGCGTCGTTGCGAGCCTGTCCAAGCGTGAGGCAGATTCACTCCGCCGCGTCGACGTCGCGCTTGCCCGGAAGTTTTGCAGTCTGCCAGTCTCCCGGGGCGAGGACCGTGCTGGCGGAGAGGACCTCGATGCCGATGACCCGACCTTCGGCATCGTAGTCGGTAATGAAAGGTCCGATTTCCCCGTGGTTCGACAGGCTCACCATGAGGGTATGAAAGGGTTCGACCATGACCGCGCGGACGAGGCAGCACGCGACGCCAAATTCCCTCATCCTGAGCTTGTCGAAGGGCGAGGGGATCGGCACTCATCGCATGCCGCTCGACCCATTTCAGGGCGTGGACGCGCTTCTGCATGCGGCCATGATGAAAACTCGTCGCCAGCATCCAGTGTCTCAATCATCGCGATCCAGCCATCGCCTCGTGTCAAGCTCGTTTTTGTTGTGCGACAGGGCGGGCAGGCAATGGTACCGGTGTGCGATCAGGGCCTCTTTCTTCGCTCGGGTCCACCCCTTGATCTGCCGCTCGCGAGCAATCGCGTCGAGCATCCGGTCGTAGGATTCGGAAAAGACGAGTTCAACTGGGCGGCGCTTCTTCGGTAGCCGTCGTAAACGCCTGCGTTGTGTTCCCAGAGGCGTGTTTCGATCGGCTGTTTCGTCAGTCCGGTATAGTAGGAGCCATCGGCGCAGCGCAGGATATAGACGGTGGCGTCGAGCATTGCCTCTTCCCTCGTCTTCGACAGGCTCAGGATGAGGGAAGAGGCAGGTCGCGGCAAGCCGTGATCGCCGTTCTGCTTCGTCGAATTGGGTCGTCGGTCCGTCAAGAATAGGGGTTTTCGCCGCAGGGCTTTCAATCAGCGTCCCAGTAGCCCCTCATCCTGAGCCTGTCGAAGGGCGAGGGGCGCTGGGCACCCGCTGAAGCTTCACCCTCGTGGTTCGACAAGCTCACCATGAGGGTGGAGGGGCAACGTGTCGCATCAACTGTCCATCTTCAGCGCGGCGATGAAGGCTTCCTGCGGGATCTCGACCTTGCCGAACTGGCGCATGCGCTTCTTGCCCTCCTTCTGCTTTTCCAGAAGCTTGCGCTTGCGCGTCGCGTCGCCGCCGTAGCATTTGGCGGTCACGTCCTTTCTGAGCGCCGAGATGGTTTCTCGCGCGATCACCTTGCCGCCGATCGCCGCCTGGATCGGGATCTTGAAGAGGTGATGGGGGATCAGCTCCTTCAGCTTCTCGCACATGGCCCGGCCGCGCCTGTCGGCCTGGGTGCGGTGGACGAGCATGGAGAGCGCGTCGACCGGCTCGGCATTGACCAGCACCGAGAGCTTGACGAGGTCTCCTTCCCGGTAATCGGTCATCTGGTAGTCGAAGCTGGCGTAACCCTTGGAGATCGACTTCAGCCGGTCGTAGAAGTCGAAGACCACCTCGTTCAGCGGCAGCTCATAGGCGACGAGCGCGCGCTTGCCGACATAGGAGAGGTCGGTCTGGATGCCGCGGCGCTCCTGGCAGAGGGTGAGGATGTTGCCGAGATAGTCGTCCGGGGTGAGGATCGTCGCCTTGATCCAGGGCTCCTGGATATGGTCGATCCGGACGACGTCCGGCATGTCCGCTGGGTTGTGGAGCTCGATGTCCGAGCCGTCGGTCATATGGATCTTGTAGACCACCGAGGGGGCGGTGGCGATGAGATCGAGGTCGAACTCGCGGGACAGCCGCTCCTGGATGATCTCCAGATGCAACAGGCCGAGGAAGCCGCAGCGGAAGCCGAAACCCAGGGCGGCCGAGGATTCCATCTCGAAGGAGAAGCTGGCGTCGTTGAGCCGGAGCTTGCCCATGGCTGCGCGCAGGTCGTCGAAATCGGCGGCGTCGACCGGGAAGAGGCCGCAGAAGACGACGGGCTGGGCCGGCTTGAAGCCCGGCAGCATCGTTTCGGTCTGGCGCTTGTCCTCTGTGATCGTGTCGCCGACACGAGTATCGGCGACCTCCTTGATCGAGGCGGTGATGAAGCCGAGCTCGCCGGGGCCGAGGGCGTCGACCTGCACCATCTTGGGGGTGAAGACGCCGACCCGGTCGACCGGATATTTGGCGTCGGTGCCCATCATCCGGATGGTCTGGCCCTTCTTCAGCTCACCGTCGATGATGCGCACCAACACGATGACGCCGAGATAGGCGTCGTACCACGAATCGACCAGCATCGCCTTCAGCGGCGCCTTGCGGTCGCCCTCCTTCGGGGCGGGGAGGCGATGGACGATCGCTTCCAACACGTCGTCGATGCCGATGCCGGATTTCGCCGAAATCATCACCGCCTCGGAGGCATCGAGGCCGATCACCTCCTCGATCTGCTCCTTCACCTTGTCGGGCTCGGCGGCGGGAAGGTCGATCTTGTTGAGGACCGGGACGATTTCCAGATCGTTGTCGAGGGCGAGATAGACGTTGGCCAGCGTCTGCGCCTCGACGCCCTGCGCCGCGTCCACCACCAAGAGCGCGCCCTCGCAGGCCGACAGCGAGCGCGACACCTCATAGGCGAAGTCGACATGGCCGGGCGTGTCGATGAGGTTGAGGACGTAGGTCTCGCCATCCTTGGCGGTGTAGTGCAGGCGGACGGTCTGCGCCTTGATGGTGATGCCGCGCTCGCGCTCGATATCCATCGAATCGAGCACCTGATCCTTCATCTCGCGGGTGTCGAGCCCGCCGGTGTTCTGGATCAGGCGATCGGCCAGCGTCGACTTCCCGTGGTCGATATGGGCGACGATCGAGAAGTTGCGGATGCGCGAAAGCGGCGTGTCGGCGGGCATGGTGCTCATGGCCCGCGATATAAAGAGAGTTAACGCGTCTTGGAAGCGGTGGATTTCGCGTTGCGGGAGAGTTTTCGCGGCGGCCCGGCGGAAAGGCGAAGGGTCGCAACCGGACGACCAGGGGCTGCCGGGACCGCCAGGGCCGTCCCGGGGCCTTCAGAGGCCGGCGAGCGCCGCCCGGGCCGTCGCCGACTGGCGGTGATGGCTGTGGCAGATGGCGATGGCGAGGGCGTCGGCGGCATCGTCGGTGTCGAAGCTCGCCTTCGGCATCAGCACCTTCACCATCATGTGGATCTGCTTCTTCTCGCCATGGCCGACGCCGATGACCGCCTTCTTCACCGCGTTGGGCGCATATTCGGCGACGGGAAGGCCGGCGAGCGCGGGGACCAGCAGTGCGACGCCGCGGGCCTGGCCGAGCTTCAGCGTGGCGACGGCGTCCTTGTTGACGAAGGTCTGCTCGACGGCCGCCTCGTCCGGACGGTGGGAATGGACGATGCCGGAGAGGCCCTCATGCAGCTGGCAGAGCCTGGAGGCGAGGTCGCATTTGGCATCCGACGTCACCGTGCCGCTCGCAACGAAGCGCAGCGAATTGCCGAGGGTCTCGACGACGCCCCAGCCGGTGCGCCTGAGGCCCGGATCGATGCCGATGATGCGGATGGGAGCCCCCGTTAACATTTTGTTCAAACCTTCCTTTATCCGAATCTCCGGCGATTGGACAGACGAAACATGAACAAAGATGAAACGACTGGCGCGGGGCAGGAGAACATCGCTCGCGCGGAACGAATCGTCGCGCTATGATCCGCCGAAATGGAGGCGACGGCGATGAGCGAAGCCAAGACCATCAAGCGGATGACCGCCGAGGAATTCTACGCCTGGCAGCTCGAGCAGGACCAGAACTACGAGCTGGTGGACGGCATCCCGGTGCTGCCGGCAAAGGCGATGACCGGCGCCAGCCGCCGGCACGACATCATCACGTTCAACATTCTCAGTCTTCTGCGTCAAAAGCTGCGCGGCAAGCCCTGCCGCCCGCATACCGACGACATGACGGTGAGGAACCCGTCCGGCAACATCCGCCGGCCGGACGTCATCGTCGACTGCAAGGGCGGGCCGGACCGCTCCATGGAAACCGGCGAGCCCCGCGTTCTTTTCGAGGTGCTGTCGCCTTCGACCATGGCCTTTGACCGCTTCCGCAAGGTCGAGGAATACAAGACCAACGACAGCGTCCGCGTCGTCCTTCTCGTCGCCTCGGAATCGAGCGAGGTCATCGTCTGGCGCCGGGACGGGGAGGGCGGCTGGCACTCGGAAATCGTCGAAGGCCTCGATGCGACGATCGCATTGCCGGAAATCGGCTGCGAGCTGGGGATGGCGGAGGTCTATGAGGAGACGGGGGTGGGGAGCATTTCCGGCTAACTCATATGTCACGGTATGACCACTAGAGGGTCGCTTTCCGAAGCACGCAAAGGCAGCCTGAACGTCCTATTAGGCGCATTCCTGCCCGCATCCACCGTCACGCCCCCTCCGCAGCCACTCACCCCCGCGCGGCGGTTGCGCGGATGGTGTCGACGATGGTGGCGGGGCCGAAGGGTTTGGCGAGGAAAGCGCTCATCGGGGGAAGGTCCTCGAGGTGGCGGTGGCCGGACATGACGACGATCGCCATGTCGGGCCAGCGCTTTTCGACGCGGCGGGCGAGGTCGAGGCCGTCCATGGATCCCGGCATGTGGATGTCGGTCAGGAGGAGGTCGGCGCCGCTGCCGGCCTCCAGCATCGCCAGCGCCGTGTCGGCATCGGCGGCTTCGAGGACGGTGAATCCGGCGTCTTCCAGCGTGTCAACGACATCCATGCGCAAGAGCGGCTCGTCCTCCACCACGAGGATCGTCAGACGCGAGGCGGGGGAGAGATTTTCCATCAAGGTGCAAGCGCTCCCGACCGGTTTGGTTCCGCCACTCGGGGGCCGCCCGTGAGCGAATAGACGACGCCGTCCGGGCGATACTCGATCGCGGCATGGCCGTCGAAATAGAAGGGGACGACGCGGGTGGTGAGGCGCGTGCCAAAACCCTGCCGTTCGGGTGCCGCAACAACGGGCGGGCCGCCTCCTTCGCTCCAGCGGAATGAAAGGGCGCCTTCGCCGGAGACCGACCACCTGAGGTCGACGACCCCTCCATCAGTCGACAGCGCGCCGTATTTGGCGGCGTTGGTGCCGAGCTCGTGCAGCGCCAGCGACAGTCCGAGGGCCTGTTGGGCCGTCAGGTCGTGTTCCGGCCCGTCGATCGTGAAACGGTGCGGGTGGTCCCGGTGGGGCGAGACCGCCGCCTCGACGACATTGCCAATGTCGGCGACCTCCCAGTTCGTGTCGGTCAACATGTCCTGGGCCTTCGCCAGCGCGTGGATGCGTTGGCTGGCGAGCGTTGCGCCCTCCTTGATGCCGGTGGCGTGGCGCAGGCTCTGCGTCACGACGGATTGGACCATTGCGAGGGTGTTCTTCATGCGATGGGTCAGCTCGCGCTGGAGGACGCGTTGACGCTTTTCGGCCTCCTTGAGCGAGGCAAGGGCGACCATCCTGCGTTCGGCCTCGGCCTCCAGAGCCGCCCTCTGCCGGACGGTCGTCGTCGTCTCGGTGACGATGTTGATCAGGCCGGCGACGGTGCCGTCATCGTCGTGAAGGGGGCTGTAGGAAAAGGTCCAGAAGGTCGGCCGCGCCTCGCCGTCGCGGACCATCTGCAGCGGCAGGTCCTCGATCCACGTGCCGCGCCCGGCGAGCGCCTCGTCGACGAAACCTTCGACATCGCCCCAGACATCCGCCCAGAATTTGCGAAACGGCGCGCCCAGCGCATCGGCCGGCCGTCCGGCCAGCATCGGCAGATAGGCATCGTTGTGAAACTGCAGGAGCTCCGGCCCCCACCACAAGCAGATCGGCTGGCGCGTCGCGAGAACGGTGCGCAGGGTGTTGAGAAGCGCCAGGGGCCACGCGCTCATCGGCCCGAGCGAGGTCTTCGACCAGTCGAACGCGCGGATCGCCTCGCCCATCCGGCCGCCGCCGACAAGGAGGGGATGCGCCGTGCGGCCCTCGGCGGGATCAGCCGGCATTGCGAAGCCCTGTGTCAACGGTCATGAAGGGAAGAGACCATCGGGGAACAAATCCTGCGGTATGAGACGGCATCAGGACCGTGGGCTCCCGACAGGTTCGCGGACTTGCTCATCCAAGCCGTGTCATACTGTTATGCGCGCGACGATCCCCGCGCAATCGGATTGCTCACAGATTCCCGCCGATAGGCAAGGCAAGCGTCAAGAGACCGCACGATCGCCGCAGGAGCGGCGGCGACGTCATCGCTGCCTTGCGCAGCCGGAGGGAACCGCAGCCGATCGCCCCACGCTCCCCTCAAGCCGCCGACAGCTTCGCCATCACCGCGTCGTCGACCTCGAAATTGGCATAGACGTTCTGGACGTCGTCGTCGTCGTCGAGATTGCCGATGAGCCTAAGGACGCTCTGTGCCTTTTCCTCGTCGACGGGGGTGCCGGTCTGGGGGCGCCAGATGGCGCGGACGCTCTCGGCTTCGCCCAATGAGGCTTCCAGCGCGGTGGAGACTTCGTTGAGGTCCTCGAAGGCGGTGATGATGGTGTGGCCGTTCTCGTCGGAGACGACATCGTCGGCGCCGGCCTCGATTGCCGCTTCCATGACCTTGTCGGCATCGCCCACGGATGCAGGGTAAACGACCTCGCCGACGCGGTCGAACATAAAGGCGACCGAGCCGGTCTCGCCCAGTGCGCCGCCGGACTTGGTGAAATAGGAGCGGACGTTGGAGGCGGTGCGGTTGCGGTTGTCGGTCAGCGCCTCGACGATGACGGCGACGCCGCCGGGGCCGTAGCCCTCGTAGCGGACCTCGTCATAGTTCTCACCCTCGCCGCCGGCGGCCTTCTTGATCGCCCGCTCGATATTGTCCTTCGGCATGGACTGGGCCTTGGCGTTGTTGATCGCCAGGCGAAGGCGCGGGTTCATGTCCGGGTCGGGCATGCCGGCTTTCGCCGCCACGGTGATCTCGCGGGCGAGCTTGGAGAACAGCTTCGAGCGGACGGCATCCTGCCGGCCCTTGCGATGCATGATGTTCTTGAACTGTGAATGACCGGCCATGCGGGGGACCTGCTCTGTCGAAATCTGGGTGTCGAAACGTCGCCGTCATATAAAAAATCTTCCGGCTTCCGTCCAGAATGATCGCTTTGAAAGGATATTTGGGGCGGCGCGGCAGGTGAGGCTGCGGGCGGCGGGCCGGGCGCAAAGCGTGCTGCGGGCCGGCGCAAGTGAGGGTGCGGCGGCGAGTTCGTCGGCGGGCAAATGCGCTGGCTTCGAATGGGGCCGATCCTCGGCGGTATGGCAGGCGCGCCGGTCCGGCCGGGCCGGTCCGGCCGCCCCGGTCAGTGCGGAAGCCGCCGGTCAGCTTGTCCTGAGGGCGCTGCCGCGGGGGTCGTCGGCGCTCGCCGAAGCGGGGCTTGGCGAAGCGGGGCTTGCCTGAGGGGCGGGCGCTCCGGCTGTCCTGCCGGCCTCGGCGCGGACCCGGGTCTTCTCCGGATCGTAATGGGGAAAGCGCACGACGCTCGCCGCGACGCGCTTCTGCTCACCGTCGAGCTTGCCGATCTCCACCGCCGTGCCGATCGTCGCCATCGAGACGTCGAGCCTTGCCAGAGCGATGGTCTTGCCGAGGACGGGCGAGCGCACCGCGCTGGTGACGACGCCGATGCGGGCGCGGCCGGAATGGACGCAGTCGCCATGGCCGACCTGTTCGTTGCCGGCGACGTCGAGGCCGACGAGGACGCGATGCGGCGCGCTTCGCCGGCGGGCGACCGCCGCGTCGCCGATATAGGGTTCCGGCGTCTCCTTCGGCACGGTGAAGCCGATGCCGGCCTCGAAGGGGTCGGTCTCGTCGGAAAAGTCGTAGCCGGCAAAGACCAGCCCCGCCTCGATCCGCACCATGTCGAGCGCCGCAAGCCCCATCGGGGCAAGGCCGTAGGGCCTGCCCGCGGCCATCACCGCGTCCCACAGTTCGGCCGCCCGGCCGGGATGGCACCAGATCTCGTAGCCGAGCTCGCCGGTATAGCCGGTGCGCGAGACGACGACCGGGATGTCGCCGATCCGGCCGATGGTGAAGCGGAACCATTTCAGCTCGAAAAGCGTCGGCTGGTGCGGCGGCGTCGCGACGATGGGCGCGAGGATGTCGCGCGAGAGCGGGCCCTGGACGGCGATATTGTCGAGCTGGCCGGAGGCGTTCCTGACCCAGACCTTCAGCCCGTGTTTTTCGGCGAGCTGGCGCAGCCACAGGCCGGAATAGTCCTCGCCGCAGACGAAGCGGAAATTGTGGGCGCCGAGCCGGAAGATCGTGCCGTCGTCGATCATCCCGCCAT
Organism: Jiella endophytica; assembly: GCF_004519335.1. Taxonomy (GTDB): domain Bacteria; phylum Pseudomonadota; class Alphaproteobacteria; order Rhizobiales; family Rhizobiaceae; genus Jiella; species Jiella endophytica. The sequence continues at coordinate 40,476 of NZ_SOZD01000013.1, read as the reverse complement.
GCTCGTAGAGGAGCGGCGTATAGACCACCTGGCCGACGGCGAGCTTCCGGATGTTGCGCGGCACGGCGAGCTGCAGCAGGTCCTCGGCGTCCGGCCCGGTGACCTCGAACTTCCTGAGGGCCGAAAGGTCCATCATGGCGGCGCGCTCGCGGCAGGCCCAGTATTCGCCGATCGGCCCTTCGCCGGAATAGGCGGTGGGCAGCCATGTGCCGCGATAGTCCTCGAAATTGCGGGTGAGCGCCGAGGTGCGCGGGTGAAAGCCGCTCTCGCGGCTGAGGCGGGGTTCGGCATCGGGCGTCATGCGATGGGCACTCCCGCGTTCGAGATCGGCCAGCCTGCCGTCATAGACGCGAAGATGGATGTCGGTCGGCTGCCAGCCATTTGCCGGGTCGATGTCGTCGGCGCAGGAGGAGGAGGCGCAGACGAGGTCGGTGAGGGCGCGCAGAAGCACGTAGTCGCCCGGCCGCGACCAGGGCTCGTCCATGCCGATGGTGTCATGTTCGTCGACGAAGGTGTTGTAGAAGAAGTTGATCGCCGGCCAGCCGGCGCGCGGCTTCACGCCATAGGGCTCGAGGCAGCGGTTGAAGTTCTCGGTGCAGTTGGAATGGCCGGGATAGCCCATGTCCTCGTAATATTTGGCGCTGCAGGCGAGCAGGAAGGTGTCGTGGCGCCCGACGGTGTCCTGCACCACCTCGACCAGCGGGCGCATGCGGCGATCGAAATATTTCGAATGGAGGCCCGGCCCGGAAAAGCTCCTGCCCATCAGCGTCCGGGTCACCGTGGCGTCGAGATCGAACTCCTCGCCCTTCGCAAGGTCTGCCGCATCGAAGGCGAGGAAGTCGGAGCACTGGCGCCCCTCGACGTCGATGATCTGGATATAGTCGCCGGCCTTCACCCGGTAGGCGCCGGCGGTGGCGGCATCGATGCGCAGATCGAGGACGACGGCATCGGCGAGGGGCGGCGGGACGTCGCCGAGGCGGGGCGCGGCGGGGACGATCTCGAGGACGAGGTCGGTCGCCGGCTCCTGCTCGTGCGGCGCCATCGGCCCGCCCGGCGCTGCGATGGCGCAGAGCACCGGCTCCACGGCTTCGAGCGTCAGGCAGGCGCCGGCGGGGCTGCCGGCCTCGAACAGCGAGACGCCGTGGATCTCGGACGCGTGGGAGGCGGCCGCGATGGCGGCATCGCCGCCGGCAAGGGCACGGATGGCATCGGGAAAGGGCGGCGCCGGGGTGCCGGGCAGGCCGCGCAGCGCCGAACCGGGGCCGAAGAGATGGAGATGGGCCGGCTGCCGGCCCTCAGGATCGCGCACCGTCAGCCGGTCGCCCGCCGACAGGCGGACGAGCCGGACCGCGCCGCCCCGCACCACCGCCGCAGAGGGACGGCCGACGGAGATCGGCTCTGGTCCGGAGGTCTCGGGGATCCAGATGGTCATGGCCGCAGGGCTCCTCGGCGACGCGCCTTCCCCTTTCAGCTATTCGGCGGCCTGTCTGACGCCGAGAAACGCCTCGAGGGAATCGTCGAGCGCCTTGATCCACGGCGTGTGATGGACCGGCGCCAGTGTGCCGGTGAGGGTCGAGGGATAGGAGCGGTCGCGATAGGTGAGGATGCCTTCCTGCTTGTGATGCTCCCATTCCTTGAAGAGTTCGGCGACGCGGTCGACGTCGAGATGCGGGTAGTCCGTCGCGGCGAGAAGGTCGCGGACATAGTCGGTCTGGAAGTCGATCTGCTGGAACGGGTTTTCCAGCGCCTCCTCCCGCGCCCGCCAGACGGCGATGTCGGCCGCCTGCTCCTCTGCCGAGGGAAGCGCGATGCGTCCGAGGACGACGTCGCGGGCGTACCAGGCCTGGGCGTCGAACATGTTGAAGGTGTAGTACTGGTCCTGCATGCCGATATAGATCAGCTTCGGATTGTCCTGCCAGAAGATCCCCTTGTAGAGGCCGAGCGGATAGAGCCGGTTGGCGGTCTTGAGGCGCAGCTCGTCCGGCAGGAAGGGAAAGCTGTGCTGGTAGCCGGTGCAAAGGACGATTGCGTCGACCTCCTTCGTCGAGCCGTCCTTGAAGGTGGCGGTCCTGCCGGAAAGCTTCTGCAGCAGCGGCTTCTCCTCGAAGCCGTCCGGCCAGTGAAATCCCATCGGCCGGGTGCGGTAGCTGAAGGTGATCGATCTGGCGCCGTATTTGTAGCACTGGACGCCGATGTCCTCGGCCGAATAGCTGGAGCCGACGAGGAGGACGTTCTTGCCGGCGAACTCGTCCGCCGAGCGGAAGTCGTGGGCGTGGAGGACGCGGCCGGGAAACTTGTCGATGCCCGGAAAGGCCGGCACGTTGGGCACCGAGAAATGGCCGTTGGCGACGATGACGACGTCGAAGCTTTCGGTGACGTGGCGGTCGGCGACGAGGTCCTTCGCCGTCACCTGGAAGGTCTGCGTCTTCTCGTCGAAGGATACGTGGCGCACCGGCGTCGAGAAGCGGACATACGCCTTGACGCCGCTCTTTTCGACGCGGCCGGCGATATAGTCGTGGAGGACGGCGCGGGGGGGATAAGAGGGGATCGGCCGGCCGAAATGCTCCTCGAAGCCGTAATCGGCAAATTCCAGGCACTCCTTCGGCCCGTTCGACCAGAGATAGCGGTACATCGAACCATGGACCGGCTCGCCGAACTCGTCGAGGCCGGTGCGCCAGGTGTAGTTCCAAAGACCACCCCAGTTCGCCTGCTTCTCGAAGCAGACCACCTCCGGCACGTCGGCGCCGGCGCGCCGCGCGGTCTCGAAGGCCCTGAGGGCGGCAAGGCCGCTCGGCCCCGCACCGACGATGGCGACTCTTTCGACCATGACCTTCCCCTGACCCGTGCGGTGGCTTGATGACGATCAGCTTCCGTCACGTGTTCCAGAAAGTCAAATAATTTTCTTTTGGAGAAATAAATGTGAGGCTGGAAGGGTCGTGTCCGGCGCACCGATAGCAGGGGAGGGACTCCGACGACATTGGGAGACTGCGAGACGGTTGGCGACGAATGGCTCGCCGGCCTTGTCGGATCGGGAAATCGCGGCAAACGGTGCGACCAGCAGACGCTTGCAGCGCCGGTTAAGCCGCCTGGCGAAGGGCCGGTATCGGGCAGTCAAGCGTCTCGGCATAGTGGCAGGCGACCTGGTGGCCGGGCGCCAGTTCGCGCAGCGCCGGCTTCTCCCTGTGGCAGCGTTCGGTGGCAAAGGGGCACCGGCCCGAAAAGCGGCAACCGGCCGGCGGATCGATCGGGCTCGGCGGCTCGCCAGCCACGATGAAGCGGTCCGGGCGGCGCCCCTCGCGCGGCTCGGGCGACAGCGCAGCCGCCATCAGGGACCAGGTATAGGGATGGCGGGCGCCGCCGAAGATTGCATCCGTCGGCGCCTTCTCGACAAATTCGCCGAGATACATCACCGCCACTTCGTCGCAGATGTTCTGAACCACCGCGAGATCGTGGCTGATGAACAGATAGGTGAGGAACTGCTCGCGCTGCAGGCGGCGCAGCAGGTTGAGGATCTGCGCCTGGATCGCCACGTCGAGCGCCGAGACCGGTTCGTCGCAGACGACGAGTTCCGGCTGGGAGGCGAGCGCCCGGGCAATGCACAGGCGCTGGCGTTGGCCGCCGGAAAACTGGTGCGGATAGAGCCTGGCGGCCGACGGGTGAAGGCCGACCGCCGTCAGCATCTCGGCGACCGTCTCGTCGCGGCGCTTCAGGTCGCCAACACCGAGGAGGTCGAGTGTCTGGCGGACCGCCGCGCCTGCCCGCCGGCGCGGATCCAGCGAAGAGAACGGGTCCTGGAAGATCATCTGGAAGCGGCTGCGCTCAGAGCGCAGCGCCTCGTCCTTCAGCTTCGACAGCGGGACGCCGCCGAGTTCGATCTCGCCGGCGGTGATCTCGACGAGGCGCATCACCGCCTGTGCCGTCGTCGATTTGCCCGATCCGGACTCTCCGACGATGCCGAAGGTCGTGCCGCGCTTCACGTCGAAGCTGACGCCGTCGACGGCATGGACGAAGAGCCGGCGGCCGTTGCGGTGCCCGGCCGGAAAATGCACTGCCAGATCGCGGACCCTGAGCAGGCTGTCGGCGCTCATGCCACCAGCTCCAGCCCGGTCTTCCAGCAGAGTGCCGAATGGTCGCGGTCGACCGTCTCTTCGGGTGGGGGCACGTCACGGCAACGAAGGTCCGCCAGAGGGCAACGCGGCGAAAACCGGCAACCCGGCTCGAATTCGCCAAGCGGCGGCACCACGCCGGCTATTTCCTTCAGGGCAGGCTCTGCCCCCGCGGCGGCGGGACCGAGACGAAGCCGCGGCGTCGACGCCATCAGGCCGCGCGTATAGGGGTGAGCGGCTCGGGAGAGAACCGTGTCCACCGGCCCGAACTCGGCGCGCTTGCCGGCATAGAACACCGCCACCTCGTCGGCCATCTCCGCAACGGCGCCGACATCGTGGGTGATCAGGATGATGGCGGTGCCGGTCTCCTCGCGCAGTTCTTCGAGAAGCCGGAAGATCTGCGCCTGGACCGTGACGTCGAGCGCCGTCGTCGGCTCGTCGGCGATGATCAGCTTCGGCCTGCATGCCAGCGCCATGGCGATCATCACCCGCTGGCGCATGCCGCCCGAAAGCTGGTGCGGGTAGTCGTCGACGCGGCGTTCGGCGGCCGGGATGTGGACGGATCTGAGCAGTTCGATCGTCCGCTGGCGGGCCGCCGCTGCGCCGAGCCGCTGATGCAGGCGCAGGGTTTCGCCGATCTGGTCTCCGACGGTGTAGACCGGATTCAGCGAGGTCATCGGCTCCTGGAAGATCATCGACATGTCGTTGCCGCGAAGCGCCCGCAACCGGCGCTCGCCGACCCGGGCAAGGTCCTCGCCGCAGAACCGGATTTCGCCGGAAGCGATGCGGAAGCCCGGTGGCAAAAGCTGCATCACGGCGAGCGCCGTCATGCTCTTGCCGCAGCCGGATTCGCCGACGATGCCCAGCGTCCGGCCTTTGGCCAGGATGAAGGACACGCCGTCGATCACCGGCAGAACTGTCTTTCCGGTGTCGACCTCGACGACGAGATCGCGGACCTCCAGAAGCGGCTCGTCACCCATCGTCATCGTCTCCTCAGCCGCGGGTTCAGCGCATCGTTGACGCCATCGCCGATCAGGCTGATCGACAGCACCGTCAGGAAGATCGCAATGCCCGGGAAGGTCACGGTCCACCAGGCGTTCAGGAGGTAGTCGCGGTTCTGTCCGATGATCATGCCCCAGCTCATCGTGTTGGGGTCGCCGAGACCGAGAAAGCTGAGGCCCGCCTCGAACAGGATCGAAATGCCGACGGCCAGCGCCGCGGCGACGATGATCGGCGGCAGGGCGGCCGGCAGGATCACCCGGAACATCAGGTAGAAGTCGCGGGCGCCGGCCGTGCGTGCCGCCTTGACGTATTCGAGGTCACGGATCCGGATGAACTCGGCGCGCGTCAGCCGGGCCGTCGCCGTCCAGCTGACCGCTCCGATGGCGATCGCGATGGTGACGAGGCTCGAGGAAAAGATCGTCACCAGCACCATGGCGAAAAGCAGCGTCGGCAGGATCTGGAAGAACTCCGTCACCTTCATCAGTACAGCATCGACCCAACCGCCGAAATAGCCTGCGAAGGTGCCGATCACGACGCCGATGAGGACGGTGATCGCAGCCGCCGACGCGCCGACCGCAAGGGTGGCTCTGCCACCGACGATGACGCCCGCCAGGATGTCGCGGCCGAGATAGTCGGTGCCGAGCAGGCAATCCGGCCCGGGCGGCGCAAAGGGCATGTCGACCATCGAGAACGGGTCGACGCCGTAGAGGCCCGGCCCGAAGAGGGTGGCGAGCACGATGGTCGCGAGGAGCACCAGCCCGGTCATCGCCGGACAGTTGCGGGCAAACATCCGGCAGGTGTCGAGGAGGGGGCGGTCGGGCTTTGGCGTCGTTCCGGCAGCGGGAGACGGCCCCTGGGGTGCCGATGCCGGGGCGGTTTCCGGGCCGGACGCGGCGGCGAGGGAAGCACTCCGCGAGGTCATCGGCCGCGTCCGCGGATGCGCGGATCGATGAGCCTGTAGGCGAGATCCGTCAGGATGTTGGCGACCATCACGAGCATTGCGGAAAACAGGAGGATGGCAAGTAGCGTCGGGTAGTCCCGCCGAAGGATCGATTCGTAAGCGAGGCGCCCGAGGCCCGGCCAGTTGAAGACCGTCTCGACCAAGACAGCACCGGCGAAGAGCTGGCCGAACTCCATGCCGACCATGGTGACGACCGGCAACAGCGCGTTGCGCAGCGCGTGCTTGTAGACCACCCTCCGTTCCGGCAGGCCCTTCGCCCGCGCCGTGCGGATATAGTCGGCGCTGAGCACATCCAGCATGCTGGTACGCGACAGCCGGCTGTAGGATGCGACGTAGATCATGCCGAGCGTCACCGCCGGCAGAACCAGATGATGCAGCACGTCGAGAACGTAGCCGAGACCCTGCCCGGGGCGCGCGACGTCGGCCATGCCCGAGACCGGGAACAACGGGATCAGCGAGGCGAAGACGATCAGCATCATCAATCCGGTCCAGAACACCGGAGCCGAGAAACCGGCGAGCGAGAAGACCGTGACGAAGTGGCTGAGGATGCCTTTCGGCCGGCGTGCCGAGAAGATGCCGAGCGCCGTGCCGACGACGAAAGCGAGGATCAGGGACGTGACGACGAGAAGGATGGTCGCCGGCAGCCTTTCCAGGATCAGCCCCAGCACCGGTCGGTTGAAGTAATGGGAATAGCCGAGATCGCCGGTCAGCACCTTGCCGAGATAGATGCCGAGCTGGGCAGGAATGCTCTGGTCGAGGCCGTATTCGGCCTTCAGCGCGGCGATCGTCTCCGGCGAGGCGCCGCCCATTTCCCCGACGATCACCGAGACGGTGTCGCCGGGGGCGAGCTGGATCAGCAGGAAGTTCAGGACGACGACGCAGACCAGAAGAGCCAGCGACTGCACCAGGCGGATGGCGATCGGATAGGCGTGTCTCATCGGAACTCCCCGATCTGTCAGTTGCTTCCGTCGTCCCAGTAGACGTCGTCGAGCGGCGAGGCCGCGCCCCAGATCGAGGTCGGCGCGTTCTTCAGCCCTTTCTTGTAGACGGTGTACATCGGGGTTTCGTTGAGGAAGTAGATCGGCACGTCGCCGACGACGATCTTCTGGAACTCCTTGTAGAGTTCGGCACGCTTCTCGGGATCGGTCTCCGTTGCGGCCTTCTCCAGCAGTTCATCGACCTTCGGGTTGGAGTACTGCTGGGTGTTGGACCAGATGACGTTGGGCCGGATGTTGCTGGAGATGTAGGTGCGATCGACGCCGATGATCGGGTCGCCCCAATTGTAGACGTTGTCCATCGTCATATCGAAGTCGTAGCTGGAGATGCGCTGGGCCCAGGTCGGAAAGTCCGGGGCGGAGCGGACGTTGACGGTGATGCCGACGCGGCGGAGCTGCGAGCGCAGATACTCGGCGATGTTGCGTTGCTGCTCGGGATCGCCGGGGATGTAGTCCACCGTCAGCGAGAAGCGGCTGCCGTCGCTGCCCTTTTTCAGCCCGGCATCGTCGAGCATCTGGTTGGCCTTGTCGATGTCGACGGCGAACTTGTCGACATCGCCGCTATAGAAGGGAGACTCCGGCACGATCGGGCCGGTCGCCTCCGGCGCGAAGCCGCCGAGCAGCTTCTTCACGATGAAGTCCCGATCGACGGCATAGGCGATGGCCTGGCGAACCTCGACCTTGTCAAGCGGCTGCTTCCTGGTGTTGAAGGCCAGCCAGTTGATCGGGCCGATTGCGTCGTAGCCGGCGTCGGTGACGACGAGATTGTCGTCCTTCTTCAGCCGCTCGATGTCGCGGACGGCGGATAGGAAGGGGACCATGTCGATGTCCCCGCGCTCGGTCGACAGCATGAGATTGTTCTCGTCGCCGATGATCTGGATGACGATGTTGTCGAGATGGGGCTTTCCCTTGATGAAGAAGTCATCGAACTTCTTCAGCTTGATGTATTCGCCCTGCTTGTAGGTATCGAATTCGAAGGGGCCCGAGCCGACCGGCTTCAGATTGGCGGGATTGGTCTTGATGTCGCCCTGGCCATAGACATGCTCGGGCAGGATCGGCATCAACGCCGGCGACATGGCCAGCAGGAACGCCGGATGCGGATGGTCGAAATGGATGACCACGGTGTGGGCGTCCGGCGTCTCGACCGAAGTCACCGGCTGCAGCATCGTCTTGAAAGGGTGGTTCTTCTTGATCGTCTCGATCGAGAACTTCACGTCCTCTGAAGTGACGGGCGTCTCGTCGTGGAACTTGGCGTTCTCGACGAGGTGAAGCGTCACCGTGAGGCCATCCTTGGAGACCTCCCAGCTCTTGGCCAGATAGGGATGGGGGTTCCACTGGTCGTCGTAACGCAGCGGGCTGGCGAAAATCTGCGTGCTCGGCACGGCCGTCGCGATGCCCGACTGGATCGCGCCGTTGAAGTGGCGGGGCGTCGAGGTGCTGCCGATGACCAGCGTGCCGCCTTCCTTGGGCGCTGCATGGCCGACGGTGGAGGCCGACGCAATTGCGGCGGCAAGTGCCGTGGTGAGGGTCAGTCGATGGATGACGTTCAAGGCTGAAATCCCCAATGGTCGTGGCTTCGAATGGCCGATTGCAGCAAGTGCGGCTGCCGCAGGCCCGAGGCCGTTGCGGGCCTTATAGTTCCCGCCCCGCCAGCCGGGGCGTAGGGCCAGCCGTGGTTCTTCTTAGGGGCCAGGGGTACGGGGGGCGGCAGCGGCAAGCAGCGCATCGAGTTCGCCCGACGCGGGAAGTGCGGCCGTCCCGACGCCCACCAGTGCCGTCCCGACCGGCCCGCTGTCGTCGCGATCGAGCGTCCATCGCCCCGCGACCCACTGCAGCAGCCATCCCGCCTCGTCGCCTTCGAAGCGACACCAGCCCTTGAGGCGCAGAAGCGATGACGGGAGCCCCCCGAGCGCCGCCTCGAAACCCGCCCGCGAAAACGCTGTGGGCGACACGAAAGTCCAGCGACGGAAGGCGTCTTCGTGCCGATGGTCGTGGCCTGCAGGGCCCTGGCTGGTGTTTTCGGCGTGGTCGTGCTGCGGAAGATGCTCTCCGGGTCGTGGGGAGGCGGTCACACCGTACTCCCTGCGTTCGGGGCTCGGCGTCGGTCCGAACAGGACGTCGGCCGGCAGTTCGGCGGCGACCGTCTCGGCAATTCGGGCGTCAGGCGCCTCGGCAAGGATCAGTGCCCTTGCACGGTCGGCCGAGGATCGGCCGGCCTGGTCCATCTTGTTGAGAAGGATCAGATCGGCGCGGGACAACTGCCTGACCAGCGTGTCGCCGAGGAGCGGGTCTTCGACCTGACGGGCGAAATTCGCCGCGTCGACGAGAGCGACGACGAGTTCGAGGCGGAGCGAGCGCTCGACCAGCGCCACTTCGGCGATCTTCCATGGGTCTGCGACGCCGCTCGCCTCGATCAGGATCGCCTCGGGGCGCCGACTCGCATCCAGGACGTCCGCGAGAGCCAGGGAGAGCCCGTCTGCCATCGAGCAGCAGATGCAGCCGTTCTCCAGCTGGATCTTGGAGCCGTCGCGGCTCTGTACCAGTTTGGCGTCGACATTGATCGCGCCGAAATCATTGACGAGCACGGCATAGCGCCTGCCCCCTCGCGCAAGCAGCCGGTTGACGAGGGTCGTCTTGCCGGCTCCCAGAAAGCCGCCGATCACCGTGACCGGCAGCGGACCGGTGGCGTCGGGGGTGCTCATGAAGCCGCGCGCGCCGGGCTCTCGAAGGGAATGCCGCCGAGCACCGTCCCCCAGACGCCGACATCCTTCAGCATGTCCGGCGCGACAGCCAGCGGATCGTCGTCGAGCACCGCGAAATCGGCGAATTTGCCGACTTCGATGCTGCCGACGAGATGATCGAGCTTCAAGGTGTAGGCGGCGCCGAGGGTGATTGCGAAGAGCGCCTGTTCCGGCGTTAGCCGTTCCTCCGGACCGAGCAGCCGGCCGCTGGACGTGCGCCGATTGACGGCGCACCAGGCGGTGAAGAGGGGTGCGAGCGGCGTCACCGGAGCGTCCGAGTGGATCGCCAGCGGCACGCCGCAGGCGAGCGCCGTGGCAGTGGCGTCCATGCGCCGGGCCCGGTCCGGACCCATGGTCAGGGCATAGTGCTGGTCGCCCCAATAGAAGACGTGATTGGCAAAGAGGTTGGCGCACACGCCGAGTGCCGCCATGCGGCGAAATTGCGCGGCATCCGCCATCTGGCAGTGCTGCAGGGTATGGCGATGATCGCGCCGCGGCCGTGTCGTGAGCGCCTCCTCCAGGCAGTCGATAACGAATTCCGAGGCCTGGTCGCCGTTGGTATGGATGTGCATGTGCAGCCCGGCGTCGTGGTAGAGGCCGATGGTGCGCTTGAGCTCCGAAGGCGCGATGTTCCAGATGCCGTTCGGCGCGCCGTTGTGATAGCCGGGCCATTTCAGCCGCCCGGTGAAGCCTTGGATCGAGCCGTCCGTCATCACCTTGACGAGGCCGAGGCGGAGCTTGTCGGTGGAACGTTCCCGGATGGCCTTTGCCTGGGCGATGCCGTCGTCGGGCGACCAGGAAAGGGCGCCGAGGGCCGGCACGAGGCGCAGGGGAAAATCCTCTTTCGCCGTCACTTCGGCGAAGAGATCGACCATCTCGTCGTCGAGCTTGTTGTGCAGGTCGGTCGCCGTCGTGACCCCGGCGATCGTCGCGGATCCGGCATAGCGGTAGAGGCTCGGCCCGTCGAGCGTGCGCAGATCGAAATCGACCTTGGCGGCGCGGGTGGCGGCAAACATCGCCGCCATTTCCTGGAGTTCGCCGTTCGGCTCGCCGGCCGGGTCCTTCATCACTCCCTCGACATTGGTCGATGGCCCCATGCCGGCCATCTCGATGACGCGGCTGTTGACGTTGAGGATGTGAAAACTCGCATGCAAGACCAGCACCGGCCGCGTCGTCGACACCTTGTCGAGATCGTGCCGGTCCATCCTGCGGCCGTCGAAATAGAGGGGATCAAAACCCCAGGCGACGACCGGCTTGTCCTCGGGCAGCGTCTCGGCGTAGCGGCGCAGCCGCTCGACGACGGCATCGAGGCTCTTCAGCCCGCCCTCCATCTCTCCATCAGGAGATCGGCGGACGAAATAGCCGACATAGAGGTCGCGCCAGACGGCGCCCTCCATGGCGTGTGCATGGCCCTCGACGAAGCCCGGCATCAGCACCTTGTCCGCGAACCGCTCGTCGATTTCGAGCTCGCCCCAGCGTGCCAGTTCCTCGGGCTCGCCGACACCGAGAACGCGGCCGTCACGCAAGGCGACATGGGTCGCGGTCGGCCGGTTGCGGCTCATCGTGATAATCTTGCGGGCACGATAGACCTTGATCGGTGCGGACACGGCGGCTTGCTCCTCGCTGGCGTTCGCCGCATCGTGATCCTCCCCGCCGGGCCGGCGAAGGGCCAGGCGGATGGATCGGCTTGGACCAGCAGCCGTGTCGAAGCTCTATTGCATGAGGCTCGAAGCGGCTTGCGCGAGCCGCCTGACGCCTTCGTCGATCCTCGTCTCGTCGATCGACGAGATCCCGAGGCGGATATGCCGCCCGCCGTCGCCGCGGGGAAAGAACGGATCGCCGAGCTCGACGAGAACACCCTTGGCCATGGCCCGGTGATAGAGCGCCTGCGCGTCGACCCCCGGCGGACAGCGCAGCCAGATGCTCGAGCCGCCGTGGGAAGCCGGCCGCTCGAAGCCGGGAAGATGCCTGTCGATGGCGGCGGTCAGCAAATTCCAGCGCTGGGCGAGGGAACCGCGCAGCGTCCGCACCAGGCCGAGATAATGCCCCTCCGACAGGAAGATCGCTGCGGTCCGCTGATTGTTGAGCGGCGCGCTGCGATGCATGAGCCGGCGCAGGGCCTTGGCCTGGCGGATCAGCGGCGCCGGCGCCACCATGTAGCCGATGCGCACGCCCGGCGCGAGCACCTTGGACAGCGTTCCGAGATAGATGACCCGGCCCGACCGGTCCATCGCCTTCAACGCCGGCAGGGTGGTCGAAAAGCGCGTCTCGCCTTCATAGTCGTCCTCGACGATCAGCCGATCCCCCGCTTCCGCCCATTCCATCAGCGCGGCGCGGCGGTCCGGCGAGAGTGTCACCATGGTCGGGCACTGGTAGGCGGGCGTGACAACGGCGAGGCCGGCCGAAGCCGGCGCCTCGTCGACGCGAAAACCGTCATCGTCGACCGGCACGTGATGAAGGCGCGCGCCGACCATCTCCAGAATGTTGCGGACATCCGGATAGCCGGGATCTTCCACCGCGACGACGCTGGCTTCGTCGACGAGGAGGCGGGAGAGAATGTAGAGGCCGTGCTGCGAGCCGAGCGTCACCATCACTTCGTCGGGCCGGGCAAAGACCCCGCGCTGCGGCAGGATGTGGCGGCAGATCTGTTCGATCAGCAGCTCGTCGTCCTCGACGGCCCGATCGGCCGCCCAATAGTCGACGGCAGAACGCCCCAGCGCATCGCGCGAGCACGACCGCCAGACGCCGATCGGAAACAGCGCGGGATCGACCTGGCCATAGACGAACGGGTAGGCGAAGCGCTGCCAGTCCTTCGGCTTTTCGATGTTGCGGGCGGCGGCGGGATCAAGCTTCAGATGCCTGTCCCAGGCGATGCCGCCCGCGTCGTCGGGGTCGACGGTCGCATCGCAGGGAGCCTGCGCCGCATCGCCGCCGTTTTCGACGAAATAGCCGCGCCGCTCCACCGAGACGAGATAGCCGCGCGTGACGAGATCCTCATAGACGGCCGTCACCGTGTTGCGGGCGATGCCGATCTGCCGGGCCAGTGTCCGCGACGGCGGCAGGCGTTGTCCCTGCATGATCCTGCCCTCGCTGATCGCCCCGATCAGCGACTGGCGAAGCGACGCCTGCAGAGGCTGGCCCTCCTGCCGGGCGAACTGAAGGACGGCTTCAGACATGACGCGAACCCTCGACCATTGCAGCGCGAGAGTATTCTTCAGGCAGACGATCGAAAAGATGAAATTTTATGCAAGGCCTGCCGACGGACTGGGCGAAGTCGCTGTTCCTGCAGAGCCGAACCGATCGGCGCAGTCCGGTGTCACGGCTCCCGGTGGACGCGAAACGGGCCCCAGCTCTGGCTGACCGGCATGACCTCGAGCTGGTTGACGTTCATGTGCGGCGGCAGCGTCGCGACCCAGAAGATCGTCGCGGCGATGTCTTCGGGCTGCAGGGCATCGGCGCCGGAATAGAGCGCGTCATAGGCTTCACGGTTGCCACCCGTGCGCACCATCGTGAACTCGCTTTCGCAAAGCCCCGGCTCGATCGAGGTGACCCGCACGCCCGTCCCGTGCAGGTCGGCCCTGAGGCCGCGGGTGAACTGCTGGACGAAAGCCTTCGTGCCGCCATAGACGTTGCCGCCGGGATAGGGCCAGTTGGCGGCGATGGAGGCGAGGTTGACGATCGATCCGCGCCGCTCGATCAGGCCCGGCAGAAGCTTGTGGGTGATGGCGGCGAGTCCGGTGACGTTGGTCGCGATCATGGTCTTCCAGGCAGCAAGGTCGCTCGCCTGCGCCGGCTCGGTGCCGAGCGCGAGCCCGGCATTGTTGACCAGCACGTCGATCTTGGAGAAGTCCGCCGGCAATGACCGGAGCGCCGCGTCCATGGCGGTCTCGTCAGTGATGTCGAAGACGGCGGGATAAAAGTCGTCGCCGAGTTCCGCCTTGAGCTCCTGCAGCCGCTCGGCCCGCCGGCCGGTGCCGACGACCCGCCAGCCGGCGGCCGCAAATCTGCGGGCGCTCGCCTGTCCGAAACCGGCCGAGGCGCCGGTGATGAGGACGGTTCCAGTCATGATCCCTCCTGTCCGAGGTCTTGCGGTTGCGGCGCGGCAGACGCCGGGAAGACGGTGCGCAGGAGGCTGCCGAGCGCCAACAGCACCAGCAGGCAGGCGACCGCGCGCTTCCAGGTGTCGGCGCCGATCCGGCCATAGACATGCCGGCCGATGAATACGCCGGCGGCGAGAGCCGGCAGAAGAAGGGTTGTTAAAGCAAGGCTCGACGGCGGCAAGAGGCCGAGCGCGGCGCGAAAGGCGATCGTGCCGATATCGGTGAGAGCGAACACGACCGTCAGGAGCCCCCGCGCCTCGGCGGGGCTGCGCTTGCTCGCCATCAGCCAGGCGACGACGAGAGTGCCGCCGACCGCGAAGGCGCCGATCATCGCCCCTGTCAGAAAGCCGGCGCCGATCATCGCGGCGCGGCTGTCCAGCCAGAGCCAGCGAACTTTCGCCAAAGCTGCGAGCGCCGAGACGAGGACGGCGAGGTTGAGGCCGACGAGCGCCGGGCCGGCGGGAAGCAGGCTGAGCAGGAAGACGCCGCAGAGCGCTCCGAAAAGGGCCGCTGCGCCGAGGATGAGGGCGTCTTGGCGAACCAGCCCCTCGAGGATGCCGCCGTGGACGAGCAGCCCCGTCGCAGCAAGGTCGAGGCAGAGGACGATGCCGGTCGCCAGTTCCGGCGGCCAGAACCAGGACAGGAGCGGCGCGGCGACGAGGGAAAAGCCGAAACCGGTCGCGCCGCGTATCACCGCTGCAACAACGACGATCGGCAGCGCGCACAGAAGTTCGACGGTCAAGACGGCAGCTCCGGGAAGGTCCCGGGCACCATTTCGTCTAAGGGACGCGTTGAAAAGGTCCAGAAGCCGGCTTCGGTGGGGCCAGGCCTGGCTCCATCGAGACTTTGCCGTGGCTCTTTCCGTTTCGCCGCGGCTGGAGTGAGCTTGGCGATCTTTAGATGGAGGACACGCGATGCTGGCCCGGCCGACGAATTTCGATCATCACTGGCTGCCGTTCACCAACAATCGCATGTTCCGAGAGACCCCGCAGATGTTCGCGAAGGCGGAGGGCGTGCGCTACCTCACGCCCGAGGGTGACACGGTGCTCGACGGCTCGTCCGGCCTGTTCTGCACGCCCGCCGGACATGGCCGCCGCGAGATCGCCGACGCTGTCCATGCGCAGCTGATGACGCTGGACTATACACCCCACTTCCAGCGCGCGGCGCCGGTCTCCTTCGAACTCGCGGAGCGCCTGGCGGGCCTCCTGCCGGAGGGGCTCGACCGGGTGTTCTTCGCCTCGTCCGGTTCCGAGGCCGTCGACAGCGCGATGAAGATTTGCCTGACCTATCACCGGGCGAAGGGCGAGGGGCAGCGGACCCGCTTCGTCTCGCGCAACTGGGGCTATCACGGCGTCAATCTCGGCGGCACGTCGCTCGCCGGCATGGTCAACAACCGGCGGGAGTTCTCGGGCGTCACCTGCGACGTCGTCCACATGCGCCAGACCTGGAGCGAGGAGCAGCGCTACACGCAGGGCCAGCCTGAGACCGGCGCCGAACTTGCCGACGACCTCGAGGAGATCTGCCGAACCTATGGGGCGGACACGATCGCCGGCGTTTTCGTCGAGCCGATCGCCGGCTCGATCGGCACCGTCGTTCCGCCGAAAGGCTATCTCGAACGCCTGCGGGCGATCGCCGACCGATACGGGCTGCTGCTGATCTTCGACGAGGTGATCACCGGCTTCGGGCGGACAGGCGCCGCCTTCGCGTCGCAGGCCTTCGGCGTGACGCCGGACATCGTCACCATGGCGAAGGCGCTGACCAACGGCGCGATCCCGATGAGCGCGGTGGCAACGACGGCGGCGATCCAGGACACGGTGTTCGCCGCCGCCGGCGACCAGGACCGTCCCGAGCTCTTCCACGGCTACACCTATTCCGCCCATCCGGTGGCCTGCGCCGCGGCGCTGGCGACCCTTGACATCTATCGTGACGAGAAGCTGTTCGAACGCGCTGCGGCGCTGTCCCCGGCCTTTCTCGACATGATCTTCGGCCTGCGCAACCTGCCTCAGGTGAGCGACCTTCGCGGCTACGGCATGCTGGCCGGCATCCAGCTGGCGCCGGCCGACAAGCCCGGAGCCAAGGGCTCTCTCGCGCAGCGGGCGCTGTTCGATGCCGGCCTCCACGTCAAGGCGACGGGCGATGCCCTGATCGTCGCGCCGGCCTTCGTTTCCGGCGAAGACGATCTGGAGCAGATGGGCGACATCCTGCGCCGCGTGCTCGGCCGGGCGGATCTGTCCTGACCGTCCGAGAATGGCCCCTCCTGCCTGCCCGCTGGCGATTCTGGATTCCGGGACCGGGCAGGCGGCATCGAGACGCCGACCAGCGCTGCGCCGCATGCCGCTGCCGGCCGGTGCGGGGCCGCTTTCCGGCATCCCGATGCAGCCCGAAACGGGCCGGCGCCCGTCACGGCATGGTCCTTGCTTGTCGTTCCAATGCGGGTTTCGACGCGCGCTACCCCATCGCCCGGGGGCTGCGCCTTTATTGCCATGAGAGTTGGAGAGCAGAATGATCAATAAGCTTGCAGCCGTTTTCCTGGTCGGCCTGACTGCGTCCGGACTGGCCGTCGGAGCAGCCGCCGCGCAGGAGACCGTCATCGTCGGCCATTTCGGCAATCCGACGCCGGACCAGGTGGCGGCGGCCGACGCAAAGTTCGAAAAGGCCACCGGCTGGAAGATCGACTGGCGCAAGTTCGCCGCCGGCACCGACGTCATCGCCGCGATGGCGTCCGGCGACGTCAATGTGGCCGAGCTCGGCTCCTCCCCGATGGCGATTGCCGCGACGCAGGGTCTCGACCTTCAGATGTTCATGGTTGCCGAGGTCATCGGCACCGCCGAATCGCTGATCGTGCGCAACGGTTCGGGGATCGAGACGCTGGCCGATCTGAAAGGAAAGCGGATCGGCGTGCCGATCGGTTCGACCTCGCATTTCTCGCTGATGGGGGCGCTGAAGCATGCCGGCGTCGATCCGAGCGACGTGACGATCATGAACATGTCGCCCGATCAGCTCGTCGCCGCCTGGCAGCAGGGCGCCATCGACGCCGGTTTCGTCTGGGAGCCTGCCCAGGGCAAGCTGATGGAGGACGGGACCCGGCTCGTCGGTGCGGACAAGACCGCCGAATGGGGCTACCCGACCTTCGACGCCTGGGTGGTCAACAAGGACTTCGCCGAATCCCACAAGGAGGCGATGATCGCCTTCACCAAGACCATGGCCGAGGCAAACGGCGACTATCTCGCCGATCCGTCGAAATGGACTGCCGACAGCGAGCCGGTGAAGACGATCGCGGAGCGGACCGGCGCGGCGCCCGATCAGGTGCCGGCGGTCCTGGCCGGCTACACCTTCCTGCCGCTGAAGGAGCAGATCGACAGCGGCTGGCTCGGGGAAAAGGGCGCCGCGGCCGTCAAGTCGACCGCCGAATTCCTGCAGTCGGCCGGCCGGATCGACGGCGCTGCCGACGACTATTCCGCTTCGGTGACGGAGGAATACGCCAAGGCCGCGGCGTCCGAATAAGCCCCCCGGCATTCGCGAAACCCTCCGCCGCGCCGCCTGCGGCGGAGAAGCTGGAGAGACAGTGATGGGACTCGAGATCAGAGACGCGTCGGTCGTCTATCCGGCGGCCGACGGGCGGGCTCCGGTGGAGGCGCTCAGCCGGGTCGATCTGACCATTCGCCCCGGCGAATTCGCCGTGGCCCTCGGTGCCTCGGGCTGCGGAAAGTCGACGCTGCTCAATCTCATCGCCGGCTTTCTGGCTCCCTCCTCGGGGGACATCCTCCTCAACGGCAAGCCGGTCGCCGGGCCGAGCGCCGACCGCTCCGTCGTCTTCCAGAAACATGCGCTGCTGCCCTGGCTGAACGTCGTCGAGAACGTCGCCTTCGGCCTCAAGCTGCAGGGCCGCCCGCGGGCCGCCCGGCAGGAGGTCGCCGAGAAATTCATCGGCCTCCTCGGTCTTTCCGGCTTCGAGACCTCGCCGGTCTATTCGCTGTCCGGCGGCATGCAGCAGCGGGTCGGCATCGCCCGTGCGCTGACATCCGATCCGAAGCTCCTGCTGATGGACGAGCCGCTCGGCGCGCTCGACGCGCTGACCCGGGAGAAGGCGCAGGAGCTGATCCTCAACATCTGGCACGAGACGCAGAAGTCGGTCTTCTTCATCACCCACAGCGTCGAGGAGGCGCTGTTCATGGGGACGAAACTGATCGTCATGTCGCCTCGCCCCGGCCGCATCGCCCATGTCTTCGACCTGCCGTTTTCGAAGCGGTTCTGCGACGGCCAGTCCGCCCGCGCCATCAAGGCGTCGCAGGATTTCATCGCGCTGCGCGAAGACGTTCTCGCCATCATCTTCGCCGACGAGGAGGCCGCCTGATGAGCATCGTGCGAACCAAGGAGGACGCCGCCCCGGCCGAGGCCTCGCCGGCGTCTGCGACGGGATGGCAGGCGGCCGTCGCCGGCAGCTTCGAGAGGCTGCTGCGCAGCCGCCCGACCAGGCCCGGCGAGACCTATGGCGTGCCCGGCCAGGGCGAAACGGTGGTGCTCAGCCTCGTCACCATCGTCGCTTTCGTCTTCGTCTGGTGGCTGGTCACCGCGCTCGGTCTGGTCAAGCCGCTCTTCGTCCCGTCGCCCCAGGCGATCCTGTTGAAATTCGTCGACGTCCTGACCAACGGCTTCACCGGCACCTCGCTGCTCGCCCATGCCGGGATCTCGGCGGCCCGCGTCTTCGGCGCCTTCCTGCTGGCCTGTGCCGTCGGCGTGCCGCTCGGCCTTGCCATGGGCATGAGCCCGACGATCCGCGGCATTTTCGATCCGCCGATCGAGTTCTACCGGCCGATCCCGCCGCTCGCCTATCTGCCGCTGATGATCATCTGGTTCGGCATCGGCGAGACGTCGAAGGTGCTGCTGATCTTCCTGTCGGTGTTTGCCCCGGTGGCGCTGGGGGCGAAATCGGGCGTGCGCTCGGCGGCGATCGAGCAGATCCATGCCGCCTATTCCTTCGGTGCCTCGCGCTGGCAGGTGATGCGGCACGTGATCCTGCCCTCGGCGCTGCCGGAGATCCTGACGGCCATGCGGATCGGCATCGGCTTCGGCTGGACGACGCTGGTCGCCGCCGAGATGGTCGCGGCGACCAAGGGGCTCGGCTACATGGTGCTGACCGCCTCGCAGTTCCTGCAGACCGCGACGGTGATCATGGGGATCGTGGTGATCGCCGCCATCGCCTATGCCTTCGACATGCTGATGCGCTTCGTCGAGCGGCGCCTGGTGCCGTGGAAGGGGCGGATGTAGGCACCCCGGCCCGGTCGACGGATTGTCGTGGCGTCGCACAGCCGGCTTGGGCTGGATCGCCCGCTTCGGCGAGCGGGCGGTAAAACGAGGGCTTATAATGGTGGGCGGTGAGAGGCTCGAACTCCCGACATCCTCGGTGTAAACGAGGCGCTCTACCAGCTGAGCTAACCGCCCTTGCCGGTGTCCTAGGAGTTTCTCGCCGACGCCGCAAGAGAGGATCGGCGCGGCGTCGTCGCGGCCGCGGCGACGTCGCCCCGACTGCGCGGCGCTGCAAGCGATGCGAACTCTGCGTTCAGCCGCGGCCAGATCACGGCGATCCTGACGCCGACGCAGATCGACAATCGCGACGAGCGTTCGTCAGTATCGACGCGCCCCTGCTTGTCAGCCGCGCTTGCGCCGCTTCAGGAAGTCGAGAAGCACCGGGAAGAAGGCCTGCGGCTCCTCGAAGAAGGGCATGTGGCTGGAATTTGGAAACACCGCCACCTCGGCGTCGGGCAGGGCGTGCTTCATCCGGGCGGCGCAGGCCGGCGTCAGCTCGTCATGCTGGCCGACGGTAATCAGCACCGGCACGGTGATCTCGTGCATGTCGGGGATGCGGTTCCAGTCCTTCAGATTGCCGGTGTAGCAAAACTCGTTCGGCCCCTGCATGGTCTCGTAGGGACCCATGTTCCAGTCGCTCAGCGAACGCTGCACCGGTGCGGGCCATTCGGGCAATCGGCAGACATGCCGGTAGTTCAATAACGTCACCGCCGCCTGATATTCCGGATGGTCGAGGCTGCCGTCGGCTTCGTGCCGCTGCATCATCGCGACGGTTTCCGGCCCGAGCGCGGCGCGCAGGCGCTCGAGCTCGGTGACGAGATGGGGAATGTCGCCGACGGTGTTTTCGAGGATCAGCGTGCGCAGGGCTTCCGGATAGGTGAGGGCGTATTCGATCGCCAGCCAGCCGCCCCATGACTGGCCGACGAGATGGACCTTGCCGAGGCCGAGCGCCCGGCGGACGGTCTCCACCTCCTCGACATAGCGGGTGATCGTCCAGAGCGCCGGATCGGTCGGCCGGTCGGAGGCGCCGGTGCCGAGCTGGTCGAAGGCGACGACCCGGTAGCCATGGTCGATCAGGCAGGAATGGGAGTCCCTCAGATAGTCGCAGGGAAGGCCCGGCCCGCCATTCAGGCAGAAGACCACGTCGTCGCCGCTGCCGAAGCTGTAGGTGACGACGTCATGGCCGTCGACCTTGACGGTCCGGGTCTCGTCCGGTTCGATCTCGCGCCACATCCCGTCACTTGCCTTCCGCCGAAGCGTTGTCCGTCGATCCGACGGCACTCTGCCGCCGACCCAGTCCAGGGAACGGCCCGGGCCTTGTGCAGCAAGAGGCTACTGCGGCGATGCCGCAGTGCAAAGTGAAATGTTGCAGGTCCAACATTTTTTGTTGTATATCGAACGGAAATGCCGGTCATCGGGGCTGACGAGTCCTCGGCCGGCGTCTCCGTCCGAGCCACAGTCCTGCCCATGTATGACAGCGCCTTTCTCGACCATCTGCAGGCCGGCCTCGCGCCGCTCTTGCCGCTGTGGGGATTGGGCGCCGCGGCTAAGGCGAGGCTTTTGACGATCTCGGAAAACGCCACCTTCCTTGCTGATGATCCGGTCAGCGGCCGGCGCCTCATCCTGAGGGTCCACAGGCCCGGCTATCACCGCCGCGACGAGATCGTCTCCGAACTCGCCTGGACGAGGGCGCTGATCGAAGCGGGCGTCGTCGAGACGCCGCGGCCGGTCGAGCGCGCCGACGGTGGCGGGCTGATCGCCGAGCTTCAGCATGGCGACGAAAAGCGCGAGGTGGTCGCTTTCGAGTTCATGAGCGGGCGCGAGCCGAGCGCCGCTGAGGGGCTGGTGCCCTGGTTCGAGCGGCTCGGGGCGATCACCGCGCGGCTGCACGACCATTCGCGGAGCTGGCAGCGGCCGGAGGGATTTTCGCGCAAGGTGTGGGACTTCGAAGCGATGCTGGGCAGCCGGCCGCTCTGGGGCGACTGGCGGGCGGCGATCGGCCTCGAACCCGCCGAGAAGGCGGTTCTGGAGAAGACCGCCGCGGCGCTGAAGCTGCGCCTCGACGCCTATGGCAAAGGTGAGCGTTTCGGGCTGATCCATGCCGATCTCAGGCTCGCCAACCTCCTGGTCGAAGGCGAGCGGCTCGGCGTCATCGATTTCGACGACTGCGGCTTTTCCTGGCTGATGTACGATTTTGCCGCGGCGATCAGCTTCATCGAGACCGACCCCGTGGTGCCGGAACTGATGGCGGCCTGGGTGGCGGGATACCGCGCCGTGGCGCCGCTGTCGCCGGAGGACGAGGCGATGCTGCCGGTCTTCGTCATGCTGCGGCGGATGCTGCTCACCGCGTGGCTCGCCTCGCATTCCGAGACGCCGACGGCGGCCGAGCTCGGCCATGGCTACACCGCCGGCACGGCCGCACTCGCCGAAGCCTTCCTGACCCGGCAAGGTTGAAGGCTCCCCGCTGCGCCGGGTGCCTGGCTGTCATAGTCGTGGAGAGAACAGACCGATGAACCCGACCAAGCCGATCCTGGCGCTGAACGCCTTCGACGCCAAGGAGGCCGAGGGGCTCGTCGGGCGGACCGCCGAGATGGTCGAGCGGCGCCGGGCGACGGCGGGGGCCTCCTCGGTGCTGTTCTACCGCGAGCCGATCGAGATGGTCCGGGCGAGCGGCGTCTTCATGTATGACAGGGCGGGCGAGCGCTATCTCGACGTCTACAACAACGTGCCGTCGGTCGGGCACTGCCATCCGAGGGTCGTCGAGGCGATCGCCCGCCAGGCCGGCGAAATGGCGATCCACACGCGCTATCTCAACGACACCGTCCAGGGTTACAGCGAGGCGCTGCTGGCGACGCTGCCGGCATCTATCGGCAATCTGGTGATGACCTGCACCGGCTCGGAGAGCAACGATCTGGCTCTGCGGCTCGCCATGGCGACGACGGGGGCGCGCGGCTTCATCGTCACCGAGACCGCCTATCACGGCAACACGTCGCTCGTCACCGAGGTCTCGCCGTCGTCGCTGAAGGGCGGCGCGGTGCCGCCGCATGTCCGGGTCGTGCCGATGCCGGCTGAGCGGGACGGCGACGGGCCGGGCGACCTTGCGGCGCGCTTTGCTGGCGCCGTGGCCAAGGCGATCGGCGAGCTTCAGGCGAGCGGCCACGGCCTTGCAGGCCTGATCGTCGACACGATCTTCTCCTCCGACGGTGTCTTCGCCGACCCGCCGGGCTTCCTGAAGCCGGCGGTCGAGGCCGTGCAGGCGGCCGGCGGCATCTTCATCGCCGACGAGGTGCAGCCGGGCTTCGGGCGCACCGGGGCGGGGCTCTGGGGCTTTGCCCGCCATGGCGTGACGCCGGACATCGTCACCATGGGCAAGCCGATGGGCAACGGCTATCCGATGGGCGGCGTCGCGACGCGGGCCGACCTGCTCGAGCGGTTCTGCGAGAGCGTCGGCTATTTCAACACCTTCGGCGGCAACACCGTGGCGGCTGCGGCCGGCCGGGCGGTGCTGGAGGTGATCGCCGGGGAGGGGCTGATCGAAAATGCCGAGGCCGTCGGCGGATATCTGCGCGCGGGGCTGCGGCAGCTTGCCGGGCGGCGTCCGGAGATCGGCGCGGTGCGCGGCGCCGGGCTCTTCGTCGGGCTCGATATCGTCGATCCGGACACCCGCGCGCCTGACGCCCGGCGCGCCGGCGCGGTGATCAACGGCCTCAGGCGCCGGCATGTGCTGGTCGGGGCGGCCGGACCCTTCGGCCATACGCTGAAGATCCGCCCGCCGCTCTGCTTTTCGCGCGAGCATGCGGAGATGTTCGTCGCGGCGCTGGCCGACGTTCTGGAACGCCCCGCCGGCTGACGTCGGAAGACCGGCTCGTGGCGGAGCATCCGGCGCCTTGGTGAGGCGGCGCCGGGGGGCAAGTCAGCCCATCGCTTCGAGCGCGTCGAGGGATTCCGGCAGGATCTGGCCGCCGTCGATGATGAGGCTCTGGCCGGTGACATAGGCGGCCTCCTCGGTGGCGAAGAACAGCGCCGCATTGGCGATATCCTCGACCGTGCCGAGGCGCTTCATCGGCACCGAGGCCGCCATCTTCGCGGTGTAGTCTGCGCCGAGATCGGCGAGGCCCTCGGTGGCGATGTTGCCGGGCAGCACGGCATTCACGGTGATGTTGGAGGGCGCGAGCTCGATCGCCGCGGTGCGCATGAAGCCGAGCTGGCCGGCCTTGCTCGCTCCGTAATGCGACCAGCCGGGAAAGCCGGTGACCGGTCCGGTGATCGACGAGGTCAGGATGATGCGGCCGGACTTCTGCGCCTTCATCGCCGGCAGGCAGGCCGACACCGCCAGGAAGGTGCCTTTCAGATTGGTGCCGATGACCTGGTCGAAGTCGGCCGCCGTCATCTCGCCGAGCTTCGCCGAGGGAAAGATGCCGGCATTGGCGCAAAGGACGTCGATCGTGCCGTAGCGCTCGAGCGCTGCCGCCGCCATCGCATCGGCAGCCTCCGGCTCGGCGACATCGGCTTCGAAGGCGCTGGCATGGCCGCCGATCTCGGCGGCGACCTTCTCGGCATCGGCGAGGCTGCGCGAGACGACGAGGACGTTGAGTTCCGCCTCGCCGAACCTTTTGGCGATGCCCCGGCCGATGCCGCGGCTGGCGCCGGTGACGATGACGGTCTTTCCCTTCAGCGATCTGTACATGTCGCGCTCCTCTCTTGTCGTGTCTTTCGCCGCGGTTGTCGCGGGCCGCCCGGCGGGCCTGCGCCAGGCGTCACGCCCGCAACACCGCGCGCATGCCGCGCTTCTGCCCGAACTGGCATGCCGAATGCTTGGGCAACGGCCATGGCTGCCGCTCGAGGCATCATAGCTCTTGACGCATCGCAAAAAAATGTTGTGAAGTCCACATCGCGACGTTCGATATGCCACATCGAATGACGGACATGCCAAGTTTTTGGCGGCCGCACGCCCGCCGAGTGACGAGAGGGACCGATGACGAATTTCAACCGACGCGACACGCTCAAGATCCTCGGCGCCGGCGCCCTTGCCGCGGGCGCGCCGCTCGGCTTTCCGGGCGCGGCCCTTGCCGCCCGCGAGAAGGAACTGAACATCTTGTGCTGGGAGGGCTACAACTCGGCGCAGGTGCTCGACCCCTTCCGCGAGAAGGAGGGGGCGACGGTGAAGGCCGAGAGCCTCACCAACGATCCGACGATGATCAACCGGCTGCGCTCGGGCGAGAGCAAGGTCTGGGATCTGATCAACGTGAACAATCCCTGGGCACGCAAGATCATGTATCCGGAAAAGCTGATCAAGCCGCTGCCGAAGGACGAGTTCATGCCGTACTTCGACAAGATGCTGGAGCAGTTCCATCCGCCCTACAAATGGGCGATGAGCGACGACGGCAGCGAGCTGCTAGGCATGACCCAGCGCTTCGGCCCCTACAGCTATGTGGTCAACACCGACAAGATCAGCCGCAAGACCGCCGAGGAGACCGGCTGGGACCTCTTCAACGACGAGAGCCTCGCCGGCAAATACGGCATTCTCGAATCAGACGACTGGAACGTCTTCAACATCTTCCTGGTCGCCGGGCTCGACCCGTTCAAGGAGCACTCGCCGGAGGAGATGAAGGCCTTCGAGGACACCGCCCTGAAGGTGTTCAAGGGCGCCAAGCTGATCGGCGACATCGCGACGATGAACCAGGCGCTGATCTCCGGCGAGATCGACCTGCATATGACCGGCGGCACCTATTCGGTCTCGCCGGCGCGGGCCGACGGCTTCCCGGAGATGCGGGCGATCACGCCGCTGAAGGGCCCGATGAACGGCAAGGGCGGCGTTTCCTGGATCGAGGTGACCTCGACGGTGAACAACCCCGAGCTCTCGCCGCTGGCCCCGGAATTCCTCAAATACGTCCAGGATCCGGAAGTCGCCCACACGGTGGCCTTTGCCGAGGGCACCTTCAACCCGGTCGCCCAGATGGGCAACAAGGCCTGTTTCGACCTGTTCACCAAGGACGAGCTCGACGCCATCCAGTGGGACAGCCTCGAAGAGGAGATGGCCCGTTCGGTCGAATACGACATCGTGCCGGACTACGAGAAGGCGCTCGACCTGATGAACAACGCCAAGCGCCAGCGCAGCTGAGCGCTCCGGGCCGGCGCGGGGCGCGCCGGCCCGATCTTTCCCGATGCGAGAAGCGGCAGCCGCCAAGCCGATGAACATGACCTGGACTGAGCAGAGCGAGACGGCCCGCATGGGCGCCGGGCAGAGCGAGACGGCCCGCGCGGGCGGGGGGCGCCCGGGCGAGGGGGCGGACAGGCCGGCGCTGCCGGTGCTGCAGCTGGTCGGCGTTTCCAAACGCTTTGACGACTTCACCGCCGTCGACGACATCTCGCTCGACATCCGCGAGGGCGAGTTCCTGACCATCGTCGGGCCGTCCGGCTCCGGCAAGACGACGCTTCTGCGGATGCTTGCCGGGCTGGAGCAGCCGTCGGAGGGCAACATCACGCTGCGCGGCACGCTGATCAACGACCTGCCGGCGCGCCGGCGGCCGACCTGCCTGGTCTTTCAGTCGCTGGCGCTGTTCCCGCACATGACCGTCGGGCGCAACATCGAGTTTCCGCTGAAGGCGAAGGGCGTCTCCGCCGCCGAGCGCAAGGCGCGGGCGCTGGAGCTCCTGCGCATGGTGCGGCTGCCGGAGGCCTATTACGGCAAGAACGTCATGACCTGCTCCGGCGGCGAGCGCCAGCGCGTCGCGCTTGCCAGGGCCTTTGCCTATGACCCTGACGTCCTGTTCTTCGACGAGCCGCTCTCGGCCCTCGACTACAAGCTGAAGAAGCTGCTCGAGAAGGAGCTGAAAGACCTTCACAAGGAGACCGGCAAGACCTTCGTCTACATCACCCACTCGCTGGAGGAGGCGATGGTGATGTCCGACCGGATCGGCGTCATGCGCGCCGGCAAGCTCGTCCAGGTCGGCAGCCCCGACGCGATCTACGGCCAGCCGCAGAACCGCTTCGTCGCCGAATTCGTCGGCGAGGTGAACGTTATCGGCGTCACCCTTTCGAACGGCGCATGGCTGTCGCAGGAGACCGCGGAGCCGGTCCGCCTCGTGCTCCCCCAAACAATGGCCGGGGCCGAGCGGGCGGCCGTCGTCATCCGGCCGGAATACATGAAGTTCCTCGCGGCGCCCGGCGATGCCGACAATGTCGTCAGCGGCCGGGTCTACAACGAATATTCGCTCGGCTCGCGCATCCAGTACCAGGTGCGGGCGGGCGAGCGGGTGTTCCTGATCGAGATGTCGCGCTCGCAGATCCGCCCCGGCACCGGCGACGGCGAGGTGCTGATCGGCTGGAACGCCGAAGACGCCATCGTCGTGGAGGCCTGAGCGATGAGCGACGCGACGCTCGGCACCTCGTCAACAGTCAGGGAGAAACAGGGCAAAGAGCGGCAGGGCCGGAGCGCGCTCCGCCACCTTTCGCTCCCGGCGGGGGCGCGCTGCGCGAGCCCGATCCTCCTGTTCATGGCGCTCGGCTTCCTCGCGCCGCTCCTGACTGTGATCGGCTTTGCCTTCGCCGAGCCCCGCAGCTTCGCGGTGTTCGAGAGTTTCACGCTGCGGAACTTCGCCGAGATCTTCAATCCGGCCGACACGGTGTGGATGTCCTTCGCCTGGTCGCTGGCGCTGGCGCTCCTGACCGTCGCGGCGCTGCTCCTGATCTGCTACCCGATCGCCTACGGCCTGGTGCGGGTCTTCGGCCGCTGGTCGTCGCTGGTCAGCATCGCCTTCGTTTTCCCGCTGTTCATCTCGGAGAACGTCCGGCTCTATGGCTGGACGCTGTTCTTCATCAATCACGGGGTGCTCGACGGGCTTTTGGCGGGCATCGGGCTCTCCGGCCCCAACGTGCTGTTCACGCCGGAGATCACGCTGTTCGGGATGATCTACACCTATCTGCCCTTCATGCTGTTTCCGATGACGCTGGGGCTGTCGATGGTGCCGGGCGACCTGATCGAGGCGGCGCGGGACTTCGGCGCCGGCCGGCTGATGATCTGGCGGGAGATCGAGCTGCCGCTGGCGATGCCCGGCATCCTGATCGGCGCGCTTCTGACCTTCGTCCTCGCCGCCGGCGCGGTGGCGGAGGCGAAGATCCTCGGCGGCCAGTCGGTGATCATGATCAGCCACGACATCGAGAACGCCTTCACCTATTCGCAGAACTGGCCGCGCGGCGCGGCGCTCGCCGTGCTTCTGATGATCGTCATCGGCGGGCTGTCGATGGCGGTGATGGCGCGGCTCGACCTCGACCGCATTCTCGGCCGCAGGTGACGCGATGGATCGAAGCCGCCCCCGCCGCTCGCATCTGATGATCTGGATCTGGACGATCTTCGTCGCCGTGGCGATCTACCTGCCGGTCGCCTGCGGCGCGCTCGCCGGGCTGTCGAAGGGCCGCTACTTCCTTTTCCCGATCCGCGCCTACTCCTTCGAATGGTGGCAGAAGACGCTCGATTCGCTGGAGATCCAGCGGATCGTCCAGACCTCGATCCTGATCGCGCTGATCGTCACCGTCGTCTCGCTGGTGCTCGGCTTCTTCGGCGCGCTCGCCTTCGCCAGGTTCGACTGGCGCGGCCGGCGGCTCTACCAGAAGCTTCTGCTGCTGCCGATCTTCTTTCCCCAGCCGGTGCTCGGCCTGGCGCTGCTTCTGTGGTTCAACACGCTCGGCATCCAGCCGAGCTGGCACACGGCGATCGTCGCCCATCTCGTCTGGATCGTCCCGGTCGTCACGCTGGTGATCGCCATCCAGGTCTACGGCTTCGACCCGGCGATGGAGGAGGCGGCGGCCGATCTCGGGGCAGGGCGCTGGATGATCCTCAGGGACGTGACCCTGCCGATCCTCTGGCCGGGCATCTGGTCCGGGGCGCTCTTCGCCTTCCTGCTCTCCTGGGGCAATTTCCCGCTGTCGCTCTATACGGCGGGCGCCGACTCGACGATCCCGAAATGGCTCTATTCGAAGATGGTCGCCGGCTATACGCCGATGGTGCCGGCGCTCGGCACGATGAGCACGCTCGCCGCGGCGACGCTGCTTCTGGCGGGCGGCGCCATCGCCGGCTTCGTCAAGGCGCGGCGGGCGCGCTGAGGCCGGCAGAAGGGACCGGCGTCAGCCGACCGTGACGCTGACATGGTGGCGGTCGATCGCCGCCTGCAGCTGACCGTTCGGAGCCGCGTCGCTGACCAGCGCGTCGATCTGCTTCCACCTCGCCCAGCGCGATGGAAACACGCGGCCGAATTTCGAATGGTCGGCAACGAGCACCGAGCGCGCCGAGCGGGCGAGCATCGCGCCATAGACGGCGCCGGCCTCGATCAGCGCGTCGGTCGGCCCTTCCTCGGTGAGGCCGCTCGCACCGAGCACCACGGCGTCGGCGAAGAACTCGTTCAGGAAGCCGACCGTGTGGACGCCGACCGTCGCCCCTTCGGTGCCGTCATAGGTGCCGGGGGCGATCAGCGTCGAGATCGTCGGATTGAGCGCCAGCACCGTCGCGACGCCGAAGGAATGGGTGATGACGGTGATGTTGGTCCGCTCGACCGCCAGTCGCCGCGCCACGTGGACGGTGGTCGATCCCGAGCCGATCATGATGACATTGGCCGGCCTCAGGATCTCCATCGTCGCCCGGGCGATCCGCTCGCGCTCGGCGACCAGCAGCGTGTGCCGCTCGGTGACGGAGGGCTCGGTGCCGAGGGCGCGGATGGCGCCGCCATAGGTGCGGTTGAGCTGGCCCTGGCGGGTGAGCTCGTCGAGATCGCGGCGGATGGTTTCGGTGGAGACGGCGAGCCGATCGGCCAGATCGGCGATGCGAAGGCTCGGCGAGACGTTCAGTTCGGCAAGGATCTGGGACTGGCGTTTGGCTTTGCTGACTCTCATCGCTCTCCGACCGGCTGCGGAACCCGTCCCATCGATAGAACGGCCGCCGGGCCATTGATAGACCGGACGGCTCCCCGCCCGCCGGTCCGTCGCGAATGCCGCCGCGAAAACGGAACGGCCGCCGGATGCGCGAGGCGTCCGGCGGCCGAGTGGGTCGATGCTTCAAGATTGTCGAAAGGCGGCCCGGCGAGGGGCTGGGGTCGCAGGCCCGGCAGAGGGCCCGAAAGCGCTTGGGCTCCCGGTCTTCGGCCGGCTATCGCCGTCTCGCCCTTGCGAGAAATCAGAGGCCGAAGGGCACGTAGCTCTGCGACTTCGCCTCGGCGCGGGCGCGGCTGTCGAGGAAAGCCATGATCATCGCCCACAGGCCGCGGGTCTCGCTGGTGTGGGTCGGGGAGAAACTTGCGTGGGTCGTCGGCATTTTCGGGCTCCTTCTAGGGATCTGCAGGGTGGCTCGCTGCTGGGCTTGTATCTGGCATGCCAGAGCTGCGCGCACAACGCAGGGCAGTGCATGGCTGACCCAGCGTCATTGCATAGCGGAAGGTGTTGGAACGGTAGAGGGCGGTCTCTTCAGATCTCTTCCGCGCGTCGTCGGCCGCAAATGTCCGACCGGTCGCGGATGCCGAAATGCGCCGCTGGGGATGCCAGTGATTCCGGAGCCGCGCGAGCCCGGCCTCTGGCCGGAACGCCTGCATATGAAGGGCTCATGACAGGCGGGAAAAAAGTTGTTTGACAATTGGTATCTGGCATGCCAGCAATAACGGCGTAGGAGCGATGGCGAGGAGGTCTATTGCACACTGCATCCCGCACCAGCCGAACGGTCATCGCTCGCCTGGTCAACGGCAACAGGCCGTAAAAAGCAAGACATTACTTCAGCCTCTGGCGCCGTAACCTTCGCGGATACGGAACGAACGCGATCGTCTGTCCCTCCGCCGCAAGGCGGGTTGGAGCGGGTCGCGAGCTGGAAACCTGCGCCGCCGAGCACCCTGGGAGTGCCGCGGAACGGGGAAGTTGCGCCCAAACGGCGCGGAAGGATCCAGGGGCGGCCTGTCCGGCCGCCCATCGCAGGCAAATCGCAAAGGCCGGCAAACGGCCGCAAGACTTTCGGGAGGAAGAACAAGATGTCGGCAGTGGCCAAGATCGTCGAGACGGACGACACCGAGGATGCGGCGGCGCCCGCGCAGACCGACGGGTTCCATCTTCTCATCGACGCGCTGAAGCTCAACGGTCTCAACACGATCTACGGCGTTCCGGGGATACCGATCACCGATCTCGGGCGTCTCGCCCAGGCCGAGGGGATGCGGGTCATCTCCTTCCGCCACGAGCAGCACGCCGGCAATGCCGCGGCGATCGCCGGCTTCCTCACCAAGAAGCCGGGCATCTGCCTGACGGTTTCGGCGCCGGGCTTTCTCAACGGCCTGACGGCGCTCGCCAATGCCACCACCAACTGCTTCCCGATGATCCTGATCAGCGGCTCGTCGGAGCGCGAGATCGTCGATCTCCAGCAGGGCGACTACGAGGAAATGGACCAGCTGGCCATCGCCAAGCCGCTCTGCAAGGCGGCGTTCCGGGTGCTGCATGCCGAGGATATCGGCATCGCCGTCGCCAGGGCCGTGCGCGCCGCGCTCTCGGGGCGGCCGGGCGGCGTCTATCTCGACGTGCCGGCAAAGCTCCTGTCGCAGGTGATCGATGCCGATCTCGGCGAAAGGTCGCTGGTCAAGGTGATCGACGCCGCGCCGGCGCAGATCCCCGGTCCCGATGCGGTGTCCCGCGCCATCGACGTTTTGAAGGGCGCCGAGCGGCCGCTGATCATTCTCGGCAAGGGCGCCGCCTATGCCCAGGCCGACGAGGCGATCCGCGCGCTGATCGAGGAGAGCGGCATTCCCTACCTGCCGATGTCGATGGCCAAGGGGCTCCTGCCGGACACCCATCCGCAATGCGCCAGCGCGGCCCGCTCGCTGGTCCTGAAGGACGCCGACGTCGTCGTCCTGATCGGCGCGCGGCTGAACTGGCTCCTCTCCCACGGCAAGGGCAAGAGCTGGGGGGCGCCGGGTTCGAAGCGCTTCATCCAGATCGACATCGAGCCGAAGGAAATGGACAGCAACGTCGAGATCGCCGCGCCGCTGGTCGGCGACATCGGCTCCTGCGTCGAAGCGCTGCTCGGCCACGTCTCCAAGGACTGGAAGGCACCGCCTTCGGCCTGGATCGAGACGATCGAAGGCAAGAAGAACGACAACCTCGCCAAGATGGCGACCAAGCTCGGCAAGAATTCGATCCCGATGGACTTCCACAGCGCGCTCGGAGCGCTGAAGACCATCGTCAAGGACCGGCCCGACGCGATCCTCGTCAACGAGGGCGCCAACACCCTCGACCTCGCCCGCGGCATCATCGACATGTACCAGCCGCGCAAGCGCCTCGATGTCGGCACCTGGGGCATCATGGGCATCGGCATGGGCTTTGCCATCGCCGCCGCGATCGAGACCGGCAAGCCGGTGCTGGCGGTTGAGGGTGACAGCGCCTTCGGCTTTTCGGGAATGGAGATCGAAACGATCTGCCGCTACCAGCTGCCGGTCTGCGTCGTCGTCTTCAACAACAACGGCATCTATCGCGGCACCGACGTCAACCCGACCGGCGGCAAGGACGTCGCGACGACGGTGTTCGTCGAAAATGCCCGCTACGACCAGATGATGGCGGCCTTCGGCGGCGTCGGCGTCAACGCCACGACGCCGGACGAGTTGTCCCGCGCGGTCGCGGAAGCAATGGACTCCGGCCGGCCGACCCTCGTCAACGCCGTCATCGACCCCGCCGCCGGAACCGAAAGCGGCAATATCGGCAAGCTCAACCCGCAAAGCGCCGTCGGCAAGAAACCGAAGGCCGCCGGCTGAGGCTGGCCGCGGCGCGCCGGACCTTCGGGAGAGGCCCGGCGCCAGAGACAGGCATTCGCGGCAGGCAATGCCCGCCGCCAAGACAAAACGCGGAGGAAATCATGAAAGCTCTCGAGGGCGTCAGAATTCTCGACTTCACCCATGTCCAGTCCGGACCGACCTGCACGCAGCTCCTGGCCTGGTTCGGCGCCGACGTGATCAAGGTCGAGCGACCCGGCACCGGCGATGCGACGCGCGGCCAGCTGCAGGACGTCGAAGGCGCCGACAGCCTCTATTTCACCATGCTGAACCACAACAAGCGGTCGATCACCCTCGACACCAAGACCAAGGACGGCCGCGAGATCCTCGAAGGGCTGATCAAGGTCTGCGACGTTCTCGTCGAGAATTTTGCCCCCGGCGCGCTCGACCGCATGGGTTTCTCCTGGGAGCGCATCAACGAACTCAATCCGGCGATGATCGTCGCCTCGATCAAGGGCTTCGGCCCCGGCCCCTATGCCGACTGCAAGGTCTACGAGAACGTCGCCCAGTGCACCGGCGGCGCCGCCTCGACCACCGGTTTCCTCGGCGGCCTGCCGCTCGTCACCGGCGCCCAGATCGGCGATTCCGGCTCGGGGCTGCATCTGTGTCTCGGCATCGTCACGGCGCTGTTCCACCGCACCAAGACCGGAACCGGCCAGAAGGTTTCCGTCGCCATGCAAGACGGCGTCCTCAATCTCTGCCGGGTCAAGCTGCGCGACCAGCAGCGGCTGCAGTCCGGGCCGCTCACCGAATACAGCCAGTATGGCGAGGGCATCGACTTCGACGACGCGGTGCCGCGCGCCGGCAACGATTCCGGCGGCGGCCAGCCCGGCCGCATCCTCAAATGCAAGGGATGGGAGAACGACCCCAACGCCTACATCTACTTCATCGCCCAGGCGCCGGTGTGGGAAGCGATCTGCGACGTCATCGGCGAGCCCGGCTGGAAGACCCATCCCGACTACGCCAAGCCGAAGGCACGGCTGACCCGCCTCAACCAGATCTTCGAGCGGATCGAAGCCTGGACGATGCAGTACACCAAGTTCGAGGCGATGGAGATCCTCAACAAGCTGAACGTGCCCTGCGGCCCGATCCTGTCGATGAAGGAGATCGCCGAGGACGAGTCGCTGAAGGCGACCGGCACGCTGGTCGAGGTCGATCACCCGGTGCGCGGGCCGTATCTCTCCGTCGGCAACCCCATCAAGCTGTCGGCGAGCCCGGCGGAGGTGCGTCGCTCGCCGCTGCTCGGCGAGCACAACGAAGAGATCCTTCGCGACGTCCTCTCCTATGACGACGCCCGGGTCGCCGCGGTGACGGCCTCCGGCGCGATGGGCAATCCGCAGCAGCTTGCGGCCGAATGAGACCTGCGGGGCCGGGGCGAAAGCCAGCCCGCATCGGCCCCGCGACATCGTCTGCCCGACACGACGATAAAAGTAAGAGGGCAGGACGGTAGCCATAGGCAGCGCCTTCGCCGACTGGCATCATGCATCCCAAAACGGCCGCTTCGGTGCTTACTCGCAGCGGCCCGGGAGATGGCAGGCAACAGGACGTTCGAGGCCAGTGATGTTCTGACACCACTCTTGGGAGGGAGTCGTCATGAAACTTCATGAATTTCAGTCGAAATCATTTCTGGCGCAATACGGCATCGCCATTCCGGCGGGCAGCGTTGCGACGAGCGCCGCCGAGGCGCGGGCCCATGCCGAAAGGCTTGGGGGCCAGAGTTTCGCCGTCAAGGCGCAGATCCCCGCCGGCGGGCGGGCAGCGGCCGGCGGCATCAGGATCGTCGAAGGCGCCGAGGCGGTGGAGATGGCCGGTGCCGAGCTCATCGGCGCGCGGATCGTTACCGAACAGACCGGCCCGGACGGCTACGCGGTGCGCCGCGTCCTCGTCGAGGAGAGCGTCGCGGGCGCCGCGAGTTTCTATCTCAGCGCCATGATCGACCCCTCGGCGGCCGAGATCGTCATTCTCGGGGCGATCGGCGGCGACACCGACATCGAGGCGAATGTCCGCGAAGGGCGGACCACCGTCGAGCGCCTCGCCGTCGATCCGGATGGCGGCATCGATGCCGATGCGGCAGACGACTTCGCGCGGCGGCTCGCCGTTCCCGAGGACCGCCGCGGCGCATTTTGTTCCCTCCTTGCCAATCTCGCCAAGGCGCTGATCGGCCTCGACGCGACGCTCGCCGAGATCAACCCGCTGGTGCTGACCGGCGCCGGTGACTTCGTCGCCCTCGATGCCAAGATCATCCTCGACGACAACGCCCTGTTCCGCCATCCGGACCGGCCCGTGCCGGACCCGGTCGAGGCGACCGGCGATCTCGAGGAGAGCGCCGAGCGCCACCGGATCAACTACGTCCGGATGAACGGCGACATCGGCCTCGTCGCCAATGGCGCCGGGCTCGGCATGGCGACCCTCGACCTGGTGCGCGCGGGGGGCGGCCAGCCCGCCAACTTCATGGATATCCGCACCACCGCGACCAGCCTCGACGTCGCCCACGGCATATCGCTGCTTCTCGACAACCCGGCGGTGCGGGTCATCCTGATCAACGTCCATGGCGGCGGCATGCAGGCCTGCGACACGGTCGGCGACGGCCTCGGCATCGCGATGCGCCGTTCGAACCGCAAATGCCCGGTGGTCGTGCGCTTTGCCGGCAACAATGCCGATTTCGCCCGCGCCAGGCTCGCCAATTTCGGCTGCCCGATCATCGACTGCCCCGACATGTGGTCGGCCGCGGAGAACGCCGTGCGGCTCGCCCGCCCGGTCGAGCCGCCGAAGTCGATCGCCTTCTTCGAGCGCCGGGAGGCGGTGGCAAGATGACGAGCGTCACGAAAACCGCGTCCGGCGGGTCGATCCCGCAGAAGGGGAGCTGAGGCGATGTCGATCCTCGCAGGCAGCCAGAGCCGCGTCCTCGTCCAGGGCATGACCGGATGGGCCGGGCGGCACTATTCCTCATCGATGCTCGACTACGGCACGAAGGTCGTCGCCGGGGTGACCCCCGGCAAGGCCGGCATGCGCTTCCTCGACCTGCCGATCTATGGCGACGTCGCCACCGCGACGCGTGAGCACAGGATCGACGTCAGCATCGTCTTCGTGCCGCCGGACCATGCCGGCGCGGCGATGATCGAGGCGATCGAGGCGGAGGTGCCGGTGATCGTCACCGTCACCGAGCGGGTGCCGCTGCACGACATGCTGAAGGTGCGCGCCGCGCTCGCCGGATCGCGCTCGACGCTGGTCGGACCGAACTCGCAGGGGATCCTGTCGCCCGGCCAGTGCAAGATCGGCGTCATGGCGACGGCCAGCGCCAGGCCCGGCCGCGTCGGCGTCATCTCCCGATCGGCCTCGCTGACCAGCGAGGTGATCGCCCAGATCAGCGCCGCCGGGCTCGGCCAGTCGACGACCGTCGGCATCGGCGGCGACCCGATCTGCGGGCTTACCATGCACGACTGTCTCTCGCTGTTTTCGAAGGACCGGGACACCGACGGCGTCGTCGTCATCGGCGAGATCGGCGGCAGCCAGGAAGAGGAACTCGCCGACTTCATCGCCGAGGCCCGGCCGAAGATGCCGATCGTCGCGACGGTGGTCGGCAGATGCGCGCCGCCGAAGCGCCGGATGGGCCATGCCGGCGCCTTCGCCGCGGCGCCGAGCGACGCCGACGGCAAGATCCGCGCGCTGGAGCGGGCCGGCGTGACCATCGCGCCGTCGCCGCATCTCATCGGCGAAACCATTCGCAACGCCCTGCGGCACGCCGACGGCGCGGCGTCGCAGGTCGCTTAGGGCCACAGACGACCCGCCGGCCGGGAGGGGCCGGTGGGCACAGCAAATCGGAGGGAAATAGCAGCAAGAGACGGGCCGCAGATCGATCGGGCGATCCCCGGTCACAAGCAAAGCCCGGCAGGACTACCAGACAAGATCTTCTGTTTTCATGAACAATCAAGGCAACGCATTTGTCTATAAAGGGAGGAAGGCATGGTAGACGCAATCCATGACGAGCCGGCTGCGGAGCCGGTGAGCGACAGCTTCAGATGGACGCAGCTCGCGATCGGCGTCGTCTGCATGGTGATGATCGCCAATCTGCAATATGGCTGGACGTTCTTCGTACCGGAGATCGTCCAGAAATACGGCTGGACGCGTGAGGCGATCCAGTGGTCGTTCACGCTGTTCGTGCTGTTCGAGACCTGGCTCGTTCCGGTCGAGGGCTGGTTCGTCGACAAATACGGACCGAAGAACGTCATCATGTTCGGCGGTGTCCTCTGCGGCATCGGCTGGATGGTGAACTCCCAGGCCGACTCGATCTTCATGTTCTGCGTCGGTCAGGTGATCGCCGGCATCGGTGCCGGTGCGGTCTACGGCACCTGCGTCGGCAATGCGCTGAAGTGGTTTCCCGATCGCCGCGGCCTCGCCTCCGGCATCACGGCGGCCGGCTTCGGTGCGGGTTCGGCGCTGACGGTGTGGCCGATCCAGGCGACGATCGCCAATTACGGCTTCGAAAGCGCCTTCTTCAGCTTCGGGCTCGGACAGGGCATCGTCGTCGTGGTGCTGTCGTTCTTCCTCATGGCGCCGCGCAAGGGACAGGTGCCCGAGCCGACCAACAAGGGACCGATCATCCAGTCGCGGCGGCAGTTTCTGCCGACCGAGGCGATCAGGCATCCGATCTTCTGGCTGATGTACGCCATGTTCGTCATGGTCGGCGTCGGCGGCCTGGTGGTGACGGCCAATCTGGCGCCGATGGCGAAGGATCTCGGCGTCGCGACCGTGCCGCTCTGGCTCGGCATCCCGGCCCTCACCCTCGCGGCGACGCTGGACCGCATCCTCAATGGCGTGACCCGGCCGATCTGCGGCTGGATCTCCGACAAGATCGGACGCGAGAACACCATGTTCATCGCCTTCGCGATCGAGGCGGTGGGCATCTATCTTCTCTATCTCTATGCCCACAATCCGGTGCTGTTCGTCATTCTCAGCGGAACGGTGTTCTTCGCCTGGGGTGAGATCTACAGCCTGTTCCCGTCGACCTGCACCGACACCTTCGGCTCGAAGTTCGCCACCACCAATGCCGGCCTGCTCTATACGGCCAAGGGAACGGCGGCTCTGCTGGTGCCCTTCGGGACGGGGCTTGCGGCCAGCGGCAACTGGGGACCGGTGTTCATCATCGGCGTCGTCCTCAATGCGATCGCCGCACTGCTCGCCATCGGTGTCCTGAAACCGATGCGGGCGGGGATGATCCGAAGATCCGCGCAGGATCCGACGCTGCAGCCGGCAGAATAGGCCTCGAGCCGGCGGCCCTCGCAAAGGTGCCGCCGGCCCACCGCCCCGTCCGGGCGGAACTCGGAACGATCGCCCGGCGTCGTGAAACGAAGACCCCGAGCGGGACCGGGCACCTGCCCACCGCGCTCGGGTTCCAGGCCGGAAGATCGAGGGCCGGCGGCCCGCTTCCACCCAGGGCCGGCATCCAGACTTTTCGACAGCCTCGCCGAGAGGGACCACGCCGCGACGCTGCGTGTCGAACACCCGACCGGCCGACGTCATGTCACATCATCTGGCATTACGGATGCCAATACTGAGGCGGCGATCGCGGCGCCGCCATCCCGGAACCACCGAAACCCGGTGACAACGCCTGAATGGAGACAATCATGCTCGATAGATCCGCAATTCGCGGCCTGTTCGACAAGGTCAAATCGGAAGGGCGCGACGCGCTCACCGCGCCGGAAGGCAAGATCCTCTGCGACGCCTACGGCATCAAGGTGCCGCAGGAAGGCCTCGCCAAGACCGCCGACGAGGCGGTGTCGCTGGCAGGCTCGATGGGCTTTCCGGTGGTGATGAAGATCGTCTCGCCGGACATCCTCCACAAGACCGAGGCCGGCGGCGTCGTCGTCGGCGTCAAGTCCGAAGAGGAGGCGCGGGCGAGCTACGACAAGATCGTCGCCAACGCCAAGACCTACAAGTCCGACGCCAGGATCGCCGGCATCCAGGTGCAGCAGATGCTGACCGGCGGCCAGGAGATCATCATCGGCGCGGTGACCGACGGCAGCTTCGGCAAGCTGGTCGCCTTCGGCCTCGGCGGCGTGCTCGTCGAGGTGCTGAAGGACATCACCTTCCGCATGGCGCCGGCGACCCGCGAGGACGCGCTGTCGATGCTCGACGGCATCCAGGCCGCCGAAATGCTGAAGGGCGTTCGCGGCGGCGAGGCCGTCGACCGCGAGGCGCTGGCCGACATGATCGTCCGGGTGTCGCAGCTCGTCTCCGACTATCCGGAAATCGTCGAGCTCGATCTCAATCCGGTCTTCGCCACCAAGGACGGCGCGATCGCCGCGGATGTGAGGATCGTCGTCGACTTCGATCAGCCCGAGCCGCGGCCCCGCCCGGCCAAGGAAGAGATCGTCGCCGCGATGAACAAGATCATGCGTCCGCGGGCGGTCGCGGTGATCGGCGCCTCGGCCGAGGCCGGCAAGATCGGCAATTCGGTGATGAAGAACCTCATCAACGGCGGCTACAAGGGCGAGATCTATCCGGTCCATCCCAAGGCCGAAGAGATCCTCGGCTACAAGGCCTATCCGAGCGTCACGGCGATCCCCGGCGACGTCGACACCGCGGTCTTCGCGATCCCGGCGAAATTCGTCGCCGGCGCGCTGAAGGAGTGCGGCGAGAAGAAGATCCCCGGTGCCGTGCTCATTCCGTCCGGCTTTGCCGAGGCCGGCGCGCCGGAGCTGCAGGACGAGATCGTCGCGATCGGCCGCGAATACAACATTCGCCTGATGGGGCCGAACATCTACGGCTTCTACTATACGCCGGAAAATCTCTGCGCGACCTTCTGCACCGCCTTCGACGTCAAGGGATCGGCGGCGCTGTCGTCGCAGTCCGGCGGCATCGGCATGGCGATCATCGGCTTCTCGCGCTCGGCCAAGATGGGCGTCTCGGCGATCGTCGGCCTCGGCAACAAGTCGGACATCGACGAGGACGACCTGCTCTGCTTCTTCGAGCAGGACGACAACACCAAGATCATCGCCCAGCATCTGGAAGACCTGAAGGACGGACGTGCCTTCGCCGAGGCGGCGAAGCGGGTGTCGAAGACCAAGCCGGTCGTCGTCCTGAAGGCCGGGCGCACCTCGGCCGGCGCCAAGGCGGCCTCGTCCCATACCGGGGCGCTTGCCGGCAACGACAAGATCTATGAGGACGTCTTCAACCAGTCCGGCGTCATCCGGGCGAAGTCGCTGCGCCAGCTCCTGGATTTCGCCCGCGGCGTGCCGGTGCTGCCGACGCCGAAGGGCGAGAACGTCGTCATCATCACCGGTGCCGGCGGCTCGGGCGTCCTCCTGTCGGATGCCTGCGTCGACAACAAACTCAGCCTCATGACGATGCCG
The DNA here is from genome assembly GCF_004519335.1 of Jiella endophytica. Classification (GTDB taxonomy): domain Bacteria; phylum Pseudomonadota; class Alphaproteobacteria; order Rhizobiales; family Rhizobiaceae; genus Jiella; species Jiella endophytica. The sequence continues at coordinate 1,127 of NZ_SOZD01000013.1, read as the reverse complement.
GACGACCTCGACGCGGCCTTCCGCAAGTTCATCCCGCCCTTCGGCGCTGCCGGCAATCCCGTCGACATCACCGGCGGCGAGCCGCCGCAGACCTACAAGAACACCGTCAAGCTCGGGCTCGAGGACGAGCGCATCCACGCCCTCATCCTCGGCTACTGGCACACCATCGTCACGCCGCCGATGGTGTTTGCCAAGCTGATGGTCGAGGTGAAGGACGAGATGAAGGCAAAGGGCATCGAAAAGCCGATGGTCGCCTCGCTCGCCGGCGACGTCGAGGTCGAGGAAGCCGCCGAATATCTCTACGCCCACGGCATCCCGGCCTATGCCTATTCGACCGAACTGCCGGTCGAGGTGCTCGGCGCGAAATATCGCTGGGCCCGCGGGGCTGGGCTCCTCTAGGCGGCTGGCCCGTCACCGACCCGGGGCTTCCGCAACAGATGCGGGAGCCCTTTCCTTGCCAAGCTCTCAGACCTGCGGGATCGTCCATGAACATTCACGAATACCAGGCCAAGGAAGTGTTGAAATCCTTTGGCGCGCCGGTCGCCGCCGGCATCGCCGTCACCGGCGTCGATGCCGTTGAGGCGGCGGTGGGACGCCTGCCTGGACCCGTCTACGTGGTGAAGAGCCAGATCCATGCGGGCGGGCGAGGCAAGGGCAAGTTCAAGGAGCTCTCGCCCGACGCCAAGGGCGGCGTCAGGCTGGCGAAGACCGTCGAGGAGGTGGTCGCCAACGCCCGCGAAATGCTCGGCAACACGCTGGTCACCAAGCAGACCGGCGACGCCGGGCGGCAGGTCAACCGCCTCTATATCGAGGACGGCGCCGACATCGAGCGCGAGCTCTATCTGTCGATCCTCGTCGACCGCTCGGTCGGCCGCGTCGCCTTCGTCGCCTCCACCGAGGGCGGCATGGACATCGAGACCGTCGCCGAGGAGACGCCCGAGAAGATCGTCACCGTGGCGATCGACCCGGTCGCCGGCGTCACCGCCACCGATGCCGAGAAGCTGTGCGCGGCCCTCAATCTCGGCGGCGCCGCCAAGGTCGACGGCATGCAGCTCTTCCCGATCCTCTACAAGGCCTTCACCGAGAAGGACATGAGCCTTCTCGAGATCAACCCGCTGATCGTCATG
>NZ_SOZD01000012.1 GCF_004519335.1 Jiella endophytica | reverse complement strand
ATTCCGGCGCGACCTTGCCCGCCATGCGGACCGTCAGGTCGCCCGAGGACAGACGATCGAAGCTTGCGTCGACGACGCCCATGAAGGCTCTGAGATCCTCGGCCTTGGCGTGTTCGAGATCGGCCTGCCGCTGCTTCGCCTCCGCCTCGGAAACCCGGGCGGTCTCGGCATCGGTCTCCAGCCGGTCGCGCTCGATCGCCTGCTCCTTGAACACCTGCACCGCGCCGGCCATCTGGCCGATCTCGTCCTTGCGGCCGACCGCCGGAACCTCGACCGACTTGTCGCCGGAGGCAAGCCGCCGCATCGTTTGTGTCATCGAACGGATCGGCGTTGCGATCAGCCGCGCGAGCAGCCAGCCCGAGAAGGTTGTCGCGAGGACGAGAGCGGCGATGCCGCCGATGAGAGCGAGTTGGGCGGAAGATCCAGCCGAGAGCTGGTCGTTCGAGCCCGCCGCGACGCTCGCCGTCTCCGCATTTGTCAGGGCATCGATGGCGTTTTCTGCGGCCTCGATCGCCTTGTCCGCATCCTCGCTCTGGAAGCGCGTGAGCGCACCGCTGAGACCGTAAGGACTGCGTGCGGCAGCGACGATCGGATCGACCACCGCCTTCCGCCAGGAAGCAATGGATGTCTCGATGGCATCGAATTCGGCGCTGCGCGCTGGCGCAAGTTTGCGCAAGTTGCCGAGCGACTCGCCGATCGAGGTCTGGCGGGCGTCGATCGCCTTGGTGTAGCGCTCGTTCCTGGTCAGCATGAAGGCCCGCATAGCAGCCTCCATGCGCGACACCGCCATCCGGATGTCGCGAGAAACGTCCCGGATCTGCGAGTGGTGCTGCATCTCGTTATTCGCCGCTTCGATGGCGGAGAGACGCGAATGCACCACCATTCCCATGCCGACGACGATGACGACCATGACGGCGAAGACCGCCGCCAGTTTGCTTGAGATTTTGAGACTGCTGAGAGTCATGGCAACGAGCCCTTCGGAAGCGATCGAACTGGAGGCTGCCGGAGCGGCGGCCGATAATCGTCAATCTTACGAAGAGAGCTTAAGGCCGAGTTGAGCTTTCGCTGCACTGCGGAAATTTTGCCGTCAGAAGTGACAGGAGAAGCTTCGCCCGCCTTCCTTCGATCCGATTGCTGCGAAGCATCGGCCCGAAAAGTCCATTCGCTTTCGGTCCGATGCTTCGATCATATGCGAGTGGAGCGTCCTTGCACTCCACTCGGCAGGCGCCGGTCAGAACTCTTCCCAGCTGTCCTGCGCATCGGCGGGCTTCCTCGCCGCGCCGCCGGTGCCGGTGCTGCGCAACTGCGCCACCGGCCTGGAAGCCGGCTTCGGCTGGGCGGGCCTCACCGCCGCCGGGCGCTGCGCCGGCTGACTGGCTCGACCTGCCCCGGCGCTGGCGCCACCCGTCACCTTGAAGCGGGCGATGGTCTGGGCAAGGCTGTCGGTCTCGGCCGACAGCGTCTGTGCGGCGGCGGTGGACTGTTCCACCATCGCGGCATTCTGCTGGGTCACCTTGTCCATCTGGTCGGCAGCGCCCGAGACCTCGCGAAGGCCCGTCGCCTGCTCGCGGGCCGAATCGGCGATCTTCGCCACCACCTCGGCCATGCCGGCGACTTCCGCGACGATCTCGTCGAGGCTCTTGCCGGACGCCGTCACCAGTTCGACGCCGCGCTCCACCTGCTCCGACGACGCGGTGATCAGGCCCTTGATCTCCTTGGCCGCTTCCGCCGATCGCTGGGCCAGAGCCCGCACTTCCTGGGCGACGACGGCGAAACCCTTGCCGGCCTCGCCGGCCCGCGCCGCCTCGACACCAGCATTCAGGGCCAGGAGGTTGGTCTGGAAGGCGATCTCGTCGATCACCGAGATGATCTGGGTGATCTGCTGCGACGAGCCCTCGATCTCGTTCATCGCGGTGACCGCCTGGGCGACGATCTCGCCGCCGCGGCTCGCCTTCTCGCGCGCCGATTCCATCGTCCGGCGGGCATGGCCGGCATTGTCCGCCGTGCCGTTGATGGCGCTCGACACCTGGCTGAGGGCGGCGACGGTCTCTTCCAGCGAGGCCGCCTGCTGCTCGGTGCGGTTGGCGAGATCGTTGGAGGCCACCGTGATCTCGTTGAGGCCGGTGCGGATCGTCCCGACCGCGCCGACGACGCGGCCGATGGCGCCTTCGAGTTCCTCGACCGACGCATTGAACTTCGCCTTGATCGGCTCGAATTCCGGCGCCACCTCGCCGGCCATGCGGACGGTGAGATCACCCGAGGAGAGCCGGTCGAAGCTTGCGTCGACGACGCCCATGAAGGCTCTGAGATCCTCGGCCTTGGCGTGTTCGAGATCGGCCTGGCGCTGCTTGGCGGCAGCTTCCGAAACGCGGGCGGTCTCGGCGGCCTGTTCCAGACGATCGCGCTCGATCGCCTGCTCCTTGAACACCTGAACGGCGCCGGCCATCTGGCCAATCTCGTCCTTGCGGCCGACGGCCGGAACCTCGACCGACTTGTCGCCGGAGGCAAGCCGCCGCATCGCGCCGGTCATCAGGTTGATCGGGCGGGAGACGGCGCGCGACAGAAGGATGCCGAAGCCGAGCGCAGCGGCGACGGAAACGAGGACGCCGACGACGATCGTCAGCGTCGCCCGCGAAATCTCCGCGGCTTCCTTCGCGCTCGATCCGGCCATCGCAGCGCGCGCCTTGTCGAGCGCCGCGTCGATGCCGTTTTCGATCGGCTCGATGAATTCGTCGGCCTTGCCGGAATTGAAGATCGCCAGCGCCGCCGGATAGGTCGCCTCGTTACCGGCCTTGGCGATCACCGGATCGGCGATCTGGGTCTGCCAGTCGGTCATCGCCTTCTTGATCGGCTCGTATTGGCCGGCAAATTCGCTCTCGGGCCCGGCATCGGCGAGAAGCTTGGCGAGCGCCGCCTCGAAGCTCTGGTGGTGCTCTTTCACCCGCTTGGCGAAATACGGATCCCGGGTGATCATGAAGCCGCGAAGGGAATTTTCCTGGCGGGCAAGAGCAAAGCGCGCGGTCACCGCGGCCTGCGTCAACGCGATGTTCTGGTCCTTTTCGGTCGATCCCACCTCGACCTGCCGGATGCTCCAGAACACCGATGCTCCCATCAACAGGGCAACCAATGTCAGGGCACAGAACGAATATGTCAGCTTCGCTGATATCCGGAGATTCTTCATTGACGTCAACGCTTTCCTCCTGGAACGGACCCGGTTGTCCGCAGACGTCACATTCTATCCATTACAATATATAATTTATTCTTTATTTCCTTTGGCGGGCGAAAATAAAACTCAAAGTAACTTCCATCAAAAGCCGCGAATAGACAAATTTAAACGTTCTCGGTGCAGAAGCCGCTGCTGCCGACCATGCGTCATCCTGACCGTTCGTCCCAGGGATGAGCGGCGACGGAGCCGCCGGAGCGACCCCGTCACCGAAAGGAATCTCACCCCGCCCGGCCGAAGCCGCCCGGCGTCGGCGTGGTGACGATCACCGCCTCGCCGGCCTGAAGGACCGTCTGGTCGCAGCCGGAAAGTTCCTCCAGCGTGCCGTCGAGCCGCCTGACTTCGGTGCGGCCCATCTCGCCGGCGCCGCCGCCGCAGATGCCCTTCGGCGGCTGGGTGCGATGGGAGGAGAGGATCGCGCAATCCATGGTCTGCAGAAACCGGATGGTGCGCCTGGTGCCGTCGCCGCCGGACTTTTCGCCGGTGCCGCCGGATCCCTCGCGGATACGGAAATCTTCCAGCACCACCGGGTAGCGCATTTCGAGGATCTCCGGATCGGTGAGCCGCGAATTGGTCATGTGGACGTGGACGCCCGAGGTCCCGGCAAAGCTTCGCCCGTCATTCATCCGGCCGGCCGGCGAGCCGGAGCAGATCGTCTCGTAATACTGGTAGCGCTCGTCGCCGAAGGTCAGGTTGTTCATCGTGCCTTCCGAGTTCGACAGCGCCTCGAAGGCCCCGAACAGGGCATTGGTCACGTGCTGGGAGGTCTCGACATTGCCGGCGACGACGGCGGCGGGATATTCCGGCTTCAGCATCGAGCCTTCCGGCACCACGATCGTCACCGGCCTGAGGCAGCCGGCATTCATCGGGATCGGCTTTTCCACCATCACCCGGAAGACGTAGAGGACCGCGGCGCGGGTCACCGGTTCGGGGGCGTTGAAGTTGTTCTCGATCGACGGCGAGGTGCCGGTGAAATCGACCGTCGCCTCGCGGCTTTGCTTGTCGATCGTCACCTTCACCTTGATCACCTGGCCGGAATCGGTTGGATATTCGTAGGAGCAGTCGCCGAGCGTTTCGATCAACTCGCGCACCGCTTCGGCCGCATTGTCCTGGACGAAGTCCATATAGGCCTTGACGGTTTCGAGGCCGAAATTCTCGACCATCCGGCGGAGCTCGGCGACGCCCTTCTCGTTGGCGGCGATCTGGGCCTTCAGATCGGCGACGTTCTGGTCCGGGTTGCGGGCCGGATAGGGATGGTCGGTGAGGACGCGGCGCAGCTCGTCTTCCTGGAATTCACCCTCCGCGACCAGCTTCAGATTGTCGATGAGGACGCCCTCCTCGTCGACCTTCGTCGCCCGCGGCGTCATCGAGCCCGGCGCGATGCCGCCGACATCGGCATGATGGCCGCGCGAGGCGACGTAGAAGAGAATGCGGCGGTCTGCGGATTGTGAAGGTTTCCCCTCGCCCTTCGAGGCTCGCTCCGCTCGCACCTCAGGATGAGGGGAAACCTCATCGCCGCGCACCTCTCCCCGATGTCGGGCGTCGCCGTCTCCCGATCCCTCATCCTGAGGTGCCCGGTCGCCCTCAGGCGGGCGGGCCTCGAAGGGCGAGGGATCGGTGGCACCTTCCTCGAACACCGGTGTCACCACCGTGATGTCCGGCAGATGCGTGCCGCCGTTGTAGGGGGCATTCAGCGCGAAGACGTCGCCGGGGCGGATCTGGCCCTCGTTCTGGGCGATGATCGCCTCGACCGAGCGGTCCATCGAGCCGAGATGCACCGGCATGTGCGGCGCGTTGGCGACCAGCGCGCCCTTGGCATCGAAGACCGCGCAGGAAAAATCGAGCCGCTCCTTGATGTTGACCGAGGAGGCGGTGTTCTGCAGCGTCACGCCCATCTGCTCGGCGATCGACATGAAGAGGTTGTTGAACACCTCGAGCAGCACCGGATCGGCGCCCTGCCCTTCCTTGCCGCCCGAGGTCCCGAGCGCGGCAAGGCGCGGCTTCGCCTCGACGCGCGTCAAGAGGACGTCGTTGTCCTTCGTGGTCTCGGCGGCCCAGCCGGGCTCGACGACGATGGTCTGGTTCGGCTCGACGATCAGCGCCGGGCCCTTCACCCTGGCGCCCGGGCCGAAAGTGTCGCGGCGGATGATCTTCGCGTCGCGGGCACTGCCACCGGTGAAGAAGCTCCCGCTCTCGATGGAGCCCTCGTTGAAGCTGCCGGCCGCGCCGGTGACGCCCGACGCCTTTTCCCGCGGATTCTCGCTGGTCTCGACCGACACCGTCTCGACGGTGATCGCCCGGCCCGGATAGACGAAGCCGAACTGCGCCTTGTGCGCCGCCTCGAAGGCTTCGCGGGCCTTGTCGAGAGAGCCGGCATAGGCGACGGGCAAGGTCGTGTCGGTGCCGTCATAGCGCAGCTGCAGCAGCACCTCGGTGGCGTGATCGCCAGCCGCAACGCCCTGCGCCTCCACCTCGCCGGCGGTTTCCTTCGAAAGCCTTCCGGCCAGCGTCTCGATCTCGGCCCTCGACTCTTCGCCAAGCGGTGCGACCAGCGCTTGTGAGCGGGTGGAAAACAGCGACGACAGGCCGATGCCATAGGCCGACAGGAGGCCCGACATCGGATGGACGAGAACGCTTTCCATCGACAGGGCATCCGCGACGAGACAGGCATGCTGGCCGCCGGCGCCGCCGAAGGAATTCAGGAGGTATTTCGAGACGTCGTAGCCGCGCTGCACCGAGATCTTCTTGATCGCATTGGCCATGTTCTCGACGGCGATGGTCAGGAACCCCTCGGCGATCTCTTCGGGCGCGCGCCCGTCGCCGAGCCTTGCGGCGAGTTCCTGAAACTTCTCCCGGACGACGGCGACGTCGAGGCGCTGGTCCTGGTTCGGCCCGAACACCGCCGGAAACAGCTCCGGCTTCAGCTTGCCGAGCATGACATTGGCGTCGGTGACGGTGAGCGGTCCTCCCTTGCCATAGGCTGCCGGCCCCGGATGGGCGCCGGCCGAGGCCGGCCCGACCTGGAAGCGGCCCTGATCCACCGATAGAATCGAGCCGCCGCCGGCCGCGACCGTGTGGATCCTCAGCATCGGCGCACGGATCCGGACGCCCGCCACTTCGGAATCCAGCGCCCGCTCGTAGGAGCCGGCATAGTGGGTGACGTCCGTCGACGTGCCGCCCATGTCGAAGCCGATGACCTTGTCGAAGCCCGCCGCCTTCGCCGTCTCGGCCATGCCGACGACGCCGCCGGCGGGGCCGGACAGGATCGCGTCCTTGCCCTGGAACATCTCGGCCGCCGTCAGCCCGCCCGACGACATCATGAACTGCAGCGAGGGCGCCGCCTCGTCGCCGGTCTCGGCGCCGAGCGCCGCGGCGACCTTGTCGACATAGCGCCTGAGGATCGGCGTCAGATAGGCGTCGACCACCGTGGTGTCGCCGCGTCCGACGAGCTTGACCAGCGGCGAGACCTCGTGGCTCACCGAGATCTGCGCAAAGCCCGCCTGTTCGGCGAGCGCCTTCGCCTTCGTCTCGTGCTCGGGGTAGTGCCAGGCATGCATGAAGACGATGGCGACGGCATCGATGCCGTCCGCCCTGGCTTGTTCGAGGGCCTGCTTCGCCGCGTCGGCGTCGAGGTCGAGCTCCACCGTGCCGTCGGCGAGCACCCGTTCCGGCACTTCCGCGACCCTGGCATAGAGCTGCTCGGGCAGGACGATCTCCTTGGCGAAGATGTCCGGCCGCGCCTGATAGGCGATCTTCAGGGCATCGCGGAAGCCTTTGGTGATCAGCAGCAACGTCTCGTCGCCCTTGCGCTCCAGAAGCGCGTTGGTGGCGACCGTCGTGCCCATCCGCACCGTGCCGACCCGGCCCGGCGGAATGGCGCCGCCGGTCTTTATGCCGAGGGTCTGCCGGATGCCCTCCAGCGCGGCATCGTCGTAGACGCCGGGATTTTCCGACAGCAGCTTCCTGGCGTGGAGCGATCCGTCCGGCGCCTTGCCGATGATGTCGGTGAAGGTGCCGCCGCGATCGACGAAGAAGTCCCATTTGCCGGCTAGGGTTGCCTGCGGATCCGCCTGAGTGCCTGCCTGCATGATGGGCATCCTGCTGTATGATTGATCATTTGTCGGCGATTTATCGGTAGATTATCAATGTATTTGACGGGAGGCAAATTCCATGGAAGTCTCTTCTCACCGAACGACAAGGGAGCCTGACATGAAGCATCTGCCCACCCTGATCCTGGCCGCCGGCGCGATCGCCTGGCCGGGCCTTGCCGCGGCCCAGACCGCCTGGGACATGCCGACCCCCTATCCGGAAGGAAACTTCCACGAGAAGAACATCGCCCAGTTCGTCGACGAGGTGAACGAGGCTGCGGGCGACGCCGTCGAGATCACGGTCCACAACAACCAGTCGCTGATCAAGCATCCCGACATCAAGAATTCGGTGCGCGACGGCATCGTTCCGATCGGCGAGTTGCTGGTCTCGCGGCTCTCCAACGAGGATCCGATCTTCGGCGTCGATTCCGTGCCGTTCCTGGCGACGAGCTACGAGGAAGCCAAGAAGCTCTACGACGCGCAGAAGCCGGCGATGGAAGAGGCGCTCGGCAAGGAGGGGCTGAAGCTCCTGTTCTCGGTGCCGTGGCCGCCGCAGGGCCTCTACACCAAGGAGGGCGTCGCCAAGATGGGCGATCTCCAGGGCAAGACCTTCCGCGCCTACAACAAGTCGACCGAGGAACTCGCCAAGGCCGCCGGCATGACCCCGACCCAGATCGAGGCCTCCGACATCCCGACCGCCTTTTCGACCGGCCGGGTCGAGGCGATGATGACCTCGCCGTCGACCGGCGTCGATTCCAAGGCCTGGGATTTCCTGTCGAACTACTACACGATGAACGCCTGGCTGCCGCGCAACATGGTGATCGTCAACGAAAGCGCCTTCGAGGCTCTGCCGCAGGAAGCCCAGGACGCCATCATGAAGGCGGCGGGCGAGGCCGAGACCCGGGGCTGGCAGGCCTCCGAGGAAGAGACCAAGCGCACCACGGATCTCCTGAAGGAGAACGGCATCAAGGTCGAGGAGCCCTCCGACGACCTGAAGTCCGGCTTCCAGAAGATCGGCGAGACGCTGACCGAGGCGTGGAAGACCGAGGCGGGCGAGGCCGGCGCGAAGATCATCGAGGCCTATCAGGGATCCTAGGGACGTCCATCGCTCGAGGCGGCGGGGGGCCGCCCTTGACAATGTCGGGAAGCGGCGACCTGAGAGAGGGTTTGGACGAAGAAGGCATGGCAGGTGACGTGCGGCTCACGTCGGCACCCTTCGCGCCCCCCCTCTGCCCTGCCGGGCATCTCCCCCTCAAGGGGGGAGATCGATCCTGCCTTAAAGTCTGCCCGTCGGTGTAGACGCTTCAATTGGCAGAAGCGCTGACGGCGAGAGGCCGGTGGCAAAGCTGCTGATCTCCCCCCTTGAGGGGGAGATGTCCGGCAGGACAGAGGGGGGTAACCCAGGCACTGTCGGTGGAGGTGGATAGACCCCAAGCGCTGCCGGCCCGTCCCGCCTCATTCCCCCGACCAGGCCAGCGCCCTTCTCTCTCCTCAAGCCGCCCCTCCCACCCGACAACAGCGAGGTCCCATGCGACACGCCCTCGACACGCTCTACAGGATGGCAGGATGGCTGGCGGCGTTCTGCCTCGTCGCGATCCTCGTCCTCGTCGCCCTGCAGGTGGGTGCGCGGCTTCTTGACTGGGGGCTGACGTCGCTCGGCACAGGGGCCACCGGCTTCGCGGTGCCGGGGCTCGCCGAGATCGGCGGCTTCCTGCTCGGCGCCTCGACCTTTCTCGCCCTCGCCGAGACGCTGGCAAAGAACGTCCACATCCGTGTCGACCTCCTGACCACGCGTCTTCCTGAGAGGCCCCGTCAGATCCTCGACGGCGTCGTCGCGCTGATCGGCGCGGCCCTCGCGGCCTTCGCCACTTATGCCCTGGCGGCGCTGGCGATGAAGAGCCTTACCTATGGCGACGTCTCCTACGGCCTCGTCGCCGTGCCGCTGGCCCTGCCGCAGGGCTGCCTCGCCGCCGGCCTCCTGGTCTTCACCATCGCGCTGATCGACGAGGCGGTGCTCGCCTTTTCCGGCGACGACCGGATCAGCGGCGGCGGGGAGAGCATCTGATGGACATCTTCACCCTCTCGCTTCTCGTCGTCGCCGCGCTGTTCGGCGCCCTCGCCCTCGGCCTCTGGGTCGGCCTCGCCCTGACGCTGACCGCCCTCGTCGCGCTGCTGTCGCGCCCGTCCCTCCCCGACGCGCAGATCCTCGCCACCTCCTTCTGGTCGGCCTCGACCTCCTGGGACCTCACCGCCCTGCCGATGTTCATCTGGATGGGCGAGATCCTGTTCCGCTCGAGGCTCTCCGACGATCTCTTCGCCGGCCTCGCGCCGCTGATGCGGCGGCTGCCGGGACGGCTCGTCCATGTCAACATCGTCGGCTGCGCGATCTTCGCGGCGATTTCCGGCTCCTCGGCGGCGACCACCCAGACGATCGGCAAGATCTCGCTGCCGGAGCTGAAAAAGCGCGGCTATGACGACAGGATCGCCATCGGCTCGCTGGCCGGCTCCGGCACGCTCGGCCTCCTGATCCCGCCCTCGATCATCCTCATCGTCTACGGCGCGGCGGTCGAGCAGTCGATCTCGCGGCTGTTCATCGCCGGCGTCCTGCCGGGGATCCTCCTGGCGCTCCTGTTCATGGGATATGTCGGTCTGGCGGCGACGCTGAACCCGACGCTGATGCCGGAAAACGCCGACGTCCTTGCCAAGGAGAGCAAGCTCAAGGCGGCGATGCGCATCGCCCCGGCCGTGCTGCTGATCCTCGGCGTCATCGGCTCGATCTATGGCGGCATCGCCTCGCCCACCGAGGCCGCCGTCATCGGCGTCGTCATCGCGCTGGTGATTGCAAGGGCGCAGGGCGGCCTCTCATTTGCCGAGTTCGAGGACGGGCTGATGGCGGCGACCCGCGTCTCGGCGATGATCACCTTCATCCTCGCCGGCGCCGCCCTCGTCACGACGGCCATGGGCTTCACCGGCCTGCCGCGGGAACTCGCCGGCTGGATCGCCTCGCTCGGGCTTTCCCCTTACGCGCTGCTCTTTGCCCTGACGATCTTCTTCATGATCCTCGGCTGCTTCCTCGACGGCATCTCGATGGTGGTGCTGACCACCTCGGTGATCATGCCGCTGGTCGACCAGGCCGGCTTCGACCTCGTCTGGTTCGGCATCTATCTCGTCATCGTCGTCGAGATGGCGCAGATCACGCCCCCCGTCGGCTTCAACCTCTTCGTCATCCAGGGCCTCACCGGCCAGGACATCTTCCGCATCGCCAGGGCGACGGCGCCGTTCTTCGGCCTTCTCGCCTTGATGGTGGTGCTGCTCGCCCTGCTCCCGGATCTGGCGCTGTTCCTGCCGCGCACGATGTTCTCCAAGGGCTGACGATGAGCGACCCGAAGGACACCGCGATCGGCCCGATCGTCTCCTCCTCCCATCTCGCCGATGGCGGCGCACCGGCGCTGTCGGAGGTCGAGTTCGGGATGATCCTGTCGCACCACGCCTTCGAGCGCTGGATGGTCCGCTGCATGACGGCGGCGGGCGAGCCGGGGCTGACGGCGACGGAGATCCTCGTCCTCCACACGGTCTGCCACCGCGGCAAGCCCAAGCGCCTCGCCGACATCTGCCTCGTACTCGGCATCGAGGACACCCATCTCGTCACCTATGCGTTGAAGAAGCTCGAGGCGAAGGGGCTGCTTGCCCGGGAAAAGGTCGGCAAGGAACGGCTGATCCAGGTCTCCGAGGCCGGCGAGACGGCCTGCCAGCGCTACCGCGACCTGCGCGAGAAGCTGCTCGTCGACGGCATTTCCGAACTCGGCCTCTCGGCCGAGCGGATGAGCGAGATCGCCCATCTCCTGCGCCTGCTCTCCGGTCACTACGACCAGGCGGCCCGCACGGCAGCGAGCCTATAGCGTCCGGACCTCACGCGTCTGTATTGTAGCTTGCAATACGACTTGCTAGGTGTCGTTCGGAAGGAGCACGCCATGGCCAGCCTGAAAGACCGCCGCGAACATCCCATTTCCATGCGGTTCCCTGCCGGAGACGTCGATCTGATCGATCGCGCGGCGGCATTGCGGGGTCGCTCGCGCACGGACTTCGTTCGCGAGGCGGCGGTGCGTGCAGCCGAAGACATTCTCATGGAAGCTCGCCTGATCCGCATGAGCGAGGATAGCTTTGCGGACTTCGTGGCGGCATTGTCTGCGCCTGCCCAGTTCGTACCCGAGATCGCCGAGGTGCTCGCCAGACCCGCCCCGTGGCAAGCGAGCGACGATCCAGAGAACTGACGAGCATGGTATCATCGCCCGAACCGCTCGACGAAGGACACGACATATCAAGCTTCAGTTGCGGCAAGCCGGCGCTGGATCACTGGCTGAAATTTCGCGCCCTATCCAACATGAAGAGAGGCTTCACAGCGGTCATCGTCGTCCATGAAGAAAAGCGCGTCGTCGGCTTCTACGGGCTATCGCCCACGGCCGTGGTGCCGGACATCCTGCCACGAGCGATCCGCACCGGTCAGCCACCTGACCCTGTGCCCTGTCTTCTCCTCGGACAGCTCGCGACTGACGAAGCTTTTGCCGGTCGAGGGATTGGAACAGGTCTTCTCAGGCACACGCTGTTGCGGGCTATATCCGCATCCCAGCTCATCGGTGGTCGCGCCCTGATGGTCCGGGCTGTGGACGATCCAGCGGCTGCGTTCTGGCGGCGCCGCGGCTTCGTGCCGAGCAGACGCGACCCTTTTGTCCTCTTCCGTCCGATGGCCGATATCGTCGATACGAGTACGAAGACGGCAATGGGCGAACCCGCCCCGCCACACCGACCTTGAAGATCGAGTTCGGCGATCGATCTGCCGGAGAGCCTTTCCATGTGTAATCTCTATTCCGTCACGAAGGGCCAGCAGGCGATCCGCGAATTCACCCGGGCGACCCTCGACCGGACCGGCAACCTGCCGCCACTGCCGGGGATCTTTCCCGACTACGCCGCGCCGGTGGTGCGCAACCGGGAAGGCGTCCGCGAGCTGACAATGATGCGCTGGGGCATGCCCTCGCCGGCCTTCGTCCTGAAGAACCGCAAGGCTGACAGCGGCGTCACCAACATCCGCAACGTCAAGAGCCCGCACTGGCGCCGCTGGCTCGGGCCGGAACACCGCTGCGTCGTTCCCTTCACCAGCTTTTCCGAATATGAGGACCGGGCCGGCAAGAAGGTTCCGGTGTGGTTCGCACTCTCTGAGGACCGTCCGCTCGCCGTCTTCGCCGGCATCTGGACGGAGTGGACGAGTGTCAGGAAGGTCAAGGAAGGCGAGGTGACGGCCGATGTCTTCGGCTTCCTCACATCGGAACCCAATCTCGAAGTCGGCCGCGTGCACCCGAAGGCGATGCCGGTGATCCTCACCGAACCGGCCGAGATCGACCTCTGGATGACGGCACCCTGGGTCGAGGCCGCGGCGCTGCAGCGCCCCCTGCCCGACGGCGCGCTCGCCATCGTTGCCGAAGGCGCACGGGAGGATGGCGGCGAGGCCGAACCGCCACTGCCGGATCAGCCGCGCCTGCTTTGATTTTAGTCGCACCGGCTGTTGCCTCGACAAATTGGGCCGGCCGTCGCAATCCCGTCACGATCGTCGGTGCATTCTGCAGATATTCACTCTTTGTTCTAACGAGGCGATGTCATGCAGGGCCGTTTCAAGCTTTACTACAACCCCCAGAGCCGCGCCTCGGTGGCCCGCTGGATGCTGGAGGAAGTCGGTGCCGACTACGAGCTCGTCCCCGTCGACTTCGAGAAGGGCGACAACCGCAAGCCGGACTTCCTCGCCATCAACCCGATGGGCAAACTGCCGACGCTGATCCTGCCGGACGGCACGGTGATGACCGAGACGGCGGCGATACTCGCCCATCTTGCCGACTGTTTTCCGCAAGCCGGTCTCGCCTCGGCACCCGCGACGCCGGAGCGGGCCACCTATTACCGCTGGCTGTTCTTCGCACCCTCCTGCCTCGAGCCGGCCGGCGTCGACGCGATGATGCGCAAGGACGCCCCGCCGCTTCCCCGGATGGCTCTCGGCTGGGGCAGCTATGACGACGTCATCGATACGATCGAGGGCCGGCTCGCCGATCGCCCCTATGTCACCGGCGACAGCTTCACCGCCGCCGACCTGGCGCTCGGCGCGACGCTGTGGTGGTTCTCGATGTTCGGCGCGCCGCGAGTGAAGGAGAGCGAGGCAATCATGGGCTTCGTCGGGCGCATCACCGATCGCGACGCCTTCAAGCGGGCCCAGGCGACCGGCTGAAGCAGACCGAAGGGGACGTGGCGGCGCCGCCTGCAGCATCGGCCCGAAATCGGTATCGATTTTCCAAAAGGCACGATGCGTCGATCGAGAGAGCGGGAGCGCCCTTGGCGCATCCTGTCGGACGCGCGGCGCTGCAATTGCCACCCGGACGCATCCCGCGTTGACAGGCCCGGCCGGCATCTTGAAAGTCGCCTTACAGGCAGCGCCGGGGGACCATCTAGTGAGTGACACCATCATCCGTTCTCTCGAGGAGCTCGCCGCCCGCTACGGCACGCCCTCCGACACCTCGCTCGCCAAGGAAGCCGATCATCTGACGGCGCATTACCGTGCCTTCGTCGAGGCGGCGCCCTTCGTGCTGATCGCCAGCGTCGGGCCGGAGGGTCTCGACTGTTCGCCGCGCGGCGATCCGGCCGGCTTCGTCGCCATCGAGGACGAGCGGACGCTGCTCCTGCCGGACCGGCTCGGCAACAACCGGGTCGACACCCTGACCAACATCGTCCGCGATCCGCGCATCTCCCTGCTCTTCCTGATCCCCGGCATCGGCGAGACGCTGCGGGTCAGCGGCACCGGCGAGATCGACACCGCGGCGGACCTTCTCGAGCGCTTCGCGATGAACGGCAAGCTGCCGCGCAGCGTGTTGCGGGTGCGGATCGCCAGCGTCTATTTCCAGTGCCAGAAGGCGCTGGTGCGCTCCCGCCTGTGGGATCCCGCCAGCCAGGTGGATCGCAGGTCGCTGCCGAGCACCGGCGAGATGCTCGCCGCGCGGATGGCGGATTTCGACGGCGCGAAATACGACGCCGACTATCCCGAGCGGTTGAAGCAGACGATCTATTGAGGGCGTCCCGAACGCTTCAGACGTCGCGCCTCAGGCCTCGCGCTTCAGCCCCTTGGCCTTGAGTTCGTCGAGATAGCCCTGCCAGCGGGCGTCCCTGTCGCGGCCGAGTTCGGAAAGATAGGTCCAGGAGAACAGCCCGCTGTCGTGGCCGTCGGAAAACACGATGCGGATCGCATAGTGGCCGATCGGCTGCAGATCGGCGATCGTCACGTCCTTCTTGCCGGACATCGTCTTGCGGTCGGCCTCGGAATGGCCGCGCACCTCCGCCGAAGGCGACAGCACCCGCAGGAACTCGGCGGAAAACTCGTCCCGCGCGCCGTCCTTCCAGGTGACCGTCAGCATCCGCCGGTCCTTGGCGACGCGCAGCTCGCTCGGCGCTTCCAGCTTGCCGTCCATCGATGCAACCATCCTTTTTTTCGCCGGCGCCGTTCCCGCCGAGCCATCCAAGGCCCCGGCCGGGCCCGGTTCATGGGTCTCGCCAATGGGTTGATCGAAAGCGCCGGCTTGACCCCTCGCCCCCGCACTTCCACATTCGACACTCCGATTGCAAGATCGAACGTCTCGAAAGGACGAAGGCCGAAGATGGAAATCGTCAAGGACATCGTGGAGCGGGCCGGCGGCGGCGTGGCGGCGACGCCTGCGCCAGGCGGCGCGAACATGATCGACCCGTTCGGCCGCGCGATCACCTATCTGCGCATCTCGGTGACGGACCGCTGCGATTTCCGCTGCGTCTATTGCATGGCCGAGGACATGACCTTCCTGCCGAAGCGTGATCTCCTGACGCTGGAAGAGCTCGACCGGCTGTCCACCGCCTTCATCGACAAGGGCGTGAGGAAGCTTCGCCTGACCGGCGGCGAGCCGCTTGTCCGCCGCAACATCATGCATCTCATCCGCTCGCTCTCGCGCCATCTGGAAACCGGTGCGCTGGAGGAACTGACGATCACCACCAACGGCTCGCAGCTCGAACGATTTGCGTCGGAGCTCGCCGATTGCGGCGTCAAGCGGATCAACGTCTCGCTCGACACGCTGGACCCGGACAAGTTCAAGGCGATTACCCGCTGGGGCGACTTCGCCAAGGTGATGGCCGGGATCAAGGCGGCCCAGGCCGCCGGCATCAGGGTGAAGCTCAACGCCGTTGCGCTGAAGGGCTTCAACGACGACGAGATCCCCGCAATGCTCGAATGGGCCCATGGCGAAGGCATGGACCTGACGCTGATCGAAACGATGCCGCTCGGCGAGATCGACGGCGACCGGACCGACCAGTATTTGCCGCTCTCGGCCGTCCGGGCGCGGCTCTCCGAGCGCTTCACCCTGACCGACATTCCCTACAAGACCGGCGGCCCGGCCCGCTATGTCGAGGTTGCCGAGACTGGCGGCCGGCTGGGCTTCATCACGCCGCTCACCCACAATTTCTGCGAAAGCTGCAACCGCGTCCGCCTGACCTGCACCGGCACCCTCTATATGTGCCTTGGCCAGGAGGACGCCGCCGATCTCAGGGGGCCGCTCAGAGCCTCCGAGGGCAACGAACTCCTGTCGAACGCCATCGACGAGGCGATCGGCCGGAAACCGAAGGGACATGACTTCATTATCGATCGGGAGACGCGCAGACCCGCCGTCTCGCGACATATGAGCGTGACCGGAGGATAGACATGACGACATCGCGGTATCTCGCGGCGGCAGTGGCCATGGGCCTTGCCGCAACCATTGCCTGTGCGCCTGCATTTGCGGGTCAGGTGACCTACAAGAACGAGCGCTTCGGGACGAAGGCGAGCTTCCCGGCCGAGGCCTTCCCGGAAAGGCTGCCCGCCCCGGTGGAGGGCGACGGCCTCGCCTGGGCCTCGCCGGACGGCGCGCAGATCTTCATCTATGCCCGGGAGAACCGTGGCGGCGAGACGCCGAAATCGATCATCCGCGACCGCGGACAGATGGACGACGTCACCTACGACGCCTCCGGCAACAGCTGGGCGGTGGTGTCGGGCTATCACGACGGCCGGATCTTCTACGAGCGCTACATCTTCCGCGGCGACCTGATCCACTCGGTGGCGATCCGCTATCCGAAGGACCAGCGCAGCACCTATGACAAGCTCGTCGGCCCGGTGACGATGACCCTCAAGGGTCCGTCCGGCAGCTGAGCCGACGCCGGTCCGGTCGCGATAGGAGCGTCGGAGCGGCCGGCAGTCGGTGGTGCCGGCGACCGTGGAGTTTGCGCCTTCCGTAGCCCTGCCGACGGTGGCGCGTCGCCCTCAGCCCTGGCGGACCTTCGGCTGCCAGGGGTGGAATTCCACCGGCTCATCGTCGGGCAGGATGTCGTCCAGTGGGATCTCGGCCTTTGCCTGCTCGTGCGGCCGTTCGGCGGTCGCCAGGGCCTCGATCAGGCTGCGGATCTCGTCCCAATTCCGCTTCGGCGGCTCGGGCGTGGCTGCCGGCGGTGCTCCCTCGGTGGTCGGCTGAAGCTGAGCACGCGGCAGGGATGCCTTCAGCGCAGAAGAGAGCCGCGCGTCCGCCTGGTCGCCATCCTTCAGCGAGGGGAGGTTCCTACGACGGGTTTCTTCCGCCGCGATCAGTGCGTCGAGCGCCCGACCGATGCCGTTGAGCGCGACGGGGGATCTCTCGGCGACGGGTTCCGCAAGGCGCGGGGTATCGTGTGATGAGGCTTCGCCAGCATCGACACCCTGAAAGTGGTTCCGATCACGCCCGCGCCGACGCCGATCCTGCTCGTCGACGGCGGTCTGCCGGTCCGGATAGCCGCCAAGAAGGGCGGTCACTGCAGAAAAGTTGAACCCCATCGTTCTTCTCCAGGCGCTGAAGAAAAATCTTGGGGATGACTGTCCTGCGGATTTCTTGTGATTGACGAGCGCATTTTATCGATCGGGCAATACGCAAGCGTTTTCGCAGAAACGTGATCTTACCCAGCGACCGGATTGCCGAGAACTGTGCGTCAAACGCCAGGCGGGCGCTGCGGAAAGAGCCCCCGTCGCAGCGCCGATTTCCTCTGCCGCCCTTGCCATTGAGCAGCCGGCGGACATCTACGGCCTTCATTGCGCGATGACCTCACGGGGTCCCGCTCCCATCTCAAAAGCGACGAACCGCTCATGACAGCCACGCGCGACGCGCATCTCCCGGATGCGGGCAGGACCGTGCGACGGCCAATGCTGGTCACTTTGATGATCGCCTCGGCGCTCTCGCCGCTGGCGATCAACATCTTCATCCCGTCCATGGCCTCGATCGCCAGGGATCTGGTCGCCGACGAGGCGATCGTCGGCCTCGGCCTGTCGCTCTATCTCGCCGCGACGGCGCTGATCCAGCTCTTGGCCGGTCCGCTGTCGGATCGCTACGGCCGCCGGCCAGTGATCATCGGCGGCATGGTGCTGTACCTCGTCGGAACGGTCATGTGCCTCGCCGCTGCCGACGTCGTCTTGTTTCTCGCCGGCCGGGTGGTGCAGGCGGCGAGCGCGACGGGCATCGCCTTGTCGCGGGCGATCGTTCGCGACGTCTATGAGCGCGAACGCGCTGCCGCGATGATCGGCTATGTCACTATGGGTTTCGCCATTGCGCCGCTGCTCGGCCCGCTGATCGGCGGCACGATCGACACGGCATTCGGCTGGCGGATGGTGTTCTGGCTCCTGGCGGCGATCGGCATCGTCGCCATCGGCCTGCTCTTCGTCGATCTCAACGAGACCAATCCCGAGCGCGGCAAGCCGATGCGCGGTCAGTTGGCCAATTACGCCGCCCTCCTCACCGCCGGCTCGTTCTGGAACTATGCCATGGTTTCAGCGCTGATTTCGGCGGTTTTCTTCGCCTTTCTCGGCGGTGCCCCCTTCGTCGCGGCGAGTCTCCTCGGCATGACGCCGGCGGAATACGGCCTGTGGTTCGCGCTCTGCGCCGCGGGCTACATCATCGGCAATTTCATCACCGCCCAGCTCTCCGAACGGCTTGGCATCAAGACGCTGATGGTGGCCGGCAGCGCCATTTCCATGGGGGCGGCGCTGCTTTCCCTTGCTTTGGTCGGGGCCGGCTGGCTGAGCCCGCTGACGCTGTTCGGCCCGATGTTCCTCGTCGGCATCGGCAACGGTCTGGCGACGCCGACCTCCACCGCCGGCGGCGTCAGCGTGGTTCCCCATGCCGCCGGCGCCGCGGCGGGCATGATGGGAGCGCTGCAGATCGGCACCGGTGCGCTCGCCTCGTTTGCCGCCGCGCTGGTCGCGACTCGCCATGGCGGGCCGATCGGCCTGTTGGCGCTGATGTCGGTGTTCGGTCTCGGCTCCCTCGTCGCCGCCATGCTGGTGCGGCGCGTCCGGCACACGGCGTGACGCCGGCCGGCCTGATCCTCGCAGGCGGCAGGGGCAGCCGCATGGGCGGCGCTGTCCCGAAGCCGCTCGTTCCCCTCGCCGGCCGGCCGCTGATCCTTCATGTCGTCGCAAGGCTCGAGCGACAGGCGGCGCCGCTGATCCTCGCCGCGCCCGCCGGCGCCGGATACGATCATCTCAATCTCCCCCTCGCGCCCGACCACCGGCCTGGCCTCCCCGGCCCACTCGCTGGCATCGAGGCCGGGCTTCAGGCGCTGTCAGTGATGGGAACGGCCGGGCCAGACCGGCTCTTCGTCACGCCGGGGGATACACCCTTCCTGCCGGTCGACATCGTCGAACGGCTGGCCTCGACAGATCTCGACAAGCCGGTGGCGGCCGTCCATGCCGGTCGCATCCAGCCGGCGACGGCGATGTGGCCGCTGACGGTGCTGCCGGATCTCGAACGCTGGCTCGACGAGGGCCGGCCGCTGGCAATCCGTGCCTTTCTCGAGGCGATCGGGCATGTGGTGGCGGAGATCCCCGCGACCGCGGACGCACCGGCGGGCGACCCGTTCTTCAACGTCAACACGCCGGACGATCTTTCGCTGGCTGAAGCCTTTCTCCGCCGGCAGCATGGTGCGTGACGCGCAGACATGCGGGGCGAAATCCACGGGGCGGCCGGCAAACGAGAGTTGCTTTCGGCTTTCGAAAAATGGCAGCATGCCTTCCGACCAAGCATGCCCAATCGGTCGGCAGCTTAGCTGCCGCGCCGGTTTGGAAAACAGAGCAACCAATTTCTGACGACATAAGGGGTTTCCATGCGTCTTGCCCAATCATTCGCTCTCGCCGCCGCGCTGTCGGCGCTGCTCGCCGGCGCGGCCGTGGCTCAGGAGAGCGACGCCGACAAGGACTGGTCGACGGTCAGGATCGGCACCGAGGGCGCCTATCCGCCCTTCAACTTCCTCGACGCATCGGGCGAACTCAAGGGCTTCGACGTCGACATCGCCAAGGCGCTCTGCGAGCACATGAAGGTGGAATGCACCTTTGTGACCCAGGACTGGGACGGCATGATCCCGGCGCTGCAGAACGGCAATTTCGACGCGATCATCGCCTCGATGTCGATTACGCCGGAGCGCGAGGAGCAGATCGCCTTCACCAACAAATACTACAACACGCCGCCGGCGATCGCCGTGCCGAAGGACAGCGAAGTCACCGAGGCAACCGACGAGGCGCTGTCGGGCAAGGCGATCGGCGCGCAGGTCTCGACGACCCACGCCCGCGCCGCCGCGGCGCTCTTCCCGGACGCCGACATCCGCCAGTATCCGACCGCCGAGGAATACAAGCTCGACATCGAGAACGGCCGCCTCGACGCGGTGATGGACGATGTCGTCGTGCTCGACGAATGGGTGAAGAGCGACGAGGGCAAGTGCTGCAAGATCCTCGGCACGCTGCCGGCCGATCCGCAGATCTATGGCAAGGGCGTCGGCATCGGCCTTCGCAAGGGTAACGACAAGCTCAAGGAGATGTTCAACAAGGCGATCGCCGAGATCCGCGAAGACGGCACCTACGAGAAGATCCAGGGCCAATACTTCGACTTCGACGTCTACGGCGCCGAGACCAAGTGACGCTCGCCTACGGATAGGAGGACACAGGCCGCCGGCACCCTGCCGGCGGCCTTTTTTCGGCGCGGCGCGAATTGCATGCCGGCAACTCAATCGACTGCGGTGACGATCTGACCCGATGAACGAATCCCTCACCCTTCTCGGCTTCGGCTCGACCGGCTGGGGCGACGACCTCGCCCGGGGCGTTCTCGTCACCGTCTCCCTGTCGCTCGCAACCTTGCCGATCGGTCTCGTCCTCGGCTTCCTCCTGTCGCTCGCCAAGCAGTCCGAAGACGCGCTGCTGAAGCTTTCCGCCGATATCTTCACGACGATCTTCCGCGGCCTGCCCGAACTCCTGACGCTGTTCCTCGTCTATTTCGGCATCAATGCCGCGCTGAAGTCGGCAAGCCAAGCGACCGGCCTGCCGGACATCGCGCTGTCGAGCTTCGTCTCCGGCATGGTGGCGCTCGGCGTCGTCTTCTCGGCCTTCGCCAGCGAGGTGTTCCTCTCCGCCTTCCGGGCGATCCCGCACGGCCAGCGCGAGGGCGGGCTATCGCTGGGGCTCGGCAGGGCCAAGGTGATGCTCCTCGTCATCCTGCCGCAGCTGATCAAGATCGCCTTGCCGGGCCTTGCCAATCTCTGGATGAACCTTCTGAAGGACACCGCCCTCGTCTCGGTCATCGGCCTTGCCGACATCCTGCGGCAGGCCGGAATCGCCGCCCGCGTCTCGCGCGAGCCCTTCCTGTTTTTCGGCACGGCGATCGTCCTCTACCTAATCCTCACCATCATCTCGTCCTTCGCCATCGGCGGCATCGACCGCTGGACCAAGCGCGGCGAGGTGGCGAAATGAGCGGCAACACGACGACGCTCGCCGTTCCGGCCGCACCGCGGCCGAAGCTGAAGCCCGCCGGCCTGATCGCCATCGGCATCTGGATCGCCGTCGCTATCGCCTTCGTCTTCTATTTCGTCCAGGCCTTCGACGTGACGCTGATCGAGCGTTTCGGAATGAAATATCTGTCAGGCCTCTGGGTCACGGTCTCTCTGGTCGCCGTCTCCTTCGTCTGCGGCGCCATCGTCTCGCTGCCGGTCGCGCTCGGCCGGATGGCGACGAACCCGATCGCCCGGGCGCTGTCCTTCGCCTTCGTCTACTTCTTCCGCGGCACGCCGCTGATCGCTCAGATCTTCCTGATCTACTATGGCTTCGGCCAGTTTCACGGCTTCTTCGAGACGATCGGACTGTGGTGGTTCTTCCGCGAGGCCTGGTATTGCGGCCTTCTCTCCCTCGCCCTCAACACCGCCGCCTACCAGGCCGAGATCCTGCGCGGCGCCATCGAGAGCGTGCCGAAGGGCCAGTGGGAGGGCGGGCGCTCGCTCGGCATCCCGCGCCTGGTGATCTTCTTCAAGATCGTGCTGCCGCAGGCGCTGATCGTTGCGCTACGCCCCTATGCCAACGAGATCATTTTGATGATCAAGGCCTCGGCGATCGTCGCGATCATCACCGTCTACGACCTCTTCGGCGAGACCCGGCAGGCCTATTCGCGCACCTACGACTTCCAGACCTATGTCTGGGCGGCGCTGCTTTACCTCGCCATCGTCGAGGCGCTGAGGCACGCCACCAACTGGGCCGAGCGGCGGCTGACACGCCATTTGAAGCGGTGAGCGTTTGAACCCATCTCAATTTTGAGATATGGATGCGTTGGAAAGTCGAACTCACGCAGGATGCTGCATCCAAATCTGAAGCGCTACCGGGCGACCTCCGCGGTAAGTTCATCTTCATTGCTCGGCGTCTTGAGAGTGAGTCGCCGATGCAGGTCGGCATGCCCCATGTTCGACCGCTCGGAAACAAGCTTTGGGAAATGCGTCTGCAAGGCAGGGATGGTATTGCGCGGGCGGTCTATTTTCTCGCCTCGGGTCAACGCATCCTCGTCGTCCGGATCTTTGCGAAGAAGAGCCAGAAGACACCGCGTTCCGAAATCGATCTGGCACTGAAGCGACTGAAGGATGCGACATGAACCGCGCCGACACCATCTCCCTCGACGAACTGGCGGCCAGGCACCTCGCCGATCCGGAGGTGAAAGCCGCCTATGACGAGATGGCCAACGAATTCGCCGTGGCAAAGGCCCTGATCGCCGCCAGGAGCGCATCGAGACTTTCGCAGAAGGACGTCGCCGAGCGGATGAAGACCTCCCAGTCGGCGATCGCCCGGATGGAGAGCGGCCGGCAATCGGTGTCGACGGGCTCGATCCAGAAATACGCCACCGCCGTCGGCCGCCCGATCACCATCGAGATCAAGCCGCTGCCGGCGCCCCGCGGGTCCCAGTCCGCGGCATGAGAGCCCGGCCGCTTCACGCGGCCAAACGCGGCGTCTTCAGGCCAGACCCGGCTTTGTGTCGCGCGTTTTCATGCCGGCATTCTGGCACCCTGTGCCGGAACTGACATTTTCACGGGCCAGGCAGGCCAACGACCGGACGACAACCGCCTTTTCGCCAGCGGCTCGATTGAAAAGCCGCGCCCTGCCGATAGTTTCGCCCCCGACATTCTTTAAAGGAAGAGGAAGACGGATGGCCAAGGTCGCATTCATCGGGCTCGGCGTGATGGGCTACCCCATGGCCGCGCATCTGAAGGACAAGGGCGGCCACGACGTCACCGTCTACAACCGCACTGCCGAAAAGGCCAGGAAATGGGCCGGCGAGCATGGCGGCGGCCATTCCCCGACCCCGCGCGAGGCCGTGGTGGACGCCGACTTCGTCTTCATGTGCGTCGGCAATGACGACGACGTCCGCTCGGTCGTCTATGGCGAGGACGGCATCTTCGCGGGCATGAAATCCGGCGCGACGCTGATCGACAACACCACCGCCTCGGCGGAGCTCGCCCGCGAGCTTGGCGAGGCCGCATACGAGCAGGGCTTCAAGTTCCTCGACGCGCCGGTGTCGGGCGGGCAGGCCGGCGCCGAGAACGGCGTCCTCACCGTCATGTGCGGCGGTTCACAGGCGGATTTCGACGCAGCGAAACCGGTGATCGAATGCTACGCCAAGATGGTCGGGCTGATGGGCCCCGCCGGCTCCGGCCAACTCACCAAGATGATGAACCAGATCTGCATTGCCGGGCTCGTCCAGGGGCTTTCAGAGTCCATCGCCTTCGGCCAGAAGGCCGGGCTCGACATCGAGAAGGTGGTTTCGGTGATCTCCAAGGGCGCCGCCGGTTCCTGGCAGATGGAGAACCGCCACAAGACGATGAGCGCCGGCCACTACGACCACGGCTTCGCGGTCGAATGGATGCGCAAGGACCTCGGCATCTGCCTTGCCGAGGCCAAGCGCAAGGGCGCCCGCCTGCCGGTCACCGCACTGGTCGATCAGTTCTATGCCGAGGTGGAGGCGATGGGCGGCAAACGCTGGGATACGTCGAGTTTGCTGGCGCTGCTCAATCGGTAGCGAAGCATACAGTGTTCCAAGACTCTGTCATAACAGCCTCTCGTTGACAGGCGGCCCATAGGGTCGTTCTCTGAGCCGGACATCAATTGCAGGGGGCTCATGCGGATCGTTTGAGACGATGCGAAGCGGCGGGCAAACTTGCGAAAACACGGAATGGATTTCGAGGACGTCGATCTGGAATTCTTCCTCTCCCCCATCGTCGTTCCTGGAAAGCATGGTCGTCAGATTGCCATTGGCCGCCTGAAGGGCGTGACGGCCGTCATTTTCGCCCCACTTGGAAGTGAAGCCATCTCGATCATCAGCATGCGCCGGGCATCCAGAAATGAACGGAGGCTCCTTTGAAGAAAAAGTTTCCAAAGAGCGAGGACTTCAGCCCGGAAGACTGGGATGCCGTCGAATTTCCGGAATTGACGGACGCGGAGCTGGCCGAAGCCCGCCCGCTTTCTGAGGCCATGCCTCAGTTACACGCCGCGATCGTGGAAACACTTGGCCGACGTGCCGCGGCGCAAGACAAGCGACCGATCTCGATCCGTCTCGACGCGGATCTCGTCGAAAAGCTGCGTGCGACAGGGCCTGGCTGGCAAAGCCGCGTCAATGACGTTCTGCGACGGTGGATCGAGGGTAAGGCGGCCTGAGCCACGTTCGGCTCGAACCGGCTGCCGCGAAGCCGAGGCGCGCTGGACCATTCAGGCCTTCTCGGTTCGGCTCACTCGCCCCGCGGTTCCTTGTCGAGCACCATGTAGTCGAGCGGCAGCTGGGTGGTGTACTTGATCTGCTCCATCGCGAAGGACGAGGAGACGTCGCGGATCTCGATCTTCTCGATCAGCCGCTTGTAGAAGGCGTCATAGGCGGCGATGTCCGGCACCACGACGCGCAGCAGATAGTCGACGTCGCCGCTCATGCGGTAGAACTCGATCACCTCGGGAAACTCGCCGACCACCTCGGAGAAGCGCTTCAGCCATTCGGTCGAATGGGAATTGGTGCGGATGGCGACGAAGACGGTCACCCGGGCGTTGATCTTCTCGGGGTCGAGCACGGCAACGCGCCGCCTGATGACGCCCTCTTCCTCCAGCCGCTGGATCCGCCGCCAGCAGGGCGTCGTCGACAGGCCGACGCGCTTGGCGACGTCGGCGACCGCGAGGGTCGCGTCCTCCTGAAGCAGGCGCAGGATCTTCTTGTCGAGCCGGTCCATATGGCTTCCCGAACGATGGGCTGGAAGCAACGGGATACAGGAGATGAGCCGCGAGCGGAAGTTCGCGTCCACAACCGCTGTGCGGCGGCTTGAACGTCAGACGACAGCTGCGTCCCGCGACTGGCTAGCTCAGGCGACAGCGGGCTCGGGCTGGAGATGCGGGCGCAGGCTCGCTTCCAGTGCGTCGCGGTCGAAGGGCTTGTAGAGATAGCTGTCGACGCCCGCCCGCTTCAGCCGGGTCATCAGGCCGAGATTGGCCTCGACGATCATCGCGATGACATGCATGCCGCTGCCGGCCTGTTCGCGCAGCAGCTTGATGTCGCCGACGACGGTCTTGTCCTGGGCGCTGGCGCCGATCAGCAGGATGTTCGGCGCGCCGTGGCTTTCGATCCACTCGACGGCCTCGGCCGGCTTCTCCAGCGTGTCGACGGAGAGCCCTTCCCGGCTCAGGAGGCGAAAGGCGATCTTCCGGATGACCGGCGCATCGTCGATGATCAGGCAGGTCGTCATTGTCTCATCCTTCCGATGCCGCATCCCTGTCGTTTGCGAGCAGATGGCGAGTGTGTCGGGACACTTGGCGGGCCCGCGACGATCTACTTCGACGTTTCAAAGTCGAGGTCGCCAAAGGCCGTTCCTGCTCGCCGGTCGCAAGGTAACGTTACGGCTTTTCGGAAGTGTTCAGGAAAATGGCTAACGCTGGGTAAAACGGACCGCGAGAATGCCGTGCATCGCGTAATTGTGAGCGCGGTCCGCCAGATTTCGACGCCCCGCCGGACATTGCGGCATCTCGTCGAAGCCCTCCCCGGTCGAAGTGGCCACCCGGCGGCGGATAGCTGCCGTTTCGGCGCGGGGGGCCGGCTCAGCCGGCACTCGCCGGCTTCGGCTGCAGATGGAATTCCACCTTCTCGTCGGTCTTCTCATAGGTGACGGCGAGGCCGGATTCCTCCGCCAGGAACAGCGTGTAAAAGGGCTGGATCGCCTGGGCGTCGAGAGCCTCCTCGACCTCGGTGCCGTCGAGCATCTGGACGAGCCGCGGCTGCAGGCGGATGCGCCCGCCACCGGCGGAGACCGTCGCGCGGAAAGGCTCGATGCTTTCGATGACGACCTTGATCTCGCCGCCACGGCTGATGGCGGCACTCGCCATGACCACCAGATTGAGGACGATCTTGGCGTAGTTCTTGGGAACGTAACCCGGCTCACCTTCCCAGACGAGGCTCGGCTTCTCGTGGTCCATATAGCCGATCGCCACGGTCTTGGCGTCGTTGAGGTCGATCGCCGCGGTCTGGGAGCCGGCGGCGCCGAAGGCGATGCGCGCGAACTGGAGCTTGGCCACCGCCGCCTTCAGCGACGAGCGCACCAGATCCATCGACTCCTTGTCGCCCGGCATGTCGTCGAGGAGTTCCAGGCCGCTCTGGATGCCGAAGACCGGCGAGATGATGTCGTGGCACAGGCGGCTGGCCAGAAGCGCCGCGAGATCTGCCGCGGAGATGGATGGCAGGCTGGTCATGGACGCACCTCGGCCCCGTCAGGATCGTTAAAAAGCGAATCATCGCCGGTTTTGCGAAACGACCATGATTCCTCGCCGCCGGGAGGTCAACCAAGTGCTGGAGCAAGGTCCGAGCGCCGCGGGAAACCATCGACCCAGAGGTGCCTCGCGAAAAAGATGCGCTTTCCTTCGCCTGCATTAGTCTTTCGGAAACCACGATCGGATCAAATTGCGCGGAAAGGGGCGGATGCGCCCCGTTTCCGGCCGTCACGGCCCGCCTTGCGAAAGGAATGGATCATGCGTTCGATCGTCGGCACGTTCCGCAGTCTCGCCGTCGCCGCCTGCCTCGGCCTTGCGGCAATCGGCTCGCTCGCCAGCCCCGCCACCGCGCAGGCGGTCGGGCAGAACGGCTACACCATGGACGAGGTCGTCAATACCGGCCAGCAGTTCTTCGGCTCGACCTCGGGTGGCCTCGCCCAGCTGATCGAGCGGGCCTTCCAGAACTACGGCCTGCCGAACGGCTACATCCTCGGTCAGGAAGCCTCCGGCGCCTTCTTCGGCGGCCTGCGCTTCGGCGAGGGCTCGCTCTACACCAAGAATGCCGGCCAGCGGAAAGTCTTCTGGCAGGGCCCCTCGCTCGGCTTCGACGTCGGCGGCGACGGCGCCCGCACCATGATGCTGGTCTACAATCTGCCTTCGGTCGACGCCGTCTTCGGCCGCTTCGGCGGCGTTTCCGGCACCGCCTATCTCGTCGGCGGCCTCGGCATGACGGTTCTGGCCCGGGACAACGTGCTCCTCGTTCCGGTCAAGACCGGCGTCGGCGCGCGGCTCGGCCTGAATGTGGGCTACCTCAAGCTCACCCCGATGCCGACCTGGAACCCGTTCTGATCTTTCGAAGACCGGCGGTTGCCCCAGAAGGCAGCCGTCAATCGATTTTCCTGACGCCGGATCCCATAAGGGTCCGGCGTCTTCGCGCGTGCCGTGATATCGTCCCGCGATGCAGCATCTTGGGCCACTTCCGCGGCCCGCTTTGGCCGCGAGGAGCCGGCGCCGGCCGTGTCGCATTCACCATAGGGCGTTGCTTTTGTGGCGATCTCGCCGCTCGGGGCGCGCATGGAAGCGGCAAATGCTCTATATGTCTGCGCGAAGGACTTGACGCTTCGGAATTTCGATGATCGCCACCGCCCTCACTTTTGCGTTCGGCTTCCTGGCGGCGACCCTGATCGCCCTGGTCGTATCGCCGCTGTTCTGGTCGCGGTCGCGGCGCCTCGCGCTTCGCGAGTACCGCGCCACCATTCCGGCATCGGCACGGGAGATCCGCGCCAGCCTCGATCACGTGCGCGCCGAGGCGGCCGTCTCGGCGCGGCGCCGGGAGCTGAAGGCCGAGGCCGAGATGGACAAGGCGGCGCTGGCAAGGGCCGAGGCCGGCCGCATCGCCGGCGAGAACGCCGAATTGCGGGCCCGCAACACGGTTCTCGCCGAGAGCGTCGCGGCACTGACCGACGAGCTTTCGGAAGCCAGCGAGCAGCTCTCCTTGAGGGATGCCGAGATCGAGACGATCGAGAGCGATCTGCGCGCGGTCGGCAGCGATCTCGAGGCGCGGACCGACGAGCTCGACGCACTCTCCGACCGCTTCGACGAACTCGGCGCCATCGCCGACGAGCGCAAGGCGATGATCGTCGAACTCGAGACCAGAGTCGAGGATCTGTCGGATGCGCTGCGCGAGGCCGAACGCGACCGGCGCGAGAGCGTCCACCAGATCGAGCGGCTGCGCGGCGAGACGAGCGCCCTCCAGGCTCACCTCGCCAAGGAAAAGAATGCCGTGAAGCGGCTTGACGAAAAGGGCGCCAGACTGGCCTCGCAACTCGCCGACCGGGACGATCAGGTCGCAAGGCTGCTCGGCGAGGCGGCGAGCAGCGCTGCGCTGGCAGGATCCTCTTTCGGCCCGAAAGCCGGCGGGGCCGGTGAGGCGACCGAGGACGACGACGAGGCCCGGGGCGAGCGCCGCTTGCGCCTTCGCCCCGCCGTGCGCCCGGCTTTCGGCCGCCGCAGCGAAGAGGCCGCGGAAGAGCCCAAGGTGTCGCCTCTGCCGGCGGCCGATCCCGTGGCCGCTGCTTCCATTGCATCTGTCGTGGCCGCCACCGCAAAGCCTGCCGAGCCCGCTGCGCAGACCGAAACCCCCAACGAGACGGAGGCTGCCGCCGAGGAGCCCGTTGCCGCCGTTGCGCGGCCGTCTCTTGCCGAAACCCTCGGTCTTTCGGAACGGCCGGAATTTCCCGACGATCTCGGCGACGACGATCTGCGGCAGAAGGTCGGCGAACTCGCCGCCCGAGTCATCGCCCTCACCGCCGAGAAGGAAGGGCCGCGCTCGCCGCTCGACGCCATTCTCGACGCCGACGCGACGATCGCTCCGTCCGGCCCGGGGCAGGCATCGCAACCCTCCCTCGCCGACCGGGTGCGTCGCCTTCGCGAGGAAACCCGCGATCACGCCGCCGAATAGAGCCGCGACAGGACGATTGCGGCAGAGGTCGCGACGTTGAGGCTGTCGATCCCCGGCGCCATGGCAATCCGTACCGTCTCGCAGCGGGACAGCACGTCCTCCGGAAGGCCCGTTCCCTCGCTGCCGAGGAGAAGCGCGAGCTTGCCGCGCTGCAGAAGCGCCGAGATCCCGCTCTCGCCCTGCGGCGACAACGCCGCGAGATGGCGGCCCGCCGCTTCCAGCGCCGCGATGATCGTTGCGAGATCGGCGCCGTGGTGCCAGGGGAGCGTCAGAGCCGTGCCCACGGAGACGCGGATCGCCTTGCGATAGAGCGGATGGCAGGATGTCGCGTCGAGGATGACGCCGGCCGCACCGAAGGCGGCGGCATTGCGGAAGATCGCGCCGACATTGTCGTGATTGGCAAGGCCGATGGCGACGACCAGCGGCCCGGCAGACGCCACCGTCGCATCCAGGAAGCCGGCAAGGCCAGGATCGGCGGTGTCCGCCCTGTCCGGATGGCCGCGATCGATCCCGTGGGCAAGCACGCCGCGATGGATGGCAAAGCCGGCGACGTCGTCCATCACGTGCCGCTCGGTGACGAAGATCGGCACGTCGTCAGGCACCCGCGCCAGGCGGGGCTCGAGACCCGCGACACGGGCTTTCAGGACGAACAGGCTGGTCGGCCGGAAGCGCTCCGAGGTCAAAAGATGGTCGAGGACGACGGTTCCCTCGGCGATGAAGCCACCGCCGCCGATGCGGTCGCGCTCGCGGATGTCGGCATAGTCTGCGACACGCGGATCGTCGGCGTCGTCGATCTCGATGAGGCGGGCGGCAATGGCCGGTGGGATGCTCGGGGTGGTCATGGGATCATCTAAGCCAAAGTCACCGCCGATTTAAGGGGCGCGTGTCGGTCGTTCGATCCCGGCTTGCACGGCCCGGCCCCCTGTGAGAGGGGATCGGCTTCACCCGGAGCACCGACAACTCCTCCGGTCGCCAGGCCACAGAACGAGCGAGCCCATGATCCTCTATCCCGCGATCGATCTGAAGGATGGGGCCTGCGTGCGCCTGAAACTCGGCCTGATGGACGAGGCGACGGTGTACAACGCCGATCCGGCCGGCCAGGCCAAGGCCTTCCTCGATACCGGCTTCACCCATCTCCATGTCGTCGACCTCAACGGCGCCTTTGCCGGCCGGGCCGTCAACGACGACGCCGTCGAGGCGATCCTTGCCGCCGTCGGCTCCGAAATGAAGGTGCAGCTCGGCGGCGGCATCCGGACGATGGCCGATATCGAGCGCTGGCTGGAGAAGGGCCTGTCGCGGGTGATCCTCGGCACCGTCGCGGTGCGCGATCCGGAGCTGGTGAAGGCCGCGGCACGGCGCTTCCCCGGAAAGATCGCGGTCGGCATCGACGCCAAGGGCGGCAAGGTCGCCGTCGAGGGCTGGGCCGAAACATCGGAGCTTTCCGCCATCGATCTCGCCCGGCGCTTCGAGGATGCCGGCGTCGCGGCGATCATCTACACCGATATAGACCGCGACGGCGTGCTGGCCGGCATCAACTGGGAATCCACCATCGAACTCGCCGAGGCCGTCGACATTCCGGTGATCGCCTCGGGCGGCCTCGCCTCGATCGCCGACGTCGTGCGCATGACCATGCCCGACGCGACGAAGCTGGATGGGGCGATCTCCGGCCGGGCGCTCTATGACGGCAGGCTCGACGCCATCGAGGCGTTGAAGGTGCTGGCCGGACAAGGCTGAGCGACACGCCTCTGGCATTGGCGGCGGGACGGATTACATTGGAATGATTCCAATCTGAATATCCGTCCCTCTCCCGCCTGCCGCCGAGGTCGCCATGCTCTCCTTCGCACCCCTCTCCTTTGCCCGCGGGCGCCGCCGCTTTGCCGATCTTTCCGAGCGGGAGATCCTCGCCCTCGCCATCTCGGCCGAGGAGGACGACGGGCGGATCTATGACGGCTATGCCGAGCGGCTGGAGCAGGACTATCCCGCGACGGCGACGATCTTTCGCGAGATGGCGCGCGAGGAGGACGGCCATCGACGGGCGCTGATCGCCGAGCACGAGCGCCGCTTCGGACCGACCATTCCGCTGATCCGCCGCGAGCATGTCGCCGACTATGTCTCGCGCCAGCCGATCTGGCTGATCGAAAATCTCGGCATTGAAAGGATCCGCGCCGAAGCCGAGCGGATGGAGAAGGATGCGGCACGCTTCTACGAGGTCGCGGCCCAGCGCAGCGAGGATGCCGGCACGCGGCGTCTGCTCGGCGATCTCGCCGCCGCAGAGCGGGCCCACGAGCACAAGGCCGAGGAACTCGTGGCGGAAAATCTCGGCGGCGATGCCCGCCAGGAGGAGGACAGGACCGCCCGCCGCCAGATGATCCTCACCCTCGTCCAGCCGGGCCTTGCCGGCCTGATGGACGGCTCGGTGTCGACGCTGGCGCCGATCTTCGCCACCGCCTTTGCCACCCGCGACCCGCACACGACGCTGCTCGTCGGCCTTGCGGCCGCTGTCGGCGCCGGCATTTCGATGGGCTTCACCGAGGCGGCCCATGACGACGGCAAGCTTTCGGGACGCGGCTCGCCGATCAAGCGGGGCCTTGCCTCCGGCATCATGACCGCCGTCGGCGGCCTCGGCCATGCGCTGCCCTATCTCATCCCGGATTTCTGGACGGCGACGAGCATCGCATTTGCCGTCGTGTTCCTGGAGCTCTGGGCAATCGTCTGGATCCAGAACCGCTTCATGGAGACGCCGGTGCTTCGGGCGACGGTGCAGGTGGTGGTCGGCGGTGCGCTGGTGCTGGCGGCCGGTGCCGCGATCGGCGGGGGATGAGGGTAGGATGGGTCCGCTTGCTTCTGTCCGTTGTTGTGGGAGGCTGATCCCTCGAAATGCTTTCGGCTCATAGCGGGTTGGATTGCCGTCGCCGGTGCCCGCTTCGATCGGTACTTGAAGGAGACGAGACATGCGTAGCCTCAACGAGGTCATGGCCGGTCTGTCAGACGAACGCCGCGCCCGCATCGACCAGAAAGTAAAGAGGCTTGGGCGCGCGGAGGGGCTTCGACAGCTTCGCAAGGGGTTGAAGAAGACCCAGCACCAGGTCGCCGAAGCCACCGGCATGTCTCAGCACAACGTCTCGCGTCTCGAACATCGCGACGACATGCTACTGTCGACCCTGAACGACTATATCGAAGCCCTCGGCGGCCGGTTGCGCGTGATGGCCGAAATGCCGGGCGACGCAACAATCGAGATCGACCTCGCCCTCAAGGCTCCGGTCGGCCGCGGTGGCAGACGGCGCAAGCAGGAAACAGCCTGACGCCCATCCGCTTTACGGTGCCACGGCCCGCTCCTGATCTCCGCAAAACGCGAAAACGCCGCGGATCCAGCTGGAACCGCGGCGTTGCAATGTCTGACGAAGGGGCCAGCCTCAGGCGGCGACTTCCTCCGGCTCGCGCAGCACGTAGCCGCGGCCCCAGACGGTCTCGATGTAGTTCTTGCCGTCGGCGGCGGTCGCCAGCTTCTTGCGCAGCTTGCAGATGAAGACGTCGATGATCTTCAGCTCCGGCTCGTCCATGCCGCCGTAAAGATGGTTGAGGAACATCTCCTTGGTCAGCGTCGTGCCCTTGCGCAGCGAGAGGAGCTCCAGCATCGCATATTCCTTGCCGGTCAGATGCACCCGCTGGCCGCTGACCTCGACGGTCTTGGCGTCGAGATTGACCGTCAGGTCGCCGGTGTGGATGACCGACTGGGCATGGCCTTTGGAACGGCGGACGATGGCATGGATGCGGGCGACCAGCTCGTCCTTGTGGAACGGCTTGGTCATGTAGTCGTCGGCGCCGAAGCCGAGGCCGCGAACCTTGTCCTCGATGCCGGCCATGCCGGAGAGAATCAGGATCGGCGTCTTGACCTTCGACAGACGCAGCGTGCGCAGCACCTCGTATCCGGACATGTCGGGCAGGTTGAGATCGAGGAGGATCAGGTCGTAGTCATAGAGCTTGCCGAGATCCACGCCTTCCTCGCCGAGGTCGGTGGTGTAGACGTTGAAGCTCTCGGACTTCAGCATCAGTTCGATGCTCTGGGCGACCGCGCTGTCGTCTTCGATCAAAAGAACGCGCATGAGATAGTCCTCTCAGCCAGCCGAGCCGAACCCGGGAAATTCGGCATGGCGATTATTGTCATCGTTTGGCCCAAACTGGCACTGAATGGTTAACAAATCCTCCTGGCCCGTCATGGACTCAGGCCGCGTCGACATCGCGGTCTGACAGCGAGCATCCGGCAGAGGCGCCGAAGTCTCTCCTTTCGGGGCAAGAGAGCTCGCCGCGTTCGGTTTACCCTGCCTTAAACCCTCGATCCTATGATTAACCGTGCGCGTAAACAGACGGTTAAGGGCATAGGTCACGAGCCTTGCCCGAAGCAGTTCGACGCGCTGAGTTCCAACGCGCTTTGCCCGGCAAGGCCGTCAGTTGAGGGTTTGTGTATGAAACGCGACAACATGGTGCGGCTGACGCGCTTCAGGGTTCTGGAGAAGCGCCGCCAAGTCGAGCAGCTCGACCTGATGCTGGAAGAATTTTCCCGCATGGCCGGCGAGCTCGACGCCCAGATCCTCAACGAGGAAAAAAAGACGGGGATTACCGACGTCAATCATTTCGCCTATTCGACCTTCGCCAAGGCGGCGCGGCTGAGGCGCGACAATCTGCAGAATTCCGCCAAGGACCTGAAGGTGCAGATCAACGCCGCGCGGCTGTCGCTCGAGGAGACCGAGGCGGAACTCGAAAACGCCGAGAAGATCGAGCAGCGCGACGGACTTCGCGACGACGCCGAGCCGCGGCGCAGCGCGATCGGCTGACCGGCCGCCCGAACCGGACCACACATTCTCGGGACCATGCGCCGCATCAGGCGGCATGGTCCCCGTGTCTTATGAGTCACGCCGTGCGTTCGAGCCCGGCGCCGTCGATGATCCCCTGGATCTCGCTGCGGCAGGAGCCGCAATTGGTGCCGGCCTTGAGCAGCCGGCCGATCTCCGCGACGCCGGCGGCCCTGCCCGAAGCGACGGCCGCGGTGATCTCGTTCACCCCCACCGAAAAGCAGGAACAGACGATGGCGCCGGGATCCGGCCGCCCCGCGCCGCCGCGACCGGCCAAGAGAAGATAGCGCTCGCGCGGGGCGTGGGCGGCTTCGAGCGCCGACGCCGCCCAGACGCGGGAGACCGCGACGGGCTCTTTCGAAAGATAGACCGCGGCGACGAGCCGATCGCCATCGAAGGCGGCGAAGCGATGAGCCCCCGAGGTGCGGTCGTGATAGGCGAGGATCGCCGACCGCGGCATGCCGGACAGCGCCTCGGCGAGCAAAGCGGGATCCTCGAGCGCAGCCAGGCCGGCGATCTCGAGCCGGTAGCCGCCACCCGTCCGTGCCAGAGCGAAATAGTCGAAGCCTGCCGTCTCCGGCCGCTCCGCCGTCACGGCAAAGCCGTACCAGGCCGCCTCGAATCTCCTGACATCGACCCTGGTGGCCTTCAGTCCGGGCTGGCCGGACACCGGATCGGTGGCCGAGCCCACCAGCGCGTCGATCCGCCCACCGGAGGCGTTCTGGCCGCTCCAGTGCATCGGCACGAAGACCGAACCCGGCCGCTGCCTGCCACTGACGAGGACGCGGACGACGGCGCTGCCGCGCGGCGAGACCACCACCGCCAGATCGGCCTCGCCGAGGCCGAGCCTTGCGGCGTCCGCCGGATGCAGCTCGGCATAGGGCTCGGCGATATGGGCCGAGAGACGCGGCGACAGGCCGGTCCGGGTCATGGTGTGCCAGTGGTCGCGCACCCTGCCGGTATTGAGGATCAGACCGCCCGGCGCCGCTTTGGCCCCCGCCTTTTCGGCGGGCGCATCCACCTCTACCGGCACGAAGCGGGCGCGGCCGTCCGCATGGTAGAAGCCGCCTGAGGCAAAGAAGCGCGTGTCGCCATTTGCCGGCCCGGTCGCAGCACCCGCCGGGCGCGGCCATTGCGTCGGGGCCATCGCGTCATACGCGTCGGCATCGAGCCCGGCGAGCCCGCCGATGTCGAAGTCGCGGCTGCCGCCGTTCGCCTCGGCCGAAAGCCTTGCATGTTCGTCGAAGATCGCCGCCGGGCCGGAATAAGAGAAGGCACCGGCGGCGCCCATGCGCCTTGCCACCTCGCAGACGATCCACCAGTCGGGTCGCGCCTCCCCCGGCAAGGGCAGGAAGGCGCGCTGGCGCGAGATCCGGCGCTCGGAATTGGTCACGGTGCCGTCCTTCTCGCCCCAGGCTGCGGCGGGAAGCGAGATGGCGGCGTATTTCAGCGTGTCGGTCCGCTCGACGACGTCGGAGACGACGACGAAGGGACAGGCGGCGAGGGCTCCCGCAACGAAGTCGGCCTCTGGCATCGAGACCACCGGATTGGTGCCCATGATCCAGATCGTCTTGATCCTGCCGTCCGCGACGGCCCGAAACATCTCGACCGCCTTCAGCCCCGGCCTGTCGGCGATCTGCGGCGCATTCCAGAATCGCTGGACGATCCCCCGGTGGGTTTCGTCCTCGATCGCCATATGGGCGGCGAGCATGTTGGCCATGCCGCCGACCTCGCGCCCGCCCATGGCGTTCGGCTGGCCGGTGATCGAGAAGGGCCCCATGCCGGGCCGGCCGATGCGGCCGGTGGCGAGATGGCAGTTGACGATCGCATTGACCTTGTCGGTGCCGCGGACCGACTGGTTGACCCCCTGGCTGTAGACGGTGACGACCTTCTCGGTCCGGGCAAAGAGCTCGTAGAAGCTGCGGACCTCCCGCGCGTCGAGGCCCGTCGCCGCGGCCACTGCGGCAATGTCGAGGCTGCCGGCAGCATCGAGCGCTTCCCCGAAGCCGCGGGTATGGGCTTCGACATAGTCGGTGTCGATCGCGTCCGAGGATTTCAGGAAGGCGAGAAGGCCGGCGAAGAGGGCGACGTCGCCATCGCTCTCGATCGGCAGATGGAGATCGGCGATATCCGCCGTCATCGTCCGGCGCGGATCGATCAGCACCGCCTTCGTCGCGGGCCTTGCGGCCTTCGCCGCGGCGAGCCGCTGATAGACCACCGGATGGCACCAGGCGAGGTTCGAGCCGACCAGCACGACGAGATCGGCCTGCTCGAGATCCTCATAGGTGCCGGGAACGGTGTCGGCGCCGAAGGCGCGGCGGTGGCCGGCGACCGAGGAGGCCATGCAGAGCCGCGAATTGGTGTCGATATTGGCCGAGCCGACGAAGCCCTTCATCAGCTTGTTGGCGACATAGTAGTCCTCGGTGAGGAGCTGGCCGGAGACGTAGAAGGCGACCGCATCCGGCCCGTGCTCGGCGATGGTCTCGGAAAAGCGGCGGGCGACGAGATCGAGGGCGGTGTCCCAGTCTGTGCGAACGCCGTGATGGGTGGGATGGAGCCGCCGGCCTTCGAGCTGCAGCGTCTCGCCGAGGGCCGAGCCCTTCGAGCACAGCCGGCCGAAATTCGCCGGATGGTCGGGATCGCCGGCGATCGCGACGCTGCCGTCCGGTTTCGGCGTCGCCAGCACGCCGCAGCCGACGCCGCAATAGGCGCAGGTGGTGCGGACGGTTCGTTGCGGCGGCGCAGGATGCATCGATGTGTCCTTTTATGCTCGTTCGACGCTGATCAGATCTCGGTTCGGAGAAGGTTGCGACGGGATACCCCCCTCTGGCTTGCCAGCCATCTCCCCCTCAAGGGGGGAGATTGGACCTGGTTCGACGGCATCGCCTCTCCACTGCCGCCAGTCCCAGCGGCGCATTGCAGACGTGCCGCAAGGCAGGAAGCTGCCGATCTCCCCCCTTGAGGGGGAGATGTCCGGCAGGACAGAGGGGGGTGCAAAGCACTGCAAAGCACCAGGGCATCAGAGCAACAGCCACCCGGAGACCGCTACCGACAGCCTCGCCGGTCCTTCACCCCCGGCCCCCCAGCCGGCCGGGACCCGGCCCTCACCACTTCTTGTAGGGCAGGAATTTCCCCGTCATTTCGACCTTCACCCGGTCGCCCTTCGGGTCCTCGACCTTTGACACCACCATGTCGAAATCGATCGCCGACATGATGCCGTCGCCGAACATCTCGTGGACCATCGCCTTGAAGGACGGGCCGAACACGCCGGCGATCTCGTAGAGCCGGTAGATGCACGGGTCGGTCGGGATGTCGCGGTTCCAGTCCTTGCTCGGACATTCCTGCAACTCCTCGACGGCGGCCTGAGGCAGGTCGAGGAGGCGGCCGAGGATCTCCGCCTTGTCCTTCGGGCAGGCGCCCATGCCGGTCGCCATCATGTGAGTCCAGATCGGCGACATGCCGATCTCGGCGGCGATCGTCTCCCAGGACAGCTTCTTGCGCTTGCGGGCGGCGAGGACGAGCACCGTCACGTCGTCGCGGGTCATGATGTCGTCGGTCATGGTGGGGCTCCTTCGGTTGAGAGGCGATGACGGTTGAGAGGCGATGGCGTCAGGTCGCGATCATGGCGAGCAGCGCGACGACGGTGAAAGCGAGGACGGCGGAGACCGCCTGCCAGAAGCGGACGGGATCCCTCACGGCCAGCGGCTGGCGCTCGCGACCGACGAAATCGGGGTTCGGCCGCGTGAGGTCGTGAACGAATTCTGCGACCTCGGCGTAGCGGCGGCCGGGATCGATGGCGACGGCCTTCTTCAGCGCGCCCTCGACCCATTCGGGGACGGCGACGTCTTCGCTTGCCGCGGTCTCGTAGACGAGGCCGCGCTGCTCACGGGTCGTGCGGCTGCGGGCGAGCGCCGCGCCATAGGGCAGCCGGCCGGTCAGGAGGTGATAGGCCAGCACCCCGAGGGAGAAGACGTCCGAGCGCACCCGGCCGACCTCGCTGCGAAGCTGTTCCGGCGCCGCGAACTGCAGGGCGCCGGCAGGCAGCGTGTCGGCGACGAAGGGCCGGGCCTCCTCGACGCCGGCAACCCTTGCCGCGCCAAAATCGATCAGCGTGACGTGGCCGTCACGGCCGAGCATCAGGTTTTCCGGGCGAAGATCCTGATGCACCATGTCCTTGCGATGCATCGCTTGCAGCCCCGCCGCCGCCTCGCGGACGATCCGCTGCACCTCGGCAAGATGCATCCGCGGCGTCTCGCCCAGCACCGCGCGCAGCGTGCGGCCCTCGACCAGCTGCATGGCGGTGTAGAGGGCGGCGCGCGGCCGCCGCCGCGGAAGAGCCTTCAGGCAGTGCGGATTGGCCAGCCGCGCGGCGATCCACTCCTCCATCAGGAAAGCGCGGCGGGCGCCGGCATCGCCGGAAAGGTCGGAGGCGAGAAATTTCAGCGCCGCGGCCTCGCCGGTTTCGGCATCGCGGGCGGCAAAGACGTGGCTGCGCGGGCCGACATGCAGCCGGCGCTCCAGCACCCAGCCGTCGAAGACCGTCCCCTCCTCCGGCATCCGAGCCGGCGGCTCGAGATCGGCGCCGTCGAGCCACTCGTCGGCGGTCGCGGGCAGCTGGTCGACGCGGAGGATCTGGACCGTGAGATTGTCGGGGCTGCCCTTTTCCAGAGCCGCCGCCGTGATCGCCTTCGCCGCCTTGTCGAGGTCGTTTTCGCCGAGCCGGACGATGCGCAGGAGCTCGGCTGGCGCAAGGTGCTCGTGGACGCCGTCGCTGGTCAAAAGAAAGACGTCGCCCTCGCGAACCGGCAGCGCGCGATAGTCGATCTCGATATGGGGCTCCATGCCGAGGGCGCGGGCGAGATAGTTCTCGCTGGAGGAGAGGACCAGCCGATGATCTTCGGTCAGTGCCTCGATCCCGTCAGGCGTCAGCCGGCTGATGCGGGTGTCGCCGACATGCAGGCAATGGGCCGTGCG
The DNA here is from genome assembly GCF_004519335.1 of Jiella endophytica. Classification (GTDB taxonomy): domain Bacteria; phylum Pseudomonadota; class Alphaproteobacteria; order Rhizobiales; family Rhizobiaceae; genus Jiella; species Jiella endophytica. The sequence continues at coordinate 32,482 of NZ_SOZD01000012.1, read as the reverse complement.
TCCCTTGAGGACCAGCGCGCTGAAGGTGGTGACGAAGCCCTGGTCGGGGTCGGCGCCCTCATGGGAAGCGGCGGTCCGGGCGGCGCGGCGGCTTTCGCCGTGAAGCCAGGCGTTGGTCGCGGCGATGACGTGGCCGGCAGCGTGACGGACGCTCCAGGCGTCGGAGGTGCAGTAATAGTCGGTGAGGAAGCTCTTCACCGCCGTTTCGGCGGCGACGCGCCCGACATCGGAGGACGAGATGCCGTCGGCGATGGCGACGGCGATGCCCTTCAGCCCGAGGGCTGGGGGGCGTGGGACGATGGCGCCGAAGAAGTCCTGATTGGCCGGCTTGCGGCCGGCCTCGGAGCAGCCGCCCAGCGATACGGCGAGGTCGCCCGCCGTCTCGTTGCCGGCGTCCCTGTCGCGGATGTCGCCGCCGGCCGCCCTGCCTGGCCCGGGCCTGCCCGTCTCGCCCGGGGCCCTTCCGGGCCGCGGGAAGATCTCCTTGGAGGAGCGGAGCAGGGGCTGGGTCATCGGGGCGGACCGTCTTCAGCCGATGCGGGCTTACTCGGCCGGCTCGGCGAGCGGGCTGACCGGGCCGGCGGCATTGCGGGCCTGCCGCGTCCCGTAATGGGTCGAATAGAGGGTCGCGCCGACGAAGGTGAGGCCGCCGACGACATTGCCGATGATCGTCGGGATCTCGTTGTAGAGGAAATAGTCGCCCCAGGTGAATTGGCCGCCGAGGATGATGCCGGAGGGGAACAGGAACATGTTCACGATGGAATGCTCGAAGCCGAGATAGAAGAAGACCAGGATCGGCATCCACATGGCGACGACCTTGCCGGTCACCGAGGTCGACATCATCGCCGCGACGACGCCGGTCGAGACCATCCAGTTGCACATGACGGCGCGGATGAAGAGCGTCAGCATGCCGCCGAAGCCGGCCGCGGCGTAGCCGAGCGTGCGGGCCTCGCCGATGTGGCCGATCTTCTCGCCGACGGCGTCGGGCGCCTTGGTGAAGCCCATGGTGAAGATGATCGCCATGAAGACCGCGACGGTCAGCGCGCCGGCGAAATTGCCGAGGAAGACGAGGCCCCAGTTGCGGGCGAGACCCTTCAGGTCGCAGCCCGGGCGCTTGTCGAGGAGGGCCAGCGGCACCAGGGTGAACACCCCGGTCAGTAGGTCGAAACCGAGAAGATAGAGCATGCAGAAGCCGACCGGGAAGAGCAGCGCTCCGACCAGCGGGTTGCCGGTATTGACGGTGATCGTCACGGCGAAGGCCGCCGCCAGCGCCAGGATCGCGCCGGCCATATAGGCGCGGATCAGCGTGTCCTTGGTGCTCATGAAGATCTTCGCCTCGCCGGCATCGACCATCTTGGTCACGAATTCCTTCGGCGCGAGATATGACATTACCTTAACCCCTGATTGAACGTCTCGGTGCTGGTTGCTTCACGTCGAGCGATCCCTCGCCCCTCTCGACGCCCTGATCGGCGCTTCCCCATCCGGCTGTCGTTATTGCCGGCGCTCCCTGCCGGTGGGAGCGCCCGTCACGCCGCCCGTGAGGCGGCCGTTCGGCCTATTCGGCCGCTTCGACGATGCCCGCCGCCTCGGCGGCGAGCGACAGTTCGATGACCCTGGTGAGCGGATCGACACGGGTCTTGAACACCCGCACGCGCCCCTCGTCCGGCCCCCGCATCTCGCCGCTCTCGAGCGAGATCACCGCGTTGTGCAGCGGGCAGGTGACCGAGGAATCGTGGACGATGCCCTGGGAGAGCGGGCCGCCCTTGTGGGGGCAGCGATCCTCCGTCGCAAAGACGTGGTCCTCGGCGGTGCGGAACACCGCGATCCGTCCGAAGGGAGTCGCGACGCAGCGGGCGCCGCGGCGCGGAATGTCGGTGACGAGGCCGATCTCATGCCAGGCGCTCATTATTCCGCCGCCTCCTTGAAGGTGATCTCGGCCATCGGCCTGAATTCGTGGGATGCGACGCCGCCGCTGGCGCGATCGGCCCAGGGATCGCGCTGGGCGGTCTCCTGGCTCTTGACGAAGCGTTCGAAATAGAACCGGCGCTTCTCGGCATCATCGACGACGGCCGCCCGGACCGACTCCATGCCGACGCGCTTCAGCCATTTGTAGATGCGCTCGAGATAGTGGCCCTGCTCGCGATAGAGCTGGACGAGGGCGACGATCATCTCCAGGGCCTCGTCCTCGGTCTTCACCTGGGTGAGAACCTCGGTGCCCTTGATGTCGAGCCCGGCCGCGCCGGCGAAATGGATCTCGTAGCCGGCGTCGGTGCAGATGACGCCGACATCCTTGCAGGTCGCCTCGGCGCAGTTGCGCGGGCAGCCGGAGACCGCCATCTTCACCTTGGCGGGGGTCCAGGAGCCCCACATGAACTTCTCGATCCTGACGCCGAGGCCGGTGGAATCCTGCGTGCCGAAGCGGCACCAGTCGGTGCCGACGCAGGTCTTCACCGTTCTCAGCGCCTTGCCATAGGCAGCGCCGGAGACCATGCCGGCAGCGTTGAGGTCGGCCCAGACGGCGGGCAGGTCCTCCTTTTTGACGCCGAGGAGGTCGATCCGCTGGCCGCCGGTGCATTTCACCGTCGGGATCTGGAACTTGTCGGCGACGTCGGCGATCGCCCTCAGCTCCTTGGCCGAGGTGATGCCGCCCCACATGCGCGGCACGACGGAATAGGTGCCGTCCTTCTGGATGTTGGCGTGGACGCGCTCGTTGATGAAGCGGGACTGGTCGTCATCGACATATTCGCCCGGCCAGTCGGCGATGAGATAGTAGTTCAGCGCCGGCCGGCACTTGGCACAGCCGCAGGAGGTCTTCCATTCGAGCTCCTGCATCACTTCGGGAATCGACTTCAGCTGCTTGGCGACGATCAGCCGGCGCACGTCCGCATGGCCGAGATCGGTGCAGCCGCACATCGGCTTGACCGCCTGGGGGTTGAAGGCATTGCCCAGCGTCAGCGCCATCAACTGCTCGACGAGGCCGGTGCAGGTGCCGCAGGAGGACGAGGCCTTGGTGTGGACGCGCACCGCGTCGAGCGACGTCAGGCCCTTGGAGGTAATGGCGCCGGTGATCTTCGACTTGCAGACGCCGTTGCAGCCGCAGATCTCCGCATCATCCGGCAAGGCTGCAACGGCCGCCATAGGGTCCAGCGGCGCGGCTCCCTGATAGGACTGGCCGAAGATCAAGGTCTCGCGCATCGCCGCGACGGGAGCGCCGTCGCGGATGAGGTCGAAGAACCAGTTGGCGTCGCCGGTGTCGCCATACATCACCGCGCCGACCAGCCGGTCGTTCTCGATGACGAGGCGGCGGTAGACGCCCTGCGACGGGTCGCGCAGGACGATCTCCTCGCGGCCCTCGCCGACGGAGAAATCGCCGGCGGAAAACAGGTCGCAGCCGGTGACCTTCAGCTTGGTCGAGAGCTCCCTGACTGAGAAGCTGCCGGGTTTGCCGACGAGGCAGTTGGCCAGAACCTTGGCCTGTTCGTAGAGCGGCGCGACGAGGCCGAAGAGCGTGCCGTTGAACTCGACGCATTCGCCGACGGCATAGATGTCCGGGTCGGAGGTGCGCATCTGCGCATCGACGACGATGGCGCGGTTGACCGCCAGCCCCGCCGCCCTGGCGATCTCGACGGAGGGGCGGATGCCGACGGCCATCACCACGAGATCGGCCTCGAGCCGGGTTCCGTCGGCAAGCTCCACGGCCTCGACCCGGGTGTCGCCGAGGATCCGCTCGGTCGAGGCGCGGGTCATCACGGCGATGCCGCGCTTTTCGAGATCCTTGCGCAGGAGATAGCCGGCCGCCTCGTCGAGCTGGCGGTCCATCAGATGGCCCGACAGATGCAGGACGGTCACCTCCATGCCCCGCAGCCTCAACCCCGCCGCAGCCTCGAGCCCGAGGAGGCCGCCGCCGATGACCACGGCGCGGCTGCCGGGCCTCCCCGACGCCTCGATCATCCGATTGGTATCGTCGAGGTCGCGATAGGTGATGACGCCGTCGAGGTCGCGTCCCTCGACCGGGACGATGAAGGGCACCGATCCTGTGGCGACGATCAGCCTGTCGTAGGGCACCTCGCCCTTTTCGCCCACCACCACCTTGCGGGCGCGATCGATGGCGACGACCTTCTCGCCGAAGCGGCAGGTGACCTTGTGCTCGCCATACCAGTCGTCGCTGTGTGTGACGATTTCCTCAAAACTCTTTTCGCCGGAGAGCACCGGCGAGAGCATGATGCGGTTGTAGTTGCCCCGCGGTTCGGCGTTGAACAGCGTGACCGCGAAGGCGTCGGGATCGGTTTCGAAGAGCGTTTCGAGCACTCGGCCCGAAGCCATGCCGGCGCCGATGACGACCAGTCTCTGCATGGAGGATCCTTTCAGTAGTACCAGGCGACGACGTGGGCGAGCGTTCCGTCCCGGTAGATCGGGAGGGCCACCATCGAGGCGTAGCCGGCCGTCAGGAGTGCGGTGTCGTATTTGACGAGCGGCAGGCCGGTGCCGAGGACCTCGCCGATCGGCCCCTGCCACGCGGCGACGCGGCGCTCGTGCTCGTCGTTCCAGAGCGGCCCCTCGCGCTGGCAGATGCCGTCGGCGAGTGCTGCCTCGCTCGCCGCGCCGCTGCGCGACGAGCGGGCGTTCCACAGCTCGAAGCGACGGGCGATCGGCGTGCCGCGCGCGGACAAGAGCGTCAGCACGTAGGTCTGCCGACCCGGCACGGCGATCGGCAGGCCGAGGCCGGTGGTGAGGCCCGCCTTGCCGGCGCTGTCGGCGCGGATGAAGCGATAGCCGGAGCCGAGATCGCGCATCAGCATCGGCGCATTGGCCGCCCAGACTCCGCCGGGCAGGCCCTGGCCGGGCGGGAAGTGGGTATGCTGGGAGACCCACTCGAAATGCCGGGCGGCGCCGTAATAGCCGTCGTCGAGCATCAGAAGCCCGTTCGCCTCGCACCAGACCTCGATGGCGCCGGTGCGCTGGTCGTCGTCGGCGCAGAGCACCACGACGACGGCCTTCAGCTCGCTGCCGGCAAAGACCGGCACCGCAACGGCGCTGGTGAGGCCGGCCGCCCGTGCCGCTTCGGCGCGCTGGAAATACGACCCGTCGAAGGCCTTCAGCACGACCGGGCGGGCCTCGTCCCAGGCCTTGCCGGGCAGGCCCTCGCCTTTGCCGAAGCTCTTTTCTTCCGAGACCGCGGCGAAGGCGTCGAGGGCGCCGTAATTGCCGCTCGACCAGACCAGCCGGCCATCCTTCGGCACCCACACTTCGGTCGCTTCGACGAAGGTGCGGGTGGTTGCGGTCGCAGGGTCCATGATAGCGCTCATGCGGCGCGCCCTTCCGTGAATGGTTGCGGGCCGACCAATCCTGCCGACGACGAAAATTTGCAGCGCCCGACGGTGCGACCTAAAGTGGCGGCAGTGGTTCGGGCGAGTGCGGGATGGCCGAGTTCGAGTGGGACGATCACAAGCGCGCCGGCAATCTCGCCAAGCATGGGGTCGACTTCGCGCTGGCACGGCGTTTCGACCTCAAGACGGCGGACATCGAGGCCGATGTCAGACATGCCTATGGAGAAGAGCGTTTTCAGGCCAAGGCACCGATCGACGACCGGCTCTACGTCATGGTCTTCACCTACCGGGGCGATGCGGTCCGGGTTATAAGTCTCAGAAAGGCGAATGAACGCGAGGTCTTGCGTTATGAGAAGAAGACGTCCGCTAATCCATCCGACCCCTGAGGAGGACGCCGCCATCACCGCGGCGGCGCTCTCCGACCCCGACAATCCGCCGCTCACCGACGAGGAATTGGAGCAGATGCGGCCGGCCCGCGACGTGATGCCCCGCGAGCTGTTCGAAAAGCTCACCGGGACGAAGGCCGTCTTCGTCGCCGACGAGGTCGTCGCGCATTTCAAGGAAAAATTCGGTCCCGACTGGGAGGAGGAGATGCGCGACGTCCTGCGCGCTGCGACGGAGCGCAAGGACGAGGCCGCTGAGTAGGACACGTCGTTCTGGTTATTCGTGACCTTTAAATTGTAAACTTCTAGAATTCTCTCCGGGGGAGTCGGGCGGCTAGGGGGATTGGCGCAATGGGCGGCGACGTTTACGCTTGGGACGAAACCAAGCGTCTCATGAACATCGCCAAGCATGGGATCGATTTCACGACCGCGCCATCGCTGGATCGAAACAACGCGATCATTCAGCCGGATACGAGATTCAACTATGGCGAAGAGAGGTTTATCGCGACGGGCCCGATCGGCGGACGCCTCCATGTTCTCGTCTACGCCCGCCGTATCGGCGCGATGGCTGGAACGACGATCATTCGGGTCATAAGTTTGCGCAAGGCCAACAAACGCGAGAGGCTTGTCTATGAAAAAGCCATGGCTGACAGAGCCGATCAGTGACGACGAAGACGCCGCCATTACCGCGGCTGCCCTGTCCGATCCCGACAATCCGCCGCTGACCGACGAGGACTGGGCCCGCATGCGTCCGGCGCGCGAGGTGATGCCGCCGTCGTTCTTCGAGCCGGTCACGGCGCCGCCCCGCCGGTTTTTCATGGCGGAGATCGAATTCGACGTCGCCGACCATTTCAAGCGTGAATTCGGCGACGATTGGCAGCGCCATCTCAACGATGCCTTGCGCGAGTTCATTGCCCGCAAGCAGGCGGCCGAATAGCCGGACGGGCCGCCAACGACAGAAGCTATCTGTCTGGGGAGCGAACGAGCGTGCATCAGGCTGCCTCTCTCGCCTTGGTGCTCGGCGAGATCGCGGCTTCATCGTTCTTTGATCCTGCCGAGGCCGCACCCTCCACCGCCTCGTTCGGCCGAGCGCCGCCTTCGTATTCCTCGAGGAAGCTCAGGAGCTGCTCGCGATAGAGATAGTAGTCGGGGTGCTCCATCAGCGCCTTGCGGCTGCGCGGCCGCGGCAGATCGACGGTCATGATCTTGCCGATCTTCGCCTTCGGCCCGTTGGTCATCATCACCACCTTGTCGGCGAGGAGGATCGCCTCGTCGACGTCGTGGGTGACGCAGACAGCCGTCACCTGGGTGCGCTTCCAGACGTCCATGAGAACGTCCTGAAGCTCCCAGCGCGTCAGGGAATCCAGCATGCCGAAGGGTTCGTCGAGGAGGAGTAGCTTCGGCGACAGGGCGAAGGCGCGGGCGATACCGACGCGCTGCTTCATGCCGTTGGAGAGGTCGGCGGCCTTGCGGTGCATGGCGTCCCCGAGGCCGACGCGGTGGAGATAATGCTCGACGACGTCCCGGCGCTCGGCCGGGGTGGCGTTCGGATAGACCCGATCGACCCCGAGGGCGACGTTTTCGCGCGCCGTCAGCCAGGGCATCAGCGACGGCGCTTGAAACACCACCGCGCGGTCGGGTCCGGCGCCTGAAACCTCGCGACCGTCGAGGACGATGCCGCCGGAGGAGATGTCGGCAAGGCCCGCCGCCATCGACAGGACCGTCGACTTGCCGCAGCCGGAATGGCCGATCAGCGTGACGAACTCGCCCTTTTCCATCTTCAGGTCGAAGCCGTCGACGACGGTGAGCGGCCCCTTCGGCGTCGGATAGACCTTACGGACCTCGAAGAACTCGACGAAGCCGCGTTCGATCGGCGAGCGGGCGGCGTCGAGCCAGGCCTTGGGCAGGTCCGGCGCCGGCGCGCGCTTCTTCGCCCCGACGGTGATCGGCGTGACATTCGGCAGGCTGACCGGGTCGCCCGCCTCGGCGCTCGCATCGCGGCCCTTTTCCATCAGATAGTTCGTCACCTCGCGCCTCAGCCGCTTGAAGGCGTCGCTGGTGTTCATCGCCGTGCGATCGCGCGGATGCGGCAGGTCGACGGCGAAGGAGGGGCCGAGCGTCGCGCGGGGGCCGGGGTCGAGCGGCACGATCCGGTCGGCGAGCAGGATCGCCTCGTCGACGTCGTTGGTGATGAGGATGATCGTCTTCTTCTCGATCTGGCTGATCGCCGCGAACTCGTCCTGGAGCTTTGCCCGCGTCAGCGCGTCGAGGGCCGAGAGCGGCTCGTCGAGAAGCAGGATTTCCGGGCTCATCGCCAGCGCCCGTGCAACCGAGACGCGCTGGCGCATGCCGCCGGAAAGCTCCGCCGACTTGCGTTCCGCCGCATGGGAGAGGCCGACCATCGCGATGTATTTCTCGATCCGCGCCTGGCGGTCGGCCTTCGGCTCTTTGGCGAAGACCGTATCGACGGCAAGCGCGACGTTGCCGCGCACGGTGAGCCAGGGCATCAGCGAATAGGACTGGAAGACGAGGCCGCGCTCGGGGCCGGGGCCGGTCACCGTCTCGCCTCGCATCAGGACGGAGCCCTGGTCCGGCAGGATCAACCCGGCGAGAAGCGAGATCAGCGTCGTCTTGCCGGAGCCGGAGAAGCCGACGATCGCCACGAACTCGCCCTCGGCGACCGCGAGGTCGAGGTTCTTCAGGATCTCGGCGCGGTCCTTGCCCTCGCCGTAGCTCTTGGAAACCGATTTCAGTTCGATGATGGGAGCCCGGGCGGGGTTTTGAGACTGCGTCTTCGTCGGTTTCGGAGTGCTCATGATCGCGCTCACCGCGTGCCGGAGAAGGTGAAGGCGGCCTGCAGTGCGGCCATGATCCGGTCGAGGACGAAGCCGACGATGCCGATGGTGATGACGGCGACGATGATCCGGGCCAGCGAATCCGAGGAGCCGTTCTGGAACTCGTCCCAGACGAACTTGCCGAGGCCGGGATTCTGGGCGAGCATCTCGGCGGCGATCAGCACCATCCAGCCGACGCCCAGCGACAGTCTCAGACCCGTGAAGATCAGCGGCATCGCCGAGGGAAGCACCAGCTTGGTGATGGTCTTCGCCGTCGACAGCTGCAGCACCTTGCCGACATTGACGAGGTCCTTGTCGATCGAGGCGACACCGAGCGCGGTGTTGATCAGCGTCGGCCAGAGCGAGCAGAGCGTGACGGTGATCGCCGAGACGACCATCGATTTCGGCAGCGCGTCCGAGGCGTTCACATAGAGCGCCGAGACGATCATCGTGACGATCGGCAGCCAGGCGAGCGGCGAGACCGGCTTGAAGATCTGGATCAGCGGGTTGAGCGCGCCGTTGACGGTCGGCGAGAGACCGCAGGCGATTCCCACCGGCACGGCAATCAGCGTTGCCAGCACGAAACCGAGAAACACCGTCTCAAGACTGGTGAGGATCTGCTCGGGATAGGTCGGCGCGCCGGTATAGTCGCGGACCTTGACGCGGTCGGCATGGCCGGCAGCGACCAGCTTCTGATTCCGCTCGTCCTGGCGCTCGTAGAACGCCGCCCTGTCGGCCGAAGAGCGTTCGTAGTCGGCATAGAGCGCCTCGACCTGCCCCCACACGGCCGCGGGCCCCGGCACGGTACCGAGCGAGGTCTGGACCGTCGGGGCGAGCGCCGCCCAGACCGCGAGGAAGGCGAGAATGCCGATCAGCGGCACGCAGAGCCCCTGCCAGAGGCCTTTCAGATTGGCCCGCGGATCGTCGCCGGCGGCGATCCTGGCGATCGGTACCGACCAACCGAGCCCGATGGCGGTCAACGGGCCGGTGGCCCTGGTGATCCGCATCATGCGCTTTTCGCGCCTCAGGATCCGGCGCTCGGCCTCGGACAGTTCGTGGCCCATGAAGTCGGAAGCAGTGCTCATCGTGAAGCCATGTCCTTGGATCGGTGACCGCCCCGAAGACCCGGCGCAGGGCTGCGCCGGATGCCGTGGGCGCCGGGCTCAGTTCGAGGCGAGCGAGGCGACGTCTTCCTTGCCCTTCAGGCCGATCGAGAACTTCTCGAGATAGGCGTTGGGCTTGCGGCCGTCGTATTCGACATGGTCGATGAAGGCGTCGGTCGCCGGCTTGTAGCCGTCGGTCTCGGGAATGTCGGACGCTTCGAGGAGGCCGTCGTCGATCAGCGAAGCGGCGGCCGTCCTGTAGATGTCCGGCCGGTAGACGCTCTTCGCCGTCTCGGCATACCACTCGTCCGGCTTTTCCTCGGAGATCTGTCCCCAGCGGCGCATCTGGGTGAGATACCAGACCGCGTCGGAATAATAGGGATAGGTGGCGAAGTAGCGGAAGAAGACGTTGAAGTCCGGGACCTCGCGCTTGTCGCCCTTCTCGTATTCGAAGGTGCCGGTCATCGAATTGGCGATCACCTCGGCGTCGGCGCCGACATATTCGGGCCGCGACAGGATCTCGACGGCTTCCTTGCGGTTTTCCGGGCTCTCGTCGAGCCACTTGCCGGCGCGGATCAGCGCCTTGGTGACGGCGACGGCCGTCTCGGGATTCTCCTCGACGAACTTCGCCGTCATCCCGAAGACCTTTTCGGGATTGTCTTTCCAGATCTCGTAGTCGGTGATCACCGGAACGCCGATGCCCTTGAACACCGCCGCCTGGTTCCAAGGCTCGCCGACGCAGTAGCCCTGGATGGTGCCGGCCTCGAGCGTCGCCGGCATCTGCGGCGGCGGCGTCACCGAGAGAAGCACGTCGGCCTTGACCTGACCGGACGTGTCGGTCGGCGTGTAGAAGCCGGGATTGAGCCCGCCGGCGGCGAGCCAGTAGCGCAGCTCGTAATTGTGGGTCGAGACCGGGAACACCATACCCATGTTGAACGGCTTGCCGGCCGCCCGATACTGCTCCACCACCGGCTTCAGCGCCGAGGCCGGGATCGGGTGCTGGGGCATGCCGTCGGCATTTGTCGGAATGGCCTTCTTCATCTCCTCCCAGACGGCATTCGACACGGTGATGCCGTTGCCGTTGAGGTCCATCGAGAAGGGCGTGACGATGTGGGCCTTGGTGCCGAAGCCGATGGTCGCCGCAAGTGGCTGGCCGGCCAGCATGTGGGCGCCGTCGAGCTCGCCGGTGATCACCCGGTCGAGCAGCACCTTCCAGTTCGCCTGGGGCTCCAGCGTGACATAGAGCCCCTCGTCCTCGAAGAAGTGCTTCTCCTTGGCGATGGCGAGCGGCGCCATGTCGGTCAGCTTGATGAAGCCGAATTTCAATTCGTCCTTTTCCGGGATCAGCATCTCGGCGCCGGCCGGCTGCCAGGCAAAGGCGGCGCCGGCGAGCGTTGCTCCCAGGAAGAAACGTCGGGTTATCGAAGTCACCATGGGCATGAACAAAAGCTCTCCCGTTGCCCGGAGCGGGGTTACCGCCGGCTGATCTGTTTTTGGAAACAAAAAAGGCTGCCCGACGCTTCCCGCCACGCGTCTTACGCTGTGGCGTTACAAAGAAGTGTCGGCAGCCTTGCCAGTGACGCCCGCCTTTGGACGTCGAAACTTTCAGGCGGTCACGACCGCCTAGAGTGTTTCTTTAGAACAGCTCGTGGCATGGTGCAATGCGAGAAACGTTGTTTTCGCAGGATTTTTAAGCGAAGCGGAATTCTGCACAAACAATAGACAGATTGAAGATGTTCTATGCAACCGTTTTGCTGACGGCGTGAGCATCTGCCCGTGGGGTGGACGATAATCCGAGGAGCAAGCTGCGCAGCCGCTCGGGCCCATCAGACTGGCCTGTCGTCTCACAGGAGACTCCAGGCTGCCTTTTCCGCATGGCTGTGCGGACGCGGCATGGAATACGTCAGAACTTTTTCGGCAGGCCCGCGTCCTTGAGTGATTGGTTCGCGGTGTGCCGGGATTTGATGTTCGAATCGACCGTAAAGTATCGGTCGGTTATCGGGCTGTACCAAATCTCGTGATCTCCTCTGCCCTGCCGGTGGAAACGGCATCCGGCGGCCGAGAGGAGTTCTTTGAGTTCGCGCGTGAACCCTGGCACGGATCAATGCCGTGGATTGGAAACGCTTGCCGAGAACTCGGTCCTGATATGAACCGGAATGCTGGGCCCGTCGTAGCGCAGGCCGTTGAGTTCGACGAGATCCTGCAATGCGCCGAGCACCTTCGCTTGCAGAAGGTCCAGACTCTCGGACTCAACGGAGAGGCCGCAGACGTCTTCGCTGCTGGCCACCCAGACGCCAGCCTCCTCGTCCCATTCTGCCAGCACCACGATCCCGTCTTTCATCTGGGTCCGATCCCCGTTCGCGTAGAGCATATTACATCGGTTCCCGCGGTCAGAGATGCAAATCCTGTGAAAGAATGGCACAGGGCGCAGTTGTTGGCGGTATTTTTCGCCGCCGGCTGCCTTGCCTCATATGGAAGGACCGAAGGCTCACCGCGCCGTCCCGTCATGGCGCCGTATCGAACAGGCCGCTCGGCCGCTCGCCCGGCGATTCGCCCGACGCGCCACCGTCCGCAGCGCCCGTCGCAGCGTCGAACAGCGCTGGCGAGAACGTTTCGCCGGCGATCCTGGCGCCCTCTTCGGAGAGCGGCGCATCGCCCCAGCGGGTCATCTGCTGATAGAGCCAGCGGCCGTGGTCGGAATCAGGCCGCGCCGCGCCGTCGCCAAAGAACACCATGAAGTCGGGGATCTCGCGCTGTCGGCCGGGCGCCGTCTCCAGCCGGCCGGTGAGACCCGGCAGCAGCGTCCTGGCATCGACGTCCAGCCTGTCCGGCGCCGCAAGGAGCCGTGCCAGCGTCTCGAAATTGGCCGGATCGGCGCACCAGCGCGCGGCCTCGCAGAGCGCGAGAATGAGACCCTCAAGGGCGTCCGGATGGTCGCGCGCCATCGTTTTGGTGACGCCGAGCACCTTTTCCGGGCCCCGCCGCCAGATTTCGGCACGACTGGTGACGATGCGCCCTGCTCCGCGGGCAACGGCGATGGTGCCCCAGGGCTCGCCGGCGCAGAAGCCGTCGATGCCGCCGCCGGCAAGCGCGTCGGGCATCAGCGGCGGCGGCACGACGGTGATCTCGACGTCGCGCTCGGGGACGACCCCGGACGCGGCGAGCCAGTATCGGAGATCGTAATTGTGGCTGGAATGGCGATGGACGACCGCCAGCTTCAGCGGCGGCTCGCCCTTTTCCGCCCGCTGCCGCACGGCTGCGGCAAAGGCCCGCCCTGCGCTCCCCGGCGCCGTGTCGAAGTCTTCGGGCCCCGCCGCCTGCATCTTTGCCGCGACGGCGCTGGACACGGTGACGCCATTGCCGCCGAGCGCCAGCACCATCGGCGCCAGCATCGGCACCGGAAGCGGCCCGAGGCCGAGATTGGCAGCGATCGGCATCGGCGCCAGCATGTGGGCGCAGTCGAACTGGCCGACGCCGATGCGATCGCGGATCGTCGCCCAGGAAGTTTCTCGCTGCAGCGACAGGACGACGCCGCGCTCCTCGGCAAATCCCATATGGGCGGCGGCGATCAGGACGGCGCTGTCGAGAAGCGGCACATAGCCGGCGCGGATGAAGCTCGACTCGGCCATCACGCGTCTCCGAGAAGGTTGTAGGCGGACACCAGGCTGGCGGCGACTTCGCCAATCCGGCGGTTCTCGTTCATCGCCGCGCGTCGCAGCAGCTTGTAGGCGGTGTCCTCGTCGATCTTCTTCGCCTTCATCAGGATGCCCTTGGCGCGGTCGACGGACTTGCGCTCGGCAAGCTCGGACTTCGCGTCGGCAAGTTCGCGCGCCAGCCGGCTGACGGCGTTGAAGCGCGAGATCGCCATTTCGAGGATCGGCTTGATCCGCTCCTTCTTCAGCCCGTCCACCACATAGGCCGAGACGCCCGCCTCGATCGCCGCCTCGATCTCGGCGGTGTCGGAGCGATCGACGAACATCGCCATCGGCCGCTTCACCGTGCGCGACACCTGGAAGAAATCCTCCAACTGGTCGCGGTTTGGGTTTTCGAGATCGACGACGATGACGTCCGGCGACAGCGCCTCGATCCGCTTGACCAGACCCGCGACCGTCGTGACGATCGAGACGTTGGCATGGCCCGCATCGCGCAAGCCCTCCTCGATGATCGAGGCGCGCAGACCGTTGTCGTCGACGAGGAGGATGTTGAGCGGCTGCGTCATGCCGTCGATATTGCACCTGCTCAGAGAGTTTTCGCAACGGCAAAAACAGGAGGGCCGGGAGCCGGCAGAGACGGCTGCCTTGCCCGCCCGCCGGCGAGAAAATCCCTGTGGTTGATCCCGATCAATGTTTGCACTGCGGCGCGGGTCCAGTCTGGAGGCCACCTGAATGGAGGTCTTCCGGACATGACCCGAATGATGAAAGCCGCTGTCGTTCGCGCCTTTGGCGAGCCGCTGACGATCGAAGACGTGCCCGTCCCGCAGCCCGGCCCGGGCGAGGTGCTGGTCAAGGTCGCGAGCTGCGGCGTCTGCCACACCGATCTGCATGCCGCCGACGGCGACTGGCCGGTGAAGCCCTCGCTGCCGTTCATTCCCGGCCACGAGGTGGTCGGCACGGTCGCGGCGCTCGGTGCCGGCGTCGATGAAGTTGCGGTCGGCGATCTCGTCGGCGTGCCCTGGCTGCACGATGCCTGCCGCAACTGCGAATATTGCGAGAGCGGCTGGGAGACGCTCTGCGAACACCAGCACAACACCGGCTACAGCGTGAATGGCGGCTTTGCCGAATATGTCATCGCCGCAGCGCCCTTTGCCGCCCGGCTGCCGAAGGGCGTCGATCTCGCCGCCATCGCGCCGATCCTCTGCGCCGGCGTGACCACCTACAAGGGCCTGAAGGAGACCGAGGCGAGGCCCGGCGAATGGGTGGCGATCTCCGGCATCGGCGGCCTCGGACATGTCGGCGTGCAATATGCCAAGGCGATGGGCTTCAACGTCGTCGCTCTCGACATCGCGCAAGACAAGCTGGAACTCGCTCTGAAGGACGGCGCCGACATCGCCGTCGACGCCTCGGCGCCGGACGCCGTCGAGAAAGTGCTTGAGGCGACCGGCGGTGGCGCCCATGGCGTGCTTGTCACCGCGGTCTCGGTGCCGGCCTTCAACCAGGTGCTCCACATGGTGCGGCGGGGCGGCACGGTCAGCCTCGTCGGCCTGCCGGCGGGCGAATTCCCGACGCCGATCTTCGACGTCGTCCTGAAGCGCATCACCGTTCGCGGCTCGATCGTCGGCACCCGGCGCGACCTCGACGAGGCGATCGCCTTTGCCGCCGCCGGCAAGGTGAGGAGCGAGGTGAAGACCGCGCCGCTCGACAAGATCAACGACATCTTCGCCGACCTCAAGGCCGGCAGGATCGAGGGGCGCATCGTGCTCGACATCGATCTCGCCGGCGCCAGGCGGCCGGCAGAGCTCGCCGCGGTGGAACCTGCCTGAGGAAACGATCCGGCGAAGACCCGCACTCGCTCTTCGGGCCGCCATGCCTATCGCAGCAACAGCCATCGAGACCGTCCGCGCCGGCTTCGGGCGCGGCCTGAATGAGGGAGGAAGATCATGTACAGGACGATCCTCGTCTGCTTCGACACTCCAGAGCGCATCGACCGCCTGCTGGGCGTCGCCTTGCCTCTGGCCGCCAGCCACGGCGCCCACCTCGTCGGCCTGCATGTGACGCCGAGCGTCCTTGCCGACCTCGCGACGGAGATTTCCG
This sequence comes from Jiella endophytica, assembly GCF_004519335.1. Taxonomy (GTDB): domain Bacteria; phylum Pseudomonadota; class Alphaproteobacteria; order Rhizobiales; family Rhizobiaceae; genus Jiella; species Jiella endophytica. Next base: position 17,085 of record NZ_SOZD01000012.1, on the reverse strand, counting down.
TCGAATATCTCGAGGCGACGCGCAAGTCGCTGCGGGAGACGGCGGCAGCCGTCCGTTCGGCCTTCGAAAAACGGGCCGCCGTGAGCGACGTTTCGACCGAATGGCGCGTCGAGGAGCCGACCAGCCCGGATTTCGCCAAGGCGGTGACCCGCCACGCGCTCTGCGCCGACCTCGTCGTCGTCGCCCAGTCCCACGCTTCGGAATGGCATGGCGGCGGGCTCGTCACCGATGTGCTGTTCGAGACCGGCAGGCCGATCCTCTTCGTGCCGCGCGAGGGGTGTTTCAGCACCATCGGCAAGCGGCCGGTGGTCGCCTGGAACGGCACGCGGGAATCCGCCCGCGCTGCCTTCGACGCGATCCCGCTGATTTCAGGCGCCGAAAAGGTCTGCGTGCTCGCCATCGATCCGCATCGCGGCAGCGGCAGCGAGGGCCTGGCGCCGGCCGACGATCTGGCGACCGCGCTGGCGCGCCACGGCCTGCCGGTCGAGGCTTCCGTCACCTATAGCGGCGACATCTCCGTCGGCGACACGCTGTTGTCCTACCTCGCGGATGCCGGCGCCGATCTTCTCGTGATGGGATGCTACGGCCATTCGCGCATCCGCGAGATGCTGTTCGGCGGTGTCACCCGCCAGATCCTGCGGGAGATGACCGCTCCTGTGCTGATGTCCCGCTGACGCCCGCAGCCTTGCGGCCGTCGCAGCGTGCCTGCCCCGGAAACGCGAACACCCGGCCCGCTCGCGCAGGCCGGGTGTTTCTATCACGGCGCGGTACCAGTCTTCAGCGGTAGCGGTCGAACAAATCGCGCTTCAGGCCGAGCTGGCGCAGCGCGGCCTCCGGCGGCTTGCGGCCGGCCTCGAGCGCGACGGCGCAGTGGCGCGCAGCCCTCACATCCTCGAAGAAATCGGCAACTCCCGCGACGAAACCCCTGCGGCGGCTCATGACACACTCCTTGGCAATGCAGCTGTTTTGATGATCTTGTCGGGATAGGACATAACCCTCGGGCAGGGCCGGTTGAAGCGACAATCGGGCGTTGCTGATATGCGCAGAGCGCACATCGAAGGGTCGAGGTTTGAACAATACACATGCTAGACGCGCCGGCGTGCAGCGGGACCCGGCTGCAGACCAGGCCGACCGGCCGGCAGCCGCGGCCTTGCCGCGACCGGCGCGCCTGTCCGGCCGGCGCATTCGCCGACGTTTCGCCGCGACGCGTCTCGTCGCCCTCGCCGGCCTTTTGCTTTTTGCCGTCCTCGCGGTTTTCCTCGCCGGCCGCTTTGCCGAGCGCCAGGCCCTTGCAGAGGTTCATGCCGGAGCCGTCGAGACCCTCAACGTGCAGATCGCGACGCTCGACGGCGTCCTCGACAAATATCGCGTGCTGCCGCCATTGCTTGCCCAGACGGCCGAGTTCCGGCAGTTCTTCGCGGGCTCGGGCGGCGCGGCTCAGGCTTCGAGCGACATTCCCGACCGCGCGGCGCTGCGGCTCGCCACCGAATCCGTCGTCGGCCTTTCGGGCGCGCTCGACCTTCTGCTCCTCGACCCGGCGGGCGAGATCTTCCACTCGGTGCGCGGCCGGCTGCGCGATGGCGAAGGGCGGCTCGAGGACGCGCTGGCCGTCGCCCGGCAAGGGCGGCTCGGCCGCCAGAGCCTCGTCCTGGCCGATGGAGAGCGGGCCTATGTCTTCGTCGCCGCAGTCCGGCCGGAATTTGCCCTCGAAGGCTTCATCGCCATCGTCGTCGGGCTGGAAAATGTCGAGGCCACCTGGGCGCTGTCGAAGAACACCATCACGGTCACCGACCGCTCGGGCCGCATCTTCCTGTCGAACCGGCGGGACTGGCGGATGGAACGGCCGGAAACGGTGCAGGCCCTCGTCGCTCGGACCGGCGCGCCGGCGCCCCTCGATCTCAGCCGCAGCCTGCCGCTGCTCGAATGGCGGATCCATGTCCTTGCCGACACGTCGGATGTCGGCGCCGCGCGCCTCGCCGGCCAGACCATCGCCGGCCTGCTCGCGCTCGGCCTTGCCGGCATCGCCGCCGTGGCGCTCCGCCGGCGCGAACTCTCGATCATCCGCGAGCGGCGCGACCGGGCGCTGGCACTGCGGCTCGAGCGGGTGGTGCGGGATCGCACAAGGGCCCTCAGCCGGGCCAATCTCTCCCTGAAGGGCGAGGTCGAGGAGCGGCGCCTTGCCGAAGAGCGGCTTCGCCAGACCCAGGGCGAGCTGGTGCAGGCGGCAAAGCTCGCCAGCCTCGGCCAGATGGCGGCAGCGCTCGGCCACGAGTTCAACCAGCCGCTCGCCGCGATCCGCACCTATGCCGACAATGCCGACCGCTTCCTGTCGCGCGGCCGTGCCGACATGGCGAGCGGCAATCTGAAGCGCATTTCGGCGATGACCGACCGCATGGCCGAAATGTCGAAGACCCTCCTCGCCTTCGCCCGCAAGCCGGGCACGACGCTGAGCCCGGTGGCGCTCGGGCCGATCCTCGACGAGGCGATGATCCTGGTGCGCCCGCGGCTGCGCAAGGCGGGCATCGCCTTCGAGGTCGATCCGGCGCTGCGACCGGTGGAGGTGATGGGCGGGCGGATCCGCCTCGCTCAGGTCTTCGTCAATCTCGTCAACAACGCCGCCGATGCGATCGCCGGGACCGGCAAGGGCGCCGCTGGCACCGACGGAGGGAGCCAGCGCCCGCAGGGGCGCATCGCCATCGCCCTTCACCCTGGCGGCGCGCCGGGCACCGTCGAGATCCGCGTCCGTGACGATGGGCCGGGCATTGCCGCGGCGATCGGCACCGACGTCTTCGAGCCCTTCGTCACCACCAAGGCGAGCGGCGAGGGGATCGGCATCGGCCTGTCGATCGTCCGAAACATCCTCGCCGATTTCGGCGGCGAGATCCGACTGGTCGAGACCGGGCCCGAGGGGACGACATTTGCAATCGTCCTTGCAAGCGCCGATACGGGCCAGTCCGCTTTGGCCCTCTCGCGCGAAGGAGTCTGACCGATGCCCGGTTTCGGCGAACCGACCGTTCATCTCGTCGACGACGACGACGACCTTCGCGACGCCCTCTGCCAGGGGCTCGAACTCGAGGGCATGCCGGTCGAGCTGCATGAGGACGGCTCGACGCTTCTCTCCCGCCTCGGCCATGAGAGCTATGCCGTGGTGGTCAGCGACATCCGCATGCCCGGCCTCGACGGGCTGGAGCTGTTGAAGTCGGCGCTGGCCGTCGACCCGACCATGCCGGTGATCCTGATCACCGGCCACGGCGACGTGCAGATGGCGGTCGACGCCATGCGCGCCGGCGCCTACGACTTCATCGAAAAGCCCTTTTCGGTCAGTCGGCTTCACGCCGTGGTCGAGCGCGCTCTGGAAAAGCGCCGGCTGGTCCTCGAAAACCGCATCCTGAGGTCGACGCTCGACGACGGCGACGAACTCGCCCTGCGGCTGGTCGGCCGCACCCCCGGCATCCAGCGGCTGCGCCAGCAGATCCATGCGCTCGCGGACACCGACGTCGATGTCCTCGTGCTCGGCGAGACCGGCACCGGCAAGGAGGTGGTGGCGCGCGGCCTGCATGATTGCGGCAGCCGGGCAAAGGGCAACTTCGTCGCCATCAACTGCGCGGCTCTGCCCGCCGACATCATCGAGTCGGAGCTCTTCGGCCACGAGCCGGGCGCCTTCACCGGCGCCGCCAAGGTCAGGATCGGCAAGCTCGAACACGCCCATCGCGGCACGATCTTCCTCGACGAGATCGAATCGATGCCGCTCGATCTCCAGGCAAAGCTCTTGCGGGCGATCGAGACCCGTTCGATCGAACGGCTCGGCTCAAACAAGCCGATCCCGCTCGATGTGCGCTTCGTCGCCGCGACCAAGACCGACCTTGCCGAGGCCGGTCGCCATGGGCGGTTCCGCTCGGACCTCTATTACCGCCTCAATGTGGTGACGCTGACGATCCCGCCTTTGCGGGAACGGCGGGAAGACGTGCCGCTGCTGTTCTTCCATCTGGCCCGCGAGGCGCGCGCCCGCTTTCGCCGGGAGATTCCGGCGATCGATCACGGGCTGGAGATGCAACTGATGCGCCGCGACTGGCCGGGCAATGTCCGCGAGCTCCGGAACTATGCCGATCGGTTCGTCCTTGGCATGTGGTCGGGCTTCGACGAGGCCGATGGCGCGCAGGCCGCCGGCTCGCAGACCGGCAACGCTGGGGGCCGCCTTGCCGCTGCGAACGGCGCGTCTGCCGGGGGAGCGCATGAGGGGCTGGCGGGGACTGCGACGAGCGCTGGATCGCTTGCCGACCGACTCGCCGCCTATGAGAAGGCTGTCATCGAGGCGGAGCTCTCCCGGAACGGCGGCTCTCTTAAGCCGACTTATGAAACCCTGCAGATCTCGCGGAAAGGTCTCTACGACAAGATCCGCCGTCTCGGGATCGAAAGCCGCGAGGCGCTCGAGGATTGAGGGGAACCCGGACGGGAGCGCCGGGCAGGGCCGGGCTACGGCGGGGACGGTGGCGGTGGCGGGCGGAGACCAAACGGCCCGGCGGCGGGACCACCGCTCTGGCCATGCCTCTCCATGCGCGATACAGCATCGAGCCGAAGATCGGACCGATCCTCGGCAGGCAGTGCGGCGTCGATCAGCAGCTCCCGTCCCGGCCTGGCGGTCTCGGCCATGAAGGGGGACGGCTTGACGGCGGACATTTCTCCTGCCGAGGCACGGCGGATCGCGCTGACGGCGCAGGGTTTCAACGGTCCGGAACGTGACGGCGAGGTCACGGCTGCGCGGCTGCGCCGGACGATCGCCCAGCTCGGCCTCCTGCAGGTCGACAGCGTCAATGTGCTTTCCCGCGCCCACTATCTCCCGCTGTTCTCGCGCCTTGGCGCCTACGACCGGGCCCTGCTCGACCGTGTCGTGGTCGATCGGCCGAGGCGCTTCTTCGAATATTGGGGGCATGAAGCGTCGATCCTGCCGATCGACTGCCATCCGCTGATGCGCTGGCGGATGGAACGCGCCCGTGCCGGCAAGGATATCTGGGGCCGGCTGGAGCCATTCGCCAAGGAACGGCGCGGCGAGGCCGACGCGCTTCTCGAACGCATCGCCAGGGACGGGCCGATCGCCGCCTCCGACCTGGAGAGCACCACGGCGGAAAAGGGCATGTGGGCCTGGAGCGACGTCAAGCACGCGCTGGAATGGCTGTTCTGGGCAGGGCTGGTCGCGGCGACCCATCGACGGAACAGTTTCGAGCGCGTCTACGACCTGCCCGAGCGGGTGCTGCCGCGCGCGGTCCTCGATGTACCGACGCCGTCGCGGGCCGATGCCCAGCGCCAGCTCCTCGCACGGGCCGGCCAGGCGCTCGGCATCGCGACGGCGGGGGATCTGCGCGACTATTACCGGCTGCCCGCCTCGGATGCGCCGCTGCCGATCGCCCAGCTGGTCGAGGAAGGTACGCTGACGCCCGTCCGCGTGCGCGGATGGAAGCAGCAGGCCTATCTCCACAGTAACGCCAGGGCCGGGCGCAAGACGAGTGGGGCAGCGCTCGTCTCCCCCTTCGACCCGCTGGTCTGGCACCGCGACCGCACCGAGCGGCTGTTCCGGTTTCGCTATCGCCTGGAAATCTACACGCCCCAGCACAAGCGGGAGCACGGCTACTACGTGCTGCCGTTTCTCCTCGACGGAGCACTGGTGGCGAGGGTCGACCTGAAGGCCGACCGCAAGGCGGGGGTGTTGGTGGTCCAGCAGGCGACGGTCGAACCGGACGCGCCGCCCGAGACGATCCCGGCCCTGGTCGCCGAGTTGCGCCGAATGGCGGACTGGCTGGAACTGCCGGATCTCGGCAGCGGGCCGATCACCGGCATCGGCCCGGCTGTCTCCGCCGCCGGATGACGCCCTGACGGGGCTTTTCCCCAACGCCCGGGCGTTTCGGCAGCCGGTCTCTGCTGGAGGACCGGTTGCCGGCGCCGCCCGTCCCGGGCGGCGCCGCTATCTGGCGAAAAGGCATCTCAGGCGGCCTTCAGCGCCGCGATGGCGCCAAGCGCATCGTTGGTCGCCTTCTGGCGCTGCTCGGGGCCGACCGCCACGCCCTCGGCGGCGATCACCTCGAGATCCTTCACGCCGAGGAAGGTGAAGATCGAGCGCAGATAGCTTTCCGCATGTTCGAAGGAGGCGACCGGCGTTTCGGCGCCGTAGAAGCCGCCGCGCGACAGGGTCAGGATCACCCGCTTGTCGCCGGCGAGGCCCTCGGGGCCGGTCTCCGTGTAGCGGAAGGTCTTGCCGGCGACCGCGATGCGGTCGATCCAGGCCTTCAACTGGCTCGGGACGGAAAAGTTGTAGAAGCCGACGCCGATCACCACGATATCGGCGCTCATGAACTCCTCAAGCACCTTGCCGCCGAGCGCGATGTCTTCCTGCAGCGCCTGATCGTGCTGGACTTCGGCGCTCTGGCCGGCAAGATAGCGCCCGGTGAGGTGGGTGATCGGCTCGGCAACCAGATCGCGATAGGTGACGTCGAGTCCCGGGATCTCCGACGTCAGGCGCTCGACGGTCGCCTTGGAGAGCTTACGGCTGACGGAGTTGTCCCCGAGGATGCTGGAATCGAGATGGAGCAGTTTCATCGTTGTAACCCCTGGTAACTAGGTATGGAATTGATACCGAGGATCATTAAATGACTGCCATGGGTTCCCGCAAGGAGGCACAGTGATGAAACCAGAGAACAAGCCTGTAACCGAGGGTGACAAGCTGTTTCCGTGCAGTTGCCAGGCAGTCGGCGGGGTGCTCTCGCGGATCGGCGACAAGTGGTCGGTTCTCGTGGTGATGCTTCTGGCCGACGGCCCGAAACGCTTCAGCGAACTGAAGCGGGCGATCGGCACGGTCTCCCAGCGCATGCTCACGCTGACACTGCGTGGGCTGGAGCGCGACGGGCTGGTCACCCGCACGGTGACGCCGTCGATCCCGCCGCGGGTCGACTACGAACTGACCGAACTCGGCCATTCGCTCTGCGGGCCGGTGCGCGGGATCGGCGACTGGGCCTTCGACAATCATGCACGCATAGAGGCCGCCCAGCGGGCGTTCGACGCCCGGCAGGAAGACGCCGCGTGATCGGCGAACAGATCGTTGTCAAAAACGTATGTCCCGCTTCACGGCGGAACGTCCGACAGCCATCGCCGGATGGCAGGGCTCGCCGCCAGAGCGGCAAGCCCTCTTCGCAAGTCGCACCCGCGCGGACGCCCTTGCAGATCCGGTGCGCTATCCCCTGCCGCCGAAGACGCGCTTCGGCTTGAAGCTGCCTTCCTCGATCGCGCCGAGGGCGATCAGCCGGCCATGGCCGGTGGCAAAAGCCTCGTCGCAGAACACCGGCGCATCGCGGCCCCTGAGGATCACCGGATTGCCGGAAAGGACGCGGCTCGCCTGTTCGTCGCTGAGCAGCACCTCGTAGATGTCGGCGAGCGCCGCCTCCGGGGCGATGAGATACTCGTCGAGCGGGGCGAAATCGACGACGCGCGGCTTTGCGCCGGATTCGATCGCCTCCGCGTCGAGTTCCTCGCGACCTTCCTCGGCCGCCTCGAGAAGATCGTCGAGCGGCACCATGTCATCCTCGGCGAAGGCGCCGACGGAGACCCGGCGCAATTCGACGACATGGCCGAAACAGCCAAGATCGCGACCGAGATCGCGGGCAATGGCGCGCACATAGGTGCCCTTGCCGCACTCGGCCTCTAAGACCGTGGTGTCGTCGTCCGGCTGTTCGACGATCTCGAGCCGCAGCACCTCAACGGTGCGCGGCGCGATCTCCACCGTTTCGCCTTCACGCGCCAAGTCGTAGGCCCGTTCGCCGGCGATCTTGATGGCGGAAAAGGCCGGCGGCACCTGGCTGATCTCGCCGACATAATTCGGCAGCTGAGCCTCGATCGCCTCGCGGGAGGGCCGCAGCTCAGAGCTCCGGGTCACCGGCCCTTCGGTGTCGTCGGTGGTCGTCTCGGCGCCCCAGCGCACGGAGAAGCGATAGACCTTGCGGCCGTCCATGACGAAGGGGACGGTCTTGGTGGCGTCGCCGAGGGCGATCGGCAGCATGCCCGAGGCCAGCGGATCGAGCGTGCCGGCATGGCCAGCCTTCTGGGCGAAATACAGCCATTTCAGCTTGGCCACCGCGTCGGTGGAGCCCATGCCCTTCGGCTTGTCGAGGACGACCCAGCCATTCACCGGCCGTCCCTTCGGCTTCTTGCCGCGCCGCGCCATCAGTTCTTGTCTCCGTCTGCGCCGCCCGGCTGCGATGCGTCGTCGTCCCCATGGTCGAGGTCCCTCTGAACCTCCGGCGACTTCAAGAGCGCGTCGATGCGGGCGAAATTGTCGAAGGAGGTGTCGGTGCGAAACCGCACCTCCGGCATGTATTTCATCTGCTTCAGTGCCGGCGTCAGGCGGCCGCGAATGAACTTCGCGTTCCTGTTCAGCGCCGCGACGAAGGGCTCGGTGTTGTCCTGGCCGAGCACCGTGACATAGGCCGTCGCAATCTTCAGGTCCGGCGACATCCGCACCTCGGAGACCGAGACGACGGCCTTTTCGAGCAGCGGATCGAGGATCTCGCCGCGCTGGAAGATGTCGGTCAGCGCGTGGCGAACCTTCTCGCCGACGGAAAGCTGGCGGGTGGATGGTTGTTTCATGGCAAACTTGCTTCAGATATCTTTTTCTGTCGGTGAACTGCCAAGCAATCGCACGACTGCATCGACAGCCGCCTTCTGGGCCGTCGACTCCACGCGGTTGTCGAGCGTGGAGCCCATCAGCGACAGGATGACTTTCAGTTGGCCGTTGTGATCGTCGACAACCTGCTTCAGGCGATCGACTTGTCGTCGTAGTTCCACGTTTTCGGACTGCAGCGTCCGCACCGCCCGTTCAGGGGTGAGGATCGACTTGAGGTACTCGGCCGCGCGCTTCCAGGACAGACCGCCCTCGCCACCGGTCGGCTTGCCGCTCACGGACCATGGTGCTCCATCAATCGCCACGTCAGCCGCTTGTTCTCTTCGTTCTCGCGCTCGATCCTGTCGAGGTCGGCCGCGGTTCGCGCCAGCCAGATCCGCATGAGATCGCTTTCACGCTCCAGACCTTCGGCGATCGAGGCCAGGCGGCTGGCCTCGAAGTCCTGCCCATTCGTACCCGAAACCTCGCTCGCGTCGAGGGTCGAAGACGAGCCGCGAAGCGGCAGATTCGCAACCATGCAGCCCCTCCTTCGATACGAAAGCCTTGAGCCCGTCGCGCTGGCGAGCACGACGATCACGCTACAATTGCAAATCTGCCCGGCGAGGCTGATCTTGGCAAGAGACCGGGTCTGCAGCGCTGACGCCCGATAAGGACGTGATGCGCCGCAGACCCGGATAGCTTTTCGAGCCCTACAGCGTCCGCGCGACGTGCTCGACGCGGAAGCACTCGATGACGTCGCCCTGGCGGATGTCCTCGTAGCGCTCGAAGGCCATGCCGCATTCCTGGCCACTCTGAACCTTCTGCACCTCGTCCTTGAAGCGCTTCAGGGTCTTCAGCGTGCCCTCGTGGATGACGACGCTGTCGCGGATCAGGCGCACGCCGGCACCACGCTCGACCTCGCCCTCGGTGACGAGACAGCCGGCGACCTTGCCGACCTTGGTGATGTTGAACACCTCGCGAATCTCGGCGTTGCCGAGGAAGGTCTCGCGACGCTCCGGCGAGAGCAGGCCCGACATCGCATCCTTCACGTCATCCACCAGGTCGTAGATGATGTTGTAGTAGCGGATCTCGATGCCCTCGCGCTCGGCCGCGTCGCGGGCCTGCTTGTTGGCCCTGACGTTGAAGCCGATGATCGCCGCGTTGGAGGCGGCGGCCAGCGAGATGTCGGACTCGGTGATTGCGCCGGCGCCCGAATGAACGACGTTCGCCCGAACCTCGTCGGTGGAGATCGCGTCGAGCGCGCCGATGATCGCCTCGACCGAGCCCTGGACGTCGCCCTTGATCAAAAGCGGGAAGTCCTTCAGCCCGGTATCCTGCAACTGCGACATCATCTGCTCGAGCGAGCCCCGCTGGCCGGCGGACTTGGCCACCTGCTTCTCGCGGGCGAGCCGCTGGCGGTACTCGGAGATCTCGCGGGCCTTGCCCTCGTTCTCGACGACGGCGAACCGGTCGCCGGCATGGGGCGTGCCCTGCATGCCGAGGATCTCCACCGGCATCGAGGGCGGGGCCTCCTTCAGCTGCTCGCCCTTGTCGTTGATCAGCGCGCGCACCCGGCCCCATTCGTCGCCGGTGACGACGATGTCGCCGACCTTCAGCGTACCGGTCTGGACGAGCACGGTCGCGACCGGGCCGCGGCCCTTGTCGAGCTGCGCCTCGATGACGACGCCCTCGGCTGTGCGCTCCGGATCGGCCTTGAGGTCCAGCAGTTCGGCCTGCAGGAGGATCGCCTCCAGGAGCTTGTCGAGATTGGTGCCCTTGACCGCCGAAACTTCGACGTCGAGCACTTCGCCGCCCATCGATTCGACGAACACCTCGTGCTGCAGAAGGCCGCTGCGGACCTTCGCAGGATCGGCGCCCGGCTTGTCGATCTTGTTGATCGCGACGACGATCGGCACACCCGCCGCCTTGGCGTGATTGATGGACTCGATCGTCTGCGGCATGACGCTGTCGTCCGCCGCCACCACCAGAACGGCGATGTCGGTCGCCTGAGCGCCGCGTGCACGCATCGCCGTGAAGGCGGCGTGGCCGGGCGTATCGATGAACGAGATCTTCTGGCCGTTCTGCTCGACCTGATAGGCGCCGATATGCTGGGTGATGCCGCCGGCCTCGCCGGAGACCACCTTGGTGTGGCGGATCGCGTCGAGCAGCGAGGTCTTGCCGTGGTCGACATGGCCCATGATGGTGACGACCGGCGGCCGCGACACCAGATGCTCCGGATTGTCGTCGACACCGAAGATGCCGGACTCGACGTCCGACTCGGCGACACGGTTCACCGTGTGGCCGAATTCGGTGGCGATCAGCTCGGCGAGATCGGCATCGATGATGTCGCCCGGCTTCATCATCTGTCCCTCCTTCATGAGGAACTTGATGACGTCCACGGAACGCTCCGACATACGGTTGGCGAGTTCCTGGATGGTGATCGTCTCTGGCAGTACCACTTCGCGCGCAATCTTCTCCCGCGGCTGATTCTGCTGCGAGCGTTTGAATTTCTCCTGGCGGCGGCGGATCGACGACAGCGACCGCCCCCTGCCGCCCTCGTCGGCCGTCAGGGCCTTGTCGAGGGTCAGCTTGCCGCGACGACGGCCGTCGTCGCGGTCCGGACGGGCCGGCTTCGGCGCCTCGCTGGGCGCTCCGCCCCGCGGGCTGCGACGCGGGCTGGCGCCACGCCGGGCGCTGTCCTCGTCGTCGCCAAGGCCCCTGCGTCGGCCCTCGCCGCGCTCGGCCCTCGCGGCCGCCGCCTCTGCGTCCGCCTGGGACATCGGGGCCGCCTCCTTGGCGGCTGCCACCGGCTTGTTGCCTCGGCGGGTGGCGGCGTCCGCCTCCGCCTTGCGGCGGGCCTCGGTCTCGGCTTCGAGACGGGCCTGTTCCTCCGCCTGGCGGCGCTCGGACTCCTCGCGCTCGGCGCGCCGGCGCTCGTCTTCGGCGATGCGCCGGGCCTCTTCCTCCTGGAACAGGCGGCGGGCCTCGACCTCGCGCTGCTTGGCGAGCTCCAGCGCGCGGCGGCGCGCATCCATCTCACGCGAGGAGAGATCGGACAAAACGGCGCCGCGCGGCTGGCGCTGGCCAGGAGCCGTCTGCGGCGCATTGCGGCGATCGTCGCGGCCACCAGGGCGGTTGCCGCCCCTGTCGCCGCGCTGGTCACCCCGATTGTCGGAACGGCCGTCGCCACGCGGACCACGTCCGCCATCGCGGCCACCGTCGCGCTGCCCCTGGCCATCCCTGCCCCGAGGCGCCTGCGACGGCGCGGGAGCACGCGGCTGGCTCGGCGCCGCCGGCGCGCTGCGCTGCGGCGCCGGAGCCGCGGAAGCGGCGGCGCGCGGCGGTTCGGACGCCTCGGCGGTGACCGGCTTATCGGACGTCGGCGCTTCGGCCACCGGAGCGGAGGCGGGCTCTGCCACCGCCTCGGCGACAGGCGCCTCGGTCGTCTTCGCTTCGGCTGCCGGCGCTGCCGTCTCGGCCGCAGGCGCAGCCTCGGCGACTTCCGGGGTCGCTTGCGCTTCGGCGGCAGGCGCCTGACCCAGCTTCGGGCCGAATTCGATCTGCTTCGGGCGGCCACCGGTGTTCAGCGGCTGCGGCGCCGGCGTGATCTTCGGTGCCGCAGCGGGCGCGGGCGCCCGCTCGGCGGCGGGCTGCACCGGCTCGGTTGTCTCGGTCGGCCGCGGCTTCAGCCCGGCGGCGACGTTCGGCTTCGGCGCCGGCGTCTCCTCGGGCTTGTGAATCCGACGCTTCTTGGTCTCGACCACGACATTCTTGGTCCGACCATGGCTGAAGTTCTGGCGCACCGTCGACTGCTCGACGCCGCCACGCTTCAGGGTCAGGGTCTTCTTCGTGCTCACATGGAGCGTCTTGTCGTCGCCGGACTTGGTATCGCTCATCTACGCTTCCACTTCCTGCGCGGGGTCGGTCCCGCGCCGTTCGTCTCGCAAGGAAGCGTCGCTGCATGAGGCGCTTCCGATGGTTTGCAGTCTCATTCTTCGGCCGTCGAGTCGCCGCCAGCGGCGCCTTCGATCGCCTCCATGGGGCTCTCGCCCCGATATTTCGCCAGCGCTTCCAAGCGCTTCAGCACAGCCGAACCTGCATCACCGGCAAGAATGGCTGCATGTATCACATTCCACCCGCCCAACGCCAAGCTGATTTCGTCTGCCCCGAGCAGGCGAAATCCCGGGATCGGGCGGCCGGTTCCGCGCTCGCCGGCGCGGCGTGCCGCGTCGATCTTGCGCAATCCGTCCTCGGCCGCGTCGCATGCCTGGACGAGGCCGAGCGCCCGCCCCGAACGCATCGCCGCCTCGACCTTGGCGGCGCCGGTGACGAGCTGGCCGGCCTTGCGGGCGAGGCCGAGCGACCCCGCCACCTGTCGAACCAACAGCCGGTCGACCATCGCGCCGAGATCGGCGGGCGTTTCCACCTCGGAGCGGAACGCCCTTGCGAACAGCCGGCGCTTGACCGCCGTCTCCACCGCCTCGCGGCTGAAGGAGACATGGGCGCCGCGGCCAGGAAGCCGCCGCGCCAGATCCGGAACCACCCGGTTGTCGGGATCGCGCACGAAGCGGATGAGGTCGGCGGCCTCGAGGCTCTGCCGGGTCACGATGCAGGTGCGACCGTTCAGGGCCTCGTCTCCGTCAAGATCGTCCGCTGCCGGACCGCCGGTCCGGCTGGCATCGTTGCCCGTTGCCGCCACGCCTCGTCCTTTGCCGCAGCTCAGGCGGCGCTCTCCTCGACCGCGTCCTCGTTCTCTTCACCCTCGTCATCGGGCCCGGCCAGATCCGCCTCGGTGATCCAGCCGGCCTTCAGACGGGCCGAAAGGATCATCTGCTCGGCATCGGCGCGCGAAACCTCGAAGGGGCTGAGCGTGCCTGGATAGCGCTTGGTCTCGCCATCCTTGCGCTCGCCCCAGCCGGTGAGGTCGTCGACGGCGCAGCCGGCAAAGTCCTCGAGCGACTTCACGTCGTCCTCGCCGAGGGCGACCAGCATCTCGGTGGTCAGGCCGTCGATTTCCTTCAGCACGTCCTCGACACCGAGTTCCTTGCGGCGGGCGTCGAACTCGGCCTCGCGCTGTTCGAGATATTCCCGGGCGCGGGTCTGGATCTCGCCGGCAGTCTCCTCGTCGAAGCCCTCGATCGCGGCGACCTCCTCGAGATCGACATAGGCCACCTCCTCGACCGAGGCAAAACCTTCCGAGGCGAGCAGCTGGCCGACCATCTCGTCGACATTGAGGGCCTCCATGAAGGCCTCCGAACGCTCCTGGAATTCCTTCTGGCGGCGCTGGGATTCCTCTTCCTCGGTCAGAATGTCGATGTCCCAGCCGGTCAGCTGCGAGGCGAGGCGGACATTCTGGCCGCGGCGGCCGATCGCCAGCGACAGCTGGTCGTCGGGGACGACGACCTCGATCCGCTCGGCATCCTCGTCGAGCACCACCTTTGCGACTTCCGCCGGCTGCAGCGCATTGACGAGGAAGGCGGCGGCGTCCGGCGACCAGGGAATGATGTCGATCTTCTCGCCCTGCAGTTCGCCGACCACGGCCTGGACGCGCGAGCCGCGCATGCCGACGCAGGCGCCGACTGGATCGACCGAGGAGTCCGACGAGATCACGGCGATCTTCGCCCGCGAGCCCGGGTCGCGCGCGACCGCCTTGATGGTGATGATGCCGTCGTAGATCTCCGGCACTTCCATGGTGAAGAGCTTCGCCATGAACTGCGGATGGGTGCGCGACAGGAAGATCTGCGGGCCGCGCTGCTCGCGGCGCACGTCGTAGACATAGGCGCGGACCCGATCGCCATAGCGGAAGACCTCGCGCGGGATCTGCTCGTCGCGGCGGATGATGCCCTCGCCGCGGCCGAGATCGACGATGACGTTGCCGTATTCGACGCGCTTGACCGAACCGTTGACGATCTCGCCGATGCGGTCCTTGAACTCGTCATACTGGCGGTCGCGCTCGGCCTCGCGGACCTTCTGGACGATCACCTGCTTGGCCGACTGGGCGGCGATGCGGCCGAAATCCATCGGCGGCAGCTGCTCGGCGATGAAGTCGCCGGGCTCGGCATCGGGGTTCTTGTCGCGGGCGAGCTCCAGATAGATCTGGGTCGCCGGGTTCTCGACATCCTCGACCACCTCGAGAAGCCGCTGCAGCTTCATCTCGCCGGTCTTGGTGTTGATATCGACGCGGATGTTGGTTTCCTGCCCGTATCTCGAGCGGGCGGCCTTCTGGATGGCGTCGGCCATGGCGCCGATAACGATGTCGCGGTCGATCGACTTTTCCCGCGCCACGGCGTCCGCGATCTGCAGAAGCTCCAGCCTGTTCGCACTGACTGCCATTTGTCGTTCTCCTGATCGGGCGGCAGCAGCGCGTCTCGCGCTGCCACCCGTCCCATCTTCTGGCGCCCTGCCGGCTTCGCCGGCGGCGCGCTTCAATGTGTCTCGCCGGGCTTGTTACCGGCATTCGTTCCGCCAGCTTCGGCCGTCGGCATCTGCGGCCGTCCCGCCCCTGAAGGGGCCCAACCGCCTGCCCATCCCGGACAGGCCTCAGTGCGGGTCGGCACCGTCCTCCTCGACCGTCTCGCCACGGCGCTTGCGGGCCGCCTTGTCGGCCTTCAGCGAGGCGGCGATCAGATCGTCCGTCAGCACCAGCCGCGCCTCGCCGATGGCGTCGAAGGGGATCTCTACCGAAGCCGGCTCGCCGTAAGCCGGCTGATCACGCTCGATGCGGATCCCGTCGTCAGCGACCGCGACGATCTTCCCCCGAAAGCGCTTGCGCTCGCCGATGAGACGGTTGGTCTCGAGCTTCATCAGATAGCCGGCCCAGGTCTCGAAGTCGCTCTTTCTGACCAGCGGCCGGTCGATGCCCGGCGAGGAGACCTCCAGGTGATAGGCCCTGTCGACCGGATCGGCGACGTCGAGCACCGGCGAGATCGCCCGCGACACCGCCTCGCAGTCCTCCACCGTCATGGTGCCGTCCGGCCGCTCGGCCATGATCTGCACGGTCATGCCGTTGAGGCCCGAGGTCCTGACGCGCACGAGGCGGTAGCCGGCCTGCTCGATCGCCGCCTCGACGACGCTGGCCACCTTGGCTTCCAGTCCCTGTTCCTTGACGATGCGCATGCGCTTTCGACTGTTGCTCCTGGCTACGGCACCGGCCCGAAAATCGATTTCCGGAAAGGACGATGCGCAGATTCCATCACCCGGAGCGTCCCTAACCCGTCCAGTCGGACGCGCGGCGCTCCAGCTCCGGCAGTGTGCCACGGCCCGGCCAAGCCGGACATTCCGGCCCTGGCGACCAAGCCTGCAATCCGCGATGAACCGAAAGGCCTTGAACGCCGTCAGGGCATTTCGCCACCGCGCCGTTCTCGCGAGCCGGCTTGGGCTGTTGCGGGTAACAAAAAAGAGCGGGACCGGTTGGACCCACTCTCACGACATCACCGCAGAGAATATGGGGCTCATATAACCCGCTTCGCCGGCGGCATCAAGTGCCGGATCGACGTTCGTGATGATCGGTGACGAGCCCCCGTCGCGGCTCCATCCCATTACGATCGGCGACCATGTATTCGGCCGGTGCAGGAACCAGACGAGGGCGGGAAAGGCCAGTGGGCGATTGTCGCACCAAGGGCAGCGCCACATGTGCGCCATCTACCCCACCGACCGTCCGGCGAAGCCGGCCCCACTCCGCCAAGCCGTTCGCGTTGCGTCTCGCCCGCGCCCGATCCACTCCGGTGCGATTTGCCCTTCCGTCGCCCACAGGCCCCGCGCGGTCCCCCGTTCATTCCATCGGACGCAAAAAACGCCCCGCCGGTTGGGACCGAGCGGGGCGTATTGTTGGGGTGATGGTGTGAAGAAGCTGGATTTTGCGATTGGCAGACCTGGCAGCGACCGACTTTCCCGCGTCTTGAGACGAAGTATCATAGGCGCTGGGGCGTTTCACGGCCGAGTTCGGAATGGGATCGGGTGCGGCCGCCCCGCTGTAACCACCAGGTCGGCCAATCGCAAAATTTGCATTCGAGAAGCTGGGAAGAGTTGCTTTCGCTCACGGCAGATCCCTTCGGGATCGCCTGCGCGGGCGCGGCGCTTTGCGGCGACGGCCTCGAGGCCTGGGGCTGTCCTCGCCGATATCAGCCCTTGCGGGCCGGCGGCACAGACGCGCGCTTGCTTGAGCTGGTTTTGCAGAAGATCTCTTCAATCGTCGCCGGACAACCATGTCCAACCCTTCCACCGTCCGAGCCCGCCGCGAAGCGGCACATGGCGAGGACAGCCCCGCTTCGAACGAAGCGGCGTTCCGAAGGAACGGAGCCAAGCGGGCGGATGCCCGCGCTGGCGATTGAAGCCAAGAATGAAGACAATGATCATCCCGGCGGGATGATCATTGACGAATGAGAACGATCAAGCCGATCGAGCGATTAGTACCGGTAAGCTTCACGTGTTGCCACGCTTCCACA
>NZ_SOZD01000011.1 GCF_004519335.1 Jiella endophytica | reverse complement strand
TCGCCAGACTGCATCCCGACAAGACCCCCATGCGACGAAAACTCCTCAAGGCCGGATGGGACGAAAGCTTCTTCTTCGATCTCATTCGCCATATGCGATAGACCTGCCCTCAAGGGGGGAGATCGACCCCGCTGCAATCTTGCCGCCACGTTTTCGCAGATTCCGGACGGCCTCTGCCGATTCAGCGGGGCGATCGAGACAGCCTGATCTCCCCCCTTGAGGGGGAGATGCCGGCAGGCAGAGGGGGGCGCGAAGGTCGCGGCGTCGACCCGGCAACCATTCAACGGGAGGTCATTCGATGAGCTATCTCGATCAGTTGGGCAAAAGTTCCGACCCGAAAGCGCTCGACGCGGCGGCAGCTCATGCCAGTGCCGCCGCTTCGTCGGGCGGCGCTCCGGAGGCCAAGACATCCGGTGAAGCGTCCGCCGCCGCGCCCCCCACCACGGTCGATCTCCGCCGCGAATACGAGGAGGCCGGCGTCCGCGAGACGCTGGAGGAACTCGACCGCGAGCTGATCGGCCTGAAGCCCGTCAAGAAGCGCATCCGCGAGACGGCGGCGCTGCTGCTCGTCGAGCGGGCGCGCCGCCGCCTCGGCCTCGCCCATGAGACGCCGACGCTGCACATGAGCTTCACCGGCAATCCCGGCACCGGCAAGACGACGGTGGCGCTGAAGATGGCGCACCTCCTCCACCGGCTCGGCTATATCCGCAAGGGCCATCTCGTCTCGGTCACCCGCGACGACCTCGTCGGCCAGTATATCGGCCACACCGCCCCGAAGACCAAGGACATCCTGAAAAAGGCGATGGGCGGCGTCCTGTTCATCGACGAGGCCTATTATCTCTGGCGGCCGGAGAACGAGCGCGACTACGGCCAGGAAGCGATCGAGATCCTGTTGCAGGTGATGGAGAACCAGCGCGACGACCTCGTCGTGATCCTTGCCGGCTATGCCGACCGGATGGACCGCTTCTTCGAATCGAATCCCGGTTTCCGCTCGCGCATCGCCCACCACATCGACTTTCCGGACTATACCGACGCCGAACTCCACCAGATCGCCGTCGGCATGCTGGAGCGGCAGAACTATCATCTGACCGAGGAAGCGAAGACGATCCTGTCCAGCTACATCGAACAGCGGCGGGCGCAGCCGCATTTCGCCAATGCCCGTTCCATCCGCAATGCCCTCGACCGGGCCCGGCTGCGCCAGGCCAACCGGCTGTTCGAAAGCGCCGCAGGCCCGCTCGATGCCGCAGCGCTGTCGGAGATCGCGGCGGAAGACATTGCGGCGAGCCGGGTGTTCCGGCAAAAGCCCGGCGAGGGCGCCGAACATGGCCATCCCGCACAGGCTTCCGAAACGGGGCATGCGGCGCCGGAGAAAGAGGAGCACCGCCCATGACCCGCCCGCTGGTGATCGCGCCGTCGATCCTGTCGTCGGATTTCTCCCGCCTCGGCGAGGAGGTGGCGGCGATCGACCGGATGGGGGCTGACTGGATCCATCTCGACGTGATGGACGGGCATTTCGTGCCGAACATCACCTTCGGCCCGCCGGTGGTGAAGGCGATCCGCGGAGCCTCGAAGAAGGTCTTCGACTGCCATCTGATGATCGAGCCCTGCGACCCCTACATCGAGGCCTTCGCCGAGGCCGGCTGCGACATCATCACCGTCCATGCCGAGGCGACCACCCATCTCGACCGCTCGCTGCAGGCGATCAGGGCAACGGGCAAGCGCGCCGGCGTGGCGCTCAATCCTTCGACCCCCGAACAGGCAATCGAATACGTCCTCGACCGGCTGGATCTCATCCTGCTGATGACCGTCAATCCCGGCTTCGGCGGCCAGGCCTTCATCCCCGCCGTCTGCGACAAGATCGCCCGGGTGAAGACGATGATCGGCGACCGGCCGATCGACATCGAGGTCGATGGCGGGATCACGCCGGAGACCGCGCCGCTGGTCGTCGCGGCGGGGGCGAATGCGATGGTCGCCGGCTCCGCCGTCTTCAGGGGTGGCACGCCCGAACATTACGAGCTCAACATCGCGGCGATCCGCGAGGCGGCGGCGTCAGCGCTGCCGAAAGCCGCGTGATCTTGCCTGCTTCGAGCGGACGATCTTCCGACGAATAACCCAGAGTTTTCGAACACGCTTTGGTGTCATCCGGCGTTGCATGAGCGCTGCTACGATCCCCTTTTCTGACCGGGGAGGGTCGCCATGCGGATTGCCAGCTACAATGTCGAGAACCTGTTCGATCGCGCCAAGGTCTTCAACGTCGACGATCACGGGCCGCATCAGGAGATCATCGACGCCTATGCCGAGCTCTCGAAGCTGTTCGAAAAGGAGGACTATTCCGATCAAGACAAAACGCGGATGCTGGAGCTGCTCGGCGTTCTCGGCCTCCTCAACCGCGACGAGGGCGAATTTGCCTTTCTGCGGAAGATCCGCGGCCGGCTGATCCGCCGCCCGCGCGATCGCAGCGAGCCGAAGGAGATCGTCGCCAATGGCCGTGGCGACTGGGTCGGCTGGGTGGAGCTGAAGACCGAACCCGTCGACGAGATGGCGATGATCCTGACAGCAAGGGTGATCTTCGAGATCGAGGCCGACGTCATCGGGGTGGTGGAGGCGGAAAGTCGTCCCGTCCTCACCATGTTCCAGGACTTCATGGCCAAGAAGTTCGACCTCGAAGTGCCCTATGCCCACGTCATGCTGATCGACGGCAACGACCAGCGCGGCATCGACGTCGCCATCGGCACCAGAGAGGGCTACGACATCGTCTCGATGCGCAGCCATGTCGACGACCTGATGGCGAATAGCGAGCGCGTCTTCAGCCGCGACTGCCCGGAATACACGGTTGTCACACCGTCGGGGAACCGGATCGTCCTTCTCGTCAACCATTTCAAAAGCAAGTTCGGCGGCAACGATCCTGCCTCGCAGGCCCAGCGCCTCGCCCAGGCGAAGGCTGTCGCCGGCTACTACAAGCGGCTGCGCGACGAGGGGATCGACAACATCGTCGTCCTCGGCGATCTCAACGACACGCCGGACAGCGAGGAGCTGAAGCCGCTGATCGAGGGAACGGACCTGAAGGACGCGTCGACCAGCGAGAAATTCACCGAGTTTGAATTCCGGGCCGACAACGGCAATCGCGGCATCGGCACTTTCGGTCTCGGCAATGACGACGACAAGATCGACTACATGCTCCTCTCGCCGGCGCTGTTCGGCCGGATCGAGAAGGGCGGGATTTTCCGCAAGGGTGCCTGGCCGGGCAGCCGGCCGCCGCGCTGGGACGTCTATCCCGAACTGACGGCGCCGCTGCATGCCGCATCGGACCATCATCTGTTGTGGGTGGATATCGATCTGTAAAGAGGCCGGTTACGCGAGCCCGGGCGGGAAGCGGCCCGCCCACACAAACAGGGGAGCGACCGCTCTCCCTACCGCCGGTCAATTCTCGGCGTCGCTCACCCGCTTGCTCTGGCCTTGCAGACGGTCGATCAGCTTCGAGGCATCGGCCTTGGTGAGGCTTTCGTCGAAGGGATGGCCGGTCTCTTCGCAAAGCGTCTTCAGATAGGAGGACTGCGCGCCGGTCATCGGCTCGCCGCCGGTGGTCCATTCGGCCGGGTCTTTCTCGGTGTTCGAGGAGGGCGCGGTCTTGGCGTCGAGATTGCTCATGATGGGTCTCCGGAAAGCGTTCTTTGTTCTGGAAATGTTCCGTCCGGATTTTGGTTCCGAACGGCGGTCGGCGGGAGTGCCGCGCCGCCGTCAGGCGCGTCCGGTCTGCTGCGATGAGTCCCTGCCAGCGGACACGCCGCTGATGCCGCGGAGCGCCGGAAAGCGAGGCCGTGCGCATTGAAACCGCGTCATTCTCGGCCGCCGTGCCGAGAATCCAGGGGCGGCTGCCAATCCGCTAGACGCCTCGATCGCGCCGCGTTTCATCGATGGCGCCCGACGCTTCCTGGATTCTCGGGACCGGGCCCGAGAATGACGATGCGGAGGGGCTGGCGGCCGGATCTGTCGCTGAGGCTGCTCCCGAGCACGACCACGCGAAAAGGCGGGCGCCAAAAGCATCGTTGACGCTGCACAACGCAGGCAAGCTGGGGCGCGCGCATCGAAACCGCGTCATTCTCGGCCGCCGTGCCGAGAATCCAGGGGCGGCTGCCAATTCGCCGAGCGCGTCGATCGCGCCCCGTCTCATCGACGGCGCCCGACGATTCCTGGATTCTCGGGACGGGGCCCGAGAATGACGACGCGGAGGGGCTGGCGGCCAGATCTGTCATCGAGGCTGTACGGCAGTCCCGAGAACGATCACGCGAAAAGGCGGGCGCCAAAAGCATCGTTGACGCTGCACATCGCAGGCAAGCTGGGGCGCGCGCATCGAAACTGCGTCATTCTCGGCCGCCGTGCCGAGAATCCAGGGGCGGCTGCCAATTCGCCGGACACGTCGATCGCGCCCCGTTTCATCGATGGCGCCCGACGATTCCCGGATTCTCGGGGCGGGGCCCGAAAATGACGACGCGGAGGGGCTGGCGGCCGGATCTGTCGCTGAGGCTGCTCCCGAGAACGACCACGCGGAAAGGCGCGCGCCAAAAGCATCGTTGACGCTGCACATCGCAGGCAAGCTGGGGCGCGCGCATCGAAACTGCGTCATTCTCGGCCGCCGTGCCGAGAATCCAGGGGCAGCTGCCAATTCACCGGACGCGTCGATCGCGCCCCGTTTCATCGATGCCGCCCGACGATTCCTGGATTCTCGGGACGGGGCCCGAACATGATGAAGCGGAGGGGCAGGCGGCCATTCATTCCAGCGCTGCTTCCCGATCGAAGCGAAGCACGGTATGGGCGGCCGATCACCCCTTCATCACCGCCTTCGGGTCGACGCCGCCCATCTCGCAGATCACCGCGAATTCCTCGTCCTTCACCGGCTGGACGGAGAGACGGGAATTATTGACGAGGACCATGTCCTTCAGCTTCGGCTCGGCCTTGATCGCATCGAGGGTCACGGGCTCCGGCACGTCGGTCACAGCCTTGATGTCGACGCACTCCCATTTCGGGTCGTCGGCGGTGGAATCCGGGTGGATCTCCTTCACCACCTCGACGATGCCGACCACCGCCTTGCCCTCGTTGGAGTGGTAGAAGAAGCCGCGGTCGCCGAGCTTCATCTCGCGCATGAAATTGCGGGCCTGGTGGTTGCGCACGCCCGTCCATTCCTCGCCCGCGTCGCCCTTCTTCTTCTGCTCGTCCCACGACCAGGCGGAGGGTTCGGACTTGTACAGCCAATAACGCATCTTACGCGGCATCCGGATTGTTGACGGTCCAGTTCCAGCGGGTCACTGCGACATTGGAGAACAGGCCGGCCTTGGCATAGGGATCGCCGGCGGCGATCGCTTCCGCCGCATCGAGGCTGTCGGCCTCGACCACCAGCAGCGAGCCGGTCGGCTTCTCGTCGGGGCCGAGGAAGGGGCCGGCAAATTTCAGCACCTTGCCGAGGGAGGTGAGATAAGCGAGGTGCTCGGGTCGGGTGTCCAGCCGGACCTGCAGATGGCCCGGCTTGTCGGTGCAGATCACGGCATAGAGCATCGGATTTTCCTCAATCGCAGGGGCGCCGCTGCGGACAAGGGCCGGCTCGGCCCGGCCGCGGCGGGCGGGAAGGGTTACGAGCTATCGCGGGACGATGCGGCTTTCAACCGGCTTCGCGCTTCAGCGGCCTTGCGAGCAGCCGCTGCACCGCCTCGTCCACCGAAAGCTCGCCGGCGAGCACCTCCGACACGGTCTGGACGATCGGCGCCTCGATGCCGGCATCCTCGGCGAGCCTTGCGGCAATGGCGGCGGTGAAGACCCCTTCGGCGAGCTTCAACCCCTTCAGATCGTCGCCGCGCCCGAGCGCTGCGCCATAGGCGAAGTTGCGCGACTGCGGCGACGAACAGGTGAGCACCAGGTCGCCGAGGCCGGAAAGGCCCATCAGCGTCTCCGGCCGGCCGCCGAGCGCTTCGCCGAGACGGCGGAGCTCGACGAAGCCGCGGGTGACCAGCGCCGCTTCGGCCGAGGCGCCGAGCCCCCGGCCGGCGACGATGCCGGCAGCGAGCGCCAGGACGTTCTTCAGCGCGCCGCCCGCCTCGACGCCGCGAAGGTCGCTCGACGCGTAGCAGCGGAAGGTTTCGGTCGAGAGGCGACGGGCGAGCCCGTCGGCTTCCGCCGCGTCTCCCGCCGCCACCGTCACTGCCGTCGGCAGGCCGCGGGCGACGTCGCTGGCAAAGCTCGGGCCGGAGAGCGCTGCCAGGGGGTGATCGGGCAGCGCCTTCGCGACGATCTCGGACATGAACCGGCCGGTCTCCCGGGCGATTCCCTTGGCGCAAAGGACGAGGGTGGCCTCTGCGGCAAGATAGGGCCGCAGCGCGGTGGCAGCGTCGGCAAGGCTCTGCGCCGGCACCACCAGCAGGACGAGATCGGCGCCCGCGAGCGCCTCTGCCGGATCGATGGTCGCGCGGATCGATGCTGGGAGGGCAATGCCAGCCAGGTAACGCGGGTTCTCGCGCGTCTTTGCGATCGCGGCGATGGTCTCGGCGTCGCGGCCGAGCAGCGCGACGGTCTCGCCGCCGCGGGCATGGAGGGCGGCCAGCGCCGTGCCCCAGGCGCCGGCGCCGACAACGGCGATGCGGGTCATGCCTTGGCTCCCCTTCGTCCATGGCCGACCAGCGGCGCGGATTTCTCGTCGAGCGGCCAGCGCGAGCGCACCGCGACATCGCGCGGATCGGTCAGCCCTGCCTCCAGGCGTTCGAGCCCGGCATAGGCGATCATCGCGCCGTTGTCGGAGCAGAGATCGAGGGGCGGCGCGACGAGACGGGCGCCCGCCGCCTCGCATTCGGCGGTGAGCGCGGCGCGGATCGCCAGGTTGGCGCCGACGCCGCCGGCAACGCCGAGGACAGGCTCGTCAAGGTCCGGAAAGACGGCGCGAAACCGCTTCAGCGCCCGGCGGATCCGGTCGGCCACCGTCTCGGCGGCGGCGAGCTGGAACGCCGCGCAAAGATCCGCAACATCCTGGTCGGAGAGCGGGGCATGAGCTTCGGCGACGAGGCGAAGCGCCGTCTTCAGCCCGGAGAAGGAAAAGTCGAGCCGCTCCTCGCCCTTCATCGGCCGGGGCAGGGAGAAACGCTTCGCATCGCCGGCCGCCGCCATCTTCTCGACATTCGGCCCGCCGGGATGCGGCAGTTCAAGGAGTTTCGCCGTCTTGTCGAAGGCCTCGCCGAGCGCATCGTCGATGGTGGTGCCCCAGCGTTCGTAGTCGCCGAGCCCGCGCACCAGCAGGATCTGGCTGTGGCCGCCGGAGACGAGCAGCAGGAGATAGGGATAGGTGACGGCGTCGGAGAGCCGCGGCGACAGCGCATGGCCCTCGAGATGGTTGACCGCGACGAAGGGCAGGCCGCGGGCGCTGGCGATCGCCTTGCCGGTCATCGCGCCGACGAGGAGGCCGCCGACGAGGCCCGGCCCGACCGTCGCCGCTACCGCGCCGACATCGCTGAGCGTGACCTTTGCGTCGGCAAGCGCCGCGCGGATGATGCCGTCGAGCGCCTCGACATGGGCCCTCGCGGCGATCTCGGGCACCACGCCGCCGAAGGCCTGATGTTCCTCGATCTGCGACAGCACGGTGTTGGAGAGGATCTCGGCACGGCCGTCTGCGGACCGGCGGACGATCGCCGCGGCGGTTTCGTCGCAGCTCGTCTCGATGCCGAGAACGAGCCGTCCCTGGCCGGCAAGGGCACCCGGCGGCGAAAAAGGCGGTTCGGTCGGCGGCACTCGGGTCTCGTTCGCTGGCTGCGTTGGTCGACCCCGGAGATAGGCCAAGCGCGGCGCCGATGCCAACCGTCGGTCGGAGCATCGTCCGAGCCCGCGTCCTCGCACCAATCTTCAAACGCTGCCGGCCGGGACGGTCGCCCCGGCCGGCTGACATCTGACGACGTCGGTTGATCGCGGAGGCCGCGGGATCACATCGGCGGAACGACGCCCTGGTTGCCGACGACGACGGTGCTCGTGGAGATCTCTCCGTCGGACGCCTTCTCACCCGGCACGAAGACCGCCGCGCCCGGCTTGAGATCGGCTTTTCCGGCCTTGGCGAAGGTGACGACCGGGATGTTCTCCGGCAGCGAGATCGTCTTCTCGCCGGCGGGATAGGTCAGAGTGAGCTTGCGGCCGTCGGCATTCTCGACCTTGTTGGAGACGGTCGCATTGGTCATCGTGGAGTTCGGCTCGAGGTCCCACGGATAGCTGCCCTCGCCGGTGCCGGCCATGGCGGCGGGAAAGATCAGCACTTCGACCGCGTTGTTGCCGCCGCTCGATCCGGGAACCGAGGCGACGCCGACGAAGTCGCCCTTCTTGATGTCGGCGATGGAGGCCTTGGCGATCCCGGCGATCCTGTAGTCCGGCTTGAGGGTGATCGCGACGCTGTCGCCCTCGCGGGACTTGACCGTCAGGGTCGTGTCGGACAGCGACTCGATCGTTCCCCGCACCCGTTGCGGCTGGCCGGAGGATTGCGCGAAGGCCGCGGGGATGAAGACGGTTGCCGTGCCGAGGCTAAGGACACAGGCGAGCGCCGCGCGGCGTGCAAATGAAAGCTGCATGAGATGATATCCAATCGGATGTTGTTTGCCTGACTGACTTCGCCGCCGGCTTCGCAGGCGCAACACGAACGCGAGAACGTGATCGTCGGGCCGGACCGCAGGCGGGATCGAAAAACGCCGAGAAAAATGGTGTCGCGCCGCGGCGTCACGACCTAAGTTGCAGGCTTACGAAGAAGACTTTTCAAGGGGGCGGAGCGGCAGGCGATGGCGAGCGACAGGACGATCAGGATCGGCACCCGCGGCAGCCAGCTCGCGCTGGTGCAGGCCAGCGAGGTGCGCGCCAAGCTGATGGCGGCCCACGACCTGCCCGAGGACGCCTTCGCGATCGAGGTGATCTCCACCTCCGGCGACCGCATCCTCGACCGTCCGCTTTCCGAGGTCGGCGGCAAGGGCCTTTTCACCAAGGAGATCGAGCGGGCGCTGATCGAGGAGCGGATCGACTTTGCCGTTCACTGCCTGAAGGACATGGCGACGGCGCAACCGGACGGGCTGGAGATGTCCGCCTTCCTGCCTCGCGAGGACGTGCGCGACGTCCTCATCGGCCGGGCGGCACCGACGATCGCCGAGCTTCCGCAAGGCGCAGTGGTCGGCTCGGCCTCGCTGCGGCGCCAGGCGATGCTGAAGCGGATGCGCCCGGATCTTCGAGTCGTTACCTTCCGCGGCAACGTCCAGACGCGGCTGAGAAAGCTCGAAGAGGGCCAGGCCGACGCGACGCTCCTGGCAATCGCCGGGCTCAACCGCATGGACATGGCGCATATCGCCACCGAGACCCTCGACCTCGAGACCTTCCCACCGGCGCCGGGGCAGGGCACGCTGGTCATTCAGAGCCGCGTCGGCGACCGGCGGATCGAAGAACTCGTCGCACCGCTCGCCGATCGGGCGACGACGATCGCCTCGACCGCCGAGCGCGCCTTTCTCGCCGAGCTCGACGGCTCCTGCCGGACCCCGATCGCCGCCCATGCGACGCTCGGCGAGGACGGCACGCTGACGCTGCACGGCATGATCCTGACGCCCGACGGCAGCGAGATGCACGAGACCCGCCGGACCGGCGTCGTCGAGGATGCCGAGGTGATCGGCAGGCTCGCCGGGCGCACGGTGCTGGAGGCGGCGGGGCCGGGCTTCTTCGACGGCTGGGCGGACTGAACCCTTCGTGGCGCGCGTCCTGATCCTGCGCGAGGCGGCCGAAGCCGAACGCACGGCGGGGCATCTCGCCTCCCTTGGCCATCAGCCGCTGATGCTGCCGCTGGAGCGCACCGTCGAGACCCATGCGCCGGCCGGAACGGCGGGCGAGGGGGCCGCGGGTTTTGCCGCGACGAGCGCCCGGGCGATCCCGGCGCTGGCCGAAGCGTTCTCAAGCGATTCGCGCCCGCTCTTCGTGGTCGGCGCCGCCACCGGCGAGACGGCCACCGATGCCGGCTTTGCCAATGTCCGGGTGGCGGAAGGCGCCGCCGCGACCATGGGGCGGCTGGCGCTCGCCAGCGGCATCACGGCCGGCGACACGCTGCTCTATGCCGCTGGCCGGCGGCGGACCGGCACGCTCGAACGCGCGATGGAGAAGGCCGGCATCGCCTGCCGGATCTGGGAGGTCTACGACATCCTGCCGGTGACAGTGAGCGAAGGCATGGTGCGCAGCCTCTTGATCGGCGGCCCGCCGGACGTGGTGCTGCTCCTCTCGGCAGGGCAGGCGGAGGGCTATGGCAGGATGGTGGACGCGATGCCGCAGTATTTCGCGCCGCCACCCAAGCTTCTGGCGCTTTCGAGCCGGATTTGCGAGGCGCTGCCGCAATTCCTGCGAGAGGATGTCCTTGTTTCAGCCAGGCCGAGCCTCGCCTCGCTTTTCGAACTCATAGGCTAACCTACATCACGAGAAGACGAACACGGCGCTTGCGCCATGCGCACGAATGAAGGACCAATGGACGAAGGCCGAATGGCGGTGACGGGTTGCTCCCGCGATCCGCCGCCCGGACTGCGAGCATGGAGCTGACGCTATGACCAACCGTCCCCGGCGATCGCGACCGACGAAGACGCGAGGCCAGACGATCGATCTCAAGGCGGAAAAGAAGACGACTGTGAGTGAAGGCGAGAAGACGACGGCAACGCCCGCCGCCAAACCCGACAAGAGCACTGCCACGGCGGCCGCACAACCGACGGCGCAGGCTCCGGTGAAAGGTGCGGCGACTTCCCCGACGCCGGCGTCCCCGGCCTCCGCCTCGTCAAAGCCCGCTGCGTCGGCGCCACCGTCATCGGCGGCCCCTTCGTCCGCCTCGAAGCCGCCTGCGGCTGGCGCAGCGCCCGCATCCTCTGCCGCGGCCACCGCGGCATCGAAGCCGAGCGCGGCGGCGGCCTCAGCCACTGCGCCGTCGAAGGCTGGGCTCGCCAGCGCTGCCGCAAATCCCTCGAAGCTGAACAAGGGCGAGCCGGCGGCGGCGAAGACAGCGACTGCCGCCGCTCCGGCCGGGACGTCACCATCGGCGGCGAAGAGCATGGCTTCGGGCACTCAGAGCCCGGCGCCGTCGGGCGTCTCGTCCGCCGCTGGCGCATCGGCTGCTGCCGCCAGCGCTGCAAGGCCGACGCCGACCCCTGCCGCAGCCTCGTCGACGGGCACCGGGCGCGGCGCGCCGAGTGCCCCGCCGCCGGCAGGCCGCTCCGGCGGTCCGGGCATCGGCGGCATCATCGGGGCGGCGATCCTCGGCGCGGTGCTGGCCCTCGCCGGCGCGTCGATCTTCGTCGCCAACGGCTGGCTGCCGGGCTTCGGAACTCCGCCGCAGACGGCCGCCAACGCTTATGCGACAGAGGATGCGCTGAAGTCGGTCAACGACGAGATCGCCAAGCTGCGCGAGGAGATCGGCGCGGCCGGAACGGCCTCGGGCGGCGAGCCTGTCGACCTTTCCGGCATCGAGAAGCGTCTCGACACGATCGAGAGTTCGACGGCGGAGATTGCGGCAATCAAGCAGTCGGCCGATGCCGCGGGACAGACCGCCCAAGGCGCCGAAAAGGCCGCCACCGCCGCCCAGCAGTCGGCGACGGCGCTGATGGATGCCAGCGACCGCACCTCCCGTGACGCCGCCGATGCGCTGAAACAGGCGGCTGCGGCGAACCAGACGGCGGGGGGCGCGCAGCAGGCCGCCACCAATGCCCAGGAGACGGCGAACGGCGCGCAATCGACTGCGCAGTCGGCAAGCGACGCCGCGAAACAGGCCGCGACGACTGCCGGTGAAGCGAAAGAAACGGCCGACGCCGCCAGCGCGAAGCTGAACGACAGCTTGCCAAAGCTGGAAGACCGAGTCGCGGCGATCGAGGAGGCGAACAAGCGTGCCGCGACCGCGCTTGCCGCCGCCAACCTCAAATCGGCGATCGATTCCGGCAATCCCTTCGCCGAGCAGCTCGAGACCTTTGCCAAGACGACGGGTTCCGGGGAGGCGACCGAGAGCCTGAGGACCTTCGCCGCCGACGGCGTTCCCTCCGAGCGGGAGCTGGCCGAGCAGTGGCCGTCGGTCGAACGGAAGATCGCCGACGCCCTGTCCCCGCCGCAGCCGAGCGCCCCGGTCGGCGACCAGTTCATGGCCGGACTGAAGTCGCTGGTGCAGGTCCGCTCGTCCAATTCGGCGCCGCCCTCGGACAAGAGCGACGACGCGACGCTGTCGCGACTGGACGCGGCAATGCGCTCCGGCGATCTCAAGGCCTTCCAGTCGGAATGGCAGACCCTGCCGGACGACGCAAAATCCGCCAGCGCCGACTTCGCCGACAAGGTCAAGGCCCGGCTGACGGCCGAGGAGATCGTCTCGTCGACGCTCTCCGGTGCGATTGCCGGCCCGCAGCCGCAGTCGCCGGACGCCGCCGAACCCGCCAATCAGGGCTAGCCCCGGGAAAAACACATGCTGCGTATCCTCGCCTTCTTTCTCATCATCCTGGCGCTGTCGCTCGGTTTCGGCTGGCTGGCGGACAATCCCGGCTCGGTGACCTTCGACTGGCTGGGGCAGACGGTGAATACCTCGATGCTGGTGTTCCTGCTCGTCCTCGGCTGCTTCGTCGTCGCCTCGCTGATCGTCGTCTGGCTGATCTCGGCCTTCTTCCGCACCCCGCACACGATCGGCAACTGGTGGGACGGGCGGCGCCGCGACAAGGGCTATCACGCGCTGTCGAGCGGCATCATCGCCGCCGGCGCCGGTGACGCGATCCTCGCCCGGAAGATGACCAAGCAGAGCCAGAAGCTTCTCGACCAGCGCCGGGAGCCGCTGATCCGCTTCCTCGACGCGCAGACGGCGATGATCGAGGGCGACCATGCCCATGCCCGGTCGGTGTTCCAGGCGATGGAGCGCGACCCCGAGACGCGGCTTCTCGCCATGCGCGGCCTCTATCTCGAAGCCGAGCGGGTGGGCGACGAATCCGCCGCGCGCTTTTATGCCGACCGCGCGGTGCGTCTGGCACCGCATGTTCCCTGGGCCGGCGGCGCGGTGCTCGAGGGCAAGTCGCTCGCCGGGGACTGGGACGGCGCGATGCATATCCTGGAGGCGCAGAAGAACACCCGCCTCGTCGACCGGGACGAATCCAAGCGGACCCGTGCGGTGCTGTTGACCGCCAAGGCGATGGACTGCGTCGAGGCCGATCCGAAGAGCGCCAAGGCGGCGGCGCTGGAGGCCCACAGCCTGGCGCCGGAGCTGGTTCCGGCCGCGCTGGTGGCGGCACAGGCCTGTTTCCGGCTCGGCGATCTCAGGAAGGGCGTCAAGGTTCTGGAGAAGAGCTGGACCTATGGCCCGCATCCGGAAGTCGCCGAAGCCTATGTCTCGGCGCGGGCAGGCGATTCCGTCGAGGACCGGCTGAAACGGGCGCGTCACCTCGCGAGCCTCAGGCCGGGTAATGTCGAATCGGCGCTCTGCCTCGCCCGGGCGGCGCTCGACGCGAACGAACTGAAGCTCGCCCGCCAGTCGGCCCTCGAAGCCGCCGAGATCGAGCCGCGCGAGAGCGTCTATCTGCTTCTCGCCGACATCGAGGAGGCCGATACCGGCGAGGTCGGCCGGGTGCGCGAGTGGATGGCCAAGGCGATCCGCGCGCCGCGCGATCCGGCCTGGACCGCCGACGGCGTCGTGTCCGAGCACTGGGCGCCGGTCTCGCCGGTCACCGGTCGCCTCGACGCCTTCGAGTGGAAGTCGCCGCCGCAGCGGGTGATCGCCGCAAGAGCTCACGTGCTGGACGAGGAGACACCGGCGGAAACGATCGACGCCGAGGCGGCGGACGCTCCTGGCGGCAGCGCAGCCGCCGCGCCGAAGACGCTGGACAAGCCGGCACCGGCCGACGAAGCGAAGTCCGCCGACACCGCCAAAAGAGAAGAGGCGTCGCCAAAATACCTGCCTGGCGAGCCGAAGCCGGCCGAGACGATGGCCCATGGCGCAGGCGCTGCCAATGGCGCGGAACAGCAGCCGGCGCGGGATGCGAAGCCGGGCAAGACGGCGTCGAAGCCCGAATTCGGCCGCAGCAGCGAGGAGCGCAAGGAGGCCCGCTTCGGCTGACCTTCGGCCGAAGCAGCTTCCGACGTGGCGCGTGTGGCAGGGTAAAAATCAATGTTCGATGCGATCAAGAGCTTCTTTCGCGCTCTCGGCGACGAGGGGCGTGAACAGGCGAGCGGTGCCGACGACGTCAAGGTGGCGAGCGCGGCGCTGCTCTTCCACATCATCGAGGCCGACGGCATCGTCACCGATTCCGAGCGTCGGCGTCTGGTCGACGTCCTCGGCGAGGAGTTCGGCCTGTCGGCGGCGGAGGCCCAGCGACTGGCGGGGGAGGGCAAGCGGGCCGACCAGCAGTCCGTCGACCTCTATCATTTCACCTCGATCCTGAAGCGCGAACTCGACGAGGAACACCGCATCCGCTTCGTCGAGATGCTCTGGGAGGTGACCTATGCCGACGGCGAGGTCCACGAACTCGAGGACAACCTGATCTGGCGCATTGCCGAACTGCTCGGGGTCTCGACGCGCGACCGGATGCTGATGAAGCACGAGGCGGCGAGCAGGGTCGGCGAGTAGCGGCGGCAGTCTCTCCGAGGGGAGCCGGCGCGGGCACGCTTCTTGCTTCTCTTGCAACGGCGCTGCCTCGGGCGTAGGTCGGGGATCCGCAGAGCCTTTGATTTGAACCGCAGCGATCAGGTCGCAGCATCGAGCCATGGCATATCACGAGCATTCGGCGATGAACGAAGCGGCAGCCCCTCACGGCCTCGGGGAGCCGGACTACATTCTCGACGGGACCGACGAGCGGCCCGTCCTCATCGTCCTGCATCAGGAAGGATCGACGCCCGGCCGGGTCGGTCAGGTGCTGCAGCGCCACGACGTCAGGCTGGACATCCGGCGTCCGGTCCTCGGCCAGCCGCTCCCCGAGACCCTCGACGAGCATCGCGGCGCGATCGTCTTCGGCGGCCCGCCGAGCGCCAACGACACCCACGACTACATCCGGGCCGAGCTCGAATGGATGAAGGTGCCGCTGCGCGAGGAGCGGCCGTTCCTCGGCATCTGTCTCGGCGCCCAGATGCTCGCCAAGCATCTCGGCGCCAAGGTGCAGTCGCATCCCGACGGTCTCGCCGAGATCGGCTACTATCCGCTGCATTCGACGCCGGAAGGCCGTCAGGTCGTTCGAAACTGGCCGCAGATGATCTATCAGTGGCACCGCGAAGGCTTCGACCTGCCGCGGGGTGCGCGGCTGCTCGCCGCCGGCGACTGGTATCCGAACCAGGCCTTCCAGTACGGTCCGGCCGCCTATGCCGTGCAGTTTCACGCCGAGCTCACGCTCGCGATGATGCACCGCTGGACCACCCGTGGCCACGAGCGGCTGCGGCTGCCGGGCGCCCAGGCGCGGCGGGCGCATTTCGACGGCCGCGGCATCTATGACGCGCCGGTGCTGCGCTGGCTGGAGACGTTCCTCGCCCGGACCTTCGGCCGTCACGCTGACGAAAAAGCCGCCTGACGCGCCCCTCGACCCGCTGGGCTGATCGTCCTTGCGCGATGCGGGGCTGGCCGGGCCTCAAGAGACCTGCGCCCTACGCCGTCAGGCCTTGGCAGCAATCAGTTCCGCCGCTCGGGTGAGCGCGAAGTCGTAGCCTCTGGTGCCGAATCCGGCGATGACGCCCTCCGCCCGGCCGGAGACGAAGGAGTGGTGGCGGAAGCTCTCGCGCTTGTGGATGTTCGAGATATGCACCTCGAGGACGACGCCGTCATAGGCGTTGAGGGCGTCGAGGATCGCCACCGAGGTATGGCTGAACGCGCCGGGATTGATGATGATCGCGGCTGTTTTGTCGCGCGCCTCGTGGATCCAGTCGATGATCTCGTATTCGCGGTTCGACTGCAGGCAGCGCAGATCATGGCCGAGTTCGCCTGCCAGCGGCTGCAGCCGCGCCTCGATGTCGGCAAGGGTCTCGAAACCGTAGACCTCCGGCTGGCGCTTGCCGAGCAGGTTGAGGTTGGGACCGTGGATGCAGAAGATCGTCGCCATGGCGCGACTTAGACGCGCCCGGCCGGCGATGGCAAGAGGCAAGGCGCGCCGGCGGCAGCCGGGTCAGCCGCGGAACACTGTGTCCGAAACCCATTCGCGGGCAAGGCGGACGAGATTGCGCGAGCGGCTGCCGCGGGCGATCCCCTTGACGGCGGCAGCTACGCGCGTCTCGCTGCCGGGCTTCAGTCCGATGACGAAGGTCGCCAGCGGCAGCCGCTCCGGCCAGAAGCGGTTCATCACGAAATGGTCCGGCATGGCGCAGGAGTCGGCGGATTTGATCGCCGGGTCGGCAATCAGGGCGCGGGTGGTCTCGGCGATCAGCTGCTGGCCCGGAGACGCCTTCGCGAATTCCTCGTCATAGGCCATCTTCCAGGCGAAGGCCTGGCCCGCCTGGATCAGCGCGACGAGGCTCGCCACCGGTCGCTCGCCGACCATCAGCGTATAGACCCGGGAGCGGCCGTCCTCGGCGAGCGCATTCACCGATTCGCGGGCGAAGGCGGCGCGATAGCGGTCGAGGATCATCGCGCTGCGCGCCTTGCCCTTCCAGCCGCTGGCCTCGAGGGCGAGAAAATCCTCGAGCGCCTTGCGAACGCTCTGCGCTTCGCGCGCCACCTTGAAGCTGACCGGACCTTGCGCCTGCAAAAGCCGGCGCTGGCGCGAAAGTTCGCGGCGGCGGCGCGGCGCGCTTGGCGGCATGGACAGGTAGTCGGCGGCATCCGACTTGACGAGGCCCGCCCTCTCGAAGGCGCCGACGGTGGCGATCGGCAGTCCCGCCGCCGCCGTGACGGCACGGATCGCCGCGGCGAAGGGGCCGTCGGTGCGTGTCTCGGGCAGGACGAGAATGTCGGGCAGGCCGGCTTCGGGCGCCGCCAGCATGTCGAAGAAGCCGCGCAGCGTCTCTTCCGGATCATCGCCGTCGAGGGGCAGCGTGCCGAGGCGGCCGAAGGGGTGAACCCAGGCGCGGATGGTCGCGACGCCGCGCAGCATCGACGTCCGCTCCACAGTATAGGGCATCAGCAGCCGCAGCCGGCTGTGCGACGGGCCCTCGTCGCGCAGCACCATCAGCCGCACGCTGCGATCGTCGAGACGCGGCATCGCCGGCACGAAGAAGCGGGGGTCGAAGAAGACGTTGGGCTCGATCGATCGGCGGGAGAGATGCTGCAATTCGCCGATCAGCGAGAACGCCTGTTCCGGCCTGTAGATGGTGAAGCGGCGAGTGCCGCCGCTGCGCGCGACCGCCATGTCGAGGACCGCCGGCACCGCCTCGTCCGGCGGGGTCGCGCCCGCACCCGTCAAGGCCGCGCCGGCCGGGCCGAAGGCCTCGGCTTTCGCGACGGCTGTCGAGGCTGGACCGGAAATCTCGCCCATCCCCTTGGGTGCGCACTCCATACTCGACATACTGGTTCACACGTCCGGCGATTTTCGTACGGCTCATGCCGCTGCGGCAATTGTCATCTACGGGCCTTAAGATTTCGTCGCATGGCGGCGGCCGTCTCAGCCGGAAAAGCCGCCGCCGTCCAGATACGCCTGCTCGGCTTCGCTGGTTTCACGCCCGAGGAGAGCGTTGCGATGCGGGAACCGGCCATAGTCGGCGATGATGTCGCGATGCAGCTCGGCGAATTTGACGTTGTCGGGATCGCCGATCCGCGCCATCCAGGCGACGCAGTCCTCCTGATCGGCAAGCGCTTCGGAATGCATCAGCGGCAGCACCAGGAACTGGTTGACGTCTTCGGCGACAGTCTCGTGATCGCCCCGCGCCAGCGCCATGCGGGCAATCTCGAGAGCCTTGCCGTCGGTGGCGAAGGCGAGCGGCGTGTCGCGGAACATGTTGCGCGGAAACTGGTCGAGCAGGATGACGAGGGCGAGCGCCCCGCTGGCGGTCTTCGCCCAGTCGTCGAGTTCGCCGCGGGCAGCCATCTCGTAGAGATCGCCGAAGCGCTGGCGGATCGTCTCGTCGAAAGCGGCGTCCTTCCCGAACCATTTCTCGGGCCCGGCCTCCCGCCAGAAATCGATGATGGTCTGCGGGTCGGGCGCAAAGGCGTGCGGCATTTTCACAGTTCTCTCGAAAAGGCTCTCACATCGCGGCGCTTGCGGGCCGCGCGTCCGGAACATAGGCAACACATCGCGGTATCACAGTGGAATCACTTCTGCGCTCGAAGGCAGGCAAACCCATGGCGGAACTCGATCTGCGCGGCCTGCGCTGCCCCTTGCCGGCGCTTAGGACCGCAAGGCGGCTGGCGACGATGGCGACGGGCAAGCGGCTGACGGTGCTCGCCGACGATCCGCTGGCGGCGATCGACATCGCGCATCTCTGCCGCGAGGACGGTCACCAACTGGTCGAGAGCGTGGAGGAGGGCAGCTTTCGGCGCTTCGTCATCGTCGCGGGATGACGGGAGCGCGTTGCTGCCGGATCAGCCGGAAAAGCGCATGCCGGGAACTGCCAGCGGATTGACTTCGATGGCCGCGCGGTCGGCGGTGTCGGGCGCGATGCCGCCGGTAAAGGCGGAGAAGAGATCGCGCGCGTAACGCTCGTCGAGACCCTGGCCGATCAGCACGATGCGCGTCTGCGGCGGCGTCCCGCTTGGCCAGCCGGGCAGCTGCGCCGGTGGATGAAGAAAGCCCTGGACGCCGTGCAGCACCAGCGGCCTGCCCGAATTTTCGGCGAGCTGGACGACGCCCTTCATCCGGAGGATCTTCCTGCCGGCGGTCTCGGTCAGGATCTCCAGGAAACTTGAAATCGCGTCGAACGGGATCGGGCGGTCGGTCTCCAGCGAGAACGAGCGGATGCCGTCATGCCGGTGTTCGTGCGCATGGCCGTGGCCATGATGGTGATCATGGTCATGCTGCTCGCGGCCATGCGGCTTATCAGGCGAATGATGGCTGTGAGTGGCGCCCTGCGGGCGGTCACCAGCCTCGCCGAGCCAGGCGGCGAAGCCTTCGCCGCGCTTGAGGGAATCGGCAAGGCCGCAGCCGACCAGAATGCCCTCGGCGCCCTCGATGGTCGCCGCATCGACGATCGGTGCGCGCGGGTTCAGTCCTTGCAGGGCTTGCCGCAGGGTGTCGAGCATTTCCGCCGAGGCGAGGTCGGTCTTGGAAAGGACGATCCTGTCGGCGACGGCGACCTGCCGCCGGCTGTCGACATGGTCGGCAAGCGTCGCGCTGCCGTGCACCCCGTCGACCACCGTGACGACGCCGTCGAGGGAGTAGGTTTCCGCCAGGACCGGATGGGACATGATTGCCGCGAGGATCGGCCCCGGATCGGCAAGGCCCGTCGTCTCGACGACGACCCGGGCCGGCGTCTGCGCCCCCCTGGCGGCGAGGTCTGCGAGGGTGTCGACCAGCTCGCCCCGCACCGTGCAGCAGAGGCAGCCATTGGAGAGCGAGATCACGCCGTCGCTGGAAACCGCCTCGATCAGCAGCGGATCGATCGCCGCCTCGCCGAATTCGTTGACGACGACGGCGGCGCCGGAAAGCGCCGGATCGCCGATCAGGCGGTTGAGAAGGCTGGTCTTGCCGGCACCGAGAAAGCCGGTCAGCAGCGTCAGCCGGATCGCACCGCGGGCCGCGTTGCCTTCGGATGCCACAGTCAGTCTCCGCCCTCTTCGGCAGCCGCCGGCTGGCGGCCGAAACCCGCGGCCCTGAGGTCGAAGCCGGGCTCCGCGTCGAGCCGCGGCCCGCGCTTGGCCATCGGGCTGTGGACGCCGAGCGGGAATGACGACCGCAGCGTCCCGCTGGTATAGGCGTTGGCCGCCGAGGGCTTGTCCGGCGGCGTCTCGGCGGCGGGAAGCGGCGTGTCGACCGAGGCCTCACCGGGCTCCGCGGGCGTTGCCGCACCGTCCGGCGCGCTGCCGTCGGTGGCGATGCTCTCGGGCGCCGGCGGGGTCGGCCGCGGCGTCGGGATCGGAATGCCGTAATTGGCGATGATCGAGACGCCGGCATCGACGAGCTCGTTGCCCGCCGCGCCGCCGAGGCCGACCTTCACGGTGACCGGCGGGCGCTGCATCTCGGTCAAATAAGGCGAGCCGAATTTCTCGTCCCGGTCCTTCTCCTCGCCGCGCTCGGCGGCGCGGGCGCTGCGGCCCTTGGCGCCGCAGATATAGTCCGAAATGTCGATCACCTCGCCGGGCGAGGTCGGCAGCTGGTCGACGGTCTGGGTCTTGGTCGCAAGGTCGGTCTCGAAGCCCGCCTGCAGGATTGCCGCCGAGAGCCGCTCGCGCTTGATCGTGCCGTTGGCGCCGAGAACGACGGCGACCAGCGTGCGGCCGTCGCGGGTCGCCGACGAGACGAGGTTGAAACCCGAAGCGCAGATATAGCCGGTCTTCATGCCGTCGGCGCCCTCGAAACGGCCGAGCAGCTTGTTGCCGTTCTTCATGACGTATTTGCCGTTGGTGATCGCCTCGATGTCGAAATAGCCGGAAAAGGCCGGGAATTCGCGGCGGATCTGGATGGCGAGGATGGCGAGATCCTTGGCGCTGGAATGCTGCCCGTCCTGGGGCAGGCCGTTTGGATTGACGAAGTGGGTGTCCTTCATCCCGAGGCGCGCCGCCTCGGCATTCATTATGTCGACGAAGCCCTCTTCCGACTCATGGGCGAGACTCTGGCCGATCGCCATGGCGATGTCGTTCGCCGATTTCACCAGCATCATCTTCATCGCATTGTCGAGGCGGATCACCGAGCCGGCGGGATAGCCCATCTTGGCCGGCGCCTGGGCGGCGGCGAGACGGGTGACGATGACCGGCGAATCGAGCGAGACGGTTCCTTCCCGCAGCGCCTTGAGCGCCAGATAGACGGTCATCAGCTTGGTGGTCGAGGCCGGATAGCGGCGCTCGGTGGCGTTGTGCTCGGAAAGCACCTTCCCCGTCGCGACGTCGACCACGATGCTCGATGCCGGATGGTTCGCCACCTCGGCCGCCGGCGTTTCCTCGGGCGCCGCTTCGGTCTCGGACGCGGCCGGCGTCTCGGGTTCGGCAGGTGGCTGCGGCGCGGCCGGCTCGCCGGCCGGCGTTTCACCGGCGATGACGGGCTTCGGGGTCGGCACGGCGACCTGTTTCGCCGCGGCCGGTGCCGGGATGGCGAGGCAGGCCGCAAAGAGGGCCGCCACCGCGCCGCAGCAGAAACGCTCGAAGAGGGACGATCTCACCACGTGTTTCTCCCGCAATTCGTCGTCGGCGAAATGAACGGCTGCCGGGCCGGCCCGTTGACAGGCAGGGCGGGCCATGTCGCACTGCGAAAGGCGTCGCCCCTTGGCAGCAGCCCGGCCGCAATCCCGGCCGGCAGCGTCGCGGCTCGCCATTCCCGGCGCTGTTGCCGGTACATGCCTCAAATGGAAACGGATCATGCCCGTCAGTAACCGAATCGCCGCCTTAAGGCCAGAGATCGAAGCCTGGCGTCGCACCCTCCATGCCCAGCCGGAACTGCTCTATGACGTTACGGACACGGCGGCTTTCGTCGAGGCGCGCTTACGGGACTTCGGCTGCGACGAGGTGACGACGGGCATCGGGCGGACCGGAGTCGTCGGCGTGATCCACGGCCGCGAAGGGCCAGGCGGCCGGATGATCGGGCTGAGGGCCGACATGGACGCGCTGCCGATCGTCGAGGAGACCGGGCTGCCCTATGCCTCCGAACGGCCCGGCGCGATGCATGCCTGCGGCCATGACGGCCACACCGCGATGCTGCTCGGCGCCGCCAAGGGCCTTGCCGAGACCCGCGGCTTCTCCGGTTCGGTGGCGCTGATCTTCCAGCCGGCCGAGGAGGGCGGCGCCGGCGGCAAGGCGATGATCGAGGACGGCCTCTTCGAGCGCTTTCCGGTCTCCCAGGTCTACGGCATGCACAATCTGCCCGGCCTGGCGGTCGGCAAGTTCGGCATGCGTCACGGCGCCATCATGGCTTCGACCGACGAATTCGCCATCACCCTCAAGGGCCGCGGCAGCCATGCGGCGATGCCGCAGCGCTCGGCCGATCCGATCCTTGCCGGCGCGGCGCTGGTCCAGGCCCTGCAGGCGATCGTCTCGCGCAACACCGATCCGTTGAAGTCGCTGGTTGTCTCGGTGACGCAGTTCCACGGCGGCTTTGCCCACAACGTCATTCCCGACAATGCTCTCGTCTCCGGCACGGTGCGGGCGCTCGACACCGAGATGCGCGACCTTGCCGAGCGCCGCATCCGCGAGATCGCCGCCGGCATCGCCGCGGTCCACGGCCTTGCGGCCGACGTCGACTGGGACCGCAACTATCCCGTCACCGTCAACGACGCCGCCGAGAGCGACTTCTGCGCCGAGGTCGCGATGGACATCGTCGGCCCCGGCAATGTCGACGCCAATGCGGCGCCGCTGCTCGCCGGCGAGGATTTCTCCTACATGCTGGAGGCAAAGCCCGGCGCCTACGTCTTCATCGGCAACGGCGACACCTCCGGCCTTCACACCGCGACCTACGACTTTTCCGACGAGGCGCTGGTCGCCGGCTCCAGCTACTGGGTGCGGCTCGTCGAAAAGGCGCTGCCGCTGCGATAATCCGGCGCCACGCCGCTCCGGCCCGCATCCAACATCCGAAAGGCTTTCCATGCTCATCGCCGACGATCCCGTTCGCGCCTTCATGCCCTATCATGCGATCCCGGTGGCGAGCGCCCCCGAGGGGCCGCTTGCCGGCATGACCCTGGCGGTCAAGGACATCTTCGACGTTGCCGGCTATCGCACCGGCTGCGGCAACCCGCTGCGGCTCGCCGCGAGCCCGATCGCCGAGACCACCGCACCCGCCGTCCAGGCGCTGCTCGATGCCGGCGCGGAGTTTGCCGGCAAGACCCATACCGACGAGCTTGCCTGGTCTCTCTACGGCCTCAACCCGCATTTCGGCGGGCCGATCAACGCCGCAGCGCCGGACCGGATCACCGGCGGTTCCTCTTCGGGATCCGCGGCAGCCGTGGCGGCCGGCCTCGTCGACATCTCGGTCGGAACCGATACCGGCGGCTCGGTGCGAGCGCCGGCGAGCTTCTGCGGCCTCTGGGGCATCCGCCCGACCCATGGCCGGGTGTCGCTGGAAGGCTGCATGGAACTGGCCGCGAGCTTCGACACCTGCGGCCTCTTCGCCCGCGACGGCGAGACCCTGCGCAGCGCCTTCGCGGTGATCGGCGGCGGCGATACGGCGCCGCTCCCCGATCGCCCACGGCTGATGCGCCCGGCCGACATGGTGGCGCGGCTCGGCGAGGCGCAGCGCGCCGTCTACGACGCGGCCTTCGCCTCCGTCGAGGCGAGCGAGGTTTCCGTCTATCCGGAGGGCGGCGCGGACGCTGCCCATGACGCCTTCCGCATCCTCCAGTCGGCCGAGGCGCTCAAGGCGGTCGTGCCGTTCCTCGACGCCTCGGGCGCGCCGCTGATCGCCGGCCTTGCCGAGCGGGTCGCCTTTGCGAGAGGCCTTTCGGAGGATGCCGTCGCAGCCTCGATCGCGCTCCGCGAAACCGTCCGGGCAAAACTCGACGAGATCCTCGGCTCAGACGGCGTGCTGCTCGCCCCTTGCGTCCACGATGCGCCGTTTGCCCGCGACGCCGGACCGGACATGCACGAGAGCTTCCGCCCGGCGGCGATGAAGCTCCTCTGCATCGCCGGCCTCGCCGGCCTGCCGCAGGTGACGCTTCCGGCGGGCAAGGTCGACGGCGCCCCCTATGGCGTCTCGCTGATCGGCCCGCGGGGCAGCGACCTGTCGCTGGTGAAGCTGGCGGTGGCGCTGAAGGGGTGAGGGCGGTTCCATTCGCGCACGCCTGATCGTTTCCGCGCCGAGTCTTCCTCGGCCGTTTGCGGCAACCGCCCCTGGATTCTCGGGACGGGGCCCGAGAATGACGAAGCGGGGAGGATTGCGCTCTTTCCTGCCGGTGTTGGCGCCCACGGTTTCGCGTTCCCGCGCCGCGTTGCGGCCGGGAGGATTCTCTGTCCCGCCCTTAAGCTCCTCGTGGAACTCGTCGCTGGCGGGCCCCTGCCTGTCCCGCCCTTAAGCTTCGGCCTTCGGCCTCGCTGGCGGGCCCCTGTCTGTCCCACCCTTAAGCTCCTCGCGAAGCTCGTCGCTGGTGGGCCGATTCTCTGTCCCACCTAAAGCTTCGGCCTTCGGCCTCGCTGGTGGGCCCTGTCGCCGCCAATCGTGCCGTTGGCACTCGGGCGGCGGTGCACCGGAGGCAAGCCCTCCGTGGTAGTCACACGTTTTCCGGCTCGCCTCCGGCGCACCGCGCGGCTCTTTTCCTGCCTCCATGGACCGTCGCCCGCCTGATCGACGGGTTCCGGTGGCGGCTGGCTCTTCACCCGCCAGTGCCTTTTCAGCACGGCGACCTCAAGCGGACCGATCCGCGCCCGCGCCGTATTACGCGAGGGACCAGCGGCACCAGGAGGCCGTCCGGGACGCTCCTTCTCCGGAAGAAGGAACGGCGCGGAGACCGCATCGCCGGCCCGCAGACGCTCCCGGTGAGCGCCCGTGCCCGGTTCCCGTCGACTGGATGGGGTGAACCGGCGATGAGGGGATTGTGCGCACGGTTAGCA
Source organism: Jiella endophytica (assembly GCF_004519335.1). GTDB lineage: Bacteria > Pseudomonadota > Alphaproteobacteria > Rhizobiales > Rhizobiaceae > Jiella > Jiella endophytica. The sequence goes on along the minus strand of NZ_SOZD01000011.1, from coordinate 47,268 downwards.
GGGGTGGGGACAGGAATATTTGCGGAATATAATAAAATCAGCAAGTTAGAGAAAAGTCGTGAGCAAGATATTTACGGGGCCGAACGAGGCGCCCTCTCTCCCCATTGCGGGAGAGAAAGCGATTTCATCGTCTTGGCGAAGCCAAGTGATAGAAATCGCAAGTGAGGGGTTTCACCGCGTCAGGGTTGCTGGCGGTATTGATGCCACTCCGCTCCATCCGTCCGCGCGGACGACGGTTTGAGCGGGGACACCCCTCTCTTGTCATTCTCAAGGTTTGGACCTTGCTTCGCTCGGCCCAACTCCTTGGAATGACTTTCTCTCCCGCGAAGGGGAGAGAGGGCGCGCGTGCCGAAGGCGCAGCGACGCATTGCAATCGATGCCGTTCTGGGTTGCACTTCTCTTCATGGCAATGCATGCACCCATCAACCCAAAGCATCGCCGTTTTGCGAAGCGGATGCGACTTGATCCGACACCGGCGGAACGGGCGTTCTGGTATGGCGTCAAGGCGGTACGGCTCGGCGGGCTGAAATTTCGCCGGCAGGTGCCGATGCTCGGCTTCATCGTCGATTTCGTCTGCTACGAGGCGAAGCTGATCGTCGAGATCGACGGCTGGCAGCATGATGGGACAGTGGCGGCGCGTTCGCGCGATACGCGGCGGGACGCGGCCTTTGCGGAAGCGGGATATCTCACCCTGCGCTTTGCAAACGAGACGGTGCTCGACGATGTCGACAAGGTGCTTGCGACGGTGCTTGTCGCCGCTCGATCGCGGATCGAAAGGCGCTGACGGCAGCGGCGGGGCGCCCTCTCTCCCCCTTGCGGGAGAGAAAGCGATTTCATCGTCTTGGCGAAGCCAAGCGATAGAAATCGCAAGTGAGGGGTTTCACCGCGTCAGGGTTGCTCGCGGCATTGATGCCACTCCGCCGCTCCATCCGTCCGCGCGGACGACGGTTTGAGCGGGGACACCCCTCTCTTGTCATTCTCAAGGTTTGACCTCGCACGCTCGGCCCAACTCCTTGGAATGACTTTCTCGCCCGCGAAGGGGAGAGAGGGCGCTCTACGCCCCAGTGTCGCAGGTATGGCAGCGCACTTGAACGGCGACGGGTGCTGATCTCGTAGGTATCGATGCAGCCGCAGCACGGGCAGACGGCCTCACCGTTGGTCTCAGCCCAGCGGATCGCTTTCATGGTTGAACGGACGGGTTGGGAAGAGAAGGCAAAAGGGATCATTCGGGGCGAGGTGGCCCGGCGAAGCGTGACATATGCGCCGCTTGTCAAGCGGCTGGGTGAGATCGGTGTTGACGAGAACGAACGCAACCTGCGGAATAAAGTGAGCCGGGGAGAATTCACCGCTGGATTTTTATAGCAATGTCTGACCGTAGTTGGCGTGGAGACGCTGCGCCTTGGATAATCACAGCGATCGGATTGATGCTCATCGCTGTGATGGCGTTCAATTTCGCTTTCCTACAGGGAAGCGAAATTGCAAGAGAACGCTACAATTCCGAACGCGCTTCAGAGAACGCTTCCAAGAAAGGCTACGAAAAATGTATCAACGAGGCGTCCGTCGAAAAGGCAATTGAATGCTATAAGGCATCCAAACAAAACTATGCCGAAGATGCACGCGCCTACAGCGGTCTGAGCGCTCAATGGCAAGCCGCTGAGTGGACCAAAGCGGCGACCATCACAGGCAGTATAATCGGCGCTCTATCGCTTATCGCTGCCTCCATTGGCGTTCTTTACGTTAGAAAAACTCTTCTCGAAACCAGACGCATTGGCCAAGCGCAAACGCGGGCTTGGATAAAACTTATGTGCGTTGCAGGGGACGAGTTCGCTACAAGAAGAGTGCAAGAAGACGACATAGTTGCGCCGATCAAGATTACCGTAGAAAATATTGGCAATAGACCAGCCAGATATTGTTACAAAATATTCAAATATCGAGATGATTATATATTAAATGACAATCACATTGTAGAAAAAGAGAAATACAATGAGTTTCCTTGGTTTATCAGTGAAATTATGATGCCGGGCGAACAATCTACTATAATCGCGAATGTAGAAATTAAAGCTGATGAGTCGATCGAAATTCAAGATTTCGAGGCAAATAATGGAATTATGTGGGTAAAGTCGAACATTGTCGTGGCCGTTCTTTATGAGGCTGCGGGAGAATCGGTGATCGGACAGACCGCGAAATCTTTGAATGTCTGTATTGACGTGAGAAAAAACTTCAATCCAGGCGAGCATAGAGATTGGGGTGATAGCCCCCGTTATAGCTGGGACTGCTCTTACAGACCCGGTGGTGATCATGCAGAGTAAAAGCCATTCAGCCCCCCATGGCGAACGGGGGATTAGTGCATTTGCTGTCGAAAGGCGCGAAAAGGCTTTCTCTCCCGCAATGGGGAGAAAGGGGCGCCCGTGCCGGCAGACGTTGCAGCGTGGTGGCTTCGTTTCGAGATCGGCGGGAGGAGCCTTCGCGGCCCCTTTAGTCACCTCACGATCAGCGTTCCCGCCCCGTGCTCCGTCAAAAGCTCCAGCAGCACCGAGTGCTGGGTCTTGCCGTTGAGGATGACGACTCCCTCGACGCCGCGCTCGATCGCCTCGATGCAGGTTTCGACCTTGGGGATCATCCCGCCGGAGATCGTGCCGTTGCGGATGAGGTTCTTCGCCTCGGCGACCGAGAGCTCCTTGATCAGCTCGCCGGACTTGTCGAGGACGCCGGGAACGTCGGTGAGAAAGAGCAGGCGCGAGGCTTCCAGAGCGCCTGCTATGGCGCCGGCAAAGGTGTCGGCATTGATGTTGTAGGTGGCGCCGTCGCGGCCGGGGGCGACGGGCGCGATCACCGGGATCATCTCCGAGCGAGCGAGAAGGTCGAGCAGCGTGCGGTCGACCTCGACGGGCTCGCCGACGAAGCCGAGATCGAGCACCCGCTCGATGTTGGAATCCGGGTCGACGACGGTCTTTCGCGCCTTTTCGGCGAAGACCATGTTGCCGTCCTTGCCGCAGAGCCCGATCGCCCATTCGCCCTCGGCATTGATGAGGGCGACGATCTCCTTGTTGATCGATCCGGCAAGGACCATCTCGACGATCTTCACCGTCTCCTCGTCGGTCACCCGAAGCCCGCCCTCGAAGCGCGATTCGATGCCCATCTGCGAGAGCATCCGGCCGATCTGCGGCCCGCCGCCATGGACGACGATCGGGTTGACGCCGGACTGCTTGAGCAGCGCGATGTCGCGGGCAAACGCCTGGCCGAGCGACGGGTCGCCCATGGCGTGGCCGCCATATTTCACGACGACCGTCTTGTTCTCGTAGGCCTGCATGTAGGGCAGGGCCTCGGCGAGCACCCGGGCTCTGGTTTCGCCGTTGTCGGCTCTGGTCGCATCGTCGGTCATGGCGGGCTCCGGAACGAAAGGTTCGCGCGGCTGGTCGGCGGCGTTCTAGCCAATAATCCTTGCAAGCGGAACCAGCCTTCGTGCGGTCTTTCACGGGTTTGCGGGCGGCGATCACGGCGGGCCTCACCAAATCGTTGGCGCGGCCGGGCTGGCGAGGGGCGAGGCGCGCCCGAATTGCCTGCGAAGCGACAAGCAACGGCAACGGGCGGCGAGCGGGCGATGCGAGGATTGTTCACGAAAGGAACGGTGGCGGCGGCGATCGCCGCGGCGCTTGCTGCGGTCGCCATGGCGACTGCAGTGCCGGCGAAGGCTGCCGATGCCTGGGAGGCGGCGCGGGCAAAGGGCACCCATCTCCTGATGCGCCACGCCATCGCGCCGGGAACCGGCGATCCGGCGAACTTCACCCTCGGCGACTGCTCGACCCAGCGCAACCTCTCGGATGAAGGACGCGGGCAGGCGGAGCGGATCGGGGCGGCGTTGAAGGCGAACGCGGTGCCCATCGACACCGTGCTCACAAGCCAATGGTGCCGGGCAAGAGAGACGGCCGAGCGTCTCGGCTTCGGGCCGACCGAGGCCGAGCCGGCGCTCAATTCCTTCTTCGGCAACCGGGGCGACCGCGACCGGCAGACCGAGGCCCTGAAGGCGCGCCTCTTCGAACTCGACGCCGCCGGGATGAAGGCAGCGCTGGTCTCCCATCAGGTCAACATCACCGCGCTCACCGGCGTCTATCCGGCGTCGGGCGAGATCGTGGTGATTTCGCTCGGCGACGACGGCAAGGTCAGGGTCGACGGGCGGATCGAGACGGAATGAGCCCTACCGACTTGCGACGATCGCCCTGATCTCGTCGAGCGCCGCCGGATCCTCGATGGTTGCCGGCACGTCGAAGGGCTTGTCGTCGACGATCGCCTTGATGGTGCGCCGCAGGATCTTGCCGGAGCGAGTCTTCGGCAGCCGGTCGACCACCAGCACCTGGCGGAAGGCGGCGACCGGACCGATCTGCTCGCGCACGATCCTGACGAGGTCTGCCTCGATCTCCCGCCGGTCGAGGCCGGCGCCCTTCTTCAGGACGACGAAGCCGCAGGGGATCTCGCCCTTCAGATCGTCATGCATGCCGATGACGGCGCATTCGGCGACGGCGGGGTGGCTGCCGACGGCCTCCTCCATCTCGCCGGTCGACAGGCGATGGCCGGCGACGTTGATGACGTCGTCGGTGCGGCCCATCACATAGAGATAGCCGTCCTCGTCGAGGAAGCCGGCATCAGAGGTCGAGTAGTAGCCGGGAAATTCGGTGAGGTAGCTTTCCCGGAAGCGGTCATCGGCGTTCCAGAGGGTCGGCAGCGCGCCGGGCGGCAGCGGCAGCTTCACCGCGATGGCGCCCATCTCGTTTGCCGCGACGGGCGTTCCCATCGGATCGAGGATGGTGATGTCGAAGCCCGGCATCGCCACGGTCGGGCTGCCGCGCTTGATCGGAAGAAGCCCGAGGCCGAGGGGATTGGCGGCCATCGGCCAGCCGGATTCGGTCTGCCACCAATGGTCGATCACCGGCCGGTCGAGGGCCTTTTCCGCCCAGATGATGGTTTCCGGATCGGCGCGTTCGCCGGCAAGGAACAGGGCGGAAAACTTCGACAGGTCGTAGCGCTTCGGCATTTCGCCGTCGGGATCCTCCTTGCGGATGCCGCGGATGGCGGTCGGCGCCGTGAACAGCACCTTGGCGCCATGCTCGGCGACGACGCGCCAGTAGGTGCCGGCGTCGGGGGTGCCGATCGGCTTGCCCTCGAAGAGGATCGACGTCGCGCCGCGGATGAGCGGCGCATAGACGATGTAGCAGTGGCCGACGACCCAGCCGACATCGGAGGCGCAGAAGAAGGTCTCGCCGGCGTCGGTGTCGAAGATGTTCTTCAACGACCAGTGCAGCGAGACGGCGTGGCCGCCATTGTCGCGTACGACGCCCTTCGGCTTGCCGGTGGTGCCGGAGGTGTAGAGGACATAGAGCGGGTCGGTCGCCTTGACGGGCACGCAGGGCGACTGCGCACCTGCCTCGAGCTTCGCCATGGCCTTGCCGCGAAGCGCCTCCCAGTCGAAGTCGCGGCCCTCGACGAGGCTTGCGGTCAGCTGCGGCCGCTGCTTCAGGATGACGGCGTCCGGCTTGTGCGCGGCGAGCTCGATCGCCTTGTCGAGCAGCGGCTTGTATTCGACCTTGCGGGCCGGCTCGATGCCGCAGCTTGCCGAGAGAATGAGCTTCGGCACAGCGTCGTCGATGCGCGCGGCGAGCTCCTTGGCAGCGAAGCCCCCGAAGACGACGGAATGGATCGCGCCGATGCGGGCGCAGGCGAGCATGGCGAAGATCGCCTCGGGGATCATCGGCATATAGACGATAACCCGGTCGCCCTTGCCGACGCCGAATTCGGTCAGAGTGAGGGCGAGAGCCTTCACCTCGGCAAGGAGCTCGCCGTAGGTGATCGTCCGGCCGGTTCCCGTGACGGGGGAATCGTGGATGATCGCCGCCTGTTCGCCGCGGCCGCTCGCGACATGCCGGTCGACGGCATTGTGGCAGGTGTTGAGCTCGCCATCGGGGAACCAGCGGCCATAGACGCCGGCCCCCGCGTCGAACGCCGTTGTCGGCGGCGTCGTCCAGTCGAGACCCTTGGCGGCTTCCAGCCAGAAGCCGAACGGGTCGCTTCGCCAAGCGGCGTGAATGTCCTGATAGCGGCTGGTCATCGCGTTCCTCCCCGGTCCGACCTCTCCCGAAACGCCACTATAGCCGGCGGGCTCGTCGAAGGTCGAGGCGAGGGGGATGGCCGCGAGGAGCGCGGACGAGGAGGGCGGTCTCAGCCGACGGGGTTTCGCCCCAGCATCTCGCCGACCGATTCGGCGAGGATTTCCTCGTTGTAGGGCTTCGGCACGTAGAGATGATAGAGCGCCTGGCCGCGGCGCGGCAGCTGGTTCTGCGGGATCGCGGTGGTGACGATCGCCGGCGCCGCGTAGCCTTCCTCGCGCAGCACCGAGAGCATGGTGATGCCGTCGAGTTCCGGCATCATGAAGTCGGTGACGATGATGTCGACGGCCTCGCGGCGGGCGACCTCCAGCCCCTTCAGGCCGTTGGCGGCCGAGAGCACCTCGAAGCCGCGATCCTCCAGCACGATCGACGCCAGCATCAACAGCATCGCTTCATCCTCGACGACCAGGATCCGCGCCATCAATGCCCGGCTCCCGTGGCCAGTTTCATGGCCACCGGCCGGGCATCGCGGCCGATCCGCAGATCGCGTCGGTGCATTGTGGACAAGGACATTTTCCAGATAGCGGGATTCATCGGCTGCGATGGGCTAGCATATGTTTCGCATCATGTCCGGCCGGTCATTGCCTGTTGCGAAAATCTCCATACCTAGGGCTCACCCTGTCGGCCAGGCAGTCTCCGGCTGTCATAGAGTAAGATTCGGCATGGCGAGAAGATATAAGCAATTCTATCTAGATGTACCAAGTGAGTGATAGCGTCCAATTTGCCGCAGCTTTCGTCACGCTCCGTGTAACGTATGGTACGAAAGTATGAGTAACTGGCCCGGCCCGGGAGCGGAGAGCCTCGACAGTGACGTTGATCGCGTCGGGGATCGGGGCCGGCTGAAAGTCCTTGACGACAGCGGTCTTCTCGACAGCGAGGCCGAAGAGATCTTCGACCGCGGGGTCCGCCTTGCGACGAAGCTTCTCGGAACGAAGGTCGCGCTGCTCTCCCTGGTCGACGAGAACCGCCAGTTCTTCAAGGCGGCAGAGGGCCTTCCCTCGCCCTATTCGGAACGCCGGGAAACGCCGCTCAGCCATTCCTTCTGCCAGCATGTGGTCCGGTCCGGCGAGGTGCTGGCGATCGCCGACGCGCGCATGCATCCGCTCGTCGCCGAGAATGCCGCGATCCAGGATCTCAACGTGATCGCCTATCTCGGCGTGCCGATCGTCGCGCCGGACGGCCATGTCCTCGGCTCATTCTGCGCCATCGACGGCGAGCCGCGGCAATGGTCGGGCGACGACGTCGAGACGCTGCGGGCGATCGCTGCCGGGGTCGAGAGCGAGGTGCGCCTGCGCATCGAGGCCGAGCGCCGCCGCCGGCTGCAGGAAAAGGCCGATGCCGATCGGGCCCGCCTGGCGCTGGTTCTCGAAAGCACTGCCGACGGCGTCTTGAGCATCGGCCGCGATCTGACCGTCAACTACGCCAATCGCAGCGCCGGCGGGATGCTCGGCGAGGGTCTGGTCGGCCGGCATGTCCGGGACGTTCTCCCGAACGCCGAGGGCGTTGCGTTCAACGCGCTGGTCGAGGACGCCTTCGCCACCGGCGAGGCGCGCGAGGCGGAGATCTTCTGCCCGTCCCTCGGCCGCTGGATCGAGGCGCGGGCGGCTTCGCAGGGCGGGGAGCTGTCGCTGTTCTTTCGCGACGTGACGGCCCGCCACAGGGCGCAGGAATCGCGCCAGCTGCTGACCCGGGAACTGCATCACCGGATCAAGAACCTCTTTGCCATCGTGCGCGGCATGATCTCGATGACGGCCAGAGGCGCCACCGATCCGGCCGAGATGGCGCGGGCGCTGCAGGGCCGGCTGATTTCGCTGTCGCGGGCCCATGACCTGATCCGGCCGGCGATGAGCGACGACGACGGCGCGAACTATCAGGACATCTTCCTCGCCGATCTCGTCACGATGCTGGTCGAGCCCTACCGCAAGCCGGGGATCGAAAACCTCGCCATCGAGGGTCCGGCGCTTCGCCTCGGCGTCAATTCGACGACGCATGTCGCGCTGCTCGTCCACGAGCTGACCACCAATGCCAGCAAATATGGCGCGCTGTCCGAGCCCGGCGGCCGGCTGTCGGTCGGCTGGACGATGGATGGCGAGACGCTCGATCTCGCCTGGGTCGAGACCGGCGGCCCGGATCCCGAGGGACCGCCGCCCAGGCCGGGTTTCGGCTCGCAGCTGATCGCCCTTTGCGTCGAGACCCAGCTCGAGGGCGAACTGATGCTGAACTGGCTGCCGACGGGCCTCGACCTTCGGGCGAAGATCCCGCTGCGGGCGATCGCTAGGTAGCTGCGAGGAAGCGTCGACGGATACTCCGATGCGACCGCGCCGATGGCGCTGTCGCAGCCGGGGTCAGGATGCGACCGGCAGCCCGAGTTCCTTCAACGAAGCGGCGAGAGCTTGCGGAGAGGTGAAATGCACCGCCTGCCAGCCGGCGGCCCGGGCGCCCTCGACGTTCTTTTCCGCGTCGTCGATGAACAGCGTCCTGGCCGGATCGAGGCCGAAGCTTCCGACATGGGTGTCGTAGATCGCCCTGTCCGGCTTGATCTGGCCGATCTCGCCCGACACCGTCACGCCGCGCGGCACCGTCAGGAAGGCGAAGCGCTGCTGCGCCTCGCGGAAGGTGTCGGAGGCGAAATTGGTGAGCAGCGTGACGTCGACGCCCGCATCGATGAGGCCGAGCATGATGGCGACGCTCTCCTCATAGGCATGCGGCACCATGCGATGCCAGTTGCGGCGGAACGCCCGGATCTGTTCGGCGCGGTCCGGATGCCGGGCGATCGCCTCGGCTTCCGCATCGGCCCAGCTGCGGCCCCGATCCTGCTCGAGATTCCACTCGTGGGAGCAGACCTCGCCGAGGAAGAAGTCCCGCTCCGCGTCGTCGGGAATGATGTCGCGAAACGGGATGTGGGGATCGTAGTGGATCAGCACCCTGCCGATGTCGAAGACGACATGCTGCGGTGTGTTGGCGGTCATCGGGCGGTCTTCCTCGTCTCTGTGGACTGACTGTTCCGGGGTGCCGGGGCGACGATCTTCGCAGCCTTCAGCACCTTGCGCATGACGGTCGGCAACGCCTCGCCGGCGATCTCCTGCGGCTGCGACCACCATCCCTCGATGCCGGGGCGTTGTTCGCCGTCGGCGCGCCAGACTTCAAGGACGAGGCGGAAATGGGTAAAGCCGTGCTCGATCTCGCCGACGCGTCGCCACTCGGCCGGGAAGGGCGCGGCGGCCGCGCCCAATGCGCCGTCGCTGCGGGCCGACCAGCTTGTCGTCGGCGGTTCGCTCATGCCGCCGAGCATGCCGGTGCCGGGGCGCCTGCGCAGGAACACCGCGCCGTCGCCGCGCACCGCCACGAAGGCCGCGCCGCGGCGCTCGGGCACCGCCTTCTTCTTCTGCTTCACCGGATAGCGCTCGGCCTCGCCGGCCCGTGACGCGGTGCAGAAGGGGCGGACCGGGCAGAGCACGCAGGCGGGTTTCGTCGGCGTGCAGATCGTCGCGCCGAGATCCATCATGGCCTGGGCGAAGTCGCCGGGCCGTTCGGTCGGCGTCAGCTGCTCGACGACCGCCCGGATCAGCGGCTTCGCCCCCGGCAACGGCGCCTCGATCGCCTCAAGGCGGCTCGTCACCCGCTCGACATTGCCGTCGACGACGGCGGCCGGCTCGTCGAAGGCGATCGCGGCGATCGCCGCCGACGTGTAGTCGCCGATCCCTGGCAGCGCCTTCAATGCCGCGGCGGTTTCGGGAAACCGGCCGGAATACTCGCCCGCCACCATCCTCGCGCAGGCGTGGAGATTGCGGGCGCGGGCGTAGTAGCCAAGGCCGGCCCATTCGGCGAGGACGGCCGTATCCGGCGCTGCGGCGAGATCCTCGACGCGCGGCCAGCGCAGCGTGAACTTCTCGAAATAGGCTTTGACCGCCGCGACCGTCGTCTGCTGCAGCATAATCTCGGACAGCCAGACCCGGTAGGGGTCGGCCCGCAGGCCGGCTGCCCGCTCGCGGGGCGACACGCGCCAGGGCAGCGTCCGGTGATGGACGTCGTACCAGGCAAGGAGCGCGGTCGAAAACGCCGTCGGGTCGATCGTCGTCATGAAGGAAGGCGGCCTCGGCGGCGGGCATCGGGAGCGTTTCGTCCCTCCGGAGAGGGCCGGGTCGAAGCGGTCTCGTGGCATGACGGCGGGAGATTGGCAACGGTGGCGGAGCGTCATCCCGGCTGCGGCGACAGGCCGGGATCGCCGGCCGGTTGCTGCGGCGGGCCTCACCGCGCTATGCGTTGTCTCTCTGGCGCAGCAACGCACGCAGGACGTCATGGCGGAGGACAATCACGGGCCCGGCCGGCAGGCCGGACGGCGGCGACGGTGGGCGCAGCCGCTCGCCGAGCTGACCGGCGACGTCATCGACCCGATCCTGCGGCGCAAGGCCGGCATGACGACGGGACTCGTCGCGGCATGGTCCGGCATCGTCGGCGAACGTCTCGCCGAGACGACACGGCCGGAAAAGCTGCAATGGCCGAAGGACCGGGCGAATGGCGAGCCCTTCGAACCGGCGACGCTGGTCGTCGCGGCCGAGCCGAAGGCGGCGCTGCGCCTGCAGCACCAGACGAGCGAGATCCTGTCGCGGGTCAACGCCTTCTTCGGCTTCTACGCCGTCGCCAAGGTCCGCTTCGTCCAGAAGCCGGTCGCCGTGCCGAAGCGCGACCTGCGGCCGAAGACCCGGCCCGTCGCGGCCGAGGAAAAGGCGAGGATCGCCGCAATGGTCGAGCGCATCGAGGATCCGAAGCTGAAGGCCGCGCTTGCGGCCTTTGCCGAATCGACCCTCAGCCGGCTGCCGCGCCGCTGAACGGAGCGTCGCCTTCAAGCGGCGAACAAAAGCCCGTCAGCACTGCCCGCATTGCGGGCAGTCGCCTTTAAAAATGCCATGATGTCCCGTAGACCCCGACTGGGACGCCGGCAACGGCAAGCAGGAGAGATTTCGTCCATGAGTGTTCAGTCTGCGAAAATCGAAGCCGAAAGCCCGCTCGTGCGGCGCTTCGGGGTAGCCGCCGCGCTTGCGGGCGCGCTGGCGCTGGGGGGCTGGTCGACGGTCGCGGCCCGTGCCGACGATGCCGCCCGGCCGATGCTGCTCGCCCAGGCGACCTCGACCGACGGCGCGTCGAGCGAAGCGGCCGACGTCAAGGTGCCCGATGCCGAAGGCAAGGTCGACGTCGAGAAGCTGATGGCCGCCGAGGAACTCCCCGACGTCGTCATCGGCGACAAGGACGCCCCCGTCACCATCGTCGAATACGCTTCGCTGACCTGCTCCCACTGCCGGGACTTCCATCAGGTCACCTATCCGGCGATCAAGAAGGACTTCATCGATACCGGCAAGGCCAAGCTGATCATCCGGGAGTTCCCCTTCGATCCGCGCGCTCTCGCCGCCTTCATGCTGGCCCGCTGCGCCGGCGACGACGCCAAGCGCACCGCCATGGTCGACGTTCTGTTCGACCAGCAGCCGCAATGGGCCTATTCCAACCAGGCCTCCGCCGAGCTTTTGAAGATCTCCCGCCTCGCCGGCATGTCGGAGGAGCAGTTCCGCGCCTGTCTCAACGACAAGGAACTGCAGAAGAAGGTGGTCGCAGTGCAGCAGCGCGGCGAGAACGACTTCGGCGTCAGCGCCACCCCGACCTTCTTCGTCAACGGCGACAAATATGCCGGCGCACTCGAGCCGGCGCAGATGGCCGCGGTGATCAAGCAGCACATGTGACCTGATCCCGTTTATGCGGCTGGGTTTGCGAAGGCCGGGGCAGGACGCCTCGGCCTTTTTTCATGTCCGCAGCCCGCAGTGCTCGCGGAATAGGCGGCGCTGGTGCCGGATTAAGCGTTTTTGCAATGCAGCAATTGGCGAGCCGGCAATTTTGCTCTAGACCTTGGGGTGCGGTCCTGGCGCGCTCATGACCAGGCGGGAGCACGGTTCGGCAGAGAATGCCAAAGCGGATATTCACCTTCAGGCAGGGCGATGCCGAGAAAACCGCCGACGCCGTCGCGGCGCTCGGCCTGAAAGGTGCGAATCTGGCGCTTCTGGCGTCGCTCGACGCCCCGGTGCCGCCGGGCTTCACCATCGCCACTCACGCCTGGCGGGAAACCAAGGGCGCCGGGGGCGATCTTCCCCAGACGCTGAAGGCCGATCTCAGATCCGCGGTCGAGTGGCTGGAATCGGTGACCAGCCGCCGTTTCGGCGGTGACCAGCGGCCGCTGCTGCTCGCCGTGCGCACCAGCGCCGCGACGCCGATGCCGGGGCTTGCGGAGAGCGTCCTCGATGTCGGACTGACCGACCGCACGGTGGACATCGTCGCGGCCGAGCTCAGCGACAGCGACTTTGCCTATCGCAGCTACCGCCGCTTCATCGAGAGCTATGCGGCGCTGGTCTTCGATGCCGATCTCACCGAATTCGAGGATCTCTGCGACCGCGAGCGCGAACGCGTCGGCTGGGCGGTCGAGCCGCGCAACGTCACCGAATGGCGGATGCTGATCGCGCGCTACCACGACTTCCTGGAGCGCGAGCTCGGCGCCGTGGTGCCGCAGACGCCGCTGCAGCAGCTGGTGGAAGTCATTCAGGCGATCTTCGCCAGCTGGCGCAGCCCCGTCGCCGCGTCGCACCGGCTGTTGAAGGCGATCCCCGAAAATGCCGGTCTGGCGATCACCGTCCACGGCATGATCTTCAACGAGCGGAACCAGAAGTCCGGCCGCGGCCGCGCCGCGTCCCGGGACCTTGCCACCGGCGAGGCGAGGCTGACCGGCGAGTTCTCGCTCGGCGGCCGGATCGAGGCCTTCGACGAGGTGCCGGAAGCGATCGACCTGTCCCGCCTGGTCGACGACGGCACGGCGCCTTTCGCCACCGTCTTCACCGAGCTTGCCGGGCATGTGAAGCGGATCGAGGCGCATGTGCGCGACGCCGTCGAGGTCGACTTCATGGTCGGCGACGGCGCGCTCTTCCTGATGCAGTACCGGCCGGCCCGCCGCAGCGCCGCCGAGGCGGTGCGCGTCGCGGTGGAACTCGTCAGCGACGCGATCATCGAGCAGCAGGAGGCGATCCTCAGGATCGATCCTGCTTCGCTCGACCTCCTGCTGCACCCGACGATCGACCGCAACGGCGAGCTGACGGTGCTCGCCAGGGGGATGGGCGCCTCGCCGGGCGCCGCCAGCGGGGCGATCGCCTTTACCGCCGAGCGGGCCCAGGCGCTCGCCGGCGAGGATCGCGCGGTGATCCTGGTGCGCAACGAGACGCATCCCGAAGACATCCACGGCATGCATGTCGCCGACGGTGTCCTCACCATTCGCGGCGGCACCACCAGCCACGCGGCGGTGGTGGCGCGCGGCATCGGCAAGCCCTGCGTCACCGGCGCCGGCTCGCTTCGGATCAATGCCGCGCGCGGCACCCTCCATGCCGGCGACAAGGTGCTGCAGGAAGGCGACCGGATCACCATCGACGGCTCCTCCGGCGAGGTCATCGTCGGCACCGTCAAGCTGATCCGGCCGAGCCTTTCCGGCGACTTCGCCACGCTGATGGGCTTTGCCGATTCCTCCCGGCGGATGCGGGTGCGGGCGAATGCCGACACGCCGCCGGAAGCGCGCGCCGCCCGCAGCTTCGGCGCCGAGGGCATCGGCCTTTGCCGCACCGAGCACATGTTCTACGAGGGCGACCGGATCCAGGCGATGCGCGAGATGATCCTCGCCACCGACGAGGTCGGCCGCCGCCGGGCGCTCGACAAGCTGCTGCCGATCCAGCGCTCCGACTTCATCGAGCTGTTCGAGATCATGGCGGGCCTGCCGGTGACGATCCGCCTGCTCGACCCGCCACTGCACGAATTTCTGCCGAAGAGCGAGAGCGAGATCGCCGAGACGGCACTGATGCTCGCCGTCGACGAGGCGGTGGTGCGCCACCGGATCGCCGCGCTCGAGGAATTCAACCCGATGCTCGGCCATCGCGGCTGCCGGCTCGCCATCTCCTATCCGGAAATCGCCGAGATCCAGGCGCGGGCGATCTTCGAGGCGGCGATCGAGGCCGGCGAACGGGCCGGCGCGGCGGTCGTGCCGGAGATCATGGTGCCGCTGGTCAGCCTGCGCCGCGAGCTCGACTTTCTGAAGGCGCGCATCGACATGGTGGCCGCCCAGGTGATGGAGGAGCGAGCCCGGCGGATCGACTATCTCGTCGGCACGATGATCGAGCTGCCCCGCGCCGTGGTGCGCGCCGACACCATCGCCGAGGCGGCGGAGTTCTTCTCCTTCGGCACCAACGACCTCACCCAGACCGTCTACGGCATTTCCCGCGACGACGCGGCGACCTTCCTGTCGACCTACATGCGTCAGGGCATCCTGGAGCGCGATCCCTTCCAGACCGTCGACGTCGAGGGCGTCGGCGAGCTGATCGCCCTCGCATGCGAAAAGGCGCGGCGCACGAGGCCGGACATCTCGCTCGGGGTCTGCGGCGAGCAGGGCGGCGACCCCGCCTCGATCGCCTTCTTCGAGGAGACCGGTCTCGACTACGTCTCCTGCTCGCCCTTCCGCGTGCCGATCGCCCGGCTCGCCGCCGCCCAGTCGGCGATCCGCCTCAGCCGCTCCGACCGGGGCAGGGGACGGCGCTGACGGAGAGCATGATCCCGAAAATCGGGGACTGGTTTTTCGAACAGATCATGCGAAGTCGGACAAAGAGCGCGGGGAGAATGAGCGAAGCTCTTCTCATCGCACTCGATGGGACCTTCACGCCGGATAATAGAAATAGATCGCGATCGTCGTCGCGATGCCGACGATGATGTTCATCGGCAGGCCGACCTTGACGAAATCCAGGAACCGGTAGTTGCCGGCGGCATAGACCAGCGTGTTGGTCTGGTAGCCGATCGGCGTCGCGAAGGAGGCCGAGGCGCCGAACATCACCGCGACGACCAGGCTGCGCGGATCGACCCCGAGCTTGGTGCCGAGCGCGATGGCGATCGGCGTGACGATCACCGCGACGGCGTTGTTGGTGACGATCTCGGTGAGCAGCGAGGAGATCGCATAGACCGCCAGCAGGACGACGATGTGCGGGGCGTTCTCGATCAGCGGCGTGACTGCGTCGACGATCATCTGCGCCGTTCCTGCCCCCTCCATGCCGCTGCCGATCGCCAGCATGGCGAAGATCAGGATCAGGAGATCGCCGCGGATCTGGCGCCAGGCCTCGTCGGCGTCGATGACCCTGAGAAGCAGGATCGCGGCGATGGCGACGAAGGCGGCGGTCTGGATGTTGGTGAGGCCGAAGGCGGAAATCAGCACCACGGCGGCAAGGGCGGCGAGGGCAAGCGGCGCCTTCTCGCGGCGAAAGCGTCTGGCGCGGCTGATATTGACGCCGACGAGATCGTTCGCCTCGGAGATCGCCGCGATCGAATCCGCCGATCCCTCGAGCAGCAGCCGGTCGGCGGGGCGGAGCCGGGTCTCGCCGAGGCTCGGGCCGGGCACGTGGCGATGGCGCATCACGCCGAGGACGGCGGTGCCGGATCCGGAGAGGCCGGTTAGTTCCCAGACGCCGCGGCCGATGCCCCGCCGGTGCGGCGCCACCGTCGCTTCGACGACGACGCGCTCCTCGCCCGGGCGGGCGGGCAGCGACCGGGCGATGCGGAAGCCGTCGCTGGCATGCAGCGTCAGGATCTCTTCGGGGCTCGCGAACATCACGATACGGTCGGCCTTCTGCAGGACGATCGCATCGATGTCGCGGCGCAAGGTCTCGGTGCCGCGGCGCAGCGCCACCGGCCGGATGCCGCGTGACGACAGGGAATTCACCTCGCCGAGCGGCTTGCCGATGGCGTTGGCGCCCTCCCTGACGACGATCTCGGTGAAGTAGGAATCCTCGTCGTTTTCCGAAAGCTTGGCGCCGGCGCTGTCGCGCGACGGCAGCAGCCGCCAGCCGACCAGGCCGAGATAGGCGAGCCCCACCGCCGCGGTGACAAGACCGACCGGGGTGATCTCGAAGATCGAGAAGGGCTCCAGACCCTGGCCCCGGGCGACGCCGTCGACGAGGAGGTTGGTCGAGGTGCCGATCATCGAACAGGTACCGCCGAGGATCGTCACGAATGACAGCGGCATCAGGAGCTTGGTCTCGGCGACCTTGAGCGTGCGGGCGATTTCCACGGCGATCGGGATCAGAACGATGACGACGGGGGTGTTGTTGATGAAGGCCGAGGCGAAGATCACCCCCGCCGCCGTTGCCGTCAGCGCCACGGCCGGGCGCTGGGTGGCGCGGCTGACCAACCATGTCGCCGCGGCATCCAGCACCCCGGTGCGGATCAGCGTGCCGGAGAGGACGAACATCGCCGCGATGGTGATCGGCGCCGGGTTGGAGAACACCGACCCGAGTTCCTTGGGATCCAGATAGCCACAGAGCAGGAAGGCGATGGCGCCGCCGCATGCGACGACCTCGGGCGGATAGCGCTCGAGGACGAAGGCGATGAAGACGAGTGTGATGATGCCCAGCCCGACGAGGGCGGAGTGATCGGAAAGGAATTCGGCCATGGCCAACCGTTCGAGACGAGACGGCACAAAGCTGTTGTCGTCGCGCGTTTCGGCAAGATGGGGTTCTGACGAAAATCAGCGGCCGGAGGTCGGTCGGCCATGCCGGCTCAATGCATTGACCGGAAACGCAAAAAACCGGCGTAACGCGGGCTGCGCGTCACGCCGGCTGGAGGTTGGGACTGCGGTTTGCCTCAGGCGGCTTCTTCTTCGATCGAGAAGCCGGCGAACATCCGGTCGAGATCGAGGAAGCAGATCATGCCCTGGCCGGTGGCGAGCACGCCAGTGACGTGGCCGCCGGTGAAGCTGCCGCGCATTTCCGGGGTCGGCTGGACGACGCTCGACTCGACCGTGAGGATGTCGGCGACGCGGTCGACGAGCAGCCCGATCACCTGGTTCTGCACCTCGGCGACGATGACGGCGCTGCGCGCGTCCGGCTCCGAGGGCGGCATGCCGAGCTTGGTCGCCATGTTGACGATCGGGATGATCGAGCCGCGCAGGTTCATCATGCCCATGATCTCGTGCGGCGAACCGGGCAGGGGGGTCGACTTGCTCCAGCCGCGGATCTCGCGGACGGCAGTGGTGCGGACGCAGAACTGCTGACCGCCGATTTCGAAGGCGATGATCTCGATGACGCTATCGCCGAGATCGGTGCTGAATTTGTCGAGGGATTGCGGCAGCATCAGAAATTTTCCCAGTTGTTCTGCGAGATGGCAGCGTTGCCATTGGCGGAATATACCTGCTTCAGGTTGCTTTGTAGTTTACGTGCCGGGGACGATTGCGAGAAATTCGCGTGACCGGCATGCCTGTCGTGGCGGGACTGGCGCCCTCTGGCGATCGAGAACCTGCCGATGAGGGCGTCGAGTTCCTGGGTCTGGGCAGCGAGATTGTGGCAGGCCGCAGTGGATTCCTCGACCATGGTGGCATTCTGCTGGGTGCCGTCGTCGATCGAACCGACCGCCTTGTTGATTTCGGCAAGACCGGTCGACTGGTTGCGGGCCGCCTCGACGATGGCGCGGACATTCTCATCGATGACCTGCACCTCGGCGACGATCGCCTGCAGGGCCTTGCCGGTCTCCCCGACCAGCGACACGCCCTCTTCGACCTGCGAGGTCGACTTCTGGATCAGGCCCTTGATCTCCTTCGCCGCCTCGGCAGAGCGCTGGGCCAGAGCCCGCACTTCCTGGGCGACGACGGCGAAGCCCTTGCCGGCCTCGCCGGCGCGTGCCGCCTCGACCCCTGCATTGAGGGCGAGAAGATTGGTCTGGAAGGCGATCTCGTCGATGACGCCGATGATCTGCGAGATCTGGTCGGAGGACGCCTCGATTTCGCCCATCGCCGTGACCGCGCGCCGGACGACTTCGCCGGATGTCTCGGCGCTGCTCTTGGTCCGGGCAACGAGGGTTCCGGCCTCTTCGGCCCGCGCCGCCGAGGCGCGAACGGTGTCGGTCAGTTCGCCGAGCGCCGCCGAGGTCTCTTCGACCGACGCCGCCTGCTGCTCGGTGCGGCGGGCGAGATCGTCGGAGGCGACGCGGATCTCCTCGGTGGCGACGGAGATCGTCGCGGCGGTCTCGCTGACCGTGGTCAACGTGTCACGGAGCACCGCGACTGTCGCGTTGAAGTCGGTGCGCAGCTTCTCGAGGGAGGGGATGAAGGGCTCGTCGATCTGCTGGTCGACATCGCCGTCTGCGAGCTGTCCGAGACCGGACGCGATCGCCTGGACCGCATGGACCCGGCCGGTGACGTCGGTGGCGAATTTCACCACCTTGACGACGTTGCCATCCATGTCGAAGAGCGGGTTGTAGGATGCCTGGATGTAGATCTCCCTGCCGCCCTTGCCGACGCGCTTGAACTCGTCGGTGACGAATTCGCCGCGACCGAGCTTTTCCCAGAACTCGCGATAGCCGGAGCTCTCGGCCTCGGCCGGCTCGACGAACATCGAGTGATGGCGCCCCTTGATCTCGTCGAGGCTGTAGCCGAGCGCGGTGCAGAAATTCTCGTTGGCGGTGAGGATCGTACCGTCGGGCTTGAATTCGATGACGGCCTGGGCGCGGGAAATCGCTTCGATCTTACCGGCGTTTTCGGCGGCTTCAAGCTTGGCGGCAGTGATGTCCGTCGCGACCTTGACGACCTTGATCACCCTCTGGCCGGAGAAGACCGGGTTATAGGAGGCTTCGATCCAGATCTCTTTGCCGCCCTTGCCGAGCCGCTTGTACTGCCTCGCGTCGAACTCGCCTCGGCCGAGCTTTTCCCAGAACTCACGATATTCGGCACTCTTCGCCTCGCTCGGCTCCACGAAGATCGAGTGGTGCCTGCCGGCGATCTCGGCGAGCTCGTAGCCCATCGCCGCGCAGAAGTTCCGGTTGGCGGTGATGATCGTTCCGTCGGGCTTGAACTCGATGACGGCAAGGGATTTGTCCAGGGCATTCAGGATCGCTGCAGATGCATTCTGACCAAACATCGAATTTCCTCCGCGGTCACGATTGGCTGCTCGCGTTTCGCGATGGATCGCCGACCTCTGTCGACCTCCAGGACGCGTTGACGCGAGGGCCTCTTTTTCATCATTGAAGTTGATCTATACCCAAAATATAGGAGGCAGAAATTAATTTTGTGCAAAAACAACGGCCAAAGCGCGTTTAAGCTACTAATTGTAAACGGGTTTTGTTCGAACTTTATACGTCATCAAAGTTTAGTGTCGTTTTACTTTAAGTAGTATTTGCATGTCGCCCGCCGGCGTCGCGGCATCTGGCCCGGGCGTATCAGCCCTTTACAGTTGAGTCCGCGTCTCGCGAACAAGATATTTTCATGCCAGGTGAGCGCGGCGGAGATAGGTGCCGCTACCAAGTGACGCGTACTTTTCTCTCGCGCATGTGCTAGTTGAGACATGTCGGCGATCCGGCCGGGTCGGGCGACGGGAGGAGAGTTCCGGGCTGCGGCAAGCGAGCCTTCGACGCGGCGACGTCGGGGCGAGACGGTCCGGCGTCTCGGACTTTCCGGGCGGACACCAAGATTTCTCCCGCAAGGGATGAGAGTCTCGCAGTGCCATGGAGGAAGATCGATGGAACGGGTTCTCGGGGTCATCGACGACGATCTGGCAGTCCGCGAGTCACTGACCGCGCTGTTCGAGGCGAACGGCTTTGCGGTCCACGCCTTCTCCAAGCCGCAGCATTTTCTCGAAAGCGAATTCCTCAGGGCCTCGGGTTCGGCCGAACTCGACTGCCTCGTCGTCGACCTGCGGCTGCCGGGAATGACCGGCGTCGAACTGCAGCGCCATCTCAGCGAACGGGAAGTGGATTTCCCGGTCATCGTCATCACCGCATTCGGCGAGGTCCGCGCGGCCGTCGAGGCGCTGAAGCTCGGCGCCGAAGACTTCATCGAGAAGCCCTTCGACGACGACGTGCTGGTCACCGCGGTCGAAAACGCGATCACCCGGGCGGAAACCATTCGCGAGCGGACCCTTCAACGCAGACGCGCCGCCGAGCGCCTCGCGACGCTGTCGCAGCGCGAGCGGGAGATCCTCGCGCAGGTCGCGGCCGGCGCCCCGAGCAAGGTGATCGCCCACAATCTCGGCATTTCTCGCCGGACGGTGGAGATTCACCGCACCAACATCATGCGCAAGGTGAATGCACAGAACCTGGTCGAGCTGGTTGGACTTGCCTATCAGGCGAATTACGAGCCGGATGAGGGCTGAATTACTTTAGCGATTGCAGAAACTTCCCCGCGGCCCGGAAAATTTCCTAGTTGTATCTACGTATTGATCGCGGCGGGGTGAGCGATGACGATGGCCGCGTCACACCAAAGCGAGCGTGCCAAGATGGCGAACGCCGCCAAAATCCTGAACGCCGTCCACATCTATCTCCTCGATGACGACGAGGCGGTCTGCGATGCGCTTGCGACGATTCTCGAGCTGCATGGTGCCAAGGTCCAGACCTTCTCCTCGCTGAGCGAAACGCGCAACGCCAGGCTGGATGGGCATCCCGGCATACTTCTGTTCGACGTTCAGCTGCTTGACGGGCTCGGCCAGGACCTCCTCGTCGAATTGCGCGGCCGCGGCGTCGCGACGCCGGCGATCCTGATGTCCGGCCGGGCCGAGATCGACGAGCTCGAGCCGATCATGGAACATTGCGAATTCGTGCTGGAAAAGCCGGTCGATGGCGATGAACTGGCGACGAGGATCGCCGCTCTGGTGGCTGCGGCACCCGGCTGAGGAGGCCCTGAGGCACCGTTGCGGCCGCTTGCGCGGCCAATCCGAAAGGTCTGGAAAGAGCTGGAAGATCGCCAAAGATCCGGCGATCCGGCATCTGCTTGCGGCAGTTGTCTGGCGCAAAGCAGATGCCGGAATCGGGCCACTAGCTCGCAAAGATGGGGGCTTCCTTGACACGCCGCATGCTGAGGTTCGACCACGCCGTCTCCAGCGCCGACTCGGTGGATTCCCGCTCCTGCGGATCGACACCGTTCATCGCCCGTTCGTAGACGACGTCGAGAAGCGGCAGGATCCGGTCGATCACGGCCCGGGCCTCGTCGGAGACGCAGACGATCCTCGCCCGCCGATCGGTCGGATCGAGCTGCCGGCGCACGAGATTGTTCTTCTCCAGCCTGTCGAGATAGGCCGAGATGGTCATCGGCTCGACGTTCATCGTCTTGGCGATGTCGCATTGCCGGATGCCATCGAAGCGAACGATGTTCATCAGCGCACGAATATCACCGGCACTGAGGTTGAGCCCGAGTTCGGTCACGCATCGGTCGAGCTCGACCCGCATCAATCTCGCCACATCCGCCAGGATGAAACTCGTCGGATAGGCGAAGTTCCCGTTAGACATCATGTCACTCCTGTTCCTTCCCGTTTCAGCCCGATTGAGAATCAGGGCCGCTTTGCTTGACTGCGTCTTGAAGTTGCCACGCGGAATTCGTCAGAAGGAATATGCAGATATACCTAATGCAGCTACGACGGACGATCGCATACGCCGATATGACGCAAACGATACTATCAAAATCTTAGGATATTTCTGTGTTGAGACGCGATGACCGCGATGAATATAGGCAGAAGTAGCAAACGATCTAAGAATCTGATCTTGATTCAGTTTTAGAAATCATATGCGCCATATGGTCGCACGAAGAAACTGCCGTTACGGTGGCTAAGGCGCCGGTCCTCGCACGCTCAGAAGATGCAGTGAATCCGGCAAGTTGTCGCACCACTCTTCACGCATCTGTGATGAAATTCTGGGGCAGGAAAGCCGCGCAGAATGCCCATCGGCGCGCCAATTCGGCGGCGCGGTTGCGCGGTCGTTTCCCGATCGCCGGTCTATGAGCACGGTAAACGCGATATCGTGTCGGATCGCCGACTTCCAAGTCACAGAGAACGGGTGGGGATGTCGCGGAATGCGGGGAAATCCGGCCGGCCGATCAGGCCCGGCCCTGAGCCCCGCGGTCGTCGAGGACGCTGCGCACCAGCGACAGAAGCGCCTGCGGACGGAAGGGTTTCAAAAGCACCGGGCAGCCCTCGATCGTGCTCTCGCCATCCTGGCGGGTGATCGGGTGGTCGCTGTAGCCGGTCATGAAGACGACCGGCAGGTCGGGAAAGCGCTCGATGACGTAGCGGCCGAGTTCCGGACCGCCGACGAGCGGCATGACGACGTCGCTGAGGACGAGGTCGACGCTAAGCTCGCCCTTGTCGAGGAGATTCTGGGCCTCGGCGCCATTGGCCGCGGCGTGAACCGCATAGCCGTTGACCTCGAGGATGTGGCGGGCGGCCCGCGCGACGGCCTGGTCATCGTCCACCACGAGCACGGTCTCGTGGCCCCCGAGCCGGTTCGCCGGCATGGCGGTGTCGGTCTCTGCACCCGTCGCCTTCTCCGCGCGGGGCAGGAGGATGGTGAAGGTGGTGCCGGCGCCGACCGTCGTGTCGAGGAGGATATGGCCGCCCATTTGGGCGACGATGGCGTAGGACGTCGCCAGCCCGAGGCCGGTGCCCTGGCCGCGCGGCTTGGTGGTGAAGAAGGGCTCGAAGATCCGCTCGCGGTCGGCATCGGCGATTCCCGACCCCTCGTCGGTGACCGTCAGGCAGAGATAGTCGCCGGGGGACGCGCCGTCGGTGGTCTCGGCGAGGGTCCGGTTCTCGAGGCCGATGGTGAAGCGTCCGCCGTCCGGCATCGCGTCCCGGGCGTTCACCGCGAGGTTCATCAGCACCTGCTCGATCTGGTTGGTGTCGCCGATGGTGGACCACACGTCGTCGTCGATCAGCGAGGTGATCTCGATCTCCACCGGCATCAGGCGGCGCAGCATCGAGTGGATGCCGACGACGATGTCGGCGATGCTGATCACTTTTCGCTCGATCGGCTGGCGGCGGGAGAAGGTGAGCAGCTGGCGAGTCAGGGCCTGGGCCCGCTCGACGGCATCGACGATCTCCCCGGCCTCGTTGGCGAAGAGAGCCGGAGCCTCGGCGCTGCGGATCATGTCGGCATAGAGCATGACGACGAGAAGCAGGTTGTTGATGTCATGGGCGACGCCGCCCGCCAAAAGCCCGAGCGCCTCCATTTTCTGGGTCTGGCGCAGCCGCTCCGACAACTGCCGCTCCTCGGTGACGTCGCGCATGGTGGCGAGAAGGGCAGGGCGGTAGTCCCAGGTGCATTCGGCGACGCGCAGCTCCACCGAGCGGCGCCCGCCAGTCCTCAAGATGTCGAGGTCGGAGGGGCGGTCGGAGGCGACGGCAAAGTTGATGATCTCGCCGAGGAAGTCGTCCTCGCTCTTGCCGAGAAGTGACTTGGCCGCCGGATTGAGAAACTGGACGACCCCGGCGCGGTTGGTCACCACCACGGCGTCGGGCATCACCGTCACCAGGCTGCGGAACTGATCGTGATGGCGCTCGGCGCTCGCATGCTTCAGCATCGAGCGGACGCTCTGAGTGAGAAGGACGTCCGGGTTGTCGTCTTTCGCCACGATCTCCAGCACGCCGGCGCCGTGGTTCAACGCGGTAAGGTCAAGCGCCGTGTTTGATCCGGCAAAGATGACGATCGGCGTGTTTGGGCAGGCCGGGACGAGGTTGTCGAGGGTCGCCGCGCCGGTGCTGTCCGGCAGGTTCAGATCGAGGATGATGCCGTCGAAGGCGCCATCCGACAGCGCCGTGATCGCATTGCGCAGCGTGACGACATTCTCGACGTCGATCTTCATGTCGAGGATGCCGGCGATCCAATCGCGAGCGAGTTCGGCGTCGCCGGGATTGTCCTCGACCAGAAGCAGGCGATAGAGCTCGGCCATCGCGCGGCGCGAGCCTCAGATGGTGGGGCGCGGACCGGCGCTGAACATGTCGCTCAGATTGTCCCGCTCGCGAGAGAACATGTAGGTCGGCGTTCCGGTGAGAATGCCATGGATGCCGCGGAACGGTTCCCTGATATGCATGCCGGTGCCGTCGATGACGTATTCGCGGATGTCCTTCTCGTGCTGGGTGCCGCGCATCTTCAGGATCGCCAGGCCGCGGCGCATCTCGCCGTGCAGCTCGACGTAGCGCAACAGGATGATCGTATCGGTGATCGTCGAAATGTGGGTTTCGGTGATCGATTCGCCGCCCATCAGCATCGGCGTCGTGTTGGTGATCAGCCCGGTGATCTCGAGATGCTTGATGTGGCTGGTGAGGCCGATGACGAATTCGCGGAAGGAACGCCGCGAGCCGGCAAGCTCGAAGGCGGACATGCTGTCGACGGCGATGCGCGAGGGTTTGAAGTCCCCGATGTCCCGGCGCATCTGCAACAGATGGTCCTCGAGGCCCATGATCTCGGGGTAGCGGCAGACAATGCGCAGCAGCCCGGCCTTTTCGGCGCCCTCGAAGTCGACGCCCCAGGAGCGGGCGTTGCGCGTGAGCTGTTCGCGGCTTTCCTCCGAGCCGAACAGCAGCGCCCGCTCGCCGGCCTCGATCGCCGCCTTGACGTAGTGGGTGACGGTCAGCGTCTTGCCGGTGCCGGTGGCGCCGCTGACGAGGATGATCGAGTCGCGATACATGCCGCCACTGCACATCCGGTCGAGCTCTTCGACGCCGGAGGAGACGCGCTTGTCGGAGGAACTCTGCTTCAGCTCGATGGCCGACAGCGGCAGGATGCTGATGCCTTCGGAGGCGTCGACCGTGAAGGTATATTCGCCTTTCTGGTGCATGCAGCCGCGGAACTTCAGGATCTCGATCGTGCGCCGGCGCTTTTCCTGGTCGAGCCGGTTGCGCAGGATGATGACGTTGTCGGCGACGAATTCCTCGACGCCGAAACGGCCGACGCCACCTTCCTCGTCCAGCCGCTCCATGGTGATCAGCGTGGTGACACCGAGCTTCCTGAGGCCGGCGGCGATCCGGTGCAACTCGCGCCGGACGGTGCTGGAATCGGTGAACTGGGGGAAGAGGGCGCCGATCGCATCGAGGATCACCCGCTTGGCGTTGACCTCGCGCACGCCGTTCTCGATCCGCGCCAGCAGCGCGGTGAGATCGAAGCTGCCTGCCTCGACATTGATTTCGCCGGGATCGGGCGTTGCGTCGACAACGGCGATCTTCTTGCGCCTGAGGAGTCCGTCGAGATCCCATCCGAACGATTTGACATTGTAAATGAGGTCTTCCGGGCTTTCCTCGAAAGTGACGAAGACGCCGCCCTCGTCATAGTTGCGAACCCCGGACATGAGGAATTGCAGCGCCAGGACAGTCTTGCCGCTGCCGGCGGTACCGGCGACGACCGACGTTCGGTTCTTCGGTAGACCGCCATTGGACACCTGATCGAAACCAGGAATGCCGGTCTCCAGTCGTGCGATCTCCCAGGCGGTCTGTTCTGACATTGCACTTCCTGCTCAGTTCGAAGTCCGCTCAAAGTCGGAATTGTAGATGTCGAGGCCGAGAAGAACCTTCTCGCGGTCGCTGAGGTCGCCGATGATCTTGCGCACCGGCTCGGGCAGCTTGCGCACCAGGGTGGGCGTGGCGAGGATCTTGTCGACATTGGCGATGGCGGGATTTTCGAGGACGTCGATGATCTCCACCTCGTAGCGGCCGCTCAGCTCCGTCTCGCAGATCTCCTGGAGGTTCTCGAGCGCCCGGATCGAATGCGGCGTCCGTCCGGTAATGAAGAGGCGCAGCCGGTAGGTCATGTCGGATCTCCGAGGGTGAAGCAGCGTCTGTTCCCGGTTCGGTAATAGTCGACGAGCAACCCCATCATTTCCAGCGCCAGCAGGCGCCCCTCCAACACGATCGCACGGCCGCGCTCCATGGTGACGCCCTGAACCGCCAGCTCGAGCGACGCGACGTGGACATCCAGCAGGTCGCGCGGGCCGCCGCCGGCATCGCCGATGGCGCTGGAGATGCGGCCCATCAGATCGTTCGGCCGGTCTTTCTTATATGTGAGTTGTTCGATGTATTTCTCCAGTAGATCACCATAGTCCACGACGAGGCGCTCGAACATCATCGGGTCCCTGTCGCGCATCGAACCGACGCCGGCGACGCTGGCCGTCACGCTGGTCCGCGAGCCGGACGAGGAAAGGGCGCGGTAGCGGCTGAGCAGCGACTGCATCTCGCGAAGCTGGGCCTCGCGCAGCCGCGCCACGGCGTAGCCGATGGTCCGCCGCAGCAGCCGGGGCTTCAGCTCGTCCTTGCTGAGATAGTCCTGCGCGCCGGCGTCGATGCATTGCAGCGCGAGGGCCTCGTCCTCCATCCCGGTCAGGACGATGATCGGCGTTTCCTCCGAAAGCGACTGGACGGTCTTTACCGCCTCGACGCCGATCGCATCGGGCAGCCGCAGATCGAGGAGAATGACGTCCACCCGGCCGGAGGTCAGCAACTCCCTGGCTTCTGACAGCATCGACACGTGCTGGACGTCGTAGTTGGCGTCATTATCCCCCGAGTCGAGCATCTCGCGGACGAGTTCGGCATCGGCAAGATTGTCTTCGACGAGAAGCAGGACGCGTGTCTGCAGGGCCGTTGCTTCGGTCAGCTGCGACAGTTTCTTGTCTTCTTGTCCCATCGGCCTCCCATTCACCGGTCGGATGCCACGGTTGCGCGCCTGTCGCTGCGACGCAATCTAACGCTGGAAGTCACCTTCGCACAATGTCAGATGAGCAGCAATGCACAAAAGAATTTCCAACAATTCCGGCGACTTCTATTTCCCGTAAGGGCGCCACTAAATTCGTAATGCGAACAATCAGATTTCAAGTGTCGGTGAGATGAGGCCGATAGATTGTGCGGTGCACCATGCCCGAGAATATATCGTCAGGTGTGAACTGTGAAAAATGTAAGACAAAATTATGGTTATAGAGATTGAGAAAGATTATATTCTCAGCAATATTGTATTTTATTGAGATTCTGTTAACATCGATTCTGTCGATGCGATGGCGTCGGTTGCGTGAAACGTCGCCGTATGCGTCCTCCCACGATCCGGCAGTCAGGCCGGCGGTTCCGGCGTCCGTTGCCACCCTGGGAGCGGCTCCCCGCCGAGAAGCGGCGACGCCACAAAGGATAATCCGGGCGCGGAGGGGCCGACCGGACATTGTTTCGAGCGTATGCGAGTGCACCGCCGCATCGTCCGCCGATCGACTTTGAACTTTTATCGATCGTGCAGTTGGATTGGAGAGCCGGAGCATCCCGGCCCGCAGTGCCAGGCGGGAAATGCGTATGGGATAGACTTGGCGCATGCCCGGAAAGCTTTGCGCCTTTCGGGCGAATACTCGAACCGCCGCCACTCGAGGAGGGCATATGCCGCGCATACTCATCGTTGACGACAGGGCCGACGTCCGCCGCGCCATCGAGGCCATCCTCAAGGCGCGCGGCTATCTCAGTCGCTCGGCGGAGGGCGGCTGCCAGGCGCTGGAGCTCCTGCGCGAGCATCACTTCGACGCCATCGTGATCGACATCTTCATGCCGGATCTCGACGGGATCGCGACGATCCAGCTGATGCGCAACGACTTTCCGAATTTGCCGATCATCGCGATTTCCGGCCAGGCGGTGCCGCCGGGAAGCGATGGCAGCGTCGATTTCCTCCAGATGGCGGTCAAACTCGGAGCTTCCGCCTCGCTCCACAAGCCCTTCACCCCGGCGCAGCTGATGGACGCGCTCGAGGCGGCGACCCGGGGGCGGCGACCCGCCGGTGATGCGCCCGTCCGCCTCGCGGACCACTATCTGAAACGCCAGATCCGCCTGTCTTCGGCGGACGCGCAGCCGCGCACGCACTGACCGGCAGGCGACAAAGTGTCGCAACGGGGTGTCGCGGACACCGTCTGAACCGCCCACAGCATCGGCCCGAATATCGGATTCGATTTTCGGAAAGCGCGATACGGTGATCGAATGAGTTGGAGCGTACGCTGCGCGTCCCATCGGACGTGCGGCGCTCTTGCGTCACCCGGTGCAGGTTTTCAGCGCGTCGGCAGCCTCACCACGGTGAACCAGAAATCCTCGATCGCCTGGACGATCTTCTGGAAGGCGACGAGATCGACCGGCTTGGTCACGTAGCAATTGGCCCCCTTGGCATAGGTCGCGACGATGTCCTGTTCGGCTTCGGACGAGGTCAGGATCACCACCGGGAGGTGACGCAGCCCGTCGTCGGCCTTCAAATCCGCCAGAAGCTCGTGGCCGCCCTTTCGCGGCAGGTTGAGGTCGAGGAGGATGAGGTCCGGCTGCATGCCGGGGATCGCGTAACGCGACTTGTCCCTGAGAAAGGCCAGCGCCTCGACGCCGTCGACCGCGATCGACAGGTCGATCTTCAGCTTGCTGACTTCGAAGGTCTCGACGGTCAGATCCGCGTCGGCCGGATTGTCCTCGACGAGGAGCACCTTGATCGCGTCCTGCATGGCGTCCCCTCACGCTGCCGGGATGGTGAAATAGAACGTGGTCCCAATACCCGGCGAGGATTCGAACCAGATCTTGCCGCCATGACGCTCGACGATCTTCTTGCTGATCGCAAGGCCGATGCCGCTCCCTTCATAGCGGCCGCGCTCGTGCAAGCGCTGGAACATCTGGAAGATCCGCTCGGCGAATTTGCGGTCGATGCCGATGCCGTTGTCGGCGACCGAGAACACCCAGACGCCGTCGCGCTTCTTCGCCCGCACATAGATATTCGGTGGCTCGCCGGAATGGAACTTGATGGCGTTGCCGATGAGGTTCTGGAACACCTGGCCGAGCTGCACTTCGTCGCCGGTCACGTTCGGCATGTCGTTCACCTCGACCCGCGCGCCGCTTGCCTCGATCGCTCCGCGCAGGGAGGCGACGACCGAGCGCAGCAAGGCCTCCGTATCGACATCGGCGAAGGGCTGGCCCTGGGACTTCACCCGCGAGAAGGCCAGGAGATCGTTGATCAGCAACTTCATCCGCTTGGCGCCGTCGACGGCATAGCCGATGTACTTGTCGGCCCGCTCGTCCAGCTGGCCCTGGTAGCGCTGGGAGAGAAGCTCGGTGTAACTGGCCACCATGCGCAACGGCTCCTGCAGGTCGTGGGCGGCGATATAGGCGAACTGTTCGAGCTCGGAGTTGGAGCGCGCCAATTCCTCCGTGCGGGTCGCCCGTTCGGCATCGGCGCGCTTGCGCTCGGTGATGTCGCGGGCAATCTTCGAGGCGCCGATCAGCTCTCCGGTTTCGTCCCGCACCGGCGAGATCGAGAGCGAGACGTCGACCCTTTCGCCTCCCTTCGTCAAGCGAACCGTCTCGAAGTGCCGCACGCGCTCCCCGGCCCGGACCTTTTCGAGAAGGTCGTAGAATTCGTCGTGCCGGTCGGGCGGGATGATCAGCTCGGTCCTCTGCCCGACCACCTCGTCCTGCCCGTAGCCGTAGAGGCGCGTCGCGGCCTCGTTCCAGGTCTGGATCCGGCCTTCGAGGTCGTGAATGATGATGGCGTCGTCGGAGGTGTCGACGGCCATGCCGAGCAGGCGCTCGCGGGCCGATTTCTCATGCAGTTCGGCGTTGATCCGCCGCTGCTCCGCGAGCGCCTTGGACAGCGACGCACGCTTGTCGGCCACCTCGGTCGCCATGCTCTTGAAGGCGCGGGCGAGCGTGCCGATCTCGCCGCTGGCCCGGGTCGGCAGTATCGGCGTTTCGCCCCGCTCCATCGCTTCGGCCGCCACGGTCATCTCCCGGATCGGCCGCACCAGGCCGCGGGCGAGGAGAAGCGCGATGACGATGGCGCCGCATGTGGCGACCAGCGCGCCGATCAGGATCGGCTGCTGCGCCCGCTCGGCGACGGCGGTGAGCGTTTCGTAGGGGATCGCCTCGGCAACGAAGATCGGCCCCGTCCCGGCGAGCGTCACCGGCTTCAGAACGACGCCGAAGGCCTCGCCCGCATTGTCCTCCGTCACCTCCGCCAGCGTCTGGCGCGCGGCGATCACCGAGGCGAGGACGGGGAAATCATCGCCGATCCGGGCGGTGCCGCTGCCGCGCTGGAAGGCGAAATCGTGGGTCCGGTCCGGCGACAGGAGATAGTCGCCCTGCGCGTTGACGACATAGAGCGAGCGATCCGGCTCCATCTCGGCTTCCATGTCGGTAAAGATCGCCGCGAGGTCGACATTGATGATGAGAATGCCGAAGGGCTCGCCGTCCTCCGCAAGCATCGGCGTCGAGACCCGGATGACCGGCTGCGGCGGATCCTCGATCTCGCCGCGCTCGACATTCAGCTCGATGGGCGAGACCGAGATGGCACCGTCCTGAAGCGTGATCGCCTGGCGGAAATAGTCGCGGTCGCCCTTCTGCTGGAGCTCGTCCCGCGGTGTCATCTGCAACTTGCCGGCCTTCCTCTCGACGCGCACGATCTCGCGCCCGCCGTCGTCGTTGCCGATCAGCCTGAACTGCAGATAGCGCGGCTCGGCCGACATCTGGCGCAGGAAGATGGCGGCGAGGCGCTCCCGCCATACGGTGCCGGCGACGCCGTCCACCGGATCGATCCCGCCATTGTGGCCCGCCCGCACGACCCCCCTGGCTGCGCTGCTCGCCGCCGCGACAAGAACGTCGTCTGCGGCAGCGTTGACGATGGCTGGAAGCGGCGCGGAGGTGACCTGCAGATGCAGCGCCATCCGGTCCAGTTCGCGGGGCACCACGAGATCGCGCAGATGGTTGTAGCTCAGCGAGCCGACCGCGGCAGCGGTCACGGCGATCAGCGCCGCCATGGCGATGACGAAGCGGGCCCAAAGGCTCATGCCGCCGCTTCGCCGCTCGGTGGTGCGACGTTTCCCGTCTACCGCCGTCGGCGCCTCGTTCCGGCCCGCGCTCCTCCCCAAGATCAACGCCCTTTCAAGCCTCCATAACGTATCTGTCCTGTAAGATTGACATGGAAAATACTTCGCGGGTTCAAGCCTGCTTCAAAAGAAATATTGTTTTTGATTTCATACGGGAGGGTGATCGATTTGGCGGCCCTGCCAATTGCCAGCGCAATGCTGTGACGGCTTGCACCATGGTGCCGATCTCGGTGAAGATTCTGCCGACCTCTACCGGCATGGATGAATGCGGTTGCCGGGTCACCGTCGGAAGCTGCCCGCCGCGGCCCGTCCGACAGCCCCTGCATCGCCCAGCGGCATGCTCCAGCGTGGCAAACCTCCACAAGTCAGAACAAACAGTTGATCATCCATGGCGCTGAACATTATGCCTGTATAAGTTCATATTTATCCGTCTATTCTATAAAAAACCGGGTGTTGTTTTGATTTTTATCGAATGTTAAAACCAGATTTATTACGAGGTAGTCGGACTGTTGTAATGTCTTGAGGTAAGATGCTCAGGCGAATTTCCGGCTTTCGCTGCAGAGGCTTCGATGCGGTTTGCCAACCAGGCACGAGATGACGAGCGAGAGGGCGATTGCATCGCCTGCTTCGCTGGCGGCCGGGGCAACGAGCCGGACCGCAGCGTCGCCAAGCGCTGCCCCGAAGCATCGCCAGCTCCCGGCCGACCCGCTCCGGGCGGTCAGTGGCGGGGCCTTGCCGAAATCATGCAGGTGGCACTCGACGGCGGCGATCCGTCGCTTCTTGTCGACCGTGCGGCGGAGCTTCTCGCCAACGTCTCCGCCGCCGATGGCGTCGCGATCTTCGAGCTCTCCGGCGACCGGCGGACGTTGCGCCTCGTGAGCGGCGCAGGCGAGGTGGCGCGGGATGCCGATGCCAGAGCGTTTCCCGCGGCGGTTTGCCGCCCCCTCTATGAAAGCCTGTCCGGCGAGGGTGCCGTCTTCTTCGACGGCCCGATGCTGGCGACCGCGCTCGCCGCCGAGCTTTCCGGCCGGCACGGGCTGGCCTTCCCGATCGGCCCGCGGCTGCAGCGCGCCGGGGTGATCGCCCTCTTGCGCCGGGAGGGTTTCGACGGCCGCGACGAAACCCTGACGGATTTCGTCGGCAGCCTTGCCTATGTCGTCGCCTCGGCATGGGAGCGGCGGCGCACCGACGCCATTCTGGCGCTCCGCAACCAGGCGCTCGAAGCGCTCGACCAGGGCGTGATGATCACCAGCGCCCGGCGGACCGGCGAGCCGCTGATCTACGTCAATCCGGCCTTCGAGGAACTCACCGGCTACAGCAGTGCCGAGGCGCTGGGCAGGAATCCGCGCTTTCTGCAGGGGCCCGAGACCGATCGATCGACCGTGCAGGAACTCGGCGAGGCGTGCCGCGACGGCCGGTCGATCCAGACGACGATCCTCAATTACCGGCGCGATGGCAGCGAGTTCCAGTCCGATCTCTCGATTTCGCCGATCCGCGACGGCGAGGGGCGGATCACCCATCATGTCGGTGTCATTTCCGACGCGACCGAGCGGCTCGATCTCGAAGCGCAGTTCCGCCAGGCCCAGAAAATGGAGGCGATCGGCCACCTGACCGGCGGCATCGCCCACGACTTCAACAACATCCTCGCCGTCATCCTCGGCAATGCCGAGATCCTGCTCGAGGAAGACCTGGACGTGGCGCATCGTCCGCTTCTCGACCTTGTCATCAAAGGCGCCGAACGCGGCGCGCTTCTGACGCAGCGGCTGCTCGCCTTCGGCCGGCGCCAGGCGCTGCGGCCGGAGCCGGTGGCGATCTCCCAGTCGATCACCTCGCTCGCCGACATGCTGAACCGCACCCTCGGCGAGCAGATCGACGTTGCCATCGCTGACAGGGCAGGATCGCGGCAGGCGATGGTCGACCGGGCGATCTTCGAATCGGCGCTGATCAACCTCGCGGTGAACGCCCGCGACGCCATGCCGGAGGGCGGCACGCTGTCGATCGCGACGCAATCGTTTGCTGCCGGTGACCCGGCATTGCCGGCCGAGCTTTCGGCCGGCGACTACATCGAGGTGCGGGTCGCCGACACCGGCACCGGCATGAGCCCCGAGGTTCTCGCCAAGGCCTTCGAGCCGTTCTTCACCACCAAGGCCGTCGGCCGGGGGTCGGGCCTCGGACTGGCGATGGTCTACGGCTTCGTCAAACAGTCCGGTGGCCATGTCGCCATCGAAAGCGCCCTCGGGGCGGGCACGGTCGTCAGCCTCTTCCTGCCGGTCGCGGCAGAAGCGGCGAAGGAGGCTGCCGCTCCCGCCCGCCGGAGATCGCTGCCGACCGGATCGGAAAGCATCCTCCTCGTCGAGGACGAGGAGGATGTGCGCAATTTCGTCGCCCGGTTGCTCGGCAAGCTCGGTTATCGCGTGACCGAAGCGGAGGATGCCGCCTCGGCGCTGCGCGTCCTCGAAGCGCCGGCAAAGATCGACCTTCTGTTCTCCGACCTGATCCTGCCCGGCGGGACCAACGGCCTGCGACTGGTCGAGCAGGCGCGGGCGATGCGGCCCGGCATCCGGGTGCTGCTGACCACCGGCTACACCGAGGAATTCGAAAAGCTCGCCAAGGGGACGCCGGAGTGGATCCTGCGCAAGCCCTACCGGCAGAGCGAACTGGCGACGATGCTGCGGACCGTTCTGGGCGACGGCGATGCCGCGTCGGCGCCTGGCGAGGTCGCGTCCCGATCTTCGGGCGACAATCCGGCCGTGCGTGAAGGAGCAATGCCATGACCCAGGCCGAGACGGCCGTCTGCATCATCGTCGACGACGATCCGGACGTTCTTCGCATCATCCGCCGCCCGCTGGAACGGCGGGGTCTGAACACCATCGCCTGTGTCTCGCTTGCCGAACTCGAAGACGCGCTCCGCCGGGTCAGGCCGGCGCTGATCTTTCTGGATGCCTCGCTTCCCGACACCGAGGAGGCCGATCCCTTCGACGCGCTCGCCGAAATTCACTGCAATGCCTGGGTCCAGCTGATCAGCGGCAAGAGCCAGAGCGATCTCGCCGAGCTGGCGCTCGCCGGCGAGGATTGCGGCCTGAGGATGCTGCCGCCGATCACCAAGCCGTTCCGGCCCGGCGCCATCGCCGCCGTTGCCGATCTCGTCGACGCACAGCCGGAAGGACGCGCGCAATGAGCCTGACCCAGGAGATCGCCGGGCCGCGTGGCCTGGCACCCGATTCCGCCGATCCGATCCTCACCACGGCGATGGTCAAGGCGTTCTGCCACGACTGCAGGACGCCGCTGGCGGTGATCTCGGAATTTGCCAGCATCGTCAGGGAAGAACTCGAACCCAACGAAACGGGCGACAGTGCCGAACTGCTCGGTCTCGTCCACGACCGGGTCTGGGACGTCGAGACGCTGCTCGGAACGCTGGAGTTCCTCAAGGTGGAGCTTGACGACCCCGCCGGCCGCCCGCCGGCCGAGATCGACGTCGCCGCGCTGATCGAGGATCTGCGGCCGAACATCGAAACCATCGCGGCGCGCTGGGGCATCGAGGTGCAGTTTCTCGGCCCGCCAGAGCCGCCGGTCTGTCTCTGCGACGCCGGGTCCTTCCGCGAGGCCGTCGTGGCGCTGCTCAACGATCTCTGCCGTTCGGCGTCGCGGCGCGACACCATCCGCATCGGCGTGCCGCTCGATCTCGACACCTTGAAACTGCAGCTCTGCCTGTGGCGGGGCGAGGGCTGGACGCCGTCCGAACTCCTCGGCGGCACCGAGCTGATGCGGGTCGAGCCGAAGACCTTCCGCCAACGCTTCGCCGGCATCGTCCTGGCCCGCGCCGGCGGAAGCCTCGTCATCAAGCAGAAGGACACTGGCGCAGCCTTCGTCTTGCAACTCTCCCGCCCATGAGGGGCCGGAAAGCGCCGATGCCTGTGAGGATTTCAGCGATCTGACGACTGATGTGAGGGAATGGAATTGATGATGGCGATGAATCACCCGACGAATGGCGGCCTTTACACCCGCGCCATTCCGGCGATCGCACTGAATGCCCGCGACGCCTTCAAGGACGAGGTCGATACCGCACCGCCGAAGGTGATGGTGGTCGACGACGATCCCGGGATCGTCCGCGCCATCTCGACGCGCTGCCGCCGGCTGGGCCTCGACGTCGTCACCGCGGAAGGCGGGTTGCAGGCCATTCTGAGAAGCCGCAACAATTTTCCCGACGTCCTGATCGTCGACATCTCGATGCCCGAGGTCGACGGCTTCAAGGTCTGCGAGAAGCTCCTGAATTCCCGCATGCCGGCGATGAACGTCATCGTCCTGACCGGGCGCAGCGACAACGAGACGAGCGAGCGCTGTGAGGCGATCGGCGCCTATCTCGTTCCCAAGAACTCCGACGCCTGGAGCAATATCCACGCGATCCTCGCCGACCTTCTGAGCCTCGAATCGCCGCCGACCTCGCTCGATCCGGCCAGCGCACGCATGCCGGGCTCGAATGCCGCGACTCTGCCGGCGGCCGGACCGAGGATCCTCCTCGTCGACGACGACCTCCACATGATCACCGCCATGCGCTCGCGGCTGCAGAAGCTGAAGGCCACCGTCTTCGTCGCCGACAACGGCATCGACGGTTATCGCACCGCGATCCGCGAAGAGCCGCATGCCGTCATCACCGACTATCTGATGCCGAACGGCGGCGGCCACT
Source organism: Jiella endophytica (assembly GCF_004519335.1). Classification (GTDB taxonomy): domain Bacteria; phylum Pseudomonadota; class Alphaproteobacteria; order Rhizobiales; family Rhizobiaceae; genus Jiella; species Jiella endophytica. The sequence goes on along the minus strand of NZ_SOZD01000011.1, from coordinate 11,756 downwards.
ATCTGATCTGGCGGCTGCGCGAGCGGGTGGAGACGGCGTCGCTGCCGATCTTCGTCGTTTCCGGCGAGATCGAGACCGAGCAGCGGCCGCTGCCGCGCTGGAAGGACCTCGTCGGCCCGCGCGCCGCGACCGGCGTGTTCCGCAAGCCCTTCCACTTCGACGAGATCGCCGATGCGCTGAAGACGCATTGCCCGATCATGCGCGAATGACGGCCCGGCGATGACCGTCACCACCTCCCCGCCGCGCCTCGCCGGTATCCGGTCCCGCCTCCTGTCGCGCCTTGCGTGGCCGAAGCGCGGCTCCGGCTCCGGGGCGATCGCCTGGAAGGCCGCGGTCATATTCGCGCCGATGGCGATCCTGGCAACGCTCGCCTTCGCCGCGATCTTCACGATCGAGCAGGCGGCAAGGGACGAATTGCAGCTGAAAAGTCTCGAACAGATCGTCGACGTCGCCGTCGTCGACGTCAATGCCCATCTGAGCAACGGCGTCTCCGATGCCGGCTTCCTCGCCGAGGACAGCGCCCTCCAGGCCTGGCTCACCAACGCTTCCCCGGCCAATCGCGAGGTGCTGGAACGCCAGTTCGTCGAGTTCCTCAACCACAAGACCCGCTACGATTCGGCCCGGGTGCTCGACGCGTCTGGGCACGAGGTGGTGCGCGTCGACGTCAACGGGGCGGGTGAGGCCGCGGCGCTCGCCAGGCGGCGGATGCAGGACAAGGCGACGCGCTACTATTTCAGGGCGACCATCGGGCTGCCGCGCGGCAGCACCTACGTCTCGCCGATGGATCTCAACATCGAGCACGGCAAGATCGAGGAGCCGATCCGGCCGACGATCCGCTTCTCCGTGCCGATCTATTCGAGCGGCGACAGCCGGCGTGGCATCCTGGTCCTCAACTATCACGCCCATGATCTCCTCGACGATCTCGACCGCAAGGCGGCGGGCCGCGGCGGCGAGATCTGGCTGGTCAACGGCGCCGGCTACTGGCTCCTCGGCCCGGACCCCTCGGTCGAATGGGCCTTCATGTATCCCGACCGGGAGCATCTGAGCTTTGCCAATGCGCATCCGGACGCCTGGGCGGCAATGCGCGGCGAGGGCCAGTCGGCCGGCACGATCTCGACCGGAACGGGCCGCTTCGCCTTTGCCGCTGTCGACCGGTCGACCAGCGCCGGCAATCCCGACTGGTCGATCCGGCCGCGCTGGTATGCGGTGGCCTTTCATGATCTTCCGAAGACCGGTGGAGGCCGCACCGACCTCGCCGGTTTCCTCGCCGCCGCTCTTGCCGTCCTGGCGCTTGCCTCGCTGGCGATCGCCTATCACTGGCAACGCCGGGTGGAGGCGGACGCCAAGGCGTGGGAACTCGCGGAACGGCTGGAGGTGGACAATCGCGCCCTTGCCGCGGTGAACCGCGAGCTCGAAGCCTTTTCCTATTCGGTCTCGCACGACCTGCGGACCCCGTTGCGCTCGATCGACGGCTTCAGCCTCGCCCTTGCCGAGGACCACTCCGACGCTCTCGACCCGGAAGGCCGGCGCTATCTCGAGCGGATCCGCAGCGCCGCCCAGCGGATGGGCCAGCTCATCGACGATCTCCTCGGCCTTGCCCGGGTGACGCGCAGCGAATTGCGGCTGCAGAGCGTCGACGTTAGCGACCTTGCCAACAGCGTGATTTCGGCGCTCGAACCGGACCACGCCGTCGCATGGCAGGTCCAGCCGGGCTTGGTCGCGGAGGCCGACGCCCGGCTGTTGCGCATCGTCCTCGAGAACCTTCTCGGCAATGCGGCAAAGTTCACCGCCCGCACCAAGGACGCCAGGGTGACCGTCGGCTCCCGCTGGGACCAGGACGGGCCGGTCTACTTCGTGCGCGACAACGGCGCCGGCTTCGACATGGAACATGCCGGCCGGCTGTTCGGGGCCTTCCAGCGGCTCCACGCCGGCGAAGACTATGCCGGAACGGGGGTCGGCCTCGCGACGGTGCAGCGCATCGTCAACCGCCATGGCGGGCGGATCTGGGCGGAGGCAGCGCCGGGGCAGGGCGCCAGCTTCTTCTTCACTCTGGGAAAGACGGGCAAATGAGCGAAAAACCGATCCTCCTCGTCGAGGACAATCCGGACGACGAGATCCTGACCATCCGCGCCTTCCGCCGCAACGGCATCCGCACCGAGATCGTCGTCGCGCGCGACGGCGTCGAGGCGCTCGACTATCTGCTCGGGATCGGCTCGCGGGCGGAGGAGGGGCCCCTGGCTCCGCAGCTCGTTCTCCTCGATCTCAATCTGCCGCGCATCGACGGGCTGGAGGTGCTGCGACGCCTTCGCACCGACGCGCGGGGCAAGCTCCTGCCGATCGTTCTTCTGACCTCCTCGCGCGAGGAGCAGGACCTCCTCAGCGGCTACCAGCTCGGCTGCAACAGCTATGTCCGCAAGCCGATCGACTTCGACGCCTTCGTCGAGGCGGCGCGGCGTCTCGGCGAATACTGGCTGTCTCTCAACGAATCTCCGGAAGGTCGGCACGGCCGCCAGGAAGCGCGGGCATGAGCGAAACGACGACGCGCATCCTGATCATCGAAGACAACGAGGACGACGCCGCGCTTCTCGAGCGCGAGCTGAAACGTCATCGCTTCGAGGCCAAGCTCGGCCACGCGCAACGCATCGATGCCGCACGCCGGATGCTCGAGCAAGAAAGCTGGGACCTCGTCCTTTCCGACTACAACCTGCCGAACACGCATTTCTCGGACGTTCTCGCCGCCGCCAAGAAGGCCGATCCCGACATGCCGGTGATCGTCGTTTCGGGCGCCGTCGGCGAAGAGATCGCGGTCTCGCTGATGCATGACGGGGCCAGCGATCTCGTCCTGAAGCACAATCTGTCCCGGCTCGTCCCGGCGGTCATCCGCGAGCTCGCCGCAGCCGAACAGAACCATGCCCGGCGCGAGAGCGAGGAGCGCTTCCGGCAGATCGTCGAGGCCACGTCGGACTGGATCTGGGAGACCGACGCGGAGCATCGCATGGCCTTCGGCACGGTGTTTTCCGAGCAGGCCGAGTGGTCGGATCCGCTGCGCAGCGTCGGCCGCACGCTCTGGGAGGCCTGCGGCATCGACCTCGAGACCGACGCTCACTGGGGCCGGCACAGGCGGCTCCTCGACGAACACCAGCCGTTCCGCAATTTCCGCTTCTGCTATCGCGGGCCAGCCGGCGAGGAATTCCACGTGACGATGACGGGTTCTCCGGTGTTCAGCCGCAACGGCGCGTTCCTCGGCTATCGCGGCGTTGCCAGCGACGAGACGCTGATCGTCGAGACATTCATGCGGGCGGAGCGGGCCGAAAGCCTGCTGCGTCAGCGCAACGCGGAGACGGGGTGAAGCGATTTGTCATGGCTTGCGGCGAGCCGTCCTTCGGTCGCCTGCGGGTGTGATGGGCGCTGGAGCGTAGCCTCTATCACGGGGCCCCACCCGCTATGGCCGTTCCGGCCTCAGTCTTCGCCGTGGAAATTGCGTTCGGCCCTGACCTCGGGGCGCATCGCGCTCTTGCGAAGGTCCGAAACGGCGCCGGTGATGCCCGGCGACTGGTCGGCGGCTTTGCGTGTCGCGGCGATACCGAGTGCCCGAAGGGCGCCCTCCACCTGTTCCGCCAGATCCTTGTCCTCATCGATCCGCATGCGAGTTCCGATCCTTCGAACCGCGTTACCGGAAGCAGACAAGCGATGACTTTTGCTTGAAAGCACGAATGCTGGGGGTGGGGCCGCCGATCGCGGCGGCATGCAGCCCTCCCGAGGCCGCTTTTCGAGACGCGGCGACCTCCCGGATCGGCGCCACGTCTTTGTTCTAGCATCGGACTTTAGGCTAAAGATGGCTGGCTGAATATCAATCAGTTAAAGAAGCGGAAATCTTTTCGCGGCAGTCGCTTCGGCGGAGATCAAGCAGGCTTTCGCACCTCGCCGGAAACGGCGAAGAGCCGCGCTGGCGGCTCTCCGGTCTTCGGTTTCAGCGAGCTTGGGTGCTACCGCTTCACCGCGCCGACCAGCACGTCGCGGCCGTTGGTGATGCGGTTCCACTTGCCGGGATCGGCCGTGCTCTGACGCTTTAAAAAGGCGTAGGGCGTCTCGTGCCAGGGCAGGATGCGCCAGTTGAGATTGTCGAGGATGAAGTCGCCGTCGGTGGTGTGCAGCGTGAGCACGGCGTGGCCCTCGCCATTGGTCTTGCGCACCACGGTCAGGAGCAGGTCGGCATAGTCGATCTTCGCCTTCTCATGCAGCAGGCGGCGCTTTTCCAGCGCGAAGTCCTCACAGTCGCCGGCCTTGCCGGGATAGGTCCAGTATTCCTCGACGCCGTAGAGATCCTCGTCGGACTCCGCCTTGACGCTCGAATTGACCGAGAGATTGATCGCCGCGATGGCGTGGACGAGGGCCGGGTCGAGCTTGACGGGCGTCGGGCGGCCGCGGCGGGCGATCGGCCGGCATTCGTCGGGATTGCGCCGGCAGAAGTCCCGGTGGCCGATGGGTCTCGGTGCCGAGACGCCGATCTGCATGAATGGTCCCCTCGCTTCGATGGCTCGGGCCGTGCCGGTCGACAGAATGACCGTCAGGCAAAGCACGAGCGTGGCGCCAATCGCGCAAATTCTCTCCATGCGTCCCCTCATCCGCAGGTCTATGATGCTGATCTGCCGATGTTCGGTGCATTCGGAAAAAGTGTCAATCTATTGTGCAGCGCAAAGCGGGGTGCCGCGCCAGCCAGGCAACAGATTGGCGAAGGCTTCACGCAGGATACACCCGCAGGATGGGGCGAGCTTCGGGCAAGCTGCGGTTTAAGTGTTGGAAAATATAACGGAATTCAGATCGGCCGCGCGCTCTGTGACATCGGTGTCACACTCGCGCGACTGAAACGCCTCGCACTGTGGATTTCCGCAGGCGTCAGGCCATCTCTCCGGCCGTTTCGACGAGATCGGCGAGGCTGCGGCCGATCAGGTCGAGGTCCTGCGGCCGCGACAGGCGGTGATCGCCGTCGCGCACCAGGCTGAGGATCACCGCGTGGTGCGGCAGGTGCTCAACGAGCGTGAGGGCGTGTTCATAGGGGACGTCGGCGTCGGCCATGCCCTGGATGATGGTGACCGGGCAGCCGGTGTCGATCAGACCGTCGAGCACGAGGTTCTTCCGTCCGTCCTCGAACAGCGCGCGGGTATAAAGGTCCGGCTCGTCGGAATAGTCGGAGGGGATTTCGAGGCGGCCGTCGGTTTCGATGGCGGCGCGCTGCTCGGCCGAGAGCTTCGGCAACAGCAGCCGCTCGGTGAAATCCGGTGCCGGCGCGAGGAGCAGCAACCCCTTGATCCGGCCTTCGAGGCCGAATTCCTTTGCCCGGCGCACGAGATTGAGCGCGATCCAGGCGCCCATGGAGGAGCCGGCGAGGACGAGCGGGGCCTTGCCGAGGGAGTTCAGCACCGCCGCGCTTTCTTCCGTCCAGCCGCCGATCGTGCCGTCCTCGAAGCGGCCGGAGGATTCGCCATGGCCGGAATAGTCGAAGCGGCAGTAGCCGAGGCCGTGGCTCTTCGCAAAGCCGAGAAGGTGCTCGGCCTTGGTGCCGCGCATGTCGGAGCGGTAACCGCCGAGCCAGACGATGGTCGGGGCCTTGCCGGTGATCCTGCGACAGGCGATCTCGCGCGCGGAGGTGCCGGTGTCGACGGTCAGCCGCCCTGCGATTTCGCCCGAAGCCCCGTCGGTCGTGGTCGTGTCGGCAGGCATGTCGTCACCCTTGGTTCGAAGGTTTATGAACCGCCAAGTCTCACGGCCGGGCAGGGCACCGCAAGGGCGGCCCGCAAAAGCCGGCAATGCCGGCCGGCGCGCCGACGAAAGGAGCCCTGCCGCTTGCAAGCGGCGGTATCATGGCCATATCAAGACCGGCGCCGGAGCCAACCGCAGATGATTTTGCGGGCCTGGCCGCGGCCGGAAATGGCGTTTCCGGCCCGCCCCGCAGGTGCCAAAAGCGCCGAGGGATGCTATAGGTGACGCGAAGGCGTTGCTTTGCGCTTTCGGTGGACCCGCGCGACGGACGATCGAAACCGATTTCGACCTCGCGTGTTTCCTCCTCCACAATCAGTCGTCAACGACCGGAGATTACGACCATTCGCAGACCATTTCGTGCACCGCCTGCTCAGAAGGAGGGGCCCCGCTCCAATCGAGAGATCCGCGTCCCGGAGATCCAGCTCATCGACCACGAAGGCCAGAATCGCGGCCAGATCGCGACGCAGGAAGCGCTGGCGATCGCCGAAGAGGCTGGCCTCGATCTCGTCGAGATCGTTCCGACCGCCAATCCGCCCGTCTGCAAGATCCTCGACCTCGGCAAGCTGAAATACGAGAACCAGAAGAAGGCCGCCGAGGCGCGCAAGCGCCAGAAGACCATCGAGGTCAAAGAGATCAAGATGCGGCCGAATATCGACGAGCACGACTACGAGACGAAGATGAAGTCGGTGCGACGGTTCTTCGACGAGGGCGACAAGGTGAAGGTCACGCTTCGCTTCCGCGGCCGCGAGATGGCGCATCAGGAACTCGGGATGCAGCTGCTCAACCGCGTGAAGGAAGAGACGGCGGAATATTCCAAGGTCGAGGCCGAGCCGAAGCTCGAAGGCCGTCAGATGATGATGGTGCTGGCGCCGCGGGGCTGATCCCCGAAGGCGACGCGGCCAGCCTTGCCGGCCTGCACATTGGCCGAATTGCAGGTTACGACATGAACGAAAACGCTGCCCCGGCCACTGGCCGGAGCAGCGTTTTTCGTATCCGGGCGACGGACAAGCATGACGCTCGGCGGCGATTCGCCCGCTTCCGGCCGCAATGTCGCGGCCCGGGACTTTCGCGAGGCGGGCCGCGATCCTATCTCATCGCCGACGCAGCAAGGCGGGAGGACGGGAGATGGGTGGATCGCTTGGCATGGGCCTTGGCCGGGCACCGAGCCTTTCCGATATCGAGACGCTTGCCGTCGAAGCCTATGCCGACCTGCCGGAGGAGTTCCGCTCGCTCTGCGGCGAGATCCGCTTCATCGTCGCCGACTTTCCCGAAGAGGACGTCATCCGCGAGATGGAGCTCGAGACCGAGTTCGACATTCTCGGCCTCTTCGAGGGACGCCCGATCGGCTATATGGGCGTGGCCGCCACCGGCGAGATGACCAACCGCATCCTGCTCTATCGACGGCCGATCCTCGACTACTGGGCCGAGCAGGACGACACCCTCGAAGCGATCGTCCGCCATGTGCTGATCCACGAGATCGGCCACCATTTCGGCCTGTCCGACGACGACATGGAAGCGCTGGAGCGCGAGGCCGACTGACGCTGTTTGCCGGCGTCGTGCAGGGTCTCAGTCGGCGTGCAGGGCAAGGGACAGGAACAGGGCCTGGGGCAGCGGCGTCCAGAGACCGGTCGTCTGGCCGCCTTTCCGCAGCATCGCGGCCGTCCAGCTGTTGCAGTTGGACATGAGATGGAACGTCCAGCGGGCCTCGAAGAACCGGTCGAACTCACCGTAGCCGGCCCCGACGATCTCCCTCGGCCGGCCGTCTTCGCCGGGCGTGAAGCTGCCCAGAACGGCAGCGACGAGGTCCCGATAGGCTTTGTCGGACAGGTCGATCGACATAACTTCCGGATTGCGCGTATCGATGACGCCGGCAAGCTCGACATGGAGCGCGGCGGCATCGCCGGTCAGCGTGCGCAGCAACGGCACCGGCCGTAGGTCGGACCATGTCGGCGTTTCGGTGTAGAAGGTGCGCCCGCCCCAGCCGACGATGATCCAGGCGGCGTTCAGCTGGTCGAGGGGCAGCCCGGCATCGGCGAGAAAGGCGAAATGCTGCCGTGTCGAAGGATCGGCAGGAAGCGCGATGTCGCTGTGGATCGGGCCTTTGAGGACGAGGATCTGCCGCGGCGGACCGTCGTCGCCCTCGGAAACCGGTCCGCCGCGCGGCACGACGACACCGACGAGGAGTGCCAGGGCCGCCACAGCGACCAGCGCGACAAGGCTGCGCAGACATCTGGCGACGAGCGATCGGCGGTTGCGCGAATCTCCTGCCTTATTGCTCGCCAAGCTTCATCGCCGGATCGTAGGCCTTGCCGTCGACGGTCTTCGTCACCGCCTGGCCGCAGCGCATGGTCTTCGTCTCGGCATCGAAGGCGTAGGTCGGCGAGCCATGGAGTTCCCATCCCTTCGACAGCGCCAGCGAGACCTTGTGGCAGAAGCTGGCATCGTCCGGGCCGGAGAGAAAGCGGTAGAGTTTCATCGGCTGTCCGTGTTGGCTGAAGCGGCGTTGCGCGCGGCGATGGCGTCGCGCATGGCGAGGATCCGGCGCGCATCGGTGAGATGCAGCCGCTCGACCATCCGCCCGTCGATCTGAATCACGCCCTTCTGGGCATTTTCCGGCCGCCTGAAGGCGGCGACGATCGCTTCGGCCTCGGCGATCGCGGCATCGCTTGGGCCGAAGGCGGCATTCGCCGGCTCGATCTGCGCCGGATGGATCAGCGTCTTGCCGTCGAAGCCCATGCGCCGGCCGGCGGCGCATTCGCGGGCATAGCCCTCGTGGTCGCGAAAATCGCGATAGACGCCGTCGAGGACGTGCAGCCCGTTGGCCTTGGCCGCCAGCACGATCTGCATCAACCATGGCAGGAGTTCGGTGCGCTCGGCATCCGGCAGGACATTCGTCGCGAGCTGGATGTCGTTCGGCCCGACGACGAAGCCCGAGAGCCGGCCGCGCACGCCCTTGCGGGCGATCTTTTCGGCCCTGACGATGCCGCGCGGCGTCTCGACCATTGCCCAGAGCCGCAGCCGTGCCGGCGCGTCCATCTCGTCGAGCGCCCGCGACGCGTCCTTGAGCACGTCGCTGTCCTCGACCTTCGTCAGAAGCACTGCATCGACGCCCGCGCCGCGCGCCATCAACAGGTCCTCGGTGCCCTCGCGGCTGTCGAGCGGATTGATCCGGACGATCTTCGGCCCCGGATGGCGGGTCTTGCCGAGATGCTCGCGCAGCCGCTCGCGCGCTTCGTCCTTGGCTTGCGGCGCGGCCGAATCCTCGAGGTCGTAGATCAGGCCGTCGGCGGCCAGAGCCTCGGATTTTTCCAGCGCCCGGCCGTTGGCGGCCGGCACGAAGAGCAGCGAGCGTAGGAGCATCGGATCGCGAACCATGAGGCGGGCTTGATTGCGTGGCACGGACGGATCCGCGTCACGATTTGCCTCGTTTCCTGCAACGGAGTAAGCCATCGCGCAAGCAATTAAGATCGGAGGTCGCGACCCATGCAGAAATTCGACAAGCTCACCGGCGTCGCCGCGCCCCTGCCGATCGTCAATGTCGATACCGACATGATCATCCCCAAGGACTTTCTGAAGACGATCAAGCGCACCGGGCTCGGCAAGGGCCTGTTCCACGAGCTGCGCTACAATGACGACGGCTCCGAGAACCCTGATTTCGTCCTCAACAAGCCGGCCTATCGCAATGCCGAGATCCTCGTCGCCGGCGACAATTTCGGCTGCGGCTCGTCCCGCGAGCACGCCCCATGGGCGCTGCTCGACTTCGGCGTCCGCTGCGTGATCTCGACGTCCTTCGCCGACATCTTCTACAACAACTGCTTCAAGAACGGCATCCTGCCGATCCGCGTGACGCCGGAGCAGCTGGCGCTCTTGATGGACGATGCCGAGCGCGGCTCGAATGCCCGGCTCAGCGTCGACCTCGAGAACCAGACGATCTCGGGGCCGGACGGCGGCTCTATCACCTTCGAGATCGATCCGTTCCGCAAGCACTGCCTGATCAACGGCCTCGATGACATCGGACTGACGCTGGAGCGGGCCGGCAGGATCGAGGATTTCGAACAGACCCTCGCCGAGGAGCGCCCCTGGGCCTGAGGCGTCGGAGGCACCGCGCAAGCCAGGCACCAGCCGCGGCGGGTAGGGAACGCCGGCAGGAAGGCGAGGCACTTCAAGGCGCCGCCGCCTTTCCGCCGAAAGCCGATGATCGGGTGTTGACGCGCCGGGCGAAATCATCGAATAAGGCGCCCGCAGCGCTGCCGTAGCTCAGGGGTAGAGCACTCCCTTGGTAAGGGAGAGGTCGAGAGTTCAAATCTCTCCGGCAGCACCAGCGTCATCCTGCAAAATCCAAATGTCTCGACGTTGCCGGCCACCTGTCGCCGCGGCGTCTCCGCCCTGCATCTGGTCGCGTCCTGGCCGAGCGCGCTGGCTATCTTCTTTCGCCATGGCTGGCTAAATGTCTCCGGGACTGGCGAGGGGCTGCAAAAGTGCCGGCTCGCCGCGCAACGCCCGGGGAGACCACCATGGCCATGACGCTCTACGAACTCGTCGGCAGCGATGCCGCCAGGCCGTTCTCGCCGCATTGCTGGAAGGCGCGGCTGGCGCTGAAGCACAAGGGTCTCGACTTTCAGACCGTGACGGCCGGCTTCACCGAGATCCCCGGCCTCGAGGGCGGCTTCTCGAAGATCGTGCCGATCCTGAAGGACGGCGAGACGCTCGTCGCCGATTCTTTCGCCATCGCCGAATATCTCGAGGCCACCTATCCCGACCGGCCGAGCCTCTTCGGCGGCGAGGGTGGCCGCGCCCTGTCGCGCTTCGTCGAGAGCTGGTCGCAGCGGACCATCCATCCGCAGATCGCCCGGCTGGTGGTGCTCGACATCCATGCCGGCCTTGGCGAGCGCGACCAGAGCTATTTCCGCGAGAGCCGCGAAAAGGCTTTCGGCACAACGCTGGAAGCGTTCGTCGCCGACCGCGAGGCGCGGGTCGAGCCGTTGCTCAAATCGATCGAGCCGCTGCGCGCCATCCTCGCCAGGCAGGCCTTTCTCGGCGGCGAGAGCCCGCTCTTTGCCGACTACATCGTCTTCGGCGCCTTCCAGTGGGCGCGCGTCACCTCGCCGCTCCCGATCCTGCCGGCGGGAGACGAGGTGGCGGCCTGGTTCGAGCGGTGCCTGGCGCTTCATGACGGCGAGGGCGGGAAGGTGCCGGCGGCTGCCTGATTTCGCGCCATCGGCTTGCTCCCCAAATGTCTCGCCGCTATAGGTCGCGCCACCTTCCCGAACGTTGAGAACAAGGATTTCCAGATGGCGGTCGAACGCACCTTCTCCATGATCAAGCCCGATGCCACGCGCCGCAACCTGACCGGCGCGATCACCAAGCTGCTCGAAGAGGCCGGCCTCACCGTCGTCGCCTCCAAGCGCGTCTGGATGAGCCGCCGCGAGGCCGAGGGCTTCTATGCCGTCCACAAGGAGCGGCCGTTCTTCGGCGAGCTCGTCGATTCGATGTCTTCCGGCCCGACGGTCGTGCAGGTGCTGCAGGGCGAGAACGCCATCGCCAAGAACCGCGAAGTGATGGGCGCCACCAATCCGACCCAGGCCGAGGAGGGGACGATCCGCAAGGAATTCGCCCTGTCGATCGGCGAGAATTCGGTGCACGGCTCCGACGCGCCGGAGACGGCCGCCCAGGAGATCGCCTACTGGTTCTCCGAGACCGAAATCGTCGGCTGAGGCTTCGGGGCGCCGGCGATGGCGCCCCACTGATCTGAAGGGGAGATTGCCGAGGCCTTTTTCCGGGCTCGCATAAGATGATCACCCCCCTCTGCCCTGCCGGGCATCTCCCCCCTTGAGGGCAGGTCTATCGCATATGGCGAATGAGATCGAAAAAGAAGCTTTCGTCCCATCCGGCCTTGAGGAGTTTTCGTCGCATGGGGGTCTTGTCGGGATGCAGTCTGGCGACGTTGAGGGCGAGGCGCCGCAAGACGGCGAGGTTCTGCGGCGCGTTGTCCTTGC
>NZ_SOZD01000010.1 GCF_004519335.1 Jiella endophytica | reverse complement strand
GCGTTCGACTTGCATGTGTTAAGCCTGCCGCCAGCGTTCGTTCTGAGCCAGGATCAAACTCTCAGGTTTGATAAGAGTTGTCCCAGCCGTCACTGTCTCAAAGCTTTGACGAGAATTCTTCAACATCCCTGCCAGGCTCAGAAACCCGAAAGCTCCAAAACCAGAAGGCCGATCCGCAATCCTGCGAAACAGCCGACAAAGACGCCATTCCCTCCAGTCACGATCGCCAACCCAACCCCGAAGGACCTGGCCAGCCATCAAACAAACCGGAGAGACTTCTCATCCAAAAGAAACATGAAACGACTTGGGTCATCTCACAAACTCGAACCAATCGGAAAGGATACCGACCAGCCCGAGCCGCAGGACTTCCGCCGCCCACGCTTCTCTTTCTTGTCTCTACTACCAACAATGTCAAAGATCACGATCACACAAGATCGCCGGGTGATTAGGCGCCTCGGCGCTTTGCCACCCTGTTGCAGTTCCGACCGAAGTCCGAAAAGCTTGTCGAGGCGTTCGGCGAATTTTCGGACGAACCGTCTGGCTCGCCGGCGGCGCCGTCGCCGTCGATGGGTGGCTTATAGGCCGTCCCGGTTTGCGAAGTCAACGCGTTTTTTCCAAAAAAATTCGACCCCTTCAAAACTCCGGAAAATCGCCCGGAATCCGGGCCTTGCAGGCGGCAGCGCCGTCATCGGGCGGTCATGAAGGGGTTTCGCGGGCAAGTTTTTCGGCCGCTTCGAGATTCGCCGCCGGGCGTATTTTCGCTGCTCAGGACGGCTCTTCCGTCCCAATCGGGCGCCGTCGCGACGACTGGCCTCGCGGTGGCCAGTATCGGGAGGCCGGTCTTGGGGATGGCGTCGGGGGGCTGGCGTTCCGGAGGCGGGCACCGGGAAGTGATTGCGCCCTCTCCCACCGTACGAAGACCCGCCGCCGACGCCCCGCCGACCCGGCGTGCCGCTGGGGCCGCGGCCTTTCAGAGATTGCCGCCGGTCGCGAAGTCGTAAACCAGCTTGGCGTTCAGAACGACGATCACCACCGCGATCACGGCGGTGACGGCCAGCAGCCAGCGCGGCGGCCGGTGGGCGCCCATGCGCGAGGCGCTGGCCGAGAACATCACCAGCGGCACGACGGCGAAGGGCAGCTGCAGCGACAGGACGACCTGGCTCAGCACCAGGAGCTCGGCGGCGCCTTTTTCCCCGTAGGCGACGATGGCGGCGGCGGCGGGGATGATCGCCAGCCCGCGGGTGATCAGCCGCCTGGCGACGACCGGCAGGCGCAGCTTCAAAAAGCCCTGCATGACGATCTGGCCGGCGAGGGTCGCCGTGACGGTGGAGGACAGGCCCGAGGCCAGCAGCGCGACGGCGAAGAGAATCGGCGCGATGGACGAGCCGAGCAGCGGCTGCAGCAGCGCATGGGCGTCGGTCAGATCCTCCACCTGGCCGGAGCCGGAGCCATAGAAGGCGGCGGCGGCGAGAATCAGGATCGAGGCATTGACCAGAAAGGCGAAGCCGAGCGCCGCGCTCGAATCGATCGTCGCATAGCGGATCGCCTGTTCGCGCCCCTTCTCGTCGAGCGCATAGGCCCGCGTGTGAAGGACGCCGGTGTGGAGATAGAGGTTGTGCGGCATCACCGTCGCCCCGAGGATACCGAGGGCGAGGTAGAGCATCTGGTTGTTGGTGACGATTTCAGGCGAGGGAACGAGCCCGGCGAGCATCGCCGCGACCGAGGGCTGGGCGAGAATCAGCTGGCCGAGAAAACACGCCGCGATGACGAGAATCATCGTCGCGACGAAGGCTTCGAGGCGCCGGAAACCCTTGGCCTGGAGGTAGAGAATCAGGAAGACGTCGAGGGCGGTGACGACGACGCCCCAGACCAGCGGCAGGCCGAACAGCAGCTGCAGGCCGATGGCCGTGCCGATCACCTCGGCAAGATCGGTCGCCACGATGGCGATCTCGGCCAGCGCCCAGAGCGGCATCGACAGCCAGCGCGGAAAGAATTCGCGGCAGGCCTCGGCAAGGTCGCGGCCGGTGGCGATGGCGAATCTGGCGCAGAGCGCCTGGAGGAGGATTGCCATCAGCGAGGAGAGCAGCACCGCGGCGAGCAGCGCATAGCCGAACTCAGACCCGCCGGCGATCGAGGTCGCCCAGTTGCCGGGATCCATGTAGCCGACGGCGACGAGGAAGCCGGGGCCGAGAAAGGCGAGGAAGCGGCGCAGCGGATTGCCGCCGGAGACGGCGACCGAGCGGTAGGATTCGTCCAGCGAGGCTTCGCGTCCGGCACCCGCGAAGCCGTCGGCCGTCTCGATCCTTTGCTCAAAGGCTGACATCGTCGCTTCCCTTACGCATCACCGGCAAACGGCCGAAATGGACGGTGGGGTGCCGGCGAAATCGCCGCACGCCTCCCCGACCGTCACATCATGCAGCATGCCCATTCCTGATAATAATGCAAATCATTTGCAAAAACATTTTTGCGAGGCGCCGCCTGATGGGTTTTGCCGACCTCATCGGCCGTCCCGGGACCTCAAGACAGCTGCGGAGGCCCGCCATCTGCGCTTGTGTCAGGAGCGGACGCAGCGATGCGCCAGCTCGAACGACGCCTGCGACCAGACCGAGTGCGAGAGGCCCTTCGCCTCTCCCGCCGCAGGCGCTTCGGCGAGGCAGCAATCCCGCTGCCGCGCTGGAGTTCCGGTCGCGAGCCGACGAAACGGCCGTTTCGCCCAAGACCTGCGCCGATGCCCGCGGCCGCTCCGGCTTCACCGGCCGCAGGGGCAGACGGTTGCCACATCGGCCGGAACCGGGCAGGAGTTGGCGACGACAGCGTCGTGCTTTGCGAAAATCGGGACCGATTTCCGCAAAGCACGATGCGAAGATACAAGGCGTTAGAGCGTCCTTCGCGCATCCCCTGGGACCCGCGGCGCTCCAGTTGCATCAAGGAGGTGGCGTCGAAGCGATGAGTGCGGGGCGGGAACAGGGCGGAACCGGCGATCTCGAGGCGGTGCTGAAGGAGGCCGGCCTCAGGATCACCCGGCAGCGTCGCGTGATCCTGGCGATCCTTGCCGGCGGCGGCGACCATCCGGACGCGCTCGCCCTCTTCCGCCGCGCCTCGCGGCAGGATCCGTCGATCTCGCTGTCGACCGTCTACCGGACGATGAAGGTCCTGGAGGAGCGCGGCGCCATCCAGCGCCACACCTTCGAGGGCGGCCCGGCGCGGTTCGAACCGGCGGACGGCGTCCACCACGACCACCTCATCGACCTCGAGACCGGGAAGGTGATCGAGTTCCGCTCCGAGCGGATCGAGCGGCTGCAGGAAGAAATCGCCGCGGAGCTCGGCTACGAGATCGTCTCGCACCGGCTGGAACTCTACGGCCGAAGGCGCGGCGAGGACTGAGGGGTTAAAGCGCCGCGCGTCCGAATGGAGGCACGGCACTCCAAGTTATTGAATCTACAAATCGTGCTGTCCGAAAAACGATCGGGTAGGCCGTCATGTGGTAACGGTCTGCCCGAGATCTTTCGCCCGCGATCAAACGCGGATCAATACACCCGCTTCTTCGGCTCGATATAGTCGATCTGGTTGGACAGCGTGTAGGTGTGCACCGGCCGGTCCTCCAGCGTGATGGTCTTGTCCACCGTGTCGCAGAAGCTCAGCGTGTGCTTCATCCAGTTCTGGTCGTCGCGATCGGGGAAATCCTCGCGGGCATGGGCGCCGCGCGATTCCGTGCGGTTGCGGGCCGAATCCATCGTCACCACCGCCTGGGCGATGAGATTGTCGTATTCCAGCGTCTCGACGAGGTCGGTGTTCCAGATCAGCGAGCGATCCGACACACGAATGTCGTCGGAGGCCTTCCACACGTCGTGGATCTTGTGGTGGCCCTCTTCGAGGATCTCGCCGGTGCGGAACACCGCGCAGTTCGACTGCATGGTGCGCTGCATCTTGTCGCGCAGCTCCGCCGTCGAGGTCGAGCCCTCGGCGTAGCGGAAGCGGTCGAGACGGGCGAGCGCATTGTCGCCGGCGCCCACCGGCAGGTCCGGCTGGCTCTCGCCGGCGGTGACCGTCTCGGCGCATCGGAGCGCCGCCGCCCGGCCGAACACCACGAGGTCGATCAGCGAGTTGGAGCCGAGACGGTTGGCACCGTGGACCGACACGCAGCCGGCCTCGCCGACGGCCATCAGGCCGGGGACGACGGCATCCGGATCGCCGTCCTTCTTGGTCAGCACCTCGCCGTGGAAGTTCGTCGGAATGCCGCCCATGTTGTAATGGACTGTCGGCAGGACCGGGATCGGCTCCTTGGTGACGTCGACGCCGGCAAAGATCCGCGCCGATTCCGAGATGCCCGGCAGCCGCTCGTGCAGGACGGCCGGGTCGAGATGGTCGAGATGCAGGAAGATGTGGTCGCCGTCCTTGCCGACGCCGCGGCCCTCGCGGATCTCCATGGTCATCGAGCGGGAGACGACGTCGCGCGAGGCGAGATCCTTGGCCGAGGGGGCGTAGCGCTCCATGAAGCGCTCGCCTTCGGAATTGGTGAGATAGCCGCCCTCGCCCCTGGCGCCCTCGGTGATCAGGCAGCCGGCGCCGTAGATGCCGGTCGGGTGGAACTGCACGAACTCCATGTCCTGCAGCGGCAGGCCGGCTCTGAGCACCATGCCGCCGCCGTCGCCGGTGCAGGTATGGGCGGAGGTGGCCGAGAAATAGGCGCGGCCGTAGCCGCCGGTGGCGAGGATGGTCTTCTTCGCCCGGAAGCGGTGGATCGTGCCGTCGTCGAGGCAGAGCGCGACGACGCCACGGCAGACGCCCTCCTCGTCCATGATCAGGTCGATGGCGAAATATTCGATGTAGAACTCGGTCGCGTGGCGCAGCGACTGGCCATAGAGCGTGTGCAGGATGGCGTGGCCGGTGCGGTCGGCGGCGGCGCAGGTGCGTTGGGCGGCCGGGCCCTGGCCGAATTCGGTGGTCATGCCGCCGAAGGGCCGCTGATAGATCCTGCCGTCCTCGGTGCGGGAGAAGGGCACGCCGAAATGCTCGAGTTCGTAGACCGCCTGCGGGGCGTTCCTGACGAGATATTCGATGGCGTCCTGGTCGCCCAGCCAGTCAGACCCCTTGACGGTGTCGTACATGTGCCAGCGCCAGTCGTCCTTGCCCATGTTGCCGAGCGAGGCGGCAACGCCCCCTTGCGCCGCGACGGTGTGGGATCTGGTCGGGAAGACCTTGGTGATGCAGGCGGTCTTGAGGCCCGCCTGGGCGGCGCCGAGGGTGGCTCTGAGGCCGGCGCCGCCGGCACCCACCACCACGACGTCGAAGGTATGGTCGACGAAGCCGTAGGCCTTGCCGTTCTGGCCGGGCGCGGTGCGGTGCGGCTGGCCGGTTCCGTTGGTGGTTCCGTTCTCAGCCATGGCTCAGACTCCGAAGCTCATCTTGACGATCGCGAAAAGGCACGCCGCGGCGACGGCGATCGCAAAGAAGGTATTGAGGATGAGGAGCGGCAGCTTGGCGCCCCCATGGACATAGTCCTCGATGATCACCTGCATGCCGAGCTTCATGTGGATCGTCGCGGAGATCACCACGAGCCCCATGGCGATGCCGACGAAGGGATTGGCGAAAGCTTCGCGGACCCCTTCGTAGCTGTCGTTCATCAGGGTGAGAAGCAGGATCACGAAGAAGGTGATCAGGAAGACGTTGGCAATGGCGGTGAGCCGCTGCTGCCAGAAATGCTCGGTGCCGCCGGCGGGGCCGAGACCGCGGACGCGGCGAAGCGGGGTTCTGAAATCGCTCATGGAAACTGCCCCTTTCAGCCGAAGATCAGGATGCCGAGCCACAGAAGGACCGTGACGGCGAGCGAGGCGACGATCGTCGCCAGGGCGAGCTTCGTCGAGGTCTCCTTGGAGATCGCGTGGCCCATGTCCCAGGCGAAGTGGCGGATGCCGCCGAACATGTGATGGATGAGCGCCCATGTGTAGCCGAACAGGATCAGCTGGCCGATGATCGAGCCGAAGAAGGCCGAGGCGGTGGCGAAGGCGTCGGGGCCCGAAGCCGCGGCGACCAGCCACCAGACCAGCAGGATGGTGCCGACATAGAGCGCCCCGCCGGTGATCCGGTGGACGATCGACATCGCCATGGTCGGCCGGAACCGGTAGATGGTCAGATGCGGCGAGAGGGGCCGGGCGGATTTGACGTCGGACATCGGTGCCTTCCTGTCCATGCATGCGGCGGCTCGGGTGCCACCTTCAGGGTAGCGCGGCGCGGCGAACGGCCAATGGAAGCCTTCTAAAAGGACGAATGGCCTCATGAAAGCAAGCCTTTCGACGCAGGTGCAAAAAGAACGCTTCAGCTTAATCGATTAGGCCGGGGATCGGCGGCAAATCGCGCCGTAAGAGGCCGATCCTCATGCCGTTCGAGGCCGATTTCGCGAATCACCGCGGGCTCGGTTCGCGCTCGACGAAGCGGATGACGTAGCTCGCCCAGTCGGCCGGTTCGGCGACCTTTTCGTAGAGGCGGCGGCCGGTCCCCGGATTGCGCGGCGCATGCAGGACGAGCTTCGACCAGCCCCTGCCGTCGGCCTCTTCGGCCAGCACGTCGACCATCGCCTTGGCGATGCCCTTCCTGCGATGGCGGTGATCGACGAAGATGTGATCGGCAAGGCCGGAGCGCATGCCCGTCCACACATCGGGGATGTCGTAGAACAAAACGAAGCCGACGAGCGCGCCGTCGAGCCGGGCGCCGAGCACCTCGGCGGTGCGATCCTGTAACAGCTGCTCGGCATAATAGGCGTCGGGCGAGCCGGGCGGCCCGCGAAACAGCGATTGGTTGTAGGCGGCGATCAGCGGCGCGAGGTCGCGCGCATCGGCGAGCTTCAGCCGTCTGATCTCGATGTCCGGCGCTTCCGCGCCCTCGCCGATGGGTTCCATGGCCGAAGCTTCTTCACCGGAATCCGCAGTCGGTCAAGGGGCGTAGGGCACCGGCGCGACGCCCCCGAGAAGGGAGCGCCGCACCGGCGAGCAACGGTCATTCGGCGGCGTGCGGATAAGGCCGCGGGCGGCGCTCGTCCTCGTCCTCCTTCTGCCGCAGGGCGAGCTGGTAGATCGCCGGCGGGCCGTAGACGAAGCCTGCGCCGCCGGCCGGCACCGGTCCCGCCGGCCCGGCCCAGGCCGGGACGCCGCCGCCATTGACCGGCACGACGGCCGTGCCGGTCTCAGGCTCGATCGGCGCATTCGGCTGCAGCAGCCAGCGGAACAGCCGTCCGGTGACGTGGCTGAGGTCGTCCATCAGCGTGTAGATCGACGGGATCAGCACCAGCGACAGGACCGTCGAGACCAGGAGACCGCCGATCACCGCGATCGCCATCGGGGCGCGGAACTCGCCGCCCTCGCCGGTCGCCATCGCCGCCGGCAGCATGCCGGCTGCCATGGCGAGCGTCGTCATGATGATCGGCCGGGCGCGCTTGGCGCCGGCGTCGATGATCGCCTCGGTCTGGCTCATCCCGTGCTTCTCGCGCTCCACCGCAAAGTCCACCAGCATGATGGTGTTCTTGGTGACGATGCCCATCAGCATCAGGATGCCGATGACCACAGGCATCGACACCGCCGTATTCGTGGCGAGCAGCGCACCGATGACGCCGGCGACCGACAGCGGCAGCGCGGCAAGGATGGTGATCGGCAGGAAGAACGAGCCGAAGAGGAGGATCAGCACCACCAGCACCATCATGATGCCGGCGACCATCGCCGAGGCGAATCCGGCGAACACCTCCCCCTGGATTTCCGCGTCGCCGACCTCCTGCAGGCGCACCCCCGGCGGCATGTCCTTGACCGCCGGAAGCTGCTTGATGCGCGCCGAGCCCTGGCCGATCTCGTAGCCCGGCGCCATCGATGTGCCGACTTTGACCAGCCGGTCGCGGTCGTAGCGGTCGATGGTCGAGGGCCCGCGGCCGAAGCCGATATTGGCGACGGTCTCGAGCGGCACGGCAGCGCCGGAGGCCGTGGTGACCTTGAGGTTGCGGATCGTCGCGAGATCGGCCCGGGCAGACTCTTCGAGCTGCACGCGGATCGGGATCTGCCGGGTGCCGAGATTGAACTTGGCGAGATTCGCGCCAACGTCGCCGATCGTCGCCACCCGCACGGTCTGGGAGATCTGGTCGGCGGTGACGCCGAGATCGGCGGCGACGTCGAAGCGCGGCGTGATGCGCACTTCCGGCCGGGCGAAGGAGGCCATCGCCGACGGGCTGGCGAAGATCGGGTCCTTGCGCATCTCGGATTCCAGCCGCGCCGCGACCGCCGAGACCTCGTCGCCGTCATCGCCGAGAAGACCGACCGACAGCTCGCGCTCGCCGCGTTCATTGACGTAGAAGGCCCTGAGATCCGGGATCTCGGAAAGCTTTTCGGCAATGATCGGCTCGAGCACGGCCTGGCTGCGCTCGCGTTCGTGCTTGCGCAGGAGGTTCACCGTCAGCGCGGCGCGCCGCACCTCGAGCGTGCCGGTGGGGCTGGAGCCGCCGATGACGAGGACGCTCTTCACCTCGGGGAGTTCATGGATCGACTTCACCGCCTGGTCGGTGACCTTGCGCGTCGTCTCGAGGGTCGAGCCTGGCGGCAGTTCCAGCGAGACGACGATGCGCGAGGCATCCTCCTTCGGGATGAAGCCCGTCGGCAGGAACTGGATCGAATAGATCGAACCGGCAAAGACCGCGATGCCGACGGCAAGGGTCACCCAGCGCATGCCGAAGGGAACGCGGATCAGCCGGCGCCGGCCGTCGGGTCCCTTGCGCCAGAACGGTGTCGGGATGCGGAAGACGTGCAGCGTCGCCCGCAGGAAGGCGGTGTAGACGCGGGTGAACGGCCCGACCCTGCCCTCCTCGGCATGCGGCATGCCGAGATAGGCGAGCACCAGAGCGAGGACGAACAGCCCTGCGGCCAGCAGCGCGGCGTCGTGCCAGGCGGTGTCGAAGTCCATCGGCGGAAGGTCGGCCGCATAGGGCTTCAGGAAGGCAAGCGCCGACCCGGCGCCGACTTCGGGCAGGACGGCGAGGGTATAGAGCCCCGCCGCGCCGATCGCCCAGAGCGGAATGAACCACAGGAGCTTCTTCAGGAACAGCTGCAGGAAGCCCGGCCCGCCATGGCGGTGCGGCCGGAAGAAATAGGCCGCCAGCATCGGCGTGATCAGGCGCGCGACGAGCAGCGAGAAGAACACCGCGATCGCCACCGTCAGGCCGAACTGCTTGAAATACTGCCCGGCAATGCCGCCCATGAAGGACACCGGCGCGAAGACGGCGATGATCGTCGCGGTGATGGCGATGACGGCGAGACCGATCTCGTCGGCCGCTTCCATCGAAGCGCGATAGGGCGGTTTGCCCATCGCCATATGCCGCTCGATGTTCTCGATCTCGACGATCGCGTCGTCGACGAGGATACCGGTGACGAGGGTGATCGCAAGTAAGCTGACGAGGTTCAGCGAAAAGCCGATCATGTCCATCACCCCGAAGGTCGGGATGGCGGCGAGCGGCAGGGTGATCGCCGCGACGACGGTCGCCCGCCAGTCGCGCAGGAAGAACAGGACGACGATGACGGCGAGGATCGCGCCCTCGGCCAGCGTCTCCATCGCCGATTCGTAGTTGCCGTAGGTGTAGGTGACGCTGTCGTCGATCTTGGCGAAGGACACGTCGGGATATTCCTGCCCGAGCTCGGCAACGCGGGTGGCGACGCCGTCGGCGACGGTGGTGTCGCTGGCGCCCTTTGCCCGGTAGAGCGAGAAGGCAACGACGGGTTCGCCGTCGAGGCGGGCGAAGGAGCGCGGCTCCTCCCAGGAATCGACCACCTCGCCGAGATCGGAGAGCAGCGTCTCGCGCCCGCCCGGCAGGGCGATGCGCGTCGCCGCAAGACCGGTGACCGTGTCGGCCGAGGCGAGCGTGCGGATCGCCTGTTCCTGGCCGCCGAAATCGCCGCGGCCGCCGGAAAGGTCGACATTCGTCTGGCGCAGCTGGGCGTTGATCGTCGCGGCCGTGACGCCGAGGGCGGCCAGCCTGTCCGGATCGAGCCGGACCTGGATCTCGCGCTCGACGCCGCCCATCCGCTCGACCCGGCCGACGCCCTTCAGCCCCTGCAGTTCGCGGATGACGGTGTCGTCGACGAACCAGGAAAGCTGCTCCGGCGTCATGCCGGGAGAGGAGGCGGCATAGGTGACGATCGACTGGTTCTCGACCTCGATGCGCTGGATGATCGGCTCGTCGATCGACAGCGGCAGGTCCGATCGGATCTTGGCGATCGCGTCCTTGACGTCGTTGAGCGCCCGGTCGGTGTCGACCTCGAGGCGGAACTCGGCCGCCGTCGTCGACTTGCCGTCGGTGATCGTCGAGGTGACGTGCTTGAGGCCGGAGACGCCGGCGATGGCGTCCTCGACCCGCTTGGTCACCTGGGATTCGAGCTCGGACGGTGCTGCGCCGGACTGGGTGACGGTCACCGCGATCACCGGCACGTCGATGTTCGGGAATCGCGTGATCGGCAGCGCGAAGAAGCTGTAGATGCCGAGCGAGATCAGCACGACGAAGAGCAGGATGGGCGGAACCGGATGACGGATCGCCCAGGCGGAGAAGTTCCAGTTCATTGGATGCCCCCGCTGTCGGCGAGCTTCACCGGCGTGACGGTATCGCCATCGCGCACGAAGGCGCCGGCGGTCGCCACCACCTCTTCGCCGGCCGCGACACCGTCACGGACCTCGACGGTCTCGGCCGTCGTCAGGCCGAGGGTGACGTCGCGGCGCTTCACCACGCCGTTCTCGACCACCTGGACGACGGCCTCGTCGCCCTCGAAGACGACGGCCGTCCGCGGCACCAGGACGCCGCTGCGGGCAGCGACCTCGATGACGCCGCGGCCGAAGGAGCCGACATGCAGGCCCCCGGCGTCCTTCGGCAGGGCGATGTCGACGATGCCGAGCCGCGTCGTCTGGTCGACGCGTGGCGAGATCAGCCGCACCTTGCCTTCGACAGGCTGCCTGCGACCGGCGACATAGACCTCGACCTTCTGGCCGACGGCCAGCCGGCCGAGCGCCGTCTCGGAGACGGCGGCTTCGAGTTCGATGAGGCCGTCGCGGGCGATCTCGAACAGGCTGCCGGAGCCGGCCGAGACGATCGCCCCGAGCTTGGCGCTGCGCGACAGGACGAGGCCGGCCGTCGGTGCCCGGACCTCGGCCTTGCTCTTCTTCAACAGCCACTGGTCGCGCTGGGCGACCTGCGCGGCCTTGTCGGCCTTGGCGACGGCGAGGCCCTGGCGGGCCGAACTCACCCGCGCCCTGGCGCTGGAGGCGGCGGCGATGCGCTGGTCGAGCACGTCCTGCCCGACGATGCCCTTCTTGGCGAGCGGACGCGAGCGCTCGAGCGCGGCCTCGGCCTCGGTCGCCGAAGCCTCGGCGTCGGTGATCTGCGCCTCGGCCTGGGCGATCGCGGCCTCGGCCCGGTCGATCTGCGCGGCGTTCAGCTCGATGTTGGAATCGATGATGTCCGTCTCGAGTTCGGCAAGGAGCGCGCCCTTTGCGACGCTGTCGCCCTCGTCGGCCCCGAGATCGAGGATCCTCAGGCCGTCGACGTCGGCGCCGACGGAAATGCTCTGGCGCGGCATCAGCGTGCCGGTGACGTCGACGGTCTCGACGATCTCGCCGGTTCTTGCCGCAACGACGGAGATGCTCGGCGGCTTGGGGCTGTCGGCGACGGCATCCTCGGCAAGGGCGGCAGAAGGCGCGGCGGCCAACAGCATCGCTGCCATGAGCAGGGCGGTGCCGCGCGGCGAAAAGGCGAAGATCCGGGTACGGGCTGGGGTGGACATCGTCTGTCGTCTCATCCTGATGAACGGTCGCATCGGCTTCTCACGCTTCAGCCGGTGCGCGCTGTGACGGCGGTCGATTGATTTTTCGGGGTGAAGAGCCCAGTGACGAAGCGCCTCAGATGCGGCTCGATGGTCTCGATCTTCATTTCCGGGCGCAGCTGCAGATGCAGCACCAGCCCGTCGGCAAGGGCGAAGATCAGCATCAGCGCCGCCTCGATGTCGGTCTCGGCGTCGATCTCGCCCCGTTCGCGGGCATCGAGAAGCAGCTGCTGGAAGCCCGCCCGCACCGTCTCCTCGATCTCGCAGAAGCGCTGGCCCACCGCCGTGTTGCGGATCGACTCCGACCAGATCTCGATGGTCAGCCCGCCGGTCGCCCGGTCGCGGGTGTGACGCAGATATTCGAGACCGACCTGGACGATGCGCTCGACGAGATGGCCCGGCTCGAACAGAAGCTGCGTGCAGGCGGCCGCAAGCACGCGCTCCTCCTCGGCGATCGCCTCGATGATCGAATCCTTCGAGGGAAAGTAGCGGTAGAGCGCACCGGGGCTCATCTGCGCTTCGGCGCAGATCTGGTGCATCGAGGTCGAGTGGAAGCCGGAGCGGGCAAAGCATGTCCGCGCCGCCTCGAGCACCTGCTGCCGCCGGATCTCGTGCGGCGACGTAGGGGCGGGCGGGACGGGAAAACTGATGTGCAGCGCCTGGCTTTCCGACATTTCGACCTTTCTCAAAGATTGCTCGCGAGAACCGGAGCGGTCGCCCGCGATGTCCGCCGGAATGAGCGACGACACCAGAGAGCGAACGATCGTTCGCAGATGTAATCGGCTCGCCCTGGGATTGCGAGTCTGATTTCGCATCGCAAGGAAAACGATTTTGCGAGGTGGTCAACGACTGGTGCAGATCGGCCACGCGGTCGCCGCCACAGGCCGCGGGTGCCGGCAAAGCTGTGGTCGGCACCGAACCTGAAGTCAGGCTACCGCCTCGCCGCCTCGCGAAACCGGCTCGGTGACGGCTGCTCAGAGCTCCGGCAGGGTCGCCTCGATGCGCGGGCGCAGCTGCTCGTACTCGTCGGGCAGCATCAGCCCCGTGCCGAGCGCCTCCGGCGCCTCGTCGACGGCAAAGCCCGGGGCGTCGGTGGCGATCTCGAACAGCACGTGGCCCGGCTCGCGGAAATAGACCGAGCGGAAATATTTCCGGTCCTTCTGCTCGGTGACCTCGCGGCCGTGGTCGTCGGTCAGCGCTTTCGCCATCGCCGCCTGGTCCGCGTCGTCGGCGGCGCGGAAGGCGAGGTGATGGACGCTGCCGCGGCCGGGACGCGGCTTCAGGAAGCCGCCGACGGCGTGGACGTCGACGAGGCCGCCGATGGTCGCCCCGGAACTGTAGCGCTGGCGCGAGCCCTCCTCGCCGGTCTTCTCGAAACCGAAGACACCGGAAAGGATCGCCGCCGTCGGTTCGGCTTCCTCGAGCAGCAGGCTGACACCATGGACGCCCCGGATCGCATGCTCGGCGCAAACCGCGGCATCGCCGGAGCCGTCGGCCGTCGCGAGCTTAGCCACGGGAACGCCGACGAAGGACAGGCGCATGCCGTCCGGATCCTTGAACGGCAGGACGCTTTCGCCGAACCGCTTCTCGATGCCGGAATGCTCGACACCCTTCTCCACCAGCCGGTGCGACCAGAAGCCGAGCGAGGCGGCGGGCACGGCGAGCATGATCTCCTCGACCTCGCCGACGCCGACACGCCCCGTGGCGGCATGTTCGAAGGGAAAGAAGGTGACGATCGTGCCGGGCGAACCCTCTGCGTCGCCGAAATAGAGGTGATAGGCGCTGGGATCGTCGAAATTGACGGTCTTCTTGACCAGCCGCAGCCCGAGCACCCGGGTGTAGAAGTCGAGATTGCGTGCCGCCGATCCGGCGATCGCGGTGACATGGTGGATGCCGGCACTCTTCATGGTTCGCCTCGCTCGCGGATCGAAAGCCACCTGACAATATGATCGCCGGCCCCTCCCTCGCAATCGCCGGCGAATGCCTCATTTTCGGCCACCGGCCGGGCGGACCGGCCGAACCGTCTTCGGCCCGGCCGTCGCCGAGCCGAAAGACCGGGCCGATCGAGAGGGTGCCATGCTCGAGTGGATGTCGGACAATTCCGGCCTGATCAACGTCTTCGTCAATCTCGGCATGCTCGGCATCTGGGCGTTCTACCTGCAGATGCTGATGGCAAACTACAAGCGCGAGCGCCGGCCGCGGCTGCTGATCACCCGGGGCATCTCGGCCGATCTCGATGCCCGCTGCCTCGTCACCAATATGAGCCGCGACACGGTGTTCATCCGCTCGATCATCGTCACCGTCGAGACCGGCGCCGGGGAACTGCGCTACCCGGTGACCGAAATCGAGAAGATCGACAGCCGCGGCGACCCGGTCGACATCAAGCAGCAGACCCGCCAGGGCCCGATCGAATCCGGCGCGATGCGCGATCTCGGCAGCTTCTCGGCGATCATCACCCACGTCCTCGACTACAAGGGTCCGGACGATCCGCCCGGTCCGCACAACGACTGGGCCGGGCTGAAGGCCCTGACGGTGATGGTGATCGGCGTCTATGGCCCGGACGACATCAGCATCGGCGCCAAGCGCGCCTATGACGTCGTCGAGGAAGACGGCAAACCCCGTCTCAGCCCGCGCACCATCGACGCGGTGCAGATCCGCTCGGCGAGGGAAAGGCGGGAGATCGACGAGCTCCTGCGCGAGGACCTTTGACGCGGCGTCGCTCCGCCGCGTTATACGGCGCCTTTCGTGACGTTCAGGCCTCGGCGAGCTTGCGGCCGCGCATGCCGCGCGGGGCGATGGCCCCGTCGCCACCGCGCCGTGCCGCCGGGAGCGGGCGGAAATATCTAAGCCGCAGCGCATTCGACAGGACGAAGACGCTCGACAGCGCCATGGCGCCGGCCGCCAGAACCGGCGAGAGCATGATGCCGTAGGCCGGATAGAACACGCCGGCAGCGATCGGGATCAGCACGACATTGAAGCCGAACGCCCAGAACAGGTTCTGGCGGATGTTCGCCATCGTCCGGCGGCTGATGTCGATGGCACAGAGCACCTCGGCAAGGTCGCCCGACAGGAGGACGACATCGGCGCTCTCGATGGCGACCTCGGTGCCGCTGCCGACGGCAATGCCGACATCGGCGGCCGCCAGGACCGGGGCGTCGTTGATGCCCTCGCCGACGAAGGCCACCGTGCGGCCGCCCTCCCTCAGGGTCTGCAGCGCCGCGACCTTGCCATCGGGCAGGACACCGGCGACGACATGGTCAATGCCGAGCCTTGCCGCGACGGCCTCGGCGCTGGCCCTGACGTCGCCGGAGATGATCGCTACCTTGCGGCCGTCGGCATGGAGGGCATCGACGATGGCGCGGGCCTCGGGCCGCACCGGATCGCTGAAGGCGATCGCCGCAGCCACCACCCCGTCGATGGCGACGAAGATCGGCGAGGTCGTCTCGCTGGCGAGGCGCTCCGCGGCTCCGGCGAGTTCGCCGAGGGAAATGTTCTCGCGGGCGAGCAGACGTTCCGAACCGACGAGCACCGTGCGGCCCTCGACCCGCGCCGAAACGCCGAGGCCGGTCATCGACCGGTAGTCCTGGACCGGCGGAAAATCGCTGACCCGCTGTTCGGCGCAGACGAGCACCGCCCGGGCGATCGGATGTTCCGAGGCCTTCTCCACGGCGCCGGCGAAACGCATGACGTCGGAGCGACGAAACCCCGGCGCCAGCAGAAACTCCGTCAGCCGCGGCCGGCCCTCGGTCAGCGTGCCGGTCTTGTCGAAAGCGACGACGTCGACGTCGCGAAGCGCCTGCAAAGCGTCGCCGCGGCGAAACAGGACGCCGAGTTCGGCCGCCCGGCCGGTGGCGACCATAATCGAGGTGGGCGTTGCAAGCCCCATCGCGCAGGGGCAGGCGATGATCAGCACCGCGACGGCGGCGACCAACGCATGGGAGACGTCGGGCGTCGGAGCCGCGACCAGCCACAGCGTGAAGGCGAGCGCCGCCGCCAGCATCACCGCCGGCACGAAGACCATCGTCACCCGGTCGACCAGCGCCTGGATCGGCAGCTTCGCCGCCTGCGCCTCTTCAACCATCCGGATGATCTGCGAAAGCACCGTGTCGGCACCGACCTTCTCGGCCCGGAAGACGAAGCTGCCGGCGCCGTTGACGGTGCCGCCGACCACCGTGTCGCCCGGCTGCTTTTCGACCGGCGAGGGCTCGCCGGTCAGCATCGCCTCCTCGACGAAACTCCGCCCCTCGCTGACGACGCCGTCGGCGCCGATGCGCTCGCCGGGACGCACCCTTATGAGATCGCCGGCCGCGAGACGCTCGACCGGCAGTTCGATCGCCTCGCCGTCCCGCAGCACCAAGGCGGTCTGAACCTTCAGCCGGGCGAGCTTGCGGATCGCCTCGCCGGTGCGTCCCCTGGCGCGCGCCTCCATCAGTCGGCCGGCAAGGACCAGCACGACCACCATCGCCGCCGCCTCGAAATAGACGCCTGATGCCGCCTCCGGCAAAAGCTGCGGCAGGAAGGTCGCGACGGTGGAATAGAGAAATGCCGCCGCCGTGCCGAGGGCGACGAGAGAGTTCATGTCCGGCGCGCCGCGCAGCAGCGCCGGGATGCCCCTGGCAAAGAAGCGCTGGCCCGGGCCGGCAAGGACGAGCGCGGTCAACAGGAATTCGGCGACCAGCAGCGGGAAGCTCCCGAAGGCCGTGTCGAGCCAGTCTCCGAAGGCGGGCGAGAGGTGGCCGCCCGCGGCGATGGCGACGACGGGCGCGGCCAGGACGGCAGCCAGAAGGAGATCGCGGCGCAGTTCTGCCTGCTCGCCGGCCTGGCGTTCCTCGCCCCCGGCCGCAGCCTTCTCCCCGGCCCGGCGAGGCATTGCCGGATAGCCGGCCGCCGTTGCCGCCGCGGCGATTTCGAACACATCGAGCGCGCCGTCGAGATAGCGCAGCTGGGCGGTGGCCGAGGCGAGGTTGACCGTCGCGGCGACGACGCCCGGCACCGCCCGCACCGCACGCACGACCCGCCCGACGCAGGAGGCCGAGCTCATGCCGTCGACATCGAGGGTGAGTTCGGTCACTCGCGCCGGATAGCCGGCCTCGTCCAGCGCCGCCACCAGGACGGCTGTATCGACGGGCGCGTGCATGCTGACGCTCGCCGTCTCGCGGGTGAGGTTGACGCTCGCCGTCGTCACCCCCCTCACCCGCGTCAGGGCGCCCTCCACCCGGCGCACGCAGGAGGAGCAGGACATGCCGTCGACGCCGATGGTCAGAGGTCTCGCCGCATTCATGCTCGTTGTCTCCTCGACGGCGCCCGGCCGCGATCGTGCCGACCGCCCGCGGGTCTCTCCCGCGCGACGATCGTCCCCTACCGCGGCCCGTGAGGCCGGCGGTGTCCTGGCGCCAGAGCGCCTGCGAATTTCATCGGAACACAGCGTCGCTGCCCCGCCCGGGTCCGGCAAAATGCCAGGTCCGGCCGAGTGACAGGGTCGCGACGGGATATCTCACTTTTGTGCATCTATCACCCCTCCACCCACTGGAAGGTCAAGAGCAGATTGCAAAAAATTTTCGCAGCCGGCGCAATTTTAAGTCTGTCGACCACGTCTATCCCCCGTCCGGTCGGCTGTTTCGCCGATTTCGCCCCTACAACCCCGCAGCGAGAGGTGAGCTGGTGTCCGCCGAAAATTGCGCCGTCTCGGTTGCGGGCGCCACGGCACGATGGCGTCGTCCCGTCTCCTCGTCGCAAGTGTCGCCGTTCCGCTTCCTCTCGTCCAGCGGACAGACGGCCGGCGGCCCGCCGAAATCGATCTCGATCGTCGAATGGTCGATGCCGAAACGCGATGACAGCCGCGATTTCACCGCCGCCACCACCGCACGTGGCTCGGCGCCGTCCTTCAGCCGCACGTCCATCGTCGCCAGCGGCTGGCCGGAGGTGATCGACCAGAGATGGACATGTTCGACGGCCGCGAGGCCGTCGACCTCCTCGAGCAGCGTCTCGACGAGATCTTCCGGCACCATGCCTCCCGGCGTTCCCTCCATCAGGACGTTGAGGGTGTTGGTCAAAAGCACCCAGGCGCTTTTCAGGATGATCGCCGAGAGCAGCACCGACAGGATCGGATCGATGGGGGTCCAGCCGGTGAAGTAGATCGCCACCGCGGCGACGATGGCCGCCACCGAGCCGAGCAGGTCGCCGATGACATGCAGGAGGGCGCCGCGGATATTGACGTGATCCTGATCGCCCTGCCGCAACATGAAGAAGACGCCGACATTGACGAGAAGGCCGATGACGGCGATCACCAGCATCGGGCCGGCCAGCACCTCGTCCGGCGTGATCAGCCGCATCGCCGCCTCGTAGGCCACCCAGACGACGAGCAGGATCAGCGCCACGGCATTGACGAAGCCGGCGAGGATCTCGAAGCGCATATAGCCGAAGGTGCGCCGCTGGTCCGACTGGCGACGGCCGAAATAGAAGCCGGCCCAGGCAAGGGCGAGCGCCGCCGAATCCGTCAGCATGTGGCCGGCATCGGCGACGAGGGCGAGCGATCCGGACAGGATGCCGCCGACCGCCTCGGCGATCATGAAGCCGAAGGTCAGCACGAACCCCATGAGGACCGCCCGCTCGTTGCCCTGCGAGACGGTGGGGGCGTGGTGGTGGTGCCCTTGATGATCGTGGCCATGATGGTCGTGCCCGCCGCCATGGGCGTGACCTGAATGGTCCTCGGCCGGGTGATCGTGGTGCGAATGGCCGGGGGCGGAATGCTCGTGGGCGTCGTCGCCGTCTTGGCGATGGACGTGGCCGCTGCTCTTTCCTGGATTGTTCTCGGCCATGGCACCCGCTCCTTTCCTCGCCGAACATAGGCGAGCGAGCCCGTCTTGGCACCCCTTCGGAGCGCCTGATCCTCCCTTGCCGGACGGCATGTGCCGCCGTTGCCGCACTGGTCGGCAACGGAGGACGCAGCCGAACGGACCGCGGCACGCCATGAGGCCGAAAGACGAGCGATCTCCCCGGATGATTTCGCCGCCGCCAAAGGTCATGGCACATCCGATGCGCCGAGCAGCGATGTCGAACGCTCTCGGACGCAAGTCTGCAGTGGGCGCCGATTTGCATCGGTCACAAGAATCCGGTGGCCTTTGCGGGAGAAA
The DNA here is from genome assembly GCF_004519335.1 of Jiella endophytica. Taxonomy (GTDB): domain Bacteria; phylum Pseudomonadota; class Alphaproteobacteria; order Rhizobiales; family Rhizobiaceae; genus Jiella; species Jiella endophytica. The sequence continues at coordinate 62,207 of NZ_SOZD01000010.1, read as the reverse complement.
GGCTTCACCTCGGTCACTGCAATGCGAAGGAGATTTGGGGAATGACCATGAAGACCCTTGCGATCCATCAGGTCGATGCCTTCACGGACCGGCTGTTTGCCGGCAACCCCGCCGCGGTCGTGCCGCTGGAGGAATGGCTCGACGAGGCGACGATGCTGGCGATTGCGGCGGAGAACAATCTCTCCGAGACCGCCTTCCTCGTCTCCGCGGGCGAGGCGACCTGGGAGCTGCGCTGGTTCACCCCGAAGATCGAGGTGCCGCTCTGCGGCCATGCGACACTGGCGACCGCCTTCGTGCTCATCGAGATCCTTTCCACAACGGCCGAGACCCTCACCTTCCGGACCCGGATGGTCGGCGACCTCACGGTGACGCGGAATGCCGGCGGATGGTTCGAGATGCGCTTTCCGCGCCGGCCGGAAAACGGCGCCGGGCCGATCGAGCCGGTGGCCGCGGCGCTCGGCCGGCGGCCGGACGAAGTGGTGGAATTCGCGACGCCCGGCGACACCTCCTGGCTCGCGGTCTATGCCGACGAGGCGGACGTCATGGGCCTTGAGCCGGACTTCCGGGCGATCGCCGATCTGCCGCCGCTGAACATCGTCGCGACGGCGCCGGGGCTGTCGGTCGACTTCGTTTCCCGCATGTTCGCCCCGAAGGCAGGGATCGACGAGGATCCGGTGACCGGCTCGGCCCACTGCTCGCTGGTGCCCTATTGGGCGGGCCGTCTCGGCAGGCAAGAGTTCGTCGCCAGACAGGTCTCGGCGCGGGGCGGCGACCTGCGCTGCCGGCTCGAGGGCGACACGGTGGTCGTCGCCGGCCAGGCCGTCCTTTACATGAGCGGCAAGATCACCGTGCCGGCCTGAGCCGGCCTATTCCTTTTCCGGAACCGGCACGTTGAAGCCGTTGAGCGTCACCGAGACCAGGCAATAGAGGCCGACGAGATAGATCAGCTCGTTGGCGCCGTGCTGGCCGAAGGTCTTCACCGCCATGTCGTAGGTCGGCCGCGGCAGCACGCCGCCATTGAGCAGAGCCCAGGCGACGTCGTAGGCGACCTCCTCCTCGCCGGCGAGCCCCGTCGGCTTGACCCCGGCAACGAGGGTGGAGAGCCGCTCGTCGGTCATGCCCTCCCTCTCGGCGACCGCCACATGGGCGTAGATCTCGTAGGCGGCGTCGAAATGCGCGCCGGTGACGAGGATGGCGATCTGGCGCGCGTTGTCGGGCAGGGTCGCCTCCATCGACATCGCCTTGGTGAGGTTCCAGATGGCGCCGCCGATCTTCGGCTCGTGCAGCCAGGGGTTCCAGGGGCCCATCAGCGCGCCGTCCTCGCGCACCGCCTCGAAATCATTGAAGTTGCTGGAGATACCGGCTTTCATGTCGGAATAGAGCGGCTTCTGCTCGTCGGTGAGATCGGCAGGGGCGATCAGGGGCAGGCGCATGGCGGCGTCCTTTCGATGTGTCCGGCCGCGAGCTCGCAGCCATTGTGCATCGCAACATAGAGGCTTCCCCGCCCCTGCCATCACCATTGCCGAAATTTCATGACGATCCTGTCCGCGGACGTTATCAACTCGTCCGTGCAAACATCACAGAACAGCCCTTCAACGATTCGAGTTCACGGAACCTATATGATGGTCATCGACAGAAATATCCAAGAATTACTCGGCGACCTGGCCGGTCATCGTTGCAGCCGCAAGAGAGCTGGAAACGATAGAAGTATGAGTATCGGTTTTGGGGAGCTATCCTCGCATCCTATCCGCAGTGAACCAAGTCAATTCTACGCCAATTGGGAAGTCGGAACATTTTCCGCCGCTTGGCGCGTCGTCAAAGGTGAGAAAATAATACTAGGGAGCATGAGCCCGGTCGACAATGCCGGCGAAATTAACGAAAGATTCAACCAGGTATCCATTGGGGGTGTCGAGCGAATAGAGCAAATATCGAAATACGATATATCTGTGCTATGCGAAGAAAATATTCGAGTCGATTTCCTTTGCGCTTCCGACTATCAGGATGATATGTTTCATGTATTCGCACCCGATAATTTATATATTGGGTACAGCGTATTTTACGGATGGCGTCATGGCCCGAGCAACGAGCCGTGGCTTGCGGATCTCGGCCGCTTGGAATGAGCGACAACACTGAAATGGAAAATCAGCATTCGATCGTCCTGCAGGACTTTGCAGAGCAGACCCTTTCGTCGGTGCTGGCGGGTAGGCATATTGCGGGATTCTGGATGCCATTCGAGCAATCATTCAAAATGGCATGGTTGTTTCAGTTGAGCCTCGACAACGAAATGGCATTGGAATTCTGGTCCGATCCGGTCAACGCCGGTGGCTGGGAGGAGGTGGGAGTTCTCTGCATTCGATTGGTCAGCAACCCCCAGGAACGTGCAGGAACGACGTTTGAATGGGTCGGCGCCCAGATCGCGCCGTTCATCATTGCAAAAGTGCAGGTTCTCGTTGACGAGAGGCCGGACTTCCAGGCGGAGTGCGGTCTCGAATTCTTCAATGATAAGGGTGAGGATCTCATCGTCGTTGCCGGCATTTCGCCCGGATCTGTCACGATCTCTGCGCCGTTCGACAGGCAGAATTTCGACCCCGAGTGCTATCTGACCGAGTACAAGAGGGAGCCACTGGGCGCACGATAATCGCGAGTCGATGTCGACGGGTCCATGATTGGCTGCCGGGCGACTGGCATCCCGTTGTGGTCACGCCGGCAGCACGCACGAAGCGCGACCGCTGCGCGCAATTGCGCCGCCGCCGCCTCCGGGCTAAGCCACGGCAAAGCCGCAGAGTTTCATGGACAATCGGAGTGCATCGGATGGCGACTGGCGAGGAAAAGCTGGCGGATATCGTTCGCCACGTGGTCGCCGCCCTGGAGCCGAAGATCGCCATAAGGCTGTGGAACGGTGAATGGCTCGGCCCGGCGACGGACGGCCCGGTGCTCGCCCTCAACGATCCCGCCGCCATCGCCCGGCTCGCCGTCAGCCCGAACATCGCCACCGCCGTGGGCCTGTGGATGTCCAAGGCAGTCGACATCGAGCACGGCACCATCTTCGATCTTGCCAGGGCCCGACCCGACATCCGCACCAAGGCGGCGATGAAACGGGTGGACAAGCTCAAGATCGCCGCCGCTCTGCCCTCGCTCTACGGGCTGTCTCGCAAGGCGAAGGCAGCTGGCCCGACCTCGGGCGAGGATGCGACCGCCAGCGGCTCGTCGAAACAGGCGATCCAGTTCCACTACGACGTCTCCAACGACTTCTACCGCCTCTTCCTCGATTCCCGGATGCTCTATTCCTGCGGCTATTTCGACGGCTGGCACGACGACATCGACAAGGCTCAGGTCGACAAGCTCGACATGATCTGCCGCAAGCTGCGCCTTCAGCCGGGCGAGCGCTTCCTCGACATCGGCTGCGGCTGGGGCGCGCTTTTGATCCACGCAGCGGAGAATTACGGCGTCACCGGCCATGGCGTGACGCTCAGCCAGGCGCAGTTCGAACTCGCCCGAGAGCGCATCGCCGAAAAGGGTCTCGAGGACCGGGTCTCGGTCGAGCTCAAACCCTTCGAGGAGCTCACCGGCCAGTTCGACAAGGTCGCCTCGATCGGCATGTTCGAACATGTCGGCTGGGAGAAGCACGACCCCTATTTCAAGGCGGTGCGCAAGCTCTTGCGCCCGAACGGCCTCTACCTACACCATGCCATCACAAGGCCGGCCAAGGAGACCGACGCGAAGTTCCGGAAAGGGACGAAGGAATATGCGGCAATCATCCGCTACATCTTCCCCGGCGCCGAACTCGACCATATCGGCCATTCGGCGCAGTTTCTGGAAAAGCACCGCTTCGAGGTCCACGACGTCGAGAACTGGCGCGAGCACTATGCCCGCACCTGCCGGCTCTGGCACGACCGGCTGCTCGCCCGGATGGACGAGGCGGCGGCGATCGCCGGCGAGGAGCGGGCGCGGCTGTGGCTGCTCTATCTTGCCGGCGTCTCGCTCGGCTTCGAGCGCGGCGGCCTGCTGATCTACCAGACGCTCGCCTCGAAGCGCTCGAAAGGCCCGAGCGGCCTGCCGCCGACACGGCGCGATCTCTATCGCTGATCCACCGGCCGCAAGGTGCGGCACGGCGTGACTGGCGGGCAGCGCCGCCCGGCCAACGCGAAATGCCGCCCGTCTTCCGGGCGGAAAGTGGCGTTGCGGGACAATTCATGCGTCCCGGTGAGACCGGCAGGTTGTTCCTGCTGGCCCGGAACGTTCATGCATCAGACGGGCTGCCGCCCCAGCCGGACGACGGCAAAGTCCAGCGCCAGCATGACGATCAGCGACAAGCCGACCAGCGGATAGACGATGCCGCCGACGATGAGGATGGCGATCAGGCCGCGAAACGCCCGCCGGTCTTCTGGCAGCGGTGGCACGCCGAGCGAACCCTTCGGCCGGCGTTTCCACCACATCACCGCCGCCGAGACGGCGAGCAGCACCATGGCGACGCAGGCGGCGGCGAGCACCAGCTTGTTCATGAGGCCATATTCCTGGCCCATATGGGTGTTGATGCCCCACTCCATCGCCTTGGCGGCAGGGCCGTAGTCGGCAAAGCTCATGTCGACCAGCACCTTGCCGCTATACTGGTCGAGATGGGCGATCCGCTGCCTCGAAAGGTCGTCCGGATAGACGCTCGCCGAATAGACGCCGGTCGGCGTCGTCGGCAGGGCCAGCGCGAAACCGCGGGCAAGGCCGAGGCCGTCGACGATCGCCATCGCCCGGTCGATGCCGATCGGCTGCGCCTTCGCCCCGGCCGAGGGCGCCGAGGATTCCGGCAGTTTCGCCTGTTCGAGCGACCAAGCGGTCTCGCCGGTATCCGCAAGCCTGGCGTCCGACATCGGCACCCCGACATAGACCCCCGCCGGATAGCCGAAGTTCGTGCCGTTCGCCCATTCGTTGACCTTGGCGCCCCAGACGCCCGACCAGGGCATGCCGGTGACCGCCAGGAACAGGATGAAGATGCCAACGAAGATGCCGGTGACGGCGTGGGTGTCGCGCCAGAACAGCCGATTGCGCGGGGCGCCGCGCACCGTCAGGACACCGCCGGCCTGGCCCCTCCTCCGGTTTCGCGGCCACCAGAGAAAGATGCCGGTGCCGACGAGGAGGATGGCCCAGCCGGCGGCGATCTCTACGAGGGATTCGGCGTAAGGCCCGAGGATCTTCAGGCTGTGGATATGGCGGAGTGTCCACATCACCGTCCCGCGGTCCGGCAGGTCGCCGAGCACTTCGGCGGTGTAAGGGTTCACATAGACGGCGCGCGTCTCGCCGCCGGGGGTGGTAACGGTGATCTCGGCCGAGGTGTCCGGCGTCGCGGGATCGGTGAACTTCACCGCCTGGCCCGGAACGCTGTCGAGCGCTGCCGAGACCATCGCCGATGGCGCGACCGGCGTAGCGCCGGCCACCGCCTCGACCTGTTTCAGGTCCGGCTGCAGCAGCCGGTCGAGATCGTCGTGGAAGAGATAGATCCCGCCGGTGGTCGCCAGAAGGATCAGGAAGGGCAGGACGAAGAGGCCCGCATAGAAGTGCCAGCGCCAGACGGCGCGATAAAGATCGGTGGCGGAACGCGCGGCAACGCCGTCGTTCGTCCGCTCGAAAGTGGTCTCGGACATGAAGCTGTTCCTGACAGAAGGATGATGTGCGTCCCCGCACCGGCGCGGCCGGGCGGGGCGTTCATGGGTCAGGAAAAGATCGGCGGGCCGCGGGTGGGGGCGTTGCGGTTGCGCAGCGTGTGCAGCGGCGGGGCGCGCGCCTCCGGCCGGGCGATCGGCCTTGCGGCAAGGCGCGGCGGCGCACCGTGCGGCATGTCGGGCGGCAGGAGGGCCAGCGAATGGGTGAGATGACAGACCGCGCAGCATTCCGAACAGAGCGCTGTGCCGCGCTTGCCCTGGTCGCTGCCGGTCTGATCGACGGCCGCCGCCGCTGAACAGAGGACGATGCCGCCGTTGCCGGTGGCGCGCGCGACCTCGGCTGCGTTGCCGGCGATCGCCTGGAACAACAGGAGGATTGCAGCCAGAGCCGCGATGGCGCCCGCCGTTCCCCTGTCAGACAGTAACACTCGCAGGCTCCGCATGGGATCGACCGATGCCAGAACGCCATCCGCCTGTCACGCGGGAAATTGCCGGCTCAGGCAGGAGCGATCGGCGCGGTTGCGGCTTTTCTGGTCAGGGTTGCCATGCCAGACTGACGATCCCTCGAGCGGCATTGGTCCGCACACGGTGAAGCGCCATGACAAGCTTTCTCTGCACCGCCTGCGGAACGCAGTTTCCGCCCGCTGAAACCCCGCCGCCGGCCTGCCCGATCTGCCGGGACGAGCGCCAGTACGTGCCGCCCTCCGGCCAGCGCTGGACGACATTCGAAGCGATGCGGGCCGGTCACCGCGCCGTCGTCGCCCATGACGGCGAGGTTCTCGGCCTCGGCATGACGCCGGCCTTCGCCATCGGCCAGCGGGCGCTTCTGGTCAGGACGGCGGAGGGGAACATCCTGTGGGACATGATCCCGCTCGTCGACCGGGCACTCGGCAACGTCATCCACGGTCTCGGCGGGCTTGCGGCGATCGCGATCTCCCATCCGCATTACTATTCGACGATGGCGGAGTGGTCCTTGGCCTTCGGCGTGCCGGTCCATATCCACGAAAGGGATCGGCAATGGGTGATGCGGCCGGGAGAGCACGTCCGGCCCTGGGAGGGGGAGCGGCTGGAGATCCTCCCCGGCGCGACGCTGATCCGCTGCGGCGGGCATTTTGCCGGTGGTACGGTGCTGCATCTGTCGGACCGGCTTCATCCCGGCGGCGCGGTCCTTTGCGGCGACATCTGGCAGGTGACGCCGGGCTGCGACTGGCTCGGCTTCATGCGCAGCTATCCGAACTACATTCCGCTCGGCGAAACGGCGGTGCGGCGCATCGCGTCGGCTGTCGACGGTCTCGCCTTCGAGGCGATCTACGGGGCCTTCTGGGGCCGCGTCGTCAAGGCGGATGGGCGCAGTGTGCTCAAACGGTCGGTGGAGCGGCACATCGCCTGGCTCGAGCAGGGCGAGGACGTCTGAGCCGGGCCGGGGACGACTAGCCTTCTGCTGAATTGACGCACCGCTCGCTCCCTTTTCGCGTCCCGGCTTGCGGTCGGCAGGCCTGTCACCTTGCTGCCGACGCCGCCGTCGCGGGCGCGCCACGGGGCCGTTTCGTGATCGCCGAGCGCGAATGCGACACCAGACGCGCACAACTTGAGATTCTGCGCTGCAACCCGAAACTTCGTCAGCGAAGTGAATGGCTTTCCGCAGCTGCGAAAGCGGCGATTGCAAGTCCGCCGGATCGGTTGTTCGACTTGATTGCAGAATGGTTGCAAGAATAAATTATAATCCGTGAGGGAACGACCCGGCCATCCGGAAAATTTATCGACCGACTGACAATCGGGAGATCGAAACAATGCGCAAGTCAACCATCATCGCGCTTTTTGCGACTGTCGCTCTGCCTTTCGGAGCTTACGCGCAGGACAATGCCAACCAGCCCGCGGGCGACACCCCGCCCCCGGCCGCGGACAGCGCTGCCCCTGCAGATAGCGGCACGACGCCGCCGGCGAACGATTCCGGCTCGATGGGCGCCGATACCGGCAGCGCCGACAAGCCTGCCGACAGCGACATGGCGAAGCCCGCTGAAGGCGACGCTGCCAAGTCGAGCGATATGGCGAAGCCCGCCGAGGGCGATGCTGCCAAGTCGACCGACATGGCCGCGACGGAGGACAGCGGCCCCTTCGTGACCGTCCCGCCGAACGGTGCCTGGCGCGCCACGGATCTCGAAGGCAAGGACGTCTACGATACGCAGGGTGAGAGCATCGGCGAAATCACCGACGTGCTCGTCTCCGAGGACGGCAAGGTGATGGCCGTGCTGGTGGGCGTCGGCGGCTTCCTCGGCATCGGCGAGAAGGACGTCGCGGTCTCGATGAGCGCCCTCGAATTCGGCCCGGGCAAGACGGAAGGGCTGAAGACCGAGGAAGAGGCCAATGCTGCCGCGAGCGCCGCGTCCGGCGCAGGCGGAACCGGCATGGCAGGCGGTACGGCCGGCGGCGCCACTGCGCCTGCGGGCGGTACGGCCGGCGGTACCGGCATGGCGGGCGACACCGCCGGTGGCGGCGCTGCCCCGGCCCCGGCCGAGCCGGAAGATCCGGTGGTCGGCGAGGACAACCTGCCGGATCGCATCGTCCTCAACGTGTCGCGTGACCAGCTCGAAAAGGCGCCGGCCTATGGCGAGCCCGAGGATGAGGGCTCCGACGACGCCGCTTCGAGCGAGCCGGCTTCCGGCGATGCCGCGCAGCCTGCGACCGAGGGCTCCGGCTCGTCAAACTGAGGCAGCGCGTTCCTGAGAGGGAACAGCACTAACGAAGGCCCGTCGCCGCCCGCGACGGGCCTTTCCGTTTTCGGCCGTCATTTGATGGAAGGTTCGAGCCGGACCCGGCCGGCGGAGCGAAACCCCGGATCGCCTTGTGGCCGAAAATCAAAAGGCCGCTCTCCTTCTTAGAGGAAAGCGGCCCCGTGATAGGCGTCAGCCGGCGGTCGTCAGAGACCGCGATACGGCATCTGCGATTCTCAGGCGAAGCGAGGAGGCTGCTCCGTCGAACCACCGAGAATCATAGACCCAACCGGCTTCAGACAATCACTCGACATTGGATCACCTCCTTTCGCTTCGTTGAACACGAATGAGAGTATGGGGCGCACTTTTGGGCAGTGCAAGAGGCTGCCGCTATTTTATCCTTCAGATTTTCTTAACCCGGCGGAAGGCCTGTTCCCGTTGCGAAATTCACGTTTCGGCGGCGGCCGGGCTGCGGCGACTGCGCCGCTGCACCATGTTAGAGGCAAGGCGGCGATTTCCCAGGAGGTCGGCGAAGTGGCGTGGAGGTCGATTCGCAATTTCCTTGCCTTGACACTGAAACAGAGAGACCGATGACGAGCGAAGACGGACCGGGCGGCTATCAGGAAGTCAGGCGGAAGATCGCGGCGGCGGAAAAGACCGCCGGCCGCGCAGCCGGGGCGGTGACCCTCGTCGCGGTATCGAAGACCCATGGCGAAACGGCGATCCTGCCGGTGATCGCAGCCGGGCAGCGGGTGTTCGGCGAAAACAAGGTGCAGGAGGCGAAGGCCAAGTGGCCGGCGCTGAAGGAGCGCTTTGCCCACATCGAATTGCGGCTGATCGGCCCGCTCCAGTCCAACAAGGCCGGCGAGGCGGTGGCGCTGTTCGACGTCATCGAGACGGTCGACCGGGAAAAGATCGCCCGCGAGCTCGCCAAGGAAATGGCGAAGCAGTCGCGCAGGCCGCGGCTCTATGTGCAGGTGAACACCGGCGAGGAGCCCCAGAAGGCTGGGGTGCTGCCGGCCGATGCCGTCGCCTTCGTCGAGCGTTGCCGGAAAGAGCACGGCCTGGCGATCGAGGGGCTGATGTGCATTCCGCCGGCGGAGGAAAATCCCGGCCCGCATTTCGCCCTCCTCAGGAAATTAGCCGGCGAATCGGCAGTCGAAAAACTCTCCATGGGCATGAGCGCCGATTTCGAGATCGCCGTCGAGATGGGCGCGACCTCGGTGCGGGTGGGCTCGGCGATCTTCGGCACCCGCAACACCGGCTGAGGCACCCTCTGCGCGCCGCCTCGGCTGCGGCCCGGTGACACGCAGGACGTTGCAAGGCGCGGCATTGGCGCAAGCGCCGGTCGCGCGGCGAAACGGCCGTTTGCGGCATGGCCAGCGCGGCCTTGCCTGCAGCGAAGGACGGGAATGGCCACCCATTTCCGGCAAAACACCGCGCTACACAACGTATACCTTATTGCGAACAAAACGTCTCTGTTCCAGACCACCGTCTGCGATAGGGCTGAAAATGCCTGACTTTCCATTGTGACTTTCAGAAAATCAACTTTTGGTATGATGGACATAACGTATTTCCAGCGCTAGGTCCCCGGCATGACTTAGACAGTTTCTAGGTCTCCCGGCCGCTCTGGGAGGGTGCGACCAGTCTTCTGTCCGAGCTTTGAGGGCCGGGCGGTATGACGGCAGGTCCGCCATTCCACCGGTTGAGTGATCCCATGAATCGTCGCGCATTCCTGACCACGACAGCCGTCGGGTTGGTCGCGCTTGCGGCCGGCTCCGCGTCGGCCCGCAGCATTTCCGGGCGACTGCCCTGGACCGCTTTCGCCGGCGAGCCGCCGACGCCGGTGACGCCGGGCGGCTGGCACTTCTTCAATCCCCGCGAGGTCGTGCTGATGGAAGCGATCGTCGACCGGCTGATCCCGGCCGACGACCTGTCCGTCGGTGGCCGCGACGCCGGCTGCGTCGTCTTTCTCGACCGCCAGCTCGCCGGGCCCTTCGGCGGCGCGGCGCGGGCCTATATGCAGGGGCCCTTCCAGGAAGGGCTGAAGACGCAAGGGTATCAGGGCTCGCTCACGCCCTCCGGTCGCTACCGGGCCGGGCTCGCCGCCTTCGACAAGGCGGTGAACGACAAGCTGGGCGCGCGCTTCGAGACGCTCTCCGCCGATCAGCAGGACGCCGTCCTCACCGACCTCGAGAGCGGCAAGCTGACCCTCGCCGGCAAGGTCGAGGCGAGCCAGTTCTTCGCCCTCGTCCTCGAAAACACCATGGAGGGCTTCTTCGGCGATCCCGTCCATGGCGGCAACCGCGACATGGCCTCCTGGAAGATGATCGGCTTTCCCGGCGCGAGATACGACTATCGCGACTGGGTCGATCAGCACGACAAGCCGTATCCGCGCGGGCCGGTCTCCATTCTCGGCAACATCGTCGAACAGCAGGCGGGTTGAACCGATGAGCACCATTCTTCCGAAAAAAGACGTCGTCATAATCGGTTTCGGCTGGACCGGATCGATCCTTGCCAACGAGCTCGCCGACGAGGGCCTCGACATCGTCGCCATCGAGCGCGGCCCCTGGCGCGACACCGCCACCGACTTCAACATCGGCTACATGCAGGACGAGCTTCGCTTCGCGATCCGCAAGGACCTCTTCCTGCATGCCAGCAACGAAGCCATGACGATGCGCAACACGGCCGCCGAGACGGCCCTGCCGATGCGCCGCTACGGCTCCTTCCTTCCGGGCAACGGCGTCGGCGGCGCCGGCGTCCACTGGAACGGCCAGACCTGGCGGTTCTACGACAGCGACTTCGAGCTGAAGAGCCATCTGACCGGCCGCTACGGCGCCGAGCGCCTCTCCGAGCTGCAGGTCGAGGACTGGGGCGTCACCGGCCGTGAGATGGAAGCCTCCTACGACCGCTTCGAGCAGCTCGCCGGCATTTCCGGCAAGGCGGGCAATATCGACGGCCGCATCGAGGACGGCGGCAACCCCTTCGAATCGCCGCGCTCGCGCGACTATCCGCTGCCGCCGAACCGTATGCCCTACGGCCCGGCGCTGTTTGCCGACGCCGCCCGCTCGGTCGGCTATCATCCCTTCCCGACGCCGGCCGCCAATCTGTCGCAGAGCTACGTCAATCCGCTCGGCGTCGCGATGGGCCAGTGCTCCTATTGCGGATTCTGCGAACGCTTCGGCTGCGCCAACTATTCGAAGTCGAGCCCGCAGACCTGCGTCTTGCCCGTGTTGATGCGCAAGCCGAATTTCGAGCTCAGGACCAACAGCGACGTGCGCAAGATCGAGCTGTCGAAGGACGGCAAGACCGCCCGCGGCGTCACCTATGTCGACACCTCCGGCCGCGAATTCTTCCAGCCGGCCGAGCTCGTGCTGGTCTGCGCCTATGCGCTGCACAATGTCCGGATGATGCTGCTCTCCGGCATCGGCACCCCTTACGACCCGGCGACCGGTGAGGGCGTGACGGGCCGCAACTACTGCTACCAGACCAATTCCGGCGTCACGGTCTTCTTCGACGACAAGACCTTCAACCCGTTCATCGCCGCCGGGGCGATCGGCCAGACGGTCGACGACTTCAACGGCGATTCCTTCGATCACGGCAGCGTCGACTTCGTCGGCGGCGGCGGCATCAACTGCGTGCCGACCAGCGGCCGGCCGATTCAGCACCGGCCGGTTCCGCCGGGGACGCCGAAATGGGGCTCGGCCTGGAAGAAGGCGACGGCGAAGGCCTATCAGTCGACCCTCTCCTTCGGCGTCCAGGGCTCGAGCTACGCGGCGCGCGGCAACTATCTGTCGCTCGACCCGACCTATACGGACCGCTACGGCGCCCCGCTGCTGCGGGTCACCTTCGACTTCCCGGACAACGACATCCGCATGTCGCACTACCTGTCGGACCGGGCGCGCGAGATCGCCGAGGCGATGAACGGCACCCATGTCGTCGAAAGCCGCCGCGACAAGAGCTGGAACTCGGTGCCCTACCAGAGCACCCACAATACCGGCGGCGCGATCATGGGCTCGGATCCGAAGCGAAGCGCGCTCAACCGGTATCTGCAGAGCTGGGACGTTCCCAACGTCTTCGTCGTCGGCGCCTCGGCCTTCCCGCAGAACGCCGGCAAGAACCCCACCGGAACCGTCGGTGCCCTCGCCTACTGGGCCGCCGACGCGATCCGCGAACAATATCTGCGCAATCCGGGACGGGGGCTCGTCGGCTGATGAAAACGCTTCTCACTCTCGCTTTGGCGGCGACGGCACTGACGAGCGCGGCGGGCGCCGCCGAGCTGCAGTCCTTCAGGATCGAGAAAGGCCGCTACCAGGCGGTTCTCGGTGACTGCATGGCCTGCCACACCAAACCCGGCGGCGCGCTTTTCGCCGGCGGCGAGCCGCTGGCGACGCCCTTCGGCACGCTGGTTCCGCCGAACATCACCCCCGACAGCGAAACCGGCATCGGCGACTGGACCAAGGCGGAGTTCCGCGACGCCCTGAAGAACGGCGTCGGCAAGGACGGCAAGCACCTCTATCCGGCGATGCCCTATCCTGCTTATCACCTCATGCCGGACGAGGATATCGACGATCTCTGGACCTATCTCCAGACGGTGCCGCCGGTCCACGACGCGGTGGAGGCCAACCAGCTCCCCTTCCCGTTCAACCAGCGCTTCGTGATGCGTGGCTGGAACCTCGTCAACTTCGATCCGAAACCCTTCGAGGCGGATCCGAAGCAGTCGGCGGAATGGAACCGCGGCGCCTATCTCGTTCAGGGCCCGGGCCATTGCGGTACCTGCCACACGCCGAAGACGATGCTCGGCGCCGACGAGACCGACGCGGCGCTTCAGGGCGCGACTCTGCAGGGATGGTTCGCGCCGAACATCACCGGCGAGAAGGCGGTCGGCCTCGGCGACTGGTCGAAGGAGGACATCGTCGCCTATCTGAAGACCGGCTCGAACGGCCATGCCATCGCGGCCGGGCCGATGGTCGAGGCGATCCAGGATTCGACCTCGCTGATGAAGGACGAGGACCTTCAGGCGATCGCCACCTATCTCCTCAGCGTCAAGAGCGACAGCCGCTCGAATGCGCCGAAGCCGCTCGCCGCCGACGACGCCCGCATGACCGGCGGCGACGAGCTCTACCGGGTCAACTGCTCGGCCTGCCACGGCCTCGACGGCAAGGGCGCGGAGCATCTTTTCCCGGCTCTCGCGGCAAGCGCGGCGGTTCAGCAGGACGATCCCTCGACCCTCGTCAACGTCGTCCTTGCCGGCGCGCAGGGGCCGCACACGAAGGATCGGCCGACGACGCCCGCCATGCCCTCCTTCGCCTGGCGGCTGAATGACGACCAGATCGCCGACGTCTTGACCTATGTGCGCAACAGCTGGGGCAATGCGGCTGCGCCTGTCTCGGCCGACGCCGTGTCCGACCAGCGCGACGGCGACTGACGGCGAGCCAATGTCCGGGTCAGCGGGCCGAGGCCTCTGCCCGTCACGCAATCACCCCCGCGGCGGCCTGTTACGCCGGCGCGGGGTCTTCGCGCGCAGTCAGGCCGTGCGATCCGATGTCCCGCTTCCGCCGCATTGCGGCTCGCGGCCTGGCGTTCCGACGTCGCCCGGCACCTCGGCCGTGGCCGGCCGCCGCCGGGAGCGCCAGTACCACAGGCCTGCCGCCAGAAGCGCGACGACGATCAGACCGTCGGCGACGTGGAAGGCGCTGTGCAGCGCCGGGCTGTCGCTCCAGTGTCTGCCGAGAAGCTGCCCGATCCAGGCAAGGCCGAGGCACCAGATGAACGAGCCGACAAAGGTGTAGAGGTGGAACTGCAGCTGCGGCATCCGCGCCATGCCGGCCGGCAGCGCGATGAAGGTGCGGACCACCGGCAGCATGCGCGAGAAGAAGGTCGCCGAGGCGCCGTAGCGCGCGAAGAACCGCTCCGACAGGGCGAGTTCGCGCGAGCCGAAGACCGAGCGCCGGCTCAGTCTTTCGACCAGCCGACGGCCGCCCCTGGCGCCGACGGCATAGGCGGCCCACGAACCGAGATTGCAGCCGATCGCCCCTGCCAGAGCGACCGAGATCAGGTCGAAGCGTCCGGTCGAGACGAGATAGCCGGCAAATGGCATGACGATTTCTGACGGGATCGGCAGGCAGGCCGATTCCAGCGCCATCAGGAGAACGATCCCCGGCAGTCCGAGCGCGGAAATGACGGCGACGAGCCATTCGGAGACGGTGGCGATGATGGATGACATGCAGATGGGTCCGGTGACTGCAAAAAGGCTCTGTCGCGGCGTGGAGCGAAACCGGTGTTTCCTCCGGCCGTGCCGATGCGAAATGGCTCGAGGCGATGCCCCTCCGGATCCCATAACGCAGCGATGCGCCCGCCGGATCACCCGTCCGCTATACGGTTTCGTATAGGTCGGGCGCCGGAGGGCCGGCTCAGCCCTCGGTCATCGTGATCCCCTCGCTCGCGGGCGAGCCTTTAGGCGCCTATTGGCCGTCTTCCGGCAGCGGCATCAGCGGCAATGCGGTGATCCCCTCTTCCTTCAGCCCCTCGACGTCCTGCTTGGACGCTTCGCCGAAGATCTGCCGGGCTTCGCTCTCGCCATAGTGGATGCGCCGCGCCTCCTCGGCGAATTTCGGCCCGACATAGTCGGCCTCGGCGCGCACCTTGCGCGAAATCGCCTGCAGGGCGGCAAAGGCCTTCGCCACTTCGGGATGGGTCGGCGCGAAATTGGCGAGGGTCTGCGGCGATGCCGCCGGCCCGGCCGGAACCACTGCGCCGCCGGGACCCGCCTGCGCCTCGCCGGACGGCCCGGCAGCCTCCGGGGCGGCCATGCCGGACGCCCGTTCCATCGCCGCTGCCATGGAGCCCGCGTCACCCTTTGCGATCGCCGGGCGCATCAGCGCCTTTTCGACCTCGCCCGACCGGCAGACCGGACACTCGACGAGACCGGCCTCGGCCTGCCGCTCGAAGTCGGCGCTGGAGCGGAACCAGCCGTCGAAGCCATGGCCGGACGGTCGGCAGCGGAGCTGGAAATGAATCATTACTCGGCCGCCAGCGCGCCGGTGACGCGGATCGTCTCGCCGCTACCCCCGGCTGCTCCCGGAACAGCGAAGGGCCTGGCATTCACAAGGTTCGGGATCTTTGCCCGTGCATCAGCGACGGCGGCGGTGTCGATCTCGGCGACCGCGATGCCCGGCTCGTTGCCATCGACCTCCGCGATCACCCGGCCCCAGGGATCGACGATCAGCGAATGGCCAAAGGTCTCCCGCCGGTCCTCGTGCAGGCCACCCTGCGCGGCGGCAATCACGAAGGCGCCGTTCTCGATCGCCCGCGCCCTGAGGAGAACATGCCAGTGCGCCTCGCCGGTCTGCCGGGTGAAGGCGGCGGGCGAGGTGAGGATCTCCGCGCCGGCCAGCGCCTCTTCCCGGAAGAGATGCGGAAAGCGCATGTCGTAGCAGACGGCAAAGCCGAGCCTCGCCGGTCCGCCCTTAAAGTCGAGATCGGCCGTCACGGCGTTCTCTCCCGGGCGGTAGGTGCGCGATTCGCGCCAGCTCTCGCCATTGTCGAGATCGACGTCGAACATGTGGATCTTGTCGTAGCTGGCGAGCTTTCCGCCGTCCGGCCCGAACAGGAAGGCGCGGTTGGCAACGCGCCCGTCTTCCAGCGGCACCGCCGTCGAGCCGACATGGACATGGATCCGGTGTGTCGCGGCGAGCCGCGCCGCCTCGGCGAGCAGCGGGTCGGCGGCCTCCGGTCGCAGCCGCGCCATGAGGCTGGCCTTGTCGCGCTCCACCATACCGGTCATTTCCGGCGACTGGACGTAGTCTGCGCCCGCCACGACGGCCTTTTCGACCAGCGCCGAAAAGGCCGCGACGTTTCTCTCCGGCTCGGTGCCGGAGCGCATCTGCAGGACGGCGGCGCGAAACTTGGTCAAGAGCGGCTCTCCGGATCGGCCAGGATGTCAGGCGGCCAGCAGCGGATCGAGCTTGCCGGCCCGGTCGAGGGCATAGAGTTCGTCGCAGCCGCCGACATGGGTCTCGCCGACGAAGATCTGCGGGAAGGTCGAGCCGCCATTCGCCCGTTCGCGCATTTCGGCGCGCAGTTCGGGCGAGGAGGTGGCGTCCTTCTCCTCATAGGCGACGCCCTTCTTTTCCAGAAGCTGCTTTGCCCGCGAGCAGAAACCGCAGAACTGCCGCGTGTAGATCGTCACATCGGCCATGGACCTCACCATCCTCGTCACGAATTCGTCGTCAACGATATGGCCTTACCCGGGACCGGTCGCAAGTGCGGCGCCGGCGGCGACTCTGGCGAAGACGAGGACGTCGACGTCAAGGGCGCCGCCGCGCTTCAGCGCCCGCGTCGCGCTCGCCGCGGTTGCCCCGGTCGTATAGACGTCGTCGATCAGGAGCACCCGCCGGCCCTCGATCTCGAAGCGCCGCGGGTCGACCACCCGGAAGGCGCCGCGCATGTTGTCCTGGCGCTGCTTCTGGCCGAGGCCAACCTGGGTGCGCGTCGCCTTGACGCGCTTCAGGGCCAGCGGTGCGAAGCTGAGGCCGGAATGGCGGGCGATGTGCCGCCCGAGCTCGGCCGACTGGTTGAAGCGGCGGCGCCACAGCCGCCCGGCATGCAGCGGCACCGGCACGATCACCTCGGTCTCGCCGAGAAGCTCGTCGCCGGCCCGGCGCATCCAGCCGGCCATCAGCGGCACGAGGTCGGTCCGGTCGCCGTATTTCAGCGCGGTGACCAGCTGGGCGGCGAGGTCCTGATAGAGAACGGCGGCCCGCAGCCGGCCGAATGGCGGCGGCTCGGCGATCGCCTCGGCGGACAGAAAGCCCCGGCCGAGATCGTAGGAGAACGGCAGGCCGAGCACCTCGCAATAGGGCCGCTCGATGAAGCGCAGCTTCGTCCAGCATTCCGGGCAGACGCTGCCCGCCCGCGTCACCGCGCTCTGGCATCCGGCGCAGACCGCCGGAAACAGCAGTCGCCCGAGCGAGTTGGTGATGGCGGCCCTGCCGCGCTTGAACAGGTGCATCGTCTGGGGTCCACAGGCATGGCAGCCGGCCCATCGCCGGCCGGCGTGGCCACCGTCTCCGGCCACGTTTCCTCCCGACCTTGCCTTGACGGCATTCCACCTGCAGACAGCTACCCCCGTCAAGACGAAAGACGCTTCGAGCGAACACAAGCTGATGTCCGAACCAATCTCCCCCGCCCCCTTCGACCGCGACCTCCTCGACCGCCAGCGCCGGCGCTGGCTTCAAGGCGAGCGGGACGAGGGCGCCGGCTTCCTGATGAAGGCCGTCGCCGCCGAGCTTTCCGAGCGCCTCGCCGTCGTCGAGCGGCGCTTCGAGGTGGCGGTGGACCTTGGCGGCTTCTTCGGCGAGATGGCGGCGTATATGCGGGCGGGCGGCCATTGCGACCGGGTCGTCCGGATCGAGCGGCTGGCGTTTCTCCTGAAGGACGAGCCGCTCGCCGTGGTGGCGGACGAGGAGTTCCTGCCGCTCGCCCCCGACAGCGTCGATCTCGTCGTCTCGGCCCTGTCGATGCAGTTTGTCAACGACGTGCCGGGAATGCTCGCCCAGCTCCGCCGGGCGCTGCGGCCGGACGGGCTGTTCCTCGCCGCCTTTCTCGGCGGCGAGACGCTGAACGAGTTGCGCACGGCGCTGCTTCACGCCGAAAGCGAGGTCTTCGGTGGCGTCTCGCCGCGGGTCGGCCCGTTCACCGAGATTCGCGAAGCGGGGGCGCTGCTCCAGCGCAGCGGCTTTGCGCTTCCCGTCACAGATTTCGACCGGCTGACCGTGCGCTACGACAATCTCTTCGCGCTCGCCCGCGACCTTCGGGCGATGGGAGCGGCCAATGTCCTGACCGAGCGCTCGCGCCGCCCGGCGACCCGCCGCTTCTTCCTGCGGGCCGCGGAGATCTATGCCGAGCGCTTCGCCGATCCCGACGGGCGCATCCGGGCGAGCTTCGACGTCATCTATCTGTCGGGATGGTCGCCGCATGAGAGCCAGCAGAAGCCGCTGAGGCCGGGCAGTGGCAAGACGAGCCTTGCGGCAGCGCTGAAGGACCGGTCGGAGGATCTCTCCTGACCGGCGGAACCGCTTGCAGGGATCGGGGGAAGCCTGTCTCGGGCCTTAGCCCGGCACCTGCATCATCCCCGCGACGTCGGTGAGAAGAGTGATCAGCGGATCGTGCAGCAATTCGAGTGCCGCGATCAGCGCGACGGCCATGAAGGCACAGACGAGGGTGTATTCGATCGCCGTACCGCCGCTCTCGCAACCGGCGAAGCGCCCCAGGCGACTTTGCCGGCCCGCTGCTGAGAGGCGAGGACCACCCATCAGCAGCCTCCGCGGCTGGCGCCGTCGGCAAACAGGATGCAGGGCGGGCTGCCGGGCGCCTGCAGGACGCTGCGGCGGATGACATACTGGCGGGGAGCGTCGATCGAGCCGGTGAACATCATGTCGAGATCCGGGCCGCCGGAGGCGAGCTGCGTGCTGCCGCTGCGGTCGACGAGCGGGACGATGACCATCGCCAGAGCGACGAGCGCGCCGGCAACGAGAACGGTGCCGCGCAGAAGCAGGCCGCCGGGTGCCGGCTTGAAGCGTGCCGGCAGGCTGCCGTCGTAGACTTCCGCCTCTCGCAGGCCCTCGCCCTCGTTCATCTCGCCGTCTCCAGATCCCGCGTCTCGAGACACTGCCGGCAAAGCCTGAACAAGTGCTTAAGGGGCAAACGATCGGTTAAGACGAAGGCAAGAGATGGTTTTCATTCCGTAACGTCCGGCGAAGCGATTTCGGCAGGGTGCCGAAGTATTCCGGCCGGCTTCCGGCGAGAAACCCAGAGGATTCAGCTCCTCGGGCCGAGAAGATCGACGAGATGGGCGATCAGCGGCGCGTCGGCCGGCGGCATCGGATAGTCCCGCAACGCCCCGGCCCGCACCCATTTCAGCGCCTGGCCCTCGCGCGATGCCGGCGAGCCCTCATATCTCCGGCAGACGAAGAGCGGCATCAGAAGGTGGAAATCGTCATAGGCGTGGCTGGCGAAGGTCAGCGGAGCGAGGCAGGCTTGCTGGGTCACGACGCCGAGTTCCTCGGCAAGCTCGCGGATCAGCGCAGCCTCGGGCGATTCCCCCGGCTCGACCTTGCCGCCCGGAAACTCCCAGAGCCCGGCGAGCGACTTGCCCTCCGGCCGCTGGGCGATCAGCACCCGGCCATCGGCATCGAGCAGGGCGCAGGCGACGACGAGGAGAAGCCGCTTCGCCTCGCTGCCGCTCACGGCCGTTCTCCCGGCGGCGCCCGGTAGACGTAGCGATAGGCCTCGGCAAAGCCGAGCCGGCCGTAAAGGGCGAAGCCCGCCGCATTGTCGGCCTCGACCTGCACCCAGCCGGTCTTGGCCCCCTTGTGCAGGGAATAGCGCAGGGCGGTCAGCACCAGTTCGCGGCCGATGCCCTGGCGCTGGCATTCCGGCGCCACCGCCACGTCGAGCAGGCCCGCAAGGTCGTTGTCCTGGATCGCCAGGGCGACCGCCACCGGCCGGCCGGCCTCGCTCTCTCGCACGAACATGCCGCAGGGCGGCCGGATCGCAGAGAGGATCTCGCCGAGGCCGGAGCGCATCGATGCCGGGCGGCCGTGGACGGAGAGGCTCGCATCGAGATAGCGGGCGGTATCACGCAGCGGGATCCGGTCGATGCAGCCGGAAAAGTCGAGCTTCGCCAGTTCGACCGTCATGACGATCGATTCGCCGAAGCGCTCCCAGCCCTCCTCGTCGAGATGGGCGACGAGTTCCGGCGGGGCGAGCGGCGACTGGCGCACGATCACCGTCCGCCCGGCCTCGGCGAAGGTCTTGCGGGCCCGCGCCAGCCTTGCGGCAATGTCGGTGGTGTCGGAGGGATCGAGCGGATTGATCGAATTCAGCCGCTTGGCCGGAAACGACCGGGTCAGCCGCACGGCCCAGGTCCCGTCGAAGGCGGTCGTCGTTGCCGGCCAGGCCCGGAAGCCGGCGGCTTCCAGCCGGCGGACGACGGCGAACTGGCGCATCTTCTCAGCTTCGGTAATCGCCATTGATCGCGACATACTCCTTGGTGAGATCGCAGCTGTAGACCGTCCAGCGGCCGGTGCCGAGGCCGAGCTCGACCCGGATCGGGATCTCGGCGCGGCGCATCACCTCTGAGGCCGCGGCCTCCGAATAGTCCGGGTCGCGCTCGCCGTCGACGGCGACGCGGATCTCGCCGAAATGGATCGCCAGCCGGTCGCGGTCGGCCTCCTCGCCGGCCTTGCCGACGGCCATGACGACGCGGCCCCAATTGGCGTCCTCGCCGGCGACGGCGGTCTTGACCAGCGGCGAATTGGCGATCGACAGGGCGATGCGCTTGGCCGCCTGGTCGCTCGCCGCGCCCTCGACCGTTACCTGGATCTCCTTGCGCGCGCCCTCGCCGTCGCGGGCGACCTGGCGGGCAAGGTCGAGAAGGAGATCGCCGAGCGCCGCGCGGAAGCCCTCGAGCCGCGGGTCGCCGGCATCTTCGATCGCCGGAGCGCCCCGCCCGGAGGCAGCGCCGGTGGCAAAGAGCAGCAGCGTGTCGGAGGTCGAGGTGTCGCTGTCGACGGTGACCGAGTTGAAGCTCGGCTCGACCGCCTGCCGCAGCATCGCCTGCAGGGCGGTCGCGGCGATCGGCGCATCGGTGGCAAGAAAGGAGAGCATCGTCGCCATGTCAGGCGCGATCATGCCGGCGCCCTTGGCGATGCCGTTGATCGTCACCGCCACGCCGGCGATCTCGACCGTCCGGGTCGCGACCTTCGGATAGGTGTCGGTGGTCATGATCGCCTCGGCGGCGGCGCGCCAGCGATCACCTTCGGCAGCCTTGGCGAGGCCGTCGAGGAGATGGGAGAAGCGGCCGGCATCGAGCGGCTCGCCGATCACCCCGGTCGAGGCGAGGAAGATCTCGCTCGGCGCGCAAGCCGCGGCCTTCGCCGCGACCTCCGCGGTCATTGCGGTCGCCTCGCGGCCGCGCTGGCCGGTGAAGGCATTGGCATTGCCGGAATTGACGACCAGCGCCCGCGCCTTGCCGCCGGCAAGGTTGGCCCGGCAGAAATCCACCGGTGCCGAGGGGCATTTCGACCGGGTGAAGACGCCGGCGACGGTCGTCCCCGCGTCGAACACCATCATCATCAGGTCGGTGCGGTTCCTGTACTTGATGCCCGCCTCGGCGGTGGCGATGCGAAGGCCCGCGATTTCGGGCAGTTCGGCAAGGCTGGTCGGCGCGAGCGGCGAAACGGCATGGGGCATCGCTTGGCTTCCTCGAAGCGGCCTGAGGGCCGGCGGCAAGACCCGCCGCGCCCTCACCGGCCAAGGCTTTGCGTCAGTTGGCGGGTTTGCCGGTCGCGGCAGCCGGGGTGCCGCTCTCGATCTCTTTCTCGATCGATTCCACCTGCGCCTTCATCTTCGGGTCGACATAGTCGATGCCGAGGCTCTGCCGCGCCTTGCCGACCATCGCCATGTACTTCTCGCGCAGCACGAGCTGGCGGAGCTGATCCTTGACCTGGTCGAACTCCGGCGGCGGCGCGTCGCGGGTCTCCACCGACTGGATGACGTGCCAGCCGAACTGCGTCTGCACCGGCTCCTTGGTGTATTCGCCGGGCTTCAGCGCGAAGGCGGCCTTTTCGAAAGCCGGGACCATCTGACCGGGGCCGAAGAAGCCGAGATCGCCACCGTCCGGGCCGGAAGGGCCGGTGGACTTCTCCTTGGCGACGGTCTCGAAGTCGGCGCCGCCGTCGAGCTCCTTGATGGCCGCCTCGGCCTCTTCCTTGGTCTTCACCAGGATATGCCGGGCATGCACCTCCTTGCGGGGGGGCATCGCCTTGATTTCCTTGTCGTAGCGGGCCTTGAGCTCGGCATCGGTGACGCCGCTGACGGCGTTCTTGGCGAAATAGGCGTTGTGCAGGGTGCGGTCGCGCTCGAATTCGAGCTGCGCCTTCACTTTCGGATCGTCCTGCAGCTTGGCCTTCTCGGCCTCGGCGGCGAGGGCCTTGATGTCGATGAGGGCCGAAAGGACCGCGAAGCGGCGACGCTCTTCCGGCATCGACTGGAACTGCGGACCGAGCTCGGCTTCGGCGGCCTTCAGCTCGGCTTCGGTCACCTTGTTCTTGCCGATGGTGGCGATCACGTCGCCGTCGGCGGCCAGGGCACCATGGGCGACGGCGACGAAGGCGCCTGCCGCCAGCAGGACGCTGAGGTTTCTTGGCATCGAGTGAATTCCTTCCAGAAGACTTCTGACGAAACGGATGGTACCGACGTTCGGCATGCCGCTCCCTTCGGGGCCGCTTCGGCCGCCGCCCGCAACGGGGCGTCCTGCCGCCGTTGACATCGGATTTGCCCCCTCTTATCTCTCGCGCCAACCGAAAGTCCAGCCGCCTTCCGCTGAGATTGCAGGCTCCCGACAACGCCACGATCGACCGGAACGGCGGCGGCAGCCGACGTTCGATCGACCTCGTCGCCTCGCAGAGAATTAGTGGGAAGGACCCCTTTCATGGTCAGTTTTGGCGGGCTTGCCCGGAAGTTGCTGGGATCGGCGAACGATCGCGTCGTCAAGCGCTTCCAGTCCCGCATCGAGGCGATCGCCCGTCTCGAAGACGAGATGGCGGCGCTCTCCGACGAGGAGCTGCGCGGCAAAACGGAAACCTTCCGGGCCGAACTCGCCGGCGGCAAGAAGGTCGACGACCTGCTCGTCCCCGCTTTCGCCGTCGTCCGCGAGGCCGCCAAGCGTGTCCTCGGCATGCGGCACTTCGACGTGCAGATGATCGGCGGCATGGTGCTCAACCAGGGTGCCATCGCCGAGATGAAGACCGGCGAGGGCAAGACCCTCGTCGCCACCCTCGCGGTCTATCTCAACGCCCTCGAAGGCAAGGGCGTCCACGTCGTCACCGTCAACGACTATCTCGCCTCGCGCGACGCCGAGTGGATGGGCCGGGTCTACCGCTTCCTGGGCCTGACCACCGGCATCATCGTCCACGGCCTGTCGGACGAGCAGCGCCGCGCCGCCTATCACTGCGACGTCACCTACGCGACGAACAACGAGCTTGGCTTCGACTATCTGCGCGACAACATGAAGTATGAGCGCGAGCAGATGGTCCAGCGCGGCCATCACTACGCCATCGTCGACGAGGTCGATTCGATCCTGATCGACGAGGCGCGCACGCCGCTGATCATCTCCGGCCCGCTCGACGACCGTTCCGACCTCTACAAGACCATCGACGGCTTCATTCCGCAGCTTTCGGCGGAAGACTACGACATCGACGAGAAGCAGCGCACGGTGACCTTCACCGAGGACGGCACCGAGAAGCTCGAGCGGCTGCTCGAGGCCGCCGGCCACCTCGTCGGCGCGTCGCTCTACGACATCGAGAACGTCGCGATCGTCCATCACGTCAACAACGCGCTGAAGGCCCACACGCTGTTCCAGCGCGACAAGGACTACATCGTGCGCGGCGACGAGATCGTCCTCATCGACGAGTTCACCGGCCGCATGATGCCGGGTCGGCGCTATTCGGAGGGTCTGCACCAGGCGCTGGAGGCCAAGGAGGGCGTCACCGTCCAGCCGGAAAACCAGACCTTCGCCTCGATCACCTTCCAGAACTACTTCCGCATGTACAAGAAGCTCGCCGGCATGACCGGCACGGCGCAGACGGAAGCCGCCGAGTTCGGCGACATCTACGGCCTCGACGTCATCGAGATCCCGACCAACCTGCCGATCCAGCGCCTCGACGAGGACGACGAGGTCTACCGGACCTTCGAGGAGAAGTTCCGGGCGATCGTCCGCGAGATCAAGGACGCGGCGGAGCGCGGCCAGCCGATCCTCGTCGGCACGACCTCGATCGAGAAGTCTGAGCTGCTGGCCGACATGATGCGCCGGGAAGGCATCAAGAACTTCCAGGTGCTGAACGCCCGCTATCACGAGCAGGAAGCCTATATCGTCTCCCAGGCCGGCGTGCCCGGCGCGGTCACCGTCGCCACCAACATGGCGGGCCGCGGCACCGACATCCAGCTCGGCGGCAATGCCGACATGCGGATCGGGCGGGAACTCGGCGAGATGCCGGAAGGCCCCGAGCGCGAGGCCAAGGAAGAGGCGATCCGCGCCGACATCAAGCGCCTGAAGGCCATCGCGCTGGAAGCCGGCGGCCTCTACGTTCTGGCCACCGAGCGCCACGAGTCGCGGCGCATCGACAACCAGCTGCGCGGCCGCTCCGGCCGCCAGGGCGATCCCGGCCGCTCGAAGTTCTACCTGTCGCTTCAGGACGACCTGATGCGGATCTTCGGCTCGGAGCGCATGGATTCCATGCTGACCCGTCTCGGTCTGAAGGAGGACGAGGCGATCGTCCATCCGTGGATCAACAAGGCGCTGGAAAAGGCCCAGAAGAAGGTCGAGGCCCGCAACTTCGACATCCGCAAGAATCTTCTGAAATACGACGACGTGATGAACGACCAGCGTCGCGTCATCTTCGAGCAGCGCATCGAGCTGATGGAGGCGGGCGAGCTCGACGAGACCGTCGCCGACATGCGCGAGGAGACGGTGGAGGCCCTGGTCGCCCGGCACATTCCGGAGAAGGCCTATCCCGAGCAGTGGTCGACCGAGGAGCTGAAGGCCGAGGTCGAGGAGGTGCTCAATCTCGACCTGCCGATCACCGAATGGGCGGCCGAGGAGGGCATCGACGACGGCGACGTGCGCGAGCGCATCATCGCCGCCGCCGAAGCGTCGGCGAAGGAAAAGGCAGAGCGCTTCGGTCCCGACGTAATGACCTACGTCCAGCGCTCGATCGTGCTGCAGACCCTCGACGCCCTGTGGCGCGAGCATCTCGTCAATCTCGATCATCTGCGCTCGGTGATCGGCTTCCGCGGCTATGCCCAGCGCGACCCGCTGAACGAGTACAAGTCGGAGGCCTTCGAGCTCTTCCAGGCGATGCTCGGCAATCTGCGCGAGCGCACCACCCGACAGCTGATGCGCGTCGAGCTGGTGCAGCCCGAAGCCCAGGACATGCCGGAGCCGCCGGAGGTCGAGGGTCACCACCTCGATCCCGACACCGGCTATGACGAGATGGGCGCGGGCTATTTCCCGACAAGCGCGATGGGCGATCCGGGCGAGCGGTCGGCGCTCGATCCGAACGCGCCGGAAACCTGGGGCCGGGTCGGGCGCAACGAGCCCTGCCCCTGCGGCTCGGGCAAGAAGTTCAAGCACTGCCACGGCGCCTTCGTCTGAAGACGCTCGCATCAGGGCTCCGGCGCAGGCGAGAAGTGCTCGAGCCTTGCATCCGGCGACATTACGGATCCGTATAGAAGCCGAAATCGGCCGGCATGCATGGGGCGGTAGTTCCGGGGATCACTTCCCCGGACACGCCGATGCACATTCCCAAATTTCTTCGCAATGCCCTCTTCGCCGCCGGGCTCCTGATCACCCCGGCCGGAGCCTATGCGGGCTATCTCGCCTATACCGGCAATATCCACGCCGTCGAGCCGGGCGTCGTCTACCGCTCCGGCCAGCTCGCTCCGGGCCAGCTCCGGCAGCTGATCGAGGCGAACGGCATCCGCTCGATCCTCAACCTGCGGGGCGCCCATCCGGACGAGGAATGGTATCGCGGCGAAGAGGCCGTCGCTGCCGAGCACGGGGTGATCAGCACCTCCATCGGCATCTCGGCCAACCGCGAGCCCTCGATGGCGAAGATGCGGGAGATCGAGGCCGCCATCCGCGACGCGCCGAAGCCGCTGCTGATCCACTGCAAGGGCGGCGCCGACCGCTCGGGGCTCGCCAGCGCGATCTACGAATATGCCCTTGCCGGGCGCCCCGCCGAGGCCGCGAGCGGCCAGCTTTCCTTTGCCTATGGTCATTTTCCCTGGCTGACGAGCCGAACCGGCGCTATGGATCGGGCCTTCGCGCGTTTCGTCGATCAGGAGAACGCGTCGCGCGAGAGTCTCGAGAGTGTCGCGGGAGAAAACGGCCGGCAATGAAGGTGCTCGTCATCGAGGACGATGTCTCGACCGCCGACTACATCGTCGGCGGGCTGAAGGAGGAAGGTCACGACCCCGACCACGCCGCCTTCGGACCGACGGGGCTCGAACTCGCCTGCACCCGCGACTACGACGTCGTCGTCGCCGACCGCATGCTGCCCGGCCTCGACGGGCTGTCGATCATCCGGGCGCTGCGCTCGTCCGGCCGCGATACGCCGGTCATCTTCCTCACCGCCGTCTCCGGTCTCGACGACCGAGTAGAAGGCCTCGAGGCGGGCGCCGACGACTATCTGGTCAAGCCTTTCGCCTTTTCCGAACTGATGGCGCGGCTCAACGCCCTCGCCAGGCGCTCGCCGCTGCGCCGCGAGGAAACCGTCCTGAAGGTCGGCGATCTGGAGATGAACCTGATCGCCCGGACGGTGCGGCGGGAGGGTCGGGAGATCGAGCTGCAGCCGCGCGAGTTCCGCCTGCTCGAATACATGATGCGCAATCGCGGCCGGGTGCTGACCCGCACGATGCTGCTCGAGCGGGTGTGGGACTTTCATTTCGACCCGAAGACCAACGTCGTCGAGACCCATGTCAGCCGGCTGCGGGCCAAGGTCGACCGGCCGTTTTCCGCCGAGATGATCCGCACCATCCGTGGCGCGGGCTACGTTCTGAACGCGCCGGCCTGAATGATCTGGCCAGAGGAATTCCGGTCGATCTCCTTCCGGGTGGCGCTGATCTACACCGGCTTCTTCGTGTTTTCCGTTCTCGCCATCCTGGGGACGATCTACGTCATCGCCTCGGCCGAAATGGCGGATGCCCTCAGATCCTCGATAAAGGCCGATATGGGAGAGCTCCGCCAGACCCTCGACAAGGGAGGAGAGGAGGGTCTGGACGAAACCATGTCCGAACTCGCCGAATCGGCCTCCGAGGACCGCTTCGTCCTCGTCCTCGACCAGGCGGGCGGGCGGCACGCCGGCAATGTCCCGGCAACGCTCTGGCAGTCCGGCTGGCAGCAGCGCAAGCTGCCGCACGAGACGACCGATGCGGCGCCGGATCTGCGCGCCGCCGCCGCCGACAACGAGGACCACGAGGTGATCTTCCTCGCCCTCGGCGAGACGGTCGGCCCCTATCGGGTGATGCTCGGGCGCAATTCGCACATTCTCGACGAGACCCAGGAGATCATCCTCTCGGCCATGTGGATCGGCGTCCTGGCACTGGCGATCCTGGCGCTGGTCGGCGGCTTCCTGATCTCCCGCGGGCCGACGCGCCGGGTCGACGAGATCGCCCTCACCACCCGGCAGATCGTCGAAGGCCGGTTCGATCTGCGCCTGCCGGTCTCGCGGCGGGGCGACGAGCTCGACCGGCTGGCGGCCGACATCAATGCCATGCTGACCCGCATCGAGACGCTGGTCGAGAGCCTGCGGCAGGTCTCGACCGACATTGCCCACGATCTGAGGACGCCGCTCGCCCGCCTCAGGCAGCGGCTCGACGCCCTGCGCCGCAGGCCGCGATCGCTGGCCGAATACGAGGCCGGGCTCGATGCGGCGATCGACGAGAGCGACGCGGCGATCGAGACCTTCCACGCGCTTCTGCGGATCGCCCAGATCGAGGCCGGCACGCGGCGCTCGCGCTTTTGCCAGATCGATCTCGCGGCGATCGTCGAGAAGACCGCCGAGATCTATGCCGGCGTCGCCGAGGATGCCGGCCACCGTCTCGTCGCCGAACGGCTTGAGCCGCTGACCGTCGAGGGCGACGAGGAGCTTCTGACCCAGCTCCTCGCCAATCTGATCGAGAACGCCATCAACCACGTGCCGGCGCCGGGGCGGATCGAGATCACCCTGCGCCGCGACGGGCCGCTCGCTTTCCTCGACGTCGGCGACGACGGTCCGGGTGTGCCGGAAGCCGAACGGGAAAAGATCTTCCGCCGGCTCTACCGCCGCGACCAGAGCCGCACGACCCCCGGCAACGGCCTCGGCCTCGCCCTCGTCGCCGCCATTGCCGAGCTCCACGGCGGCACCGCTTGCGCCCTCGACAACGAGCCGGGCCTCAAGGTTCGCGTCGCCCTGCCGATCGCCGATCATCGGCCGTGACGGCTGCAACTTACCGAAGCGTATAGCCGGCGACAGACGCCCTCAACACCCCGTTCCTACGACTGTCCGTGCAAGCCGGCGCATGCCCGCGCGACCTCGGCCGGCGGCGCTCGCCTGCGTCATGCCCCCGCAATCAACCGGATCAGTCAGATGACCCTCACGCAATCGACCTCGGAACGATCGGCTCTGTCCGAAGAGCTGCTCAACAAGGTGCCGCAGATCACCCTCGCCTTCTGGGTGATCAAGATCATGGCGACGACCGTCGGCGAGACGGCGGCAGACTTCCTGATCTTCAATCTCGGCTTCGGCCTCGTCGCGACGTCGGCGATCATGGCGCTTCTTCTGGCCGCCTTTCTGGCGTTTCAGCTGCGGCTGCGCGAATATGTCCCGGTCAGCTACTGGCTGGTCGTCGTCTTCGTCTCGGTCGTCGGTACCCTCGTCTCCGACTACATGGCCGACGACCTCGGCATCAGCCTTCTGACGACGACGATCGTCTTTGCGGCCGCCCTCGCCGTCACCTTCGTCGCCTGGTACGCCAACGAGCGGACGCTCTCGATCCATTCGATCACCACGCGCCGGCGCGAGCTCTTCTACTGGGCGGCGATCCTTTTCACCTTCGCTCTGGGCACCGCGGCGGGCGACCTCGTCTCCGAACAGTTCGGCCTCGGCTATCTGATCTCGGCCCTGATGTTCGGAACGTTCATCGCCGCCGTCTACGCGGCCTACAAGGCCGGTGCCGACGCGGTGCTCACCTTCTGGATCGCCTACATCCTCACCCGCCCCTTCGGCGCATCGATCGGCGACCTCCTCTCGCAGCCGACGAACAATGGCGGGCTCGGTCTCGGGACGACCGGAACGAGCGTCGCCTTCCTTGCCGTGATCGCCGCCATGGTGGCGTATCTGTCGGTGACGAAGAAGGACAGGATTGAGACAGCCGCAAGCGCGAACTGAGCGGCCGCGCCGGACGGGTCGAAGCCGCCGGCAGCGCTCGTCCGACCGCCACGCCCCACCTGCCCGACCGCCGTCCGCGCATTCACGCGGATGGCGGTTTGCATCGTCATCTCCGCAGCTTGCCCCCTATGATCATCCGTATAGTACCGGAGCTTTGGCGGTCATCTTCAGCCTCCATCTTTCACCCGAGCCCGAAACCGGTGGCTCTCAACAAGGAAGCTCGAAGATGAAGACCAGGACCCATACATCCCGTCTGACGATCGCAACCCTCGGCGCCCTCGCCGCCCTTGCCGCCGGCGGTTCCGCGCTCGCCGCGGAGACCAATCGAGGCGAAACCGACCAGGCCGAAATGCAGAAGGTCACGGCGGCGAAAATCACCCTCGCCGACGCCGTCGCCAAGGCCGAGCAGACGGTGGGCGGCAAGGCGTTCGACGCAGCGATCTCCGACGAGAAGGGCGACAATGCCTGGGAGATCGAGCTCAGCCAGGCCGACGGATCGGTGAAGACCGTGATGGTCGACACCCAGTCGGGCAAGATCGACCAGAACGCCTCGGACGAGTCCAAGGACAAAATGGACAAGACGGCAGACGACTCCGAAGAGGGCGACGACGCCGACTGACCTCTCGCTTGCCTCGCCGGCTTCGCGTCGTTTCGCGGGAAGACGTCTCTGCCGACAGGAAAAGCCCGTCTGTCGGCGGCAGCACCGGCCCGGAAATCGGCATCGATTTCCGGGCCGGCTGAGGTGCGGGTTCGAGCTTTCGGAGCGTTCTCGGCGCGTCGGATCGAACACGCGTCGCACGAAGCCCGCCATTGGCGCTCTTGGTCGGGAAGGCTGCGCGCCGGCGATCTTTGCGATAGTGAATCCGCATCGCTCCCATCGACCGGGAAAACAGGAACGACATGACAGGCTTGATCGCCAGCTGGCAGTTCTGGGCGCTGCTTGCCGCCGCCTTCGCCGCATTGACGGCGATCCTCGCCAAGGTCGGCGTGTCGGACGTTCCCTCCGACCTCGCGACGCTTCTGCGCACCCTCGTCGTCGTGGCATTGCTCGCCGTCATCGTCGCGCTGACCAGGCAGTGGCGCTCGCCGGCCTCGCTGCCGGCCCGCTCGCTGGTCTTCCTCGCGCTGTCCGGCCTTGCGACCGGCGCCTCGTGGCTGTGCTACTTCCGCGCCCTGAAACTCGGCGACGCCGCCAGGGTCGCGCCGATCGACAAGCTGTCGGTGGTTCTCGTCGCCGTCTTCGGCGTCGCCTTCCTGGGCGAGAAGCTGGCGCCGGCGAACTGGCTCGGCATCGCCCTCATCGCGCTCGGCGCCTGGCTGGTCAGCCTTTAGAGCGCCGCGCGTTCCGTTGGACGCGCGAAGGACGCTTCAGCTCATCGGATCTCCGCATCGGGCTTACGCAACCGTATAGTCGCAGCAATGGCGCGGCATGGGCCGGGGCGCAGAAAGGCGGCGACCGTGAAACGCCGCCGGAGCCCTCGATGTCGAACACCCCGCGCCCTGCCGCCTGGAGCAGGCTCAATGTCTTCCTGCACTGGACGATCGTCGTTCTCGTCCTCTGCCAGTGGATCGAGGGCGAGTATATGGCCGATTTCTGGGACGCGACCCTCGAAGGCGGCAGCATCGGGACGACGACGGCCGTCCTCGGCTACGGCCATATCGTCCTCGGCACGCTGGTCCTCGTCGCGGCGGCGCTGCGCCTGATCGATCGCTACACCCACGGCCGGCCGCCCCATGACGCGCAGGAGCCGAAATGGGCAAGCCTCCTGGCGCGGGTCACGCATTTCCTGCTCTACACAGTGCTGCTGGTCATGCCGGTCCTCGGCCTTGCCGCCTGGTTCACCGGCAATGACGACCTCGCCGGCTACCACGCCTTCCTCTGGAACCCGCTGCTCGCCCTGATCGGCCTGCACATCGTCGGCGCGCTCGCCCAGCATTTCTGGTTCCGCTCGCCGGCACTGAAGCGCATGCTCCCGGGTCTGCGGCAATCGGCCTGACGCCGCCCTCACACAGGCGCCGTCACGGCAACAGCCGCACGGCGCCTGCAGCCCGTTGTGACAAGCCGATGAACTTGCTCCAGTTTGGTCATCCGGCTGCAATGTCTTCGACATTCCATCTGTAACTGCATTTCCATTCAGCATCCTGCCCTTATATTCATCTCCCGATTCGATCGGCGCGAAGCCGGCGAGGCAGGGGATGGAGATGCCGATGGACGACGCCGCAAGACCGACGGCCCTGATCATCATGGGTCCTTCCGGCGTCGGCAAGTCGACGACGGCGGAGCTGATCGCAGCGCGTCTCGGCTGGCCCTTCGCCGAAGCCGACGAGTTCCATCCGAAAGCCAATATCGACAAGATGACCAGCGGCGTCGCGCTGAACGACGACGATCGTGCGCCCTGGCTTGCCGCGATCCGCGACTGGATTTCCCGCGAGGCGGAAAGCGGCGTCTCGACCGTCCTCACCTGTTCGGCGCTGAAGCGGAGTTATCGCGATATCCTGCGTCAGGCGGGCGCGCGCGTCCGCTTCGTCGCGCTGAAGGCCGACCCCGAGCTCGTCGCCAGCCGACTCGAGCACCGACGGGGCCATTTCATGCCGAAATCGCTGCTGCAGTCGCAATTTTCCGACCTGCAGCCGCTGGCAAGCGACGAGGACGGCGTCACCGTCTCCGTCGATGCAACGCCGGAGGAGGTGGTGCGCGGCATTCTCGGCCAGCTCGGCCTTCGCCCCTGACCCCACCCTGATCGCCGCCGCCGGCCGATCGGTGGCAGCGATCTCCGCAGTCGTCGATCCCAACCAAATGGAGTGTGCCGCGTGCCGGAGGGATTTCATCAAACGCTCGGAGCCGGCTCGCTCCTTGCGATCGCCGCGGGAGCCATCGTGCTCCTCCTCGTCCTCATCATCCAGTTCCGGGTCCATGCCTTCATCGCGCTGGTGCTCGTCAGCCTGGCGACCGCCTTCGTCGCCGGCCTGCCCTCGGGCGACGTGCTCGATGTCCTGACCAAGGGGTTCGGCTCGACGCTGGCGAGCGTCGCGCTGCTCGTCGGCTTTGGCGCGATGCTCGGCCGCCTCGTCGAGGTTTCGGGCGGCGCCCAGACACTCTCCGATGCGCTGATCGCGAAGTTCGGCGAGGAGCGTGCACCGCTTGCCCTCGGCGTCGCCGCGCTGATCTTCGGCTTTCCGATCTTCTTCGACGCCGGCCTCGTCGTCATGCTGCCGATCGTCTTCTCGGTGGCGCGGCGCCTCGGCGGCGGCGTCCTGCGCTACGGCCTGCCGGTCGCCGGCGCGTTCTCCTGCATGCACGCCTTCGTGCCGCCGCATCCCGGCCCCGTCGCCAGCGCCGAACTGCTCGGCGCCGACATCGGCATCCTCACCATCGTCGGCCTGATCGTCGCGATCCCGACCTGGTTCCTCGCCGGCTATCTCTACGGCGTCTGGTCGGGGTCGAAATTCGTCCTGAAGGTGCCGGACTTCCTCTCCGGCGGCGAGCGGGAGGAGGACATGGCCGAGCCGCCGAAGCCCTCGACGGTGATCCTGCTCCTGCTGCTGCCGCTAGCGATCATCTTCGTCAATACCGGTCTCGACGCCGCCCGGGCCGCCGGCATGGTCAATGGCGACGCCGGCTGGTTCAAGTTCCTCAGGGCCATCTGCGCGACGCCGATCGCCCTCCTCATCGCCGTCCTCGTCGCGAGCTACGTCCTCGGCATTCGCCGCGGTCTCGACAAGCTGCGGGTCGAGAGCCTGCTCGATTCCTCCCTCGCGCCGGTCTGCGCCATCATCCTGATCACCGGTGCCGGCGGCATGTTCGGCGGCGTCCTCAAGGCGACCGGCATCGGCGACGCCCTGGCCTCCACTCTGTCGGATGTCGGCCTGCCGCTGATCGTCTCGGGCTTCGTGATCGCTCTCGCCCTGCGCGTCGCGCAAGGGTCGGCGACCGTCGCTCTGATCACCTCGGCCGGGCTGATCCAGCCGGCGATCGCCTCCGAGGGAATCAGCGGTTTTCCCCTCGCCGCCATCGTCGTGGCGCTCGCCTCGGGCTCGCTGGCCCTCAGCCACGTCAACGATTCCGGCTTCTGGCTGGTCGGGCGCTTCATGGACATGGACGTCAAGACCACGCTGAAGACCTGGACGGTGATGGAAACGCTGATCGGCGTCATCGGCTTCGGCCTCGCCTGCCTCATCTTCATCGCCACCGGCGGCTGAGACCCGCCGCCGTCCCGGCACGCCCGGGGCGGCGGCTTCTTGGAAGCACCGTGCGTCCGAATGGACGCATGAGGGACGCTCTCAGTGATCGAATCTCAGAATCGGCCCGGCCGCACCGCCAATCTTGAGGCAGGCGGTTCGCCGACGCTTTTCAAGAAAACCTCCTGAAGTTGTGAAAATTGCCGCCACCGGGCTGCCATGCCTCTTGCGCGGCCCGTTCGGCGTCGCTATATCTGCCGGAAAGTTCCCGCCTTCCCAAGGCCGGGCCGGTTTCACGACCGACACGCACCATGCGCCGAACCTTTCGCGTTCGGCTTCAGCGTTTTTCTCTTCCCACCCGCCTCGTCCGCCCGACCACGATACCGGATCGGACCGACAGTCAAAGAGCATCAGTCCCCCTAATGAAACTTCAGGATCTGAAGAACAAGAGCGCACCGGAACTCATCGCATTCGCCGAGGAGAACGGTGTCGAGAATGCCTCCGTCCTGCGCAAGCAGGAGCTGCTTTTCGCCATTTTGAAACAGTTGGCGTCCCAGGAAGTCGAGATCATCGGCGAGGGCGTCGTCGAGATCCTCCAGGACGGCTTCGCCTTCCTGCGCTCGCCGGAAGCCAACTATCTGCCCGGCCCCGACGACATCTACGTCTCGCCCTCGCAGATCCGCAAATTCCAGCTGAAGACCGGCGACACCGTCGAGGGCCCGATCCGTTCACCCAAGGAAGGCGAGCGTTACTTCGCCCTCCTCAAGGTCAACACGATCAATTTCGACGATCCCGAGAAGATCCGCTACAAGAGCCACTTCGACAATCTGACGCCGCTCTATCCCAACGAGCGCTTCCGCATGGAGCTCGAGGATCCGACCTCGAAGAAGGATCTGTCGGCCCGCGTCATCGATCTCGTCGCGCCGCTCGGCAAGGGCCAGCGCGCGCTGATCGTCGCGCCGCCGCGCACCGGCAAGACGGTGCTCCTGCAGAACATCGCCCATTCGATCACCGCCAACCATCCCGAGTGCTACCTCATCGTGCTCTTGATCGACGAGCGGCCGGAGGAAGTCACCGACATGCAGCGCTCGGTGCGCGGCGAGGTTGTCTCCTCGACCTTCGACGAGCCGGCGAGCCGCCACGTTCAGGTCGCCGAAATGGTGATCGAGAAGGCCAAGCGCCTCGTCGAGCACGGCCGTGACGTCGTCATCCTGCTCGATTCCATCACCCGCCTCGGCCGGGCCTACAACACCACCGTTCCCTCTTCGGGCAAGGTGCTGACCGGCGGTGTCGACGCCAACGCCCTGCAGCGCCCCAAGCGCTTCTTCGGCGCCGCCCGCAACATCGAGGAAGGCGGCTCGCTGACCATCATCGCGACGGCGCTGATCGACACCGGCTCGCGCATGGACGAAGTGATCTTCGAGGAGTTCAAGGGCACCGGCAACTCCGAGATCGTGCTCGACCGCAAGGTCGCCGACAAGCGCACCTATCCGGCGATGGACATCCTCAAGTCCGGCACCCGCAAGGAGGACCTCCTCGTCCCGCGCCAGGAGCTGCAGAAGATCTTCGTGCTGCGCCGGATCCTCTCGCCGATGGGCACGACCGACGCCATCGAGTTCCTCAACGACAAGCTCAAGCAGACCAAGACCAACGCCGACTTCTTCGATTCGATGAATACGTAAGGTTTGGCGGGGCCGCTGGGGAGCATCGTCTCACAGGGTGATGCTCGCCGCGGCGACGACATTTGAGTTGGCTTTACCGCCGCCTTGCAGTGCGTTTCGATGTCGTCGACTGCCATTGTGATCATGAATTTCAGAGCGGCCGACGTCGTTGTGGGCCCTCGCCCTTCGAGGCGACCCTTCGACAAGCTCAGGGTCGCACCTCAGGATGAGGGGGCTGGCCTGCGTTGCCACTCGGATGCGGCGTGCCATGGCTGCGCCAGTCGCTTGGGCGTGAGGCCTGACGGAAGTTCGGCTTCTTTCTTTCTTAGAAGGCAGACTTCGCCGATACCCTCATTCCCTCATCCTGAGGTGCGAGCGAAGCGAGCCTCGAAGGGCGAGGGAATGATCGACCAAGACGGGAACCTCTCGTCGTGGCGACACGATCTCTGCACGCTGTCTGCCGGACCATCGCTCGACGAACGCCAAGGGAGACGCACTCGTGACCGAAACCCATCCCCCCGCGGTCCAGCGCGTTGCCGATGCCGCCGCGGCCAAGGGCCTGAAGGTGAAGATCGTCAGGACCGAGAAGTCCGCCCGCTCGGCGAAGGAAGCCGCGGAGGCTGTCGGCGCCGAGGTCGGCCAGATCGTCAAGTCGCTGGTGTTTCGCGGCAAGGACAGCGGCAAGCCTTACCTGCTGCTCGTCTCCGGGGCCAACCAGGTCGAGGAGACGATCATGGCCGGTTCCCTCGGCGAAACGCTTGAGCGGCCGGACGCCGCCTTCGTGCGCGAGGCGACCGGCTTTGCCATCGGCGGTGTCGCCCCGTTGGGCGCGACGGCGGACATCAGCGTCTATATGGACGAGGATCTCTTCCGCTACGCCACGGTATGGGCGGCGGCAGGCTCGCCCAACCATGTCTTCGAAGTGGTGCCGCTGCAGCTTCGCAGCGCCACCGGGGCGAGGCTCGGCCCGGTGCGGTAGGCGCTCGCCACCGCCTCACGCATAGGCGGCGAAACGCTCGCGCATCGCCCGCTCCTCCTGGCGGATGCGCAGCCACATCACGACGAGATAGAGGGGCAGGCCGATGGCCAGCGTCCAGAAGGCATGCAGCACCAGCGCGTAGCCGACGAGCTCCGGCAGGATGTTGAGAAAATAGTTCGGATGGCGCACCGCCCGGAACAGCTTGTGGGTGACGAGGGCGTGGTCGCGGGCGATCATCACCTTCACCGTCCAGAACCGGCCGAGAAGCCTGATCACCACGAACAGCATCACGATGCCGAAGGCGTAGATCGCCAGACCGACCACCGAGACGGCATCCGGAACCGGCTGGCGCAGCCAGGCCTCGAGCCCGCCGGCGAGCATGAAGGCGACATGCGCCGCCGCCATCAGCCTCGAGACGCCGGCGCCGACCTCGACGGCGCCATCGGCCCGCAGCGCTGCCTCGTGGCGCTTGGAAATCACCACCGAGGCAAGGCGGATGGCGACGGCGATGACGAAGAAGGCGGCGAGCAGCATGAGGATGTCCGGAACGTCGGGTTGTGGGCGATCGGCGTCTGATGCACCGCGGCCCCGATCGGGGCAAGGCAGGCCATACCAAAGTCTGGCTGATGATCGCTGTGACCCCGGTCACACCCCGTCGCCGATGCGCCCGCCGGAGGATCGGCGAGCGACGACATTCGGCCCGGCTCGGAACAGATTTTCCGCAAGCACAATGCGCAGATTCAATGGCTTGGCGGTCCTGGCGCGTCCGATCGGGCGCGAGGCTCTGCGGGTCCTTTCCGGCATCGCCGCCTGAAACGAAAAAGCGCCCGCTCCCGGTCGGGGGCAGGCGCTTTTGAACGAGCGCCCGTTCTGGCGCTCTACTTCGATGCAGCGGACCTTGCCGGCCCGCAATCTGTTTCAGCGGCGGCCGAAGCGAACGGCGCGCTCGATGTCGGCACGCATGACGCCGATATCGGCGAGTTCGCGGTCGCCCATCAGCTGCAGCTGGCGGATGTCGCTGCGAACGCTGCGCATGGACTTGATGCGGTCTGCGAAGTGACGAAACATGGAACAACTCCTCCACGCCAAGGAGCGCGGGCGCCGTCACGGGCGCAGGGCTCCTGAAGAACTCAATTCTTCGGTTTTCAACGATGCGAAGCCTGAACCGTGGCCGCCTCGGCGGGGACGGTTCGTTCTCGTGACGCTCATATATTCGGCATCAATGCATAAAAGAAGTGCATCGTTCTGCACATCA
This sequence comes from Jiella endophytica, assembly GCF_004519335.1. Classification (GTDB taxonomy): domain Bacteria; phylum Pseudomonadota; class Alphaproteobacteria; order Rhizobiales; family Rhizobiaceae; genus Jiella; species Jiella endophytica. The sequence goes on along the minus strand of NZ_SOZD01000010.1, from coordinate 24,778 downwards.
GACGTGCAAATGGCGCATGTCAGGGGTAGCGCCACTTTCATCAAATCTTAACGGTTCAGGGTGTCGGGTAGCATGTCGCGGACTGTCGGATTGTTCCGCTCGTCTCCCGACGACGCTTTGCCACCGCCGCTCGCAATCGTTGTTCTCGGCCCCAGGCATCGGTGCGAAAATCGGTAGCGATTTTCCGAAAAGGCGATGCGGAGACGCGTTACATTCGGTCCGGCCCGCGCGGCAGCGCGTCCGTTGCACCGATCGGTCCCGCCGGCGAACCGGCCGATGGCCACTCGCCCCAAACGATGCCTCGCCTGACCGTCCTCCCGATTTTTACCGGATTCCGGCGCATTTGGCGGTCGCGGTTTGACGCGTCGACGGTGCCGATGCGGAAAGGTCCCGTCCCACCTGACGCAATGTTCGCCTTACGGCATCCGGCCTGGCCCGCCATTGCGTAAAAATTTTATATTGCAACCGTATTTTGCTAAGACTGAATGAATTATCACCCCGGCCCGGCAAATTCACGCCGCTGATGTTACGGTCTTGTAATTTTCGACCGACGGTGTGATCATGCTACGGGGCTTAGAAACGGCATGCTTCAATGTTACTCCAGTTTCCCGGTCGGCTGGACCTCGTTCGCGAGCGTGTTGGCCAAGCCTCCTTATGCCCGTCTTCCTGGCCCAAGCTGCTGAGCGCGATCGAGCGGATCCTGCCCGGCGCCTCACCACAACTTCGCCGCATCGATCGCGATGTCGCCAGGCGGGGCCTGAAGCTTCACCGCGCCCTTTCCGTCGCCAACCGAACCCGGCTGCGCTTTTCCGACAGCGGCTGGCAGGACGACGCCTGTCATCCGTCCCTCGAGCCCGGGACGATCTTCCGTCTCGGCGTCGATGGTGACGAGACCCGGCCGGACCTGATGTTCGAGGGCGAGACCGCCGGCGCCGGCCTGGTGTTGCACGACCGCGCCCAGCAGAGCTGGTCGCTGACCATCGCCCTCCCGCCGGAGCGGCGCGAGGCGATGACGCCGGCAGTGCTGACGCTGCTGCGGCGCTTCGCCGACGACCTCGTCGACGCCTTCCTGGTTTCCCATGCCACCGGCAGTCCGGACCAGCCGAGCCGCGAGACGATCGACGCCGCCTGGGATGCCGTCCGTGCGCCGGTGATGCTCCTCGACCGTGAATTGAACATCGAGGCGGCGAATGTCGCTGCCGAAGATCTGCTCCACGCCGCCCGCTATTTCCGCACCGGCCAAAGCGAGACAGGCAAGCCGGCCGGGCGCCTCGCCCTTGCCAGCCGCGACGACCTCCAGGCCCTGGAGGTCGCGGTCGGGCGGCTGCTCGCCGGCCGCCGCACCTCCGCCCGCATCGCTCTCGAAGGGCTGCGAGGCTCCGAGCCCCTGGCGGTGACGCTCCGCCGGGCGGGCTCGCCGGACTGGCGCCGGCAGTTCGTTCCCGAACTTGCCGAGACCAATCATGTCCTGGCGATCTTCCGGCCGTCGGAGACGGCGGCTTTCGTCCGCCGCCATACCGGCTGAGATATCGTTCGGTTGGAGCATCGGACCGAAAAAGTGGATGCCGGTTTTCGGAAAATCCGATGCGTAAACAAAAAACGAGAGCATCAAGCCCGGTTCGGGAATCGGGTCGCGTGCTCTAGCCGACCGACGTCAGCAACCTGACCGCCCGGCCGATCTCGTCAGCATTGATCGAGTGGCCGGGCTCCGGATAGAGCACGGTTTCCACCTCGGCGCCCCGGTCGGCGAGATGGCGCTCGGTCTCCATGACCCGCAGCGCCGGAATGAACGGGTCGCCGCGGCTGCAGCCCATGAACACCTTCGTGCCGGCAAGGCTCGCCGTCTCCGGCCGGTTTGCCGCATCCGGCCCGATCAGCCCTCCCGAAAAGCCGAGGACGCCGGCAACGCTGCCGGCGTTGCGGGCGAGATATTCCAGCGACAGGCAGGCGCCCTGGGAAAAGCCGGCAAGGACGACCCGCTCCGGCCCGAAGCCCTCGCCCTTCAGAAGCGCGAGAATTTCGTCGATGCGCCCCAGCGCCTTCGTCAGATAGGGCTCGTTGGCCTCGAGCGGTTCGGTGAAGCGGTTCGGATACCAGGCGCCGCCCGGTGCATCGGGCGCGACATAGAAGACATCGTCGAGACCGAAGGCGTCGGCAAGGCCGATGATATCGGCGCCCGAGGCGCCGCGGCCATGGATCGCGACCACCGCGAGCCGCGCTTCCTTCGGATCGCTGCCGGCAAGAAGCAGGCGGCTCGCGGCGAGCGGCCCGCTCGCGGAAATGCTGGGCATCGGGGGTGTCCCTTCTTCAAACGAGGAGGATTGCGGCACTGACCTGCCGAGGATGGGGAACATTGCCCCTGCTCGCGGTCATCGGCGGAGCGTCCTGCGCCGTTGCCTGCGGCTCGGGAGAGAACTGCAGGCAACGGCTACAGTATTGGCCCGAAAATCAGAATCGATTTTCGGAAAGCACGACGCGGTGATTCAATAACTCAGAGCGTCCTTTGTGCGTCCATTCGGACGCACGGCGCTCTGAAGATCAGACGAGCGGCTTCAGATTGGCCTCGATCGCAGCGCGCCTGCCTTCGAGGAAGGGCGGCAGCGACAGGCTCTCGCCGAGGCTTTCCAGAGGCTCGTCGACGGCGAAGCCCGGCCCGTCGGTGGCGATCTCGAACAGGATGCCGTTCGGCTCGCGGAAATAGAGCGAGCGGAAGTAGTAGCGCTCGACCTCGCCGCTCGACGGCACCCGGAACTCCTTCACCCGCTCCGCCCATGCGCTGAGCTCGGTGTTATCGTTGGTCCGGAAGGCGACGTGATGAACGCCGCCGGCGCCTTGGCCCGCCGGGGCAAGATGCGGCTCGACGGCGACATGCAGTTCGGCCGCCGGGCCGCCCTCGCCCATCTCGAAGACATGCACCGTCGCGCCCGCTTCCTCGTATCGCCGCGCTTCGCGCATGTTCATCACGCGGGTGAGCAGCGCCTCGGTCGGCGCGAGATCGGGCACCGACAGGACGATCAGCCCGAGGCCGCGGATCTGGTGCTCGGCCGGGACGGTGCTGGCGTCCCACGGATTGGCCTCGCCCCTGCCGCCGTCGTCGACCAGCCGCAGCCGCTGGCCCTCGGGATCTTCGAAGTCGAGGCTGTCGCGACCGTCGAGGCTGCGGATTTCGCCCGACGACACGCCATGTTCGGCAAGCCTTGCCGCCCAGTAGTCGAGGCTGGCGCGGCCGGAAACGCGAAGCCCGGTGCGGGCGATCGAATGGGTGCCGCGGCGCTCGCGCGGCGCCGGCCAGTCGAAGAAGGTGACGTCGGTGCCCGGCGAGGCGAGGCCGTCGGCATAGAACAGGTGATACGCCGACGTGTCGTCCTGGTTGACTGTCTTCTTCACCAGCCGCAGCCCGAGCACGCGCTTGTAGAAATCGAGATTGCCCGGCGCGTCCGCGGTGATGGCGGTGAGGTGGTGGATGCCTGTGAGTGCAAGTGTCATCGGTGCCTCCTTGGCTTGTATGGGCGAAAGATAGGCGATGGCGGGCCAGCAGCGGGAGGGGGTCCCTTCGTGACGAATTGTCTCCATATCGTGAACGGCCGTTGCCGATCTGCAGACGTGGCGGTTTCGTCGCAGTTCATAGCGCAACCGCCCGGCCTGCCGGCAGTTACGCTCCCTTTGGCAGGGAGAACCATCCGCATGGCGAAACGGGCAGACACCGCCGAGGGGCCTATCGTCGTCTGGCTTCGCGACGATCTGCGGCTCGACGACAATCCCGCTCTTGCCCATGCGGCCGAAACCGGCCGGCCGGTCGTTCCGCTCTATGTCCTCGACGAGGAATCGAAGGACGTGCGCGGCCTCGGCGGCGCCCATAAATGGTGGCTGCACCATTCGCTGGAAGCCTTTTCCGGCGCACTGCGCGGCAAGGGCTCCGGCCTGACGCTGCGAAGGGGCAAGGCGAAGGATGCGGTGCTCGACGTCGTCGAGGCGGTCGGGGCGACCGCGCTGTTCGTCAACCGCCGCTACGACCCGGCATCGCGCAAGGTCGACGACGCGGTCGAGGAAGCGCTCGGCAAGCACGTCGCCGTCGAGCGGTTCACCGCCAACATCCTGCACGATCCGGACGAGGTCGAGACCAAGACCGGCGGCTACTACAAGGTCTATACGCCGTTCTGGAAGAACGTTTCCTCTTCCGGCATGCGCGACCCGATCGACCCGCCGAAGGGCTTGAAGCAGCCGGAGACGTTCCCGAAGTCGGACAAGCTCGGCGACTGGGATCTTTTGCCGACGAAGCCGGACTGGGCGGGCGGGATCGCCGATTTCTGGACGCCGGGGGAAGCGGCCGCCCAGGAGCGGCTCGAGCATTTCTGCGACGAGCTTCTGGCGAGCTACCACGAGGGCCGCGAAAGACCCTTCGCCGACGAGACCTCGCGGCTGTCGCCTTATCTGAGATGGGGCGAGATCTCGCCCTATCGTGCCTGGCACATGGCGAGCGCTTATGCCGCGCGCCGCAAGACGATCCCCGAAAAGGCGATCCGGACTTTCCACCAGGAACTCGTCTGGCGCGACTTCAACTATCATCTCCTCTACAATTTCGGCCGGCTCGAAAGCGACAATTTCAACAGTCGCTTCGACGCCTTTCCCTGGCGCAGCTCGAACAAGGATCTGACGGCCTGGCAGAAGGGCCTGACCGGCTATCCGATCGTCGATGCCGGCATGCGCCAGCTCTGGCAGACCGGGTGGATGCACAACCGCGTGAGGATGATCGTCGGCTCCTTCCTGACCAAGGACCTGCTGATCGACTGGCGCAAGGGCGAGAGCTGGTTCTGGGACACGCTGGTCGACGGAGACATCGCCTCCAACACCAGCCAGTGGCAGTGGATAGGCGGCTCGGGCGCCGACGCCCAGCCCTATTTCCGCGTTTTCAACCCGATCACCCAGAGCGAAAGGTTCGACCCCAAAGGCGACTACATCCGCAGCTTCGTGCCGGAGCTGAAGGACCTTCCGGCAAAGGCCATCCATGCTCCCTGGGAGGCCGAGGACGGCGTGCTCGAAAAGGCCGGCGTGACGCTTGGCGACACCTATCCGAAGCCCGTGGTCGATCATGGCGAGGCCCGTCAACGCGCCCTCGACGCCTACGGCAAGGTGAAAGGCTGAAGGCGGAGGATGGGCGCGGCGAGACATCTTGTTCCGTGTCGCCGGCAAGATGTTTCAAGGGCGAATTGGGCTGCCCGACGAAGCCCGACGCAGACGCGCGATAAAAAAAGCTGATTTTATAACCTGCAGATCACCGAAAAATTTACCTCTCCCGGTCAGGCTCCTTGCGAGGAGAGCGTAAGGGTCGATGATCTCCATCCTGTCGAAGCGGTTTTTCTGGACGAATCTTCTCGGGGCGGGGGCCATTATCGGCTTCGTCGCGGTGAGCATTCTTGCGATCGGCAACGACGCTGTCGGCAGGCTCGTCGAAGCGGAGATGAAGAACCGCGGGCAGAATTTCGCCGACCTCCTGCTCGGCCCGCAAGGCGCCGTCGACGCCCTGTTGACGGGGATCGCCCGCGATCCCGACGCCGAGGAAGTACTGCGCAGGGTCGCCGACCTCTCCAACATCAATGGCTATGCCATTTTCGACCGGAACGGCAACGAGGTCTTCCGCTCCCGTTCGGAGCGCTACGAATGGCTGCTGAGGGACCGGCCGGGCGGCGTCTCGACCGGCGACAAGCTCGCCCCGTCGGTGGTCTCGCAGCCGGGCTTCTGGCAGATCGTCTATGACGATGGCGAGAGCAACCCGTCGGTGATCATGCCGCTGATCCGGGAGGGTCGGGCGATCGGATTCCTTTCCGTCGTCGCCGACATGATCTCCGAGCGCCATCACTACCAGACGACCCTCGCAAGAACCTATGCGGTGATCGTGATGATCATCCTCGCCGCGACCTGCATTCCCTTCGCGCTCTACCAGCTGCGCCGCCGCAAGATCGCCGAGGCCGACGCGCGCATCCGCTTCCTCGCCGATCACGACACACTGACCCAGCTGCTCAACCGCCGGCGAATGCAGGAGGCCTGCGACCAGCTGCTGTTCAAGATCCGCGCGACGCGCGAGGACGTCGCCTATCTTTTCGTCGATCTCGACGACCTCTCGGAGATCAACGACAGCTGCGGCCAGGCCCGAGGCGACGAGATCCTGCGCCTCGTCGCCCGGCGCATCGCCGACGCGATCGGCCCGGACGATCTTGTCGCGCGGATCGGCCCGGACGATTTCGCCGTCGTCCATCGCCGGGTGAAGGACCGCGCCGAGGTGGTCGCCCTTGCCAAGCTTCTGGCCGAAATCGTCGGCGAACCGATCGAGCTCGACGACCACGTGGTCTCGCCGAAGATCTCGATCGGCTGCGCCATGGCGCCCGATCACGGCCGCAGCCATTCCGAACTCGTCAAGCACGCCGAGATCGCGCATTTCCACCACAAGGGCGACCAGCAGAACGCCCTCGTCTTCTTCGAACCGAAGATGGACGAGGCGATGCATCGCCGCCGGCAGGTCGAGGCGCATATCAAGCGGGCGATCGAGACCGACGGCTTCGAGCTGTTCTACCAGCCGCTGGTGAAGGGCAAGGACGGCTCGCTCGTTGGCTTCGAGGCGCTGGCGCGGCTGCGCGACGAGAACGGCGAGCTGATCCCGCCCACAGAATTCGTGCCGATCGCCGAGGCCCGCGGCTACATCAAGGCGCTCGGCACCTGGGTCATCCGCGAAGCGACCCGGCAGATCGCCGAATGGCCGGAGCCGCTCTTCGTCTCGGTCAATCTTTCGGCCGTCCAGTTCGTCGACGGCGACCTCGTCGAGATCATCCGCTCGGCGCTCGCCTCAGCCGGCATCGACGGCCGCCGGCTCGAGGTCGAGGTGGTCGAATCCCTGCTGCTCGAACGCTCCAGCGCCATTCTCGACCAGCTGGTCGCCCTGAAGGAACTCGGCATCTCCATCGATATGGACGATTTCGGCACCGGTTATTCCTCGCTCGGCTATCTCTGGCGCTTCCCCTTCGACAAGCTGAAGGTCGACCAGTCCTTCATGAAGGCGCTGGAAAACGGCGAGCCGAGCGTCAAGGAGATCGTCGCGACCATCATCTCGCTTGCCCACCAGATGAAGATGAAGGTCACCACCGAAGGCGTCGAGACCGCCGAACAGGCGGAGTTCCTCGCTTCCCTCGGCTGCGACCAGCTGCAGGGTTATTTCTTCGGCAAGCCACTCCCCGCCAGCGAGACCGTCGAGACGTTCCTCGTCGGCCACCGCAAGTCGGACCGTTTCGGCGACGGCGCCCGGGCCGCCGCGGTCTCGCGCAGGGTCGCCTGACGCCGCCGCCGGGCCCGCCGCGGCAACGATCGGATTACTTGCCGCTGCGGTAGATCGGGGTTACGGGCAGCAAGGAAGCGGGTCGAACAGCGCGAACCCGCAGGAAAGGATACAACCTTAGCCTGCTTTTCTAGCGGAGGGGTCAAGACCGCCTCCGACAGGTCAACCATCTCCGGTTGCAGATCGCGCCACCGTGATCGGGTGCGACTGGCCGTCGGCGCCGGCTCTGGCTTCGCTCCAACCTTGACGGGCAGATTTGCCGGCTTTGCCGCTTTTGACCCGGACATTCAGCCACCTATCGGTCTCCGCAGCGTCACCAGCGGCCGTCATCGCGTCGGAGGCGCCGCGCTACCTTCAGGAAAACGTTAACGAAACCCTCTATGTTAACCCTCTATTAGAATCAAAATTTACAGACGGCGGTTGCCCGGTTAAGCTTCGTATAACGGTTGCGTGGAGATTTGAGCGATGCCGCAGGTCCAGATCGCGAACAGCGTCGGCGTGAAGCTTGCAGCGGCGCTCTCCGCCAGCCAGGTCGTCGATCGGATCACCGATCGGACGGGAGCCCTTCCACAACTGCAGATGATGTATGAGGAGCAGCACCGGCTGCTCTGGCTGGTCATGCATCCCGAGCCGAAGCCGGTCTTCACCCTGCCGCTGATCGACAGCGTGCTGCGGGTTCAGCATGCGCTGCGCACGATGCTTGCCGAGGGCGAGGAGATGCCGGTGGAGGTGCTGGCCTATCGCACCTCGGGCCCCGCCTTCTCGCTCGGCGGCGACCTCGACTATTATCTCGACTGCATCGGCCGGGGCGATCGCGAGGGCCTCGTGCGCTACGCCGCCGCGGCCTGCGCCGTGATCGAGGGCAACAGCAGCGGCCTCGACGGCCGTGTCGCCACCGTCGCGGCCGTGCATGCCCGGGCGCTCGGCGGCGGCATCGATCCGGCCCGCGCCTGCCATGTGGTGGTGGCCGAGGAATCGGCGACCTTCTGCTATCCGGAAATCAACTATAACCATTTCCCGATCGCCGCCGCCCCGATCCTCGCAAGGCGGATCGGCCCGATCGAGGCGGAGCGGGTGCTGCTCTCAGGCAAGAGCTTCACCGCCGACGAGTTCCACGGCCTCGGCGCCATCGAGGACGTCGTCGGCGACGGCGGCAGCGCCATGTGGGTGCGGGAGTTCTGCAAGCGCACGATCGCCAGCCGCAGAGCCCGCATCGCCATCTCCAGGGCCTTCAATCGCATGGGCCCGGACCTTGCGAGCGAGCTCGCCGAGGCGGCTGCCGCCTGGGTCGATCATATGATGTGCCTCAGCGAGGCCGAGACGACGAAGCTGCAGCGCATCGTCCAGGCACAGGAGCGCATGCTCGGCCGCATGGCCGGCTGAAAATTCCGTCAGGCCGCGGATTTCGGCAGGCGCCTGCGACGGGCGCCGTATTTCCTTCCAATTTTCATGAATTTTCCGCAACGCTAACTTCGCTGATCAGTTAAGCGTTAAGAACTTTTGCTTATGGTCAGGCGAATGGAGCTCACCAGACGCGGAAGAGTAGTGTCGATATCAGCCGGTAGCCCTCTCGCCTCCAAGGCCCTGGACGAACGAGAGTCGCGCCCCTCCGGACCGCAGGCTCGCAGGAGCGTTGCGGCCGAGCGCGAGAGCATTCTCGTCGGCTCGCTGTTCTCCTCGCCCGCCTCCATCATCATTTCCAATGCGGTCGGCATCCTGGTGATGCTGTTTTCCTGGTTCTGGTCCGGCGACAACGCCTTCTACACGATCAGCGCGCTGTCCATCGTCGTCCTGCTCGGGCGGCTGGCGACCATCGTGCGCTACCGCCTCGCCTGTCATGACGAGGAGGACCACCGCGCCGTCCGTCGCTGGGAGATCGAGTTCCAGATCGGCGCCACCCTGTTCGCCATACTGCAGGGCGTCTGCTGCTACCAGGCGATCGGCGCGACCGACATCGCCGCCGTCCAGATCCTCAACGTCATCGCCGCCGTCGCCTTCGCGTCGGGCTATGTCGCCCGCAATGCCGCCCGGCCGAAATATGTGATCGTCCAGGTTCTCTGCCTGTGCATGCCGCTGATGCTGGGGCTGGAGCACTCCAACCAGCCCTACTACCGCACCATCGCGGTGTTCATCGTGCTCTACATGATGACGAATTTCGTCATCGTTCTCTCGCTCAACCGCAATCTGCGGGCGCTTGCCGACGCGACCGCCCAGGCGCGCGAGAACGAGGCCTCCTCGCGCAAGCATGCCGACCAGGCCCATCTCGCGCTGCGCTCGATGACCCACGGCCTCGTCAGCTTCGACGAGACGCTGTCGCGGGAATTGCAGAACGAGCGGCATGGCGAGCTCTACGGCGTTCACCTCGAGACCGGCGACGAAAGCCTCGACGGCATGCTGGAATCCGCCGTCAGGGGCCGCCGCCTGTCGCGCAGCGACGCGACGCTGATCCGCCAGGACGTCCATCGCACCCTGAAGAAGCAGCTCGCCACCACGCGGGAGCTGACCACGCCCGACGGCAAGACGCTGCTCCTGCATGTCGAGCCGACCGAGGCCAGCGGCGCGCTGATCGTCACCGAGGACATCACCGAGCGCAAGCAGACCCAGCAGAAGATCGAAACGATGGCCCGGACCGACCCCCTCACCGGGATGTCGAACCGCCACGAACTCGACCGCATGCTCGCCTCGATCGGCCCCGGCTTCAAGGAAGGCATCGGCTCGGTCGCGATCCTCTATATCGACCTCGACGACTTCAAGACGATCAACGACACCCTTGGACACGCGACCGGCGACAAGGTGCTGGTGGCGATCGCCGAGCGCATCCGTTCGGCGGTGCGCATCTCCGACTTCCTCGCCCGCTTCGGCGGCGACGAGTTCGTTGCGATCATCCCCACCGCCGACGCCAGTGCGAGCCTTGCGACCGCCGAGCGGGTGATGCAGGCGCTCGCCCCGCCGATCCTCATCGGCGACCGGAAATTCTCGATCAGCGCCAGCATCGGCGCCGCCGTCGGCCCGAGCCACGGCTCCGACGGCGCAACGCTGATGACCGCGGCCGATCTCGCGCTCTATGAGTCGAAATCGACGGGCAAGAGCCGGGTCAGCCTGTTCAAGCCCGAAATGGCCGCCTCCTTCCGCCGCCGCACCGAACTCGAGCGCGAGATGCGCGAGGGCCTGGCGGCCGAGCAGTTCGAACTGCACTATCAGCCGATCGTCGAGATCGCCTCGGGCCGGATCGTCTCCGCCGAGGCGCTGCTGCGCTGGAACCATCCGGTGAAAGGGCGCATCTCGCCGGCCGAGTTCATCCCCATCGCCGAGCGCAGCGACCTGATCTCCGACCTCGGCGAATGGGTCCTGAGGCGCGCGGCGGGCGATCTCGTGCGGCTGCCCGCCGACGTCTCGATGTCGGTCAACGTCTCGCCGATGCAGTTCCGCCAGCCGCGGCGGCTGGTCTCGGCGATCCGCCAGATCCTCGAGGAAGAGAACGCCCCGGCCGAAAGGCTGGAGCTGGAACTCACCGAATCCGTCCTCGTCGACGATCCGGAGCAGACGCTGGAGACGATGCGCGAGCTGCGCTCGCTCGGCCTGCGTTTTTCCCTGGACGATTTCGGCACCGGCTATGCCTCGATCGGCTATCTGGCGACCTACTCCTTCGACAAGGTGAAGATCGACCGCAGCTTCGCCAGCGTCGTCGGCGAGAACGAGGCCTCGCGCTCGGTCGTCGAACTGGTCCAGCATCTCGCCGACCGGATCGGCTTCACCGTCGTCGCTGAAGGGCTGGAGGACGAGGCTCAGGTCGCGGCGATTGCGGCGACCGGCATCCCCCTCGCCCAGGGCTATTTCTTCGGCTGGCCGGAGCCGATCGACAAGCTCGAGGCCCGCTTTGCCGACCTTGCCGAGTGCCATTCCGCCTGAGCCGGCTGCCGTCGGCTCGATAATCGGCAGCGATTTCCACCGGGCACAAGGCGGTGATTCAAGTCGTCGGGGCCCGGCTTGCGCGTCCGAATGGATGCACGCCGTACCGGGCCCGACGCGCCGGCCCGGAGCCTCGCCGCGCAGGCTGATTCCCTTTTCTCACCGCAGCATCGTTTCCGGTCCCATCAGGCTGTAGGGCAGCCAGGTGGAGAGCCAGGGCACGTAGGTGACGAGGATCAGGAACAGGAACAGCACGCCGACGAAAGGCATCGCCGCCTTCACCACCTTGATCAGGCTCATGCCGGTGATCCCCGAGGTGACGAAGAGGTTCAGCCCGATCGGCGGGGTGATCATGCCGATCTCCATGTTGACCACCATGATGATTCCGAGATGCACCGGGTCGACGCCGAGTTCGAGGGCGATCGGGAAGACCACCGGCGCGACGATCAGCAGCAGCCCCGACGGCTCCATGAACTGGCCGCCGATGAGCAGCAGCACGTTCACCGCGATCAGGAAGGTGAACCAGGTGAAGCCGTAGTCGAGCATCAGGGCGGTGATCGCGTCGGGGATCCGCTCCGAGGTCAGAACATGGGCGAAGAGCAGCGCATTGACGATGATGAACATCAGCATCACCGTCGTCTTCGAGGCATCGACCAGCACCTTACGGGTCTCGCCGTGGAAGCAGGCGGGAAAGAAGGCAAGGCCGATCATCGCGAAATTCCGCCCGAAGATCGGCAGGCCGGCGCCGAAGGTGCCGGCGAGCGCCTTGACCCCGCCCTCGCCGCGCCAGAGCGCATAGGCGATGGCGACGAGAACCGCCGGAACGCCGCAGAGAACCAGCCGCTCGGCGAGCGAATAGGTCGAGCTCCCGCCGGGCCCGGCGGTGAGGAAATAGACGAGAATCAGCGCGACGACGAAGAACGACACGCCGTAGGCGATGGCGGAAAAGCCCGTGCGGGCGCGCGGCGCGTCGGTTTCCCTGATCCAGGCGCGACCCTTCAGCGGCCCCATGTCGCGATAGACGAAGACCGCCACCAGGAAGGCGTAGACCGCCGCGACAGCGGCGGCTTCCGTCGGGGTGAAGACGCCGCCATAGATGCCGCCGAGGATGATGACGATCAGGAACAGGCCGAAGCCGGCCGACTTGCCGTCGCGCAGGAGCGGCAGAAAACCCCGCCAGGGTTCGGCCGGCAGGCCTTTCCAGCGGGCGACGATGTAGATCGCCCCCATCAGCATCAGCCCGGCGACAAGACCGGGAATGACGCCGGCGAGAAACATCCGCCCGACGGAGACGTTGGTCGCCGCCGAATAGACCACCATGACGATCGACGGCGGGATCAGGATGCCGAGCGTGCCGGCATTGGCGATGATCCCGGCGGAGAACTCCTTCGAATAGCCGACCCGCCGCATGCCGGCGATGGCGATGGTGCCGATGGCAACGACGGTCGCCGGCGAGGAGCCGGAGAGCGCCGCGAACAGCATGCAGGCCAGCACCGAGGCCATGGCGAGGCCGCCGCGGAAATGGCCGACGGCGGCGATGGCGAAATCGATCAGCCGCTTGGCGACGCCGCCGGTCGACATGAAGGCCGAGGCGAGCACGAAGAAGGGGATGGCGAGAAGCGTGTAGTTCTGCGCCGCAGTGAACAGCTGGATCGCCACCGACGACATCGAATCGGTGGAGAAGAAGGCGATCATGATGACCGCCGACAGGCCGAGGGAGATTGCCACCGGCACGCCGAGGAACAACAGCCCGAGGACGAGAATGAGAAGGATGAGGGATTCCATTGTCAGTCCTTCAGGACGTCCTTGTTTTCCGCAACGAGGTCTTCGGCCTCATGGCCGGCGATGACGAGTTCGCGCCGGCCGGTGGCGATGGCGACCACCGCCTCGATCGAGCGGAAGCCGAGTAGCGCGAGGCCGACGGGCAGCATCAGATAGGCGATCCAGCGCTGCACCCGCTCCTGGACGCCGAAGGCCTCCTGGATGAAGACGGGATAGCGCAGATCGTCGAGGCCGATGCCGATCTTGAAGAAGCGCTGCCAGTAGAAGACGGCGCCGCCGGAGGTGTGGGCGCCGAAGAGCTGCAGCCAGTCGGAGGACAAGAGGATCGCCGCATAGAGCAGCGTCGCCAGCGCCCCGAAGATCGCCGCCGCTTTGAACAGCGGCCTCGGGAAGGTCCGGATCGCCGCGTCGACGCCGAGATGCAGGCCGGTCTTGATGCCGTAGCTCATGCCGAACAGGATCATCCAGGCGAACAGGATGCGGTTGAATTCCAGCGCCCCGCCCCAGCCGGTGTTGAAGCCGTAGCGCGCGATCACCTGGACGAAGGAGACGAGGGTGATGGTCGCCATCAGGATGGCGAGGAAATTCTCCTCGAGCCGCGTGACGCCGTCCGGCCAGCGCCGTTCGGCAAGGAATAAAAGCGCGATCAGGCCGAGGATCGCGAGATACGGCCAAAAGCTCAGCAAGATCGGATGCCCCTCGTCGAACCGGACGGCACCCGAGGGGCGGCGGCCGGCAGCGCTGTTCTGCAGGGATCGGCGGCCGCCTGCCCCTCGCGTCGCGGGACAGGCAGGCGCGTCGGCGCCCCGGCACGGCGTCGATCACCGTGCCGGGGCGCCTTCACGGCTCAGTTGGTGGCGTTCGCCGCCATCGCCGCGTCGATGTTCTCCTGGCCGATGTCGTCGGTGAACTTCGCCCAGACCGGCTTCATCGTGTCGACCCACTGCTTGCGCTGCTCGGGGGTGAGTTCCCGCACCTCGCCGCCGGCGTCGATGATGTTCTGGCGGTTCTTCTTCTCGGTCTCGGCGACGGCGTTGTTGGCCTCGACGGTGACCTCCTCGGCGATCTTCATGAACTGGTCGCGGATCTCGGGATCGAGACCGTTCAGCCATTCGGTGGAGGTGACGAGGAGATAGGCGAGAAGCTGGTGGTTGGTCTCGGTGACGCCGTCCTGCACCTCGAAGAACTTCTGGGTATAGATGTTCGACCAGGTGTTCTCCTGGCCGTCGACGACGCCGGTCTGCAGCGCGCCGTAGACCTCCTTGAAGGCGAGCTTCTGGGCCGAGCCGCCCATCGCCTCGATCATCGCCTCGGCGACGTCGGAGGTCTGGATGCGGAACTTCAGGCCGTCGGCGTCAGAGGGCACGAGCAGCGGCTTGTTGGCGGAGAACTGCTTGAGGCCCGAGGACCAGTAGCCGAGACCCGTATAGCCGACGTCCTCCATCACGGTCAGCAGACCCTTGCCGGTGTCGGACTGGGTGAAGCGGCTGACGGCGTCGAGATCCTGAAACAGGAAGGGCAGGTCGAACAGCCGGTATTTCAGCGTATAGGCCTCGAACTTCGACAGCGACGGCGCGGCCAGCTGGACGTCGCCGAGAAGCAGCGCCTCCATCACCTTGTCGTCGTCGAAGAGGGTGGAGTTGGGGAACACCTGCATGCAGGCCTTGCCCTCCATCTCCTTGTTGACGCGCTCGGCGAACAGCGTCGCGGCGTCGCCCTTCGGATGGCCGGTCGCGGCGACGACATGGCTGAACTTGATCACCATCTCGCCGTCATCGCAGCCTGCGGGATCGGCATTGGCCACGGTCGCGGCGAGCCCGAAGGCGAGCATCGACACGGTTCCGAGCAACAGGGTCTTCATCAGTCTTCTCCTCCACAGCAGGCCGAGCAGCGGCCCGTTCGAAAATGGCGCGGCCTGCCGATGGCGGACCACGTCGCGGCTGCAAGGCCTTGCCTTGGCGGGAGTGAGTTGCGCCTGGCGCCCGGCCGGACCCATCAGGGTGCGGGCAGCCGGCCCCGGCTTTCGCAACGCCCCCCGCCGCCGCGACGGCGAGAGCTCAGCAAGCATCGTGCCAGACGCTGCGACGGGCGGGCTGGGCTGGCCGCGAGGCCGAGGTTAGTGGGGCCCCGGCGTTCCCTTTTGATCGGTCGGGACGCCGCGCCAATCGTCCATGTGTCGCGGACTACCCATGCCGGAACACGCAGTGGGTGCGATGGGTGACACCGTCAGCCTGCCTTGGAGACGCGGCCGCGTCGGGCACTTGCCGGCTTGCAAGGCGATACCGAAGGATGTTGGCGCTGGACCTTCGCCCATGGCATATTCGAGTCCATGGAAGCCGCTACCCCGATCTCTGCCGAACTGAAGAAGCGTGTCGACGCTCTGGCCGCCCGCACGGGACGACTAGCAGCAGAGGTCGTCGCCGACGCGCTCGAGCATGGCCATTCGCTCGAGTGGCAGGAGCACTTCATCGCACGCGTCGAGGCGGGGATTGCTGCGGCCGACCGCGGCGACTTCGCCGCTCCGCAAGACATCGAGCGCGTGCTGGACAAGTACCGGCCCCGCTGATGCCGGTACTCTGGACGCGTCCGGCCCTTGCCGATCTCGACCAGATCCAGGATTTCATCGCCCAGACCAACCCTGTCGCCGCCTTCCGCCTGACGGCAAGGATCATCGAGCGGACGACAACGCTTCTCGGCAAGAATCCGTCGATTGGCCGGCCGGGGCGCGTTACCAGCACACGCGAACTGGTGATTTCCGCATCTCCCTACATCGTTGTCTATCGGCAGCGCGAAGCCGCAGAAATCCTGGCAGTCATACATGGCGCGCGCGAATGGCCGGAGGGTTTCCCGAGCTGAGTTAGGGGGCGTTGAAGACCCCCTGCCGGAGCCGTCCGACAAAAATGGCCGCCCCGCCACGCGGGGCGCCGGCGTCCGCGCCGCAAACCGCCTATAGCCGCGGGCCGTAGAAGCACATCTTCTTCACATAGGCACTGGAAACGCCGTTCTGCCGGAACTCCTGGCGATACCGGTTCGCCTGGCTCTTTCGCACCGGGCCGAGCGCGACGACGTAGAATCCTTTGCCGGCGTTGGGGCTGTCGGAATCGTCGAGATCGTAGACCGAAGCGTCGAGATTGCCCGCCTGGTTATAGGCGGAGTTGCGGCTCTTGAAGGCGCCGCCGATCGCATACCAGCCGCAGCCCGAGGCCTCGGCAGTGGTGGCGGTGGCTGTCAGGCCCATGGCAAATACCATGGCGCATGCGAGCATCTTCCCGGTCATGATCGATTCCTGAATGACGTTACGTAAGGAACCAGCCATAACACCGGCACGGCACCGCCGCCACACCAAACGCCCATGGAAGCGGGCGCCGACGATCACAGCCGCGCGATGAGCCGAAGGTGCAGGAAAGCAGGATCGCGTGGCGCCCGAGGGCGGGGCCGGACCGGGGGACCTGTCGCAAAGGACGAATGGCGGGTTTGCAGTTCCCGGTCACCCATCGACGCAGCGACATGCGAAAACGCCTAGCCGGTGTCCATTTCGCCGTGCGCCCTGAGGCGCTCGAGGTCCGGCACGGTGACCGTCCGGTTATGCTCGACGACGATGATGCCCGCCTTGCGCAGGCTGGTGATTTGCCGGCTCACCGTTTCGATGGTGAGACCGAGGAAGTCGGCGATGTCGGCCCGCTTCAGCGGCAGTTCGAAGCAGATCGGCGCATCGCGATCGAGCTTTTCGGGATCGACGTTTTCGGCGATCATCAGGAGGAAGCTCGCCACCTTCTCCGCCGCGCTCTTGCGGCCGAGCGCCAGGATCCATTCGCGGGCATCGTCGAGCTGGTCGAGAGCCTGCTTGTAGAGACGCCGCTCGAGATCCGGCGACTTAGCGATCATCTCGTCCATCACCGACTTCGGGAAGCTGCAGAGCTTCACATTCGTCGCGGCCTCGGCCGAGACCTCGCTGGTGTCGCGGAATGGCCGGCCGATGAAGTCCGGCGCGAACTGCAGCCCGACGATCTGCTGGCGGCCGTCGGCCATCAGCCGGGTGAGCTTCACCACACCGGCAAGGACGTTCGAATAGTGCTTGACGTCGTCGCCGGTGGAAACGAACTCGCTGTTCGCCGCCACCTGCTGGCGTGTCGTGTGGCGGCTGACCTGGGTGAGCTGCTCGGAGGTCAGCGCACCGCAGATCCCCCGGTGCCGCGCCTCGCAAGAGCGACAGATGACCGGGATCGACGAATTGTGAATGTCGAGCCGCTTCTGGTTCTCGTCGCGGCTCGTCGGGGCCATGCGCTCGTCTTGCGTCATGGGTAGAAGCCACACGCTTCAGCCATGGCTGTCAATCGGCATTTTGGCATGAGAGGCTTGTTTCCCTGCTTGCCGGATGAAACGCGCGATCGATGTCGGCTGCATGACAAGGTTTCAAAGTCGAACCGAAGCATCGGCAACGAATTTTCATAGTCGATATACTTTCCGCAACGGCATATTCCGCTTTTACCGAAGTCCTTTTACCGCTATCCTCGGCTTCCAATGTGACGGGAGGCACGAATGACGCATGCCTTGAACATGACCCTGCCGCTGAAGCAGGACGCCGAGAGCCAGGCCCGACTGGCGGCCCTCGCAGCCAATTTTTCCGACCACGTCCAGCCGAAGATCGCCGAGGCGCTGAAGAAGTCGCGGATTGTTCACTTCGCCCGCGTGGTGGTGATCGACAACAAATACATCCAGGTTATCACCGAATATGAGGGTCCTCACCAGGAATATACCGAGTTCTTCCGCCGCGAGCTGACGCCGATCTTCGCCGCCATCTTCGAACTTGCGGAGGGCGCGCCGGACGTCAGCGACACGGCGGCGTTCTGGGAATATTCCAAGAACCACAATCTGCGCTCCCTCGGCACCTCCACCAGCGGCTCGACCGAGTTCGACGGCGGCCCGGCGGGCTGGCTGTTCTCGGCCTATGACGGGCTTGACGTGAAGACGGTGCTGGAAGCGCTGGGCGAGTAAAGCGACGGCCCGCGGCACGCCAGAAGACTGAGGCAATGACGGGGAGCGGCACGGTTTCCATCGTGGCGCCAGGCGCTCGCGTGGCCGCGGGGCCTTGCATCGACCGATCGCACGCCGTGCAGCCTCCCGCCCTTCCCGAACGCTTCCCGACAAGGACGAGGCCGATGGTGGAGCTCTCCAATCTGCAGGCGTTGCTGACGCGCAGCGTGCGAAAGCCGCTCTATGCCGTGTTGCTGTTCCGGCTCGGCGAAGCCGCCCCGGCGCGCGGTTTCCTGCGCAAGCTCATTCCCCGCGTCTCGACCGGCGATGAGGCGGAGCTTCCGGGCGTTCCCGTCATCAATCTCTGTCTGAGTTGGCGGGCCGTCGCGACCCTGACGGACGGGTCGGCCGATCTCGATCCGGCGGTCGGCGCCGCGCAGTTCGAGCGTTTCTTCACCGACCCGAAACAGGCGCCGGACTCCCTCGCAATGGCCGATCAGCTCGGTTTCACCGGCCCGAGCGACCCGGCAGGCTGGTGGGCCGGCTTCAGGACTGCGGACATCGATCTGGCGGTCTATGTCGCCGCCGACGACGAGGCGGCCCGGCGCGCCATCCTCGCCGAGTTGCGCGGCGAAGCGGCGGCCGCCGGTCTTTACGAACTTCAGCTGCCGGATTTTGCCGACCGGGCGATGTCCGGCTACATGCCCGCCGGCGGCCGGCTGCATTTCGGCTATCGCGACGGCATCACCTCGCCGAATGTCGACTGGCAGGACAGCGGCCGGGCGGGGGCGGCCGACCTTCGCGAATTCCTGCTCGGCCATGGCACGCAGGACTATCCGACGACGCCGCACCCGCCGGGGCCGTGGCGCGACTTTGCCACCGACGGGTCCTTCGCCTGCCTCACCTGGATCCGCCAGGACGTCGCGGCCTTCGAGGCGTTTCTCGACGAGTATGGGCCCCGTCTCGCGCCGGCGGTTCCCGGCGTCGATGCGCGCGAATGGCTGGCGGCACGGCTGATGGGCCGCTGGCGCGACGGCTCGCCGCTCGTCCGCCATCCGGACAGGCCGCCCGAGGCGCCGGATCTCGACGACGGTTTCGGCTATGGCGACGACGAGGCTGGAGCACGATGCCCGCTCGATTCCCATATCCGCATCGCCTATTGCCGCGACCAGCCATTGAGCTTCGGCAATCACGTGCGCTTTCCAAAGAGCGCGCCGCGGCTGATCCGCCGCGGCTTCTCCTATGGCGAGGCGCTCGCCGGGCGTAAGGACGACGGCAGGGACCGCGGCCTCTTCGGCCTGTTCTTCTGCGCTCGGATCAACGAGCAGCTCTACAGCATCCTGCGATGGATGCAGCAGACCGACTTCAGCGACGTCTTCGATCGAAAGAAGCCCGGCCGGGCCGGGCAAGACAGGCTGACCGGCAGCCGGCTTCCCGGCGGGTCGAACCGCGCGCCGGACTCGGTGGTGACGGAAACCGCCGATGGGGCCGCCGTGTCGATCACGCTGCGGCCGTTCATCCGCTACAAGGGGGTGGCGGTGATGTTCCTGCCGTCGATGGCGGCGCTGAGGCGGCTCTCGGCGGAGTGAGGTGTCGGGGCAGGCTTTGCGTGCAGTTCCTGCCCGGCCGACCGCAGAGGCGAAGCCCCGAGGACGGCCAGACGGACGAACGATCATGAATTCCGGGCGGTCAAACCCGCCGCTCGACCATCATCTTCTTGATCTCGGCGATCGCCTTGGCGGGGTTCAGCCCCTTCGGGCAGGCCTTGCGTGCAGTTCATGCCCGGCCGACCGCAGGGGCAAAGCCCCGAGGACGGCCAGACGGACGAACGATCATGAATCCCGGGCGGTCACACCCGCCGCTCGACCATCATCTTCTTGATCTCGGCGATCGCCTTGGCGGGGTTCAGCCCCTTCGGACAGGCCTGGGTACAGTTCATGATCGTGTGGCAGCGATAGAGCTTGAACGGATCCTCCAGCGCGTCGAGCCGGTCGCCGGTAGCCTCGTCGCGGGAGTCGATCAGCCAGCGATAGGCCTGCAGGAGCACCGCCGGGCCGAGATAGCGCTCGCCGTTCCACCAGTATGACGGGCACGAGGTCTGGCAGCAGAAGCAGAGGATGCATTCGTAGAGGCCGTCGAGCTTCTCGCGGTCGTCGTGGCTCTGGCGCCATTCCTTTTCCGGCTCGGGCGATTCGGTCTTCAGCCACGGCTCGATCGAGCGGAGCTGCGCATAGGGCACCGTGAGGTCGGGCACCAGATCCTTGATGACCGGCATGTGCGGCAACGGATAGATCGACACCTCGCCCTCGATCTCGTCCATGCCCTTGGTGCAGGCGAGCGTGTTGGAGCCGTCGATGTTCATGGCACAGGAGCCGCAGATCCCCTCGCGGCAGGAGCGGCGCAGCGTCAGGGTCGAATCGACCTTGTTCTTGATCCACAGGAGGGCGTCGAGCACCATCGGTCCGCAATCCGACGTGTCGACATAGAAGGTGTCCATCCGCGGGTTCTTGCCGTCGTCCGGCGACCAGCGATAGATCCGGAACTCGCGGACCGATTTGGCGCCCTCCGGCTTGTCCCAGACCTTGCCCTGGGTGATCCTCGAGTTTTTCGGAAGCGCGAGTTCGACCATCGTCTTCTTTCCATCGGTGCCTGATTGGAATCGTTCGCACCATAGTGTTTGCGGTGCAAAACGGAAGGCCCGTTTTCCCCCTGCCAAGGCTACCAATCGATTGAAGCGGACGGGGAAATCGTCGCAGGGCGATTCTTTGCCGCGCCGAGAGGCCTAAACGCCGTCCTCGCGCTCCCTGTCGGCGATCGCCCGGCGAACCGATTCGCCGTCCGCCGCGTCGATCAGCCCCATCGCTTCCGCGCTCGCCGCCGCCTCGCGCAGCGTCTCGCCCCTGGTCACCGGGATGCCCAGCGCCTCGAGGGCATCGAGCCCGGCCTTTGCGTCCTCGGCGAAGATCCCGTCGGTGACGTCGCGGATATGGACGGCGAGCACCCGGCCCGGATGCCGGCGCGCCGCCTCGGCGTAGATCGCCGCGTCCCTTTGCCCGGAATCGCCGATCAGCACGAAGGAGAGCCGCGGATAGCCCTCCATGATCCGCGCGATCATCGTAAGCTTGTGATCGTCATGGCCGCCGGTCAGCCATTTGTCGCCGTCGAGGCCGAAGTCCTTCAGCAGCATCGGCCCGAGCGGGATCTCGCGAAGCGCAAGGAAGCTCTCGAAGAGGTCGTAGAGGTTCCACGGGCTGGAGGAGACGTAGAAGACCGGATTGGTCTCCGGGCCGGCCGTGTCCCTGGCGAAGGCCCGGTAGAGATGCGAGACGCCGGGAAAGGCGGTCCGGCTCTTCGCCGAATTGGCAACGACGGTGCGCCAGTGCTTGACGAAATTCGTCGCCCCGGTCTTCACGATGGTGTCGTCGATGTCGGAGATGACGCCGAAACGGGCCTGATGCGAGACGGTGCGGACCTTGAGTTCCGCGGCGAGCGGCGCGACCTCGTGGACCGGCGCCGAGAGGAGTTCGAGCTCGACCCGGAACCAGGGGGCGGCATCGTCCGCCGGCTCGACCGGCAGCACGGCGTCGAAATAGCCTTCCCCGTCGGTAACCAGCTCGCCGCTCTTTCCGAGCGCCCGCCAGGCGATGCGCGCCCCGCCGATCTCGTCGGTCTCGTAGCGTTTCAGTGTCAGCCAGACATTGGTGAGGGTCGATTCCGAATGGGGCGCGGTGGTCACGCCCTGGTCTTCCAGGACCCGGCCGCGCACCCACACCCCGCCCGGCGCCACCAGGCCGCGATAGGGAACGAGCACCGGCTTGCCGAGCAGGCCGGTGCGCCGCTTGAACGACAGACGCAGGCTGTCCCAGGCCTCCTCGGCAAGGTGCAGGCCGCGCCTCAGCATCATCGGCCCACCAGGCCCAGAGGTTCCGGTTTTGCCGGGGTGAGCGCCGCCGTCATTTGTCGCCGCCCTCCTGGCCCGGCTTGCCGTTCTCCATCTGGCCGTCACCCTCCTGACCGGAAGCCCCGGCGTCCGCTCGGCAGGCATCGGAGGTGGCATTGAGGAAGGTGATGATGGTCATCTGGTCGTCCTTGGTCACCGTCCCCTTCTTCAGAAGCTGGTCGGCGGTCGGCGGCGCGACGACGCTGGCGATCAGATAGTCCCGCTGGCTGGGCGACAGCTCGTCCATCGCCTTGTCGGCGAGGCAGCTGCAGGCGCCATGGGACATGCCGCGGATCTGGATGCCGCAGAGATCGGTGATCATCGCCACCTGATTCTCCTTGGTGAGATGCGGCATCTGGAACTTGTCGCCGACGGCGTTGCGGGGCTGGCCGTCCGCACCGACCGGATTGTTGGCAGAGCTCTCATCGGGCTTCATCGGCCTCTCGGCACCGTCGCTCGTGCCCGTTTCGCTCTTGCCGGTGCTGCTCTTGCCGGTGCTGCTCTTGTCAGCGTCGCTCTTGCCGCTGTCATCGGAAGGGGCGGCGCTGAGCGGCGCGCCGCTTTCCGTGGCATCGCTGGCCTCGCCGCCGGCTGCCGCGGGCTTGCTGGGGCTCTCGGTCTCGGCCGGCGACATCGGCTTCGGCGCGGCATCCGGCGGCAGCACGAGGTTCTGCTCCTCGCCGGACTTTTCGGCGCCCTTCGACTGCGCAGCCGCCGGCACGGCGCCGAGCGCGATCGCGGCGGTCGCCAGAAAGGCTGTTCTCACAAGACGATGCATTCAATTCCTCCCATCGGCCGCCGGTTCGTCTCGGCGCGCCCGAGGGCGAACATCTAGGGCATTGCGACGGGCATGGCGAACGCGGCCCGAAGGCCGCCGTCAGGAGCGCCTGTCATCCGGCGATCATCAGCGACGGTTAGCAATCGCCGGTCAGCCCCGGCCGCGCGAGACGCGCCCATGACGGCGGCCCGGCAGCCAGCCGGTTCGCGGCCATGCCTTCATCGAGGAGATCAGCATGCAGCGAATTCTTTCCCCGCTCGCAGGGGCCCTTCTGGCCGCCTCTGCGGTCCTGCCGGCGATCGCCGCAGACAGTGCCGGCAAGCCGGCCGAAATGCAGTCGGAAACCGTCGCCACCTACACCATCCCCGAGGCCAACCAGGCCGTCGGCGTCGACGCGAAATACTTCTACGCGATCGACAACCGCATCATCGCCAAATACGACAAGGCCACCCAGAAGCTGGTGAAGACTTTCGAGCGGCCGAAGGGCGGCGCGGTCAAGCATTTCGACAGCGCCTCGGTGGTCGATGGCAAGCTCTATGTCGCCCATTCGAACTATCCCGAATGGCCGATGACCTCGTCCCTCGAGATCTTCGATGCCGATACGCTGGAGCATCTCGACAGCCATTCCTTCGGCATCCAGATCGGCTCGCTCACCTGGGTCGACAAGGGACCGGACGGCGCCTGGTATGCCGGCTTTGCCAACTACAACCGGGTGTTCGGCAAGAGCCCCTTCGCCTATGGCAACAAGTACAACACCCAGGTCGTCCGCTTCGACGAGGAATGGCGGCCTGTCGAGGCCTGGACCTTCCCGGAGGCGATCGTCGAGACCTTCGACGACATGTCGAATTCCGGCGGTTCCTGGGGCCCCGACGGCAATCTCTACATCAGCGGCCACGACGAGCCTGAAGCCTACGTGATGCAGCTGCCGGAATTCGGCTCGGTGCTGGAATGGAAGGCGACCGTGCCGCTCGGCAGCCGCGGCCAGGGCATCGCCTGGGATCGCTCCACCGACGACACGATCTATGCGATCGTCCGCGGCAAGGGCGACGAGGCGAACAAGGTCACCGTCAACCGGGTGATGCTCGACGGCCGCGAGAAGAAGGCCGAGGCAGGCGCGGCCGACGCTCCGGCGACGACCGCCTCGACGACGAACTGACGCCGATCCGAAGGGCCCGATCGACGGGTCCGGTCATGATGCCTTTGGCGCACAAAAAAAGCCGGCGGCGAGCAGATGCGCTCGCCGCCGGCTTTCTGGTCTGATCCGGAGGCTCAGAACTCTTCCCAGCTCTGGTCCTCGGCGGCCGGCTTCCTGGCGGCGCCGCCGGTGCCGGTGCTGCGCATCTGCGCAACCGGCTTTGAGGCGGCCTTCGGCTGGGCGGGTTTCACTGCCGCCGGGCGGGCCGGCGCCACGGCAGCGGGCTTGGCGCCCTTCACCGTGAAGCGGGCGATCGCCTGGGCAAGGCCGTCGGTCTCGGCCTGCAGCGTCTGCGCGGCGGCAGTGGATTCCTCCACCATCGCGGCGTTCTGCTGGGTCACCTTGTCCATCTGATCGGCGGCACCGGAGACTTCGCGAAGGCTGGTCGCCTGTTCGCGGGCCGAATCGGCGATCGCCGCGACGATCTCCGCCATTCCGGCGACCTCGGCGAGGATCTCATCGAGGCTCTTGCCGGACGCGCTGACCAGCTCGACACCCCTGCCGACCTGCTCGGACGACGCCGTGATCAGGCCCTTGATCTCCTTGGCCGCTTCCGCCGAGCGCTGGGCGAGTGCCCGCACCTCCTGCGCCACCACCGCGAAGCCCTTGCCGGCCTCGCCAGCGCGTGCCGCCTCGACGCCGGCATTCAGCGCCAGGAGGTTGGTCTGGAAGGCGATCTCGTCGATGACGCCGATGATCTGCGAGATCTGCTGGGACGAACCCTCGATGGCATTCATCGCGGTGACCGCCTCGGCAACGATCTCGCCGCCCTTCTGCGCCTTGACCTTCGCCGAATCCGCCGTCTTGCGGGCCTGGCCGGCATTGTCGGCCGTCCGGTTGACGCCGCCGGTCACCTCGCCGAGCGCCGCGACGGTC